>NZ_CP031455.1:2945000-4817500 GCF_003391135.1 Streptoverticillium olivoreticuli subsp. olivoreticuli | reverse complement strand
TAACCCGTGTGGGGAAGCCGTAGCGAAAGCGAGTCCGAATAGGGCGGTTGAGTAGCGCGCCCAAGACCCGAAGCGGAGTGATCTAGCCATGGGCAGGTTGAAGCGGAGGTAAGACTTCGTGGAGGACCGAACCCACCAGGGTTGAAAACCTGGGGGATGACCTGTGGTTAGGGGTGAAAGGCCAATCAAACTCCGTGATAGCTGGTTCTCCCCGAAATGCATTTAGGTGCAGCGTCGTGTGTTTCTTGCCGGAGGTAGAGCACTGGATAGGCGATGGGCCCTACCGGGTTACTGACCTTAGCCAAACTCCGAATGCCGGTAAGTGAGAGCGCGGCAGTGAGACTGTGGGGGATAAGCTCCATGGTCGAGAGGGAAACAGCCCAGAGCATCGACTAAGGCCCCTAAGCGTACGCTAAGTGGGAAAGGATGTGGAGTCGCAGAGACAACCAGGAGGTTGGCTTAGAAGCAGCCACCCTTGAAAGAGTGCGTAATAGCTCACTGGTCAAGTGATTCCGCGCCGACAATGTAGCGGGGCTCAAGCGTACCGCCGAAGTCGTGTCATTCCAGCATGAAGGGCCAACGCCCGCTGGGATGGGTAGGGGAGCGTCGTGTGCCGGGTGAAGCAGCCGCGGAAGCGAGTTGTGGACGGTTCACGAGTGAGAATGCAGGCATGAGTAGCGATACACACGTGGGAAACGTGTGCGCCGATTGACTAAGGGTTCCTGGGTCAAGCTGATCTGCCCAGGGTAAGTCGGGACCTAAGGCGAGGCCGACAGGCGTAGTCGATGGACAACCGGTTGATATTCCGGTACCCGCTTTGAAACGCCCAATATCGAATCAGGCGATGCTAAGTCCGTGAAGCCGCCCTGGACCCTTCGGGGAAAGGGGAGTGGTGGAGCCGACGAACCAGACTTGTAGTAGGTAAGCGATGGGGTGACGCAGGAAGGTAGTCCAGCCCGGGCGGTGGTAGTCCCGGGGTAAGGGTGTAGGGCGTTGTCCAGGCAAATCCGGACAGCATGAAGCCTGAGACCTGATGCCGAGCCGATTGTGGTGAAGTGGATGATCCTATGCTGTCGAGAAAAGCCTCTAGCGAGTTTCATGGCGGCCCGTACCCTAAACCGACTCAGGTGGTCAGGTAGAGAATACCGAGGCGTTCGGGTGAACTATGGTTAAGGAACTCGGCAAAATGCCCCCGTAACTTCGGGAGAAGGGGGGCCATTTCCGGTGATGGAATTTACTTCCTGAGCTGGGGGTGGCCGCAGAGACCAGCGAGAAGCGACTGTTTACTAAAAACACAGGTCCGTGCGAAGCCGTAAGGCGATGTATACGGACTGACGCCTGCCCGGTGCTGGAACGTTAAGGGGACCGGTTAGCTCCATTTCGGTGGGGCGAAGCTGAGAACTTAAGCGCCAGTAAACGGCGGTGGTAACTATAACCATCCTAAGGTAGCGAAATTCCTTGTCGGGTAAGTTCCGACCTGCACGAATGGCGTAACGACTTCTCGACTGTCTCAACCATAGGCCCGGTGAAATTGCACTACGAGTAAAGATGCTCGTTTCGCGCAGCAGGACGGAAAGACCCCGGGACCTTTACTATAGCTTGATATTGGTGTTCGGTTCGGCTTGTGTAGGATAGGTGGGAGACTGTGAAGCGGGCACGCCAGTGTTCGTGGAGTCGTCGTTGAAATACCACTCTGGTCGTGCTGGATGTCTAACCTGGGTCCGTGATCCGGATCAGGGACAGTGTCTGGTGGGTAGTTTAACTGGGGCGGTTGCCTCCTAAAGAGTAACGGAGGCGCCCAAAGGTTCCCTCAGCCTGGTTGGCAATCAGGTGTTGAGTGTAAGTGCACAAGGGAGCTTGACTGTGAGACCGACGGGTCGAGCAGGGACGAAAGTCGGGACTAGTGATCCGGCGGTGGCTTGTGGAAGCGCCGTCGCTCAACGGATAAAAGGTACCCCGGGGATAACAGGCTGATCTTCCCCAAGAGTCCATATCGACGGGATGGTTTGGCACCTCGATGTCGGCTCGTCGCATCCTGGGGCTGGAGTCGGTCCCAAGGGTTGGGCTGTTCGCCCATTAAAGCGGTACGCGAGCTGGGTTTAGAACGTCGTGAGACAGTTCGGTCCCTATCCGCTGTGCGCGTAGGAATATTGAGAAGGGCTGTCCCTAGTACGAGAGGACCGGGACGGACGAACCTCTGGTGTGCCAGTTGTCCTGCCAAGGGCATGGCTGGTTGGCTACGTTCGGGAGGGATAACCGCTGAAAGCATCTAAGCGGGAAGCCTGCTTCGAGATGAGTATTCCCACCCCCTTTGAGGGGTTAAGGCTCCCAGTAGACGACTGGGTTGATAGGCCAGGTGTGGAAGACCGGTAACGGTTGGAGCTGACTGGTACTAATAGGCCGAGGGCTTGTCCTCAGTTGCTCGCGTCCACTGTGTAGGTTCTGAAGTAACGACCGTGTTGCTATCCGGTTGGTTAATTTCATAGAGTTTCGGTGGTCATAGCGTTAGGGAAACGCCCGGTTACATTCCGAACCCGGAAGCTAAGCCTTTCAGCGCCGATGGTACTGCATGGGGGACCGTGTGGGAGAGTAGGACGCCGCCGAACAATTTTTAAGAAATGCCCTGGTGGGAACTCCGGTTCCTGCCAGGGCATTTCTGCGTTTCCGGACACTTTTCGTTCAGCGGCGGGAAGCGCCGAACGTGCCTATCAGCCCGGTGACGACCGTCACCAGGGCCCCGCGCCACAGCCCGTCCCACATACTGCTGAAGAACGACTCGTCGGTCAGGACCTGTCGCATGACCAGGTCGCTCACCAGCAGGGCGCCGGCGGGGACCACGGCCACCTGCCAGGGGTGGGCGCGGGCCCAGCGACGGATGCGATGCTCCGAGGAGTTGGCGCTCCGGTCGCCGAGCACCCCGCCGATGCCGCCGACCAGGAAGAACAACATCAGCCCCACCGACAGCGCGCCTGCCACCACGGCCAGGCCGAAGTCACCGGTGACCGTGTGGAGGCCGAGGGACACGGCGCTGCCGATGGCGGCGACCGCGCCGGCCGCCCGCCAAGGGCCGAGGGTGGCCGAGGCGACGGCCAACTGCCGTGCCTCGGACGGGGATACGGGATTCCGGCCTGAACCGTGTGAACGCTTCATAGGGCCAAGGGTCCCGCCGCGCCGACACGGCCGCCATGGGTGAAGACCCTGACCCGACCCTGAGCCCGACCCCCACCCGGCGGCTCCGCCCAGGGCCGGGGTCCGTCAGAGAGCCGGCGGCGGGACAGTCGTCACCGCGGCCGTCGGCGCCGCGTTCCGTTCGGACCAGGCCGTCAGCGCCGCCCTGCACGCGTGGTCCATGTGGCGGAGGCCGCTGAGGTCGAGCTCCACGCCGTGACCCGGCCGCGGAAGTTCCTCCAACTCGTCCAACAGCTTTGGCAACTTGAGGAAGTTGGCGTTGCCGAGCACCCTGGCCCGTACGACACCGTCCACTGTGCCCACTGTCTCGACATGGACGTGCGAGGTCTCCCAGGCAGCCTTCGCGACGGCCATCAGGAGCCCGATGATGACGCCCTCGAACAGGTTCGTCACCACGATCGCGCCTGTGGTCACCACCAGCACCACCGCCTCACCGCGATGCTCCCGCCACAGTCGGACGACATCCCGTACGGGAATGAGCTTCCAGCCCGCGTGGATCAGCACGCCCGCCAGCGCGGCGACGGGGATGACCTCCAGTGCCCAGGGCAGCACGGCCGCGAAGACCAGCAGCCACAGTCCGTGCAGCACCCGGGAGACCTTCGTCCGGGCGCCCGCCTGCACATTGGCCGCGCTGCGTACGATCACGGCGGTCATGGGCAGGGCGCCGAGCATCCCGCACACGGTGTTGCCCGCGCCCTGCGCGATCAGCTCCTTGTCGTAGTCGGTCCGCGGTCCGTGGTGCAGCCGGTCGACCGCGGCCGCGCTGAACAGCGACTCCGCGGAGGCGATGAGCGCGAAGGCCAGGACCGTGCCCAGCACTCCGATCTCGCCCAGCCGCGCGAAGTCGTCGCCGTCCGGCGGCTGGACCGCGTCGAGCAGGCCGTTCACCTGGACCCGGGCCACCGGCAGGGACAGCGCGGCCACCGCCGCCGTCGCCAGCGCGACCGCGGCCAGTGGCGCGGGCACCGCCCGCGCACCCTGCCGCCAGCGGGGCCACAGGGCCAGCACCACTGTCGTACCGACGCCCACCGCGACAGCGGACAGCGCGTCCGCCGAGGTCACGGTGCCGGTGATCAGGCCGGGCAGTCCGCCGAGCTTCTCCAGGCCGCCGGCGGGTGGGTGCGTGTCGGTCAGCGCGTACAGCTGTCCGGCGATGAGCACCAGACCGATGCCCGCGAGCATCCCCTGCACCACCGACACGGAGATCGCCCGGAACCACCGCCCCAGACGCAGCAGTCCCATGGCGATCTGGAGTACGCCCGCGGCGAGCACCAGGGCGCCGAGCGCCCCGAGCCCGTAGTCCCGCACGGCCTCGTACACGAGCACGGTCAGCCCGGCGGCGGGCCCGCTGACCTGGAGGCTGCTGCCCGGCAGCAGCCCGGTGAGGAGACCGCCGACCACACCGGTGACGAGCCCCAGCTCGACCGGGACTCCGGAGGCGACGGCGATGCCCACGGAGAGCGGTACGGCGATGAGGAAGACGACGAGGGATGCGGTGAAGTCGGCGCGGAGGTCGGCGAGTTCGACCAGGGGACGAGGGTTTGACCGGAGCTTGGCCCGCAGCAGAATATTCCGGGCATGGCCGAAGGGTATTTTCTCCATGAGGTTGCCTCCAGTGCGCGGTGCGGCGCACAGCGATGCGGATCGTTGCCTGTCGGACGAGAGATCGGGCAGCGGAAGACGTCGAGGTGGGGGCAGGCCGGACGGTAGAGGGTGACGGAGCGTGCCGTGGACACCCGCGGTCATTCTGTCCAAGGGGAGCTGTTCGTTGGACAGTTGGCGTGTTACCGCGATGTAAACGTGGAATCGGCCACCAGGAATATGCGGTCCCGTTCACTCCGGCGTGAGCCCTCGTGGTCCGCCGGGTTCCACACGCCGCCTCATGGAGTGCGCGCCGGGTGCGAAGATGGCTCGGCACGCCCCCTGAACTCAAGCGCAGAAGAGGTGAGCGAGCCCCGTGGCCCAGAAAGTCGCCGTCCTCGGCACAGGAAAGATCGGCGAGGCACTCCTCAGCGGCATGATCCGCGCCGGCTGGTCGGCCGACGACCTGCTGGTCACGGCCCGCCGCCCCGAGCGGGCCGAGGCACTCCACGCCCGCTACGGCGTCGACACCGTCACCAACGTCGAGGCCGCCAAGTCCGCCGACACCCTCATCCTCGCCGTGAAGCCGCAGGACATGGCCGCGCTCCTCGACGAGCTCGCCCCCCATCTGCCTGCCGACAGGCTGGTGATCAGCGCGGCGGCCGGCATCCCCACGGCCTTCTTCGAGGAGAGGCTGCCGGCGGGCGTCCCCGTCGTACGCGTCATGCCCAACACCCCCGTCCTCGTGGACGAGGGCATGTCCGTCATCTCCGCGGGCACCCACGCCACGGAGGACCACCTCCTCCGCACCGAGGCGATCTTCAAGCCGGTCGGCAAGACGCTCCGGGTGCCGGAGTCCCAGCAGGACGCGGCCACCGCCCTCTCCGGCTCCGGCCCCGCGTACTTCTACTTCCTCGTCGAGGCGATGACCGACGCCGGCATCCTCCTCGGCCTCCCCCGGGACAAGGCCCACGACCTCATCGTCCAGGCGGCCATCGGCGCGGCCGTCATGCTGCGCGACAGCGGCGAACACCCGGTCAAGCTCCGCGAGGCCGTCACCTCGCCCGCGGGTACGACGATCAGCGCGATCCGGGAGCTGGAGCGCCACGGCGTACGGGCCGCCCTGATCGCCGCACTCGAAGCGGCTCGCGACCGCAGCAGGGAACTGGCCTCCGGGCAGGCCTGACGGTTCGAGCGGAACGGCCTCGGAGAATCCCTTTCGATCTCCGAGGCCGTTCTTCGTGTATTCAGGCGGGTGGCATCAGACCGATCGCCGCGTACGCCGCGTCGACGGTCGGCCGGGCCACCTGCCGGGCCCGCTCGGCCCCGGCACGGAGAACCGCGTCCACATATCCCGGGTCGGCGCACAATTCCGCGTGCCGTTCCCGCACCGGCCGCAGCAGTTCCAGCACGGCATCGGCGGTGTCCCGTTTGAGAGCGCCGTACGAGTCGTATCGCTCGGCCAGGTCCGCGGGCTTTCCGCCGGTGCACGAAGCGAGGATCTCCAGGAGATTCGCGACCCCGGGCTGCGACTCCCGGTCGTATACGACCGAGCTGCCGCTGTCGGTCACCGCACGCATGATCTTCTTGCGGACGACGTCCGCCTCGTCGAGCAGATAGACGATGCCGCCCGTCTCCGCGTGCGACTTCCCCATCTTCGTGGTGGGGTCCTGGAGGTCCATGACCCGGGCGGCCACCGCCGGGAGTACGGCCTTCGGCACGGTGAAGGTGTGCCCGTACCGGTGGTTGAACCGCACCGCCAGATCCCGGGTGAGTTCCACGTGCTGGGCCTGGTCGTCGCCCACCGGCACCTCGTCGGCCGAATAGGCGAGGATGTCGGCCGCCATCAGCACCGGATACGTCAGCAGCGAGAGCCGCACGCTCCCGCCCGACGCCTGCTCGCGCGCCGACTTCTCCTTGTACTGGATCATCCGGCGCATCTCGCCGTCGGACGCCGTGCACTCCAGTAGATAGGAGAGCCGGGTGTGCTCGTCCACATGGCTCTGCACGAACATCGTGCAGCGGGCCGGCTCCAGCCCCGCGGCGAGGAGAAGGGTCGCGGCCTGTCGGCTGAGCCTCCGGACCCTGGCGGGATCGTGGTCGACGGTCAGGGCGTGCAGGTCCACGACGCAGAAGAGCGCGTCGGCCTTGTGCTGGTCCGTCTCGACCCACTGGCGTACGGCCCCGAGATAGTTGCCCAGGGTGAGATGGCCGGTGGGCTTGATGCCGCTGAAGATCCGTGTCATGGGGTCTTGCCTCCCTTGGAGAGGGACCACCGCCACGGACAGCAAAAAGGCCGCCGAGGCGGCGGCCGTTGGATGCATGCGCAGGAGTAGGGCCGCCGGTCAGGCGGCCCACCACTGCCGAGTGCTGCGGCACGCATGCTGAGTCATGCGCCGACCGTACGCCTGTGAAACCCCCTTGCGCCACGGGTTTGATGCGTCCTACGGGCTCGTGTAGAGTTCTTCGAGTTGCCACGGCGTCCGCGAGGACGGCGAGGCGGCCACTCACGCCACACCGGCGGCAATCTCTACTGCATGATCCCTGAACGGGATGGATTTCGGCGTGCCGAATTCCGGACCGGGTTCCGATTAGGAGCCGCCGGGGAAATACGCTAAAGTAGTGATCACGCCGGAAGGCGCGAGAAACCCCGCTCCAACAGGGGGCCGGAAACGGAATTCGGACCGGAAACGGACCGAGAAACGGATCTGGTAAGGTTGGAAACACGAAATACCGAAGGGAAGCGCCCGGAGGAAAGCCCGAGAGGGTGAGTACAAAGGAAGCGTCCGTTCCTTGAGAACTCAACAGCGTGCCAAAAGTCAACGCCAGACTATAAAATACCCCGTCCCTGGCCTTCTGGTCGGGACGCGGTTCCTTTGAAAAAGTCCTTCCTTAGGGAAGGCACACAGCGAGGACGCTGTGCACGGCCGGGCTTATTCCGCCTGGCTGTGCCGCTCAACGCGAGTGTCGCACCCGATTACGGGTAAACATTCACGGAGAGTTTGATCCTGGCTCAGGACGAACGCTGGCGGCGTGCTTAACACATGCAAGTCGAACGATGAAGCCTTTCGGGGTGGATTAGTGGCGAACGGGTGAGTAACACGTGGGCAATCTGCCCTGCACTCTGGGACAAGCCCTGGAAACGGGGTCTAATACCGGATAATACCTGCCGAGGCATCTCGGTGGGTTGAAAGCTCCGGCGGTGCAGGATGAGCCCGCGGCCTATCAGCTTGTTGGTGGGGTGATGGCCTACCAAGGCGACGACGGGTAGCCGGCCTGAGAGGGCGACCGGCCACACTGGGACTGAGACACGGCCCAGACTCCTACGGGAGGCAGCAGTGGGGAATATTGCACAATGGGCGAAAGCCTGATGCAGCGACGCCGCGTGAGGGATGACGGCCTTCGGGTTGTAAACCTCTTTCAGCAGGGAAGAAGCGCAAGTGACGGTACCTGCAGAAGAAGCGCCGGCTAACTACGTGCCAGCAGCCGCGGTAATACGTAGGGCGCAAGCGTTGTCCGGAATTATTGGGCGTAAAGAGCTCGTAGGCGGCTTGTTGCGTCGGATGTGAAAGCCCGGGGCTTAACCCCGGGTCTGCATTCGATACGGGCAGGCTAGAGTTCGGTAGGGGAGATCGGAATTCCTGGTGTAGCGGTGAAATGCGCAGATATCAGGAGGAACACCGGTGGCGAAGGCGGATCTCTGGGCCGATACTGACGCTGAGGAGCGAAAGCGTGGGGAGCGAACAGGATTAGATACCCTGGTAGTCCACGCCGTAAACGTTGGGAACTAGGTGTGGGCGACATTCCACGTCGTCCGTGCCGCAGCTAACGCATTAAGTTCCCCGCCTGGGGAGTACGGCCGCAAGGCTAAAACTCAAAGGAATTGACGGGGGCCCGCACAAGCAGCGGAGCATGTGGCTTAATTCGACGCAACGCGAAGAACCTTACCAAGGCTTGACATACACCGGAAACGGCCAGAGATGGTCGCCCCCTTGTGGTCGGTGTACAGGTGGTGCATGGCTGTCGTCAGCTCGTGTCGTGAGATGTTGGGTTAAGTCCCGCAACGAGCGCAACCCTTGTTCTGTGTTGCCAGCATGCCCTTCGGGGTGATGGGGACTCACAGGAGACTGCCGGGGTCAACTCGGAGGAAGGTGGGGACGACGTCAAGTCATCATGCCCCTTATGTCTTGGGCTGCACACGTGCTACAATGGCCGGTACAATGAGCTGCGATACCGCGAGGTGGAGCGAATCTCAAAAAGCCGGTCTCAGTTCGGATTGGGGTCTGCAACTCGACCCCATGAAGTTGGAGTTGCTAGTAATCGCAGATCAGCATTGCTGCGGTGAATACGTTCCCGGGCCTTGTACACACCGCCCGTCACGTCACGAAAGTCGGTAACACCCGAAGCCGGTGGCCCAACCCTTGTGGAGGGAGCCGTCGAAGGTGGGACTGGCGATTGGGACGAAGTCGTAACAAGGTAGCCGTACCGGAAGGTGCGGCTGGATCACCTCCTTTCTAAGGAGCATATGGCCGACTGCGAGCGAATGACTCGCACGGTTGCTCATGGGTGGAACGTTGACTATTCGGCACGGTCGGTTGGTGAGTGTTAGTACTGCTTCGGCGTGGAACACACTTTGTCAACTGGTCGGGCCGGGCACGCTGTTGGGTATCTGAGGGTACGGAACTTAGGTTTCGGATCTTCGCGATGCCGGCCCCGGTGAACTCCACTGCAAGGTGGGGGTGATGGGTGGCTGGTCGTTGCTTGAGAACTGCACAGTGGACGCGAGCATCTGTGGCCAAGTTTTTAAGGGCGCACGGTGGATGCCTTGGCACCAGGAACCGATGAAGGACGTGGGAGGCCGCGATAGGCCCCGGGGAGCTGTCAACCGAGCTTTGATCCGGGGGTGTCCGAATGGGGAAACCCGGCAGTCGTCATGGGCTGTCACCCGCTGCTGAACACATAGGCAGTGTGGAGGGAACGCGGGGAAGTGAAACATCTCAGTACCCGCAGGAAGAGAAAACAACCGTGATTCCGGGAGTAGTGGCGAGCGAAACCGGATGAGGCCAAACCGTATGTGTGTGATACCCGGCAGGGGTTGCGCATGCGGGGTTGTGGGATCTCTTTTTCATGGTCTGCCGGCCATGAGACGAGTCAGAAACCGTATGGATAGGCGAAGGACATGCGAAAGGTCCGGCGTAGAGGGTAAGACCCCCGTAGCTGAAATCTGTACGGCTCGTTTAAGAGACACCCAAGTAGCACGGGGCCCGAGAAATCCCGTGTGAATCTGGCGGGACCACCCGTTAAGCCTAAATATTCCCTGGTGACCGATAGCGGATAGTACCGTGAGGGAATGGTGAAAAGTACCGCGGGAGCGGAGTGAAATAGTACCTGAAACCGTGTGCCTACAAGCCGTGGGAGCGTCGCTGTATGTGCTTGCACATGCAGTCGTGACTGCGTGCCTTTTGAAGAATGAGCCTGCGAGTTTGCGGTGTGTTGCGAGGTTAACCCGTGTGGGGAAGCCGTAGCGAAAGCGAGTCCGAATAGGGCGGTTGAGTAGCGCGCCCAAGACCCGAAGCGGAGTGATCTAGCCATGGGCAGGTTGAAGCGGAGGTAAGACTTCGTGGAGGACCGAACCCACCAGGGTTGAAAACCTGGGGGATGACCTGTGGTTAGGGGTGAAAGGCCAATCAAACTCCGTGATAGCTGGTTCTCCCCGAAATGCATTTAGGTGCAGCGTCGTGTGTTTCTTGCCGGAGGTAGAGCACTGGATAGGCGATGGGCCCTACCGGGTTACTGACCTTAGCCAAACTCCGAATGCCGGTAAGTGAGAGCGCGGCAGTGAGACTGTGGGGGATAAGCTCCATGGTCGAGAGGGAAACAGCCCAGAGCATCGACTAAGGCCCCTAAGCGTACGCTAAGTGGGAAAGGATGTGGAGTCGCAGAGACAACCAGGAGGTTGGCTTAGAAGCAGCCACCCTTGAAAGAGTGCGTAATAGCTCACTGGTCAAGTGATTCCGCGCCGACAATGTAGCGGGGCTCAAGCGTACCGCCGAAGTCGTGTCATTCCAGCATGAAGGGCCAACGCCCGCTGGGATGGGTAGGGGAGCGTCGTGTGCCGGGTGAAGCAGCCGCGGAAGCGAGTTGTGGACGGTTCACGAGTGAGAATGCAGGCATGAGTAGCGATACACACGTGGGAAACGTGTGCGCCGATTGACTAAGGGTTCCTGGGTCAAGCTGATCTGCCCAGGGTAAGTCGGGACCTAAGGCGAGGCCGACAGGCGTAGTCGATGGACAACCGGTTGATATTCCGGTACCCGCTTTGAAACGCCCAATATCGAATCAGGCGATGCTAAGTCCGTGAAGCCGCCCTGGACCCTTCGGGGAAAGGGGAGTGGTGGAGCCGACGAACCAGACTTGTAGTAGGTAAGCGATGGGGTGACGCAGGAAGGTAGTCCAGCCCGGGCGGTGGTAGTCCCGGGGTAAGGGTGTAGGGCGTTGTCCAGGCAAATCCGGACAGCATGAAGCCTGAGACCTGATGCCGAGCCGATTGTGGTGAAGTGGATGATCCTATGCTGTCGAGAAAAGCCTCTAGCGAGTTTCAT
Source organism: Streptoverticillium olivoreticuli subsp. olivoreticuli (assembly GCF_003391135.1). Lineage (GTDB taxonomy): Bacteria > Actinomycetota > Actinomycetes > Streptomycetales > Streptomycetaceae > Streptomyces > Streptomyces blastmyceticus. The sequence continues at coordinate 4,806,128 of NZ_CP031455.1, read as the reverse complement.
GGCGGCCCGTACCCTAAACCGACTCAGGTGGTCAGGTAGAGAATACCGAGGCGTTCGGGTGAACTATGGTTAAGGAACTCGGCAAAATGCCCCCGTAACTTCGGGAGAAGGGGGGCCATTTCCGGTGATGGAATTTACTTCCTGAGCTGGGGGTGGCCGCAGAGACCAGCGAGAAGCGACTGTTTACTAAAAACACAGGTCCGTGCGAAGCCGTAAGGCGATGTATACGGACTGACGCCTGCCCGGTGCTGGAACGTTAAGGGGACCGGTTAGCTCCATTTCGGTGGGGCGAAGCTGAGAACTTAAGCGCCAGTAAACGGCGGTGGTAACTATAACCATCCTAAGGTAGCGAAATTCCTTGTCGGGTAAGTTCCGACCTGCACGAATGGCGTAACGACTTCTCGACTGTCTCAACCATAGGCCCGGTGAAATTGCACTACGAGTAAAGATGCTCGTTTCGCGCAGCAGGACGGAAAGACCCCGGGACCTTTACTATAGCTTGATATTGGTGTTCGGTTCGGCTTGTGTAGGATAGGTGGGAGACTGTGAAGCGGGCACGCCAGTGTTCGTGGAGTCGTCGTTGAAATACCACTCTGGTCGTGCTGGATGTCTAACCTGGGTCCGTGATCCGGATCAGGGACAGTGTCTGGTGGGTAGTTTAACTGGGGCGGTTGCCTCCTAAAGAGTAACGGAGGCGCCCAAAGGTTCCCTCAGCCTGGTTGGCAATCAGGTGTTGAGTGTAAGTGCACAAGGGAGCTTGACTGTGAGACCGACGGGTCGAGCAGGGACGAAAGTCGGGACTAGTGATCCGGCGGTGGCTTGTGGAAGCGCCGTCGCTCAACGGATAAAAGGTACCCCGGGGATAACAGGCTGATCTTCCCCAAGAGTCCATATCGACGGGATGGTTTGGCACCTCGATGTCGGCTCGTCGCATCCTGGGGCTGGAGTCGGTCCCAAGGGTTGGGCTGTTCGCCCATTAAAGCGGTACGCGAGCTGGGTTTAGAACGTCGTGAGACAGTTCGGTCCCTATCCGCTGTGCGCGTAGGAATATTGAGAAGGGCTGTCCCTAGTACGAGAGGACCGGGACGGACGAACCTCTGGTGTGCCAGTTGTCCTGCCAAGGGCATGGCTGGTTGGCTACGTTCGGGAGGGATAACCGCTGAAAGCATCTAAGCGGGAAGCCTGCTTCGAGATGAGTATTCCCACCCCCTTGAGGGGTTAAGGCTCCCAGTAGACGACTGGGTTGATAGGCCAGGTGTGGAAGACCGGTAACGGTTGGAGCTGACTGGTACTAATAGGCCGAGGGCTTGTCCTCAGTTGCTCGCGTCCACTGTGTAGGTTCTGAAGTAACGACCGTGTTGCTATCCGGTTGGTTAACTTCATAGAGTTTCGGTGGTCATAGCGTTAGGGAAACGCCCGGTTACATTCCGAACCCGGAAGCTAAGCCTTTCAGCGCCGATGGTACTGCATGGGGGACCGTGTGGGAGAGTAGGACGCCGCCGAACAATTTTTAGCCTCAGGCCCTGGGTCATAGACCCGGGGCCTGAGGCATTTTTGCGTTTAAGGTGACGTCATGCGCTATGACCTCGTCATCTTCGACAACGACGGCGTACTCGTCGACAGCGAGCCGATCGCGAACCGGATCCTCGCCGCGTACCTCACCGAGCTGGGGCACACCACCAGCTATGAGGACTCCCTGCGCGACTACATGGGCGCCGCCGTCCATCGCGTCCACGACCTCGTACTGGAGCGGACCGGGCAGCAGCTGCCGGCCGAATTCGACGACACGCTGCACGCCCGCACCTTCGAGGCCTTCGAGCGGGAGCTCCAGCCGATAAAGGGTGCGGTGGAGCTGCTGGAGCAGCTGGTCGCCGAGGGCGTGTCGTACTGCGTCGCGTCGTCCGGTTCGCACGAACGGATTCGCGTCGGGCACCGGCGCACTGGGCTGGACGAGTGGTTCGAGGACGAGTGGATCTTCAGCTCGGACGATGTCGGCAAGGGAAAGCCGGCGCCGGACCTCTTTCTCCACGCAGCCCGCTCCATGGGCGTCGAGCCGGGCCGGTGCGTGGTGATCGAGGACAGCCCGCGGGGTGTCCAGGCCGCGGTCGCCGCGGGAATGGATGTGTACGCGCTGACCTCCCTCACGCCGAAAGACCGGCTGACCGGGGCGACCGGGCGGTTCGAAAGCCTCATGGAGCTACCGCAGCTCCTCGCGTGAAACCGGGGCGCGGCGAATCGTGTGAGCGAGCTACCCAGGGGTAGCCCCGCGCCGTACTCTCATCGGCCATGACGGATGTGCGCTCGCGGCTGAGACACGGCCGGCTGTCCCTGGCGGTCAGCTTCTTCATCCAGGGCGCGGTCTTCGCTCTCCTGGTGACCCGAATACCGGCGATCCAGACCCGATATGGGATATCCGACGGGCTGCTGCCCGTCTTCCTCGCCGCTGTGCCGGTCCTCGCCGGAATGGGGAGCATCGGCACCGAGCGCCTGGTGGTGAGAGTGCGGCCCGGGGTCGTACTCCGCTGGGTGCAGCCCGTGGTCGGCCTCGCTCTGCTCGCGGCAGGCTCGGGCCACGCGTTATGGCAAGTCGCTCTTGCCCTCGGAGTGTTCGGGCTGTCGGTCGGCGGGCTCGACGCCTCGATGAACATGCTCGGGGTGAGCCTTCAGCACGCGTACGGGCGCAGCATCATGCTCGGCTTTCACGCCGCGTACAGCCTCGGAGGCATTGTCGGGGCGACGCTCGCCTGGGTGGGCGCGCACGAGGGGCTTTCACTGGCCGTGCTCTACGGGCCGGTGGTTGCCATGGCGGTGCCGACGGCCCTTGTCGCGAGCCGCTGGTACGCGGACCGGGAGGGCCCGCGCGTTCCGGTCCTCGGCGACGACCGGCTTTCCGGCCGGATCGAGGGGAGCGCCTCCGACCGCGGCATGCGTTTTCTGCTGCCGCTGTGTCTCGTGATGGCGTTCGCCTATATAGGGGACTCCACCGTCTCCAATTGGAGTGCCAAATACCTCCAGGACGTCCTGCACGGTTCCGATCAGGTCTCGACCGTCCCGTACAACGCCTATATGGCGACGACCCTGCTCGGCCGTGCTGTCGGTGATCTCGGCGTGCGGCGTTTCGGGCCTGTGCGGGTGGTGCGGGCGGGGACGCTTGTCGCCGTGTGCGGATTCGGGGTGGTGGCGACGGCGCCCGGGGCGTGGGTCGGGACGGCCGGCTTCACGCTGCTGGGGCTGGGTTTGAGTGTGATCGTTCCGCAGACGTTCGCCGCGGCCGGGAGGAATGCCGAGGAAAGGCTGGGCACCGGGGCGTCCGACAGGGCCGTCGCCCGGCTCAATATCTTTAACTATGTGGGTTTTCTGGTGGGTTCGCCCCTCGTCGGTGCGCTCGGCGAGGTGTGGAGCTATCGGTGGGCCATGGTCGTGCCCATGATTCTGGTGCTTGCTACTTTCCGGTACGCCCCTTCATTCGGCCCCTCGGCAGCCCGCTACGGTGGCGGGCATGAGCGGCCGAGCACAGCTGATGTGGGACGAGGCGGTAACGGGCTATGACTTCGGCCCCGGGCACCCGATGGATCCGGTGCGGCTCGCGCTGACCATGCGCCTGGTCGAGGCGTACGGCCTCGATCGCGAGCTCCGGGTCGTCGCCGCGCCTCCGGCGGGGGAGTCGACGCTGCGGCTGGTCCACCGCGAGGACTACGTCGCGGCCGTGCGGGCGGCGTCGGCCGATCCGGCCTCGGCCGACGGCTCGTACGGGCTGGGCACGGCCGACGACCCGGCGTTCGCGGGGATGCACGAGGCGTCGGCGCTGATCGCGGGCCAGTCGGTGGCCGCGGCGGAGGCGGTCTGGCGCGGGGAGGCGCTGCACGCGGTGAACTTCGCGGGCGGCCTGCACCATGCGATGCCGGGGGCGGCCGCGGGTTTCTGCGTGTACAACGACGCCGCCCTCGCCGTGGCCCGGCTGCTGGAGCTCGGGGCCGAACGGGTCGTGTACGTGGATGTCGACGTGCACCACGGCGACGGGGTGCAGGCGGCGTTCTGGGAGGACCCCCGGGTACTGACGATCTCGCTGCACGAGGATCCCCGCACGCTCTTCCCGCAGACCGGCTGGCCCGGGGAGACGGGGGCCGCCCGGGCGGAGGGCGGCGCGGTGAACGTGGCGCTGCCGGCCGGGACGGGGGACGCGGGGTGGCTGCGGGCCTTCCACGCGGTCGTCCCGCAGCTCGTGGCGGCCTTCCGGCCGCAGGTGCTGGTGACGCAGCACGGGGCGGACACCCACTTCGAGGACCCGCTGGCGCACCTGGCGGTGTCGCTGGACGCGCAGCGGGCGGTGGCGGAGGCGTGCCACGAGCTGGCGCACGCGCACGCGGAGGGGCGGTGGGTGGCCCTGGGCGGCGGGGGCTACGCGGTGGTGGACGTGGTGCCGCGGAGCTGGGCGCATCTGGTGGGCATCGCGGCGGGCCGGCCGGTGGAGCCCGTGTCCGCCGTGCCGGAGGAGTGGCGGGGGGAGGTCTTCCGGCTCACGCGGCAGTCGGGGCCGTCGCGGATGACGGACGGGGTGGTGCCGTCCTGGCGGGACTTCGACTCCGGGTACGACCCCGGGGACCGGGTGGATCAGGCGATTCTGGCTACGCGGCGAGCGGTTTTTCCGGCGCATGGGCTGTTGCCGTAGGGGGTGCGTTGCCGCCTGCGGCGGGAGCTCCCCCAGCTACCGCTGGGAGGTGCCCCCACGGGCTGGATTTCGCGTACCCGGGCCATGAGCACCGCCCGTTACGCCAAGCGTGGGATCCCGTGCCGAAAGGGCGCGGTGTCCTCCGGGGTGCGGCAGCATCGGGGTGTGTTGAGTGCTCGTACCTTGCGTGCGCATTTGCTGGCCGCCCGGCTGGCCGGGACCGTGGCCACGACGCGGGAGCGGAGTCTGGGCCGGTATCGGATGTTCGTGGCCCGGGACCCGCGGGCACTGATCGGCCTTGAGCCCGAACGCGACTGGCCTTTGGGGGACTTGTTACAACTGATGGGTCGAAGGTGTGGAGTTTCGGCCGATCCTGATCACGCGTCAGGACAGGACGTGATCGACCCCGACCGTACGATCGCGGCACTCGATGCCTTCGCCGACCGGCTCGCGACCGTGGCCGCGGCCGGCGCTCCGGTGCTGTTCGGCACCGGTCACCCCCATCGACTCCTGGGCTTCTACGCCGGGTTGGCCGCGGCGCTCTCGGCGGCTGGGTGCAGTGTTCTCACCCCGGCGCAGGGTCGAAGTGTCGACATAACGACCCGGTTCGGGGTACGCACTTACAACCTTGACTACGTTCGAGGAGTCGCGATGGTGCGTGAACCCGGCGCACGGAGGGGCGCAAGTGAGCCGGGCGCACATACGCATTCCCCGCTCCCGCTTCGGCTGGCGCTGGCCTCGGCGATGGACGCAGGAGAACCGCTGCCTGCCCTGGTCGTCGGGGACCACGGCTGGGTCTGCGGGGCAGGTCAGCTGGGCATTGAGGCCATCGGCCTGGCGGACTCGGACGACCCCGCGCCATTCGTCGGAGAGGCCGAGGGGCGGGTGTCCGTCGTCGTTCCGCTTGATGACACTGTGCGGTCTGATTACTACCGACCGCTTACTCGCTATGTACTCAATCGAGCGTGTCTGTCACAGTAGGCGGCCGATGGCTGCTCCTCTTCCCCACTCGCATCACCCGCCCCTAACCTGGGGAGTGAGCGCGCAGCGACGAGGAGTCACCGGAGGGGAAGCCGGTGCGCGTCATGTGCGGAAGGTTCAGGTGTGTCATGGCTGCTGGCGAGAGGCCTCTCAACGAGGTCGTGTTCCTGACCGTGGCGGAAGTCGCCTCGGTGATGCGAGTGTCCAAGATGACCGTGTACCGCTTGGTGCACAGCGGTCATCTGCCGGCGATCCGGGTGGGAAGGTCGTTCCGGGTCCCAGAGCAAGCGGTGCACGAGTACCTCCGAGAGTCCTACGTGGGGGTGGAAACAGCCTGACGGGGACCTCGGATTACGTTGTTCGCCCGGTGCCGGGTAGGCTGGCCCGATGTAGGTCGTGTGGGCTCGGACGCCCCGCACCGAGTGAATCGATGTAAGCGAGGGTAGTCGTGGGCTCTGTTATCAAGAAGCGGCGCAAGCGGATGGCCAAGAAGAAGCACCGCAAGCTTCTCAAGCGCACGCGTGTTCAGCGTCGCAACAAGAAGTAAGCAGCGCCGCTGTGCTCGTCCCGCAGCCCTTCCACCGCTCAGCGGTGGGAGGGCTGCGGTGCGTTGCGGTGAGTAAATCTTTCGCTACGGCTTGAAATGTAGCTCCGCGCATCGGCTGGTCATCACAGCGCAACAACGACCCGCTACGGTGGCCGCGACAGCACCACTGGCAAGGGGCGGGAAGGAAGGCGCTGATCTTGGGCAAGGTCGTGCTCGTCACCGGAGTCGCACGGCAGCTGGGGGGCCGGTTCGTCCGCCGCATCCTGCGCGAGCCCGATGTGGACCGTGTCATCGGGGTGGACGCGGTGACCCCCGAGCGCGGTCTCGGTGGGGCCGATTTCGTACGGGCGGACATCCGCCATCCCGCGATCGCCAAGGTTCTGGCCGAACAGGGCGTCGACACCGTCGTCCACATGGATGTGAACGGCACCCCTCTGGGCAAGCGCGGCAGCCGGGCCACGGTCAAGGAGACCAACGTCATCGGCACCATGCAGCTGCTCGGTGCCTGCCAGAAGACGCCCTCCGTGAAGCGGCTCGTGGTCAAGTCCAGCACGAATGTCTACGGTTCCGCGCCACGCGACCCCGCGATCTTCACCGAGACCACCCCGCCCAAGTCCCTGCCGAGCGGTGGCTTCGCCAAGGACGTCGTCGAGGTCGAGGGGTACGTCCGGGCCTTCGCCCGCCGCCGCCCCGATGTGGCCGTGTGCGTCCTGCGCTTCGCCAACATCCTCGGGCCCCAGGCCGATTCGCCGCTCGCGGAGTACTTCTCCCTGCCCGTCCTGCCGACCGTCCTCGGCTTCGACCCCAGGCTTCAGTTCGTCCACGAGAAGGACGTGATCGAGGTGCTGCTGATCGCCGCGGGGGAGCCCCGCCGGTCCACCTTCAACAGCGGCACCTTCAACATCGCGGGTGACGGCGTGCTGCTGCTGTCCCAGGCCGCCAGGCGCCTCGGGCGCCCCACCCTCCCCTTCTTCCTGCCGACCGTCACCTGGGTCGGCTCCGCGCTGCGCTCGGTCGGCGTGACGGACTTCTCCCCCGAACAGATCCGGCTGCTCACCCATGGGCGCGTCGTCGGCACCACCGAGATGCGCGAGAGACTGGGTTTCGAACCCCGCTACACGACCGCCGGGGCCTTCGCGGACTACGCGAGCAGCCGCGGCCCCGGGCTGCTGCCGCCTGACACCCTCGCCCGTACCGTCGACCGGATCGCCGCGGCCCTGCCTGCCGGCCACGGCCAGAACTGAGGAGCGCACCCACCATGGCGGACGCGAAGGTCATCCCGTTCGGCGAGGAACCGCGGTCCAAGCGGAAGGGCAAGCGGGTGGGCCGTCCCCGTACGAACCGGACGCAGTCGTCGCTCGCGCCCGTACCGCAGCAGCGCGAGGAGGACCCGGCCGTCCCCGAGGAGGACCCGGCGGCGGAGGCGGAGGCCGCGCGGGAGCAGGGCGACGGCTGGGACCGCAGGCTGGCCCACGGGCTGAACTTCCTGCGGCGGCGCATCACCGGCGAGTACGAGGTCGACGACTTCGGCTACGACGAGGAGCTCGCGGACCAGGTGGTGATGTCCGCGCTCCGCCCGTTCTACGAGAAGTACTTCCGGGTGGAGGTGAAGGGGCTGGAGAACATCCCCGACAAGGGCGCGGCCCTGGTCGTCGCCAACCACTCCGGCACCCTGCCGGTCGACGGGCTGATGCTCCAGGTCGCGCTGCACGACCACCACCCGGCCGGGCGGCACATCCGGATGCTCGCCGCCGACCTGGTCTTCGCCCTGCCGGTCATCAACGAGATCTCCCGGAAGCTCGGGCACACGCTCGCCTGCGTGGAGGACGCGGAGAAGCTGCTGGAGCGGGGCGAGGTGGTCGGGGTGATGCCGGAGGGGTTCAAGGGGATCGGGAAGCCCTTCTCCGAGCGCTACAAGCTCCAGCGCTTCGGCCGGGGCGGCTTCGTCTCCACGGCACTGCGTGCCGGGGCGCCGATCGTGCCCTGCTCGATCGTGGGCGCCGAGGAGATCTTCCCGATGGTCGGCAACTCCAGGACGATGGCGCGGCTGCTGGGCATCCCGTACTTCCCGCTGACGCCCACCTTCCCCTGGCTGGGGCCGCTGGGCCTGGTGCCGCTGCCGACGAAGTGGACGATCCAGTTCGGCGAGCCGATCCCGACGGACGGCTATTCGCCGGAGGCCGCGGACGACCCGATGCTGATGTTCAACCTGACCGATCAAGTACGAGAAACGATTCAGCACACGTTGTACAAACAGCTCGTCCAACGCCGTTCGGTGTTTTTCTGAGCTCGTGTTTTTCTGACGCGTTCCGCCGGTCGCTCCGGGAACGACGGCGGCCGGTGTTCTCCCGAGCTCCTCGATGTGCGAGCTCGGTCCGAGGTGAAGAACACCGACCGCCGGGGGCTTTCGCCTTATTTCTCCGTTTCGCTGCGGATTCCGAGGCCCGGGAGGATGTCCGGGAGGAGCGGCGGGATGGTGATGTCCGGCTGCTTGGTCGCCTTGCTGTCCTTGCCGCTGTGGGCCGGGCCGGAGGCGCCGGGGGTCTGCGGGGGCTGGAGCAGGCCCGTGCCCCCGAGGAGCCCCTCGTGCTCCTGGTGGGTGCCGGGGTCCGCCGAGCGCTGCTGACCGCCGCCGCTGCGCTTGCCGTCGGTGGTCGAGGCCGCGGACGGCGGCGTCGCGGGCCGACTGCTCGCCCCGCCGCCGGTGCCGTGCCGGGGGGTGCCGGCCCTGGGCGCCGCGTGCTTGCCCGTGGGAGGGGGCAGCAGGGAGCGCAGCGGGCCGACTTCATCGTCTATGGCCGCGAAGACCGAGCTGACCTGGTTGCTGACATCGGCCAGTTGGGCGGGGAGCTTCTCCCGCAGCTGGCTCCAGCCCTCGCGGTGCAGCGAGGCGAAGGAGTCGAGCCGCTCCATCGGGCCGAGGGAGCCGTCGCGCTTGTAAGCCGCGTGGAGCAGCCGGTGGCCCTCGGAGACGTCGTGGCGCATGCCGAAGAGCGTCTTGCGGATCTCGCTGAGGGCCTCGGTGTCGAGCGGGCCCGAACGGCCGCGCTCCATCAGCCGGCGCGCCTCGTGGAGCCGGGTCGACGCCTGGTCCAGGAAGAGGCCCCCGCGGGCGGAATCACCGTCGGCCATGCCGAGCCTGATGTCCTCCATGCCGCGCTTCAGGCCGTACAGCGAGTCGCCCGGGAGGGCGTTGGAACTCGCCGCCGCGACACCGCCGAAGGCGCCCGCTGCCACACCCACGGTCAGCCCGCCCGCGGCGAGCCCCTTGGACCAGCGGGACCGGGGCTTCAGCCGGCTCAGCGCGCGGTGCGCGCCCCGCCCTCGGGTCCTGCTGCCGCGCGGCTCGGGGACGGCGGCGGCGGATCCTGAAGCGAACTGGCTCTCCATGGCGGCGATCAGCTGCGCCCGCTGCACGGTTTTGATCTCGGGGTCGAGCTCGGGTGCGGGCAGGCCGCCGAGCTCGCTCGCCAGGGCCAGCAGCTTCCCCCGCTCGGCGTCGTCCGCCGATGGGCCGGGCTGTGTGGCCGCCGCGCCCTGGAGTTCCTGGTCCTCCAGGGCATGGGCGAAGGCGTTCGCCCGCCGGTGCGCCGAAACGTTCGCGATCACAGGCGGCACCTCCTCTCGTCATGACGGTCGACTCCCCTCAAGACCGGGAGGGTTGCACGCCTTGGACGCATCCACTCGATCGAGTGAGGGGATACGGGCATGACGTGACCGCAGGGAGTCTGCATCCCGCACAACGACTGGCGCGGCGGCCGGGTTACGCGCCCTCGACGATGTGACCGCTGGTGAGTGAACAGGCGCACAGAGTTAGCGCGCGTCGTCCGGGAGGAGTCGGGCCAGGGTGCGGACCGCGCGGTACTGGAGCGTCTTGATGGCGCCCTCGTTCTTGCCCATGACGCGGGCGGTCTCGGCGACCGAGAGGCCCTGGAGGAAGCGGAGTGTGACGCACTCCTGCTGCTGGGGGTTGAGCTTGCGGACCGCCTCCAGAAGGGCGGCGTTGGAGAGGGATTCGAGGACGGAGTCCTCGGGGCTGCGCTCGACCTCGTTGGCGTCGAGCATCTCGCCGGTGGTCACCTCCAGCCGGAACCGCGACGACTTGAAGTGGTCGGCCACCAGATTGCGGGCGATGGTCACCAGCCAGGCGCCGAAGTCGCGGCCCTGCCAGGTGAAGGTGCCGATCCGGCGCAGGGCGCGCAGGAACGTCTCGCTGGTGAGGTCCTCGGCCGTGGCCCGGCCGCCCACCCGGTAGTAGATATAGCGGTAGACCGTATCGGCGTACTGGTCGTAGAGCCGGCCGAAGGCCTCGGCCTCGCCGGCCTGGGCGCGCTCGACCAGGTCGAGCATCCGGGCGCTGTCGCTGTCGGCGCTGGGGCGGCGGGTGGTGGTGGACGTACCGGCGCCGGCGCCGCGGCGGGCGCGTCTGCCCACCGCCGCCGCGCTGCCCTCGGCGAGGGCGTAGCAGGGGCCGGCGGGGACGGGTGTGGCGAAGGCGGGGACGGCGTACGCGGTGGGGACGAAGCCGCGCAGACGGTCGAGGACCGTTGCGCGCAGCGTAGCCAGGCCCGAGGCGTCAACCCCGACGTGTGGGTACACGGGACTCCCAGAGGCAGAGCTTCCATCACGTGCAGTACGGAACCGTTCACTCGTCGTAGGGACAAGGGGGTACCGGTTTGCGTCTGAGGAGAATAACGCTTCGTACAGGCAGCGCTACACCGAGTTGCTCAAATCACCGTTTCCGTTCGATCTCTTGCCACTTCGGGATCGATCAAATATCGAACCATGAAAGGAAGTTGACCGAATTCGGTAATGGTGTGGCCGAATGGGCAGCGTGTTGTGGCAATCCGGGTGCGGAAGGACTGGCGGGGGCTGTGTGAGGGTATGACGACAGGATTGCCTGAGGGTGACGAACGGTTACGCGCTGTTGCGGGCGCGTCGGAACCGCCCGTACGCCGGTGGCGGGATACACGCGCCGGGTGTTGACGCGGCCGCGCCGGCGCTCCCGGCGGCCGGTGCCCGGCCCCGGGCGCCGTCGGCCGCGGCCCGTGCCGGTGGCGGCAGTTGGCGCCGGGCTCTACGTCAGCGCCGGCGGCGGTGCAGGGCGATCGCCGCGGCCGCGCCGCCCGCCAGGGCGCCCACCCCGGCGGCCGCCGGGATGCCGACCTTGGCCGCCTTGCGGCCCGTACGGTAGTCGCGCAGGCGCCAGCCGCGCTCGCGGGCGAGCTTGCGCAGGCGGCTGTCCGGGTTGACGGCGTAGGGGTGGCCGACGATCGACAGCATCGGGATGTCGTTGGCCGAGTCGCTGTACGCCGCGCAGCGGGCCAGGTCGAGCCCCTCGGCCGCGGCCAGCGCCCGTACGGCCTCGGCCTTCGCGGGGCCGTGCAGCGGCTCGCCGACCAGCTTGCCCGTGTAGACGCCGCCGATCGACTCGGCGACCGTGCCGAGCGCGCCGGTCAGGCCCAGGCGGCGGGCGATGATCGTGGCGGCCTCGATGGGCGCGGCCGTGACCAGCCAGACCTTCTGGCCCGCGTCGAGGTGGGCCTGGGCGAGCGCGCGGGTGCCCGGCCAGATGCGCTCCGCCATGTACTCGTCGTAGATCTCCTCGCCGATGGACATCAGCTCGGAGACGCGGTGGCCCTTGACGATGGACAGGGCGCTGTTGCGGGCGTCCTCGACGTGCTCGGGGTTCTCCGAGCCGACGACGCGGAAGTAGATCTGCTGCCAGACGAAGCGGGCCAGGTCGCGCTTGTGGAAGAAGTGGCGCTTGTAGAGGCCGCGGCCGAAGTGGAAGAGGGACGCGCCCTGCATCACGGTGTTGTCGAGGTCGAAGAAGGCGGCGGCCTTCACATCGCCGACGACGGGGAAATCCGGCTCCGCGGATTCCGCGCCCTCTGTGGTCTCCGCGCTCTCGGCGTTCTCCAGAGCGGTTTTACGGGCTGCCTCCGCCGCGGCCTCGCCTGCCAGCACGCTGCGTGCGGTGGCGGAGCGCTTGCGGGGAGTGATCCATCCCAGTGCGGCCATGCGGGGAGCATAGCCAGTTTGTTCGGGGTAACGCTTCCGGGTGCGCGGCTCTGGGTGCGGGTTGTCCTGCCGCCTGCAGCGGGAGCTCCCCCAGCTACCGCTGGGAGGTGCCCCCAGCGGGCGCGTCCTCAAACGCCGGACGGGCTGAGAGGTCCCCCTCAGCCGCCCAGTGCCTTCCGCAGCCGCGCCGGGTCCACTCGCCAGAAGTCGTGCTGGGCGCCGTCCACCAGGATCACCGGGATCTGTTCCCAGTACTTGCGGTGGAGCTCCTCGTCCTGGGTGATGTCCTTCTTCTCCCAGCGGGCGCCCAGTTCGGCGCAGACCTCGACGATGACCGCCTCGGCCGCGTCGCACAGGTGGCAGCCGGGCTTGCCGACCAGCGTCACCGTGCTGTCGGCGGGGTTCTTGCGGGCGCTACGGCGCAGCAGCGGGCTCATGGAGGCCATTGTGCCCGGTGCGGCAGGGGTCTCGTCCGGACCGATTTGGGTGCCTGGGTCGACTACCATCATGTGGCGATTTGTTGGTGTCCGGGGGTATGGCGATGAGGAGTGAGGGCGCGTGTCGCCGTCGGTGTACCCCTGGTGCCGGTGTGGTTCCCGTGGCGGTCGCCGTGGGGCGGCCGATGGTTCCCGGATCGGGGCGAAACACCGCGTGACGCCGGTCACTTTGCCCGGACAAAGCGGACACCATCTTTGTGCACGCGTTCACAAAGGCATAGCCTGCGGGGGACGGGGCGGTCCTGGGACGAGGCGCCGCCCGCAGCCCCGCTCTACCCGCAGGAGCACCGTGGCAACTGGCCGAACTCACCGACCGGCGACCCGAAGCCGAGGGATTCCCGAGGCCACCGTCGCCCGGCTACCGCTGTATCTGCGTGCACTGACCGCGCTTTCCGAGCGCTCGGTGCCCACGGTCTCCTCCGAGGAACTCGCGACCGCGGCGGGCGTCAACTCCGCCAAGCTGCGCAAGGACTTCAGCTACCTCGGCTCGTACGGCACCCGCGGTGTCGGCTACGACGTCGAGTACCTCGTCTACCAGATCTCCCGTGAGCTCGGCCTGACCCAGGACTGGCCGGTCGTCATCGTCGGCATCGGAAACCTCGGTGCCGCGCTCGCCAACTACGGCGGCTTCGCCTCGCGCGGCTTCCGCGTCGCCGCGCTGATCGACGCCGACCCGGCGATGGCCGGCAAGCCGGTGGCCGGGCTGCCCGTGCGCCACACCGACGAGCTCGAATCGATCATCAGCGACAACGGCGTGTCCATCGGCGTCATCGCGACCCCCGCCGGCGCAGCCCAGCAGGTGTGCGACCGGCTCGTCGCCGCCGGGGTCACCTCGATCCTCAACTTCGCGCCCACGGTCCTGTCCGTGCCGGAGGGCGTCGACGTCCGCAAGGTCGACCTGTCGATCGAACTCCAGATCCTGGCCTTCCACGAGCAGCGCAAGGCGGGCGAGGAGAACGCGCCGTCCCCCGTGCCGCCCCGCTCGGGCGCGGCGGTGCGCGCGGCGTCGGAGAACCGGAAGGGCCCGGACGGGGATGTCCCCGCCGTGATGCCGGCATGAGCCTTCTTGTCGTCGGTCTGAGCCACCGCAGCGCGCCGGTCAGCGTGCTGGAGCGGGCCGCCCTCGCGCGCGAGGCGCAGGCGAAGCTCCTGCACGACACCCTCGCGGCGGAGCCCGCCACGGAGGCGGCCGTGCTCGCCACGTGCAACCGCATCGAGCTGTACGCCGACGTGGACAAGTTCCACGCCGGTGTGGCCGAGCTGTCCACGCTGCTCGCCCGGCACACGGGCGTCGGCCTGGACGAGCTGACCCCGTATCTGTACGTGCACTACGAGGACCGGGCCGTCCACCACCTCTTCTCGGTGGCGTGCGGGCTGGACTCGATGGTCGTCGGCGAGGGCCAGATCCTCGGCCAGATCAAGGACGCGCTCGCGCTCGGCCAGGAGCAGCACACGGCCGGGCGGCTCCTCAACGACCTCTTCCAGCAGGCCCTTCGGGTCGGCAAGCGCGCCCACAGCGAGACGGGCATCGACAAGGCCGGGCAGTCCCTGGTCACCTTCGGCCTGGAGCGGCTCGCCGCCGGCGCGGTCGTGGCCGAGTGGGCGGTGGGCAAGCGCGCCCTCGTCATCGGCGCCGGTTCGATGTCCTCCCTCGCGGCGGCGACCCTCGCCCGTGCGGGCGTCGCGCACGTGGCGATCGCCAACCGCACGGTGGAGCGGGCCCGCCGCCTGGCGCAGATCCTCACCGAGCCCGGTGCCGCCGGCGTCGCCGACGGCTTCACGGCCTCGGCCGTGGAGATGGCCGCCGTGCCCGGCGAACTGGCGCTCGCGGACATCGTGGTGAGCTGCACGGGCGCCATGGGCGTGGTCCTGACGGTCGAGACCGTCCAGGCCGCGCTGGCGTCCCGCGAGGACGCTCTCTGCGCGGTCGATCCCGCCTGCGCGGACGCGGCCGGCACGGTGCTCGCCCTCCTCGACCTCGCCATGCCGCGCGACATCGACGCCGCCGCCCACCGCCTGGACGGCGTACGGCTCGTCGACATCGAGTCGCTGGCCGAGGCGTCCGCCGACGCCCCTATGGCCGCCGACGTCGACCGGGTGCGCGCCATCGTCTCCGACGAGGTCGCCGCCTTCGGCGCCGCGCAGCGGGCCGCGCACATCACGCCCACCGTGGTCGCGCTGCGCACCATGGCGGCGGACGTCGTCGCGAGCGAGATCGCCCGGCTCGACGGCCGGCTGCCCGACCTCGACGACAAGCAGCGCGCGGAGATCACCCAGACCGTGCGCCGGGTCGTCGACAAGCTGCTCCACGCGCCCACCGTGCGCGTCAAGGAGCTTGCCTCCACCCCCGGCGGCGCCGGTTACGCCGACGCGCTGCGGGAGCTCTTCGACCTCGATCCGCAGGCGGTCGCCGCCGTGAGCCGGGCCGATTCACGGGCCGGTACGCACAACACTGCACGGGAGCCGGCATGAACGACACCCCTTCGACGGCGGACGGGGTGACCGCGGAACAGCAGCGCCCGCTGCGTCTCGGCACCCGTCGCAGCAAGCTCGCCATGGCCCAGTCCGGGCAGGTGGCGGAGGCCGTGCGGCAGCTGACCGGCCGCCCGGTCGAGCTGGTCGAGATCACCACGTACGGCGATGTCTCGCGGGAGTCGCTCGCGCAGATCGGCGGGACCGGCGTCTTCGTCTCCGCGCTGCGCGACGCGCTGCTCGCGGGGGAGATCGACCTCGCCGTGCACTCCCTCAAGGACCTGCCGACGGCCCAGCCCGAGGACCTGGTGCTGGCGGCGATCCCGGTCCGCGAGGACCCGCGGGACGTGCTGATCGCGCGGGACGGCCTGACCTTCGAGACCCTGCCGGCCGGAGCCCGGATCGGCACCGGCTCGCCGCGCCGCATGGCCCAGCTCAACGCCTGGGCCCGCGCGCACGGCCGGGAGATCGAGACGGTGCCCATCCGCGGGAACATCGACACCCGGATCGCCTTCGTCGCCGACGGCGAGCTGGACGCCGTGGTGCTGGCCGCCGCCGGGATCTCCCGGCTGGGCCGCTCCGCGGAGATCTCCCAGTACCTGGAGCCCGACACCGTTTTGCCCGCCCCCGGTCAGGGGGCCCTGGCGATCGAGTGCGCCGTGACCAACGCACCGCTCGCCGCCGCGCTCGCCGAGCTCGACGACCCGTACACCCGGGTCGCCGTGACCGCCGAGCGTTCCCTGCTCGCCGCCCTGGAGGCCGGCTGCTCCGCACCTGTGGGTGCGCTGGCCGACCTTTCCCCGAGCTCTCGACTTCGCTCGAGCAGGGGATACCCCAATGCCGCCGAGCAGGTTGTCACCGAAATGCGCCTGCGCGGCGTCGTCGGCTCGACCGACGGCAAGACGCTGGTGCAGCTGTCCATCACCGGTCCCGTGCCGGCGTCCAGCGAGGAAGCCGTGGCCCTGGGCCGCGAGCTGGCCGCAGCGATGCTCGACAAGGGTGCGGCCGGTCTTATGGGGGAGCGAGCACTTTGAACCCCACCGCCCCGAACCACCCCGTGCACGGGCACGTCACCTTCCTCGGTGCCGGCCCCGGAGACCCGGGACTGCTGACGCTGCGCGCCGTGGAGGCACTGGCGGCCGCGGACGTCCTGATTGCCGATCCGCAGGTGCTCGATGTGGTGCGCGCGCACGCGCGCGCCCATGTGGACATGCCTGCCCAGACGGTTACTGACGAGTCATCAAAAACCGTCGGCACCCCGGAAGTACCTGTCCTTCGGGACACCGCCAATCTTGTCATGACGGCCGCGCGCGGCGGCAAGCGGGTCGTCCGTGCCGTCCTCGGCGACCCCGGCCTCGACGGCAACGCCGGTGACGAGATGCTGGCCTGCGCCACCGAGGGCATCACCTTCGAGGTGGTGCCGGGCGTCGCGACGGCCGTGGGCGTGCCCGCCTACGCCGGAGTGCCGCTGCGCGACGGCAAGGGCGCCGACGTGCGCTTCGTGGACGCCCGTACGGCCTCGGCCACCTGCTGGTCCGAGGTCGGCGCGAGCGAGGTCACCGCGGTCGTCTCCACCACCCTCGACTCGGTGGTGGCCGCGGCCGGCGAGCTGGTCTCCGCCGGGCGCAGGCCCGACACCCCGCTGACCGTCACGGTCGCGGGCACGACCACGCGCCAGCGCACCTGGACCGCCACCCTCGGCACGATCGCCCAGGTGCTCAAGGCCGCGAAGGTGCTGCCGTCCCCGGATGGCGGCCAGCCGGTGATAGCCGTGGTCGGCGAGCGCAGCGCGGCCGCGCAGCGCGACCAGCTCTCGTGGTTCGAGTCCAAGCCGCTCTTCGGCTGGAACGTGCTCGTCCCGCGCACCAAGGAGCAGGCCGCGTCGCTCTCCGACCAGCTCCGGTCGTACGGCGCCGTGCCCAGCGAGGTCCCGACCATCGCGGTCGAGCCGCCGCGCACCCCGCAGCAGATGGAGCGCGCGGTCAAGGGCCTGGTCACCGGCCGCTACGAGTGGATCGCCTTCACCTCGGTGAACGCGGTCAAGGCGGTCCGCGAGAAGTTCGAGGAGTACGGGCTCGACGCGCGTGCCTTCGCGGGCATCAAGGTCGCGGCCGTCGGCGAGCAGACCGCGAAGTCCCTCGTCGAGTTCGGTGTGAAGCCCGACCTCGTGCCGAGCGGCGAGCAGTCGGCCGCCGGGCTGCTGGAGGACTGGCCGCCCTACGACCCGGTCTTCGACCCGATCGACCGCGTCTTCCTGCCGCGCGCCGACATCGCCACCGAGACCCTGGTGGCGGGGCTGATCGAGCTGGGCTGGGAGGTCGACGACGTCACGGCCTACCGGACCGTGCGGGCCTCCCCGCCGCCGGCCGAGACCCGTGAGGCGATCAAGGGCGGCGGCTTCGACGCCGTGCTCTTCACCTCGTCGTCCACCGTGCGCAACCTCGTCGGCATCGCCGGCAAGCCGCACAACGTCACCGTCATCGCCTGCATCGGCCCGGCCACCGCGAAGACCGCGGAGGAGCACGGCCTGCGGGTGGACGTGCTGTCGCCCGAGCCCTCGGTGCACAAGCTCGCCGAGGCGCTCGCGGACTTCGGCGCGGCGCGGCGCGATGCCGCCCTGGAGGCCGGCGACCCGGTCACGCGCCCGAGCGAGCGACGGCCCGGATCGCGTAGAAGGGCACGCAGTTGAGCACGTACGGAACCTTCCCCGGGGCCCGTCCCCGGCGGCTGCGGACGACCCCGGCGATGCGCCGCATGGTCGCCGAGCACCGGCTGCACCCGGCCGACCTGATCCTGCCCGCCTTCGTGCGGGAGGGCGTCAGCGAGCCGGTGCCGATCTCGGCCATGCCGGGCGTCGTCCAGCACAGCCGTGACACGCTGCGCCGGGCGGCCGTCGAGGCGCTTCAGGCGGGAGTCTCCGGGATCATGCTCTTCGGCGTGCCCGAGGACGCCAAGAAGGACGCGGCGGGCACCGCCGGGACCGACCCCGACGGCATCCTCCAGGTCGCCATCCGGGACGTGAAGGCCGAGGTCGGCGACGACCTCGTCATCATGTCCGACCTGTGCCTGGACGAGTACACCGACCACGGCCACTGCGGGGTCCTGGACTCCGCGGGCCGGGTGGACAACGACGCGACGCTGGAGCGCTACGCCGAGATGGCACAGGTCCAGGCCGACGCGGGCGTCCACGTGGTGGGCCCGAGCGGCATGATGGACGGCCAGGTCGGCGTCGTCCGCGACGCCCTGGACCAGACCGGCCACGAGGACGTCTCGATCCTCGCCTACACCGCGAAGTACGCCTCCGCGTTCTACGGCCCCTTCCGCGAGGCCGTCGGCTCCTCGCTGCAGGGCGACCGCAAGACGTACCAGCAGGACCCCGCCAACGCCCGGGAGTCCCTGCGCGAGCTGGAGCTCGACCTCGCCGAGGGCGCCGACATGGTCATGGTCAAGCCGGCCCTGCCCTACCTCGACATCCTCGCCAAGGTCGCGGAGTCGGTGGACGTGCCGGTGGCCGCGTACCAGATCAGCGGCGAGTACGCGATGGTCGAGGCGGCCGCGGCCAACGGCTGGATCGACCGCGACCGGGCCATCATGGAGACGCTCACCGGCATCAAGCGGGCGGGCGCGAACATGATCCTCACCTACTGGGCGACGGAGGTCGCACGGCAGCTCTGAGCGGGTACGGCTGTACGGACCGATGGCGGCTTCCCCGGCGGGGAGGCCGCCATCGGCGTTCCCGCCAGGTGGCGACCATTCGCCTCAGAGCTCTACGTTGTAGCCCATATCGCTCACCACTCGGAGGCGTAGATGAGCAACGACCCGGAACTCGCCGACGACTGGGAGTACACCCTCCAGGTCCCCTCCGACCCGATGGCGCCCTGCATCGCGCGGCGCACCCTGCGCACGATCTTCCAGGAGCACGGCTTCGCCGAACTGGCGGACACCGCCGAGCTGTTGACGTCGGAGCTGGTCACCAACTCCTACCGGCACTCGGACGGCCCCGCGTCCGTGCGCGTGCGGCGGGAGGGGGAGCGGGTCCGGGTGACCGTGTGGGACACCAACCCCAAGCTCCCCGGGCTGAGCAGGGTCGCGCTCCCCGACGACGAGGCGGAACAGGGGCGCGGGCTGGGGCTGGTGATGCGGTGCGCCGACAGCTGGGGAGGGTTCGCGCTGCGGAACCAGCCGCAGGGGCTCGTCGGCAAGCTGATCTGGTTCGAACTGGGGGCGGGACGCGTGGCCCCGCCCCCGGTGAGCCCGTGAACTACAGCTGCTCGGGCGTCCGGATGCCCAGCAGGCCCATGCCCTGATGCAGCGTGCGGGCCGTCAGGTCGCACAGGAAGAGGCGGTTCTCGACGTGCTGCGGGGTGTCGGCCTTGAGGACCGGGCACTCGGCGTAGAACGTCGTGTAGAGCGAGGCCAGCTGGTAGAGGTACCCGGCCAGCTTGTGCGGCTCGTAGGAGGCCGTGACCTCGGCGAGGTTCTCCCCGAACTGGTCCAGGTGCATGCCCAGCGCGCGCTCGGCCGCGGCCAGCGCGAGCTCCGGGTGGGCCACCGGCCGGGCCTCGCCCGCCTTGCGCAGGATCGACTGGATCCGGGCGTAGGCGTACTGGAGGTAGACGCTGGTGTCGCCGTTGAGGGACACCATCTGGTCCAGGTCGAACTTGTAGTCGCGGGAGACGGACGTCGACAGGTCCGCGTACTTGACCGCGCCGATGCCGACCTGGGCACCGCGCTCGGCGATCTCCTCCTCGGTGAGGTCCTGGGCCTTCTCCCGCACGACGGCCGTCGCGCGGTCGATCGCCTCGTCGAGCAGGTCGATCAGGCGGACCGTCTCGCCCTCACGGGTCTTGAACGGCTTGCCGTCCTTGCCGAGCACCGTGCCGAAACCGAGCTGGACGGCCTTGACGCCCTCGGGCAGCCAGCCGGCCCGGCGGGCGGTCTCGAAGACCATCTTGAAGTGCAGGGACTGACGGGCGTCCACCACGTACAGCAGGGTGTCGGCCTTGAGGTTGCCCACCCGGTCGCGGATCGCGGACAGGTCGGTCGCCGCGTAGCCGAAGCCGCCGTCGGACTTCTGGACGATCAGCGGGGAGGGCTTGCCGTCCGGGCCCTTGACGTCGTCGAAGAAGACGCACAGCGCGCCGTCGGAACGGACGGCGACACCGGACTCCTCCAGCAGGCGGCAGGTCTCGGCGAGCATGTCGTTGTAACCGGACTCGCCGACGATGTCCTCGTCGCGGATCTCCACGTCGAGCTTGTCGAAGACCGAGTAGAAGTAGATCTTCGACTCGTCGACGAACCGCTGCCACAGCGCGAGGGTCTCCTCGTCACCGGCCTGCAGGTCGACCACCCGGCGCCGGGCGCGGGCCTTGAACTCCTCGTCGGAGTCGAAGAGCGCCCGCGACGCCTTGTACAGCCGGTTGAGGGAGGACATGGCCTCCTCGCCGGAGACCTCGCCCTCGTGGTCCAGCTCGTGCGGGTGCTCGATCAGGTACTGGATGAGCATGCCGAACTGGGTGCCCCAGTCGCCGATGTGGTGCCGGCGCACGACCTTCTCGCCGGAGAACTCCAGGATCCGCACGACCGCGTCGCCGATCACCGAATTGCGCAGGTGGCCGACGTGCATCTCCTTGGCCACGTTCGGCTGGGCGTAGTCGATGACCGTGGTGCCCGGGGCCTGCGCGAACGGCACGCCGAGGCGGTCGTCGGCGGCGCGCTCGGCGAGGGTCTTCAGGATCGCCTCGTCCGTGATCGTGATGTTCAGGAAGCCGGGGCCCGAGACCTCGACGTCCTTGATCAGCTCACCGGCCGGCAGCTGCTCGACGACCTTCGCCGCGAGCTCGCGGGGGTTGCCCCCCAGCTTCTTGGCGAGCGCCAGCATCCCGTTGGCCTGGAAGTCGGCCCGGTCGCTCCGTCGCAGCAGCGGGTCGGCGGCAGCGGCCTCCGGCAGGGCTGCCGAGAGAGCGTCCGCGATGCGCTGGTGGAGCGAGGAAGCGAGGGAAGGGACCGAGGCCATGGGGTGGGTGCCGTTCCGTTAGAGGGCGTTTTTGGTACACCGAGTATCACACGCACCCGTCACCGCCCGGGCGGCCATTTCGGCCGCCCTCACGCCCACCCTTCCGCCCGCCCTTCCGCCGGCCCGGGAGCAACCCCGGAGCCGCCCCCGCCGTCTGGGACAATGGTCATGCCAGGACCGTAAGGAAGGAAGTGCCGTGGCTCAGGCTCAGAGCACCGAGGCCGATTGGGTCTCCCGTTTCGCCGACGAGGTCATTGCCGAAGCGGAGCGCCGTGCCCCCGGCAAACCGATCGTCGTTGCCTCCGGCCTGTCCCCCTCCGGCCCGATCCACCTGGGCAACCTGCGCGAGGTCATGACCCCGCACCTGGTCGCCGACGAGATCCGCCGCCGCGGCCACGAGGTCCGGCATGTGCTGTCCTGGGACGACTACGACCGCTACCGCAAGGTGCCGAACGGCGTCCCCGGTATCGACGACTCCTGGGCCGGGCACATCGGCAAGCCGCTGACCTCGGTCCCGGCCCCGGCCGGCTCGGAGTACCCGAACTGGGCCGAGCACTTCAAGGCCGCCATGGTGGCCGCGCTCGCCGAGCTCGGCATCGAGTACGACCCGATCAGCCAGACCGAGCAGTACACCTCCGGTGTCTACCGCGAGCAGATCCTGCACGCGATGAGGCACCGCGGCGACATCGACGCGGTCCTCGACCAGTACCGGACGAAGGACAAGGCGACCGGCAAGCCGAAGCAGCAGCAGAAGCCGGTCGACGAGGCCGAGCTGGAGGCCGCCGAGGGCTCCGGCGCGGCCGCCGAGGACGACGGCAGCGGCTCCGGCGCGGGCTACTTCCCGTACAAGCCCTACTGCGGCGTCTGCGAGCGCGACCTGACCACGGTCACCGCCTACGACGACGAGACCACCGAGCTGGCCTACACCTGCGTGTGCGGCCACTCCGAGACCGTGCGCTTGAGCGAGTTCAACCGCGGCAAGCTGGTCTGGAAGGTCGACTGGCCGATGCGCTGGGCCTACGAGGGCGTGATCTTCGAGCCCTCCGGCGTCGACCACTCCTCGCCCGGCTCCTCCTTCGTCGTCGGCGGCCAGATCGTCCGCAAGGTCTTCGGCGGCGAGCAGCCGATCGGCCCGATGTACGCCTTCGTCGGCATCAGCGGCATGGCCAAGATGTCCTCCTCCAAGGGCGGCGTCCCCACCCCGGGCGACGCGCTGCAGATCATGGAGGCGCCGCTGCTGCGCTGGCTGTACGCGCGCCGCAGGCCCAACCAGTCCTTCAAGATCGCCTTCGACCAGGAGATCCAGCGGCTCTACGACGAGTGGGACAAGCTGGAGGCCAAGGTCGCGGACGGCAGCGTGCTGCCCGCCGACGCCGCCGCGTACGCCCGTGCCGCGCGCACGGCCTCCGGTGAGCTGCCGCGCACCCCGCGCCCGCTGCCCTACCGCACGCTCGCCTCGGTCGTCGACATCACCGCCGGCCACGACGAGCAGACCCTGCGCATCCTCAGCGACCTCGACCCGGAGAACCCGGTCACCTCGCTGGAGGAGACGCGGCCGCGGCTCGACAGGGCCGAGCACTGGATCAACACCCAGGTCCCGGCGGAGTCCCGCACGGTCGTCCGCTCCGAGCCCGACACCGAGCTGCTCGGCTCGCTGGACGAGCAGGGCCGCGAGTCCCTGCGGCTGCTGCTGGCGGGCCTGGACGAGCACTGGTCGCTGGACGGGCTGACCACGCTCGTCTACGGCGTGCCGAAGGTGCAGGCCGGGCTGGAGCCCGACGCCAAGCCCACCCCGGAGCTGAAGGTCGCCCAGCGCACCTTCTTCGCGCTGCTCTACCACCTGCTGGTCGGCCGTGACACCGGCCCGCGCCTGCCCACGCTGCTGCTGGCCGTGGGCGCGGACCGCGTGCGCAAGCTGCTGTCCGTGTAACACCGCGTACGAACACGACGACGCCGGGCGGGCCCGAGGGATCGGGCCGGCCCGGCGTCGTCGTGTGTCCGGCTACTTCTTGTTCGCGGCCGCGACCGAGGCCACGACCTGCTTCGCCGCGTCCTGGGCGTTCTTCATCAGGTCGCCCGCGTCGGGGTTCTTGGCGCCCTCGAAGCCCGCGCCGGTGTACTTGACGCTGATCACGACGTTGGCGGTGCGGGTCACGACGATCGCGTTGCGGTAGTCGTCGTTGTCCTTGCGGTAGTCGGTGGCGATGCTGTTCGCCTCGTCGCCGATGCCGCCGACCTTCTCGGTCTTGCCGTCCTTGGCGCCGTCCTCGGTGGCCGCCTTGGTCGTGCGCTGGCCGACGTACGTCGCGGCGAGCTTCTCGCCCGAGCCGAGCGTCGGGTCCGCCGAGAAGCGCTTGAGCGAGATCGTCAGACCGCGGTACTGCAGGTCCTTGGGGTCCTCGCCGTTCAGCCCGTTCCAGAAACAGCTGGCGGAGTCGTTGGGGGCGGTCGCGGGGAGCGCCTCGCCCTCCTTCTTCTTCGCCTTCGGCACCAGGCTGTCGACGGTCTTCTCGTCGACGGACTTGCACACCTCGGGCAGCTTGGCGAACGTCGCAGCCTTCACCGAGGCCGAGGGGCTGGGCGTCACCGAGTGGGACGGCGTCGCCGTCGCCTTCTTGGAGCCGGAGTCGCCGCTCGAGCAGCCGGTGGCGACGAGCATCACCGGTACTGCGGCGCAGGCGAGGATTCGGGCGAGTCGCGGGGCTGTTCGGTGCATGGGTCCTTCACTCGGTCGGTGTCGGGGGCGGGTCGTGTGCGGTCCGGGGCGAGCCGTCCGTGGCCGGGTGCCCTGCTCGGCACGGTACGCGGCGGGGGAGCGCCGGTGGCCGAGGCGGGGCGATACTCGCCGGGCTAATTGCCGAAGTGCCCCGCGTCCAGTTCCCTGGCCAGGCCGTGTGCCTTGCCCTGGAGGTCTTCGCTGGTGGGAATGTGCTGCCGGTCGGCCGACCACTGGTCGTAGGCGATGCTCACGAGGATGTTCGCGGACCGGAAGACCACCGCGATGTCCCGGTGCACGCCCGACCCCGTGCTGACCAGCTTGTCGTCGATGAACGCGTCGTCGCCGAGGTCGTCGAGGACGCGGGGGAGGAAGCGGGGGTCGGCGGAGGGGGAGCCCGGGGCGGAGGGGCCCGTGGCGGCGCCGGGGGAGGGCGAGCCGGTGGCGGCGCCGCCCTGCGGGTGCGTGCCCGCGCTCGCGGAGGGCGAGGGCGAGGGGGTGGAGGGGGACGCCGAAGCGGAGGAGCTGGGGATCTTCGCGGCGGTCGCCTGGCGCGCGTAGAGCTCCTGCGCCCGCTCCTCGTCGCTGACCCCCGGCTGGTACGACACCACGCGCTCGAAGTCGACCGACAGGTGCCGGGTGCCCTCCGGGGTCTCCAGCTTCCAGCGGCAGCCGACGCGGCGGTCGGTGTCGTAGGTGATGGCGGCCTGGCCGCGGTAGAGCTTCCGGAGCTCGGGGTCGCTGTCGTCGTCGCCGGCGGGCAGCATGCGGCGCAGGGTGTCCCGGTTCACATAGCCGCAGGGCTCGGGGAGGCTGCGGTATTTGCCCGGTTCCCCGGCCGGGGCCGTCGAACCGGTGCGGCCGGTCTTCGCGTCGTCGCCCCCGCCGTGGCCGCCGGAGGAGCCGCCGCAGGCGGTGACGACCACCGCGAGCAGTGCCGCAGCCAGTGCGGCGGCCGGTGCGTACGCCCTTCGCTGCACTGTCCGTGGCTCCCTTCGCCCTGCGGCTCGTCGCCCTCGCCCGTCGCGCTCACGCGGGTGCTCGCGCGAAAACGGGTTGCCGCCGGGAAGGCGGCGGCTGGAAGGTATGTCTACCGCACGTGCCGCCCGGTCTGCCGGTTCCCTGTCGTGAATCGTCAGATTTGTCCGGCTTTTGCGTTATCTTGCTTTTACGGGGTTATGAGGAAAACGATGTCCTACACCGAGGTACCCGGCGTCCGTGTACCGATCCGCATGTGGGCCGACCCGGCCACGGTCGAGGGCGTTGCCATGCAGCAACTCCGCAACGTCTCCACCCTGCCCTGGATCGAGGGCCTCGCGGTGATGCCGGACGTCCACTTCGGCAAGGGCGCCACGGTCGGCTCGGTGATCGCGATGCGGGGCGCGGTGTGCCCGGCGGCGGTCGGCGTGGACATCGGCTGCGGCATGTCGGCGGTCCGGACGTCCCTGACGGCGGACGACCTCCCGGCGGACCTGTCCCGGCTGCGCTCGAAGATCGAGGCGGCGATCCCGGTGGGCCGGGGGATGCACGACGACCCGGTGGACCCGGGCCGGCTGCACGGCGTGCCGACGGCGGGGTGGGCGGACTTCTGGCGGCGGTTCGGCGGAGTGGCCGAGGCGGTCAAGTTCCGTCAGGACCGCGCGGTGAAGCAGATGGGTTCGCTCGGATCCGGTAACCACTTCATCGAGTTCTGTCTCGACGAGACGGGCGCGGTCTGGCTGATGCTGCACTCCGGCTCCCGGAACATCGGCAAGGAGCTCGCCGAGTACCACATCGGCCAGGCCCGGAAGCTGCCGCACAACCAGGACCTGATCGACCGTGACCTCGCCGTCTTCGTCTCCGACACCCCGCAGATGGCGGCCTACCGGCACGACCTCTTCTGGGCCCAGGAGTACGCGAAGCACAACCGCGAGATCATGATGGCGCTCTTCCAGGACGTGGTCCGCAGGGAGTTCGTGAAGGCGAAGCCGACCTTCGAGCCCGTGATCTCCTGCCACCACAACTACGTGGCGGAGGAGACCTACGACGGCAAGGAGCTGCTGGTCACCCGCAAGGGGGCGATCCGCGCGGGCGAGGGCGACTTCGGCATCATCCCGGGCTCGATGGGCACCGGCTCGTACATCGTGCGCGGCCTCGGCAACGCGGCGTCCTTCAACTCCGCCTCCCACGGCGCGGGCCGCAAGATGAGCCGCAACGCCGCGAAGAAGCGCTTCTCCACCCAGGACCTGGAGGAGCAGACGCGGGGCGTGGAGTGCCGCAAGGACTCCGGCGTCGTGGACGAGATCCCGGGCGCCTACAAGCCGATCGAGAAGGTCATCGAGCAGCAGAAGGACCTGGTCGAGGTCGTCGCCAAGCTCAAGCAGGTCGTCTGCGTCAAGGGCTGAGGCCCGCGGCCCGCGGGGCGCGTCACGCGTCCTGCGGGTACCAGCGCAGCTCCACCGTGTTGCCGTCCGGGTCGAGGACGTAGACGGACTCCGCGTCGCCGCGGGCGCCGTAGCGCTTGCCCGGACCGTCGACGACGGTGAAGGTGCCCGCGTCGATCACCGCCTGCCAGTCCAGCGGCTCCACCACCAGGCAGATGTGGTCGACGTTGGACTCGCCGCGGGCGCGGTCGACCAGGTCGATGATGGTCGTGGCGGAGACGCGCACCGACGGGAAGGGCGCCTTCCCCGCGCGCCACTCCTCGACGCGGACGGGCTCCAGGCCGAGCGGGCCGCAGTAGAAGGCGAGGGCCCGCTCGACGTCGGAGACGTTCAGGACGAGGTGGTCGAAGCCGGTGACGCGCATGGGAGTTCCTTTCGCACGGGCCGTCCCCCGTGGTGGCCGATGTGCCGAAGGTAGCTCCTGATGATCTTCCCCGTCATCGGTCTCCGGTCCTGCGTCCGAGGTCCCGGGCCCGTTCAGCCCTCGCGGTGCACCTTGTGGTTGGCGGCCTGCGCCCGCGGGCGCACGACCAGCAGGTCGATGTTCACGTGCGAGGGGCGGGTGACCGCCCAGGTGATGGTGTCCGCCACGTCCTCGGCCGTCAGCGGCTCGGCGACCCCGGCGTAGACCGCGGCGGCCTTCTCCTCGTCGCCGCGGAAGCGGGTGACGGCGAACCCGTCCGTCTTCACCATGCCCGGGGCGATCTCGACGACCCGCACCGGCTGCCCGCACAGCTCCAGCCGCAGCGTCTCGGCGATGACGTGCGCGCCGTGCTTGGCCGCGACATAGCCGCCGCCGCCCTCGTAGGTGCCGAGCCCGGCGGTGGAGGAGACGATCAGCACGGTGCCGTCCCCGCTCCGCACGAGGCGGGGGAGCAGCGCCTGGGTCAGGTTGAGCACGCCGAGCACGTTGACCTCGTACATCGTGCGCCAGTCCGCGGGGTCGGCGGTCGCGACGGGGTCGGCGCCGAGCGCGCCGCCGGCGTTGTTGACCAGGACGTCGACGGACTCGAAGTCGTCCAGCCGGTCGGCGAAGGCCAGGACGGCCGCGCGGTCGGTGACGTCGAGCTCGTGGGCGACCGCCTCGTGGCCCGCCGCGGTGAGCTCCGCGGCCAGGGCCTCGATACGGTCCTTGCGGCGGGCGGTGAGGACGACGCGGTGGCCCGCGGCGGCCAGCTGCCGGGCGGTGGCGGCACCGATGCCGCTGCTCGCGCCCGTGATGACAGCGGTGCGGGTGCTCATGGTGGGCCTCCTGGAGTGCGGCGTGCGGGATCCGCTCGCAGGATATGCGGGCGCTGTTCGAGCGGCCGTCCCGGCCGGTGCGCGGGCGGCGTCAGCGGCCGCGCGGCGCGTACATGATGATCGCGACCCCGGCGAGGCAGACCAGCGCGCCGGCCACGTCGTAGCGGTCGGGGCGGTAGCCGTCCGCGACCATGCCCCAGGCGAGGGACCCGGCGACGAAGACCCCGCCGTACGCGGCGAGGATGCGGCCGAACTCGGCGTCCGGCTGGAGCGTGGCGACGAAGCCGTACGCGCCGAGGGCGATCACCCCGGCGCCGATCCACGCCCAGCCCCTGTGCTCCCGCACGCCCTGCCAGACGAGCCAGGCGCCGCCGATCTCCAGGAGCGCGGCGACGAGGAAGAGGGCGATGGAGCGGAAGGTGAGCATGGGAGGCACGCTACGTGCCGGGCGGGGCTGTGAGCGCGTCGACCGGAGCCGGCCGGTGGCCCCGCCCTCCCCTGACGGGGGCACCGGCCGGC
Source organism: Streptoverticillium olivoreticuli subsp. olivoreticuli (assembly GCF_003391135.1). Taxonomy (GTDB): domain Bacteria; phylum Actinomycetota; class Actinomycetes; order Streptomycetales; family Streptomycetaceae; genus Streptomyces; species Streptomyces blastmyceticus. The sequence goes on along the minus strand of NZ_CP031455.1, from coordinate 4,778,022 downwards.
CCGTCTACGACCACGGGGCGACCGGCAGGGCGGGAGGCGTCCGGCGCGTCCGAGGGAGACGGCGGCCGGGGGCCGGGGCCACGGGCTCACCCTAGGACGGCGGCGGGCTCTCCGGAAGGCGGCCGGGCGGTCTGCCGCACCGGTGGGTGAGGTCTCGGCCATCGGCGGGTACAGACTCTTCGAGAGTCAACCACCGATCGCCGCACCCGAAGGCGGTCTCCGGCGATTTTCATACCTTCGGGAGCCTGAACCGCGTCCTGACCCTTGTGCGGCGGCGGTGGCCCGTATCTTCGTAGCAGCTGCCCCGGACCTTGGTGGCGACGGTGTGCAAGGCCCTGTTTCCCTGCCGCTGTCTCATGCCGTCCACGCAGGGGGAGCACTCGTGACCGAGTGGCAGAGCGCGTCGCGTATCCGTGTGGTGGGCCGGTGGGGTGTGCTGCGGCTGGCCGGTGAGCTCGACATCGAGTCGGTGCCGGAGGTCGAGGCGCTGCTGGTGCGGCTGCTGGCGCTGGAGAAGCCCGTCGTGGTGATGGACCTGCGCGAGGTGACGTTCTTCGACTGCGCGATCCTGGGCGTGATGTGCAGGGCCCGCACCGGAGTGCTCGCGTCGGGCGGCCGGTTCGCGGTGCTGTGCACCCGGCCGTGGGCGCTGAAGGTCATGCGGCTGGCCGATCTGCTGGAGGTCTTCGGACCGGTGGCCTCGCTGATGGATTTGGCCGATCTCGACGCCCTCGACGGCAGTCCCGACCGGGGCTCCCGGGCGTAGGGTGAAGGCGACAGGCCGCCCGTTCCGGGTGGCGTGTGGGGGTTCGGCCCGGGAAGCGGGTGGCATCTGTGGCTACCAGCACGGGCATGGCCCGCGTGCTGCGCGACATGTCCTCACGCTCGGGCCCCGGACTGATCGGCGGGGACCCGGCGGAGTGCGCCCGGGTCCTGGGTGTGGACGGGGTCGCGGTCTCCCTCGCCACGGACGGGTCGCTGAGCGAGCTGGTGTGGTCCTCCCCGGGTGTCAGCGAGCGCCTGGAGGACGAGCAGTACACGCTCGGCGAAGGGCCGGGAGTGGACGCCCTGGGATCCTGTGCGGTGATCGTCGAGCCGGATCTGGGGCGGGTCCGCCCCGACCGGTGGCCCGCGCTGCTCCCGGCACTGACGGGGCTGGGCGTGGACGCCCTCTTCTGCTTCCCCCTGCGGATCGGCGGCGCGTGCCTGGGCGTACTGACCGCGCAGCGGACCGGCGTGGGCCCGCTGACGGCCGTCGCCATGGACGACGCCCTGATCCTCGCCGCGGCGGTGACCGCGGTGGCGCTGGACGGCGGGAAGCACGCCGCGGCGTTCGCCTCCGCCGAGTCCGGCGCCCAGCTGCACCGGGCCGTCGTCCACCAGGCCAGCGGGATGATCAGCGTCCAGGCGCGGGTGACCGTCGCCCAGGCCCTGGTGCTGCTGCGCGCCCACGCCTATCGGCACGAGCTTCCCCTGATGCGGGTCGCGGAGGAAGTCGTGTCCCGCCGATTGAGCTTCCGACACACTGACGACGGGCCGGACCCGTCTTTCGAGAAAAGGGGATGATGGCCATGGCTAGCCAGCAACGCACGCTGGAGATCCTGGTCGAGGCCGTCGATTCGCTGATCGACGACTTCGATCTGATCGAATTCCTGCACCGGCTCGCCGCTCGTTGCGTCGAACTGCTCGACATCGAAGCCGTCGGCGTGATGATCGTGAACCCCTATGGCGAGTTGCAGGTCATCGCCGCTTCGGACGAGCACACCCGGCTGCTGGAGCTGTTCGCGCTGCAGCACGACCAGGGCCCGTGCGTGGAGTGCTACCGCACCGGTCAGGCGCAGCTGGACATCGATCTGTCGTCCCCCCGGGCGACGTCGGATTTCGGGCCCTTCGCGGCCCGCGCCCGCGCGGCGGGTTTCCGTACGACGCACGCCATTCCCATGCGGCTGCGGCATCAGGTCATCGGTGCGCTGAACCTCTTCGACTCCCGTGGCGGGCGGATCTCCGAGCCCGATGTCCAGCTGGCCCAGGCGCTGGCGGACGTGGCCACGATCGCCATCCTGCAGCAGCGCACGATCGAGCAGGGCAACCTCGACAAGGCGCAGTTGCAGGCCGCGCTCCACAGCCGGGTGGTGATCGAGCAGGCCAAGGGTGTGCTGGCCGAGCGCTGGCAGGTGGGCCTGGACGAGGCCTTCGAGAGCCTGCGGAACTATGCCCGCCCGCGGCAGCTGCGGCTGGTGGATCTCGCCCAGGAGGTGGTGCAGGGCAGCCTGGACACCGACCTGATCGCACCGCGCTGACCGTCGGACGGGACCGGGCGGGCCGGAGCGGTCAGGGCCAGACCAGGCAGTACGGCTGGTGGCCGTTCTCGTGCAGGCGGTGGGAGAAGTCCTGCCACTCGCGGAGCAGCTGGTAGACGGTGAACGCGTCCCGCGGGCCGCCGCGGTCGGGGACGGTGGACCAGATGAAGGCGGCGGCGCCCACCGATTCCTCGCCGATTCCGCGCAACGGGTCGACGACGGTCATCGGGAGCTTGACGACGGCGTAGTCGGGGTGGAGAACGACCAGTTCGAGCGGGGGGACCTTGTGCAGGGGTATGCCCTCGATGCCGGTGAGGACCATCGCGGCCATCGTCTCCGGCTTGATCTTGGTGAACATGCCGCCCATGCCGAGCTCGTCACCGCCGAGCTCTTCGGGGCGCATGGAAATGGGAACGTTGGCCGCGGCGGCGCTGTTGGGCGCCCCGAAGTACTTGTAGGTCACCCCCACTCGGCCACCACTCCTGCTGCTTGCCACGCCGTCTTCTTCGCGGCGGCCCCTGTGACGCCCCCCGCGTGACCTCTGGGCTCGCTCGGGCCCCAGGTCATCGGTGCCCTCGCCCAGTCCGCCACCGCGATGCATATCTCCACCCGACCGCTTTTTTACGCAGCACAGCCCCCGCCGCGCAACCCGATCATCGTCTCAGAGACCTCCCCCGTGAACGGCGTGTGAAACGCCCGAAGACGACTCGGTGCGCGGCTCTGAGACCATGGCTAGCGTGAGCTACCCATATGAAGCCCCAGCTTCACTGAGTTGGGGTGGTTAGGGTACCGTTCCCGTGTGACCCACACCACTGAAGCTGGGCACCCGGAGCACGTTGCAGTCGTGCTCCGGGTAGCAGCAGGGTATACCCGTCAGTCGAAGAAGAAATCCGACAAGTCGGAAGCCAGTCCGCAGACGCAGGACAGGGCCACGGAAAAGAAGGCCCGGGACCGCGGCTGTAAATTCGCGGGTCATTATCGCGATATCGGCGTTTCCGGCTACGACTCGAACGCGAAGCGCAAGAATTTCGAGCGGCTTCTGAATGATTGCCGCGCCCGCAAGATCCAAGAAATCATCGTCTTCAACGTCACTCGGTTCTCTCGCCGGGAGCCGAAGGACGCAATCCCCGTAGTCCTTGAGCTTTTCTCGCTCGGGGTCACGATCACCTCCGTTTCGGAGGGGTCGTTCTCGCCGGACAACACGATGGAACTCATCATGTTGATCATGCGGCTCGATGCGGCGCACCAGGACAGCAAGGACAAGAGCGAATCAATCGCTGGCGCCAAGCGTGTGGCCAAGCAATTGGGCGGGTGGACGGGCGGGGCTCTGCCCTACGGGATGGAGAGCTACCCCGTGCCCGAGAAGAGGATGGTGGACGGCAAGGAGGTCGTCGTCACCATCCGCCTACTCCGTCCCGTCCCTGCAAGCGAGGATAGAACGGACCAGGGCAGCGTGATCCTCCGCATGGTGGACCGCGTCTTCGAATTCAAGGACAAGCCTTGGATGGGGAAGAAGAACGCGCATCCGGCTTCGGTAGGCGCTATCGGTACTTGGCTGAACGTGAATCAGGTGCCGAGTCAAAATGGCGGCGCGTGGCGTACGCCCACCGTGAAGCGTGTCCTCTCGGATCCTCGTCTCGCGGGTTTCGCAGCCGATCCGGTGTATCGAAAGGACAGGGAAGGAAACCCCACCCGGACGATTGAGGGCTACAAGATTCTTCGGGATGAGACAGGCGAGCCCATTTCAATCGGGGAAGCACTCATCCCTCCTCCTCGGTGGTTCGAGCTCCAAGTGTGGCTGGATGGGCGAGAAGGCGTGAAGGGGGTGACCTGGAGTGCGTCGTACCTTTTGACGGCCATGGACAAGCTCAAGTGCGAGTGCGGCCGCCCTTTGACCGGCTCGCCGGGCGTCTACAAGTGCAGCCGGGCGTCCGGTGTGGTGGAAGCCGGCAAGCATGAGGGCGGGCTCACCATCAACCAGGCGGAGGTGGACGAGTACGTGGCCCGCCGGATCATGGCCGTCCTCATGACCGCGGAGGGTAAGCCGGAGACTCTCGCCATCATCGCGGAAGCCACCCTCAGGCTGGCGAAGCTCATGGAGCGGCCCGAGATGAGCGGTGAACGTGCCGCACTCACGGGGGAGCGCGCAGAGATCACCAACTCCATCACCCGTCTCTACGACGACCTCAACTCGGGCATCTACGAGGGCAAGATCGGTAGGGCCCGCTTCCTGGCCGACAAGGAGTCGCTGGAGAGCCGCCTCGCAGCGATCGAGCGTCGGATCGAGGACGTGGGCGGACCGGAGGTGCCCGTGCTTCCGATCGAGGAGTGGACCTACACCGAAGACCCGAATGGTGACCCGTTGGGAGAGGGCTCCTGGTGGAAGAACGCCACCGTCGCCGACCGGCGCATGTTGGTCGGGTTGTTCGTGGACGAAGTCCGCGTGAGTAAGGCGGCAGGCAGGGGCGGTAGTCGCCGTACCTGTCGGGCGGAGGAGCGCGTGGAGCTTCGGATGGCAGGGCAGCGGCGGCAAGGGGAGACCACGGCTGCTGCGTAAGGCGCAGAGGAAGCCCCGAGGGGGAATCCTCCTCGGGGCTTTCGCTTGGCCGTCGTGCAGTGCCTTATCCAGATGCCGCTTCGTACCAGGGGCCGAGAACCTTGATGACCGGTTTTCGGTACGACACCCGCGTGCCGCTCCTCGTGGTGCATGTGACGAGTTCCATGCCGAGTTCCGCCAACGCTCGGCGACCGATGCGCTCAAGAGCCGCCGTCACATTTTGCATGGACTCGGCGAGCTTCCAACTCGTCGATCTGTAGAAGAAGAGGCCGAGAGCCGTGGCATCAGCCAGGCGGAACGTGATCACCGAGTTTGGCTGTGGTCCCCGAAATTCCATTGCCGCGGCATTCCGCTCCGCAAAGGTCGGAGGGCAACCGCATGGCGTGCCTCGCTTGTCCGTGGGGCTCAGAAACTCAGCACCGTCACAGTGGTGCACGAGCTGAGAGCTCTTCCACAGCCGCATTTCGGTGGAAACTGCGGTCGGGGTATCCACGACGATCCTCACCTTGTCCGTGTCGGTGAGGATCTCCAGGCAATCCCCGCCATCGGTTCTCCGTCTCTCGGGTTGTCCTCCCATCAGCCGGGATACCGCCTTGGCTATGTCCGGTTCGCTGGTTGTGACACACCAACTCGGGAGCGAGACAGGAAGGTTGTCCACGATGTGGCCCGAGCGGAGTTGGCCTGCGAGGGCATCAGGCACTCAACACCTCGCGGGCGGTCTCGCGGTTGGTGGCGAGGTCTTGGGCGATTCCGGCGGTGATGAGGGCGGCGCCGGGGGTGTGGCCGGAGCCGGTGTAGCGCCAGTGGGTGTCGGTGATCGCGTCTGGGGTGTCGGGGAGTTGGAGTCCGGCGCGTTCGTGGTCGGCTCGTTCGGTGCGCAGGGCTGTGTAGGTGGTGGAGTAGGCGCGGGATTTGGTGAGGATGTGGCCGCGGTAGCCGAGGGTGTGGGCCCAGGAGCGGAGCCGGAGGGGTTCGTACTCGGGCAGGCCGCCGAGGTGCCAGCAGGTGCGGATGAGGGCCCGGACGTGCGGGGTGGCGGGGACGGTCGCGATGTCGTCCCAGGTCAGGAGCCTGTGGTCGGTGCCGGCTGCGGTGTCGCTGGCGCTTTTGGTGACGTACTTGGCGACGTAGGCGGCGACTGCGTCGTCGGCCAGGCCGAGGGTGTTGTCGGTGGCGCGCAGGGGGCGGGCGTCGAGCTCTGTTCCCCAGCGGAGGGCGTGTTCTCCGGCGGCCGGGCTGTACGGGCTGCGGACGACGACGGAGCGGGCCGCGGCATGGACCGCCGTGGTGAGGAGGTCGGTGGTGGCCCAGGGCGGGGGCGGGGTGTCGGGGCCGTGCGGGCCGTCGAGGCGGACGATGGCGTGGACGTGGACGGCGGCGCGTTTCTGGTACTCGGCGACCTTGGCGAAGGAGAGCCGGGCGTGGTCGGGGAAGCGGGACTGCGCCAGCCCTGCGGCCGAGGCGAGGAGGCGTCGTACGGCGCGGGTGAAGCGGTCCCAGAGCTGTCCGGCGTGTGCGTGCCACAGGACGTGGGCGGGGTAGTCGTAGCAGCCGGGACAGAGCGGTTGCCCGACGAGCCGGTCACCGGTGGCATGGATGGCCAGGCAGCCGAGGGGGCGTCCGTGGTCGCATTCGCCTGCATCGCGCCGGGGGCGGCAGCGCTTCCCGTCCGTGGTGGCGTGGTGGACGGGGCCGAAAGACGGGGCGGTGAGGGTGACGAAGAGCCGGGGGTGTTCACGGACCTTGTCGGGGACGGTTTTGCCGCCGGTGAGTCCGGCGCGCACGAGGTGGAAGGTGTCCCCGGCGTGGAGGCGGGAGCACGGGGCGCAGACGCTCTGACGGCGGTTGCGGCAGCGGACCAGGAGCCGTTCGCCGGGTTCGGCGCGGGTGTCGTAGTGGTGGAGGATCTCGCCCGTGGCCGCGTCGCGGGTGGTGGTGGATCCGGTGAGGTGGACCGGGTGGGCGCAGCCGCCGGTGGCGGTGATCTGCTCCAGCCAGCGGGGGAACTGGGGGTCCTGGGCGAGGCGGATGGCGTCGCGGTCGGTGTCGGAGAGCTGACGCAGGCGCGCCGCGCGTTCGAGGGCGGCGCGCCGGTCAGCCGCGGTGGTCGCGGTGATGGTGGTGATCTCCCGGGGTGAGCCGCTCTGACAGCGGCGCGGATGGTGGCTGGTGGTCCGGGGTCGTCCATGGGGTCGTCCTCTCTGTCAGTGGGCGGGTGTTGGGTTCAGCGGGTGGTGCCGGTGCCGCGGCAGCAGCGGCAGCGCCGCCACCGGCCGGAGCGGGTCTTCCGGCGTCGTTCGCCCTTGCAGATGGGGCACCAGACGGGGCGCATGGGCATGCTGGCCTGCCTCTTCAGTGGGTGTGGGTGAAGCCGGACAGGCACCAGGTCACGAAGCTGTTGATCGTGAAGATCACCGGCGTCTGACCCAGGTAGGTGCCGAAGAGACCGATCAGTACGGCTTCCCACCAGCGCACGTCGCGGGAGCGGACGAGGAGGACGGTGATGATCCCGAGCACCACCACCAGCGGGAAGACGGCGGTGTCCTTCACGTGGCTTCACCCACCCCGGCCATCAGCAGCGCCCGCCGCACGCCCAGGAGTTCCGGGGTGAGGTGCATGCAGGACGCCGCGGTCTTGCGGGCGTCTTCCACCGTCGTCAGGTGGGAGCGGGCCCGGCCCCAGCCGCCATCGGCACCGGTACAGACGGCCACGCCCTTCTCCTCCGAGGTGATCGACTGCGCCACGGTCACCGCGTCCTTATTGAGATCACCGAGGGTCATTTCGGCGGTGCCGGGGTCGTTGACGCGGTGGCAGATGCGGCCGGAGAGCTGGGCGCGCAGGGCGGTGACGCCGGGGCCGAGATCGGAGCCGACCCGCTGCCCGGCCACGACCAGATGCAGGCCGAGGGCCGCGCCGAGCTGGGCGATGCGCAGGAGGTGGACGGAGCACTTCTCCGCCTCCGCCTTGGACTCCTTGGTGCCGTCGGAGAGGTAGAGCTCTGCCAGCTCGTCGACGAGGACGACGACGGGCACGGGGCGGAGCTTGTCGGGCAGTTCCCAGATCGAGCGGACCCCTTCGAACCGGCAGATCTCCATGCGCACTTGCATCTCGGCAACGAGCGCGCCGAGCACTGCCACAGCCTCCTTCCGGCAGGTGGTGAGGGCAGAGAGGCGAGGCTCGAACAGGCCGAGCTCCATACCGCCCTTGCAGTCGATCCCGACCAGAGCGACCGGTTGCGGGGCGAGCTTCACCACCAGCCGGGCAAGGAGCGTGGACTTCCCCGACTGGGTCGCGCCGACGATCAGCCAGTGGGGTACCTGGCGCAGGTTCATCACCCACGCCCCGCCGCTCTCCAGGATCCCGATCAGCGCCGACAGCAACGCCGCAGGCGCGTGCGCCAGGCCGGGCCTCTCAAGCGGGTCTCCGGCGGTGGCGGCCAGGGAGACGAGTCCGCGTTCGGGGGAGGTGACACGTACGGCGTGGACGCGCCAGGCGTGGGCCAGGGCGTCCGCCGCCGCGATGAACGGCCCCGGCGTCTGACCCGGATGCAGCCGCACTTCCAGGCTCAGGCCCGTGCGGGTCGCCCTGGGAAACGAGATCCGCGGAGCGACGGGCCGCAGGGCTTCGCCCTTGACGACCAGGTCACCGACCAGGCCGCGGGACGGGCGGGGCGAGACGGCGAGGTCGTTGAGCTGAGCGACCTTGCGCCAGGTCCGCACCACCCGCACGGCGGTGACGGGGTAGCCGGTGAGGTACCAGAACCACACCGGGTGCCGCTCCCGCACATGGGCGCCGGCGACGACGGCCCAGGCGACGGCCGCGAGTAAGAACGCCAGGGTGATGGGTCCCATCAGGCACCACCCGCCCTCGAAGCAGCAGTGGCCGGGGCGGCGGGGGCGGGGGTGATGGCGGCGGCGCGGAAGCTGATGCCGTGCCGGTCGCCCATGGCCCAGGAGAACGCCTCCAGGCCCGTCACCCGCACCTCACCGCCCTCGACGACGCCCTTGGGCTCGCCGGTGACGGAGATTTCGATGACCGAGATCCGGCGGCCTTCCTGCCGGACCGTGACGGCCACGGTGTAGATCGTGTTGCCCTCCTTGTCCTTCTTGACTTCCTTGGTCTCGAAGCCGGTGAGCTTCGGTTCCGGCGCGACAGCGCACCGCAGTACGCCGAGCCGGGAGACATCAACAGGGATGGACTGCATGGGGTGTTGGCCTCCTTGGCCAATCAGACGCCCTCACCATCAGGACGTCACTCGTGCTGACGAGTGACGACTATGCACCTGTTGTATCCAGCGCGCAAGCACTTATGCTGACGAGTGACGTAAGACCAACGGCCCGTTCACGCAAAGGGAGTTCGACAGTGGGAGAGATCCAGCGACCCGGCGCCCTGTACCAGCAGGTCGCCGCCGAGATCCGCAACGCCATCACCGCGGGCGAGATCCCGCCCGGCGCACCCGTCCCCTCCGAGTCCCAGCTCATGGACCGCTACGGGGTCTCCCGTCCGACCGTGCGCAACGCCGTCGCCGCCCTGCGCTCCGAGGGACTGATCGAGGTCATCCACGGCAAGGGCAGCTACGTCCGCGCCCTGCCCGCACCGGTCAACACCATCAACCGGTCCGTCGCCAGCACCGGCCGCACGTTCAGCGTCCTCGGTGACGAGGTGTGGGAGCCGGTCGAGGAACCGGCTGCCTACCGCACCACCGCCACGGCAGTCACCGGCCCCCAACTGGGCCTGGACGAGGGGGAAGCGCTCTTCGCCTGCGACTGGCTACTGATCGACCCCAAGACCGGCACACGCCTCATGCACCGGATCCTGATCCCGTTCGCCACGGCCGAGGGGACGGGGCTGGGTGAGGCCCCGGACAGCCAGCCGACGGAGATCTACGCGGCCCTCGCCAAGGCCGGGCACAAGCTGTGGTGGTCCGAGACCGTCGGCGCCCGCATCCCCAGGCCCGACGAACGCGCCACCCTCCAGCTCACCGACGCCACCGCCGTCCTCCACACCACCCGCATCACCCACGGCATCGACGACCAGGCGCTGCTTCTCGAAGAGCTCCGCGTCAGCGCTGATCGCGCCCAACTCGCCTACCGCATCACGCCGGACAAGGCCCCTGCCCGCCGCGCCCGCGCCTGAGCTTCTTACCCCTCCGCGGGGATGAGACTCACGTGAGTGATGAGCCTATGCCAACTCAGCAGCCCGAGCCCTCGCGAGGTCGTTGCGGCTGGTCAGGGTGTCGGGGTGGGTGTCACCTAGTACCTGCTCGCGCTGAGCGAGGACGGCCTCGTGCAAGGGGATGGCCCGGGCGAGATCCCCGGCATTCCTGTATGCACTTGCGAGGTTGCTGCGGCTGGTCATGGTCTGGGGGTGGGTGTCGCCGAGCACCTGCTCGCACTGGGCAAGTGTGGCCTCGTATAGGGGGATGGCTCGGGCGAGGTTCCCGGCCTCCTCGTACGCACCTGCGAGGTTGTTGCGGCTGGCCAGGGTGTCGGGGTGGGTGTCGCCGAGCACCTGCTCGCGCTGAGCGAGGACGGCCTCGTGCAAGGGGATGGCCCGGGCGAGATCCCCAGACTCCCCGTACGCACCTGCGAGGTTGCTGCGGCTGGACAGAGTGTCAGGGTGGGTGTCGCCGAGCACCTGCTCGCACTGGGCAAGTGTGGCCTCGTACAGGGGGATGGCCCGGGCGGGATCCCCGGCCTCCTGGTACGCGTATGCGAGGTTGTTGCGGCTGGCCAGGGTGTCGGGGTGGGTGTCGCCGAGCACCTGCTCGCGCTGAGCGAGGACGGCCTCGTATAGGGGGATGGCTCGGGCGAGATCCCCGGCATTCCTGTATGCACTTGCGAGGTTGCTGCGGCTGGTCATGGTCTGGGGGTGGGTGTCGCCGAGCACCTGCTCGCACTGGGCAAGTGTGGCCTCGTATAGGGGGATGGCTCGGGCGAGGTTCCCGGCCTCCTCGTACGCACCTGCGAGGTTGTTGCGGCTGGCCAGGGTGTCGGGGTGGGTGTCGCCGAGCACCTGCTCGCGCTGAGCGAGGACGGCCTCGTGCAAGGGGATGGCCCGGGCGAGATCCCCAGACTCCCCGTACGCACCTGCGAGGTTGCTGCGGCTGGACAGAGTGTCAGGGTGGGTGTCGCCGAGCACCTGCTCGCACTGGGCAAGTGTGGCCTCGTACAGGGGGATGGCCCGGGCGGGATCCCCGGCCTCCTGGTACGCGTATGCGAGGTTGTTGCGGCTGGCCAGGGTGTCGGGGTGGGTGTCGCCGAGCACCTGCTCGCGCTGAGCGAGGACGGCCTCGTATAGGGGGATGGCTCGGGCGAGGTTCCCGGCCTCCTCGTACACGTATGCGAGGTTGTTGCGGCTGGTCATGGTCTGGGGGTGGGTGTCGCCGAGCACCTGCTCGCGCTGAGCAAGTGTGGCCTCGTATAGGGGGATGGCTCGGGCGAGGTTCCCGGCCTCCTGGTACGCGTATGCGAGGTTGTTGCGGCTGGTCAGGGTGTCGGGATGGGTGTCACCCAGTACCTGCTCGCACTCGGTCAGGTCCCTCGCGAGCAGTGGGATGGCACGTGCCATCTGCCCGGCTCGCTGTACGTGGTTGTTTGCCGCGGCGAAGAGTTCGAAGGTGTCTTCGGTAGCACTCCCGGTCGGGATGCTGGCGGCGAGCGCTGTGATGTGCGGCAGGAGCCCTTCCCATTGACGTGTGGCTGAAGGCAGGGGCTCGTCGGGCGAAGGCAGGGCGTACAGCAGGGCCTGCTCCGCCGCCGATCTTCCCGGTGGCATCTGGGCGTCGCCTATGGAGAGGTTCGTGCGCAGGACGGCTTGCAGGAGGCGGTGAATGCTGAGTGTGGAGCCTGCGAGGGTGATCATGTTGTAGGAGTGGAGGACGCCGAGTGCGTCGTCCAGGGCGTCCGGGTCCTCCTCGGGAGCGAGTGGGGTCAGGAGAGCGCGGGGAATGCCGTCGGGGGCGAGCCAGGCCATCGCCTCCAGGACTGTCACGGCCAGAGGGTCGCGCTTGGTGATGGCGGTGAGGGACTGGTCCCAGACCCGGGACACCGTGCGTTGGGGGTCGATGCCGTCGGACCTCTTGGACAGCATCCGTGGCAGGGCCTGCCGGTAGGCGGCCATGTCCTTGCCCGTCTGATGGAGATAGGCGCCGGCCTGTTCCAGGGCAAGCGGCAGATAGCCCAGATCCTGCGCAAGGTACTCGGCCTCCTGGCGCTGTCCGGCGCTGGTTTCTTTGCCGTCGTAGGCGAGGGCGCACAAGAGATCGGCGGACGCGGTGGGGCTGAGCAGGTCCAGGGGCAGGGTGGGGGCGATGGTGTGCCAACTGGTGGCCTTCCGGCTGGTGGCCAGGTGGTGCCCGCCGGGCAAGGCTCCGAGATAGGGGCGCAGAGTGTTGGGGTCTTCCACGTTGTCGAAGATCAGCAGCCAGCCCGGATGCCATTGCAGCCACGTCATGGCCCACGCGATGCGTTCCTCCGTGCTTGCACCGTAAGCCCAGTGCGGGCACAGCCGTCCTGCCAAGGCTGAGAGACCGGCCTCGATCAGCTCGGACGATTCGGCGCTGATCCACCACACCAGGGCGTATCTGTGGCGGTAGTGCAGGGCATAGTGCAGGGCCAGGGTGCTCTTCCCAATGCCCCCCAGACCGTGCACCGCAGCTGGCTGCGTCACCGCGGCATCACCCAACGTGCTCAGCATGGAGTGCAGTAGATCCAGCGTGTCATCACGGCCGACGAACACGCCCGACACCGAAGCCGGAAGATTGGCCGTGCCAGGCGGTGCCTCTATCTCCCGCACCCAGCGCACGGCTTCCGGCGGTAGCGTGACAAAGCGCGCATGGTCCCCCGTGACCGCGAGCTCCACCGCAAGCGCCGCAATCGAACCCTTCCCCGACGCTTCAACCCCGGGTTCCCCAGAGGCGTTGGGTACGGTCACGGCCGGATGGTGTTGTGGTCACCGCTGACCGCAGTCGTGATCGTCTGCGCAGCAATGGACCGCTCACCGGACGCCGTCACCGTCACCGGCCCCGTCGGCACCAGCGCGGACAGCTCCTTCAACAGCTCAGCGTCCTCACGCAGCGCCCGCTTGATCTGCTGCCGCAACGCCGCCGCAGCATCCTCATCGCCCGGCTCCGCGGCCACATCCTGCACCGCCGCCTCCAGTGCTGCACGCTCCTGTGCGCCCCGCCGCCGCCAGACCGCATGCAGCACACGCCGCCCGATATTCGCCGTCGCATCGACAGCGGCATCCTCCGCCCGCCCCAACACACCGACCCCATAGGCACCCAGAGCAGCCGTCAGGTACGGCCCCACCTGATCCATCACCGTGACGATCTCAGTATCCATCCCCACACCTCTTTCCTCGCCCGCCGCGGTGCACCGCCTGGCGCACTCACGGTCCCCCGAGCGTATGAACCTGCCAGACCGCCTGACCAGCAAAACGCCAAAACCGCAGCGCCCAGTTCCCAGACGCAACCGCGATCGGTCGAAACCTTCTTCACTTACTCAAGGGCGCGCCTGCGGCGCGCCGGGCGGCCGGGCCGCCCCGGACCGGGCTGCGGCCTGACGGCCGGTCCCGGCCGGGCGCCCCACCGCCCGCAACCCGGCACACCCGCGACCGCACGAAGACCTTCGACGAACGGCTCGCGAGCGGCAGCGCGCGCCCTCGGGTCGTCCGCACCAAACGCCGTCGAGCAGGCGTGGCACCCTTCACGGCACAGACAACGTGGCCAGGCCGAGTGGGCGGTTGCTGGAAGCACACGCGCGCTTGATCGTCCGGCCGCCCCGCCGTCTCGGCTGGCTTTCCGTGGCCGAGGCCCAAGCTGGCCAGCACCGCAGCACCCGTCGACATCCACGACCAGGTCCACCACGGCCGAGGCCCGCAAAGCCCGATCAGCTCGCCTTCCCGAACCGCGCAGCCAGCCGCGTCACCTCCACGGCCGCCGCCGTCGACAGCTCCAGCCGCACCACACCCGAGCCGTCCGCCGCCGAGCCCGCCCGCAACCGCACCCCAGACGCCTCCACGCCAGCCGACACCAGCGCCTGACCGAGCTCCGCCGCCGCGTCGCGCGCCGCAGCCCAGCCCGTCACGTAGTCGACCCCGCGCACCCACAGCGCCGCGTCCGGGTCGAACTCCTCAGCCCCGAACTCCACGTTGCCGATCTCGAACGCCTCATCACCCGGCCCGGACATCAACTCGCCACCCCTCAAAGAATCTTGACTGATTCTGGATCTTGTCGGGGCATCGCACGAACACACGACGAGTGCCCCGGTACCATCGGCACCGGGGTCCTCGAGATCCCTTCCGGACCACCCCCACCTGCCAAGGAATCAGGGGTGGTCCGGTCTCATGTCTGGTGTGTGCGGTCTTGCTCCGGTAACCACCCGGAGCAAGACCGCAGGCGGTGCACGGACAACACCGCCTCCCTCAAGAACGGGCTGACCTGCCAAGCGGTGGAGACCCGTACCGAGGAATCAAGGACGAGGCCGCCATCCCTCCGAGGAATCGGCCACCGCGCCCGGTCTGGTTGCTGCGCGCGGTCCGGCCCCTGGTTCCGTACGTCACCAAGAGGCCGGACCGCTGGCAGCGGCTGGAGCAGGCAACCGCCGCCATCCCCTCCCGGCACGTTTGACGGCGAGCGTCCGCAGCGCGGCGCGTTGGGGGCCGTGCTGCGGGCGTTCCGTGCCGGGGGAGTTGAGGAGGCGCAGGCGTCCTTCCTGCCTGACGACCGCGCCCTACCTATCGAGGCTGACCGGGCCCTGTCCGGGCTGCCGTCAGCGCGCTTCCCGGCGTGACCGCCGCCAAGTGCGCTGAACTCTGGTCACGGCGTTCGCGTTGACCCTTATCGAAGGGCCGGTCTTGAACACCATCACGACCTCGCTGCGCCCGTGGGAGAGGTGGAGCAAGCGGGCTTCCTTCACCTGCCGCTGCTCGTCTCCGACGGTCACCGTGTCGCCGCGCTGGACCATGTACGCCAGCAAGCGCATCACGCCCACCCTTCACGCGGTGCCGTCACCACGGCCCACACCGACTTCCCGACCCCGTTCCGGCCGCTCACGCCCCAGCGGTCCGACAACTTGGCCACCAGGACGAGGCCCCGGCCGCTCTCCATGCCCTGATCGTTGAGCTGAGGGCGCGTGTCGTCGGCGTCGTCAACCTGGATGCGTACTCCGTTGGGCTGAGGGAGGAACTGCGTCTCGATCTCCCGCCCCGGCGGCACGCGGGCGTGGACGACGGCGTTCGTCATCAGCTCGGAGAGCACCAGGAGCGCCGCGTCCTCGATCGCCGCGAGACCCCAATTCGCCAGGGCACTGCCCAGTTCGCCCCGCGCGCGTCTGACGGACATCGGGCGTGGCGACCAACGCCGCACCACAGCCTGCCCGTTCGTAGAAACAACTGTCTGCTCCATGCCTCACAGCGTCGCGGTTGCGCAGGGGCCGCAATAAGGCCCATTGGGATACCCACAGTGGGTAGCATCACCTCAGGCGGCACCGTAGAGACGACCAGTGCAGGTCACCCGACTCGGAGCACCCGCATGCCTCAGCCTTCGCAACCAGTGGGATTACCGGCGCAGTTGCTGTCCAGCCCGGCCATGGTCGCGGCCTGTCGTGAGCGCGACTTCGGGAAGATCTTCAAGCTTGCCAATCGCGCCGGGTTCAACAATGCGCGCATCTCGCGCCTTGTCGACATGACGCAGAGCCGCATCGGCGAGATCATCGTCGGTCCACGCGGGATCAGGGACATGAACGTCATCGAGCGGATCGCCGATGGCCTGCGCATCCCTGGCCACATGCTCGGGCTGGCCCGCCGGGACTGGGAGCCGCCACCTGTCGCCACCCCCTCGTACCGGCCCGCGGGCGTAGCCCTGTCTGCCCCCGCCGACCCGGTCTGTGCGCTCCCCGGCGCGGATCTGGACAGCATCCTTGCCGTGGCCGCCGGTCCCAGGCTCAGCCCGTCCACGGTCCGTGCGCTCCACTCCTCGATCGAGGACTACTGGCGACGCGACGACGAACACGGCGGTGAGACGCTCCGCCCCGCCGTCGTAGGACAGCTGCGCTACGTCGTGGAACTGCTGAAGGAAGCCGGCGAAGGCGAGTACCGCCGCAACCTCTACGGCGTCGCTGCGGAGCTGGCACGGCTGACCGGCTGGACGTACTTCGACGCCCGGCAGTACAGCCAGGCCCGCACCTACTTCGCCGAGGCACTGCAACTGGCCAAGGCCGTCGATGACCGCCCCTTCATGGCCAACGTGCTCTCGTGCATGAGCCTGCAAGCGACCTACGAAGACCGCCCGGCGGACGCGGTCGCGCTCTCGACCGCGGCCCAGGACTGCGCCCGATGGCACGGCGGTACGCCGCGCGTCATGTCGATGCTGTCCATGAGGGAAGCGTTCGCCCACGCGTCCATGAGCGACCGCTCGGCCACCCACGCCGCGATCAAGGACGCGCACAGCCACTTCGAGCGGATCTCCGACGCGGACGACGATCCGTCGTGGGTCACGTACTTCGATGAGCCCAAGCTGATCGTGGACACCGGCATCGCCCACGGTCGACTCGGGGAAGCCGACGCCGCCGAGCCGCTCGTGGCCGAGGCTCTGAGGCGCGGGCACTCGGGCAATCACCGCGGCCGCGCCTTCCACTCGTTCTGGCTGGCGAACATCCAACTGCAACGCGGCAACCTCGACCAGGCGTGCCACACCGCAGGCGGCGCACTGGAGATCGCTTCAGCTGTCGACTCCGAGAGGGTCACAGGGCACCTCCGGGAGTTCCACGAGTTGCTGGTGCCTCACCGGAAGGCGCCCGCGGTCAGGGCGTTCGAGACGCAGATGCGGGCCGCCCTCCGGTGAGGGCCGGTCAGCGAATCGATTCATCCATGAGCACGTAGAGCAGACCGACGAGTGAGCCGCTGCTGACGATCTCGCGACGGTCGATCATGCCGCGCACCTGCTCCAACGGGATCCACTCGATCCGGTCGGACTCGTTCTTCTCTGTCGGCGGCCCGATGTACGTGGCGCCATCGGCCCGGAACACGTGGTGCTGCGAGTCCGTGATCCCGTTCGCGGGCTCGGCGTAGATCAGCGGCTTGATCGGCCCAGGCCGCCAGCCGGTCTCTTCCTCGACCTCGCGAGCGGCAGCCTCTTCGGGGGTCTCTCCCTCTTCGATCAACCCCATGGGCAGCTCCCACGCCCACGCGTCCGTGATGAAGCGGTGGCGCCACATCATCAGGACCTCACGCCGGTCGTTGACCACCGCCGCCACGGCCAGGTGGCGAAGCCGCACCACGTGATGCTCCCAGCGCCGCCCGTCGGGCTGCTCAACATCGACAAGGCACAGGTTCACCCAGGAATTCGTATAGATCTGTCGTTCGCCATAGGTCTTCCACTGCATGCGTGTTGCCCCTCTCGCCGTCAACGCCCAGCATCCCAGAGGCCGGTGCGAGGGTGGAGGAGTGCGATCAACATCGCTGACTGACGATGAGCGCGGCCGGGATATCCGCGGACCCGGTGCTTGATCAAGGGCGCATCAAGCTGTCTGTGCAGACGGTCCCTAATGCGTCAGGGGTGTGCCGGATACCGGGCCGACCCGGCGCAGATAGCCCGGGACGTACCCTGTCGGCATGGCAGATGAGTACGTAGAAGGGGCTCCCGCGCGCGCCCGCGTGGCCAGCCTCTCCGCGTCGCGAGGAGCGGCGTGGGGCGTGGTGGATGCACGCGGCCAGCAGGTGGCTGGGGACGCGGACCAGGGCAAGCAGCGGACGAATGGAGCAGGTCAGTGAACGAGTCTTCGCAGGTCAGCCCCAAACTACCTTTTGCTTATGAAGCCCCAGTCTCGCAGAAGCTCTTCGACCGTGCCGCTGTCGTGACGCCCGGTGGCGTGAACTCTCCCGTGCGTGCCTTCCGCGCCGTGGGCGGTACGCCCCGGTTCATGGTGTCCGGTACGGGTCCGTACCTGACGGATGCCGACGGCCGTGAGTATGTGGACCTCGTGTGTTCGTGGGGGCCGATGATCCTCGGTCACGCGCACCCCGAGGTGATCGCGGCCGTCCAGGACGCCGTCGCGCGCGGCACGTCCTTCGGCACGCCGGGCGAGGGCGAGGTGGCGCTCGCCGAGGAGATCGTCTCCCGGGTCGAGCCCGTGGAGCAGGTGCGCCTGGTGTCGTCCGGCACCGAGGCGACGATGTCGGCCATCCGGCTCGCGCGCGGCTTCACCGGCCGCGCCAAGGTGATCAAGTTCGCGGGCTGCTACCACGGCCACGTGGACGCGCTGCTGGCCGCGGCGGGTTCGGGTCTGGCGACCTTCGGGCTGCCGGACACGCCCGGGGTGACCGGCGCGCAGGCGGGCGACACGATCGTGCTGCCGTACAACGACCTGGAGGCCGTGCACGCCGCCTTCCACGCGCACCCGGGCGAGATCGCCTGTGTGATCACGGAGGCCTCGCCGGGCAACATGGGCGTGGTCCCGCCGAAGCCGGGCTTCAACGCGGGCCTGAAGGCGGCCTGCGCCAAGAACGGCGCGCTGTTCATCTCGGACGAGGTCATGACCGGCTTCCGTACGAGCAGGGCCGGCTGGTACGGCGTCGACGGCGTGCGGCCGGACCTGCTGACCTTCGGCAAGGTCATGGGCGGCGGCTTCCCGGCGGCGGCGTTCGGCGGCCGGGCCGACGTGATGGGCCACCTGGCCCCGGCGGGCCCGGTCTACCAGGCGGGCACGCTCTCCGGTAACCCGGTCGCGACGGCGGCGGGCCTCGCCCAGCTGCGGCTGCTGGACGACGCCGCGTACGAGAAGGTGGACGCGGTCTCCGCGGAGATCGGCGGCCTGGTGACCGCGGCCCTGACCAAGGAGGGCGTGGCGCACCGGCTCCAGACGGCGTCGAACATGTTCTCCGTGTTCTTCACCGACCGCGAGGTCACGGACTACGACCAGGCGAAGGCGCAGCAGTCGTTCCGCTTCAACGCCTTCTTCCACTCGATGCTGGCGCAGGGCGTGTACCTGCCGCCGTCGGCGTTCGAGTCGTGGTTCGTCTCGACGGCTCATGACAGTGCGGCGATCGAGCGGGTCGCGGCGGCGTTGCCGGCCGCGGCGCGGGCGGCCGCCGAGGCGACGGAATGATGGACGGGATGACCACTGGCATGAGCAACGAAGCCGGCAAGGCCAAGGGCGGCGAGATCACCGTCGTGCACCTGATGCGGCACGGCGAGGTCCACAACCCGGAGGGCGTGCTCTACGGGCGCAAGCCGGGCTACCACCTGTCCGAGCTGGGGCTGCGGATGGCCGACCGGGTCGCCGAGCACCTGGCGGGGCGCGATATCACTCATGTGGTCGCCTCCCCGCTGGAGCGCGCGCAGGAGACGGCGCAGCCGATCGCCAAGGCGCACGGTCTGGACCTGGCGACGGACGAGCGGCTGATCGAGGCGGAGAACGTCTTCGAGGGGAAGACGTTCGGCGTCGGCGACGGCGCGCTGAAGAAGCCGGCCAACTGGAAGTACCTGACGAACCCCTTCCGCCCGTCGTGGGGCGAGCCCTATGTCGAGCAGGTCGTGCGGATGATGGGCGCGCTCGGTGCGGCGCGCGACGCGGCGCGCGGTCACGAGGCCGTCTGTGTGAGCCATCAGCTGCCGATCTGGATCGTGCGGAGTTTCGCGGAGCGGCGGCGGCTGTGGCACGACCCGCGTAAACGTCAGTGCACTTTGGCGAGCCTGACGACGTTCACCTTCAGGGGGGACAAAATCGTGTCGGTCGGCTACAGCGAGCCGGCCCGGGATCTGGTCCCGGCGCATCTGCTCGCGGGCGCCAAGCCGGTAAAGGGCGGGGCCAAGGCATTCGGTGCCTGAGCGTAAGGCCGTCCGGAGACCTTGGCGACCACCGGTCTAAAGCCGGGTAAAGCGCTGTAAAGACCGGCGAAATCGCGCAACCGCCGTACTCGACGCGCCGTCTCACGCAATGTCGTTTTATATGGACGACAAGGTGTATGGAGGCGTGGCGAGTACGGACGGAGACGACATGCGCGAGATCAGCCGACGAGGTCTCCTCGGCATGGGAGTGGGCGCGGGAGCGGCCGCCGCGCTGACCGGCGTCGCCGGTTGCTCCGGTCCCACGGGCTCCGAGAAACACGACCCCTCGGCCAAGGCGAGCGAGCGGGCCAAGGCCAGCCCGATCGGCGACGGTTCCACGGCCGACGCCGGGCCGCAGCCCAACCAGCCGCCCAAGCCGGTGCGGCTGGAGCCGGGGCAGAAGCCGCCGCAGTTCGTGATCTTCTCCTGGGACGGCGCGGGCGAGGTCGGCAACGGCCTCTTCCCGCGCTTCCGCAAGCTCGCCCGGGACCACGGCGCGCACATGACCTTCTTCCTGTCCGGGCTGTACTGCCTGCCCGAGTCGAAGAAGGACCTCTACAAACCGCCGAACAACCCGGTGGGCGCCTCCGACATCGGCTACCTCACCGACGAGCACATCAAGGCGACCCTGGAGAACGTGCGCGAGGCCTGGCTCGACGGCCACGAGATCGGCACCCACTTCAACGGGCACTTCTGCTCCGGCTCCGGCTCGGTCGCCCAGTGGACCCCCGAGGACTGGGAGTCGGAGATCGAGCAGGCCGTCTCCTTCGTCACCGAGTGGCGGACGAACACCGGCTTCAAGGATCTGGAACCGCTGCCCTTCGACTACCGCAAGGAACTCTGCGGCAGCCGCACGCCGTGTCTGCTGGGGCAGGACAATCTCCTGCCGACCGCCAAGAAGCTGGGCTGGCGCTACGACGCGAGCAACCCCGGCGGCACCCAGGTGTGGCCCGGCAAAAGGCACGGCATCTGGGACCTTCCGTTGCAGCAGATGCCTTTTCCCGGCCATTCGTTCGAAGTCCTTTCGATGGACTACAACATCCTCGCCAATCAGTCGAAGAACACCACCAGGGGTCCCTCGGAGCACTACGACCACTGGCGCCGCCAGGCCACCGATTCCTATATCGCGGGCTTCGATCGCGCGTACGAAACGAATCGCGCGCCGTTCTATGTCGGCAACCATTTCGAACAGTGGAACGGCGGCATCTATATGGACGCCGTCGAAGAGGCGCTGAAATACATCGCCGACGAGAAGCGCAAGGACGTCCGGCTGCTGTCCTTCCGGCAGTTCGTCGACTGGCTGGACGCCCAGGACCCGGCCGTCCTCAAGAAGCTGGCCCAGTTCGACGTCGGCGAGAAGTGGCACGCCAAGGGCGACTGAACGCCGGCGGGGGAGGGCGGCGGCCGGTGCGGTGCGGGCCGCTCCTCGTTGCGCATACTCGTTAGAGGGGCCCCGGAGGGGGGTGCGGAAGATCCCTAAACGGACCATGCGAAACTTTTCACATGAGTGCCTGCCGCGCCCTTCGACGCCCCGAATCCCGCCGTCGCACCACCCTGCTGGCCGCCTGCACCGCCCTCGCGGCCCTGACCCTGACCGCCTGTGGCTCGGGTGACAACCCGAAGAGCGGGGGTCAGACCCAGTTCGTGCAGGGCACCGGCGGCGTGAGCGTCGTGAACGACAAGGGTGCCCGGCAGAACGCGCCGGACCTCTCCGGCAAGACGCTGGAGGGCAAGGAACTCGACGTCGCCAAGGACTACAAGGGCAAGGTCGTCGTCCTCAACGTCTGGGGCTCCTGGTGCTCCCCCTGCCGTGGCGAGGCGAAGAACCTCGTCACGGTCGCCAACGACTACAAGGACAAGGGCGTCCAGTTCGTGGGCATCAACACCCGCGACACCGACCCCGCCCCGGCCCTGCGGTTCGAGAAGGAGTTCGAGGTCCCGTACCCGAGCCTCTACGACTCCGGCGGCCAGCTGCTGCTCCGCTTCCCCAAGGGCAGCCTCAGCCCCCAGTCGATCCCCTCGACCGTCTTCGTCGACCGCAACGGCAAGATCGCGGCACGGGCGATCAAGGCGCTGACCGAGGACGAGCTGCGCAAGACGCTCGACCCGCTCGTCGCGGAGAAGTGACCCGGTGACCACCGTCACCCTCGCCGCCGCCGTCGGGGAGATGAACCAGACCGTCCTCACCGGCGCGCTGCTGCTCGCCCTGCCCGTCGCCGTACTCGGCGGGCTGGTCTCCTTCTTCTCGCCCTGCGTACTGCCGCTCGTGCCCGGCTACCTCTCCTACGTCACCGGCGTCAGCGGCACGGACATGGCGGAGGCCAAGCGCGGCCGGATGCTCGCCGGGTCGCTGCTCTTCGTGCTCGGCTTCAGCGCGGTCTTCGTCTCCGGCGGCGCGCTGTTCGGCAACTTCGGCCAGGACCTC
Organism: Streptoverticillium olivoreticuli subsp. olivoreticuli; assembly: GCF_003391135.1. Taxonomy (GTDB): domain Bacteria; phylum Actinomycetota; class Actinomycetes; order Streptomycetales; family Streptomycetaceae; genus Streptomyces; species Streptomyces blastmyceticus. The sequence continues at coordinate 4,755,910 of NZ_CP031455.1, read as the reverse complement.
CAGCACTACCAGGGCACGATCTCCAAGGTCCTCGGGGTCCTCACCATCGTGATGGGCCTCGCCTTCATGGGCCTGCTCTCCCGCTGGGGCCAGCGGGAGTTCCGCTTCCACCGCAAGCCGACGATGGGGCTGGCCGGGGCGCCGCTGCTGGGCGCGATGTTCGGCGTCGGCTGGACGCCCTGCATCGGCCCGACGCTCGCCTCCGTCCAGCTGCTCGCCTTCAACCAGGGCAGCGCCGGGCGTGGCGCGCTGCTGATGTTCGCCTACTGCCTGGGCCTCGGCCTGCCGTTCATACTCGCCGCCCTCGCCTTCCGGCGCGCTCTCGGCGCGTTCGGCTGGATCAAGCGGCACTATGCGTGGGTCATGAGGATCGGCGGCGCCATGCTCATCACGGTCGGCGTGCTGCTGCTCACCGGCGCTTGGGACCACCTGATCGGCATGATGCGCGAGTGGTCGAACTCCTTCGTTCCCGAGGTCTGATCACATGGCTAAGACAGAGACCACCCCCGCCACCGAGGACAAGGACATCGGCGTCGCCGGTTCCCAGCTGTCCACGGCGCCCGCCGAGGACGGCGGCCAGGCGGTACCCGGTTCGTTCGGCGGCGTGCGCCGCCCCGGCGCCCTGGGGTGGCTGGCCTGGTCGGGGCGGGAGGCCGTCGGCTGGGTGCGCTGGTTCTGGCGCCAGCTGACGTCGATGCGGGTCGCGCTGATCCTGCTCTTCCTGCTCTCGCTCGCCACGATCCCCGGCTCGCTCGTCCCCCAGACGAGCGTCGACGCGGTCAAGGCCGAGAACTGGAAGAAGGCGCACGAGACCGTCGCCTCCGTCTACGACAAGCTCGGGCTCTTCCACGTCTACACCTCGGTGTGGTTCTCCGCGATCTACATCCTGCTGTTCACCTCCCTGGTCGGCTGCATCATCCCGCGCACCTGGCAGTTCGTCGGCCAGCTCCGCGGCCGCCCGCCGGGCGCGCCGAAGCGGCTGACCCGGCTGCCCGTCCACACCACGTGGCACACCGAGGCGGAGCCCGAGCAGGTGCTCGCGGCGGCCCGGACGCTGCTCAAGAAGCGGCGCTTCCGCACGGACGCCTCCGGTGACGCAGTGGCCGCCGAGAAGGGCTATCTGCGCGAGGCCGGCAACCTCGTCTTCCACATCGCGCTGATCGTGATGCTCCTGGCCTTCGCGTCCGGGCAGCTGTGGAAGTCCGAGGGCCAGAAGCTGATGGTCGAGGGCGACAAGTTCTCCAACACCCTCACGCAGTACGACGACTTCAAGTCGGGCTCCCTGTTCACCTCGGACGACCTCGGCCCCTTCGGCTTCACGATGGACAGCTTCGAGGGGACGTACGAGCGCACCGGCCCCCAGCGCGGCACGCCGCGGAAGTACGAGGCCGGGGTCACGTACTGGGACGGCGCGGACGGCGCCCCCAAGAAGGCGACGATCAAGGTGAACGAGCCGCTGGAGACGGCGGGCTCGAAGGTCTATCTGATCGGGCACGGCTACGCGCCGGTCGTCACCGTCCGGGACGGCAAGGGCGAGATCGCCTTCCGCGGCGCGGTGGCCTCGCTGCCGCTGGACGCCAACGTCACGGAGTCCACGGTCATCAAGGTGCCGGACACCCGGGACAAGGACGGCAACAAGACCCAGCTCGGCTTCAAGGGCCTCTTCGTGCCGACGCAGGTCCCGGAGATGCCCATGGTCTCGAAGTTCCCCGCGCTGGACAATCCGCGGCTGGTGCTGACCGCCTACCGCGGCAGCCTCGGCATCGACTCCGGCCTGCCGCAGAGCGTCTACCAGCTCGACGTGTCCAAGATGAAGCAGTACAAGAACGGCAAGCGCCCGTTCGCGCAGAACCTCAAGGTCGGCGACACGATGACGCTGCCGGACGGCGCGGGCACGCTCAAGTTCGAGGGCATCAAGCCCTGGGCCACCTTCCAGGTCTCCCAGCAGCCCGGCAACAGCATGGCGCTCGTCGGCGCGGTCGCCGCCCTCGTCGGCGTGGCCGGGTCGCTGTTCATCCAGCGCCGCCGCGTCTGGGTGCGGGCCGTCCGCGGCGCCGACGGACGGACCGTCGTCGAGATGGCGGGCCTCGGCCGCAGCGAGTCCGCGAAGCTGCCCGAGGAGATCGGCGACCTCGCCGGCGCCCTCCAGCCGGACGCCCCGCCCGTGGCCCCGGAAGAACCCACCGAGTCCGCCCAGCCCGAAGATTCCGCTGATCCCTCCGAAGGAGCGCGTGCGTGACCTCGATCGCTGCCGCAGCCAACGAGAACCTGGCGAACATCAGCAATGTGCTGATCTATTCGGCCATGGCCGTCTACACCCTGGCCTTCCTCGCGCACATCGCGGAGTGGGTGTTCGGCAGCCGCAGCGCGGTCGGCCGCACCGCCGCCGCGCTCACCGTCGAGGCGCAGGCCCCGGCCGCCGCGGCCAAGGCCGCGCAGGGCGGCGGCACCGCCGTCCTGGAGCGCCCCAAGGTCGTCACCCGGTCCGCCGTCGGCAGCCGCGACATCCCCGACGGCCCGGGCGCGGCCGGCACCAGCGAGAAGGGCGACGTCTACGGCCGCATCGCCATCTCCCTGACCGTCCTCGCCTTCCTGCTGCACGCGGGCGCCGTCCTCACCCGGGCGCTGTCCGTGGAGCGGGCGCCGTGGGGCAACATGTACGAGTTCTCCACGACCTTCGGCATGGTCGTCGTCGCGGTCTACCTCGGCCTGCTGGTCGCCAAGAAGAACGTGCGCTGGCTCGGCCTCCCGCTGACCACCACGATCCTGCTCGACCTGGGCCTTGCCCTGTCGGTCCTCTACACCGACAGCGACCAGCTGGTGCCCGCCCTCCACTCGTACTGGCTGTGGATCCACGTCTCCTGCGCGATCCTCTCCGGCGCGGCCCTGTGGGTCGGCGCGTGCTCCACGCTGATGTACCTCATCCGTGACGGCTACGAGGCCCGCCTGGTGATCGGCCGGACCGGTGCCGGCCTGGACCGCTACCTCGCCGAGCTGCCGCAGGACCGCAAGTACGCCCGCCTCAAGGCCAAGATCGCCAGGGGCACGGACAACCCGGTCTCCCGGCTGCCCGCCGCCGCCACGCTCGACAAGTTCGCGTACCGCATCAACGCGACCGTCTTCCCGCTGTGGACCTTCACCATCGTCGCGGGCGCCATCTGGGCCGAGGCCGCCTGGGGCCGCTACTGGGGCTGGGACCCCAAGGAGGTCTGGTCCTTCATCACCTGGGTCGCCTACGCCTGCTACCTGCACGCCCGCGCCACCGCCGGGTGGAAGGGCCGCAAGGCCGCGTACATCGCGCTGGCCGCGTTCGCCTGCTACATCTTCAACTACTACGGCGTGAACATCTTCGTCACCGGCAAGCACTCCTACGCCGGCGTCTGACCGCCCTGTACGCGACGGCCCGCCCTCTTCCCGGAGGGCGGGCCGTCGTGCTTGTCAGCGCCGCGGGCGGGTGCCCTTCTCCTGCTGCGGGGGCGTCTGGTGGGCGTCCGGCAGCTTCGGCTTGGGCAGGTGGGCGACGTCCCACTTGGCCTGGGTGAGCTGCTTCGCGGTGTCACGGGGCAGCGCGGGCGGCTTCGACCTCGGCTGACCGAAGCCGAAGGCGGAGGTGAGGTCGCCGAAGGCGCGCCTGCGCCAGGCGCTGATGTTGGGCTCCTCGACGCCCGTCACCCGCTCCAGGAACCGCAGGCAGGAGGTGTGGTCGAAGGCGTCACCGGCGGCCCAGCCGCCCACCGTCCACGGCGAGACGATCAGGCACGGGACGCGGAAGCCGCCGCCGATCGGCAGGCCCCTGACGAACTCGTCCCGGGTCCCCGCGGGCGGCACCGGCGGTGGCACGTGGTCGAAGAGGCCGTCGTTCTCGTCGTAGTTCAGGATGAAGACGGTCTTCGCCCACACCTTGGGGTTGTCGGCGATGGCCTCGATCTTCTTGGCGACGTAGTCCGCGCCCGCGGCCGGGAGGTAGTCCGGGTGCTCGGTCTGGGTGGACGGGGCGATCAGCCAGGAGACGGTGGGCAGCCGGTCGTGGCGTGCGTCGTCCTCGAAGGTGCCCGCGGGCTGCCGGAGCATGCCGCGCTCGTACAGCGGGTTGCCGGGCTTGGCGTCCTTGAACTGCTGGAACTCCTCCAGCAGGTTGCACTCGTAGTTGTCCTGCTCCTGGTAGACGCGCCAGCTGACGCCCGCCTTCTGGAGCCGCTCGGCGTAGGTGGTCCAGCGGTACGGCTTGGGGGCGTCGTTGCTGATCACCGGGCCGCCATGGGTGCCCGCAGGGTCGATGGTGCCCGTCATCCAGTAGAGCCGGTTGGGCCAGGTGGGGCCGAAGACCGAGCAGAAGTAGTTGTCGCAGAGCGTGAAGTTCTCGGCGAGCGCGAACTGGAACGGGATGTCCTCGCGCGTGTGATAGCCCATCACATACGGCCCGTTGACCCCGTCCGCCTTGCGGTGCGCGGGCAGCCAGCGGTCCATCCTCCCGTGGTTCCACGCCTCGTGCTGGACCTCCCACGCGTGGCTGGTGGAGGGGATCGCCTGGGCGCTCGACCTGTGGGTGTCCAGGCGGAACGGCAGCAGGTGCCCGGCGGGGTTCTGCGCGTCCGGCTGGTGGAAGACCGTACGGCCGTCGGGGAGCTTGAGCGCGTCCGGGTCGTCGAAGCCGCGCACACCGTTGAGAGTGCCGAAGTAGTGGTCGAAGGAGCGGTTCTCCTGCATCAGCAGGACCACGTGCTCGATGTCGCCCAGCGAGCCGCGCCGCGCCGGTCCGGCGGCGGCCGCGCGCTGCACACTCGGCGGCAGCAGCGACAGCGCCGCCGCGCCGCCCACCGCCCCCGCCGCCGCACCGAGGAGTCTGCGTCGGGTCATGTCGGGCATGGCGTGCCCCTCTCCCTGGAGTCGCGTGAGGCCACAGTGTGACCCCACAGACTCTCCCGGCACAGGTGTGTCGAGGGCAGGATGAGGCGTGTGAACGGTGCGTCAAATGGCGGTGAAAAGGCACCAGTTGGGAGAAACGGTCATCGTATCCGCGGTGGACTTCCACCCCATCGGGTGATGCGCCGCTAGCCCGTCCGGCAGCGTTTGATCCAGGGCGTCAGCCCTGCGCGCCGCCGCCGTTCTGGTCGTCGCGCCGCAGCGAGCGGAGGAACTCCGGATTGTCGTCCGGCGCCACCCACCGCTGCCCGCCGTCGCGCCCGCCCTGGCGGGGCCGCCCGTCGCCGCGGCGACGGCCCGCGATCACCCAGGCGACCGGCCCGACCAGCACCCCGCCGAAGAGCAGGATGACGATCACCCAGCCGATCTTCGGCAGGCCGCGCACCTCGTCCTCGGGGGTGTTCAGGCAGTCGATGAACGCGTAGATCCACAGGCCCAGGACCAGCAGTGACGGCAGATACCTGAGCATGGTGGCGGGCTCCCCGAGTGCGGCGGTACGGGCCGAACGCGGCCCCCGTGACGGGTCCAGGGTAGTCCGTGCTTGATACTGGAACGCATGGCTTATGACGATCTTCGCTCGTTCCTCCGGGCGCTGGAGCGCGACGGTGACCTCAAGCGCATCAAGGCCGAAGTCGACCCGTACCTGGAAATCGGGGAGATCGTCGACAGGGTGAACAAGGCCGGCGGGCCCGCCCTGCTCTTCGAGAACGTCAAGGGCGCGGCGATGCCGCTCGCCATGAACGTCTTCGGCACCGACCGCCGGCTGCTCAAGGCGCTCGGCCTGAAGTCCTACGACGAGATCAGCGAGAAGATCGGCGGACTGCTCAGGCCCGAGCTGCCGCACGGCTTCGTCGGGATCCGCGAGGCCTTCGGCAAGCTGGGCGCGATGGCCCATGTGCCGCCGCGGAAGGTCAAGGAGGCACCGGTCCAGGAGGTGGTGCTGACCGGCGACGACGTCGACCTCGACAAGCTGCCCGCGCTCTTCACCTGGCCCGAGGACGGCGGCTCCTTCTTCAACCTGGGCCTCACCCACACCAAGCACCCCGAGACCGGCGTCCGCAACCTCGGTCTCTACCGCCTCCAGCGCCACGACAAGCGCACCATCGGGATGCACTGGCAGATCCACAAGGACAGCCGCAACCACTACCAGGTGGCGGCCAAGCGCGGCGAGAAGCTGCCCGTCGCCATCGCCTTCGGCTGCCCCCCGGCCGTGACCTACGCCTCGACCGCGCCGCTCCCCGGCGACATCGACGAATACCTCTTCGCGGGCTTCGTCTCGGGCAAGCGGATCGAGATGGTCGACTGCAAGACCGTGCCGCTCCAGGTCCCGGCGAACGCCGAGGTCGTCATCGAGGGCTGGCTGGAGCCGGGGGAGATGCTCCCGGAGGGCCCCTTCGGCGACCACACCGGCTTCTACACCCCGCAGGAGCCGTTCCCCGCGCTGACCATCGACTGCGTGACGATGCGGTCGCGGCCGCTGCTCCAGTCGATCGTGGTCGGCCGCCCGCCGACCGAGGACGGTCCGCTGGGCCGGGCGACGGAGCGGTTCTTCCTGCCCCTGCTCAAGATCATCGTGCCGGACATCGTGGACTACCACCTGCCGGAGTCGGGCGGCTTCCACAACTGCGCGATCGTCTCGATCGACAAGAAGTACCCCAAGCACGCCCAGAAGGTGATGCACGCCATCTGGGGCGCGCACATGATGTCGCTGACCAAGCTGATCATCGTGGTCGACAGCGACTGCGATGTGCACGACCTGCACGAGGTGTCCTGGCGGGCGCTGGGCAATACCGACTACGCGCGTGACCTCACGGTCGTCGAGGGCCCGGTCGACCATCTCGACCACGCCTCCTACCAGCAGTTCTGGGGTGGCAAGGCGGGCATCGACGCCACCGCGAAGTGGCCCGAGGAGGGCTATACGCGGGACGGGGGCTGGCCGCACATGGTCGAGTCGGATCCGGAAGTCGCCGATCGGGTGACGAAGCGCTGGAAGGAGTACGGACTGTGAGGAACAGTTCCAACATGGGGAGCGGCGGTGCGGATCCGGGGTTTTCCCGCATCCGCGGGGGTGAGCCGGAGTACGGGCTGTGACATCCGCTGAGGGGGTCCTCTCACCCGGACCCGCACCGTCCACCGGCAGGGTCCGCGCGTTCCTGCGCCTCGTGATGATCGAGCACTCGGTCTTCGCGCTGCCCTTCGCTTACATCGCCGCGCTCACCGCGATGTTCAAGGAGTACGGCGACGTCCACTGGACGCGGCTGCTGCTGGTCACCGTCGCCATGGTGGGGCTGCGCACCTTCGCGATGGCCGTCAACCGGATCATCGACCGGGAGATCGACGCCCGCAACGCCCGTACAGCGGGGCGCGAGCTGGTCACCGGCGCCGTCTCCGTACGGACGGCGTGGACGGGCGCGCTGATCGCCGTCGTGATCTTCCTGGGCGCGGCGGCGCTGCTCAACCCGCTGTGCCTGGCGCTCGCGCCGGTCGCCGTGATCCCGATGGTGGTGTACCCCTACGGGAAACGGTTCACCAACTTCCCGCACGCGATCCTCGGCCTGGCGCAGGCCATGGGCCCGGTCGGGGCGTGGCTCGCGGTCACCGGGCAGTGGTCCTGGGACGCGGTGATCCTCGGGCTGGCCGTGGGCATCTGGATCGGCGGCTTCGACCTGATCTACGCGTGCCAGGACGTGCTGGCGGACCGGGTGCACGGAGTGAAGTCCACCCCGGCGCGCTTCGGCGTCCCGGCGGCGCTGCACGGTGCGCGCGTGTGCCACGTCATCACGACGGGCCTGCTCGTCTGGTACGGCCTCGCGATCGACGCGGGTGTCTTCTGGTGGGTGGGTCTCGGCTTCGCCGCGGCGTCGTTCGTCTATGAGCACTCGGTCGTCCGGCCGCACGACCTGTCCCGGCTGAACAGGGCGTTCTTCACGGTCAACGGCGTGATCGGCATCGTGCTCTTCGTCTTCGCGCTGCTGGACCTCGTCAACCTCGGCCTCGGCTGGTAACCCGCCCGGGGGCCTGCGTACGGGCCCGCTGGCCGCGGGGCGACGCGCCGCTGCGGCTAGGCTCAAGACCGTGGAGCCGTACGAAGAGACAGCCGCACACGTCACCCGGGGCCAGGGACGCAGGCCCTGGGTGGTCGGGGTGTCGGGCGCGTCCGGGACGCCGTATGCCGCCGCCGTGGTGCGGGGGCTGCTGGCCGCCGGTGAGGCCGTGGACCTGGTGGTGAGCCGCGCTTCGCGGCTGACGCTGCTGGACGAGACCGGGATCAAGTTCCGGGACGCGCACTGGCGGGAGGATCTGCGCGACTGGCTGGAGCTGGGCGCCGACGGGAAGCCGCACACGTTCGAGGTGGACCTCGCGGACGTGCGGTACTGGCCGGCCGGGGATCTCGCCGCGGGGCCGTCGTCGGGTTCGTACCCGGTCAAGGGGATGCTGATCGTCCCGGCGAGCACGGCCTGTGTGGCCGGGGTGGCGCTGGGGCTCTCGAAGGATCTGCTGCAGCGCGCGGCGAGCGTGATGCTCAAGGAGCGGCGCCGGCTGGTGGTCGCGGTGCGCGAGACGCCGCTGAGCGGTCAGACGCTCAAGCAGCTGGTGGCGCTCGACGAGGCGGGCGCAGTGGTGCTGCCCGCCTCTCCGGCGTTCTACGCGGGTGCGACGCACATCCAGGATCTGGTGGATTTCGTCGCGGGGCGGGTGCTGGATGCGGCAGGTGTGCCGCACCAGCTGTACCGCCGGTGGAAGGGAGAGCTGGGTGAAGCGCGCTCCCGGTCCGGGGGTTAGCGCTTCTTGGCGCGCGCGGTGCGGGCCGCCTTGGCCTCGGCGCGACGCTCGGCGAACTGATGGGCACGCGAGCGGTTGGCCGTGTCCTGCAGCTCGCGCATACGGGCGTAGGCCATCTCGATCGTGTACACGGGAAGATCACTCCTGAAGGATCGTCGTTGATCTAGCAGATCTTGCGAGAAATCACAGGGTGTTGGCCCCTGTATGCCTTAGATTCTACATGCAAAGCGGCGAGTTCGCTCATTATTTGAAAGGTGCCAGGCAATGGACGCGGTGGACAGGCAGCTCATCCAGGCCCTCCGGGAGAACGGCCGGGCGTCGTACGCGGAGCTGGGCCGGCTCGTCGGCCTCTCCGGGCCGAGCGTCACGGACCGGATCAACCGCCTGGAGGCGGCGGGTGTGATCACCGGCTACCGCGCGACCGTCGACGCCACGTCGCTCGGCCTCGGTGTCACGGCGCTGATCGGCATCCAGCTCTCCGACGCGGCGGACCACGAGGACGTGGCGCGGCGCCTGCGGGACCTGGAGGAGATCGAGGACTGCTGGTTCATCGCGGGCGACGACTCGTACATGCTCAAGGTCCGCGTCGGGGACGTGGACGGCCTGGAGCGCACGATCCGACGGCTGTCGGGCACCAAGGGCGTGAGCCGGACGCGCACGACGATCGTGCTGTCCACGAAGTGGGAGAACCGCGTGGGGGAGCTTCCCGAGGAGGCGTAGGGGGTGCCGGGCCGCCGGAGGGCGGGGGAGTAACCTCGGTGAGGTTGCAGAAGCAGATGGGAGAGGCGGACTCGTGGACGCTGGGCTGAAGCGTGAGCTGGAGGAGAAGGTCCACTCGGGTGTGCGGTTGACCCGTGAGGACGGTATCGCCCTCTATGAGTCCGACGACCTGGCGTGGCTGGGCGGGCTCGCCCATGAGGTGCGGACGCGTAAGAACGGTGATGTCGTCCACTTCAACGTCAACCGTCATCTGAACATGACGAATGTGTGTACGGCGTCGTGTGCGTACTGCTCGTTCCAGCGGAAGCCGGGTGAGAAGGACGCGTACACGATGCGGATCGAGGAGGCCGTCCGCCTGGCGAAGGCGATGGAGAACGAGAACCTCACCGAGCTGCACATTGTCAATGGTCTGCATCCGACGCTGCCGTGGCGGTACTACCCGCGTTCGCTGCGTGCGCTGAAGGAGGCGCTGCCGAGCGTCTCGTTGAAGGCGTTCACGGCGACCGAGATCCAGCACTTCGAGAAGATCTCGGGGATGCCGGCGTCGGAGATCCTGGATGAGCTGATCGATGCGGGTCTTGAGTCGCTGACCGGTGGCGGTGCGGAGATCTTCGACTGGGAGGTCCGTCAGCACATCGTCGACCATGACACCCACTGGGAGGACTGGTCGCGCATCCACCGCCTCGCGCATTCCAAGGGGTTGAAGACTCCGTCGACGATGCTGTACGGGCATATCGAGGAGCCCCGGCACCGGGTGGATCATGTGCTGCGGCTGCGTGAGCTGCAGGATGAGACCGGTGGTTTCCAGGTCTTCATCCCGCTGCGCTACCAGCACGACTTCGTGGACATGAAGGACGGCAAGGTCCGTAACCGTCTCCAGGCGCGGACGAGCATGGCGACGGGTGCGGAGGCGCTGAAGACGTTCGCGGTCTCGCGCCTTCTCTTCGACAATGTGCCGCATGTGAAGGTGTTCTGGGTGATGCACGGTGTGCAGACGGCTCAGCTGGCGTTGCAGCACGGTGCGGACGACATGGATGGTTCGGTCGTCGAGTACAAGATCACGCATGATGCGGACAATTACGGTACGCCGAACAAGCTGACGCGTGATGATCTGCTGGATCTGATCCGGGACGCGGGTTTCCGGCCGGTGGAGCGGAACACGCGGTACGAGGTGATCCGTGAGTATCCGGGTCCGGACGCGTCGCTGCGCGAGTCGCCCCAGCCCATGCGCGTCTGATCCGTACAGCTCGGAGAAGGCCCCGGTGGACACCGTCCGCCGGGGCCTTCCCTGTTGCGGCGCCGCAACGCGCAGAGGCCGGCCGGGTGCCCGCGGGCACCCGTGTGGCGGCCGGTGACGACCGCGGCGACATCACGATGTGGCGCCCACTGGACTGATCGCCTTCCGGTCGTGCTTGACTGGAGAGCGACCCTTTCGGTTGTCGTTGAGAAGAAGGTCCCGTCCGTGAGTAGCCAGAAGTTCGCCTCGCTCCGCTATACCGCCCTGCGGTTCGGCTTGCTCATCGCCTGCTTCGCCGTCGTCTGGGTGCTCTGCTCGCTGCACGCCATCCCGCTCGGCGCGAACAATTCGAACCTCATCTGGATGGTGCTGCTCGCGCTCGTCCTCTCCGCCCCGCTGAGCTGGGTGCTGCTGCGCAAGCAGCGTGACGCGATGTCGGAGCAGATCGTGGAGCGCGTGGACCGCGCCAAGGCCCGCTTCGAGGCCAACGCGAGCCAGGAGGACGGGGCGGCCTGAGCCTTCCTTATCCGGACCGATCGCCCTAATCGGGTGTAAGTCTCCTCACATCACCGCAACGCCCCGCCGTGGAGCAGCCGCTCCACGGCGGGGCGTTGACGTTTTCCGCGCCCCTCGAGTCGCCGTGGACCCAAAGAAGACCTTTGAGGCACCCAAAGCGTCAGTGTTAACGTATTGGACATGAAGACAGCAGCAGCGCACCGATCCCCCATGAGCCCCGCGCTCGTGGCGCGCCTGCACGTCGATCTTTGCCGCTGTGTCTCCGCGGCCTGTTGCCGCCGCTGACGTATGTCGACCCGGCCGGAGATCCCGCAGCACGTACGGACCTCCCTGGCGCCCACGCCCTTTTTCTTGACTTCCGGAGCTTCCGTTGTCCTCGACACCCGTGTCGTCCCAGGCGTCCCTGCGCGGGCGCATACCCAAGGTCCCGTTCTGGGGCCAGATCCTGCTCGGTCTCGTGCTCGGCGCCCTCCTCGGCTGGGCCGCCAAGAGCGGTGACATCCACTGGCTGGAGGTCACCCTCGGCAAGATCGGCGACATCTTCGTCCAGTTGCTGATGGTGGTGATCGCCCCGCTGGTGTTCTTCGCCATCCTGGTGTCGATCACCAATCTGCGGAACGTCTCCAACGCCGCCCGGCTGGCGACCCGCACGCTGATGTGGTTCATGATCACGTCGCTGATCGCGGTCGTCATCGGCCTGGCGATCGGCCTGCTCACCGACCCCGGCTCCGGCACCGGCCTCACCGCGGCCGACGGCAAGATGCCCAAGAAGCACGGCTCCTGGCTGGACTTCCTCACCGGGATCATCCCGACCGACGTCATCACGCCGTTCAGCAAGCTCGAAGTCATGCAGATCGTCTTCATGGCCGTGGTCGCGGGCATCGCGATCCTCCAGGTCGGCGCCAAGGCCAAGCCCGTGCTCGACTTCAGCCAGGCCGCCCTGGAGCTGCTCCAGAAGGTGCTCTGGTGGGTCATCCGGCTCGCCCCGCTCGGCAGCCTGGGCCTGGTCGGCACGGCCATCGCCACCTACGGCTGGGACCTGATCGGGAAGTACGCGACGTTCACCGCCGACATCTACGTCGGCTGCGCCATCGTGCTGTTCGGCGTCTACCCGCTGCTGCTGGCCACCGTCGCCAAGGTCAACCCGCTGCAGTTCTTCAAGGGTGCCTGGCCCGCCATTCAGCTGGCTTTCGTCTCCCGCTCCTCCGTGGGCACGATGCCGCTGACGCAGAAGGTCACCGAACGCCTGGGCGTGCCCAAGGAGTACGCGAGCTTCGCGGTGCCCTTCGGGTCGACGACCAAGATGGACGGCTGCGCCTCGATCTACCCGGCGATCGCCGCGATCTTCGTGGCGCAGGTCTTCGATGTGCACCTGGACGTCCGGGACTACATCCTGATCGCCTTCGTCTCCGTCGTCGGCTCCGCGGCCACGGCCGGTCTGACCGGTGCCACCGTGATGCTGACCCTGACGCTCTCGACGCTCGGCCTGCCGATGGAGGGCGTGGGTCTGCTGCTCGCCATCGACCCGATCGTGGACATGATGCGCACCGCGACGAACGTCGCCGGCCAGTCGGTGATCCCGATCATCGTGGCCTCGCGGGAGAAGATCCTCGACCGCGAGGCGTACGACTCGGCGACGGCCTCGCCGCTGGATCAGGTCGAGCAGCCCGCTCCGGTGCCCGTCGCCGCGGCCTGATGAAGGTGGCCTAAACCTTTCGGTCCGGCTGTTTCGGCCGGATCTTCCCTCCTCGGCGTCCCTCCTCCCCGTAACATTACCTGCCGGTAACGTTACGGGGGCGGAGGGACGTTTGTCGTGAATGCTGCACAGATCGACGCTGCTGAGGCCGGAACGAAGCCGAAAGGCAGGATCAAGCGCATGCCGCGCGCGGTGCGCGAGCGCCAGATGCTCGACGCCGCCGTGGAGGTCTTCGCACGCCGTGGCTACCGCGCGGCGTCGATGGACGAGATCGCCGAGGTCGCCGGCGCGTCCAAGCCGCTGGTCTACCTCTATCTGAACTCGAAGGAAGAGCTCTTCAGCGCCTGCATACGGCGCGAGGCCGAGGCGCTGATCCTGGCCGTGCGCGAAGGGGTCGACCCGGACGCGCCCGCCGACCGGCGGCTGTGGAACGGGCTCCGAGGGTTCTTCGCGCACACGGCCGCGCACCCCGACGGCTGGGCCGTCCTGCACTGCCAGGCCCGTACGCACGGGGAGCCGTTCGCGCTCGAAGTGGCCGCGCTGCGGCAGGAGCTCGTCGACGTCGTCACCCAGCTGATCGTGGCGACGGCCGCGGAGAACGGCTGTGACGCCCCGCTGCCCTGGCAGGAGGCGTCCGGGCTGGCCCACGCGCTCGTGGGCGCCGCCGAGTCGCTCGCCGGGTGGACCAATGGCCGCACGGACGTGGCCCCGGCCGAGCGGGACACGGCGGAGACGCTGATGAACTTCGCCTGGGCGGGGCTGGACAACCTGATGAACGGGCGGCGCTGGGCGCCCGCCCGTTCATAGGTTCCGCTCCGCCCCCGTGTGCCGCAGGGCTCAGCGCTCGCCCTTGCGGCGGCGGGCGGCGAGCAGGCCCGCGCCACCGAGGACACCGGCCGCCGCGAGCGCGCCGCCGATCAGCCCGGGGTCGGTGTCCGAACGCTTCTCGGGCGCCTCGCCCGCGGCGACACCGCCCTTGGGCAGCTTCTTGGTGTCCGGCGTCTTGACGGCCGCGTCCTTCGCGGAGGCATCGCGGGCGGCCTCGCCGTTGCGGCTCTTGACGGTGGTCTGGGTGATCTTGCCGGTCTTCTGGTCGAGGGTGACCTTCAGACCGCCGTCGAGGGTGACGGAGGGGGAGCCCGCGGTGAGCGTGCCGAAGGCGAAGCCGTCCGGGCCGGTGACGACGGCCTTGTAGGAGCCGTCGCCGAGCTTGGTGACGACGGCGTACTTCCCGTCGTTCAGCTTCACCGTGCGGGAGGACTCGCCCTTCTTGTCGTCTTTCTTGTCGTCCTGCTTCTTCTTGTCGTCGCCCTGCGTCTTCGCGGTCACGTTCTGGCCGTCGAAGTGCACGTAGATGCCGTCGGTGTAGGTCTGGCCCTTCGAGAGCACCGCGAAGACCTTGCCGCTGCCGATCTCCTTGAGGTACGCCTTGCCGTCCTTGATCTCGGCCTCCATGCCGCCGCCGATGTCGACGGTCTTCCCCGCCGGCTGCGCGCTGCCCGTCGCGCTCGGCGCCGCGTCCGCGGCGAACGCCGCGGTGGGAACCGCTACGGCGCCCGCGAGGACGGTGGTGGCTATGGCGGTGCGAAGTACGGTGCGAGTGGTGGTGTTCATGTGGCTCCGAGCTCCTTACGGAGTTCTGTGTGCCGCCCGTGCGGCGACCCGACACCAAAAAAGTTATTTCGGGCACACCCGTACACGTATCGGCAAAACGGGCAGGGCTGTGCTGGCCGTAAGGACTAGAGAAGGTCTGGAGCGCATGGGCCCCGAGGCGTAGATTGGCCGCGATTTACCGCTGAGCAGGTCCGTTTGCCGGCCAGGAACAGGAGCCGCACGTGTCCGAACCGCACAGCGCAGCCCCCTCCGTACCCCACCCGCCCCGGACGACGCTGGTGCGCGGCGTCGTCCGCGAGGCCGCCGTGCCGCCGCTCGCCCCGCCCGTGTCCAGCGGCTCCCTCGGGGACCTCCCGTTCGACAACGCCGCCGCGGCCCCCGCCGACCCCGTGCTCAGCCGCAGACAGCCCGACGGGACCTGGCGCGACGTCACCGCCGCCACCTTCGCCGCGGAGGTCCTCGCCACCGCCAAGGGCCTGATCGCGCACGGCCTGCGGCCCGGCGACCGGCTCGCCATCATGGCCCGTACGACCTACGAGTGGACGCTCCTGGACTTCGCGGCCTGGGCCGCCGGGCTGGTCGGCGTCCCCGTCTACCCCACCTCCTCCGCCCACCAGGTCCGCTGGATCCTCCGGGACTCCGGGGCCACCGCGTGCGTCGTCGAGGGCGCGGCCCAGGAGCGGCTGGTCGAGGGCGTCCGCGCGGACCTGCCGGACCTGGCCCACCTGTGGCGCTTCGACGCCGGGGCGATCGGCGCGCTCATGGCCGCCGGACGGGAGTTACCCGCCTCGGCCGTCACCGGGGCCCGCGCCACCCGCACCCCCGCGGACGTCGCCACCCTCATCTACACCTCGGGCACCACCGGCCGCCCCAAGGGCTGCGTCCTCACCCACGGCAACTTCTTCACCGAGGCGGACAGCTCCACCGAGCTGCTCCACCCCCTCTTCAAGGCGACCGCCAAGGCCCCGGCCGCCACCCTCCTCTTCCTGCCGCTCTCCCACATCTTCGGGCGGACCGTCGCCGTGGCCTGCATGCGGGCGCGCGTACGGGTGGGCCACGCGCCCTCCATCCGGACCGACGACCTCCTCGCCGACCTCGCGGCCTTCCGGCCGACGTTCCTGCTCGCCATCCCCTATGTCCTGGAGAAGGTCTACAACACCGGCCGCGCCACCGCCGAGCGGCTCGGCCGCGCCGCCTCCTTCGACCGGGCCGCCCGGATCGCCACGCGCTACGGCGAGGCCGAGGAGGCCCGCCGGCACGGCACCGGCCCAGGACCGGGCCCGGCCCTGCGGGCGGCCCGCGCCCTCTACGACCCGCTCGTCTACCGCCGCATCCGGGCCGCGCTCGGCGGCGAGGTCCGCTACGTCCTCAGCGGCGGCTCGCCGCTCGGCCACCGCCTCGCCGCCTTCTGCGCGGGCGCGGGCATCGAGGTCTTCGAGGGCTACGGCCTGACCGAGACCACCGCCGCGGTCACCGTCACCCCGCCGCTGCGCCCTCGCCTCGGCACGGTCGGCTGGCCGCTGCCCGGCAGCGCCGTACGGATAGCCGACGACGGGGAGGTGCTGCTGCGCGGCGGGCAGGTGTTCTCCGGGTACTGGGACGCCGCGCTCGGCGAGGCCGTCCCCGCGTCGCCCGGCGACTGGTTCGCCACCGGCGACCTGGGCGCGCTCGACGAGGACGGCTACCTCACCATCACCGGCCGCAAGAAGGAACTGATCGTCACCTCCGGCGGCAAGAACGTCGCCCCCGCGCCCCTGGAGGACCGGCTGCGGGCGCACCCGCTGGTCGGCCAGTGCGTCGTCCAGGGCGACAACCGCCCCTACATCACGGCGCTGCTGACGCTCGAGGCGGACGGTCTGGCGCACTGGGTGCGGATGCGGGGGAAATCCGCGGTGCCGATGGAGGACCTGGTGCGGGACCCGGAGCTCCTCGCCGAGCTCCAGGGGGCGGTGGACGACGCGAACTCCCTCGTCTCACGGGCGGAGTCGATCCGGCGGTTCGCGGTGCTCCCGGTGGATTTCACGGAGGAGTCGGGGCACTTGACGCCGTCCCTGAAACTTCGCCGGGCGGTGATCGCCCGGGACTTCGTGAGCGAGGTGGAGGCGTTGTACGAGCGCTGACGCGGGCCTTTCCCCAGCCCCGCCCCTTCCCGCAGCGTCTGATGCTCGGCTCCGCCGAGGCCGGGGCTCCGCCCCGGACCCGTGCCCGGGTGCGGCCCGGCGGTTTGTTCCCCACCCCGCCCCTTCCCGAACTGGGGCTTCGCCCCAGACCCCGAAAGCGGCTTCGCCGCTTGTCCTCAATCGCCGGACGGGCTGGAAAATCCAGCCCGTCCGGCGATTGAGGACGCGCCCGCAGGGCGCTGGGGGTCCGGGGTCTCCCCGGTTTCGGGAAGGGGCGGGGCTGGGGAACAAGCCGCCCGCAGGGCCGCACCCGACCGGGGGTCCGGAGCGGAGCTAGCAGTTACTCCCGGCCGGTTCGCCCGCAAAGCGCCGCGCCAGCCAGTTCGCCGCCGGGATCGATTCCGTGATCGCGCCCAGGACATGCTCGCCCAGCGGCAGCGCATGCCACTCCACCGGCACACCCTTCGCGCACCAGTCCGCGCGCAGCTGTTGCCCGATCGCGTACGGGATCAGCTCGTCGATCACCCCGTGATAGAGGTAGACGGGCCGGTCGGGTGCGTGCGAGCCGAGGTTCGAGGCGCGCAGGACGCGCTGCCAGTCCGGCTCGTACAGCGGGTTCCTGACCGTGACGTCGGAGATCCGCTCGAAGAGCCCGGCGGCCGTGTTGGCGGCGACGCAGTTGTTCTTCAGGTAGTCGACGAGGTGCCGCCCCCGGTCGTTGAGGTACGTGTCGAGCCGGAGCTCGGGGTAGGCCGCGTTCTGGCCGATGGCCGCCATGAGGATGAAGCCCGCACCGATGTTGCCGTTGTTGTGGTCGGCGGTCTTGAGCAGGTCGGCGGGGACGCCACCGGTGGCGGTGCCCTTGAGGTTGAGCTCCGGGGCGTACGAGTCGTGCAGTTCGGCGGCCCAGCTGCCGGCGTGGCCGCCCTGGGAGTAGCCCATGACGCCCACGGGCGAGTCCTTGGCGAGCCCCGCCTCCGGCAGGCGCAGCGCGGCGCGCGCCGCGTCGAGGACGGCCTGGCCCTCGGCCCGGCCGACGATGTAGGTGTGGTCGCCGGGCGTGCCCAGCCCTTCGTAGTCGGTGACGGCGACCGCCCAGCCGCGCAGGGTGAGTTGCTGGATGAGGTTGGCCTCCACCGTGGTGCCGTAGGGGAAGCCCGCCGAGGGGGCGCACTTGTCGGCGAGCCCCACGGTGCCCACCGCGTAGGAGACCAGCGGGCGAGGCCCCGTTCTGCCGTCCTGGGGCACGATCACGGTGCCGGAGACGACATTGGGCGCGCCCTTGGCGGTGGTGGAGCGGTAAGTGATGTGCCAGGCCCTGGTGTTGGTGGGCTGGAAGGGCAGCGGGTGGAAGGACGTGGGCGCGGAGCTGAGGACGTCGCCGGGGGCCGCCGCGGCGGGCCCGTCCGCCGCGGCGCCCGTGCCCGAGAGGCCGAGCGAGAAGGCCAGCGCGGCGACCGTGGCGAGGGCGGTGGATCGCAGGTGCATACGGCACTCCTGACTGTCGGTGGTACCGGGCCGGTCGATGCGACCGTAGTGACGCGGGGGTCAGCAAGGCGGTGACCGGGGAGCTCAGCTTTGCTGACCCGGCCGCCCCCGGCGCTCCAGGAGGCGGTACGCGCCGGGGGTGGTGCCCGTCCAGCGGCGGAACGCCCGGTGGAAGGCGGTGTCCTCGGAGAAGCCCAGCCGCGCCGCCAGCTCGGCGATCGGCTCCCGCCCCTCCGCCAGGCTGCGCACCGCGGCCTCCCGCCGGACCTGGTCCTTCAGCTTCCGGTACGAGGTGCCCTCGTCCTTCAGCCGCCGCCGCAGCGTCGCCGGGCTCACCGCCAGCCGGGCCGCTGTCTGCGCCACTTCCGGCAGCCGGACGGTCCGGCCCTCGCGCATCGCCCGCGCGAGCGAGTGCCGCACCTGTTCGGCGACCGTCGTCCCGTACTCGCGGCGGCTGAGCAGGCCGGCGGGCGCGTGCCGGAGCAGGGCCTCCAGGCTCGCCTCGTCCTGTACGACGGGGGCGCCGAGCCAGCAGGGGTCGAACCCGGCGCGGGTGCGGGGCGCGCCGAAGCGGACGGGGCAGCCGAAGAGGAGGTCGTACTCCCGGGCGTACGGCGGGGCGGGGTGGGCGAACTCCGCCCAGCGCAGGGCGATCCGGCGGCCGATCAGCCAGCCGGCCAGCCGGTGCCAGACGACCATCAGGGACTCGGCGAGGAAGCGGCTCTCGGGGATGTCGCGCAGGTCGCTGCGGACCGTGAACACGACTTCCCCGGGCCGGTGTTCGAGCGCGAGGTCGGGGCCGCCGGGGAAGAGGCCGTAGAAGCGGATCCCGCGCTCCATGGCCGTGCCGAGGTCGCGGCAGCCGGCGCAGGCGTAGCACATCATCGCGAACGTGCCGGGTCTGCTGGGGGAGCGGCCGAGCCCGAGGAACTCGTCGCCGGTGGCCCGCCGCAGCTCCTTGATCAGCCGGGTGAACTGCTCGGGGGTGACCCGGGCCCCTTCGTCGGCGAGGACGGGGGGCGGGATCAGCGCGCTGTTCAGCAGGGAAACGGTGTCGATGCCGAGCCGTCGGGCTCCGCCGAGAGCGGCCTTGACGTGGTGCACGGTGATCGTGCGGCTCATGGGATCAATTCAAGCCGGTTCGGGGATTGCGAGCATGCCGAAGACATCAGTGTGAACAGAAACGAAAGAAAAGGTGCAAAAGAAAAGCTGAATCGAAAGAATCAGGGCAGGAGGGTAAAAAGCAGGAGCCCCGTCCGCTTCCGTCGAAACGGAAGCGGACAAGGCTCCTTGGGTACTGCAAGCGACCGCGATCGGTCGGACGGTCAAGCCGTCGGATCAGCAGATCCGAAGACTAGGCCGGGGTGACGTTCTCCGCCTGCGGACCCTTCGGGCCCTGCGTGACGTCGAAGGTGACCTGCTGGTTCTCCTCGAGGGAGCGGAAGCCAGCGGCGTTGATCGCGGAGTAGTGGACGAAGACGTCGGGGCCCCCGCCGTCCTGGGCGATGAAGCCAAAGCCCTTTTCAGCGTTGAACCACTTCACGGTTCCGGTAGCCATAAGCCCTCCTTGGGCCAAAGGGTTGCCCTGCTCCAGAACCTGCGAGAAGTCTGAAAACTACAAAAGCCTGCGGGGTCACATGCTCCGCAGGCTCTGTACTGCAAGGGAAACCAAACTGCAACTTGCGGCGAGCCTAGCACGCGAGGTTCTTGCTGCGAAAGAGTGGAAGATCACGCTGTTGGATGGTTTTCCGGGTGTCGCAGCCGGAAAAGATCGACGGTCGGGCACCTGCCGACAGGCCCCCCGCCACACCCTTCACGGCGGCGCGGGGCTAGCCTCCGGATGTGGACAATTCAGCCTCGGACCGGCGCAGCGGCCGCCCCCGCGTCGGCCATATCCAGTTCCTCAACTGCCTGCCCCTCTACTGGGGGCTCGCCCGCACGGGCACGCTGCTCGACCTGGACCTGACCAAGGACACCCCGGAGAAGCTCAGCGAGCGGCTGGTCCGCGGCGATCTGGACATCGGGCCCGTCACCCTCGTCGAGTTCCTGCGGAACGCCGACGATCTGGTGGCCCTGCCCGACATCGCCGTCGGCTGCGACGGCCCGGTGATGTCCTGCGTGATCGTCTCGCAGGTGCCGCTGGGCGAGCTGGACGGCGCCCGGGTCGCGCTCGGCTCCACCTCGCGCACGTCGGTGCGCCTCGCGCAGCTGCTGCTCGCCGAGCAGTACGGCGTGCGGCCCGACTACTACACCTGCCCGCCCGACCTGAGCCTGATGATGCAGGAGGCGGACGCCGCCGTGCTGATCGGGGACGCCGCGCTGCGGGCCTCGCTGCACGACGCGCCGCGGCTCGGCCTGGAGGTCCACGACCTGGGGCAGATGTGGAAGGACTGGACGGGGCTGCCGTTCGTCTTCGCGGTGTGGGCCGTGCGCAAGGACTACCTGGCCCGCGCGCCGCACATCGTCGCCGACGTCCACGAGGCGTTCCTCGCCTCCCGGGACGTCTCGCTCGAAGAGGTGGGCAAGGTCGCCGAGCAGGCCGCGCGCTGGGAGGCGTTCGACGCGGAGCTGCTGGAGCGCTACTTCACGACCCTCGACTTCCGCTTCGGGCCGGACCAGCTCGCGGGCGTCACCGAGTTCGCCCGCCGCACCGGCCCGACGACGGGCTTCCCCGCCGACGTCCGGGTGGAACTGCTGAAGCCCTGACCCCCGGAATCGGGGTCAGGGCTTCGAAGCGGGTGACGGGCGGCCGGGTCCCGGTGGAACAGCCGGGGCCCGGCGGGCGGGTCAGGAGGAGGGCACGGGGCCTTCCATCTGCTCACTGATCCACTGGATGCTGCCTTCGCCCATGCCTTCCACGTAGGTCTTGGCATTGTGCTCGCCGCCCTGGATCACCTGCAGGCGGGTGTGGATCGGTCCCTTGTTGCCGTACGTCCTGATGAACTGGTCCACCTTCGGGATGACGCTCTTCTCCTTCGTCCCGTACTGGAACGCGAGGTAGACGTCCTGCCCCGGCTTGTTGGCGGCGATCAGCGCCTTGGCCAGCAGCTCGGGGTTGTTCTCGTTCTTCTCCTGCTCGTGGCCCTTCCACAGCGGGGAGTCCGGGACGATGTCCGGGCCGGAGGCGATCACGGCCTTGAACTTGTCCGGGTGCTTGAGCACGGCCTTCAGGCCCGAGAAGCCGCCGGAGGAGGAGCCCATGAACGCCCAGCCGTCGCGCGACTTGATCGTCCGGAAGTTCTGCTTCATCAGGTCCGGGACGTCCTCGGTGAGCCACGTGCCCATCTTCGGCTGGCCGGGGATGTCACTGCCGTCCCAGTAGAGCCCGCCGTCGTCCGGCTTGGGGTTGAGGACCGGCATCGCGAGGAGGAACGGCTTGCTCTTGCCCTCGGAGTACCACTTGGAGATCGACGACTCCAGCTTCAGGCTGTCGTCCATCCAGTAGTTGGCCGGGAAGCCGGGGCCGCCGGGGAGCGCGATCAGCACGGGGAAGCCGCTCTTGGCGAACTTCGGGTCCTCGTACTCCTTGGGCGCCCACACCCAGACCTTGCCCTTGAAGCCGGACTTCTTGCCGTCGTAGGAGACGACGCCGACGTGCGTGCCGTTGCCCAGCGTGCTGGCGATCTTGAAGCCCGCGTCCGGGCCGGTGGGCATCGACACCTTGGAGTTCGCGGGCTGCTCGCCGCCGGTGCCGCCGGCCTGCCCGCCGCCGCTCGGCACCGAGCCGAAGCTGACCGGCTTGCCCTTGTCGGTGAAGGGCGGGATCTCGAAATAGGTCATGACGGGCCAGGCGATCAGCCCGAGCACGGCTATGGACGCCACCACGATGATCCATCGTTTGGCGCGGCCTGCCCGGCGGTGGCCCTGGGACCGGTAGGCCCCATTGGATGAGTGCGTCATCTCGTCGCTCCGGATGATGCTGCTGCCCCGAAGGACATGACGGTTTGTTCCGTCCTGGTGGATGGGTAAATCCGGCTCCGGGGTTCCTGGGACACCCCGTGAATTGAGTCATAGGCTCAAACGCGGGGTCGTCGGTCCCCCACCGGGGGAGGCGAAAGACCCGATGCAGCCACTGCGTGCGGAAGATCCGCAGGTCATCGGCGCGTACCGGCTGCTGGGGCGGCTCGGGGCGGGCGGCATGGGCCTGGTCTACCTGGGGCGCAGCGCCGGCGGCCGCACGGTCGCGGTCAAGGTCGTGCACCCGCACTTCGCCCTCGACGAGCAGTTCCGGGCGCGTTTCCGGCGCGAGGTGGCGGCGGCCCGGCGGGTGGCCGGGGACGCCCGGCCGGACGGACGGCAGTGGACCGCGCCCGTGCTGGACGCCGACCCCGACGCCGCCGTTCCCTGGGTGGCGACCGGCTATGTCGCGGGCCCCTCGCTCACGGAAGCCGTCCTGGAGACCGGCGCCCAGCCGGAGCCGACCGTACGGGCCCTGGGCGCGGGCCTGGCGGAGGCGCTCGCGGCGGTGCACGCGCTGGGCCTGGTCCACCGGGACGTCAAGCCGTCGAACGTGCTGCTCTCCCTGGACGGCCCCCGGCTGATCGACTTCGGCATCGCCCGCGCGTCGGACGCGACGGCGGCCCTCACCGAGACCGGGGTGTCCGTCGGCTCGCCCGGCTACATGGCACCCGAGCAGATCCTCGGGGCGGAGGTGACGGCCGCGGCGGACGTGTTCTCCTACGGGGCGGTCCTCGCCTACGCGGCCACGGGCGAGCCGCCGTTCCCCGGCGACAACTCCGCGGGCCTCCTCTACCGCGTCGTCCACGAGCCGCCGGTGCTCGGCCCGGCCCTCACGGGCGAGCTGCGCCTGCTGATCGAGTCCTGCCTGGCGAAGTCCCCGGCGGACCGCCCCGCCCCGGCGGACCTGGCCCGCCGCCTGGCCCCGGGGGAGGGCGCGCGCGGCCTGGTCCGGAGCGGATGGCTGCCGGCACCACTGCTGGAACGGGTGACGCGCCGGGCGGTGGAGCTCCTGGATCTGGAAGCGGACGGTTTTTCCCCGACCCCGACCCCGACCCCGACCCTTGCCGAGCCGGGGGAGATCCCCCGGCTCCCCTCCGGGCTCGATGCCCCGCACCGTGGCAGCGGCGAGCCGCGCCCGCGCCACCGGCGCCGCACACTCGCCCTCGTCACCGTCGCGCTTGCCGCGACAGCCGCGGCGCTCGTCTACCTGCTGCCCAGCAACGGCAACAGCAAGGCGAGCAGCACGAAGCCCGCCACCTCCGCGACGGGCGGGGCCGCCGCCTCATCCGTACCGAAGGAGTTCCTCGGCACCTGGACCGGTGACATCCGTCAGTCCGACGGCACCCCCAACGGCACGGTGACCGCCGCCGTCTCCGGTGGCGGCACCGGCGCGTACGTGGTCCGCACGACGTACTCCGCGCTGAACGTCCTGGAGTGCCACAGCAAGGCCAAGCTCCTCTCGGCCACCACCACCGAGCTCACCCTGGAAGAGGTCAGCGACGGCACCCCGGCGCTCGGCTGCACGGGCAACACCTCGAAGATCACGTTCACCCTCACCGGCGGCGACCGGCTCGCCTACGCCTCCGAGGACGCGGCCGGGGGCAGGCCCACGGCGACGCTCACCAGGAGCGGGCAGTGACAGGACCGGTGACGGCGGCCGCCATCAGCCGTGTCACAGGGCTGGCGTACGCTGGATCGGTCGTGTCAAACCCCCTCCGAAGGGACGCCCGGTGACCGAGAACGCCGACCTTCAGTCCGTCCTCGACCGTGCCGCTGCCGGTGGCCGGATCTCTCCGGAGGAGGCTCTCGATCTGTATCGCTCCGCGCCGTTGCATGCTCTGGGTGCGGCGGCCGATGCCGTGCGTCGTAGGCGGTATGCGGGTGTGGAGCACATCGCGACGTACATCATCGAGCGGAACATCAATTACACGAACTCGTGTGTGACGGCGTGCAAGTTCTGTGCGTTCTATGCCCCGCCGAAGAGTGACAAGGTGTGGACGCGTGGTCTGGACGACATCCTGCGCCGCTGCGCGGAGACCGTCGAGCTGGGCGGCACCCAGATCATGTTCCAGGGCGGGCACCACCCGGATTACGGCGTGGAGTACTACGAGGAGCACTTCGCGGCGATCAAGAAGGCGTTCCCGCAGCTGGTGATCCACTCCCTGGGTGCGTCCGAGGTGGACCACATGGCGCGGATCTCCGGGGTGAGCGCGGAGGAGGCGATCCGCCGTATCCACGCCGCGGGCCTGGACTCCTTCGCGGGCGCGGGTGCGGAGCTGCTCCCGGCGCGGCCGCGGACGGCGATCGCTCCGCTGAAGGAGTCGGGCGAGCGGTGGCTGGAGATCATGGAGCTCGCCCACGGCCTGGGTGTGGAGTCGACGTCCACGATGCTGATGGGTACGGGTGAGACGAACGCGGAGCGGATCGAGCACCTGCGGATGATCCGTGAGGTGCAGGACCGTACGGGTGGTTTCCGTGCGTTCATTCCGTACACGTACCAGCCGGAGAACAACCATCTGAAGGGCCGTACGCAGGCGACGTTGTTCGAGTACCTGCGGATCATCGCGGTGGCCCGTCTGTTCCTGGACAACGTGGCGCATATCCAGGGGTCGTGGCTGACGACGGGCAAGGAGGTCGGCCAGCTGTCGTTGCACTACGGCGCGGACGACCTGGGTTCGATCATGCTGGAGGAGAACGTCGTCTCCTCGGCGGGTGCGAAGCATCGCTCCAACCGTATGGAGATCATCGACCTCATCCGCAAGGCGGGGCGGGTGCCTGCGCAGCGTGCGACGACGTACGAGCACCTGGTGGTGCATGAGGACCCGGCGGACGACCCGGTCGACGACCGGGTGGTCTCGCACCTGTCGTCCACGGCGATCGAGGGCGGCACCGCACACCCCGAGCTGAAGATCGTCGCGACCAGCTGACCCGCGGTCATGCTGACCATCCACTCCGCCGAGCTGCTGGTCACCGGCCCCGGCGCGGCCCCGCTGCCCGGCGGGGCCGTCGCCGTGGAGGGCGACCGGATCGCGGCCGTCGGGGCGTACGACGACGTGGCCGCCGCGCATCCGCTGGCCCGCACCCGCAGCTGGCCCGGCGTGCTCACGCCCGGGCTCGTCAACACCCAGGCGGCCGCGCTGCTGGAGGCCGCCTACCACCCCGACCCGCGCGAGGCCGCCGAGCTCGGCGAGGAGCCGCTGACCGGGGACCGGCTGACGGCGCTCGGCCTGGACGACGCCCGCTGGGGCGGCTCCGCCCGGCGCGGTGCCCAGCGGATGCTGCGGCACGGCACGACCGCGGTGGTCGGCCCCTTCACCCGGGCGTCCGTGCGGCTGGCCGTGGCGCGGGCGGGGCTGGCCCAGGTGCGGCGCCCCGTGCCACCCGGACCGGCGGGCCTGGACCCGCTGGCCGCCCTGCCCGAAGGCACCGCGCCGGACACGGCGTTCGCGGGCACGCTCGCACCGGGCGCGCGGGCGGACTTCGCGGTCTTCGACGTACGGGACGTCGCCGCGCTCGCGGTGCGGGGCGCGGGGGCCTGTGTGGCCACGGTGCTCGGCGGGCGGCTGGTGTACCGGGCGCGCTGACGCGCGTCAGTGATCCGTAAAAGCGGTTGCGCCGCACGTCAGGGCGGCGTTAACGGACGTGGATCTTCCGTTTTCACCCTTCAGGATGAGAAGCGCGGGGGCGGTGGGACCGGGGGGTTCCCAGCGGTTCCGGGGAGCGGGGGTCCCCGGGAACCACGTCGCCGGCGCAAGCCGCCGGCGAGCCGCCCCCGTCCAGGTTTCCAGGGGCTCCGCCCTGTGCCCGGGTCCGGTGGGCTTTGTTCCCCTGCCCCGCCCCTTCCCGAAACCGGGGAGACCCCGGACCCCCAGCGCCCTGCGGGCGCGTCCTCAATCGCCGGACGGGCTGATTTCAGCCTGTCCGGCGTTTGAGGACAGCGCGCGAAGCGTGCTTCGGGGTCTGGGGCGGAGCCCCAGTTCGGGAAGGGGCGGGGTGGGGAAAAGCCCGCCGCAGGCGGCAACGGACCCGCACCGTGCCCCGCGTGCCCTGCCGGAGGCGGGCGGTGAACAATGGGGTACGTGACCCGAGCATCCCTGGACAAGCAGCCGCACGAAGTCGCCGCGATGTTCGACGACGTGGCGGCGAAATACGACCTGACCAACGACGTGCTGTCGCTCGGCCAGGCCCGCCTGTGGCGCAAGGCCGTCGCACAGGCCGTGAACGCGCGCCCGGGGGAGAAGGTGCTTGACCTCGCGGCCGGTACGGGCACCTCCTCCATGCCGTTCGTCGCGGCGGGCGCGTACGTCGTGCCGTGCGACTTCTCCGTCGGCATGCTGCGCGAGGGCAAGAAGCGCAACCCGTGGCTCCCGCTCACCGCCGGTGACGCGACCCGACTGCCCTTCGCGGACGGCGTGTTCGACGCCGTCACCATTTCCTTCGGGCTGCGCAACGTGCGGGAGACCGACACGGCGCTGCGCGAGATGCTGCGGGTGACCAAGCCCGGCGGGCGCGTGGTGGTCTGTGAGTTCAGCCAGCCGACGTGGGAGCCGTTCCGCACGGTCTACACGGAGTACCTGATGCGCGCCCTGCCGCCGATCGCGCGGGCCGTGAGCAGCAGCCCGGACGCGTACGTCTATCTCGCCGAGTCGATCCGCGAGTGGCCCGACCAGCCGGCGCTGGCGGCGCGGCTGAAGGGCGCGGGCTGGTCGGACGTGGCCTGGCGCAATCTGACGGGCGGCGTGGTGGCCCTGCACCGCGGTACGAAGCGCCTGGGGTGAGCGGTGGGCGGGCAACGCCCGCCCCGGCCGGACGGCTTCCGGCGCCCGGCTCATAGACTCGACGCATCCAACCCTCCGTCGAATCGGGAGAGCCGACCGTGACCGAGTCCCCCACCGCACACACCGCCGACGTGATCGTCGTCGGTGCAGGCCCGGCCGGCTCCACCACCGCGTACCACCTGGCCAAGGCCGGGCTGGACGTGCTGCTGCTGGAGAAGACGTCGTTCCCGCGCGAGAAGGTGTGCGGTGACGGGCTGACGCCGCGCGCCACCAAGCAGCTCGTGTCGATGGGCATCGACATCTCGGAAGAGGCGGGCTGGCTGCGCAACAAGGGCCTGCGCATCATCGGCGGCGGCGTCCGCCTCCAGCTGGACTGGCCGGAACTCGCCTCCTTCCCCGACTACGGACTCGTCCGCAAGCGCGACGACTTCGACGAGCAGCTCGCGCGGAACGCGGAGAAGGCGGGCGCCCGGCTCCACGAGCGGTGCAACGTCGGCGCGCCGATCATCGACGACCGCACGGGCCGGATCACCGGTGTGCACGCCAAGCTCGGCGAGGACAAGACCCCGGTCACCTTCCACGCCCCGCTCGTCGTCGCCGCCGACGGCAACTCCACGCGCCTGTCGCTGGCGATGGGCCTGCACCGGCGCGAGGACCGCCCGATGGGCGTGGCGGTCCGCACGTACTTCACCTCGCCCCGCCACGACGACGACTACCTGGAGTCGTGGCTGGAGCTGTGGGACCGGCGCGGCCCGCAGGACCGGCTGCTGCCCGGCTACGGCTGGATCTTCGGCATGGGCGACGGCACGAGCAACGTCGGCCTCGGCGTCCTCAACACCTCCGACTCCTTCAAGGAGCTGGACTGGCGCGAGGTCCTCAAGGCGTGGTGCGCCTCGATGCCCGAGGACTGGGGCTACACCCCGGAGAACATGACGGGCCCCATCCGTGGCGCCGCCCTCCCGATGGCCTTCAACCGCCAGCCGCACTACACGCGCGGCCTGCTGCTGGTCGGTGACGCGGGCGGGCTGGTCAACCCGTTCAACGGCGAGGGCATCGCCTACGCCATGGAGTCCGGCCAGATCGCCGCGGACGTCATCGTCCAGGCCCACGCCCGCGCCTCGTACGCCCAGCGCGAGCTCGCCCTCCAGCGCTACCCGAAGATCCTCAAGGACACCTACGGCGGCTACTACACGCTCGGCCGCGCCTTCGTGAAGCTCATCGGCAACCCGAAGGTCATGCAGATCGCCACGCAGCGCGGCCTGACGCACCCGATGCTGATGAAGTTCACGCTGAAGATGCTGGCGAACCTGACCGACCCCACGGGCGGCGACGCCATGGACCGGATCATCAACGGCCTGAGCAAGGTGGCCCCGCGTTCATGACGGACGCCGTCATGACGACGCCTGCATGACGGACGCGCTCGTGACAAACGAGTGAGTTTCACCCTTTCGGGTAACTTTCATGCCGTTTCGGCGTGTCCGCTTTGCGGAAGAAATCAGGCAAGCAACCGCCCGCCGTGCGCCACAGCCCCCGTACGGCGGGCGGTCCTTGTACGAGCGACCGGTTATGCGAAAGGGCCGCCTTCCCCGAGCGGTGGGGAGTGGCGGCCCTTCGTCGTGCGTCCGTGTGCGGGAGCGCGCGTCACATGACGCGGACGGCACCCGTGGGCATGTCGTAGCTGAGGTCGCGCTCGACCACACCGGCGCTGGGGTTCTGCGCGCCGATGAACTTGCCGCCGCCGACGTAGACGGCGACGTGGTAGGCGCTGCCCGCGGAGCCCCAGTAGAGGATGTCGCCGGGCTGGAGGTTGCTCAGCGAGACCTGCGTA
Organism: Streptoverticillium olivoreticuli subsp. olivoreticuli; assembly: GCF_003391135.1. Lineage (GTDB taxonomy): Bacteria > Actinomycetota > Actinomycetes > Streptomycetales > Streptomycetaceae > Streptomyces > Streptomyces blastmyceticus. The sequence goes on along the minus strand of NZ_CP031455.1, from coordinate 4,727,247 downwards.
CCGGCGGTCGACTGGTCCTGCGAGACACGCGGCAGGCTGATGCCGATCTGGTTGTACGCGGCCATCACCAGGCCGGAGCAGTCGTACGAGGACGAGCCGGTGGCGCCCATCACGTAGGCCTTGCCCAGCTGCGCCTGGAGGAAGGAGATCAGCGTGGCCGAGCTGCCGGTGCCGGTCGACGTCGAGGAGGACGACGACGCGGCGGAGGCGGCCTCGTCCGAGGAGCCCGTGGCGGACTTGGCGCTGAGGCTCTTGCGCTCGGTGGCGCGGGAGGCGCGGGCCTCGTCCTGCTCGCGCTTCTCCTTCTCCGCGGCGGCCTTCTTCTCCGCGGCGTCGGCGATGCGCTGGGCCTCGTCCTTGGCCTGCTTGGAGGCGTCCTTGGCCGTGTCGTCGGCCTTGTCCTGCTGCGCGCTCTCCTGGTAGCCGAAGGCGGTCTGCTGGGTGGCAGCGGCGCTCTGCGCGATGGAGGAGGAGATCGTCGCGTTGATCGCCGGCATCTCCATCGTGGCCTCGGTGGGCTTCTCGACGGCGGTGGCGGAACCGGCGCCGGCCACGGCCAGGGTGCTGAGGACGCCACCGGCAACACCCGTGCGCACGACCCACGACTGGGTGGCCGTACGGCGGGGCTTCCGGTGGCTGGTTATATGCGCGTTCGGGGACATGGGACAACGGACTATCAGGCCGCGCAGGTTGAGTTCAATAAAAGTGACGTGCGCCACAATTGGCATGCGCGCGCCGAGAATTCGGACATTTGATCACGGTGGAGTCACGGCGTCCCCGGGTGTGCCGGGCGTGAACAGCCGCCTCAGCACGGCGTTTGACCGCCGGGGATGATCGTCGGCGGGCATATCACCTTTACGGCGAGCGTGTCGAGGCTACCCGGGAAAAGCGGACTCCGAACCTCCCGGAGCGTGGCGCAGCTCACGCCCCGGCGGCCTCCGGCCCCGCGCTCGTGAACCGGAGGGCGGAGCGGCGGGCGAGGGGTCCGCCGACTGCCGCCGCCTCAGTGGGCGGTGCTCCTATATCAGTTGGCGATCACTCGCGCCAATTTGTGTGCAGCAGCCATGTCTTGATAGTGCCACCCCCCTCCGACCAGCGCCGGAGCCGTCAATTGTCACCACTCGTGATCACTCGACCGCTTCGTGTACGAAGATCGGCGCTCATCCGACTTGATGATCGTTCGTCAGGTGGTGGAGATCACAAACGCGGTCGCGCACCCCGTGTCGCAGATCACAGACCGGCGGGCATAGGATGCAGTCGACCCGGGCTTGTGAACTGCCTCACATATGGGTGATCTTCGCGGGGATCCCCATGAGGCGGTGAGCCCGCCGGGGTCCGGTCAGCCAGCAGTCAGCGTCGACTGGAAGGAGCGAGGAGCGGTGAACGCCTACGCGCCCATCCTCGTACTGGGAGCCCTCGGGGCAGGCTTCGCGATCTTCTCCGTGGTCATGGCCTCGCTCATCGGGCCCAAGAGGTACAACCGCGCCAAGCTCGAGGCCTACGAATGCGGCATCGAGCCCACCCCGCAGCCCGCCGGGGGCGGGCGCTTCCCGATCAAGTACTACCTGACGGCGATGCTCTTCATCGTCTTCGACATCGAGATCGTCTTCCTCTATCCCTGGGCCGTCACCTTCGACGCCCTGGGGCTGTTCGGGCTCGTCGAGATGCTGCTCTTCGTGCTCACCGTCTTCGTCGCCTACGCCTACGTCTGGCGCCGCGGCGGCCTGGAATGGGACTAGGGGGCACCACACCATGGGACTCGAAGAGAAGCTGCCCAGCGGTTTTTTGCTGACCACCGTCGAACAGGCCGCCGGGTGGGTGCGCAAGGCGTCCGTCTTCCCGGCCACCTTCGGACTGGCCTGCTGCGCCATCGAGATGATGACCACCGGCGCCGGGCGCTACGACCTCGCCCGCTTCGGCATGGAGGTCTTCCGCGGCTCACCGCGCCAGGCGGACCTGATGATCGTGGCCGGCCGGGTCAGCCAGAAGATGGCGCCGGTGCTGCGCCAGGTCTACGACCAGATGCCCAACCCGAAATGGGTGATCTCCATGGGTGTCTGCGCCTCCAGCGGCGGCATGTTCAACAACTACGCGATCGTCCAGGGCGTCGACCACATCGTGCCGGTCGACATCTATCTGCCCGGCTGCCCGCCGCGCCCCGAGATGCTGCTGGACGCGATCTTGAAGCTGCACAAGAAGATCCAGGGCGAGAAGCTCGGCGTGAACCGCGAGGAGGCCGCCCGCGAGGCGGAGGAAGCGGCCCTCAAGGCGCTGCCGCTGATCGAGATGAAGGGTCTGCTGCGGTGAGCGATCCGAAGAACAACGGCACTTCCCGGTCCAACGGGGTCAACCCCGACAAGGACGTCAACGCCCAGAACCTCCCGGGCCAGCGCGGCGACCAGGGCGAGACCATCCGCGTCCAGCGCGGCATGTTCGGCGCTCGCAACGGCGGCGACACCTCCGGCTACGGCGGCCTCGTCCGCACCGTACGGCTGCCGGGCGAGTCCGCCCGCCCGTACGGGGGATGGTTCGACGAGGTGGCCGACGAGCTCGAAGGGGCCCTGGAGGAACAGGGACTCGCCCCGGAGAACGCCATCGAGAAGACCGTCGTCGACCGCGGCGAGCTCACCTTCCACATCGCCCGCGAGCACCTGCCGCGCGTCGCCCGCACCCTCCGCGACGACCCGGCGCTCCGCTTCGAGCTCTGTACCGGCGTCAGCGGCGTCCACTTCCCCGGAGACAAGGGCCGGGAGCTGCACGCGGTCTACCACCTGCGCTCGATCACCCACAACCGGCTGATCCGGCTGGAGGTCGGCGCCCCCGACAGCGACCCGCACGTGCCCTCGATCGTGGACGTCTATCCCACCAACGACTGGCACGAGCGCGAGACGTACGACTTCTTCGGCCTTGTCTTCGACGGCCACCCGGCGCTCACGCGGATCATGATGCCGGACGACTGGCAGGGCTTCCCGCAGCGCAAGGACTACCCCCTCGGCGGCATCCCCGTCGAATACAAGGGCGCCCAGATCCCGGCTCCGGACCAGCGGAGGTCGTACAGCTGATGAGCACTTCCCCTGCGAGCGCGCGCGACACCACCGAAGGCACCGTATATACGGTCACCGGTGGCGACTGGGACGAGATCGCCGCGGCCGCGAAACAGGCCGACGACGAGCGCATCATCGTCAACATGGGCCCCCAGCACCCCTCCACCCATGGAGTGCTCCGGCTGATCCTGGAGATCGACGGCGAGACCGTCACCGAGGCCCGCTGCGGCATCGGCTATCTCCACACCGGCATCGAGAAGAACCTCGAATTCCGGAACTGGACCCAGGGCACCACCTTCGTCACGCGCATGGACTACCTCACCTCCTTCTACAACGAGACGGCGTACTGCCTCGGCGTGGAGCGGCTGCTGGGCATCGAGGAGCAGATCCCGGACCGGGCCACGGTCGTCCGCGTGCTGCTGATGGAGCTGAACCGTCTCTCCTCCCACCTGGTGGCCATCGCCACCGGCGGCATGGAGCTCGGCGCCACCACGATCATGATCTACGGCTTCCGGGACCGCGAGATGATCCTGGACCTCTATGAGCTGATCACCGGCCTGCGGATGAACCACGCGTACGTACGCCCCGGCGGCCTCGCCCAGGACCTGCCGCCCGGAGCGGTGGACGCGGTGCGCGAGTTCGTGAAGAAGATGCGCAGGAACCTCCCCGAGTACGACAAGCTCGCCACCGGCAACCCGATCTTCAAGGCCCGGATGCAGGACGTCGGTTACCTCGACCTCGCCGGGTGCCTCGCGCTCGGCGCGACCGGCCCCATCCTGCGCGCCGCCGGGCTCCCGCACGACCTGCGCAAGGCACAGCCCTACTGCGGCTACGACACCTACGACTTCGAGGTGCCGACCGCCGACACCTGCGACGCGTACGGGCGCTTCCTCATCCGCCTCGAAGAGATGCGGCAGTCCCTGCGGATCGTCGAGCAGTGCCTGGACCGGCTGGCGCCCGGCGCGGTGATGGTCGCCGACAAGAAGATCGCCTGGCCCGCCCAGCTGGCCCTCGGACCGGACGGCCTCGGCAACTCCCTCGACCACATCAAGAAGATCATGGGCACCTCGATGGAGGCCCTGATCCACCACTTCAAGCTGGTGACGGAGGGCTTCCGGGTGCCGCCCGGCCAGGCGTACGCGGCGGTGGAATCCCCCAAGGGCGAGCTCGGCGTGCACGTCGTCAGCGACGGCGGCACCCGCCCCTACCGGGTCCACTTCCGCGACCCTTCCTTCACCAACCTCCAGGCCATGGCGGCGATGTGCGAGGGCGGCCAGGTGGCCGACGTCATCGTCGCCGTCGCGTCCATCGACCCTGTGATGGGAGGCGTCGACCGGTGAGCGATGTTCAGTTGGGGATGCCCCAGCTTCCGGCTCCCGACTACCCCGCCGACGTACGGGCCCGGCTGGAGGCCGATGCGAAGGAGGTGATCGCCCGCTATCCCGACAGCCGCAGCGCCCTGCTGCCGCTGCTGCACCTCGTCCAGGCGGAGGACGGGCATGTCACCCGCACCGGCCTGCGCTTCTGCGCCGAGGTGCTCGAACTGACCGTCGCCGAGGTCACGGCGGTGTCGACCTTCTACTCCATGTACCGCCGCGAGCCGAGCGGGGACTACCAGGTCGGCGTCTGCACCAACACCCTGTGCGCGGTGCTGGGCGGCGACGCCATCTTCGACGCCCTGCGCCGTCACCTGGGCGTCGAGGGCGGCGGCACCACGGACGACGGCAAGGTCACCCTCGAACACATCGAGTGCAACGCGGCCTGCGACTTCGCGCCCGTGGTGATGGTCAACTGGGAGTTCTTCGACAACCAGACCGTCGAGAGCGCCAAGGCCCTCGTCGACGACCTGCGCGCCGGGCGCACCGCCCGGCCGACCCGCGGCGCACCCCTGTGCACCTACAAGGAGACGGCCCGCATCCTGGCCGGCTTCCCCGACCCGCGGCCGGGCGCCGTCGAGGCGAGCGGCGCCGCCGGGCCCGCCACCCTCGCCGGCCTGCGACTGGCCAAGGGCGGGACCCCGGCCGCCCATGTCGGCCCGCCGCGCGGAGCGCCTGCACCGGACGGACCCACGCATGGGCCGGGGCCCGCGGAGCACACCGAGGAGGGGGAGGAATGACCATGGCACCCGCGAACGGTGGGACCCCCCGCCCCACGGCCGGGGGCGGCACCGACCCGGAGAAGCTGCTCTCGCCCGTGCTCAGCGCCTTCTGGGACCAGCCGCGCTCCTGGACGCTGGACACCTATCTGCGCCACGAGGGCTACGCGGGCGCGCGCAAGGCCCTGGCGATGACCCCCGACGACGTGATCGCCTATGTGAAGGACTCCGGGCTGCGCGGCAGAGGCGGCGCGGGCTTCCCCACCGGGATGAAGTGGCAGTTCATCCCCCAGGGCGACGGCAAGCCGCACTACCTCGTCGTCAACGCGGACGAGTCCGAACCGGGCACCTGCAAGGACATCCCCCTCCTCTTCGCCAACCCGCACTCCCTCATCGAGGGCATGCTGATCGCCTGCTACGCGATCCGCTCCAGCCACGCCTTCATCTATCTGCGCGGTGAAACCGTCCCCGTGCTGCGGCGGTTGCACGAGGCCGTGCGCGAGGCGTACGCCGCGGGCTACCTCGGCCGGGACATCCTCGGCAGCGGGCTCGACCTCGACATCACCGTGCACGCGGGGGCGGGCGCCTATATCTGCGGCGAGGAGACGGCCCTCCTCGACTCGCTCGAAGGGCGTCGCGGCCAGCCCCGGCTCAGGCCCCCCTTCCCTGCCGTGGCGGGCCTCTACGCCTGCCCCACTGTGGTGAACAACGTCGAATCCATCGCGTCGGTTCCCGCGATCCTCAACCGCGGTAAGGAATGGTTCCGTTCGATGGGCAGCGAGAAGTCCCCGGGCTTCACGCTCTACTCCCTCAGCGGCCACGTCGCGGGCCCCGGGCAGTACGAGGCGCCGCTCGGCGTCACCCTGCGCCAACTCCTCGACATCAGCGGCGGCATGCGCCCCGGCCACCGGCTCAAGTTCTGGACCCCCGGCGGCTCCTCCACCCCGCTGCTCACCGAGGAGCACCTCGACGTCCCCCTGGACTACGAGGCCGTGGGGGCCGCCGGTTCCATGCTCGGCACCAAGGCACTCCAGTGCTTCGACGAGACGACCTGTGTGGTGCGGGCCGTCACCCGCTGGACCGAGTTCTACGCCCACGAGTCCTGCGGCAAGTGCACGCCCTGCCGCGAAGGCACGTACTGGCTGGTGCAGTTGCTCCGCGACATCGAGGCCGGGCGGGGCCGCATGACGGACCTGGACAAGCTCGCCGACATCGCCGACAACATCAACGGCAAGTCCTTCTGCGCGCTCGGTGACGGCGCCGCGAGTCCGATCTTCTCCTCGCTGAAGTACTTCCGCGCGGAGTACGAACAGCACATCAAGGGGAAGGGCTGCCCCTTCGACCCCGCGAAGTCCACGGCGTGGGCGGACGGGAACCACCAGGAGGTAACCGCATGACCGTCACCACGCCGGCTTCCTCCGGGGGAGGGAACGCGGCGGTGCCCCCGGACGACCTGGTGTCCGTCACCATCGACGGCATCGCGCTCTCCGTGCCCAAGGGGACGCTGGTCATCCGCGCCGCGGAACTGCTCGGCATCGAGATCCCCCGGTTCTGCGACCACCCGCTGCTCGACCCCGCCGGAGCCTGCCGGCAGTGCATCGTCGAGGTCGAGGGCCAGCGCAAGCCGATGGCGTCGTGCACCATCACCTGCACCGACGGCATGGTCGTACGGACCCAGCTCACCTCGCCCGTCGCCGACAAGGCCCAGCGCGGAGTGATGGAGCTGCTGCTCATCAACCACCCGCTCGACTGCCCCGTCTGCGACAAGGGCGGTGAGTGCCCGCTGCAGAACCAGGCGATGTCCGCCGGCCAGGCCGACACCCGCTTCGAGGGCCGCAAGCGCACCTTCGAGAAGCCGGTGCCGATCTCCACCCAGGTCCTCCTCGACCGCGAGCGCTGTGTGCTGTGCGCCCGCTGCACCCGCTTCTCCCAGCAGATCGCGGGCGACCCGATGATCGAGCTGCTGGAGCGGGGCGCGCTCCAGCAGGTGGGCACCGGCGAGGACGTGCCGTTCCAGTCGTACTTCTCCGGCAACACCATCCAGATCTGCCCGGTGGGCGCGCTCACCTCCGCGGCGTACCGATTCCGCTCCCGGCCCTTCGACCTCGTCTCCTCGCCGTCGGTGTGCGAGCACTGCGCGGGCGGCTGCGCGACGCGCACGGACCACCGGCGCGGCAAGGTGCTGCGCCGCCTCGCCGCGAACGACCCCGAGGTCAACGAGGAGTGGATGTGCGACAAGGGCCGCTTCGCGTTCCGCTACGCCCAGCGGCCGGACCGGCTCACCACCCCGCTCGTACGCGGCGCCGACGGCGCCCTGGAGCCCGCGAGCTGGCCGGAGGCGCTGGAGGCCGCGGCCCGCGGACTGGCCGCCGCGCGCGGTCGGACGGGCGTGCTGACGGGCGGGCGGCTGACGGTCGAGGACGCCTACGGCTACGCCAAGTTCGCGCGCGTGGCCCTCGACACGCACGACGTGGACTTCCGGGCGCGGACGCACAGCGCGGAGGAGGCCGACTTCCTCGCGGCGCGGGTCGCCGGACGGGGCCGTGACCTCGACGGCGAAGGCGTCACCTACGAGACGCTGGAGCGGGCGCCCGCCGTGCTGCTCGCCGGGTTCGAGGCGGAGGAGGAGGCGCCCGGGGTCTTCCTGCGGCTGCGCAAGGCGCACCGCACGCACGGCCAGCGCGTCTTCTCCCTGGCCACCCACACAACTGCCGGTCTGCTGAAGGCGGGTGGCACGCTGCTGCCCGCGGCCCCCGGCACCGAGACCGAGTGGCTGCGGGCGCTGGCGGACGCCGTCGGGCTGGACGCGGCCGGGCGGGCGGCGGCCGAGGCGCTGCGCGCGGACGGCTCGGTGATCGTCGTCGGCGAGCGGCTGGCGGCCGTGCCGGGCGCGCTGACCGCGGCCCTCGCGGCCGCGGGCACCACCGGGGCGGGTCTGGTGTGGATCCCGCGCCGGGCGGGCGAGCGGGGCGCGATCGAGGCCGGTGCCCTGCCGGGCCTGCTGCCCGGCGGCCGCCCGGCCACCGACCCCCGGGCCCGGGAGGAGACGGCGGCCGCCTGGGGCGTCACCGACCTGCCGCGCGGCACCGGCCGGGACACCGGCCAGATCGTCGAGGCCGCGGCCACCGGAGAGCTGGGCGCCCTGCTGGTGGGCGGGGTGGAGGTCGCCGACCTGCCCGACCCGGCACGCGCGCGTGCCGCGCTCGACGCCATCGGCTTCCTGGTGAGCCTGGAGCAGCGGCCGAGCGAGGTGACGGAACGGGCCGATGTGGTGCTGCCGGTCGCGGCGGTGGAGGAGAAGGCGGGCACGTTCCTCAACTGGGAGGGCCGTGCCCGTCCCTTCGAGGCCGCGATCAGACGCGATCAGCTGACGCGCAGTCATGTTCCGACGGACGTGCGGGTGCTGCACATGCTGGCCGACGCGATGGGCGTGGCCCTCGCCCTGCCGGACACCGACGCCGCGCGGACGGAGCTGGACCGGCTCGGCGCCTGGGACGGCGCCCACGCGGCCGCCCCCGCCGAGCCCGGCCGCCCGCCGGCGCCGCCCGGCGCCGGCGAGGCCGTGCTCGCGGGCCACCGGCTGCTGCTCGACCGGGGACGGCTCCAGGAGGGCGACGAGGCGCTGGCCGGCACGCGGCACGCGGCGGTCGCCCGGCTCTCCGCCGCGACCGCCGCCGAGGCGGGGGTGCGCGAGGGCGAGCCGCTGGCCGTGACCGGCCCGGCCGGGACCGTACGGCTGCCGCTGCGGATCACCCCCATGCCGGACCGGGTGGTGTGGCTCCCGCTGAACTCCGTGGGCGCCGGGGTCACCGACGGCACCGGCGCCCGCCCCGGCGAGCTCGTGCGCATCGCCGCGGCCGCCGGTGACGGCACCGGAACCGAAGAACCGGAGGCACAGCAGTGAAGGCATACGCACTGGCCGCCGAGGACCTGTCGATGTTCGGCCGGGACCCGTGGTGGCTGATCGTCGTCAAGGCCGTCTTCTGCTTCGCGTTCGTCATGCTGACGGTGCTGTTCTCGATCGTCTGGGAACGCAAGGTCGTCGCGTGGATGCAGCTGCGCATCGGACCCAACCGGCACGGCCCCTGGGGCATGCTCCAGTCCCTCGCGGACGGCATCAAGCTGATGCTCAAGGAGGACGTGGTCGTCAAGCGGGCCGACAAGGTCGTCTACATCCTCGCGCCGGTCGTCGCGGCGATCCCGGCCTTCATGGCGATCGCCGTCATCCCCTTCGGCCCGGCCGGGAACGAGATCTCGATCTTCGGCCACCGCACCACGATGCAGCTCACCGACCTGCCGATCGGCGTGCTCTACATCCTGGCCACCGCGTCGGTCGGCATCTACGGCATCGTGCTGGCGGGCTGGTCCTCCGGCTCGACCTACCCGCTGCTCGGCGGCCTGCGGTCGTGCGCGCAGATGATCTCGTACGAGATCGCGATGGGCGTCTCCTTCGCCGCCGTGTTCCTCTACTCGGGGTCGATGTCGACCTCGACGATCGTCGACGCGCAGCACGACCGGTGGTACGTCCTGCTGCTGCCGGTCTCCTTCCTCATCTACATCGTGGCGATGGTCGGGGAGACCAACCGGGCGCCGTTCGACCTGCCGGAGTCCGAGGGCGACCTGGTCGGCGGCTTCAACACCGAGTACTCCTCCATCAAGTTCGCGATGTTCATGCTCGCCGAGTACGTCAACATGGTCACGGTCTCGGCGGTCGCGGTGACGCTGTTCCTGGGCGGCTGGCGGGCCCCGTACCCCGTCTCGGCGTTCTGGGAGGGGGCGAACCACGGCTGGTGGCCGATGCTGTGGTTCGTCGTCAAGCTCCAGCTGCTGCTGTTCTTCTTCATCTGGCTGCGCGGCACGCTGCCGCGGCTGCGCTACGACCAGTTCATGAAGCTGGGGTGGAAGGTCCTCATCCCCATCTCGATGGTGTGGCTGATGCTCGTGGCCACCGTCCGGGCGATGCGCAACGAGCACTACGACTTCCAGCGCATCGTGCTCTACGTGGGCGGCGCGGTCGTCGCCATCCTGCTGCTGTCCTTCGTGGCCGACATCTTCCGTGACCGCGGCGCCAAGGCGGAGCAGGAGGCGGAAGGCCCGGGCCCGCAGGGCGAGTTCGACCCGATGGCGGGCGGTTTCCCCGTGCCGCCACTGCCCGGCCAGACCCTGCCGCCGGTGCCGCGCCGGCCGTCGCGCCTCGACCGCGAGCTCATTGTCAGTGGCAGCCCCAATACTGTGAGTGACGGTCCCCGAGACGGAAAGGAGGGCGAGGGTGCCTGACTTCCAGAACCCCGTGGCCGGCTTCGGCGTGACCTTCAAGGCCATGTTCAAGAAGCGGCTGACCGAGCAGTATCCGGAGGAGAAGAAGCACACCGCGCCGCGCTTCCACGGCCGCCACCAGCTCAACCGGCACCCGGACGGGCTGGAGAAGTGCATCGGCTGCGAGCTGTGCGCCTGGGCCTGCCCGGCCGACGCGATCTATGTGGAGGGCGCGGACAACACCGACGAGGAGCGTTACTCCCCGGGCGAGCGCTACGGCCGCGTCTACCAGATCAACTACCTTCGCTGCATCCTGTGCGGCCTGTGCGTCGAGGCGTGCCCCACCCGGGCCCTGACCATGACGAACGAGTACGAACTGGCCGACACCAGCCGCGAGTCGCTCATCTACACCAAGGAGGAGCTGCTCGCGGGCCTGGAGGACCGGATGGTCGACACCCCGCACGCGATCTTCCCCGGCATGACCGAGAAGGACTACTACCGCGGCCTGGTGACGGAGGCCGCGCCGGGCACCGTGCGCCAAGTGGCCCTCTCCAAGGGCGAGGAGCCGCCGCAGGACACCGAGCCCGCGGGCGCCGCGGCCTCCACGCCGTCCGGTGAGGGGGAGGCATGAGCACCACCGTCGCCGCAGCGGGCATGACCTCGACCGGTGAGGCCGTGCAGTTCTGGCTGCTGGGCACCGTCGCCGTCGTCGGCGCGCTGTCCACGGTGCTGATGAGGAAGGCCGTCCACAGCGCCCTGTCGCTCGCCGGCACCATGATCGTGCTCGCGGTGTTCTACCTCGCCAACGGCGCCTACTTCCTGGGCGTCGTCCAGGTCGTCGTCTACACCGGCGCGATCATGATGCTCTTCCTCTTCGTGGTCATGCTGGTCGGCGTCACCGCCGCCGACTCCCTCAAGGAGACCATCAGGGGCCAGCGCTGGCTCGCCGGGCTCTGCGCGCTGGGCTTCGGCATCCTGCTGATCGCGGGCATCGCCAACGCCTCCCTGAAGGACTTCACCGGGCTCGGCCAGGCCAACTCCGGCGGCAATGTGCAGGGTCTCGCGGCGCTCATCTTCACCAAGTACGTCTTCGCCTTCGAGATCACCGGCGCGCTGCTGATCACCGCGGCCGTCGGGGCGATGGTCCTCACCCACCGCGAGCGCACCGAGCGGGCCCCCGGCCAGCGCGAGCGCTCCCAGGCGCGGGTCCGGGCGGGCGAGCAGCTGCCGCCGCTGCCCGCCCCCGGCGTCTACGCCCGGCACAACGCCGTGGACGTCCCCGGCCTGCTGCCCGACGGCACCCCCGCCGAGCTCACCGTCAACCCGACGCTGCGCGCCCGCGGCCAGATCCGCGACGTGTCCGGCGAGGCGCTCCAGGAGCTGGCCGCGCTGGAGCAGCGCTCCGCGGAGTGGGTCGAGGGCGGCCGCACCGAGGGCGCGAAGGAGGCCCGCAAGTGAACCCGGTCAACTACCTGTACCTGGCGGCCCTGTTGTTCACCATCGGCGCCGCCGGTGTGCTCATCCGGCGGAACGCGATCGTCATCTTCATGTGCGTCGAGCTGATGCTGAACGCCTGCAACCTGGCGTTCGTCACCTTCGCCCGGCTGCACGGCAATCTGGACGGCCAGATCATCGCCTTCTTCACCATGGTCGTGGCCGCCGCCGAGGTCGTGATCGGCCTCGCGATCATCGTGTCGATCTTCCGCTCCCGCCATTCGGCCTCGGTCGACGACGCCGGCCTGCTGAAGTTGTAAGGGGACGCTGACGTGGAGAACCTCATCGGACTGCTCGTCGCGGCACCCCTGCTGGGCGCGGGCCTGCTGCTGTGCGGCGGCCCCCGTCTGGACCGGGCCGGGCACTGGATCGGCACGCTGCTCGCGGCGGTGTCCTTCGCGCTGGGCGCCGTGCTCTTCGCCGACCTCCTGGGCAGGGGCCGCGAGGACCGCACGCTGACCTCGCACCTGTTCAGCTGGGTGCCGGTCGGCGGCTTCCGCGCGGACGTCGGCTTCCAGCTGGACCAGCTGTCGATGACCTTCGTCCTGCTGATCACGGGGGTGGGCACGCTGATCCACCTCTATTCGGTCGGCTATATGGAGCACGACGAGCGGCGGCGCCGCTTCTTCGGCTATCTGAACCTCTTCCTCGCCGCGATGCTGCTGCTCGTCCTCGCCGACAACTACCTCCTGCTGTACGTGGGATGGGAGGGCGTCGGCCTCGCCTCGTACCTGCTGATCGGCTTCTGGCAGCACAAGCCCAGCGCGGCCACCGCCGCCAAGAAGGCGTTCCTCGTCAACCGCGTCGGCGACATGGGCCTGTCCATCGCGATCATGCTGATGTTCACCACGTTCGGCACCTTCGCCTTCGGCCCGGTCCTCGCGCACGCGACGGACGCGGGGGAGGGCAGGCTGACGGCCATCGGGCTGATGCTGCTGCTCGCCGCGTGCGGCAAGTCCGCCCAGGTGCCGCTGCAGTCCTGGCTCGGCGACGCGATGGAGGGCCCGACCCCGGTCTCGGCCCTCATCCACGCGGCGACGATGGTGACCGCCGGCGTCTATCTGATCACCCGGTCCGGCGCGATCTTCAACGCGGCGCCGGACGCGCAGACCGCGGTCGTCACGGTGGGCGCGGTGACGCTGCTCTTCGGTGCGATCGTCGGTTGTGCGAAGGACGACATCAAGAAGGCGCTGGCCGGCTCGACGATGTCGCAGATCGGCTACATGATCCTCGCCGCCGGTCTCGGCCCGGTCGGCTATGTCTTCGCGATCATGCACCTGGTGACCCACGGCTTCTTCAAGGCGGGGCTCTTCCTCGGCGCCGGGTCGGTGATGCACGGCATGAACGACGAGGTCGACATGCGGCGCTACGGCGGCCTGCGGACGTATATGCCGGTCACCTTCGTCACCTTCGGCCTCGGCTATCTCGCCATCATCGGCTTCCCCGGCCTGTCCGGCTTCTTCTCCAAGGACAAGATCATCGAAGCCGCCTTCGCCAAGGGCGGTACGGAGGGCTGGATCCTCGGCGGCGCGGCGCTGCTGGGCGCGGCCATCACCGCGTACTACATGACGCGCGTGATGGTCCTGACCTTCTTCGGCGAGAAGCGCTGGCAGCCAGATGCGGAGGGCAACGCCCCGCACCCGCACGAGTCGCCCAGGACCATGACGATCCCCATGGTCGTGCTCGCCTTCGGATCGGTCTTCGCCGGTGGGCTGTTCAGCATCAACGACACCTTCCTGAAGTGGCTGGAGCCGGTCACCGGGCACGCGGAGGGGAATTCACCCGTCAGCGCGCTCACCGTCACCATCGGCACCATGGTCGTCCTCGTCCTCGGGGTGGCGCTCGCCTGGGCGCAGTACGGGCGCCGTCCCGTCCCCGTCACGGCGCCCCGGGGGAACCTGCTCACCCGCGCCGCCCGACGGGACCTGCTCCAGGACGACTTCAACCACGTCGTGCTGGTCCGGGGCGGTGAGCACCTCACCCGCAGCCTGGTCTACGCCGACCACACGCTGGTCGACGGCGTCGTCAACGGCACGGCCGCCTCCGTCGGCGGGCTGTCGGGCCGGATGCGCAGGCTCCAGAACGGCTACGCGCGGTCGTACGCGGTCTCGATGTTCGGCGGTGCGGCAGTGCTCATCGCCGCGACCCTGCTGATGAGGGCGGTCTGATCATGTCTTTTCCCCTGCTGACGGTCACGGCCGCGGTGCCCGCGGCCGGCGCGGTCGTGACCGCCGCCGTCCCGGCCGCGCGCCGCACGGCCGCGAAATGGCTCGCGCTGGCCTTCGCGCTGGCCACGCTCGCGCTGGCGGGCGTGCAGCTGGCGCGGTTCGACCCGGACTCCGGGAAGCCGTTCCAGCTGACCGAGTCGCACGCCTGGATCAAGGACTTCGGCGTCCGGTACGACCTGGGGGTCGACGGCATCGCGGTGGTGCTGATCGCCCTGACGGCGCTGCTGATCCCCTTTGTGATGCTGGCCGGCTGGCATGACGCCGACCCGCTCGAAGGACCCGCGCCCAACCGGCGCTGGCGGCCCACCCAGGGCTTCTTCGCGCTGATCCTGATGGTCGAGGCGATGGTGGTGATCTCCTTCGAGGCCACCGACGTCTTCCTCTTCTACATCTTCTTCGAAGCCATGCTGATCCCGATGTACTTCCTCATCGGCGGTTTCGGCGACCGGGCGGGCGGCCGGTCCGAGGAGGAGGCGGCCGCCCAGCGGTCGTACGCGGCGGTGAAGTTCCTGCTCTACAACCTGGCCGGCGGGCTGATCATGATGGCCGCCGTCATCGGGCTCTACGCCGTCACCGCGCACCAGCTCGGCACCGGCACCTTCTCCCTCCAGGAGATCGTCCAGGCGCGGGCGGACGGCAGGCTGCACTTCGCGACCGTCACCGAACGGGCCCTGTTCCTGGGCTTCTTCTTCGCCTTCGCGGTGAAGGCGCCGCTGTGGCCGCTGCACACCTGGCTGCCGGGCGCCATGGGCGAGGCCACCGCGCCCGTCGCCGTGCTGATCACCGCGGTGGTCGACAAGGTCGGCACGTTCGCGATGCTGCGCTTCTGCCTCCAGCTGTTCCCCGAGGCGTCGAAGTGGGCGACGCCGGTGATCATCGTGCTGTCGCTGATCGGCATCCTGTACGGGGCGCTGCTCGCGGTCGGCCAGCGGGACATCAAGCGGCTGATCGCGTACGCGTCGATCTCGCACTTCGGCTTCATCATCCTGGGCATCTTCGCGATGACCACCCAGGGCCAGGGCGGCGCGACGCTCTATATGGTCAACCACGGCATTTCCACGGCCGCGTTGATGCTGGTGGCGGGCTTCCTGATCTCCCGTCGCGGCTCCCGGCTCATCGGCGACTACGGCGGGGTGCAGAAGGTCGCGCCGGTCCTCGCCGGGACGTTCCTGGTGGGCGGTCTGGCCACGCTGTCGCTGCCGGGGCTCGCGCCCTTCGTCTCCGAATTCCTGGTCCTGGTCGGCACGTTCAGCCGCTATCCGGCGGTGGGGATCGTCGCGACGCTGGGCATCGTGCTCGCCGCCCTGTACGTCCTGGTGCTCTACCAGCGCACGATGACCGGCCCGGTGCGGGAGTCCGTGCGCGGCATGCCCGACCTGCGGGTGCGCGAACTGGTCGTCGTAGGCCCGCTGATCGCCCTGCTGATCTTCCTCGGCGTCTATCCCAGGCCGCTGACGCAGATCATCGACCCGGCGGTCGGCCGCACGATGTCGCAGGTCCACAAGACCGACCCCAAGCCCGATGTTCCGACCGCTCCGACGAACGATGTGGAGGCCGCGAAGTGAGTCACGCAGCATTCGTCCACAGCCTGTGGACGATGTCGGCCGACCCGCCGAAGAAGATCCCGGCCCCGCACATCGAGTACGCCCAGCTGTCACCGACGCTGATCGTCCTCGGCGCCGCCGTCCTCGGCATCCTCGTGGAGGCGTTCCTGCCGCGGCGCCTGCGCCATCCCGTGCAGCTGCTGCTGAGCGCGGTCGGCCTGGTCGCAGGGTTCGCCGCCGTCATCGCCCTGGCCGCCGGGGGCTACGGCACCGGCAAGGCGCACATCGCCGCCATGGGCGCCGTCGCCGTCGACGGCCCGGCGCTGTTCCTCCAGGGGACCATTCTCCTGGTCTCGCTGATCGCGGTGTTCACCTTCGCCGAGCGGCGGCTGGACCCGGCGGCGCACGGCAAGCGCGTCGACTCCTTCGCCGCGCAGGGCTCCGCCGTGCCGGGCGGCGCGGCCGAACAGGCCGCCGTCAAGGCGGGGTTCACCACCACCGAGGTCTTCCCGGTCGCGCTCTTCGCGGTCGCGGGCATGCTCGTCTTCCCCGCCGCGAACGACCTGCTGACCCTCTTCATCGCGCTGGAGGTCTTCTCCCTCCCGCTGTACGTGCTGTGCGGGCTCGCCCGCCGCCAGCGGCTGCTGTCCCAGGAGTCCGCGGTCAAGTACTTCCTGCTGGGCGCCTTCTCCTCGGCCTTCCTGCTGTTCGGGGTGGCGCTGCTGTACGGCTACGCGGGCACGGTCACCTACGCCGGCATCGCCGACGTCGTGAACGGCACGGTCCGTACGGTCGACCCCGCCCTCGCGTCGACCACAGGCAACGACGCGCTGCTGCTGATCGGCGGGGCGCTGGTGCTGATGGGGCTGCTCTTCAAGGTGGGCGCGGTGCCCTTCCACATGTGGACCCCCGACGTCTATCAGGGCGCCCCCACGCCGGTGACGGGCTTCATGGCCGCCGCCACCAAGGTCGCCGCCTTCGGCGCGCTGCTGCGGCTGCTGTACGTGGTCCTGCCGGGGCTGCGCTGGGACTGGCGGCCGGTGATGTGGGGCGTCGCGATCGTCACCATGCTGGTGGGCGCGATCGTCGCCGTGACCCAGACGGATGTGAAGCGGCTCCTCGCCTACTCCTCCATCGCGCACGCCGGGTTCATCCTCGCCGGTGTCATCGCCGTCAGCCCGGACGGGGTGTCCTCCGTCCTGTTCTACCTGGCCGCGTACTCCTTCGTGACCCTGGGCGCCTTCGCGGTGGTGACGCTGGTGCGGGACGCGGGCGGCGAGGCGACGCACCTGTCCAAGTGGGCGGGTCTGGGCCGCCGTTCGCCCCTGGTCGCGGCCGTCTTCGCGGTCTTCCTGCTGGCCTTCGCGGGCATCCCGCTGACCAGCGGTTTCACGGGGAAGTTCGCGGTCTTCAAGGCCGCGGCCCAGGGCGGTGCGACGCCGCTGGTCATCGTCGGTGTGCTGTCCTCGGCGATCGCCGCGTTCTTCTACATCCGGGTGATCGTGCTGATGTTCTTCAGCGAGCCGAAGGCCGACGGGCCGACCGTGGCCGTGCCGAGCGCGCTGACCTCCACGGCGATCGCCGTCGGGGTCGCGGTCACGCTCGTCCTCGGTGTCGCCCCGCAGTACTTCCTGGATCTGGCGGGCCAGGCGGGGGTGTTCGTCCGGTAGGCGCGCTGAGCCGTTACGCCGCCCGGTGTCCCGAGAGGGGCACCGGGCGGTTGTGCGTCAGTGGCCGAGCTTGCCCGGCAGGCCCGGCACCTCGGCGGCGGGCTTGCCGTCCGCGCCCACGGTCTTGGTGAGGGTGTCCTCCTTGCCGGAGGCCCACGCCACTGTGAGCGTCTTGGCGTCCACGCTCTTGATGGTGCCCTTGGCGTATTCGGTGCTGCCGTCCTGGCAGTGGGTGATGTTGATGGTGACCGGCTGCGTGGTGTCCACGACCGTGCCGGAGCAGGCCGTCTTCCCGCTCAGCATCACCATGTTCCCGGAGAAGGACATGATCAGCAGGCTCTTGTCCATGAGCTTGCCCTTCGACCAGCCGCCCTTGAGGTCGGCGGCCTTGACGTTGCCGCCCTTGGCGGCGGCCGGGTCGGCGGGCTTGTCCGGCTGGGCGGCCGGCGGCGTGGCGCCGCCGGTCTTCTTGTCCCCGTCGCTCTGGCTGCTGCAACCCGTCATCAGCACAGCGGCGATGAGCGCCGCCCCCGTGATCTGTACTGCCTTGCGCACGTGCGCTCGCTCCTCCGTAGTGGATCTGGACACGACAAATTAGCAGTCCTGTCCCACCGCTCCGGAGCGGCGTCAGCCGCCGTCCGCGGACTGGTCCCGGCGCAGCAGCAGTTCCTCGGGCAGCGTGAGGCACGGGGCGGTGCCGGCGGTCATGGCCCGGGGGTGCGTGCGGGCGCGATCCTGCCGGTGACCTCGCCGAGGCCGATCCGGGCGCCGTCCGGCCCCGGCGCCCAGGCGGTGAGGGTGACCTCGTCGCCGTCCTCCAGCCAGGGGCCCTTGCCCTCGGTGAGCTCCAGCAGGCAGCCGCGCTGGTCGGGGTCGGGGCCGCTGACCGTGCCGGACGCGAAGAGGTCGCCGGTGCGCAACGAGGCGCCGTTGACGGTCATATGGGCGAGCTGCTGGGCCGCCGTCCAGTACATGGAGGCGAAGGGCGGCCGGGAGACGGTCTCCCCGTTGATGGTCACCTCGATGCGCAGGTCGATGCCGCCCGGTTCCGCCGCGGAGTCGTCGAGGTAGGGCAGCAGCGGGTGGGTGCGCTCCGGCGGCGCGGTGCGCGCCTCGTCGAAGGCGTCGAGCGGGGTGATCCACGCCGAGACGGAGGTCGCGAAGGACTTCCCGAGGAAGGGGCCGAGCGGGACGTACTCCCACGCCTGGATGTCGCGCGCCGACCAGTCGTTGACCAGGCACACGCCGAAGACGTGCGCGCGGAAGTCGCCGAGGGCGACAGGGGTGTTCGGCGGCGCGGGCGTGCCGACGACGAAGCCGACCTCGGCCTCGATGTCGAGCCGCGTCGACGGGCCGAACACCGGACCCTCGGGGGTCTTCCGCTGGCCCTGGGGGCGGATCACGGAGGTGCCGGAGACGACGACCGTGCCGGCGCGGCCGTGGTAACCGATCGGCAGGTGCTTCCAGTTGGGCGTCAGCGCGTCGCCGTCGGGCCGGAAGATCCGGCCGACGTTGGTGGCGTGGTGCTCGCTGGCGTAGAAGTCGACGTAGTCGGCGACCTCGAAGGGCAGGTGCAGCGTCACCTCGTCCAGCGGGTGGAAATGCTCCCCGTCCAGCCAGCCGCGGATCTCGGCGCGGACGGCCTGCCACGTGGCGCGGCCCGCCGCCAGCAGCGGGTTGAGCGTCGGCCGGTCCAGCAGCCCGGCGTACGCGGAGCCGTGCGCGGCGGCCGCGGCCGCCGCGTCGAGGACGTACGCGCCGTAGCGGACGCCGACCCGGCGGTGGTCCGGGGCGTCGGGCGTCGTGAAGACGCCGTACGGGAGGGTGGCCGCGCCGAAGGGATCGCCTTCGGGAAGCTCGCGGGGGCTGTGCTGGGGCATGGGACGCTGCCTCGCTCTCTCCTGGACGCCTGGTGACCGTCCGTGCCCACATTACGTGCTGGCGGCCGCCAGGCAAGGGGTGCCCGAGGGGGATCCGGGGGGCGTGCGCGAGGCGCTCGCGGGGGCCGGGCGCGCCCCGTCCGGACCGCCTTGCGCACCGGCTCCGAACACCCGCCCGGGACCTGGTCCGAACCGCTGTCCGACCGCTCACTAAAGGGCGAGCAATGTCCGGTAATTCCTTGCTGGAAGCGGTAATTCCGAAGTAGCGTCCTTAATCGGGTCACGCACAGTGGGGGGCCGCTGCGGCTGAGTGGCCGAGGGGGATGCTGGTGGCGAGCAGGAGTACGCCCATCGCGGCGGACCGGTCCGTTCCGGGGCTCATCGTGAAGATCGGCGATTACCCTCTGCATCATGGCGGGGTCGGCGCGATCCGCAGTCTCGGCAGACTCGGGATCCCGATGTACGCCATCACCGAGGACCGCTGGACCCCCGCCGCCGTATCCCGTTATCTGCACGGTGGTTTCGTCTGGCCCACCACGGGCCGGGAGCGGCCCGAGGAGCTCGTCGAGGGGCTGCTGCGCATCGGGCGGTCCATCGGCCGCCCCGCGGTGCTGCTGCCCACCGACGAGGAGGCGGCCGTCCTGGTCGCCGAGCACGCGGAGCAGCTGTCCGCGAGCTTCCTCTTCCCGCCGGTGGAGCGGGAGTTGCCCCGCAGACTCGCGAGCAAGCAGGGCCTGCACGAGCTCTGCGTGGAGCACGGGGTGCCGTCCCCCGAGGCCCTCTTCCCGTCCTCGTACGAGGAGATCGAGGAGTACGCCGGGCGCGCCCGCTTCCCCCTGGTGGCGAAGAACCGGGAGGCGTTCGAGCGGCGCAGCAGGCCCGCCGTGCACGGGACCACCCGCATCGCCGGCCCCCGCGAACTGCTGGCCCTCGCGCGCGGCTGGGGCCCGTCGCCGGGGGTGATCCTCCAGGAGTACCTGCCCCGCGAGCAGGCCGAGGACTGGATCGTGCACGCGTACTTCGACGCGGAGAGCACCCCCCTCGCGATGTTCACCGGGGTCAAGGTGCGCTCCTGGCCGCCGCACGCGGGCATGACCGCCAACGCCTACGTCGTGGACAACCCCGAACTGGCCGACATGGCCGCGCAGTTCATCAAACAGATCGGCTTCTGCGGAATCATCGACCTCGACTGGCGCTTCGACCGGCGCGACGGCCGCTACAAGCTCCTCGACTTCAACCCCCGGATGGGCGCCCAGTTCCGCCTGTTCGAGAACGAGGCGGGCGTCGACGTCGTCCGGGCCCAGCATCTCGACCTCACCGGCCGCAAGGTCCCCGAGGGCGAGCAGCTCGCGGGGCGCCGGTTCGTCGTCGAGAACATCGACCTGCCGGCCCTCGCCGCCTACCGGCGCAGCGGATACACCACCCCGCACGCGCCCGCACGGGCGAGCGGCACGGAGCTGGCCTGGGTCGCGCGTGACGACATGAAGCCGTTCTTCACCATGCTCGCCCGGTTCGTCAGGCCGGGCGTTCGGCACCTCTGGCAGCTGTGGCGCTCCAGGCGTGCCGCTGCTCTCGTCGAGTAAGCAACGCCCTGGGAGGGGACTCGTGACACTTCCCGTCGTAGTCATCGGGGCAGGTCCGTACGGACTGTCTACCGCTGCCCACCTGAGGGCGCACGGCATAGCGACCCGTGTGTTCGGCTCGCCGATGGTGAGCTGGAGGGCCCACATGCCCGCCGGAATGCTGCTGAAATCCACCCCCGTGGCCTCGAACATCGACGCACCGCAACCGGGCCACACCCTGCTCGACTTCTGCCGCGACGCGGGGGAGCGGCGCTACGAATCGGACTGGGACGCCATCCCGGTCGAGACCTTCGCCCGCTACGGCCTGTGGTTCCAGGAGCGCCTGGTGCCCGATCTGGAGCAGACGCGGGTGGTGTCCGTGGACCGGCGGTCCACGGGCTTCGAGCTGAAGCTGGACTCCGGCGAGCAGTTCGCGGCCCGTGCCGTGGTCGTCGCCACCGGGCTCAGCGGGCTCGCGCGGCTGCCGGCCGAGCTGGCCGCGGCCGTGCCGGACGGCCCGTCGGTGAGCGGCCCGGTCTCGCACAGCTCGCAGCACGACGACCTGTCGCGGTTCGCCGGCCGCGACGTGGTGGTCGTCGGTGCGGGGCAGTCGGCGCTGGAGAGCGCCGTGCTGCTCGCGGAGGGCGGCGCCGCGTCGGTGCGGGTCCTCGCCCGGCGGCGGGGCGCGGTGCGCTTCGGGGCGGCGCCGGACGGGCAGTCGCCGCTGAAGCCGGACACCCCGTTCGGGCGGGCCTGGTCGCTGTACGCGTTCTCGTACCACGCCGACGGATTCCGCCGGCTCCCGGCGCCGACCCGGAAGTACCTCGTCCAGCGGGTGCTCGGGCCGCTCGGCGCCTGGTGGCTGCGGGATCGCTTCATCGGCCGGGTGCAGGTGTCGGAGGGCAAGCGGATCGTCCGGGCCCGGGTGGAGGACGGTCGTCCGGTTCTGCTCCTCGCCGGGCCCGACGGGTCCACCGAGGGGGAGCTCGCCGCCGACCACGTCCTCGCCGCGACCGGCTACCAGGTCGACCTGGCCGCCCTCGACTTCCTCGGCCACGGTCTGCGGACCAGGCTCGCGGTCGGCGCGGGCGGGCCCCGGCTGGGCCCCGGTTACCGCTCGTCGGTCCCGGGCCTGTTCTTCACGGGCCTCCCGGCGGCGGCGAGCTACGGCCCGGTCATGAGGTTCGTCTGCGGCACGGAGTACGCGTCGCCACGGCTGGCGAGGGCGGTGGGCGCGCTGTCGTAGGCCACGCTGTGCCGGACGGACTGGTTCCGCATGCAGCCGGATCCGGTCCGTCCGGCCTTCGGTCAGGGGTTCCGGGGGCTTGCTCCCGGTGGGTGACCAAGCGCATAACGGGGCACACGTCTGGTCGACCGGGAAGGCGCCCACGGTGATCGACAGCCGACCGGATACGCTGACTTTCGGTGGAGACAGCGACACATCGACAATCCCCGTGTTCGCAGGCAGACAGGAGTACCCCTCGTGACCGTCGTCGGGCCTTTTGGGCTGAGCGTGCGGGACCAGGCTCTTGAAGCCGATGTCCAGGCCGGTTTGGCCGCCGTCGAGGAGGGCCTCCTGGAGGCCACCAAGAGCGACGTGCCCTTCATCACCGAGGCGGCCCAGCATCTCGTCCGGGCCGGAGGCAAGCGGTTCCGCCCGCTTCTGGTGATGCTCGCCGCGCAGTTCGGCGACCCGCACGCCCCGGGCATCGTGCCCTCGGCGGTCGTCGTCGAGCTCACCCACCTGGCCACGCTCTACCACGACGACGTCATGGACGAGGCGGACGTGCGGCGCGGCGTCGACAGCGCCAACGCCCGCTGGGGCAACTCCGTGGCCGTCCTCACCGGGGACTTCCTCTTCTCCCGGGCCTCGTACATCCTCGCCGACCTGGGACCGGAGGCCGTCCGCATCCAGGCCGAGGCGTTCGAGCGGCTGGTCACCGGCCAGATCCTGGAGACGGCGGGACCGCGCGACGGCCGCGACCCCATCGAGCACTACCTCGACGTCATGGCGGGCAAGACCGGCTCGCTGATCGCCGTCTCCACCCGCTACGGCGCGATGATGTCCGGCGCCGACGAGCGCACCGTCGACATCCTCACCCACTACGGGGAGCGGCTCGGCATCGCCTTCCAGCTCGCCGACGACGTCCTCGACATCGCCAGCGACTCCCACGAGTCCGGCAAGACGCCCGGCACCGACCTGCGCGAGGGCATCCCCACGCTGCCGGTGCTGCACCTGCGGGCCCAGGCGGCCGCGACCGGCTCGGCGGACGACCTCCAGCTGTGCGAGCTCCTCGACGGCGACCTCACCGACGACACCCTGCACGCCGAGGCACTGCGCCGCCTGCGCGCGCACCCGGCGCTGGAGCAGGCGCGCCGCGACACGGTGCGCTACGCGCAGGAGGCACGGGCGATCCTCGCCCCCCTGCCGGAGTGCTTCGCGAAGGCGGCCCTGGAAAACCTCTGCGACGCGGTCGTGCACCGGGCTGGTTGACCGGCCCTGGGTTGCGGTCCGTTGCCGCCTGCGGCGGGAGCGCCCTTGGGGGTCCCCCCGGACGGAGTCTGGGGGAGCGTCCTCAATCGCCGGACGGGCTGAATTTTGCGCACCCCGGGGGTCCGGGGGCAGAGCCCCCGGTTTCGGGAAGGGGCGGGGCTGGGGAGAAAGCCCGCCGCAGGCGTGACGCCGGGTCATACCCGAGAGGTACGGGAAAGTGCTCCCCGCGGCTGACGCGCGAGCCGGCCGGCTTTGGTGCAATTGACACTGCGCCACCAACCAGCGGCAGGGCCACAATGAAGAAGGCCCGGGGGGCGCCGACGACGGAGGTATGGGCACATGGCACGGATTGAACCGACCCAGGTTGCCGAAGGCCCGGAGGGCCATCGCACACCGGCCCGCCGCAAGGCGGTCCGCTATGCCGTGCCGGTCGCGGTGGCGGGCCTCGCGGCGGCCACGATCGGGCTCGTCCCGGCGCTGGCGAAGAGCGGCGACCCCGATCTGCCGAAGATCAGCGCGGAGGACCTGATAGCCAAGGTCGCCAAGTCGGATGTCCAGCAGATGTCCGGCTCGGTCAAGGTGACCACCGACCTGGGTCTGCCGTCGCTGCCGGGCGGCGCCTCGCTCGGTGCCCTGGGCGCGGGTCACGACGGGAAGAAGGGCGGCGCGGACGTCTCCCCGCAGGCCAAGCTCACCGAGCTCGCCTCGGGTTCGCACACGCTGCGCGTCGCCGTCGACGGCCCCGACAAGCAGCGCGTGTCGATCGTCGAGCCCGCCGCGGAGTACAGCCTGATCCGCAACGGCGACCAGGTCTGGGCGTACGACAGCGGCAGCAACACCGTCCACCACTCGACCGCCCCGCGCGGGAAGGCCGATGCCGGGCAGCACGCCGGCCCGGAGGAGCTGAAGGGCGCGTCGCCGCAGGAGCTGGCCAAGAAGGCCCTCGCCGCCGTGGACGACTCGACGTCGGTGTCGGTCGGCGGCACGGCCAAGGTGGCCGGGCGGGACGCCTATCAGCTGGTCGTCAAGCCGAAGGCCGAGGAGTCGACGGTCGGCTCGGTGCGGATCGCGGTGGACGCCAAGACCGGTGTGCCGCTGAAGTTCACGCTCTCCCCGAAGAGCGGTGGCAAGGCGGCGGTCGACGCGGCCTTCACCAAGGTCGACTTCGCCAAGCCGGGTGCGAGCACCTTCGACTTCACCCCGCCCAAGGGCGCCAAGGTCACCGAGGACAAGGGCGACGGCGCGCAGCGGGACCACAAGGGCGCGCTTCCGGCCACGCCGGGCGAGATGTCGGGCCTCGACGTGGTGGGCAAGAGCTGGACGTCGATCGCCCAGTTCAAGGCGCCCGCGGGCGCGAGCAAGGACTCCAAGGCCAAGGGCGGCGGCCTCGGGAAGAACGCCGGCGGCGCCGGTGCCCTCCTGGACACCCTCGGCACCAAGGTCTCGGGTCCCTTCGGCTCGGGCCATGTCTTCAGCACCCGCCTCGTCAACGTCCTGATGACGGACGACGGCCGGGTGTACGCGGGCGCGGTGACGAAGGAAGCGCTCATCAAGGCGGCGAAGTAGGCACCCTCCTCGGCCGGCCCGGCGAGGCCGGCCGAGGATGTTCCACAAAAGCGTGACGAAGGGGGGAAGGCGGGTGCCAGGGTCTGCCGAGCGTGCGCCCTCCGCTGCCGGTCGGCGCCATCCGGACGCCGCCGTCCACACCCGCGCCCTCACCAAGCGCTACCGCGGCGGCCAGCTCGCCGTGGACGGGCTCGACCTCACCGTGCCGCGCGGGAGCGTCTTCGGGTTCCTCGGGCCCAACGGCTCCGGGAAGACCACCACCATCCGGATGCTCATGGGCCTCATCGAGCCGACCTCGGGCTCGGCCGAGGTGCTGGGGGAGCCGATGCCCCGCGCGGGCCGTCGGGTACTGCCCAGGGTGGGGGCGCTGATCGAGGGGCCCGCGCTCTACGGCTTCCTGTCCGGGCGGGACAACCTCGTACGGTTCGACGCCGCCGACCCGACCGCCGATCCCCGTACCCGGGCCGCCCGGGTGGACGCGGCGCTCGACCGGGTGGGGCTCGTAGCCGCCGCGGGCAAGAAGGCCCGCGCGTACTCCCTGGGCATGAAGCAGCGCCTCGGGCTGGCCGCGGCCCTGCTCCAGCCGCGCGAGCTGCTCGTGCTCGACGAGCCGACCAACGGCCTGGACCCGCAGGGCATGCGGGAGATCCGCACGCTCGTCAGGGAGCTCGCGGCCGACGGCACCACCGTCTTCCTCTCCTCGCACCTCCTCGACGAGATCGAGCAGGTCTGCACCCATGCCGCGGTCATGGCCCAGGGGCGGCTGCTCACCCAGGGCACGGTCGCCGGGCTGGCCTCCTCCACGCGCGGCCGGCTGGCCGTCACCACCCCCGACACCTCGGACGCCGTCCGCGTCCTCAAGGAGCACGGCGTGACCGATCTCGTCGTCGTGGACGACCGCGTCACCGGCGAACTCCCCACCGGGGAGCCGCCCGAGGGCGCCGCACCGCTCGATCTCGCGGACCTCAACGCCGCGCTCGTCCACGCCCGGGTCCGGGTCCGGGCCTTCGGCACCGAACGCGCCTCGCTGGAGGACGCGTTCGTGGCGCTCACCGGGGAGGGTTTCGATGTCGCGGGCTGATGCCGCGGTCACGGGCGGCACCCGGGCCCCGAGCCCGCTGTGGCAGCTGTCCCTCTTCCGCAGCGAGGTGGGCTCGGTGTTCCGGCGGTGGCGGACGGTCGCCCTGCTCGGGGTGCTCGCGGCCGTCCCCGTCCTCGTCGGCATCGCCGTGAAGATCGAGACCAGGGGCGGCGGCACGGTCGGCCACGAGGGTGGCGGGGGCGGCCCGGCGTTCATCAGCCAGGTCACCAACAACGGCCTCTTCCTGGTCTTCACCTCGCTCGCCGCGACCCTGCCGTTCTTCCTGCCGATGGCGATAGGCGTGGTCGCGGGCGACTCCATAGCCGGCGAGGCGAGCTCCGGGACCCTGCGCTATCTCCTCGTCGCACCCGCCGGGCGGACCCGGCTGCTGCTCGCCAAATACGCGTCGACGCTGGTCTTCTGCCTCGCGGCCACCCTGGTCGTCACCGTGTCCGCGCTGGCGGTGGGGGCGCTGCTGTTCCCCTTGGGCGAGGTCACGCTGATCAGCGGGACGAACGTCTCCTTCGGCGAGGGGCTGCTGCGCGCGCTGGCCATCGCGGGGGTCGTCGCGCTGTCGCTGACCGGCGTCGCGGCGGTCGGGCTGTTCGTCTCCACGCTCACCAACAGCGGGATCGCGGCCATGGCCACGACGGTGGGGCTGCTGATCACGGTCCAGATCCTCGACCAGTTCCCGCAGCTGCACGCGGTGCAGCCGTATCTCTTCCCGCACTACTGGCTGAGCTTCGCGGATCTACTGCGGGAGCCGGTGTATTGGGACCAGCTGCTGGACAATTTGCGCCTTCAGGCGCTGTACGCGGCGGTGTTCGGGTCGGCGGCGTGGGCGAGGTTCACGTCGCGGGATGTGACGGCGTAGTTCGGCCGCGGGCCGTCCGCGCCTGCGGCGGGCTTTTTCCCCAGCCCCGCCCCTTCCCGCAGCGTCGATCTGCGGCTCCGCCGCGTGCGGGGGAGACCCCCGGACCCCCAACGCGCTTCGCGCGTTGTCCTCAAACGCCGGACGGGCTGATTGCCGCCCGGCCGACGTTTGAGGCCGCCCGCCACTGGGGGAGCGACGGGCCCGCAGCCGGAGGCTAGAACGTCAGCTTCCACCCGTTGATGTAGCCGACGTCCTGCGCCGCCACATCCTGGACGCGCAGCTTCCACGTCCCGTTCGCCGTCTCGGAAGACGCGTTCACGGAGAACGTCGCATTGACGTCCGCCGCCGAATCATTCGCGCTGGAGTCCTTCAGCCGGTAGGCGCGCCCGCTCGGGCCCACGAGATCCACGGTCAGGTCCCCGCGGTACGTGTGCTTGATGTCGACCCCGGCCTTGAGCGCGGCCGGCGCGTTGCCGGTCACGCCGCTGACGGTGATCGGGGACTCGATCGCCGGACCCGCGTCGGGGATGTCGACCCGGGCCTTGTTCTCGAAGACCTTGCCGCTCGGCGGGGTCGTGGTGCCGCCGCTCAGCGACCAGACGGCACCCGCGATGGCATCGGAGTTGGTGCCGAGCGCGGTGTCGTTCAGGTTGGCGTACGTGTCGCACGAGCGGTGGTAGCAGGCGTCGAACGCCCGGCCCGCGGTGCCGCCCCACTTCTGCGCCTGGTCGGCGGTCTTGATGTAGTCGGCGCCGCTGAAGAGCCCGCCGACGGGTATGCCGGCGTTCTGGAAGGGGGCGTGGTCCGAGCGGCCGTCGCCCTCGTGGTCGACCTCGGTGGCGATGTTCTTCGCCGCGAACCAGTTCTCGAAGAGGCTCTGGAGGCCCGCGTCGTAGCCGTAGACGTAGTAGCCGGGGTTCGGCGAGCCGATCATGTCGAAGTTCAGATAGGCGTCGATCTTCGACCGGTCGGCGGAGGACAGCTTGTCGACGTAGTTCTGCGACCCGACCATGCCGAGTTCCTCGGCGCCCCACCAGCCGAACCGCAGGTGCTTGTCGGGCTTGTAGCCCTCGCGGGCGACGGCGAGGGCGACTTCGAGGACCCCGGCGGAGCCGGAGCCGTTGTCGTTGATGCCGGGGCCCGCGGAGACGGAGTCGAGGTGCGAGCCGGCGAAGACGACGTGGTCGGTGTCGCCGCCGGGCCAGTCGGCGATCAGGTTGTAGCCGGTGGAGCCGTTGGCGCTGAACTGCTGCACGGTGGTGGTGAATCCGGCGGCGTCCAGCTTGCCCTTCACATAGTCGACGGACGCCTTGTAACCGCTGCGGCCGTGCGCGCGGTTGCCGTTGTTGGCGTTGGCTATCGACTGGAGCTGGTTGAGGTGGGCCTTGACGTTGGCCACGGGGATGGCGGGCGCGCCGGCCTTGGTCTTGACGGGGCCCTTGGCGACGGTGGCGGCGGTGGTCCGCGCGGTGGTGGGAACCGCGTGGGCCGCGCCGGAGGCCGTGCCGAGGAGGGTGGCGGTGAGGGCCGCGCCGGTGGCCAGGAGGGCGACGGCGCGGCTTCTTCGGGCAGGTCCGTTGAGTGGTCCGGTGAGTTCAAGCATGGGGGGCTCCCAACTCATTTTGACGTGGCCATGATGTTGGGGGCCCCTGTGAGGTGCGTCAAGGGCGGATTTCGGACGCCGAACACCGGTTTCCGGATATCGGGCGCCGAACTACCGCCCTTGAGCTGTGGCTTCAGGGGTTTCTGTGACGCCTGTGCCCTCTGTGATTTCTGTGTGAACAGCGGCGTCCCGCTCCGTCCGCTCCGCCTTCTGCCGGGCGGCCCGCAGCTCGGCCCGCGCGGTACGGGCCGTACGCAACGCGTCCCAGGTGAGCAGCGCCAGCGCCAGCCAGATCAGGGCGAAGCCCGCCCATCGCTCCGCGGGCATCGTCTCGTGGAAGACCAGCAGCCCCAGGGCGAACTGGAAGACGGGGGCGAGGTACTGCACCATCCCCATCACCGACAGCGGCAGCCGCACGGCCGCGATGCCGAAGCAGACGAGCGGCAGGGCGGTGATCGCGCCGGTGCCCATCAGGAGCAGGGCGTGGCCGGTGCCCTCGCTCGCGTACGTGCTGTGGCCGCTCGAACCCAGGAACAGCAGGAAGCCGAGGGCGGGCAGGAACTGCACCGCCGTCTCGGCCGCCATCGACTCCACGCCGCCCAGCCCGACCTTCTTCTTCACCAGGCCGTAGGTGCTGAACGAGATCGCCAGCGTCAGCGCGATCCACGGCGGCTTCCCGTACGCGACGGCCATCACCACGACCGCCGCCGCGCCGACCCCGACCGCCACCCACTGCAGGGCCCGCAGCCGCTCGCGCAGGACGAGGACGCCGAAGGCGATGCTCACGAGGGGGTTGATGAAGTAGCCCATAGACGTCTCGACGACGTGCCCGGAGTTCACGCCCCAGATGTAGACGCCCCAGTTCACGGAGATCAGGGCCGCGCCGAGCGCGATCATCATCAGCCGCCTGGGCTGCCGGAGCAGCGGGCGTATCCAGTCCCAGCGCCGGGTCGCGGCGAGCACGACGAGCACGGTGGCCAGCGACCACACCATGCGGTGCGCCAGGATCTCGACGGCTCCGGACGGCTCCAGCAGTGGCCAGTAGAGGGGGAAGAGGCCCCAGATCGAGTAGGCGGCGACGCTGCACAGCAGTCCTGTGCGGGTCTCGTTCCTGGGCGGTTGCATGGGGCGGCTCCTGGGGTGCGGGGGTGGCGGCGACGTTGCGAAGGTAGCGCTGCGGGTGCGCCGGTGTCATGGGTGTATCAGATAACGGTCATGACGCGCCCGCGGGGCACCGGCACGGGCCCGCACCCGGCGATCCCTAGTCGCCCACCGAGCGCAGGCGCTCCACCTCCTGGGTCACGTCGAACGGCAGCACCGTCACCGCCACGTTCGGCAACTGCTCCAGCGCCTTGGCCATTTCGTTGCCGCTGTCGGGGTGGAGCAGGAGGCCGAGCGGCGGGGAGTAGGTGCGGCGGGGGATCAGGAGCGTCAGGGCCGTCTCGCCGTCGGCCGTGGTGCGCGCGGCGAGGCCGGCGACCGCGTGCCGCAGCCGGCGGTCCGGGCAGTCGACCAGTTCCAGCGGCACCGTCGTGCCCGGCGTCGCGTCCCACTTCGCGGCCAGCCGCCGCGCCCGCTCCGCGTCGATGACGAAGTGCAGGGCCCGCACCTCGTCCGGCCGCAGCTCGTGCGCGTACCGCAGCGCCTTGACCGTGGCCAGGTCGAGGTAGTCGACGAGGATGTACACCAGGTGTCGCCGCCAGTGCGGCCGGTCCGTGGCGAGGGCGGGGACGTTGCTCAGGGCCTCTTCCTCCTCGCGGTACTGCCGGTTGATGCGGATCAGCGCCCACACGCCCAGCGGGAAGATCACCACGACCAGCCACGCGCCCTCCGTGAACTTGGTGATCGCGAAGATGATCACGACCAGCGCCGAGACCACCGCCGCGACGAGGTTCACCCCCACCTTCCAGTGCCGGTGGGACTCCTCGGGCCGCCGCCAGTAGTGGGCGGTCATCCCGGCGGCCGCCATGGTGAAGCCGGTGAAGACGCCGATGGCGTAGAGCGCGACGAGCTTGTCGACGCTGCCGCGCGTCACGATCAGCAGCGCGAGCGAGACGACGGTGAGGGAGATGATCCCGCCCGAGAAGGCCAGCCGGTGCCCGCGGCGCGTCAACTGGCGCGGCAGGAAGCGGTCTTCGGCGACGAAGCTGGCCAGGAAGGGGAAGCCGGTGAAGGGCGTGTTGGCGCCCGTGTAGAGGATGAGCGCGGTCGCGAGCTGGACGTAGACCAGCCCGGCCGTGCCGAGCCAGCTGTCGCCGAAGACGAGGTGCGCCTCCTGCGCGATGACGGTCGGATTGCCGTCCTGGTAGGGGACCGCGTGGGTGAAGTGGGCGAGGGTGGAGACGCCGAGCACCATGACGCCGAGGACGCAGCTCATCACGGTGAGGGTGCGCCGGGCGTTGCGGCCCTGCGGCCTGCGGAAGGCCGAGACGCTGTTGGAGATCGCCTCCAGGCCGGTCAGCGAGGAGCCGCCGTTCGCGAACGCGCGCAGCACCATGAACAGCGACGCGCCGTAGAGCCAGCCGTGTCCGGCCGTGCCGAGCGGGAGCACCCCGGAGGCGTGCAGGTCGGCGTGGGGGAGCCCGCCGGTCATGGCGCGGATGAGGCCGATGAGCAGTATCAGCGCGACGGCGAGCATGAAGAGGTACGCGGGGGCCGCGAACGCCCGTCCCGCCTCGCGGAGCCCCCGCAGATTCCCGTACATCAGCAGCACCACCACGCCCACGGTGATGGGCACCTTGAGGTGGTCGATGCCGGTGTAGCCGTCGCCTGTGAGGTGGGCGAGGGAGATCAGCGCGTCGGTGCCGGCGGCCGTCTGCACGGCGACGGTGACGATGTAGTCGACGAGGAGCGCGACGGCGGCGATCTGGGCGACGCGCGGCCCGAAGTTCTCCCGGGCGACGACGTACGAGCCGCCGGCGCGGGTGTAGACGGACACGACGTCGCGGTAGGAGAGCGTGAGGAGCAGCAGGACGAGCAGGATCGCGCCGGTCACCGGCATCAGCAGGGTGAACGCGGCGACCCCCACGACGGGCACCAGGATGCGCAGCATCTCCTCGCTGCCGTACGCGGTGGAGGAGATGCAGTCGGAGGCGAGCACGCCCAGGGCCAGGGGGTTGGACAGCGTCTCGTGGGCGAGCTCCTGGGTGACCAGCGGTCGCCCGAGCAGGCGGCACTTGACCCGGTAGGCGAGCCGGTCGGGGACCTCGGGTACGACTTCGGGGTGGTCGGCCATAGCCGTATCTTCGGGGCTCCGCCCCGGGCCCGGACCCTCAAACGCCGGGCGAGCCGAAAGTCGGCCCGCCCGGCGTCAGGTGACG
The DNA here is from genome assembly GCF_003391135.1 of Streptoverticillium olivoreticuli subsp. olivoreticuli. Classification (GTDB taxonomy): domain Bacteria; phylum Actinomycetota; class Actinomycetes; order Streptomycetales; family Streptomycetaceae; genus Streptomyces; species Streptomyces blastmyceticus. Next base: position 4,695,536 of record NZ_CP031455.1, on the reverse strand, counting down.
TGCGTCAGCCGACGACGGTCCAGGTGTCGTTCCCGGCCAGCAGCGCGGCGAGGTCGCCCTTGCCCTTCTGCTCCACCGCCGCCTCCAGCTGGTCGGCCATCTGTGTGTCGTAGACCGCCCGTTCGACGTCGCGGAACACGCCGATGGGCGTGTGGTGCAGCGTGTCGGGGTCCGCGAGGCGCGACAGCGCGAACGCCGAGGTCGGGGACGCCGCGTGGGCGTCGTGGACGAGGATGTCGGCCTCGTTGTCGGGCGTGACGTCGACGACGCGGAGGTCGCCGGTGGCGTGGTCGCGGACGACGCCCTTGGCGTCGTCCGTGCCGAAGCGGATGGGCCGGCCGTGTTCGAGGCGGATGACCGCTTCCTGCGCCTGCTGCTTGTCCTTCAGGACCTCGAACGCGCCGTCGTTGAAGATGTTGCAGTTCTGGTAGATCTCCACCAGTGCGGTGCCGGGGTGCTCGGCCGCCTGTCGCAGCACCTCGGTGAGGTGTTTGCGGTCGGAGTCGACGGTGCGGGCCACGAAGGAGGCCTCGGCGCCGATGGCCAGGGAGACCGGGTTGAAGGGCGCGTCGAGGGAGCCCATCGGCGTGGATTTGGTGATCTTGCCGATTTCCGAGGTGGGGGAGTACTGGCCCTTGGTCAGCCCGTAGATCCGGTTGTTGAAGAGGAGGATCTTGAGGTTGACGTTGCGGCGCAGGGCGTGGATGAGGTGGTTGCCGCCGATGGAGAGGGCGTCGCCGTCGCCGGTGACGACCCACACGCTCAGGTCGGGGCGGGAGGAGGCGAGGCCGGTGGCGATGGCGGGGGCGCGGCCGTGGATGGAGTGCATCCCGTAGGTGTTCATGTAGTACGGGAAGCGGGAGGAGCAGCCGATGCCGGAGACGAAGACGATGTTCTCCTTCGCGAGGCCGAGGGAGGGCATGAAGCCCTGGACGGCGGCGAGGACGGCGTAGTCACCGCAGCCGGGACACCAGCGCACTTCCTGGTCGGACTTGAAGTCCTTCATGGTCTGCGCGGCCTCGGCCTTGGGGACCAGTTTGAGCGCCTCAGTCATCGATGGCCTCCTTGAGGGCTCCTGCGAGCTGCTCGGCCTTGAACGGCATGCCGTTGACCTGGTTGTAGGAGCGGGCGTCGACCAGGTACTTCGCGCGGATGAGGGTGGCGAGCTGGCCGAGGTTCATCTCGGGCACGACCACCTTCTCGTAGCCGGCCAGGACCTCGCCCAGGTTCTTCGGGAAGGGGTTGAGGTGGCGCAGGTGGGCCTGCGCGATCGCCACGCCCTCGGCCCGCAGCCGCCGGACGGCCGCGGTGATGGGCCCGTACGTCGAACCCCAGCCCAGCACCAGGGTCCCGGCGCCGTGGGGGTCGTCGACCTCGAGGTCGGGGACGGTGATGTTGTCGATCTTGGCCTGGCGGGTGCGGACCATGAAGTCGTGGTTGGCCGGGTCGTAGGAGATGTTCCCGGTGCCGTCCTGCTTCTCGATGCCGCCGATCCGGTGCTCCAGCCCCGGCGTGCCCGGCACCGCCCACGGGCGCGCCAACGACTGCGCGTCGCGTTTGTACGGCCAGAAGACCTCGGTCCCGTCCGCCAGGGTGTGATTCGGGCCCGTGGCGAACTGCACCCGCAGATCGGGCAGTTCATGCGCCTCCGGCACCCGCCACGGCTCCGAGCCGTTGGCCAGATAGCCGTCCGACAGCAGGAACACCGGCGTCCGGTAGGTGAGCGCGATCCGGGCGGCGTCCAGGGCGGCGTCGAAACAGTCCGCCGGGGTCCGCGGCGCGACCACCGGCACCGGGGCCTCGCCGTTGCGCCCGTACATCGCCTGGAGCAGGTCGGCCTGCTCCGTCTTGGTCGGCAGACCGGTCGAGGGGCCGCCGCGCTGGATGTCCACGATCAGCAACGGGAGTTCGAGGCTCACGGCGAGCCCGATGGTCTCGGACTTCAGCGCCACACCCGGGCCGGAGGTCGTCGTCACCGCGAGCGCGCCGCCGAAGGCCGCGCCGAGTGCGGCGCCGATGCCGGCGATCTCGTCCTCCGCCTGGAACGTGCGCACACCGAAATTCTTGTGCTTCGACAGCTCGTGAAGGATGTCGGAGGCCGGGGTGATGGGGTACGAGCCCAGGTAGAGCGGCAGGTCCGCCTGCCGGCCCGCGGCCACCAGCCCGTACGACAGGGCCAGGTTCCCCGAGATGTTGCGGTACGTACCGGCGGGGAAAGCGGCCGTGGCGGGGGCGACTTCGTAGGAGACCGCGAAGTCCTCGGTGGTCTCGCCGAAGTTCCAGCCCGCCCGGAACGCGGCGACGTTCGCTTCCGCAATGTCCGGCTTCTTCGCGAACTTCCCCCGGAGGAACTTCTCCGTACCCTCGGTGGGCCGGTGGTACATCCACGACAGCAGGCCGAGCGCGAACATGTTCTTGCTCCGCTCCGCCTCCTTCCGCGACAGCCCGAAGTCCTTCAGCGCCTCGATCGTCAGCGTCGTCAGCGGCACGGGGTGGACGCGGTAGGCGTCCAGCGACCCGTCCTCCAAGGGCGACGTCGCGTAACCGACCTTCGCCATCGGGCGCTTGGTGAACTCGTCGGTGTTCACGATGATCTCCGCGCCGCGCGGCACATCGGCGATGTTCGCCTTCAGCGCGGCCGGGTTCATCGCGACCAGCACGTCCGGCGCGTCACCGGGGGTGAGGATGTCGTGGTCGGCGAAGTGCAGCTGGAACGAGGAGACGCCCGGCAGTGTCCCGGCGGGCGCCCTGATCTCCGCGGGGAAGTTCGGCAGCGTGGAAAGGTCGTTCCCGAACGACGCCGTCTCCGACGTGAACCGGTCACCCGTGAGCTGCATACCGTCACCCGAGTCCCCCGCGAACCGGATGATCACCCGCTCCAGCTTCCGCACCGACTTCGCGCCGGGCCCCACGCCGGGAGCACGCTGGGGGCTGAGGTGTGAAGGCTCCTGCTCTGCCGGCTGCTCTGCCGACGGCGGGGCGGCCCCGCTCGGCTGCTCGCCTGGTTCGGCCTGTTCGGCCGGGCTGCTGACCTGGCTGGTCACTGCTTCGGACCTCCCTCGTGGCGGCGGCTCGCACGCGGTGGTGACGGCCGGCGTTCCCACCGCCATCGTACGGGGGTAAGGGTCGCCTACCTGGGATGGATCACAAGATGCCCGCGCCGTACCGTAGTCGCTTTGCACCGGTAAGTGGTTTTTGCGCCACCCCGATGCCTCTTGCGGAGGGGGAGGCTCCGCTGGGTCTTTTGTCCTAGGACCCCCGCCCCGGCGACCGTCTCACCAGGGCGGCTCTCCCCGACCGGACCGTAGCGGGCCCCTCAGGACCGGAGATAGGTCAGCACGGCCAGCACCCTGCGGTGATCCCCGTCACTCGGCGACAGCCCCAGCTTCAGGAAGATGTTGCTGACGTGCTTCTCGACCGCACCGTCGCTGACCACCAACTGCCGTGCCACAGCGGAATTTGTCCTTCCCTCGGCCATCAGGCCCAGGACCTCCCGCTCCCGCGGGGTGAGCCCGGCCAGCACGTCCTGCTTGCGGCTGCGACCGAGCAACTGCGCGACGACCTCGGGGTCCAGAGCGGTACCGCCACGGGCGACGCGGACCACGGCGTCGACGAACTCCCGCACCTCGGCGACCCGGTCCTTCAGCAGATAGCCCACGCCCCGGCTGCTCCCCGCCAGCAGCTCCGTCGCGTACTGCTCCTCCACGTACTGCGAGAGCACGAGCACGCCCAGCCCCGGGTGCGCCTTGCGGAGCTGCACCGCGGCCCGCACGCCCTCGTCGGTGTGGGTCGGCGGCATCCGTACGTCCGCGACCACCACGTCCGGCAGGGCGTTCTCGTCGGCGAGCTCCTTGATGACCTTCAGGAGCGCCTCGGCGTCGCCGACACCGGCGACGACGTCGTGCCCGCGGTCGGTGAGCAGGCGGGTCAGCCCTTCCCGAAGCAGCACCGAATCCTCGGCGATGACGACCCGCACCCTGTCCTCCACGATTCCCTTGCCCCCATGTTTTGTCGCTGCGTTTGCGTCCAGCATCGCAGCATTTCGGCTGGGGGCGCGGGTCCGTTGCGCCTGCGGCGGGCTCTTCCCCTACCCCGCCCCTTCCCGAAACCGGGGCTCCGCCCCGGACCCCGAAGCACGCTTCGCGCGCTGTCCTCAATCGCCGGACGGGCTGGATTTTCCAGCCCGTCCGGCGATTGAGGACGCGCCCGCAGGGCGCTGGGGAACAAAAAGTCAGCCCCGCCAGGGGAGTTCCGCCGTCACCGTCGTCGGCCCGCCCACCGGCGAGTCGACCACCAGCAGTCCGTCCACCGACCCCAGACGTTCGGCCAGGCCCGCCAAGCCGCTGCCGGAAGCCGTCGACGCCCCGCCCCGCCCGTCGTCCCACACCTGAAGCATCACGCGGTTCTCCGAGCGCCACGCGTCGACCCGCGCCGCACGGGCCCCACTGTGCTTGCTGATGTTCTGGAGCAGCTCGGAGACCGTGAAGTAGGCGATGCCCTCGATGGCCTGAGCCGGGCGGGACGTCAGGTCCACCTCCACCTGCACGGGGACCGTGCAGCGCGCGGCCAGCGCCGAGAGGGCCGGGCCCAGGCCGCGGTCGGTGAGGATCGCCGGGTGGATGCCGCGGGCGAGGTCGCGCAGTTCCTGGAGGGCGAGCTTCACCTCGCCGTGCGCCTCGTCGACCATCTTCGCCGCGGCCTCCGGGTCCTCCTCCAGCTTCTCCTTCGCGAGCCCCAGGTCCATGGCCAGGGCCACGAGGCGGGCCTGGGCGCCGTCGTGCAGGTCGCGCTCGATGCGGCGCAGGTCGGCGGCCGCGGTGTCGACGACCACGCCGCGGTCCTCCTCCAGCTCCCACACCCGCGCCGCCAGCCGGGACGGGCCCAGCAGCCCGAGCACCAGCATCCGGTCGCCGAAGGCGAGACCGCGGATGATCCAGGGGGTGATCAGGACGAGGACCAGGCCGACGGCGCAGGTCGCCCCGATCTCGAAGGGGTTGTCGAGGTAGAGGGCGGTGCCGTCGGCGTCGCCGTACACCTGCATGCCCGGCTGGCCCCAGTAGGTGGGGTACATCCACATGTACGCCGGGTACAGGAACAGTGCCCAGCTCACCGCCCACATGGTCAGCGACACCACGAAGGCCGTGATCGCCCAGGGCAGGTGCACCACGCAGTAGAGCAGGTGCCGCCACGACGTACCGCTCTTGAGCAGTGCCCCCGTCCAGGCGAGCGGACCGCTCCGGCCCTTCGGCGGGCGCACCGGCTCCGGCTCGGCCATCTCCATCCGGAGCAGCCCGCGCGCCCGCGCCCGCTCGGCCGCGCCCAGCAGCCGCGACCCGAGGAGCGCCGCGGCCAGTACCGGCACCCCGACGAAGGTGATCAGCAGACCGGCGCCGAGGGACACCATCGTGATCGCGTAGCTGAAGGTCAGGACCGACATCGGGAGGCTGAGCAGGAGATAGAGGAACTCCCGCCAGGTGCGGGCCTCCACGGGCGCGCGCAGCACGGCGGGCACGCGGTGGGTCGCCGCCCGTCCTTCGTCGATGGCCATCTGTGTCGTCCGATCTGCCAGGGCTCTGCTTGACGTACTCCAGCCTCGCGGAGGGCGAGGGCCGGGACCATGGAGCGAGTAGGTGTCCCGGGGTGGGGTTGTCCCTACCTTCGGGGCTCCGGAGGTCACACCGGGGAGCGGTCGCGCCAGGGAAGCTCCGCCGTGACCACCGTCGGCCCGCCCGCCGGCGAGTCCACGACGAACAGTCCGTCGACCGACCCCAGGCGTTCCGCCAGCCCCGCCAGACCGCTGCCGGAGTCCGTCGACGCCCCGCCCCTGCCGTCGTCGCGCACCTGGATGAGCAGCCGGTCCTCCTTGCGCCACAGCTCGACCTCGGCGGTGCGGGCGGCACTGTGCTTGCTGATGTTCTGGAGCAGCTCGGAGACCGTGAAGTACGCGATGCCCTCGATCGCCTGCGCGGGCCGGGCGGCCAGGTCCACTGACACGCTGACCGGCACGGTGCAGCGGGCCGCCACCGACGACAGGGCCGCGTCCAGGCCACGGTCCGTCAGGACGGCCGGGTGGATGCCGCGGGCGAGGTCGCGCAGTTCCTGGAGGGCGAGCTTCACCTCGCCGTGCGCCTCGTCGACCATCTTCGCCGCGGCCTCGGGGTCCTCCAGCACCTTCTCCTTCGCCATGCCAAGACCCATGGCGAGCGCCACGAGGCGGGCCTGGGCGCCGTCGTGCAGGTCGCGCTCGATGCGGCGCAGGTCGGCGGCCGCGGTGTCCACGACGATGCCGCGATCAGACTCCAGCTCGGCGACCCGCCGTTCGAGCTCGCTGGAGGGGGACAGCAGCCCGCGCACCATGGCCCGGTCCGCGTTCGTCAGCAAGCGCGCGAGGTGGCCGAGCACGGGCCAGGCGACGAACAGCGCGCAGAGGGTGACGCCGAAAGTGAGAACGCCCCATGGCAGTCGTATGAACGAGTAGAGCGTGCTCCGCCAGGCCACCGGGTCCTTCACCGCCGCCCACGTCCAGGAGAGGAACCCCCGGTTCCGGGGGTGTCGCGACAGCGGGCTCGGCTCGTCGATCCGCAGGCCCAGCAGCGCCCGGGACCGGCCCCGCTCCATCCGCCCCACCCACCGTGCCCCCAGCAGCCCGAGCGCCAGCAGCGGCAGTCCGATCACGGTGATCGACAGCGCCGCGCCCGCGTACAGCCACAGCGACACATAGACGAACCCGGCGATCCCCACGGGCAGGTTGAGCAGGAGGTGGGCGACTTCCCGCCACGTCCGCGCGCCGAAGGCGAAGCGGGCGGGTGGCAACCGGTCCTGGTCGTGGTCGGTCCCACCGTCACGGAGGGTCGTGGGGCCGGTGCTCCCGGTGGTGCTTCCGGTGGTGCTGTGTGCGGCACTGCTGGCGGTCATACGCCCAGCCTGCCGGGCCGGGCGGGCCGACGCCATGGGGGTCATGGGTGCGCCCGGGTGGGGATAACCCCACCTCCGGCCGGACAGCGCTGCTCGCCGTGACCTTGTCAGGGCCTAGACTCCCGTGCGTAAAGAATCGTCGAAATGTGCTGGACAGGGAGCGAGGGCGGACGTGCCGGAGGCCACCGTGCGCACCGACAGTGCGGGCGTCCCCGACGTCCAGCTGGCTACTGACTACTTCCACAGCTATTCGGTGGTCGGACTGCTCGCCGTCGTCGGCGTGCTCTTCGTCGCCGTCGCGTTCGCGGCCGGACGGCTGCTGCGGCCCGTGGTGCCGACGCCCGAGAAGCTGCTGACGTACGAGTGCGGCGTCGACCCCGTCGGCGAGGGCTGGGCGCACACCCAGATCCGCTACTACGTCTACGCCTTCCTGTATGTGATCTTCGCGGTGGACTCGATCTTCCTGTTCCCCTGGGCGACGGTCTTCGCCGCGCCGGGCTTCGGGGGTGCCACGCTCGTGGAGATGTTCGTCTTCCTCGGCTTCCTCGCCGTGGGTCTGTTGTACGCATGGAAGAAGGGCGTCCTCGAATGGACGTGACACCGGTGGACCTGCCCGAGCCGCGACGGTTGGGCGCCCTGTCCCGGCTCGCGCCCGAACCCATGAAGGTGGTCCTCAACTGGGGCCGCCGCTACAGCCTGTGGGTCTTCAACTTCGGCCTCGCCTGCTGCGCGATCGAATTCATCGCCGCGTCGATGGCCCGGCACGACTTCATCCGCCTCGGCGTCATCCCCTTCGCCCCGGGCCCCCGCCAGGCGGACCTCATGATCGTCTCGGGCACCGTGACGGACAAGATGGCCCCCGCGGTCAAGCGGCTCTACGAGCAGATGCCGGAGCCGAAGTACGTCATCTCCTTCGGCGCGTGCTCCAACTGCGGCGGCCCGTACTGGGACTCGTACGCGGTGACCAAGGGCGTCGACCAGATCATCCCGGTCGACGTCTACGTCCCGGGCTGCCCGCCCCGCCCCGAGGCGCTGCTCCAGGGCATCCTCAAGCTCCAGGAGAAGATCGCGCAGGAGTCCCTGCGCGACCGCTACGCACCCGGCGCGGGCCCGTCGGCGGCGGCGCTGAAGAGCGGCTTGGTGCCTCAGCCTCAACCGGCGGAAGCCGGGGGTACGGAACGATGAGCGAGCCGACGAATCAGGGCGAGGGCGCGCCGGAGGCTGCTGCCGAGACCTCCGGTGCGATCGCCGCCGATGAGGCGGCGGTCGCGTGGCTGCCGCGCGGCGCCGCGGAGTTGTTCGGCGAGGGCGCGAGCGCCGAGGAGGCGTACGGGCTGCTCACCGTCGACGTGCCCGCCACCGCCTGGCTCACCGCCCTCGAAACGGCCCGCACCACGCTGGGCTGCACGTTCTTCGACTGGCTCAGCGCCGTCGACGAGCCCGGTACGGGCTTTTGCGTCTGCGCCCACCTCGTGGCCCTGCCGGGCCCGGAGGGCGGGGTGCGCCGCCTCGTCGTCCGCACCACCGTGCCGCACGACAAGCCGGTGCTGCCGACCGCGATCGGCGTCTACGCCGGTGCGGCGTGGCACGAGCGCGAGACCCACGAGATGTTCGGCGTGGACTTCACGGGGCACCCCCACCTCGTACCGCTGCTGCTCCCCGAGGGCTTCGAGGGGCACCCGCTGCGCAAGGATTTCGTGCTGGCCGCGCGCGTCGCGAAGGCATGGCCCGGGGCGAAGGAACCGGGCGAGTCCGAGGGGGGCGGCCCGAAGCGCCGTCAGATGCTCCCGCCGGGCGTCCCCGACCCCAACGAGTGGGGCCCTCTCAAGGGCCAGCTCCCCCCTGCCCCGGCCCGCCCGGCCCGCGGAGCGCGCGCGGCGGCCGCGGGCGCACCCGCCGCGGGGGACCGCCCCGTACGGCGGGCCCGCAGCGTCGGCGAGGGCTCGGCGAGCCAGGCCGCCGCCCCGGCCCCGCGCCGCACGCGCAGCGTGAGCGAGGGCTCGGCGAGCCAGCAGCCGACGGAGTCGGCGGAGTCGTCTCCGGCGGCGGAGGGGCGCCCGGCTCGCCGCAGCCGCAGCGCGAGCGAAGGCTCCGCGAGCCAGCAGGCCGCCTCCCCGGCTGCGGACCGCCCTGCCCGGCATACGCGCAGCGCGAGCGACGGCTCTGCGAGCCAGGCCGCTCCCGAGCAGCGGACGCACGACGAAACTTCCGGCGCCGAGCAGGCCGCGGCCCAGCCGCAGCCGGCACCACGCTCGTCCGACGCACCGTGGCACCACGCCCGCCCGGCATTCGACGACACGAAGCCGCCGACGGCGGGTGAGTCGTCGGAACCGGACGCGCCGAGCCAAGCGGGCCCTGCGCCCGGTGCCGTCACGCCGACGGCGGCGGGCGAGCCGTCCGAGCCGGATGCCAGGCCGGGCGACGACGCGGAGCCGCCCGGCGCGGCAGCGGCGCCGGGCGTGGGCGGCGCCCCGCCCGAGCCATCCGCGGCAGCGGACGCAGCGGACGACGCGGATGACGCGAAGACGGAAGACCAGGGACCGGACGCGCCGAGCCAAGCAGGCCCTGCGCCCGGTGTCGTGACGCCGCCCGCGGTGGGCGAGCCGTCCGAGCCGCCCGCCGGGCCGGGCGACGACGTGTCGCCGCAGGCTTCCGCCGAGTCGGGCGGTCGCCCCGACGACGCGGAGCCGCCCGGCGCGGCAGCGGCGCCGCCCGCGGGCGGCACCTCGCCCGAGCCATCCGCGGCAGCGGACGCAGCGGACATCGCGGACGACGCGAAGACAGAAGACCAGGGACCGGGCGCGCAGCGCCCCGATACGGCAGGAGGCGAGGCGCAGTGAGTGGCACTCTCGACGTGGTGCTGCGCCTCGTCGCCGTGTTCGCCGTCTTCCTCGTGCTGCCGCTGGCGATCGGGCAGACCGAGCACAAGGTCATGGCCCATATGCAGGGGCGGCTCGGGCCGATGTACGCCGGTGGGTTCCACGGCTGGGCGCAGCTCGTCGCGGACGGCGTGAAGTTCGCGCAGAAGGAAGACATCGTGCCCGCGGGCGCGGACCGGCGGATCTTCCAGCTCGCGCCGGCCGTCGCCCTCCTGCCGTACCTCCTGGTGCTGGTCGCGATCCCGGTCGGGCCGGGCAACGCCGTGGGCCAGTTCATCGACGCGGGCATCTTCTTCGTCCTCGCCGTCATGGGCGTGGGCGTGCTCGGCTCGCTGATGGCCGGCTGGGCGTCCGCGAACAAGTTCTCGCTGCTCGGTGGCCTGCGGACCGCCGCCCAGCTGATGGCGTACGAGCTGCCGATGCTGCTCACGGCGGCCTCGGTCGCCATGGCGGCGGGCACGGTCTCGCTGCCGGGCATCGTGGACGCCTTCCACTGGTGGTGGGTGCCCTGGCAGATCGTCGGCGGCCTGGTCTTCTTCACGGCCGGACTCGCCGAGCTGCAACGCCCGCCCTTCGACATGCCGGTGGCCGACTCCGAGATCATCTTCGGTGCCTACACCGAGTACACCGGCCTCCGCTTCGCCCTCTTCCTCCTCTCCGAGTACGCGGGCATCGTCGTCCTCTGCGGTCTGACGACGGTCCTCTTCCTCGGCGGCTGGCACGGCCCGTTCGGCGCCGACGGCCTCGGCTGGCTGTGGACCCTGCTCAAGACGCTGGTCCTCGCCTTCGTGGTCATCTGGCTGCGCGTCACCTATCCGCGACTGCGCGAGGACCAGCTGCAGAAGCTGGCCTGGACGGTCCTCATTCCGCTCGCCCTGGCGCAGATCGCGCTCACCGGCGTCGTCAAGGTGGTGATCTCCTGATGACCCATGACAAGAAGCACTGGCCCGGCTCCGGCCTCGCCAAGGGCCTCGCCGTCACCCTCCGCACGCTGACGAAGCGCACGGTCACCGCCCAGTACCCCGACGTACAGCCCGAACTGCCCCCGCGCACCCGCGGTGTCATCGGCCTGTTCGAGGAGAACTGCACGGTCTGCATGCTGTGCGCCCGCGAGTGCCCGGACTGGTGCATCTACATCGACTCCCACAAGGAGACCGTGCCCCCGGCCGCCCCCGGCGGGCGCGAGCGCAGCCGGAACGTCCTCGACCGCTTCGCGATCGACTTCTCGCTCTGCATGTACTGCGGCATCTGCATCGAGGTGTGCCCCTTCGACGCGCTGTTCTGGTCGCCCGAGTTCGAGTACGCGGAGACCGACATCCACGACCTCACCCACGAGCGCGACAAGCTGCGCGAGTGGATGTGGACGGTGCCCGAGCCGCCCGCGCTCGACCCGGCGGCAGAGGAGCCGAAGGAGATCGCGGCCGCCCGCAAGACCGCCGAGAAGATGGCGGCCCAGCGGGAGAAGGAGAAAGAGGAGGGGGAAGCGTGACCGGCACCGCAGCGCTCGCCGCGCAGGCGCACGGCACCCATACGCTCGCCGCGCAGACGCAAGGTTTCCTCTCCACCTCCGGCGTGGAGATCGCCTTCCTCCTGGTCGGCCTGGTCACCCTCGGCGCGGCCCTCGTCACCGTCACCACCAGGCAGCTGGTGCACGCCGCCCTGTGGCTGGTGGTCACCCTCGGCGGGCTCGCGGTCGAGTACCTCCTGCTCACGGCGGAGTTCATCGCCTGGGTGCAGGTGCTCATCTACGTGGGCTCCGTCGTCGTCCTCCTGCTCTTCGGGCTGATGCTCACCAAGGCGCCCATCGGCCGCTCCCCGGACGCCGACTCGGGCAACCGCTACCCCGCCCTCGGGGTCGCAGGAGCCGCGGCCGTCGCGCTGGTGTGGGTGGTCGCCGATGCCTTCCGCACGACCTGGATCGAGCTCGACGGGGCCCCGCAGGGCACCACCAAGGTCTCCGGAGAGTTCCTCTTCCGGAACTGGGTGCTGCCCTTCGAGGCCCTGTCCGTCCTGCTGCTCGCCGCGCTCGTCGGCGCGGTCGTCCTCTCCCGCAGGAAGAACGCACAGGCAGGGGAGAAGCGCTGATGCACCTCGTCTACCCCGCCGTCCTCGCCGCCCTCCTCTTCTGCACCGGGCTCTACGGCGTGCTCGCCCGGCGCAACGCGATCCTCGTCCTGATGTCCGTCGAGCTGATGCTCAACGCCGTCAACCTCAACCTCGTCGCCTTCGACGTGTGGCTGCGCGACACGCTCCACGCGGGCCAGGCGCTCACCCTCTTCACCATCGCCATCGCCGCCGCCGAGATCGGCATCGGACTTGCGATCGTGCTGCTCGTGTACCGCAACCGCGGCACCGCCGACATCGACCGGCTCCGTGACCTCCACGAGGACGCGCCCGGACCCGACGCAGGCCACGGTGACCGCGAGGAGAAGGCGGAGGCCGCCGCGTGACGACCACGACCACCGCCGTACTCGTCCCCCTGCTGCCCTTCCTCGGCGCCGCCGCGGGCCTCCTGCTCGGCCGCCGCGCGCCCGGCTTCGTACGGCCCCTCGCCGTGCTGCCGACCCTCGCCGCGGCCGTCCTCGCCGTCGTCGTCGCCTGGCGGCAGGGCGGGGGCGAACCCCTCGACGCGGCCAGGCGGCTGACGCCCACCGGGTCCGTGCCCATCGACCTCGCGCTGCACCTCGACGGCTTCGCCGTGCTCGTCGCCGTGCTCGTCGGCGTCGTCGCGACCTGCGTCCAGCTCTACTCGACGGCCTATCTGCGCGACGACCCGCGCTACCCCTCCTACGCGGCCCTCGTCTCCCTCTTCACCTCCGCCATGCTGCTCGTCGTCTACTCCGGCGACCTGATGGTGCTGCTGGTCGGCTGGGAGATCATGGGCATCTGCTCGTACTTCCTGGTCGGCCACTACTGGGAGACCGAGGCCGCGCGCAGCGCCTCCCTCAAGGCCTTCCTGGTCACCAAGCTCGGCGACGTCCCCTTCCTGATCGGCATCCTCGCGCTGGCCGCCGACGCCGGGACGTTCCGCATCAACGGCATCCTCAGCGCCGTCGCCTCCGGCTCCATCGGCCACCCGACGCTCATCGCGCTGCTGCTGCTCGCGGGCGTCGCGGGCAAGTCCGCGCAGTTCCCGCTGCACACCTGGCTGCCCGACGCGATGGCGGGCCCCACGCCCGTCTCCGCGCTGATCCACGCCGCGACGATGGTCGCCGCCGGTGTCTACTTCGTCGCCCGGCTCCTCCCCGTCTTCACCGCCTCCTCGGCGGCGCTGGTGGTGCTCGCCGTGATGGCGGCGGTCACCATGGTCGGCTCGGCGCTCGCCGCGCTCGCCCAGGACGACATCAAGCGCGTCCTCGCCTACTCGACCGTCGGCCAGCTCGGCTACATGACCGGCGCCCTCGCCGTCGGCGACCGGGACGCGGCCGTCTTCCACCTCATCACCCACGGCGCGTTCAAGGCCCTCCTCTTCCTCGGCGCGGGCGTGATCATCCACGCCGCCGGCACCAACTCGCTGGGCGCGATGGCCCGCATGGGCGGCCTCGCCAAGCGCATCCCCGACGCGTACTGGACGATGACGGTCGCCCTGCTCGCGCTCGCCGCGATCCCCCCGTTCAGCGGCTTCTTCTCCAAGGAGGCCGTCCTCGGCGCGGCCGAGCACGCCACCGGCGGCGACGCGCACGGCATCCCGCACGCGGCCGGCTGGACCGTCCTCGTCGCCGGGCTGCTCACCGCCCTGCTCACCGCCGGCTACGCCACCCGCCTGTGGCTGCGCGCCTTCCACGGCAAGGGACCCGAGGCCCCCGACCACGGCAGGCAGCCCACCGCCATGAACGCCGTCCTCTGGGTCCTCTTCCTCCCCACCCTCGGGCTCGGCCTGGCCGCGTGGAAGCTCCCCGACTGGTTCGACGGGAACTCCCTCACCCCGACCCTCACCACCTCCGTGCTCGGCACCGGCTGCGCCCTCGCCGGCGCGGCCGTCACCTACGCGGCCTGGCGGCGCACCGCCCCCCTCGCGGCCCGCGCGCCCCTGGGCGCCGTCGCCGCCGACCCGGACGCGGCCCCCTACATCTCCGAGGAAGAGACCATCGCCACCCACGTGGCGGCCTACGGGAACATCGCGGGCGCCCACGACCCGTCCGACCCCGGCCGCCTCCTCCTCGGCCCCCTGCACCGCCACGCGGTCGCCGGCTTCCACCTCGACGCCGTCTACTCCGCCCTCTTCGTACGGCCCGTGCGAGCCGCCGCCGGTCTTGTGCGCTTCCTCGACCGCGAGGTCGTCGACGCCTACGTCCGCGGTGCCGCGGGCGCCCCCCGCCTGCTCGGCGCGGCCGTCCGCCGCGCCCAGACCGGCAATGTGCAGACCTATCTCAGCGCCCTGCTCGCCGGCTCCGTCGTCCTGGCCGTCGCCGCCGTGCTCGTAGCCACCGGAGCCTGACCGTGAGTCATACCGTCATGCAGATCCTCCTCGCTGCGACCGTCGTCGTCCCCCTCCTCGGTGCCCTCGCCGCCCTGCTCCCGGCCCCGCCCGGCCTCAAGGGCAGGAACCCGGACCAGGCCGTGCTCCGCCACGGCGTCACCGTCACGGGCGCCGTGCTCGCGCTGTCCGTCGCCCTGGCCGCGGGCTTCGACCACGACCACCCGGCGCGGATGCAGGCCACCACCGACATCAGCTGGATCCCGGCCCTCGGCATCCGGATCCACCTGGGCGTCGACGGCGTCTCGCTCCCCCTCCTCGTGCTCACCGCGCTGCTGACCTTCCTCAGCGCGCTGTACTCGTACTTCAAAATGCCGGCGGGCCCGTCTCCCAAGGCATTCGTCGCGCTGATCCTCGTGCTCGAAGCCGGCACCCTCGCGAGCTTCGCCGTCCTCGACCTGATGCTGTTCTTCCTGGCGTTCGAGATGGTGCTCATCCCGATGTACTTCCTCATCGCCCGCTGGGGCGGCGAGGGCAGGGAACGCGCCGCGTGGCGGTTCATCCTCTACACCCTGCTCGGCTCGGTCGTGATGCTGCTCGGCCTCCTCCTCATCGGCATCAAGGGCGGCACGTTCGACATGGTGGCACTCGCCACTGACAACGGCTCCGGACTCAGCCACACCACGCAGATCGTCGCCGTTCTGGCCATCGGCATCGGACTGGCCGTCAAGGCCCCGATGTGGCCCTTCCACAGCTGGCTGCCCGACGCCCACACCGCCGCCCCGACCGTCGGCTCGGTCCTCCTCGCGGGCGTCCTGCTGAAGATGGGCACGTACGGCTTCGTCCGCATCGTCCTGCCCATCGCCCCCGGCGGCGCGCACACCTTCGCGCCGTACCTCGCGGCCTTCGCGGTCGTCGGCATCCTCTACGGCTCGCTGGCCTGCCTCGCCCTCGCGCGCCGCGGTGCCAAGGGCGACCTCAAGCGCCTGATCGCCTACTCCTCGGTGGGCCACATGGGCTTCGTCCTCCTGGGCATCGCCACCCTCACCCCCACCGGCGTCAACGGCGCCCTCTTCGCCAACATCGCCCACGGCCTCATCACCGGCCTCCTCTTCTTCCTCGTCGGCGCGATCAAGGACCGCCACGGCACCAGCGACCTCGACGCCCTCTCCGGCGCGACCGGCGCCGCCCTCTACGGCAGGGCGCCGCGCCTCGGCGGCCTCCTCGCCTTCGGTGCCGTCGCCTCGCTCGGGCTGCCCGGACTCGCCGGGTTCTGGGGCGAGATGCTCGCGATGCTCGGCTCCTTCCACCCCGCCGACGGACTCAGCCGCCCCGCCTACCTCGTCTACATGGCGCTCGCCGGCTTCGGCACGCTGCTCACCGCCGCGTACATGCTGGTCGTGGTGCGCCGGGTGTGCATGGGCGGCGACGGCGACGGCAGGCCCGGGGGAGCCCCCGCCCTCACCGACGTCCAGACCTACGAATTCGCCGCCTGGACCCCCCTCGTCGCCCTCACCGTCCTCGCCGGACTCTGGCCCGCGGCCCTCCTCGGCCTCACCGACCCGGCCGTTCAGCAGCTCCTCCGAGGAGGCAACTGATGGTCCCCCTCGCCGGAAGCGTGGTCCAGTCCGTCGACTGGCTCGCCATCGCCCCGCCCACCGTCGCCGCCGTGGCGGCGCTCGTCGTCCTGGTCGCCGACCTCTTCCTGCCCGAGCGGAAGAAGCCCCTCCTCGGCGGGATCGCGATCGGCGGCATCGTCCTCGCCGGGCTCTCCCTGCTGCCGCTCCTCGACGGCGACCGCTCCACCTTCTGCCTCACGTCGGGCACGCGCGCGTGCAGCTACACGGCGGACCACTTCACCCTCGTCGTCCAGTTCCTGGTGCTGGGCGGCGCCCTGCTGACGGCACTGCTGTCCGTCAGCGACCTCGTGGACTTCGAACTCCCCTCGGGCGAGTACTGGTTCCTGCTGCTGTCCTCCGTCGCGGGCGCGGCCCTGCTGCCCGCCTCCCGGGACCTCGCGACCCTCGTCGTCGCCCTCGAAGTGGCGTCCCTGCCCGCCTTCGCCCTCGTCGGCCTGCGCCGCGACGACAGCCGCTCCTCCGAGGCGGCCCTGAAGTTCTTCCTCTCCTCGGTCACCGCCACCGCCGTGATGCTCCTCGGCGTCAGCTTCGTCTACGCCTCCACCGGCACCCTGCACCTGACCCAGGTGGCCGACGCGCTCACCCACGTGGACCCCCGCCTCGACACCCTCGCCAGTGCGGGCGTGGCCCTCACCCTCGTCGGCTTCGCTTTCAAGACCGCGGCCGTCCCCTTCCACTTCTGGGTGCCCGACACCTATGTGGGTGCCCCGCTGCCCATCGCGGCCTACCTCTCCGTCGTCGGCAAGGCGGTCGGCTTCACCGGCCTCATCCTCGTGACGGTCGTCGCCTTCCCGTCCTACGCCGACGTCTGGGGACCCGTCCTCGCCGTCCTCGCCGCGCTCACCATGACCGTCGGCAACGTCGGCGCGCTGCGCCAGCGCCCGGACCGCACCCGCAGCGCCGTACGCCTCCTCGCCTGGTCCTCCGTCGGCCAGGCGGGCTATCTGCTGGTGCCGATCGCGGCCGCCGCGTACACCGACGACCCGGGCCGCGCCATCGGCTCCACCGTCGCCTACGCCCTGATGTACGCGGCCGTGAACCTCGGCGCCTTCGCCGTCGCCGCCCTCGTCGCCCGTACGAACCCGGCGCACCGCGTCACGGACTACCGCGGCCTCTACGCCCGCAGTCCCCTGGCGGCCCTGGCGCTCGGCTTCTTCCTGCTCTGCCTGGCCGGGCTGCCGCCCGGCGTCATCGGGCTGTTCGCCAAGGTCACGGTCTTCTCCGCGGCCGTGGACGCGGGGCTGGGCTGGCTGGCCGTCGTCATGGCCGTCAACGTCGTGATCGCGCTCTACTACTACCTCCAGTGGACGGCGCTGCTGTTCCGCGCGCCGGACGGCGAGGCGGAGCGGGCGGACGGCGAGCGGCCCGCGCGCATCCCGGCGCCGCTGGCCACCGCGACGGCCCTCGCGGCCCTCGTCGGCATCGCCCTGTCCGGCGCCCCGCAGCTCGTCCTGCGCTTCGCCTCGGAAGCGCTGCTGTAGCGCTGCCGCAGGCGCCCGCGCGCTCACCCGTACGGCTCACGCGCCCCTCGCGCGCACAAGGGAACTAGCGGCCTTCGCCTGGCGTTGATCGGGCAGGAAGGTTCCACTGGAGGCTCCACTGCGAAGTGGAAGCGCACCGCAGCAAAGGGTTCCCCTGCCGCACCATTTGGAGGGCGTACCGTGCACCGCCGGCACAACGGGCTCAGGACCGCCGTCCTCCTCGGGGGGCTGTCCGCGCTCATCATCGTCATCGGCAGCCTGTTCGGGCGCATGGGCCTGGTCGTCGCCGTCGTGGTGGCGCTCGGCACCAACGCCTACGCCTATTGGAACAGCGACAAGCTGGCCCTGCGGGCGATGCGCGCCCGGCCGGTCAGCGAGTTCGAGGCGCCGCAGCTCTACCGCATGGTGCGCGAGCTCTCCACGGCCGCCCGCCAGCCGATGCCCCGGCTGTACATCTCCCCGACCGAGGCCCCCAACGCCTTCGCCACCGGCCGCAATCCGCGCAATGCCGCCGTCTGCTGCACCGACGGCATCCTGCGCCTTCTCGACGAGCGCGAGCTGCGCGGCGTCATCGGTCACGAGCTCAGCCACGTCTACAACCGCGACATCCTGATCTCCTCGATCGCGGGCGCGCTCGCCTCGGTGGTGATGTTCCTGGTGAACTTCGCCTGGCTGATCCCCTTCGGCAGATCGGACGACGACGAGGGCCCCGGCATCGTCGGCATGATCATGATCATGCTGCTGGGCCCGATCGCGGCCTCCCTCATCCAGCTTGCCGTCAGCCGCTCCCGGGAGTACGAGGCGGATGCCTCCGGCGCGCGCCTCACCGGCGACCCGCTGGCCCTGGCCTCCGCCCTCCGCAAGCTCGAAGTGGGCACCCAGCGGCTCCCGTTGCCCCCCGAGCCGCGCATCGAGACCGCGAGCCACATGATGATCGCGAACCCCTTCCGCGCGGGCGAGGGGATGTCCAGGCTCTTCTCCACCCACCCTCCGATGGCCGAGCGCATCAGCCGCCTCGAAGGCATGGCGGGCCACCGGTGATGACCGGCCTCTCCGAGGCCGTGCGGCGCCCCTGAGCAGCCTTCAGGCAACCACTCTCAGCCGTGCGAGCGTCCTGCTCGCCAGGAGTCGGGTTCGCGTGGGAGGCTGTTTTTCATGAGGTTCATCCTGAATGTCATCTGGCTGGTCCTCTGCGGCCTCTGGATGGCAATCGGCTATGTGGTCGCGGGTCTGATCTGCTGCGTCCTGATCATCACGATCCCCTTCGGCATCGCCAGCTTCCGCATCGCCGGCTTCGCCCTGTGGCCCTTCGGGCGGACGACGGTCGAGCGCAACGACGCCGGCGCGGGCTCACTGATCGGCAACATCATCTGGTTCGTCTTCGCGGGCTGGTGGCTGGCGCTCGCGCACATCTTCACCGGCATCGCGCTGTGCCTGACGATCATCGGTATCCCGCTGGGCATCGCCAACTTCAAGCTGATCCCGATCTCCCTGATGCCGCTGGGCCGCGAGATCGTCCCGACGGACCGCCCCTTCGCCACCCGCTGAGCCGCACGGCCCGCACACGCCGAGGGCGCGTCCGGGGAGGAGAACTCCCCGAACGCGCCCTCGGTGTACGGCATCCCGCACCACCACGGCCCCGTGGCCGGTGCGGCTAGCGGTAGTTGACGTACTGGATCGCGAAGTCCAGGTCCTTGCCCTTGAGAAGGGCCTGGACCGCCTGGAGGTCGTCGCGGCTCTTGGAGCTGACGCGCAGCTCGTCGCCCTGGACCTGCGCCTTGACGCCCTTCGGGCCCTCATCGCGAATGATCTTGGCGACCTTCTTCGCGTTCTCCTGCGAGATCCCCTCCTCGATCGAGGCGAAGATCTTGTACTCCTTGCCGGAGGCCTGCGGCTCGCCCGCGTCCAGGGACTTCAGCGAGATGCCGCGCTTGACCAGCTTGGTCTCGAAGATGTCGAGGACGGCCTTGACCCGCTCCTCGGCATTCGCGCGCATCTCGATCTTCTCGCCGGACCACGCGATCGAGGCGCCGACGCCCTTGAAGTCGTAGCGCTGCGAGATCTCCTTGGCGGCCTGGTTGAGGGCGTTGTCGACCTCCTGCCGCTCGACCTTCGAGACGATGTCGAAACTGGAGTCGGCCATATTGAGTTGGCTCCTCATACGTAGATCCATCAGGGGGCACGGCCCATGGCCGCTCCGCAAGCCTAGTCACCCGGACCCCGCGCGAGGGGTGATGAATCGAGTGGCGGACCACCCCTGGTCATCGGGTATGGTTTACGTCGTTGCCACGGAGCACCACCGCAAGGCGGAATCCGGGGCGGCAACCCTTGGCGGTGTGCCCGAGTGGCCAAAGGGAGCAGACTGTAAATCTGCCGGCTCAGCCTACCCAGGTTCGAACCCTGGCGCCGCCACATGTGAAGGGCCTTCTCTTTCGAGAGAAGGCCCTTCTGTGTTTTCCGGATGGCGCCGGAACTCAAGAACCCACCCGTGAAATGTGATCTGCCGCACTTTCCCCGGGAGTGGCTCGTCCGGCCCCTCGGCTCAGCCCTCCGCCACGCTCTTCACCGCCTCGTCCACCGGCGTGTCGCCCGCGATCAGCTCCAGCGTCCGCCCCGCCGTGCCGGGTTCGGCCAGCAGCGCCGCCAGGACCGCCGCCACGTCGTCGCGGGAGACCGAGCCCCGCCCCGTCGACCCGGCGAGCGCCACCCGGCCCGTACCGGGCTCGTCCGTGAGGCCGCCCGGCCGCAGGATCGTCCAGTCGAGCCCGGTACGGGCCGTCACGTCCGCGTCGGCCGCGCCCTTCGCGCGGAGGTACGCGGCGAAGACCGGATCGGTGCCCTCAGCGGGCTCGCGGTCGGCACCCATGGAGGAGACCACGACGAAGCGCCGGACCCCGGCCGCCTCCGCCGCGTCGGCGAACAGGGCGGCCGCCGCGCGGTCCACGCTGTCCTTGCGTCCGATGCCGCTCCCCGGGCCCGCGCCGGCCGCGAAGACGGCCGCGTCGGCGGTCTCCAGATGCCGGGCGATGTCCTCGACCGACGCCGACTCCAGGTCGCACACGACCGGTTCGGCACCCGCGGCGAGCAGGTCCCCCGCCTGCTCCGGCCTGCGGATGACGCCCGCGACCTCGTCCCCGCGCGCGGCGAGCAACCGCTCCAGCCGCAGCGCGATCCGACCATGTCCACCAGCGATGACAATGCGCATGATCCGACCGTACGCGGTGCGGCCCGCGCCGCCAGGCGGAAGGGGCGCGAACCGGCCTGACCAGGCGCGCGGGGGCGCGCGACGACCGGTCAGGAGGTCTCGCCGGCGCGCGACGACTGGCGCGGCAGCTCCAGCGCCGACACGGCCGACGAGTCGCAGTACTCCCGCACCGCGCTGGTCCGCGCCACCACGCGCCCCCGGTGCACCACCAGACGGCTGTACGCGAGCGACAGCACGCCCTCGATCCGCCGCCCCCGCACGGCCAGGAGCTCCGCGGGGAAGCCCGCCTCGACCCGGACCGGCGGCAGCCCCATCGCGGCCCGCGCGCCCCCGCTGACGGCCTCGTAGGCCTCCTGCGGGCGCAGCTCGCCGCGCGAGGCCAGCAGGAAGGCGGCCTCCAGGGGGTCGCCGCGCCCGACGGGGTTGGCCGCGTCCCGCAGCGCGCCGCTGCCCGCCGTCACCCGCACCCCGGCGGCCCGCAGCAGCCGCACCGGCGCGCAGCGCGAGACGCGGGCCGCGCGCTGCTCCAGTGCGGCGCAGTCGCCCTGCGGCAGGCACACCACGGTCACCCCGGCGGCCGCGAGCTGCTCGGCGGCCCGCACGGCCTGGTCGTACGGCAGCCGGGCCAGGCCGCCGCAGGGGCCGATCGTGACGCCGGGGCGCAGGCCGCCGGCCATGGCGGCGAGCCGGGCCAGCCGGGCGGGGTCGGCGCCGTCGGTGTGCAGGTCGACGGCGCAGCCGTGCTCGGCGGCGAGGTCCAGGACGGCCTCGGCGTAGCCGGTGGGGTCGGGGTCGAGGTCGGGGCAGCCGCCGACGGCCGCGCCCATCTTCACGGCGTCCCGCAGCATGGCCAGCCCGTCGGCCCCGGCGGCCCCGGTGAGCAGCCGGGGGACCGCGACGGTGGTGAGGTCGGTGAGGCCGCGCAGCGCCCGCCGCGCCTGGAGCACGGCCTCGAGCGAGCGCAGGCCCTGGACGTCGCCGATCCGGACGTGGCTGCGGAGCGCGGTGGCGCCGTGGCCGAGCTGGAGCAGGGCGGCTTCGGTGGCGCGGCGCTGGACGGCCTCGACGGAGCACGGGACGGGGCCGTCGGCGTCCGCGGTGAGCGCGGTGTCGCCGTGGCCGTGGGGTTCGGCCGGGGCGGGCAGCAGCAGATAGCCGCTGAGGTCGACGCGCGGGCCGGGGGCGAGGCTGCCGGAGGTCCCGACGGCTTCGATGCTCCCGCCGCTGAGCCGTACGTCCACGGTGCGGCCGTCGGCGAGCCGGGCGCCGCACAGCACCAGGGCGCTGTCGCCGGGCGCGGCGCCGGGGGACGGGCCGACGGGCGGGGTGTCACCCCCGGGGTTTCTCGGGGGCTGCGGCTGGCTGTCGGGCATCGCGCTCCTCCGGGGTCCGGGGCGTGCATGATCACGCAGCGTGTTCCGAGCCTAGGGCGGGTTCGGAACGGCTTCGAGCAAGCGACGAATAGTCGTACTGGTGTGGTGCGAGAGGGGTGCGGAGAGCCCCTTGGGGTGGCCGCGGGATACGGATTTCACCTTCGGCGGCCAACCGTGTAATGTCTTCCTCGCTCGCCCCAATAGCTCAGTCGGCAGAGCGTCTCCATGGTAAGGAGAAGGTCTACGGTTCGATTCCGTATTGGGGCTCTGGTGTGTGAGGTTCCTCGCCTTCGGGCGAGGATCTCTCTCGCATCAAAGCGGTGTAGCTCAGTCGGTAGAGCAAGCGGCTCATAATCGCTGTGTCACCGGTTCAAGTCCGGTCACCGCTACACGTAGTAGCCGATTGTGGGGTCGGTCCTCCGGTCGGCTACTCTTGTCTGCGTTCATCCGTCCATTCCGTCAAGGAGCACTCACGTGGCTGCCACCGACGTCCGCCCGAAGATCACGCTGGCCTGCGTGGAGTGCAAGGAGCGGAACTACATCACCAAGAAGAACCGGCGTAACGACCCGGACCGTCTTGAGATGAAGAAGCACTGCCCGCGCTGCAAGGCGCACACTGCGCACCGCGAAACGCGCTAAACACAGGCTCGTTCATGAGGCCGTCCCCAGATCTTGGGGGCGGCCTCATGGCGTTATCCACCGCAGTCCACTCAGGAGGTGCCGAGCCCATGGCGCTCGACCAGTCCTTCGTCGGACGGACCTACCCGGCCACCGAGCCCTATGAGGTCGGCCGGGAGAAGATCCGCGAATTCGCCGACGCCATCGGTGACGCCAATCCGGTGTACACCGACCCCGAGGCCGCCAAGGCCCTCGGTCACCCCGACGTGATCGCTCCGCCGACCTTTGTGTTTGCGATCACTTTCCGGGCCGCGGGCCAGGTCGTCCAGGACCCGCAGCTGGGTCTGGACTACGACCGCGTGGTGCACGGCGACCAGAAGTTCGCCTACACCCGCCCGGTCCGCGCGGGCGACCGGCTGACGGTCACCTCCACGATCGAGACGATCAAGTCCATGGCGGGCAACGATGTGGTGACGGTCCGTGGCGAGGTCCACGACGAGACCGGCGAGCACGTCGTGACCGCCCACACGATGCTGGTGGCGCGCGCCACCGAGGAGGCGTGATGGCCGCGAGGATTTCGTACGACGACGTCGAGGTCGGCACCGAGCTGCCCGTGCAGTCCTTCCCGGTGACCCGTGCCACTCTCGTCCGCTACGCGGGCGCCTCCGGCGACTTCAACCCGATCCACTGGAACGAGAAGTTCGCCAAGGAGGTCGGGCTGCCGGACGTCATCGCGCACGGCATGTTCACCATGGCCGAGGCGGCCCGCGTGGTGACGGACTGGACCGGTGACCCGGGCGCCCTCGTGGAGTACGGCGTGCGGTTCACCAAGCCGGTCGTCGTGCCGAACGACGACGAGGGCGCGGTCATCGAGGTCGGCGGCAAGGTCGCGGCCAAGGACGACGAGGCCCGCACGGTCCGCGTCGACCTCCTGGTCAGGAGCGCGGGCCAGAAGGTCCTGGGCATGTCCCGCGCCGTCGTCCGGCTCGCCTGACGGCGAAGCCGGCCGCAGCTGTGAAGTAAGGGGCATCCGCCATGGCGGATGCCCCTTACTTCTTGGTTCCATGGCTTCTTGACTTCATAAGTAATCAATCACTAACTTACGTCCATGGTCAGGATGAGCGCCGATGAGCGCCGCGAGAGCGTCATCCGCGCCGCGATCACCGAGTTCGCGCGCGGCGGCTACAACGGCACCTCCACCGAGGCGATCGCCCGCCGCGTGGGCGTCTCGCAGCCGTATCTCTTCCGGCTCTTCCCCGGCAAGCAGGCGATCTTCCTCGCCGCGGCCGAGCGCTGCCTGGAGCGGACCCGCAAGGGCTTCGAGGAGGTCGCGGAGGACCTCCCGGCCGACGCCACCGCCGAGGACCGTGCGCACGCGATGGCGGCCGCCTACCGGCGGCTGATCTCCGAGGATCCCGACGGCCTGCTGATGCAGATGCAGGTGTATGTCGCGGTCGCGTCGGCCGAGGCCGCCGGTGACCACGCGTTCGGCGATTCCGTCCGGGCCGGCTGGGCGGACCTCTGGGACGCCGTTCATCTGAGCCTCGGGGCCGACCAGGAGGAGACCAGGTCCTTCATGGCGTACGGGATGCTCATCAACACCCTCGTCACGCTCGGCTTCCCCGGTGACCACCGGGTGTGGACCGGCTTCTACGAGTCCGCACGGTCGGCGTGACCTCGTGCCGCCGGGGTGGGCGGCACGGCCGTGGGCGCACAAGTTAGTAAGCGATAACTAATCTTCAGGGGGGAAATCCACCATGCTCCAGCGAACGGCGCGGCGCTCCGGCGTCGTCTGGGCCCTGGTCGTCACCGGTACCGCCGGGTTCATGGCCGCACTCGACAACCTCGTCGTCACCACGGCCCTCCCCGCCATCCGCGAGGACCTCGGGGGAGCGCTCCAGGACCTCGAATGGACGGTCAACGCCTACACCCTCGCGTACGCCGCCCTCCTGATGACCGGCGCCGCACTCGGCGACCGCTTCGGGCGCCGCAGGCTCTTCGCCCTCGGCATCGCGCTCTTCACCGCCGCGTCGGCCGCCGCGGCCCTCGCGCCCGGCATCGACGGACTGATCGCCGCCCGCGCCGCGCAGGGCGTCGGCGCCGCGATCATGACGCCGCTGTCCCTCACCCTCCTCACCACGGCCGTCCCCGCGGAACGGCGCGGCACCGCGTACGGGATCTGGGGCGCGGTCAACGGCCTCGCGGTCGCGGGCGGCCCGCTCATCGGCGGCAGCCTCACCGAACACATCTCCTGGCAGTGGATCTTCTGGCTCAACGTCCCCCTCGGCATCGCCCTCCTGCCGCTCGTCCGGCTGCGCATGACGGAGTCCCGCGCGCCCGGAGCGCGCCTCGACATCCCCGGCACGCTCCTGGCCACCGGCGGCCTCTTCGGCGTCGTCTTCGGCCTGGTCAACGCCGACGCCCACGGCTGGACCAGCGCCCGCGTCCTCACCGGCCTGATCGCCGGGGCGGCGCTCCTGGGCGGCTTCGTGCACCACGGCTTCCACAGCAGCGAGCCGGTCCTGCCGATGCGGCTCTTCGGCAACAGGGCGTTCGCCGCGGTCAACGCGGCCGGGCTGCTGATGTTCCTCGGCATGTTCGGCTCGATCTTCCTGCTCAGCCAGTACCTTCAGGTGGCCTGCGGCTACTCGCCCACCCAGGCGGGCCTGCGGATGCTGCCCTGGACCGGCGCCCCGATGGTCGTCGCGCCCTTCGCCGGCTATCTGTCCGACCGGATCGGCGGCCGCCGGGTCGTCACGGCCGGACTCGCCCTCCAGGCGCTCGGCCTCGCCCTCTTCGCCCTGGTGCTCGCGCCCGGCGTCTCGTACACGGCGCAGCTTCCCGCGCTGATCGTCAGCGGGGTCGGGATGGCGCTGTACTTCGCGCCGGCCGCGAACCTCGTCATGTCCAGCGTCGCCCCCGCGCAACAGGGCATCGCCTCCGGGGCGAACAGCGCCCTGCGCGAGGTGGGCGGAGCGCTGGGCGTCGCGGTCCTCGCCTCCGTCTTCTCCGCGCAGGGCGGGTACGGGTCGGCCGCGAGCTTCGCCGACGGCATCGTGCCCGCGCTGTGGGTCGGGTCGGGGGCGGTCGCCCTGGCGGCGGTGACGACGACGGCGATCCCGCGCCGGCAGCCGGCGCCGGCGGGCTGAAGGCGCTCCCGCCGTGGCTTTCACCGCCCCGGGCCGGTGAAAGCGCAGCGGATACCCTGGGGCCCGTGCAGGAATTCCACGATGCCCCCCTCGCCCCCCTGACCACCTTCCGTCTCGGTGGCCCCGCGACCCGCCTGGTCACCGCCACCACCGACGACGAGGTGGTCACGGCCGTACGCGAAGCCGACGCGACCGGCACCCCGCTGCTGATCATCGGCGGCGGCAGCAACCTGGTCATCTCCGACAAGGGCTTCGAGGGCACCGCCCTGCGCATCGCCACCACCGGCTTCACCCTCACCGGCGCCGACCTCGAACTCGCCGCCGGTGAGAACTGGTCCGACGCCGTGGCCCGCACCGTCGAGGCCGGTCTCGCCGGCATCGAGTGCCTGGCCGGGATCCCCGGCTCCGCCGGTGCCACCCCGATCCAGAACGTCGGCGCGTACGGCCAGGAGGTCTCCGCCACGATCACCGAGGTGGTGGCCTACGACCGCCGGGCCGACGAGGTCGTCACGCTCTCCAACGAGGAGTGCGCGTTCTCGTACCGTCACAGCCGCTTCAAGCAGGACCCCGCCCGGCACGTCGTGCTCCGGGTCCGCTTCCGGCTGGAGGACGCGGGCGGGCTGTCCGCGCCGATCAAGTACGCGGAGACGGCCCGCGCGCTCGGCGTGGAGGCAGGCGACCGGGTACCGGCCGCGACCGCCCGGGAAACGGTCCTGAAGCTGCGCGCGGGCAAGGGCATGGTGCTCGACCCGGAGGACCACGACACCTGGTCCGCGGGCTCCTTCTTCACCAACCCGATCCTCACGGAGGCCGAGCACGCGGCGTTCCTGGAGCGGGTGGCGGAGCGGCTCGGGGCGGACGTCGTCCCGCCGGCCTTCCCGGCGGGGGAGGGCTTCACGAAGACGTCCGCGGCCTGGCTGATCGACAAGGCGGGGTACACGAAGGGGTACGGGGCCGGGGCGGCTCGTATCTCGACGAAGCACACGCTGGCGCTGACGAATCGGGGCGGGGCGACGACGGAGGATCTGCTGGCGCTCGCGCGCGAGGTCCGGGACGGCGTGCGGAGCGCGTTCGGGGTGACCCTGGTCAACGAGCCGGTGACGGTGGGCTGCGAGCTTTAGCCCCCCGGGGCTCCGCCCCGGACCCGTGCCCGGGTGCGGCTCGGTGGGTTTGTTTCCCCAGCCCCGCCCCTTCCCGAAACCGGGGAGACCCCGGACCCCCTGAAGCGGCTGCGCCGCTTGTCCTCAAACGCCGGACGGGCTGAAATCAGCCCGTCCGGCGTTTGAGGACAGCGCGCGAAGCGTGCTTCGGGGTCCGGGGCGGAGCCCCCCACGCGGCGGAGCCGCAAATCGGATGCAGCCGGGAAGGGGCGGGGCTGGGGGAAGCCCCCGGCAGGGCTACGCCGTCAGCCAGCCGTCCACCCCTGCCAGCAACTCATCCCGCACGGACGCCGGCGCCCGCGACGCCCGGATCGACTGGCGGGCCAGATCCGCGAGCTCGGCGTCGGAGAAGCCATGGTGCTCCCGGGCCAGTTCGTACTGCGCGGCCAGCCGCGAGCCGAAGAGCAGGGGGTCGTCCGCGCCCAGGGCTATCGGGACGCCCGCCTCGTAGAGCACCCGCAGCGGCACGTCGGAGGGCTTCTCGTAGACCCCCAGCGCCACGTTCGACGTCGGGCAGACCTCGCAGGCCACCCCGCGCTCGGCGAGCTTGCGGAGCAGGCGGGGGTCCTCCGCGGCGCGGACGCCGTGCCCGACGCGGCCCGCGCGCAGGTCGTCCAGGCAGTCGCGGACGCTGCTGGGGCCCGCGAGCTCGCCGCCGTGCGGGGCGGCGAGGAGGCCGCCTTCCCGGGCGATCTCGAAGGCACGGTCGAAGTCGCGGGCGAGCCCGCGCCGCTCGTCGTTGGAGAGCCCGAAGCCGACGACGCCGCGGTCGGCGTACCGCACGGCGAGCCGGGCCAGCGTGCGCGCGTCCAGCGGGTGCTTCATGCGGTTCGCGGCGACGATGACCCGCATGCCCAGGCCGGTGTCCCGGGACGCGCTGTCGACGGCGTCGAGGATGATCTCCAGCGCGGGGATCAGCCCGCCGAGCCGGGGCGCGTACGAGGTGGGGTCGACCTGGATCTCCAGCCAGCCGGAGCCGTCGCGCACGTCCTCCTCGGCGGCCTCGCGCACCAGTCGCCGGATGTCCTCCGGGGAGCGCAGGCAGGACCGTGCGATGTCGTAGAGCCGCTGGAAGCGGAACCAGCCGCGTTCGTCGGTGGCGCGCAGCTGGGGAGGTTCGCCGCCGCTGAGCGCCTCGGGCAGGTGCACCCCGTACTTGTCGGCCAGCTCCAGCAGGGTCGACGGGCGCATGGACCCGGTGAAGTGCAGGTGCAGGTGGGCCTTCGGCAGCGCACGGACGTCGCGAACGTTCTCCATTGGCAGATCCTGCCGCATGGGCCCGACAACCGGAAGGGACTTTCCCTGAACGGGAACCGGCCGAAAACCTTTGCGGGCCCCCGGCCGCAGCCGGGAGCCCGCGAGGAGGAGAGGCGCTACTTGGCCTCGGCCAGCAGCTTCTGGATCCGGGAGACGCCCTCGACCAGGTCCTCGTCGCCCAGGGCGTACGACAGGCGCAGGTAGCCCGGCGTGCCGAAGGCCTCGCCCGGCACCACCGCGACCTCGACCTCGTCGAGGATCAGGGCGGCCAGCTCCACGGAGGTGGCGGGCCGCTTGCCGCGGATCTCCTTGCCGAGCAGCCCCTTCACGGACGGGTAGGCGTAGAACGCGCCCTCCGGCTCCGGGCAGAGCACGCCGTCGATCTCGTTGAGCATCCGCGTGATCGTCTGGCGGCGGCGGTCGAACGCCTTGCGCATCTCCGCGACGGCCTCCAGGTCACCGGAGACGGCGGCCAGCGCGGCGACCTGCGCCACGTTGGAGACGTTGGAGGTGGCGTGCGACTGGAGGTTGGTCGCGGCCTTGACCACGTCGTTCGGGCCGATGATCCAGCCCACGCGCCAGCCCGTCATCGCGTACGTCTTGGCGACACCGTTGACCACGATGCACTTCTCGCGCAGCTCCGGCACGACCACCGGCAGCGAGCAGAACTCGGCGTCCCCGTAGACCAGGTGCTCGTAGATCTCGTCGGTCAGCACCCACAGGCCGTGCTCGGCGGCCCAGCGGCCGATCTCCTCGACCTGCGCACGGCTGTAGACCGCGCCGGTCGGGTTCGACGGGGAGACGAAGAGCAGGACCTTGGTCCGCTCGGTGCGGGCCGCCTCCAGCTGCTCGACCGAGACGCGGTAGCCGGTGGTCTCGTCGGCGACGACGTCGACCGGCACACCGCCCGCGAGGCGGATCGACTCCGGGTAGGTGGTCCAGTACGGGGCGGGCACGATGACCTCGTCGCCCGGGTCGAGGATCGCGGCGAAGGCCTGGTAGATGGCCTGCTTGCCGCCGTTGGTGACCAGCACCTGGGAGGCGTCGACCTCGTAGCCGGAGTCGCGCAGCGTCTTGGCGGCGATCGCGGCCTTCAGCTCGGGGAGGCCGCCGGCGGGGGTGTAGCGGTGGTACTTCGGGGTGCGGCAGGCCTCCACCGCGGCCTCGACGATGTAGCCGGGGGTCGGGAAGTCGGGCTCGCCGGCACCGAAGCCGATCACCGGGCGCCCGGCGGCCTTGAGGGCCTTCGCCTTGGCGTCCACGGCGAGGGTGGCGGACTCGGAGATCGATCCGATACGGGCCGACACCCGGCGCTCGGTGGGGGACTGGACGGGGGGCTCGGAAGGAGTCGCAGCGGTCATGCAGGCATCGTCGCAGACCGGGCACGGACGGGGCACACGCATTGCCCGCCGCACCCCGGCTCCGCCCGTGCGGCGTCTGAGCCGTGGGTGCTCCGGGTGGCGCTGTTCGACGCGGGCCCCCGGAGCACGTACACTCATCCGTCGTTGGCCCCTCACCGGCACGTCCGCTGCACGCACACCGTGCGTACGACCGGATGCGGTAGGTTGGGGGAACCACAAAGGGTCGTAGCTCAATTGGTAGAGCACTGGTCTCCAAAACCAGCGGTTGGGGGTTCAAGTCCCTTCGGCCCTGCTACACGCATCGTTTCCAGGGTGCGTGCATGCGTACGTACTGAAATGCACCGCCGTGCGGCTCAACCGGGCGCGGCACGGCTCACGACCCGGATTCAGGTGAGGACGTAGTGACGGAAGCCCTTGGCTCCACCGCGACGCCTGAGAGCGGTCGTCCCGAGGACGAGGTGGCCGCCAAAAAGGGCCGCCGTGGTGGGAAGCGCGGGAAGAAGGGCCCCTTCGGCCGCCTCGCGCTGTTTTACCGTCAGGTCGTCGCAGAGCTCCGCAAGGTCGTCTGGCCCACGCGGAACCAGCTGTCGACGTACACCACAGTGGTGATCGTCTTTGTCGTCATCGTCATTGGCCTGGTCACCGTGATTGACTATGGGTTCTCCAACGCCGTCAAGTACGTCTTCGGCTGAACCCGCGCGTAGGGCGGCTGCTTCTCGGAGAGCCGCCCCTTCGCACGTTCCACCCCTTGAAGCCAGGAAGAAGCAGCCACGTGTCTGACCCGAACCTGAACGACGCCGTCGACTCCGCCGACGCGGCAGAGGCCGACGCGGTCGCGGCTGCCTCGGCCGAGGTCGAGGGCGACGCTGCGGCCATCGCTGATGAAGAGGGCGCGCAGGAGATCGTCGAGAACGCCGACGGCGTCGACGAGCTCGACGCCGAGGACTCCGCCGCCGGCGAGCCCGCCGAAGAGGCCGCCCTCCACGTCGAGGACGACGCCGAGTCCGAGGCCGCCGCCGCGGTCGAGGCCGACGAGCTGCCCGCCGAGGAGCAGGCCCCGGTCGACCCCGTCGCCGCGCTCCGCGACGAGCTGCGCGGTCTGCCCGGCGAGTGGTACGTCATCCACACCTACGCGGGTTACGAGAACCGCGTGAAGACCAACCTCGAGCAGCGCGCCGTCTCGCTCAACGTCGAGGACTACATCTTCCAGGCCGAGGTGCCGCAGGAAGAGGTCGTCCAGATCAAGAACGGCGACCGCCGCACCGTCCGCCAGAACAAGCTCCCCGGCTATGTGCTGGTGCGCATGGACCTGACGAACGAGTCCTGGGGCGTCGTCCGCAACACCCCGGGCGTCACCGGCTTCGTGGGCAACGCCTACGACCCGTACCCGCTGACCCTGGACGAGATCGTCAAGATGCTCGCCCCGGAGGCCGAGGAGAAGGCCGCCCGCGAGGCCGCCGAGGCCGAGGGCAAGCCGGCGCCGTCCCGCAAGGTCGAGGTCCAGGTGCTGGACTTCGAGGTGGGCGACTCGGTCACCGTCACCGACGGCCCGTTCGCGACGCTCCAGGCCACGATCAACGAGATCAACGCCGACTCGAAGAAGGTCAAGGGCCTCGTCGAGATCTTCGGCCGCGAGACCCCGGTCGAGCTCAGCTTCGACCAGATCCAGAAGAACTAGCTTCTTCCGGACTTACGCTTCCGAACAGGTCAGATCGGCTGCTCGCAGCCTGTCTGACCTGCTCGGTTTTTGGCCGCAGCATGTTACCCGTTATCGTGGTGCGGTATGCCTGCGCGCACTGTGCGCCGGCAAAAAAACTCTCACTAGGACCCGGAGAGAGCAATGCCTCCCAAGAAGAAGAAGATCACGGGGCTTATCAAGCTCCAGATCAGCGCCGGTGCCGCGAACCCGGCCCCGCCGGTCGGCCCCGCGCTGGGTCAGCACGGCGTCAACATCATGGAGTTCTGCAAGGCCTACAACGCCGCGACCGAGTCGCAGCGTGGCATGGTCGTGCCGGTGGAGATCACGGTCTACGAAGACCGTTCCTTCACCTTCGTCACGAAGACTCCGCCGGCCGCGAAGCTGATCCTCAAGGCCGCGGGCGTGGAGAAGGGCTCCGGCGAGCCGCACACCAAGAAGGTCGCGAAGATCACCCGCGACCAGGTGCGCGAGATCGCCGCCACCAAGATGCCCGACCTGAACGCCAACGACCTGGACGCCGCCGAGAAGATCATCGCCGGCACCGCCCGTTCCATGGGTGTCACGGTCGAGGGCTGATCAGCCACCTCGCAGTAACCGTGGAAGGACCGAGCGCGGTCCGTACCACGACTCCATTCACCACTGAGGAGAAGCAGTGAAGCGCAGCAAGACTCTCCGCGCTGCGGACGCCAAGGTCGAGGCGGAGCGCCTGTACGCCCCCCTCGAGGCCGTCCGTCTCGCGAAGGACACCTCCGGCACCAAGTTCGACGCGACCGTCGAGGTTGCCATGCGTCTGGGCGTCGACCCGCGCAAGGCCGACCAGATGGTCCGTGGCACCGTGAACCTTCCGCACGGCACCGGCAAGACCGCCCGGGTCCTGGTCTTCGCGACCGGTGACCGTGCTGCGGCCGCGGAGGCCGCGGGCGCCGACATCGTCGGCTCCGACGAACTGATCGACGAGGTTGCGAAGGGCCGTCTGGACTTCGACGCCGTCGTCGCCACCCCGGACCTCATGGGCAAGGTCGGCCGCCTCGGCCGCGTGCTCGGTCCGCGTGGTCTGATGCCGAACCCGAAGACCGGCACGGTCACCCCGGACGTGGCGAAGGCTGTCACGGACATCAAGGGCGGCAAGATCGAGTTCCGCGTCGACAAGCACTCGAACCTGCACTTCATCATCGGCAAGGTGTCGTTCGACGAGGCCAAGCTGGTCGAGAACTACGCCGCCGCGCTCGAGGAGATCACCCGCCTCAAGCCGTCCGCCGCGAAGGGTCGCTACATCAAGAAGGCGACCATGACGACGACGATGGGCCCCAGCATCCCGCTGGACTCCAACCGCACTCGCAACCTCCTGGTCGAGGACGAGACGGTCTGATCGACCTCTCGTAGCGAGTAAGCGTCACGGGCCGGGCCCCGCATCCTTCCGAGGGTGCGGGGCCCGGCTTTTTGGTGGCGGGCGGGGGCGATTTGCATCCGAAGACACCCTTCCCGTACCTTGTTCCAGAAGCCAAAGACCGCTGGTCGTTGCTGTGCCTTCCTAGCGAAGGTGTGGTGGCCGAAGGATCCGCTAGCTGCGGGCGACCTGCGCAGGTGATTTGTGGTTGAACTCCCGTGAGAACCCCTGGTTCGAACGGTCGAGTGCACGCCCCGAGCGCCTGCGCCGGGGCGTTTCGTTTTGCCCAGGTCCCTTCGCGTGTCTATGCGGTCCGAATCACCCGGAAGGAGGCCGAGGCTCATGGCGAGGCCCGACAAGTCTGCCGCGGTTGCCGAGCTGACGGACAAGTTCCGCAGCTCGAATGCCGCCGTGCTTACCGAGTACCGCGGTCTCACCGTGGCACAGCTCAAGGAGCTGCGCCGTTCGCTCGGTGAGAACGCCCAGTACGCCGTGGTGAAGAACACGCTGACCAAGATTGCGGCCAACGAGGCCGGGATCACCTCGCTCGACGACCAGTTCACTGGTCCGACGGCGGTTGCCTTCATCACCGGTGACCCGGTGACGTCGGCGAAGGGTCTTCGTGACTTCGCCAAGGAGAACCCCAACCTCATCATCAAGGGCGGTGTCCTTGACGGTAAGGCGCTGACCGCTGATGAGATCAAGAAGCTTGCGGACCTCGAGTCCCGCGAGGTTCTGCTCGCCAAGCTGGCGGGTGCCATGAAGGGCAAGCAGTCCCAGGCTGCCGCGCTCTTCCAGGCCCTGCCGTCGAAGTTCGTCCGCACCGCGGAGGCGCTTCGCGCGAAGGTCGAGCAGGGCGGTGCCGGTACGCCGGCTCCCGTCGAGGCCGAGGCTGCCGCCGAGTAATCCAGGCTCACGCCTGAATTCCTCGCGCCCGTCACGGTCGCAGCGGGCCCGTAGTACGCCCGCCGAAATGTACATCCGGCACCAGCCGAATTAGTGGAAGGACCGCCATCATGGCGAAGCTCAGCCAGGACGACCTGCTCGCCCAGTTCGAAGAGATGACCCTCATCGAGCTCTCCGAGTTCGTGAAGGCCTTCGAGGAGAAGTTCGACGTCACCGCTGCCGCCCCGGTCGCCGTTGCCGCCGCCGGTGGCGCCGCTGCCGCCGCCGAGGCCGTCGAGGAGCAGGACGAGTTCGACGTCATCCTCACCGCCGCCGGTGACAAGAAGATCCAGGTCATCAAGGTCGTGCGTGAGCTGACCTCCCTGGGTCTGAAGGAGGCCAAGGACCTCGTCGACGGCACCCCGAAGGCCGTCATCGAGAAGGCCGACAAGGCCACCGCGGAGAAGGCCGCCGAGGCCCTCAAGGGCGCCGGCGCCTCCGTCGAGGTCAAGTGACCTTCGGAGTCTGCTGACTCTCTCCTGCGCGGCCCGGCGCGTCCGGGCGGCGTATAAGTTTCAAGGGCGATCACCCATGCGGGTGGTCGCCCTTGGGCGTTCCCGCGACGGCTGCCTTGCCCCGGGCGCGGGGGCGAGTATGGTGATCTTCGTTGTCTGCCGGAAGCGCGCGAGAGGGCGGTCGGGCGACGGCCGTGGAGACGCCACGGGAGGCGTCCGGAGGCCGAGGGGCCTTGACGAACGGCACGCCGCGCGCAATTCTCAGGACGCGTCGCCACATCGATCCGCAGCCGAGGCATGGATCGACGGCGAAGAGGGAAGCCTTGCTCCAGGCAATGAGGAACAACAGGATCCCGGAGGGAGAGATTGGTATCGCACCGGTCTCCGGAAATCCGCTCTGGACATCAGTGGGCCAAGTGGCTACACTGACCCTTTGCGCTGCCTGTTAGCTGCTCCCTGCCCGTCACCAGGGGCATGCCCACTGTCGAGCACTGCTGATGGAAACCCGCTGAGCTGGGATTCTCTCGTATGCACGGAGTGGGGCCGGTACGCGCGTAGTGAGTCCGAGCCCTCGGAAGGACCCCCTCTTGGCCGCCTCGCGCAACGCCTCGACTGCCAATACGAACACCGGCGCCAGCACCGCCCCGCTGCGCATCTCTTTTGCGAAGATCAAGGAGCCCCTCGAGGTTCCGAACCTCCTTGCGCTGCAGACCGAGAGCTTCGACTGGCTGCTCGGCAACGCCGCCTGGAAGGCTCGCGTCGAGGCTGCGCTGGACAGCGGTCAGGACGTCCCCACCAAGTCCGGTCTGGAGGAGATCTTCGAAGAGATCTCCCCGATCGAGGACTTCTCCGGGTCGATGTCGCTGACCTTCCGCGACCACCGTTTCGAGCCCCCGAAGAACTCCATCGACGAGTGCAAGGAGCGCGACTTCACGTACGCGGCCCCGCTCTTCGTCACGGCCGAGTTCACCAACAACGAGACCGGCGAGATCAAGTCGCAGACGGTCTTCATGGGCGACTTCCCGCTCATGACCAACAAGGGCACCTTCTGCATCAACGGCACCGAGCGTGTCGTCGTCTCGCAGCTGGTCCGCTCGCCGGGCGTCTACTTCGACTCCTCCATCGACAAGACGTCCGACAAGGACATCTTCACCGCCAAGATCATCCCGTCCCGGGGTGCCTGGCTGGAGATGGAGGTCGACAAGCGCGACATGGTCGGTGTCCGCATCGACCGCAAGCGCAAGCAGTCCGTGACCGTCCTGCTCAAGGCTCTCGGTTGGACGACCGAGCAGATCCTCGAGGAGTTCGGCGAGTACGAGTCCATGCGCGCCACCCTGGAGAAGGACCACACCCAGGGCCAGGACGACGCGCTGCTCGACATCTACCGCAAGCTGCGTCCGGGCGAGCCGCCGACCCGCGAGGCCGCGCAGACGCTGCTCGAGAACCTCTACTTCAACCCCAAGCGCTACGACCTCGCGAAGGTCGGCCGCTACAAGGTGAACAAGAAGCTCGGCGCGGACGCCCCCCTCGACGCCGGTGTGCTGACGGTCGACGACGTCATCGCGACGATCAAGTACCTGGTCAAGCTGCACGCGGGTGAGCTGGAGACGGTCGGCGAGAACGGCACCTCGATCGTCGTCGAGACCGACGACATCGACCACTTCGGCAACCGTCGTCTGCGCAACGTCGGCGAGCTCATCCAGAACCAGGTCCGCACGGGTCTGGCTCGTATGGAGCGCGTCGTCCGCGAGCGGATGACCACCCAGGACGTCGAGGCGATCACGCCGCAGACCCTGATCAACATCCGGCCGGTCGTCGCCTCCATCAAGGAGTTCTTCGGCACCAGCCAGCTGTCCCAGTTCATGGACCAGACGAACCCGCTGTCGGGCCTGACCCACAAGCGCCGTCTGTCCGCGCTGGGCCCGGGTGGTCTGTCCCGTGAGCGGGCCGGCTTCGAGGTCCGAGACGTCCACCCGTCGCACTACGGCCGCATGTGCCCGATCGAGACGCCCGAAGGCCCGAACATCGGTCTGATCGGCTCGCTCGCTTCGTACGGCCGCGTCAACGCGTTCGGTTTCGTCGAGACCCCGTACCGCAAGGTCGTGGGCGGCGTCGTCACCGACGACGTGGACTACCTGACTGCCGACGAGGAAGACCGCTTCGTCATCGCGCAGGCGAACGCCCCCCTCACCGAGGACATGCGTTACGCCGAGTCGCGCGTGCTGGTCCGCCGCCGTGGCGGCGAGATCGACTACATCGCCGGCGACGACGTCGACTACATGGACGTCTCCCCGCGCCAGATGGTGTCGGTCGCGACCGCGATGATCCCCTTCCTCGAGCACGACGACGCCAACCGCGCGCTCATGGGATCGAACATGATGCGCCAGGCCGTTCCGCTGATCAAGGCGGAGGCCCCGCTGGTCGGCACCGGCATGGAGTACCGCTGTGCGGTCGACGCCGGTGACGTCATCAAGGCGGAGAAGGACGGTGTGGTCCAGGAGGTCTCCGCGGACTACGTCACCGTCGCCAACGACGACGGCACGTACAACACGTACCGGGTCGCCAAGTTCTCCCGCTCCAACCAGGGCACGTCCTTCAACCAGAAGGTCGTCGTGGACGAGGGCGCCCGGGTCGTCTCCGGCCAGGTGCTCGCCGACGGTCCGTCCACGGACGAGGGCGAGATGGCCCTCGGCAAGAACCTCCTCGTGGCGTTCATGCCGTGGGAGGGTCACAACTACGAGGACGCGATCATCCTGTCGCAGCGCCTCGTGCAGGACGACGTCCTCTCCTCGATCCACATCGAGGAGCACGAGGTCGACGCCCGTGACACCAAGCTCGGCCCGGAGGAGATCACCCGGGACATCCCGAACGTCTCCGAGGAGGTCCTCGCCGACCTCGACGAGCGCGGCATCATCCGCATCGGTGCCGAGGTCGTCGCCGGCGACATCCTGGTCGGCAAGGTCACGCCCAAGGGCGAGACCGAGCTGACCCCGGAGGAGCGCCTGCTCCGTGCGATCTTCGGTGAGAAGGCCCGTGAGGTCCGTGACACCTCGCTGAAGGTGCCGCACGGTGAGATCGGCAAGGTCATCGGCGTCCGCGTCTTCGACCGCGAAGAGGGCGACGAGCTGCCGCCGGGCGTGAACCAGCTGGTCCGCGTCTACGTCGCGCAGAAGCGCAAGATCACCGACGGTGACAAGCTCGCCGGCCGCCACGGCAACAAGGGTGTCATCTCCAAGATCCTCCCCGTGGAGGACATGCCCTTCCTCGAGGACGGCACCCCGGTCGACATCATCCTCAACCCGCTCGGTGTCCCGTCCCGAATGAACCCGGGACAGGTCCTCGAGATCCACCTCGGCTGGCTCGCCAGCCGCGGCTGGAAGGTCGAGGGCGACGAGGACTGGATGAAGCGGCTCCAGGCGATCGGCGCCGACGAGGTCGCCGCCGGCACCAACGTCGCGACCCCGGTCTTCGACGGTGCCCGCGAGGACGAGATCGCCGGTCTCTTCGAGTCCACGATCCCCAACCGCGACGGTGACCGTCTGGTCCTGCCCTCGGGCAAGGCCCGGATGTTCGACGGCCGCTCCGGCGAGCCGTTCCCGGACCCGATCTCGGTCGGGTACATGTACATCCTCAAGCTGCACCACCTGGTCGACGACAAGCTGCACGCCCGCTCGACCGGTCCGTACTCCATGATCACCCAGCAGCCGCTGGGTGGTAAGGCTCAGTTCGGTGGCCAGCGCTTCGGTGAGATGGAGGTGTGGGCGCTGGAGGCATACGGCGCCGCCTACGCCCTCCAGGAGCTGCTGACCATCAAGTCCGACGACGTCACCGGCCGCGTGAAGGTCTACGAGGCCATCGTCAAGGGCGAGAACATCCCCGAGCCCGGCATTCCCGAGTCCTTCAAGGTGCTCATCAAGGAAATGCAGTCGCTCTGCCTCAACGTGGAGGTGCTGTCCTCGGACGGCATGTCCATCGAGATGCGCGACACGGACGAGGACGTCTTCCGCGCGGCGGAAGAGCTCGGTATCGACCTGTCCCGGCGCGAGCCGAGCAGCGTCGAAGAGGTCTGACGGGTCTGGTCGGGGCTCCCCAGTGGAGCCCCGGCCGTCCCCGGACCCCCAGACCATGATGTAGAGCCCAATAACTCGCTGGCGCGAGGGGGCACAAACCCTGAAAGAGGGATTGACGAACAGTGCTCGACGTCAACTTCTTCGACGAGCTGCGGATCGGCCTGGCGACCGCGGACGACATCCGAACCTGGTCCCACGGCGAGGTCAAGAAGCCGGAGACCATCAACTACCGCACCCTGAAGCCCGAAAAGGACGGACTCTTCTGCGAGAAGATCTTCGGTCCGACCCGGGACTGGGAGTGCTACTGCGGCAAGTACAAGCGTGTCCGCTTCAAGGGCATCATCTGTGAGCGCTGTGGCGTCGAGGTCACGCGCGCCAAGGTGCGCCGTGAGCGGATGGGCCACATCGAGCTCGCCGCTCCCGTCACCCACATCTGGTACTTCAAGGGCGTCCCGTCGCGCCTGGGCTACCTGCTCGACCTCGCCCCGAAGGACCTCGAGAAGGTCATCTACTTCGCCGCCTACATGATCACGTGGGTGGACGAGGAGCGCCGCACGCGCGACCTGCCCTCGCTGGAGGCCCACGTCTCCGTCGAGCGTCAGCAGATCGAGCAGCGCCGCGACGCCGACCTGGAGGCCCGCGCCAAGAAGCTCGAGGCCGACCTGGCCGAGCTCGAGGCCGAGGGTGCCAAGGCCGATGTGCGCCGCAAGGTGCGCGAGGGCGCCGAGCGTGAGATGAAGCAGCTGCGCGACCGTGCGCAGCGCGAGATCGACCGCCTCGACGAGGTGTGGAGCCGCTTCAAGAACCTCAAGGTCCAGGACCTCGAGGGCGACGAGCTGCTCTACCGCGAGCTGCGCGACCGCTTCGGCACCTACTTCATGGGTGCGATGGGCGCCGCGGCGCTGCAGAAGCGCCTGGAGTCCTTCGACCTCGACGAGGAGGCCGAGCGCCTCCGCGAGATCATCCGGACCGGCAAGGGCCAGAAGAAGACCCGTGCGCTCAAGCGCCTCAAGGTCGTCTCCGCCTTCCTGCAGACGCGCAACAGCCCCAGCGGCATGGTGCTCGACTGCATCCCCGTGATCCCGCCGGACCTGCGTCCGATGGTGCAGCTGGACGGTGGCCGCTTCGCGACCTCCGACCTGAACGACCTGTACCGCCGTGTGATCAACCGCAACAACCGCCTCAAGCGTCTCCTTGACCTCGGTGCCCCCGAGATCATCGTGAACAACGAGAAGCGGATGCTGCAGGAGGCCGTCGACGCGCTGTTCGACAACGGCCGCCGCGGTCGCCCGGTCACCGGTCCCGGTAACCGCCCGCTGAAGTCCCTCAGCGACATGCTGAAGGGCAAGCAGGGTCGATTCCGTCAGAACCTGCTCGGCAAGCGAGTCGACTACTCGGCCCGTTCCGTCATCGTCGTCGGTCCGCAGCTGAAGCTGCACCAGTGCGGTCTGCCCAAGGCCATGGCGCTGGAGCTCTTCAAGCCGTTCGTGATGAAGCGCCTGGTCGACCTGAACCACGCGCAGAACATCAAGTCGGCCAAGCGCATGGTCGAGCGCGGCCGCACCGTCGTGTACGACGTCCTCGAAGAGGTCATCGCCGAGCACCCGGTGCTGCTGAACCGTGCGCCCACGCTGCACCGCCTCGGCATCCAGGCCTTCGAGCCGCAGCTGGTCGAGGGCAAGGCCATCCAGATCCACCCGCTCGTCTGCACCGCGTTCAACGCGGACTTCGACGGTGACCAGATGGCCGTCCACCTGCCGCTCTCCGCGGAGGCGCAGGCCGAGGCCCGCATCCTGATGCTGTCCTCGAACAACATCCTCAAGCCGGCCGACGGCCGTCCGGTCACCATGCCGACCCAGGACATGGTGCTGGGCCTGTTCTTCCTCACCACCGACGAGGCGGAGCGCAAGGTCATCGGCGAGGGCCGGTCCTTCGG
Organism: Streptoverticillium olivoreticuli subsp. olivoreticuli; assembly: GCF_003391135.1. Lineage (GTDB taxonomy): Bacteria > Actinomycetota > Actinomycetes > Streptomycetales > Streptomycetaceae > Streptomyces > Streptomyces blastmyceticus. Next base: position 4,655,589 of record NZ_CP031455.1, on the reverse strand, counting down.
CTCCACCGCCGAGGCGATCATGGCGTTCGACGCCCGGGAGCTCTCGCTCCAGGCGAAGGTCGACATCCGCTTCCCGATCGGCACCGTCCCGCCGCGTGGCTGGACCCCGCCGGTGCAGGAGGAGGGCGAGCCGGAGTGGCAGCAGGGTGACACCTTCCGCCTGCGCACCACGCTGGGCCGCGCGCTCTTCAACGAGCTGCTGCCCGAGGACTACCCGTTCGTCGACTACTCGGTGGGCAAGAAGCAGCTCTCCGAGATCGTCAACGACCTGGCCGAGCGCTACCCCAAGGTCATCGTGGCGGCGACGCTCGACAACCTGAAGGCGGCGGGCTTCCACTGGGCGACCCGTTCCGGCGTCACCGTGTCGGTCTCCGACATCGTCGTTCCCGAGGCGAAGAAGGAGATCGTCAAGGGCTACGAGGCGCAGGACGAGAAGGTCCAGAAGCAGTACGAGCGCGGTCTGATCACCAAGGACGAGCGCACGCAGGAGCTCATCGCGATCTGGACCAAGGCGACCAACGAGGTTGCCGAGGCGATGAACGCGAACTTCCCCAAGACGAACCCCATCTTCATGATGGTTGACTCGGGTGCCCGAGGAAACATGATGCAGATGCGTCAGATCGCCGGTATGCGTGGTCTGGTGTCGAACGCGAAGAACGAGACCATCCCGCGACCCATTAAGGCGTCGTTCCGTGAGGGTCTGTCCGTGCTGGAGTACTTCATCTCCACCCACGGTGCCCGTAAGGGTCTCGCGGACACCGCCCTGCGTACCGCCGACTCGGGTTACCTGACCCGTCGTCTGGTGGACGTCTCGCAGGACGTGATCATCCGCGAGGAGGACTGCGGCACCGAGCGCGGCCTCAAGCTGCAGATCGCGGCCAAGGGTGCCGACGGCGTGCTCCGCAAGGCGGACGACGTCGAGACCAGCGTCTACGCCCGCATGCTGGCCGAGGACGTCGTCGTCGACGGCAAGGTCATCGCGCCGGCCAACGTCGACCTGGGCGATGTCCTCATCGACCAGCTCGTCGCCCACGGCGTCGAGACGGTCAAGACCCGCTCGGTCCTCACCTGCGAGTCCGCGGTCGGCACCTGTGCCTTCTGCTACGGCCGCTCGCTGGCCACCGGCAAGCTGGTCGACATCGGTGAGGCCGTCGGCATCATCGCGGCCCAGTCCATCGGTGAGCCGGGTACCCAGCTGACGATGCGTACCTTCCACACCGGTGGTGTGGCCGGTGACGACATCACCCAGGGTCTGCCCCGTGTCGTCGAGCTCTTCGAAGCCCGTACGCCCAAGGGTGTCGCCCCGATCTCGGAGGCGGCCGGCCGCGTCCGCATCGAGGAGACCGAGAAGACCAAGAAGATCGTCGTCACTCCGGACGACGGCTCCGAGGAGACCGCCTTCGGCATCTCCAAGCGTGCCCGTCTGCTGGTCAGTGAGGGTGAGCACGTCGAGGTGGGCCAGAAGCTCACCGTGGGTGCCACCAACCCGCACGACGTTCTGCGCATCCTGGGTCAGCGCGCCGTCCAGGTCCACCTGGTCGGCGAGGTCCAGAAGGTCTACAACTCGCAGGGTGTGTCGATCCACGACAAGCACATCGAGATCATCATCCGGCAGATGCTGCGCCGCGTGACGATCATCGAGTCCGGCGACGCGGAGCTGCTGCCGGGCGAGCTCGTGGAGCGCTCGCGCTTCGAGGGCGAGAACCGTCGTGTGGTCACCGAGGGCGGTCACCCCGCCTCCGGCCGTCCGCAGCTGATGGGTATCACCAAGGCCTCGCTGGCGACGGAGTCGTGGCTGTCCGCGGCCTCCTTCCAGGAGACGACCAGGGTCCTGACGGACGCGGCGATCAACGCCAAGTCCGACTCCCTGATCGGCCTCAAGGAGAACGTCATCATCGGTAAGCTCATCCCGGCCGGTACGGGCCTGTCCCGTTACCGCAACATCCGGGTGGAGCCCACCGAGGAGGCCAAGGCCGCGATGTACTCGGCCGTCGGTTACGACGACATCGACTACTCGCCCTTCGGCACCGGCTCCGGCCAGGCGGTCCCGCTGGAGGACTACGACTACGGTCCGTACAACCAGTAAGTCGCAAGTCGAGCGCGCAGGGCGGTCACCCCTTCCGGGGGGTGGCCGCCCTGCGGCGTGTTGTCACTCTCACTCGTTCGGCCGGTAGAGTGATCGTCATCTTCGCCGACGGCCCCGTCGCCCGTGCTGGGCCGGGGAAACGGGCCCCGAGCCCCGACGTGCCCCGCGCGTCGGGGTGTCCACCGCGTGTGCATTTGTTTTGACCGCAGCCCATGCGCTAGGTACGCTCTGACCTTGTGCCTGGGGTGTCCCTGGGCTCTCGTGCGTGCCTTTAGACCGTGCGGGAGACCCGGACCGTAACGGTCCGAGACACCGAAATCTGCGCCTAGCCGTCTTCGGCGGTGGTCTGCAGCATTCGACACACCCGACCGCGTGGGTCGGTGGTAGCTCCCAGGTTAGTTTTATCGTGATCGGCACACAGAAACCGGAGAAACGGTGCCTACGATCCAGCAGCTGGTCCGAAAGGGCCGGCAGGACAAGGTCGAGAAGAACAAGACGCCCGCGCTCGAGGGTTCGCCCCAGCGTCGTGGCGTCTGCACGCGTGTTTTCACGACCACCCCGAAGAAGCCGAACTCGGCGCTCCGTAAGGTCGCGCGTGTGCGTCTGACCTCCGGCATCGAGGTCACCGCTTACATTCCGGGTGAGGGTCACAACCTGCAGGAGCACTCGATCGTGCTCGTGCGCGGTGGCCGTGTGAAGGACCTGCCGGGTGTTCGCTACAAGATCATCCGCGGCTCCCTCGACACGCAGGGCGTCAAGAACCGTAAGCAGGCTCGCAGCCGCTACGGCGCCAAGAAGGAGAAGTAAGAATGCCTCGTAAGGGCCCCGCCCCGAAGCGCCCGGTCATCATCGACCCGGTCTACGGTTCTCCTCTTGTCACCTCCCTGATCAACAAGATCCTGCTGCACGGAAAGCGCTCCACCGCCGAGCGCATCGTGTACGGCGCCATGGAGGGTCTGCGCGAGAAGACCGGTAACGACCCGGTCATCACCCTCAAGCGCGCCCTCGAGAACGTCAAGCCGGCTCTTGAGGTCAAGTCCCGCCGTGTCGGTGGCGCCACCTACCAGGTGCCGGTCGAGGTCCGTCCGGGCCGCGCCTCCACCCTCGCGCTCCGCTGGGTCGTGGGTTACTCCCGCGCCCGTCGCGAGAAGACGATGACCGAGCGCCTCATGAACGAGCTCCTGGACGCCTCCAACGGTCTGGGCGCTGCGGTCAAGAAGCGTGAGGACACGCACAAGATGGCCGAGTCCAACAAGGCCTTCGCGCACTACCGCTGGTAGTCGCTACCCCCATCGAGAACCGAGAGAAGACTGAGCCATATGGCCACCACTTCGCTTGACCTGGCCAAGGTCCGCAACATCGGGATCATGGCCCACATCGACGCGGGCAAGACGACCACCACCGAGCGGATCCTGTTCTACACCGGTGTTTCTTACAAGATCGGTGAAGTCCACGACGGCGCTGCCACGATGGACTGGATGGAGCAGGAGCAGGAGCGCGGCATCACGATCACGTCTGCCGCGACGACCTGCCACTGGCCGCTGAACGACGTCGACCACACCATCAACATCATCGACACCCCGGGCCACGTCGACTTCACCGTCGAGGTGGAGCGTTCGCTGCGCGTCCTCGACGGTGCCGTGACGGTGTTCGACGGCGTCGCCGGTGTTGAGCCGCAGTCCGAGACCGTGTGGCGTCAGGCGGACCGCTACGGCGTTCCGCGTATCTGCTTCGTCAACAAGCTCGACCGCACCGGTGCCGAGTTCCACCGCTGCGTCGACATGATCGTCGACCGCCTCGGTGCGGTTCCGCTGGTCATGCAGCTGCCGATCGGCACCGAGGCCGACTTCAAGGGCGTGGTCGACCTCGTCCAGATGAAGGCGCTGGTCTGGTCCGCCGAGGCCGCCAAGGGCGAGATGTACGACGTCGTCGACATCCCGGACACCCACACCGAGGCTGCCGAGGAATGGCGCGGCAAGCTCCTCGAGGGTGTCGCCGAGCACGACGACGCCATGATGGAGCTCTTCCTCGAGGGCCAGGAGCCCACCGAGGAGCAGCTGATGGCGGCCATCCGCCGCATCACGCTGGCCTCCCGTGGCAGCGCCGACTCCGTCACCGTCACCCCGGTGTTCTGTGGCACCGCGTTCAAGAACAAGGGCGTTCAGCCCCTGCTCGACGCGGTCGTGCGCTACCTGCCGTCGCCGCTGGACATCGAGGCTGTTGAGGGCCACGCCGTCAACAACCCCGACGAGGTCGTCAAGCGCAAGCCGTCCGACGACGAGCCGTTCGCGGGTCTTGCGTTCAAGATCATGAGCGACCCGCACCTCGGCAAGCTCACCTTCGTCCGGGTTTACTCGGGCCGCATGGAGACCGGCACCCAGGTGCAGAACTCCGTGAAGGGCAAGAAGGAGCGCATCGGCAAGATCTACCGGATGCACGCGAACAAGCGTGAGGAGATCGAGTCGGTGGGTGCCGGTGACATCGTCGCCGTCATGGGTCTGAAGCAGACCACCACCGGTGAGACCCTCTGCGACTCGTCGAAGCCGGTCATCCTCGAGTCCATGGACTTCCCGGCCCCGGTGATCCAGGTCGCCATCGAGCCGAAGTCCAAGGGCGACCAGGAGAAGCTGGGTGTCGCCATCCAGCGTCTCGCCGAGGAGGACCCGTCCTTCCAGGTCCACACGGACGAGGAGACGGGCCAGACCATCATCGCGGGTATGGGCGAGCTGCACCTCGACGTGCTGGTCGACCGTATGCGCCGTGAGTTCCGCGTCGAGGCGAACGTCGGCAAGCCGCAGGTCGCGTACCGCGAGACGATCCGCAAGGCCGTCGAGCGCATCGACTACACGCACAAGAAGCAGACTGGTGGTTCCGGCCAGTTCGCCAAGGTGCAGATGGCCATCGAGCCCCTCGAGGGCGATGGCTACGAGTTCGAGAACAAGGTCACCGGTGGCCGTATCCCGCGGGAGTACATCCCGTCCGTGGACGCGGGTTGCCAGGAGGCCATGGAGTTCGGCGTGCTGGCCGGCTACCCGCTGACCGGCGTGAAGGTGACGCTGCTCGACGGCGCCTACCACGACGTCGACTCGTCCGAACTCGCCTTCAAGATCGCCGGTTCCATGGCGTTCAAGGAGGGTGCTCGCAAGGCGTCCCCGGCTCTTCTCGAGCCGATGATGTCCGTCGAGGTCACCACCCCCGAGGACTACATGGGCGATGTGATCGGTGACATCAACTCCCGCCGTGGCCAGATTCAGGCCATGGAGGACCGTCACGGCGCCAAGCTCGTCAAGGGCCTGGTTCCGCTGTCGGAGATGTTCGGCTACGTCGGAGACCTCCGCAGCAAGACCTCGGGTCGCGCAAGCTACTCGATGCAGTTCGACTCCTACGCCGAGGTTCCGCGGAACGTCGCCGAGGAGATCATCGCGAAGGCCAAGGGCGAGTAACCGCGTCCCTGCACGCAAAGCTCACGCTTTAGGCTTTACACCGACTGTCGGGGCATTCCGCTGCGTACCGTAAGGAACGTGTTCCTTTCGATGCGTGGCGGCTGCCCCGGCGGACGGCACCCCAGCAAAGATCACCTGGCGCCGATGAGTAAGGCGTACAGAACCACTCCGTAGGAGGACCCAGTGGCGAAGGCGAAGTTCGAGCGGACTAAGCCGCACGTCAACATCGGCACCATCGGTCACGTCGACCACGGTAAGACCACTCTTACCGCGGCGATCACCAAGGTGCTGCACGACGCGTACCCGGACCTGAACCCCTTCACGCCGTTCGACGAGATCGACAAGGCGCCCGAAGAGCGTCAGCGCGGTATCACGATCTCGATCGCTCACGTTGAGTACCAGACCGAGTCGCGTCACTACGCCCACGTCGACTGCCCCGGTCACGCGGACTACATCAAGAACATGATCACCGGTGCCGCCCAGATGGACGGCGCGATCCTCGTGGTCGCCGCGACCGACGGTCCGATGCCGCAGACCAAGGAGCACGTGCTCCTGGCCCGCCAGTCCGGCGTTCCGTACATCGTTGTCGCCCTGAACAAGGCCGACATGGTGGACGACGAGGAGATCCTGGAGCTCGTCGAGCTCGAGGTTCGTGAGCTCCTCAACGAGTACGAGTTCAACGGCGACGACGCTCCGGTCGTGCAGGTCTCGGCGCTCAAGGCGCTCGAGGGCGACAAGGAGTGGGGCGAGAAGCTCCTCGGCCTGATGAAGGCCGTCGACGAGCACATCCCGCAGCCCGAGCGTGACGTCGACAAGCCGTTCCTGATGCCGATCGAGGACGTCTTCACGATCACCGGTCGTGGCACCGTCGTCACCGGTCGTATCGAGCGTGGTGTCCTGAAGGTCAACGAGACCGTCGACATCATCGGCATCAAGACCGAGAAGACCACCACCACGGTCACCGGCATCGAGATGTTCCGCAAGCTGCTCGACGAGGGCCAGGCCGGTGAGAACGTCGGTCTGCTCCTCCGTGGCATCAAGCGCGAGGACGTCGAGCGCGGCCAGTGCATCATCAAGCCGGGTTCGGTCACGCCGCACACCGAGTTCGAGGCCACGGCGTACATCCTGTCGAAGGACGAGGGTGGCCGTCACACCCCGTTCTTCAACAACTACCGTCCGCAGTTCTACTTCCGTACGACTGACGTGACCGGTGTTGTGACCCTCAAGGAGGGCACGGAGATGGTCATGCCCGGCGACAACGCCGAGATGTCCGTCTCCCTGATCCAGCCCGTCGCCATGGAGGAGGGCCTGCGCTTCACCATCCGTGAGGGCGGCCGCACCGTCGGCGCCGGCCAGGTCACCAAGATCAACAAGTAAGTCTTCTTGCTTGCAGGTCTGACCCAGACGGTCCGAAAGGGCCCGCACATCTTCGGATGTGCGGGCCCTTTTGCCTTTCCCCGCGCTTACTGCTGGTACGGCAGGATCTGCCGCAGCAGGCCCTTGGGGTGGCCGCGGCGGCGCCACTCGCGCGGGTAGCCGATCGAGACCTCCTCGAAGCGCACGCCGTCGTACCAGGTGGTGCGGGGGATGTGCAGGTGTCCGTAGACGACGGCCGCGGTGTTGAAGCGCCGGTGCCAGTCGCGGGTCAGCACCGTGCCGCACCACTGGGCGAACTCGGGGTACGTCAGGACGTCCGTGGGTTCGCGCACCAGTGGCCAGTGGTTGATCAGGACCAGGGGCACGGACGGGTCGTGCGCGGCGAGGCGGGCCTCGGTGGCCGCCACCCGGGCGCGGCACCAGTCGTCGGCGGCCGGGTAGGGGTCCGGGTGCAGCAGGTACTCGTCCGTGCACACCACGCCCACCGCGTGGGCCTGCTCCAGGGACTCCCGCTTGGTGGCCGCGGTCGGGGTGCGGAAGGTGTAGTCGTAGAGCGTGAACAGCGGGGCGACCGCCACGGGCCCGCCCTCGCCCTCCCACACCGGGTAGGGGTCCTCGGGCGTCACCACGCCGAGGCCGCGGCAGAGCTCCACCAGGTGCTGGTAGCGCTCCTGGCCGCGCAGCGAAACGGGATCGGACGGGGGCGTCCACAGCTCGTGGTTGCCCGGGGCCCAGATCACCTTGGCGAAGCGGGAGGCGAGCAGCTTCAGGGCCCGCTCGACGTCCGAGATCTCCTCGGCGACGTCACCGGCCACGATGAGCCAGTCCTCGTCCGTGACGGGCCGCAGGGACTCCATGATCGGTACGTTGTCGGCCATGCTGATGTGCAGGTCGCTGACGGCGAGGAGCCGCCGGCCGGGTTGGGGTGATCCGGGAATCGTCGACGGCATCGCAGCAACGTAGCAAGGGTGCCCGGGCACGGCAACGATCTACGTCACGGCGGGAAATCGCTCGTACCGGGGAAAGGCGCCGCCCCCGGAGGGTGAATTCCGGGGGCGGTCGTGGGCCCGCGCCTCAGCCGTTCTGCGGGCGCCAGACCCAGGGGCTCGCGTCCGTTCCCATGGCGACCACGCACAGCTGGTGGCCCGCGTCGGTGAGCACCGCGGCGGTGCCCACGGCGACCTGGTCGGGGGCGGTCGTGGGCGAGGCGTCGCCGGATGCGGCGTCCACCACCTGGAGCTTCCCGTCGACGGCCCGGCCGAGGACGATCACGGTGTCGTTGCCGCCGCGCGCGGGCAGCGTGTGGGCGTCGAGCGGGCCGTACCCCGCGAACTCCTTGAGCTCGGTGCTCGCCACGTCCTCGGAGCCGGGCTTGAAGCGGTGGACGACCGGCTGGACGGCCTCAGGGGTGCGGTAGACGACCGCGAGACGCCCGTCGGGGTCCAGGGTGGCACCGGGGAGCCCGCCGGGCTGCGGGAGGCCCTTGAGGGGCATCGCGCGGACCGGCTTGTCCGGGGCGTCCTGGCTCCAGTGGTGCACGGTGTCCCGGCCGGTGCCGAAGACGTGCACCCGCTTGTCCTGGTCCAGGACCACCGTCAGGCCGTCCTGGATCTCCTGGCCGTGCAGGCTCTGCCACTTCCCCCACTTGCCGTCGGCCTCGCGGACGCGGCTGGAGACGCCCTTGCCGGCGTTGCGGACGAAGAGGTGCACCCGGCCGTCCGGGGTGGCGATCGCCGCGGGCATGCCCACGCGGCGGCCGCGGTCGGGCTTGTGCTCGGGGTTGCCGAGCGGCTTCCAGTCCTTGAAGGCGCCGTCCGGGGAGCCCTGCTCCAGGACCACGATCTCGCGGGTGTCCGGCCGCCCCTGGCCCGCCAGCGCGGAGAACCGCAGGGCGAACAGCAGCCGGCGCCCGGCCGTGTCCTTGACGGAGGCCAGGGCGGGGGCGAGGGGGCCGCCGCCGAGGTTCTGCGGCTCGCCCCAGCGGCCGCTCCCGGCCGAGGTCTCCTGCCAGCGCACGGCCTGGGTGCCGAGCACGCCGTACGCCTCCAGGCGGCCCGACCTGTCCGTGTCGGGGGCCGTCGTGGCGCCCTCGTAGCGGTAGTGGGTGGAGCGGATCCAGCCCTTGCGGTTCTTGATCGGGCGGTCGCCGCCCTGGCCGTAGTCGCCGCAGCCCGCGGGGTTGCCGCACTCCCACTTGGGGTCGCCGCCGTACGCCTCGACCAGGCGGTGCTTCTGCTCCACGACCTCGGGCGGCAGGTTGTGCGGCCAGCGCTGGTTGTAATAGCCACGGAAGGACGTGGTCACGAAGCGCGGGGGGTGCCCGTCGCGCTTGGTGGCGTCGGCCACCCACTGCGACATCGCCTTCCAGGTGAAGAGCGCGGTCGGCGTGTGGTCGCGGTGGTCGGAGCAGGCGCCGTAGTCGTTGTCCTTGGGGTGCGTGGCGTCGTGGACCTGGTAGTCGGGGTCCGGATCCATCGTGTGGATCACGGACGGCTTGAACCGGTCCATGATCGTGGCCAGCGTGTCCACCAGCGTGCCGTGGCCGTACTTGCTGACGGTGGTGCACGGCGAGCCCGTGGCGACCAGGCTCTGCATCTCGCCGTCCGGGCGCTCCCACAGCAGCGGCAGGCGCATGTCGTGGGCGGAGAGCATGGCGATGTTGAGGAAGATCAGCTGGGCCCGGCGGTTGCCGTTGGCCAGCTCGTCGGTCTCCGCCTTGACGCCGTTGCCGAGGTCCAGCACGGACTTCTTCCAGCCCGTGAACTTGTCGAGACCCAGCATCTCCGCGTACGCCTGGCGGAGCCCCTGGTGCCGGGCCGAGGAGTAGGCGGCCTTGTCGGGCTTGCCCTTGGGCATGCCCTCGATCCAGTTCTGGCCGACGGCCTCGCCCGCCGTCACATAGACCGACACGACCGGCACCCCGGACTGCACGATGTGCTGGGCGTCGGGGTTCATGAAGAACAGGTCGTCGTCGGGGTGCGCCATGACCTGCAGCAGCAGCGGGCTCTTCACACTGTTGAACGACTGCGTGGCATGGGGATCCACGGCCCTTATGGGGCTGGGGGAGGCCTTGGGCTTGTGGCCGCCGTCCCCGCCGCCGCTGCACCCCGCGGCCACCGCCACCGTGGTGGCGGCCAGGCCCGCGAGCGCGGTCCGGCGGGATATCACCATGCGCTGTGAGGTGTTCAACTAAGTGACTCCGTCTCGTTGTGCAGCACGCAGTCCCCGGCTGCCCCAGCGTGTTAGGGGACGTGATGGGGATCGCGCGGGTTGCTCAAGACCACGGCAAACCACGGCAAAGGCGGGTAAGGCCAGGAGGCCCGGGGGGCCGACGCGGCGTGCGGGTCGGACGGCCTCCGGCGGGCGGCCTGGGCCTACGCGACCATAGTGTCCCGTATGTCGGCGGGGTGGTTTGACAACTGAGCCGGTCGGGGTACCTTCTTCGGCTGCGATTGGCGCCCCTTCGGGCGCGTATGGCACACTGTTCAGGTTGCTCGGTTGTGAGCTGATGCTTGCGCGCCTCCCGCCGGGAGGACTGGAAGCGAGTCCCGCAGTACTCGTCACCCCTTTTGAGGGGTGGAAGTACGGGAATCTTCCGGGAAGCGCCAGCGCGGCCCCGGCCAGGCGCTCGGTGGGTGCCCTTCCCCCACAACCCCCTTCACCGGGAATTTCCTTATGGGAAATTTTCAGGAGGGGGCGCGACACGCCCGACCGCGTGGGTCGGAGAAGGGCGGCGTTCCGCAAGGGTCGCAGCACACCGGGTCCCAGAGCGTTACGAGAGACAGGACTACGAAGTAGCCATGGCGGGACAGAAGATCCGCATCCGGCTCAAGGCCTACGACCACGAGGTCATCGACTCCTCGGCGAAGAAGATCGTCGAGACGGTGACCCGCACTGGTGCGTCGGTCGCAGGCCCGGTGCCGCTGCCCACTGAGAAGAACGTGTACTGCGTCATCAAGTCGCCGCACAAGTACAAGGACTCGCGCGAGCACTTCGAGATGCGCACGCACAAGCGCCTCATCGACATCCTCGACCCCACGCCGAAGACGGTTGACTCGCTCATGCGCCTCGACCTGCCGGCGGGCGTCGACATCGAGATCAAGCTCTGAGGTGACGCGCGAGATGGCAAAGAACATTAAGGGCGTCCTGGGCGAGAAGCTCGGCATGACCCAGGTCTGGGACGAGAACAACCGGGTCGTCCCGGTGACCGTCGTCAAGGCCGGGCCCTGTGTCGTCACCCAGGTCCGCACCAACGACCGCGACGGCTACGAGTCGGTCCAGATCGCCTTCGGCGAGATCGACCCGCGCAAGGTGAACAAGCCCCTCAAGGGTCACTTCGCCAAGGCCGACGTCACCCCGCGCCGCCACCTGGTGGAGCTGCGTACCGCTGACGCCAGCGAGTACACGCTCGGCCAGGAGATCACCGCTGCCGTGTTCGAGTCGGGCGTCAAGGTCGACGTCACCGGCAAGAGCAAGGGCAAGGGCTTCGCCGGTGTCATGAAGCGTCACAACTTCAAGGGCCTCGGCGCCGGTCACGGCACCCAGCGCAAGCACCGCTCGCCCGGTTCCATCGGTGGCTGCGCCACCCCGGGCCGCGTGTTCAAGGGCCTCCGCATGGCGGGCCGCATGGGCAACGAGCGGGTCACCACCCAGAACCTGACCGTCCACGCCGTTGACGCGGAGAAGGGCCTGCTCCTGATCAAGGGCGCGGTTCCTGGTCCGAACGGCGGCCTCGTCCTGGTCCGTACCGCGGCCAAGGGGGCCTGAGGTAACGATGAGCACCATTGACATCCTTTCGCCGGCAGGCGACAAGGCCGGGACCGTCGAGCTCCCCACGGAGATCTTCGACGCGAAGGTCAGCATTCCGCTGATCCACCAGGTCGTTGTCGCGCAGCTGGCCGCGGCCCGTCAGGGCACGCACAAGACCAAGACCCGCGGCGAGGTCCGAGGCGGCGGCAAGAAGCCGTACCGCCAGAAGGGCACCGGTCGCGCCCGTCAGGGTTCGACCCGCGCGCCGCAGTTCGCCGGTGGTGGCGTCGTGCACGGTCCCGTGCCGCGTGACTACTCGCAGCGGACCCCGAAGAAGATGAAGGCCGCCGCCCTGCGCGGTGCCCTCACCGACCGGGCGCGCCACTCCCGCATCCACGTCGTCTCCGGCGTGGTCGAGGGCGAGGTCTCCACGAAGGCCGCCAAGACGCTGTTCGGCAAGATCTCGGAGCGCAAGAACCTGCTCCTGGTCGTCGACCGCGCCGACGAGGCCGCGTGGCTGTCCGCCCGCAACCTGCCCCAGGTCCACATCCTGGAGCCGGGCCAGCTGAACACGTACGACGTGCTCGTCTCGGACGACGTGGTCTTCACCAAGGCCGCTTTCGAGTCCTTCGTGGCCGCGAAGACGGCCGGCGAGCTCGAAGGGAGCGACGCCTGATGAGTGAGGCGACTGTCGCCGTGGTCACCAGCAAGACCTACACGGACCCCCGTGACATCCTGGTCAAGCCGGTGGTTTCGGAGAAGAGCTACGCGCTTCTCGACGAGAACAAGTACACGTTCATCGTCGACCCGCGCGCGAACAAGACCCAGATCAAGCAGGCCGTCGAGGCGGTCTTCTCGGTCAAGGTCACCGGGGTCAACACGATCAACCGTCAGGGTAAGCGCAAGCGCACCAAGACCGGTTTCGGCAAGCGCGCCAACACCAAGCGCGCCATCGTGACCCTCGCCGAGGGCGACCGAATCGACATCTTCGGCGGCCCGGTCTCCTAACGGAGTCCGAGTCGTCCGGAATCGGACGAGGACTGAGAAATGGGTATCCGCAAGTACAAGCCGACGACCCCGGGCCGTCGTGGCTCCAGCGTCGCCGACTTTGTCGAGATCACGCGGTCCACGCCGGAGAAGTCGCTGGTCCGCCCGCTGCACAGCAAGGGCGGCCGTAACAACGCCGGTCGTGTGACCGTTCGCCACCAGGGTGGTGGCCACAAGCGCGCCTACCGCGTGATCGACTTCCGTCGTCACGACAAGGACGGCGTGCCGGCCAAGGTCGCTCACATCGAGTACGACCCGAACCGCACCGCGCGCATCGCGCTGCTGCACTACGCAGACGGCGAGAAGCGCTACATCATCGCCCCCGCGAAGCTCCAGCAGGGTGACCGGATCGAGAACGGCCCCACGGCCGACATCAAGCCGGGCAACAACCTGCCGCTGCGCAACATCCCGGTCGGTACGACGATCCACGCGATCGAGCTCCGCCCCGGTGGTGGCGCCAAGTTCGCCCGCTCTGCCGGTTCTTCCGTGCAGCTGCTGGCGAAGGAGGGCCAGTACGCCCACCTGCGCATGCCGTCCGGTGAGGTCCGCCTGGTCGACGTCCGCTGCCGCGCCACCGTCGGCGAGGTCGGCAACGCCGAGCAGTCGAACATCAACTGGGGCAAGGCCGGCCGTATGCGCTGGAAGGGCGTTCGCCCGACCGTGCGTGGTGTGGCGATGAACCCGGTCGACCACCCGCACGGTGGTGGTGAGGGTAAGACCTCCGGTGGTCGCCACCCGGTCTCCCCGTGGGGTCAGAAGGAGGGTCGTACTCGTTCTCCCAAGAAGGCGAGCAACAAGTACATCGTCCGCCGCCGCAAGACGAACAAGAAGCGCTAGGAGCGGGTTTAGATGCCGCGTAGTCTCAAGAAGGGGCCCTTCGTCGACGACCACCTCATCAAGAAGGTGGACGCCCAGAACGAAGCCGGCACCAAGAACGTCATCAAGACCTGGTCCCGTCGCTCCATGATCGTGCCGGCCATGCTCGGCCACACGCTCGCGGTGCACAACGGCAAGACGCACGTCCCGGTGTTCGTCACCGAGTCGATGGTCGGCCACAAGCTCGGCGAGTTCTCGCCGACCCGCACCTTCCGCGGCCACGTCAAGGACGACCGCAAGTCGAAGCGCCGCTAGGCGGGGTGTGAACGACTATGACTGACACCGAAGGGACAACCATGGAAGCCAGGGCCCAGGCGCGGTACATCCGCGTCACGCCCATGAAGGCCCGCCGCGTGGTGGACCTCATCCGTGGCATGGATGCCACGGAGGCTCAGGCGGTCCTGCGTTTTGCCCCGCAGGCCGCGAGCGTGCCGGTTGGCAAGGTGCTGGACAGCGCCATCGCCAACGCTGCACACAACTACGACCACACCGACGCCTCTTCGCTGGTCATCAGCGAGGCGTACGTCGACGAGGGCCCGACCCTGAAGCGGTTCCGTCCGCGCGCCCAGGGCCGTGCCTACCGGATCCGCAAGCGGACCAGCCACATCACCGTGGTCGTCAGCAGCAAGGAAGGAACCCGGTAATGGGCCAGAAGGTTAACCCGCACGGGTTCCGGCTCGGCATCACCACGGACTTCAAGTCCCGTTGGTACGCCGACAAGCTGTACAAGGACTACGTCAAGGAAGACGTTGCCATTCGTCGCATGATGACGAAGGGCATGGAGCGCGCCGGTATCTCGAAGGTTGAGATCGAGCGCACCCGCGACCGCGTCCGCGTCGACATCCACACCGCTCGTCCGGGCATCGTCATCGGCCGCCGCGGCGCCGAGGCCGACCGTATCCGCGGCGAGCTGGAGAAGCTGACCGGCAAGCAGGTCCAGCTGAACATCCTCGAGGTCAAGAACCCCGAGGTGGACGCTCAGCTGGTGGCCCAGGCCGTCGCCGAGCAGCTGTCCTCCCGCGTCTCCTTCCGTCGCGCCATGCGTAAGAGCATGCAGTCGACGATGAAGGCCGGCGCCAAGGGCATCAAGATCCAGTGCGGTGGCCGTCTCGGCGGCGCCGAGATGTCCCGCTCGGAGTTCTACCGCGAGGGCCGCGTGCCCCTGCACACGCTCCGCGCGAACGTCGACTACGGCTTCTTCGAGGCCAAGACCACCTTCGGCCGCATCGGCGTGAAGGTCTGGATCTACAAGGGCGACGTCAAGAACATCGCCGAGGTCCGCGCCGAGAACGCCGCCGCGCGTGCGGGCAACCGCCCGTCCCGCGGTGGCGCCCAGGACCGCCCGGCCCGTGGTGGCCGTGGTGGCGAGCGTGGCGGCCGCGGCCGCAAGCCGCAGCAGAACGCCGGCGCCGAGGCCCCCAAGGCCGAGGCCGCTGCCGCTGCTCCGGCTGAGTCCACCGGAACGGAGGCCTGACCGACATGCTGATCCCTCGCAGGGTCAAGCACCGCAAGCAGCACCACCCCAAGCGACGCGGTATGGCCAAGGGTGGCACTGAGCTCGCCTTCGGTGAGTACGGCATCCAGGCCCTGACCCCGGCCTACGTGACCAACCGTCAGATCGAGTCCGCTCGTATCGCCATGACGCGTCACATCAAGCGTGGCGGCAAGGTGTGGATCAACATCTACCCCGACCGTCCGCTGACGAAGAAGCCGGCCGAAACCCGCATGGGTTCCGGTAAGGGTTCTCCGGAGTGGTGGGTCGCGAACGTCCACCCCGGTCGGGTGATGTTCGAGCTGTCCTTCCCGAACGAAAAGGTCGCTAAGGAGGCGCTCACCCGCGCCGCCCACAAGCTTCCGATGAAGTGCCGCATTGTTCGGCGCGAGGCAGGTGAGTCGTGATGGCCGCTGGTATCAAGGCGACCGAGCTGCGTGAGCTGAACGGCGAGGACCTCGTCGCGAAGCTCCGTGAGGCCAAGGAAGAGCTGTTCAACCTCCGCTTCCAGGCGGCGACCGGGCAGCTCGAGAACCACGGTCGGCTCAAGTCCGTCCGTAAGGACATCGCCCGGATCTACACCCTGATGCGCGAGCGCGAGCTGGGCATCGAGACGGTGGAGAGCGCCTGATGAGCGAGAAGAATGTGACTGAGACGAACGAGCGCGGCTTCCGCAAGACCCGTGAGGGTCTCGTCGTCAGCGACAAGATGGACAAGACCGTCGTCGTCGCCGTCGAGGACCGCGTCAAGCACGCGCTGTACGGCAAGGTCATCCGCCGTACGAACAAGCTCAAGGCGCACGACGAGCAGAACGCTGCCGGCGTCGGCGACCGCGTCCTCATCATGGAGACGCGTCCGCTGTCGGCGAGCAAGCGCTGGCGCATCGTCGAGATCCTCGAGAAGGCCAAGTAGGTAATTCCCGCAAGGGAATTCCAATAATTACCGTCTGAGGGGGTTTCCCCTCGGATAAGTTCCGCCAGGCTCGGCGTGGGGCCTCATTCACTTGAGGCCCCCGCCGGGAACCGGCAGACGATCAGGAGATAGACGTGATCCAGCAGGAGTCGCGACTTCGGGTCGCCGACAACACTGGTGCCAAGGAGATCCTTTGCATCCGTGTTCTCGGTGGTTCGGGTCGTCGCTACGCGGGCATCGGTGACGTCATCGTCGCCACCGTCAAGGACGCGATCCCCGGTGGCAACGTGAAGAAGGGTGACGTCATCAAGGCCGTCATCGTTCGCACCGTCAAGGAGCGCCGCCGTCCGGATGGCTCGTACATCCGTTTCGACGAGAACGCCGCTGTCGTTCTCAAGAACGACGGTGACCCCCGCGGCACCCGTATCTTCGGCCCCGTGGGCCGTGAGCTGCGCGAGAAGAAGTTCATGAAGATCGTCTCGCTCGCGCCGGAGGTGCTGTAACCGATGAAGATCAAGAAGGGCGACCTGGTCCAGGTCATCACCGGTAAGGACAAGGGCAAGCAGGGCAAGGTCATCGTGGCCATGCCCAGCGAGAACCGCGTCCTCGTCGAGGGTGTCAACCGGGTCAAGAAGCACACCAAGGCCGGCCAGACCGCCCGTGGTTCCAAGACCGGCGGCATCGTGACGACCGAGGCCCCCATCCACGTCAGCAACGTTCAGCTGATCGTGGAGAAGGACGGCAAGAAGGTCGTCACTCGTGTCGGTTACCGCTTCGACGACGAGGGCAACAAGATCCGCGTTGCCAAGCGCACCGGTGAGGACATCTGATGACTGCCACCACCAACGCGCCGCGTCTCAAGCAGCGCTACCGTGACGAGATCTCCCCGAAGCTCCGTGAGGAGTTCTCGTACGAGAACGTCATGATGATCCCCGGCCTGACCAAGATCGTGGTCAACATGGGTGTGGGCGACGCCGCCCGCGACTCCAAGCTGATCGAGGGCGCCATCCGCGACCTCACCACGATCACCGGCCAGAAGCCGGCCGTGACCAAGGCCCGCAAGTCGATCGCGCAGTTCAAGCTGCGCGAGGGGCAGCCGATCGGCTGCCACGTCACCCTCCGCGGTGACCGCATGTGGGAGTTCCTGGACCGTACGCTGTCGCTCGCGCTGCCGCGCATCCGCGACTTCCGTGGTCTGTCCCCGAAGCAGTTCGACGGTCGGGGCAACTACACCTTCGGTCTCACGGAGCAGGTCATGTTCCACGAGATCGACCAGGACAAGATCGACCGCGTCCGGGGTATGGACATCACCGTGGTCACCACGGCGACCAACGACGACGAGGGTCGCGCCCTCCTTCGTCACCTCGGCTTCCCCTTCAAGGAGGCGTAAGCGAGATGGCGAAGAAGTCTCTTATTGCCAAGGCTGCCCGCAAGCCGAAGTTCGGTGTGCGCGCGTACACCCGCTGCCAGCGTTGCGGCCGCCCGCACTCCGTTTACCGCAAGTTCGGCCTGTGCCGCGTGTGCCTTCGTGAGATGGCTCACCGTGGCGAGCTGCCGGGCGTGACCAAGAGCTCCTGGTAATTCCCTACTTGGGAATCCAGGGCTCTCGGTAAGCATCAAGGATGGCGGGTGCCCCGCCTTTCCCTCCCGTAGAGTGGAAGGGTTGGGCGCCTGCCGCCCATGACCGTCTTACTACGCCGTAGGTCCCCGCGCCGCACCCGTCCCGACTCAGCTCGGGGAGAGGGATGGCGCAGATAGGAAACCACGGCGAGAGAGGCCGAAGGCCAAACATGACCATGACCGATCCGATCGCAGACATGCTGACCCGTCTGCGAAACGCTAACTCGGCATACCACGACACCGTGTCGATGCCGCACAGCAAGATCAAGTCGCACATCGCGGAGATCCTCCAGCAGGAGGGCTACATCACCGGCTGGAAGGTCGAGGACGCCGAGGTCGGCAAGTCCCTGACCCTCGAGCTGAAGTTCGGCCCGAACCGCGAGCGCTCGATCGCCGGCATCAAGCGCATCTCGAAGCCGGGCCTGCGGGTCTACGCAAAGTCCACCAACCTGCCGAAGGTCCTCGGCGGCCTGGGCGTGGCGATCATCTCCACGTCCCACGGTCTCCTGACCGGCCAGCAGGCCAGCAAGAAGGGCGTGGGTGGGGAAGTCCTCGCCTACGTCTGGTAACCAGGGAACGGAGGAATAGCCAATGTCGCGTATTGGACGGCTGCCCATCCAGGTTCCCGCTGGTGTGGACGTCACCATCGATGGCCGTACGGTGCATGTGAAGGGCCCCAAGGGTTCCCTCGCGCACGCCGTTGCCGCGCCCATCGAGATCGCTAAGGCCGAGGACGGCACTCTTGTCGTCACCCGCCCGAACGACGAGCGTCAGAACAAGGCCCTGCACGGCCTGTCCCGCACGCTGGTGGCGAACATGATCACCGGCGTGACCGCGGGCTACAGCAAGGCTCTTGAGATCAGCGGTGTCGGTTACCGCGTCCAGGCGAAGGGCTCCAACCTGGAGTTCGCCCTGGGCTACAGCCACCCGATTGTGATCGAGGCCCCCGAGGGCATCACCTTCAAGGTGGAGTCCCCGACCAAGCTCAGCGTCGAGGGCATCGACAAGCAGAAGGTCGGCGAGGTCGCGGCGAACATCCGCAAGCTGCGGAAGCCCGACCCGTACAAGGCCAAGGGCGTCAAGTACGCCGGCGAGGTCATCCGCCGCAAGGTCGGAAAGGCTGGTAAGTAAGCCATGGCATACGGTGTGAAGATCGCCAAGGGCGACGCTTACAAGCGTGCCGCCAAGGCCCGCCGCCATGTCCGCATTCGCAAGAACGTGTCGGGTACGGCGGAGCGTCCGCGCCTCGTCGTGACCCGCTCGAACCGCGGTATCACCGCTCAGGTCATCGACGACATCAAGGGTCACACCCTGGCGTCGGCGTCGAACCTGGACGCGTCGATCCGTGGTGGCGAGGGCGACAAGTCCGCGCAGGCCAAGCAGGTCGGTGCCCTGGTCGCCGAGCGTGCGAAGGCTGCCGGTGTCGAGGCCGTCGTGTTCGACCGTGGTGGCAACAGGTACGCCGGGCGCATTGCCGCTCTGGCTGACGCCGCCCGCGAAGCCGGGCTGAAGTTCTAAGCCCCGGTTCCGGAGCTAGCGGACGTAACAGAGAGAGGTAAATCCAATGGCTGGACCCCAGCGCCGCGGAAGCGGTGCCGGTGGCGGCGAGCGGCGGGACCGGAAGGGTCGCGACGGTGGCGCTGCCGCCGAGAAGACCGCGTACGTTGAGCGCGTTGTCGCGATCAACCGCGTCGCCAAGGTTGTCAAGGGTGGTCGCCGCTTCAGCTTCACCGCGCTGGTCGTGGTGGGCGACGGTGACGGCACCGTAGGTGTCGGATACGGCAAGGCCAAGGAAGTTCCCGCGGCCATCGCCAAGGGCGTGGAAGAGGCCAAGAAGAACTTCTTCAAGGTCCCCCGCATCCAGGGCACCATCCCGCACCCGATCCAGGGCGAGAAGGCGGCGGGCGTCGTCCTGCTCAAGCCTGCTTCCCCCGGTACCGGCGTTATCGCCGGTGGCCCGGTGCGTGCGGTGCTCGAGTGCGCCGGCGTCCACGACATCCTGTCGAAGTCGCTCGGTTCTTCGAACCCGATCAACATCGTGCACGCCACGGTGACCGCGCTTCAGGGCCTTCAGCGCCCCGAGGAGATCGCGGCCCGTCGTGGCCTGCCGCTGGAGGACGTCGCCCCCGCCGCACTGCTGCGGGCGCGTGCAGGGGCGGGTGCGTAATGGCTCGCCTCAAGGTCACGCAGGTCAAGTCCTACATCGGTAGCAAGCAGAACCACCGCGACACCCTTCGTTCGCTTGGTCTCAAGCGCATGAACGATGTGGTCGTCAAGGAGGACCGTCCCGAGATCCGCGGCATGGTGCAGACCGTCCGCCACCTCGTGACGGTTGAGGAGGTCGACTGACATGGCGGAGCAGAACCCGCTGAAGGTCCACAACCTCCGGCCCGCCCCGGGCGCCAAGACCGCCAAGACCCGTGTGGGTCGTGGTGAGGCGTCCAAGGGTAAGACCGCAGGTCGTGGTACCAAGGGCACCAAGGCCCGTTACCAGGTTCCGGAGCGCTTCGAGGGTGGGCAGATGCCCCTCCACATGCGTCTCCCGAAGCTCAAGGGCTTCAAGAACCCGTTCCGTACCGAGTTCCAGGTCGTGAACCTGGACAAGCTGGCCGCGCTCTACCCGCAGGGTGGCGAGGTCACGGTGGCCGATCTGGTCGCCAAGGGTGCGGTTCGCAAGAACCAGCTCGTCAAGGTCCTGGGCCAGGGCGAGATCTCCGTGGCGCTGCAGGTGACGGTTGACGCCGTCTCCGGCTCCGCCAAGGAGAAGATTGCCGCTGCCGGCGGCAGCGTCACCGAGCTCGTCTGAGCTCGTTGAACTGACAACCGGGGATGTCCCAAAAGGGGCATCCCCGGTTGGTCGTTCCAAGGGGGGCACGGTCGCCGGTAAGGTGGCGTGCACTGTTAACCTCCGCGCGGACTGTCATGCATGGCGACCCGTGCGGATTTTGACTGATATGTATTCGTCGATCCTCAAGACCGTCTCCTCTCACGTCGCTGCGTGAGAGGCGCAGGAGGCACCGTGCTCACCGCGTTCGCCCGAGCGTTCAAGACGCCCGACCTGCGCAAGAAGCTGCTGTTCACGCTGGGCATCATGGTGCTCTTCAGGCTCGGCGCGCACGTGCCGGTGCCGGGCGTCAGTTATGCCAACGTCCAGACGTGTATGGACCAGGCCAAGAGCGGCCAGGGCCTCTTCGGCCTCGTGAACATGTTCAGCGGCGGCGCGCTGCTGCATGTCACGATCTTCGCGCTCGGGATCATGCCCTACATCACGGCGAGCATCATCCTGCAGTTGCTCACTGTCGTCATCCCACGGCTGGAAGCCCTCAAGAAGGAGGGACAGTCGGGGCAGGCGAAGATCACGCAGTACACGCGTTATCTGACCGTCGCCCTCGCCATCCTCCAGGGCACCGGTCTGGTGGCCACCGCGAGCAACGGTGCGCTGTTCAGCGGCTGTGCGGTCGGCAACCAGATCGTTCCCGACAAGTCGATCTTCGCCACGGCCATGATGGTCATCACCATGACCGCGGGCACCTGCCTGATCATGTGGCTCGGTGAGCTGATCACCGACCGCGGCATCGGCAACGGCATGTCGATCCTGATGTTCACGTCCATCGCGGCGGGCTTCCCGAGCGGCCTGTGGGGCATCAAGCTCGCGGGCAAGCTGATGGGCGGCTGGCTGGAGTTCGGGCTCGTCATCGTCTGCGGCCTGGCCATGGTCGCGCTCGTCGTCTTCGTCGAGCAGGCCCAGCGCCGCATCCCCGTGCAGTACGCGAAGCGCATGATCGGCCGCCGGTCCTACGGCGGCACCTCGACCTACATCCCGCTCAAGGTGAACCAGGCGGGCGTGATCCCGGTCATCTTCGCCTCGTCGCTGCTGTACATCCCGGCGCTGCTGGTGCAGTTCACCGGCTCCAAGGCGGGCTGGGCGACGTGGGTCAACTCCAACCTCGTCAAGGGTGACCACCCCATCTACATGGTCACGTACTTCCTGCTGATCGTTTTCTTCGCCTTCTTCTACGTCGCCATCTCCTTCAACCCCGAAGAAGTTGCCGACAACATGAAGAAGTATGGTGGGTTCATTCCGGGCATCCGGGCCGGTCGTCCCACCGCGGAGTACCTGAGCTACGTGCTGAACCGCATCACGTGGCCCGGCTCTCTCTACCTGGGGCTGATCGCCCTGGTGCCCACCGTGGCACTGGTCACACTCAAGGCAAACCAGAACTTCCCGTTCGGGGGAACCAGCATCCTGATCATCGTGGGTGTCGGTCTGGAGACTGTGAAGCAGATCGAGAGCCAGCTTCAGCAGCGCAACTACGAAGGGTTCCTCCGCTGATGCGAATCGTCCTCGTCGGGCCGCCCGGCGCCGGCAAGGGTACGCAGGCCGCGTACCTCGCCAAGAATCTCGCGATCCCGCACATCTCGACGGGTGACCTTTTCCGGGCGAACATCAGCCAGGGCACGCCGCTCGGGCAGAAGGCACAGGAGTACATGCGTGCCGGCCAGCTCGTGCCGGACGAGGTCACCATCGGGATGGCCAAGGACCGCATGGAGCAGCCGGACGCCGCGAACGGCTTCCTGCTCGACGGCTTCCCGCGGAACCTCGTCCAGGCCGAATCCCTGGACGAGATCCTCAAGGCCGACGACCTCCGGCTGGACGCCGTCCTGGACCTGGAGGTCCCGGAGGACGAGGTCGTCAAGCGGATCGCCGGTCGCCGGATCTGCCGCCGGGACAGCAGCCACGTCTTCCACGTGATCTACAACGCGCCGAAGACCGAGGGCGTCTGCGACGCCTGCGGCGGCGAGCTGTACCAGCGTGACGACGACCACGAGGACACGGTCCGTGACCGCCTCGAGGTCTACCACACGCAGACCGAGCCGATCATCGACTACTACAAGGCCCAGGGCCTGGTGGTCACGATCTCGGCACTCGGTCCGGTCGCCGAGGTCACGGAGCGCGCGATGGCCGCTCTGGACCGCGCGAACGCCTGAGACACGGTCCTCCTACGGCCGCGATGCCCCACCGGGCATCGCGGCCGTAGTGTTGTCCGAGAAATTTTTGTTTGCGGCACCATCCGTACGCGGCACCAAGAGAGGCAGCACCCCATGGTGGAGATCAAGACTCCCGAGCAGATCGCGAAGATGCGCGAGGCGGGGCTGGTCGTCGCCGCCATTCACGCGGCCACCCGGGAGGCGGCCGTGCCGGGTGCGACGACCAAGGACCTGGACGAGGTCGCCCGCAAGGTGCTCGCCGAGCACGGCGCGAAGTCGAACTTCCTCGGTTACGGCGGCTTCCCCGCGACGATCTGCACCTCGGTGAACGAGGTCGTCGTCCACGGCATCCCGGACACGAAGACCGTCCTGAAGGACGGCGACATCATCTCCATCGACGCGGGCGCGATCATCGACGGCTGGCACGGCGACGCGGCCTTCACGGCCTTCGTGGGCACCGGTCACGCTCCGGAGCTGATCGAGCTCTCCCGGGTGACCGAGGAATCGATGTGGGCCGGCATCGCGGCCGTGAAGAACGGCAACCGCCTGGTGGACATCTCCAAGGCCATCGAGGGCTACATCCGCCGCCAGCCCCGCCCGGCCACCGGGAAGTACGGGATCATCGAGGACTACGGCGGGCACGGCATCGGCTCCGAGATGCACATGGACCCGCACCTGCTGAACTACGTCTCCCGAAAGCGCGGCAAGGGCCCCAAGCTGGTCCCCGGCTTCTGCATCGCGATCGAGCCGATGGTGAGCCTCGGCACGGCGCGTACGCACGTCCTGGAGGACGATTGGACGGTCCTCACGGACGACATGACCTGGTCCTCCCACTGGGAGCACTCGGTCGCCGTGACGGAGCAGGGACCGCTGGTCCTGACCGCGGTGGACGGCGGCAAGGCGAAGCTGGCGGAGTACGGCATCGTGGCCGCCCCGGATCCTCTCGCGTAAGGACCGCGAGGGGTTCCGCTTAAGGATCTCTGCGGCTGGGCAGTCACCCCTGGATTAGTCTTTCGGGTTGCCCTGACGTAGACTGACGCGTCGGCTCTCGTGTATCCGCATGCCTGCGTTCGTACGGCATGTTCGATCACGAGAGTTGATCAAGGTAGCCGATTCGAAAGGCGAAGCGTGGCCAAGAAGCAAGGTGCCATCGAGATCGAGGGCACCGTGATCGAGTCTCTGCCGAACGCAATGTTCAAGGTGGAGCTCCAGAACGGTCACAAGGTCCTCGCGCACATCAGCGGCAAGATGCGGATGCACTACATCCGTATTCTCCCGGATGACCGGGTCGTCGTGGAGCTCTCTCCCTACGACCTGACGCGTGGCCGGATCGTCTACCGCTACAAGTAGATCTTGTCGACGCCCCCTCTCGCGGGGTGGCGGCACTGACCCGGAGAACCTGACATCCCATGAAGGTCAAGCCGAGCGTCAAGAAGATCTGCGACAAGTGCAAGGTGATCCGCCGCCACGGCCGGGTCATGGTCATCTGCGACAACCTGCGCCACAAGCAGCGCCAGGGCTGACGCAGAACCTGCACTTCGCAGTTACTTCGCGCGACGCATAGCAATACGTACATACGCAGGGCCCGTCCAGCCACGGCTGGCGACACCTCCGGCGGGGGCCGGGGACTCGGAACGTACCACCGCTCTTGATCAAGAGCGGTCGGCGGTCGAGAGCGGCACTGTGGAAGACCCCCGAGAATCAACTGGAGCCAGTCAATGGCACGCGTTTCCGGTGTTGACATCCCGCGCGACAAGCGCGTGGAGGTTGCACTCACCTACGTCTTCGGTATCGGCCGCACCCAGTCGCAGGCGACTCTCGCCGCGACCGGTGTGAACCCGAACGCCCGCGTTCGTGACCTTCCCGAAGAGGACCTGGTCAAGATCCGCGAGTACGTGGACGCCAACCTCAAGACCGAGGGTGACCTCCGTCGCGAGATCCAGGCCGACATCCGCCGCAAGGTTGAGATCGGCTGCTACCAGGGTCTGCGTCACCGTCGTGGCCTGCCGGTCCACGGTCAGCGCACCAGCACGAACGCTCGTACCCGCAAGGGCCCGCGTCGCGCGATCGCCGGCAAGAAGAAGCCGGGCAAGAAGTAGTCCTCAGCGGACGCTCACCAGCGGTCTTCGCTGTAGGACCGATCACCTCCACTCCACAGGAGTAAGACATGCCCCCCAAGGGACGTCAGGGCGCAGCCAAGAAGGTGCGTCGCAAGGAAAAGAAGAACGTCGCTCACGGCCACGCGCACATCAAGAGCACGTTCAACAACACCATCGTTTCGATCACGGACCCGTCCGGCAACGTGATCTCCTGGGCCTCCGCCGGCCACGTCGGCTTCAAGGGCTCCCGCAAGTCCACTCCGTTCGCCGCGCAGATGGCCGCCGAGTCGGCTGCCCGTCGCGCGCAGGAGCACGGCATGCGCAAGGTTGACGTCTTCGTCAAGGGCCCGGGTTCCGGTCGCGAGACCGCCATCCGTTCGCTCCAGGCGACCGGCCTCGAGGTCGGCTCGATCCAGGACGTCACCCCCACGCCGCACAACGGCTGCCGTCCGCCGAAGCGCCGCCGCGTCTGATCCGCGATCGGCGATGGGCTTCTCCGCGTGAGCGGAGGTGACCTGCGCCGCCGCGTCTGACGCAGCGCCGCTCTCGCGGTTGCCTTGAAGGTCTGGGCGGTACGGCTCTTCGGAGCCGTACCGCCCGTACCCTTGTAGTACCTCAGGACATCAAATAGTGGGTGTCCATGACTGAAGGATGCTTCGCATGCTGATCGCTCAGCGCCCCTCGCTGACCGAAGAGGTCGTCGACGAGTTCCGCTCCCGGTTCGTGATCGAGCCGCTGGAGCCGGGCTTCGGCTACACCCTCGGTAACTCCCTGCGTCGTACGCTCCTCTCCTCGATCCCGGGTGCGGCTGTCACGTCCATCCGCATCGACGGTGTCCTGCACGAGTTCACCACCGTGCCGGGCGTCAAGGAGGACGTCACCGACCTCATCCTGAACATCAAGCAGCTGGTCGTCTCCTCGGAGCACGACGAGCCGGTCGTGATGTACCTGCGCAAGCAGGGCCCCGGCCTGGTCACCGCCGCGGACATCGCCCCGCCGGCCGGTGTCGAGGTCCACAACCCGGACCTGGTCCTGGCGACGCTGAACGCCAAGGGCAAGCTGGAGATGGAGCTGACCGTCGAGCGCGGTCGCGGCTACGTCTCCGCCGTGCAGAACAAGCAGGTGGGCCAGGAGATCGGCCGTATCCCGGTCGACTCCATCTACTCCCCGGTGCTCAAGGTCACGTACAAGGTCGAGGCGACTCGTGTCGAGCAGCGCACCGACTTCGACAAGCTGATCGTCGACGTCGAGACCAAGCAGGCCATGCGCCCGCGTGACGCCATGGCGTCCGCCGGCAAGACCCTGGTCGAGCTGTTCGGTCTGGCCCGCGAGCTCAACATCGACGCCGAGGGCATCGACATGGGCCCGTCCCCGACGGACGCCGCCCTGGCCGCCGACCTGGCGCTGCCGATCGAGGAGCTCGAGCTCACCGTTCGGTCGTACAACTGCCTCAAGCGCGAGGGCATCCACTCCGTGGGTGAGCTCGTCGCCCGCTCCGAGGCCGACCTGCTCGACATCCGCAACTTCGGTGCGAAGTCGATCGACGAGGTCAAGGCGAAGCTGGCCGGCATGGGCCTGGCGCTCAAGGACAGCCCGCCCGGATTCGACCCGACCGCCGCCGCCGACGCCTTTGGCGCCGACGACGACGCGGACGCGGGTTTCGTGGAGACCGAGCAGTACTGAGCCGTAGGGCTCGCTCAAACTTCTGGTGGGCAACCGCCCACCGGGACCTGACATCGGTACCTGATACGGCCGGTGCAGAGAATCAAGGAGAAACACCATGCCGCGTCCCACCAAGGGTGCCCGTCTGGGCGGCGGTGCCGCGCACGAGAAGCTGATGCTGGCGAACCTCGCCAAGTCGCTCTTCGAGCACGGCCGCATCACCACCACCGAGGCCAAGGCCCGTCGCCTGCGCCCCGTGGCCGAGCGTCTGATCACCAAGGCGAAGAAGGGCGACATCCACAACCGTCGCCAGGTTCTTCAGACGATCACGGACAAGGGCATCGTGCACGTGCTCTTCACCGAGATCGCTCCGCGCTTCGCCGAGCGTCCGGGTGGCTACACCCGTATCACCAAGATCGGCAACCGTCGTGGCGACAACGCCCCGATGGCCGTGATCGAGCTCGTCGAGGGCGAGATCGCGAAGAAGGCGACCGTCGCCGAGGCCGAGGCCGCCACCAAGCGTGCGGTCAAGGAGTCCGAGGCTGCTGCCGAGGCTCCGGCCGAGGAGTCCAAGGACGCCTGACGCATCTGATGCGTGCAGTGGACGGGTCCGCTCCCTTCGGGGGCGGGCCCGTCCCGCATTTTCTGAAAGAGGAACGCGGTGAGTGACGAAGTTGAGCCCGGCTTTGTGCGGGTGCGGCTGGATCTGTCGTACGACGGCAAGGACTTCTCCGGCTGGGCCAAGCAGCGCTCGGGCCTGCGCACCGTGCAGGGCGAGATCGAGTCCGCCCTCCGTACGGTGACGCGGTCGTCCGAGACCTATGAGCTGACGGTCGCGGGCCGTACGGACTCCGGGGTGCACGCCCGTGGCCAGGTCGCGCACGTCGACCTGCCGGCCGAGCTGTGGGCCGAGCACGAGGAGAAGCTGCTGCGCCGGCTCGCCGGACGGCTGTCGCACGACGTACGGGTGTGGAAGGTCGCGGAGGCGCCGGCCGGTTTCAACGCCCGCTTCTCGGCGATCTGGCGGCGGTACGCCTATCGGGTGACCGACCACGTGGGCGGTGTCGATCCGCTGCTGCGCGGTCATGTCCTGTGGCACGACTGGCCGTTGGACGTCGACGCGATGAACGAGGCCTCGCGCGCGCTGCTCGGGGAGCACGACTTCGCCGCGTACTGCAAGAAGCGCGAGGGCGCGACGACCATCCGCACGCTCCAGCGCTTGAGTTGGGAGCGCGACGCGTCGGGTGTCGTCACCGCGACTGTGAAGGCGGACGCTTTCTGCCACAACATGGTGCGCTCGCTGGTGGGCGCGCTGCTGTTCGTCGGCGACGGGCACCGGCCGGTGGACTGGCCGGGCAAGGTGCTCGCCGCGCGGGTCCGCGATTCGGCGGTGCACGTGGTGCGGCCGCACGGGCTGACGCTGGAGGAGGTCGGCTACCCGGCCGACTCCGAGCTCGCCGCCCGCAACCGCGAGGCGCGCAACAAGCGAACGCTGCCGGGCGCGGGTTGCTGCTGATCCGGACGCAACAGTGGGTTAGGTCAAGGGAGTTGGCCTAACCCACTGATTGAGCGTCAGGCGCCTTCGGGGGCCGGGCAGTTGACCGCGAGGTCGCTGTTGACCGTCAAGTACGGCTTGATGCCGTCGACCACCGGATAGATGTCGGTCTTGTTCCGGTCGACGATGTCGCCGACGAGGCGGGCGACGCGGATCGGCTCGGCGTCGGGGGTCGGGCGCAGGGCCAGGTCCCAGACGGTGTTCTCGTCGCCGCCGCGGGCGTGCCGCAGATCCGCGTACGACAGGCTGAAGGTGAAGGCCGTCTCGTTGACGACCGTGACCTCCGCCGTCACCGTCGATGCCGCCTCGATGCGCGGGGTGGCGACGACGACGGGGTTGCTGTCGGCGGTGAACCGCGTGCCGTGCAGGGTGCCTTCGACCGTCAGTGCGTTGTTGCCCTGCCGGACCGTGCGGGCCTCGGCGTGCTGCTCGCGATTCCAGGCGCGCAGCGCGAGGAAGCCGTCGACGGTCGGATAGGCCACCCACCAGGTGAACGGCGAGCCCGGCAGCGGCTCCAGCTCCACCAGGCCGCGGCCCTCGGCGAGGTGCGAGACGACCCGGCGGCGGGCGCCGTCGTCGCCCCGTACGACGTGGAAGTCCCAACGGCCTTCGCCCAGGCGGAGTTCGCGGCGGTCGAGCACCGCGGTGTACGCGCCCTTGCCGTCGGCCGTGGCCTTCAGCGGCACGCTGATCGGCTTGCCCTCCTTGCGGCGGGTGACCGTCAGGGACAGCTTCTCGCCGGACAGGCCCTTGCGGTCGACGGAGACGACGATGTTGCCGTCGGCGTCGACGCGGCAGGACGCGGTGCAGCGCAGCGGCTTGCGGACGATCTCCTTTATGGCCGCCTTGACCGCCGGGGTGGCGGGCTTGGCCACCGAGCGGCGCAGCGGGCGGATGAGCTTGCCCGCGGTGCGGCGCAGCACCTTCGACAGCGGCACGGGCGCGGGCTTGCGGGGCTCGCCGGGGGCGCTGCCCGCGGGGGCCGGCGCGGTGCCGGTGTCGCCGCCGAGGCTCTCGATGAGGTCCTCGTAGGCGCGGGCGATGGCGTCGGGCTGATAGCGCTCGGCGGAGATCCGGGCGGCCTTGCCCATGGCGTGCCGCAGTTCGTCGTCCTCGATCAGCTTGAGCAGGCCCTTGGCGATGGCGTCGCTGTCGAGGTTGGTGACGAGCAGGCCGTCCTTGCCGTCGCTGATGATCTCACCGGGGCCGTGCGGGCAGTCGGTGGCGACGACGGGCACGCCACAGTTCATGGCCTCCACGATCGTCATGCCGAAGGACTCCTCGCGGGAGGTCACGGCGGCGATGGAGCCCTTGGCCCACTCGGTCTCGATGGGGGAGTGGGGGCCCATGAGGCGGACGTGCTCGTTGAGACCGAGCTTGTCGATCTGCTCGCGCAGCTTGGCCTGCTGGGGGCCGCGGCCGTAGATCCGCAGCTTCCAGTCGGGGCGGGTGGCGGCGACGGTGGCCCACGCCTTGACCAGCAGGTCGTAACGCTTGACGGGGATCAGCCGGCCCGCGGCGACGACCAGCTTGGCGTTGCCGTCGGAGGGCTCGACCTCGGACGGCGGGACGCCGTTGGGCAGGGCGATCAGCTTGGTCTTCACGCCGAGGAAGTGCTCGCGGTGGGTGACCGCGTCGGCCTCGGAGACGGCGGTGTGCGCGTCGAGCTTCGGGATGGCGCGGTCCTGGGCGGCGCGGATGTTCGGCTCGTGCGTGCCGTAGATCCGGTGCTCCTGGCCGATCTTGAGGTAGCGGTCCGTGCCGAACTCGGCGAGATACATCACCAGGCCGGGGCGGGTGGCGATCACGACGTCGGCGTCGGTGCGGGCGAGGTGCTCGGCGACGCGCTTGTCGGTGAGCGCGCTGAACTGCGCGCCCTTCGCCTCGACGGGCGGGATCAGCGTGCTGTCCTGCTGGAGCAGGCCGTTGTCCCGGTCGGCGCCGGTCTCGGCGCGGGTGTCGATGAGGTGGACCAGCTTGACCTTGCGGTGCAGGGGGAGCTTGGGCGTGCCACCGGTTCTGTGGATCGACACGATCTCCACGTCGTGCCGGGCCGCGAGCGCGCCGGCGACGTTGAACGTGGAGCGGATCGTGCCGCCGATGCCATAGGCATTCTGCAAAAGGAAAGAGATCTTCATGGCGGTGTGTGCGCGGCACGTTCGGGTGCCGCGTCCGTCCTTCCCCCTGGCCTGGGTGTCCGGGTCGTCCCCTGTGTGCGGACCGCTGGGCCAAGTGTTGGTCGAGTGCGGCCCGATCCGTCGGTAAAGACCGTTGGGAGGGGTATCGGTTGCTTGCGAAGCCTACATTGTGGCTTGAGTCACAGGTCGTGGGTCAAGTGGGGAGATCGTCCCCGCGGCCCGTGCGCCGGGGGCGCTCGGACAGCCGTCCAGAGGGTAACCGGGCCGCCGGGCGTGGCGAGCGGACGGACCCCGCGGGCGCTGGGACGCTGGGGGTGTGAAGGCGATGGTGGCGGTCTCCGCGGTCGTGGCCCTCGGGCTGGTGACCGGGTGTGGTGTCGGTGACGGCGGCGCCGCGGGCGAGCCCCGCAGGGCGTCCCCGTCCCGTGCGGACAGGGGTGAGGGCAAGGAGGCGCTCGACACCGTGACGATGCTCGGCCCGGACCGGCTGAGACATGTGGAGCTGGGCGCGCACGAGGTGCCCGGCTTCCAGATCGAGAGGGCGGGCGAGGGCGCGGCGGGCGCGGGCAGACCCCGTACGGACAGCGAGCCCTGCCGGCCGCTCGCCGACGCGCTGGGCTCCCAGCTGCGGCCCGCGCCGGCCGCGACGGTGGTGCGGACCTTCGCCAAGACGGGCGAGGACATGGACTTCGAGGGCCTCATGGGCATGATCCGCGTCTCGGCGTACGAGGGGGACGGCGCGGCCGACACCCTCCAGGCCCTGAGGACGGCGGCCACCGCCTGCGCGGACGGCTTCCGGATGCGCACGGGCGAGGGCGAGCCGCAGGAGTTCGAGGCGGTACGGACGCTGTCGCCGCCGTCGCTGGGGGACGAGGCGGTGGCCTTCCGCCTGGAGAACGTGGCGGAGCGCGCGCCCAGTCTGATCACTGCCGTGCGGTCCGGGAACGTGCTGGCGATGTTCTTCGCGACGAGCCTTTCCGATCCGGACGGGGTGGAGATTCCTTCTGAGCTTGTGCGTGCGCAGGTGGCGAAGCTTCGGGGGATGGCGGGGGAGGTGTCATCCCAGACCTCTGCCGCTCCGGGGGAGGACGACGACGAGGACGCGGATCCGTCGGGCTGATCGTGTGCGGGTGCGTCGGCTGACGCGAAGCGCCTGCGGCGGGCTTTGTTCCCCACCCCGCCCCTTCCCGAACTGGGGCTTCGCCCCAGACCCCGAAGCACGCTTCGCGCGCTGTCCTCAAACGCCGGACGGGCTGAATCAGCCCGTCCGGCGTTTGAGGACGCGCCCGCAGGGCGCCCCCGCCGCAGGCGGCAACCGGCCCGCGGCCGGGGGTCTGGGGCACGCGCCCCAGTTTCGGGAAGGGGCGGGGTAGGGGAACAAGCGCCCGCCGGGCCGCACCCGGGCACGGGTCCGGGGCGGAGCCCCGGCCTCGGCGGAGCCGAGCATCAGACGCCGAGGGAAGGGGCGGGGCTGGGGAGAGAAACCCGGGGCTACGCCGTGGGGTGGGATCTCACCGAGTCCGCCGCCTGGGCCTGGGCCCGGTACATGATGCGGCGGAACGTGTAGTCCGACACGTCGCGCCCGGCCTGCAGCGCCGCCGTGTCGCCGGAGTCGACCGCCTTGCCGTTCGCGAAGCCCGCCACGGTGAAGTACGCGTAGCGCCCGATCGCGTTGGCCGTCAGCCGGCACGCCGTCGCGCGGCAGAACTCGGGGTCGTTGTCGCCGGGGAGGGAGGCGATGTTCCCCGCGAACTGCTCCTTCGCCTTGTCCGCAGCCGCCTTGTCGTCGAAGACGGCGACGCCGACCGTGACCGCGAGCCCGTCCCGTACGTACGTGGCGCGCAGCACCTGGCGGCAGCCGTTGTCGGTGAGGACGGAGCCGAGCGCGCCCTGGGTCGCGGAGGCGCAGTCCGTCGTGGTGGCGGTGGCGGTCCGCTCGTACGTGCGCTTGTCGAGGACCGGCTTGGTGTGGGGGAAGAGGGTCTTCGTGCTCAGGGGCGCCTTGTCCTTGTCGGCGCCCGCTATGAAGTCGAGGGGGTTCGGCGGGGGCGGCGGGGCGCTCTCGGAGAAGGAGGGTTCCGGCGCGCCGGAGGAGCTGGGCAGCTTCTCGGGCGCGGGCAGGCCGGACTGCTTGCCGCCGCCGTGCGAGCCGGTGACCGCGAAGGCCACGGCCGTGGCGACGGCGGTCGCGGCGAGCGCGCCGCCGCCACCGAGGAGGAGCCACTTGCGGCGGCGGCCGCGGGCCGCGGTGTCGTCGGCGAGCGCCGACCAGTCCGGGGTCTGCGGGGCGCCGGAGGCGGGGCCCCAGGGCGGGGGCGGCGGGGTGGGCTGTGGCGGCGGGGGCGGGCCCCACTGCGGAGTCGGCCGATGGGGTTCCCCCGGGGCCCCGTGCGGCCCTCCCTGCCCAAAGCTCATGGCGTGCATCGTAAACCGGTTGGTCGCACCCCTGGCGGGCGGCGACAATCCCACTCATGGGACATGTCGAAGCAGCGCACCTGGAGTACTACCTTCCGGACGGCCGGGTGCTGCTCGGTGACGTCTCCTTCCGGGTCGGGGAGGGCGCCGCGGTCGCCCTCGTCGGTGCGAACGGCGCGGGCAAGACGACCCTGCTGCGGCTGATCTCCGGGGAGCTCCAGCCGCACGGCGGCACGGTCTCGGTCACCGGCGGGCTCGGGGTGATGCCGCAGTTCGTCGGGTCGGTGCGGGACGGTCGTACGGTCCGTGACCTGCTGGTCTCCGTGGCGCAGCCGAGGATCAGGGAAGCGGCGCGGGCCGTGGACGAGGCCGAGGACGCGATCATGACGCGGGACGACGAGGCCGCGCAGATGGCATACGCGCAGGCCCTGTCCGACTGGGCCGAGGCGCGGGGCTACGAGGCCGAGACCGTGTGGGACATGTGCACGATGGCCGCGCTCGGCGTCCCTTACGAGAAGGCGCAGTGGCGCGAGGTGCGCACCCTCTCCGGCGGTGAGCAGAAGCGGCTGGTCCTGGAGTCGCTGCTGCGCGGCACGGACGAGGTGCTGCTGCTCGACGAGCCGGACAACTACCTCGACGTGCCCGGCAAGCGCTGGCTGGAGGAGCGGCTGCGCGAGACGAAGAAGACCGTCCTCTTCGTCTCCCACGACCGTGAGCTGCTCGCCCGCGCCGCCGAGAAGATCATCAGCGTCGAGCCGGGCCCGGCCGGGTCGGACGTGTGGGTGCACGGCGGCGGCTTCGCCACGTACCACGAGGCCCGCAAGGAGCGCTTCGCCCGCTTCGAGGAGCTGCGCCGCCGCTGGGACGAGAAGCACGCCCAGCTGAAGAAGCTGGTGGTCAACCTCCGGCAGGCCGCCGCGGTCAGCCACGAGATGGCCTCGCGCTATGCCGCCGCCCAGACCCGGCTGCGGAAGTTCGAGGAGGCCGGTCCGCCGCCGGAGCCGCCGCGCGAGCAGGACATCCGGATGCGGCTGCGCGGCGGGCGCACCGGCGTCCGGGCCGTGACCTGCGAGAAGCTTGAGCTCACCGGTCTGATGAAGCCCTTCGATCTGGAGGTCTTCTACGGCGAGCGGGTCGCGGTGCTCGGCTCGAACGGCTCCGGCAAGTCCCACTTCCTGCGGCTGCTCGCCGGTGACGACGTGGCCCACACGGGCACGTGGAAGCTGGGCGCGCGCGTGGTGGCCGGACACTTCGCCCAGACCCACGCCCACCCCGAGCTGCTGGGGCGCACGCTCGTCGACATCCTGTGGACCGAGCACGCGAAGGACCGGGGCGGGGCGATGTCCGTGCTGCGCCGGTACGAGCTGGAGAAGCAGGGCGACCAGGCCTTCGAGAAGCTGTCGGGCGGGCAGCAGGCGCGCTTCCAGATCCTGCTGCTGGAGCTGGCCGGGACGACGGCCCTCCTGCTGGACGAGCCGACGGACAACCTCGACCTGGAGAGCGCGGAGGCGCTGCAGGACGGCCTGGAGTCCTACGACGGCACGGTGCTCGCGGTCACACACGACCGCTGGTTCGCTCGCGCGTTCGACCGCTATGTGGTCTTCGGCTCGGACGGCACGGTCCGGGAGGTCCCGGAGCCGGTCTGGGACGAGGCGCGGGTGGTGCGCAAGCGGTAGCCGCCCGGGCGCCGCACCGCCTCCGGGGCCTTGGAGCCGTACGGGTGGCCGGGTCCGGCAGCCGGTGGGACCATGTTGTTTTGACCCCGCCGGTGGGCGACCGGTACTCTACGAGTTCGTTATGCGTATTGGCTTGGTCGTTCTCACGCGAGGGGCCCTTACGCTTGCTCATCGGGCCGATAATGACCGGCGCGCGTTCGGGTTGCGTCCCCGGATCGCCGCCAGTGTCGGTTGACCGCCCGGAGAGACGTGTCAGGACCCACACTCAGAAGCGAAGGCTACGACCGTGCGTACGTTCAGCCCCAAGCCCGGCGATGTCCAGCGCCAGTGGCACATCATTGACGCGCAGGACGTTGTCCTGGGCCGTCTGGCCTCTCAGGCCGCCAACCTCCTGCGTGGCAAGCACAAGCCTGTGTATGCCCCGCACATGGACATGGGTGACTTCGTCATCATCATCAACGCCGACAAGGTGCACCTGTCCGGCAACAAGAAGACCCAGAAGCTGGCGTACCGCCACTCCGGCTTCCCGGGTGGTCTCCGTGCCGTTCGTTACGACGAGCTGCTCGACAAGAACCCCGAGAAGGCCGTCGAGAAGGCCATCAAGGGCATGGTTCCCAAGAACTCCCTCGGCCGTCAGATGCTCTCGAAGCTGAAGGTCTACTCGGGCAGCGAGCACCCGCACGCCGCCCAGCAGCCGGTTCCGTTCGAGATCACCCAGGTCAAGCAGGGCTAGTCCCGGCCACCGCCGACCAGACAGAAAGTATCTGAGGAGAATCGTGGCTGAGACCACCGCCGAGACCCCCGTCATCGACGACGAGGTTGGCGTCGAGGAGTACACCACCGAGACCGAGATCGTCGAGTCGGAGTACACCTCCGAGTCGCTCGCGTCCCGTTTCGGTGACCCGCAGCCGGCCGCCGGCCTGGGTCGTCGCAAGAACGCCATCGCCCGCGTCCGGATCGTTCCGGGCACCGGCAAGTGGAAGATCAACGGCCGCACCCTTGAGGACTACTTCCCCAACAAGGTGCACCAGCAGGAAGTCAACGAGCCCTTCAAGGTGCTCGAGCTCGACGACCGCTACGACGTCATCGCCCGCATCGCGGGTGGCGGCGTGTCCGGCCAGGCCGGCGCCCTGCGCCTCGGTGTGGCCCGCGCGCTGAACGAGGCGGACGTGGACAACAACCGCGGCCCGCTGAAGAAGGCCGGCTTCCTGAGCCGCGACGACCGTGCGGTCGAGCGCAAGAAGGCCGGTCTGAAGAAGGCCCGCAAGGCTCCGCAGTACAGCAAGCGCTAAACAGCACCTGCTGCTTCTGCTCGAACGCCCCGGCGGCACGCTCCGTGCCCGCCGGGGCGTTCGGCTATCGGCGGCACGGGGCGTATACCTGGATGTACCCGGGCGCAACGCTCCGGTCCCGGACTCGACACCTTTCTTCTTTGGCGGGGGCCCCTCCCGGGCCCCGCACCCCCGCGTTTTTTCGGAGGACACCAGTGGGACGACTCTTCGGTACGGACGGTGTGCGCGGTGTGGCCAACGCCGATCTGACAGCCGAGCTGGCGCTCGGCCTGTCGGTCGCCGCGGCGCATGTGCTCGCCGAGGCGGGTACGTTCGAGGGCCACCGCCCCGTGGCCGTGGTGGGCCGGGACCCGCGCGCGTCCGGGGAGTTCCTGGAGGCCGCCGTGGTGGCCGGGCTCGCCAGCGCGGGCGTGGACGTCCTGCGGGTGGGCGTGCTGCCCACGCCGGCCGTGGCGTACCTCACCGGGGCGCTCGGCGCGGACCTCGGCGTGATGCTGTCCGCCAGCCACAACGCCATGCCGGACAACGGTGTCAAGTTCTTCGCCCGCGGCGGCCACAAGCTCGCCGACGAGCTGGAGGACCGGATCGAGCAGACCTACCGGGCGCACGCCTCCGGCGAGCCCTGGGACCGGCCCACCGGCGCCGGTGTCGGCCGGGTCCGCGAGTACGACCAGGGCTTCGACAACTACGTCGCCCACCTCATCGGTGTGCTGCCCAACCGCATGGACGGCCTCAAGGTCGTCATCGACGGCGCCCACGGCGCGGCCGCCCGTGTCTCCCCCGAGGCGTTCGCGCGGGCCGGCGCCGAGGTGATCACCATCGGCACCGAGCCCGACGGCCTCAACATCAACCACGAGTGCGGCTCCACCCACCTGGACAAGCTGCGCGCCGCCGTGGTCGAGCACGGCGCGGACCTGGGCGTCGCCCACGACGGTGACGCCGACCGCTGCCTGGCCGTCGACGCCAAGGGCAACGAGGTCGACGGCGACCAGATCCTGGCCGTCCTCGCGCTCGCGATGCGCGAGGCGGGCTCGCTGCGCAAGAACACCGTCGTCGCCACCGTGATGTCCAACCTCGGCTTCAAGCTCGCCATGGAGCGCGAGGGCGTCGACCTCGTCCAGACCGCCGTCGGCGACCGCTATGTGCTGGAGGAGATGAAGGCCCACGGCTTCGCCCTCGGCGGCGAGCAGTCCGGCCACGTCATCGTCCTGGACCACGCGACGACCGGCGACGGCACCCTCACCGGCCTGATGCTGGCCGCTCGCGTCGCGGCGACGGGGCGGTCCCTGGCCGACCTCGCCGGTGTCATGGAGCGGCTGCCGCAGATCCTCATCAATGTGCGGGATGTCGACAAGTCGCGCGTGAAGACGTCCCAGGAGCTCTCTGAGGCGGTCGCCGCGGCGGAGGCGGAGCTGGGCTCCACGGGCCGTGTGCTGCTCCGCTCCTCGGGCACGGAGCCGCTCGTTCGCGTCATGGTCGAGGCGGCGGACATCGAGCAGGCGCGCGCGGTGGCGGAGAGCCTGGCGGATGTCGTGAAGTCGGCGCTGGGCTAAGGCTTTTCTTCCCCAGCCCCGCCCCTTCCCGAAACTGGGGCTTCGCCCCAGACCCCGGAGCACGCTTCGCGCGCTGTCCTCAAACGCCGGACGGGCTGAAATCAGCCCGTCCGGCGTTTGAGGACGCGCCCGCAGGGCGCTGGGGGTCCGGGGTCTCCCCGGTTCGGGAAGGGGCGGGGTGGGGGCTAAAGCTTGCGCAGCGACAGACGCTGCACCTTGTGGTCCGGACCCTTCCGGAGGATCAAGTTCGAGCGCCCCCGAGTAGGCGCCACATTCTCCAGCAGATTCGGCTTGTTGATCGTGCGCCAGTTCCGCCGCGCGTAATCCAGCGCCTCTTCCTCCGGCACCTGCGTGTACTGCCGGAAGAACGAGTGCGGATTCTGAAACGCCGTCAGGCGCAGCTTCTTGAACCGCTCGTAGTACCACCGCTCGATGTCCTCCGCCCGCGCGTCCACGTAGACGCTGAAGTCGAAGAAGTCGGCGAGTCCCACCCGCGTGCGCCCGTCCTTGCCCGGGAGCGCGGGCTGGAGGACGTTGAGGCCCTCGATGATCAGGATGTCCGGGCGGTGCACGGTCAGCCGCTCGCCGGGCACGATGTCGTAGATCAGGTGGGAGTAGACGGGCGCGGTCACCTCGTCCTTGCCGGCCTTCACATCGGCGACGAAGCGGGTGAGGGCGCGGCGGTCGTAGGACTCGGGGAAACCTTTCCGCGACATCAGGCCCCGGCGGTGCAGCTCCGCGTTGGGCAGCAGGAAGCCGTCCGTGGTGACCAGCTCGACGCGCGGGTGCTCGGGCCAGCGGGCCAGCAGCGCCTGGAGGAGGCGTGCGGTGGTCGACTTGCCGACCGCGACGCTGCCCGCGACGCCTATGACGAAGGGCGTGCCCGGCTGTGAGCCGTGGCCGCGGGTCCCGGCCTCGCCCAGGAACGTGTTGAGCGTCCCCCGCAACTGGCTCGTGGCCCCGACGTAGAGGTTGAGCAGCCGGGACAGCGGCAGATAGACGTCCCGGACCTCGTCCAGGTCGATGACGTCGCCGAGCCCGCGCAGTCGCTCGACCTCCTCCGCGGTCAGTGGCAGCGGGGTGTTTTCGCGCAGGGCGCTCCACTCCGTGCGGGTCAGGTCCACATACGGGGAGGAGTCGGCGCGGCGGCGCTGCTGCTGCTCTGAGGTGGTCGGCACGGGCCCATTGTGCGCGGGTGGCGCGCGCGGCTCACTTCCGGGTGGTGGATGCGGGTGTTCTCGTCGGGTTTGGGTGACTCCTGCGGCGCCGGACGGTGAAGTTCCGCGGAGACCCTGTACCTACTGGCGGGTCAGTACTACGGTCCCACCCACCTCCGGCCACCGCATCCCGCTAGGAACGCCGTGTTCGTTCTCCTCGCCCTACGGAACACCGTCAGGGTCTCCCTGCGCCACTTCCTGCGCCGTCTCGCGCGCCGTCTGCGCCCCGCCCCCGCCGTACGGGGGGTGCCGGTCCCGCGCGACGACTTCGCCGCCCTGGTCTCCGGCGAGCTGGCCGCCGAGCTGCCCGACGAGGATCTCGGCCAGGACCTGGACGACTGCCTGGACCGCTATGAGCTCGGCAGCAAGCCGCGCTGCGAGGAGGTCGAGTACCTCGAACTGGTCCAGGACGCGATCGACCGCATCGAGCGGGGGCGTTGAGGGGCGTACGGGGGCGCGCGGGCACTCCGGTGCGACCGCGTTGCGCCATTGGGGGCACCCGCCCGCCCCTGGGCCGTACGCTGCTGCGCATGTGCGGAATCGTTGGCTATGTGGGAGGGCAGTGCGCCCTCGACGTCGTATTGGCCGGGCTGAAGCGCCTGGAGTACCGCGGCTATGACTCGGCCGGGGTCGCCGTGCTCGCCGACGGCGGGCTCGCGGCGGCGAAGAAGGCCGGCAAGCTCGCCAATCTGGAGAAGGAGCTCTCGGACCGCCCGCTGCCGTCCGGCCCCACCGGCATCGGCCACACCCGCTGGGCCACCCACGGCGGCCCCACCGACGCCAACGCCCACCCGCACCTCGACAACGCGGGCCGCGTCGCCGTCGTCCACAACGGCATCATCGAGAACTTCGCCCGGCTGCGTGCCGAGCTGACCGACCGCGGGCACGAGCTGGCGTCCGAGACCGACACCGAGGTCGTCTCGCACCTGCTGTCCGAGGCGTTCTCCTCCTGCGGCGACCTGGCCGAGTCGATGCGGCAGGTGTGCCGCCTGCTGGAGGGCGCGTTCACGCTGGTCGCCGTGCACGCCGACGAGCCGGACGTGGTCGTCGGCGCCCGCCGCAACTCCCCGCTGGTCGTCGGCGTCGGCGACGGCGAGTCCTTCCTCGCCTCCGACGTCGCCGCCTTCATCGCCCACACCCGTGACGCCATCGAGCTCGGCCAGGACCAGGTCGTGGAGCTGCGCCGCGACGGCGTGACCGTCACGGACTTCGACGGGGCGCCCGCGGAGGTCCGCGCGTACCACGTGGACTGGGACGCCTCCGCCGCCGAGAAGGGCGGCTACGACTACTTCATGCTCAAGGAGATCGCCGAGCAGCCGAAGGCCGTCGCGGACACCCTGCTCGGCCGCGTCGACGCGGCGGGCACCCTGTCGCTGGACGAGGTGCGCATCCCCGCCTCCGTGCTGCGCGAGGTCGACAAGGTCGTCATCGTGGCCTGCGGCACGGCGTACCACGCGGGGATGATCGCGAAGTACGCCATCGAGCACTGGACCCGGATCCCGTGCGAGACGGAGCTCGCGAGCGAGTTCCGCTACCGCGACCCGATCCTCGACCAGCGCACGCTGGTGATCGCGATCAGCCAGTCCGGCGAGACCATGGACACCCTGATGGCCCTGCGGCACGCGCGGGAGCAGGGCGCGCGCGTGCTCGCGATCTGCAACACCAACGGCTCGACCATCCCCCGCGAGTCGGACGCCGTGCTCTACACCCACGCCGGGCCCGAGGTCGCGGTCGCCTCCACGAAGGCGTTCCTGACCCAGCTGGTCGCCTGCTACCTGGTGGCCCTGTACCTGGGCCAGGTGCGCGGCACGAAGTGGGGCGACGAGATCCGGTCGGTCGTGCGCGAGCTGTCCGCCATCGCCACGCAGGTGGACGAGGTGCTGGAGACCATGGAGCCCGTACGGGAGCTGGCGCGCTCCCTGGCCGACAAGAACACCGTCCTCTTCCTCGGCAGGCACGTCGGCTACCCCGTGGCCCTGGAGGGCGCCCTGAAGCTCAAGGAGCTCGCCTACATGCACGCCGAGGGCTTCGCCGCCGGCGAGCTGAAGCACGGCCCCATCGCGCTGATCGAGCGGGACCTGCCGGTCGTCGTGGTCGTCCCCTCGCCGCGCGGCCGCTCGGTGATCCACGACAAGATCGTCTCCAACATCCAGGAGATCCGCGCCCGGGGCGCCCGCACGATCGTCATCGCCGAGCGCGGCGACACGGCCGTACGTCCCTACGCCGACCACCTCATCGAGATCCCGCCGACTCCCGTGCTGCTCCAGCCCCTTGTGGCCACCGTCCCGCTCCAGGTCTTCGCCTGCGAGCTCGCCACCGCGCGCGGCAACGAGGTCGACCAGCCGCGCAACCTCGCGAAGTCGGTGACCGTCGAATGATCGTCGGAGTGGGCATCGACGTGGCCGAGATCGAGCGCTTCGACGCGGCCCTGCGCCGCACGCCGGGCATGGCGAGCCGGCTCTTCGTCGAACGCGAGCTGTATCTGGCGAGCGGCGAGCGGCGTGGCATCGCCTCCCTGGCGGCCCGCTTCGCCGCGAAGGAAGCGGTGGCCAAGGCTCTGGGCGCCCCGGGCAATCTGCTCTGGACGGACGCGGAGGTCACTACCGAACCGACGGGCCAGCCCCGCCTGGTGGTGACGGGCACGGTCGCGGCCCGCGCGGAGGAACTGGGCGTACGCTCCTGGCACGTCTCGCTGAGCCATGACGCGGGGGTGGCTTCGGCGGTGGTGATCGCGGAGAAGTGAGGTCGGGCCCCGGCTTGCTTCGGGGGTCCAACTGTCCCTTGTACGCGTGTCGGTGGGCGGGGGTACGGTTCTGATGGACGAGTCGGAACGGAGCACCGTATGCCCCCGCACTTTGACGAGTACACCGGAGCGCGTGTCGCGCGCGTCCGTAAGGTCCGGCGGTTGACCCAACGCGAGTTGGCGGACCTGTCCCATGTCTCCTACAGCACGCTCACGAAGGTCGAGCAAGGGGCGCTGCCCGCGAGCCCTTCGGTGGTCGGGGCGCTGGCCCGCGCGCTGTCCGTGCCGGTCACGGAGCTGACGGGCCAGCCCTATCTCGACGAGTTGCGGCAGGATCAGCTTGACGGCCTGATCCAGCCGATCCGCGAGGCGCTGAACGTCTACGACCTCGGCCCCGACCCGGACGTCATCCCGCGCCCTCCGGAGGAACTGGCGGCGCACGCCGACCGGTTGTGCGCACTGGTCCGGGCGACGGACATCAAGCGGGTGGCGGCCGAACTCCCGGGCCTGATCGGCGAGGTCACGACGGCGGCGCACCTGTCGCCGGGCGAGCAGGAGTGGCGGCTGCTGGCGGGCGTCTATCGCACGGCTTACGACGTCACGACGAAGCTGGGCTACCCCGACCTGTGCACGGTCGCCCTGGACCGCATGGACTGGGCCGCCCAGCGCGGCTCGGACGCGATCCTCGGAGGCATGCGTCAGTACTTGCGGGCCCTCGCCTATCTGCGCGCCAGCGACTACCGGACCGGCAAGCGGCTGGTACGGCTGGGCATGGCGACACTGGAGCAGGCGGACCCGGGGCGGGTGCGTGACGTGGTCACCGGCCAACTCCACCTGGGGGCAGCCGTCCTCGCGGGCCGCGACAAGGACGAGGAGACCGCCTCCGGCCACCTCGACAAGGCGCAGCGCATCGCGGAGCGGACCGGCCCGGCCGAGAAGGTGCACTGGCTGTCCTTCGGCCCGGCGAACGTCGGCGTCCACCGGGTGAGCGTCCTCACCGAGCTCGACCAGCACGCGGAGGCCGTGCGGACCGCACAGACCACGGTGATGCCGGACGACTGGCCGGCCTCCCGGCGTGCGCATCACTACGCTGAAGTCGCCCAGGCCCAGATGTGGACGGGCCGTACGGAGGCGGCCTTCAAGAACCTGCAGCTGGCCCGGAAGGTCGCGCCCCAGCAGACGCGCTACCACCCGACGGTGCGGGAGACGTACGCGGGCCTGGAGTCGGCGAAGCGGCGCATGCCGGAGACCTTCGGCAACTTCGGTGCGTGGCTCGGTATGTGACTGAGAGTCAATCCATGGCCGGGGCTATCAGGAACGTCTGACAGTTCCGGCCCTGGTGCGTCGGCACGATGTGGGGGTGAGTGACCCCCGCGGCCGCGTGAACGACCCGGGGGCATGGTCAACGCCAGCTAGGAGCGTCAACATGCCGAAGCTTATCCACCGGGCCATCCACTGGGCGAGGGCCAGATTCGGCGCACGTACGCCCGAACTCGCCGTGCCGGAGCCCGAGCCGACGGCCCGCCCCGCGGCGGCCCCGCAGAGTGAACTGTGCGGCGTCTACGTCTGGGCCACCGCCCACGGGATCGACATCAAGCCCAGCTCACCCCTGCGCTCGTGCGACTGCGCCTCGCATCAGCCGTCCGAACTGAGCGCGAAGGTGGCGGAAGCGAACAAGCTGAGCCGCCAGGGAAGAGGCGAGCCCGCCCCGGGCACGCCGTGGCCGTAACAGGGCCCCTGCCCGGCTGTCAGCGCGGCACATCCCCCAACGACTCCAGCAGCACCCGGAGTTCGTCCGCCAGCGCGTCGCGGCGGGAGGTCGTCAGGGCGGACAGCAGGCGGTTCTCCGTCGCGATGTGGTCCGGGAGCGCCTTGTCGATCAAGGCGCGCCCCGCTTCGGTGAGGGTGACGTACACGCCGCGGCCGTCCGAGTCGTTCGGGGTGCGGATCACGAGCGCGCGGGCCTCCAGGCGGTCCAGGCGCTGGGTGATCGCGCCCGAGGTGACCATCGACGCCCGCATCAGCTCCGCGGGCGTCAGCCGGTGCGGGGGGTCGCTGCGCCGCAGGGTCGCGAGGACGTCGAAGGACGCGATGTCGAGGCCGTGCGTGGCGAACGTGCGGCGCAGCTCCGTGTCGAGGAGCCGGGAGAGCCGCTGGAGGCGGCCGATGACGCCCATGGGGGAGGTGTCGAGTTCGGGGCGCTGCGCGGCCCACTGTTCCAGGATTCGGTCCACTTGATCTGCCACGCCCCCAGCCTAGCCACTGTCTCACCACTAAGAGAGATTGCTTAGCGCTAAGCAACGCGTTACGGTGGCTTAGTGCTAAGCAATCGCATCGGGATCGTCCTCGTGACCGCCTTGGCGCCCGCCGTCTGGGGCTCCACCTACCTCGTCACCACCGAGCTGCTGCCGCCCGGCCGCCCCCTCCTCGCAGGGGTGATCCGCGCGCTGCCCGCCGGGCTCGCCCTCGTCGCCGTCACCCGCCGCCTGCCGCGCGGCTCGTGGTGGTGGCGGGCGCTCGTGCTGGGCGCGCTCAACATCGGCGCGTTCTTCGCGCTGAT
The DNA here is from genome assembly GCF_003391135.1 of Streptoverticillium olivoreticuli subsp. olivoreticuli. Taxonomy (GTDB): domain Bacteria; phylum Actinomycetota; class Actinomycetes; order Streptomycetales; family Streptomycetaceae; genus Streptomyces; species Streptomyces blastmyceticus. The sequence goes on along the minus strand of NZ_CP031455.1, from coordinate 4,612,088 downwards.
CTTCGTCGCCGCCTACCGCCTGCCGGGCGGCGTCGCGGCCACCCTCGGCGCGCTCCAGCCGCTGCTGGCCGCGGTTCTCGCCGCCGGACTGCTCGGGCAGCGGCTGACCACCCGTACGGTGATCACCGGCGCGGCGGGCGTGGCCGGCGTCAGCCTGCTCGTGCTCCGGGCCGACGCGCGGCTCGACGCACTCGGGCTCGCGGCGGCGCTCGGCAGCGCCGTCGTCATGGCCACCGGGGTCGTCCTCAGCAAGCGCTGGGCCTCGCCCGCGCCGCTGCTCGCGACCACCGGCTGGCAGCTCGTCGCGGGCGGCCTGCTGCTGCTCCCGGTCGCGCTCTTCGTCGAGGGGCCGCCCCCGGCGTCGCTGACCGGCGAGAACCTGGCCGGTTACGCCTACCTCGCGGTCGTCGGCGCGGGCCTCGCCTACCCCCTGTGGTTCCGGGGGATACGCGCCCTGCCCCCGACCGACGTCACCTTCCTCGGCCTGCTCAGCCCGGTCGTCGCCACGGCCCTCGGCTGGCTGGCCCTCGGCCAGGACCTCACCCCGGCGCAGTCCCTCGGCGGGCTCGTCGTCCTCGCGTCCCTCGTCGTGGCGCAGATCCGCCGCCGTCCGCGCGCGGAAGCGGCGCCCCTTCCCGTACGGGACGACGCCGCCGCTGTCTCATCCACCCGTTGAACCAAAGGAGTTCAAAGCCATGCGCATCACCGTCTTCGGAGCGGCCGGGAACGTCGGGAGCCGCGTGGTCGCGGAGGCACTCTCCCGCGGCCACGAAGTGACCGCTGTCGTACGGGATCCGGCCCGCTTCCCTCATCTGCCCGCAGGGGCCGAGGCGCGGACCGGTGACGCCGCGGACGCCGACGACGTGGCCGCCCTGAGCGCCGGGCAGGACCTCGTGATCACCGCGACCCGCCCGGCGCCCGGCCGCGAGGGCGAGCACGCCGCCACCACGCGGGCCCTGCTGGCCGGGCTCGCCAGAACCGGCGTACGGCTGCTGGTCGTCGGCGGCGCGGGCAGCCTGACCGTGCCGGGCGGCGGCGGCAGAGTGGTGCGGGACGACCCGGCGTTCGCCCCCGCGGCCATCCGGCCCATCGCGCAGGCCGGCACGGAACAGCTGGCGGTCTGCCGCGCGGAGACGACGGTGGACTGGGCCTACCTCAGCCCGGCGGCCCTGCTGGAACCGGGCGAACGCACGGGCACCTACCGGCTGGGCACGGACGAGCTCCTGGTCGACGCCGAGGGCAACTCCGCGATCTCCATGGAGGATCTGGCGGTGGCCCTGCTGGACGAGGCGGAGCGGCCGAAGCACCGGCGGACGCGGTTCACGGTCGCGTACTGAATGGCCTGTCGGCCGGGCCGGAGCGCTGGATAGCCTGTGAATCGTGCATCCAGCGAGGGAACGCATCGCGGCGGTCATCGGGCGACGGACGCAGGGCAGCGGCTATCTGCTGGCCCCACGTCTCGTGCTGACGGCCGCCCACGTGGCGCGGGATTCCCTACAGGCGGTCGTCCCCGGCGGCGTCGGCCCCGTGGCCTGCCGGACGCTCTGGACCCGTGGCGACGACAAGGGCGACGTCGCCCTTCTCCTCGCCGAGCGGGACCTGGTGCCGCCACAGGCAGCGGCCGCCTTCGAACCGGTGGTCTGGGGCCGGGTCGGCGACCTGCGCGTCTGGCGCGACGCCCAGACGATCGGCTTCCCGCAGGCAGCCCGGGACGCGCACGACGAGCTCGACACCGAACAGCTCGTCGGCACCCTCAAGCCCGGCAGCCAACTGCTCGGCGGCCGCCATGTGCTGGACAGCGACCACGGCGCCCCGGCCGCGCTCGCGGACGGCGGGTCGCCGTGGGCGGGGATGTCCGGCGCGGCCGTCTTCGTGGGCGGCCTGCTGTGCGGCGTCGTCTGCGAGGACCCGGGCGGCTGGCGGCACGGGCGACTGGCGGTGACGCCCATGTTCCGCATCTGGTCCGACCCGGAATTCCTGGACCTCTGCGCGGAGCACGGACACAAGCCGGTGTCGCGTGCGCTGGCTTCTTCCTTGGAGGTGGAGGAGGAGACGTTCGAGCGGCGGCTGCGGGAGTATCTCGCGGAGCGGGCGGGTGAGTTGACGATCGTCGGGTTGACGCTGTCGGACGCAGAAGGAGAGGTGTGGCCGCTCGACGCGGCGTATCTGAGCCTGGAAATGACCGGCGGGGAGCGGCCCGCCACCCCACTGGGGCGGAGCACGCACTGGGTGAAGGATGCCGACTGGATCGCGGAGCTGAACACCGCGGCGGCCTCTCCCCGCCGCGCCGAAGCCGCCCTCGCCGGACAGCGCCGCGTCCTCCTGCGCGGCGCCGCCGGCTCCGGCAAGACGACGCTGCTGCAATGGCTCACCACGATCACCGCGACGGACGAACTCCCACCGGGCCTCGACCACTTCCGCGGCTGTGTGCCCCTACCGCTCCCGCTGCGCACGCTCGTGAGGCACGGCAACCTGCCGGACCCGGAGGAGTTCCTGCGCACCGCCGCCCGCCCGCTGGCCGGGCAGCCCGCCGCCCGGGGCTGGGTGACGCGGCGGCTGGCCGAGGGCAGCGTCCTGTTGCTGATCGACGGCGTGGACGAGGTCCCCGAGGCCGACCGCCGCCGCACCCTCGCCTGGATCAAGGAGCTGCTGGCCGCCTACCCGGACGCCCGGTATGTGATCACGACGCGCCCCTCCGCCGTACGGGAGGGCTGGCTCGCGGACGCCGGTTTCACGGAGCTGGAGCTGCTGCCGATGAGCCGTGCCGACGTCGCCGCCTTCATCGACCGCTGGCACACGGCGGCGGGCCAGCACCGGAACGAGCAGCTCCGTACCTTCCGCGCGGCGCTCGCCAAGGCGGTGGTGGCCAAACCGGACCTCGGCCGCCTCGCCACCAACCCCCTGATGTGCGCGCTGATCTGCGCCCTCAACCGCTCCCGGCGCGGCAACCTCCCGCACGGCCGGATGGAGCTCTACCGCGCCGCGCTGGAACTGCTGCTCGTGCGCAGGGACCGCGAACGCGAGATACCCGGCCCGGATCTCGACCAGGCGCAGCAGGTGGCGCTGTTGCAGAAGATCGCGTACTGGCTGATCCGCAACAGCCGCTCCGAGATCGAGTGGCACAAGGCGGTGCAGATCATCGACGGCGCGCTGCCGTACATGCCGTCGATCGCCGCGCGCGGTGACGCGGCGGGCATCCTGCACCATCTGGTGCTGCGCAGCGGCCTGTTGCGGAAGCCGACGACGGAGACACTGGACTTCATCCACCGCACGTTCCAGGACTATCTCGGTGCCCAGGCGGCCGTCGACGAATGGGACTGGGGCGTCTTGGTCGAGCACGCGCACGACGACCAGTGGGAGGACGTGCTCCGCATGGCGGTCGGCCACGCGACGCCGCGCGGGCGGGCGGAACTGCTGGGGATGCTGCTGGACCGGGCGTCCAAGGACGAGCCGCACCGGCAGCGGTTGCGGCTGCTGGCGGCGGCCTGCCTGGAGCACGCGACGGAACTCGATCCCGCCGTGCGCAGACGGGTGGCCGACGCGGCACTGCGGTTGATCCCGCCGCGCGACACGCAATCGGCGAAGGTACTGGCGAGAGCGGGCCGGGTCATTCTCGACCTGCTTCCCGGGCCGGACAGCGAGCGGTTGCAGAAATTCGGCAACAAGTCGGACGAGGTCGCCCACGCGGTCGTCGTGGCGGCGACGACGGTGGCGGATGTCAGGGCCGTTCCCTTGCTGGCCGAATACGCCGATCACCGGCACCTCGGGGTGCGCGCCCAGCTCGCCTGGGCGTGGGACCGCTTCGACACCGAGCATTACGCGGACGAAGTGATAGCCAGACTCGCCTATGCGGGCGAGGGAATGGACGACCTGGAATTCGTGGTGCAGTCGAAGGCACAGATATCCGCGCTCAGGAGGCTCGGCGGACGGCCGTGGGTGCGGTGCGTCGGAGCGCTGACCGCCGACGATCTGGCCGACCTGGGCACGCCGGTGCTCAACACGCTGTCGTTCCGCTCGAATCCGGAGGTCATCGATCTCCGCGCGCTGAGCTCCTGCCCGCCGCTGCTGGCACTGGGCATCGTGGAATCACAGGGGTGGTCCCATCTGCGCACGGTGAACAGCGAGGCCCTCCACACGCTGAACCTCGCGGTGAGCCACGGCCCCGGTGACCTCGACGCCGTGTCGGACATGGCGGGCCTCGAAGTGCTCACCCTCGACTGGCCCCCGATGGAGCCGGGTCCGGGCTCGGCGATCTCCCTGCCGCCGGGCCTCCAGTACCTCCGGCTGGGCTGGGGTCCGTCGGCCGAGCTGCGGCTGAGGGACGTGGGCCACTGCCGTGCGCTGACCTCGGTGTCGTACTTCGGCATGGACGCCGCCGCGCGCGGGCGCCTGGCCCTGGAAGACCTCCCGGCGCTGCGGGAACTGAGGGTCACGGACGAGTCCTTGACCTCCTGGGCCTTCACCGAGCCACTGCCGCAGGTCGAGCGGCTGTTCCTCGAGGAGCCCCGCCATCTCGCCGGGCTGGTTCATCTGGCGCGTGTTTTTCCCGGTCTCACGGAACTCTGGTTCTACTGCGGGTCCTCGACGGAAGTCCTGGACGTGGCGCATCTGGCGGGACTGGAATCCTGCCGCGTTTCCGTCGAACACAGCGGCCCCGTCCTCAACGCGCACTGCCTCCCGGCCGGAGCGGAACTCACGGTGTCCGCGGCCCAGCGGCATGCGTAGTGCCGCCGGGCCCGGAACACCTCACCCCACCACATCCCGCCAGACCCCCCGCAGCGCCTCCGCCACCGCCGATGCCGTCAGCGGGGCCCGGCCCAGGGAGCGGGCCGCGAGGCCGTGGAGGTAGGCGCCTGTCGAGGCCGCGTCGTAGCCCGTCAGGCCCGCGGCCAGGAGGGCGCCCGTCAGGCCCGAGAGGACGTCGCCGCTGCCCGCCGTCGCGAGCCACGGGGTGCCCGTGGGGTTGACGCGGACCGGGCGGTGGCCGGAGGCGACGGCCGTGGTGGAGCCCTTGAGCAGGGCGGTCGCGCTGTACCGCTCGGCGAGGGCGCGTACGGACACCAGGCGGGCGGACTCGACGCGTTCGCGGGTCTGGCCGAGGAGGACGGCGGCCTCGCCGGCGTGCGGGGTGAGGACGGTCCCGGCGGAGCGGGCGCGCAGGGTCTCGGGGGAGAGCAGGCGGAGCCCGTCCGCGTCGATCAGGACGGGGACGTCCGAGGCCAGGACGTCCTCCAGCGCCTGGCGCGCCTCCGCGCCGTCACCGAGGCCGGGGCCGACGACCCACGCCTGTACCCGCCCCGCCTTCGACGGCGGGCCCGCGGAGACGAGCGTCTCGGGGAAGCGGGCGATCACCGCCTCCGCCGCGGGGCCGACGTAGCGCACGGCGCCCGCGCCGCCGTGCAGCGCGCCCGCCACGGCGAGGACCGCGGCGCCCGGGTAGCGGGCCGAGCCCGCGACGATGCCGACGACACCGCGCCGGTACTTGTCGCTCTCCGCCTCCGGGCGCGGCAGCAGCCAGGCGACGTCCGCGTGCTGGAGCGCCTCGGCGTCGGGCGCGGACGGCAGCCGCAGGCCGATGTCGACCAGCCGCAGCGCGCCCGCGTGCTCACGGGCGGGGTCGAGCAGGAGGCCGGGTTTGTACGCGCCGAAGGTGACCGTCGCGTCCGCGTGGACGGCCGCGCCGTGCACCTCGCCGGTGTCCGCGTCGACACCGCTCGGCAGGTCGACGGAGACGATCAGCGCGCCCCCGGCGTACGCCGCCCGCATCAGCGACTCCGCCTCCGGCCGCAGCCCGCCCTTGCCGCCGATGCCGACGATCCCGTCCATGACGAGGTCGGCACGGCGCACGGCCCGGTCGGCGGCCTCCGCGGAGGCGATCCGTCCGCCCGCGGCCCGCAGCGCGGCCAGACCGCCCGCGTGCGTGCGCTCGGGGGAGAGCAGGACGGCGGTCACGCCCGCGCCGCGGCGGGCCAGCCGGGCGCCCGCGTAGAGCGCGTCCCCGCCGTTGTCGCCGCTGCCGACGAGCAGCGCGACGCGCGACCCGTACGTACGCCCCAGCAGATCCGTGCAGGCGGCCGCGAGCCCGGCGGCGGCGCGCTGCATCAGGGCGCCCTGGGGGAGCTGTGCCATGAGCGCGCGCTCGGCGGCCCGTACGGTCTCGACGCTGTACGCAGTCCTCATGCTCCCCAGTGTCGCCTTCGGGCCTTCCGCACGCCGCCGCATTGCCGCGGATCCGGCACCCTGGGCGCACGGAAACGGACACCTGAGAGACTGACGGGGATGAACGAGACACCGATGCGCGCCCGTGCCCTGGTCGACCTGGCCGCCCTGCGGGCCAACATACGCACGCTGCGGGCCCGTGCGCCCAAGGCGCAGCTGATGGCTGTCGTCAAGGCGAACGCGTACGGCCACGGCGCGGTCCCCTGTGCCCGTGCGGCGCGCGAGGCGGGCGCGGCGTGGATCGGTACGGCCACGCCGGACGAGGCGCTCGCGCTGCGCGCTGCCGGTGACCGGGGCCGGCTGATGTGCTGGCTGTGGACGCCGGGCGGGCCGTGGCGGGAGGCCGTCGAGGCGGACATCGACGTGTCGGTGAGCGGCCTGTGGGCCGTGCGCGAGGTGAGCGACGCGGCCCGCGCGTGCGGCCGCACCGCCCGCGTGCAGCTGAAGATCGACACCGGCCTCGGGCGCAGCGGCTGCCAGCCCGACGACTGGCCGGAACTGATCGCCGCCGCCCGCGCCGCGGAGGACGAGGGCCTGATCAAGGTCACCGGCGTGTGGTCGCACTTCGCGTGCGCGGACGAGCCCGGCCACCCGTCCATCCAGGCGCAGCTGCGGGTCTTCAAGGACGCGGTGGGCTATGCCGAGCGGCAGGGCATCGAGCCGGAGGTGCGGCACATAGCCAACTCCCCGGCGACCCTCACGCTCCCGGAGAGCCACTTCGATCTCGTCCGCACCGGCCTGGCGATCTACGGTGTCTCGCCGAGCCCGGAGGTCGGCACGCCCGCCGACCTGGGCCTCACGCCCGTGATGACGCTGTCCGCGTCCCTCGCCTCCGTCAAGCGCGTGCCGGGCGGGCACGGTGTCTCATACGGGCATCACTACGTCACGCCGGGTGCCACTACTCTCGCCCTCGTTCCCGTCGGCTACGCGGACGGGATCCCGCGGGCCGCCTCCGGGACCGGGCCCGTGCTGATCGGGGGCAAGTGGCGGACGGTCGCGGGCCGGGTGGCCATGGACCAGTTCGTGGTCGACCTGGGCGGCGACAGCGCGCGGGTGGGCGACGAGGCGGTGCTGTTCGGACCGGGCGACCGGGGCGAGCCGACCGCGGAGGACTGGGCGCGGGCGACCGGGACCATCGCCTATGAGGTCGTCACGCGCATCACCGGCCGGGTGCCTCGCGTCTACGTCGGTGAGACGGTGGACGAGGGCACCGATGTGAACGAGAACGTGAACGAGAACGTGAACGAGAGCACGGACGTGATCGGGCAGGAGAGCTAGGACACGGGGGGCACGGCATGAGCGACAGCGCGAATACCGACGGGACGGGTGTGGCCCGAGTGGCCGACGTGGCGGGCCTGGGTGCCGCCGCGGTCGATGCGGCCGGGGCCGCCGGGTGGCGGCGGGGCGCGGGTGTCGCCGGCGCCGCGATCGGTGTGGTGGCCGCCGGAGCCGCGGTCGGGGTGGCCGTGGAGCGCCTGACCGTCGGGCGCGGAGTGCGCCGCAAGGCGCGGCTCGCACTGGACTCGATGGGCCCGTACGGAACGCTGCGGGGCCGGCCGGGCCGGGCGGTCGCCGAGGACGGCACGGAGCTGTACTACGAGGTCGACGAGGTGGAAGACGCTTCCGCCGATGCCCCTGCTGATACGCAGGAGCCGCTGCTGAAGCGGATCTTCGGGCGGCGCACGCCCCCTCCGGTCACGGTGATTTTCAGCCATGGCTACTGCCTCGGCCAGGACTCCTGGCACTTCCAGCGGGCCGCCCTGCGCGGAGCCGTGCGCACGGTCTTCTGGGACCAGCGCAGCCACGGCCGCTCGGAGCGCGGCCGCTCCCAGCTGGACGGGAGCGTTCCGGTCTCCGTCGACCTGCTCGGCCGCGACCTCAAGGCGGTCATCGACGCGGCCGCGCCCGAGGGGCCGCTGGTGCTCGTGGGGCACTCCATGGGCGGCATGACGATGATGGCGCTGGCCGCGCAGTACCCCGGGCTGATCGCCGAGCGCGTCGTGGGCGCGGCCTTCGTCAGCACGTCCTCGGGCGGACTCGCGGCCAACACGTACGGGCTGCCGGCCGCGGGCATGAGCGTGGTGCGCCGGGTGCTGCCGGGCGTCTTCAAGGTGATGACCGCGCAGCCGGAGCTGGTGGAGCGCGGCCGGCGGGCCACCGCCGACCTCTTCGCGGGCCTCATCCGGCGCTATTCGTTCGGCTCCCGCGAGGTGGACCCGGCCGTCACCCGCTTTGCGGAACGCCTCCTGGAGGCGACCCCGGTCGACATCGTCGCCGAGTTCTACCGGGTCTTCGCGGAGCACGACAAGGCGCAGGCGCTCTGTGCGTTCGCCGACCGCCCTGTCGTCGTCATCGGGGGCGAGAAGGACCTGATGATTCCGAGCGCGCACTCGGAGGCGATCGCGGAGGTGCTTCCGGGCGCGCGGCTGGTGCTTCTGCCCGGGGTCGGGCACATGGCGATGCTCGAGCAGCCGGAAGTGGTTTCCGGCTGCTTGATGGAACTGCTGGAAGCCGCCGGGGCCGATGCGGGCGCTTCGCGCGAGCAGGTCCCGGCTGTGCGCCGCCGCGTCTGAACGGGGGCTTGTCCCGGCCCCGGCTCAGGCCGCCGGGCGGTTCCGGTCCTGCTCGGGCTCGGGCGCCTTCGGAGGTGTGGACACCGCGTCCGCCGCCGCGCACGCCGCCAGCAGATCTCGCATCGACAGGGGCCGCTCATCGGACCGCTCCTCGCGGCGGTCGGCAGCAGGCGCAGGCTCGGCGGCGGATTCTCGGGCCGTCATGAGTGCCTCCTGAGGCAGCTGGGCAAGGTTAGGTAGACCTAACCGTGTCTCTGCCTTCCATGTGACCACGCCGGAGACCGCCCGCGCAACATGTTGCCGACGGCCTGTCGGAATGAAGCGTCGTTCGGCGACGGGCCCCGTACCATCGACGGGTATGAACGCCCCGCATGACATCTCCACTGCCAACATCGCCCACCTCACCGTCAAGTCCGCCGAGGACATGCGGGACTTGGGCCGCAGGCTGGCCGCGCTGCTGCGGCCCGGCGATCTGGTCCTGCTCACCGGTGAGCTGGGCGCGGGCAAGACGACGCTGACCCGCGGGCTGGGCGAGGGCCTGGACGTGCGCGGCGCGGTCACCTCGCCCACGTTCGTGATCGCCCGCGTCCACCCGCCGCTCGGCTCCGGCCCGGCCCTCGTCCACGTCGACGCCTACCGCCTGAACGGCGGCCTGGACGAGATGGAGGACCTCGACCTGGACGTCTCCCTGCCGGAGTCGGTCATTGTCGTCGAGTGGGGCGACGGCAAGGTGGAGGAACTCTCGGACGACCGCCTGCACGTGGTGATCGAACGAGCGGTCGGCGCGGACGCGGACCTCTCCGAGCACGCCGACGACGTACGCGGCGTCCGCTTCGAGGGCGTGGGCGACCGCTGGGCGAACGTGGACCTGGGCGCGCTGTAGCGTCCGGCCCGTCCGGCGTTTCAGGGGTCCGGGGCGGAGCCCCACATGAGAGGCAGCGGGGCCGGGAAAAGGAACCCGACAGGGTGAACGGCGGACCCTTAGGGGACCACCACCACACTCGCCCCGCTCACCGCGAACTCCCACATCGCCCGCCCATCCGCGGGCTGCTCCCGGATGCCACCCGTCTTCTGCGTGCCCGACGGCTTCGGCGACGACCCGTCGACCGCCGCGCTGAAGCCGAAGACGACACCGGCCGCGTCGCGGTGGAAGCGCACGATGTGCTCGATGGGGACGCCGTCCGACCCGCTGCCGGTGGGCGCCCGCGAGGTCACCTTGTAGGCGCCCGGCAGCGGGTTCACCGTGCTGGGCGCGACCTCGAAGGAGCGGCCTGCCTGCCCGCCCGCGCCGACCAGCCACACCCGCTTGGCCGCGAGCGCGTACACGACCCGCTTGCCGGTGCCGGAGTTCGCGGGGACGGCCGTGGCGGCGTCCTGCGCGGGCTTGTCCTTGCCCGCGGAGTCCTGGCCGGGCGAGGACTTGCCCGAGCCGGACGGGGAGGCGTGCGCGGCCGCGTGCGGGCGGCCGGGCGCGGCGTCCGCCTGATAGGCGAGAAACCCGACCCCGGTCAGCGCCACCACGGTGAGCGCGGCCACCATGGCTCCCGAGCTGCTGCGTGCCACGCTGAGCACCCTTTCGTCCTGCGTACGGCTATGCGGCTGACCGTAGCACCCGCGTACGCCCCCGCCGCGCCCTCCGCGTGGGCAGGCGCGGGCACCGTCCGCCCCATGGCGCGCCGTAGGCTGTCAGTGTGCTGCTGCTCGCTCTTGATACCGCAACCCCCGCCGTCACCGTCGCCCTCCACGACGGCGACAAAGTCATCGCCGAGTCGCGTCAGGTGGACGCGCGCAGGCACGGTGAGCTGCTGCTTCCCGCAGTCGACCGGGTGCTCGGCGAGGCCGGCCGCGTGCTGGCCGACGTGACCGGCATCGTCGTCGGCGTCGGCCCCGGTCCGTACACGGGCCTGCGCGTCGGCATCGTGACCGCCGCCACCTTCGGTGCCGCGCTGTCCGTCCCCGTCCACGGGCTGTGCTCGCTCGACGGGATCGCGTACGCGGCGGGGCAGCAGGGGCTGGAGGGCGAGTTCGTCGTGGCGACGGACGCCCGCCGCAAGGAGGTCTACTGGGCGCGGTACAGCGACGCCCGTACCCGCGTCACCGAGCCCGCCGTGGACCGCCCCGCCGACCTCACCGAGCCGCTCGCCGGGCTGACCGTCGTCGGCGCGGGCGGAGTGCTCTACCCGGACGCGTTCACGGACGTACGGACCGACATGCCCGAGCACCAGTCGGCGGGCGCGCTGGCGTCGCTGGCGGTGGAGAAGCTGCGGACGGGCGGGGAGTTCCTGCCGGACCAGCCGCTCTACCTGCGCCGTCCGGACGCGCAGGTGCCCGCGAACTACAAGGTGGTCACCCCGAAGTGACCGAGACAGTGCGTATCCGCGAGATGCGCTGGTGGGACATCGGGCCGGTGCTGGAGCTGGAGCGCGTGCTCTTCCCGGACGACGCCTGGTCCAAGGGCCTGTTCTGGTCCGAGCTGGCGCACGCCCGCGGCGCGGGCGCCAACCGCCGCTACGTGGTCGCCGAGGACGCCAAGGGCAACGTCGTCGGCTACGCCGGCCTCGCCGCGATCGACGGTACCGGCGACGTACAGACCATCGCCGTCGCCTACGAGCACTGGAGCACCGGCCTCGGCGCCCGGCTGCTCGCCGAGCTGCTCACCACCGCGACCGACTTCGAGTGCCGTGAGGTCCTCCTGGAGGTGCGCGTCGACAACACGCGCGCCCAGCGGCTCTACGAGCGCTTCGGCTTCGAGCCGGTCGGCGTCCGCCGCGGCTACTACCAGCCCGGTAACGTCGACGCGCTCGTGATGCGCCTTTCCGATCCGAACTCCGCAGTGCAAGGAATGACCCATGGCTCCCAGAGCTGACGAACCCCTCGTCCTCGGCATCGAGACCTCCTGCGACGAGACGGGCGTGGGCATCGTCCGGGGCCACACCCTGCTCGCGGACGCCATCGCCTCCAGCGTCGACGAGCACGCCCGCTTCGGCGGCGTGGTCCCCGAGGTCGCCAGCCGCGCCCACCTGGAGGCGATGGTCCCGACCATCGAGCGGGCGCTCAAGGAGGCGGGGGTCAGCGCCAAGGACCTGGACGGCATCGCCGTCACCGCGGGCCCCGGCCTCGCCGGCGCGCTGCTGGTCGGGGTGTCGGCGGCCAAGGCGTACGCGTACGCACTCGGCAAGCCTCTTTACGGCGTGAACCACCTGGCCTCGCACATCTGCGTGGACCAGCTCGAACACGGCGCGCTGCCCGAGCCGACGATGGCCCTGCTGGTCTCCGGCGGCCACTCCTCGCTGCTCCTGGCGCCCGACATCACCTCGGACGTCCGCCCGCTGGGCTCGACGATCGACGACGCGGCGGGCGAGGCGTTCGACAAGGTCGCCCGCGTGCTGAACCTCGGCTTCCCCGGCGGCCCGGTCATCGACCGGTACGCGCGCGAGGGCAACCCGGACGCCATCCGCTTCCCGCGCGGCCTGACCGGCTCCCGGGACCCGATCTACGACTTCTCCTTCTCCGGTCTCAAGACCGCCGTGGCCCGCTGGATAGAGGCCAAGCGCGCGGCGGGCGAGGAGGTGCCGGTCGCGGACGTGGCGGCGTCCTTCCAGGAGGCGGTCGTGGACGTCCTGACCCGCAAGGCCGTGCGCGCCTGCAAGGACAACGGCGTCGACCACCTCATGATCGGCGGCGGCGTCGCCGCGAACACGCGGCTGCGCGCCATGGCCGCCCGCCGCTGCGAGGACGCGGGCATCACGCTGCGCGTGCCGCGCCCGAAGCTGTGCACGGACAACGGCGCGATGGTCGCGGCGCTGGGCTCGGAGATGGTGGCGCGGGGGCGGGCCGCCTCCGCGTGGGACCTCTCGGCGGACTCCTCGCTGCCGGTGACGGAGACGCACGTACCCGCGCCTGAGGGCGCTCATGGGCACTCGCACTCCCACTCCCACGCGCATGATCACGACCATGTGCACGAGCTGAGCAAGAAGAACCTGTACGAGTCGTGAGCCGGTAGCGGGTTGTCCACACCCGGTTGTCCACAGCCCTGCCCGGGCCCCCTGGGGAACACCTATTCTGGAGGCCGGGCAGGGCGGACGGGGAGGAGCCGGACATGGATTGGCTCTGGTGGGTATTGATCTTTTTCGGCGTCGGAGGCTTCACCAAGGCCGCCGACATGGGCCGCACGGCCCTGCGCACCCGCCACGAGCGCAAGCTGGAGCTCCTGGAGACCGAGCGCCGGGAGCATGAGGCGCTCGAATCCGCGTCCAAGCCCCCGGAGCCGGTCTGCGGCTGCACCCACCACCTGGCCAAGCACGACAAACAGGGCCGCTGCCACGAATCGGTGGAGGTCCCGGTCGCCTGGGACGCGGAAAAGAAACCGACGAGCTACGAGCCGGGCCAGTGCAACTGCCAGCAGTACATAGGCCCGCAGCCGCTCACGACGTTCTACGCGGAGGATCTGACGGATCTGGCGTAGGGGAGCCCAGCCTCGGCGAGCGCCTGGTCCAGGATGCGCCCGAGCTCTGAGGTCGCCGCCAGGGCCTCTTCAACCGTTTCGGCCTGATCGGCCGTGGCTTCGAGACAGCGAAATCTTGCTGCCCGCTTCGGGTGTCGCTCGATGGCGACGTACACCGCCCACTGGCCGACGAGTCGGCGCATCGGCCCCGCGTTTCCCGTGCTGTGTGCCTCGCACAGGGCTTCGGCGTACTCGGCGTCGAAGGTCGCCAGCGAATCGGGCATGACCTGGGCGACGGCCGTCCGCAGCGCTTCGGGAGTGTTCGCGGGTCGTGGGATCAGTGGGGCGTCAGGCGTCAGCATGGCCCTCCGCCCGGTCGGGGAGAGGGCTGATCTCCGCGACCGCGGCGTGGGCCTCGTCCGGGGTGTCCGCCCGGGCGACCGCGGTGCGGAGGTCCTCGGGGGTGGGGCCGTCCGCCGGGCCGGTGGTCATACGAGCCTCCGGCGGTTGTTGACCTCCGAGACGTGCGCGCGCAGATAGGCGCGCAGCGTCGTGACCCGGAGCGAGGCGGCGGGGCACTCCCACTCGCGGCCGCCGCCGGGCGGGCGCAGGTGTACGAAGTCGCCTGTGTGGTCCATGACTTGACCGACCCGGTCGGTGCGGGTGTCGATGACGTATGCCCCACGCGGCGGAATTTCTCTGTTCACGCTACCTAGGGTTACGGGGCGTGGCTAGCCTTCGTAAGTGACGGTCACGGGACGTTGTGTGTACGTACCGTTCTGGCACTGGGGAAGGGCGGGCGTGTTGACGGGTATGAGCTCTCTGCCGCCGATCAACTGGCGGTATTGCGGTCACCAGATGAAGCTGTGGCGGACACTTGCGGAGGTGTCCCGAGAGGAACTGGCCGAGGAATCCAGCTACGGCTGCGAGACCATCAAGTCGATGGAGCAGGGGCGACGGAGGCCAACGCTGCGGGTGCTTGAAGTGGCGGACAGGCTGTGCGGCGCGCACGGGCTATTGGTGGCAGCGCACGACTATCTGGGTCCCGAGCCGGTCGTGTCGCGGTACGACGACTTCTTCCGGTATGAGGCCGAGGCGATCGCCTACAGCTCGTACGAGCCGCTACTCATTCCGGGTCTGCTTCAGACCGAAGAGACGATGCGGGCGCTGTTCAATGGCGCTTGGCCTCCGCCGGATGACGAGGCGATCGAGGGGTTGGTGAAGGCCAGGCTGGGACGGCAGTCGCTGCTGAAGGAGCAAGGTAGGGCGTTCGTGTTCCTCATCGCGGAGGCGCCCTTGCGCCACCCCCTTGCTGGCCCGGAGGCTCACAAGTGCCAGCTCGGGCACTTGCTGGATGTCGGCCAGCAACGCAACGTAGCGATCCAAGTTCTTCCGGCCGGCAGCGTGGTGGTCAGCGCCTCCTTCGTTCTGCTGGAGCTGCCCAGCCTTCAGTGGATCGTCTACGAGGAGGCGCACTGGACCGGGTTGCTGTACGAGGAGTCCGAGAAGGTCAGCCACTTCACGAGGCAGCACGCTGCTATCGGCCGGATGGCACTTCCTCCTGCCGAGTCCGAACGGTTCATCAGGAAGTTGGTGGAGGGGCTATGAGTGATGAGCTGGCCTGGTTCAAATCCAGCTACACGAACGAGAATGGTGGCAACTGCGTTGAAATCGCGCTGGCTTGGGGCAAGTCCAGCTACAGCGACACGGAAAGCGAATGCGTAGAGGTCGCGGCTCGCCCGCACGCCGTGCACATCCGGGACTCGAAGCGAATACCCGGGCCCCAACTGGTCACCCCCGCAAGCGCCTGGGTCGAATTCGTCGCGTACGCGGCAACCACTTGAGCTCCGGGCTCCGGACCCCGAGCTCTGCCTCTGAGGAATGGATGGTGGGTATAACCCACCCACCCACCCTCCCCAACCCCCGCGCGCACCACACGAGTTAACTTCCAGTGATCGGGTTGCGACGGCCCGTCGCCACGCTCTAGCGTTCGCAGCAACAAAGCGACCCCGGCAGGTGTTAGCAGCACCGACCGGGGTCTGACCTACAAGATCACCGAAGGCTGATCTCATGGCTTACGCCGACTCTAACGGCGCTGCGCGCCACGCGCACGTACACCCGCAAGCCACTCCCGGCTACGGCAAGCGGAGCGCCCCCGACCAGGAGCCCCGCCGCGCAGGCGACTTCGCACACCTGCCCGCCCGCGAGGCCCTGATCGCCGCATTTGTCGACCGCCTGCCCGAGGGCGCGGCCATGGATGCGAAGACTCTGGCCGTGAACATCCCCGCGTACGGCCAGGCCGCGTGCCGTACGGCCATCCGCCGCCTCGCGGAGGCGGGTCACCTGCGGATGGTGAAGGAGCACCGCAAGGGTGACGGCGGCAGCATGCACTGGGTGACGCGGACGTACTTCTCGCGCACGGCGCGGGGCGACGCGTGGTGGGAGACGTTCCTGAGGGGAGACGTCGTCCCGGAGGCGCGCCACGAGCCACCGGCGCGCTCGGAGGCGTACGACGCGCTCGCGTCCCTGGGCCGCACCGACCCCCGGATGACGCTGTCGGCGGCGGACTGCCGCGAGCTGGAGGAACTGGCCACGGAGTGGCTGGCGAGGGGCGCGTCACCGAGGGACCTCGTACGCGAACTCACGGCGGGACTGCCCCCGTTGGTGCACTACGCGCGCGGCATGGCCCGTACGCGCCTGATCGACAAGATGCCACCGGAAAGGGCGGAACCGACGCTCGCCGATAAGCCCATGCGGCTCATGGAATGCGCGGTCTGCCACGACCCGGGCCGCCCGGAAGCGCTCCCCGGCGGCGTCTGCCGTGCCTGCCGGGGCGAGGACCGTCCCGAGCCGGCGCACGCCGTACGGGCCGCGCAGGTCCGCGACTACGCGGCAGAAATCCGAGCGGGCATCCGCGCACGCGAAAGGAGCAGTAGGTGACGTTGCTGCACGTGCCCCCTGATGTCGGGGCACCATGGAGGGGAGGAGGCGACACCATGACCCCCAGCACTGCTGACCGCCGGCCCCAGATGAGCATCGAAGAGTTCGAGGAACTCGCCCACTCGGCGCCCGAGACCGTGTGGCTGGAATTCATCAACGGAAAGCTTGAGGTCAAGCCGGTGCCGGACGGAGATCACGGGGAGATCATCATGTGGCTTCTGGAGCAGTGCATGGTGCAGCGCACTGGGCTGCGTCTCTATCCAGAGCAAGGTCTCAAGATCGAAAACTACCGCGCGGGGCGGGCCCGGGCGGATGGCTCCCTCGCGCCCAAGGGCAACTTTGCGGGGCAAGGCGAGTGGGCCAATCCCGACGGTGTTCTGATGACCGTCGAGGTGACTTCACATGACTCGGACACCGATCGCCGTGACCGGAAGGAGAAGCGCGACGGTTACGCCGCCGTCGGCATCCCGGTCTACCTCCTCGTCGACCGTGACGAGTGCATGGTGACCGTCTACAGCGAGCCCAGGAACGGGAAGTACTTGAGCCGGAAGTCGCATCCGTACGGCGAGACCGTCGTGCTCCCCGAACCGGTCGGCATCACCCTGGCGACGGAGGAGCTCAAGGACTACACCCACTGACAGGTCGCGTCGGGGTGGCGGGAAGCGGACGATGGACGTATGGGCATCCCCTCGGCAACCGGAGGTGGCGGGCGATGGCCAAGTTCATGGACGTCCATCACGGCATGAAGGGCATCACGGCCGAGCAGCTGTCGGCCGCGCACAAGGCCGATCAGGCGATCGAGCGCGAGGAGGGCGTGCATTTCGAGAGGGCGTGGGCGGACCCGAAGTCGGGAACGGTCTACTGCCTGTCGGAAGCGCCCTCGGCGGAAGCGGTCAAGAAGGTCCACGCGAAGGCGGGCCACCCGGTGGCAGAGGTCCACGCGGTCCCGCTGTCGGTGTAGGGCTTCAGCTCTCCAGCAGGAAGGCGGTGTCCAACACCGGGTATGGATCCGGGAGTCGAACCTTGCCGCCGAGTGCGGTGGTCGTCGTTGTCCGGTAGTGGCTGAGAGCCGGGTTGTCCACGTCACTTACGGGCTCGGAGTGCACGTACACCCGGCTGGTCTGGCAGTGAACGATGACGTAGACCGGCACTCCGGCAGAGGCGTAGCTGCGGTACTTGGGGCCGGTGTCCAGTTCGGGGCTGGTGTTGGTGACCTCACCCACCAGGTCGACGAGAGCGATCGGATGCCAGCCCCCATGCTCCTTACGGTGGGCCTCATCCGCCTCGGTCGGTTTGCGATGCAGCACGTAGAAGTCGGGGATCACCAGGGCGTACGTACCTTCGACCGGCAGGCCGATGCGGAATCCGGCGCCGGTCCCCATCCATCGGCAACCCGTCATGCGGAGTCGGCGGTGCAGCTCGCACACAACTGTGGTGTGACGGTGGTCCGGTGGTTGTGGGACCAGCACCGTGCCCTCGACGTACTCAGGGCGGATCGGCATCCCGGCTGCTTCTTCGAACCTGATCAGCAGGCCGGCGGGATCAGTCGGATCGATGGCCGTTTTCCTCTCGCCATTGCCGCCGGGTGTACCGCTACGCCCGGACCGGATGCCCCAGCAGCATCGTCGGGGCTCCCGCCGCGCGCGTAAGTACGATCACACAGGAGTTCACCCCTTCGAGTTTCAGCTTCTTGCGCAGATCCTCCGGCTCCACCGCCGAGCCGCGCTTCTTGATGACCGCGACGCCGATCTCCCGTTCGCGCATCAGCTTTTTGAGGTGCTTGAGGTTGAAGGGGAGCACGTCCGTGATCTCGTACGGCGTCGCGTACGGCGTCGGGCGGAGTTCGTCGCTCGTCACGTAGGCGATCGTCTCGTCGATCAGGCCGCCGGTGAGGTCCTCGGCGACCTCGGCGACGAGGTGGGCGCGGATGGCGGCGCCGTCCGGTTCGTAGAGGTAGCGGCCGACCGGGCGGACCGCGGGGTCGGGGAGGCCGCGGCCGGGGAGGGTCGCGCCCGACGGGAGCAGCGTCGCCCGGCGCGTGCCCGGGGCGGTGCCGAACCACAGCACCGCTTCCTTGACGTCGCCACCGTCGGAGATCCACTCCGCTTCGGCCTCGTCCGGGATGGCCTCGTGCGGGATGCCGGGTGCGATCTTGAGCGCGGCCCGGGGAGCGGCGAGGGCCGCCTGGACCGCCCAGGACAGCGGGGGCGAGTACGCCTCCGGGTCGAAGATCCGGCCGCGGCCGCCACGGCGCGCCGGGTCGACGAAGACGGCGTCGTACGAGGAGGTGTCGACCTCCGTGACGTCCGCGCAGCGCACCTCGATGAGGTCGGCCAGGCCGAGCGCCTCCGCGTTGGCCTGTGCGACCGCGCAGGCCAGCGGGTCGCGATCGACGGCGAGGACGCGTACGCCCGCGCGGGCCAGCGCGAGCGCGTCGCCGCCGATGCCGCAGCAGAGGTCGGCCACCGAGCGCACGCCGAGCGCGGCGAAGCGGGCGGCGCGGTATTCGGCGACGGTCTTGCGCGTCGACTGCTCGACGCCGTTGGGGGTGAAGAACATCCGGTACGCGTCCTCGGCCCCGAACTTCGCCACCGCCCGCTGCCGCAGCCGCGCCTGGCCGAGCGCGGCGGAGACCAGCTCGGCGGGGTGCTCACGGCGCAGCCGGGTGGCCGTCGCCAGCTCCTGCGACGGGTCGTGGTCGCGCAGCTCGGCGAGGAGGTGGCGGCCTTCCTCGGTGAGGAGGGAGGCGAAGGCTTCGGTCGGGGAGTTCGGTGCGGGCACGGGGCCATTCTCGCCGACGGGCGGGGGCGTCCACGAAAAGCAGGCCCTGGTCGCCGCACTCGAACGAGTGAACAAGAATCGGATAGGTGAGTTCTTCCATATCCGGCCCCCGGGTCGTCATCGCGCTGTTGCTCGCCGGGCTGCTCTCCGGGTGTTCCGGATCGTCGTCCGGGCCGGAGAAGCCGGAGAAGCCGGAGAAGGCCGGCCCGTCGGCCACTGGGCGGGCGCCGAGTGCCGCGCCCTCCGCCGACACCGGCGCGTACCGCCGCTGGGGGCTGGACGCACCGCTCGCCGCGCCGCCCGCACCGCCCGCGGCGAAGGTGACGGACGGGATGAAGCCGGGGGAGACGCCCAAGATCGTGCGGCGGGTGGCCACCAAGGACAAGGTCGTCTTCGTGACCTTCGACGACGGGGCGGAGAAGGACCCGGAGTTCGTGAAGATGACGAAGGACCTGAAACTGCCCTTCACGATGTTCCTGACGGACGACATCGCCCGCGCCGGCCGCGGCTACGGCTACTTCGAGCAGCTGAAGGACGGTGGCAACACCATCCAGAACCACACCCTCTCCCACCCCAACCTGCGCACGCTCCCGCCCGCGGCCCAGCGCCACGAGATATGCGGGCAGCAGGAGGTCCTGGAGAAGAGGTTCGGGGCCAGGCCGCCGCTGTTCCGCCCGCCGTACGGCAACTACAACGACGCGACCCTCACGGAGGCCGGGAGCTGCGGGGTGAAGGCGGTCGTGCTGTGGGAGGCGACGATGCAGATCAACGACATGCGCTACGCCGAGGGCGACAAGCTGCGCCCCGGTGACATCGTCCTCGCGCACTTCCGCGGTCCGCAGGAGCTCAAGGGCACCTCGATGACCAAGATGGTGACGAACATGCTGCGCAGCATCCAGAAGCAGGGTTACACGGTGGCCCGCCTGGAGGATTACGTCTGAGGACCACGTCCGGCGGGGTGAGGATTACGCCCCGCGGAGCGGGGAAGATCCTCCCGGCGAACGTCCGTCGTCGACGCGCGCGCCGCAGGCGAATTGGCACTCCGCTTGACCGAGTGCTAACCGCGTCATAGTCTCGCTTCCGTTGGCACTCTCCACCCGGGAGTGCCAGACACGGCGACGGGCAGATCCGGCACCCGCGACGACGGATCCGACCTGGTCGCCACCTCAGACAGTTAACCCCGTGAGATCTCCGAAGGGGGAGGTCGGATCGTGACGACCGCCAGCTCCAAGGTTGCCATCAAGCCGCTCGAGGACCGCATTGTGGTCCAGCCGCTCGACGCCGAGCAGACCACGGCCTCTGGCCTGGTCATCCCGGACACCGCGAAGGAGAAGCCCCAGGAGGGCGTCGTCCTGGCCGTGGGCCCGGGCCGCTTCGAGGAGGGCAACCGTCTTCCGCTCGACGTGACCGTCGGCGACGTCGTGCTGTACAGCAAGTACGGCGGCACCGAGGTGAAGTACAACGGCGAGGAGTACCTCGTCCTCTCGGCTCGCGACGTTCTCGCGATCGTCGAGAAGTAATTCACCCGAAGCTTTTGATCTGCGCCCCGTGCTCCCGCTCTTCACCGGCCGGGTGCCCGGGGCGCAGTTCGTTCGAGCGATAGGCGGCCACTGTTGCGTGGCCGAGGATCGCAACGAGAGGACTTGAAGCAACCATGGCGAAGATCCTGAAGTTCGACGAGGACGCCCGTCGCGCCCTCGAGCGCGGCGTCAACAAGCTGGCCGACACGGTCAAGGTGACGATCGGCCCCAAGGGCCGCAACGTCGTCATCGACAAGAAGTTCGGCGCCCCGACCATCACCAACGACGGTGTCACCATCGCGCGTGAGGTCGAGCTCGACGACCCCTACGAGAACCTGGGCGCCCAGCTCGTCAAGGAGGTGGCGACCAAGACCAACGACATCGCGGGTGACGGCACCACCACCGCGACCGTCCTGGCCCAGGCGCTGGTCCGCGAGGGTCTGCGCAACGTCGCCGCCGGCGCCTCCCCGGCCTCCCTGAAGAAGGGCATCGACGCCGCGGTCAAGGCCGTCTCCGACGAGCTGCTCGCGACCGCCCGTCCGATCGAGGACAAGTCCGACATCGCCGCCGTCGCCGCGCTCTCCGCGCAGGACAAGCAGGTCGGCGAGCTCATCGCCGAGGCGATGGACAAGGTCGGCAAGGACGGTGTCATCACCGTCGAGGAGTCCAACACCTTCGGCCTGGAGCTGGACTTCACCGAGGGCATGGCCTTCGACAAGGGCTACCTGTCCCCCTACATGGTCACCGACCAGGAGCGTATGGAGGCCGTCCTCGACGACCCGTACATCCTGATCCACCAGGGCAAGATCTCCTCGATCCAGGACCTGCTGCCGCTGCTGGAGAAGGTCATCCAGGCCGGCGCCAGCAAGCCGCTGCTGATCATCGCCGAGGACGTCGAGGGCGAGGCGCTCTCCACCCTGGTCGTCAACAAGATCCGTGGCACCTTCAACGCCGTCGCCGTCAAGGCGCCCGGCTTCGGTGACCGCCGCAAGGCGATGCTCGGCGACATGGCCACCCTCACCGGTGCCACCGTCATCGCCGAGGAGGTCGGCCTCAAGCTCGACCAGGCCGGTCTGGACGTGCTGGGCACCGCCCGCCGCGTGACCATCACCAAGGACGACACGGTCATCGTCGACGGTGGCGGCAGCCACGAGGACGTCGTCGGCCGCGTCAACCAGATCAAGGCCGAGATCGAGTCCACGGACTCCGACTGGGACCGCGAGAAGCTCCAGGAGCGCCTCGCCAAGCTCGCCGGTGGCGTCTGCGTCATCCGCGTGGGTGCGGCCACCGAGGTCGAGCTCAAGGAGAAGAAGCACCGTCTGGAGGACGCCATCTCCGCGACCCGCGCCGCGGTCGAGGAGGGCATCGTCTCCGGTGGTGGCTCCGCTCTCGTCCACGCCGCCAAGGTGCTGGAGGGCGGCCTGGGCAAGACCGGCGACGAGGCCACCGGTGTCGCCGTGGTCCGCCGCGCCGTCGTCGAGCCGCTGCGCTGGATCGCCGAGAACGCCGGCCTCGAGGGCTACGTCATCACCTCCAAGGTGTCGGAGCTCGAGAAGGGCCAGGGCTTCAACGCCGCGACCGGCGAGTACGGCGACCTGGTGAAGGCCGGCGTCATCGACCCGGTCAAGGTCACCCGCTCCGCCCTGGAGAACGCCGCGTCCATCGCGTCGCTGCTGCTCACGACCGAGACCCTGGTCGTCGAGAAGCCGGCCGACGAGGAGCCCGAGGCCGGTCACGGCCACGGCCACTCGCACTGACGCCACGCGCGCAACGGCCGAGGCCCGGCACCCCTTCGGGGGCGCCGGGCCTCGGCCGTTCTCATGAAGCTCCCGCGGGCCCCTACTTCGGCCCGTACTTGCGGCCCGTCGTGGACGACGCCCGGGACACCGCGCCGCGCGGCGCCAGCCGCATCAGACCCGTGAGCGCCTTGTAGCGCGGGTCCGGCACGGAGAGCGTCTTGCCGTGCGCCAGGTCCCGCAGTGCGGCCGCGACCACCTTGTCCGCGTCCAGCCACAGCCAGCCGGGGACGTTGTCCGTGCCCATCCCGGCCCGCTGGTGGAACTCCGTGCGCACGAAACCGGGGCACAGGGCCATCAGCCGTACGCCCGTGCCGGCCAGGTCGCGCGCCACGCCCTGGGTGAACTGCACGACCCACGACTTGCTCGCGCCGTACGTGCCCCGCGGGGTGAAGGCGGCCACCGACGCCACATTGATCACCGCGCCCCTGCGGCGCTCCCGCATCCCCTCGGCCGCCGCCGACGTCAGCCGCAGCACCGCCTCGCAGTGCACCTTGAGCATCCGCAGCTCGTCGGCCATCGACACTTCGAGATACGCGCCCTTGTTACCGAAACCGGCGTTGTTGACCAGCAGATGCACCGGGCGGGCGCCGTCGCGGAGCCGGGCCTCGACGGATTCGATGCCCTTGTCCTCGGCCAGGTCCGCGGGGAGGACCTCGACCTCCACGCCGTGCCGGTCGTGGAGGTCGGTCGCCTGCTCGTGGAGGCGCTCCTCATCGCGGGCGACGAGGACCAGGTCGTGGCCGTCGGCCGCGAGCTTGCGCGCGAAGGCGGCGCCGATCCCGGCGGTCGCCCCTGTGATCAATACAGTCGTCATACAGGCACGTTAGAGCCCGGGGGCGCTCCGTGCCGGTCCACTGCACTCTTTTGACGGTCCGAAGGGCACGGTCACAGGGCCGCTCGATACGCGAGGGCCTTCTCGCGGGCCTCGGGGTGCAGCGCGTCGCCAGCTGCCAGGACATCCGGCAGCAGGGCCCTTTCGGTGGTGCGCGCGCGGAAGAGGAACGAGACGGTCACGGCGTGATCCGGGCGGTGCACGACGGTGACAGGATCACCCGCACGGACCTCCCCGGGCTCTATCACCCGAAGGTAGGCGCCCGGGGCGGCCTCCTGCGTGAACCGCTTGATCCAGCCCTCCTCGCCCAGCCAGGTGGCGAACGTACGGCAGGGGATGCGCGGCGACGTCACCTCCAGCAGCAGATCCGGGCCGACGCGCCAACGCTCGCCTATGAGCGCGCCGTTGACGTCGATCCCGCTGGTGGTGAAGTTCTCGCCGAAGGCCCCGTCGGGCAGCGTGCGGCCGAGCTCCCGCTCCCAGCGGTCGAGATCCTCGCGGGCGAACGCGTACACCGCCTGGTCGTCCCCGCCGTGATGGCGCAGGGCGACGATCGTGTCCCCGGCGAGACCGCTGCCCGCGATGCCCTTGGGGCCGGGCGCGGCCACGGCGACCGGGCCGTCGGCGGGGCGCTTGTCGATGCCGGTGGCCAGGCCGGGCGCGAAGCCGGGGAGGCCCTCGTCGGTGCGGTCACGGCCGAGGTTCACGGAGAGCAGCTGCATGAAGAAAGGTTAGGCGACGTCACCCAAAGCAGCGAATGGAATTTTACGATCACCCCCAAGGTGGGCTTATGCTCGAAGAATGATCGAGGCTCGTCATCTGAGGGTGCTGCGCGCGGTTGCCGCCACCGGTTCGTTCTCGGCCGCTGCCCGCGAGCTGGGCTGCACCCAGCCCGCCGTCAGCCAGCAGATGAAGGCCCTGGAGCAGTCCACGGGCACCCCGCTGCTGATCCGCACGGGGCGCGAGATGCGCCTCACCCAGGCGGGCCAGGCGCTGGTCCGGCACGCCTCCGGGATCCTGGCCGGGCTGACCGCGGCCGAGGAGGAGATCGCCGCGATCGCCGGGCTGCGGGCGGGACGGGTGCGGATGGTGTCCTTCCCCAGTGGCAGCTCGACGCTGGTGCCGGGCGCGCTCGCGCGGATGCGGGCCGCGCACCCCGGCACCCGGGTCTCCCTGGTCGAGGCGGAGCCGCCGCGTTCGGTGGAGATGCTGCGCGACGGCGACTGCGAGATCGCGCTGGCCTTCCGCTACCCCGAGGTGCGGGGCGCCGACCCCGCCGCGGCCGCGGAGTGGGACGACCTGGTCGTACGGCCGCTGCTCACCGACCGCCTCATCGGTGTGGTGCCCGAGGGGCACCGGCTGGCCGGGGCGGACCGGATCGGGATCACGGACCTCGCCGAGGAGCCGTGGATCGCGGGCTGCCCGCGCTGCCGCAAGCACCTGGTCGAGGTGTGCGAGAGCGCCGGGTTCACGCCCCGGATCGACTTCGCGACGGACGACTACCCCGCGGTCTTCGGGCTGGTCGGGGCGGGGCTCGGGGTGGCGGTGATGCCGGAGCTGGCGCTGGAGTCCGTACGCCCCAAGGGTGCGTGCACGGTGCCGGTCGAGCCGGTGGTGCAGCGCGAGATCGTGGCCCTCACGCTGCCGGACCTGGCGCGGGTGCCGGCGGTGGCGGCGATGCTGGAACAGCTGGCGACGGCGGCCGAGCGCGCGTAGGCGGCCGCCCTCGGCCGGGGTCCCGCTCGGGGAGAGCGCTAGGCCCCGGTGGGCGTCACCGCGATGACCCGGTGTCGCGCGCGGCCCATCAGCTCCTCGCGCTCGTCCTCGGTGAGGCCGCCCCAGACGCCGTAGGGCTCCCGCACCGCAAGTGCGTGTGCCGCACATTCCGCGCGCACGGGGCAGCGCATGCACACCTCCTTCGCCGAGGTCTCGCGCGCGCTGCGGGCCGCGCCGCGCTCACCCTCGGGGTGGAAGAACAGCGAGCTGTCGACCCCGCGGCACGCCGCCAGGAGCTGCCAGTCCCACAGGTCGGCGTTGGGACCGGGAAGGCGGGAGAAATCTGCCATGGCTATCCCCTCGAAGCGATCCGCCGGGGCGATCCGCCGGAGGATCCGGCGGGAGCGGCCCGGCACGAGCGGTCTGATGCGGACGCACTGCCTGTGCTGTTTACGTCTGCCGTGGGAGCAGATGTAAATATGACTGATTGCGAATCTAGTCATAGACACCGGCAAATGGGAAGAAAGACTGCTCCGCCTGGGCAAATGGGGCATAGCTTGTGCGCCGCAAAGGGCGCCCCCAATGCGCCCTGCTCCGTGTCCGCGCCCTCACGTAGAGTGCCGAACGTGGCCGACCGAGCCCGTAACTCTTTCGGGTGACCGTCGTTGAGAGGGCGGAGGCGGTTGACGGATGAAGCAGTCGGGCAGATGTCCGAGACTGCCGGAGAGCGTCGATCGCGCAGGTGACGATCAGTACCAGCCTGGAGGCTCAAGGTGACGCGCATCAGCTGCGGAGGACGGCCATGACATCCGTCCTCGTCTGCGACGATTCCCCGCTTGCCCGAGAGGCGCTCCGCCGTGCGGTGGCGACCGTGCCCGGCGTCGAGCGTGTGACGACGGCGGCCAACGGCGAGGAAGTCCTCCGCCGCTGGGGCGCCGATCGTTCGGACCTCATTCTGATGGACGTACGGATGCCCGGACTCGGCGGTGTCGAGACGGTCCGCCGGCTGCTCTCCGCGGACCCCGGCGCACGCATCATCATGCTCACGGTCGCCGAGGACCTCGACGGCGTCGCGCTCGCGGTCGCCGCCGGGGCGCGCGGCTATCTGCACAAGGACGCCTCGCGCGCCGAGTTGCGGGCCACCGTGACGCAGGCGCTCGCCGACCCGACCTGGCGGCTCGCCCCGCGGCGGCTGCGCTCGGCGGAGATGGGTGCCGCGCCCACTCTCACCGCGCGGGAGATCCAGGTGCTGGAGGGGATGAGTCACGGCCGTTCCAACGCGGAGATCGGACGTGAGCTGTTTCTCTCCGAGGACACCGTGAAGACCCACGCACGGCGGCTGTTCAAGAAGTTGGGCGCCTCGGACCGGGCGCACGCCGTGGCCCTCGGATTCCGCTGGGGCCTGGTCCGCTGAGCCGGGAGTGGCGCGCAGCGCCGTGAGGTCGCGGTGCGCGCCACCCGGGTAGGTGACCGTGCCGTGACCTCATCGCGCGGCCGTCCAGCGCCGAAACTCCGAGGGATGCCGCATCCTTGGAGTGTGACCCCTCCCCGGCCGGAGGCCGAGGCTTCTCACTCGGCCGGCGATGACCCCATGACGGACAAGCCCTGTCCTGTGCCACGCGGCACCGGCACAAGCTATCGGTGGAGTCGTGAGGGCGGGGGCGGGTATACCCGGAAGGGGGAGACGCGAGACGTGAGTACGAGGACACCTACGCGTAACGGTTCGATGCACGACTATGAAGGCGGTGCCGTGGATCGCTTGGCGTCAAGGCACCATGGACCGATGTGCGACGACGACACGACGGGGTCCCCCGCGGCTGCCGCCCCCGGGGAGATCGGCGCACTCGTCACCCTCGCGGTGGAGGGGGACCGGCGGGCCACACACGATCTGCTCGCACTCGTGCACCCCCTCGCGCTGCGCTACTGCCGCACCCGGCTCTCGCGGCTGCCGGGTGACGCCCGGCACTTCGTGGACGACCTGGCGCAGGAGGTCTGCCTCGCGGTGCTCTGCGCCCTGCCGCGCTACCGCGACACCGGCCGTCCCTTCGAGGCGTTCGTCGTGGCCATCGCCGCGCACAAGGTTGCCGATCTCCAGCGCGCCGCCATGCGCCACCCGGGCAGCACGGCGGTGCCCTCCGACGAGATGCCGGAGCAGCCCGACGACTCCCTGGGTCCCGAGGAGCGGGCGCTGCTCAGCAGCGACGCCGAGTGGGCCAAGAAGCTCCTGGCCAACCTCCCGGAGAACCAGCGCGAGCTGGTGCTGCTGCGCGTCGCCATCGGGATGACCGCCGAGGAGACCGGGCAGATGCTGGGCATGTCCCCGGGCGCTGTCCGGGTCGCCCAGCACCGGGCGCTGAGCAGGCTGAGGGCGCTCGCCGAGCAGTGAGGAGGGGGAGCCGGAGCACCCGGCACCCCCTCTTCGTAGGAATATCCAAGTGATGCGGGACTCAGCCGTCGTGGAATGGGACACCTGTGACGGCCGTTAGCATGGGAGTCCGCGCTGGGGCAAGACCATTGGGAAGGTGTCATGACTGACAACGTCGACGGAATGCCCGGGAAATTCGCGATGCTCGGTCTGACATACGACGACGTCCTGCTGCTGCCGGGCGCCTCAGAGGTCCTGCCGAACGGCGTCGACACCTCCTCCCGGGTCTCGCGCAACGTCCGGGTGAACATCCCGCTGCTGTCCGCGGCGATGGACAAGGTGACCGAGGCGCGCATGGCGATCGCCATGGCCCGCCAGGGCGGCGCCGGTGTCCTGCACCGCAACCTCTCCATCGAGGACCAGGCCAACCAGGTCGACCTGGTCAAGCGCTCCGAGTCCGGCATGGTCACCGACCCGATCACGGTCCGCCCGGACGCCACGCTGGCCGAGGCGGACGCGCTGTGCGCGAAGTTCCGCATCAGCGGCGTGCCGGTCACCGACCCGGCGGGCAAGCTGCTCGGCATCGTCACCAACCGCGACATGGCCTTCGAGTCCGACCGCAGCCGTCAGGTGCGCGAGGTCATGACCCCGATGCCGCTGGTCACGGGCAAGGTCGGGATCTCCGGCGAGGACGCGATCGAGCTGCTCCGCCGCCACAAGATCGAGAAGCTGCCGCTGGTCGACGACGCCGGTGTGCTCAAGGGCCTCATCACGGTCAAGGACTTCGTCAAGGCCGAGAAGTACCCCAACGCCGCGAAGGACTCCGAGGGCCGTCTGGTCGTCGGTGCCGCCGTGGGCGTCGGCGACGAGGCGTACGAGCGCGCCCAGGCGCTGGTCGAGGCCGGGGCCGACTTCCTGGTCATCGACAGCGCCCACGGCCACAGCCGCGGCATCCTCGACATGATCTCCAAGGTCAAGTCCAACATCAACGTCGATGTCGTCGGCGGCAACGTCGCCACGCGCGACGGCGCCCAGGCGCTGATCGACGCGGGCGTGGACGGCGTCAAGGTCGGCGTCGGCCCCGGCTCGATCTGCACCACCCGCGTCGTCGCCGGCATCGGCGTGCCGCAGGTCACCGCGATCTACGAGGCCGCGCGGGCGTGCCACGCGGCGGGCGTCCCGCTGATCGGCGACGGCGGTCTGCAGTACTCGGGCGACATCGCCAAGGCGATCGCCGCCGGTGCGGACACGGTGATGCTCGGCTCGCTGCTCGCGGGCTGCGAGGAGTCGCCGGGCGAGATGGTCTTCATCAACGGCAAGCAGTTCAAGTCGTACCGCGGCATGGGCTCGCTGGGCGCGATGCAGTCGCGCGGCCAGGCCCGCTCGTACTCCAAGGACCGCTACTTCCAGGACAACGTCCTCTCCGAGGACAAGCTCGTCCCCGAGGGCATCGAGGGCCAGGTCCCCTACCGCGGCCCGCTGTCCTCGGTCGCCCACCAGCTCATCGGCGGCCTTCGCGCCTCCATGGGCTACGTCGGCTCGGCGAACGTCCAGGAGCTCAAGGACAAGGGCACCTTCGTCCGCATCACGGCGGCGGGCCTCAAGGAGAGCCACCCGCACGACATCCAGATGACGACGGAAGCGCCGAACTACTCGCGTCGCTGAGGTCGGGTGTCCGGCCGGGGGTCCGGGGGTTGCCCCCCGGGCGGAGCGGTCAGATGACGACGGAAGCGCCGAACTACTCCCGACGGTAGTAGTACGTGGTTCAAGAAGCCCGCGACCGCTCAGGCCGCGGGCTTCGCCACGTCAGGGATACTGGATGCGGCAGACGTAGAAGGAAAGGCCACACAACGTGACTGAGATCGAGATCGGGCGCGGCAAGCGCGGCCGCCGGGCGTACGCATTCGACGACATCGCCGTCGTCCCGAGTCGCCGTACCCGCGACCCGAAGGAGGTCTCGATCGCCTGGCAGATCGACGCCTACCGCTTCGAGCTGCCGTTCCTGGCCGCCCCCATGGACTCGGTCGTCTCGCCCGAGACCGCCATCCGCATCGGCGAGCTGGGCGGCCTGGGCGTGCTCAACCTCGAGGGCCTCTGGACCCGCTACGAGGACCCGGAGCCGCTGCTCGCCGAGATCGCCGAGCTGGACGAGACCGCCGCGACCCGGCGCCTCCAGGAGATCTACGCGGCCCCCATCAAGGAGGAGCTGATCGGGCAGCGCATCAAGGAGGTCCGCGACTCCGGTGTTGTGACCGCCGCCGCGCTCTCCCCGCAGCGCACCGCGCAGTTCTCCAAGGCCGTCGTCGACGCGGGCGTGGACATCTTCGTGATCCGCGGCACGACCGTCTCCGCCGAGCACGTCTCCGGTGCCGCCGAGCCGCTGAACCTCAAGCAGTTCATCTACGAGCTCGACGTCCCGGTCATCGTCGGCGGCTGCGCGACGTACACCGCCGCGCTGCACCTGATGCGCACGGGCGCGGCGGGCGTCCTCGTCGGCTTCGGCGGCGGTGCCGCCCACACCACCCGTAACGTCCTGGGCATCCAGGTCCCGATGGCGACCGCGGTCGCCGACGTGGCCGCCGCCCGCCGGGACTACATGGACGAGTCCGGCGGCCGCTATGTGCACGTCATCGCCGACGGCGGCGTGGGCTGGTCCGGCGACCTGCCCAAGGCCATCGCCTGCGGTGCGGACGCCGTGATGATGGGCTCCCCGCTCGCCCGCGCCACCGACGCGCCGGGCCGCGGTTTCCACTGGGGCATGGAGGCCGTCCACGAGGACGTGCCGCGCGGCAAGCGCATGAACCTGGGCACGGTCGGCAGCACCGAGGAGATCCTCACCGGTCCCTCGCACACGCCGGACGGGTCGATGAACATGTTCGGCGCGCTGCGCCGGGCCATGGCGACCACGGGCTACAGCGAGCTCAAGGAGTTCCAGCGGGTCGAGGTGACGGTCGCGCCGTCGCAGCACGACAACCGCTGACCTTCAGCAGGACAGCAGGACAGCAGGGCCCGGACCGCTTCGGCGGTCCGGGCCCTGCGTGCTTCCCGCGGTGTCGCCGGCCCCGCGGTGTCACCGACAGCGAGCGGACCGCTGTGAGCTCCGTATAAAAGTTCGACGGTAAGGAATAATGGCAACTTATGGCGCAAAGCAAGTCGTTCAGCGGCAGGGACATGGGGATCGACCTCGGCACGGCGAACACGCTGGTGTACGTGCGGGGCAAGGGGGTAGTGCTCAACGAACCATCAGTTGTCGCCGTCAACGCCGAGGACGGCAGCGTGCTGTCGGTCGGTCATGAGGCCAAGGAGACGATCGGCCGCACCCCCTCGAACATCGTCGCGGTCCGCCCGCTGCGCGACGGCGTCATAGCCGACTTCGAGATAGCCGAGCGGATGATGCGGCACTTCATCAAGAAGGTGCTGGGCAACCGCCGTTTCACCCGCCCGCGCGTCGTGGTGTGCGTCCCGTCCGGCATCACCGGTGTCGAGCGGCGCGCGGTCATCGAGGCCGCGTCCCGGGCCGGGGCCCGTCAGGTGCACCTGGTGGAGGAGCCGATGGCGGCGGCGATCGGCGCGGGGCTGCCGGTCAGCGAGCCGACCGGCTGCATGGTCGTCGACATCGGCGGCGGCACCACCGAGGTCGCGGTGATCTCGCTGGGCGGCATCGTCACGGCCCGCTCCGTGCGGACCGCCGGTGACGCGATGGACGTGGCGATCACCTCGTACGTGAAGAAGAAGTTCTCCCTCGCCATCGGGGAACGCACCGCCGAGGAAATCAAGATGAGCATCGGCTCGGCCTCGCCCACGGGCTCCTGGACCGCCGCCGGGCTCACCGCGCTCGCCAAGCAGCTGGAGAAGAACGACGGCCTGGAGGACGCGGGCGGCGACCCGGAGGAGACGCAGGGGCTGCTGCCGCCGGACCGCTTCACCATTCGCGGTCGCGATCAGGTCAGCGGTCTGCCGAAGACGCTGGAGCTGACGGCGGACGAGATCCGGCACGCGCTGACCGAGCCCGTCGACGCCATCGTCATGGCGGTCCGCCAGACCCTGGACGAGACGCCGCCGGAGCTGGCGGGCGACATCATGGACCGCGGCATCGTCCTCACCGGCGGCGGCGCGCTGCTGCGCGGCCTGGACGTACGGCTGAGCAAGGAGCTCGACATCCCGGTCATCGTCGCCGACGAGCCGCTGGACTGCGTCGCCGTCGGCACGGGGCGCTGCGTGGAGGACTTCGCGTCGCTGAAGACGGTCCTGGACGCGCAGCCGAACCGTCTGCTGGGCACCGGAAGGCTGTAGGGACCGGGGTTCGCCGGACGGGCTTGATCCGGTCGGCCTCGGCCCGATCAGGCCCTCACAACCGGTGGGCCGCACCCGCCGGCGTCGCTCCCCGTGTGTCCAGCAGCAGTTGTGCCTTCACCGCCAGCCCCTGGAGGTCGTACGTGCGGTGGTGCTGGAGCAGCACCGTCAGGTCCGCCTCCGACGCCGCCTCGTAGAGGCAGTCCGCCCGCGGCACCGGCTGGCCGAGCACCCGCCACTGCGCCACGTACGGGTCGTGGTAGCTGAGCTGGGCGCCCAGCTCGATCAGCCGGGAGCCGATCTCGCGGGCGGGGGAGCCCTCCTGGTCGGCGATGTCCGCCTTGTAGCTGACGCCGAGCAGCAGGACGCGCGCGCCGCGCGCGGACTTGCCGTGTTCGTTGAGGAGCGTGGCGCAGCGCTGGATGACATAGCGCGGCATCCGCCCGTTGACCTCCTGCGCGAGCTCGACCATGCGCAGCGGATAGCCGAGGCTGCGGCCTTTGTAGGAGAGGTAGTTGGGGTCGACGGGCACACCGTGACCCCCCACCCCGGGCCCCGGGCGGAAGGCCTGGAAGCCGAAGGGCTTGGTCTCCGCGCACCGCACGACGTCCCACATGTCGACGCCGATGTCATGGCAGAAGACCGCCATCTCGTTCGCGAGTGCGATGTTGACGTGCCGGTAGTTGGTCTCCAGCACCCGCACCGCCTCCGCCTCGCGCGGCCCGCGCGCCCGGACGACCTTCTCGCAGATCCGCCCGTAGAAGGTGGCGGCGGCCTCCGTGCAGGCCGAGGTGAGGCCGCCCAGCACCTTGGGGGTGGTGGTGTAGTTGTGCCGGCGGTTGCCGGGGTCGGTCCGGCTGGGGGAGTACGCCAGGTGGAAGTCGCGCCCGGCGCGCAGCCCGGAGCCGGCCTCCAGCAAGGGACGCAGGTATTCCTCCGTGGCTCCTGGGTAGACGGCCGATTCCAGGAGCACCGTGGTGTGCGGGCGCAGCCGCGCCGCGAGCGTGCGGGCCGCGTCCCCGACGGGCGTCAGGTCCAGCGCCCGGTCCTCGCCCAGCCGGGTGGGGACGCAGATCACGGCCGTACGGACCCTGCCGAGCTCGGCGTCCGCGGTCGTCGGCCGGAACCCGGCGGCGAGCATCCGGCGGACGTCGGCGGCGGTGAGGGTGCCGTCCACGTCCTCCGAGGGCAGCCGCCCGGCCCGCAGCTCGGCCACGGTGTCCGGGTCGGGGTCGTAGCCGATGGTGGCGATGCCGGCGGCGGTGGCTGCCCGGACGAGAGGGAGGCCGAGGGGGCCCAGACCGATGACGGCGAGATCTGCGGGCATGGCGAGGCGGTCCTTCCCGAGGGGCGATCCCTGGACGGCCCTGGAGGGGGTACATCAGGTTAAGCGGATATATGACTGTTATGAGGGATTGCGGCGGCGTGGCTCGCGCCCGGGCGGCTCCGGCACGGCCAAAGTGACCGATCTGAGGCAGCATCGAAGGAGACAGCGGCTTCGACGGAGGTCCGGACAGCGGCTTCGGCAGAGGCGGAAGCACGGCCGTGCGAGCGGCGGTGGCCGAAGCGGACCGGCTAATCGGTGAACGGCAGTGACAGCGGTCGAGCGGGAGGCAGCGGTGAGGACAGCGACACTCGGGCCGGTCGAGCGCGGCGAGGCGCTCGCCCGGATGGCGGAGCGGGAACTGGACATCCTGGTGGTCGGCGCCGGAGTCGTCGGCGCGGGCACCGCGCTGGACGCGGCCACCCGCGGGCTCTCGACCGGCCTGGTCGAGGCGCGCGACTGGGCGGCGGGCACCTCGAGCCGGTCCAGCAAGCTCATCCACGGAGGGCTGCGCTATCTGGAGATGCTCGACTTCGCGCTCGTGCGCGAAGCGCTCAAGGAGCGCGGGCTCCTGCTGGGGCGGCTCGCTCCGCACCTGGTGAAGCCCGTCCCCTTCCTCTACCCCCTCCAGCACCGCGGCTGGGAGCGCCTCTACGCGGGCTCGGGGGTCGCCCTCTACGACGCCATGTCGGTCTCCTCGGGCCACGGCCGCGGCCTGCCCACCCATCGCCACCTCACCCGCAAGCGCGCGCTGCGGGTCGCCCCGTGCCTGCGCAAGGACGTGCTGGTCGGCGCGTTGCAGTACTACGACGCCCAGATGGACGACGCCCGCTACGTCACCACCCTCGTGCGCACCGCCGCGGCCTACGGTGCCGACGTGGCCAACCGGGCGCGCGTGGTGGGCTTCCTGCGCGAGGGGGAGCGGGTCGTCGGCGCCCGGGTGCACGACCTGGAGCAGGGCGGCGAGTTCGAGATCCGGGCCCGGCAGATCGTCAACGCCACGGGCGTGTGGACCGACGACACGCAGAAGCTGATCGCCGAGCGCGGGCAGTTCCACGTACGGGCGTCCAAGGGCATCCACCTGGTCGTGCCGAAGGACCGCATCCACTCCAGCACGGGCCTGATCCTCCGCACGGAGAAGAGCGTGCTCTTCGTGATCCCCTGGGGCCGGCACTGGATCATCGGCACGACCGACACCGACTGGGACCTGGACAAGGCGCACCCCGCGGCCTCCAGCGCGGACATCGACTATCTGCTCCAGCACGTCAATTCCGTGCTCGCGGTGCCGCTCACCCGCGATGACGTGCAGGGCGTCTACGCCGGGCTGCGCCCGCTGCTGGCGGGGGAGTCGGACGCGACGAGCAAGCTCTCCCGCGAGCACACCGTGGCGCACCCGGTGCCGGGGCTGGTGGTCGTGGCGGGCGGGAAGTACACCACGTACCGGGTGATGGCCAAGGACGCCGTCGACGAGGCGGTGCACGGCCTCGCGCAGAAGGTGGCGGAGTGCGTCACGGAGGACGTGCCGCTGGTGGGTGCCGAGGGCTACCGGGCGCTGTGGAACGGCCGCGCGCAGATCGCCCGGCGCACCGGTCTGCACGTGGCGCGCGTCGAGCACCTGCTCAACCGGTACGGCTCGATGGTGGACGAGGTGCTGGAGCTCGTCACCTCCGACCCGACCCTGGGCGAGCCGCTCGCCGGTGCGGACGACTACCTGCGGGCGGAGGTCGTCTACGCGGCCTCGCACGAGGGCGCGCGCCATCTGGACGACGTCCTGACCCGCCGTACCCGGATCTCCATCGAGACCTTCGACCGCGGCACCCGCTCCGCGCGGGAGGCCGCCGAGCTGATGGCGCCCGTGCTGGGCTGGGACCACACCCAGGTCGAGAAGGAGATCGAGCACTATGAGAAGCGGGTGGAGGCGGAGCGCGAATCGCAGCGGCAGCCCGACGACCTGACGGCGGACGCGGCCCGGCTGGGAGCACCGGACGTACAGCCGATCTGAGCGGCCGGTCTTGAACAGCGGGCCCTGAACAGCCGGTCCGAGCGGAACCGATCGTCTTCGTGTGGGTGAGTCGGGAGTGTCGTTGTTGACGTCATAACTGAGGGAGTGTCGCCTGCGGATGCGTACATACGGTTCGTTAACAGGGCACCCATGAGCATCCCGTGACAGCTCGGCCGGTCCGGGAACCGCTCCGGCCGAAAGCAGGTCCCTCAGTGAAGACGGGGCGGAGCGGCACACTGCTGTGCCACCGTCAGCACCGGTGCGGTGACGGCGCAGGTCGGACGGGGTGCGCGCGGCGGTGACCGGTGTGCGGTGCGGAGCGGTGGCGGGGCGTCGGCATGCGGCCATCATCCGGGGGCCCGCGGACCCTGGCCTTCCACCGGTCCGCGGATGAGAGACAATGGTGGCTCTGCCAGGGTGGGTTGGTCGCAGAGCTGATTGCCAGAGGGGACGCATGTCGGAGGCGGAGCAGACGCAGGGCACGGCAGGGCGCCTCCTGGCCGGGCGGTACCGCCTCGGGGACGTCCTCGGGCGCGGCGGCATGGGCACGGTCTGGCGGGCGACCGACGAGACCCTGGGCCGTACGGTCGCGGTGAAGGAACTGCGGTTCCCGGCCAACATCGACGAGGACGAGAAGCGCCGCCTGATCACGCGCACGCTGCGCGAGGCCAAGGCGATCGCGCGCATCCGCAGCGCGGGCGCCGTCACCGTCTACGACGTGGTGCACGAGGACGACCGGCCGTGGATCGTCATGGAGCTCATCGAGGGCCGCTCGCTCGCCGACGTCATCCGTGAGGACGGGCCGCTGAAGTGGCGGCGCGCCGCGGAGGTCGGCCTGGCCGTCCTGGACGTGCTGGGCGCCGCGCACCGCCAGGGCATCCTGCACCGCGACGTGAAGCCGTCCAACGTGCTGATCGCGGACGAGGGCCGCGTGGTGCTCACCGACTTCGGTATCGCGCAGGTCGAGGGCGACCCGTCGGTCACCTCCACGGGAATGCTGGTCGGCGCGCCCTCGTACATATCACCGGAGCGGGCGCGCGGCCAGAAGCCCGGCCCCCCGGCGGACATGTGGTCCCTGGGCGGCCTGCTGTACGCGGCGGTCGAGGGCGCCCCTCCGTACGACAAGGGTTCGGCCATAGCCACCCTCACCGCCGTGATGACGGAGCCGCTGGGGCCGCCCCGCAACGCGGGACCGCTGGCGGATGTCATGTACGGGCTGCTCGCCAAGGACCCCGAGAAGCGGCTGGACGAGGCGGGCGCGCGGGCGCTGCTGACCGGTGCCGTCAACGCGCCGGACGAGCGGCTGCCGAAGCCGCCCGCGCCGGAGCCCGAGCTGGACGCGACGCAGGCGATCGCCATTCCGGCGATCCCGGAGGCGGCCTCGCGGTCTGCCTCGTCGCGGTCGGGCGGGAAGGCGTCGGCGAAGCCCTCGGGCAAGCCGTCCCCGAAGAAGTCCGGTGCGTCCGCCGACGGCCCGTCGAAGCCGTCGGCCGCGAAGCCCGCTGTCGTGGGGCACTCCGGTGCCGCCGCCCAGATCTCCCGGGACGGCGCGCCCGGAGCCGGCGGCGGTCTGCAGCGGGTGACGTGGGAGCGGGCCTCGGTCATGGAGGTCGTGCCGCGCCGCACCCTGGTGATCGTGGCGGTCGTCGTCGTGCTCGCCGTCGTCGGCACGGTGCTCGCCTTCGCGGTGGGCAACGACGGGAACGGCGGTGCGGACAAGGGCGGTAAGAACGGCAAGGCCGTCAAGTCCGCGTCCGCGTCGGTGCCGGGTGGCCTCCCGGGCGCGGCGGATCAGCCGGCGCCCGGCAACGCCAAGCGCGGTGCCGAGGCCGGCTACGAACGGGTCGAGAACGACGCGTACGAGTTCGAGATCGACATGCCCAAGGGCTGGCGGCAGACCGGCACGGCGGGCGACCACTCCGGTGCCGTCTACAGCGCCAAGGGCGGTTTCCCCCGGCTCCAGGTCGACTTCGGGCCCGAACCGCAGTCGGACGCCGCCAAGGCATGGCGCGAGCTGGAGTCCGGCGCGAAGCACAGCATGAAGAACTACAAGGGCCTCGGCATCAAGGAGGTCCGCGGCTGGGACGGCCACGACTACCCGACCGTGGCCGACTGGTCCTTCGAACGCGACCAGGACGGCAAGCGCGTCCAGGTCCTCAACCGTGGCTTCAAGGCGGACGACGAGCACGGCTACGCCATCATGATCACGTGCGAGAAGGCCGCGTGGAACGGCGCGGAGTGCACCTCCCTGCGCGACACGGCCTTCAGGACGTTCACGCCGGAGGACTGACCCCGTCCCGGCCGGGAAGCGCGTGACCCGAGGGAGACCGGTCCGCTCCCCGGGCCCGTGGGGCAGAACAAGACGGCGTACGCGGCGACGTACTGAGCCGTACGGCCCCGAAGGGGTGGGTTCGGCACGTATCGTGAGTTGTCGTGGACGGTACGCAACCACAATAGGCAGCAAGATGACCGGTGTTGACGGCCGCTCGACCGTCATCCGGGCGACGGTGCGGATCACGCGCGTGGGGAGGCGTCGTGGACGATTACGCGGGACGGGTGCTCGCCGACCGCTATCGCCTGCCGCTGCCGCCGTCCGATGTGTTCGAGCTCGTGGAGACGCGCGCCTTCGACACCTACAGCGGCCAGGAAGTCCTCATCCGGCAGATCCCGTTGCCGGAGGTCGTGGAGGCCGAGGTCGAGGGCGAGGGCGAGGAGGTCCGCGGCACCGGACCCGCCGCTTCCGCGCACCAGGGGCCCGCGCACAAGGGGCCCGCCCGCCGGGGGCCCGGCGACTCCGCGGTGCGCCGCGCGCTCGCGGCCGCCACCGCCGCCGCGCAGATTCCCGACCACCCCAGGCTCGACCAGGTCTTCCACGTCTTCGCGGAGGGGAGCAGCCTGTGGATCATCAGCGAGCTCGTCTCCGCCCGTCCGCTCGCCGCGCTCCTCGCCGAGCGTGCCCTCTCCCCGCATCGCGCCGCCGAAGTCGCCGCCGACGTCCTCAC
The DNA here is from genome assembly GCF_003391135.1 of Streptoverticillium olivoreticuli subsp. olivoreticuli. Taxonomy (GTDB): domain Bacteria; phylum Actinomycetota; class Actinomycetes; order Streptomycetales; family Streptomycetaceae; genus Streptomyces; species Streptomyces blastmyceticus. The sequence goes on along the minus strand of NZ_CP031455.1, from coordinate 4,574,278 downwards.
CGCCCTGCGCGCCCTGCACTCCCACGGCTGGACCCACCGCAACATCACCACCCGCACGGTCCTCATCTGCGACGACGGCCGCGCCATTCTCACCGGCCTGGCGGCGGGCGCGGCGGAAGAGGCCCTGTGCGGCTACGACCCGGTGCCGGAGGGCATGGCTCCGGCGACAGGCACGGGTGACGGGGCGGTGCCCGGCGCACGTCCGGGTGCGCCCGGCCCCGGTGGCGGAACTCCCGGGCGCGCTGCGGGAGCCTCTGGCGGCGCTTCGCGGCCGGCGGGTGGCGGCCCCGGGCCGGGCGCGGCGAGTGGTCCCGCGCAGGGTTCCACGCAGACCGGACCGTCGGCGTACGGCGCCTCCGGCGGTGGGAGCCGGGTGCCGAGACCGGGCGCCGCGGGGCACCCCCAGGGCGGGTCCGCGTACCGCGACCAGGGCGCCGCGGGCGGATTCCTGCCGGGCGGTACGCCGCCCCGTCCCCGGGCGCCGCAGGACGGCTCCGGGCCGTCGCAGCAGCCCGGTGCAGGCGCCCCCGCGCGAGGGCCCCAGGACCCCCGGGCGGCACGGGCCGGAGCCATCGCCGCATACCGCGCGGGCGCGCGCGCCGCGGCGGCGCGGGCGGCCGCGGAGAACGCCGCGCACACCCCGACGGGCACCTCCACCTGGGGCGGCGGCAGCGCCGCCAGCGGCACGGCCCCCGCGGCAGGCCGCATGCCGTCACCGCGCCCGGTCCCGGGTGCCCCCCGCGCCTTCGGCCCGGCGTCCCCGGAGGGCGCGGCGGCGCTTCCCGCGCCCCGCGCGAAGGGCTCCGCTCCGGCCGGCGACGGTGAGGGCGGCCCGGCCGCCTCCCCGGCCGGTGCCACTCCCGGCGGCTGGGGAGGCGAGGGCTCCGCGGCAAGCGCGTACGCCGCCGAACGGGCCCGTCAGGCGCGGATGGTGGTGGTCGGGGCCGTCACCGAACGCTGGTCGCCCGAGCAGGCGTGGCCGGTGCAGGAGAGCTGGCAGCTCGCCCCCCCGGTCGGGCCCGCCGCCGACCTGTGGGCCCTGGGAGCCCTGCTCTTCCGCGTCGTGCAGGGCCATGCCCCGTACCCCGAGGACAGCACGGCGGACCTCCTCCAGCTCGTCTGTGTGGAACCGCCCGCGTACGCCGAGGAGTGCGGCGCGCTGCGGCCGGTGGTCGAGTCCCTCATGCGCAAGGACCCCGCAGAGCGGCCGGAGTTCGAGGAGCTGCGCGGCTGGCTGCGGTCCCTCATCCGCTCGGCACCCGAACCCGACATCGGCAGCCGCACCGTCACCGTGCCCTCGATCGGGCCGGGAGTCCCCGCCGATCAGCACCGGCTGCCGGTCATCCGGCGCAAGGGCGAGCTCGTGCGCCGCAGGCGCGGCCGTCCGGTCACGGCGGTGGACTCCGCGGCGGCCGCGCACGGGCGGCACAAGAAGACCGCCAAGGACCAACTCCAGCCGCGCGCCCGGGCCCACACCACCGGGCACCTCCAGGAGCAGCGCGTCAGCACCCGGCGCGGCCCCCTCAGCCTCGGGCGGTTACTGCTGGGGCTGATCCTGCTCGTGCTGATCGGAGTGGTGCTGTACGCCGTGCTGTTGATGCCCGGCGCCGACAAGAGCGAGGGGAAGGCGCCGACGGAGCACACCGGCACGACCGGTGCCCCGAGCGCGGTCCCCAACGCCCCGGCCACCGAGGGCAAGGCGGGCCAGGCGTCCGTGGGCTCGGACGGGCCGTCCACCGAGGCCGAGGGTCTGGCGAAGGGATTCGCCCTGCGCCAGGATCCCAAGGGCTTCACCGTGGCCGTCGCCAAGGAGTGGCAGCGGCGCGGCGAGAACGACCGGGGCCAGGTGGTTTATTTCGGTGGCGACTGCCAACTGGTCGTCGTGCCCGGGCGGGACAAGGTCACCGAGTTCGGCAGCGACCCCATGGCCTACCAGCAGGACAAGGAACCGGAACTCGACGCCTACCGCTCGTCCTCCTGGTCGGGCGCCTCCGGCCTGCGCCGCATCGACGTCGGGCAGCGCGCGTCGGCGGAGGGCACGTTCAACTGGAACGACAGCAGCGGTCGGCAGGTCTATGTGCGCAACTCCGCGATGATCCTGGGCGGCCGCTATCACGTGCTCCAGGTGATCGGCCCGATGAACGAACAGCGCACGGTCGACGGGTACTTCGACCAGGCCACCGCCACCTACCGGACCCGCTGAGTCACCCGTCGGAGAAGCGCTCGCGCAGCCGGTGCTTGAGTACCTTGCCGAGAGTCGTGTCGCGGGGCAGCGCGTCGACCAGCTCCAGCTGCTCGGGGACCTTGTGCACCGCCAGCCCCGCGCCCCGCAGATAGGTGCCGATGCCGTCGAGCGTGAGCGGCGCCGCTCCGGCGGGCTGCTGGACGACGGCACAGACGCGTTCCCCGCGCGCCGGATCGGGGAGTCCGATCACGGCGGCGTCCTCGACGGCCGGGTGCGCCTGGAGGAGTTGCTCCACTTCCCGGGCCGAGATGTTCTCGCCCTTGCGGATGATGACGTCCTTGGCGCGCCCGGTGAGCACGAGATGCCCGGTGGCGGTGAGACGGCCGCGGTCGCCGGTGCGCAGGAAGCCGTCCGCGTCGAACGCCTCGGCGGTCTGCGCCGGATCGAGGTAACCGCGGCAGACCGCCTCGCCGCGCAGCCGTACGTCCCCGTCCACGCCCGGTGGCACGGGAAGTCCGGCGGCGTCGACCACCCGGATCTCCATGCCCGCGGCCGGGCGGCCCTCGGTGGTGGCGAGATTCTCCGGGGTGTCGTCCGGGTCCCCCATGGTGATCATGGGGGCTTCGGTCATCCCGTAGCCATGGGTCAGCCGGCAGCCCAGCTCGCGGACGACCTCGTGGTACAGCCCGGGCGGCTTGGGGGCTCCGCCTCCCGCCATGAGGCGGAGCGTGGGGACGATCCTGTGGCTCGGGTCCTTGCGCTGTTCGGCGAGGAACATCGAGTAGAAGGCGGTGGAGCCGCCCGCGATGGTGACGCCGTGGCGCCGGTAGGCGTCCAGCGCGGCGGGGAGCGCGAAGTGCTCCACGAGGAGCGCGGGGAAGCCGCACAGCAGCATCATCACGGTGTAGTCGGGGCCCGCCACGTGCGCGTAGGGGAAGGCCATCGAGCCCATGTCCGCCGGGGTGGGCCGCAGCGCGCGGGCGAGACGGGCTCCGGCGGCGATCAGGGTGCGGTCCGTGTGCAGGACGCCCTTGGGATCGGCGGTCGTGCCGGACGTCCAGTAGACCCAGCGGACCGCGGTGCCGTCGTGGGGCGGTGGCGGAAGGACCGCCGGGTCCCCTTGCGGGAGCGTGTCGTACGCCGTGAACACCAGCGGCGGGGTGGGCAGCCGGAGCGCAAGCCTGAAGGCCATGGCCGCGTGGTCGTAGCCCCGCCACACGCCGGGAGTCGCGAAGAAGCCCGCCTCGGTGGCCCGCAACGCGTGACCGGCCTCGCGGTCGCGGTAGAAGGGGACGAGAGGCGTCTGCACGGCGCCCAGGCGGGCCAGGGCGAAGGACAGCACGACGGTCTCGATGCGCGTGGGCAGCTGCCAGGCGACCGTGTCGCCGGGACGGACCCCGAGCTCGTACAGCCCTGCCGCCGTCCGCTCCGCCTGCTCGCGCAGGGCGCCGAAGGTCAGCCGCCGGTCCGCCCCGGTGGAGTCGGGATCGTCGCCCTGGACGAGCGCGAGGGCGTCGGGGGTGCGTGCGGCGCGGCGCCCGAGCAGCTCCCACAGGGTGCGGGAGGCGGTGAGGTCGTCATCGGTACCGGTCATGGAGGCTCCCCGCTTCCGCTGCCCCGGCGTCAGGCATGGCGCGAAGCGTAGGGCGCCACGGCTTGTCGGTCCAGAGCGCGCGGGCTAGCCTCGATTCTGACGGAGCGTCAGATAAGCTGGAGGGCCGCCGTGGAACTGCCCCGCATCGTCAGCGTCGACGACCATGTGATCGAACCGGCCCACCTCTTCGCCTCCTGGCTCCCCGCCCGCCACCGCGACCGCGGCCCCCGCCCGGTCACCACCGGGATCGGCGAACTCGCCTACACCGGCGGCAAATACGTCGTCACCATGGACCCCGACGGCCCGCCCGCCGACTGGTGGATCTACGAGGACCTCGCCTTCCCGTACAAGCGCAACATCGCCGCCGTCGGCTTCGACCGCGACGACATGACCCTGGACGGCATCACCAGGCAGGAGATGCGGCCCGGCTGCTGGGACCCGGCGGAGCGCCTCAAGGACATGGACCTCAACCACGTCGAGGCCTCCCTGTGCTTCCCGACCTTCCCCCGGTTCTGCGGCCAGACCTTCGCGGAGGCCCGGGACAAGGAGGTCGCGCTCGCCTGCGTGCGGGCCTACAACGACTGGATGGTCGAGGAGTGGTGCGGCGACAGCGGCGGCCGGCTCATCCCGCTCTGTCTCATCCCGCTGTGGGACATCGGTCTCGCCGTCGCCGAGATCCACCGCAACGCGGCGCGGGGCGTGCGCGCCGTGACCTTCAGCGAGATCCCCACCCACCTGGGCCTGCCCAGCATCCACTCCGGCCACTGGGACCCCTTCTTCGCCGCCTGCCAGGAGACGGACACCGTCGTCAACATGCACATCGGATCGTCCTCGCAGATGCCCGCCGCCTCACCGGACGCCCCGGTCGCGGTGCAGGCGACCCTGTCCTTCAACAACGCCATGGCATCGCTGGCCGACTTCCTCTTCAGCGGCGTGCTGGTGCGCTTCCCCCGCCTCAAACTCGCCTACAGCGAAGGCCAGATGGGATGGATCCCGTACGCCCTGGAGCGCGCCGACGACGTATGGCGCGAACACCGCGCCTGGGGCGGCGTGCGGGACCTGATCCCCGAACCGCCCTCCACCTACTACTACCGGCAGATCTTCTGCTGCTTCTTCCGCGACAAACACGGCATCGCGTCACTCGATGCGGTGGGCCGCGACAACGCCACCTTCGAGACCGACTACCCCCATGTCGACTCGACCTTCCCCCACACCAAGGACGTCGCACTCGACCACGTGCGTGGCCTGGACGACGAGACCGTCCACAAGCTGATGCGCGGCAACGCCATCCGCATGCTCGGACTCGATCTCGACCGGACGGGCAGGTGACCGCCCATGGACCTCAGCGGCACGGAAGAAGAGGAAGCCTTCCGGCACGGGCTGCGAGCCTGGCTGCGCGAGACACTGCCGAAGCTGCCGCCACGGCCGCCCGCCACGGACTGGCCGGCCCGGCGCGCCTTCGACTGCGCCTGGCAACGGGCCTTGTACGACGCCGGTTACGCGGGACTGCACTGGCCCTCCGACGCCGGTGGCCGCGGCGCCGGCCCGACGCAGCACCTGATCTTCCTGGAGGAGACCGAACGGGCCGGCGCCCCCTATGTGGGCGCCAATTTCGTCGGCCTGCTGCACGCAGGGCCCACCATCGCCGCGGAAGGCACCGCCGCCCAACGGGCCCGCTGGCTCCCGCCCATCCTGCGCGGCGACGAGATCTGGTGCCAGGGCTTCTCGGAACCCGAGGCGGGCTCCGACCTCGCCGCCCTGCGCACCCGCGCCGTCCTCGACGGTGACTCCTACGTCGTCACCGGCAGCAAGCTCTGGACCTCGCACGCCGAGGTCGCCGACTGGTGCGAACTGCTCGTCCGCACCGACCCCTCGGCCCCGAAGCACCGGGGCATCACCTGGCTCGCCCTGCCGATGGACGCCCCCGGCGTGACCGTACGGCCCCTGCGGACCCTCGCCGGGTCCGACGAATTCGCCGAGGTCTTCCTCGACGGCGTGCGGGTACCCGTCGGCAACCGGGTCGGCGCGGAGAACGACGGATGGCGCGTCACCATGGTCACCCTCGCTTTCGAACGCGGCACGGCCTTCGCGGGCGAGGTCGTCGCCTGCCGCCGCACCCTCACCCGGCTCGCCCGCGCGGCCCGCGCGAACGGCCGCTGGGACGACGCCGTCCTCCGCCGCCGCCTGGGGCGGCTCAACGCCGAGTTCACGGCGCTGTGGCGGCTCACCCAGTGGAACGTGAGCGAGGCGGACCACGCGGCACGCACCGGTGGCAGCGGGGTCCCGGGCGCGACCGGCTCGGTCTTCAAACTGCGCTACTCCGAAGCGCGCCAGGAGCTGTACGAGGCCGCCGCCGGGGTCCTGGGCCCGGAGTCCCTCGACGCCGGCCGGGCCTGGACGGCGGACCGGCTCTCCTCGCTCTCCTACACGATCGCCGCGGGCACCTCCCAGATCCAGCGGAACGTCGTCGCCGAGCGCATCCTCGGCCTCCCCAGGGCGTGGTGACCGTGGACTTCCGGCTGGGCGACGACCAGCGCGCCCTGCAGGCGGGTATGCGCACGCTCCTGGCGGCCCGGTACCCGCGCGAGAAGCTGCGGGCCGCGGTGGACGCTCCGCCCGCCCTCGACGGGGCGCAGGGGGCGCCGGAGGCTCATGGCGCCGCGGACCCCGGCCCGGACCGGAAGGTGTGGCGCGCGCTCGGGGAAGCCGGCTTCTTCGCGCTGCGGCTGGCCGAGAAGGACGGCGGATCGGGCCTCGGCCTGCCCGAAGCCGTACTCCTCTTCGAGGAGGCGGGGCGGGCCCTGCTGCCCGGCCCCCTGGCCGCCACCCACCTTGCCGCGGGCCTGGTACCCGGCGCCGCCGACGGCACCCGGATCGTCACCGCCCTGGACGGGCCGGGCGTCGCCGAACACCTCACGTCCTCGGACGCCGTGCTGCTGCTCACCAGCGACACCGCCCGGCTGCTGCCCATGGAGGCCGGTGCGGGGCCACGCGCCTTACGGGCCCGCCCCTTCCGCTCCGTCGACCCGCTCACGCCCCTGCACCGCGTGGACCCGCCACCTCCCGTGTGCCCAGGCGTCATTGACACATCCGCCGATGCCGCACGCCTGCGTCGCGAAGCGGCCTTGCTGACCGCGGCCCAGCAACTCGGCAGCGCCCGGGGCGCCATCACGCTCGCCGTCTCCCACGCCCGGCGCCGCACCCAGTTCGGCCGCCCGGTCGGTGCCTTCCAGGCCGTGCAACATCTGTGCGCGCAGATGCTCGTACGCACGGACCTCGCTCGCGCGAGTGTCTACGCCGCGTCACTGACCGAGGATCCCGCCGAGATCGCCGCCGCGAAGCTGCTTGCGGACAGTGCTGCTATCCGCAATGCCCGTGACTGTCTGCAAGTGCACAGTGGCCTGGGCTTCACATGGGAAGCTGACATTCATCTGCATCTCAAACGTGCCTGGGTCAGGGCATTTCAGTGGCAGTCGACCGAAGAATCGGAGGAATTCCTTGCGAATGAACTGTTGATGGACGCCGCTGAGGAAAATGCGCCAGATGTTTGGTGGGGCACCGAAGGCGGCGAAAATGTCCTGGCTTAATCGGCATGGGTGAAATGCCGGTCATGTCATACATAACCGATCACAGAACGTCGATATCAGGCTGTGTCCTATGTGTTACTCGTCACTGGGTGGAGTCGGTCCCGCCCTCGGGTACTCTCCCTTGGATGCGAGTGGTTCAGAGGCGCAGCAAGCCAGGTGTTGTCCATGTGGCGACGCCGGGTGAGAAAATGTCTGACGCTCGTGTCGGAACGGGGCCTGTGGCCCTCCGATGTTCGAGTCTCCGCAACGCGCGTCGCACAGTATGCAGTACGCATACTCCTTTGCGCCGGAATATGCCCGAAGCGCTTGTTGGGGTGACTGTGCGTCAACCATGCTGTCTCGGAGCGGGATCACGTTCCGTGACCCCTCGGAGACGCGAGGCGTTGTGTCCGCCGGTTCGGATGGTGTGAGCGGTGCAGGTGCTTCAGATGCAGATGGAGGTCCGGGCCGATCCCGCGGAGGTGGGACGGGCCCGTAGGTGGGCAAGGTCCCGACTGGCCGGTTCCGGCATAGGCGTCGATGAGCCCCTGGCGGAGACGCTGATCCTGCTCATCTCGGAACTGGTCACCAACGCCGTGGTGCACACCGGCTGTCCGGCCGTGCTGCGCATGCTCTTCCCGGACGCGGGCGGCTCCTCCGGTGCGGCCGGGTTCTGCGCGGGCACCGTGCGCGTGGAGGTCGCCGACATCAGCGCCCGCCCCCCGCGCCCACGGCGGGCCGAGGGCGACGACACCGGCGGCAGGGGCCTGGAGCTGGTGGACGGCCTCGCCGACCGCTGGGGCTGGCAGCCCGAGGGCGCGGGCAAGCGGATCTGGTGCGAGGTCGACCGGGGACAGACTCCGTGGGTCGGCGCTTTCGAGTCGCCACGCGCCGTCACAAATCGGGCTTAGTCGACAAAGTCCAGACCAGGTGTTGACGTGAAGTGTCCACGTGATCACCCTTGGACGCAGCGATTCGTTGCGAGGGGACGTCGAGGAGCCCGTTCGTACTGGGCTGCTTGGCGAGTACGGGTCGCGGTCCGGCGCGAACAGGGCTTGCGCGCCGGAGCCGGCGGCGGCGTGCGGTGCCGTGCTCGGGGTGCGCATCGGCGCGCCGCCGCCCGCCCACCTCTTCGTGGGCCTCATTCGACGCCATGGAGCTCCGGTCTCTCCATGAGCCCATCAGGTTCGTCATGCGGCCTGGACGGCCCCCGCGTGGGGGCGAGTTCCCGCGGTTCTTTCAGCTGGGGAGCGTGACCGGTCCTCGGCGGTCAGAGGACCGCGACCGGCGCGACCGGTGAGCCGGCCCCACCCGTGAAGGGCTCCGGCGTGGCACTGAGCAGGAAGGCGTAGCACCCCTCTTCCGCGCACGCCTGCGACAGCTCCTCCAGATTCCAGTTCTGCCCTTGCGGCATCCCCATCTCGACCAGATCGAGGGCGTGCACCGGAAGCCACAGTCCGGTGATCTCCGGCGGGATGATCTCGAACGTCAGGGTGTCGTTGGCGACCGCGGCGACATCCCGCGCGCGGAACCACTCCGGCGTGCGGAACGACAGTCCGGGCGACGGATGGCCGTACGCCTGCCGGTCACCCGCCAGATACGCCTGGATCTGGCCCGTCCGCACCAGCACGATGTCCCCCGGCCGGACCGTCACCCCCGCGAGCTCCTCCGCGGCGTCCAGGTCCTCCGGGCTGACGGCGTACCCGGTGGCGAGCCGCTCGACCCCGTGGGTGCGGGCGACATCGAGCAGGACCCCGCGCGAGACGACGTGCCTCACCTTCTCGATCCCATGGCACGCCGCGCCCCCATGGGCGGTGACCGAGCTCGCCGGGCGGCCGTTGTAGATCTTGCCGCCGTGCGAGATATGGGCGAGCCCGTCCCAGTGGGTCCCCGCCTGAAGGCCCATGGTCACGACGTCGTCGCTGGTGGCGACGGTGTCCGGGCCGAACATCTCCACGTTGATCGCGACCATCGTGTGCAGGGGGTTCACCCTGCCGGGGATCATCCCGGTCTGTATCCCCTCCTGTTGCAGGGGTACGGCCAGTGGGACGCGGCGGCCCGTGCGTACGGTCGAGACGGCGTCACGGACGACGGCGTCGGTGATCAGATTGAGGGTTCCGATCTCGTCGGCCTCGCCCCAACGGCCCCAGTTGTTGACGCGCTTGGCCACATCGTAGAACTCCGCCGGCAATGACATGCGTCCCCTCCCCGGATCCGGGCCCCGCCGGGTCTTGTGCCCGCGGCCGCCCTGCTCAAAAATCTAACGGTCCGTCAGAAACCTGGAAGGGGTGCCGCATGGGTGACTTCTTGACCGGCAAGGTGATCGCCGTCACCGGTGCCGGCCGGGGCATCGGGCACGCCGTCGCCCTGGCCTGTGCGGCCGAGGGGGCGAGCGTCGTCGTCAACGACTACGGGGTCTCCGTCGACGGTGCGGAGCCGACGAGCGATGTCGCCACGGCGGTGGTCAAGGAGATCGAGGCGGCCGGGGGCCGGGCGACCGCCCTCGCGGACGACGTGTCGACCATGGCGGGCGGCCGCAGGGTCGTCGACACCGCGGTGGCCCGGTACGGGCGGCTCGACGGGGCCGTGTGCGCCGCGGGCATCCTCCGCGAACGCATGCTGTTCAACATGACCGAAGAGGAGTGGGACCCGGTCATCGCCACCCACCTCAAGGGGACCTTCACCGTCTTCCGCGCCGCCTCCGCGCTCATGCGCCGCCAGGGCCACGGCGCGCTCGTCGGCTTCACCAGCGGCAATCACCAGGGCAGCGTGGCCCAGGCCAACTACTCCGCCGCCAAGGGCGGCATCATCTCGCTCGTCCGCAGCGCCGCCCTGGGCCTGCACAAATACGGCGTCACCGCCAACTGTGTCGCCCCCGTGGCCCGTACGCGGATGTCGGCCGAGGTGCCGATGGAACTGACCGGGATCGGCGATCCCGAGGACGTCGCCGCCATGGTGGTCTACCTCCTCAGCGACCGGGTGCGCGAGCACGGCATCACCGGGCAGGTCTATACGGTGGCCGGCCCCAAGATCGCGGTATGGGCCCAGCCGCGCGAACTGCGCGCCGCCTACGCCGATGGCGCCTGGACCCCGGAGAAAATCGCGGACCACCTCCCGGGCACCGTCGGCAGCGACCCCATGCCCCTGCTCGCCAAGCTGGAGGCCATGGCCAAAGCAGCCGCCGCCCATGACCGCCCCAACGCGTGACCGCGTGCGCGCAGGGCGCCTGGGGGCGGGATGCCCGCCCCTGGCGACGAACACCATCCGGGCACCACGGACCGCGATCACGTATCCCCCTCGTGCCGAGTGAGCGCGCAAGGGCTACGCGGTGAGAGGACAGAGCGTGGACTTCGCATTCGGGCCGGAGGACGAGGCATTCCGGGAAGAGGCGCGTGGCTGGCTCGCCGAACACCTCGCCACCGAGCCCGCCCCCACGCCCCGCGCCTGGGAGCGTGAGCTCGGCGCCGGTGGCTGGATCGGCCTCGCCTGGGACCCCGCCCACGGCACCTACGGCAATCGCACCACCACCCTGACCGGACAGGTCGTCTGGGCCGAGGAGTGCGCCCGGGCCCAAGCGCCCGCCCGTCTCGGCCACATCGGCGAGAACCTCCTCGCCCCTACGCTCCTCGCCCACGGCACCGCCTCCCAGCGCGACCGGTTCCTCCCCGCCATCGCCCGGGGCGAGGACATCTGGTGCCAGGGCTACAGCGAGCCCGGCGCCGGCTCGGACCTCGCCGCCCTCCGTACCTCCGCCGTCCTCACCGACGATGGCGGGACCTACCGGATCACCGGACAGAAGATCTGGACCTCCTACGCCCATGAAGCGGACTGGTGCTTTCTCCTCGCCCGCACCACCGAGGGGTCGCGCAGGCACCACGGACTCTCCCTGCTGCTCGTGCCGATGGACCAGCCCGGCCGGATCGAGGTCCGGCCGATCCGGGACATGTCGGGGACCGCCGACTTCGACGAGGTGTTCTTCGACGATGCCGAGACCGACGCCGAACACGTTGTCGGCGGGGAGGGCAACGGCTGGCGGGTCGCCATGGACCTCCTCGGCCGGGAGCGTGGTCTCTCCACCCTCGCCCAGCAGATCGGCTTCGCGGCCGAGCTGGAGGACGTCGTCAGCCTCGCCCTGGAAACGGGTGCCGCAGCGGAACCGGTGACGCGCGACCGGATCGTACGGCACTGGGCGCAGTTGCAGACCATGCGCTGGAACGCCCTGCGCACCCTGGGAACAGCCGGTGACCCCGGAGCCCCCAGCGTCGCCAAGCTCCTGTGGGGCCGCTGGCACCAGGAACTCGGCGAACTGGCGATGCTGATACGCGGCCCGGCCGCCACCCTGGGGCCGGTCGCCTGGGATGCCGATCGTCCCTATGAACTCGACGCACTGCAACGCCTGTTCCTCTTCTCCCGTGCCGACACCATCTACGGCGGATCGGACGAGATCCAGCGCACCGTCATCGCCGAGCGCGTGCTCGGCCTGCCGAAGGAGCCGCGTCCATGACGGCGTACGGACTGTGGATCGACGGCTCCTGGCACGCACCGGAAAAAGGGCACTATGCAGTTGTCAATCCGGCGACCGAGGAGGTCGTCGGGGAGGCCCCGGAGGCGACTCCCGCCGAAGTCGCCGACGCCGTGGCCGCCGCGCGGGCCGCCCGAGACGGCTGGTCCCGTACGGATCCGCGCGAGCGCGCGGCCGTCCTGGACCGGACAGCGGAACTGATCGGTGAACACGAGGAGGAACTGCTGCCCATCCTCCAGGCGGAGACCGGTGCGACGACCCGCGTCACCACCACCCTGCAACTTCCCGCGGCGGTCGACCGGTTCCACCGCTACGCCCGGGGCGCCCTCGAACCGGACGTCGTCCCGCTCGCGCCCCGCCCCGTCAAGGGGACCCCACTGGCCCCAGGCGGCCTGCTGGGCGCCGCCGCGGTCCGGCGCCCCGTGGGCGTCGTCGGCTGCATCACCTCCTACAACTTCCCGGTCGTCAATCTGGCGGGCAAGGTCGCACCCGCCCTGGCCATGGGGAACGCGGTCGTCGCCAAGCCGGCGCCGCAGGACCCGCTCTGCTGCCTCGCGCTGGGCCCGATCCTCAAGGAGGCGGGCCTCCCGGACGGCGTCTTCAACATCGTCACGGGCTCGCACCCCGCCACCGGCGAAGCGCTCGTGTCCCACCCCGATGTCGACATGATCAGCTTCACCGGGTCCACCGCTGTGGGGAAGAGGATCGCCGAGGCCGCGGGGAGGTCGATGAAGCGCACCCTGATGGAACTGGGCGGCAAGGGCGCGGCCATCGTCCTGGAGGATGCCGACGAGAAAGTGCTCAAGTCGGCGATCGGGGCGGTCGGTTCGGTCTGGTCGTTCCACAGCGGGCAGATCTGCACGGCGCCGACCCGGGTGCTCGTCCACCGGTCGTCGTACGAGAAGGTCGTCACCGGTCTCTCACACTACGCGCGGGCACTGACAATCGGGAGCCCTGTGGATAACTCCACGATCGTGGGCCCGTTGATCTCCGCCGCCCAGCGCGACCGCGTCGAGGCATACATCGCCGGGGCCCGCGCGCAAGGCGCCCGCATCGCTGTCGGCGGCACCCGTCCCGGCCTCGACCGCGGCTTCTACGTCGCACCCACCTTGATCACCGACGCCACCCCGGACATGACCGTCGCCCGCGAGGAACTGTTCGGACCCGTCGTCGTGGCCCTTCCCTTCGACGACGAGGACGAGGCGGTCCGCATCGCCAACAGCACCTCCTACGGCCTCTACGACTACGTCTTCAGCGCCGACGCCGGCCGCGCCTGGGCCCTCGCCGCCCGGCTGCGCTGCGGAAACGTCGGGATCAACACGGTCCAACGGCACCCCGAGACACCGTTCGGCGGCTTCAAGGAGAGCGGGGTCGGCCGGGACGGCGGCTCCTTCGGGCTGCACGCGTACAGCGAGCTCCAGTCCGTCGTCTGGCCCGCCTGAACCGCCCGGCCCGCACATACCCGAGCCACCGAGAGGACGGAGCAGCCATGAGAGGTGTCATTTTCGACGGCGAGCGCCCCCAGGTCGTCGACGACCTCGACGTCCGCGAGCCGGGCCCCGGCGAGGTGCTGGTCGCCGTGGCCGCCGCCGGTCTCTGCCACAGCGATCTGTCCGTCATCGACGGCACGATCCCCTTCCCGGTCCCGGCCGTGCTCGGGCACGAGGGCGCGGGTGTGGTGGAGGAGGTCGGCACCGGGGTCACCCATGTGGCGCGCGGCGATCACGTCGCACTCTCCACCCTCGCCAACTGCGGCACGTGCGCCGAGTGCGACCGCGGCCGGCCGACCATGTGCCGCAGGTCGATCGGCATGCCCGGCAGGCCCTTCTCCCGGCGCGGGGGCAAGCTCTACCAGTTCGCCTCCAGCTCGGCCTTCGCGGAGCGCACGGTCGTCAAAGCGGTCCAGGCGGTCAGGATCCCCGCCGACCTGCCACCGGCCTCGGCGGCCGTCATCGGCTGCGGCGTCCTGACCGGCGTCGGCGCGGTCCTCAACCGGGCCAGGGTCCGCCAAGGGGACTCCGTCGTCGTCATCGGCGCGGGCGGCGTCGGCCTGAACGTCCTCCAGGGCGCGCGCATCGCCGGAGCCTCCGTCATCGTCGCCGTCGACGCGAACCCTGAAAAGGAGGCCGTGGCCCGGCAGTTCGGGGCGACGCACTTCGTCGACGCCTCCGCCCCGGAGGGCACCCGGGCCGCCGTCCGCGCGATCCTGCCCAGCGGTGCGGACCACGCGTTCGAGTGCGTCGGGGACACCGGGCTCGTACGGCAGGCGGTCGACCTCCTCGACCGGCACGGCCAGGCGGTGCTGCTCGGGGTGCCACCCGCCGCCGCGGAGGCGTCTTTCCTCGTCTCGTCCCTCTATCTGGACAAGTCGATACTGGGCTGCCGCTACGGCTCGTCCCGCCCCCAGCACGACATCGCCCTCTACGCCCGGCTGTACGGGGAGGGCCGCCTCCTGCTGGACGAACTGGTCACCACCGCCTACCCGGTCGAGGACTTCGCGAAGGCCGTCGCCGACACCCTGCGAGGGCGCGTGGCACGCGCCGTGCTGACCTTCGGCTGACCCCTGTGCGGATCACCGGCGGGAGCCCGCCGGTGCCGCCCGGAACGTGCGCCGGTACGCGGTCGGCGACACACCCAGCGCGGCCTGGAGGTGCTGCCGCATGGACGCCGCCGTGCCGAACCCCGCGTCCCGCGCCACCTGGTCCACGGAGAGATCGCTGTCCTCCAGCAGGTGCCGTGCCCGCTCCACCCGCTGCTGGGTCAGCCATTGCCCGGGACTGATCCCGACCTCCTCCCGGAAGCGGCGTGTGAAGGTCCGCACGCTCATCGCCTCCTGCTCGGCCATGTCCCGCAGCTGGATGGGCTCGTGCAGCCGCCCCAGCGCCCACGCGCGTGCCGCCGTGGTCGTCGCCAACTGCGGCTCCGGCACGGGCCGGTGGATGTACTGCGCCTGGCCGCCGTCGCGGTGCGGGGGCACCACACTGCGCCGGGCCACGTCATTGGCCACCGCGGTCCCGTGGTCGCGCCGCACGATGTGCAGGCACAGGTCGATGCCGGAGGCCACCCCCGCGGAGGTCAGCAGATCGCCGTCGTCGACGAACAGCACATCGGCGTCCACCCGGACCGACGGGAACAGCCGCTGGAAGTGGTCGGTGCTGCTCCAGTGGGTGGTGGCCGGGCGCCCGTCGAGGAGCCCGGCGGCCGCCAGGACGAACGACCCGGTGCAGATGGACACCAGGCGCGTGCCGGGGCGTATGTGCGCGAGGGCGGCGGCCTGGGCGTCCTCGAGCTCGCCCTCGGTGTAGGGGCGGCCGAGTTCGTACGACGCGGGGACGATGACGGTGTCGGCCTCCGCGAGAGCCTCCGGGCCCCGCTCGACGGTGATCGTGAAGTCGGCGTCGGTGGAGACCGGGCCCGGCTCGAGCGCACACGTCACCACCTCGTACAGCGGCTCGCCGGACGCCGTCCTGGCCTTGCCGAAGATGCGGTACGGAATGGAGAGTTCGAAGGGGATGACGCCCGCCAGGGCGAGCACCGCGACGCGGTGCGGCCGTACGCCCGGCCTGCTTTCCGTACGCCCGGCATCGGTGGTCTGCGGCATTTCCATTCGTCCCCCCAAGCGCTTCCCGGGCGGTCTCCCGCCCGTCTCCGACCAGTCTGCGGCCCACCACTGACAATCCCCGGCCCACACCGACAAGGCTGCCGCAGACCTGCGGCTTCCCGGACCATGATGGCCCGATCCTTTCGAATGCTGTCCTTTCGGCCACTCGTTCGCGACCCGGGCGCTCCCGATGCTGATGACGTGACCCAGACAACTCCTCGTCCCGCACGCCCGGCGAGCCGCTCGGGGCGCGGCGGGCGCCGGACCCGTATCCACCGCGCCTGGTTCGTCGCTCTCGTCACCTTTGTGACCATCATCGGCGCGGCCGGTTTCGCCTCCCTGCCCGGCCTGCTGATCGATCCGCTGCACGCGGAGTTCGGCTGGTCGCGCGGCACCATCGGCTTCGCGGCGTCCGTCAACCTCGCCCTCTACGGGCTCACCGCACCCTTCGCCGCCGCCCTCATGGACCGCTTCGGCATCCGCAGGGTCGTCGCCTGCGCCTTGACGGTGATCGCGACGGGCGCGGGGCTGACCGTCTTCATGACGGAGAGCTGGCAGCTCGTCCTGTGCTGGGGTGTGCTCGTCGGCCTCGGCAGCGGCTCGATGGCTCTCGCTTTCGCGGCGACCGTCACCAATCGGTGGTTCGTCGCCCGGCGCGGACTGGTCACCGGCATCCTCACCGCCGCGGGCGCCTCCGGGCAGCTGATCTTTTTGCCGCTGCTCTCCTGGATCGTCGAACACCACGGCTGGCGGCCCGCGGCCCTGATCGTGGCCGCCGCCGCGCTCGCCGTCGTCCCGTTCGTCTGGCTGCTGCTGCGCGACCACCCGGCGGACGTCGGCCTTGCCGCATATGGGGCGCAGGTCTGCGCTCCGAAGCCCGCGCCCGTGTCCGGTGCGGCCCGGCGTGCGGTGAAGGCCCTGGTGAACGCGGCCCGCACGGGCCCCTTCTGGCTGCTCGCGGGCACCTTCGCGATCTGTGGCGCGTCCACGAACGGGCTGGTCAAGACCCATTTCGTGCCCGCCGCCCACGATCACGGCATGCCGGTCACCGCTGCCGCCGGCCTGCTCGCGGTGATCGGCGTCTTCGACGTCGTCGGGACGATCGCCTCCGGCTGGTTCACCGACCGGTTCGAGGCGCGCAGGCTGCTCGCCGTCTACTACGGGCTGCGGGGCGTCTCCTTGATGTTCCTGCCGATGCTGATGGCGCCGTCCGTCCATCCTCCGATGATCTTCTTCATCGTCTTCTACGGGCTCGACTGGGTCGCCACCGTGCCGCCGACCATCGCGCTGTGCCGTGAGCACTACGGTGACGACAGCGCGATCGTCTTCGGCTGGGTGCTTGCGTCCCACCAGGTGGGTGCCGCCCTGGTCGCGTTCCTGGGCGGTGTGGCCCGCGATGCCTTCGGCTCGTACGACCTCGTCTGGTACGCGTCCGGAGCGCTGTGCGCGGTGGCCGCGCTGATGGCCCTGATCATCCGGAGGAGGCCGGCCCGGATTCCGGCGGCCGTCTGACCGGCTGCCTCCGGAGCGCTCCTGTGTGATCCCTCTTGCGATCGGTGTCCGCGGTCTTGCGCCGGTCACGGCCTCGAGGTGTTGTTGACTCGTGTCTGCCGGGGCCTTCGTCCCTCCGGGGTGCGGGGCCGCACAGGCCCTTATTCGGGCCAAGGCGGGCCAATCGGTAAGAATGGTCCGCCGGGCGGCCCGTGCCGGTGCGGTGCGTTTCCGGACCTCCTTGTCGGTGGAAGCCGACGGTCCGGTGGACAGGGCACTGGTCACGGTCCACGCGCGGAAGCAACCTCCCGGCCTCTGGGGGAATCTTTCTTGGGGAGAGGGGCGGTTATGACACAGCAGGCCGAGCCGGACGCGATCCCGGTCGAGGCGGCGGCGCAAGAAGCGGAAGCCACACCCGAGGAGTCCGCTCGGGCGCCGAAGCGGGTGATGCACGCGGACGGTTTCGGCGCGGCGTTCTGCGCGTCGATGGCCGGGCTGTGCGCGGAGGCGGTGATCGGCGGGACGATCGCCGTCCTGGTGATGCTCGCGCGTGAGCACGACGGGCTGCCGCACAACGTGGCCGTGATCATCGCTGCGGTTCTCGGTATCGCGTTCTTCGCCGTCCTGGTCAGCGGTTTCGTGACGGGCATCGCGGTGATGCCCGCGCTGGCGCTCGCACGGCGCGCCGCACGGCGCGCGGGCCGGGCCGAGCGCCTGCGCTGGGACCTGGCCGCTGTGCCGGTGGTGGCCGCCCTGGTGGTGGCCGCGTTCGGAGGTGTGGCGGCGCTCGGCAGCCGCGCGTTCGCCCCCGCGCTGTCCTACGCCCTGTGGTGGGCCTGCCTCACGGCCGGACTGCTGCCCGCCACCCTGATCGCCGCCGTCGCCGGCCGCCGCGTCCGCAAGGGCCGCGCCAGGGGTCTGGTCCGCAGGATCGCGCGCGACGGGGCGCTCGCGTGGCTGGCGATCGCCGTGCTGGGCGCGGGCGCGTACGGCACCGGCCTGGTGAAGGTGTACGAGCCGCCGCGGCTGCACAAGTCGGATCTGGCCGGCACCTGGACCGACGGCCACGGAGGCACGGTCAAGCTCGACTCGGACGGCGGCGCCGTCGCCGAGGGCCTCGACAACTACGTCTGGGACGAGACGGGCAAGGACAGGCCGAAGGACTGCGACGGCTCCGGGAACTGGAAGGCCGTCCGGGAGGGCGGCAAGATCGAGAGCGTGGCCCTGCGCATCAAGTCCTGCGAACTCAGCCGCGACTGGAGCGTCGGCGGCACGCAGAAGAAGCCGCGGATCTACCACGAGATCGGCAAGCCGGGCTCCGGCAAGCGCTACGTGCTGACGAAGGTGGTCCGCCACAAGAAGTAGCCCGGCGGGCCATCACTCAAGGGGCGACCGTCGCGAACGCGCCCCGGTGGAAGAGCAGCGGCCGCGCTCCCGCCGCGCTCCCGTCCGCCCCGAGCGCCTCGACGCTCCCGACGACGATCAGGTGGTCCCCGCCCGGGTGCGCGGCGTGGACCGCGCAGTCGACCCAGGCCGGAACGTCCGCGAGGCGCGGTGATCCGGTCGCGGGGGACGGCCCGTGCCGCACTCCCGCGAACTTGTCGGCCGTCCGCGTGCCGCTGACCGCGAAGGCCCGGCAGAGCTCCTCCTGTCCTGCGCCGAGGATGTTGACGCAGAAGACCCCGGCGCGGGCGATGCGCGGCCAGGTGGAGGACGTGCGGGCCACCATGAAGACGACCAGCGGCGGGTCGAGGGAGAGCGAGGCGAAGGACTGGCAGGAGAAGCCCGCGGGCGGCTCCCCGTCCAGGCCCGGCGCCGTGACGACGGTGACGCCGCTGGCGAAGTTGCCGAGCACGCGGCGGAGCTCGGCCGGCGATGGCGGAACTCGCTCGTCCGCCCGGACGGCACGCAGCTCCGGGCGAGGCAGGGGGTCGACGGGCCGCGGTTCCGGGCGGGGCGGGCCGTCGGCCCGCGGTGGTGCGGAGGTCGGCGCTCCGGTCGACCGCAGATACCGCACGGCGGCCGCCGCCATGCCCGCGTGTCCCATCATGACCCCATTAAAACTGACGATCTGTCAGGCTGGAAGGGTCGCGTACGGGCTATCGCCCCCGGAACCGCGGGGCGCGGCGCTCCACGAAGCTCGCCACGCCCTCCCGCGCGTCCGCCGTCGTCATGTTGATCTCCTGCGCCGCGGCCTCGGCGGCGAAGGCCGCCGTCCGGTCGGCGTCGAGCGAGGCGTTGACCAGCTGCTTGGTCAGGGCGAGGGTGCGGGTCGGCCCGGCCGCCAGCCGCTGCGCCCAGGCACGGACCGTCGGGGCCAGATCGCCGTCCGGCACCACCCGGTTCACCAGCCCCAGCCGTTCCGCGTCGGCTGCGCCGAGCGCGTCGCCGAAGAACATCAGCTCCTTCGCGAGCCGCGGGCCCACGAGCCGGGGGAGGAGATAGGCGCCGCCGCCGTCGGGGACCAGGCCGCGGCGCACGAACACCTCGATGAACTGGGCCGATTCGGCCGCCACCACGAGATCGCAGGCCAGCGCGAGATGGGCGCCGAGGCCGGCGGCGATGCCGTTCACGGCGGCGATCACGGGCTTCTCGCAGTCCAGCACCGCGCCGATCAGCCGCTGCGCGCCGAGTCGGATCACGCGGGCGACATCGCCCGGCACGGGCTCGCCGGGCCGCGCCGGAGAAGCCGCGCGAAGATCGGCCCCGGCGCAGAAGGCCCTGCCCGTCGCGGTGACGACCACGGCCCGCACGGTCGGGTCCGCGGAGGCTTCAAAAAAATCTGAAATCAGTTGTTCCCGCTGGTCAGCGGTGATGGCGTGGAGGGCTTCCGGGCGGTTCAGCGTGATCCACAGGACGCCGTTGTCAGTGGCGTGGAGTATCACTGAGGCATCGGAGCGGACGGGCCCGGGGGGCTCGGTGGGCCCGTCCGCTCCGGTGGTGTCGGCAGGCGTTTCACGGGGGGAGACGGACATGGGGGAACTCCTGGTTCTCCGGGCCGCCGCGCGCGGCTCAGCGGCAGAAGGCCAGCGCATCCAGGGCCACGGCGCCCTGGCCGCGGTCCAGCACCACGAGGGGGTTGATGTCCAGCTCGGCGAGTTCGCCGTCCAGCTCCAGGGCCATGCGCTGGACGCGCAGTACGGTCTCCACGAGCGCGTCCACGTCGGCCGGTGGCGCCCCCCGGACCCCGTCCAGCAGGGCGCTGCCGCGCAGTTCGCCGAGCATCGCGCGGGCGCGGTCCTCGTCGAACGGCGGTACGCCCACGGCGGTGTCGCGCATCACCTCGACCAGCACCCCGCCCAGCCCCACCGTCACGGTGGGGCCGAAGAGCGGATCCGGCGAGATCCCGACCGCCATCTCCACTCCGTGCCCGACGAGTTGGCAGACGAGGATGCCGTCCAGCGGCAGGCCCTCGTAGCGGGCGATGTCGGTCAGCTCGCGGTAGGTGTCGCGGACCTGGCTCGCCGAGGTCAGGCCGATCCTGACCAGGCCGAGCTCCGTCTTGTGGGCGAGCTGCGGGCCCGAGGCCTTCATCACGACGGGGTAGCCGACGAGCCCGGCCGCCCGCACCGCGGCGGCGGCGCTGGTCACCAGCTGCTCCCGGGGGACGCGGATGCCGTACGCGCGCAGGAGCTGCTTCGCCGCGTGTTCGCTGAGCTGCTCGCCCGGCCGCATGAGGGCCTGTGCCTTGCGGGCGGAAGGGGAGAGGGTGCGCGGTGCTTCCTCGAACGGGGAGCGGTAGTGGGCGACGAAGCTGTGGTGGTCGAGGTAGGCGCGCACGGCGGTGACGCAGTTGGCGAAGGTGCGGAAGGTGGCCACGCGCGAGGAGCCGAGGAGCGCGCCGCGGTAGGCGTCCTCGGTGCCCACCGGGGAGCCCCAGACCACGCAGACGAGCTTGTCCGTCTCCTCCGCCGCCGCCACGAGGTCCCGTACGAGGGTGTCGCTCATGGGCGGGAAGGGGCCGGGTATCGGGCAGATGAGGACGCCGACGGAAGGGTCGTCGAGCAGGGCGTCGATGATCTTGCGGCCGCGCCAGTCGCCGACCGGGTGGCCGCCGCTGTCGACGGGGTTGGTGACGGAAAGGTAGTCCGGTATCCACTGGTGGAGCTCGTGCTGCTTCGTGGCGGGGAGGGCGGGCAGGTCGAGGCCGGCGGCGGTCGCCAGGTCCGCGAAGTGGGCGCCCGTGCCGCCGGATATCGAATAGACGGCGACTCCGGCGGCCCGCGGCGGGCGGGCGCGGGCGAGCAGGGCCGAGGTGTCCTGGAGCTCGTCGAGACCGTCGACGCGGATCACGCCGAACTGCCGCATGGCCGCGTCCACCACGTCGTCCGCGCCGGTCAGCTTGCCGGTGTGGGAGGCGGCCGTGCGGGCGCCGGTCTCGGTGCGGCCGACCTTGACGGCGACGACGGGCACCTTGTGCCGGGCCGCCCGGTCGGCGGCGAGCAGGAAGGAGCGGCCGTCCTTGAGCCCCTCCACATACGCGGCGATGGCCCCGACCTCCGGCCGTGTGGCGAAGTAGGAGATGAAGTCCGCGCACTCCAGGTCGGCTTCGTTGCCGGTGGGGGCCCAGTGCGAGAGCCGGACGCCGAGTTCCTGGAGGGAGAAGACGGGGCGGCCCTGGTGGCCTGACTGGGTGACGAGCGCGATCGCCGGGCCGTCGAGGTCGGTGCGGAAGTGCTCGAAGGCGTTGAGGTTGGTGTTCGGGCCGAGCAGCCGGACCCCCGCCCGCCGGGCCGCGGCGGCGAGCCGGGCCTGGGCGGCGGCGCCCTCCGGGCCGGTCTCCGCGAAGCCGGAGGCGAACGCGACGGCGAACGCCGCCTTGCCGTCCGTGGAGTCGCCCCCGGAAGCGGCCAGTTGCTCGATGACGGGAAGGGGGTCGCCCACGAGGAGGACGGCGAGGTCGATCCGCTCGGGCAGTTCGGCGACGGAGGGATGACAAGGACGGCCGAAGACCGTCCTGCGGGTGGGGTGCACGGGGTGGAGCCGGGCGCCGACCCGCTCGGCCCAGGCGACGAGCTGCCGGGTGATGCCGGTGTTGGGCCGCCCCTCCGCGTCCGAGGCACCGACGACGGCGACGGTCTCGGGCCGGAAGAACCGGTCCAGGTCGGGCACGTCCGAGCGCAGTGGGCGCCCGCTGACGTCGAGGTCCTCGGCGTCGTCGGCCAGACCGTGGACGGCCGGGCCGCGGCGTTCGCCGCAGGCCGTCACGCGGGCCGGGCGGGAGGTGGTGGTGAGGGTGCCGTGAGTCGATCCAAGCATCGTTCTCGTCCACTCCTGCTCAAGGGCCGACGTGCTGACGTAAGGTCAGGCTACCGATCTGACGTCACGTCAGGAAAGATGTGCGGGATGCCCGGAGGGAAGCGGGAGGGGCGCAAGTAGCCCATGAATCCCAGGGGGTTGAGGTATTGGCCGCAGAGATTCGTCATGATGTGCCCGAGGTGGACGCGTTCACGCGGCCCTACTGGGACGCCGCCGCGCGGGGCCGGTTGCTGATACGCCGCTGCCGCGCCCGGGGGTGCGGCAGGGCGCATCACTATCCACGGGAGATCTGCCCGCGCTGCTGGAGCGAGGACGTCGTCTGGGAGGAGGCGACCGGCCGTGCCACGCTCCACACCTGGTCGGTCGTCCATGTGAACGACCTGCCGCCGTTCGGCGAGCGGCTGCCCTACGTGGCCGCCGTCGTGGACCTCGCGGAGGGGCCGCGCATGGCGACCGAGGTCGTCGACTGCCCCGAGGACCGGCTGCGGATCGGCATGGACCTCCGGGTGACGTTCCGCGCGCTGCCCGAAACCCCGCTGGAGATACCGGTCTTCCGCCCGTGTTGAATGCCGGACATGAAGGAAGCGAAGCCATTGGCACCGGCCTGGATCGGCGAGTTCGACCTGCTGCTGCGTCCGTGGGAGGACGGTGACCTCGACGCCGTGCTCAGGGGCATATCGGACCCCGAATTCCGCCGCTGGAACGCCATCACCGTGCCATCGCCGGACGAGGAGGGCGCGCGGACCTTCCTGGAACGCCGCGCAGCCGGGTGGGAGCAGGGCGACTCGGTGGCGTTCGCGGTCACCGCCCAGGCGGAGGGGCCGGACGTCGTCGTGGGCAGCGTGGGCCTGGCGATGATCGACCACGTCCAGCGCAGCGCCCGGGTCAGCTACTGGATCCTGCCCGAGTTCCGGGGCCGGGGCTATGCCTCCCGGGCCCTGGAGGCCCTCACCCGGTGGGCGTTCCACGAGGAACTGCGGCTGCACCGGCTGGAGCTGGGGCACGCCCTCGGCCACGGGGCCTCCTGCCGGGTGGCCGAGCGCTGCGCGTACGGCCTCGAAGGCACGCTGCGGGGTGCGATGCCGGGCAGCGACGGCGGGATGTGGGACATCCACCTCCACGCCCGGATCGCCACCGACCCGGAGCCCGGCCTCAGGGCCAGAGCAGCTCGGTGACCCAGCCGCCGTCCCGGGCGCGGCGGTAGAGGAGGCGCACGTGGCGGCGGTGGGCGTCGCCCTGGAAGAACTCGACCTCGTCCGCCTCCAGGACGTACAGCGTCCAGCTGTCCACCGCGGCGTCGGGCTCCCGCAGGGCCCGTTCCCATGCCGCCTCCGAGGCGCGTGCCAGCTCGGCGCAGGAGGCGAGCGGCTCGCTCTGCCGTCCCACCAGCGCGGCCGCCAGGGCGCCGGTGGAGCGCTTGGCCAGATCGGCCCGGCTCTCCTGGGCGTCCATGGCCGTCACAGCGCCCCGCACCCGGACCTGGCGGCCGACCGCCGGCCAGTAGAAGCCCAGTGCCGCCTCGGGCCGGACGGCCAGCTCCCGGCCCTTGCGGCTCGTGCGGTGGGTGGCGAAGTGCCAGCCGCGCCGGTCCGCGTCGTGGAGCATGACGGTCCGTACGGACGGCATGCCGTTCGCGTCGGCGGTCGCCAGGGTCATCGTGTGCGGCTCGGGCGTCCCGGCCTCGGCGGCCTCGCGCAGCCACTGCTGGAAGAGGGGCAGGGGCTCGGCGGGGGCGGTGGCCGGATCGAAGTGCGGCAGCTCGGTGTCCCACACCCGGAGGGAGCGCAGCAGTGCGCGGAAGGACTCCTGGCGGCTGTCGGCCGTTTCATCGCTCATGGTGCCCATCCAACCCGCCATCGAGGCTTCGTCCGAATCTCCCGCTGTGGGGGAGCGGCCGTCAGTCGCGCGCCAGGATCAGCGTCCCCGACGAGCAGAACCAGCCGCCCGTCCCCGAGACGACGGCCAGCCGCGGCAGGGCTCCGTCGCGCCGCCGCACCTGGCGGCCCTCCTCCGCCTCGCCCCTGAGCTGGCGTGCCGCCTCCACCAGGAGGAAGAGGCCGCGCATGCCGGGGTGGCAGGCGGACAGACCGCCGCCGTCGGTGTTGACCGGCAGCCCGCCGCCGATCGTCAGCCGGCCTCCCCCGACGAACGCGCCGCCCTCGCCCTTCGCGCAGAAGCCCAGGTCCTCCAGTGTCACCAGCGTCATGTAGGTGAAGGCGTCGTACAGCTCCGCCAGGTCCATCTCCTGCGGGGTGACGCCCGCGCGCCGGAAGGCGAGTTGCCCGGAGACCGCCGCCGGGGACACCGTGAGGTCGTCCCACTCCGACAACGTCGAGTGGGAGAGCGCGGTTCCGGCGCCCAGCACCCACACGGGTGACTTCGCCGTACCGGCCACGTACTCCTCCGCCGCGAGGAGCACGGCGCAGCCGCCGTCGGACCGTATGCAGCACTGCAGTTTGGTGAAGGGGTCGGCGATCACCGGTCCGCCGAGCACGTCGTCGACCGTGATCGGATCGCGGTACATGGCGTGGGGATTGAAAAAGGCGTTGGCGCGGGTTTGAACCGCGACGTCGGCAAACTGTTCACATGTGGTGCCGTACTGATGCATGTGGCGGCGGGCGGCCATCGCGTACTTGGCGATGAGCGTGTGCCCGTACGGAGCCTCGAACTGCGCGGGGCCCCGGCCGCCGAAGGAAAGGGCGGCGGTACGGCGGCCCGCCCTGAGGTCGGCGCGGGCGGTGGAGCCGTAGACGAGCAGGACCGCGTTGGCGTGGCCCAGGGCGATGGCGTCGGCCGCGTGCGCGGCCATGACCTCCCAGGTCGCGCCCCCGACACCGGTCGAGTCGGCCCACGTGGGCCGCAGGCCCAGATAGTCCGCGACCTCCGTGGGGGCGAGCGTGCCCAGCCCGGCGGAGGCGAGTCCGTCGACGACATCCCGGCCGAGGCCGGAGTCGGCGAGGGCGCGGCGGGCGGCCTGGGCGTGCAGGGCGTACGGGGTGGCGTGGTCGACACGGCCGCAGTCCGAGAGGGATACACCGACGACGGCGACCTTGCGTGGGCGGTCCGGCATGAATCTGACGGTACATCAGTTCAGGGCTGGGAAAGTGCGGTTGCGCTGCCTACGATGACGGCCCGTCGGTTCCGGTAGGAGGCCGCCCATGGATGCCGCGTTGAGCGACGAGCAGCACGAGATCCGGCGCACCCTGCGCGAACTGCTGCTCAAACGCTGCGGGCCGGACGAGGTCAGAGCGGCGGTCCGCACGCCGGCCGGTCATGACGAAGCCCTGTGGCGGCTGCTCGCGGAGCGGCTCGGCCTGCCGGGCCTTGCGGTGGAACCCCGCTACGGCGGAGCGGGCTGCGGGCTCACGGAAATGGCACTGGCCTGCGAGGAGACGGGCCGCGTACTGCTGCCGTCCCCGCTCTTGGCCACGGCCGGACTGGCGGCACCGCTGATCGCCGCCCTGGGCACGCGGACGCAGCGCGCGGAGCTGCTGCCGCCGCTCGTCTCCGGAGAGCTGACGGGAGCGCTGGTGCTGCCGGGCGGCCACCTGGCGGCCGCGCTCGGGCTGACCGGAGCGAACGGCGGACTGTGGGCCGGAGGCGGCCGGGCGGGCGGCATCCAGGCGCGGCCGGCCGGTGACGGCCCGGGCTGGCGGCTGTACGGCGAGGCGGCGCAGGTGCTCGACGGGCACAGCGCGGGCCTGCTGCTCGTCGCGGCCCATGCGGGCGGCTACGCGCGCGGCAGGACGCTCCTGTTCGCCCTGCGGCCGCAGCGGGCGCGGGGTGTGACCCGTACCCGGCTGACCACGCTGGACGAGACCAGGCCGCAGGCCCGCGTCGAACTGCGCGATGCGGCGGCCGACCTCCTGGGGTCCGACGCGGACGGCGGTGCCGATGTGGAGGGCGCGCTCGCCCGGCTGGGCGGCGGTGTGGCGGCGGCCGTGGCCGCGGAAGCGGTGGGGGCGGCGGACCGGGTGCTGGAGCGGACGGTGGAGTACGTGTGTTCCCGGGAACAGTTCGGCAGGCCGATCGGATCCTTCCAGGCGGTCAAGCACCGGTTGGCCGACCTGTACGTGGCGGTGCAGACGGCACGTTCGGCGGCGTACTACGCGGCGTGGGCGGCCGGTGCCGGACCGACGGCGGGCGGCACGGGCGCGGCGGTCGCCGGAGGGCTCGCGCTCGCGCAGGCGCTGGAGGCACAGCGGACGGTCGCGGGAGAGGCCGTCCAGTTGCACGGTGGCATCGGGGTGACGTGGGAGCACGACGTGCAGCTGTACTTCAAGCGGGCCGCGTCGGACGAGCTGCTGTTCGGTCCCGTGCACCGGCTGAGGGAACGCGCCGCGGAGAGTGCCGGGCTGTTTGCCGCCCGGGTCGAGCGGGAAGCGGTGGCGCTGTGACGGCCGCGGTGGAACGAGTGGTGCAAAGGGTTTCCTCGACCCGTGCGTTCGCGTGGATCGCGCCGCACTTCGTGCCGGCGCTGGATCGGGCGGTGCACCGGTTGTCGGGCGGAAGGACGTTGCTCAGCGCGCGTCTGCTGCCGAGCGTTGTCCTCACGTCGACGGGCGCGCGCAGCGGACAGCAGAGGCGCACACCGCTCGCCTGCATGCGGGAAGGTGATCCCGCCGGCGCCTGGGTGCTGATCGGCAGCAACTTCGGCAGGCCCGGCCACCCCGCCTGGACGGCGAATCTGCTGGCGAACCCCGATGCGGAAATCAGCTGGAAGGGGCGGGACATCCCCGTACGGGCACGGCTGCTGAGCGGCACGGAGCGGGCGGCCGCGTGGGCGGCGGTGGTGAGGTTCTGGCCTCCGTACGCGCGCTACCAGGCGCGCGTGGAGCGTGAGATCCGGCTGTTCCGGCTGGAGCCGCGCTAGCGACGCGGTCGGTGGGGGAGGGAGACGGCCGTGCGGGGGTGGGGGATGTCACTGCGGCGGGCCGCTCCGGCCCGAGCCGGGAGTGGCCCGCCGCTGCGATGACAGGACGTGCGAGGCGCTGAAGCGCTTACTTGGTCGGCTTCTTGCCGGTGATGCCCAGGTGGACGAGCAGCGCGAGGTTCGGCTTGAGCTCGGCCTGCTTGACGCCCCAGCTCTGGAAGCCCTTCTGGTGCGAGGCCACCGCGGCCAGCATCGCGACGAGCGAACCGGCGACGGCGGCGGGGTTGACGTCCTTGTCGACCTTGCCCTTGGACTGGAGCTCCTTGACGGAGTCCGTCAGGGAGTTGGTGACGGCGTTGAGGATCTTCATGCGGATCTTGTAGAACCGCTTGTCGCCCTCGGCCGCCCCGAGATCGACGACGCGCAGGATGGCGTCGTGCTTGCGCCAGAAGCCGAGGAAGCCGTCGACCAGCTCCTCCGCGGCCTGCCAGCCGGACTTGCCGACCCAGGAGCGCCCGGCGACGAGATCGGTCAGGCTCGCGCCCTCCTTCGCCATCTCCTCGGCGATCTCCAGGACGGCGCCTTCGACGTCCGGGAAATACTGGTAGAAGGTGGCGGGCGAGGTGCCGGCCTTGCGCGCGACGTCGATGACCTTCACATCGCGGTACGGCGAGGAGCTGAGCATTTCACTGAGGCAGTCGAGCAGCTTCTGCCGCGTCGCCTGTCCGCGTCGGCCGGCCACGCGGCCGTCGACGGTGCGTACTTGTCCTGTCATGCCGTCAGCTTACCGAGGGGTGATCGGAGCGCGATTCGGCCGCATGCAAATGGGGGGAGGGGTGCGAGGTGGTACGTAAGGCCAGCTCAGGCCGTATGTGAGGGTCGCCGCGAGAGCCGGGGTGGATTGGCCCGTACCGGTGAATCGTCCTATCGACAGGCTGTGGACAAGGCCCGCCGGAGCGCTCTTCGCACAGTTATCCACAGGCCGCGTGGAAACCTTCGCACCCCGATAACGTGGCACTCGGAACACCTCGTCGGGCAGGGGCGAGCCTCGCGGGGACAGCGGAGAGTCACGGGACGGAAGTGAGGGGTACGACGCGCGGGGCGGGACGTTCCGCATGTGGTGGAGACACGGCGAAGCGCGACCCGGGTTCGCAACCGCGCCCGTCGCCAGGAAGAATCGGTATGCGTACCCCGGAGATAATTCGCGGTGAGACGCTGCACGGGGCTGAAACCCTTCAAGCCCCCACGGGGAGGTGGCAGGCCAGTGGTGGAGCAGCTTACGCAGCACGACCCGAGACGGATCGGCCCGTTCGAGGTGCTCGGCCGACTCGGCGCCGGCGGCATGGGGCTGGTCTATCTCGCCCGCTCGGCGTCCGGCCGACGGGTCGCGATCAAGACGGTGCGCACGGAGCTCGCGGAGGACCAGCTCTTCCGGGTCCGCTTCACCCGTGAGGTGGAGGCGGCCCGCGCGGTCAGCGGCTTCTACACCGCCGCCGTCGTCGACGCCGACCCGCGCGCCGCCGTGCCCTGGCTGGCCACCGCCTATGTGCCCGCGCCCTCGCTCGAAGAGATCATCAACGAGTGCGGGCCGCTCCCGGCCCAGGCCGTACGGTGGCTGGCCGCCGGTGTCGCGGAGGCGCTCCAGTCCATCCACGGCGCGGGCCTGGTGCACCGCGACCTCAAGCCGTCGAACGTCCTGGTCGTCGAGGACGGCCCCCGGGTCATCGACTTCGGCATCGCCTCCGGCGTCTCCAACACCCGGCTGACGATGACCAACGTCGCCGTCGGCACGCCCGCCTATATGTCACCCGAGCAGGCGCGCGACTCCCGCAGCGTGACGGGCGCCAGCGACATCTTCTCGCTCGGCTCGACCCTGGTCTTCGCCGCGACCGGACACGCGCCCTTCCACGGCGCGAACCCGGTCGAGACGGTCTTCATGCTGCTGCGCGAGGGCCCGGACCTGAGCGGGCTGCCCGACGAGCTGCGCCCGCTCATCGACTCCTGCATGCAGATGGCCGCGGAGCACCGCCCCACCCCGGCGGACCTCCAGGCGGAGCTGGCCCCGCATCTCTTCGCCTCCGGCGGGGGCGACGACAGCGGCACGGCCTCGGCCTGGCTGCCGGACAACGCCGTCACCCTCATCGAGCAGCGCCGGGCCGGACACCGCCCCGCACCGGCGGTCGCGAGGAGCGGCGGCCGCAACCGCTCCGGGGTGCCGCCCCGACCCGCGCAGCCCCCGACGCCGTCCCGCGCGCCCGCTCCCTCGTACGCACCGCCCGCCGGTGCGCGCAGCGGGCCCGCCTGGGGCGACGGACACCCGGGCGGTGCGGAGACCGGGCGCTCCGGCATGGTCGGCGCCCCCGATCCGCGCGGCGTGCCGGGCGGGCTGCCGGACGGCCCCGCCGTGGCCGGTGCGCACGGCCGGCACGCGGGGGCGCCCGCCGCGCCCGCGCACGACGGCTCCGTGCGGCTCGCCGGGTCACAGGTCCCGATCGGGCCGGGCCCGCGCGTCGCCGACGTGCGCGAGCCGCAGGCCCACCCCGGCACGGGGCACGCGACCGGATGGGTGCGGCCGCCGGCCGGGATGACGGGCGCGGCGCCCGCCTCCGTGCCCGCGCAGTCCCCCGCCCCCTCGCCCGACAGCGGCAACGCGCAGGGCGACCAGGGCCGTTGGCGGCCCTGGCGGTTCCGCATGTCCAACGACGTGTGGGGCACGCCGACCGTCGCAGGGGACCTGCTCTACGTGACGTCGTTCGAGGTCCACGCGCTCGATGTGGCCAGCGGGCGCAGGCAGTTCAAGACGCGTGACGTGGCCTGGGCCATGGCCGTGGCCGACGGCCGCATCCACGCCTCCGACGGGCCCACGCTCTACGCGCTGGACGCGGCCGACGGCGCCGAGCGCTGGCGGCTGGCCACGGACGGCTGGGTGTATTCGCTCCGGGCCGACCGGGGCACGATCGTCACCGGCACGCGCGGCGGCGGCGTGCAGGCGTGGGAGGCGGCCAACGGCGAGCTGCTGTGGGAGATGGGCGGCCTCCAGACCGACTTCGAGACCCCGGACTGCGGCCCGTTCGTGCAGGACGGCACGGTGTACGTCTGGGCCGACGGGCGGCTGCGCGCCCTGGAGGCCCGCACGGGCACCGAGCGCTGGTCGTATCCCGTGGGCGACGCCGCCTCCTGCGGCGGTGTGCCGGTGCGGCTGCTGCCCGCCCCGGACGGCGTTGTGTACATCGCGGCCGGCACGCGGGTCCTCGCGATCGACGTGGCGCGCGGAGACGTGCGCTGGCGGTTCGAGGCACCGGCGGTCTTCCTGAGCCCGCCCGCGTTCGCACCGGGCCCGGCGGTGACGGGCGGCGGCGTCTACGTCGCCGACTACCTGGGCACGGTGTACGCGCTGGACGCGGCCACCGGCCGTGACCGCTGGCGCATCGCCACGGAGCCCCGGCAGTCCACGGAGCCGGTGCTGGTGGCCTCCGGGGCCGTGCACCTGGGCAGCGGCGGCGCGCTCTACACGCTGGACGCGGTCACCGGCACGCCCAGGTGGCGCTTCGCGGCCGGTGGTGACGTGGTGGGCGCACCGGTGGTCGCCGACGGCCGGGTCCACTTCGGCTCCGCGGACCACTGTCTGTACACGGTGGACGCGGCGGGCGGGCAGCTCCGCTGGAAGCTGGCCACCGGCGGCGAGATCACCGGGTCGCCCGTGGCCATGGGCGGCGTGGTCTACGCCTGTAGCAAGGACCGCTGTGTGTACGCGCTGGACGCGGCCAAGGGGACGGGGCTGTCCCGGCGTTGAGGATGCCTTCCCCGTCCGGCTGCTTGCCGGACGGGGCGGTGCGCTCTTTCCGACCGCCGGCCGGCCCTGACGGAGCGGCCTGTTCGTCCGTCCGCGTGAGACCCGCCGCATGCGCCCGCCGCCCATGGGTCAGCGCAGGCGGTATGTCCGGTCGCGGGTGGTGAAGAGCTGTTCCTGGTGGGCCGGTGGCAGGTTGCCGAGGGAGATCAGGTGCGGGGCCAGGGCCAGGGCCCGGTCGCGGGCGGCTTCCTTGGCCGCCCACAGGGCCCGTACGGTTCCCTGGACGGCCTCGGTGGGGCAGGACGCGATGACTCGGGCGGCGCGCAGGGCCGCGGGCACGGCCCCGCCCGGCGGGGTCAGTTCGGAGACGAGGCCGATCTCGTAAGCGCGCCGCGCGGAGAGGCGTTCTGCGGTGCCCATCAGTGCCGTGCGGGCGGCCTCGCCGAACGGCATCCGCTGGGCCATGTGGATCGACTCGTACGCGCTGACCATGCCGTAGGTGGTGTGCGGGTCGAAGAACGTCGCGTTCTCGGCGGCGACCACGAACTCCGCCTCGCCGAGCAGATAGAACGCCCCGCCGCAGGCCAGCCCGCCGACCGCGGCGATCACCGGCTTCCACAGGTCGGCGGCCTTGGGACCGACCGCGAGGAGCGGGTCGTCGACGGAGTAGGGCGAGCCGGGCTGGGGCACGGTCACCGACCGGTCGATGCCCGAGCAGAACGCCCGGTCCCCGGCGCCGGTGAGCACGATGGCGCGCACGCCGTCGTCGTGGCGGAAGCGGCGCCATACGGAGCCGAGCGCGGCGGCCGTGGCCAGGTCGATCGCGTTGTGCCGGGCGGGACGGTCGAGGGTGACGAGCGCGACGCCATCCTCTCCCGTCTCCGTGCGGACCGGTGGGCCCTCGGCCGTCATGAGCGCTCCAGCAGCCAGCAGGGCACCGTCACACCCTCGGTGAGCTCCGCGAAGACGACGCGCACGGGCGCGCCGATGCGCAGCCGGGCCGGGTCGACGGAGTCGGGCGGCGCGTCGGGGGCGGCGACCACATTGCCGACGAGGCGGATGAGCGGGGCGTCGGCGAGTTCCACGACCACGACGTTGTACGGGGCGCGTTCGGCGTAGGCGGGCAGGAGGGGCGGGTGGGGCAGCACGAAGGACCAGATGCGGCCGCGACCGCTCATCCTGCGCCACTCGACGGCGAAGGACTGGCAGCGCGGGCAGCAGGGCCGGGGCGGGAAGCGCAGCCGCCCGCAGCCGGCGCACGCCTGGATCCGCAGCTCACCGCGGGTGGCGAACTCCCAGAAGGGGGCGCTGTCCTCGTCCGGCGCGGGCACGAGGAGGCCGTTGTCAGTGGTGCCCTTCATGATGGAGGACATGAAGACTCAACTCCTCAGCAGCAGCGCCGAAGTGGGGACGCCCTCGCCCGCCGTGACCAGACAGGTCGTGGCGCCGGGCACCTGCGCGGTGGAGCGGCCGCGGAGTTGCCGGACGCCTTCGTTGATGAGGTTGAAGCCATGGACGTAGGCCTCGCTGAGCCCTCCGCCCGCCGTGTTGAGCGGAAGGCGGCCGCCGGTCTCCAGCGCGCCGTCCTCGGTGAAGGCCGCCCCTTCGCCGCGCGCGCAGAAGCCGTAGCCTTCGAGGGAGAGCAGCACCAGAGGGGTGAACGCGTCGTAGATCTGGGCGACTTCGACGTCCTGGGGGCCGAAGTCGGCCGTTTTCCACAGGTGCCGCGCGGCGGTCCAGGCGGGTCCGGACAGCGGGTCCTCGTTCCAGTAATTGACCATGCCGTGGTGCTGGGCGGGCAGGCCCTGGGCGACGGAGTGGATGAGGACGGGAGCGTCGCGGCAGTCGCGGGCCCGCTCGGCGGAGGTGACCACGCAGGCGAGCGCGCCGTCGGTCTCCAGGCAGTTGTCGAAGAGGCAGAGCGGTTCGCTGATCCAGCGCGACGACATGTACGTCTCACGGCTCAGCGGGCGTCCGTGCATCATCGCGGCGGGGTTCTGGTTGGCCCGGTTGCGGCACGCGAGCGCGACGTTGAAGAAGTGGTCGCGTGTGGCGCCGTACTCGTGCATGTAGCGGCGGGCGAGCATGGCGATCTCGTCGACGGGGCGCAGCAGGCCGTACGGCCTGGTCCACTGGGCGGGCGTGGGCAGCTGGACGGCGGTGTTCCGCCAGGGGCGGGGGCCGGAGCCGCGCTTGCGGGAGCGCCAGGCCACACCGACGGTCGCCTGTCCGGTGGTGATCGCGGCGGCCAGGTGGGCGACGGTCGCGCAGGAGCCGCCGCCGCCGTAGCCGACCTTGGAGAAGAAGGTCACGTCGCCCGCGCCGATGGCCTTGGCGACCTCGACCTCGTCGGTCTCCTCCATGGTGTAGGAGGCGAAGGCGTCGACCTGGGAGGGAGGGATGCCCGCGTCGTCGAGCGCCGCCAGGATCGCCTGGCAGGCCAAGGTCTTTTCCGATGAGGGAAGTTGGCGGGCGAAGGGGGTCTGTCCTATGCCGACGATCGCAGTGGAGTCCTTGAGTGCCGCCGCCATCGTCACCTCCACGCTGTGGGTGCTTTCGCTGCTGACAGCGCGGAAGGCTATCGCTAATCTGACGTTTAGTCAGCCAGTGGGGAAGGGGGTGCGATGCGCGGGGATCTGGAATTCATGTCCATACCCCGGCTGGTCCGCACGGCCGCCGCGCGGTACGCCGGCCGTGAGGCGGTGGCCTGTGGCCGGACCCGGATCAGCTATGGACAGCTCGCCGCCCGCGTCGAGCGCGCCGCGGCGGGCTGCCTCGCCGCGGGCGTCCAGGCGGGCGACCGGGTGGCCGTCTGGGCCCCGAATACCCTCGACTGGATCGTCGCGGCCCTGGGCGCCGTCTCGGCGGGCGCGGTCCTCGTCCCCCTCAACACCCGGCTGAAGGGCGGCGAGGCGGTCCAGGTGCTGAAGCGCACACGGGCCGAGCTGCTCTTCGTCACCGGCACCTTCCTCGGTACGTCCTATGTCGCCGCGCTGCGCCGAGCGGCGGGGCGGGGCGGCGGGGGCGGGAGGAAGGGCGACGGTCCGCCGCTGGCGGGGCTGCCCTGCCTGCGGCACGTCGTGGTGCTCGCCGAGGACGCGCCCGCGGAGTTCCGTACGTGGAAGGAGTTCCTGGCCGCGGGGGACGCGGTGCCCGCCTGGGCGGTACGGGCACGGGCCAACGCTGTGGCGCCCGACGCGCCTTCCGACATCGTCTTCACCTCCGGCACCACGGGTGAGCCGAAGGGGGTGGTCACCACCCACGCCCAGAGCCTGCGGGCCTTCGGGGCCTGGGCGGACCTCGCCGGGCTCAGGGCGGGGGACCGGTATCTGATCGTCAACCCCTTCTCGCACACCTTCGGTTACAAGGCGGGCGTGCTCGCCTGCCTGATGCGGGGCGCGACGATGGTCCCGCAGTCCGTCTTCACAGCGGACGTGGTGGCGGCGCACGTCGCCGCGGAACGCATATCGGTGCTGCCGGGGCCGCCCACGCTCTTCCGGTCGCTGCTCGACCACCCGGCGCGGGAGATGTACGACCTGTCGTCCCTGCGGGTGGTGGTGACGGGCGCGGCGACGGTGGACCGCGGGCTGATCCACCGGTTGCGCGCCGAGCTGGGGCCGGTGACGGTGCTGACCGCCTACGGGCTGAGCGAGGCCACCGGGCTGGTCACGATGTGCCGGCGGGGCGACGCGGACGAGACCGTGGCCGGTACGTCCGGCCGGGCCGTCCCGGACACCGAGGTCAAGGTGGTCGGGGCGGACGGGAAGGCGCTGCCGCCGGGGGAGCCCGGAGAGATCCTGGTGCGTGGCTACCAGGTGATGTCGGGCTACTTCGAGGACCCCGGGGCGACCGCCAGGGCCGTCGACGCCGAAGGCTGGCTGCACAGCGGGGACGTCGGCACGCTGGACGACGCGGGCAATCTCCGCATCACGGACCGGATGACCGACATGTTCGTGGTCGGAGGCTTCAACGTCTACCCGGCCGAGGTGGAGCGGGTGCTTGCGCGGCACCCGGGCGTGGTGGACGCGGCGGTCATCGGGGTGCCGGATCCGGACGGACGGCTGGGCGAAGTGGGCAAGGCGTTCGTCGTCCGGCGGGGCGGGGCGGACTCGCCGACGGAGGAGGAGCTGATCCTTTGGGCGCGTGAGGAGTTGGCGAACTACAAGGTGCCGAGGGGAGTGGCGTTCGTGCGGGCGCTGCCGCGCAACGCGGTGGGGAAGGTGCGTAAGGGAGAGCTGCGGGGGATGGAGGGCGGTGAGGAGTGACCCGCGGTCTCGCCCTGTCCCATCAGGGGCGTACCCCTGGCCGTCGTCCTCCCGCACCGGGTGTCCGACCCGGTCTCGCTCAAGAGCCTCGCTCAAGAGCCCCGTTCGAGAGCTCCGTTCAAGAGCCCCGCTTCTCGATCGCCGGACGGGCTTGACGTGCTCGTGCCGGGCTCGGATCAAGCCCGTCCGGGTACGGCTAGCGCAGCCCGCCGAAGGTGATGTGGTCGTCGGCGCCGCCCGTCGTGTGGTCGTCCGCGCCCAGGGTGCTGTGGTCGTCCGCCCCGCCGGTGGTGTGGTCGTCGTGCGGGCCGGCGTGCCCGCCGCGCACGGAGAGCGGGGTGGAGATCGTCGAGTGGTCGTCGGCCGCGGCCGGTACCGCGGCGGCGACGGCGGCAGCCACCGCCAGGGCGGCTATGACGGCGGCCTTCTTCGTGCGCGTGGTCGTGCTGTTCATTTCGACTCCTCTGGATCGGGGGTGGCATTGCAGTGGTGATGCGCGCTCGGCGCCTGCGGTCCTGACGGATTGAGACGTCGCTGAAATATGACCGCAGGGGCCGGCGTCGACGGCTCCCCCTCCGTGCTGCCGACGCCGGCCCCTGTCAGTCCCCCGTTGGTCTGTCCCCCCGTTGGGACTTCCCGTATTCAGTTGTCGCGCGGAACTTCCCCCGTCGAGCGGCCCGGCGAGCTCCCCCGTGGGACTCCCCTGGCGGAGAGTCCCCGTAGCTTTCCGGGCCTGGTCGCTCTGTTCCTCGTGAACGTTCCCCCGTTGAACGTTTCCCCCGTGGGGCCGTCCCCCGTTTTCGGCCGGCCCCTTCGAACGTTCTCGTTCGCGCATCCCCCGTTGCGCTTTCCCCCGTTGAACGTTTCCCCCGTGCGGCTTCCCCCGTGGTCCTCTGTGTGAGGCCCCCTCCGTTCTTCCCCCCCGTGCGGCGTTTCCCCCGTGATCAGGGCCGGGCCCTCGTCCGTTCGCCGTCCGTCCCCCCGGACGGTCCCCCGTCGAACGTCCCCCGTAGGGCCCTTCCCTGGTGGCCGGGCCGCGGCCCCCGTGTTCCCCCGTGCTTTCCCGCGGCCCTGTGGTCCCCCCTGACGTCCCGTGCTCGTCCGGGACGGGCGTCGCCGCCCGGACGAGCACGGGCGGATCAGCTCTGGGTGAGCGGGTTGTCCGTCACGTGGTCGTCCATCATGATCAGCGGCTCACCTATGGTGGCGTGGTCGTCCGGCGGCGGAGCGAATTCCGGAGTGAGTTCCGGGGCCGCGGCCAGGGTGCTGCCGCCGCCTCCGCCCGTCACGTGATCGTCCTGCGGTGTGGCCACGACTGGCTTGAGCTTCCGCTCATCGCTCATGTCGATCAACTCCGTTGCTCAGTGCGAGTCTTTTGGTGTGAAGGGGAGGTGATCCTCGGGGACTGCAGAACCCGCCCGGCGACTCCCCCGAGGATCGCCGGACGGGCATGAGGGCTGATCAGGTTGATCACCCCTAGGTGAGGTTTCACCTACGACCCGCCTGCCCCCCGACGCGACGGATCGACATGAGTAAGACTGCCGCGTGCCGATAAACGATCGATGAACGGGCACGTGACAGCGTTGTTCGGGGGTGTGGTGGGGGTGCGGATCGCTTCGCGGGGGCCTGATGCGAGGCCCGCTCCGCGAGGCCGCTTCGCGGCGTGCGCGGGGGGTTCGGGCGGATCTTTCCCCACCCCGCACCTTCCCGAAACCGGGGCGCCGCCCCGGACCCCCTCGCACGGAGAGCCCGGAAGGCGGTTCGCGCCCGGAAGCGGGGGCTCCGGACCGGGGCTCCGCCCCTGACCCCGGTCCTCGAGCGCCGGACAGGCCGAAGAGGGTGCCCCGGCCCGAACGGACCGGGGCCCGCCCCCTACGCCGCTGCCACCACCCCCGCCAGCAAGCCCCTCACGTCCGCCTCCTCCGACGCCCCGAGCTGCTCGTATATGGCGAGCGCCTCCGTCCAGCAGGCGCGGGCGCGGCCCGGCTGGCCCAGGGCGTCCAGGGAGCGGCCGAGGAGGGTGAGGACGTTGCCGCGGCGCCAGGCGCCGCCGATGCCGCGGAGCTTGAGCGCCTGCTCGGCGTGGTGGGCGGCCGCGGCCGGGCGGCCCGCGCAGAGGTGGACGTTCGCCATCCGGTAGTGCGTCATGCCCTCCCACAGCCGCTGCCGGTTGTCGCGGAACACCGGCAGGGCCTCGGAGAGACGGTTCAGCGCCTCCTCGTAGCGCCCGGCGTGGGTGAGGGCGACCCCGAGCGCGTAGAGGCCGTTGGCGACCCGCCAGGAGGCACCGGTCTCGTGGTAGAGGGCGAGCGCCTGCTCGGCCAGCTCGACGCCGGACACGACGCGGCCGGTGTCGAGGCGGACGCGGGCGAGGTTGCTCAGCGCGCTGGCCTCGCCCGGGCGGTTGCCGTCGGCGCGGAAGGCGGCGAGGGACTGGCCCAGATACAGCTCGGCGTCCTGGTAGCGGTGTTCGTAGATGGCGATGATGCCGCGGTAGTTGGCGGCGTAGCAGCAGGGGATGGCGTCCCCGCAGGCGCGCCCGAGCAGCATCGCGAGCCGGCCGTGCTCGTCGGCCTGCTCGAAGCGGCCGCCGATGCGGTCGACGTGGGCCAGTACGGTACGGGCGCGCGCCTCCGACCGGGTGTCCCCGGCCTCGCGGGCCGCGGCCAGCAGGGCGGTGGCGGCCTGCTCGTACTGCCGGGAGTCGGCGCCGGACTCCGCGAGGTCCTTCGCCGCCAGCAGCAGGTCGACGGCGCGCCGCAGGGTGTCACCGCTCGCGCCCGCCTGCTGGCGTACGCAGGCGAGCAGGCAACCGGCCTCGGCGAACAGCCAGTCGCTGGCCGCCGCGCCGTCGCCGAAGGTGAGCCCGGGGTGCGTGGTGGGCGCGAGGTGGGCCAGGAGCTGGTCGCCGGGCCGTTCCAGGACGTACGCCCCGGCGGCCGTGACCAGGTAGAAGTCCAGCAGCCGGGACATCGCGGCGCAGCGTTCGGCCGGTGGCTGTTCGTCGCGCTCGGCGCACGCACGCGCGTAGAGGCGGACGAGGTCGTGGAAGCGGTAGCGGCCCGGGGCCGCGGATTCGAGGAGCGAGGTGTCGACGAGCGACTCCAGGAGCTCCTCGGTGGCGTCGACGTCCAGGTCGAGGACGGCGGAGGCGGCGGCCAGGGAGATGTCGGGCCCGTCGGCGAGGCCGAGGAGGCGGAAGGCGCGGGCCTGCGCGGGCTCCAGCTGGCCGTAGCCGAGTTCGAAGGTGGCCTTGACCGCGAGGTCGCCGGCGCGGAGCTCGTCCAGGCGGCGGCGCTCGTCGGCGAGCTTGCGGGCCAGGACGGAGACGGTCCAGGTGCGGCGGGCGGCGAGGCGGGAGGCGGCGATGCGGATGGCCAGCGGCAGGAAGCCGCAGGCGGCGACGACGTCCATCGCGGCGTCGCGCTCCGCGTTGACCCGCTCGTGCCCGACGATGCGGGTGAAGAGCACCAGGGCCTCGTCCGGGCTCATCACGTCGAGGTCGACGAGGTGGGCCCCGGCGAGGTCCACCATGCGGGCGCGGCTGGTGACCAGCGCGGCGCAGCCCTCCGTGCCCGGCAGCAGCGGCCGGATCTGGGCGGCGTCGCGGGCATTGTCGAGCAGGGCGAGGACGCGGCGGCCGTCCAGGGCGGTCCGGAAGAGCGCGGCCCGCTCCTGGAGGCCGTCGGGGATCGCGGAGTCCGGGATGCCCAGCGCCCGCAGGAAGGACCCGAGGACGGCCTCCGGCTCGGCGGGCACCGGCCCGGCCCCCTGGAGGTCCACGTACAGCTGGCCGTCGGGGAAGTGGTTCCGGGCCGCGTGCGCCACGTGCACGGCCAGCGTCGTCTTGCCGACGCCGCCGATGCCCGCGACCGCGGAGACGGCCATGATCCGGCCCTCGGCGGTGGACAGTTGGTCGCTGAGCTCGTCCACGAAGGCCGCGCGGCCGGTGAAGTCGGACACCGTCGCCGGGAGCTGCGCGGGCCGGATGAACGTGGGGCCCGCGTGCGGCCGGTCGTCGTGCGAGAGGTGCAGGGTGAGGTCGGCGTCGGCCTGGAGGATGCGCTGCTGGAGCTCGGCGAGCTCGGGGCAGGGGTCGACGCCGAGCTCGTCGGCGAGGAGCTTGCGGGTGTCGGCGTAGACGGCGAGGGCCTCGGCCTGCCGGCCGCTGCGGTAGAGGGCGAGCATCAGCAGCTCCCGCAGCCGCTCGCGCAGCGGGTGGGCCGCGGTCAGGGCGGTCAGCTCGGAGACGGCCTCGGCGTGGGCGCCGACCTCCAGGTCGAGATCGAGGCGGGTCTCGATGAGGGTGAGCCGCCACTCCTCCAGCCGGGCGCGCTGCGTCTCGGCGTACGGGCCGGGCAGGCCGGCCAGCGGCTCGCCGTCCCAGACGTCGAGCGCCTGGTTGATCAGCTCGCGGGCGCGGGCGCGGTCGCCCGCGGCGCGCGCCTTCTCGGCCTCGGTGGCGAGGTGTTCGGCCTTGTCGATGTCGAGGCAGCCGTGCTCCACCCGGATCGCGTAGCCGCCGGACTCGCTGACCAGGGCGTCGGCGTCGGGGCCGAACGCCTTGCGGAGCCGGGAGGCGTAGGTGCGCAGCGCGGCGAGGGCGGCGTGCGGGGGTTCGTCGCCCCACAGCGCGTCCACCAGCTCGGGCGCGGTGGCGGTGCGGCCGCCACGCAGCAGCAGGGCGGCGAGGAGCGCCCGCTGCTGAGGCGAACCGGTGTGCAGCAGTTCCCTGCCGCGCCGGGCCCGCACGGGCCCGAGCACGGTGAAGCGCAGATGGTGCCCGTGCCCTGTGTCGCCGGCCATTGTGACCCCCTGCCTGTCCTGCTCGGTCGCACCGGCCAGTCTGCCTTGTCCGTGGCCTCTACGTCAGCAGCGGTCCGGCCTCTCCACAAGGCCTGCAAGAGACGGCTCCGCCACAGTGCTGACGGATCGTCAGTTCGTCGCTAACGTGTCAGCCATGGTGAGCTTCCCCAGGATCATCTCGGTGGACGACCACACGGTCGAGCCCCCGCACGTCTGGCGGAACCGGCTTCCGGCGAAGTTCCACGACGTCGGACCACGTGTCGTGCGCGCGCCACTGAAGGAAATGACCTTCACCGGAGGGCGGTTCGCCCCGGTCATGGGAGCCCCCGGGGACGACGGGCCGGTGGCGGACTGGTGGATCTATGAGGATTTGCACCGTCCGCTCACCCGGCTGGATTCCGCCGTCGGATGCTCCAGGGACGACATCAAGCTGGAGGCCGTCACCTACGAGCGGATGCGCCCGGGGTCCTACAGCGTCCCGGAACGTTTGGCCGATATGGATCGCAACCATGTCCAGTCCGCGCTCTGCTTCCCGACCTTTCCGCGTTTCTGCGGACAGACCTTCACCGAGGCGAAGGACCGCGAACTGGCCCTGCTGTCCGTCCGCGCCTACAACGACTGGATGGTCGAGGAGTGGTGCGGCCCGGACGCGCACGGGCGCCTGATCCCCCTCGCGATCGTCCCGTTGTGGGACGCCGGGCTCGCCGCGCGGGAGGTGCGGCGCAACGCGGCCCGGGGCGTGCGCGCCGTCTGCTTCTCGGAGATACCGCCGTACCTCGGTCTGCCGTCCGTCCACACCGACGCCTGGGACCCCTTCCTGCGCGCCTGCGCGGAGACCGGGACCGTCGTCGCCATGCACATCGGCTCCTCCTCGCGCATGCCGTCCACCTCCGACGACGCGCCGCCCGCCGTCAGCTCCGCCCTCACCTTCGCCAACTGCTGCTTCTCCATGGTGGACTGGCTGATGTCGGGCGCCTTCGAGCGCTTCCCCGGGCTGCGGATCATGTACGCGGAGGGGCAGATCGGCTGGATCCCGTACATCCTGGAGCGCGCGGACGCGGTCTGGGCCGAGAACCGCGGCTGGGGCGGCATCGCCGACAAGGTCCGCCGCCCGCCCTCCGAACTCTTCGCCGCCCACGTCCACGGCTGCTTCTTCGACGACCCGGTCGGCCTGCGCAACCTCGACGCGATCGGCCCGTCGAACGTCCTCTACGAGACGGACTACCCGCACTCCGACTCGACGTGGCCCCGCTCGCGCGAGGTGGCGCAGGAGCAGATGGGGCACTTGGCGGCGGATGTGGTCGAGGCGATCGTACGAGGCAACGCTGTCACGTTGCTGGGCCTGAGCGAGGACGGCTTGTGGGCAGGCTGAATTCCGGTCCGGGGCAGGGAGGGCGAGTGGGCGACGGAGTGGACGTGCTGCCCGCCGGGCGGCTCGCGTACGGGATGCAGGTGCCCATCACCTCGCTGAGCACCCTCTACGCCGAGCCCTGGGAGGTCGAGGCCGGGCCCGCCGAGCTGCGGGACGTCGCCCGCGCCGCCGACCGCCTCGGCTTCGCCTACCTCGCCACCTGCGACCACGTCGCCGTACCCGCACGGCTCGCGGCCGCCATGGGCACCACCTGGTACGACCCCGTGGCCACCCTCGCCCATCTCGCCGCCGTCACCGGACGGACCCTGCTGCTCAGCCATGTCTCCGTGGCCGCGCTGCGGCACCCGCTCGTCCTGGCGAAGCAGTACGCCACCGTCGACCGGCTCTCGGGCGGCCGCCTGGTCCTGGGGGTGGGGGCCGGGCACGTACGCGAGGAATTCGACGCGCTGGGCGTCGAATTCCGGCGGCGCGGGGCGATCCTGGACGAGACCGTCGATGCCCTGAAAACGGCCCTGGGCCCCGAGGAGTTCCCCGAATTCCGCGGCTCCCGCTTCGCCTTCCGCGGCCTGGGCCAGGCCCCCCGCCCCGTACGCACGCCGCGCCCGCCGATCTGGGTCGGCGGCTCGTCCCCCGCGGCCCTTCGCCGCGCGGCGCTCCGGGGCGACGGCTGGCTGTCGCAGGGCGACTCCCGCGAACAGCTCCCCCTCCGCGTCGCCGAGCTCCGCCACCTGCGCGCGGAGGCGGGACGCGAGGGCCCGTTCGCCATCGGGGCGATCACGGAGGCGCTGTACGTCGGCACGCCCGGCTGGGACGTCGGCCCGCGCACGCTGTCCGGCCGCCCGGGGACGCTGGCGGAGTCGCTGCGGGTGTACGGGTCGCTGGGGGCGGACCAGATCCAGGTCCGCTTCCGGAGCCGGTCGCTCGGTGAACTGCTCGACCAGATGGAGCGGTTCGCGTCCGAGGTCGCCCCACTGCTGGACGAATGACGCCGCTCTTCGCGCCGACCAGTCGCTCCGACCGAAGGGGGACCACGACATGCGCCTGAACGACCGCGTCATCCTCATCACCGGCGCCGCCCGTGGCCAGGGCGCGGAGGAAGCGCGCCTTTTCGCCGCCGAGGGCGCGAAAGTCGTCCTCGCCGACGTGCTCGACGACCAGGGCCGGGCCGTCGCGAAGGAAATCGGCCCCGGCGAAGCCGCGTACGTGCACCTCGACGTCGGCGAGGAAGCCGACTGGGCCGAGGCCGTGGCCACGGCCAGGCACACCTTCGGGAAACTCGACGGACTCGTCAACAACGCCGGAATCATCCGCTTCAACGAGCTGGTGAACACCTCGAAGGACGAATTCATGGAGGTCGTCCGGGTCAATCAGCTCGGTACGTTCCTCGGTATGCGCGCCGCCGTGCCGGAGCTCGCGGCGGCGGGCGGCGGGACGATCGTCAATACCGCCTCCTACGCCGCGCTGGCGGGAATTCCGTACGTCGGGGCCTATGCCGCGACCAAGGCCGCCGTCGTCGCCATGACCCGCGTCGCGGCACTGGAACTCGCCGACAAGGCGATCCGGGTCAACGCCCTCTGCCCGGGCGCGATCGACACCGCGATGACGAACCCGGCACTGCTCGACCCCACCGCGGACGCCGGGCGGGCCGCCGCCGGATCCGCGGAGCTGTACCGCAAGGTGGTGCCGCTCGGGCGGATCGGACAGCCGGCGGAGGTGGCCCGCACGGCGCTCTTCCTGACCGCCGACGACTCCTCGTACGTCACCGGGCAGCGGTTCGTCGTGGACGGCGGATGGCTGGCGGGGACGCGGTTGTTCTCCTGACACTTCCTGGCCGGTCCGCCGTGGGTACGTTCTCTTGACGCTCCCTGCCGCCGATGCCAGAGTCTGTTCATCTGACGGCTCGTCAGAAATCTAGGGACGGTGAACCCCCTTGGAATTCGGGATCTTCGTGCAGGGTTACGTTCCGTCGAGCAGGTCGCGGACCGACCCCGAGGCCGAGCACCACGCGCTGCTGGAGGAGACCGAGTACGTCATCGAGGCGGACCGGTCCGGCTTCAAATACGCCTGGGCGTCCGAGCACCACTTCCTCGACGAGTATTCCCACCTCTCCGCCAACGACGTCT
Organism: Streptoverticillium olivoreticuli subsp. olivoreticuli; assembly: GCF_003391135.1. Taxonomy (GTDB): domain Bacteria; phylum Actinomycetota; class Actinomycetes; order Streptomycetales; family Streptomycetaceae; genus Streptomyces; species Streptomyces blastmyceticus. Next base: position 4,530,828 of record NZ_CP031455.1, on the reverse strand, counting down.
TCCTCGGCTATCTCGCGCACGCGACCGACCGCATCCACCTCGGCTCGGGGATCTTCAACCCGCTGCCCCAGGTCAATCACCCCGCCAAGGTCGCCGAGAAGGCCGCCATGCTCGACCATCTCTCCGGCGGGCGCTTCGAGTTCGGCACCGGGCGCGGCGCGGGGAGCCATGAGATCCTCGGATTCCTCCCGGGCGTGACCGACATGGATGTCACCAAGGAGATCTGGGAGGAGACCATCGCCGAATTCCCCCGGATGTGGCTCCAGGACGAATACCCGGGATTCCGGGGCAAGCACTGGTCGCTGCCGCCGCGGAAGATCCTGCCCAAGCCGTACGGGCCCGCCCACCCCGCCATGTGGTACGCGGCCGGGTCGCCCTCCTCGTACGCCATGGCCGCCCGCAAGGGGCTCGGCGTCCTCGGATTCAGCGTGCAGAAGGTCTCCGACATGGAGTGGGTCGTCGACTCCTACAAGACGGCCATCAAGGACGCCAAGGCCGTCGGCGCCTTCGTCAACGACAACGTGATGGTCACCTCCACCGCGATCTGCGCCGAGACCCACGAGGAGGCTGTGGCCACGGCGGTGAGTGGGGGACTCCACTACCTTCAGTCGCTCCTCTTCCGTTATCACGACACGTTCCCTCGTCCCGAGGGGATCCCTCGATGGCCCGAGCTGCTGCCGGAGTACACGGAGGAGATCATCGAACTCCTCATCGCCGAGGAGCTGATGATCTGCGGCGACCCCGACGAGGTCCTCCGCCAGTGCAAGCGCTGGGAACAGGCGGGGGCCGACCAGCTCTCCTTCGGGCTGCCGATCGGGGTGCCGCGGGAGGACACGCTGCGGACGATCAGGCTGATCGGGGAGCGGGTGATTCCGAAGATCGATACGGATCCCGTCCATCGGACTACGCGTATGCGCATGGGGTGACCGGTGCGTGGTCGCGCCGCTCCGGGGTGCGCGAATTCAGCCCGTCCGGCGTTTGAGGACGCGCCCGCAGGGCGCTCCCGCCGCAGGCGGCAACGGACTCGCTGCCGGGGGGTCTGGGGCACGAGCCCCAGTTGCGGGAAGGGGCGGGGCTGGGGAACAAAACCACCCGCCCCGCCGCGTCGTCGTCCCGTCGAAGAGACAGAGGTGACCGACCATGCTCGACCATCTCATCCGCCGTGCCACCGTCGTCGACGGCACCGGAGGCGCCCCCTACGTCGCGGACATAGGCATCCGGGACGGGCGAATCGCCGTCATCGGGCGCCCCGGGAGAACCCTCGCCGGGCGCGTGGGGGAGCGGGCGCGGACCGAGGAGGACGCGAGCGGGCTCGTCCTCGCCCCCGGCTTCGTCGACCCCCACACGCACTACGACGCCCAGCTGTTCTGGGACCCGTACGCCACCCCGTCCATGAGCCACGGCGTCACCACCGTCGTCGGCGGCAACTGCGGCTTCACGCTCGCGCCGCTGAACCCCGCGCGGCCCGCCGACGCCGACTACACACGGCGGATGATGAGCAGGGTCGAGGGGATGTCCCTCGCCGCGCTGGAGCAGGGCGCGCCCTGGAGCTGGTCGTCGTTCGGCGACTACCTCGACGCGCTGGACGGTCGGATCGCCGTCAACGCCGGTTTCATGGTGGGGCATTGCGCGCTGCGCCGCTATGTGATGGGCCCCGACGCCGTGGGCGGGGCGCCGGGGGAGGGGCAGCTGGAGTGGATGACCGCGATCCTCCACGACGCGATGGACGCCGGCGCCTGGGGTCTGTCCACGACGCGCTCGACCACCCACTCCGACGGCGACGGCAGGCCCGTACCGTCCCGGCACGCGGAGCCCGAGGAGCTGATCGCGCTCGCCCGCGCCGTCGGCGCGCACGAGGGCACCCAGCTGGAGGCCATCGTCACCGGCTGTCTGGACCGCTTCTCGGACGCCGAGACCGACCTCCTGGTGGAGCTCACGGCCACCGCCGGGCGGCCGCTGAACTGGAACGTCCTCACCATCGACGCCGCCGTCCCCGGCCGTGTGCCCCGCCAGCTCGCCGCGAGCGAGCGGGCCCGGGCGGCGGGCGGCCGGATCGTCGCGCTGACCATGCCGATCCTCACGCCCATGAACATGTCGCTCGGCACGTTCTGCGCGCTCAACCTGCTGCCCGGCTGGGGCGAGGTCCTCTCCCTCCCCGTGCCCCGCCGCATCGCCGAGCTGCGCAAGGAGCCGGTACGGGCCGAGCTGCTGCGCCGGGCGCGCAGCGAGGAGGCCGGGGTCTTCCGGCGGCTGGCCGACTTCGGGCGCTACGTCATCGGTGACACCTACGCCAAGGAGAACGAGGGCCTCACCGGCCGGGTCGTCCGGGACATCGCCGCCGAGCGTGGCCTGGACCCGTTCGCCTGCCTGGTGGAGATCTGCGCCGCCGACGATCTGCGCACGGTCCTGTGGCCGATGCCCACCGACGACGACCCCGACAGCTGGGAGCTGCGCCGCCGCACCTGGGAGCACGAGGACGTGCTGCTGGGCGGCTCCGACGCCGGGGCGCACCTGGACCGGATGTGCGGGGCGCCGTACACGACGCGCTTCCTCGGCGACTGCCTGCGCGGGCGGAAGCTGGTGCCGCTGCCCACGGCCGTACGGATGCTCACCGACGACCCCGCGCGGCTCTTCGGCCTCCGGGGCCGCGGCCGGATCGCGGAGGGCTGGTACGCCGACCTCGTCCTCTTCGACCCCGCCCGCGTCGACGCGGGCCCCGCGACGCTCGTCCACGACCTGCCCGGCGACGGGCCGCGGCTGGACGCGCGGGCGGTGGGCGTGGTGAGCGTACGGGTCAACGGCGTGGAGACCGTACGGCACGACGTGGTGACGGGGCAGGTGCCCGGGAGGGTGCTGCGGTCGGGACGGGACACGGAGACGGTGGACACGAAGTCCTGAGGGTGACGGGAGGCGGGAAGGCGACGAGAGGGCGACGAGAGGGCGACGGGAAAAATTGGAATCGGGACAAAAGGTGCGGCGCTGCGGTTATCGCAAGGGGCTCGGAGGAGGGTTACTCCTGGGTGTTACCTGGCGTAAGTGTCGTGCCGCCTTTCAAAGCCAGGTCAACTCGCGCGACTGGGTGGAACATTCAAGGCATCCATACTGGATCGCGCTCCTCCGGTTGCGGAAACAGCAGCATTTAACGTCCTGTTCATGGTTCAGACAGCCCCACGGCCCAGGGCCGGAGACACGGTAACGAGCGTCGGCGACCGGCGCGCCAAGGGCCTCAGCGGGAACTCCGTCGGGCTGCTGGGCAGCGCCGTCATCGGGATCTCGACGGTCGCCCCGGTCTACTGTCTGACCTCGACCCTCGGCCCGACCGTCGGCCAGGTCGGCGTGCAGATGCCCGCCGTCTTCCTCGCGGGATTCCTGCCGATGCTGCTCGTCGCCTTCGCCTACCGCGAGCTGAACAAGGCCGTGCCCGACTGCGGCACGTCCTTCACCTGGACCGTGCAGGCCTTCGGGCCCCGGATCGGCTGGATGTGCGGCTGGGGCCTGGTCATCGCGACGATCATCGTGCTGTCCAATCTCGCGGGCGTCGCGACCTCCTTCTTCTACCTGCTCCTCGGCCAGGTCACCGGCAGCGGCACCGTCGCCGACCTGGACGGCAACCGGCTCGTCCACGTCCTGACGTGCCTCGCCTTCATCGCCGTCGCGACCGCCATCAGCTATCGCGGGATGACCGCCACCAAGGGCGTGCAGTACGCGCTGGTCGGCCTCCAACTCGCCGTCCTCGCCGTCTTCGTGACCATGGCGCTCGTCAAGTCCCGCACCGGCGGGCTCCCCGGCTCCATCGACTTCTCCTGGACCTGGCTCAACCCCTTCGCCGTCCAGTCCTTCGCCGCCTTCACCGCCGGGCTCTCCCTCTCGATCTTCATGTTCTGGGGCTGGGACGCGTGCCTCACGGTCAATGAGGAGACCCAGGGCAGCGCCAAGACCCCCGGCCGGGCCGCGCTCATCTCCATGGTCGTGCTCGTCGGCTCGTACCTGCTGACCGCCGTCGCCGCCCAGATGTTCGCCGGCGTGGGCGCCGAAGGGACGGGCCTCGGCAACCCCGACACCGCCGACAACGTCTTCGCCGCCCTCGCCGACCCCGTGCTCGGCACGGCCCTCGGCGTCCTGCTCTTCATCGCGGTCCTCGCCTCGGCGGCCGCCAGCCTCCAGACGACGTTCCTGCCCGTGGCCCGCACGGTCCTGGCCATGAGCACCTACCAGGCACTCCCCCCGTCCTTCGCCCGCATCCACCCCCGCTTCAAGTCCCCCGGCCGCGCGACCGTCGCCGCCGGTGTCGCCACCGGCGTCTTCTACGCGGTGATGAGCTTCCTCAGCGAGAACGTCCTCATCGACACGATCTACGCCCTGGGCCTCATGATCTGCTTCTACTACTCGATCACGGCCTTCGCCTGCGCCTGGTACTTCCGCCACGAGCTGCGCCGTTCCCTGCGGGACGCGCTCTTCAAGGGCGTCTTCCCTGCGCTGGGCGGTGTGCTGCTGGCGGCGGTCTTCGGCAAGACGCTGTACGACATGTGGAACCCGGCGTACGGCAGCGGCAGTTCGGTGCTGGGCGTGGGCTCGGTGTTCGTGATCGGAGTGGGCCTGCTGCTGCTCGGAGTGGTCCTGATGCTCTTGATGCGACGCAGGAGCCCGGCGTTCTTCAGGGGCGAGGTTCTGACGCGGTCGACGCCGGCGTTGGTGGTGGAGGAGTAAGCGAGGCCTCGGGGGCAGTCCGACTCCCTGCTGATTCACTAGGGTCGGCGCATGTCCGAGACGGAGCACAGCGTCGGCGAGGTGCCGACCAAGCGCGTCAGCCTTTCTCTGCCCGAGAGGCGCCCGCAGGTCGCTGATGAGGCGGAGCCCGAGCTGCGCGGCCAGATCCTGGACGAGTATCTGGCCGACTACGAGCGCCGCAAGGGCCCGGTGTCCGAGCGTGAGCAGGAGCGGGCGCGGCAGGTCTTCGACGAGGTCTTCGCCGAGGAGGGGCCGAGGCCTGCCTCACGTTGAGCCACGAGGGGGCGCTGGTTCGGTGATCGCCCTGCGGCAGCAGCGGCCCGTCGTCATGCTGACTTCCGACGTGGACGACATGACCAAACTGTGCGGTGACCGAGTCCGGCTCGTCGCCGTGTGATCACCGGCGGTGCCGACGGGGCAGCGGTGGTCGGAGCGACAGCCTTATGGTCCGACCAGCTCAGCCTGGAGTTTCGGTTCCACGGTCGTTCCGCCTCCGCCGACCACCTGTGCCGAGTTGGCGTCGAGTCCCGTGTTCTGGAACACCATGAGGGAGATGGTGTCGCCGGCCTTCAGCGGAAGGATCGTGGTCACGTCCTGAGAAACCCCGGCAGGGTTGTTGTCCGAGGCGTTGTCCTGGTGGGTCGCGACGTTGGTGCCGTTGACGATGACGTGGACGACGCGAATGGCGTTTCCGGCCGGCCTGTACTCCCAGTGGATCTCCCCGTGAATGAGGTAGTGCCCGGCGGTGTGGACCACCAGACTCGACGTCGCCGGATCGAACATCGAGTCCGTGTCGTAGTCGGCAGCAGTGAAATGGATCTGAGTCGTGACGCCGGTCGGGATGATCTGACTCGCCCCGGCGAAGACGCTCGCTCCACTGTGTGGCGTGGTCCCGGCGGGTCCGGCAGGCCCTGCGGGTCCGGTGGCTCCATTGGCCCCAGCGGGTCCGGCAGGCCCCGCAGGCCCCGCAGGCCCCGCGGGTCCGGGCCGTCCTGCCGGTCCGGCAGGGCCTGCGGGCCCAGCGGGTCCGGGTGGTCCGGCAGGGCCGGGCGGGCACTTGGTCCCCTTGCAGTGGGATCCGTCGGGGTCCGGGCCGTTCGCATAGGCATGAGCGCCGGTGACCAGCACGGCCAACGCGGTTGCCAAGGTGAACATGGAAATCCGCTGGCGCAAGGAAAGAGATCTCGGATTCTTCTCGGTGCTGGTCACGTGATACGCGCCCTTTCGATGACGCCAAGCATGAGGAGGCCTGCGACGCCGAATCAGCGCGACGATGCGACAGGTACGTTGTTTTCCTGAATAGCCCACCGGACGGAAGTCCGCCACCGGATGCCGGCTCCTCCAGGTCGCCAACCGGCGCCCGGCGCTTCCGAGGCTGCACCCGGACGGCCACCGTGGACGTGCGCGTGTCGTGAGTCGGTGCGTGACTGGATTGGGCGCCGCGCCGGTGGAGAGACATAAGACGCTCCTGGCGAGCACTCCGCTCCGCGACCCGCGCCATCGATCCAGGGAGGCCGCTCATGCCCGAAGTCACCGGTCCGTACAAACCCGGCACACCCTGTTGGGTCGATCTGATGGTCCCCGACCAGCAGGCGGCCCTCGACTTCTACCGCGATCTCTTCGGCTGGCAGGGCGAGGTCGGGCCGCCCGAGACCGGGGGCTACGCGGTCTGCTCCATGAACGGCAAGCCCGTCGCCGGCATCATGGCCGCGATGAACCCGGACGGCAGCACGCCCGACCCGATGCCGCCGACCGTGTGGACCACCTACCTCGCCACCGCCGACGTGGACGCCACCGAGAAGGCGATCACGGGCAACGGCGGCCAGGTGGCGATGCCGGGCATGGATGTCCTCCAGCTCGGCCGGATGGCCGTCGTGGGCGACCCCACGGGCGCCGTCTTCGGCATCTGGGAGGCCCGGGAGTTCCCCGGAGCGAGCCTCGTCAACGAGCCGGGCGCGATCATCTGGAACGAGCTCAACACCAGTGACCCCAAAGCCGCCTCGGCCTTTTACGCCAAGGTGCTGGGCGTCACCGCCGCGCCGACGGAGGGCATGGAGGGCTACTTCTCGCTCTCGGTGGACGGCCGCACGGTCGGCGGCATGCAGAGCCTGTCCAACATCCCGGGCCTGCCGCCGGACGCGACCTCGCACTGGCTGACGTACTTCGCGGTCGACGACACCGACAGCACGGTCGACGCGCTGGTCCGGGCCGGAGGCAATGTCCTCAAGCCGCCGTTCGACATGATGGCGGGCCGGATGGCCGTCGTGCAGGACCCGCAGGGCGGCGTCTTCGCGATCATCAACGCGTCCGGGCCCGAGGCGGCCTGAGGACGCCCCCGCGCGTCGAGCGCGTCAGGCGAAGCTGACGCGCTCCAGCCAGAAGTCGAGCAGCTGCTCGTCGCCGAAGATCTCCATGCCTTTGCTGCGGGGCGGGCGGCGCTTGTAGACGAGCAGCAGGAGGTCGGTCAGCGGGCCCCGTACGGCCACCGCCGCCTTCTCGTGCGCGCGGCGCCAGGCGATCGCGTCGCCGGTGAGGTCCACCACCCACTCCGCCGCTTCCGTCTCCGGCGCGGTGTCCGTGGCGTGGAAGTGGATGGTCCGGCCGGGGCCGAGCAGTTCGCGCATCCACGGGTGCACGTCGAAGTGCATCGGCAGCGAGCAGAACTCCATCCACTCGTCGAGGGCGTCGACGGCGACCTCTTCGTCGACGTCGAACTCCACGCCGAGGGCGAGGGCCGCGTCGGCTCGGTGCACGGCCGTCTCATGCGTGAACCGGCGCGCGTAGAACCGTGCGCTCCCACCAGGCACCGGAGTCCACACCACGGCCTCCGGCCCGGCCTCACGCAGCGCCTCCACCAGCCGCTCGGCCCCCTCCACGAGCCACGGCCCGACCACGCCGGGGTCCTCGTCGGTGTAGGCCGAAAGATCCCGGAACTGCTCGTCGGACACCGGCCCCGCCGCCCGGCTCCGCACGGCTGCCTCGGCCCACCGGTGCACACCGCCGAGGTGACGCACGAGCTGCCCGACGTTCCATCCGGGGCAGGACGGCACGGGGACGGTGAGATCCGCGCCGTCGATGTGGGACTTCAGCAGGTGTGCCTGCGCGAGGATTTCGGAGCAGTAGCGGTCGTAGCTCAGGAGAGGCATGGACCAACGGTAGTCGGCGGTCACACGCCTGAGGAGATGGAGAACGAGCCGGGGGCGAAGGCGGCGGTCCAACCTTTTCCGGCTGCCCTGCGGCCCGCTTACCGGGCGAGGCGGCCGAGATCGATATCGATCGCGAAGGGGACGGTAACCTCGATACGCCCTCGGTGGATTCCCGTGGCGACGTAGGACTGTGTCGTATCGTCCAACTCGTACGAGTGAACGACGGGAAGGCTGTTTTCTTCTTCGATGCGCCAGAAATGGCGGATACCGGCGCGGGCGTACTTGAATGGTTTGGTTTCCCGGTCGCGGGACCGCGACTCGTCGGACACGACCTCGACGATCAGCGCGACTTCTTCGGGAAGGAACCGGGTGCGGTTCGGGTCGTAGGAGACCGTCGCGGCGATGACGTCGGGTTCAGGACGGTTCTTGTTGTTCAGGCGTACGGTCATCTGTGCCTCGACGGTGTGCGCCTCGGGGGCCTGGTCCTCCAGAGCGGCAGTCAGCCGGCGGATGACACGGCCGTGCCAACTACGCTGTGGCGTGGTCCTGAGAACGAAGGCTCCATCAATGAGTTCGGTGTGGCGGGGGAGCTCAGGGATGTGGTCGAGATCGTCGGATTCCCATCCGCTGTCACGGGGCGGGTAGAACCATTCCGGCAGTGCGGCGGTCATGAGATCTTTCTTTTCCTGGCGGAGGTGCCTGTTCATCACGCCGGACGATGCTGGTCGGTCTGGATCTCGCGGATGAATGAGGCCCAGGCTGTGGTCGGTACGGTGAAGGTGGGGCCGTTGCTTTGCTTGGAGTCGCGGACCGCGACGCGTTGCGACCGTGGTGCAAGTCCCGCGACTTCGACGCAGTTCTGCCCGGCGTTGCTGTACGAGGACTTGACCCAGGAGCTCCCCGATGAGGCCGAAGGGATCAGGACGGGGTGTATGTCAGGCATCGTTGATCTCTCGCGATAGCTGCTGCAGGAAACGTGGGGTCTGCTCAGGAGGCAGCGCCGAGGCGCGAAGGGCGTTGAACTTCCGCGAGAACCGTCCGACCTCGCGTGGTTTGTCCGACATGGACATGGCTCCCCAAGGCACGTCGACCTGGACCGTCGGGGGCAGTGTCCCGCCCAGGTCGAGGATGGTGAAGTCGGTCGCAAACCGATACCCGATCTGGTCCGTTCGCAGGATCTGGACCGTCACGTTCTCAAGCTCCGAGAGGGCGGCGATCTCCGTGTACTGCTCGCGCATCACGTCCTGGTCCCCGGCGACGTGGCGTAGCGCCGCTTCTCCCAGGATCGCCCAGAGGGCCACGGGATCTTCCTGCCGGGTCAGCAGTTCCTTGCGCATCATGCGTAGGCGGACGCTCTGCTCGATGTACTCGCTCGTGAACTCGTCGTGCACCTTCTCCATTTCGAAGACGGCGGTGGCGTACCGCTCGGTCTGGAGCAGGCCGAGCACGAGTGTCGGGTGCCATGCCTTGATGGCGCGTGCGACCGACTCGACGCCGACGAACGTTCGTACCGTCGAATGAACCGTGCTCGCGAAAGCTGTCCACTCCTGGCTTCCTGACTCTCGGTGCAGCTGGATGAGCGCTTCGACGTGGCCCTCATCCGTCAGGTCGTACCGCTTGAGCAGGTTCCGCAGGTGCCCTGCCTGCTTGAGAGGAATGCTGCCGGTCTCGACACGTTGAAGCTGAGTCTCGCTGAACCCCAGACCCTTGACCGCCTGCTCAAGCGTCAGTCCCGCCTCGTTGCGCAACCGGCGCAGTTCGATGCCGAGTTCGATTCGCCGCGCTGTCGGCCCGATTCGTGCTCCCACCCTCATCGCCTTCCGTGGTCGCCGACTGCTGGACCGGTCATGGCGCCCTGTGTTCGTCTCGCGCACGCAGCTGTTCCCGTCGCTAGCGCCTCTGGCCTCGTCGTACGCGCTGTTGTTGCCCTCATGCACGCCCCTGTTGCCGCTGTGGCATTTGCCGTTTTGGAGGCTAGCGCGGATTCAACGCAGATTCGCTTGAATCCTAACTTCGCCATCCTGGAGGGTGGTTCATGCCGCCAGAGCGGCGACGGCACCCCCTCGTAGCGCTCTCGAAGGAGCCCCCCCATGCCCTACTTCCCGTACACCGGCTACACCGGCGGCGGACTCACCTACGTACGCCCACCCGCCCCGCTCGCCACCCAAGCGCCGATCGCCATCGAGGACGTCATCCGCGAAGCCACCGCCATGGACCGATGGCTGCCCGCCCCCAGTCGCGTCCGTGACCTGACCGGCCGGCTTCGCGAATTCATCGGGCAGGCGGCTCCCGCCCTGGAGAAAGCAGCCAGCCGGCGGGACGCGGACGACCCGGCCCGCCGCGACGCCCTCGCGGCAGCGAAAGAAGCTCGCTATCGCCTCGGGATCGGCCCCGGTAACGGCTACGCCTCCGCGATCACCTTCGCCAGGAGCCTCGGGCGCGCCGCGGAAGCACTGCTCCAGTGCCGACAGCAGCTGGAAAGGCCAGTCCCCGTCGCCGGAACATCCGGCTTCGCCGTCATCGTCGTCACCGACTCCGAAACCTGCGACGTATGCGTGGAGTTCGGGCGCGCCCGCCACGACGCGGAGCTGCGCTACGACTGGTCGGCAATGAAGCGCGCCGACGCGCTCCTGGGCGCGCATCGGCGCGACGTACACCGGACGGCTCGATAGGTCTTGATGGAGGCGCGCAAGTTCGCGCAAGTCGGTCGCGGGGCCGGGCAGCGCCGATGCAAGCTCGTCACGGACATCGCCACTCCACGCACAGGAGGCAGGGCATGACTCTGCACAAGCTGGGCAAGGACCCCGAGAGCCCGGAAGGCAAGTCGCCGACGGTGTACTACGACGACCGGACGGACAGCTACATCCTTCAGGGGTGGCGGGTGCTCGACGCGGAACGGCTCCGCCAGATGGACATTCCCGAGCATGAGACCGTGATCGAGTTCCCGAAGCGCATGATGCAGTTCTTCCCGGAGGTGAACGGTGGCAGCACCGACGCTTGAGGAACTCCTCTCCCGGTGCGAGCGATCCGCCGTCCACCTTGAAATGCGCGATGGCTATATGCGCGACGACCCCCTGTTCCTGGCCTGGCAGGCAGGGCGCCGGGACGACCCCGCGGACCGGGCATCGTGGTGGCGCCCCTGGCTGACCCTCATGCAGGAGACGACAGCGCGGGGCGTGGACGTGCGCCGGGCGCGGGTGATCAGCGAACCGGTATCGGACTATGTCCAGTTCGAGTACGACATCACGTTCGCCAACATCGCGTCCGGTGAACAGGTCCGCTGGTTGCCTCGCCGCCTGGCGACGGGAATTGCCCTGCCGGGCAATGATTTCTGGCTGCTGGACGACACCGTGTTGTCGGTGAATCACTTCGGTGGTGACGGGCAGTTCACCGCTGAGGAAGTGGTGACCGACTCCGCCACGGTCAAGCTCTGTGCTGAGGCGTTCGAGTCCGTGTGGGGCAGGGCTGTGCCCCACACGGAGTACCGGCCGGCCTGATCGCCCCATGTCCTCCTCATCCAGTGTCCGGCAAGCCCGGCAAGCCCTCGGCCAGCGCCTGCGCGAGATCCGGAAGGATTCCGGTCTGACCGCGCGGGCGCTGGCCGCGCTGGCGGGATGGCATGAGTCGAAGTGCTCCGCGACCAGGCAGAGGATTTGATCGCCACAGCCCGCAACATCGAAAGCCTGCGGCACTGTTCACGCCCTGGCGGTCGATGATCTCGCACCGCAGGGACGCCTACTTCGCTTTCGCCGGAGTGGTGGAGGCGGCCGGAGGATTCGTGTACGCACGGAACGTGACCGGCCCTGACGAGGCACCCGATTCCGAATGGGCGGCCGTCCGGTGACGCCGCCGAGCGCGGCCCGCCAGGCACTGTCCCGGGCGATCGCCGCACATGGGAAGAACGGTGCCCTTCTGATCAGCCGTGATCTCGGTGAAACCGCTGACGGCCCCGACCTGCCGCCAGGATCGCAGGCGTACGAACCGTGCCGATGCCCGCCGCACCGCACCGGCCGGGGGTGCCCCGACACCGCCGCACCCCGGGAGGATCTCCCCCGCGACTTCAGCAAGGAGATCAGTGCGGGCAAGAGAAACAACCCTGCCCCGAGCGCCGCGGCAACCCTGGTCAGATCTGGGTCACATACGGAGTGAAGTCGACGAGTACAACATCCCGTTCGCCCCTGCGCGGCCGGTCGCCCCTGCGCACCGGGCTGACGTAGTGGCTGACCCGTGGGTCGTGTATCGCGAAGGAGTCCAGCGGGTCCTCCAGGGTGAATTCGGCCTGGAGGAGACCCCTCGACACTTCCTCCGGTCGCAGACCGGCGCACCGCGGCGGCGCGATGACGTTCACTCCTCCGGTCACGTTGTCCCTGCTGATCAGGTGCACGAAGGTGAATGGTTCACCGTCCTGGTGCAGGACGTCCGGCGAGGGGACCGCCACGTCGCCCGGGTTGTCCACGGACAGTTTGATGAAATGGACGCCTACGCGCAGGGGGACATTGCCGAAGTGCTTCAGCCACAGGGTCCGGTCGGCGTCGAACAGGATGATCTTTCGCAGTAGCGGGTTCTCCCGGACGTGCGTGGCGATGTCGCCGAAGTGGCGCCGCATGCCGGCGTATTCGGGGTTGTGGTCGCCCTGGTAGTACTCCGAGGCCCGGCCGGTCCCCGGCCCGGGGTCGGCCGGTAGCCAGGTCAGGCTGCGCTCCCACGGGAGAAGTACGGCACTTCCGTACTGCCGGAACCTGTTGGCCGCCTCGTCATAGGGGTCGGCGGGCAGGTCGGCGAAGGACCGCCTGATCTCATCGAACAGTGAGGCGGTGTCCGGTGAGTCGGTACGGAACCCGTCGATCGCGCTCAGGACGTCTTGGCGGTGGTATCGCGCGAACCCCAACTCCGCCAGTCCCGGCCCGGAACTCCCGGGCAGCGTAGGGGACATGACCGAGCCGGTGCCATTGAGCCATCCGGAAGAATCGCGCATAACAGTTCTCTCCCGTCCAGTAAGGCACGAGGTGCGGGGGAATGCAGCGCCGGTACGGCGGCCTCGAAACGGCCGCGCGCCGCTCCTGTGGTCAGACACCCGTCGGCTTCCAGGGTAGATCGACGAGACTGATGCCGCACAGTGGGGGACATGCGCTGTGGGGCGCTACCGCTCCGGCCGCGCAATCCGTCCGGCGGGTCACGCACCCGGCCGTCGCGACTCCCTCGCGGCAGCGAAAGAAGCTCGCTGGGAGCACCCTCGGAACCTTGGGGCCTACGCTTGGCGCTGCACGCAACTCCCCGAGGAGTAAGGCCCATCAGATGCTCCCCGAGATCACAGAGCACACGTGCACCCGCTGCGGCCGGGCCGTCAAGGGAATCTTCGGGCGCTGGGCTTGCACGTCCTGCAAGACGAGCTCTCCCTACATCGAGCCGCCCGTCGAATACGCGGCGCAGCTCGACAACGGCCCGGCTCCCCGGAGAGATCCGATAAGGCACCACGTGTGCGGGGAGATCGGCTGCGTCTGCCCCCGGTTCGACGGGCAGCGGCGCTAGTCGGGCGGAATACGGCGCCCCTCGAACCGCCGGGCCGACTCCTGGATGTGGGCCAGCCTGCGGAGGCTGAGCAGTACCGGTTCGTGCAGCACGGTCAGTGCGACGGCTGCCTCGATCTGCCCGGCCGTCGTGGGCTGTTCCTCCACCGTGTCCAGGTCGGCGACGGCGAGCTCGGCGGCGAGGCGGCCGTACGGGAGCAGGTGCGCGGTGTCGCAGGGGTAGCCGAGGCGGACGAGCGCGGCGACGGAGGCGACGAGTGTGCCGAGGGAGGGGGAGGGCTCGTCGTGGATGCCGGGCCAGCCCAGTTGCTCCAGGAGCGCGTCCACCGAGCGGCGTGCGATCCCGGTCGCCTCGTCGTCCTCGGCGGGGTCCGGGGCGTGCGGCAGTGCCCGGGTGGCCGCGCCGAGCCGCATGTGGTGGTCCAGCGACGTGTCCTCCGCGGCGGCGATCACCTCCCGCGCGACGGCCACCGGCATCTTGCCGATCTGGATCAGCGCCCGCACCAGACGCAGCCGGCGCAGGTGCTCCTCGCCGTACGCGGCCTGGGTGGCGGTGACCCGGTGGCCGGGCTGGAGCAGCCCCTCCCGCAGGTAGTACTTGATCGTCGCGGTGGACACCCCGCTGCGCTCGCTCAGTTCGGCCAGTCGCATCCTCTTGCACCCTCCTTTGGATACTGGCACTATCCAAGCATGGATAGTGGCGCTATCCAATGAGTGGAGCGGGGGTTGCGGCATGGGTGCGGCACCGATAGCGGAGCGGGTCACGACGGCGGCCGAGGGGGACGTGGTGGTCTTCCTCATCGGGATACGGATCAACCGGTGGCGGTCGGTGCGCCATTGGCTGCCCACCCTTACGGCCATGCCGCGCATGCTCAAGGAGCTGGCGCGCGAGGAGGGCGGCGGGCTGCTGGGATACAGCCTGAACACGGGCGGGCCCCGCCGGTACATGGTCGTCCAGTACTGGGAGTCGCGCGAGAAGCTGCTCGCCTACGCGTCGGCCCCGGACCGGCGGCACCGCCCCGCCTGGGCGGCGTTCAACCGCCGCGCGCGGAGCGGCGCGGGGAGCGTCGGCATCTGGCACGAGACGTACATCGTGCCGGCGGGCTCGTACGAGGCGATCTACTCCGGCATGCCGCCGACCGGGCTCGGCGAAGCCCACGGAGTCGAGCCGGTCGGGCGGCGGGGTGAGCGGGCCGCGGATCGGCTCGCGGGCTAGCCGGCCTGCTTGGAGCAGGTCTGGTCGGCGGCGGGCAGCTTGCCCGTGGCCAGGTACTGGTTGACCTTGCCGTCGACGCAGGAGTTCCCGTAGAGGCCGTAGAGCGCGTGCCGGTTGGCGCCTTCGAGGGTGACCAGCTTGGAGCTCGGGAGCAGGCCGTGCAGGGCGACGGCGCCCTTGTGCGGGGTGCGCGGGTCGCCGGTGGCGGAGACGATCAGCGCCTTGGTGTCGTGCTTCACCTCGGTGGGCTCCTCGCGGGGGCGGTCCCAGAAGGCGCACGGGCCGATGTTGTCGGCCAGCGCGCCGACGCGCGGGTACGCGGCTCGGCTGCGCTCGATGTCGCGCCAGTAGACCTCGGGGTCGCGTGGGGCCGCCCTGTCCCCGCAGATGATCGCGGACTGCACGCTGCCGTGGTGCGACTGCTCGCCGGTCAGCCCGAGCCGCAGGATCGCGGCGAACTGCGGCGACAGCCGGGTCGGCTGCTGCCCTGCCGCGGCCTTGTTCAGCACGGAGACCTGCTCGGCGAGGGATGCCCGGGAGGCGTCGGTGTCGCTGTCGACACCGGCGAGCAGGACGAACGGGACCTGGGTGTCGTCCAGCCGGTAGGTCTCCGGCGCGGTGCCTACGGTCAGCGGGCCGCGCGCGGATGTCCTGATGATGCGATCGATGGTGGCGAGGACCTGCGCGCGGGTGCGGCCGAGGCCGTAGGTGTCGTCGCGGGCGGCGGCCCACGTGGCCCAGTCGGCTAGCGCCCGCTCGTTCTCGCCGACGGCCCCCCGGAGTAGCCGGGGACCGTACTCGCGCGGGTCGATGGCACCGTCCAGGACCACGCGGTCGGTGCGGCCGGGGAACATCTGGGTGTAGACGGTGCCCAGGTAGGTGCCGTACGAGTAGCCGAAGTAGGAGATCTTCTTCTCGCCGAGCGCGCCGCGGATGACGTCCATGTCGCGGGCCGTGTTGCGGGTGCTGACGTGGGGCAGCACGGAGGCGTTGGTGGCACGGCACTTGGCGGCCAGGTCCTTCTGGAGGGCGACCTGGCGCTCGAAGCTCGCCTGGCTGAGACCGGCCGAGAAGAGATTGGTGCCGACGGGCCAGCCGCAGTCCAGCGGGGTGCTGCGGCCGACGAAGCGCGGGTCGAAGCCGACGATGTCGTACCGCGGGCCGGTCTTCTTCATCCACGCGCGGAATTCCGGCGGGGAGTCGAGGGCGGTGCCGCCCGGACCGCCGTTGTTGAGCAGGATCGAGCCGATGCGGTGCCGGGTGTCGGTGGCCTTGAGCCGGGATATCGCGACCGTGATCGTACGGCCCTCGGGGGCGGCGTAGTCGAGCGGCACGGTGACGTCCGCGCACTGCACGCCGGCCTTGTCCAGATCGCGGCCCATGGTGTCGTCCGGGCCCTTGGCGCAACTGCCCCAGCCCGGGCGCTGATCGTGGTAGCGGTCGAGTCCGGCCCCGGATCCGGGCGCGGTGGGGGCCGCCGTGGCCGTGACGGTGGGGGCCGCGCCCAGACAGGCGGCGAGGGCGAGGGCCACGGCCGCACCGCGTCGCGTGACGGGGGTGGGTGTGATCACGAAGTCTCCTTGAGGCGCCGGGTGTTGCGGTCGGGGGTACGTGCCGTATGCGTCGCGTCCCGCGTATGTGTCACACCGTCAGACGCTAGACGGAGCGGCTTCCCCACTCACTACGGCTGTCCCCCCGCTCTCGATGGGGGCCACCCCCACCGGCGGCCCGTCACACCTGGGGTCAAAGGCACGGGGCCGCCCCTGACCGGGCTCGCGGCTGGAGAGTCCGGGCGGGGGCGGCGTGTGGGGTCCGGCGGTGTGGGAGATTCGCGTTCTCGTCGGTTCTTCACCATTCGGATGATCCGAGAAACGCGCGTCACTCGAAGGGGTAAGCGGATTCCTTCGATAGGGGACGCCGCGGCCGTATGGAGTGAAGTCGGCCGTCGCGACGGCCCGTTCGCCCGCACAGGGAAGGGCACGGCCGAAGCGTCCTCGGCCGTGCCCCGGGTCCCGCTTACGGCCGTGCCTCAGGTCTCCACGCAGCTCGCGGCCGCGGAGTGGAAGCGGGCGGCGGCGTCGAGGTTGCTCTCGCACAGGCGGGGCGCGCTGCTGAGGAGTTGGAGGCTCTCGCCCGAGAGCATCCCGGTCACCCCCTCGGTCCTGGCCGCGGAGCCGTCGTGGGCGAGCGCGGCACCGGCGCCCCCGAGCACCACTGCGGCAGCCAGGGCGCCTGCGGTGACAGTCCTACGGATACGAGCACGCATGAGACGTCTCTTTTCGTGAAGGGTGATCCAGCCGCGCACCCGACCGGGAAAGCGCATATCGGGCGTCGCGCCCCAATCTTCGGGGGTCGACGGTGCTCAAGCCCCCGCAACGCCCCGTAAGGGTCCCCCTCCTAGCCGCATCCGGCCCGCCGGACCCGCCCCTACTCCCGTCCCAGGAAAATCGGGTTCGTCATCGCCGCCATCGCCCCCGGAAGCCCCGACGCCCCGCCGTCCCCGGCCGGATGCCGGACCTCCGCCCGTACGTACGCCGCGTACGACGGCGTCGTCCGCCATTCCACGCGGCCGTCCGCCGGGACGGGGGTGCTGAACAACTGCCCCTGATCCGTCACGAACGACGCCGTGCAGCCCGTCACCCCCGCCACCTCCAGCCGCACCGTCACCTCCGTACCGCCGTCCACGCCCAGCCGTTCGCCGATGCCCGCGTGGGCCCCGCGGCCGCCCGTCGCCGTGAACGACAGCCGTACCGCCGAGGATTCCGCGATCCAGCTGCGCCCCGAGCGGATCGCCTCAAGCAGCGCGGGGCGGGACAGGTTGTCGGCGAGGACGACCGTCTGGGGGAGGCCCACGACCTGGGGTTCGCGGTGGGCGTCGCTGTTGCCCATCGCGGGCAGCCAGGGTCTTCCGTGGCGTACGGAGGCGACGAGCGTGTTGTCCCACTCCGCGATCGTGACCTCGTCGTCCGGGGTGAACGGGCCGTTCCACACCTCCACCGCGTCGGCGTCGGCGAACCCGAACTTCCAGCCGCAGCCGACGCACGTCGCGTGCGGATGGGCGGGGACGACCAGGCCGCCCGCGCGGTGGATCGCGCGCGAGAAGCGGCCGAAGGCGTTGTCGCGGGCGCGGTAGCGCCAGTCGACGAAGACGCCGGGGTCGGTGCCGAGGGCGACCACGTGGCCGTTGCGGGTGGTGACCTCCTCGCCGGTGAGGATCAGCAGGTCGTCACCCCACAGCCCCTCCCAGGCGCCGTGCGAGGACGTCGTGTTGTGCTCGGTCGTCGTGATCCAGTCCAGCCCGGCGGCGCGCGCCGCGGCGGCGATCTCGGCCGGGGTGCGCTTGCCGTCGGAATGGACGCTGTGCAGGTGGTTGTCGCCCCGGTACCAGGCCCGGCCCCGCCCCTTGGCGCGCTGCGGCGGGTGGACCGGCGCCGGCGTCCGCCCGGCCGGCCCGTAGCGCAGCGTCACCGTCACCTCGTACGCCAGGCCCTGCGGCGCGACCGTGTACGGACCCAGGACCACATGCCAGGTCCCGGCCCGCACGGGACCGGCGAGATAGCCCGGCGTGGCCCGCTCGGCGCCGATCGCGAACTCCGTGCGCGCCCCGCCCGACCAGCCCCGGAAACCGCGCCCGCCCAGCTCCGTGCCGCGCTCGTCGAAGACGCCGATGTCACAGGCGTTGCCCTGGGTGCCGGGCGGGACGGACGGCCGGTCGTACGCGTAGGACACCGCCAGCTCGCGGACCCCGTGCGGCACCTCCACGGGGAGGTACACATAGTCCGGCGCGCCCGTCGGCAGGCGGCCGGTGACCGTGCGGGACTCCTCGCCGTCGGTACGCGCGTCGGCGTGGGCGAACGTCACGCCGTCGAGCGTGAGCGCGCCCGCGGCTCCCGCGGTGATCTTCAGCAGTTCGCGTCGGTGCATCAGTGCCTCCGGCAATGAGGGAGGGCCGCCAGGGACACCGTTGTACGCCCGGGTGGCGCGCGGGGGAACGGGTGCGGGCGGGTGGATTGCGGGCCGCGTACGGTCCCGGGAGGGCCGTACGGGGAAGGCGGGATTACGACAGTCGCATGGCGGAACCGCCCGGTCGGTCCCCATGACGCCCGGTTGGGCATACGGTGACCACAGCCGGACCCCGGGGGTGACCCACGTCACCCCGCGCCAGCCACAGCCACGACGGAGGTGCCCCGGATGCGGATTGCCACCACGGTCTTTCTCACGGACGAGACGATCAGCCCCGTCCGGCTCGCGCGCGAGCTGGAACAGCGCGGCTTCGACGGTCTCTACCTCCCCGAGCACACGCACATCCCGGTCAGCCGCGACACGCCCGCGCCGATAGGGGGCCCGCTGCCGCGCGAGTACGGCCGCGCGCTCGACCCGATCGTGGCGCTCGGCCAGGCGGCCGCGGTCACCGAGCGGATCACCCTCGGCACGGGCGTGGCGCTGGTCGCCCAGCACGACCCGGTCCACCTCGCCAAGCAGGCCGCCACGCTCGACCACGTCAGCGGCGGCCGCTTCACCCTCGGCATCGGCTTCGGCTGGAACAAGGAGGAGGCCGCCGACCACGGCGTCCCCTGGGCGAAGCGGCGCGAGATCGTCCGTGACCGGATGGCGCTGATGCGGGCGCTGTGGACGGACGAACCGACGGCCTACGAGGGCGAGTTCGGCTCCGTCCGCGCGAGCTGGGCCCACCCCAAGCCGGTGCGCCCGCCGCGCGCCCGTAAGCACGCCGGCCCCCTGGCCGGCCCGCGGGTCCTCATCGGCGGCGCGGCCGGACCGAAGCTCTTCGCGCACATCGCCGAGTACGCGGACGGCTGGCTGCCCGTCGGCGGCAGCGGCCTGCGCGAGTCGATGCCGCAGCTGCGGGCGGCGTGGGAGGAGGCGGGGCGGCCCGGCGAGCCGGAGGTCGTGCCGTACGCGGTGCGGCCTTCCGCGGGGAAGCTCGCGCATTTCGCGGAGCTCGGGCTGAGGGAAGTGGTGGTGGGGCTGCCGTCGGCGGGCGAGGGGGAGGTGCTGCGGGCGCTGGACGCCCATGCGGACTTTTTGTGACGGGGGTGGGTGCGGCTTTCGTTGCCGCCTGCGGCGGGCCTTCCCCCACCCCGGACCCCCGGTCGGGTGCGGCCCGGCGGGCTTGCTTCCCCTACCCCGCCCCTTCCCGAAACGTGGGGCTCTGCCCCAGACCCCGGAGCACGCTTCGCGCGCTGTCCTCAATCGCCGGACGGGCTGAAATCAGCCCGTCCGGCGATTGAGGACGCGCCCGAAGGGCGCTCCCGCCGCAGGCGGCAATGGGCCGGCAGTCGGGGGTCCGGGGCGCGAGCCCCGGTTTCGGGAAGGGGCGGGGTGGGGGAAAGCCCGCCGCAGGCGCAAGAGACCCGCACTTTCACACCCCGGCCGGGTTACTGACGGTGCCCCAGAGCCGCTCGCGACCCCGTCGCATACGCTCGGGCCATGACTTCCAGTGCGTACCGACCCTCGCCGGCAGGACCGACCGCTAACGCGATGCGGCGAGCGCTCAAGCGCGCGCGTGACGGCGTGGCGTTGGACGTCAGCGAGGCCGCCGTGCTGCTGCAGGCGCGAGGCGCGGATCTCGACGACCTCTGCGCGTCGGCCGCGCGTGTCCGGGACGCCGGTCTCGAAGCCGCCGGGCGCCCCGGTGTCATCACGTACTCCAAGAGCGTCTTCATCCCCCTCACCCGCCTCTGCCGCGACAAGTGCCACTACTGCACCTTCGCCACCGTGCCGGGCAAGCTGCGCCGCGCGGGACACGGGATGTTCATGTCCCCGGACGAGGTGCTGGCCATCGCCCGGCGCGGCGCCGAACTCGGCTGCAAGGAAGCGCTGATCACCCTCGGCGACAAGCCCGAGGACCGCTGGCCGGAGGCCCGCGAGTGGCTGGAGGCGGAGGGCTACGACGACACCATCGCGTATGTGCGGGCCATGGCGATCCGCATCCTGGAGGAGACCGGGCTGCTGCCCCACCTCAACCCGGGCGTCATGACCTGGACGGACTTCCAGCGGCTCAAGCCGGTGTCCCCGTCGATGGGGATGATGCTGGAGACCACGGCCGAGCGGCTGTGGAGCGAGCCCGGCGGTCCGCACCACGGCTCGCCGGACAAGGAACCGGCCGTCCGCCTGCGGGCCCTGGAGGACGCGGGCCGCAGCTCCGTGCCCTTCACCAGCGGACTGCTGCTGGGCATCGGGGAGACGCCGGAGGAGCGCGCGGAGTCGCTGTTCGCGCTGCGCCGCGTCTCTCGCGCCTACCACGGCATCCAGGAACTCATCATGCAGAACTTCCGCGCCAAGCCGGACACGGCGATGCGCGGCATGCCGGACGCGGAGCTGGACGACCTGGTCGCCACCGTCGCCGTCGCCCGGCACATCATGGGACCGTCCGCCTGCCTCCAGGCGCCGCCCAACCTCGTGGACGACGAATATGCGCGGCTCATCGGCGCGGGCATCGACGACTGGGGCGGCGTCTCGCCGCTCACCCCGGACCACGTCAACCCCGAGCGCCCCTGGCCGCAGATCGAGGAGCTCGCGGAGAAGTCGGCGGCCGCGGGCTTCCGGCTGAAGGAACGTCTCGCCGTCTACCCCGAGTTCGTCAAGCGCGGCGAGCCCTGGCTGGACCCCCGGCTGCTGCCGCACGTCCGCGCCCTCGCCGACCCGGAGACGGGCCTGGCCCGCGAGGACGCCGTGGTGGAGGGCCACCCCTGGCAGGAGCCGGAGGACGTCTTCGTCTCCGCGGGCCGTACGGACCTGCACCGCACCATCGACGAGGAGGGCCGGACCGGCGACCGGCGCGAGGACTTCGACGAGGTGTACGGCGACTGGGAGGCGCTCCGCGAGGCCGCCGCACCCGGCATGGTCCCGTCCCGCATCGACGGCGACGTGCGCGCCGCGCTGTCGCAGGCCGCCGACGACCCGACCGGGCTCACCGACTCCGAGGCGCTCGCCCTGCTGCACGCCGACGGGCCCGCGCTCGACGCGCTGTGCCGCGTCGCGGACGACCTGCGCCGCGCGACGGTCGGCGACGACGTCACGTACATCGTCACGCGCAACATCAACTTCACCAACGTCTGCTACACCGGCTGCCGCTTCTGCGCCTTCGCCCAGCGCCGCACGGACGCCGACGCCTACACCCTGTCCCTGTCGCAGGTCGCCGACCGGGCCCAGCAGGCGTGGGACGTGGGCGCGGTCGAGGTCTGCATGCAGGGCGGCATCCACCCCGACCTGCCGGGCACGGCCTACTTCGACATCGCGCGGGCGGTGAAGGAGCGCGTCCCCGGCATGCACGTGCACGCCTTCTCGCCGATGGAGATCGTCAACGGCGCCACCCGCACCGGCATGTCGATCCGCGAGTGGCTGACCGCCGCGAAGGAGGCCGGGCTCGACACCATCCCCGGCACCGCCGCCGAGATCCTCGACGACGAGGTCCGCTGGGTCCTCACCAAGGGCAAGCTGCCCACCGCGACGTGGATCGAGGTGGTGAGGACGGCGCACGAGCTGGGCATCCGCTCCTCCTCCACGATGATGTACGGGCACGTGGACCAGCCCCGCCACTGGCTCGGCCACTTCCGCCAGCTCGTGCGCATACAGCAGGAGACGGGCGGCTTCACGGAGTTCGTGACCCTGCCCTTCATCCACACCAACGCCCCCGTCTACCTCGCGGGCATCGCCCGCCCCGGCCCGACCATGCGCGACAACCGCGCGGTCACGGCCATGGCGCGAGTGCTCCTGCATCCGCATATCACCAACATCCAGACGAGCTGGGTCAAGTTGGGCGCGGACGGGGCGGCGGAGATGCTGCGCTCCGGGGCGAACGACCTGGGGGGCACGCTGATGGAGGAGACCATCTCCCGCATGGCGGGCTCTTCTTACGGTTCGTACCGCTCTGTCCAGGATCTCGTCGCCATCGCGGAGGCGGCGGGGCGGCCTGCGCGGGCGCGGACGACGCTTTACGGGGAGGTGGCGGCGGAGCGGTTGGCTGCGGCGGAGGCTTCGGATGGTCATCTGCCGGAGTTGCTGCCGGTGCTCGAGGATTGACCGGGGTGGGGTGCGGCCCGGTTTGCGCCTGCGGCGGGGCTTGTTCCCCACCCCGCCCCTTCCCTCAGTGTCTGATGCTCGGCTCCGCCGAGGCTGGGGCTCCGCCCCGGACCCGTGCTCGGGTGCGGCCCGGTGGGCTTTGTTCCCCTACCCCGCCCCTTCCCGAAACCGGGGAGACCCCGGACCCCCAGCGCCCTGCGGGCGCGTCCTCAATCGCCGGACGGGCTGGAAAATCCAGCCCGTCCGGCGATTGAGGACAGCGCGCGAAGCGTGCTTCGGGGTCTGGGGCGAAGCCCCAGTTTCGGGAAGGGGCGGGGCGGGGAGAAAGCCCGCCGCAGGCGGCAACGCGCGCACGCCACGGTTGCCGTTTTGTTGAAGTGCGTCTACCTCGTCGCGACACTCCGCCACATAAAGTTCCCGCATGTCTTGGCCTCAGAACCCCCAGCAGCCGCACAACCCTCGCCCGTATCCGGAGGCCACGGCTGTCGATCAGCCCGCGGTGGTACCGCCGTCCGCCGCCCCCGACGTGCACTCGCAAGCGACCGTTTTCGCACAGCCCGTGGTGACCCCGCCACCCCCACCGGCTCCGCCGGCCCCCGCTCCGCAGGGCGGCAACAAGACGCTGTTCGCCGTCGTCGGCGGGGTCGTGGCGCTGGCCGTCATCGGTGGCGGAGCGTTCTTCCTGCTCAAGGACGACAAGAAGGACGACAAGAAGAGCGACCAGAGCGTCATCGCCCCCGATCCCGCGCGGAAGAAGGACGTGCTGCCCACCCCCGACAACAGCGCGGCGCCCGAGGGCACGCAGCCCGTGGTCGCCGGGTGGCAGACGCAGACCGCCAGGGAGTACCGCTTCCGGTACGACGTGCCGGGCAAGGATGCCAAATGGAACCTCCTGCCGCAGGACACGATGACGTCGTACGTCGACGAGGCGGGCAAGCCGCAGATCACGATGCGGGACGTGGCCCACTTCCGCGAGGGCGGCTGCTCCTCCGCCGCCAACCCCAACGCGTTCGGCGAGACGGGCAAGGGCCAGCTGGCCACGGTCGGCACCATGGGCGGCGACACGTCGCTGAGCATTCAGGAGAACGCCCGGAACTGGGCGGGCAACTGGGGCTTCTTCGCCTACGGCGGCAAGACGAACAAGCCGAAGATCGAGGTCTCCGAGGCCAGGCCGTGGAAGCACAACGGCATCGACGGCTGGACCGCCACGGCGAAGGTGACCGTGACCAACCGCCCGAGCCAGTGCGTTCCGGCCACGGCGATCGTCAAGAGCATCGTGGAGAAGCAGCCGGACGGGAAGTTCCACAGCTGGGTCGTCTACGCCGATCAGGGCGTTCCCGACGCGCTGCCGGAGACCGAGATCGACAAGATCATGGCAACGGTACGGCCGGTCAAGGGCTGAGAGCCCCACAGCGCGGGCAACTACAGTGCTGTGCCGTCGGACACCGAACATGATGCGAAACATGATGCGAAGCCAGGAGGCCAGGACGTGACCACGACCGCCGGTTCGACCCCCGCGCTGTGGAGCCGGGCGGAGCAGCAGGACTTCCGTGCCCGGGTGCGCGGCTGCCTGCTCGGCGGGGCGATCGGCGACGCGCTCGGCGCGGGGATCGAGTTCGACTCCCTCGCCGCGATCCGCGCTGCCCACGGTCCGGAGGGCGTCACCGACTACGTGCCCGCGTACGGGCGGCGCGGCGCGGTCACCGACGACACCCAGATGACGCTCTTCACCGTGGACGGGCTGATACGCGCCCACGTACGGCGGGACACCGGCGCCTGGCACCCGCCCACCGACGTCCACCGCGCCCACCTCCGCTGGGCCGCCACGCAGCGCGACTGGGGCCCCGACGAGCGCGAGCCGGACGCCGGCTGGCTGGCGCGCGAGGAGTGGCTCTACGCGCGGCGGGCGCCCGGCAACGCCTGTCTGTCCGGCCTCGCCGACACCACGATGGGCACCCTGGAGGCGCCCAAGAACCCCGGCTCCAAGGGGTGCGGGGCGGTGATGCGCTCCGCGCCGTTCGGGCTGCTGGTGGGCTGGGAGCCGGAGCTCGTCTTCCAGCTCGCCGCCGAGTGCGCCGCGCAGACGCACGGCCACCCCTCGGGCTATCTGGCGGCGGGCGCCTTCGCCGTCATCGTGCACGGCGCGGCACGCGGCGACGGCCTGGACGGCTCGGTCCAGCGGGCCCTGGCCGTCCTGGCGGCCCACCCCGGCCACGAGGAGACCAGCGGCGCCCTCCAGCAGGCGCTCGGCGCGGTGCGGCAGGGCATGCCGTCGCCGGAGCGGGTCGCCTCGCTCGGCGAGGGCTGGGTGGCGGAGGAGGCGCTGGCCATGGGCGTCTACTGCGCGCTGGTCGCCGAGGACGTACGGCACGGGCTGCTGCTCGCGGTCAACCACGGCGGGGACTCCGACTCCACGGGGTCGCTGTGCGGGAATCTGCTCGGTGCGCTGCACGGTGAGACGGCGCTGCCCGCGGGGTGGGTGGCCGAGCTCGAGGGCCGGGCGACGGTGCTCCAGCTCGCGGACGACTTCGCGATGGAGCTGACGCAGGGGGCGAGCTTGCACAGTCCCGGGGTGCCCGAGTCCGCCTGGCTCACCCGCTACCCGCGCTAGGAGGGAGCCGGGCGGGCCGGCTCCCGTGACCCCGGAGACGGCCGTGCCCTCCCGGCCGGAGTGGCGAGAGGGCACCGCACGGTGGAGCTGGGTTGTGGCCGGGTGGATCAGACGTCGGCGTCGGTAACGGTCGTCACGAACGCGGACCACGCGGCCGGGGTGAAGCTGAGCGCCGCGCGCTGCGGCTCCTTGGAGTCGCGAACCGCGATGGTCCGGGGGAGGGGGGAGGCGACCTCCACGCAGTCGCCGTTGGCCAGCGAGTACGAAGACTTACGCCACGTGGTGTTTCCCTGCTGGATCGCCATGATTGCTCCATGCCTTGGTGAGTTGCTGTCGATATCGCCTTGGCGGGAAGGCCGGTTGTCGTGCCGGACTTCCCAGGCGCCACCGACGGTACGCGCCAACATCAGCTGATGATTGGCCCATTCACTCGACCGGATGGCATATCCCGGAACGCTTCCCCAACTCGCCATTGCGCGTGTACCGTGCGGCCCTTTCGTAAATCAGTCGGTCGCCCACTCCTCGCCGACCCGCTCGATGAACTGCCGTGAGTGTTCGGCATTGAGTGCCTGCATACGCAAATGCTCATACATCACGCTGTACGTCTGGACATCATTCGGCTTCTCCAGATACAGGTCGCTGGTGATCCCCTCCAGATAGACGGTGCTGGCGTCCTGCGGGTCGTTGAATTCGAGGATGCAGAACTTGCCGTACATCCCCGGGTGCGCGCCCACGTCGTACGGCAGCACCTGCACGGTGATGTGCGGCTCCATGCTGAACTCGACCAGTTTGCACATCTGTTCCTGCATGATGGCGCGGTTGCCCACGATCCGGCGCAGCGCGGACTCGTCGATGACGGCCCACAGGCGCAGCGGGTTGTCGGGGTCGGTGATGCGTTCCTGCCGTCGCATCCGCACCTGCACGCGGCGCTCGATGTCGGCCGCGGTCGCCTCCGGCCACGACCCCTCGGTCACGGCGCTGGCGTAGTTGGGGGTCTGCAACAGGCCCGGCACCAGCGACGCCTCGTACACCCGCAGCGAGGCGGCGTCGGTCTCCAGGCCGATGTAGACGCTGTAGGGAATGTCGCCGAAGGCGTGCCACCAGCCTTGCTGGCGCGACTCCTTCGCCATCTGCATCAGCGAATCGACGATGCGGTGGTCCTCGACCCCGTACACCCCGCACAGATCGCGGACGTCGCGCTGGCTGATGCTCCGTCGGCCGTTCTCCAGCCTGCTGATCTTCGACTGCGAGACCAGTAGCCGTTCGGCCACTTCCTCGGCCGTCATGCCCTTGAGTTCGCGGAGCTTGCGCAGCTCCTGCCCCAAGCGGCGTCGCCTAACGGTGGGATTGACACTGGACGCCACGGGACGCACCTCCGGCTCCGTCATGCTCTGTCTCCTGACCTCGCAGCCTGCCACCACTGGCCGGGGCGGCGCTGGAAAATGCCGACACAGAGTCCACCGGCGGTGACGCGCGGCAAGGGCTGTGACATGCGGCGGGGCGGCGAGTCGGAGATGCGCGCGCGGGGCGGCGGACCGGCCGCCATCCCGGGCGACGGGCCCACCACCCCGCGCGGTTCCGCGGCTCCCGAACCGGGCCGGAGGACTGCGGTGCGGTCGGTGGAGCTGATGGAGCTGAGGGTGTGTCAAGTGCGCCGAGGCCGTACCCCGGTTCGTGCCGAGGGTGTCACCGGGGCCGCCGGCGGTACCGGCCGCGGCATCGCCGCGATGCCGGACGCCCGGCGGCTTTGACGATTCACCGGCTGGGGGACCGGTTCGGCTCAGGAGACGCCCGCACGGGCCATCACGGCCGCTCCGTGCGCCACCTGCTGGGCGGAGACCCCGGAGGGCTCCACCGCGGCCCGGACGGACGTCGTACGACGCCCGGAGCCATTGCCACTGCCGGCCGTGGCCGGCTGTCGCCGCGGCTGCGCCGCGACGCCGTTCTGCACGTCCATGACGGCGTGGGCCACGAGCCCGCCCATCGGGTCGTGCCTGATCAGATCCCGGAGCCTGGAGCGGGACGACCGCCCCTCGTTACCGGGGTAGAGATGCTTGCCGAGACCCACCGCGTGGGCCAGCGCGGCCAGGGCCGCGGTCCGCGGGTCCGGCGGGACGCCGGTGCGGATCGCGCTGTCCAGCCGGGCCCTGATCTCCCGGCTGATGGCCGTGTCCGTCGCCTGATAGCGGGTCGTCGGCAGTACCCCGCACATCTGGCCCGCCACGGCATGCACCATGCCGCACCGCTCCAGGTGCGTGAGATACGTCTGGCGCAGCCCCAGCCGGGGCCCGCCGATCCAGTGGACGGCGCGGACCGGGCTGCCACGGCGACGCAGCAGCTCCAGCGCGGAGTCCAGTGTCGGATCTCCTGTGGGCCGTGGCATCACCACGGCGATACGATCCCCGTCTGGGGCTATCCGTCCGGCCAGGGCCAGCTCGACGAGCTGTGCCCCGGCGAGACCGAGGTCGAGCGACTGCGGCTGCGCCGTGGTTCCCGTGGCCGGGTCCAAGGCGAGCAGCAGAAGCTCCTCCGGAATTGTTCTGCGGCTCCTGCCCATCCATGCCTCCCCGCGTGGATGAGTGACAGGGTGACCCCTCTCACATTGGTCTGTCGAGAGTGCGTGGTGGCTTCGGGTGGGAACCGGTAGGTATGTCGTCTCGTCTAGCACGTCGGTGAGGCCAGTCGAAGCCCTTTGACGGTGCGGTTGCGCGGTGGCGTGGCGGCGACGAAGGACACTGGTAAGCGTTGTGAAGGTCCGGCGGCGGGGCGCTTGTCCCGTGACGGCGTATGGCGTGGGAATTCGAGGAGGCATCGGTGGCGGGCGAGTCCCCCGACAAGTCGGAGCAGCGGAAGTCGTCGGGGGAGACGACTGGCGGCGAGCGCGACCCGCGGCTGGGGGTTTTCCGGGAATCGGAAACCTCCGCCGCGGCTGACGCGCGGCCTTCGAAGCCCGCGGAATCCCCCGTGCGCACGGATATCGACGAGAAGCCGCCCGTTTCACCGGGCGAGGACGCGGGCAAGGCGGCCGTGCGCGGCGGTGACGCGCGCCTGAAGGCGGCCGTCGCGGCGTGGGTGGCCGACGCGGCGTCCGACGACGACGCGGACGCTGTCGCGGGTGCCGCCGAGGGTGCGGGTGCGAAGCCCGCGGGCTCGGCCGCGGCCGGGTCCGCTGCCGCGGAGGCCCCCGGGGGCGGTGCCGACAGTTCCGGCGACGCCGGCACGAAGTCCGCTGCCGCGGACGGCGGCGCGGGCTCGAAGGCCGACGGCGGTGCCGCGGTGTCCGGCGGACCCGCGAAGCCCGCCGCCGACCGGGCCACGGCCGTGTTCGGCGCGGTGCGCCCCAAGGCGGAGGACGGCGCGAAGGAGGGGGACGCGGCGAAGCCCGCGCCCGCCAACGGTTCCGGCGCCGCGAAGCCCGCCGCCGACCGGGCCACGGCCGTGTTCGGCGCGGTGCGTCCGAAGGCCGACGGCGACAAGGCGGCCAACGGTTCCGGCAGCGGTTCCGCCAATGGCTCCGGCGACGGCGCCGGGAAGCCCTCCTGGGTCCGGGCGACCGACGGTGCCGAGAGCCCGAGGGCCGACGGCGAGGCCAAGGGTTCCGGCGATGCCGCCGCGAACGGTGACAAGCCCGCCGCCGACCGTGCCACCGCCGTCTTCAAGGCCGTACGGCCCAAGGCCGACGGTGAGCCGAAGGCGGGCGCCGACCAGGCCACCGCCGTCTTCGGCATGGTGAAGCCGCCCGCAGAGGCCCCCGCCAAGGCCGGCTCCGACGATCAGCCGACCGCGCTGATCAAGGCCCCCGAGGCGCCCGCGAAGCGCCCGGCCGAGTCCGATTCCGAGCGGACCAGCCAGTTCGTGCCGCTGAAGTCCCTGGACGGTGCCGCCGCGAAGCCCGGCGCCAAGCCGGCCATACCCGTCACGGTCGCCCCGCCCGCCGACCCGCCGAAGGCGGCCCCCAAGGCGGCGGCGCCCAAGCCCGGGCCCGAGCCCAAGGCCGAGCGGCCCGAGCCGGAGGCGCCGCAGCAGCCCGCCGCGCCGCTCGACCTGCTCGCCCAGCTGACGAACACGCCGCCGCCCCCGCCGACCCCGGTCCGCAGCACCCTGCGCCGGGTGAAGATCTACACGCCGATCGTGGCGCTGCTGGCGATCGTCTTCTGCGTGGTGCAGGCGTTCCGCCCGCTGCCCGCCCCGAAGCTCATGACCGCCGCGGACAAGGCCACGTACACCTTCCAGGGCGAGAAGTTCGCCATGCCGTGGCCCGACCAGGGCCAGGCCGCGGCCAAGATCGCGGGGGTCGGCAGCCTGGGCACGTACGGCGAGGAGAAGCCCACGCCGACCGCGAGCGTCGCCAAGGTGATGACCGCCTACGTGATCCTCAAGAACCACCCGCTCAAGAAGGGCGAGAAGGGTCCCGACATCACGGTCGACGCGCAGGCGGAGCAGGACTCCCACGCCAAGGACGAGTCGCTGGTGACCCTCAAGCAGGGCGAGAAGGTCTCGGAGTACGACCTGCTCCAGATGCTGCTCATCCCCTCCGGCAACAACGCCGCCCGCCTGCTGGGCCGCTGGGACGCCCAGTCCAAGGAGGCGTTCGTCGCGAAGATGAACGAGGCGGCGAAGTCGCTGGGCATGGGCAACACGACCTACACCGACCCCAGCGGCCTGGACGAGACGACCAAGAGCACGGCCGTCGACCAGCTGAAGCTGGCCGAGGAGGTCATGAAGGACGACGTCTTCCGCGAGATCGTGGCCAAGCCCAACACCAACGTCGCCGGTGGCCAGCACCTCAACAACAACAACGACGAGCTGCTGCTCAAGCCGGGCGGCCTCGGCATCAAGACGGGCTCCAGCTCCCCGGCCGGCGGCACCCTGATGTGGGCCGCCAAGCGGACCATCGACGGCAAGGAGCAGCTGATCCTCGGCGTCACGATGGACCAGCACTTCAAGGGCGGTCCCGACGTCAACGCCGAGATGAGCCTGAAGCTGGTCAAGAAGGTCAGCTACAAGATGATCCAGGACGTGCAGTCCGCGCTGACCTCGGCGAAGCTGGTCGGCAAGGGCGACGTCGTCGGCTACGTCGACGACGGCCTGGGCGGGAAGACCCCGGTCGTCGCCACCCGCGACCTCAAGGGCGTCGGCTGGCCCGGCATGACGGCGAAGCTCACCGTCGGCAAGGGCGCCAAGCCCGTGCCGCACGCCGCGAAGGCGGGCACCGAGGTCGGCGAGCTGACCGTCGGCGAGGGCGCGAGCGCCCAGAAGGTGCCGGTGGCCCTGCAGAAGGACCTGGCGGAGCCCGCCTTCGGGGCGAAGCTGACCCGCCTCGGCTAGACCGCCCGGCGGGCCGGACGCGCGGCTCCTGGTCTGTACGAGTACGTACGGGCCGGGAGCCGTTTCTCGGTGAAGGCCGCACCGGCCCGGCGTGCTAGCGTCGCGAGGGTTTGAGCACGGCCGGAACGCCGTGCCGCTACCCGTGGCAACCGGGACAGCGTGAAGATGGGGGAAGACCTCGGGGGAGACGGGGAGAGCAGCAGTGACCACCGTGGGGCCGACGCGCGCCGGGAAACCGGAGGAGCCGTCCGGCAAGAAGGCCGAGGACACCCCCTCCCGGATACGGGTACCGGCGCGCCCGCCGAACGACGGCCGCGAGAGCGCGCGCGCACGCCTGCTGCGCGCCGCCCGCACCCTCGCCGGGCGGCCGGTGCTGACCACGCTCCTCGTGGCCGCGCTGCTGCACGTGCTGTGGGTGCTGGTGTTCGCGAACAGCGGCGGGGACCTGGCCGCCCAGGACGCCTGGGCGGAGTTCGCGCTCCAGCACCCGTCCTCGGCGTACAACCTCTCCTGGTACGGCGGCATGCACCCCGTCTCGTACAGCGCGATCTCGCCGTACCTGATGGCCCAGCTCGGCGTCCGGCCCACCATGATGATCGCGGGCACGGTGTCCGCCGGGCTGATCGCCCTGCTGCTGGTGCGCAGTCGCGTCGTGCGGCGGCCCCTGTGGCCCGCCCTCTACGGCGCCGTCGCGCTGACCTGCAACGCGATCTCCGGGCGGGTGACGTTCGGGCTCGGCATGATGTTCGGGCTGGCCGCCGTGGCCGCGATCTTCGCGTGGCCCACGCGGTGGCGCACCGAGGGCAGGTACAAGTGGGGGCGCGCCGCGCTCGCCGGGGCGGCGGCCGCGCTGGCCACCGCGTCGAGCCCGGTCGCCGGCCTCTACGTGGGCATCGTGGCGGCCGCGCTGTGGCTGGGCAGGCGCCGCCCGGCGGCCTACGCGCTGGGGCTGCCCCCGGTCGCGGTGGTCGCCCTGTCGGCGTGGCTGTTCCCCTTCTCCGGCCAGCAGCCGATGTTCTTCCCCTCGGCGATCCTGCCGCTGCTCAGCGGGATCTTCGGGGTGGTCTTCGTCCCCAGGGAATGGCGCACCGTCCGCATCGTGTCGGGGCTCTACATACTCGGCGTGCTGCTGGTCTGGCTGATCCCGTCGCAGATCGGCACGAACATCGCCCGGCTCGGCATGGTCTTCGGCGGGATCGTCCTCGTCGCCGCCCTGACGGAGCGGAAGGTCCCGCCGCGCTCGGAGCTGCTGCGCTCGGCCCGGAACTGGACCGCGCTCGTCCTCGCCGTGCTCACCTGCACGATCTGGCAGGCCGCCAACGCGATCGGCGACATCCTGCACACCACGCCCGCCGCCTCCTGGGCGCGGGAGCTCGCCCCCCTCGTCGACCGGCTCCAGAAGCTGGACGCCGACAAGGGCCGCGTCGAGGTCGTCCCCGCCCGCAGCCACCGCGAGGCGTCGGCCCTCGCCCCGTACGTCAACCTGGCCCGCGGCTGGAACCGGCAGGCGGACCGCGAGCGCAACCCGCTCTTCTACGAGCCCGACCTGCTCAACCCCTCCAGCTACCGCGCCTGGCTGGACCGATGGGCCGTGCACTTCGTGGTGCTGCCCACCGGCGAGCCCGACGATGCCGCCAAGGCCGAGGCCAAGCTCGTCGTCAAGGGCCAGCCGTACCTGCGCGAGGTGTGGAACGACGACAACTGGCGGGTCTACGAGGTCGAGGCGCCGACCCCGCTCGCCGACCCGCCGGCCGTCGTGGACCGCGTCGAGGCCAACGAGGTCACGATCACCGTGAAGTCCGCGGGCCCGGTGCTCATCCGGATCCCGTACTCCCCCTGGCTGAGCGTCGTCGGCAAGGACGGCAAGGCGGTCCAGCCGCCGAAGCCGGGCCCGGACGGGGAGCCGGCCGTCAATGTGAACGGCTGCCTGATGAAGCAGGTGCAGGAGCCGCGGGGTGTGCAGCCGGAGGACGACTGGACGATGCTCTACGCTCCGCGGGCCGGCACGTATCGGATCGCTTCCCCGTACAAGCTGCCGCGCGGCACGGGCTGTCCGGCGGAAATGGCGCGCTGATTCTTTGACCGCGGGTCGGGCGGCGCCTGCGGCGGGCTTCTTCCCCAGCCCCGCCCCTTCCCGAAACTGGGGCTCCGCCCCAGACCCCGAAGCACGCTTCGCGCGCTGTCCTCAATCGCCGGACGGGCTGATTCAGCCCGTCCGGCGATTGAGGACGCGCCCGCAGGGCGCTGGGGGTCCGGGGGTCTCCCCCGGTTTCGGGAAGGGGCGGGGCTGGGGAAACAAACCCACCGGCCCGCACCCGAGCACGGGTCCGGGGCGGAGCCCCGGCCTCGGCGGAGCCGAGCATCAGACTGGGGGCACCTCCCAGCGGTAGCTGGGGGAGGGAAGGGGCGGGGTGGGGAAAGCCCCCGGCAGGGCTATGAGCCGCCGCAGACGCGGTCCCCCCGCGGCGCGATCCCCTTGCGCACTGTTTCCAGGTCCCGCAAGACGCGGCTCAGCTTCGAAGAACTCGGCGCGCTCAAGTAATCGAGCACGCCGTGCTGAAAAGCGAACCGCATCCGCGGCGGCATCGAGTCGGAAGCGTCGAGGCACAGAGCCGAAGCGCCGCGCAGCTCCCGGTCGATGTGCGCGTTCAGCTGCTCGTCGGCCGGGAAGGACAGCGGCGGGCGGCCGGGGAAGAAGGGGAAGAACGGGCGGAAGGGGTTCCCCGGGCGGTCGTGGTCCGGCTCGGACCACACCCGCTGCGCCTCGTCGGTGGTGAGGAAGCGCATCAGCTCCCTCGCCTGGGGGCTGTCGTGGAGGAGCGCCGCGTAGTCCGCCGAGACCTCGCGCGCGGTGGAGCGCGGGTCCGCGCCGGGCAGCAGCCGCGGCGTGGGGACGAAGTCGGCGTGCCGGTCCTGCGGATAGCCGCTGCGGATGAACGTGCCCTGGTGTTCCAGCGCGCAGGCCCCGGGCCCGGAGGAGCGGAAGAGGCCCCGCGTGTAGTCCTCGGCGAGCGCGGTCCGCGCCGGACCCGCGGTGAAGACGGAGCCGAAGGTCCGCCAGGCCCTGGCCACCACGTCCGAGTCCCATTTCAGTGCGCCGTTCGCCAGCTGCTCGTACGCCCGCGTGCCGCTCTGCTGGAGCAGGATGTCCTCGATCCAGTCGGTGCCCGGCCAGCCGGAGGTGTCGTCGCCGCCCATGCCCGCGCACCAGTGGGCGCCGTCGGCGGCGAGTGCGGTCAGGTCCCGGGGCGGGGCGGCGGCGTCGTACCAGGCGATGCTCTTCAGATCGGCCTTGACCGGTACGGCGTAGACGCGGCCGCCCGCGCGGGACGTCCACTGCGGCCCGTACGCGTCCAGGGCGCTCTTCGGCAGGACGCCGTCGAGGGGCGTGAGCACCTTCCGCGCGGCGTAGTCGGCGGCCTCGCCGCGGCTGGGCAGGATGGCGATGTCGGGCGGGTCGCCGGTGCGCTCCCGGGAGAGCAGCACCTCGCGCAGGGCGGTGGTGCCCTGGTAGCTGACGCTGATCGCGCGATGGGTGCCGCTGGAGAAGGCCTTGAGGACCTTCTCGAACCGCTGCTTCTCCGGACCGGACCAGGAGGCGAGGACCGTCACCCTGCTGCGGTGCTCGTCCTGCCGGTCGCCGTAGGCCATGCCGCCGATCGTCACGAGCCAGAAGGCGAGCACGACGGCGGTGACCGGCTGCGTACGGGCCCCCACGCCCAGCAGCGCGCTCATCGGGCTCTCGGCGGGCCTGTCCGGGCCCTGGTGCCGGAAGCGGTATTCGTCGATGCGCGGCTGGAGCCCGATCAGGACCAGCGCGGCGATCAGCACGCCCGTCAGCGCGATCCAGCCCGTGGCCGCGGCCCGCCACTGCGTGCCCCGCAGGGCGCCGTTGACCCAGTGCAGGGTCCCGGCGCCGATCCCGCCGTGCGTCCGGTCGTGCTCGATCCGCGCGGCCGCCGCGTGCAGCCGGCGCTGGATCTGGACGGCGAGGACGGTCAGCGCCGGCACCAGCGCGGCCAGCAGCGCCGTGCCCGCGGCCAGGGCCGGGTTGACGCGGCGGCGGAACCGGCGGCGCAGCGTGCGCTGGGTGTCGACCAGCAGCCACGCCAGCCCTCCGCAGAGGACGAAGGCCACGGTCCAGGCGAGGGTCAGCAGCCAGCCGAAGGACACCTGCTGTCCCAGCACACCGCGCTGTGCGGCCTGGACCGCTTCGAGGCGGTCGACGATGCCGCTCTCGGGGCGCAGCAGCGTCGACCGGGCGCTCGCCACATAGGCGTCCCGCAGCACGTCGTCGGTGCCGCTGCGGACGGCCTGCTGGATGAGGTAGCCGTACGAGGAGACGAGTCCGGAGGCCGTGCGCAGGGTCTGCTGCGCGTCGTCGCCCGCGACGGTGCTCATGGCGGCCTTCTCCAGCGCCTGGTTGGCGGCGTTGAGCTGGGCCCGGTACTCCTCGCCCGCCCCCTCGACCGGCCCGGCCGGACCGGTCAGGCCGGCCTTCGCGGCGGTGAACGACGCCTCCAGCGAGGTCTCGGCCGCCGCGACTTCCACGATCGCGGGGGTCGTCCGGCCGTTCACCGCGGGGGAGTTGCGGCTGACGCCGTAGTACGCGGTCAGCAGCGCCGCGCACGCGATCACCGTCCCGACGAGGAGGGCGGCGAGGCGCCGTATGAGATACGGGCGGGTGCCGGACGTGCCGCTCATGCCGACGGGCCGGAGGGCGGCGGGGAGAAGCGGTGCCCGCACTGCGTGCAGACATTGGCGCCGGCCGCCGAGCGGCGGGTGCAGTCCGGGCACACCCGGTCCGGAGCCTCCTCCGGCGGCGGGGAGGGCCGCGCCGCCTCCGTCCACTGGGTGCTGTGATCGGCCGTCACCCAGGCCGCGTTGAGGTCACCGGCCGACAGGCCGGGCCGCACCCGCACCTCGCCCCGCGCCGGGTCGGCGACCGTCACCAGGCGCCGCAGTCTGCGCAGCGTCTTCTCGTCGCCCAGCTCGTGCGCCAGGCGTACCGCCCGCCCCCACGCGGCCTCCGCCGCGTCCGGCTCGCCGCGCTCGTACGCCTCGCACCCGGCGTTCACGGCCCGGCCCAGCTCCGCGTGCCCGTCGTAGTGGGCGACGCGCGGGTGGACGCGGGTGGACAGGGCGCGGTCGTCGGTCCACTGGACCGTGAACGGGCAGGGGTCCGGCAGCGCGACGGGTGCCGCGGCCGCCCCGGGGCCGGCCGTCACCAGGGCCACGGACGCCAGCCGGACCTCCTCGCCCAGCGGGTCGCCCTCCGGGTCGGCCGTGACGCAGAGGTGGAAGTCGCGGGACTCGTCGCCCCACGCCCCCGTCGGGAACTCCCAACTGCGCTTCCCCGTGCGCACGCCCTCCGCCGTGAGGTCCAGCTCGGTGGGGAAGACCTGCTTGACGAAACGGAGTTCGCTGCCGTCGCGCACGCTGACCCGGATCCGTACGTCCGGCAGCGCCTTGGCCATGGCGCCGGTCATCATCGTCCGGAACTCCGCCTCCAGGTCGGAGTCCTCCACGACCGCGTCGGCCATCCCGTGCAGCCGCGCGGCGATCGCGCGGAGCTCGTTGGCCGCCCACTCCTCGCCGATGCCCCGCGCGTCACACCGGAACCGGCCCGCGCACGCGGACAGGACGCGCTCCAGCTCGCCCGGCCGGTCGTGCTCGTTGCGCCCGTCGGTCAGCAGCAGGGCGTGCCGGATCGGGGTGTCCTGCGCGGCGAGGAGGGCGTGCGCGCAGTCCAGCCAGGTGGCGATCGCGGTGCCGCCGGCGGCCACCAGGCCGGAGGCGACATGGGCGGCGTCGGCCCGGGAGTCGGGACCGGCGACCGCCATCCGCTCGGTCCGCGGATAGACGACCCGGGCCCGGTCGGTGCCCTCGACGAGCGCGAACCGGGTGCCGTCGCGCAGCACGTCGACGGCCGCGGCCGCCGCCCGCCGGGCCGCAGCGATCTTCGTGCTCGGCGAGCTCATCGACCCCGAGCAGTCGATGACGATGACCTCGGCGGACTCGGCCCGCCGGGCGAGCGGCCCCAGCCCTTCGGCCTCGACGGTCAGGATCGCGTGCGCCGGCACGGTGCCGGAGCCGGCCGGCAGATAGTGGTTCCGGCCCAGAAGCGCGGTCAGCGCGGGCCCTCCCGGTCCGCCGCCGGCGCCGTTCGCTCGGTCCATCTGTCTCCCCCTGGTCAGACGCGGGTCGTCGGACGGACGCGGTTGGCCAGGTCGACCAGCGCGCCGAGACCGTCCGGGGTGCGGGCCTGCTGGGCGAGGCCGCGCAGCTTCTGTTCGAGCCGGGTGCGGATGGTGAACTCCTCGTCGTCCGTGCCGAAGAGCGTGCCCCCGCACCGCTCGGCCGCCGGCGTCGAGTCCGCCCGGATCCAGTCCAGGGCCACCTCCAGCAGCTCGGCCTCCAGCCGGTCGCGGGCCGGGCCCGCGCGGTGGCCCTCGTCGAGATACAGGCGCGGCAGCCGCACCAGCGCCTCGGTGAGGTCGGCCGCCCCCGGCAGGCTCCGCGCGCCGTCGGAGCACAGCCGCCCGGCGAGGATCCGCACGCACGCCGTGCGGGCCGCGTCGTGGTGCCGGGAGACCTCCGGCACGCCGTTCAGCAGCTGCACGGCGCCCCTGCGGTCCCCGGCGGCGAGCCGCAGCCGCGCGAGGCCGAACGCGGCGCTGCCCTGCGACCGGTTCCGCTGCCAGACGGCCTGGTAGTAGCGCTCGGCGGTGGCCGCGTCACCGCGGTGCTCCGCGCAGTAGCCCAGCGCCAGCTTCGGCGCGTACTCGCCCGGCAGGTCGGCGTAGACGCGGTCGAACTCCCGTTCCGCCGCTGCCGGTTCGCGCCGGGCCAGGTGCAGCAGCCCCTGGTGCCAGCTCAGCCGCCAGTCGTACGGAGCCGGGGCGCCCACCGCCGAGCGGGCTGCCGCCAGCCGCTCCGCCGCCGGGTCCGGCTCGCCCAGCTCCAGATGGGCCCGGCACTGCCGCAGCGGGATCTCCGCCGAGCCGCGCCCCGACGCGTACAGCTGCTGGATCAGCCGGCGCGGCCCGCCTGCCGTCGGCTGCCCGAGCAGCGGGGCGCCCGGGTCCGCGGGGTCCGGATAGGGCACCGGCAGGACCACGGGCACCCGGTCCGGCTCGGGCAGTCCGCTGTCCAGGACCGGCCGCCGCACCCCGCTCAGCCAGCGCTCCAGCGGCGGTACGCGCCCCAGCGACGCGTCCAGCAGGGCGGCCGTCGGCGCGAACAGCGCGGAAGGCTCGGGGTGTTCGCGCTCGGTGCGCAGCGCGCGGATCTCCCGCAGTACGCCGCGCAGCTGCTCCGCCATGTCGCGGGCGGAGGCGTAGCGGGCGCGCGGGTCCTCGGCGGTGGCGCGGGCGACGGCCCGTTCGTAGGACTCGCCGCCCAGGCCCGGCGGGCGGTCGCCGGGGGACGCCTCGTCGGACAGCGCCCGCAACGTCATCCCCACGCTGAAGAGGTCCGAGCGCGGGGACAGGCCCTCGGCCCGGTGGCGCACGACCTCGGGCGCGATGAAGCCGCGCGCGCCCAGGATGGTGCCGTCGTGGTCCCCGATCCTGCGGACCGCGCCCAGGTCGATGAGCTTGACCCGGTCCTCGTGGTGCATGACGTTGTTGGGCTTGAGGTCGCAGTAGACGAGGCCCTCGCGGTGGAGGTGGCCGAGCGCGTCGAGGACGCGGCAGCCGTACGCGAGGACGTACTCGAAGACGCGCGGCCCGCCGAACGGGCCGTCCCCGCCCGCTATCCGGTCCTTGACCTGCGACAGCTGCATGCCGCCGACGAACTCCATGACGATGTAGCCCGTGCGCCCGTCGTCCTCGGCCGCGCCCCGGGCCGGGTGGGTCACGTAGTTGATGATGCGGACGATGCCGGGGTGGTCGAGGCGGGTGAGCGACCGCCGCTCCTCGCCCGCGAGGTGGAGGGCGACGGGGTCGCCGGTGTGGATGAGGCCCTTGAGGGCGACCGGGTGGTTCTCCAGCCGGGTGTCGTGGGCCAGATAGACCCAGCCCAGGCCGCCGTTGGCGAGGGCGCCGACGACGCGGTACTGCTCGCCCACGAGGTCGCCCGCGGCCAGGCGCGGGGTGAAGTCGAAGGGGTGCCCGCAGTGGGGGCAGTAGCCGGTGGCGAGCGCGGGCTGGCCGGCGTGCGGGCGGCCGACGACGGCCGTGCAGCCCTCGTGGCCGCAGGTCTTGCCGCCGAGCGGCATCTGAGGGTCCGTCACGACGAGCGCCTCGGGGGAGGGGGTCCGTACGAAGGGCAGGTCGAGCAGGCCGTCGCCCGCGGGCTCCACGCTGAAGAGCGCTTCGGTGGCGATCCGCCGCCGGGTGCCGGCGGTGGGCGGGCTCTCCGCGGGCGCGCGCCGCGCGGGAGGGCGCAGCCGCCGCCCGGTCACCCGGCAGAAGCCCGTGCCGTCGGCGGAGCAGCCCTCGCAGTCCGGGCGGTCGCAGTCGGGTGGCCGGGCTCCGCCTTTCGCGGTCATGGCCGGTCGCCCCCTCGTGGGCGGTGGGTGTGCTGCCGTACGGCCTTCGCGAAGAGCTCCACCGCCCGCTCGGCCTCGGCGAGTTCGCAAGGAGCCTGGAAGAGGAGGTTGTGGGCCGCGCGGTAGAGCGGGGCCGCCGCCTGCTCCTCCTCCAGGCTGCGGGCCGCGAGCAGGGCGAAGAACGCCTCCAGCCGCCCGCGCAGTTCGTTGCGGCGCGCGATGCCCGCCTCGGCCCGGCCGATCGCCTCCTCGACCCTCAGCAGCCCCGACTCCACCGCGCTCTCGAACGCCGCGAGCTTCGGCAGGAAGCGTCTGCTGCCCAGCTCCGGGTCGCAGCGCAGCCCGGTCAGGTCGAGCCGCAGCCCGGCCGCCTCCTGCGGCACGGGGCGCACGGGCGCGACCAGGGCGACCCTGTCGTACGCGGCGCGCTCGCGGCGGGCGATGTGCTCGATGCGGTCACGCACCCGGTCGAGCCGCGCGGTGATCTCGTCCTTGCTCGGGTCGGCCATCCTCAGCGCCAGCTCCAGGCTCTGCGAGTCGGGGTTGCGGAAAACGAGCAGCAGGCGGGCGCCCCGGGCGGCCAGCAGGTCGGTGAACTCGACGAGCGCGACGGGATCGGCCGCGTAGTCGACCCCTTCCGCGACGATCGTCAGCGGCACGGCACGGATGTCACCGAACCGCCCCACCGCGCAATCCCCGCCCCCGGTGCGCAGTCCGAGCCGGTCGGCGACCCGCTCGGCGAAGAGCGCGACGGTCTCCCCGGACACGTCGAGCGCGAGATCGACACTGCCGACGGGCGGCACGGTGTCGTCGAGTGCCCGGGTGACGACGTGCCCGTTGGTGCCCCCGCCCGGGGGCCCGGGGGAGCGGGGGGAGGGGACGCGAGGGGTGTGCGCGACGCCCGGGAGGGGAGGGTCCGCCACCACCTCGCGGTCGGCCAGGGCGACCGCCCGGCTGAGGGTCGCGGCGCGGGCCGCCTCGCCTTTCTTGATGACGATCGCCTCGATGCGGCGCGTGCCCTCGGCGGAGCGGAACCAGCGGGCCAGCCAGCGCGCGAACTCCCGGTCGCGGGGCGCCCCCGACGGCACCGGCGGAAGGCTGTTGCCGCGCCGGCCCGTCACATGGTCGCCGATGAGCGGGAGATACCGCACGACGGTCTCGATGGGGATCATGTACGACAGGTGCAGCTTGCCGTCCGGCGCGGCCGAGGACCGGTCGTCGTAGCGGCTGACGACCATGCCCAGCACCCGGTGCGTCTCCGCGTCGGTCACGGCCGCCCCGCTGAACCCGGGCCGCACCGTCTCCTCCGGCGTCGCCGGGAAGAGCTGCACCCACTCGCCGCGCGGCCCGCTCGGACCCGCGATCGTGGCCCGGAACCACACCCCGTCGGCCAGCCCCTTCGTCCGTGGGAAGCCGCACATCCGCACGGCCCGCCCGGGCGACGGCGCCACGCGGTGCAGCGGCGCCGCGTGCCGGGCGTCCTGCGGTTCGGCGAGCCTGAGCAGGGCCACGTCGCCCCGGGAGTCCGACAGCTCCGGCACCCAGCACCGCTCGGCGACCCGGGCCCGCACGGCCGGCGCCCCGGCCACGCCGACGAGCTCCGCGACCACCTCGGCGGTGGGCTGCGGCCCGCCGTCCCAGGGGATGACATGGGCACAGGTCAGGACGGAGTCCGCGCCGACCAGGATGCCCGCGCCCAGCATGTCGCCGCCGGGCGTGGAAATGCGAACCCGCCAAGTCTCCTCGAACGTATGGCCGTTGACGGGGACCTCGGTCTCCTCCCCCATGGGCGCAGAGCATACGCGCGACCCGGCCCGAAGTGACCCCTTGTGACCCAGGGGTCACCGTTCTGTGTGGTGGAGGTCCGGACCTGCGTCCGCACGCCGCGGGGCGCGACGGGCGGCGTACGCGTCGGGTGCGCGCCGGGCCGCCGGCCGTCCCGGGACCGCCCCGGGTCACCCGTTCGCCGCATCCGGGGCAGGTTCCTCCGGTAGCCGTGCGGTCACCCCCGGTGACCTGCCGTTACGCCTTCCGGGCGGTTCGGCGGGCCGGGCCGGGGGCGGCCCATCCGATGCGATGTCGAGGTGCGGCGGCCCCGGAACGCGGTTTCGCTCGGCACATAGGAGCGCGGAACTCCCCCCACGCCTTCGGTGGCACATCGGTGTGCCGCGTCCGCGTTCTCGGAGGACAGGCATGCGTACTGCACGAGTGCTCGCCGGGGCCGCTCTGACCATCGTGGCCCTCGGGCCGACGGGCGCGCCCGCGCTCGCCGGGGACTTCGGGAAACTCGAGGTCTCTCCCAGCCCCGCCCAGCCCGGCACCCTGGTCACGGTGAACACCACCGCTTGCGGCTCCGACGGCTCGGGCTCGGGCACGGGCGACGCCAGCGCGGTCGGCGGCCCGGCCTCGTTCGCCCTGAAGCCGGACACGCGCAAGGAGGCCGCCGTCGGCCAGTTCTCGGTCCCGGCCAAGGCGAAGTCCGGCACGTACGGGATCGGCGTCAAGTGCCACAACGGCAAGGAGGCGACGGGCGACCTGATGGTCGGCAGCGGCAGCGGCAGCGGCAGTGGCGGCGCCAGCAGCAGCCCCGGCATGGGCGCCATGGCCACGATGCCGCCCAAGGGCGGCGTGAAGACCGGTGTCGGCTCCACGAGCGAGAACTCGGGCCTGACCGAGATCATGGCCGGAGCGGCTGTCCTGGCGACGGCGGCGGTGGGCGGTACGTGGTTCTTGCGGCGGCGTGGGGGACGGGCCTGAGCTTTCCGCTGGGTGCGGTTGCTCTGCCGGGTGCGGCTTGTCGGCGCCTGCGGCGGGCGGCCTCAATCGCCGGCCGGGCTGGTTTGGGTCGGCCTTCGTTGTCGGGTGCGGGGCCGTGCCGCTCCGGGGTGGTTCGGGACTGCTTCGCTTTACGTCCCGAACCACCCCTGCGCGTCCCGCCCCCTCCCGTCGCAATCAGCCTGTCCGGCGTTTGAGGACAGCGCGCGGAGCGTGCTTCGGGGTCTGGGGCGGAGCCCCAGTTTCGGGAAGGGGCGGGGATGGGGAAACAACCCGCGGCGCGGTGGAGGAGCCCTGATGGGCGAGACACGGAAGACCCGCCACGCCCGAGCGCGCACCGTCCACGCGGAGCGAGCCCGGGCAGCCCGCGCGGCATGCGCACCCCGAACCCCATACCCCCGCCACTCCGCCGCCGTGGACGCCCGCCGCAAAGCCACCGTCGCCACGGCCCTGGCCATAGCCCTGTGCACCGGCAGCTGGCTCATCCAGCACGGGGCCGGAGCCCAGGGGCCGCCCCCGCAGCCGTCCGCCGCCGAGGCGTTCTCACCGGCCTCGCCCAGCGCGCCCGTACCGCGCATGGGGCCCAGCGTGCCGCCGCTGCCGCCCTCGCCGCCGACCCGCGTCCGCATCCCCGAGATCCAGGTCGACGCCCCGACGCGGCCCCTGTCCCTGCTGCCGGACGGCAGCCTCGCCAGCCCGCCGGACGACGACCGCAACCTCGCCGGCTGGTACGCGGGCGGCGCCACGCCGGGAGCGACCGGCACCGCGATCGTCGCCGGGCACGTCGACACGGCCGTCGGCCCCGCCGTCTTCTACAGCCTGGGCGCCCTGAAGAAGGGCCAGGCCGTGGAGGTCGCCCGCGCCGACGGCCGTACCGCGGTCTTCACGATCGACGCGATCGAGGTGTACGGCAGCGCGGACTTCCCGTCGCAGAAGGTCTATGGCCCTTCCGCCCGGGCCGAGTTGAGGCTGATCACCTGTGGCGGGGGCTTCGACGAGGACGCCCACGAGTACCTGGGCAACGTCGTCGTCTACGCCCACCTCACTTCGGTGCGGGAGCCCTATCCGCAGGCGTGGCCGGCCGGTCCCGCACCTCTCGCGCCCATGCGTTCAGTCCTGCGATGAAGCCCGCGCGGTCGCGCGGCGACAGGCTGTCGAGCGCGCGCAGCAGCGGCTGGGATCGGGTGGCGATGAACGCCTCGACCGCCGGCAGGCGGTCGTCGGCGACGGCCACCAGCGTGCGGCGCCGGTTCGCGGGGTCCTCGCGCCGCTCGACCAGCCCGGCCCGGTCGAGCGCGCCCACCAGTTCACTGGTGGTCGACAGCGACAGCCGCAGCCGCCGCGCCAACTCGCTGACGGCCAGCGGCTGTTCCGCGAGCAGCTGTGGCAGCACCGCGCCGTGCCGCGCGGTGAGGCCGTGGGTGTCGAAGACCGCGCGCAGCTCGTCGGGCATCTCGGCGGGGGCCTGGCGGATGTAGGGCGCCAGCAGGGGGACCAGGCCGATGGCCTCGGTCTCCTCCGGGGTGGGGAGCCGGTGTGGCCCGGGTTCGGCGGCGTGCTGCATACTGAGATTGTAGATGCTTCGTAAATCCAAACCATTCGGGAATCCGAACTTCTGGACAGGGGGGCTCCACCATGCCGGTCATCGGTTACCAGGACGCGATCAACGACGCCCTGGAGCGCATGGACGACCTCGGATACGAACGCGGGGCCCAGGGCGACCTCGCCAACCACGGCCCCATGGGCGCGGAGGCGCTCGCCGTACTCGGCCACGGCGACGAGGTCGCCGCCTGGGTCGAGGGCTACCGCTCCGTCATGCCCCACCACGAGGTGCCCGCCCCGCGCTTCGCACTCGACCCCGCCGACGAGACCTCCTGGCGCCCGGCCCTCGGGGACTTCTCCCGCGCCGGCGACTGGGAACGGCTCTTCGCGCGCGAACTCGCCGACGCCGCCTGGCGCGACGTGCTCGTCCGCTGGTGGCCCCGGCTGCTGCCCGGACTGCTCGCGGGCCTCACCCACGGCGTGATCCGCACCGCCCACGCCGTACGCTCCCTCGCCGCCGCCCCGGAGCCCACCCCCGGCCAGCTCACGGAGCTGGCCCGGGGCCTCGCCTACTGGGCGGCCCGGTTCGCCCACCTGCCCGGCGAGGTCCGGATGCGGGGCACGCAGGACCTGGCGGGGGCCGTGGCGGCACTGCCCCGCACACCGCACGCGGGCGACTTCCGCGTCGGCTCGGCGGCGGGGCGGCTGGCCCACCCGGACCGGCTGCCCGGCTACGCGGAGGCGCTGGACGCGCTCGCCCCGACGCGCCCGC
Source organism: Streptoverticillium olivoreticuli subsp. olivoreticuli (assembly GCF_003391135.1). Lineage (GTDB taxonomy): Bacteria > Actinomycetota > Actinomycetes > Streptomycetales > Streptomycetaceae > Streptomyces > Streptomyces blastmyceticus. The sequence goes on along the minus strand of NZ_CP031455.1, from coordinate 4,486,645 downwards.
AGTGGCTGCTCACCGAGATGACCACCGAGTTCGCCGGGATCTACCTCGCCCATCCCGAACTTCCGCCCGCGCCCCTCGTCCACGGGGTCACCGCGCCCGCCGCCGTACGCCTCGTGCTGCCCCACCTGCCCGACGAACTCCACGAGCCGTCACTCGCCGCGCTCTGGCACGTGCACACCGCGCTGCTGCTCGCCTTCACCGGCGACCGCGGCGCCGAGGCCTCCGCGGCGTCCCGGGCCGCGGAGGCGGACGTACCGCCCTTCGGCGAACTCATCGCCCGAGCGGTCGCCCACGGCGACGAACACGTCCTCAAATTCACGGAGGCGTGCGCGCGCGAGCATGCGCTGAGGCCGGACGCGCGCTTCGGGGCCGCGGTGGAAGTCGCACAGCGGCGCATCGAGCCTCGGCCGATGGCGGGGTAGGGGTTCGCTGCTGGGTGCGGTGCCGTTCGCCTGCGGCGGGCTTGTTCCCCAGCCCCACCCCTTCCCGAAACCGGGGAGACCCCGGACCCCCGGACCCCCGGACCGCGCTTCGCGCGGTGTCCTCAAACTCCCCCAGCTACCTCCCCCAGACTCCGTCCAGGGGTGTCCCCAGAGGTGCCCCACGGGCTGCAATCAGCCCGTCCGGCGTTTGAGGACGCTCCCCCAGACTCCGTCCGGGGGGACCCCCAAGGGCGCTCTCGCCGCAGGCGGCAACGGGTCCGCGGCCGGGGGTCTGGGGTACGCGCCCCAGTTGCGGGAAGGGGCGGGGCGGGGAACAAGCCCGCCCGGCTACCCCTCCGCTCGCAGGCCCGCCAGCAGGTCCAGGATCGGTGGTCCGTACTTCGCCAGCTTGCCCTCGCCCACCCCGCTGATCCCCGACAGCTCCTCCAGAGAGGAAGGCGACACCGTCGCGATCTGCCGCAGCGTCGCATCGTGGAAGATCACATACGCGGGCACCCCGAGCTCCTTGGCCGTGGCCCCCCGCCACGCCCGCAGAGACTCGAAGACCGGCACGAGCTCCGCCGGCAGATCGACGGGCGCGCTCTTCTTGCCCGTGCCCGACGAGGAACGGGACGCGCTCTTCGCGGCGCGAGCCGGCTCGCGCCGCAGCCGCACCTCGCGCTGTCGGCCCAGCACCTCCGCGCTCGCGTCGGTGAGGACCAGCGTGCCGTAGTCGCCCTCGACGGCCAGCAGCCCCTGCGCCAGCAGCTGGCGGACCACGCCCCGCCACTCGGCGACGCTCAGCTCGGTGCCGATGCCGAAGACCGTCAGGCCGTCGTGGTCGTGCTGGATGACCTTCGCGGTCTTCTTGCCCAGCAGGATGTCGATGATCTGGCCCGCGCCGAACTTCTGCCGCCGCTCCCTGGCCAGCCGCAGCACCGCGGAGAGGAACTTCTGGGCGGCGATGGTGCCGTCCCACGTCTCGGCGGGCGTCAGACAGGTGTCGCAGTTGCCGCAGGCGGTGCTCTGCTGGCCGAAATACGCCAGCAGTTGCACCCGGCGGCACTCGACCGTCTCGCACAGCGCCAGCATCGCGTCGAGGTGCGCGCCGAGCCTGCGGCGGTGGGCGTCGTCGCCCTCGGAGCCGTCGATCATCTTGCGCTGCTGGACGACGTCCTGGAGCCCGTACGCCAGCCAGGCCGTGGACGGCAGCCCGTCGCGCCCGGCACGGCCGGTCTCCTGGTAGTAACCCTCGACGGACTTGGGCAGGTCGAGGTGGGCGACGAACCGGACGTCCGGCTTGTCGATGCCCATGCCGAACGCGATCGTGGCCACCACGACCACGCCGTCCTCACGCAGGAAGCGCGCCTGGTTCGCGGCGCGGGTCCGCGCGTCGAGCCCCGCGTGGTACGGCAGGGCGTCGATGCCGTTCTGCGCGAGGAACGCCGCCGTGTCCTCCACGCCCTTGCGGGACAGGCAGTAGACCACGCCCGCGTCACCGTCGTGCTCGCTGCGCAGCAGCTCCAGCAGCTGGCGCTTGGGCTCGTCCTTCGGGGCGATGCGGTACTGGATGTTCGGCCGGTCGAAGCTCGCCACGAAGTGCCGGGCGTCCTGGAGCTTCAGCCGCCCCGCGATCTCCGTGTGCGTGGCCTCCGTGGCGGTCGCGGTCAGCGCGATGCGCGGCACGTCCGGCCAGCGCTCGTGGAGCTGGGACAGCGCCAGGTAGTCCGGCCGGAAGTCGTGGCCCCACTGCGCCACACAGTGCGCCTCGTCGATGGCGAACAGGGAGATCTTGCCCCGGTCGAGCAGCCGCAGCGTCGCCTCGACCCGCAGCCGCTCCGGCGCCAGATAGAGCAGGTCGATCTCACCCGCGAGGAACTCCGCCTCGACCATCCGCCGCTCGTCGAGATCCTGCGTGGAGTTCAGGAAGCCCGCCCGGACACCGAGCGCGCGCAGCGCGTCGACCTGGTCCTGCATGAGCGCGATCAGCGGCGAGATCACGACACCCACACCGGGCCGCACGAGCGCCGGGATCTGATAGCAGAGCGACTTGCCGCCACCGGTGGGCATCAGGACGAGGGCATCGCCACCTGCGACGACGTGCTCGATGATCTCTTCCTGATCGCCCCGGAACGCGTCATAGCCGAAGACGCGCTGAAGACAGCCGAGCGCTTCGCTGGTACCGGCGGGACGGGAGGTCTGGGTGGGGTCGGCCATTTTTGCAGTCTACGAGGGTTCGCTTACCCGAATGGGTGATGTGGACAAGTGGGGTACGCCTCGGGGCTCCGCGATCCTGGGTGCGGATCCGTTGCCGCCTGCGGCGGGAGCTCCCTGCGGGAGCGTCCTCAATCGCCGGACGGGCTGAATTCCCGCACCCCGGGGGTCTGGGGGCGGAGCCCCCAGTTTCGGGAAGGGGCGGGGCTGGGGAAAAGCCCGCCGCAGGCGCAACGGACCTCACGCCACCTCGATACCGAAATCCTGCACGAGATCGGAGAGCCCGCCCCGATACCCCTGCCCGCCCACCACGAAGTCCCAGTCACCGTTCGCCCGCCGCCGGAAAGAGCCGAGCACCAGCGCCGTCTCCCCAGGCCGTCCGTCCGAGACCTCCAGCCGCCCCAGCTCGGAACCCGACGCGTCCGACAGCCGGATCCGCGCGTCCGTGAACTCCGAGAGGTCGGCGTCCGGATCGACGGCCGGGTCGATCGCGGCGACGAGGACCAGCCGGTCCGAGGCCGCGGGCAGGGCGTCGAAGGTCACGCGGAGGGCCGCCTTGTCCCCGGCGGACGGGGGCACCGCGCGCACGGACCCGTCCGGGGTGGCCGGATTGTTGTAGAAGACGAAGTGATCGTCGCTGAGCACCCGCGTGCCCTCGCAGACGAGCGCGCACACGTCCAGGGCGACCCGGCCGGACCACGACATCCCCAGGACGTTGTGATCACCGGCCGCGGGCTCGGCCGGGGCCGCCACGGGACGGGCCGCGGCCGCCGCGGCGCCCGGGCCGCCGCCCAGCCGGCCGCGCAGCCCGTGCCGGCCGAGCAGACCGACCAGCTCCTCGCCGGAGACCAGGGTCAGCGGCTTGCCGTTGGCGAAGGTGTACGAACCGGGGCCGAACCCCGAAGTCGTCACCAGCACGCCCTTGTTCGCGCCGGCGCCCTGCACGGTCCCGTACAGATCGCGCACCGCGGTCGGCGGCACCGTCTTGCGGTACCGCTTGACCTGCACGATGATCCGGCCGCCGCTGATCGGGTCCGGGTCGAGCGCCTCGACGTCCACGCCGCCGTCGTTGGAGCGCGTCGTCATCACGGCCTGCATCCCGCGGGCCCGGAACAGCTGGGCGACCAGCCCCTCGAACTCGATCGGGTCCATCTCGTAGAGATCCGGGTCATCACCGCCGCCGTGCGACACCACGCCCCGGCCCACCTCGTCGGGCATCCGCCCCGGCCGCACGGCCGCGAGCTGGTCGGGGCGGGCGGACAGCTGGCCGCCCAGCCCGTCGACGAGGCAGTCGACGGCGCTGACCTGCTCCAGGTGCAGCCCCTCGAAGACCCCCCGCGCCACGGAGACCGTGGCCAGGACGATCTGCGCGCGCCGCCCGGTGACCGGATCGTGGTCGTCGACGAAGCCGTTGAGCGATACGGACTCCAGCGCCCCGAACTCATCGGCAGCGAACAGCTCACGCACCGTCAGCAGCACGCACTGCGCCAGCACATCGCGGTACACGGCCCGGCGCTGGGCGGCGGGCCGGGCCGTCTCCTTGTCCTGGTCGGCGGTCGGCATGTACCGCACCGCCTTCGCCTCCGGCACGATCTCGTACCCCGGCAGCTCCGACGTCAGCACCAACTGCCGCGCGCCCGGGTCGTACGCGGCGGAGATCTGGTGCGGGAACTCCTGCGGCCAGGCGGAGGAGGCGTAGAGCGCGGCGGAGAAGTAGTCGACGACCGCGTCCGGGTCGCGCCCGCGCAGCGCCTCGGTCATCTCCGCGACGCCCGCGTTGTACCGCCGCGTCTCCGCGAGCTGCCCGGCGGCCCACTGGTCGTACTGCTGCCGGTACGCGGCCAGCTGCTGCTGCCGCTGTGCCTCGGCGGCCTGCGCGGCCTGCCAGTCGCGCTCGAACTGCTGGCGCGCGAAGCGGTACTGACCGGGATCGGGCATCGCCACCGGGTGCGTGAGGTGCCCAGGCTGGAACGGTTCGACCTCCTCGGGCCTGCGGAGCGCCGCCGCGGTGAACGCCGGTTCGGCGCACCCGGCCACCAGCAGCCCGGTCAACTCCGCGACCCGGCCCTCCAGCTCCTCCGTACGGCGCATGGCCTCGGCCTCGCGCCGCTGCCGGTACGCCGCGCGCTGCTCCCGGTCGAGCCGAGCGGTCTCGCGCTCGTACGCCCGCTGCTGCCGCTCCTGTTCCCGCTGAGCCTGCATCTGTTCCCGGTGTGCGGCTTCACGCTGGCGCTGCTGCTGACGCTGCGCCTCGGCCCAGATCCCTATCAGTCCGTTGGAGCGACGACTCATGCGGAAACATGCCCTCCCCTCGGGGCGCCCCTGCGCCCCGGACCGCGTACTGGCCCCACAACCAGCGGTGAGGAATCCGACTTTAGTCGAATTCAGCTGATCCGATTCGGCCGGGTGTGATCTTCGCGCGGCGCGGCGCCACTCGCACAAGCGAGTGATGTGCGGATTTATGGGTACGTGCTTACTTCATGAATATGCCGAACCGTACGAGGCTTTGCGCCGCCGTGGTCGCCACCGCCCTGCTGACAGCCGGCCCGCTCGCCCTGTCCGCCCGGGCCGCGGACGCCCCCACGGCCCCCGCCGTCACGGCGGCCCAGCAGTCCCGGGCCGAGGTCCGGGTCAACTCCTTCTTCCGGGAATACCGGGAGGCCGTCCTCCACAAGGGCCACTCGACCCCCGCCCAGGTGCGCGCCCGCTACCTCGCGCCCGACCTGGACAAGCGCCTCGACGCCTGGGCCCTCCAGCACGACGCCGACCCCGTCTTCCGTGCCCAGAACGTCCCCGCCTCCTGGGCCACCCGCTACGAGGGCAGCGGGGCCGGCCACTCCACGGTCGTCCTCACGGAGCGGTGGTCGGGCGGCGCGAAGCAGGAGGTCTGGTTCTCCGTCCGCCTCCAGGACCTCGTCATCAACGACCTCAAGGACCCGGCGTCGTAAGCGGTTTGCGGATCCGTGGGGCGGCGGGAGGTTTACCGAACTCTCTTCACGCTTGTGGAGGAGAGAACCGGTTTCCCCTGGTCATCAGACGTTGCGATGAGCCACTTTGGTCCGCAGACGCCGCCACGTCGACGGATTGGTCAGGTCGGACCACTCCGTGCTGCCCGCTTTCCATTTGGAGGAACTGACATGGCCAGCAACCGCAGGGCCCGCCTTCTCGCTCTCGTGACCGCCGTCCCGTTCGCCGCCGCGCTCATCGCCGCCGGAGCCGGTTCGGCATCGGCCGCGGAATCCATCGCGCCGCCCCACAGCGTCATGGTGACCACCCATCAGCTCGGAGGCGGCGACCACGGCAAGGGCGGTGGCGACCACGGCAAGGGCGAGGGCCACGGCCATGGCAAGGGCGAGGGTCACGGCAAGGGCGGTGGCCACGGCAAGGGCGACGACTGCGACCAGGGCAAGGGGCATGGCAAGGGTGGCGGCCACGGCAAGGGCGAGGGTCATGGCAAGGGCGGCGGCCACGGCAAGGGCGAGGGTCATGGCAAGGGCGGCGGCCACGGCAAGGGTGGCGGCAAGGGCGACGACTGCGGTGACTCGCACTCGTAGCGCACAGCCTCATCGGTGAACCGCACGACGAAGCCCTTCCGCCCGATCGGGCGGAAGGGCTTCGTCGTGCTGCGCTGTGCCCCCGGGCAGATTCGAACTGCCGACACCCGCTTTAGGAGAGCGGTGCTCTATCCCCTGAGCTACGGAGGCGGGGCAGCCGTCAGTGTAGCGGGTGGGCCGGGGGTGGGGTCAGGTGGTCGCGGCCCAGGAGATCGTGTGGTCCGTCGCCATCAGTGTCGCGATGACGATCAGGTCCGCCGCCCCCAGCGCGAGGCCGAGCGTCGCGCGGCCCTTGCGGGTCGTGCCGCGGGTCAGGGCCAGGGTCGCGAGGGTCAGGGCGATCGGGCCCAGGACCAGGTTGAAGATGAGCAGCCCCAGCAGGCCAAGAACGAAGGACCAGACGGCCATGGTGTCCGGCCGGCTGCGGGAGGGGCGCGGGGCGGGGGAGTTGTGCGGGGCCGGTGCGGTCGGGCGGCGCCGGGTGGTCAGGGTCGTCGTCATCGTCAGCGCTCCCTCGTCCGTTCACGGACCGCGAAGGCCAGCAGCCAGGCGGCGATGGCGCCCGCCGCCGGGAGCAGCAAGGGGAGCGGGGTGTGTGCCGCGGCGCCCACCAGGACTCCCAGCAGGAGGACGGCCGCTATCAGGAAGATCATTTCCGGTCCTTCCTCAAGCGTTGGGTGAACAGTTGGGATGACAACTGTTCACTGAGTGGAGCGTACCGCGCCTGGCGTCATCCGGCAAACAGTTGTTAACTGAACTCCATGAGCAACACCCTCGGCGTCCGGCAGGCCCAGAAGCAGAAGACCCGGCAGGCCCTCCTGGAGGCGGGTCTCGGCCTGCTGGAGGAGCAGAGCCTGAGCAGCCTCGGGCTGCGCGAGGTCACCCGGGTCGTGGGGGTGGCACCCGCCGCCTTCTACCGGCACTTCCGGGACATCGCCGACCTCGGCGTGGCCCTGGTCGAGGAGTCGCTCGGCAGTCTGCACGTGATGATCCGCGCGGTCCTGAGCGAGCAGGCGGACGCCGAGGAGGTCATCGACCGCAGCGTGGAGGTGGTGGCCGCGCATGTGCGGCTGCACCCGGCGCACGTGCGGTTCGTCGCGCGCGAACGGCACGGCGGCGTACGGGCCGTGCGCGAGGCCATCGCGGCGGAGCTCGCCCGGTTCGGGGACGAGGTCGCGGAGGCGCTCGCCACGCAGGAGGTCTCCGACGGGTGGAGCGCCGAGGACGTGCGGATGCTCGCCGGGCTGTACGTCGACCACCTGGTGATGACCGCGTCCGCCTTCCTGGAGGCGGCCCCGGAGGAGGAGCGGCGCATCGCGGACACCGCGCGGCGGCAGTTGAGGCTCATCAGCCTGGGGCGCGGGCACTGGCGGGACGCCTGAGGGCCGGTCAGCGCCCGCCCACCGTCACGGCCACCCGCCATGTCCCGGATCCGCGTCCGCTCAGCACCTCGATGTCCACCCCCGCCGCCGAGCACCGCTGCCCGGCGACGTAAGGGGCGTCGCTCAGCGGGGCGTTGACGTTCAGGTCGCCGGCGTAGCAGCCGATGCTGCCCGGGGTGGCGTCGGAGGTGCGCACGGGGCCGGCGCCCGAGGCGATGTCCGTGGCGACCGTCGAGACGAGCACGCCGGAACGGCAGACCGTGTGGTCCAGGGGGCCCGGCGCGCGGACCTCCAGGGTGATCGCGCGGGTGCGGGAGAGCGGGACGACGGCCAGCTTGGGGCCGCCGGGGACCGAGGTGGGGGTCAGGGTCAGGACGCGCCGGCCGGGGCCCGTCAGGCAGTGCACCTGGTCGGGGGCCAGCCAGCCCAGCTTCCACTTGTGCCAGGCGAGGAAGTCGTTGGACGGCCCCCAGTCCTCGTCCATCGGGTCCCAGTGGCCCACGGGCGTCTTCACCCGGCCGCCGTCCTCGGCGCTCGTGTAGTAGAGGTCGGGCAGGCCGAAGCTGTGGCTGTTCTCGTGGTTGAGGACGCGGAACGGGCTGTCGCCGGTCTGCCGGCTCCAGATGAACGAGACGTTCTTGAAGGGGGTCCCGTCGTCGGTGGTGAGCCCGGTGGGGGCGCCCGCGAAGGTCACCGAGCGGACGTCCTGGGTGGCGGGCGGCCCGGCGCCCGGGGCGACCAGCACATTGATGAGGTCGAACTGCCGGAAGTCGACCGTCCGGTCGACGGCGGCGAGGATCTCCTTCGCGATCGCGTGGTAGCCGTTCTCGCTCCCGCTGTCGAAGGGCGCGCCGCGCGTGATGCCGTACGTGGCGTACGGGCGCGACATCCGGATCCAGCGCGGCACAGGCGTCGAGCGGTAGTCCAGCCGGCCGTACGAGCTGGCCCGGTAGAAGTCCGCGACCGCCGGGAAGAACTCGGCGTAGCGCTCCCAGGGGGTGATCCCGGCGGTCGCGTCGGGGAAGTCGACGAAGAGGGTGACGGCCCGGACCGTGCCGTGGGAGCGGGCGAAGCCGGACGGGGTGTGCGCGGACTCGGAGACGCTGTCGGTGACGCCGGGGAGCGCGCAGGGTCCGGACGGGCGGTCGGCGCCGCCCGCCGCGGCGGAGCGGGAGTCGGGCCCCGCGGTGACGACGGCACCGGCCGAGCCCTCCCGGGCGGGCAGCGGCACGGTGAGGGCGAGCGTGGTCAGCACCATGACCGCGATGGCCAGGGATCTCATGCCGGTGCACCTCCGGGGCGCGCGGCCCGCCGTCCGGCCGCTCTGTGATCACCCTGTGCCGCCGCGCGCCCGCGCGCTTCTCGGGCTGCGGCAGATGGGGGCACCGCGAATGTGACCGGGGTCACGCGAGAAGCGGAAACAACCGGGGATCGATTCCCCGTTTAAGCCTTCGTCCGACCGAAACGGGGAATCGCTCCCCGCTTGTGGTCCGGAACACAGAGCAGGCTCGTGGAGACGTGACAGCGGTCACAGAGAGGAGTGCCACAGTGGCCACCACCACCCAGCCCCGCCTCCGTGCGGACGCCCTGCGCAACCGGGAGCGGATCATCGCCGCCGCGCGCGAGGCGCTCGTCGAGCACGGCGACGAGAGCTCGCTCGATGAAATCGCTCGACGCGCCGGGGTCGGGAATGCCACGCTGTATCGGCACTTCGCGGACCGCTCCGAGCTGATCCGCCACGTCACCCTCTTCGTCCTCGGCCGCCTCGCGGACCGGGCGGAGTCCGCAAGAGCCGAGGAGCCCGATGCTTTCCACGCGCTGAGGCGCTTCGCCCACGCCGCCGCGGACGAGCGGGTCGGGGCGCTGTGCACGCTGTTCGCCGAGAGCATCGACCCGACGCACCCGGACCACGTCGTGGCCAGCGGCCGCCTCGACCGGGCGATCGAAGCGCTGATGGACGCGGCCCGCGCGTCGGGCCAGCTGCGCGACGACGTCGCCGTCGGGGATCTGATGATCGCCCTCGCCCAGCTGACCAGGCCTCTTCCGGGCAAGGGCTGCTCGACCTTCGACCAGTTCGTGCACCGGCACGTCCAGCTCTTCCTCGACGGGCTGATGAACCCCGCCCGTTCCGAACTCCCCGGCTCCGCGGCCACGTTGGAGGAACTGCGCCGCGAGCACTGCTCCGGGTGAGCCCCACAGACTTCGTGGCCGTCCTCGCGCCACGCCACTCGCCGTCCCGCACCACGCAACACTGAGGTAGGCAATCCATGCCACAGACAACCGCCCCCGACCCCAGGCGCTGGAAAGCGCTGATATTCATCGCCCTGGCCCAGCTGATGGTCGTCCTCGACGCGACCATCGTGAACATCGCGCTGCCCTCCGCCCAGGCCGACCTCGGCATCTCGGACGGCAACCGGCAGTGGGTCATCACGGCCTACGCGCTGGCCTTCGGCGGGCTCCTGCTCTTCGGCGGCCGGATCGCCGACCTGTGGGGCCGCAAGCGCACCTTCGTCATCGGTCTGATCGGCTTCGCCGTCGCCTCCGCGCTCGGCGGCGCCGCGATGAACACCGGCATGCTGCTGGGCGCCCGCGCCCTGCAGGGCGTCTTCGGCGCGCTGCTCGCGCCGGCCGCGCTGTCGCTGCTCGCCGTGACGTTCACCGAGGCGAAGGAGCGCGCCAAGGCGTTCGGCGTCTTCGGTGCCATCGCCGGTGCGGGTGGTGGCGTGGGCCTCATCCTCGGCGGCGTCTTCACCGAGTACCTCAACTGGCGCTGGACGTTCTTCGTGAACATCCCCTTCGCCGTCGTCGCCGCCGCCGGTGCGATCGCCGTGATCCACGAGCCCGCCGACAGCCGCAACCCCTCGAAGCTGGACATCCCCGGCGTCGTCCTGGCCACCCTCGGCCTGGTCTCGCTGGTCTACGGCTTCACCCGCGCCGAGTCCGACGGCTGGGCCGCCGGTGCCACCGTCGGCCTGTTCATCGCCGCCGCCGTGCTGCTGGCCTCCTTCCTGGTGGTCGAGTCCAAGGTGAAGTCGCCGCTGCTGCCGCTGCGCGTGCTCGCCGACCGCAACCGCGGTGGCGTCTACGCCTCGCTCGGCCTCGCGGCCATCGCGATGTTCGGCCTGTTCCTGTTCCTGACCTACTACATGCAGGTCGCGCTGGCCTACAGCCCGGTCAAGACCGGTCTCGCCTTCCTCCCGATGATCTTCACGATGATCCTCGGATCGACGCAGATCGGCGCGCGCCTGATGACCCGTGTGGCGCCGCGCTGGCTGATGGGCCCGGGCTTCCTGCTCGCGGGCATCGGCCTGCTCTGGCTCACCCGGATCGACCTGGGCACCTCGTACACCACGGGCATCCTGCCCGGCCTGCTGCTGATGGGCCTCGGCATGGGCACGGCCTTCATGCCCGCCATGAGCCTGGCCACGCACGGCATCCAGCCGCGCGACGCCGGTGTCGCCTCCGCGATGGTCAACACCTCGCAGCAGGTCGGCGGCGCCATCGGCACCGCGCTGCTCAACACCATCGCGGCCAGCGCCAGCACCGCGTACGCCAAGTCCCACCTGTCCGAGGCCGCCCGGGGCGCCGCGGGGCAGAAGCTGCTCGTCCTCCAGTCGAGCGTGCACGGCTACTCCGTGGCCATCTGGTGGGCGGTCGGCATCCTCGCCCTGTCCGCGGTGATCGCGTTCGTCGCGATCAACACGGGCCACCAGGGCGGGTCCGCCGCGCAGTCCGGTGACGACGAGTCCGCCGAGGACTTCGTCCCCGTGATGGCGCACTGACGCGAGCCGCGATACGCGAAGGCCCCCTGCCCCTCGGCGAATTCCAGGGGTCGTTGCAACACAGTGATCAACTGGCTGTGGCCAGAAGCTTAGCGAGACGCTCGGCTGGGGTTTCCCAGCCGAGCGTTTTGCGTGGGCGGCTGTTCAGTTCGATGGCTACGGCCTTGAGGTGCTCAGGGTCGTGGCCGGACAGGTCGGTGCCCTTGGGGAAGTACTGCCGTAGCAGGCCGTTCGTGTTCTCGTTCGAGCCGCGCTGCCAGGGGCTGCCGGGATCGCAGAAGTAGACGGGCATGTCTGTGGCGGTGCTGAACTGCTGGTGCAGGTGCATCTCGGAGCCCTGGTCCCAGGTGAGTGAGCGTCTGAGCTGGGCGGGCAGGGCTGAGACGGTGTGTATGAGCGCGTCGCGCATCTGGGCGGGCTGGCGGCCGTCGGGCAGGTGGACCAGGGCGACAAAGCGGCTGGACCGCTCGACCAGCGTCCCGATCGCGGACTTGTGCGCCTTGCCGATGATGAGGTCGCCCTCCCAGTGTCCGGGGACCGCCCGGTCGGCTGCCTCTGCCGGACGCTCGCTGATCATCACCATGCCTGTCGACATGCGCGGCTGGCGCTTGTGGGACTGGCGGTGCGGCCGACGTATGGCCCGTCCGGTGCGCAGAGCGCGGGTCAGCCCGCGCCGGAGTTCTCCGCGGCCCTGGACGTAGAGGGCCTGGTAGATCGTCTCGTGGGTCACGTGCATCTCCGGCTGGTCGGGGAAGCGTGCCCGCAGAGCCTGGCAGATCTGCTCAGGGCTCCACCGTGTCGACAGGTGGTCCTGGATGAAGTCCCGCAATTCCGGGTTCTGGCCGATCTTCCCGGGCTTCGGACGGGGCCGGCGGGCATCAGCACGGGCCTGTGCGGCGTGAGGCCGGTAGGCCCAGCCGGAGCCGCCCCTGTGCAGCGGTATGCCGTTGCGGCGTATCTCCCGGCTGATTGTTGAGGGGCTGCGGCCCAGCTCGGCCGCGATGGTCCGGATGGACGCCTTCTCCCGCCGCCGGTCAGCGATATGGATGCGCTCGGACTCCCGCAGATAGCGGCCAGGGCCTGCCGAAGACGGCTCCCGGTGGACCGGGGGACGCGCCTTCGACAAGCCCTTGTGAGCATGGCGGCCGTTGCGCCACACCTTGCCGGTCCGCGGGTTGATACCCACGATCCGGCACGCCTCTTTGTTGCTGTAGCCCTGCCGCATGAGCTGGAAGTATGCCGTCCGCTCAGCGATCAGCTTCTTCCGTCCCTGCGGCCTCCGGTCCTCCCGGATCTGATGGTCCATCGCAATCCCCTGAGCTGGGGTGTTGCAACGACCACTAGAACCTAAGCTCCGGGCAGGGGGCCTTCGTCGTACGCGGCTCAGCGCAGCCAGGGCAGATCCGCGCCCGTGGTCGGCTGGAGGCCGGCCGCGACGGTGCGGCAGATGTCGCCGAGCTGGACGACCTGCTCGGGCGTGAGCCGGTCGAAGACGGCGCCGCGGACCGCGGCCGCATGGCCCGGCGCGGACTTCTTCAGCATGTCGAAACCCTCGTCCGTGAGGACGGCCAGCTGGCCGCGCTTGTCGGAGGGGCACTCCTCCCGGCGGACCCAGCCGTTCTTCTCCAGGCGGGCGACGGCGTGCGAGAGGCGCGAACGCGTGATCTTGGCGCTCTGGGCGAGTTCGGTCATCCGCATCCGGCGGCGCGGTGCCTCGGAGAGCTGGACCAGCAGCCCGTAGTAGACGTGCGGCATCCCCGCGTCGCGCTGGAGCTGCCGGTCGAGATGGTCCTCCAGGAGCGTGGTGGCGTGCATGTACGCCCGCCAGGTGGCCTGCTCCTCCTCGCTGAGCCAGCGCGGCGGCCCGTCGTCCCGGCTCCGGGCCGTGCCGCCCTGTGTGTCCTTTACAGGTCGATCGGTCATGACATCCACTGTTTCACCCGCCGGCTTCCTCGGAGTCCCACTTCTTGAAGTTTAAATAAGACAGAACTAAACTGGAGTATCGCTTGAGAGTTCAAGCAATGTCTCCAGGAGGGCACCATGCAGGCAACCGGCGAGCGCATGCCCGCGCTCTACCTCTCCCATGGCGCACCGCCCCTCGCCGATGACGAACTCTGGCCCGGCCAGCTCGCCGCCTGGTCCGCCGGACTGCCGCGGCCGACCGCGATCCTCATGGTCTCGGCCCACTGGGAAGAGGCGCCGCTCGCCCTCGGCGCCACCACGACGGTGCCGCTCGTCTACGACTTCTGGGGCTTCCCCGAGCACTACTACACCGTGCGGTACGCCGCTCCGGGCGCGCCGGAGCTCGCCGACCGGGTGCGCAGGACGCTGCGGGGCGCCGGAACGCCCGTACAGGACATGCCGGACCGCGGGCTGGACCACGGGGCGTACGTCCCGCTGGTCGAGATGTTCCCCGAGGCGGACATCCCCGTGCTCCAGATCTCGCTGCCCACGCTCGACCCGCGGCGGCTGCTGGACATCGGGCGCAAGCTCGCGCCGCTGCGCGACGAAGGGGTGCTGATCGTCGGCAGCGGCTTCTTCACCCACAACCTGGCCGCGCTGCGGCACGCGGGATCGGGGCCGCCCGCCTGGTCGGCGGAGTTCGACGCGTGGGGGCGCGAGGCGCTGGAGGGGCAGGACGTCGACGCGCTGCTGGACTTCGAGAACAAGTCCCCGGCGGGCCGGCTGGCCCACCCGCGCACGGAGCACTTCGCACCGCTCTTCGTCACCCTGGGCGCGGCCGAGGGCGACCTCGACCGCCAGCGCACCGCGATCGACGGGTTCTGGATGGGGCTGGCGAAGAGGTCGGTGCAGTTCGGCTGAGCATGACCACCGGTCGGTGCCCGTGCCTCAGTGCTCGTGCCAGTAGAAGACGTAGTACGAGGCGAGGCCCATCCCCAGGCCCAGCAGCAGTCCGATCTCGATGGAGCGCAGCACCGAGTCCCCGCTGAGGCTGTAGAGGAAGCCCATGCTGACGCCGAAGAGGCTCCCGTACGCGATCGCGCGGACCTCTGTGATCATCTTCTTCCGCTCGCGGATCAGGACGTATCCGGCGCCCGCGGAGACCAGCGCGACGACGATCCCCATGAGCCAGGAACCGAGCGTCGAGTAGCCGTTCTGGCCCGACAGGAAGACCGCGTACAGGCCGAGCACGAAACCGCCGGTGGCCGGGACGGCCCAGGACAGGCGTGACGCGTGGCCCTCGCCCGGGAGGTGGGTGCCGCGGGCGACCGGGCCGGGGCCTTCGTGGCCCCGGTGGTGGCCGGGCATGATCGAGTGTGTCGGCATCGCGGGCTCCTCTCGCCTGTGCGTCACCCCCGTGTCGGCTCCGCGGCCGGCGGTGGCGCGCACCGCTCGCTTGTCCCACCAGGGCACACCCGCGTACGGGCGGCGGCAACTCGATCACGCCACGCCCCGGAATCCCGCCTTCCGGCCTTCTGGGTGTCCCGGGCGCGAGGGCGGGCAACCGTGGGCGCTTCCGGGTCGTCTTGAAGGGTGAGCGGGTGCCGGGGGCGTCAGGGCCGACGGCCGCGGACCACGCTTCCCGGCCGTCCAGGTGTCACCCTCCGTACCGCTCTGACCTGCGCTTCCCTGGGTCTTCGGAGCACTCTCCCGCGCTGTGGCCGGACAGGGTACTGCATGATCACAAAAAATAAGACGATCCATGGGAATTCTGTCCGGATTCCAGTCGTTCTTTCCTTCGGACGGGGCACCCCGTGAAAGGGTCCGCCCTCAAGGGGAGTCCCATCCGTCCCGCGACCGACTCATCGCAAGGGAGCACGCATGGCAACCCGTGCCGTCGCCCGTCGTCAGACCGCCGCAAAGGGCGCTGAAGGGGCACGCAGCGTTCGCGCCGCTGGCGGGGAAATCGCCGACCGCGACCTGGTCGGCATGTATCTCGAAGAGATCGCGCGTACGCCCCTGCTCGACGCCGCCAAGGAGGTCGAGCTGTCCCAGACCATCGAGGCCGGGGTCTACGCCCAGCAGCTCCTCGACGGCGCCGTCGACGCCGAGGGGGCCGGAGCGGCGGGTGCGGACCGCGTGGAGCTGGAGGCGATAGCCGCCGAGGGCGCCCGCGCCAAGGATGTCTTCATCAAGTCCAACCTCCGCCTCGTCGTCGCCGTCGCCCGCCGTTACCCCCGCAGCGGTCTTCCCCTGCTCGACCTCATCCAGGAAGGCAACGCCGGCCTGGTGCGCGCGGTCGAGAAGTTCGACTACGCCAAGGGGTTCAAGTTCTCCACGTATGCCACGTGGTGGATCCGTCAGGCGATCACCCGGTCCATCGCCGACCAGTCGCGCACGATCCGGCTGCCCGTCCACCTCGTGGAGGAGCTCGGCCGGATCCGCCGCGTCCAGCGCGAGTTCAACCGGGAGAACGGCCGCGATCCCGAGCCCGCCGAGATCGCCGCCGAGCTGGACACCACCCCGGCCCGCGTCAGCGACGTGCTCGACTGGGCCCGCGACCCGGTCAGCCTGAACATGTCCGTGGACGACGAGGGCGAGACCCAGTTCGGAGACCTCCTGGAGGACACCTCCGCCGTCTCGCCCGAGCAGTCCGTGATCGCCCTGCTCCGCAGCGAGGAGCTGGAGGACCTCATCGGCCGCCTCGACCAGCGCACCGCCTCGATCATCAAGGCGCGCTACGGCATCGAGGACGGCCGCGAGCGCACCCTGACCGAGGTCGGCAAGCAGCACGGCCTCACGCGTGAGCGCATCCGGCAGATCGAGAAGCACGCCCTGCTGGAGCTGAAGAAGATGGCTCACGACACGGGTTTCGACGCGGCGGCGTAAAAGGGCATAACCTCATAGACCGGGCCCCGGCGCCACCCCCCCTGCGCCGGGGCCCTTCTCTTTGCCCTCTGCCCGTACGGGCACGGTGGACTCGCGGCTCGCTCGGACAGCTCCTCGTCGTGGGGGTGCAGGGCGTAACCCTCAGGCCGCCTGGAGGACCCGGGCCCGCTCGTTGAAGTCGGCCACAAGGGGGTGCTTGCCGAAGGGGATCATGCGCCGCTGCAGATCCTGGACGGCTTCCACGCTGCGGGACGACTTCACCCGGCGGGCGAGATCGAGCGTGTGGACTCCCGCGGCGTGGGCGGCTTCGAGGTCCCGGCGTTGCAAGTGGGTGACGGCGAGGGCGGCTTGGGACATGGCTCCGCGGCGGGCCCGGTTCTGCTTGCGGGCGTGTGTGATCGATGCGCGGGCGTGCTCCTCGGCGTGATCCGGCTGGTCGATGTCCCGGAAGGCGTTGGCCCACTCGCCGCCGAGGTATGCGGGGTCGATGAACTTGGCCCACTCGGGCTCGTTGGCCGTGTCGACTTTGGCGAAGCTCTGTTCTGCCTGGTTGATGGCTTGCACGGTGGCCTTCTTGTCGCCGAGGACGGCGTGCGCCCTGGCTTCAAGCGTCCAGAGGTCGGCGAGGCAAGCGGGGGAGCTGGTACGGATGAGCCCCTGGCGGCCGGCTTGGGCGAGGCGCTTGCCTTCATCCGGGTGGCCGAGCAGCGTCGCTTGGTCCGCCATGCCTGCGAGCACGTGAGCACCGAGTGCCGGATCCTTGGACTCCTCGGCCAGGCGGAGTGCCTGGATCAAGTATCGCTGTGCTGTGCCGTGTTCGCCGGAGTCGAAGGCCATCCAGCCGAGAAGGTAGGTCTGTTCGGCAGCGGCCGAGCACAGCGCGTGCCGTACTTCCTCGGTGTGAGCGCGCCGCAGCAGCGGGTAGACGTGCTGGTTCATGTAGGCGGTGAGCGCAAGCCGACCGCTCCCGCCTCCCTGGAAGATGTCCATTTCCTGGAACGCGCCGAACATGTTCTTCACGGCCGTCACGTCTTCGAGCCGGACTTGCCGCCCCGGTTCGGGCTGCTGATCAAGGGTGTTGAGGAGCCAGTCACGAGACGGCCCTACTGCTGCGACCGCCGCGAAGGGTGCCCCCGCGAGGAAACTCCGCCTGTCCACGTCCGCTCTCCCTAGCTCGGTGACAGCTTCGACCGTCACAGCCCACGATGAGCTGTAGACGAGCGCCCGGTCAATGTCCGGCGACTCGCCCAACCCGAGGTCGTAGGTCGTGACCCGGTACCCGAAGCGCGCCGAGAAAAGGTCGGCGAGGATGGCCGGCACGGGGTGCCGGGGCACCTCCCCCAGGGTCACCCAGCGCCGGACGCTGGACGTGTCGGAGGAGACATGGGGGTGTCCCCACTCCGCCGCGCGGGACCGAACCCGACGGGCGAGTTCGCCCTTCGACCACCCCGAACGACTGATCCAGTCGGCGAGCTTCGTGTTCGAATTCTTCACTGCGACCATCCAGAAGATCGACAGGTGTGGTGGATTCACCACGGTTCACCACCACTCCGGAAGCTACCCGCTGAAGGGCTCCGGTTGTTGGCTGTGTGTGCGACAGGAAGCGAATGCGGAGGCTGACTATATGGGCAGCGGACGGTACGCGGTGGACACCCGGACGAACAGGCTCGGGGAGCGCATGGGCAGTGAAGGCCCGTACGTACAGCTGCGACCGGTCGGCGGCGGCAGGGAATGGGACTGCCCGTCGGGCAAGCTGCGTGAGCCCACGGAGGCCGAGTTGAAGAAGGCGGCGGTCCTGGACACCCCGGTGGGTGGGCGGAAGCCGCGGCTCAATGAGCCCCCGCCCGGTCATACGCCCTCGTTCCCGTGAAGCGGAGACGGCCAGGCGGGTTGCACGATCCATCGAACCAACTGCGAAGGAGTGAACCATGGGAAATCGTGGCGGAGGTTCCGGTGACGGACAGGGCGGAAGCCGGCAGGACGACAGCAACAGCGGTGCCAAGCACGGTGGCGGCTCGGACGAGGGTGGCAACACGTCCGACGGATCCGGCCCCGCGACGGGTGAGTAGGCGGCGCACGTGACCACACGCAAGGAGGAGGCGGGCCCCGCGGGGCTCGCCTCTGCGCTCGTGGAAGCGGGCGCGCTGACTTCCGACTGGCTGCCGGCGTTCCAGGCAGTCCCCCGCGAGCTGTTCGTGCCCGACCGCATCTGGCCGGGCATCGCGGACGGCACCCGGCAGACGGCGCTGGTCGACCGCGCCAGGGACCCGGAAGCATGGTTCCGGGCGGTCTATTCCGACGTGCCGCTCACGACGCAGTGGGACGACGGACGGCACACCGGGGACGGGCTGGGGACCACTCCGACGAGCTCCAGTTCCATGCCGCGCATGGCCTTCTCCATGCTCGCCGACCTGGACGTACAAGAAGGCCACCGCGTCCTTGAGATCGGTACGGGCACCGGTTGGAACGCGGGTCTTCTCGCGCACCGGATCGGCGGCGCGAACGTGCTCAGCGTCGAGTACGACGCGGACGTGTCGAAGGCCGCCCTGCGGAACCTTCGGGCCGCCGGCCTGGCACCTCTGCTGCTCGTGGGGGACGGACGCCCGGGCCACGCCGAGAGCGCCCCGTTCGACCGGATCATCGCCACGTGCTCGGTCGGGGAAGTGCCTCGCGCGTGGATCGAGCAGACCCGTCCCGGAGGGGTCGTCGTCGCGCCGTGGGGGACCGACTACGGCGGCGAGTGCGTCGTGCGCCTGGTCGTCGGCGGGGACCGCACGGCGAGTGGTCCCTTCACCCGCTCCAGTGCCTTCATGCGCCTGCGGCAGCAGCGCACGGAACGCCCGCCGTTCGACGCCTACTTCAGGGGTCGGGAGTGGCCCGCGGACGGCGTCAGGAGCGTGACCACGCCGGCCCCCGCCGACATCGGAGGATGGCTCGAACAGTTCGTGATCGGGCTGCACGTGCCCGGGGCGTTCTGGCGCGCCGAGCGGTACGACGACGGCACGTACACGCTGTGGACGTACAGCACCGATACCGAGTCGTGGGCTTCGGCCGACTACGAACCAGGGGCGAGTGAGTACGCCGTGGTCCAGTCCGGCCCGCGCCGGCTGTGGGACGAGACGGAAGCCGCCTTCCGGTGGTGGGAGGAGCACGACCGCCCCGGCTTCGACCGCTTCGGGCTCACCGTGGACGGCGCCGGGGAACGGGCCTGGCTCGACTCCCCGGACAACCCGGTACCCCGCCGGAACCCCGGAGGCGGCCCGGGGATCCGGCGGCGGTGATCGCGTCAGGCGGCGACCGGGATCTCTTCCTGCGCCACCGGCTGTGGCGTCGGCCTGTTGAGGCCCTTCAGGAGGACGACCGAGGCCGCCGTGACCGCCGTGCCCGCCGCGATCGCGACGAGGTAGAGGAGCGGGGCCCCGATCAGCGGGATCACGAAGGCGCCGCCGTGCGGGGCGCGGAGCGTGCAGCCGAAGGCCATCGAGAGGGCGCCGGTCACCGCGCCGCCCGCCATCGCGGAGGGGATCACCCGCAGCGGGTCCGCCGCCGCGAACGGGATCGCGCCCTCGGTGATGAACGACGCGCCCAGCACCCAGGCCGCCTTGCCGTTCTCGCGCTCGGCCTTGGTGAAGAGCCGGCCGCGCACGGTCGTGGCCAGCGCCATCGCCAGCGGCGGGACCATGCCCGCCGCCATCACCGCGGCCATCACCTTGAGGCTGCCCTCGTTGGGGTCGGCGAGGCCGCCGACGGCGAAGGCGTACGCGCACTTGTTGAGCGGCCCGCCGAGGTCGAAGCACATCATCAGGCCGAGGACGACGCCGAGGACGACCGCGTTGGCGCCGGACAGGCCGCTCAGCCAGTCGGTGAGCGCCTTCTGGAGCGAGGCGACCGGCTTGCCGACCACCAGGAACATCAGGAAGCCGACCACCGCCGACGAGATCAGCGGGATCACCACCACCGGCATGATGCCGCGCAACACGGGCGGTATGCGCACCCGTTGCACGGCCGTCACCACTCCGCCCGCGAGCAGACCGGCGATCAGGCCGCCGAGGAAGCCCGCGTTGACGGTCAGCGCGATCGAGCCGCCGACGAACCCGGGTACGAGTCCGGGGCGGTCGGCCATGCCGTAGGCGATATACCCCGCCAGCACCGGCACGAGGAAGGCGAACGCGGCGCCGCCCGTCTGGAAGAACAGCGCGGCCCAGCTCGCCGACTCCGTCCAGACGAAGTGCTCGGCGACGGAGGGCGCCTTGTTGATCTGGTACCCGCCGACGGCGAAGGCGAGCGCGATGAGGAGGCCGCCCGCGGCGACGAACGGAACCATGTAGCTGACGCCGGTCATCAGCCAGGCGCGCAGCCGGGTGACGAAGCCGTCGCCCGTCCCGGCCGCCGTGTCCATGGGGGCCTGTGCGGCCGCCGCCGGGGCGAGCGCGGCCTTCTCCCGCAGTTCGGCGATCAGTTCGGCGGGCCGGTTGATGCCCGCCTTCACGCCGACGTCGACGCTGGGCTTCCCCGCGAAGCGGTCCCGGTCCCGTACCTCGACGTCGTGCGCGAGGATCACGCCGTCCGCCGCGGCGATCGCCTTCGGGTCCAGCTTGGTGAAACCGGCCGACCCCTGGGTCTCGACGGCGAGTTCGACACCGGCGGTGCGCGCGGCCTGCTCCAGGGCCTCGGCGGCCATATAGGTGTGGGCGATGCCGGTGGGGCAGGAGGTGACGGCGACGATGCGGAAGGGGGTGGACATCCGGGACGAGGGCTCGGGTGCCTCGGGCTCGGGACGCGCGACCTCCTCCGGCGTCACGTCACCCCGTACCAGCGCCGCCGCGGCCTCCGCGTCCGCGACCGCGCGCAGCGCGTCCGTGAACGCCGGGTCCATCAGCTGCCGGGCGAGGCTCGACAGGATCGTCAGGTGGTCGCTGTCCGCGCCCGCGGGGGCCGCGATGAGGAAGATCAGGTCCGCCGGGCCGTCCGGGGCGCCGAAGTCGATCCGGCCGGCGGACCGGCCGAAGGCGAGCGTCGGCTCGGTGACGTGCGCGCTGCGGCAGTGGGGGATGCCGATGCCGCCGTCGAGACCGGTCGGCATCTGCGCCTCGCGCGCGGCGACATCGGCGAGGAAGCCGTCGAGGTCGGTGACGCGGCCGAGGGCCAGCATGCGTTCGGCGAGGGAACGCGCCGCCGCTTCCTTGGTGTCGGCGGACAGGCCGAGGTCGACCAGTTCCGCGGTGATCAGCTCACTCATCGCGGGCTCCTTTGCTCGCGGTCACGCGCTGCGGACGCTGTGGGGGAGGGGGTGGGGAAGGGTTCGGCGGAGTCACGTCGTCGGCTCCGTCAGGGGGCGGGAGAGGGGGATCTCCGACGTCACCGTCACCGCCGTCGGATCCAGATCCGACGGCGCCGGCATCGCGCTGCCCGGCAGTTGGACCGCCGCCGCGCCGTGGGCCAGGGCGGAGGCGAGGGCCGCGGGGCCGAAGCCGCCCGCCGTGAGGAAGCCCGCGAGGGAGGCGTCGCCCGCGCCGACGTTGCTGCGGACGGCGGCCACGCGCGCGGTGCCGAAGTACGTGCCGGAGTCGTCGACGAGCAGCTGGCCGTCCGCGCCGAGGCTGGCCAGGACGGCCCGGGCGCCCGCGGCCCGCAGCTCCCGCGCCGCCTCGACGACGTCGCCGACCGTGGTCAGCGGCCGGCCGGTCGCCTGGGCGAGCTCCTCGGCGTTGGGCTTGACGACGTCGGGGCGCATCCGCAGCGCGGCGGTCAGGGCCGGGCCCGAGGTGTCGAGGGCGATCCGCGCCCCGGCGGTGTGCGCGCGGGACACCAACTCCCCGTACCACTCGGGCGCGAGCCCGCGCGGGAGACTGCCGCAGCAGGCCGTCCAGTCGGCTCCGGCGGACCGAGTCTCCACGGTCGCGAGCAGTGACTCGGCCTCGTCGGGGGTGAGTTCGGGGCCCGGGGCGTTCACCTTGGTGAGGGTGCCGTCGGGTTCCGCGACGGAGATGTTGACGCGGGTCGAGCCGCTCCGTACGGGCAGGCCCGCGGATTCGATGCCGTGGTCGGTGAGCAGCCGCAGCAGCAGCTCGCCCTCCGGACCGCCCACCGGCAGGACGGCGACGGTGCGGTGCCCGGCGGCGGCCACGGCGCGGGAGACGTTGACGCCCTTGCCGCCGGGGTCGACGCGGTCGGTGGCGGCGCGCAGGACGGCGCCGCGCTCCAGCCGCGGTATCTCGTACGTCCGGTCCAGGCTGGGGTTGGGGGTGACGGTGAGGATCATGCGCGGACCACCGCCGGACCCGCTTCCTCGATTGCCCGCGCGTCGTCGTCGGCGAGCCCCGCGTCGGTGATCAGCAGGTCCACCGCGGAGAGGTCGGCGAAGCGGGCGAAGTGCCGCTGCCCGTACTTGCCGGAGTCCGCGAGGAGCACGACCCGGCGGGCGGCCGCGGCCGCGGCCCGCTTGACGGCCGCCTCGGCCAGGTCGGGGGTGGTGAGCCCGCCGTCGAGGGAGAAGCCGTTGGTCGCGAGGAAGGCGACGTCGGCGTGGATCTCGCCGTACGCGCGCAGGGCCCAGGCGTCGACCGCGGCCCGCGTGCGGTGCCGTACGCGCCCGCCGATCAGGTGCAGCGCGATGCCTGGGTGGTCGGCGAGGCGCGCGGCGACCGGCAGGGCGTGGGTGACGACGGTGAGCGTGGACTCCAGCGGCAGCAGCGCGGCGAGGCGCGCGGCGGTCGTGCCCGCGTCGATGATCACGCTGCCGTCGGCGGGCAGTTCGGCGAGCGCGGCGCGGGCGATGGCGTCCTTCTCGCCGGCGGCCGTGGCCTCGCGCTCGGCGAGGTCCGGCTCGAAGTCGAGCCGCCCGGCGGGGATGGCACCCCCGTGCACCCGGCGGACGAGCCCGGCCCGGTCGAGCGCCTTGAGGTCGCGCCGCACGGTCTCGGCGGTGACCTGGAACTCCTCGGCGAGCGAGGGGACGTCCACGCGCCCGGTCTCACGGGCGATCCGCAAGATCTCTTGCTGCCGCTCCGGTGCGTACATGTTTTGTGTCCGTTCGATGCCCGGGTCTGTGGTTGTCGGGCACGTTACCGCGAGTAGAGCGGAAAAGTAAACGGAAGCGGGCGTGAAGTGGGCGCACACGGAAAAACGCCGGGCGGGCTGGAAGATCCAGCCCGCCCGGCGTCCGAAGACGTGTGCCGATGCCTACGCGGTCACCAGCTCCGGCTCGGAGGCAGGCGCGCCCTCGGCGGACCGCTGTCTGCGCGGCAGCAGGAACATCAGGCCGAACACGAGCACCAGCCCGCCCGCGACCCACCACATGGAGTGGACGAACGCCTCCCCGAAGATGTCCGACACCGCCCGCGTGCGCGGATCCGCGTCGTCCACCACCCCGAAGAACGCCACCGAGACCAGGCCGAGCCCGATCGCGTTGCCCAGCTGCTGCGTCGTGTTGATCAGCCCGGACGCGGAACCGGCGTGGTCGCGCGGCACCTCCGAGAGCACCGCGTCGGTGATCGGGGCGACGATCAGGCCCATGCCCGCGCCCATCACGACCAGCGGCAGCGCCATCTGCCAGGACTTGATGCCGGCGCCGTAGCGGTCGGCCTCCCAGATGTACGTGAGCACGCCCGCCGCCATCACCAGCGCGCCCGCCTGGAGCACCTTGCGCCCGAACCGCGGCACCAGCTTCTGCACGGACATGCCCGCCGCGGCGGAGACGGCCAGCGAGAACGGGACGCCCGTCAGACCCGCGCGCAGCGCCGACCAGCCGAGGCCGATCTGCATGTACAGCGTCCAGACCAGGAAGAAGATGCCGGAGGTCAGACCGAAGGTCAGCTGCACGCCGATGCCCGCCGCGAAGCTCTTGACCTTGAACAGCGACAGCTCGACCAGCGGCGCGCCGTCCTTGGCGGACTTGTGGCGCTCGTACAGGACGAAGGCCGCGAACACCGGCGCCGAGAGCGCCATCGAGACGA
Source organism: Streptoverticillium olivoreticuli subsp. olivoreticuli (assembly GCF_003391135.1). GTDB lineage: Bacteria > Actinomycetota > Actinomycetes > Streptomycetales > Streptomycetaceae > Streptomyces > Streptomyces blastmyceticus. Next base: position 4,462,545 of record NZ_CP031455.1, on the reverse strand, counting down.
AGCCCCACACCGGCCAGTCGTGCTCCCTGCCCTGCGTCAGCGGGTAGAGCAGCATCAGCAGCCCGGCGCTGGCCAGGGCCACGCCGACGAGGTCGAGCTTCAGCGCACGCGGAGCCTTGGACTCGATGATGAAGCGGCGGCCGAGGAGCAGACCTGCGATGCCGACCGGGAGGTTGATCAGGAAGATCGGGCGCCACTCCAGGCCGAAGAGGTTCCACTGGGTGAGCAGCGCGCCCAGCAGCGGGCCGGATACCGCGCCGAGGCCGACGATCGCGCCGAACATCCCGAAGACCTTGCCGCGCTCGTGGGCGGGGAAGGTGACGTGGATGATCGACAGCACCTGGGGCACCATCATCGCGGCCATCAGGCCCTGGAGCACCCGGGCGGCGACCAGCAGCTGCGGGTCGCTGACGATGCCGCACAGCATCGAGGCGAGCGTGAAGCCGCCCATGCCCAGCAGGAACATCCTCTTGCGGCCGTAGATGTCACCCAGCCGTCCGCCCGTGATCAGGCCGATCGCGAAGGCCAGCGCGTATCCCTCGCTGAGCCACTGCAGAACGCTGAACGAGGCGCCGATGTCCCGCTGGATGCTCGGCATCGCGATGTTGACGATGGTGACATCGACCAGGTCCATGAAGGACGCGGTCATCACGACCGCGAGCGCCAGCCAGCGGCGGCGGTCTGCAGGTGGTGAGTCGGTGGACATCAAGAGAAGCCCTTTCCTGGGTGAGCGGGGGGAACGCCTCCGACGTTAGAGGGCATGTAGGACAGAATGTGTCCCACTTCGCTGGCAGGCTGGGTGACATGACCGACACCCCGGCACGGCTGCTGACCCTGCTCTCCCTGCTCCAGACCCCGCGCGAGTGGCCGGGCAGCGAGCTCGCCGAGCGGCTCGGTGTCACCCCGCGCACGATCCGGCGGGACATCGAGCGGCTGCGCGACCTCGGCTACCCCGTGCAGGCCACGATGGGCGCGGTCGGCGGGTACCGGCTGGCCGCGGGGGCCGCGATGCCGCCGCTCGTCCTCGACGACGAGGAGGCCGTCGCCATCGCGGTGGGCCTGCGCGCGGGCGCGGGCCACGCCGTCGACGGCATCGAGGAGGCGTCGGTGCGGGCCCTCGCCAAGCTGGAGCAGGTGCTGCCGTCCCGGCTGCGGCACCGCGTGGCCACGCTCCAGGCCGCGACCGTCCCGCTGACCTGGGGCGACTCGGGGACTGTCGATCCGCGGACGCTGACCGTCATGGCCGCGGCCGCCACCGGCCACGAACGGCTGCGGTTCGCCTACCGCACCGGCGACGGCACACAGACCCAGCGGCTGGTCGAGCCGCACCGGCTGGTGAGCACGGGGCGCCGCTGGTACCTGGTGGCGTACGACATCGACCGCGACGACTGGCGTACGTTCCGGGTGGACCGGGTCAGCGAGCCGTTCGCCACGGGCGCGCGCTTCACCCCGCGCGAGCTGCCGGCGGCGGACGCGGCGGAGTTCATGAGCCGCTCCATGACGCGCCTCCAGCCCACGTACCGCGTGGTGGCCACCCTGCACGCCCCCGCGTCCTTCGTCGCCGCGCGCTTCCCCGGCGCGCTCGGCACGCCCGAGCCGCTCGACGACGACCGGTGCCGGCTGGACTTCACGACGGCGGACTCCCTGGAGTGGGTGGCCTTCCGGCTGGCCCTGATCGACTGCGAATTCGAGGCGCACGAGCCGGGCGAACTCGTGGCGCACCTGGCCGAGCTGGGCGCCCGCATCTCGCGGGCGGCCGGGTCGGCGCCGCGCTGAGCAGGCGTTCTCCCGGCCGTACCGACGCAGCGCCACGGGCCCCGTGCCACCTGTCCTCCAGGTGGCACGGGGCTTCGCCGTACGGGCGCGGCGGGATTTGACGGGGTCGGCTCCCGCTCCGCATCATTCCACTAAGACGTTAGTGAAACGAGGGTGCGGAATGATCGTGTTCCGGATAGATCGGCGCAGTGGCGTCGCCACCTATCTGCAACTCGCGCACCAGGTCAGACAGGCCCTCCGGCTGGGCGTCCTGGAGTCGGGGGACCGGCTGCCCACGGCCAGGGAAGTGGTCGCGGCCACCGCGATCAACCCCAACACCGTGCTGCGGGCCTACCGGGAGCTGGAGCGCGAGGGGCTCGTCGAGCCACGGCCCGGACAGGGCACGTTCGTCCGCCGCTCGCTGTCCCGGCCCGCGGCCGCGGCGGACTCACCGCTGCGCGCGGAGTTCACCGACTGGGTGGCACGGGCCCGCGACGCCGGGCTGGAGCGGGAGGACATCGCGGCTCTCACCGACGCCGCCCTCGACGAACGCTTTCCCGCACCACCCCCGTCCCACCGATCACCGCAGTCCATGGAGGAAGACACGTGACCGACCCGATCGCCTCTACGGCCCTTCGGGCGACGCGGCTCGGCCGTAGGTTCCGCAGCGGATGGGCGCTGCGCGACTGCGACTTCGACCTGCCCGCAGGCCGGATCACCGCGCTCGTCGGCCCCAACGGAGCCGGCAAGAGCACGCTGTTCCACCTCGCCACCGGTCTCCTGCGGCCCACCACCGGCGAGATCAGCGTCTTCGGCGCCGACCCGGTGACCGCCGAGGCCCGCGACCGCACGGCCTTCCTCGCCCAGGACAAGCCGCTCTACCCCCGCTTCACCGTCGACGAGACCCTCCGCTTCGGCCGCGAGCTCAACCGGGACTGGGACCAGGCCACCGCCGAACGCATCGTCCGCGCCGGGAACATCTCCCTCGACGCCCGCGTCGGCACGCTCTCCCCGGGCCAGTGCACCCGTATCTCCCTCGCCCTCGCCTTCGGCAAGCGGCCCGGCCTGCTGCTCCTCGACGAACCCCTCGCCGACCTCGACCCGCTCGTGCGCATCGAGGCCATGGGGCTGGTCATGGCCGAGGTCGCCGAGCGCGGCATCACCGTCGTGCTGTCCTCGCACGTCCTGTCCGAGCTGGAGAACGTCTGCGACCACGTGCTGCTCCTCAAGCACGGCGGCGTACGCCTCCAGGGCGACGCCCAGCAGCTGTGCGACGACCACCTCCTGCTCACCGGCCGCGCCGACGGCTCGCGCGAGAACGGTCTGCCGCCCGGGCTGGACGGCGCCACCGTCGTGGAATCGACCGTCACCGGCCGCCAGGTCACCGCCCTCCTCCGTACGGACGGCCACCCCGTCGGCGCCTCCGCCGACGACCGGTGGGTCACCGAAATCCCCTCCCTGGAAGATCTGTTGCTCGCCTATCTCCGCTCCGCCCCCGCCGGTACCGCCACCACGGAGGCCGCCGCGTGAAAGGCGCCCTCTGGCTGGCCTGGCGCCAGCAGCGCACCCTGATCCTGGTCGGCGCGGTGGTCCTCGTCGCCTGCGCGGCGTGGGTCGCGTTCCAGCGCGCGGACATGACGGCCTTCATCAGTGACCACCGCATCCCGCACTGCGCGGGCTGGGACGCCGACGAGTGCTCGGGTCTCGACATCGAGCAGGCGCAACGTCTGCTGGACGACAACGTCGGCGCCCTCCGCGCGCTCGGCACCCTCAGTGCCGCGCTGCCCGTGCTCATCGGCGTCTTCTGGGGCGCGCCCTTGCTCGGGCGCGAGCTGGAGAGCGGCACCTGGAAGCTGGCCCTCACCCAGGGCGTCAGTATCCGCCGCTGGTTCGCCACCCGCTTCACGCTGGCCGCCGTGTGCGCGGTCGTCGGCTCGACGGTCCTCGCCGCCCTCGTCGCGTGGTGGTGGTCGCCGATCTCCAACATGCTGAACGGCCTCTACTGGCACGACGGCTACATCTTCAACGCCACCGGACCCGCCGCGATCGCCTGCGCCCTCTTCGGCCTCGCGGCGGGCACGGCGGCCGGGCTGCTGCTGCGCCGCACGCTGGCCGCGATGGGTGCCGTGCTCGCCTTCGTCGTCGGCGTGCGGATCCTGCTCAACACCTTCCGCTCCGACTGGATCTCGCCCATCGCCCTGACCAGCCGGGGCAGCGCGCCGCGGCCGTACATCGGCACCGGCTGGTCGACCGGGGAGTTCGGCTTCATCGACGCCACCGGCCACAAGGACGCCATCGCCGACGCCTGCCCATGGGGCCCCGGCCTGCCCGACCTGAAGACGTGCATGGCTCAGAAGGGCTACGTCGGCCGCTATCAGAAGGTCTATCCCAGCAGCGACTTCTGGGTCCTCCAGTGGATCGAGACCGCGGTCTTCCTGGGGCTGGCCGCCGCTCTGATCGCGCTGATCTGCGTCGTCCTGCGCCGCCGCGCCGTCCTCTGAGGGCCGGCCTCACGCACGCAACTCACATCCGCATACGTAACCGCATACGCATACGTCGGAGGTCCCTTCCGTGACGTCGTCCAAAGCCATGCTCAAAAACCGCAGCAACCTCACCCACAAGGTCCGTTACGCGGTGACCAACCCGGCGCGCATCGCGCCGTATCTGAAGCGCACGGCCCGCGACAGCTGGCTCCGGCTGAAGCACCCGGACCACGTCGACTACTACCGCGCGGTCATGGCCTCCGACACCGCGCGCAACCCCGAGGCGGCCGTCGGCAGCCGCAGCCACGACCGCTGGCTGGCGCTCGGCGAGATGCAGTTCGACTACCTCATGGAGCACGGGCTCGCCCCGCACCACCGCATGCTCGACATCGGCTGCGGCAACCTCCGCGCGGGCAGGCTCTTCATCGACCACCTCGACGCCGGCCACTACTACGGCATCGACATCTCGCCCGACATCCTCATATCGGCCAAGGAGACCCTCACGACCTACGGTCTCCAGGAGAAGCTGCCCCACCTCACCATCACCCAGAACCTCACCCTCGACTTCCTCCCCGACGCCCACTTCGACGTGGTGCACGCCCACAGCGTCTTCTCGCACTCGCCGATCGAGGTCATCGACGAATGCCTCGCGCACGTCGGGCGGGTGCTCGCGCCCGGCGGCTTCTTCGACTTCACCTTCGACCGCACGGAGGGCGCGGAGCACCAGGTGCTGCGGGAGGACTTCTACTACCGCACGCAGACGCTGATCGCGCTGGCCGAGAAGCACGGGCTGCGCGGCCGGTTCATGGAGGACTGGGAGAAGCGGCCGCACGGCCAGTCGAAGATCAGGGTGAGCGCGGGCTAGGCCCGGGGCCCGGGCCCGCCTCAGCCGCCGTACAGGTCGCGGTACGAGGGGAACACCCCGCCCGGGCCGTCCACCCCCTCCGCCGCGAGCACCGCCTTCACCACCGAGCGGGTCAGCACGTCCGCCCCCGCCGCCAGGAGCTCGTTGAGCGCGCCCGCCGCCGGCAGGACCGTGCTGCCGAACAACTCCTCCCCGGACAGCGGGCGCTCCCCGGTCGCCAGCGCGAACACCGTGTCCCCGTCGCTCAGCAGATGCACGGGCCGCACCGCGCGGGCCAGACCGTCGTGAGCCGTGCCCGCGAGCTTCTGGGCCTGGGCACGGGTCAGCGCGGCATCGGTCGCGACGACGGCGAGCGTCGTGTTGAGCGGCGGCCGCACGGAGGAAGCCGCACGCTTCGCGGACTCCTGCCGCGCGGCCGCCAGCGCCTCCTGGGCGGCACGGTGCCGCTCGGGCGCCGGGACGTCGACCAGCCCCTGCGCCAACTGCCCGTACAGCGCACCCGTCGTGGGCTCGACCACCGAGCCCGCCGCGTTGACGACGGCCAGCGCCGCGACCGTCGTGCCCGACGGCAGGACGACGCTCGCCGTCCCGACGCCACCCTTCACGCCCCCGGCCACCGCGCCCGTACCGGCGCCGACCGTGCCCTGCTCCACGGGCGCCCCCACCTCCGTACGCGCCGCCGCCTCGGCCGCGAGCCTGCCGAGCGCGGCATCGGGGCGGGCCCGCCAGTCGCCACCGCGGCCGAGGTCGAACAGGGCGGCGGCCGGGACGACGGGCACGACCTGCGCCGGGTCGGGACCGACCCGGAAGCCGCGGCCCGCCTCCTCCAGCCAGGCCATCACGCCCGAGGCGGCATCGAGGCCGAAGGCGCTGCCGCCCGACAGCACGATCGCCTCGACGTGCTGCACCAGGTTCCGCGGGTCGAGGGCGTCGGTCTCCCGCGTCCCCGGCCCGCCGCCCCGTACGTCGACGGCGGCGATCGCGCCCCCCGCGGCGGTCAGCACCACCGTGGTGCCGGTCAGGGCGCCGTCCCCGACGCGCTGCGCGTGCCCGACGCGCAGTCCGGGCACATCGGTCAGGGCGTCGAGGAGGCCGGGGGAGGGGTGCTGTGCGGTATGGGCATCAGTCATGGCCCATGCGTATCACTTCCCTTCGGCTGTGTCTGTGGCCTCTGCCGCCGCCGCGTCCGCCGCCGCCCGCCGCGAGGTCAGGGTCACCCCCACCGCGACCGTGGCCGTCGCCACCGCACCGGCCAGCAGGACCGCGGCACGCCCCGCGAACGTGCAGGCCAGCACGAGCACGGCCGACACCGGCAGGACCAACTGCTGCGCCAGGCCCCGCTTGTGGTGCCGGGAGTGGATCAGCCACACCGAGAACATGAACAGTGCCGTGGCCACGGTGACCGCGCCCGACGCCGCGAACGTCGAGATGTGCGCCTTGCCGACGGCCTCCTCGATCGCCACCTCGATCCCCGCCCCGATGGCCGCCGCCGAGCCGAAGACGAGGTAGTGGCCGTAACCCCACAGAAAAGCCTGACGGTTGGAGGCCAGGTGGAGATGGATGGGCACCGCGAAATAGATCCAGTACGCCGCGAAGATGATCAGCAGCCCGCCGCCCGCGATCGGCAGCAGCGTGCCCAGCGCCTCGTGCTCGTCCACCGCCGACTGGACGGCGACCGTGGCCGCCGACACGGTCTCGCCCAGCACGATGATGGTGAACAGGCCGTACCGCTCCGCGATGTGGTGCGGATGCCAGCCCGTCGTCTGCCGGTGCTCGGCGATCGCGGGCACCGACATCTCCGCGACCGCCATGACCAGGAAGAGCCACGGTTTGGCGTGCTGGGGCAGGAACAGCAGCCCCAGCCAGCCGACCTGACACAGGCTCACCCCCACCGCGTACAGCAGCGCCGTCCGCCGCTCCTCGCCCGTACAGGAGTGCGCGGCCCGCAGCCACTGGGTGACCAGCGCCAGCCGCATCACCAGATAGCCGAACCAGACCACCGTGAACTCGCTGTGCTCGAAGGCCCGGGGGATGCCCGCCGCCAGGATCAGCACCCCGGCCATCTGGACCAGCGTCACCACGCGGTACAGCACGTCGTCCGTGTCGTACGCGGAGGAGAACCAGCTGAAGTTGACCCACGCCCACCAGATCGCGAAGAACATCATCAGGTAGCCGAGGAGGCCGGTGCCCTGATGGCCCTCGGCGAGCGCGTGCACCAGTTGTCGGCCGGCCTGAGCCACCGCGACGACGAAGCACAGGTCGAAGAACAGCTCCAGCGGTGTGGCCGTGCGGTGCGCCTCGTCGCGGCCGCGGGCGGCCATCCGGCGCAGCACGTGACCACTGCCGTGAGGGACGGGGGAGGGCTCGCTCATGGTCTGAGGGAGCGCCCTTCGGGTGCACCTTCAGATGCCGGACGGGCCGGGGCGTGGCGCTCGGGGCGTGGGTCCGGCGCCGGCAGGGCATATGTGGGCAGCGTCACATCGCTCATGCGGCGATTGTCGCCGCTGCCACAGCCGTGCGCGCGGCGGAGGCGCCGTGGGCCGGGCGGCCCGACCGTACCCTTGACGCATGAGCACCGCCCCCGAACCCGCCGCCGAGCCCACCCCGCCGCGTCGGCCCGCCGCGCTGATCTTCGACGACCCGCTGTCGCAGCAGTCCTCGGACGACACGGACCGCGGCTGGGGCGAGCGGCCGGCCGGTGGCGACAGCGCCGCCGACCTGGCCCGCTTCCTGGACGAGAAGCCTCCCCACCACATCTGAGCCCCGCCGCGGGCCCGCCGTGCGGTCAGCGCTGGGCCGGGACCGTCTCCGGCTCCGGGCCGCGGCGCTGCTCGATCAGCGCGTCGCGGATCTGCTCCAGCAGCTCGATCTCGGTCACCTTGGCCGACGGCTCCGCGGGCTTCCTGGCCGCCTGGCGGTCCTGCCAGCGCTTCATCGGCAGCAGCATCAGGAAGTAGACGACCGCGGCGGTGATGACGAAGGTCAGCGTCGCGCTGAGCACCGTGCCCCACTGGATGTAGACACCGGCGGTCACCTCGCCCGCGGAGTTCCTCGAGCAGGGTCCCTTGAGGCAGGCCGCGTAGTTGCCCAGGTCCTTGGTGCCGAAGGCGCCGACGACCGGGTTGATCACGCCCTTGACCACCGAGTTGACGATGTTGGTGAACGCCGCACCGATGACAACGGCGACCGCGAGGTCTATGACGTTGCCCCGCATCAGGAATGCCTTGAAGCCACCAAGGACACCTGTTTTCTTCTCGCTCACCGAGCAGCCTCTCTGTATCTGCGCCTGCACTGTCTCCGTCTGTGCCGGAATGGCAGGTTCCGTAACCTCCGGACGATTTTGCCAGGTCTGGGCGGTCTGTCGGGACGATCATGCGAAGCGGTAGTGCGCGAGTGTCGGCAGGCACAGTGTCACCGCCCCGGCGGCAGTGACGACCGCCACGGCGGCCAGCCGTCGTCGTCGCCGGGTCGTCCGCCATGGCCCGCACCACCTTCTCCCCACCCGGACCGGTGCGAATTGCGGGAGGCCGCGGGTGGGTGGGGGCGTGCGGGGGCATGGGGGCGGGGTGTCGGAGAGCGGGTGCGCCGTGGGGGAGGGCGTGGGGGAGAGCGCGAATGGGGGCATGGTGGGTCACCGCCTTGCGGGTTCGTGGGGTGGGTGACTTCACGATCCCGTGCTTTTCGTGATCCCGCTGGGGGCTGTGGACTACCGCCGGGTTGTGGACAACTCGGCCACCCGCCGGGGGTTTTCTTCCCCCACCCCGCCCCTTCCCGAAACTGGGGGCAGGCCCCCAGACCCCCGAAGCACGCTTCGCGCGCTGTCCTCAATCGCCGGACGGGCTGAATTCAGCCCGTCCGGCGATTGAGGACGCGCCCGCAGGGCGCCCCCGCCGCAGGCGGAGACGGACCTTCACCCAAGTCGCAAGCGGAAGGCCGCCAAGGCCGCTATCGCGTCAGGTCGCGCACAGACAAGACCGCTCCGCCGTCTCCGGCAGGGCGCACACCGCCGCGAAGAGGACCTCGCGCAGGCGGCCCACGTTCTCGCCGAAGACGCGCATGACCTCGTCGTGCGAGACGCCGTCGCCCGTCTCCGCGCCCGCGTCGAGGTCGGTGACCAGCGACATGGAGGTGTAGCAGAGGCCGAGTTCGCGGGCGAGGACCGCTTCCGGGTGGCCCGTCATGCCGACCACCGACCAGCCCTGGGCTGCGTGCCAGCGGGACTCGGCGCGGGTCGAGAAGCGCGGGCCCTCGATCACCACCATGGTGCCGCCGTCCACCGGGTCCCAGCCGTGCCCGCGGGCGACGGCCAGGGCGACCGCGCGCCCGTCGGGGCAGTAGGGGTCGGCGAAGGTCGTGTGCACCACGTCGGGCACCGAACCGTCCGGCAGTGGCTCGCCGTCGAAGAAGGTCTGCGTCCGGTTCTTGGTGCGGTCCACGAGCTGGTCCGGCACGAGCAGCGTGCCCGGCCCGTACTCCGGCCGCAGCCCGCCGACCGCGCAGGGGCCGAGCACCTGGCGCACGCCGATCGAGCGGAGGGCCCACAAGTTGGCCCGGTAGTTGATGCGGTGCGGCGGCAGGTGGTGGCCGCGTCCGTGGCGGGGCAGGAAGGCGACCTTCCGCCCGGCCAGTTCACCGATGAAGAGAGAATCGCTCGGCGATCCGTAGGGCGTCTTGACCGTGACCTCGGTCACGTCCTCCAGGAAGGAGTAGAACCCCGACCCGCCGATCACGCCTATGTCCGCCTGTGCGGTACCCATCTCGACCATGCGGCCCACCCTAGCGGCGCACCCGGGAACGACAGGAGCCCGCGGCCCCTCGGGGAGGGGTGCGGGCTCCGATGCGCCGGGGTGGTGCGTCAGGCGGCCGACGAGCTGCTGCTCGACGTGGACGCGCTCGACGACGAGGCCGAGGACGCCGAAGAGGTCGAAGAAGAGGCCGACGAGGAGTCCGAGCCGTTCTTCGGGGCGGACGAGGGCGTGGACGCCTTCGCCGGGCTGCTGCTGGACGACGAGCCGCGGCTGTCGTTCCGGTAGAAGCCGGATCCCTTGAAGACGATGCCGACCGCGGAGAACACCTTCTTCAGGCGTCCGTCGCAGCTCGGGCAGACGGTCAGGGCGTCATCGGTGAACTTCTGCACCGCCTCGAGGCCCTCGCCGCACTCGGTGCACTGGTACTGGTAAGTCGGCACTTGCTCCTCCTGGCACTCTCACTCAATGAGTGCTAACGACGCTCCATAGTGCAGTATTCCGGCCCGTCAGTCCACCGATACGGGCTCGCGGTGACCGACCCCACGTGCGGCGATGAGCGATTCGCCCTTCGGCGACAGCGCCTTGCGCAGCGTGAGGAGGACCGCCAGGGCCACGGTCGTGCCGACCAGCGGGATCAGGAATCCGGCGCTCGCGGTGTGGGAGTCGATCACCCGGCCGCCGATGCTGGCACCGGCCGCCTGGCCGAGGCCCACCGCGCCGGTCAGCCAGGTGAAGGCCTCCGTGCGGGCGGTCGGCGGGACCAGCGAGTCCACCAGCGTGTAGCCGGTGATCAGCGCCGGGGCGATGCACAGACCGACGAGCAGGCCGAGCCCGCCCAGCAGCGGCAGCGCGTGCGCGGCCCACAGCGGGGTGGTGGCCAGCGCCAGCAGCGGGTAGGCGATCAGCAGGCGGCGCTGCGGGGTGACGCGCCAGGCGATGGCACCGCAGATGAGGCCCGCGATCATGTTCCCGGCCGCGAACGTGCCGTACATCAGGCCGTTGAGCCCCGGCTCGCCGAGCTCCTTGGTGAAGGCCGTCATCGACACCTGCATGCCGCCGAAGACGGAGCCGATGCCCAGGAAGGCGATCGCCAGGACGCGGACGCCGGGCACGGACAGCGCCGACGCGGCCTTCTCACGGCTCCCGGAGGCCGAGCGGCTCGGCTCGGGCTGGGTGCGCCGCTGCGAGGCGAAGAGCAGGCCGCCGACGAGCGTCAGCACCGCCTCGGTGATCAGACCCGCGGCCGGGTGGACGCCCGTGGACAGCGCGGTGGCCAGCACCGGGCCGATCACGAACGTGAACTCGTCGGTGACCGACTCGAAGGCCGCCGCCGTGGACATCAGCGGCGAGCCCTCCAGCTTCGCCGCCCAGCGCGCCCGGACCATCGGGCCTATCTGCGGGGTGGACGCGCCGGCGGGCACCGCCGCCGCGAACAGGGCCCACAGCGGTGCGCCCGCCAGCGCCAGGGTGATCAGCAGGGAGATGGCCGCGGCGTGCACGACCACGCCGGGCACCAGCACCCTGCCCTGCCCGAAGCGGTCCGCGAGCTTGCCGCTCTGCGGGGCGAACAGCGCCATCGCGACACCGGCGGTCGCCGAGACGGCGCCCGCCGTGCCGTACGAGCCGGTGGTGTGCTCGACCAGCAGCAGGATGCCGATGGTCAGCATCGCGAAGGGCTGCCGGGCCAGAAAGCCGGGAAGCAGGAACGTCCAGGCGCCGCGCGTGCGCAGCAGCTGTCCGTATCCGGGTCGCGCCTCGGCGTGGTCGTTGACCGTGGATGCCACGGCCGGGCCTTTCCGCCGCCTGGTAGCGCGCACCGGGACGGGGACACCGCACGGAGCGCGCCGAGAGCTGTCCTCTCGCGCAGGACCGTGGTAGATGCCGTGCCGGCCGCCTTGTGCTGCGCGACCGCGGCCGCCGTGCGGTCGCGCCAGCCCTGCATCAGGCAGAGTTGGTTCGGTCAAAGAAATGCGAAATAACGAGGTTACTTCCCCTTTAGCGTACCGGGTGTCCCCAGCCAGCCCGCAAGCTTGCCTCCCTCGCTCACGGCCCGCAGCCGCTTCTCCGCCGCGTCGCGCACCGGGTCGGTGGCCACCACCAGCAGCTCGTCGCCCAGGCGCAGCACGGTCGTGGGCCCCGGTACGAAGCTCTTGCCGTCGCGTACGACGAGGGTGACCGCGGCCCCGGCGGGCAGCCGCAGCTCCCCGACCTCCACGCCGTGCATCTTCGACCCCTCGGGGACCGACACGGACAGCAGGTGGCCGCGCAGGCGCTCCAGGGGCGCCGATTCGATGCCCAGGTCCTCGGGCTCCGTCTCGCCCAGCCGCAGCCGTCTGGCGAGCCAGGGCAGCGTCGGGCCCTGCACCAGGGTGTAGACGATCACCAGCACGAAGACGATGTTGAAGATCGTCCGGCTGTCGTCCACTCCGGCCACCATGGGAATGGTGGCCAGGACGATCGGCACCGCCCCGCGCAGCCCCGCCCAGGACAGCAGCACCTTCTCCTGCCAGGCCGTACGGAAGGGCGCCGTGCTCAGGAACACCGACACAGGACGGGCGACCATGGTCAGCACGAGGCCGACGATGAGCGCGGGCAGGATGTCGTCGCCCAGTTCGTGCGGGGTGACGAGCAGGCCGAGCAGGACGAACATGCCGATCTGGGCGATCCAGCCGAGCCCCTCGGCGAAGCCGCGGGTGGCGGGCCAGTGCGGCAGTTTGGCGTTGCCGAGTATCAGCGCGGCCAGATAGACGGCCAGGAAGCCGGAGCCGTGGGCGAGCGCGCCGCCCGCGTAGGCCGCGGTCGCGATGGCCATCACGGCGATCGGATAGAGGCCGGAGGCGGGCAGGGCCACGTGCCGCAGGCCGTACGCGCCGAGCAGGCCGATCGTGAGGCCGATGGCCGCGCCGATCGCCAGCTCCAGGGCGATCTTGCCGACCAGTACGTACCAGTGGTCGACCGGTCCGGCCGCCGAGAAGGCGACGACGAGGATGACGACGGGGGCGTCGTTGAAGCCCGATTCGGCCTCCAGGACACCCGTCAGCCGGGCGGGCAGCGGAACGTTCCGCAGCACGGAGAAGACGGCGGCCGCGTCCGTGGAGGACACCACCGCGCCGATGATCAGGGCCTGCCGCCAGTCCATGCCGGCCAGGTAGTGCGCGGCCGCGGCGGTGATGCCCACGCTGAGGGCGACGCCGACGGTGGACAAAAGGGCAGCCGAGGGGAGCGCGGGTCTGACCTCGTGCCACTTCGTGCCGAGACCGCCCTCGGCGAGGATCACGACCAGTGCGGCATAGCCGATCACCTGGGTCAGGCCGACGTCGTTGAAGTGGACGCCGATGCCGTCCTGGCCGATGGCGACGCCTATGCCCAGATAGATGAGCAGGCTGGGGAGCCCGCTGCGCGAAGAGATCCGTACCGCCGCCACCGCGATGAGCAGCACGAGGGAGCAGATCAGCAGGAGTTCGTTGAGGTGGTGGACAGTCAGGGGCCGGTCCCTTCACGAGTCTTTCCACGGATATCGGCCGGAACGTTCCTCCGGCCGACCGGAACTTCATTTCCTAACCTAATATTTTACGGGTTCTTGACGCGTGATAGCGGCCACAGCGACGCATGTCACTGTCCCGCCGGACTCCGCGTCCGGGCGCCCGGAGCGCTGCGCCTATGGTTGCTTCAGCACTCCAGGACCACCCTGCCCCTCTAAGGACAGCGATGCCCGCCAACAAGACCGGCCCTTCCGGCAAGAAGTCCGGTAAGAAGAAAGGCCGCCGCGGCCGCCTGCTCGTGATCACTCTCGTGCTGCTGCTCGTGGCGGGCGTCGGCTTCGGCGCGTACTGGAGCGTCAGTACGGTCCGCGCCTCCTTCCCGGAGACCAGTGGCACGCTCCAGCTCAAGGGGCTGTCCGGACAGGTGAAGGTCGCGCGCGACGCGCACGGTGTCCCGCAGATCTACGCGGACTCCGCCGAGGACCTCTTCCGCGCCCAGGGCTTCGTCCAGGCGCAGGACCGGTTCTGGGAGATGGACGTCCGCAGGCATCTGACGGCGGGCCGCCTCTCCGAGATGTTCGGTGACGGGCAGGTGGAGACCGACGCCTTCGTGCGGACGATGGGGTGGCGGAAGGTCGCGCAGGAGGAGTACGACACCAAGCTCTCGGCGACCACCAAGAAATACCTCCAGGCGTACTCCGACGGGGTCAACGCCTATCTCAAGGACCATCAGGGCAAGTCGCTCTCCGTCGAGTACGCGGCCCTTTCGTTCCAGAACGACTACAAGCCCGAGCAGTGGACCCCGGTCGACTCCGTCGCCTGGCTGAAGGCCATGGCGTGGGACCTGCGCGGCAACATGCAGGACGAGATCGACCGTTCGCTCGCCGCGACCCGGCTGAGCCCCAAGCAGATCGACCAGCTCTACCCGGCGTACCCGTACGACCGGAACAAGCCGATCGTCGAGGGCGGCGCGGTCGACCCGGCCACCAAGGCGTTCGACCCCAAGGCCACCCCGTCCGAGAGCACGCAGACCGGCGGCGCGAACGGCACCGCCGGTACGAACGGCACCACGGGCACGGCCGGCAAGCCGGGCGGTACGGCCGCGGGCGGCGCGAACGGCACCACCGGCGGGACGAACGGCACGACCGGAGGCACCACCGGGACCACCGGCGGCGCGGGCGCGGCCAACCCCACCACCGGCGGCAGCGCCGGGGGCGGTCTGCGCAGCGGCCTGTCCTCGCTCTCCAACACCCTCGACAAGATCCCGGCGCTGCTCGGCCCCTCCGGCAACGGCATCGGGTCCAACTCCTGGGTCGTCTCCGGCAAGTACACGACCACCGGCAAGCCGCTGCTCGCCAACGACCCGCACCTGGCACCGCAGATGCCCTCGCTCTGGTACCAGATGGGCCTGCACTGCACCAAGGTCGGCGCCGCGTGCCCGTACGACGTGGCCGGCTACACCTTCTCCGGCATGCCCGGCGTGGTCATCGGCCACAACCAGGACATCGCCTGGGGCATGACCAACATGCGCGCCGACACCTCCGACCTCTACCTGGAGAAGGTCACCGCCGACAGCTACCTCTACGACGGCAAGCAGGTCCCCTTCGCCACCCGCAAGGAGACCATCAAGGTCGCGGGCGGCAAGGACCGCGAGTTCACCATCCGCTCCACCAACAGCGGACCGGTGGTCTCCGACCGCAACAGCGAGCTGGGCAAGGTCGGCCAGGACGCGCCCGTGCAGGACCCCGCGCCCGACCGTGCCGAGGGCTACGCCGTGTCGCTGCGCTGGTCGGCGCTCGACCCCGGCAAGAGCATGGACGCCCTGCTGGACCTGAACCGGGCCAAGAACTTCAAGGACTTCCAGCAGGCCGCGTCGAGCCTCCAGGTGCCCTCGCAGAACCTCATCTACGCCGACACCCAGGGCAACATCGGCTACCAGGCGCCCGGTGGCATCCCCGTCCGCAAGGGCGACGGCCGCTACCCCGCCCCCGGCTGGGACCCCGCCTACAAGTGGACCGGCACCGTCCCGCAGGCGGAGATGCCCTGGGACTACAACCCCAAGCGCGGCTACATCGTCGCCGCGAACCAGGCCGTCGCCGACAAGAACTACCCGAACAAGCTGACCTCGGACTGGGGCTACGGCGCCCGCAGCCAGCGCATCAACGACCTCGTCCAGTCGAAGATCAAGGACGGGGGCAAGATCTCGACGGACGACATGCAGAAGATGCAGATGGACAACACCAGCGAGATCGCCAAGCTGCTGACCCCCTACCTCCTCAAGATCGAGCTCAAGGGCGACAACGAGCGCGAGACGAAGTACGTCCGCGAGGCGCAGAAGCTCCTCGAGGGCTGGGACTACACCCAGGACGCCGACTCCGCGGCCGCCGCGTACTTCAACGCCGTGTGGCGCAACACCCTCAAGCTCGCCTTCGGCAACAAGCTGCCCAAGGAGCTGCGGGTCAAGGGCCAGTGCCTGCGGGTCCGCCCGGCCAACGACTCCGGGCCGCAGGAGGACCTCGACGGCAACACCCGGCTCGTCCAGGAGTGCGGCGAGCGCGACCCCGACTCGGCGCAGCCCGACGGCGGCGACCGCTGGTTCGAGGTCGTCCGGGGCATCCTCGACAAGCCCGACGACCAGTGGTGGAAGACCAACGGCACCCGCTCCAACCCCGGCGCGCGCAACCGTGACGAGCTGCTGGCCCAGGCCATGAAGGACGCCCGCTGGGAGCTCACCTCCAAGCTCGGCAAGGACGTCAACTCCTGGAGCTGGGGCCGGCTGCACCAGCTGAACCTCAAGAACCAGACGCTCGGCAAGGACGGCCCCGCCGTCGTGCGCTGGCTGCTCAACCGCGGCCCCTGGAACCTCGCCGGCGGCGAGGCCGCGGTCAACGCGGCGGGCTGGAACGCCGCGGGCGGCTACGACGTCGTCTGGGTGCCGTCGATGCGGATGGTGGTCAACCTCGGCGATCTCGACAAGTCGCGGTGGATCAACCTCACGGGCGCGTCCGGGCACGCGTACAACGCCCACTACTACGACCAGACGGACAAGTGGGCCAAGGGCGAGCTGCTCCCCTGGGCGTACAGCCCCGACGCGGTGAAGAAGGCGACGGACGCGGAGCTGACGCTCAAACCGTAGCGCTGGGTGCCTGAGCCGGACGGGCTGATTGCGAGGACCATGGTCCTCGCAATCAGCCCGTCCGGCGTTTGAGGACAGCGCGCGAAGCGTGCTTCGGGGTCTGGGGCGGAGCCCCAGTTTCGGGAAGGGGCGGGGTAGGGGAGAAGCCGCCGGAGGCCCTACCGGGCACCCCGGAAGCGGCGGACTCCGGAAGGCGTCACCACCGCGTCCACCGGCTGATCATGCGGCTCCGCCGGGACCTGGTCGACCACCTCGGTGTCGTACAGCAGCACCACGCGCGCGGGAGCGCACCCGGCCGCCGTCAGACGGGCGAGGACGCGGTCGTACGAGCCGCCGCCCCGCCCCAGCCGCAGACCGCGGCCGTCCACCGCCAGCCCCGGCAGCAGCACCGTGTCGGCGGAGGTCACGGCGGACGGCCCGAGCCGTTCGCCGTCCGGCTCCAGGAGGCCGCGGGAGGCGCGTACGAGGTGGCCGGGGCCGCGGTAGAGGCCCCAGTCGAGATCGTTGTCGGGCAGCAGGACCGGCAGCAGGACGCGCACCCCCCGCTCGCGCAGGGCGTCCAGCAGGGCGCGGGTCCCCGGCTCGCTCCCCACGGAGACGTAGGCGGCCACGGTTTCGGCCTCCGCGAGCTCCGGGAGGTCCAGCGCACGACGGGCCACAGCGGCCTCCGCGGCCCGGCGGTCATCTATGGTCAACCCTGCTCTCACCGCGAGGAAAGACCGCCGCAACTCCGCCTTGCCACCCTCGTTTTTGATCACTGTTCGTGCAAACTCCTTGTCCCGGGTCATACTCGGTGGAGCCTCATCTTCCGCACATTCCCAACCGTTAGTGTTCGGCTCATGACTCATTCGCGTCCTCGGATCAGCAAGGCTGTCATCCCTGCCGCCGGTCTCGGAACCCGCTTCCTGCCGGCGACCAAGGCCACGCCCAAGGAGATGCTGCCGGTCGTCGACAAGCCGGCGATCCAGTACGTGGTGGAGGAGGCCGTCCTCGCCGGGCTGTCGGACGTCCTCATGATCACGGGGCGCAACAAGCGGCCGCTGGAGGATCACTTCGACCGCAATTACGAGCTGGAGGAGGCCCTGCGGCGCAAGGGCGACGAGTCCCGGCTCGCGCGGGTGCAGGAGTCCAGCGACCTGGCCACGATGCACTACGTCCGCCAGGGCGACCCCCGGGGCCTGGGGCACGCCGTGCTGTGCGCGGCCCCGCACGTCGGCAACGAGCCCTTCGCCGTCCTCCTGGGCGACGACCTCATCGACGCCCGCGACCCGCTGCTGTCCCGCATGGTCGACATCCAGCGCAAGCACGGCGGCAGCGTGATCGCCCTCATGGAGGTCGACCCCTCGCAGGTCCACCTCTACGGCTGCGCGGCCGTCAAGCCCACCGACGTCGACGACGTCGTGGAGATCACCGGCCTGGTGGAGAAGCCCGAGCCCGCCGAGGCCCCCAGCAACTACGCCGTCATCGGCCGCTACGTCCTCGACCCGGCCGTCTTCGACGTCCTGCGCGAGACCGCGCCCGGCCGCGGCGGGGAGATCCAGCTCACCGACGCGCTCCAGGCCCTCGCCGCCGAGCCGGGCCTCGGCGGGCCCGTGCACGGCGTGGTCTTCAAGGGCCGCCGCTATGACACCGGTGACCGCGGTGACTATCTGCGTGCCATTGTCAGACTGGCATGCGAGCGTGAAGATCTAGGACCGGACTTCCGGGCCTGGCTTCGCCGTTACGTCACCGAGGAGATGTAGCACCTTGAGCGCAACCACCGACACATCCGCCGCCGGATCGCCCTCCGACCCGGCCGCGGCCGAGGATCGCCTCTGGTCGGTGGACGAGCACCTCGACGACATCCTCAAGCGGATCCGGCCGCTGGAGCCGATCGAGCTGCAACTGCTGGACGCCCAGGGCTGCGTGCTCGTCGAGGACGTCACCGTGCCCGCCGCCCTGCCGCCCTTCGACAACAGCTCCATGGACGGCTACGCGGTCCGCACGGCGGACGTCGAGGGCGCGAGCGTGGAGTTCCCCGCGGTGCTCACCGTGATCGGCGACGTGGCCGCGGGCAGCGGCGAGCCGCCCGCCGTCGGCCCCGGCGAGGCCGCCCGCATCATGACCGGCGCCCCCCTGCCGCCGGGCGCCGAGGCCGTCGTCCCCGTCGAGTGGACCGACGGCGGCACCGGCGGCGGGCCCGCCACCACCATGGCCGCGCACAGCGCCGCCCCGGACGGCGCCACCGGCGAGGTCCGCGTCCACCGGCCCGTCGCCGCCCGCGCCCACGTCCGCGCCCGCGGCAGCGACGTGGCCGCCGGATCCCTCGCCCTGCGCGCCGGCACGGTCCTCGGCCCGCCCCAGATCGGCCTGCTCGCCGCGATCGGCCGGGCCACCGTGCGGGTGCGGCCCCGCCCCCGCGTCGTCGTCATGTCGACCGGCAGCGAGCTCGTCCAGCCGGGCACGGAGCTGACCCCCGGCCGCATCCACGACTCCAACAGCTTCGTCCTCACCGCCTGCGCCCGCGACGCCGGTGCCATCGCCTACCGCGTCGGCGCCGTCGACGACGACGCCCAGACGCTGCGCTCCACCCTGGAGGACCAGCTCATCCGGGCCGACATGGTGGTCACCAGCGGAGGCGTCAGCGTCGGCGCCTACGACGTGGTCAAGGAGACCCTCTCCGGGCTCGCCGGTGACGAGGGCAGCGTCTCCTTCCGCCGGCTGGCCATGCAGCCGGGCAAGCCGCAGGGCTTCGGCCGCGTCGGCCCCGACCGCGTCCCGCTGCTCGCCCTGCCGGGCAACCCCGTCAGCTCGTACGTCTCCTTCGAGCTTTTCGCGCGGCCCGCGATCCGCGCCCTCATGGGGCTCGACCCCTTCGACCGCACGACCGTGCGCGCCGTGTGCGCCGACACCGTCGCCTCCTCCCCGAAGGGCCGCCGCCAGTTCCTGCGCGGCCGGCACGAGGACGGCACGGTCGAGGTCGTCGGCGGCGCCGGGTCCCATCTGGTGAAGGCCCTCGCCGACGCCAACGCCCTCATAGTCGTCCCGGAGGAGACCACCTCCGTGGAGGCGGGCACCGAGCTCGACGTGATCCTCCTCGACTGACCGCACCGTCCGCCGCTCTGCCCCCGCTCGCTGCCCGATACGGTGTCTGCCCGAACGGACCGGACCAGGAGAACGATGAGCAGCGCCCAGGACCCTCTTTCGCGGCCGACCGGCCTCACCCACCTCGACAGCGCGGGCGCGGCCCGGATGGTCGACGTCTCCGCCAAGGACGTCACCACCCGCACCGCGCGCGCGAGCGGCCGGGTGCGCGTCTCGCCGCGCGTCGTGGAACTGCTGCGGGGCGAAGGCGTCCCCAAGGGCGACGCGCTCGCCACGGCCCGCATCGCGGGCATCATGGGCGCCAAGCGCACCCCCGACCTGATCCCGCTCTGCCACCCGCTGGCCGTGTCGGGCGTCAAGGTCGACCTGACCGTGGCCGACGACACCGTCGAGATCCTCGCCACGGTGAGGACCACGGACCGCACGGGCGTGGAGATGGAGGCCCTGACCGCCGTCACGGTGGCCGCCCTCACGCTCGTCGACATGGTCAAGGCCGTCGACAAGGGCGCCGTGATCACGGACGTCCGGGTGGAGGAGAAGACCGGCGGCAAGTCGGGCCCGTGGACCCGGGCGGAGCGGGAAGGGACGGGCCGGTGAACCAGGAGCCGTACCGGGCGCTGGTCGTCACCGCCTCCAACCGCGCCGCCGCCGGGGTCTACGCCGACCGGGGCGGCCCGCTGCTCGTCGCCGGTCTCGAGGCCCTCGGGTTCGCCGTGGACGGCCCGCGGGTGGTCCCCGACGGCGACCCCGTCGAGGCCGCCCTGCGGGACGCCGTGCGGCAGGCGTACGACGTGGTGCTGACCACCGGCGGCACCGGGATCTCGCCCACCGACCGCACCCCCGAGGCCACTCGCCGCGTCCTCGACCACGAGATCCCCGGCATCCCCGAGGCCATCCGGGCGGAAGGGCTGGCGAAGGTCGCCACGGCCGCGCTCTCCCGGGGCCTCGCGGGCGTCGCGGGCCGCACCCTGATCGTGAACCTGCCCGGCTCCACCGGAGGCGTCCGCGACGGCCTGGCCGTACTGGGGCGGATCCTCGTCCACGCCGTGGACCAGCTGCACGGCGGCGACCACCCGGGCGGGAGCGGGGCGCCGAGTGCGGCGGGCGGTGCGCCGCGGCCGCCGCGTCCGCCCGCGGACGGCCCCCGGACCCCGGCATGAGCGCCTGGCCCGCCGAGCTGCGGGACGGTGATGTCCTCCTGCGCCCGATCAAGCTGCGCGACCAGCACGCCTGGCGGGAGGTCAACCGCCGCAACCGCGACTGGCTGCGCCCCTGGGAGGCCACGATCCCGCCGCCCCCGCCCGGCGGGCCGGCCGCCCAGCGCCCCACCTACCGGCAGATGGTCCGCCACCTGCGGGCCGAGGCCCACGCGGGGCGGATGCTGCCCTTCGTCATCGAGTACCAGGGGCGGCTGGCCGGTCAGCTGACCGTGGCGGGCATCACCTGGGGCTCGATGTGCTCGGCCCACATCGGCTACTGGGTCGACGCGGCCGTCGCGGGCCGCGGCGTGATGCCGACCGCCGTCGCGCTCGCCGTCGACCACTGCTTCCACCACGTCGGGTTGCACCGGATCGAGGTGTGCATCCGGCCGGAGAACCTCCCCAGCCGCCGGGTGGTGGAGAAGCTCGACTTCCGGGAGGAGGGCCTGCGCCCGGGGTACCTCCACATCGACGGCGCCTGGCGCGACCACCTCGTCTACGCGCTGACCGCCGAGGAGGTCCCGGGCGGGCTGCTGGCGCACTGGCACCGGTCCCGGCCGAGCACCTCGCACAAATAAAATAAATGTTCGAATTTAACTGTCAATTGACAGTATTCGAGAGGTTCCGGTCCCAACAATCACAAAAAAAGTTCGAGATATCAGCCGGATCGTGCGACACACCGGGCCAATTGGCGGAATCCCTCGCGTGCGCCCCTCTACGGTGTGAAGTGTGAGCAGCAGCGGCCTCATCTACGCAGTCATCGTCGGGGCCTGGGCCGCCTACTTGGTGCCGATGTGGCTCCGTAGGCAGGACGAGCTCAATGAAGCCCGTCCGACGGAACGCTTCAGCACCGCCATCCGGCTGCTGTCCGGACGGGCGGGCATGGAGCGCCGTTACGCCAAGGGTCTGGAAGGGCGCGCGACCGACGACGCGCAGGACTCGGGCGACCCCGTGGACGCCCGCGGGTCCGAGCCGGAAGCGCCGACCGAGACGGTCGACGTCCGGCCCTTCGGCGCGCCCGCGCAGGCGCCGGCCGGTGCGCCCCCCGGGGTGCCCCATCCCTCCCTGTCGGCCGCCGAGCGCGCCCGGCGCTCGAAGGTGCTCGCGCGCCGTCGCCGCACCACGGTGGTGCTCTTCCTCGCCTTCACGCTCGGCGCGGTCGTCGCGGGCGTCGGCGGGCTGGCGTTCCTGTGGGCCCCGGCCGCGCCCGCCCTGCTGCTCAGCGCGTACATCGTCTACCTCCGTACGCAGGAGCGCCGCCGGTTCGCCTTCACCATGGACCAGCGCCGGGCCGAACTCGCCGCGCAGCGGCTCCGCGAGGGCCGGCCCCGCCCTCGCCAGGCGGCGCCGGACCCCGTGACCGCCGCCGCGCCCCTCGATGACACCGTCACCCACCCGGCGCCCGCGCCCGCCCCGCCCGCCGAGCCCTCGGCCACGGCGGGCCGCCGCGCGCTGGTCGAGCAGACCGACCACGCGGAGTGGGTCGACCAGCAGCGCGACCGGGGCACGGGCGAGGGCTGGGAGCCGGTGCCCGTGCCGCTGCCGACCTACGTCACCGCGCCGGTCGCCCCGCGCGCCGGTGACAGCGTCGACCTCGGCGCCCCGGACACCTGGAGCTCGGCCCGCTCCAGCACCGCGGAGCCGACCGGCCGCCGCCCCTCGGAGGACCGCCGGTCCGGCCGCCCCCGCCGCCGTCCCCGCGAGCGCGGCCGCACTCCGCTGTTCGACCAGTACGCCGACGACGACCGTCCGCGCGCGGCCAACGAGTGACCTCCGGGCCCCTTCCCGGCCCGCGTCGCTGACCAGCGGGGGAGCGGATTTCTGAGCACCCGGATGGAGGTGCTAGAGTTTCACTCGTTGCAAGGGCCTGTGGCGCAGTCCGGTAGCGCACCTCGTTCGCATCGAGGGGGTCAGGGGTTCGAATCCCCTCAGGTCCACCGCAACAACTGTTCTCGAGTTCGCTCAGGAGCAGTTGACGAGAACCCGTCCGATCGTTCCGATCGGACGGGTTCTCTGCTTTTCCGGGGACGCCCGGGCGCGCGCCGTGAGTTGGGCGGGCTAGAGCTTCGCCGCCACCGTCCGGGCGATCCGTACGATGTCGCCCGACGGCTCCGTCGGGCAGGCGGGGCGGTCGCGGGTCCAGTGGTCCTCCAGGGTGAACCAGTCGACCGGCTTCGGCTTGCGGTGGGTCGCGAGCGCCGTGTCCAGGGACGTGAAGTACGTCTTCCAGCGCAGCCGGTAGAGGCCGCCGACCAGGCCCGACCACTCGCGGTTGGCGTAGTCGTGCAGCTTGCCCCGGTCGGCCGACGCGCGGGGGCCCCAGGTGGTCAGCAGGGAGAGAGCGTCGTACTCCAGGCGGTCGCGTTCCGCGCCGGTCGTGCCCCAGGCGCGGGCGTCGGCGATCCAGCGGCCCAGCAGGTGGTCGCCGTCGGTCGCCACGGCCTGTTCCAGCAGGGACATCCAGTCGAGCCACTCGTGGGTCAGGTCGCGGAAGCGGGCCCGGTTCCCGGCGTCGTAGGCGGCCTTCAGGCGCGGCAGGAGGAGGCGGGCGCGGTTGGCGACGCACTGCCGGGTCACGTCGAGCAGGTCGTAGCGGTAGGCGGTGCTCCGGCGCAGCGCGGGGGCGACGGCGAGGAGTGCCGGCAGGGCGCGTTCGAATTCGGCCGCGTCGTAGCGCAGTTGCCCGGGCGACCAGGCGGCGGCGTGGGTGGCGGCCAGGTCGGGGCGGGCGGCGAAGAGGCTGTCGGCGGGCTCGCTCCAGCCGTCCGCGCGGCTGGTGCCGTACGCGGTGCGCCGCAGGACGTCCCAGGCGCGCACGGCGTGGGCGTCGGCGGCGCCGTAGCGGTAGCGGGGCCACTGCTCGAACCAGGACCGCAGGTCCACCGGCCCGTCCGTCCACGGCAGGTCGCCGAAGAGGGCCAGGGCGGCGGGGTTGTTGTCGGCCGCCTCGGGCATCAGGGCGATGCCGCGCAGCGCGCTGCCCTTCTTCGTGCGCCACCGGTCGTAGCGGGCCGCCCAGTCCCGGGTGTTGGCGCCCATCGCGGTGTGGCCGCCGAAGTTCCAGATCGACCCGAAGGCGTACGGCGTGCCGGCCCAGTCGGCCTCCCGGTCGGTGACGTCGGCGTTGCGGTCGGAGAGCCCGTCGAGGATCAGCATCCGGGATCTGTCGACGGCGTCGACGATCTCGCGGCGCGGGTTGGTCTGCCAGCCGAGGATGGCCCAGGTGGCGTGCGGGTGCGCGGTGCGCAGCGCCTTCTCCACGGCCCGCGCGGCGGCGCCGACCGGTACGTTCCCGGGGTCGCCGCCCTCGTGCAGCAGGTCCATCTTGTACATCGACGTCGCCCCGAACAGCTCCTGCTGCACCCGGTAGAAGGTCCGGGCGACCCGGCCGAAGTGCGCCGTGCGCGGGTCGAGCCAGTCGGGGCGGCGGAAGCCTCCCCAGTCGCCCTGCGGGACCGTGCGGGCACCGGGGTTGCGCCGGGCGAACCCGGGCGGCACGGTGCCGAAGTAGCCCGGCAGGACAGGCGTCATGCCCAGCTCGCGCAGCCGCCGCACGATCCTCCGCGCCAGGGCCGCGCGCCGGTCCAGGAGCGCGGGGGAGACGGGACCGCCGAAGGACGCCATGTTCTGCAGCAGCCACCACGGCTGGTGGGCGGGGCCGGGCAGCCACTGGCGCAGCTCGGCGTCGCTGTGGCCGAACTCCGCGAACGTCCGGTGGTAGACGGCGTCGGCGCCCGCGTAGACCAGCACCTCGTTGAATCCGTGCAGCGCCAGTACATCGATTTCGCGCTCCCAGTAGTCCCACCCTCTGTACGGCCCGGCGTAGCCGTCGTTGGTGTCGTTGAGCACGAAGCGGTGGGCGACGTTCGCGGCCTTCGTCAGAGGGGTACGGACGCCGGGTAGGCGGTCGGGGAGGGCGGTCTGCGCACCGTTCCAGGAGAAGTGGGCGTGGGCCGTGTGTCGGAGGTACCAGTGGAAGCCGGTGAGCTGCACCGCCGGGGTGCTGCCCTCCACCAGGAGCGTGCCCGGCCCGCCGGAGACGCGGAAGACGTCCGCGCCGCCCTTGCGGGGCACGGCGCGGAAGGCGACCTGGGAGTGGTGGCGGGGCAGCAGCCGGGCGAGGGCCGCGGCGGCGCCGGAGCCACCACCGGCCCGGCCCCCGGCGGCCGCGGAGGGCGGCCCCGCCGCGCCGAGCGCGGCGGATCCGGCGAGAGCGCACAGGAGCGTACGACGGGCGACATGCATGAGTGACCTCCACCGTGGCACCGCGGCGACCGGACAGGACCACTTGAGCGCGGTGATCCTACGATCCGACGAGCGCCACACGGCAAGGGCGCGGTCGGCAATCCAGCCACGCCGGTTACATTTGGCACGAATGGCCCTGTCGGGCCGCCCCGACCTGCTACGCCGCCCCCGACCGTCCGACCCGAGGAAGCCCGTGCGCACGGTGCGCCCACTGACCGCGACACTCGGCGTCCTGGCCCTCGGGCTGCTGGGCGCGCTGTGCGGCTGCGCCGAGCCGGGCGGGCTCAAGGTGACGGGCCCCGCGCCGAGCCCCTCGCCCGGCACCGGGACGGTCTCCGTGTCCGAGGGCGCGGGCCGGCCCCCGCTGCGCCGTCCCGCCGCGTTCACCGCCTCCGGCACCGTCCGCCTGACCGGGCTGCGCTGGAGCACCTGGGGCGGGGCGACCGCGGAGGGCACCGGCAAGGTCGGCGGCAGCTGGTGCGCGCCCGCCTGCGCCACCACGCCGTACGAGGCCAGGGTCACGCTCGGCGGCCTCGTGCGGCAGGACCGTTCCGCCTACTACAGCCGTGCCACGGTCGACGTCGCGGGCCTGCCGGCCGAACAGCAAGCGGAGCTGCGCGACCTGCGGCTCCACGTCCCCCAGCGTTAGCCGCCGAGGAGCCGAGGACCATGGGACTGCGTACGAAGATCGGCGTGGCCATCACCGCCACCGCCGCCCTGGTCGCCGTCATCATGGGCCTCGTCGTGCACCACCGCACCGCCCTCACCCAGCTCGACACCGCCCGCGACTCCATCGACTCCCGGCTCGGCGCGGCCGTCGAGGACCACGCCGCGGGCTTCGACCGGCCCCGGACGCTCATCAACCCCGACCGGATACCCGGGCCGCTGCGGAAGGCCATCGACAGGGGCAAGCGCGCCACCTATCTGGACCGCAGCGGCCCCGAACCGACGCTCTGGGCGGGCAGCCGCCTCGGCAACGATGTCATCGTCCTCAAGCACCCCTACACCCGGCAGATCGGCAACCTCGAGGACCTCGACGAGATCCTCTGGCTGGCCGGCGGCCTCGGCACCGCCTTCGCCTGCGTCGTCGGCGTGGGCCTCGCGACCGTGGCCGGCCGCCGCCTCAACGCCTCCGCCCGCACCGCCGAGCGGATCGCCCAGGGCGACCTCACCGCACGCCTGCGACCCCGCGGCGGCCGGGACGAGATCGCCCGGCTGACCGTCGCCGTCAACACCATGGCCGACGCCCTCGCCGCCCGCCTCCAGGCCGAGCGCGAGGTGACCTCGAACATCGCGCACGAACTGCGCACCCCCGTCGCCGGTCTGGTGGCCGCCGCCGCCCTCCTGCCGCCCGGCCGCCCCGCCGACATGGTCAGGGAACGGGCCCAGCGGGTGAGCGGGCTCATGGAGGACGTCCTGGAGGTCGCCCGCCTCGACGGCTCCGCCGAGCACGCCGAGACCGACGTACGGGCGCTCGGCGAGCTGACGCGCCGGGCGGTGCGCGCCACGGCCGTACCGGACGGAGCGGCGGTCGACGTGCGCGTCGTACGTGACAGCCTCGTCCGCACCGACGGGCGGCGCGTCGAACGGATCCTCGCCAACCTCGTCACCAACGCCTTCCGGCACGGCGGCGCGCCGGTCGTCGCCGAGGTCGACGGCGGCGTCGTCCGCATACGCGACAGCGGGCCGGGCTTCCCGCCGCGGCTGCTCAAGAGCGGGCCGCAGCGCTTCCGTACGGGCTCCGGCAGCGGCCTCGGGCTGGGGCTGACCATCGCCGCCGGGCAGGCACGGGTCCTGGGCGCCCCGCTGACCTTCGCCAACCCCGAGGGCGGCGGCGCGGAGGCGGTCCTCGACCTCACCGCCGCGGTGCGCGAGGGCGAGCCGGAGCCCGACGGGAGCCCGTGAACGTGCGGCCCGGCCCGGCAGGGGCAACAGTGGAAGCCACCACCTCCGCCGACGCACGGGAGCGGCCACGATGGACGAGCACGTCCTCTTCATGAACCTCGACGGCCCGCACGAGGGCCAGGGCGCCCTCGACGCGCTCCGCCAGGCGTACGCCGACGGCGACATCAAGCTGCGCGAGGCCACGGTGATCACCCGGGACGCGGACGGCAACCTCGACTTCCCCGCCAGTGAGGACAACACCGGCACGGCCCGCGGCTTCGCCGTCGGCAGCCTGGTCGGCGGGCTCGTCGGCATCCTCGGCGGCCCGCTCGGCATCATGATCGGCTTCGGCGCGGGCGGCCTCATCGGGGGCGCGCGCGACGCGCGCGAGGCGACGGCCGCCAACGCGGCCGTCGAGATGCTGGCGGCGGAGGTCCCGCCGGGGAGCACGGTGCTCATCGCCGAGGCCGGCGAGGACCGCCCGGACGTCCTGGACACGGCGCTGGAACCGTTCGGCACGGGCCTGGAGCGGTACCCGGCGGACCGGGTGCGCGAAGTGGTCGAGGCGGCCATCGCGAACCGTCCGCCGCACGACGAGTGAGCGCGGCGCCGCCCCGCCGACCTGGCGCTATCCCAACGGCTTGGTGAAGCAGCGGCTGCGCGGCGAATCGCGGTACAGGCCGAATTTCGGCACCGCGGGGACATAACCCGACGACGTGTACAGGGCGATGGCCTCCGGCTGCATGATCCCCGTCTCCAGGACCATCCGCACCCGTCCCGCGGCCGTCGCGTCCTCCTCCAGGTCCGCCAGTATCCGCCGCGCCAGACCGCGCCCCCGCGCGCCCCGCACCACGTACATCCGCTTCAGCTCCGCGTCCCCGTCCGCGTACCCCTCGCTGTTCGCCTCGTGCGCGCGCCAGCCGCCGGTGGCGACCGGCGTGCCGTCGTCCTCGTACGCGATGAGATATAGGCCACGCGGCGGGTCGAAATGGGCGGGCTCCAGGGGAGTGATGTCGCCCTGCTCCCCATAGCGCTCCGCGTACTCCAATTGCACCTGGTCATTGAGCTTCACGGCGTCCGGGTGGTCGAAGGCGACGGGAACGATGCGCATTCAACGGATCGTACGGCCGGGCGGCCGCCCGGGGCAGGGCTGTGGTGGAAGTCGGTATCGTGCCGGAATGCTCACCGTGACCTCCGTGAATGTGAACGGCCTGCGCGCCGCCGCCAAGAAGGGCTTCGTCGACTGGCTGGCCGCCACCGGGGCCGACGTCGTCTGCCTCCAGGAAGTGCGCGCGGAGGCCCACCAGCTCCCCGACGACGTGCGCGAACCCGCGGGCTGGCACACCGTGCACGCCCCGGCGGCCGCGAAGGGCCGCGCGGGCGTCTCCGTCTACTCGCGGCGCGAGCCGGACGCGGTGCGCGTCGGCTTCGGCTCGGCGGAGTTCGACGGCAGCGGCCGCTATGCGGAGGTCGACCTGCCCGGCGTCACGGTCGCCAGCCTCTACCTCCCCTCGGGCGAGGTCGGCACGGAGCGCCAGGACGAGAAGGAACGCTTCATGGCCGAATTCCTCCCCTACCTCGTCGCGCTGCGCGCGCGGGCGGCGGCGGACGGCCGCGAGGTGCTGGTCTGCGGCGACTGGAACATCGCCCACACCGAGGCCGACCTCAAGAACTGGAAGGCCAACCGCAAGAGCGCGGGCTTCCTCCCCGAGGAGCGCGCCTGGCTGACCGAGGTCTTCGCGGAGTACACGGACGTGGTCCGCGCCCTCCACCCGGGCGTCGAGGGCCCGTACTCCTGGTGGTCCTACCGGGGCCGCGCCTTCGACAACGACTCGGGCTGGCGCATCGACTACCACGTGGCGACCCCGGCGCTGGCCGAGCGGGCGCGCAAGGCCGTGGTGGAGCGGGCCGCGAGCCATGACCTCCGGTGGTCGGACCATGCGCCGGTGACGGTGGCGTACGCCGTGTAGTCGGCGGGGGCCTTGGCTGCTCGCCGCTGTCGGGTGCAGGTCCGTTGCCGCCTGCGGCGGGAGCGGCCTGCGGCCGCGTCCTCAATCGCCGGACGGGCTGAATTGCGCACCCCCGGGGGTCTGGGGGCGAAGCCCCCGGTTTCGGGAAGGGGCGGGGTGGGGAACAAAGCCCGCCGCAGGAGCGACGACCCGCACCCCCCAACTACCCGCAACCCCCGGTAACTTACCCGCCGCGCACCCCTATCGCTCGCGTGAGCGCTCGCTTACTCTCGCGACTGTGCCAGTGGACGCTGGCGTGATGGAGCGGCTTCGGGAGGCGGCGGCATGGCCGAGGGCGAGCGCCAGCGCGAGCACGTACGGGTGGCGGTGATCGGGTCCGGATTCGGCGGGCTGGGGGCGGCGGTGCGGCTCCGCCGCGAAGGGATCACCGACTTCGTGGTCCTGGAGCGCGCCGGCTCCGTGGGCGGCACCTGGCGGGACAACACCTATCCCGGCTGCGCCTGCGACGTGCCCTCGCACCTCTACTCCTTCTCCTTCGCCCCCAACCCCGAGTGGCCGCGCAACTTCTCCGGCCAGCCCCACATCCGCGCCTATCTGGAGCGGGTCACCGACACCTTCGGCATCCGTCCCCACCTGCGCCTCGACTCCGAGGTGCTGGACATGCGCTGGGACGCGGACCGGCTGCTGTGGGAGCTTCAGACCGCCTCGGGCCCGCTCACCGCCGACGTCGTGGTCTCCGCGACCGGCCCGCTCTCCGAGCCGAGCGTCCCCGACGTGCCGGGCCTGGACACCTTCCCCGGCAAGGTCTTCCACTCCGCACGCTGGGACCACGGCTACGACCTGCGGGGCAAGCGCGTCGCCATGGTCGGCACGGGTGCCTCGGCCATCCAGATCGTGCCGGAGATCCAGCCGGAGGTACGGCGGCTGACGCTCTTCCAGCGCACCCCGGCCTGGGTGGTGCCGCGCGCCGACCGCAGGATCTCCCACGCCGAGCAGTGGCTGCACGCCAAGGTCCCCGCCACCCGCCTGCTGCGCCGCGGACTGCTGTGGGGGATAAGGGAGTTACAGGTCGGGATGTTCACCAAGCGGCCGTCCGACCTGCGGATCCTGGAGCGGCTCGCCGCCTCCCACCTGCACAGGGCCGTCAAGGACCCGGCGCTGCGGGCCGCCCTGACCCCCGGCTACCGCATCGGCTGCAAGCGCATCCTGCTCTCCAACGACTACTACCCCGCGCTCACCCGCCCCAATGTGGACCTGGTGACCGCCGGGCTCGCCGAGGTGCGCGGCTCCACGCTGATCGCCTCCGACGGCACGGAGACGGAGGCCGACGCGATCGTCTTCGGCACCGGCTTCCGGGTCACCGACCAGCCCATCGGCCGGCTGGTCACCGGCGCCGAGGGCCGTACGCTCGCCGAGGAGTGGAAGGACGGCATGGCCGCGCTGCGTGGCGCCACCGTCGCCGGTTTCCCCAACTTCCTCCAGATCATCGGCCCCAACACGGGCCTCGGCAACAGCTCGATGATCCTCATCATCGAATCGCACCTCAACTACCTCATCGACTACATGCGGCAGTTGGAGGTCCTGGGCGGCCCCTCGCACAAGGCGGCGCTCGACGCCCGCCCGTCCGCCGTGGGCACCTGGAACCGCAGACTCCAGGCGCGGCTGGCGCGTTCGGTCTGGAACACCGGCTGCGACAGCTGGTACCTCGACGCGGGCGGCCGCAACACCACCGCCTGGCCGGGCTCCACCGCCGAGTTCCGGAAGGCCACCCGCCAGGTGGACCTCGGCGAGTACCAGGTGCTGCGCGTGCCGAGCACCGCCGGCCGCGCTCGCTCCGCCGCGGAGGCCGCCCGGTGAACCGCATGCCGCTGGAGGGACAGGTCGCCGTCGTCACCGGTGCCGCGCGGGGCATCGGCGCCCAACTGGCCCGCAAACTCTCGGCACGCGGCGCCCGCGTCGCGCTGGTGGGCCTGGAGGAGGACGAGCTGCGCCGCGTCGCGTCCTCGCTCCACGAGGACGCCGCGCACTGGTACGCCGACGTCACCGACCACGGGGCGATGACGCGGGTGGCCCGCGAGGTCAAGGCCCGGTTCGGCAAGGTCGACATCGTCGTCGCCAACGCGGGCGTCGCCTCCGGCGGCCCGCTGGAGGGCTCCGACCCCGGGGCGTGGCGGCGCGTCGTCGAGGTCAACCTCATAGGCAGCGCCGTCACCGGCCGCGCCTTCCTGCCCGTACTCGCCGAGAGCCGCGGCTATCTGCTCCAGATCGCGTCGTTGGCGGCGATCAGCCCGGCGCCGATGATGACCGCGTACTGCGCGTCGAAGGCGGGCGTCGAGGCGTACGCGCACTGTCTGCGCGCCGAGGTCGGCCACCGGGGCGTACGGGTCGGCGTCGGCTATCTGAGCTGGACGGACACCGACATGGTGCGCGGGGCCGACGAGGACCCGGTGATGCGGGAGGCGCGGACGCGGCTGCCGTGGCCCGCGAACCGCACCTACCCCCTCGGCCCGGCCGTCGACCGGCTGGTCGCGGGCATCGAACGGCGCTCCGCGCACGTCTACGCACAGGGGTGGCTGCGCGCGCTGCAGCCCGTGCGCGGCCTGCTGCCCGCGCTGATCGCCGTGGGCGGCCGCCGCGAGATGCGCCGTCTCGGACCCGAACTGTCCGGGAGGCGCACGGGACTTGTGGGTGCCGGGGGAGCGGCCGACGAGAGGGCGCGGCAGGGCGATAGCGGAGGGTAGTCGTACGATATGCGGGCCGTGAGGGTGCGTGCCACGCTGTTCCGGGGGCGGTTCAACGCCCTCCCACACCCCCCACGAGGAGTGAACAGCATGGGCATCAAGGACGAGATGCAGGCCAAGGCCCAGCAGGCCAAGCAGAAGATGCAGGGCAAGCAGGACGAGGCGAAGCAGCGCGGCCAGAGCGAGCAGGAGCGCCTGCGCCAGCGCGCGGAGCAGGCCAGGCAGCAGGGCCAGCAGTCCTTCGACGACATCCAGGACGACGACCTCACCTAGTCGGCTGCGCCTGGCAGAGCGGGTCCGGGGTTCCCCCCTGGGCCCGCTTTCGTTGTTTTCCGGGGGTGCCCCGGGCCCCGCGCGCGGCCTGCGGCCGCGTCCTCAATCGCCGGACGGGCTGATCTCAGCCCGTCCGGCGATTGAGGACAAGCGGCGAAGCCGCTTTGGGGGTCTGGGGGCTTGCCCCCAGGTCCGGTTCGCCTACCTGGGCGGGAGCTGGGGCCGCCGACGGTCCGGCGCGTCCGAGTAGTCCGGCGGCTCGGCGCAGCCGTGCCGTTCCAGCAGGTCGAGCGCGAGCCGTACGGCGTCGTCCATCTGCTTGTGGCGGCCCTCCGCCCAGTCCAGCGGGGTGCGGTCCACCTCGATGTCCGGCTCGACGCCGTGGTTCTCCACGCCCCAGCCGTAGGCGTCGAACCACGCCGCGTTCATCGGCACGGTGATCGACGAGCCGTCCCCGAGCCGGTGCCGGCCGGTCATCCCGACGACCCCGCCCCAGGTGCGCAGGCCCACCACCGGCCCGATGCCCTGGAGTTTGAAGGCGGCGGTGATCATGTCGCCGTCGGAGGAGGTCATCTCGTCGGCGATGGCCACGACCGGGCCGCGGGGCGCGTTGCTCGCGTACGACACCGGCTGCGCGCCGCGCGTCAGGTCCCAGCCGACGATGGTGCGGGTCAGCTTCTCCACGACCAGCTCGCTGATGTTGCCGCCCGCGTTGCCCCGCACGTCGACGATCAGCGCCGGGCGGGACATCTCCATCCGCAGGTCGCGGTTGAACTGCGCCCAGCCGGAGCCGCCCATGTCGGGGATGTGGAGGTAGCCGCACTTGCCGCCGCTCAGCTCCCGTACGACCGCGCGCCGCTTGGCGACCCAGTCCTGGTAGCGCAGCGGCCGCTCGTCGACCAGCGGGACGACGGCGACGCGGCGCGGGTGCCCCTCGGGCCCGGCGGGCCGGAAGGTCAGCTCGACGGTCGTGCCGCCCGCCGCGGCCAGCAGCGGGTACGGGCCCGCCACCGGGTCCACGGGCCGCCCGTCGACGTGGGTGAGCGCCGAGCCCTCCCTGATGCCCGAACCGGCCAGCGGGGAGCGGGCCTTGGAGTCGGAGGAGTCGCCGGGCAGGATGCGCCGCACGGTCCAGGAGCCGTCCTTGTCGTGCACGAGGTTGGCCCCCAGCAGGCCGATGGCGCGCTGGTAGTGCGGCGGGCCCTCGTTGCGGCGGGCGGGGACCACATAGGCGTGCGAGGTGCCCAGCTCGCCGAGCAGCTCGCGCAGCAGGTCGGCGAAGTCGTCGGGGGAGGCGACGCGTTCGACCAGCGGGCGGTACTGCGCGAGGACCGCGTCCCAGTCGATGCCGCACATCCCCGGCTCCCAGAAGTACGCGCGGACGATCCGCCCCGCCTCCTCGTACGCCTGCCGCCACTCGGCCGCCGGGTCCACGTCGTGCAGGATGCGCCGCATGTCGATGTAGACGGTCGAGTCGGAGTCGCCGACGTCACCGGAGGGCACGGCCCGCAGCTCGCCCTCGTCGTTGATCACCAGGCGGGTGCCGTCGCCGCTGACCGCGAACCAGTCCAGGGAGCTGGTGAGTTCGGTGCGCTTGGCCTTGGCCAGGTCGAAGTGTTCGAGCGTGGGGCGGCCGGAGGTGTCGGCGGGGTTGGCGAAGGTCTCGCCGAGGGCGCCGGAGATCGGCCAGCGCAGCCACACCAGGCCGCCGCCGCTGACGGGTTCGAGCGCGGAGTACTTCGAGGCGGCCACCGGGAAGGGCGTCACCCGGCTCTCCAGCCCCTCCACCTCGATGAGCGTCGCCCCTTCCGCGCTGCCGCTGTCGTCGGAGTCGAGCCCTCCGGCCGCGGGCCTGCCCTCCGTCGTCAGCGCGAAGGGCGAGGGCGTCGCCGAGGACAGCGGCACGAGATAGGGGCGGCAGCCCAGCGGGAAGGAGAGGTCGCCGGTGTGCACGTCGTAGACCGGGTCGAAGCCGCGCCACGACAGGAAGGCCAGATAGCGGCCGTCGCGGGTGAAGACGGGCTGCTCGTCCTCGAAGCGGCCGTTGGTGACGTCGACGACCGTCCGGTCCGACAGCCTGGCGATCTTGATCTGGCGCAGCGAGCGGCCGACGCCGGGGTGCGACCAGGTCAGCCACGCCGAGTCGGGGGAGAACGCCAGGTCGCGCACGGGCCCGTTGGCGGAGCGGATGAGCTCTTGGACCTCGCCCTCGCCCTCGGGGGAGGTGTCCACGAGCAGCAGCCGCCCGTCGTGCGCGGCGACGGCCAGCCGCTCGCCGTCCGGGGCGGCGATCAGCTCCTGCACCCGGCCGATCCGGCCCGCCGCCAGCCGCCGCGGCTCGGCGGGCCCGGTGGCGCGCGGCAGCTGCGCGATCTCGATCGCGTCCTCGCCCTCGGCGTCCGTGACATAGGCGACCTGGCCGGTCGAGCCGAGCATCTCCGGCAGCCGGACCCGTACGCCCGGGGTGTCGGCGATGGTCCGGGCCGGTCCGTCGCGGTGCGTCAGCCAGTAGAGGCTGCCGCGCACCTCGACGGCGCTGGCGCGGCCGGTGGAGTCCACGGTGAGCGCCTCGACGTTGGTGGCGGCCTGTACCTGGTACGGGCGGCGTCCGGCGCGCGGCCCGCCCAGGCGCACGTCCAGCCTGCGCGGGACGCCCCGCGGCCCGAGGTCGTCCACCAGCCACAGCTCGCCCGCGCACTGGTAGACCACGCGCGAGCCGTCGGTGGACGCGTGCCGGGCGTAGAAGTCGCCGTGGTCGGTGTGGCGGCGCAGGTCCGAGCCGTCGGGCAGGCAGGAGTAGAGGTTGCCGACGCCCTCGTGGTCGGAGAGGAAGGCGACGCGGTCGGCGACGAACATCGGCGAGTCCAGGTGGCCGCGCAGGTCCGGCACCAGCCGGGTGCCGTGCAGCCACAGCCGCCCCGTGGCGCCGCCGCGGTAGCGCTTCCAGGCGGCGGGCTCGTGCGGCGGCTTGCCCGTCAGCAGCAGCGTCCGGCACTCCGTCCCGCCGATCGCGATGTCCGAGGCGGGACCCCACGGCAGCCGCCCGCCGGGCCCGCCGTCGGTGGGCAGCCGGTAGGCCCAGGAGAAGTAGGAGAAGGGCTGGCCGTGCGAGGAGACGGCGAGGATGTCGCAGTGGCCGTCCTGGTCGGGCGGCGCCCAGCCGCAGACGCGGGCGTCGGTGCTGCCCCAGTAGGTGAGCCGGCGGGCGGGCCCGCCGTCGACGGGGGCCAGGTGGATC
Source organism: Streptoverticillium olivoreticuli subsp. olivoreticuli (assembly GCF_003391135.1). GTDB lineage: Bacteria > Actinomycetota > Actinomycetes > Streptomycetales > Streptomycetaceae > Streptomyces > Streptomyces blastmyceticus. Next base: position 4,427,442 of record NZ_CP031455.1, on the reverse strand, counting down.
TCGGGGTCGAGGCTGCGCCAGGTGGTGAAGGCGATGTGCCGGCCGTCGGGGGAGAAGCGGGGGTGCCCGACCCGGGTCCGGTCGACGGTCAGCCGCCAGGCGCGAGCGGCGTCCTTCGCGCCGTCGGCGTCGAGGGGGGCGATCCAGAGGTCGTCCTCGGCCGTGAAGCAGAGCAGATCGCCGTGCAGATGAGGGAACCGCAGATACGCATCACTCACCTCCTCATCGTTTCGGCCCCGGGGGGCCACGGCAACTCGGTCCGTGATTCGGCCCGCGATTGCGTCCGTGATTCCGTCCGTGATGGAGAACACCATCGAAACGACGCCGTTTCGCAGGGCCGGGACGTACGCTCGTGATGTACGTGTACGAAACCGTTTCGTTCAAGTGAGCCGGAAGGAGTGGCGCATGCCGAAGGACCCACCCGAGCCGACGCTGCCACGCCGCACCCGGCTGACGCCCGAACGGGAAGGCGAGCTCTACGGCGCCGTCCTGGAGATCCTGCGCGAGGTCGGCTACGACGCCCTCACCATGGACGCCGTGGCGGCCCGTACGCACTCCAGCAAGGCCACCCTCTACCGCCAGTGGAAGGGCAAGCCCGAGCTGGTCGCGAGCGCGCTGCGGCACCAGAAGCCGGTCAAGATCTCCAGTATCGACACCGGCACCGTCCGCGGTGACCTCCAGGCCATGCTGTGCGCCGCCGACGACGCGCAGATGGAGAAGGACGCCGCGCTGATGCGGGGTCTGGGCCACGCGATCCACACCAACCCCGACCTCCGCCGCGCGCTGCGTGAACTGCTGATCGAGCCCGAGCTCCAGGGGCTCCACGCGGTGATGCGACGCGGGGTCGAGCGGGGCGAGCTCGCCGCCGACAACCCCGCGCTCGACTACGTCGGGCACATGATGGTCGGCGCTTTCGTCACCCGCCACCTGATCGAGGACCGGACCGCGGACTCCGCGTATCTGGCCCGCTACATCGACGCCGTGATGGTCCCCGCACTCGGCCTCTGATCCGATCACCCCCCAACCTGACGCGCCGCTCTCGTCGTCGGGCCGGTACCTCACGCCCTGTTACGCCAGATCTCGACACGACGGGAGCACAACGCCTCGTGGCCACGTTCCTCTACAGACTCGGCCGGCTCGCCTTCCGGCGCCGCTGGTACGCAGCCCTCATATGGGTGCTGCTGCTGGTGCTCGCCGGCGCGGGCGCCGCCACCGCGTCCAAGTCCACCAACAACGACTTCTCCATCCCGGGCACCGAGGCGCAGGCCGCCTTCGACCTGCTGGAGCAGCGCTTCCCGGGCCAGACCCCGGACGGCGCGAGCGCCCGTGTCGTCTTCAAGGCCCCCGACGGCCAGAAGATCACCGACGTCAAGAACCAGGCCGCCGTCGAGAAGGCCGTCGCCGAGCTCGCCGGGCCCCAGGTGGCCTCTGCGGCCGACCCGTTCAAGGCGAACGCCGTCAGTAAGGACGGCACGACCGCGTACTCCTCGGTCACCTACAAGGCCAAGCCGCAGGACCTCACCGACGCCTCGCGCGACACGCTCAAGGGCGCCGCGCAGCACGCCCGGGACTCCGGGCTGACCGTCGAGACCGGCGGCAGCGCGCTCCAGTCCATGCCCGAGGGCGGCTCGGAGATCATCGGCATCGCGGTGTCCGCGGTCGTCCTGCTGATCACCTTCAGCTCGCTGGTCGCCGCGGGTCTGCCGCTGCTCACCGCGATCATCGGCGTCGGCATCGGCGTCTCCTCGATCGCCGCGCTCGCGCCCGTGCTCGACCTGTCCAGCAACACCTCGACGCTCGCCATGATGATCGGCCTCGCGGTCGGCATCGACTACGCGCTCTTCATCGTCTCCCGCTACCGCGCGGAGGTGGCCGAGGGCCGCGAACGCGAGGAAGCGGCCGGACGGGCCGTCGGCACGGCGGGCTCCGCGGTGGTCTTCGCCGGTCTCACCGTGGTGATCGCGCTGGCCGGCCTCGCGGTCGTCAACATCCCCATGCTGACGAAGATGGGCCTGGCCGCCGCCGGGACCGTCGCCATCGCCGTGCTCATCGCGCTCACCCTCATCCCCGCCCTGCTCGGCTTCGCCCCCCGCAAGGTGCTGGCCCGCAAGGACCGCAAGCGCGACGGCCGTCCCGCGGCCACGGACAAGCCCAACATGGGCACCCGCTGGGCCCGCTTCGTCCTGCGCAAGCCGGTCTGGGTGCTGGCCGCCGGTGTGCTCGGCCTGGGCGCGATCGCCGTGCCCGCCGCCTCCCTCCAGCTCGGCCTGCCCGACGACGGGGCGCAGCCCAAGAGCAGCACGCAGCGCAAGGCGTACGACATGCTGGCCGACGGCTTCGGCGCCGGCTTCAACGGCCCCCTGATGGTGGTCACCGACGCGGCCAGGGCGAGCGACCCCAAGGCCGCCGCCGAGTCCGTGATCACGACCATCAAGGGCCTGCCCGACGTCGCCATGGTCACCCCGGCCAACTTCAACAAGGCCGGTGACACCGCGACGATCACGGTGATCCCCAAGTCCAAGCCGACCGGCACCCAGACCGAGGACCTCGTCCACGCGATCCGCGACAAGGGCGGCAAGATCACCTCGGACACCGGCGCCAAGGTGCTCGTCACCGGCTCCACGGCGATGAACATCGACGTCTCGCAGAAGCTCAACGACGCCCTGCTGCCCTACCTGGCACTCGTCGTCGGCCTGGCCTTCCTGCTGCTGATGGTCGTCTTCCGCTCCGTGCTCGTCCCGCTCAAGGCCGCCCTCGGCTTCCTGCTGTCCGTGGTCGCCGCCCTCGGCGCGGTCGTCGCGGTCTTCCAGTGGGGCTGGCTCGGCTCGCTCTTCGGCGTCGAGGAGACCGGCCCGATCATGAGCATGATGCCGATCTTCATGGTCGGCGTCGTCTTCGGCCTCGCGATGGACTACGAGGTCTTCCTCGTGACCCGGATGCGGGAGGCGTTCGTCCACGGCGAGCGCCCCGGCCAGGCGATCGTGACCGGCTTCAAGCACGGCGCGCGGGTCGTCACCGCCGCCGCCGTCATCATGATCAGCGTCTTCGCGGGCTTCATCGGCTCCTCCGAATCGATGATCAAGATGATCGGCTTCGGCCTGGCCATCGCCGTCTTCTTCGACGCCTTCGTCGTCCGCATGGCCATCGTCCCCGCCGTCCTCGCCCTGCTCGGCAAGGCCGCCTGGTGGCTGCCCGGCTGGCTCGGCAAGATCCTCCCGAACGTCGACGTCGAGGGCGAGCAGCTGCAGAAGCAGCTGGTGGCCCCGTCGGTCGACCCCGACGAGGAGCGCGAGCCGGTCCGCGTCTGACGGCCGCCCCGCACGACCCGGCCCGGTGGTGGGCCCCCGCACCAGGGGGCCCACCACCGGGCCTCTTCGCGCCCCCGAGCGCTCCCGCCCGCCTGCCCGCCCGGCTGTGGTGTGCGCCATGCCGGGGAACCGTTGGTCCCCGTACGGGCGTTTTCTCTAGTCCACACACCTGTGGGCGCGATCGGGGGCGCGTGTGATGGAAAGGGCTCCGCGTTGAACCTGCTCGATGTGCTTCTCATGCTGATCGTCCTCGCCTACGCCGTATCCGGCTTCCGGCGGGGCCTGATCGCCGGCCTCGTGCTGTTCGCCGGCTTCCTCGGCGGCGCGGTGCTCGGCGTCTGGGCGCTGCCCTACGCCCTGGAACCCTTCGACGCCGGCACCGGGACGGCGGCCGTCGTCGCCGTCCTGGTCGTCCTGATCCCCGCCGCGATCGGGCACGCGCTGGCCGGGCACCTCGCCTGGCGCCTGCGCCGCCATCTGACCTGGGCACCCGTGCGCGGCATCGACGGCATAGGCGGCGCCGCCGTCAACTCCCTGGCCGTCCTCCTCGTCGGCTGGGTCGCCGCCAGCGTCCTCGTCTCGGCGAACTCCACGCTGCTCACCCGCGAGATCAAGGACTCCACCCTGCTCGGCGCGGTCCAGAAGGCCATGCCCGAACAGGCCCCCACCTGGTTCAGCCGCACCACCGACGCCCTGGCCGGCGCGGGCTTCCCCCAGGTCTTCAACCCCTTCGAGAACGAACCCGCCACCGGCGTCGCCAAGCCCTCCGGCGACGCGGTCACCGGCGCCGCCACCCGCGCCGCCCGCGAGAGCGTCGTCAAGGTCGAAGGCGTCGCCGACGTCCGCGACGGCCGCCGCGGCCAGGAGGGCAGCGGCTTCGTCTACGCCGCGCACCACGTGATGACCAACGCCCACGTCGTCGCCGGGGTGACCAGTCCGACCGTGCGCGTCGGCGGCGTCGGCCGCACGTACCAGGCCAAGGTCGTCCTCTTCGACCCCCGCACCGACGTCGCGGTCCTCGACGTACCCGGCCTCGACGCCCCCGTCCTCCCCTTCGACAAGACCGCCAAGCGCGGCGACGCGGCCGTCGTCGCCGGCTTCCCCGAGAACGGCGGCCTCGACCTGCGCGCCGCGACCGTGGCCAACGAGGTCCGCGCCAAGGGCCAGGACATCTACGGCGACGGCGTCACCACCCGCACCGTCTACTCCCTGCGCTCCACCGTCCGCCCCGGCAACTCCGGCGGCCCCCTCCTCACCCCCTCCGGCAAGGTCTACGGCGTCGTCTTCGCCCGCTCCACCTCCGACCCGGAGACGGGCTACGCCCTCACCGCGGACCAGGTCGCGACGGCGGCGTCCCAGGCGTCGACGGCGACGACGCCGGTGAGCACGGGGAGCCGGGCGGCGCTTTAGTCTTCGGAGCCGTTCATCCGCCCCAGCGGCAAGTGGCAGCGCAGGCGGTGGCAGACGCGGCCGAGCTCCTGCATGTGGCCGAAGGCCGACCGCAACCCGACACCCGGCCCCGCGCCGAGCGCGCGTCGCGCGTCGTCCAGCGCTGATGTGGCCTCGCACCGTTCGGTGGTACCTCGCTCCATGCCGCCGACACGGTCCTCGATCTCCGGCACGAGGCACATCGCGTAGCCCCGCAGCCGTACGGTCAGCTCCTCCACGTCCTCGGCGCGCGGCAGGACGGCGGACGGCGCCAGCGCGCGGCCGACGGCCCGGGTCAGGTCGTGCCGCATCCCGGCAGTGAGGCGAACGGGTTCCGGAGTCGTCCGGGTGGGGCCCATGCTGCTGTCTCCCTCGCGAAGATCGGATCGCACGTCGAGGTAACTACGGCAAGGGGTCCAGCCGGTACCGTGAGAGGGAGGCGTGAACGTGAAAGCCATGAAAGTCGGCGGGAGTTGAAGCATGGCGACAAGCCCACGCACCCCGAACGCCGGACTGGCGAGCCTGCTGGGCCAGGCGAAATGGTCGCGGACCCAGTTCGCGATGGCGGTGAACCGCATCGGATCCGAGGCCGGACTGACGCTGCGCTACGACCAGTCGGCCGTCTCGCACTGGCTTTCCGGCACGATGCCGCGAGCAGAGGTCCGGCCCGTCGTGCTCGAAGCCCTGGCCCGTCGCCTGAAGCGGCCGGTCACCCGTGCCGAGGCCGGGTTCGCAGGTCCCGGGACGGATCGCGGCGGGAGCGACCTCGAAGACCTCATCGACGTCGGACGGGCCGACATGGACCCCTCTCGGAGGGGCGTTCTCACCGCGGGGGTGTACTCGGCGGCTCTGGCAGTTCCCCTCTTCCCCGACCTCGCGGGACGTACGGACCACACGGCCACCGGCCGCACCGTACGCATCGGCGAGGGCGAAGTCGCCACCGTCCGCACCATGACGGAGAAGATCGCCGACATCCTCGACGAGCTCGGCGGCGGGCACGCACGCCCGATGGCGGCGGCCTTTCTGGTCAATACCGTCGCCTCGTACCTCAGCGCGTCCGCCCCGGAGAAGGTCCGCAAGGACATGCTGTCCGCTGCCTCCGACCTGGTGTACCTGACGGGCTGGATGGCGATGTACGAGCGCGAACACGGCCTCGGGCAGCGCTACTACGTCAAGGCCCTGAAGCTCGCGGGGGCGGCGGAGGACCACATCACGTACTGCCGCACCCTGCGCGGAATGAGCCTCCAGGCATCGAACCTCGGCCATGGCGCCAAGGCATTGCAGCTCGCCGACGCCGCCGCGCAGGCATCACCGAAAGCCGGGCCCCGGTTGCGGGCCTTCCTGGCCGGGCAGCAGGCGCACGCCGCGTCGATGACCGGCGACCGGCACACCGCGTTCGCCCGGCTGCACGAGACGGAGACGGCCCTGTCGAAGGCGGACTCCCGGCGTGAGGCGATCGGCGGCTACGACGCCAGCGCGTACCAGTTCCACGTCTCCCACGTGCTCTACGAATGCAAGGATCTCGCAGGGTCTGTGCTGGCCCTGCGCGAATCCCTCAAGGTCCAGCCCCGGCAGGAGCGCCAGGGCCGCGTCCACTCCAACGCCCTGCTCGCACAGCGCCAGTTCGAGCTGGGACATCTGGAGGCCGCCTGCGCCACCTGGCACGCTTTCCTCGACGACTACGCCCAACTGTCGACGGCGCGGGGTGACGAGCACTTCGCGACGATGCGGCGGCGTATTCGGTCGTACGGAAAGAACGTCGCGGTACGGGAGTTGACCGAACGGGCCGGAGAGGTCGCGCGCGCCAAGGCGTGATCCGGAGAGGGTGTCTTGTGATGTTGCGGAACGTGCCCGGCTTTGACGAGCTACTGCACGGGTGCGAACGGTCGGCGGTCCACCTGGAGATGCGGGATTCGTACGCGGTGGACTACGAGGAATCCGGGTTCGCCGCCTGGAAGGCGGGACACCGCCTGGATCCCGCCGACCGCGCGTCGTGGTGGCGCCCCTGGCTGGATCTCGTGTCCGAGACCGTCGACCGCGGGGTGGTGATCCGCCGCGCCCGCGTCGTCTCCGAACCGGTCAGCGAATACATCAGGTTCGAGCACAGCGGCTCGTTCACCAACATCGCGGCAGGCGAGAGCGTCCGCTGGTTGCCCAGACGGCGCGCTTCGGACCTCTGCCTTCCCGGCAACGACTTTTGGGTCTTCGACGACCACCTGGTGAGGTTCAATCACTTCACCGGCGACGGATCGTCGATGGGCGGAGAAATGCGCGATGAACCAGCGGTCGTGAAGCTCTGCTCATCGGCGTTCGAGGCTGTCTGGAACCGGGCGGTCCCGCATGAAGAGTTCCGCCTGTAAACACCTGCGGGGGACGTTTCGGGAGAACTCCTCCCACGCGCACATCCTTGCGGTACGTTCCGTGAACAAGCGACCCCCGGCGGTGTTGGAGCACCGGTCGGGGGTCTACACCCACGAGGACCTGCTATCGGAGTCCCCAGAATGTTGAAGCATGCTATCGCCCCTGCGGGCTTCTTCACGCAGGTGTCGAACGAGATCATCCGTCATCCGCGCCTGTCGGCCGAAGCCGTGCGCCTGTTGACGTGGCAGCTCTCGCTGCCGGATGGCGTGGATCAGTCGCTTTCGCAGACCGCGGAGCGCGCCGGAATCAAGAAGACGGCTTTCATGCGGGCGAAGCGGGAGCTGATCGCCGAGGGGTACGTCCACGAGTGGCGCTGTCAGGGACGGGACGGCCGGTGGTCGAGGCCCCAGTTGGTCTCGAACGTGCCGTTGACGGCGGAGGAGGCCGCGGCGGTGCACGGCGGGCGGCCGACGGGCGAGGAACCGGCTGTCGGTGAACCGGCGGTTCGGTCCGTCGGCCGTTCCCAAGAAAAGACCGAGGAGAAGACTTCCCACCCTCCCCACCCGCTGGCCGAGCGAGGCGCGCAGGCGCTCGCCGCCGTGGCGTACGCCGAAAGGCGACTGAGGCTGACCGCCCGGGACGTGGCCCGGCTCGCCCCGCTGGCAGGCGAGTGGCTGCTGCGCGGCGCGACGGTGAAGCAACTCCGCGCCGAGCTGACCGACGGCCTCCCGGACCACATCCGTTCCCCAGCCGGGCTCCTCCGCGACCGCCTGACCCGCAAGATGCCGAACCCGGCACCCGAACCCGCACCCCGCCCGCAGCCCCTGCGCGCCTGCTCCGGCGGCTGCGGCCGCATGATCCGTCCGGTCGCGGACGAGACCGCGTGCCGGGACTGCCGCGTGGAATCCGCCGAATCCGCCGACGACACGTCCGGCGCGGTGGCGGCCACACAACGTGGAATGGCGGCGATCCGTGAGGCGTTGCTCGCCCGCCTGCCCGATCCGGCTACGTAGTCGGCGGATCGGACAGGCCCCGTAGAACCTCCGCGAGGTCCTTTCATTCGCCTGCCTGGTGGTCAGGTTCGATAGTCACTGAAGGGAGCGGAGTGCCCCAGGGCGAGGTCTCGCCACGCGAGGTATTTTCCGAGGTCCGGCGACTGGATCAGCTCCCGATTGATCTGGGTGCCGTCCGGCCGGTAGTTGAGATGGACCACCGTCGTCTCGTCGAACAGCCAGAAGTCCTGGTCGGGCAGGCCGGGGTTGGCCTGGTCCGTCAGATCCACGATCCGATAGTCCTCGCCGGCTTCGACATTCCCGGGGATGGCCCACGCGAACAGATACCGGTTGTAGTCCGTGAGCGGCCTGCGGACCACCTTGGCGCGCTTCATCTTCCGGCCCGCTGCCGCGTGCCCTTGGATGGTCCGGTGCCAGGCGGTGTTGAAGCCCTCCGGCTTGGGTTCACCGGCAAGGAAGTCGCGAACCGACTCGGCCTCTGCGGGCATGGTGTAGACCTGATGGACCTCCAACCGGAACGCGGAGCGCTTGAAGTTGCGGAAGTACGCCTTCCATTCGTCACCGTCCACGAGGACGGGCTCACAACCATCCACGGACACAGGCAGTCTCCTTCAGAAAGGGCTGGTATCGATCTCGCGTCCGGCACGGCCCGGATGCGGAAGCCGGGCTCCTCACCTTGAGGTGATGGGGCATCCCAGGTCGGGGCACGCAGAGTTGGGCGTGCAGGTCACCACGGCGATCGACAGGAAGGACGGTCGGGCCAGGTAGTGGCCGTACGACACGTCGCCGCCTCCGGCGAGGCGCTCCGCGACGGCGGTCTCCGTGTCGGGGAAGCGGCCGCCCAGGGCGGCGGTCAGCCGTTCTCCCAGCCAGGTGCTCGCCTCGTGGGGGTCCGCCCAGGTTCCCCGGACGATCCGGGCCGGCTTGAGGAGCCAGTGGGCGGTCTGCATCGGGGGTGTCTCGGACAGGGCGAACGCGGGGCTTTCCGGGCGCCGGGCGCCTTCCTTGTCGAAGACCGCTTTGTCACCGGCCCAGAGGTAGCCATGGAAGTGCAACTGCTCTCCTGCGTAAGCGGACTTGAGGCGGCCACCGGTCGTGGCGGTGGCCGCCGTTCGGAGAATCAGGCGGAGAGGCCGAAGCGGGCGGGATCGATACCGGCGGCGTCCAGTTCGGCGGCGGTGAACCTCAGCGGTTCGGCGCCGGGTCGCTTGCTGTCGCCGAGGGCGTAGGCGTCCGTGCCGATACGGGCGAGGGTTACGCAGGATTCGCCGTCCGGGTGCGTGTTGCCGCCGCATGCTTTGCTGAATTGGGCGCCTTCGAGGGGCAGGCCGTACAGGTCGGTTTCGTTCCGCATGGAGCGCCTCCTGGTCGATGGGATCCGGTCGATCCGTGGGCCAGGATTTCTCGCAACGGGACTGATTCCTAGAGGGTTTCCTGTTCCCGCAAGAACTCGTCCCGGATGCCGGCCACCAGGGCTCGCATCTCGATGCCGGAAACAGCCTCTCGCTCGAACCCGTCGAACTTGCTCACGTATAGCGCGATGTCCCGGGGATCCGTGGCAACTACCTCGGCATGCACTGTCTCCACCGTCACCAACCGATCGTCCTTGATGGAGAAGGAGTGACTTGGGAAGTCATGTTGTGGTGCTGCCAGTGTCACCACGCGAATATCCACATTGGGCAGTCGAGAAGCGGAGATGACCCGGTCCAACTGTCCGGCCATCACCAGCGGTGGCACGATCTGCCACCGAAGAACCGGCTCGGTGATGACGAACCGGAAGGTCTTGGCAGTGTTGTAGAGGACGCTCTGACGGGCCAGTCGGGCGCCGATGCCGCGAGCCAACTGCTCCTCTCCCATCCCCTTCCGGCCCAGTACGGCCTGTACGTATTCGGGTGTCTGGAGCAATCCTGGGATGAGTGATGGCTGGAACAGGCGCAGTACAGTCGTTTGTGACTCCAGTGCCTGCACCTGTTGCTGCTTGCGGTGGAAACCCAGCCTGCGATAGAGGCGCCATGCGGTGATCTCAGTGGCCGCTGCCCGAGCTGCGGCCATGTATTCGGCCTTCACTTCGGCTGATACGCCCAGAGCGGTGAGGATCTGCTCGGTGTCCACGACGCTGGGGGCCGCGCTGCCATTCTCGATCTTCGACAGCTTGGACCTGGACATGGCGGCGCTGCGGGCCACGGTCTTGGCCTCCATTCCGGAGGCTTCCCGTAGTGCCCGCAGCGCAGCACCGAGTTCAGAGCGATTCACTTGCCGTGCTTTGCCCACCATTCCGTAAAGGGCTCGGCGTGTGCCATGGCGTTGTCGCGATACGACGTGAATTCGGGGAGCCGTTCATCTCCATGAAGATCGGCCCCGAGGAACTTTCCGTCGGCGTAACTCATAGACGCCACCGTCCGGTTGTCGAACATCCAGAAGTCCGGTGCGTCGGGGATCGGATTCTCCTGTTCGGTGGTGTCGAGAATGAAGAATTCCTCACCGGCCTGAAGGTTGCGGCAGTACCCCCAGGCGAGTTCGAATCGGAGGTAGTCCGTGAGCGGCCGGGCCAGGATGTGCACCCGGTACATCCGCTTGCCGGCATCTGTGGCGTTCCGAACCGTTGTGACCCAGTCCGCCGACCTGAACGACTCGGGCGGCTCCGCACCGGCCAGGAACGCCTGATAAGCCTCGACGCCACCCGACTTGCTGTAGTCGTCCAAGGTTTCCAGGCGGAACGCCTCCTCCTCGAAGGCTGAGAACCACTCAGTAAGTGTCCTGGATGAGGTTGTCACGGATCACCTTTCGGATCAGTTCGACTGGGATTTCCGCGATGGTCTCGTCGGGCGGGATCTGTAATCCGTGGTCGGCCATCAGGGTGCCTTGCACTGCGACCGTCCCCCGGTCTGTGAGGTAGAGCGTCGGACAGTCGCCATCGTCGCAACCGCCAGCCAGACGTGTCAGTTTCACTGATACCCCTCTGCCAGGCCGTGAGCCTTGTCGAGCCAGATGCGGCCACTGGTAGTGACGCGTCCGATGCTCTCGGTCCCCGTGGGGTGGCGGCAAGGGTTTCGAGTTTCCGTTACTGGAAACCGTGCCGCTGTCGGCCGGAGGCGCGAGGTGCCCCCTCCCCGGGCAGCCCCCTCTTGACCTCAAGCCCACTTGAGGAATCAAAGTCCTCAAGCATGACGATCAAGCACCCCACCCCCCGCCTCCACGAGATCATCCGGCCCCGCACCGGGACCTTCCTGCTCAGTCGTTGGGGCACCGGCACCCCCGACCGCACGCGTGCCGCCGCCGAGGCCATCGCCGAGGAGTGGACGACCGGGGCGAAGCCCGAAGGGCATCTCGCTCAGCACATGTATCTCGATGTCGACGGCACCGGAATCCTGCATTACGCGCAGTGGAGGAGCGACGAGGAGCATCTGGAGTTCGCGCGGGCGCTGCGGCCCGCGGTGATCAGCCGGGTCGACCGGCTCGTGCCCGGGATCGAGCGGCCGGGGCTTCGGCGCACGCGGCTGCACCGGAGCGTCGTGACGGACGCGACGAGCGCGGCGGGGATCCTCGCCGTCACCACGCTCGCCACCCCGGACCCGGAGCCGCGGCCCGGCGCGCTGGCCGCGCACGTGCACGCCGGCACGGACGGCGGCCCGGCCGTGGAGCTCGCGGAGTGGGCGGACCTGGCGGCGTACGAGGCGGCGGCGGGGGAGCGGCCGGGCGCGGACGTCCGGCTGTACACCTACTACCGGGCTGTCTGAGAGGGCTCAGACGGCGATCCGCTCCTGTTCCTCCTCGCCCTCCTCCAGCAGCCGGGCCGCCATCGAGTCGAGGGCCCGGTCGAGGAGGGCGCGGTCCTCGGGGTCGGTGATGTCCCAGTCCTCCAGGCGGGTCGACAGCCAGGACCGCCACGCCGCGCCGAGTCGTTCGATCTCGGCCTCGCCGGCGGGGGTCAGGGACAGCCGGTCGCCGTCGACGCGGGCGAGGCCGGCCTCCGCCGTACGGGTGAAGGCCGGTTCGAGGACCTCGGGCGGCATGCGGTGCGCGACGGCCACCGAGCGGAGCGTCGCCTCGCCGCGCACGCGCAGCCGCCAGTGGATCTGGCCCAGCGTCCACGCCTCGGCGGGGCCCAGCGAGCTGCCCGACTCGGCGAGGACGCGGCGGCTCACGGGCGGGCCCTCCTCCTTGCGCATGACGCTCGCCACGGCCCGTTCCAACTGCCGCTCCGCCTCGGCGGAGTCCGGCGCCGCGAAGCCCTCGCCCATGTCGGAGGCCCCGGCCCGGGCGCTGTCGCGCAGCGGCACCTCCTTGAGGAACCACGCGACGACGAAACCGGCGAGGGCGACGGGCACGACCCAGAAGAAGACGTAGTTCACGGTGTCCGCGTAGGCGGCGATGACCGGTGCCGCCTGGGCGTGGGTCAGCTGCTTGAGGCCCTGCGGGCTCTGCACGGCGGCGGGTGGCACGCCCGGTGAACGGGTCAGCGCGTCAAGGAGGTTGGGCCGCAGCCGGTTGCTGTAGAGGGTGCCGAAGATGGCCGTGCCGAAGGAGCTGCCGAGCGTGCGGAAGAAGGTCACGCCGGAGGTCGCCGTGCCCAGCTCGTGGTACGCCACCGTGTTCTGCACGGCGATCGTCAGCACCTGCATGGCCAGCCCGATGCCGACGCCGAGTACGAACATGTAGAGGGACTCCAGCCAGGGCCCCGTCGACGCGTTCATCGTCGACATCAGATAGAGGCCGAGCGCCATCACGGCCGTACCGGCGATGGGGAAGGCGCGGTAGCGGCCCGTGCGGCTGACGACGATGCCGGAGAGCATGGACGCGCCGAGCAGCCCGGCCACCATGGGCAGCGCGCGGACGCCGGACATGGTGGCCGAGACCCCGTCGACGTACTGGAGGTAGGTGGGCAGGTACGTCATCGCGCCGAGCATCGCGAAGCCGACGATGAAGCTGAGCACGGAGCAGACGACGAAGACGGGGTTGCGGAAGAGGTGCATGGGCAGCATGGGCTCCTTGGCCCGCAGCTCCACCAGTACGAACAGCCCCAGCAGCACCACCGACCCCGCGAACAGGCCGACGATGACGGCCGAGCCCCACGCGTACTCGTTGCCGCCCCACTCCAGGCCCAGCACCAGTCCGGACGCGCCGAGCGCGACCAGCACGATGCCGAGGTAGTCGATGACCGGCCGGACCGCCGAGCGGACGACCGGGATCGTACGGGCCGCCATCGCGACCATGACGATCGCGACGGGGACGTTGACGTAGAAGCACCAGCGCCAGGTCGCGTGGTCGGTGAAGATCCCGCCGAGCGTCGGTCCGACGACCGTGGTCACGCCGAAGACGGCGCCGAGCGCGCCCTGGTACTTGCCGCGCTCGCGCAGCGGGATGACGTCGGCGATCAGCGCCATGGCGGTCACCATCAGACCGCCGCCGCCGATGCCCTGGAGGGCGCGGGCGGCGATCAGCATGAGCATCGAGTTCGCGGCGCCCGCGAAGACGGAGCCGCCGACGAAGACCACCGCGCTGAGCTGGAAGACGACCTTCCGGCCGAAGAGGTCGCCGAACTTGCCGACCAGGACGGTGGAGACCGTCTCCGCCAGCAGATAGGCGGTCACCACCCACGCCATGTGCCCGCCGCCGCCCAGGTCCGCGACGATCGTGGGCAGCGCGGTGGAGACGATGGTCTGGTCGAGGGCCGCGAGCAGCATGCCGAGCACGATGGTGACGAACACGAGATTGATGCGGCGCCTGCTGAGCACGGGCGGTGCGGCGGGTTCGGCCGGGGGCGCGGCGGCGGCCGTGGACATGGTGACTCCCTCCTCCTGCCTCCCGGGGCTCCGAGGCCGGGCGAGCTCCCCCGAAGCTCAGCATTCGGGCACGCGCCCGCTCCCGCCACCGCTGGCGGCGCACGGGTGAGCGAGGGCGCGTGGGAACGGGACGCCCCGCCCGGTGCCCGTTCCCGACCGGTAGATCACGGTTGCGGTGCCCCGGTCTACGCGCATTGACCGCCGCGTTGCACCATGGTGGAGGGTTTTGTAGCGATCGCACAGTGGAGCAGGAGAACAGTGGTGGACGTCCAGGGCACGGTGGCGGACGGTTTCGAACCGGTCCGGGACGCCTTCGCGGAGAACTTCGCCCGGCGCGGGGAGCGCGGTGCGGCCGTCGCCGTCTACCGGGACGGCCGCAGGATCGTCGACCTGTGGGGCGGCACCAAGGACGCCGACGGCTCGTCCGAGGAGCCGTGGACGCCGGGCACCGCCCAGGTCGTACGGTCCGCCACCAAGGGCGTCGCCGCCGCCGTGCCGCTGCTGCTGCACCAGCGCGGGCTCGTCGACCTGGACGCGCCCGTCGGCACGTACTGGCCCGAGTTCAAGGCCGCGGGCAAGGAGCGCGTCCTCGTGCGCCACCTGCTCTCGCACCGCGCCGGGCTGCCCGTGCTCGACCGGCCGCTGAGCCCGGCCGAGGCCATCGACGGCATCAGCGGGCCCGCCGCCGTCGCCGCGCAGGCGCCCGCCTGGGAGCCCGGCACCGCCCACGGCTACCACGCCCAGACCTACAGCTGGCTCCTCGGCGAGCTGGTCCGCCGCGTCACCGGCCGGACGGTGGGCGCCTGGGTCGCCGACGAGATAGCCGGGCCGCTCGGCGCGGACCTCTGGATCGGCCTGCCCGCCTCCGAGCGCGAGCGCGCCGGGCGCATCGCGGACGTCGAGCCGCCCGCCGAGCCCGCCGCGGCCGGCCTGCGGCTGCGGCCCAAGAAGGCCGTGTCGGACGCCTACCGCGACCCGCGGTCCCTCACCCGCCGCGCCTTCGCGGCCATCGAGCCCCTGGCCGACGAGAACGACCCCGCCTACCGCGCCGCCGAACTCCCCGCCTCCGCGGGCATCGCCACCGCCGACGGGCTGGCCCGCTTCTACGCCTCGCTGCTCGGCGGCCTCGACGGCGCGCGGCGGCTGTTCGCCCCGGCGACGCTCACCCTGGCCCGCACGGAGGAGTCGGCAGGACCGGACCGCGTCCTGGTCGTGGGCACCCGCTTCGGCCTGGGCTACATGCTCCACGGCCCCGCGTCGCCCCTGCTCGCCCCCGGCTCCTTCGGCCACCCCGGCCGCGGCGGCTCCCTCGGCTTCGCGGACCCCGAGTCGGGCATCTCCTTCGGCTACGTCACCAACGGCATGCAGAAGAATGTGACCGCCGATGCGCGGGCTCAGGCGCTTGTGCGGGCGCTTGCGCTTGCGCTGGCGCTGAGCTCCGGAGTCTGACTGCGGGCCGTCTGCCGCCTGCGGCGGGGGCGGCCTGCGGGCGCGTCCTCAAACGCCGGACGGGCTGAATTTGCGTACCCGGGCCGCAGAATCAAGGCTACGGTTCGCGAAACCAGCCCGTCCGGCGCTTGAGGACACCGCGCGGAGCGCGGTCCGGGGTCCGGGGCGGAGCCCCGCCCCACCCACCGGGCAGAAGCGATTGCCGAAACCCCGAGCGGGTAGCGATCCCGCATGGCAGCAGCAGCACGTTTTGACGGCTACGCGGCACTGATCACCGGCGCGGGGCAGGGCATAGGCGCGGCCACCGCGCGCCGCCTCGCCGCCGAGGGCGCGCGGGTGCTCGTCACCGACCTGGACGGCGAGCGCGCCGAGGGGACCGCCGCCGCGCTCCGGGCCGACGGTCTGGCGGCCGAGTCCTCCACCTGTGACGTGGGCGACCGGGAAGCGGTCGAGGCGGCCGTCGCCACCGCGGTCGACCGCTTCGGACGGCTCGACGTGCTGGTCAACAACGCCCTGTCCTGCCACCCCGACGAAGCACTCGTCGAGGACTCCTCCGACGAGGAGTGGTTCCGGGACCTCGACATCACCCTGACCGGCGCCTTCCGGTGCGTACGGGCCGCCATGCCGCACCTGGCCGCCGCGGGCGGCCGCGCGTCCGTCGTCAACATCGGCTCCGTCAACGGCGAGCAGGACTTCGGCAACCACGCCTACAGCGCCGCCAAAGCGGGCCTCGCGGGCCTCACCCGCACCCTGGCCGGGCACTGCGCGGCCCGCGGCGTACGGGTCAACCTCATCGCGCCCGGCACCGTCCACACCCCCAAGTGGTCGGGCCGGGAAGAGGCGTTGGAGCGCGCCGCGCCGTACTACCCGCTCGGCCGCGTCGGCCGCCCCGAGGACATCGCGGCCGCGGTGGCCTTCCTCGCCTCCGCCGACGCCTCCTGGATCACGGGCGTGACCCTGCCGGTCGACGGCGGCATCCTCATCGGCAACGCGGGACTGCGCGGCGCCCTGCGCGGGGTGTGAACCAGCGCTACGGCACGAGCCAGGGCTTCTCCGGCAGCGGGCGCCCGGTCTCCAGGAACGTCTTCAGGTTGGACAGCACCGCCGCCCAGCCCCTGGCCGCCGCGTCGCGCTCGGCCTCGTCCGCGAGGTTCTCGTGGGTCACCGTGAGCCGGACGATCTCCCCGTACGGCTCGATCCCGAACGTCACCCGGGACGGCCCGGCCGCGGTCTGCACACCCGGCTCGGCCCACGTCGTCACCAGCCGCTTCGGCGGCACGCTCTCCACGACCGTGCCGACGACGTCGGCGGCGTGCGAGCCGTCGGTGCGCCGGTGCTCCCACGACGAGCCCGGCTCCCAGTCCGACACATTGCTGTGCCCCCAGTACTCGGCGGTCAGGTCCGCGTCGGTGAGCGCCCGCCATACGCTCTCCGGCGCGCTCTCGATGTAGGTGACGTACGTGAAGGCCGGCCTGTCGGTCATGGCGTCCTCCGCTCCTCGTTCCGGCGCGCCTCTCCCAGGGTCTGCCCGATCCGTTCGTGCCGCCACGGCTGTGCGCGGGGCCCCGGAAAAGCGGCTCCGCCCGCGACCCGCGTGCCGTCCCCAGCACTCTCACAGGCCCGTTCCCTACGATGGCGCGGTGACCAGTGACACCGCGACCCAAGCCCCGCAGGGCCAGACGGCAGACGAGCGGCAGCCTCCGTGGCAGCGCAGACTCGGCCTGTTCGGCTATGCGCGGGGGCCGCAGCCGGACGTGCGGGAGCGGCTCGTGCCGTCGTTCCCCGAGCCCGGTACGCGGGTGTGGGTACGGCTCGGCGCGACGCCGGGCCGGGCGCGGCTGCTCGCGCGCTGGTCGGGGTGGACCGGGCCACTGCTCGTCGCCCTGTTCGCCGGGATCATCCGCTTCTGGAACCTGGGCAGCCCCAAGGCGGTGATATTCGACGAGACGTATTACGCGAAGGACGCCTGGGCCCTGTGGAAGTACGGCTACGAGGCGAAGTGGCCGGACAACATCAACGACCAGATCATCGCCGGGCACGACCAGATCGCCGACGCCCCCGGATATGTGGTGCACCCGCCGGTGGGCAAGTGGGTCATCGGCCTCGGCGAGTGGCTGTACGGGCTGAACCCTTTCGGCTGGCGTTTCATGGTCGCCGTGCTCGGCACGCTGTCGGTGCTGATGCTGTGCCGCATCGGACGCAGGCTGTTCCGCTCCACCTTCCTCGGCTGCCTCGCGGGCGCCCTGCTCGCCGTGGACGGCCTGCACTACGTGATGAGCCGCACCTCGCTGCTCGACTCGGTGCTGATGTTCTTCGTGCTCGCGGCGTTCGGCTGCGTCCTGGTGGACCGCGACAAGTCGCGGGCCCGTCTCGCCGCCGCGCTGCCCGTGGACGCGGACGGCATCGCCCGCCCGGACGCGGCCGTCGGCGGCGGGCTCCGGCTCGGGTGGCGGCCGTGGCGGATCGCCGCCGGCGTGTGCCTCGGGCTGGCCTGCGCCACGAAGTGGAACGGCGCCATCTACCTGGCGGCCTTCGGCCTGCTGATCGTGCTCTGGGACATGGGCTCGCGCCGGGTCGCGGGCGCCCGCCACCCCGCCCTCGCGGCCCTCCGGCGCGACACCCCGTGGGCGTTCCTGGCGACCGTACCGGTGGCCCTCGCCGTCTATCTCGCGTCGTGGACCGGCTGGTTCGTCAACAGCGGCACGTACAGCGAGAAGGACGGCTGGCAGCACAGCGGCTTCTACCGGCACTGGGCGGAGACCGGCGGCGGCCACAGCCCGGACGGGTTCCTGGCCGGTATCCTCAACCCGCTGCGCAGCCTCTGGCACTACGAGCACGAGGTGTGGAAGTTCAACACCAACCTCTCCTCGCCGCACACCTACCAGTCCAACCCCTGGAGCTGGCTGGTCCAGGCCCGCCCGGTCTCGTACTTCTACGAGTCCCCGGCGCCCGGCCGGGACGGCTGCCCCAAGGACGCGGCCGACAAGTGCGCGCGCGAGGTGCTCGCGCTGGGCACGCCCCTGCTGTGGTGGGCGGCCTGCTTCGCGCTGCTGTACCTCGTCTACCGGTGGGGGTTCCGGCGCGACTGGCGGGCGGGCGCGGTGCTGTGCGGGGTCGCGGCGGGCTATCTGCCGTGGTTCATGTGGCAGGAACGCACGATCTTCGTCTTCTACGCGGTCGTCTTCGTGCCGTTCCTGTGCCTGGCCCTGGCGATGATGATCGGGGCGATCCTCGGGCCGCCGGGGTCCACCGAGCGGCGCCGGGTGCTCGGCGCGATCGGGGCGGGCACGCTGGTCCTGCTCATCGCCTGGAACTTCGTCTATTTCTTCCCCCTCTACACCGGCCACCCCATCCCCATCGAGGCGTGGCGCAACCGGATGTGGTTCGACACCTGGATCTGACGACACCACAAGTGACGCCCAGTCAGCTCCGGACCGGTGGATTCCGGCCATCCGGGCCCGGCTGTCACCGCTGTCCCGTAAAGTCGCCACCCAGAGGTTTTAATCATCTGATTAAAACCTGGGTGGGGACCTGTAGGGGGCTGGGACATGCACAAGGGAGCGAAGGTCGCGGTAGGGGTCGTGGCCGCGGCACTGGCGGGGGCCGCGGGGCTCGGCGCGTACAACGTCGTGAGCGCGGTCACGGACACGTCCGGCAGTCAGGCCGAGGCGGCGCCCGTGAAGACCGGGCCGCCCACGGACTCCGAGGTCGACAGAACCGCGCGCGACTTCCTCGCGGCATGGGAGTCGGGCGACACGCAGAAGGCCGCGGCCCTGACCGACAACGTCGAGGCGGCCACCACCGCCCTCACCGGCTACCGCGAGAGCGCGCACGTCGAGAAGGTCAGCCTCAGGCCCGGCACCGCGACGGGCGCCAAGGTGCCGTTCTCCGTCACCGCCGAGGTCGTCCACGGCAAGCAGCGCGACACCTGGACCTACGAATCCTCCCTCGGTGTCGTCCGCGGCAAGTCCACCGGGCACGTCCTCGTCGACTGGCAGCCCACCGTCGTCCACCCGCAGCTCGGCCGCGGGGAATCGCTCGCCACGGAAGTGAGCGACGCCCCGCAGATCACCGCGGTCGACCGCGACGGCACGGCGCTCGACGCCAAGGACCACCCCTCGCTCGCGTCCGTACTGCCGGAGCTGCGCAAGCGCTACGGGCTGATGGCCGGCGGCGAACCGGGCGTCGAGGTGCGGGCCGTGGACCCCGCGAGCCCCGGCAAGGCGCCGAGGACCCTCCATGTCGTCTCCAAGGGCAGGCCCGCGCAGCTGCGCACCACGCTGGACGCGGGCGTGCAGCGCGCCGCCGAGGCCGCCGTCGACCGGCAGGCCGACGCCTCCGTCGTCGCCGTGAAGCCCAGCACCGGCGAGATCCTGGCCATCGCCAACTCCAGGAAGACCGAGTTCAACGCCGCGCTCATGGGCCAGACCCCGCCCGGCTCCACGATGAAGATCGTCACCTCGGCGATGCTCCTGGAGCAGGGCAGGGCGAGCTTGAACAAGCCGGTGCCGTGCCCGAAGTACGCCACCTACGGCATGAGGTTCCACAACGTCGAGGAGAGCGAGAACACCGGCGCCACCTTCGCCCAGGACTTCGCCGCCTCCTGCAACACCGCCTTCGTCTCCCTCGCCGGTGAGGTCCCCGACGGCGCGCTCACCGCCGAGGCCAGGGACGTCTTCGGCATCGGCCAGGAGTGGAAGACCGGCCTCCCGACCTTCGACGGCAGCGTCCCCGCCGACGCCGACTCCGGCAAGGCCGCCGCGATGATCGGCCAGGGCCGGGTCCAGATGTCGCCCCTGAACATGGCCTCCGTCGCCGCGACCGTACGCGCCGGGACCTTCCACCAGCCCTACGTCGTCGCCCCCTCCCTCGACAACCGCAAGCTCGCGGAGGCGTCCCGCCCGCTGCCCGCCGCGGTCGCCCAGCAGCTGCGCTCGATGATGCGGCTCACCGCCGTCTCCGGCACGGCGAGCCGGGCGATGTCCGGCCTCGGCGGCGACATCGGCGCGAAGACGGGCTCGGCGGAAATCGACAACCAGGCCAAGCCGAATGGGTGGTTCACGGCTTATCGAGGTGATGTGGCGGCAGCTGCGGTCGTCCCGCAGGGCGGGCACGGGGGCGACTCGGCGGGGCCGATCGTGGCGGCGGTGCTTCGGGCTGGGTGAGGCGCTTTCCGCTGGGTGCGGTTCGCCTGTCGGGTGCGGGTTTGTTGCGCCTGCGGCGGAGCGCCCTGCGGGCGCGTCCTCAATCTCCCCCAGCTACCGCTGGGAGGTGCCCCCACGGGCTGGATTTGCGCACCCCCGGGGGTCTGGGGGCGGAGCCCCCAGTTTCGGGAAGGGGCGGGGCTGGGGAAAAAGCCGCCGCAGGCGGCAACGGATCCGCACCCGAAGGGTGACCCGTACAACAGCGCCGCCCCAACACGCGCCGCTAACGTCACCACCATGAACCCCCCGTCCAACACGCCCGCATGACCCCGGTCGTCGCAGCCGCCGTCCTCATCGCCGCTGTCACCCACGCCAGTTGGAACGCCATCGCCCACGGCATCAGGGACCAGTTGCTCGCCTTCACGCTCGTGGGCGGCGGTGGTGCGGTCTGCGGGCTCGTCCTGCTGCCGTTCGCACCGGCGCCCGCCGGGGGCGCGTGGCCGTACCTCGCCGCCTCGGCCGTGCTGCACGTCGTCTATCAACTGCTTCTCATGCGGTCCTTCACGCTCGGCGACTTCGGCCAGATGTACCCGATCGCCCGCGGCAGCGCGCCGCTCGCCGTCACCGTGCTCGCGGCCGCCTTCGCCGGCGAGGTGCCGAACGGATGGCAGCTCGCCGGGGTCGCCGTCGCCTCGGCCGGTCTGGTCGGCGTCGCCCTGTGGGGCATCCGCGGCAGCGGTACGAGTACGAGACCGCACTGGCCGGCGATCACCGCGGCGCTCGCCACGGGCCTCGCGATCGCCTCGTACACGGTCGTCGACGGCCTCGGCGTCCGCGCGTCCGGCTCGCCGCTGGGCTACATCGCCTGGCTGATGATCCTCGAAGGGCTCGCGATCCCCGCGTACGCGCTGTCCGTCCGCCGGGACCTGCCCACCGCGCTCCGCCCTTACGCGGTACGGGGGTTGCTGGGCGGCCTGCTGTCCGTCTTCGCGTACGGCCTGGTGCTCTGGGCCCAGACCCGCGCGGAGCTCGCCCCCATCGCCGCCCTCCGCGAGTCCTCGATCATCGTGGGCGCGGCGATCGGCGCGGTGGTCCTGAAGGAACGCTTCGGAGGCCCGCGGATCGCCGCGGCGGGCTTGATGGTGGTTGGCATCGGCTTGATGCTCACGGGGTGACGGGCGGGTTGAACGGGCTGCGGTTCGAGAGTTCCAGCCCGTCCGGCGATTGAGGACGCGCCCGAAGGGCGCTCCCGCCGCAGGCGGCGGACCGGCCCGCGGCCGGGGTCCGGGGCGGAGCTCCTCTCGGGCGCCCCGGAACAACCCCCGTCCGGCGGGAGGACGAGACGCGGCCGCGACCCTGAGAGGATGGAGCAGTGACCGGAACGCTCGTACTCGCAGGTACCCCCATCGGTGACGTCGCGGACGCACCTCCCCGGCTCGCCACAGAGCTCGCCGCCGCCGAGGTGATCGCCGCCGAGGACACCCGGCGGCTGCGCCGTCTCACCCAGGCGCTCGGCGTGCACACCACCGGCCGGGTGGTGTCGTACTTCGAGGGCAACGAGTCGGCCCGTACGCCCGAGCTCGTCGAGGCGCTGGTCGGTGGCGCGCGGGTGCTGCTGGTCACCGACGCGGGCATGCCCTCCGTCTCCGACCCCGGCTACCGCCTGGTCGCCGCCGCCGTGGAGAAGGACATCAAGGTCACGGCCGTGCCGGGCCCCTCCGCGGTGCTGACGGCGCTCGCGGTGAGCGGCCTGCCGGTGGACCGGTTCTGCTTCGAGGGGTTCCTGCCCCGCAAGGCGGGCGAGCGGCTCGGCCGTCTGCGCGAGGTCGCGGACGAGCGCCGGACGCTGGTCTACTTCGAGGCGCCGCACCGGCTGGACGACACCCTCGCCGCCATGGCCGAGGTGCTGGGCGCGGACCGCCGGGCCGCGGTCTGCCGCGAGCTGACCAAGACCTACGAAGAGGTCAAGCGCGGCCCCCTGAAGGAGCTGGCCGCCTGGGCGGCCGAGGGCGTGCGCGGCGAGATCACCATCGTGGTGGAGGGCGCTGCCGAGCCCGGCCCGCAGGATCTGGACGCCACCGAGCTCGTGCGCAGGGTGCGGGTGCGGGAGGAGGCGGGGGAGCGCCGCAAGGAAGCCATCGCGGCCGTGGCCGCGGAAGCAGGCCTACCCAAAAGAGATGTGTTCGATGCCGTCGTAGCGGCAAAAAACGCCGCCCAGCAGGGCCCATCAGAGGGTAAAGGGCTATCGTGAAAAGCAAAGCTTAGGCCTCGCTGCCAGGCACTTTGGACAGTGCGCCGCCAAGTTTGCCCCAATTCGGGACAGGCCTGGTGCGTCTTCGCCGGGAAGGGCGTTCCCTGTACGTGGGACGTCCGATCCCGGAGAGACTTGTCCTCAGGACAAGAGGAGCTGCCATGAGCGAGATCGCAGGAACCTCGAGCGGTGTCCGGCCGATAGCCACCCGGCCCCCGGTGCCCGCGGAGGGCACATCCGAGCCCGCGCACGAGTCGTACGCCTTCGCGTGCATGCGCTGCGGACACGGCTGGGAGCAGTCGTACGAGATCCAGCACCACACGGACGCCGACGGTCGGCCCTTCGTGATCTATTACGCGGACGGGCAGCGCGTGCCGTCCCCGCTGACCAACCCCACCTGCGAGAACTGCGGCGAGCACGTCGTGCGCATCATGCGGTCCGGCCGGGTCTCCCAGATCGCCGAGGTGCTGCACCGGCCCGCCAACTCGGCCGTGCCCGTCACCGCCAAGGCCCCCGCGGCCGCGCCCGCCGAGCCCGGCGACGAGACCCCGGAGCACGCCGAGCACCACTGGCACCTGTCGGACCTGCTGCACCCCTTCCACCACCGGAAGTGAGCCCGGTCCGCCGCGATCTCTAGAATCGCGTGCATGGCGGCGACAGCATCGAACAGCGGCAACTCCGGCGGCAAGCGGAACCAGAACGACAAGGACGTCCCTCCGCCGCTCCCGGAGCCGCTGGCGGTGCCCGTGGCCGACTCCCACACCCATCTGGACATGCAGGGCGACTCCGTCGAGGACGCCTTGGCGAAGGCCGCGTCCGTCGGTGTGACCACGGTGATCCAGGTGGGCTGCGACGTGGCGGGCTCCACGTGGGCGGCCGAGACCGCCGCCGCTCATGACGCCGTCTGGGCCGCGGTGGCCCTGCACCCCAACGAAGCCCCCCGCATCGTGCTCGGCGACCCCGACGGCTGGTCCCGGCAGGGCGCCCGCGAGCCCGGTGGCGACGCCGCCCTGGACGCGGCCCTGGAGCGCATAGACGCGCTGGCCGCGCTGCCGCACGTCCGCGGCGTGGGCGAGACCGGCCTCGACTACTTCCGCACCGGCCCGGAGGGCATGGCCGCCCAGGAGCGCTCCTTCCGCCGCCACATCGACATCGCCAAGCGCCACGGCAAGGCCCTGGTCATCCACGACCGCGAGGCCCACGCCGACGTCCTGCGGGTCCTCGAGGAGGAGGGCGCGCCCGGGACGGTCGTCTTCCACTGCTACTCCGGCGACGCCGAGATGGCCAAGGTCTGCGCCGAGGCGGGCTACTACCTGTCGTTCGCCGGGAACGTCACCTTCAAGAACGCCCAGCACCTGCGCGACGCACTCGCCGTGGCCCCCCTCGACCGGATCCTGGTGGAGACCGACGCGCCGTTCCTGACCCCGATGCCGTATCGCGGACGGCCCAATGCGCCGTACCTCATTCCGGTCACTTTGCGCGCGATGGCCGGCTACCGCGGCATCGCGGAGGACGCCCTGGCCACGGCGGTCGCCGAGAACACCGCAAGGGTGTTCGGTTACTGACGCATGAGTGTGCGACACAGTGTGACAATCTGACTTTGGAGAGTGACGCTCCCTCCGCTACAGTCCCGGGCCGATAGCTCGACCCAGGGGAGTGTCGCGTGACTCATGCACCGGGCAGCCCCCGTGCCGCACTCCGCGGTGCGGCGGAAGCACCGCTTTTCGACCTGTACGACCCGTACGAGCCCGCCGTGCCGTACGGGACCTACACCCCGTACGGGCCCTTCGACGAGCCCACCGACCACTACGGGATATACGACCCCCCGGTCACCGGCCCCTACGACCCCTTCCTGCCCGAGCCCCGGGAGGCCGGGCCGTACGAGCCGCAGGACCTCCAGGAGCTGCCGCACCTGCCCCGCCAGCCCCTGGCCCCGGAGGCACCCGCCGGGCCCGCCGCCGATCCGGACGTCCCGGGCGGCCCCGAAGGCCCGGAGCCGCCCCGCGGCGACCGCGCCGCCGCCCGCCGGGCCGCCGGGCGGCGCAAGCGGACCGGCGAACGCCCCGACGCCCTGCGCCGCCTGCTGCCCCAGGCCCTCGTCGTGGCCTTCCTCGCCGGAGGCACGTCCTCCTTCGTCGCGGCCGACAAGACCATCCGCCTGGACGTCGAGGGCAGCACCCGCACCCTGCACACCTTCGCCGACGACGTCGACGAGCTCCTCGCCGACCAGCACGTCGCCCTCGGCGCACACGACGCCGTCACCCCGGGGCACCACCACGACCTCGCCGCGGGCGACGAGATCACCGTCCGCTACGGACGCCCCGTCGCCCTCACCCTCGACGGCCGGCACCACCAGGTGTGGACCACCGCCCGCACCGTCGACGACGCCCTCCGCGAGCTCGGCGTCCGGGCCGAGGGCGCGTACCTCTCCACCGCCCGCACCGCCCCCATCTCCCGCCACGGCCTCGACCTCGACGTGCGCACCGAGCGCACCGTCACCTTCATGGCCGACGGCCGCGAACGCACCATCCGCACCAACGCCGCCACCGTCCACGAGGCCGTCGAAGCGGCGGGCATCAGCCTGCACGGCCAGGACACCACCTCCGTCGACCCCGACAGCTTCCCCCGCGAGGGCCAGACGATCTCCGTCATGCGGATCACCGGCAGCGAGGAGGTCCGCGAGACCCCCATCGACTTCGACACCGAGCGCCACGAGGACCCCACGCTCTACAAGGGCACCGAGGTCGTCAGCCAGCGCGGCGAGAAGGGCGTCGAGCGCACCACGTACGCGCTGCGCATCGTCAACGGCGTCAAGCAGAAGCCCAAGAAGATCGCCGCCGAGACCGTCCGCGAACCCCGCACCGAGATCGTCAAGGTCGGCACCAAGCCCCGCCCCACCGGCGTCCAGGGCGCCGAGGGCCTGAACTGGCACGGGCTCGCCCAGTGCGAGGCCGGCGGGCGGCCCGGCGCCGTGGACCCGTCCGGCACCTACGGCGGCCTCTACCAGTTCGACGTCCACACCTGGCAGTCACTCGGCGGCGCCGGCCGGCCCCAGGACGCGCCCGCCTCCGAGCAGACCTTCCGGGCCAAGAAGCTGTACGTCTCCCGGGGGGCGAGCCCGTGGCCCGTGTGCGGCCGTAAACTTCACGGGTGAGCTCCAGCCCCAGCACAGACGATTCCGGCGCCCTGCTCGGCCCCGCAGACATCCGCGAGCTGGCCGCAGCCTTGGGGGTACGCCCCACCAAGCAGCGCGGCCAGAACTTTGTGATCGACGCCAACACGGTCCGGCGCATCGTCCGCACCGCCGAGGTGCGGCCCGACGACGTCGTCGTCGAGGTCGGACCCGGGCTCGGGTCGCTGACCCTCGCCCTGCTGGAGGCCGCCGACCGGGTCACCGCCGTGGAGATCGACGACGTGCTCGCCGCCGCCCTCCCGGCGACCATCGCCGCCCGGCTGCCCGCCCGCGCCGACCGCTTCGCACTCGTGCACAGCGACGCCATGCAGGTCACCGAGCTGCCCGGCCCCGCGCCCACCGCGCTCGTCGCCAACCTGCCGTACAACGTCGCCGTCCCCGTCCTGCTGCACATGCTGGCGCGGTTCCCCAGCATCGAGCGCACCCTCGTCATGGTCCAGGCCGAGGTCGCCGACCGCCTCGCCGCTGCCCCCGGCTCCAAGGTCTACGGCGTCCCCTCCGTCAAGGCCGCCTGGTACGCCCACGTCAAGCGCGCCGGCTCCATCGGCCGCAACGTCTTCTGGCCCGCGCCGAATGTCGACTCGGGGCTCGTCTCGCTGGTGCGGCGCGCGTCGCCGATCGAGACGACGGCGACGCGCGAAGAGGTCTTCGCGGTGGTCGACGCGGCGTTCGCACAGCGGCGCAAGACGCTTCGGGCGGCTCTGTCCGGCTGGGCGGGGTCCGCTGCCGCGGCGGAGGCGGCGCTGGTTGCCGCGGGGATTTCGCCGCAGGCGCGCGGCGAGGCGCTGACGGTGGACGAGTTCGTGGCGATCGCGGAACACAAGCAGTAGCCCGTTGCCGCCTGCGGCGGGCTTGTTCCCCACCCCGCCCCTTCCCGAACTGGGGCTCTGCCCCAGACCCCGAAGCACGCTTCGCGCGCTGTCCTCAAACGCCGGACGGGCTGGATTCGCTGGCTACGGTCCGCGAAATCAGCCCGTCCGGCGTTTGAGGACGCGCCCGCAGGGCGCTGGGGGTCCGGGGTCTCCCCGGTTTCGGGAAGGGGCGGGGCTGGGGAAAGAGACCTGCCCACCCACCGTCGTACCATCACCAACCCAACGACCCGAGGAGCCAGCCGAAGTGACCGCGTCCGTCACCGTCCGCGTACCCGCGAAGGTCAACGTCCAGCTCGCCGTGGGCGGCGTGCGCCCGGACGGATTCCACGACCTCGCCAACGTCTTCCTCGCCGTCGGCCTGCACGACGAGATCACCGTCACCGAGGCCGACGAGCTCACGATCACCTGCGCGGGACCGGACGCGGCGCAAGTTCCCCTCGACGCCACCAACCTCGCGGCGCGCGCGGCGCTCGCCCTGGGCGCGCGCCACGGCCGCGAGCCCAGGGTGCACATCCACATCGCGAAGGACATCCCCGTCGCGGGCGGCATGGCGGGCGGCAGTGCCGACGGCGCGGGCGCGCTGCTGGCCTGCGACGCGTTGTGGGGCACGGGCGCGTCCCGCGAGGAACTGCTCGACATCTGCGCGGAGCTGGGCAGCGACGTGCCGTTCAGCCTGGTCGGCGGGGCGGCGCTCGGCCGCGGCCGGGGCGAGATCCTCACGCCCCTCCCCGTCGGCGGCACCTTCCACTGGGTCTTCGCCGTCGCCGACGGCGGGCTCTCCACGCCGGCCGTCTACGCCGAGTGCGACCGCCTGAGGATCGCCTCCGGCACGGGCGCCACGTCGGCCGACGTGCCCGACCCCGAGCCGTCGCCCGCCCTCCTCGAGGCCCTCCGCACCGGCGACCCGGCGGCCCTCGCCGCCTCCGTCTCCAACGACCTCCAGGCCGCGGCGGTCTCCCTCCGCCCCTCCCTGACCGCGACGCTGTCGGCGGGTACGGAAGCAGGCGCGCTGGCCGCGATGGTCTCCGGCTCGGGCCCGACGACGGCATTCCTGGTACAGGACGCCGAATCCGCGGAGAAGGTCGCCGCCGCCCTGCGAGCGTCCGGCACGTGCCGCGCGGTACGCGTCACTTCGGGCCCGGTGGCGGG
The DNA here is from genome assembly GCF_003391135.1 of Streptoverticillium olivoreticuli subsp. olivoreticuli. Lineage (GTDB taxonomy): Bacteria > Actinomycetota > Actinomycetes > Streptomycetales > Streptomycetaceae > Streptomyces > Streptomyces blastmyceticus. Next base: position 4,399,491 of record NZ_CP031455.1, on the reverse strand, counting down.
GGCGACCGTGCTGTAACCCCGTTCACCCGTGCGGGGAGAATTCCTTCGAATTGGTCTTGTATGCGGCTTGCCCGGCCTAGCCTCCGTTGGTACCGACAGAGGTACGAAGGGGCAAGGGCGCCGTGATGGGCGAACTCTCCCAGCCGCCGATGGCGTGGCGGCTGTCCGGAAACCAGGTCAAGCTGTGGCGCACCGAAGCGAACGTCTCTCGCGAGGAGCTCGCGGAAGAGGCGGGGTACGGTCCGGAAACCATCAAGTCCATGGAGCAGGGGAGGCGGCGGCCGACCCAGCATCTCCTTGAGATCGCCGACGAAATGTGCGGCGCGAAGGGGAAGTTGGCGGCGGTGCATCCATATCTGGAGCCGGACCGGTTCGTCAGCAGGGTGCGCGAGTACATGAGTATCGAGGCCGAAGCGATCGCCCAGCACTGGTATGACGTGCTGCTCATTCCCGGTCTGTTGCAGACCGAGGAGTACGCGCGCGTGCTCATGGCCAGCCACTGCCCGCCCGTGGACGATGACACGGTCGAGGCGCGAGTGCTCGGCCGGGTGCAGCGTGGAGAACTGCTGAGGAAGCCGACCACGCTGTTCAGCTTCGTGATCCACGAGGTTGCCTTGAGGGGGCTCGTGGGCGGGCCGAAGGTGATGAAGGGGCAGCTCAACCGCCTCCTGGAATTGGGCGAGTTGCGCAACGTATCCATCCAGGTGTTGCCCCTCGGCCAAGGTGCCGGTCCCGCGGTCGGCGGCTCGTTCTCTGTGCTGGAGGTCCCTGATCACAGGTGCTACGGCTATCAAGAGGCGCAGGGCATGAGCATGTTGTATACGGATCTGGAGAAGGTGGGCGAGCTCGTGAAGCGCCATTCCATGATCCGCATGCGCGCGCTCGACGCCGAAGGTTCAGCCCAACTCGTCAGAAGGGTGGCAGAAGAACTGTGAGCAGCGAACCGGCATGGTCCAAGTCCAGCTACAGCCAGACCGAGGGCGATCAGTGCGTTGAAGTCGCCGCCCTCTCCCACGCCGTCCATATACGTGACTCCAAGCGCAAGGACGGCCCCAGAATCACCATAGGCGCCCGCGCCTGGGAAGCCTTCATCACCTACGCCGCCACCGCAGCCGGAGGGTAGGCCGCCGCCCCGGTATGGGTGCGGACCCGCACCCATACCGGGAACTCCGGCAAGACGCTACGCGTCCTCCGCCAATTCCAGCCAGCGCAGCTCGAGTTCGTCACGCTCGCCCGCCAGCTCGCGCAGCTCCGCGTCCAGCTTCGCCACCGCCGAGAAGTCCGTCGCCTGCTCCGCGATCTTCGCGTGCAGCTTCGTCTCCTGGTCGCTGATGCGGTCGAGGCGGCGCTCGATCTTCTGGAGCTCCTTCTTCGCCGCGCGGGAGTCGCCGGCCGACGAGACCTTCTGGGGCACCGGAGCGGCAGCGGGAACCGCAGCCTCGATGACCCGCTGCCGCCGCTCGAGGTATTCGTCGAGGCCGCGCGGCAGCATCCGCAGTGCCTGGTCGCCGAGCAGCGCGTAGACGCGGTCGGTGGTGCGCTCGATGAAGTAGCGGTCGTGGCTGATGACGACCATGGAGCCCGGCCAGCCGTCGAGGAGGTCCTCGAGCTGGGTCAGCGTCTCGATGTCGAGGTCGTTGGTGGGCTCGTCGAGGAAGAGGACGTTGGGCTCGTCCATCAGCAGGCGCAGGATCTGGAGGCGGCGGCGCTCACCGCCGGAGAGGTCGCCGACGGGCGTCCACTGCTTCTCCTTGGTGAAGCCGAACTTCTCGCACAGCTGCCCGGCCGTCATCTCCCGGCCCTTGCCGAGGTCGACCCGGTCCCGCACCTGCTGGACGGCCTCCAGGACCCGCTTGGCGGGGTCGAGTTCGCCGACCTCCTGCGAGAGGTAGGCGAGCTTCACCGTCTTGCCGACGACGATCTTCCCGGCCGCGGGCTGCCGCTCGCCCTGCGTACGGGCCGCCTCGGCGAGCGCGCGCAGCAGCGAGGTCTTGCCCGCGCCGTTGACGCCGACGAGACCGATGCGGTCGCCGGGGCCGAGCTGCCAGGTCAGGTGCTTGATCAGCTCCTTGGGCCCGGCGTGCACGGAGACGTTCTCCAGCTCGAAGACGGTCTTGCCGAGCCGGGAGTTCGCGAACTTCATCAGCTCGGCGGTGTCGCGCGGCGGCGGCACGTCGGCGATCAGCTCGTTGGCCGCCTCGATGCGGAACCGCGGCTTGCTCGTACGCGCCGGGGCACCGCGCCGCAGCCAGGCGAGCTCCTTGCGCATCAGGTTCTGCCGCTTGGTCTCCTCGGTCGCGGCGATCCGCTCGCGCTCGGCCCGGGCGAAGACGTAGTCGCTGTAGCCGCCCTCGTAGTCGTGGACGTCACCGCGCTGCACGTCCCACATGCGGGTGCAGACCTGGTCGAGGAACCAGCGGTCGTGGGTGACGCACACCAGCGCCGAGCGGCGGGCCCGCAGGTGGGAGGCCAGCCAGGAGATGCCCTCGACGTCGAGGTGGTTGGTGGGCTCGTCGAGGACGATCATGTCCTGCTCGGCGATCAGCAGCTTCGCGAGCGCGATCCGGCGCCGCTCACCACCGGAGAGCGGGCCGATGACGGTGTCCAGGCCCTGCTCGAAGCCGGGCAGGTCCAGCCCGCCGAACAGCCCCGTGAGCACGTCGCGGATCTTGGCGTTGCCCGCCCACTCGTGATCGGCCATGTCGCCGATCACCTCGTGCCGGACGGTGGCCTTCGGGTCGAGGGAGTCGTGCTGCGTGAGCACGCCGAGGCGCAGGTGTCCCGCGTGGGTGACACGGCCCTTGTCGGCGGTCTCCAGCTTGGCGAGGATGCGGATGAGCGTGGTCTTGCCGTCGCCGTTGCGGCCGACGACGCCGATCCGGTCACCCTCGTTGACACCGAGGGAGACGCCGTCGAGGAGTGCACGGGTGCCGTACACCTTTTCGACGGCTTCCAGATTGACGAGGTTGGTGGCCATTCCGCTCCTTGCTGAGTGGGTCTCCTCCCAGGATCCCATGCCGGTCGTTACGGCCGATCGGGTGCGGGTCCGTTGCCGCCTGCGGCGGGAGCGGCCTGCGGCCGCGTCCTCAATCGCCGGACGGGCTGAAATCAGCCCGTCCGGCGATTGAGGACAAGCGGCGCAGCCGCTTTGGGGGGCCGGGGTCTCCCCGGTTTCGGGAAGGGGCGGGGCTGGGGAACAAGAACCGTTACAAGCGCACCGCATCCACCGGCCGGGAACGGAGCGCCACCCACGCCGGCACCAGCGTCGCCGCCAAGGTCACACCGAGCCCCGAAGCGACCACCGTCACAAAGATCGACGCCGGACCCGACGGCAGCCAGGATCCCGATACCGCCATCCCGAAGGGAACCAGCGTCGTCGCCGCCGCGACAGTTCCCAGCAGCAGCCCCACCACCGCCACCAGCGCGCCCTCCACCGTCATCATCCGCAGCACCTGCCCCCGCGTCGCCCCCGTGAGGCGCTGGAGCGCGAACTCGCCCTTCCGGGAGCCCACGGCGACGGCCGTCGTGTTCACGACGGAGAGCACCGTGTAGCCGACGAGCATCGCGATGATCAGGTAGTTGACCGACGCCTGGGTCCGGTTGTCGCGCGCGTGGGCCGCGGTCACCGCGTCGCGGCCGCTGATCCTCATGCCCGGCCCCACCGCGGCGGCGAGGTCCGCACCGGCCCCGCCCCGGACCAGGATCTGCGAGGGCAGCCCCGTGGTCGTGTGCGGAGCGAGCAGTTCCGCGCTGGTGAGCGCCGTCTCGAAGCCCTCGCGGCCCTTGAAGAGGGCCACGACGCGTACGTCCACGACGGCCCCGTCCCCCAGCCGCAGCCGCATCGCGTCGCCCACCCCGCGGTGGATCCGGTGCGCGACGCTCTCCGGCAGCGCGACCGCCGCACCGCGCAGAGCGGTCAGGCTGCCCGCGCTCGGAGTGATCGCGAGGGTCTGTGCGACGCCGTCCGCGCTGACGCCCTGCAGGGGCAGGCCCTTCTTGGGCTCGTCGCTGTCGTGCGGTTCGGTGTAGCCGGTGCCGGTGACGTACGCGCTCGCCGCGGTGACACCCGGCAGCGCGCGCACCCGGTCGAGCAGCGCCGGGTCCACGCCGCCCGCCGCCGAGGTGATCACCGAGTCGGCCCGCAGGTTCTCCGTGAACGCCTCGTCGGTCGCGGCGGCCGTGGTGGTCTGGAGGTAGAGCATGCCGGTGGCGATGCCGCTGGCCAGCATGACCGGGGTCGCGATCGCCGCCGTCTTGGCCGTACGGGCACGGCAGTTGAGCGCCGCCAGCCTGCCGGGGGCGCCGGTGAGGAGGCGTACGGGCCAGTGGAGCAGCACGGTCACCGCCTTGGTGAACCACGGGCCCAGCAGGGCCAGGGCGATCGCGCAGCACATCACCGTCGGTCCCGCCGTACTGGCCGCCATCGGGCCGCGCAGGACGAGCGAGGTGACCAGGGTCAGTGCGACCGTGCCCGCGAGGAACAGCAGCCCGGCGACGACGCGTACGGGATGCAGCCGGTCCTTGCGTACGGCCGCCTCGCCCAGCGCCTCCACGGGCTTGGCCTTGACCGCCCGCGTGCTGCCGAGCAGCCCGCCGGCCACGGCGGTCAGCAGCAGCGCCCCGTACGCGGGCATGGCCGGGATCCAGCCCTGGCTGAATTCGACGGTCTCGGCGATCATGCCGCTGTCGACCAGTGTGTCGTAGAGCCACCGCCCCGCGACCGGTCCCGCGGGCCAGGCCGCCGCGGCGGCGAAGGCCATGACCATGAGGGTCTCGCCCAGCAGCATGCGCCGCAGTTGGCGCGGGCTCGCGCCGATCGCACGCAGCAGGGCGAGTTCCCGGCTGCGCTGCTGTGCGGACAGGGCGACGGTTCCGGCCACGACGAACACCGCGACCAGCACGACCAGTCCGCCGACCGCCCCGGAGAGCGCGATCAGGTCCTCGCCGCCCTGGAGCACCTCGGGGTGCTCGACGGCACCCCGGTCGTCACCGGTCAGCAGGGTGACGCGCTGACCCGCGAGTGCCGCGGCGATGCCCTTGCGCACGGTGCCGAGGTCCGCGCCGGGCGCGAGGGTGACCGCGATGTCGGCGACGGAGTCCGCCCGGCCGGAGAGCGCGGCCGCGTCCGGAGCGGAGAAGAACAGCGTGGCCCGGGGCACGTCCCGCGCGGTGGCGACACCGCTCACGCGGTACGCGGCGGAGCCGCCGTGCGCGGCGATCCGTACGCGGTCCCCCACGCCGACCCCCGCGCGGCGGGCGAGCCCCGCGTCGAGTACGACCTCTCCCTCGCCCGGCGCGTGGCCCGAGGAGAGCGCGTACGGCGTGAGCGCCGCGGACTCCCACCCGTGCGCTTCCGCCTTCGCGGGTGCCCCGCCGCCGAGCACCGTCGCGTCGAAGGTGCGCTCCCCGACGGCCGTACGCACCCCGGGCACGGCCCGCACCTTGTCGGCCGACCCGGCCGGGAGCTCGACCCGTTCGGGAAGCGTCGTGGTCTTCTTGTGCTTCTTGCCCGTCTGCACCACGTGCGTACGGTCACCGGTGACCAGGATCTGCGCGCCCGCGAGGCGCTGCGGCGGGACGTTGTTCCGAATGCCGGTCTCCATGAGACCGCCGCAGGCCATGACCAGCGTGGCGCCGATGAAAAGCGCGAGGAACGTGGCGGTGAAACCACCGATCCGATACCGCAGCGAACGCGCCGCGAGCTTCCCCATCATCGATGGCCACGCCCCTTTTCCCCACTGTCCGACTTACGGCTCCACGCTAGGGAGGCGCGACGCTCTGTGACATGGGAGCAGCGGGTCGGTGGGGGGTGGGGCTATCCCTACCCTGTCCGCGCTTTCCGCTGGGTGGACTTCCAGCCCGGGGTGCGAAATCAGCCCGTCCGGCGTTTGAGGACGCTCCCGTAGGGAGCTCCCGCCGCAGGCGGCAACGGACCCGCAGCCGGGGGGGGGCTGGGGCACGAGCCCCAGTTTCGGGAAGGGGCGGGGTGGGGAACAAGCCCGCCGCAGGCGCGATCGCATGGCCTGAAAGCGCCGCCGAAGAGCACCGCGCAACGGTCTCGTCACGGCCTGCCGTAAACCCTCAATCCGCGCCTGTCACCTCAGAATCTGGTGATACAAAAGACATCCGCTCGCCTGCCGCCCGACTGGCGGGATGCGCGTCCGATTCGCTCCTTCCCGGTGGATTTTCGGTCATTTTCGGCCACCGGGAGCGCGGGGGAGACCGGCCGGACGCCGCACCCGCGTAAAGAGGAAAGCTGATGTCACAGCCGCCCCAGCCGCCCAACCAGCCGCCAGGGGTTCCCCCGGCGCAGCCGGGCGGAGGCTTCGGAGCGCCGAACCCCTCGTACGGCTACCCGCCCCAGCAGCCGCCGCAGGGCCCGCCGCCGGGGTACGGCTACCCGCAGGCGCCGCAGACACCGCCCCCGCCGCCAGGCTTCCAGAAGCCCTCGACGCCGCCCCCGCCCGGGGCACCGGCGACCCCGCCGCCCCCGCCGGGCGCCCCGCAGGGCGCACCCCAGGGCCCGCCGCCGGGCGGCTACGGCTACCCCGGCCAGCCCGGCCAGCCCGGTCAGGGATTCGGCGCGCCCGGCCAAGGCTTCGGTGCCCCCCAGCCGCCCCAGTTCGGCGCGTACCCGCCCGGTCCGCCCAGCCCCGCCGGCCCCGGTGGCGGCAACGGCCGTGGCAAGCAGCGCATGGTGGTCATCGTGTCCGCGGCCGTCGCGCTGGCGCTCGTCGTCGGCGGTGGCATCTGGTACGCCACCTCGGGCGGCGGCAAGGACGACACGGCGAGCAAGGACGGCAACAGCACCCAGGGCGGCGGCAAGGGCGGTGGCGGCGACAGCGGTCCCAAGCCCAAGGCCGTCGACGGCAAACTGCTGTTCAGCGTGCCCTCGCAGGACGTCAAGGACATGGTCAGCGCCAAGGGCCTGTGGGCCACCGACCAGGTCGTCGCCAAGGCGGACGTCTACAAGGTCACCGGCTACGGCCTGTCCGGCGGCAAGAAGTGGGAGATCCCGGTCGACGGGGCGATCTGCTGGGCCAACCCGCAGGCGACGGCCGACGGCAAGGCCGTCATCCTGGTCAGCGATGGCAAGCAGACCGACGACAAGCCGTACGGCGGCCCCTGCACCCAGGTCGTCGCCCTCGACCTGAACAAGGGCACCAAGCTCTGGCAGAAGTCCGCCAAGACCGGTGACAAGGACCTCACCTTCAGCGAGGTCACCATCGGCGGCGGCACCGTGGCCGCGGGCGGCATCGGTGGCGGCGCCGCCTGGTCGCTGGACGACGGCAAGGAGCTGTGGAAGCCCAAGGCCGACGGCGACGACTGCAAGGACGCCGGTTACGGCGGTGGCGGCAAGCTCGTCGCCGTGCGCCGCTGCGGCGACTACCAGCGGCCGCAGATCAGCATCCAGACCCTCGACCCCAAGTCGGGTGCGGTCAAGTCCGAGTACAAGATGCCGTCCGGCCTCAACTACCCGCACATCGCGTCCACCGACCCGCTGGTCGTGGCCGTCTCCGCGGGCGACTCCACCGGCAACGGCGCCTCGGACTTCATGGTGATCGACGACAGCGCCAAGGAAGGCAGGCTGAAGTCCAAGATCTCCACGGGCAACGGCACCTACGAGCCCAAGTGCCCGTCCACCGAGGTCGAGGGCTGCACCAAGATCTCCATCACCAAGGACTCGCTCTACCTGCCGACCAAGCAGCACTCCTCCGGCGACTCCGACCAGCCCGGCCAGGTCAACGAGATCGTCGCCTTCGACCTGGCCAACGGCCAGACCAAGGGCAAGACCGAGGGCGTGCCCGGCGCCCAGCTGACCCCGCTGGGCACCGACAAGGACGGCTTCGCGATCGGCTACCAGAACGCGACGTACAAGGGCGGCGGGCAGGTGCTGCGCATCGACCCGAAGACGTACAAGGCCGATGTGCTGCTGAAGAACGCCGACGACTCGGCCAAGTTGGAGCAGGACCTCTCGCCGCAGTTCAAGGAGGGACTGTGGGCGCAGGGCCGGCTCTTCCTCGGCTCGGAGTACGTCCACAAGCGGTCGCTCGGCCTGGACCGGGAGAACCTGCTGGCGGTCTTCGGCGGGAACTGACCCCACCGTGCGGAACGGCCGGTACCGGAAGTTGACGCCGGTACCGGCACCCACGCGGCCGACCCGCTGTCGTCGTGTTGACGCCGTAGTCGTTTCCGATCGGTTGACGCACGATGAAGCACGCCGAAAGTCGTATCCCTGCCCGTCACGCCTCCGTGCCTGAACGATCCGTTTCAGTCTCGAAGTACACGTGATTGGCAGGGATTTCGGCATTCCGGGGGACTTCTCACCGGTAAGGGGCGCGGAACGTCGAACAAGCGTGTAGCTTCCGGGGAACAAGAGGGCCGACGAGAGACGTACGCGGGCGACAGGGGGCAAGCGCATGGGCGTGCGGCTCATGGTGGTCGACGACCACCGACTGCTGGCCGAGGCGCTCGCCTCGGCCCTGAAGCTGCGCGGGCACCGGGTGCTGGCCGCCGCGGCGCCGAGCGCGGGCGCGGCCGACCTGGTGGTCAGCCGCGCCCCCGAGGTGTGCCTGCTGGGCACCGCCACCCCCGCCGAGCCGGGGGCCTTCGACCCGGTCGTCCGGATCAAGCGCGAGCGCCCGCAGGTGGCCGTCGTGGTGCTCGGCCCCGTGCCGAGCCCGCTCGGCATCGCCGCGGCCTTCGCCGCGGGCGCCTCGGGCTATGTGCGGCACAACGAACGCATCGAGGGCGTCGAGCGGGCCATGATGAAGGCCCGTGCCGGAGAGGCCGCGGTGGACCCGCAGCTGCTCCAGGGCGCCTTCGCCGAGCTCCTCAACCCCGCGGCGCAGCCCGACGACGAGGGCGCCCGGCTGCTCCAACTGCTCACCCCGCGCGAGGTCGAGGTGCTCGTGCGGGTCGCCGAGGGCGAGGACACCCGGCTGATCGCGGCGGGCATGGGAATAGCTCCCAGCACCGCGCGCACACATGTGCAGCGCGTCCTGATGAAGCTGGGCGTGGGCTCCCGGCTGGAGGCGGCGGCCCTCGCGGCCCGTACGGGGCTGCTCGACCGCGCCGCGGGCGCCACGGCCGCGGCCACTGCCGCCGCGGCCCGCGTCATCGCTCCCCGGCCTCCGGCGGGGCCGCAGGGCGGAGCCTGAACCACAGCAGGAAGAAGGCCCCGAGCGCGAGCATGCCCAGGCCCGTCCAGAGGTTGATGTTGATGCCCTGGGCCTTCTCCAGATCCGCGTCCGAGGCGGCGATCCCGGCGCCGGTGACGATGACGCCGTACACCGCGAACAGCGCGCCGATGATCAGCCGCAGGTCGAACAGCCGGTGCTTCGCTTTCATGACAACTCCCCGGAAATCAGAAGGAGAACGGGACGTAGCAGACGGCGGCGAGGACGACCGCGCCCCAGCCGAGCAGCGCGGGCCTGCGGTACCACGCGTCGTCGCCCTCGGCGGGCGGCTCCGCGGCGCCGGGCGCGGCCGTGCCGTGGACCAGCCCCGCCAGCGAGGCGGCGGGCTTGGGCGCCGTGGCGTACGAGACGGCGACCGTCACCACCGCGCCGGCCGCGAACGCGACGATCGCGGAGACGAAGTTGGCGCCCTGGTCGGACGGGATCGCGACAACTCCCTGCTTGTACAGCCAGAAGTAGTTGACCATCGCCGCGACCGTGCCGGACAGCAGCCCCCAGAAGCCCGCCGCGGCCGTGGCCCGCTTCCAGAACATGCCGATGATGAAGACGCAGAACAGCGGCACGTTGAAGAACGAGAACAGCGTCTGGAGGTAGTTCATGATGTTGCCGAACGACGAGGCGATGAACGCCGTCCCCATGCCGGCCAGCACCCCGATCGCCGTGATCCACCGCCCCGTCGCCAGATAGTGCGCGTCGGGCCGGTCCTTGCGCACGTAGGCGGCCCAGATGTCGTTGGTGAAGACGGTGTTGAAGGACGAGACGTTGGCCGCCATGCCCGCCATGAAGGCGGCGAGCAGCCCGGTGACCGCGAGCCCCAGCACGCCGTTCGGCAGCAGGTCGCGCATCAGCACCGGGATCGCGTCGTTGTAGCTCAGGCCGCTGCCCGCCCGGCCCAGCGCCGGTTCCATGGCGACCGCGATCAGGCCCGGCAGCACCACGGCCAGCGGGATGAGGAGCTTGGGGAACGCGGCGATGAGCGGGGTGCGCCGGGCGGCGCCGAGGTCCTTCGCGGACAGCGCGCGCTGCACCTCGGCGAAGTTGGTGGTCCAGTAGCCGAAGCTGAGGACGAAGCCCAGCCCCAGGACGATGGTCAGCCAGTTGGCGCCCAGCGGATTGGCGTGGCCGATGCCCGTGCCGCCCCAGGCGCTCAGGAAGTCGTCGCCGTGGCTGTCCGAGAGGGTGTGCGACAACCCGTGCCAGCCGCCGACCCGTTGGAGGCCGACGACCGTCAGGGGTATCAGCGCGGCGAGGATGACGAAGAACTGCAGCACCTCGTTGTAGATCGCCGAGGAGAGCCCGCCGAGGGTGATGTACGCGAGGACGAAGAGGCCCGCCACCACGATCGCCACCCACTGCGGCCACCCCAGCAGCGCCTGGAGCACCAGCGCCAGCGCGTAGAGGTTGACCCCCGCGATCAGCACGGACGACACCGCGAAGATGACGGACGACAGCAGGTGCGAGGACGGCCCGAAGCGGTGCAGCAGGAACTCCGGTACGGAGCGCACCTTCGAGCCGTAATAGAACGGCATCATCACCAGACCCAGGAAGACCATGGCCGGTATCGCGCCGATCCAGTACCAGTGGACCGTGTAGGCCCCGTACTGTGCCCCGTTGGCGGCCATGCCCAGGATCTCGGTGGCGCCGAGGTTGGCGGCGACGAAGGCGAGGCCGGTCACCCAGGCGGGCAGCGAACGGCCCGAGAGGAAGAAGTCCAGGCTGGTGCGGACCGAGCGGCGGGCCGCGAGCCCGATGCCCAGGACCACGGCGAAGTACAGGACGAGGATCGTGTAGTCGAGCCCGTTGACGGGAAGGCGCAGCCCTTCGGCCAGTTCGCGCATGGGTCCACCTCATCGCTCGCTGTTGACGGCGTTGTTGGGTCATGCTTCCTTGTGTTGAGTTGTGTGTGAAGGTGTCTGGTAAAGGTGTTCGGACTGTTCGGTGAGAGAGGTTCCGGATGAAGCGGACGGCCACCCGGCTCGCGGACGGGCGCGAGCTCTTCTACTACGACCTCCGCGACGACACCGTGCGCGACGCCCCCGACCTCCGGCGCCCCGCCCCCGTCGCCACCACCTCCGAGGTCCGCCGGGACCCCCTCCTCGGCGACAGCGTGGTCATCGCCTCCCACCGCCAGGGGCGGACCCACCACCCGCCGCCCGACGACTGCCCGCTGTGCCCCTCGCGCGAGGGCCGGTCCACCGAGATCCCCGAACCCGACTACGACGTGGCCGTGTTCGAGAACCGCTTCCCCTCCCTCGCCGGGGATTCCGGCCGCTGCGAGGTCGTCTGCTTCACCCCCGACCACCACGCCTCCTTCGCCGACCTCGACGAGGAACGCGCCGCGCTCGTCCTCACCGCCTGGACCGACCGCACCGCCGACCTGGCCGAACTCCCCACTGCCGCCCAGGTCTTCTGCTTCGAGAACCGCGGCTCCGAGATCGGCGTCACCCTCGGCCACCCGCACGGCCAGATCTACGCCTATCCGTTCACCACCCCGCGCACCGAGCGCATGCTCGCCTCCGCGGCCGGGCACCACCGGCGCACCGGCGGGCAGAACCTCTTCGACGCCACCGTGGCCGCCGAGCGCGCCGACGGCCGCCGCGTCGTCCTCGACACCGGCCACTGGACGGCCTTCGTGCCGTACGCCGCGCACTGGCCGTACGAGGTCCACCTGTACCCCCGGCGCCGGGTCCCCGACCTGCCCGCGCTGGACGACGCCGCCCGCACAGAGTTCCCACAGGTCTACCTGGAACTCTTGCGGCGCTTCGACCGGATCTTCGACCTGCCGGAGCCCACGCCGTACGTCTCCGCCTGGCACCAGGCGCCGTTCCACCACCCCCACAGGAGTGAATTCGCCCTTCACCTAGAGCTTTTCACCGTCCGCCGGGCTCCCGGCAAGCTGAAGTTCCTCGCCGGTTCCGAATCCGGCATGAGTGTGTTCATCAACGACGTGCCGCCCGAGGCCGCGGCCGAGCGACTGCGAGAGGTAGCGAGCACATGAGCACATACCTGGTCACAGGCGGTGCCGGATACATCGGGAGCGTGGTCACCGCGCACCTGCTGGCCGCCGGGCACACCGTGACCGTCCTCGACGACCTCTCCACCGGGCACCGCGCGAGCGTCCCCGAAGGCGCCCGCTTCATCGAGGGCCGTGTGCAGGACGCCGGGAATTGGCTGGACAGCTCCTACGAGGCGGTGCTGCACTTCGCCGCCCACTCCCAGGTCGGCCAGTCCGTCGCCGACCCCGAGCCGTACTGGCGCAACAACGTCGCCGGCACCGCCGACCTCCTCGCCGCCATGCGCGACGCGGACGTCCGCACCCTCGTCTTCTCCTCCACCGCCGCGACCTACGGCGAGCCCGCCACCGTCCCGATCACCGAGGACGCCCCCACCGGCCCCACCAATCCCTACGGTGCCACCAAGCTCGCCGTCGACCACATGATCGGCGGCGAGTGCGCCGCCCACGGCCTCGCGGCGGTCTCCCTGCGCTACTTCAACGTCGCCGGCGCCTACGGGCACCACGGCGAGCGGCACGCGCCCGAGACCCACCTCGTCCCGATCGTCCTCCAGGTCGCGCTGGGCGAGCGCGAGTCCGTCGCCGTGTACGGCGACGACTACCCCACCCCCGACGGCACCTGCGTCCGCGACTACATCCACGTCGCCGACCTCGCCGAGGCCCACCTCCTCGCCCTGTCCGCGGCCCGCGACGGCGAGCACCTGATCTGCAACCTCGGCAACGGCAGCGGCTTCTCCGTCCACGAGGTCATCGAGACCGCCCGCAAGGTCACCGGCCACCCCGTCCCGCAGACCGCCGCCCCGCGCCGCCCCGGCGACCCCGCCGTCCTCGTCGCCTCCGCCGCGCGGGCCGCCGAGACCCTCGGCTGGCGGCCCCGCCGCACCGAACTGTCCGAAATCATCGCGGACGCCTGGGAGTTCGCCCGCCGGGCCGCTGCCGAGTGAGCGCCGACGCCTCGGCCGACGCCTTCCGGCGGGCCTTCGGACACCCGCCCGCCGGGGTCTGGGCGGCCCCCGGCCGGGTCAACCTCATCGGTGAATACACCGACGTCAACGAGGGGTTCGTGCTCCCGTTCGCCCTCCCGCACGCCGTACGGGCCGCGGCCGCGCCCCGCGACGACGGCCTGCTGCGCCTGCACCGGGGCGACGACGCTCGCACCGGATGGCTGGAACTCTCCGGCGCCGACCTGCGACCGGGACACACCGAGGGCTGGGCCGCCTACCCCGCCGGCGTGCTGTGGGCCCTGCGCGAGGCGGGCCACGACCTCGGCGGCGCCGACCTCCGCATCGACGGCGAGGTGCCACAGGGCGCCGGGCTGTCCTCCTCGGCAGCCCTGGAGTGCGCCGTCGCGCTCGCCCTCACCGAAGCGGCCGGCCTCGCGCTGTCCCGGCAGGAGATCGCCAGGATCTGCCGGCGGGCGGAGAACGACTTCGTGGGCGTCCCCTGCGGGATCATGGACCAGACCGCCTCAGCCTGCTGCGTCACCGGACACGCCCTGTTCCTGGACACCCGCGACCTCGCGCGGCGGCACGTACCACTGGACCTGGCGGGCGCGGGGCTGCGGCTGCTGGTCGTCGACACCCGCGTGAAGCACGCGCTGGCCGACGGCGCGTACGCGAAGCGGCGCGCCGGTTGCGAGGCGGGGGCACGCGCGCTGGGCGTACGCGCGCTGCGCGACGTGCCCCACGACCGGCTGGGGGACGCCCTCGACCGGTTGCCGGACGCGGACGCGCGGGCCCTGGTGCGCCATGTCGTCACCGAGAACGAGCGCGTCCGCCGGGTCGTCGCGCACCTCGACGCGGGCGACGTCCGGGCCGTCGGACCGCTCCTCACGGCCGGGCACGCCTCGCTCCGCGACGACTTCCGGGTCTCGTGCCCGGAGCTGGACCTGGCGGTCGCGGTTGCGAATTCCTCGGGGGCGCTGGGGGCGCGGATGACCGGGGCGGGGTTCGGGGGATCGGTGGTGGCGCTGGTGGAGTCGGAGCGGGCGGCGGCCGTGGAGCGGGCCGTCGCGGATGCCTTCGCGGCGGCCGGGTTCGCGCGGCCGCGGGTGTTTCCGGTGGTCGCGGGTCCGGGCGCGCGCCGTGAGGCGTAGGCCGGAGCTGAAAACCGGCGGGGACATGGACAACATCGAGTCGTTCCGTGTCGTTCACTGCCCCAATACTGAACAGAAAGCTCACCATAAACACGCGGGTCAGGCAGTTTTGCCAATCGGCTCCCGTCGCCGGACCCCCGCCGTACGCTGATGCACAGCGCCGGTGGGGGCCGACGCTGATCAGGGGGCGAGACAGTCAGGTACGACGCCCGGGGGCGGGGTAGTTGTCATGGCACGGCGGCGGCCGTGCGCGCGTGGCGACCCCGGCACCGGGCGCCGTACCCGCACTGCCCGCCTTCCGGAATATGGGGGTGGCTGTGGCACGAATTCGGGTTCTGGTGGTCGACGACCACCGCATCTTCGCCGAGTCGCTCGCCGCTGCCCTCGCGGCCGAGCAGGATGTGGACGTCTCGGCGGCCGGCAGTGGTCCGGCGGCGCTGCGCGCCCTGGAGCGCGCGGCGGGCGAAGGGCGCCGCTTCGACGTGCTCCTGGTCGACGCCGATCTGGGCACGGTGGCCGCGGACGGCGTGCCGGGGCAGCGCGTGCCCGTCCACGACGGCGGGCACGCCGAGGGCGTCGTCGACGGTATCTCCCTGGTGGCGGGCGTCCGCACCGGCCAGCCCGCCGTGCGGACGGTGGTGCTCGCCGAGCGCGACGACCCCAGACGGGCCGCCGCGGCGCTCCAGGCGGGCGCCAGCGGCTGGGTGGCCAAGGACTGCTCGCTGTCCCGGCTGCTGGCCGTCATCAGGGGCGTGCTGAGGGACGAGACGCATCTCCCGCCGGCCCTGCTGACCGGGGTGCTGCGGGAGCTCACGGCCGCGCGCAAGCACCGCACCGAGAGCGAGCGGCTCGTGGAGTCGCTGACCCCGCGCGAGCGCGAGGTGCTGCGCTGCATGGTCGCCGGGCTCGGCCGCAAGGCCGTCGCCGAGCGCCTCTACCTCTCCCCGCACACGGTGCGCACACACATGCAGAACGTGCTGGGGAAGCTGGGCGTGCACTCCACGCTCGCCGCGGTCGCGCTGGCCCGCCGGGCCGGGGTGGGGCCGGTCGACCTAGCCGGGCACATTGTCGAACGGGGCAGTCAACTGACGTAGCAGATCGGCCAGTTCGCTGCGCTGCCCGCCCGACAGGCGGGCGAGGATGGCGCGCTCCTGGGCGAGCAGCCCGGCGAGCGCCTCGTCCGCGCGGTCGCGCCCCTCGGCGGTGAGCCGCACCAGCACGCCCCGGCGGTCGCTGGGGTCGGGCAGCCGCTCGACGAGGCCGCGCTTGGCGAGCCGGTCGATGCGGTTGGTCATGGTGCCGGAGGTGACCAGCGTCTGGGTGAGCAACTGGCCGGGGGAGAGCTGATAGGGGGCGCCCGCGCGGCGCAGGGAGGTCAGCACGTCGAACTCCCACGGCTCCAGCCGGTGCTCGGCGAAGGCCAGCCGCCGGGCCCGGTCGAGGTGGCGGGCGAGCCTGCTGACGCGGCTGAGCACCTCGAGCGGTTCCACGTCGAGGTCCGGGCGCTCGCGGCGCCACGCTGACACAAGTCGATCGACCTCGTCCTCCATGGCGATCAGTGTAGTTGGTCTGTCGACATGAAGTCTCTTGACGTCAAGATACTTGGGGTGGATGCTGGGTGTACAGGCGCGCGGATCCTGTAAGCGCCGGCCGTCGGGCGCCCCCCGACCCGGCCCGCGCGCCCCGCCGTCCCCCAAGGAGGCTCCACCGATGCACAGCGCACCCACGGCGACCGGCTGGGACCCGCGGCAGTACCTCCGCCACTCCGGCCACCGCACCCGCCCCTTCCACGACCTCCTCGCCCGCGTACCCGAGCCGCCCCGCGGCCCCGCCCGCATCGTCGACCTCGGCTGCGGACCCGGCAACGTCACCGCCCTCCTCGCCGAGCGCTGGCCCGACGCCCACATCACCGGCCTCGACAGCTCCGCCGAGATGCTCGCCGAGGCCGCGGCCCACGCCGGTCCCACCGCCGGTGGCGGCCGGCTCGACTTCGCCCGCACGGACCTCGCCGGATGGGTGCCCGAGGAGACGTACGACCTGATCGTCTCCAGCGCCACGTTCCAGTGGGTCCCGGGGCACGCCGACCTCTTCCCGTCCTGGACCGCCGCCCTCGCACCCGGCGGCACCTTCGCCTTCACGGTCCCCGGCAACTTCACCGCACCCAGCCACGTACTGCTCCACGAGCTCTGCGAGAGCCCCCGCTGGCGCGACCGCCTCGCGGGCCTCCACCGGGCCGGCCACATCCTCGAACCCGCGGGCTACCTGGAGAGGCTCGCGGGCCTGGGGCTCACGGCGGACGTGTGGGAGACGGCATACATGCAGCTGCTGAGCGGCACGGACCCCGTCCTCGACTGGACGAAGGGCACGGCACTGCGGCCGGTCCTGGCGGCGCTCGCGGACGACGCGTCCGCGACGGAGGAATTCCTCACGTCGTACGGGGCGCTGCTGCGCGAGGCGTATCCGGCGGGGCCGGGGGGCACGGTCTTCCCGTTCCGCCGCGTCTTCGCGGTGGCGCGCCGCGATTGATCTTTCCCCGGCGCCCCCGGGGCGCGGGCTAGGCCCGGCGGTGGCCCACCAGGCGCGGCTTGGGCTCCAGGCCGTCCAGGCCGTGCCACGCCAGGTTCACCAGGTGCGCCGCCACCTCCGCCTTCTTCGGCTTGCGCACGTCCAGCCACCACTGGCCCGTCAGGGCGACCATGCCCACCAGCGCCTGGGCGTACAGCGGGGCCAGCTTCGGGTCGAAGCCGCGCGCCTTGAACTCCAGGCCCAGGATGTCCTCGACCTGGGTGGCGATGTCGCTGATCAGCGAGGCGAAGGTGCCCGTGGACTGCGCGACGGGCGAGTCGCGGACCAGGATGCGGAAGCCGTCCGTATACGTCTCGATGTAGTCCAGCAGGGCGAAGGCCGCCTGCTCCAGCAGCTCCCGGGGGTGCCCGGCCGTCAGCGCGCCCGTCACCATGTCGAGCAGCTGCCGCATCTCGCGGTCGACCACCACCGCGTACAGCCCCTCCTTGCCGCCGAAGTGCTCGTAGACCACCGGCTTGGAGACCCCGGCCTTCGCCGCGATCTCCTCCACCGAGGTGCCCTCGAACCCCCGCTCGGCGAAGAGCGTGCGACCGATGTCCAGCAGCTGCTCACGGCGCTCCGCGCCGGTCATCCGCACCCGGCGGGTGCGACGGGTCCCCGAAGCAGAGGCCCGGTTCTTGTCACTGGTGGAATTGCTGTCGATCGCCACGCTGTCAATCATGCCGCGTGAACGGCAGTTTCCTTCCGTCGGGAGTCGATGCGGTCCGCATCCGGCCAGCGCACGTCGTACGCCCAGCCGGCCTTCTCGAACCAGCGGATGATCCGGGCGCTCGAGTCCAGCTGCCCCTTCAGCACACCGTGGCGGGCCGAGGTCGGGTCGGCGTGGTGCAGGTTGTGCCAGGACTCGCCGCAGGACAGCACCGCCAGCCACCACACGTTGCCCGACCGGTCCCGCGACTTGAACGGGCGCTTGCCCACCGCGTGGCAGATCGAGTTGATCGACCATGTCACGTGGTGCAACAGCGCCACCCGCACCAGTGAACCCCAGAAGAACGCCGTCAGAGCGCCCTGCCATGACCACGTCACCAATCCGCCGACCAGCGGCGGCAGCAGCAGCGACACCGCCGTCCACAGCACGAACTGCCGCGACACCCGCCGGATCGCCGGATCCTTGATCAGATCCGGTGCGTACTTCTCCTGCGACGTCTGCTCCTCGTCGAACATCCAGCCGATATGTGCCCACCACAGGCCCTTCAGCAGCGCGGGCACCGACTCGCCGAACCGCCACGGCGAATGCGGATCCCCCTCCGCGTCCGAGAAGCGGTGATGCCGGCGGTGATCCGCCACCCAGCGCACCAGTGGCCCCTCCACCGCCATCGACCCCATGATCGCCAGCGCGATCTTCAGCGGCCGTTTCGCCTTGAACGCCCCATGAGTGAAATGCCGGTGGAAACCGATCGTGATGCCGTGGCAACCGATGTAGTACATCGCCACCATCAGCCCGAGATCGAGCCAGCTCACCCCCCAGCCCCACGCCAGCGGAACGGCGGCGAGCAGGGCGATGAACGGAACGACGATGAACAGCAACAGCGCGAGCTGCTCCACCGAGCGCTTGCTGTCACTGCCGAGAGTGGCGGACGGGAGCGGGGTTTCCTGGGCCATCGGCGCTTCTTCGATCACGTCGGGGCTTGCAGTCATGAGATCCCTCAGGGGGCTCGGGACACGGCTACGGGACCGTAACCTACGGCTTCGTAAGTATGGCAGGGCAAAGCTCCGGAGCAAGAGGGCTGTGGACAACCGCGCGTCGGGCGGCGACCTATGCTGGTGACCGTCGGACAGCGCGGTCCGCGAACCCTCCAGACGTGCCAGAAACTCTGCAAGGAGCCGCACCTGTGAGCAGTGCCGACCCCATCAGCCTCGCCGCCGAGGAAACCCCGCGGAACGACGCCGAAGCACAGCGCAGCGCCGCCCTGCGCGCCGACATCCGGCGCCTCGGCGACCTCCTCGGCGAAACCCTGGTCCGCCAGGAGGGCGAAGAGCTCCTCGCCCTCGTCGAGCGCGTCCGGGCCCTCACCCGCACCGACGGCGAGGCCGCAGCCCGGCTCCTCGGCGACACCGACCTGGAGACCGCCGCCAAGCTCGTCCGCGCCTTCTCCACCTACTTCCACCTCGCCAACGTCACCGAGCAGGTGCACCGCGGCCGCGAGCTCCAGGCCAAGCGCGACGCCGAGGGCTCGATACTCGCCCGCACCGCGGACCAGCTCAAGGACGCCGACCCCGACCACCTCCGGCAGACCGTCGAGAACCTCGGCGTACGCCCCGTCTTCACCGCCCACCCCACCGAAGCCGCCCGCCGCAGCGTCCTCAACAAGCTCCGCCGCGTCGCCGAGCTGCTCGACGCGCCCGCCGCGGCCACCGGGGACAAGCGCCGCACCGACCTGCGCCTCGCCGAGAACATCGACCTGCTCTGGCAGACCGACGAGCTCCGCGTCGCCCGCCCGGAGCCCACCGACGAGGCCCGCAACGCCATCTACTACCTCGACGAGCTGCACGCGGGCGCCGTCGGGGACGTCCTCGAGGACCTCGCCGCCGAGCTCGACCGCGTCGGCGTCGCCCTCCCCGCCACCACCCGCCCCCTCACCTTCGGCACCTGGATCGGCGGCGACCGCGACGGCAACCCCAACGTCACCCCCCAGGTCACCTGGGACGTCCTGATCCTCCAGCACGAGCACGGCATCACCGACGCCCTCGAACTGGTCGACCTCCTGCGCAGCGCCCTCTCCAACTCCATCCGCAACAGCGGCGCCACCGAGGAACTCCTCTCCTCCCTCCAGCGTGACCTCGAACTCCTCCCGGAGATCAGCCCCCGCTACAAGCGCCTCAACGCCGAGGAGCCCTACCGCCTCAAGGCCACCTGCGTCCGCCAGAAGCTCGTCAACACCCGTGAGCGCCTGGCCCGGGACACCCCCCACCAGGAAGGCCGCGACTACCTCGGCACCGGCGAACTCCTCGCCGACCTCCAGCTGATCCAGGACTCCCTGCGCGCCCACCGCGGCCGCCTCATCGCCGACGGCCGCCTGGAGCGCGCCCTGCGCACCCTCGCGGCCTTCGGCCTCCACCTGGCCACCATGGACGTCCGCGAACACGCCGACGCCCACCACCACGCCCTCGGCCAGCTCTTCGACCGGCTCGGCGAGGAATCCTGGCGCTACGCCGACATGCCCCGCGACTACCGCCGCAAGCTCCTCGCCAAGGAGCTCCGCTCGCGCCGTCCGCTCGCCCCCATGCCGGCCCCCCTGGACGCCGACGGACAGAAGACCCTCGGCGTCTTCCACACCGTCCGCCAGGCCCTCGAACGCTTCGGCCCCGAGGTCGTCGAGTCCTACGTCATCTCCATGTGCCAGGGCGCCGACGACGTCTTCGCGGCGGCGGTGCTGGCACGGGAGGCCGGGCTGGTCGACCTGCACGCCGGCTGGGCCAGGATCGGCATCGTCCCCCTCCTGGAGACCACCGACGAGCTCAAGGAAGCCGACCGGCTCCTCGACGAGATGCTCGCCGACCCCTCCTACCGCCGCCTCGTCGCCCTGCGCGGCGACGTCCAGGAGGTCATGCTCGGCTACTCCGACTCCTCCAAGTTCGGCGGCATCACCACCTCGCAGTGGGAGATCCACCGCGCCCAGCGCCGCCTCCGCGACGTCGCCCACCGCTACGGCGTACGGCTGCGCCTCTTCCACGGCCGCGGCGGCACCGTCGGCCGCGGCGGCGGCCCCACCCACGACGCGATCCTCGCCCAGCCGTGGGGCACCCTCGAGGGCGAGATCAAGGTCACCGAACAGGGCGAGGTCATCTCCGACAAGTACCTCATCCCGGCGCTCGCCCGCGAGAACCTGGAACTGACCGTCGCGGCCACGCTCCAGGCCTCCGCGCTGCACACCTCGCCGCGCCAGTCCGACGAGGCGCTCGCCCGCTGGGACGCCGCCATGGACACCGTCTCCGACGCGGCCCATGACGCCTACCGGCGGCTGGTCGAGGACCCGGACCTGCCCGCGTACTTCTTCGCGTCGACGCCCGTGGACCAGCTCGCCGAACTCCACCTCGGCTCCCGCCCCTCGCGCCGCCCCGACTCCGGCGCCGGGCTCGACGGCCTCCGCGCCATCCCGTGGGTCTTCGGCTGGACGCAGTCCCGCCAGATCGTCCCCGGCTGGTACGGCGTCGGCTCCGGCCTCAGGGCCGCGCGCGAGGCCGGGCTCGACACCGTCCTGGACGAAATGCACGAGCACTGGCACTTCTTCCAGAACTTCCTCTCCAACGTGGAGATGACGCTCGCCAAGACGGACCTGCGCATCGCACAGCACTATGTCGACACGCTCGTCCCGGAACCGCTGAAGCACGTCTTCGACACGATCAAGGCGGAGCACGAGCTGACCGTGCAGGAGGTTCTGCGCATCACGGGGGAGGGGGAACTCCTGGACTCCAGCCCGGTGCTGAGGCAGACGTTCCATATCCGGGACGCGTATCTGGATCCGATCTCGTATCTGCAGGTGACTCTGCTGCACCGGCAGCGGCTCGCCGCGGAGCGGGGTGAGGTGGCGGATCCGACGCTGTCGCGGGCGCTTCTGCTGACGGTCAACGGTGTGGCGGCGGGCCTTCGTAACACCGGCTGACGCCGGGTCTTTCCCCTACCCGCCCCTTCCCGAACTGGGGCTCCGCCCCAGACCCCGAAGCACGCTTCGCGTGCTGTCCTCAAACGCCGGACGGGCTGATTCAGCCCGTCCGGCGTTTGAGGACGCGCCCGCAGGGCGCTTCCGCCGCAGGCGGCGAACCGGCCCGCAGCAAGGGGGCTACGAGTTGTACGTCCCCTGCGCCCGCTCCAGGCCGTCCACAATCAGTGTCTCGACCGCGTCAGCGGCCCGGTCCACCTCGAACGCCAATTCCTTGCGCTCCGTCGACGAGAAGTCCTTCAGGACGAAGTCCGCCACCTGCATACGGCCCGGCGGGCGGCCGATGCCGAAGCGCACCCGGCAGTAGTCCGGGCCCATCGCCTTGGTGATCGACTTCAGGCCGTTGTGGCCGTTGTCGCCGCCGCCCAGCTTCAGCCGCAGCTGACCGAAGTCGATGTCCAGCTCGTCGTGGACCGCGACGATCCGCTCCACCGGCACCTTGTAGAAGTCCCGCAGCGCGGCCGTCGGCCCGCCCGACAGATTCATGAACGACATCGGCTTCGCGATGACCACCCGGCGACTCGACGGCCCCGGCGCGCCCAGCCGGCCCTCGACCACCTGGGCCCGCGACTTGTGCGCCTTGAACTTCGCCCGCATCCGCTCCGCCAGCAGATCGGCCACCATGAAGCCGACGTTGTGGCGGTTCGCCGCGTACTCGGGGCCCGGGTTGCCCAGCCCCACGATCAGCCAAGGGCTCGTATCGTCCGTCATCCGAACATTCTCCTCCATAGCCAACCGCCGCCCCACTCGGGAAGAGCGGGACGGCGGCAGGGAAGAACGAGGGAAGCCTGGATCAGGCCTCGGTGCCCTCGGCCTCGGCGGCCTCGGTCTGGGCGCCCATCACCTGGAGGACGACGGTGTCGCCGTCGACGGCCAGGGTGGTGCCGGCCGGCAGGACGACGTCCTTGGCCAGAACGGAGGCACCGGCCGACAGGCCCGCGATGTTCGCGACGACGGCCTCGGGGAGGTGGGTGGCCTCGGCCTCGACGGTCAGGGTGTTCAGGATGTGCTCGAGCAGGTTGCCGCCCGGGGCCAGCTCGCCCTGGGTCTGCACCGGAACCTCGACCGTGACCTTCTCGCCCTTGGCGACGACCAGCAGGTCGACGTGGACCAGGAAGCCCTTGAGCGCGTCACGCTGGACGGCCTTGGGGATGACCAGCTCGGTGCGGCCCTCGATGTCCAGGGAGAGCAGGACGTTCGGGGTCTTGAGCGCCATCATCATGTCGTGGCCCGGCAGGGTCACGTGAACCGGCTCGCCACCGTGACCGTAGACAACGGCCGGGACCTGACCGGCGACACGGGCGCGGCGGGCGAAGCCCTTGCCGAACTCGCGGCGGATCTGTGCGGGGATCTTGACCTCGGACATACGCACTCCTCGTAGGAAGAAAAAGGATCTGACGGCCGTTACCCGGCCCACGACAGACCTGCTACGAAGAGCGCGTCGATAACGGACCGCCGCACCGAAAAAGTGCGGCCTCCCTCGCCGAGCAACTTGTGCAGTGTACCCGGCGGGGAGGCCGCCCAGAAATCGATCAGTCAGGAGGGCGTGACTACGCCTGCTCCTCGAAGAGGCTCGTCACCGAACCGTCCTCGAAGACCTCGCGCACCGCGCGCGCGATCGTCGGGGCGATCGACAGCACCGTGATCTTGTCGAGCTCCAGCTCACCCGGCGTCGGCAGGGTGTTGGTGAACACGAACTCGCTCACCTTGGAGTTCTTCAGACGGTCCGCGGCCGGGCCCGAGAGCACACCGTGCGTGGCCGTCACGATGACGTCCTCGGCACCGTTGGCGAACAGGGCGTCCGCGGCGGCGCAGATCGTGCCACCGGTGTCGATCATGTCGTCGACCAGGACGCACACGCGGCCCTTCACATCACCGACGACCTCGTGCACCGTCACCTGGTTGGCGACATCCTTGTCACGGCGCTTGTGGACGATCGCCAGCGGCGCGCCCAGACGGTCGCACCAGCGGTCGGCGACGCGCACGCGGCCGGCGTCCGGGGAGACGACCGTCAGCTTGTCGCGGTCGACCTTCGCACCCACGTAGTCGGCGAGGATCGGCAGCGCGAACAGGTGGTCCACCGGGCCGTCGAAGAAGCCCTGGATCTGGTCCGTGTGCAGGTCGACCGTCAGAATCCGGTCCGCACCCGCCGTCTTGAACAGATCGGCGACCAGGCGCGCCGAGATCGGCTCACGACCACGGTGCTTCTTGTCCTGGCGCGCGTAACCGTAGAACGGCACGACCACGGTGATGGAGCGGGCCGACGCGCGCTTCAGCGCGTCGATCATGATGAGCTGCTCCATGACCCACTTGTTGATGGGAGCCGTGTGGCTCTGCATCAGGAAGCAGTCGGCACCGCGGGCCGACTCCTGGAAGCGGACGTAGATCTCGCCGTTGGCGAAGTCGAATGCCTTGGTCGGGACCAGGCCTACGCCCAGCTGGTGCGCGACCTCCTCGGCAAGCTCGGGGTGGGCGCGGCCGGAGAAGAGCATCAGCTTCTTCTCGCCGGTCGTCTTGATCCCGGTCACAGCACAGTCTCCTTGGATGTCGCTTTGTGTGCGCTTATCACGGTACGCCCCGCACGACGCGGCCCGTGTCACGGTCACTGTTCGGCGTCGGTCTCCCGACCGTCCTGCTGAGCGGCGGAAGCGGCCTGTGCGGCTGCGCTTCCCGGGCGCTTACGAGCCACCCAGCCCTCGATATTCCGCTGCTGTCCACGTGCGACGGCCAGCGAACCCGGGGGCACATCCTTGGTGATGACCGAGCCGGCCGCGGTGTACGCGCCGTCCCCGATCGTGACCGGAGCCACAAACATATTGTCCGAGCCGGTCCGGCAGTGCGAGCCGATCGTCGTGTGGTGCTTCTTCACACCGTCGTAGTTCACGAAGACGCTCGCCGCGCCGATATTGGTGAACTCGCCGATCGTGGCGTCGCCGACGTAGGAGAGATGCGGCACCTTGGTGCCCTCGCCGATCACGGCGTTCTTCATCTCCACATACGCGCCGGCCTTGGACTTCGTCCCCAGCTGTGTGCCGGGGCGCAGATAGGCGTACGGGCCGACGTTCGCGCCCTCGCCGATCAGCGCGCCGTCCGCGACGGTGTTGTCCACCACCGCGCCCGCGCCGACCGTGGTGTCCTTCAGCCGGGAGTTCGGGCCGACCTCGGCGCCGGTGGCGATGTGCGTCGCGCCCAGCAGCTGGGTGCCCGGGTGGACGACCGAGTCGCGCTCGAACGTCACCGTCACGTCGACCAGCGTCGACGCCGGGTCCACGACCGTCACGCCGTCCATCATCGCCACGTGCAGCAGCCGCTCGTTGAGCAGCTTGCGCGCCTCGGCGAGCTGGACGCGGTTGTTGATGCCCAGGATCTCCCGGTGGTCACCCGCCACGGCCGCGCCCACCCGGTGCCCGGCCTCGCGCAGGATGCCCAGGACGTCCGTCAGATACTCCTCGCCCTGGCTGTTGTCCGTACGGACCTTGCCCAGCGCGTCGGTGAGCAGCTGCGCGTCGAACGCGAAGACGCCGGAGTTGATCTCCCGGATCGCGCGCTGCGCGTCGGTGGCGTCCTTGTGCTCGACGATCGCGGTCACGGCGCCGGTGGCGGCGTCCCGCACGATGCGGCCGTAGCCGGTGGAGTCCGGGACCTCGGCGGTCAGCACGGTGACGGCGTTGCCGTCGGCGGCGTGGACGTCGCTGAGCTTGCGCAGCGTCCCGCCGGTGAGCAGCGGGGTGTCACCGCAGACGACGACCACGGTGCCGTCCAGCACGACGCCGCTGTTGCCGAGCTCCTCCAGCCCCATGCGCACGGCGTGGCCGGTGCCGTTCTGCTCGTGCTGCACGGCGGTGCGGACGGTGGGGTCGATCTCGGCCAGGTGCGCGGAAACCTTCGCGCGCTCGTGGCCGACGATCACCACGAGGTGCTCGGGGTCCAGCTCGCGGGAGGCGGCGACGACGTGCCCGACGAGGGAGCGGCCGCAGATGGCATGGAGGACCTTGGGGGTCGCCGACTTCATGCGGGTGCCCTCACCCGCTGCGAGGACGACGACGGCTGCCGGGCGGTTGGCGCTCACGGGTGTGCCCTTCGGCTTCGGGTGGTGGACATCCGAAGGATACCGGTGCGTTTGAAGGCCGAAACGCGGGCGGGCCCCGACCTGGGGGTCAGGACCCGAGTATTCGAACTTTGAGCTCCCCTGCCAGGACTCGAACCCGGAAAGGCGGCACCAAAAGCCGCAGTGTTGCCAATTACACCACAGGGGATGGTAAAGCGGGTTAAACTGGACATTCCGTCAAGTCGACCGCTTGGCACACAACACTATGCCGTACCACCAGCCTTCGATGCGACGGTATAGATCGGCGCCCTTCAGGACTCGCACGACGAGGCATCCCCGGTAGTCCTCTCCGACGTTCTTGCGGACGGTCTTCGGGTTGTGTTTCTTGAGCGTGGTTTTGTCGAGGCTCGTGACGTCGATGCCGACGAGGTCCGCCCAGAATTTCTCGGCGCCCGCTACGTCGGCGGACTCGTGGATCATCACGCGGTACCGCAGGCGCTCCGGCTCGACGTGCAGCAGCTCGAGCCATGCGAGATAGACGGTGATCATGCTGGGGTCGCTGTTGATGAAGACGGTCACTTCCTGGGGCCGGTGCGCTTTGCGCTTCGAGCCCTCCGACCAGTACAGCCCGACGCCGACCAGGAACAGCTCCCGGTCGGTCATCCGGCCTATCTCGCGAACCGCGGCCTCTTTCGTCTGCTGGCGCACCAGAGCGCGGGTCTTGCGATACGGCTCCCAGCGCGCCTCCGACATCGCCTGCATCTGCTCCGCCGTCTTCTGCGGCTTGGGAAGATCCCTCACCCACAGCGACACCGAGCTCTTCGCCACCCCCAGCTCCGCGACGATCTCGTCGTACGTCCTGCCCGCCAGCCGTAGCTCGCGGGCGCGTGCCTGTAGTTCCGTCTTCGCTTGCATGGGCCCAGCCTCGTCGCGCACACCTCCACATGTCCCGAAAACATGCCCGATTAAATAGTTCGAGGGATAACAGTGCATTTCCACCCTCTTCGCACGCGCATCGTGCTGCCGCACGGACGGGAAAACCGGTGGCGGGCGCCCGTAGTCTGGGTGGTATGACCACAACGGGGGCAATCGCGGAGGCAGGCGCGCGGGGCGCGCCCGGGGGGCCGTGGTGGTGGGAGCGGCGTCGGGGTTTCGTGCTGGACGTGACGCTCGCGCTGGTGTCGGCGCTGGAGTGCACGGCGGAAGGGATCGGCTTCGCCAAGGACGCGGGGCTGCCCGCGGCGGTCGGCTTCGCCATCGGGCTGCCGGCCGGGGCGTCGCTGGTGCTGCGGCGGCGGTGGCCGATAGCCGTGGTGCTGCTGTCGATCGCGATCACACCGGCCGAGATGGGTTTCCTGCTGGGCATCGTCGGGCTGTACACACTGGCCGCGGCCGATGTGCCGCGGCGGCTGACGGTGGTGCTGGCCGGGGCGTCGGTCGCGGGGACGTTCGTGGTGACGTTCGTGCGCTTCCACCAGGACATGACGGAGGACGGCTACCGGCCGGGCATGTGGCTGATCGTGGTGTTCTCGGCGCTGATGGCGCTGGGTCTGTCCGCGCCGCCCGTGCTGCTCGGCCTGTACGTGGGGGCGCGCCGCCGCCTCGTCGAGAGCCTGCGCGAGCGGGCGGACGGGCTGGAGCGCGAGCTGGCGCTGCTGGCGGACCGGGCGGAGGAGCGCGCGGTGTGGGCCCGCAACGAGGAGCGCACGCGGATCGCGCGGGAGATGCACGACGTGGTGGCCCACCGGGTGTCGTTGATGGTGGTGCACGCGGCGGCGTTGCAGGCGGTGGCGCTGAAGGACCCGGAGAAGGCGTCGAAGAACGCGGGTCTGGTGGGTGACATGGGCCGCCAGGCGCTGATGGAGCTGCGGGAGATGCTGGGGGTGCTGCGGACGTCGTCGGACGGCGCGGTGGCCGCGCAGTCGTCGGCGGCGGAGTCGCAGCGGCTGGCGGAGGTCGCGGCGGCGGCTTCGGCGCGGGTGTCGGTGAGTGCGGCGGCCGCCGGGGCGGACGAGGCCGCGGGCGGTGACGGTCCGTGTCTCGACGGGCTGGAGGACCTGGTGGGTCAGTCGAGGGCCGCGGGCATGGCGGTCGAGCTGTGCGTGGAGGGCGAGGAGCGTTCGCACGGCGCGCGGGTGGAGAGCACGGCCTACCGCGTGGTGCAGGAGGCGCTGACGAATGTGCACAAGCACGCGCCGGGTGCGAAGGCGATCGTGCGGGTGGCGCACCGGGAGGACGAGGTGGCGCTCCAGGTGGAGAACGGTCCTTCGGACGGCGGCGCGGACGTCGGTCTGCCGAGCGGCGGCAACGGCCTGGTCGGGATGCGGGAGCGGGTCTCGGCGCTGGGCGGGGTGTTTGTGGCGGGTGTGACGGATGTGGGTGGCTTCCGGGTCTCCGCGGTGATCCCGTCCGGGGAGGGGCGGATGGCGGCCTGAAATAGGCCGGTTCCTGCCCTGTTTTTGGCTGATTCCCGACCCCGCCGGGTGTGGCCCGGCGCCGCCGGGGCCGGGCGCCCCGCGGTGCTCCGGGCCGCGCTACGCGCGCGGTCCCGCCGAGAGGCGGGAGGGGCGGGCGCCGGTGACGAGGGCGCCGATGGCGTGGTCGATGTCGGAGCCGAGGTACCAGTCGCCGGTGTGGTCGAGGCTGTAGACCCGCCCGTGCGTGTCGATGGCGAGCAGCGCCTGGCCGTCGGCCTCCTGGCCGAGGGGGCACACCTCGGCGCCCAGCGCGCGGCCGAGGTCGGCGACGGTGCGGGCGAGGTGGAGGCCGTGCAGCGGGTCGATGTGGAAGGGCGTCGGCGCGATGTGGCGGCCGGGCCCCGGGGCGGTGATGTGGAGCCCGCCGAATTCGGCCCAGGCCTCGACCGCGGCGGGGAAGACGGTGTGCCGGTGGCCGGCGGGGGAGGTGTGGGCGCGCAGGGCGTCGGCCCAGTTCTCGGCGGCCTTGATGTCCCAGCGGCCGGGCTGCCAGCCGGCCTCGCGGAGGGCGGCGTCGACGGCGACGGGGAAGCGGGTGGCGGCGGTGCGTTCGAAGGCGCGCATGGGGTCAGCCCTTGCCGTTGGTCGGGGCGGCGGGGTCGACGCTCCGTACGCCGAAGTGGGCGAGGAGAGCCGTACAGGAGCGGCAGGGGGGCGCGTAGCCGCCGTGCCGGGGGTCGCCGTCCTCGCGGATGTGCCGGGCGGTGAGTTTGGAGTGTTTCAGGGCGCGTTTCGCTTCCCCGTGGGTGAGCGGTTTGCGGGCGGCGCGTTTGCTCCGGCCCGCTTCGAAGGCGCTGAGGTAGCGGGTGAGGAGCACGGCTTCGGGGCAGCGGCCGGTGAAGCGTTCGCGCCGGTCGCTGGTGAGCGTGTCGAGGAAGTCCTGGACGAGCGGGTGGAGCGTCGGCGGCTGGTCGGCCTTGCCCGCGGTGCAGGTCAGGGTCTCGCCGCGGACGGAGAGCGCGGCCGCGACGGCGGGCAGGATGCCGTCGCGGCGGTGCAGCAGCGCGGGCGGTCTGTCCGCGTCGTCGGTGGCGCTCCAGGTGAGCCGGGGGTCTCCGGGTGCGGAGGCGCGTTCGTTCACGGGCTGGCGGTCCTGAGTCGTGTGCATGGTGGTTCTTCCCTCCCGTGCAATCCCCCTGTTGCGGGGATCAGCCTGCCAAATGGGGTGGCGGGTGTGGAAGTCAGGTCGGGGTTGGATGCGTGCCGTGTGGTGTTCATGTGTCGCGTGATCACTATGGGATGTGGTGCCTGGCGGTGATCGCCGGGGTCGGGGTCGTGCGGTGCGGTGGGTGTGGTCCGGTGCGCGGACCCCGCCTTGCGGCACCGCTTAGGCTGTGCGCACGGGGTGTTCTCGGCCATGGGGACACCGACCGGCCGGGCCGCCCCGTGGCGCGGCCGGTGGCCCGGTGGCCCGCGGTGTCCGCCGCACTTGTCCGGGCGTCAGGTGACAGAGTCAGCAGGGGGCAACCGCCATGACGACAGGTCGGCTCGGGCAGCACGCCGCGCCACCGAACACGGCCTATGCCGGGCAGGTCGTGCACTTCCCGGATCCGGTCCGTGCCGCGCGCTACCCGAAGGGCGTGCGGGTGGACGAGGACGGTTTTCCGGATTTCTCGCCGTACGCCCGGGCGGCCGCGGAGATCGCGGAACCGCCGGAGGGTTTCGGCGTCGACGAGCTGCGGCTGACGGACTACGTGTCGGCGAACGCGGCGCAGCACGCGGCCGGGCACGAGCTGTGGGCGAGCCTGCCGTGTGTGGCGACGCCGCACGGCTGGACGTGGCACCACGTGGCGGGCACGCGCCGGCTGGAGCTGGTCCCGGTCGAGGTGAAGGTGCTGCTGCGGCACCACGCGGGGCTGGCGACGGCGGCCGTGGACCAGGACAAGCGGGGTACGCGGCCGTTGCAGGAGACGCGCCCGGTGCACTTCGCGCTGCCGCAGCGGGATCTGGCGGTGACGGAGGAACAGGTCCAGGGCGTCGAGGAGGATCTCGGCTACCGGCTGCCCGGTGCGTACCGCGCCTTCCTGAAGGCGGCGGGCGGCTGCGCGCCGGTGGGTGCCGCGCTGGACGCGGAGCTGGGGCTGCTGATCGACCAGCCGTTCCTCACGGTGCGGGACGAGGCCGCGGTCAATGACCTGGTCTATGTGAACAAGTGCCTGCGCGATCACTTCACCAAGGACTATCTGGGTGTCGGTTTCGTGCAGGGCGGTGTGCTCGCGGTGAAGGTGAAGGGCGAGGCGCTCGGCACGGTGTGGTTCTGCCCGTTCGACGACGCCCGCGACCAGGACGGCTGGACGGTGCAGGAGCGGGTGGAGCGGCTGCTGCTGCCCTGCGGCGAGGACTTCGACGCGTTTCTCTCGCGGCTGGCCGGCGGCCCGCCGGAGCTGGAGACCGTCGCGAACCTGATGGTCGACGGTGGCTTCGCGTACGCCGTCCCGGTGGAGGGGTGAGCGCGGGATGGTGACGTTCGCGCAGGCGCAGGAGCGCGCGGAGCGCTGGGTCAACGGCGATGTGCCGGCGTATCAGCACCGCGAGGTGCGGGTGCGGGAGTTCGATCTGGGTTTCGTGGTCTGGGCGGAGGACCGCGAGGACGGTCCGAGGTCGGACGGCGGCCTGGCCCGCCTGGTGATCGCCCGGGACAGCGGCGAGACGACGCTGTGGCCGGGGCTGCCGGTCGGCGAGGTGATCCGCCGGTACGAGGAGGAGTACGGGGCCGTGGACGAACAGGTGCCGGCGGCGTCGGACGCGCCGCCGAAGCGGCTCGATCTGGAGGCGACGTCCTTCCTGCTGAGCCCGCCGCAGTGGTTGCAGGACGCGGCGGACGCGATGGGCATCCCGGACCGGCGGTCGACGTCGGGTGCGGGTGCGGCTTCGCCGCCTTCGGCCACGTCGGGTGTGTCTCCCCTGCCGGGGGTCCCGGCTGCGCCGGGCTCGGATTCGTCCGCGGGTGTTCCGGCGGGTGCGGCTTCCAGGCCAGGGGCTCCCGCTTCGGCGGGTACGGGCTCCGGTATGTCCGCCGATGCTTCGGCGCGGCCGGACGCGGGGGCGGCTTCGTCGCCTTCGGGCACTTCGGGTTTGTCTTCCGCGCCGGGAGTTCCTGATTCGGCGGGTACGGGTTCCGGTGGGTCTTTGTCCGCGGGGGGCGCCGGAGCGTCGGCCTGGTCGGACGCGACGTCCGGGCCCGGGACGGACGCGTCCGACGGCAGGGGCATGGCCTCGGCGACTCCCGGGCTTCCGGACGCGTCTCCCGCGCCGGGTGCCGGTTCCGACGGCCCTTCCGGCGCTTCGGTGTGGCCGGACGCCGACCCCTCGGCGACTCCTTGGGCCGGGGCCGACACGAACGCGGGTGAGGACGACGGGGACCGTTCCGTCGGGCTGCCCGCCACGGTGCTCGCTCCCGCTCTGTCGGGTACGGACGAGGACGACTTCCCGGCTCCGGGCGTCCAGCCCGAGGCCAAGACGGCGCTGATGCCCGCGGGCAGCGCGCTGCCGCGCACGGCGATCGCCCCGGCGATCGAGGACCCGGCGGGCCCGGCCACGCCGGGCGCGCGGGCCCCGGGTGCTCCGGGAATGCCAGGCGCGCCTGGCGGCCCGGGCACGCCCGGGCAACCTCCGTACACTCCCGGTGCTCCCGGTGCTCCCGGTGCTCCCGGTGCTCCCGGGGTCCCGAGTGCCCCGAGCGCCGGCGTGCCGCGGCCTCCGGGTGTGCCCGGTCAGCCCCCCCACGCTCCGGGTGTCCCCGGGGCGCCGGGGGTCGGTGGGCCCGTACCGCCCGCGGCTCCGGGTGCGCCCGGGACCGGTGGGGCGCACGCGGCGGCCACGATGCTTGCAGAGCCCGGTGGCCCCGGTGGCCCCGGTGGTCCCGGTGTGCCCGGTGCTCCCGCGCGGCCGGGCGCGGGTGGGGCGCAGGTTCCGCATGCTCCTGGTGCGCCCGGTGTTCCGGGGCAGCCTCCCGGTGCGCCTCGTGTTCCCGGCGCTCAGGTCCCGGCCGCTCCGCAGGCCCCCGGCATCCCGGGTGCCCCGCAGGCTCCCGGTGCCCCGGGAGCTCCCCGGCCTCCGGGCGCCCCACAGGGCCCCGGTGCCGCGTACGCCGCGACGATGCTGGCCACCCCGGGTACCCCCGGCGTGCCCGCCGCTCCGGGCGCTCCCGGCGCTCCGGGACGGCCTCCCGCCGCCCCGCAGCCTCCCGGGCAGCCCCCGCAGGGTCCCGGTGGGGTGCATCACGCCGCCACCATGCTCGCCGGGCCCGGTACGCCGGGCGGCGGCGGTGGTTCCGTACCGCACGCTCCCGGCGCTCCGGGTGTTCCCGGGCAGCCGCCCGCGGCCGGCGGGCCCGGCGGCGCGCACCACGCGGCCACCATGCTCGCGGGCCCCGGCACGCCCGCCGCGCCGCAGGGGCCGGGACAGGGTTACGGCTATCCGCAGCAGCCGCCGGCCGGGGTGCCCACGGTCGGGCCCGGGTACATGGCGGTGTTGCGCTATCGCGCGGCCGACGGTTCCGAGCAGCAGCTCATCCGGCGCAGCGCGCCGGGGACGCCGCACCCCGAGTGGCAGATCCTGCACGAGCTGCGGGCGATGAACGTGCCGCCGCAGCAGGTGCTGGAGCTGCACACGGAGCTGGAGTCGTGTGATCTGCCGGGTGGTTACTGCGCCCGCATGGTGCGGGAGACCTGGCCGCAGGTGCGGATCAGCCACACCGCCGCGTACGGCCGGGATCTCGCGACCCGGCAGCAGGGCATGCGGCATCTGATTGAGCATCAGGGCGAGCTGCACCAGGTCGCCGACGGCCCGGCGCGGCCCGCGCCGAACCGGGTGCCGCTGTCGGCCCCCGGTCAACTTCCGCCGGTGGGGCCGGACGTCATGGCCCGGGAGCTGGCGGAGTCGTTCGGCCCGCAGGGCGTGTTCCGGTTCGAGCAGCGCGCGGTGTCGCGGCAGGGCGTGCCGGACGTCGTGGCGCAGACGCTCGTCTGGGCGGGTCTGCCGGTGGACTTCGGCCCGTTCTTCTGGGGTCAGGCGCAGCCGGGCCGTCCGGTGCCGACGCTGGCGGAGCTGGCGGCGGAGCGCGGGGTGCGTCCGGCGCCGGATGCCGGGTCGTATCTGGTGATGGGCAGCGACTACGGTCGTCAGCTGTGTGTGCAGTACGGCACGGCGCACATCGTGGCCGTACCGATGGAGGCGGGGCCGGACGGTGGTTCCGTGCCTCCTCAGTTCGTCAACACGAGCCTGCCGCAGTTCGTTCGCTCTTTGGCGCTGCTCGGCAAGATGTGGCGCTGGCGCTACGGTCTGACGCCGGAACAGGCGGGCCGCTGGACCGCGGACTTCCAGGAGCAGCTGGCGGCGCTGGATCCGGCCGCCATGGCGTCACCGGAGAATTGGTGGGCGGTGCTGGTGGAGCAGATGTGGGACGGTCTCTTCTAGGGGCCGGCCGATGTGTCGACGGCGCGGGGCGTTCGACCCTTGGAGAAAGGGGCGGGCGCCCCGCGCCGTAGGCCGGTGCGACCTTGTGGGAGGAAGCGGGCGGAGTGTCGGGTTCTGGGCACTCGCGTCGTCCAGGAATGATGTGCGCCGGACCGCGTCGCATACCGGTTGTCCGGGATATAAGGGGCTTCGAGGATGAGTTCATCGGTATCTCCTGACGGTTTCACCGTGGTACGGGGCCGTGGTTACCGCCCTGAACAGGTGGAGCGCGCCCTCGCCGAGTGCGCGCGGCGGCGGGACGAGTCGTGGGAGCGCGCGGCGCGGCTGACGGTGCTCGCGCGCGAGATGGAGGACGAGGTCGCGCGCCTGAGGCAGCTGGTGGAGCAGCTGCCGCCGCAGACGTACGAGTCGCTGGGCCACCGGGCGCAGGGCCTGCTGTACACGGCGCAGGCCGAGGCGGCGGGGCTGCGGGAGCGGGCGGAGGCCGCGGCGACGTCGCTGATGGACGCCGCGGACGCGCACGCGCGGGCGGTGCGGGACGCGTCGCACGAGTACGGCACGGAGGTGCGCGCCGAGGCGGAGGACTGGGCCCGGCAGGCGGGTCTGGCCGCGCTGTCGGTGGCCGACGACGTCCGTGCGGTGGCGCAGCGGGAGGCGAAGGCGCGGCGCACCGAGGCGGTGGCGGCGCTCAAGGAGATGCGGGAGCGCACGGCCGACGCGCTCGCCGAGCAGGAGAAGGACCACGCGGAGCGCTGGGACGCGGCGGGCCATGAGATCGCCGAGCGCGAGGCCGGTCTCGACGTCCGCGTCGCGGCGATGGAGGAGTACGGGCGCAACGCCCTGGCCGAGGCGCAGCGGCGCTACGCGGAGGCGGAGGAGGCCGCGCGCCACGGCCAGGAGGACGCGGAGGCACAGGCCGCGGCGCTGATCGCGCAGGCACGGGTGCGCGAGGAGCGGATCGTACGGGACACGGAGCGGGTGCTGCGCGAGCACGAGGAGCGACGCGAGGAGCTGCGGTCGCACATGGCGCATGTGCGGCATTCTTTGGCGGCGCTCACGGGTAAGCCGGTGGCTGACGCGGCGGATTGAGTGGGTGCGGTTGTCTTCCGGGTGCGGGTTTGTTGCCGCCTGCGGCGGAGCGCCCTGCGGGCGCGGCCTCAATCGCCGGCCGGGCTGAAATCAGCCCGTCCGGCGATTGAGGACAGCGCGCGGAGCGTGCTTCGGGGTCTGGGGCGGAGCCCCTCACGCGGCGGAGCCGCATATCGGATGCAGCCGGGAAGGGGCGGGGCTGGGGAAAAATCAGCCCGCAGTCGGGACGCTCGGCTTCGCCGAGGCCGGGTTCTCGGTCACCACATCTAGGCCGAGCGTCAGCATCTGAATCCGACCGTCCGCCGTGGCGATGCGCAGCGTGAACGATCCCTGCTTCGCGTCCGCGAACAGATCCGGCAGGGAGACCAGACCCTTCTCGTCCGTCGGCGCGAGAGAGATCGTGCGGACCTTCTTGCCGTTCTCCTTGAAGTAGGGGCCGTCGGTCGCGTCCGTCTTGCCGTTGGTCGCCATCACGGTGGCGGTCAGGGCGACGCCCGCGAGCGGCTTGCCCTTGGCGAGTGCCTGGAGCTGGATCGTGTCGAAGGCGGCGTTGGGCAGGGCCTGGAGGGGCTTCTCGCCGACGCGCTGCACGCTGTCCACCTTGGCCGGCTTGACCGTCGCGGCGAAGTCCATGGGCGTGATGTCCCGGCCCTCGACGGTGGCGCGCACGAAGAACCGCCCCGCCTGGTCGCCCGCGATGACGCTCGGTGCGGCGGCGATGCCGTCCTTGCCGGTGGTGGTGGTGAAGACGATGCCGGTACCGGGGAAGCGGGCCTTGGTGTCGTCGATGGGCTTGATCTCGAAGCGCACGCGTACGCCCGCGGTCGGCTTCCCGCCGTCGGTGAGGGTCCGTACGCGAGCCTGCTCGCCGAACGTCTCGCCCACCGTCGCCGACCACTGCGCGTCCCCGACCCGCTCCAGGCGGGCGGTGGCAGGCGCCGGAGGCGTCGGCTTGTCGGGCTTACCGGGCTTGCTCGGCTCCGTGGGCTTGCTCGGCTCCGACGGCTTGGGCTTGCTCGGGGTGCTCGGCTTCTGGCCCGGCTGCTGCGAGGGCCGCGACGTGCCAGGAGTGCTGGGCGCGCTGGGGGCGTTGCCCGACGGGACGCGCGGCGTGGACGGGTTGCCGGGGGCGTCGGGCAGTGCGGAGACGTCGCCGTTCTGGTACGCGCGCATCCACGCGGTGACGCTTTTGACGTATTCGCGGGAGTTGTTGTAGCTGAGGATCGCCTTGTCGAGATCACCCGGCTTGTTCAGGTCCCGGCCGCCGGCGCACAGATAGCGGGCGGTGCCGAGGGAGGCGTCGTAGATGTTGTTGGGGTTCTTGTAGCCGCCGTTGCCGTCCGAGCCGATGTTCTTCCAGGTGGAAGGTATGAACTGCATGGGGCCGACGGCGTGGTCGTACTGTGTGTCGCCGTCCCAGAAGCCGCCGTCGGTGTCCTTGACGAGGGCGAATTCGCGGCCGGTCAGCGCCGGGCCCAGGATCGGCTTGTCGGTGGTGCCGTCGGGGTTGAGATGGGTGCCGTAGATGGTGCCGTGTTCGGACTCGACCTTGCCGATGCCGGCGATGAGCTGCCAGGGGATGTGGCAGTTGGGCAGCTCGGTGCGCGCCTGGGCCTCGGCCTTCTTGTAGGCGTCGAGGGCGGTGGCGGGGATGCCGGTGGTGCCGTCGGGGGTGTTGCCGCCCGGGCCGGGCGTGCCGGGGAGGCCGCCGGGGGAGTGGGGTCTGAGGTCGGGCAGGGCGAGGTTGGGGGTGCCGTGCGGCAGCGACTGGGGGTTGTCGGGGCCGGGGGTGGGCTCGTCGGCGTCGGCGGTGTTGTGCGGAGGGCTGACGCCGACCGCCGCGGTCAGGCTGGCGACGAGCAGGGCCGTGCACAGGCCCTGTCGGGAGACGCTGGCGGCGCGCGTGGGAAGAATCTTCACGGGCTGCTTCCTTCGGAGACCGGCGGCGGGTTCGAAGGGGGTGGCACGTCGCCCCCCTCGGCCATCAAAGCCGAACACTAATTCCCTCTGACCGCAATTGTCTTGCCGCGGGTCAGGCTTCACGTATTCTCCGCGCTCCGTTTCCCGTCGGTGGTCGACCGATGAACGATTGTGTTCGCTTTTCTCATGCTTCGTCCGTTTATATGGACTTGTCGACCCTGAGGGACCGGGCGCGCGCAACGGCCCGACCCTTAGGGGATGTTCCTTCGCGCCTCCTCCTCGCCCCCGCCCCTCGGTCGTACCGCAGCAGGAGGAACGCCGCCCGATCGCTCCCTAGCCTTTCCAGTGACGGCCGAAGCGTGCCGGGGTGGGGTTAGCCCCACCCCGAAGACACGGACAGCCACCAATGTGGCCGTGGCCGGATTCCAGCAGGCTGAGTACGTACCTCAGTGACGCGCGCACCGGGCGCGGCTGACACAGCAGACATAGGAGACCCACCGTGACAACCGCCGTATCGATTCCCAGGACCGGGGGCAGTGGAGGGCATGCGGCCGTCGCGGCGAGGGCCCGTCAGGTCGTCAAGGCGTACGGCGCGGGGGAGACCCGCGTCGTCGCGCTCGACCACGTCGACGTGGACATCGCCAAGGGCCAGTTCACCGCCATCATGGGCCCCTCGGGCTCCGGCAAGTCGACCCTGATGCACTGCCTGGCCGGTCTCGACACCGTCACCTCCGGCGAGATCTTCCTCGACGAGACCCAGATAGTGGGGCTCAAGGACAAGAAGCTCACGCAGCTGCGCCGGGACCGGATCGGCTTCATCTTCCAGGCGTTCAACCTGCTGCCGACGCTGACCGCCCTGGAGAACATCACGCTCCCCATGGACATCGCGGGCCGCAAGCCGGACCGTGAGTGGCTGGACCGGGTCGTCCAGACCGTGGGCCTGGCGGGCCGCCTCAAGCACCGTCCCAACCAGCTCTCCGGCGGCCAGCAGCAGCGCGTGGCCGTGGCCCGCGCCCTCGCCGCCCGCCCGGAGATCATCTTCGGTGACGAGCCGACCGGAAACCTCGACTCGCGGGCCGGTGCCGAGGTGCTCGGCTTCCTCCGCCAGTCGGTGGACGAGCTCGGCCAGACCATCGTCATGGTCACCCACGACCCGGTCGCCGCCTCCTACGCGGACCGGGTGCTGTATCTGGCCGACGGCCGGATCGTCGACGAGATGTACAGCCCGACCGCCGACGCGGTCCTGGAGCGGATGAAGCACTTCGACGCCCGTGGACGGGTGTCGTGACCATCTTCAAGACCTCCGTGCGCAACTTCCTCGCGCACAAGGGACGCATGGCGCTGTCCGCCGTCGCGGTCCTGCTGTCGGTGGCGTTCGTGTGCGGCACGCTCGTCTTCACCGACACCATGAACGCCACGTTCGACAAGCTCTTCGCCTCGACCGCCTCCGACGTCTCGGTCGGCCCGGTCAAGAACGACGACGCCCAGCAGACCGGCAAGCCGCAGACCCTGCCGGCCTCGCTGCTGGCGAAGCTCGGCAAGGTCGACGGCGTCGCCAAGGTCGAGCCGCACGCCACCAGCCAGCAGATCACCGTCGCCGACCGCGACAACGAGAGCATCGGCCCCAGCTCCGGCGCCCCCACCGTGGGCACCAACTGGGACGAGAGCCAGAAGAAGTCCGTCGAGATCACCAGCGGCCACGAGCCGCGCGGCGCCGCCGAGACCGTCCTGGACTCCGACACCGCCGACAAGCACGGGGTGAAGACCGGTGACACGCTCCGCGTGATCGCCGCCCCGGGCGACTTCACCGTGAAGGTCGTCGGCATCGCCACGTACAAGTCGACCAACCCCGGTGCCGCGGTCCTCTACTTCGACACCGCGACGGCCCAGGCCAGGCTGCTGGGCAGCACCACCGAGTACAGCGGCTACGGCCTGACCGCCGCCTCCGGCGTCAGCGACGAGCAGCTCAAGGAGCGCGTCACCGCCGCCGTCGGCACGGGCTACACGGTGCACACCGCAGCGGAGACCAAGGAGGAGAACAAGAAGGACATCGGCTCCGTCCTCGACGTGATGAAGTACGCGCTGCTGGGCTTCGCCGGCATCGCCGTCCTCGTCGGCATCTTCCTGATCGTCAACACCTTCTCCATGCTGGTCGCCCAGCGCACCCGCGAGATCGGCCTGATGCGGGCCATCGGCTCCAGCCGCCGGCAGATCCTGCGGTCCGTGCTGGTGGAGGCGCTGCTGCTCGGCGTCGTCGGCTCGGTCCTGGGCATCGGCGGCGGCATCGCGCTGGCCGTCGGCCTGATGAAGCTCATGGGGTCCATGGGCATGAAGCTCGACATGGGCGAGCTGACCGTCAACGCCACCACGCCGATCGTGGGCCTCGCGCTCGGTGTGATCGTGACCGTGCTGGCCGCCTTCCTGCCCGCCCGCCGGGCCGGGAAGATCTCCCCGATGTCCGCCCTGCGCGACGCGGGCACCCCGGCCGACGGCAAGGCGGGCAAGGTGCGGGCCGCGATCGGCCTGCTCCTGACCGGCCTCGGGGCGCTCGCCCTGGCCGGCGCCGCCAACGCGGACAAGGCGACCGCGGGCGGCGGCCTCATCGCGCTGGGCATCCCGCTCACCCTGATCGGCTTCGTGGTCGTCGGACCGCTGCTGGCCGGGCTGGTCGTCCGCGTCATCAGCGTGGTCGTGCTGCGGGTCTTCGGGCCCGTCGGCCGGCTCGCCGAGCGCAACGCGCTGCGCAACCCGCGGCGCACCGGCGCCACCGCCTCCGCCCTGATGATCGGCCTCGCGCTGGTCGCGGCCCTGTCGGTCGTCGGCTCCTCGATGGTCGCCTCGGCCACCGACCAGCTCGACAAGTCGGTCGGCGCGGACTTCATCATCCAGGACCAGGGCAACAACCCGATCACCCCGGCGACGGAGAAGGCCGTCACGTCGGCCGGTCACATCGACCACTTCACCCGCTACGTCGGTGTCATCGCCAAGGTCACCACGCCCGACGGGAAGACCGCGACCCAGCGGCTCAACGCGACCGACCCCACCTACCCCGAGGACCTGCGCTCGGAGACGGTCCAGGGCAAGCTGAAGGACGCGTACGCCAAGGACGCGATGTCCGTGCCCGAGGGCTACGCCAAGGACCACGGCATCAAGGTCGGCGACCGGCTCACCGTCGTCATGACCGACGGCCGCCCCGCGAAGCTCAAGGTCAACGCCATCACCTCGGACGACACCAGCATCGACAAGGGGGCGATGTACCTCGACATCGCCACCGCGAAGAGCTACCTGCCCGCCGACAAAATGCCGCTGACCGGCATGATCCTAGCCAAGGCCGCCGACGGTCAGACGAAGGAGGCCGCGGCGTCGCTGAAGGCCGCGGTCAAGGACTACCCGCAGATCAAGGTCCGCGACCAGTCCGACTACAAGAAGCTCATCAAGGACCAGGTCGGCCAGCTGCTCAACATGATCTACGGGCTCCTCGCCCTCGCGATCATCGTGGCCGTCCTGGGCGTCGTGAACACCCTCGCCCTGTCGGTCGTCGAGCGCACCCGGGAGATCGGCCTGATGCGCGCGATCGGCCTGTCGCGCCGTCAGATGCGCCGCATGATCCGCCTCGAATCGGTGGTCATCGCCCTCTTCGGCGCGCTGCTCGGCCTCGGCCTGGGCATGGCCTGGGGCATGGTCGCCCAGAAGCTGCTGGCGCTGGAGGGCCTCGGGGTGCTGGACATCCCCTGGCCGACCATCGGCACCGTCTTCATCGGCTCCGCGGTGGTGGGCCTGCTGGCCGCGCTCGTCCCGGCGTTCCGGGCGGGCCGGATGAACGTCCTGAACGCGATCGCGACGGACTAGCGGGCCGCCGCCCCTACGACGGGGTACGGCCGGTACGGGTCGGGGGGCCCGGAACCGGCCGTACCCCCACCAACGGGCCCGGCCCGTACGCGCCACGGGGGTGCGCGTACGGGCCGGGCCTTTTCCCACGCCCTTTCCTACAGTGGGCGGATGGCGATCAAGGCGTACGCGGCGCTTCTCCGCGGCATCAACGTGGGCGGCCACAGGAAGGTCCCGATGGCGGACCTGCGCGCCCTGCTCACCGGGCTCGGGCTCGGTGACGTCCGCACGCATCTGCAGAGCGGGAACGCCGCTTTCACCGGCGTCGAGGGCGACGAGCGGGAGCTCGCCGCGCGGATCGGCCGGGCGATCGAGGACCACTTCGGCTTCGCCGTGGACGTCCTGGTGCGCGACCACGCCTACTTGAAGGCGGTGGCCGACGCGTGCCCCTTCCCGGCGGCGTCCCTGCAACCCAAGCAGCTCCACGTCACGTACTTCGCGGACCCCGTCACGGCGGCCGACTTCGCGAAGGTCGACGGCGAGCGCTTCCTCCCGGAGGACTTCCGCCTCGGCGACCGGGCGCTCTACCTCTACGCCCCGGAGGGCCTTGGCCGTTCGAAGCTGGCGGATGCGCTGGGGAGGGCGGCACGGGGCGTGGCGACGACGCGCAACTGGAACACGGTCAGCAAGCTGGTGGAGTTGACCGGGGCGTGAGCTCGGGCGACAAGTGCCCGTCCCGGAAAGGTGGTTCGCGCCGGAAAGAGCCACTTAGCGGCCCATGAGCCGCTAGGGTCTCCGACAAGCGCACTGCGGTGCGCTCCCCTCCCAGAGGAGTCCCCCTGAGCTCGGGCTTCTCGCCCAGGGGGCCCGATCCGGGTCTCCTCCGGAGCGGCCACCGGCAACGGCCGCACCCGCTGGAGGGGAGCGTCCATGGCGCGCCACCGCAAGAAGCCTCTGCACGAGCGGATCGCCTCGGTGATCCGGGAACTGTGGAGGTGGATGCGGGGCCGGTGACTAATCTGGACTAGCCCGCCCCCAGAAGGATTAGGGGCGGACTGACAGTCCCGGTTCGGTCCTCGCTCGGGAAATGCCGTCCCGGGCGGGGGCCAGTCTTTCTTTACGGAAGTACCCTGCGTTCTCCCACGCCAGCCGGTAATCAGCCCGTCCCCAAAGCCACTAGGGGCGGACCAAGAGTCCCGGCTCGGCGCTCGCCCGTGTTAGCCGTCACGGGTGAGGGTCGCTCCTCTGCCCACAGTAGCGCCCCACGCCCCCTCGCGTCAGCCCGTACCCGCTTATGGCCGCCCGCCGCGTGTCCCCTAGGGAAGAGCTCATCCGCCGGGTCGAGATGCCGGGACGGCCGCGCGCCGAGAATGGACAGGTCAACTGACCCCGTCTCAGAAGAGAGAGCCCGAACCGTCATGGCCCGACGTCTCACCCCTCTTGTCGTTCTCTCCTGCACGGCGGCGGCCCTGCTGACGGCCGGCTGTTCGATGGTCGACGGGCCGACGAAGAAGGCCGAGCGGACGTACACGCTCGACGGCGAGGTCAAGGTCGTCGACGCCGCGACCAGCGGCGGGAACATCACGATCGTCCCCATGGAGAGCGGCGGCGGACCGGTCCGGGTGACGGAGAAGTACGAGTACAGCAGCCGGAAGCCCAGCCCCGAGCACAGCCTCAAGGACGGCCGCTTCAAGCTGGAGCGCGACGACTGCGGCGGATCGGGCCACCGGTGCACGGTGAACGTCGAGGTGCTGGTGCCCCGCACGGTGGCCGTCGACCTGCGCACCAGCGGCGGCAACATCACCGTGCGCGGCACCTCCGGCGAGATCGCCGCGCACACCAGCGGCGGCGACATCACCATCGAGGACTCCGCGGCGAAGAAAGCGGTCGCGCGCACGAGCGGCGGCAACGTCACGGAGACCTTCACCGTCACCCCGGACCGGGCGGAGGGCCGCACGAGCGGCGGCGACGTCAAGATCCACGTGCCGCGCGACTCCTACGCGGTGGAAGCCTCCACATCGGGCGGCACCCGCAAGGTCACGGTCCCCACGGACGACCGCTCCTCACACAGGATCACGGCGCACACGCAGGGCGGGGACGTGACGGTGGCGTCGTGAGAAGCGCACACCGGCCCGCACCCGGTTGCCGTACGGTGATCGGGGACCCTTGGGAGGACTCATGACCACGCAGCCGGTTCACGACGGTGGGGCGCTGATCCCCAGACCCGAGAAGACGTTTCCCGCGCTGCGGGCGGCTCTCGCGCAGGTCGCGCCGTCGCGGCTGGCGGAGATGACCTCGGAGCGGGACACGGTCTTCACGATGGCCACCCAGTCCAACAGCTTCGGGCCGATCGCCATGTTCCAGCTGAAGTGGGCCACGGTGATCGAGATCGAGCGGTACCCCGGCGTGGCCCGGCGGCTGCGCGCGGCCGAGCACGCCGCCCAGACGCTGGACCGCGAGGACCCGGCGTGGCGGGCGGCCATGGACGAGATCCGGGAGATCATGGACGCCGCCCGCGCGCAGGTCACCGGTGGGTGACTGGGGCTGGGAGTACGACCCCGACGCCCGGCACGTCATCGGCGACACCCCGAACCTCGCCTTCGTCGCGCGGGTGGAGGAGCGCGCCGACGAACTCGTCCGGGCCGCGGCCGCCCTCTATCTCGACGGCACGGCGTATCAAGGGCCGTCACCCGGTGTGCGGGAGGAAGTCATCCCCGCCGGGATGTTCCAGTACCTGACGGTCGTCCGGCAGCAGCGCCTGTACATCGTCCAGGTCACCGCCTGGCCCCTCTGACCGCGGGCGTGCGGGACATTCCGGGGTGACCGCCGTCCGGCCGCGGCTGTCGGTGCCCCGTCGTACGCTGGGACCCAGCCCCGGCCCGTATCCACGCGTCGGGTCGTTCGCGTTGCCCACCCCCGGGACGGAAGCCCTTCATGAGTCTGCACGGTCTGCTCGACGCCGTCGTCAATGATCCGGCGCTCGCCGAAGCGGTGAAGGCCGCCGCCGACGGTCACCGGCCGCATGTCGACCTGGTCGGTCCGCCCGCCGCGCGCGCCTTCGCCGTCGCCGCCCTCGCCCGCGAGGCGGGGCGGCCCGTGCTCGCGGTGACCGCCACCGGGCGGGAGGCGGAGGATCTGGCCGCGGCCCTGCGCTCGC
This sequence comes from Streptoverticillium olivoreticuli subsp. olivoreticuli, assembly GCF_003391135.1. GTDB lineage: Bacteria > Actinomycetota > Actinomycetes > Streptomycetales > Streptomycetaceae > Streptomyces > Streptomyces blastmyceticus. The sequence continues at coordinate 4,355,999 of NZ_CP031455.1, read as the reverse complement.
TGCTGCCGCCGGACGGCGTCGCGGAGTATCCGGCCTGGGAGACGCTGCCGCACGAGCGGCTGTCGCCGCGTTCGGACACGGTGGGCCGGCGGCTCGCCGTGCTGCGCCGGCTGGCGCACCCGAGCGCGGACGACCCGGCGGCGGGTCCGGTGAGCGTGGTCGTCGCGCCCGTGCGCTCCGTGCTCCAGCCGCAGGTCAAGGGGCTCGGCGACCTGGTGCCCGTCTCCTTGCGCACCGGGCAGAGTGCCGACCTCGGCGAGGTCACCGAGGCGCTGGCCGCCGCCGCGTACGCCCGGGTCGAACTGGTCGAGAAGCGCGGCGAGTTCGCGGTCCGCGGCGGCATCCTGGACGTCTTCCCGCCCACGGAGGAGCACCCGCTGCGGGTGGAGTTCTGGGGCGACGACGTCGAGGAGATCCGCTACTTCAAGGTCGCGGACCAGCGGTCCCTGGAGGCCGCCGAGCACGGCCTGTGGGCGCCGCCCTGCCGTGAGCTGCTGCTGACCGACAGCGTTCGCGAGCGGGCCGCCGCGCTCGCCGAGGAGCACCCGGAGCTGGGCGAGCTCCTCGGCAAGATCGCCGAGGGCATCGCGGTGGAGGGCATGGAGTCCCTCGCCCCGGTCCTGGTGGACGACATGGAGCTGCTGCTGGACGTCCTCCCGGTGGGCAGCATGGCGGTCGTCTGCGACCCGGAGCGGGTGCGGACCCGGGCCGCCGATCTCGTGGCCACCAGCCAGGAGTTCCTGCAGGCGTCCTGGGCGGCGACCGCGGGCGGCGGCGAGGCGCCGATCGACGTGGACGCGGCGTCCCTGTGGGGCATCGCGGACGTCCGCGACCGGGCGCGCGAGCTGGGCATGATGTGGTGGTCGGTCAGTCAGTTCGCCTCTGGCGACAATGGACTCAGTGCTGCTGATGAGGAGGGTGACGGCGACACCCTCAAGCTGGGCATGCACGCCCCCGAGAGCTACCGCGGCGACACCGCCCGCGCCCTGGCGGACACCAAGGGCTGGCTGGCCGACGGCTGGCGCACCGTCTTCGTCACCGAGGGCCACGGCCCCGCGGCCCGTACGGTCGAGGTGCTGGGCGGCGAGGGGATCGCGGCCCGGCTGGACGCCGACATCGACGCTCTCGCGCCGTCCGTCGTGCACGTCTCGTGCGGCAGCCTCGACAACGGCTTCGTCGACCCCGGCCTGAAGATCGCCGTGCTCACGGAGACGGACCTCTCCGGCCAGAAGTCGGTGAGCAAGGACCTGGGCCGGATGCCGGTCCGCCGCCGCAAGACCATCGACCCGCTGACGCTCCAGGCCGGTGACTACATCGTCCACGAGCAGCACGGCGTCGGCCGCTACGTCGAGATGGTGCAGCGCACCGTCCAGGGCGCCACCCGTGAGTACCTGCTGGTGGAGTACGCGCCCGCCAAGCGCGGCCAGCCCGGCGACCGGCTCTACATCCCCACCGACCAGCTGGAGCAGGTCACGAAGTACGTCGGCGGGGAGGCGCCCACGCTGCACCGCCTGGGCGGCGCGGACTGGACGAAGACGAAGGCGCGGGCGAAGAAGGCGGTCAAGGAGATCGCCGCCGACCTGATCAAGCTGTATTCGGCGCGGATGGCCGCGCCCGGCCACACCTTCTCCCCGGACACCCCCTGGCAGCGCGAGCTGGAGGACGCCTTCCCGTACGCGGAGACGCCCGACCAGCTCACCACCATCGCCGAGGTCAAGGAGGACATGGAGAAGTCCGTCCCCATGGACCGCCTGGTGTGCGGCGACGTCGGTTACGGCAAGACGGAGATCGCGGTCCGCGCGGCCTTCAAGGCGGTGCAGGACGGCAAGCAGGTGGCGGTGCTGGTGCCCACCACCCTGCTGGTGCAGCAGCACTTCGGCACCTTCTCCGAGCGCTACTCCCAGTTCCCGGTCGTGGTGAAGGCGCTGTCGCGCTTCCAGACGGACACCGAGGCGAAGGCGGTGCTGGAGGGGCTGCGGGACGGCTCGGTCGACATCGTCATCGGCACGCACCGGCTGTTCTCGTCGGAGACGAAGTTCAAGGACCTGGGCCTGGTCATCGTCGACGAGGAGCAGCGCTTCGGCGTCGAGCACAAGGAGCAGCTGAAGAAGCTGCGTGCCAATGTCGACGTGCTGACGATGTCCGCGACGCCCATTCCGCGCACGCTGGAGATGGCCGTCACCGGCATCCGCGAGATGTCGACGATCACGACCCCGCCGGAGGAGCGGCACCCGGTGCTGACCTTCGTCGGTCCGTACGACCAGAAGCAGATCGGCGCGGCCATCCGGCGCGAGCTGCTGCGCGAGGGCCAGGTCTTCTACATCCACAACCGTGTGGAGTCCATCGACCGGGCGGCCGCGCGGCTGCGGGAGATCGTGCCGGAGGCCCGGATCCAGACGGCGCACGGGCAGATGGGGGAGAGCGCGCTGGAGCAGGTCGTGGTCGACTTCTGGGAGAAGAAGTTCGACGTGCTGGTCTCCACGACGATCGTGGAGTCGGGCATCGACATCTCCAACGCCAACACCCTGATCGTGGAGCGCGGTGACAACTTCGGCCTGTCGCAGCTGCACCAGCTGCGCGGCCGGGTGGGCCGCAGCCGCGAGCGCGGTTACGCCTATTTCCTGTATCCGCCGGAGAAGCCGCTCACCGAGACCGCGCACGAGCGGCTGGCCACGATCGCCCAGCACACGGAGATGGGCGCGGGCATGTACGTGGCGATGAAGGACCTGGAGATCCGCGGCGCGGGCAATCTCCTCGGCGGCGAGCAGTCCGGTCACATCGCGGGCGTCGGCTTCGACCTCTACATCCGGATGGTCGGCGAGGCGGTGGCCGACTACCGCGCTTCGCTGGAGGGCGGCGTGGAGGAGGAGGCGCCGCTGGAGGTGAAGATCGAGCTGCCGGTGGACGCGCACGTCCCGCACGACTACGCGCCGGGCGAGCGGCTGCGCCTCCAGGCGTACCGGGCGATCGCCTCGGCGAACAGCGAGGAGGACATCCGCGCGGTCCGCGAGGAGCTCACTGACCGCTACGGCAAGCTGCCGGAGCCGGTGGAGAATCTGCTGCTGGTCGCGGGCCTGCGGATGCTGGCGCGCGCGTGCGGGGTCTCGGACATCACCCTCCAGGGCGCGAACGTGCGGTTCGGCCCGGTGGAGCTGCGGGAGTCGCAGGAGCTGCGGCTGAAGCGGCTGTATCCGCGTACGGTCATGAAGCCCGCGACGCAGCAGATCCTGGTGCCGCGCCCGGCGACCCGCCCCATCGGGGGGAAGCCGCTGGTGGGCCGGGAGCTGCTGGCGTGGACGGGCGAGTTCCTGACGACGATCCTGGGGTCGTGAGGCCGGTCACGGCGCGGTCGGCCGCACCCGTTCGAGTACGGCGTAGCCGCCGTCGCTGCCCAGGAGGGTGTAGCGGGCGCCGGGGTGCAGCTTCTCGGCGTCGGCTATGAGGTCGGCGGGTGCCCTGCCGTCGAGGACGTGCTGGGCCACGTAGTCGGGGGTGATGCCGCGGGTGTCGCCGATCCAGAAGACGCGGCAGCGGCCCGCGAGCCGGCTGATGGGGCCGACGTCGGATTCGACGGTGGCGTCGTCGGGGATGCGGCCGAGCAGTTGCTCGGCGGCGCGCACGCTGTCGGTCACGCGGTAGGTGGCGCCCTGGGTCAGGGAGTACAGCGGCAGCGAGGCGGTGAGCGCGAGCGCGGCGGCGAGGACGGCGCCGGGCAGGTGGCTCGCGTAGGAGCGCAGCCAGGGCCGGGGGCTGCGGCCGGCGCCGGTGAGCGCGTCGGTGAGGGCGATGAAGACGACTGGCATGAGGACGGCGCTGTAGTGCCAGTCGGTGCCCCAGTAGTGCTCCTCGTGGGAGACGAACCGCCAGCCGAGGGTGGGCAGGGCGACGATCAGCAGGGGTGAGCGCAGGGCCAGCAGTCCGGTGGTGGGCAGCAGGGTCCACAGCAGGGTGCGCACCGCGGTGTCGAGGGGGATGACGGGGGCGGGGCCGTCGCCGCCCTTGAGCTTGTCCCAGTAGTCGTACGCGCCGCCGCTGTTGAAGCTCGGGATGATCACGCCGAGGGTGAGGGCGGTGGCGGCGAGCCCGAAGGCCAGCAGGCCACAGGCGAGGGCGGTGGCGCGGGTGTCGCGCTGTTTTCCGGAGCGCAGCCGGACGAGAATGAGCGCGCCGATGGCGGCGGCGGTGATGCCGAGGTCCTCCTTGACGAGGACGAGCGGCGCGGCCCACCAGACCGCGGCCTTCCACCGCTTGCGGACGACCGCTTCCAGGGAGAACGCCAGCAGCGGCATGGCGAACGCGATCTCGTGGAAGTCGAAGTCGACGGCGCGCTGCACCCCCCAGGACAGTCCGTACGCGATGCCGATGGCCAGCCCCCGCTTGCGGCCCAGCAGCCCGGCCGCGAGCCGGGCCACCGGTATCGCGGACAGGGCGAACAGCGCCGCCTGGACGACGAGCAGGGTGACGGGGGAGGGGAAGAGCCGGTAGAAGGGCGCGACGAGCGCGGTGACCGGGCTGAAGTGGTCGCCGAGGATGTTCGTGCCGGGGCCCTTGAGGTCGACTACGGGCGCCTGGAGGTGGGCGTAGCCGCGTATCGCCTGTTCGAAGATGCCCAGGTCCCAGGACATGGTGAGCATGCGGCGGTGCCGGCACACGGACAGCGCGGTGAAGAGGACGAAGAGGGCGCCGGCCAGCCAGTACGGGTCGAGCCGGGGTGCGCGCAGGTTCGTGCCGGGCCGGGTGCGGGGTGCTTCCTCGGCCGCTCGCCGGGCGGGTGCCGGTCCGGTGGCGGCTGCGGCCGAGTCCATGCGGGTGTCCTCTTCTTCTCTGGTTCTTCTCTGGTCTTCTCCGGGGCTCCGGGGGTCTCCGGGGCCTCAGTGAAGTGTCCAGGATGCGGCGTGTCCCTGTGACGGCTGTCGGAAATCTCCGCGCGGACACGGTCGCGGGGTGTCCGGCCCTTTCAGAGGGACGAGTGGCGGCTCTGTGTGGTTCAACCCGATTCGGCCGGTCTTCGATCGATCTTGCTTTCGCTCCGGGCGGTGTCAGGCGGTCTTCTTCCAGTTCGCGCAGCCGTTGGTCTTGAAGTACGCGTCCTGGGGGGTGATCGTCACGATGCCGCTGCCGGTGACGTTCTCGTTGGCCTCGATGGAGTCCATGCCGTGCAGGGCGTCCTTGTCGCGCTCCCAGTAGCAGCCGGACTTGTTGCCGTCGGCCTTGTAGGTGCCGGGGGCGATGTCGACGCCCACGCGGTACATGCCGTTGCCGGACACCTCGCTCTTCGGGGTGCCGGTCTTCTCGTCGGTGACGAGGTTCCAGCCCTTGCAGCCGCGGGTCTTGAAGAGCTTGTCGTCGGCGGCGATCGTCACATAACCGGAGCCCACGACGTTGTCGTTGGCGAGGATGGAGTCCAGCTCGCCCTTGGAGTCCTTGGCCCGCTCCCAGTAGCAGCCGAGCTTGTTGCCCGTGGAGCGGTAGGTGCCGGGCTTGATGTCCTTGCCGACCTGGTAGGTGCCGCTGCCGGACATGTCGGCCTTCTTCTTCGCCTTGTCGCCGCCCCCGCTCTTTTCCGCGGTGTTCTCCGCACCGGTGGCGGCGGTGGCCTTGTCGTCGCCGTCACCGCTGCCGCCGCCGACAGCGGCGCCGACGGCGATCACCGCGACGATCGCGCCGGCCGCGGTGAGCACCTTGTGCCGGGCGAACCAGTTCCGCTGCCCGGGCTGGTGGTGGGCGTGGTGAGCCATGACTGACACCTTTCGGCGTGGAGGAGTTCAATGAACCGATGGGTCAATCACAACAGACGCTGTGAACCGAGTCAACATGGTTCACAGGGATTGGTCGATTCACGCCTGTGAAGGGGTTCGCCCCACCCCCGCGGGTATGCTCGGCACCACAGCGAATGGCTCGAAAGACGATGGGAACGAGGGGGAGGAGCCCGGTGCCGGACAGCGCAGCCGAGGTGACCGCGGCCGGAATCGCCCGGCTGGCCGGAGTGGGCCGGGCGGCGGTCAGCAACTGGCGCCGCCGCCACGCCGACTTCCCCCAGCCCGTCGGCGGCACCGAGACCAGCCCCGCCTTCGCCCTCGCCGAGGTCGAGGACTGGCTGCGCCGCCAGGGCAAGCTCGCCGAGGTGTCCCCGGACGAGCGGACCTGGCAGCAGCTCACGGGCCACCCCGCCGGAGCGGCCACCGCCCTCCGGCACGCGGGCGCCGTCCTCCTCCTCGTCCGCGACCGGCCCGCCACCTGGCTCCGGCTGGCCGCGCTCACCGACTCCGAGCTGGCCGCGGAACTGCCCGCCGCCCTGGACGCCGTGCTCACCGCCCGGCTCGGGCGGGGCCACCCCGTCGCCCTGCCCACCGCCGACGGACTGGCCGCCTCCACCGCCCTCGTGCGCGGCGCCGCCGAACTCGCCGCGCACCGCGGCGCCGACGGGGTCTACGAGTTCCTGCTCGGCCGCCACCTCGACGCCAACCCCCGGCAGTACACCCTCACCCCGCAGGGCCCCGCCGAGCTCATGGCCGACCTCGCCCGCGGCACCGGCCACCGGGCGAAGGGCACCGTCCTCGACCCCGCCTGCGGCACCGGCGGCCTGCTGCACGCGGCGGCCGCCCCCGGCGTCACCCTCCACGGCCAGGAGACCGACCCCGACCTCGCCGCCCTCACCGCGCTCCGCCTCGCCCTGCGCACCGACGCCCCCGTACGTGTCCACGCGGGCGACAGCCTGCGCGCCGACGCCTTCCCGGAGACGGCCGCCGACGCGGTCCTGTGCCACCCCCCGTTCAACGAGCGCAACTGGGGCCACGACGAGCTGGCCTACGACCCCCGCTGGGAGTACGGCTTCCCCGCCCGCACCGAATCCGAGCTCGCCTGGGTCCAGCACGCCCTCGCCCGGCTGCGCGACGGCGGCACCGCCGTCCTGCTGATGCCCCCGGCCGCCGCCTCCCGCCGCTCCGGCCGCCGGATCCGCGCCGACCTGCTGCGCCGCGGCGCGCTCCGCGCCGTCATCGCCCTGCCCGCCGGCGCCGCCCCGCCCTACGGGATCCCCCTGCACCTGTGGGTGCTGCGCAGGCCCGGCGCCCACCAGTCGCCCACCCCGCACGTCCTCCTCGTCGACACCACGGGCACCGCCGCCGGCGCCACCGGCACCCCCGGACCGGCGCCCGCGGGCCGCGACAAACTGCCCTGGCAGGCGGTGCGGACCGCGGTCCTCGACGCCTGGGAGGACTTCGACCGCGACGGCACCGTGCCGGAGAGGCCCGGAGCCTGCCGCTCCCTGCCCGTCATCGACCTGCTCGACGACGATGTGGACCTCGCCCCCGCCCGCCACCTCCCGCCGCCCGCCCCCGGCGGCGGCACCGCCGAGCTCGCCGACGTCCACGACCGGCTCACCCTCGCCCTGCGCCGCACGGCCGAACTCGCCCCCGCCCGGCCCGCCGCCCCCGCCGACCCGGCCCGCTGGCCCACCACCACCGTCGGCGAACTCGCCCGCGCCGGAGCCCTGGTGCTGCGCGCCGGCGGCCCCGGCGCCGTGCCCGGCCCCGGCGAGCCCGCGCCGCCCGTCCTCACCGACCACGACGTGAAGTCCGGCGGCGCGCCCTCCGGCACCCTCCCCGAGGGCCCCGCCGAGGAACCCGTCCTCCTCCGGCGCGACGACGTCGTCGTGCCCGTGCTGGGCGACGTCACCGCCGCCCGCGTCGTCGACGAGGCCACCGCCGGAGCCGCACTCGGGCGCGGGCTGTTCCTGCTGCGCCCCGACCCGGCCGCGCTCGATCCCTGGTTCCTCGCCGGATTCCTGCGCGGCACCGCGGGCCGCCGCCAGGCCAGCAGCTACGCCTCCACCGCCACCCGCCTCGACGTGCGCCGCCTCCAGGTCCCCCGCATGCCCCCCGCCGACCAGCACCGCTACGGCGAGCGCTTCCGCGCGCTCGCCGCCTTCGAAGCGGCACTGCGCGACGCCGAACGCCTCGGCGAGCACCTCGTGCAGGGGCTCTACGACGGGCTGGCGGACGGAACGGTCCGGCCGGAGTGACCTGTTACACCGTCTGATCCGTACAACTGGGGCAGCCGTGCCGGAGTCGGTAGATAGGCTCAGGTACAACCAGGACCCCAGGAGCAGCAATGAACGGCCCCGGCCACACTCCGCCTCGGCGACCCAGCAGGGAAATGGTGATCACCATTCGGGTGGTCGTCATCGTGCTCACCGTGTGCCTGGTGGGGATCCTGTGCTGGGTGCCGGTGCTCCGGCTCGCGATCGTGCGCCGACGGGCCCAGGACTGGGCGCTGTTCTGGGTCGTGCTGGTGGTGTCCTTCGGACTGCTGTCGATGATGCGTCCGTCCCTGAGCGGCACCGGCTGGGACGACGCGGGCCTGGCCGGCCTGATGCTCCTCGCCGCGGCCACGCTCACCCACTACATCCGCGGCGACGTGAGGTTCCAGCGGGAACAGGGCGGCGGGCCGCAGGTCCTGGCCGCCCCGGCGTTCCCGGCCGCCCCGCCGTACGGTGGCGGTTACGGCTACCCGCAGCCGCAGCCGCAGCCGCAGCCGCAGCCGCAGCCGCAGCCGCAGCCGCAGCCGCAGCCGCAGCCGCAGCCGCAGCCGCAGCCGTACGCCCCGCCGCAGTCGCAGCCGTACGGTCAGGCGCCCGCTCCGGACCTGCACCAGCACCTGACGCAGCCTCAGAGCATGACGCCCCCTCAGCCCGCGCCCGTCCCGGGGCAGATGGGCAACCCGCAGTACGCGCCGCCTCAGCCGCCGCCCCCGCGCCGCCCCCGGCACGCGCGGCCGCAGCCCTCGCCGGAGTCGGCGCAGGCCATGACCGCGGACCAGGCGCCGCCCATGCCCCGGCGGCCCGGGCCCCCGCAGCCCCCGCCCGGGCCGCCCGGCCACCGGCCGCAGGCAAGGCCCCACCAGCCGCAGCGCATCGACCAGGTGCGCGCGGAACTCGACGAACTCAGTGATCTGCTCCGCAGGGAGCCCCGGGACCACAGGGAGCACGGGCAGTGAACGGCCGTGTCATCGCCGACCGCTACGAACTGTCCACCGTCATCGGCCAGGGCGGCATGGGCCAGGTCTGGACGGCCTACGACCGCCGCCTGGACCGCCGCGTCGCCGTCAAGCTGCTGCGCCCCGACCGGATGGCCGGGACCGAGGGCGCCGACGAGATGCGCCGCCGCTTCGTCCGCGAGTGCCGCGTCACCGCGCAGGTCGACCACCGCGGTCTGGTCACCGTCCACGACGCGGGCAGCGACGGCGAGGAGCTCTACCTCGTCATGCAGTACGTCGAGGGCGCCGACCTCGCCGACCACCTCGCCGAGCACGACCCCTACCCCTGGCAGTGGGCCGTCTCGGTGGCCGCGCAGCTCTGCTCGGTGCTCTCCGCCGTGCACGCCGTGCCGATCGTGCACCGCGACCTCAAGCCGCGGAACGTCATGGTCCGCCCGGACGGCTCCGTGCTCGTCCTCGACCTCGGCGTCGCGGCCGTCCTCGACGCCGACACCACCCGCCTGACCCGCACCGGTTCCCCCATCGGCAGCCCCGCCTACATGGCTCCCGAGCAGGCCATGGGCGGTGCCGTCGGCCCGTACACCGACCTCTACGCGCTGGGTGTGCTGCTGCACGAACTCCTCAGCGGCGAAGTGCCGTTCGCCGGGTCCACGGCCCTGGGCGTGCTGCACCGCCACCTCTACGAGCCGCCGATACCCGTGCGCAGGCTCCGCCCGGAGGTGCCGCAGGCGCTCGAGGAGCTCGTCCTCCGGCTGCTCGCGAAGGACCCGCTGCACCGCCTCGCCGACGCGCAGGAGGCCTACCGCGCCCTCGCGCCCCTGCTCCCCGTGCCAGGGCAGGCGGGCGGCGCGCCGCTCGGGCCGATGAACCCCACCCGCCCCTTCCTCCTGCCGCACGCGCCCTGGCCCGAACGAGCCGCCACCGCCTCCGGCCCCGTGCCGCCCGCCGCGACCGCGCTCGTCGGCCCGCCGCCCCCGGCCCCCAGCGGCCCCGATGTCGCCGAGGCCGTCGAGGAGGTCAAGCGCCTGCTCGACCAGGGCGGCATCACCCAGGCGGTCGACCTCCTCGGCTCCATCCTCCCGGCCGCCGCCGCGGAACACGGCGAGCGCTCCACGGTCGTACGGACCCTGCGCAAGCAGTACGCCGCCACCTTGATGGACGACGGCCAGTACCGGCGCGCCCTGCCCGAACTGCGGCTGCTCGCCGAGGAGTACGCGGCCGAGAGCGGCCCGCACGCGGCCCGCCAGGTGCTGCGCTTCCAGTACGACGCCGCCCAGTGCCTGGAGCAACTGGGCGAGGCCGTCGCCGCCCTGACGGAGTACCGGGCGCTGCTCCCGCTCTTCGAGCGCCACCCCGACGACCCCGCCACCCCGCTGGAGATCCGCCGCCGCGTGGGCCATCTGCTGCTGTCACTCGGCGACCGGCAGGCCGCGCACGACACGCTGGCCGCCCTCCTCCACGACGCGGAACGGCTGCACGGACCGCACCATCCGCTGCCCGCCGAGATCCGGCACACCCTCCGATGGCTGGGCCAAGTGAGGGCCTGAACACCTCAACCACCCGCGAATCGTTGGTCGTACGGGTGGCCCGGACCACACGGACTCCCTAACATCGATCACCACCAGGTCCAGGTACCGTCGCACGATCTCTGCCGGGAGGCTCCATGATCCGCCGAAGGACCGCGCTCTCCGTCTCCGCCGTCGCCCTCCTCGCCGCGGCACCGGCCCTCACCGCCTGCGGCTCGGCCGCGCACCCGGGCGCCGCGGCCGTCGTGGGCAAGGACCGGATCACCGTCACCCAGCTCCAGAGCCAGGTGTCGGACGTACGCGACGCGCAGCGGTCCTCCCCGCAGGGGCAGCAGCTCATGGCGAACAGCGCCCGGCTCGGCCAGGACACCCTCATCCGGCTCATCCAGTACCGCATCGTCGAGCGGGCCGGCAAGGACAACGGCATCGAGGTGACCCGCCGCGAGCTCCAGGAGCAGCGCACGGCGGTCGAGCGGGCGAACGGCGGCGCGACCGCGGTGCGCGGCCGCTTCCTGACGCTCGGCATCGCCCCCGACCAGATCGACCAGGCCCTGACGATGGACCTCACAAGGGCGAAGCTGGACGCGAAGTTCGGCACGGCACGGACGAACGAGATCCTGATGCGGACGTCCGAGGCGATGCGCGTGGATGTCAACCCGCGCTACGGCGTCTGGGACGCGAAGAGGGGAACGGCGCAGCCGTTGCAGGAACCGTGGCTGCACGTGACCCAAACGGCGCTCGACTCCCGGGGCTCCGCCCCGGCCCCCGAGGCACGCTGAAGCCAGCTGCGGTTCGCGAAATCAGCCCGTCCGGCGTTTGAGGACAGCGCGCGGAGCGTGCTTCGGGGTCTGGGGCGGAGCCCCGGCCTCGGCGGAGCCGAGCATCAGATGCTGTGGGAAGGGGCGGGGTGGGGGAAAGGCCCGCCGCAGGCGTGACGGCGCCGCACATGTGAGCCCGCCCAGAACAAGCCGTAGGGTCGGAGCGTGAACGACTCCGGCCGCATCATCCTGCTCACCACCAGCCACCGCGTAGCCCCCGGCCTCCTCTCATGGCCCGCCTGGCAGGCCATGCGCGCAGCCGACCGCGTCCTCTGCTCGGACCCGGCGCACCCGCAGCTCCCCTACCTGCGGGAGGCCGGGATCGACGTCGAGCACGCCTCGGCCACCGCCCGCGAGCTCGTGGACCACTGCGTGGCGGGCGGCCGGGACGTCGTCGTCCTCACCTCCGCCGAGGGCGACCCCGCGCTCACCGACGGACTGGCCCGGCTCGCCGGCTCCGGCCGCGAGAACATGCCGGCCCTGGAGCTGCTCCCCGGCGCGTACGACCTGCCGGGCGCCCGCCTCCTCGACCTGGTGCAGGTCATGGACCGGATCCGGGTCGCCTGCCCGTGGAGCGGCATCCGCACCCACGAGGACCTGGCGAAGTACGGGCTGGAGGAGACGTACGAACTCCTGGAGGCCATCGAGACCGGCGACCGGGAGTCGCTGCGCGAGGAGCTGGGCGATGTGCTGCTCCAGGTCGTCTTCCACGCCCGGATCGCGCAGGACGACCCGGACGAGCCGTTCTCGGTCGACGACGTGGCGGGCACGATCGTCGACAAGCTCATCCACCGCCACCCGCACGTCTTCGGCGAGGAGTCCGCGCGGACCCCGGAGGACGTCAAGGCGCACTGGCTGCGGGCGAAGGCGGACGAGAAGCGCCGCGACTCGGTGACCGAGGGCGTGCCGCTGGGCCAGCCCGCCCTGGCCCTGGCCGCGAAGCTGGCCTCGCGGGTCCGGACGGAGGGCATCGACGTCACGCTCCCGGCGGGCGACGGCGTCGGCTACGACCTGCTGGCACTGGCGGCCCGGGCGGAAGCGGACGGGGTGGACCCGGAAACGGCGCTGCGGGCGGCGGCCCGTGTCTATCGCGACGCGATCCGCTCGGCCGAGGGCGCGGGATAGCGGCCGGGCACCCGTTCGGCCTATAAATCGACTTTTCCGGGGGGTCGGCGGGTACCCGAGTCCCATGCGCATCGAGCACACCTTCCTCGCCGCCCCCGACTGGCTCGGGGGTATCGCCCAGTTCATCGTCGGCATCTGTGTCGTCGCCCTGCTGATCATCGCCGTCGTCGTCGGCTTCCGGAAGCGCGACAAGGAGCCGCCCCCGCCGTCCCAGCCCCAGCGGCGCTCGGGCGCGTGGCAGACGCGGCAGGAACACGACACGGGCCCGGTCTCGCCCGACCACGGCCCGGGCCACAACGACGACGAGGAAAACGTGGTCGGCTATGTCACCGAGCACCGCGAATCCGACGAGCTCCACCCCGAGGCGGAAGGGGAACGCGTCCTCCCGCACGAGGTCAGGAACCCCGGCAGCCACGCGGAGGAGCTCAGCGAGGAACGCAAGAAGTGGAACCCGGGCGGCAGCGGCGGCTTCGGCAGTGGCGGCGGAGGTCATACGTGACCTGGGCAAAATCAGCCCGTCCGGCGCTTGAGGACACCGCGCGGAGCGCGGTCCGGGGTCCGGGGCGGAGCCCCGGTTTCGGGAAGGGGCGGGGCTGGGGAACAAGCCCGCCGCAGGCGTGACGGGCCCGCACCCGGAAGCGGACCGCACTCCGCCCGGTAGCGTCAATGACGTGCAAGACAAGACCACCCCCACCCCCGTCCCCGCCCTCTTCACCTGGGAATTCGCCGCCGACCCCTACCCCACCTACGCCTGGCTCCGCGGACACGCCCCCGTGCACCGCACCGCCCTCCCCAGCGGCGTGGACGCCTGGCTGGTCACCCGCTACGCCGACGCCCGGCAGGCGCTCGCCGACCAGCGGCTGTCGAAGAACCCCGTGCACCACTCCGAGTCCGCCCACGGCAAGGGCAAGGTCGGCATCCCGGGCGAGCGCAGCGCCAATCTGATGACGCACCTGCTCAACATCGACCCGCCGGACCACACCCGGCTGCGCCGGCTGGTCTCCAAGGCGTTCACGCCGGGGCGCGTCGCCGAGTTCGCGCCGCGGGTCCAGGAGCTGACCGACCGGCTCATCGACGACTTCTGTGAGAAGGGGAGCGCCGACCTCATTCACGAGTTCGCCTTTCCCCTCCCCATCTACGCCATCTGCGACCTGCTCGGGGTGCCGGGCGAGGACCAGGACGACTTCCGCGACTGGGCGGGCATGATGATCCGCCACGGCGGCGGGCCGCGCGGCGGTGTCGCCCGCGCGGTGAAGAAGATGCGCACCTATCTGGCGGAACTGATCCACCGAAAGCGGGAGAACCCCGGCGAGGATCTGATTTCCGGGCTGATCAGGGCAAGCGACCACGGTGAGCACCTCACCGAGAACGAGGCCGCGGCCATGGCCTTCATTCTGCTCTTTGCGGGTTTTGAAACAACTGTGAACCTGATCGGTAACGGTCTCCACGCCCTGCTGCGCAATCCCGGGCAGCGCGAGCGGCTCCAACTAGCGCTGGCCGAGGGGGACGAGAGCCTGCTCGCCACGGGGGTGGAGGAACTGCTGCGGTATGACGGCCCGGTGGAGCTCGCGACCTGGCGGTTCGCCAAGCAGGAGCTGACGATCGGGGGGCAGCGCATCGCCGAGGGAGACCCCGTGCTGGTCGTCCTCGCGGCCGCCGACCGGGACCCCGAGCGGTTCGCCGAACCGGACACCCTCGACCTCTCCAGGGCCGACAACCAGCACCTCGGGTACGGGCACGGAATCCACTACTGTCTGGGTGCTCCGCTCGCCCGGCTGGAGGGCAGGACGGCGCTGGCGACGCTGCTGCGCCGCCTTCCTGACCTGCGGTTGGCCGTGGATCCGGAGGAGCTGCGCTGGCGCGGCGGGCTCATCATGCGCGGACTGCGCACACTGCCGGTCGAGTTCGACGTCCCCGCGGGATGACCCTGCGTCAACTGGCGTGACCGCCGCGTGACCTCCGCTACACCGGCTTGTGACTACCGTGGCCCGTCGCTATGTTCGACGACCATATTCGCCGCCACACGAGAGGCCATCGCATGCGCTCCGGGAACGGTCGACATCGTCGCCCCCGTCAGGTACCCGCCGTCGTGGTCGCAGCGGGGGTGACGGGGTCGGCCCTCGCCATGCCGCTGCTCGCGGCCACCGGCGCCAACGCCGCCGACGCCCCCACGTGGGACCGCGTCGCCCAGTGCGAGAGCGGCGGCACGTGGAGCACCAACTCCGGCAACGGCGCGTACGGCGGTCTGCAGATGACCCAGGAGCTCTGGGAGCAGTACGGCGGCCGGACGTACGCCCCGCGCCCCGACCTCGCCAGCCGGCAGCAGCAGATCGCCGTCGCCGACAAGGTCCTGAACGCGAACGGCACGGGAGCCTGGCAGGCCTGCGGTACCTCCGCGGGTCTCGCCAAGGACGGCAAGGCGCCGGACGTGAACCCCGGCAGTGCCAAGGAACCCTCGTACGACGCTCCCGCGCCGCGCGCGCCGGAGCACGCGCCTTCCGCGCCCACGACGGGCGGCTCCGCGCCGTCGGGCTCCACCGCCTCCCCGGCTGCCCCGGCCTCGCCGTCCGCAAACCCGGACGCGAAGCCTTCTCCCGGGACGCCCTCGCCCGCCATGAGCGGCAAGCCGGACGGCGGCAAGCACCGCAAGGACCCGGGCGGCCCGACGACCGGTCCCTCGACCGGCCCGACGGGCGACCCCACCGAAATCCCCACGCCGGGAACGCCGTCCACGCAGCCGCCGGCCAACCCGCCTTCCGGTACGGGTCCCGCGGACCCCGCAAAGCCGGATTCGCCGTCCGCCGAAGCCCCGGAGTCCGGTTCCGGCGCGGGCTCGGGCAAGCACCGCGCCGAGCCGTCGCGTTCGGACGACGGGGGCCGCGCCTCGCGGGGCGGCGGTGATTCCCGCGCCGCGAAGCCCGGCGCCGGCGACTACACCGTGCGGCCGGGTGACAATCTGTCAGTCATCGCGGAGGCCCACTCCGTTAATGGCGGATGGCATTCCCTGTACCAGCGCAACGAGAAAGTTGTCGGTTCCGATCCCGATCTGATCCTTCCTGGTCAGCGGCTTGAGGTCGGCAAATAGACCGGCAGTTCGGGGGGAATGTCCGTTCCAGTCGAAAGTGAGACATGGGTCTCGTTGAACTCTCGCGGAACGGACCCCTCCAAAACTTGACGGACCCGCTTTCACCTGCGGAAATGTCAGGTTTCTCTGGGTAACAAGAGGCAACTGTGGCTGGAAAGAGGGGTTTGAACCCGTCGGCCCAAAGTGCTTACCGTCATGACCGCTCGCCACCGCGAGCACCACGGTCGCCACGCCGAATCCTGCCGGCGACCGGCGGAGTCGTCGCGAAAGCGCCGTAGGCAGGAGCGGGGGAACCAAGGTAGGCGCCGGAACGGCCCGCGAGGACCGGGACGGCTAGGGGTGAAGCCGAGTGTGCTCGCACACGAGGCCGGGCGAACTCACAGCCCGAACCCGACAGCTCACCTCGTAGGCGTCGGTGAGGAAACGACTCATGTCCAAGGGCAAGCACCGTCGTCCGTCCAAGGCCGTCCGCATCGTCACGCTCGCCGGTGTCACCGGCGCCGCGGTCGCGGCCCCGCTGATGATCGCGACCTCCGCGAACGCCGCCTCCGTCCAGACCTGGGACAAGGTCGCCCAGTGCGAGTCCGGCGGCAACTGGTCCATCAACACCGGCAACGGCTACTACGGCGGCCTGCAGTTCTCGCAGTCCTCCTGGAACGCCGCCGGCGGCCAGTCCTACGCCGACCGGGCCGACCACGCCTCCAAGTCCCAGCAGATCGCCGTCGCCGAGAAGCTGCTCGCCATGCAGGGCCCCGGTGCCTGGGGCTGTGCCGGCGCGGGCAACCTGACCTCCGGTGGCGCGAAGGCCGACGTCGACACCTCCGACGACTCGTCCTCCGCCTCCCGTGGCACCTCCACGAAGTCGCACGCCGACCGCAGCGAGCGCCAGACCGCGCCGAAGAAGACCACCCCGAAGCACGCCGCTCCGCAGGCGCAGACCGCCGACGAGGACGAGTCGGAGGCCGCCCCGGCCCCGAAGCAGACCGCGCCGAAGCACGCTGCCCCGAAGCCCGTGAAGCAGGGTGACGGCGAGTACGAGGTCAAGGCCGGCGACACCCTCTCCAAGATCGCAGACGCCAAGAAGGTCAAGGGCGGCTGGGAGAAGCTCTACGACCTGAACAAGAGCATCGTGGACAACGCGGACCTGATCTACGAGGGCCAGCACCTGCACCTCAGCTGATCCCCGCCCACAGCGGCACCGCCCCGCTCCGACGCGTACCCCGAGCGCGCCGGAGCGGGGCTTCGCCGTTCCCGGGGCCCCCGGGGAGCGCGAGCCGCGGGCTTCATCGCTCAGCGAACATTGCCGCTGTTCGCCCCGCGATCTGCACGTTTATGCCATTTTTCGCCCCACGCGGTGTCCCGACGGCAGGGCAACCCCCCGCCGCCCGTTAGGCTCGTGCTCGCAGAACTCCAGACACACACGAAGGAGACCCTCGTGCCGTCCATCGACGTCGTCGTAGCTCGCGAGATCCTCGACTCGCGAGGCAACCCCACGGTCGAGGTCGAGGTCGGCCTCGACGACGGCTCCACGGGCCGTGCCGCCGTGCCGTCCGGTGCCTCGACCGGTGCCTTCGAGGCCATCGAGCTCCGTGACGGTGACAAGAACCGTTACCTCGGCAAGGGCGTCGAGAAGGCCGTCCTGGCCGTCATCGAGCAGATCGGCCCGGAGCTCGTCGGCTACGACGCCACCGAGCAGCGCCTGATCGACCAGGCCATGTTCGACCTGGACGCCACCGACAACAAGGGCTCGCTCGGCGCCAACGCCATCCTCGGCGTCTCCCTCGCCGTCGCGCACGCCGCGTCCGAGGCCTCCGACCTGCCGCTGTTCCGCTACCTGGGCGGCCCGAACGCGCACCTGCTGCCCGTTCCGATGATGAACATCCTCAACGGTGGGTCGCACGCCGACTCCAACGTGGACATCCAGGAGTTCATGATCGCCCCGATCGGCGCGGAGTCCTTCTCCGAGGCCCTGCGCTGGGGCGCCGAGGTCTACCACACCCTCAAGTCCGTCCTGAAGGCCAAGGGCCTGTCCACCGGCCTCGGCGACGAGGGCGGCTTCGCCCCGAACCTGGGCTCCAACCGCGAGGCCCTCGACCTCATCCTCGAGGCCATCAAGCAGGCCGGCTACACCCCCGGCCAGGACATCGCGCTCGCCCTGGACGTCGCCGCCTCCGAGTTCTACAAGGACGGCTCGTACAACTTCGAGGGCAAGTCCCGCTCGGCCTCCGAGATGACGGACTATTACGCCGAGCTCGTCGCCGCGTACCCGCTGGTCTCCATCGAGGACCCGCTGTTCGAGGACGACTGGGACGGCTGGAAGACCCTCACCGAGCGCCTCGGCGACAAGGTGCAGATCGTCGGCGACGACCTGTTCGTCACCAACCCCGAGCGCCTCGGCCGCGGCATCGAGGAGGGCGCCGCCAACGCCCTGCTGGTCAAGGTCAACCAGATCGGCTCGCTGACCGAGACCCTCGACGCCGTCGAGCTGGCCCAGCGCAACGGCTTCAAGTGCATGATGTCGCACCGCTCCGGCGAGACCGAGGACGTCACCATCGCCGACCTCGCCGTCGCCACCAACTGCGGCCAGATCAAGACCGGCGCCCCGGCCCGCTCCGAGCGCGTCGCGAAGTACAACCAGCTGCTGCGCATCGAGGAGATCCTCGACGACGCCGCGGTGTACGCCGGCCGCAGCGCGTTCCCGCGCTTCAAGGGCTGAGCACCCCGCCTCACGGGCTGACCCCCGCGGGGAAGAAAACCTCCCGGCGACAAACGGCAGCCTCACTACGTCCCCGGCCACGGTCCCGTACCGTGGCCGGGGACGTACGTTCGTAGCGGCTGTCGGGTGACCACGGGGAGGCGAAGTGGCGGGCGACCGGTTCTCGACCGCGGCCAGGCTCAAGGCGCTGGTGCGGGGCCCGCGGGCCCGGGTCTATCGCGCGAGGACCCGCCGCCGCGGCAGGCTCACCGGGCGCGCGGCGCTGCTCGCGCTCGTCGTCTGCTCCCTGGTCGTCGCCCTCGCCTACCCCATGCGCCAATGGGTCACCCAGCGCTCGGACATCGCCGACCAGCGGCACCGCACCGAGCAGGCCCGCAAGCAGGTGCAGCGGCTGCTGGACGAGAAGGCGCGCCTGGAGGACCCGGCGTACGTCGAGCAGCAGGCCCGCGAGCACCTGCACTATCTGCGCCCCGGCGAGACCGGCTACAGCGTGGTCGACGGCAGCGGCGCCGCCCGGCGGCCCAAGGACCAGGGCGCCGCCGACCGGCCCTGGTACAGCAACCTCTGGGACGGCGTGGACCAGGCGGACGCCTCGGGCGCCTCCGGGCCCGGCCGCTGACCGCACCGCACCCCCACTTCCACCGAGATCGAGTACGAGCGAGCACATGGACACCCCTCCTCCGAAGACCGAGCCCACCGAGCCCACCGACGCGGACATCGCGGCGTTCAAGGAGCAGCTGGGCCGCCCGCCGCGGGGCCTGCGCGCCATCGCCCACCGCTGCCCCTGCGGCAACCCGGACGTCGTCGAGACCCAGCCTCGGCTGGAGGACGGCACGCCCTTCCCGACGCTCTACTACCTGACCTGCCCGCGGGCCGCGTCCGCGATCGGCACGCTGGAGGCGGACGGCGTCATGAAGGAGATGACGGAGCGCCTGAAGACCGATCCGGAGCTCGCCGCCGCGTACGAGAAGGCGCACGAGGACTACATCACCCGCCGTGACGCGATCGAGGTCCTGGAGGGCTTCCCCAGCGCCGGTGGCATGCCGGACCGGGTCAAGTGCCTGCACGTGCTCGTGGGCCACTCGCTGGCCGCGGGCCCGGGCGTCAACCCGCTGGGCGACGAGGCGATCGCCATGCTGCCCGAGTGGTGGGCCAAGGGTCCGTGCGTGAACCCGTGCGGAGGCGAGGAGAAGTGACCCGCGTAGCCGCCGTCGACTGCGGCACGAACTCGATCCGTCTGCTCGTCGCCGATCTCGACCCGGCGACCGGTGACTTCACCGAGCTGGACCGGCGGATGCGGATCGTCCGGCTCGGCCAGGGCGTGGACCGCACGGGCCGGCTGGCGGACGAGGCGCTGGAGCGCACGTTCGCCGCGTGCCGGGAGTACGCGGAGGTGATCCGCGACCTGAAGGCCGAGCGGACCCGCTTCGTGGCGACCTCCGCGTCCCGTGACGCCGAGAACCGCGAGGAGTTCGTGCGCGGGGTCGTGGAGATCCTGGGCGTGGCGCCCGAGGTGATCACCGGCGACCAGGAGGCGGAGTTCTCCTTCACCGGCGCGACCAAGGAGCTCACCGGCCGCGACGACATGGCCAGGCCGTATCTGGTCGTGGACATCGGCGGCGGCTCCACGGAGTTCGTCGTCGGCGGTGACCACGTGCTGGCCGCGCGCAGCGTGGACGTCGGCTGCGTCCGCATGACCGAGCGTCATCTCGCGGTGGACGGCGTGGTCGCCGACCCCCCGGCGGCCGGCGGGCTCGCCGGGATGCGGGCCGACATCGAGGCGGCGCTGGACCTGGCGCAGGAGACCGTGCCGATCGGCTCGGCGCACACCCTCGTCGGCCTGGCCGGCTCGGTCACCACGGTCGCGGCGATCGCGCTGGGGCTGCCGGAGTACGACTCCGCGGCGATCCACCACGCACGGATCTCGCTGGCCCAGGTCCGGGAGATCACCGGGATGCTGCTGGAGTCGACGCACGAGCAGCGCGCGGCGATCCCGGCGATACACCCGGGCCGGGTCGACGTGATCGCGGCGGGCGCGCTGGTGCTGCAGTCGGTGATGGAGCGGACGGGCGCCCAGGAGGTCGTGGTGAGCGAGCACGACATCTTGGACGGCATCGCCTGGAGCATCGCCCGAGAGGGCCGCTGACGGGCCCCGCAGGGGCTCCTGAGGGCCCCTGCGGGGGCCTTCGGAGGCCCTTCCCGGGCCCTCGCCGAAGAAAGTTCGTGAAATCCTTCACATGAAAAATCGGCGCGTTCGGCAAGCGGAAGCGCCGAAGTGCCCCGTTTGGGTCGTTCCAAACCTTCGGCGGTCGGAAAGCGTCTGGTATCGGCTGAGTTAAAGAGACGTTTATGCGAGCTGTCGTACGGCAGTGGTCTACCCGGCGGCGGTGCCGCAAGCCCAGTTCAGCAGGGGTGACCAACGCATGCGCCGACGCGGTGGTTCCCTTTCGGGGGTATGGCATCGGTCACGGCGGCGGCGGAGTGTAGCAGACCCCTCCCGACTCCTTGTGAAGGGGCTCACGAGCACCCCCGTCCGGAGTGCTGGATACTCGAAACATGAGCACCACGGAGCGTCCACGGATCCTCGTAGTAGGCGGTGGGTACGTCGGCCTGTACGCGGCGCGCCGCATCCTTAAGAAGATGCGGTACGGCGAGGCGACCGTCACGGTCGTCGACCCGCGCTCGTACATGACGTACCAGCCCTTCCTGCCCGAAGCAGCTGCCGGCAGTATCTCCCCCCGCCACGTCGTGGTGCCGCTGCGACGCGTGCTCCCCAAGGCGGAGGTCCTCACCGGCCGCGTCACGACCATCGACCAGGACCGCAAGGTAGCCACGATCGCGCCGCTCGTCGGCGAGGCCTACGAGCTGCCCTTCGACTACCTGGTCGTCGCGCTCGGCGCCGTCTCCCGCACCTTCCCGATCCCCGGCCTGGCCGAGAACGGCATCGGCATGAAGGGCATCGAGGAGGCCATCGGCCTGCGCAACCACGTCCTCGAGCAGCTCGACAAGGCCGACTCGACCACCGACGAGGAGATCCGCCGCAAGGCGCTCACCTTCGTCTTCATCGGCGGCGGCTTCGCCGGCGCGGAGACGGTCGGCGAGGTCGAGGACATGGCCCGCGACGCCGCGAAGTACTACCCGAACGTCAAGCGCGAGGACATGCGCTTCGTTCTGGTCGACGCCGCCGACAAGATCCTTCCCGAGGTCGGGCCGAAGCTCGGCGCGTACGGCAAGGAGCACCTGGAGAGCCGTGGGGTCGAGATCCACCTCTCCACCTCGATGGACTCCTGCATCGACGGCCACGTCGTGCTGAAGAACGGCCTCGAGGTCGACTCCAACACGATCGTGTGGACCGCGGGCGTCAAGCCCAACCCGGCGCTGGCCCGCTTCGGCCTGCCGCTCGGTCCGCGCGGCCACGTCGACACCTCCGAGACCCTCCAGGTCCAGGGCACCGACTACATCTGGGCCGCGGGCGACAACGCCCAGGTCCCGGACATGATCGGCCGCAAGGCGGGCAACGAGAACGCCTGGTGCCCGCCGAACGCCCAGCACGCGCTGCGCCAGGCCAAGGTTCTCGGCGACAACGTGGTCTCGGGCATGCGGGGCTTCCCGCAGAAGACGTACGAGCACGCCAACAAGGGTGCGGTGGCGGGCCTCGGCCTCCACAAGGGCGTCGCGATGATCGTCATGGGCAAGATGAAGATCAAGCTCAAGGGCCGTCTCGCCTGGTACATGCACCGCGGCTACCACGGCATGGCCATGCCGACCTGGAACCGCAAGATCCGCGTCTTCGCGGACTGGACCCTGGGCATGTTCCTCAAGCGCGAGGTCGTCTCGCTCGGCGCCATGGAGAACCCCCGCGAGGAGTTCTACGAGGCCGCCAAGCCCGCCCCGCAGATGAAGAAGGACGCCCCCGCCGACAGCACGAAGGCGAAGGCTTCCTGACCTCGGGTCACCGCCGCGGCGTCCCCGCGGTCAACTTGCCGGAAGGCGTCCACCAATCCGTGGGGTGGGCGCCTTCCGGCGTATCCGGTCACGCACCGCCGATCTAATCTGACGGAACGGGACTACCGGACCCGCTCTTGGTGTTTAGGTGTCAGTTGAACGTTTCTCCTGACCTTGCATCATGGAGGTGTGCGACATGGCCGACGCCGCTCGACGGCTCACCACGCTCGTGGAAGACGTGCTGGGAACTCCGCTCCCGGTCCGGATCCGCGCCTGGGACCGCAGCGAGTACGGCCCTCCGGGTACCCCCACCCTCGTCATCCGCCACCGCCGCGCCCTGCGCCGACTGCTCTGGAAGCCCGGTGAGCTGGGCCTCGCCCGCGCCTGGGTCGCGGGCGACATCGACGTCGAGGGCGATCTCTACCGAGCGCTCGAACTGCTCGCCGGCACCCTCTGGGAGCGCGGCGAGGACACCGACCGGCGCAGTGGCCTCGCCGCCCTGCTGACCGCCGCGCGCGACCCGCGCCTGCGGGCCGCGGCCGCCGAACTGGCCAGGCTGGGCGGCCCCGGCCTCCCGCCGCGCCCCCCGCGCGAGGAGGCCCGCAGGACCGGCGGCCGCCTGCACACCCCGCGCCGCGACAAAGAGGCCATCAGCCACCACTACGACGTCGGCAACGCCTTCTACGAGAAGGTCCTCGGCCCCTCCATGGTCTACTCCTGCGCCTACTGGGAGAGCCCCGACAGCACTCTCGAGGACGCCCAGCGGGCCAAGCTCGACCTGGTCTGCCGCAAGCTGGACCTCCGGCCCGGACAGCGGCTGCTGGACGTGGGCTGCGGCTGGGGCTCCATGGTGCTGCACGCGGCCCGGGAGTACGGCGTCGGCGCGGTCGGCATCACCCTCTCCGAGGAGCAGGCCGCGTACGCCCGAAAGCGCGTCGCCGAGGCCGGTCTGACGGACCGTGTCGAGATCCGGGTGCAGGACTACCGCGAGATCTCCGACGGCCCCTTCGACGCCGTCTCCTCGATCGGCATGGCCGAGCACGTCGGCTCCGCGCGCTACGCGGAGTACGCCGCCGACCTCTTCGCCCTCCTCGTGCCGGGCGGCAGGCTGCTCAACCACCAGATCGCGCGGCGGCCGCTGATGGACGAAGAGGCGTACGAGACGGACGAGTTCATAGACCGCTACGTCTTCCCGGACGGCGAGCTGGCGCCGGTCGGCCGGACGGTGGCGCAGCTGGAGGAGGCCGGGTTCGAGGTCCGGGACGTGGAGGCGATCCGCGAGCACTACGCGCTGACGCTGCGTCAGTGGGTGGCGAACCTGGAGACCCACTGGGACGAGGCCGCGCGCCTGACGTCCCCCGGCCGGGCACGGGTCTGGCGTCTGTACATGGCGGCCTCCGCGCTGTCCTTCGAGCGCAACCGCATCGGCGTGAACCAGGTCCTGGCCGTCCGCACGCCGGAGTCCGGTGCGTCCGGTGTGCCGCTGCGGGCGCGGGACTGGCGCGGCTGAACGCAGAACGGGCTGGAATCAGCTGAGTTCAGCCGATTCCAGCCCGTCCGGGTGCTGGCGCGGAACTACTCCGCCTTGATCGCCGACAGCATGTTCAGCTTGGCGGCCCGGCGGGCGGGCCACAGGGCGGCCAGGACGCCCACGAGGGCGGCCAGCAGGAGGAAGACGAGCATCCGGGTCCAGGGGAGGACCAGCTCGAAGTCGGCCATGGACTTGCCTATCAGGCGGCCGCCGGCCCAGCCGAAGAAGACGCCGAGGCCGATGCCGAGCACACCGCCGAAGAGCGAGATGATCAGCGACTCCAGGCGGACCATCCGCTTGATGCCCTTGCGGTCCAGGCCGATGGCCCGCAGCATCCCGATCTCCTGGGAGCGCTCGAAGACCGACATCGCCAGGGTGTTGATGACCCCGAGCACCGCCACGATCACGGCCATGGCGAGCAGCCCGTAGAGGATGTTCAGCATCATGTTGATCGCCTTGGCGATCTCGTTGGAGATGTCCTGCTTGGTCTTGATCGCGATGGCGGGGTTGTCGCCGAGCGTCTTGGCGATCGAGTCCTTGGCGGAGGAGCTGACCCCGGCCTTGGTCTTGACCAGGACCTGCATGTCGACGATCTCGGACTGGTGCGGCGCCAGGGTCGTGTTGTCGACCATGATGCCGCGGATCAGGTCGTTGCCCTTGTAGACACCGGAGACCGTCAGCCTGCCCTGCTTGCCGTCCTCGAAGGTGGTGGCGAAGGAGGAGCCGAGCTTCCAGCCGTGGTTCCGGGCGGTCTTGTCGTCGACGACGGCCTTGCCGCCGGAGAGCCCGGCGAAGGAGCCGGCCGTGAAGTCGACCTTCGTCAGGTCGGCGATGCTCTTGCCGTTGACACCGGTCAGCGACTGGCGGCCGCCGTCGATGCGGGCCTCGGACGTCCGCAGCGGGCTGACGGCGGCGACGTCGGGGCTGGCGCCGAGCTTCTTCTCCACGTCCGGGGAGAGCGGCGTCATGCTCGCCATGGAGACCGTGTAGTCGGCCTTGATGGCGCCGGAGGCCATCTTGTCGATGGCGACCTGGAGGCTGCCGGCGAGCACGGTCATGCCGGTGATCAGCGTCAGGCCGATCATCAGGGCGGAGGCGGTCGCGGCGGTGCGGCGCGGGTTGCGGACCGCGTTCTGCCGGGCGAGCTTGCCGGAGATCCCGAAGGGGCGCAGCAGCGGCCCCGCAGCGGCGATCAGCGGCCGGGACAGCAGCGGGGTCAGCACGAAGACGCCGATGAGCAGCAGACCCGCGCCGAGAGCCATGATCGACTGCGAGCCGGCGACGAGGACGAGCGCGGCGCCGAGGCCGCTGAAGGCCGCGCCGATGCTGTTGCGCACCACGAGGGAGCGCGGGGTGGCCACCGCGTGCACGCTGTTCATCGCGGCGACCGGCGGGATCTTCGCGGCGCGGCGGCCGGGCAGCCAGGCGGCGAGCATGGTGACCACGACGCCGACGGCCAGCGAGGCGACGACCGTGCCGGGGGAGACGACGAGCGGGCCGTCCGGCAGGCTCGCGCCCGCGGAGTTCAGGATCGAGCGCAGCCCCGCGCCGATGCCGATGCCCGCGACGAGACCGGTGACCGCGGCGACCACGCCGACGACGAACGCCTCGAGGAGGACGGAGCGGGTGACCTGGCCGCGGCTCGCGCCGACGGCGCGCATCAGCGCGAGCTCCTTGGTGCGCTGGGCGACCAGCATGGTGAAGGTGTTGGCGATGATGAAGATGCCCACGAAGAGGGCGATGCCCGCGAAGGTCAGCAGGGTGGTCTTCATCGTGTCCATGCCGGAGGCGATGAGCTTCGCCTGGTCCTCGGCCAGCGTCTTGCCGGTCTGGGACTCGGTGTCGCGCGGCAGGACCTTGTCGACCGCGGCCTTGAGGGCGGTCTGCGAGGTGCCCGCGGCGGCCTTGACGTCGATCTCGCCGAACTCGCCGGCCTTGGCGTAGTACTTCTGCGCCGTGGCGGTGTCGAAGAGGGCGAGGCTGCCACCCGCGGCGACGTTGCCGTCGTCGGTGGTGAAGATGCCGGTGACCTTCTGCTCGAGGACCGGGCCGTCGACGGACATCCGTACGGTGTCGCCGACCTTGTACCCCGCGCGGTCCGCGGTCTTCGCGTCGAGGGCGACCTCGTTCGCGGCCTGCGGGGCGCGGCCGGACTTCATCGGATAGCGGGGGTCCTTGCCGTCCGCACCCGGGTAGTAGTTGGCGCCGGAGGAGTTGAAGCCCTCGCCGACCAGCTTGCCGTCCTTGCCGGAGACGGCGGCGAAGCCGTTGACCGAGCCGGTGACCGCGGCGGCGCCGGGCACCTTGGCGATCTTGTCGAGGGTGGCCTGGGTGAGCTTGGGCGCGGCGCCCGGGTTGCCCTTGTCGCGGTCCTCCTTGTGCGGGGTGACGGCGACGTCGACGCCGGTGAAGCCCTTCTCGGAGCTCTTCTGGTAGGCGTCGGAGATCGTGTTGGTGAAGACCAGGGTGCCGGAGACGAAGGCCACGCCGAGCAGCACGGCGAGTACGGTCATCAGCAGCCTGGCCTTGTGCGCGAGCACATTGCGCAAGGCGGTACGGAACATGGGCGGTCAGTCCTGGGGGAGTGGGCTGGCGTGAGCTGGCGGTGCGGGCTGCGTGATCAGCTCGTACGGCCCTTGGCGTCGAAGCGCTTCATGCGGTCGAGGACGGCGTCGGCGGTGGGCCCGTGCAGCTCGTCGACGATGCGGCCGTCGGCGAGGAAGACGACGCGGTCGGCGTAGGAGGCGGCGACGGGGTCGTGGGTGACCATGACGACGGTCTGGCCCAGCTCGCGGACGGAGTTGCGCAGGAAGCCGAGGACCTCGGCGCCGGAGCGGGAGTCGAGGTTTCCGGTGGGCTCGTCGGCGAACATGATCTCGGGCTTGCCGGCCAGGGCGCGGGCCACGGCCACGCGCTGCTGCTGGCCGCCGGAGAGCTGGTTCGGCCGGTGCTTCAGGCGCCCGGAGAGGCCGACGGTGTCGACGACCATGTCCAGCCACTTCTGGTCGGGCCTGCGGCCGGCGATGTCCATGGGGAGCGTGATGTTCTCCAGGGCGGTCAGGGTCGGCAGCAGGTTGAACGCCTGGAAGATGAAGCCGATCTTGTCGCGCCGGAGGCGGGTGAGCTTCTTGTCGCCCAGGTTGGTCAGCTCGGTGTCACCGATGCGGGCGGATCCGCGGGAGACGGTGTCGAGGCCGGCCATGCAGTGCATCAGCGTGGACTTGCCGGAGCCGGAGGGGCCCATGATCGCGGTGAACTCGGCCTGCCGGAACTCCACGGAGACCGAGTCCAGCGCGACCACCTGGGTCTCGCCGTGTCCGTAGACCTTGGTGAGATCCGTGGCGTGGGCCGCCACCGCGGTCGGGCGGGCGGCGGTCTGGACGCCGAGGGGGGAGCTGGAGGGGTGCACGGTGGAGCGCTCCGATCGGGACGGGTGCGGGGGACTTACACCATCGTCCGTGGTGGAACGCTCCGGGGGATCAGCCCCAGCTACCGTTCCCGGGGCAGACCACGGAGGTATCCGGGAGGGGCCGCATCCTCCTTGGGTATGACGGGTACCCCGGCCCCGCGGGGTCGCGGGGGCGTCGAGATTGCGACAATTCCGGTCGGCGCCGGGGGCGGGGCACGGAGCAGGGGGTATCGGCCCGTGGCATGTGCCTTTGACGCGGTCCTTGCGCTGATGCACCCTCAGTTGCCAATAAAATAAGACAACCTCGGGTCCTCGTTCCGCTGTTTGGGGGGCGCTCCCGGGCTAGGCTCATCCTGCTCTCCTTGTAAGAGAGGCTCGCGCGCCTTCCCGCTCGCACGCCCGAGAGCCCTGCCCGGATGGTGGAATGCAGACACGGCGAGCTTAAACCTCGCTGGCCCTTCGGGCCGTGCCGGTTCAAGTCCGGCTCCGGGCACTCTTCTGCTTCATGGCGCCCACTCTCCGTAGGGAACCGACTGCCCCCGGTTCTCGTTCTCCTCCAGAGGCAGGGGAGAAAAGATCGTCCCCCGGTACGAGCCCGTTCCTTTGCCCAGCCATTACCCTGGTTCGCAAGGCCGCGCACGGTGGCCATGGAGGAGTGAGATGAGGAGCAGCAACCCGGTCTTCTCGCGAGGGTGGCGCGACAACAACGGCTACGCGGGCTTCACACCCGGGCCGCAGGCCGGGACCGCGGCCCAGGGCAACCCGTACGCGAGCGACCCCTACGCGCAGCCCACCAACCCGTACGCACAGGGCGGGCCGGACCTCCGGCAGGGCGCCCCCGCCCAGCCGGGCCGGATGACGATGGACGACGTCGTCATGCGTACGGCGATGACGCTGGGCCTGGTCGTCGTCGGTGCCGCCTTCGGCTGGGTCACCGACCTGCCCCCGATGCTCGGCTTCGGCGCCGCCATCGTCGCGGCGGTGCTCGCCATCGTCCAGACGTTCAAGGCGAAGCCCTCCCCGGCGCTGATCCTCGGCTACGCCCTCTTCGAGGGTGTCTTCCTCGGCGTCGTCAGCAAGGCGTACAACCACTACGCGGACGGCGCCCCCGTGCAGGCGGTGCTGGGCACGATGGCGGTCGCCGTCGGCACCCTCGTCGCCTACAAGACCGGTCTGATCCGGGTCAACAACCGCTTCTACCGCGTGGTGACGGCCGCCGCCATCGGCTTCTTCCTGCTGATGATGGTCAACCTGCTGTTCGCCGCCTTCGGCGGCGGTGACGGCCTCGGCCTGCGCAGCGGCGCGCTCGGCATCGGCGTCGGTGTCATCGGCGTGCTGCTCGGCGCGGCCTATCTGGCGATGGACTTCAAGGAGATCGAGGACGGCGTGCGGTACGGTGCCCCCCGCCACGCCTCCTGGAGCGCCGCCTTCGGCCTCACCATGTCGCTGGTGTGGATCTACCTGGAGATGCTGCGCCTGGTCTCCATCCTCAACGGCGACGACTGACCCCACGGGGCGGTCGGCGACGGCTGACGAAGGGCCCGGGAGCCACCTGACAGGTGGCTCCCGGGCCCTTCGCCGTGGGTGCCCCGTTGCGCGCCGTCGTGTCTGTGTCGGGGTGACCTTGAGTGTGTACGTCCGCTACCGCAGCTTGCGTGCCGCCCGCCGGAGGTCGTACTCGTGGACTATGGCCTTGGCGTGGCCATAAGCGAGGTCGTGCTCTCCGCGCAGCCAGCTGACCTTCTCCTCGAAGCGGAGGAGCGAGGGGCCCTCTTCGACCGTGCGCAGCCAGTCGGCGACTTCACGGCCGGTGCAGTGAGGGATTCGGGAGAGCAGATTCCGGTGGGTCTCGTCGGAGAAGACGTGGGACATCGGCGCCTCCGGACGCGTCGGATGATGGTCCTTCCTGTCACCGTGCCTGAGTGTTCAGACGTTGGCAACAGTCCGTCCACAGCGCATAGGCTCACGCTGTGGATGATGTGACGTCTCTTCTGGCCGCCGTGGACGGTTTCGCCGACCGGCTGCGTGCCCTGCCGCAGTCCCGCCTGAGCAGGGGAGCCGCCGCGGACGCGCTGGCACTCGCTCGCGAGTTGGCCGCGTGGACCCAGCGCATCGAGGAACCGGAGGTCACCGAACCGAGGGAAATGCCGGAAGCGGGCATGTTCGCGGTCGCCGACCAAGTGGCCGTGGCCGGTCACGATTTGGCCGAAGCGCTCACCGCGGGCGGCGGAAAGCCGCTGCCCGACGGGGTCGGGGCGGCCGAGGCGACCGCGCTGATCGAGGCCGCGGCGCAGCGCTGCGGGCTGTGACCGGGGCCGCCCGCTACAGCGAGGCGATGACCCGGTCGGCGAGTACGTAGATCCGCTCCGCCGCGCAGCCGAACGTCAGGGAGTACGCGCCGGACACACCGGAACCGCCCAGCAGCACCGGCGCGTCCCCGGCGCGCAGCGCGTCCGCGAGGCGCTCGGCGGTCTCGCGGTGGCCGGGGGTCATACAGATCGTGGTGCCGTCGGCGAAGACGTAGACATCGAGGGTGCCGAGCGGGCCGGGGCGCACGTCGGTGAGCGGTATACGGGCATCCGCGAGCTCGGTGAGCCGCTCGACGGTGCTCTCGTGGTCGCCCACGAGCGGCATGGGCGTGAAGTCGGGGTGCGAGGGGTGGCGGCGGCGCGCGGCGGCCAGCTCCGGGGACTCCGCGGCCTCGGACTCGGCCGCCGGGTCGAGCGGCTCCAGCCCGACGAAGTCGGCCTGCCGGGGCAGGTACGGGCCGCCGTACGGGCCCTCGGGGGACATCAGGTCGTCACCGAACCCGGGCAGCCCGCCCAGCAGTGACGGGGCGTCGGCGGCGGTGCTGAGGTCCCGGCTCTCCTGGGCGGCCCAGAACGCGCGGGCCTCGGCCAGCTCCCGCTCCCGCTCCTCGGCGAGGGCGTCGGCGACGGCCGCCCGTATCTCGGAGAGCTCCGCGGCGGGCGCGGTGCGCGCGGCGGGCACCGGGGCGGGGGCGCGCCGGTCGGCACCGGCGGCGGCCGCGAGGTCGGCACGCAGGGCGCTGATCTGCCGGCGGAGGCCGCGGGTGCTGTGCAGGGCGGCGGCTCCCGCGGCCGTCGCCGTGGCAGCGGCCAGCAGCAGGGCAAGGTTCATGGCGCTCACTGACGTACTCCCGGTTGCTATGGATCCCCCAGATTCCTACCTCAGGTTGACGGCCCGCGTCGTACGGGCACAGTGCAAAACGTCATGAAATGGACGGGACTTAGGGCCCGGACGTTGTTCCTTCAACATCCCTGACCTGGGGAAACGAATCGCCCTCACGACGTTGGTCACATCATGGGGGCGATTCGGTCACGTTCACATACGGAATGCCGTGTAACTGTTCGTGATCAGCTCAGCCGCTCGATGACCATCGCCATGCCCTGGCCGCCGCCCACGCACATCGTCTCCAGGCCGAACTGCTTGTCGTGCCACTGGAGCGAGTTGATGAGCGTGCCCGTGATGCGGGCGCCGGTCATGCCGAAGGGGTGGCCGACCGCGATCGCGCCGCCGTTGACGTTGACCTTGTCCAGGTCGGCGCCCAGCGCGCGGTAGGAGGGGATGACCTGCGCCGCGAACGCCTCGTTGATCTCGATCAGGTCGATGTCGCCGATGCCGAGCCCGGCCCGCCGCAGCGCCTGCTCGCTCGCCGCGACCGGGCCGAAGCCCATGATCTCGGGGGAGAGGGCGGAGACGCCGGTGGAGACGATCCGGGCGAGGGGGGTGAGGCCCAGCTCCCGCGCCTTGGTGTCGGACATGATCACCAGGGCGGCGGCGCCGTCGTTCAGCGGGCAGCAGTTGCCCGGCGTGATCAGGCCGTCGGGGCGGAAGGACGGCTTCAGACCCTGGACGCCCTCCATGGTCACGCCCGCGCGCGGGCCGTCGTCCTTGGATACGACCGTGCCGTCGGGGGTGGTGACCGGGGTGATCTCGCGCTCCCAGAAGCCCTTCTTGATGGCTTCCTCGGCGAGGTTCTGCGAGCGGACGCCGAACTCGTCCATCTCCTGGCGGGTGATCCCCTTCAGGCGGGCCAGGTTCTCCGCGGTCTGGCCCATCGCGATGTACGCGTCCGGCACCAGGCCGTCCTCGCGCGGGTCGTGCCACTCGTCCGCCCCCTGCTCGGCGCGGGCCACCGTACGGGCCTCGGCCTCGGCGAAGAAGGGGTTGTGGCTGCCCGGCATGCCGTCGGAGGAGCCGTTGACGCTCCGGGAGACCGTCTCGACGCCCGCCGAGATGAAGACGTCGCCCTCGCCGGCCTTGATGGCGTGCAGCGCCATCCGCGACGTCTGCAGCGACGAGGAGCAGTAGCGGGTGATCGTGCAGCCCGGCAGGTGGTCCATGCCCATCTGCACGGCCACGATCCGGCCCAGGTTGTGGCCCTGCTCGCCGCCGGGCAGGCCGCAGCCGAGCATCAGGTCGTCGATGTCGCGCGGGTCGAGCTCGGGGACCTTGGCGAGGGCGGCCCCGATGATCGTCGCGGTCAGGTCGTCGGCCCGCATGTCCTTCAGCGAGCCCTTGAAGGCGCGACCGATCGGGGAACGGGCGGTTGAGACGATCACGGCTTCGGGCATCACGGCTCCAGGGGCGTGAGAAGGCTGGACTCTCATGGAAGTTACCCGCGCGTAGGTCCGTGGTCACGGGGACATCACTGTGATGCGGACCTCTTTTCTAAGCGTACGCTCAGGCTGCGCGGGTTGAATCAGCCCGTCCGGCGTTTGAGGACGCGCCCGCAGGGCGCTCCCGCCGCAGGCGGCAACGGACCCGCACCCGGAGGTGGCAGCCCGCAAGGGCTAGCCGCGCGTCGCGCGGGACCAGACGTGGTGCGGGGTCGCCTCCGTGTGGGACGGCAGGCGACGCCGCTTGCGGTGCTTCAGGAGCGCCCAGCGCCCGCGCGCCGCCGTCACCTCCGTACCACCCTCCGCCGCCGCCTCGGCCGCCGCACGGGCCACCGGCAGGATGCCCTCGCGGCGCGCCGCGTCCGGCCGTTCCTCGTCCTCCGGCCACAGGCCGAGCGCCGCGCAGAGCGTGGGGAGTACGGCCATGGCCGCCGTCGCGTAGCCCTCGGCGGAGGGGTGGTAGTTGTCCGGACCGAACAGCTCCCGGGGGTTCTGTTCGAACTCAGGCCCCAGCAGGGCGCCCAGCGAGACCGTACGGCCCCCGGCCTCCAGCACCCCTATCGTCTGCGCCGCCGCCAGCTGCCTGCTCTGCCGCCGCGCCACCCACCGCAGCGGCTGGTAGACGGGCTCGATCGTGCCCAGGTCCGGGCAGGTGCCCACCACGACCTCGCAGCCGGCCTCGCGCAGCCTGCGGACGGCGTCGGACAGCAGGCGCACGGAACGGGCCGCGGGCATCCCGTGGGTGACGTCATTGGCGCCGATCATGATCACGCATACGTCGGGGGCGCGCTCGCCCTCCTCGACCAGCAGGGTCACCTGGCGGTCCAGGTCGTGGGACTGGGCGCCGGACAGCGCCACGTTGCGCAGCTGCACCGGCCGCTCGGCGACCGCCGCGAGCCCCGAGGCCAGCAGGGCCCCGGGCGTCTGGCGGGGCCGGTGCACGCCCTGGCCCGCGGCCGTGGAGTCGCCGAGGACGCCCAGCAGCAGCGGCTCGCGGCCGAGCCGGT
Organism: Streptoverticillium olivoreticuli subsp. olivoreticuli; assembly: GCF_003391135.1. Taxonomy (GTDB): domain Bacteria; phylum Actinomycetota; class Actinomycetes; order Streptomycetales; family Streptomycetaceae; genus Streptomyces; species Streptomyces blastmyceticus. The sequence goes on along the minus strand of NZ_CP031455.1, from coordinate 4,323,197 downwards.
GGACGAAGGCGGAGCCGTAGCGGCCGTCCGCGTGCGGCGGCGGCTCGTGCCGCCCGCCGACGATCCGCCGGGCCAGGCGTGCCTCCGTGAGCAGGATGCCGAACGCGGTGGCGCCCAGCAGCCCGATTCCGCCGCCGCCGTACGCGGCGGCCGCCGCGATCCGCCGTGCCGCTCGCGCCCTCGACATGGACATGGTGCGCTCACCTCCTGCTCTGGTTCTTTCCCCGCCCCGCCCCTTCCCATAACTGGGGGCTCCGCCCCCAGACCCCCGGGGGTGCGCAGATTCAGCCCGTCCGGCGATTGAGGACGCTCCCGCAGGGAGCTCCCGCCGCAGGCGGCAACAAACCCGCACTCGACGACCAAGATCCACCCCGTCCCCGCCCAACGGCAAGCGCACCCGCATAGGCTGGAGATATGGGCACGCGACTGACCGCTAGTGCCCCCGACCGCGGAGATCACCGTGCAGTATCACGATTCGATGATTGAGCTCATTGGCAATACCCCGCTGGTGAAGCTCAACAGCGTGACCGAAGGCATTCAGGCCACTGTCCTTGCCAAGGTCGAGTACCTCAACCCCGGTGGTTCGGTGAAGGACCGCATCGCCGTGCGGATGATCGAAGCCGCGGAGAAGTCCGGCGAGCTCAAGCCGGGCGGGACGATCGTGGAGCCGACCTCCGGCAACACGGGTGTGGGGCTTGCGATCGTGGCCCAGCAGAAGGGCTACAAGTGCATCTTCGTCTGCCCGGACAAGGTGTCCATGGACAAGATCAATGTGCTGCGGGCCTACGGTGCCGAGGTCGTGGTCTGCCCGACCGCCGTCGCTCCCGAGCACCCCGACTCGTACTACAACGTCTCGGACCGCCTCGTCCGTGAGACGCCCAACGCCTGGAAGCCCGACCAGTACAGCAACCCCAACAACCCGCTGTCCCACTACGAGACCACCGGTCCGGAGATCTGGGAGCAGACGGAGGGGAAGATCACCCACTTCGTCACGGGCGTCGGCACCGGCGGCACCATCAGCGGCACCGGCCGCTATCTGAGGGACGCCAGCGGCGGCAAGGTCAAGGTCATCGGCTCCGACCCGGAGGGCTCGGTCTACAGCGGCGGTTCGGGCCGTCCGTATCTGATCGAGGGCGTCGGCGAGGACTTCTGGCCGACCGCCTATGACCAGTCCATCGCGGACGAGATCGTTCCGGTTTCCGACAAGGACGCCTTCCAGATGACGCGCCGCCTCGCCAAGGAGGAGGGCCTGCTGGTCGGCGGCTCCTGCGGCATGGCCGTCGTCTCCGCGCTGCGCGTCGCCGAGCGGCTCGGCCCGGACGACGTCGTGGTCGTGCTGCTGCCCGACAGCGGTCGCGGTTACCTCAGCAAGATCTTCAACGACGAGTGGATGGCCAACTACGGCTTCCTGGACGAGGGCGGCGCCACCGCCCGCGTCGCCGACGTGCTCAAGCGCAAGGACGGCGAGCTCCCGTCGCTGGTGCACATGCACCCCGAGGAGACCGTCGGCGAGGCCATCGAGGTGCTCCGCGAGTACGGCGTCTCGCAGATGCCCATCGTCAAGCCGGGCGCGGGTCACCCCGATGTGATGGCCGCCGAGGTCGTCGGCTCGGTCGTCGAACGGGAGCTGCTGGACGCGCTGTTCACCAAGCGCGCCTCGCTCTCCGACCCGCTGGAGAAGCACATGTGCGCCCCGCTGCCGCAGGTCGGTTCCGGCGAGCCGGTCGCGGACCTGATGGCCGTGCTCGGCACCGCGGACGCGGCGGTCGTGCTGGTCGAGGGCAAGCCCAAGGGCGTGGTGAGCCGTCAGGACCTGCTCGCCTTCCTCGCCGAGGACGCGAGCGCCGCCGCGGCCAAGTAGGCCCGCACCGCCGCCGCGTGGGCCCGCCGCCGTCAAGTGAACGGCAAGAGGCGCAGGCGATCCGTAAAGGGTACGTATGCGTCACGCGCCCGCAGCACGGACTTAACAACGGTCCGGCATATTGAGGGGTGTCGGCAGGGAGAACGCTCCCGGCCGGCGCCCCGAATACGGCGGCAGGACCTCCGGAGCGGCTCCCGGACTCCACAGCCGTCCGGATGCGGAGGACCGGCCCAGGCCGGGGCCCGTGTCCTCGCGGGGACCGCCGTCGTCCCGATCCCGGCCTCGGCCGGGGTGCGGCGGTTCCCGCGCTTCCCCACCGCATCCCGACGGAGCGTCACTTCCAGTCGGAGTCCTGGTCCCGCTTCTGGCGGCCCGGCCAGGGGAACGCCCCCGACACATTCAGGGCGTTGACGCCCACGATGCCCGCCCAGCACACCAGCAGGCCCGGCAACTGTGCGTTGACCACGGCGATGGCGGACAGCGGGATCGCCAGCACCAGGGAGATCGCGGCGAAGCCGAAGCGCTCGCCGAAACTGCCGATGCCCACCTCGCCCGCCCCGGTGCGGGCGCCGCGGGCGACGCTCATCTGCTGTTCGGCGAGGTGCCTGCGCACCCGTCGGTCGATCGCCTCGTCGAGCTTGCCGTCGACTTTCTCCAGGAAGCTGTCGACCAGCTCCTGCTCGTACTCCGGCCCCAGCTCCTTGCGGGTCTGGAGCGTCGTGTCGAGTTCCTTGCGCAGTTCGGTCTTGAGGTCAGGGTCATGGGCCGTCATGGCTATGACGATACGGTCGGAGCGGCCCCGCGTCGCTGGGGCCAGCACCCGTATCCGCAGTGGGGGATGTCCCCGGGCCTCCCCCGGACCGCCCCCGTGGAAGGAGCAGTACGTGCACGGACCGACCGTACCCCTGCTTGCGTCCCTGACCGCCGGGACCGACTCCGCCGACGCCCTCACCGTCGCCGGGCGCCCCTGCTCGCGCGAGGAACTGCTGGGCGCCGCCCGCGCGGTGGCCGCCCGCGTCGCAGGCGCGCCCTGTGCGGCCGTGCAGGCGGAGGCGACGCTGGAGACCGTGGTGGCCGTCGTGGGCGGACTGCTCGCCGGGGTGCCCGTGGTGCCCCTGCCGCCGGACGCCGGGCCCGCCGAACGCGACCACATCCTGCGGGACTCCGGCGCCGCGCTGGTGCTGGGCCCCGGGGGAGACGTTCCCGTCGACATACGGGAGCGGGCCGACTGGACCGGCCCCGAGCCGGATCCCGCGGCCACCGCCCTGATCCTCTACACCTCGGGCACCACCGGGTCCCCCAAGGGCGTCGAGATCCCGCGCGCGGCCGTCGCCGCGGGCCTGGACGGGCTGGCCGACGCCTGGCAGTGGAGCGCCGAGGACACCCTCGTGCACGGCCTGCCGCTCTTCCACGTGCACGGCCTCGTCCTCGGCGTGCTGGGCGCGCTGCGCACCGGCAGCCGCCTGGTGCACACCGGCCGCCCGACCCCCGGGGCGTACGCGGCGGCGGGCGGCAGCCTCTACTTCGGTGTGCCGACCGTGTGGTCCCGCGTCGTCCGCGACCCGGCCGCCGCCCGCGCGCTGGGCAAGGCGCGGCTGCTGGTGTCGGGCAGCGCCGCGCTGCCCGCGCCCGTCTTCCGTGACCTGGAGGAGCTCACCGGGCAGCGGCCCGTCGAGCGCTACGGCATGACCGAGACCCTCATCACCCTCTCCACCCGCGCCGACGGCGAGCGCCGCCCGGGCTCGGTGGGCCTGCCGCTGCCGGGCGTGCGGACGCGGCTCGCGGAGGCCGAGAACGGCATCGGCGAGCTGGAGCTGTGCGGGCCGACGCTCTTCGCCGGCTATCTGGGCCGCCCGGAGGCGACCGCGGCGGCGTACACGGCCGACGGCTGGTTCCGTACGGGCGACATCGCCACCGTCGAGCCGGACGGCATGCACCGCATCGTGGGCCGCGCCTCCACCGACCTCATCAAGTCCGGCGGCTACCGCATCGGCGCGGGCGAGGTCGAGAACGCGCTGCTCGACCACCCGGCCGTGAGCGAGGCCGCCGTCGTGGGCGTCCCGCACGACGACCTCGGCCAGGAGATCGTGGCCTATGTCGTGGCCGAAGGGGTGAGCGAGCAGGCGCTGATCGACTTCGTGGCGGGACACCTGTCCGTGCACAAGCGGCCGCGGCGCGTCCGTTTCCTGGAGGCGTTGCCGCGCAACGCGATGGGCAAGCCGCAGAAGAAGCTGCTTCCGCCCGTGTGAGTCCGCCGTGCGAGACGCGCGCCCGTCCCGGGCCCTGCATAATTCCATGCAGAGCCCGGGATCGGTGAATGGCCGATGTGGTCCGGGACCGCGCACCGCCGACGACCGATGGAGGGCCCGATGAGCGACAACGGGGGCGAACCCGAAGCCACCGCACGGCTGCAGAAGCTCTTCGAGGGCCACCGGCTGACCCCCACCCAGCGGCGCATCGCCCACTGCATGGTGCGGCGCTCCGCCGACGCGCCCTTCCTCTCCAGCGTCGAGCTCGCCGAGCTCGCCGGCGTCAGCCAGCCGTCCGTGACCCGCTTCGCCGTCGCCCTCGGCTTCGACGGCTATCCGGCGCTCCGCCGCCATCTGCGCGACGTCGTCCCCGCCGCCACGACGACCGGCGACAGCTCGTACAACGAGTACCAGCAGGCCGTCCAGGCCGAGATCGACAACCTCCGCCACCTCTCCTCGCTGCTCGCCGACCCCGGGCCCGTCGCCCGCGCCGGACAGCTGCTCGCCCGGTCCCGTCCGCTGCCCGTGCTCGGGCTGCGCGCCGCCACCGCGCAGGCCGCCGGGTTCGCCTACTTCGCGCGCAAGGTCCACCCCGACGTGCGGCTCCTGGACGAGGGCGGCACGCTGCTCGCCGACCGCATCGACGCGGCCGTGCGCGCCGGGGCGAGCACCCTGCTGTGCTTCGCGCTGCCCCGCCACCCGCGCGAGGTCGTCGAGGCGCTGGAGTACGCGCGGGGCGAAGGGCTGACGATCGTCACCGTCGCGGACTCCACCTTCGCCCCCGTCGCCCGCCACAGCGACCTCCTCCTCCCCGCAGCCGTCGGCACGGGCCTCGCCTTCGACACCGCGTGCGCGCCGATGCTCCTGGGGCGGGTGCTGCTGGAGTCCATGTGCGACGCGCTGCCGGACGCGCAGGCGCGGCTGGAGGAGTTCGACGCGAAGGCGGCGGCGCGGGGGCTGTTCGTCGAATGAGGGCAGCAGGGACGGAGCGCCGGTGTACGCGCTGTGCTCGGAGCCTCCCACGCGGCGGAGCCGCAAATCGATGCAGCCGGGAAGGGGCGGGGTGGGGAGCAAAACCGCCGGATTCTCAGCCCGCGCTCAGAATCGTTGGCTAACCTGCCGCGTGACGAGACCTGGAACCCGGCGAAAGGGAGGAAACGACGATGGGGCGCGGCTCATACGCACTGGCGCGAGTAGCGGTGATCGTCAGAGCACCCGCCGCATGGCTGTGGTGGCCGGGGCTGCTGAGCGCGGCCGTCGGCGTGCTCGTCCCCGGGCTCACCGGGCGGCGGATCGGGCTGCTCGCCGGAGCGGCCCTCTTCCTGATCGTGGCCGGTGCGGTCTTCCTGGCCCGGCGCGGCCGCTACCGGGAGCTCGCGCGCGGCGCCTCCCGCGCGGGCAGGTCGGTCTTCCTCCAGGACCGCCGGGTGACCGTGCGCAACTGGCGGCGCGCACGCCGCTGGTGGCTGCTGATCGCCTTCCTCGCGGCCGTCGGCTCGTCCTTCGCCGTGCCCGCCGCGGCCGGTCTGGCGCTCGCCGGTGCCGGTGCGGGCCTGTGGGCGAAGGCGCTCTGGTTCGGCGGGCTGGAGCGGAAGGGCGAGTCGCTGCTCTGGGTGCGTACGGAGTGGGCGCAGGGCAGCCCCGTCGCCAAGCCCGTGAGCGGCTATCTCGCCACCGGGCTCGCCGCGGGCGACGCGCTGCCCGGCGGCGCCCGTCGCCCGGGCCGCGGGCCGGGCCGTGCCGCGGGCGGCGCGGCGGTCAGCGCAGCGCGCTGAGCCCGGTGGCGTGGTCGGCACCGCTCTCGGCGACCAGCTCGTCCAGACTCTGCGGGGCGCGCACGGTGACGAATCGCGTGTGACCTTCTGTCGACGCGTAGCCGTAAACCCCCGGGCGGGGCAGTGAGTTGTACGCGAAGTGGTTCGAGAAGTAGTACGCGCCGGTGTCCAGCAGCGCCACATGGTCGCCCGGCTCCAGCGGCGGCAGCGGGCGGTCCACGGCGATCAGGTCGCCCGCGAAGCAGCACGGTCCCGCGACGGTCTGCGGCACCGGCACGCCCCGCTTGGGGCGCCCCTGCGCGTCGTACGCGAGAACCCGCAGCGGCCAGGACTCCGGCGCGAAGACCGTACGCGTGGCCACCTGCGCGCCCGCGTGCGTCACGGCGATCCGGCGGCCGCCCGCCGACTTGGTGTACTCCACCCTCGCCAGCACCATGCCGCTCTTCGCCAGCAGCGACCGGCCGAATTCGGTCACCACGCCGTAGCGGCCGTCGAACAGGCCCGGCACCGTGGCCGCCAGGAGCCGCGCGTACTCCTCGAACGTGGGCGTGACCTCGTCCGAGGCGAAGTTCACCGGCAGGCCGCCGCCGATGTCCAGGGTCCGCACCTGCCGTCGGCCCACAGTCCGGTTGATCTCCTCGGCCAGTTCGTACACGGCCCGTACGCCCTCCGCCATCAGCGGCGGCGGGCAGCCCTGCGAACCGACGTGCGCGTGCAGCCGGGTCAGCCACGGCCGCTCCACGAATGCCCTCACCAGCCACTCCCGCGCTCCCTCGTCCCGCAGGGCAACCCCGAACTTCGAGGTCTCCGTGGCCGTGCTCAGGGCCGCGATGCTGCCGGTGCCGATCTGCGGGTTGACCCGGATCCCGATCGGGGAGGCCGTGGGTGCCTCCCCTGTGAGCCGGTCCAGGCGGGCGAGCTCCTGTCCGTTGTCCGCGTTGACAGCGATGCCGTGCGCCAGTGCCTCGCGCAGTTCGTCCGTGGTCTTGGCGGGGGAGTCCAGGACGATGCGGTCCGGCGGGACACCGGCCCTGCGGGCCAGGGCCAGCTCGCCGGGGCTGGCGACCTCGCAGCCGATGCGCGCTCCGGCGAGCAGGTGGAGCACGGGGATCAGTGGCGCGGCTTTGACGGCGAAGGTGTGGAGGGTGCCGGGGCCGGGGAAGGCGGTGTGGAGGGCTGTGGTGGTGCGGCGGATGTGCGCTACGTCCAGGAGGCCGGCAAGGGGATCGCGGGGGCCGACGACGCCCTGCGCGACGGCTTCGCGTACGGCCAGGTCTCTGGTGGTCATGGGGGCTCCCTTTCGGTGGCTCCGTACTGATTGCCCCGAAGTCGCGCGGCGAATACCCGGCAGGGCCCACTTCCATTTCCGGCGGGCCGACCTGTTGACTGGCGGTATTCACTGCCACAAGATGTGAAGTGTTCTATTCAATGGATCTCTTCAGACCACCGGTTCTCACCGGAGCAGCGCCAGGGAGGCAGGGCCCATGTCCGGACCGCGACCCGTCCGAGCACCGCGAGGCACGCAGCTGAGCACCCTGGGGTGGCAGCAGGAAGCCGCCCTGCGCATGCTCCAGAACAACCTCGACCCCGAGGTCGCCGAGCACCCGGACAAGCTGGTCGTCTACGGCGGCACCGGCAAGGCGGCCCGCGACTGGCGCTCCTTCGACGCCATGGTCCGCACGCTGCAGACGCTGAAGCAGGACGAGACGATGCTCGTCCAGTCCGGCCGCCCGGTCGGTGTGATGCAGACCCACGAGTGGGCCCCGCGCGTCCTCATCGCCAACTCCAACCTCGTCGGCGACTGGGCCAACTGGGAGGAGTTCCGGCGTCTTGAGGCCCTCGGCCTCACCATGTACGGCCAGATGACGGCCGGTTCGTGGATCTACATCGGCACGCAGGGCATCCTCCAGGGCACCTACGAGACGTTCGCCGCCGTCGCCGCCAAGCTGCATTCAATGGGTAAAGGAGGGGTCGGCGGCACGCTCGCCGGGACGATCACCCTGACCGCCGGGCTCGGCGGCATGGGCGGTGCCCAGCCGCTCGCCGTCACCATGAACGACGGCGTCGCCCTGTGCATCGACTGCGACCCGCGCGCCATCGAGCGCCGCATCGAGCACCGCTACCTCGACGTCAAGGCCGACTCCCTCGACCACGCCCTCCAGCTCGCGGTCGAGGCGCGCGACGCCCGCCGCCCGCTGTCGATCGGCGTCCTCGGCAACGCGGCGGAGCTCGTGTCGCAGCTGCTCGCCATGAACGCGCCCATCGACATCGTCACGGACCAGACCTCCGCCCACGACCCGCTCGCCTATCTGCCGGTCGGCGTCGACTTCGACGAGATGGCCTCGTACGCGGCCGAGAAGCCCGCCGACTTCACCCAGCGCGCCCGGGAGTCGATGGCCCGTCATGTGGAGGCCATGGTCGGCTTCATGGACGCCGGGGCCGAAGTCTTCGACTACGGCAACTCCATCCGCGGCGAGGCACAGCTCGCGGGCTACGACCGGGCCTTCGCGTTCCCCGGCTTCGTGCCCGCCTACATCCGCCCCCTGTTCTGCGAGGGCAAGGGCCCCTTCCGGTGGGCGGCGCTGTCCGGCGACCCCAAGGACATCCACGCCACGGACAAGGCGATCCTCGACCTCTTCCCCGAGAACGAGTCCCTCGCGCGCTGGATCAAGATGGCGCAGGAGCGCGTCCACTTCCAGGGCCTGCCGGCCCGCATCTGCTGGCTCGGCTACGGCGAGCGGGACCGCGCGGGCGAGCGCTTCAACGACATGGTGGCCTCGGGCGAGCTGTCCGCGCCGATCGTCATCGGCCGCGACCACCTCGACTGCGGCTCGGTGGCCTCCCCCTACCGCGAGACCGAGGCCATGCTGGACGGCTCCGACGCGATCGCCGACTGGCCGCTGCTGAACGCCATGGTCAACGTGGCCTCCGGCGCGTCCTGGGTCTCCCTCCACCACGGCGGCGGCGTCGGCATGGGCCGCTCCATCCACGCGGGCCAGGTGACGGTCGCCGACGGCACGCCGCTGGCGGGCGAGAAGATCCGCCGCGTCCTCACCAACGACCCGGGCATGGGCGTCATCCGCCACGTCGACGCGGGCTACGACATCGCGGAGTCGGTGGCGGAGGACCGCGGCGTCCGCGTCCCGATGCGGGAGGGTGACACGGCGTGACGGACCCCCGAAGCCGGGGCTCCGCCCCGGACCCCGGGCACGAGCAGGTTGTGGGCAGTCGTCCCGCAGGGCGGGACGGGTGGGCACAACCCGACCACCGGGCCGCACCCGCCCACGTACCCTCGTTCCACGAGATGTGGCAGGACCTGCGCCCCCTCGGGCGGAACCCCGAGACCAACGGTTACCGCCGTTACGCCTGGACCGCAGCAGACACCGACTGCCGCGCCTGGTTCCGGGCACAGGCGGAGTCCAGGGGCCTCGCCTACGAGACGGACCGCAACGGCAACCAGTGGGCCTGGCTCGGCGACCCCACCGCGGGCGACGCCGTCGTCACCGGCTCCCACCTGGACTCCGTCCCCGACGGAGGCGCCTTCGACGGCCCCCTCGGCGTCGTGTCGTCCTTCGCCGCGCTCGACGAGCTCCGCGCCCGCCGCGCGCGGCCGACCCGCCCCCTCGCCATCGTCAACTTCGGTGACGAGGAAGGCGCCCGCTTCGGGCTCGCCTGCGTGGGCTCCCGCCTGACCGCCGGACAGCTCACCGTCGACAAAGCCCACGCGCTGCGCGACGCGGACGGGGTGTCCCTGCCGCAGGCCATGGAGCGCGCCGGACACGACCCGGAGGCCATCGGCGCCGACCCCGAGCGCCTCTCCCGCATCGGCGCGTTCATCGAGCTGCACGTCGAACAGGGCCGGGCCCTCGCCGACACGGAGCACCCCGTCGGCATCGCCTCCGCCATCTGGCCGCACGGCCGCTGGCGGTTCGACTTCCACGGCGAGGCCAACCACGCGGGCACCACCCGCATCGAGGACCGCCGCGATCCGATGCTCACCTACGCCAACACCGTCCTCGCCGCCCGGAAGAAGGCCCGCCTCGCCGGTGCCCTCGCCACCTTCGGCAAGGTCAGCGTCGAGCCGAACGGCGTCAACGCCATCCCCTCCCTGGTCCGGGGCTGGCTCGACTCCCGCGCCGCCGACCAGGACACCCTCGACCTGGTCGTCGCCGAGATCGAGAAGGCGGCCCTGGAGCGCGGCGAGCGCGACGGCATCGACGTGGCGGTCACCCGCGAGTCCTTCACCCCCGTCGTCGAATTCGAGCACGCCCTGCGCGACGAGCTCGGCCGGATCCTGGGCAAGACCGGCCGCGCGGACCTCCCGGTCCTCGGGACGGGCGCGGGACACGACGCCGGAATCCTCTCCGGAGCCATCCCGACCGCCATGCTGTTCGTACGCAACCCCACGGGTGTCTCCCACTCACCCGCCGAAACGGCGGCCGAGGACGACTGCCTGGCCGGGGTGACCGCACTCGCCGACGTACTGGAGGGCCTGGCGTGTCGCTGACGAGGCAGACCTACTGGGCGGAGCACGCCCTCCTCGACACCGGGGTCGAGCCCGGCGTGGTCGTGGAGACCGGCGACGACGGCCGGATCTCCGCCGTGCGCCGGGGCGTCACGGCTCCGCCGCCCGGCGCGGTGACGCTGCGCGGACTCACGCTCCCCGGGCTCGCGAACGCCCACTCCCATGCCTTCCACCGCGCCCTGCGCGGCGTCGTCCAGGCGGGCCACGCCACGGCCGCGCCCGCTCGGCCGCACGGCGGGCGGGCCGCGGCGGAGGCCGCCGAGCGGGCGCCCGGCAACTTCTGGACCTGGCGCGAGGTCATGTACGGCGTCGCCGACCGCCTCACCCCCGAGTCCTACTTCGCGCTCGCCCGCGCGACCTACGCCGAGATGGCCCTCGCCGGCATCACCGCCGTGGGGGAGTTCCACTATCTCCACCACGCTCCCGGCGGCGGGCACTACGGCAACCCCAACGCCATGGGCGAGGCCCTGATCGCGGCCGCCGCCGACGCGGGCATCCGCATCACCCTCCTCGACACCTGCTACCTCTCCTCCGGCTTCGGCGCGGAGCCCAACCAGCACCAGCTCCGCTTCAGCGACGGCACCGCCGAGGCGTGGGCCGAGCGCGCCGCCGAGCTCAAGGGCGACGGCAACACCCGCATCGGCGCGGCCGTCCACTCCGTGCGAGCCGTGCCCGTCGACCAGCTGGGCACCGTCGCCGCCTGGGCGCAGGAGCGCGATGCCCCGCTGCACGTCCACCTCTCCGAGCAGACCGTCGAGAACGACGCCTGCGTCGAGGCCCACGGCTTCACCCCGACCGCACTGCTGTCGGACCACGGCGTGCTGGGGCCGCGCACCACGGCCGTCCACGCCACCCACCTCACCCCGGGCGACATCCGCCTCCTCGGTCACTCGCACACCGGCATCTGCATGTGCCCGACCACGGAGCGGGACCTGGCCGACGGCATCGGCCCCGCCCACAAACTCCAGAGCGCGGGCTCCCCGCTCTCGCTGGGCAGCGACAGCCACGCCGTCATCGACATCCTCGAAGAGGCGCGCGCGATGGAGCTGGACGAGCGGCTGCACTCCCACACCCGCGGCCACTGGACGGCGGCTCAGCTGCTGCGCGCCGCCACCGCCGACGGCCACGCGGCCCTCGGCTGGGACGACGCGGGCCGCATCGAGCAGGGCGCGCTCGCCGACCTCACCACGATCGCCCTCGACTCGGTGCGCACCGCGGGCCCGCCGCCGCGGCTGGGCGCCGAGACGGCCGTATTCGCGGCGACCAACGCGGACGTGCGGGACACGGTGGTCGGCGGCCGCCATGTCGTGCGCGAGGGAGCGCACCAGCTCGTACCGGACGTGGCGGGCGCTCTCGCCGAGTCCATCGCGGCCCTCCGCGACTGACGTCCCGGGCCGCCCGGGCGCCCCGCCCGGCGCCTCCCGTCAACCGAACCCGGCAGAACCCGAAGGAGTGCCGCGCCACCATGGCGACCACGGTGATCACCAACATCAGCAGTCTCGTCACCAACGACCCCTCCCTCGGTACAGGCCCCCTCGGCACGGTCCAGGACGCGGCCGTCGTCATCGACGGCGACCGCGTCGCCTGGGTCGGTGCTTCAAGCAAAGCACCCGCCACTGACAATCGCGTCGACGCCGGCGGCCGGGCCGTGCTCCCCGGCTTCGTCGACTCCCACTCGCACCTGGTCTTCGCGGGCGACCGCACCGCGGAGTTCAACGCCCGCATGTCCGGGCAGAGTTACAGCGCGGGCGGCATCCGCACCACGGTGGCCGCCACCCGCGCCGCGAGCGACGAGGCGCTGGAGGCCAACCTCCTCCGCCACCTGCGCGAGGCGCTGCGCCAGGGCACCACCACCCTGGAGACCAAGTCCGGCTACGGCCTCACCGTCGAGGACGAGGCCCGCGCCCTGCGGATCGCCGCGGCCCACACCGACGAGGTCACCTACCTCGGCGCCCACATCGTCTCCCCCGACTACGCCGACGACCCCGCCGCGTACGTCGACCTCGTCACCGGCCCGATGCTCGACGCCTGCGTGCCGCACGCCCGTTGGGTCGACGTGTTCTGCGAGAAGGGCGCCTTCGACGGCGACCAGGCCCGTACGATCCTCGCCGCCGGAGCCGCCCGCGGGCTGATCCCCCGCGTGCACGCCAACCAGCTCTCGTACGGCCCCGGCGTCCAGCTGGCCGTCGAGCTGGACGCGGCCTCCGCCGACCACTGCACCCACCTCACCGACGCGGACGTCGACGCCCTCGCCAACGGGAACACCGTGGCCACGCTGCTGCCCGGCGCGGAGTTCTCCACGCGCGCCCCGTGGCCCGACGCGCGCCGCCTGCTCGACGCGGGCGCCACCGTCGCCCTGTCCACGGACTGCAACCCCGGCTCGTCCTACACGAGTTCGGTGCCCTTCTGCATCGCCCTGGCCGTGCGCGACATGGGCATGACCCCCGACGAGGCCGTCTGGTCGGCGACGGCGGGTGGCGCGGCGGCCCTGCGCCGTACGGACATCGGCCGCATCACCCCCGGTGCCCGGGCCGACCTCAGCCTCCTCGAAGCCCCCTCGCACGTCCACCTCGCCTACCGCCCCGGGGTCCCCCTGGTCTCGGCGGTCTGGCGCTCGGGCGTACGCGAGCTCTGACCGGCGCCCGCCGCCGGAACCCCGAGTCGCCTTCAGGGGGACCTCTAAGGGGTCGCCGTCGCGCGATCATTCCTGGTCATGATCATGTCGAGGTGGGGTGCGGCATAGGTTGATGGTGCATCAGCCAGTCGCCACCGAGAGGCATCCGATCATGCGCCGCCGAACCGCCGCCGTTTCCGTAGTGCTCGCCGCCGCGGCCCTCGCCCCCGCCGCCGGGCCCGCCGTCGCCGCCGCGCCCGCCGCCCGCGGCGCCGACCGGGCCGCCCTCCAGCGCGCACTGGACGGAGTGATAGCCGAGGGCGTGCCCGGTGCGGTCGTCGAGGTGCGTGACGGCGGCGGCGTCTGGCGCGGCGGCAGCGGTGTCGCCGACCTCACGGACGGGCGCCGGGCGCGGCCGGGGGACCGGTTCCGGGTCGGGAGCGTGACCAAGAGCTTCGTCGCCACGGTCGTCCTCCAGCTCGTCGCCGAGGGCAAGGCCGGGCTCGACGACCCCATCGGGCGCCACCTCCCCGGCCTGGTCCCGGACACGGCGAAGGGCACGCCCGTCACCGTACGGCAGCTGCTCGACCACACCAGCGGACTCGCCAACTACATCGACGTCCTCCGGCGGGAGAACGATCCGGTGCGCACCCTCCAGCACTCCCACCACACGCCCCGCGAGCTGGTGGACATGGCGATCCAGGAGCCGCGCACGTTCGAGCCCGGCGAGGCGGGCAAGTGGGCGTATTCCAACACCAATTACGTCGTCCTCGGCATGCTCGTCGAGAAGCTCACGGGCACCACCCTCGACAAGGCGATCACCCGGCGCATCGTGCGTCCGCTCCACCTCACCGGCACGTCCGTCCCCACCTCCGAGCGGCTGTCCGGCCCCCACCTGCACGGCTACGAGCAGTTCCCCGGCGAGAGCGCCCCCACCGACTTCGCCGACTTCAGCCCCACGGCCTTCTGGGGCCCCGGCAACATCGTCTCCACCACCGCCGACCTGAACCGTTTCTACCGCGCGCTCGCCGGCGGCAAGCTGCTCCCCTCGCACCTGTGGCGCGAGATGAACACCCTGCACGACACGGACCGCGGCGAGAACCGCAAGTACGGCCTGGGCCTGGAGAGCAACTCCGGCTACTGCCCCGGCGAGAAGCCGGTCTGGGGCCACACCGGCAGCGTCCCCGGCTACAACACCTTCAGCTTCACCTCGGCCGACGGCGAGCGCCAGATCACCCTCGCCCTCTCGAAGGACATGACCAAGACCCCGCAGGCCGACGCCGCGGCCCTGAAGGTGTTGTCCACAGCGCTGTGCACGAAGTAGCCCCGGGCGCCCCGCGTCACACGGGCGGGACGACATCCGGGCCGATCGCCGGGGTGTCGTCCTCGTGCTCGTCCTCGCACGGAGGGAACCGCCTGCAGAAGAACCCGCGCCCCCGGCACGCCGTGCACGTGTGGGCCGCGGACATCTCCCCCGCCTGGCACGACTGACTCACATAGAGCGTGAGCGCCTGGTAGTACCCGCTTCCCCGGCACCCCTTGCAGAAGTGATGCGGGCCGGTGCAGCACTCTTCGCTCATGTCGCCGATGATCCTCCGAGACGTCGCTACGCAGGGATGCTTCGTACTCGTCTCCCTCTTTCTGCGTACGCGGGTCGGTGCGGCCCCGGACGCCGGCCTCGAGGGTCAGCGGAGGATGCCCTCCAGGAATTCGCCGCTGAGCCGGGCCACGGCCATGACGTCCAGCTGGTAGTTGACGTACCGGCCGCGCCGCCGTGTCGTGATCAGGCCCGCCTTCTTCAGCACGGACAGATGGCGCGAGACCTCGGGCGCGCTGATGCCCAGGACCCCGGCCAGCTCCCCCGTGGTGTGCGGGGCGCGCGCCGTGCTGCGGCACAGCCTGATGCGTACGGGGTGGGCCAGCGCCTCCAGGCGCAGCTGGAGCAGTTCGACCGAGGCGGGTGGGGGCAGGTCGGGGGAGCCGACCGGGTAGTGGACGACCGGGCGCCAGCCGGGCCGGTGCAGCACCATCAGGTGCGGCCAGCCGAAGCGCGAGGGTACGAACGTCAGGCCCGCCCCCACGGCGGGGTCCACCGCCGTGGCGTGCCCCTCGGCCAGCTTGTCGACCCGGATGAGCGTGCCGCCCTCCTCCAGGGTGATCGCGGGAGAGACCGCGGCCAGCGCCTCGCCGAGCCCTTTGCGGCGCAGCAGTTCCGTCTTGTGCCGGGCGTCGGCGGCCAGCGTGGGCTCGGCCTCGCGCCAGATGCCGGCGAAGAAGGCGTCGTCGCAGTCCTCCACCAGGCGGCGCACCCAGGCGCGGATGGCGGCGGGGTCCTTCAGGAGCCGCTCGGCGAAGTCCATCTGCCGGGGGCCACGGGCCGCCGCCAGCTCCAGCGTCCTGGCCCGGGTGGGCAGGTCGGCGACCGGCGAGGGGCCGCCCTTGTCGTACGACGCGAGGCAGGCGAACTCCAGGGCCGTGGTGACGAACTGTTCGTCGTCCAGCCGGTCCAGCTGGTCCAGTTCCTCGGCGAGCGTCCGGCCCGTCCTGCCGTCGCCGCCGCGCAGCCCTGCGAAGGGCATGAAGAGGTCCGAGAACGTGTGCCGCCACAGGAAGTCCGCTTCGCGCAGCCGCTCGGCGAGATCCTGCCGGAGCGCGGCGGTCGTGGCCGTGGCCCAGCCGGCCAGCCCCGGGTGGTGGCCGGGCTCGGACAGGACGTGCAGCGCGAGGCACAGCTCGGCCAGCGGCGACGCTTCGAAGACGATGCGCTCCGGAGGCAGGCGGGTGATGTCTATGCTCACGCTCATGGCGCCATCTTGCACTTTCCGCTGGATGCGGGGGCGGCGGATTGACGGCCGTTGCGAATTGGCGCCTGGTTTGTCCTCAAACGCCGGACGGGCTTGATTTGGCTGATATCGCGGTCAGGCGTGAAGTCCCCGTACGGGTGAGGACCCGTCCGGCCGCGGCCGGACGCGGGGCCCGGCGCGGGACCATGCCCGGGTGAACGTCAATCAGAGCCGGCCGCCCCTGGTCAGGTGCAGGCGCTGCGGCAGTCCGATGTGGTGGGACGTCACCTACCCGTACGCGCCCGTCTGGTACTGCTCGACCTGCGATCACCCCCCGGAGCGCCGCCGCAGCGCGCACGCCGCGCCGCCACGGTGCCCCGAGGGGTGTGCGAGTGCCGTGATCCAGACCGGTGACGACGGCAGCCGACAGTTCGTCTGCCATCGCAAATGACCCGTTGCGATCGACCGCCGCGAACGATCGGATCGCAGACGTCCGGATCATTCCTCGATCATCAGCCCCCGACGCAGCCGCACCAGCGTGCGCGACAGCAGCCGCGAGACGTGCATCTGGGAGATGCCCAGCTCCTCACCTATCTCCGACTGCGTCATGTTCGCGACGAAGCGCAGGGAGAGGATCTTCCGGTCCCGGGGCCGGAGTTCGGCGATCAGCGGCTTGAGGGACTCCACGTACTCGATGCCCTCGAGGCCGTGGTCCTCGTAGCCGATGCGGGCCGAGAGCGTGCCCTCGGAGTCGTCGTCCTCGGCGGGCTGGGCGTCGAGCGAGCTCGCGGTGTACGCGTTGCTCGCGGCCATGCCCTCGATGACCTCTTCCTCGGCGATGCCGAGCCGCTCGGCGAGCTCACCGACCGTGGGGGCACGGTCGAGCTGCTGCGCCATCTCGTCGCGGGTCTTCGCCAGTTCGAGGCGGAGCTCCTGGAGCCGCCTGGGTACGCGCACGGACCAGCTCGTGTCACGGAAGAACCGCTTGATCTCGCCGATGATCGTCGGCATCGCGAAGGTGGGGAACTCGACGCCCCTGCCGAGCTCGAAGCGGTCGATCGCCTTGATCAGGCCGATCGTGCCGACCTGGACGATGTCCTCCATCGGCTCGCTGCGGGTGCGGAACCGCGAGGCGGCGAACCTCACCAGGGCCAGGTTGAGTTCGACCAGCGTGTTGCGGACGTACGAGTATTCGTGGGTGCCCTCTTCCAGCTCCGCGAGGCGGGCGAAAAGGGTCTTGGACAGGGCCCGCGCGTCGTCCGGCCCCACCTCGTCGTACGGCGGGATCACGGGGAGCCCGGAATTCTCGGGCGCGATCTGTTCGGGCGGAGTTGTCGACGACGCGGTCTCCCGAAGGGTTCCGGTGCGCGATGCGTCGAGCCGGGGTGACATGGTGTCCTCCATCATTCTCGGCATATGGCCGCCGATGCCTTGACTTCTTGCTGCGGTTTGCGGCGCCTCCAAAGCCGTCCGTGGTGGATGTCCTCTACTAGCCCTATCGGTCTTCACCACTCCATGGCAAGTCCGTGTTATCCCGCTTTGTCCGTAAATAACGGATGTTCGGCTACCGGACGCCGTATCGAAGGCGTAGTGTTCCGACCTGTCCACGCAAGCAACCGGGAAGGGATGCGCATGGACCGCGAAATGGTCGGCAGTGCGAACAGGGGCCGGCTGAATGTGGAGGTCCGGCGCCACGGAGCGAGCGCGATCGTGACGCCGAGAGGTGAGCTCGACCACCACACGGCGGAGCTGCTGCGAGAGCCCCTCGAAGCCTGCGTCGGCGAGATCAGCGCGCGCGTGGTCGTGGACTGCTCGAAGCTGGAGTTCTGCGACTCCACCGGGCTCAATGTCCTGCTGGGCGCCAGACTGACCGCCGAGGCCGCGGGTGGGGGAATCCACCTCGCCGCCATGCAGCCGGTCGTCGCCAGGGTCTTCGAGATCACGGGCGCCGAAGCCGTCTTCACCGTGCATGACACACTCGATGCGGCCATCGCCGAGTGACCGGCGTCACCTCCCCCACCTGTGTGTAACCCCCCGGGTTACCCGTGTCGCAGGAGTCGCGCCGAAGAAGTGGGTGTTCCCGCGGATCGGTCGGGCAGAAGTCTGCTGAATCTGTTCAATGTGCCTGGTATCCAACAAATTCTTTCTGAGTCGGTGAATCGGTGAGGTGAAGCGCTGATGAGCACCACGCGGCCGTACCCGCCGCCGGGCGAGCCCGGTCCGGACGCGGGCGGCGCTTCCCCCGATCACCTCCCGCCACCGGGGGGACAGGTCCGTCGGCTCCGCCTCGTCGGGGCCAGCGGCGCCGTACCCAGGGCCCGTGACTTCACCCGCCAGGCGCTCCACGACTGGGGCTGGCTGCCCGCCGCCACCGCCGACCACCGCGCGGCCGCCGAGGACGTCCTGCTGGTCGTCTCCGAGCTGGTCACCAACGCCTGCCTGCACGCCGACGGCCCGGAGGAGCTGCGGGTGAGCTTCGCGGGCAAGGTGCTGCGGCTGGAGGTCGTCGACCTCGGCGCCGGGACCCCCGCACCCCGCACCCCGCACCGCGCGGGCCGCCCGGGCGGCCACGGCATGTTCATCGTGCAGCGGCTCTGTCTGGACTGGGGAGTCGTGCGGAACGAGAGCGGCGCCGGCAAGACGGTCTGGGCGGAGCTCGCCGCACCCGCGTGACCCCTCGGCGGCCGTGAGCGCGGCGCGTTCCGTGTCTTCCCTCCGCAAGGTCCCCGGCGTACTGTCGGCGCCCGATCTGATGTGCCGTCAGTGATGCACGGCTACGGCACCGGACGAGAGGGGAACCCGAGGTGTACCGCATCCAACGCCGTCCCACTCGCCGCACGGGCGCGCTCGCGCTCGCCGCGACCGTGGCCGGAGGGGCGATCCTGCTGGTCGCACCCGCCGCGCACGCCGACACGGTCGACGTCGACTATCAGTGCAAGACCCCCATCGGGGACAAGAGCGCGGTGTCGCCCATCGACATCAAGGGCGTCGCGAGCGGCGATTCCTACAAGCTCACCATGTCCTTCCAGAAGGGCGTCTCCTCCAGTCCCATCCCGCTCGGCAAGGGCGCGATGAAGCCGAGCGCGGTCATCAAGCTCGGCGGTGCGGAGAGCGGCACGGTGGCCGTGGACGGCCCCGCCAACTCCGAGGAGATCCCCGCCAACACCCCCATCAAGATCAGCGACTTGTCGGGCACCTACACCCCGAAGAAGAGCGGCACCGTCACTTTCACCGCCTCCACCCTCACGATCTCGGCCCTCGGCACGACGACGACCTGCACGCCCTCCAACAACCCCAAGCCGTCACTGACGCTGGACGTGAAGGGGCCGGGCGGCTCGTCGACGGGCGGTTCGACCACGGGCGGCTCCACGAGCGGGGGCTCGACCACGGGCGGTTCCACGACGGGTGGTTCGGGCGGCTCGGGCAGCACGGGCGGGTCCGGTGGTACGGGCGGTACGGGCGGTACGGGCGGGTCGACGGCGACCGGCGGCTCCTCCGGCGGCGGCCAACTGCCCCAGACCGGACCGGCGGACTCCGCGGTGGCCCTGGGCACGCTGGGCGGAACGGTCCTGCTGACGGGCGTGGCGGGCGCACTGTGGCTGACGAGGCGCAGGTCGGCGTAGCCGCTTCGGGGGGCCGGGGGTCTCTCCCTCACGCGGCGGAGCCGCAAATCGACACAGCCGGGAAGGGGCAGGGCTGGGGGAAAACCGCCGTCCGCCGACGCACAGGGGAGCCGCCCATGAAGCCGCACCACCTCGCAGCCCTGTCCATAGGCGTGCTCCTCCTCGCCACCCCCACCGCATTCGCCGGAGCAAAGCCCTGGACCACCGCCCCCGCCCCCGCGGGCAAGGGCGCGCCCCGCCCCGACGACCGCTCGTCCTTCTACCTGGAAGGCGACCCCGGCACCGTCTTCGAGGACAAGCTCTCCCTCGTCAACCCCGGTGACACCGCGCGCTCGCTCGACGTACACGGCGACGGCCCGTGGATCGCCCTCGCCGCGCGCCGCGTGCGGATCCCGGCCCGTACCCGCGCGGACGTCCCCTTCACCGTGGCCGTACCGAGCGCCGCGGAGCCGGGCGACCACTCGGGGGCGCTCGTCGTCAGCGGGGAGGGGCGGCAGGTGCGCGTACGGCTGGGGCTGCGGGTGACCGGCGCCCCCGCGCTGCGCGCGCTCGCCGTGGAACACGTACGGGTCGGCCGCGAGGGTGGCGGCGCGGTCATCCGTTACGCGCTGGTCAACCGCGGCAACACCGTGCTCTCCCCGCGCCTGGCGATCCGCGCGGACGGCCTGTTCGGCACGGTCCTGCGCCGTACGGCGGCGGGCGTGCCCACGGAGCTGGCGCCCGGCCGGAGCGTACGGCTGACGGAGAGGTGGCCGGACGCGCCGCGCCTGGACTCCGTACGGGTCCACCTGACGGCCACCGCGCCCGGCGCCGCCCGCGCGACCGCCTCCGGTTCGTACACGCCCCTCGTGTGGGTGCTCCCGGTCCTCGGCGGGTTCGCACTGGCCCTCGCCGCGGCCACGGTCCTGCTCGTACGGCGCTTCCGCCGCGCCCGGCGTACGGGAGCGGCGGCGTGAACGCCCGCCGGGCGGGCGGCGTCGCGGTCCTGCTGGCGCTGGTGTTCATGCTGCTGCCCGCAGGGCGGGCGGCCGCGGACGGGCCCGCCCTCCGGCTGGACCGGACCGAGGCGGGCAAGGGCGCCGACATCACGGTGAGCGGCACCGGTTGGCGCCCGCGCACCCTGCTCACGCTGCTCATCTGCGGCCAGAACATGATCGGCGGCACCAACACCTGCGCCAACGCCGACGGGCGCACCGTGACCACCGGCGCCGACGGCCGCTTCAGCAGACGGATCCCGGTCGCCGAGCCGCCCAGACCGTGCCCCTGCGTGGTGCACGTGGCGACGGTCTCGGGCGACCCGACGGCCGCGGACGCGGTCTTCAAAGTGGCCGGACACCCCGTCGCGTCCCTGCCGCGGCAGCCCGGCGGTGAACGGCTCGGCGTCCTGGACGCGAGGCTGGAGGGTTCGAGCGGCCTGCTCACGTGGTTCGGCGCGCCCCCGCACCGACGGCTGGTCGTCACCGTCGGCAACCTGGGCTCCGAGCCCGCCAAGGACCCCGTCTTCCGGCTCGGCACCTCGCACGGCGTGCTCGCCCCCGAGTGGGAGAAACAGCGCTGGCGCGGCACGATCGCCGCGGGCGCGCGGGCGCGGGTCCCCATGGACGTGGAGCTTTCGGCGGGCGCGTACGGCGACTACCTGGTCTCCCTCGAATACGGCGACAAGGTGCTGATCGAGCAACCGTGGGACGTGAGCCGCCCGTGGGGCGTGACCCTCTTCTGGATCCTGCTGTGCGTGGTGATCCCGGCGGGGGTGTTCCGCCTGGGCATGCTGCTGGTGAACCGCGTACGCCCACGCCCTCCCGCTCCGACCGCGCCCCGCACGGCCCCGGGCGGCCCACTGCCGTGGTTCACACCGGAGAGGGACCCGGAGGGACGGGAGGGCCCGCCGAGTCCTTGAGCGGATGGCCCAGTTGGCGTCGCCCGCACGTCAGGACCTTCTGGTCCGCGCCGCGGCAATGCCGGGGAGGTGGCTCAAGGGCTGATCCGAGCCCCAAGCTATGAGGCCCGGATCGCAAAACCCTCGGCATTCAGCGTCTGGGTTCCGGCCTACGGATTCCCGGTCCTGGGCGGCTTCACCGTACCGGATTCCTGAGGCGGGCGCTCGCGGCGGTTGTTACAGGTGGCCTCCGGCCGCTCTGAGCTCGGCGACGAATTCGGTCCATGCGGTCGGCTCGAATATGAGGGCGGGGATACGGGGGCTCTTGCTGTCGCGTATGGGGATGGCACCGGAGGGAGCGAGGGCGGGGGCCCACTCAAGGCAGTTGTCGCCTCCGTTGCCACTGAAGCTCGATTTGACCCACTCGACGCCGGACAGATC
The DNA here is from genome assembly GCF_003391135.1 of Streptoverticillium olivoreticuli subsp. olivoreticuli. Lineage (GTDB taxonomy): Bacteria > Actinomycetota > Actinomycetes > Streptomycetales > Streptomycetaceae > Streptomyces > Streptomyces blastmyceticus. The sequence goes on along the minus strand of NZ_CP031455.1, from coordinate 4,301,450 downwards.
AAGGGTGGTGCTCATCAGGTAAGGCCTCCATGACGGACCGGATGAAAGCCGCCGAGTCACCCGGCGACAGTGCGGATGCGCTTAGCCTTGATCCACCGCCGGACGCCTTGTGGATAACGTCTTGGAAAACAAGAAAGTGCCTTGTGACCTGCAATGATGGGAGTTCTTCAGGCTTCCAGCACGCATAATCAGCAAGGCACTTCCGAGATGCAAGTTTCCCACACGCCAGCGGCGGTCTCCGCCGTGTTCGATGACCCGAATCTGATCGCGCATGCCGGGCTGGTCCCGGTGATGCGACTGGCCGGGCGGTGCGGTCTGCCCCGGCTGGTGACGGAGAAGGTGAGGCTGACCGGGGCGAAGAACGGCGCGGGTGCGGCGGCGGACGCCAAGGTCACCAGCATCGTGGCCGGCATGGCCGCAGGGGCCGACAGCATCGACGACCTGGGCGCGCTGCGCCACGGCGCGATGCCGACCGTGTTCCGAGGGATCCGTGCCCCGTCCACCCTGGGCACCTTCCTCCGCTCCTTCACCCATGGCCATGCCCTCCAACTCCACGCTGTCCACCGCAGGTTCCTCGCGGAACTGGCCGCGCACACCCCGCTGCTGCCCGGCTCCGACGAGAAGGCATTCATCGATGTCGATTCCACCCACAAACGCGTCTACGGCCGGGCCAAGCAGGGTGCCGAGTACGGCCGGTTCAAAGGCATCCGCACCCTGCACCCCCTGCTCGCCACGATCTGCACCCCCGCCTCCCGGCCGGTGATCGCCACCGTGCGGATGCGCCGCGGCAAAGCCGCCGACTCCCGCGGCGCCCCGAAACTCGTCAGCGAGGCCCTGGCCACCGCCGTCGAGGCCGGCTGCACCGGCATGCGCATCCTGCGCGCGGACTCGCAGTTCTACAACGCCGGTGTCATCGCCGCCTGCCGCCGGGCCGGCGCCCACTTCTCGGTCACCACCGGCATGAACCCCTCCATCAAACGGGCCATCCACAGCATCCCCGACACCGCCTGGCAGCAGATCACCTACCCGACCGCAGTGCCCGACCCGGAGACCGGCGACCTCATCTCGGACGCCGAAGTCGCCGAGATACCCGTCTACGCCGCCTTCGTCAGCCGCAGGAAAGCCTCGCGGGTCACGGCCCGGCTGATCGTGCGCCGGGTCCGTGACCTCGCCAAACCCGCCACCGTGGGCGAGCAGGGCGAGTTGTTCCCCGTCTGGCGCTACCACCCGTTCTTCACCGACAATCCCGCCCGGACCCTCCAGGCCGAGCAAGAACACCGCCACCACGCCGTCGTCGAACAGGTCATCGCCGACAGCAAAGCCTCCGCCCTGGCCCACCTGCCCTCGGGACACTTCCATGCCAACTCCGCCTGGCTGACCCTGTGGGCGATGACCTGCAACCTGCTGCGGGCGGCCGGCGCACTGGCCTCCGCCTTCCACGCCAAGGCCACCACCGCCACTCTCCGCACCCACCTGGTCCAGGTTCCGGCCCGGATCGCCCGCTCCGCACGACGCATCACCCTGCACCTGCCGCACAACTGGCCCTGGCAGCATGCCTGGACACACCTCTTCGACACCGTCCACGGCCCACCCGGCTGACACGACCAGCCCCTACCCGACCCGCCCACCGCCAGGGCCCAACCGGAACCGAACCCGTGGAAAAGCTGGGCAGACCAGCGACTACAACCTGCCCATGCCCAACCACCGACCTCAAACCGGCTCGAAACCGGTCACAAGATCACTCCCCAAACCACGTCGGTGGATCAGGGCTTAGGAGATCGTAGGCACGGTCACGAGTGGTGAAGTCCGAAGCGTCCTCGAGCAGGGTCCCGGTCGAGATGGACTCCTCGTAGGCCACCTGCGTTCCGTCGCGCAGGGTCATGAGCGTCAGCGTTCCGCCCATCAGGGCGTGACCCCCATGGGCGAAGGGCAGGATTTGCAAGGTGGTGGTGGCTGTGACGGTAAGCCCTGCCAGACGGTCGAGTTGGGCTCGCATGACCGCCGGGCCGCCGACAGTGCGCCGGATCACGGCCTCATCGAGGATGAAGGAGATATCCGGCTCCGGGTCGGCCCGCAACAGAGCTTGCCGCGTCAGTCGAGCCGTCACCAGTTCCTCGATCTCGTGCGGTGTCGCCCGGGGGTTGTACGTCTCGAACAGAGCCCTTGCGTACTCCTCTGTCTGCGCCAGCCCTGGCGCGATCTGCCCGGTGTAGTGCTGGATCAGCCGCGCTCGCGTCTCCAGCTCCATTCGGCGCCGGAACTGATCGGGGTGGATTTCCCGGCGAGCGAGTTTGTACAGCTCCTCGAAAATCCCATCCGTACCGAATGCGTCGTCCAGCTTGCCCGGTAGGTCAGGCGGTGGCATGGCCTCGGCTGTCTCAATGCGGGACAGATGGGACTTGCCGATGGCCACCACGGATGCCAGCCCCTCAAGAGTTATCCCCGCCCGGTCACGCTGCGCACGCATCTTCGCGCCGAACAAGTCGCGGGCGGAGCGGTCCGGTGTCAGCTGGCGCGGTCTTGCCGGCACGTGTGCAACCCCCATCTCCCCAATCGCCATTGGGGACATCGATCTCTAGTGGTCACGCGGAACGGTCGACAACTCTAGGGCTCCATACAGGAGTTGCCCGGCCGTAATGGTCGGGACACGCGGAGGCGGAGCCGATATGAACAGGCGATCGATGAGTCTGGGTGGGTTGGTCGAGGGGCAGGTGGTACGGCATGGGCCCGAGTCGGGCGGAACTGTGGAATGGGGAGCGGCCACAGCTATGGCGCACCCCTTCACATCGCTGCTGGTCGAGTTCGTTGGCCCGTCCGCGACCGTCCACGGCGACCCCAGGACGTGCCCCGAGTGTGTTCGCCTCGACGCGGCGCGCACCCGGGCGTGGGCCAGGCGGGACCCGGTGGCGGAGGCTGCTTGCGGTGAGCGGGTCCTCGGCCACCTCGTGGATGCGCACCGGGTGGTGAGCCCGCGATGATCGACATCAGGACCGTCACTGGCTCAACCCGCTGCCTGGAGTGCTCGAAGATCATTCTGGCGCGGGCGACCGCGCGGCGCGAAGGCCGGTTCAGGGCGGCGGAATCCCTGGACCAGGTCCTCGGACGGCACGCGAAGTCGGCGCACTCCTGATGCCCCGCCGGGGGAGAGGCCGGGTTACCCGGCGTCGCTGTCGTCCCCCGACGTTCTGCAATTCCGTGCACGCCTCCTTGACCGGGTCGGTACGGAAGACCGATGGTCATGCAACCGACCGCAACAGTCTCGACACGGGAGGCAGTTATGGCGCTACGGTTCATCGCGAAAGATCCCCACACCGACGGCAAGGACTGCCCGACAGCTTGGGTGGACGACGAGGCCGAAGAGATCCTCTTCCAAGGCTGGAAGGCCGGGGAGGAGACATTGGCCAAATGCCGGGAGACGGGCCCGATCCCGGAGACCGAGGCGGTGGTGAGGATTCCGTTCCGGATGATCCCCGCCATCAGGGAGGCTTGTGATGTCGCTGAAGGTGTTCGACTTTGACGAGCTGATCAACTCGTCGGAGCGCTCGGCGGTGCACCTGGAGATGCGGGACGCCTATGGCGTGGCCGAGGAGAACGCCGACTTCGCAGCCTGGAAGGCCGGTGACCGCAGCAGTCGGTACGACCGTATGGGACGCCGACGCGAATGGCTGGAGCTCGTAGCTCGCACTCTCGCCCGTGGCGTGGTCATGCGCCGTGCGCGGATCGTCTCCGAGCCGGTGAGTGACTACATCCGGTTCGAGCACGAGGGAACGCAGCTCAACATCGAGGCCGGGGAACAGGTCCGCTGGCTGCCGCGCCGACAAGCATCCGACATCGCGCTTCCGGGTAACGACTTCTGGTTGTTCGACGACCGAGTTGTACGGTTCGGCTACTTCTCCGGAAACGGTCAGTACGTCGGGGAGGACTTCACCGACACCCCCGCCGTGGCGAAGCTGTGCGCCTCCGCGTTCGAGGCGGTGTGGGAGCGCGGTATCCCGCACGAGAGGTTCAAGGTCTGACGGCGGGCGCCAACGGACTGCCGGCTCATGACCGCCTCCCCGTCCTCCAGCGTCCAGGAGGCCCGCAAGTCCATCGCGGAACGCTTGCGGGAGATCCGTCTTGACGCCGGGCTGACCGGACGTGAGCTGGCTTTCCGGTGCGGCTGGCATCCGTCCAAGTCGTCACGGATCGAGAACGTGAAGACTCTGCCGTCGGATGCCGACCTCCGGGCCTGGTGCCTCGCCTGCGGAGCCGAGGACCAGGCCACCGACCTCATCGCCGCTTCGCGTACGGCCAGTTCCATGTACATGGAGTGGCGCCGGTTGCAGCGCACGGGACTTCGCAGGCTCCAGGAGTCGTACGTCCCTCTCTACGAACGGACCAAGCTCTTCCGGGTCTACTGCTCCCACGTCGTTCCGGGTCTGCTCCAGACACCCACATACGCCACGGCGCTCCTGTCCGCCATCACGGACTTCCGCCGTATCCCCAACGACGTCGAGGATGCCGTCAGCGCCAGGATGGCCCGCTCGCATGTCATCCGCGAGGGCGACCACCGGTTCGCCGTCCTGCTGGAGGAGGGCGTCCTACGGCATCGAATCGGGGACGCCGAGACGATGGCCGGGCAGCTCGGACATCTCCTCACGGTCATGTCCCTGCCTCGTGTGTCCCTCGGCATCATCCCGTTCACGGCGGAGCGCCGGATGTGGGTGATCGAGCCGTTCACGATCTTCGACGACGCACAGGCCGGGGTCGAGCTGCTGTCCGCCGACGTGACGCTCACGGCACCCAACGACACGCATCTGTACACCCGGGCCTTCTCCGAGCTGCAACGACTGGCCGTGTACGGCGCTCGGGCCAGGCCACTCATCGCTGCCGCGATCAACGCTCTCGGGTAACTCGCCTGCAATCGCCCGCAACTTCGTGGCCGTCGGCGTTCCTCGGTTCCTAGCGTCTTCGCCACGGCGGCGTGACAACGCGGCCTTGGACCGGAAGGAGCGTGAACATGGGTAAGAAGGACGACGAGTGGGACCCGAACGAGAACAGGGACCAGGTCACCGACCCCGATACGCAGGTGTCCCAGAACGGTAGCGTCTACAGCAGCATGGCCGACGACGAGGAGCGTGAAGGGAAGTAGCGCATGATCCACGGCGAGCACCTGGCGAAGGATCTGCGGCGCGACCATGGGTTCGTGCACATCGGGCGCACCAAGGACGGCAACGCCGTGATCATGCGCAAGGGCGACCGATGGACCGTCGTGCCGCTTAGGTGGCTCACGAGTGACGCCGTGGACACCATCAAGGCCCAGGCCGGAGTCGACCTCGTCTGAGCCGTCCCACAACAGCCCCGCCCGTACGCGCGGACGGGGCTTCTGCTTGTGATGCAAGGGGGATCGGGCCGGCGCCGGATCGACGTTTCCAGGACCCGGTTCGCCGTCAACCGGCAATCCCCGACGTCCCGTTAAAGAAATGGGGGAAAGAACCGAACCACTCCATACCGCACACGTCACCCTATCGGGTGACAAGGTGGCAGGCATGGGCACCGGCGCGGTACGTTCGCGCCACAACTCCCATACAGACGACGGCCCCCGCCGGGACTGGCATCCCGGACGAGGGCCTGATCATCAAGGAAGTCAGACCCTTCCCCATGACTGAAGCGCAGTTTAGCGCGCATACATCTGCGCGCGGAGTGGTCCACGTCCGGCACCGCCACGACGCCAACTTCACCGTCGTCGGCAATCACCTCGCCCAGCACCCCCACCTCTCCGCCGTGGCGATCGGCATCGGGGTGTACATCCAGTCCCTCCCCGACGGGGCGACCATCGGCATCAAGGATCTGACCCGCCGCTTCCGCGAAGGCGAGATCGTGCTGGCACGCGCACTGCGGGAGCTGGAGGCGGCCGGGTATCTGGAGCGGCGGCGGGTGCGGTGCGAGGGCGGGCGGATGGTGACGCGCACCAACTGGTACGAGCATCCCGGCTGCCGCGACGGCAGCGTGCCCCAGCCCCGCCCCCGCCGCCGGGTGGTCGACTTGATCAAGCGAAGGCGGCGGGACGACACACCCCACCCACCCGCCGATGAGCCCGTCGATCAGCCCGCCGCCGACCTCCTCGCGGGCCTGCGCCGCCGCGACCCGCGGCTGATCCTCTCCGAGCGGGACGTGAGGACGCTCGCCCCGGGCGTACGCGCATGGCTCGACCGCGGCGTGGGTCCCACCCAGCTCGCCCGTACGCTCAGCGGCGAGCTCCCCATGGGTGTGATCGCCCGCCCGGCCCGCCTCCTCGGCTACCGCCTGAAGGCGTGGCTGCCGCCCGTACTCCCCGCGCAGCCTCCGGAGCCCTCGGAGCGGCGCGACCGGCCCCTGCCCCTGCGTACCTGTGACGGCTGTGAACGGGCCTTCCGCGCCGCTGCCCCCGGCAGGTGCCGCGACTGCCGCACGGCGGCTTGAACAGCTTGAACAGGCGGAGGGGGCGCGAAGGCGCCCCCTCTACATCCGCCGCAACGCAAAGCGCCCCCGGCGCGTCATCGCGCCGGGGGCACCAAGTGTCACGAAGAGTGACGGGTCAGCGGACGTCGCCCATCAGACCCTCGATCTTCTTGCGGTACATCCACACCGCGAGACCGGCCAGCGTCGCGGCCGCGGCCTGGCCGAGGATCACGCCGTTGCCGTTGAGGTCGACACCGCCCTCGGTCAGCAGGGTCATCGTGCAGTCACCCGCGGTCACCGCGAGGAACCAGACACCCATCATCTGGCTCGCGTACTTCTGCGGCGCCATCTTCGTGGTGAGGGACAGGCCGACCGGGGAGAGGCACAGCTCGCCCATGGTCTGGATCATGTAGATCATCAGCAGCCAGGCCGGGCTGACCTTCGTGCCGTCGGAGGCCATGCCCATCGGGATGGCGAAGACGAAGAACGAGGCACCGATGATGACCATGGCCATCGAGAACTTCACCGTGGTGCTGGGCTCGCTGTTGCGGCGGGACAGCCACAGCCACATCGAGGCGAAGATCGGGGCGATCGCCATGACCCACAGGGGGTTGACCGACTGGAACCAGGTCGACGGGAAGTCGATGCCGAAGACGTTGTCCGCGGTCTTCTTCTCGGCGAAGGTCGACATCGTCGAGCCGGCCTGGTCGAAGATCATCCAGAACACGGCGGCGGCGACGAAGAACCAGATGTAGCCGCTGACCTTGGTCTGCTCGGTCGCGGACAGTTCCTTGTCGCGCTTGATCCGGGTCAGCACCGTGATCGGGATGGCCACGCCGAGCAGGGCGAGCGGGACGGTGGCCCACGACTGCGTGAAGTGGCCGGTGCCCGCGACGACGCCGTAGAAGGCGGCGGCGATGGCGAACCACATCAGGGCCTTCAGGAGCACCGACTTGCGCTCCTCGGCCGACAGCGGCTTCGGGACGACGCTGCTCTTCGGGTCCAGGTGGCGGGTGCCCAGCAGGAAGATGATCAGGCCGAGGCCCATGCCGACCGCGGCGATCGAGAAGCCCAGGTGCCAGTTGACCTTCTGGCCGACCGTGCCGATGACGAGCGGCGCGGCGAAGGCACCGACGTTGACGCCGATGTAGAAGATCGTGAAGCCGCCGTCACGGCGCGGGTCCTGCGGACCGTCGTAGAGGTGGCCGACCATCGTGGAGATGTTGGCCTTCAGCAGACCCGAGCCGATCGCGACCAGCGCGAGACCGGCGAAGAAGGTCGGCTTGCCCGGGACGGCCAGGGCCAGGTGACCGGCCATGATGACGCCCGCCGCGATGGCGACCGTCTTGCGCGGGCCCCAGACGCGGTCGCCGAACCAGCCGCCGGGCATGGCGAGGAGGTAGACCATCCCCACGTAGGCGGAGTAGATGGCCACCGAGCTGGCCTCGGGCATGGCCAGGCCGCCGCCCTGGCTGTCGGGCTTCGCGTCCGGGCCGCCTGCGATCAGGTAGACGACGAGAAGGGCACGCATGCCGTAGTAGCTGAAGCGCTCCCACATCTCCGTAAGGAAGAGGGGGGCCAGGCCACGGGGGTGGCCGAAGAAGGTCTTGCCGCCGGCAGCAGGAGTGGTCTCCTGAGGAGCAGCACCCTTCGTCAGGCTGGACGCCATGGTCGATCCTTGTGTGCTCGGGACGCGCGGTGGAGCTGCTGCGCGCCCGGGTGGGGGTTGGCCGGCACCGGCTACTGCACTGCCCGCCCCCACGCCCTAGGGGTTCGGCCCCTCTGACGAGGGCCCGGCAGGACAGCCGTACGCCGGGATCCACGCCCCCGCGCACCTTCGCGCGGCGGACCCGGCCGACAGGTCATTCACTGTTTTCCAAGGCTGCGGGGGCAGCCCCGTGCACAACAGGGACCTTCGACGCGGTGTTGTTCTGCCGAAGGTCCCCCGATGGTGCTACAGACGTCTGGTCACCATACGTCACACCCCGCCCGCATAAGGAAGGAGTTGAGACATGGATCACAGGTGACGCCGGAACCATTCGCATACGTTCGAAGGTGAGTTTGCTCTTGGAGAAGTGTTGCCCTCGGTAGCTCTGAGTGCACCTCTGACGTGCGCCCGAGCGGACTACCATCAGTCCATGACCCGAGTACTGCTCGCCGAGGATGACGCGTCCATCTCGGAACCGCTCGCACGCGCCCTGCGCCGCGAGGGTTATGAGGTGGAGGTGCGCGAAGACGGTCCCACGGCGCTCGACGCCGGCCTCAAGGGAGGGGTGGACCTGCTCGTCCTCGACCTCGGGCTGCCCGGCATGGACGGCCTGGAGGTCTGTCGGCGGCTTCGCACCGAAGGCCATGGCTTCCCCGTGCTGGTCCTCACGGCCCGCGCCGACGAGGTGGACACCGTGGTCGGCCTGGACGCCGGCGCCGACGACTACGTCACCAAGCCCTTCCGGCTCGCCGAGCTGCTGGCGCGCGTACGGGCCCTGCTGCGCCGCGGCACGGTCGAGTCCCACCAGCAGCCGCCCGCCACCCACGGCGTGCGGATCGACGTCGAGTCGCACCGCGCCTGGATGGGCGACGAGGAACTCCAGCTCACCGCCAAGGAATTCGACCTGCTCCGGGTGCTGGTGCGGGACGCGGGCCGGGTCGTCACCCGTGACCAGCTGATGCGCGAGGTCTGGGACACCACCTGGTGGTCCTCCACCAAGACCCTCGACATGCACATCTCCTGGCTCCGCAAGAAGCTCGGGGACGACGCCGCCAATCCGCGCTACATCGCCACCGTCCGCGGCGTGGGATTCCGCTTCGAGAAGAGCTGAGCCGACCGGCCCAGGGCCCCACTGCCGGGCTGCTTACGTACCACCCGCCCGGAGGGCACAGTGCGCCGCCGACTGATCAATTCCACGCTCGCCGTCGTGCTCGTCGTGATCGCCGTCTTCGGCATCTCGCTCGTCATCGTCGAGACCCGCACGATCGAGAACAGCGCCCAGGAGAGCGTGCAGTCCGAGGCGGTGCGCCTGGAGAGCATCGTCGACAGCCGGCTGGTCGGCGGCGAGCGGGTGGAGTCGGGGATCCTCAGTGAGCAGATCACGCCCGAGCGCTACGCCCGGATCGAGATCCCCGGCCGGCCGGTCATCGAGCTCGGCACCCGGCCCAAGGGCGGCATCATCTCCGCGCAGCTCAAGGGCGGGCAGGGCGAGAGCGTACGGGTCGAGGCGTCCCGCTCCACGGTCAGCCGCGAGGTCGGCCGCACCCTGCTGGTGATCCTGGCGGTGGCCCTGCTGGCCGTGGTGGCAGCCGTCTTCCTGGCCGTACGGCAGGCGAACCGGCTCACCGCGCCGCTGATCGACCTCGCCGAGACCGCCGAGCGCCTCGGCTCCGGCGACCCCCGCCCCCGGCACCGCCGCTACGGCGTGCCCGAACTGGACCGGGTGGCGGACGTCCTGGACTCCAGCGCCGAGCGGATCGCCCGGATGCTCACCGCCGAGCGCAGGCTCGCCGCCGACGCCTCGCACCAGCTCCGCACGCCGCTGACGGCCCTGTCGATGCGGCTGGAGGAGATCACGCTCACCGATGACCCGGACACGGTCAAGGAGGAGGCGACGATCGCCCTCACCCAGGTGGAGCGGCTCACCGATGTCGTCCAGCGGCTGCTCACCAACTCCCGCGACCCCAAGTCCAGCTCGGCCGTCACCTTCGACCTGGACGAGGTCGTCAAGCAGCAGATCGAGGAGTGGCGCCCCGCCTCGCGCAGCGAGGGGCGGGCCATCGTGCGCTCCGGCAAGCAGGGGCTGCGGGCCGTCGGCACCCCGGGCGCGGTGTCGCAGGTGCTCGCGACGCTCATCGAGAACTCGCTGATGCACGGGGACGGCACGGTCGCCCTGCGCACCCGTGTCACCGGCAACCAGGCGGTCGTGGAGGTCACCGACGAGGGGCCGGGCGTTCCGCCGGACCTGGGCGCGCGGGTCTTCGAGCGGACGGTCAGCGGCCGCAACTCCACGGGTCTCGGACTGGCGGTCGCCCGCGATCTGGCGGAGGCGGACGGCGGCCGCCTGGAGCTCCTCCAGGCGAACCCGCCGGTCTTCGCGCTGTTCCTCGGCCGGGAGGCCGACCAGACGGACGGTGGCGGCTCGGCCTGAGCCGCTACTTCGCGTCGATCCGCGCCGGAGAGGTGTCGGTCAGGAAGGACTCCGCCGTCTCCACCGCCTCGCGGGCCGGCAGGGCGCGGAAGACCCAGGTGCGGTAGGACCAGAAGCGGAAGACCGTGCCGATGCCGAGGCCGACGACATTCTTGGCGATGTTGTCCGCGAGCGGGGAGGTCAGGCCGAAGCCGTAGTGGGAGAGCGCCAGGATGCCGTTCTCGATCACCAGGCCGATGCCGCTGAACAGCAGGAACAGGGACAGCTCACGGCTGCGCCGGCTGGTGTCGGCGTCGCGGTACGTCCAGTAGCGGTTGCCGACGTAGTTCGTCGCGATGGCGACGGCCGTCGCGATCACGCCCGAGCGCACCACGGCGAGGTGGAACCCGTGGACGCAGATGTTGAAGACGATGAGATTGACCACGAACCCGATGGCCCCGACCGCGCCGAACTTCGCTATCTCGCGGGCCAGCCTCCGCAGCCGGGAACGCATGGTGTGCCGTTGACTCATAAAGATCGTCAGGCTCCGTCGTGTGGGGCTGTCCGGGACATGGGGCAGCTTTCATGCTATCCAGCGCCTCCGGGCGCCGAGAGACGGAGTCGGTGAACGTGCGGCGAACGCACGCCATATCGGCCATCATGCGAGACACTCGCTCTTCGGATGATCCTCCAAGTGGGTTCGGGAGTGGTTCGCGCGTACGGATACCCTGGGGGCGTGACGTTCCCGGTAGTCGGCATGGTCGGCGGCGGTCAGCTCGCCCGTATGACCCACGAGGCGGGTATCCCCCTCGGCATCAAGTTCAAGCTGCTCAGTGACACCCCGCAGGACTCGGCGGCCCAGGCGGTCAGCGACGTCGTCATCGGCGACTACCGCGACCTGGAAACCCTTCGTGCTTTCGCACAAGGCTGCGATGTGATCACCTTCGATCACGAGCACGTTCCGACCGAGCACCTCCGGGCCCTGGAGGCGGACGGGATCCCCGTCCGCCCGGGGCCCGACGCGTTGGTGCACGCCCAGGACAAGGGTGTGATGCGGGCGAAGCTCGACGCGATCGGGGTGCCCTGCCCCCGGCACCGGATCGTCGAGGACCCCGCGGACGTCGAGCGCTTCGCCGCGGAGCTGGGGGCACCCCCAGCGGTAGCTGGGGGAGGCTTCCCCGTCGTCCTCAAGACGGTCCGCGGCGGTTACGACGGAAAGGGGGTTTGGATCGTCCGCAACGCAGAAGAGGCGGGTGAACCCTTCCGCGCCGGAGTGCCCGTGCTCGCCGAGGAGAAGGTCGCCTTCGTCCGCGAGCTCGCCGCCAACGTCGTCCGCTCCCCGCACGGCCAGGCCGTCTCCTACCCCGTCGTCGAGTCCATCCAGGTCGACGGCGTCTGCGACACCGTCATCGCCCCCGCGCCCGGCCTCTCCGAGCAGCTCTCCGCGCACGCGCAGCAGCTCGCCCTGAAGGTGGCCAAGGAGCTGGACGTCGTCGGCCACCTCGCCGTCGAGCTCTTCGAGATCCGGGACGAGGACGGCAACCCCGCGGTCCTCGTCAACGAGCTGGCCATGCGCCCGCACAACTCCGGCCACTGGACCCAGGACGGCGCGATCACCTCGCAGTTCGCCAACCATGTGCGCGCCGTGCTCGACCTCCCGCTCGGCGACCCGCGCCCGCGGGCCAAGTGGACCGTCATGGCCAACGTCCTCGGCGGCGACTACCCCGACATGTACTCCGCCTACCTCCATTGCATGGCGCGGGACCCCGGCCTGAAGATCCACATGTACGGCAAGGACGTGAAGCCCGGCCGCAAGGTCGGCCACGTCAACACCTACGGCGACGACCTGGCCGACGTGCGCGAGCGCGCCGCCCACGCCGCCGGATACCTGCGAGGAACGATCACCGAATGAGCCACCGCTCCCCCCTGGTCGGCATCGTCATGGGCTCCGACTCCGACTGGCCCGTCATGGAGGCCGCCGCCAAGGCCCTCGACGAATTCGACGTCCCCTACGAGGTCGACGTCGTCTCCGCGCACCGGATGCCGCGCGAGATGATCGCGTACGGGGAGCAGGCCGCCGGCCGCGGGCTCAAGGCGGTCATCGCCGGCGCCGGGGGAGCGGCCCACCTCCCCGGGATGCTGGCCTCGGTCACCCCGCTGCCGGTCATCGGCGTGCCCGTGCCGCTGAAGTACCTCGACGGCATGGACTCCCTGCTCTCCATCGTGCAGATGCCCGCCGGGGTCCCCGTCGCCACCGTCTCCGTCGCGGGCGCCCGCAACGCCGGGCTGCTCGCCGTCCGCATGCTCGCCGCCCACGACGACGAACTGCTGGCCCGCATGCGCCGGTTCCAGGACGAGCTCAACGAGCAGGCGACCGAGAAGGGCCGCCGCCTGCGGGCCAAGGCCACGGGCAACGACGGCTTCGGCTTCGGGAAGTGACCACCGTGAACGACCACCTCGCCCGCGCCCGGGAACTGCTCGCCGCGCACCCCGTCGTCGACGGCCACAACGACCTCCCCTGGGCCCTGCGCCAGCAGGTCCGCTACGACCTCGACCGGCGCGACATCGCCACCGACCAGAGCGCCGACCTCCACACCGACCTGCCCCGGCTGCGGGCGGGCGGCGTCGGGGCACAGTTCTGGTCCGTGTACGTACGGACCGACATGGCCGGTGACGACGCCGTCAGCGCCACGCTCGAACAGATCGACGTCGTGCGCCAGCTGGTCGCCCGCCACCCCGCGGACCTGCGCCTCGCCTTCACCGCGGACGACATGGAGGCGGCGCGCGCGGATGGCCGGATCGCGTCCCTCATGGGCGCCGAGGGCGGCCACAGCATCAACAACTCCCTCGCCACGCTCCGCGCCCTGCACCGGCTCGGCGTGCGCTATATGACGCTGACCCACAACGACAACGTCCCGTGGGCCGACTCCGCCACCGACGCGCCCGTCGCGGGCGGGCTGACCCGCTTCGGCGAGGAGGTCGTGCGGGAGATGAACCGCGTCGGCATGCTCGTCGACCTCTCGCACGTCTCCGCCGACACGATGCGCTGTGCCCTGCGGGTCAGCACCGCGCCGGTGATCTTCTCGCACTCCTCGGCGCGGGCGGTGTGCGACCACCCGCGCAACGTCCCCGACGACGTGCTGGCCTCGCTCGCCGCGAACGGCGGCGTGGCCATGGCCACCTTCGTCCCGAAGTTCATCCTGCCGGAGGCCGTCGCCTGGACCCGGGCCGCCGACGAGAACATGCGCGCCCACGGCCTGCACCACCTCGACACCACGGCCGAGGCGATGGCCGTCCACCGCGCCTTCGAGGCGACCAACCCGCGCCCTCTCGCGACGGCGTCGACGGTCGCCGACCACCTGGACCACATGCGCGAGGTCGCGGGCATCGACCACATCGGCATCGGCGGCGACTTCGACGGCACGGCGTTCACGCCGGCGGATCTGGCGGATGTCGCGGGCTATCCGAACTTGATCGCGGAGTTGCTGCGACGGGGTTGGTCGGAGGGCGACTTGGCGAAGCTGACGTGGGGGAACGCGGTGCGGGTGCTTCGCGCGGCGGAGGATACGGCCCGCTCCCTGGCGGATACGCCCCCGTCGAACGCGACGCGCGAGTCCTTGGACGGCTAGTTCTTCCCCAGCCCCGCCCCTTCCCGAAACCGGGGGAGACCCCCGGACCCCCAGCGCCCTGCGGGCGCGTCCTCAATCGCCGGACGGGCTGGATTTTCCAGCCCGTCCGGCGTTTGAGGACAGCGCGCGAAGCGTGCTTCGGGGTCTGGGGCGGAGCCCCGGTTTCGGGAAGGGGCGGGGCTGGGGAACAAAGCCCGCCGGGCCGCACCCGAGCGGGGGTCCGGGGCGGAGCCCCGGCCTCGGCGGAGCCGAGCATCAGATGCTGCGGGAAGGGGCGGGGTGGGGAACAAGCCCGCCGCAGGCGCCCGGGGTGCGGGGCGGAGCCCCGGAAACCCGCTACGCCCGGGGGCGACCCATCGCTCGGAACGTCCACCCGGCCGAACGCCAAGCGGCGGCGTCCAGCGCATTGCGCCCGTCCAGGACGTGCCGCGACGCCGCCACCGCCCCCAGCGCCGCCGGATCCAGCTCGCGGAACTCGCGCCACTCCGTCAGGTGGAGCACGACGTGCGCGCCCCGCACCGCGTCCAGCGCCGTCGGCGCGTAGGCCAGCGTCGGGAAGAGGCGGCGCGCGTTGTCCATGCCCTTGGGGTCGTAGACCGTGACCTGCCCGCCCTGAAGGTGGATCTGCCCGGCGACGTTGAGCGCCGGGGAGTCCCGTACGTCGTCGGAGTCCGGCTTGAACGCCGCGCCGAGCACCGCGACGCGCTGCCCGAGGAAGCTGCCGCCGACCGCCTCGCGCGCGAGCTCGACCATGTGGCCGCGCCGGCGCATGTTGATGGAGTCGACCTCGCGGAGGAAGGTCAGCGCCTGGTCGACGCCCAGCTCGCCCGCGCGGGCCATGAAGGCGCGGATGTCCTTCGGCAGGCAGCCGCCGCCGAAGCCGATGCCGGCCCGCAGAAACTTCTCGCCGATCCGCTCGTCGTGGCCGATGGCCTCCGCCAGCTTCACGACGTCGCCGTCGGCGGCCTCGCAGACCTCGGCCATGGCGTTGATGAACGAGATCTTCGTGGCGAGGAAGGAGTTCGCGGCGGTCTTCACCAGCTCGGCCGTGGGGTAGTCGGCGACGACGAACGGCGTGCCCTCGCCGATCGGGGTCGCGTACACCTCGCGCAGCAGCTTCTCGCCGCGCTCACCGGCGACGCCGACGACGATCCGGTCGGGGTGCAGGGTGTCCTGGACGGCGAAGCCCTCGCGCAGGAACTCCGGGTTCCAGGCGAGCTCCACGTCCGCGCCCGCCGGGGCCAGTTCGGCGAGCAGCCCCGCGAGCCGGGCGGCGCTGCCCACCGGGACGGTGGACTTGCCGACGACCAGCGCGGGCCGGTGCAGCACGGGGGCGAGGGAGGAGACGGCGGCCTCGACGTAGGACATGTCGCAGGCGTACTCGCCGTGCTTCTGCGGGGTGTTCACGCAGATGAAGTGGACGTCGCCGAATTCGCCGACCTCCTCCCAGGAGGTGGTGAAGCGCAGCCGCCCGGTCGAGCCCTCGATCCCGGCGACGTGGCGGGAGAGCAGCTCCTCCAGACCGGGCTCGTACATCGGGACCCTGCCCCGGCCGAGCATCTCGATCTTCTCCGGCACCACGTCGAGGCCCAGCACCTCGAAGCCGAGCTCGGCCATGGCCGCGGCATGGGTGGCGCCGAGGTAGCCGGTGCCGATCACGGTGATCCTGGGGGCCATGCGGTGCTCCATGTGCTGACGGGCTGGACTGCGCTGCCCGAGCATAGTCGGGGCGGGGGCCGGGAAGGATCTCGGGAGACGCCATGAAGGTCGGGCGCAGCGCGGACCGTCGTGCGGACGCTGTCGGCAAGCTCACGTATACCCGTCCGGAAGCCGCCCCTAGAATCGGGTTACTAAACGGTAGTTAACTCTCAGGGGAGTACGCCTTGGCGGGATCAAAGGACTTCGACCTGTACCGGCCTTCCGAGGAGCACGACGAGCTCCGCAAGGTCGTGCGCTCGCTCGCCGAGGCGAAGATCGCGCCGTTCGCCGCCGAGGTGGACGAGGAGGGCCGCTTCCCCCAGGAGGCGCTCGACTCCCTGGTGGCCGCCGATCTGCACGCCGTGCACGTCCCCGAGGAGTTCGGCGGCGCCGGTGCCGACGCGCTGGCCACCGTGATCGTCATCGAGGAGGTCGCGCGCGTCTGTGCCTCCTCCTCCCTGATCCCGGCGGTCAACAAGCTCGGCTCGCTGCCCGTCGTGCTCTCCGGCTCGGACGACCTGAAGAAGCGCTACCTGAGCCCGCTCGCCAAGGGCGAGGCGATGTTCTCGTACGCCCTCTCGGAGCCCGACGCGGGCTCGGACGCGGCCGGCATGAAGACCAAGGCCGTGCGCGACGGCGACCACTACATCCTCAACGGCGTGAAGCGCTGGATCACCAACGCGGGCGTCAGCGAGTACTACACGGTCATGGCCGTCACCGACCCCGAGAAGCGTTCCAAGGGCATCTCCGCCTTCGTGGTGGAGAAGTCCGACGAGGGCGTCTCCTTCGGCGCGCCGGAGAAGAAGCTCGGCATCAAGGGCTCCCCGACCCGCGAGGTCTACCTCGACAACGTCCGGATCCCCGCCGACCGCATGATCGGCGAGGAGGGCACCGGCTTCGCGACCGCGATGAAGACCCTCGACCACACCCGCATCACCATCGCGGCGCAGGCGCTGGGCATCGCGCAGGGCGCGCTGGACTACGCCAAGGGCTATGTCCTGGAGCGCAAGCAGTTCGGCAAGCCGATCGCCGACTTCCAGGGCATCCAGTTCATGCTCGCCGACATGGCGATGAAGCTGGAGGCCGCCCGCCAGCTGACGTACTCGGCCGCGGCCAAGTCCGAGCGGGTCGACGGCGACCTCACCTTCTTCGGCGCCGCGGCCAAGTGCTTCGCGTCCGACGTCGCCATGGAGGTCACCACGGACGCCGTCCAGCTGCTCGGCGGCTACGGCTACACCCGTGACTACCCGGTGGAGCGCATGATGCGCGACGCCAAGATCACGCAAATCTACGAGGGCACGAACCAGGTCCAGCGCATCGTCATGGCGCGCAACCTGCCGAAGTAGCCTGCCCCGCACCGGCAGCACCACGGCCCCCGGCGATCGCGCCGGGGGCCGTGGTGCTGCCGGTGGGGTGAGGGGGCGGTCCCTCGGCGGTGGCGCCGCGCCCGGACGGGTCAACGCCGGTGGCGGGGCACGGCCGGAGCGCAGAACGTTGAGCCCGTGGGTGCCCGTCCCACCACCGTCTTGGAGGCTCTCGACATGCCCGATGTAACCGGCCCGTACGCACCCGGCACCCCCTGCTGGGTCGACCTCATGGTGCCCGACCAGCAGGCGGCCCTGGACTTCTACCGCGACCTCTTCGGCTGGCAGGGCGAGGTCGGACCGCCGGAGACCGGCGGGTACGCCGTCTGCACGCTGAGGGGCAAGCCGGTGGCCGGCATCATGACCGCGACGTCGCCCGACGGCGGGCCGCCCCCGCCGACCGTGTGGACCACCTATCTCGCGACCGCCGACGTGGACGCCACCGAGAAGAAGGTCGCCAAGGCGGGCGGCACGGTGATGATGCCGGCGATGGATGTGATGACGCTCGGCCGGATGTCCCTCATCTCCGACCCGACCGACGCGGTGGTCGGGCTGTGGCAGGCCGAGGACTTCCCCGGCGCGGGCGTCGTCAACGAGCACGGCGCGCTGATCTGGAACGAGCTCGACACCAGCGACACCGGCGCCGCGACCACCTTCCTCGCCGCCGCCCTCGGCATCCAGGCGGCACCCATGGAGGGCGCGGACGGTTACTTCGCGCTCAACGTCGACGGGCGGACCGTCGGCGGGATGCAGGGGCTCGACAAGCTCCCGGAGGGCGTGCCCTCGCACTGGCTGGCGTACTTCTCGGTGGACGACACCGACAGCACGGTCGACGCCCTGATCCGCGCGGGCGGCAACGTCCTCGTTCCGCCGTTCGACATGGCGGCGGGCCGGATGGCCGTCGTGCAGGACCCGCAGGGCGGCACGTTCGCCGTCATCAACGCGACCGGGCCCGAACCCGCCTGACCCGGGGCGCGCCGGACGTCACTTGTCGGCGGCGGTGACCTTCTCGTCGTTCTTGAGCTGGTCGAAGAGCTGCTTGGCCTTGGCCGTGTCCCACTTGACCGCCACGCCGTCGCTCCGCGTGGGGAGGTTGGGGTTGGAGATCGGCACGGTCAGCTGCTTGCCGTCGCCGCCGGTGACGCCCTTCATCGACCAGAACATCGACATCAGGTCCGTCAGCCCCATGTCCTTGTCGACGACGAGCGTGTCCAGCCCGGAGCCGATGACGGGGTAGAGGCGGAAGGGGTTGAGGATCGTCGACGGCGAGGCCGCCTGCTTGGCGAGGGTGTTCAGGAACTTCTGCTGATTGCGCATCCGCCCCAGGTCCTGGTCGGCCTCCTGGTGGCGCTGGCGCACGAACGCGAGCGACTGCGTGCCGTTGAGCGTCTGGCAGCCCGCCTTGAAGTCCGCACCCGAGTCGCGGTCCTTCACCGGCTTGTCCAGACACATGTCGACACCACCGAGTGCGTCGACCAGATTGCGGAAACCGCCGAAGCCGATCTCCGCGTAGTGGTCGATATGCAGTCCGGTGTTGTACTCGATGGTCTGTGCCAGCAGCTCCGCCCCACCGTCCGAATACGCCTCGTTGAGCTTGTGCGTGGACGCGGGGAACTGCTTGCCGGACTGCGGCCCGGTGAAGGCGGGGATCGTGACGTACGAGTCACGGGGCAGGCTCAGCATCGTGGTGCCGTTGTCGCCGGTGTGCAGGATCATCATCGAGTCGGTGCGCTTGCCGTCCGCGGACCCGGTGTGGAGGTCCTTCTTGTCCTGCTCGGAGAGGCCCTCGCGGCTGTCGGAACCGACGATCAGATAGTTCGTGCCCTTCCCGCCCGAGGGGCGGTCCTTCACCTTGCTCAGGTCGACCTCGCGGCGCATCTTGGAGTCGGCCCAGAAGTACGTGCTGACGGAGACGGCCAGCAGCAGCACGACGAACGCCACGAGGCCGACCGTGATCCGCTTGCGCCAGTTCGGCGGGCTGGTCCGGCCGCCCCGGCCGCCCGGCCCCTGGCCGCCACCACCGCCGGTGCCGCGGTTCGGGCCCACCGGGCCGCCGTGTCCGTAGACCTGGCCCGTGTTGTAGCCGTCACCGGGACGGGCCGCCTGGGGAGTGCCCGCGCCGCCGGAGTTCTGGCCGGGTACGGGCCGGTACTGGCGCGGCGGGGCGTCACGGCGGACATGCGGCATGGCGCGGGCGCCCTCCGGCTCGGCGCTCGCACTGCCGCGTCCGTACCGGTCCTGCCGCTCGTCGGTCCGCCCTTCGGGCCAATCACTCATGAAACCGAGTGTGCCCGCCCGTACCGCCGACAGGCGGTGCGCTACATGATCGGGGCAGGGCTGTTGCAGAGCTGATGCAAATCCGGTCCTCGGGTGCGCCCGGGCATACAGTGGTGGACATGACCATTCAGGACCCGGATCTGGAATCGGACATACCGGGTAAGCCGACGTCCGCTTCACGCACGACCCTCTCCCACATCATGACCGCGGGTGACACCAATCTCCTCGGCACCGTCCACGGTGGCGTGATCATGAAGCTGGTGGACGATGTCGCCGGCGCGGTCGCGGGCCGCCACTCCGGTGGCCCCGCGGTCACCGCCTCCATGGACGAGATGGCCTTCCTCGAACCGGTCAAGGTCGGCGACCTCGTGCATGTGCAGGCGCAGGTCAACTGGACGGGCCGCAGCTCCATGGAGGTCGGGGTGCGGGTGATGGCGGAGCGGTGGAACGAGTCCACGCCCGCGGTCCAGGTCGGCAGCGCGTACCTGGTCTTCGCCGCGGTCGACGAAGCCGGCAAGCCGCGGCGGGTGCCGCCGGTGGAGCCGGAGACGGAGAAGGACCGGCGGCGGTATCAGGAGGCGCAGATCCGCCGTACGCACCGGCTGGCCCGCCGCCGGGCGATCATGGACCTCCGGGAGTCCCGCAACGCGGAGGGTTTGGCCGACTAGGCATCTGTGGACACGGTGGGTGCGCCGGAGCCACAGGGATGCTCAGGGGCACGCGGTCCGGTCGCCCGTCATCACCCCCGGTCCCTCCTGCGCCACCCGCAAACGGACCCCGTGGACCGACGTGAAGTCCGTGCCCAGGGTGACCCGCATCACCGGGCCCTGGCCCGGGGCGGGGCGGAGTTCCGCCATGGGGAGCGCCGCCGCGAGGGAGCGGACCGAGCGGTCCCAGTGCGGGTCGTAGGAGATCACCGTGCGCGCCTGGGCCGGGCCCGTGCCCGCGTCCGCCGGCAGCCCCGTCGTGCTGAAGCCCGTGGCGCGCAGCGCCAGGTCCGTGGCGCGCGCCAGCCCCTGGCGCCCGCTGCCGTTGAAGACCTGCACCCGGACCTCCGAGGGCGCCACCTCCACCGGCGTCGGGGCCTCCTGCTGCCGGGCCTGGCCCTTCGCGTCGTGGACCCGGGACGGCGCGCGCGGGGTGAGCGGCTGGTCGTCGCGCAGGGCCTGGAAGACCTTGGCGGAGGCGGCCTCGTCCCACTTCACGGTCGAGCCGACGTGCGGCACCGGGAAATTCGCGGACGCGATCGGCACCGAGAGGAATTCGGTGTCGGCGGGCTTCAGGTTCCGCATGGCCTGGCCCAGCCCGACCAGCTCGTCGCTGTCGAGGCTCCGGTCGGCCCGCACCGAGTCGAGCAGTGTGCCGACGACCTGCTGGAACATCACGGGGTGCAGCAGCATCCCGCTCTCGGAGACCCGGTGCAGCAGCGACGCGAGGAAGCGCTGCTGCCGCTGCATCCGGCCCAGGTCGGCGGCGCCGTCGAGGTGGCGGGAGCGCACGTACTGCAGGGCCTGGCCGCCGTTGAGGGTGCTGGTGCCCACCGGCAGGTTCAGCCCGCTGAAGGGGTCCTGGAGCGGACGGTCCGTGCACAGCCGTACGCCGCCCACCTCGTCGACGGTCTTCATGAAACTGGTGAAGTCGACCTCCAGATAGTGATCGATGTGGACGCCGGTGAGGTGCTCCACGGTCCGCACGGTCAGCCCGGGCCCGCCCTCCGCGTAGGCCGCGTTCAGCTTCTGCACGTGCGCGGGGTGCGGGCGTCCGGCGTCGTCCAGGTGGTCGGGGATCTCGCTGTAGGTGTCGCGCGGCAGGCTGACCACGGTGGCCCGGTCGTGGTCCGCGGCGAGGTGCACCAGCATCACCGTGTCGGTGCAGTGACAGGGCGCGCCGCCCAGGTGGTAGAGCCTGCGCTCCTCCTGCGTGATCCGGTCCCGGGAGTCCGTGCCGACGACCAGCAGATTGGTCCCCCGGCCGGTCACCGGCCGGTCCGACAGCCCGCGGAAGACGTCGACCCGGCCGATGCCGTGGTCGATCCCGCTGACGACGGCGTGCCCGACGCCCGCGGTGCCGAGGATCACCGCCGCCGCGCCCGCGGCGACGCGCAGCCCCCAGCGTGGTCGGCGGGGAGCGCTGTGGCGCGGTCCGTTCGGGCGGGGCGTGCGGGCCGGTGCGGTCATTCCGAGACCTCCGCGACGGAACGGGATCAGGGGCAGGCCTGGGGCGGGCCAGGGACGGGCAACGGTAGGTCAATACGATCAAAGGGCCGTGCCCCCACGCCGTTCGGGTCACCCGGCCACCCGGCCGGAGAACGCCGGTGTCCGCCATTGGCGGTAACGTGACCGACGATTCCGCCGACCCCGGCCCAGCCGGGTGGGTGACCCCCGTACCCCCGAGGAACCATGCCCGAACAGCAGCCGCCCGCCGTTTCCGTGATCATGCCGGTGCTCAACGAGGAGCGGCACCTGCGCACCTCCGTGCGGCACATCCTGGAGCAGGAGTACGCCGGAGAGCTGGAGGTCGTGATCGCCCTCGGCCCCTCCACGGACCGTACGGACGAGATCGCCGCCGAGCTCGTACGGGAAGACCCCCGCGTCCACACCGTGCCGAACCCCACCGGCCGCACCCCCGCCGCCCTCAACGCCGCGATCAAGGCGTCGCGCCACCCGGTCGTGGTGCGCGTCGACGGGCACGGCATGCTCTCGCCGGACTACATCGCCACAGCCGTGCGCCTGCTGGACGAGACCGGCGCGCAGAACGTCGGCGGCATCATGCACGCCGAGGGCGAGAACGCCTGGGAGACGGCCGTCGCCGCCGCCATGACCTCGAAGATCGGCGTGGGCAACGCCGCCTTCCACACCGGCGGCGCGGCCGCGCCCGCCGAGACCGTCTACCTGGGGGTCTTCCGGCGCGCGGCGCTGGAGCAGCAGGGCGGTTACAACGAGGAGTTCATCCGTGCCCAGGACTGGGAGCTGAACTTCCGGATCCGTGAGGCCGGGGGCCTGATCTGGTTCTCCCCGGAGCTCAAGGTCTCCTACCGGCCGCGCCCGTCCGTGAAGGCGCTGGCCAAGCAGTACAAGGACTACGGCCGCTGGCGGCACGTCGTCGCCCGCTACCACCAGGGCTCGATCAACCTGCGCTACCTCGCGGCGCCGACCGCCGTCGTGGCCATCGCTGCGGGCGTCGTCGTGGGCGCGGCGGTCAGCCCTTGGGCCCTGGTCGTGCCCGGCGGTTATCTGGCCGCCATCGTGGCGGGCTCGGTCCCGGCGGGCAGGGGGCTGCCGCTCAAGGCGCGGGCGCAGATCCCGGTGGCGCTGGCGACCATGCACATGTCGTGGGGCTACGGCTTCCTGACCAGCCCGCGCTCCCTGGCGAAGAAGGTCATCGCCAGCCGCCGCCCGGCGGTCCGCAACGGCTGACCGGCCGGGTGGCCGCGGGGACCGGCATCCGCTCGCCGGCCCCCGCGGCCCCGGTCAGATCTGCTCCCCCGAGAGCAGCGGCTCGAAGGAGCGGTAGGCGGCGTAGTTCCTGAAGTGCCGGGCGTAGAGCTCGGAGCCGTCGGTGAGGCGCTCGTCGAGGACCTCGCCGACGTCGACCACGTGCCGCAGCCGCCAGGTGATCAGCTCGCCGCGCTCGTTCTCGTAAGCCGTCTCCAGGCCCTTGCCGTGCGCGGCCGCCTTCTCGCGCGCCTGTGCCTCGTCCTGTGCCGTCACCAGGACGAAGCTCTCCTGGTAGAGCGGTACGTGGTCCTCGGCGTCGGCCGAGGTCTCGCACAGCAGGACTGCGATGTAAGTGGTCATGTTCCCGCGCTATTTCTTGAAGCGGTTGTCGTTCAGGAGCTTCCAGGCGGTGTTGCACGTGGCCTCCCGGCAGCCCTTGAGGTAGCCGAGGGTGTCGCCGTAGTGCTGTCCCGGGAACACCGACCGGATGGAGCCCTTGCGGCAGCGGGAGATGAAGTTGTTGGCGATCTCCCCCAGGTTCTCGTTCGCCACACAGACGTCGCCGAAATAGCGCTCCGGGGCCATGTGTCCGGTGGCCGCCCCCGCCGCCGCGGGGAGGCCGACCGCCGCGCCGCCCGCGAGGACGACGGCCAGTACGCCATGGGTCACGAGCGTCCGTACGGAGGCACGGCCTCCCCTGTGGTGGGTGCGCATCGGATCAGCAGCCCGCCATCTTCTCGTAGGCGATCCAGACCTCGCCCTTGTTGTTGAGGCTGACGTTCCCGGACTTGTGCAGCCCGGTGTACTTCCCGCGGTATTTCCTGAGCTCCCCGACGGGTGACTCCAGCGTCATGTAGGGGGAGTCGGGCTTCCAGTCCCCGGAGAACTTCGCGTAGACCCCGTCGGTCCCGTCGGTGCCGCTCGCCCAGCAGGCGCGCGAGGGCGAGTACAGCACGAGGTTGCCGTCGTACTGCATCTCCAGCCGGTAGCCGCCGTTCTGGAGGCAGTGGCCGGGGATGAGCCTGTCGGTGAAGGACGTGCCGTCGTTACGGCATCCCTCCCGCACCCGGACGCTGTGAACGGCCTCAGAAGGGGCGGCCGTTGCCTGTCCTGTCACCGTCGCGAGGGCTGCCAGCAGGTTCACCGCGGCGAGTACGCAGACCCGGGAGACGTTCCTCATGCATGCTGCCTTTCGTGAGCGCTTGTGAGCCACAGGCGCAGACGGTATCGGCAGCACTACGCGAAGTCACCGGAATCGCGGATCTCTCACCCGTCACAGGTACGCTCAGAAACGATTCAGCGAGTTGACCTTCATGCAGGCCGAGGTGTCGTTGCCGTTGAGCGGGTCCGCGCTCTCGGGGGCCTTGTTGTCGCCGTCCTTCTTCTTGCCCTTGTCGCCGGACTTGTCGCCGGACGTGCCGGCGTCGCTCTTGTCGCCGCCGTTCTTGTCGGAGGCGTCGTCCTTCTTGTCGTCCGCGCCGGCGTCGGCCCGGTCCTTCGGGTAGGCCGTGCCCGAGCGCCAGTCGGAGCCGATGACCAGGGTCAGCTCCTCCACCGCCGTGGACATGCGCAGCGCGCTGTCCGGCAGCCCGAGGGCCTTGGCCACGGCCTCGGCGTCACCGCGCTGGGACGCCTTGGAGTAGCTCAGCGTGGTGTCGAGCTGCGACCGGGGCGTGGAGTCGGCGCTCGCCTTGGCGAAGCCCTGCTTGACGAGGAACGCGGCGATGTCGCTGCCCCGGCCGGTGGCCACGGGCTGGGCCGCGGTGCCCGTGCCGTTGAAGACCGTCACCGGGATGTTGCCCTTGGGCGCGGCGGGCGTCGACGGGGAGGTCCCGGGGTCCTTCTTCTTGTCCTTGCCGTCGAGCGCGATGTCGTTGCGCACGAGCGAGAACAGCTTGTCCGCGTCGCCGGGCTTGGGGACGACGTGGGCGTCCGGGTCCTGCGGGTCGGAGGCCCACGGCATGGTCGTCATGGTGATCCGGCCGGACGGCACCTGCTTGAGCTCCTCGGCCAGGTCGTAGAGCTTCTTGACCGAGCCGAGGTCCTTGTCGACCGTCAGCGCCTTGGTGGCGGACTCGGCGAGCCCGGTGAGCTGGCCCGGGTCGCTGAGCTTGGTGCCGGACTTCAGCTGGCGGACCATCGCGTTCATGTACATGTGCTGGGCGTGCGTGCGGCCTATGTCGCTGCCGTCCTCGAATCCGTGGCGGGTGCGCAGCCACTGGAGGGCCTGCTCGCCCTTGACCTTGTGCTCGCCCTTGGTCAGCCGCAGCCCGGACTTGTCGTCGTAGACGTTGTTGTCGACGCACACGGGGACGCCGCCGACCGCGTCGGCCATGCTCACCACGCCCGAGAAGTCGATCATCATGAAGTGGTCGACGGGGATGCCGGTGAGCTCTTCCCAGGCGGCGACCGTGCAGCCCGGGCCGCCGTTCATCAGGCTGGTGTTGATGATCTGGCTGCTGGTCTCGCGGTAGACCTTCCCGTCCTCCGGGTCGGTGCACTTGGGGATCGTCGTGCGGGTGTCGCGCGGGACGCTGATGACCGACATGTTGCTGCGGTCCGCCGAGACGTGCACCAGCATCTGGACGTCGGCCAGCGGCTTGCGGTCCGCGTCCTCGCGGGCGCCGCCGAGGGCGACGTTCTCGGGGGTGTTCCGGCTGTCCGAGCCCAGCACGAGGATGTTCAGCGGGCGCTGGCCCTCGGCGTTGGCGGCGCTCCGGTCGAGCCGCTTGTCACCGAGGTTGAGCGCGTCCTTCTTGAGGTTGCCGTTGAGGTGCTGGTAGTAGAAGTAGCCCGCGGCGGAGGTGCCGAGGACCAGGACCGCGAGGCAGAGCGCGGTCCAGCGGGCTATTCGGGCGGCGCGGGCACGGCGGGACGGCGTCTCCCCGGAGGCGGCCCCCTCTTTGCCGGGCTTCCCGGCGGGCGCGCCCTTCTTGCCCCCGCCGTCACGGGCTCCCGGGACGCGGCCGCGCGAGCGCGGCCCCCGCACACTGCTCTGCCGCATCGGGCCTCCCCTGAATGGTGCTTCCGGCCCGATGGGCAGGCATGCCGTCTCTCGTAGCGCTGTGGGCGCGGATCGCTCCGCGCGCACGGCCGGGCCACGCGTCCCACAGGAGGGTGGCCCTACCTGTGAGATGCGTGTGTGCCACGCCTAGGTTCACTTGGCGCAGATGTTCTTGTCGTCCGCTTCGACCTTTTGGATGCCCTCCGGCGCCTTTTCGGGCGCGGCGGGCGCGGTGACCGGGGTGCCCGCGGCCTTGAAGTCGGCCCCGAGCGTGAGCGTCATCTCCGCCATCGGGCCCGCGTCGGCCTTGGTCTCCTTGAGGGCGTCGGCGGAAAGACCCATGGCGTCGGCGAGCCTGCGCGCCTGGTCGGCCTGGTTGGGCGCGAACTCCAGCACGGTCTTGTCGATCTTCTTGCCGCCGGGCGCGTTGCCGCCGTTGCCGGTGCGCGTCATGCCCTTGGAGTTCTGCATCCAGGCGACGGCCTCCTGGGCGGCGCCGATCCGGCCGCTGCCGTTGAGCACCTTGGCCCGGACGTTGACCGGCTCGGCCTTGGGGCCCTTGAGCAGCGCCTGCTGCTTGGCGTCCTCGGCGTCCTGGGCCTTCTTCTCCTTCTCCTTGACCTCGGTCAGGGAGACGTCCTGCTTGACCATGGCCAGCAGCGGGTCGGCCTTGGACTTGTCCAGGATGACGGTCTTGCGGGTCTTGCCGTCGGCCGGGTTGTCGAGGACCGGCAGGGTCGCGAAGGTGA
Organism: Streptoverticillium olivoreticuli subsp. olivoreticuli; assembly: GCF_003391135.1. Classification (GTDB taxonomy): domain Bacteria; phylum Actinomycetota; class Actinomycetes; order Streptomycetales; family Streptomycetaceae; genus Streptomyces; species Streptomyces blastmyceticus. The sequence goes on along the minus strand of NZ_CP031455.1, from coordinate 4,274,754 downwards.
TGTTCTTGATGTTGACGCGGCTGAGGTCCTTCGCCAGCTTGGTCAGGTCGCTGACCGAGCCTATGCCCGTGTCGACGGTGAGCGACTTGGTCGCCGCGTCACCGAGGTCGTAGAGCTTCTTGGGGTTGGAGAAGGTGTCCCCGGACTTCATCTTCCGGATCATCGAACTCAGGAACTGCTGCTGGAGCTTGATGCGGTCCAGGTCGCTCTCGAAACCGACGCTGTGCCGGGTGCGTACGAACGCGAGCGCGTCCTCGCCCTGGATGTCGTGCCGGCCCTTGCTGAGCTTCAGGTGCGACTTGGGGTCGTCGATGTCCTTGCCCAGGCACACCTCGACGCCGCCGACCGCGGTGGAGAGCTGCTTGACGGCGTTGAAGTCGGCCATCATGAAGTGACTGACCTTCAGGCCGGTGAGCTGCTCGACGGTCCGCCAGGTGCAGCCGGGGTCGCGGTCCTCCTGGCCCAGGCTCTCGTTGAAGCGGACGCCCTTGGAGCCGGGGATGGCCTTGGTCTTGCCGTCCTGCTTGGTCGTGCACTCCGGGATGTCGGTGATCATGTCGCGCGGGATGGAGATCGCGGTGGCGTTGGAGCGGTCCTCGGAGACGTGGAACAGCAGCGTGGTGTCGGCGTGGCCGACGCTGCCGTCGTCGCCGTAGCCCTCGTTGCCCTTGCCCGAGCGCTTGTCCGTGCCGATGACGAGGATGTTCACCGGGCCCTTGGTGACGGCGGCGTTGTCCACGCCGACGTCGATCTTGCTGAGGTTGTTGTTGAAGTGCTCGTAGAGCAGGTACGCGCCCAGCGAGCCGCCGACCAGGACGAAGGCGAGCGTGCCGCCCGTCCAGAGCATGACCTTCTTCTTCGCGGTCTTCTTCGGCTTGGGCCGTCGCCGGCCCGTCGCCGGTTTGGCCCCGCCCCTGCGGCCGCCGCCGTTGCCGCGCTGGCCGGGCAGCGGACGCCGGCCGGGCTCCGCCCTGGGAGCCTTCGGCCCCGGCCGCGCGACGGACGGAGTGCCGGAGGCCGCGGGGGAGGGGCCCGCGGAGGGGATGAAGGAGCTCGTGGCGGTCGGTGGGGTGGTGAGTGCGGAGGGGGGCGAACCCTGCCCGGAGGCCGGATCAGACCCCTCGGCATGGTCCAGACGCAGCTCGTAGCTGCCGGTCTTGGGGTCGAAGACCCACTGGTCGGCGGGGTCGATGCCGCCCGCCCGCCCACGGCCTTGCGCGTCCACGGTCGCTTGAATCCTCCGTCGGTGCCACGCGGCGCCTGCCCCCCGAGGCGCTCGGTCACGTCGTCTTGCAGTGCGCGATCAGCCCGGCCGTGCGCACCGGATCGCTCACACTATCCGCCCAGTTCAGCGTCCAGCGACGCCGGTGACAAATTCCACTCCCCTACAACTGGGCAATCTGCCCAATCCTTTCGCCGACGCGAAAAACCCGATCGTACGTTTCGGGGGATTCATCCGCAGATGCCGCGTGCGGCGGTGGTTCCCTCGTACGTGGGCGGCGCGGTGGGCGAGGGGGAGGGCGAGGAGGACGTGCCGGGAGAGCCTGCCGGGACGCCCGGATCGGTGGGCGCCTGGGACCCGCCGGGCACCTCCGGCGCCCCGGGGGCGTCCGGTCCCGCGGTCCCCTCCGGCCCCCCGGGCTCCTCGGCCCTGACGCGCCGGGCGGGCCCGCCGCCGGGCTTGCTGTCCGCCGGGCGGACGTTCGCGCTCACCGACACCGGCTTGTCCGCCCGCAGTTGCTCGAAGAGCTGGTCCGCGTCCGGCTGCACGAGCTCGTCGCGGTCGGTGTTGTACGGGTACGGGCGGCGCGGGACCGTCAGGAACTGCACCCGGTCGCTGGGGATGCCCCGCACCGTGCGCACCAGGTCGTACAGCTTCCGCAGCGAGCCGAGCCCGGCGTCCGTGGTGAGCGAGGAGGTCGCGGCGTCGAGCACCGGATAGAGCCGCGTCGGGTTCAGCAGCACGCCGTCGCTCTGCATCTCGTTGAACAGCGCGCCCAGGAACGCCTGCTGTCGGCCCATCCGCTCCGTGTCGCTGCCGTTGCCGAGGCTGTAGCGGGCGCGGACGAAGCCCAGCGCCTGCTCCCCGTGCAGGACCTGACGGCCCGAAGGCAGCTTCAGATGCGCCTCGTGATCGTCGATGGGCTGCTTGAGGCACACCTCGACCCCGTCGACCGCGTCCACCAGCCGCTTGAAGCCGTTGAAGTCCACGACCACATGGTGGGTGATCCGGATGTGGCTGATGTTCTCGACGGTACGGATCGTGCAGGCCGGACCCGCCAGCTCGAAGGCCCAGTTGAACTGGGCGAAGCGCTCGTTGGTCTGGCTGCCGTCCGGCCGGCGGCAGCTGGGGATCTGCGCCATCAGGTCGCGCGGCAGGCTCACCGCCGTCGCGCTGTGCCGGTCGGCGGAGACGTGCAGCAGGATCGTGGTGTCCGAGCGCTGGGTGCCGCTGTCCTCGCCGTACTGGCCGTTGCCGGGGCCGCCCCGGGTGTCGGAGCCGATGATCAGGATGTTCTGCGCCCCGGCCACCAGGGCCGTCGGGCGCTCCCGCTCGTACTGCGCGAGCTCGTTCGCCGTGTCCGTGTCGGTGTGGATGTTGCTGTTGAGCCGCTCGTACAGCACCCAGCCCAGCGCGACCACGGCGAGCGTCAGCACGGCCAGGGCCAGGGCCAGCCAGCGCAGCCAGCGGCGCCCGCGCCGGGGCGCGGGGGAGGGAGCGTCGGTGCCGTAGTCCACAGCTGCGTCCCTCCCTCACGGGGTGGTACGTGCCTCCGTCGGGGCCTTTCCGTGCGGTGCCGGCGGTACCCGCTGCCGGCGCGTACCCCCGATCATCGCGCGGTCGCGGCGATGCGGCAGCGTCAGAGGGCCGTCACGGTGACGCGCTCGCTCTCCCGGCGCTTCTCCAGGCCGCCGCCGGAGAGCCGGTCGAGGTTGCGGCACAGCACCACGGACCCGCCGGCCGCGAGCGGTGCGAACAGCCCGGCCGAGAGGCCGTCCCAGGTGGCGTACGGCAGGCCGGAGAGCATCCGCGAGCCCGCGCCCAGCCCGTGCTGGAAGGCGTCCGTGCGTGCCCGTTCGACCAGCTGGGCCCCCGTCAGCTCCAGGCCGTCCACGGCGAGCGCGGGGGCGTCCGGGTCCACCGGGGCGTACGGGGCGAACCGGTCGCCCTGGCCGGGCACCTCGACGGCGTAGTCGGCGAAGCCCGCCGGCGGCTGGGGGAACCGGCCGCCCAGCGGGCGCAGGGCCAGCGCGACGCGCTCCCCGGAGCAGGCGCGCGCCTCCTCCAGGGTGTCCGGGCCGCTCACGACCAGGTCCGCCGCCGCCGGGTCGCCGCCCACGTCGGCCACCACGCCGACCGAGGAGCAGGCGAGCAGCCAGACGGCCGTCTGCCAGTGGGCGGGCAGCAGCAGCGCGAGCCGGTCGCCGGGCTCGGCGGAGAACTCGCCCTGGAGCAGATTGGCGGTCTTCGCCACCCAATTGGCGAAGGTGGCCACGGACAGTTCCACGCGCTCGCCGGTGGCGTCGTCGTAGAAGGTCACGAGCGGGCGGGCCGGGTCCGCGGCGAGCGCGGAACGCAGCAGGTCGGCGGGGGTGCGATCGGTGGCGTTCATCGCCGCAAGGGTACGCGGGACGGCCGCTGACGGGCAGTCGGGAGAGCGCCGTACGGACCGGCGCGGGGGCCGACTGGCCGTCACTTTCCGGTCCCTTTGAATGGACAGACTTATCGGCATATGTCCAGGATTTCTGTCATGCGTGGAATCCTTGTCTCCTCGACGGTCACCTGCGCCGCCGCCCTCACTCTGCCCTTCCTGGCCACCTCGTCGGGGGCCACCCCCTCGGGCGCCTCCTCCGGTGCGACCTCGTCCACCGGTGCCCCGAACTCCGCCCCCGGCTCGACACAGTCCCTGCCGCTGATCCGCCTCGGCGGCAGCGACCGGGCGCGCACCAACGGGCCCGCCGAACAAGGCGTGCCCCAGCGCGAGGTCAAGCCCTTCTCCCTGATCGGCATCGTGTGGGACGACGCCGCCGCCGAGCTCCGCGGCCGCGCCCAGGTGCGCACCCGCGCCGTGGGCAGCCGGGACTGGTCCGGCTGGCAGGACGTCCAGACCCACGACGACGACCGCCCCGACCTCGACTCCCGCGAGGCGCGGAACGGGCGGCTGCGCGGCTCCACCGCGCCGCTGTGGGTTGGCGCCTCCGACGCCATCCAGCTCCGCGTCCACCCCGACGCCGCGACCGAACGCACACCCGAGGGCCGCGCCCTGCCCGCGGGCATGCGCCTCGAACTCGTCGACCCCGGCGCCGCCCCGGCCCGCCACTCCCGCCGGATCCCCGTCGTGCCGCCGGGCACCGACGAGGAACGCGCCAGCTCCGCCGCCAACGCCCCGCTCGCCCCGCTCGGCGCCACCGAGATCCCCGCCGTCGGCAGGAACGCAGCGCGGTCCGACATCGCCGCCACCGGCACCGGCCGCGTCAAAATGCCCTCGGACGAGCCCGAGGGGGACACCGACAACGACGATTCCAGCGACTGGGGCGACAACGACGACGAAGGCGACCTCTCCGGTCCCCGGGTCAGCGTGGACCCCGACGACGGCTACGACCAGGGCGACACCTCGGACTCCGACCAGGGCGCCGCCCCCGACGGCCGCTTCACCGCCTCCCGCCCGCGCATCGTCACCCGGGCCGGCTGGGGCGCCGACGAATCGCTGCGCGAGCGCGCCTTCGCGTACACCAAGACCGTGAAGGCCGCCTTCGTCCACCACACGGCCTCCGGCAACAACTACAGCTGCTCCGAGTCCGCGTCCGTCATCCGCGGTATCTACCGCTACCACGTGGTGAGCAGCGGCTGGCGCGACATCGGCTACAACTTCCTGGTCGACAAGTGCGGCACCGTCTACGAAGGCCGCGCCGGCGGAGTGGCGAAGCCGGTCATGGGCGCTCACACCCTCGGTTTCAACACCAACAGCATGGGCATCGCCGTTCTCGGAACCTTCGCCAGCTCCAGCCCGCCCAACGCGGCGGTGAACGCCCTGTCCTCCCTCAGCGCATGGAAACTCGGTCTCTTCGGCGTCAACCCGCGCGGCACCGCGACCCTGGTGTCCGGCGGCGGAAACCTGTTCAAGAAGGGAACGTCCGTCAAGCTCAAGGCCATCTCCGGACACCGTGACGGCTACGCCACGGAGTGCCCCGGCGACCGGCTCTACAGCAGGCTCGGGACGACCCGCTCGGCCGCCGCCCGCCTGCAGGGCCGCTGACCGGGGGCGGGCGGCGCCCGCCGGTCTGCATAAACTGGCCGCCGTTCCAAGGCCCGGCCCCAGCAGGAAGCAGAGACGACAAGGTGACTGAAGCGATCCTCCTGGTGGGCGGCAAGGGGACCCGGCTGCGCCCCCTCACGATGCACACGCCGAAACCCATGGTCCCGGCGGCGGGCGTCCCGTTCCTGACCCACCAGCTGGCGCGCGCCCGCGCTGCCGGGGTCGAGCACATCGTGCTCGCCACGTCCTATCTGGCCGAGGTCTTCGAGCCGTACTTCGGCGACGGCTCCGCCCTCGGGCTCCACCTGGAGTACGTCACCGAGGTGGAGCCGCTCGGCACCGGCGGAGCCATCCGCAACGTCGCCTCCCGGCTCCGCTCGGCGCCGGACGAGCCCGTGCTGATCTTCAACGGCGACATCCTCACCGGCCTCGACATCGAGGCGCTGGTCGACACCCACCGCACCACGGGCGCGGACGTCTCGCTGCACCTGACGCGGGTCGAGGACCCCCGCGCCTTCGGCCTGGTGCCCACCGACGCCACCGGCCGGGTGACGGCCTTCCTGGAGAAGCCGCAGACGCCCGAGGAGATCGTCACCGACCAGATCAACGCGGGCGCGTACGTCTTCAACCGCTCGGTGATCGACTCCATCCCCGCGGACCGGCCCGTCTCGGTCGAGCGCGAGACCTTCCCCGGGCTGCTCGCGGCGGGCGCGCACCTCCAGGGCATGGTCGACTCCACGTACTGGCTCGACCTGGGCACGCCCCAGGCCTTCGTACGGGGCTCCGCGGACCTGGTCCTCGGCAGGGCCCCCTCCCCGGCCGTGCCGGGCCGCTGCGGCGACCGGCTGGTCCTGGACACCGCCGAGGTCGCCCCGGACGCCAAGCTCACGGGCGGCACCGTGATCGGCGCGGGCGCCGTCGTGGAGCCGGGCGCGCGGGTCGACGGCAGCACGGTCCTCGACGGCGCGGTCATCGAGGCGGGCGCGCAGGTGCGCGACTCGCTGGTGGGTGCGGGGGCGCGGATCGGGGCGCGTACGGTCCTGGAGGGCGCCGTCATCGGTGACGGTGCCTTCGTCGGCGCGGACAACGAGCTGCGGGCGGGCGCGCGGATCTGGTGCGGCGCGCGGATCGACGCGGCGTCGATCCGCTTCTCTTCCGATCAGTAGGTGGTGGCGGGCTCGTCCAGCCTGTTCCCGGCAACGACCCGTTCGGGTGAATAACGGCGGCGGGGCCACTGCGCCCACTAACCGGATTTAGTGCCTCCGCTGTCGGTCCGCCGACGTACGCTGGCCGGATGGCGACGCGCACCTGGGTCCCGCCGGGCCCGTACGACCTGGGGGCCACCCTCGGCGTCCTCGCGCGCGGCCCCGGCGACCCGTCCTACCAGGTCGCGCCGGACGGCTCCGTGTGGCGGACGAGCCGCACCCCGGACGGTCCCGGCACGCTCCATGTGACCGCGCGCGCCGACGGCGTGCGCGGTCAGGCCTGGGGCCCCGGCGCGGACTGGCTGCTCGACCACCTCCCGGCCCTCCTCGGCGCCACCGACGACCCGGGCGCCTTCGTCCCCCGCCACCGCTTCCTGCACGAGGCACACCGCCGCCACCCCGGCCTCCGGCTGGCCCGCACCGGGCTGGTCCTGGAGTCGCTGATCCCCTCGGTCCTGGAGCAGAAGGTCACCGGCGACGAGGCGTACCGCGCCTGGCGCCTCCTCCTCCAGCGCCACGGCGAACCCGCCCCGGGACCCGCGCCCCGCATGCGCGTCATGCCCGACCCGCGGGGCTGGGCCCTGCTCCCCTCCTGGGAGTGGCACCGGGCGGGCGTGGACGGCAAGCGGGCCGCGACGGTCGTCCGGGCCGCGCGCGTGGCCTCCCGCCTGGAGGAGGCCGCGACCATGGACGAACCGACGGCCACCGCCCGCCTCCAGGCGGTCCCCGGCATCGGCCCCTGGACGGCGGCCGAGACGCTCCAGCGCAGCAACGGCGCGAGCGACGCGGTGACGACCGGCGACCTGCACCTGCCGAGGATCGTCGGCTACGCGCTGACGGGCGCGAGCGACGTGGACGACGCGACGATGCTCGACCTTCTGACCCCGTACGCGGGCCAACGCCACCGCGCGTGCCGCCTCATCCTCCTCACAGGCATCACCCCACCCCGCAGGGCCCCCCGCTTCGCGGTGGGGGACATCAGGGGGTGGTGAAACCAGCCCGTCCGGCGTTTGAGGACAGCGCGCGAAGCGTGCTTCAGGGGTCTGGGGGCTTGCCCCCCACGCGGCGGAGCCGCAAATCGACACAGCCGGGAAGGGGCGGGGTGGGGAACAAGCCCGCCGCAGGCGGCAACGGCGCGTCACCACAGCCCGCCCAAACCTCACCGCACCTCGATGAACTCCGCCGCCGACCGCTCAGGTCGCTCGCGCGGCGGAGCCGCCGCACGCCCCACGGCCACCGCCCCCATCGGGTCCCAACCCGCCGGCAAGGACAGCACTGACCGCACGACATCCGCGCAGAACATCGTCGACGACACCCACGCGGACCCCAGCCGCTCCCCGGCCAGCGCCACCAGGAAGTTCTGGACGGCGGCACCGGCGGCCACCACGAACATCTCCCGCTCGGCCGCGTTGCGCCGCGCGTCCGGATACGTGTGGGAGCCGTCCATGACGAGGCACGGCACGACCAGATAAGGCGCGTTGCGCAGCACGTCGCCGCGCCGGACCCGCTTGGCGATGCTCTCCTCGCCGAAGCCGTCGGCGCGCAGGTCCGAGACCCAGGCGTCGCGCATGGCGTCGAGCAGCCGCACGCGCGAGGCCTCGGACTCCAGCAGGACGAACCGCCAGGGGGTCGTGTGGTGCGGAGCGGGCGCGGTGACGGCGGCGGCGACGGCGCGCCGCACGGCGCCCGGGTCGACGGGGTCGTCGGTGAACTCGCGGACGGTGCGCCGCAGCGTCACCGCTTCCCGTACGGCCTCGGAGGTCCCCAGCCGGAACATGTCGTCGGCGGGGGCACGGACGAGCGCCCTGGCCCCCTCCTCGACACCGGCATCAGCGTCGGCACCGGCACCGGCCACCACATGCGCCAGCCCCCGCACCACGGCCACCGGAAGCCCCGTGGTCTTGCCCTTGACGAGGTCACCGGCTGCGGCCAGCTCGTCTGCGGTGGCCACCGTCGTCACGTTCAGGGGGTTGCCGTGGGTGTCCAGGCCGCCGCGCAGGTCGTCGAGGACGCGCACACCGGCCGCGCCGATGGCGACGTCGGTCAGTCCGCTGCGCCAGGGGCGGCCGAAGGTGTCGGTGATGACGACGCCGACCTCCACGCCCAGCGCGTCCCTGAGCCCGTCCCGCAGCGCGCGGGCGGAGGCGTCGGGGTCCTCGGGCAGCAGCAGTATCGTGCCGGCCTCGGTGTTCGAGGCGTCGACGCCGGCGGCGGCCATGACCAGCCCGAGCCGGGTCTCGACGATGCGGAGGGCGCCGCGCCGGGCCACGACCCGTACGGCCTCGGCGTCGATCGCGGCCTCGCGGTCCGTGGCCTCGAGCATCCGCCCCTCGGCCTTGCTGACGATCTTCGAGGTGACGAGCAGGACGTCGCCGTCGGCGAGGCCGGGCAGCCCGTCCGCGGCGGCCGCGGCAGCGATGATCTTGGTGAGGTCGTCCCCGGCCTGCACCTCGGGGATGCCGGGCAGCGCCCACACCCGGTACGCCGGGACGTCGCCCTCCGGCAGGCCGGTCACGCGCGCACCTCCTCGGCGAGGGCCAGTGCCTGTGCGGCCATCCGGGCGGTGGCCTCGACGTCGGTCATCATCAGCGGGACGGACCGGCAGCGGATCCCGGCGGACTCGACCTCGGCCACGGCGTCCGCGTCGACCGTGTCGACCAGCCAGCCGTCGATCAGCCCGGCGCCGTAGTGCCGGGCGACGGCGGCGGCCGTGGACTCGACGCCGACGGCCTCCAGGACCTTGTCGGCCATGCCGCGCACGGGCGCGTTCCCGACGATGGGGGAGAGGCCCACGACGGGCGCCGCGGCGGACGCGACGGCCTCGCGGACGCCGGGCACGGCGAGGATCGTGCCGACGCTGACGACGGGGTTGGACGGCGGGAAGAGGATGACGTCGGCCGCGGCGATGGCCTCCAGCACGCCGGGCGCGGGCTTGGCCTCCTCCGCGCCGACGGGGACGATCGCGTGCGCGGGCGTGGCCGCGTGCAGCCGCACCCAGTACTCCTGGAAGTGGACGGCCTTGCGGCCCTCGCTGTCGGGGTCGTCGATCAGGACGTGGGTCTCGACGCGGTCGTCGCTCATCGGCAGCAGCCGCACGCCGGGCTGCCAACGGCGGCAGAGCGCCTCGGTGACGGCGCTGAGCGGATAGCCGGCGCCGATCATCTGCGTACGGACGATGTGGGTGGCGAAGTCGCGGTCGCCGAGCCCGAACCACTCGGGCCCCACGCCGTAGGCCGCCAACTCCTCCTTCACGGCGAAGGATTCCCCGGCCCGGCCCCACCCCTGCTCCTCGTGGATGCCCCCGCCGAGGGTGTACATCACGGTGTCGAGGTCGGGACAGACCTTGAGCCCGAAGAGGTGGATGTCGTCTCCGGTGTTCCCGATGACGGTGATGTCCGCGTCGGGGACTGCTGACTTGAGGCCACGGAGGAAGCGGGCGCCCCCGATCCCGCCGGCCAGAACCACAATGCGCTGCTGCATGCGGAACAGTCTGTCAGCCCGTAGGGCTGCCCTTGAGGGGTGGTGGTCGGGTGACGGGTGGGCCTGTCAGCCGGGTCCGACATCCCGAGGTGGGGGCGTCAGCCGCGTACGGCGTCCCGGTCCGTGGCGGGCAACACGGCCGATACGGGCCGCTGATGGCGCATCGGCATCTCCGTGAGGCCGGGGGAGTAGACGTGCAGGCTGACGGCCGGCCCGAGGGAGTCGTTGACGACCTCGTGCGCGTACCCGGGCGCGAAGACGCGCTGGGCACCGGCGCGCAGCCGGCGCCGCGAGCCACCGTGGGCGCCGCTGCCCCAGCTGACCTCGGTGAGCTCCCCCTGAAGGACGGTCAGCACGCCGGAGGACGGCCCGTGGTCGTGCTGCCCGCTGCCCTGGCCGGGCACCCAGCTGAGCAGCCACACTTCATAGCCGGGACCGGTGCGCAGCCGGTGGTACCAGCGGCTCGTGGCGTCGTACTCCACGAGGTGCGCCCAGGAGGCGGTGTCGGCGGCGATGGAGCGGGCCAGCCCCGCGAACTCGGCGATGGTGGCGGGGTGGGCGGGGACGGGCGGCATCAGGTGCGGGATGGCGAGCGGGTCGCCGGCGATCTGGACGTCGCTGTTCATGTGCGGGGTTCCTCGGCGGGTGTGCTGGGGCTGCGCGGTGGGACGCGGTGCGGGGACACGTGTGGACGTGTACGGGCGTGGCGGCGCGGGCCCTGCGGACGGTCGGGAAGGGCGAGCGGGGTGGAGCGGAGAGGAAAGCTCAGCCGGAGCTCGTGGGCATCAACAGCTGGAACAGCGACAGCGTGCCTGCACAGCGCAGCGGGACCCGTAGTCACGGGTCAGGCTGAGCGCGGCGATTGCTGGCATGCCACCAAAGGTGACGGGCGCGACCGCGCTCTGTCAACCGGGTGTCCGTTTTGGGGCTAATCTTTCACCTCATCCGGTAACTGAGGGTGCTGAAAGGTTTGCGGCCCGAGGGCCGCGGACAGGTGGCGCACCAGTCGCGGCGATAAACATGATTCGGCCGGACGGTGCAACGGGATTGCCGTGCGTGACGTCCTCTCCTTCGGGAGAGGGACGGGGCCGCCGAGGCGGGCAGTTGGTTCTGTCCGGACTTGTAATGTTTTGGACACTTTCTGCTTGGCTTTGGTTCCGCAGAGTGAATAAGGGGCCCAATAGCAGATCTCGGCTTGACTGGCCCGGATCGGCACACTTGTAATTTCACCCGTGTTGTTCTGCCGCACTTGATGAAGGCAGCCTTGATGAAGGCAGCACGGGGACGCAAATGACAGACGAGGGGCGCACATGACCGAGCTGTTTCAGCAACTGCTGGTCGAGGAGGCGGACGAGGAGCTCGGCTGGCAGGAGCGCGCGCTGTGCGCTCAGACCGATCCCGAGTCCTTCTTCCCCGAGAAGGGCGGTTCCACGCGCGAGGCCAAGAAGGTCTGTCTCGCCTGCGAGGTCCGCTCGGAGTGCCTTGAATATGCCCTTGCCAATGACGAGCGCTTCGGCATCTGGGGAGGTTTGTCCGAGCGCGAGCGCCGCCGCCTCAAGAAAGCAGCGGTCTGATAGATCGGACAAACAGTTCTGCGGACGGTCTTATTGAAGGCCGCCGGAGAGAAATAGCGCCGCCGTACTCCGCCCATGACGAACGGTCCGCCCGTCGCGTTCCACTGCGAGCGGCGGACCGCCGTGTTCGCGGCCACCGGGCCGTGCCCGGCATATCGACCCGGCCGGGGGCACCCCCGGTATCGGCCTGAGGGAGTCCGAGGACACCCGGCCCGACCGCGTCGAGAGCCCCGGGGGCCCGCCGCCGGTGACGGGACGGGCGGGGGCGCACACCGCCGGAGAGGCCCTAGTGTGGTGGCCCGTCGAGCGCACCGCTCGACCGCAGCCAGCAACCGCACAGCAGTCCTCCGGGGGGCGACCCCCGGATCCCCGGCCGGAGGGCCCGTACCTCGATGTCCGTGCACAGCAATACGGCGGCCCACTACCCGGCCACCTCTGCCACGTTCGACCCCGCCGTCCCCCCGGCGTTCCCGCGCCACGTCGTCACCGCCGTGCTCGTCGCCCACGACGGCGCCCGCTGGCTGCCCGACGCGCTGTCCGGACTGCTCGGCCAGGAACGGCCCGTCCAGAGCGCCGTCGCCGCCGACACCAGCAGCACCGACGACTCCGCGCGGCTGCTCGCCGAGGCCCTCGGCGCGGACCGCGTCCTGCACCTCGCCCGCCGCGCCGGATTCGGCGCCGCCGTCGACGAGGCCGTCCGCTCGGTCCCCGCGCCGGACCCCGAGGAACTGCCGTACCTCAAGCGCTCCAGCGGCTGGGACCCCGTCAGCCGCACCTGGCGCGAGGACTCCTACGACCAGGGCGGCCACACCGACCACCGCCACGACGACCTCGACCCCGTCCAGTGGCTGTGGCTGCTCCACGACGACTGCGCCCCCGACCCCGGCGCCCTGCACGAACTGCTGCGCGTCGCCGACGCGGAACCCGACGCCGCCGTCATCGGACCCAAGCTCCGCAGCTGGTACGACCGCAGACAGCTGCTGGAGGTCGGCGTCTCCATCGCCCGCAGCGGCCGCCGCTGGACCGGCCTGGAGCGCCGCGAACAGGACCAGGGCCAGCACGACCAGGTGCGGCCCGTGCTGGCCGTCTCCACCGCGGGCATGCTCGTCCGCCGCGACGTCTACGAACAGCTCGGCGGCTTCGACCCACGGCTGCCCCTCATGCGCGACGACGTCGACCTGTGCTGGCGCGCGCACGCCGCCGGGCACCGCGTGATCGTCGCGCCCGACGCCGTCATGCGGCACGCAGAGGCCGCCGCCCGCGAACGCCGCCCCGTCGACTGCGCCGGCCGCTCGGCCGTGAACCCGCACCGCGTCGACAAGGCGGGCGCCGTCTACGCCCTCCTCGCCAACACCCGCGGCCCGCTCCTGCCGTACGTCATGCTCCGGCTCGTCCTCGGCACCCTGCTGCGGACCGTCGGCTACCTCCTCGGCAAGGCCCCCGGACAGGCACTCGACGAACTCACCGGACTCTTCGGCACCCTCCTGCGCCCCGGCCGGCTCCGCGCCGCCCGCAAGCGGCGGGGCGCGCCCGCCGTCGCCACGAGCGAGCTGAGACCGCTCTTCCCGCCGCCCGGCGCCACCGTCCGGGCCACCGTCGAACAGCTCGCGAGCAACCTGAGCGGCCGCTCCGAAGCAGACCTCTCCTCCGCCGGACGCCACGGAGCCGTCGAATCCGGACCCGGCGGCGACGACGCGGACTTCCTCGAGGTCGAACAGTTCACCCGGCTGAAGCGCATCGCCCGCAAGCCGGCCCCCGTCCTCTTCGCGCTCCTGCTGCTCGTCTCGGTGGTCGCCTGCCGCGGGCTGTTCGGCGGCGGCTCGCTGTCCGGCGGCGCCCTGCTGCCCGTGCCCGACGGCGTCTCCGGCCTCTGGGCGCGCTACGCCGACGGCTGGCACCCGATCGGCGTCGGCAACACCGGCAGCGCACCGCCCTACCTGGCCGTGCTGGCCGCCCTGGGCACGCTCTTCCTCGGCTCCACCGGCTTCACCCTCACCCTCCTGCTGGTCTGCTCCGTGCCCCTGGCCGGACTCACCGCCTACTTCGCCTCCCGCCCGCTCGTCTCCTCCCGCCTCCTGCGCGCCTGGGCGAGCGTCGCGTACGCCTTCCTGCCCGCCGCCACCGGCGCCCTCGCCACCGGCAGGCTCGGCACCGCCGTCCTCGCCATACTGCTGCCGCTCATGGCCCGCGCGGCCGTGGCCGCCACCGGACTCCGCGTCCCCGGCGCCCGCCCCACCTGGCGCGCCTCCTGGACGTACGCGCTCCTGCTCACCGTCACCACCGCCTTCACCCCGGTCGTATGGCCGCTCGCCGTCGTCCTGGGCCTCGGCGCGCTCGCCGTGCACGCCGTGCGGGGCGGCGGCGCGCAGCTGTCCGTCCACGGGCCGCGCTTCCTCGCGGTGGCCCTCACCCCGGTCCTCGTGCTCGCCCCCTGGTCGCTGGGGCTGTTCGCGCACCCCGGCCGCTTCTTCGCCGAGGCGGGCATCGACTACGGGCACGGCACGACCGCGCCCTGGCAGCTGCTCGCGGGCGACCCCGGCGGCCCGAAGACCTTCGGCGGCCTGCTCTTCACCGGCGTCGTCCTGGCCGCCCTCGCCGCCCTGCTGCGCGCCGACCGGGCCCGCGCGGTCCGTACGGCCTGGGCGGTGGCGCTCGCCGCCCTCCTCTGCGCGGCCCTGGCCAACGGCAGCGGCTGGGCAGGACCCGCCACCCTCGTCCACTGCCTCGCCCTCGTCGCGGCGGCCGTCGTGGGCGCCGAGGGCGCCCGCGAGCGCGTCGCCGCGCTCAGCTTCGGCTGGCGGCAGCCCGTCGCCGCCCTCATCGCCGTCACCGCGGCCGCGGGCCCGCTGGTCGCCGCCGTCGTCTGGATGGTGGCCGGGGCGGACGGACCGCTGGAGCGGCGCTCCCCGGAGCAGGTCCCGGCGTTCGTCGCGGAGGAGGCGGGCACCCGCGACCAGGCCCGCACCCTGGTGCTCGACGGCACCGACGGGCACGTGAACTACACCCTCGTCCGGGGCTCCGGCGCCCGGACCGGCGACGCCGAACTGGCCGCGGCCGCCGGGCGCGACAAGAAGCTCGACACCGTCGTCGCCGGTCTCGTCGCGGGCTCCGGAGCCGACCAGGCGGGCCTGCTCGGCGACTACGCCGTCGGCTACGTCCTCGTGCGCGACAGCGCGCCCGGCGCCATGGGCCGGGTCCTGGACACCACCCCCGGCCTCACCCGGCTCAGCCAGCAGGACCGCAGCTCGCTGTGGCGGGTCGACCGGGCCGTCGCCCGCGTCACCATCACGCCCGGCGACCATCAGGGCGCCGCGCAGCAGTCCGCCCCCGTGACGGTCGCCTCCGGGCCCGTCGAGGCGCACACCACCGTCCCGGACGGCCCCCGGGGCCGCGTCCTGCGCGTCGCCGACAAGGCCGCGCCCGGCTGGCAGGCCACCCTCGACGGCCGCGCGCTCAAGAGCACCACCGTCGACGGCTGGGCACAGGGCTTCGAACTGCCCTCCGGCGGCGGCAAGCTCGCCCTGACCTACCAGGCGCCCCTGACCCACACGGCGTGGCTGTGGACGCAAGGAATCCTCGCGGCCGTTCTCGTGGTGCTCGCCCTGCCGGGCCGCCGCCGCGAGATCGACGACGACCTGCCGGAGACGGCCGCCCCGGCGGCCGCCGCCCCCGCGCCCGCGGCACCGTCCGTACCGGCACAGCCCGCCGCGGGCGAGGGCCGCCGCGCCCGCCGCCTGCGCGCCGCCGCGGAGGCCGACCGCACGGCCGCCCCCGCGCCGCCGGAGCCGCCCGCGGCCGAGCCGACGGCCGACCCGTACGCACAGCCGACGGCCGACCCGTACGCCGCCGTCCCGCAACAGCAGCAGTACGGACAGTGGGGCGACGCCCAGGGCTACGGGACGTACGACCAGCAGCCCTACCAGGAGGGCGCCTACGACGGCTCCTACCAGCAGCAGGGCGGCGGGTACGGGCAGCAGGCGCACTACCCGGCCGATCCGTACGCGGCAGGGCCGTACGACCCGTACAGCTACGGCCAGCAGCCCTACGACACGACGTACGGCGACGGTGGCCACCACCAGCAGCACCGCGACGGGAGCGAGCAGCAGTGAAGCGCACCACCCTGTCCCTGTTCGGCGCGGTGGCGGCGCTCGCCGCCGTCACCGGGGTCGCCGTGTTCGAGGCTCCGGCGGGCACCGCCGGCACGGCCGCGAAGGCGCCCGCCCGGTTGCCCGTGGAGCGCTCGATGCGGCTCTGCCCGGCGCCCACGTCCTCGGACGTGGGGGAGACGGCGTACACCGCGTTCACCCCGGCCGGCGCACCCGGCCGCGCGGGCGCGCGCAAGGCCGCCGCGGACCTGCTGGCGGCGGGCGGGACGGCGGGCTCCGCGAAGAAGGACGACGGCAAGTCCGACGCCAAGGACAAGAAGAAGGACGACAAGGGCGCGGTCGCGGCCGGTGCGACGGTGCTCTCCCTGAAGGAGCCCGGCAAGCCCGCCATCGCCACCGCGGACCGCTCCGACGCGCCCGCCCTCATCGGCACCGCCGACGGCACGCTCGCACCCGGCTGGACCGTGCAGCAGAGCACCGTGGTGAGCGCGGGCAGCGGGCGCGGGCTGCACGGGCTGACCTGCACGGCCCCCGACACGTCCTTCTGGTTCCCGGGCGCGAGCACCGCCAAGAGCCGCCAGGACTACGTCCACCTGACGAACCCGGACAGCACCCCGGCCGTCGTCGACCTGGA
This sequence comes from Streptoverticillium olivoreticuli subsp. olivoreticuli, assembly GCF_003391135.1. Lineage (GTDB taxonomy): Bacteria > Actinomycetota > Actinomycetes > Streptomycetales > Streptomycetaceae > Streptomyces > Streptomyces blastmyceticus. The sequence continues at coordinate 4,258,497 of NZ_CP031455.1, read as the reverse complement.
GATGTACGGCAAGGACGGCCGGATCAAGGCGGCCGCCGGAGAGGGCATCAACGTCCCGCCGCGCTCCACCGTGCCGGTGCTCCTGTCGACCCTCACGGACGCCCCCACGGAGAGCGCGACGCTCCATGTGGCCGCCCGCTCCGGACGGGTCGGGGCGGCGCTCCAGGCGTCCGACGAGAAGCTCGGCGGCGACTGGCTGCCGTCCTCCGGCGAGGCGTCCCCCGACGCCGTCCTCCCGGGCATCCCGGCCGACGCCACGTCCGTCCGCCTCTACGTCCTCGCGCCCGGCGGGGACGACGCCGACCTGAAGCTGCGCTTCGCCGGGGCCAACAGCGCGATCACCCCGGCCGGTCACGAGACGCTGCACGTCAAGAGCGGCATGACGACGGCCGTCGACCTCGGGGACATCACCCGGGGCGAGGCGGGCTCGCTGCTGCTCACCGGGGACGGCAGCAGGACGCCGGTCGTCGCCGCGCTGCGGGTCACCCGGGGCAAGGACGACAAGCAGGAGACGGCCTTCATCGCCGCCACCCCGCCGATCGACAAGCGCGGCACCGTCGCCGACAACCGCGCGAAGAGCAGCACGCTCGCCCTGGTCGCACCTGGCAAGGAAGCCGCGCAGGTGAAGGTCACGTCCTCGGCGGGCAGCGACGGCGGCACCGCCGTCAGCAAGACGTACACCGTCAAGCCGGGCACCACGCTGTCCGTGGAACCGCCGGAGCCCTCCGGCGCCAAGGGGACCTACGCGGTGACCGTGGAGAAGGTCTCCGGAGGTCCGGTGCACGCCTCGCGGATGCTCGCGCTGCCCAAGGACGGTGTGCCGATGTTCACGATCCAGCCCATTCCGGACGACCGCTCCACGGTGGCCGTCCCGGAGGCCGAGCAGGATCTGTCGATGCTGAACCGGTGACGCGAGGGGGCGGGTTTCTCCGCCTCCGGCCATTGGCGCGTCATCGGCTCCCAAACCTCCGGTGCGGCACGGATCGCCGCCGCGCGCCGCCGCGTTGGGGCCACCGGCCCGCGCGGCGGTCAGTCCTGGCCGTACCGCGGGTCCACCGACTCCGGTGCGAGCCCGAGGAGTTCGGCGACCTGCTCCACCACGACCTCGTGCACGAGCAGCGCGCGCTCGTCCCGGGTCTTGGTGCGGATCTCCACCGGCCGCCGGTAGATCACGATCCGGTCGGGGGCGTCGCCGTGGGCGGCGACGTACCGCCCGAGCGGCACCGTCTCGCCGTCGAACTCGAAGGCGTCGAGCCCCTCGGAGTCGCTCATGGTGCCACGGCCGTCACGGGTGGTGACCGGCACCTCGCGCACGACGAAGTCGACCGCGGACAGCTGCGGCCAGAGCCGCTCCAGCCGCTCCGCGGAGTCGTGCACCAGGTCGACGAACGCCTCGCCCCGGCTGACCGACAGCGGCACTTGGGGCGGGGCGATCGGTCCGCGCATGCCGCGACCATGGCGGTCGCGGTGACGCGGTCGCGGGCCGGCGGGGCTGGGGGGGCTGGGGGCACCTCCGGTGGTGGCCGGAGGGGGTACGGGGCTGTCCATCACTCCCGAGGGTAGCCGTCGCCCGGCCGTGTGCACGTAGTGATCGCATATCAGCCGAATGTCGCTGGATGAACATTTTGGTCATCTCTGCGATCAATTACGGCCATGTGCAGGACGGGGTCGTGCTCGTTGAAGGACACTGTGCAGACAGCTTGATGACAGATTTTCTTGCCGCCGCGCCCTGCCCTCGGGGCCTCCGCGCAGGTCAACCAGGCGGTACGGAAACGGCGTCCACAGGGCGAACGGAGCCGACACGGAGGAGTGAGCCGGGGGTGAGTCGTCGCGGACCGCTCAAGAGTGCGGTACCGTCCAACCTCGTGAGCCCTGTACGTCGCTGTTCGCGCACTGCGTGCGGCCGCCCGGCCGTCGCGACGCTGACGTACGTCTACGCCGATTCGACCGCCGTTCTCGGACCGCTCGCCACCTACGCCGAGCCCCATTGCTACGACCTGTGCGCCGAGCACTCCGAGCGCCTGACCGCACCGCGCGGCTGGGACGTGGTCCGGCTCGCCCTCGACAGCGGCCCCGCCCGCCCCAGCGGCGACGACCTCGAAGCGCTGGCCAACGCCGTGCGGGAGGCGGCCCGCCCGCAGGAGCGCCTGACCGGACCGGCGGGCACCCCCGGCGCCGTCGGGCCCAACGGCCGCGAGGCCGACCCGATGGAGGTCGCGCGCCGAGGCCACCTCAGGGTGCTGCGCTCGCCCGACTCCTGACGCCCCGACGGCCCGGCCCGGGCCCGGTGGCCGTCAACACCCCTCCATACCCGGCCTTCCGCTCGTTCGATACCCGGATTGTCAGTGCCTCCAGGTAGGTTTGTGTCCCCGTAAAGGACTCCAGGAGGGGTTGGCTGTGGCTGATCTGTCGCAGATCGTGAAGGCGTACGACATCCGCGGTGTCGTCCCCGACCAGTGGGACGAGCCGCTGGCCGAGCTGTTCGGCGCCGCCTTCGCCCAGATCACCGGCGCGGACGCGATCGTGACCGGGCACGACATGCGCCCCTCCTCGCCCGGCCTGTCCCGGGCCTTCGCGCGGGGCGCGGCGGCGCTCGGCGTCGACGTCACCGAGATCGGGCTCTGCTCGACCGACGAACTGTATTTCGCCAGCGGCGCACTCGGCCTGCCCGGCGCGATGTTCACCGCCTCGCACAACCCCGCGCAGTACAACGGCATCAAGATGTGCCGGGCCGGCGCGGCCCCCGTCGGCCAGGACACCGGCCTCGCCGACATCCGCGCGCTCGTGGAGGGGTGGACGGAGACCGGGGCGCCCGAACCGGCCGCCACCCCCGGCACGATCACCAGGCGGGACGTCCTCGGCGACTACGCCGAGCACCTGCGCGGCCTCGTCGACCTGTCCGGCATCCGGCCGCTGAAGGTCGTGGTGGACGCGGGCAACGGCATGGGCGGCCACACCGTCCCGACCGTCCTCGACGGACTGCCGACCGAACTCGACGCGATGTACTTCGAGTTGGACGGCACCTTCCCCAACCACGAGGCCAACCCCCTCGACCCGAAGAACCTCGTCGACCTCCAGGCGCGGGTGCGCGAGGTCGGCGCCGACATCGGGCTCGCCTTCGACGGCGACGCCGACCGCTGCTTCGTCATCGACGAGAACGGCGACCCGGTCTCCCCGTCCGCCATCACCGCCCTGGTCGCCGCCCGCGAGCTCGCCAAGCACCCCGGCGGCACGGTCATCCACAACCTCATCACCTCGTGGTCGGTGCCCGAGGTCGTCAAGGAGCACGGCGGCAAGGCCGTGCGCACGCGCGTGGGGCACTCCTTCATCAAGGAGGAGATGGCCCGCACCGGCGCGATCTTCGGCGGCGAGCACTCCGCGCACTACTACTTCCGCGACTTCTGGAACGCGGACACCGGCATGCTCGCCGCGATGCACGTGCTCGCGGCGCTCGGCGGGCAGGACGAGCCGCTCTCGCGACTCGTCGCCCAGTACGACCGCTACGCCGCGTCCGGCGAGATCAACAGCACCGTGGCCGACCAGGCCGGACGGGCGGCCGCGGTCAGGACGGCGTACGCGGACCGCGACGACGTGCAGCTGGACGAGCTCGACGGCCTGACCGTGACGGCCGCCGACTGGTGGTTCAACCTCCGGGCCTCCAACACGGAGCCGCTCCTCCGCCTGAACGTCGAGGCACGCGACGCGCAAACGGTGGCCCGCGTCCGCGACGAGGTCCTCTCCATCATCCGCGCGTAGCGACGGCCCGGGGGCGGGGGCCGCCCGCCCCCGCCCCACCCACCCCGGCACGGAAGCGGAACCGCCGACCCACGACGCCCCGGATATCCGCCACCCCCAGCGGGAGCGACTACGCTGGCCGGGCAAGGGACGTACACGCCGAAGGGAACCCCCATGCCGCTCGAAGCCGGTCTCCTGGAGATCCTCGCCTGCCCGGAGTGCCACGCACCCCTCCACGAGGAGGAGCAGGCCGCCGAGCTGGTGTGCGAGAGCAAGAGCTGCGGTCTGGCCTACCCCGTGCGCGACGGCATCCCCGTCCTGCTCGTGGACGAGGCCCGGCGCCCCGCCTGACCCGTCCGCCCGGCCCGGCACACACCCGTACGGCGTACGCCACGGCGATCGGAGGCTGATCAACGGTGTTCGACGAGTCACTCCTCGACGATCCGGAAGCCCTGTCCCGAGCCGACCTCCACGGCCTCCTGCGCGGCGCCGCGGAATCCGGCGCCCGGGTCCGCACGGCCGCCCGCAACGCCGCGGAAGCGGGCGTCGGGGCGCTCCGGCCGGACGGCCGCCCGCGCGCCGTCCTCGTCGCCGGGCCCACCCCCGCCGCGGGCTGTGCCGCGGACCTCCTGACGGCACTCGCCGGCGGCAGCGCCCCGGTCACCCTGATCCGCCCCACCGGCGTCGCCCCGGCCCCCGGCGCCCTGCGCTGGACCCTCCCCGGCTGGACGGGCCCGCTGGACCTGCTGCTGGTCGCCAGCCCCGACGGCACCGAACCCGGCCTCGCGATCCTGCTGGAGCAGGCGTACCGCCGGGGCTGCTCCGTCGTCTGCGTCACCCCGGCGGGCACCCCCCTCGCCGACGCCACAGAACAGGCCCGCGGCCTGGCCATCCCGCTGACCGCCGCCCCGGGCGGCCCGCGCACCGGCGACACGGAGACCACCGGCGGCAGGGCCGCGCTCCCCATCGGCCCCGGCACCCTCTGGTCCCTGCTCACCCCGCTGCTCGCCCTCGCCGACCGCATCGGCCTGCTCGCCGCCGACCAGGGCGCCATCGAGTCCCTCGCCGACCGGCTCGACCAGGTCGCGGAGGTCTGCGGCCCCGCCCACGCCACCTACAGCAACCCCGCCAAGACCCTCGCGGCCGAGCTCGCGGGCACCCTCCCGCTGATCTGGTCCGAGGGCGACCTCGCCGCCGCGGTGGGCCGCCACTTCGCCACCGTCCTCGCCGCGCTCGCCGGCCGTCCCGCGCTCGCCGCCGAACTGCCCGAGGCGCTGACCGCGCACGGCACGCTGCTCGCCGGGGACTTCGCCGCGGGCGCCGACCCGGAGGACTTCTTCCGCGACCGCGTGGAGGACCCCGAGGCCCTGCACGCCCGCGTGGTCCTGCTCCGCGAGCGCGAACCGGACATCACCTCCCCGGGCCCCGCCGCCCGCGAACTCGCCCTCCAGCGCGAGACCCCCATCAGCGAGCTGGAGGCGACCGAGGGCGGCACGCCCCTGGAGACCGCGGCGGAGCTCCTCGCCATCACGGATTTCGCCGCCGTCTATCTGGCGCTCGCCTCCACCCCGTAGAACGAGGAGGCGGCACGGGCCAGTGACCGACGACCGGGCCCGTGAACACGCCCCGAGCAGGCCGGAACCCAGCCGCACGAACAGTCAGGAACCCGCCCCCATGGACCGCCTCGCCAACACCGTGCGCCCCTACGCCTGGGGCTCCACCACCGCGATCCCCGAGCTGCTCGGCACCACTCCCACCGGCGAACCGCAGGCCGAACTCTGGATGGGCGCCCACCCCGGCGCCCCCTCCCGCGTCGACCGCGGCGACGGGCCCCGGCCCCTGTGCGACACCATCGCCGACGCCCCCGAGGCCGAACTCGGCCCGGAGACCGTACGCCGCTTCGGCCCGCGGCTGCCGTTCCTGCTCAAACTCCTCGCCGCCGCCTCCCCGCTGTCCCTCCAGGTCCACCCCGACCTCGACCGGGCCAGGGCCGGATTCGCCGACGAGGAGGCGCGCGGCATCCCCGTCGACGCCCCGCACCGCACCTACCGGGACGCCAACCACAAACCCGAACTGCTCTGCGCCCTCACCCCTTTCGAGGGGCTCTGCGGCTTTCGCGCCCCCACCGGGACGGCCGAGCTGCTCGCCGCCCTCGACGTCGACTCCCTCAAGCCGTACGTCGACCTCCTGCACGCCCGGCCCGAGGCTGACGCCCTGCGCGAGGTCCTCACCGCCGTCCTCACCGCCGACCACACCGCCATCGCGGAAACCGTCCACGAGGCCTCCGCCGCCGCCGAACGGCTCGCCGCCGAGGACGGCCCGCACCGGGACGCGTACGCCGCCTACGCCTCGATCGCCCGCCACTACCCCGGCGACCCCGGCGTCATCGCCGCCATGCTCCTCAACCACGTGCGCCTCAACCCCGGCGAGGCCCTCTACCTCGGCGCGGGCGTCCCCCACGCCTACCTCGACGGCCTCGGCGTCGAAGTCATGGCCAACTCGGACAACGTGCTGCGCTGCGGCCTGACGCCGAAACACATCGACGTCCCCGAACTGCTGCGCGTCGTCCGCTTCGAGAGCACCGACCCCGCCGTCCTGCGCCCCGAGGCCGACGCGGGCGGCGAAGAGGTCTACGCGACACCGGTCGACGAATTCCGCCTCTCCCGCTACGTCTTCGCACCCTCCTCCGAAACCCCCGCCACCCTGCCCCCGGGCGCCCCCCAGATCCTCCTGTGCACCTCCGGCACCGCGGTCGTACGCGCCGCCGACGGCACCGAGCTGAGCCTTCGCAGGGGCGAGTCCGCGTTCGTACGGGCCTACGAGCGCACCGAACTCACCGGCGACGACGCCACCGTCTTCCGGGCCACGGTCGCCGTCTGACCCGCCTCCCGCCCGGCGGCTGCGACAATGACCCGCCGTAAAGGAAAAGCAAAGCAACAGCCGGGCGGAAGGGACAAGCCGCATTCATGAGTGCATCAGGCGGAACCAAGGCCATCGTCGCCGCGCTGGGGGCCAACATGGCCATCGCCGTGGCGAAATTCGTCGCGTTCGCGTTCAGCGGCTCGTCGTCGATGCTCGCCGAAGGGGTGCACTCGGTCGCCGACTCCGGCAACCAGGTCCTGCTCCTGCTGGGCGGCCGCAAGGCGCAGAAGAAGGCGAGCGAGGAGCACCCCTTCGGCTACGGCCGCGAGCGCTACATCTACGGATTCCTCGTCTCCATCGTCCTGTTCACCATCGGCGGCGTCTTCGCGCTGTACGAGGGCTACGAGAAGATCAAGGAACCGCACGAGCTGGACAACTGGTACTGGCCGGTCGCCGTGCTCGTCTTCGCGGTCGTCGCCGAGGGCTTCTCCTTCCGTACGGCCATCAAGGAGTCCAACGCACTGCGCGGAAAGCAGTCGTGGGGCTCCTTCATCCGCACGGCCAAGGCCCCCGAGCTCCCCGTCGTCCTGCTGGAGGACTTCGGCGCCCTCATCGGCCTCGTCCTCGCACTGTTCGGCGTGGGCCTGACGCTCGCCACCGGCGACGGCGTGTGGGACGGCATCGGCACGCTGTGCATCGGCATCCTGCTCGTCCTGATCGCGCTGGTCCTGGCCGCCGAGACCAAGTCCCTGCTGCTCGGCGAGGCGGCCGGCCCCGAGCAGATCGCGAAGATCCGCGCGGCCGCCGTGGACGGCGACACGGTCACCCGCGTCATCCACATGCGCACGCTCCACCTCGGCCCCGAGGAGCTGCTCGTCGCCGCCAAGATCGCCGTACGGCACGACGAGACCGCCACCGAGATCGCCCGCGCGATCGACGCCGCCGAGTCCCGCATCCGCGAGGCGGTCCCGATCGCCCGGGCCATCTACCTCGAACCGGACATCTACAGCGAGGAAGCGGCAGCGGCGGGCGAGGACCCGGCGGCGACCCCGGGCGGCCCGGCCCGCCACTGAGGGCCACGGTCGCGGAAGGGAGGCCGGGCAGGGCGAAGCGCCCCTATCCGACCTCCCGGAGCACCTCCACGACCGCCCCCGGCCCCTCCGCCGAGAGCAGCCGCTCCCGGAACCCCGGATCCATCAACTTCCGCGACAGCATCGCCAGCAGGCGCAGGTGCTCGTCATCCGCCCCCGCCTCCGGTACCGAGATCATGAAGATCAGCCGGGCCTTCGTGCCGTCCAGCGCCCCCCACTCGACCCCCTCCGCGGAACGGGCGAAGCCGACGACGGGCCCCGAGACCGCCGCCGTCTTCGCGTGCGGAACGGCGATCTCCTCACCGAGCCCGGTCGTACCGAGCTCCTCACGGGCGAGAGCGGCGCGGACGAGCCCGTCGACATCCGTCACCTTGCCGGAGGCCGCGAGCAGTTCGGCCATCTCCCGGATCGCCGCCTCCTTGCCGGTCGCGGAGAGCCGCGTGCGTACGGTCCGCTCGGTGAGGTAACCCGAGAGAGCCGAACCCTCCCCGGCCGACGGAGCCACCGGGGGAACGGGGGCGGAGGGCGCGGTGGGAGCGGCCGCCGTGACCCGGCCGCCGCCCAGCGACATCAGGGTGACCGTCGTCAGCGCCGTCACCGCCATGCCGATGGCGATGGCGACGAAGAACATCGGCACTCCGCCGACCGCCCCCAGCAGCGCCACGATCGGACCGCCGTGCGGCACGCTGTCCTTGACCGCGGCCAGGCCCGCGATCGCACCCGCGACCGCGCCGCCGAGCATGTTCGCGGGAATCACCCGCGCCGGCCGGGCGGCGGCGAACGGGATCGCGCCCTCGGTGATGCCGAAGAAGCCCATGAACAGCGCCGCCAGACCGGTCTCCCGCTCCTGGTCGGTGAACATCCGGCGCCGCAGCAGCGTCGCCAGCCCCTGCCCCAGCGGCGGCACCGGAATGGCCGCCGCACACATCCCCATGATCTCCGGGTTCCTGGAGACCAGGCCGGCGCCGAAGAGGAACGCCGTCTTGTTCACCGGCCCGCCCATGTCGAAGGCGATCATGAGGCCGAGGAGCACACCGAGCAGCGCCGCGCTCGCCCCGGTCAGCCCGCCCAGCCAGCTCGTCAGATGCTCGAACACCCAGGAGATCGGCCGGCCGATGACATAGATGAAGAACAGACCCAGCGCGGACGTCGCCACGATCGGGATCACGATCACCGGCATGATCGGCCGGACGAACTTCGGGACCTCGACCTTCTTGATCCAGCGGACCAGATAGCCGGCCAGGAAGCCGGTCGCGATCGCCCCGATGAACCCCGCGCCCGCCTTGCTGTCGTAGAGCTCCCCGTGACCTGCGATCCAGCCCCCGACCATGCCCGGCACCAGCGCGGGCCGGTCGCCGATCGCATAGGCGATGTAGCCGGAGAGGATCGGGATCATCAAGGTGAAACCGATGGTGCCGATGTCGTTGACGGACCGCCAGAAGGAGTTGTCGAAGACGATCCCCTGGGACGTGGTGTGACCGCCCAGCGCGAGCGACACCGCGATCAGCAGCCCGCCGACGACCACGAAGGGGATCATGTACGAGACGCCGTTCATCAGCGCCTTGTAGACGGCGCCGCGCTCCTTGCCCCCGCCCCCGACGGCCGTCGGAAGGATGCCGCTCCCGCCCCCGGAGCCCGAGTGCACCGGGGCGCTCCGCACCCGCTCGATCAGCCGCTCCGGGTGGTGGATGCCCTCGGCCACCCCCACGGACAGCACCCGCTTGCCGACGAAGCGGCCGAGGTCGACGTCCTTGTCGGCGGCGACGATGATGCCGTCCGCCTGGCTGACATCGTTGTCAGTCAGGACGTTCTCCGCCCCGATCGACCCCTGCGTCTCCACCTTCATCTCATGACCGAGCGCCTGGGCGGCCTGCGCCAGCTTCTCCGCGGCCATATAGGTGTGGGCGATGCCAGTCGGGCAGGCGGTCACCGCCAGCAGCCTGAGCCCCGGCCCCCTGACCCCCGCGCCCTCGGAGGGGTCGGCTGCACTGGTCACATGGATCTCCTCACAGATCGGCAGGCGCGGCGGCGTCGGCGGTTCCCCGCCGTCCGCGCGCTGATCGCATCCTGCAACACGGGGCCTGCGGAGGAAAGCGATCACGGCGCCCGTCGGCGGAACAGGGCCGGGCGGGGCTGGGGTTCACCACCACCATCGGTGTAGATTCGTGACCAGAGCCAGACGTCGCTGCTGATGGCGGTCGGGCGGCCCGCGCGACGGACCGGCCGAGGGAGAGAGGGCCTCCGACGGACTGCGCTGCGGCCAGGGGACAGGTGTATCCGGACAGGTGCCAGCCACCTGCCGGTCGGCCGCCGTCCCGGCAGACTGACCGCGTGCACAGCCGTACCCATCCTCGCTCGCCCCTTCAGGAGGAGCAGCCCGTATGACCACCACCTCCACCGGTCAGGACTTCAAGGTCGCGGACCTGTCGCTGGCCGTTTTCGGTCGTAAGGAGATCACCCTCGCCGAGCACGAGATGCCCGGTCTGATGGCGATCCGCAAGGAGTACGCGGAGGCGCAGCCGCTGGCCGGCGCCCGAATCACCGGCTCGCTGCACATGACGGTGCAGACGGCCGTGCTCATCGAGACGCTGGTCGCACTGGGCGCTCAGGTGCGTTGGGCGTCCTGCAACATCTTCTCCACCCAGGACCACGCGGCCGCGGCCATCGCGGTCGGCCCCGAGGGCACCCCGGAGAACCCGCAGGGCGTGCCCGTCTTCGCCTGGAAGGGCGAGACGCTGGAGGAGTACTGGTGGTGCACGGAGCAGGCGCTGACCTGGCCCGGCATCGCCACCGGCGGCCCCAACATGATCCTGGACGACGGCGGCGACGCCACCCTCCTGGTGCACAAGGGCGTCGAGTTCGAGAAGGCCGGCGCGGCCCCGGACCCGTCGACGGCGGACAGCGAGGAGTACGCGCAGATCCTCACGCTTCTGGGCCGCACGCTGGGTGAGAGCCCGCAGAAGTGGACCCAGCTGGCGTCCGAGATCCGCGGTGTCACCGAGGAGACCACCACCGGCGTCCACCGCCTGTACGAGATGCAGCAGGCCGGCTCGCTGCTCTTCCCGGCGATCAACGTGAACGACGCCGTCACCAAGTCGAAGTTCGACAACAAGTACGGCTGCCGCCACTCGCTGATCGACGGCATCAACCGCGCCACCGACGTCCTCATCGGCGGCAAGGTCGCGGTCGTCTGCGGCTACGGCGACGTGGGCAAGGGCTGCGCCGAGTCGCTGCGCGGCCAGGGCGCCCGCGTCATCGTCACCGAGATCGACCCGATCAACGCCCTCCAGGCGGCGATGGACGGCTTCCAGGTCACCACCCTGGACGAGGTCGTCGAGATCGCCGACATCTTCGTCACCACCACGGGCAACAAGGACATCATCATGGCCGCCGACATGGCCAAGATGAAGCACCAGGCCATCGTGGGCAACATCGGCCACTTCGACAACGAGATCGACATGGCCGGCCTGGCGAAGATCCCCGGCATCGTCAAGGACGAGGTCAAGCCCCAGGTCCACACCTGGACGTTCGCCGACGGCAAGGTCCTGATCGTCCTCTCCGAGGGCCGTCTGCTGAACCTGGGCAACGCCACCGGCCACCCGTCCTTCGTGATGTCGAACTCCTTCGCGGACCAGACGCTGGCCCAGATCGAGCTCTTCACCAAGCCGGAGTCGTACCCGACCGACGTCTACGTACTGCCGAAGCTGCTCGACGAGAAGGTGGCCCGCCTCCACCTCGACGCGCTGGGCGTCAAGCTGACGACGCTCCGCCCGGAGCAGGCCTCGTACATCGGGGTCAAGGTCGAGGGCCCGTACAAGCCGGACCACTACCGCTACTGATACCGCTGCCGTGGCCGCTGACGGCAGCCACCGCAGAAGCCGGCGCACAGGCCCCCGCCCTCCTCGGTGGGGGCCTGTCCCGTTCCCGTCAAGGACCCCACCATGCCCCGCGGCCGCTACTCCCTTCACGACCCGCACGACCACACCCCCCTCGGTGAAGAGCACTTCCACTGCGCCACCGGCCCCTCCGGCTGGCGCTATGTCTCCCAGCTCACCGCCCCCTCCGGCGATCACACCGGCTCCGTCGACCTCACCCTCGACGACCTCGGCCGCCCGATCCGCCTCCAGCTGCACGCGGCGAGCTGGCAGGTGCGGGGCGCGGCCCTCGACGGCGTGACCTGGGTGCGCACCGATCCGACCGGCGAGCACGCCACCGAGGGCAATGTGCCCGCGCACGCCTTCACCGGCGCCTCCCCGGCCTTCCACGTGGCCCTGGCCCGGCTGCTGCGGCTGACGCCCGGCGAGGGCGCGAAACGGATCCGGCTCGTCGGCTTCACCTCCCCCGTGCTGGCTCCCCGCACCTTCGACCAGGCGTGGGCCCTGGTCGACAGGACAGCACACCCGACTGACAACGGGGTGCTGACGGTGGACGAGTACCAGGTCAGCGACCTGGAGACGGGGGAGCAGCACAGCGTGCACCTGGCCGGGGACGTGGTCCTCGCGGCGCCCGGCATCGAACTGGAGGAGCTGGAGAGCCCGCCGTCGTCCTTCGCCTGACCTTCACCTGCCCGACGGACGATGTGCGCCGGGCCGTTCCGGCCTGGTAGTGTCCTACTCGCTTCGCAAAACCCGTTGACACGGGCGGCGCGAGGAGGTAGATTCGAACGGTTGCCGGGAGCTGGACAGCTCCGGTCGCAACGGTTAGAATCTGAATCGCTTCGGTGCCGGATTCAATTCGCACGGAGCACACCTCATCTCCTTATGAGAAGCAAAAAGGCCGATTAGCTCGGCCGAAACGCTTCTGATAAAGTCGGTGAAGCCGGAAAGCGAACAGCTGGAAGGCAAACCCCGCTCCAACAGGGGGCCGGAAACGGAATTCGGACCGACCGCTTCTTCTAGAAGCGGGGGGCACGGAAAACGGATCTGGTAAGGTTGGAAACACGAAATACCGAAGGGAAGCGCCCGGAGGAAAGCCCGAGAGGGTGAGTACAAAGGAAGCGTCCGTTCCTTGAGAACTCAACAGCGTGCCAAAAGTCAACGCCAGACTATAAAATACCCCGTCCCTGGCCTTCTGGTCGGGACGCGGTTCCTTTGAAAAAGTCCTTCCTTAGGGAAGGCACACAGCGAGGACGCTGTGCACGGCCGGGCTTATTCCGCCTGGCTGTGCCGCTCAACGCGAGTGTCGCACCCGATTACGGGTAAACATTCACGGAGAGTTTGATCCTGGCTCAGGACGAACGCTGGCGGCGTGCTTAACACATGCAAGTCGAACGATGAAGCCTTTCGGGGTGGATTAGTGGCGAACGGGTGAGTAACACGTGGGCAATCTGCCCTGCACTCTGGGACAAGCCCTGGAAACGGGGTCTAATACCGGATAATACCTGCCGAGGCATCTCGGTGGGTTGAAAGCTCCGGCGGTGCAGGATGAGCCCGCGGCCTATCAGCTTGTTGGTGGGGTGATGGCCTACCAAGGCGACGACGGGTAGCCGGCCTGAGAGGGCGACCGGCCACACTGGGACTGAGACACGGCCCAGACTCCTACGGGAGGCAGCAGTGGGGAATATTGCACAATGGGCGAAAGCCTGATGCAGCGACGCCGCGTGAGGGATGACGGCCTTCGGGTTGTAAACCTCTTTCAGCAGGGAAGAAGCGCAAGTGACGGTACCTGCAGAAGAAGCGCCGGCTAACTACGTGCCAGCAGCCGCGGTAATACGTAGGGCGCAAGCGTTGTCCGGAATTATTGGGCGTAAAGAGCTCGTAGGCGGCTTGTTGCGTCGGATGTGAAAGCCCGGGGCTTAACCCCGGGTCTGCATTCGATACGGGCAGGCTAGAGTTCGGTAGGGGAGATCGGAATTCCTGGTGTAGCGGTGAAATGCGCAGATATCAGGAGGAACACCGGTGGCGAAGGCGGATCTCTGGGCCGATACTGACGCTGAGGAGCGAAAGCGTGGGGAGCGAACAGGATTAGATACCCTGGTAGTCCACGCCGTAAACGTTGGGAACTAGGTGTGGGCGACATTCCACGTCGTCCGTGCCGCAGCTAACGCATTAAGTTCCCCGCCTGGGGAGTACGGCCGCAAGGCTAAAACTCAAAGGAATTGACGGGGGCCCGCACAAGCAGCGGAGCATGTGGCTTAATTCGACGCAACGCGAAGAACCTTACCAAGGCTTGACATACACCGGAAACGGCCAGAGATGGTCGCCCCCTTGTGGTCGGTGTACAGGTGGTGCATGGCTGTCGTCAGCTCGTGTCGTGAGATGTTGGGTTAAGTCCCGCAACGAGCGCAACCCTTGTTCTGTGTTGCCAGCATGCCCTTCGGGGTGATGGGGACTCACAGGAGACTGCCGGGGTCAACTCGGAGGAAGGTGGGGACGACGTCAAGTCATCATGCCCCTTATGTCTTGGGCTGCACACGTGCTACAATGGCCGGTACAATGAGCTGCGATACCGCGAGGTGGAGCGAATCTCAAAAAGCCGGTCTCAGTTCGGATTGGGGTCTGCAACTCGACCCCATGAAGTTGGAGTTGCTAGTAATCGCAGATCAGCATTGCTGCGGTGAATACGTTCCCGGGCCTTGTACACACCGCCCGTCACGTCACGAAAGTCGGTAACACCCGAAGCCGGTGGCCCAACCCTTGTGGAGGGAGCCGTCGAAGGTGGGACTGGCGATTGGGACGAAGTCGTAACAAGGTAGCCGTACCGGAAGGTGCGGCTGGATCACCTCCTTTCTAAGGAGCATATGGCCGACTGCGAGCGAATGACTCGCACGGTTGCTCATGGGTGGAACGTTGACTATTCGGCACGATCGGTTGGTGAGTGTTAGTACTGCTTCGGCGTGGAACACACTTTGTCAACTGGTCGGGCCGGGCACGCTGTTGGGTATCTGAGGGTACGGAACTTAGGTTTCGGACCTTCGCGATGCCGGCCCCAGTGCACTCGGCGCTTTATGCGGCGGGGTGATGGGTGGCTGGTCGTTGCTTGAGAACTGCACAGTGGACGCGAGCATCTGTGGCCAAGTTTTTAAGGGCGCACGGTGGATGCCTTGGCACCAGGAACCGATGAAGGACGTGGGAGGCCGCGATAGGCCCCGGGGAGCTGTCAACCGAGCTTTGATCCGGGGGTGTCCGAATGGGGAAACCCGGCAGTCGTCATGGGCTGTCACCCGCTGCTGAACACATAGGCAGTGTGGAGGGAACGCGGGGAAGTGAAACATCTCAGTACCCGCAGGAAGAGAAAACAACCGTGATTCCGGGAGTAGTGGCGAGCGAAACCGGATGAGGCCAAACCGTATGTGTGTGATACCCGGCAGGGGTTGCGCATGCGGGGTTGTGGGATCTCTTTTTCATGGTCTGCCGGCCATGAGACGAGTCAGAAACCGTATGGATAGGCGAAGGACATGCGAAAGGTCCGGCGTAGAGGGTAAGACCCCCGTAGCTGAAATCTGTACGGCTCGTTTAAGAGACACCCAAGTAGCACGGGGCCCGAGAAATCCCGTGTGAATCTGGCGGGACCACCCGTTAAGCCTAAATATTCCCTGGTGACCGATAGCGGATAGTACCGTGAGGGAATGGTGAAAAGTACCGCGGGAGCGGAGTGAAATAGTACCTGAAACCGTGTGCCTACAAGCCGTGGGAGCGTCGCTGTATGTGCTTGCACATGCAGTCGTGACTGCGTGCCTTTTGAAGAATGAGCCTGCGAGTTTGCGGTGTGTTGCGAGGTTAACCCGTGTGGGGAAGCCGTAGCGAAAGCGAGTCCGAATAGGGCGGTTGAGTAGCGCGCCCAAGACCCGAAGCGGAGTGATCTAGCCATGGGCAGGTTGAAGCGGAGGTAAGACTTCGTGGAGGACCGAACCCACCAGGGTTGAAAACCTGGGGGATGACCTGTGGTTAGGGGTGAAAGGCCAATCAAACTCCGTGATAGCTGGTTCTCCCCGAAATGCATTTAGGTGCAGCGTCGTGTGTTTCTTGCCGGAGGTAGAGCACTGGATAGGCGATGGGCCCTACCGGGTTACTGACCTTAGCCAAACTCCGAATGCCGGTAAGTGAGAGCGCGGCAGTGAGACTGTGGGGGATAAGCTCCATGGTCGAGAGGGAAACAGCCCAGAGCATCGACTAAGGCCCCTAAGCGTACGCTAAGTGGGAAAGGATGTGGAGTCGCAGAGACAACCAGGAGGTTGGCTTAGAAGCAGCCACCCTTGAAAGAGTGCGTAATAGCTCACTGGTCAAGTGATTCCGCGCCGACAATGTAGCGGGGCTCAAGCGTACCGCCGAAGTCGTGTCATTCCAGCATGAAGGGCCAACGCCCGCTGGGATGGGTAGGGGAGCGTCGTGTGCCGGGTGAAGCAGCCGCGGAAGCGAGTTGTGGACGGTTCACGAGTGAGAATGCAGGCATGAGTAGCGATACACACGTGGGAAACGTGTGCGCCGATTGACTAAGGGTTCCTGGGTCAAGCTGATCTGCCCAGGGTAAGTCGGGACCTAAGGCGAGGCCGACAGGCGTAGTCGATGGACAACCGGTTGATATTCCGGTACCCGCTTTGAAACGCCCAATATCGAATCAGGCGATGCTAAGTCCGTGAAGCCGCCCTGGATCCTTCGGGTGAAGGGGAGTGGTGGAGCCGACGGACCAGACTTGTAGTAGGTAAGCGATGGGGTGACGCAGGAAGGTAGTCCAGCCCGGGCGGTGGTAGTCCCGGGGTAAGGGTGTAGGGCGTTGTCCAGGCAAATCCGGACAGCATGAAGCCTGAGACCTGATGCCGAGCCGATTGTGGTGAAGTGGATGATCCTATGCTGTCGAGAAAAGCCTCTAGCGAGTTTCATGGCGGCCCGTACCCTAAACCGACTCAGGTGGTCAGGTAGAGAATACCGAGGCGTTCGGGTGAACTATGGTTAAGGAACTCGGCAAAATGCCCCCGTAACTTCGGGAGAAGGGGGGCCATTTCCGGTGATGGAATTTACTTCCTGAGCTGGGGGTGGCCGCAGAGACCAGCGAGAAGCGACTGTTTACTAAAAACACAGGTCCGTGCGAAGCCGTAAGGCGATGTATACGGACTGACGCCTGCCCGGTGCTGGAACGTTAAGGGGACCGGTTAGCTCCATTTCGGTGGGGCGAAGCTGAGAACTTAAGCGCCAGTAAACGGCGGTGGTAACTATAACCATCCTAAGGTAGCGAAATTCCTTGTCGGGTAAGTTCCGACCTGCACGAATGGCGTAACGACTTCTCGACTGTCTCAACCATAGGCCCGGTGAAATTGCACTACGAGTAAAGATGCTCGTTTCGCGCAGCAGGACGGAAAGACCCCGGGACCTTTACTATAGCTTGATATTGGTGTTCGGTTCGGCTTGTGTAGGATAGGTGGGAGACTGTGAAGCGGGCACGCCAGTGTTCGTGGAGTCGTCGTTGAAATACCACTCTGGTCGTGCTGGATGTCTAACCTGGGTCCGTGATCCGGATCAGGGACAGTGTCTGGTGGGTAGTTTAACTGGGGCGGTTGCCTCCTAAAGAGTAACGGAGGCGCCCAAAGGTTCCCTCAGCCTGGTTGGCAATCAGGTGTTGAGTGTAAGTGCACAAGGGAGCTTGACTGTGAGACCGACGGGTCGAGCAGGGACGAAAGTCGGGACTAGTGATCCGGCGGTGGCTTGTGGAAGCGCCGTCGCTCAACGGATAAAAGGTACCCCGGGGATAACAGGCTGATCTTCCCCAAGAGTCCATATCGACGGGATGGTTTGGCACCTCGATGTCGGCTCGTCGCATCCTGGGGCTGGAGTCGGTCCCAAGGGTTGGGCTGTTCGCCCATTAAAGCGGTACGCGAGCTGGGTTTAGAACGTCGTGAGACAGTTCGGTCCCTATCCGCTGTGCGCGTAGGAATATTGAGAAGGGCTGTCCCTAGTACGAGAGGACCGGGACGGACGAACCTCTGGTGTGCCAGTTGTCCTGCCAAGGGCATGGCTGGTTGGCTACGTTCGGGAGGGATAACCGCTGAAAGCATCTAAGCGGGAAGCCTGCTTCGAGATGAGTATTCCCACCCCCTTTGAGGGGTTAAGGCTCCCAGTAGACGACTGGGTTGATAGGCCAGGTGTGGAAGACCGGTAACGGTTGGAGCTGACTGGTACTAATAGGCCGAGGGCTTGTCCTCAGTTGCTCGCGTCCACTGTGTAGGTTCTGAAGTAACGACCGTGTTGCTATCCGGTTGGTTAATTTCATAGAGTTTCGGTGGTCATAGCGTTAGGGAAACGCCCGGTTACATTCCGAACCCGGAAGCTAAGCCTTTCAGCGCCGATGGTACTGCATGGGGGACCGTGTGGGAGAGTAGGACGCCGCCGAACAATTTTTAGCCTCAGGCCCCGGGTCATAGACCCGGGGCCTGAGGCATTTTTGCGTTCAGGAACAATGCCTCGAAAACAATGCAGTGAAAAGCGTCGGTCCCGGGATCTCATGATCCCGGGACCGACGCTTTTTTGGGTTATTCGCCCGAGCCCGCGGCGCGTACGAGTTCGAGGTCGAGGGACTCACGGCGGATGCGCTGGTCCGTGTAGAGCAGCGCGGTGACCGCGGCCGTGACCGGGAACGCGAGAGTGGAGCTGATGACCGCGCCGATACCCGCGACGATGAGCGTGGGCCAGCTGGTGCCGTCACTCGTACCGGAGCCGCCCGCCACGAGCGTCTCGACGACGCCCACCGGCAGCTGCGCGATCATGGAGACCACAAAGGTGAGGGCCACGGCGAGGAGCTGTACGCCGAAGACGCGCCACCAGGCTCCCCGCACCAGCTTCGCCGAGCGGCGCATGCTCGCGACGACGCCCTGCTTCTCCAGCATCAGCGCCGGCACCGCCAGGCTGTAACGGATCCACAGCCAGGCACCGGCCACCAGCGATCCCAGGCCGCCCAGCAGCGCGAGCGCGGATCCCGCCGTCTCCGCGCCCGCCGCGGCGACCAGCAGACCGACGCCCAGACCGGCGGCGAAGACGGCGCAGATCATCAGCGGCAGCAACACCAACAGGCCGAACATCCCGGCCAGTTGGGGCCGCGCGCTCCGCCACGCCTCGCCGATCGTGCTCGTACGCCCCAGGATCGCGCGGCTGACCATGACCGTCAGCATGGCCGTGGCGATGATCGAGCCGATCAGGCCGATCGCCCAGGTGACGCCCACGCCACCCAGGCTGCTGCCTATGGCGTCCAGGAGCTCCTTGGGGGTCATGGTCTCGGAATCGGTGAGCGACTGGAGATCCGGGACATCGCGGAACCACAGGCCGGTGACCACGGTCGCCACCGTCTGGGTGCCGACCGCGAGGGCGAGCGAGATCCCCAGGGCCGTACGCCACTGGACGCGTACCGTCCGGATCGCGCCGTCGATGATCTCGCCGACGGCGAGCGGCCGCAGCGGGATCACGCCGGGCTGGGGAGCGCGCACCGGAGGCGTCCAGTTGCCCCAGCCGCCACCCGCCGCCTGCGGTCCCCAGCCGCCGCCGGGCTGCTGCTGCCGCCCGCTGTTGGCGTGGGCGCGCTCCCGGGTGGTGCGGCGGGTCTGCGGGGGAACCGCGGAGGGCGTGGACCACTGGCCGCCGGGCGGCTGCTCCCGGGCCCACTGTGAGCCCCGTGCGTCCTCGCCCGTAGGGGGCACCTGGTCTGCGGGCGTGGGCTCTTCCGGCACGACCGGGGGCTGCTCGTCGGAGGGAGGGGGCCCGGGCGAGTTCCGGCCCGGAGTGTCGTTCATGTGTCTGTCGCTCCTTCTCGGTACCCGTCCGCCGGTGCGGCTCCCGGGCAATTGCCAGCAATCGTGTCACGGTGCCCGGACGCCCGGACGGGACCGCGATCGAACCGTGGCCGGGGAGGGGGCTCGTACGAGGGAGGAATGGAAAGGGGACCTTCAATAGTCGGGTCCCGGCGGGCAGACTGGACAGATGGCTGATCACTTCGCGGCACCCGTGGATCCCGTCGAATGTTCCGTCTCGCCGGCCCTGCGCTGGGACGAGCTGCCGGAGGGGCCCGTGGTCGTGCTCCTCGACCAGCGGCGGCTCCCGGCCGAGGAGGCGGAGCTGCTGTGCACGGACGTGCCCGCGCTGGTGGAGGCGATACGCACGCTCGCGGTGCGGGGCGCGCCGCTGCTCGGCATCGCGGGTGCCTACGGTGTGGCGCTGGCCGCCGCGCGGGGTTTCGACGTGGAGGAGGCAGCCGGGCTGCTGGCCCGTGCGCGCCCGACGGCCGTCAACCTCGCGTACGGGGTGCGACGGGCGGCCGGTGCGTACGAGGAGGCCCTCAAGGGCGGTGCGGACGGTGCCCGGGCCGCCGCGGCCGCGCTCGCCGAGGCCCGGGCGCTGCACCGGGAGGACGCCGAGGCCAGCGCGCGGATGGCGGCGCACGGGCTGGCGCTCCTGGAGGAGCTGCTGCCCGGCGGCGGATATCGCGTCCTCACGCACTGCAACACCGGTGCCCTGGTCTCCGGCGGTGGCGGGACCGCCTTCGCGGTGGCCGCCGCGGCACACAGCGCGGGGCAGCTGAGGCGCCTGTGGGTGGACGAGACGCGCCCGCTGCTGCAGGGCGCGCGGCTGACCGCGTACGAGGCGGCGCGCGCCGGCATGGCGTACACCCTGCTCACGGACAACGCGGCGGGCTCGCTCTTCGCGGCGGGCGAGGTGGACGCGGTCCTGATCGGCGCGGACCGCATCGCCGCCGACGGTTCGGTGGCGAACAAGGTGGGCAGCTATCCGCTGGCGGTGCTGGCCCGCTATCACCATGTGCCGTTCATTGTCGTGGCACCGACCACCACGGTGGACCTGGGAACCCTGGAGGGTGCCGCGATCGAGGTGGAGCAGCGGCCGGGGCACGAGGTGACGGAGTTCTCCGCGCCCGCCGTGGCGGGTGTGACGGCGGAGCCGGGTGCGGGAGTGCCCGCGGCGCCGCTGGGCACCCAGGCGTACAACCCTGCGTTCGATGTCACACCACCGGAGCTGGTGACCGCCGTCGTCACCGAGAACGGGGTGGTCTCACCGGTCACCCGGACGGGGCTGGCCGAGCTGTGCGCCGGGCAGGGAAAGGGAACGGGGAGTGGGCAGGGCTGAATTTCCCGCATGATGTCCGCGGCTGTCGAAGAGGGCCGATGATCTCCGAGGTCAACGGGACACACCGAAGAATGCCGCTCGCCACAGGTGAGCTCGGTCACCCGGCTCTATGGACCGGATGCGAAAATGGGATGATGTCGATATGAAGGGACGCGTCCTTGTCGTCGACGACGACACCGCACTGGCCGAGATGCTCGGCATTGTGCTGCGTGGTGAGGGTTTCGAGCCGTCGTTCGTAGCGGACGGCGACAAGGCACTTGCTGCTTTTCGTGAGGCAAAACCAGATCTCGTACTGCTCGACCTGATGCTGCCCGGAAGGGACGGCATCGAGGTGTGCAGGCTCATCCGGGCGGAGTCCGGGGTACCGATCGTGATGCTGACCGCGAAGAGCGACACGGTCGATGTGGTGGTCGGGCTGGAGTCCGGCGCCGACGACTACATCGTCAAGCCGTTCAAGCCGAAGGAGTTGGTGGCCCGGATCCGGGCACGTCTGCGCAGGTCCGAAGAGCCGGCGCCGGAGCAGCTGACGATCGGTGACCTGGTCATCGACGTGGCCGGGCACTCGGTGAAGCGCGAGGGCCAGTCCATCGCGCTGACCCCGCTGGAGTTCGACCTGCTGGTCGCGCTGGCCCGTAAGCCGTGGCAGGTGTTCACCCGCGAGGTGCTTCTGGAGCAGGTCTGGGGCTACCGCCATGCCGCGGACACCCGCCTGGTGAACGTGCATGTGCAGCGGCTGCGCTCCAAGGTCGAGAAGGACCCGGAGCGGCCGGAGATCGTGGTGACCGTGCGCGGTGTGGGTTACAAGGCCGGGCCGAGCTGACATGTCGGGCAACGGTGCCGCTCCGGAGTGGGGCGCGGGGCGGCCCGTCGATACGGCGGGCGGCATATCTCTCTTCCGGCGGCTGTGGCGCGCCGGACGGCTGCTGCCCGACGGCGCGGCCTCGGGGCCGGTCCATCCGGTGCTGAGGCTGTACGTGCGCTGGGTGAGGCGCCCGCTGCTGCCCGCGATGCGGCTGTGGCGGCGCAACATCCAGCTGCGGGTGGTCGCAACCACCCTGCTGATGTCCGTCGGTGTGGTGCTGCTGCTCGGCCTCGTCGTCATCGGGCAGGTGCGCAACGGCCTGCTGGAGGCCAAGCGGCACGCCTCGCAGAGCCAGGCGGAGGGCGGCTTCAAGGCGGCGCGGGACTTCGCGGACGGTGCCGACAACCGTGGCCAGGACGCCTCGCAGTCCGGCGTTCGCGGCATGGACTCGGGCACCTGGCTGACGACCCTGGTGCAGCAGCTCTCCAGCGGTGGCCAGGGTGTCTACCACGTGGTGGCCCTCAGCGCGGACAGCGGTGGGGCGTCGGCCGTCGGCGCCCGCGGCCCGCGCGCTTCCGGGGACATCGACCCCGAGCACAGCATCCCCGCCGACCTGCGCAAACAGCTGAACAGCCAGACGGGCGCGCTGGAGCGGTCCGCGTCGGTCAAGCACAGCCCCTCGGACGAGGGCGAGCCCGCGCTGGTGGTCGGCAAGCGGCTGTACGACAACAACAACAAGGCGTATCAGCTCTACTACCTCTTCCCGTACACCCAGGAGGAGAAGTCGCTGACCCTGGTCAAGACCACGCTGGCGACCGCCGGGGTGTTCGTGGTGGTGCTGTTGGGCGCCATCGCGTGGCTGGTGGTGCGGCAGATCGTCACGCCCGTGCGGATGGCGGCCGGGATCTCCGAGCGGCTCGCGGCGGGTGTCCTCCAGGAGCGGATGAAGGTCACCGGCGAGGACGACATCGCCCGTCTGGGTGAGGCCTTCAACAAGATGGCACAGAACCTCCAGGTGAAGATCCAGCAGCTGGAACAGCTGTCCCGGATGCAGCGCCGCTTCGTGTCCGACGTCTCCCATGAGCTGCGCACTCCGCTGACGACCGTGCGGATGGCGGCGGAGGTCATCCACGAGGCGCGTGACGACTTCGACCCGGTCACCGCGCGCTCGGCGGAGCTGCTGTTCGGGCAGGTCGACCGCTTCGAGTCGCTGCTGTCCGACCTGCTGGAGATCAGCCGGTTCGACGCGGGCGCGGCGGCGCTGGAGGCCGAGCCCATCGACCTGCGGGACGTGGTGAACCGGGTGGTCGACGGTGCCCTGCCGCTGGCGGAGCGCAAGGGCAGCAAGCTGCTCGTGCGGGGCGACGAGCAGCCGGTGATCGCGGAGTCCGACGCGCGGCGTGTGGAGCGCGTGCTGCGGAACCTCGTGGTCAACGCGGTCGAGCACGGCGAGGGCCGGGACGTGGTCATACGGCTCGCGGCGGCCGGTGGCGCGGTCGCGGTCGCGGTGCGCGACTACGGCGTGGGGCTCAAGCCGGGCGAGGCGACGCGTGTCTTCAACCGCTTCTGGCGGGCCGACCCGGCGCGGGCCCGTACGACCGGTGGCACCGGGCTCGGCCTGTCGATCGCGGTGGAGGACGCCCGGCTGCACGGCGGCTGGCTGCAGGCGTGGGGCGAGCCGGGCGGCGGTTCGCAGTTCCGGCTGACGCTGCCGAGCACGGCCGGGGACACGCTGCGCGGTTCGCCGATCCCGCTGGAGCCCGACGACTCGCGGCGCAACCGCGGTCTGAACGAGGCCGGGGTGCCGCTGGGCGTGTCCGGCCGCGGCGGGGGCGTACCGGCGCAGCCGGGGCCGCAGGGCCCGGTGCCCGCGCCCGTACCGGCGCAGATGCGGAGCGCACCGCCCGCGGTCGATCCGACGGCGCTGCCGGGCAGCGGTGCGCGCGTGGTGGCGCGGCCGGGCGGTGCGACGCCGTACGACAAGGGCGGCGCGGACGCGATGGACAAGGACCTGGCGGACAAGGGCGCCGCCGACGAGGCCGGGGCCGGCCCGGGACGTGAGGGGCAGGCGCGTGGGCGCTGAACGACGGGGACGCCGTCAGCGGCTCGCGGGGATCGTCGCGCTGGTGCTCGGCGGGGCGCTGCTGGCCGGCTGCGCGTCGATGCCGGACAGCGGCGAGGTCACCTCTGTCGACTCCTCGCAGCGCGCCGACGGCGACTCGCAGGTGCGGGTCTACGGCGTGCCGCCGCACAAGGGAGAGCAGCCGCAGGACCTGGTGACGGGCTTCCTGGAGGCCACGACCAGCGACGACCCGGACTACGCCACGGCCCGGATGTATCTGACGAAGAACGCGAAGCGGACGTGGAAGCCGTCCGAGGTGACGACGGTGCTGTCCGAGCCACCGAAGGTGGACGTCTCGCGCACGGGCGAGCGGAAGCAGGACTTCGCCGTCGCCCTGAACGGCAAGCAGGTCGCCAGGGTCGACGACAAGCACGCGTACAAGCCGGACGAGCAGGACTACGGCAAGCAGATCCGGGTCGCCCAGGAGGACGGCGAGTGGCGGATCGACGCGCTGCCGCCCGGACTGGTGCTCGGGCTCGCCGACTTCCAGCGCATCTACCGCTCGGTCAACAAGTACTACTTCGCCGAGCTGGGGGTGAGCGGGGTAGGAGAGGGCCGCAATGTGCTCGTCGCCGACCCCGTCTATCTGCGCAAGCGCATAGATCCGGTGACGTCCTCGGTGAACGCGCTGCTGGACGGGCCGACGACCTGGCTCGACCCGGTCGCGACCACGGCCTTTCGCGAGGGCACGCGCGTGGTCGACCAGCGGCTGTCGCTGGACGACTCCAACGCCTTGAAGGTGCGGCTCAACGGCCGGGCGAACGGCACCAGCGAGGAGCAGTGCCTGCGGATGGCCGCGCAGGTCCTCTACACCGTGCAGGACCAGTCGGCCAAGGTCAGCCAGGTCACGCTGCAGCGCGAGAACGGCTCCCAGATGTGCGTGCTGCCGAGGGATCAGGCGCGGCAGTACGCGCCGGACCAGACGGCGGGTCATCCGGACCGGCAGTATTTCGTCGACGCGCAGCACCGGATGGTGAGCATCGCCGACGGTGAGGACGATCCGCAGCGGGTCGCGGGTCCGTTCGGCGCGGAGGGACCGGTCCAGCTGCGTTCGGTCGCGGTCGCCCGGAACGAGAAGCGGGCCGCCGGGGTGACGGCCAACGGGCAGTCGCTGTACGTCGCCGGGCTGGAGGGCGGAGCGGCCCTGGGCGACCCCCGGCTGACGGTGCGGGGCGGGACCAAGGCGGGGCTGACGGCGCCGAGTTGGGACGGGCTGGGCGACCTGTGGGTCGCGGACCAGGACCCGGACCGGCCGCGTCTGCTGCGCCTGCCCGGCGGTACGGGCACGCCGGAGGAGGTCCAGGTGCCCCGGCTCGACGGCGGGCGGATCACCGGGCTGCGGGTGGCGGCGGACGGGGTGCGCATCGCGCTGCTGGTGACGAAGGGCGACCGGACGACGCTGAAGCTGGGCCGCGTGGAGCGGCACGGCGGTGTGGGCCGGATGACGCTGTCGGTGCAGGAACTGCGTTCCGTCGCGCCGAGGTTGGAGCAGGTCGACGCGGTGTCGTGGGCGGGTGGAAGCCGGTTGCTGGTCGCGGGCAGCGAGCAGAACGGCCTTCAGCAGCTGTTGTACATCGAGACCGACGGCTCGCTGTCGAACGCCTCGGCGCTGCCGGGCATCACCGGGGTGCGGGGGATCGCCGCCGCGGAGAACGCGGCCAAGGCGCCGACGCTGGTCGCGGAGCGCGACGGCGGGATCGTGCGGCTGCTCCAGGACACCAACTGGAAGCTGGTGACCAAGGAGGGGTCGGCCCCGGTCTATCCCGGGTAGCGGGTCTTTCCCCGAGGCGGTGACCAGGAGTTATCCACAGGGGTGGCAGGGGTTGCCGCACGGCGGGACAGTAGGACCATGCGCAGGTGGTGGCAGGAGATCACCGGCCTGGTGCTGCCGGTCGACTGTGCGGGGTGCGGCCGGTGGCGGACCGTGTTGTGCGAGGAGTGCCGCGTGGCGCTGAGCGGGCGCCCGCCGCACCGGGTATGGCCGGACCCGGTGCCTGTGGGGCTGCCGCCCGTGCACGCCGCGGCGCGGTACGGCGACAGGGTGCGATCGGTGCTGCTCGCGCACAAGGAACGGGGCGCGCTGGCACTGGCGGGCCCGCTGGGCGCCGCGCTGGCGGAGGCGGTGCGGTCGGTGGTGGACGGGGCGGGGAGGGGCGAGGGGGAGGTGGGGAGGGGCGGGGGAGGCCCCCTGTTGCTCGTTCCCGTGCCGTCGGCGCGGCATGCCGTCGCGGCGCGGGGGCACGATCAGGGGCGGCGGATCGCGATGGCCGCCGCGGGAGTGCTGCGGCGGGCCGGTGTGCCCGTCCGGACGGTGGCGGTGCTGCGGCAGCGCAGGGCCGTCGCGGATCAGGCGGGGCTGGACGCGCGGCAGCGGTTGACGAATGTGTCCGAGGCCCTGGGGGTAGTCAAGGGGGCAGAGGGGCTGTTGTGCCGGAAGGGTCCGGTGGTGCTGGTGGATGACCTGATGACGACGGGGGCATCGCTGACGGAGGCGGCGCGGGCCGTCTCCCTGGCCGGCGGGTGGCTGCTCGGCGCCGCCGTGGTCGCCACTGTCGAGCGTACGTCCGCCGGGCGCGCCCCGCAGATAAACGGAACCGACCGGGAACGCCACTCGTTGGTGAGGGAAACGGCAGGAAAACACCTGAATGGGGGTACGCCCCGGTAGGGGCTACCGACAGGCGTCCGGGCGAGATATGTTCGGTTGTGAGGAACGGCAAGGGCTATGCCTCATATCTCCGAATGGCGCGTTTCGTGCGCTTTCGCAGAAGCTTGAAGTCGATGGGGTGTAGATCTTGTCGATGGGGGAGGAGGAGGTGAAACCGCCAAGTCGGTGGCTCCGGGGCATCCCCGGGGCTTGTTGCAAGAGGGATGCGCTCCGCACCTTCTGCGGGGCGATCCGGGAACGGAGTTCTGCGTGGACATCGTCGTCAAAGGCCGCAAGACCGAAGTGCCCGAGCGCTTCCGCAAGCACGTGGCCGAGAAGCTGAAGCTGGACAAGATCCAGAAGCTCGACGGCAAGGTGATCAGCCTCGACGTCGAGGTGTCCAAGGAGCCCAACCCCAGGCAGGCCGACCGCTCCGACCGGGTGGAGATCACAGTGCGTTCGCGTGGACCGGTGATCCGTGCGGAGGCGTCGGCAGCCGATCCGTACGCCGCGCTGGACCTGGCCACCAGCAAGCTCGAAGCGCGGCTGCGCAAGCAGAACGACAAGCGTCACACCCGTAGGGGCAACGGACGCATTCCCGCGAGCGATGTCGCGTCGACCGTCATCGGCGCCGCGGAGCTCAACGACAGCGGTGAACTCACTGCGGAGCAGGCGATGGACGGAGTCCCGGTCACCCGGATGGGATCGCTGGAAGTCAGAGGTGAAGGCCCCCTGGTGGTCCGCGAGAAGACCCACACCGCGGCTCCGGTGACGCTCGACCAGGCGCTCTACGAAATGGAGTTGGTCGGCCACGACTTCTATCTGTTCGTCGACTCCGAGACCAAGATGCCCAGTGTCGTCTACCGGCGGCACGCCTACGACTACGGCGTCATCCGTCTCAACGCCGATCCGCTGTTCGAAGCGGAACCCGGCGGGGCGGGCGGAGCGCTCGGCGGCTGAGCCGGGAGGCCCGGCAGGCGGCGGAAGCCTTTCGCGGCCCGCGTCGTAGAGACCCATCCGACGGTGCCCTCGGAGCGCTCAGGCGCTCCCTGGGCACCCTGTGCGACGGCGGGAGCACCGCCCGGTTGCCCGGCATGAAATCATGACGGTCGGCCAACCACCGGCCCGCCGAAACAGGTTGGGACGGCGCAGCACTGTGCAACCGCGAGGGACTCTGGGCCTTCAGGGGTCTTCAGGGGGAGGAACGATGGCGGACAGGTTCGGGCCGGTGCTCGTGCCCGGCGAGGACGACGGCGAGAGCGCCTGCGCGGACCGGGGCGGTGCACGCGAGGAGCCCATCAGGGTCCTGGTGGTGGACGACCACGCGCTCTTCCGCCGGGGGCTGGAGATCGTCCTCGCCCAGGAGGAGGACATCCAGGTCGTAGGGGAGGCCGGGGACGGCGCGGAGGCCGTGGACAAGGCCGCCGACCTGCTGCCGGACATCGTGCTGATGGATGTGCGGATGCCGAAGCGCGGGGGCATCGAGGCCTGCACCTCCATCAAGGAGGTGGCCCCCAGCGCAAAGATCATCATGCTGACGATCAGCGATGAGGAAGCCGATCTCTACGACGCCATCAAGGCGGGGGCGACCGGCTATCTCCTCAAGGAGATCTCCACCGACGAGGTGGCCACCGCGATCCGGGCCGTCGCCGACGGACAGTCGCAGATCAGCCCGTCGATGGCCTCCAAGCTGCTCACCGAGTTCAAGTCGATGATCCAGCGCACGGACGAGCGCCGGCTGGTGCCCGCGCCCCGGCTCACCGACCGTGAGCTGGAGGTCCTGAAGCTCGTCGCCACCGGGATGAACAACCGCGACATCGCGAAGGAGTTGTTCATCAGCGAGAACACGGTGAAGAACCACGTCCGCAACATCCTGGAGAAGCTGCAGCTGCACTCCAGGATGGAGGCGGTGGTGTACGCGATGCGGGAGAAGATCCTGGAGATCCGCTGAGGGCGGGCCGGCCGGCTGCGGTTGCTTCCGGCTGGGGGTCCGGGGGTTACCCCCCGGGAAGGTGCAGTCTGGAGATCCGCTGAGGGCGGGCCGGCCGCGGTTGCTTCCGGCTGGGGGTCCGGGGGTTACCCCCCCGGGAAGATGCAGTCCGGAGATCCGCTGAGGCGCCCGCTCCCGGTCAGGCCAGGGCGCTGACCAGGGCCGCGCCCAGCTTCGTGTCGTCGCAGCGCTCCACGCGTACGGAGTCGCAGCCCACCCACTCGGCCGCCTCCCGCAGGGCCTGCGCCATGGGGGCCACCGCCTTGGGGCCGTCGAGGGACACCTGGCGGGCCACCAGCGTGCTGCCCTCGCGGGCCGGGTCCACCCGGCCCGCGAGCCGTCCGCCGGTCAGCAGGGGCATCGCGAAATAGCCGTGCACCCGCTTCTGCCGGGGCACATACGCCTCCAGCCGGTGTGTGAAGCCGAAGATCCGCTCCGTGCGCGGCCGGTCCCAGATCAGCGAGTCGAACGGCGACAGCAGCGTCGTGCGGTGTCGGCCCCATGCCTCGTCGGCCAGCGCCCGGGGGTCCGCCCACGCGGGCTTGGACCACCCGGCGACCTCGACCGGCACCAGGCCCGTGGCCCCGATGACGGCGTCGACCTGCCCGCCCTTGAGGCGGTGGTAGTCCGCGAGGTCGGCCCGGGTCGCGACGCCCATCGCCGCCCCCGCCTGCGCGACCAGGCGGCGCACGCACTCCTGGTCGTCGAGGTCGTCGTGGAGGAGCGTCTTCGGCACGGCGCGCTCCGCCAGGTCGTACACCCGCTTCCAGCCGCGCCGTTCCGTGCAGACGACCTCGCCCGTGTCGAGCAGCCACTCCACGGCGATCTTCGTCTCGGACCAGTCCCACCAGGGGCCGCCGTTCTTGGCGCCGCCCAACTCCGTGGCCGTCAGCGGGCCGTCCGCCCGCAGCCGGTCGCGGACGGCGGCGCAGGAGCGCTCCGGCTCCTTCATCACGTGCCAGCGGTACCCGCGCGCCTGGATGGCCCGCCGCCGGAACGCGAACAGCGGCCACTCCTCGATGGGCAGGATGCACGCGGCGTGCGACCAGTACTCGAAGCTGTGCGGGGGCTCCGGGGCCCGGTCCGCCGAACGCGGCGTCCAGTAGGCCGACTCGACCGTGGCGCGGCCGACCCCGCCCAGCCGTGCGTACGGCACCAGCTCGTGCGAGCGGGCCAGCACCGAGATCGTGTCCAGCTGCACCGCGCCCAGCCGCCGCAGCACCCCGCGCACCCCGGCCCGCCGGTCGGGGGCGCCCAGCAGCCCCTGCGCACGGAGCGCCATGCGGCGCGCCTCGTCCGCGGACAGGTGGTGTTCGGGCCGGGGGCCTTTGGCAGCGGCGGCAGTTGTCATGCTGGAGACCATGACGCCAGCCTAGGTCCCGGCACTGACAACGCCCCTCGATCCGTCAAGCCCGTTCGGGAAACGGCAGGTAGGGGGTCTCGGACGGCAGTCCCAGGTCCGACGGGAGCAGCGAGCCGGCCCAGGCGTCGCGGCGCGTGCCGGAGTACGGGATCTTCGCGCGGAGGGTGCCCTCCATCCGGAAGCCCACCTTCAGGGCGACCGCCCGGGAGCCCTCGTTCCCGGCCTCCGCGTACCACTCCAGGCGCTCCACGCCCAGCTCCTCGAACGCCCAGCGGGCCACCTCGCGGGCGGCCTCCACGGTGTAGCCGCGGCCGCGCCGCTCCTTGGCCGTCCAGTAGCCCAGCTCGGCCTGGCCGAGGGTGTGCAGCTGCGCGAGCCGCACCAGGCACATCGATCCCACCAGGTGGCCGCCGTCGCGGGTGAACACGCCCCAGGTGTACATGGAGTCCTCGCGCCAGCCGGCCGGGCAGGTCTCCTCGATGAACGTCCGGGCGTCCTCGCGGGTGTAGGGGGAGGGGACGCTGGTGTAGCGCGGGATCTGCGGGTCCTGGCACGCGGCGTGCACGCCGTCGGCGTCGGACGGGGTCAGGGGGCGCAGTGTCAGGCGTTCGGTGGTGAGGCGTACGGGCTCCATGCCGGGGAGTGTGATCGGTGGGTGCCGTCCCGGGCGAGTGATTTTCCCTGTTGACGTCGATCGCGGAGAAATGTCACAGCCCCGGCACCTTCGGGCGGCGCCGTTCGTTCACCGTGCGGGTGACACCTGGCTCAGGCCCTGACGGACCTCCCGGCGCGGTGGGGTCCTCGCTTACGATGGCCGTTGCGGCGGGGACTGTCCCGTCGTGCCCGCGCACCCTTCCCCTGCCTGCGGCGGGGGCAGCCCCAGTGCCAGGCCCGACCGGCAAGGAGTCAGCCTACGTGTCCGTCTTCGGCAAGATCATGCGTGCAGGAGAAGGCAAGATCCTGCGCAAGCTGCACCGCATCGCGGACCAGGTCAATTCCATCGAAGAGGACTTCCTCACCCTCTCCGACGCCGAGCTGCGCGCGCTGACCGACGAGTACAAGCAGCGGTTCGCCGACGGGGAGTCCCTCGACGACCTGCTCCCCGAGGCGTTCGCGACCGTCCGCGAGGCCGCCAAGCGCGTCCTCGGCCAGCGGCACTACGACGTCCAGCTGATGGGCGGCGCCGCCCTGCACCTGGGCTATGTCGCCGAGATGAAGACCGGTGAGGGCAAGACCCTCGTCGGCACCCTCCCGGCGTATCTGAACGCCCTGTCGGGCAAGGGTGTCCACCTGATCACGGTCAACGACTATCTGGCGGAGCGCGACTCCGAGATGATGGGCCGGGTGCACAAGTTCCTCGGTCTGTCGGTCGGCTGCATCCTCGCCAACATGACGCCCGCGCAGCGCCGCGAGATGTACAACTGCGACATCACGTACGGCACGAACAACGAGTTCGGCTTCGACTACCTGCGCGACAACATGGCCTGGTCGCAGGACGAGCTGGTGCAGCGCGGGCACAACTTCGCGGTGGTCGACGAGGTCGACTCCATCCTCGTCGACGAGGCCCGTACGCCGCTGATCATCTCCGGCCCGGCCGACCAGGCCACCAAGTGGTACGGCGACTTCGCCAAGCTGGTCACCCGGCTGAAGAAGGGCGAGCCGGCCAACCCCCAGAAGGGCATCGAGGAGACCGGCGACTACGAGGTCGACGAGAAGAAGCGCACCGTCGCCATCCACGAGTCCGGCGTCGGCCGCGTCGAGGACTGGCTGGGCATCGACAATCTCTACGAGTCGGTCAACACCCCGCTCGTCGGCTATCTGAACAACGCCATCAAGGCGAAGGAACTGTTCAAGAAGGACAAGGACTACGTCGTCATGGACGGCGAAGTCATGATCGTCGACGAGCACACCGGCCGTATCCTCGCCGGCCGCCGCTACAACGAGGGCATGCACCAGGCGATCGAGGCGAAGGAAGGGGTGGACATCAAGGACGAGAACCAGACCCTCGCCACGATCACCCTGCAGAACTTCTTCCGCCTCTACGGCAAGCTCTCCGGCATGACCGGTACGGCGATGACCGAGGCCGCCGAGTTCCACCAGATCTACAAGCTCGGCGTCGTGCCGATCCCGACCAACCGGCCGATGGTCCGCAAGGACCAGTCCGACCTCATCTACCGCACCGAGGTCGCCAAGTTCGACGCCGTCGTCGAGGACATCGCGGAGAAGCACGAGAAGGGCCAGCCGATCCTGGTCGGCACCACCTCCGTCGAGAAGTCGGAGTACCTCTCGCAGCAGCTCGCCAAGCGCGGCATCCAGCACGAGGTGCTCAACGCCAAGCAGCACGACCGGGAGGCGACGATCGTCGCCCAGGCCGGCCGCAGGGGCGCGGTCACCGTCGCGACGAACATGGCCGGCCGCGGCACCGACATCAAGCTCGGCGGCAACCCCGACGACCTCGCCGAGGCGGAGCTGCGCCAGCGCGGCATGGACCCGGTGGAGCACGTCGAGGAGTGGGCGGCCGCGCTGCCGGACGCGCTGGAGCGCGCCGAGGCCGCGGTGAAGGCGGAGTTCGAGGAGGTCAAGTCGCTCGGCGGCCTGTACGTCCTCGGCACCGAGCGCCACGAGTCCCGCCGCATCGACAACCAGCTGCGCGGCCGCTCCGGCCGTCAGGGCGACCCGGGCGAGTCCCGCTTCTACCTGTCGCTGGGCGACGACCTGATGCGCCTGTTCAAGGCCCAGATGGTCGAGCGCGTGATGGCCATGGCCAACGTTCCCGACGACGTGCCGATCGAGAACAAGATGGTCACCCGGGCCATCGCCTCCGCGCAGTCGCAGGTCGAGCAGCAGAACTTCGAGACGCGTAAGAACGTCCTGAAGTACGACGAGGTGCTCAACCGCCAGCGCGAGGTCATCTACGGCGAGCGCCGCCGCGTCCTGGAGGGCGAGGACCTGCACGACCAGGTCAAGCACTTCATGGACGACACCATCGACGACTACATCCGTCAGGAGACCGTCGAGGGCTTCGCCGAGGAGTGGGACCTGGAGCGGCTGTGGGGCGCCTTCAAGCAGCTCTACCCGGTGAAGGTCACCATCGAGGAGCTGGAGGACGCCGCGGGCGACCGCGCGGGCATCACGGCCGAGTTCATCGCGGAGTCCATCAAGGACGACATCCACGAGCAGTACGCCGCCCGCGAGGAGCAGCTGGGCTCCGACATCATGCGTGAGCTGGAGCGGCGCGTGGTGCTGTCCGTGCTGGACCGCAAGTGGCGTGAGCACCTCTACGAGATGGACTACCTCCAGGAGGGCATCGGCCTGCGCGCCATGGCCCAGAAGGACCCCCTGGTGGAGTACCAGCGCGAGGGCTTCGACATGTTCCAGGCCATGATGGAGGGCATCAAGGAGGAGTCCGTCGGCTATCTGTTCAACCTGGAGGTCCAGGTCGACCAGCAGCTGGAGGAGGTCCCGGTCCAGGACCGCGGCGAGCGCACGTCCCTGGAGAAGGAGCCCCAGGAGGCCGTGCCCGCCGGTGCCCGCCCGGAGATCCGTGCCAAGGGCCTCGACGCCCCGCAGCGCCCGGACCGGCTGCACTTCTCGGCCCCCACGGTCGACGGCGAGGGCGGTGTCGTCGAGGGCGACTTCGTCGGCGACGAGGGCCCGACCCGCTCCCCGGCGGACGGCATGACCCGCGCCGAGCGGCGCAAGGCCCAGAAGAACAGCGGCGGCCGCCGCCGTAAGAAGTAACGCCGCACAGCGGCGGATCGCGAGGCGGGGGCGGGGCACACAGGTGCCCCGCCCCCGCCTCGCGCGTACTCCCGCACGGACCGCCCCCGTCACATGCGCGCCCCGCCGAGCTCGACGGCCGAGCACCGCCACCGCCGGTCCGTGTCGTGCTCCAAGCGGAAGGCGAGTGCCTGGAGCCGGTCGCCGGAGACGATCCGGGCGAACGCCTCGATCACCCCGGGCCGGGGCCGGAACTCGTCGCAGCGCCGTACGAACGGGGTCCGGCCCGGTGGCGGGGGCCGCAGCGGCGCCTGCGGGGCCAGCGCGGCGAGCTGGTCGTACGCCGCCCCCACGGTGTGCCCGAGCATCCAGTGCACCGGGCGCTGGCCGCTGAGCGTGAGCAGCAGCCGGTTGGCGAACCAGTAGCGCGGCAGGCCCTCGCGCTCCCGGCGCCGGGCCGCCGGGTCGGGGTGCGGGCGTCCGCTGTCGGCGCGCCGCGGCGGTCCGGTCCTGGCCGCGCGGGCGGTCCTGGCCGGTCCGGTGGAGCCGGTGGTGGTGCGCTGCATGTCGATCGCCCCCGTGATGCCGGGCCCGGTGCCGATACCGGGCGGTGGCCTCGTCGGTGATCTTCTACCGGCGGGCCGCGGAGGGCGGCAAGGACGGGTGGCCGAGGGCGGGGCGGCCGGCCGGTTTCCCCTATCAGGGGCGAGGCGCGGGCGCCGAGGGGGTACCGGGGCCGTTCCCGTGCCTGGTGGGGGCCCTGGCGCAGCCGGGGAGGCGAGCGGGGGAGAGGCGCCTCCACGGGGCCTCCCGGCACTCCGAAGGGGGACTCCCGCCGTATGCTGGCAGCGCGTTCGTTCAGGCTTCAGGATCTTCAGGAAAGCAGCGGTCATGCGCGTCTACGTCCCCCTGACCCTCCCCGGTCTCGCCGAGGCGCACCGGACCGGCCGGCTGGAGCCCGCCCCGCTGCTCGCCTACGCCGTCACCCCCGCGCTGCGCGAGTGGTATCTCTCCGACGACGTCGAGGAGCTGGAGTACGCGGCTCTCGGCCGGGCCGCCGAGGCCTCGCTGCGGATGCTCGCCGGTGCCCCGGGCGCCGCCCGCCGACGTGTCGTCGTCGCGGTCGACGTGGCGGACGGCGCCGCGACCACCGACCCCGACCAGGGCCTGGAGCAGTCCACGCTGGGCCAGGTGCGGCTCGCCGCGGCCGTGCCGCTGGCGAAGGCGGCGGCGGTGCACCTCGACTCCGGCGACGCCGAGGCGGATGTCGCGGCAGCCGCGGCCGCGCTGGGGGCCGCGGACCAGGGCGACGACGACGCCCAGTTCATCGTGGACGGCGCGGAGGACCACGACCTGATGTGGTTCGGCGTCCAGGAGATCCCCGGCCTCATCTGAGAAACGCCCTGGTCACCACGGGTGCCCGGGGCCTCGGGGCGGCTTTGTCGGTGCTGATCGGTACCGTCGTGTCATGGGGAAGCACGGGGCACACATCGTCTGGGACTGGAACGGCACGCTGTTCCACGACACCGAAGCGGTGATGGCGGCGACGAACGCCGCCTTCGCCGAGATCGGCCTGGAGCCGATCACACTGGAGCGGTACCGCGAGCTGTACTGCGTCCCGATCCCGAGGTTCTACGAGCGGCTGATGGGCCGCCTCCCCACCCCGGCCGAGTGGGACCACATGGACCTGGTCTTCCAGCGGCACTACCGCGACCACGCCCCGCGCTGCGGCCTCGCCGACGGCGCCGAGGGCCTGCTGGAGGGCTGGCAGGGCGCGGGCGGCACCCAGTCGATCCTGTCGATGTACGGGCACGACGAGCTCGTGCCCCTCGTCCGCGGCTTCGGCATCGAGCCCAGATTCGTCCGCGTCGACGGGCGTACGGGCCCCTCGGGCGGCAGCAAGGCCGAGCACATGGCCCGCCACGTCGCCGGGCTGGAGGGCATACCGGCGCGGCGGACCGTCGTCATCGGCGACGCCGTCGACGACGCGGTCGCGGCGGCCCACGTGGGCGCCCACGCCGTGCTCTACACCGGCGGTTCGCACAGCCGGAGCAGTCTCGCGGAAGCGGGTGTGACGGTGGTCGACAGCCTGGTGGAGGCCGTCGCCGAGGCGGAGCGGCTCGTCGGCGTCGGGCGCTGAAGCAGCAGGTGGGCAGGGCGGCAGCCGGCCCTGCCGGGGGACAGAAGGGGACAGAGTGCCGGTGGAGTGGAAAGAGCGGCCGCGTCGCTGTCCAGACCGTCAAAGTTCGGGCCCGGGTTTTGTACACAAACGGCTCATGACGGTTTCCCGGGGAAGAGCGATAGCCTTACCAGGTGATCAGCGCGATATCCAGCGGGGGCGACGACGCCCCTGTCCTGCGCCCGGAGTGCCACGGCCCCCGGGCAGCCGCTGATTCCCGCACCTGGGCACCTCTGGCGAATCTCGTCAAGAAACGCCCGGTCACCTCTCATTCCGGCATAACGTCGAAGACGACCGGATACTCCGCGTCGCGGCGTGATGCCTTCACCGTCTATGTCACGCAACGGCGCGCGACAGGAGCCAGAGGACATGCAGACCAAGCTGGACGAAGCCAAGGCCGAGCTGCTCGAACGGGCGGCCCGTGTCGCCGAGACCAGCCCGGCCGGGGGGCAACAACCGACTGGGCCGAAGGGTGAGGGCAGTCTCGACCCCGAGACGTTGACCGCCTTTCTCCAGCGCTACTACCTGCACACCGCGCCCGAGGACCTCGGCGGGCGGGACCCCGTCGACGTCTTCGGCGCCGCGCTCTCGCACTACCGGCTCGCCGAGAACCGGCCGCAGGGCACCGCCAACGTCCGCGTGCACACCCCGACGGTCGAGGAGAACGGCTGGACGTGCAGCCACTCCGTCGTCGAGGTCGTCACCGACGACATGCCCTTCCTGGTCGACTCCGTCACCAACGAGCTCTCCCGCCAGGGCCGCGGCATCCACGTCGTGATCCACCCCCAGGTCGTCGTGCGCCGTGACCTCACCGGCCGCCTCCTGGAGGTCCTCGGCTCCAACTGCGACGCCCACGGCGACGGCAAGGACGCCGTCCTGCCGCACGACGCACTCACCGAGTCGTGGATCCACGTCGAGATCGACCGCGAGACCGACCGCGGCGACCTCAAGCAGATCACCTCCGACCTGCTGCGGGTCCTCTCCGACGTCCGCGAGGCCGTCGAGGACTGGGAGAAGATGCGCGACGCCGCGCTGCGCATCTCGGAGGGCCTGCCCTCCGAGCCCACCGCCGCCGACGTGCCCGAGTCCGAGGTCGGCGAGGCCCGCGAGCTGCTGCGCTGGCTGGCCTCCGACCACTTCACCTTCCTCGGCTACCGCGAGTACGAGCTGGCGAAGGTCGCCACGGACGGCGGCGAGGAGGACGTGCTCAGCGCCGTCCCCGGCACCGGCCTCGGCATCCTGCGCTCGGACCCCACGCACCACGACGAGGGCCACCACGCAGGCCCCCTCGGGGCGTCCCCGTCCTTCAACCGGCTGCCCGCCGACGCCCGCGCCAAGGCCCGCGAGCACAAGCTGCTCGTCCTGACCAAGGCCAACAGCCGCGCCACCGTGCACCGCCCCTCCTACCTCGACTACGTCGGGGTGAAGAAGTTCGACGCCGACGGCAACGTCATCGGCGAGCGCCGCTTCCTGGGCCTGTTCTCCTCCGCCGCGTACACCGAGTCGGTGCGCCGGGTCCCCGTCGTCCGCCGCAAGGTCTCCCAGGTGCTGGCCGACGCCGGGTTCACGCCCGACAGCCACGACGGCCGCGACCTGCTCCAGATCCTGGAGACCTACCCGCGCGACGAGCTCTTCCAGACGCCGGCCGACCAGCTGCGCACCGTCGCCACCAGCGTGCTCTACCTCCAGGAGCGCCGCCGTCTGCGGCTCTACCTCCGCCAGGAGACCTACGGGCGCTACTACTCCGCCCTGGTCTACCTGCCGCGCGACCGCTACACCACGGGTGTGCGGCTGCGGCTGATCGACCTCCTCAAGGAGGAGCTCGGCGGCACCAGCGTCGACTTCACCGCGTGGAACACCGAGTCGGTCCTCTCCCGGCTGCACTTCGTCGTCCGCGTCGAGCCGGGCGCCACCCTGCCCGACCTCACCGACGCCGACGTCGAGCGCATCGAGGCCCGCCTGGTCGAGGCCGCCCGCTCCTGGGCGG
This sequence comes from Streptoverticillium olivoreticuli subsp. olivoreticuli, assembly GCF_003391135.1. GTDB lineage: Bacteria > Actinomycetota > Actinomycetes > Streptomycetales > Streptomycetaceae > Streptomyces > Streptomyces blastmyceticus. Next base: position 4,220,944 of record NZ_CP031455.1, on the reverse strand, counting down.
ACGGCTTCGCCGAGACGCTCACCGCCGAGGTGGGCGAGGAGCGCGCCGCCGAGCTGCTGCGCCGCTACGGCCAGGCCTTCCCCGAGGGCTACAAGGCCGACCACAGCCCGCGCGGCGCCGTCTCCGACCTCGGTCACCTGGAGAAGCTGACCACGGCCGGCGGCGACCGCGACTTCGAGCTCAGCCTCTACGAGCCGGTCGGCGCGGGCCCCGGCGAGCGCCGCTTCAAGATCTACCGCACCGGTGAGCCGGTCTCCCTCTCCGCCGTCCTGCCGGTGCTCCACAGGCTCGGCGTCGAGGTCGTCGACGAGCGCCCCTACGAGCTGCGCTGCTCGGACCGGACGACCGCCTGGATCTACGACTTCGGGCTGCGCATGCCCGAGCGGATCGAGGGCGACGACGCGCGCACCCGCTTCCAGGAGGCCTTCGCGGCCGTGTGGACGGGCGCCGCGGAGAACGACAACTTCAACAAGCTGGTGCTGGAGGCCGGTGTCGACTGGCGCCAGGCGATGGTGCTGCGGGCGTACGCGAAGTACCTGCGGCAGGCCGGTTCGCCGTTCAGCCAGTCGTACATGGAAGACACCCTCAGCAACAACGTCCACACCACGCGCCTCCTGGTCAACCTCTTCGAGGCCCGGATGTCGCCGGCGCTCCAGCGCGCCGGGCGCGAGCTGATCGACGGGCTGCTGGAGGAGCTGGACGGCGCCCTCGACCAGGTCGCGAGCCTGGACGAGGACCGCATCCTGCGGGCCTTCCTCACGGTCATCAAGGCCACGCTGCGCACGAACCACTTCCAGCGCGCCAGCGCGGGAAGCGACGAGAGGGGCCAGCGCACGAGCGCGGGCCTGCCGCACGCGTACCTGTCCATCAAGCTCGACCCGCAGGCCATCCCCGACCTGCCCGCGCCCCGCCCGGCGTACGAGATCTGGGTCTACAGCCCGCGCGTCGAGGGTGTGCACCTGCGCTTCGGCAAGGTCGCGCGAGGCGGTCTGCGCTGGTCCGACCGGCGTGAGGACTTCCGCACCGAGGTGCTCGGCCTGGTCAAGGCGCAGATGGTGAAGAACACCGTCATCGTGCCGGTGGGCGCCAAGGGCGGCTTCGTCGGCAAGCGGCTGCCGGACCCGTCCCTGGACCGCGACGCATGGCTGGCCGAGGGCATCGCCTCGTACAAGACCTTCATCTCGGGTCTGCTCGACATCACCGACAATATGGTCGGCGGCGAGGTCGTGCCCCCGAAGGACGTCGTGCGGCACGACGGCGACGACACCTATCTGGTCGTCGCCGCCGACAAGGGCACCGCGACCTTCTCCGACATCGCCAACGAGGTCGCCGAGTCGTACGGCTTCTGGCTCGGCGACGCGTTCGCGTCCGGTGGCTCCGCGGGCTACGACCACAAGGGCATGGGCATCACCGCCCGCGGCGCCTGGGAGTCCGTCAAGCGGCACTTCCGGGAGCTGGGGCACAACACCCAGACCGAGGACTTCACGGTCGTCGGCGTCGGCGACATGTCCGGTGACGTCTTCGGCAACGGCATGCTGCTCTCGGAGCACATCCGCCTGGTGGCCGCCTTCGACCACCGCCACATCTTCCTCGACCCGACCCCGGACGCGGCCGTCTCCTACGCCGAGCGCCGCCGCCTGTTCGAGCTGCCCCGCTCCTCCTGGGCGGACTACGACACCGGCCTGCTCTCGCAGGGCGGTGGCATCCACCCGCGCACGGCCAAGTCGATCCCGGTCAACGCGCACGTCCGGGCCGCCCTCGGCATCGAGGCGGGCGTCACCAAGATGACCCCCGCCGAGCTGATGAAGGCCATCCTGCGCTCGCCGGTCGACCTGCTGTGGAACGGCGGCATCGGCACGTACGTGAAGGCGTCCACCGAGTCGCACGCCGACGTCGGCGACAAGGCCAACGACGCGATCCGCGTCGACGGCCAGGACCTGCGGGTGAAGGTCGTCGGCGAGGGCGGCAACCTCGGTCTGACGCAGCTCGGCCGCATCGAGTTCGCGCGCACCGGCGGCCCCGACGAGACCGGCGGGAGGATGAACACCGACGCGATCGACAACAGCGCCGGTGTGGACACCTCCGACCACGAGGTCAACATCAAGATCCTGCTGAACGCGCTGGTCTCGGACGGCGACATGACCGTCAAGCAGCGCAACAAGCTGCTCGCGGAGATGACCGACGAGGTCGGCGAGCTCGTCCTGCGCAACAACTACGCGCAGAACGTGGCGCTGGCCAACGCCGTCTCCCAGGCGCCCAGCCTGCTCCACGCCCACCAGCGGATCATGCGCCGGCTGTCCCGCGACGGTCACCTGGACCGCGCCCTGGAGTTCCTGCCCACCGACCGGCAGATCCGCGAGCGCCTCTCCGCGGGCCGCGGGCTGACCCAGCCGGAGCTGGCGGTCCTGCTCGCCTACATCAAGATCACGACGTCCGAGGAGCTGCTGGCCACCGACCTCCCGGACGACCCGTATCTGGAGCGGCTGCTGTACGCCTACTTCCCGCGGGCGCTGCGGTCCTCCTTCGGCGAGCAGATCGACGGGCACGCGCTGCGCCGGGAGATCGTCACGACCGTCCTGGTCAACGACACGGTCAACAGCGGCGGTTCGACCTTCCTGCACCGTCTGCGGGAGGAGACCGGGGCGTCGCTGGAGGAGATCGTCCGGGCGCAGACCGCGGCCCGGGAGATCTTCGGTCTGGGCAAGGTCTGGGACGCCGTCGAGGCGCTCGACAACCTCGTCCCGGCCGATGTGCAGACCCGGATCCGGCTGCACTCGCGCCGCCTGGTCGAGCGCGGCACCCGCTGGCTGCTCAACAACCGGCCGCAGCCGCTCCAGCTCGCCGAGACCATCGAGTTCTTCCGGGACGGCGTGGCGGCGGTCTGGTTCCAGCTGCCGAAGCTGCTCAAGGGCGCCGACAGCGACTGGTGGCAGTCCATCCACGACGAGCTGGTCGCGGCCGGCGTGCCGGACGACCTGGCCGTCCGGGTGGCCGGTTTCTCCTCCGCCTTCCCGGCGCTGGACATCGTGGCCGTCGCGGACCGCACGGGCAAGGAGCCGCTCGACGTGGCCGAGGTCTACTACGACCTCGGTGACCGGCTGCACATCACCCAGCTGATGGACCGGATCATCGAGCTGCCGCGCTCCGACCGCTGGCAGTCCATGGCCCGCGCCTCCATCCGGGAGGACCTCTACGCGGCCCACGCGGCGCTCACCGCGGACATCCTGTCCGTCGGCAACGGCGCCTCCACCCCGGAGCAGCGCTTCCGGACGTGGGAGGAGAAGAACGCGGCGATCCTCAGCCGGGCGCGCACCACGCTCGACGAGATCCGCGGCTCGGACGCCTTCGACCTGGCCAACCTCTCGGTCGCGATGCGGACGATGCGGACGCTGCTGCGGACGCACAGCTGACGCCGGAGTGAACAGGGGGCGGCCCCGGGGAGAAATCCCCGGGGCCGCCCCTTTTGCCGGGTTGAGTCGTGTTAAGAGAGTCCAATGAAGGTCGTCACGCGACTTGCCCCCGCCCCGGCGCCGTTGAAGGCAGCCCTCCCCGTCCACTCCGCGCGCCGGGAGGCGGCCCTGGCAGTCGTCCTCTATCTCGCGGTCGCGGCGGCCGGTTTCGCCGTCCTGCTGCTGATCAACCATCACCTCGGGCGCGGCGTGGAGCAGCTGCTGCGCCGCTGGGACAGCGGGCACTATCTGCACATCGCCAAGCGCGGCTATCCGGGCGAGATCCCCTACGGCCCCGACGGGGAGCCCAAGTTCAGCACGATCGCCTTCTTCCCGCTGGTCCCCGGGCTGATCCGGGTGGTGCACGTGGCCACCGGGATCCCGTTCCCGTACGCGGGGGTGCTGGTCTCCTGGTGCGCCGCGGCGGTGGCCGCGGCGGGGGTGTACCGGCTGGTGCGCACGGTCGGGGGCCGGCCGGGCGCGGGATACGCGTGCGTGGCGCTGTGGGCCTGTTCGCCGTACGCGTTCGCGCTGTGGGTGCCGTACTCGGAGGCGGTCTTCAGCGCCGCCCTCCTGTGGTCGCTGGTGGCCCTGCTGGAGCGCCGCTGGCTGAGCGCCGCCGCGCTGTGCGTGCTGGCCGGTGCCGTGCGGCCGACGGCCTCGGTGCTGATCGGCACGGTGGTGCTGACCGCCGGGTGGGCGGTGATCCGGCGACAGGACGGCTGGCGGCCGTGGGTGGCGCTGTCGACGGCGCCGCTGGGGCTGCTGGGGAGCTGGCTGTTCCTGGGCGGCAAGGTGGGCCGGGTGGACGGGTGGTTCGAGGCGGAGCGCGCCTGGGACCAGCAGTTCGACTTCGGCCGGGCCACCGCGCACCTGCTGAAGGGGATGCTGCTCTACCACCGCGCGGGCCGGACGGGCGACCTGCGCGGCGCCGTCGTGCTGGGCCTGGTGGTGCTGACGGCGATCGGGGTGCTGGCCCTGGCGCTGGACCGGCAGGTGCCGTGGCCGCTGGTCGTGCTGGTCGCGGGGGCGTGGCTGCTGATGGTGGGGACGCCGGGTTCGCCGCTGTCCAAACCACGCTTCATGCTGCCGTTCCTGCCGGTTCTGCTGCTGTTGGCGGCCCGGCCGCTCGCGCGTGCTCCGCTTGGGGTGCGGGTGTGTCTCTACGGTGGAGGTGCGGTGGTCTCGGGGTGGTACGCGGCAGGGTTGCTCGTGCTGTTCGAGGGATCGCCGTGAGCGGAGGGCTCGTCGGTACGGGAGGGGCGGGCCCGGCGCGGCAGCGCGCGGAACACCCAGGCGCGGTAGGACCAGAAGCGGAAGAGGGTGGCCGCGCCGATGCCGAGGAACTTGAACAGGTTGTTCTGGAACGGCGTGTCCCAGCCGAAGCCGTAGGTGGCGACGTAGAGCACGCCGTTCTCGATGACCAGGCCCACGGCGCTGAAGGCGGCGAAGAGGGCGATCTCCCGGCTGCGGTGGCTCTTGTCGCGGTCGCGGTAGGCGAAGTGCCGCAGCCCCACGTAGTTGAAGGCAATAGCGACCACGGTCGCGATCACGCTGCACCGCACGACGGGCAGGCCCGTGGTGGTGCGGCAGAGGTTGAAGACCGCGAGGTTGACGAAGATCCCCAGGCCGCCGACCGTGCCGAACTTCGCGAACTCCCGGCCGAGGGCGAGCAGCCGTGCCGGTCCGGAGGCGGGCGCCCCGCCCGGTGTGCCGGGCGCCCCGGGTCCCGGTGCGCCGGGCGTCCTCGGTCGCAAGGGTCGCAAGGGTCGCAAGGGTCGCAAGGGCCTCTCCCAATACGCTCGCCACGCAAAGCAGACATTTGCCGCAGAGAACCGATTGTAGTGTAAATTGCCGCAAAAAATGACACAGTGCGACGATGACGGCGAGGACAGTGGCATGACAGAGGCGGTACTGCTCGTCGGCGGCAAGGGGACCCGGCTCCAGCCGCTGACCCTCAACACGCCGAAGCCGATGGTCCCTGCCGCCGGGGTGCCCTTCATCGCCCACCAGCTGGCCCGCGCCAGAGCCGCCGGGGTCGACCACGTCGTCCTGGCCACCTCCTACCTCGCCGAGGTCTTCGAGCCCTACTTCGGCGACGGCTCCGCCCACGGCCTGCGGCTCACCTACGTCACCGAGAAGGAACCGCTCGGCACGGGCGGCGCGATCCGCAGCGCCGCGAGCGCCCTGACCGGCGGCCCCGCCGCACCCGTGCTCGTCTTCAACGGCGACATCCTCACCGCCCTCGACATCGAGGGCCTGCTGCGCCGCCACGAGCGGTCCCGGGCCGAGGTCACCCTGCACCTCACCCGCGTCACCGACCCCCGGGCCTTCGGCCTGGTGCCCACCGGCCCCGACGGGCGCGTCCTGGCCTTCACCGAGAAGCCACGGCACCCCGAGGAGATCGTCACCGACCAGATCAACGCCGGCTGCTACGTCTTCCGGCGCGACGTCATCGACACCATCCCCACCGGCCGCCCCGTCTCCGTGGAGCGCGAGACCTTCCCCGGGCTGCTGGCCGCGGGCGCGCTGCTGCACGGCGTCGTCGACGCCTCGTACTGGCTGGACCTCGGCCGCCCCGCCTCCTTCGTCCAGGCGTCGGCCGACCTCGTACGGGGCGTCGTCCGCTCCCCGGCCGTGCCCGGCGAACCGGGGGAGTTCCTGCTGCTGCCCGGCGCCCACGTCGAGGCCGGGGCCGGGCTCGGCGGCGGCACGGTCGTCGGCACGGGGGCGTACGTCGCGGCGGGCGCCGACGTCGAGGGCTCCGTCGTCCTGGACGGCGCGCGCGTCGAGGCGGGCGCCCGGGTGCGCGCCAGCATGGTCGGCCAGGGCGCCCGGGTGGGCCCGCGGACCGTGCTCGACGAAGTGGTGATCGGCGACCACGCCGTGATCGGCGCGGACAACGAACTCCGCGACGGCGCCCGCATCTGGTGCGGCATGACCATCCCCGACGCCGCCATTCGCTTCTCCGCCGTCTGAACCGGACCCCCACCGGCCACACCGACAAGGACAGGCACATGAGTGCAACCCGCACACCCGCCGTGACACCGCTTCCCGCGGAGTGGGGGCGCACCGCGACGACCGTGGTGATGCCCACGTACAACGAGGCGGACAACCTCCCCGCCATGGCCGAGGCCCTCATGGCGCTGCCGCTGGAGGGGCTGCGACTGCTCGTCGTCGACGACAACAGCCCCGACGGCACCGGCAAGATCGCCGAGGATCTCGCGGAACGGTACAACCGGGCGGACCGCACCCGGATGTCCGTCCTGCACCGCACCGCCAAGGACGGCCTCGGCCGCGCCTACGCCGCGGGCATGGCCCGCGCCGCCGGCGAAGGGGCCGCGTACGTCGTCCAGATGGACGCCGACGGCAGCCACCCGGCCGACAAAGTGCCCGAGTTGCTCGGCGTCGCCCTCGCCACCGGCGCGGACGTCGTCGTCGGCAGCCGCTATGTGCCCGGCGGCACCCTCTCCGACGCCTGGGGGGTCCACCGCAAACTGCTCTCCCGCTGGGCCAACGTCTACGCCAGCACGATCCTGGGCACCCGCGTCCGCGACATCACCGGCGGCTTCAACCTCTGGAGCGCGGACGCCCTGCGCGCCATCGACCTCGCCACCGTCGACAGCGCCGGATACAGCTTCCAGGTCGAGATGAAGTACCGGGCCCTGCGCGCCGGGTACACCGTCATGGAGGTGCCGATCCACTTCGAGGACCGCACGGTCGGCGAGTCGAAGATGAACCTGGCCGTGCAGCTCGAATCCGTGGCCATGCCGTGGCGACTGCGCGCGAGGGCCGCCCGTGCCACCGGCGACCGCGCCCGCTGAGCGCATGACCCCGCGCGCCGCCGGGGTCCTCAGGCCGGGCCCGCGCGCCCCGCACCGGGCGGCCGCGGCCTGCGCCCTGCTGCTCGCCGCCCTGCTGCTGCTCATGGTCGTACGGCTGCCGTGGGCCGGTGACCTGGGGATGCACGCGGCCGTCCTGGAACGGCTGCGCGCCGACCCGCTCCACCCCGGCAACCCCCTGGTGCGCGCGGACACCTCCAGCCCCTACTACTCGCCGTGGACGGTCCTGCTGGCCCTGTTCGCCTCCGCGACCGGCTGGGGCACCTTCACCGTGCTGCGCCTGGGCGGGCTCGCCGGACTCGTCCTGCTGGGCACCGGCGTCGGGGCCTTCGTCCGCACCTTCACGCGCGCGTGGGCGGCGGTTCCGCTGGCGCTGCTGTGCGTCCTCTTCCTCGACGGCGTGCGGCTGTTCGCCTGGAGCGGCTTCCCCGGACTGGTCTCGCTGTCGCTGACCCTCGCCTACCCCAGCACCCTCGCCCTCGGCCTCGCCTTCCACCTGTGGGCGCTGCTGCGCAAGGCACTGACCGGAGGCGGACGGGGGCTGCCCCGCCTCCTCGCGCTCGGGCTGCTGCTGGCGTGCGTCCTGCTCACCCACCAGTTCACGGGCGCGGTCGCCGTGCTCGGCGCCGCCGCGATCCTGCTCGGCGCCCGGCCCCGGCCCTGTGCCGCGGTGTGGGCGCGGGTGGGCGCGGCGGCCGCCCTGGCCGCCGTGGTGCTCGCCTGCTGGCCGTACTACTCCTTCTTCGCGCTGCCCGGCGCGGGCGCCCTGGACGACATCCACCGGCCGCTCTACGACCACCTCGCGACGAAGTTCGGCCTCGCGGCCCTCGGCGTGCCCGCGCTCGTGGCCCGCCGGCGGCGCGACCGCCGCGACCCCCTGGTGATCTTCTTCGTGCTCGGCCTCCTGGTCTTCGCCGCGGGCGGCGCCCTCGGCCACCAGGCGTGGGGCCGGATCCTGCCCGCCGCGCTCCTGCCCGCCCAACTGGCCCTCGCCGTCGAGGTGGCCGACGGCGCCCACCGGCGGCTCCGCGCCGCCCTCCTCCCGCTGACGGCGGCCGCCCTGCTGGCCGGCGCGTGGACCCAGGCCGGCGCGCTCTCGTACGTGCTGCGGCCCGCCGCCCTCCCGCCCCCGCTGCGCACGGTGCACGCGATCGCGCTCTGGCCGCAGTTCCGCTGGGCGGCGCGCGCGATGCCCAAGGGCGCCACGGTGATGACCGACAACTACTACGCGCTGCGGACGATCCCCGCCTACGGCCCGTACACCGTCGCCCCCGCCTACCCCGACGTCTTCCTCCGCGACGAACGGCACCGCCGGGACGCGACCCGCCGCTACTTCTCCCCGGCCGCCTCCCGGGCCGAACGGCTCGGCATCCTCAAGGAGTTCGGCGCGCGCTGGGTGCTGCAGAGGAACGGCGGTCCGGGGCTGCCACCGGACGACCCCGCGCTCAGGAAGGCCGCGCGGGGGCCCGGTGGCTTCGTCCTGTCGGAGGTGGTCGACCGGTGAGCGATCCCCGCGGCGCGCCGGACGTCGTCCACTCCCGGTGGCCGGGCTCCGCCGACGTCCTCGGCCGGTGGCTGCGCGGGCGCGCGCCCCGCCCGCTGCTCGGCGCGGCCCTGCTGGTCCTCGCGCTGGACGTGGCGCGGGTGCTGGCCGGTACGCGCGCGGGCATCGACAACGCCGTCGTCGTGCGCGCGGCGCGGACCCTGCTCGACGGCGGCTCGCCGTACGCGGACAAGCGCTTCCTCTACCTGCCGGGCGCGGTTTTCGCGGCGCTGCCGCAGACCCTGGCCGGTGACCGCGTGCTGTTCTACGCGGTGCCGGTCGCGACCGCCCTGCTCGGCCTGGTGGGCGTGCTCGCCGCCTTGCGGGTCTTCGGCGTACGGGCCGACAGCCGGCTCGCGGCCGCCCTGGTCGCCGGGCTGGGGCTGTTCGAGCCGTTCCACGGTCTGGTCAGCCTCGGCAACTGGACGGTCCTGTCCGCCATCGCCTTTCCCGTCACCCTGCTGCTCGCCCGGCGCGGGCACTGGTGCGCGGCCGCCGTGGTGACCGGCGCGGCCATCGCCCTGAAGCCGATGCTCGTGCCCCTGCTGCTCCTGTTCGCGCTGGCCCGGCGGTGGCGGGCGCTGGCGTGGGCCGTCGGCGTCCCCGCGGCGGTGTCGCTGGCGGCGGCGTCGGCCATGCCCCGGCCGGGGCGGTTCTTCACCCGGACGCTGCCGTTCCTGCTGCACGGCCAGGACTCCTACGCCCGGCCGTTCGACGCCTCCTGGACGACCGTGCTGCCCCGGCTCGGGGTGCCGTCGCCCCTGGCCTTCGCGCTCGCGGGCGCCGCGGCGCTGACGGTGCTCGCCCTGGCCCGGGTGCGCTGGCGGGCCGGGGGAGACGAGGGGCTGCGGCTCGTGGAGTGCGCGTCACTGCTGATGCTCGCGGCGTTCCTGGTGTCCCGGCCGTCGTTCCAGCACTACATGCTGGTCGTCCTGCCCTCGCTCGTGGCCTCGGTGGTGGTGCGCGGGGCGGCGGCCCGCTCGGTGTGGTTCTGGCTCCCCCTGCTCCCGGAGCTCGCCGCGGTGCGCTGGCCGTATCTGGACAGCGCGCGGAGGCATGCCTTCCGGGACATCGTCATGATCACGGGCGTGGCGGCGGTGCTGGCCGTACGGGCCTGGCGCGGGCGGGCGCGACCCGGGCGCGAGGTCACTGTCAGTGGTCGCGTCTACTCTTTCCGTAGTGATCCCGAGGCCGGGAATCACGTGGACCGCTCGGAAACGGGGTGAGTGATGAGCGCTGCGCGACGGCCCTGCCGTGAGGGCCCGGATGTCAGTGTCGTGGTGATCGCCTACAACGACGCCGAACGGCTGCCGCGCGCCGTGCGGTCCGCGCTCGGGCAGTCGCTGCGCGCCCTCGAAGTGATCATCGTCGACGACTGCTCGACCGACGGCACGTCCGCCGCCGCCCGCGAACTCGCCGGAGCCGACCCGCGGGTGCGCGCCCTGCGGCTGCCCGCCAACAGCGGAGGCTGCGGAGCCCCGCGCAACGCGGGCATCGACGCGGCCCGTGCGCCCTATGTGATGTTCCTCGACAGCGACGACGAACTCCCCCACCACGCCTGCAAATCGCTGCTGCTCACCGCCGAGGAGACCGGCGCCGACCTCGTCACCGGCGAGGTCACCCGCCTCTTCGAGGAGACCGGTACCACCGGCCTGTGGTATCCCGAACTCTTCGACGACGTCCACGTCTTCGACGGCATCCGCGCCGCCCCCCGGTACTTCCTGGACGCCCTGTCCACCAACAAGCTCTACCGCGCCGGCTTCCTCGCCCGGCACGGCCTGCGCTTCCCCGAAGGCGTGCACTACGAGGACTCCCTCTTCAGCGCCCAGGCCCTCACCCTCGCCCGCCGCTTCGCCGTCGTCCCCTGGACCGTCTACACCTGGTGGCTGGCCGCCGACCCCGCCACCCCGTCCATCACCGCCGGCCGCCACCGCGTCGAGAGCGTGCGGGACCGCGTCACCGTCGCCCGGCTCGTCGACACCTTCCTCGAGGAGACGGGCAACACCGACCTGCGCACCGCCAAGGACGAGAAGTTCCTCCGCCACGACCTCCGCCTCTACCTCGGCGACCTGCCCTTCCGCGACCACCGCTGGACCGCGGAATTCGCCGCCGCCGTCACGCCCTACCTGCGCACCCTCACCCCCGAGGCCCACGCCGCGATGCCCCGCGAACAGCAGATCTGCCACTACCTGCTGGGCGCCGGCCGGTTCGCCGAGGCCGCCGAGTGCGCCCGCACGCTCGACCGCCCCCACCTCGCCCCCCGCCACGTCGTCCGCCAGGGCGGCCGGATGTACTGGGGGCCGCTCCTTCCGGCGGACCCCGAGGCGGCCGAAGGGCTCGACATCACCGCATGGCACCTGGACCGGCAGCCGTTCACCGGGGGACCCCTGCGCCACGAGGTCGCGCACATCGCCCCCGAAGGGCCCCTGCTGAGAATCCTCCTGCACACCTACGACCCCGCGCGGCTGCTCCCCGACGCCGGGCCCCTCACCGCCGAGCTGCGCGTCGCCACCACCGCGGACCCCCTCGCCGTGCCCTTCCGCTACGACCCGGCCCCCACCGGCACGGACGGCCCGGCCGCCCCCCGCACCGCGACGATCGTCCTCGACCCCCGGCGGATCCCCCTCGGCGTCAAGGGATTCCGCGGCCGCCGCCACCCCGTGATCGCCCTCGCCCGGATGGGCCTCACCCGCACCGACCCCCTGCTGGCCCTCGACGACATCACCACCCTGACCCTGCGCCTCGCGCGGCACCGGCTGCGCGTCGGCCGCGAGGGCCAGGGCGCCGGGCGGCTCGAACTCACCTGGGAACGCACCGGAGTCCTCGGCCACGCCGAGGCCGCGGCCCCGCGCCTGGCGACCGTCCACCGCGGGATCCACCGGCTCACCCGCCGCGTCACCGGCCCGCGCGCCAAGGCGCTCACCTACCACGAGCTGCAAAGGCTGCCCATCGACGACGAGCTGGTCGTCTTCGAGGCCATGGAAGGCCGTGGCTACACCGACAGCCCCCGCTACCTCCACGAGGAACTCCTGCGCCGCGGGCTCCCGCTGCGCGCCGTCTGGTCGTACGCGGGCAGCCGCTCCTCCTACCCCGAGGGCACCCCCCTGGTCCGGCGCGGCAGCTGGGAGTACGTCCGCACCGTCGCCCGCGCCCGCTACTGGGTCGACTCGCACGGCTTCCCCCTGCTCTACGGCAAACGCCCCGGCGCCCGCTATCTCCAGACCTGGCACGGACAGGCCTTCAAACACATGGGCTTCGACGTGCCCGAACTCCGCCTCGCGGGCCCCGAACGCAGGCGCCGGCATCGCGAGACGGTGGCCCGCTGGGACGCCCTCATCGCCCCCAGCGAGGAGTTCGAGAAGACCTTCGTCCGCGCCAACGGCTACACCGGCGAACTGCTGCGCACCGGCCTGCCCCGCAACGACCCGCTCGTGCGCGCGCACGAACCCGAACAGCGCGAGCGCGCCGCCACCGCCCGGGAGCGGCTCCAGATCCCGCCCGGCCGCAAGGTGCTGCTCTACGCGCCCACCTTCCGCGACGGGGCGCGCGGGGCCGGCGAGTCGATCCGCGTGGACCTGGCCGAGCTGGTGCGGCACACGGGCGAGGAGTGGACGGTCGTCGTCCGCCCGCACTACTACGAACGCTTCACGGTCCCCCGCGAGCTGGGCCACGCGGTGCGCGACGGACGGGAGTTCATCGACGTCAACGACCTGCTGCTCGCCTCCGACGCGCTGCTCACGGACTACTCCTCGGTGATGTTCGACTACGCGAACCTGGGCCGGCCCATCCTCTTCTACGCCGACGACTACGCCGCGTACCGCTCCCTGGCCCGCGGCACCTACTACGACCTGGCCGAGATCGCCCCCGGACCGCAGCTCGGCACGGTGGCCGGGCTGGCGAGGGCGCTGACGGACCTGGACGCGGTGCGGGAGGAGTGGGCGCGGGCGTACGAACGGTTCAGGAGGCGCTTCAACCCCTACGCGGACGGGCACGCGAGCGAGGGCGTGGTGAAGCTGTTCTTCGAGGGCGGCGGCCCGCCGCGACCCGGCCCGGGCACCGACAGGCCGGGAGGGGAAGGGCGATGACGTCGCGCAATCTGTTCCTCGTCGGCATCGACGTCGACTCCATGGGCGGCTCCCAGCGCGTCCTGCACACCCTCGCCCAGGGCTTCGCCGAGCGCGGCCACCGCGTGGAGCTCATCGGGATCCGGCCGAGCCCCGAACCCCACGTCTACACCGCCGACCCCGCCTACGCGCACACCGTCCTCCACCGCTCACCGGCGGCCCTGCCCCGGCCGGCCACCTCCTTCGCCGAGCGGCTGAGCCCCGCCCGGACCCGCGCCGCCCGCGCCGGGCGGCGGGAGCGCGACCTGGCCCGCGGGCGACTGGCCGCGCGCTTCGCGCAGGTGCCGGACGGGCTGGTGATCATCGGCTCGCCCTGGGCGGCGGACTGGCTGGACGCGGTGGAGTGGCCGCACCTCAAGGGCATCGGGCAGTACCACGAGTCCTTCCTCCAGGCGTGCGCCTCCGAGAACCTCCAGCTGATCCTGCGGCACTACCCGGCGCTGGAGAAGTCGGTGTTCCTGAGCGAGCCGGACGCGGCGGAGTTCCGCCGCAGGCGGCTGCCCAACGCGACCGTCCTGCCCAACCCCCTGCCCTTCGACCCCGGCCCGCCCGCGCCCCTGGACACCCGCCGGATCGGCGCCGTAGGGCGGCTGGAGGAGGTCAAGCGGCTGGACCGGCTGCTCGACGCGTTCGCCGCGGCGGGCACGGCCGAGCCGGGCTGGGAGCTCCACTGCTTCGGCGACGGCCCGCTCGAGCCCGAACTGCGGGCCCGCGCCGGGCGGTTGGGCATCGGGGACCAGGTGCGGTTCCGCGGGAGCGTACGGGACATGGCCGCCGCCTACCGCGAGCTGTCGGTCCTGGCCCTCACCAGCGAGCGCGAAGGGCGCCCCATGGCGCTGGCGGAGGCATCGGCCGTGGGCGTCCCGTGCGTCAGCTTCGACCTGTCCGGCGGCGTACGGGAGCTGATCGCCCACGGCCGCACCGGCACCCTCGTCCCGCCCGGGGACACCACGGCCTTCGCCGAGGCGCTCCGGCAGCTGATGGCCGACGCGCCGCTGCGCTCGCGCTACGGGCGGGCGGCCCGGTCGCACGTCGCGCCGCTGCGGCTGGGGGAGGTGCTGGAGAGGTGGGAGGCACTGTTCGCGGAAATCGACCGGTAGGCGGTGGCCGGGCGGCTGTGGGTACGGGTTTGTTGCCGGGTACGAATTCAGCCCGTCCGGCGTTTGAGGACAGCGCGCGGAGCGTGCTTCGGGGTCCGGGGCGGAGCCCCCACGCGGCGGAGCCGCAAATTGACACGGCCGGGAAGGGGCGGGGGAGGGGAACAAAGCCCCCGCCGGGCCGCACCCGAGCGGGGACCCGGGGCGGAGCCCAGGCCGCGGAGCCGCCGGAGCCGCCGCCAGGCGAAAGCCGCCGCCGCGAGCGGGCCCGCGGCCACGCGGAGGGCGAGCGAGCCGGCCGCCGTCGCGTACGGCCGGGCCAGCAGGACGCCGAAGCGGCGGCTCGGCAGGGCGAGCCGCCGCAGCGCCCGCCCCGTCGCGCGGACGGACGTGCGGAAGGAGCCGCCCGACGCGAGGTGCGGCCGCACGCGGATGTCCCAGGACTGCGGCGCGGCGCCCGCGCCGTCGCGGATCCCCAGCCGGGCGAGCCGGGCGAGGCGCAGCGGCAGCCGTACGGTCCAGGGCGGGCCCCCGTCGGTCAGGGGGACGCCGCAGCGCAGGGCCGCCGTGCCGTTCCTGTGGCGCAGTTCGACGTCGATGGTGCGGGGCGGGTCGGCGGTGAGCCGCCCGTGGAGATCGTGGACGCTCAGGCGCAGTTCGGCGCGCAGGGGCCGCAGTTCGGCGTCCACCGTCACCGGGAGCTGGGCGAGGGGGACGACCGCCGGGTCCGTGAGCCCGTCCAAGGGGGCGGCCGGGAGGTCGGGCGCCCAGACCGGGTCGCCGTCGTGCCGCGCGTAGGGCGGTGGCAGGCGGGCCGGGCGGGCGGCGAGCTGGGAGAGGCGGGCGAGGTCGCGCGGCGCGTCGGAGGCCAGGATCACGCGGGCGATCCAGCGGGCCGGGGCCCGGGCCGCGCGGAGCTCCGCCTCCTCGTACGCGGCCAGATAGCCGCGGGTGATCCGCCACCACGCGTGCTGGTACCCGGGGCTGCGGGTGGGCAGTTCGCGGACGTACATCCGCAGGTCGTGGTCGAGGAACTTCACCCGCGCCGCGCGGGCCAGCGGCTTGCTGCCCGCGTCGCGGAAGACGGCCACGCTGCGCCGGTGGGCGCCGACGCGGGCCTGCCAGTTGGCGATGCGCTCGCGGTCCAGGGAGATCGAGGGCGCGGCGGCGTCGCGGCGCACGTGCCAGACGTAGACCGTGTCGGGCACGGTCGCGATGCGGGGCGCCGCCGCCAGCACCTGCGCGGTGAAGACGAAGTCCTCGTAGACGAACGGCCCTTCGGGGAAGGCGATGGCGTGCTCGGCGAGGAAGGCGCGCGAATAGAGCTTGTTGACGCACAGGGTGTCGTGGAGGAGCGCCGGGCGGTCCTCGGGCGCGCGGGCGCCGGCCCGCCGGTAGAGGCCGGGCTGCCAGCGGGTCTCGCGGCCCTGCGGCAGCTCACGGCGTACGCACAGGCCCGCGGCCACCGGCGCCCGGTGCCGCAGCGCGGCCCGCAGCAGGGCCTGCGCGGCGCCGTCGGGCAGCGTGTCGTCGCTGTCGAGGAACATCACGTACGGCGCGGTGGCGGCCCGTACGCCGTCGTTGCGCGGGGCGCCGCAGCCACCGCTGTTGACGGCGCGGTGGATGACCCGCAGGCGCGGTTCCCGGGCGGCGAGCGCGTCGAGCACCTGGCCGGTGCCGTCGGTGGAGGCGTCGTCCACGGCGATGACCTCGGCCACGGCGGGCCCCTGGGCGAGGGCCGAGCGCACGGCGTCGCCGATGTGGGCCGCGTCGTCGAAGCCGATGACGATCACGCCGACCTGCGGGGCGGTGGGCGGTTTCCGGGACTCGCTGACGTCTGCCTCCACGAAAGCCATTTTTACCTACAAATCATCGCCATCGGGGATATTCGCCGCCCGGGCGTGGCCGGGCGGGACATGGAGGGGCCGGGATGCGGACAGTGCTGGTGAGGCGGGCCGGTGCGGCCGGCGAGGAGTCCACGGCCCCCGGGGCGGTGCCGGAGCCCGTGCGGCGCGGCGCCCGGCGGGCGGCCGTGCTCGTCCCCGCGGCCGCGATGCTCGGCGTCGGGCTGTGGGGGCTCGACCGGGGCACGATGTGGCGGGACGAGAGCGCCACCTTCCAAGTGGCGCGCCGCTCGGTGGCGCAGATATGGGACCTGCTCGGCACGGTCGACGCCGTCCACGGCCTCTACTACCTGCTGATGCACGCGGTCCTCGCCATCCGCGCCGACGAGGTCGCGCTGCGGCTGCCCTCCGTCGTCGCCTCCGCGGCCACCGCCGCGCTCGTCGGCGCGCTCGGCTGCCGCCTCGCCCGCCCCCGCGTGGGCCTGTGGGCCGGGCTGCTCTACGCCGCCACCCCCTTCGCCGGTCACTACGCCCAGGAGGGCCGCTCCTACGCCCTGGTCGCCGCCGGTGCCGCGCTGGCGACCTGGCTGCTCGTCCGCGCCGTGGAGGACGGCGGCCGCGGGCGGTGGGCCGGGTACGGCGCGGTGGTCGCGGTCACCGCGCTGCTGCACGAGTTCGCGGTCCTGCTCCTCGTCGCGCACGCGCTGACCCTGCTCGTCTCCCGGATATCCGGGCGGACCTGGCGCGCCTGGGGCTGCGCGGCCGCCGCCGCGTGCGGGGCACTGGCCCCGCTGGCGGTGCTCTCGCGCGGCCAGAGCGCCCAGGTCTCCTGGATCAGGACCCCCGGGCCCGCGGAGGCGGAAGCGCTCCTGCGCGCCTTCGCCGGGCCCCGGGACCTGGTCCTGGCCGGCACCCTGCTGCTGGTCGCCGTGGCCCTCGCCGCCCCGGCGCCCCGCACGGGCCGCCTCCACCTGAACGCCGTCGCCCTGCCGCTCGCGCTCGCACCCCCCGTCCTGCTCTACGCGGCCGCGCAGGTCCAGCCGCTCTTCCTCGACCGCTATCTGCTGTTCTGCCTCGCGGGAGTGCCGCTGCTCGCCGCGGCCGGGGCCGACCGGATCCTCGGGCCGCTGCCGTGGCGGCGCGCCGTGGCGGTGGCCGGTGCCGCCGCCGTCCTGGCAGCCTTCCTGTGGCAGCTGCCGCAGCAGGAGCGCGAGCGGCTCCCCGTCAGCCGCGGCGACGAACTGGCGCCCGTGGCCCGTCTGGTCGGCCGCCGGGCCGGGCCGGGCGACGCGGTGCTCTTCCTCCCGCTGTACGAGCGCCGCGTCGCACTCGCCTATCCGAAGGACTTCACGGGCCTCGGCGACCTCACGCTGAAACGGTCGGCGGCCGCGTCCGGCACCCTCTTCGGCGAGGAGGTCACGGCGCGGGAGCTGCGCGCCCGGCTGGCCCGGCTGCGCCCGGGGGCGCGGGTGTGGGTGGTGGCGGACACCAACACGGTGGGCACGCGGTGGTTCCGGGCCCAGCCTGCGGAGTCCGCCAAGTGGGGCGGACTCCGGGAGTTCTGCCGGGAGGAGTCCTCGGTGTACGTGCGCGGGGGAGCGGTGACGCTGTACGTACGCCGTGCCTGAGGTCCGGGGGTCCCGCTACTTCACCGCCCCCGCCATCACCCCGCTCACGAACTGCCGCTGGAACGCGAAGAAGACCGCCAGCGGCACCACCATCGACAGGAACGCGCCCGACGCGAGGATGTCGATGTTGTCGCCGAACTGGCGCACCTGCTGCTGGAGCGCCACCGTGATCGGCGGGTGCCCGCTGTCCGCGAAGATCAGGGCGATCAGCATGTCGTTCCACACCCACAGGAACTGGAAGATGCCCAGGGAGGCGATCGCGGGCCCGCCCAGCGGCAGCACGACCCTGGTGAACAGCCGCAGCTCGCCCGCCCCGTCCAGCCGTGCCGCCTCCAGCAGTTCGCGGGGGATCTCCGCGAAGAAGTTGCGCAGCAGGAAGACCGCGAACGGCAGCCCGAAGGCCGTGTGGAAGAGCACCACGCCCGGGGTGCTCTCGAAGATGCCCAGCTTGTCGAAGAGCTTGGCCACCGGGATCAGCGCCACCTGCACCGGCACCACCAGCAGTCCCACCACGGCCATGAACCACCAGTCGCGGCCCGGGAAGTCGAGCCAGGCGAAGGCGTATCCGGCGAGCGCCCCGATCAGGATGACCAGCACCGTCGCGGGCACGGTGATCAGCGCGGTGGTCAGCAGGGACCGCATCACCGTGTCGTTGTGGAAGAGGTTGCTGTAGCTGTCGGTGGTGAGCTGCGCGGGATGGGCGAAGACCTTCCACCAGCCCGAGCCCGCGATGTCGGTCTTGTCGCGGAGGGACGACAGCAGCAGCCCCACCGTGGGCGTCAGCCAGAACAGCCCGACGACGATCAGGAAGAGGCGCATGGCGCCCCCGCCCAGCCGGGCGGCGATCCGTGCGGGCACCGACCGCCTGGCCCGTACGGCCGTGTCCACCGTGGTCATCGCTGCCGCTCCTTCCGCATCCGGCGGATATTCACCAGCATCACCGGCAGCACGAGCACCAGCAGGAAGACCGCGATGGCGCTGCCCACCCCCTGGTTGACGTCCGTGCCGAACGACGACTGATACAGCTGGAGGGCCAGGACGTTCGCCTTGTCGAGGCTCGCGCCCGGCGCGATGATGTAGACGAGGTCGAAGATCTTCAGCACATTGATCATGAGGGTGATGAGGACGACCACCAGGACCGGCGCCAGCAGCGGCACGGTAACCCGGCGGAAGACCTGCCACTCGTTCGCGCCGTCCACCCGCGCCGCCTCCAGCAGTTCGCGCGGCACGCTCGCGAGCCCCGCCGCGATGAGCACCATCGCGAAGCCCGCCCACATCCATACGTACGCCCCGATGATCGACGGGGTGACGAGCGAGGGGCCGAGCCAGTCGATGCCGTTGTAGTGCGAGGCGAAGTTGGCGGCGGGCAGCCGCAGCCGCGCGCCGTCCGCCGACGCGGGCAGCGTGAAGGTGCCGTCGGCCTCCGTCGTGGCCGAGGCGACGGTCGTGCCGTCCTTGACGGCCTCGACCTTCACCCCGCCGAGCGCCTTCTCGCCCGCGTCGATCATCCCGGGGGTCCCGCCGCCGCCCCGGGTGAAGTCCATCCACACCGTGCCGGTGACCTTCCCGGCCACGCCCCGCGCCGGGATGGCGTCCTTGGCGCCGCCCAGGTCCTCCGGCTTCACGCCCACCAGCGGCAGCGCGACCGGGGTGCCCGCCTTGACCACCGACCGGGTGGTGAAGGCCCCGCCGCTCGCCGTCAGGAGCTTGTCGTTCACGGGGTGCGCGCCCGGGAAGGGCGCGGGCGCGGTGAAGGTGTCGTGGATGCCCACCCACACGGCGTTCGCCACGCCACGGTCGGGGTTCTGCTCGTAGACCAGCCGGAAGATGATGCCCGCGGCGAGCATGGAGATCGCCATCGGCATGAAGACGACCAGCTTGAACGCCGTTCCCCAGCGCACCCGTTCGGTGAGCACCGCGAAGATCAGGCCGAGGGCGGTGGCCACCGACGGTGCGACGATCACCCAGATGACGTTGTTCTTCAGCGCCGTGCGGATCCGTTCGTCGGTGAACACCTCGTGGTAGTTGTCGACCCCCACGAAGCCGTTGCCGGAGGCGTCGAAGAGGCTACGGTAGACGGAGTAGCCGATGGGATAGACGACGAGCGCGCCGAGCAGGGCCAGCGCGGGCAGCAGGAAGCAGGCCGCCACCCACGGCCGGGTGCCCAGCACGCTGCGGGACTTCTTCGGGGGCGGTGCGGGCGCCGGGGCCGCGGCGCCGCCCGCTGTCGCGGTCGACATGGGGCTCCCGTCAGTTCTTGAACGCCTTGGCCGCGTCGGACTCCAGCCGCGCCTGGGTGCCCGCCACGTCACCCGGGTTCTTCAGGAAGTCCTGGAGGTCCTTCCACTCGCCCTGGCCCGGCTTGGCGCCGAAGGAGGCGGGCGCCTGGTCGGACATGTCGAACCGGAAGTCGTCGCCCGCGGCGACGAGGGACTTGGCGATGGTCCGGAGCACGTCGTCGGGGTAGGCGGCGAGGTCGAGGTTCTTGTTGGCGGACAGGAAGCCGCCCTGGTGCGCCCAGATCGCCGCCGCGTCCGGCGAGGCGAGGAAGGTCAGCAGCGCCTGGGCGGCCCGGCCGTCCTTCAGGGCCACGCCCACGTCGCCGCCGGTCACCACCGGAGCCTGGGGGCCCACGGCGGGGAACGGGAAGACCTTGGCGTCCTTGCCCAGCCGCGCCTTGGCCCCGGCGATGTTGACGGCCGCGAAGTCGCCCTCGAAGACCATGGCGGCCTTGGCCTTGTCACCGCCGATGAAGGTCTGGGTGACGGAGTCGGGGAACTGGGTGTTGATCGCGCCGCTGTTGCCGCCCGCCAGCAGCTCCTTCTTGCCGAAGAGCTGCCCGAGGGTGGTCAGCGCGTCCTTCACGGACGGGTCCGTCCACTTCAGGGAGTGCTTGGTGAGCTGGTCGTACTTCTCCTTGCCCGCCTGGGAGAGGTAGATGTTCTCGAACCAGTCGGTGAGCGTCCAGCCGTCCGCGCCGGCGACCGACACGGGGGGGACGCCGAAGTCGGCGATCACCTGGGCGGTGCGCAGGAAGTCCGGCCAGGTCCTGGGCTCCTTCGCGCCCGCCGCGTCGAAGATCTTGGTGTTGTACCAGACCAGGGACTTGTTGGTGGCCTTGAAATAGACGCCGTACTGCTTGCCGTCGTGCGAGCCGAGGTCCTGCCAGCCCTTGGCGAAGTTCTTGTTCAGCTGCGCGGTGACCTCCCCGGAGAGCGGTTTCAGCCAGCCCTTCTGCGCGAACTCGTTCAGCACGCCCGGCTGCTGGAGCATCGCCACGTCCGGCGGGTCGCCGCCCGCGACCTTCGAGCCGACGAAGGACGCCATGTCGTCACCGCTGGGCACGAACGCCACCTCGGCGCCCGTGCGCCTGCTGAACTCGTCCAGCACCTTGGTGAAGTTCTTCTGCTCGTCACCCGTCCAGACGGCCGTGACCTTGAGCTTCTGCCCATTGAGCTTGGGGAGTTGGACGGTCTGCGGGATCGCGTCGGAGCTCCCGCTTCTGCTCGCCGACGGCTTGTCGTCGCTCTTCCCGCCGCCCCCGCCGCCCCCGCAGGCGGCCGCCGTCAGGGCCAGCGCCCCCGCCGCGACCAGTGCCAGTGCCCCGCGCGCCCCGCGCGCCGTACGAAGCGATGTGCGCATTGCCGCCCCTCCCGTACGCAGACGGCCGCGCCGCGTACCGGCCTGTCTCCCGTGCGACAGGTCTACGCCCGGTCGGGGGCTGCCGCAATACCGTGTTCTGCGTCAACGGGGTGATCGTGACAGGGCTGTGATGAGCCGTCAGGTAGTTGGCGCCTGCGGCGGAGCACCCTGCGGGCGCGTCCTCAAACGCCGGACGGGCTGAATTCGCACCTGGTTGTGGGCAATCGTTCCGCGAGGCGGAACGGGTGGGCACAACCAGCCACCGGCCCGCACCCGGGCACGGGTCCGGGGCGGAGCCCCGGCCGCGGCGGAGCCGCGCATCAGATGCTGCGGGAAGGGGCGGGGTGGGGAACAAGCCCGCCGCAGGCGCAACGCACCCCTCTCAAAGAAGCGGCGGCGCCGCCTCCGCCCCAGCCGACTGCGCGGCGCGCTGAAGCGCGCTCGCCAGCAGCGCCAGATCCGTGGGCCCGTTCCCCAGCTCGCGCAGCGGGCGGCGGGTCGGGGGGTCGCCCATGCGCGCCCAGTCCAGCGGCACGACCGTCGGCCGGAGCGTCGCCGTGCGCGGGATGCGGCCGGTGACCCGGCCCGCCTGGAAGGGGGTCGTGGCGTCGTCGTCCGGGCGCATCAGCCGGCCGCGGCCCGGCGCGGGCTCGCCCGCGGCGCCGCCGTCGCCCGGCGTCCCGTCGGCCGACGGCGGGGCGATCTCCAGGGTCGCGCGCAGCCCGGCGCGCTCGACGGCCGCCGTGTCGGCCGTACGGTCCGGGCGGCCGGACGCGGCCACGAGGTGCACCCCGAGCCGCTCGCCGTCCCTGGCGACGGCCTCCAGGGCCCGCACGACCGAACCCGCCGCGGGGCGGCCCGTGCTGCCGAGAGCCGGGGCGACCAGGGCGTCGAAGTCGTCGACCAGGACGACGAGCCGGGGCAGCGCCGTCTCGGCCGTGCGTGACGGACCGTCCTTCTGCGTACGGAGCTTGAGGGTGCCGCTCGGGGCCGGGTCCAGGTCGCCGGAGGACGCGTCCGCCGGGCGCCGGGGCGCGACGACCTGCGGGGCGGCCGGCGCGGACGCCTGCGCGTGCCATGCGGCGAAGTCGAGCCGCCCCAGCAGCTCGGCCCGGCGCTTGAGCTCCGAGCTGAGCGCCTGCGCGAACTCCCGCATCCGCATGGGGTCGGCGGCCGCGAGATACGTCGAGACGTGCGGCAGGTCCGTGCACAGCCGCAGGCCCTCGCCGCGCTCGGCGCCCGCACCGTCGACCAGCACCAGCGAGAGCCGGTCGGGGCGGTCGGCGGCCGCGAGCGAGGCGGCCAGCGAGCGCAGCAGCTCGGTCTTGCCGCTGCCCGGCCCGCCCTCCACGAGCAGGTGCGGCCCGTCGGCCGCCAGGTCCACCGCGAGCGGGCCGTGCGGTCCGGCGCCGAGCACGGCGACGGCGCGGCCGCCCGGCCGGGCGCCGCGGTCCGTGGCCGCCGCCCAACGGGCCGTCAGGGAGGCTGGGGTGGCCCGCGCCAGCCCCAGCTCGTCCAGCAGCCGGGCCGTCCGCGGCAGCGCCGCCACGACCCGGGACGCCTGCCCGTCCGTACCGCCGGTGTCCGCCATCCGCAGCGGCGCGAGCGCCCGCGCGAACCGCTCGGCCCACGCGCCCGACACGGCGTCGACGGCCGCGACCACGGCGGCGCCGACGGGCTGTTCGCCCTGGCCGTCGTGGGCCGTCACGGCGCCACCGAGCGCGGTGGCGTCCGCGCGCGCGTCCTGGTGCAGGCCGTAGGGGTCCGGGCGGCCGTGCAGCGGTTCCACGGCGGTGCCGGGGGCGGCTCCCGTCCCGTACGGCCCCTCCGCGTCGTACGCGCCGCTCGCCGCCGGGGCCGGTGCCCGGTGGATGACCTGCACCACCGTGGCCACGTCGCCGCTCAGCAGCGCGACCACCCCGCAGTACGGGAACGCCGGTGACGCGGCCCGCGCCGTGGCCAGCGTGGCCGAGACGGGGGAGGCGGGCGTGGTGGCCGGGGCGTCGGCCAGACAGATGAGGTGGATGCCCGCGGCACGGCCGCCCGTTGCCAGCCGCGAGACCGTCTCGCGGAGGTCCGCGGAGCCGGGGTCGCCGTCCACGATCAGGACCGTGTGCGCGCCGGTGTGCCGCTCCGCGGCCGCGGCGACGGCCGCCGGGGGCGCCGCCGCCCAGTGCGGTCCCAACGGGCCCTCGTCCAGGCGGCGCACGAGCTCGGCGACGCGGGCCACGGCCTGCTCGCGGTCGTACGCCACCAGCAGCCGGCAGTCCTGGCCGCGCACCGGCCGCAGCTGCGGCAGCCAGCTCAGCCAGGACCACTCGGCGAGCCGCTCCTCCGGCGTGCGCGAGCGGTCCGCGCTGATGAGGACGAACTCCAGGGCCGCGGGCGAGTGCAGCGCGGCGAGCTGGGCGAGGACGGACCGGGTCAGGCCCGACAGCCGTCCCCGGGGCCCGGCCAGGCCGAGCGAACCGGCCTGCCGCAGGCCGACCGTCACCGGCACCGAGGTGAGCGGTGCGCTGCCGTCGGCGGTGTGGCGGTCGGCGGTGCCCAGCCGGACGGTCAGCAGGTCGGGGTGGTCCGGGCCGCGCTCCCACAGCCGCGGGCCCGGCCCGAGGACGGTCAGCAGCACGCTCGCCGGGTCGGGCCAGCGCTCCCGCAGGACGGCCGATTCCGCGCGGGCGCGCTCGGCCGCGTCGTCGGCGTCCCACTCGTCCGTGGTCAGGGGGCGGGCGACCGCGCTCCGCCCGCCGGCCAGCCGCCGGGCCCATGCGCCTATGCCGCGATTGCGGGCGCCGCGCCTGCGCGCGTCGTCCGGGGCCTCCTGGTCGCCCTCCGCGTCCGCGGCGGCGCCCAGGGGGACACCACGCCCGCCATGGGTGACGGGGCTGTCGAGCGGGTGGGCCGCCGCGCCGTCCGTACCGAGGACCGCCGTGCCGACGGAGGTGGCGCCCGTCCGCGCGTCCGCCTGCGCGGGCCCGCCGGGGCCGCCCAGCCACGACCCCGCCACGGGCGCCTGCACGGGCCCGTGGGGCGCCTCCACGACGCCCACCCGCAGGTGGCCCTCGCCGTCGGGGGCGGCCGGGAGCACGCTCGGGGCGGCGTCCCGCGCGCTGTGCAGGCTCAGCACGGACTCGCCGACCCGCAGCAGCGCGCCGGACGGATACGGAAGCGGCTGTTCCCCCACGGCTTCGCCGTCCAGGGTGGTGCCGTTGGTCGACCCCAGGTCCCGCAGGGTCACCGTGCCGTCGTCGGACAGGGTGACCGCGCAGTGCAGCCGGGAGACGTCCGGGTCGTCGAGGGGCACGTCGGCGGCGGTGGAGCGGCCGACGCTGACCTCGCCGCCGTGCAGCAGGTGCACACCGCCCGCGTCCGGGCCCGAGACGACGTGCAGCCGGGCGGCGGCCTCCGGGGTGCCGGAGAGCAGCACGCCCGCGTGCCGCTCGGGGTCGGCCGGGGCGCACAGGGAGAGGACGGCGCCGTCGATCAGGGGCGGCTCGCCGAGCGCGCAGCGCTGGGCGTCGAGCCGCTCCGCCCCCGCGTAGACGACGACGGCACCGCTGCCGAGGTCGGAGCCGGCCGCGGCGACGGCCGCCGCGAGCCCGCTGGTCACACTGGCGAGGGCGGTGCCCGTGGGGGCGGTCACCAGGACGTCACAGGCGCGTGTGGCGTGCGTGGTGTGGCCGCTGAGCGGCCCGAGGACGGTCAGCCTGATCTGCATCGCCGTCAACGGTCCCTTCCTGCCCCTGACGCGGCGGGGGCAGCGGGCTCGCGCGCGCCCTCCCCCACCGTGCACGGGCGCGTCGGCACGTACAGGTCACCACGTCGCGCGGGGCCCTGCGCTCCCTCCCCACCGCATCCGTGCTGCGAGCATCCTCGCACCTGCCACCGACAACTCGCCCGGCGAGAGCCAATTCGTGATCTTGAACGACGATCGGGGGGTGGGAAAAATGCGGATGGTGACCGAGTAAGGGCGAGGCCGACCGGAGAACCGCTCACCGAAAGGTCATTTATTGCCGCTTGATGACGCCCATTGGCAAGTTTTTCCACGGCCGTTGCCCTGCCGTTCCCGGCACCTCTTTCGGGTCACCTCACACCACCCCGCCGCCCCACGGCAACCAACTGTCCGGAACGCGCGTCTTTACCCCAAGCCCCCCGGATTTCGGCAGGCCGGTGGTCCGTACGACGGCACTACAGTGGGCGAAGGGCCGCGGCGACACGAGGCGTCACGACGACGCCGGCGGCCGTCACCAGCGTGGATCACGACAGCAGATCACGGCAGAACACGACCAGGGAGCGCATGACGTGCGGCCGGTAGGCAGCAAGTACCTCCTCGAGGAGGTGCTCGGACGCGGGGCGACGGGCACCGTTTGGCGGGCCCGCCAGCGCGAGACGGCCGGTTCCGAGGCCGCCGTGGCCGGGCAGCCCGGCGAGACCGTCGCGATCAAGGTGCTCAAGGAGGAGCTGGCGAACGACGCGGACGTCGTCATGCGCTTCCTGCGCGAGCGCTCCGTCCTGCTGCGGCTCACGCACCCCAACATCGTCCGCACCCGCGACCTCGTCGTCGAGGGCGATCTGCTCGCCCTCGTGATGGACCTGGTCGACGGCCCGGACCTGCACCGCTACCTCCGGGAGAACGGCCCCTTCACCCCGGTCGCCGCCTCCCTCCTCACCGCCCAGATCGCGGACGCCCTCGCCGCCAGCCACGCCGACGGCGTCGTCCACCGCGACCTCAAGCCCGCGAACGTCCTGCTCTCCGGCGCCGACGGCCAGTTGATGCACCCGATGCTCACCGACTTCGGCATCGCGCGCCTCGCGGACTCCCCGGGCCTCACCCGCACCCACGAGTTCGTCGGCACGCCCGCCTATGTCGCGCCCGAGTCCGCCGAGGGCCGCCCGCAGACCTCCGCCGTCGACATCTACGGCGCGGGCATCCTGCTGTACGAACTGGTCACCGGGCGGCCCCCGTTCGCCGGCGCGACCGCGCTCGAAGTCCTCCACCAGCACCTCAGCGCCGAGCCGCGCCGCCCCACGACCGTGCCCGAGCCGCTGTGGACGGTCATCGAGCACTGCCTGCGCAAGCGGCCCGAGGAGCGGCCGAGCGCCGAGAACCTCGCCCGCGCCCTGCGCGTCGTCGCCGCGGGCGTCGGTGTGCACGCCTCCCCGGCGCAGGCCGAGGCCGCGCTCGGCGTCGCCGCCCTGCTCGCCCCCGACCCCGAGCCCGCGCGGGTGCCCGGCAGCGGTGACGGCTCGCCGTCCCCTGCCGGTGACGCCGACCCCACGCAGGTGCTGCCGTCGAACGCAGGCTCCTACGACCCGAACGCCGCGACCAGCATGCTGCCCAGCACCTCGGGCGGCGCTCCCGGCGCCGACCCCACGCAGGTCCTGCCCGCCGGTTCAGGCCCGGGCCGCGGCGCCGACCCGACCCGCGCCATGCCGCCCGTACCGCCGCTGCCCCCCGAGGGCGACGACAGCCCGCACCCGTGGCAGAGCCAGATGCGCGCGGCGCGGGACCGCAACGACCAGACGCAGGTGCGCTACCTCGACCCGAGCGAGGACCCGCTGCGCCGCCGCCCGCACCGGCAGCCGGCGCAGCCACAGCAGTACCAGCAGCCCCCGCAGCCTCCCCAGCAGCAGTACGGGCAGCAGTACGCGCCCCCTCAGCAGCCGTACGCCCCGCAGCCGCAGCAGTACGCCCCGCAGCGTCCGCCCCGGCGGCAGCAGCAGCGCCCCCAGGCGCGGCCCCAGCCGCAGCAGGCCCCGCAGCACTACCAGGAGCCGCAGCCGCAGCGGTACGCCCCGGAGCCGCCGCCCGCGCGCCGCGAGCCCCGTCCGCCCCGGCAGCGCGGCGCGAATCCGATGCGCATCCCCGGTCTCGGCTGCCTCAAGGGCTGCCTGTTCATGATCGTGGTGCTGATCATCGGCTCCTGGCTGGTCTGGGAGTTCACCCCGCTCAAGGACTGGGTCGCCGACGGCAAGAGCTTCTGGGACGCGGCCTGGGGCTGGATCGTCGACATCAAGGACTGGGTGTCGAACCTGGGCTCGTCCTCCGGCGGCAACGGCTGACCGGGGCGGTGCCGGTCCCGGTGCCGCACCGGCCGCACGGCCGAATCGATATGTCGACACCCCAGGGGTGTTTTACGCCGCAGAAGTGACAGTTGGTGCGGGATCGGCGCCCCCAACCCCCGCGCGGCCGCGTAGCTTGGTCGCCAGCGCCCCCTTGTCGGACGTCGGAGGACCCGGAAAGGAACCCGAACAGCCTTGGCACGGAAGATCGGCAGCCGGTACACCGCCCACCAGGTCCTGGGACGCGGCAGTGCGGGCACGGTGTGGCTTGGCGAGGGCCCCGAGGGTCCGGTCGCCATCAAGCTCCTGCGCGAGGACCTCGCCTCCGACCAGGAGCTCGTCGGCCGGTTCGTGCAGGAGCGCGCGGCCCTCCTCGGGCTCGACCACCCGAACGTGGTGGGGGTCCGCGACCTCGTCGTCGACGGCGCCGACCTCGCGCTCGTCATGGACCTCATCCGCGGCACGGACCTGCGCACCCGCCTCGACCGCGAGCGCCGGCTCGCGCCCGAGGCGGCCGTCGCCATCGTCGCGGACGTCGCGGACGGCCTCGCGGCCGCGCACGCGGCGGGCATCGTGCACCGCGACGTGAAGCCCGAGAACGTCCTCCTGGACATGCAGGGCCCCCTGGGCCCCGGCGGCGCCCACCCGGCGCTCCTCACCGACTTCGGCATCGCCCGGCTCGTGGACTCCCCGCGCCCGGCCGCCCGCCCGGCCGAACCCACCGTGCCGCGCCCCGCGGGACCGGGGCGCGCCCCGAGCCCCCGCAGCGTCATCGGCACGCCCGACTACCTCGCCCCCGAGATCATCGAGGGCCTGCCGCCGCGCGCCTCCGTCGACGTCTACGCCCTGGCGACCGTGCTGTACGAGCTGCTCGCCGGCTTCACGCCCTTCGGCGGCGGGCACCCCGGCGCGGTGCTGCGGCGGCATGTGACCGAGACCGTGGCGCCGCTGCCCGGCATCCCCGACGAGCTGTGGCAGCTCCTCGTCCAGTGCCTGGCCAAGGGGCCCGCGTCCCGGCTGCGCGCGTCCGAGCTCGCCGCCCGGCTGCGCGAACTGTTGCCCGGCCTCGCCGGGATCCCGCCGCTCGACATCGACGAGCCCGAGGACGAGGCGGAGGCTGTCACGGCCGGGGTCGCCGAGCGGGAGGCCGCGTACGGCGACGGGTCCGCGTCCTCCGGCGTGGCCACCGCGCCCCGGCGGCGCGGCGCCGTGCCGCTGGTGCCGGGGGCCGTCGCCGACTCCAGCCGCGAGACCCACACGAGCATGCGGGTGCCGACCCCCGCCGAGCTCGCGGGCGGTGCGCACGGCACGGCCCGCGCTCCCCGGGCGGCCGGTCAGCGCCGGGCGGGCTCGGCGCGCCACCGCTC
Source organism: Streptoverticillium olivoreticuli subsp. olivoreticuli (assembly GCF_003391135.1). Classification (GTDB taxonomy): domain Bacteria; phylum Actinomycetota; class Actinomycetes; order Streptomycetales; family Streptomycetaceae; genus Streptomyces; species Streptomyces blastmyceticus. Next base: position 4,192,345 of record NZ_CP031455.1, on the reverse strand, counting down.
CCCGGAGGAGACCCGGCGCCGCCGCATCAAGCTGGGCGCGGCGGCGGTCGCGCTGGCCGCGGCGGCGGGGGTGGGCGGCTGGTTCGCGGTCACGTCCCACGAGGCGAAGTCCCCCGCGCCGGGCGTCCACCACGAGGACCACCCCCCGTCGGACCCGGATCCGTTGCCGTAGCGGCCGCCTGCGGGTTCGTCGCGCCTGCGGCGGGCTTGTTCCCCTGCCCCGCCCCTTCCCGAAACCGGGGAGACCCCGGACCCCGACCGCGCTTCGCGCGGTGTCCTCAATCGCCGGACGGGCTGAATTCGTCGGCTACGGTCCGCGAAATCCAGCCCGTCCGGCGATTGAGGACGCTCCCGAAGGGAGCTCCCGCCGCAGGCGGCAACGGACCCGCGGCCGGGAACGGGCGCACCCATCGGACACCCGCAGCCCGGCGCAGCCGTTAGGCTGGGTGCGTGGCAGTCGTTGATGTATCCGAAGAGCTGAAGTCCCTCTCCTCGACCATGGGGTCGATCGAGGCCGTCCTGGACCTCGACAGGATGAGGGCTGACATCGCCGTGCTCGAGGAGCAGGCGGCCGCCCCCTCCCTCTGGGACGACCCGGAGGCGGCGCAGAAGATCACCAGCAAGCTGTCGCACCTCCAGGCGGAGCTCCGCAAGACGGAGACCCTGCGCGGCCGCATCGACGACCTCGCGGTCCTCTTCGAGCTCGCCGAGGCCGAGGGCGACGCCGACGCGCTCGCCGAGGCGGAGACCGAGCTGGGCGACGTCCGCAAGGCGCTGGCCGAGATGGAGGTCCGTACGCTCCTCTCCGGCGAGTACGACTCCCGTGAGGCGCTGGTCAACATCCGCGCCGAGGCCGGCGGCGTCGACGCCTCCGACTTCGCCGAGCGCCTCCAGCGCATGTACCTCCGCTGGGCCGAGCGCCACGGCTACAAGACGGAGGTCTACGAGACCTCGTACGCGGAAGAGGCCGGCATCAAGTCGACCACCTTCGCCGTCCAGGTGCCGTACGCCTACGGCACGCTCTCCGTCGAGCAGGGCACCCACCGCCTCGTGCGCATCTCGCCCTTCGACAACCAGGGCCGTCGCCAGACGTCCTTCGCGGGCGTCGAGGTGCTGCCGGTCGTCGAGACGACCGACCACGTCGAGATCGACGAGTCCGAGCTGCGGGTCGACGTCTACCGCTCCTCCGGCCCCGGCGGCCAGGGCGTCAACACCACCGACTCGGCGGTGCGCCTGACGCACATCCCGACCGGCATCGTCGTCTCCTGCCAGAATGAGCGCTCGCAGATCCAGAACAAGGCGACCGCGATGAACGTCCTCCAGGCCAAGCTCCTCGAGCGCCGCCGCCAGGAGGAGCAGGCCAAGATGGACGCGCTCAAGGGCGACAGCGGCGGCTCCTGGGGCAACCAGATGCGTTCGTATGTCCTGCACCCGTACCAGATGGTCAAGGACCTCCGTACGGAGTTCGAGGTCGGCAACCCCACCGCCGTCCTCGACGGCGACATCGACGGCTTCCTGGAGGCCGGCATCCGCTGGCGCAAGCAGCGGGAGAAGTAGCCTCAACCGGCCGTATAGGCGGACATACCTGCTCGTAACTTCCTTGACGCTGCCTCAAAAACTGGACAGGCTGACGCGCGGCATGCGTATCACCGGGGTGCGTGTGGCGGGGGGCGAGCGGGTCCGGCCGATCCGGCCGGTGCGGCCGCTCTCGCCCCCCAGAGGCGCCACCGCCCCGTGCATAGCTGCTCCAATGACGATCAGCTACTGGGGGTAGCAGGTATATGACCAAGAAGACGCGGCTGCGCGTCGCGCGCATAGCCGCCGGCGCGGTTGTCGCCGCGGGTGCTTCGCTGACCGCGGCCGGTGCGGCCTCGGCCGCGGGCGTCCATGTCGCCGGAGTCGGCGCGCAGACGAGCGGTGTGCACAGCGCCGCCCATGTCGCCGTCGACGGCGACCCCGACCAGATCCCGCAGCCGCCGGTGGGCGGTGACACGAGCGGTACGACGACCGGGTCCACGACTGGGTCCACGACCGGCTCGACGACGGGTTCGACGGGTTCCACGACCGGTGGTCCGTCCTCGGGCGGTCAGACGGACGGTGGCCAGACGACCGGTTCGACGACCGGTGGTCCGTCCTCCGGTGGTCAGACCGACGGCGGTCAGACGACGGGTTCCACGACCGGTGGTCCGTCCTCCGGTGGTCAGACCGATGGTGGTCAGACGACCGGTTCGACGACCGGCGGCCCGTCCTCGGGCGGTCAGACCGACGGCGGCAAGACCACCGGCGGCACGACCGACGGCGGCACCACCACGGGCGGCAAGACGGACGGTGGCACCACCACCGGCGGTCAGACGGACGGTGGCAAGACGACCGGCGGTCAGACCGACGGCGGCACCACCACGGGTGGTCAGACCGACGGCGGCAAGACCACCGGCGGCACGACCGACGGTGGCAAGACCACGGGCGGTCAGACGACCGGCGGCCAGACCGACGGCGGGAAGACCACCGGCGGTTCCACCGACGGCGGCAAGACGACCGGTGGTCAGACGACCGGCGGCGGGACCGGTGGCAGCACCGGCGGTGACCACAGCGGTTCCACCGGCGGCGACGGCTCCACCGGCGGCGACCACAACGGCGCCACCGGCGGCGACCAGGGCGACAGGCCCGGCGAGGGCCGGACCTGCCCCGTGGACACCAACAGCAACTGCGGCACCAACACGGACACCGACAGCGCGGGCGCCAAGCCCGTGCAGCAGGCCAAGCCCAAGGAGCAGCTCGCCGAGACCGGCGCGGGCCAGACGACCTTCCTGGTCGTCGGCGCCGCGACGATGATCGCGGGCGGCATCGGCTTCCGGCTGCTGCCGCGCCTGATGACCCGCGCCACCGCGGCCTGACGGCCGGGACGCCGGCACGGATACGGCAGAGGGCCCGGAGCGCGCTTCAGCGCTCCGGGCCCTCGTGCGTACGCGGTGAGGCGCGGCCGCGTGACCGGGTGACTACCCGGCGAAGCCGTGCGCCAGGACGGCCACCGCTATCAGCGCCACCAGCAGCGCGAGCAGCGTGGCCGGGGTCAGTGCGGCGAAGACGCCTTCCTGGTGCTGCAACCGCTCCCTGCTGGCCCGGCACACCGGACAGCGGCCCTCACTGACGGGGGCCGCGCAGTTGGCGCACACCAGTCGGTCGCATGTCATGCGATCTCCTCCTCCGGTACGTCCAACGCGCGGGAGAGCCGAGCGGTTCCCCTTACCACTGTGCCAGCTTCCGCGCCGTTCGGCGCGGCCGGTCGGCCGAACCCGGGATCGTGGACCCGATTGCCCCAGTTTTGTCCCCCGCCGGGCCGGTGACAAACGCGCCAAGACCGGACGCCGACTGCGCGTACACCGGTGGTTCGCGTATGGTCACGCACACCGACGGGAGCCGCGCGCGGTGTTCCGTGCCCTCTATCCAGGTCGACGCGTGGTGCACTCGTGATCCGATTCGACAACGTCTCCAAGTCCTACCCCAAGCAGAACCGGCCGGCGCTCCGCGATGTCTCGCTGGAGATCGAGAAGGGCGAGTTCGTCTTCCTCGTCGGCTCGTCCGGTTCCGGCAAATCCACCTTCCTGAGACTGCTGCTGCGCGAGGAGCGCGCCAGCACCGGCCAGGTCCATGTGCTGGGCAAGGACCTCGCCAGGCTGTCCAACTGGAAGGTGCCGCAGATGCGCCGCCAGCTGGGGACGGTCTTCCAGGACTTCCGCCTGCTGCCCAACAAGACGGTCAACGAGAACGTCGCCTTCGCCCTGGAGGTCATCGGCAAGCCGCGGGGCGAGATCCGCAAGGCCGTGCCCCAGGTCCTGGAGCTGGTCGGCCTCGGCGGCAAGGAGGACCGGATGCCCGGTGAGCTCTCCGGCGGTGAGCAGCAGCGCGTCGCGATCGCCCGCGCGTTCGTCAACCGCCCGATGCTGCTGATCGCGGACGAGCCCACCGGCAACCTCGACCCGCAGACCTCCGTCGGCATCATGAAGCTGCTGGACCGGATCAACCGGACCGGGACCACCGTCATCATGGCCACCCACGACCAGCAGATCGTGGACCAGATGCGCAAGCGCGTCATCGAATTGGAACAGGGCCGTCTCGTGCGCGACCAGTCGCGCGGCGTCTACGGCTACCAGCACTGAAAGGACGCCATGCGCGCCCAGTTCGTCCTGTCGGAGATCGGCGTCGGTCTCCGCCGTAATCTCACGATGACCTTCGCGGTGATCGTCTCCGTCGCTCTGTCGCTCGCGCTCTTCGGCGGGTCTCTGCTCATGCGCGAGCAGGTCAGCACGATGAAGGGCTACTGGTACGACAAGGTCAACGTCTCGATCTTCCTCTGCAACAAGACCGACGCGGAATCCTTCCCCTCCTGTGCCAAGGGTGCGGCGACGGAGGACCAGAAGAAGGAGATCCGCGCCGACCTGGGGAAGATGACGGACCTCGTCCAGAGCGTCCAGTTCGAGACGGCCGACGAGGCGTACAAGCACTACAAGGAGCAGTTCGGCAAGAGCTCCCCGATCGCGGGGTCCCTGACGCCGGACCAGATGCAGGAGTCCTTCCGCGTCAAGCTCAAGGACCCCGCGAAGTTCGAGGTCATCTCCAGCGCCTTCTCCAAGCGGCCCGGCGTCCAGACGGTGCAGGACCAGAAGACGCTGCTGTCCAACCTCTTCAACCTCCTCAACGGCATGAACTTCGCGGCGCTGGGCGTGATGTTCCTGATGCTGATCGTGGCGCTGATGCTGATCGTGAACACCGTCCGGGTGTCCGCGTTCAGCCGCCGCCGGGAGACCGGCATCATGCGGCTGGTCGGCGCGTCCAGCTTCTACATCCAGATCCCGTTCATCATGGAGGCGGCCTTCGCGGGGCTGCTCGGCGCGGGCTTCGCCTGCGTCCTGCTGGTCTGCGGCCAGTACTTCCTGGTGAACAACTGGCTGGTGCACCACATCGACGTCATCCAGTTCATCGGCTGGGACGCGGTGCTGGCCAAGCTGCCGCTGGTGCTGGCCATCGGGCTGCTGATGCCCGCGCTGGCCGCTTTCGCCGCGCTGCGGAAGTACCTCAAGGTCTGAACAGTGGCCGAGGCGCCGTACGGGCAACTCCCCGTACGGCGCCTTCTGGTGTCCTAGACTCACGCGCATGCCCGGCCCGTCGATGTTCTTTCCGCAGCGCCGCGCCCGGCGCGGTGCCGCACTGACATTGGTCTTCGCGGGCGTGCTGGCGACGGGCGCCGCGGCCGGTTCCTGGAGCGCGGACGCACAGGGTGGCCAAAAGCCCATGGAAGCCCGTCCGCCGTCGCGCACGGCCGCGCGGCCCGCCGGTGAGGCCGTCGACGAAGCCATGGCGGAGAGCGAGCGCCTCGTCGACCGCCGTGCCGTCGAGGAGGCCGCCGAACAGGCCGAGCAGGACGGCAAGTCCGGCGCCGAGGCCGCGGCCGAAGTGGTCGGCCGCGCCGGCGACCGCTGGAGCTCCGTCTACAGCTCCCAGGAGTACGAGGGTTTCGAGCGCGCCCTGGACGGGGCGTACATCGGCGTCGGGCTCTCCGCCCGGCGCGCGGGCGACGGCCGGACCGAGGTCGATGGCGTCCGGCCCGGCGGCCCCGCGGAGCGCGCGGGCATCCGCGCCGGGGACCAGCTGCGCACGGTCGACGGCGTGGAGACGGCGGGCCGTCCGGTCACCGAGGTCGTCGCCCGGCTGCGCGGCGACGGGGCGGCCGACGAGAGCGCGGGCGCCCCGGCCGGTGCGGGCACGCCCGTGCGGGTCGGCCTCGGGCGGGCCGGGCGGTCGTGGGAGCGGACCCTCCACCGTGAGCGGCTGGTCACCGAGAGCGTCGTCGTGGAGCGGCTGCCGGACGGGCAGGCAGAGGGGCCCGCGGCCACCCGGATCAAGGTCGACTCCTTCACCCGGGGAACGGGCGAGCGGATCCGCCGGGCGGCCCGCGCGGCCGCGCGCGGCGAGGGCATCCTGCTCGACCTCCGGGGCAACTCCGGTGGGCTGGTCGACGAGGCCGTCACCGCGGCCTCCGTCTTCCTCGACGGCGGCCTGGTCGCCACCTATGACGTACGGGGCGGGCAGCGCGCCCTTCAGGCCCGGCCCGGCGGCGACACCGGGCCGCCGCTCGTGGTGCTCGTCGACGGCGGCACCATGAGCGCCGGCGAGCTGCTGGCCGGGGCCCTCCAGGACCGCGGCCGGGCGGTCGTCGTCGGCACCCCCACCTTCGGCAAGGGCTCGGTGCAGGTGCCCGGCCGGCTCCCGGACGGCTCCGTCGCGGAGCTCACCGTCGGCCACTACCGCACCCCCTCCGGCCGGTCGGTCGACGGCCGGGGCATCGCCCCCGACCTGGTCGTACGCGGCGATGCGGAGCGGCGGGCCCGCACAGTATTGAGTGGCCTCAGGGGTGGGTCGTAGTGCGAGAATGACCGCGCTATGGCTAAAGAGAAGAAGGCTAAAGAGAAGCCGGACCGCAAGCTGGTCGCGCAGAACAAGAAGGCGCGCCACGATTACCACATTCTGGACACCTACGAGTGCGGCATGGTGCTGACCGGCACCGAGGTCAAGTCGCTGCGCCAGGGCCGGGCCTCGCTCGTGGACGGCTTCGTCCAGATCGACGGCGGCGAGGCGTGGCTGCACAACGTCCACGTCCCCGAGTACGCCCAGGGCACGTGGACGAACCACAGCGCGCGCCGCAAGCGCAAGCTGCTGATGCACCGCGCCGAGATCGACAAGCTCGACTCCAAGTCGCAGGAGACGGGCCACACGATCGTGCCGCTCGCGCTGTACTTCAGGGGTGGCCGGGCCAAGGTCGAGATCGCCCTCGCCAAGGGCAAGAAGGAGTACGACAAGCGGCAGACGCTGCGCGAGAAGCAGGACACCCGGGAGTCGAACCGCGCGATCGCGGCGGCGCGCAGGCGCCAGCGGGCGCAGCAGCAGCGGCCGTAGCCCGCGGGGCCGGTCCCTCACGGGAGGGAATTGGCTGGCCCCGGCGCACGCCGGTCACGTACGATGGACAGCGCAGCACCTCAAGGGGTGCGCACCTTGAAAAAACAACATGGGGATGATCGGTTTCGACAGCGGATGTCGAAGCAGGGGAAGCGAGCCGAGGAAGCGGCAATGATCTCGTAAACCATATGTCGCAACCAATAATCGCCAACACCAAGCGCGATTCCTTCGCCCTCGCTGCCTAAGTAGCGACTTAGCGAAGTGTCAGCCCGGGGCTGTTCCCGACCCGGATCCTGGCATCATTGAGGGAACTAAACTGCCGGTCCCGGCCACGGGGTCCGGCAGGAAATCAAACAGTGGCTGGGCCCGACGGAGACTTGTCCGTGTGATCTCCGGGGCCGAGAAAATCGCAGCGGACTGCGCTCGGAGAAGCCCTGATTCTGCACCGTTGGACGCGGGTTCGATTCCCGCCATCTCCACTCATCCCATGTGAGGCGAAGGCCCCACCGCCCCGGCGGTGGGGCCTTCGTCGTGTGCGCCGTGCAGCCGGTGCAACCCGGGAGCCGTCCCGGCCCTCTTCCTCAGTGGCGGACAAGGGGGTGCGCGGTGAAGTGGACTCGTGCGGTGCTGGCCGTGGTGGGAGCCGCGGCGCTGTGGCCGGCCGTGGGCCCGTCCGGGGCCGCGGTGGCCGACGACGGGCGCGGCGGGGTGCACCTGCTGCTCAACGGCGCCTTCGACAACCGTCCCGGCGGGCTCGTCGACATAGACGTGCAGGGCGTGCGCGGCCGGGGCGACGTCACCGTCTCCTCGCCCGTCTTCCCGCACCGTATGAAGCTCGCCCCCTACGCGCACCGCGCACCGGCCGCCGAGCGCGGCCACCACGCCCGGCCCGCCATCGCGATGACCGTCAGGCCCGGCAGCTATCCGCTCACCGTGCGCGCCGGCGGCCACGTCGTCGCCGAGGACCGGGTGGAGGTCGGGCCCGCCCGCAGGCCGCAGTTCACGGTGACCGCGCCGGACGAGATCATGCGGCCGGGGGAGCGGCTGTGGATGGCGTACGACGACCTGTTCCCCGGCGAGACCGGGACGTCCTTCGAGGCCCGCTCGCCCGCCTTCCCCGCGCCCGTGCGGCTCGCGCACGACCCGGCGAGCGCCGACTGGAACAACCCCCGGCTGTTCTCCGGCGGCCTCGACCTGCCCTCCTCGGTGAAGGACGGCACCTACAAGGTGACGCTCACCGGCCCCGGCGGCCGCACCATCGAGGAGAAGCCGCTGGTGGTCCGCGCGGCCCGGCCCGGCGACCGCGACTACGTGGGCAGGGCGCGCGGCCCCGCGTTCTTCGACACCTCGGACAGGTCGGACCCCGGGCGGGCCCGCACCCACGGCCACACCGTCCCGCCCGGCGGGACCGTCAACGTCCTGTGGCGCGACGGCGCCCCCGACCCGGGCGAGGAGGACCGGCTGACCGCCACGTCACCGGCCTTCGAACGCCCGGTGCGGCTGAGGCGCGACGAGAGCAAGGCGGGGGACGGCGATTCGCCCCGCTACTACGGCCCCGCGCGCATCCGCCGCGGCCTGGGGGAGGGCCGCTACCCGGTGACGGTGGTCAGCCACCACGGGCGCGTACGCAAGATCGGACAGCTGGTGGTGACGGGGGCGGCGTCGTCGGCCGGGGCGTCCGGGTCGGCCCTGGTGACGACGGTGGTCGGGGTGGGGTTCGCGGGTCTGGCGGGCCTGACGGGCGTCGCGCTGGTCAAGTCGCGGACGGGGCGCCGGACGGGCGCGCTGTAACCCGCCCTTCCGGTGCTCCAGGACAACCCTGGGGGCGGCGGCCACCAGCGTGCTGCCGCTGACCGCGAACAGGGGGCTTCGGTAAGGGGAGTTCGGCATGGGCCAACTCTCGCCGCACCGCGAGCCGGCCGTCCAACACCTGATCAGTGGCCATTTACGCACCCGTGTTGTCAACTGCCGTACGTGCCACACGACATGGAGCCGCGCCTGCTGCGCGCCTCCACCTCGCCCAGCAGGCCATCAGCCGGGACATCCGCAGACTGCAACAGCGCCTGGGCGCCGGGCTGTTCACCCGTACGACCCGGCAGGTCGACCTCGCCGCCGAGGGTGCGCGGCTGCTGCCGTACGCCCGCGCCGCGGGCTGCGCCACCCGGGGCCGGCCGCGCGGCACGGCCGGCTCGAACACCCCGCCGGGAGCCGGCTGACCGCACCGCCACCCGGACCAGCCGGGGGTTACAGGGACATGCCCGACGGGGCACCCTGGAGGTGGCGGCACCGCGCACGGGCGGTCCCGGTGGACGCGGGAAGACGCGACAGGGAAAAGGTGACAGGCGCATGGCGGCGACAGCCTCCTATGACCTGCGATTCGATGCCGGGCGGCTCTGCCTGGACCTGGTGGCCACGGTCGGCGGACGGTACAGCGAGGAGCCGGTCGAGCGGCTCGACACCCCCGAACGGCTGCGGGACTGGCTGCTCGCCGCCGGTGTCGTACCGCCCGGCACCCCGCTCGGCGCGGTCGACACCGGCTGGCTCGGGTGCTTCCACGCGGCCCGCGACCTGCTGCACCGCGTCGTTCACGCCGAGGTCGACGGCCGCGCCGCCGACCCCGATCTGGAGCGCGTCAACGCCCTCGCCGCCACCGCGCCGCCCGCGCCGCGGGCCGTACGGGCCGCCGACGGGACGCTGATCCGCACGGTCGCCGGCGCCCCCGACTGCGGGGCGCTCGTCGGGCAGATCTGCCGGGACGCGGTCGAACTGCTCACCGACCCGGCGACCCGGGGGCAGCTGAGGCAGTGCGAGGGCGAGACCTGCTCGCTGGTCTACCTGGACACGTCGCGCGGCCGCCGCCGTCGCTGGTGCTCCAGCGAGGTGTGCGGCAACCGCGTGCGGGTGGCCCGGCACCGCCGCCGCTTGCTGGGGGCGCCCTGACGCTGCGCGGTTCCGGCTGTGTGCCGGTGCTTTGTGCGGGTGCGGGTTTGTTGCCGCTTGCGGCGGGAGCGCCCTGCGGGGGTCTGGGGGCTTGCCCCCAGTTTCGGGGCGGGGCGGGGTTGGGGAACAAACCCGCCGGAAGGTGAGTGCCTCGCGCGTCCCAACCGTATTCAGGGTCATCGACTCGCGCTATCGACCGGGGGAAGGCCGTGCGCAAGGATGCCGTCGTGGCCGACAGGACCAGTCCCGACGAGGAGCTGATGCGGGCGCTCTACGACGAGCACGCCGGCCCGCTCCTCACGTTCGTGCTGCGCCTGGTGGCCGGGGACCGCCAGCGGGCGGAGGACGTCGTGCAGGAGACGCTGCTGCGCGCCTGGCGCAACGCCGACCGGCTGCGCGGCGCCCCCGGCTCCGTACGGCCCTGGCTGGTGACCGTCGCCCGGCGCATCGTCATCGACAACCACCGCAGCCGCCGGGCCCGCCCCCAGGAGGTCGACCCGGCGCCCCTGGAGCTGATTCCCGCAGCCGACGAGATCGACCGGGCGCTGCGCCTGATGACCATCTCCGACGCGCTCGGCGATCTGACCGAGGCCCACCGAGAGGCTTTGATCGAGACCTATTTCAAGGGACGTACGGTGAGCGAGGCGGCCGAAGTGCTGGGCGTACCGGCCGGGACCGTGCGGTCCCGGGTCTTCTACGCGCTGCGCTCCATGAGGCTCTCGCTCGAGGAACGGGGAGTGACGGCATGACGTGGCCGGCACAGCACATGGACGTGGGCGCGTACGCCCTCGGCGTCCTGGACGAGGCGGAGGCCGCGCGCTTCGAGGAGCACCTCGCCGACTGTCCCAGGTGCGCCGCCGAACTCGACGGCATGCTCGGGCTGACCCCGCTCCTCGCCGACCTCAAGGAGTCCGCGCCGGATCCCGGTGCGCTCGCCGCCCGGCCGCGCCCCGCGCTCCTCGACGGTCTCCTCGCCAGGGTCGCGGCCGTCCGTCACACCCAGCGCACCCGCAGGCTGTGCCTGGCCGCCGCGGCCGCCGTCCTGATCGTCGCGGGCCCGCCGGCGGGTTCCGCCCTCACCTCGCGGAACGCGCCGGGCCACAGCAGCGCGAGCGCGGCCAAGGAGATGTACGAGGAGGGCGAGAAGATCGGCGCGGTCGACCCCACGACCAAGGTCGACGCCACCGTCTCGCTCCAGGAGAAGCCCTGGGGCACCCATGTCGCGCTGCGGCTCGCCAACGTCAAGGGGCCGCTGACCTGCGACCTCGTCGCCGTCGGCAGGAACGGTGAGCGGCAGACCGTCACCACGTGGGCCGTGCCGCCCGGGGGATACGGGCTGGCAGGCGCCGGCTCGAACAACGCGGACAAAGCCAACAAATGGAACAAGGAGCCGCTGTACACCCACGGCGGTGCCGGGCTGAACCGGAACGACATCGCCCGTTTCGAGGTCCGCACGCTGGACGGGAAGCTCCTGGACACCATCGAGGTGTGACCGGAACCCGATCCGGAAACCGATCAAATACCGATGAAAACTGTCATGTCATGACAGGTGCGCTCAGCACCTCTGTTCGCGTACGGTTGACGGCTGCCCTAGGCACAGCAGAAGGGGGCTTGGGTGGCCGCGCAGAACGCCACGCACGCGCAGGTGGCGACAGGACCGGCGACGGAACCCGACGGGGTCCGCGACCGTGAGATCGGTACCGAACAACAGCATCTGGACCGGGTGTACCGGCGCCTGGAGGAGAAGATCCACGAGGCCGAGTTCCTCATGGACGACGCTGCCAAACGGGGCCAGGTCGGCACACCGGGGGCGCTCGCCGAGCGGGACGCCCAGGTGTTCCGCGCCGGGGTGCACCTCAACCGGCTCAACAGCGAGTTCGAGGACTTTCTCTTCGGCCGCATCGACCTGCTCCTCGGCAAGGACGGGAAGAAGGGCCCCGACGGCGCCTACACCTCCGTCGAGCCCGCGGACGACGCCGTGCGGGGCGACCGCGCGGAGATCGCGGAGACGCTCCACATCGGCCGCATCGGCGTCCTCGACGCCGACTACTCCCCGCTCGTCATCGACTGGCGGGCGCCCGCGGCCGCGCCGTTCTACCGCGCCACCCCGGTGGCGCCCGGCCGCGTCGTGCGCCGCCGGGTCATCCGCTCCAAGGGCCGCAGGGTCCTCGGCGTCGAGGACGACCTGCTGCGCCCCGAGCTGACGGCCACCCTCGACGGCGCCGCGCTGCCGGTCGTCGGCGACGGCGCCCTGATGGCCGCGCTCGGCCAGGCCCGCAGCCACACGATGCGCGACATCGTCGCCTCCATCCAGGCCGAGCAGGACATGGTCATCCGCGCGCCCGCAGCCTCGGTCACCGAGGTCGAGGGCGGCCCCGGCACCGGCAAGACCGCCGTCGCCCTGCACCGCGCCGCCTACCTCCTCTACCAGGACCGCAGGCGCTACGCGGGCGGCATCCTCGTCGTCTCGCCGACGCCGCTGCTCGTCGCCTACACCGAGGGCGTGCTGCCCTCGCTCGGCGAGGAGGGCCAGGTCGCGATCCGCGCCGTGGGCTCCCTGGTCGACGGCGCCGAGGCCGACACGTACGACGAGCCCGCGGTCGCCCGCGTCAAGGGCTCTTCCCGCATGCTGAAGGTGCTGCGCAAGGCGGTGCGAGGGGCGCTGGAACCGGCGTCCGCGCCGGCCGTGGGACGGCGGGGCGGCCCGGCGCCGTCGAAGGCCCGGCCGGGCGCGGGGCCGGTACGTCCGGCGGACGACGGCCAGTTGTCGCTCGCGGACCTGGAGACGGCACCGGCCGTGCCGTCCCCGGCTCACGCCCTGGGCGGCGGGACCGCGGACGCCGCGCGGCATCCGGTCTCCCCGGCGGCCACGCCGGAGAGGTTGCGCGTCGTGGTCTTCGGCGCCCGGCTGGAGCTGGGGGCCGACGAGCTCAAGCGCATCCGCAACACCGCCCTCGGCGGCACCGCGCCCATCAATCTGCTGCGCCCGCGCGCCCGCAGGCTGATCCTCGACGCCCTGTGGTCCAAGGCGGGCGGGCCCAAGCGCTACACCGACCCCGAACTCGCGGCGGAGGCACGGCAGGCGTTCGACGAGGACGTCTCCACCGAGGACGTCTTCCTCGACTTCCTCGCCGCCTGGTGGCCCGAGCTCACCCCGCGCGGGGTGCTCGCCGCGATGGCGGACGAGCGGCGGCTCTCCCGCTGGGCGCGCCGCGAGCTCAACCCGCGCGAGGTCCGGCTGCTGGCCCGCTCGCTCAAGCGGCTGGACGACCGGGGGCGGGGCCCGCTCTCGGTCCACGACGTGGCCCTGCTGGACGAGTTGGAGACGCTGCTCGGCGTGCCCGCCCGGCCGCAGAAGCCGCGCGAGCACGACCCGCTCGCCCACCTCACCGGTCTCGAGGAGCTGATGCCGACGCGCTCCGAGAGCCGCCGCGAGCGCGCGGAGCGGCTGGCGGAGGAGCGCCGGGACTACGCCCACGTGATCGTCGACGAGGCCCAGGACCTCACGCCCATGCAGTGGCGGATGGTGGGCCGCAGGGGCCGCACCGCCACCTGGACGGTCGTCGGCGACCCCGCGCAGTCCTCCTGGTCCGACCCGGACGAGGCCGCCGCGGCCCGGGACGAGGCGCTCGGCAGCCGCCCCCGCCGCCGCTTCGAACTCACCGTCAACTACCGCAACCCCGCGGAGATCGCCGAGCTGGCCGCCAGGATCCTGGCGCTGGCCATGCCGGGCATGCGCTCCCCGGCGGCCGTCCGGTCGACGGGCGTCGTGCCCCGCTTCGCGGTCGCGGACGGCGACCTGGCCTCTGCCGTGCGCGCCGAGTCCCGCCACCTCCTCGACGACGTGGACGGCACGGTCGGCGTCGTCGTGCCGATGGCACGGCGCGCGGAGGCCCGGGGCTGGCTGGCCGGGTACGGCGACCGCGTGGTCGTCCTGGGCAGCCTGGAGGCGAAGGGCCTGGAGTACGACGCGACGGTCGTCGTCAGCCCCGCCGAGATCGCGGACGAGTCCCCGGCGGGCCTGCGCGTGCTGTACGTGGCCCTGACCCGTGCCACGCAGCGCCTGACGGTGCTCTCCGGAGACCGCGACGACCCGGACCTGGACGGGGTGCCGGACCTGCTGCGGGACTGAGCGTTTTCGATCGCCGGACGGTCGGAGAAACCAGCCCGTCCGGCGGTTGAGGACAAGCGGCGAAGCCGCTTCGGGGTCCGGGGCGGAGCCCCAGTTACGGGGTCCGGGGCGGAGCCCCGGAGTTCGGCCATGACTTCCGGGGAGCATTTGTTAGCCTGGAACACGGCACCGGCTCGATCCAAGCCCCCGGGCCCAACCTTAGTCGCTTCGAGCGACCACTTGCCGCGAGGCGAGCATGGCGGGTCGGTGCCATCAGAGCGTCTCCGACGGGCGCCCCTCACCACGAGGGGCGCCCGTCGGCGTTTGGTGCGCTTCTCGTATGTTGGAAGCAAGATTCCAGGATCCGGGGCCGGTTACCGCGTACTGACCAGTAGGTGGGACGATCGATGCCCGCGCCCCGCGGCGCGTACCAAGCGAAAACAGGGAAAGCAGAGGAAAGCGGCCATGGCAACGGCGCCAAGCGTCTCGTACTCGATGACGGTCCGGCTGGAGGTCCCCGCGAGCGGGACCGCGGTCAGCCAGCTCACCACGGCCGTGGAGTCCTCCGGCGGATCGGTGACCGGCCTCGACGTCACCGCCTCCGGCCACGAGAAGCTGCGGATCGACGTGACCGTCGCCGCGACCTCCACCGACCACGCCGACGAGATCGTGGAGAAACTCCGCGGCATCGAAGGCGTCGTCCTCGGCAAGGTCTCCGACCGCACCTTCCTGATGCACCTCGGCGGCAAGATCGAGATGGCGTCCAAGCACCCCATCCGCAACCGCGACGACCTCTCCATGATCTACACCCCCGGCGTAGCCCGCGTCTGCATGGCCATCGCCGAGAACCCCGAGGACGCCCGCCGCCTGACCATCAAGCGCAACAGCGTCGCCGTGGTCACCGACGGCTCCGCCGTCCTGGGCCTGGGCAACATCGGCCCCAAGGCCGCCCTGCCCGTCATGGAGGGCAAGGCCGCCCTCTTCAAGCGCTTCGCCGGCATCGACGCCTGGCCCATCTGCCTCGACACCCAGGACTCCGACGCCATCGTCGAGATCGTCAAGGCCATCGCCCCCGGCTTCGCCGGCATCAACCTCGAGGACATCTCCGCCCCCCGCTGCTTCGAGATCGAAGCCCGCCTGCGCGAAGCCCTCGACATCCCCGTCTTCCACGACGACCAGCACGGCACCGCCATCGTCGTCCTCGCCGCCCTCACCAACGCCCTGCGCGTGGTCGACAAGGCCATCGGCGACGTACGCGTCGTCATGTCCGGCGCGGGCGCCGCCGGCACCGCCATCCTCAAGCTCCTCATCGCCGCCGGCGTCAAGCACGCCGTCGTCGCCGACATCCACGGCGTCGTCCACGCAGGCCGCGAGGACCTCGTCGCCGCGAGCCCCGAATCCGCACTGCGCTGGATCGCGGACAACACCAACCCCGACGGCATCACGGGCACCCTGAAGGAAGCCGTGGCAGGCGCCGACGTCTTCATCGGCGTCTCCGCCCCCAACGTCCTGACCGGCCAGGACGTGGCCGGCATGGCCGACGGCGCGATCGTCTTCGCACTCGCCAACCCCGACCCCGAGGTCGACCCCGCCATCGCCCGCCAGTCCGCCGCCGTGGTCGCCACCGGCCGCTCGGACTTCCCCAACCAGATCAACAACGTCCTGGTCTTCCCCGGCGTCTTCCGCGGCCTGCTCGACGCACAGTCCCGCACCGTCAACACCGAAATGATGCTCGCCGCCGCCGGAGCCCTCGCCGACGTCGTCGCCGAAGACGAACTCAACGCCAACTACATCATCCCCAGCGTCTTCAACGACAAGGTCGCCGGTGCCGTCGCCGGTGCCGTCCGCGAGGCCGCCAAGGCCGCCGCCGCGGCTGTGACGGGCACCACGACCGTCTGACGACGGCGCGTCGCGGGCCTTCGGGCCCGCGACCTGCCCATAAGGTGTCGGGCAGAAATCAGGCCGCAGAAATGCGGCTGTATCCGAGGCTGTGCCGCTTTCCGTGTGACTCTCCAGGGTGCCGGATTGGCTTTCCCGCCACTGGTGGGGGCAGGATGCGTAACCGGGCGCGAGGGTCTGGCAACAGACCCGGGTCCGGGGACTGTCCGAGGGCCCTGGCAGCATCGGCTTCGATCTCACGCCTCATTGGCAAGAAGAACACGGGAGTACAACATGAACCGCAGTGAGCTGGTGGCCGCGCTGGCCGACCGCGCCGAGGTGACCCGCAAGGACGCCGACGCCGTCCTGGCCGCGCTCGCCGAGACCGTCGGTGAGGTCGTCGCCAAGGGCGACGAGAAGGTCACCATCCCCGGCTTCCTGACCTTCGAGCGCACCCACCGTGCCGCTCGCACTGCTCGTAACCCGCAGACGGGTGAGCCGATCCAGATCGCTGCCGGTTACAGCGTGAAGGTCTCCGCGGGCTCCAAGCTCAAGGAAGCCGCCAAGGGCAAGTAAGACCCCAGCGCGAAGGGCGGCCACCCCTGGGGGTGGCCGCCCTTTTGGCGTCCACAAGGCCCTCCAGGGCCCCTCAGACGCGCAAAAGCGCCTGTATGGGCTCGGTGGCCCATACAGGCGCTTACGGCCCGTCAGGGCCGAACGGGTGCTTCACGCCTGTCGGCGTATCAGGCTTCCGTGCCGCCGGGGAGCTCGACGTTCGCGCCCAGGCTGCGCAGCTTGTCCATGCTGTGTCTTCCCGGGGGGTGACCCCCGGACCCCCAGCCGGAGCGTCGGCCCGGCCGGGGTCGGGGCCGTCAGGCTTCCGTGCCGCCGGGGAGTTCCACGTTCGCGCCCAGCTCCTTCAGCTTCTGCATGAAGTTCTCGTAGCCGCGGTTGATCAGGTCGATGCCGTGGACGCGGGACGTGCCCTGCGCCGCCAGCGCCGCGATCAGGTACGAGAAGCCGCCGCGGAGGTCGGGGATGACCAGGTCGGCGCCCTGCAGCTTGGTGGGGCCGGAGACGACCGCCGAGTGCAGGAAGTTGCGCTGGCCGAAGCGGCACGCGGAGCCGCCGAGGCACTCGCGGTAGAGCTGGATGTGCGCGCCCATCTGGTTGAGCGCGGACGTGAAGCCCAGCCGGGACTCGTAGACCGTCTCGTGGACGATCGACAGCCCGGACGCCTGGGTCAGCGCCACGACCAGCGGCTGCTGCCAGTCCGTCTGGAAGCCGGGGTGCACGTCGGTCTCCAGCGCGATCGCGTTGAGCGAGCCGCCCGGGTGCCAGAAGCGGATGCCCTCGTCGTCGACCTCGAAGGCGCCACCGACCTTGCGGTAGGTGTTGAGGAAGGTCATCATCGACCGCTGCTGCGCGCCGCGGACGTAGATGTTGCCCTCGGTGGCCAGCGCCGCGGACGCCCAGGAGGCCGCCTCCAGGCGGTCCGGCAGGGCGCGGTGGTTGTAGCCGCCGAGCGAGTCCACACCGGTGATCCGGATGGTCCGGTCGGTGTCCATGGAGATGATCGCGCCCATCTTCTGCAGTACGCAGATGAGGTCCTCGATCTCCGGCTCCACGGCCGCGTTGGACAGCTCGGTGACGCCCTCCGCCAGGACGGCGGTCAGCAGCACCTGCTCGGTCGAGCCGACCGAGGGGTACGGCAGGCGGATCTTGCAGCCGCGCAGCCGCTGCGGGGCCTCCAGGTACTGGCCGCCCTCGCGCTTCTCGATGGTCGCGCCGAACTGGCGGAGCACCTCGAAGTGGAAGTCGATCGGCCGTCCGCCGATGTCGCAGCCGCCCAGGCCCGGGATGAACGCGTGGCCCAGCCGGTGCAGCAGCGGGCCGCAGAAGAGGATCGGGATGCGCGAGGAGCCGGCGTGCGCGTCGATGTCGGCGACGTTGGCGCTCTCCACGTGGGAGGGGTCCAGGATCAGCTCGCCGGGCTCGTCACCGGGGCGCACGGTGACGCCGTGCAGCTGGAGCAGGCCGCGGACCACCCGCACGTCGCGGATGTCGGGGACATTGCGCAGCCGGCTGGGTCCGCTGCCGAGCAGCGCGGCGACCATGGCCTTCGGCACGAGGTTCTTCGCGCCGCGGACACGGATCTCGCCCTCGAGAGGGGTGCCGCCGTGGACAAGCAGTACATCGTCAGGGCCGGTCATGGATCTCGCGTTCCTGGAGTTGGGCAGGGGGCAAGAGGAAAGGGTAATGCGATCGGAGGGCCCACCTGTATGTGTAAGGGGGCTCGGGGCATGTCATGGATTGGCAACAACACGCTGCGTTAATGGAATGGTCGCTACCGGTTATCTGGGAAGCGGCCGCTTTCGCACCGGAGTCGGCGTCCGGCCCCCGCCCCGGCCCGAAATGCGGGATCATGTGCCCATGTCCGAGGTGTCCTCGCTCACAGGACGACTGCTTGTCGCGACACCGGCGCTCGCTGACCCGAATTTCGACCGCGCGGTGGTGCTGCTGCTCGACCACGACGAGGAGGGGTCCCTCGGTGTGATCCTCAACCGCCCGACGCCCGTCGGCGTCGGCGACATCCTGGAGTCCTGGGCCGCGCTCGCCGGGGAACCGGGAGTCGTCTTCCAGGGCGGTCCGGTCTCGCTGGACTCGGCGCTGGGCGTGGGCGTGGTGCCGGGGGAGGGCCACGAGAAGGGCGCCCGCGGCGCCGCCGCCCCGCCCGGCGACGGCCCGCTCGGCTGGCGCCGGGTGCACGGCGCGATCGGCCTGGTCGACCTGGAGGCCCCGCCGGAGCTCCTCGCCGCCGCCCTGGGCTCCCTGCGGATCTTCGCGGGGTACGCGGGCTGGGGCCCCGGCCAGCTGGAGGACGAGCTGGTCGAGGGCGCGTGGTACGTGGTGGAGTCCGAGCCCGGCGACGTGTCGTCCCCCGACCCCACCCACCTCTGGCGCGCGGTGCTGCGCCGCCAGCGCAACGAACTGGCGATGGTGGCCACGTACCCCGACGATCCGAGCCTCAACTGATGCGCGGCACCGCTGCCGCCTGCGGCGGAAAAAGCTCGCCGCAGGCGCACTCGCAGGGCGCCGGACCGGCCGCGAGCCCGACGGCGGCAGCCCCCAGTACCCTTGGGATCCATGAGCACTCTTGAGCCCGAGCGCGGGGCAGGGACCGGCACCCTCGTAGAGCCGACGCCGCAGGTGTCGCACGGCGACGGCGACCACGAGCGCTACGCCCATTACGTCCAGAAGGACAAGATCATGGAGAGCGCGCTCTCCGGATCCCCGGTCGTCGCCCTCTGCGGCAAGGTCTGGGTCCCCGGGCGCGACCCGAAGAAGTACCCGGTCTGCCCGATGTGCAAGGAGATCTTCGAAGGCATGGGCGCCGGAGGAGACAAGGACAAGGGCGGCAAGGGCGGCGACAAGAAGTAGCCACCACCCCCGGATCGACACCCGGCCCTCGGCCGCGCACACCGCGCCCGGGGGCCGCTCTGCGAATTCAGGCCGTTCCGGCACGGGAACCGGTGCGGGAAGGGGCGGGGTGGGGGAAAGATCCCGTGCATGACCGACGACACGGATCTGATCCCCGCCCCCCGCCGCGTCAGCGGCAACGGCACGGCCGCCCCCCACGTCCTCGACGAGCACACGGCCATCGACGCGCCCCCCGACGCGGACCGGGTCGCACACTGGCTGCGCACCACCATCGGCCAGGCCACCCGTCTCCCCCTGAACCCGGGCGACGGCCGGAACCGCATACGACTGCGCATCCGGCCCGGCCTCGCCGAGGAGCACGGTCCCGAGTCCTACCGCCTCGCCGTCGACGAGCACATCGTCAGCATCGAGGGCGCGAGCGAGGCGGGCCTCTTCTGGGGTGCGCAGACCCTCCGTCAGCTTCTCGGCCCCGATGCCTTCCGGCGGGCGCCGGTCTCGGAGCGGCGCACCTGGGAGCTGCCCGCCGTCGTCATCGAGGACGCCCCCCGCTTCCGCTGGCGCGGCATGCTGCTCGACGTCGCGCGGCACTTCATGCCGAAGGACAGCGTGCTGCGCTACATCGACCTGCTGGCCGCCCACAAACTCAACGTCCTCCATCTGCATCTGACGGACGACCAGGGCTGGCGGCTGGAGATCGCGGCGTTTCCCCGGCTCACCGAGGTGGGGGCCTGGCGGGCGCGCACCAAGCTGGGGCACCGGGACTCGCCCCTCTGGGACGTGCGCCCGCACGGTGGTTACTACACGCAGGCCGATATTCGCGAGATCGTCGCGTACGCCGCGGAGCGGCACATCACCGTCGTGCCGGAGGTGGACATCCCGGGGCACTCGCAGGCCGCCATCGCCGCGTACCCCGAGCTGGGCAACACCGATGTCATCGACACCGCCTCCCTTGCGGTCTGGGACACCTGGGGCGTCAATCCCAACGTACTCGCCCCCACTGACAACACCCTCGCCTTCTACGAGCAGGTGCTCACCGAGGTCCTCGAGCTCTTTCCCTCGCCGTACGTCCACCTCGGCGGCGACGAGTGCCCCAAGGACCAGTGGCGCGCCTCGCCCACCGCGCAGGCGCGCATCGCCGCGGAGGGGCTCGGCGACGAGGACGGGCTCCAGAGCTGGTTCATCCGCCACTTCGACCGCTGGCTCGCCGCGCGCGGCCGACGGCTCGTCGGCTGGGACGAGATCCTGGAGGGCGGTCTGGCGGAGGGCGCGACCGTCTCGTCCTGGCGCGGTTACGCGGGCGGCATCGCCGCCGCGCGGGCCGGACACGACGTCATCATGTGCCCCGAGCAACAGGTCTACCTCGACCACCGGCAGGCCGGCGGTACCGAGGAGCCCGTACCGATCGGGTACGTCCGCACCCTGGAGGACGTCTACCGCTTCGAACCCGTTCCCCCGGAGCTCACCGCCGTAGAGGCCGCACGGGTCATCGGCACCCAGGCCAACATCTGGACCGAGGTGACGGAGACCCAGCAGCGCGTCGACTACCAGGTGTTCCCCCGCCTCGCGGCGTTCGCCGAGGTCGCGTGGTCACGGCTGCCCGCCCCCGCGGACCGCGACCACGCGGGCTTCGAACGCCGGATGACCGCCCACTACGCCCGCCTCGACGCCCTCGGCGTCGACTACCGGCCACCCGCCGGGCCCCGCCCCTGGCAGCGCCGGCCCGGCATCCTCGGACGCCCGATCGAGGGCGCGCCCCCGATCGTGTGAGCCGCGGCCAAGCTCCCCGCCCCCACGGCAGGTCCCTGGCACGGTGGTCCTTCCACACACGCCGTAAGCCGTACAAGGGCCCCCGAACAATGGCAATCCGCACACAGCGGCGACAGAACGGAATACCGGACCATTCGCCGGGCCGGGGACGGACCGGCGGTTCGCGGACCCTCGCGACGGCGGACGCGGAAGATGTGCCAGAGTTGCCACGTCCGGGCCGACAGCACGTACCGTACGGCGGGATCAGGCGGTATCAGGCGGCAACAGTCGGGATCACCGGGGAAGGGGCAGCTGGGTTGACCACGCACGCACCGCAGGCGGCGCACACGGTGACGTTGCCGGGCTCGCTCGACGAGGCCGTGGCGGCGCTGACCGCCATGCCCGCCGCCGTGCCCGTCGCGGGCGGTACCGATCTGATGGCGGCCGTCAACTCCGGGCTGCTGCGGCCCGCCGGACTCGTCGGCCTGGGCCGCATCAACGAGATCCGCGGCTGGCAGTACCAGGACGGCCACGCCCTGCTCGGCGCCGGACTCACCCACGCCCGGATGGGGCGGCCCGACTTCGCCGCCCTGATCCCCGCGCTCGCGACCGCCGCCCGCGCCGCCGGCCCGCCCCAGATCCGCAACGCCGGGACCCTCGGCGGCAACATCGCCTCCGCCGCCCCGACCGGTGACGCGCTGCCCGTGCTCGCCGCCCTGGAGGCCACCCTCGTCATCGCGGGCCCCGGCGGCGGGCGGCGGGAGATCCCGATAGGGCATCTCCTGACCGGCTTCGACATGCTCCGTCCGGGCGAGCTCATCGGCTACGTCCGCGTGCCACTGCTGCACGCCCCGCAGACCTTCCTCAAGGCCACCGGGCGCACGGGCCCGGGCCGCGCCGTCGCGTCCGTGGCCGTCGTCCTCGACCCCGCCCGGCGCAACGTGCGGTGCGCGGTCGGCGCCGTCGCGCCCATGCCGCTGCGCCCGCTCGACGCCGAGCGCTGGGTCGCCTCGCTCATCGACTGGGACGGCGAGCGCACGCTCGCCCCCGAAGCCTGCGCCGCCTTCGGCGACTACGTGGCCGCGGCCTGCATCCCCGACCCCGCGCCCGGACCCGACGGCGCCGACCCGGGCACCCTGCCGCCCGCCGCCCTGCACCTGCGTCGTACGGTGGCGACTCTGGCCCGCCGAGCTCTGGGGAGGGCACTCGCGTGAGTGACGAACAGCAGCGACACGCACAAGCCGGCCCGGTCGGCTGGCAGCCGATTCCGCGGGGCGCGGAGTACGACGCGGAGGGCACCGCCTTCCTGCAACTGCCGCCCGAGCTCCTCGCCCACCCGGGCGCGGCGCTGTCCGGCACCGGCGCCTGGGACCCCCTGGCCGCCACCGGCGCCGGCGGCTACACCCCGCCGACGGGCGAGACCTGGCAGCAGCCGCACGCGCCCGCCCCCGCGCAGGGGCAGTGGTCGGGACAGTGGGGCGCCCCCGCGCCGTACGAGCCCCCGCAGGCGAACGCTCCGGCCGACGGCGGCACCCACGGCCGCGGCCCGGACCCGCACGCCACCGCGGAGTGGGCGATGCCGTTCGCGGCGCCGTCCGACGCCCCGTCGGAACCCCGGGAAGCGCCGGCCGCCCACCCCGCCGACCGTACGGCCCAGGGCCATTGGACCGTCCCGGCCGCCGGGGACGACCCGGTGGACGAGTCGGGCGAATACGTCCTGCACGGCCACCCCGGCGGGCAGTCCGCGCAACACGCGGACCCGCACGACCCGGTGGCCGCGTACGCGGTCCCCCAGCCGCCCACCGCGCCCGGCCCCCACGACTCCGCGGCCACGCCGGACGCGTACGCGCCTCCGCCCACCGCGCCCGGGACCGACCCGCACGCCCACGCGGCCGCGCAGGGTGCCGATCCGCACGGCCGCCCGGCTGCACAGGCTGTGGGTACGCAAGGCGTCGATCCGCACGGTCATTCGGACGTGCGGGCCGCTGATGTGCCGGGCATCGACCCGCACGCTCACTCGGCCGCGCAGGGCACGGGTGTGCCGAGTGCGGATGCGCACGGACAGCCGGAATCGCGAGGCGAGGGCGCGCAGGGCATCGACCCGCAGGGGCAGCCCGCCCCGCAGCTCGCTGGTGCGCAGGGTCTCGACCTGGACGGCCTGCCGGGTGCGCGAGGCACGGTCGCGCAGGGCGCCGACCCGCACGGCCTGCCCGCCCCGCAGTCAGCAGGTGCGCAAGGCATCGACCTGCACGGTCAGCCGGGTGCGCGGTCCGCGGCTGTGCCGAGTGCCGACCTGCACGGTCATTCCGCTCCTCGGCCCGCCGCCGCGCAGGCCGTCGACCCGCACGGTCGGCCCGGTCCGCAGGACACCTCCGCGCAAGGCATCGCTCCGCAGGGGCAGTCCGCCCCCCAGGTCGCGGCCGCGACCAGCGCCGACCTGCACGGCCACAGCGACCCGCACCTCCCCACCGACCCCCAGGCGCCCGCCCGGCACGCCCCCGGCGCGGACGCCTCAGGCGCGTACGTACTGAGCGGCGGTACGGATCCGCAGGGTGCCGGCCTCCACGGTCACGGCGACTCGCACACCCCCGCGCAGTGGACCCCGCACGGCGGCAGCGTGCACGCCTGGCAGCAGCCCGTCGTGGCATCTCCGCCCGGCGACACCGATGACGCCCCTGCGGCCGGTTCGACCGGCCAGTGGTCGATTCCGGTTGTGTCCGGCGAACCGACGGACGAGTCCGGGGAGTACGCGCTCAGCGGCCTCGCCGGGGCGGCTCCCGAGCCGTCCGACGCCGATTCCACTTCGCCCTCCGGTGGTTCCTCGCAGAGCGACACCGGGGTCACCGATACGGGCGATCATCAGACCGGCGCGTGGACGCCCCCCGCGGAGCCCGACGCCGTCACCGGCGCACAGGCGGAGCCCGCGAAGGACGACGACGCGCCGCCCGCCGACGACCTCCCCGAACCGCCGCACACGACGGACCCGCACACCGAGCACCCCTGCGCCTCGTACGTCCTGCGGGTCAACGGCACCGACCGCCCCGTCACCGACGCCTGGATCGGGGAGTCGCTGCTCTACGTCCTGCGCGAGCGCCTCGGTCTCGCCGGGGCCAAGGACGGCTGCTCGCAGGGGGAGTGCGGCGCCTGTTCCGTCCAGGTGGACGGGCGGCTCGTCGCCTCCTGCCTCGTCCCCGCCGCGACCGCCGCGGGCGCCGAGGTGCGCACGGTCGAGGGGCTCGCGGTCGACGGCCGGCCCTCCGACGTCCAGCGGGCGCTCGCCGAGTGCGGAGCCGTACAGTGCGGCTTCTGCGTGCCCGGAATGGCCATGACCATGCACGACCTGCTCGAGGGCAACCACGCCCCGAGCGAGTTGGAGACCCGCCAGGCCATCTGTGGCAACCTCTGCCGCTGCTCCGGCTACCGGGGCGTGCTCGACGCGGTGCGCCAGGTCGTCGACGAGCGCGAGGCGACGGCTGCCGCACAGGAAGAAGCGCAGCCGGAGACGGAACAGGCACGCATCCCGCACCAGGCGGGCCCGCACGGCGGCGGCAGCGGAAAGGCATCGGCATGACGGGAACGGGCGGCATGGGCGGAATGACGGGAACGGCCGGTACGGCTGAGGGCGCCGTCACCGCGCACTCCGTCGCGTCGTCCGCCCTGTCCGGCGGCCCCGCCGAGCCGCCCCCGCACGGCCTCGGTGTCTCCCTGCCCGCCGCCGACGCGGACGCCAAGACCCAGGGCACCTACCCGTACGCCGCCGACCTGTGGGCCGAGGGCCTGCTCTGGGCGGCCGTCCTGCGCTCGCCGCACCCGCACGCCCGCATCGTCTCGATCGACACCGCCGAGGCCGCCCGCATGCCGGGCGTGCGCGCCGTCGTCACCCACGCGGACGTCCCCGGCGACGGTGCCCACGGCCGCCGCGTCGCCGACCGCCCCGTCTTCGCCTCCGACATCGTGCGTCACCACGGCGAGCCGATCGCCGCCGTCGCCGCCGACCACCCGGACACCGCCCGGCTCGCCGCCGCCGCCATCGCCGTCGAGTACGAACTGCTGGAGCCGGTCACCGACCCCGAGCAGGCGTTCTCCGCCGAACCGCTGCACCCCGACGGCAATCTGATCCGCCACATCCCGCTGCGCTTCGGCGACCCCGAGGCGACCGGCGAGGTCGTCGTCGAGGGCCTCTACCGCATCGGCCGCCAGGACCCCGCCCCCATCGGCGCCGAGGCCGGGCTCGCCGTGCCGCGCCCCGACGGCGGCGTCGAGATCTACACCGCCTCCACCGACCCGCACGCCGACCGCGACCTCGCCGCCGCCTGCTTCGGCCTGGAGCCCGAGCGGGTCAAGGTCGTCGTCACCGGCGTCCCCGGCGCCATGGGCGACCGCGAGGACCCGGGCATGCAGCTGCCGCTCGGCCTGCTCGCCCTGCGCACCGGCCACCCCGTCAAGCTCGCGGCCACCCGCGAGGAGTCCTTCCTGGGCCACCCCCACCGCCACCCGACGCTGCTCCGCTACCGCCACCACGCGGACGCCGACGGCAAACTGGTGAAGGTCGAGGCCCAGATCTTGCTGGACGCCGGCGCGTACGCCGACTCCTCCTCCGAGGCGCTCGCCGCCGCCGTCTCCTTCGCCTGCGGCCCGTACGTCGTCCCGCACGCCTTCGTCGAGGGCTGGGCCGTACGCACCAACAACCCCCCCTCCGGCCACGTCCGCGGCGAGGGCGCCATGCAGGTGTGCGCCGCCTACGAGGGCCAGATGGACAAGCTCGCCGCCCGGCTCGGCCTCGACCCCGCCGAGCTGCGCCTGCGCAACGTCATGGCCACCGGCGACCTGCTGCCCACCGGGCAGACGGTGACCTGCCCGGCCCCCGTGGCCGAACTCCTGCGCTCCGTACGCGACTTCCCGCTGCCCGCCCTCCCCGTGGACGACCCCGAGGAGCAGTGGCTGCTGCCCGGCGGCGTGGACGGCGCGGGCGAGCCGGGCGCCGTGCGCCGCGGCGTCGGCTACGGCCTCGGCATGGTCCACATGCTCGGCGCGGAGGGCACCGACGAGGTGTCCACCGCCACCGTCAAGGTCACCGGCTCGATCGCCACCGTCATCTGCGCCGCCGTCGAGACCGGCCAGGGCTTCGCCACCCTCGCCCGCCAGATCGTGCAGGAGATCCTCGGCCTCGACGAGGTCCACGTCGCCCCCGTCGACACCGACCAGCCGCCCTCAGGACCCGGCGCGCACAGCCGCCACACCTGGGTCTCCGGCGGCGCGGTCGAGCGGGCCGCCCGGATGGTGCGCACCCAGCTCCTCCAGCCGCTGGCCCACCAGTTCGGCATGTCCACCGAGCTGCTGAGCATCGCCGACGGCAAGATCACGTCGTACGACGGGGTGCTGAGCACCACGGTCGCCGAGGCCCTGGACGGCAAGGAACTGTGGGCCACCGCCCAGTGCCGCCCCCACCCGACCGAGCCCCTGGACGACACCGGCCAGGGCGACGCCTTCGTCGGCATCGCCTTCTGCGCCGTACGCGCCGTCGTCGACGTCGACATCGAGCTCGGCTCGGTGCGCGTGGTGGAGATGGCCGTGGCACAGGACGTCGGGCGCGTGCTCAACCCCCGGCAGGCCCGCGCCCGCATCGAGGCGGGCATCACCCAGGGCGTCGGCGCGGCCCTCACCGAGAACCTCCGCACCACCGGCGGCCTCGTCCGCCGCCCCGACCTCACGGGTTACGCCCTGCCGACGTCGCTGGACACCCCCGACATCCGCATCGTGAAGCTCGTCGAGGAACGCGACGTCGTCGCCCCCTTCGGCGCCAAGGCGATCAGCGCCGTACCCGTCGTCACCTCCCCGGCGGCGGTGGCCGCGGCCGTACGCGCGGCGACGGGCCGCCCCGTCAACCGCCTCCCGATCCGCCCGCAGGCGGCGGTGGGCGCGGGGGCCGTCTGAGTAGGCGTACTCATGTGCGTGTCACTGCCCGACGTTAATGTGTAGCCGGAAGTTACATGTGCCGTCGGGTGGTTGGGGAAGACAGTGGTGGGACGCGCGTGAGTACGGATCCTTCGGGCGGCCTCGTCGCCGAACTGGCGTCCCTCAGGACCTTCAAGGGCCGCGTCGACGAACTCCTCACCACCCTGGGAGACTCCGACGCGGCACCGGGCCGCATCGCCGACACCCGCCTGACCGGCGCCCACCTGGGCACGGGCTTCAACGCCGCCCACGCGCTCTACGGCGCCTTCAACGACGTGCACCAGCAGCTGGAGACTCTCTCCAAACTGCTCGCCGACCAGATCGAGTTCCTGAGCCTGGCCGTGCACGGTTCCGGCGTCTCCTACGCCAATACGGACGAGGACCAGCGCGCCCGCATGTGGGAGATCCAGAACCGCGTCAAGCAGCAGTACGACCCCGGCGCGGATCCGTACGCGCCGCACTCGGCGACCGGCGACGGCAAGGGAAGGCTGTGACCGTGCCCGATTCCCCCTTGGCCAACCCCGCCGACCCGCGCCGCCAGTTCCCGTCCCCCTTCGCCGCCTACGACTTCACGTCGATCCCCCACGAACAACTCCAGGCGATGGTCGAACCCGCCGACGCCCAGAAGGTCACCGACCTCGCCCACCACCTGACGGCGGCCTCCACCGCCATCAAGGAACTCGGCGACGACCTCAAGAAACACATGGACCGCGTCCACTGGCAGGGCGAGGGCGGCGAGGCATTCCGCGGCTGGGGCTCCCGGATGTCCAACGCGACGCTGCGACTGGGCCATTACGCGGAGAACGCGGGCACGTGGATGAACCATGCCGCGGTCACTCTTGGCCAGGTGAAGCGCGACATGCCGAAGTATTCGGCGGCGTCGAAGGCGACGGTGGATGCGTATTTGAACGCCCAACCGCCGAATATGCGGGTAATCCAGGAGCCTCTGGTCGACATGCCGGCTGTCGGGTCGGCGCCTTCGCAGCGCCAGGCTTATGAGGCGCAGAAGCGGTTGCATGACGACCACATGCATGCGGCGGAGTTGCTGAAGAAGTTGTCGGAGTCTTATAACGCGTCGGGCGTGCAGTTGATGAGGGCGGAGAGGCCGCAGTTTCCGCCGGCGCCGGGTGCAGTGATGCCGCCGCCGATCGACCCGAACAGTAGTTTCGAGTACCTGCCGCAGCCGTCTTCCAGAGGTGCTCAGGGCTCCGCCAGTCACGGTGCCGCGGATGGAGCTGTCGTGCCGAACGCCCGAGAAAGCGGCTACGTAGCCGCGTCGTCGAGGGAGGGCGCCAGTGGGATCGGGCACGCAGCGTCCCACCTTCAGCGCCCTGTCGGTACGGAGATCGATAGTGTTACTCCGTTGCCGACGGCCCCCAGTGTGCTGCCTTCGGGCGCGCCGGGCGGATGGTCGCCCGGGGTAAACGCAGATGGCGTGGTCCGCCAACCGCACCTGCCCGTACCTCCATTGGTTCAACCTGGTCTCGGGACCACGGGACCGACCATCGGAGTCGTCCGTCCGTCGGTACGTCCGTCCGGTCCAGGACGACAGAGCCAGACGGGTGTGTTCCCTGCCCCAGCCGTACCGCGTGCTGGGGGCCCGGGTGTTGTCGGTGGCAGCCCTTTGCCGCTTGGTCCGGAACGTCCCACTGGTCAGATCCCGCGGAGGACGGTCGTCGGTGGGGAGCCGGGTGTCGTCGGGGGGCGCCCGGTCGGTGGTCCCGGAAGCAGTTCCGGGGGGTCTATCGGTCGACCGTTCACGCCTGGGGGGACCGGTTTGCCGCGGGGCAGCCAGGCGACTTCAGCCGGTGCCGCATCCGCCGGAGCCGCGCGTGGCGGCCCGGTTCCTGTGTCCGGCGTTCCTGGTTCGGCATCCCAACGCGGGCGTCGCGGACAGCGACCTGACTACCTCGTCGAGGACGAGGAGACGTGGTCCCAGGGCCATCGACGTGTGGTTCCGCCGGTCATCGAGTGACCGCATGCGGTCTCCTTCAAGAGGAATGTGTATGTGGGCCAGGAAGAAACGGCTGGGAACCGGCTGGGCACTCGCGATGTTGCTGACTGCGGGAGTGGCCGCCACGCCAGCACAAGCAGAGACCGTCCGTTCGCAGCAGTGGCATCTCGACGCAATGCACGCCGACGAGATGTGGAAAGTGAGCACCGGTGAGGGCGTCACGGTTGCGGTGATTGATACCGGGGTGGACGACTCGCTGCCGGATCTTCAAGGCCAGGTGCTCGAGGGCAAGGACTTCTCGGGGCAGGCAGGCGGAGCGCACAGGGATGCGTACGACCACGGGACAGCAATGGCTGCGCTGATCGCGGGGACGGGCAAACGAGCAAACGGAAGTGGCTCGTTCGGCCTTGCGCCGGGCACCAAGATCCTGCCACTGCGCGTGACCGATGGCACCCAGGCAAGGAATGAAGCAGAGGATTCCCGAGACTTTTCAGCGTCTGTGAGCGCGGCCATTCGTTATGCGGCCGACAGTGAAGCGAAGATCCTCAATATCTCCATGAGCCAGCAGAACGACAGTCCGCAGATTTCGGAGGCTGTCCGGTACGCCTTGCAACGAGGGAAGCTGATCTTCGCAGCCGTGGGCAACAGTGGCGAGAAAGGTAACCCCGTTCAGTACCCGGCAGCCACGCCAGGAGTCATCGGAGTGGCAGCCATCGGCCGAGATGGCACTTCGACGAAGGAGTCGGAGCACGGGCCGCAAGTGACCCTCGCCGCCCCCGGCGACGAGATGGTGTCCGCATGCGCAGGCGGCACTCAGCTGTGCAAGGGCCACGGCACCAGCGACGCCACCGCCATCGCCTCCGCCTCCGCCGCCCTCATCTGGTCCGTCCACCCCACCTGGACCGCCAACCAGATCACCCGCGTCCTGATCAACACCGCCGGCGGGCCCGAAAGCGGCCAAAAGCGCACGGACTTGATCGGCTACGGGGCAGTCCGCCCCCGCATCGCCCTCAAGGACCC
Source organism: Streptoverticillium olivoreticuli subsp. olivoreticuli (assembly GCF_003391135.1). Lineage (GTDB taxonomy): Bacteria > Actinomycetota > Actinomycetes > Streptomycetales > Streptomycetaceae > Streptomyces > Streptomyces blastmyceticus. The sequence continues at coordinate 4,162,349 of NZ_CP031455.1, read as the reverse complement.
GGGCGACCCCGGCCCGGCCGACGTGAGCCCGCTTCCGGGACCGGAATCGAAGTCCGCCGCCGGAAAGGTACAGAAGCAGGCCGCCGCCCCCAAGGGCGACGACGGTCCGAACCTCACCTGGATCGCCTGGGGAATCGGCGCCGCCGTCGTGCTCGGCGCAGTCATCACCGTCCCGATTCTGATCGCCCGCCGCCGCGGAATCTGAACAACCCATCACTTTCACCTTGCCCGTCCCACAGGGGGAGCCCTCACGATGTCCGATGCCCGAATACGCCTGGCCTCCGCCGGAGGAGACAGCGGCACGCACAAGGCGAGCCAAAAGCCCTGGACCACCGCCGGAGGCGTCGCGGGCGAGCTGCACGAGGACATGAAGTCCGCTCTCACGGACCTCGAGCACGCCCACGACGGCATCAAATCGGGAACGACGGGCTTCGCGAGCGCGTCGGCACTGAGCGGAATACTCGGTGGCTGGGGCGACAGGCTCGGCGCCGTGCGCGATGAGTGCCACGGGCTTGACGGCACTTTGAAGACGGTGGGGACGAAGTTCGGCGAGAACGACGTCAAGGTGCAGGAGTTGTTCGACGCGACCAAGTCGAAGATCGACGCCTACAGCCAGCCGAAGCAGGGGCACTGATCCCCCATGGTCACGATCGACGAACTGACCAAGTTGGACAGATCCAAGTTCACCAAGGCGGCGGACGCTTGGTCCAGGGTGAGCAACCGCGCCAGCACGGCGATGGGCCGGGTGGAAGGTGAAATGCTGGCCACGCTGCGCGGCACGCAGAAGGGCGATGCCGCGACTAGTGCCCTCCAGAACCTCACCCGGCTGAGCAAGAACTACCAGTACATCCACGCCGAGTGCGGCCTCATCCGCACAGCGCTGAGCGGTCTGGCCGAAGAGCTGGAGGGCCCGCAGAACAAGCTGAAGCAGGCGCTCAAAGACGCGGCGGACCTGAAGTTCACGGTCAATCCGGACGGCTCGGTCAAGTACCCGACGACAGAGGCGACAAAGGTCCCGTTCGTCCAACAGCCGGCACGCTCCGGGAACGTTCCGTTGATCGGGAAGCCGGACCCCAACCAGGCCAAGGCGCAGGAGATCGCCGATCGCATCGCGGCGGCGGTCCAAGACGCGGCGGAGATAGACGGCCGCTACGCCAAGGCGCTGAGCAAGCTCAACACCAACGGCAAGCTGGATCAGACCGATTGGGCCGACGTGGCCCGCGACATCAAGGATGTCCGCGCCGCGGCGGGCAAGCACTTCTCAGAGGACAAGATCCCCAAGGGCAAGTCGCCCAAGGAGAACGCCGAGTGGTGGGCGAGGCGCACTCAGGCGGAAAGAGATGAATACGTTGCTCTCTTCCCGGCCAGCGTGGGGGCTCTTGACGGCCTCCCCGCCACTGTCCGTGATCAGGCAAACCGCTTGGTCATCACGCAGGACCAGGCGGACATTGAGCAGCGCTTTCGCTACCTCGAGACGCATGAGCCCAAGCAATATGAACGCAGGACACGGGGTGAGTGGCGAGTCAGGGATGAATGGAAGGAATGGAAGAGAGAGAAAGAGCGCGTCGAAGGGATCAAAGACGGGATCGAGGCTCTTCAGGAGCGTTTGGTCAACACGACCAAGAAGGGGCTCCCGGAGCCGTATCTCTTGAGTTTTGATACGAATGGACGCGGCCATGCAGTCGTTGCCAATGGGAATCCTGACTATGCCCAGCACACGGCCGTCTATGTTCCGGGAACCGGATCTCGCCTCGAAAAAATAGAGGACGGTCTCGGGCGTTCCGACAAGCTCTGGCGAACCAGTGCCGCTCTTGCGCCCGACCAGAAGATATCGACCATTTCCTGGTACGGCTACGAAGCGCCGCAGCGTGTGAAACAGGATGCTTCGCACAGCAGCTATGCGGATAATGCTGCGGGGTCGGTCAACCAGTTTGTTTCCGGATTGCGCGCTTCTCACGCATCGGACGTAAATGAGCATATGACCGTTGTGGCGCACAGCTACGGTACGACGGTCACCGGATCGGCGGCGCGGCAAGGGTATCTGTCGGCGGATGATGTCGTATTCGCGGGAAGTCCCGGAGTCCAAGTCGGTCGCGCCGCCGACATGGACGTTCCCAAGGGGCATGTATGGAACGAGCATGCAGAAAATGGAGATGATGATGTGGGTGACTTTGGGAAGTACGTCCACGGGCACTGGGAAGGGACGGACTTCGTCATTCCGAATGATGCAAAATTTGGTGCCCAGCAGATGGCTACGGACACCGAAGGGCATAGCGGTTACTGGGAATATACCGAAGGTGAGGACGGGAAGCCGGACAAGCCCAGTCTGAGCATCAAGAACCAGGGAAGGGTCATCGTGGGTCAGTATGGCGAGGTGAAGCTCAAGTGATGGCCAAGAAGGCTGAGGGTAGTGGGCAGTATTCACTGCGGCGCATCGCGGTGACCGTTTCGCTGGCGGCTGTTTGCGTATCGGGATGTGGAAGTGTGACTGAGAAGAAAGAACCGCGTGAGGTGAGCGCCTCCTCCGAGGACGTGCGGACGGTGCATCCGAAGGATGCGGAGGCACTGATCGGTCGGCTGTCCAGCGGGGTTCTCGACGTTACGCAATTGCATGGCGAGGTGACGTCCGGAGGGCCGGCTGCTGTCTCCTACGACCAGGCTGACGGAAAGTACTCCATGCAACACGACTGGTCGGTCTGGAAGCTCTCTCCCGATGAGCTGACCCAAGGATTTCAACGGCTCCGCGATGGCCTTCCCAGGAATGGTTGGCGTGTCACCCACTACGGCCCGGCCAACTCCAAGGCGCAGCAGCTCGAGATCGCGGCTGTGCATGAGAAGGATGGTGTCTCGCTCTCCGCTGAACTGCTGATCAGGAGTACCAGGCAAGGGAGCGCGGCGGGCGCCTCGAAGGCGGATTTGATCAACTTCAACGTGGCGTCACCGACTTATCGTGCGCCGCAGGGGGTCGATCCCAGTAAGTACTGAGCGGGCAGCGAGAGCCAAGCGCCTCCCATTCGTGTGGCTCGCCGTGAGCTTGACCGTATTGGCATCAGGGTGCGGCAGGTTAATGGCTCCGGCGAGGCGCGGGGCCGACGACGCTGCTGCGCCGCCGAGTTTCTGTGCGATCGTTGCGGACTTGCGGGCCTGGACCCGCAGGATGCTGTCTCTTCCCGTGGTCAGGCCCCAGAGGGCGGGCTCGTGCTATCCGTTCAGGAGCGGTGCTCCGGTACGGAACGATGGCGAATGCAGCCGCCGTCGGTCGTGAGTCTCATGCCAACGGAGTACGGGTCAGGGGCGAGGGTGATGGCGATGCCGTCCGGGTCGGTGGTCTTGATACCGGACAGGCCCTCGTTGGGGCCGAAGTCCTGGGCTGTCGTATCGCGTACCTTCCAGCCGCGGTCCTTCCAGACGGCTCGAAGTTCCTTCAACTGTGTCAGGTAGGCGGCCCGGCCGGAGAACGAGAGAGACCACTCGTAGGTGGGACGATTGCGAGTGACGCCATTGCCGTCGAAGCCGATCTCATCCACGCACGAGGTGCTGAGAATCGCGCTGAAAGATTCGGGATCCCCTACCCCGGAGCGTAGTTGGCCCACCTCACGCTTGCCGGCTTGTCGCGTCCGGACGTCGCGCTTGAGGTACTCGTCAGCGGTGTGTATGGGGCCGCCCGCCATGCCCTGGTAAAAATCGTGGACAGAAACGGCGCCCCATCCGATCAAGGCGAGCGAAACCAGGCCGATGGCCCAGCGGCGCACGATGACACGGCGGCTCGCTCCCTTGCTCGCGGCGGGCTCTGCTGCCGGCTGAGTTGTCTCCATATGGAGATTCCATCCGATGCGTCCTCGCGACAGCAGGGATCAGCTGCTCATCCGTGTGAGTAGCCGTACTCAGGCCTGTCTCCTTGCGTACGCGAGGACAGAGCCAACTGCCAGAGCCAGCCCCAGGGGACCGATTCCCAACTGCACCAGAATCTAGAGCACTTCGGCACCGTTTGCCGTACTGAGGATCGCCCCGGCCAGTCCGCCTGTGGCCGCCGTGACCCCCAGGATCAAGGTTCGGTGCCCCAGGAGGAGCGAGTCACCAGATTGGGGGCGAGCGCGGTGTCCGTGGTGGTCGCGCCTCGTTGGGTGATCTCCCCGACCGCGACAAGCAGGACACCCGGAGGTTCGAACGCGATGAAGGAGATGACGTACCGCTCCGGCGCGCACGTAGTCGACACCGACAGCGGAAGGGTCGGTGAACTCGTGGCTGGTGACGGCCCCGCCGTACGGCTTCGCCCGCCCGGCGGGGGAGGGGAATGGCTCGCTCGCGCGGACGCGTTGCGGCTCGCTCGCGCCGATGAGTTGAAGCAGTTTCGTGGGGAGAGCGCGTCGTACTGATTCCACCGCTCATGCCTCCGGCGGGCGGGCCGCCCGCAACACCCCTTAAGGCCGAACCCTCTTGCCCCCGATGTGTCGAGTGGTTCGCGGCCCTCAAGTCCGCGTGGCGGCACGGCGACGCCGACGGAGGCGCGGCCGCCCGGCGGGAGATCGTCGCGCACTTCGATGCGGCACACATCACGTAGTGGACGCGTGGGACGCTTGTCGCCATGGATGAGCAGTCATGGCGCCCCCACGCGCTGCCCGGCGAGCCGTATCACACGACCGACACGTGCAGCGGGTGCGGATCGGTCGTGCAGGGCATCCATGGTCGGTGGACCTGTCCCAACTGCGGTGCGTGCAGCCCCTATCAGGAGCCGCCCGAGGGCTGGGCCACAGAGATCACGGCGGAGGAGCTGGCCACCAATACGGTGGGCTACGACGCTCCGCCCTCGCCGTAGTCAGGACGTCGGATAGGCGTCGTGCAGTCCCTTGATCAGCCACACCAGGAAGCCGAGTGTCGGGATCGTGATCACGGCGCCGAGAACAAGACCGACACGCGCCATGCGGCCGTTGCTCGCCTCGCCGCGCTTCGCCCTGCCGACGCCGACCGCACCGCAGATGATCGCGGCGATGCCGACCGGGACGGAGAGGAAGATTCCCCAGACCGTGCACGTGAGCAGGAGGGACGTCAGGCTGAGGACCAGGGCCGCCGTCCCGGCGCCGTCGCGGTCGTGCGGGCTGGGCAGGCTCTGGTGGGCGGGGAACATGGCTCGCTTCGTCATGTCCGGACCGTACGGCCGCACGAGGGCGGCGGGCATCCGGTCGGATACCCATGCGCATCACGCGCGGATACTCATTTGAGAGGCCGTGACCGGAATCGAACCGGCGTAACTCGCTTTGCAGGCGAGTCCCTCAACCACTCGGGCACACGGCCGTGTTGTGTGCTTGCTCCTTGAGCGTAAGGGGGTGGCCGAGAGGGAGCAATGGGTGCAATGCGACTGACACAACCCGTTCATCCGGCGTCGGAAGCCAGGAATTCCTCCACCAGTGGGCGGAAGAGATCCGGCTCGTCCACCCACGGATAGTGGCCGACCTCGTGCAGCGGGCGCAGGACCGCCTCGGGGAAGGAGGTCGCGACGAGTTCGCCCGCGCGCATGCCCGTGATCGCGTCGCGGTCGCCGGTGATGACCAGCACCGGGCAGCGTACGTCGCGGAGGCCGTGGAGCAGGGCGAGGCGGGACGGTTCGTCGACGCCCTGCCAGAAGCCGGCGCGGGGGACCGGGCCCAGCTGGTCGCCCTCCGCGGCGGCGTGCGCGCGCTGGGGCGCGTCCCAGCGGCCGTACGCCATGGGGGCCGCGCGCCGTAGCAGGTCGCGGACCTGGTCCATGTCGGTGGCCGTGGGGAGCGTGTGCACGGCGACGTACGCGTCCGTCCACCAGTCCTCCGTGGCGCGGGACTCGAAGATCTGCTCGGCGTCGTCCGGGAGCTCGCCCTGGAGCCGGGAGCCGGGGGTGACCAGGATCAGGTGGCCGAGCCGGTCGGCGTGGGTCGCCGCGTACGCCTGGGCGGTCGCGCACGCGGCGTCGTGGGCGAGGAGGGCGAACCGCTCCAGGCCGAGGTGGCGGCGGAGCGCCTCCAGGTCCTCGGCGAGCGCGGGGAAGGCGTAGCCGCCCGGGTCGGGGGAGGGCGGTGAGGAGCCGGTGCCGCGGCTGTCGGGGACGACGAGGGTGTGGCGGGCGTCGAGGCCGCCGAGATCGCCGAGGTACGCGGCGTCCCGCCCCGGCCCGCCGGCCAGGCAGACGATGGTCTCCCCGCCGGCCCCGCCCTTCGCTTCCAGCACGCGGTACGCCAGCTCTGTCGAGTCATACGAGGTGTAATGCCGCACAGGACCACCTTGCCCCAATAGTCCGTCGATCCAGAAGTGACTCCCCGCCCACTCCCCTGCTCCCCCAAATTCCGCTTATGATTCGCGTGTGTTCGACACCCGGCACATCAAGACGTTCCACGCGGTGGTCACGGCCGGGTCGTACTCCGCGGCCGCTCGCGCGCTCGGTTATACGCAGCCCGCGATCACCCAGCAGATCAAGGCGCTGGAGCGCGCGGTGGGGACCCCGCTCTTCGTGCGGGTCGGCCGCCGGATGCGGCTCACGGACGCCGGTGAGGCGCTCACCCGGCACGCGGAGACGATCCTCGACAGCCTGACGGCGGCACAGCAGCAGATGAGTTCGCTGACCCGGCTGCGGGCCGGGCGGGTGCGGGTCTGCGCGTTTCCCAGCGCGAGCGCCACCCTGATCCCGGAGGCGATGGCCCGGCTCGCGGCCGACCACCCGGGTGTCCGGGTCGAGCTGCTGGAGGGCGAGCCGCCCGACTCGATCCGCCGCCTCGTGCGCGGGGAGTGCGACATCACGCTCGCCTTCACCTACCCCGGCCTGCACGAGCAGGTGCCGGACGAGGTGGTCGAGATACGGCTGATGGAGGATCAGCTGACGGTCCTGATGCCCACCGGGCACCCGCTCGCCCGCCGCCGCGCGGTCAAGCTCGCGGACCTGGCGGAGGAGCGCTGGATCGCCGGCTGCCTGCGCTGCCGCACGAACTTTCTGCACGAGTGCGCGGAGCTGGGCTTCGCCCCCGACATCGCCTTCACCACCGACGACAATCTTGTCGTGCAGTCGCTGGTCGCCGAGGGGCTGGGCGTCGCCATGATGCCGGGTCTTGTGCTGTCCTTTCTTCGCCACGACAAGATCACTGGGCGGGCGCTGGATCCGGCGTCGCGGCGGCAGGTGTCGGCGTATGTGCTTCGCGAGCATCTGCGCATCCCTGCGACGGTTCTTGTCCTGGACGAGCTCAAGGCTGTGGCGGCGCGGCGGGTCGGGTGCTGATCCCTTTGGCCGGGCGTCCGGCTGCGCGCCTGCGGCGGGCTTTTCCCCCACCCCGCCCCTTCCCGAAACTGGGGGCAAGCCCCCAGACCCCCGAAGCACGCTTCGCGCGCTGTCCTCAAACGCCGGACGGGCTGGGTCCATAAGCCCGCTTTTACCTCCCGTCAAGAAACTGTCGTTGGACTGATGGATCACCGCGCCCGACGCTGCAGGCATGACCACACCCACCGCAGCCCCGACGACCGCGCGGATCGACCAGCTCGTCGACGACGTACGCGAGGCCGTCGGCCGCGGCCTGCCGCCCGACACGACGGCATACCTCGTCGGCGAGCGGCTCGCGGCCCACCTCGGCTCCTTCGATCTGCTCACCCCCGAGCAGCGCGAGGGCGACCCCGACCGCTACCGGCAGCACATCCTGCACGCGGAGCACGACGGCAGCTTCTCGATCGTCGCGCTCGTCTGGCTGCCCGGCCAGGAGACGTGTATCCACGACCATGTGTCGTGGTGCGTCACGGGAGTTCACGAGGGGACGGAGAGCGAACGCCGCTACCGCCTCGTGCCCGACGGCACCACGGCCCGCCTCGTGGCGACCGAGGACGTGGTCAACGCCCAGGGCGACGTCTGCGGCTTCGCGCCGCCGGGCGACATCCACCGGGTGCGCAACGCCTGTTCGTCCACCGCCATCTCGATCCACGTCTACGGCGCGGACGTCTCCCGCCTCGGCAGCAGCGTCCGCCGCGTCTACGACCTGCCGGCCGACGAACTCTGATGGCCCTGATCTCTCCCCGTACGAAGCCGTCCGCACCACAGGCCTCCGCCGCCACGCGGAGCAAGCTGCCCGGGCTCGCCATGGCCGCCGCCGGTGTCGCGGTCGCCTGGGGCGTCCACCGGCTCGTACCCGCGGTCCCCATGCTCACCGCCGCCGTCGTGCTCGGCATCGCGGCCGCGCACATCCCCGGCGTACGGGACCGGGTCCGCGGCGCGGGCCGGCCCGGGCTGACGCTGGCGGGCAAGCGGCTGATGCGTGTCGGCATCGTGCTGCTCGGCCTCAAGCTGAGCGTCGGCGACGTGCTCGGGCTCGGCTGGGCCACCGTCGCGATGGTGGTCGCCGTCGTGGCGGCCACGTTCTTCGGGACGCTGTGGCTCGGGCGGCGGCTGGGGCTGCGCGGCGACCAGCCGCTGCTGATCGCCACCGGCTACTCCATCTGCGGCGCCTCCGCGATCGGCGCCGTCAGCGAGGTGTCCGGCAGCGACGAGGAGGACGTGGCGACCTCGGTCGCGCTGGTGACGCTGTGCGGCACGCTCGCCATCGCCGTACTGCCGCTGCTCCACCACCCGCTCGGCCTGGACGACGCGCAGTTCGGGCGCTGGGTCGGCGCGGGGGTGCACGACGTCGGGCAGGTCGTGGCGACCGCGCAGACCGCGGGTCCCGAGGCGCTCGCCGACGCCGTCCTGGTCAAGCTGATGCGGGTGGCGCTGCTCGCGCCGCTCGTCGCGGCGGTCGCGGTGTCCGTACGGAAGCGGCGGCAGGCGGCGCCTTCGGACAAGCGGCCCGCGCTCGTGCCCCTTTTCGTCCTCGGCTTCCTCGCCATGGTCGGCGTGCGCACCACCGGCTGGGTGCCGGGCGGGGCGCTCGGCCTCGCGCAGCACGCTCAGGAACTGCTGCTCGCGGCCGCCCTGTTCGGGCTCGGCAGCGCGGTGCACCTGCCCACGCTGGTGCGGACCGGCGGGCGGGTCGCGGCGCTGGGGCTGTGCTCGTGGGTGGTGATCGCGGGGGCGTCGTACGGGGGAGTGCTGCTCACCACATGACGCCTCGGAGACGCACGTGACGCCTCGGGGACGACGGGAAAGCGGGACCTGGCCGTACGGCCAGGTCCCGCCGCGTTCGCCCGACGCGCCTACGAGCCGGAGCGCTCGGACATTTCGGTGATCTTGTTGTCCGGGCCCACGGCCACCTCGTAGTAGTTCTGGCCGGCGCAGTGCTCGGTGCTCTTCTGCTTCGACTGCCCGCTGTCGTACTGCTTGTGGTCCGGGTCCGCGCACTCCTTGACGTGACCGATGCCCGAGAGGGTCTTGTCGGTGTTGGTCGCCGGGCGGACCTCGGGGCCGTTCTCGCCGAGGACGGTGACCTTGGAGCCGGGGTCGAAGGAGTAGGTCTTCAGCGGGCCTTCGGGGTGGTAGAAGGCGCCTTCGTTCATCTCCGTGTTGCAGGAGACCTTGGCGTCCCGCGCGACGACGTTGGCCATCGCGCCCTCGACGTTGTGGACCCAGATGAGCTTGTGGCTCTTGGGCAGCGGCCCGCAGGGGTCCTTGGACTTGCCGCCGTCCGCGGGTCTGCCGCCGTCCGCCGGCTTGGCGGCGGGGCTCTGTGCGGCGGACGTGGCCGGGGACGAGGACGAACCGGAGGACGCCTTGCCGCCCCCGTCGTCCGGCCCGCAGGCGGTCAGGGCGAGTGCGCCGGAGACGACCAGCGCGGCGGCGATTGCATGCCGAATGGAAATGGTGTTTCCCCCATGTGCTGCGCCCGGCCCGACGGCCGGACGGTGGATCCGAGTCGGCCCGCCGGGCGCGCGGCGCCGCGGGCGGTGACCAGGCCGAATTGTATGGCATGAGCATGACGAGTTCAGATCGCCGAGACCATGATCGTCGGGTGTCGAAACTAGGACCGAAGACCGAGCGGATCTGGTTCCCGCGACAGGCGTCAATTCGCGTTTCGGTTCTTACGCTGAACCAATGACCGCCGCCGAATCCCCTGACGCGATGAGCACAGCCGACTCCATATCCGTCTCCGTACCCGCCGAGATATCCAACGACAGCGCGCAGGACGCGGACGCGGCGCAAGGCGTCCTCGGACGCTCCTACCGGGCGCTGACGTTCGGCATCATCTCCGTCGTCTCCCTCATCGCCTTCGAGGCGAGCGCGGTCACCACCGCGATGCCCGTCGCGGCCCGGGCCCTCGACGGCATCGGGCTCTACGCCTTCTCCTTCTCCGCCTTCTTCACCGCGAGCCTGTTCGCGATGACCCTCTCGGGGGAGTGGTGCGACCGGGCGGGCCCGCTGGCACCCCTGTTCACGGGGATCGCCGCCTTCGGCACCGGACTCGTCGTCGCGGGCTCGGCCCAGCAGATGTGGATGTTCGTGGCGGGCCGCGGCATCCAGGGCATCGGCGGCGGCCTGGTCATCGTCGCGCTGTACGTCGTGGTCGGGCGCGCCTACCCGGAGCGGCTGCGGCCCTCGATCGTGGCCGCCTTCTCCGCCGCCTGGGTGGTGCCCGTGATCGTCGGCCCGCTGGTGTCGGGCACGGTGACCGAGCAGATCGGCTGGCGCTGGGTGTTCCTGTCCATCCCCGTGCTGATCCTGCTGCCGCTCGCCGTGATGCTGCCCGCACTGCGCCAGCTCCCCGCAGGGGAGCGCACCGAGGGCATGGACCGGCGCCGCATCCTCCTCGCCCTCGCCGTCGCGGCGGGTGCCGGACTGCTCCAGTACGCCGGGCAGGACCTGCGCTGGGTATCCCTCGTCCCGGCCGCCGCCGGACTCGGCCTCCTCGCCCCCGCCGTCCTGCGGCTGCTGCCGAAGGGCACCTTCCGCGCGGGCCGCGGGCTGCCGTCCGTCGTCCTGCTGCGCGGCATCGCGGCGGGCGCCTTCCTCGGCACGGAGAGCTTCATCCCGCTGATGCTGGTGACCGACCGCGGCCTGTCCGCCACGACGGCCGGGCTCTCCCTCACCGGCGGCGGCCTGACCTGGGCGCTCGGCTCGTACACCATGAGCCGCCCGCGCCTTACGCCCCACCGCGAACGGCTGATGGGGCTCGGCATGCTCCTCATAGCCGTCGCCATCGCCCTGGTCCCGACCGCGCTGATCGGCGGCGTGCCCGCGTGGATCGTCGCCGTCGCGTGGACCGTCGGCGGCTACGGCATGGGGCTCACGATCTCCGGCGGCAGCGTGCTGCTGCTCAAGCTCTCCCACCCCGGCGAGGAGGGATCCGACGCGGCCTCCCTCCAGATCTCCGACGCGCTCGGCAACATCACCCTCGTCGGCGCTGGCGGCGTCCTCTTCGCCGCCCTCGGCGGCGGCGCGGACGGCGCGGCCGCGCCGGGGGCCGCCTTCGCCGTGGTCTTCCTCACCATGGCGGCGGTCGCCCTCGTCGGCGCGTACGTGACGACGCGGCTGCGGCCCCGGGGGTAGCGGGCCTCCCGGGGGAGAGCGGACTGTGACCTCGATCCCACCGCCGGGTGAGGGCGGGCCGTCCCTCCCGGGTTCCGCCGCCGACGCGGGTAGGCTGACGCGGTTGCCGATCGCCGAGCCAGCCGACGGAGACCGTGACTACCACCACCGCCAACCACCACCTCTCGCCCGCCTTCCCCGGCCGGGCGCCTTGGGGTACCGCGAACAAGCTGCGCGCCTGGCAGGAGGGCGCGATGGGGAAGTACGTACAGGAACAGCCCCGCGACTTCCTCGCCGTCGCCACCCCCGGCGCCGGCAAGACCACCTTCGCGCTCACCCTCGCCTCCTGGCTGCTGCACCACCACGTGGTGCAGCAGGTGACCGTCGTGGCCCCCACCGAGCACCTCAAGAAGCAGTGGGCGGAGGCCGCGGCCCGCATAGGCATCAAGCTCGACCCCGAGTACAGCGCCGGCCCCCTCGGCCGGGAGTACCACGGCGTCGCCGTCACCTACGCCGGTGTGGGCGTGCGGCCCATGCTCCACCGCAACCGCTGCGAGCAGCGCAAGACCCTCGTCATCCTCGACGAGATCCACCACGCCGGTGACTCCAAGTCCTGGGGCGAGGCGTGCATGGAGGCGTTCGAGCCCGCGACCCGGCGCCTCGCGCTGACCGGCACGCCCTTCCGCTCGGACACCAACCCCATCCCCTTCGTCACCTACGAAGAGGGCAACGACGGCATCCGCCGCTCCGCCGCCGACTACACCTACGGCTACGGCAACGCCCTCGCCGACGGCGTCGTCCGGCCGGTCATCTTCCTCTCCTACAGCGGCAACATGCGCTGGCGGACCAAGGCGGGCGACGAGCTGGAGGCGCGCCTCGGCGAGCCCATGACCAAGGACGCCGTCTCGCAGGCCTGGCGCACGGCCCTGGACCCGCGCGGCGACTGGATGCCGAACGTGCTGCGCGCCGCCGACCGCCGCCTCACCGAGGTCCGCAAGGCCATACCGGACGCGGGCGCCCTCGTCATCGCCTCCGACCAGGAGTCGGCCCGCGCCTACGCCAAGCTCATCCGCGAGATCACCGGCGAGGGCGCGACGCTCGTGCTCTCCGACGACAGCGGCGCCTCGCAGCGCATCGACGACTTCTCGCACTCCGACTCCCGCTGGATGGTCGCCGTCCGCATGGTGTCCGAGGGCGTGGACGTGCCCCGCCTCGCGGTCGGCGTCTACGCGACGACGATCTCCACCCCGCTGTTCTTCGCCCAGGCCGTCGGGCGCTTCGTGCGCTCCCGGCGGCGCGGCGAGACCGCGTCCGTCTTCGTGCCGACCATCCCCACGCTGCTGACCTTCGCCAACGAGATGGAGGTCGAGCGCGACCACGTCCTCGACAAGCCGAAGAAGGACGGCGAGGAGGACCCGTACGCCGAGTCCGAGAAGGAAATGGCCGAGGCCGAGCGGCAGCAGGACGAGGACACCGGCGAGGACGACCAGCTGTCCTTCGAGGCGCTCGAATCCGACGCCGTCTTCGACCGGGTGCTCTACGACGGCGCCGAGTTCGGCATGCAGGCGCACGCGGGCAGCGAGGAGGAGCAGGACTACCTGGGCATCCCCGGACTGCTCGAACCCGACCAGGTGCAGATGCTCCTGCAGAAGCGCCAGGCCCGGCAGATCGCGCACAGCCGCAAGCGGCCGGACACCGAGGCGGACCTCCTCGAACTCCCCGCCGAGCGGCGGCCGGTGGTCACCCACAAGGAACTCCTCGAACTGCGCAAGCAGCTCAACTCCCTTGTCGGCGCGTACGTCCACCAGAGCGGCAAGCCGCACGGCGTGATCCACACGGAACTCCGCCGCGTCTGCGGCGGCCCACCGAGCGCGGAGGCGACGGCGGGCCAGCTGAGCGAACGCATCCGCAAGGTCCGCGAGTGGGCGACCCGGATGCAGTAGGGGTTGGTCCGTTTCCGGGTGCCCCGCCGTTGCCTCCCCCAGACTCCGTCCGGGGGTGCCCCCGGCGGCGGGAGCGGCCTGCGGCCGCGTCCTCAAACGCCGGACGGGCTGAATTCAGCGGCAGAGCCCCGGTGTCGGGAAGGGGCGGGGCTGGGGAAAAGCCCGCCGCAGGCGCGGACGGCCCGCAGCCGACGACGCACGCGCGTCCGCATGCCGGAATCCACCCACCGGTATTCGTAAATCCGGCCCACCGTGACCGGATGTTGGGCAGACTCTTCCGCTGAGCGGACCGGCGGCGCTACGGTGCCGGTCACGCACACGCCCCGTGGCAGCGCCGCCGCGGAGCGCAGCCGGTGCCATGCGACAAGCGGCCGGCGGCCTCTCCTCGCGCGCTGCCGGACGGGACCGGCAGCGCATCCCACCGCGATGAGGGCCGCCACTCATCGGAGGAGGGGCGTCGTGACCGCGGAAACCTCGCAGACGCTCGACAGAGGACTGCGTGTCCTGAAACTGCTCGCCGACACCGATCACGGTCTGACCGTCACCGAGCTCTCCACCAAGCTCGGCGTCAACCGGACGGTTGTCTATCGACTGCTCGCCACACTGGAACAGCACGCACTCGTACGCCGCGACATCGGCGGTCGCGCACGGGTCGGACTGGGGGTGCTGCGGCTCGGCCGCCAGGTCCATCCGCTGGTACGGGAGGCGGCCCTGCCCGCGCTGCGGTCGCTGGCCGAGGACATCGGCGCCACGGCCCACCTGACCCTGGTCGACGGCACCGAGGCCCTGGCCGTGGCCGTCGTCGAGCCGACGTGGACGGACTACCACGTGGCCTACCGCGCGGGTTTCCGCCACCCGCTGGACCGCGGGGCCGCGGGCCGGGCCATACTCGCCGCGCGCCGCGGCGAGGCGGACGACCCGGGGTACGCGCTGACGCACGGCGAGCTGGAGGCGGGGGCGAGCGGGGCGGCGGCGCCGCTGCTCGGCGTTCTCGGCATCGAGGGGAGCGTCGGCGTGGTGATGCTCTCCGACTCGATCCCGGACCGGGTGGGCCCGCGCGTCATGGAGGCGGCGAAGGAGGTGGCGGACGCGCTGCGCTGATCCTCGGTCGCCGGACGGGACGACGGGCCGCAGGGTGACGAGCACGTGCGGCAAATCCAGCCCGTCCGGCGCTTGAGGACACCGCGCGTCAGCGCGGTTCGGGGTCCGGGGCGGAGTCCCGGGTCGGTGAGCGGCACCCGGACGCCAGGTAGATTCGGTCGCATGCTTGCTCCGACCAGCACCCGCGCACGCCTGGCGATCTGCGCCGCACCCTTCGTCGCCCTGCTCGCCGTCGCCGCGTTCGTACCCCTGCCCTTCGCCATCGCGCAGCCCGGTACGACCGTGAATGTGCTGGGGACGGACGAGGGCAAGCCGGTGATCACCCTCGGCGGGGCCGAGAGCCGGCGGACCACCGGGCAGCTGCGGATGACCACGATCCAGGCCACTGGACCGCGCGTGGACGTGAGCCTGCGCGAGGTGATCAGTGGCTGGTTCCGTACGGACCGCGCGGTCATGCCGCACGACTCCGTCTACCCGGTCGGCAACTCCGACAAGGAGGTCGAGGCGCACAACAACGCCGAGATGCGCAAGTCGCAGGACGCCGCCTCCGAAGCGGCCCTGCGCTATCTCCACAAGTCCCCCGACCAGGTGAAGGTCGGCCTCAGCCTCGCCGACATCGGCGGCCCGAGCGCCGGCCTGCTCTTCACCCTCGGCATCATCGACAAGCTCGACGGCGACGGGCGCGGCGGCGACCTCACCGGTGGCCGGACGATCGCGGGCACCGGCACGATCGAACCGGACGGGACGGTGGGCGCGGTCGGGGGTGTCCCCCTGAAGACGCTGGCGGCGAAGCGGGACGGGGCGACGGTGTTCCTGGTGCCGCGGGGTGAGTGCTCGGACGCGTCGGCGAATCTGCCGAAGGGGTTGCGGCTGGTGCCGGTGGAACGGCTGACGGATGCGGTGACGTCGTTGAAGGACTTGGCGTCCGGCCGCGAGGACAAGATCCCCACCTGCTGAGGCGCCTGCGGCAGGCCCTTTTCCCCACCCCGCCCCTTCCCGAACTGGGGCTTCGCCCCAGACCCCGAAGCGGCTGCGCCGCTTGTCCTCAATCGCCGGACGGGCTGAATTCAGCCCGTCCGGCGATTGAGGACGCGGCCGTAGGCCGCTCCCGCCGCAGGCGGCAGCGGACCGTCACCCATTCCGGATGAAACCCTCGCTCACCAGCCAGTCCTTCGCCACGTCATGCGGGTCCTTGCCCTCCACATCCACCCGGGCATTGAGCTCGCGCGCCACATCGTTCGTCAGCTTCGCCGTGATCGGGTCCAGCACCTCCCTGATCGCCGGATACTTCCGCATCGCGGCACCGTTGATCTCCGGCGCCGCGTTGTAGTTGGGGAAGAAGTGCTTGTCGTCCTGGGTGACGACGAGGTCCATGGCCTTGATCCGGCCGTCCGTCGTGAAGACCTCGCCGAACGTGCAGGACCCGCCGCCCGAGACCTGGGTGTAGATGATCCCGCCGTCCATCTTCTGGATCCGGGAGGCGGGGATGTCCATGCCGTACCTCTTCGCCATCCCCGGCAGCCCGTCGTTGCGCGCCGCGAACTCGCTCTCCACGCACAGCGACACGGCCGCCGGGTCGCTCTTCGAGAGCCGGGCGACGTCCGAGAGGGTGCGCGTGCCGTACCGCTTCTCGTTCGCCTGGTTCAGCGCCAGCGCGTAGGTGTTGTTGAGCGCGGCGGGGGCGAGCCAGGTGATGCCGTTCTTCGCGTCGGCGTCCACGACGGCCTGCCACTGGGCGTGCGGGTCGGTGATCGGGGTGTCGTGGCCGAGGTAGGTGATCCAGGCCGTGCCGGTGTACTCGTACATCCCGTCCGCGCCACCGGACTTGACCGCCTCGCGCGCGCCGATCGAGCCCTGGATGTTGGTGCGGTCGAGGACGCGCGCGCCCGCCGCCTTGAAGGCGAGGCCCATGATCTGGCCGAGGATGATGTTCTCGCTGAAGTTCTTCGACGCGACGGTCAGGTTCGCGCCCTTGAGCGGCAGGCCCCGGCCGATCGAGCCGGGCCGCACGTCGTCGACCATCGGGGAGCCGCTGGTCAGCCCGCAGCCGCCGAGCGTGAGGGGGAGCAGCAGCGCGCAGCCGAGTGCCGCCGCCGCGAGGCCCGTCCGCCGTGTTGTCGCCCTCACCTCAGCCACCTCCCTCCAGGCCGCGCGGCCTCAGCAGGATCTCGGCCAGTGACGCCAGCCAGTCCACGACCAGCGCCAGCGCCACGGTCAGCACGGACCCCAGGACCAGGACCGACATCCGCTGGTTGGTGATGCCGGAGGCGATCAGGTCGCCGAGCCCGCCGCCCCCGCCGAAGTAGGCGAGCGTCGCCGTGCCGACGTTGAGGACGAGCGCGGTGCGCACGCCCGCGAGGATCAGCGGTACGGCCAGCGGGAGTTCGACCCTGCCCAGCACGCCGAGCGCGGACATGCCGATGCCGCGCGCGGCCTCCACCAGCGTCGGGTCGATGGCCCGCAGGCCCGCCATGGTGTTGGCCAGCACGGGCAGCACGGCGTAGATCACGATGCCGACGAGCGCGGCGCGCATCCCGATGCCCATCCAGATCACCAGCAGCGCCAGTAGGCCGATCGCGGGGGTGGCCTGGCCGATGTTGGCGACGGCCATGACCACGGGCGCGGCGCGGCGCACCCGGCGGCGGGTCAGCAGGATGCCGAGCGGGATGGCGATGATCAGGACGAAGAAGGTCGAGACGACGGTGAGCACGATGTGCTGGCGCAGCCGCAGCCAGACGTTGCCGCCCGCGATCGAGTTGCGGGCGATGGAGTCGAGGTCAGCGCCCTGGAACCAGAGCCAGGTGGCGAACAGGACGGCGAAGACGATCACCGGGAGGACGGTCAGTTTCGGCCAGGTGAGGCGCCGGCTGTGGTCGGCGGCGTCGGTGTCGTCCGGCGGCCGCCCTCCGCCCGGGCCGCCGGTGCGGTCGCCGTGGTCGAGGGCCGGGTCGTCGAGCCCGCCGAGGTCGCGGAACGCGACCCCGCGCACCTCGTGCTCCCCGGCGGGCCGCTCCCCGCGGGGCGGCCGCCGCGGCTGTCCGCGCCACGTCATGCGGCCCTCCCCCGCACGCCTGCCACCGGGCGGGCCCGCCGCGCCCTCACTCCGATTCCCCCGGCTCGCCCGGCGTTCCGCCCTCCTGTTCCTGGCGGGTCTGCTGGGCGCGCTGTTCCTCCAGACGGTGCTGGTGTTCCACGGCGTCCAGCCGGTCCTCCTCCAGGAGTTCGTGCACGGAGTTCATGAGGGTCTCCATGTCGACCACCCCCTCGTACTCCCCGCGCCGCCCGGTCACCGCCACCCGCCCGGCGTTGTCGATGAGGACCGCCTCCAGCGCGTCGCGCAGCGTCGCGTCGCGGGTGACCGTGTCGTGCACCAGCGTGCCGGCCCGTGCCAGTGAGCCCTTGGCGCGCATCAGGTCGCCGCGGCGCAGCCACTTGTACGGGCGGCGGTGCCGGTCGAGGAGCAGCACCTCGTTGGTCGTGCCGGTGCGCAGCTTGTCGAAGATGGACTGCAGCGGGTCGTCGATGGTCGCGGTGGGGAAGGCGACCACGCCCACGTCCCGCACGCGGGTGAGGTTGAGCCGCTTGAGCGCCGCGCCCGCGCCGACGAAGCCGGAGACGAAGTCGTCGGCGGGGTTGGTGAGGATGGCCTCCGGGGTGTCGAACTGGGCGATGTGCGAGCGCTCGCGGAGCACCGCGATCCGGTCGCCGAGCTTGATGGCCTCGTCGAAGTCGTGGGTGACGAAGACGATCGTCTTGTGCAGCTCGTGCTGGAGCCGGATCAGCTCGTCCTGGAGGTGGTCGCGGGTGATCGGGTCGACGGCGCCGAAGGGTTCGTCCATCAGGAGGACGGGCGGGTCGGCGGCCAGCGCGCGGGCGACCCCGACGCGCTGCTGCTGGCCGCCGGAGAGCTGGCGCGGATAGCGGCTCCGGAACTCGCCGGGGTCCAGCCCGACCAGGTCGAGCATCTCCTCCACCCGGGCGGCGATGCGCGCCTTGGACCAGCCGGTCATCCTCGGCACGAGCGCGATGTTCTGCGCGACGGTCATGTGCGGGAACAGGCCGGACGACTGGATGGCGTACCCGATCTTGCGGCGCAGCTTGACCGGGTCCATGTCGGTGACGTCCTCGTCGTCGATCCGGATCCGGCCGGACGTCGGCTCGATCAGACGGTTGATCATCTTCATGGTGGTGGTCTTGCCGCAGCCGGAAGGGCCGACGAAGACCACCAGCTCACCGGCCTTGATCTCCATGTTGACGCAGTCGACGGCGGGCGCAGAGGTGCCCGGATAGCGCTTGGTGAGGTTCTCCAGCCGGATGGTGGCGCCCGAGGGCGCGCCGGCCGCGGAGGGGGCCGGTCCGGGCTCAGGCACGGATCCCCCTCGGGATGGTCAGCCGCCCGATCAGTACGTACGCGGCGTCGAAGAGCAGGGCGAGTACGACGATGCCGAGCGTTCCGGCCAGCACCTGGTTGAGCGCGTTGGCGCTGCCCAGCGAGGAGATGCCGCGGAAGATCTCGTTGCCGAGGCCGGGCCCTGAGGCGTACGCGGCGATCGCGGCGATCCCCATCAGCATCTGGGTGGCGACCCGGATGCCGGTGAGGATCGGCGGCCAGGCGAGCGGCAGCTCGACCCGGAACAGCCGGGCGAGCCTCGACATGCCGATGCCCTTCGCCGCGTCGACCAGCGAGGGATCCACCCCGCGCAGCCCCACGATCGCGTTGCGGACGATCGGCAGCAGCCCGTAGAGCACCAGGGCGGTGACCGTGGGCGCGACGCCCAGCCCCGTGAGCGGGATCAGCAGGCCGATCAGGGCCAGGGAGGGGATGGTCAGCAGCGTCGCGGTCGCGGTGACCGCGAGGTCGCCGGCCCACTCGCTGCGGTAGGTGAGCACGCCGATCGTCACCCCGATCAGGGTGGCCACCACCATGCACTGGAAGACGGCGCTCGCGTGCTGATACGTATCGGCCAGCAGCTGGTCGTGCCGGTTGCCGACATATCTCCAGAAGCTCACCCGCTCACTCCTCGCCATCGCCGTGTGCCGTCGCCGGGAGAGTCGTCGCCGAAAAGCCGCGTCAGGGCCGGTACGGGTCCTCCGACGCCTGTTTCACCAGAGGGATGATCCGCAGGGGAACCGCGTTCTCCATCACGATCGCCGTGGAAGCCCGGACAATGCCATCAAAACCCACAACCCGGTCGATCACACGCTGGAGGTCGGCGTTCGAGCGCGCGACCAGGCGGCAGAGCATGTCCCCGTGACCGGTCGTGGTGTGCAGCTCGAGCACCTCCGGGACCGTCGCCAGATGGGTCCGCACGTCCGCGCCCTGCCCCTGTTTGATCTCCAGCGTCGCGAAGGCGGTGACGGGATAACCGAGCGCCGCCGGGTCCACGTCGGGCCCGAACCCCCGGATCACCCCCTGAGCCTGCAAGCGGTCGAGCCTCGCCTGCACGGTACCGCGCGCGACTCCCAGGCGGCGAGAGGCCTCCAGCACCCCGATGCGCGGTTCCTCGGCGAGCAGCTCGATGAGCCTGCCGTCCAAACGATCGATCGCCATGGCCGCCTCCCTGTGGTCATCGTGTACAGAACGCCCGGCGTTACCGTGCGTATGCTATGCATCCTGCCCAGTGAATACGCGAACTATTGCGCACCTTGTGGATCGGCGGGAACCTGCGGCCATGACACAGACCACGGATCACACCCTTCACACCGCTCGGCAGGCCGACCCCTTCCCGGTCAAGGGGATGGACGCGGTGGTCTTCGCCGTCGGCAACGCCAAGCAGGCCGCGCACTACTACTCCACCGCCTTCGGGATGAAGCGCGTCGCCTACTCCGGACCGGAGAACGGCAGCCGCGAGACCGCGAGTTACGTGCTGGAGTCCGGCAGCGCCCGCTTTGTCTTCACCTCTGTCATCAAGGCGGCCACCGACCACGGCCGCTTCCTCGCCGCGCACGTAGCCGAGCACGGCGACGGCGTCGTGGACCTGTCCATCGAGGTGCCGGACGCGCGTGCCGCGTACGCCTACGCCGTCGAGCACGGCGCCACCGGCGTCAAGGAGCCGTACGAGCTCAACGACGAGCACGGCACGGTCGTCCTCGCCACCATCGCCACCTACGGCCAGACCGTCCACACCCTGGTCGACCGCTCCCGCTACACCGGCCTCTACCTCCCCGGCTTCGAGACGGTGGAGCCGGTCGTCGAGCCCGGCCCGCGCCGCTTCCAGGCCATCGACCACTGTGTGGGCAACGTCGAACTCGGCAAGATGGACGAGTGGGTCGCCTTCTACAACAACGTCATGGGCTTCACCAACATGAAGGAGTTCGTGGGCGACGACATCGCCACCGAGTACTCCGCGCTCATGTCGAAGGTCGTCGCGGACGGCACCCGCAAGGTGAAGTTCCCGCTGAACGAGCCCGCGATCGCCAAGAAGAAGTCGCAGATCGACGAGTACCTGGAGTTCTACGGCGGCCCCGGCGTGCAGCACATCGCGCTCGCCACGAACGACATCGTCGCGACCGTACGGGCCATGCGGGCGGCCGGAGTCCAGTTCCTGGACACGCCCGACTCCTACTACGACACGCTCGGCGACTGGGCGGGCGAGACCCGCGTCCCCGTCGACACCCTGCGCGAACTGAAGATCCTCGTCGACCGCGACGAGGACGGCTACCTGCTCCAGATCTTCACCAAGCCGGTGCAGGACCGCCCGACCGTCTTCTTCGAAATGATCGAACGCCACGGCTCGATGGGCTTCGGCAAGGGCAACTTCAAGGCCCTCTTCGAGGCGATCGAGAGGGAGCAGGAGAAGAGGGGGAACCTCTGACCGGTTCGGGGTACCAGGTGCTCGTCGCCCCGTAGCGGGGCGCGCCTTCCGGGGGGCTGGGGGCGTGCCCCCAGTTTCGGGAAGGGGCGGGGCTGGGGAACAAACCCGCTATGGACGAACTCATCGGCGCGCTGCGCGCAGCGCTCCCCGCGGAAGCGGTCATCACCGACCCCGAGATCACCCGAAGCTACGCCCACGACATGGCCAGCTTCTGCGAAGCCGGACGACCCGCCGTCGTCGTGCTCCCCCGCACCGTCGAGCACGTGCAACACATCATGCGCACCGCGACAGCGAGACGCGTCCCCGTCGTCCCGCAGGGCGCCCGCACCGGACTCTCCGGCGCGGCCAACGCCAGTGACGGCTGCATCGTGCTGTCGCTCGTGAAGATGGACCGGATCCTGGAGATCGACCCCGTCGAGCGGATCGCCGTCGTCGAACCCGGCGTCGTCAACGCCGTGCTCTCCCGCGCCGTCGCCGAACAGGGCCTCTACTACCCGCCCGACCCGTCCAGTTGGGAACAGTGCACCATCGGCGGCAACATCGGCACCGCCTCCGGCGGCCTCTGCTGCGTGAAGTACGGCGTGACCGCCGAGTACGTCCTCGGCCTCGACGTCGTACTCGCCGACGGACGGCTGCTGACCACCGGCCGCCGCACGGCCAAGGGCGTCGCCGGCTACGACCTCACCCGCCTCTTCGTCGGCTCCGAGGGCAGCCTCGGCGTGGTCGTCAAGGCCGTCCTCGCCCTGAAGCCCGCGCCGCCCCAACAGCTCGTGCTCGCCGCGGAGTTCCCCTCCACCGCGGCCGCCTGCGACGCGGTCCGCGAGATCATGGCCCGCGGGCATGCGCCCTCGCTGCTGGAGCTGATGGACCGCACCTCGCTCCAGGCCGTCAACGCCATGGCCCACATGGGCCTCCCCGAGAGCACGGCCGCCCTGCTCCTCGCCGCCTTCGACACCCCCGACCCCGCGCCCGACCTGGCCGCCGTCGCCGAGCTGTGCACCGCCGCCGGGGCGACGGAGGTCGTACCCGCCGACTCGCCCGCCGAGTCCGAACTGCTGCTCCAGGCACGGCGGCTCACCCTGCCCGCCCTGGAGGCGCTCAAGGCCGCCACGATGATCGACGACGTGTGCGTACCCCGCTCGCGGCTCGCCGCGATGCTCGACGGCACGGCCGCCATCGCCGAGAAGTACGGCCTGACCATCGGCGTCTGCGCCCACGCCGGCGACGGCAACACCCACCCCGTCGTCTGCTTCGACCCCGCCGACGAGGACGAGGCGCGGCGCGCGCGGGAGTCCTTCGACGAGATCATGGCGCTGGGTCTTTCGCTGGGCGGCACGATCACCGGGGAGCACGGGGTGGGTGTCCTCAAGCGGGAGTGGCTGGCGCGGGAGCTCGGGCCGGTGGCGATGGAGGTCCAGCGCGGCATCAAGTCCGTCCTCGACCCCCTGGGCATCCTGAACCCGGGCAAGGTGCTCTAGCCCTCCGGGCGCGGCGCTTTCACACCTAGGGCAGACGTCCGTTTCCCGGGGCTCCGCCCCGGACCCCGAACCGTGCTGACGCGCGGCGCATCAAGCCCCTCCCGGGGCCCCGGTCACGCCCCCAGGAGCTCGCGCAGCGCCTCGTCCAGAGCCAGCCGCTCCGGTTCGGAACCCGGCGCCACCGCCCGGAGCGTTCGTTCCAGCCACCCCGTGACCGCCCGCGCCGACGCTTCGAGCAGCGCGTCCCCGTCCGGCGACGACAGCGCCATGCAGACGACATTGCGCCCCTCCGCCACCGTCGGCCACACCCGTACGTCCCCGTGCCCCGCCGGGCGGAAGAGGCCCTCCATCAGCAGGTCGCGCGCGAAGGTCCAGCTCACGGGGGAGTCGGAGGTGACGTGGAAGGTGATGTTGACGGCGTACGGGTCGGCCGTGCGATAGCTCAGCCGACAAGGCACCGGAATGGTGCGGTCCGGCGACAGCACCAGGTCGATCTCCAGCTCTCGTTCCACCACGGTGTGCATGAAGTGCGCCCTCTCTGCTCTGCGTTCCTCGGTGCGTGGCCCCTCGCGAACGGGCCCGCACCGGATAGAGCGCGTCGACCCCCACACCATTACGCGACTTCGCACTATCGATTCCCGAACTTCTCACGCCCACCGGTCGCACGTGTGAGTGGTCCCGCCCGCGGGACGGCCGCAGAGGAGAGAGCCGTCTGGTAGACCTGTCCCGAGCGCCCCGGGTTGCCTTTTGTGCATTGAGGTCACGAGGTACCGGAGCAGCGCACAGGACGTGACGCGCGTGCGGCAGACTGAGGGTCCGCCAGCCGCCCGCCCACGACACGACACCCAGCACGGCCGAGCAGATACGGGACATCGGACACCATGAGCGCTCCTACCTCAGGATCCGCCGACAGCAGCCCTGTGGAGGGCTTCTACCCGGACCCGTCCATTCCTGGCTATATCCGGTACTGGAGCGGCACCGCCTGGGTGCCCGGCACGAGCCGGCCCGCGCCCGCCGAGGGCGAGCCGCTGCCCGCACCGCCCACCGGCTTCGCCACCGCGCCGGCGCCCGCGCTCGCCGCGCCCGTGCCGCCCACCCCGGGGCGTCCGGAGTCCACGCCGCCGGGCGGGCCGCTGCCGGAGGAGACCGGGCCGATGTTCCTGGACGAGGAGCCCGCCCTGCGGGAGGCCCGTGCGGAAGCGGCGGATCCGCGTACCGGCGACGGTATTGCCCGACGTGGCGCCCGCGCCCCTTGGGACGACGCGAGCGGACCGATGATCCCGGCCGCCCGCGACCCCCGCGTCCCCGCGGGCCAGGAGGCCCGTACGCCGGACGGCCCGCCGTCCGCGCGGAGCGAGGCCCCGCCCGCCGCGGGCTCCGGTGCCCGGCCCGGCGGGACGATCCAGCTGCGCGCGTCCGCGAGCCCGCAGCCCGTCTCCTCGCCCGCGCCCCAGCCGTGGCCCGACCGCCGCGGCGACGGGGCGCCCCGCCCGCAGGAGGCGCCGCCGCGCGCCCAGGAGGCCCTGCGGGACGCCTCCCGCGACCGGCAGCCGCGCCCCGGGCGGGAGGCGCCCGTCCTGCCGCCCGTCCCCGAGCGGCACGCGCTGCCCGCCCCCGCGGCCGAGCGGCCCGCTTCCGGCGGCTGGGCGCAGCAGGTGCACCAGTTGGCGCAGCAGAAGCCCGCCGACCGGGCGCAGCCCCGGGCGGGCACGGCGCCGCGGGGCGGCGAGGCCCCCGCGCCCTGGAAGCCGCCCAAGGACGACCCGTTCCTGCGTGCCGCGCAGGAGCAGGGCCGGCCCGCCCCGCTCGGCCGTCGCCTCCTGGCGCGCCTCGTCGACTCGGCCGTGCTGGGCGCTGTCGTGGGTGCCGTGGCCGTGCCGCTGTGGAACAAGGCGGCCGACCACATCGACACCAAGGTGCGGCAGGCCAAGCAGTCCGGGCAGACGGTGACGGTCTGGCTGCTCGACGGCACCACCGGCCCGTATCTCGGTATCGTGCTCGCCGTCCTGCTGGTGGCCGGGCTGGTCTACGAGGCGCTGCCGACCGCCAAGTGGGGTCGCACGGTGGGCAAGAAGCTGTGCGGTGTGCGGGTGCTGGGCATCGAGTCGCACGACACCCCCTCCTTCGGCCAGGCCGTGCGGCGCTGGCTGGTCTACGGCGTGCTGGGCGTGCTGGCCGTCGGCGTCCTCAACGCGCTGTGGTGCCTGTTCGACCGGCCCTGGCGGCAGTGCTGGCACGACAAGGCGGCCCGTACGTTCGTGGCGGCCAACAGCCGCTGAGCGCCCGGCGCGCCACTGCACTCGAACGGCATACGGCCGGATGCGGCCTCCGGGGCGGTGGGTTCTACTCGGGGCATGAGCACCGGAGAGCCGCCAGAGGACGACCCGTTCCTGAAGAAGCCGTCCGAGCCGCCGTCCTCCGGCGGCCCGGGCCCCGGCCAGGGAGCCACGCCGGGCGGCGGGCCCTACGGCGGCCCGGGTGCGGGTGCGCCGGGCGGCGGTCCGTACGGCAGCGCCTCAGGCGGGGTGCCGCCCTCCGGCGGTCCGTACGGCGGTGACCCGTACGGCGGCGCCGGTGCCCCCGGCGGCGGGCCCGGCAATCCCTACGGCGACCAGTCCGGCGCCACCGACCCGCTCGCGGGCATGCCGCCGCTCGCGGCCCGCTGGCGGCGGCTCGTCGCCCGGATCATCGACGGTCTGCTCGTGTCCATCCCGGTCAGCGCCGTCTTCTCGGCGGCCACCTGGGGCTGGGACTGGGACCTGGCGAACAACAACGGCAAGTCGACCAGCCTCGGCATCATCATCGCCGTCGTCTACTTCGTCTACGAAGGGCTGATGCTGACCACGCGCGGTCAGACCGTCGGCAAGATGGCCATGCACATCCGGGTCGCGATGCTGGAGAACGGCGCGGTCCCCGAAGGCACACCGGGTTGGACGCGCGCCGCCGTCTACTCCCTGCCCGAAGTCGTGCCCTGCTGTGGCTTCGTCTTCTGGCTGGTCAATGTGTTGTGGTGCACGTGGGACATGCCATATCACCAATGCATTCACGACAAAGCGGCCAAGACCGTGGTGGTCTCAACCGCGCAGTGAGTGCTCGCTCATCCGGGCCTCGGCCGGAAGTGGTGCGCGCTGTCCCGGCACCCGCTCCGCCCCGGCCGCGCGGGTCCTGCGGACCCTGGCGCGGAGGGACGTCCGGGGCATCGGCACGGTCACGGCGACCAGCAGTCCGAGCGTCAGGGCGACAAGGGCAATGACCGCGATCCCGGGCCCTGTTCGCGTCTGCGACAGCAGCAGCATGGCGAGGGTCGAGATGACGACGGTGGCCGAACCATAGGCTATCTGTGCGGGGGTCGGACGCGGCATGGCGGGATCCGTCCTCGGGGCAATGTGTGGGGTGCGGAGCCGACTGGTGCGTACACCAAAACGACTCTACGGACCTGTCTGCCCGAGTGGAACTGCTGGTAAGCGTGACCTAATCCACGGTCTTGGAGCACGGGGGGCGCACACGGACACGCGCCTGTCCAACAGGTGAGATGGTCGCGCCCGTTGATGTCCGAAATCCGCAACTTAAAGATCGCGTAACGTACTTGCTGTTGGCGACCTCAGTCAAGATCTGTCTTTTCCTGTGTGTTTCCTGTCAAATACCTCCACGGTTGTTACTGGGGAGGTCAGGCACAAGTGAAGAGCAGCCAACGGAGGGTCGTCAGATCCGCCGCCGTGGCCACGGTCGTCGCGCTGGGCGCGGCGACTCTTTCGGCACAGGTGGCGAGCGCGACCGGAGCGGCAGGGTCCGACCGGCCCGCCGCCGTCGAGCGCCATGACCCGGCGCAGGTCAAGCAGGGCGTCGAGCACGATCTCAAGGGCCCCTTCAGCAAGAAGAACGAGGCGCAGCGCAAGGCGGCCATCGACAAGGTGCTGGCCGGGGAGGCGAAGACCGAGCAGCGGGGCGGCTCGCAGGTCGTCCAGCTGGGCAAGGGCAAGTACGTCGAGCTGGCCCGGCAGAAGACCGACAAGATCTTCACGATCCTGGTGGACTTCGGCGACAAGGTCGACGACACCACGATGTACGACCCGGACGGGCCGGACGGCCCCAAGCCGCCCGTGAAGAAGTACGGCGGCACCCCCGGCCCGGCGCACAACCGGATAGCCCAGCCGGACCGTGCGAAGGACAACAGCACGGCCTGGCAGAAGGACTACAACCGCCAGCACTACCAGGACCTCTACTTCTCGCACGACAAGAAGAAGGAGTCCCTCGCCAAGTACTACGAGAAGCAGTCCTCGGGCCGCTACTCGGTCGACGGCCAGGTGTCGGACTGGGTCAGGGTCCCGTGGAACGAGGCCCGTTACGGGTCCAACTACTGCGGCTCCACCAACTGCCCCAGCGCCTGGGACCTGGTGCGCGACGCCGTCAACAAGTGGGTCGAGGACCAGAAGGCCGCGGGCCGCAGCGACGCCGACATCAAGGCGACGCTCGCGCAGTACGACCAGTGGGACCGCAACGACTACAACCACAACGGCAACTTCAACGAGCCCGACGGCTACATCGACCACTTCCAGATCGTGCACGCCGGCGAGGACGAGTCGGCCGGCGGCGGCGCGCAGAAGACCGACGCCATCTGGGCCCACCGCTGGTACGCCTACGGCTCCGACGCGGGCAGGACCGGCCCGGCGAACAACAAGGCCGGCGGCACCCAGATCGGTGACACCGGCGTCTGGGTCGGCGACTACACCATGCAGCCGGAGAACGGCGGCCTCGGCGTCTTCGCCCACGAGTACGGCCACGACCTGGGCCTGCCCGACGAGTACGACACCACGGGCAAGGGCGAATCCTCCGTCGACTACTGGTCGTTGATGTCGTCGGGCTCCTGGCTCGGCACCGGCAAGGACTCCATCGGCGATCTCCCCGGCGACATGAGCGCCTGGGACAAGCTCCAGCTCGGCTGGCTCAACTACGACAAGGCGAAGGCGGCGACGAAGTCGACGCACAAGCTGGGCGTGGCGGAGTACAACACCAAGGACAAGCAGGCGCTCGTCGTCGACCTGCCGAACAAGGCCGTCAGGACCGACGTGGTGAAGCCCGCCGAGGGCGGCAAGCAGTGGTGGGGCGGCCAGGGCGACGACCTGAAGAACACCCTGACCCGCAGCGTCGACCTCACGGGCAAGTCCAAGGCGCAGCTGGACCTGTCGGGCTGGTGGGACATCGAGGCCAACTACGACTACCTCTACGCGGAGGTCTCCACCGACGGCGGCGCCGACTGGACCCCGCTGGACGGCACCGCCGACGGCAAGTCCATCACCCGGGACGGCGGCGACCGGCCCGCGCTGACCGGCACCTCCGGCGCGTACAAGAGGCTGGCGTACCCGCTGGACGCCTACGCGGGCAAGAAGATCGACCTGCGCTTCCGCTACCAGACGGACGGCGGCACCTCCGGCAAGGGCTTCACCGCCGACGCCATCAGCCTCACCGCCGACGGCGCGACCCTCTTCACGGACGGTGCCGAGGGCGACGACAACGGCTGGACCGCGAACGGCTTCTCGCGCATCGGTGAGTCCTTCACCAAGGAGTACCCGCAGTACTACATCGCCGAGAACCGCCAGTACGTGTCGTACGACCAGACCCTCAAGGTCGGCCCGTACAACTTCGGCTGGAAGAGCACCAAGCCTGGCTGGGTCGAGCACTTCCCGTACCAGAAGGGCCTGTTGATCTGGAAGTGGGACACCTCGCAGCCCGACAACAACGTCGGCCTGCACCCGGGCACCGGCCGCATCCTGCCGGTCGACGCCCACCCGAAGGCGGAGAAGTGGGCGGACGGCTCGCTGATGCGCAACCGCTTCCAGGCGTACGACTCGACGTTCAGCTGGTTCCCGGCGCAGGGCTACACCGTGCACAACGACGGCGTCGCCACCCGCGTCAAGGGCAAGCTCGGCACCCCGGTCTTCGACGACCACAAGGGGTCGTACTACGACGAGAGCAACCCGACGGGCGGGGTGCAGGTTACTGACACCAACACCCGGATCCGCATCCTCACCGAGGCGCTGAACGGCTCCACGATGACGATCCAGGTGGGCCCGTCCACCAAGTAACCCCCTCGTAAACCTCGTTTTCGCAGGTCAGAGACGTATCGGCCGTCGCCCTCTAGCGGGCGGCGGCCGATCGCGTTTAGATGACTGTCGTGACGCCCTTATTGACACAGGCGGGGGAGAGGTGGCGCGGATGGCGGGTGGCGGGTTCATGAAGCTGCCGGGCGGCAGCGTGGTCGTCGCCCTGTCACTGCCGAGTCCGCCTGGCGGCCGCGCACCGGCCGGCGGGCGTGTGCGGGTCCTGGTCCACGCGGCGAACCGCGCGCGGGCGCTCACCCGCCTGCGCAACCTCGGCCTGCGGGCGGTCTACCTCCGGGGCAACAGCGAGCCGCCCACGCCGGACGAGATAACCGCCGTGCTGCACCACCCGGACGGGCTGGTCTGGCGGGCGACGCTCGATGACGACCGGGAGTCCTGGCACCCGATAGCCACTCTCTTCCCTCGCCGCCGCGCAGGCGCGGCCTAGTGCGGCTCACCCGCCGGAGACCACCGGTTTGCCGCTGAGCTCCACGCCCGCCGACCGCAGCTCCTCCAGTGCCTTCTCCGTCGTGTGGGGGGCGACCCCCGCCGTCAGGTCCAGCAGGACGTGCGTCGCGAAGCCCTCCGCCCGCGCGTCCAGCGCGGTGGCCCGTACGCAGTGGTCCGTGGCGATGCCGACGACGTCGACCTCGGTCACGCCGCGCTCGCGCAGCCAGTCGCCGAGCGTCGTGCCGTTCTCGTCGGTGCCCTCGAAGCCGCTGTACGCCGCCGCGTAGGCACCCTTGTCGAAGACGGCCTCTATGGCGCCGGAGGCGATGACGGGCGCGACGTTCGGATGGAAGCCGCTGCCCTCCGTGCCGGCCACGCAGTGCACCGGCCAGGTGTGCTCGAAGTCCGGATGGTCGGAGAAGTGATCGCCGGGATCTATGTGGTGGTCGCGCGTCGCGACGATGTGCCGATAGCCCGGGGCGGCCTCACCGACGAGATCGGTGATGGCGGCGGCCACGTCGGCCCCGCCGGCCACCGCGAGGCTGCCGCCCTCGCAGAAGTCGTTCTGCACGTCGACGATGATCAGTGCACGCTGCATAGTGCGGATCCTTTGTGAAAGGCCCTCGGCCGACAGTGCGGATCAAGTCGCTGTGACCGAGGGTAGTGACTCCCGTGGCGTATTGGGAGGGGGTCTCGGCGCACCCGGGCCGCGCACCCGGACCGGCGCGCCCAGGTCAGCCCGCCGGACCCGCCCGTCAGACGTACTCCGTGGGCAGCACGGGCTCGCCGCGGGAGAGCTGGCCGGCCGACATCGGCAGCCCCGCCCGCGCGGCCTTGTGCCGGTCGCGGGCCGCGTCCAGGGGCTCCCGGGCGACGGCCTTGCCGTCCCGTACGAGCTCCACGAGCAGCTGCCGGTCCGCGAGCTCCGCCGGTACCGGGCCGGTGCCCACGACCTCGGCCTCGGCCACGCCGTCCGCGTCGAGGCGGCGGGCCGCCCACTTGCGGCCGCCGATGGAGGTCTTGCCGCCCATCGACTTCTTCGCCACCGGCCGCAGCTCGGCGTCCGGCCCGCCGGAGTCCGCGCGGGCCACCAGCTTGTAGACCATCGAGCAGGTGGGGTGCCCGCTGCCGGTCACCAGCTGGGTGCCCACGCCGTAGGCGTCCACGGGGGCCGCGGCCAGCGAGGCGATGGCGTACTCGTCGAGGTCGCTGGTCACGACGATCTTCGTCTGGAAGGCGCCCAGGGCGTCGAGCTGCTGCCGCACCCGGTAGGCGAGCAGCAGCAGGTCGCCGGAGTCGATCCGCACCGCGCCCAGCTCCGGGCCCGCGATCTCCACGGCCGTCTTGACGGCCTCGGTCACGTCGAAGGTGTCCACCAGAAGGGTGGTGCCCCCGCCGAGCGAGTCGACCTGTGCGGTGAAGGCGTCCCGCTCGCTGTCGTGCAGCAGCGTGAAGGCATGCGCACTGGTGCCCACCGTCGGAATGTTGTATCGGAAGCCTGCCGCCAGGTCGGAGGTGCTGGCGAAGCCGCCCACGTAGGCGGCGCGGGCGGCGGCGACGGCCGCCAGCTCGTGGGTGCGCCGCGCGCCCATCTCGATCAGCGGCCGGCCGCCCGCGGCGGCCGACATCCGGGAGGCCGCGGCGGCGACCGCGGAGTCGTGGTTGAGGATCGACAGGATCACCGTCTCCAGCAGCACCGCCTCGGCGAAGCTGCCCTCGACCCGCATGACCGGCGAGCCGGGGAAGTAGACCTCGCCCTCGGGGTAGCCCCAGATGTCGCCGCGGAAGCGGAAGTCGGCCAGCCAGGCGAGCGTGGGCTCGTCCACGATGCCCCGGTCGGCCAGGAACCCCAGGACGTCCGCGTCGAAGCGGAAGTTCTCCACGGCGTCCAGGACCCGGCCGGTGCCCGCCACGACGCCGTAGCGGCGGCCCTCGGGCAGCCGGCGGGTGAAGACCTCGAACACCGAGCGGCGGTCGGCCGTCCCGGCCCGCAGCGCGGCCTGCAGCATCGTGAGTTCGTAACGGTCGGTGAAGAGGGACGTCGACGGCACAGCCACCGGCAGTCCCAGGTCCGCAGCGTTCACTTCGCCCTACCTCGCATTTCCGTCCTGCTCCTTCGCGATGATGCTACCGCGAATACTCGTCAGTCTGACGATTTCTAGGAGGGCTGTTTGCCGGGACCCGTTTGTGCGGCGGCCGGGCGTGAGTGGCAGCATGGGAGGCGTGAGTGTTGCCCCTGTTGAGATCGAACGTCCCGAGTCGAGCGAGGCGCCCTACGCGGTGGCGGAGCCCGACGTTCCCTGGGTCACGTTGGTTCACAACGACCCCGTCAACCTTATGAGTTATGTGACGTATGTCTTCCAGGCCTACTTCGGATATCCCAAGGACAAGGCACACAGGCTGATGCTCGACGTCCATGAGAAGGGCCGCGCCACCGTTTCCAGCGGCAGCCGCGAGGAAATGGAGCGTGACGTGCAGGCGATGCACGGATACGGCCTGTGGGCGACCCTGTCGCAGGACCGCTGATGGCCGGGCACTTCGAGCCGCTCGCGGGCGGCGGGGCCGCCGTCGCCCTGGACGAGGTCGAGATCTCCATCCTGCGCAGCCTCGCCGTGCAGCTGCTGGAGCTCGTCGGGCCGGGGGACGGGCACGGCCCGGACGACGCCGACCCGCTCGCCCGGCTCTTCGCGGAGGGCCCCAGCGAGCCGCCCACCGACCCCGCCCTCGCCCGGCTCTTCCCCGATGCGTACGGTGAGCCGGGTGCCCACCAGGATCCGCAGGAGCGCGCGCACGCGGCCGAATTCCGTCGCTACACGGAGAACGACCTGCGGGCCCGCAAGCGCGAGGACGCCCTCGGCGTCGTCCGCTCGCTGGACTCGCTGACCGTCGGCGGGGACCGGGGCGCGGTGCTGCGGCTCTCGCCCGAGGACTGCCGCCAGTGGCTGGGCGCGCTCAACGACCTGCGCCTCGCCATCGGCACCCGGCTGGAAATCGGCGACGAGGGCGACAGCGACGCGCTCTTCCGGCTGCCGGACGAGGACCCGCGCAAGCCGATGGTCATGGCGTACCTCTGGCTGGGGGGCCTGCAGGAGACCCTCGTCGAGGCGCTGATGCCCTGACGGGGGCGCCCGCGGGGCCCTCCCGCGGACCCCGCGATTCCGTCCGGAATGCGAACACCCCTTGAGGGGTGTTCGCTCAGCGAACGCTCAATTCCGGATAACGATCGAGTTACCGTAGTGGCCGCCAATGGGCGGCCTTTTTACTTTTGTCCTACTTTAAATGTGGCCTCGGCCACACGCGGGTAGACGATCTCATTGCGCCACGTGATAAATCTTCACGACCTGCCTCCGCGACGCCACCCATGTCGCGGCGGGAGCGCTTCGCCGGCCGACCGTCGGCATGCAGGACTCCATCCGGGGGGATCTGGACCCGGTCCGAATTGATCGGACCGGTATGGAGAAAGGCGCACCACCATGACCTCTGAGCAGGTCGCGGACCGCACCGCCAACGCGGAGGCCGCACGGCAGGACGGAAGCGGACAGGACGCTTCCGAGGGTTACCAGCGGGGACTGGGCAACCGGCAGATTCAAATGATCGCCATCGGCGGAGCCATCGGCACCGGCCTGTTTCTCGGCGCGGGCACGGCCATCCACAAGGCCGGACCCAGCCTGATCCTGGCCTATGCGATAGCCGGCCTCGTCATCTTCTTCATCATGCGCGCGCTCGGCGAGCTGCTCATGTACCGCCCGGTCTCGGGCT
The DNA here is from genome assembly GCF_003391135.1 of Streptoverticillium olivoreticuli subsp. olivoreticuli. Classification (GTDB taxonomy): domain Bacteria; phylum Actinomycetota; class Actinomycetes; order Streptomycetales; family Streptomycetaceae; genus Streptomyces; species Streptomyces blastmyceticus. Next base: position 4,129,307 of record NZ_CP031455.1, on the reverse strand, counting down.
CCTTCTCCGACTACGCCCGCGAATTCCTCGGCCCCTTCTGGGGCTATGTGACCGGCTGGACGTACTGGCTCTTCTGGGTCGTCACCGGCATCACCGAGGTCACCGCGGCCGCGACCTATGTGAACTTCTGGTCCAAGGGCAGCATCCCCCAGTGGGCCTCCGCCCTCGGCTTCACGGTCGTCCTCTACTTCGCCAACCTGATCTCCGTGAAGCTCTTCGGCGAGCTGGAGTTCTGGTTCTCCATGGTCAAGGTCACCGCCATCATCGGCATGATCCTGATCGGCCTCGGCGTCATCACCCTCGGCTTCTCCAACGCCGGTGACACCGCCACCTTCACCAACCTCTGGTCGCACCACGGCTTCTTCCCCAACGGCATCAAGAGCACCCTGATGACGTTGCAGATCGTGATGTTCGCCTTCCTCGCCGTCGAGCTCGTCGGCGTCACCGCGGGCGAGGCCAAGGACCCCAAGAAGACGCTCCCCAAGGCGATCAACACCGTCCCGTGGCGGATCGCGGTCTTCTACATCGGCGCGCTCATCATCATCCTGGCCGTCGTCCCGTGGACCGAGTTCATGCCCGGCGTCAGCCCCTTCGTGGCGGCCTTCGAGAAGATCGGCCTCCCCGCGGGCGCGGGCATCGTCAACTTCGTCGTCCTCACCGCGGCGCTGTCCTCCTGCAACTCCGGGATGTACTCCACCGGCCGCATGCTGCGCGACCTCGCGCTCAACGGCCAGGGCCCGAAGTTCTTCGCCCAGCTCACCAAGAACGGCCTGCCGCTGCGCGGCACCACCGTCTCCGCCGCGCTGATGCTCGTCGGCGTCTGGATCAACTACCAGTGGCCCGGCCAGGCGTTCACCTACGTCGTCTCCTTCGCCACCATCTCCGGCATGTGGGCCTGGATCATGATCCTCGTCGCCCAGCTCCGCTACCGCCGGCTGGCGAACGCGGGCGTCCTGCCGCAGTCCGAGTTCAAGGCGCCCGGCGCACCCTGGACCAGCCTCTTCGCGCTCGCCTTCATCTTCATGGTGATCGTGCTGATGGGCATCGACAAGGACTCCCGGGTCTCGCTCTACTGCGCCCCGATCTGGGCCGCCCTCATGGTCGTCTCCTACTACGGCCTCAAGCGCCGCAACCCGCAGGCGTTCGTCCGCAAGTCCCCCGAGCACTACGCGCAGCTCGCCGAGGCCACCCGCGCCGAGGCCGAGCCCGTGGCCTGACACCACCGCTCGCAAGCACCGGGGCCCGCCCGTACCTCCCCCAGGTACGGCCGGGCCCCGGTGCTTATCCTTGCCCCCATGCTGACCATCACCCAGGACCTCCACGACCGGATCGTCGCCCACGCCCGCGCCGACCACCCCGACGAGGCGTGCGGCGTGGTCGCGGGTCCGGCCGGCAGCGGCCGGCCCGAGCGGTTCGTCCCCATGCTCAACGCGGCCCGCTCGCCCACCTTCTACGAGTTCGACTCGGCCGACCTGCTGAAGCTCTACCGCGAGATGGACGACCGAGACGAGGAACCCGTCGTCATCTACCACTCGCACACCGCCACCGAGGCCCACCCCTCCCGCACGGACATCAGCTACGCCGGCGAGCCCGGCGCCCACTACGTCCTCGTCTCCACCGCCGACACCGACGACGCCGGACTCTTCCAGTTCCGCTCCTTCCGCATCGTCGACGGCGAGGTGACCGAGGAGGAGGTCCGCGTCGTGACTGCCTACTGAGACCGTGAGGTCCGTATGCCGGGACGAACTTCCGGGGCGCGCACAGGGAATCGATACGATGCGCCCATGGTTGCCGACAACGTGAGCGACAGGACGCCGGGCAGCACGCTGCTCACGGCGCGGCTCCACGTCGACCTGTGCCGGCTCGCCGGTGCGCTGTGTCCGCGCGGCGCCGCCGCGTGACCCCCGCGGCGCGCACGCCTTCCCGTCGCCGCCGCCCCTCCCCGCACTCCGACAGGAGCACACCCATGGCCATCGAGGTCCGCATCCCGACCATCCTCCGCACCTACACCGACGGCAAGAAGGCCGTCGAGGGCGAAGGCGCCACGATCGACGAGCTCTTCAAGGGCCTCGACGCCCGCCACCCCGGCATCCGCGAGCGCCTGGTCGACGAGTCGGGCGAACTGCGCCGCTTCGTCAACGTCTACCTCAACGACGAGGACGTCCGCTTCCTCGCGGGCATCGCCACCGAGCTCGGCGACGGCGACAGCGTCACCATCCTCCCGGCGGTCGCCGGCGGCATGGTCTGAGCGGCGGGACCTCCGTGCGCTACGACAGCCCGCTGGCAGCGGTCGGCAACACCCCGCTCGTCCGCCTGCCGCGGCTCTCCCCGTCCGACACCGTCCGGATCTGGGCCAAGCTGGAGGACCGCAACCCCACCGGCTCGGTCAAGGACCGGCCCGCCCTGCACATGATCGAGCAGGCCGAGCGGGCGGGCCGGCTCAGCCCCGGCTGCACCATCCTGGAGCCCACCTCCGGCAACACCGGCATCTCGCTGGCCATGGCGGCCCGCCTCAAGGGATACCGCATCGTCTGCGTCATGCCGGAGAACACCAGCGAGGAGCGCCGTCAGCTGCTCGCCATGTGGGGCGCGGAGATCATCCCCTCGCCCGCCGCGGGCGGCTCCAACACCGCCGTGCGGATGGCCAAGGAGCTGGCCGCCGAGCACCCCGACTGGGTGATGCTCTACCAGTACGGCAACCCCGACAACGCGGGCGCGCACTACGCGACCACGGGCCCCGAGATCCTCGCGGACCTCCCCGAGATCACCCACTTCGTCGCCGGCCTCGGCACCACCGGCACCCTCATGGGCGCCGGCCGCTACCTGCGCGAGCACGTCCCCGGCGTACGGATCGTGGCCGCCGAGCCCCGCTACGACGACCTCGTCTACGGGCTGCGCAACCTCGACGAGGGCTTCGTGCCCGAGCTCTACGACGAGTCCGTGCTCACCACGCGCTTCTCCGTCGGCTCCGAGGACGCCGTCCGCCGCACCCGGCAACTCCTCGCCGAGGAGGGCATCTTCGCCGGGGTCTCCACCGGCGCCGCCCTGCACGCGGCGCTCGGGGTGGCCCGCAGGGCCGAACGGGCCGGGGAGCGCGCCGACATCGTCTTCATCGTCGCCGACGGCGGCTGGAAATACCTCTCCACCGGCGTCTACACCGCGGCCACCGACGAAGAGGCCGTCGCCGCCCTGCACGGCGAACTCTGGGCCTGACGGCGCCTGCCCGGCGGGCGCGGAGCCGCCCGCCGGGCAGGGGCGGGAACAGCCTGGCCGGGAGTAGTCTCGACACCGCCGCCCCGCGGCATACGCGTCCGTACCGGTGACTTCAACCACAACCGAACCTCGCGGAGGAGCGACCGCCGACTTCGCGCCTTACGCTCGACGGACCGCATGGCCCCCCGTAACCAGCCCACGGAGGTTCAGGCCCGCATGAAGCTCACCGTCGTCGGATGCTCGGGGTCGTTCCCGTCCACGGAATCACCCTGCTCGAGCTACCTCGTAGAGGCCGACGGCTTCCGGCTGCTCCTCGACATGGGCAACGGCGCCCTCGGCGAATTGCAGCGCCACGTCGGTCTCTACGACCTCGACGCCATCCTGCTGTCGCATCTGCACCCCGACCACTGCATCGACATGTGCGGCTATTTCGTCGCCCGCTACTACCGGCACGAGGGCGGCAGGGCGGAGGCCATCCCCGTCCACGGCCCGGAGGGCACCGAGCGGCGGCTCACCACCGCCTACGGCGACGTGCCCGACGAGAGCTGCATGGCGGAGGTCTTCGACTTCCGCACCCTGAAGCCGGGCAGCTTCACCCTCGGCCCGCTCACCGTCCGCACGGACCGGGTCCGCCACCCCGTCGAGGCGTTCGCGTTCCGGGTCGAGCACAACGGCAGCGCGCTCGTCTACTCCGGCGACACCGGCCCCTGCCAGGCCCTCCACGAGCTCTCCGTGGGCGCCGACCTGCTGTTGTGCGAGGCGTCGTTCACCCACGGCAAGGAGGACATCCCCGACCTCCACCTCAACGGCCGCGAGGCCGGCGAACACGCCGCCCGCGCCGGCGTCGGGCGGCTGGTGCTCACCCATATCCCGCCGTGGACGGACCCGCTGACGAACCTCCGCGACGCACGGGCCGCCTATGCCGGACCGGTCGAGCTGGCACAGACGGGCGCCGTCTACGAAATTTAGCCGAGGTAATGGCCTTTAAAAGGCAATAACGAGAAGGGCCCCTGGAATCCATGGGATTCCAGGGGCCCTTCTCGTTGATTCTCAATTCCGGGATTTCCCGGGGGAGTGTCAGGCCTTGAGCTCGGCCGCTTCCTCCTCGGATTCGCGGCCCGGCGTCTTCAGATCGAACTTGATGATGGCGAAGCGGAAGACCACGTAGTAGACCGCCGCGAAGCACAGACCCACCAGCGCCAGCAGCCACGGCTTGGACGCGATGCCGAGGTTGAGCAGGAAGTCGATCGCGCCGGCCGAGAAGCCGAAGCCGTCCTTCATGCCGAGCGCCCAGGTCAGGGCCATCGAGACACCGGTCAGCACCGCGTGGATCGCGTACAGCACCGGGGCGATGAACATGAACGTGAACTCGATCGGCTCGGTCACGCCGGTGACGAAGGCGGTGAGCGCGAGCGAGAACATCATGCCGCCGACGACCTTGCGGTTCTCGGGGCGGGCGCAGTGCACGATCGCCAGGCAGGCGGCCGGCAGCGCGAACATCATGATCGGGAAGAAGCCGGTCATGAACTGGCCGGCGTTCGGGTCGCCCGCGAGGAAGCGCGCGATGTCGCCGTTGACGGTGCCCTTGGGGCCGTCGTAGGAACCGGCCTGGAACCACGGGAAGGAGTTCAGCAGGTGGTGCATGCCGATCGGGATCAGCGCGCGGTTGGCGACACCGAAGATGCCCGCGCCGACCGCGCCGGAGCCGACCAGCCACTCACCGAAGTTGTGCAGACCCGTGCCCAGCACCGGCCAGATGTAGCCGAAGGCCACACCTATGAGGAGGCCCGCGAAGGACGACAGGATCGGGACGAGGCGGCGGCCGCCGAAGAAGCCCGCCCAGTCCGGCAGCTTGGTGCGGTAGAAGCGCTGGTAGAGCAGCGCGACCACGAGGCCCATCACGATGCCGCCGAGGACCTTGGCGTCGACCGCCTGTTCCACCATGGCGACCTTGTGGTCGACCACGGCCTCCTTCTTCGGCAGGCTGCCGTCCGTGAAGGTGCCCAGCACCTTCTGGAAGACCAGGTAACCGGCGACGGCGGCCAGCGCGGTGGAGCCGTCCGACTTCTTGGCGTAGCCGATCGCGACACCGACGGCGAACAGCAGCGCCATGTTGTCGAGGATGGCGCCGCCACCGGCGGACATGAACTCGGCGATCTTGTTCAGGAACTCCGGGAAGGACTTCCGGCCCAGCATGTCGTCCTGGCCCAGGCGGACCATCAGCGCGGCCGCGGGCAGCACCGCGACCGGCAGCATCAGGCTGCGGCCGATGCGCTGCGCGACGGCCATGGCGCCGGAGCCGAACTTCTTCTTCTCCGGCGCGGCGTCATCAGGCGCCGTCTTTGCCGCCTTGGCGCTCTTACTCATCGGATTCCTCCAGGTGAGGCGGGCGCTCGGGGGGAAGGGGGGACGGCCCGCAATCTGGTCTACACCACTCAGTGGTTTAGACCTGTTGTAGCACGTGAGTCCGGGATAAAGGAATCCATCGTTCCCGGTGGTCTCGGACACAGCGCGGGACCGCCACTGGGCCGCACGGCAAAACGTCCCCGGGCCCAAGGCCCGGGGACGGCGTTTTTCCTGGAGCGGCGCCGCTAAACCCAGCGCAGCGTCACTGGCTCCTCACTTCACGTTCCTCTTTACTTCACGTTCTCCCGCTCGATCTCCTCCGCCAGCTCTTCCGGCTCACGCCCCGGGGTCGGCAGATCGAACTTCGTAATCGCGAACCGGAAAAGCGCGTAGTAGACCACCGCGAAGCACAGCCCGATCGGAATGATCAGCCACGGCTCGGTCGCCAGCCCCCAGTTGATGACGTAGTCGATCAGGCCCGCCGAGAAGCTGAAGCCGTCGTGCACCCCGAACCCCCAGGTCACCGCCATCGACACACCCGTCAGCAGCGCGTGGACGACATAGAGCGCCGGGGCGATGAAGAGGAACGAGTACTCGACCGGCTCCGTGATGCCCGTGACGAACGACGTCAGGCCGACCGACAGCATCATCCCGCTCACCGCCTTGCGGCGGTGCGGCTTTGCGCAGTGCGCGATCGCCAGTGCCGCGGCGGGCAGCGCGAACATCATGATCGGGAAGAAGCCCGAGGTGAACTGCCCCGCGTGCGGATCGCCCGCCAGGAAGCGGTTGATGTCACCGTGCACCACCGTGCCGTCCGGCTTGGTGTAGTCGCCGAACTGGAACCACATGAAGGTGTTGAGGAACTGGTGGAGCCCGACCACCAGCAGCGCGCGGTTGGCCACGCCGAAGACGCCCGAGCCCGCCGACCCCAGATCCGACAGCCACTTGCTGAAGCTCGTCAGCGCGTCACCGACCGGCGGCCAGATCCACAGGCAGACCACCGCGAAGGCCAGCGCCACGAACGACATCAGGATCGGCACCAGCCGCCGGCCGTTGAAGAAGCCCAGCCAGTCCACCAGCCGCACCCGGTGGAAGCGCATCCAGAACCAGGCGCTGAGCAGCCCGATGACGATGCCGCCGAACACCCCCGGGTTCTGGAACGGGGCCGGGGACGCCGCCCCCGTGCCCGTCACACAGACCCCGCTCCACAGCCCCGCGCCGCCGAACTTCGTCTCGTGCGGACAGTCCTCGGGGAACTGGTGCAGCACCGAGAAGTAGACGAGGAACGCCACCACCGCGGCCAACGCCGTCGAGCCGTCCGACTTCTTGGCCATGCCGATGGCCACGCCCACGCAGAACAGCAGCGGCAGCCCGAGACCCGAGTCCAGCAGCGCGCCGCCCGCGCCCGCGAAGACCTTCGCGACGTCCGTCCAGCCCAGCCCGTCCTTGCCGAAGACGTCCGGCTGCCCGAGCCGGTTGAGGATGCCCGCCGCCGGCAGCACCGCGATCGGCAGCTGGAGGCTGCGGCCCATCTTCTGGAGGTTCTGGAAGAGGCCCTGCGTCCATGTCTTCTTCCGTGGGGCCGCCGCGGCGTCCGAACTCATCTGCGTCCCTCCGCCTGCCGCCCCGGCGGCAGTCCACTCGGTGCTTTGCCGCATACTGGTGTAGACCACTTGCGGTGTGTGTCGGGCCTCCCGGAGCGCAGCGCCGGTTGGTCGTCATCTTTCGCTAGATGGCGGACAAACGCCCACGTAACTGGGCTGAACGTGGGTTAACGTGTGAAAGCCGGTCGGCGAGACCGCCGAAGGGCCAGAGACAACCAGGAGCGCACATGGCCACCAAGGCTGAGAAGATCGTCGCCGGGCTCGGCGGGATCGACAACATCGAAGAGGTCGAGGGCTGCATCACCCGCCTCCGCACCGAGGTCGCCGACCCCTCCCTCGTCGACGAGGCGGCCCTGAAGGCCGCCGGCGCCCACGGCGTCGTCAAGATGGGCACCGCCATCCAGGTCGTCATCGGCACCGACGCCGACCCGATCGCCGGCGAGATCGAAGACATGATGTGAGCCGCTGAGCTCCTGCCGAAGGGCCCCGTTCCCCGGTCCGTATCAACCGCTCCCCGGTTCGTACGTGAACCGGAACGGGGCCCTTCGCGTTGCCTATAGGGTCATCACCATGTCTCGCATCGACGGCCGCACCCCCGATCAGCTCCGCCCCGTGACCATCCAGCGCGGGTGGAGCAAGCACGCCGAAGGTTCCGTCCTCATCTCCTTCGGGGACACCAAGGTCTTCTGCACCGCCAGCGTCACCGAGGGCGTGCCCCGCTGGCGCAAGGGCACCGGCGAGGGCTGGGTCACCGCCGAATACTCGATGCTCCCGCGCTCCACCAACACCCGCGGCGACCGCGAGTCCGTGCGCGGCAAGATCGGCGGCCGCACCCACGAGATCTCCCGCCTCATCGGCCGCTCCCTCCGCGCCGTGATCGACTTCAAGGCGCTCGGCGAGAACACGATCGTCCTCGACTGCGACGTCCTCCAGGCCGACGGCGGCACCCGCACCGCGGCCATCACCGGCGCGTACGTGGCACTGGCCGACGCGATCACCTGGGCCCAGGGCAAGAAGCTGATCAAGCACGGCCGCCAGCCGCTCACCGGCACGGTCTCCGCCGTCAGCGTCGGCATCGTCGGCGGCATCCCCCTCCTCGACCTCTGCTACGAGGAGGACGTCCGCGCCGAGACCGACATGAACGTCGTCTGCACCGGCGACGGCCGCTTCGTCGAGGTCCAGGGCACCGCCGAGGCCGAGCCCTTCGCCCGCGACGAGCTCAACGCCATCCTCGACCTCGCCGTCGGCGGCTGCGCCACGCTCGACACCGCCCAGCGCGAGGCGCTCGCCCGGACCCTGGAGGAGGCCAGGTGAAGCGCCTGATCCTCGCCACCCGCAACGCGGGCAAGGTCACCGAGCTCCGCGCCATCCTGGAGGCGGCCGGCCTCGACGTCGAACTCGTCGGCGCCGACGCCTATCCCGAGATCCCGGACGTCAAGGAGACCGGCGTCACCTTCGCCGAGAACGCCCTCCTCAAGGCCCACGCCCTCGCCCGGGCCACGGGCATCCCGGCGGTCGCCGACGACTCGGGCCTGTGCGTGGACGTCCTGAACGGCGCCCCCGGCATCTTCTCCGCCCGCTGGGCGGGCACCCACGGCGACGACAAGGCCAACCTGGACCTGCTGCTGGCCCAGCTCGGCGACATCGCGGAGGAGCACCGCGGCGCCCACTTCGCCTGCGCGGCCGCCCTGGCCCTCCCCGACGGCACGGAACGCGTGGTCGAGGGCCGCCTGGAGGGCACGCTTCGGCACGCCCCGACGGGCACGGGCGGCTTCGGCTACGACCCGGTCCTCCAGCCGCTCGGCGAGACGCGGACGTGTGCCGAGATGACGCCGGAGGAGAAGAACGCGATCAGCCACCGCGGCAAGGCGTTCCGCGGACTGGCGCCGGTGGTGCGGGAGCTTTTGGGGTGAACGTACGCGAAGGGGCCGGTCAGCTGAGACAGCTGACCGGCCCCTTCGCTGTGCGAGTGCGGCCGGAGGGACTCGAACCCTCACGGGTGTTAACCCACTGGGACCTAAACCCAGCGTGACTGCCAATTCCACCACGGCCGCCCGGCACGGCCATCGTACTGGCCTCCCCGCCCTCGCGCGGCGGCGGTGCCGGATCGGCGCCGGCCCGTACCCCGCCGTGGTGGTCACGGCATCAGCTGCCGTGGTGCCAGTGGCAGTTGGAAGCCGCGCACCAGGGCGCGGGGAGCGTCGGAACTGCGGGTCCGGGGCCCGTTCCGGAGATTGGTCATTCATGCGGTGCGCGGCCCGCGGCTTCTTTGCGAAGAACCTGATATAGGCATGAAGGGAACGCGCTGCCCGATTTCCCCGTCACTCAGGGCAGGGGTCCCCCACATCCCGCCCCCCAGCGATCCCCACCGAGGAAGAGAGGCCGATGGCCGACCGTGCCGAGCCCCGCCGGGCCAGCATGCGCACTGTTCTGGCGATCTTCGCGGTGGTGACCGTCCTGGCGCTCGGCGGCGTGTGGTTCAGCCAGGCCCAGGACCGGGCGAGTTCGGTGTCCGACGCGCCGAAGACGGCCGCGGCGCAGAAGTCGCCGCAGCCGGTCCGCGAGGTGCCGCAGGACACGGTGGAGGCGGCGAGCCCGAAGGGGCTGCCGGGCGTGCGGGAGTGCGGGCTGGGATCGGCGACCGTCGAGCCCGAGATCATCACGCTGAACTGCTCGAACACCGGCGTGGTGGCGAGCGGCATCAAATGGGCGCACTACGGTGCGGACGGCGCGGACGGCCGCGGGGTCGTCCAGGTCTCGGGCGCCGCCAACGGCGCGGCCTCGTCGACCTACGCGGCCCGCTTCCGGCTGTACGGCGCGAAGAACGTCGACGGCGTGCTGGCCTTCACCGGAATCGACGTCGACTACACCGGGGCCACGCCCATGGGGGAGTCGAAGGAAACGTACTCGATCGCGTGATGGGCATCCGTGGCCGGATCGCTCTGGCGCTCTCCTTCGTCACCGCGCTCGCCGTGGTGCTGCTCGGCATCGCCGTGCACCACATCTCGGCCGTGGAGCGCGCGCGGCAGGCGCAGTCGTACCAGGACGACCTGCTGAGCTCGGCCCTCCAGGTCTACCAGCGGGACGGGCTGCTCGCGCTCGGCGCGCAGCTGGACGACTCGACGCTGCCGATCCCGCTCACGAAGCGGGTGGGGAAGGGGAAGCCCGGTACGTACATCAGCGACGGCGCCGACCCGCGGGTGTGGGCGGCGACGCCGGTGGGGGACGGCAAGGTGCTGTCGGTGTCCGCGCCCTATCCCGACCGCGACCCCTTGCAGAAGGCGCTGGACAAGGCGCTGCTCGTGGCCGGGGCGGCGACGGTGGCGCTGATGGCGGTGGTGGCGTGGTTCGTGGCGCAGAGCCTGTCGAGGCGGTTGCGGCACAGTGCGGCCGCGGCGCGGCGGATCGCGGCCGGTGGTGCTCCTGACGCGGAGGCGCTGCTGGCGGGCGGCCGGGACGAGGTCGCGGAGCTGGGCCGGTCGGTGCACCACATGGCGGCGTCGCTGGCGGCGCGGGTGGAGGCGGAGCGCGAGTTCACGGCGGACGTGGCGCACGAGCTGCGGACGCCGGTGGCCGGTCTGGTGGCGTCGGCGGAGCTGCTGCCGCATCCGCGGGCGGTGGAGATGGTGCGGGAGCGGGCGCAGACGATGCGGTCGCTGGTGGAGGACCTGCTGGAGGTCTCCCGGCTGGACTCCGGTGTGGAGCGGGCGCAGCTGGACCCGGTGGAGCTGCCGTCGCTGGTGCGCGGGATCGTGAAGCGGGCGCGGGGGCAGCGCGGGGTCGACGACGTGTCGGTCGAGGTGGTCGGCGAGGGCCGGATCGTGGCGACGGACGCGCGCCGGGTCGAACGGATCCTGGTGAACATCCTGGGGAACGCGGCCAAGCACGGGAAGCCGCCGATCGAGATCCGTGTGGAGGGTACGCGGATCGTGGTGCGGGACCACGGCGGCGGCTATCCGCCGGAGCTGGTGGACCAGGGCCCGCGGCGCTTCCGCACGGCGGCGCCGGAGCGCGGCACCGGGCACGGCCTGGGGCTGACGATCGCGGTGGGCCAGGCGGTGGTGCTGGGGGCGGGCCTGGAGTTCGGCACGGCGGAGGGCGGCGGCGCACAGGCGATCCTGGACCTCCCCGAGGCGGATCCGCCGGCCGCGGACGCGTGACGGGCCGGGGATTCCGGCCCGTCACGCGGAACGGCTACAGCCCCAGGTCCTTGATGATCTTCGCGACGTGGCCCGTGGCCTTGACGTTGTAGAGGGCGCGCTCCACCTTGCCCTCCTCGTCCACGATGACGGTGGAGCGGATGACCCCGGTCACCGTCTTCCCGTACAGCTTCTTCTCGCCGAAGGCGCCGTACGCCTCCAGCACCTTCTTCTCGGGGTCGCCGACCAGCGTCACCTCGAGCTCCTCCTTCTCGCGGAACTTCGCGAGCTTCTCGGGCTTGTCGGGGGAGACGCCGATGACGTCGTAGCCGTGCCCGGCGAGGAAGTCGAGGTTGTCGGTGAAGTCGCACGCCTGCTTGGTGCAGCCGGGCGTGAGGGCGGCGGGGTAGAAGTAGACGATGACCTTGCGCCCCTTGTGGTCGGCGAGGGAGACCTGCTTGCCGTCCGCGTCGGGCAGGGTGAAGGCGGGTGCGGTGTCGCCGGGCTGAAGTCGCTCGCTCATGAGGGTCTCCTCGTCGGGGTTCGCGCGGGGTGCCCCGCGTGGGCTGTCCGGTCCCCGAGACTAGTCAGCTCCCCGATCGGGGGTGCCGTGGGGCACGGGGTCCGGTGAGCTGACAGACTGTCGTCATCACTCATCATCACTCTTTTCGAGACGACGGAGGCAGCGCGGTGTCGGATGCCAGGACCCCTGCGCAGATCGAGGCGGACATCGCCCGCAGGCGGAACGAGCTCGCCGTGACGCTCGACGAGATCGGTGTGCGCATGCACCCGAGGACGATCGTGGGCGATGCGAAGGCCAAGGTCGCCGCGAAGGTGGACCACACCGCGGGCCGCGCCTTCGTGGCGGCGAACCGGCTGGTCTCGGACGTGCGGTCCCGTTTCGTCGCCGAGGACGGCACGCCCCGGCTGGAGCGGATCGTGCCGGTGGCGATGGTCGCGGTGGGCGTGGTCGGGCTGCTGACGGTCTCCTCGCGCCGCCGCCGGGCGTAGGTCACACCGGCGGATCCGCGGCCCGCGGCCTCGGGGCCGGGCCCGGGCGGGTACGGTCATGGCGTGAGTACGCATACCACCCACGACAAGCTGCCCATCCGGATGCTCCACGACCGGGTGCTGGTCCGGACCGACATCCCGGAGGGCGAGCGCCGGTCCAGCGGCGGCATCGTCATCCCGGCGACGGCGGCGGTGGGCCGTCGGCTCGCCTGGGCGGAGGTCGTGGCGGTCGGGCAGAGCGTGCGCACGGTGGAGCCGGGCGACCGGGTGCTCTACGACCCGGAGGACCGCGCCGAGGTCGAGGTCCGCGGCGTGGCGTATGTGCTGATGCGCGAGCGGGATCTGCACGCGGTGGCCGCGGAGCGGCTGGAGGGTTCCGAGGACTCCACGGGGCTCTACCTCTGACGTACGGGGCCCCGCCGTCGGGGCACCCGTCCCGGTCACCTCCTTTTTGATACCGTCGGAAGAACCCGACGAGACGCGCCGTACCGGGCAAGGACAAGACGACGCACCCCTGTAGGAACTTTCCACGGAGGTGCCGTCATGGCATGGGTCCTGCTCGCTGTCGCGGGTCTGCTCGAGGTCGCCTGGTCGATCGGTATGAAGTACACCGACGGGTTCACCAGGCTCTGGCCGAGCGTGTTCACCGTCGCGGGTATCGCCGCGAGCATGCTGCTGCTCGCGCAGGCCGCGCGCTCGCTGCCCATCGGTACGGCCTACGGCGTGTGGGTCGGCATCGGCGCGGCCGGCGCGGCGGTGTTCGGCATGGCGGTGCTGGGCGAACCGGCGACCGCCGCGCGGATCTTCTTCGTCGTGCTGCTGCTGGTGGCCGTGGTGGGCCTCAAGGCGACCTCGGGCCACTGACCGGCCCGGTGCCGCCAGGAGTCAGTATTCGCCCAGCAGCGAGTCCCGTTCGCCGCCGTGCCCGCCGCGCCCCGCGTCCTTCGGCTCGTTGGGGAAGAGCGTGAAGGGCGGCAGGGTCGGGAGCCCGGTCGGCGGCCCCGGCAGCGTCGGCGGCCCGGTCGGCGGGCGCGGCGGTGCCGAGGTCCGCGGCGGGAAGTTGCTGGGCGGCGCGGACGCCGTGGGCGGCGCGCTGGTCTCCGGCGGTGCCGACGTCGTGGGCGGCTCCAGGGAGGGTTCGGGGCCGCCGCCGGCCGTCTGGAGGTCGAAGTCCTTGACGGCGGTGCCCTCCAGCGCGACCTCGGTGTAGGCGGCCCAGATGTCCGCGGGCGCGCCGCCGCCGTTGATACGGGGCAGCCCGGTCGCTCCGTACAGCGACTTCTGGCTGCCGGTGTCGGAGTCCTGGCCCATGACCGCGACGACGGTGGCCAGGTCGGGGGTGTAGCCCGCGAACCAGGCGGCCTTGTCCTCCTCCGCGGTGCCCGTCTTGCCGGCCGCGGGCCGTCCGGCGGCCTGTGCGGTGGAGCCGGTGCCGTTGTCGACGACGCTCTTGAGGACGGCGGTGGTGGTGTCGGCGGCGTTGCGGGTGACGGCGCGCTTGGGTTCCTTGCCGGGCAGCTCGACGTTCTCGCCGCCCTTGGTGACCTTGTCGACCAGGGTGTACGGGCCGTGCCGGCCGTGGTTGGCGAGGGTCGCGTACGCCTGGGCCATGTCGAGGACGCTGGCGGTGGCCACGCCCAGCGCGATGGAGGGGTAGGCGGTCAGCTCGGGGGTCTTGGCCGGGACGCCCAGGGCGATGGCGGTGTCCTTGACCTTGCCGGGGCCGACGTCCTGGGCCATCTGGGCGTAGACGGCGTTGACGGAGAGGTCGGTGGCCTTGGTGACGGTGATCTGTCCGTACGACTTGTCGTCCTCGTTGGCGGGCGCGTAGCCGACGGGGCCGTTCCGCCCTTGCACGGGGCGCTTGTTGGTGCCGTCGTAGACCGTGTTCGGGGTGATCGCGCGGCCGTCCTGCGTCGTGGAGTCGTTCTCGACGGCCGAGGTGAAGACGAAGGGCTTGAAGGTGGAGCCCACTTGATAGTCGCGGCGGGTGGCGTTGTTGACGTACTGCTTGGTGTAGTCGATGCCGCCGTAGAGGGCGACGACCCGGCCGGTCGAGGGGTCGATGGAGGCGCCGCCCGCGCGGACGTAGCGGTCGACCTGGCGGTCCTCGCTGAGGTCGTCCATCAGCTGCTTCTGCACGGCGGTGACGAAGGCGTCCTGCTTCTTCTTGTCGATCGTCGTGGTGATGCGATAACCGCCGCGGGCCAGCGTCTGCTCGTCGACGATCTTGTTGTCGGTGGTCAGATAGTCCTTGACCGCCTCGACGAGATAGCCGCGCTGCCCGGACATGCCCAGCCGTGGCCTGGACTTGCCGGGGGAGGGGAACTGCATGGTGGCGCGCTCGGCCGCGTCGAGCCACTTCTTCTTGACCATGCCGTCGAGGACGTAGTTCCAGCGGGCCGTGGCCCGGGGCTTGTTCTCGGGGTGCGCGCCGACGTCGTAGGCGCTGGGCGCGTTGAGGAGCGTCGCCAGATAGGCGCCCTCGGCGGCGTCGAGCTTGTCGGAGTCCTTGGCGTAGTACGCCTGGGCGGCGGCCTGGATGCCGTAGGCGTTGCGCCCGAAGTAGCTGGTGTTCAAATAGCCTTCGAGGATCTCGTCCTTGCTCTCCTCGCGGTCGAGCTTGATCGCGATGAAGAACTCCTTCACCTTGCGGCTGACGGTCTGCTCCTGGCCCAGGTAGTAGTTCTTGACGTACTGCTGGGTGATGGTGGAGCCGGACTGCTTGCCCTTGCCGGTCACGGTGTTCCACGCGGCGCGCAGCATGGCCTCGGGGTTGACGGCGGACTCGGAGTAGAAGTCGCGGTCCTCGGCGGCGAGCACGGCGTGCTGGACGACCTTGGGGACCCGGCTCAGCGACACGCTCTCGCGGTTGACCTCGCCGTCGCGCGCCAACTGGGTGCCGTCGGCGTAGAGATACACATTGCTCTCGGCGGTGGCCGCCTTGTTGGCCGGGGGGATGTTCACCAGCATGTAACCGGCGACGAGACCGCCCGCGACGAGCAGGACGATCAGCAGGAAGCCGCCGAGGACCATGCGCCAGGTCGGCAGGAGCCTGCGCCAGCCGGTGCGCCTGGGGCGGCGGGGTCTGCCGGAACGGCCGGGACCGGTGGCGCCGTTCGGGGGCCGGCCCGCCGGCCGGGAGCGCTCATCACCGCCGTCCGGCTGCTGCTGTGACTGCTCGTCGCTCATGTCTTTAGGGACTCCTCGGCCGCCCCCGGGGTTGTAAGGCCACGGTGAGCGGTGTTGTGTCGGGCGGTTCGCTGTGCGTCGTACGCCCCGTCGGACACTTTGGCATCATGCGTTCCGAGTCGGAGGGACGTAGCGCACGTGAGACGGCACTGAAGAGCCGAACGGGTCAGGCCGACCACTCCCAGGAGTGAAAAATGCGTGGTCGGCGGCCGATCCGTGCGGATAGGCTCCAGCGCTTTGAGGTCAGCGGACTATCGAGGTTCAACGACGGGAGGTGTCCTGGGATGCGGCTGTATGCCGCTGTCGCGGTGAGCGGATTCCGCCGGTATGCGACCTATCGCGTCGCGACCGCCGCCGGTGTCTTCACCAACACCGTCTTCGGCTTCGTCATCGCCTATACGTTCATCGCCCTGTGGGACGAACGGCCCCATCTCGGCGGGTACGGCCAGGCGCAGGCCCTCACCTTCGTCTGGGTCAGCCAGGGGCTGCTCGCCGCCATGGCGCTGCTCGGCGGCGGCTTCCAGGAGGAGCTCCAGGAGCGCATCCGCTCCGGCGACATCGCGGTCGACCTCTACCGCCCCGCCGACCTCCAGCTGTGGTGGTTCGCCGCCGACCTCGGGCGGGCGCTCTTCCAGCTGCTCGGCCGCGGGGTCGTGCCCCTCGCCGTCGGCGCACTCTGTTTCGAACTGGCCCTGCCCGCCGACCCCCTGGTCTGGCTCGCCTTCCTGCTCTCCTGCCTCCTCGGCTTCGCCGTCGGCTTCGGCTTGCGCTTCCTGATCGGGCTGTGCGCCTTCTGGCTGCTCGACGGGGCCGGGGTCAACATGGTCAGCGGGCTGATGGGCATGTTCTTCTCCGGGATGCTGCTGCCCCTGACGGTCTTCCCCGGCCCGTTCGGCGCGACCGTGCGGCTGCTGCCGTGGGCGGCGATGCTCCAGGTCCCGGCCGACGTCCTGCTCGGCCTGCACACGGGTGCCGGGCTGGCCCGCGCGCTCGCCTTCCAGGCGGGCTGGGCGGTGCTCCTGCTGGCCGCGGGGCGCGTCGTGCAGTCCCTGGCGACCACCAAGGTGGTGGTCCAGGGTGGCTGACCGGTTCCCCGTCGCGGCGGGGCTGCGGGGGTACGCGCTCGTCGTCGCGATGTGGGTGCGCTCCACGATGGCCTACCGCGCGTCGTTCGCGATGACGACGATCGGCAACTTCGCGGCCAGCGGCCTCGACTTCGTCGCCATCCTGCTGATGTTCTCCCACATCGACGCGCTCGGCGGCTTCTCCCTCGCGGAGGTCGCGCTGTTGTACGGGGCGACCAGCTGCTCCCTCGGCCTCGCCGATCTGACGCTCGGCAGCATGGACCGGATCGGGCGGCGGGTGCGGGACGGCACGTTCGACACGCTGCTGGTGCGCCCGGTGCCGGTCCTCGCACAGGTCGCCGCCGACCGCTTCGCGCTGCGCAGGCTGGGGCGGATCGGCCAGGGCGCACTGGTCCTGGGCTGGGGGGTGGCCCACGTCGACGTCGCGTGGACGCTGCCCAAGGGCCTGTTCACCGTGGTGATGGTGGTCAGCGGGGCGGCCATCTTCGCGTCCGTCTTCATCGCGGGCGCGGCGTTCCAGTTCTGGGCGACGGAGGCGGCGGAGGTGCAGAACTCCTTCACCTACGGCGGGTCCACCCTGCTCCAGTACCCGCCCACCGTCTTCGCGACGGAGCTGGTGCGCGGCGTGACCTTCGTCGTCCCCCTGGCCTTCGTCAACTGGCTGCCCGCGCTGCGCCTCCTGGGTCGCGACAACCCCCTGGGCCTGCCGGGCTGGGTCGACTTCTGCGGACCCTTCGTCGCGCTCCTCATGCTCACGGGCGCGGGCCTGCTGTGGCGGGTGGGGCTGCGGAGCTATCGGAGCACGGGGAGCTGAGAGGCGGACAGTGGACGGTTTCATCGAACTCGACGGCGTGGAGAAGGTGTTCGACGTACGCCGGAAGGCCGGTTTCCTGCGCCGCGAGCGGCACCGGGTGCGGGCCGTGGACGGCATCAGCTTCTCCGTCCCGCGCGGCGGGATGGTCGGCTACATCGGCCCCAACGGCGCCGGGAAGTCCACCACCATCAAGATGCTCACGGGCATCCTGACGCCCAGCGGCGGCCGGCTGCGCGTCGCGGGCATCGACCCCTCCCGCGAGCGCACGAAGCTGGCGCACCGCATCGGCGTGGTCTTCGGCCAGCGCACCACCCTGTGGTGGGACCTTCCGCTGCGGGACTCGTACGGACTGGTGCGCCGCATGTACCGCATCCCTGACGGCCGTTACCGCGCCAACCTCGACCGCTGCGTCGAACTCCTCGACCTCGGCGAGCTGCTCGACGTCCCCGTACGCCAGCTCTCCCTCGGCCAGCGGATGCGCGGTGACATCGCGGCGGCGCTGCTGCACGACCCCGAGGTGCTCTATCTCGACGAACCGACGATCGGCC
Source organism: Streptoverticillium olivoreticuli subsp. olivoreticuli (assembly GCF_003391135.1). Classification (GTDB taxonomy): domain Bacteria; phylum Actinomycetota; class Actinomycetes; order Streptomycetales; family Streptomycetaceae; genus Streptomyces; species Streptomyces blastmyceticus. The sequence continues at coordinate 4,111,355 of NZ_CP031455.1, read as the reverse complement.
TGGACGTCGTCAGCAAGGCGAAGGTCCGGCAGTTCCTCCGCGAGATCAACGCCGAACGCGGCACGACGGTGCTGCTCACCACGCACGACCTCACCGACATCGAGCAGCTGTGCAAGCGGGTGATGGTCATCGACCACGGCCGCCTCGTCTACGACGGCGGGCTGAGCGGCCTGCACGCGACGGGCGGCGGCGAACGCACGCTCGTGGTCGACCTGGAACGCGAGCTCCCGCCGATCGAGGACGCACCCGGCGCCCGCACGGTCAAGGTCGCGGGCCCCCGCCAGTGGCTGACCTTCCCCGCGGACCACAGCGCGGCCCCGATCGTGGCGGCGGTGGCGGAACGCTATCCGCTGGTCGACCTCTCGATAAGGGAACCGGACATCGAGGACGTGATCGCCAAGATGTACGCGGAGCGGGGCGTGTGACGGCCATGGCGCCGCGCCGAAGCCTCGTTAACCTGTTCGCATGACGAGCGAACTTCCCGACATGCGTGCCTCCGACGCCGAGCGCGACCGCGTGGCCGACGCCCTGCGCGAGGCCGTGGCCGAGGGCCGGCTGGACATGCAGGAGTTCGAACAGCGCCTGGACGCCGCCTACAAGGCCCGTACGCACTCCGAGCTGGAGCCGCTCGTACGGGACCTGCCGGCCGCGACCGGATCCGCCCCCGCGGCCACCGCCCGGCAGGACGGCGGCTGGGCGGAGCGCATCGGCGGGAACGCGACGTCCACCGGGGCGGTCGGCATCTGGGGCGGCTTCCACCGTGCGGGCCGGTGGACCGTGGGTCCGCGCTTCACCGCGTTCACGATGTGGGGCGGCGGCCGGATCGACCTGCGCGAGGCCCGTTTCGCGGAGCGCGAGGTGGTCATCCGGTGCTTCGCGCTGATGGGCGGCATGGCCGTCGTCGTACCACCGGACCTGGACGTCGAGGTCTCCGGCATCGGCGTCATGGGCGGCTTCGGCGACAGGGCGACGGGCCCGGGCACGCCCGGCTCGCCCAAGGTGAGGATCACGGGCTTCGCGCTCTGGGGCGGCGTGGGCGTCACCCGCAAGGCGAAATCCAGCCCGTGGGGGCACCTCCCAGCGGTAGCTGGGGGAGGTTGAGGACAGCGCGCGGAGCGTGCTTCGGGGTCCGGGGCGGAGCCCCGGTTTCGGGAAGGGGCGGGGTAGGGGAACAAAGCCCGCCGGGCCGCACCCGACCGGGGGTCCGGGGCGGCGCCCCGGCCGCTCAGAGCGCTGTCACGGCCTCGCCCTTGAGCGCCTCGATATCGATCGCATCGGCCATCACCCGATACCCCGCGTCATTCGGATGCAGATGATCCCCCGAGTCATACGCCGGAAGAAGCGTCTCCGGATCCACCGGATCCCGCAGCGCCCGGTCGAAGTCGACCACCGCGTCGAAGACCCGCCCCGACCGGATCGCCTCGTTGACGCTCTGCCGGGTGACCTCCTGGAGGTCCACGGCCCCCTTGTGCCCGCCGAACGGCGTCAGCGTCGCGCCGACGACGCGCAGCCCCCGCGCATGGGCCCGGTCGACCAGCTTCCGCAGGCCCGCCACGATCCGCTCCGGATCCTTCTGCTGCGGCGTGCGCAGGATGTCGTTGACGCCGAGCGCCATGACCACGACACGGACGCCCGCGCGGCCGAGCACGTCGCGGTCGAAGCGTTCGAGACCGCTGGGGTTGTTCGCGGGCGGCGGCCCCGAATTGCTCAGCAGGACGCGGTTGCCGCTGATGCCCTCGTTGAGGACGCTGTAGCGGGGCGCGCCGGGCTCGCTGCGCAGCCGGGCGGCGAGGAGGTCCGGCCACCGGTGGTTGGCGCCGGGGGTGGAGTTGTAGCCGACGGTGATCGAGTCGCCGAAGGCGACGACCGCGCCACGCGCTTCCTGGGACCAGACGTCGACGGCGGTCAGATAGCGCCAGGCCTGGAACTTGGTGGTGTAGCCGGCGCCTCTCGTGTCCTCGGCCTGGTCGCCGTGGGCGACGTAGGAGGTCTGGCGCGACTGGTTCTGGTAGGTCACCGGGCCCGAGGGCGTCGGGGAGTACGTGGTGACCAGCAGGTCCGCCCCGGCGGTCACGGCCAGCTGCACGGGGTCGCTCAGCAGCGTCTGCCCGGCCGGGATCGTCGCCGTCGGCTGCCCGCCGAAGCTCAGTCTGCGCATGCTGCCCGGGACGGCGGCGGGGGAGCCGCCCGCCGAGGCCAGGGCCAGGGAGGCGTGGGTGACGGGCAGCGCCTGCGCGCCGTAGAGGTTGGAGAGCTGGATCCGGGCGGCCGTGCCGCTGACGCCGTTGTGCACGACATTGCGGATGGACAGCCCGGGGTAGCCCCGGCGGGTGTTCGGTTCCGCGCCGGACGGCGCGGTGGACCAGGAGCCGACCCACTCCCCGGAGGCGGCCGGGGCGGCCGTGCCATGGGCCTCGTGCGGCCTCGCCGCCGGGCTTTGGCCATGGCCGCCGACGCCGACGAATATCGCGGTCGAGACGAGAATCACCACGGCTGCCAGTGCGGCGAGTACGGCGTAGGCCGTACTGCGGGGCAGGGGTGGCCTGTTCATGGCGAACTTCTCCTGGGAGTGGCGGAGCGTGACGCTCCGGTGCGGAACCGGGGACGAAACAGCGACTGATCAGCAACAGCGCCCTCGCGGTCCGATCGCCGTTCCATGATCCCACGGGGGCCGGGGGGCGCGCCTGTCGGCCGGTGGGGTCACGCAACGTGTCACATGCGACTTGTCAGACGCGGGGAACTCCCGGTCCGTTCCCCGAGTACCACGGGCAGGGACAATGCATGTGAAGACGGCTGGAACGGGTGGTGCGGATGGAACGGTCCCCTGGCGATGATTCGGGTACCGCCGAAGGAGTGATGCCCGCGGGCGCGGGCGGTCTCACCTACAGCGCCGCGGACGAGGAGAAACGCCGCGGAGTGCGCCGCATGAAGGGGCTCGCGACCGGTCTGCTGCTCCTCGTCGCGCTCGTCTACGCCCTTGCGAAATGGGGGCAGTCCTCGGGCGCGGGCGCCTGGGCGGGCTATGTCGCGGCCGCCGCGGAGGCGGGCATGGTGGGCGCGCTGGCCGACTGGTTCGCCGTCACCGCGCTCTTCCGGCGCCCGATGGGGCTGCCGATCCCGCACACGGCGATCATCCCGACCAAGAAGGACCAGCTGGGCCGGAGCCTCGGCGAATTCGTCGGCGAGAACTTCCTCTCCGGAGATGTCGTACGCGTCAGGCTGCGTACCGTCGGCATCGCCTCCCGGCTGGGCGCCTGGCTCGCCGAACCGGAACACGCGGACCGGGTGACCGCCGAGCTGGCCACCGCGCTGCGCGGCGCCCTGACCGTCCTGCGCGACTCCGACGTGCAGGCCGTCGTCGGCGAGGCCATCACGCGCCGGGCCGACGCCCAGGAGATCGCACCGGGCCTCGGCAACATGCTGGAGAAGATCGTCGCCGACGGCGGCCACCGCAGGGTCGTCGACCTGGTGTGCGTACGGGCCCACGACTGGCTGATCGCCCACGGCGACTCGGTGATGCAGGCGGTCACCGGCGGCGCGCCCGGCTGGACGCCCCGCTTCGTGGACCGCAAGGTCGGCGAGCGCGTCTACAAGGAGCTGCTGCGCTTCGTCACGGAGATGCGCGACATGCCCGAGCACCCGGCGCGCGGCGCCGTCGACCGCTTCCTGGAGGACTTCGCGCGCGACCTTCAATCCGACACGGACACCCGGGCCCGGGTCGAGCGCCTGAAGTCCGAGGTGCTCGGGCGCGGCGAGGTGCAGGACCTGATCGCCTCCACGTGGAGCTCCCTGCGCGCCATGATCGTCGCCGCCGCCGAGGACGAACGCAGCGAACTCCGCCTCCGCGTCCGCGCCGGACTCCTCTCCCTGGGCACCCGCATGTCCACCGACGACCGCCTCCGCGCGAAGGTCGACGGCTGGCTGGAGGACGCGGCGGTCTATGTCGTCACCACCTACCGCGGCGAGATCACCGCCCTCATCACCGACACGATCGCGAGCTGGGACGCGGACCACACGTCCCGCAAGATCGAGGCCCACATCGGCCGGGACCTCCAGTTCATCAGGATCAACGGCACGGTGGTGGGAGCGCTGGCGGGCCTGTGCATCTACACGGCGTCGAGGCTGGTGGGGGCGTGAGTCAGGACAAGCCCGTCCGGCGTTTGAGGACCGGGGTCCGGGGCAGAGCCCCGGTTCGGGAAGGGGCGGGTAGGGGAAAAGCCCCCGCCCCACCAGCCCGCACCCGACGCGCCCCCGTAAACAACGGGCGCCGCTAGGGTCAACTCCGTGCTGAAACGTCCCACCTTGCTGTGGTTGCTCATCCCATACGCCCTGTTCCTGGCCACCCTGCCACTGACAGACCGCATCCACCCCACCATCCTCGGCCTCCCCTTCCTCTTCGCCTGGCTCCTGCTGGCGACGCTCCTCACCCCCGCCGCCGTCTACCTCGCCTGGCGCGGCGACCGCAAGCGAGGCCGCGTATGAACGCCACCGTCGCCACCTCCGTATTCGCCGGCTTCATGGTGCTCACCGTCGCCCTCGGCCTGCTGGCCGTGCGCGGCAGGGGAGCGGGCGGGGGGCTCGCCGAGTGGTCGGTGGGCGGCCGCAGCCTCGGCACGGTCTTCATCTGGGTGCTGATGGCCGGTGAGGGCTATACGAGCTTCAGTTACCTCGGCGCGGCGGGCTGGGGCTACAACTACGGCGCCCCGGTGCTCTATGTCATCGCGTACATGTCCTGCGGCTACGCCATCGGCTATGTGGTCGGCCCGACCCTCTGGTCGTACGCCCGCGAGCACGGCCTCGTCACCATCACCGACATGGTCGCCCACCGCTACAACAGGCCCTGGCTGGGCACCCTGGTGGCGATCCTGGCGACGGTCTGCCTGCTGCCGTACATCCAGTTGCAGATCACCGGCATGGGCGTGGTCGTCTCGACCATCTCCTACGGCGCGATCAGCCTGAACTGGGCCTACTTCATCGCCTTCGCCGTCACGACCGGCTTTGTCGTGGTGAGCGGGCTGCGCGGCAGCGCCTGGGTCTCGGTCCTCAAGGACGTGCTGGTCATCGGCACGCTGGGGTTCCTCGCGATCTACGTGCCGCTGCACTACTTCGACGGCTACGGGCCGTTCCTCGACCGGATCGTGGCGGAGAAGCCGGACTGGCTGACGTTCACGGGGCACGGCGGCAGCGGGCTCGGCGGCGGCTGGTTCGTGACGACGAGCTTCCTCAACTCCCTCACCGTCGTCATCTTCCCGACGACCGTGGCCGGCTATCTGGGCGCGCGGAACGCCGACGCGCTGCGCCGCAACGCGATGCTGCTGCCGTTCTACAACGTGCTGCTGTTCGTGCCGATGCTCCTCGGCATGGCGGCGGTCTTCGTGGTGCCGGGGCTCACCGGAGCGGGCTCCAACCTCGCGCTCTTCAAACTCGTCGTGGACTCGCTGCCCGCGTGGGCGGTCGGGCTGATCGGGGTGGCGGCGGCGCTGTCGTCGATCGTCCCGATGGCGGTGTTCATGCTGGTCATCGGCACGATGTGGGGCAAGAGCGTGCTCGGGGCCATGCCCCGGCTGGCCGGGCGCCCCGACCGGCAGAAGACGGGCGCCCAGGTCGTCGTCGTGGCCGCGGGCGCGCTGGCCCTGCTGCTGACGTACACCGCGCCCAACACGCTGGTGAGGCTGTCGCTCATCTCGTACGAGGGCATGGCCCAGCTCGTCCCCATGATCCTGCTGGGGCTGGTGTGGCGGAAACTGACGCTGTGGGGAGCGATGAGCGGCCTGGTGACGGGCGGGGCGCTGGTCTGTGCCCTGGTCTTCACCGAGCACGACCCCGTCTGGGGCGTGAACGCGGGAGCGCTCGCCCTGGCCGTGAACGTGCTGGTGGCGCTGGCCGTCTCCTGGTGGGGACCGCGCCCGCGCCCCGAGGACGCCGCACGGCCCGACGACGAGGTGCTGGCGACGGATCCCGGACCGGGTGCGGCCGTTGTCAGTGGCACGGTCTAGCATCGGAACGAGCGAATGACTGAACGAGTGTCGGGCTGAGGCCCGACCCGGATCCGACGGGGAAGGGGGGCCGCTCTGATGAACGCCGTATTCCGTACGCACATGAGCGTGCTCCTCTTCCTGCTGTCCGAACTGCTGCTCGCGCAGAGCGGCTTGCTGAGCATGGTCGCGCTCGCCGCGACCACGGCCGTCTCGGCGGCCCTGCTGCTGTGCGCCATGGCCGCCACGGCCCGCACCGGCGGCCCGCTCACCCCGACGCGAATACGCACGGCGATACGGGACCGGGAGCTGCGCACGGCGTTCCTCGCCCAGCGCGATCCCGACGGGCGGGGCCGACGACGGCCTCGCGCGCCCGGCCACGCCCTCCCGACGGCCGCGTAGGCGCTCACTCCAGTCTCCTGTTGAGCCCGCGCGGCTCGTCACGCCCGAACGCATCCGATTCCGGCACGACGAGACCCGTGGAGGGCTCACCATGTCCACTTTCGCTTCCCTTCCCCTTTCCTGGCTGGCCGGGGTGACCGAGCCGCTGTTCGGCGCCTCGGCGACGGCCGTCGCGATCGTCCTGCTCACCCTGGGCGTACGGCTCGCGCTGCATCCGCTGGCCCGTTCGGCGGCGCGCGGCCAGCGGGCCAAGGCCGAACTCGCCCCGCGCATGGCCGAGCTGCGCCGCAAGCACAAGAGCGACCCCGAGCGGCTGATGCGGGCGATGCGCGAGGCACACGCGAAGGCGGGGGTGTCGCCGATGGCCGGGCTCCTGCCGTCGCTGGCGCAGCTGCCGGTGCTCTTCGTGATGTACCGCCTCTTCAGCGGCGGCGCGTCGGACCTGCTGGACCACACGCTGCTGGGCGCGAGGCTGGGCGGCCATTGGACGGACGCGCCGTTCGGTGCGCAGGGGCTGGTGTACGCGGGCCTGTTCGTGGTGGTCGCGGCGGTGGCCACCTGGACGTACGTACGCGCGCGCAGGACGCCGGTGCCGATGCCGACCGAGGTCCCGGGCCTGACGAGATTCCTGCCCCTGCTCTCCTTCGGGACGCTGATCACGGTGGCCGTGGTCCCGCTGGCGGCCGGCCTCTACCTGGCGACGAGCAGCGCGTGGACGGCGGCGGAACGCGCCTACCTGACCCGAGGCATGCCCGCGAGTCCGTCCGCCGCTTGAGGACCGGGGGCTCCCCAGTTGCGGGAAGGGGCGGGCAGGGGAAAAAATCCCGCCGCCACCCCCTCCAACAGGCCGAAACACCACTTGCGGAGCCCCCCTCCGTTCGCACACGATCAAACCGATCCCTCGATGGCCGTCCCCATCGGCCGACCCCGGACGGGCAACCGCCGACCACGACCTCGGGAGAGCTCACCGATGAAGCTGCTGCGCACCGGCCCGCCAGGCGCGGAACGCCCCACCCTGCTCGACGACGAGGGCACGCTCCGCGACCTCACCACCGTCGTCGACGAGATCGACGGAAGGCTGCTGGCGGACCACTCCGCCCTGGAGCGGGTACGGGCGGCGGTGGGCGCCCGGATCCTCCCGGCCGTCGACCCGGAGGGCCTGCGGATAGGCCCGCCGGTCGCCCGCATCGGCAAGATCGTGTGCGTGGGGCTCAACTACCACGGCCACGCGGCCGAGCTCGGCGTCCCGGCCCCCGAGGAGCCGGTCCTCTTCCTCAAGGCGCCGGACACGGTCGTCGGCCCGGAGGACCCGGTGCTGGTGCCGCGCGGCAGCGAGAAGATGGACTGGGAGATCGAGCTGGCCGTCGTCATCGGCCGCACGGCCCGTCACCTGGAGACGGACGCGGAGGCGCTGGCGGCGATAGCCGGCTACGCGGTGGCGAACGACGTGTCGGAGCGGGAGTTCCAGCTGGAGCGCGGCGGCCAGTGGGACAAGGGCAAGAACTGCGAGACGTTCAACCCGCTGGGCCCCTGGCTGGTCACCGCCGACGAGGTCCCCGACCCCCAGGCCCTTCGCCTGCGCCTGTGGGTCAACGGCGAGCTGAAGCAGGACGCGACGACGGCGGACCAGATCTTCCCGGTCGCCCAGGTCGTCCGCTACGTCAGCCGCTTCATGACGCTCTATCCGGGCGACATCATCAACACGGGCACCCCGGCGGGCGTGGCGGACGGCCACCCCGACCCCAAGCCGTACCTCAGGGCGGGCGACGTGGTGGAACTGGAGATCGAGGGCCTGGGCCGCCAGCGTCAGCAGCTGAAGGACGCTTAGGGGCGGCCGGGCGAGCCGGGATCGGCCGGTCTCGGCCGACCCCGGCCCGTCCGGTGAACGCCGAGGCGGAGCCCCGGCGCCGCGTCAGGGTCGCAGGACGCCGTCGAAGCTCGCCCAGTCCGACCAGGGCCCGTTCACGGACAGCTGCCAGCGGTGGTAGATGGACCCGCCACGGTTGACCCCGAACAGCTCGATCCGACCGTCCGCGTTGGTCTCGGCGGCGACCTGGGTCAGCGCACCGTCGAATTGCACCCAGCCCGACCAGGGAGAGCCGCTGAAGTTCTGTGAGCGGTGGAAGATGGCGTCACCGCTGTTGGTCCCGAAGATCTCCAGCCGCCCGTCCGCGTTCCGCGCCGCAGCGATCGTCGAGAGCGCACCGTCGAACTGCACCCATCCGGTCCACGATCCACCGGGGGTGGTCTGATACCTGTGGAAGATCGCGCCGCCGCTGTTGACGCCGAAGAGTTCCAGCCGACCGTCCGCGTTGGTCTCCGCCGCGACCTGCGTCAGCGCGCCGTCGATCTGGTCCCAGCCAGACCACGGTCCACCGATGGAGATCTGCGAACGGTGGAAGATGTTGCCCGCGCTGTTGGCCCCGAAGAGCTCCAGCCGCCCGTATACGTTGCGGGCCACGGCGATCGAGGTCAGCAGCCCGTCCATCTGCTCCCAGCTCGACCAGGCGCCCGCGGGGGAGGTCTGCCAGCGGTGGTAGATGTACCCGGCGCCGTTGACGCCGAAGAATTCCATCCGGCCGTCGGCGTTCGTCTCGGCGGCGACGGCACGCAGCGCGCCGTCGAACTGGGCCCAGTTCGACCAGGAACCGCCGATGCTGTTCTGTGAGCGGTGGAAGATGGCGTCACCGGGGTTGGTCCCGAAGAGCTCCAGTCGTCCGTCGGCGTTCCTGGCCGCGGCTATGGAGGAACCGAAGACGACGTCCTTCGTCCTGATGTCGTGGGACGAGGGGGCCGCGTGGGACGAGGGAGCCGCGGCCGCCTCCGACCAGCCGACGCCCGGCGCGGCCGCCAGTACCGTCGCGACCGCCACGGCCGCGGCACCTGCTCTGAGGGACCGGATCAGCTGACCGATCCGTCTGTCTCTTCTGCCCGATCTCTTACCCATGCGACTGCCCTTTCCTGTGCAGAAACGGAACCCACGGGGCCTGGGCGCTGGGTCCAACGCCCGCTTTCTGTACGTCGATCGGCACGCATATGGCTCAAGCGCCCGCACTTTACAACGGCGCGGCGGCCCCGGCCCAGAGCGGGCGGCAGGCTGGCGCAAACCGTGCAGGCGGACGGCGCCCGGGTGCGCCACGGCGGGCGGCCCTCGGGTGCGGCGATTCGGGGGAACGGGGGCGTGTGCTGCCCCGCCCGCGCCCCCTGAGTGTGCATATTTTCGGATATGTCCAAGGTCTTGGGTGTAAAGGGACGGCACCGACGGCCACGGCGGTGGCGTGGCCGTCGTCCGCTGATCGTGATGACCGTGGTGAGCGGTGCGTTGCTGGTGTGCGCGTTCTCCGGCCTGAGTCGGCCGCACGCGCGGGGCCCCGCGCCCGCGCACAGCGGACCCCCGCTGGGCGACACGGTGGTGCTGGGCGGGGGCCTGATGCTCGCCGGCTCGGGGCTCGGCCTGATGGTCCTCGTCCGCTCCCGGCAGGGGCGTGGGCGGATATAGCGTCCGGCCGGGCTCAGCAGTGGCGCAGTGTCGAGGTCAGGGTGTTCTTCTCGTCCTGGGTGACCGACAGGCCGTATTTGCTCTTCACCGCGACCCAGGCCTCGCTGTACGGGCATTGCGCGACGGGTTCCGGCGGCATCCACTGGTCGGGCCGCCGGTCCCCTTTGGACCGGTTGGACGACGCGGAAACGGCAATCAGCTGCGGGGTGTTGGGAGAGACATCGTTCGCGAACTTCTCCCGCTTGGCGACGTCCCACGTGCTGGCCCCCGAGTTCCAGGCGGCTTTGAGCGGCACGATGTGATCGATGTCGACACCCCGGGGTGTGTCGAACAGCGTGTCGTCGTACTCGCTCGTCCAACTCCCCTTCAGGACCTTGCATTTATCGGCCAAGGTCACCGGCGTCGTGGACTGGTTCCGGAGCACGATCTCCCGGGTGGGGCAGCAGTCCGGCCCCTGATTGATCCAGCAGCCACTCTTGCCGCCGACTCTGAATTTCCTGCGATCGTAGTTGGAAACCGGTTTGTCCTCGACGGCCAGGCCGTACAGCATCATCCGGGCATCGCCCGCGTTCGGAATTCCGGTCGGCCACTTCATGGGGGTCCAGCCGCCGTGATCCCGTGCCCTGTTCTTGGACGGCGCCCCGTCAAGTGGAAAGATCCCCGAGGAATCGTCGCTGCCCGGGCCCTCGCAGGTGATGTCCTCGTCGACCGGCTCGGCGCGGGCCACCGTGCCCGGCAGCGCCGCGACCAGGGCGACGGCACCGATGACGCAAAGGGCTCTCAGGCGTCGGCGCACCAGCATGCGGACTCCTCGCTACAGGGTTTTCGTGACGTTCATGCCGTCCGTGCCGTTGCGTCCGTCGTTGAGGCATCGGAACATGGTGCGATCGCTGACCTGCAACTGCTCGCTGAGCCGGGTCAGGCATGCGCCCAGCGCCAACTGGCCGAAGTAGTTCGGGTGGATGGATTCCTGCTGGTCCCCCTGGGACGCCCAGGGAAGACCCGAGAAATAGAGGTACGGGATCCACCGGACCCACTCCGCGTCCTGGGAACTCAGGTGATTTTTCGACGAGTTGGACGAGGTCGCCTGCCGCGCGTCCTTGCTGCACAGCTCATGGCCGGCGAACGCGTCACGGACGTCCAGGAAGATCCCGCCCGCATCGGACGCGGCCCGCCTGAGCCGGGCCCTCATCCCCGCCACGACCGAATCCCGGGCCCAGTCCGAGTCCGTGTCGTAGAACGGGCACCCGCCGGAGGAATACCTGCCGTACGTCTCCGGGTAGCGGTATTCCGACCCGGGCGGGATCGGGGCCGGGTAGGACTGCACCACCAGGCGGTAGTCCGCCTCCTCGTAACCGAGATCCTCCAGCCCCTTGCGGATGTCCTTCAGCGCCTGGCCCACCTTGAGCTCGACCGCGTCGAGCTCGTCGTCCATGCCGCCCCAGGCGTTCTTGCAGTAATCGACGAAGCCGAGCAGATACCGCCGGGCGCAGGACTCGACGATGTCCTTGAACTTCAGATCGTTGCCGCCGATCGACACGACGACCATCTTGACTCTGTACTCCCTGGCGAGGTCCTTGAGCTGGTCGATCTGCGGGCGCTCGCCTTTCTCTTCGTACGCATGAGTGAACTCGTACGTCGTGGCGCCCGAGCAGGCGATGTTGAAACGGCGCTCCGCCGGTACGCCGGGGTAGTCCGTCGTGGCGATCGGAGCGCGGTACGAACGGTCGCACCGGTTGCCACCCCGAACGTACGAGGTCGAGCCGTAGATCTGCTCGGGGTAGTGGTCGCAGCTGTCCTCACTCACGCAATTGACCGCGGCGCGATCCGTCCCCCATGCGGTGCCGTCGGGTTTGGTGTCGGCATTCCCCGCCCACCGGCCGGCTTCGCCGGAGAGGTAGCTGTCGCCCATTGAGACGATCGCCGGTGGGTGCGTGCATCCGTCTCGGGCGGAGGGGACGCATTTCTTGTGGGGGCCGGATGGGTGAGCGGTTGCCTGTCCCGTGCCGATGAGGAGGGCGAGCGTCAGGAAAATGAGCAGGGGGTGTCGATGACTTGCCGTCACCTTGCCGAGGCTAGGTCTGTGCGGCGGGCTTCGCACTGCGGGAGGGTCCGCTGGTGTTTGTTTGCGCTTTCCGCTGGGTGCGGTTCGCTTTTGTGGGTGCGGCTTTGTTTGCGCCTGCGGCGGGGCGCCCTGCGGGCGCGGCCTCAAGCGCCGGCCGGGCTGGGTTGTGGGTGGCCGGGGGCGTGGCCTCCGGGGCAGGGGTCCTGGACCGTATATTTACGGCGCGTTGCCCTCTGGGGTGTTGAGTGCCCGGGATTTGCGCCACAAATATACGACAGCGTCCAGGACCCCTACCCCTGCGGCCCCACCCCCTCCCGCCGGTGGGTAACGCACAGCGTGTCGTGGGTGACGGCCCGGGTGAAAGATCGGTACGCGGATGGGGTGATGCGCAGCATCGGGCCGGTTGGGTTCTTGGAATCGCGTATGGATATGAGCCCGTCGGCTACCCATATCTCGACGCAGTCGTCGCCTTCGTCAGGGCTGTAGGAGGACTTGTACCAGCCGTAGCGGGGGAAAACGTGGCGTATCACAAGATGCACCTCACTCGTGTTCAAATTCGTGTGCAATGGCTGAGATCAGCTCGGCGGACTCCGGGACCGACAGGGCTGAAGCTCGTAGCTCTTCGAATGCCTTCCGGTACTTCGCTACTGCCTCAGCTTCATCCAGGAACAGGTCACCTCCCAGGTAGGACACCTGGACAACATCGAAGTCCAGAGGTGCGGGGTAGGAGTACAGGATGAAGGACCCTCCCGTGTTCGTGAACCTCTTCTGCGAGTAGGGGACGACCTGGATCGCCAACTCGGGTGTCTGGCTCAGGGCGGCCAGGTGTCGGAGCTGATCAGCCATGATCTGGGGTCCGCCGATCTGTTGGCGGACGACGCCTTCTGTCAAGACAGTTGCGTACTGCGGAGGGTTACCTCGGAGGAAGATGCTTTGCCTGCTCATCCGAATGTCGACGGAGAGGTTGAGCTGTTCCTCGGACAACGGCTGTGCGTTACCGATAAGAACGGCAGTTGCATACGCCTGGGTCTGCAGCAGCCCCGGAACAACCCGTGACTGGAACGTAGCGATGCTCGCCGCATCGGATTCAAGCGTCAGCGTCTCTTTGAAGTGGTTCGGGAGTGTCTCGCTGTGCCGGTGCCACCAGTTTCGCTTGTTCCCCTCTGCCGATAGGGCGATGAGCCATTGCCGTTGCTTCTCGTCCTTGGCTTTGTAGAGGTTGAGCAGCACCTCCAGCTCAAGTCGGGTGGTGCGGTACAGCCCCGTCTCCTGTCGGCTGATCTTCGTCTTGTCGCCGTGGATCGCCTTCGCCGCCTCTTCGGTCGAGACGCTGGCTGCTTCTCGAAGCGCTCTCAATTCGGAGCCCAGCCTCCGGCGGCGGGCGGTTCGGCGGGTATTCCCCATGGCTTCCTCCCCTGTTGGCAGTGCGCTGCTCAGTGTGGTCCAGAACCTGAACCGCAGACGCGGGAGTCACCCACAAGGATGAAGTAGCCCATTCTGTGCCCAAGTTGGTTGCGCTTGCCCAACTGGCGGTTCATCGTAGAGGTGTGGCTACAGCGAGTAGCCGCACATCGGCACTGGGGGAAGGCGCGGAGCGATGACGTACAGGAACGGCGCGTTCGTGGTGGACACCCGCGAGGAGCGGATCGGGCAGGTGATCGACAGCGTGGGGAGACGCGTGCACCTACGCGAACCCGGGGGTGGGCAGGAGTGGGAAGTCCCCTTCTCCTCCCTGCGGTTGGCCACGCGCGACGAGCGGGAAGTCATCGGGCTCTGGCCCCAGACGATCAAACCGTTCAGGGGATGCGCGGAATGCCCCGAACTCGCGGCCGAGTTGCGGGAGGCGCAAGCCGGAGACGACAAGCTGAAGACCAGTCGAGCCCTGCTCGCCCAGCGAGGACACTGGCGACTGGAGCACGGACTATGACCGCCGTCGCCACGCGAACATGCACCCACCGAAACGGCTGGACGTACACCGGCGGTGAAGCGACATGCGCGAGCTGCGGGGTGAGGCGGTTCACGGACTACCGCGCGGTACGGCCTCCAGGACTCGCCCAAGCGGTCACGCAACCCCGCAAAGTTGCCGCAGTCACAGACCGTGCGGCCGCTGAGTGGGTGATGCGGCGCACCCGCCGCAGAGGGTGGTGGCCGGGCGGGTGACACCATGCGGCGGAGACGCGACAGGAAGGCGCCGACATGGAACAGCCCAAGGCGGGGATGCCCCACCACCTCGAACTCTGGGTACCCGACCTCGACCGCGCGGCAAAGAGCTTCGGGTGGCTGCTGGACACCCTGGGATACGAGCCGTACCAGACCTGGGAACACGGCCGCAGCTGGCGGCTCGGGTCCTTCTATCTGGTCGTCGAGCAGTCCCCGGCGCTCACCGCACCGACCTACGACCGGCGCCGCCCGGGCATGAACCACCTGGCTTTCCACGTCGAGAGCCGCGATGCAGTGGAGACCATCGTCGAAGAGTCGGAGGACCACGGCTGGCACCTGATGTTCACCGACCGGCACCCGCACGCGGGAGGCGAAGCGCACTACGCCGCGTATCTGGAGAATGAAGACGGCTTCGAGATCGAACTCGTCGCCCCGACCACGGAATTCGAGGATGACTGAGTTCCCACCACGGTCACTTGCCCACCGGCGGGAGGGGGTGGGGCCGCAGGGGTAGGGGTCCTGGACGCTGTCGTATATTTGTGGCGCAAATCCCGGGCACTCAACACCCCAGAGGGCAACGCGCCGTAAATATACGGTCCAGGACCCCTGCCCCGGAGGCCACGCCCCCGGCCACCCACAACCCAGCCCGGCCGGCGCTTGAGGCCGCGCCCGAAGGGCGCCCCGCCGCAGGCGCAACGGACCCGAACCGAACAAAACAACCGGAAGTGTCCCGACCCGAGACCACTCGTTGGTCTGTACATGGAGACAGCTGACCTCCGGCACCCCACACCGCCCACACCACCCGCCACAGACCGAGCACTCACCGACCGAGCCCTGGCCTTCGGCCGCCGCCACCTGCTCTACGGCGTGCTCTCCGCATACGGCATCGCCTTCCTCTTACCGGCCCCCGGGCTCGCCTCCCGCCGAGAAGTCCTGACGCGGATCCACTGCCCAGGACTCGGGGCGCCGATGGCGGTGACGTTGCCGACGGTGCTGCTGGCGGTACTCCTCTTCACGGCAGCACTGACCGTCCCGACCGGAAGCTTCGCGGCGGCGGGGCGGCGCCCGGGGCCGCTGCTGGCGGCGGTGGCGGCCAACGCCCTCCTGCCGCTGCTGTTGTTGCCCGCGCTGGCGGCGACCGTGTCGTGGCTGCCGGGATCGGAAGGGCTGATCGCGGGGCTGGCGTTGGTGGCGGCGATGCCGGTGGCGGCGGGGGCCACGGTGTACGGGGCGCGGGCGGGCGCGGACCCGGCGCTGACGGTGGCGGCGGTGCTGTGTTCGACGGCGCTGAGCCCCCTGGTGATCCCGTTGACGCTGGCGGAGGGGGCGCGGCTGACGAGCGGGGACAGCGCGGAGGACCTGGGCGACCTGATGAGCGTGGGCACGGGGCCGTTCGCGGTGCTCAATGTGGTGGCTCCGTGCGTGCTCGGGCTGGCGGCACGCCGACTCGTGGCGGGCAGGGCGACGGGCGCGCTGCGCTGGGCGAAGGCGGCGTCGTTGGGGGCGACGGTCCTGCTGACGTACATCAACGGATCCGGCTTGCCGAAGGCGGTGCTGGCCGGGCCGGACGCGGTGCTGTTCGCGGCGGACGTGCTGCTGGCAGCGGCGCTGTGCGGGGCGTCGCTGGCGTGCGGCTGGGCACTGTCACGGGCGAGGGGGCTGGACCCCGGGGACACGGCGGCGGTCACGATCGCGGCGGGCATGAACAACTCGTCCGCGTCGGCGGTGCTGGCGGCGACGCACCTGTCCGACCACCCACAGGTCCTGCTGCCGATCCTGGCGTACGGCCTGCTCCAGGCGCTGCTGGCAGGAGCGGCGGACTGGGCCCTGCGCCGCCGACGCGATGCGGCGTACCCATAGGGCCCGCGGCCGTACGGTCAGCGTGTCGTCGTGCCCAGGAAGCGTTCCAGTCCCTCGACCACGAGCGCGTGGTCGTCCGCCTGGGGGAGGCCCGAGACCGCGACGGTGCCCACGACGCCCGTGCCCCGCAGGCGCAGGGGGAAGGCGCCGCCGTGTGCGGCATAGAGGTCGGGGTCGAGGCGGGAGTGGGACTCGAAGGTGCGGCCCTTCGCGCGGAAGCGGGCTCCGACCAGGAAGGAGGATTCCGCGTAGCGCTCGACCACGCGGCACTTGCGGTCGATCCACGCGTCGTTGTCGGCCGACGTGCCGGGCAGCGCGCAGTGGAAGAGCCGCTGCTCGCCGCGCCGGATGCCGACCGTGACCGCGGCGCCGCGCGTTCGGGCGAGGGAGACGAGCAGGGAGCCGAGTTCCCAGGCGTCGTCGTTGCCGAACCGGTCGAGGACCAGCCGCCGTTCGTCGGCCTCCAGCCGGGTGACCTCGTCGTTCACGCCGCCGCCTCCTCGATCCGTACCGCACGGCCCTGGTCCGCGGAGACCCGCGCCGCTTCCAGCACCCGCAGGGTGGCGGCCGCCTCGCGGGCGGTCACCGGGGGCTCGCCGCCGGTGCGCAGAGCCTGGGCCACGGCCGCGTAGTAGGCGGGGTAGTCGCCGGGGAGGGTGGGGACGGGCTCGCCGCCGCCCGTACGGGGGGACTCGCCCGCGCCGATCCGGCCCCACGCGGACTCCGGCTCGACGCCCCAGGCCGTACGGTCGCCCGTCGGGCGCAGGCCCTCGCGCAGGGCCGCTTCCTGGGGGTCCAGGCCGTACTTCACATAGCCGCCGGTGCTGCCCAGCACCCGGAAGCGCGGCCCGAGTTGGGCGGTGACGGCACTCACCCACAGGTGGGAACGGACGCCATTGGTGTGGGTGACCGCGATGAACGTGTCGTCGTCGGCCTCGGCGCCGGGCCGGCGCACGTCGACCTCCGCGTACACCGTGGCGGCGGGCCCGAAGAGGGCGAGGGCCTGGTCCACGACGTGACTGCCCAGGTCGTAGAGCAGCCCGCCGATCTCGGCCGGGTCGCCCGACTCCCGCCAGCCGCCCTTCGGCCGGGGCCGCCACCGCTCGAAGCGGGACTCGAAGCGCAGGACCTCCCCGAGCGCGCCGTCGCGCACGAGCTGCTGGACAGTGCGGAAGTCGTTGTCCCAGCGGCGGTTCTGGAAGGCGCCGAGCAGCAGCCCGCGCTCCTCGGCGAGGTCGGCCAGGGCCTCGGCCTCGGCGGCGGTCGCCGCGAGCGGCTTGTCCACGACGACCGGCAGGCCCGCTTCGAGGGCGGTACGGGCGAAGTCGACGTGCGTGCGGTTGGGGGAGGCGATGACGATCAGGTCGAGCTCGTCCGCGCGGGCGAACAGGGCGTCCGCGTCCGCGACCGTACGCACGCCGGGGTGCTCGGTGACGGCCTGGCGCTGCCGCTCGGGGTTGGCGGTCACGACCGTGTCGAGGGCGAGGCCGTCGGTCGCGGCGATCAGCGGGGCGTGGAAGACGGAGCCCGCGAGGCCGTAGCCGATGAGTCCGACGCGGTACGGGGCGCGGTGGGGGTCAGGGGTGCCATCCATGCCCACCACTTTGGCAACGGTGTTGCGAAAGTGCAAGCGGTGCCGACAATGGTCCTGTGAGCAGTGTGAACAGTCCCCGCCCCGACGCCCGTCCCGCCACGCCCGCGCCCCTCGGGCCGGCCGGTGCGAACCTCGCCGCGCTGCGTGATCACAACACCGCCGTCGTCCTCGGCCTGCTGCGCGACGCGGGACCGGACGGCGCCAGCCGGGCCGAACTGGCCGCGCGTACGGGGCTCACCCCGCAGGCCGTCAGCAAGATCGGCGCACGGCTGCGGGCGGCCGGACTCGCCACGGACGCCGGACGGCGCGCGTCCACGGGCGGCAAGCCGCCGACGCTGCTGCGCCTGGTCCCGGACGCGGCCCACGCCGTCGGCCTGCACCTGGACCGCGACGCCATGACCGCGACCCTCGTCGACCTGTCGGGCGCGGAGGTCGCGACGCGGACGGCGCCGCTGGCCTTCGGCGCGGGGGCGGAGGCGGTGCTGGACGAGGTGGCGGCGCTGCTCGACGGTTTCCTTCCCGCCACCACGGTCCTGGGCGTCGGCGTCGCCGTGCCCGGGCCGCTCGATCACCGCGAAGGCGTGCTGCGGAAGGTGACCGGGTTCCCACAGTGGGACGGCTACCCGCTGCGGGACGCGCTCGCCGGGCGGCTGGGAGTGCCGGTGATCGTCGACAAGGACACCAACGCGGCGGCCCTGGGACTGCTGCCGCGCGGCGGCGCGTCGTCCTTCGCCTACCTCCACCTGGGGACGGGGCTGGGTGCGGGGCTGGTGCTGGGGGGTGCGGTGCGCCGGGGGGAGCGGACGGGGGCGGGGGAGTTCGGCCATCAGGTGCTTCAGCTGGATGGGCCGTTGTGTGCGTGCGGTAGCCGTGGGTGCATCGAGGCGCTTTGTCTTGGGGCGGTCGCTGACGGCGACATGGGGCGGGCGGCTCGCCTGCTGGGAGTTGGGGCCGCGAATCTTGTGCGGCTGCTGGATATCGATCTCGTGTTGCTCGGGGGGCGGACGGTCCTGGCGGATCCGGCGCCGTTTGAAACGGGGGTAGCCGCTGTCGTCGGAGGCTCGGCGCGGGTGGAGGTGGCGGGGGCGCGCTCCGTGGTGGAGGGGGCGGCGGAGCTTGTGCTTGCGCGCGTGTTCGGCTGACCGGGAGTTTTTCCCCAGCGAACGCGCGGGTCGTCGCGCCTGCGGCGAGGTACCCATGCGGATCAAAAGAAAATAAGCATATTGGGCGGAAACGCACCCCCACTCAGCCCACCCGCCGCCGTGCCTGAGTGCCGTTCTCAAGCCTGCGCTGCCACCGTGGCTCGCGTTCCCGGACCCTCCGGAAAGGTTTCGCGATGTACCTGCCCCGTGCGCTCGTCGTCGGCGCCGTCGCGCTGGCGATCGTTTCGTCGGCGGCACCCACGTACCCCCGGCCGCCCCTCGACCGGGCGCCCGTCCAGTCGCGCTGCGGCCGCCCGGGGAGCGCCGCGTTTCCCATCGTCGCGCGGCTGAGCGGTGGGCCGGGTACGTACGCGCGCGGGGGCGACCAGCAGGTCTGGGAGCTGGAGCTGCGCAACGGCACCGGTGCCGACTGCCGGGACGTGCATCCCGTGGCGGTGTTCGCCGACCGGGCGCGCGTGCTGCGGCCGGCCGACATCCGGTTCGACTTCTACGACACCGCCGCCTCCCGCTGGCGGCCGGTGCGGTTCGAGCGGACCGACGAGGCCGAGAACGTCGGTGTCTTCGACGGCACTTCACCGGACTTCCCCGGCTTTGCCGTGCCCGCGCACGCGGCCGTGCCCGTACGCGTACGCCTCGGCTTCGCCGACCGGGCGCCGCAGGGCCCGGTCACCTTCAACGTGACCGCGGTGCAGCGGCGCGGCAGTGACGGCGACTGGGTCGGGGAGTCCAACGACTACACCTTCGGTGTCGAGGGCACCGCCGCGAGCGCCGCCCCGGCCACGGGCCGCGGTGCCGACGAGGTGCCCGGTGAAGGGGAGACCGCCGAGGCCGACCACCGGTCCGTGCTCGCCGACACCGGCTCCCAGCGCCCGCTCTTCGCGATGGGCGCGGCCGCCTTCGCCCTGCTCCTCGCCGGCGGGTCCATGATCTTCGGGGCCCGGCGCGCGCGGCGCTGAAGTGCGAGAACCCGGCCCCCTGCGTCTGCGCGTGGAAGTCGGCGACCGGAAGCTGATTAGGCTGGAGGTGTCGGGGCGGCGCACGAGCTGGGCCGTCCCGGCGTTTCCCCAGCCCCGGCAAGGGGCGGCAGACGGCAGGAGTCCCACCGTGGCAGAGCGCAAGCCGATCGAATCCTGGCTCACCGACATGGACGGTGTGCTGATGCACGAAGGCATTCCGGTGCCCGGGGCCGACGCCTTCATCAAACGCCTCCGGGAATCCGGAAAGCCCTTTCTCGTCCTGACCAACAACTCCATGTACACCCCCCGCGACCTCCATGCCAGGCTGGAGCGGATCGGGCTGGACGTGCCCGTCGAGAACATCTGGACGTCCGCGCTGGCCACCGCCAAGTTCCTGGACGACCAGCGGCCCGGCGGCACCGCCTATGTCATCGGCGAGGCCGGGCTGACCACCGCGCTGCACGACATCGGCTATGTCCTCACCGATGCGGAACCCGACTACGTGGTGCTCGGCGAGACCCGCACCTACAGCTTCGAGGCGCTCACCAAGGCGATCCGGCTGATCAACGCCGGCGCGCGCTTCATCGCCACCAACCCCGACGAGACCGGGCCCTCCGCGGAGGGGGCGCTCCCGGCGACGGGATCGGTGGCCGCGCTGATCACCAAGGCGACGGGCCGGGAGCCGTACTTCGTCGGCAAGCCGAATCCCCTGATGATGCGGGCCGGGCTGAACGCGATCGGGGCGCATTCGGAGACGAGCGCGATGATCGGCGACCGCATGGACACGGACGTGCTGGCCGGGCTGGAGGCGGGCATGAAGACCTTCCTGGTCCTGACCGGGCTGACGCGCCCGGAGGACGTCGACCACCACCCCTTCCGCCCGTCGCGGGTCGTCGACTCCATCGCGGACCTGGTCGACCTGATCTGAGGCGCGGGCGGGGGCACGACCCCGCCGGTCCGGCAATGGGCTGGTTCCCGAACCGTACGGAGCAATAGCGCCACGCAGCGGATGCGGCGCCCCGCCCCGGCGGGCGAGTCTCTGGGATACCAGGAGGTTTCCCATGGACCCAGTCCGATCCGCTCTGTGCGGCGCCGCGGCGGCGGTCGCCGTGTGCGCGGTCCCCGCGTACGCCCACGAGGGCCCCGCGACCATGTCCGGAACGGTTTCCCTCACCCCCGTCACCAGCACCCCCGGCTCCCGCGTCCAGCTGCGCGTCGCGGGCTGCGCGGGCGACAAGGCGACCGCCACCTCCGAGGCGTTCGTCTCCGACGCGCGGCTCGCGAAGGACTCCGCCGGACTCTTCGCCGAGACCACCGTCCGCTCGACCGCGGCGCCCGGCACCTACACGGTCAAGGTCCGCTGCGACGGCCACGGCGGCACGGCCGAGGGTCGGCTGACGGTCGTCAAGCACGTCGACGAGCGGGCCCGCGAGCACGCGGCCCGCGCCGTGCCCCGCACCCCGGCCTCGCCCGTGGCGCCCGTACCGGCCGGTGGCGGCGGCACCGCGGCCGCCGCCGACCCTCCGGGCGCCCCCGGACTCGTCCTCGCGGGCTGCACCGCGCTGGCCGCCGCCGCGGCGATCCGCCACCACCGCCGGGCCGACACCGGCCGACGGCGTTAGAAGGGGCGGCCGCCGAGATGTCCGAAGCGCGCAGCAGCGGCCACGGCCGCCTCCTGACCGGGGTGGCCTGGGCGGCGTTGCTGGTGGCCCTGTGGCTCTGGGGCCGCGAGATCACCGACGGGACCGTGGCCGCCACCCCCACGGCCGGTGACGTCGCCGCGGCGGGCCGCCCGGAGGCCCACCCGCTGCCCCCGGCCCACGCGCCGCTCCCTGCGGCGCACCCCCGGTCGCTGGCGATCAGGTCCGTCGGCGTCAAGGCCCCCGTCGAGGACCGCGACCTCAACCGCCTCGGCGCGGTCGACCCGCCCCCGTACCGGCGGGCCGGCGCCGTCGGCTGGTACCGCGGCGGGCCGCAGCCCGGCTCGCCCGGCGCCGCCGTCCTCGTCGGCCACGTCGACACCGACCACGCGCCCGCCGTCTTCTACGACCTCGCCGGACTCAAACGCGGCGCCACCGTCACCGTGGAGCGCGCCGACGGCACCACCGCCGAGTTCACCGTCGAGGACATCTCCGTCTTCACCAAGGACCACTTCGACGCCCACCGCGTCTACGGACCGCGCGAGCCGAACCGCGCCGAGCTGCGCCTGATCACCTGCGGCGGCACCTACGACCGCACCCGTCGCTCCTACAACGCCAATGTCGTCGTGTCCGCCTATCTGACCGGCGCCGGACATGTCTGAGCGCGCCGCCGGCACCTCCCCTGCTCCAACAGGGCGACTTGACACCGGGTCATCGCCCGACCGCCCCCGGCGCGGGCGATTTCTGTGCAAGCATGGAAAAGACCGGTCATGTCCCGTGGGGGCGGGGGGACACCCCACAGGAAGTACACCCAAGGGGGAATGGATGTACGGCAGCTACACCGGCCGCACATATCGTGCCCGTACGGCCCGGACAGGAGCGGGGGCCGCGATGGCAGCCCTGCTGCTGCTCGCCGGATGCTCTTCCGACTCGTCCTCCGCGGAGCCGCCGAAGGCCGCCGACGCGCCGCCCCGGCAACCCGCCCAACTGCCCAAGTCCCGGGCCCCCTTCTGGGTCAATCCCGAGTCCACCGCCTCCAAGAGGTCCGCCGAGCTGCGCAAGGACGGCAGCGCCAAGCAGGCCGACCTGCTGGAGAAGATCGCGGCCCAGCCGGTCGCGGAGTGGATCGGGGTGGACGACCCCGAGGGCCAGACCCGCGGCTACACCGAGGCGGCACACGCCGCAGACCGGGTCGCGCTGCTCGTCCTCTACAACATCCCCCACCGCGACTGCGGTCAGTACAGCCAGGGCGGCGCCTCCGACGGCAACTCCTACCGCGACTGGCTCGACAAGGCGGCCAGGGGCATCGGCGACCGGGGCGCGACGGTGATCCTGGAGCCGGACGCCCTGCCGCACATGGAGGACGGCTGCACGCCCCAGCAGTTCCACGAGGAGCGGTACGCACTCCTCAAGGAATCCGTGGGCAAGCTCAAGGCACTGCCGAATACCAAGGTCTATCTGGACGCGGGCAATTCCAGCTGGGTCACACCCGCCGACCGGATGGTGGACCCGCTGAAGCGGGCCGGCATCGACCAGGCCGACGGATTCGCGCTCAACGTGTCCAACTTCCAGACCACGCAGGACAACAAGGAATACGGGCACACCCTCTCCGCCCTCCTGGGCGGCAAGCACTTCGTCATCGACACCAGCCGCAACGGCAACGGCCCGCTGTCGGGCGCGAACCACGAGAAGTCCTGGTGCAACCCCTCCGGCCGGGCGCTGGGCGAGCCGCCGACGACACACACCGGCGACGCCCTCGTGGACGCGTATCTGTGGGTCAAGCGGCCGGGGGAGTCGGACGGCACGTGCAAGGGCGGCCCGGACGCGGGGCAGTGGTGGGAGACGTACGCGCTGGAGCTCGCGCGCAACGCCCGCTGATCGATGATCCGACGATCCGACGGTCGAGGACCGGGGCCCGCACGGGGCCCCGGTCCTCGGGTGTTCCCGGGAACGGGGCGCCGCCCCTAGCTGTCCTTCGGGCCCGGGACCTTCAGCCACACCGCCGGGGACGGGATGCCGCGGTCGTCGATCACGTTCAGCATGTACCAGCCGGGCGGGACGAGGGACGGGTCCTTGGGGAGGGTGACGGTGACGCCGCCGTCCCGCTTCGTGAAGTCCAGGGCGATCGACCGCTGTTCCACATTGGTGACGTGGGTGAAGGAGCCCGGCCGGATCAGCCGCGCCTTCGCGACGGGCCGGGGGCCGGCCGTCCGGTACGTCGCCTTCCCGCCCAGCGCCACGGTCTTCGGCTCGGTGTCCTTCAGCTCGGGCCGCGCGCCGCCCTTGAAGAGGTAGGGCGGGGTGTAGAGGTCGATCTCCTGCTGGAAGGTGGCGGGCCTGCTGTTGGCCTTGTCGCCGAAGAGCGAGTCGGAACCGAAGGTCATCACCCGGCCGTCGGGCAGCAGCAGGGCACCGGAGTGGTAATTGCGGCCCACCAGCGGATCGGCGGCCGTGTGCCGGGAGTTGTCCTTCGGGTCGTAGATCTCCGCCTTGAGGACGTTGGAATCGCTGCGCCCGCGGTAGTCGCCCGAGCCGTTGGTGGTCAGGACCGTGTCGTCGGGCAGGATGACGCTGCTGGGATAGCGGGCCTTGGCGTAGAGGTCGGGCCCGTCCTTGAAGCGCGGCTGCGGGGCGTGCAGGTCGATGATCCGGGTCCTGGCGGTCGCCTTCTTGTCCTCGCCGACCCCGCCGCCGCCCAGGACCATATAGCGCTGGTCCTGGGCGGGCGGCAGCAGCACGGACATCGACGTCTCCAGGGTGTCCGGGTCGCTCATCCCGGGGACCTCGGTGAAGTCGTTGCTCCCCAGATCCCACACGCCCGGGACACGGCCCTTGTCGGCCGGGCCGTAGCCCGCGTTGGAACCCGTGTAGAAGATCCGGCCCTTGTCCGTGAGGAAGAGCGCGGGATAGGTCGGGAAGAAGCGCTCCTTGGGCAGGTAGGTCCACTTCTTGGTCTTCGGGTCGTACACCTCGTTCTTGCCCGGGACGACCTGGCCGATCTCGTCCAGACCGGAGACGGAGAGGACCTTGCCGTCCTGCAGGGTGGTCAGGGTGGGATACCAGCGGGCCTCGTTCATCGGGTCGACCGTGACATAGCGCTCGGCGACCGGGTCGAACTCGTAGGCATCCTTGATGCCTTGGAAGTCCTTCTTATCGAACGAGAGCTTGTTGGCGATGCCGTAGACGTTGCGGGTGTCGTTGCCCTTCAGGCCCTCGATGCTGTAGTTGTCGGTGAGCCCGGTCTCGAATTCATGGCCCTTTTCCAGGGCCTCCACATAGACGCGGGCGGTGCTGACCGTGACGGTGACCTTGCGGCTCTGCTCGTCCTGCACCTTCTTGGCGCGGGGGATGAGCACGGGGTCCTTGGACTCGAAGGTCTTGCCGTTGTTCTTTCCGGTGAATCTGGTGCCCACGGGCAGCGTGATCGGCTTGTCCGGGTCCTCGTTGTGGACGACCATCAGCCCGCCGGCCTTGGTGACGTCGCCACCCAGCTTTTCGTAACGCTGGGTGCCGCCCGCCACCAGGAGTTTGCCGTCCGGCAGTTGGGTGTGCCCGGCGCAGAACAGGTCCTTCGGGGTGGGGATGTTCTTGAAGGTGTCCTTCTCCGGGTCCCAGAGGACGGAGCGGAACGATTTCGCCTTGAAATTGGCGGCGTTGTTCCCGGAGCCGGCGACCAGCAGCACCTTGCCGGTGTGCAGCAGGGCGGCGTGGATCGTGTTGATGCGGTATTCGTCGGGGACGTCGACCATGTCCCAATGGCCGTTCCTGGCCTTGTACTCCGACTGGTTGATCTTGTAGTCGTGGTACTGGTCGGAGGCGTAGCCCCACAGCGCCGGCCCGTTCATCCCCGCCAGGGCGAGCACCACCGCGGACCCGACGGCCATGCGGCGGGTGCGGCGGCCGACACGGAAACGGGGCTGGTTCATCTGCTGACCTCCACGGCTTGCTTGGCGTGGCGTGCGCTCCACCACCACGCGAGGACCGGCGCGACGGTGATGGCGAGGGCCAGGACCGCCCACGTGCGCATCGCGACGTGCGTGTGGCCGAGCCAGAACGAGGACAGCAGCGAGCCGCCGAACACCACCAGGAAGAACAGATGGACGCGGAAGGTGCCGAAGAGGGTGTCGGGGCTGGCCGAATCGCCCTTGGGCGTCACCACGAAGGTGCTCCTGCGGCGCAGCGCCGCGTCCATCAGCGAGCGGGCGTAGATCGGCGCCGACAGCGCGGACATCGCCATGCCCGCGAGCCCGCCGGAGCCCTCGGGCTCGTGCGGCGAGACGTTGTGGCGGCGGTTCCAGACGTAGAGCCCGATCTGCAGGGCCGCGGCGTCGCTGTAGAGCATCATCCAGATCTCGGAGTTGATCTGGATCCCGGAGGCGCCGAGCCCCAGGAAGAGCGCACAGCTCAGGGCGCCGAGCAGCCAGTTGAGCGCGGTCATCGGATAATAGATGACCATCAGCGTGTAGTTGAGGAACTTCCCCGGCGACAGGGTGAACGGGCCTTTCCAGAACTGCTTGATGATGGTCTCGTACGTGCCCCGCGACCAACGCAGCTGCTGGGTGAAGAAGTCCGTCCAGGAATTCGGCCCCTCGCCGACCGCGAGGACGTCCGGGGTGTACACAGAGCGCCATTTGCGACCGGTCGCGGGATTGCGGTGCCGGTGCAGTTCGAAGCCGGTGGCCATGTCCTCGGTGATCGAGTCGTAGAGCCCGCCGATGCCCTTGAGCGCGCTGATGCGGACGGCATTGTTGGTGCCGACGAACATGGGTGCGCCATAACGGTTTCCGGCGCGTTGGATCAGGGCGTGGAACAGGAACTGCTGGCTCTCGGCGGCCTTGGTCACGGCCGCATCGTAGTTCCCGTACACCTGTGGTCCAACGACAAACGCGATATCCGGGTCACGGAAGTAGCCGAGCATGCGCTCGAGGAAGTTGGGCAGTGGTACGTGGTCGGTGTCGACCGAGGCGAAGAAGTCGTAGTCGGCGCCGTGGGCGTCCAGCCAGGCGTTGTAGTTGCCGTGCTTCGTCCTCGCGCGGTGCGGACCCTTCGGCTGATTCCACTTCTCGACACCCTTGCGTGAGAAGTGGTGGACGCCGAGCCGTCTGCACACCTCCTTGATCCCGGGGTCGTCCCCTTCGTCCAGCAGCCATACGTGCAACGGCCCGCGGTGCCGCAGCCGGACCGCCGCCTGGAGGGTCCGGGTCACCATCTCGACCGGCTCCTTGCCGGGCACGAACGAGGTGAGGAAGGCGACCTTGGTGCCGCTCTCGGGCACCACCGGCACGGGGTCGCGCGCGACGAGGGTGGCGTGGGCGTTGGAGGTGACGTTCAGGGTGCGGAACAGCTCGATCAGCCCGATCGACACCAGCATCACGGTGTCCAGGTGCCGCATCAGGGGCGTGGAGTGCTCGCGGTGCGTCCAGTGGGCGGGCTGCATCAGCCACAGCAACAGGCCCAGCGAGACGAAGGGCGCGGCACCGAGCAGCAGGGCGCCGAGGACGCGGTGCGTCTCGTCCGCGAGCAGGCTGCGGTAGCGGACGCGGTACGGCCGGCCGGGCTCGGGCTCGGTGAGCGGGCCGGCCAGCCTGCTGTAGTGCTCGTAGTCGAAGCGCGGGCGCGCTCTGGGCGGGCGGGCGGGCGGCCGGACCGCGGTCCGGCCGCCCGCCATATCGCCGGGTGGTGTCGCCGTGGGCCCGGTCGGCTGCTGCGGTACGCCGGGCGCCCGGGGCGGGCCGCCGGCGGCCGCCGGAGCGTGGGTCTGCTGCCGGGCGTCGGCAGGCGTGGTCGTCATGGTCATTCCCCCCGCACGCATGCTGACTGCGTGTGTCAGTCGTGAGCCCACCGGCCCCCCACAGCCGCATGGACCCTGTGTGCGTCGGCTCCCCACCGGCACACCCAACTCATTGGTCACTCATTGACGTTGAGTCATTGCTCTCGGCTCAGGATCTCGGACGCCACGCCATGATCACAAGGGCGAAACGAGGTGTTTACCGGGCAAAGCGGTGCGTGATGCGAATAGGCGTGTGAATGTGGCCGAAGTGTTCGGAAGTGGTACCCGATCTTCCATGGTCTTCAGCGGTCTTTCCGCGCACACGACGAAGGCCCCTCACCGTGGTGAGGGGCCTTCGTCTGTCTGTGCGCCGCCAGGGACTCGAACCCCGGACCCGCTGATTAAGAGTCAGCTGCTCTAACCAACTGAGCTAGCGGCGCCTGCTGACAGAGAAAACTCTACCTGATCCCCGAGGGTGCTCCCGACCACCTCCCGGAGGCGGTGGGAGCGGGGAAGTGCCTGCGTATAGCGCTGCGGGGGCCGTGGAAGCAGGGGCGAAGGTCCCCTTCTCCCGGGTGGATCGCCCCGTATTTTCCGACATGCGGATTTCGTCGGCCGTTGAGAAGCTGTGCCGAGTACGACGGAAGGCAGCGGTGCCCGTGCGAATACCGGCTTTCACCGAGGCGATACCCGGCGACTGCGCGTGCGCGCTCTGCGTCGACGGGGCCGCCGCGACGGCCGGGGCGGGGCGCGGCGCGGAGGCCGGGGCCGTACGGCACAGGGGCGCCCTGCGGGGTGCGATCGCGGTGGCCGTGGGCGCGGTGGTGCTGGCCGGCCCCGGGGTGGGCGCGGCCACGGCGTCCCCGGAGCCGGGGCCGGGGCACGCGGACCCCGGGGTGGCCGTCCACGCGGACCGTACGCACGGCGGTGCTCCGGCGGGCCCCGGCCCGCGCCCGCACCCGGGCGCGGTCTCCGTCGGCGGGGACGCGGACGGGGAGCAGGGTGCGGCCGGGGCCGTGGCGGAGACGGAGCCGGACACCCTCGACGCGGAGACGGTCCCGGACGGGACGGCCGAGGAGGACGGCGGCGAGGAGGGGGACGACGAGGAGCTGGCCCCGGAGGAGGAGACGTCCGCCGACGAGTCGGACCCCGTGGACCAGGACGACGCGCAGGAGCCTCCGGCGCCCCCCGCGCCACCACAGCCCCAGCACCCTCAGCGGCCGGTCGCCGGGCGGCGGGACCTCGAACCCGCGATCGCCTTCGCGATGGCCCACATCGGCGATCCGTACGCCCTGGGGGGCAACGGCCCGCACCGCTGGGACTGCTCCGGGCTCATCCAGCAGGCCTACCGCCGGGCCGGGGTGAGGCTGCCGCGCATCGCGGCCGACCAGTACCGCGCCATGGCCCGGATCCCGCGGTCCGCCCTGCGCCGCGGTGACGTCGTCTTCTGGTCCGGCAACGGCAAGGCGTCCGGGGTGCACCACGCCGCGATCTATCTGGGCGGCGGGCGCTACATCGAGGCGCCGCGGCCCGGCAAGAAGGTCCGGATCTCCGCGTTCTCGCACTACAGCCCGAACATGTACGGCCGCGTGCGCTGACCCCCGGCCCGGCCGGTCACCCGTACGGCCCCCCGCGCGGCATGCGCACCGGGCGGGGGCGCGTCAAGGGTGCCTCATTGAAACGCGAAGGGCCGGGGCGGCGGTGCGCGTCCGGGTGCAGGACAACCGCCCCCTCGCGGCGAACCGGTGACGTCCTCGCGGGTGAACTTCGGCCGGATGACTTCGTCCGTTGGCCTGGACATGACCAACTGGTGGTACTAGCCTCCGCCTTGGTCTAGACCGCATCTCACTCGACTCACAGCACTCGACTCATGGAACCCCCCACGTTCTTCGAGGAGCGGAAGCATGCGCAAAAAGATCAGTGCGGCGATCATCGGCCTCGGCATCGCCGGCGTCTCCCTGCTCGGCACGGGCAGCGCCGGCAGCCACGGCTACACCGACTCCCCCACCAGTCGCCAGGAGTTCTGCGCGAACGGCACCGTGCAGGACTGCGGTGACATCCAGTGGGAACCCCAGAGCGTCGAGGGGCCCAAGGGGTTCCCGTCGCACGGGCCGTCCGACGGGACGATATGCGCGGGCGGCAACAGCCGCTTCGCGGAGCTCGACGACCCCCGGGGCGGGCAGTGGCCCGCGACCGCGGTCACGGCCGGACAGAGCTTCACCTTCCGCTGGCGGCTCACGGCCCGGCACGCCACGACGGACTTCCGCTACTACCTCACGAAACCCGGGTACGACCCGACCCGGCCGCTCACCCGGTCCGATCTCGAGGACCAGCCGTTCCTGACGGTGCCGTACGGGGGCCGGGTCCCCGACGCGACCGTCACGCACCAGGGGACGATCCCGGACGGGCGGACGGGCAAGCAGCTGATTCTGGCGGTCTGGACGATCGCGGACACGGGCAACGCGTTCTACGCGTGTTCGGACGTCCAGTTCTGACCCGAGCACCGACCGCTGCCGGGCGGGCTTGAAGCCCGGCCCGTCCGGCAGCTCACGTCAGCCCCGCTCGGACTTCTCCGGCCGCTTCTCCGGTTGCTTCTCCGGGCGCAGGGCGATCCTGGCGAGTACGCCCGCCACCACCAGCGCGACCACCGCCAGCAGCGCGTAGTCCGGCACCGCGTCGCCCACCCGCGACGCGAGTTCCTCCAGGCGGAACTCCTGGTCGGCGTCCAGGACGCCCGGCAGGCCCGTCGTGCCGTCGTAGGCCAGGAAGAGCACGCCGATGCCGATGAAGAACAGGCCCGAGACGAGCGAGGTGGTGTGCAGCCGCAGCCGGCCCACCCGCAGCTCGCGGCCGCGCAGCCAGCCGCGGCCGCCCAGCTGGAAGCGGTCCCAGAACAGGGCCAGCACGAACAGCGGCAGGGCCATGCCCAGGGCGTAGACGGCGAGCATCGACGCCCCGTACACCGGGTTGCCGGTCGTGGCGGTCAGGGTCAGCACCGCGCCGAGGATCGGCCCGGCGCAGAACCCGGCCAGCCCGTACACGCAGCCCAGCAGGAACGTCGAGGCCGCCGACCGGGGAGTGATCCGCCCGGCCGCGGCCTGCGCCCGCTTCGAGGCGAAGCCCAGGCCGAGGATCTGCGCGGCGCCCATCGCGATCACCAGCCAGCCGGCGACGCCGATCAGCACGTCGCGGTGCCCGTTGAAGAGGCGGCTGGCGGCGGTGGACGCGGCACCGAGGGGGACGAGCGTCGTCGCGAGCCCGAGGTAGAAGACGCCGGTGCGGGCGAGCAGCCGGCCGGGGCTCGCGAGGGAGTAGGCGAAGAACGCCGGCAGCAGCAGCGCGCTGCACGGGCTGACCAGGGCGAGGGCGCCGCCGAGGAAGGCGGCGAGATAGCCGATGTCGGTCACTTCTCGCTCTTCTTCGCAGCCTTTGCCTGCGCGATGGCCTCGTCGAAGGCGCTCATGGGCTGGGCGCCCGCGATCGGCTGCCCGTTGACGAGGAAGGACGGGGTGGACTGCACGCCGATGGAGTACCCCTCCTCCTGGTCCTTCTTGACCGCGGCCTCCGAAGCCGGGCCGTTCAGGTCGGCGCGGAACCTGTCGAGGTCGGTGACGCCGCTGTCCTTGGCCATGTCGACGAGTTTGTCCTCGGCGAGCGCGTCGCCCTTGCGGGTCTTGGCGTAGACCTCGTCGTGGAACTGCCAGAACCGGCCCTGCCGCCCGGCGGCCCAGGACGCGCGGGCGGCCCGCTCGGAGTCCTTGCCGAAGATCGGGAAGTTGCGGAACTCGATGCGCAGGGTGCCCTCGTCCACGTACTTCTTGATCAGCTCGGGCTGGCTGTCGCGGGTGAACTTCCCGCAGTACGAGCACTGGTAGTCGGCGTACTCCACGAGCACGACGGGGGCGTCGGCCTTGCCGACGGCCAGCGGGTCGTCGCCCGTGCGGCGGACGCTGGCCTTCTCCAGCTGTGCGTAGGCCTTCTGCCGTTCGGCGGCGGAAGGCGCCGAATCGCCGGAGGCTCCTGCGGCGGGTTCGCGCTTGCCGGAGCCGCCGGTGTTCTTGCCGATCGCGATGCCCGTGGCGACGAGCGCGACCACGAGGGCGACGACCGCGCCGATCGCGGCGATCCGGCGGGAGGGTGAGGTGAGACGTGCGGACATGGGGAGTGCTCCCTGGGGCGTGCGGAAATCAGGACATGCCGGGGCACGGCCCGGTGCGCGGGCCGTGGGCGGGCGGTCTAGATCCGCAGGACGGGGAGCAGCTCGGCGCAGCCGGCGACCGGTACGGGCGGTGCGCGGGGGGCGCCCGGCCGGGGCGCGTGCCCCTCGGGCAGGGCGGTCCGGGTGGTGCCGGGGCCGGTGAGCGGGTCGTTGTGCGCGTGGGCGACGGCGGCCTGGGTGCCGCTGAGGGGCGCGTCCTGCTGTTTGCAGGTGCCGCCCGTGCCGAAGGCGTCGACCGCGTGCGGCCGGGCCTCGGTCCCGGCACCGGAAGCGGGCGGCTGCGGGGCGGCCGCCGACATCTTCGAGACCGTGGCGCCGTTGCCGGACCCGGACGCGAAGGGGCCCGCCCCGGCGAGGGACGGGCAGAGGACGACCGCGAGGAGGAGCAGGAGCACGGCGGCGGCCGATGGACGGCGGTGCTGCGGCACGTACTGCTCCTTCCTGTCGCTCGCGCGCGTACGGGCTCCGCGCGGGGGAGCTTCTCGTACGGGCGGGTGGGCCTTCCATGCTACGGGCCCGCCGGTCACGCCTCCCGCGCACGAAGAAGGCCCCTCACCGTGGTGAGGGGCCTTCTTCTGTCTGTGCGCCGCCAGGGACTCGAACCCCGGACCCGCTGATTAAGAGTCAGCTGCTCTAACCAACTGAGCTAGCGGCGCCTGCTGACAGAGATAAATATACCTGCTCCGAACGGGTGCTCTCGACCGCCCGCCGCTGCGGGCCCGCGACGGCGGGATCAGAGGGCCATCGACAGCAGCACCGGCGTCGCGCGCCGGTTCAGGGTGTCGGCGGCGTGCCGCAGCCGGTGGGCGTCGGACAGCGGGAGCGAGAGGGCCAGGCAGCCGACCGAGCGCCCCGCCGTGATCGGCACGGCCGCGCAGACCGTGCCCACCGCGTACTCCTGGAGATCGAGGACGGGGACGGTCGCGGGCTGGGCGTCGAGCCGGCGGAAGAGGGCCTTCGCGTCGGTGATCGTCCGGGAGGTGAGCCGGGCCGTCTTGTGGCGCGCGAGGTGATCGCGGCGGTCGTCGTGGTCGAGCTGGGTGAGCAGGCACTTCCCGACGGCGCTGGCGTGGGCGGCGGAGCGGAAGTCGACCCACTCGTGGACCTTGGGGGTCCCCGGGCCGTCCGCGCACTCCGTGATCCTGACCTCGCCGTCGATGTAGCGGCTGAGGTAGACGGCCGCGCCGACGGAGTCGCGCAGCTCCGACATCGACTGCCGGAGCCGGTGCCGCAGGGCGCGGGTGCGGTCGCTGCC
This sequence comes from Streptoverticillium olivoreticuli subsp. olivoreticuli, assembly GCF_003391135.1. Lineage (GTDB taxonomy): Bacteria > Actinomycetota > Actinomycetes > Streptomycetales > Streptomycetaceae > Streptomyces > Streptomyces blastmyceticus. Next base: position 4,078,797 of record NZ_CP031455.1, on the reverse strand, counting down.
GGAGCCCAGCAGGACGAGGGAGTCCCCGACGACGTACGCGCCGTCGGCCAGCCGCTCCAGATAGGCCTCGCGGCGGAGCATCGGCAGCAGCCGGGCGAGGTGGGCGGCGTGCAGCCCGGTCTCGCGCGCGATGCGGGATTCGGTCACACCGCTGGGGCGCCTCGCGACCGCTTCCAGCACACGGAGGGCGTACTGCGCCGAGTGCAGCGGTGCGGTCGGCTCGGGCTTGAGCGCCACGGTTTCCCCCTAGCGGGCTTCCGTCGAGTTCCCGCTCTCACGATAACCACGAAAAGGGCCATGAAGAGAGGGGGTTGACCACACCGAGGCCAACCCGCAAGGCGCTGTCCTGGGGTGCGCCACCTTGGCATATGCGTTTGTCATGTGGGAGCGGAGGGGCCCCGGTGAAGATCGGGAAAGCGGCCTTCCCGGGAATAAGCGGAGAGCTTCTCCGGTTGCTCCGGCGAAAGCGAGACGACCGGAGCGCGGCGCGGGAGTGCCGCAGGCGATCAGGAAGGCGGACCACCGTGGCCGACGTACAGGACGGTGACTTCATCCGGGGCACGGCAGAGGGCAGCGCGCCCGTCCCTCTGTCCGTACTGGATCTGGCGACCGTCGGCAGTGGCCGGACCGCCGCGCAGGCGCTCGGCACCACCGTCGAGCTGGCGCGGCTCGCCGAGCGGCGGGGCTTCCACCGCTTCTGGGTCGCCGAGCACCACTCCATGCCCGGCATCGCCAGCTCCTCCCCGGCCGTCGTCCTGGCCCACATCGCCGCCCGCACCGACCGCATCCGCCTCGGCTCGGGCGGCGTGATGCTGCCCAACCACGCGCCGCTGGTCATAGCCGAGCAGTTCGGCACTCTTGAGGCCTTCGCCCCGGGCCGCATCGACCTCGGGCTCGGGCGCGCGCCCGGCACAGACGGCGCGACCGCCGCCGCGCTGCGCCGCGCCGACCGGCTCCGGGAGGACGCGGACGACTTCCCGCAGCAGCTCTCCGAGCTGACCCGCTTCCTGGACGACGACTTCCCCGACGGGCACCCCTACTCCCGCATCCACGCCGTGCCCGGACCCGTCCAGGGCCGGGTGCCCGGCGGGGTGCAGCGGGCGAACCGCCCCTCGATCTGGCTGCTCGGCTCCTCCGGCTTCAGCGCGCGGCTCGCCGGTGTGCTCGGCCTGCCGTTCTCCTTCGCGCACCACTTCTCCTCGGCCAACACCGTCCCGGCCCTCGACCTCTACCGGGAGTCCTTCCGGCCGTCCGCGATCCTCGACCGGCCGTACGCCAAGATCGGTGTGCAGGCGTTCGCCGCGGAGGACGCGGCCGAGGCCCGCCGCCAGGTGCGCACCGGGGCGCTCTCGATGCTGCGGCTGCGCACGGGACGGCCCGGCCTGATCCCGACGCCGGAGGAGACGGAGACGTACGACTACCGCGCGGGCGAGGCGGAGTTCGTCGACAGCTGGCTGGCGAACGTGGTGCACGGGACGCCGGACGAGGTGGCCGAGGGGCTGCGGGGCCTGGTGAAGCGGACGGGCGTGGACGAGCTGATGATCACCTCCAACGCGCACGGCGCGCAGGAGCGGCTGCGCAGCTTCGACCTGATCGCGGACACGTTCGGGCTGCCCAGGAAGTAGCGCACTCCGGTTCCGCCGGACGGTCGTGGGGCCGCCGCGGGCGGTCTCACGCCGACCCGCAGACGAACCCGGCCCGTCCGGAGACCGCGGGGCCCGTGCCGAGGAGCGCCGAGATCGAGTCCGCCGGGACGGGGCGGGAGTAGAACCAGCCCTGTCCCGTGTCGCACCCGATGCGGCCCAGCCGCTCCGCCTGCTCCGCGCTCTCCACGCACTCCGCCGTCACCTTGATGCCCAGCCGGTGCGCCAGCTGGACCAGGGCCTCGACGATCGTCTCGTCGGCCGGGTTCGGCGGCTCCCCCGAGCGGAAGCCGTGGACGAAGGAGCCGTCGAGCTTGAGCGTGGAGACCGGCAGCCGGCTGAGGTAGGCGAGGTTGGAGTAGCCCGTGCCGAAGTCGTCGATGGCGATGGCCACCCCCATGTCGCTGAGCTGGTGCAGCTGTTGCAGCGGCCGTCCGGCCGAGCCCATCACGGCGGACTCCGTGAGCTCCAGCTGGAGCAGTCGTGGCGGCAGCCCCGTCTCGGCGAGGATCGCCGCCACGTCCGCGACCAGGTCGGAGTCCCATACCTGCCGTACGGCCACATTGACGCTGACCACGATCGGCACCCCGGGGTGGTCCAGCTGCCAGCGGCGCGCCTGGCGGCAGGCGGTCGCGAGCACCCAGCGGCCGAGCGGGACGATGGCGCCCGTCTCCTCGGCCAGCCCGATGAACCGATTCGGCGCGAGCATCCCGAACTGCGGGTGGCGCCACCGCACCAGCGCCTCCACCCCGCGCACGACCCCGTCGCCCAGCCCCACCAGCGGCTGGTACTGGAGCACGAACTCGTCCCGCTCGACCGCCGGGCGCAGCGTGCTGGAGAGGGCCTGACGGGTCATCCGGTGGGCGTTGCGCTCGGGGTCGAAGAGGGTCCAGCGGGCCTTGCCGTCGGCCTTGGCCCAGTAGAGCGTGGTGTCCGCGGCCTGCATCAGCTCCGTGGCGTGCGTCCCGGCCGCCGGGCGCTCGACGACCCCGATGCTCGCCGACACCGCCAGCCGCTGCCCCGCCACCTCGAACGGCCGCTGCAGCTTGGCCTGTACGGCCGCGGCGAGGGCGATGAGCTGCTCCGTGCCCGCGGACTCCTCCACCAGCAGGGCGAACTCGTCGCCGCCGAGCCGGGCCACCAGGTGGCCGCCGGGCGCCGCGCACTCCATGAGCCGCTTCGCCACCGCGCCCAGCAGCCGGTCGCCGGCCCGGTGGCCGAGGGTGTCGTTGATGGCCTTGAAGCCGTCGATGTCGAGATAGCACAGCCCGATCCGGCCGCGCCCGCCGTGCGCGACCGCCCCCGTGGTGAGCGCCGTCGTCAGCCGCTCGAAGAAAAGGCTCCGGTTGGGCAGCCGGGTCACCGGGTCGTGCATTCTCAGGTGCCGCAGCCGGGCCCGCAGGTCGCGCCGGTCGCTGATGTCGGCGACCGACAGCAGGGTGTCGCAGCTGTCGGGCAGCGGCGTGACGATCACCTCGGCCCACATCCCCTGCCCGCCCCGCGGCCGCAGCCTGCGGGTGCAGTGCAGCCGGTCGCGGCGGCCGAGCAGCACCTCGCGGTACGCGCTCCAGGTGCGCGAGTCCTCGCGCAGCCCGGTGAAGTCGGCGGCCGGCGCGTCGGCGAGCCGGGCCGGGTCGGTGCCCAGCAGCTCGCCGAGCGCGTGGTTGGCGGTACGCACCAGACCGTCGCGGCCCACCACGGCCATGGCGAGCTGCGCGGCATTGAAGGCGGCACGAAAATCGCTGGATTCATTACATTGCGTGACGACTGTAGGCGTTGAACCGGGCGCGCCGCCCTGGCTGTCGAGGGTTCCGCTCACCGCTCGCTCCCGCATGGCATTCGTTCCGCACTGGTTTCGTATGGGTCTCATGGATCTCGTACGCGTGTCCGAACACACGGCTGGCGGCCGCCTGTCCGGGGGAATCCGTGCTGGAAATGTGGCGATCATAGAGCGCGCGAGGGGCCCGTTCCAGCGGCCCTGTCCCCGGGGTCCGAGGCGCCTTCTCCCCTTTGTCCCTTCCTGATCGACCGTGCGCGCTCCTGGCTGAGCTGGTGATGCCGCGCCATCTCGATTGACCGTCAGTGACTGAGTGTGATGTACCCAGAAGTCGGCTTAGTCACTCGACCGGGGTAACAGAAACGGGCATATCACCACAAATCCAATGAGGCTGGATGAGGTGTCCCGAATCCGTCCCGGGAGGTCGACGTGGTGCGTCCGCAGACACCCATGGGGGTGGACCGGCCACGGCTGCGCCGCGCCGGGGCCGTCCTCACCGCCCTCTGTGCGATCGCCACCACCGTCGTCGCCGGACCGGCGCACGCCGTGGGGCCCGGCGGGCCGTGCGCGCTCCCGCGCAGCCAGGCCCACCACTCCGAGGGGCTCGACACCTGGAACCCGGCCTACCCCCGGCCCGTCGGTCACCTCGACGCCGTGATGATCTTCCTGTCCTTCCCGGACTCCAAGCCCGAGGTCAGCCCCGAGCGGCTCGCGGCCGACCACTTCCCCGCCACCTCCCGCTTCTTCGAGCGGGCCTCCTACGGGCGCTTCCAGCTGGAGGCCCACCCGCTGAAGAAGTGGCTGCGGATGCCCCGGCCCGCCACCTCGTACCGCATACAGCGCGACTGGGACGGCGACCAGCGCTCCGAATACCTGCGGGACGCCATCGCCGTGGCCGACGCCGACGTCGACTTCAGCCGCTACGACCTCGTCTACTTCGTCGCCGACCCCGACGCCCCGGGCGTCGACTCCGACGCGACCAAGGTCGTCAACCTCGACCACCCCGTCCAGGTCGACGGCACCACACTGCGCCGCGTCGTCACCGTCTTCGAGCACCACCCGCCGGACCGCAACGTCCTCGCCCACGAGACCGGGCACGTCCTGGACCTGCCCGACCTCTACCACCGGCCCCAGGACGGCAAGGGCGACTGGGACACCCACGTCGGCGACTGGGACCTCATGGGCAGCCAGTTCGGACTGGCCTCGGACCCCTTCGGCTGGCACAAGTGGAAGCTCGGCTGGCTCGGCTCGCGGCAGGTCACCTGCGTCCGGGGGCGCGGCAGCAGCCTGCACACCCTCCAGCCGCTGGAGGCCCCGATGAAGCCGGGCGGCGACAACCGGACCCGCATGATCGTGGTCCGTACGGGCCCGGCGAGCGTCATCGCCGTCGAGGCACGCTCGGCGTCCGGCAACGACGCCGCCACCTGCGCGGAGGGCGTGCTCGTCTACCGGGTGCGCAGCGACACCGCCTCCGGCAGCGGGCCCGTGCAGGTGCTCGACGGCCACCCCGGGCACCAGGCGTGCTGGGGCGAGTCGGTCTACCCCGCGCTCGCGGACGCGCCGCTCGGCGTGGGGGAGTCCCTGCGCTCGGAGGCCGACGGGGTGCGGGTGTCCGTACGGGGGCGGACGGCGGGCGGCTCCTGGACGGTCGCGGTGACCCGGGAGTAACGCCGGACCGGCCCGCACGCTCCGCATACGACGAAGGCCCCTCACCGTGGTGAGGGGCCTTCGTCTGTCTGTGCGCCGCCAGGGACTCGAACCCCGGACCCGCTGATTAAGAGTCAGCTGCTCTAACCAACTGAGCTAGCGGCGCCTGCTGACGTGGAAGACTTTAGCACCCTGATCCGGTGGAACGAAAATCCATATGTTTCAGCGGGGAGAGTGCGCGGGAGCGCCGGTCACACGGCCGGCCGGGGCGTCGGCGTCCCCGTCGGCGCGACCGGTGCGACTCCTGAGGTCCGGGCCGGAGGTCTCCCGGGTGACCCGTACGCACGCCCACAGCAGCACCTCGGCGTCCGGCAGCCAGGGGTGGCGCACCTCGGGGGCGACCAGCCAGCGCGAGGCCGGGGGCACGGGCTCGTCCTCGGCGGGGGGATAGAGCGGGGGGACGGTCACCGCGTCGCCCGTGCCGTGACACAGCAGCGGGGGCATCGCCCGGGCCCACTCCTCCCAGGTGAGCAGCGCGGGCAGCCGCTGGGCGGCGCCGGGGGCGGCGAAGAGCAGCAGGCGGCCGCGCTGGACGGCGACCGGCCCGGAGCCGGGGCCGCTCGCCCATAACCGGTCCAGGACCTTCCGCCCGAACAGGGCCGGGAGCCCGACCACGTCGAACGCCGTGCCGCACGGCAGCACCATGGGGGCGCCCGGGTTCTCCGCCCACAGGGCGTGCACCTGGTGCGGCGCCGACCCGGCGGAGGCGAGCCAGTCGGCCCCCGCGAGCGTGACGTGGGCGGCTGCGGGCTGGTGGGCGGCGCGCCGCGGGGCGGTGCGCGGGGGCGTGGGGCGCCGGAAGCGGATGGAGTGCGGGTCGTTCGGCCAGGAGCTCATGTCCTATGGTCTGCGCCACATCCCCGCCCGCTCGCGGTAGTTGCCGGAAATCGGGACAGCGGGGCGGGTGGTGCGCTATCTTCCGCGGCGCATATGCCAACGGCCCATGGTCGGGGACCACGGGCCGGGCCGGTCAGTCGACGGTGCTGCTGCCCCGCTGCAGGCCGCGGCCGAACTCCACCATCTTCTTCGCGTAGTCCTCGCTCCACTCGGCGCGCTCCGCGATCACCGCGGTCGGCAGCCGGTCGAAGCGCCCGGGGTCGGCGAGCTGGGCCGCGGCCACCGCCTGGAACTCGGTCGCTCTGTCGGCCGCCGCGCGGAAGGCCAGCGCCAGCTCGGTGGAGCGGGCCAGCAGCTCACGCGGGTCCTCGATCGATTCGAGGTCGAAGAAGTGCTCCGGGTCGGCGACGGCCTCGGGCGGCTCGAAGAGCAGCTGCGCGGGCTTCAAGCGGCGCTGCCCACTGTCGCGCGCGCCGGGAGCCGGCTTCGGCTCGCACATGTACATACCTCCAGGATCGTCTGCACCGCCATCCATTGTCCTGCGCCGCGCAAGTGCGCCCACGGGGGAGGGGCTCACGGCCGCCGGGTGACGCGGTGTTCCAGCAGGTGCGCCCACACGGCGTGGTTCGCTTCCCAGCCATCGGGGCTGCGTCCATCGGCCGCCTCCGGCCGGCGGTCCGGGGGTGCCCGTTCGGATGTCCGGCTCACTGCCGCCAGGGGATGCGGTGTTCCAGCAGGTGCGCCCACACGGCGTGATTCGCCTCCCAGCCATCCGGGCTGCGTCCATCGGCCGCCTCCGGCGGCGTACCGGCCTCCGGCCGGCGGTCCGGGGCGCCCGTTCGGATGTCCGGCTCACTGCCGCCAGGCGACGCGGTGCTCCAGCAGGTGCGCCCACACGGCGTGATTCGCCTCCCAGCCATCCGGGAACTTCATCGTCACCCCCAGGCGCACCGGATCCGTCGACGGATGTTCGTCCAGCAGCTGGTCGACGCCCGCCCGGCCCACCACCACGCACGCGTGCCGGTGGCGCGAGGCCAGCACGCACAGCCGGCCCGTCTCCAGATGGAAGGCGGTCGCGTCCGGCCGCCCGGACAGCGGGTGCAGCACCACGGTCACGTCGAACTCCCGGCCCTGGAGCCGGTTCGCCGTGTCCACGGCCACCCCGCGCACCCCGAGACCGGCCAGCGCCGACCGCACGGCGGCCGCCTGGTCGCGGTGGGCCGTGCCCACCGCGACGCGGTCCGCCGTCAGCGGCACCGGGTCGGGGGAGAGCTCGCTCGTCGCCGCGCCGCCCCGGTCCAGCAGCCGCCGGACGACGTGCGCCACCGCGCCCACCGCCTCCGGATCCGTGCGCGGCGTCCGGCGGGCGGGCAGCTCCAGCAGGCCCCAGCCCGTCTCGGCCGCCTCGTCCAGCACCCGGTCCGGCGCCGAGCCGTCCGAGCGCACCCCGAAGGCCAGCCGCCGGTCGCCGGGGCCCGTGCCGCTGCGGAACGGGGTGTACGGATAGAAGGCCGCCGAGACCAGCGGCGCCGCCGAGGCGGGCAGCCGCCAGGAGACGGGCAGCCGGTGCTGGGGCAGGCCCGGGTTGTGGGCGAGCAGGGTGGACACCGCGCTCGCCGAGGGGTCGTACGACAGCCCGGCCCACTGCGCCGCGCCCTCCGCGCCCACCACGCTGAACGGGTCCAACTGCCCCGGGTCGCCGACGAACAGCGCCCGCTCGAAGAGCCCGGCCACCGCCAGCAGCGCGTCCGACCGCATCTGGTACGCCTCGTCGACGATCGCGTGCCCCCAGGGCCCGTCGACCTTGGTGTGCGCCCACTTCGCGGCCGTGGAGACGACCACGTCGAGCCCCGCGAGATCGGCCGCCCGCGCCGACTTCACCACCGACGGGAGCGCGTCCAGCGCCGCGTCGTACGGCTGCGCCTCACTGCTGTGCAGCCGCCCGACCGGCAGCTCCGGGTCCTTCGCGGCGAGCCGCAGCACCAGGTCGTCGACCTGCGCGTTGGTCTGCGCGACGATCATCAGCGGGCGGCCCGCGGCCGCCAGCTCCCGCGCGGCCCGTACGACCAGCGTCGACTTGCCCGCGCCCGGCGGGGAGTCGACGACGACGCCGCGGTGCGCGCCGTGCAGGGTGTCGCGCAGGATCGCGTCGGTCGCGGCGGCCGCCGCCGCGGACGGGTCGAAGACGGCGGCGGTGCGGGCCCGCGGCGCCGGGACGGCGGGCGCCGCGTCGGTCGGGTTCACAGACGGTCCTCCGTCGCGCTCATTAGGGGACCATCCCTTCTGCAGCCCTCTTCGGTAGGGTTGTGACCTCTCGGTCCCGGTGGGTGCATGGCTTGTGGCGCGAGCCATTCGATGGCCACTGTGAGTTGTGCCAGCCCCGCCGGGCCGAGGCCGTCTGATCGGCATCAGGGACACGCCCCGCAGAGGGCCGATTAATGAGCTTCCGGCAGACGTCCTCACCACCGGGCAGGTGCTCCGCGCACGACACAGGAGTACTTCTTTCGTGTTCATCGGATGGGACTGGGCGACCGAGACCCACGACGTGACTGTCATGGACAACTCCGGTGCCCGAGTTGCCCGTTGGGAGCTCGCGCACACCGAGGAGGGCATCGCCCGAACCCTGGCCAAACTGGCGAAGCACGGCAGTCCGGCGGATCTTCCGGTCGCCATCGAGACCACCCGCGGCCTGGTGGTGGACCGGCTGCTGGCCGCCGGGCACCCGGTGGTGCCGGTGCACCCCAACGCCTTCCACGCGATGCGTCCGCGCTGGGGCGCCTCCAAGGCCAAGACGGACGCCGGGGACAGTCTCAAGCTCGCCGACTACCTGCGCACCGACGGGCACTTCCTGCCCCGGCTGGAGCCGACCGAGCAGGTCACGATGGAACTGCAGGCCCTCACCCGGCAGCGGGCCGACCACGTCGCGGCCCGCATCGCCGCGATCAACCAGCTCGCCGCGCTGCTGGATACGCACTGGCCCGGAGGCAAGGCCGTCTTCTCCAGCCTCGACAGCGACATCGCCCTGGCGTTCCTGGAGCGATACCCCACCCCAGCCGCGGCCGCCAAGCTCACCGCCGGGCGCCTGGAAGCATGGTGCAAGCGCCGCGGCTACTCCGGCAAGAAGCCCGGAAGCGTCCTCATCGAACGCCTCCGGTCCTCGCCGAAGCCGGCCTCCCGGCTCAGCGACAGCGTGATCGCACAGCTGGTCCGTGTCCAGGTCCAGCTGGTCAAGGGCATCCGGGCCACGATCCGCTCGCTGGACGAGGCCATCGCCGACGCGGTCGCCGCCCACCCCTACGCACAGCTGTTCGCGACCATGCCCCGCATTGGGACGGTCAACCTCGGGCAGATCGTCGGCGAGATCGGTCCGATCCTGGAACGCTCCAAGACCAGCGAACAGTTCATCGCCGAAACCGGCGTCGTCCCGGTCACCCGGGCGTCCGGCAAGTCCCGCGTGGTGACCTTCCGTTACGCGGCCAACCGTCGCGCCCGCCTGGCCGTCGTCGGCTACGCCGACAACAGCAGGCACGCAAGCGACTGGGCTGCGAAGATCTACAACGACGCGCGGGCGAACAAGAAACGCCATCCACACGCCGCCCGCATCCTCGCCCGCGCCTGGCTGCGGGTGATGTGGGCCTGCTGGCGCACCGGCACCTGCTACGACCCCGATACCCATCGGGCCAACAACAAGATCAATCAGGATCCCGAGGCGGCTCTGGCGGCATAGAGGTTGACTCAGGGAACTCACAGGTGGTCCTCCGGAGTCACCGGATCGGGGGCTTCCACGGCCTCGCCCGGCGGGCCGCCGTGGGTCCAGGGTGTCCGCTCGGGGTCGGGCAGCTCGGGCCCGCCGCGGGGGGAGTGCTCGAAGAGGGTCCAGCAGACGCGGTCGCCCTTCTCCGGCACCGAGCCCGCGTCGGGGACCTTGCCCCGGCCCATGCCGCCGGTCAGCCGGACCGTCAGCGCGCCGGGCTCGCCCGCCACCGGGCCGACGAACTCCGCGGTCTGCGCCGTCGCGCCGTGCGCCCGGAAGATCTTCGCCCCCTCGGCGAGCAGCGGGCTGTCGTCCGTGCGCACCGTCACCAGGGGCCTCGGCCGCGGCACCTTCGCCGTCGAGTACTCCATCACCACCTCGATGACCTCGCCCGCGAACGCCTCCCCGGCGAGCCGCCGCGTGGCCATCACCAAGGGGTCGTCCAGCGCCTCCTGGGCGTCCAGCCGGGCCAGCGCGGTCTCCCGCGTCGCCAGCTTCCGGGCGGCCGTCACCGCGTCGTCCCGCCTCGGCTGCGGCGGCTCCCCGGCGCGCACGCGGTCGCGATGCGTGGTGTACGACCAGCGGTCCCGCTTCCACCGGTCGGCCACCCGCTCGCCCGCGCGCAGTTCCCGCAGCAGGTCGACGCCGTGCCACACGGCGTCCCACGTGGGCCGCAGCTGCGACTCCAGCAGGGCGCGGATCTCCCGCTCGGCGCTCTCCACGGCGGCCGCGGCGGCCCGCTGCCGGGCGCGGGCCATGGGCGCGCCCGCCCCGCCCGCCGCCTCCAGCGCCGCCGCTGCCTCCGTCGCTTCCGCGCGGGCGCGGTCGTAGCGGGACGTGGCGGGCGCCAGCCGCTTGTTGTCGAAGGCCGGGTCCGTCGCGGGGCCCGCCGGGGGACAGCGCAGCAGGCCGTCACCGTCGCGGTCCAGCTCCGCGCGCAGCGCCGCCTCGGCGCCCGTCGATCCCGGCGGCGGCGCGATCCAGGCGAGCAGCGAGCCCAGGTGCTGGTCCTCCGGATTGCTCTGCCCCGTCGCCCAGTGCCTGCTCAGCAGCTGCGTCATCGGCAGCAGCAGCGACGAACCGGGCACCCGCGCCCGCTCCCCGAAGTGCGTCAGCCAGCGGCCGAGCAGCGGCACGCGCGGGGGCGCGGGATACGCCGCCTCCGGGTCCTGCTCGGCGGTGCGCCGGAACCGCATGGAGCGCCCCAGCAGCCGTACGTACTCCACCGCGGCCGTCCCCGGCACCAGCAACTGCGGCGCCTCCGCGCACAGCTCGACCTCGACCGGCACCTTCTTGCCGGTCTCCGGGTCGGTCTCCTTGCGCTCCTCCGTCTCCACCGCGTCGGCGAACCCCTCGACATAGGGCAGCACCGCGTCGGCCAGCTCCGCGAGGAACGCGAACCGCAGGTCCCTGTCGCGCGGCTGCGCCACCACCAGCAGCCGGGGGGCGTCCCGGTCGGTGCCCACCAGCGCCCCCAGCGGGGCGCCCGCCTCACCGGCCGTGGTGAGGGGGACGAGGACGAGGGGCCGCTCCGCGAGGTGCCGGTGCCGCACGGTGGTCAGGGGCCGGGCCCTGCCGTCCCGCACGGCCTCCATGCGCGCGAGCGAGGTGATCAGCGACATGCGGCCTCCGTCCGTACGTCGATGGGGGCGCGGTGCGCCCGGAGGGGCGTCGTCATACGGCGGCCTCCGTGCCCGTGCCCGCCGAGGCCAGCGCCTCCGCGCGCAGGGCGGCCGCGCGGCGGAGCGCGGCGACGGCGGGGTCCTCGGGATCGCCCGCCCCGCCCAGGGCGGCGGACAGCACCGCCCCGACCGTGGTCAGCCCGCCCAGCTCCCCGCGCAGGCCGCGCCCCAGGGACTCCACCGCGCCCGCCTCCCGGGCCCGCGCCCGGCAGTGGAACGCCAGCTCGCACGCGGCCAGGCACTCCGGGGCGTACGCCGCCTCGACGCACTCGACGGCCTCCAGCAGCTGACCGGCGGGCCGCGTAGCCGTGCGGCCGTCCTCGGCGAGGCACAGGTCGAAGGTGGTGCCCTCGGGCAGGGCGGCCGCGATGTCCTCGACGCGGGCCAGCCGGCCGAGCTGCCGCCGGGTGGTCGCGAGCTGCTTGCGCACGTCGACGAGCTCCGCGGCCGGGAGGTTGGAGAAGTCCTTGGGGCAGACGAGCAGCACGCGCGCGTGCACGCGCGGGAGATCCTCCGTCCGCGCCGCCACCTCCTCCAGGGCGAGGACGTAGACCGCGGCCTGCCGGGCCGCAGCGCCCACCTTCGTGGCGTGCGCCGCGCCGTCGATCATCGCGAAGGACTTGATCTCCACGACGGTCCAGCTCCCGTCGGGGTGGACGACCACGGCGTCCGGCTCCAGATAGGCCGGGGTGCCCGCGATGCGCAGGGCCAGCAGGGGGTGGTCCAGGAGCGCCCAGCGCCCGGCGGCGGTGGCCTCGCGCAGGGCCAGCGCCGTACGCGCGGTGCGGCCCTCGGGACCGGCGGCACAGAGGTCGGGGGCGTCGACGGAGCCCGGCTCCGGCGCGGGCGAGCCGTCGCCCAGCCGCTCGTGCAGCAGGCGGATCAGGGCGGCCCCGCCGTCGGCCTTGACCCGCTGCTCGAAGGAGTGGCCCCGCACCAGCGCGAACTGCGACTGCCCGAAGGCCGCCGGGGCGCCCAGGGCCTTTGCCAGCGCCCCCTTGTCGATCCCGGCGCCGTCGAGCAGCATCCGGCGCCGGCAGCCGGGGTTGGCGGCCAGGGCCGCCAGGGCGCGGGCGTCGAGCGGGCGGGCGGGGACGTCCGGCCCGCGGAGCTCAGCGAGCCGCTGCCGCAGCGCCGTCGGCGCGGCTGTCCCCGGCCTCGCCGGGGGCCTGCTGTCGAGGGATCTGGTCACTGGCGTCCGCCTCGCGAAGTCTCTCCGGCGCGCCCCGGGAGCCGTCGCCGGCCGGGGAGCCGGAGGCCGCGGCCCGGGGAAGCGCTGTACCTGCCGAAGTCTCGCATCCGGCAGTGACATTCGCGGGCGTACCGGCAGTTTCCTTGCCTGTCGACCGGGAGAAACGGTGCCTGATCCGGTCGGCGGCCCGCACCGCCGGCTTGGCCAGCAGGAACCCGGCGCCCATGACGGCGGTCCCGGCGACGGCGTCCAGGAAGTAGTGGTTGGCGGTGCCCATCACCACGAGCGCGATGGCCAGCGGATAGCCGACACCGGCGATCCTCGCCCAGGTGGTGCGGCCGTGACGGAACATCACGACGCCGCACCACAGGGCCCATCCGACGTGCAGGCTCGGCATGGCGGCGTACTGGTTGGTCATCCCGCCGAGGCCCCGCGGGGCACTGGCGTCGCCGCCCCACCAGCCGTACTCGGCGTACATCCGCATGGTGTCGACGAAGCCCTCGGACGGGTCCAGCAGCCGGGGCGGGCAGGTGGGCAGCAGGGTGAAACCTATGAGGCCGATGAGGGTGGAGATCATCAGCCAGCTGCGCAGGAAGCGGTAGTCGGCCGGGCGGCGGCGGAAGGCCCAGACTAGGAGCGCGGGGGTGAGGATGTAGTGCAGGGACGCGTAGGCGAAGTCGGCGGGTATGCCGAGGGCCGGGTGGTCCGTGAACAGCCGGTTGAGCGGGTGCTCGAAATTTATTCGGAAGGTCTTCTCGAGGTCGAGGATCGACAGCCCGTGGTCGACGGCCGACTGCACATCGCCCCTGACCAGCAGGCGGCCCGCCGAGTACAGGGCGTACACCACGGCGATCAGTGGCAGCTCGGTCCACCAGCGCGGCCGCTTCCCGAGTGGTGCGGTGCGGTACATCCGGACGCTCTCCATATGTTCAGGCGGCCAACAAGCGCGCATGCCACCGTACGGTGTACGCCGCATCGTTCGCACACCGCCCCGCGACTTATCGGAAACGCCGAGTTCGCCCGCTGTTCGGCCGGGGTGGGCGGAGTGCGAGGAAGGAGACGCCGGGAACCACTGGAGGGTTGCCCGGGACGGGCGTGAGCGATGATGGAGAGCGAGCAGATCGTTTCTGTCGGAGATTGTAATTATCTGCCGGGATCTGTAGCCAAAATCACCGAAATCTTCTGAAGGGTCCCTCGTCATGGCACCGCGCATCCTGCTGGCCCGGCACGGACAGACGGAGTGGTCGCTGTCCGGGAAGCACACCGGCCGCACGGACATCCCGCTCCTCGACGAGGGCCGGCGCGGCGCCAAGCTGCTCGGCGAGCGCCTGCACCGCGCCCCCTGGGACGGGCTGCCCGACGTCGAGATCCGTACGAGCCCCCTGGTGCGCGCCAAGGAGACCTGCGAGCTGGCCGGCTTCGGCGACCGGGCCACCGACTGGGACGCGCTGATGGAGTGGGACTACGGCGCGTACGAGGGCATGACCCCGGCCGAGATCAAGGCGCAGCGCCCCGGCTGGCTGATCTGGCGCGACGGCGTCCCGGAGGGCGAGACCCTCGCGGAGATCAGCGCCCGCGCGGACGAGGTCGTCCAGTGGGCGCGCTCGGCCGACCGCGACGTGCTGATCTTCGCGCACGGGCACATCCTGCGGACGATCGGCGCGCGCTGGCTGGGCCTCGACGTGTCCTTCGCGGCGCGCATCCGCCTCGACCCCACGTCGCTGTCCATCCTGGGCTGGGCGTACGACGCCCCGGCGATCGAGCGCTGGAACGACACGGGGCACTTGGCGTGAGGCAGCGGATGTGAGCGGCTGGGCCTCGTCGCCCTTCTGCGGGCCGTGTCGCCCGCACCACCGCTCCTCCATCGCCGGACGGGCCGGGTTGCCACGGATCGCGGTCGCGGAGGGTCAGCCCCCACTCGCCACCGCGTGCCGGTAGCGGGCGAGGAAACCTTCCGCTTCGCGGGGGTGGTGGCGGAGCCGTCGGGCCGTCGCGGCCAGCATGGTCCGGATCCGCGTCGAGTGGATCTCCGTCAGCAGGTCCAGCGCCCGGTCACCCGCGGCGGCCGCCGCGTCCGGCTCGCCGCCGTGGGCCAGATCGCTCGCGAGCTGGGTGGTGAACAGCGCGATGTTGCGGGCGAAGTGCGGATTCTGCAGGTCGACCGCGCGCCGCGCGTGCTCGGCCGCGCGCGCCCAGTCGCCGAGCGCGGACCAGCACTGCGCCTCCAGCCCCTCCAGCTCCGCCTCGCCGAAGAAGGACATCCACTCCGGATCCGCGGCGGCGGCCCCGCGCCCGAAGAGCGTGCGCGCCCGCGCCAGCGCCTCCTCGCACGCCCCCCGGTCCCCGAGCCCGGCCCAGCCGCCCGCCTCCCGCAGGGTCAGCAGGGACATCAGCCGCGGCGACGCCAGCCGCCGCCCGGCGCGCTGCGCGGCCTGCGCCGCCCGTACGGCCTCCCGCGGGCGCCCCGCGTCGCGCGCGAGGAAGGAGGTGTTGCAGAAGGCGTGCGCCTCCAGCGCCGGGTCCCCGGCGACCCGCGCCGTGGCGAGCGCCTCCGCGTAGTGCGAGCGGGCGTCCGCGAAGCGGCCCGAGTCGTGGGCCAGCCAGCCGACCGAGATCGCCAGTTCGCCCGCCCCCGTGTGCAGCCGGTCCGCGACCGACTGCCGCCGGGTGTCCGCGTCGAGCAGCTCGTACGCGACCCGCAGTGGCCGCGCGGCGCGCCGGTAGAGGCCGTCCGCGCCGTGCCGGTCGTCCAGCAGCCGGATGCGGCGCACGGCCTGTTCGACGGCGGCGGCCTCGGTCTCGCCCGCGCGGCGCGGGGAGCGGGGGCCCGGGACGGTGCCCAGGGAGACCGCGGCCATCGCCGCGGTGCCGTTGGTCATGAACGCGCGACGCAACACGTCGCTCTCCTTGTGGCTGTCGAAGGGAGTGCCGGGAGCCCCGGGGATCCGGTCACGGACCGGGCCCCCGGGCTCCGGAGGCGGCGCCTCGGCGGTTTCGCGCGCCCTCTTGCCGCGTACCACGTTCCGCGGCGCGAAACCCATGTCGACCGGTTCCCTGCCGGGAAACATGTGCCGGAACACCCGCTCGTAGGCGTAGTTGGGGCAGCGGATCTCCCCGGACTCCACGCGCCCGATGTAGCGCGCGTCGCACGAGACCTGCTCGCCGATCTCCCGGGCCGCGCGCCGTACGGCCGCCGCGAACTCGCCCGGCGACCGGCTTCCCCGCAGCTGCCGGAACGCCTCGTTCGGGCAAGGTGGCGGTGACGAGGACGCGTGGGACGACGCCATGGCCGGCCCCTCTCCCTGGCGACTGCCGCCCCACGCGGTACGAGCGGGGCGTGGGCTTGTGCTGCCCGCTGGGCTGCCGGAGCGGCGGAGCTGCCGTTCGGCGGAGAAGACCGTACCGGCAACGAGGGGGCCACTACCGAGTGTTTGGCTACAAAACGGATATCTCACCCGTGATCCGCCATGAAGTGCCATCCTTTGTGACGGCATGGCGCCGTTGCCGTTGACGGGGTTCGCGCGTTGTACCTACGAGCGCGCTCGACGCGGAGTGGCACGGCGGAGGAGGGGTTTCCCTTGGTGGAGGCCGGAGTGGACATCAGCAGCTCGCGGACGACGGCCCTGCACCAGCCGCGGGAGGACCACAGCCCGTCGCCTTCCCCGTGCGCGGCGCAGGAGGCCGTCGAGGCCGGGCCGTGCGACCTGGTCACCGTGCCCGCCCGGCAGGGCCTTGAGGCGGTCGACATCCTGCGGCTGCGCGACGGCGTCGGCCCCGTGCTGCACGACGGCGAGTGCGACACCCTCGGCTTCCTGGTGCCGCCCGGCACGGCGGACGCCTGGGACGTCCCGGGCAGCGCCTGCACCCAGACGCACGGCCGCGGCTTCCAGGCCGACCCGGCGGAGCCGCCGCCCATCACCGGGACGGGCTGGCTGGTCGCGCCGGACGCGGCGATCTCGGACGCCACGGATCCCGCCGTCCTGCGCGCCGCGCTCGGGGAGGCGGCCCGCACGATCGAAGCGGTGGACCGCTGCCGCTAGGTTCGCCGTCCCTTCCGTTGACTGGGGCTCCGCCCCGGACCCCGAAGCACGCTTCGCGCGCTGTCCTCAAACGCCGGACGGGCTGAATTCCGTGCCCCACCTGGTTGTGGGCAGTTGTTCCGCAGGGCGGAACGGGTGGGCACAACCGACCACCGGGCCGCACCCGAGCGGGGGTCCGCGGCGGAGCCCCGGCCGCGGCGGAGCCGCGCATCAGATGTTGCGGGAAGGGGCGGGGCTGGGGAACAAAGCCCCGCCGCAGGCGGCGGACCGGCCCGTGGGGCGGCCCCGGGGGATACTGGTCCGATGGCGAAGAGCAAGAAGCAAGGAGGGCGCGGGCGCGCCACCGTGGAAACGGTCGGCGCGGACGTGGACGGCGGGCACGCCGAGCTCGTGCCCGACCGCGACCGCCCCCGCGGCTTCACCCTGCTGATCGACTCCGCACCGCAGTCCCACGTCGATCTCGACGACCCCACGTATCTCGAATTCGCCTACCAGCGCAGGCTCGGCCACATCGCCGACCTGGTGGCCCCGCCGGGCAGGCCGGTCCAGGCGCTCCACCTGGGCGGCGGCGCCTTCACCTTGGCCCGCTACGTCGCCGCGACCAGGCCCCGCTCCACCCAGCAGATCGTGGAGATCGACGCCCCCCTCGTCCAGCTCGTCCGCCGCGAGCTGCCCCTGGACGGCTCCTGGCGGATACGGGTGCGGGGCGGCGACGCCCGCGAGGGCCTGGCCAAGGTGCCGGACGGCTGGGCGGACCTGATCATCGCCGACGTCTTCAGCGGCGCCCGCACCCCCGCGCACCTGACCAGCACGGAGTTCGCCGCCGAGGTGCGGCGCGCGCTGCGGCCGGGCGGCTTCTACGCCGCGAACCTCGCGGACGGTCCGCCCCTGTCCTACGTCAAGGCGCAGATCGCCACCGTGCGCACCGTCTTCCCCGAGCTGTGCCTGACCGCCGACCCCGCGGTCCTGCGCGGGCGCCGCTTCGGCAACGCCGTGCTGCTGGCCTCGGACCACGAGCTGCCCATCGCCGAGCTGACCCGGCGGGCCGCCACCGACCCGCACCAGGGGCGGGTCGAACACGGCCGCGCCCTGGCCGACTTCACGGGCGGGGCGGCCCCCGTCACCGACGCGAGCGCCAAGCCGTCACCGGCGCCGCCGCCCTCCGTCTTCGAGTAGCTCCCGTCAGTACGGCGGGAGTTGACCCGTCCGCATCACCTGGGAGTACCAGCGGGCGCTCGACTTGGGCGTGCGCGCCTGCGTCGCGTAGTCGACGTACACCGCGCCGAAGCGCTTGCTGTAGCCGTACGCCCACTCGAAGTTGTCGATCAGCGACCACAGGAAATAGCCGCGCACGTCCGCGCCGTCGGCCAGCGCCCGCCGGACCGCGTCGAGGTGGGCGTGCAGATACGCGATGCGCTCCGGGTCGTGCACCGCGCCGTCCCCGTCCGGCTTGTCGTCGTACGCGGCCCCGTTCTCGGTGACCATGAGCGGCAGGCCGGGGAACTCGCGGGTGAAGCGCATCAGCAGCTCGTGCAGGCCCGTGGGGTCGACGGACCAGTCCATCGCCGTCCGCTTGCCGGGCGGCCGGTGGAAGGCGACGCGGTCGGCGCCCGGCCAGGGGGAGTGGCCGGCGGAGCCCTGGCCGTCGTCGCGGGGCGGGGCGTTGTCAGTGGCGGCTGATACCACTGTAGGTGCGTAGTAGTTGATGCCCAGAGAGTCGAGGGGGTGCTCGATGACGCCCGGGTCGCCGTCGTGCACGAAGGACCAGTCGGTGATGCCCGCCGTGTCGGCGAGCAGGTCGGCGGGGTACGCGCCCCGGAGCATGGGCTCGGTGAAGATACGGGTGGCGAGCGCGTCCACGCGCCGCCGGGCGTCCCGGTCCGCGGGGGAGTCCGTGCGGGCCCTGACCGCCGCCGGGTTGAGCGTCACGGAGACCTGTGCCCGCGAGGGCAGGGCCGCGCGCAGCGCCTGGGCGCCGAGACCGTGGGCCAGGTTGAGGTGGTGGGCGGCGCGCAGCGCGGCCACGGGGTCCGTGCGGCCCGGGGCGTGCACCCCCGAGCCGTAGCCCAGGAAGGCGCTGCACCAGGGCTCGTTGAGGGTCGTCCACAGCTCCACCCGGTCGCCCAGCGCCTCGGCGACCAGCTGCGCGTAGTCGGCGAAGCGGTGCGCCGTGCCGCGCTCGGGCCAGCCGCCCGCCGACTCCAGCTCCTGCGGCAGGTCCCAGTGGTAGAGGGTCAGTACCGGCCGGATGCCCCGGTCGAGGAGGTCGTCGACGAGCGCGCGGTAGAAGTCGAGCCCGGGCCGGGAGGCGGGCCCCCGGCCGCCGGGCTGGACCCGGGACCAGGAGACGGAGAAGCGGTAGGCGCCCAGGCCGAGTTCGGCCATGAGGCGGACGTCCTCGGCGCGCCGGTGGTAGTGGTCGGCGGCCGTGTCACCGGTGTCGCCGCCGAGGGTCCGGCCGGGCGTGCGGGAGAAGGTGTCCCAGATGGACGGGGTGCGGCCGTCCTCCTGGGCCGCGCCCTCGATCTGGTACGCGGCGGTCGCGGCGCCCCAGAGGAATCCGGGCGGGAAGTTCACGGTCATGGAAGTGCTCCCGGGTGGGGGGAAGTCGGAAGGAGGGGACGATGAGGCCATCAGCCCTTGACGGCGCCCTGCATGATGCCGCCGACGATCTGTCTGCCGAAGAGGGTGAAGGCGAGCAGCAGCGGCAGGGTGCCCAGCAGCGCCCCGGCCATCACCACCGCCTGGTCGGGTACGTAACCGCGGCCGAGCCCGGTGAGCGCGACCTGCACGGTGGGGTTCTCCTGGGTCAGCGCGATGATCGGCCAGAAGAAGTCGTTCCACGCCTGCACGAAGGAGAGCATCCCGAGCACGGCCATCGCGGGCCGCGCGACGGGAAGGACGATGTGCCACACCACCCGCAGGCTGTTCGCGCCGTCCACGCGGGCCGCCTCGATCAGCTCGGTGGGCAGCGCCTCCACGAGGTACTGCCGCATGAAGAACACCCCGAAGGCGCTGACCAGGGTGGGCAGCACCACCGACTGCAGCTGGTCGGTCCAGCCCAGCCCGGCGACGACCATGAAGAGGGGCACCACGCTCAGCTGCGGCGGGATCATCATGGTGCCGATCGTCAGCAGCAGCAGCGCGTCCCTGAACCGGAACCGCAGCTTGGCGAAGGCGAAGCCGGCGACGGTGCTGAACAGCACCGTGCCCAGCGCGATCGTGCCCGCCACCAGTGTGGTGTTGAACAGCGCCAGCCCCATGTGGGCGTCGCCCCACGCCGTCCCGAGGTTCTTCAGCAGCCTGCCGCCGAACCAGAAGGGCGGTGGGGTGCGGGCCAGCCGGGTGTTGTCGCGCGACGCGGCGATCGCCGTCCACACCAGCGGGAAGAGCGAGCCCGCGGTGAACAGCGTCAGCACCGCGTAGGTGACCGGCCCGCCGTGCAGCTGCCGCCCGGCCCGCCCGGTCGAAGTGATCGTCACATCAGCCCCTCACCGGGTCTTCCCCAGCTGTCGCGCGATCACGGCATTGACCGCGCCGATCAGCAGCAGGATCAGGAACATCGTCCAGGCGACGGCGGAGGCGCGCCCGAGGTGGAAGTCGTACCAGCCCTGTTCGTAGAGATAGAGCCCCAGCGTCTGGAACTGGTGCGCCGCGCCGCCCTTCTGCCCGCCCGCCCCGCCGAACAGCAGCGGCTCGCCGAACAGCTGCGTCGCCCCGATCGTGGAGACGACCACGGTGAAGAGGATCGTCGGCCGCAGCGCGGGCACGGTGACGTGGCGGAACTGTTGCGTCCGCGACGCGCCGTCCAGCGCCGCCGATTCGTAGAGCTCGTCCGGCACGGCCTGCATCGCGGCCAGGTAGATCAGCGCGTTGTAGCCCGTCCACCGCCAGATCACGATCGAGGAGACCGCCAGCTGGGAGGTCCACCGGCCGCTCTGCCAGTCGACCGGCCCGATCCCGGCCGCGCCCAGCGCCCAGTTGACCATCCCGTAGTCCCGCCCGTAGAGCAGCACGAAGACGAGCGTCGCGGCGGCGACCGAGGTGGCGTACGGGGTCAGCAGCGCGACCCGCCAGAAGGAGGCGGCGCGCAGCCGGAAGTGGAGCAGATGGGCCAGGCCCAGGGCCATCAGCAGCTGCGGGACCGTGGAAAGGACCCCGATGGTGAAGGTGTTGCGCAGCGCGTTCCAGAAGAAGTCGTCGTCCAGCAGCCGGAGGTAGTTGTGCGCGCCCGCCCACTCCATGTGGTCCGGCGACGACAGCTCCACCCGGTGCAGCGAGGCCCAGCCCGTGTAGAGGAGGGGGAAGACCCCGAAGGCGGAGAAGAAGAGGAAGAAGGGCGCGACGAAGGCGTACGGGCTGTAGCGGACGTCCCAGCGGCACAGCCGGCTGCGCCACGGCCGCGGCCGGGTCCGCTCCTTCCCCGGGCCCTCGGGCGGCGGGGCCTGGGTGTCCCGGGCCGCCTCGGCGGTCGCCGTCATGCGTCCACCGCGTTGTCGATTTCCTTCTGCGCCGCCTTCCAGGCCGCCCGCGGCGACCTGCCCTGCTGCTCGACCTGGGGGATCGCCACATCGGTGAAGGCCGTTCCGATCTGCTGCTCCTTGGGGCCGATCACCAGGGTCGGGATGTTCCTGGCCGCCTCCGCGAAGATCCGCCCGGTCGGCGCGCCCCCGAAGTAGGGATTGCGCGCGTCCCGGACCAGCGGCATGGCGTACGAGGCGGGGGTGGAGGGGATGCTCGCCTGCCGGTCGAAGAGCTTGGCCTGCTGCTCGGGCGCCGTCAGCCAGACCGCGAGCGCGACCGCCGCCGCCCGGTGCCGGCCCGCCCTGGGCACGGTGACGAAGGAGCCGCCCCAGTTGGCGGGCCGCGGCGCGGCGGCCACGTCCCACTTGTCCTTGCCCGCCGGGCCCGCCTTCTCCTTGATGTAGCCGAGCATCCACGGCGGACAGGCGACGGTGGCGAAGCGGCCGTTGGCGAACGCCTGGTCCCAGGGCTTCTCGAACTGTTTGAGCCGGGCCGTCAGCCCGCCCCGCGCCGCCTGCACGGCCAGTCGCCAGGAGGCCCTGACCGCCGGGCTCTTGCGGTAGACGGCTCTGCCGCGCCGGTCGTAGTAGCGCTCGGCGTATCCGTGGATGGACGCGTTGTAGATCCCGGCCGCGGAGTCGGTGAAGACCGTGCCGGACGGCGCGTTCCTCCGGTACGCCCTGCCGACGTCGAGGTACTTCTGCCAGTCACCGGCCCAGAGCCTGCCGACGCGATCGCGGTCCGTGGGCAGCCCGGCCTTCTGGAAGAGATCCTTCCGATAGCAGACGGCGATGGGCCCGATGTCCGTGCCGAGGCCGACCGTCCTGCCGTCGGCGGCCGTGGCCTGGGCCCACTTCCAGTCCAGCCAGTCGCCCTTGTGGACGCCCCGGGCCCGGGAGAGGTCCTCGAAGCGGTCGGCCTGGGTGGTGGCCACGTCGTGGATGTTGCCCACCTCCACGGCCTGGATGTCGGAGAGGCCGCTGCCCGCCGCGAGGTGCGTCAGCAGCTGGGGGTAGTAGGTGTCGTTCCGTTCGATCACGCTCTCCTTGATCGTGACGTCCGGGTGCAGCCGCTCGTACTCCGCGTAGAGGCCCGCCTGCTTGTAGCCGAAGACCCCGAAGGTGCCGACGGTGACGGTGGTCCGGCCGCCGCCGCCCGGCTCGGTGCCCCCGCCGTCCCTCGCGCAGCTGCCGAGCAGGGCCACGGCGAGCGCGGTGACGGTGGCGAGCGCGACGACGGCCGGCCCGGGGCGGCGCGGACCGCCCACCGGGGCGCTCACGGTTGCCCGGGACGGGATCCTTCGCGGGGGGTGCGGCGTTCCACCGGGTCACGGGCCATCGGTCACGACCTTCCGTCAGATGCCACGGCGCGCCGCCGGCCGCAGCGCGCGCCACTGCGACATCTGAGCCTTCCCCCGGACGGGCGCCGAACTCTCCCCGCACCGGCCCCGGCTCACTCCTAGGGACTACAGGCGCACGCCCCGGGGGAGCAGCCGCAAACGCCGAGGGCCCCGATCCGCTTTCGCGGATCGGGGCCCTCGATCAGGGTGAGTAACGGGACTTGAACCCGCGACATCCTGGACCACAACCAGGTGCTCTGCCAGCTGAGCTATACCCACCATGTCCGGTGTGTTTCCCACCGGCTGAGAAAAAGTGTACAGGGTCTTGAGGGGTGCTCGCTCCCAGGTGGTGCCTGTCCTGGGAGCGAGCTGCGTCACTGTCCCTGAGCGGGCAGCACGTGCCGGGCCGCGATGGCCTTCGCGGTGTCCGAGTCCGGGCCGGGCTGCGGCACGAAGATCGCCTCGCGGTAGTAGCGGAGCTCGGCGATCGACTCACGGATGTCCGCGAGTGCCCTGTGGTTGCCGTTCTTCTTGGGGCTGCTGAAGTAGGCCCGCGGATACCAGCGGCGGGCCAGCTCCTTCACCGAAGACACATCGACGATGCGGTAGTGCAGGTGGTCCTCCAGCGCCGGCATGTCCCGCGCGAGGAAACCGCGGTCGGTACCGACCGAGTTTCCGCACAGCGGGGCCTTGCCCGGCTCCGGGACATGCTCGCGGATGTACGCCAGGACCTGTCGCTCCGCGTCCTCGAGCGTCGTCCCCTTGTCCAGTTCCGCGAGCAGCCCGGAGGCCGTGTGCATCTGGCGGACCACCTCGGGCATGGTGGTCAAAGCCTCGGCGGGCGGGCGGACGACGATGTCCACGCCGTCGCCGAGGATGTTCAGCTCGGAGTCGGTGACCAGGGCGGCCACCTCGATGAGCGCGTCGTTCGACAGCGAGAGCCCGGTCATCTCGCAGTCGATCCACACCATGCGATCGTTCATGCGTCTCACCCTACGGGGCGTTCCCGCTGGCCGGGCAGGCGTGGGGTGTAGAGGTCCGACTCCGGCTTGCCCGGATCCGGCCCGCCGGTGGCGCCGAGATGGCCGCCACCGTGACCGCCGTGCGAGGCGGATTGTGCGATATGTCCTCCATGTCCACTATGTGGTGGCGGGGTGGTCATGATCGCACCGGAGACGGCATGGGCGCCGGCCAGGGCCGTCCGCCGCATCGCCATCACCGACGGCTCCCCGCTCCGCTGCTCGCCCAGCTCCGCCCGGTCGAACCGGTCGGAGCGCTCCGACCGGTCCACGCGGTCCGGCCGCTCGCCCCGCTCGGGGCGGTCGGCCGAGCTCTGTGGCCGGCGCGCCCGGTACGCGGCGCGGTAGGCGGCCGGGGAGGACCCCAGCTGCCTGCGGAAGTGACCCCGCAGGGCCACGGGCGAGCGGAAGCCGCAGCGCCCGGCGACCTCGTCCACGGAATAGTCCGAGGTCTCCAGGAGCCGCTGTGCCTGGAGCACCCGCTGGGTGATCAGCCACTGCAGCGGGGCGCTCCCGGTGAGCGAGCGGAACCGCCGGTCGAAGGTCCGGCGGCTCATATAGGCGCGGGCCGCCAGCGTCTCCACGTCGAACTGCTCGTGGAGGTGCTCCAGCGCCCAGGCGACGACCTCGGCGAGCGGGTCGGCGCCGATCTCCTCCGGTAAAGACCGGTCGAGATAG
This sequence comes from Streptoverticillium olivoreticuli subsp. olivoreticuli, assembly GCF_003391135.1. Taxonomy (GTDB): domain Bacteria; phylum Actinomycetota; class Actinomycetes; order Streptomycetales; family Streptomycetaceae; genus Streptomyces; species Streptomyces blastmyceticus. The sequence continues at coordinate 4,054,605 of NZ_CP031455.1, read as the reverse complement.
CGCTCCTGTCCGCCACTGCGGCGGGGCGGTACGACGAGACGGCGGGCCAGGGCCCCCGCCGCGTCGGCGCCGTGGTCGGTACGGACGATGTGCAGGCACAGGTCGATGCCTGCCGCGGTGCCCGCGGAAGTCAGTACGTCGCCGTCGTCGACGAAGAGCTCCCGGGGGTCCACATGGACCGACGGATAGCGCTTCGCGAGTGTGGGCGCGTACATCCAATGGGTGGTGGCGGGCCTGCCGTCGAGCAGGCCCGCGGCGGCCAGTACAAAGGCCCCGGTGCACAGCCCCACGATGCGGGCACCCTCTTCATGGGCGCGGCGCAGTGCGTCGAGTGCGGCGGTGGGCGGCGGCTGGGTGATCGACCGCCAGGCCGGTACGACGACGGTGCCGGCCCGGGAGAGCGCCTCCAGGCCGTACGGTGCGGTCAATTCCAGGCCGCCGGTTGTTCGCAATGGCACATCTTCGCCCGCGCACACCAGCAATCGGTAGCGGGGTACCCCAGCGTCCTGTCGGTCGATCCCGAACACTGAGAGCGGAATGGAGCTTTCGAAGATGGGGCCGCCGCTGAAAAGCAGCACTGCGACGATCTCCCGGCGGCGGCGTCCGGAGAGCTTGCGCGTGGTCTCCGGTACGGTCGTGGAGTCCTGGCTCATGGCGCTAAGCCCTGATCCACCGACGTGGTTTGGGGAGTGATCTTGTGACCGGTTTCGAGCCGGTTTGAGGTCGGTGGTTGGGCATGGGCAGGTTGTAGTCGCTGGTCTGCCCAGCTTTTCCACGGGTTCGGTTCCGGTTGGGCCCTGGCGGTGGGCGGGTCGGGTAGGGGCTGGTCGTGTCAGCCGGGTGGGCCGTGGACGGTGTCGAAGAGGTGTGTCCAGGCATGCTGCCAGGGCCAGTTGTGCGGCAGGTGCAGGGTGATGCGTCGTGCGGAGCGGGCGATCCGGGCCGGAACCTGGACCAGGTGGGTGCGGAGAGTGGCGGTGGTGGCCTTGGCGTGGAAGGCGGAGGCCAGTGCGCCGGCCGCCCGCAGCAGGTTGCAGGTCATCGCCCACAGGGTCAGCCAGGCGGAGTTGGCATGGAAGTGTCCCGAGGGCAGGTGGGCCAGGGCGGAGGCTTTGCTGTCGGCGATGACCTGTTCGACGACGGCGTGGTGGCGGTGTTCTTGCTCGGCCTGGAGGGTCCGGGCGGGATTGTCGGTGAAGAACGGGTGGTAGCGCCAGACGGGGAACAACTCGCCCTGCTCGCCCACGGTGGCGGGTTTGGCGAGGTCACGGACCCGGCGCACGATCAGCCGGGCCGTGACCCGCGAGGCTTTCCTGCGGCTGACGAAGGCGGCGTAGACGGGTATCTCGGCGACTTCGGCGTCCGAGATGAGGTCGCCGGTCTCCGGGTCGGGCACTGCGGTCGGGTAGGTGATCTGCTGCCAGGCGGTGTCGGGGATGCTGTGGATGGCCCGTTTGATGGAGGGGTTCATGCCGGTGGTGACCGAGAAGTGGGCGCCGGCCCGGCGGCAGGCGGCGATGACACCGGCGTTGTAGAACTGCGAGTCCGCGCGCAGGATGCGCATGCCGGTGCAGCCGGCCTCGACGGCGGTGGCCAGGGCCTCGCTGACGAGTTTCGGGGCGCCGCGGGAGTCGGCGGCTTTGCCGCGGCGCATCCGCACGGTGGCGATCACCGGCCGGGAGGCGGGGGTGCAGATCGTGGCGAGCAGGGGGTGCAGGGTGCGGATGCCTTTGAACCGGCCGTACTCGGCACCCTGCTTGGCCCGGCCGTAGACGCGTTTGTGGGTGGAATCGACATCGATGAATGCCTTCTCGTCGGAGCCGGGCAGCAGCGGGGTGTGCGCGGCCAGTTCCGCGAGGAACCTGCGGTGGACAGCGTGGAGTTGGAGGGCATGGCCATGGGTGAAGGAGCGGAGGAAGGTGCCCAGGGTGGACGGGGCACGGATCCCTCGGAACACGGTCGGCATCGCGCCGTGGCGCAGCGCGCCCAGGTCGTCGATGCTGTCGGCCCCTGCGGCCATGCCGGCCACGATGCTGGTGACCTTGGCGTCCGCCGCCGCACCCGCGCCGTTCTTCGCCCCGGTCAGCCTCACCTTCTCCGTCACCAGCCGGGGCAGACCGCACCGCCCGGCCAGTCGCATCACCGGGACCAGCCCGGCATGCGCGATCAGATTCGGGTCATCGAACACGGCGGAGACCGCCGCTGGCGTGTGGGAAACTTGCATCTCGGAAGTGCCTTGCTGATTATGCGTGCTGGAAGCCTGAAGAACTCCCATCATTGCAGGTCACAAGGCACTTTCTTGTTTTCCAAGACGTTATCCACAAGGCGTCCGGCGGTGGATCAAGGCTAAGCCCCCCTCGGCGGTCGAGTCCTCTCGGTCCTGCACGTTTCCCCTCGGTCCTGAACGGTTCCCCCGCCGGTCATGGCCAAGATCGAATCTACTGCGTCACACGGAGTCGCGGTGACCAGTTCACCACCCGGCTCTATGTCGACATGACAACTTGGCGCGAAGCGTTCGATCACGAAGCGTTGCACTTGCAGGGCTCGGTGAAAAGTACGCCTCTCGCCCATGCCCAATCCCCGTAGGGTGCAACCGCCCTCGGCGGTCCTTTCCTTGCTGGTCGACCGGCTGTTGGGGGCTGCTCAGGCCAAGGTGAGGGGTTCGGCCTGAAGTTGGCTGAAAAGCAACGGGTGCATATGTACGAAGGTGTCATTCACCGGGCGTACTACCCGGCGTATCGGTACGGGGAGAGCCCTGGGCGCCGCTCTGCGCGGGCGCGCCCGGATGGCGGTTGCCGCGGTGGCTGCCGGAGCCCGTGCGGCCGTGGCGGCCGCGATGCGGAATTGATGATTCCGGTGCGGGCGCGCTCGCGCGGGGCCCCGACGGGACGTGGGCGGCGGTGCGTTCGGACCGGCGCAGCAGCGCGCGGCAGACACAGGTGAGGGCCACCAGCCCGGCCGCGGTGCCGGCGGCGCCGCCGAAGGACTGACCGCACATCAGCAGGACCACAGGGACCAGCACACAGCTGAAGGCCGCCCAGCGGACCACATCGCTCACCGGATCGGGGGAGTCCGCCCCGGGGTCGTCGGCGCGGGCGTGATCACGGGTTCCGGGCACGGAGCGGCTCCCTGCTGGCGGCGGCTGACGGTGGTACAACGCCGGGCCGGGCGCCTGGGTCACTGCGCCGCGCGCATCAGGAGTACGGCCGCGTTGCGGCGAGGGCATTGCGCTGCGCGCCGCCCTCGTGCATGCTCCGGGGAACGCCCGGCGTCCCTGTGTCCCCGGGGCCGGGGACGGCGCCGCCGTCCCGTCCCGCGGGGGCCGTCCCGCCGGGCGGCCTCTGGGCACGCGGCGGGTGGCGCCGTACCCTGGAAGGTAAGTGCTTGAAAAGATGAATCCCGGACGGATTTTTCGTCCATGATCCTGCGGGACGCTCCGGGCTGCGTCTTTCCCGGCGCTCGCGCTCGCTCCTCACCCTGACAACTGCAACCAGTCCACCGCTGATCCCTCCGCACGAGGACATCCTTCGCCGAGACACCGATGGCCGGTCACGAATTCCCCGAACCCGCGGACCGCAAGCGGGTCGCCGATCACGCGGCGCACCCCGAAGCGGCGGAAGAATCACGCCATTCCTGCGATCCTGCGTTCCAGCACGGTGTCGTGGTGGGCTTCGACGGTTCCACGTCCAGCGAGCGAGCGCTTGCGTATGCAATCGGGATGGCCCGGCGCTCCGGCTCGGGCCTGATCATCGTCCATGTGGCCAACCGGCTGCCGACGACCGTGTGGGCGGGCTGCGAGCCGCCGGTCTTCGTGGACGTCCCGGATCACCGCACGGAGGTCCTGGGCCTCGAACTGGCCTGTGCGGACCACCTGTCCGAGGTGCCGTGGATCCTCGTCGAGCGCGGTGGCGACATCTGCCACGAGCTGGAGGAGGTCGGCCGGGAGTACGCGGCGGACGCGATCGTCGTCGGCTCCACCCACGGTCTGGTCGGCCGGATCTTCGGCTCGGTCGCGGGCCGGCTGGCGCGGCGCGCGCAGCGGCCGGTGGTCGTCATCCCGTGACGGCGGCCCGCCGGGTTCACGTCAACTTCCGTCGCCCGTGGGGGCGATGATCCCGGACCGTACATTGACGGCTGTTGAATCTACCCGCGCGTAGGGGGTGGGGAGCGGCTCGACGGCGGGTAGGAACCGGAGCGTGACGTGCCACCGGACGGGAGGTGACGGTTCCCGGAACCGGCGGCATCACCGCCGGCGGGAGAGTGCCGCCGGCAAGGGGAGGCAGCCCTCCCCGCGCGCCGGGTGGCACGCGCGAGGAGGGCTGTCCCGGACCCGCCGCAGGACAGGTGCGACAGGACCGAGTTCAAGGGGCGCGAGGGCCCCGGGGCGGGCTACTCGACGGTGACGGACTTCGCCAGGTTGCGCGGCTTGTCGATGTCACGGCCCATGGCCTTCGCCGTGTAGTAGGCGAGCAGCTGGAGCGGGATGCCCATGAGGATCGGGTCCAGCTCGTCCTCGTTCTTCGGCACCACGATCGTGTGGTCGGCCTTCTCCTGCACCTGGTGCGCGACGGCGAGGATGCGGCCGCTGCGGGCCTTGATCTCCTCCAGCGCGGCGCGGTTCTTCTCCAGCAGCTCGTCGTCCGGCACGATCGCCACGGTCGGCATCGCGGGCTCGATCAGGGCCAGCGGGCCGTGCTTGAGCTCGGAGGCGGGGTAGGCCTCGGCGTGGATGTACGAGACCTCCTTGAGCTTCAGCGAGGCCTCACGGGCGACCGGGTAGCCGCGCACCCGGCCGATGAACATCATCGACTTGGCGTCCGCGTACTCCGCGGCCAGCTTCTCGATCTCGGCCTCGTTCGCCAGGATCTCGGAGATCTGCGCGGGCAGCTTGCGCAGGCCCTCGATGATCCGCTTGCCGTCGGCGACGGACAGGTCGCGGATGCGGCCCAGGTGCAGGGCGAGCAGGCCGAAGGAGACCACCATGTTGGTGAAGCACTTGGTGGAGACGACGCAGACCTCGGGGCCGGCGTGGACGTAGATGCCGCCGTCGGTCTCGCGGGCGATCGCCGAGCCGACCACGTTCACCAGGCCCAGCACCCGCGCGCCCTTGCGCTTGAGCTCCTGGACGGCGGCGAGGACGTCGTAGGTCTCACCGGACTGGGACACCGCGATGTAGAGGGTGTCGGGGTCCACGACCGGGTTGCGGTAGCGGAACTCCGAGGCGGGCTCGGCGTCGGAGGGGATCCGCGCGAGCTCCTCGATCATCTGGGCGCCGATCTGGCCCGCGTGGTAGGAGGTGCCGCAGCCGAGGATCTTCACCCGGCGCACGGCGCGCGCGTCGCGGGCGTCGAGGTTCAGGCCGCCCAGGTGCACGGTGGAGAAGCGGTCGTCGATGCGGCCGCGCAGCGCGCGGTCCACGGCGTCGGCCTGCTCGTGGATCTCCTTGTGCATGTACGTGTCGTGGCCGCCCATGTCGTACGACTCGGCCTCCCACTCCACGGTGGTCGGCTGGGCCGAGGTGGAGGAGCCCTCGGTGGTGTACGTGCGGTAGTCGTCGGCCTTCAGGGTGGCCATCTCGCCGTCGTCGAGGGTGACGACCTGGCGGGTGTGGCTGACCAGGGCGGCGACGTCGGAGGAGACGAACATCTCCTTCTCGCCTATGCCCAGCACGACCGGCGAGCCGTTGCGGGCGACGACGATGCGGTCCGGGAAGTCGGCGTGCAGCACGGCGATGCCGTACGTGCCCTCGATGTGCCGCAGCGCCTCGCGGACCTTCTCCTCCAGCGTCTCGGCCCGGGAGCGGGCGATGAGGTGCGCGAGGACTTCGGTGTCGGTGTCGGAGAGGAAGACGACGCCGTCCGCGGTCAGCCGGGTGCGCAGGTCCGAGGCGTTGTCGATGATGCCGTTGTGGACGACGGCGACCTTCTCCTCCGCGTCCACGTGCGGGTGGGCGTTGACGTCGTTGGGCGCGCCGTGGGTGGCCCAGCGGGTGTGGGCGATGCCCGTGGAGCCCGCGAAGCGCTTGGGCAGGCGCGACTCCAGCTCGCGGACGCGGCCCTTGGCCTTGGCGGTCTTCAGGCCGCCCGCCTTGCCGCTCGCGTGCAGGGCGATGCCGGCGGAGTCGTAACCGCGGTACTCCAGGCGCTGGAGGCCCTCCAGCAGCAGCGGAGCGACATCGCGCTTACCGATATATCCGACGATTCCGCACATGGTGTTGACCCTCCCAGGCAAACGATCAGTGATGCTCGACGACGGCAGCAGCCGTCGTGTTCAGCCGTAGACGATGCGGCGCAGCTGCCGCAGCGAGAGTTCGGGCGGTGCCACCGCGCGGTGCGGCAGCTCTGCCGCGATCCGCTCGAAGATCTCCGCGTTGTGCAGTCCGCCGGACTGGAGCTCGCGGTGGCGGCGGCGCACGAACGCCTCGGTCGTCTCGTCGAAATACGCCAGGACGTCCAGGACCACCCGGGCGGCCTCGCCGCGCTGTAGCGGCGTGCTGCGCACCAGGTGGTCGACCAGGTCGTCATGGTGGGTACGGCGTTCGAGCACCCGTCGATACTGCGGGGTGCCGCGACCTTTGGCAAGAATCCTGCCCGATATCGGGCAGGGGTGGAGGGAAAGGGTGGGTAAAACGGGCAGAGGTCTGGACCAAGGGGGGTTCCGGCGGATCAGAAGCGCTTGATCACGGCCTGCTTCGCCGCCGAGAACTCCTCCTCGGTCAGGACGCCCAGCCGGTGCAGCTCGCCCAGCTCGCGCAGGCGGCGCAGCAGCGCGTCGTGATCGGACTCCGGCCGCGCCGCCTCCCCGGTGAGGGCGGGGCGCGGGGCGGACGGGTGCGGCAGCCGGCAGGTGACCGCCGCCGCGACCAGCGCCATCAGCAGGTCCTTCTTGAAGCCGTACAGCTCGATCGCGTGCGGGTCGGTCTTCGGCGGCGTCCTGGCCGTCCCGCCCGGCAGGAAGAAGCGCAGGTGGCCGTGGTCCAGCCCCCGCGCCGGCTGCCACTCCACCGCGGCGATCTCCGACAGCGCCAGCGACCGTGGGCCGGCCGACCGCTTGTCCTCGTCGGTCTTCCAGTTCCACTCCAGGCCGACCCGCTCGCCGTCGAAGCTCACGGTGCCGTCCCCGGCGCCCACCGACAGCGGCACGGCCGGGCCCGGCAGCAGATAGCGGTCCGTGGGCCCGTCCGGCACCTGCTCCACGACGAGGGCGTTGCGTACCTCGTCGACGAGGTACTCCGCCACGCCCGACTGGCCGGGGTCCACGGCCAGCTGGTACGGATCCGCGCCTTCCGGCAGCTGCCCGCGCGTGGCCTGGAGCAGCGGGTCCGCCCCGTCGCGCAGCCGCAGCCGGAGCCGCCCGCCCTTGCGGCCAGGCTCGAAGGAGACCCCGGCCACCGCCGCCAGCGGGACGGCCAGCTCACCCAGGGTCTGCCGGGCCAGGTGCACTCCGCGCTCCCGGCCCGGCACGATCCGTATCGTGGCGCCGTCGAAGGTCCACGTACCGTCCTTCTGAAAGATCTCAGCCATGCGCACGATTCTCGCAGGGCTGATCAACCGTCAGCGGGCGGATCAGAGGCCCAGTTCGCGGGCGATCAGCATCCGCTGGACCTCGCTGGTGCCCTCGCCGATCTCCAGGATCTTGGAGTCGCGCCACATGCGGGCCACCGGGTATTCGTTCATGAAGCCGTAGCCGCCGTGGATCTGGGTGGCCTCGCGCGCGTTGGTCACCGCGATCTCCGAGGAGTACAGCTTCGCGAGCGCCGCCTCCTTCTTGAACGGCTCGCCGTGCACCAGCCGGGACGCCGCGTCCCGCCAGGCGATCCGGGCCGTGTGCGCCCGCATCTCCATGTCGGCGATCTTGAACTGGATGGCCTGGTTCGCGCCGATCGGGCGGCCGAACGCCTCGCGCTCCTTGGCGTACTTCACCGACTCGTCCACACAGCCCTGCGCCAGGCCGGTCGCCAGCGCCGAGATCGCGACCCGCCCCTCGTCCAGTATCCGCAGGAACTGGGCGTAGCCGCGTCCCTCCTCGCCCAGCAGGTTCGCCCTCGGCACCCGGACGTCGGAGAACGACAGCTCCCGGGTGTCCGAGGCGTTCCAGCCGACCTTGGAGTACGGGGCCGCGACCGTGAAGCCGGGCGTCCCGGACGGCACGATGATCGAGGAGATCAGCGGCTTGCCGTCGGGCTTGCGGCCGGTGACGGCGGTGACCGTGACCAGGCCGGTGATGTCCGTGCCGGAGTTGGTGATGAAGCACTTGGTGCCGTTGATCACCCACTCGTCCGTGGCCTCGTCCAGCCGGGCGGTGGTGCGGGTGCCGCCCGCGTCCGAGCCCGCGCCCGGCTCCGTCAGCCCGAACGCGCCCAGCATCTCGCCGGAACACAGCTTGGGCAGCCACTCCCGCTTCTGCTCCTCGGTGCCGAAGCGGAAGACGGGCATCGCGCCCAGCGACACCCCGGCCTCCAGGGTGATCGCCACCGAGGAGTCGACCCGGGCCAGCTCCTCCAGCGCGAGGCCGAGCGCCAGATAGTCACCGCCCATCCCGCCGTACTCCTCGGGGAACGGCAGGCCGAACAGGCCCATGCGGCCCATCTCCCGCACGATCTCGTACGGGAACTCGTGGCGCTCGTAGAAGTCGCCGATCTTCGGCGCGACCACGTCGTGTGCGAACTCCTCGACCGTACGGCGGAGTTCCTCGTGCTCGGGGGAGAGGCGGTGGTCCAGCGACATGGCTCAGGGCTCCTGGTGGGAGAGGGCACGGACGGTGCGGGACGGGCTGGGACGGCCCAGCCGGTCGGCCATCCACACGCTGGTGGCGGTGAGCAGGCCGAGGTCGACCCCGGTGTCGATACCGAGGCCGTCGAGCATCCAGACGAGATCCTCGGTGGCGAGATTGCCCGTCGCGCTTCTGGCGTACGGGCAGCCGCCGAGGCCGCCGGCGGAGGCGTCGACCGTGGTCACGCCGTGCCGGAGCGCCGCGAGGGTGTTCGCGAGGGCCTGGCCGTACGTGTCGTGGAAGTGCACGGCGAGCCGGTCGGTCGGCAGCCCGGCGCCGTTGAGCGCGGTCAGCAGCGCGGTGACGTGGCCCGGCGTCGCCACGCCGATCGTGTCCCCGAGGCTCAGCTCGTCACAGCCGAGGTCCAGCAGGCGGCGGCCGACCCGCACCACCTGCCCGATGGGCACGGCCCCTTCCCAGGGGTCGCCGAAGCACATGGACAGATAGCCGCGCACCCGTACGCCCGCCTCGCGGGCCGTGGCCACGACCGGGGCGAACATCTCCAGGGACTCGTCCACCGTGCGGTTGAGATTGGCCTTCGCGAACGACTCGGTCGCGCTGCCGAAGACGGCGATCTCCCGTATGCCCAGCGCGAGGGCGCGGTCCAGGCCGCGCGCGTTGGGCACCAGGACGGGGAGGCGGGCCGCCACCCCGTCGAGCATCGGCACCAGCTGCTCGGCGTCGGCCAGCTGGGGCACCCACTCGGGGCGCACGAAGCTCGTCGCCTCCACGGTGCCGAGCCCGGCGGCGGCGAGGCGGTGGATGAACTCCGCCTTCACCTCGACCGGCACGACCGTCTTCTCGTTCTGCAGACCGTCGCGCGGGCCCACCTCGTGGATCCGCACGCGCGCCGGGAGGCCGGGCTCCGGCACGGCCATGGGCAGTCCCTCGATCATGATTCCTCCCGGGGGGTGACGACGGCCAGGACCTGGTCCATGGCGACCGTGGCACCGGCCGTGACGTCCAGCTCGGTGACGGTGCCGTCGTGCGGGGCGGAGATGACGTGCTCCATCTTCATCGCCTCCACCACGAGCAGGCTCTGCCCCGCGGTCACTTCGTCCCCGACGGCCGCCTTCACGACGGTGACGGTGCCGGGCATGGGGGCGGTGAGGGTGTCGGCCCCGGCGGCGCTCGCGCTGCCGCGCGCGTCTATGGGGTCGTGCTCCCGCACGAGCCAGGCGTCGCCGTCGCGCCCGAGCCAGGTCCCCTCCGGGGAGGGGGCGTGGGCGAAGCGGTGGGTTAGGGCGTCGAGTTCGACGGTGAGGGCGGTGGGGTCGAGCCGGACGACGCGTGTGGGCTGCGGCTCCGCGCCGTCCAGGGCGATCTCGGTGGCCGTTCCGATGTCGCGCACCCTGAGCGTCACCGGGTCGTGGCCCGCCACGCGGACGTGGTGCGGTGTCCAGGCCGGCTCGCCGCCGAGGCGCCAGCCGGTGGGTACGGAGAAGGGGTCCACCCACGTGGGGGGCTGGGAAGGGGCGGGGCCGGGGAACAGATCCCGCTGCCGCAGCAGCGCGCCCGCCGCGTACACCTCCCCCGGCACATCGGACCGCACGAGCGTCGCCGCGTCCCGGTCCACCAACCCCGTGTCGAGCGCCCCCGACACCACCGCCGGGTGCGCCAGCAGCCGCCGCAGGAAACCCGCGTTGGTGTCGACGCCCAGCACCACCGTCTCCGCCAGCGCCGCGCGAAGGCGGCGCAGCGCCGTCGCCCGGTCCGGGCCGTACGCGATGACCTTGGCGAGCATCGGGTCGTACGACGTGCCGACCTCCGTGCCCTCGGAGAGGCCCGAGTCGACGCGCACGCCTTCGCCCGCGGGCTCGCGCAGCAGCCGCACCGTGCCCGCCGACGGCAGGAAGTCGACGCGGTCGCCACTGACCCGCGCGGTCTCCGCGCAGATGCGGGCCTCGACCGCGTGCCCCGTCAGGGTCACGTCCTCCTGGGCGAGCCCCAGCCGCTCGCCCGCGGCGACCCGCACCTGCCACTCGACCAGGTCGAGCCCGGTGATCAGCTCGGTGACGGGGTGCTCGACCTGGAGGCGGGTGTTCATCTCCATGAAGTAGTACGAGGCGGGGTCGTCGCCCGGCACGATGAACTCCACCGTGCCCGCGCCCGTGTAGCCGCACGAGCGCGCGGCCTGGACCGCGGCCTCGCCCATCGCCGCGCGCGTTGCCGCATCCAGCAGCGGGGACGGCGCCTCCTCGACGATCTTCTGGTGGCGGCGCTGGAGGGAGCACTCGCGCTCTCCCAGGTGGACGACGTTGCCGTGGCCGTCGGCGAGCACCTGGATCTCGATGTGCCGGGGGCGGTCCACCCAGCGCTCGACGAGCAGCGTGTCGTCGCCGAAGGAGCCGCGCGCCTCGCGCCGGGCGGCGGCGATCTCCTCGCCCAGCAGCGCCTCGTCGCGGACGAGCCGCATGCCCTTGCCGCCGCCGCCCGCGGAGGGCTTCAGCAGGACGGGCATGCCGATCTCGCGGGCCGCGGCGGTCAGTTCGGCGTCGCTCAGCCCGCTCCCGGAGGAGCCGGGGACGACGGGCACGCCCGCCGCCCGGACCGTCTCCTTCGCGCGGATCTTGTCGCCCATGAGCGAGATCGCGTCGGCGGGCGGGCCGATGAAGACCAGGCCCGCGTCCGCGCAGGCCCGGGCGAAGCCCGCGTTCTCGGCGAGGAAGCCGTAGCCGGGGTGGACGGCCTGCGCGCCGGTCCTGCGGGCCGCCTCCAGCAGCCGCTCGACGGACAGATAGCTCTCGGCGGCGGCCGCCGGGCCGATCCGCACGGCCGTGTCGGCCTCCCGTACGTGCCGGGCGTCGGCGTCCGCGTCGCTGAACACGGCGACGGAGCGGATGCCGAGCGCGCGCAGCGTGCGGATGACCCGCACGGCGATCTCGCCTCGGTTGGCGACAAGGACAGTGTCGAACATGCTCCGCCTCACATCCGGAAGACGCCGTAGCCGGGCTCACCCAGCGGGGCGTTGGCACAGGCCGTCAGCGCCAGGCCCAGCACCTGACGGGTCTCCAGCGGGTCGATGACGCCGTCGTCCCACAGCCGGGCCGTCGCGTAATAGGCGTTCCCCTGGGTGTCGTACTGCTCGCGGATCGGGGCCTTGAACTCCTCCTCGGCCGCCGCCGGCCACTCCTCGCCGCGCGCCTCCAGCTGGTCGCGCTTGACGGTCGCGAGGACGGACGCGGCCTGCTCGCCGCCCATCACGGAGATCTTGGCGTTGGGCCACATCCACAGGAAGCGCGGCGAATAGGCGCGCCCGCACATCGAGTAGTTGCCCGCGCCGTACGAACCGCCGATGACGACCGTCAGCTTGGGGACACGCGCGCAGGCGACCGCCGTCACCATCTTCGCGCCGTGCTTGGCGATGCCGCCCGCCTCGTACTGCCGGCCGACCATGAAGCCCGAGATGTTCTGGAGGAAGACCAGGGGGATGCCGCGCTGGTCGCACAGCTCTATGAAGTGCGCGCCCTTCTGGGCGGACTCCGAGAAGAGGATGCCGTTGTTGGCGATGATGCCCACCGGGTGGCCGTGGATCCGGGCGAAGCCGGTCACCAGGGTCTGCCCGAACTCGGCCTTGAACTCCGCGAACCGCGAGCCGTCCACCACGCGCGCGATGACCTCGCGCACGTCATAGGGCGTGCGGGAATCCACCGGCACCGCCCCGTACAGCCCCGCCGGGTCGGCCTTGGGCTCCTCGACCGGCTCCACCGGCCAGGGCAGCGCACCGCGCTCCGGCAGGGTGGAGACGATCGTCCGCACGATCCGCAGGGCGTGCGCGTCGTCCTCGGCGAGGTGGTCGGTGACGCCGGAGACCTTGGAGTGGACCTCGCCGCCGCCCAGCTCCTCCGCGGTGACGACCTCGCCGGTGGCGGCCTTCACCAGCGGCGGGCCGCCCAGGAAGATCGTGCCCTGGCCGCGCACGATGACCGCCTCGTCGCTCATCGCGGGCACGTACGCGCCACCGGCCGTGCAGGAGCCCAGGACCGCGGCGATCTGCGGGATGCCCGCGCCGGACATCCGCGCCTGGTTGTAGAAGATCCGGCCGAAGTGGTCGCGGTCGGGGAAGACCTCGTCCTGCATGGGCAGGAACGCGCCGCCGGAGTCCACGAGATACAGGCACGGGAGCCGGTTCTCCAGGGCGATCTCCTGCGCGCGCAGGTGCTTCTTCACCGTCATCGGGTAATACGTGCCGCCCTTGACGGTGGCGTCGTTGGCGACGATCACCGCCTCGCGCCCCGACACCCGGCCGATCCCCGCGATCACGCCCGCCGCCGGGGCGGACCCGCCGTACATCCCCTCGGCCGCCAGCGGCGCGAGCTCCAGGAACGGCGACCCCGCATCCAGCAGGGCGTCGACCCGGTCGCGCGGCAGCAGCTTGCCACGGGCGGTGTGCCGCGCCCGCGCCTTCTCGCCGCCGCCCAGCCGCGCCGCGGCGAGCCGCTCCCGCAGCCCCGCGGACAGCTCGCGGTGCGCCGCCTCATTGGTCCGCCAGGAGTCGGACGCGGGATCCGCGGCGCTCCCCAGCACCGGTGCCTGCTGCATGTACTCGAGCTCCCTTGCTCGGTTAATGAGCGTTAACACATTGCCTCCAGGTTAACGACCACTAACGCCGCTGTCTAGAATCGATTTCGTGAACAACGCAGCCACCCGCACGTCAGCCCCCAACCGCCGCGCGCAGATCCTGGAGGAGGCCGCCCGCCTCTTCGCCGAGCGCGGCTTCCACGGGGTCGGCGTCGACGAGATAGGGGCGGCCGTCGGCATCAGCGGGCCCGGCCTCTACCGCCACTTCGCGGGCAAGGACGCGATGCTCGCCGAGCTGCTGGTCGGCATCAGCGAGCGGCTCTTCGCGGGCGGCCGCAAGCGGGTCGCCGAGGCCGTGGCGGCGGGCGGCGGACCGGCCGCCGTGCTGGACTCGCTCATCGACGGCCATATCGACTTCGCCCTCGACGACCGCGCGCTGATCACGCTCCACGACCGCGAGCTGGGCCAGCTGCGCGACAGCGACCGCAAGCAGGTGCGCTCCCTCCAGCGGCAGTACGTGGAGCTGTGGGTCGACGTCGTCCGCGGGCTGCACCCGGACGCCCTGGAGGCCGAGGCACGCGCCGCCGTGCACGCCGTCTTCGGCCTGCTCAACTCCACGCCCCACCTCGGCCGCCCCGGCGCGCTGCCCAGCCGCGCGGCCACGGCGGCCCTCCTGCGCCGCCTGGCGCTGGGCGCGCTCGCGGCCCTCTCGGACGGCTCGCCGGCCCGCGAGGACGGGCATCCGGCCTCTGGACAGTCCCGGTGACCGCCGGGTAACTTTCGCCCTGAGCAAGCGCTTAGTCGATACGCATGCTGGGTTGACACGCATACGGGGGGATGGCCATGCGTCGGACTGTGTACGGCGAGGACCACGAGGCGTTCCGGGAGACCATCCGCGACTTCGTCGCCGCGGAGGTCGTGCCGTTCTACGAGCAGTGGCGGGAAGCCGGTGCCGCGCCGCGCGAGTTCTACAAGAAGCTCGGCGAGCTGGGCGTCTTCGGCATCGAGGTGCCCGAGGAGTACGGCGGTGCCGGTGAGCACAGCTTCAAGTTCCACGCCGTCGTCACCGAGGAGTGTGCCCGCGCGGGCGTCAGCTTCGGCGGCAGCAGCGTGCACACCGCGCTGTGCCTGCCCTACCTCCTGAAGTACGCCACCGAGGAGCAGAAGCGGCGCTGGCTGCCGTCCTTCGTCTCCGGCGACATGATGACCGCCATCGCCATGACCGAGCCGGGCACCGGCTCCGACCTGGCCGGCATGAAGACCACCGCCAAGCTCTCCGAGGACGGCACGCACTACGTCCTCAACGGCGCGAAGACCTTCATCACCGGCGGTGTGCTCGCCGACCGCGTGCTCGTCTGCGCCCGCACCGCGCCGCCCACCCCCGAGGACCGGCGCTCGGGCATCTCCATCCTCGTCGTCGACACCTCCTCCGAGGGCTACGCGGTCGGCCGCAAACTCCAGAAGCTCGGCCTGCACGCCTCCGACACCGCCGAACTCTCCTTCACCGACGTCAAGGTGCCCGTGGAGGACCTCCTCGGCGAGGAGGGCAAGGCGTTCGGCTACCTCGGCCACAACCTGCCGCAGGAGCGGCTCTACATCGCCGTCGGCGCGTACGCCCAGTCCGCCGCGGCCGTCGAGTTCGCCAAGGCGTACGTGAAGGACCGCACGGTCTTCGGGCAGTCCGTCGCGGCGTTCCAGAACACCAAGTTCGTGCTCGCCGACTGCAAGTCCGAGGTCGACGCCATGGAGGCGGTCGTGGACCGGGCCCTGGAGGCGCACGACGCGGGCGAGCTGACCGCCGCCGACGCCGCCTCCGCGAAGCTCTTCACCACCGAGCGCGCCGCCGTCGTCATCGACAAGTGCCTCCAACTGCACGGCGGCTACGGCTACATGATGGAGTACCCCATCGCCCGCCTGTACGCGGACACCCGCGTCAGCCGGATCTACGGCGGTACGAGCGAGGTCATGCGCTCGATCATCGCCAAGTCCATGGGCCTGTAGCGGCCGGTAAGCCCCAGACGCCATGAACGAGCCCCTTACACCCCTGGACGACCTGCTCACCGTGCTCGACCCCGAGCAGATCGAGCGCGACATCTTCCGCGGCACCAGCCGCCCTTCGCTGGTGCCGCGCGTCTTCGGCGGCCAGGTCGCCGCACAGGCCCTGGTCGCCGCCGGGCGCACGGTCCCCGAGGACCGGCTCCCGCACTCCCTGCACTCCTACTTCCTGCGCCCCGGCGACCCCGAGGTGCCCATCGTCTACAGCGTGGACCGCATCCGCGACGGCCGGTCCTTCACCACCCGCCGGGTCGTCGCCGTCCAGCACGGTCGGCCGATCTTCCACCTCTCCGCGTCCTTCCAGACGTACGAGGAGGGGCTGGAGCACCAGGAGCCCATGCCGGCCGCGCCGGACCCGCTCTCCCTGCCCACCGCGGCCGAGATGCTCCCCCGCCACGCGCACCGCTTCGCCGACCCGCAGCTGCTGGACCGGCTGCTCGACGCCCGCGCGGCGGTCGACCTGCGCTACGCGGACGAGCCGCCGTTCGCCAAGGTGGGGGAGCCCCGTGAGGCGAAGTCGCAGGTTTGGTTCCGGACGAACGGCAAACTGGCGGACGACCCGCTGCTGCACATCTGCCTGGCCACCTACGTCTCCGACATGACCCTCCTGGACTCCGTGCTCCTCGCACACGGCCGCGGCGGCTGGGCCGTCGGCGACGTCGTCGGCGCGAGCCTGGACCACGCGATGTGGTTCCACCGGCCGTTCC
This sequence comes from Streptoverticillium olivoreticuli subsp. olivoreticuli, assembly GCF_003391135.1. Taxonomy (GTDB): domain Bacteria; phylum Actinomycetota; class Actinomycetes; order Streptomycetales; family Streptomycetaceae; genus Streptomyces; species Streptomyces blastmyceticus. The sequence goes on along the minus strand of NZ_CP031455.1, from coordinate 4,038,550 downwards.
GGGCGGACGAGTGGCTGCTGTACGACCAGGAGAGCCCTTCCGCTTCCGGGGGGCGGGCGCTGGCCCGGGGCCGCATCTTCACGGAGAGCGGTGCGCTGGCGGTATCGGTGATCCAGGAGGGCCTGGTGCGGGTCCCGCGGGGCTGACCGGGGTTTGTTCCCCACCCCGCCCCTTCCCGCAACTGGGGCGCGTGCCCCAGGCCCCCGGCCGCGGGTCCGTTGCCTCCCCCAGCGGCGGGAGCGGCCTGCGGCCGCGTCCTCAAACGCCGGACGGGCTGAATTCAGCCCGTCCGGCGTTTGAGGACAGCGCGCGAAGCGTGCTTCGGGGTCTGGGGCGGAGCCCCAGTTCGGGAAGGGGCGGGGCTGGGGAAAAGGCCCGCCGCAGGCGAAACAGGTCTACAGACCCGCCGCCGCCAGCAGATACGCCGTCACCGGCTCGTAGAACCGCGGATCCACCACATGGTCATCCAGCGGCACGGCCACCCGCAGCACCCCCTCCGCCTCCGCCAGGAAGAGCGCCGGGTCGTTGCTGTCCGCGTAGCCCACCGTCTCGATGCCGCGCTGCGCCGCGCAGCCCGCCCAGCCGTGGTCGGCGACGACCAGGTCGGGCAGCGGGCTGCCCTCCCGCGCGAGGGCGTCGAGGATGGTGGCCATCGGCGCGGGGGAGTGCGTGTGCCACAGCGTCGCCCCGCCCTCGAACACCGCGACGTCCGCGAACTGGCAGACCACGCCGTCGTCGGCCCGCAGCCCGCCGGGGATGCGGACGATCTCGCAGCCCGCCGCGCGCAGCGCCTTCGCCGTCGTGTGGTGCACGTCCAGCAGCCCGCCCGGGTGCCCGGTCGCGAGGAGCACCCGCTGCCGCCCCTCGGCCGCCTTGCGCAGCACCGTCGCCATGCGCTCCAGGGCGTCCACCGTCAGCTCCGGGTCGATCGTGTCCTGGCCCGAGCGGTGGGCGAGATCGTCGCTGACGCCGCAGCGCTCCGCCATCACGGCCAGCACGTCCTGCTCGTCCGTCCAGCGGTCGCCCAGCTCCAGGCCCAGCCAGTGGCGCCGGTCGCCGGACGCGAGCCTGCGGTAGTGGTCGAGGTTGTTCTCGCGCGGAGTCGCCACGGCGCCCGCGATGCGCGTACGGACAAGGTGGTCGATCAACGCGGCACGGCTCGGTATCGGCATGCGGCTCATTCTCTCCCCCGACGATTTTTCGATGGACGCGATGTCCATATGGCGGGGCCGGACCCTTCAGTACGTACATGTGCGGAATCCGCCGCCCTGCTTACCCTCGGGTACGTCCACAGCCGCCGCCCCGACGTTGATTCGACCGTAACGCGTCCGTGATTCGAGAGGCTCCAGAATGAGCACCACCCCCGCCCCCCGTGAACCGCGCGGCCCCGTCGACTCCTCCCGGATCCCGCGCTACGCGGGCCCGGCGACCTTCGCCCGCCTGCCGCGCCTGGACGAGGTCGGCACCGCGGACGTCGCCGTGGTCGGCGTGCCCTTCGACTCCGGCGTCTCCTACCGGCCCGGCGCCCGCTTCGGCGGCAACGCCATCCGCGAGGCCTCGCGCCTCCTGCGCCCGTACAACCCGGCGCAGGACGCCTCCCCCTTCGCGCTCGCGCAGGTCGCCGACGCCGGTGACATCGCCGCGAACCCGTTCAACATCAACGAGGCCGTGGAGACCATCGAGGCCGCGGCCGACGACCTGCTCGGCACCGGCGCCCGGCTGATGACCCTGGGCGGCGACCACACCATCGCGCTGCCGCTGCTGCGCTCGGTCGCCAAGAAGCACGGTCCGGTGGCCCTGCTGCACTTCGACGCGCACCTGGACACCTGGGACACCTACTTCGGTGCCGAGTACACCCACGGCACGCCGTTCCGCCGGGCCGTCGAGGAGGGCATCCTCGACACCTCCGCGCTGTCCCACGTCGGCACGCGCGGCCCGCTGTACGGCAAGAAGGACCTCACCGACGACGAGAAGATGGGCTTCGGCATCGTCACGTCCGCCGACGTCATGCGGCGCGGCGTCGACGAGATCGCCGACCAGCTCCGCCAGCGCGTCGGCGACCGCCCGCTGTACATCTCCATCGACATCGACGTCCTGGACCCGGCCCACGCCCCCGGCACGGGCACGCCCGAGGCGGGCGGCCTGACCTCGCGCGAGCTGCTGGAGATCATCCGCGGCCTGTCCTCCTGCAACCTGGTCTCGGCGGACCTGGTCGAGGTGGCCCCGGCGTACGACCACGCGGAGATCACGTCGGTGGCGGCGTCGCACACGGCGTACGAACTGACGACGATCATGTCGAGGCAGATCGCGGCGTCGCGAGGCTGACCGCTGGAGCTGCGCACCGGACCTGTGTCCTCGATCGCCGGACGGGCTGAATCGGCACTCACATCAGCCGAATCCAGCCCGGCCGGCGATTGAGGCCGCCCGCCGCAGGCGTGACGGACCCGCACTGTGCAACGGCGTCAAAGCGCCATCAGGTCCGCGCCGGCAGGCGTAAAGGCCCCGTCAGACCCGCGTCGGCAGGCGACAAGGGTTCGTCAGGACATCCGCGCGCCCCCCGCCCGGCCGATTGGGTGAGGTGATCATTCACCTCACCCAAAGGCCCCTGATGCTGCACCTGGTCCCCGAGCAGGACACCACCCCGCCCCCCGCCGTCAGGCAACGGCACAGGGCCGTGGCGGGCGGTGCCATCGACCCCAAGCAGCTGCTCGCGTCCCTTCCGGACGCCGTGCGGAAGCTGCATCCGCGGGTGATGGTCAGGAACCCCGTGATGTTCGTGGTCGAGGTCGGCTCGGTGCTCACCACGCTCTCCGCCGTGCTGGACCCGTCCGTCTTCACCTGGCTGATCAGCGGCTGGCTCTGGCTCACCGTCATCTTCGCCAACCTCGCAGAGGCCGTCGCCGAGGGCCGTGGCAAGGCGCAGGCGGAGACCCTGCGCCGCACGCGCTCCACCATCGTCGCCCGGCGGCTGCAGACCTGGCGGGTGGGCATGGACCGGCGCGACTGGGAGGAGCGGCAGGTGCCCGCCGCCGAGCTGCGGCCGCACGACGTCGTGGTCGTCGAGGCGGGCGGGACCGTGCCGGGCGACGGCGAGGTCGTCGAGGGGGTCGCCGCCGTGGACGAGTCGGCGATCACGGGGGAGTCCGCGCCGGTCATCCGGGAGTCCGGCGGCGACCGGTCGGGCGTCACGGGCGGTACGAAGGTGCTCTCCGACCGCATCGTCGTACGGATCACCTCCCGCCCCGGCCACACCTTCCTCGACCGCATGATCGCCCTGGTCGAGGGCACCAGCCGGCAGAAGACCCCCAACGAGCTGGCGCTCAACATCCTGCTCGCCTCGCTCACCGTGATCTTCATCCTGGCCGTGGTCTCGCTCCAGCCCATGGCCGACTGGGCGGGCGCCCCGCAGACCATCACCGTGCTGGTCGCCCTGCTGGTGACCCTGATCCCCACCACCATCGGCGCGCTGCTCTCCGCGATCGGCATCGCCGGGATGGACCGGCTCGTCCAGCGCAACGTCCTCGCCCTGTCGGGGCGTGCCGTCGAGGCCGCGGGCGACGTCAACACCCTGCTCCTGGACAAGACCGGCACCATCACCCTCGGCAACCGGGAGGCGGCCTCCTTCGTCCCCGTCCAGGGCGTCCCGCACGACCTCCTGGCCGACGCCGCCCAGCTCTCCTCGCTGGCCGACGAGACGCCCGAGGGCCGCTCCGTCGTCGTCCTCGCCAAGCAGTACGGGATCCGGGAGCGCGACGAGGGCGAGCTGGCGCACGCCTACTTCGTGCCGTTCTCCGCGCAGACGCGCATGAGCGGCGTCGACTTCGCCTGGGGGGACGAGATCTGCCGCATCCGCAAGGGCGCGGGCAGCGCGGTGGCGCAGTGGGTCGCCGCGCGCGGCGGCAGCGTCCCCACCGACGCCCGCTGGATCGTCGACTCCATCGCGGCGGGCGGCGGCACCCCGCTGCTGGTGGCCGTCGAGGACCGCGACGGCGCCCGCGTCCTGGGCGCGATCCACCTCAAGGACATCGTCAAGCCCGGCATCGCCGAGCGCTTCGCCGCCCTGCGCAGCATGGGCATCAAGACCGTCATGGTCACCGGCGACAACCCGCTGACCGCCAAGGCGATCGCCGCCGAGGCCGGCGTCGACGAATTCATCGCCGAGGCCACCCCCGAGCAGAAGCTGGCCCGCATCCGGGAGGAACAGGCGGGCGGCAACCTCGTCGCCATGACCGGCGACGGCACCAACGACGCCCCGGCCCTCGCCCAGGCGGACGTCGGCGTCGCCATGAACACCGGCACCTCCGCCGCCAAGGAGGCCGGGAACATGGTCGACCTGGACTCCAGCCCCACCAAGCTCATCGACATCGTCGAGGTGGGCAAGCAGCTGCTCATCACCCGCGGGGCGCTCACCACGTTCTCGATCTGCAACGACGTGGCGAAGTACTTCGCGATCGTCCCCGCGATGTTCGGCGGGGTCACCGGCTACGAGGGCCTGGAGAAGCTCAACGTCATGGGCCTGCACAGCTCCACGTCGGCCATCGCCTCGGCGATCATCTTCAACGCCCTCGTCATCGTCGCCCTGATCCCCCTCGCCCTGCGCGGCGTCCGCTACGTCCCCTCCACCGCGCACGCGCTGCTGCGCCGCAACCTGCGCGTGTACGGGCTGGGCGGGCTCGTCGCGCCGTTCGTCGGCATCAAGGCCATCGACCTGCTGCTCCAGCTCGTCCCCGGTATGTGAACCGGACGTTCACCGCGAGTTCCGGCAACCTCGCTCCCGCCCGGAGCGAGGGCCTCTACCGTCGGCAGCAGCCGAAGACCGCCCGATTCCCAGGAGGCCCGCCCGTGCGTATCCGACCCGCGCTCGCCGCCGCCACCGCCGCACTGGCGGCGGCCACCTGTCTGACCGCCGCCACCGGTCAGGCCCAGGCGCACGGCGCGTCGCGCGCCTGCTCGCCGTACGCCCGGATCGACGGCTTCTCCGACGGCCTCGACAAGACGACGTTCCAGGGCGCGTTCGTGGGCAACCTCTCGGCGCTCGCGGTCGACCGGGACGGCACGGTCGCCGCCCTCTCCGACCGGTCGCAGCTGTTCTCCCTGGACGTACGGAAGGGGCCCACGGCCAAGCCCGTACGGGTCGTGCCGCTCGCCGACGAGAAGGGCGCCGAGCTCGACTCCGAGGCGCTCGTCGTCGACCGCGACGGCACCCGTCTGATCACCTCCGAGACCGAGCCGTCGGTCCGCCGCTACGACGCCTCCGGCAAGCTCCTCGGCAGGCTGCCCGTCCCCGACGCGCTGCGGGTCGCCCCCGCCGGGCGCGCCCGCCCCAACCTCACCTTCGAGGGCCTCGCCCTGCAGCCCGGCGGCCGCACCCTCATAGCGTCCATGGAGGGCCCGCTCACCGGTGACGGGCCGGACGCCGCCGGGCACCCGCTCGTACGCTTCCAGAGCTGGCAGCGGCACGGCACGGGGGACTTCCGCCTCGCCCGGCAGTACGCCTACCCCGTCGACGCGGGCCTCGGCGTCTCCGAGGCCACCGCCACGGGCGACGGCCGCCTGCTCGTCCTGGAGCGCGGCTTCACACCGGGGGTCGGCAACACCGTGCGGCTGTACGTGGCGGACCTCCGGGACGCGAGCGACGTGAGCGGCGTCCCGGCGCTGCCGGGCACGGGGGTGCGGCCGGTGCGCAAGACGCTGGTCGCGGACATCGGGGCGTGCCCTTCGCTGGGCGCGACGGCGAAGCAGCCGCAGCGGAATCCGCTGCTGGACAACATCGAGGGCACGGCGGTGCTGGGGCGCGGCCCCGGCGGGCGGCTGCGGCTGCTGCTCGTCAGTGACGACAACCAGAACCCTGTGCAGGTCACCCGGCTGTACGCCTTGACGGTCCGGCTGCCGTAACCGGGGCTCCGCCCCGGGAGCGCGCTGCGCCCTGCGCGCGCCCCCAAATTGTTGCAACGGGATGAAATCCGCAGTCCAGCGCGTTGGGCCCTCCGGACGAGAAACGTGGGGACAACGGGAGGTCTCGGGTGGGAACGACGGATACAAGCGGTCAAGGATGGGCCCGGCGCCTCGCAGGTCACTGCTGGCGCTACCGCCGCACTGTGCTGCTCGCGCTCGGGTCCTCCCTCGCCGGCATGGCCGTCATGGCGCTCGTCCCCCTCATACCCAAGCTGATCATCGACGACGTCATAGGCGCGCAGGACCGCCCGCTGGCCCCCTGGGCGACGCTCCTGATCGTCGCCGCGGTCGTCGTCTACGGCCTCACCTACCTCCGCCGCTACTACGGCGGTCGCCTCGCCCTCGACGTCCAGCACGACCTGCGGACCGAGATGTACGCGTCGATAGCCCGGCTCGACGGCAGGCGGCAGGACGAGCTCTCCACCGGCCAGGTCGTCGGCCGCGGCACCAGCGACCTCCAGCTGGTGCAGAGCCTCCTCTTCATGCTGCCGATGATGATCGGCAACATCCTGCTGTTCGTGATCTCGCTGGCCGTCATGGTCTTCCTGTCGCCGCTGCTCACGGTCATCGCGCTCGCCGTCGCACCGGCGCTGTGGTTCCTGGCGAAGCGCAGCCGCACCAAGCTCTTCCCGGCCACCTGGTACGCCCAGGGCCAGGCCGCGGCGGTCGCGGGCGTCGTGGACGGCGCGGTCACGGGCGTACGCGTCGTCAAGGGCTTCGGCCAGGAGGCGCAGGAGGCCGGGAAGCTGCGCGAGGTCAGCCGCCGGCTGTTCGCCGGGCGGCTGCGCACCGTGCGGCTCAACTCCCGTTACACCCCGGCCCTCCAGGCCGTACCGTCCCTCGGCCAGGTCGCGATGCTGGCCGTCGGCGGCTGGATGGCCACGCGCGGGCAGATCACCCTCGGCACGTTCGTGGCCTTCTCGACCTACCTGTCGCAGCTCGTCGGGCCCGTACGGATGCTCGCCATGATGCTGACCGTCGGTCAGCAGGCCCGCGCCGGAGTGGAGCGCGTCTTCGAGCTCATCGACACCGAGCCGGCCGTCGAGGACCGCCCCGGCGCCCACGCGCTGCCCGAGGACGCCCCCGCCACCGTCGAGTTCGACGGCGTCACCTTCGGCTACGACCCGGAGCGGCCCGTCCTGGACGACTTCTCCCTGCGCATCGAACCCGGCGAGACCGTCGCCGTCGTCGGCACCTCCGGCAGCGGCAAGTCCACCGTCTCGCTGCTCCTGCCGCGCTTCTACGACGTCACCGGCGGCGCGGTACGGGTCGGCGGCCACGACGTGCGCGACCTGACGCTGCCCTCGCTGCGGGCGGCCATCGGGCTGGTGCCGGAGGACAGCTTCCTCTTCTCCGCCTCGATCCGCGACAACATCGCCTACGGGCACCCGGACGCCGGCGACGAGGAGATACGGGCCGCGGCGCGCGCCGCACAGGCCGACGGCTTCATATCCGAACTGCCCGACGGCTACGCCACCGAGGTCGGCGAACAGGGCCTGACCCTCTCCGGCGGCCAGCGCCAGCGCGTGGCACTCGCCCGCGCCATCCTCACCGACCCCCGCCTGCTGCTCCTGGACGACGCGACCTCCGCGGTCGACGCACGCGTGGAACACGAGATCCACGAGGCGCTGCGCGGGGTCATGGCCGGCCGCACGACCCTCCTCATCGCCCACCGCGCGTCCACCCTGGCACTCGCCGACCGCATCGCCGTACTCGACGGCGGCCGGCTCGCCGACATCGGCACGGCGGAGGAGCTGGAGAGCCGCTGCGAGCTGTACCGCAGGCTGCTCACCGACCCGGAGGAGCTGGCGGGCGTGACGAAGGACCCCGCGGGCCTGGCCCCGGGCCCCGACGCCCCGGTCCTCGGCGCCGCGCCCCTCGCCCTCGCGGGCGCCTTCGGCGGGGAGGCGTCGGCCACCGGCCTGGCGGACCCCCTGCCCGCCCCCCGCACCACCTCAAAGCGGACCGTCGTCGACGGCGTCACCTCGTCCCTCTGGGTCCGCAAGGACACCGACGGGACCGCCGACATCGCCGGGATGCCCGCCACACCCGAACTGCTCGCCAAGGTCGCCGCGCTGCCGCCCGCGACCGACACCCCCGACGTCGACGAGGAGCGCGCCGCGCGGCCGGAGGAGTCGTACGGCCTGCGGCAGCTCCTGCGGGGCTTCGGGGCGCCGCTCGCGCTGGCCCTGCTGCTGGTGGCCGTGGACGCCGTCGCCGGGCTGCTGCTGCCCATCCTGATCCGGCACGGCATCGACCAGGGCGTCCAGCGGCTGGCCCTCGGCGCCGTCTGGGCGGCCTCCGGGCTGGCGCTGCTGGTCGTGGCCGGGCAGTGGGCCGCGCAGGTCGCCGAGACCCGGCTGACCGGCCGCACGGGCGAGCGCGTGCTCTACGCGCTGCGCGTGAAGATCTTCGCCCAGCTCCAGCGGCTCGGGCTCGACTACTACGAGCGCGAGCTCACCGGCAAGATCATGACCCGGATGACGACGGACGTGGACGCCCTGTCGTCCTTCCTCCAGACCGGCCTGATCACCGCCGTCGTCTCCGTCCTCACCTTCTTCGGCATCCTCGTCGCCCTCCTGGTCCTCGACGTCCAGCTGGCCCTCGTCGTCTTCGCGACCCTGCCGCTGCTGATCGTCGGCACGGTGGTCTTCCGCAGGAAGAGCGTCAAGGCGTACGAGCTCGCCCGCGAGCGCGTCGGCGTCGTCAACGCCGATCTCCAGGAGAGCGTCGCCGGGCTGCGCATCGTGCAGGCGTTCCGCCGCGAGGCGGCCGGCGCCCGGCGGTTCGGGGAGCGCAGCGACGGCTACCGGCAGGCGCGGGTGCGCGGCCAGTGGCTGATATCGGTCTACTTCCCGTTCGTCCAGCTGCTGTCGTCCGTCGCGGCGGCCGCGGTGCTGATCGTGGGCGCGGGCCGGGTGGGCGACGGCACGCTGACGGCGGGCGCGCTGGTGGCGTACCTGCTCTACATCGACCTGTTCTTCGCGCCCGTGCAGCAGCTGTCGCAGGTCTTCGACGGCTATCAGCAGGCGACGGTCTCCCTCGGCCGGGTGCAGGGGCTGCTGCGCGAGCCCACCACGACCCCGGTGGCCGCCGAGCCGCGCGAGGTGCGGGAGCTGCGCGGCGAGATCGCCTTCGACGGGGTGCACTTCCACTACGGCACCGGGGAACCGGCCCTGACCGGCATCGACCTCACCATCCCCGCCGGGCAGACCGTGGCGTTCGTCGGCGAGACGGGCGCGGGCAAGTCCACGCTGGTCAAGCTGGTGGCGCGGTTCTACGACCCGTCCTCGGGCGCCGTGCTCGTGGACGGCCACGACCTGCGCGAGCTGCACCCCACCGGCTACCGGCACCGGCTCGGCGTCGTCCCTCAGGAGCCCTACCTGTTCCCCGGGACGGTGCGCGACTCCATCGCGTACGGCCGCCCCGACGCCACCGACGCCGAGGTCGAGGCCGCGGCGCGGGCCGTGGGCGCGCACGGGATGATCGCCGGGCTGGAGGACGGCTATCTGCACCGGGTCACCGAGCGCGGCCGCAACCTCTCCGCCGGACAGCGGCAGTTGATCGCCCTGGCGCGCGCGGAGCTGGTCGACCCGGACATCCTGCTCCTGGACGAGGCGACCGCCGCGCTGGACCTGGCCACCGAGGCCCTGGTCAACCAGGCCACGGACCGGCTGGCGGGCACGCGCACGACCCTGGTCGTCGCCCACCGCCTCACCACGGCGGCCCGCGCGGACCGTGTGATCGTGCTGTCCGACGGCCGTGTGGCGGAGGACGGCACGCACGACGAACTGCTCGCCAGGGACGGCCGCTACGCGGAGCTCTGGCGCACGTTCACGGGGGCGGCGATCGCCGCCTGACGGCAGAGCACCATCAAGCACGCGACCGGCCCGGTAGTTGGCCCGAAATTCGGGCAACATCCGGGCCGGTCGGGCATTTGGGGACTCCCGCCGCACTCGTGACGGAAGACGCCCGAGACAAATACCCGCCCACCCCGGTAAGTTCGCCGCGACCTATGCGAACCCAAGGGGAGGGCGAATGCGCAAGGTACTCAGATGGCTGATGGCGCTGACGGTGCTCATGAGCACCATCGGCATCGGGGCGGCGACCACGGCCACCGCGGCGACCACAGAGCCGGACATCAAGCAACGCATCCTCGACATTCCGGGAATGAACTTCGTCGAGGAGAAGCCCTATGACGGCTACCGCTACTTCGTCCTGACCTACGACCAGCCCGTGGACCACCGCGACCCGTCCAAGGGCACGTTCAAGCAGCGCTTCACCCTGCTGCACAAGTCCACGGACCGCCCGACCGTGTTCTTCACCTCCGGCTACAACGTCAACACCAGCCCCGGCCGCAGCGAGCCGACCCGGATCGTCGACGGCAACCAGGTGTCGCTGGAGTACCGTTTCTTCACCCCGTCCCGCCCGCAGCCCGCCGACTGGTCCAAGCTCGACATCCGGCAGGCGGCCGACGACCAGCACCGCCTCTTCCAGGCGCTCAAGCCGGTCTACCGCAAGAACTGGCTGGCCACCGGCGGCAGCAAGGGCGGCATGACCGCGACGTACTACCGCCGCTTCCACCCGCAGGACATGGACGGCACCGTCGCCTACGTCGCGCCCAACGACGTGAACGACGCCGAGGACTCGGCCTATGACCGATTCTTCGCGAACGTCGGCGACAAGGCATGCCGCACCCAGCTCTACTCCGTGCAGAAGCAGGCGCTGGTGCGCCGTGACGAGATCGTCGCCCGCTATCAGAAGTGGGCCGACGCCAACAGCAGGACGTTCAAGGTCGTCGGCAGCGCCGACAAGGCGTACGAGAACGTCGTCCTCGACCTGGTGTGGTCGTTCTGGCAGTACCACCTCCAGAGCGACTGCGCGTCCGTGCCCGCGACCAACGCCTCCACCGACGACCTCTACAAGTTCGTCGACACCATCTCCGGCTTCGACGGCTACACCGACCAGGGCCTGGAGAAGTTCACGCCGTACTACTACCAGGCGGGCACCGAGCTCGGTTCGCCCACCGTCAAGACGCCGCAGCTCAAGGGCCTGCTGCGGTACCCCGGGATCAACACCCCGCGCAGTTACGTCCCGCGGGACATCCCGATGAAGTTCCACCCCGGCGTGATGGCCGACATCGACCGCTGGGTCCGCAAGGACAGCGAGCGGATGCTCTTCGTCTACGGCCAGAACGACCCGTGGAGCGGTGAGCCCTTCACCCTCGGCAGGAACGCGGCGGCGCGCCACGACTTCCGCTTCTACGCCCCCGGCGGCAACCACGGCTCGAACATCGCCCAACTCGTCGCCGACGAGCGGGCGAAGGCCACGGCCGAGGTGCTGCAGTGGGCGGGCGTCGCGCCCAAGGCCGTGCAGCAGGACGCGTCGCACGCCAAGCCCCTCGCGCCGTACGACGCGAAGCTCGACCGCCCGGTCGTCGAGCGGCAGCAGAGCCTGCGGCCGTAACGGCGGGTGTCAGGACAGGCGGCGGGCGCACCCGACGGGTGCCTCGCCGCCCACCTGCACATAGAGGTCCGTCGACGGCGGGCACGCGGCGCGCGTGGTGACCTCGTCGATCACCCGGTACTCCGGCGCGTGCGCCCCCGAGCCGTCGCAGGCGGTCTCCTTCACCACCCCGTCCCGCTGGGCGTAGACGCAGTCGCCGGTCACCGTCAGCGGGCCGCCGCCCTGCCCCGGGTCGCCCGGGTGCGGCGGCCGGAGGTAGCGCATGCAGGCGTATCCCTCCGGCGAACTCTCCTTCTCCGAGTCGCCCTGGTCCACCGCCGCGATGTGCAGGACGAAGTCCGTGGCGGCCGGACAGCGCGGGCCGCTCGCCTGCGGGCCGTTGTAGCGGGCGAGGACCCGCGCGGCGGCACGGCCGTCCGCGCAGTCGACCTCGGTGTACGACTGGCGGCCCCCGCCCGCGCACGCGTCCTCGGCCAGGAACTCCGGCCTGCCCCCGGAACGGGGCGGCGACGGCGGCGGTGTGACGACCGAGCCGGCCCGCTGCGGCGCGTGGCAACCGGACAGCGCCACCGGCCCCGTGAGTCCCATGAGTGCGAGCAGCGCGCCCGGCAGAGCGCGATGGCGCATGCTGTCCCCCGTCCGTCCCTCCACGCGCTCCAGCGTGCTGCCTGGAACCGGCGCGCGCCAGACGCGTGGGGCGCGTACGGAGGGAGGGAACGGAGCGTGTGCGGGGCGCACCGCAGGGGCCGTACGCGGGAGCGTGCGGTCATCGCCCGCGCGCCCGGGGTGTGTCGAGCCACCGCCGGCGCTGTTAAGGGGGGTGCGCCGGCGGCGGTGCCATCGGGAAGCAGGCGGCGGAGAGGGAGTTCAGCGACGCGGTCGGTGGCGTACGCCGATACCGCACTGCGGTGCCCCGACGGCGGCACGCCCCTTGGACGGGCGGTGCCACGGAGCGGTTCCGTGCGGGGCGCGCGTCAGCCGAGCGCGCGCCGCTTGGTGCCGAGCCGGGCCGGCAGCCGCCGGGTGAGCAGCCGCGCGCGGGGGGCGAGCCGACGGGCCATCGCGAACACCGACTCCGTGCGCGAGCGGTCGGAGTCCAGCACGGTGAAGAGGTTGACCCCGAGATAGAACGTGATCGCCGCGTTGGCCAGGTCGCGCGGCGGGGTCAGCCGGGCCAGCGGCGTCCCCCCGATGACGCGCTCCAGCGTCTCCTCGACGAAGGCCATCCACGGCTCCGCCCGCACCTTGATCCCGTCCCGCAGCTCCGGCTTGGCGACGGCGGCGGCGACGAGCTCGGAGAAGAGGGTCAGATGCCCGGCGTCGATGTCGTGCCGGTAGACACGGGTGCCCGCCTCCACGAGGTCCTCGAGGGTGCGGCAGTCGGTGACGGCGTCCGAGAGCACGGCCATCCGCTCGGCGGACGACCGGTCGAGCGCGGCGAACAGCAGCGGGTCGACACCGCCGAAGTGGTAGAAGACCAGAGCCGAGTTGACTCCGGCCTCCTTGGCGATCGTCCGCGCGCTGGACCTGCCGTAGCCCTGCGTCCTCAGCACGGTGCCGGCCGCGCCGATCAGCCGTTCCTTGGTGTCCTCCACCGTCATGTGCAGCCCCCTCGCCAGGGCTGATCATACGGTTCGCGCGGTGACCGGCTCCGGCCGAGCGGCCGGTCGGAGGTCACGGCGCCGCGCCCGCCAGCAGGCCCTCCACGTATGCCCGCCCCGGACCCATCAGCCGGTCGAAGTCGGCCGCCGCCGGGTGCCACCGGCGCTCGTACTCCCAGCACAGCCACCCGTCCCAGCCTGCCCGGCCGAGGACGTCCACGCAGGCGCCCAGCGGCAGCACGCCCGCGCCCAGGGGCAGCGGGGCCGTGTCGTCGGGGGAGGCGACGTCCTTGAGCTGGACGTAGCCCAGGTGCGGGGCGAGGACGGGGAAGCTGACGTCCGGGGTCTCGCCGCCCAGCCAGGTGTGGAGGACGTCCCAGAGCGCGCCGATGTCCGGGTGGCCCACGGGGCCCAGGACGCGTGCGACGTCCCGGGCCCGGCGGTGGGAGTCGTGGGTCTCCAGGAGGATGTGGACGCCGAGGTCCGCCGCGAGCGGTGCCACCGCGCCGAGCCGGCGCGCGGCGTCCGCGTCCGCCTCGGCCGCGGGGCGGTCCGCGCCGCCGGGGAACACGCGGGCGTACCGGGCGCCGACGTCGGCCGCCAGCCGGATCAGCCCGTTCAGCCCGTCGAAGACGGCCTCGTCCGCCTCCGGGGAGGCCACCCGGACGTACCCGGCGACGCTCAGGATCTCCACCCCCGCCGCCGCGAACGCGGCCACCGCCCCGGCCCGCTCCCGCGGCCCCGTCCCGGGGTGCAGGGGCTCCTCGGGGTGGGCCCGCAGCTCGACGCCGTCATAGCCGTGGGCGCGGGCGAGGCGGGCCACCTCGGGGAGGGGCATACCGGGCACTCCGAGCGTGGAGAAAGCGAGTTTCATGGGGACCGGGTTCCCCGGCGGCGTGCGGGAAATGCTTCCCGTACGGCAGAAGGGGGTGACCGGAACGGACACCAGAGCCTTACGGATAGCCATGAACGGTGTCACCGGACGCATGGGACACCATCAGCACCTCGTCCGCTCGATCCTCGCCCTGCGCGAGCAGGGCGGCATCGACGTCGGCGACGGCACCCGGCTGTGGCCGCAGCCCGTCCTCGTCGGACGCAGCGAGCAGAAGCTCAGAGCACTCGCCGGGCGCTACGGACTGGACGCGTGGACCACCGACCTCGACACCGTCCTCGGCGACCCGGCGATCGACATCTACTTCGACGCGCAGGCCACCCGCGAACGGGAGGCCGCCCTGCACAAGGCCATCGACGCGGGCAAGCACGTGTACTGCGAGAAGCCGACCGCCCTCGACCACGGCGGCGCCCTCGTCCTGCACCACCGGGCCGTCGCCGCGGGCGTCAAGCACGGCGTCGTCCAGGACAAGCTGTTCCTCCCGGGCATCCGCAAGCTGAAGCGGCTGCTCGACGGCGGCTTCTTCGGCCGGGTGCTGTCCGTCCGCGGGGAGTTCGGCTACTGGGTGTTCGAGGGCGACTGGCAGCCCGCCCAGCGGCCCTCCTGGAACTACCGCGACCCGGACGCGGGCATCACCTCCGACATGTTCCCGCACTGGGAGTACGTCCTGCGCGAGCTGTTCGGCCCCATCAGGTCCGTACAGGCGCACCTCGCCACGCACATCCCGCGCCGCTGGGACGAGCACGGCGCGCCTTACGAGGCGGCCGCCGACGACGCCGTCTACGCGATCCTGGAGCTGGAGGGCGGGATCGTCGCCCAGCTCAACTCCTCCTGGGCGGTGCGGGTGCACCGCGACGAACTGCTGGAGTTCCAGGTCGACGGCACCGAGGGCTCGGCCGTAGCGGGCCTGCGGAACTGCCGCGCGCAGCACCGCTCCGCCACCCCGCGGCCGGTGTGGAACCCCGACGCCCCGGTGACCGAGGACTTCCGCGCCCAGTGGCAGGAGGTCCCGGACAACGGGGAATCGGGGGAGGGCGTCAACGCCTTCAAGGCGCAGTGGGAGCTGTTCCTGCGCCATGTCGCCCTGGACGAGCCCTGGCACTTCGGCCTGGACGCGGGCGCGCGCGGCGTACGGCTCGGGCTGCTGGCCCGGGACTCCGCGCGGGACGGCCGCAGACGGATCCTCGCGGCGCCCGGGGGCGCACCGTGATCCGGCTGCCCGACGCCCGCGGCGCCCTGCGCCCGTACGAACCCCGGAAGCGGCCGCTGGAGCTCGCGGCGGGAGGCGGGCCGCCCGCCTCCCGCACGCTCTTCGCCGCCGCCCACATCGTCGCCGACCCGTACGGCGACACCACGCCCTACGGCCCCGCCGACCTCGACTGGGACGCCACCCTCGCCTTCCGCCGCCACCTGTGGGCGCACGGGCTCGCCGTCGCCGAGGCCATGGACACCGCCCAGCGCGGCGCGGGCCTGGACTGGCCGCGGGCGGCCGAGCTGATCCGGCGCTCCGCCGCCGAGGCGCGCGCCGTGGGCGGCCGGATCGTCTGCGGGGCGGGCACGGACCAGCTCACGCCCCCGTACGGCACGCTGGAGGACGTCACGGCGGCCTACGAGGAGCAGCTGGACGTGGTGGAGGCGCACGGCGCCCAGGCCGTCGTCCTGGCCTCCCGCGCCCTCGCGGCCGTCGCCAGGGGACCGGACGACTACCGGGAGACGTACGGGCGGCTCCTGAGCCAGACGTCGGGGCCCGTGATCCTGCACTGGCTCGGCCCGGTCTTCGACCCCGCCCTGGAGGGCTACTGGGGCGACGACGACCTGGACGGCGCGGCGCGGACGCTCCTCGACATCGTCCACGCCCACCGGGAGAAGGTCGACGGCGTGAAGGTGTCCCTGCTGGACGCCGGGCGCGAACGCGCCCTGCGCAGGCGGCTGCCCGCCGGAGTGCGGTGCTTCACGGGGGACGACCTGCACTATCCCGAGCTGATCGAGGGCGACGCGCACGGCCACAGCGACGCGCTCCTCGGGGTGTTCGACCCGCTGGGGCCGCTCGCCGTGGACGCCGTGCGGCGGCTCGACTCCGGTGACCGGCAGGGCTTCCGGGAGCGGCTGGACCCGGCCGTCGCGCTGTCCCGGCACCTCTTCGAACCGCCCACGCGCGCGTACAGGACCGGTGTCGTCCTGCTGGCCTGGCTCGCGGGCCACCAGGACCACTTCACGATGGCCGGTGGGCTGCACGCCGCGCGCTCCCTGCCGCATCTGGCGCGCGCCTATGAACTGGCCGACGAGCTGGGCCTGTTCCCCGATCCGGAGCTCGCGGAGGACCGGATGGCGCGGCTGCTGGCCGTGCACGGGGCAGGGCCGTGACGGCTCCCGCGCGGTTCAGCCTCAACCAGCAGACCGTGCGGCAGTGGTCCCTGCCCGAGCTCGCGGCGGGCTGCGCGGCGGCCGGGGTGCGCCGGGTGGGGCTGTGGCGCGGGCCCGTGCGGGAGTACGGGGCCGAGGCCGCCGCCCACCTGGTGCGGGACGCCGGACTGACCGTCAGCAGCCTGTGCCGGGGCGGCTTCCTGACCGCCGCCGACCCCGCCGGCCGGGCGGCGGCGCTGGCCGACAACCGGGCGGCCGTCGAGGAGGCGGCCACGCTGGGCACCGGCACGCTCGTGCTGGTCGCGGGCGGTCTGCCGGCGGGCTCCCGGGACCTGCCGGGGGCGCGCGAGCGGGTCGCCGACGCGCTGGCCGAGCTCGGGCCGTACGCGGCCGGGTGCGGGGTCCGGCTCGCGATCGAGCCGCTGCACCCGATGTACGCCTCCGACCGCTGCGTCGTGTCGACCCTCCGTCAGGCCCTCGACCTGGCCGAGCGCTTCCCGGCCGACCAGGTGGGCGTGGTGGTCGACACCTACCACCTGTGGTGGGACGACACCGTGGCCGGACAGCTCGTACGGGCCGGGGAGGGCGGCCGGATCGCGGCCTTCCAGCTCGCCGACTGGGTCACCCCGCTGCCGGAGGGCGTGCTGCTGGGGAGGGGGCAGCTGGGGGACGGATGCGTGGATCTGCGGTGGTTCCACGAGCGGGCCGACGCCGCCGGATACCGGGGGCCGGAGGAGGTGGAGATCTTCCATCCGGGGCTGTGGGCGCGGGACGGCGCGGCGGTCCTGGCGGAGGTGCTGGATCGTTACGAGCGGTATGTGCTGGGGATACCCGCGGTAATGGGCGGGTGATCGTTCCCGGCTCCGATAACGGAACGATAACTCCTTGAAGGCGGTGCAACCCTTTCGCGGTCCAGTGGGTCGTACCTTGCATCGGGCTTCCTGGGGAGGGATCCGGGGGGATTTCAGAGGAAGCCGGTTTCAGGGGGGTGCCCGAGGGGCCCGGTCGTCGGACCGGGCCCCTCGGCTTGTCCCGGGGGCTCATTGGTGAGTTATCCACAGCCCCGAACGCCTGTCGTACCCCGGCGGTACCGTCGGGTCCATGGTGAACATGGCAGTGGTCGAAGGGGTCCTGGAGCGGATCACCTACGCCAACGAGGAGAGCGGCTATACGGTCGCCCGCGTCGACACCGGCCGCGGCGCAGGCGATCTCCTCACGGTCGTCGGCTCCCTGCTCGGCGCGCAGCCGGGGGAGTCGCTGCGCATGGAGGGCCGCTGGGGCTCCCACCCGCAGTACGGCCGCCAGTTCACCGTCGAGAACTACACGACGCTGCTCCCCGCCACGATCCAGGGCATCCGCCGCTATCTGGGCTCCGGCCTCATCAAGGGCATCGGCCCGCGCATCGCGGACCGCATCACCGAGCACTTCGGCACCGACACCCTGGACGTCATCGAGAAGGACCCCGAGCGGCTGATCGAGGTGCCCGGCCTCGGCCCCAAGCGGACGAAGATGATCGGCGCCGCCTGGGAGGAGCAGAAGGCCATCAAGGAGGTCATGGTCTTCCTCCAGGGCGTCGGCGTCTCCACCTCCATCGCCGTGCGGATCTACAAGAAATACGGCGACGCCTCCATCTCCGTGACCCGCCATCAGCCCTACCGGCTGGCCGCCGACGTCTGGGGCATCGGCTTCCTGACCGCCGACCGCATCGCCCAGGCCGTCGGCATCCCGCACGACAGCCCCGAGCGCGTCAAGGCCGGTCTGCAGTACGCCCTTTCCCAGTCCACCGACCAGGGGCATTGCTACCTCCCCGAGGAGAAGCTGATCGCCGACGCCGTCAAGCTCCTCCAGGTCGACACCGGGCTCGTCATCGACTGCCTCGCCGAGCTCGCCGGAGACGAGGAGGGCGTGGTCCGCGAGAGCGTCCCCGGCCCCGACGGCGAGCCCGTCACCGCCGTCTACCTCATCCCCTTCCACCGCGCCGAGCTCTCCCTCGCCGCCCAACTGACGCGGCTGCTGCGGGCCGAGGACGACCGGCTGGGCGCCTTCCGGACCGTCGAGTGGGACAAGGCGCTGGCCTGGCTCGCGGACCGCACGGGCGCGGAGCTGGCCCCCGAGCAGCAGCAGGCGGTCCGGCTCGCGCTCTCCAGCAAGGTCGCGGTCCTCACCGGCGGGCCGGGCTGCGGCAAGTCCTTCACCGTCCGCTCGGTGGTCGAGCTGGCCCGCGCCAAGAAGGCCAAGGTCGTGCTCGCCGCCCCCACGGGGCGGGCCGCCAAGCGGCTCTCCGAGCTCACCGGCGCCGACGCGTCCACCGTGCACCGCCTCCTGGAGCTCAAGCCCGGCGGCGACGCCGCGTACGACAAGGACCGCCCGCTGGACGCCGATCTGGTGGTGGTCGACGAGGCGTCCATGCTCGACCTGCTGCTGGCCAACAAGCTCGTCAAGGCCGTGGCCCCGGGCGCCCACCTGCTGCTCGTCGGCGACGTCGACCAGCTGCCGTCCGTGGGCGCGGGGGAAGTGCTCCGCGACCTCCTCGCGCCCGGCAGCCCCGTCCCGGCCGTGCGGCTCACCCGCATCTTCCGGCAGGCGCAGCAGTCCGGCGTGGTCACCAACGCCCACCGCATCAACTCCGGCGTGCAGCCCATCACCCAGGGGCTGGCCGACTTCTTCCTCTTCCCCGAGGAGGACACCGAGGAGGCGGGCCGGCTCACCGTGGAGGTGGCGGCCAGGCGCATCCCCGCGAAATTCGGCCTCGACCCGCGCCGCGACATCCAGGTGCTGGCCCCGATGCACCGCGGTCCGGCCGGCGCCGGCAACCTCAACGCGCTGCTCCAGCAGGCGATCACGCCCGCCCGCCCCGACCTCGCGGAGCGCCGGTTCGGCGGCCGGGTCTTCCGCGTCGGCGACAAGGTCACCCAGATCCGCAACAACTACGAGAAGGGGGAGAACGGCGTCTTCAACGGCACGGTGGGCGTGGTCACCGCCCTGGACGCGGTCGAGCAGCGGCTCACCGTGCGCACCGACGAGGACGAGGAGGTCGGCTACGACTTCGACGAACTCGACGAACTGGCCCACGCCTACGCGGTGACCATCCATCGCTCGCAGGGCAGCGAGTATCCGGCGGTGGTGATCCCGGTCACCACCGGCGCCTGGATGATGCTCCAGCGCAATCTCCTCTATACCGCCGTGACCCGGGCAAAGCGCCTGGTGGTCCTGGTGGGCTCCCGCAAGGCCCTCGGCCAGGCCGTGCGCACCGTTTCCGCAGGCCGCAGATGTACGGCCCTGGACCACCGGCTGGGGAGGGGTGCCTGAGGGAGTGACGCACATGGCATTCGTCCCCAGACGGTTTACCAACCGGGGCGAACGGGGCAGTATGGCCAGGCTGGGCGGCACTGAGTGCCGTCTTTAGGCCCTATGGCCGACCCCGAGTGCACGTGCATCGTCCAAATGGGGGAAGGTAGGGGTAGTCAGGGCACCTCGAAGAAGAGGCACAACGTCGGTGAGGGATGACGTGAGCGACAACTCTGTAGTACTGCGGTACGGGGACGGCGAATACACCTACCCGGTGGTCGACAGCACCGTCGGCGACAAGGGCTTCGACATCGGCAAGCTCCGCGCCGAGACCGGGCTGGTGACCCTGGACTCCGGTTACGGCAACACCGCCGCGTACAAGTCCGCGATCACCTACCTCGATGGCGAGCAGGGCATCCTCCGCTACCGCGGTTACCCGATCGAGCAGCTCGCCGAGCGCAGCACGTTCCTGGAGACGGCGTTCCTGCTGATCAACGGTGAGCTGCCGTCCGTCGACGAGCTGGCCACCTTCAAGGGTGAGATCACCCAGCACACGCTGCTGCACGAGGACGTCAAGCGCTTCTTCGACGGCTTCCCGCGTGACGCCCACCCGATGGCCATGCTGTCGTCCGTGGTCAGCGCGCTGTCCACCTTCTACCAGGACAGCCACAACCCGTTCGACGAGAAGCAGCGCCACCTCTCGACGATCCGTCTGCTCGCCAAGCTGCCGACGATCGCCGCGTACGCCTACAAGAAGTCGATCGGTCACCCGTTCGTCTACCCGCGCAACGACCTCGGCTACGTCGAGAACTTCCTGCGGATGACGTTCTCGGTCCCGGCGCAGGAGTACGACCTCGACCCGGTCGTCGTCTCGGCGCTCGACAAGCTGCTGATCCTGCACGCGGACCACGAGCAGAACTGTTCGACCTCCACCGTGCGCCTGGTCGGCTCCTCGCAGGCGAACATGTTCGCCTCGATCTCCGCCGGCATCAGCGCCCTGTGGGGTCCGCTGCACGGTGGCGCCAACCAGTCGGTCCTGGAGATGCTGGAAGGCATCCAGGCCAACGGCGGCGACGTCGACTCCTTCATCCGCAAGGTGAAGAACAAGGAGGACGGCGTCCGCCTGATGGGCTTCGGCCACCGCGTCTACAAGAGCTTCGACCCCCGGGCGAAGATCATCAAGGCGGCGGCCCACGATGTCCTCTCGGCGCTCGGCAAGTCCGACGAGCTGCTGGACATCGCGCTCAAGCTGGAGGAGCACGCGCTCTCCGACGAGTACTTCGTCTCGCGCAACCTCTACCCCAACGTGGACTTCTACACCGGTCTGATCTACCGGGCCATGGGCTTCCCGACCGAGATGTTCACCGTGCTCTTCGCGCTCGGCCGCCTTCCCGGCTGGATCGCCCAGTGGCACGAGATGATCAAGGAGCCCGGCTCCCGCATCGGCCGCCCGCGCCAGATCTACACCGGCGTGGTGGAGCGCGACCTGCCGCTCGACCGCAGCTGACGTCCGAAAGGCCCCTCGCGGGCCGATAAGCACGGGCAGAGAAAAGCGCCCCGCTACCGATCCCCCCACGGGTCGGAGCGGGGCGCTTTCCATTCCCCGGTACGGATTCCCCCCACGGGATCCGGCCGGGAGCCGCGGTGCGCGGAGCCGACGCGATCTGCCGGGACCCGTACGAATCGGGAGGGCCGCTCAAAGCTCCCCGGCGTACGTGCCCCGGCCACGCGTGGCCGGTACCGTCCCCCAAGACGATCCAGCACTGCCTGGTTAGACCCGCGACCCCCCGCAATGGTTACCTCGAAATGGCTGTGATCTAGGTCTCCTGCCATAACTGGACGTAAAAGGGCAAGGGGTCGAATGTGTGGGTGTTGTGTCGCTTATGCGGATTACATGAATCCGGCTCCGGGTGGCCCGGGGCTCACCGGAAAGAGCGCAGCCGCAGGCTGTTGGTCACGACGAACACCGACGAGAAGGCCATCGCCGCCCCCGCGATCATCGGGTTGAGCAGCCCCGCCGCGGCCAGCGGCAGCGCCGCCACGTTGTAGCCGAACGCCCAGAAGAGATTGCCCTTGATGGTCGCGAGGGTGCGGCGCGCGAGCCGGATCGCGTCCGCCGCGACCCGCAGGTCGCCCCGGACGAGCGTGAGGTCGCCCGCCTCCATGGCCGCGTCCGTGCCGGTCCCCATGGCCAGCCCCAGATCGGCCGTGGCCAGGGCGGCGGCGTCGTTGACCCCGTCGCCGACCATCGCGACCGTACGGCCCTGGGCCTGGAGCCGCCGGACGGCGTCGACCTTGTCCTGCGGCAGCACCTCGGCGATCACCTCGTCGATGCCCACCGCGCGGGCGACGGATCCGGCCACCGTGGCGTTGTCGCCGGTCAGCAGCACCGGGTGCAGCCCCAGGGCGCGCAGCTCGGCCACCGCCCGCGCGCTGGTCGCCTTGACCGTGTCGGCGACGGAGAGGACACCCCGTGCCTCCTTGTCCCAGGCCACCGCCACGGCGGTACGGCCCCCGGCCCGCGCCGCGGCCAGCGCGTCCGCGAGCCGCGCGGGCAGCTCGATCCCCGCCTCGAGGAGCAGCGACTCCCGGCCCACCAGCACCTCGTGCCCCTCGACCAGACCCCGGACGCCCAGCCCGGCCACGCTCTCGAAGTGCTCGGCGGGTGGCAGTCCACCGATCCGCTCCTCGGCCCCGGCCGCGACGGCCCGCGCCACCGGGTGCTCGGAGAAGTGCTCCAGCGCGCCGACGCGGCGCAGCAGGTCGCGCTCGCTTGTGCCCGGCGCGGTGACGACGTCGTGCAGTCCCATCCGGCCGGTGGTCACCGTGCCCGTCTTGTCCAGCACGACCGTGTCCACCCGCCGGGTCGACTCCAGCACCTCCGGCCCCTTGATCAGGATGCCGAGCTGGGCGCCCCGGCCCGTGCCGACCATGAGCGCGGTCGGCGTGGCGAGGCCCAGGGCGCACGGGCAGGCGATGATCAGCACGGCCACGGCGGCGGTGAACGCGGCCGTGGCGTCCCCGGTCGCCAGCAGCCAGCCGGCCAGCGTCCCGAGCGCGATCAGCAGCACCACCGGCACGAAGACGCCGGAGACGCGGTCGGCGAGGCGCTGCACCTCGGCCTTGCCGCTCTGCGCGTCCTCCACCAGCCGGGCCATCCGGGCGAGCTGGGTGTCCGCGCCGACCCGCGTGGCCGTCACGACCAGCCGCCCGGCGGTGTTGACGCATCCGCCCGCGACCGTGTCACCCACGCTCACGTCCACCGGCACCGACTCGCCCGTCAGCATCGAGGCGTCCACGGCGGACGCGCCCTCGACCACCGTGCCGTCCGTCGCGACCTTCTCCCCGGGCCGTACGACGAAGCGGTCGCCGACCGCCAGGCGGGACACCGGGATCCGCTCCTCACGACCGTTCCGCAGGACGGCCACGTCCTTGGCGCCCAGCTCCAGCAGCGCCCGCAGCGCGGCCCCCGCCTTCCGCTTGGACCGCGCCTCCAGCCAGCGCCCGGCGAGGAGGAACGTCGCCACCCCGGCCGCCGCCTCCAGATAGATCGTCGACGACCCGTCCGTACGGGAGACGGTGAGCGAGAACGCGTGCCGCATGTGCGGCATCCCGGCCGTGCCGAGGAACAGCGCCCACAGCGACCAGCCGAACGCGGCCAGCGTGCCGATCGAGACCAGGGTGTCCATGCTCGCCGCGCCGTGCCGGGCGTTGGTCCACGCGGCCCGGTGGAAGGGGAGCGCGCCCCAGATCACGACGGGGGCGGCGAGCGCCAGCGACAGCCACTGCCAGTTGTCGAACTGGAGCGCCGGGACCATCGACATCAGCACGACCGGCACGGACAGTACGGCCGAGACGGCCAGCCGCTGCCGGAGCGCCCCCGCCTCCCCGCCGTCGTCGCCCTCCGCCGTGGCCGCCCCGGGCCCGGGCGCCCGGGGCGGCTCGGCCGTATAACCGGTCCGCTCCACCTCGGCGATGACGTCCGCCACCGCCACCCCTTCCCCGAGGGCGACGCGCGCCTTCTCCGTGGCGAAGTTGACGGTCGCCCGGACGCCGTCCATCCGGTTGAGCCTGCGCTCCACGCGGGCGGCGCACGACGCGCAGGTCATCCCGCCGACGGCGAGTTCGACCTCGGTGGGCGCGGGTGCCTCGGGGGCGGGGGTCGTGCCGGTCATCGCGGTTCCCGGTGGGGAGTGGGCGGAACGGGGCGGGGCGTACGGGTCAGGCGCGGCCCGTGAGCTCGTAGCCCGCCTCGTCGACGGCGGCGCGGATCGCCTCTTCGTCCAGCGGGGCGGCGGCGGTCACGGTGACCTGGCCGGTCGCGGCGACGGCCTTCACCGAGGTGACCCCGGCGACGGCGGAGATCTCTTCGGTGACCGCGGACTCGCAGTGGCCACAGGTCATGCCGGTCACCTGGTAGACGGTGGTGGAGTCGCTCATGGTGGTTCCCCTCGGTGAGGTCGTGCGTCGTTGGACAACAGCCCCAACAGCTTACCCCCTGGGGGTATTCCCCGCCCGGGGTTCCACCGGTCCCGCGGGTGCGCGCACGCATAAGGGGCCCCGGGCCGGAAGTCCGGCCCGGGGCCCCTGGGAGGGCGGTGTGTCAGTCCTTGGCCTCACGCCGGGAGCGATTGCCGGGGCGGGCGGCCACCCAGTCGCGGATGGTGTCCGCGAACCAGTAGGGCCTGCCCTCCTCGACGAGGTCGGGTGCGGGGAGCATGCCGTGCTTGCGGTAGGTCCGGACGGTATCTGTCTGTACGCCGATGTGCGCCGCGATCTCTTTGTAGGACCAGAGTCGACGGTCGGTCATCTCTCGCGCCTCTCCGCTGCGCCGCGGCGACGGAGGGGGATCCGTCGGGGAAGCCGTGGCGCGGCCTTCTTGATCACTGAGCCTGTGCCCGGTGAACGACGCGGAGTGAGCGACGGCGAGGGGTTGTTGGGCGTCTGTGACCTAAGCTCTGCGAAAGCGTGACGGTCGTAACAGGGTGGGTGCGGGTTTTGTCGCCGGGTGCGCCGGGTGGGCGGTCACAGCCTGACGGGGCGGTCCTCCCGGCGTGACAGTTCGCAGGCCTCGGCGATCAGCAGCGCCGCCAGCCCTTCCCGGCCGGGGCAAGGGTTGGGTGCCTCGCCGCGTGCCGCCCGCAGGAAATGGGCCAACTCGGCGCGGTACGCGGTGTCGAACCGCTCCAGGAAGTCCGCCCAGGGCCGCTCGGGCGCGCCGGGCCCGTCGGGTTCGGCCGACGTCGTGGGCGTACGGTCGCCGAGCCCGACCACCCACTGGTCGCGCTCGCCGGACAGCTCCATCCGTACGTCGTGCCCCGCGCCGTTGTAGCGGGTGGCGGTCGCGGTGACGAGCGTGCCGTCGTCCAGGGTGAGCAGGGCGGCGGCGGTGTCCACGTCGCCCGCCTCCCGGAAGAACGCCGCGCCACCGGCCGAGCCCCGTGCGTAGACCTCCGTCACCTCACGTCCCGTCAGCCATCGCACGGTGTCGAAGTCGTGGATCAGACAGTCGCGGATCAGCCCGCCGGAGAGCGGCAGGAAGTCCGCGGGCGGGGGAGCGGCGTCCGAGGTGACGGCCCGGATGGTGTGCACCCGCCCCAGCCGCCCCGACCGCAACGCGTCGCGCGCGGCGCGGAACCCGGGGTCGAAGCGCCGCTGGAAACCGAGTTGCAACAGCGTCCCCGCCTCCTCGACGGCGCTCAGCGCCTGCCGCGTGCGCCGGGGATCGAGGGCGACGGGCTTCTCGCAGAACGCGGGCAGCCCGGCGCGGGCGGCGCGGGTGACGAGGTCGGCGTGGGTCGAGGCGGGGGTGGTGATGACGAGGGCGTCGACGGTGTGGAAGAGGGTGTCGATGGTGGTGGTTCCGGCGTCGAGGCGTGCGGCGAGGGTGGTCGCGCGCTGTTCGTCGGCGTCGGCGATGAAGAGGGCATCGACGTCGTCGGAGGCGGCGAGTACGGAGGCGTGGAACGAGCCGATGCGTCCCGCGCCGATGAGTCCGACCTTCATGGTGCAGCTCCGTTTCTGGGGCTCCGCCCCAGACCCCGAAGCACGCTTCGCGCGCTGTCCTCAATCGCCGGACGGGCTGAATTTGCGCACCCTTGGGGGTCTGGGGGCGAAGCCCCCAGTTTCGGGAAGGGGCGGGATAGGGGACAAGGCCCGCCGCAGGCGGCAACCGGCCCGCACCCTCAGCCGTACAGTCGCGGACGCTCCGCCAGGATCACCCGCTCGCGGGCACCCGACACCTGCGCCCGGGTGCCCGCTTCGCAGGTCGCCGCCGCCGCATAGCCGTCCCACGCGCTCGGGCCCTCCGTGCGGCCCTCGCGGGTGGCGGTCACCCAGCGCTGGACCTGCTCGCCGTACGCGGCGCGGAAGCGTTCCACGAAGTCCTGGGGGATCTCGCCGCCCCAGTGGCCGGCCGTGTTCACGAGCAGGCCGTGCGCGTCGCCGATGCGCGCGCTGCCGCGCTCGCCGACGGCCTCGCACTGGACCTGGTAGCCGAAGCCGCAGTTGACGAAGATCTCGACGTCCGCGAGGGCGCCGCCGGAGGTCTCCAGGAGGACGAGTTGAGGGTCGCCGAGGCCCTCGGGCGCGGCGGACGAGCGGGCCGGTTTGAGGACGGTGACGGCGGCGATCTCCTGGCCGAGGAGCCAGCGCGTGACATCGATCTCGTGGACCACCGAGTCGTTGATCATCATCTGCTCGGTGAAGCCGGGCGGCGTGGCCGCGTTGCGGTGCCGGCAGTGCAGCATCAGCGGGCGCCCGATGCCGCCGCCGTCCAGCAGCGCTTTGAGGCGCAGGTACTCCGGGTCGTACCGCCGCATGAAGCCCACCTGGACGCGCCGGTGGCCGAGCCGGGCCTCGGCCTCCACCACGCGCAGCGCGGACGCGGCGTCCGGCGTCAGCGGCTTCTCGCACAGCACAGGCAGGTCGCGCGCGAACGCCGCCAGCAGCGCGGCCTCGTGCGCGGGGGCGGGGGAGGCGATGAGCACGGCGTCCACGTCGGGGGCGGACAGGGCGGCGGCCGTGTCGGTGTAGGCCGTACAGCCGTCGATGCCGCCCGCGGCCCGCTTGGCGCGGTCGCCGTCGATGTCGACGACCGCCGCGACCCGCGCCCCGCTGATGACCCGGTCGAGCCGCCGGACGTGGTCGGCGCCCATCCGTCCCGTGCCGATGACGGCGACGCCGAGCGTGCCTTGCTGCGTCATGGTGGGTGTCTCCTCGTTTCCGTGCGCGGGGGAACGCCGTCAGACGCCGCAGCCCCGCAGATAGCGCCGGGTGCGCCGGGCGATGGGCAGCGGGCGGTCCGGCGGGCAGGGGTACATGTCCTGCTCCACGATGGCGAACAGGTCGGCGTCCAGCTTCGCGGCGGCCGCGAGCACGGGCTCCAGCGCCGGTACGCCGCGCGGCGGTTCGCACATCACGCCCTGCCGCACGGCGGGCCCGAACGGGGTGCCCTTCGCGACCACCTCCGCCAGGACCGCCGGGTCGACCTGCTTGAGGTGGAGATAGCCGATCCGCTCGCCGTAGGTCTCGATGAGCCTGACGCTGTCGCCGCCGCAGTACGCGTAATGACCGGTGTCCAGGCACAGGCCGACCAGCGCGGGGTCCGTCGCGTCGAGGAAGCGCTCGACGTGCGCCTCGGTGTCGATGTGGGTGTCGGCGTGCGGGTGGACGACGACGGCCAGGCCGTAGCGGTCGCGGACCTCGCGGGCCAGCCGCTCCGTGCCCGTGGCCAGGTGGCGCCACTGCTCGGCCGTCAGCTCGGGGCTCTCGATCGGCTCCGCGGTCCGGTCGTCGCGCCAGAAGGACGGGATGACGACCAGGTGCCGCGCGCCCGTCGCCCGGGTCAGCTCGGCGACCGCGGACACGTGCTCCCAGGTCGCTTCCCAGACGGAGGGGCCGCGGTGCAGGGCGGTGAAGACCGTGCCCGCGGAGACGGAGAGGCCGCGCCGCCCGGTCTCGTCGCGCAGCAGGCCGGGGTCGGTGGGGAGGTAGCCGTACGGCCCCAGCTCGATCCAGGCGTAGCCCGCGTCGGCGACCTCGTCCAGGAAGCGCTGCCAGGGGACCTGGGCCGGGTCGTCGGCGAACCACACGCCCCAGGAGTCCGGGGCGGAACCCACCCGGATGCGGGACGCGGGCGAAGGAGCGGGGCTGGGGGGCATTGCGGCTCTCCTCGGGTCGCCTCGGGCGAGGGGCGGGGGCTCCCCGTAGCTTCCCCGCCGGGCGGACAGGGTGTCAAGGTTACGTCCGGACATACGGACGTCACGTCAAGTCTGCCCCGGGTACGTCTATATGTAAGGACAATTCCTTGACATGGTCGCGGGGGCCCGGCTAGACCTGACCCATGAGCGAGACGGGACCGTACGACCTGATCACCATGGGCCGGGTCGGGGTGGACCTCTATCCCTTGCAGACCGGCGTGCCGTTGGCGGAGGTCGAGACCTTCGGCAAGTTCCTCGGCGGCTCGCCGGCCAATGTCGCGGTCGCCGCGGCCCGGCTCGGCCGCCGCGCCGCGCTGATCAGCCGCACCGGCGCCGACCCCTTCGGCGACTACGTCCACCGGGCACTGCGCGACTTCGGCGTGGACGACCGGTGGGTGACGCCCGTGCCCGCCCACCCCACGCCCCTGACCTTCTGCGAGATCTTCCCGCCGGACGACTTCCCGCTCTACTTCTACCGCCGCCCCAAGGCGCCCGACCTGGAGATCCACACCACCGAACTGGACCTGGACGCCGTCCGCGCCGCCCGGATCTTCTGGGTGACCGGCACCGGCCTGTGCGAGGAGCCGAGCCGCTCCGCGACGCTCGCCGCGCTCGCGGCCCGCGCCAAGCGGGGCACCACGGTGCTCGACCTCGACTGGCGCCCGCTGTTCTGGGGCGGCGAGGGCGGCGCCTCGGGCGACGGCGGGCGTACGGGTGCCGCAGCGACGGCCACCGCCCGGCCGTACTACGCGGCCGCCCTCGCCCACGCCACCGTCGCCGTCGGCAACGCCGACGAGTGCGAGGTCGCCACGGGCGAGCGCGAGCCGCTCGCGGCGGCCTGGGCGCTCCTCGACGCGGGCGTCGAACTGGCCGTGGTCAAGCAGGGGCCCAAGGGCGTCCTCGCGGTCCACCGGGACGGCACGACGGCGGAGGTCCCGCCGGTGGAGATCGAGGTGCTGAACGGGTTGGGGGCGGGTGATGCGTTCGGTGGGGCGCTGTGTGACGGGTTGCTGAGCGGGTGGCCGTTGGCGGTGTCGTTGCGTTACGCGAACGCGGCGGGGGCGCTTGTCGCTTCGCGGCTGTCGTGCTCTTCGGCGATGCCGATGCGATCGGAGATCGAGGGGTTGCTGGGTTCCGGGTAGCCGCGGGTTTTGTTCCCCAGCCCCGCCCCTTCCCGAAACTGGGGCTCGCGCCCCAGGCCCCCGGCTGCTGGTCCGTCGCGCCTGCGGCGGAGCTCCCTGCGGGAGCGTCCTCAATCGCCGGACGGGCTGAATTCCCGCACCCCGGGGGTCTGGGGGCGGAGCCCCCTCACGCGGCGGAGCCGCATATCGGATGCAGCCGGGAAGGGGCGGGGCTGGGGAAAAAGCCCGCCGCAGGCGTCCGTCGTCAACATCCGCCAAGCCGAAGGTCATCGTGAGAATCGACATCGCCGACCTGGTCAACGTAAGGGCCGCGCACCCCGAAGCCGTCGCCGAAGCCGCCGCGCGCCGGCTTCGGCGGCCGCTCGTCGGGGACAGCGGGCGGCTGATGATCATCGCCGCCGACCACCCCGCGCGCGGCGCCCTCGCCGTCGGGGACCGGCCGTTCGCCATGGCCGACCGGGCCGGGCTGCTGGAGCGGCTCTGCCTCGCGCTGTCCCGGCCCGGCGTCGACGGGGTGCTCGGCTCCGCCGACGTCCTCGACGACCTGCTGCTGCTCGGCGCGCTGGAGGACAAGGTCGTCATCGGGTCCATGAACCGCGGCGGGCTCGCGGGCGCCGCGTTCGAGCTGGACGACCGGTTCACCGGGCACCGCCCCGAGGACCTGGCCGGGCTCCGGTTCGACGCGGGCAAGCTCCTGCTGCGCATCGACCACGACGACCCCGGCTCGCTGCGGACCCTGCACTCCGCGGCCCGCGCCATCGACGACATGGCCGCCCGCCGGCTGCCCGTCTTCGTCGAGCCGTTCCTCTCCCGGCGGGTGGCCGGCCGGGTCCACAACGACCTGGGCGCCGAGGCCGTCACCACCTCCATCGCCATCGCCTCGGGGCTCGCCGGGACCTCCGCGTACACCTGGCTCAAGGTGCCCGTCACCGACGACCCCGCCGACATGGGCCGGGTGCTGGAGACCACCACGCTGCCCACCGTGCTGCTCGGCGGCGACGTCGGCGGCGACGCCGCGTACGAGAAGTGGCGCGCGGCCCTGCGGCTGCCCACCGTGAAGGGGCTCGTCGCCGGCCGCTCCCTGCTCTATCCGGCCGACGGCGACGTGGCCGGTGCCGTCGACACGGCCGTAGGACTGCTGTGACGCTTGTGCCCCACACGGCGTCAGGAGAGACGAGAACTCATGACCTTCGCCACCCATCACCTCCCGGCGGGCAGCGCGGCCGACGGCCCGTACGTCCTGGACATCTGGCCCGAGCAGGCCGGCTGGAGCCACTCCTCGCTGCGCGTCCTCACGCTCTCGCCCGGCTCCACGCACACCTTCACGGCGGGTGACAGCGAATGGATCGTGCTGCCGCTGGCCGGAGGGTGCACGGTCACCGTCGACGGGCAGTCCTTCGAACTGCACGGCAGGAAGAGCGTGTTCGAGGGCGTGAGCGACTTCGCGTATGTGCCGAGGGACGCGCGGGTGACCCTCGGCTCCGGCGCGGGCGGCCGGTTCGCGCTCGCCGGGGCGCGCTGCGCGAACCGGCTGACCGCGCGCCACGGCCCCGCCTCGAACGTCCCCGTGGAGCTGCGCGGCACCGGCAACTGCTCGCGGCAGGTCAACAACTTCGCCGCCGCCGACGCCTTCGCGTGCGACCGGCTCATCGCCGTCGAGGTGCTCACCCCCGGCGGCAACTGGTCCTCCTACCCGCCGCACAAACACGACGAGCACCACCCCGGCGAGGAGTCCCGCCTGGAGGAGATCTACTACTTCGAGATCGAGGGCGACGCCGGGCTCGGCTACCAGCGGGTCTCGCCCTCCCGGAGCGGTGGCACGGACGTGCTCGCGGAGGTCCGCACCGGCGACGCCGTGCTGATCCCCGACGGCTGGCACGGCCCGTCCGTCGCCGCCCCCGGCCACACCATGTACTACCTCAACGTCATGGCCGGGCCCGGCGCGGAACGGGAGTGGCTCATCCGCGACCACCCCGACCACGCCTGGATCCGCGCCACCTGGCCCGGGCAGCCCGTCGACCCCCGGCTGCCGCTGTACACCGCGGGAGAGGCCCGATGACCGTTCCCACCCGGCGGCTGACCGTCGCCCAGGCCCTGGTGGAATTCCTCGCCCACCAGTACACCGAGCGCGACGGCACGGGGCAGCGGCTGATCACCGCCTGCTGGGGCATCTTCGGCCACGGCAACGTCGCCGGGATCGGCCAGGCGCTGCTGGAGTCCGGCGACGCCATGCCCTACCACCAGGGCCGCAACGAACAGGCCATGGTGCACGCCGCCGTCGGCTACGC
Source organism: Streptoverticillium olivoreticuli subsp. olivoreticuli (assembly GCF_003391135.1). GTDB lineage: Bacteria > Actinomycetota > Actinomycetes > Streptomycetales > Streptomycetaceae > Streptomyces > Streptomyces blastmyceticus. The sequence goes on along the minus strand of NZ_CP031455.1, from coordinate 4,007,353 downwards.
CCGCCACCGCGACCGGCTCTCCGCCCACGCCGTCACCACCTCCATCGGCCCCGGCGCCACCAACCTCGTCACCGGCGCCGCCCTCGCCACGATCAACCACATCCCCGTCCTGCTGCTGCCCGGCGACACCTTCGCCACCCGCCCGGCCGACCCCGTCCTCCAGCAGCTCGAACACCCGGGCGCGGGCGACATCTCCGTCAACGACTGCCTGCGGCCCGTCTCGCGGTACTTCGACCGGATCACCCGCCCCGAGATGCTGATCCCGGCCGCCCTGGAGGCCATGCGGGTGCTCGCCGACCCCGTCCGGACCGGCGCCGTCACCCTCGCCCTGCCACAGGACGTCCAGGCCGAGGCGTACGACTGGCCGCAGGAGTTCTTCGCCGACCGCGTCTGGCACGTGCGCCGCCCCGCGCCCGACCCCGGCGCCCTCGCCGAGGCCGTGGCGGCCGTACGGGCCGCCCGCCGCCCGCTGCTCGTCGCCGGGGGCGGCGTCCCGCACAGCGGCGCCTACGACGCCCTGTCCGCGTTCGCCGACGCCACCGGCATCCCCGTCGCCTGCACCCAGGCGGGCAAGGGCTCGCTGCCCCACCACCACGCCCGCGACGTGGGCGGCCTCGGGCACACCGGCACCGCCGTCGCCGACGAACTCGCCCGCACCGCCGACCTCGTCATCGGCGTCGGCACCCGCTACAGCGACTTCACCACCGCCTCCTCGACCCTCTTCGCCGCGCCCGGAGTGCGCTTCGTCAACCTCAACATCACCTCCTTCGACGCCCACAAGCTCTCCGGCCTGCCCCTGGTCGGCGACGCGCGGGCCGGGCTTGAGGCGCTGCTGGAGGCACTCTCCGGTCACCGCGTCCCCGAGGAGTACGAGCGGGAGTACGCCCGCGGCAAGGCCGCCTGGGACCAGGTCGTCACCCGCGCCTTCTCCTGGACCGACCGCGACGCCCGCCCCACCCAGGCCCAGGTGCTCGGCGCCCTCGACCGGGTCGTCGACCCCTCGGACGTGATCGTCAACGCGGCCGGCTCGCTCCCCGGCGACCTCCACAAGCTCTGGCGCGCCCGGGGCCGCCGCGACTACCACCTCGAATACGGCTACTCCTGCATGGGCTACGAGATCCCCGCCGCGATCGGCGTCCGGATGGCGAGCCCCGACCGCCCCGTCTGGGCGCTCGTCGGCGACGGCACGTATCTGATGATGCCGACCGAGCTGGTCACGGCCGTGCAGGAAGGGATCGCCATCAAGCTCCTGCTGCTCCAGAACCACGGCTACGCCTCCATCGGCGGGCTCTCCGACGCCGTCGGCGGCGAGCGCTTCGGCACGGCCTACCGCTTCCGGGCCCCCGACGGCACGTACACCGGCGACCCCCTGCCCGTCGACCTCGCCGCCAACGCCGCCTCCCTGGGGATGTCGGTGCTGCGCGCCCGGACCAACGGCGAGCTGGCGGAGGCACTGGCCGAGGCGCGCGCCGCCACCCGCCCCACATGTGTCTATGTGGAGACCGAAACGGCCGACACAGTGCCGGGCGCGCCCCCTGCGCAGGCGTGGTGGGATGTGCCTGTCGCCCAGACCGCGACCCGTCCCGCGGCGGTCAGGGCCCGGGAGGAGTACGAACGGCACGTGGCCGGACGGCGCCGGTATCTCTGAGGGCCTTCCGCCCGTCCGTCTCCTGTCCGCCAAGTCATCCTCCAGAAGGGCTCCCGAAGATGAAGACCGTGCACCACTGGATCGGCGGCAAGGCCGTCGAGGGCACCTCCGGCACGTTCGGGCCGGTCACCGACCCCGCGACCGGGGAGCGGACCACCCGGGTCGCCTTCGCCTCCGCCGAGGAGGTCGACGCCGCCGTGGCGGCGGCGAAGGAGGCGTACGCCACCTGGGGCACCTCCTCGCTCGCCGCCCGCACCGCCGTGCTCTTCCGCTACCGCGCGCTCCTCGACGCCCACCGCGACGAGATCGCCCGGCTGATCACCGCCGAGCACGGCAAGGTCCACTCCGACGCGCTCGGCGAGGTCGCCCGCGGCCTGGAGATCGTCGAGCTGGCCTGCGGGATCACCACGCAGCTCAAGGGCGAGCTGTCGTCCCAGGTGTCCAGCGGTGTCGACGTCGCCGCGATCCGGCAGCCCCTGGGCGTCGTCGCGGGCATCACGCCCTTCAACTTCCCGGCCATGGTGCCGATGTGGATGTTCCCGCTCGCCATCGCCTGCGGCAACACCTTCGTCCTCAAGCCGAGCGAGAAGGACCCCTCGGCCGCCTTCCTGCTCGCGGAGCTGGCCGCCGAGGCGGGCCTGCCGGCCGGTGTGCTCAATGTCGTCAACGGCGACAAGGTGGCCGTCGACCGCATCCTGGAGCACCCCGACATCGCGGCCGTCTCCTTCGTCGGCTCCACCCCGATCGCCCGCCACATCCACACCGTGGCCACCGCCAACGGCAAGCGCGTCCAGGCACTCGGCGGCGCCAAGAACCACATGCTCGTGCTGCCCGACGCCGACCTCGACGCGGCTGCCGACGCCGCCGTCTCCGCCGCGTACGGCTCCGCCGGCGAGCGCTGCATGGCCATCTCCGCGGTCGTCGCGGTCGGTGCCACCGGCGACGCGCTCGTGGAGAAGATCGTCGACCGCGCCGGGAAGATCAAGATCGGCCCCGGCGACGACCCCGCCTCCGAGATGGGCCCGCTCATCACCAAGGCCCACCGCGACAAGGTCGCCTCCTACGTGGAAGGCGCCGCAGGACAGGGCGCGCGGGTCGTCCTGGACGGCACGGGCTTCACCGTCGAGGGGTACGAGAACGGGCACTGGATCGGCCTGTCCCTCCTCGACCACGTCGGCACCGGCATGGACGCCTACCGCGACGAGATCTTCGGCCCGGTGCTGTGCGTGCTGCGCGCCGACACCTACGAGGAGGGCCTCGCCATCGTCAACGGCTCGCCCTGGGGCAACGGCACCGCCATCTTCACGCGGGACGGCGGCGCGGCACGCCGCTTCCAGCTGGAGGTCCACGCGGGGATGGTGGGCGTCAACGTCCCGATCCCGGTGCCGGTGGGCTACCACTCCTTCGGCGGCTGGAAGGACTCCCTCTTCGGGGACCTGCACATCTACGGCAACGACGGCGTGCACTTCTACACCCGCGGCAAGGTGGTGACGACCCGCTGGCCGGACCCCTCGGAGAGCGGCGTGGACCTGGGCTTCCCCAGCCACCGCTGACGGCCGGTAATGCCAGGTCACGCCGTCGCGGACCGGAGCGCCGGTTCGCGACGGCATGATCGTAAGCTCAGGGCATGACCTGGTCGAGCGCCCTGAGAGAGACCGTGCGGACCGGTCTGACCGTGGAGCGCACCAAGCTGACCCCGCTCGTCGCCCTCCGCGGCGCGGCCGGGGTCGCGATCGTGGTCGGGCTGACGCTCTGGCTCGGCACACCCACCCTCGCCGTCTCCTCCGCGTTCGGCGCCTTCGCCGCGGGCCTGGCGACGTTCCAGCGGAGCTGGCGGCCGCGGCCCGTGCTGGCGCTCGCGGTGGCGGTGGGGCTCGGCATCAGCACGTTCCTGGGCTACACGGCCGCCGCCGACCATGTCCTGTTCGCCACGCTGCTGGCGGTGTGGACCCTCTTCGCCGGCATGGCGTGGGCGGTCGGGCCGGTGTCCGGGCTCGTCGCCACGCAGACCATCGCCGTCATGCTGGTCACGGTCACCCTGCCGACGTCCGTACTCGGCGCCCTGGAGCACGCCGGGCTCATCGCCGTCGGCGGGCTGGTCCAAGCGCTGCTGATCGTGCTGCTGCCCGTCCGCCCCTGGGGCCTCCAGCGCGACGCGCTCGCCGACGCGCTCGCCGCCGAGGCGGACTACGCGCGAAGACTCCGCCACGACCCCGTGGCCCGCTTCGACCCGCAGCCGCTCATGGACGCCCGCGAGGCCGCCGAGCTGACTCCCCGCCAGGCCCGCAGCCGGCCCCGCCAGCTCGGCGGTCCGCGCGGGGTCGCCGAGCGCATCCGGCCGGTGCTCGCGTCGATCGCCGACCCGGTGCTGGGTGCCCCGGCCGAAGGGCCCGAGCGCGACCGGGCCCGCGATCTGCTGGCCGCCGCCGGGGCCGTCCTGGACGCCGTCGCCCGCGCCATCCGCTGGGGCAGGCCGGTGCGGCTGCCGCCCGAGGCGGTGGCCATCCTGCAGGTGCCCGCGTCCGGGCCGATGCTCAAGGGCCCGGCCCGCCGCTCCGCGTACCGGCTGATCGCGCTGCTCGGCGACGCCGTGGACGCCACCGACGAGCCGGTCCGTTCGACCGGACCGGCCGCCGGCGAGGAACACCGGCACCTGCTGCGGCCCTCGGTGCCCCGCCTCGTGCCGCTGGCGCTGCGCGCCCTGCGCCGCGAGGCGCGCTGGTCGTCACCGGTCGGGCGGCACGCGGTCCGGGTGACGGTGGTCGTGCTGGTCGGCTACGCGCTGGGCACCGCGCTGCCGCTCGGACACGGCTACTGGGCGCCGATGACCTCCGTGATGGTGATGCGGCCGGACTTCGGCCAGACGTACTCGCGGGGCATCGCCCGCTTCGCCGGGACCGTCGTCGGCGTGCTGATCGGCGGGGCGCTGGTCGCCGTGGGCCACCCCGGTCCGTGGGTGAACGCGGGCCTCGCCGTGCTGTGCATCGCGCTGATGTACCTCCTGATGAACACCGGCTACAGCGTGGCGTCCGCGTGCATCGCCGCCTACGTCGTCTTCCTGCTCGGCATCGCGGGCGGGGACTGGTCGCAGACCGTCCAGGCGCGGGTGGCCCTGACCCTGCTGGGCGGGCTGCTCGCGATGGCCGCGTACGCGCTCTTCCCCACCTGGGAGACGCCCCGGCTGCGCGACCGGCTCGCCGACTGGCTGACCGCCAACGGCCGTTACAGCCTGGCCGTGCTCCACGCGTTCGGCAACCCGGCCGAGCGCCGCCCGCGCCGGGTGCGCGAGGCGCTGCTGGACTCGCGGGCGGCCCGTACCGCCTGGGACGAGGCGGCGGCCCGCGCCCTGACCGAGCCCGTACGGCACCGGGGCATCTCCCGTACGAAGGAGCGCACGGCGGAGGCGGCGCTCGCCACCATGGGCCGGGCCACCATGCTGATGGAGGCTCACCTCCCGGACCGCGACGCCGAACCCTCCAAGGGCGCCGAGGCCTTCGCCGAGGCCCTCAAGGCGGCCCTCCCGGCCGCGGCCGAAGCCGTACGGGAACGCGGCCACCTGGACTGGACGGGCCCCCGCGCCGTGCTCACCGCCTGGCAGGCGGAAGTCGGTGACGAGGGCGTCGCCGTGCGCGGCGCGGACCTCCTGCTGGACGCCCTCGACGAACTCGCAGAAGGGCTGTCGCCCGGCCCCGGCGGGCGCAACCGGGCGGCCCGGAGGCCGTGATCCGGCACTGCTGAAAAATTTCCTCTCCCTTTTCTGTTATCCCGCGCGGCGTCCCACGTCTCCTATGTGTCGGACCGAACGGAAAAGCGAGAAGGGGTGGCGCGGCGTGAAGAGTGACAGCGTGGCCGTGGTCGAGGCGGCGCGGGCCGGGGACCCGGCGGCACAGGACGAGCTCGTCGCCGACTGCCTGCCGCTCGTCTACAACATCGTCGGACGGGCCCTCGACGGGCACGCCGACGTCGACGACGTGGTCCAGGAGACGATGCTGCGGGTCATCAACGGCCTGGACGAGCTCCGGGACCCCGCCCGCTTCCGCTCCTGGCTCGTGGCCATCACGACCAACCAGATACGCAGCCACTGGCGGGCCCGCCCCGAGGCGCCCGTCAGTGGCCTGCAGGAAGTCGCCGAAGTCCCCGACCCCCGCGCGGACTTCGTCGACCTGACCATCGTGCGGCTGGGCCTTTCGGGCCAGCGCAGGGAGGTCGCGGAGGCGACCCGCTGGCTCGACGAGGGCGAGCAGACCGTGCTGTCCCTGTGGTGGCTGGAGGCGGCCGGCGAGCTGACCCGCGCCGAGGTCGCCGCCGCGCTGGAGCTGTCGCCCGCGCACACGGCCGTCCGCGTCCAGCGCACCAAGGAGCAGCTGGACACGGCGCGCGGCGTCGTACGCGCCCTCGGCGCCGCACCGCGCTGCCGCGAGCTCGCCGAGCTCGTCGCACCCTGGGACGGCAACCCGTCCGCGCTGTGGCGCAAGCGCATCGCCCGGCACGCGCGGGCCTGCGGGGCGTGCGGGGGTGCCTGGTCCGCGCTGGTCCCCGCGGAGCGGCTGCTCGTCGGCCTCGGCCTGGTGCCGGTGGCGGGCGCGCTGCTCGGCTGGTGGGGCGGCGGGGCGGTGCTCCACACGCGGCCGGTCGCGGCCTCGGCCCCCGCTCCGGGCGCCTCCCGCGCCTCGCGCGCCGCCCGGCACCGCACCGGCGGCAGCCGTACGCACGGCCACCGGGCCTCCTCCCGGTCCCGCACCGCGAAGCGGGCCGCCGCCGGGGCCGCCGCCCTGGCCGTCGTCGCGGGCGGTGTGCTCGGCGGGATGTACCTCTTCACCGACTCCACGGACCGTAAGGACCGGCCCGTCTCGGCCGGGGACGAGATACCCACCCAGGTGAAGGCGCTGGACGCCTCCACCGGCGCCCTGCCGCCGAGCGCGTCGCCCTCGCCCCGGGCGAGCGCCTCCGCGAGCGCTTCCGCCAAGCCGAGCGCGTCCGCCTCGGCCTCCGCCCCGGACACTGCCACCAGCGAGGCACCCGAGCCGAAGAAGGCGGACCCCACCACCGACCGCCCCGCCCCCAAGGCCCCCTCGGCCCCCAAGCCGCCCGCCGGGCCCGGCGGCGGCTCGCTCGGGCAGCAGGTCACCGCCCTCGTCAACGCCGAGCGCGCGAAGGCCGGCTGCTCCCCGGTCACCGAGAACGGCACCCTGGACCGCGCGGCGCAGGGCCAGTCCGACGACATGGCCGCCCGCAACTTCTTCGACCACACCAACCCCGACGGCGCGGGCCCCGGCGAGCGCATCACCGCCGCCGGGTACCACTGGAGCACGTACGGCGAGAACATCGCCTACGGGCAGCAGGACCCCGCCTCGGTCATGGACTCGTGGATGCACAGTGACGGGCACCGGCGGAACATCCTCAACTGCTCCTTCAAGGAGATCGGCGTCGGCGTCAACCACGCGCCGGGCGGACCCCGGTGGACCCAGGTGTTCGGGGCGCGCTGACGGGCCCGCCCGGGCCGGCCGGTGAACATCGATGCCGGAGCCTGTCTCGATAGGTTCCGGCTATATACGATGCGCGGGTGCAGTTCCAGCAGCTCCGCTACTTCACCACGCTCGCCGAGGTCCGCCACTTCACGCGGGCCGCGGACGCGCTGCACGTCGCCCAGCCCTCGCTGTCCCAGCAGATCCGCGCCCTCGAACGGGAGCTGGGCGCCGAGCTCTTCCACCGGGCCCGGGGCAACATCACGCTCACCGACGCGGGCGAGGTCCTGCTGCCGCTCGCCCGGCAGATCCTCGCGGACACCGAGACGGCGCGCCGCGAGGTCCAGGAGGTCGTCCAGCTGCGGCGCGGCCGGGTGCGCCTCGGGGCGCCGCCCAGCCTCTGCGCGAGCCTGGTCCCCGATGTGCTGCACGCCTACCACGCGCGCTACCCGGGCATCGAGCTCGTGGTGGACGAGGGCGGTTCGCAGGACCTCGTCCGCACCCTCGCCGCCGGCGGGCTCGACCTCGCGCTGATCATCACCCCGCTGCCCGTCGGCGGCCCCGCCCTGGCCACCACCGAGCTCCTCCGCGAGGACCTCGTCGTCGTCACCGCCCCCTCGGCGCCACCGCCAACCCGGCGCAGCGCCATCCGGGTGGCGGAGCTCGCGGACCGGCCCATGGTGATGTTCCGGCGCGGCTACGACCTGCGGGAGATCACCACGGCGGCCTGCCGGGCGGCCGGTTTCGAACCGTCCTTCACCGTGGAGGGCGGCGAGATGGACGCGGTCCTCGGCTTCGTCCGCGCGGGCCTGGGCCTCGCGGTCGTCCCCGGCATGGTGGCGGCCCGCTCGGGCCTGCGGGTCACTCCGTTCGAGGGGACGCGGATGCGGCGCACGATCGCGGTGGCGCACCGCAAGGATGTCGCCCCACCACGCGCGGCGCGCGAGCTGCGCGGCGTCCTGCTGGAACATCTGGCTGCGCCGCCGCCGGGGTGACCGGGTGTGGGGTGCGGGTCCGTTGCCGCCTGCGGCGGGCTTGTTCCCCAGCCCCGCCCCTTCCCGAAACCGGGGGAGACCCCCGGCCCCCCAGCGCCCTGCGGGCGCGTCCTCAATCGCCGGACGGGCTGATTTCGCTGGCTACGGTCCGCGAAATCCAGCCCGTCCGGCGTTTGAGGACAGCGCGCGAAGCGTGCTTCGGGGTCTGGGGCGGAGCCCCGGTTTCGGGAAGGGGCGGGGCTGGGGAAACAAACCCGCCGGCCTGCACCCGGGCACGGGTCCGGGGCGGAGCCCCGGCCTCGGCGGAGCCGAGCATCAGATGCTGTGGGAAGGGGCGGGGCTGGGGAAACAAACCCACCGGCCCGCACTCGGGCACGGGTCCGGGGCGGAGCCCCGGCCTCGGCGGAGCCGAGCATCAGACGCTGAGGGAAGGGGCGGGGTGGGGAACAAACCCGCTCAGCCGACGACCGCCTGCCCCAGCGCCGCACCCACCCACGCCGCACCCAAGCCGCACACGAGACTCGCACCCACATTGGCCACCGCATAACCGGCAGCGCCCTCCTCCGAGAGCCGCAGCGTCTCGTACGAGAACGTCGAGTACGTCGTCAGCGCGCCGCACAACCCCGTCCCCAGCAGCAGCTGCACGTGGGAGGAGACGGCCGCGCCCGTGAGCGCGCCCAGGATCAGACAGCCCACGACGTTGACCGTGAACGTGCCCCACGGGAAGACCGAGTCGTGGCGGGACTGCACGGCGCGGTCCGTGAGATAGCGCAGGGGCGCGCCGACCATGGCCCCGGCGACGACGACGATCCAGTTCACGCCGCGTCACCCGGCTCCCCGTCGCGACCGGTACAGCGCACGACCTCCACCTCGTCGAGCAACACGAGCCCCTCGCCGACCAGTTCGTCCAGGGCGGGGACGAAGGCCCGTACGCGCTCCTCGGTGTCGACGATCACCACGGACACCGGCAGGTCCTCGCTCAGGGACAGCAGCCGCGAGGTGTGGACGACGGAGGAGGCGCCGAATCCCTCGATGCCGCGGAAGACGCTCGCGCCCGCCAGCCCCGCCGCGTGGGCGCGGTGCACGATCTCGGAGTACAGCGGCCGGTGGTGCCAGGTGTCGGACTCGCCGACGACGACCGTCAGCCGGAGTGCGTTGCCGTGGAGTCTCATCGTGCCCTCCGGCGCAGGAACAGCCGGGTGAGGTTCGCCGCCGCCCACACCGCCGCCAGCGCGGCGAGCAGCGTGCCCGCGAGATAGGCGAGGGCGGTCGCCGTGCGGCCGTCGTCCACCAGCCGCCGGATGTCCACCGCGTACGTGGAGAACGTGGTGAAGCCGCCCAGCACCCCGGTGCCGAGGAAGGGCCGCAGCAGCCGGTGCGGTGCGGCGAGGTCGGCGATCACCACGAGCAGGACACCGATCAGGGCGCAGCCGACGGTGTTGACCAGGAGCGTGGTCCAGGGGAACGCGCCCCGCGCGGTCGGCCACAGCAGCCCCGCGCCGTAGCGGGCGGCGGCTCCGGCGCCGCCGCCGAGGGACACCGCGCAGACGACGGGCCACTGCCCGGGCGCGGCCGGCCGGCCGGGGGACGGCGTACGCACCGGGGGAGTGTCCGCGACGGCCCGTGACGAGCCCATGAAATACGCCTCCTACTCGCGCGGTGCCTGCAAGTAGGGACCGTTGGCGGCGCCTGTGCCGCGGTTCGGGTACGGCGGGCCCCACCGCCGCGTGGCGGCCGGGGCCGCCACCGGATTCCAGGCTACCGCCATCGTTCCGGCACCGCTCAGGCGTCCGTCACCTGCCGGCCGGTCACCGCGGCCAGGTACGCGTCGGCGCGGTCCGCGTCCAGGAGCCAGTCCCGGAAACGGGCCGGATCGGCGTAGCCGTTGGCGTAGCGGTGGGCGATCTCCGGGTATTCGGCCGCGGCGGCGAGGACCCGGCGCATGTGCTCGGGCGGCTGTGCCAGCAGCAGGTTGGTGAAGGTCACCGAGTGCCGGGCGTGCTCCCAGAACGCGGCGAACGTCCGCAGCATCCACGTCCGGTCGAAGGGCGCGTCGCCGTGGGCGAGGATCGAGCGGAGGTAGCCGTCGGCGCAGCGGGCCGCGGAGTTGGCGCCCTGGCCGGTCACCGGGTCGTTCACGACGACCGCGTCGGCCATGCCGAGGACGTATGTGCCGGGGGCGATCCGCGCCACCGGGTGCCGGACGACCGGGGTGACGGCCCCGACGAGGGCGGCGCCCGCGTCGGTCGGCTCCATGCCCGCGCACAGCTCGTACTCCCAGGGGGCGTGGGTGCGCAGCAGCTCCAGCGAGCGCTCGACCACGGCGTCCGGGTTGCCGGGGAGGTCCTGCCAGCGGTCGAGGGGCCCGCCGGGCACGGCCTCCCACAGCAGCATCCCGCAGGGCCCGTCGAAGGACGTGCCGTCCATGGTGAAGAACTCCCCGTGGCCCTCCGCCGGGCTGCTGCGCAGCTGCGGCCCGGGAGCGTCCGGCAGGGATCTCATGCCGTGCACGTAGACGGCGGCCAGGGTCCGCCGGGGGCCGTCGTACGGGCTGTGCCGCTCGTCCCGGCCGAAGAGCTCCGACAGCGGGCCGCGGCCGGTCGCGACGACCGTCAGGTCGTGCGCCCCGGCGATCCGCTCCAGCTGCTCCGGCCCCACCGTGCCGTACTCGACGCGGCCGCCGCGCTCCTCGAACAGCTCCAGCCAGCGTGCCGTCTTCACGCGCTGGTCGACGGACTGCGCCGGCTCGTCGAACGCGGCGGTGACGGTGGTGTCCGTGGTGGTGATGCGCAGCGAGCCCATCCGCGGGGTCCCGGCCTCCCACAGGTGCAGGCCCGCGGTGCGCTCCAGGGCGAGGGCGGGGCCGTACATCACCTGGGTGGACAGGATGCGTCCGGCCCGGACCTCGTCGGGGGTCCGGGCCGCGTGGACGGTCACCTCGTAGCCCCGGCCGGGGTCCAGCCCGAGGGCCAGGTGCAGTCCCCCCTGCCCCGCGCCGACAATCGCGATCCTGCGCATCGTCGCCTCCCGCGTCACTGCTCCGGGCTTCTGTTTGTAGCGGCGCCGGAGCCGCGCTGTACAGATGGCCTGCCCTCGCCGGACCGGGCGCCCGGGGACGCTGCGGAGCCCCGGTCAGTTCCCGGCGCCTTCGCGCAACAGCCACATATGAGCCACCCGCCGGCCCGCGGGAATCGCGCCACCGCCGACGGCCCCCAGCCACCGGACGCCCAAATTCCGGGCAGAGCCCCCTCGTGTGGCTCGATCCGGTATGGCAGGAAACCACCGCTTCCGACGCGCTCCGCTGGGAAGCCTTCTGGCCGGTCAGGCTCCGCCGGCGCGGCGGAGCACCCGCCGGCCCGGCCGGTCGCAGGCCGGAGCCGATCCAGGGAGGCACACGATGACAGCGCAACCAAGGTTGCCGCGCTCGCCGGCGCCCCAGGAGGTGGCCCCCCAACTCCAGCGCGCGGGCATGCTCGACCGTGTGGAGGAGCGCCTGCGCGGCCTCCTCAACGACGAACACCGGCGCTGGCGCACCGCCGACACCCGGGGCGCCGGGCTGATCGAGTCCCTCGCCGAGCTCGTCGCGGTGGGCGTCGACCGGGTGCGCCCGGTCGTCCTGCTCACCGGCTACCTCGCGGCGGGCGGCGACCCGGAAGGCCCCGAGGCCGCCGAGGCGGTCGACGCCGCGGCCGCCCTCGAACTCCTCGACACCTGCACCCTCATCCGCAGCGACGTCCGCGACAACGCCGCTCTGCGCCGTGGCATCCCCACCCTCCACGTCAGCCGCGCCGCCGAGCACGAGCGCAACGGCTGGGCGGGCGACGCCGGGCGCTTCGGCGAGTCCACCGCGAACCTCGCGGGCGACCTCTCCCTCACCCTCGCCGACCGGCTCGCGGCCCGGCTGCCCGTCGCCGCCTGGCGGATCTGGGACGAACTGCGCCTGGAGCGGGTGGTCGGCACGTACGCCCACGAGGCGATGACCGCCGAGTATCTCGACGACCCCTGGCCCGGGCGGTGCATATCGGGATGCGACCGGGGCTGCACGGCCGGCTGGTACGCCGTGCGGCACCCGCTGCGCCTGGGCGGCGCCCTCGCCGGCCGCCCCGACCTCGACGTCACCTACGACGCCTACGCCCGCGCCCTGCACGCCGCGTGGCGGCTGCGCGGCTTCCTCGACGGCGGGCCGGAGTACGACTGGGACGCCGAACTGCTGCGGGAGATCCTCCTGGAGCGCGAGGAGCGCGGCATCGCCGAGCGCCACATCCGCGAACTGGTCGACCGCGCCTCCCGCATCGCCACGTCCTCGCGGCTGGCGACGGGCTGGTCGGAGGAGCTCACGGCCTTCGCCGTGCGGATGGCGGCGGAGAAGGGCTGAGCGCGGGGCCGGTGGCGGGCGGAGCCGTCACCGGCCCTGTGGGGGACACCGGCATCGGCCGTCCGGTCCAATGTCGAAAATGGGCGGATAGGGGGCTCGAAGTCCCGAGTCACCCGTCCGCTCCATGTACGAAACCTTTGTGACTATCAGGCGTTGAGCCTCACCCCGGCTGTCACCGGTCGGGTGCCTCCCAGAACGACTGAGCAAAGGTGTCTCCGCATGTCTCGAATCGCCAAAACCGTCGCACTGACCGCCACCGTCGGCGCCGCGCTCGCGGGCTTCACCGGAGGGGCCGTCGCCGACTCCGGCGCGCGCGGCGTGGCCGCCGGCTCGCCGGGCATCGTCTCGGGCAACGTCATCCAGGTGCCGCTGCACGTCCCGATCAACCTGTGCGGCAACAGCATCGACATCATCGCCCTGCTGAACGCGGCGTCCGGCAACACCTGCATCAACAAGTCGTGACCCCGCCCCGCGAGGCCTGACCGGGGCTCCGCCCCGGCCCGTGCGTGGCGCCCCTGCCCGTCCCGGGCGCCACGCCGGCCCGCCTCCCGCGGCCCCGCCCCCGGAGCACTTGCCCGGAAGCCGCCCCACGGAACGATCTTCCCGATAGCGTGGGCGAATCGGCGACTCCGGGGAGGGCAGACGTGGATCCGTTCACGACGGCGGCGGTGCTTTCGGCCGTGAACACGGCGACTTCGGGCGCACTGTCCGGCGCCGCCGGAGAAGTGGGCCGGCGCACCACCGAACGCCTGGCGGCCCTCGCCCGCCGGCTGCGCGGACGGGACGGCGACGACGACCCCGGCCTCCCGCCGACCGTCCCCACGGACCCGGCCGCACGCCGTGACCTCGCCGAGGAGCTCTTCCAACAGGCCCGCGAGGAACCGGCCTTCGCCCGCGACCTCATCGCCTGGCTCCGCGAGACGGACCTCCTGCGCGACACCACCGGGCCCGCCTGCGCCCCCGAGGCGAACCGCCCCCGGCTGCTCCCGCCCGGCACGGCCGCCTTCACCGACCGCGAGCCCGAACGGCGCGCCATCGCCGCCCTCCTCGACGACCCCGACGTGACCGCCGCGGGCGCCCCGCGCATCGTCGTGCTCACCGGCCGCGGCGGCCTCGGGAAGACCGCCACCGCCGTGCACGTCGCGCGCGCCCTCGCGGACCGCTTCCCCGACGGCCAGCTGTACGCCGACCTCGGCGGCGCCGCACCGGGCACCGCGGCCACCCCCTCAGGAACCCTCGTACGGTTCCTGCACGCGCTCGGCGTACCGGCCGACCGGGTGCCCGCCGACGAGCAGGCGCAGATCGACCTCTACCGCGACCGCACCGCCGGCCGGCGGCTCGTCGTCGTCCTCGACAACGCCCACTCGGCGGCCCAGGTCGCCCCGCTGCTCACCGCCGCGCCCGGCGCGCTGACCCTCGTGACCAGCCGCCACGGGCTGCCCGAGCTCGTACGCGACCACGGCGCCCGCGTCCTGCGCCTGCGCCCGCTGTCCGCCGCCGACGCGGTGCTGCTGCTCACCCGGATCGCCGGCCTTGAGCCGCTCGGCGCGCAGCGCACGCACGCCGAGGCGGTGGTGGCCCGCTGCGGGGGCATTCCGCTGGCGCTGTGCGAGACGGGCGCGCTCGTGGCCGGGCAGGACGACGTCGACTGGGCGCGCCTGGAGCGCGAGTTCGCCGCCCTCGCCCCCGGAGAGGGCACCTCGGACCCCGCCGACCCCACCCGCCTCGCCACCGACCTCTCCTACCGTGCCCTCACCCCCGCGGCCGCCCGCCTCTACCGGCTGCTCGCCCCGTGGCCCTGGCCCGCCGTTCCCGTCGGCGCGGCGGCCGCCGCCGCGGAGACCACCGACGCCGAGGCCCGCGCCCTGCTCGGGGAACTCGTCGGCGCCCGCCTCCTGGAGGAGGTCGCCGACGGGCGCTACCGCTTCCACGACCTCGTACGCCGCCACGCCGAGCTGCGGGCCCACGAGGAGGACGGCCGCGCGGCGGCCGGGGCCGCCGTCGAGCGCGTGATCACCTGGTTCCTGGAGTTCGCCGCAGCCGCCGACTACCGGGTGATACCCGGACGTTGGCACCTCGGCCCCGTCTACGACGGGCTGCCCCGGCCCGCCGCCGCGCCCGGGGCCGCCCGCGCCGCCCTGCGGGAGCTCACCCGCGAGCGCGAGAACCTCGCCGAGGCCGTGCGGGCGGCGGAGGAGTACGGATTCGACGCGCTCACCTGGCAGTTGTGCGAGGCGATGTGGGCACTGCACCTGCGCCTGGGCTTCCACGAGCAGTGGGTGGCGACCCACGTCCGGGGCGTGGCCGCCGCCCGGCGCCGCGCCGCGGACGAACCACGGGCGGAGGGCCGGATGCGGTCCCAACTCGCCTTCGCCTACATGGGCCTCGGCCGCCTCGCCGACGCCGAACGCGAACTGACGGCCGCCGCCGCTGCCGACCGCGCGGCCGGACACCACCGGGGCCGGGCCAGCGCCGTGGAGTCCCTCGGCCTGCTGTGCCTGCGGCAGTGGCGCTACGAGGACGCCGAGGAGCGCTTCCGCGAGGCCCGGCGGATCTGGGACGCGGTCGGCCCCGAGGACGACGGCGCGCCCGACGCGCCGCGCGCCCTCGCCCTCCTGGAACACCACCTCGGCCGCGCGCTCAGCGGCCAGGGCCGCTACCCCGAGGCAGTGACCCAGCTGCGGCACGCGCTCACCTGCTTCCGCGCGTTGCGGGAGCGCGACTCCTACAACGAGGCGCGCGTTCGGATGAGCTTGGGGGAGACGCTTCTTGCGGCGGGCGATCTCGAAGCGGCGCGGGCTTCCTTGGACGAGGCGATCGAGGCGATGGAGGGGGAGGGGGCCCGGCTTCAGCTCGCGGACGCGGTGGAATTGCGGGCGGGGTGTGGTGGGGGTGCGGTGCGCTTCTTGCGCTGGGCGCGTGACTTGTACGAGTCGGTGGGGGATGCGGGTGGGGTGGCGCGGGTCGAGATGCGGCTGGCGGCTGCGGGCTAGTTTTCCCCAGCCCCGCCCCTTCCCGAACTGGGGCGCGTGCCCCAGGCCCCCGGCCGCGGGCCGGTTGCCGCCTGCGGCGGGGGCGCCCTGCGGGCGCGTCCTCAATCGCCGGACGGGCTGGTTTTCCAGCCCGTCCGGCGATTGAGGACAGCGCGCGAAGCGTGCTTCGGGGTCCGGGGCGGAGCCCCGGTTTCGGGAAGGGGCGGGGCTGGGGAACAAGCGCCCGCCGGGCCGCACCCGACCGGGGGTCCGGGGCGGAGCCCCGGCCGCGGCGGAGCCGCGCATCAGATGCTGCGGGAAGGGGCGGGGCTGGGGAAATCAAACCCGCACCCTCACACCGTGCCGCACCCCACCCGTAACCACCGTCACCCCCGAAGTCACCACCTCCGCCAGCGACTTCCCCGAGGCCAGCCACGCGTGCAACGCGGACGCATACGTCGCCGGGTCGCACAGATCGGGACGCCCGTCAGGACCCGCAGTCGCGGACAACCACACCACCCCGCCCCCACGAACGCGCACCGCGCAGCGGTCCACCCCCGTCACATACACCGCGAGCGCGCACCCGGGATGCCGGGCCAGTACCTCTTCCGTCCACGCCTCCGGCGGGCCGACCCGGGGATCGTCGGCGCGGCCGTACCGCACGATCACGTCCGCGATGCCCAGCCGGCCCGCGTCCCGGGTGTCCTCGTGGACCGTCGTGTGGGCGTCCCAGCCGAAGTCGTCGTCGCCCTCCGGCTCGTACGCGCCTTCCGCGTGGCGGACGACGGCGATCTCCGGCGGGTCGGCGCCGAGCAGCCGGGTGAGGACCCGTACGGGAGCGGTGCGCATCGCCGGTTCGAAGGCGGGCAGGGGGAGCCGGTCGAGGAGGGCAGGCCGGTCGGTGGGCTCGGGGATGCCGATGAGCTCGTAGAAGACGCGGCGCAACAGCCGCGCCGACCCGCCCGGATCCGAGCTGACCTGCGCGGCGAACTCGCGGTAGCGGCCGGGCTCGTGGCGGTCGACGACGTGGTCGAGCTGGGCGCGCAGCCCCTCGTACGGACGCAGCCGCGGCGCGGCGCGCCCCAGGGCGGCGACCGGTGACTCCGGGTCCAGCGCGGCGTCCGGGAACGCGCCCAGCAGCACGGGCGTGCCGATGGCGGCGGCGTAGTAGGTGACGGACCCGTGGTCGCCCAGCACGCAGTCGGCGGCGACCAGCGCCTGCCGCCAGCCCTCCAGCGGCGGTACGAGCACCAGCCCCGCCCGGCGCGCCCGGTCCAGCCAGGCGCGGACCTGGCCGGGGCCGTGCCCGTGCCAGATGTTGGGGTGGAGGACGGCGGCCAGGTGGTACTCGTCGGCGGGCAGCTCGGCCGTCAGCCGGGGGAGCAGGGACGGCAACAGATCCCCGTCGCCGTCACCGAACAGGGAGCCGGGCGACCAGGTCGAGTTGACCACGATCAGCCGCTGGCCCGCCGCCACGCCGAGCGCACGGCGGAACCGCTCCCGGTACGGGAGGGCGTCGAGTATGCGGTCGAAGCAGGGATCCCCGGCGAGCACCGCGGTGGGCACGGCCTCCGGACAGGCCCCCCGAAGCCGTTCGAGCTGCTCGGGGTGGGACAGGACGGTGACATCGGCGATGGGCCGCCCGTCATGGAGCAACCAGTCGGGTGCGAGCCCGAATACGGGCGCGGGTGCGTTGCCGGGCGGAATGTACGGACCGTGGGTCGGCGAATTCAGCCCGTCCGGCGTTTGAGGACACGCGGCGAAGCCGCGTTCGGGGTCCGGGGCGGAGCCCCGGGAGACGGCGGGTACGACGGCAGCGGCGGACGCGCTCCGCGCACCGTGTCCGGTGTCCGGTGTCCGGTGTCCGGTGTCGCCAATCTCTTATTGTAGCCAACGCCGTGTGACAATATCGCCAACTTACCCCGCAGAAGTGGCAGTTCACCGCCGTAGCTGGCCGAGATCGCCAGATCCACCGGTGTCGCCTTCGCCTGTTCCCAGGGCAGCACCGGCAGGCCCGCCGCCGCCATCAGCTCCGGTACCCCGGCGAGGAACGGCGACGAGCCCGTGCAGGTCGCCAGCAGTTGCAGGCGCGTGTCGTCGTCGAAGAGCGGCAGCACGTCGAGCAGGCGGGTCGCCGAGGTCACGTTGTGGACCACGAAGAGCACCTTGCGGACCCGCCCGCGCGTCGTCCACCGCTCCGCGTCGTCGCCGACCGGCACCCTCAGCCGGTCCTCACCTGTCACCCGCGCCACGCCCGCACCCCCAAAGAGGCGAACATAACAGCGCGGCGCGGGCGGCGGGTCAGCGTTTGCCGGCCTTGCGGGTGGCGCGCAGCCACTCCTTGTTCATGGCGGCTATGGACGGCAGCGGGATGCCCTTGGGGCAGGCGGTGGCGCACTCGCCGGTGAGGGTGCAGCCGCCGAAGCCCTCGGCGTCCATGGTGGCGACCATGTCGAGCACGCGGGACTCCCGCTCGGGCGCGCCCTGCGGCAGCACGTTGAGGTGATTGATCTTCGCGGAGGTGAAGAGCATCGCGGAGCCGTTGGGGCAGGCGGCCACGCACGCGCCGCAGCCGATGCACTCGGCGTGCTCGAAGGCGTAGTCGGCGTCGGCCTTGGGCACCGGCGTGGCGTGCGCCTCGGGCGCGGCACCGGTGGGGACGCTGATGTAGCCGCCGGCCCCGATGATCCGGTCGAACGCGGACCGGTCCACGACGAGGTCCCTGACCACGGGGAAGGCCGTGGCCCGCCACGGCTCGACGTCGATGGTGTCGCCGTCGGCGAAGGACCGCATGTGGAGCTGGCAGGTGGTGGTGCGCTCGGGGCCGTGCGCGTCGCCGTTGATGACCATGCTGCACGCGCCGCAGATGCCCTCGCGGCAGTCGTGGTCGAAGGCGACGGGGTCCTCGCCCTCCAGGATGAGCTTCTCGTTGAGGGTGTCGAGCATCTCCAGGAAGGACATGTCCTTCGAGATGCCGTCCACCTCGTAGGTGGCCATGGCGCCGGGGGCGTCGGTGTTCTTCTGGCGCCAGACGCGCAGGGTGAGCCTCATGCGTAGCTCCGCTGGGTGGGGTGGACGTACTCGAAGACGAGGTCTTCCTTGTGCAGGACGGGGGCGTCGCCGGTGCCGGTGAACTCCCAGGCGGCGGCGTACGAGAACTCCTCGTCCTTGCGGGCCGCCTCACCGCCCTCCGTCTGGGACTCCTCGCGGAAGTGACCGCCGCAGGATTCGGACCGGTGCAGCGCGTCGAGGCACATCAGCTCGGCGAGCTCCAGATAGTCGACGACGCGGTTGGCCTTCTCCAGCGACTGGTTGAACTCCTCGCCGGTGCCCGGCACCTTGATCCGGCGCCAGAACTCCTCGCGGATCTGCGGGATCGTCTCCAGGGCCTTGCGCAGGCCCTCCTCGGTGCGGGCCATCCCGCAGTACTCCCACATCAGTTCGCCGATCTCCTTGTGGAAGGAGTCGGGCGTGCGGTCGCCGTCCACGGCGAGCAGCCGCTCCAGGCGCCCGGTCGTCTCGGCGACCGCGGCGACCGCGGCCGGGTGGCTCGCGTCGACCTCGTCGCGGTGCGGGTGGCGGGCGAGGTAGTCGTTGATGGTGGACGGCAGCACGAAGTAGCCGTCTGCCAGGCCCTGCATCAGCGCGGACGCGCCGAGCCGGTTGGCGCCGTGGTCGGAGAAGTTGGCCTCGCCGACGGCGAAGAGGCCGGGGACTGTGGTCTGGAGGTCGTAGTCGACCCAGAGCCCGCCCATCGTGTAGTGGATCGCGGGGTAGATGCGCATCGGGACCTCGTACGGGTTCTCCGCGGTGATGCGCTCGTACATGTCGAAGAGGTTGCCGTACTTCGCCTCGACGGCCTTGCGGCCCAGCCGCGCGATGGCGTCGGCGAAGTCGAGGTAGACGCCCTGCCCGCCGGGGCCCACGCCGCGGCCCTCGTCGCAGACGTTCTTCGCGGCGCGGGAGGCGATGTCGCGCGGCACGAGGTTGCCGAAGGACGGATAGATGCGCTCCAGGTAGTAGTCGCGCTCGTCCTCGGGGATCTCGGCGGGGGGCCGGGTGTCGCCCTGCGCCCTGGGCACCCAGATGCGGCCGTCGTTGCGCAGCGACTCGCTCATCAGCGTCAGCTTCGACTGGTGGTCGCCGGAGCGCGGGATGCAGGTGGGGTGGATCTGGGTGAAGCAGGGGTTGGCGAAGTGGGCGCCGCGCCGGTGGGCCCGCCAGGCGGCGGTGGCGTTGGAGTTCTTCGCGTTGGTGGAGAGGTAGAAGACGTTGCCGTAGCCACCGGAGGCCAGGACCACCGCGTCGGCGAAGTAGGTGTCGATGCGGCCGGTGATCAGGTCGCGGGCGACGATGCCGCGGGCCTTGCCGTCGACGACGACCAGGTCGAGCATCTCGGTGCGCGGGTGCAGCTCGATGTTGCCCGCGGCGACCTGGCGGCTGAGCGCCTGGTAGGCGCCCAGCAGCAGCTGCTGCCCCGTCTGCCCGCGGGCGTAGAAGGTGCGGGAGACCTGGACGCCGCCGAAGGAACGGGTGTCGAGGAGCCCGCCGTACTCCCGGGCGAACGGCACGCCCTGCGCCACGCACTGGTCGATGATCTCGACCGAGACCTGGGCGAGGCGGTGGACGTTGGACTCGCGGGCCCGGAAGTCGCCGCCCTTGACGGTGTCGTAGAAGAGGCGGTGGATGGAGTCGCCGTCGTTGCGGTAGTTCTTGGCCGCGTTGATGCCGCCCTGCGCGGCGATCGAGTGGGCGCGCCGCGGCGAGTCCTGGTAGCAGAACTGCACGACGTGGTAGCCCTGTTCGGCCAGGGTCGCGCCGGCCGCGCCGCCCGCGAGGCCGGTGCCCACGACGATCACGGTCTGCTTGCGGCGGTTGGCGGGGTTGACCAGCTTCGCCTCGAAGCGGCGGCGGTCCCAGCGCTCGGCTATGGGGCCTTCCGGCGCCTTGGTGTCGACGAGCGGTTCGCCGGTCGCGTAGTCGGTGTAGGTCATGTCAGCTCACCACTCCGGTCATGACGCCCACGGGGACGGAGATGAAGGTCGCGGTCAGCAGCACCGCCAGGACATTGGCCACGGCCTTGAGGACCCGGTCGCGCGTCGCGTTGCCGACGCCCAGGGTCTGCGCGGCGCTCCAGAACCCGTGCCGGATGTGCAGGCCCAGGGCGAGCATCGCGACGATGTAGATGACGTTGCCGTACCAGGTGGAGAAGGTGTCCACCACGTTCTGGTACGGGTGCCCCTCCTGGAAGCCGGGGTGCACGGTGCCCGTCGTCAGGTCGAGGATGTGCCAGACGATGAACAGGGCGAGGATGATGCCGCCCCAGCGCATGGTGCGCGTCGCGTAGCTCGCGCGCCGCCGCTTGTGCACGTAGGCCGTGGCGCGCGCCTTGAGGTCGCGGCGGCTCAGCTGGTACGCGGAGACCCCGTGCAGGATCACGGACGCGGACAGCACCACGCGGGCGGTCCACAGCCCCCACTCGCGGTGCAGGACCGGGGCGCCCATGACGCGCAGCCAGTGCCCGTAGTCGTTGAAGTCGCCGGCCCCGAAGAAGATCTTGGCGTTGCCCAACGCGTGGACGGCCAGGTACGCGATCATGATCAGTCCGGTCGCGGCCATCACGGTCTTCTTGCCGACGGTCGATCCCCAGAAGGTGCGCGCGATGGACGGCCGTCGGTCCGTCCGCGTTGCCAATGCCATGAACACGACCCTAGGTCGGCCCCTCCTGAGAGGTCCAAGACATAGTGCGACTCATATCCATAGGAATCGGCTATGGAGACGTACGGGCCCGCGGCGGGCGGCGCCGTTAAGCTGGCGCTCGCCACTCCGCCGAACCCTCCGCACCCGGACCCTGGGCGTGAAACGTGCTGAAGTTCCTGGACGCAAAGACGATCGACGGCCTCCTGTCCGTACCCGAGCTCGCGTCCGGCATCGGCGCGGCCTTCACCTCGGGCGGCGGTGCGGACCCCGGGTTCACGCGGACGTCCGTGTCCGTCGGGGACGGCGAACTGCTCCTCATGCCCGCGGTCCACGCCACGACGCTGTCGGTCAAGCTGCTCACCCTCTTCGACACGGCGCCCGAACTGCCCGCCGTCCAGGGGCTGGTGCCCCTCTTCGACGCCGTCACCGGCCGCCCGCTGGCCGTACTGGACGCAGCCGCCGTGACCCGCCTGCGGACGGCCGCCGTCACCGTCCTCGCCACCGACCTGCTCGCGCCCCCGGCCGCGCGCGTGCTGACCGTCATCGGCGCCGGGGCGCAGGGCAGGGGCCACCTCGAAGGGCTCGCCGGTCTGCGGCCGTGGACCTCCGTCCGGCTGCACAGCCGCGACCCGCGCAAGGCCCGCCTGCTCGCCGAGTGGGCCCGCGGGCAGGACATCGACGCGGAGGTCCACGAGGACGTCACCACCGCGGTCCGGGACGCGGACGTGATCTGCACGGTCACCTCCGCCGAGCGGCCCCTCTTCGAGGACTCCGCGGTCCGCCGCGAAGGTCTGCACGTCAGCGCCGTGGGCGCCTACGGCGCGGCCCGGCGCGAACTGCCGACCGCGCTCGTCGCCCGGGCCGGCCTCTTCGTGGAGTCCGCCGAAGCGGTGCTGCGCGAGGCGGGGGACATCCTGATCCCCGTGGCCGAGGGCGCGCTCCCGGCCCGTCCGGCGATGACGGAGCTGGGCGACCTTCTCTCCGGGCGGCACGCGGGGCGGCGCTCCGCGGCGGAGGTGACGGTCTTCAAGTCGGTGGGCGTGCCGGTGGAGGATGCGGTGGCTTGCGACCTTCTTTATCAGTGCGCGGTGGCGCGGGGCGCGGGCGCGGACGTCCCGTTCGACTGACCCGCAGCGTCTGATGCGCGGCTCCGCCGAGGCCGGGGCTCCGCCCCGGACCCGTGCCCGGGTGCGGCCCGGCGGGCTTTGTTCCCCATCCCCGCCCCTTCCCGAACTGGGGCTCCGCCCCAGACCCCGGTCCTCAATCGCCGGACGGGCTGATTTCAGCCCGTCCGGCGATTGAGGACGCGCCCGCAGGGCGCCTCCGCCGCAGGCGGCAACGGGCCCGCAGCCGAGCAATCGTCCAGCCCCGCTCCAGCCCCCTCCGCCAGGGTCGGAGCGCAGCCGGGAAAGACCCGACGCACCCCCGAACGGTGGTGTCAGACATGGCAAGCCGGAACGCCGCCGTGAAACTCGATCATCTCTCCGAAGAGCGCCGTCATGTCGACAGGGCTGCCCGGCGCGGCCCCACGCTCCTCGGCGATCGCGCGGTGCAGATTTGGTACGAGGCGCTCGGAGTCGAGCCAGCCGCCGTACGGCCCGAGATCCGCCTCGCGGGCGATGTCGATCGGCGAGAGCCCGGCCTCCATGCCCTCCCGGGCGAGCTCGCGGACGTACCGGAGGTACTGCTCGGCATCGTCCAGGAGCCCCGGCCCCGAGACCGGCCCGTGCCCCGGCACGATGGTGCGCGGGTCCAGCTCGCGCAGCACGGCGAGCGCGGCCAGCGACCCGCTGACGGAGCCCATGGGCACGAAGGGGGTGGCCCCGTTCATCACGAGGTCGCCCGCGAGGAGCACCCGCTGCTCGGGGAGCCAGACGACGGTGTCGTTGCTGGTGTGCGCGGGCCCCAGGTGCAGGAGTTCGGCGCGGACGTCCCCCACGTGCAGCGTCAGCCGGTCCGTGAAGGTGAGCGCGGGCGGCACCAGGTCGATGTCGCCCCAGCACACGTCGGGCCACAGCCCGGTCAGGTGCAGTCCGGCGGAGAGCATCTCCGTACGGGTCCGCTCGTGCCCGATGACGAGGGCCTCGGGGAAGACGAAGTTGCCGAAGGCGTGGTCCCCGTGGAAGTGGGTGTTGACCAGCGTCCGCGGGGCCGCGGGGGAGACGCCGAGCACGGCGTCCCGCAGCGCGCGGGCGCGGGTCTCCGTCGCGGCGGTGTCCACGAGCGCGGACCGTCCGTCCGAGACGATCAGCCCGGCGTTGTTCAGGCACCAGCCGCCGTCGGGCTGGATGTAGCCGAACACCCCGTCGGCGACCTCCTCCAGCCGCCCTTCCGTCCCCTGTCCGACACCAGTCATACGGGCCTCCTCCAGCACGTCGTCGATCTGGCCCATGGTCGGCTGAGCGGATGGAGCCCTGCTGGAGCCGCCTCCCGGAGGCCGTCGGCACGCGCTGCGGGGTAGCCGCGGAGAACTGGTAAAACCCGTGCTCTCCACGGGGTTTGCGCGAAAAGCGCATGGTCTATGCTCCATACAAATACCGGGGGGCGTGGGCGCGTGATACGAGTTCTGCTGGCCGAGGACGAGAGCCTTATCCGGGGTGCGCTGGTGCTGCTGCTGAAAGCGGAGCGCGGCATGGAGGTCGTCGCCGAGACGGGGGAGGGCCGGTCCGTCCTGCCGTACGCGCTGGAGCACCGGCCCGACGTCGCCGTGCTGGACGTCAACATGCCCGACATGAGCGGCCTGGACGCGGCGGCGCAGCTGCGGGAGCACCTGCCCGGCTGCCGGATCCTGCTGGTGACCAGCCTCAGCCAGCCGGGGGTGATCCGCCGTGCGATGGATCTCCACGTCGACGGCTATCTGCTCAAGGACGCGCCGCCCGACGAGTTCACCCAGGCGATCCGCACCGTCGCCCAGGGCGGCCGTGTCGTGGACACGGCGCTGTTGCTCAACGCCTGGCAGAGCCCGGAGAATCCGCTCACCTCCCGGGAGACGGAGGTGCTCCAGCGGGCGGCCGCCGGGTATCCCGTGGCGGAAATCGCCACCTCGCTCAGGCTTTCCACCGGCACGGTCCGGAATTACCTCGGCAACGCGGTCACTAAGCTCGGCGCTCGTACGCGTCAGGATGCGGTGCGCCTGGCCCAGGAAGCCGGGTGGCTGCTGCCCGAATCGCCATGAGCCGCTCGGTCATCGGCGCGGGACACGTCACGGTGAGGGTGAACCACCCCTTGAGCAGGACCGTCGCCTGAGCCGTCCCGCCGATGCTCGTCGCGCGCAGCGAGAGATTGTGCAGCCCCGCCCCTGTGGACACCGCCTCCGAATCCGCCGGTCTGATGCCGTCGTTGCCGATGGTCAGCAGCGTGCCCCCGTCGTAGAGCCGGCGCACCTGGAGGGAGCACCGGGTCGCGTCGCTGTGCCGCAGCATGTTGGCCACCCCCTCCCGTACGGCGATGGCGAGGACCTCCGCGGCGGCCCGGTCCGGGGCGGGCACGTCGTTCCACACCGCCACCTCGATGCCGGTGTCGGTGAGCAGCCGGCGCGCGTACTCCAGTTCGTCCCGCAAGGACAGGTCGCGGTAGCCGCCTGCGGTGGCGCGCAGCTCCGTGAGCACCTCGCGCGTCAGGCTCGCGATGTCCTGGAGCTGGCGGCGCGTGCGCTCCTGTTTCTCGGGGAGCGCGCGGCGCGTCATCTCGCTCTTGAGCGTCACCGCGGTGAGCGGGTTGGTGAACCGGTCGTGCAGTTCGCGGGCGATGCGCTCGCACTCCTCCTGCCGGGCGCGCCGGTCGATGGCCAGCATCTCCGCGCGGATCCGGGCGGTGAGGCGCACGTCCCGCAGCGCGCCGTGGACGACGAGCCCGATGGCGACGGTGGTGGCGAGCGCGACCCAGGAGTCGAGCGAGTGCGGGTCGACGACCCGGGCCATGACCCACGAGCAGACCGCCGTGGTGGCGAACGCCGCCCAACCCGACCTGCGGCCGAGGGCGTTGGCGGCGGTACCGGCCAGGAAGCCCGCCATTCCCGGCCATTCCGCTTCCCACACCGCCATCGGCAGGAACGTGCACACCGCGTGGAGGACGAGCGTCAGGGGTTTCCACTTGCGTAACCGCGCGCAGTGCGCGGGGGTGCTGTGCAGCCACTGCAGGCCGAGGAGCACACTGAGGCAGACGGCCCAGGTGGCGAGGCTGGGGAAGCTGCACGCGGCGTGGGGTTCCCCGGCGAGGCCCACGAGACCCAGTCCGGCCTGGAGTCCCAGGATGCGCGCCGTCAATGGCCATGACGCGATCAACTGACTTCTCCCGCGCACCATTTGGTCCCCCCTCGTGTGCCTCTGGAATACCCCCCTAAGGCATCATACGTACCGTACCTCCCGAATCTTTCCGAAGAAACAATCTTGAAATGAAAGGCCGGAACGCGATACTCCCGGCCGATGCGGCCCACTTGACGCCGTCGCCCCGCCGTGTCCGGGTGGAGTCGCGGACGGCCGGATCCTCATATGCAAAACGCATATGCCCGGGCGGTGGTATTCACGCCCCGGTTGGTGCCGCTCCCACTGGTTGCCCACCCGCCGCCGGTGCGATGCTCCAGCACAACCCCACCGCTCCGGATCGGAGTTGCGACCGTGCAGATTGCAGTACTGGGACCCCTGTCCGTCCGTCACCACGGCGGATCCATCGTCCCGACCGCGGGAAAGCCCCGCCAGGTCCTCGCCCTGCTCTCGCTCCACGCGGGACGGACCGTGCCCAAGGAGCTCCTCATGGAGGAGATCTGGGGCGCCGCACCCCCGCGCAGTGCCGCCACCACCCTCCAGACGTACATCCTCCAACTGCGGCGCCACATCGCCGCGGTGCTGCCCGACGGCACCGGGCTCTCGGCGAAGGACGTGCTCTCCACCTCGTTCGGCGGCTATCGGCTGGCCGTGGAACCCGCGAGCCACGACCTCGACGCCTTCCGCGACCTCGCCGGCCGCGGCGGTACGGCCATGGAGGCGGGCGACCCCCGCGCGGCCGCCCGGCTGCTGCGGGAGGCGCTCGAACTCTGGCGCGGCCCCGCCCTCGCCGACACCCCGCACGGCCCGGCCCTCCAACTGGAGGCCATCGGGATGGAAGAGGACCGCATGCAGGTCCTCGAACAGCGCATCAGAGCCGACCTCGCGCTCGGCCGCTACTCCGGCCTCATCGCCGAACTGCGCATCCTCACCGCCCGCCACACCCTCAACGAGAACCTCAGCGCCCACCTGATGACGGCGCTCTACCACTCGGGCAGCCCCTGGCGCGCCCTGGAGGAGTTCCGCAGGCTCCGTGACACCCTCTCCCGCGAGCTGGGCGTCGAGCCGACGCCCCGGCTCCAGCGCCTCCATCAGGCGGTCCTCAGCGGCGACATGTCGCTCGCGGAGCGGCCGGACGCGACCGCGGCCCGCCCGCTGTCCGCGGGCTGAGCCGCCGCCACGCTCAGCAGATACGGCTCCGGGAGGGCGGACCGCACCAGGCGGGTGCCGAACGACCACCGCCGGTGCGGGTCCGGCTCCCCCTCGCCGCCGTCCCTGAGCACGGGCCCGCGCACCCCCGGGGCGAAACCGAAACTGCGCGGGGAGCGCCGCAGCCCCACGCCCAGGGCCTTGGTGTACGCCTCCTTCAGCGTCCACAGCCGCAGCAGCTCCGCCGCGCGCTCGTCGTCCCGCAGCCCGGCCAGCCGCCCCGCCTCCTCGGCGGTGCAGATGTGCGCGGGGGACAGCGACGTGCCCCGCCCGGCCCGCTCGGTGTCCACCCCGATCGCCCCGTGCCCGCTCACCGCGACGGCCAGCACCGGCCCGCTGTGGCTGAGGCTGACGCGCAGCCCCGGCAGCCCGCGGACAAAGGGCCGGCCGAGCGGCGTACGGTCCGGGCGCACCCCGCGCCAGCCCGTGCCCGTCACCGCGCCCACCACGCTGCGCAGCAGGAACCGCGAGGCGAGGAACCGGGCCCGCAGCCGCTCGCCGCGCAGCGCCGCCCAGCGGCAGGGCTCGTCCGCGGCCAGCCGTCCGGCGTCGGCGCCGCACGACGGCACCCACTCGGGGACCACGCCGTACGCGAGGACCGTGCCCTCGCGCGCCCAGTCGGCCACCACCTCCTCCCAGGGCCCGGACGGGGCGAGGAGCCGCACGGGCAGCAGCACGGCCGGCGAAGGAACGGACACGGGAACCCCCTGTCAGGAAACCGCCAGGAACCGCCACTGTGCCGCCCCCGGCTGGAACGCCGGTCGAGAGCGCGTGGACGGGACCCGGCCGCGCGTGGTCCACGCACCCTCCAGTGCAGCTCAAGGGGGCTCCGCGAGGCTCACCGCCAGATCGGCCGCACTCCCGGCACTCTCGACAACGGAGGTCACATGTCCACCACTCCTGCCCCCGTCGCACTGGTCACCGGCGCGACCAGCGGTATCGGCCTGGAGATCACCAGGCGGCTGGCCGGGCTCGGCGCCCGCACCTTCATCTGCGGACGCGACGAGGCCCGGCTGGAGGGGGTGCTCAAGGAGCTCCGGGACGAGGGCCTGGACGTCGACGGCACGGTCTGCGACGTGGCCGACGCCGGGCAGATCCGCTCCTACGTACGGTCCGCGGTCGAGCGCTACGGGCCGGTGGACATCCTCGTCAACAACGCCGGACGCAGCGGCGGCGGCGCCACCGCCGAGATCCCCGACGAGCTGTGGCTCGACGTCATCAACACCAACCTCACCAGCGTCTTCCTGATGACCAAGGAGGTGCTGAACGCCGGCCGGATGCGGGAGCAGGGCCGCGGCCGGATCATCAACATCGCCTCCACCGGCGGCAAGCAGGGCGTCGTGCACGCCGTCCCCTACTCCGCTTCCAAGCACGGCGTCGTCGGCCTCACCAAGGCCCTCGGCCTGGAGCTGGCCCGCACGGGCATCACGGTCAACGCCGTCTGCCCCGGCTTCGTCGAGACGCCCATGGCGGAGAAGGTACGCGAGCACTACGCGGGCATCTGGGGCGTGAGCGAGGAGGAGACCTTCGACCGCATCACCAACCGCGTCCCGATGGGCCGCTACGTGGAGACGCGCGAGGTCGCGGCGATGGTGGAATACCTCGTCAGCGATGACGCCGCCGCCGTGACCGCGCAGGCGCTCAACGTCTGTGGCGGCCTGGGCAATTACTGACCCTGGCGGGTCACGCGAAAGGGGTGCCCGGAAAACTCTGGGCACCCCTTCAGCCCTGCCGGGCGGGCTTTTTCCCCAGCCCCGCCCCTTCCCGATGCTCCAGAGTGATAGTTCTGGAGTGATCGGGCCATGGTTGCATCTGTGCTGGTCAGGGGCACGGGGAATTCGCTGGTCTCCACAAAAGGTATGGAGACCAGTACCCCCAACGTAGGAACCGTTGCCGGAACCGTGTTCGCCGAGACCCTGCGCGGGGTCCGGTGCATCCGACTGTCGGTCCGAACGGATGAGACCACAAGCCCCGAGCGGCAGCGTGAAGCCGACGACGTAGCCGCCGCAGCCCTCGGAATCAGCTTCGGCGAGGGCGAGTCCCTGCGGGAGGCCGTCGATCTTGACGTAAGCGCGTCCAAGGTCGGTCCTTTCGACCGTCCGCAGCTCGGCGGGTGGCTCGCACGTCCGCAGGACTTTGACGTCCTGGTGTGGTGGCGCTTCGACCGTGCCATCCGATCCATGCAGGACATGCACGAGCTTGCGAAGTGGGCCCGCGAGCACCGCAAAATGCTCGTGTTCGCCGAGGGCATCGGCGGGGGTCGGCTGGAGTTCGACTTCCGCAACCCCATGAGCCCCATGAGCGAGCTCATGATGATGATGCTCGCGTTCGCCGCACAGGTGGAAACCCAGAGCATCAGCGACCGCGTCACCGGGGCGCAGGCAGCCATGCGCAAGATGGCCCTTCGCTGGCGTGGCGGGGGTCAGCCTCCGTACGGCTACCTGCCCGCCCCCATGCCCGCCGAACACGGCGGAGTCGGCTGGACGCTCGTCCCCGACCCGGACGCCGTGCGGGTCATTGAGCGGATCATTGCCGCCCTGGTCGCCGGTCTGACCACTCACGCCATCGCACAGGGACTCAACGCCGACGGTGTCCTGTCCCCGTCCGCGCACTGGAAGGCGTACCAGGCCCGGCGGAAGAACAAGGCCGACGCTGCACCGGCGGAGACCGCCGAACCGAAGAAGCGCCCCGCGCAGTGGCGTGCTCAGACCATCACCCGCATGCTCACCAACCCCGCGCTGCTCGGCTGGAAGATGCACGCCGGGAACCCGGTGCGCGACGACCAGGGCAACCCGGTCATGGCCGCCGAAACCCCGATCCTCACCCGCGAAGAGTTCGATCAGGTGGGCGCACTGCTCGCCTCCAAGCCCACGGCGGAGAAGGCGCCCCGGCGCAAGGACTCGTCGGCGCTGCTGCTGCGCGTCATCCACTGCGACGGGTGCGGCAGCCGGATGTACCTGAAGAACGGCTACTACGGGTGCTCGTCCTACAAGTACGGGACGCACTGTGAAGCCCCGTCCCATGTCCGCGCGGACTGGGTGGACGACTACGTCACGCTGGAGTTCCTGAAGGCTGCCGGACCCGTCCAGATCACCCGAGTCACCGAGATACCCGGCTACGACCCGCAGCCCGAGATCGACACCACCACGGCGGAGTACGAGGAGCACCAGACGCAGAAGGGACGCCAGAAGTCCAGAGCCGCACAGGCAGCCTGGCAGCGCCACGGGGACGCCCTGGACGCCCGCCTTGCCGAGCTGGAGACCCGCGAGAAGCGCGAGCCCCGGCGCGAGGCCGTACCCACGGGACGCTCGTACGCGGACGACTGGCACGCAGCCGACACCGAGGGCAAGCGCACCATGCTCGTGGACACAGGGGCCCGCCTGATGGTCAAGCGCGGCACTCGGGGCGGGTGGCGCACCCTCGACCTGCGACGCGTCGAGTTCACCATCACCGGAGACCTCGACCCCTGCATTGAAGAGGTCGACACCAACGCCGGAGCCGTTGCGAAGGAAGACGTCCCCGAGCACGCCCCCGCACAGGGCACCAGCATGCGACTCCACCAGGCCGCACTCACCCCCGCCGCGTAACAGCCCCCTGCGGCGCCCCCCTGCCGCGCCGGCGAGGGACACCAGCGGGCGGAGCCATGACGGTATGACGGTTCAGGGCCCGATTCTGTTTTTCTCTTATTTTTCTAAGAAAAGTCAGAAAGACCCTTGAACCGCCATTCCGTCATGACGGACCGGGCAGGAACTTACTGGCCTCCACAACACAGTGAGAGCGGGATTACCGCGCACCCACCCCGAGGGGGAACCTTGGCGGTCTGAGTGCCCGACTCTCTCTCAGCGTTGCCCGTGCACCACGCACCCCGCGTTACTCGGGGTGGTCTGCGGGGGTCGTGTGGCAACGCATGCGGGGGCCGTACCGCCCATCAGTAACCCACTCGTCCGCGAGTGCGCCGAACGGGGTTGGAAGCCCGTACGGCCCCCACACAGCCCGGACCGGCCCCGCCGGCTCGGGCCCCAACAGACTCACGCGTGTGGTGTGCAGCATGCACACCGGCCCGAGTAGCCGACCCCGGCGGGGGCTGGTGAAACCGGCTGGAGGAGACGGCGCGATCCCGTCCACGCGTGCCCCCTGACCGGCCTACACAGCGGCGACGGGGGATTGAGCCCACTGACCCAGCGGAAGAGGTGCGCCGTAACCAACCGGCAGAGTGCCCCGGTTCGAGTCCGGGGGTGGGCACGCAACGACAACGAGCACCAGGCGGTGACAGATGACGAGCTGTATCGAGTGCAGCGAGGCGGCAACTCGCCGTGGACGCTGCGAAGTTCATGATCGGCAGTACCAGAGTCGGCCCACGGTTCGGGCTCGGCGTTCGCGAGGGCGACGGCGGGCCGTGCGGTATGACGCTGCTGCGCGGCTCCGCCGTACGCTCGACAGGCGGGGGCTCGGCTGTTGTGACTGGTGCCTGGACGACTTCCCCGCGGACGGGGTGGACGTGGACCATGTGCGCCCGCTGTCCCTCGGTGGCGAGGACATAGACAGCAACGTTCAGGTCTTGTGCCACGGCTGCCATGGGCTCAAGACCCGTACGGAGTTCGGGGACGCTGATCCGCAGTTCTGAGCTAGGCCGGTTGGTCCTCGGTGTGCCAGTCAATGGTCTGGTTGCACACCAGTTCGCGTGCTGCCCTGGCAATAAGGTGAGGTAGCCGATACATAGCGGTTAGGTGATCTTCCAAGTGATGTCCTCGCGGAATTCGTGGGTGACCGGGTCGAGCGCATTGCCGATGCCCGACTTGCCCCTCCCAGGGAGCTTGCCCGGGGCCCCAATGAAGCCCAGCAAGCTGACGACCAGGCCGCCAGATGCGCCGTCGATAAGGGCAGCGATTTCCTGCCCCGGCCTGCCGTCCCAGGTGAAGGTCCCCCCTTTAGACAGGATGAAGACGGGTGCCCCGCGCCACGTACCATCTAGCTGGGTAGCGCCAGGCGGAACGGTGCCGATGGTCATGTTTACGAACTGAGATGTGCTGGGGTTGTCTTTGACCGCGAGTTTCACATCGACGTTGAAGTCGAAGGCGTCCGTCGCCGTCTCGTTGGCCTTATCTCCGTTACTCATGCCGTCCTCCCTGTTCTCGCAGCCGCCTCCAAGATGCTGCTTGGCCTTTCTCTGAGGCTGCCCCACGCGTTTCCCGGGTACGCGCCATGTCACCCATACGTGACTGACAAATCGATCCCCCGCCCTGTTGTTCGGAGGTGACCCCCATGCCCCGTAGACCCCGCCCCCCTTGCTCTGTCCCCGGGTGCCCTGAGCTGACCCGCACTGGCGGGCGCTGTGAAGCTCACCGACGCGAGGCCGAACGACAGCGTGGTACGACCACGGAGCGGGGCTATGCCACGCGCTGGCAGCGCATCCGTAAGGCATACCTGTACCGGAACCCGTGGTGCCTGCTGTGCGGGCGCACGGCGACGGTGGCCGACCATTTCCCTTTGTCCCGGCGTGAGTTGGTCGCTCAGGGCGTGGCCGATCCGGACGCGCCGCATCGACTCAGGCCGTTGTGCACTCAGTGTCACAACCGGGAGACCGCGAAGCGTCAGCCGGGCGGTTGGGCTGCCGCGAAGGTCAAGCCCGTTCGGTCGTGATGTCCGATTCGGACCAGGGGGGTACCCCCTGCCCCTCCCCACGCTGATCGGCAGGGAGGTGACTTTCTCGCATGGCTCATCTGAGCGTTTCTGTGGGTCATCGATCAATCGAAAACAATTGGCGCTCACTTGTTTTCCAATTGTGAGCGCCCCAAAGGAGGGAACACATGTCTCTTACCCTTGCTGAATCCGCGAAGCTATCCCTTGACGATTTGCAGCGCGGCGTCATCGAGACGTTCGTGCAGGAGTCCCCGATTCTGGACCGGCTGCCCCTGATGCAGGTGGCGGGCAACGCCTACCGGTACAACGAGGAGTCGACTCTTCCCGGGGTGTCCTTCCGGGCCGTGAATGAGGCGTACCCGGAGAGCACGGGAACGCTGAACCAGCGGATCGAGACGCTGGCCATCCTCGGCGGGGATGCGGACGTGGACAAGTTCATCGTCCAGACCCGGGGAAACCTCAACGACCAGCGGGCCGTCCAGACCGCCATGAAGGTCAAGGCCGCGTCGGTCCACTTCGCCGACCAGTTCTTCAACGGTGACGTGGAGGTGAATCCGAAGGGCTTCGACGGCCTGCGGAAGCGGCTCCTCGGCCCCCAGGTCCTGGACGCCAAGGCGACAGGGCCAGTCACCAACGGCCATGACTTCTTCGACCTGTTGGACACCCTGATGGCTCAGGTGCGCGGCATCAACGGCTCCAACGGCGCGCTCTACATGAATGCTGCGCTCCGTGCCCGGATCGAATCCGGCTTCCGCCGCCTCGGTGGTGGCGAACTCCTGCGTGAGGAGATCGCGGGCAAGCGCACCACCACGTGGAAGGGCATCCCGCTCCTGGACGCCGGGCAGAAGCTGGACGGTACCGATGTGCTGCCGCTGACGCCCGGTACCGGCGGCAAGCAGACCGGGGACATCTACGCAGTCCGCTTCGGGGCCACCGAGGCCGACGCCGGAGTGTCCGGCCTGACCAACGGCGGCGTACAGGTCACCGACCTCGGCGAGTCCCACGACAAGCCCGTCTACCGAACGCGCATCGACTTCTACTGTGGCCTCGCCCTGTTCGGCGGGAAGGCTGCTGCCCGGCTGACCAACGTCCTCGCCGGCTGACGACACCACCAAGACCCAGTTCCCGTCACCTCTCACCAGGGGGGGACGGGAACTGGGGCATTCTGCGTTTAGGTGCGATCGACCCGAAGATGCGCTACGCGGTCCACACCGTGAACATGTCGCCCCGGACGGCAGAGACGAACGAGGACCAGGCGCCGGACGGGAGCAGGAGCGCGGGATTCTGAGGGGTTTTGCTGTCACGGACGGGGACGACGCCGGAAGCTGCGAACCCGGGGGCCCATTCGACGCAGTTGCCGCCGTTGCCCTGACTGAAGCTGGACTTCACCCATATCGGGTGGGGGAAGTCTCGGGTGGTGCTCATGGGCGTGTGCCTCCATTGCGTGCCGAATGAGAGCTAGCGAGTCGGCGGGAGCCAGGGCGTCAGCACGTAGGCGTTCGTACGCCGCACGTGCTTCGGCTACCGCTTCCGCTGCGTCGTCCACCTGCCCTCGTTGATATGTCTCCTCGTACAGGACATCAGTTCCGTCCCGTCGCGTCAGCACAATAAACGGCACCCCTCGTGAGGGCGCGTCCGCGCTGAACGGGAGCACTTGAAGTGTGATGGGGGGTAGCTCAGACGCCGCTAGCAGGTGTCGAAGCTGCCCCCGCATGGTGACTCGGCCGCCCACGCCAGACCACAGAACCGACTCATGAAGGATCACCCACAGCGTGGGCGGGTTGGGGCCGTCGAACACCTCTCGGCGCCGCATTCGGTCTTCCACCGCCTTCTTGATTGCGGTTGTTGACTCCTGCGGGCGGGCGGACCTGTAGACCGCTTCCGCGTACTCCGGCGTCTGGAGTATCCCCATGACGAACGCATTGGAGTAGTCGCAGATCGTCAGGGCTTCCCGCTCAAGCTCAAGGTAAGGGATGAACCAAACAGGGTTGCCCGCGTCGGCCGCGCGCCGACGCATCCGCGCGTAGACGCCGCGTGCGCCAAACACTCTGTCGCACTGTTCCGCGAACTGCGGGCTGGCTAGCTGCTGCCCTGTCTCGACCTTGCTGACGTACGGCTGCCCGCAGAGCAGCTTGGTGGCAAGTTGCTGTTGCGACCAGCCCTCTGCCTCTCGGGCGTACTTGATCTCCTTGCCAAACTCCTTCGCTGGAGACTCCGAATCATCGCCCATGCGTTCAACTCCCGTTATTCCAAAGCCATTTGGCATGGCTAGGGCCCTGGTCAGCGTAGCGATGCCGGTGGAACCTGAGCTTCACGGTTGATGCCCGCTCCCCATGAGCGGGACACACGGAGGCTCGAACACGATGACGGAGACGACAGGTGCGGCGCGGTGGACCGGCTACCGGCCCGGCGCCCTGCTGGTGGACAAGACCGCCGATCGGCTGGGCGTGTCCCACGCATTCGACGGCGAGAAGTACACACTCGCAGGGATCGGGACCACCGAGAGGTGGACGGCGCCGGCGAGGGCCATCCGCCTGGCCACCGACGAGGAGCGCCGCGCCCTCGGACTCGGCCCGCGGAGCGTGGACTGATGCCCACACCCTTGATCTCCCTCCCACTCTCCGGCGGACACTGGATGGTCACGCCCACCCTCTCCGCTACGCCCGCCCCTTCCATGCCGCGTCCTGCTGAGAAGTGCGTGGGATGCGGCGAAGTGATCGCCAACTTCACGTTGGCTCAGGCGACGGGCGACGAGTTCGGCATCATCCTGGCTCGCGCTCGGATCATGCGGCACTTCGGCGCTGCTCATAGAGCGATCGAGGAGTGGCCCGGCGAGGACGGCCAGGAGAGGGCGATGCACCCAAATGAGTGAGCAGCACCCCGTCGACGCGGAGCGCACTCGCCCGCCCTTCGTGGTCGCGCTGGACGGGTCGGCAGAACCTCCTGTGCCCCCAGCGGGTGACGTGACGGCGGACGCGCTGACCCCCGCCTACAGCCCGGCCGTCTACGACACCCAGGAATTCCGCGATCAACTCGCCCAAGTCATCGCGCAGCTGCGCGGATGGCAAGAGGACATGGACGAGTTGCGGGCGCTGGTCGACGCCGCGCGGCGTCTCGAAGCGTTCTGCCTGCCGCGCCAGCGCGGCACCCCCTAGACCGCCTGCCCCTCTGCGGATGCGCCCTTCCCCCGATGGACGCTAGCCGATCGCAGAGGGGCAGGCACCAACGCCCGGTCGGTCGTCGGTTGAGGTCCAGCGGCCGACCGGGTACCCACCCCCTTCCGGCTGTACGGGGGACAGCCGGAAGGCATCAATCAGACTCCGCCCCACTGGGTCATGGGTAGAGGCACCTCTTACACATCACCTATCCCGGCAGGGGCGGGAACCACGTCCGGTCGTCGGCCGGACAGGTCAGAGGGGTACCCACAGCACACCGTAATCAGATAGGGGGAGATATGAGCGAATGAGCCATACGAAACACCAGCGAGGAGCATCATCCCGGGCATGGAGCCCACCAGTCAGGAGAGCGCGGCATGTTGAAGAAGGATGCCGAAGTTCGCACGATGTGTGAGGGCGTGCGCTGCTCGCGCTGCCTGGACCGGATGATGGTGCGAGAGATCTTCATGGACAGGGCCGGAAATCCACTGCGTCACGGCGATTGGATCTGCGACTGCGGATACCGTCGCCCAAGCAAGGAGGAGAGTAACGGTGACCAGGGAAGTGAACGAAGCGCAGTCGTGCCCCACCCAGGGGTGCCAGGGCATGCTGGCGAGATCCGTACTCCTGGAAGACGA
The DNA here is from genome assembly GCF_003391135.1 of Streptoverticillium olivoreticuli subsp. olivoreticuli. GTDB lineage: Bacteria > Actinomycetota > Actinomycetes > Streptomycetales > Streptomycetaceae > Streptomyces > Streptomyces blastmyceticus. The sequence continues at coordinate 3,971,294 of NZ_CP031455.1, read as the reverse complement.
CGGAACTGAGATATCTGCCACCATGTGGGTTTGTTCCGTCTGCGGATACTCGCAGTAGGGCGCAGCACGTAGCGCCGCAAACCGCCCCGCCCATGCGCTTCCCTCCGAGGCGTGCGGGCGGGGCTCGGCGCTGATTGGGCCCCGGCCCGCCCCATTGTCGACTCCACCGACACCAGACCGGGGCCCGCGGACGATCGTATGCCGCTTCGGCAGACGCCACTGCGCGACCGTCACGGCTCCGGTAGCACTCGCGCGCCCTCGCCGGCGGGCTCGCTGCCCTGGACGTATGTACCTCGCTGCGGGACGACGAACAGCACGTCATCGGCCACCAGGGCGGCGATCGCACGGCGGACGGTTGGCCGCGAAAGTTCGTACTCCTCACCCAACCGGGACTCGGCAGGGATCGGGCGACGGGGCTTCCAGTCCCCGCGGGCGATGCGCGCCCGCAGGATGCCCGCGAGCTGTTCAAACGGGGGCTCGGGCGCATCGCGAATGATCTTCGCGTCGGGGCTGTAGTCCATGCCGACGACGCTAGCGCGCGGGTGACAAGAGCACACTTACGGCCACGTTCGCTGACGTAGCTTTACGAGCCTTTACGTGTCTTGACGTAAAGGACTATCGTCGAACACGAAAACGCCCCGGAAGACCGCTTAGGACCGGTCCGCCGGGGCTCCGCCGAAGACAGCTATTCAGGAGCTGAACGACGTATGCGCGATGTTATCGCCCTCGCCCTGGTGGCGGTGCTGGCACCCGTAGTGGTGCTGCTGTTCCGCCTGCTCAAGCCCGCCCACGGACGCCACGCAGCGGACCCCGCCCATGCACCCGTGCCGACCCCCGAGCCCGCCCCCGTCAGCCCATGGTTGTCCCCGTGGCGGAGCCCGAGCAAGGAAGAGGCAGCCGAGCTGTTCCAGCGCCAAGCCGAGGACACTCTGGAACTCCGCGTGATCCAGGAACGGCGACGAGCTGTTTTCATGGCCACGCTCGGCGAGGACTACCCGTACACGTACCCCGGAGCTCCGTTCCCCGCGTCCGCGTTCACCACTGCGGGGGTGTCCGCGTGACTGTAGAAGAGCGGTTCCCTGTCGTGCCGACTGCCCACGTGGAACCTTGCACCGAGTGCAAGACGGTCACCCGCGCCCCCGTCGCCATCCGATGGATACAGGGCACCAGCAGCTCTGGAAGAACCCTGTACGCCTGCCCCGTGTGCGCCCCGAAGCTGGGCGCCGGACCGACCCCGGACGACGTGATCCGGTAGAGCCCTCACGACGGAACCAGCCCCGTTCGGCCATCGTGCCGAGCGGGGCTCTTTGCTGCCCGTGGCGGATATCGATCTATCCCACGTCTGCGGCGCCGATGCGTGATAAGCACGAGTGATCTTGCAGTTGTCGGTAGGGAGGGGCCACGGTGCAGAAGAAGACCCGTACATGGATCACGGTCGGGGCGGGCGTGCTCGTACTCGGCGGCATCCTGTCGCTGTTCGAGGACGGCAAGGACAAGGCCGAGGCCGAGCCCAAACCGTCCGCCACAGCGCCCGCCAAGCCCACAGAGCAGCCGAGCGAGGCAGCAAAGCCCGCGTCGGCCCCGTCGCCGGACGCAACGCAGCGCGAGACGCTGATACGGGCCCTGCGCACCATCAACCCCGGGCTGGTCGCGAAGGAAGACCGGGCCGTCAGCAGGTCCCGGGACGTGTGCTTGGACGTCAAGGGTGGCAAGGACGACGCCACAGTCCAGAAGAACACCAAGAGCCGCTTTGAGGGCGGCACCGTGCCGAGCCTCACGGACGACCAGGCCGCGAGCATCGTGACCGCCGTACGGTCGTCGTTCTGCGGCTGATCGGCCATCAACGAGCCCCGTTCGGCCATCGTGCCGAGCGGGGCTTTCGCGTGCCCTGACCAGGCACTAGGCTCCAGAACACCTACTTACGAGCATCGGGGCTTCCCGAAACCGGGGGAAACCCCCGGACCCCCAAAGCGGCTGCGCCGCTTGTCCTCAAACGCCGGACGGGCTGATTTCGTGGACCGTAGCCGGCGAAATCAGCCCGTCCGGCGTTTGAGGACCGGGGTCCGGGGCGGAGCCCCCACGCGGCGGAGCCGCAAATCGACACAGCCGGGAAGGGGCGGGGTGGGGGAAAAATCAGCCCCCCAGCCGGTGGAACTCGCTCCCGAAATAGACCATCGGCCGCCCCGGCCCCACCCGCACGTTCTGGACCTCGGCCACCAGGATCACGTGATCCCCAGCCGCATGCCGGTCCCGCACCTCGCACTCCATGACCCCCAGCGCCCCCGGCACCCCGAGGCCGCCCTCGGGCAGTGAGGTGAAGGGAGCGCCCGCGAACTTGTCGCCCCCCTTCGTCGCGAACCGCCGCGCCACCCCCACCTGATCCTCCGCGAGAATGCTGATCGCACACGCGGAGGACGACCGGAACGCCTCGTAGGAGTTCGCCGTCTCCGCCAGACACACGAGCACCAGCGGTGGATCCAGCGACACCGAGCAGAACGAGCTCGCGGTGAAGCCGTGCGGGTTGCCGTCCGCGTCGCGCGTCGTGGCCACGACGACGCCGCTCGCGAACCGCGCCATCGTCGCCCGGAATTCATCGATGCCGTGGCCGAGCTCCACGGTCATGACGAGGACTCCGGCCCGAGCCGGCCCAAGGAGGCGAGCAACGCCAGTTGGCGGGCGTCACGCTCCGCGGCGAGCCGTTCGTAGGCCCCGGCCCCGCGGCCGAACGCATCCTCCGCCTGCTCGACCAGCAACTCGACCGCCGGACCGTCCAGTTCGGGGGTGCCGAGGTGCTGCCACTCCGCCGCCATCCTCGGCCCTACGGCCTCCAGCATCCGCCGCAGCCCGCCGGGCCCGCCGCCGAGGTGGAAGGCGCGGAAGGGCCCGACGGCCGCCCAGCGCAGCCCGATCGAGCCGGTCACCACCGCGTCCAGCTCGTCGACCGTCAGGACGCCGTCGAGCACGAGGTGCACGGCCTCCCGGAAGAGTGCCGACTGCAGGCGGTTGGCCACCGTCCCGGTCACCGGCCCGCGCACCGCGACGGGCGTCTTGCCGAGCGACCGGTAGAAGTCGAGGGCCCGGGTGACGGCGTCGGGGTCCGTGCGGGTGCCGGGGATGATCTCCACGAGCGGGATCAGGTGCGCCGGGTTGAAGGGGTGGCCGATCAGGAGCCGCCCGGGGTCGGCCATGTCCGCGCCGATGTCGTCGGTGCGCAGCGAGGATGTCGAGGACAGCAGCAGCGCGTGGCCGGGCGCGATGTGCTCGATCCCGGCGAACAGCTTCCGCTTCTCGGCCAGGTCCTCGCGCAGGTTCTCCTGCACCACGTCGGCCCCGGCCACAGCCTTCGCCACGTCGGGCTCGACGGTCACGCGTTCCAGCAGCTCCGCCGGGTCGGCGGGCCCGCCGGGCAGGGTCGGGGCGAACAGCCCGACCCCTTCGCGCACGGCCCGCTCCGCGTCCGCGCGGCGGGAGTTGACGCGGACGTCGAGGCCGTGCGCGAGGAACAGCGTCGTCCAGGCCAGGCCGATCGTCCCGGCGCCGACGACCGCCGCGGTCCGTACGGGCCCGCCGGCCGTACCGCTCATCGGCCCTGCGCGGCGAAGTGCGGTGCCACGTGCTCGGCGAACAGCTCCAGCGAGCGCCGCGACTGCTCCACCGGCAGCAGGCCGGAGTGGATGGTGAGGCTCACGGTGATGTCCGCGCCGTACCAGGACTCGATCTCCTTGAGCTGCGTCAGGACCTCGTCGGGGGAGCCGGCCAGCAGCTTGTTGTCGGCGAGCTTCTTGTCGAAGTCGTAGTTCCTGGTGGCGTCGAGGATCTTCTCGTAGCCGGGGTACGCGCTGCTGGACACCTCGCCCCACGCCCGGACCGCCTCGCCGAGGCGCTCGTTGTAGCGCTCCTCGTCGTAGCGGGCGATGCGGCGCGCCTCGGCGCCGTCCTCGGCGAGGTAGCAGGGGTAGCTCAACTGGACGTTGCCCTCGCCCTCGTGGCCCGCCTCGGCGCGCGCCGCGCGGTAGGCCGCGATCAGCTCCCGGGTCCGCTCCCGGTTGGACGTCGCGGGGACGAGCAGCAGGTGGTAGCCGTTGCGCCCGGCCTCCTCGCAGGACTCCTGGCTCATCGCGGTGGCGATGTAGACCGGGGGATGCGGCTTCTGCACCGTACGCGGCTGGAGCGTCACCGGCCCGAACTTGTGGAAGCGGCCCTCCCAGACCACGTCCTCCTCGGACCACAGCCTGCGGCACGCCTCGACGCCCTCGGTGAAGATCGCGCGGCTGTCGTCGATGGAGACGCCGAAGGCGGCGAACTCGTCGGGCAGGAAGGCCCGTCCGAAGCCCACGTCGAGCCGGCCGTGCGAGAGGTTGTCCAGCATCGCCAGCTTGCCCGCCAGCTTGACCGGGTGGGTGAAGGCCGGGATGACCGCGCCGGTGATGATGCGGACGTTGCGGGTCCGGGCGGCGGCCGCGGCCAGGAAGGTCACGGGGTCGGGGCTGTACCCGCCGTAGTCGAAGAAGTAGTGCTCCACCGTCTTCACATGCCGGTAGCCCAGCTCGTCGGCCCGCTCGATCAGGCCCAGCGCCTCGTCGTAGTAGGTCTGGGCGTCCTTGTCCTTCGGTCCCACGGTGGGGAAGAACGTCACACCGAATTCCACATCGCACCTCGTCGCATGCCGGTTTCACCTGAGCACAGCGACAGTCACAAAGTCGGCTCGCGGGTCGCTCGACGCCCGATCGAGCCCGGGTGGATCTCCCTTGCCCCGAAAGGCACTTGTTGCGAATGCTGTTGCGCAGCAGCACAGACATGATGGATAGTTGGTGGGAGCCAACCAACTTGTGAGGGGGAGGCAGTGCGGGAAGAAACCGTTGCGCGGACGTCGGGCGATGCCCCCGCGGCGAGCACCGAGCAGGAGACGGGACGGGTGGCGGGCGCCCTCGCGGTCGTGGGGAACTGGATGTTCTCCACCGCGATCCGGCGGCGCATCATGGCCGACTCCGGCCTCGGACTCCCGCTCGGGGACTACACCCTGCTCGCCCAGATCTCCCACGGCGGGCCCGTGCGGCTCTCGGTGCTGGCCGAGGCCATGGAGGTCGACAAGTCCACGCTCACCCCGCCCGCCAAGCGGCTGGAGGAGCAGGGCCTCATCGAGCGCTCGCCCGATCCCACGGACGGCCGGGCGCAGTTGGTGAAGGTCACACGGGCCGGCCGGCTGGCCATCACCAAGCTCTGGAAGGCCCGCGCGCGGGCGGTCGCCGAGCTGATGACCGACTGGGACGCGCCCGATGTCGCGTATCTGGCGGACAGCCTGGAGGCGCTCGCGGACGAGATCAAGAAACGGGGGTACTGAGCCCGGTGAAAAGCCCGTTAAGCGCCCCGCAACCGGAGTCAGGAACGGGAGAGGGCGCGTTACCCACCGCCCCTCCCACGGCCGTCTCCCCCTTGCCCGCCGGGCGTCGGCCGGCCGCACCCTGGGTGATCGTCACCCTCGCGTGCCTGGGCCAGTTCATGGTCCTGCTGGACGTCTCGATCGTGAACGTCGCCCTCCCCTCCATCCAGGAGGGCCTCGGCTTCACCCCCGCCGACCTGCAATGGGTCGTCAACGCCTACACCCTGACCTTCGCCGGCTTCCTGCTGCTCGGCGGGCGGGCCGGTGACCTCTTCGGCCGCAAACGCGTCTACATCGCGGGCATCGCCCTCTTCACCCTCGCCAGCCTGGCCGGCGGACTCGCCACCGGCCCGGAAGTCCTGGTCGCGGCGCGGGCGTTGCAGGGCGTCGGCGCGGCCGCGCTGTCACCGGCCACACTGGCCCTGCTCACCACGACCTTCCCCGAAGGGCCGCGCCGCACCGCCGCGCTCGGCCTGTGGAGCGCGGTCGCGGGCGGCGCCGGAGCCGTCGGCTCGATCAGCGGCGGCGTCCTGACCGGTTATCTGTCCTGGCGCTGGGTGCTGCTGGTCAACATCCCCATCGGCATCGGCCTGATCATCGCCTCCGCCCGCGCGCTCCAGGAGCGCCGCGGCGACGGGCCGCGGCGCCTGGACGTGGCGGGCGCGATCACCGTGACCCTGGCCCTGATGGCCCTGGTCTACGGCATCGTGAGCACCGCGGACCACGGCTGGGGCGACGCGCGCGTCCTCGTACCGCTGATCGCGGGGATCGCCCTGCTCGGGCTGTTCGTGGCGATCGAGACGCGCTTCGCCGCGGTGCCGCTGATCCGGCTGGGCGTGCTGCGCTCCAGGTCGGTGACCGGCGGCAACCTCGTCGGCCTGCTGATGAACGCGGCCTTCCTGTCGATGTGGTACTTCGTCTCGCTCTATCTGCAGGACGTGCTCCACTTCAGCCCCGTGAAGGCCGGGCTGGCCTTCATCCCGCACACGGTCATGGTCATGGTCGGCGCCCGGCTGAGTTCCCGCCTGGTGCACCGGCTCGGCCACCGGCCGCTGATCCTCGCCGGAGCGCTCAGCGCGTTCGCCGGCTTCGTGTGGCAGGCGCAGCTGACGCCGCACGGCGACTTCCTGCTGATGGTGGTCCTGCCCGGCATCCTGATGTCCCTGGGCGTCGGGCTGGTCTTCACCCCCGTCGCGGCCGCGGCCACCTCGGGCGTCGCCCCGGCCGACGCGGGTGTGGTGTCGGGGCTGCTGAACACCTCGCGGCAGATGGGCGGCGCGCTCGGCCTCGCGGTGCTGACCACCCTCTCCACCGCGCGCATCCACTCGGAGTCCACGGGCGCGGGCCCCACGGCCGACGCCATGGTCTCCGGATACAGCCTGGCCTTCGTGGTGGCCGCCGCCTTCGTCGCGGTCGGCGCGATATCCGCGCTGGTGCTGCCACGGCACCGGAATTGAACGAGTCCCAAGGAGCGTCACATGGTCAACGAAAGTGAGCAGCCCACCGCTTCGGCACCGCTGAAGTTCCGCGAACCGAACCCCCTCGCCGAGGGCAACTACCCGGGATTCGCCCCCCGTTCGGTCACCGAGAACGGCCTGCGCATCGATTACGACGTCGCGGTCCCGATGCGCGACGGCGCGGAGCTCTACGCGAACGTCTACCGCCCCGAGCACACCGCCGAGGACCTCCCCGTGATCATCGCGTGGGGCCCGTACGGCAAGCACGGCGGGCGCACCACCGCGCCGAGCCGCAGCGTCGCCAGCGGGGTGCGGCACGAGCAGCTGTCGGAGTACACCGCGATCGAGGCCCCGGACCCGCAGTTCTGGTGCCCCGACGGCTTCGCCCTGATGTACGTCGACCCGCGCGGCACCTGGTGGACCAAGGGCGACTACACCCTGGCCTCCGACCAGGAGGCCCGGGACTTCCACGACGCGATCGAGTGGGCGGGCACCCGCGACTGGTCCAACGGCAAGGTCGGCCTGTCCGGCGTCTCCTACCTCAGCATCGCCCAGTGGCGGGTGGCGGCCACCCGGCCGCCGCACCTCGCCGCGATCAACCCCTGGGAAGGGCTGACCGACTTCTACCGCGACATCGCCTACCACGGCGGCATCCCGGAGACCGGGTTCATGGAGACCTTCGCCCGGCGCAGCCTCGGCTACTCCACGACGCGGGTGGAGGACCTGGAGACCCTGCACAAGGAGCACCCCTTCTTCGACGCCTACTGGCAGGCCAAGGTCGCCGACCTCGCCGCGATCGAGGTCCCGGCGTACGTGGTCGCCAGCTGGTCCAACCAGGGCCTGCACGGGCGCGGCACGCTGGAGGGCTTCAAGGCCATCTCCTCGCCGCAGAAGTGGCTGGAGGCGCACGGCCGCAAGACATGGCAGTACTACTACGAGCCGGAGAGCCTGGAGAACCAGCGGCTGTTCTTCGAGTGGGCGCTCAAGGGCGTCGACAACGGCTGGACGCGGCGGCCCAAGGTCCTCACCGAGGTCCGCGAGCGCCACTCCGTGGGCGAGTTCGCGCAGGAGACGGAGTGGCCCATCGCCCGCACCGCCTACACCCCGCTGCACCTCGACACCGCGGCCGCCACCCTCGACGAGAAGCCGTCGGAGACCTCGACCGCGCTCCGCTACCCCGCGCAGGGCGAGGGGAACGGCGCCCGCTTCCGCCACGAGTTCACCGAGCGGACCCGGCTGACCGGCCACGCCAAGCTGCGGCTGTGGATCGAGGCGGACGGCTCCGACGACGCCGACCTCTTCGTCGTCCTGCGCAAGATCGACCGCTCGGGCGAGGCCGTGCCCTTCCCGTTCTTCGCGCTCTACGACGACGGGCCGATAGCCCTCGGCTGGCAGCGGGCCAGCCACCGCGCCCTCGATGCGGAGCGGTCCACGCCCTGGCAGCCCTGGCACACCCACGATCGCGAGGAGCGGCTGGAGCCGGGCGTGCCGGTGCCCGTGGAGATCGAGATCTGGCCGTCCTCCACCCTCTTCGAGGCGGGTGAGCAGCTCGAACTGATCGTCCAGGGCAGCGACTACATGACCGGGGTCCTGCCCGGCCACCGCACCACGCGGAACGCGGGCGACCACATCATCCACAGCGGTGGCGACCACGACTCCCACCTGCTGATCCCGGTGATCCCGTCGGCCTGACCGAGGCCGAGCGGAATCGATCCCAGCCCACCACAAGGAGTTTCACACCCATGCGCGCGGTACTGCTGCATCAGTTCGGCCCCCCGGAGAACCTTCGGATCGGCGAGGTGACCGCGCCGGCCCCCCGGCCGGGAGAGGTCACCGTGGACGCCGCGGCCATCGGGGTCCAGTTCCTGGAGACCCAGGTCCGCTCGGGGAAGATGGGCGGCGTCCTGGGCGGCGCGCCCTTCCCCGTCGTCCTCGGCAAGGAACTCGCGGGCACGGTCGGCGCGGTGGGCTCCTCCGAGCACACCCACCTGATAGGCAAGCGCGTCCTCGCGAGCACCGTCGCCACCGGCGGCTACGCCGAGAAGGCCGTCGTCCCGGCGGACTCGGTCATCGAGATCCCCGCCGGGCTGGACACCGAGGACGCCCTCGCCCTCTACCGCTACGGCTGCACGGCCGCCGGACTGATCCGCGCCGCCCGCCTCGGCCCCGGCGACCGCGTCCTCGTCCAGGCCGCCGCCGGCGCCGTCGGCACGCTGCTGGTCCAGCTGCTCAAGGCCGCGGGCGTCGGGACCGTGATCGGCACGGCGCGCGGCGAGCACAAGCTGGCCCTGATCAAGGAGCTGGGCGCGGACGTCGCCGTCGACTACTCCGAGGGGGCCTGGGAGAACCAGGTCCGCGCCGCGCTCGGCGGCACCGTGGACGTGGTCTTCGACCACATCGGCGGCCCCGTCTCGAAGACGGCCTTCGGGCTGCTCACCGGCGGCACCGGCCGCTTCGTCACCTTCGGCTTCTCCAGCGGCTCGCCCGTGGAGATCGGCCCGATGGAACTCCTCGGCCGCGGCCTGACCCTCACCGGCTTCACGGCCGGCCAGGTATGGAGCCGCCCCGACCACGCCCGTGAGCTGGTCACCGAGGTGCTCGACCTGGCGGTGGCCGGGCGCGTCAAGGCCGTCATCGGCCAGCGCTTCCCGCTGGCGGAGGCGGCGGCCGCGCACGCGGCCGTCGAGTCGCGGGCCACCGTCGGAAAGACGTTGCTCATCCCCTGAGAGCGACGCCCCTTATTTATCCGACCGATTCGACGTTCACTGATGAAATCGACAAGGAGAGAACGGGACATGGCAACAGACGCAAAGATCCTGGTGGCCGGTGCGACCGGACTGCTCGGCAGCCAGATCGCCGCGAACCTGCTGGACCGCGGCGCGAGCGTGCGGGCCCTGGTGCGCCCCGGGATCGACGCGGAGAAGAAGGCCGCGCTGGGCGCCCTTCAGGAGCGCGGCCTGGAGCTCGTCGAGGGTGACATCACCGACGACGTGGACAAGCTCGCCGGTGCGCTGAGGGGCGTGGGGACCGTGGTCTCCGCCGTCCAGGGCGGCCCCGAGGTGATCGTCGACGGCCAGGAGAACCTGCTGCGCGCCGCCGAGAAGGCCGGGGTCTCCCGCTTCGTGCCCTCCGACTTCGCCATCGACATCTTCAAGCTCGACTACACCGACAACTTCATGATCGATATGCGCAAGAAGGCCGCCGAGCGCTTCGCGGGCTCCCCGGTCTCCGTGCTCTCCGTGCTCAACGGGGCGTTCATGGAGGTCATGATCGCCTTTATGCAGATCGTGGACTTCGAGAAGAACACCTTCTCCCACTGGGGCGACCCCGACCAGCCGATGGACCTGACCTCCGTCAAGGACACCGCCGCCTTCACCGCCGCGGCCGTGCTCGACCCGGCCCTGGCCGGCGGGGCCGTACGGTTCTCCGGCGAGGTCCTCTCGATGCGTCAGTTTCACGCCGCCGTCGAGCGCGCCACGGGCCGTACGCTCGAATTCCGCACGCTCGGCACGGGCGCCGAGCTGCGGGCCGAGATCGAGCGCCAGGCGGAGCAGACGCAGAACCCCTTCGACTACGTCGCGCTGCAGTACCAGTGGGGCATGGTGACCGGCAAGGCGAAGTTCGACTCCCTGGACAACGACCGCTACCCGGAGATCGTCCCCACCTCGGTGGAGGAGTTCGTCCGGCAGAACGCGCCGGGTGCCTGACAACCGGCTGTGCATTGAATGAGTGACGCCTCGGCGGGTCCGGCAGTGTGCCGGGCCCGCCGTTGTCATGCCGCGGCGCGGGCAACGCCCCGTACTCCACCGCGACTTGAATCAGCCTCCAGGGGACTTGAGAAGACTCCCTCTCGCCGGGAACCAGCAGCGGTTCCCCCGCAGGTCCTCAGGTTCTCCCCGAAAGGCAGATCCCTATGAGCATCTCCCGCAGCCGCCGCGTCGCCACCCGCGCCGGTCTCCTCGCCGCCTCCGTCGTCACCGCCGTCGCCGGCCTCGGCGCCACCGCCGCGGTCGCCGCCGACACCGGCACCGCCGCCCCGCACGTGGCCTCGGACGCCACCACCCACAACTCCCTGCTGGGCGTGTGGAAGGTCAAGGGCATCGCCAACGGCAACCCCGTCGAGCCGACCTACACCTTCAAGGCCGACGGCACCTTCGTGATGATCCCGGAGAACAACGCCTACGTCGGCAGCGGCACCTGGAAGCAGCAGCGCGACGGCTCCTTCACCTTCCACCTGGAGCACTACATCTACGCCGACGGCAAGCCGGTCTCCCAGATCAAGGCCGAGCAGGCGGGCAAGGTCACAGGCGACACCTTCAACTCGTCCGGCATCTCCGGCCGCTACGACCTCTCCGGCAACCTCCTGGAGACCTTCTCGGTCACCATCTCGGGCACGCGTCTGTCGAAGTGACCCGGGGACGGCCGCCCCGCCGGCACGCGCCCCACCACGGGCCGGCGGGCGCGGCCCCCACCCGGCCGTGAGCACACCCGCCCCATCCGCACCACACCGCACCGAGGAGGCACAGGACGTGCAAGCGGTCGATGAGAAGCTGCACTCCCGCGTCACGCAGTTCTACGCGCGCCAGATGCAGGCACTGGACGCCGGGCGCTTCGAGGAATACGCCGGGACGTTCACCGAGGACGGCGTCTTCCAGCACACGCCGGGCACCGAGCCAGCGCGCACCCGCGAGGGGATCCTCGCCGAACTGCACGAGTTCAACAAGAAGTACGTGGACGACCCGGTGCAGCGTCGCCACTACTTCAGCCAGCTGCTGCTGGAGCCGCAGGACGACGGCACGCTCCGCTCCACCGTCTACGCCCTGATCGTCCGGACCCGGCCCGGCGACCGGCCGGAGGTCTGGCCCAGCTGCGTCGTGCACGACGTGATCGTGGCCGACGACGAGACCGTCCTCCTCAAGTCCCGCCACGTGTCCTACGACTGATGTTCCACACCTAGGAGTTCTCCACCATGCACAGCACCGCAGGAACCACCCCGTGACCCGGCGCGTGGTGATCACCGGCATCGGGGTCCGCGCACCCGGCGGGTCCGGGACGAAGGAGTTCTGGAGCCTCCTCAGCGAGGGGCGCACGGCCACCCGGGAGATCAGCTTCTTCGACGCCTCGCCGTTCCGCTCCCGCGTCGCGGGCGAGGTCGACTTCGACCCGCGCGCCGAGGGCCTGACCCCGCGGCAGATCCGGCGCATGGACCGGGCCACCCAGTTCGCCGTGGCCTGCACCCGGGAGGCGCTGGCCGACAGCGGCCTGGACACCGCCGGCCTCGACCCGCACCGGGTGGGCGTCACCCTGGGCAGCGCGGTCGCCTCCGCCACCAGCCTCGAGAACGAGTACCTGGTGATGTCCGACTCCGGCCGGGACTGGCTCGTCGACCCCGCCCACCTCTCGCCGTACATGTTCGACTACCTCTCGCCCGGTGTGATGCCCGCCGAGGTGGCCTGGGAGATCGGCGCCGAGGGCCCGGTCGCGATGGTCTCCGACGGGTGCACCTCCGGCCTGGACGCGGTCGGGCACGCCGTCACGCTGATCCGCGAGGGCTCCGCCGACGTGATCCTCGCGGGCGCCACCGACACCCCCATCTCGCCGATCGTCGTCGCCTGCTTCGACGCCATCAAGGCGACGACCTCGCGCAACGACGACCCCGCGCACGCCTCCCGCCCGTTCGACGGCAGCCGCAACGGCTTCGTACTCGCCGAAGGCTCCGCGATGTTCGTCCTGGAGGAGTACGAGGCCGCCAAGGCCCGCGGCGCCCACATCTACGCCGAGGTCGGCGGCTACGCGACGCGCTGCAACGCGTACCACATGACCGGTCTGAAGAAGGACGGCCGCGAGATGGCCGAGGCCATCCGCGCCGCCCTCGGCGAGGCCCGCCTGGACGCCACCGCCGTCGACTACATCAACGCGCACGGCTCCGGCACCAAGCAGAACGACCGCCACGAGACAGCGGCCTTCAAGCGCAGCCTCGGACAGCACGCCTACAACGTGCCGGTCAGCTCCATCAAGTCCATGGTCGGCCACTCGCTCGGCGCCATCGGCTCCGTCGAGATCGCCGCCTCCCTGCTCGCCATCGAGCACGGCGTCATCCCGCCCACGGCGAACCTGCACACACCCGACCCCGAATGCGACCTGGACTACGTGCCGTTGACCGCGCGCGAGCAGCGCGTCGACACCGTCCTGACGGTCGGCAGCGGCTTCGGCGGCTTCCAGACGGCCATGGTCCTGCACCGCCCGGAGGTGGCCGCATGAGCACCCCCACCCGCACCGTCGTCACCGGCATCGGCGTCGTGGCCCCGGGCGGCCTGGGCCGCGAGGAGTACTGGAAGGCGCTGCTCACCGGCAGGAACGGCATCACCGGGATCACCCGCTTCGACGCCTCCCGCTATCCGTCCCGGCTCGCCGGGCAGATCCAGGACTTCGAGGCCAAGGAGCATCTGCCCTCCCGGCTGCTGCCGCAGACCGACGTCTCCACCCGCTACGCCCTGGCCGCCGCCGACCGGGCCCTCGCCGACGCGGGCCTCGGCCCCGGCTCCCCGCTCGCCGACTACGACGTGGGCGTCGTCACCTCCACCGCGCAGGGCGGCTTCGACTTCACCCACCGCGAGTTCCACAAGCTCTGGAGCAAGGGCCCGGAATTCGTCAGCGTCTACGAGTCGTTCGCCTGGTTCTACGCCGTGAACACCGGCCAGATCTCCATCCGCAACGGCCTGCGCGGCCCCAGCGCCGCCCTCGTCACCGAGCAGGCCGGCGGCCTCGACGCGATCGGCCACGCCCGGCGCACGGTACGGGCCGGCACCCGGGCCGTCCTCACCGGCGGCGTCGACTCCGCGCTCGACCCCTGGGGCTTCGCCTCCCAGCTCGCGGGCGGCCTCGTCAGCACCTCGACCGACCCGGAGCGGGCGTACCTCCCCTTCGACGCCGACGCCCGCGGCCATGTGCCCGGCGAGGGCGGTGCCATCCTCGTCACCGAGGACGCCGACTCCGCCCGGGAACGCGGCGCCGAGCGGGTCTACGGCGAGATCGCCGGCTACGCGGCCACCTTCGACCCGGCCCCCGGCAGCGACCGCCCCTCCGGCCTGCGCCGCGCGGCCGAACTCGCCCTGGCCGACGCGGGCCTGGCCCCCGGCGACATCGACGTCGTCCTCGCCGACGGCGCCGGGCGGCCGGACGCCGACCGGGTGGAGGCGGAGGCGCTCCGCGCGGTCTTCGGCCCGCGCGGCGTGCCCGTCACCGCGCCCAAGGCCCTCACGGGCCGGCTCGCGGCGGGCGGCGGCGCGGCCGACGTGGCCACCGCCCTGCTCGCCCTGCGCGACCAGGTGATCCCGCACACCGCGCACACCGGCTCCGTGCCCGAGGAGTACGGACTCGACCTCGTCGTCGGGCAGCCGCGGGAAGCGGCACTGCGGTCCGCGCTCGTCCTCGCGCGCGGCCGCCACGGCTTCAACTCGGCGGTCGTGGTGACCGCGGCAGACACCCACAACTGAGGGGAACCCCCATGGCACAGCTGACCCTTGACGACCTCCGCCGCGTCCTCATCGCCTGCGCGGGCGAGAACGACGACGTCGACCTGAGCGGCGACATCCTCGACGTCCCCTTCGAGGAGCTCGGGTACGACTCGCTCGCCCTGATGGAGAGCGCCGCCGCCATCGAGCGCGAGGCGGGCATCTCCGTCTCCGACGACGCGGTCTCCGACGCCGGGACGCCGCGCGCCCTGCTCGACCTGATCAACGGGGCGGTCCGGGCGGCCTGAAGCCGGCCGCTCCTGCCGCACCGCGGGGCCCGCGGCGTCACGCGGGCCCCGCTCCCCGTCCGCCCCGTCCGCCGTAAGGGAGAGCCCTGTTCCCATGCCCGCCGTCACTCCGCACCGCCTGCACCGCGTCGAGCACACCCGCACCGTCGACGCGCCCGCGTCCGCGCTGTACGACCTGGTCGCCGACGTCACCCGCTGGCCCGCCGTCTTCGAACCGACCGTCGCCGTACGCCACCTGGAGCGCTCCGAGGGCGCCGAGCGCTTCGAGATCTGGGCCACGGTGGGCGGCGAGGTGGCCCACTGGACCTCGCGCCGTACCCTCGACGCCGCCCGCCGCTACGTCCACTTCCGGCAGGAGCACAGCACGCCCCCCGTCACCTTCATGTCCGGCGGCTGGCTCTTCCGCGAGCTCGCCGACGGCAGGACCGAGGTCGTCCTCCGGCACCGCTTCACCCTCGCCGACGACTCTCCCGCGACCCTGGCCGCCATCACCACCGCCCTGGACACCAACAGCGGACGTGAACTCGCCGCCCTCGCCCGCGTCGCCGAACTGGGCCACCCCGTCGACGACATCGTCTTCACCTTCACCGACACGGTCCCGCTGCGGACCACGGCCACCGAGGCGTACACCTTCGTCGCCCGCTCCGACCTGTGGCCCAGGCACCTTCCCCACGTCGCCCGGGTCGACCTCACGGAGCCGCGCCCGGGCATCCAGCACATGGAGATGGACACGACCACGGCCGACGGCTCCGCCCACACGACCCGCTCCGTCCGCGTCTGCGACGGCCCGCGCTGGATCGCCTACAAGCAGCAGCTCCCGCCGGCGCTCCTCACCGGCCACAGCGGCGAATGGACCTTCACCGACTCCCCGACGGCCCCCGTCGCCACGGCACGCCACACGGTCGCCCTCTCCCCGGAGGGCGTCGGAGCCGTCCTGGGCCCGGACGCGACCCTCGCACAGGCGCGCACGTACATCCGCGAGGCGCTGGGCCGCAACAGCATGACGACCCTGGAGCGGGCGGGATCGGTCGGCACCGGGCTGCCGTCCTCGGGGGACGCCGTGTCGTAGCTCCCGTGGCCGGGGCACCCTTGCCTCAGGGGAACGTCCTGACGTTGGTGAGGTCCACCGCCTTCCGCAGGGCCTTGGCGAGCCGGACGGCGTCGTCGACCGCCCAGAGGTGGACGAAGAACAGCCGCGGTTCGTCCCGCAGGCCGTGGTTGTGGAGGTCGACGACCTCGATCCCGCCGCGGGTCAGGGCCTTCAGCACGCCCTGGACCTCGTCGGCCACCATCACGAGGTCGCCGTTGAGGGCCGCCCGGCCGCCGCCCAGGGACTGGAAGATGAAGGCGGAGATCGCGCCGAGTCCCGGCGGCAGGACGTGACCGCCGTCGACGATCGTCTCCTGGCGGGCGAAGACGCACTTGTAGACCTCGCCGTAGTGGGACCCCTTGGCGCCCAGCGCGGCGTCCATGCCGTCGGTGTCCAGGTCGCCCGCCGGCGGGCCGTGCGGCTGGGGCGGCGGGGTGCCGGTGCGGTCCATCGCCGCGCGCATGCCGCGGGCCAGGGCGACCGGGTCGCGCCCGTGGCCGTGCACATGGGTCCACCACATGTCGGGGCTCTGCGCGAGCAGGTGCTTGTGGATCGCGGTCTGCTCGATCCCGTGCCGCTGCAGGGTCTTGGTCACGCGCTGGAGCTCCTCCTCGGCGACGGCGAGATCGCCCATCATCATCGTGCTGCCGTCGGCGTAGCGGACGAAGGCCACGTGCGAGCCGAGGGCGAGGCCCGGGGAGATGCTGACGCCGCGGGAGACCACGTGGAGATCGTGGCGCGGGTAGTCGGTGTGGTAGACCAAGCCGCGCGCCATGCTGCCCGAGCGGCCCAGTACGTCCGCGATGTCCTTCCAGTCCGCCTCGGTGGTGGGAAGGGGCTTGACCGTCGTGACGCCGCCCTCGCTGCCTGCGGGCCCGTTGCGGGTCGCGGCGGCGGTGCCCGCCAGGGCGGGCACCGACACGAGCGCGCCCGCGGCCAGCAGCAGCCGCCTCGACATGGACCGCCGGGCCCGACCGTCCGGCTGCGGGTCTCCACTGACCATATGAGCACCTCCGTGACCAGATCGAATCACGAGTGCGCGAAGGCGTCGTGAGCACAGGAGCGGACGGGTGAAGGGGCGCCGCGCGTGGTCACCGCGGCCCCGGAAGCGCGTTCCGTACCTCTGTCACCTGTTCGGGCTAATTCGAGTACTTCGTTACATGCGTTCGGGGGACCATGGGCATGTACGCCCTCACCGGCCCGTTTCCCGGCCGGACACCTGGCGCAAGCACCCGTCTGGAGCACCTGCGATGGAATCCGACGTTTGGACATGCCCTTTCGACTTCGCCCAGGCCCTCGAGTTCGACCCCATGCTCAAGCGGCTGCTCACGGATGAACCCGTCGCCCGCATCCGCATGCCCTATGGAGAGGGCGAAGCATGGCTCGTCACCCGCTACGAAGACGTCCGCACGGTCACCACCGACCGCCGCTTCAGCCGCAGCGCGGTCGTCGGCCGTGACTATCCGCGGATGACGCCCGAGCCGATCATCCAGGCCGAGGCCATCAACGTGATGGACCCGCCGGCCAGCAGCAGGCTGCGCAGCCTGATCGCCAAGGGCTTCGCGCCACGCCACGTGGACCGGATGCGCGTGCGCACCCAGTACGTCGTGGACGACCTGCTGGACCGGATGAAGGAGCACGGCACCCCCGCCGACCTCGTCGAGCACATGGCCTCGCCGCTGCCCATGACGACGATCTGCGAGGTCCTCGACATCCCCGAGGCCGACCGCACCCAACTGCGCCGCAACGCCTGGACGATGATGGGCGTCGGCGCGAGCGGCCGCGAGGCGGCCGTCAAGGCCAAGGCCGAGCTGCGCGCCTATTTCGACACGCTGACCGCCCAGCGGCGCGCGGACCCCGGCGACGACCTGATCAGCACGCTGGCCCTCGCCCGCGACGGCGACGAGATCCTCAATGACGAGGAGCTCTCCGTGATGGCCATGGTCCTGCTCATCACCGGCCAGGACACCACCTCGTACGAGCTGGGCAACATCTCCTACACCCTGCTCACCCGGCCCGAGGTGGCGGCCGTGCTGCGCGAGCGGCCCGAGAGGCTGCCGCAGGTGATGGAGGAGCTGCTGCGGTTCATCCCCTTCCGCAAGGGCGTCGGCATCCCGCGCGTCGCCCTGGAGGACGTGACGCTGAGCGGCGTCACGATCAAGGCCGGCGACATGGTCCACGTCTCGTATCTGACGGCCAACCGCGACGAGCGGAAGTTCGAGCGCTCCGACGAACTCGACCTGGACCGCAAGGCCCCGCCCCATATGACCTTCGGCTGGGGCTCCCACCACTGCCTGGGCGCCCCCCTGGCGGCGATGGAGCTCCAGGTGGCCCTGGGCACCCTCCTGCAGCGCTTCCCGGACCTGACCCTCGCGGTCCCGAAGGAAGAGGTCCCGTGGAACACGACCTCGATCTGGCGCTATCCGACATCACTGCCGGTGGTGTGGTGAGGGCGGCGCGGGGCGGATGAGCCGCCGGGGCCGTGTCAGGCGGCCTCGACGGTCCAGATCTGATCGGTGGACCAGCGGCAGTCCTCGACCACCGCTCGCACGGCGGCGCCCTTGGCGGTGAGGCAGCGGCCGTTGTCCGCGTTCATCACGGCGTAGTCGCGGCCCGAGCCGCGCACGGGGTAGAACCGCCATCGCTGGTTCGGGAAGTAGCCGTCCGGGGTGCCCCGGTGGTCCTGCGCGTAGCCGATCTCCCACATCTGGACGTACTGCTTCCCCTTGTCCATGTCGAGCAGTCGGCGGTTGGCCGTGGCCAGGTTGGTGACCATGAAACTTCGGTCGGTCTCGACGTGCTGGAGCTGCCAGACCTCGCCGGAGTCCCCTTCGGTCCTGGTGGTCGCGACCTCGCTGCCGTTCATGTCCCGCCCGCCGATGTTGGCCAGACGGAGGCCGCCGTTGTGGAAGCGGACCCGCTGCGGCAGCGGGGACGGCTCGACCTCGCCCGACGGCGTCCGGGTCTCCTCCGGGCGCGAGGGGGAGGGCAGGACGGACGGGGGACGGGCGTCGTCGGACGGCGCCGAGGTCGTGGGGACGAGGGGGAGCGGCGGGAGGGGCCGCGTCGACCACGGTGCGGGCGGTGCGGGGGCACCGCGCGACGGGACACCCTGCGGGGACGCGGGGTGTCCCGCCGCACCGGACCGGTGACCGAGGGGCGTCAAGGGGGCGGCGGCGCCGGGACCTTGGCTGTGCGCCCCGCCGGTCGGGTAGGCGCTCCCGGAGCCGGAAGGCTGGGTGGAGGGCGGGACGAGCCGCCCCGGCCGTGACGGACCGGGCGGGTAGGGCGCCGAGGAGCCGATGGGGTCGTCCGCCGCGTACCGGCGCCCGTCCCCCGCACTGCCGGCACTCACGGTCAGGGAGACGAGGAAGGCGAGCGCGACCACGACGGCCCCCGCGACCAGGGCGTTGCGGCGGGTGCTCCACCCGCCTCGTGGCCGGCCGGGCACGCCTGCCGGGGCCGGGGTCGCGCCCACGCCGACGACGCCGTCGGCCCGAACGCCGTCGGACAGCCCCTCCCGCACCTCGGCCAGCGCGCGGCGCATGCTCGCGGCGTCCGGCCGGCGTTCGTCCGCCGTCTTGGACAGGGCCTGCCGCACGAAGTCCCCCACCGAGGGCGGGACGTCGTCGGGCAGTGCCGGCGGTGGTTCGGTGAGGTGTTTGAGGGTGATCTCGAAGGCCGTCTCCCCGTCGAAGGGCACGCGGCCGCTGAGCATCTCGTACAGCACGACGCCCACGGCGTACAGGTCGACCGAGGGCGTGACCCCGCCCCGTGACGCCTGTTCCGGTGCCTGGTAGGGGGCGGTGCCCAGGCGCAGGCCGGAGGCGGTCAGCCGCGGGGAGAAGGCCGGTCGGGCGATGCCGAAGTCGGCGACCAGCACCCGGCCTTCCCGCACCAGCAGATTGGCGGGCTTGATGTCGCGGTGCACGATCCCGGCCTCGTGCGCGGTGTGCAGCGCGTCGAGGATCTGGTCGGTGAACTCCAGCGCCCGCGGGACCGGAAGCGGGCCCTCCCGGTCCAGCAGTGTGGTCAGGGGCTCGCCGTCGACGAGTTCCATGACGAGGAACGCGGTGGGGAACTCGTGCGCATCGCTCTGTCCGTAGTCGTAGACGGAGACGATGCCCGGGTGGTTGAGCCGTGCCATGACCTTGGCCTCGACGCGGAAGCGCTCGTCGAACCCGGCGTCGTCGTCGGCGAGGGGGCGGAGCAGCTTCACCGCGACCTGACGCTCCAGAACGTCGTCCCAGCCCAGCCAGACATCGCCCATCGAGCCGCCCGCGAGCCGTTCTACGAGGCGGTAACGGTCCCCCAGGACTCTCTCGGTCACGGTCCCCCTTGTGATCGTGTCGCACAGACTATCCTGCAACCCCTACGGAAAGAATTACACGTAGTAATTACTGTCAAGAGGGTCGGAATGGGTGGAAACGAGTCCGGCACCGGGTTGTGTTTCAGCCTTCTGGGCCCTGTACGAGGCTGGCGCGACGGCACCGAACTGCCCCTCGGCCCGCCCCAGCAGCGCACCATGCTCGCCGTGCTGCTGATCGAGGCCGGACGCGTCGTCACCGCGGACCGGCTCATCGACGCCATCTGGGGACAGGCCCCGCCCGACCGCGCGCTGGGCGCCGTCCGCACCTACGCCTACCGGCTGCGG
The DNA here is from genome assembly GCF_003391135.1 of Streptoverticillium olivoreticuli subsp. olivoreticuli. GTDB lineage: Bacteria > Actinomycetota > Actinomycetes > Streptomycetales > Streptomycetaceae > Streptomyces > Streptomyces blastmyceticus. Next base: position 3,950,951 of record NZ_CP031455.1, on the reverse strand, counting down.
CGCCTCCTCGGCCAGGAGACCCTGGTCTCCGCCTCCGGCTCCTACACGGTCCCGGCGGACAGTGTCCACGTCGACATGCGGCGCTGCGAGGAGCTCACGGCCGAGGCGCTGCGCCTGCGGGCCGCGGGCGAACCGCGCCGCGCCCTCGACCTGGCCGACGAGGCCCTGGCGCTGTCGCGGGGTGACGTGCTGCTGCGCCTGCACGGCCCGTACGCCGAGCGCCAGCGGACCCGCTGGGCGGAGCGCGGAAGGGAACTGAACGAACTGCGCATCGAGCTCCGCCTGGCCGCGGGCCGGCACGGCGACGTGCTGGAGGAGCTCACCCGGCTCGCCGCCGAACAACCCCTGAACGAGCGCTTCGCCGAGCTGAGGATGCTCGCCCTCTACCGCGCCGGACGGCAGGCAGACGCCCTCGTGGCGTACACCGAAACGCGCCGCACCCTCGCGGAGGAGGTGGGGGTGGACCCCGGACCCGCCCTCCGCGAACTGCACCAGCGCATCCTGGCCGGCGACCCGGCGCTGGCGCCGGCCGAACCGCCGGCCCCAGTGGGCCGACGGCCTGGGGCGCCGCCGGAGGCCGCTGCCGCCCCCGCCTACGCGCCCCTGCTGACCCCGCGCCATCTCCCCTTCGGGACCGGCGACTTCGTCGGCCGCCAGGCCGACATCGCCTCGGCGGCGGCCGTGCTGCGCACCCCCGGCACGATGCCGGTGGCGGCGCTGTCGGGCCTCGGCGGAGTGGGCAAGACCGAACTCGCCGTCCATGTCGCCCACCGGGTCGCGGAGGACTTCCCCGACGGCCAGCTCTACGCCGATCTGCACGGGGACGACGGGCGCCCGGCGTCCCCGGCGGAGGTGCTGGAGCGGTTTCTGCACGCCTTCGGGGTTCCCGCGCACGCCGTGCCGGCCGCACTCGTGGCGCGCTCGGACCTCTTCCGGTCCGTGCTGGCCAACCGGCGGGTCCTGCTCCTGCTGGACAACGCCCAGGACGCCGAGCAGGTACGGCCGCTGCTGCCCGGCACCCCCGGGTGCGCGGTCCTGGTCACCAGCCGCAACAGGCTGGCCGCGCTGCCCGGCGCCCGGTTCCTCGGGCTGGGCGTCCTGACCCCCGAAGAGTCCTCGGAGCTGTTCACCCGCATCGTCGGCGAGAGGCGGGTGACGGCGGAGGAGGAGGCCGCCCGGCAGATCCTCCACCTCTGCGGCCACTTGCCGTTGGCGGTGCGCGTGCTCGCCTCCCGGCTGGCCTGCCGCCCCTCCTGGACCGTCGGCAGCATGCTCGACCGCCTGCGCAACGAGCGCCGCCGGCTACGGGTGCTGAGCGACGGCGGGCTCGCCGTGGAGGCCGCCTTCCGGATCAGCTACGACCAGCTCGACCCGGCCCAGGCCGAGGCGTTCCGCCTGCTGGCCCTTCCCCAGCTGCACGAACTGCGCCTGGAGGTCGTGGCACACGTCCTGGGCCTGTCCCGGAGCGACGCCGAGGATCTCGCGGAATCCCTCGTGGACTTCTCGCTGCTGGAGACACCGGGCCCCGAGCGCTACCGCTACCACGATCTGGTCCGCGACTTCGCGCGCGACCTCACCGACGCCGACGACCCCGTCCGCGGCCGGATCCCGGGCGCGCTGCTCGACCACTACAACCAGGTCATGCCGGCGCGGCCGGCCTGGGCAGACCCACGTGACATCGCCACCCTGATCCTCCAGTGCGTCCGGGAAGTCCCGGAACTCGACCTCTCCGTCGCCACGACCCTCCTGCTGAACACGGCACTCACCCACACGTCCGGACACGTCGCCCTGCAACTCGGCCGCGCCGCTGGCACCCTGCTGGACCTGGTCCTGGAACAGGGCACCCCGCCGGACGAGGCCCGGGTGCGGCTCGCCCTGGGGCGGCTCCTCGTCGAAGTGGGGTCCCCCACCCCCGCCCTGGCGGAACTTCTGCGCGCCCTGCAGCTCTGCGACCGGTGCACGCTCCCGCCCTTCGTCCGGGCACACGCCAACGCCACGCTCGGCATGTGCTTCACCCATGTCGGCCGCCATCAGGACGCCGCCGACAGCTTCCGGACCGCCGCGTCCCTGCACCACGACATCGGCGACCACGAGGCATCGGTGCTCGAACTGCTCAACCTGGCCCAGGCGTTGGCGAGGGGCGGGCGCGTACCGGGCGCCCGGCGCACCGCCGACACCGCCCGGGCCCTCAGCCGCGCCCTCGCCCATTCCGCGCTGGAGGCCCAGGTGGCCACCACACTCGGCACCATCGCCCACGAACAGGGCGACCACGGACAGGCCGTCGGGCACTTCCGCGCCGCCCTGGACCTGCTCCGCCCCGACGACCACTGCCGGACGGGACGCACCCTTCTCTCCCTGGCCCGGTCGCTCCGGGCCGGGGCACGGCCGCAGGCCGCGGCGGACGCGGCGGCGCGGGCGGCCGACGCCCTCGCGGCGGGCGGCGACCGCTACGGCGCCGGGCTGGCCTGGGCCGAACTCGGACATGCCCTGTCCGACCGCGGCGGCGGTCCCGACCGCGACGCGGCACGCCTGTACTGGGCCAGGGCCCACGAGACACTGGCCGCCATCGGAGCCCCGGAGGCCACCTCGCTGCGCGAGCTCGGCGGGCTGCCGGACGCCCCCGACCGTACGACCCCATGGCCGTCATGGACCCCGAGCAGCCCACCCCTCGCACCGTCGGCCGACCGCGCCTGAAGAACCTCCGCGCCGCCGCCGCACCGCTTACGCCCCCACTACGCCACCCCCGCTAACGTCCCCCGAACCAGCAAAAACGCCCCTCCCGGCGGGGAGGGGCGTGCGGTGGAAACGGAGCGCCCCCGGCAGGACTCGAACCTGCGGCCAAGCGCTTAGAAGGCGCCTGCTCTATCCACTGAGCTACGGGGGCCGGTGTACGGCGGTCGCGGACGGGTGAAGCCCCAGGCTCGGTGGTGCCGTGACCTTGCCGGGGACAAGGATAGGGCTCCGCTCGCCCCGTCCCGGTTGCTTCACCTCCGTGACACGATGTGCAGGTTTGGTGAAGCGGTCCTGATAATCGCAGGCAGGTACGAATCTTGCACCGTTTTTTACGCCTCAGGCGTCGGGTGTTGTGTACTCGTTATGCCTGAGTCCCATCCGCCACGCCTCGCGCGCCATGGGCTATACGCTTCAAAATCACACCAGAATTGGGCATTCTGCACGTGTGGCGACCTTGGACGTACGGCCCCGACTGCTCGACGCGCTGTCCGCACTGCGTGACCGTGTCGACGCCGCACGCTTCCCGCTCCCCCTTCCCGGCGCCGCCCGCGCCCGTCGAAACCGTGCCGAACTCCTGGCGCAACTCGATGACTACTTGGTGCCCCGGCTGTGCGCCCCCGAAGCTCCGCTGCTGGCGGTCGTCGGGGGGTCCACCGGAGCGGGCAAGTCCACTCTCGTCAACTCCCTGGTGGGCCGGCGGGTCACTGCGGCGGGGGTCCTGCGGCCGACGACCCGCACGCCAGTGCTGGTCTGCCACCCGGACGACCACCACTGGTTCGCCGGGCAGCGGGTGCTGCCGGAGCTGCGCAGGATGTGGGTCCCGGCCCAGGAGATCACCGCGTACGAACCGTGCGACCTGAGGCAGATGCAGGAGCTGCTGGGGACCCATGAACTGCTCCATCCGCGCGAGCTGCTGGAGCCGCACGCCGCACGGAAGCCGCACGCCCCGGACGGGCGCGACGGGGCCGGCGAGGAGGAGGACGCCCGGGGTGAGGAGACCGGCGAGCTCCCCGCGCTGCGGATCGAGACGGACCGGAGCCTTCCGCTCGGACTCGCCCTGCTCGACGCCCCCGACATCGACTCCCTCGTCGCCCGCAATCGCGACCTCGCCGCGGAGCTGATCTGCGCCGCCGACATCTGGGTACTCGTCACCACCGCGACCCGGTACGCCGATGCGGTGCCGTGGCACCTGCTGCGCACGGCGAAGGAGTACGACGTCACCCTCGTCACCGTGCTCGACCGGGTGCCGCACCAGGTCGCCGCGGAGGTGTCCCGGCACTACGGCGCGCTGCTGGCGGCGGCGGGGCTCGGCGACGTGCCGCGGTTCACCATCCCCGAGCTTCCGGAGTCCGCGGGCGGCGGAAACGGACTGCTGCCCTCCACGGCCGTCGCGGGGCTGCGCGCCTGGCTCGACCAGCGGGCGCAGGACCCGGCGGCGCACGCCGTCGCGTCCGCCCGCACGGTCGCGGGGCTGCTGGCCTCGCTGGGGTCCCGGCTGCCCGGGCTCGCGGGGGCGGCCGCGACGCAGCACGCCGTGGCCGTACGGCTGCTGCAGCGGGTGGAGGACGCGTACGGGCGGGCGGGCGAGCGGGTGCGGGAGGAGGTCGGCGCGGGCGAGGTGCTCGCCGGTGACGCGCTCACACACTGGCGCGGCCACCCGCAAGACAGCACAGCGGACGAACTGCTCACCGCCCTCACCAGTTCGCTGGCGGCCGTGCTGAGCTGCTCCGTCGCGGCCGCCGACGAGGAGATCACCGCCGCGTGCGTGGGCGACCCGGCGGCCGGCACCGTGCTCGCGCCGCGCGACCCGGACGGGGCGATCGGCCGGATCGGTGTGGCCGTGCGCCGCTGGCGCCGCTGCCTGGAGGAGGTCGCGGAGGAGGCGGTACGGGCGGCCGAGCGCAGCACGGGCCTCGACGCGGACCGGGCCGCCGCCCTGCTCGCCGTATCGCTGCTGGGCGGCCGCCGGGCCCGTACGGCGGGGGAGATCCTCGCCGGGACGCTCGGGCCGCAGGGCGTGCTGCGGCTGCGCGACCGGGGCGCGCAACTGCTGGCCGACTGCCTGGAGCGGGTGCTCGAAGGGGAGCGCGACCGCCGGACCGCGCCCCTCGAAGCGCTCGACATCACCCCCGACCACCAGGTCGAACTCATCGCCGCGCTGTCCGTGCTCCAGAAGGAGAGGTGACCGCCGTGTCCACGTCCGACAGTCGTGAGGAACGGAACGAGAAGCCTGTCCCCGAGACCGCGCGCGGCACTTGGGACGACGGGCTGATCGCGCGCCGCGCCCGCCCGGGGCGCGTTTCCCGTTCGCACACCACCCCGGAGAGCGCGGGCGCCGGGCGCGCGGTCCAGGAGGAGGTCAGCGCCCCACAGGGGCGTACGAACACCTCCGAGCGCTCTCTGTACGCGCCGGAGCCCACCTCCACGCCCCCGATCGGCGCGCTCCTGCGGCCCCGCCTGGACGCCCTGCGGGAGCTCGTGGGGCTGTCGCGGGCGCGGCTGGACCGACGGACGCTCGCGGAGGCGGGGCGGGTGCTGGAGGAGGCCGCGGCACGGCAGCGGCATCCGCTGGACCTGACGGTCGTGGCGATCGCCGGGGCGACGGGCAGCGGCAAGTCGACCCTTTTCAACGCCCTGGCCCGGACCCAGCTTTCGGAGGCCGGGGTGCGGCGGCCGACGACGGCCGTGCCGATCGCGTGCGCGTGGACGGAGCGGACGGACGGCGCGGAGGCGCTGCTGGACCGGCTCGGCATCCCGGCGCGGGCGCGCCGGCAGCCGGTCCGCCCGTACGACCCGGGTATGCACGGGCTCGTCCTGCTGGACCTGCCCGACCACGATTCCGCGACGGCCGGCCACCGCGAGCAGGTGGACCGGATGCTGCGGCTGGTGGACGCGGTGATCTGGGTGGTGGACCCGGAGAAGTACGCGGACGCGGTGCTGCACGAGCGCTATCTGCGGCCGCTGGCGGGCTACGCCGAGGTCACGTTCGTCGTGCTCAACCAGGTCGACCGGCTGTCGGAGGACGCCGCCGACCAGGTGCTGGACGACCTGAGGCGGCTGCTGGACGAGGACGGGCTCGCCCTCGGCGAACACGGCGAGCCGGGCGCCGTCGTGCTGGCCCTGTCGGCGCTCACGGGTGCCGGGGTGGGCGAACTGCGCGAGACCCTGGCCCAGTTCACGGCCGGAAGGAACGTCGCCGAGCGGCGGCTGGTCGCCGATGTGGACGGCGTATCCGCGCGGCTGCGGCCCGCCTATGTGGCCAAGGGGCGGCCGGGGCTGACGGAGGCGGCTAGGCAGGAGTTCGAGGACCGGCTGGCGGAGGCGGTGGGCGCCCAGGCGGCCGGTCTCGCGGCGGAGCGCGCGTGGCTGCGCGACGCGGAGCGCGCCTGCGGGACGTCCTGGACGCTGGCGCGCCGCTGGTACGGCTGGCAACGGGGGGCACGGAAGGCGGTACGCGCGAAGGGGAGCGTGAAGGAGGGCACGAGCGGTCGTACGAGCAGGCTTGCGAGCGGGAGTGCGGTCGACATCCCCGCGCCCCCCACCGCTGCCGACGCCCTCGGAATCCTCGCCCGGCCCGCCTCCTCACCGTGCCGCACGGTGTCCCGGCCCCTGGTGGAACAGGCGGTACGGGCCCTGGCGTACGAGGCGTCCGCCGGGCTGCCCGACCCCTGGGCCCAGGCGGTACGGGAGGCCGCGGGCCGCGGCGCGGAGGGGCTGGCGGACGCCCTGGACGAGGCGGCCTCGGCGGCAGCGGCCATGGCCGTCCGCTGGACCGGACGGACGGGCGTGGGCCTGCGCGCCCGCGGCCCGCGGACGAGCGTGGGAGGCCGCCACGCCAAGGGCGGCGGGCCCGCCACGGGGACGGGCGAACCGTGCACGGGGACGAGGGGCGCGGGGACGACCGGTGCGCCGGTGAGCGCAAACGGCGGCCGAGGGCAAGGGAAGGGAGAGCCGGGCGGATCCGCAGCCTCCGGGCCCGCGGTCTCCGTTCCCGTGGCCCCCGGGCCCCCGGGAACGGACGGTACGGACGGTGCCGGGGGCCCGCGCGGGGCGGTCGCCGTGGCCGGCGCCGCCGACCGGCAGTCCGATCCGGGCGCCGTCGCCGGGCAGCGCCCCGCCCCAGGGAATCCCGCTGGTCGGCGCGCCCGCCCGCGCTTCGCCCGCCCGCGTCTCGCGGTGGGCCGGAGGCTCTCGAAGCACTCCGGAAGAAGGGGCTCCGGGGACCGGGGCGGCCCGCGTACGGGGTCCGGGCGGCTGAGCGCCTGGCGCACGCGTGGGGGTGCGCGCCCGGCGCGCCCCGGTTGGTGGACGGTGGCGGGAACCCTGCAGGGAATGCTCCTGGGGCTGCAACTGGCGGGGACGGTGTGGCTGATGGGTATGACGGCGGAGGTGTTCGGGGGTGAGTGGTGGGCCCCCGGGCTCCTGCTGACGGGCGGTGGTGTGGGTGGTCCGGTCCTCACCTGGTGCTGCCGGATGCTGGCGCGGGGGCCGGCACGGCGGTACGGCCTGGAGACGGAGCGGCGCCTGCGGAGCGCGGCGGCGGGTTGCGGGCGGGAGCGTGTCCTGGAGCCTGTGGCGGCGGAGTTGCTGCGGTACCGGGAGGTGCGGGCGCAGTTTGTGATCGCGGCGGGCGGGGCGTGAGGGTCTGACGTTGCCGCGGGCCGACGAGTGCGTGTGACACATCGATCGGGCCCGGCGCATCAGGCGCCGCCCGGCACATCAAGCCCACCCAGCACATCAGCCCCGCCTGGCGTTTGACGGCACGGCGCGCGGTCGTGTTGGGGGACCTTGGGGGCCCGCCCCCAATCCTCGTGGGTGACGGACTTGTCCACAAAGCGTCCGTCGTCCACAGCCCTCAGCGGGCTTGCGTGAGCAGGGGCAGCATGGGTCTCGGCGCAAGGCCAACGCAATGGGGGAGGCGGCTCGGATGAACGAGACATTGGTGACGGTCGTGGGGAACGTCGCGACGCAGCCGGACTACAGGGAGGCCACGAACGGCTCGGCCGTCTCACGGTTCCGGCTCGCGGCGACGGTGCGCCGCTGGGACCGCGGCAGGGAGGAGTGGTCGGACGCCTACACGAGCTTCTACACCGTGCGCGCCTGGCGCACGCTGGCCGCGAACGTCGTGGCCTCCGTCACGATCGGCGAACCGGTCATCGTGCAGGGAAAGTTGAGGATCCAGGACCAGGAGCGCGACGGAAAGCGGTGGCTGTCGGCGGAGATTGACGCTGTGTCGATCGGTCACGACCTCACCCGCGGCACCTCGGCCTTCCGCAGGGTCTCACCGGCGAGACCGCTGCCGGTCGAACCGGTGCGGATGGCGGGAGCAAGAGCGGACGCAATGGTTCCACCGGGGACGAAAGGGGTCGCTCCGGACCACCCGCCGGCAGTGGCGGGAGCCGAGGGGGCGGGTGCGGTGGGCGTGGGGGCGATCGGCGTTACCGGGGTCGCGGTCGGGGCAACGCCCTTGTGAAATGGGGTGTTTGTCCCACCGATTTATCGATAATGCCAGGTCAGGCGGCGTTCTCCGATAACGATTCCGATTCGGATCGGTTGGGCGGCCCCCTCGGTGGGGATGCTGTCGCGCTCGCTCCTTAAGATCACGTTCGCAGCACGTGGCAACGGGGGCTTCTGAGTTTTGAGTTCACTGACGAGGCGCATCGACTGGATCTGCGCGCGCCCGGAAGGAAATTGATGACTTCTGTCAAGAGGCGGGGAGCTGCCCGCCTTGCCGCAGCGGCCTTGGTGTCGGGTCTGGCTGCGGTAGGCACGATAGTCGTGGCGGGCCCCGCCGCCGCGGAGGACGCGCCGCAGAACCAGGGCGGCGTCAGCGCCACCCTCGGCAGGATCACGGCCGGATCGGGAGCCGTCGTCCACGACCGGCGGAAGACCGGCGACATGCAGGCGGGCCTGTTCGAGATGAAGGTCGACGGTGGTGGCTCGCTCCAGACGTACTGCGTCGACATACTCACCAACACCGTGGACGGCGCGAAGTACAAAGAGGTCGGCTGGGGCGAGTCGCCCCTCCACGGCAACAAGAACGCGGGCAGGATCCGCTGGATCCTCCAGCACTCCTACCCGCAGGTGAACGACCTCGCCGCGCTCGCCAAGGACGCCGACTCGGGCCCGCTCGACGCGAACACCGCCGCCGCGGGCACCCAGGTCGCGATCTGGCGCTACTCCGACGGCGTCCAGGTCGACGCCAAGGACGCCGCGGCCGAGAAGCTCGCCGACTACCTCTACAAGAACGCCCAGGACACCGACGAGCCCGCCGCGTCCCTGTCCCTGACCCCGTCGGCGGTCTCCGGCAAGTCCGGTGGACGGCTCGGCCCGGTCACCGTCCGCACCAGCGCGAGCAGTGTCACCGTCACCCCTGCCGGTGACGCCGACGCCAAGGGCGTGAAGATCGTCGACAAGGAGGGCAAGCCGGTCACCTCCACCGGGGACGGGGGCGAGCTCTATTTCGCCGTGCGGCCCGGTGCCCGCGACGGATCCCTGTCCCTGAAGGCCACGGCGGCCACCAAGGCGCCGGTCGGCCGGGTCTTCATCGGTGACCACACCACCACGCAGAGCCAGATCCTGGCCGGCTCCAGCGAGAGCACCGTTTCCGCCACGGCCACCGCGACCTGGGCGGAGAAGGGCGCCATGCCGGCGCTGTCCGCCAGGAAGAACTGCGCCAAGGGCGGCGTGGACATCACCGCCGACAACAAGGGCGACGCCCCGTTCGTCTTCGACCTCGACGGGACCCGGCACGCCGTCCCCGCGGGCCGGTCCGAGACGACCTTTGTGAAGGTGGGCGAGGATCAGGCGTACAGGTTCACGATCAAGGGTCCCAACGGCTTCTCCAGGACGTTCTCCGGGATATTGGACTGCATGACCGCCGAGAGCGGCGCGGCGGCCGCCACCGACGGCGGCACGGCGGCGGGCGCGGGCACCGGCACGAAGGCCGAGCGCGCGTCCCGTATGCGCCCGGCCTCGGCCGGCGGCGTCGGGAAGGGTGTGGTCAACGCCTCCGCCGAGGGTGATCTCGCCGAGACGGGCGCCAATCACACCGACCCCACGTTCACCGGCGTGGCGATCGCGCTGATCGTCGTCGGCAGCGGAGCGGTCTACCTCCTGCGCAGGCAGAAGGCGGCCTCAGGGGAGTGACCCCGGTCACGGTGTGCGGGCGGGAGTCCGCCTGCCCGCACACCACCCGGCACACCACTGCGCACACCCCCGGCCGCCCGAGGCTGTGACCAACCCGTTTCCGCCGAGGGCTACCAGTCCGGCATGATGGGGTGTATCTGCCCTCACGCGGCGGAGCCGCACATTGGCCCTTCTCGATTGCCGGACGGTTTATCTTGGCTGAGTTCATTTACACCATGCGCAAGACGCGCAAGGCGCACGGCGACAAGCTCATCCTCGATGACGTGACGCTGAACTTCCTGCCCGGCGCGAAGATCGGTGTCGTGGGGCCCAACGGTGCCGGTAAGTCCACGGTGCTCAAGATCATGGCCGGCCTGGAGCAGCCCTCCAACGGTGACGCGTTCCTCTCCCCGGGGTACACCGTCGGCATCCTGATGCAGGAGCCGAAGCTCGACGAGTCCAAGACCGTCCTGGAGAACGTCGAGGACGGCGTCGCGGAGATCAAGGGGAAGCTCAACCGCTTCAACGAGATCGCCGAGCTGATGGCGACGGACTACTCCGACGCGCTGCTCGACGAGATGGGCAAGCTCCAGGAGGACCTGGACCACGCCAACGCCTGGGACCTCGACGCACAGCTCGAGCAGGCCATGGACGCGCTGGGCTGCCCGCCCGGCGACTGGCCGGTCGTCAACCTCTCCGGTGGCGAGAAGCGCCGCGTCGCGCTCTGCAAGCTGCTGCTCGAGGCCCCCGACCTGCTGCTCCTCGACGAGCCCACCAACCACCTCGACGCCGAGTCGGTGAACTGGCTGGAGCAGCACCTCTCGAAGTACGCGGGCGCCGTTGTCGCCGTCACCCACGACCGCTACTTCCTCAACAACGTCGCCGAGTGGATCCTGGAGCTCGACCGCGGCCGGGCGCACCCGTACGAGGGCAACTACTCGACCTACCTCGAGAAGAAGGCCACCCGCCTCAAGGTGGAGGGGCAGAAGGACGCGAAGCGCGCCAAGCGCCTCAAGGAAGAGCTGGAGTGGGTCCGCTCCAACGCCAAGGGCCGTCAGACCAAGTCCAAGGCGCGTCTCGCTCGTTACGAGGAGATGGCGGCCGAGGCCGACAAGATGCGGAAGCTGGACTTCGAGGAGATCCAGATCCCGCCGGGCCCGCGCCTGGGTTCCATCGTCGTCGAGGTCAACAACCTCTCCAAGAGCTTCGGCGACAAGGTGCTCGTCGACGACCTCTCGTTCACGCTGCCGCGCAACGGCATCGTGGGCATCATCGGCCCGAACGGCGCCGGCAAGACGACCCTCTTCAAGATGATCCAGGGCCTGGAGACTCCGGACTCCGGCTCGATCAAGGTCGGCGAGACCGTCAAGATCTCCTACGTCGACCAGGGCCGCGCCAACATCGACCCCAAGAAGACGCTGTGGGCCGTCGTCTCCGACGAGCTGGACTACATCAACGTCGGCCAGGTCGAGATGCCGTCCCGCGCGTACGTCAGCGCCTTCGGCTTCAAGGGCCCGGACCAGCAGAAGCCCGCCGGTGTCCTCTCCGGTGGTGAGCGCAACCGTCTGAACCTGGCGCTGACGCTCAAGGAGGGCGGCAACCTGCTGCTCCTGGACGAGCCGACGAACGACCTCGACGTCGAGACCCTCTCCTCGCTCGAGAACGCGCTGCTGGAGTTCCCCGGTGCGGCCGTGGTCATCTCGCACGACCGCTGGTTCCTGGACCGGGTCGCCACGCACATCCTCGCCTACGAGGGCAACTCCAAGTGGTACTGGTTCGAGGGCAACTTCGAGTCGTACGAGAAGAACAAGATCGAGCGACTCGGTGCCGACGCGACCCGTCCGCACCGCGCCACCTACAAGAAGCTCACCCGGGGCTGACCGTGGCGCGTCACGTGTACTCGTGCCCCCTGCGCTGGTCGGACATGGACGCCTTCGGCCATGTGAACAACGCGGTCTTCATCCGCTACCTCGAAGAGGCACGGATCGACTTCATGTTCCGGCTGGCGCCGGGGGAGGGGAGCGCGTCCTTCACGGGCGGCTCCGTCGTGGCCCGGCACGAGATCGACTATCTGCGTCCCCTGGTGCACCGGCATGCCCCGGTGACCATCGAGACGTGGGTGACGAAGCTGGGAGCGGCGTCCCTGACCGTCGCCTATGAGGTCAAGGACGAGGACCGGGTGTACGTGAAGGCCACCACCGTCGTCGTGCCGTACGACTTCCAGGAGGGCCGCCCGCGGCGGATCACCGCCGAGGAGCGGGCCTTCCTGGAGGAGTACCGGGACGACGACGGGCAGGCCGACGGCCGTCCCGCCGCGAAGGGGGCCGTCGCCGCATGACGGCGCACCCCGTTCCGTACGGGCAGCGGCTGTGCTTCGCCGATGCCGGGGAGGCGGCCGACCTGGCCGGCTTCCTGGCCCGGCTGATCCACTACGACCGGGCCGCCGCGGTCCGGCTCCAGGCGAGCGGCGGGGTGCTGGGCGTCTTCGGCCGCCCGCCGTCCTTCGAGGTCCTCGCCATCCGCACCGCGCGGCTGGCCGAGCCCGCGGAGGGCGCGGAGCGGACCGTGCTGGACACCACGGTCTCCGCCGGTCAGCTCGCCGACGCCCTGGACGCCGCGGGCGCCGCGAGCCCCGGCTCCGGGCCGGTCGTGGTCGTCCCCGAGGCCGTCACGGGACCGCCGTGGGCCGGTGTGCTGCCACCGCGCAGCGGCTGGCAGCGCGTCGAGGGCCTGCCCGGCGTGGAGGCCGTGCGGGGCGCGGTGGCCGCCGCCGTCACCGAGTTCCGCACCCGGGACGAGGCCCTGCCCGAGCCGCAGCGCACGCGCGTCGAGCGCGACCGCATCGGCCGGGAGATCTGGTCCCGCACCCTGGGCGACACGGCGCTGCCGCTGCGCGCGGTGCACGCCGCCCAGTCGCTGGGCTTCCTGCGGCCCGTACGGACCGGGGCCGCCGCCGGGCCCGCCGCGGGCCGGGCCGGTGCCGCGCTCGCCCTCGGCCCCGAGCCGCTGACGCTCTTCGCCGCGGGAGGCTGGTTGCGCCTGCGCACCCCGTACGGTTCGGTCGCCGTCCGCACGGGCGGCCTCCAGGGCCTGACGGTCACCCCCGCCTGAGGCGCCGGGGCGCCGGGAACGGCGCCCCGCTCACCCCTCGGTGTTGACCATCGAGGCCGCGGCGTAGGTCAGATACCTCCACAGCTGCTCGGTGTGCTCGGGCGCGAGCTCCAGCTCGTCGACCGCGTCCCGCATGTGCCGCAGCCACGCGTCGTGCGCGGCGCGGTTCACCTCGAAGGGCGCGTGCCGCATCCGCAGCCGCGGGTGACCGCGGTTGTCGCTGTACGTACGGGGGCCGCCCCAGTACTGGATCAGGAACAGCACCAGGCGCTCCTCGGCCGGGCCGAGGTCCTCCTCCGGGTACATCGGCCGCAGCAGCGGGTCCTCGGCCACCCCCTGGTAGAAGCGGTGGACCAGGCGCCGGAAGGTCTCCTCGCCGCCCACCTGCTCGTAGAACGTCTGCTCCTGCAGTGTGCCGCGCGGAATCTCATTCACCCCTCCATGGTCTCAGACCACACGGCCGAGGACGGGGGAAGTAGGACCATCGCACCTTCGAAGGGCAAGGGCGACGCCGCGGCGTCGCCCCCGGCCCGGCGGCGGCGCACCCTGGAGGCATGGCCGAAGACGAGGAGCCCGCGGCCGGTCTCCGCGCCGGGCTCGTGCGGGAACTGGTCGCCCGCGGCGAGCTGACCGACCCCCGGTGGCGGGCCGCCTTCGAGGAGGTCCCGCGCGAGCTGTTCGTGCCGTCCTACTACGTGGGCGCCCCCGGCGGACACCGGCTGCTCTCCCGCGACGACCCGGACCCCCGGGCGCGCGACGCCTGGCTGAGCGGGGTCTACGCGGACGAGCCGCTGGCCACGTACGTCCGGGACGGCGAGCTGATCTCCTCCAGCAGCCAGCCGTCCCTGATGGCCAAGATGCTCACGGCCCTGGACCTCCACGACGGCCACACCGTCCTGGAGATCGGCGCGGGCACCGGCTACAACGCCGCGCTGCTCGCGCACCGCCTCGGTGACGACGCCGTGACGACCGTCGACCTCGACCCCGAGATCACGGACGCCGCACGCGCGCACCTCGCGGCGGCCGGCTTCCACCCCACGGTCGTCACCGGCGACGGGGCGCTCGGCTGCCCGTCACGCGCCCCTTTCGACCGGACCATCGCCACCTGCGCCCTGTCCTCCGTGCCGCACGCCTGGGTCGCGCAGAGCGGGCCGGGCGGGCTGATCCTCGCCCCGCTCGCCACCGGCCTGATCGCCCTGCGGGTCGCGGACGCCACGCACGCGGAGGGCAGGTTCCTGCGGACCCCCGCCTATTTCGTGCCGCTGCGCGGCGCGGCCGTGCCACCACCGCCCGACCGGAGCGGCCTCCCCTGGCGCCTGCTGCGCAGCGACAGGTTCCAATTCCTGCTGACGCTGAGCCGGATGGCGCCGGCGGACGCCCTCGCCCTGTGGCACGACGAAGGCCGCCCGCCGCGCGAACGCTACGGCGTGACCGTGGCCGGGGACCGGCAGTGGGCCTGGCTCGACACCCCCGACGGACCCTGGCGCTGGCCGCTGGGCCAGGAGATCAGCTCCGGCGGAGCGTGATCGTCGTCCAGGCGCCGACGTGCACCCGGTCGCCGTCGTGGAGCGGCACCGGGACGTACGGCTGGATGGGCTCCGCCGAGCCGTTGATCGTGGTGCCGTTGGTGGAGTCCTGGTCGACGACCGCCCAGCTGCCGTCCGGCTGCTGCACCAGCATGGCGTGCTGGTGCGAGACGCCCGGGTCCTCCGGCGGCCGGGACAGGTCGATGTCCGGGGACTCCCCGGTGCTGTGCCGGCGGCGGCCGATCGTCACCTGCGGGCCCCCGAGCGGAAGCTGGAGCTCGGGGGAGTAGGCGGGCAGGTTCAGCCCGGCCGCCTCCGGGCCGCTGCGGTTCATCATGGCCAGGAAGTAGTCGCGGTCGGGTGCCACGACCGCGATCCAGCCCGCGGACGCGGCGGGCGGCCCCGCCTGCGGCGGCACGCTCTGCGGCACTCCCTCACCCGCGTGCTCCTGATACGGAGCCGCATGTTCCTGATAGGGAGCCGCATGCTCCGCGTACGGGTACGACGGCGCCGAGCTCGGCGGCGGCAGCATCCAGTCGTCGTCGTCACCGAACGACGGCGACGCCGGGTGCGTCTCCGGGGTGAGCGGCTCGGCCGGCCGGTTGATCCGGGACGGACGCGAACCGTAGTACTCGTACGACTGCGGTGGCTGGGTGTGCTGCGGCGCCGGGGGCGGCGCCGACTGGGGCTCCTGCGCCTGCGGCACCGGCGGCGGACCGAACGAACCCCCCGTGTGTGTCAGGAAGTTGTGGCGGCACTCCTCGCAGAACGGCGCCTGCGCCTCACGCGGCGTACGGCAGTGCGGGCACAGCTCCGCCTGGACGGTCGTGTCCCCGTAATAGCCACCGCCCGGGCCGGACAGGGGCGGTGCGGAGGGCGGTGGCGGCGGAGGGACGGCACCCGCGGGGGCGGCCGCCGACATTCGGTGGCCGCACACCTCGCACCAGTCGTCGGCCGCCGACTGATGGCCGTTCGGGCAGGTCGGCATGTCGGTTGATTCCCCCTCGTGTGCCGTTCGTCGCCGGTCTCTTCGCCGGTTCGTCGCACCGGATCGTCTCACCGGGGCGCGCACCGGTCGCCGCCGGGCCGCCACCGTACGGGGGCGAGCCCGGTCCGGACCGATGCGCGGACCCCGGCCGGCCCGCCGCCGGGAGCCGCCACCGCCGCCCTCGCGGCAGCCGCGCGCCCCCTGCGCCGTTCCTCGCTACTTCTTCACTCGTACGGTCTTGGTCGAGCGCGTTTCGAGCGTCATCTGCGCCTCGGCCGTGACCTTCGCCTTCAGCCGCACAGTACCCGTCACGGCGTCCACGACGTCCACCACTTTCGCAAGGAGTTTCGCGGTGTCCTCGTTGCCGGACCGGTTCGCCAGCTGCACGGCGCGGCCGAGCTTGGCCGTGGCCCCGTCGACGTCCCCCGACTTCCGCAGGTCCAGGCCCTGTTGGATGACCTCGGCCAGCTCGGCCTGCCCGGTGTAGTGGGCGACCTGGGGGCTGATGGACGTCGACGCCGCCAGGTCGTCCGTCCAGATCGCCCGGACCAGCCCCTGCGCGAGCGCCTGCGGCGTGGAACCGTCCGGCGCGGGCAGCACGAGCGAGACCCGCGCGGCCAGCATCTCCTCGCCCACCGCGGCACTCGGCACCCGCACGCACACGTGGTAGTCGCGCGACTCGTCGCCCCACGAACCCGTCGGATAGTCGCCCGTGCGCGGCCCCGACTCGGCCCGCCTGCCGGTCAGTTCCTCCATCGACGGTGCGACCTGCTTGACGAACTGCACCTCGGCGCCCTGCGGGGTCCACAGCCGCAGCGCCACGTCCGCGACCTCCTTGCCCATGGTGGCCCGCATCATGCTGGTGAAGTCCGCGGCCAGCCCGGCCGGGTCGGCGACGATGTCGGCGGTGCCCAGCAGCGCCGAGGCGATGCCGGTCACCTCCTTGACCTCCCAGTCCGTCCCCACGCCCCGCGCGTCACAGGTGAACCGCCCCGCGCACGCGTCCAGCGTGGCCCGCAGCGCCTCCGGTTCCTCGTGCTCGTTGCGGCCGTCGGTCAGCAGGATGCCGTGGCGTATCGCGGTGTCGGACGCGTCCAGCAGCCGGTCGGCCAGGCGCAGCCAGGTGCCGATCGCGGTGCCGCCGCCCGGAGTGAGCTTGCGCAGCGCCTCCTTGGCCTGCTGCCGGGTGACGGGACCGGCCACCGCGAGCCGGCCGCCGCCGGGATACGCCTCCTTCGCCTGGTGCGTACCGGCCACCACGGCGAAGGCCACGCCGTCGCGCAGGGTGTCGATGGCGGCCGCGGTGGCGTCCCGGGCGTTGCGCATCTTGGTGGGCGGATAGTCCATCGAGCCCGAGCAGTCGACCATGATGACCACGGCGGCGTCCGGGGCCTGCTCGCGGGGCGTGTGCGCCGCGGGGGACAACTGGGCCGGGATGGGCGTCTCTCCAGTGGTGCCACCCCCGGTCGAGGTGACCGTGACGATCGCGTTGACCTCGCGGCCGCCCTCGGGCAGATGGGCGTTCTGATACACCTCGACCGTGAACCGGGGCACACCCGGCTTGGAGAAAATGGCCATCTGATCCGCTCCTCGGTACTCATCAAAAGCAACAAGTGGGCGGGGGGCGGCCAGGCGCCCGGCACCGGACCCGGCACCGCGGTGTGCATCCCCCCGTGGACACGCGCGCGTCAGGCCGATCCTGCCCCTTCGAGCGGCAGCGGGAACGGCAGGACCGCCACTGTTACGTTGTCGTGGCCGCCCCCGTCGAGCGCGTGGGCCAGCAGCCGCCGCGCGCACTCCAGCGGCCGCTGCCGGGCGTCCGGCGGGGTGATCGCGGCCATGTGCTCGGCGGATTCCGCGTAGTTCCACAGCCCGTCGGTGCACACGATGACGACGCCCTCCCGGTCGGGGTGGAACGACGCGGTGTGCGGCTCGACCTCGTACGCGTCCGCGCCGAGCCAGCCGGTGATCGCGTGGGCGCGCTCGTCCGCGTAGGCCTCGGCCTCCGACAGCAGGCCCGCCGCGACCATCTGGGCGGCCCACGAGTCGTCCTCGGTGAGCCGGGCGGGCTGGGTGCCGCGGTCCTCCGGCACCCAGTAGGCGCGGCTGTCGCCGATCCAGCCGACCGTCAGGAGGTCGCCGGTGATGACGGCGCTGACGATGGTGCAGGCGGGGGCGTTCTCGTGGCGGTGCGGCTCGTGCCGGCGCGCCTCGTCCGCGGCCGGTGTCGTGGCGAGCGCCGTGACGGCCTCGGCGGCGTGGACGATCGCGTCGTGGGTGGCCTGCCGGGGGTCCGCGCCCACCGGCAGGGCCGCCACGAGGGTCTCGCGCGCGGCCGCGCAGGCGGCCGCCGACGCCTCGTCGGGGCGGGTCGCGGACGACACGCCGTCACTGACGACGGCGACGGTGGCGGGGCCGCCGTCCGCGAGTGCCACGGTGGACACGGCGTACGCGTCCTCGTTCCGGTGGTGGCGCAGGCCGCGGTCACTGACCGCCGCGACGCCTGGCAACTGGTGCTCCATGTGATCCCGTTCGCGCGGCTGTGCATGACCGCAGTGTTCGCAGTACCCGTCCTTGTCGATCATGCCGGATCGGCAGGACCCGCAGATCCTGCCGGTGCCGTCCGCGCCGGGATGCGCGGCGCCCGGCTCCGGCGGCGCCCCGGAGACACCGTGTGCCGCCTGCGCGGGCACACCCCCGAACACGCGCGCCTCGCGCGGGTCGGGGCCGGTGCCGGGCGCCGCCGAGGCATCGCTGCCGGGCGGCGGCCCCGGGGCGGGCCGGTCGGCCGCCCGTGCGGCCGTGCGCCCCTCCGGCGCCGTGAACAGGCCCCCGGGAGGCCCGGCCGACGGCAGCGGCGGCGCCGAGAGGTCGGCACCGCAGCCGCCGCAGAAATTGTCGGCCGGCTCCAGGGGCTCGTGGCAGGAGGGACATACCGTCAGCTGTGGGGGGCGCGGCAGTTGCGACATCGATCACACCCATGTCCTGGGGCGGAAACGGTTGGCCCGCTCCACCAGTTCGATCCGTTCCTCACCGCGCTGGGCGAGGCGCGCGAGCACGCGGTACGAGCGCTCCAGCCCGAAACGCAGCCCGCGCTCGTCCAGGCCGCTGCCGAGCAGCGCGGCGGTGTGCTCCGGACGCGCCCGCGCTCCCGGGGCGCCCGCGAGCACCCAGTCCAGCGCGGTGCCGAGCACCTCCGTGCACAGCCGCTCCCGCCGCACGGCGTCCAGCCCGAAGTCCGCGAGCCGCTCCACCTGGCCGGCCGCGGCCAGCAGGTCGTCCAGCAGCGCGTCCTGGGGGAGGCGTCCGCGCAGCCGGGCCCGTACCGCCGCGACCCGTGCCGCCGTGTAGTGGATGGACGCCTCCGGTATGGACTCCAGCGCGTCCACCGCGCCCGCCCGGTCCCCGGCGGCCAGCCGCACCCGGGCCAGCCCGAACGCGGCGCCGACGAAGCTCGGGTCCGTCGTCCACACCAGACGGTAGTACTCGGCGGCGTTGTCGAGCTGCCCCAGCACCTCCGCGCACACCCCCAGCGCCAGCTTCGGCGCGGGCTCGCCCGGGAACGCGTCGTAGACGGCGTCGAAGGACAGCGCGGCCGTCTCGTGGTCACCGCAGGCCAGCGCGTGCAGCCCGCGGTACCAGACGATCCGCCAGTCCTCGGGGTGCGCCGCCTCCAGCGCCTCGATCGCCTTCGACGCCGGCCCCTCCTCGCCGAGCTCCAGCTGGGCCCGCACGCGCCGCAGCCGCAGCTCGGGCGACTGGGTGGGCGCCGCCTGGAGCGCCGCGTACAGCTCGGCGGGCTGGGAGGCCAGCAGGCCGGCCAGGAAACCGGCGTTGGGGTCGTTCGGGTCGACCAGCGGCACCGGCAGGGCCAGCGCCGCGGCCCGGGTGTCCAGCGGGGCCACGGCCGCCGCCCGGCCGCCGCCCGCACCCGGTGGCAGCCGCTGCGCGGGCACCGCGGCCGTCACCGCCCTCCGGCCCGTCATCCGGGCGCCCAGCACCGACGTCTCGCACACCGTCTCCTCGAACAGCCGGGTGTCCACCACCCGCAGCTCGGGCCCGAACAGCGTGGACAGCGCGGGCCGCGGCCGCCCCGTCTGGAGCGCCACCACCTCCCGCAGCACGCCCGTCAGCTGGTCCGCCATCTCCTGCGCGGACGCGAACCGCCGCCCCGGATCGGGGTCGGTCGCCCGGACGAGCAGCCGGTAGAAGGACTCGTAGCGGGTGAAGACCTCGATGCTGTCGGGGTCCGGGAGGCTGTCCGCGAAGACGTTGGTGTAGCCCTGGAAGTCGAAGGTGAGCACCGCCAGCGTGCGCGCCACCGTGTACAGGTCGGAGGCGACGGACGGGCCCACCAGCGCGACCTCCGGCGCCTGGTAGCCCACGGTGCCGTAGATCGCGCTGTCGTCGTCGTCCATCCGGCGGACCGCGCCCATGTCGATCAGCTTGAGCTGGTCCTGCTGCTGGATGGCGTTGTCGACCTTGAAGTCGCAGTACAGCAGGTTGCGGCTGTGCAGGTGGCCCAGCGCGTCCAGCGCCTCGATGCCGTACGCGCACGCCTGCTCGACCGGCAGCGGGTCGCGCCGCCCGTCCGGCTGCCGCCGCTCGTTGGCGATCTCCTTGAGCGACTTGCCGCCCACGTACTCCATGACGATGTAGCCGTCGAGGCTGCCGGTCCGCTGGTCGAGGTGCTCGACGAAGTTGTAGATGCGGACGATGTTGGAGTGCTCGATCTCCGCGAGGAAGCGCCGCTCGGAGACGGCCACCGCCAGCGCGTCCTCGTCGCCCGTGTCCAGCAGGCCCTTGAGGACGACCCAGCGGTCGGACACGGCGCGGTCCACGGCCAGATAGATCCAGCCGAGCCCGCCGTGCGCGAGGCAGCCCACGACCTCGTACTGCCCGTGCACCACGTCGCCCGAGCGCAGCTTCGGGACGAAGGAGTACGGGTGCCCGCACTTGGTGCAGAAGCCCTCCGTGCGCCCCGGCCGGTCCCCGCGCGAACGCCCCACCTGCGCACCGCAGTCGCCCTTGCTGCAGAACCGCTTGCGCTCGGGCACCTCCGGGTTGGCGAGGACCGCCGCCCGCGGATCGGGGCGCGGCACCTCCGGCACGCTCACCAGCCCCGCGCCCAGCTTGCCGCGCCCGGACACCGGGGCCGCCGAGGAGCGCGAGCTGCGCACCGACACCGACCGGGCGCCCGCCGTGCTCCCGGACCCCTCCGAACCACCGGTCAGCGAACGCGACAGCCTGCCCGAGACCGACCGGCGCGACGTGGAGGACCCCGACGATCTCGACGACGCCCCTGACGACGACCCCGAGGACGACCGCGACGAACCGCCGCTCTGCCCCGAGCCCCGCCCCCCGGCCGTCACCCCGGTGGCCGGGGACGCCAGCATGCCGCGCGGCGAGACCACCGGCGTCAGCCCACAGGTGTCGCAGTACAGCTCGCCGCCGCCCACGTCCTCGTACGACCCGGAACAGCCCGGTCGCTGACAGGCACCGCTCATGATTCCCCCCTACGGTCGACGGGCCCGGAGGTCCCGGTCGGCGCCAGTGCTTCGGCCAGCGCGTGCTGATAACGCAGCACGGCCATTTCGGCGGCCACCAGATCACACGGAGCGCTCCACAGCATGCGGCGCGCCGCGTCGTGCCGCTCGATCAGGAAGGAGTCCTCCGCCAGGCCGTGCCGCCCCGCCTTCGCGCGGTACGCGTCCAGCCGCCCGCGCAGCTCGGCCCGCACGGCCAGCGGGGCGGTCACCGCCGCCAGCGACTCGCGGGCCCGCAGCAGTTCGTCCTCGGCCCGCTGCTCCAGCCCCTCCAGGAGCGGCGACAGACGGTGCCACCGCGCGTGCCTGCGGTGGTCGGCGGCCGCCGCCAGCTGCTCGTACAGCGCGGTCGGCGGGCCCGACACCGCGGGCACCTCGAACGCGGCGATCTTGGACAGCACCTCGGCACGCGCCTGGCGCGCCTCGTTCAGGGTGCGGTCCGCCCGCGAGAGGACGTCGCGCACGCCGAGCAGCCGCTGCTCGGCGTCCAGCCGGACGTCCAGGACGGCCTCGACCTCCCGCCGTACGTCCTCCAGGGCGCGCGCGGCGCGGTCGTAGCGCCCGGTGTCGGGGCGGCCGCCGCCCGGCGCGGAGCTGGGCGAGGCGCCCGCCCAGAAGGCCAGCGGATCGGACACCACCTCCGACCGCAGCGCGGCCAGCTCGTGGGTGATCTGCTCCAGGTCGTCACCGGAGGGGTGCTCACCGGGCCGCACGCCCACCGAGTGGGCCAGGGAGCGGACGCGCTGCAGCTCCGCCGCCAGCAGGTCGATCCGCGCGGGCAGCGCGGACCAGACCGCGTCGGCGGTGACGACCACGTCGAGCGCCTGGGCGTACCAGCCGTTCATCCGCTCCAGGAGCTCCTGGAGGCTCAGCTGCTCGCTGAGGCGGGCGGCGGTGCCCGGCGAGGTGAAGGAGAGCGTCGCGTCACCGGGCAGGGTGACGCCGCTGCCGCGCAGCAGCTCGGTGAGCTCGGACAGCTCGGTCTGGGAGGGCCAGCGGCGCCGCGCGCGCAGCTCGCGGGCGGCCGTCAGGGCCGCCGTGTAGGCGTCGAAGCACACCCACAGCCGCCCGATGAGCTGCTCGGCGGCCGCCCACCGGCTCTTGGTGGTGCCGGAGAGCTCCGCCCCTTCGAGGAGGCGCCGCCCGGCGTGGTCCTGGAGGGCGAGCAGCGAGGTCTCGACGGCCTCGTGCTCCGCGCCGAGCCTCGCCAGCGCACGGTCCACCTCCTCGCGGCTCAAGGCCGGCCCGGTGGGCCCCGCGACCGCCATCGATCCCCTCTCCTGTCCGCGGCCCTGCCGCCGACGTCTCCGTAACGGTGGTGCTCGTCGATCCTCGCGCCGGCCCGCCGTCAGTCCCGGTACTCGGGTGCCGGCGGGGCGTCCGCCCCGCCGAGGCCGGAGGCGAGCCAGTGCTGGTACGCCTGCATCCACGGGCTGTTGGCGCCACCGCTGCGGTAGTCCTCCAGCACCTTGTTGACCCGGCGTACCAGGTCCACGTCCTTGAGGTTCATCGCCACGCCGTACGGTTCGGTGGTGAACGGCTTTCCGACCAGCTCCACGGAGGGGTCCTGGGCCGCCTGGCCGGCCGCCAGGGCGTTGTCGTTGACCACCGCGTCCACCTGGCCCAGCTGGAGCCGCACCAGGCAGTCGAGGTGGTTGGGGACGGTCAGCAGGGTCGAACCGTGCGGCTCTTCCCGCACCTTGGCCTCCGCCGTGGACCCCTCGGCCGTACAGACCTTCTTCCCCTTCAGCGAGTCGTCGAACGCCTTCACCGGCGACCCCTTGGGGACCAGCACCTGCTGCCCGGCCTCGAAGTAGGCGGTGGAGAAGGCGACTTGCTTGATCCGGTCGCAGTTGATGGTCATGGTGCGCGCGATGATGTCCACCTTGCCGGACTGCACGGCGGGTATCCGGCGGTTGGTGGGGATCGCCAGGAACATGACCTTGCCGGGGTCGCCCAGGATGTCCTTGGCGATGGCGTGCACCAGGTCGATGTCGAAGCCGCTCAGCTCCCCGGTGGCGGGATTGCGGTAGCCCCAGCGGTAGCTGTTCTGGTCGACGCCCGCGATCAGCTTGCCGCGGGCCTTGATCCGCTGGACGGCCGGGCCGTCCAGGTCGCCCGTCGGCCGCAGACTGGCCGCCGGGTTCGCGCACTTCGTCGCCGAGACGCCGCGCGCCGGTCCCTCGACCGCCGCCGGCGGCCGGTCCGGGCGCTCGCGGGCGGCGCCTGTCTGGGTGGGCACCAGCACGGCGGCCGTCGCCGCCAGCGCGCAGCCCGCCGCCGTCGCGGCCGCGAGCAGCGGCCTGGAGCGCGCTCGTGTCCCGAGCGCCCGCAGTGGTGCGTTCACGCCCCTGTCTCCCCCCGTCACCGGTACTCCGACAGTCTGCGCCCGATGCCGAGCACGGCGCCCGCCGCCCCCAGGACGGCCAGCACGGCGGCGCCCTCCGCGAGGCCCGAGAGCGCGCCGCGCCCGTCGTCGGCCGCCTGCCGGAACTCGCTCTGCTCATGGTCCAGGGCCTGCCGCAGCTCGTCGTCGACGCGGTCGAAGGACTCGCCCGTGCTGCCCGTCTCGCCGATCACCTTGGGCACGGCCTGGTCGTAATAGCCGCCGTCGTCGGTGGCGCGGGCGCCGCTGTGCCGGCGCTGCCACTCCCGTACGTCCTTGATCGCCGCCTCCACGGGGGCGCGTCCCGCGGTGTCGTCGGCGAGGTCGCGGGCGCGGTCCAGGAGGCTGCCCGGCGCGGGGGCGCCCTGGCCGCCGCCGATGAGCTTGCCCATGCCGTCGCGGTAGCTCGCCTCGTAGGCGTCGTCGCCGTTCTTGGTGAGGACGGCGCCGCGCGCCACCAGGGTGAGGTTCTCGTCGCCGCGGGCCTGGAGGGAGCCGATCCGGGCCTCGTTGAGGACCTGGAGGGACTCGGCGCCGTGGGCGGAGGAGCTCTCCAGGCCGGAGCGGGCCACGCCGTGGCCGACGGCCAGCCAGAGCAGCACCACCGTGGTGGCGCCGGTCGCGGCCAGCAGGCCGTGGTTGAAGACGCGGTTGGTGCGCAGGAAGGAGCGCCGCTGGGCCCGGCCGAGCGCGGCGAGGGCCAGCACCCCGGTGCCCAGGGCGGCCCAGGGCCAGGACTTGGCGTCGCCGTAGTCGGAGCCGAGGCGGCCGGTCTCCGACTCGTACAGCCCGCGGGCGGCGGGCAGCAGGTCGTCGCGCATCCGGTCGCCCGCGTAGCGCAGATAGGCGCCGCCGAGGGGGAGGCCCTGCCGGTTGTTGGCGCGGGCGGCCTCCACCAGGCCGGTGTACTGCGGGAGGGCCGCGTTGAGCTCGGCGATCCGGCTGCGGGAGGTGTCCGAACCGGCCGTGCCGGCGGCCGCCTTGACCAGCAGCTCGGAGGCGCGCGCGATGTCCTTCTCGTACCGCTGCCGGACCGCGCGCGGCTCCTGCCCGCCCGCGAGGAAGCCGCTCGCGGCCGTGGTGTCGGCGTCGGCGAGGGAGCGGTAGATGTCCGCGGCGTCGGCGCTCAGCGGCTGGCTGCGGTGCACGACGTCGTCGGCGGCCGAGGCCCTGGCCGCGACCTGCCACGCGGTGACCGTGCCGAACGCGACCAGCAGCAGGGCCAGGACGGCGCCGATGATGCGCAGCCGCCCCGGCTCGGTCGTCGCCGCGGCCCGCAGCCGGTCGAGCGCCTCGCGCCAGGCGACGGACCGCTCGGGCGGCTGTGCGGGTGCGGGCGGCGACGGCACGGGCGTCGGTGGCGCGACGGCTCCGGCCGGCTGCGGATGGGACACGAGACCTCCCCCTCGGTCGCTGAGGGCGGCCCGTCACCCGGTGCGGTGGAGGACAGGTGCCCGGCCAGTCAGTATGGCCGCAGGGACTGACAAACACACCGGTGTCGGACCGATCTTGTTCGGATCGGGATCTTCGCCGGGGTCTGCGTCGGCCTCTGTACCCCACCACGTACGGCGGGCCCGTTCGGTTCCCGGGCCGCCGGACGACCGTCAGCGGTCGTAGGTGTAGAACTTCGTGTGGTCGAGCATGTCCGCCGGGGTGACGTTGTTCCAGGGGCGCATCGTGTCCTTGAGGTCCACGACGTTCGGGGTGCCGCCGGCGGGCAGGTAGCCCGAAGTCGGGTGCATGCGCTGCCAGTCCGACCACAGCTTGTCGATGAAGCAGTGGTGCAGCCAGAACGCCGGGTCGTTGGGGGAGTAGCCGGTGGCCATCTGGCCGCCGATCCACACGTGCACGCTGTTGTGGACGCGGCCCTGGCCGCGCCAGCCCTCCAGGTAGTTGCGGAAGCTGCCCTCGGAGAGGCTGTTGAAGGGCGCCGTGTCGTAGGTGGTCATCGCGAGCACGGCGTCCACCTGCGCGCGCGTGGGCAGCTGGGCGCCGTCGGCACCCAGTTCACGCTGGAGGTAGGGACGGTTGTCGCTGCTGGCGTTGATGTTCCACTTGCCCGTGGAGTAGGCGAACGGGCCGGTCATCACCTGGGCGTCGCGGCTGCGGCCGTTGCCGCCGAGGAAGTCGTCGCCCCAGATGGAGGCGGTGGGCGTGTTGTCGGCGGTCCAGTCCCAGTAGGGCAGCGACACCGAAGCGTCTATCTTCTGCAGCTCCCCCTCGAACTGGATCAGGAAGCGGCGGTGCCACGGGAGGAAGGACGGCGAGCGGTGGCCGACGCGGTCGGAGTTGTCGCGGTCGCTCATGATGAACTCTTCGTGCGTACGGACGAAGCCGTCGTAGATGCCGCGCTTCTTCAGCTCCAGCACCGCGTTGACGAAGTTCCGCTTGTCGGTGGCGGAGAGGCCCGCCTGGTTCTTGCGCACTGCCATGGGGGTTCGTGTTCCTTTCGGTTCGGGTTCGGTGGTCGGCAGTGGTGGATCAGTGAGCCATGTTCATCATCATCGGGACGAGCTCCGCGCCCCGGAGCTTCTCGACCGCGGCGCGGGCTATCGCGTGCGGGTCGGCGAGCGGCAGGTAGTGGTTCACGATGCTGATCCAGGTGCCGTCGCCGTTCTGCATGATGTGCAGTTCCCGGTCGTCGATGAAGACCGAGAAGCCGTCGCCGTGGTGGGCGCTCATGCTGCCGGGCTCGGCGGCCTTACCGACGATGTGCCGGCCCTGGTACATCTCGTCGAACGGCTGGGGACCGCCGTGGCCGGTGTGGCCGGAGTGGTCCATGCCGGTCATGGCGCCGCGGCCGGCGGCCATCGCGGTCGGAGCGACCAGTGCGGCACCGGCGACGGCCACGGCGGTACCTCTGAGTACAACGCGCCGGGTGATGTTGGACGACATGGGTGTCGAACCCCCCTCGAAAGGTGATCAGGAGCGCGGTTGTCACGAATGCGCCCGCAAATCCCTTTTGATGGCGGTTGCTTGTTGTATTTCGTGATCAATCCGTGCGAGGCGGATGCTCGCACGGGTGAGCGGGGGGCGAGAAATGGTTGGTCGCTTTACGGACATTCGGTGCGTGAAGGGTCAACTATCGTCAGGGGAGAAGTTTCTGGCGTATGGCCTTATTGACGCAGTGTCAGGAGAATTTCCGGCCGAAGATGATCTTGGTGGCCGTTTCTTCGGAACACGGCCGTCCGCGGTGACGGGTCTCACGGCGCGAGGATGACGCGAACGCGAGCGTGATCAGGCCAGGGCCGGGTACGGGCCGCTCGTTCCCCCAGCGGTGGCCGGGGGAACAAACACCGCTGCTACGCGAAGTGCGAGCGCAAGCGCGCGTACGCGGAAGCCGGGGCCGAGGCCCGGTCCAGGGTCAGCAGCGCCGCGCCCAGTACGGGGCGAGCCGTCACCACCACCGGTACGGCCTTCGGCGCGCGCTCCGACAGCAGCTCCACGACCCGGTCGTGCAGCAGAGGATGGCGCGCCGCCAGGACCCCACCGCCCAGGACCACGGGGACGGGCGCCTCCAGGAGATCGAGCCGCGCCAGCGCCACCGACGCCATGGCGACCACCTCCTCCGCCTGCCGGGCCACGAGCGCCCCCGCCACCGCGTCCCCCGCCGCGGCCACCGCGAACAGCAGCGGCGTGATCTCGTACTGCCGCCCCTCGTCCACCGTGCCCAGGTGCAGCGCCTCGATCAGCGCGGGCATGCCCGGCAGTCCGAAGTGCGCGGGCAGGGCGTGGGCCAGCTCGGTCGGCGCGCCGCGCCCGTCGTCCGCGCGCGCCGCCCACCACAGGGCCTCGGACGCCAGGTGGCCGCCGCCTCCCCAGTCGCCGGAGAGCCGGCCGATCGCGGGGAAGCGGGCGGTCCGGCCGCCCGGCGCCAGGCCCGCGCAGTTGATGCCCGCCCCGCACACCACGGCCACGCCCGTGGGCTCGCCCTCGTCCGGCAGCCCCGCCCGCAGCAGCGCGAAGGTGTCGTTGGCGACCGTGACCGTACGCCCCCAGCCGTGCGCCTCGATCTCGGCGGTGAGCCGTTCCTCCTCCACCGGCAGATCGGCGTTGGCCAGGCACGCCTGGACGTGGCCCACCCGCACCGGGCCGGTGTGCCCGGCCCGCGCCGCCGCCTCGGCCAGCAGCGGCCCGAGGCTCGCGACCGCCTGCCCGGCCCCCGTCCGCTGTGGCTGGAAACCCCCGCCCCGCGCCGCTCCGAGCACGGTCCCGTCCGCGGCCACCAGGGCCACGTCGGTCTTGCTGTTGCCCGCGTCGATCGCGAGCGCCGTGTTGCTCAGGCCCACGCGAGGTGCTCCCGGTTGTGCGCGACGAGGTCGTCGGTCAGCCGGTCCGCGTAGGCGACCTGGCCGATCAGCGGATGCGCGAGCAGCGCGTCGAACACCCGGCCGCGACCGCCCTTGAGCGCCGCCTCCAGCGCCAGGTGTTCATAGGCGGTGACGCCCGCGACCAGCCCGGCGAACAGCGGCTCCAAGGGGCGTACGGGAAGCGGGTGCGCGCCCCGGGCGTCCACCGACGCGGGCACCTCGATGACCGCGTCGTCCGGCAGGAACGGCAGCGTGCCGTTGTTGAGGGTGTTGACGACCTGTACGTCGCCGGTGTCGCGCAGCAGCGAGGACGTCAGCGCGACCGCCGCCTCCGAGTAGAAGGCACCGCCCCGCTTGCCCAGCAGCTCCGGCTTCTCGTCCAGCGCCGGATCGCCGTAGAGCGCCAGCAACTGCCGCTCCATCTCGGCCACCTCGGCCGCGCGCGAGGGCTTGCCCAGCAGCTCCCGTACGACCTCGTCGTGCTGGTAGAAGTAGCGCAGGTAGTACGAGGGCACGACGCCCAGGCGGTCCAGCAGCTCCCGCGGCATGTGCAGGTCGGCGGCGATGGCCTCGCCGTGCTCGGCGAGCAGCTCCGGCAGCACGTTGCGGCCGCCGACGGTCACCGACCGCTCCCAGGTGAGGTGGTTGAGCCCCACGTGCTCCAGGGCGACCGCCTCCGGCGCCACCCCCAGGTGCCGGGCGAACTTCCGCTGGAAGCCGATGGCCACGTTGCACAGCCCGACCGCCCGGTGCCCGGCGGTCAGCAGCGCCCGGGTCACGATCCCCACCGGGTTGGTGAAGTCCACGATCCACGCGCCGGGGTTGCGCCGCCGTACGCGCTCCGCGATGTCCAGCACCACCGGGACCGTGCGCAGCGCCTTGGCGAGGCCGCCCGCGCCCGTCGTCTCCTGGCCGACGCAGCCGCAGTCCAGCGGCCACGTCTCGTCCTCGTTGCGGGCGGCCTGGCCGCCCACGCGCAGCTGGAGCAGCACGGCGTCGGCGCCGTCCACGCCCGCGTCCAGGTCGGAGGTCCAGGAGATCCGGCCGGGGTGGCCCTGCCGGGCGAAGATCCGGCGCGCGAGCCCGCCGACGAGCTCCAGGCGGTCCGCGGCCGGGTCGATCAGGACGAGTTCCGCGAGCGGCAGCGTGTCGCGCAGCCGGGCGAAGCCGTCGATGAGTTCGGGGGTGTAGGTCGAGCCTCCGCCGACCACGGCGAGCTTCATGTGCGCATCATGGGAATCAGCCCTTTACTCCGGTGAGAGTGACGCCTTCGACGAAGGCTTTCTGTGCGAAGAAGAAAACGACGATGACCGGTGCCATGACCAGCAGTGTCGCCGCCATGGTCAGATTCCAGTTGACGCTGTGCGCGCTCTTGAAGGACTCCAGGCCATAACTGAGCGTCCAGGCGCCCGGGTTCTGCGCCGCGTAGATCTGCGGACCGAAGTAGTCGTTCCAGCAGTAGAAGAACTGGAAGAGCGCGACCGCCGCGATCCCCGGCTTGGCCATCGGCACGACGATGCCCAGCAGCGTGCGCAGCTCGCCGCAGCCGTCGACCTTCGCCGACTCCAGGTATTCCTTGGGAATCGTCAGCAGGAACTGCCGGAGCAGGAAGATGGAGTACGCGTCCCCGAACGCCATCGGAATGATCAGCGGCCACAGCGAGCCCGAAAGGTGCAGCTGCTGGGCCCACACCAGATACATCGGGATGACGATGACCTGGGGCGGCAGCATCATCGTGGAGATGACGAGGACGAGTGCCGTGCGGCGGCCGCGGAAGCGGAATTTGGCGAGCGCGTAGGCGACCGGGACCGAGGAGCACACGGTGAAGAGCGTGCCCAGTCCCGCGTAGAGCAGGGAGTTCCGCCACCAGTCGAGGAAGCCCGGCGTGTTGAAGACGGCCGCGTAGTTCGACCAGTTCCACTCGTGCGGCCACAGGTCGCCGCTCATCGCCTGGTCGTCGCTCATGACCGAGGTCAGGAAGACGAAGACGAACGGCAGGACGAAGAAGAGCGCGACGGCGACGGCGGTCGTGTGCACGGCTATCCAGTGCAGAACGTGACGACGGGTTCTCAACGGTCAGTCCTCCGCCGTCAGCAGACCGGCCCGCTTGCGCATCAGCAGCGAGGTCACGGCCATGGCGATGGCGAAGAGCACGAGCGAGAGCACGCACGCGGCGCCGGTGTTGAAATTCTGGAAGCCGAGCGAATAGACGAGCTGCGGCACGGTGAGCGTGGAGTGGTCGGGATAGCCGGGCTGGATGACCGTGCCGGGTCCGATGCTGACCCCGGAGGCGAGCTTTCCGGCGACCAGGGCCTGGGTGTAGTACTGCATGGTCTGCACGACCCCCGTCACCACCGCGAACATCACGATCGGCACGATCGACGGCCAGGTGACGTAGCGGAATTTCGCGAAGGCGCCCGCGCCGTCCAGCTCGGCGGCCTCGTACTGCTCCTTGGGCACGTCCAGCAGGGAGGCCATGAAGATGACCATCAGGTCGCCGATTCCCCACAGGGACAGCAGCACCAGTGAGGGCTTGGCCCAGTCGGGGTCGTTGAACCAGTTGGGGGCGGAGACGCCGACCGCCGAGAGCGCCTCGTTGACCGGCCCCGTACCGGGGTTGAGCAGGAAGACGAAGGCCACCGTCGCGGCCACGGGCGGGGCCAGATACGGCAGGTAGAAGGCCGTACGGAAGAAGCCGGCGCCCGTTTTCACCTTGGTGACGAGCAGGCCGATGCCCAGTCCGAAGGCGACGCGGAGGGCGACCATGACGACCACGAGCCAGAGGGTGTTCCACAGCGCCGGGCCGAAGAGGGGCATCTGCTCCAGCACATACCTCCAGTTCCGCAGACCGACGAAGGTCGGGGACTGGATCTGGTTGTAGTGCATGAAGGAGAAATAGACGGTGGCGAGGAGCGGATAGCCGAAGAAGACGGTGAAACCGACCAGCCAGGGGGAGAGGAAGCCGAGCGTCCGCAGTCGCTCTCGGGTGCGTTTGCGGCGCAGTTCGGGTGCTAGGGGTATCGCCATGGCGGGCTCCGTCAGTTCCGGGACTGGAGGTTGTCGTCGTCTATCTGCCGGTCGAGTGCGCGCAGCCCCTTCGCGAGGTCGTGGACCCTTCCCGCCTCGACGTCGAAGGAGAAATCGCGGAGCGAGACGATGTACTGCCCGCCGTTGACGGACGGCGGCATACCGGTGCTGCGGGGATTCGCCGCGATGTCGAGGAAGGTGCGGAAAGCGGGGTCGCGGTCCAGCTTCGGCGACGCGAGCGCGGCGTTGGTGGACGGGATGTTGTGGATGGCGTTGGCGAACGCGACCACTTGCTCGGTGTCCGCGGTCAGGAATTTCAGCAGTTCCCACGCCGCGTTCTGGTGCTTGCTGCTGTGGGCGATGCCCGCGACCGTGCCGGTGAGATAGCCGCGGCCGTAGGTGTCGGCGCGGTCGTCGGGCACCGGCATCGGGGCCGTGCCCCAGCGGAAGGACGGCTCGGCCTCGTTCAGCATCAGCCCGCGCCATTCGCCGTCCATGTGCATGGCCAGCTTCCCGGTGAGAAAGGCGTTCTGCGAGGACATCTCGTCGCCGAAGGTGGTGCGGAATCTCTCCAGCGGCCCGTAGCCGCCCTGCGCGCGGATCAGGTCCCGCTGGACGGTGAAGAACTCCGCGGTCTCGGGGGACTCGGCGAGCCGGGCCTTTCCGTCGGCGTCGAAGTACTTCGGCCCCCACTGGGCGAGAAGCCGGTCGGGGCTGTTCTGGTACAGCCGGAAGTCCGGCATGAAGCCCAGCTGCTTGTACGAGCCGCCGGAGGTCCGCTCGGTGAGCTTCACCGCGTCCTCGCGGAACTCGGACATCGTGCGCGGCGGCCGGGTGATGCCCGCTTTCTCGAAGGCGTCCTTGTTGTAGTAGAGGCCGTAGGCGTCCGCGAGAAGGGGCAGGGCGCACTGCGTTCCCTTGTAGGAGGTGTACGACAGCAGGGTCTTCGGGAAGACCTTCTCCTTGTCGAGGCCCGACTTCTTCATGAAGGGGTCGAGGTCGGCCCACATGCCCGAGGAGCAGTACTGCCCGACGTTGTCGGTGGTGAACGAGGACACCACGTCGGGCGCGTCGCCCCCGCCCGCGCGCAGTGCCTGGTTGACGGTCGCGTCGCTGACGTTGCCGGTCGACTTCACCCGGATGTTGGGGTGCAGTTCCTCGAACCGGGCGATCGCCGCGTCGACGGCCTTGACCTCGTTCTTCTCCGACCAGCCGTGCCAGAACCTCAGGGTCACCGGCCGGGTCGGATCGTCGTCGGCGCTTCCCCGGCCCGGATTCGCGCAGCCCGACAGCAGCAGTCCCGCGCAGAGCAGCAGGGGGACGAGGAGGGCCGGCGCGCGGCGGTGCGTTCGCGGCATGGCGGAACTTCCTTTGCGGCGGGGGCGGTCGGGGGAGGAGCGCGCGGGAAGGGCGGGGGCCGGTCAGGCCGTGTCGAAGACGCTGTCGCGGGCGTCGGCGAGCGCGACCCGCAGCGCTCCGGTCAGGATCGGCGAGCCCGCCACGGCGCTGAGCCGGAGCAGCGGCCGGGGCAGGGACAGCCCCGTGAGCTCGGCCTCGACCATCGCGCGCAGCCGCTCGCCGCCCGCCTTGCAGACCGCCCCGGAGAGCACCACCAGCTCCGGGTCGACCACGGCGACGACGGCCGCGAGCCCCACGGCCAGCCGCCGCCCGAGCTCGGCGAGCACGTCGTCGCCCGCCCCCGGGGTGGCGGCGGCGAGGGCCAGGGCCTCCGGCGCCGTACGGGCTTCGATGCCGTGGGCGGCGGCGAGCGCGAGCACGGCGGGGGAGGCGACGAGCATCTGGAAGCCCCCGCCGCCGTCCGGGCCCGCGGTCGCGTCCTCGCCGCCGCGCGCGAGCGGCGCGCCGGGCAGCGGCATGTAGCCGATCTCGCCCGCGCCCCCGGTGGCGCCGCGCAGCAGGTTGCCGTCGAGCACGATGGCGGCGCCGACGCCCTCGTCCGCCCAGACGAGCACGAAGTCGTCGAAGTCCTGGGCGGTGCCGTGGTGTTGCTCGGCGACGGCTGCGAGGTTGACGTCGTTCTCGATGATGACGGGCGTCCCGAGCACCGCTGTGAGCTCGTCGCGCAGGCTGCGGGACTGCCAGCCCGGCAGGTGCGGCGCGTAGCGCAGGGTCCCGGTGCGCGGGTCGAGGGCGCCCGGGGTGCCGATGACGGTGCGGTGCAGGGCGTCGTGGCCGAGGCCCGCCGCGGCGAGCGCCCCGCCGACGACCTCGGCGACGAGCGCGGCGGTCCGGGTCCGTACGGGCTCGGCCGTCGCCTCCGCCTCGACGCGGTGCTCGCCGACGACCTGCCCGGTGATGTCCGCGACCACCGCGGTGACGCCCTCGGGGTCCACGGCGAGCGCGGCGACGTGGGCGACGCCCGGGTTCACCTCGTACAACTGGGCGCTGGGCCCGGGCCGGCCGGTGACGCTGCCGGTCGGACGCACCAGCCCGGCGGCTTCCAGCCGGGTCAGGAGCTGCGAGGCGGTGGGCTTGGACAGCCCGGTCAGCTCGCCGAGGCGGGTGCGGGTGAGGGGGCCGTGGGCGATGAGCAGATCGAGGGCGGCCCGGTCGTTCATGGCGCGCAGCACGCGTGGTGTCCCGGGGGTCCCGGCCATGGCCTCCGCCTCGTCTGTTAGGAAACTTTCCTATCGATGAACGAGACGTTAAACCCGCGATAAAGGTGGCGTCAATGGGTGCGGCCCGGCGGTTATCTGATGCGCGGCTCCGCCGAGGCCGGGGCTCCGCCCGGACCCCGGCCGCTGGCCGGTTGCCGCCTGCGGCGGGCTTCTTCCCCAGCCCCGCCCCTTCCCGAAACCGGGGAGACCCCGGACCCCCAGCGCCCTGCGGGCGCGTCCTCAATCGCCGGACGGGCTGAAATCAGCCCGTCCGGCGTTTGAGGACACCGCGCGAAGCGTGGTTCGGGGGTCTGGGGGCTTGCCCCCAGTTCGGGAAGGGGCGGGGCTGGGGAAACAAACCGCCGGGCCGCACCTGAGCGGGGGTCCGGGGCGGAGCCCCGGCCTCGGCGGAGCCGAGCATCAGACGCTGAGGGAAGGGGCGGGGCTGGGGAACAAGCCCGCCGCAGGCGAATCACTTGCCCAGCGAAGGCCCCGGCGGTATCGGGACAGTGGCCTGGGACTGCGGAGACGTGGGGTTCGCCAGAGCAGACGGCGCGGCGACACTCGCCGAAGGGTCGGGCGACGCCGTCTCCAGGTCCGCATCCAGCGGCCGCCCCACGATGCGGATCCCCTCCGCATCCAGCTCCCGCTTGATCCGCCAGCGAAGCTCCCGCTCCACCCCCAGCGCCACCCCCGGCATCGTCTTCGCGGACACCCGGATGACGACGGAGTCGAGGTAGACGGCGTCCAGGCCGAGCACCTCGACCGGCTCCCACAGCCGCTCGTTCCACGGCTCGTCCTTCTGCATCTCCTCGCCGACCCGGGTGATGATCCCGCGCACCCGGTCCAGGTCCTCGTCCGAGCGGACCTGGATGTCGACGCCCGCCGTGGCCCAGCCCTGGCTGAGGTTGCCGATGCGCTTGACCTCGCCGTTGCGCACGTACCAGATGGCGCCGTTGGAGCCGCGCAGCTTGGTGACGCGCAGGCCCACCTCGATGACGGTGCCGGTGGCGACGCCCGCGTCCACCTCGTCACCGACGCCGTACTGGTCCTCCAGGATCATGAAGACGCCGGACAGGAAGTCCGTGACCAGGTTGCGGGCGCCGAAACCGATGGCCACACCGGCCACACCGGCGCTCGCGAGCAGCGGGGCCAGATTGATCTTCAGCACGGACAGCACGGTCAGCGCCGCCGTGCCCATGATGAGGAACGAGGTGACGCTGCGCAGCACCGAGCCGATGGCCTCGGAGCGCTGCCTGCGCCGCTCCGCGTTGACCAGCAGACCGCCGAGCGCCGTGCCGTCGAGGGACTCGGTGGTGCGGTTCATGCGGGCTATGAGCTTGGTGATGGCCCGCCGGATCAGGGACCGCATCACGATCGCGATCACCACGATCAGGATCATGCGCAGGCCGTTGCTGAGCCAGATGGACCAGTTCTCCTCCACCCAGCCCGCGGCGTCGTTCGCCGTCCGTTGCGCCTCGTCCAGGGAGACAGGACGGGGCGTCGAGTCGGCAGCCAGGGCAGCGGACCAGAACACAGCAGTAACCCTCCGTATGAGCCACGCCCGCGGCGGAACGGCCGCGCGGGCAGCTCACCACACTAACGGGGCAGCCGCGTTCCTCCGTTGCTCTGTTCGAGATGGGGCCGGTCTTGAGCGGGGGATGAACACACTGTGTTCCAAAACACCCGTGGCCCGTTACCCGACGATGGTGGCGCTCCGGCCGGGGGCCGGGGGACACTTGCAGGAGATCGTCCCGGCGCGAGCCACGCGCCGCCGGCGTACAAGGAGGCACCCGTGCCGCATGTCCTGGTCCTCAATGCGTCGTACGAGCCGCTCGGCGTCGTACCGCTCCGCCGCGCGCTCATACTCGTCCTCAACGAAAAGGCCGTCAGCCTCGAGGACTCCGGCGCCTATATGCACAGCGCGACCTGCACCATTCCCGCACCCAGCGTCGTCCGGCTGAAGCGCTTTGTGCGGGTGCCCTTTCGGGGGCCCGTTCCGCTCACCCGCCGCGCCCTCTTCGCCCGTGACGGCGGCCGATGCGCGTACTGCGGTGGCGTCGCAACCAGCGTCGATCACGTCGTCCCGCGCAGCCGTGGTGGCCAGCACGCCTGGGAGAACGTGGTGGCCGCGTGCCGCCGCTGCAACCACGTCAAGGCCGACCGGCACGTCGCCGAGCTGGGGTGGAGGCTGCGGCATCAGCCGGCACCGCCGTCCGGGCTGGCGTGGCGCATCATCGGCACGGGGCATAGGGACCCGCGCTGGCTGCCTTATCTGGAGGCATTCGGCGCGGAGGACGCGATGGCCCGGATCGACGGCATTTCCGCCTGAGTCGACCGGGCCGTTGTCATAAGGTGCGCGGTCACCCGCGCGTGCGGCGATGGCCCGGTCTCACGGCTTCTCCGTGCCCTTCTCCTGCTTGTCCGCCACCGCGTACGCCTCCACCTCCGTCAGCGCGTAGGCGTCGTCCGTCGCCCGCTTCCCGCCCTGGACCCGGACGAACCGGGCCTCCGGCGCGTCCATCCGCACCGTCTCCTCCCCGCCCCTGCCCCGGTCGACGACCGCCGCGTCCCGCCAGGTCCGGCCGTCCGGGGAGACCTGGACGCGGTAGCGGGACGGGTGCCCGTCCCGCCAGTGCAGCACGAGGCTGCCCAGCCGGGCCGGGCGCGCCAGCTCCAGCTGCCACCAGGCACCGTCGTCGGGCTCGACGGCCCACCAGGTCCCGGGGTCGCCGTCGACGGCCGCCGACGCCGGGTGGCGGCCCGACGCGTCGCCCGAGGACACAGCCTTCGCGCCGCGCGCCAGGTCCGGGCCGCCGACCGGCGGGTACGCCCGCACGGTCAGGGTCCGCTCCACGTCCCCGAGCCGGATCGGCACGGTGAAGGTCCGGGCCGGGGACCCGGCGGGCACGGACAGCTCGATGCGGGCCGTCGTCACGCCCCCGCGCGCCACCGCGAGCTCCGGCGGCGCCTTGACGGTCACGCCCGACGGAGCCTGCACGGTGAGCTTCTCGCGGACCGCGTCCGGCCGCCGGTTGATCATCCGGACGTCCACGGCCGCGGGCTGCCCGCCGGTCTCCGTGTCCACGTCACCGCGCGTGAGCTCGAAGTCGGCCGACGGGGTGTCCCCGAACCACGGCGCGATCTCGTGCACGGCGGGCGGAGCGCTGCCGTCCGCCCAGACCAGCCGCAGCGCGTCGGCCCGTAGGCCCTTGCCCGGCGACTGGGTCCAGCCGCTGTCGGACACCGCGCCGAGCGGCTGCCAGCCCCTGGCCGGGTCATGGGCCTCGACCGTGCCCCGCACGCCCTTGCCCGGCGCGGTGAGCACGGTGACCGCCGTCAGCGGGTGCCGCCCCGCCAGCCGTACGGTCAGCGGGGTGCCCGCGCGCGGTGTCGTCGCCGTCGTGGGGTCGCCGTCCGTCGCCGCGCCCGCCGTGCGCACCGGCCGGTCCACGCCCGTCCAGCCGTTCGCACGGGCCAGGGCCCGGTCCAGGAACGGCGCCAGCACCCCCTTGCCGACCGTCACCGGGCTGTCGTCGATCCGCTCCCGCAGCCCCTGCACGTCGAGCTGGGCCCGCCAGGCCGCCGCGCCGTCGCCGCGCGCCTGCGCGGTGAGCATGTCCACGGCCCGCACGCCCGCCTCGCCGTGCCGCGCCAGCTGGTCCAGCCACGGCCGCACCTCGCCGCCGAAGCCGTCGAGGGTCCGGGTCAGACGGCCAGGAGCGTCCCGCATCGTGCCGAAGGCCGACCGCAGCCGGTCCGCCGCCTCGGCCAGCCGGACCTGGTCCGTACCCGACAGCGCCTCCCAGAAGGCGTCCAGCAGCGGGCGCAGATACGCCGACTCCTCGCCGCCGAGCACGGAGGAGGCGTCGTTGCCCGCCAGCGCCCGCAGCGCCTCGCGGGTCGGACCGTCCGGGCCCGCCAGGTCGTCGACGGCCGCCTGCCACGACTTCTCGGGGCGGTAGCCGCGCGGGTTCCAGGCGTAGTCGGCGGCGGTGAACAGCGGGATGCGCGAAGCGGTCGGCTGCGCGGCGGCGTTGGCCAGCAGCGCGGCCGAGCCGGTCGCCACGGCCGGCTCCCGGCCGGTGTACGGGCCGAGGAAGATGCGGTCCCCGGCGAAGTCGTTCACCGGGTAGTTGTCCATGGTGACCAGCGGGTGCGCGAACGCCGCGTGCGCGTCGGAGAGTTCACCGCCGGTGATGGTCCTGGGCACCACCCCGACCCCCGTCCACGCCACCTCCACCCGCGGGTCGAGCGCGTCGGCCAGCGCCCGCCGGAAGGCGGTCCGGCCGTCCTGGTAGTACTCGGTCGGCAGCAGCGACAGCGGAGCGGCCTCGCCGCCCTTGGCCGCCAGGTGCGCGGCGATCGCGCCCGCGACCTTCGCCTGCGCCTTCGCCGCCGCCTTCGGCCCGGAGCCGAACGCCTGCGCGTCCGCGTCGCAGTGCCACTCGCTGTAGCTCACGTCCTGGAACTGCAGCTGGAAGGCGCGCACCCCCAGCGCCCACATCCCGTCGATCTTCCGCTTGAGGTCCCGCAGGTCCCCGCCGGACGAGAAGCACATCGACTGCCCCGGCGCGACCGCCCAGCCCAGCGTCACGTGGTTGCGGCGGGCCCGCTCGGCCAGCGCGCGGAAGTCGGCGCGCTGCGCGGCGGGGTACGGGGCGCGCCAGCGGGCCTGGCGGTAGGGGTCGTCGCCGGGCGCGTAGAGATACCGGTTCTGCTTCGTCCGCCCCATGAAGTCCAGCTGCGCCAGCCGCTGTTCGCGGGACCACGGCCGTCCGTAGAACCCCTCGGTCAGCCCGCGCACCGCCGTGCCCGGCCAGTCGCGGATCACCGCACCGGCGAATGCCTGCCCGCCGTCGCGCGCCACCGCCAACTGCCGCAGCGTCTGCGCCGCGTGGAACAGCCCGTCCGGGCCGTTGCCCGACAGCGCCGCCGTCGGCCGACCGTCGACCTGGCCGGTCGCGAGGCGGTAGCCGCCCGTGGGCAGGTCACCGGCGGCGGGCGCGCCCAGCGCTTTGAGGGCGTCCTCGGCGGCCTGCCCGCCCGCGTAGACGATCAGCCCGCTCGGCGGCGGGGTGCCGCCGGGCGCGGCGTCGACGACCGTACGGGCACCGGCCGCGCGCAGGATGGCGCGGAGCGCGTCGATCGCGTACGGATCGGTGCCGTTGTCGGCCATGAGGGTGACCTGGTCGCCGACCGGGACGTACGCCCCCAGCGCGCGCGAGGTCTGCGGGCGCGGCCACACCGGCGGCAGACCGGACTCGCCCTCCCGGTCGGGCACGGACGTCGCCGTGCCGTCCGGCCGGGGCTCGGCGAGGGCATCGGACGAGCCGCCCAGCAGCCCGCCGAGGAGGGCCGCGGCCAGCACGGTGACCCCGGCGCGGCGGGGGTGGGCGAACGAGGAGTCACTGCCCCGGAAGTGCACGGCCGTCTCCTCATTGTTTCCGGTGTTCCCCGTGTTCCCCGTGTCGGTGAGGGTCGAGCCCATCACCAGCCGGTGAACGTGTCAACGGACGTGACCGAAGTGCGCTTATTGCCCGGCGAGTCTGGGTGGCCGTCTACTCCCGGGGCTCCGCCCCGGACCCCGAACCGCCCCGGTTCGGGAAGGGGCGGGGTGGGGAAAGAACTGTGTCTGCGGGCCCGGTCAGTGGGTAGGCCAAGACATGACCCACCCCCGTCACCCACAGGAGGCCCCCGTGGCCGCGTCAGCCCAACTGCTGCTCTCCGCTCTCACCAGCTGCTCGGAACCGCCCCTGACCAGCGAACCTCCCCTCGCCGACACCACCCCCCTGACCAGCGAACCCCCGCTCACCCCCGAGCCGCCCCTCACCAGCGAACCCACCACCCGCACCCCCTGTGGCACGGAGAACCCGGAGATCTGAGGAGGCCCGGATGGGCAGAGCGCACCTCGCAGCCCTGCACGGCGTCGCCACCTCCTACGCTCCCGCGCCCGGCCGGAGCGTCCCGGTGTCCGAGGACACCGTCGTCGCCGTCCTCGCCGCCCTGGGCGTCGACGCGTCCACCCCCCGGTCCGTCCAGGAGGCGCTGGAGGCCCGCGCGCAGGCGGACGCCCTGCGGCTGCTGCCCGCCACGGTGGTGCTGCGCCCTTCCCGGCCGGAGCTGCCCGCGCTGCCGGAGGGCACGCTGCTGCGGGTCGAGACCGAGGACGGGCGCAGTGTCGCGTGGGAGGGGCCCACGGGAGCCCCGACCGGCGCTCGGGACACCGCGTGCGCCGATGGCTCGCCGCACGCAACCGATGATTTCTTCGGCGGCCTGCCGTACGGCCGTCACCTCCTGCGCGCCCACGCCCCCGACGGCCGGACCGCCGGCGCGTCCCTGATCGTCGCCCCCGAGCGGCTGCCCGCGCCCCCGGGTCGCGCCCACGGCTTCCTCGTCCAGCTGTACTCCCTGCTGTCCGCCCGCTCCTGGGGCATGGGCGACCTCGGCGACCTGGCGGAGCTCGCGGCCTGGTCGGGGCGTACGTACGGCTCGGACTTCGTGCAGGTCAACCCGCTGCACGCGGCCGTGCCCGGCACCCATGGCGCGCCCACCGACCCCTCGCCCTACCGCCCCTCCTCCCGCCGCTTCCCCGACCCCGTGCACCTGCGGGTCGAGGACGTCACGGAGTACGCCCACCTCACCGGCGCCGCGCGCGAGCGCGCCGGGACGCTCCTGACCAGGGCCGCCGCCCTGCGGGACGGTGTGCTGTGCGGGGCCGAGCTCATCGACCGGGACGCCGTGTGGGCGCTCAAGCGGCGGGCGCTGGAGCTCGTACGGGCCGTGCCGCCCGGCCCCGGGCGCCGGGCCGCGTACGACGCCTTCCGCACCGAACAGGGCCGGGCGCTGGAGGACCACTCCACCTGGTGCGCGCTCGCCGAGGAGCACGGCGCCGACTGGCGGGGCTGGCCCGGCGGCCTGAAGGACCCCCGCTCCGCCGCCACGGCCCGCGCCCGCGAGGAACTCCACGACCGTGTCGACTTCCACTGCTGGCTCGCCTGGCTGACCGACGAGCAGCTGGCCGCCGCGCAGCGAGCGGCGCGCGAGGCGGGCATGCGCGTCGGGCTCGTCCACGACCTGGCCGTCGGCGTCCACCCCTCGGGCGCCGACGCCTGGGCGCAGCAGGACGCCTTCGCCGCGGGCATGTCCATCGGCGCGCCCCCCGACGCCTTCAACTCCCGCGGCCAGGACTGGGGCCTGCCGCCCTGGCGGCCCGACGCCCTGGAGGCCGGCGGCTACGGCCCGTACCGCGACCTGCTGCGCGGCCTGCTGCGGCACGCGGGCGCGCTGCGGATCGACCACGTGATGGGCCTGTTCCGCCTGTGGTGGGTCCCGGAGGGCCGCGAACCGACGCTGGGCACGTACGTCCGCTACGACCCGGAGGCCATGCTCGGCGTCCTCGCCCTTGAAGCCCACCGAGCGGACGCCACCGTCATGGGGGAGGACCTCGGCACGGTCGAGCCGGGTGTCCGCGACGCGCTCGCCGAGCGGGGCGTGCTGGGCACCTCGGTGCTGTGGTTCGAACGGGACTGGGCGCGGGAGCCCGCCGAGCCCCTGGAGCCCGCCCGGTGGCGCACGTCCTGCCTGGCCACCGCCACCACCCACGACCTGCCGAGCACCGCCTCCCGCCTGACCGGCGACCACATCGGGCTGCGCCACCGGCTCGGCCTCCTCGGCCGCCCGCTCGCCGACGAGCAGCGGGAGGACGCGCGCGAGGTCGCCGAGTGGCTGGCGCTCTTCCGGCGGCTGGGCCTGCTCCCGGAAGGGGAGGTCGACGAGGAGACCGCGGTCCGGGCCGTCCACCGCTATCTGCTGCTCACCCCGGCGCGCATGATCGGCGTCTGGCTGCCGGACACGGTCGGGGACCGGCGGCCGCAGAACCTGCCCGGCACCTGGGACCAGTACCCCAACTGGCGACTGCCCGTCGCCGACGCCACCGGCCGCCCCGTCTCCCTGGAGGAACTGGTCGCCTCGCCCCGGCTGCACGCCCTGATGCAGGAGGTCAGAGGGGTGAGGTCTCCATAGGCCACCCCGGACGCGCGGTCCGAGCGAGTGTCCGATACGTTGAGCCCGTGAGCAATAAGGTCAACAAGAACGCCGTGCGTGCCGGTGCCATCGCCACCGGCACAATGCTGATGCTGCTGATGTCGTCCCCCGCGTTCGCGCTCACCCGCGACGACGGCGACGACCCGGGCCCGGGCCTGAGCGTGCTCGACACCCTCGGCCTCTACGTCGCCGCACCGATCGTCCTCTTCCTGGTGATCGCCGGCATCGTCATGGTCGCCGCCAGGCACTCGGACAACCCTCACACGCACAACACGCACCACCCGCGCACGCGCTGACCCCTCCTTCTTCCGCCGCCCGGCACCACTGCCCCTTTTCGGGGCGGGGTGCCGGGCGGTTCTGTCTGCGTGCGTGGGGTCACCCCTCTTGGCGGAAGTCCAGCATGTGGAAGACCTTGTCGTAGCGGCGTGCGCCGACGGCGACGAAGTCGGGCAGCCGGCCGTATTCGCTGAAGCCCAGCGACCGGTAGAGGTGCAGGGCGTTGCTGTTGTCGCCCCGGGCGTCCAGGGTGAGAACCTCGATTCCCGCCCGCCTGGCGTCAGCGATCAAGGCGGCGGTCAGCGCCCGACCGACGCCGCGGCCATGGGCGGCGGCATCCACCGCGATCTTCTCCAGATCGGCGTGCGGACGATGGGTCGGTCGCGCGTAGCGCAGCCAGTACCCCAGCCCGACCAGCCGGCGGTCGACGTAGGCGGCACGCAGCGCCGCGTCGCCGGCGTGCGCCGCGGAGACGACGTGGTCGAGGAGTTCCGCCACCTCATCGGGCGAGGGAGGTTCGACCCAGCCGAGTGCCGCACCTCCACGGACCAGGTCCGCCAGGATCCGATGGGCCGACTCCGCGAACTGTGCCCCGAGGTCCGGATCGGCCGTCACCTCCGTCGCGTCGAGGACGACGGGCTCACGGGTCGCGCTGCTGGTCATGGCCGTATTCATGGCCGGCAGCCTAATCAGCCCAAGTCCCGGCCGCGATGTCGGACCTGCCCGTTAGCCTGGCGCCATGCCTTTGATGAGCCATGCCGCGCTGAACGCCCAGGAGTTCGTCGTCCCAGTGGAAGCGAGGACCCGTTGAACACCGCGTTCCACGCATTGCATCACGCGGACCGGCCGTTGTTGCTGCCCAACGCCTGGGACTTCGCGTCGGCCGCGGCGCTGGCCGCTGAGGGGTTCGCCGCCATCGGCACGACCAGCCTAGGTGTGGCCGCGGCCAACGGCCTGCCCGACGCCGCGGGGTTGGCCCGCGACGAGACCGTGGCGCTGGCGAGGAGGCTGGTCCGGTTGCCGTGTCCGGTCACCGTCGACATCGAGGCGGGCTTCAGCGCCGACCCGGGGGAAGTGGGTGACCTGGTAGCCGAGTTGGCCGACCTCGGGGTCGCCGGGATCAACCTGGAGGACGGGCGCGGCGACCGACTGGCCGACCCCGCGACGCAGGCGGCGTTGATCCGCGCGGTGAAGAGCCGGGCGCCCGAAGTCTTCCTCAACGCCCGCGCGGACACCTACTGGCTGGGGGTCGACGCTTCGGTGCCCGCGACGCTGGACCGCGCGCGACGGTACGTGGACGCGGGCGCCGACGGGATCTTCGTGCCGGGCCTGGCCAAGGAGGAGGACATCGCCGCCGTGACCGCCGCGGTACCGGTGCCGGTCAACGTGCTGCACCTGCCCGCCCTCGGCCTCGACCGGTTGGCGGATCTGGGCGTGCGGCGGGTCAGCACCGGCTCCCTGCTCTTCCGCGCGGCCCTGAACGCCACGGTCACCACGGCAGTCGCGGTCCGGGACGGCGAGCCGCTGCCCGCCGGCATCCCCGGCTACGCGGAGGCCGACGCGCTCAGTCGCTGATCGCCTGCGCGCACGGCTCCGGTCCTTGGGGAAGTCGGGCCTTCGTCCCGCCGCCCGTCACCAACCGCCCTTTCGGACGGGGTGCCGGGCGGTTTCTGTTTGCCTACCGGCGGCGGACCTCCACCAGGAAACAGCCGAATTCCACCGCGCGGACGTGCACCAGGGCCACCGCCGGATCGGCGAAGACATCGCGCAGTGCGCCGTCCATCTCGGTGGCCCGTTCCTTCGGAATCTCGATCAGCGTCCCGCCGAGGATGTGCCCCTGGCTGCTGTAGGCGCGCAGCACTCGTCGAGCGCCGTGCATCTCGGC
This sequence comes from Streptoverticillium olivoreticuli subsp. olivoreticuli, assembly GCF_003391135.1. GTDB lineage: Bacteria > Actinomycetota > Actinomycetes > Streptomycetales > Streptomycetaceae > Streptomyces > Streptomyces blastmyceticus. The sequence goes on along the minus strand of NZ_CP031455.1, from coordinate 3,907,371 downwards.
TGGATAGCCGGGTCCGGAGGTCTGCCCGCCGCACTCCTCCGCGTGAATGAACACTGGGCCGCACTCGTCGTACGCGCCGGGCTCGGTGCCCGTCTCCTCCGCCCAGCGGCGCAAGGGCGCGTACGAGACGAGGACGATCCGCTCACCCGCCTGGCTCCGCCGCAGGCAGCACCGCAACGGGGCCCCGCCCTCCGGATCGACGGCGGGATCCCGGGCGATACCGGCGTCGTCCTTCTCCCGCAGCTGCTTCAGCACGGCGGGCGCGATGGCCCGCGCTTCATGAGTCGTGGTCATGGCTCAAGCGTCCGCCGCGGCCTGTGGTGGCGCTGGCGGGAAACGGACGTCGGCCTTGCCCTACCTGTGAGCTGCATGCTTGATGCAGTGGCGGGGAAGCCTCCGGCTGATCTGCGCGATGACACAGCCACCTCCTTGAGAAAGGCCGTGCATCGAGTCGGTGAATCTTCGGAGTTCGGATCAAGGAGCGTCTGCAGATGGGGAACATGCTGCGCACCCTGCTCGTGCCGGTGGCCGTCGCGGCTGCCACCGTCCTCCCCGTCTCCACGGTCCATGCGGCCGGTGGGTACGACCGATGCCCTGCTGGCTACTACTGCATGTTCTCCGGCCTCGACGGCACCGGAGACGTGATCAAACTGACGAGGAGCACACCGGATCTCACGGTGCTCGGCATGAACGACAGGGCCAAGTCGGACTGGAACCGGACCTCGTCGGCCATCCACCTTTGGTCCGACGCAAACTACAGCGGCTGCACAACCGTCACCTCGGCCGGGCCAACCGGCAAGGGCAACTTCTTTCCCGCATACCGGGACTTCTTCAGCTCAGTGCAGTTCGACGGCCCGGGCGGCCCGAGCTGCGGCGCGCCGCCGGGCGAGGGCCGCTAGGGCCTGGGTCGACCCATCGGACACATGCTCTAGTGGCCGCCCCGTGATGCGAATGGGGCCTTGTGCTGCTGGACCTCCCGCCGCCATCGGACCTTGGCTACGCTGCCAAGTGGCCTAGTGCACTGCCTGAAGGAGAGTTGGAATGTCTCCCGAGATCGCACGTTCTCTACCGCCTTACATGCAGGTGCTCACACATCTGCGCGAACAGATCGTCAGTGGCCGGCTGGCCGAAGGTGACACCGTCCCCTCCGAGCGCCAACTCGCCGCGGACTGGGGCATCTCGCGGGCTACCGCAGCGAAGGTGCTCAACGAGCTGCGCCATGAGAAGTTGGTGACCGCCAAACAGGGGTCCGGGACCGTGGTCGCCTCCCGCGCGACCCTGCACCACTCCCCGTCCGACCGCCTCCAGTCCGCGGAGACCACAGGGCGCATTTATCCGCCTGGTCATTACGCCAAGATCCTCTCCGCTGGTCTCGAGCCCGCTCCGGCGCGCGTCGCGCTCGCCCTCGGGGTCGAAGAGGGTGAGGACGTGATCCGTCGTCGGCGAGTGACGTACGGCGAGGATGGCGTCCCGGTGTCGGCCTCCACGTCGTGGTTCGTTGCAGAACTCGGTGAGCAAGTACCCAAGTTGCTTCAGTGTGAGCGGGTCGTCGGCGGTACCCCGAAGGCCATCGAGGAGTACGCCGGCTGGTCCTGGCAGGACGGTCAGGATCTTGTCGGCGCCCGTCTGGCGACCGAGGAGGAGGCGGATCTGCTCGGTATCACCGAGCTCCCGGTCGCGCTGCTGGTCGGCTACAACTCCCTCTTCGATGCCGAGGGGAAGGTCATCGAGTACGGCGAGTACTTCACTCACGGTGATCGCTTCACCTGCTACACCTACCGGCGTCCCCGCGACTGACGTCCCCGTGCCCGGCCGCTCCGGTCCTTGGGGAGGCCGGGCCTTCGTTCCGATCTGCCTCACTCCGCCGCCGGGGCGTCTTCCCGCAGGACGAACCACACTTCCTTGCCGATGGGCCGCAGCTCGTCCCACAGCAGCGTGACCCCGGACGCGTGCGCGAGGCGGCGTACGAGTGTGAGCCCCCGGCCGGTCTCCGCGTCGGCGCGGGCGTTGCGCGGCCACGGCAGCCGCCTGGGGTCGTTGTCGCGCACGGCCACCACGACGCTGCCGTTGTCGTGGACGACGACCTCCACGGTGAGCGCGGTGACGCGCGCGTGCGTCACGACGTTGGCGACGGCGTCGGAGACGCAGACGCAGGCGTCGCCGATCAGCGGCTCGTGCGCGTTGGCCGCGAGCACGGCCGTGATGAAGCTCCGGGCCACGTGGGCGGTTGTCGCGGTCGCGGGGGCGGTCAGCTGGTAGGTCTGCGCGGTCTTGTGGACGGTGGTGGTGAGGGGAGTGGCGAGCGTTGCTGTACTCATGTTGTCTCCCAACGGGCGTGCAGGTAGCGGCACTTCGGGTCGTCCAAAGGTGCTGGCAAGACCGTAGGGGCAACTATGCTCCGTAGCAAGCTTGTCGCTTGAGAGTGGCCCGTACGAGTGGACCCATGGCACGGTTGCGCGGGACACTGTGCCGCGAGCAGGGGAAGGTGACATGCCGCCGAGGGACAACCCGAGCGCCCGACAGGTGCGCTTGGGCGCAGAGTTGCGGAAGGTGCGCGAACGTGCGGGGAGGACGGCCCGGGAGGCCGCCGGTTTGCTCTCCACCGATCAGGCCAAGATCAGCCACATCGAGGCGGGACGCATCGGCGTCAGCGAAGAGCGCATCCGGCGACTGGCGGCGTTCTATTCCTGCCGGGACGAAGCGCTGGTCGAGGCGCTCTGCGCGATTGCGCGGGAGCATCGGGGCCGGGGCTGGTGGGACGCCTACCGAGGGGTCCTTGCCCCGGGTTTCCTGGATATCGCCGAGTTGGAACACCACGCGACGTATCTCCGAGTCCTGCAACCGGTGACGTTCCCCGGTGTCTTCCAGACCGAGGGCTATGCGCGAGCCCTGTTCGGCAGCGTCATCCCCAAGCTGCCTTCAGAGGACATCGAAGCCCGGGTGGAGCACCGCCTGAAACGTCGCGCCATTTTCGAGCGCGAGACTCCTCCTCGGTTTGAAGCGATCATCCATGAGGCGGCCCTGCGTATGCGTGTTGGCGGCCGGAGGGTGGCTCATGAGCAGCTCGATCACCTTCTGCTGATGTCTGAGCGACCGACTACGACCCTGCGCGTGATCCCGTTCGCCAGCGATGAGTTCGTCGACGTCTCGCAAACGGTGCTGTATGCGGGCGGTGTCGTCCCTCAACTGGACACGGTTCAGATCGATACGCCGCTCGGGGGTCGATACCTGGACGCTGCGGCTGATCTCGACAGGTACCGGATGCTCTTCGACTTCGCAGAGGGCTCGTCCCTGGACCCGGTGGAGTCGCGGAGCTTTATTCACCACATCGCCAAAGAACTGTGAGAGCCCCAACGATGAGTACCGATACCAAGTGGCAGAAGTCTTCGTTCTCCACGGGGGGCGGCGAGCAGTGCGTCGAGATAGCCGCGCACCCCACCGGGGTCCTCATACGCGAGAGCGACGAACCGGGCGTGACCGCGAGAGCGAGCCACGCCCCCTTCGCCGCACTGATCACCGGCGTGAAAGCCGGCCGCTTCGACCGCTAGGGCTCGTGCCTGCTACGTGACGGGGGTGATGATCCACTTCTGGCGGGGTCCGCCCTTGGCCATGCCGTAGACGATCGCCGTTTTGGATTCGTTGTCGGATGTCCAGTAGCTCTTGTCCGCCCTGTCCTGGGTGGTGTCGGCGAAGCTGATGTAGCCGTTCTCGGCACGGAACTGCCCGGCCGGGTCAGTGTTGCAGCCGTGGAGTCCGAGCTCCCAGGCCGCACCCTTGGGAGCGGGGGAATCGAGGTGCTTCTTGAACGTCCCCCTGTGCTCCCCGCTGTCATCTTCGCCGGCGGCCTGCCCGAACACGGGGTCCATAACGAGGCACCGGCCGCTGGCACCAACGCTTTCCAGCGTCTTCGTCTTGGGGTTGTAACGCCACAGCTGGTTCTTGTTGTTGGTGCACTTCTCCAGGAAGACCGCTTGATCAGAGCGCCCAGCGCTGGGGTTTTCCACCGCGTGCGTACCGGCCTTCATAGCGCCTTGGGTATGCAGGTATGCCTCAAGGCACAGACCCGTCTCGGCGTTGGTGATTTTGAACGTCCCGGTGGGGAAGCCGTTGTTCAGCTGGGGCGTGGGAAGGCTGACACGGACGGGCGCGGTGACGTCCGGAGCCTGGAACACGGTGAGGACCCGGCGGGAGCTCAGCTCGCCGAGCGGGTTCCAGTATCTGGTGCTTGTCCTGGGGCCTACGTCGACCTTGTTGGTGGGGATGTGCAGACGGATGTACTGGTCGTTCTTGAAGGCGTAGACCCAGTCGGGTTCCCAGCGGAAGATCGCGTCGATCCCGCCCTCGAAGCCCGCCTCCTTGAACCCCGGCCAGTAGGCGACGATCGACTTCGGATAGCCCTCGTCGACCTTGTCGGTCTCAAGGTTGTAGCGCACGTAGTGCAGGCCCTTGAAGATGTAGACCGTCTTCTCGTCCCACCACAGGATCGAGTCGATCCCGCTGTCGAAACCCACGGCCCTCAGCCCCGGCCAGTACGAGCCGATCGACTTCGGGAATCCCTCGTCGACCGTCATCGTCGCCAGCGTGCAGCGCACGTACTGGTCCTCGTGCAGGAAGTAGACCTTGCCCGTCTTCGGCAGGTAGAGCGACGGGATGCTCCGGCCCGAGGCCGCCGCCTTCTCCATCCAGCGCCGCTGCTCGTCAGTGCCTTCCCAGGACTCCGCGAAGACCCGGGTGAAGTCCTTGTCGAGGGTGTCCGTCGGCGGGTCCCACTTCGCGTAGAGCACCGTGTTCTTGCTGGAAGGGTCACCGCCCGAGACGTAACTGTCGCCCATGCTGACGGCGTAGATCTTGTTCGCCACGGCGGACCTCCTGCTGCTGTCGACGGCATGGTGTGGCCGACCTCGCGATCCTGGGACCGGTTCGTGGCGGGCCACGCCCCGACAGCCTCACGTACCGCCAGGCAGTCGGCACCCCGGGTCAATGGCCGTTCGTCCATACGGGTGGCACGCCATCGGTGGCTACACAGCGCAAGCGCACCCTCACCCATGAAGTGAGAGATCAAATTCCGGTACCCCTTGCCGTTTATCGCCGCCTTAACCTACGGTGTCGTAACCTACGGATCCGTAAGTAAGATCATTCACCCCTGCCTGGAGCTGTCTGTGACCATCGCCCCCCTTCGCCACCACGCCCGGGCCGCATGGAGCGACAGCCGGCTGCTGTACGCGCTCGAAGAGGTCGTGGAAGCCGAGCTCAACCGGCATCTGAAGGTCGCCAAGGAGTGGATGCCGCACGAGTACGTGCCGTGGAGCGACGGGCGGAACTTCGACGGGGTGATGGGGGGCGAGGCGTGGGCGCCGGAGCAGTCGAAGGTCACCGATATCGGGCGTACCGCGCTGGTCGTCAACCTGCTGACCGAGGACAACCTCCCCAGTTACCACCACGAGATCGCGTCGCTCTTCGGCCGCGACGGCGCCTGGGGCACCTGGGTGCACCGCTGGACCGCGGAGGAGGGCAGGCACGGCATCGTGATGCGCGACTACCTGCTGACCTCGCGGGCCGTCGACCCGGTCGCGCTGGAGCGGTTCCGGATGCAGCACATGTCGGAGGGCTTCGAGTCCGACAACCGGCACAGCATGCTGCACTCCGTCGCGTACGTCGCCTTCCAGGAGCTGGCCACCCGCATCTCGCACCGGAACACCGGCCACCACTCCGGCGACCCCGTCTGCGACCGCATGCTCGCCCGCATCGCCACGGACGAGAACCTGCACATGGTCTTCTACCGCAACCTCCTCGGCAAGGCCTTCGAGCTGGCCCCCGACCAGACGATGTCGGCCGTCCGCGACGTCGTCGTCGGCTTCCGGATGCCGGGCCACGGCATCCCCGGCTTCGAGCGGGCCGCCGCGCAGATGGCCATCGGCGGGATCTACAACCTCCGCATCCACCACGACGACGTGCTCCAGCCGGTGCTGCGCTTCCTCAAGGTCCTGGAGATCACCGGCCTCGGCCCGGAGGGCCTGCGCGCCCAGGAGGAGCTCGGCCTGTTCATGGGCGGCCTGGACGCGGAGGCGACGAAGTTCGACGAGCGCCGCGAGGCCCTGCTCGCCCGCCGCCGGGCCCGCGCCGAGCAGGCCGCCGAGCAGGCCTGAGCCCCCGCGAAAAGCCGAAGGGCGCCCCCGGCCACGTGGCCGGGGGCGCCCTCAGTGCTGTCGTCAGGCAGCGGCGGCGGCGGCGTCCGCCGCCTGGGCCTTCAGGGCGCGCTCCACGCCCGCGCGCGACTCCGTGACCAGGCGGCGCAGGGCCGCGTTGGGCTCCGCGGCGGCCAGCCACGCGTCCGTGGCGTCCAGCGTGGCCTGCGAGACCAGCAGGGCCGGGTAGAGGCCGACCGCGATCTGCTGGGCGATCTCGTGGCTGCGGCTCTCCCAGATGCCCTTGACCACCGAGAAGTACTTCTCGCTGTACGGGGCGAGCAGCTCGCGCTGGTCGGGCTGGACGAAGCCGCCGATGACCGCTTCCTGCACCGCGTTGGGCAGCTTGTCGGACTCGACGACCGACGCCCACGTCTCGGCCTTGGCCTCGGCGGTGGGACGCGCGGCACGGGCCGAGGCGGCGTGCTGCTCGCCCGCCGACGTCTTGTCACGCTCCAGCTCGGCGGCGATCGCCTTCTCGTCGGCGCGGCCGGTCGCGGCGAGCCGCCCCAGCAGCGTCCAGCGCAGGTCGGTGTCGACGGCGAGGCCCTGGACCGTCTCCGTTCCGTCCAGCAGCGCCTGGAGCAGGTCGAGCTGCTCGTCCGTGCGGGCGGTGGCCGCGAAGGTCCGCGCCCACGACAGCTGGTGGTCGCTGCCCGGCTCGGCCGCGCGCAGCTGCTCCAGCGCCGCCTCCGTCCACGTGGCCAGGCCGGTCGCGCGCCAGTCCGGGGCCGCGTAGAGGTCCAGGGCCAGCTTCGTCTGCCGCTGGAGCGACTGGACGACGCCGATGTCCGACTCCTTGGTGACGCCCGACAGCACCAGGGACAGGTAGTCGCGGGTGGCCAGCTCGCCGTCGCGCGTCATGTCCCAGGCGGAGGCCCAGCACAGCGCGCGCGGCAGGGACTCGGTGAAGTCGCCCAGGTGCGCGGTGACGACCCGCAGGGACTCCTCGTCCAGGCGCACCTTCGCGTACGACAGGTCGTCGTCGTTGAGGAGCACGACGGCGGGGCGCTTGCGGCCCACCAGCGCCTCCACCGGCGTCAGTTCGCCGTCGACGTCCAGCTCGATCCGGTCGGTGCGCACCAGCTTGCCGCCCTGGAGCTCGTACAGGCCGATCGCGATGCGGTGCGGACGCAGGGTCGGCTCGCCCTTGGCACCGGCGGGCAGCGCGGGGGCCTCCTGCTTGACCGCGAAGGAGGTGATCGTGCCGTCCTCGGCGACCGCGATCTCCGGGCGCAGGATGTTGATGCCGGCCGTCTCCAGCCACGCCTTCGACCAGGTCTTCAGGTCACGGCCGGAGGTCTTCTCCAGCGCGCCCAGCAGGTCGGACAGGCGCGTGTTGCCGAAGGCGTGAGCCTTGAAGTACGCCTGCACACCCGTGAAGAACTCGTCCTTGCCGACGTACGCCACGAGCTGCTTGAGCACGGAGGCGCCCTTGGCGTAGGTGATGCCGTCGAAGTTGACGAGCACGTCGTCCAGGTCGCGGATCTCGGCCATGATCGGGTGGGTCGACGGCAGCTGGTCCTGCCGGTACGCCCACGTCTTCATGGAGTTGGCGAACGTCGTCCACGACTGCGGCCACCGCGAGCCCGGGGCGTCCGCCTGGCAGGCGATGGAGGTGTAGGTGGCGAACGACTCGTTCAGCCACAGGTCGTTCCACCACTCCATGGTGACCAGGTCGCCGAACCACATGTGGGCGAGCTCGTGCAGGATGGTCTCCGCCCGCGACTCGTACGCCGCGTCCGTCACCTTCGAGCGGAAGACGTACTGGTCGCGGATGGTGACCGCGCCCGCGTTCTCCATCGCGCCCGCGTTGAACTCCGGCACGAACAGCTGGTCGTACTTGGCGAAGGGGTAGTCGTAGGCGAACTTCTCCTCGAACCACTCGAAGCCCTGCCGCGTGACCTCGAAGACGGCGTCCGCGTCCAGGAACTCCGCCAGCGACGGCCGGCAGTAGATGCCCAGCGGGATGCTGCGCCCGTCCTTCTCGTACGTGCTGTGCACGCTGTGGTACGGGCCGGCGATCAGCGCGGTGATGTACGTGGAGATCCGCGGGGTCGGCTCGAAGCGCCAGACGTTGTCGGCGGGGCGCTCGGGCGTCGGCGAGTTGGAGATCACGGTCCAGCCCTCGGGGGCCTTCACGGTGAACCGGAACGTCGCCTTCAGGTCGGGCTGTTCGAAGGAGGCGAAGACGCGGCGCGCGTCCGGCACCTCGAACTGCGTGTAGAGATAGGCCTGCTCGTCGACCGGGTCGACGAACCGGTGCAGACCCTCACCGGTGTTGGTGTACGCGCACTCCGCGACGACCTTCAGCTCGTTGCGCCCGGCGAGCAGGCCCGGCAGCGCGATGCGGCTGTCCGCGAACACCTCGGCGGCGTCCAGCGCGGTCCCGTTCAGCACGACCTCGCGCACGGCCGGCGCCACCAGGTCGATGAACGACTCCGCGCCCGCCTCGGCCGCCTCGAACCGCACCAGGGTCTCGGAGCGGTACGTACCGCCCTCCTGCGCACCGGAGAGGTCGAGGTCGATCTCGTACGAGTCGACGGTGAGCAGCTGCGCGCGCCGCTGCGCCTCTTCGCGGGTCAGATTCGTTCCAGGCACCTGGGCATCTCCTTCTACATTGCGACGTTCGCGCCATCCTTCCATGCCGCCCGCGGGACGGCCTTGGACCGCGGACAGCGGAAAGGGCCGGACGCGAGGCGTCCGGCCCTTTCCGTGCATCGCTCACGGCGTCAGCCGCGCAGCTCCTTGGCGACCAGCTCCGCGATCTGGACGGCGTTGAGCGCCGCGCCCTTGCGGAGGTTGTCGTTGGAGAGGAAGAGCGCGAGGCCGTTCTCGGCGGTCTCGTCGGCGCGGATGCGGCCCACGTACGAGGCGTCCTTGCCGGCCGCCTGGAGCGGGGTGGGGATCTCGGACAGCTCGACGCCGGGGGCGTCCTTGAGCAGCTCGTAGGCGCGCTCGACGCTGAGGGGACGCTCGAAGCGGGCGTTGACCTGGAGGGAGTGGCCGGAGAAGACCGGCACCCGGACGCAGGTGCCGGAGACCTTGAGCTCCGGGATGCCCAGGATCTTGCGGGACTCGTTGCGGAGCTTCTGCTCCTCGTCCGTCTCGAAGCGGCCGTCGTCGACGATGCTGCCGGCCAGGGGCAGCACGTTGAAGGCGATGGGGCGCTTGTAGACGGCGGGCTCCGGGAAGGCCACGGCCTCGCCGTCGTGCGTCAGCCCGGTCGCCCGGTCGGCGACCTCGCGGACCTGGCCGTCCAGCTCCGCCACACCGGCGAGGCCCGAGCCGGAGACGGCCTGGTAGGTGGTGGCGATCAGCGCGGTCAGACCGGCCTCGTCGTGCAGCGGGCGCAGCACGGGCATGGCGGCCATGGTCGTGCAGTTCGGGTTGGCGATGATGCCCTTGGGGCGGTTCGCGATCGCGTCCGGGTTGACCTCGGAGACGACGAGGGGGACCTCGGGGTCCATCCGCCAGGCGGAGGAGTTGTCGATCACGACCGGGCCCTGCGCGGCGACCTTCTCCGCGAGCGCGCGGGAGGTGGCGCCACCGGCGGAGAAGAGCACGATGTCCAGGCCGGAGTAGTCCGCGGTGGAGGCGTCCTCGACCGTGACCCCGTCGAGGACGGTGCCGGCGGAGCGCGCGGAGGCGAACAGACGCAGCTCGCTCACCGGGAACTCGCGCTCGGCGAGGATCTTGCGCATGACTCCGCCGACCTGGCCGGTGGCTCCGACGATTCCGATCCTCACGGGTACTCCCTACTCCTGTACGCCTGTATGTACGGCTCCATCATGCGGTGCCGGGTGCCCCAAAAGTCCAATCCGTTGTCCGGGGTACGGACACCCCGGATCCTGCCGCGCGAACGCCGGACCGGCCGATTTCCAGCGGGTCCGGCGTTCGAGCACATGATCTAGTTCGCGGTGACGGTCAGGCCGTACGGATTCTCGAGCAGCGGTGACGTCCGGCGGGACTCCACCTCGATCTCCCACACGCCCGGGACCGGGTTCTTGTAGCTCCGGGAGTCGGGGCGGCAGGTGTTCGCCGGGTTCGGGTAGTTCGGGTAGCAGTTGACCGTGGAGGTCGGGTCGGCCGGGACGCCGTAGGAGTTGATCGCGATGAAGCGGGTCTGGCTGCCCGCCGCCAGGTCACCGAGGGCCACGTCCAGGGACTTGGCGCCCTTCGGCACGGTCACGAAGTACGAGGTGGTGGCGTTGCGCACCGCCTTGCCGGACTTCTTCAGCGGCTGCGCGACGGTCAGCGGCTCGGCGGCGATCACCGTCGTCATGATCTGCTGGTCGATGCCCTCGGTGCGGTCGTCGTCCACGGTGAGGATCGCGCTGTGCAGCCCGGCGGTCTTCGCCTTGGCCTTGACCTGGACGGTCACCGGCTTGTTCAGCGGCAGCCTCACCTCGTCGTCCCCGGCGAGCTTGAAGGTGCCGTCGTTGTTCCGCCACTTCAGCTCGTGCCACAGGGCCTTGTCGGGGCCCGACGTACGGGTGATGGTCACGTCGTACGTCCGGGTCTCGCCCGGCTTGAGGCCGCTCTCGCGGTCGTAGATGCCCGTGCCGAAGCCCGGCGTCTTGAGCCTGTCGGACAGCGCGGTGGAGACGGGCGCCTTGACGGTGTAGGTGTGCGCCGTCGCGTGGTCGCGCAGGGCGTCCCAGGCGTCCTCGATGTTGATCAGGCCCGAGCCCTGCTCGTACGCCTGCACGCCCTTGATCTGCTTGGCGGTGCTGGTCAGCGCGGTCCGCAGGTCGGCGGGGGAGAGCGGCATCCGCTTCTGCTTGGCGGCCGAGATCAGCAGCGCGGAGGCGCCGGCGGCCTGCGGGGAGGCCATCGAGGTGCCCTGGAGCATGCCGTAGCCGGGCGGGAGGTCGTAGCCGGCCTCCTTGACGGGGGCGCCGGGCTCCCAGGTGGGCGTGGTGTTGATCGACGCGCCGGGCGCGGTGATCGTCGGGGTGAAGCCGCCGTCCTCGCGCGGGCCGCGGGAGGAGAAGGGCATCATCGCGTACTTCGTGGTGACCTCGGAGCCGTAGTTCGCGGCCCAGGTCTCCTTCGACACGGCCGCGCCGACGCTGATGACCTTGTCGGCCAGGCCGGGGTCGCCGATGGTGTTGGCGCCGGGGCCGCTGTTGCCCGCGGAGATCACCAGCTGGACGCCGTAGGTGTCGATGAGGCGGGTGTAGAGCTCGGCGCGGGCGTTGTTGCCGTCGTTGAGGGCGGGGAGGCCGCCGATCGACATGTTGACGATGTCGACGCCGCGGTTGACGACGAGGTCGATCATGCCCTCGGTGAGCGCCACATTGGTGCAGCCGCCGCTCCAGGTGCAGGCGCGCGAGGAGACGAGCTTGGCGCCGGGCGCCGCGCCGTTCATCTTCCCGCCGAACAGCCCGTTGGCCGCGGTGATGCCCGCGACGTGCGTGCCGTGCTCGGACTCGATGACGCCGATGTTGACGAAGTCGGCCTTCTTGCCGATCCAGTCGCCGCCCTTGGGGTCCATCGGCACGTCCTTGCGGACCTGCACGACGAAGGGGATGCGCTCGGAGATCGGGGTGGCCGGGTCGTCCTTGCCGAAGTAGCCGACCTGGAAGCCGTCCTTGTACGGCTTCATCTCCTCGTCGTCGGAGAAGTCGCCGTTGTCGTTCACGTCGACGCGGACGGTGCCCTTGGCCTTGTCGTACAGCACCGCCCAGGAGTCGGTGGTGTCGCCGTCCCGGTTGAGGTCGCCGTTCATGTCGCCGCCGACGGTGGCGCTCTCGCGGAAGAGCGCGACCTCGTACGAGCCGTTGCCCGGCGCGGTGTACGTCCGGCCGCCGAAGGAGAAGCTGGGGCCGGTGACGTCGGACGTCATCGGCAGCCAGGTGTCGTCCTTGTCGGTCAGCGGGTCGGTGGCCGTGACCCAGTCGACGATCTTGCGTTCACCGGTGGTGGTCTTCTGGAGCGCCGGGTGGCCGAGGTCGATGCCCGAGTCGAGGATGCCGATGGTCACGCCGCGGCCGTCGGCCTTGGGGTGGTCCTCGACGAAGTCGACGGCGCCGGTCTCGAAGGCCGGCTGGTAGGGGTTCTTCGCCGGGGTGTCCTTGGAGGGGCCCGGGTAGGAGCCCGCCTTCCGCCCCTTGGCGCCCTGGACGGAGTCCGCCTTCGGCGAGGGGTCGGGAAGCTTGATCTCCTGCTTGAGGTCGATGCCGTGCACCGAGCCCAGCTTCTGCGCCTCGGCGATCGCGGCGTCGGCCTTCGGGGTCGGCACGGTGGCCCGGACGTAGCCGAGCTTGTCGTAGGTCTGCCCGACCGAGGCGCCCTTGATGGCGTCGAGCTTCCCGGCGACCTGGGCGGTCTGCCCCGGGGCGGTGGCGATCATCATGGTGACGGTCTTGTCGCCGTCGGCCTTGGCGTCGGCGAGCAGGGCCGCGTTGTGCGAACCGAGCTTGGAGGGACCCGAGTTGGGGCCCGGCGCGGGGGAGGGGCCCGAGGCGAGCGCGGGGGCGGCGCCCGCCGCGGTGAGCGCGGCCACCAGGGCGGCCGCGGTGGCTATTCGGGTCACGGCGTACGGCTTGTGTCTCGCGCCGCCGAGGGGCGCGGTCCGGTCTGCGGGGGTCATGAACATCCCTAGCTGGGTTGACGGCAGGAGCGGGCTGTACAGGGGGCGTCCGGAAATCGGAGCCGGATGACCGATCACTTTTATGGAAGTGACGGGGGTTTGGGGAGAGTTGTCAGTGAGGGAAAGTAAGAGTGGCGTAAACCCGCCATTCGCCACACGGGAGGAAGCATGCCGAAGGCCGTGAAGCGGTCATGGGCGTTCTCGCAGCTCAGAGGGTGTAGCGCAAACGGACTACAGCCTTGGTCCCAATACCGGCCGGGTGCTCCCCACGCGGGTGAACGCTGAGTGAGCGTCAGCTCGCCAGGGGACGAGTGGTGTATGTCGATTCGCAATCGCCAAGATCGATGTGAGGTGATCGGCGGCGGCCGTTGCGGTCGTGTTCACGCCCACGCCACCCCCACTGCCAACGATCCTCAGTGACAGGAACCAGGACCGCACCGACCCGCCAGCAGGACCCGCCGTCAAGCCCAGCATTCGCGTTCGCACTCGGGGAGACCGCATATGTACCGCAGATCTGACGGACCCGCAGCCGCCGGCCTCGACCGCCGTACGTTCCTCGCCGCGGCCGGTGCCGTGACCACCGCCACCGGCATCGGCATGGCCCTGGGATCGGACGGCAGCGCGGCAGCCACCGGCCCCGACGATTCCGCGGCGGCCTCCGCCAAGCAGGCGGCGGCCGCCGCCGCGGGCGCCCCCACGGGCGCGGGCACCACCCTCGTCTCCGTCGCGGCACCCCGCGGCAGCGGCGGCTACCGGCGGCTCGGCGACGGCCCCGGCTGGCCCCGCGTCGTGCGCCCGGACCTGATCGCCGGGAAGAACGGCCGGGAGGACCGGCGCTCCACGCTGGCCTCCTTCGTCCAGTTCACCGACCTCCACCTCACGGACGTCCAGCACCCGCTGCGCTACGAGTTCTTCCGCGCCGGGGAGCCCGGCGCCTGGCGCCCGCACGAGGCGCTCACCCTGCCCGGGGTGGTCTCCCTCGTCGAGCGCGTCAACAAGATCCGCCGCGGCCCGGCCACCGGCACCCCCTTCGGCTTCGTCATCACCACCGGCGACAACGGCGACGAGAACGCGAAGATCGAGGTCGAGTGGTTCCTGACCGCCCTCAGCGGCGGCCGGATGAACCCCAACACCGGCGACCCGCGCCACTACGAGGGCGTGCAGAACAGCGGACTCAAACTCTTCTGGCACCCCGAGAGCGCCCTGCGCGACCAGGACAAGCAGGTCGGCTACCCCCGCATCGACGGCTATCTCTCCGCCGCCACCCGCAGCGTCAACAGCCCCGGCCTCAACATCCCGTGGTACTCCACCTTCGGCAACCACGACCTGCTGTCCGGCGGCTGCTACCCCGCCGCGGGCACCTTCATCCAGGACGCCGCCGTCGGCAACAAGAAGCTCCAGATCATCTCCGCCGCGGACGCGAAGTGGCTCATGGACGGCGAGTCCAAGGGCGCCGACCCCAAGGGGGAGCGCATCCGTGAGCTGCTGCGCGTCCACAAGAAGGAGATGCGCACCGTCACCCCCGACCCGCGCCGCGTCCCGCTCACCCCGCACCAGTACGTCGCCGCCCACCTCGACCGCAAATACACCGGACACGGGCCCGTGGGCCACGGCTACTCCCGCGACAACCTCGACTCCGGCAAGCTCTACTACTCCTTCAAGGTCTCCGACAGCGTCGTCGGCATCAGCCTCGACTCGACCGACCCCGGCGGCCACTACCAGGGCTCCATCGGAACGGACCAACTCCTCTGGCTGGACCGGACCTTGCGGAACTACCGCGACAAATACGCCCTCGTCTTCAGCCACCACCCCAGCTGGAGCATGGACAACCTCACCCCCGACCCCGCCAGCCCCGACGACGACCGGCACGACGGCAACGAGCTGATCCGCCTCCTCCAGAGCCACAACAACGTCCTGGCCTGGATCAACGGGCACAGCCACCGCAACCGCATCCGGCCGCGCGGCACCTTCTGGGAGATCGCCACCGCCTCCCACGTCGACTACCCCCAGCTGGCGCGGATCATCGAGGTCACGGACAACCACGACGGCACGATGTCCCTCTTCACCACGCTCATCGAGTCCGCCGCCCCCTACCGCACCGACTTCGGCGACCTCTCCCAGACCGGCCTCGCCTCCCTCTACCGCGAGCTGGCCTTCAACGCCCCCGGCGCGGACACCTCCCTCGGCGGCGCGGCCGACGACCGCAACACCGAGCTGCTGCTCCCCAGGCGCTGAGCCCCCGGTCCCCACGCCGGTTCAGTGGGGCAGGACGACGAGATACGCGGCAGGGTCGCGGTCGGCCGACGCCATCACGGCGGTGCGGACCACCGCGGCCTGCTGGTCGGGCGTGTCCCGCAGCTTCTTCGGCGTCAGGTGCACCACCGTGATGCCGAGCCGCTCCAGGTGCTCGCGCTTGCGGTACTGCTCCGACCACAGCGCCTCGTCGTCCTGGCGCGGCGTCCGCGAGTCGATCTCCAGCGCGACGCTGTGCTCGGGCCAGAACGCGTCCACCCGCCCGAGGGACGGGCCCCCGGGCAGCCGGAGGTCCACGTTCCACAGCGGTACGGGCAGCCCGTGCTCGCGCACCAGGTCGTACAGCCGGCCCTCCGCGACGGCCCGGCTCTCGGCGAGCAGGGTGTCCACGGCGTCCACCACATGGGGCCGCCCCAGCAGCCGGGCGCGCGTCAACTCCCGTACGACGGCCTGCGCTTCGCAGTGCCCGCCGCGCACGGCCTCCGTCAGCACCCTGCGCACGGCGGACGCGTCGGTGAGCTCGGCGACGGCGTCGGCCACCGCGCGCGCCACGGGTGCGACCGGGATACCCGTCAGCGTCTTCGGGTGCGGCAGGGCGTGCGCCCGCACGAGCCGGACGAAGCCGGTCGTCCGCAGCCTCCGGGTGCGCGGCACGAGCACGTCGATCTGGTCGAGGGAGAGCAGCGGGGGGACGGACGTGAAGCGGTGCAGGGCGAGCGCCGCCATCCCGGTGATCATCGCGTCGCCGTACGGGCCCGCCGCGGCCTGCCGGGCAGCGGCGGTCGCCGTGCCGGGGCCGGGCTGCGAGGGCAGGCCCTGGGCGCGCGGCATGGTGTACATCAGCGCGGCGTGCAGCCGCTCCTCGCTGGTGGCGGGCCCGGTGCGGAGCAGGAACACGCCGGGGAGCAGCTGCTGCCAGGGCCCGCCGGGGCGGCAGCGCTCGGTCACGACGGCGCCCGGCACGCCGTGGTCGCGGAGCTGACGCGACGTCATGACACGGTGGCGCACGTCCGAAAGGTGGTGCAGCGGGCGGGGCGAGAGTGGGGTTCCGTGATTCATGTCTAGCCAGTGCCGCTGTTCGCGGTGGCTCTAACCCGGTGTTACAGGCCCGTAGGCAAATCCGGACAACTCTGTCCTAAAGTACGGGCGTTCGACGACCGAGGGGGGAGATCCTCCCCAACCCCGCCCCTTCCCGCAGCGTCTGATGCTCGGCTCCGCCGAGGCCGGGGCTCCGCCCCGGACCCCCGCCCGGGTGCGGCCCGGTGGGTTGTCTCCCCAGCCCCGCCCCTTCCCGAAACTGGGGGCCAGCCCCCAGCCCCCCCGAAGCGGCTGCGCCGCTTGTCCTCAAACGCCGGACGGCTGAAATCAGCCCGTCCGGCGTTCGAGGACACCCGCGGAGCGGGTGTCCGCCCACCGGGCGGCAGGGTGGGTCAGGCGGCCCCGGCGGCAGCCGAGTCGCACGTCTGCGCGCGCAGTGCGCGCGCGAGGTCGTCCCGGGCCTCGACCACCAGGCGGCGCAGCGCCGGTGCGGCGTCCTCATGGGCCGACAGCCACGCGTCCGTCAGGTCCAGCGTCCGCCGGTCCCCCTGGAGCAGGGGGAAGAGGCCGCGGACGACGGCCATGCCGATCTCGATCGACCGCTCCTGCCAGACCCGCTCGACGGAATCGAAGTACCGCTGCGCGTAAGGGGCCAGCAGCGGACGCTGCGACGGCTGGTTCCAGCCCGCGATGGTCGCCTCGGCGAGCGCGTTCGAGAGGGTGTCGGACTCCACGACGGCCGCCCACGCCTCCGCCTTGACCTCGGCGGACGGCCGCGCCGCCAGGCAGCGCACCTGGTGCCGCTTGCCGGAGGCGGTGTTGTCCCGGGCCAGCTCGGCCGTGAGGGCGGACTCGTCGGCCGCGCCCTGGGCGGTGAGCGTGGCCAGGAACGCCCAGCGCAGCTCCTGGTCGACCTCCAGCCCGTCGATCTTCCCGGCCCCGTCCAGCAGTTCGCGCAGCAGCTGGAGGTCGGACTCCGCGGTGGCGAGCTGGGCGAAGAACGACGCCCACGCCAGCTGGTGGCCGCTGCCGGGCTCGGCGAGCCGCAGCTCGCGCAGCGCGCTCCCGGCCAGGGTCCGCCCGCCCTGGGCGCGCCAGTCGGGGGCGGCGTAGTGCACCAGGGCGGACTGCGCCCAGCTCTGCACCATCTGGAGCACGCCGATCTCGGTCTCGGCCCCGGCGAAGCGCTCGACGAGACCGACGAAGTCGCGGGCGGGCATCAGCCCGTCGCGCGTGAGGTTCCACAGCGCGGACCAGCACAGGGCGCGGGCGAGGGGGTCGGTGAGCTCGTCCAGGTGCCTGCGGAGGGTGGCCAGCGAGACCTCGTCGAAGCGGATCTTGCAGAAGGTGAGGTCCTCGTCGTTGACCAGCACGAGCTCCGGCCGCTCGGCCCCGGCGAGCTCGGTCACGACCGTACGGGGCCCGGAGACGTCCACCTCGGCGCGCGCGTACCGCACGAGCGTGCCGTCGTCCTCCCGCCGCCGGTAGAGGCCCACGGCCACCCGGTGCGGGCGGAGCGTGGGGTGGGACTCCGGTGCCTCCTGGAGGATCGCGAGCTCCGTGATCCGGTCGGCGGCGTCACAGGTGACCAGAGGCGTCAGGGAGTTGACGCCCGCCGTCTGGAGCCAGGAGCGCGACCAGCCGGCCATGTCCCGGCCCGAGGTCTCCTCCAGCACGGACAGCAGGTCCGCGAGGCGCGTGTTGCCGTAGGCGTGGCGCTTGAAGTAGCGGCGGGCGCCCTCGAAGAAGGCGTCCCGGCCCACGTAGGCGACGAGCTGCTTGAGCACCGAGGCGCCCTTGGAGTAGGTGATGCCGTCGAAGTTCAGCTTGGCGTCCTCCAGGTCACGGATGTCGGCCGTGACCGGGTGGGTGGAGGGCAGCTGGTCGGCGCGGTAGGCCCAGGACTTGCGCTGGTTGGCGAAGGTGATCCAGGCGTTGTCGTAGCGCGTCGCCTCGACCTGCGAGAACGAGCCCATGAAGTCGGCGAACGACTCCTTGAGCCACAGGTCGTCCCACCACTCCATGGTCACCAGGTCGCCGAACCACATGTGCGCCATCTCGTGCAGGATGACGTTGGCCCGCCGCTCGTACGAGGACCGGGTCACCTTGCCGCGGAAGACGAACTCCTCCCGGAAGGTCACGCACCCCGGGTTCTCCATCGCGCCGATGTTGTACTCGGGCACGAACGCCTGGTCGTACTTCCCGAACGGATACGGGTAGTCGAAGTGGTCGTGGAAGAAGTCCAGGCCCTGCTTGGTGACGGTGAAGATCTCGTCGGCGTCGAAGTACCGCGCGAGGCCCTTGCGGCAGAGCGCGCCCAGCGGGATCTGAAGGACCGTGCCGTCCTCGAACGTGCGGCTGTAGTGGTCGCGGACCACGTGGTACGGGCCGGCGACCACGGCGGTGATGTATGTCGAGATCGGCCGCGTCGGCACGAAGTGCCAGGTGGCGCCGTCGGCCCCGGCGGGCTCGGGCTCACCGGCCGCCTCGCCGTTGCCGAGGACGGTCCAGCCGGCGGGCGCGGTCACCGTGAAGGTGAAGGGCGCCTTCAGGTCGGGCTGCTCGAAATCGGCGAAGACCCGGCGGGCGTCGGCGGGCTCGTACTGCGTGTAGAGATAGACCTCGCCGTCCTCCGGGTCGACGAAGCGGTGCAGGCCCTCACCGGTCCGGCTGTACGCGCACTGGGCGTCCACGACCAGGACGTTCTCGGCGGCGAGCGAGGGCAGCGCGATCCGCGTGCCGTCGAAGACCGCCGCGGGGTCGAGCTTCTCGCCGTTGAGGGTCACGGAGGTGACCGACGGCGCCACGAGGTCGGCGAAGCTGCCGGCTCCCGGCTCGGAGCAGCGGAAGCGGATCGTGGTCACCGAACGGAACGTACGGTTCTCAGGGGCCGCGCCCACCGCGGACCGCAGGTCGAGCGCCACGTCATAGGCGTCCACCGCCAGCAGCCGGGCCCGGTCGCGGGCCTCCTCACGGGTCAGATTCTCACCGGGCACAGGTGGCTCCCTCGGCTTCGTCTCGGAACTCGGACAACTCAGGAATCATGGCATGGGGCATGTTGTTGAAGCTGCTACTGACCAGCTCAGATGAGCTCTCATGAGGAGATTCGCGTGACCGCTTCCGAGAAGACCGTCGCAGACTTCTGGTTCGACCCCCAGTGCCCGTGGGCGTGGATGACCTCCCGCTGGATGCTGGAG
The DNA here is from genome assembly GCF_003391135.1 of Streptoverticillium olivoreticuli subsp. olivoreticuli. Lineage (GTDB taxonomy): Bacteria > Actinomycetota > Actinomycetes > Streptomycetales > Streptomycetaceae > Streptomyces > Streptomyces blastmyceticus. Next base: position 3,888,100 of record NZ_CP031455.1, on the reverse strand, counting down.
GTCGAGAAGGTGCGGCCCGTGGAGGTTCGCTGGCACGTCATGAGCCTGGCCGTTCTCAACGAGAACAAACTGGACGAGATCCCCGAGGCGTTCCGCGAGGCGATGCTCCCCGGCGGCAGCGCCTGGGCCTCGGTGCGCGTGTGCATCGCGGCCGCGAAGAAGCACGGCCCGGAGGTGCTCGGCGCGCTCTACACCGCGCTCGGCACCCGCTTCCACGTCCAGGGCCTGCCGCGCGACCGCGCGACGATCGAGGCCGCGCTGGTGGAGGCCGGTCTTCCGGTGGAGCTGGCGGAAGCGGGTTACACGGACGCGTTCGACGCGGAGCTGCGCGCCTCGCACCAGGAGGGCATCGACAAGGTCGGCCAGGACGTCGGCACCCCGGTCATCGCGGTGCCGGGCGCGGACGGCGAGCAGGTCGCGTTCTTCGGCCCGGTCGTCACCCCCGCCCCCAAGGGCGAGGCGGCGGCCCGCCTGTGGGACGGCACGCTGCTGGTCGCCTCGACGCCGGGCTTCTACGAGATCAAGCGCACGCGGACGCAGGGTCCGATCTTCGACTGAGGCCCCAGGGGGAGACGGCGCGGATCCGGCTGGGGGTCCGGGGGTCGTCCCCCGGGGGGTGCGGTAAGCGGACGCGGACGCGGGGGCCGGTCTTCGACTGAGGGTGCCGCTTTTCTACCGACGGCGCAGCTCGACGGGCGGCGCCCGATGAGGTCCCTTAATGTCCCGGTATGGGCAAGACGGACCTCTCCCGCCCGCTCGGCCGCACGGGCGGCCGGGCGGACACGGAGCCGCCGGGCGGCAACGCCCGCTTCGCGGAGCGGCCCGTCCGCCCGTACGACCTGGTGACGCGTGCCGTCTGCCGTGCCCTGCCGCCGTTCTGGGCGGCGCTGGGCCTGCGGCAGACGGCCGGCACCCTGCGGCACTATCTGCGCGGCACCGGCGCGCCCTACCGGGTGGACGCCGCGCTGCTGCTCGCCCTTCCGGGGGTACGGTCCGTCGCCGAGGAGCAGCTCGACCGCTGGCGCGCGGAAGCGGTGGCGCGGTGGCGCGAGGGGCCCCGCACGTCGTCCGCCTATCCGGCGGACAGCGGCTGGCGGGCGGTGACGCTCACGCGGCGGGGCGGCACGGACTGGTGGCTCGCGCTGCGCGCGGTCGACTACCGGCTGACGGGGACGGTGCGGGTGTCTCCCGACGGGGCGGTGGTCACGGACTACCGGTTCGCGGTGTGCAAGGTGTGGGGCGGCGGGGGGCGTCTCCACGAGGCGGGTCTGGCACGGGAGTTCACGGTGACGGGCGAGGCGTTCGGCCACGTGTGAGGCCAGGGCTCCGCCCTGGACCCCCGGTCGGGTGCGGCCCGGCGGGCTTTGTTCCCCACCCCGCCCCTTCCCGAACCGGGGCTCCGCCCCAGACCCCGAAGCACGCTCCGCGCGCTGTCCTCAATCGCCGGACGGGCTGAAATCAGCCCGTCCGGCGATTGAGGACGCGCCCGCAGGGCGCCCCGCCGCAGGCGGCGACAAACCCGTGCCCCGAAAGGTAAAGGCCCCCACGTGAACCACTCACGTGGGGGCCTCGCCTGCTGCGTGAAGGGTGAGAAGACGATCACGAGCAGGACGCAGGGGTTACGGCACGAGCAGCAGCGTGTTGCCGCGCTCCTTCGCCGCGGCGTAGCGCGCCGCGACGTCCTGCCAGTTGACGACCTGCCACATGGCCTCGATGAAGTCCACCTTCTGGTTCTTGTACTGAAGGTAGAACGCGTGCTCCCAGGCGTCGAAGACCAGGATCGGGACCGAGCCCTGGCCGACGTTGCCCTGGTGGTCGTAGACCTGCTCGACGATGAGGCGGCCGCTGACCTGCTCGTAGGCGAGGACGCCCCAGCCGGAGCCCTGGGTGGTGGCCGACGCCTTGGTGAGCTGCGCCTTGAACTTCGCGAAGGAGCCGAACGACTCGGCGATGGCGTCCGCCAGCTCGCCCACGCCGTCCTTGTCGAGGGGCTCGCCGCCGCCGTCGCCGGTCATGTTCTGCCAGTAGATGCTGTGCAGGATGTGGCCGGAAAGGTGGAAGGCCAGGTTCTTCTCCAGGCCGTTGATGGCGCCCCACTGGTCCTTGTCGCGGGCCTCGGCGAGCTGTTCAAGTGTGTCGTTCGCACCCTTGACGTACGCGGCGTGGTGCTTGTCGTGGTGCAGCTCGATGATCTTCGCGTCGATGACCGGCTGGAGCGCCGCGTAATCGTAAGGGAGTTCAGGAAGTGTGTAGATGGCCATGCCGAGCCCTCCGACTGCTTATTGCAATTAACTTGCAGGTAGACGCTACCAGCAAGTGATTGTGAATTGCGGTTGCGGGGGTGGGCTTCGGTCCAAAGACGGAGGCGGGGTAGGTCCTGAAGATCAGGACCTACCCCGCCTCGTACGGTGGAGTGATGTCGGTGTGTCAGCTCCTGGCGGCCCGGAACCGCTGGCGCGCGTAACCGGCGATCGCGAGCGCGGCCGTGAGCCCGGCCGTGGAGTACAGCTGCACCCGGGTGTCCTCCTCGCGCAGCATCAGCGCCAGCACCCCGAGGATCCCGGCCAGCGCCACCCAGGTGAGGGCGGGGAAGAGCCACATCCGGACGACCAGCTTCTCCGGGGACTCCCGCTCCAGCCGGCGCCGCATCAGCAGCTGGGTGACGGCGATGAAGGCCCACACCACCAGGATCGCCGCGCCCGTCATGTACAGCAGCCACTTGAAGACCGTCGTCGGCCACCAGTAGCTGAACAGCACCGCGCAGAAGCCGAAGGCGGAGGAGGCCAGCACGGTCAGCCGCGGCACGCCGCCGTAGACCTTGGCGAGGAAGCGGGGGCCCTCGCCGCGCTGGACGAGGGAGTACGACATGCGGGAGGCGCCGTAGATGTTGGCGTTCATCGCGGAGAGCAGGGCGATCAGGACGATGACGTTCATGATCTGCCCGGCGGCCGGGATGTCCAGGTACTTCAGGACCGCGACATAGGGGCCGTTCTCGGTGATCGACTTGTTGGTCCACGGGATCACCGTGACGACGACGAGCATCGAGCCGACGTAGAACAGGGCTATTCGCCACATCGCCGTCCGCACGGCCTTGGCGACGCCCTTGACCGGCTGCTCGGACTCCGCCGCCGCGATCGTCACCGTCTCCAGGCCGCCGTAGGCGAAGACCGAGGCCAGCAGGCCGGCGACCAGGCCGTTGGCGCCGTTGGGGACGAAGCCGCCGTGGCCGGTGAGGTTGCCGGTGCCCGGCGCGTCGGTGCCCGGCAGCAGCCCCAGGATCGCCAGGACGCCCAGCACCAGGAAGACACCGATCGCGGCGACCTTCAGGGTGGCGAACCAGAATTCGAACTCGCCGAAATTGCCGACGGCCGCGAGGTTGGCCCCGCAGAAGACCGCCATGAAGAGCAGGACCCACATCCACGAGGACGTCGAGGGGAACCACGAGACCATGATGGCCGCCGCGCCGATCGCCTCCACGGCGATGCCCACGCACAGCTCCACCCAGAACATCCACCCGACGGTGAAGCCCGCCCAGGGGCCTATCGCGCGCTCGGCGTGCACGGAGAAGGTGCCCGAGGCGGGGTTGGCCGCCGACATCTCGCCCAGCATGCGCATCACGAGCATCACCAGCAGCCCGGAGACCGCATAGGCGAGGACGATGGCGGGACCGGCCGCGGCGATGCCCGCGCCCGAGCCGACGAAGAGGCCGGCGCCGATCACACCGCCGAGGGCGATCATCGACAGATGGCGCTGCTTGAGGCCGTGCGACAGATCCGTGCCGCCCGGCGCCTGATCGGTGACCTCGCCGCGCGGTGGCGCGGAGGAGGTCGCAGGTGTCCGAGTCATGATCGTGTGATTCCCGTGGGGTGAGAGCGGAAAAGTTGCCTCAGTGTGGAGGCCATGTTCGCTCAGGACAACAGTTGTGACATTGCTGTCCGATATCTAGACGGCAACGTCACTGACTGTGCATGAGTCATATCTCCAGAAGCAACTCATATTGCGACTGGAACGGAAGAAATGGCTCCGTTAAAAGGGAATCGGGTCCGCGTTCCGCGGCCGGAAATCAGCGCCGCCGCAGGCGGAGTTCGCGCAGCCCGGCGACCGCGAGCACCGCCGCCGTCGCCGCCCCCGACCACAGCAGCTGGGGCCGTGCGCCGTCGTCCGTGAGCATCAGGACCAGCACGCCGCCCATCCCCGCGAGCGCCACCCACGTGAGATAGGGGAATGCCCACATCCGCAGCGCGAGCTTCTCCGGCATCTCGCGCTCGATGCGCCGCCGCAGCCGCAGCTGGGAGGCGGCGATCAGACCCCAGACGAAGAGGAGTACGGCACCGACCGCGTTCAGCAGATAGCGGAAGACCGAGTCGGGCCACTCCAGATTCAATATCACCGAGGCGAATCCGAAGGCGACCGAGGCGAGCACGGCCCGGCGCGGCACCCCGCCGCCGGACACCTTCAGCAGCGAGCGCGGCGCCTCGCCCCGCTCGGCCAGCGAGAAGACCATCCGGGAGGACCCGTAGAGGTTGGCGTTCAGCGCGGACAGCAGCGCCACGAAGACCACGATGTTCATGATCTGACCGGCCCCGGGCACCCCGATGTGGTCCAGGACCGCCACATACGGGCTCTTGCCCGGCACGATCGACGACCACGGCAGCAGGGTGACGATGACGAGCATCGAGCCCACATAGAAGAAGAGGATCCGCCACACCGCGCTGCGCACCGCGCGGCCCACCGCGCGCGCCGGGTCGTCGGACTCGGCGGCGGCGATGGTGACGACCTCCAGGCCGCCGAAGGCGAAGACGACGGCGAGGACGCCGGAGATCACACCGCTCCAGCCGTTGGGCAGGAAGCCGCCCTTGCCGGTGAGGTTGCCCATGCCCACCGCGTCCGTGTCCGGCAGCACGCCGAAGATGGCCAGCAGACCCAGCCCCAGGAAGAGGACGATCGCGCCGACCTTCAGGGTGGCGAACCAGAACTCGAACTCACCGAAGTTCTTCACCGCGGAGAGATTGGCGGTCGTGAAGACCACCATGAAGAGCAGCACCCAGGCCCACTGCGGCACCGACGGCAGCCAGCCGCTCGCGATCTGCGCGGCCCCCGTCGCCTCCACTGCGAGCACGACCACCAGCAGGAACCAGTAGAGCCAGCCGACCGTGAACCCGGCCCAGCGCCCCAGCGCGCGCTCCGCGTGCACGGAGAAGGCGCCCGAGGCGGGCATCGCCGACGACATCTCGCCGAGCATCCGCATCACCAGCATCGCCAGCGCGCCCGCGATCAGATACGAGACGATGATCCCCGGACCCGCGACGGCGATCCCGCCGCCGGAGCCGACGAACAGCCCCGCCCCGATCACCCCGCCCAGGCCCAGCATCGTCAGGTGGCGCTGCTTGAGCCCCGCCGACAGGGGTTCCTTCTCGCCGCTCAGCGGTTCGGCGGCAGGCGGTGCGTCATGCATGGCGCTCGTACTCTCGGATCTGTGCGATGGGCGCAAAAAGGCTGCGAAGGTACTCCACACTCTCCCGAGCGGGCGGCCGACGCCAAGCTTCGCCGGTCCGTCGTGACGAGCATCACGCATGGCCCGGGAACGGAGTGGGAAGGGCGCGCCCTTATCAGCGCCGACCGGCGGCGGATCCGCTCGGAACTCTCCAAAGCCGGGCGGACCGCCTTGTCACGGTCGCCCGGTGTCCACGCCCGGCCCCTGGATTAACGTCACGGTGTCCCTGACCTTCTTTTATGACGCGGAGTACCGATGGCCACCGCTGCCCCAGTAACCCGGACCGGTACGGTCCTCGCCGACGCGCTCTTCCCCGCCCTGTCCACGGCGGGCCGGTCCCGCGTCCGCGACGCCGCCCTGATCCTCGGCGGCGCGGCGCTCACCGGCGTCGCCGCCCAGATAGCCGTCCCGGTCCCGGGCTCGCCCGTCCCCGTCACCGGCCAGACCTTCGCCGTCCTCCTCGTCGGCACCGCGCTCGGCGCGCGGCGCGGCTTCCTCTCCCTCGCGCTCTACGCCCTGGTCGGCATGGCGGGCGTGCCGTGGTTCGCCGAGGCCCGGTCCGGCGCGGGCTTCGCCTCCTTCGGCTACGTCCTCGGCATGATGCTCGCCGCCACCGTCGCGGGCGCTCTCGCCCGCCGGGGCGCCGACCGCTCCGCGCTGCGCACCGCGGGCACCATGGCGCTGGGCTCCGCGATCATCTACGCGGTGGGCGTCCCCTATCTCGCGCTGTACGCCCACCTCTCCCTGACCGACGCCGTCGCCGCGGGCCTGACCCCGTTCCTGATCGGTGACGCGCTCAAGGCGGCCCTCGCGATGGGCGCGCTCCCGGCGGCGTGGAAGCTGCTGGGCCGACGGGGCTGAGTCCCTTCCTGGCAACGCGTACGGGCCGGGCCCGCACCCCTGATCCAGTCAGGGTGCGGGCCCGGCCCGTATGTGTTCGCGTCCCTCGGCGGTTACTGCCCGGCGGCGGCCTTCACCGCGCGCCGACGGCGGTCCAGGACGAGCCCGACCCCCACGACGATCACACCGAGCAGCGTCGAGAGCAGCACCTGCTCACGATTGTCGCCGCCGTCGTAGAGCATGTAGCCCAGCACGAAGGTGATCATGCCGATGGTGGCCCAGGTCAGATACGGGAAGAGCCACATCCGCACCACGAGCTTCTCCGGCATCTCGCGCAGGATGATGCCGCGCATCTTCAGCTGGGTGACACAGATGACCAGCCAGACGAAGAGGGCGATGGCACCCGAGGAGTTCAGCAGGAACTTGAAGACGGTGTCGGGCCACACGTAGTTGAAGACGACCGACACGAAGCCGAAGACGACCGAACCCAGGATCGCGATCCGCGGCACACCGTTCTTGCTCACCCGGGCGAAGGCCCGCGGGGCGTCGCCGCGCTGCCCCAGCGAGAAGGCCATACGGGAGGCCGTGTAGAGGCCGGAGTTGAGGCAGGAGAGCACGGCGGTCAGGACGATCACGTTCATGATCTCGCCGGCGTGCGGGATGCCGATGGAGTCGAGGGCGGCGACATAGCTGCCCTTGTCGGCGATCTCCTTGGAGTTCCACGGCAGCAGGGAGACGACCACGAAGATCGAGCCCAGGTAGAAGACGCCGATGCGCCAGATCACGCTGTTGGTGGCCTTGGTGACCGCGCGCCGCGGGTCCTCGGACTCACCGGCGGCGAGGGTGACGATCTCACTGCCCATGAAGGAGAAGACGACCATCAGGACACCGGTGAGGATCGCCCCCGGGCCGTTCGGCAGGAATCCCCCGTGCGAGGTGAGGTTCGATATCCCCGCGGTGTCGCTGTGCGCGCCCGGCAGCACGCCGAACACGGCCAGCAGACCGATGACCACGAACGCGCCGATCGCGACGACCTTGATCCCGGCGAACCAGAACTCGAACTCGCCGTACGAGCTGACCGACCCCAGGTTGGTCACGGTCAGCAGCACCATGACGATCAGCGCCCAGGCCCACTGCGGCACGGCCGGGATCCAGCCCTCCAGGATCTTGGCACCGGCGGTCGCCTCGACCGCGAGCACCACGACCCAGAAGAACCAGTACAGCCAGCCGATGGAGAAGCCCGCCCAGCGGCCCAGCGCCCGGTCCGCGTAGGCGGAGAAGGAGCCGGAGGTCGGATTGGCGGCGGCCATCTCACCGAGCATCCGCATCACGAAGACGACCATCGCGCCGACGAGCGCGTAGGAGATGAGGATGCCGGGGCCGGCCGCGGCGATGCCGGAGGCGGAGCCGACGAAGAGACCGGCACCGATCACGCCGCCGATGGCGATCATGGAGAGGTGGCGGTTCTTGAGTCCGGCCTTCAGGCCGTCCTGGGCCGGCGCGTCGGCCTGCCCGGGGGCGCCGTTGTGCGACGCCTTTGTCGGAGTCGGCGATGTGGCCATGAGTTCGTTCCTTAAAGTTCTCGGGTTACGAGTTCCCGCATTAGAACTTTTCGAAGGTGTGATCGGGAAGAGTCGAATCCGTATCGTTGTGATCGGGGGAGCGCGCGGCGAGCCCTGAGGCGGAGCCCGGTCCCCACTCGTGCCACACTCGGTCGCATGCGCGTGTATCTCGGCTCCGACCATGCCGGCTACGAACTCAAGAACCACCTCGTCGAGTGGCTCACGGCCCAGGGCCATGACCCCGTCGACTGCGGCCCGCACATCTATGACGCCCAGGACGACTACCCGCCGTTCTGCCTCCGCGCCGCGGAGCGGACCGCGGCCGACCCCGACAGCCTCGGCATCGTGATCGGCGGCTCCGGCAACGGCGAGCAGATCGCCGCGAACAAGGTCAAGGGCGTACGGGCCGCCCTTGCCTGGAGCGAGCAGACGGCCGCCCTCGGGCGTGAGCACAACAACGCCAACGTGATCAGCGTCGGCGGGCGGATGCACACCCAGGAAGAGGCGACGAAGTTCGTCGAGATCTTCCTGGCCACGCCGTACTCGGGTGAGGAGCGCCACACCCGCCGCATCGAGATGCTCAGCCACTACGAGCAGACCGGCGAACTCCCCCCGATCCCGGCCCACCACCCGCAGCAGGGCTGACGCCCTGGCCCGGCCCGCGCCGGGGGCTTTGTTCCCCAGTCCCGCCCCTTCCCGGCTGCATCCGATTTGCGGCTCCGCCGCGTGGGGGCTTCGCCCCGGACCCCGCAACACGGCTTCGCCGCGTTGTCCTCAATCGCCGGACGGGCTGATTTCAGCCCGTGGGGGCACCTCCCAGCGGTAGCTGGGGGAGATTGAGGACGCGCCCGCAGGGCGCTGGGGGTCCGGGGTCTCCCCGGTTTCGGGAAGGGGCGGGACAGGGGAACAAATAAGCCGCGCCCAGAACCAGACCGCACTCCGCAGGAGACGCCGTGCCCGAGGGGCATACGATCCACCGGCTCGCCCAGGACCACGAAGAGCGGTTCGGCAACCACAAGGTCCGCGTGACCAGCCCGCAAGGCAAATTCGAGGACAGCGCCGCCCTCCTCGACGGCAACCCCCTCACCTCCGCCGAAGCCCACGGCAAGCACCTCTTCCTGGGGTTCGGCGACAGCCGATGGATCCACATCCACCTCGGCCTCTTCGGGAAGTACACCCTCGGCGACGCCCCCGTCCCCCCGCCCACCGACACCGTGCGGCTGCGGCTCGCGACCGCCACCGCGTACGCCGACCTGCGCGGCCCCACCACCTGCGCCCTCGTCACCGAGAGGGAGAAGCAGGCGATACACGACCGGCTCGGCCCCGACCCGCTGCGCGCACAGGACGACGGCGAGGCCGCCTGGGCCCGCGTCAGCCGCAGCCGTACGACGGTCGCCGCCCTGCTCATGGACCAGAAGGTCATCGCGGGCGTCGGCAACGTCTACCGCGCCGAGGTCCTCTTCCGGCACGGGATCGACCCTTACCGCCTCGGTCGCGATCTCACCCGTCCGGAATGGGACGCGATCTGGTCGGATCTGGTCGGCCTGATGCGTGAGGGCGTGCGCAACAACAGGATCGACACCGTGCGCCCCGAGCACACCCCCGAGGCCATGGGCCGCCCGCCGCGCGTGGACGACCACGGCGGCGAGGTGTACGTCTACCGCCGGGCCCGGCAGCCCTGCCACATCTGCGGCGGCGAGATCCGCACCGCCGATCTCGCCGCCCGCAACCTCTTCTGGTGCCCCGCCTGTCAGCAGCGCTGACGCCATGTCACCCCAAAAGCCGACGCACCGTCAGAAACCGTGCGGCAGCCACGGGGCCACCGGGCTGCCGAACGCCACCGACGCCTCGTGCAGCGCCCCCTCCCGCAGCTCCCGCACCCGCCCCGCACCGGCCAGCGAGATCAGGGACGCCCCGCCGAGATACACCGAGCCCAGCTCCCGTACGGACAGGGCCAGATCGGCCGCGTCCTCAGTGCGCTCGCAGGACGCCCCCTTGGCATCGCCGGTCAGCCGCCAGCGCCCCGCGTTCCAGGGGCAGAAGGCGTCCTCGACCTCGAACACCACGTCCACCGGGGCCTGGTACGTACGGGCCGCCAGCGCCGCCCCCACCTCGACCAGCCGCAGGTGCAGCGAGTCCTCCGACGTGAGTCGGCAGCGCCGGACGTCGTCGACCAGCTGCCACAGCGGGTCGTCGGACGGCCGGTCGCGGGCCACGATCTCGTTGGTCAGGTCCAGGTCGAACAGGAAGCGCCACAGCGCGGCGTACGCGGCGGGGGTCAGCGCCTCCACATCGCGCAGCAGCACCGAGCCGTAGGAGGCGTCGTCCGACCGGGGCCGGACGAAATAGCGGGCGTAGCCCACCGTCCGGCCGTCCACCTCGGCCAGCACGCACTGCAGCGGCGAACCGTCACCGCGGCGGCTCGGCGCGTCCAGCAGCGGCAGCGCCTCCCAGCCGGGCCGGCGCTCCAGCATCGCGGGCCGGGAGGTCACCCGGCGCGCGTACACCGCCTCGCACGCGTCGCGCGCCTTCTCGGGCTTCGACAAGCGGAGCCGCACGCCGTCCGCGCCGTCCGGCATGGACAGCCGCACCCGGTCCGTGTCGATGCGGGCCCGCACCAGGTGCGTCGCCGGGCCGTAGCCGAACCGCCCGTAGATGTCCGGCTCCGAAGCCGTCAGCACGGCGAGCGGCTCGCCCCAGGCCCGGACGTCGTCCAACTGGCGCCGCATCATGCTCCGCAGCACCCCGTGCCGCCGGTGCGTCGGCCGCACGCCCACCATCGTCACCCCGGCCGCCGGGACCAGGGCACCGCCCGGCACGGCGATCCGGAAGTCGAACGCCCCCGTCGTGCCCACGACTTCATCCCCGTCCCAGACGCCCAGCGACCGGTCGAACAGGGTCAGCTCCCGCCACAGCGCGAGCTCCTCGGCGGGCTCGGGCATGCCGCCGAACGCCAACTCCAGCGACCCGTACCACTGGTCCCACTCCGCCGGGCGCAGTACACGCAACTCTGTCGTCATGAGCCCATGAGTAGCAGCGGATTCCCGCGCGGGCGAACGAATTTCGCATAAGGTGCCCATCCGTGCGACATGGTGCGTCCCACGGCTTCTCCCAGCTCTTCGCAGGTCCGCCGCGGTCGGCCGCGTCGGCGCGGCGTGAGTCGACGCACCGCCGAATGGGTGGATAAGGTCACGATGCAATGACTGGCGGTGCGGAGACCCCGACGGCCCGGATGCGCAAAGCACTGCACCGGGCCCGCACGAGCATGCGCAAAGCCGGGGTCGACTACTTCCGCGGCGACGGCTCCGACTGGATCGCGCTGGCCGCCCTGCTGCTCGCCGTCCCCGCGCTCGCGGGCGGCACCATCGCGCTGCCCGAGTGGTGCGCGCCCTCCGCGCTCGTCCTGCCCATCGTGGCGGGCGGCCTCCTGCTGCGCCCCGCCAGCCTGCTGGCCCTCTACGCGGCGTCCGCCGTCGCGCTCATCGTGGAGTCCTACGCCCTGGACCGGGCCGTGCACGGTGACGGCCGGGTCACCCCCGGCACGATCCTCGTCGTCGCCGCGGTGGGCTTCCTCGGGCTGCTCATCGCACAGTTCCGCAGCCGCGTCGGCGTGCCCTGGCGGCGCGGCGGCACCATGCTCTTCGACCTGCGCGAACGCATCCGCGTCCAGAGCAAGCTCCCCAAACTGCCGCGCGGCTGGCACCGCGAGATGGCCCTGCGCCCCGCCGGCGGGCAGTCCTTCTCCGGCGACTTCGTGGTCGCGGCCCGCACCAACGGCGGCCGCACCCTGGAGATCGTGCTGACCGACGTCTCCGGCAAGGGCATGGACGCCGCCTCGCGTGCCCTCCTGCTGTCCGGGGCCTTCGGCGGGCTGCTGGGCTCGCTGCCGCCGCACTCCTTCCTGCCCGCCGCCAACGGCTATCTGCTCCGGCAGGACTGGGACGAGGGCTTCGCGACCTCCGTCCACCTCGTCCTGGACCTGGACAGCGGGGACTACGAGATGTTCTCCGCGGGTCACCTGCCGGGCCTCCAGCTCAGCGCGGGCACCGGCCGCTGGGAGGAGAAGGCCGCCGAGGGACCGCTCCTCGGGGTCTACGACGGAGCCCAGTTCGACCCGATAAAGGGAAAGCTGTCCCCGGGGGACGTCCTGATGCTCTTCACGGACGGCCTGGTCGAGACGTCGGACCGGGACCTGACCGAGGGCATGGACCGCCTCACGGGCGAAGCGGACCGCTACGTCTCCGCCGGCTTCCAGGGCGCGGCCTGGCACTTGATCGAAGCGGTGGCGAAGGACGTCAACGACGACCGAGCGCTGCTCTTGATCTGCCGCACCTGATGGTGACGGGTGCGCCCCGTAAGGGGCGCGGGGAACTGCGCGATCAGCCCCCACCGACCCGCAGCCGAAGGACAGCGCACCGGCACCGAACAACGCTCACGGAGACGACATGCCACCCATGCCCCTGGACGCCGTGGAAGCCTTCGCAAGGCAAGCGCACGCCGCGCAGAAGGACAAGGCAGGCCGCCCCTACGCGGAGCACCTGGCCGCCGTGGCCGAAGGCGTACGCGAAAGAGGCGGCGGCGATGAACAGATCGCCGCCGCGTGGCTGCACGACGCCGTCGAGGACGGTGCCGTCACCGAGGAGTGGCTGGCGCGGGCCGACCTGCCGCAGCGGACCAAGGACATCGTGCTGGCGGTCACCAAGCGGGCGGGGGAGGCACCGGAGGCGTACGCCGCCCGCATCCTGGCCACCCCGGGCGCGCTGCTGGTCAAGGAGGCGGACCTCGCCCACAACTCCGACCCGCGGCGGGCCGCGGCGCTCGACCCGGCCACCCGCGAACGGCTCCGGCTGAAGTACGCGCGGATGCGCGCCCTCCTCGGCCTGGACGCGCCCACCGGCTGACTCAGCGCTGCTTGCGGAAGGCCCATTCCATCTTCGGCTCCATCGCGAAGCGGAACACCCGCCGCACGGGCGGGCTGCACAGCGCCGTCATCACCACGATCGCGATCAGGGTCACCACGACCACGCCGACCGGCCGGCGGATCCAGGCGTAGGCGTCGTACCACTCCTGCCAGCGGGACAGCTTGATCAGGAAGCCGTGCAGCAGATAGCCGTACAGCGTCCCCGCGCCCAGAGTCGTGAACCACACCGTGCGGCGCGGGACCCAGGCGAAGAAACACGCGGTCAGCACCGCCGCGCAGCCGAACATCGCCAGCGTCATCACCGGCGCGGACCACAGCGGCGCGTGCAGGTCCTGGACGGCGGCGTTGTGGTAGAACCACGAGCTGTTCATCCGCGGTGCCGCCCAGTACGCGAAGGCGATCGCACCCGCGAACACCGGAACGGCCGCGATCCGCACCCAGCGCCGCCGCACCAGATGGAAGTGCTCGGCCTTCATGTGCAGACCGAGCACGAAGAACGGCAGGAACTGCAGCACCCGCTGAAGATCGAAGTCGACCCCGATCCCCGGCGTCAGTGCGGCCACGATCGCGATCGCGAACGCGACGGGGACGGGGTGGCGGATCAGCTTCCAGATCGGCGTGGTCAGCCGCCAGATGAACAGCGCGGCCAGGAACCAGTTGAGGTACCAGGGGTTCAGCAGCGACAGCGGATCCGGCGGAGCGTCCTTGTCGGCCCAGTGCTGGAAGTACGTGTACGCGACCTGGAAGATCACATACGGCACGACCACGCCCGTGATCAGCCGCTTGATCTTGGCGGGGCTCATGTCGAAGCCGCGCGAGAAGTAGCCGGAAATGACGATGAACGCCGGCATGTGGAAGGCGTAGACGGTCAGGTACAGCGCCATCGCGGCGCGTCCGCCATGGGTGAGCGGTTCCCACGCGTGGCCCAGGGCGACCAGGACGATCGCCAGGTACTTCGCGTTGTCGAAGAAGGGATCGCGCTGCGCCGGGGCTGCTGCCGCCGGGGCGGACGGCCGGGCGCTCGACGGGGTCGAGGCCGCCGAGGAGGGCGGCGGGATGGCGGCGGGGGACATCCGAGGCACCCTAGCGGCGTAATCGGGGCCGGTAAAACCCCGTTCCATCTATTGAGCTATTCACCCCGAACCGGCACGGTATCCGCCAAGTCGGCCGATATCCTCTCCATGCAGCTTTCTGGACGATCCACCGATGAAATGTCACTAGCCCCCAACAGCAGGCCAGTTGATGGCAACATGGTGGTCGTGAGGGGTCTGCGGGCAGTAGGACTTCCGGGCAGGCCGGGTGATTCCGACCGAGGGCGTGATCAGCTATGACCACCGTTTCGCTGTCAGGTGTACTGCTTCTGGCGATCGTGCTGTTGGTGCTGATGCGCCAGGGCCACATCAAGGGCGGGCCGGCGATCATCGCGATCCTCTTCGGCTTCTTCCTGGCCTCCACGGGCATGGCGCCGTCGATCCAGAAATTCCTCGACTCGCTGGCCCAGACCATAAACAACATCAAGTTCTGACCAAGCTCAGCGCATGAGAAACGCCCCCGGCCGGAGCCGGAGGCGTCATTGGAGCGGGCGACGGGAATCGAACCCGCGTAGCCAGTTTGGAAGACTGGGGCTCTACCATTGAGCTACGCCCGCGCGCGCCGCTGTCCCCATGAGGGGTGTGCGGCACGTTGTGCATCGTAGCGGGTCCGGACGCCTCACCGCACACCCCGGGGTGCCGTTCGCCGACCGGCCCGTAATCGGCAGCCGGAAGCCCGGCGGGCATGTACCCTACGTGTCGCACCGACGGGGTGTGGCGCAGCTTGGTAGCGCGTCCGCTTTGGGAGCGGAAGGTCGTCGGTTCGAATCCGGCCACCCCGACCAATCAAGATCACATTGTGGGGCTCGTACTGCTTGCGGTTACTATGCAAGCTGCGTGCCCGTGTGTCTCTGTACCGGGCGCGACTCCGCTGGACATCAGCAGAATCCCAGAAGTCAGCCCCAAGGAGACCGAACCGTGAAGAGCGCCGTGGAGACCCTGAACCCGACTCGGGTTCGGCTCACTGTTGAGGTGCCCTTCGAGGAGCTCAAGGCCAGCCTCGACGCGGCGTACAAGAAGATCAACCAGCAGGTCACGGTGAAGGGCTTCCGTCAGGGCAAGATCCCCGCCCGTGTCATCGACCAGCGGTTCGGCCGCGGTGCGGTGCTGGAGGAGGCCGTCAACGACGCGCTTCCGAAGTTCTACACCGAGGCGGTCAACGAGGCCGACCTCAACCCGCTGGGCCAGCCCGAGGTCGACATCAAGGAACTGAAGGACGGCGAGCTGCTCTCCTTCACCGCCGAGGTCGACATCCGCCCGGTCCTGGAGATTCCGGACTACTCCGGCATCGAGGTCACCGTCGACTCCGTCGAGGTCACCGACGAGGACATCGAGAAGTCGGTCGAGCAGCTGCGCGACCGCTTCGCCACCACCTCCCCGGTCGAGCGCGCCGCCGCCGAGGGTGACATCGTCACCGTCGACCTGGAGGCCAAGGTCGACGGCGAGGTGCTGGAGGACGGCGTCGCCAAGGGCATCGACTACACCATCGGTTCCGGCCAGCTGCTGGACGGCATCGACGAGGCCGTGACCGGTCTCGAGGCCGGTGGCACCGCCACCTTCACCTCCGAGCTCAAGGGCGGTTCCGCCGAGGGCAAGGAGGCCGAGGTCAAGGTCGACGTCACCGCCGTCAAGGCCCGCGAACTGCCGGA
The DNA here is from genome assembly GCF_003391135.1 of Streptoverticillium olivoreticuli subsp. olivoreticuli. Taxonomy (GTDB): domain Bacteria; phylum Actinomycetota; class Actinomycetes; order Streptomycetales; family Streptomycetaceae; genus Streptomyces; species Streptomyces blastmyceticus. The sequence goes on along the minus strand of NZ_CP031455.1, from coordinate 3,872,543 downwards.
GCTGGACGACGACTTCGCCCAGCTGGCGAGCGAGTTCGACACCCTGGAGGAGCTGCGCGCCGACAGCGCCAAGCGCCTCGCCCGGATGAAGAAGTTCGACCAGGCCACGCAGGCCCAGGAGAAGGTCCTCGACGAGCTGATCAAGCTGGTCGAGGTCCCGATGCCGGAGAAGCTGCTCGAGGACGAGGTCAACACCCGTAAGCACAACCTCGAGCACCACCAGCTCGGCCAGATGGGCCTGGACCTCGCGAAGTACCTGGAGATCCAGGGCAAGACCGCCGAGGAGTTCGACGCCGAGCTCAAGGAGCAGGCCGAGAAGGGCATCAAGACCCAGTTCATCCTGGACGAGATCGTCAACAAGGAGAAGCTGTCGGTCGGCCAGGAGGAGCTCACCGAGCACCTCATGCGCCGTGCCCAGTCCTCCGGCATGAGCCCCGACCAGTTCGCCCAGGCCGTCGTCGAGGGTGGCCAGGTGCCGATGCTCGTCGGCGAGGTCGCCCGCGGCAAGGCCCTCGCGGCCGTCGTCGAGGCCGCCACGGTCAAGGACGGCAACGGCGAGGTCGTCGACCTGGACGACGAGGACGAGACCGGCGAGACGGTCGAGGCCGCCACGGAGGTCGTCGAGGCCGCCGAGGGCACCGAGGCCTAAGCCTCACCCTTCTCGTGGCCGGGCCCGGTCGCGGCACCCCCTCCGGGGTGCCGTGGCCGGGCCCGCCGCGCTCCTGTGGGCCCCGGGGAACCTGCGCTCAGAGCGAACAGTTCCTGATGCGGGATGGCACCCGCCTACCAGCGCGTTAGGGTCCGTAGATACGGGGGCAGGGGAGTCCCGGAAGCGCGACGCGGAAGCCCGGATGGCGCGCCCGACCTCACCCCTTGAAGAAGACGCTGAGACGGCTCGCGGGGCCGTCGAACAACGAGCAGGTGGATACGTGACGAATCTGATGCCTTCCGCCGCCGCCGGCGAGCCGAGCTTCGGTGGCCTTGGCGACCAGGTCTACAACCGACTGCTCGGGGAACGAATCATCTTCCTCGGCCAGCCGGTCGACGACGACATCGCCAACAAGATCACGGCGCAGCTGCTCCTCCTTGCCGCGGACCCGGACAAGGACATCTACCTCTACATCAACAGCCCCGGCGGCTCGATCACGGCCGGCATGGCGATCTACGACACCATGCAGTACATCAAGAACGACGTGGTCACCATCGCCATGGGCCTCGCCGCCTCCATGGGTCAGTTCCTGCTGAGCGCCGGCACCCCCGGCAAGCGCTTCGCGCTGCCGAACGCCGAGATCCTGATCCACCAGCCCTCCGCGGGCCTGGCGGGTTCCGCCACGGACATCAAGATCCACGCCGAGCGGCTGCTGTACACCAAGAAGCGGATGGCGGAGCTCACCTCGCTCCACACCGGCCAGACCGTCGAGCAGGTCACCCACGACTCCGACCGCGACCGCTGGTTCTCCGCCGAGGAGGCCAAGGAGTACGGCCTCATCGACGAGGTCATGAAGACCGCCGCAGGCGTTCCGGGCGGGGGCGGCACCGGGGCCTGACGGCCCCCGGCACACCCCGCAAGAGCGAACCCCCCGGCCCACAGAACGCCACCAGGATGGTGAACACGCAGATGAACAACAACGCCGGCAGCGGCCTCTACACCGGCCCCCAGGCCGACTCCCGTTACATCGTCCCGCGCTTCGTCGAGCGCACCTCGCAGGGCGTGCGCGAGTACGACCCGTACGCGAAGCTCTTCGAGGAGCGGGTGATCTTCCTCGGCGTCCAGATCGACGACGCCTCGGCCAACGACGTCATGGCGCAGCTGCTGTGCCTGGAGTCGATGGACCCGGACCGCGACATCTCGATCTACATCAACTCGCCGGGCGGCTCCTTCACCGCGCTGACCGCGATCTACGACACGATGCAGTTCGTGAAGCCGGACATCCAGACGGTCTGCATGGGCCAGGCGGCCTCCGCCGCCGCCGTGCTGCTCGCCGCCGGTACGCCGGGCAAGCGCATGGCGCTGCCGAACGCCCGCGTCCTGATCCACCAGCCGTACAGCGAGACCGGCCGCGGCCAGGTCTCCGACCTGGAGATCGCCGCCAACGAGATCCTCCGGATGCGGGCCCAGCTGGAGGACATGCTGGCCAAGCACTCCACCACCCCGATCGAGAAGATCCGCGAGGACATCGAGCGGGACAAGATCCTCACCGCCGACGAGCTGCTCGCGTACGGTCTGGTGGACCAGATCGTCTCGACGCGCAAGACGTCCGTTTCGGCCTGACCGTTTTCGGTCCGGCCACCGTGCCGCCGGCAACCCCCTTGGATCGAGTAGGCCCAAGGGGGGCCCGCTCGGGGGGCCCGGCAAGGTACCGTCGATAGGCAAGCACCCGGGTTCGCAGAGCAAGGCGGATCCCAGGCGAAGGGGAAGCACCTCGTGGCACGCATCGGTGACGGCGGCGATCTGCTCAAGTGCTCGTTCTGCGGGAAGAGCCAGAAGCAGGTGAAGAAGCTCATCGCGGGGCCTGGTGTGTACATCTGCGACGAGTGCATCGACCTCTGCAACGAGATCATCGAGGAAGAGCTGGCGGAGACCTCCGAGGTGCGGTGGGAGGAGCTCCCCAAGCCCCGTGAGATCTATGAGTTCCTCGAGGGCTATGTGGTGGGCCAGGAGGCGGCCAAGAAGGCCCTCTCCGTCGCCGTCTACAACCACTACAAGCGCGTGCAGGCCGGGGAGAGCGCCGGCCACAACCGCGACGACGGCATCGAGCTCGCCAAGTCCAACATCCTGCTGCTCGGCCCCACGGGTTCGGGCAAGACCCTCCTCGCGCAGACGCTCGCCCGCATGCTGAACGTCCCCTTCGCGATCGCCGACGCCACGGCGCTGACGGAGGCCGGCTATGTCGGCGAGGACGTCGAGAACATCCTGCTGAAGCTGATCCAGGCCGCGGACTACGACGTCAAGAAGGCCGAGACCGGCATCATCTACATCGATGAGATCGACAAGGTCGCCCGGAAGAGCGAAAATCCGTCGATCACACGGGATGTGTCGGGCGAGGGCGTCCAGCAGGCCCTGCTGAAGATCCTGGAAGGCACCACGGCGTCGGTCCCCCCGCAGGGCGGCCGCAAGCACCCGCACCAGGAATTCATCCAGATCGACACGACGAACGTCCTCTTCATCGTCGGCGGTGCCTTCTCCGGCCTGGAGAAGATCATCGAGTCGCGTGCGGGCGCCAAGGGGATCGGCTTCGGGGCGACCATCCGCTCCAAGCGCGAGATCGAGGCGAGCGACCAGTTCCAGGAGGTCATGCCCGAGGACCTGGTGAAGTTCGGCATGATCCCCGAGTTCATCGGCCGCCTCCCCGTGATCACCAGCGTCCACAACCTCGACCGCGAGGCGCTCCTCCAGATCCTGGTCGAGCCGCGCAACGCCCTGGTGAAGCAGTACCAACGGCTGTTTGAACTCGACGGCGTCGAGCTGGAGTTCGACCGCCCCGCCCTGGAGGCGATCGCCGACCAGGCGATCCTGCGCGGCACCGGCGCGCGCGGTCTGCGGGCCATCATGGAAGAGGTCCTGATGTCCGTGATGTACGAGGTCCCGTCCCGCAAGGACGTCGCCCGCGTCGTCATCACCGAGGACGTCGTCCACTCCAACGTCAACCCGACCCTGGTCCCGCGCGAACCGCGCATCGTCGGCAAGGACGAACGGCACGAGAAGAGCGCGTGAGTCTTCCGCACGTGTGAGAGGGCGCCCGGCATTGATTGCCGGGCGCCCTTTCTCATGCGGCGTGTGGTGTGAAGGTGACGGAGGTCGTGTCGCCGTCCAGAGCGATGTTCAGCGATGCGTCGAGTGCCTTCGCCAGCCGCGCGAGCAAGGGGAGCGTGGGGACGGTCCCGCCGAGTTCGAGTTTGGAGACCTGCGGCTGGGTCATGTGCGCCCGCCTGGCGAGTTCGGTCTGTGAGATGCCCAGCGCGGTACGGCGGTCGTGGACGGCTTGCCCGAGGTCGAATGCCATGCGGATCTCTGTGCGCACGGCCTCGACCTCCGGAGACTCGGTGCGGCCTTGGGACACCTTCTGCTCACGGGTGAGCTTCCAACGTGCATGGTTCATCAGAGATCTCCTTTCGTGATGTCGCGACTGAACTCCTCGTGAGCTGCCTCGTGTTCGGCTTCGCAGGTCTTTCGCGCCTGTTTGGCCCTCTCCACTTCGGTTTCCTCGCGCATCGCCGTCTTGCGGAAGACAGTCAGGAGAACGATCCGGCGGTTCGGTGCGAGCCAGTAGGTCAGGCGTATGGCGTTGCCGTCGTGCCCCATCATGAACCGCAGCTCGCGCAGCCCGTCGCCCAGGTGGCGGGCATAGGGCTCGGACAGGGTGGTCGGTGCATCGAGCAGGCGCTCAGCCGCATGCTCGGCCTGGAGGTAGTCGCGGCCGGACAGGGTGTCCAGCCAGTGCCGGACCTCCGGTTCGACCTCGATCACCCATTGCTCATCCATATATTCCAGCATATAGATAGCCGGGCATCTAGGTGAGGTTTCTCTGTGAGGTCGTCGACGCCGACCGGGCGCGCACGCTCAGTCCGGTTTGCGTACCGATCGGTAGATGTCCGCCGCGAGTTGGGCGAAAGCCGATGCGTCCGCCGCCCCCGGCGTCGTCCGCTTCGGGTCGAAGACGATCAGCAGGGCCGCGTCCGTCTTTTCCGCCCACGCGCATGCCGGGGCGTAGGTGCGGCCGTCGAGGCGTACGACCTCGCAGGACAGGGACGGGCCGCCGGTGGGGGTGAAGTTGCGGCGGGGCGTGGTCACTTCGGGGGAGCCGGGGCCGGATTCGAAGCCGCTGAGCATGCCGTCCAGGACCGTGGCCGGTGCGCCGATCCGGCCGTACGCCCCGGACAGGGACAGCGTCACCGCCGGGTCGTCCGCACGGGTGTAGCGGGCCAGCACGGAGACCGCCCCCTTCGGCAGGCCGGACTGGATGCTGATGCCCTGCTTCTCCAGCTCCGCGGTGCCGGCGGTGAGGCGGTACGTGCCCTCGGCCAGCGTCGGCGGGGTGATCAGGGCCGTCGTGGGGGAGGAGCCGCCGCCCAGCAGGACGACGGCAGCCGTGGCCGCCGCCGCGACACCGAGCGCGACGGCAGCGGCGGAGGCGATGGCCCGGGCCCTGGTCAGGGGATCACTTCTTGATCTCCACGCGGATCTCCGTGCGCAGCTTGGCCGCGATCCCGGCGGCCTCGTCGAACGGGATCTTGACGCCCTGGGCGGAGCGCTTCATGTCTCCCACGTAGACCACGCCGGCCGTGCTGTGGTCCGCCCAGATGCACAGGGGGAGGACGGTGGTGCCACTGCCGTGCCCGGGGTGCGTGTACTGGCACTTCATCGCCCCGTCGAAGCCGGGCGGCGTGACGGTCTGCGGGGTGCCCTCCACCTTGGTGGCCGTCGCGGACCTCGCCAGGCTCTTGAACATGGCGTCCACGAAGTTCTCGGGTTTCTTGATGTCGCCCCAGATGCCGATGATCCGCATCGTCTTCCGCTCGGGGATGTTCCCGGTCCGGTACGCCGCGGCATTGGACTCCGGGTTCTTCACGCCCATGATACGGAGATCACGGCGTGCCCCCGGGGTGTTGAAGACATCCTGGTCATGGAAGTCGGGGTTCTTGTTGTACTCGGAGAGGACCGTGTCCGGTGCCGTCAGCTTGTAGCGCTTGCCGTCGTCCGCGACGGAGGAACTCCCGCCGTTCTTCATCAGCACGGTGATCCCGCCGATGATCGCCCCGATCACGACCAGCGCGGCGACCGTGATCCCGACGACCTTGCCCTTGCCGCCGCGCTGCGGGGGTATCGGCGGCGGGTACGGGCCGGGCATCCCGGGGTACGGCTGCTGCCCGTACGGACCGGGCTGCTGCCCGTACGGCGCCTGCTGCGGATAGCCGTAACCCTGCGGCCGGCCGTAAGGATTCGGCGGCTGAGGCGGCTGCGGGCCGCCGTACGGGCCGGGCTGGGCGTGGCTCATCTGGTTCCCCCTCAGGAATGCGGCGCGACAGCCGGGCACGCCCTGACGAGAAAACCCCGGGCGGGCCCTCGCGGGCCACGCCGGCGGAGCGCTCAGGATCCCATACGCGTTCGAAGGGCTCGAAAGCTATTTGTTCTTGCGCACCTCGGTGCGCACCTTGGCCGCCGCCTCGGAAAGCTCCTGCGCCGACATCGCGTTGCCGGTCGCGGTGGTGGTGGCACCACCGGTGATGCCTCCGGCGGACTTGGCGACCGTGTGCGAGACGGCTCCCACCGCGCTGGAGTCGCCCCAGACGCACGTCGAGCCTTCCGCAGTGGTCGTGAAGGACCCCATGGTCACGGTGGCCTTCTTCGTCTCGCACTTCATCACCGCGCCGTCGAAACCGCTCGGGTGGAACTCGGTGACGGGCGTGACGACCTCGACCTTGGCTCCGGTCGTCTTGGACGATTTCTGCTCCAGCTTGGCGAAGATCGCGTCCACCGCCTTGCCGGGGTCGGACACCTCGCCGTAGACGCCCTTCACAGCCAGGCTCTGCTGCTGGGCGTTTTTGTAGTTTGCGCCGACACCGGTGCCGTTCGTGATGCCCATCGCCTTGGTCTCGCTGTCGTCGGCGAGGCTCTTGTTGGCGGTGTCAGTGGGGGACTGCTGCTTGTTGAATTTCCCGTCCAGCAGCGAATCCGGCATCACCATCGTGTAAGGCGCGACCTTCCCGCCGCTCCCGCCGCCGCTCTTGAAGAAGAGGACGCCGCCCACGATCGCGCCCACCACGACCAGCGCGCCGATCGTGATGCCGATGGCCTTGCCCTTGCCCCCGCCCTGCGGCGGCACCGGCTGCGGGTACTGGCCCGGCATGCCGGGCTGAGGCTGCTGGCCGTACGGGCCCGGCTGCGGCTGGCCCCAACCGCCCTGCTGCGGGGCGCCGTACGGCGGGGCCGGTGGCTGCTGGCCGTACGGGCCTGGCTGTGGGGGCTGACCGTACGCCGGGGCGGGGGGCTGCTGCGGGTAGCCGTAGCCGGGCTGGCCCGCGGCTCCGCCGGGACCGTACGGCCCCGGCTGCTGGGGCTGCTGGGGAGCGCCGTAGGGGCCCGGCTGGTTGTAGCTCATCGTGACTCGATTCGATCCGTGGCTCGTGACAGGCCCGCCATCCTCCCCGACGTCTTACGGGGGCCTTACCCCGGGGCGGCAACAGTTCGGGAACAGTTGCTCCGTCAGCCCTGCGCGGGCACCCGCACGCGCTCGCGGAACTTCGCGACCCTGCCGGAGGCCGCGTCGAGGCTGAGGTCCTGGCCCTGCACCAGCAGCGAGGTGTCCATGGCGAACACCGTGCCGACGGTGCTGCTGTCGGCCCAGATGCACAGCGGCATCCGGATGGCCCGGCTGCTCGAAGCAGGGCCGCTCACCTTGCTCATCTGGCACTTCATCACGGTGTCGCCGTCGAGCCCATCCGGCTTCATCCGCTGCGGGCTGCCCTCGAACTCGAACTTCGAGCTCGGGTCGGTGTCCTTCGCGGCCCCGTCCGCCACGCTCTTGAACAGGCCGTCCACCAGGGCCTCGGGGCTCCGCACCGAGTCGCCCCAGGCGCCGGAGAACCGGAGCAGCTTCTGCGCGCGCTTGTCCTCACCGGACTTGTAGGTGCCGTTGGCGCCCTGCGGGTTGGTCATCCCGAAGACCCTGAGTTCGGCCAGGGCCTTGGAGTCGAAGCCGGGTCCGGGGTTGCTCGTGTCCTTCTTGTAGTCGTCCGCGAGTGTGTCGGGCGCGGTGAGTTTGTAGCGCGCCCGCGCGATCGCGGTGGCGCTGGGCGAGGCGCTGTCCTCCGGGGTGCCGGGCGAGGCGCTGGCCCCGGCCTTGACGCTGCCGTCGTCGCTCTTGTCGCTCCCGGTGAAGACGACGACGCCGCCCACGATCGCGCCGACCACGACGAGCGCCGCGACGGCGATGCCGATCGCCTTGCCCTTGCCGCCGCCCTGCGGAGGGACCGGCGGCGGGTACTGACCCGGCATGCCCGGCGGACCCCAGCCGCCCGGCTGCTGCGGCGGCGCGCCGTACGGGCCGGGCTGCGGCGGGGCGCCGTACGGCGCGGCGGGCGGTGCGGTCGGCGGTGGCGGGAAGCCGTGGCCCTGGCCGGGAGTGCCGTCCTGGCTGTAAGGGTTCGGCTGCTGCGGCGGCATCCCGTACGGGCCCGGCTGGTGCTGGCTCATCGTCGCCTCTGCGTGTCGCGGAAGATCGGTTCCGCGACATCCTTTCCGACGGTACCGCCGGGCCCCGCCCCGGGGGCCGGAATGGATTCGTAACCCCCGCACACGCCCCCGTAGACTTCTCCCGTGACCGAGAACACTCAGCGCCCCGACAGCGGGCCGAACGACAGCAACCCCGAACTGCCGACCCAGTACGCGCCGGCCGACGTAGAGGGGCCGCTGTACGAGCGCTGGGTAGAGCGGGGCTACTTCGAGGCGGACGCGAAGAGCGACAAAGAGCCGTACACGATCGTCATCCCGCCGCCGAACGTCACGGGCTCCCTCCACCTGGGCCACGCCTTCGAGCACACGCTGATCGACGCCCTCACCCGCCGCAAGCGGATGCAGGGCTACGAGGTGCTGTGGCAGCCCGGCATGGACCACGCCGGCATCGCCACGCAGAACGTCGTCGAGCGCGAGCTCGCCAAGGAGGGCAAGTCCCGCCACGACCTCGGCCGGGAGGCGTTCGTCGAGCGCGTCTGGCAGTGGAAGGCCGAGTCCGGCGGGCAGATCTCCGGCCAGATGCGCCGCCTGGGTGACGGCGTGGCCTGGTCCCGCGAGCGCTTCACCATGGACGAGGGCCTCTCCGAGGCCGTCCAGACGATCTTCAAGAAGCTCTACGACGACGAGCTGATCTACCGCGCCGAGCGCATCATCAACTGGTGCCCGCGCTGCCTCACCGCGATCTCCGACATCGAGGTCGAGTACCAGAACGACGACGGCGAGCTCGTCTCGATCCGCTACGGCTCCGGGGACTCGGAGATCGTCGTCGCCACGACCCGCGCCGAGACGATGCTCGGTGACACCGCCGTGGCCGTCCACCCCGAGGACGAGCGCTACCGGCACCTGGTCGGCACGGAGATCGAGCTGCCGCTGACCGGCCGCCGGATCCCGGTCGTCGCCGACGAGCACGTGGACCCGGAGTTCGGCACGGGTGCCGTCAAGGTGACCCCGGCGCACGACCCGAACGACTTCGAGATCGGCCGCCGTCACGACCTGCCGATGCTCACCGTCATGGACGAGCGCGCGGTCATCACCGTGCCCGGCCCGTTCGAGGGCCTGGACCGCCTGGAGGCCCGCAGCGCCATCGTCGGCGCCCTGCGCGCCGAGGGCCGCATCGTCGCGGAGAAGCGTCCGTACGAGCACTCCGTCGGGCACTGCTCGCGCTGCAAGACGACCATCGAGCCGCGGCTGTCCATGCAGTGGTGGGTCAAGGTCGGCCCGCTGGCCGAGGCCGCCAGCAAGGCCGTCCGCGACGGCGACGTCGCCATCCACCCCAAGGAGATGGAGTCCCGCTACTTCGGCTGGGTCGACAACCTCCACGACTGGTGCATCTCGCGCCAGCTGTGGTGGGGCCACCGCATCCCCGTCTGGTACGGGCCGAACGGCGAGATGGTCTGCGTCGGACCGGACGACGAGGCGCCCACCGGCGAGGGCTGGCACCAGGAGACCGACGTCCTGGACACCTGGTTCTCCTCCGGCCTGTGGCCCTTCTCCACGCTCGGCTGGCCCGGGAAGACCGACAGCGTCGCGAAGTTCTACCCGAACTCCGTCCTCGTCACCGGCTACGACATCCTCTTCTTCTGGGTCGTCCGGATGATGATGTTCGGGATGTACGCGATGGACGGCACCCCGCCGTTCCACACCATCGCCCTGCACGGCATGGTCCGCGACCAGTTCGGCAAGAAGATGTCGAAGTCCTTCGGCAACGCGGTCAACCCGCTGGACTGGATGGACAAGTACGGCTCCGACGCCGTCCGCTTCACCCTCGCCCGGGGCGCCAACCCCGGTGTCGACGTGCCGATCGGCGAGGACTGGGTCCAGGGCTCGCGGAACTTCGCGAACAAGATCTGGAACGCCACCCGCTTCGCGATGATGAACGGCGCGACGGTCGAGGGCGACCTGCCGCCCGTCGAGCAGATGTCGGCCACCGACCGCTGGATCCTCTCCCGCCTCAACGCCACGGTCGCCGAAGTCGATGCGTACTACGACGACTACCAGTTCGCCAAGCTGTCGGACGCCCTCTTCCACTTCGCGTGGGACGAGGTCTTCGACTGGTACGTCGAGCTGTCCAAGACCACCTTCATGGGCGGCGGCGAGCAGGCGAAGGTCTCGGCCCGCGTCCTCGGTGAGGTCCTCGACGTCACGCTGCGACTGCTGCACCCGGTCGTCCCGTTCGTCACCGAGACGCTGTGGACGACGCTCACCGGCAAGGAGTCGGTCGTCATCGCCGACTGGCCGGCCGACAGCGGCTTCCGTGACGCGGGCGCCGAGCAGGAGATCGAGAACCTCCAGCAGGTCATCACCGAGGTCCGCCGCTTCCGCTCCGACCAGGGCCTGCAGCCCGGCCAGCGGGTCCCGGCGAAGCTCGACCTGACCGGCACCGCCCTGGCGGCGCACGAGGCCGCGATCCGTCAGCTGCTGCGCCTCCAGCCCGCCGAGGACGGCTTCCAGGCCACCGCGACGCTGCCGGTCGCGGGCGCCACGGTCGCGCTGGACCTGTCCGGGGTCATCGACTTCGAGGCGGAGCGCAAGCGCCTGACGAAGGACATGGCCGCGGCGGAGAAGGAACTCTCGCAGGCGAAGGCCAAGCTCGGCAACGAGGCGTTCCTGGCCAAGGCCCCCGAGCCCGTCGTGGAGAAGATCAAGGCGCGGCTCGCCGCAGCGGAGGCCGACATCGAGCGGCTCTCGGCACAGCTGGCCGCGCTCCCGCAGGGCTGAGGCCCCTGAGCGAAAAAGCCGCCGCTGCCGGTTCCGAACCGGCAGCGGCGGCTTTCGCGTGTCAGCGGGGGTGGCCCGGGGAAACCCCGGCCGGTCCCGTTTCCGCGGGGGCGTAGCGCGTCCACGGCTTGGTCCGGCCGGGGTCCCACATGGGGCCCCACGGTCCCTCCACGGGCTCTTCCTCCACCCGGTTGAGGGGCCGGTGGCTTCGGCGGTTGCGCTGCGGCCAGAACAGCACGTACACCGTCGACACGGCCACGAAGACCAGCCGGATCAGGCCGCGCGCCGAGTCGTCGTGGACGACGAAGACGCTGCCGTAGAGCACGATCAGGGCGATCCAGCTCCACCACGGCACCAGGCGCCGCTGCCCGCACACGTCCCACAGCAGGGTGCCGAGCAGCACGGACGCCGTGTAGTAGGTGTAGACGCTGGGGTCGAGGAGGATGCGGGCGTTCGCGCCCAGCAGCACGACACCCGCCCAGCGGCCGCGCCACACGGCGACCGCGCCGAGCGTGAGGCCGAGCGCCGCCTGGGCGGGCCGGGCCCAGTTGGGGGTCTCGGGGGTGTTGCCGCCCAGCCAGCGCAGCGCGGACGCCGGGTTGTTGGGGATCGTGAACTTCGCGGCGGCGAAGGAGTGCGGATCCACGAGGAAGAACGGCAGCCAGGCGACGGCCACCAGCCCCACGCACCACAGCACCGAGCGCATCCAGCGGTCCCTGGGCAGGGCGAGGATCAGCGGCAGGAACGCCAGCGCGGTCGGCTTGGAGTCCAGGGCCAGGGCGAGACAGATGCCGACGGCGGCGGCGTTGCAGCGCGTCAGGAACCAGACGGCCAGCGCGGTGAAGAACAGCGCGAGCACGTCGTCCAGGTGCCCGAAGCGGACCGCCACCTCGATCCACATGGGGATGAACGCCGCGCCCGCGATGAGGACGCGCCGGCGCAGGCGCTGGTGGTTGGTGCCGGTGCCCAGGAAGTGGGTGGCGGCGCTGCGGCCCGCGAGCACCACGATGACCAGTCCCAGGGCGGACATGAACGCCGCCGCGAGGAACTGGCCGGTGTGCTCGGAGAAGGGGTTGAACAGGCCCGCCACCAGGAAGCTGATGGGGCCCATCTGGAGCTCGGGGTGGTGGGCGTAGAGGTTCAGCCCGCCCGTCCCGTTGCCCCCGTCGTATATGAGCTCGCCGCCGGTGCGCAGATAGTGCCAGGAGAAGCCGCCGCTCGGCTCCACCAGGGCGAACCACAGCACGGTCCACGCCGTGAGCAGCAGCAAGTGCATCCGATTGCTGAGTTGCGGTGTCCGCACAACGCTCCTGACCTCTTCCGCCACCCGGAACCGCTCCGGGCAATGATTTCCCCGGCGGTCAGATGGTGGAAGAGGTCAGGAGGTTGCCCCATGGGCCTCAAGTGTGGCCCAAATCATGGTTTGTTCAGCGGGTGAGCGCTAACTGTCAGAGGCTGAGGTCAGCTCTCCACGGCGATCGGGCCGGAGGTGACGACCTCCGCGTTGCGCCGCGTCTTCGCCCAGCCGTTGCGGCCGCGCAGCATCCGGACGAAGCCACGGGCGGACGCCGGGAAGAGGTGGTACGCGTACAGCCACAGGGCCAGCCCCCACAGCAGGGAGACGAGCAGCGAGCGGCCCGGCGCGCGGTCCCGGCGGTAGACCGGGCCCCACAGCACGAACGGCAGCACGGAGACGACGGCCAGGCCGACGACCAGCGGCCACAGGGACAGCATGCCGCCGAACGCCTCGCCCGCGCCCTCGTCGGCCACGGTCAGTCCGAGGAGGACGAACATGACCGCGCAGAGGGCGAGCGTCACCAGGTGCGCGACCGGCTGGAGGAAGGTGTAGAGGGTCTCCAGGACGCCCTTGCCGCTGTAGTGGCGCGAGGAGACGATGCGGGGAGCGTAGCGGACGCACTGGAGGTTGCCCTGGGCCCAGCGGGTGCGCTGGGTGAGGAAGCGGCGGCCGTGCGGCAGGCCCTCCTGCGAGACCCAGGTGTCCGCTATGTGGGCTATTCGGTCGCCGCCCAGGATCATGTGCAGGCCGAGCTCGTAGTCCTCCAGGAGCGCGCCGCGCTGCCAGGGGCGGCGCTCGGCCGCCGCGATCCGGTCCAGGGACGCGAGCCGGGTGAACTGGCCGTTGCCGCCCAGGCCCACGGAGCCGGTGCGGCCGCGCAGCAGCTGCATGCCGGCGTTGGAGACGGAGAACTCCATGTCCTGCATGCGGACGAGCAGGCGGGCGAAGGCGTTGCGCAGGCGGCCGCGGTCGGGGAGCGGACGCGGGTCGTCGGCGTTGCGCATATGCACGCTGACCTGCACGCCGCCGGTCTCCGGGTCGCCGAAGCCGAGGGGGCCGCTGACGCGGTCCAGGGCGCGGGGGTCCAGCTGGCCGTCGGCGTCGATGACGCACACGACGACGCGCTCGCGGTCGACGTCCTCCGACAGGTACTCGTTCAGCTCGTCGTACGCGGCGTTGAGCGCGGCGCCCTTGCCCAGCCGGGCGTTGGGCCGGTGGCGGCGCACGAGGTGGACGCGGCGGTCCGTCTCGCCGAGCTCGGCGACGATCGCGCCGGTGCGGTCGTCGCTGTCGTCGTCGATGACCCACACATGGGCACCGGGGTGGTCCGCGCGCAGCCGGTCGACGGTCGTCCCGATCACGGCTTCCTCGTCCCGGCACGGCACGAAGAAGTGCCAGTCGAACGCGGCGGCGTTCCCGTCCTCGACCGCGGGCCGCCGGAGGTACGAGGTCCGCGCACCGGCCCAGTAGAGCAGGAAGCAGAGCAGCAGGAAGAAGGGGAAGACGAACAGGAGGGGGCTGTCGAACATGGGGGCGGGACTCCGGGGGTGCGGGGGAGGGCGGGTCGCGGGGGCGTCGAGCCGGGCGTCACGCCGCCACGGCGAGCCGTTCCGGTGCCGCGACGGCGGCGAGCAGGGCGACGATGCGCTCGGACGCGCTGCCGTCGCCGAACGGGCTCGGCAGCGACGCCAGCCGGGCCAGGCCTTCCGGGCCCTCGGCGAGCCGGCGGCGGGCGGCGGCACCGATCTGCGGGCCCGGCTCCACCAGGTCCGCGAAGTCCGCCATGGCCTCCGGGCGCTCCGTGGAGCGGCGGACGACGACCAGGGGGCGGCCCAGCACGGTGCACTCCTCCTGGATGCCGCCGGAGTCGGAGACCAGGAGCGCCGCGTGGCGGGCCAGGGCGAGGAACTCGCCGTAGCCGAGCGGGCGGCACACGGTCAGGCCGGTGAGCAGGTCCTCCAGGCCGGCGGCCGCGATCCGGGCCCGGGTGCGCGGGTGCAGCGGCACGACGACGGGGACGGACTCCGCGAGCGCCGACAGCTCGGTGAAGATCGCCCGGAGGGCGGCCACGGAGTCGGTGTTCTCGGGCCGGTGGACGGTGGCCAGGACGTAGGAGTCGGCGGTCAGCCCGTGCCGCTCGACGAGCTCCGCGCGGGCGCCGGCGTCCGGCAGCTGGCCGTGCACGGCCTCCACGACGGTGTTGCCGGTGACGGCGACGCGCGCGTCGTCGACGCCCTCGGCGAGGAGGTTGGCGCGGTTGTCCTCGGTCGCCGCGCACAGCACGTCGGCGATGCGGTCGATGAGGACGCGGTTGTGCTCCTCGGGCATGTTGCGGTCGTGGCTGCGCAGCCCGGCCTCGACGTGCAGCAGCGGGATGCCGCGGGAGTTCGCGGCGAGCGCCCCGGCGAGGGCCGCGTTGGTGTCGCCCTGGACGACGACGGCGAGCGGCGGCTCGGCGGTGAACAGCTCGTCGAGCTGGGCGAGGGCGGCGGAGATCTGCACGGCGCGGGGCTGCCCGCCGATACCGGTCAGGAAGGTCGGCTCGGGAAGGCCGAGCTCGGTGAGGAAACGGCCGGACAGCTCCTCGTCGTAGTGCTGACCGGTGTGCACCAGGTGGGCCGCGGGGCCCAGCAGGCGGACGAGGTCCGTGAGCTTGACGAGCTCGGGGCGGGTGCCGAGGACGACAGCGACGCTACGGGCGGGGAGGTGCGACACGGGTGACTCCTGGGGCTGACGACGAGGACAGCTCCGAGAGTGCGAGGGGTTGGTTGCGGGTCCGGATGGGGCTTGGTTGTCGGACGGTTGCGATTGCCGCGCGCGCGGCTTTCAGGACTTTGGTCCCGGGATGGGTGAATCCAGCCCGTGGGGGCACCTCCCAGCGGTAGCTGGGGGAGATTGAGGACGCTCCCCCAGACTCCGTCCGGGGGGACCCCCAAGGGCGCTGGGGGTCCGGGGCGGAGCCCCGGCCTCGGCGGAGCCGAGCATCAGACGCTGCGGGAAGGGGCGGGGCTGGGGAAAAGCCCGCCGCAGGCGGCAACCGGCCCGCAGCCGGGGTCCGGGGCGGAGCCCCGGAAGGGGGGAGCTACTCGCCCGTGCGGTAGCGGTAGCCCAGGCCGCGGACCGCTTCCAGCGGATCCGCGGCCTCGTCACCCGCCGCCTGCCGCAGCTTGCGCCGCAACCGCAGGACCGCGAACTTCACGCGCTCGCGGCCCGTCCCCTCCGGGTCGTCCCAGACGCGGTCGAGCAGCTGGTCGGTGGTGAGCACCCGCCCCCGGTTGCGGACGAGCACCTGGAGCAGCCGGTACTCGATGTCGCTGAGCCGCGCCTCGTGGCCCTGCCAGACCGCCGAGCGCCGCTCCGGCACGAGCCGCAGGCCGTCGTCGAAGGAGTCGCCGGCCCAGCGGGTGGGCGCGGTCCGGCGCAGCAGGGCCTCGACGCGGGCGAGGAGCTCGTCGTTGCCGAAGGGCTTGGGCAGATAGTCGTCGGCCCCGGCGCGCAGCCCGCGGACCCGGTCGGTCTCGGCGCCGCGGGCGGTGAGCAGGAGGATGGGCAGGTCGCTGAGGTCCCGGGTGCGCTCCAGCACCTCCCAGCCGTTGAGCTGGGGCAGGCCGACGTCGAGGAGCATCAGCGCGGGCCGTTCGGCGAAGAGCAGCCGCAGCCCGTCGCGGCCGTTGTCGGCGTGGATGACGTCGTAGCCGGCGCGGCCGAGGAGGGTGCGCAGGGCGAGGGCGAGGTCGGGGTCGTCCTCGACCACCAGGACGCGGCTCATGGCGGGGTCTCCCCGGCGGGTGCCGTGTCGGGTCCGGGTCCGGTGACGGGCAGCCGGATCAGGAAGGCCGCGCCCTCGCCCTCGGTGCCGCCCGCGGTGAGGGTGCCGCCGTGGAGCTGGACGACGGTGCGGCTGATGGCGAGCCCGAGACCGGTGCCGGGATAGCCGCCGCCGGTGGCATTCGGTGCGCGGACAAAGCCCGTGAAGATTTCCTCATGGAATTCATGCGGGATGCCGATTCCCGTATCGATTACTTCGATCTCCCAGAAATGCCCACGGGGGGCGGCCGTGACGGTGATCCGGCCATCCGGTGGGGTGAATTTCGCGGCGTTCTCCAGCAGATTGGCCAGGACGTGCTGGAGCCGGTGCCGATCGCCTCGCAGAACGGGTCCCCGCGCGCAGTCCAGAACGGTGAAGACGGCCGCTCCCTGCGGTGTGGCCAGCCGGTCCAGGACCGCGTCCTGGAGCATTCCGGGCACGTCCACCGCGTCGAACTCCAGCTCCAATGCGGCGGCCCGCATCCGGGTGGTCAGCAGCAGGTCGGCGATCACCCGCTGCATCCGGTCGGCGTTGCGGCGGATGGCGTCGAGGAAGGCCAGCTGGTCGGAGCCCAGGGCGCCGCCCGCGGCGGGGTCGGCCAGCAGCTCGCAGAAGCTGATGATGGAGGTGAGCGGCGTCCGCAGCTCGTGGGAGGCGGCCGCGGTGAAGGCGTTGCGCTGCCGCGCGAGCTCGGTGAGCGCGAGGTTGTCGCGCTCCAGGTCGTGCTCCCGGCGCTTGCGGTCGGTGATGTCCTGGAAGGTCCACAGCGCCCCGAGGTGGTCGCCCGCGCGGCGCAGCGGCTCGACCTCGCGCCGGATCGTGCGCCCGTCCGTGAGCGGGATCTCGGCCGTACGGTGCACATGGCGCCCCGCGAGGATCTCGCCCGGGGTGCCGGGGCCGGAGAAGCCGGACGTGAAGAAGGCCCGTACGAGAGTGACGACCGGCCGCAGGGGAGCGCCGGGGGAGAGGTCGGCCCGGCCCTCCAGATCGAACATGCGAACGAAGTGCCGGTTGGTCGCCAGCACCTCGTCCGCCGGGCCCTGGACGAGTGCGCCCGCCGGCAGCGCTTCCAGGACCGCCTGGAGCCGGTCCCGGTCCTCGGACGGCATCTTTTCTCAGCCAGCTCTCATGGAGTCGGGGAACACTAACTCCGCTTAACGGAGTTTTCGGGAAAACCGTATGCCAAGGAGAGGGACCGCGCCCCCCCATGAACAAGCCCGTCCGGCACGTCGCCGTCTTCTCCCTGCTGCTCGTCCTGGCGGTGCTCGTGCGGGCCACCTGGATACAGGCGGCCCAGGCCGGCAGCCTGGACGACAACCCCCACAACCCGCGCCAGGCGATAGCCGCCCACTCCCGGCCGCTCGGCAACATCCTCGCCGGAGGCAAGCCCCTCACCGGCTCCACGGCCACCAGCGGCGACCTGAAGTACAAGCGCACCTACACCGACGGCGAGCTCTACGCACCGGTCACCGGCTTCTCCTCGCAGATCTACGGCAGCACCCAGCTGGAGAGCCTCTACAGGTCCGTACTCACCGGCGAGGACGACCGGCTGCGCAGCCCCTCCGACGCCATCACCAACAAGCAGCCCGACCCCGGCGACGTCCTCACCACCATCGACCCGGCCGTGCAGAAGGCCGCCTTCGAGGGGCTCGGCGACAAGACCGGGGCCGCCATCGCCCTCGACCCCGCCACCGGGGCGATCCTCGGCATGGCCAGCACCCCCTCGTACGACCCCGGGCGCTTCGCCGGATCCTCCACCGCCGACCAGAAGGCGTGGGAGGCGCTGGAGAAGGACAAGCGGCAGCCGACCCTCAACCGCGCGCTGCGCCAGACCTATCCGCCGGGCTCGACCTTCAAGCTCGTCGTCGCGGCGGCCGCCCTGGAGAACGGCCTCTACTCCTCCGTCGACGAGGCCACCGACAGCCCCGACCCCTACCTCCTGCCGGGCACTCGCACCTATCTGCCCAACGAGAACACCAGCGCCCCTTGCAAGAACGCCAGCATCCGCACGGCGCTCCAGTACTCCTGCAACAACGTCTTCGGGCACCTCGCCGAGCGGCTCGGCGCGCAGAAGGTCGCTCAGCAGGCCGAGAAGTTCGGCTTCAACGACGGCAAGCTCGACACGCCCGTACGCGCCGCCAAGAGCCTTTACCCGACCGACATGAACGCCTCGCAGACCGCGCTGTCCGGCATCGGACAGTTCAACGACCAGGCCACCCCGCTCCAGATGGCCATGGTCTCCTCGGCCATCGCCAACGACGGCAAGCTGATGACGCCCCGCCTCGTCGACCGCGTCACCGACGGCACCTCCGGCGTCCTGGAGAAGAGCGACCCGAAGCAGTACGGCCAGGCGATGTCCGCCGACACCGCACGGCAGCTGAAGTCCGCCATGCAGACCGTCGTCGAACAGGGCACCGGCAGCAACGCCAAGATCGACGGCCTGACCGTCGGCGGCAAGACGGGCACCGCCCAGCACGGCGTCGACAACAGCGGCACGCCCTACGCCTGGTTCGTCTCCTACGCCCAGAACAGCCAGGGCAAGCAGATCGCCGTCGCCGTGGTGATCGCCGACAGCGACGCCGACCGCTCGGAGGTCAGCGGCAACGGACTCGCCGCCCCCGTGGCCAAGGCGATGATGCGCGCGGCGCTGGCCACGGACTCCTGATGGCCGCGCTGTCAGTGCGGCTCCGTAGACTGGACCGCGTGACCGAGCGCCCCTTGAACGACGAGAACGACGACACCGGCCCCGGCGAGGACGACCGGTTTGCCGAGATTGTCGACGCCGAGACCGACCGCGACCCCGACCTCGCCGTGATCGAGGCGGGCAGCCGCACCCTGCGCGCCCAGGGAGGCCCGCCGCAGGGCGACGGCGTGCCGGCCCGCCCCGCCGACCCCGAGGTCGACCGGGCGCTGCGCGAGGTGGAGACCGAGCTGGCCGGGCGCTGGGGCGAGACCAAGCTGGACCCGTCGACGCGGCGCATGGAGGCGCTGATGGACATCCTGGGCCAGCCGCAGCGCGCGTACCCCGCCATCCACATCACCGGCACCAACGGCAAGACCAGCACCGCCCGCATGATCGAGGCCCTGCTGGGCGCCTTCGACCTGCGCACCGGCCGCTACACGAGCCCGCACGTCCAGTCCGTCACCGAGCGGATCAGCCTGGACGGCGCCCCCATCGAGGCCGAGCGCTTCATCGAGACCTACCGCGACATCCAGCCGTATGTGCAGATGGTCGACGACCGCGAAGAGCACCGGCTGTCCTTCTTCGAGGTGCTCACCGCCATGGCCTTCGCGGCCTTCGCGGACGCCCCCGTCGACGTGGCGGTCGTCGAGGTCGGCATGGGCGGCACCTGGGACGCCACCAACGTCATCGACGGCACGGTCGCGGTCGTCACCCCCATCTCGCTGGACCACACCGACCGGCTCGGCACCACCCCCGGCGAGATCGCCGGGGAGAAGTCCGGGATCGTCAAGCAGGACGCCACCGTCGTCCTCGCCCAGCAGCCCGTCGACGCCGCGCAGGTCCTCCTCAAGCGCTCGGTCGACGCGGACGCGACGGTCGCCCGCGAGGGCATGGAGTTCGGCGTCGTCTCCCGCGAGGTCGCCGTCGGCGGCCAGCTGCTGACGCTGCGCGGGCTCGGCGGCGAGTACCCCGACGTCTTCCTCCCGCTGTACGGCGCCCACCAGGCGCACAACGCCGCGGTCGCCCTCGCCGCCGTCGAGGCCTTCTTCGGCATCGGCTCGCAGCACGCCCGCACGCTCGACATCGACACCGTCCGCCGCGCCTTCGCCGCCGTCACCTCGCCGGGCCGGCTGGAGGTCGTGCGCCGCAGCCCCACCGTGGTGCTGGACGCCGCGCACAACCCCGCGGGCGCGGCCGCCGCGGCCGAGGCGGTCACCGAGGCGTTCGGCTTCAGCCGCCTCATCGGTGTGGTCGGCGCCAGCGCCGACAAGGACGTCCGGGGGCTCCTGGAAGCCTTCGAACCGATCTTCGCCGAGGTCGTGGTGACCCGGAACTCCACCGCCCGCTCCATGGACCCCGACGACCTGGCCGCGACCGCGGTCGAGATCTTCGGCGCCGAGCGCGTGCAGGTCGAGCCCCGGCTCGACGACGCCCTGGAGGCGGCCATCACCCTCGCGGAGGAAGAGGGCGAGTTCTCCGGCGCGGGCGTCCTGGTGACCGGCTCCGTGATCACGGTCGGCGAGGCCCGGCTGCTCCTGGGGAGGGACTGACATGCGAATGCTGTGCGCCAGCACCCTGATCGGTGAATTCTTCGTCATCGGATTCGCCGGCCTGGTGGCCATGCAGACGTCCGGCCTGTCGGACGGCACGGTCTGGGCCGTCAGCGGCACGGCCATGGTCCTGAGCGTCCTGCTGTGCGGGATGCTCGGGCGGCCCGGTGGCGTACAGCTGGGGTGGCTGCTGCAGATCGGCCTGGTCCTCAGCGGCTTCGTCGTGCCGATGATGTTCATCCTGGGTGTCGTCTTCGGTGTGCTGTGGTGGGCGTCGGTGCACTTCGGAGGCAAGGTCGACGAGGCCAAGCGCCGCTTCGCGGCGCAGGAGACCGAGGCGGCTGATCCCGCGTAGCCCGGTGCGGGCCTCCTGCACGGGGCTACGCCCCGGACTCCGGTCCTCAAACTCCCCCAGCTACCGCTGGGAGGTGCCCCCACGGGCTGAATGTGCTGGCTACGGTCCGCACAATCCAGCCCGTCCGGCGTTTGAGGACGCGGCCGCAGGCCGCTCCCGCCGCAGGCGGCAAGAGACGGCCCGCAGACGGCGGCGGACGGGCACCCATGATCCGCGATACCCTCGGCGGCACTGTTGTCCCGCCCGCAAGGAGCCGCAAATATGAGCCAGCGCACCCTCGTCCTCCTCAAGCCGGATGCCGTTCGGCGTGGCCTGGTCGGCGAGATCATCGGCCGGATCGAGCGCAAGGCGAACTGGACGATCAGCGCGCTGGAGCTGCGCACCCTCGACCGGGGGACGCTGGAGCAGCACTACGCCGAGCACGTCGGCCGCGACTTCTACGAGCCCCTGATGCAGTTCATGTCCTCCGGGCCGATCGTGGCCCTGGTGGTCGAGGGGGAGCGTGTGATCGAGGGCGTGCGCGCGCTGGCCGGTCCGACCGACCCCATCTCGGCCGCCCCGGGCTCCATCCGTGGCGACTTCGGCACCATCACGCGCGAGAACCTCATCCACGCCTCGGACTCCGAGGAGTCCGCCCAGCGGGAAATCAAGATTTTCTTTCCGGGCCTTGCCTGATAGTTCATCAGAGACGCACCCATTCTGATCAGGGGCGGCCGATTTCTTTTCGGCCGCCTCTGGCATATGCGCGGCGAACGAGGGAACCTCTCACTCCGACACGACGTCACCATTACTGGGGCGGGCTCGCGTTCCGCCGACAATGGCGGAGGAACCCTCGCACCGCGTACGACCGGTCGAGACTACGATGAAGCTTCCGCGCCCCGCAGCGCACCGCACACCCTGCCGACCTCAAGTAAGCATTCGCTCCAGCTGGGAAGGCCAGACGTATCCTCATGGGGAACAACATGTCGTTCATCGGCCGTGACATGGCTGTCGACCTCGGGACCGCCAACACGCTGGTGTACGTCAGAGGCCGTGGCATCGTCCTCAACGAGCCGTCCGTCGTAGCCATCAACACCAACACCGGTGGCATCCTCGCGGTGGGTGCCGAGGCGAAGAAGATGATCGGCCGGACCCCGGGCAACATCGTCGCGGTGCGTCCGCTGAAGGACGGGGTGATCGCGGACTTCGAGATCACGGAGCGGATGCTCCGCTACTTCATCCTCAAGATCCACAAACGGCGCTGGATGGCCCGCCCGCGCGTCGTGGTCTGTGTGCCCTCCGGCATCACCGGGGTCGAGCGCCGCGCCGTGATCGAGGCGTCCACCCAGGCCGGCGCCCGCCAGGTGCACATCATCGAGGAGCCGATGGCCGCCGCGATCGGCTCCGGCCTCCCCGTGCACGAGGCCACCGGCAACATGGTCGTCGACATCGGCGGCGGCACCACCGAGGTCGCAGTGATCTCCCTCGGCGGAATCGTCACCGCGCAGTCCATCCGGGTCGCCGGCGACGAGCTGGACAACGCGATCATCCAGCACATCAAGAAGGAGTACAGCCTCCTCCTCGGTGAGCGCACCGCCGAACAGATCAAGATCACCATCGGTTCGGCCTACGACCTCGAACAGGACGAGCACACCGAGATCCGCGGCCGCGACCTCGTCAGCGGTCTGCCCAAGACCGTGGTCATCTCGGCCGCCGAGGTCCGCAAGGCCATCGAGGAGCCCGTCAACTCCATCGTCGACGCGGTCAAGACCACCCTCGACAAGTGCCCGCCCGAGCTGTCGGGTGACGTGATGGACCGCGGGATCGTTCTCACGGGCGGCGGCGCTCTCCTGCGCGGCCTCGACGAGCGGCTGCGCCGGGAGACCGGGATGCCGATCCACATCGCCGAGGACCCGCTGGACTCCGTCGCCCTGGGCTCCGGCAAGTGCGTCGAGGAGTTCGAGGCACTCCAGCAGGTGCTGGACGCCCAGCCCCGCCGGTGACCAGGTGACCGGCCGGGGCTGACGCGTCGGCCCCGGCCGGACCCTTGCGCCGCCCGTGCCAGGACGGCGCGAGGGTCGTGCCCAGCTGTACCCGCTGCCGGTAAACAACCTGATATACAGGCAGAACGCTCCCGATGACCGGCCCGGACCCGCAGCCGACCGGTCCGACGAGAAGGGCACGCCGCCGCACGTGAGGGACACACGAGAGAGCCGGCTGCTACTGGTGCTGCTGGTCGCCGTCGCGTTCGCACTGATCACGGTGGACATCCGCGGTGGCGAGCAGTCCCCGCTCGACGGTGTCCGGCACGCCGCCGCCTCGGCCTTCGGGCCGGTGGAGGCGGGGGTGGCCGACGCCGTGGACCCGGTCGGCAACGCCATCGCGGCCGTACGGGACTCCGGTGGCCGGCACAGCCGCATCGCCCAGCTGGAGCGGGAGAACGCCACCCTCAAGCAGCGCCTCGGCAGCAACGACCGCAACCGCGGCCGGGCCCGCGAGCTCGACGCCATGCTCAAGACGGCGGGCCGCGGCCAGTACGGCATCAAGGGCGCCCAGGTCATCGCCATAGGAGCCGCCCAGGGCTTCTCGTGGACGGTCACCATCGACGCGGGCAGCAACGACGGCATCCGGCGCGACATGACCGTGCTCGACGGCGACGGTCTCGTCGGCCGGGTCACCACCGTCTCCCGGTCCACCGCCACCGTCCTGCTGGCGACCGACCCCAAGTTCACCGTCGGCACCCGCATGGAGAAGTCCGGCGAACTCGGCTTCGCCACCGGCCAGGGCGACCGCTCCCTGCGCGTCGAGCTCCTCAACGGCAAGGCCGTCGTCCACGAGGGCGACCGCCTCGTCACCTTCGGCTCCAGCAGGGACAAGCCGTTCGTGCCCGGCGTCCCCGTCGGCGAGGTCACCCGTGTCGAACCCGCGGGCGGCAGCCTGACCCGCACCCTCCAGATCCGGCCCTTCGTCGGCTTCAGCAGGCTCGACATCGTGGGCGTCGTCGTCGAGGCGCCCCGTACCGACCCCCGCGACACCGTCCTGCCGCCGAAACCGGAAGCCCCCAAGCCGACCCCCACGGTGACCGTGACGGCCACCCCCTCCGCGAGCGCCAAACCCCAGGACTGAACCGATGCGCATCAACCGGATCCTGCTCTCGTCGGCGCTCGTGGTGATCGCCCTCGTCGTCCAGGTGACCGTCCTCGCCCGGCTCCATCTCCCCGGCGCCGTCCCCGACCTGATGCTCCTCGTCGTCATCGGCCTCACGCTCGTCTAC
Organism: Streptoverticillium olivoreticuli subsp. olivoreticuli; assembly: GCF_003391135.1. Lineage (GTDB taxonomy): Bacteria > Actinomycetota > Actinomycetes > Streptomycetales > Streptomycetaceae > Streptomyces > Streptomyces blastmyceticus. The sequence continues at coordinate 3,848,646 of NZ_CP031455.1, read as the reverse complement.
GGCCACACCAGCGGCGCCCTCATCGGCTTCGGCGCGGGCCTGCTCGCCGACCTGGCGCCGCCCGCCGACCACGCCACCGGGCGGTACGCCCTCGTGCTGTGCGTGATCGGCTATCTCGTCGGCCTCGTCAGGCCGGAGTCCGGACGGCTCCGCTCGGCCACCGTCCCCATGCTCGTCGTCGTCGCCGCGGCCATCGGCTCCACCCTGCTCTACGCGGGCGTCGGCTCCCTCGTCGGCGACACCGCCGCCCGCCACGTGGGACTGACCGGCCTGGTCCTCACCGCCACGCTCTACGACCTGCTGCTGGCACCCTTCACCGTGCCGCTGATCATGGCGCTCGCCCGGCGCACCGAGAACGACCCGCTCGCCGGCGAGGGCCCCGCCACGCTGGGAGGCGGCGGCGAGGGCGCGTTCTCCCGCCTCGGCGGCCAGCGCGGCGGCCTCTTCGGCAGGCCGGTCCGGCGCCAGGGGCGCGTCAAGGGGGTCCGGCGGCTGTGACCGGCACGGCACCCATCCGTAAGAAACTCCCGCGGACGGCTGAGGGGGCGTCATGAGCAACCTTCCCGAGACCGGGCGGACCTCCCGCGTCACCATCCGCCTCGTCACCATCCAGATCCTCGTCGTCTCCCTCCTGCTCACCCTCGGCGGGCGCCTTTGGTACCTCCAGATCCGCAACGGCGACCAGTACACCGCCGAAGCCGCCGACAACCACATCCAGCAGGTCGTCGCCCCCGCCACCCGCGGCTCGATACTGGACGCCCGCGGCGTGCCCCTCGCCGACAACGAGACCCGCCTCGTCGTCTCCGCCAACCGCACCGACCTGCTGAAGATGCACGACCGGGGCAAGGCCGTCCTGGCCAGGCTCGCCGGGGTCCTCAATCTCAGGCCCGAGGACGTCGCCGCCAAGGTGCGGCTGTGCGACGCCAAGACCCCCAAGCCCTGCTGGGCCGGCTCGCCCTACCAGCCCATCCCCATCACCGACGAGGCCACCACCCAGCAGGCCCTGCAGATCCGTGAGCGCGCGGAGGACTTCCCCGGCGTCACCGCCGAACCCACGGCCGTACGCCGCTACGCCGGGCCCGGCGGCTCCAACACCGCCCAGGTGCTCGGCTATCTCTCCCCCGTCACCGACGACGAGATCAGCAAGACGAAGTCCGGCTCCGCCCCGCTGCTCCGCTCCGACCAGGTCGGCCGCTCCGGTCTGGAGCGGCAGTACGACACCCAGCTGCGCGGCAAGGCGGGCGTCACCCGCTACGAGGTCGACAACCTCGGCCGCGTCATCGGCAAGGCCAAGAGCGACAAGGCCGTGCCCGGCTCCAACATCGTCACCAGCATCGACGCCCGCGTGCAGGCCATAGCGGAACGGGAACTGGACCAGGCGATGAAGGACGCCCGCAAGGAGCTCGACAAGAACACCGGCGTCAACTACAAGGCCGACGCCGGCGCCGTCGTGGTGATGGAGTCCAGGACCGGCCGGGTCGTGGCCATGGCCTCCAACCCCACCTACGACCCCAACGCCTGGGTCGGCGGCATCTCCGCCAAGGACTACAGGCAGCTCACCGGCAAGGACTCCGACTACCCCCTGCTCAACCGGGCCATCCAGGGGCAGGCGGCACCCGGCTCGATCTTCAAGGTCATCTCCGCCACCGCCGCGGTCAAGGCCGGATACGCCTTCACCGACAACTACAACTGCTCCAGCTCGTACAGCATCGGCAACCAGGTCTTCAAGAACTTCGAGTCCAAGGGCTACGGCCCGATCAACCTCGGCCGGGCGCTGGAGGTCTCCTGCGACACCGTCTTCTACGACCTGGCCTTCCGCCAGTGGCAGAAGGACGGCGGCAACAACCCCAAGCACCCCGCGGACTGGTTCTACCGCACCGCCCACGACTTCGGCCTCGGCAAGGAGACCGGCATCGACCTCCCCAACGAGGTCAAGGGCCGGGTCCCGGACCGCGAGTGGAAGAAGCGGTACTGGGAGGCCAACAAGGACACCTGGTGCAAGCAGGGCGGCAGCAGCGGCGACGACTACGCCGCCAAGATCGCCAAGGAGAACTGCGAGTCCGGCATGCGGATGCGCGCCGGTGACTCCGTCAACTACTCCATCGGCCAGGGCGACACCCTCGTCACCCCCATCCAGATGGCCACCATCTACGCGGGCATCAGCAACGGCGGCACGCTCTACAACCCCACCATCGGCAAGGCCATCGTCAGCCCCGACGGCAAGAGCGTCCAGGAGATCGCGCCCACGGCCCACGGCAGGCTGCCCTTCGACCAGAGGACCCGCGACCAGCTCGACGGCGCGCTCGCCGGCGTCGCCACCAACGGCAGCGCCGCCTGGCGCTTCGAGGGCTGGCCGCAGAAGGACATCCCGATGCACGCCAAGACCGGCACCGCCGAGGTCTACGGCAAGCAGACCACCTCGTGGTTCGCGACGTACACCCAGGACTACACCGTCGTCATGACGATCTCTCAGGGCGGCACCGGCTCCGGCGCCTCCGGCCCCGCCGTGCGCAACATCTACAACGCGCTCTACGGCGTCGACGAGAAGGGCAGGATCGACCCGGGCAAGGCCCTGCTGCCGCACCCCGAGAGCGGACTCCCCAGGATCGAGAAGGACGGCACGATCGAGGCCCAGAAGATCGACGTGCCCTCCCCGCCCGCCCGGAAGGAGGACAAGCAGCAATGAGCGCCACCGGCGGCTACAAGATCCGCCGCTACACCCCCGAGCGCGGCATCTGGGGCACGCTCACCGCCCGCGACTCCGTCCTCCGCCGCCTCGACTGGGTCATGCTGCTCGCCGCGCTCGCCCTCTCGGGCATCAGCACCCTGCTCGTCTACTCCGCCACCCGCGGTCGCAAGGAGCTCACCCACGGCGACCCGTACTACTTCCTGCTCCGCAACATCCTCAACACCGGCATCGGGCTCGGCCTCGCCATCGGCGCGGTCTGGGTCGGCCACCGCGCCCTGCGCGGCGCCGTCCCCATCCTCTACGGCGTCTCCGTGCTGCTCACCGCCGCCGTGCTCACCCCGCTGGGCGCGACCATCAACGGCGCCCGCTCCTGGATCCAGCTGGGCGGCGGCTTCTCCATCCAGCCGTCCGAATTCACCAAGATCACCATCACGCTCGGCATGGCGATGCTGCTGGCCGCCAAGGTCGACGCGGGCGACCGGGCGCACCCCGACCACCGCACCGTCGTACAGGCCCTCGGCCTCGCCGCCCTGCCGATCCTGGTCATCCTGCTGATGCCCGACCTCGGCTCCGTGATGGTGCTGGTGGTCATCGTCCTCGCCGTGCTGCTCGCCTCCGGCGCCTCCAACCGCTGGGTCGCCGGACTGCTCGGCGCGGGCGTCCTCGGCTGTGTCCTCGTCTGGCAGCTCGGCGTCCTCGACGAGTACCAGATCAACCGCTTCGCCGCCTTTGCCAACCCCGCGCTCGACCCCTCCGGCGTCGGCTACAACACCAACCAGGCCCGCATCGCCATCGGTTCCGGCGGCCTCACCGGCTCCGGGCTCTTCCACGGCTCCCAGACGACCGGCCAGTTCGTGCCCGAACAACAGACCGACTTCATCTTCACCGTCGCGGGGGAGGAGCTCGGCTTCGTCGGCGCGGGCGCGATCATCTTCCTCGTCGGGGTCGTGCTGTGGCGCGCGTGCCGGATCGCACGCGAGACGACGGAGCTGTACGGGACGATCGTCGCGGCCGGGATAATCGCCTGGTTCGCCTTCCAGGCGTTCGAGAACATCGGGATGACGCTGGGGATCATGCCGGTGACGGGCCTGCCGCTGCCCTTCGTCTCCTACGGCGGCTCGTCGATGTTCGCGGCGTGGATCGCGATCGGACTCCTCCAGTCGATCAAGGTCCAGCGCCCGATGTCGGCGTGAAAAACCACCGCTCGCACATCCATAACCAGCCGGGCCACCGACAAGCCCTGCCCAGAGGGGCGACCAAGGGTTAGATTCGCCATATGGCGGACACCGTGCGAGAGATCGAGCGGAAGTACGAACCCGGCGACGGTACGGGCAAGGCCCGGCTGCCCGACCTCCGCCGTGTCAAAGGCGTGGCGACCGTCACCGACCAAGGGACGCAGAAGCTCGACGCCGTCTACTACGACACCGAGGACCGCCGACTGGCCGGCGCGCACATCACCCTGCGCCGCCGCACCGGCGGAAAGGACGCGGGCTGGCACCTCAAGCTCCCCGTCGCCCCCGGCGTGCGCGACGAGATCCGCGCGCCCCTCTCCCCGGCCGTGCCGCGCGCCCTCACCGACCTCGTGCGCTCCCGGATCCGCCGCGCCGACCTGACCCCGCTGGTGCGCATCGTCTCCCGCCGTACGGTGCGGCAGCTGTTCGACGGCGACGGGACCCTCCTCGCCGAGGCGAGCGAGGACGCGGTCACCGCCGACCGGCTCACCCGCGGCGGCCGCACCGCCCGCTGGACGGAGGTCGAGGTCGAGCTCGGCGAGGGTGCCGATCCGGCCTTCCTCGACACCGTGGAGCGGCGCCTGCGCAAGGCCGGGCTCTGCCCGTCGAAGGCCCCCTCCAAGCTGGCCAGGGCCCTGGAGGAGACCGACCCCGCACCGCCGAAGGCCGCGCGGAGGAGACCGGGGAAGCCCGCGGAACCCACCGCCGGTGACCACGTCCTCGCGTACGTCCGCGAACAGACCGACGCCCTCCTCGCCCTCGACCCCGCCGTCCGCGGCCGCGCCGAGGACTCCGTCCACCAGATGAGGGTCGCCACCCGCCGGCTCCGCAGCGCCTTCCACACGTACGGCAAGGTCCTCGACCGGAAGGCCACCGACCCGATCGGCGAGGAACTCAAGTGGCTCGCCGCCGAACTCGGCGTCGACCGCGACCGCGAAGTGCTCGCCGAGCGGCTGTCCGAGCGGCTGTCCGAGGTGGACGGCACGCTCGTCCTCGGGCCCGTGCGCGCGAGGCTCCGCGGTGCCGCGGCGGGCCGCGGCAAGGGCGCCCGCAAGCGCCTCGCCGCGCTCCTCGACGGCGACCGCTACCTCACGCTCCTGGACACCCTCGACGCCCTCCTCGCGGACCCGCCCCTGCTCCCCGCCGCCGCCCTGCCGCCCGGCGACGTACTGGCCGGGGCCGTCCTGCGCGACTACGGACGCCTCGCCGCCCGAGTCGAGCACGCCCTCACCACCGGGCCGGGCCCCGAGCGCGACACCGTCCTGCACGACGCCCGCAAGGCCGCCAAGCGCGTCCGCTACGCCGCGGAGGCGGCGCAGTCGGCGCTGGGGAAACCGGCGAAACGGTTCGCCGAGCGCATGAAGTCCGTACAGACCCTGCTCGGCGACCACCAGGACAGCGTCATGGCGCGCACCGCCCTGCGCACGCTCGCGGCCGAGGCGCACGCCGCGGGCGAGAGCACCTTCACACTCGGACTCCTGTACGGCCGGGAGGAGCGGCGCGCGGCCGAAGACGAGCGGGAGCTGCCGGGGCTGTGGCGGAAGGTGTCGCGCAAGCGGTACCGCGAGGCGCTGGGGGCGTGACCGCCTCCCGGGCGGCCCGTCGCCTTCAAGATCGCTGTGCAGAGGGGTGACCACGGCTGCGTTAGCCTTGAGGGTCACCCCTGTCAGCTCACGAAGGTTCGTATGTCTGCCGAATCGGTCTTCCCGCAGCTCGAAGCTCTGCTCCCGCATGTGCAGAAGCCGATCCAGTACGTCGGCGGCGAGCTCAACTCCACGGTCAAGCCCTGGGAAGAGTGCGACGTCCGCTGGGCGCTCATGTACCCCGACGCCTACGAGGTCGGGCTGCCCAACCAGGGCGTCATGATCCTCTACGAGGTCCTCAACGAGCGCGAGGGCGTGCTCGCCGAGCGCACGTACAGCGTGTGGCCCGACCTCGAGCAGCTGATGCGCGAGCACAAGGTCCCGCAGTTCACCGTGGACGCCCACCGGCCCGTGAAGGCGTTCGACGTCTTCGGCCTGAGCTTCTCCACCGAGCTCGGCTACACCAACATGCTCACCGCCCTGGACCTCGCGGACATCCCGCTGGAGTCCAAGGACCGCACGCTCGACGACCCGATCGTCCTCGCCGGCGGCCACGCGGCCTTCAACCCCGAGCCGATCGCGGACTTCATCGACTGCGCGGTGATCGGTGACGGCGAGCAGGCCGTGCTGGAGATCACCGACATCATCCGGGCGTGGAAGGCGGAAGGCCGCCCCGGCGGCCGCGACGAGGTGCTGCTGCGCCTCGCCCGGACCGGCGGCGTGTACGTCCCGCGCTTCTACGACGTGGAGTACCTGCCGGACGGCCGGATCGCCCGCGTCGTGCCCAACCACACCGGCGTGCCGTGGCGCGTGTCCAAGCACACCGTCATGGACCTCGACGAGTGGCCCTACCCCAAGCAGCCGCTCGTCCCGCTCGCCGAGACCGTGCACGAGCGCATGTCCGTCGAGATCTTCCGCGGCTGCACCCGCGGCTGCCGCTTCTGCCAGGCCGGCATGATCACGCGCCCCGTGCGGGAGCGAAGCATCACCGGCATCGGCGAGATGGTCGAAAAGGGTCTGAAGGCCACCGGCTTCGAGGAGGTCGGCCTGCTGTCGCTGTCCTCCGCGGACCACACCGAGATCGGTGACATCGCCAAGGGCCTCGCCGACCGCTACGAAGAGGACAAGATCGGCCTCTCCCTGCCGTCGACCCGCGTGGACGCCTTCAACGTCGACCTCGCCAACGAGCTCACCCGCAACGGCCGCAGGTCGGGCCTCACCTTCGCCCCCGAGGGCGGCTCCGAGCGCATGCGCAAGGTCATCAACAAGATGGTCTCGGAGGAGGACCTGATCCGTACGGTCTCCACCGCGTACGGCAACGGCTGGCGCCAGGTGAAGCTGTACTTCATGTGCGGCCTGCCGACGGAGACCGACGAGGACGTCCTCCAGATCGGCGACATGGCGGTCAACGTCATCGCCGAGGGCCGCAAGGTGTCCGGGCAGAACGACATCCGCTGCACGGTCTCCATCGGCGGCTTCGTGCCCAAGCCGCACACGCCGTTCCAGTGGGCGCCGCAGCTCTCCGCCGAGGAGACCGACGCGCGGCTGGAGAAGCTGCGCGACAAGATCCGCGGCGACAAGAAGTACGGGCGCTCGATCGGCTTCCGCTACCACGACGGCAAGCCCGGCATCATCGAGGGCCTGCTCTCCCGCGGCGACCGCCGCGTCGGCGCCGTCATCCGCGCGGTCTACGAGTCCGGCGGCCGCTTCGACGGCTGGCGCGAGCACTTCTCGTACGACCGCTGGATCAAGAGCGCCGAGCAGACGCTGCCGCCGCAGGGCGTCGACGTCGCCTGGTACACGACGCGCGAGCGCACGTACGAGGAGGTCCTGCCCTGGGACCACCTGGACTCCGGTCTCGACAAGGACTGGCTCTGGGAGGACTGGCAGGACGCGCTCGACGAGACCGAGGTCGAGGACTGCCGCTGGACCCCGTGCTTCGACTGCGGCGTCTGCCCGCAGATGGACACGAGCATCCAGATCGGCCCGACGGGCAAGAAGCTGCTGCCGCTCACGGTGGTCAAGTAGGAGCGCCGGCGGCGTCGTCCCGCGCCGCCAAGTAGGCTGAGTAACGGAACGGACCGTTTCCCCGCGCAGGCGGGGGTGATCCGACTGGGCAGGCAACAGCTCGAAGGCCCACTGCCGCGGTCCGTTCCCTCATGAACGTCAAGGGCTGCACTTCTGTGCGGCTCTGCAACAAGGAGATGGAACCCCTGGGCAAGCGACAGCCCGAAGGCCCGCCGCCCGCACCCGCGGTGCAGCGCATTCGTCTGCGCTACACCAAGCGCGGCCGCCTCCGGTTCACCAGCCACCGCGATTTCCAGCGCGCCTTCGAGCGGGCCCTGCGCCGCGCCGAGGTGCCCATGGCGTACTCGGCCGGTTTCACCCCGCACCCCAAGGTGTCGTACGCCAACGCCGCCCCCACCGGCACGGGCAGTGAGGCCGAGTTCCTGGAGATCCAGCTCGCCGAGGTCCGTGACCCGCAGCAGCTGCGCGAGCTGCTCGACGAGTCGCTGCCGGACGGGCTCGACATCACGGACGCGGTGGAGGCGCACACCTCCTCCTTCGCCGACCGGCTGGAGGCTTCCGTCTGGGAGCTGCGGCTGGACGGCGTCGAGGTCGCGGACGCCGAGCGCGCCGTGGCGGCCTTTCTCGCGGCGGAGACCGTCGAGGTCCAGCGCCGCACGAAAAATGGGTTGCGCACCTTCGACACGCGCGCCGCGGTGGTCCGACTCGAGGCCCTCGACGCTCCGGCCGATAGGCCCGGCGACGGTGCCTGTGCGATACTGCGGCTGGTTGTTCGGCACTTGACACCTGCCGTTCGACCCGACGACGTCCTGTCCGGTCTCCGCGCTACGGCCGACCTGGCGCCGCCGGTCCCCGCTGCGGTGACCAGGCTGGCGCAGGGGCTGCTCGATGAGGAGTCCGGCACGGTGACCGACCCGCTCGCGCCCGACCGCGACGCTTCCCCGGCCGCATCAACCACGGCCGCCGGACAGAGCGCCGGTGCCGCGCAGGTGCCGGAAGGTTCTGTGTAAGGACGGCCGTCGCCGCGCCGCCGGTCCACCAGGGAGCCACCCGGGTCCGGCAGGCGCACTGACCAGGAGACTTTCGCCGGTGCCGACATTTCGGACCCGGTGAGCGAGACGACAGCTCCCGTGCGGCGACCGCGCCCCGGACGGCGGTACCGCGCACATCACGCGGACCGCCGGGCCGGACCAAGGCACGGCGCCCGGGAGCGTGACGGGAGAACCGCCCGCATGCTCGAACCCATTGAGCCCGCCAACCACTCCGACAGCGGTCCTGGAGACACGCTGCCGCCCCGACGCCGCCGCCGTGCGGCGTCCCGCCCCGCCGGCCCGCCGTCGGCGGGCGACGGAGGCGCACAGCAGTCCGTGACGGCCCCCGCCGCCGAGGCGCAGTCCGCCGCACCGGCACCCGCCGCCGAGGCCCCGGCCGCCACCGACGCGCCGGCCACCCCCGCGCGCCCCCGCCGCCGTGCCACCCGCAAGGCGACGGCTCCGGCGGGCGCCCCCCGTACGGCCGAGCCGGCCGTCGAGGAGACCCCCGAGGTCCCGGCCGCCGTCGTGGCCGCCGACACCGAGGCCGTCGAGGACGCCAAGCCGGCCCGTACGCGCCGCCGCGCCACCCGCAAGGCCACCGCGCCCGCCGGTGCCCCGCAGGCCGCCGAGCAGGTCGCCGAGGCGCCTGAGGCGCCCGTGACGACCGAGGTCGAGCCCGAGGCGCCCGTCGCGGAGGCCGCGCCTGCCGCCCGCACCCGCCGTCGCGCCACCCGCAAGGCGACCGCCCCGGCCGGTGCCCCGCAGACCGTCGAGACCGTGGTCGAGGTCCCCGCGCCCGTCGAGGACGCGGAGGCCGAGGAGGAGGTGGAGGCCGCCGAGGAGATCCCGGCCGCTCCCGCCCCCCGCGCGCGCCGTCGTGCCACCCGTAAGGCCACCGCGCCCGCCGGTGCCCCGCAGGCCGCCGAGCCGGTCGTCGAGGAGCCCGCGGAGGCCGCCCCGGCCGAGGAGGAGGCGCCGGTCGCCGAGACCCGCGGCCGCCGTACGCGCCGCCGTGTCGCCGAGCCCGAGGCCGCCGCCGAGACCGCCCCGGCCCGTACGCGCGGCCGCCGCAAGGTCGCCACCGGTGACGCCGAGGCCGCTGCCGCCGCGCTGGAGGCCGCCAAGGCCGAGAGCCGTGCGCGGGAAGCCGCCACCGAGGTTCCGGCCGAGCAGGCCGAGGCCCCCGCGCGCGGCCGTCGTCGCGCCGTGCGCCCGCCGACCGCCGTCTTCCAGGCGCCGGTCTTCACCGAGCCGATGTTCCAGACGCCGGAGACCGCCGCTGCCGCTGCCGCCGCCTTCGTGCCGGAGGAGGAGCCCGAGCCGGAGCAGGCCGAGCCGGCCGCCGAGGCCGCGCAGCCGGCCACGGGCAGCCGTCGCCGTCGCCGCCGTCGCGGCGAGCCCGCCGAGGTCGAGCAGGCCGTGGCGGAGGAGATCGTTCCCGCCGTGGCCGAGGAGGCCGAGGGCGAGGAGGCCGAAGAGGCCGAGGCCGCCCACGACGAGGAGGAGTCGGACCGCCCCTCGCGCCGTCGCCGCCGTGGTGGCCGTCGTCGCCGCCGTGGTGAGGCCGGGGACGTGGAGGCCGAGGCCGCCGAGGAGGAGGCCGAAGAGGCCGAGGCCGCCGAGGAGGAGCAGGAGGAGGCGTACGGCGAGGAGTCGGGCGCCGGTTCCGCGGGCAGCCGTCGCCGTCGCCGCCGTCGTCGCCGCAGTGGCGACGCCGCCGAGGCCGAGGTGGGCGAGGGCGACCCGGAGCGCACGGTCGTCAAGGTCCGCGAGCCCCGCAAGCGCGAGGAGCGCGAGCCCGGCACCGGCTTCGACGAGGTGCAGTCCATCAAGGGCTCCACCCGCATGGAGGCGAAGAAGCAGCGCCGCCGCGAGGGCCGCGAGCAGGGCCGCCGCCGGGTGCCGATCATCACCGAGGCCGAGTTCCTGGCCCGCCGTGAGGCCGTCGAGCGCGTGATGGTCGTGCGCCAGAGCGGTGAGCGCACCCAGATCGGCGTGCTGGAGGACAACGTCCTCGTCGAGCACTACGTCAACAAGGAGCAGGCCACCAGCTACGTCGGCAACGTCTACCTGGGCAAGGTCCAGAACGTCCTGCCGTCCATGGAGGCCGCCTTCGTCGACATCGGCAAGGGCCGCAACGCCGTGCTGTACGCCGGTGAGGTCAACTTCGAGGCGCTCGGCATGGGCAACGGCCCGCGCCGCATCGAGACCGCGCTGAAGTCCGGCCAGTCCGTGCTCGTGCAGGTCACCAAGGACCCGATCGGTCACAAGGGCGCCCGTCTGACCAGCCAGGTCTCGCTGCCGGGCCGCTACCTCGTGTACGTGCCCGAGGGCTCGATGACCGGCATCAGCCGCAAGCTGCCCGACACCGAGCGCGCGCGTCTGAAGCAGATCCTCAAGAAGATCGTCCCCGAGGACGCGGGCGTCATCGTCCGTACGGCCGCCGAGGGTGCGAGCGAGGAGGAGCTGGCGCGTGACGTGCAGCGGCTCCAGGCGCAGTGGGAGGAGATCCAGCAGCGGGCGAAGAGCGGCAACGCCCCGACCCTGCTGTACGGCGAGCCGGACATGACCGTCCGCGTCGTGCGCGACATCTTCAACGAGGACTTCTCCAAGGTCATCGTCAGCGGTGAAGGCGCCTGGGAGACCATCCACGGCTACGTCTCGCACGTCGCCCCGGACCTCACCGACCGGCTCCAGAAGTGGACGTCGGACGTCGACGTCTTCGCCACGTACCGGATCGACGAGCAGCTGATGAAGGCGCTGGACCGCAAGGTCTGGCTGCCGAGCGGCGGTTCGCTCGTGATCGACCGGACCGAGGCGATGGTCGTGGTCGACGTCAACACCGGCAAGTTCACCGGTCAGGGCGGCAACCTCGAGGAGACGGTCACCAAGAACAACCTCGAGGCGGCCGAGGAGATCGTGCGTCAGCTGCGGCTGCGCGACCTCGGCGGCATCGTGGTGATCGACTTCATCGACATGGTGCTGGAGGCCAACCGCGACCTCGTGCTGCGGCGTCTGCTGGAGTGCCTGGGCCGGGACCGTACGAAGCACCAGGTCGCCGAGGTGACCTCGCTGGGTCTGGTGCAGATGACCCGCAAGCGGGTCGGCCAGGGCCTGCTGGAGTCGTTCTCCGAGCCGTGTGTGCACTGCAACGGCCGTGGCGTGATCGTCCACATGGACCAGCCCACGTCCGTCGGCGGTGGCGGTGGCGGCAAGCGCGGCAAGAAGAAGGGCAAGGGGCAGCCGCACGAGCACGAGCACGATCACGTGACGGCGGAGGCCGCGGAGCAGGCCGAGGTCGAGGCTGATGCCGAGGCGCCCGAGCTGGAGCCCGTCGCGGTGACCGAGGCCGAGCTCCAGCCGTCGGTCGGCGGGGACGAGGAGTGGTTCGGCAGCCCGGCCGAGGCGCGTGCCGCGGCGGGTTCGCGCGGTGGCCGTACGCGGCGCCGGGCGACCCGCAAAGCGACCGCTCCGGCGGGTGCCCCGAAGGCCGCCGCCGAGCCGGAGATCGTCGTGGAGACCGCGGCGCCGGCCGAGCCGGTCGTCGAGCCGGTGGCCGCCGAGCCCGTGGCCGAGCCGGTCGTCGAGGCTGTCGTGGAGGCCGCTCCGGCCGAGGCCCCGGTGGAGGCGGCTCCGGCCGCTCCCGCCCGGCCGCGCCGCCGGGTGACCCGCAGGGCGTCCGCCCCGGCGGGCTCGCCCGCCGCGGCGGAGGAAGCGGCCGTGGTGGTCGTCACCGCGCCGGCCGCCCCGGCCGCCGAGCCGGAGCCCGCGCCGGCGCCGGTGGAGCCGGAGGCCGTCACCGAGCCGGTCGCCGAGGACGGGACCGAGGCCGAGGAGACCCCGGCCCCGGCCAAGAAGACGGCCCGTAAGACGGCCGCCAAGAAGGCCCCGGCGAAGAAGGCCGCCGCCACGAAGAAGACGGCGGCCAAGAAGACGACGACCGCCAAGAAGACCACGGCCAAGAAGACCGCCACCAAGACGGCGGCCAAGAAGGCCCCGGCGAAGAAGACGGCGAAGAAGGCCGCCACGGCCCCCGCCGCTTCCGCCGAGGACTAGGCCGGGTTGTTTTTCTCCGGGTGCCGGGCGGGCTGAATTCCAGTCCGCCCGGCACCCGGGGAATCCAGGCCCTGGGTCCACCCGGACGGCCGCTCCGTGGAGCGGCCACCCCGGGGGAGGGCCCGGTTTGACCCCCAGGACAGGGCCCCGTAACCTTGTCCTTCGGCGTCTGTACGCCAACCCCTGAGCAAATCCCTCCCGGTGAATTCCGGGAGAGGCCGCTCGTCCTTTCGGATATGCGCGGGCTTCACGCCTGCGTGAGCGGCTGGCATCAGAGGTCCCGATTACCAGCGAGAGAGTGAGATCCGCGTGTACGCAATCGTGCGTAGCGGTGGTCGCCAGCACAAGGTTGCTGTCGGCGACATCGTCGAGGTTGACAAGATTTCCGACGGCAAGGTGGGCGACTCCGTCGAGCTCTCCACGCTGCTCGTGGTCGACGGCGAGTCCGTCACCAGCGACCCGTGGGTGCTGGCCGGGATCAAGGTCCAGGCCGAGATTGTGGACCACCACAAGGGTGCCAAGATCGACATCCTGAAGTACAAGAACAAGACCGGCTACCGCAAGCGCATTGGTCACCGCCAGCAGTACACGGCGATCAAGGTCACCGGCATCCCCACGGCTGCGAAGTAAGGGACTGAGAACACATGGCACACAAGAAGGGCGCATCGTCCACTCGGAACGGTCGCGACTCCAACGCTCAGCGGCTCGGCGTCAAGCGCTTCGGCGGCCAGGCCGTCAACGCCGGTGAGATCCTGGTCCGCCAGCGCGGCACCCACTTCCACCCGGGCACGGGCGTCGGTCGCGGTGGCGACGACACCCTGTTCGCGCTGGCCGCCGGTGCGGTGCAGTTCGGCACCCACCGTGGTCGCAAGGTCGTGAACATCGTCCCGATCGCTGAGTAATCAGCCTTTCGGCACGACACAGCACCTTTCCGAGGGCGGGCCGCTTTTCCTGACGGGGAAGCCGGTCCGCCCTCGGCGTGTTAGTACAGAGACATCCCCTGCACGTATCTGGAGGCAACCGCAATGACCACCTTCGTGGACCGCGTCGAGCTGCATGTCGCCGCGGGTAACGGAGGCCATGGCTGCGCCTCCGTGCACCGTGAGAAGTTCAAGCCGCTCGGCGGCCCGGACGGCGGCAACGGCGGCCGTGGCGGCGACGTGATCCTGGTCGTGGACCAGTCGGTCACCACGCTCCTCGACTACCACCACAGCCCCCACCGCAAGGCCACCAACGGCCAGCCGGGCGCCGGCGACAACCGCTCCGGCAAGGACGGCCAGGACCTCGTCCTGCCCGTGCCGGACGGCACCGTCGTCCTGGACAAGGACGGCAACGTCCTCGCCGACCTGGTCGGCGAGGGCACCACCTTCATCGCCGGCCAGGGCGGCCGCGGCGGCCTCGGCAACGCGGCGCTGGCCTCCGCCCGCCGCAAGGCGCCCGGCTTCGCGCTGCTCGGCGAGCCCGGCGAGGCCCGTGACGTCGTCATGGAGCTCAAGACCGTCGCCGACGTGGCGCTGGTGGGCTACCCGAGCGCGGGCAAGTCCTCGCTGATCTCGGTGCTCTCCGCCGCCAAGCCGAAGATCGCGGACTACCCCTTCACGACGCTGGTCCCGAACCTGGGCGTGGTCACGGCCGGCTCGACCGTCTACACCATCGCGGACGTCCCCGGTCTGATCCCGGGCGCCAGCCAGGGCAAGGGCCTCGGCCTGGAGTTCCTGCGGCACGTCGAGCGCTGCTCGGTGCTCGTGCACGTGCTGGACACCGCGACCCTGGAGTCCGACCGCGACCCGGTCTCCGACCTGGATGTCATCGAGGCGGAGCTGGGGCAGTACGGCGGTCTCGAGGACCGGCCGCGCATCGTCGTCCTCAACAAGATCGACATCCCGGACGGCCAGGACCTCGCCGACATGATCCGCCCGGATCTGGAGGCGCGCGGCTACCAGGTCTTCGAGGTGTCCGCCGTCGCCCGTACGGGCCTGAAGGAGCTCTCCTTCGCGCTGGCCCGCATCATCGCCGAGGCGCGCGCCGCGAAGCCGAAGGAGGAGGCGACCCGCATCGTCATCCGCCCGAAGGCCGTGGACGACGCGGGCTTCACGGTCACCCTGGAGGAGGACGGCATCTACCGCGTGCGCGGCGAGAAGCCGGAGCGCTGGGTGCGCCAGACCGACTTCAACAACGACGAGGCCGTCGGTTACCTGGCCGACCGCCTCAACCGCCTCGGCGTCGAGGACCGGCTGCTCAAGGCCGGTGCCCGGGCGGGCGACGGCGTGGCCATCGGTGCCGAGGACAACGCGGTCGTCTTCGACTGGGAGCCGACGATGATGGCGGGCGCCGAGATGCTCGGCCGCCGTGGCGAGGACCACCGCCTGGAGGCACCGCGACCGGCCGCGACGCGTCGTCGCGAGCGGGAGGCTCAGCGGGATGAGGCGCAGCAGGAGTTCGACGGTTTCAAGCCGTTCTGATCTGACGCGTCATCAACTCACCGCCCGGTGACGGGTGCACCTTCTGGGTGTGCCCGCTCGCCGGGCGGTTTCGTTTCCTGGGGCTCCGCCCCAGACCCCGAAAGCGGCTTCGCCGCTTGTCCTCAATCGCCGGACGGGCTGAATTCAGCCCGTCCGGCGATTGAGGACGCGCCCGCAGGGCGCTGGGGGTCCGGGGTCTCCCCGGTTTCGGGAAGGGGCGGGGCTGGGGAACAAAACCCGCCGGGCCGCACCCGGGCACGGGTCCGGGGCGGAGCCCCGGCCTCGGCGGAGCCGAGCATCGGATTGGGGGCACCTCTGGGGGCACCCCCGGACGGAGTCTGGGGGAGGTAGCTGGGGGAGGGAAGGGGCGGGGCAGGGGAACAAAAAACGCCGGGCGGGCTGGAGGAACCAGCCTGCCCGGCGGTTGAGGGCGATGCGAGGGGTCAGACCGACGCCGTCTCGTCCGCGCGCTGCGGGGGGATCTCGGAGGCGCGAGCCTCCATGCGCTCGCGCCGGGCGTCGGCCTCCGCGGCGAGCGAGAGCGCCGCGGCGTTGAAGCGCACCAGCGACGGCGGGTCGGACGGACCCAGCAGCTGGACCTTCAGCTCCGCACGGGCCGCGGCGAAGCCGTCGAGAGCGGGGTCGCGGACCGCGGCGAGCAGCCCGGGCACCTCGGTCGCCTCCGGCGCGAGGATCGTCGCCGCGCTCACGGTCGGGAAGTTCGCGCGGAACTCCTCCTCGCCCATCCCGCTGGTGTTCGCGACGGCGTACGGCTTCTCGCTGATCAGGTAGTCCGAGACCACGCTGGAGACATCGCTGATCAGCAGGTCGGACTGGTTGAAGCAGGTGTAGAGGGCCGGGCGCGGGCCGGTGATGACCTGGTGCTCCCAGACCGGCAGCGAGGCCCAGTACGCGGCCTCCCAGGCGGCCGTGGCGGCCTCCACGGTCGCGGCGCGCCCCTTCTCGGGCGTGCCCTGGAGCATCATGCGCTCGATCTCGTCGGCGCTGCCCCGGAAGGTGCTGGTGGTGAGCCGGTCCAGCTCGGCCGCGCGGCGCGCCAGTTCGGCGGCGGCCTCGGGGCCGGGCCGGTCGCCGCCGCGGCGCGCGTTGGCCTCGTGGATCATGGCCTGGATGCGCTCGTTGGCGCGTCCGGCGCGCGGGTCGACGGAGCCGGTCATCGGGTGCGGCTTGTAGAGCAGCCGGACCTTGGGGTCGGCGAGCAGCGCGCGGACGATGTTCTCGCCGGCGAGCATCACCGAGGTGTTGCCCGGCTGGCCGTCCCAGCCCTCCCACGTGGGGGCGTACAGCACGGTGGTGTACGCGTTAGTGGGCGCCCCCGCGTACGGCTCGATCGGCGCGAGCTGCGGGCGGCCGACCTCGACCACGTCGCGGTCGTCGACGCCGATGTCGGCGAGCTGGTAGCGCTCGCGGGCGGCGGGCCCGGCGACCCAGATCTCGTCGTACGCCTTGGAGTACGGGTTGCAGCTGGAGAGCTTGTCGCTCTCGCCGTGGTTGGTGAAGGCGTGCTTGATGGAGGGCATGCGCAGCACCTGCGAGGTCTTACCGGAGTTCGCGGGGTGCAGCATCATCTTCAGCGAGGACTTCTCCAGGGCCATCAGGTGGACGACCTTGGGGATGCACACGATCGGCACGTCGGTGGCGTCGATCTTCTGCACCATGAAGCGCTCGCGGAGCACGATGACCGGGTTGCCGTCCAGCTCGGCGAGGGTGGAGAGCCACATGTTCGCCTGGTAGGCGGAGCTCGTGCCACCGGAGAAGTACATGCCGACGGTCGGCTTGTAGCCGGCGAGCCAGCGGTCCAGCCACTCCAGCGCCTGCTGGTCGTTAGCGATGCGCTTCTTCGGGCGCAGCCAGGTGGCCAGCCGCGCGGTGCCGCCGACGGCGAGGAGGAGGGCGACGCCGACGCCGAGCTCGCCCCAGAGGGCCTTCTCGGTGGCGGCGGTGACCAGCAGGCCCGCGGTGGCCGGGACGGCGAAGCGCAGCAGCCGGCGGCCGTGCTGGCGGGCCAGCAGGCGCGGCGGCGCGGCGGACAGGCGCAGGCCGGTCGTGTCGATGTTCCGGGTCAGGAACGGCAGCGTGCGGCTGCGGCGGACCAGCAGCGCGGTGGCCTGGCAGGCGAGGTGGGCGGCGTAGAAGAGCACCAGTCCGACGAAGACCGGGGCGTAGTCGCGCAGCGAACCGTCGCCGTGCAGCCGCAGCAGCCCGATCAGCACCATCATGTCGCGCAGCAGCTGCCGCACCATGACGTCGAAGCGGATCTTGCCGAGGACGGCGACCAGACCGGGGTCACGGTGCTGGAGGTAGAGGTCGAGCGCGAGGCCCGCCGCCGAGGCGGCGATCAGGAGCGGCACGAGGGGCAGCAGGGCCCCGACGAGCTGGGCGGCGAAGAACACCAGCATCGCGAGCAGCGCCACGAGCTGTACGGCTCGGCGCGAGGCGGTTCCGGCAGAAGGCACTGGGCGGGCTCCTGGCAGGCGGGCGGGGAGGGACTGGGCATCGGGGGACCGTGGGGGCCCCTCCCGGCGGGTCTGCCAGGGGAGGAGGACAACGGTCGACCACCGACCGTATGACGGTCGCTGGCCCAGGGGCAATCTTCGCCGACGGCAATCGTCTCAAAACAGGGCCGAACGACCACAATCCTCAGACGGTAGATTTGCGTGCCGGAGCAGTCACACACGACCGGCGATCACTAGAGGTGTACGTACGTGACAGGGGCAGGGGCGAGTACGGGGGCAGCGGCGGCGGCGCGGGCGGAGGTGACCGGGGCCCGCAGGATCGTGGTCAAGGTGGGATCCTCGTCACTCACCACCGCGGGCGGCGGGCTGGACGCCGACCGGGTTGACGCGCTGGTCGACACGCTGGCCAAGGCCGGCGCGGAGAAGGAGATAGTGCTGGTCTCCTCCGGCGCCATCGCCGCGGGGCTCGCGCCCCTGGGGCTCGACCGGCGGCCGCGCGACCTGGCCCGCCAGCAGGCGGCCGCCAGCGTGGGCCAGGGCCTGCTGGTGGCCCGCTACACGGCGTCCTTCGCGCGCTACGGCCGCCGCGTCGGCCAGGTGCTGCTCACCACGGACGACACCAGCCGCCGCGCGCACTACCGCAACGCCTACCGGACGCTGGACCAGCTGCTCGCGATGGGCGCGGTCCCGGTCGTCAACGAGAACGACACCGTGGCCACGGACGAGATCCGCTTCGGCGACAACGACCGGCTGGCCGCCCTCGTCGCCCATCTCGTCCGGGCCGACCTGCTGATCCTGCTGTCGGACGTCGACGGCCTCTACGACGGCGACCCCAGCATCCCGGGCACCTCCCGGATCGCGGAGGTCGGCGGCCCGGAGGACCTCGAGGGCGTCTCGATCGGCAGCGCGGGCAAGGCGGGCGTCGGCACCGGCGGCATGGTCACCAAGGTCGAGGCGGCCCGGATCGCGGCCGCGGCCGGGGTGCCCGTCGTGCTCACCTCCGCCAGCCAGGCCGCCGACGCGCTCGCCGGGCGGCCGACCGGCACCTTCTTCCACCGCACCGGCCGCCGCTCCACCGACCGGCTGCTGTGGCTCGCGCACGCCTCCGCGCCGCGCGGGGCCCTCACCCTCGACGACGGGGCCGTGCGGGCCGTGATCGAGGGCAGCGCGTCCCTGCTGCCCGCGGGCATCGCGGCCGTCGAGGGTGAATTCAGCGCGGGCGACCCGGTCGAGCTGCGGGACTCCGAGGGCCGGGCCGTGGCCCGCGGGCTCGTCGCCTTCGACGCCGCGGAGATCCCGCAGCTGCTCGGCCGTTCCACCCGTGACCTGGCCAAGGAGCTGGGTCCTGGCTACGAGCGCGAGGTCGTGCACCGGGACGATCTGGTCGTGCTGCGCCGCTGACGGACGTCAGGCAGGGGCGAGAGGGCGGGGTCGGTCCAGCCTTTCCATGGGGACCTTCCGGAAAACCGCCACGCGGCCGCCCGGAGGCTGGTCAACTTTGTTGCGGGGGCCGTCACGGGCAGGCGGTCCCCGGCATCGAACACATGGCGCAGCGAGTAGCAGCAGCGACACGGCTCCGCCGCATGCGCGCGGAGCAGCGATCAACAGGAGGCCGCCGGTGAGACGAGGGCGCCCAGGGGCGATGTCCCGAGGGACGGCGGAGCGCACACTGACCAGCGTCGGCACGGGGGACGCGGTGGAGGGGGCACGGGGGAGCGCGGAGCGCGAACA
The DNA here is from genome assembly GCF_003391135.1 of Streptoverticillium olivoreticuli subsp. olivoreticuli. GTDB lineage: Bacteria > Actinomycetota > Actinomycetes > Streptomycetales > Streptomycetaceae > Streptomyces > Streptomyces blastmyceticus. The sequence goes on along the minus strand of NZ_CP031455.1, from coordinate 3,829,354 downwards.
GCGGGAGGCCACGGAGCGCGAGGGCGAGGTGTCGCGGCTGTGGCACATCACCCTGAGCGTCTCGGGCGCGGAGGCGCCGCTCGCGGAGGTCCGCCGGGGTCTCGAACAGCTCGCGCACGACCACCCCTTCCTGCTGACCAGCCGCTACGCCAACGACCACGCCGAGATCCGCTACTGGGAAGAGGCGCGCGACCTGCACGACGCGGCGGCCGTCGCGCTGCGGCTGTGGGGCGAGCACCGCTCGTCCGCCCGGCTCCCGCCGTGGGAGATCGTCGGCCTGGAGGTCATCGACCGGGGGACGTACCACCAGCGCATCGCGGAGGGCTACGGTCCGCTGCCCGCCACCCCGGTCGGTGTGCACCCCTTCTGAGGCCCGCCGGGCCCGCCCGCTGTCCGCAGTCCGGAATACATGGTGGCCGAAGCGCGCCGCGCGGCTAGGCTGCGGGCCATGAGCAGCGTTTTCCCCTCTCCCCTCGCCGATCCCATGCCGCAGTCCCCGGTGCTGCGCGCGGCCTACCGCGCCCGCGCCGCGGCCGCCGAGCTGGCGCCATTGCCGCGCTCGGTGAAGGACGAGGCGCTGCTGGCGATCGCCGACGCGCTGGAGGTCCGCACCAAGGAGATCGTCGAGGCCAACGCCGAGGACGTCGAGAAGGCCCGCGCCGCCGGCACCAGCGAGACCGTCGTCGACCGGCTGACCCTCACCCCCGAGCGGGTGCGCGCCATCGCCAAGGACGTGCGGGACGTCGTGGCCCTGCCCGACCCCGTCGGCGAGGTGGTGCGCGGTTCCACCCTCCCCAACGGCATCGACCTGCGCCAGGTGCGCGTCCCGCTGGGCGTCGTCGGGATCATCTACGAGGCCCGCCCCAACGTCACCGTGGACGCCGCCGCCCTCTGCCTGAAGTCCGGCAACGCCGTGCTGCTGCGCGGCTCGTCCTCCGCGTACGCCTCCAACACCGCCCTGGTGCGCGTCCTGCGGGACGCCGTCGGCGGTGCCGGGCTGCCCGCGGACGCCGTGCAGCTCGTCCCGGGGGAGAGCCGGGAGTCCGTGCGGGAGCTGATGCGCGCCCGGGGCATGGTCGACGTGCTGATCCCGCGCGGCGGCGCCTCGCTGATCCGTACGGTCGTGGAGGAGTCCACCGTCCCGGTGATCGAGACGGGCACGGGCAACTGCCATGTGTACGTGGACGCCGAGGCCGACATCGACATGGCCGTGGACATCCTCGTCAACTCCAAGGCACAGCGCCCCAGTGTGTGCAACTCGGCCGAGACGCTCCTGGTGCACCAGGACATCGCGGCGGAGTTCCTGCCGCGCGCCCTCGCCGCGCTGGCGGAGGCGGGCGTGACCGTCCACGGCTGCGAGCGGGTCCTGGCGCTGGCCGAGGGCGGCCCGGCGACCGTCGTGCCCGCGACGGTCGAGGACTGGGAGACGGAGTACCTGTCGTACGACATCGCCGCCGCGGTGGTGGACTCCCTGGACGCGGCCGTACGGCACATCCGGATGTGGTCCTCCGGCCACACCGAGGCGATCGTCACCACGTCGCAGGCCGCGGCCCGCCGCTTCACCCAGCTGGTGGACTCGACCACCGTCGCGGTCAACGCCTCGACGCGGTTCACGGACGGCAGCCAGTTCGGCTTCGGCGCCGAGATCGGCATCTCCACGCAGAAGTTGCACGCGCGCGGGCCGATGGGGCTCCCGGAACTCACCTCCACCAAGTACATCGTCACGGGCGACGGCCACGTCCGGGGCGGTGCGCGCCCGGGAAGCTGAATTCCCGTACCGGCTGCACGGATTGACCGTTCCGGGGCTACGCTGGACGGGTGCCGGACGACGTGGGGGGCCAGCCGTTCCCGGACGGCGAGGAGCCCGACAGCCACCGCCATGGAGACGCGGACGACGCGTTCGCCTCCGTGGTCTTCGACGAGGAGTTCGTGCGGTCCGCCGCGATCCACGAACCGACCGCGGTCGAGCGGATGCTCGCCGCCGCCCAGGCCCGCGCGGAGGCGGAGGCCTCCCGGTCCAGGGCGGTCGGCGGGCCCGCCGACGACGACGCGCCGGATTTCGACGAGCCCTATGAGGGCGGGTTCGCCGCGGGCCCCACGAGCCACCACAGCGGGCACGCGAGCGGCTGGTACAGCCTCGCCCACGACCTGGATCCAGACGACGCCTACGGCCCGTACGGGCGCTACGGCGCGCCGCGCAGGCCCTATCGAGGGCACGCCCGGTGGCAGCGCCCGGTGGCGTGGGTGCTCGCGGTGGTGATGGGCATCGGCGTGGTGGCTCTCGCCTTCGCCGCCGTCTACCGCAGCGCCTCCTCCGGCAATCGGCCCAGCTCCGACCCGCCTCCCGCGACCACCGGGGTGGACGCCCCCGCGGTCGACCGGCCGGGCCCGCTGCCGTCGGTCTCGGCCGATTCCGAGCCCCCGGTGGCGTCCGCGGCACCCCGCCGCTGAGCCGGTCGGGCGGGCCCTGGCATGCGTGCACCGGGCACCGTGAATTTTCCTCACAACTTGTCGTGTACCAGCGCGTTTACCAAGGCCCCGACGGACCTACTCTTGAGGTATGGACGGGCCTGGAGACCCACCTGAGGGGACGCCCGAGGGAGTCCCGGGGGGTGGGGAGGACGAGTACCGATCCGTCGTCTTCGACGAATCGTTCATCCGCGCTGCCCGCCTCCAGGAGTTCTCCGCGCGCGAGCGGATGGGTGACCACGCGCTCGCCGTGCGCAACCGCCATGTGTGGGCCCGCGTCAGCACCTCGCGACAGGTCCTCGTCCTGGTGATACTGATCGCCCTGGCCTTCGGCACGGCCGTCTACATGGGCCTGCGGCACCCCTACAAGGACGCGGCGGTGCCCGTCGCGGAGCCGATGCACTCCACGGTCATACCCCTGGCCCCGCGCGACGCCGTGCCGGGCGGCCCGGCAGGCCGGCTCTTCGACCGCAGCCCGGCCGCGCAGTTCCGGCTGGGCGAGGAGGGCGTCACCCTGCCCCCGGCGCGCAGCACGCAGCACTTCTCCGAGAGCCAGGTGATGGGCGCGCTGGCCGCCGCCAAGGAGTACACGGTGAAGTCCGCGCTCGACCCGGCCGTCCTGGTCGGCGGGGCGCAGCGCACGCTGCGGGTGCTGCTCGACCCGGCGCAGCTCGACCAGTTCGACCGCAGCTTCGACCACCCGTCCAACGACGGGCGGCACGCCGCCACCGGCTGGCTGATCCGCTTCGATCCCGCCCAGGTGGCCCTGGTGAGCACGCCCGTACGCACGCAGGGCGTCTTCACCGTGGCGGAGACGGCCCCCGGCACGCTGGAGGTCTCCGGCGACCACACGTTCGTCTACGCGCTGCGGCCCGCGAAGGCGGGCGCCGACCTCGGTACCGAAGCGGACGGCGCGTCGCTGTTCACCGTGCGCCGTACGATGCGCTTCCGCTTCGACCGGGACGGCCTCCAGGACCACCACCTGACCGTCGTGCAGAGCTACCTCCAGGCGGGCCCGGAGTCCTGCTCGGCCGACGACGCGGCCTACCTCCGCCCCCTTCTGGCCGGCCGGCGCGCGAGCGTGGACGGCCCGGCGGTGACCGACCCGTACACGACGGGCCAGGACGCGACGCCTCTGTGCGGCTCCCTGGCGCAGAGCGCCCAGCCGCACGGCTAGGGCGCTCTGTTTTCCCCCCGGCCGCCCGGGTGCGGCTGCGCCTGCGGCGGGCTTTGTTCCCCTACCCCGCCCCTTCCCTCAGCGTCTGATGCGCGGCTCCGCCGCGGCCGGGGCTCCGCCCCGGACCCGTGCCCGGGTGCGGGCCGGCGGTTTGTTTCCCCTACCCCGCCCCTTCCCGAAACCGGGGGCAAGCCCCCAGACCCCCGAACCACGCTTCGCGCGGTGTCCTCAAACGCCGGACGGGCTGAATATTCAGCCCGTGGGGGCACCTCTGGGGGCACCCCCGGACGGAGTCTGGGGGAGGTAGCTGGGGGAGTTTGAGGACCGGGGTCTGGGGCGGAGCCCCAGTTTCGGGAAGGGGCGGGGCTGGGGAAAGAACCCCCGGGGGGCCTCAGGCGGCCGCCTACGGCTTCGAGGGCCCGTCCTTCGGGTCCTGGGCCCCCGGAGCCCCTCCGGGCCCCTCTGAAGGCTTCCCGGGGGCCTCCCCGGAACCTGAGGACGGCGAGCCGGAACCACTCCGGCCGCCGAACGTGTCGCGCAACCGCCCCCCAAGATCACTCGCCCCGCCCGCGAGATCCCGCACCAGCCCCATCAAGGGATCCTTGCTGGTCCGCACGGAATCCGCGTAGTGGCTCGCCGACTCCCGGATGGAGTCCGTCACCGAGGTGTCCTTGTCCTCCGAGCGCCGCGGGTAGTGGCCGTCCATGATCCGCTGGTGGTCGCGGCTCTCCGCCCACTTCTTGAGCTCCGCCGCCCGCACGGTCGTGAAGGGGTGCGTGCGCGGCAGCACGTTCATGATCTTCAGTACGGAGTCGCGCAGGTCGCCGCCCGCCTCGTACTCCTCCGCCTGCGCGAGGAACGCGTCCACGTTCATCTCGTGCAGGTGGTTGCCGCCCGCGATCTTCATCAGGCCGCGCATCGACGCCTGGAGGTCCTGGCCCACCAGCAGGCCTGCCCGGTCCGCCGACAGCTCCGACTTGCGGAACCACTCGCGCAGCGCCGTCACGATCGCCATCACCGCGATGTTGCCCAGCGGGATCCAGGCGATCTTGAGCGCGAAGTTGGTGAGGAACAGCAATATCGTCCGGTAGACCGCGTGGCCCGAGAGCGCGTGGCCGACCTCGTGGCCGACGACCGCCCGCATCTCCTCCTCGTCCAGCAGCTCGACGAGGCCCGTGGTGACCACAATGATCGGCTCGTCCAGGCCGATGCACATGGCATTGGGCTGCGGGTCCTGGTTGACGTACATCGGCGGGACCTCGGGCAGGTCCAGGATGTGGCAGGCGTCGAGCAGCATGGTGTGCAGGTGCGGGAACTGCTGGTCGCTCACCCGCACCGAGTCGGAGAGGAACAGCAGCCGCAGGCTGCGCTCCGGCAGCAGCCCGCTCAGGGCCTTGAAGACGGTGTCGAAGCCGCTCAGCTTGCGCAGCGCCACCAGGGCCGACCGGTCCGCCGGATGCTCGTAGGCGCGCGAGGAGATCCCGGGGAACCGCTTCCGCTGCCGGTCGGGCAGCCGCTCGTGGCCCTCGTCCCCCGCGCCGGAAGCACTTCCCGAAGCGCGCTCGCCACTGCCGTTGCTGTCGCTCATCAAGACCCCCTCAATGGGCTGATCATGGCCCGGCGGCCGTGACCCGCCCGGCTGCCGCCCCCCACAGTAGGCGCTGCCTCCGGCATGGCTACCGTGGAGGCATGCCCGACATCCACGCTTTCACCGCGAACCCCGGCTTCACCGAACTGCTCGCCGTCTCCAAGGGCGACCAGGGGCCCGGAGCCCTCATCCGTACGGTCCTGGTCGTCGGTGTGGTCGGCATCGCCTTCCTCGCCTGGTTCCTGCTCCGCGGGTACAAGAAGGACTGACCTGTGGAGTCGGCGTGAGCCCGCGCCCGCCCCCCGCATACGATGTGGCAGAAATCTCTGCCCGACTACCGTCCCGGATAGGTCCTGCCGACGATGAGCGCTTTCGCCTCAGCCCACACCGCCCTGGCCACACTCGCCTCCGAGGGCGAGCACGCCGACACCCACCCGAGCATCAGCCCCTACATGACCGGTGGCGCGGCCCTGGTGATCCTGCTCCTCCTCCTGTGGATCACGACCCGCTTCAACCGCGACCGCTGAGCCCACCCGGTCCCTGCGGGTCCGGCGCTCCGCCGCGCCCAGTAGGGTCTGCACGCATGGGAGAGCAGACAGGGCCCGTGAAGCGGCGGCTCGGCGTGATGGGCGGGACATTCGACCCGGTCCACCACGGCCACCTGGTCGCCGCCAGCGAGGTGGCCGCGCGGTTCCACCTGGACGAGGTGGTCTTTGTACCGACCGGGCAGCCGTGGCAGAAGAGCCACCGGGCGGTGTCACCGGCCGAGGACCGCTATCTGATGACGGTGATCGCCACCGCGTCCAACCCGCAGTTCTCGGTCAGCCGCATCGACATCGACCGCGGCGGTCCGACGTACACCACCGACACCCTCCGCGACCTGCGCGCCCTCAACGACGACGCGGACCTGTTCTTCATCACCGGCGCCGACGCGCTGGCCCAGATCCTCACCTGGCGGGACACCGAGGAACTGTTCTCGCTGGCCCACTTCATCGGTGTCACCAGGCCCGGCCACATACTGGCCAACCCCGGCCTGCCCGAGGGCGGTGTCTCGCTCGTCGAGGTGCCCGCGCTCGCGATCTCCTCCTCCGACTGCCGCACACGCGTGGCGCAGGGCGACCCGGTCTGGTACCTGGTCCCCGACGGTGTGGTGCGCTACATCGACAAGCGCAAGCTGTACCGGCACTGAAGGCACGTGAGGGGCACCGGTGAACGACCGACAGGACCCGTACGCGCAGGACCCGTACGGCAGCCAACCCCAGGTCCACGGCTATGACGCCTACGGGCAGCCGGTGTACCGGCCGGACGCCCCGGAGCGGGTCTACGACCAGTACGGGCAGCCCGTGCAGCAGCAGCCCGCGCAGCACCAGCAGGGCTACGGCTACGACGTTCAGGCCGGCGGCTACGACCCGTACGCCCAGCCCCAGCAGGTCCATGAGCCGCACCAGTTCTACGAGCCCCCGCAGCCGGCCCAGCAGACCCAGCAGCAGGAGTGGATCCCCCGGCAGGCCGGTGCCCCCGCCCACGAGGCGGGCGAAGCGCCCCGGGAGGAGCGGCACGAGCCGTCGCCCAAGGTGCCGGAGCAGGCGTCCGCGCCGGACTACCGCACCGAGCAGTTCTCGTTCATCGAGGAGCCGGACGAGGACTCCGAGGACGTCATCGACTGGCTCAAGTTCAGCGAGAGCCGCACCGAACGGCGCGACGAGCGCAAGCGCAAGGGGCGCAACCGCGTCGTCGCCCTCGTCGTGGTGCTCGTGCTCGCCCTGGGCGGCGCGGCCGCCTACATGTGGTGGGCCGGTTCCGGTGACAAGAAGGGCGCGACCACGGCGAGCGGAGCGCAGAAGCGCGACGTGATCGTGGTCCATCTGCGGCAGACACAGGGCGGCGGCAGCTCCACCGCCCTGCTGGTCGACAACGAGACCACCAGGAAGGGCACGACGGTCCTGCTGCCGAACACGCTGGCCGTCGCCAAGGAGGGCGGCGGTTCCACCACGCTCGGCAAGTCCGTGCAGGACGACGGCACCGGCGCGACCCGCGACGCCCTCAACACCCTGCTGGGCGCCGACATCAAGGGCAGCTGGCGGCTGGACACCCCGTACCTGGAGAACCTGGTCGAGCTGGTCGGCGGGATCGCCCTCGACACGGACACCGACGTCCCCGGCGCGAAGCCCGGTGACAGCCCGGTGGTCCGCAAGGGCACCGCGCAGAACCTGGGCGGTCAGATGGCGGTGGCCTACGCCACGTACCGGGCCTCCGGCGAGGACCCGGGCAAGCAGCTGGCGCGCTTCGGCCAGGTCATGCAGGCGGTGCTGAAGAAGCTGTCCGGCGACCCCGCCGCCGCGACCCGGACGGTGGAGTCCCTGGCGCAGATCCCGGACCCCTCCCTGTCCGTCGAACAGCTCGGTGCCTCCCTGGCCCGGCTCGCGACGCTCGCCAAGGCGGGTACGTACGACACCACGGCGCTGTCCGCGCAGTCCGACGGGACGCTCGGCGACCAGGCGACCGGCAAGGTGGTCAAGGACGTCCTCGGCGGCACGGTGAAGAACACCGACAAGAACGCGACGCCCCGGGTCGGCGTGAAGAACGCCACAGGGGGCAAGGGCGCGTCCGGCGCCGCCCAGGTCACGCTCGTCAACGGCGGCTACACCGTCGTCGACGCCGGCACCGCGGGCACGGCCGAGGCCGCCTCCGCGGTGACGTACGCGGACGACCGGCGGGAGGCCGACGCCAAGGAGGTCGCCAAGACGCTGGGGCTGCCCGCGGGCGCCGTGAAGAAGGGCGGCGGCGCCCCCAACGCCGACGTCACCGTGGTCCTGGGCAAGGACTACAAGGGCTGACGGCGGGGACCGGCCGGGGGTGGGAGCCACGGCCCGGCCGGTCCCGCGGAAAAGGCCAGGAGGGCTGTCGGTGGGTCGTGAGACCCTTGGGGTGTACTGACCCTCTTTATCGAAAGCATGGCTTGTGACCGCCACGGACCGCTCCATCGAGCTCATCAAGGCCGCCGCACAGGCGGCCGCAGACAAGCTCGCGCACGACATCATCGCGTACGACGTCAGCGACGTACTGTCGATCACCGACGCCTTCCTGCTGGCCTCGGCCCCCAACGACCGCCAGGTCAAGTCGATCGTCGACGAGATCGAGGAGCGGCTCAACAAGGAGCTCGGCGCCAAGCCGGTGCGCCGTGAGGGCGACCGCGACGCCCGCTGGGTGCTGCTCGACTACGTCGACATCGTCGTCCACGTGCAGCACAGCGAGGAGCGTGTCTTCTACGCCCTCGAGCGGCTGTGGAAGGACTGCCCCGAGATCGACCTGCCCGCCGACGCCGTCGCCACCCGTGGCAAGGCCGAGGAGCACGCCAAGACGCAGGCCGGTGAGGCCGACCTGGACGGTGAGCTGAGCTGAACGGCAGCACGGGCGGCACGGCCACGGGTGTCGCGACCAGGGGCCGGCGCATCGTCCTCTGGCGGCACGGCCAGACCGCATGGAATCTGGAGCGCCGCTTCCAGGGCTCCACGGACATCGAGCTGACCGGCACCGGCGTCGCGCAGGCGCGCCGGGCCGCCCGGCTGCTGGCCGCGCTGCGGCCGGACGCCATCGTCGCCTCCGACCTCAGGCGCGCCTCGGCGACCGCCGCCGAGCTGGCGGCCGTCACCGGCCTGCCGGTCGCCCACGACGCCGCCCTGCGCGAGACCTACGCGGGCGCGTGGCAGGGCCTCACGCACGACGAGATCATCGAGCGCTACGGCGAGCAGTACGCGGCGTGGAAGCGCGGCGAGCCCGTGCGGCGCGGCGGCGGCGAGCTGGAGACCGAGGTCGCCGACCGGGCCGCCCCGGTCGTCCTCGGCCGGGCGGACGAGCTGCCCGAGAACGGCACGCTCGTCGTGGTCAGCCACGGCGGCACCATCCGCACGACCATCGGCCGGCTCCTCGGCCTGGAGGCGTCGTCCTGGGAAGCGCTCGGCGGCCTCACCAACTGCTGCTGGTCGGTGCTGGGCGAGGGCGCGCGGGGCTGGCGCCTGCTGGAGCACAACGCCGGGACGCTGCCCGAGCCGGTGCTCGGCGACGACGACTGACCCCGCCCGGCGGCCGCCCCCGGCCCGATTTCACATCCGGCCAGGTCACAGGCTAAAGTTCTTCTTGTTCGCGGGGAACGCGGAGGGAAACCTCCGGGGGAAGCCGAGAACAGCGGGGCTATAGCTCAGTTGGTAGAGCGCCTGCATGGCATGCAGGAGGTCAGGAGTTCAATTCTCCTTAGCTCCACAATCCGGACGATCCCGTCTCTCCGTCAAGGAGAGGCGGGATTGTTGCTGTTCCGACAGGGTCCCGTGGCAGAATCGGACGGCCGGGAGCGGACGGGACCAAAGGGGAGGGAACGGCTGACCCATGGGTGCACACAGCCGGAAGTGCGACTGGTGCGGCAGCGGGACGCCGATCGTCCGCGACATGGAGCCGCTCAACTCCTCCTACCAGTACTGGTGCGTGGAGTGCGCGCGGGCGCTGATCATAAAAGGCGACCCGATCGAGACCTACCGTGAGCTCGAGGGCGAGCCGATCTACGGCCGACTGCTCGACGAACACTGCACGTTGAAGCGCTTCTACTCCTTCGCCACCGCCTGAGGCGGATCCCCGCCGGAATCCTTCCGCCCGCTTCCGCCCGATTTTTCAGGCCGCTTCCGGCAACCCCCGCCGTACGCGGGCGCGTCCTATGGCGTGAAAGCTGCCGCCGGGAACGGCCGGCGGCACGGGGGAAGTCATCGGAGGTCACCACGTGACCGAAACAGCGATCGATCCTGCGCCCAAGCAGGAAGCCGTAGCCGAGCTCACACCCTTCCTGGACGTCCTGCGCGTGCCGCCGGTGCTGCGGCCCGGCCGCAGAGAAGCCCTGGAAGGCATCGAAGTCCAACTGACCGCCACCTGGGTCCGGCTGCACTCGCAGCTGCCTCCCACCCGCGTGTGGGCCTACGCGGGCCACTTCCCGGGACCGACCATCGAGGTCCGCCGAGGCCGCCGGCTGCGGGTCGCCTGGACCAACCGCATCAGCGGCGACTATCCAGTGACGGCCGTCGAGGCCACGCCCGTGCCGGGCTCGCCGCCGCCGAGCGACGTGCCGGGCCGCAGCGGGGCCGCGCCGCTCGCGGAGGTGGCCGCGCTGCCGCCGTGGACGGTGACGCACCTGCACGGCGCCCCCACCGGGGGCGGGAACGACGGCTGGACGGAGAACGCCGTCTCGCCGGGCGACAGCCAGCTCGCCGAATACCCCAACGACCACCGGGCGGTGGCCTGGTGGTACCACGACCACGCCATGGACATCACCCGGTGGAACGTCTTCACCGGCCTCGCCGGGATGTACCTGGTCCGCGACGAGGAGGAGGACGCCCTGCGCCTGCCGCGCGGCGAGCACGAGATCCCGCTGATCGTCCAGGACCGCAACCTCGACCAGGACGACGACGGACGCCTCACCGGCCGGCTGCTCCACAAGACCGAGATCGTCGCCCAGGACGCGCAGGGCAAGAACGTCACCAAGGCGTTCAACGGCCCGTACACCCTCGTCAACGGCGTCATCTGGCCGCACCTGGACGTCGAGGCGCGGTGGTACCGCTTCCGGCTGCTCAACGCCGCCAACGCCCGGATCTTCCAGTTCCGGCTGGTCGACGAGGACACCGGCGAGCCGGTGCGCGGCGCGGCCTGGCAGATCGGCACCGACGGCGGGCTGCTGCCGCGCCCGGTGCCGCTGGACGCCCCGCTCTCCGTGGCGCCCGCCGAGCGGATGGACGTCCTCGTCGACTTCGGCAGGCTGCGCGGGCGCCGCCTGCGGCTGGTCAACGCGGCGCCCGGGGTGCGCTATCCGCAGGTGATGCAGTTCCGGGTCGGGCGGGATCCGGTGCGCGAGTCGTTCGTGCTGCCGGAGGTCATCTCCACCTCGTTCCGCCGCATCACCCACGAGACCGCGCCGCAGCACGGTCACCGGCTGATCGCCATCACCCCGCCGGGCACCGCCGGGAACGGCCACCCGGCGCTGTGGGAGATGCACCAAGTCGACGCGGGCGAGGTGCAGATCCCCAGTGAGGGCGTGATCCAGCTCAAGGCCGCCGACGGCACGGTGCGTACGTACCGCAGGGGCGCCCGCGCCTTCGACGACGCGCTCGGCTTCATGGCCGGGCACGACACCTGGGAGCAGTGGAGCTTCCTCAACCTGGGCGGCCCCACCCACCCGATGCACATCCACCTGATCGACTTTCAGGTGCTCGGCCGCGACCTCTACCCGGCGCCCGCGGGCGGCCCCTTCGACCAGACGCTGGGCGGCACGCGCGCCCCGCTGGAGCGCACCGGGCAGGCGCCGGTGTCGGACGGCGACGCGGGCTGGAAGGACGTGATCCAGGTGCCCGCCGGGCAGATGGTCAACGTGATCGGCCGGTTCCACGGCGCGAAGGGCCGGTTCATGTACCACTGCCACCTGCTGGAGCACGAGGACATGGGGATGATGCGCCCCTTCGTGGTGATGCCGGACGAGGTAATGGCGTTCCACCACGGAGGCGGCGGTGACCATCACGGCGGTCACTGAGCTCCGCCGGCTCGGGGCGCGGCGTCCTGACGGCGGCCAGCAGCAGGAAGGCCGCCCCGGCCGCCGGATAGCCGGCCGAGAGCAGCATCTGGCCGCCGCTCTGGTGGAGTTCGAGCCGCGCCTGTGACACATGGGGGACCCGCCACAGCGCGTACGAGCAGAAGAGCGCTCCGGCCGTCGCCGTCGCCGCCCACCAGGCGGCGCGGCGGCGGCCGGTGGCCAGGGCGGCCTCCGAGGCGAGGAGCAGCACCATGGGCACGCACCACACCCAGTGGTGCGACCACGAGACGGGGCTGACGAGCAGGGCCGTCGCCGCGCAGCAGAGCACGCCCCAGGCGTGCGCGGTGGGCTCGGGTCCGTACAGCCGCGCCCGGACCGCGACGGTGAGGCCGAGCGCGGCCACCACGGCCGCCGTGGCGGCCCACCAGAGCCCGGGGTCGCCGGTGTGCAGGAGCCGGGCCAGGACGCCGCGCAGCGACTGGTCGGCGGCGTCCTCGGCGTGCCCCACGCGGTCGGCGGCGAAGAGCATGTCGGTCCAGTAGCGCCAGGAGTCGTACGGCAGGGCGAGCGCGCCCACCGCCGCCGTGCCCGTGAACGCGGCGCAGGCGACGGCGGCCTGCCGTGCCTCGCCCCCGGGGCGGCGGGCCGTCCCGGTCGCGGCCAGGAAGACGGCGAAGAGCGCGGGAGTGAGCTTGATGCCCGCCGCGAGGCCGATCCCCACACCCGCCCAGCGCCCGCCCCGTCCGGCGGCCCGGGTCAGGTCCCACAGCACCAGGACGGCGAGGAGGAGGTTGACCTGTCCGTAGCGCAGGGTCGTCCACACCGGCTCGCACCACACGCACAGCGCGGCCGCGACGAGCGTCACGGCGGGGCGTGACGGCCGGCCGGTCAGCCGGAGCGACAGATGGGCGAGGGCGAGCAGCAGTGCGAGGTTGGCGAGGGTGGCCAGGGTGCGCAGCGGCGCGGTGGCGAGCAGGGTCAGCGGGGTGAACAGCAACGCCGCGAACGGCGGGTAGGTGGTGGGCAGGTGCGCGCGGGTGGCCCGCATCGCGTAGAGGTCGCCACCGGTGCGCACGGTCCAGCCCTCGGCCCGGTAGACGAGCAGGTCGATCATCGAGACGTGGGCCGCGCGCTGGGCCAGCCAGAAACAGACAAAGGACGCCAGGCACACCGATGCGGCGATCGGTGCGGCACGGCGGGCTGTCACGGGGCGCGACTCCGGGGTCCAGGAGCGACAAATCGGGCACAGGGAGCCGACGCTACCCCGTTGACGCCCGTTCCAAGCGCTGCCGGGCAAGCGATTTGGCAGATGGGGGGGAGGTCCGTGTAATGTAATCCGTGTCGCCAGGGAAACCGGGCGGAAAACAGAACAAGGGGCTATAGCTCAGTTGGTAGAGCGCCTGCATGGCATGCAGGAGGTCAGGAGTTCAATTCTCCTTAGCTCCACAGTGAATGAGCGGGTCGTCCGGAAACGGACGGCCCGCTTTTTCGTTTCCCGCCGGCGGTCAGTGCCCGTCGGCCCCCTTGTCGAGGTGCAGCGCCAGCGCGGGGCAGCGGCGGACGGCCCGGAGCGCGCGGCCGCGCAGGTGCGCCGGCACCCCCGCGTCCGCGAGCGCCGGATAGCCGTCCGGGCCCAGCCGCACGAGCTCGGGCAGCAGGCCCGCGCACAGCCCGTGCCCTTCGCACAGCGTCCAGTCCACCGCGAGCCGCTCGGCGCCCTCCGGGCTCGCGGCGCTCGCCCCGGCGGGCAGCGGGAGCGGCAGCACCCCCGCCGTACCGCGGCCGCAGCCACCGCCCAGGACGTGCGCGGCCAGGTCGTCGGTGAACGCCGACAGCGCGCTCAGCGTGAAGCGCGCCGCCCCGTCCGGATGCCCGCACGCGCCGCGCCCGCGGACCGCGCCCGCGGCCTCCCGTACGGCCTCCAGGGCGCCGCGGCCGCCACCGGCCAGCACGTCCGCCAGTGCTCCGGCCACCGACGGCAGCCCGAGCCGGCACGGCCCGCACTGCCCCGCCGACTCGGCGGCCAGCCAGTGCGCCACCCTGACGGTCTCGCCCAGCGGGCAGGTGTCCACGGGCAGCGGCAGCACCGCGCCCGCGCCCAGCGCACCGCCGCAGGCCGCGAGGGACGCGTGGGAGACCGTGGCGCCGTACGCGGTCGTCGCGTCCAGCCACGCCCCGTGGTAGCCGCCGGTCAGCACTCCCTGGAGCGCCGGGCCCGCGCCGCACGCCCGCAGCGCGTACGCCAGTGGCACACCGCTCGGCGCCTCGACGACCTGGGGTTCGGACACCGCGCCGGAGACCGTGAGCAGCAGGGTGCCGGGCTCGTCCGCCGTGCCCGTGGAGGCGTAGCGGTCGGCGCCCAGGCGTGCGGCGACGGCGAGTTGGGCGTAGGTCTCGGTGTTGGACAGCAGCGTGGGGGCGCCGCCGAGCCCCTCCTCGGAGGCGCGGGCGTGGCGGCCGGGCGGCAAGGGGAGCCCGCCGTCGGCGGCCCGCAGCAGGGCGGAGGACTCGCCGGAGACCAGCCGTTCGGGAAGGCGCACCACCCGGGCGCGCACGGCCCGGCCGCGCCGGTCGGCGAGCCCGCGCTCGGCCAGCGCCTCCCGTACGGACGCCTCGGTCGCCGCCCGGGTCACGCCCACGACGAGCGTGCCCGCCCCGAGCGCCTCGGCTGCCAGCAGGGCGCCGTCGAGCACGAGGTGCGGGGCCCGCGCGAGCAGGACGGCGTCCTTGCGGCAGGCGGGCTCGCCCTCGCACCCGTTGACCACCACCGCCGGACGCAGCCCCCGCCGCCGCGCCGCCCGGCCGACGGCCCGCAGTTTGCGCGCGAACGGGAAGCCCGCGCCGCCCCGGCCGCGCAGGACGACGGTCTCGGCGAGGTCGGCCGTCTGCGTCTCCGTGAGCCGGGGCGCCGAACCGTGTACGGCGAGGTGCGCCCTGCGGTCCAGTCGCGCGGCCGTGTCGAAACCGGCCGTCAGCCGGGGCAGCCCGAGCGCGAGCACGGCGGGCACGTCGGGAAGCGGGCCGTTCACCGGGCCCGCCCCGGGCCGCCGTGCGCGCCGTTGTCGACGAGGGCTTCGGCGGGGAGGGCGTCCGGGGAGGTGTCGGCGGTGAGAGCGGCAGGAGAATGGCCGCCGAGGGCGTGCGTGCCGGGCGCGTGGGCGACACCGGTGCGCGCACCCCGGACGCGGGCGCCGGTCCGATGCGCGGCGGCCGTGCGCGCCGGGGCCGCCATCGTGTGCCTGCCGGGTGACCCCGTCCTCGTGAGGGCGACGGCTGTCGGGGGTTCCGCGCCGTCGGGGTGCGCGCGGCGGGCGCGTACGAGCCGGAGGGCCAGCGCCGCCGCGACCGCGACGAGGCACAGTCCGTAGGACGTCGTCACCCAACCCGCCGGTGCGCGCCCGGATTTGAGGCCGTGCAGCACGGCGGCGCACCACGCGGGGTACGCGCAGGCGTGCAGCACGCGCCAGCGGCGGGCGCGCCCCCTGCCCGCGAAGGCGCTCCGCAGCGCTCCGGTCGCGCCGGCGAGCACCATCAGATACGCCGCCAGGGAGCCCAGCCCGATCAGGCCGCCCGCGCCCCGCACGCCCGAGGAGAACGGCACCAGGGTCGCGGCGGGCGACGCGTGGGCCTCCGCGACCTTGACGCAGATGTGCACCAGGAGGAAGCCGAGCGCGCCGACGGCGGTCGCCCGGTGGACGGCCTGGGAGAGCAGCCGGGCGCGCGGGGTGAGCAGCAGCCGGTCGGTGGCGATGAGCCCCCACACGACGGTCGCGGTGAGCGAGACCAGGGTGAGGACGCCACCGGTGTGGTCGAGGAAGCGGTTCATGCGGCAGCACGCTAGGCAGGTCCGCGGGGGCGTCGGGTCCGCTTCGCGCAACCCCGGTGCGGCGGCCCGTACCGCTGCTAACGTCTGTTCGTTCGGCGGCACTTCGCGCGCATGCCGCCCTCCGCCAGGGGCCACTTCGGAAATGTCGGGCGGCCCGCGGGTTTACTTGCGCCCCCCTGACCCACTGCTGACCCTTCCTTGGCTTCATCTTGATGAACACATGCCCCATGGATGAACAGTTCATCGAAAGAGTGGCGCGACGTATGTGCCGCGTCTGTGCTCCGTCAGCACAACGGCCGTACGCGACCATTCGCATCGCAGGGGGTTCCATGAGATCTACCCGCTCCAGAGGGCGCGCCGGACTGGCCCTGGTGGCATCGCTGCCGCTGGTCGCCGGAGCGCTCGCGCTCGGCGTTCCCGCCGCCCAGGCCGACTCGGGCCCGCACGACCGGCAGTCGCTCCAGGGCACCAAGCCGCTGTGGGCCACGCCGTCGGCCGACCGCGGCACCGTCTCCGAGTCCAACAAGGTCACCGCCCGGGTCTACCTGGCCGGCCGGGACGCCAAGGGCCTCGCCGCCTACGCCCAGGCGGTCTCCGACCCGAAGTCGAAGTCGTACGGCAAGTACCTGACCGCCAAGCAGGCGCAGGAACGATTCGGTGCGACGAAGGCCCAGATAGCCAAGGTCACCGGCTGGCTGACCGCCTCGGGCCTTAAGGTGACCGGCACCAACAACCACTACGTCACCGTCACCGGTGACGCCGCCGCGGCCAAGAAGGCCTTCGGCACGGAGCTGCACAACTACACCAAGGACGGCCGGACCTACCACGCGCCGGCGACCAACGCCTCGGTCCCCGCCTCGGTGGACGGCGCCGTCCTCACCGTCGTGGGCCTGAACAACGCCCCGCGCCTCGCCAGGCACGACGAGACCCTGCCCCCGCCGAGCGCCGCGTTCGTCAACGCCGGGCCCTTCTCGTCGTACTACGGCTCGAAGACGAACGACAGCCTCCCGTCGGCCTACGGCTCCCACGCGCCGTACGCCATCAAGGGCTACACCGGCAAGCAGCTGCGTTCCGTGTACGGGGCGAAGAACTACACCGGCAAGAACGTCACCGTCGCCATCACCGACGCGTACGCCTCGCCGACCATCGCCAAGGACATCGCCGAGTACGCCAAGCGCAACGGCGACAAGGGCTACCGCAAGGGCCAGTTCTCCCAGGTGCTGCCCGCGGACTACACGCACACCGGCACCGGCGAGGGCGGCTGCGACGCGGCCGGCTGGTACGGCGAGGAGACCCTCGACATCGAGGCCGTGCACGCGGTCGCCCCGGACTCCGACATCGTCTACGTCGCCGGCGCCTCCTGCCAGGACGACGACCTGATCGACTCCCTGCACAAGGTCGTCGACGGGCGCCTCGCGGACATCGTCTCCAACTCCTGGGGCGACATCGAGAGCAACGAGACCCCGGACGTGGCCGCGGCCTACGACCAGGTCTTCCAGACCGGCGCCGTCGAGGGCATCGGCTTCTACTTCTCCTCCGGTGACGACGGCGACAACACCGTCAAGCACGGCACGAAGCAGGTCGACACCCCCTCGAACTCCCAGTGGGTCACCTCCGTCGGCGGCACCTCGCTCGCCGTCGGCAAGGGCGACAAGTACCTGTGGGAGACCGGCTGGGGCACCCACAAGGCCACGCTGTCGAAGGACGGCAACACCTGGGAGGGCTTCCCCGGCACCTTCACCGGCGGCGCCGGCGGCGGCACCAGCAAGCTCGTCCAGCAGCCCTTCTACCAGCGCGGCGTCGTCCCCGACGCGCTGTCGAAGCTGAACGGCGCCACCCCGATGCGCGTCGAGCCCGACATCGCGGCCGTCGCCGACTCCAGCACCGGCTTCCTCGTCGGCCAGACCCAGACCTTCCCCGACGGCTCGCAGAAGTACAGCGAGTACCGCATCGGCGGCACCTCGCTCGCCGCCCCGGTGATCGCGGGCATCCAGGCGCTGGCCCAGCAGGCCCGCCACGGTGTGCCGATCGGCTTCGCCAACCCGGGCATCTACGACCGGTACGGCACCTCCGCCTACCACGACGTCACCGACCACCCGCTGGGCAAGAACCAGGGCCTCGCGGTCGTGCGCTCCGACTACGTCAACGGCGTCGACGCCAAGGGCGGCGTGGTGACCTCCCTGCGCAGCCTCGGCGGCGACACCTCGCTGTCGGCGACCGTCGGCTACGACAACGTCACGGGCGTCGGCACACCGGCCGACAACTACGTGACCTCGTACGTGCCGGGTCACCGCCACTGACCGGCCGGGCCCGCACCGCGCCAGGTACTCGGTGCGGGCCCTTCGGCCCCTGCGGTAACCTGACCACATGCGTGCCGTACGCCTTCTGCTTAGCGGGCCGCGCTGATCAGTACCGACCGGTAGACCGGTCGGCATCGGCGCGGCGTCCCCTCCTGTGCGAGGGGATTTTTCATTTCCGCAGGTGCCGCAGGTAGAGACGACGATCGATGGAGCTTTGAGGACGATGAGCGAGACCAACACCGCCGCCGAGGTGGCTGCCCCGCACCGCTACACGGCCGCGCTGGCCGCTGACATCGAGGCGCGCTGGCAGGACCTCTGGGACGCGCACGGCACCTACGACGCGCCCAACCCCGGCGGTGACCTGGCGGGCGACCCCGAGGTCGTCGCCCGGCCCAAGAAGTTCATCATGGACATGTTCCCGTACCCCTCCGGTGCGGGCCTCCACGTCGGCCACCCGCTGGGCTACATCGCCACCGACGTCTACGCGCGCTACCACCGCATGACCGGCCACAACGTCCTGCACACCCTCGGCTTCGACGCCTTCGGCCTGCCCGCCGAGCAGTACGCCGTGCAGACCGGCACCCACCCGCGGGTCTCCACCGAGGCCAACATCGAGAACATGAAGGCGCAGCTGCGCCGGCTGGGCCTGGGCCACGACAAGCGCCGCTCCTTCGAGACGATCGACCCGGCGTACTACAAGTGGACCCAGTGGATCTTCCTGCAGATCTTCAACTCCTGGTACGACGAGGACGCGAAGAAGGCCCGTCCGATCGCTGAGCTGGTGCGGCTCTTCGAGAGCGGCGAGCGCCAGGTGCCGGGAACGCGCGCGTGGAGCGAGCTTTCGGCCGTCGAGCGCGCCGAGGTGCTGGGCGAGTACCGCCTGGCGTACGCCTCCGACGCCCCCGTCAACTGGTGCCCCGGCCTGGGCACCGTCCTCGCCAACGAGGAGGTCACCGCCGACGGCCGCTCCGAGCGTGGCAACTTCCCCGTCTTCAAGTCCAAGCTGCGCCAGTGGAACATGCGGATCACCGCCTACGCGGACCGCCTGATCGACGACCTGGAGGCGCTGGACTGGCCCGAGGCCATCAAGCTCCAGCAGCGCAACTGGATCGGCCGCAGCGAGGGCGCCCGCGTCTCCTTCGAGGTCGTCGGCCACGACGAGAAGATCACCGTCTTCACCACCCGCCCGGACACCCTCTTCGGCGCCACCTACATGGTGCTCGCCCCCGAGCACGAGCTGGTCGACTCCGTCGTCCCGGCCGAGTGGCCCGAGGGCACCAAGGACGCGTGGACCGGCGGCGCCCGCACCCCGGCCGACGCCATCGCCGCGTACCGCAAGCAGGCGCAGTCCAAGACCGACGTGGAGCGCCAGACCGAGGGCAAGGACAAGACCGGCGTCTTCACCGGCGCGTACGCCCGCAACCCGCTGACCGGCGAGCGCGTCCCCGTCTTCGTCGCCGACTACGTCCTGATGGGCTACGGCACCGGCGCGATCATGGCCGTCCCCGGCCAGGACGAGCGCGACTGGGAGTTCGCGACCGCCTTCGAGCTGCCCATCGTGCGCACCGTCGCGCCGCCGGAGGGCTGGGAGGGCGAGGCCTACACCGGCCAGGGCCCGGCCATCAACTCCGCCAACGACAAGCTCGACCTCAACGGCATGGCCGTCGACGAGGCCAAGCGCACCGCCATCGCCTGGGTCACCGAGCAGGGCATCGGCGAGGGCACCGTCAACTTCCGCCTGCGCGACTGGCTGTTCAGCCGCCAGCGGTACTGGGGCGAGCCCTTCCCGATCGTCTACGACGAGCAGGGCGTCGCCCACTCGCTGCCCGAGTCGATGCTGCCGCTGGAGCTGCCCGAGGTCGAGGACTACTCCCCGCGCACCTTCGAGCCGGACGACGCCGACACCTCCCCGGAGACCCCGCTCTCCCGCAACGAGGACTGGGTCAACGTCACCCTGGACCTCGGCGACGGCCCCAAGCGCTACCGCCGCGAGACCAACACCATGCCCAACTGGGCCGGTTCCTGCTGGTACGAGCTGCGCTACCTGGACCCGCACAACAGCGAGCGCCTGGTCTCCGCCGAGGCCGAGCAGTACTGGATGGGCCCGCGCGACGGTCAGCCGCACGGCGGCGTCGACCTGTACGTCGGCGGCGCCGAGCACGCCGTGCTGCACCTGCTGTACGCCCGCTTCTGGTCCAAGGTCCTCTTCGACCTCGGCCACATCTCCTCGAACGAGCCGTTCCACAAGCTCTACAACCAGGGCATGATCCAGGCGTACGTCTACCGCGACAGCCGCGGCATCGCCGTACCGGCCGCCGAGGTGGAGGAGCGCGACGGCGCCTTCTACTACCAGGGCGAGAAGGTCGGCCGACTGCTCGGCAAGATGGGCAAGTCGCTGAAGAACGCCGTCACGCCCGACGAGATCTGCGCCGAGTACGGCGCGGACACCCTGCGCCTGTACGAGATGGCGATGGGCCCCCTGGACGTCTCCCGGCCCTGGGACACCCGCGCCGTCATCGGCCAGTACCGCCTGCTCCAGCGCCTGTGGCGCAATGCGGTGGACGAGGCCACCGGCGAGGTCACGGTGGTCTCCGCCGAGCCCGACGAGGCGACGCTGCGCGCCCTGCACAAGGCCATCGACGGCGTCTCCCAGGACATGGCGAACCTGCGCTTCAACACCGCCATCGCCAAGGTCACCGAGCTGAACAACTTCGTGACCAAGCTGAGCGAGGTCCCGCGGACCGTCGCCGAGCAGCTGGTGCTGCTGGTCGCCCCGCTGGCCCCGCACATCGCCGAGGAGCTGTGGCGCAAGCTCGGCCGCACCACCTCGGTCGTCCACGCGGACTTCCCCGTCGCCGACCCGGCGTATCTGGTCGACGAGGCCGTGACCTGCGTCGTCCAGATCAAGGGCAAGGTCAAGGCGCGTCTGGAGGTCGCCCCGTCGATCTCCGACGAGGAGCTGGAGAAGGCCGCCCTGGCCGACCCGGCCGTCGTCGCGGCCCTGGGCGGCGCGGGCATCCGCAAGGTCATCGTGCGGGCGCCGAAGCTGGTGAACATCGTCCCGGCGTAACGGCCGGGGGGAGCCTTCGGGGTTTCTCCCTACGGGCAGGTTGGGGGTTCGACAGGAACCCCCGGCCTGCCCTTTGCGTTTACGGTGGAGGGGTGGCGCGGGTCCGTCGGATCCGCGGCGCGCGTCGTGACTTTCGACCCCCGAGGGCCCGCCCCCGGGGCCGACCACACCGAGCCCGCTGAGGAGCGTTCATGGAAGCCGTGGCCGTGATCGTCGCACTGATCTTCGCGGTCCTCGTCACGCTCGGGGTGATCGCCACGGTCAAGACCGTGCGCGCGGTCAAGCGAGGGGTGGACCGCACGGTCACCCAGGCCCGCCGGACCGTCGAGGACACCCGGCTGAAGGCCAGGCAGTACGCACAGCCGGGCGCGCCCGGCGAGGTCGCGCAGCTGCGGCTCTCCCTGCGGACGTCGATGCGCGCCACCCAGGAGGCCCTGCGGCTCGCCGCCACCGAGGACGCCTCGCTGTCCGAGGCGCTGGCCCTGTTCGAGCGGCTCAGCGCGCACGGCCATGAGCTCGACGACGACCTCAAGCGCCTGGAGAACGAGCCGGACAAGGCCAGGATCGCCGCCTGCCTGCCCGAGCTGCGGGAGCGCACCGAGCGCGTCAAGGGCTCCGCGGACTCGCTGCGCTGGGCCGCGCAGGACCGGGCCCGCCGCTTCGCCGAGGACGACCTGGAGACGCTCAGCGGCCAGATCCAGATGGAGGCGGGAGCGCTGCGGCACTGGACGATGGACGAGCCGGAGGAGTCCCGCGCCCCCGGATCCGCTTCGTCGGGCAGCACGGCGCCGGCCGAAGAGACCTCCGGGGCCGACGGGCGCGCGGCGGACGGGCAGACGCCGGAGCGGCCCGCGATCAACGGGCGCAGGACCTGGCAGCAGCCCGGCTACTCCTGGCAGAAGAGCCGCCGCCCCGAGAGCACTACCTGACCGTACGGCCCCCTGTCCGGCCCTCCGGCGGAACGATCACGCGTACGGGGTCCGCACTGCCGCGGAAGCGCCCCGAAGGGTAATCTCCGGAACATGCCCCGCCACGTCGCTGTCGTCACCGATTCCACGGCCTATCTGCCACAGCGGGCGATGGAGCGGTACGACATCACCGCCGTGCCGCTCACGGTCGTCCTGGACGACGAGGCGCTGGAAGAGGGCACCGAGATCTCCGCGCGCTCCGTCGCGCAGGCGCTCCAGAAGCGCAGGCCGGTGACCACCTCACGGCCCGGCCCCGAGGTCTTCGCGGCCACCTACCGCGCGGCGGCCGAGGCGGGCGCGGAGAGCATCGTCTCCCTCCATCTCTCCGCCGAGATCTCCGGTACGTACGACGCGGCGGTCCTCGCGGCGGCGGACGCACCCGTGCCGGTGCGGGTCGTGGACACGGGCATGGTCGCCATGGCGCTCGGCTTCTGCGCACTGGCCGCGGCGGAGACCGCGGACGCGGGCGGGACGCTCGACGAGGCCACCGCCGCCGCCGAGAAGCGCGCGCAGGGCACGGTGGCGTTCTTCTACGTCGACACCCTCGACTACCTCCGCCGCGGCGGCAGGATCGGCGCGGCACAGGCGCTCCTGGGGTCGGCGCTCGCGGTCAAGCCCCTGCTCCAGCTGGACGACGGCCGCATCGAGCTGCGCGAGAAGGTCCGCACGGCGTCCAAGGCCATCGCCCGCCTCGAGGAGATCGCCGTCGAACGGGCCGGCGTCGCGCCCGTCGACATCGCCGTCCACCACCTCGCCGCCCCCGACCGCGCGACGCTCCTCGCCGACCGCCTGCGGGAGCGGGTGCCGGGACTGGTGGACCTGCACGTCAGCGAGGTGGGCGCGGTGATCGGGGCGCACACGGGGCCGGGGCTGCTGGGCGTGGTGGTCGCGCCGCGCTGAGCGGGCGGGCCGCGCCGAGTGGGCGGGCTGCGCCGAGTGGGCGGGCTGCGGGGGATTCGTCCGGATCCGGGCGGGCTTCCGGGGTGTTCCGGGTCGTTCCGCGGCGTGGAAGCCGTCGTTCGGGTGACGCGGATATCCACAACTGGCGGGTTATCCACGGAATTTGGGCCGCTTCAGCGGGATCGGGCGGACGCGCCTACGGTCGTGGCATGACTGATCGCCGGAACACCTTGACGCTTGATCCGTTGAACTCGGGTGCCGGTCGCGCCGGGCAGCCCCGGTCCGACCGCTCGCCGGGGGAGCGGGCGACGGCGCTGTTCCCGGAACGGCAAGCCGGCCGGGGCAGCCCCGACCCGCCGGGTGGGGGCGTGCCCAAGGTCCCTCGTGCGCAAGGGAGTTGGCGGACCGTCATGGCGGAGCGGCTCCCGATGTGGGTGCAACTCCGCTGCGGGATCGAGCCGAAGACGCTGGCCGCGCTGGCGGTCGTGCTGGTCGCGGCGTGCGTGTTCGCCGCGTACCACTTCTGGGCGGGCCGCCCGCGGGCCGTGCGCCCGCCCGACCGGGAGACGCCGTCCGTGGTGGCCGACCGCCCCGCCGCAGCGGCGCCTCCGGCCGATCGCGCGGGTCCCGCGCCCCGTGCCGGCGGCGGCGTGGTGGTGGACGTGACGGGCAAGGTGCTCCGGCCCGGCATCCAGCGCCTGCCGACCGGGTCGAGGGTCGTCGACGCGCTCGACGCGGCCGGGGGCGCGCGACCGGGCACGGACACCACGGGGCTCAACCGGGCCCGGGTGCTCATGGACGGCGAACAGATCGTGGTGGGCGCGTCGCCGGGACCCGCGGGCGCGCCACCGCCCGGCGCCGCGAGCGGACCGGCGGGCGGCAGACCGGCCGGTCCCGTCAGCCTCAACTCCGCGACGGTCGAACAGCTCGACGCGCTGCCGGGCGTCGGCCCGGTCCTCGCCCAGCACATCGTCGACTACCGCACCGAGCACGGCGGCTTCCGCTCGGTGGACGAGCTCCGCCACGTCAACGGCATCGGCGCCCGCCGCTTCACCGACCTCCGCCCCCTGGTCCAGCCGTGACCTCGCCCGACGCGCCCCCGAGCGACCTGCGCCTGGTCCTGCCGGCCGCCGCCGCGTGGGCGGCCGCGGCCATGGCCCTGGCGACGGACGCGACGGTGGTCGCCGCCACGGCGGCGCTTGGCGCGCTCGCGGCGTGCACCCTGCTGTTGGCCCTCGGACGGAAGGACACCCGCGACCGACCCGACCACCCACCACCGGCCACGGGCGGGAACCAGCGCCCGCACCCATCAGCCCCTCAAGCGTTCGAGGAAGAGGAAAGAGGCGCGGGCCGGAGCTCCGGTTCGGGAAGGGGCGTGACAGAGGAAGAACCCCGCCGCCCGACCCCGCGCAGAGCCACGGCGACAGCCACCGCGGCCGCCGCCATGCTGCTGTGCGCCACCGCCGCGGCCACCGCCGCCGCCCTGACCACCGCCGAAGCACACGGCGGGCCCGTCCCCGCCCTCGCCGCCCACTACCGCGAGGCCACCCTCGACGTCACGGTCACCGACGACCCGCATGCCACCCACTCCCGCCCTCAAGGAGACGCCGCCCCCACCGTCGTGCTGGAAGGCGAAGCGACCCGTCTGGTCGCCGGACAGCGCGAGACAGCCGTCCGTACGCCCGTCCTGCTGATCGCCCACCCTTCCTGGCTCGGGCTGCTGCCCTCCACCGGGATCCGGGTCACCGGACGCCTGTCCCCTCCGGCCCGGCGGGGCGACCGGATCGCCGCGGTCGTGCGCGTCACCGGCCCGGACCCACCGCACGTCATCGAGGAGCCCAACGCCCTCCAACGGACGGCCGCCCGGCTCCGCGCGGGCCTCCGCGACGCCACGGACGGCCTGGCTCCGGACGCCCGGGCGCTCCTTCCGGGACTGGTGGTCGGCGATACGTCACGCATCCCGCCCGACCTCGAAGACGCCTTCCGTGCCACGGATCTGACGCACCTGCTGGCCGTCTCCGGGAGCAATCTCGCGATCCTGATCGCGGTGCTCATCGGCCCGCCGCACCTCGCGGCGCGCGCCGAAAGGCGGGGGCTGGCCGCCCGGTTGGGGTTGCCGCTGCGGCTGACGGCGGTGCTGGGCGCGGTGCTGGCGCTGGGGTTCGTGGTCGTGTGCCGCCCCGAGCCGAGTGTGCTGCGCGCGGCCGGATGCGGGCTGATCACCCTGCTGGCCATCGGCACGGGGCGGCGCCGCAGCCTGCTGCCCGCGCTCGCGGCGTCCGTGCTGCTGCTCGTGCTCTGGGACCCGTGGCTGGCCCGGAGCTATGGCTTCCTGCTGTCGGTCCTGGCCACCGGCGCCCTCCTCACCCTGGCCCCACGCTGGGGCGACGGGCTGCGGCGGCGCGGCATTCCACCACGCGCCGCGGAGGCCCTGGCCGCGGCCGCCGCCGCGCAGGCCGTGTGCGGGCCGGTGATCGCGGTCATGGCGGCGCGGGTGAGCCTGGTGGCGATTCCGTGCAATCTCCTGGCGGAACTGGCCGTCGCCCCCGCGACGGTCCTCGGCTTCGCGGCGCTCGTGGCCGCGCCGCTCGTGCCGCCCGCCGCTGAGGGCCTCGCATGGCTGGCCGGCTGGCCCGCGTCCTGGGCCGCGGCCGTGGCCCGTACGGGAGCCGGCCTGCCCGGCGCGGAGCTCGGCTGGCCGGGCGGCTGGCCCGGCGGGCTGCTGCTGGCGGCGCTGACCGGGGCCGCCGTGTTCGCCGCCCGCCGGACGCTCCACCGGCCCTGGGTCTGCGCGGCCTGCGCGCTGCTCCTGCTCGTCGCGGTCGTCCGCCCGGCACCCCTGACCCGGGTCGTCACCGGCTGGCCGCCGCCCGACTGGCGGTTCGCGGCGTGCGACGTGGGGCAGGGCGACGCCCTGGTCCTGGCCGCGGGTGAGAGCACCGCCCTCGTCGTGGACGCGGGCCCCGAGCCGCGAGCCGTCGACCGCTGCCTGCGCGCCCTGGGTGTGCGGCGGGTGCCGCTCCTGCTGCTCACCCACTTTCACGCGGATCACGTAGACGGTCTGCCCGGCGTGCTGCGCGGAAGGGCGGTCGGGGGGATCGAGACGACATCGTTCGCGGAACCGCCGGGCCGGGCCGCGTTCGTGCGCCGGGAGGCGGAGCGGGCAAGGGTCCCGGTCGTGGAGGCGGTGCCGGGGGAGCGGCGGCACCTAGGGGAGCTGTCCTGGGAAGTGCTGTGGCCGCCACCGGCGGGGGTGTCCGTCGCCGCGGAGGACGGGCCCAACGACGCGAGCGTCACCCTCCTGGTCCGCAGCGCCGGGCTGACCCTGCTCCTGCTCGGCGACCTCGAACCACCCGCCCAGCAGGCCCTGGCGGAGACCCGCCCCGACCTGCCCCCGGTGGACGTCCTCAAGGTCGCCCACCACGGCTCCGCCCACCAGGACCCCCGGCTGATACGGAGACTCCGCCCGCGTCTGGCGGTCGTCTCCGTGGGCGCGGGCAACCGCTATGGACACCCGTCACCCCGCACGGTCCAGGCCCTTCGGGCCCAGGGCGCGACGGTGCTGCGCACCGACCGGGACGGCCCGGTGGCGGTGACCGGCGACGCCACGGCCGTCCTCGCGAAGTGAGGGGCGGTGCGGTGCGGCGGGGTCACTCCGCTTCGAGCCAGCCCTCGTACTCCTCGGCGAGCTCGCGCAGGGCGTCGGGGGCCAGGGCGCCGCGGGGGTCCTCCAGGACCACCAGCCACTGCGCGTCCTCGGCGTCGTCCTCGCCCGCGAGGGCCTCGCGCACCACCTGGGGCTGCTCGTCCAGGGGGAAGCGACGGGCGACCTCGTCCGCCACCTCGTCGGCGGCGTCGCGGTCGGGGAGCACCAGCAGGTGCCGTACGGGGTCGGCCGCGTCGAAGGCGGGCGACGGGGAGGAGGCCGGGTGGGAAGGGGAAGGAGAGGAAGGGGAAACGCTGCTCACCCGATCATTGTGCGGTACGCCCGTCCGGCCGCGCGGGCCGGAGTGTCAGCGGTGCGTGGGATGCTGGACGCGATGGCCAGGAAGACTGCAACCGACGACCTGCTCGCCCCCGTCACGCTCGCCGTGGGCCAGGAGGATCTCCTTCTCGACCGCGCCGTGCGCGAGGTGGTGACCGCCGCCCGCGCCGCCGACGCGGACACCGACGTACGCGACCTCACCTCCGACCAGCTCCAGCCCGGCACGCTGGCCGAGCTGACCAGCCCGTCGCTGTTCTCCGAGCGCAAGGTCGTGATCGTGCGCAACGCGCAGGACCTCTCGGCGGACTCGGTGAAGGACGTGAAGGGCTATATCGGCGCGCCCATCGAGGAGATCACCCTCGTCCTGCTGCACGCGGGCGGCGCCAAGGGCAAGGGCCTGCTGGACGCGGTCCGCAAGGCCGGGGCCCGCGAGGTCGCCTGCCCGAAGATGACCAAGCCGGCCGACCGCCTGGCGTTCGTGCGCTCGGAGTTCCGCGCGACCGGCCGCTCCGCGACCCCGGAGGCCTGCCAGGCCCTGGTGGACGCGATCGGCAGCGACCTCCGTGAGCTGGCCAGTGCCTGCACCCAGCTTGTCGCCGACATCGAGGGCACGATCGACGAGGCCGTCGTCGCCCGCTACTACACCGGCCGGGCCGAGGCGTCCAGCTTCACCGTCGCCGACCGGGCCGTGGAGGGCCGAGCGGCCGAGGCCCTGGAGGCGTTGCGCTGGGCGATGTCGACCGGGGTCGCCCCGGTGCTGATCACCAGTGCGCTCGCGCAGGGCGTCCGGGCGATCGGCAAGCTCGCCTCCGCGCCGCGGGGCGCCCGCCCGGGTGACCTGGCCCGGGATCTGGGCATGCCGCCGTGGAAGATCGACCGGGTGCGCCAGCAGATGCGGGGCTGGTCGGCGGACGGGGTCGCCGTCGCGCTGCGGGCCGTCGCCGCGGCGGACGCGGGCGTGAAGGGCGGCGGCGACGACCCCGAGTACGCCCTGGAGAAGGCGGTCGTAGCGGTGGCCCGCGCGGCGCGCAGCCGAGGCTAGCGTTCCGGGGCCCAATGGTCGGACGGGCTGGATTCGCACCTCACATCAGCCGAATCCAGCCCGTCCGGCGTTTGAGGACGCTCCCCCAGACTCCGTCCGGGGGGACCCCCAAGGGCGCTCGCCTGCGAAGCAGGCACAGCATGCGGTCGGCAAAAATCAAAGGCCCCGTACCCGCCCTGGGGAAGGGCGGCCACGGGGCCTTCGAATTCGTCAAGCGAGCCGAAAGGCTCGAACCGCACCCGCGTGGCGAACGACCGAGTGCGGCGGGGTGCCGGTCCGGAGCGGTAGAGAGGGTCCGCTGGGTCCGTGCCGGCGAGAAAACCGGGGCTCACGCCCCGGAAAGGCTTCAGGCCTTGAGGGCCGCAGCCTGCTTGGCCAGCGCCGACTTCTTGTTGGCGGCGGCGTTCTTGTGCAGGACACCCTTGCTGGCGGCCTTGTCGAGCTTCTTGCCGGCCGCGGCAACGGCGGCGGTGGCCTTCTCGACGTCGCCGGCGAGCAGGGCCTCGCGGGCCGCGCGGACAGCGGTCTTGACCGAGGACTTGACGGCCTTGTTACGCAGGCGCGCCTTCTCGTTGGTCTTGTTCCGCTTGATCTGGGACTTGATGTTCGCCACGAAAGAGCCTTTTCAGGTTCGTTGGATTTCGATGTTGTGCACCCGTACCTGAGAGGGCACGAGGCACAGTGGACCAGGTTACCAGCAGGCGCTCCGGGCTCCCAAACCGGACCGTACCCGCCGCTCATGGGACCATGGAGGGGTCGTATACCCGACTCCCGCCGAGACTGGCGTTCAAACGCCGAAGTCACCGAATGGATCCTGCGTGCCCGCGACCCCTACCAACGTGCCCGAGCCGAGCCGTACCGACCCGGCTCTGATCCGTAACTTCTGCATCATCGCGCACATCGACCATGGCAAGTCGACGCTCGCCGACCGGATGCTTCAGCTGACCGGCGTGGTCGACCAGCGGCAGATGCGCGCGCAGTACCTCGACCGGATGGACATCGAGCGCGAGCGCGGCATCACGATCAAGTCGCAGGCGGTCCGGCTGCCCTGGGCGCCCACCGAGGACAAGGGCAACACCCACATCCTCAACATGATCGACACCCCCGGTCACGTCGACTTCACCTACGAGGTCTCGCGCTCCCTCGCCGCGTGCGAGGGCTGCATCCTCCTGGTGGACGCCGCCCAGGGCATCGAGGCCCAGACCCTCGCCAACCTCTACCTGGCGATGGAGAACGACCTCACGATCATCCCGGTCCTCAACAAGATCGACCTGCCGGCCGCCCAGCCCGAGAAGTTCGCCGCCGAGCTGGCGCACCTCATCGGCTGCGACCCCTCCGACGTGCTCAAGGTCTCCGCGAAGACCGGCGTTGGCGTCGACGCGCTGCTCGACAAGGTCATCGCCGAGGTCCCGGCCCCGGTCGGCGTCAAGGACGCCCCCGCCCGGGCGATGATCTTCGACTCGGTCTACGACTCCTACCGCGGCGTGGTCACCTACGTCAGGGTCGTGGACGGCGAGCTGAAGAAGCGCGAGCGCATCAAGATGATGTCGACCGGCGCCACCCACGAGCTGCTGGAGATCGGCGTCTCCTCGCCCGAGATGACGCCCTCCGACGGCCTGGGTGTCGGCGAGGTGGGCTACATCATCACCGGTGTGAAGGACGTCCGGCAGTCCAAGGTCGGTGACACGATCACCTCGTTCGCCAAGGGCGCCACCGAGGCCCTGGGCGGCTACAAGGACCCCAAGCCGATGGTGTTCTCCGGCCTCTACCCGCTGGACGGCTCGGACTACCCCGAGCTGCGCGAGGCGCTCGACAAGCTCCAGCTCAACGACGCCGCGCTGGTCTACGAGCCGGAGACCTCCGCCGCCCTCGGCTTCGGTTTCCGCGTCGGCTTCCTCGGCCTGCTCCACCTGGACGTGATCCGCGAGCGGCTGGAGCGCGAGTTCGGCCTCGACCTGATCGCCACCGCGCCCAACGTGGTCTACCGGGTCAAGATGGAGGACGGCGCCGAGCACATCGTCACCAACCCGAGCGAGTTCCCCGAGGGGAAGATCTCCGAGGTGCACGAGCCCGTCGTCAAGTCGACGATCCTCGCGCCGAACGAGTTCGTCGGCGCGATCATGGAGCTCTGCCAGTCCCGCCGCGGCTCGCTGCTGGGCATGGACTACCTCTCCGAGGACCGCGTCGAGCTGCGCTACACCCTCCCGCTCGCGGAGATCGTCTTCGACTTCTTCGACCAGCTGAAGTCCAAGACCCGCGGCTACGCCTCCCTGGACTACGAGCCCACCGGCGAGCAGCAGGCCAGCCTGGTCAAGGTCGACATCCTGCTGCACGGCGACAAGGTCGACGCGTTCTCCGCGATCACGCACAAGGACAAGGCGTACGCGTACGGCGTGCGGCTCGTCGCCAAGCTGCGCGAGCTCATCCCGCGGCAGAACTTCGAGGTGCCGATCCAGGCCGCCATCGGCTCGCGGGTCATCGCCCGTGAGACGGTCCGCGCGATCCGCAAGGACGTCCTCGCCAAGTGCTACGGCGGCGACATCTCCCGCAAGCGCAAGCTGCTGGAGAAGCAGAAGGAAGGCAAGAAGCGGATGAAGATGGTCGGCAACGTGGAGGTCCCCCAGGAGGCCTTCATCGCGGTGCTGTCCTCGGACACCGACGGCGCCGACAAGAGCAAGAAGTAGCCGCCGGACCAAGACCGACAAGTCACCGTCCGACGGCCGCGAGCGCCCGTCCCCCGCGTGGGGGCGGGCGCTTCGCGCTGCCGGAAGGCGCAGCTCGGGCCAGGTGTGGGCGTCCGTCGGCCATTTCGCCGGTCACAGCTTCGACAAGGCAACTACAGGCCCTTACGCAGGGGCCGTACGGGCTCTAGTCTGATCACTGCTTGGAAGGTTACTCGCGAGTCACCAGCAACGAATCGGGCCCCGGAGGACGCCGTGACCGAGACACAGGCTTTGATCGAGAACCGTCCGCCCTCCGTGGCGACGATCCTCGTCGAACGCGTAGAGGCGACCCCCGACGCGGAGGCCTATCGCTATCCGGTGCCCTCTCCCTCCGGCAGCCGCCCCGACGCCTGGGCCTCGCTCAGCTGGCGGGAGGCCGCCGACCGGATCTTCGCCATCGCCGCCGGGCTGATCGACCTCGGGGTGCACCCCGAGGAGCGGGTCGCGCTCGCCGCCTCCACCCGGGTGGAGTGGATCCTCGCGGACCTCGGAGTGCTCTGTTCCGGCGCCGCCACCACCACGGTCTACCCCAGCACCAACGCCGAGGAGACGGCCTTCATCCTCTCCGACTCCGAGAGCCGGGTGCTGATCGCCGAGGACGCCGCCCAGCTCGCCAAGGTCCGCGAGCACCGCGCCGACCTGCCCGGACTCGTCCACGTCGTGGTGATCGACGCCGCGGACGCCGTCCCCGCCGAGGGCGACCCGGACGGCTTCGTGCTCTCCCTCGCCGAGCTGGAGCGGCGCGGCACCGCCCTGCTGAAGGGCGACCCCGACGCCGTGCGGGACCGGATCAAGGCGCTGCGGGCCGACCAGCTCGCGACCCTGATCTACACCTCCGGCACCACCGGCCGCCCCAAGGGCGTACGGCTGCTCCACGACTCCTGGGCGTACATGGCGCGCTCCATCCAGGTGACCGGCCTGGTGCGCTCCGACGACGTGCAGTACCTGTGGCTGCCGCTCGCGCACGTCTTCGGCAAGGTGCTCACCGTCAGCCACATCAGCACCGGGCACGTCACCGCCGTCGACGGGCGCGTGGACCGCATAGTGGAGAACCTCGCGGTCGTCCGGCCCACCTATATGGCCGCCGTGCCGCGCATCTTCGAGAAGGTCTACAACGGCGTCGCGGCCAAGGCGCGCGAGGGCGGCGGAGCCAAGTACAAGATCTTCCACTGGGCCGCCGACGTGGCCCGCGAGTACGCCAAGGCCTCCCAGGACAACTTCCGCCGCACCGGCAGCAGAAGCGTCCCCTTCGGGCTCGCCGCCAAGCACAAGGTCGCCGACGCGCTCGTCTACACCAAGATCCGCGAGGCGTTCGGCGGGCGGCTGCGCGCCTGCGTCTCCGGCGCGTCCGCGCTCGCCCCCGACATCGGCTACTTCTTCTCCGGCGCGGGCGTCCACATCCTGGAGGGCTACGGCCTCACGGAGACCAGCGCCGCGAGCTTCGTCAACCCGGGCGAGTCCTATCGCACCGGCACCGTCGGCAAGCCGCTGCCCGGCACCGAGGTCCGCATCGCCGACGACGGCGAGGTCCTGCTGCGCGGCCCCGGCGTCATGGCCGGCTACCACGGCCAGCCCGAGAAGACCGCCGAGGTCCTGGAGTCCGACGGCTGGTTCCACACCGGCGACATCGGCGAGCTGTCCCCGGACGGCTTCCTGCGCATCACCGACCGCAAGAAGGACCTGATCAAGACGTCGGGCGGCAAATACGTCGCCCCCGCCGAGGTCGAGGGCCAGTTCAAGGCCGTCTGCCCCTTCGTCTCCAACATCCTGGTGCACGGCGCCGACCGCAATTTCTGCACCGCGCTCATCGCCCTGGACGAGCCCACCCTCATGGTCTGGGCCGCGGAGCACGGCCTGGCGGGCAAGTCGTACGCCGAGGTGGCCGCCGCCAAGGAGACCGAGGAGCTCATCGAGGGCTATGTGAAGCGGCTCAACGAGGGCCTCCAGCGCTGGCAGACGATCAAGAAGTTCCGGCTGCTGCCGCGCGACCTCGATGTCGAGCACGGCGAGCTCACCCCGAGCCTCAAGCTCAAGCGGCCCGTCGTGGAGCGGCAGTACAAGGAGCTGATCGAGGAGATGTACGCGGGCGCCCGGGAGGCCTGAGCCGGGCGGAGGTGCCGGGTCCGCCGGCCGATGCCGGACAATGGACCCATGCCTTCCGTACTGCCTGACGGCGAGACCATGCCCGAGGACGGGGCGCTGCCCCACCACGCCCTGGAGGGCGCCGGACGGCGGCCGCTCGGCTTCTACCTGCACGTGCCGTACTGCGCGACACGCTGCGGATACTGCGACTTCAACACCTACACCGCGAGTGAGCTGCGCGGCTCCGGCGGGGCCCTGGCCTCCCGGGACAACTACGCCGAGACGCTCGCCCACGAGATCCGCCTCGCGCGGAAGGTGCTCGGCGACGACCCGCGCCCCGTGGAGACCGTCTTCGTCGGCGGCGGCACGCCCACGCTGCTGCCCGCCGCCGACCTCGTGCGGATGCTGGCCGCGATCCGCGACGAGTTCGGCTTCGCGGAGGGCGCGGAGATCACCACCGAGGCCAACCCGGAGTCCGTGGACCCCCGCTATCTGGCGGAGCTGCGCGAGGGCGGTTTCAACCGGATCTCCTTCGGCATGCAGAGCGCCCGGCAGCACGTGCTGAAGATCCTCGACCGCACGCACACCCCGGGCCGCCCGGAGGCATGCGTCGCGGAGGCGCGGGCCGCCGGGTTCGACCACGTCAACCTGGACCTGATCTACGGCACGCCGGGGGAGTCCGACGACGACTGGCGCGCCTCCCTCGACGCCGCGATCGGCGCGGGCCCCGACCACGTCTCGGCGTACGCGCTGATCGTCGAGGAGGGCACCCAGCTGGCCCGCCGGATCCGCCGCGGCGAGGTCCCCATGACGGACGACGACGTCCACGCCGACCGCTATCTGATCGCCGAGGACATGCTCACGTCCGCGGGCTTCAGCTGGTACGAGGTCTCCAACTGGGCCACCAGCGAGGCCGGGCGCTGCCGGCACAACGAGCTCTACTGGCGCGGTGCGGACTGGTGGGGCGCGGGCCCCGGCGCGCACTCCCACGTAGGGGGCGTGCGGTGGTGGAACGTCAAGCACCCGGGCGCCTACGCGCAGGCCCTCAGCGAGGGACGCTCCCCGGGCGCGGGCCGCGAGATCCTGCCGGACGAGGACCGCCGCGTCGAACGCATCCTGCTGGAGCTCCGCCTGCTGGAGGGCTGCCCGCTCGATCTGCTCAAGCCCGCCGGCGCGAAGGCGGCGGCGAAGGCACTGGCGGACGGACTGCTCCAGGCCGAGCCGTACGAGGCGGGGCGCGCGGTGCTGACGCTGCGGGGGCGGTTGCTGGCGGACGCGGTGGTGCGGGATCTGGTCGACTGATTACCTGTTCGGGTGAACTGACGCGCATACGCTGTGCACCCGCCTACGCTCTCCATAGGCTGCCGCCAAATGCACGCGGCGGATGTGGAGGACCACGGAGATGACCGCTGTGGATGAACGAATGATCGCTGTATTCCAGGAGCACCCCGAGCTCTTCGAGGGATACAAGATCGAGCTTCTGCGGGGGGAAATCGTGATGATGGCGGGGCCCGGGTTGGTCCACAACCTGATCGTCCTGGCGGTCCAGGACCAGGTTCCGCGAGATCGTTGGTATCCGCTACAAACCCAAGACCTTGCCATTCCGGGCGAGAGCAGTGAGCCGGTCCCGGACTTGCTGGTGGTCGAGCAGGGGGCGTTCGAGGGTCCTGGACGGCTTGTCCCCGCCTCAGCCGCCACGCTGGTCGTAGAGGTGGTTTCCAAGACCAGCGCTCTCCGCGACTACAAGATCAAGCGCTCCATTTACGCGGCAGGGCAGGTCCCTGCCTACCTGATTGTCGACCCCTTCGCTGCCCAGTGCGTGTTGCTCACTGAGCCGGTTGGCGCCGGGGATGAGGCTGACTACGCAACAACGCGGACCACGAAGTTCGGCGATCCTGTGCCGCTCGCCATGCTGGGCGTCACCTTGGACACATCGGAATTCCGGACCTCGCCCGGCACCGCCCGCTAAGCAGTCGGCACCGTCACAAAGTCGATCAGCTCCTCGACCCGGCCGAGGAGCTCCGGCTCCAAGTCCCTGAAAGTGCGCACCGACCCCAGAATCCGCTGCCAAGCGGCCCCCGTGTTCACCGGCCACCCCAGCGCCCGGCACACCCCCGTCTTCCAGTCCTCCCCCCGCGGCACGCGCGGCCACCCCGCGATCCCCACCGACGACGGCTTCACGGCCTCCCACACGTCGATGTACGGATGCCCCACTACCAGGACGTCCGCACCCGTCACCTCCGCCGCGATCCGTGACTCCTTCGAGCCCGGCACCAGGTGGTCGACCAGCACCCCCAGCCGGGCATCCGGACCTGGTGCGAACGACCGCACGATGGCCGGGAGGTCGTCGATGCCCTCCAGGTACTCCACGACCACGCCCTCGATCCGCAGGTCGTCGCCCCACACCCGCTCCACGAGCTCCGCGTCGTGGCGGCCCTCCACGTAGATGCGTCCGGCGCGTGCGACACGCGCCCGCGCCCCCGGGACGGCGATCGAGCCGGAGGCCGTACGGACCGGGCCCTGCGGCGCGCTCGGGACCGTGGGGCGTACGAGGGTGACGACGCGGCCCTCCAGCAGGAATCCGCGCGGTTCCATCGGGAAGACGCGGTGCTTGCCGAAGCGGTCCTCCAGGGTGACGGTGGGCCCCTGCGCCGTCTTCTCGCAGCGGATCACCGCCCCGCAGAAGCCGGTGGTGACCTCCTCGACCACGAGATCCGCCTCGGCGGCCACTTCGGGAGCGGGCTGCTGACGCTTCCACGGAGGGGTGAGGTCGGGCCCGTATTGTCTGCTGCGCATGCGCGCCATTGTGGATCAAGATCGCGCGACGCTCACGACACGCCGAACCGTGCCGCCAGCGCGTCACGTTGCGCGCGTACGAACGCCGCGTCCACCACGGCCCCGTGCCCCGGTACGTACACCGCGTCCTCGCCGCCCAGCGCCAGCAGCCGGTCCAGCGCCGCGGGCCACTGGCGGGGGAGCGCGTCCGGCCCCGCCTGCGGCTCGCCCGACTCCTCGACCAGGTCGCCGCAGAAGACGACCTCGGGCGCCCCGCCCGCCCCCGCCACCAGCACCGTCAGATCGTGCGCGGTGTGACCCGGACCGACGTTGGCCAGCAGCGCCTGCCGCCCGTCGCCCAGGTCGAGCGTGAGCTCGCCGGAGACGGGGTGGCGGGGCAGTACGAGCAGGTCCGCGGCCTCCGCCGCGGCCGTCGGATCGACCCCGTGCCGCACGGCGTCCCGCGCCAGCTCCTCGCGCTCGCGCAGCAGGGTGTCGGCGAGCCCCACCGCCCCGTACACCTGCACCCCCGAGAACGCGGCCGTGCCGAAGACGTGGTCGAAGTGCGGATGCGTGAGAGCGATATGCGTCACGTCGCGGCCGAGGAGCTCCCGCACCTCCCGCCGGACCTCGGCGCCCTCCCGTACCGTCGCCCCGGTGTCGACGAGCAGCACGCCGTCCGGCCCCGCGATCACCCCGATCGTGGCGTCCCACACGGGCATTCTGCGGCGCGCGACCCCCGGCGCGAGCACTTCCCAACGCGCTGTCCCCTCATGCTTCTCCATACCCGGACGCTAGCCGGAGCGCGGTACGGTTGCCCGCTCGACGGGTGTGCGGCGGCGGTGTGTGCGGGCGCACGGCACGACGGCTCTTGCCCTCGCCGCGGTGCACGGCCGTACACTGGCTGAAGGGATCTGGCACTCGTGACCATGGAGTGCCAGGGAAGGACCCCGTAGACGGCTGGACTGGAGGTGCGCGGTGCTGAGCGAACGCAGGCTCGAAGTGTTGCGCGCCATCGTCCAGGACTATGTGGGCACCGAGGAGCCCGTCGGCTCCAAGGCCCTCACCGAGCGGCACCGCCTCGGTGTGTCCCCGGCGACCGTGCGCAACGACATGGCCGCCCTGGAGGACGAGGGCTTCATCGCCCAGCCGCACACCAGCGCCGGCCGCATCCCGACGGACAAGGGCTACCGCCTCTTCGTCGACAAGCTCGCGGGCGTCAAGCCCCTGTCGACGCCGGAGCGGCGGGCCATCCACAACTTCCTCGACGGCGCCGTCGACCTCGACGACGTCGTGGGCCGCACGGTGCGGCTGCTCGCGCAGCTGACCCGGCAGGTCGCGGTGGTGCAATATCCCTCGCTGACCCGCTCGACCGTGCGACACGTGGAGCTGCTCTCGCTGGCCCCCGCACGGGTGATGCTGGTGCTGATCACGGACACCGGCCGGGTCGAGCAGCGCATGGTCGACTGCCCGGCGCCGATCGGCGAGACCTCGCTGGCGGATCTCCGCGCGCGGCTCAACAGCCGGGTCGTGGGGCGCCGGTTCGCGGATGTGCCGCAGCTGGTGCAGGACCTCACCGAGTCCTTCGAGCAGGAGGACCGAGGAACCGTTTCGACGGTCCTCGCGACCCTGCTGGAGACCCTGGTCGAGGAGACCGAGGAGCGGCTGATGATCGGCGGCACCGCCAATCTCACCCGCTTCGGGCACGACTTCCCGCTGACGATCCGGCCCGTGCTGGAGGCGTTGGAGGAGCAGGTGGTGCTGCTCAAGCTGCTCGGCGAGGCCAAGGATTCGGGCATGACGGTGCGAATCGGTCATGAGAATGCTCATGAGGGCCTGAACTCCACATCGGTCGTCGCCGTCGGCTACGGTTCGGGCGACGAGGCAGTCGCCAAACTCGGCGTGGTCGGACCGACCCGCATGGACTACCCCGGAACGATGGGAGCGGTACGCGCAGTGGCACGTTACGTCGGACAGATCCTGGCGGAGTCGTAAGTGGCCACGGACTACTACGCGGTCCTGGGCGTACGGCGTGATGCCTCGCAGGACGAGATCAAGAAGGCCTTCCGCCGCCTCGCCCGTGAGCTGCACCCGGATGTGAACCCGGACCCGAAGACGCAGGAGCGGTTCAAGGAGATCAACGCCGCTTACGAGGTGCTCTCGGACCCGCAGAAGAAGCAGGTCTACGACCTCGGCGGCGACCCGCTCTCCGCGAACGGCGGCGGTGGCGGGGCCGGTGGCTTCGGCGCCGGCTTCGGCAACTTCTCGGACATCATGGACGCCTTCTTCGGCCAGGCCTCGCAGCGCGGTCCGCGCTCGCGCACGCGCCGTGGCCAGGACGCCATGATCCGGCTCGAAGTCAGCCTCAACGAGGCCGCGTTCGGCACCACCAAGGAGATCCAGGTCGACACCGCCGTCGTCTGCACCACGTGCAGCGGCGAGGGCGCGGCCCCCGGCACCTCCGCGCAGACCTGTGACATGTGCCGCGGCCGCGGTGAGGTCTCGCAGGTCACCCGGTCCTTCCTCGGCCAGGTCATGACCTCGCGGCCCTGCCCGCAGTGCCAGGGCTTCGGCACCGTGGTGCCGACCCCGTGCCCGGAGTGCGCCGGCGACGGCCGCGTCCGGTCGCGCCGCACGCTCACGGTCAAGATCCCGGCCGGTGTCGACAACGGCACCCGCATCCAGCTGGCGGGCGAGGGCGAGGTCGGCCCCGGCGGCGGCCCCGCGGGCGACCTCTATGTGGAGATCCACGAGACCCCGCACCCGACCTTCCAGCGGCGCGGCGACGACCTGCACTGCACGGTCACCCTCCCGATGACGGCCGCGGCCCTCGGCACGAAGGTGCCGCTGGAGACCCTGGACGGCGTCGAGGAGATCGACATCCGCCCGGGCACGCAGTCCGGCCAGTCGATCCCGCTGCACCAGCGCGGTGTGACGCACCTGCGGGGCGGCGGCCGTGGTGACCTCGTGGTCCACGTCGAGGTGATCACGCCCAACAAGCTCGACCCCCAGCAGGAGGAGCTCCTCCGCCAGCTGGCGAAGCTGCGCGGCGAGGAGCGCCCCATGGGCGAGTTCAAGCCGGGGCAGCAGGGGCTGTTCTCGCGGTTGAAGGATGCGTTCAACGGTCGTTAGGCGCCCGGCCGGGGGCCCGGGGGTTTGTCCCCCGGGTGAGCACAGTAAGCCGGGGCAGCAGGGGCTGTTCTCGCGGTTGAAGGATGCGTTCAACGGTCGTTAGGCGCCCGGCCGGGGGCCCGGGGTTTGTCCCCCGGGTGAGCACAGCAACGGCCGGTAGGCATGACGTACGTACGGACGGGCCGGAGCGATCCGGCCCGTCCGTCGTTTGCGGGCGCGGACGATTCCGGCCCGCAGTCAGTCCCCGACGCGTGTGACACGATGTGTTCATGGCCATCGACACCCGGGGTGACGCCGTGCTGACGCGACTGCTCCGGCTTCCCATCGTGCAAGCCCCCATGGCCGGCGGCGCCTCCACCCCGGCCCTGGCGGCGGCCGTCTCCGGGACGGGCGCCCTCGGTTCGCTGGCGGCGGGTTACAAGACCCCGGCCGCGATGTACGAGGAGATCAAGCAGCTCCGCGCGCGCACGGCCGAGCCCTTCGGCGTGAACCTGTTCATGCCGCAGCCCCCCGCCGCCGACCCGGCCGCCGTCGAGGTCTACGCCGAGCAGCTCGCGGGCGAGGCCACCTGGTACGAGACGCCGCTCGGCGACTGGTGCCAGGGCAGCGACGACGCCTACGACGCGAAGCTCGCGATCCTCCTCGACGACCCGGTCCCGCTGGTCTCCTTCACCTTCGGCTGCCCGTCCGCCGCGGCGCTCGAGGCGCTCGCCGGGGCCGGTACGGTCACCGTCGTCACCGTCACCTCCGCCGCCGAGGCGCGGGCCGCCGAGCTGGCGGGCGCGGACGCGGTGTGCGTCCAGGGCGTCGAGGCGGGCGGCCACCAGGGCACCCACCGCGACGACCCCCATCTGGACGGCGCGGGCGCCGGCGTCGGCCTGCTGGCGCTGCTGGCCGAGGTCCGCGAGGCCGTACGGATCCCCATGATCGCCGCGGGCGGCCTGATGCGCGGCGCCCAGATAGCGGCCGTGCTCGCCGCGGGCGCCAGTGCCGCGCAGCTCGGCACCGCGTTCCTGGTGTGCCCCGAGTCGGGCGCGCACACCGTGCACAAGCAGGCGCTGACCGACCCGCTGTTCGTCGGCACCGAGCTCACCCGCGCCTTCTCCGGCCGCCCGGCCCGTGGTCTGGTGAACCGTTTCATCCGGGAGCACGGCCCGTACGCCCCCGCCGCCTACCCCCAGGTGCACTATCTGACGGCGGGTCTGCGCAAGGCGGCCGCGGCGGCGGGCGACCCGCAGGGCATGAACCTGTGGGCGGGCCAGGGCCACCGGCTGGCCCGTGAGCTTCCGGCCGAGCGGCTGGTCGAGGTGCTGGCGGCCGAACTGGACGCGGCGCGCGCCGCGTTGCAGGGCCGCGGGGAAGCAGGGGGAAGACCGGGGGGAAGCGAATTGCGAGGGAGCGAGTCATGACAGCGCCGGTCTTCCTGGTCGAGGAGGGGGCCCTCACGGGTGTCTTCCCCGGTACGGTCTTCCCGCTCGGCGGCCCCGAGGGCCGGCACGCGGTCTCGGTGCGGCGGCTGCGCGTCGGCGAGGAGATCGTGCTGACGGACGGCGAGGGCACGGGCGCGTTCGGCACCGTGGCCGCCGTCGAGGGCAAGGACCGCCTCGACGTCGCGGTCACCTCGATCCGCTCCGAGCCCCTGCCGGAGCCCCACATCACCGTCGTCCAGGCGCTGCCGAAGGGCGACCGCGGTGAGCTCGCGGTCGAGACCATGACCGAGACGGGCGTGGACGCCGTCGTCCCCTGGGCGGCCGCGCGCTGCATCACGCAGTGGAAGGGCGAGCGGGGCGTGAAGGCCCTGGGCAAGTGGCGTGCCACGGCCCGCGAGGCGGGCAAGCAGTCCCGCCGCCTGCGCTTCCCGCCGGTGTCCGAGCTGCTGACGACCAAGCAGATCTGCACGCTGCTCGCGGACGCGTCGTTCGCCGCGGTCCTGCACGAGGAGGGCCACAGCGCGCCGCTCGCCACGGCCGAACTGCCCCCCACGGGCAATATCGTCCTCGTGGTCGGCCCCGAGGGCGGCGTCTCCCCCGAGGAGCTGGCCGCGTTCGCGGAGGCGGGCGCGAAGCCGTACCGCCTGGGCGCGAGCGTGCTGCGCACGTCCACGGCGGGGACGGCGGCCACGGCGCTGCTGCTCGGCCGGACGGGTCGCTGGTCGTAGCACGGCCCTTCCCTTTCGCCTATTTTTGTCGCACGCCTCCCGCTGACCGTTCCGTGATCGAATTGCCGCTAGTTTTGACTGCGGTATTGCGGAACTTCGGCGGGGGAGGCGTGCGATGGGCGACAGCCCGGGCGGCGACAAGGTCCTGGACATCAAGACGGCGGACCTCAAGTCGTCGGCACCCGTCTTCCACGAGCAGAGCCGGAAGCTGAGCGAGGCGCTCACCACGCTCGTCAGCACGCTGGACGGGCTCGGCAAGCCGTGGGGCCAGGACGACGGGGTCAAGCAGTTCGAGGCCGGCTACACCGCCCAGCAGAAGGCGATCGAGAGCGCGACCGGCACG
The DNA here is from genome assembly GCF_003391135.1 of Streptoverticillium olivoreticuli subsp. olivoreticuli. Taxonomy (GTDB): domain Bacteria; phylum Actinomycetota; class Actinomycetes; order Streptomycetales; family Streptomycetaceae; genus Streptomyces; species Streptomyces blastmyceticus. The sequence continues at coordinate 3,788,254 of NZ_CP031455.1, read as the reverse complement.
CTCGTCCTCGGACTGGTCAGCATCCACGAGGCGTTGGTCGACATGTCGGACGGACATGTCGACAACGACGAGCTGATCGCCGGGATGTTCACCAAGAAGGGCGTCGCGGACGGCGGCGGCCACGGCAAGGATGCCAAGTGAGCGTCGCGGAAGAGGCCAGGCACGTCCTCGAAAAGCTGGGCCTCCACTGGCCGGACGGCGACCCGCACAAGCTGCGCCAGGCCGCCAAGGCGTGGCACACCTTCGCCGACAGTGTCGACAAGGTGCGCACGCCCGTGCACCACTCGGCCGAAGCCCTGATCCACAACAACAAGGGCGAGGCGATCGACGCCTTCGAGATCTTCTGGTCGCGCTACGCGGGCAAGGGCGACAAGGGCTGGCTGAGCGACATCCCCAAGGCCGCCCGCGAGATGGCCACGGCGCTGGAGAAGGTGGCGGACGCCATCGAGGACGCCGTCGACAAGCTGTGGGACAAGATCTACATCGAGGCCGGGGTCATCCTGGCCGGCGTCGGCCTGGCCTGGCTCACCGCCGGGCTCTCGACGGCGGCGTCGGCCGCGGCGGCCACGGCCGTCATCGAGCTCGGCACCGCCGTCGGCATCACCGTCTCCACCGTGGTCGCCGAGGTCGCCGCGACCACCCTCGTCGCCGCGGCCTTCGCGGGTGTGGAGTCCGTGACCGTCGACCTGGCCGTCGCCCAGCCCATGAAGATCAGCGCCGGGCTGCAGCACGGCGTGAGCCTGGACGAGGTCAACGCCGCCGCCAAGGACGGCATGCTCTACGGCGGTCTCTTCGGCGGCCTCGGCGGCCTGGCGCACAACAGCGTCGAGATCGGCAACGCCGGCCGGAACTTCCTCCTCCGGGGCGCCCGCCCCAATCTGATCGACGAGGAGGCGGCCGCGGCCCGCTCCACGGAGAACCTCAAGTGCGTCCGCGACCCGATCGACGTCGCGACCGGCACCATGCTGCTGCCGCAGACGGACGTCACCCTCCCCGGCGCGCTGTCCCTGGTCGTCGGGCGCACCCACCTCTCCTCGTACCGGGCGGGCGGCTGTTTCGGCCCGACCTGGGCCTCGACGCTCGACGAGCGGATCCAACTCGACGCCGAGGGCGTCGTGTTCGTCGCCGCCGACGGGATGCGCCTGGTCTACCCGGTGCCGAAGCCGGGCGAGCCGGTCCTCCCCGCCAAGGGCCCCCGCCGGATCCTGACCTGGGACGGCAGACCGGACGGCGTCTTCACCGTCGAGGACCCGGCGACCGGTCTCGTACGGACCTTCAGCGGCCCCACCGCCACCGATGTGCCCGGCGCCGTCCAGCTGCCCCTGAGCAGCGTGCACGACCGCAACGGCGCGCGCGTCGACTTCGAGCGCACGGCGAACGGCCTCCCCACCGCCATCCGCCACTCCGGCGGCCGCTACGTGGCCGTCGACACCGAGGGCGCGCGCGTCACGGCCCTGCGCCTGCTGGACGAGGCCCCGTCGCCGTACGAGCCCCGGCCCTCCACCGGCGGCGGCACGGTCCTCGTCCGCTACGGCTACGACGCGGCGGGCAACCTCACCGAGGTCACCAACTCCAGCGGCGGACCGCTGCGTTTCACCTACGACGCCGAGGGCCGGATAACCTCCTGGACCGACCGCAACGGCACGTCGTACGGCTATGTCTACGACGCCCGCGGCCGTGTCGTCCGCACGGAGGGCAGCGACGGCTTCCTCTCCGGCACCCTCGCCTACGACGACGAGGCCCGCACGACCACGGTCACCGATTCGCTCGGCCAGGTGAGCGTCCACCGCCACAACGCCGACTTCCGGGTGATCGAGGAGACCGACCCGCTGGGGCACACGACCCGCACGGAGTGGGAGCCGCGCGGCGAGGAGCCCCGCGCCGTCACCGATCCCCTCGGGCGCACGACCCGCTACGCCTACGACGACGCGGGCAACCTCACCCGCGTCACCCTGCCGGACGGCACGACGGGCTCCGCCGCGTACGACTCCCCGGGCCGGCCCACGGAGGTCACGGAACCCGGCGGCGCGACCTGGCGGCACGCCTACGACGAGCGGGGCAACCTCCTCACCACCACGGACCCCTCCGGCGCCACGACCCACTACGCCTACGACGATCTCGGCCATCTGACGGCCGTCACCGACGCGCTCGGCCACACGCACCGGATCACCTGCGACGCGACCGGTCTTCCGGTCGCCGTGTCCGACCCTCTCGGTCACTGCACGACCGCCGTGCGCGACGCCTTCGGCCGCGTCGCCGAGGTCACCGACCCGCTCGGCCGCACGACCCGTACGGCCTGGACGACCGAGGGCAGGCCGAGCCGCCGCGACCATCCGGACGGCACGCACGAGAGGTGGACCTGGGACGGCGAGGGCAACCTCGTCACCCACACGGATCCCGCGGGCAACACCACCACCCACACCTCCACCCACTTCGACCTCCCGGCGTCCCGCACGGACCCCGACGGGGCGACGTACGCCTTCGCGTACGACACGGAGCTGCGGCTGACCGGAGTGACCAACCCGCAGGGGCTGACCTGGTCGTACGCCTACGACGAGGCGGGCCGCCTCGCGTCCGAGACGGACTTCAACGGCCGGACGCTCACCTATGGGCACGACGCGGCGGGCGAGCTGATCTCCCGTACGAACGGGGCCGGCGAGACCCTGCGCTTCACCCGCGACCTGCTGGGGCGGGCGGTCGAGCAGAACGGCACGGTCTTCGCCTACGACGCGTCGGGCCGTCTGCTCCGCACGGCGAACGCGGACGCGGAGATCGTCTACGAGCGGGACGCGCTCGGCCGCGTGCTGTCCGAGACGGTCAACGGCCGCACGACGAGCCGTCTGTACGACGCCGCCGGGCGCCTCCTCCGCCGCGTGACCCCGTCCGGCCTCGCCTCCGAGTGGACCTACGACGCGACCGGCCGGGCCGTCGAACTGCGGGGCGACGCCGGGACGCTGACCTTCGCCTACGACGCGGCGGGGCGCGAGACGGAGCGCGGCCTGGGCGGGACGGCGGTGCTCACCCAGGAATGGGACACTCTCGACCGCCTGACGGCACAGGTGGTCAGCGGCGCGGCCGACCGCCTCCTCCAGCACCGCGCCTACGCCTACCGCGAGGACGGCCACCTCACTGAGATCCGCGAACTGACCTCCGGCACCCGGCGCTTCGACGTGACCCGAACGGGTCGCGTCACATCGGTGAGCGCGCACGGCTGGCGGGAGACGTACGCCTACGACGCGGCGGGCAACCTCACCTACGCCAAGGCCCCGGCCCATTCCGCGCCCGGCGCCCGCGAATTCGAGGGCACCCTCATCCGGCGCGCGGGCCGCACGACGTACGAGCACGACGCGCAGGGCCGCCTGATCCGCAAATCGCGCCGGCTCCTGAACGGCCGGACCCGCACGTGGACCTACTCCTGGAACGCGGAAGACCGCCTGACGGAAATGGTGACGCCGGAGGGGGAACGCTGGCATTACGCGTACGATCCGCTGGGCCGCCGAATATCGAAGCGGCGGGATTCGAGTTCGGAGGAGACCCTCTTCTCGTGGGACGGCACGAGACTGGCCGAACAGACGTCCCCCGACGGCACGGTCACCACCTGGGACTACGCCCCGGGCACCCACCGCCCCCTGACCCAGACGGACCACCGCCCCCTGAACCGCACGGCGGGCAAGTCCCTGATCGAGGATTTCGAGAACGCGCCGCCCACCCGATTCCACGCGGTGGTGACGGATGCGGTGGGCGCGCCGACGGAGCTGGTGACGCCGTCGGGAGACCTGGCCTGGCAACACCGGACGACCCTCTGGGGCACGGACCTCCCGACCCCTCCCTACGAGAAAATCACCTGCCCTCTCCGCTTCCCGGGCCAGTACCACGACCCGGAATCGGGCCTGAACTACAACTATTTCCGTTATTACGACCCTGAGGTCGGGCGGTATGCGTCCGCCGACCCACTGGGGCTCGCTCCTTCCCCCAATCACCATGCGTATGTGGCGAATTCGCATTCCTTTGCCGACCCGCTAGGGCTTGCTCCATGCCCGGTGGCGGAATTGACGGCATCGGAGGTGCGCTTCAGCCAGAACTCCGTCACCGAAGCTGACGAAATCATCGGAAGTATGCGCGAGAAGGGGTGGAAGGGTGACCCAATTGACGTGGTGCGCATGCCGGACGGAAGATTGACTTCGCTCGACAACACTCGTGTGCTTGCGGCCCGTTATACCGATACCCCAATCCAGGCAAGGGTTCGGAACTATGACGATCCGCTCCCTCCGGAGGTTATCGAGAGCGAAAGGTTCAAAACGAAGAAGGCGACGCCCGTCACCTGGGGGGAGGCTGTGACGGCTAGAATCGGCAAGCAGAGTGCGGGCTACCGGAATACTTACCCAATGGGCTCGGATATTACGGGCTGGAGAGGAGACTGAGCGAGATGGACGTTCTTCCCCAGGGAGAGCTCCCCGAAGGGTTTTCGTACCCGGAAGGGTTCGTTCGGGCGATTGAGTCCGGTTTGGTCGGCCTCGATCCTTGGTGGCTCTTGGAAGGCAAGAGTCTCCGCGTTCGGATGTCCGGGCTTCGTGAGCGTTTCCCGGAGCGTCGACTGATGCCTTTCGCGCGACGTGAGGACAACGACGACGTCGCCTGCTGGGACCTCGAGGCCGGGACGGTTCGGGTTATTCACGACTTCACGACGCCCGGCCGTGAGAACCGGCGCGAGTTCGCCACCTTTTACGACTGGTTGCGTGCGGCCTTGGAGGACTTCATCGAGTTCGAATGACCGAGGCTTCGGCCTGAACGGGGGGGCGGGCAGGGGGCCTGCCCCCGAGCGATGCGGCGCGGGTCGAGGCCGTCGCGCGCGGCCGAACGCCCCGGCCGTCGACGGCGTTCACCACCGAATCATCCGCCAAGGACTCCCCGGCTCCGACGTCAGGACACGGTGCGGTTCGAGCACCTTCGTGTACCACTGGCCGAATTCCTCGGTGTCGAAACGGAGGACGCGTCCCAGCGCGTAACCCGCGGAGAAGTCCTCCCAGGACCCGTACGCCTTCCGGCACAGTTCTCCCGCGCGCAGGATCGACGCCTCCGCCGCCTCGGCGGGGCAGAGGCGGGCGCTCAGACCCCAGCGGGCGAAGCTGACCGCGCGGCCGTAGTCGTAGCCGACGGCGCTGCGGACGAAGCCGTCCGGGGGCAGGAGATCGTCGGCGCGGAACCGGGACTCGTAGCGCAGGATGCGGCCGATCAGCTCCTGGACCACCGCGTTCGCCTCGGCCGGAGCCTCCATGTCGGTGAGTACGGCGGCGCAGGCGCGACGCCAGAGGTCCGCGTCGACCGCGCCGGTGTTCGCCTGGGCGAGCTCCTGGCGGATGTCGAGCGCGAACTCGGGTTCCACCGGGCTGTTGCGCCCGGCCAGCAGCGCGTCCATCTGCTCCTGCCAGTCCTGGGCGGTGGCTGTTCCCCACGACTCCCGCAGGAGGCTCACTTCCCGGCCGTAGTCGTCGTAGACGTCGCCCACTTCGTTCCACAGCACGCCGTTGGCGACGGACAGGTGCGCCCCACAGGCCAGCGCGTGGGCGAGCGGCCCCGTGCGCGGGCCCGCGGTGGTGGTGAGCAGGCGGGTGGGGCGGGTGTCGGTGGGGAGCTTCGCGGTCTTCTCCCGTACGATCCTTCTCCACCGGCGCCGGTCCAGGGCGCCCGTGGTCAGGCGCATGAAGGCCGGCGTGCCCGGGTTCACGTGCAAGGAGTAGCGACGGCCGGGCCAGGTCTCCGCCAGCTGCGCCAGCGAGGTCCGTGCGACGACGAACCGCGCGCGCCGGGGAAGCCGTTCGCCCGCGGTCCGCATGACGAGACACCAGATTCCCTGGCTGTCGTCGGCGGGGACGTACGCGTTGCCTCCGCCGTCCTTGTGCTCCTTCGGGACGTAATGGAAGAGGTCCGCTGTCGCGAGGACACGCAGATAGCCGATCCGGTCGTTGTCCATGACCGCCTCGTGCAGGGCCCGCTCGATCTCTGTGGCGGGCCGCCAGGTGCGGGTCGAGGCCGTCGCGCGCGGCCGGGGGGTAGCTGTCACCGGGTGACTCTACCGACCGCGTCGCCGACGACGGCCCGTGGCCGTGAAACGGTCGCCAACCACACTCACCTCAGGGGCAGTTGGCCGATCTTTGTGCCAGGCATGCAACAGCGGAACCTCCGGTCGCGTTCCATGATCTTTCAGGACGTCGACACTCCGTCGGAGCGTGCACAGCAGGAGGGGAACCACACTCATGTCCCGTACCGCGCACCGCCTCGCCGCCGGCGGGTTGTCCCACGGCCACCGCGGCGCTGGTGACCCCGCCCAACCGGACGACGTCCATCGCCACGCCCTTCCTCTCGGCCGAGGGCGGGGGCGAGAGGCAGAACGTCACCCTGTGCGGCGAGAGCTTCAACATCACCGCGCTGGCGCCGCGCGCGTCCGACATCGGCATCTTCAAACGGCTGATCGCTCTGACGGAACGGTCTCCGGGGTGACCCGGGGTCCGTATCAGCGCGCGTCCGCCACCAGAGCCCGCTCCCAGTGCTGGGTGTCGGCGTACTCGCGCATGGTGACGATCTTCCCGTCGCGTACGACGAAGACGGCGCTGTTCTTCTGGTCGTACGCCCTGCCGGTTTTCCCGGTCGCCCAGGAGTCCCACTCGACGAAGACCTGCTCGCCCTCGCCGAAGACATTGGTGACCCGCACGCCGATCTCCCGCTCCGGGTCGAGGTGGGCGAACGCGGTCGCCAGGAACCCGTCGATCACCTGGTCCCGTCCCTGCCAGGTCCCCGAGATCGGCAGGTCGCCGGCGTACCAGCAACTCCCGTCCTCCGCCCACGACTCCCGGACCACATCCGACTCCCCGGCCGCCAGCGCCTCGAAGTAGCGCTGCACGACGTCCTTGGGCTCGACGCTGCTCATGAGATGCCCCGTTCCTTCACCGATTCCGGGCGGTGTTTCCGTCCTGTGCACAGTCAATCGATGCGGGGGGTGTGGACCAAGGGGCGATTGGCGGGGGCAGTTATCTCGAAGGGTGATCAATGGGTGGTTGTGCCGAACGTCCGCCGGGCGGGATCCGCCCCATCATGACCGCGTCGAAACTAGAACGGGCGAGGGCGCGGGCGCTTGCTCACCCGGTCGTAGATCGCGCGCAGCCACGGCTCCCGGACGGCGGGCAGTCGTGCCAGCGTGTCGAGGAAGACCTCGGAGTCGGGCTGGAACAGCCTCCATGGATGGAGCGGCAGTGGATCGTCGCGGAGGACGCCGTCGGGCATTCGTCCTGTCGCGGGGAGCGGCAATCCTTCGTGGGGGAAAGCCAGATGCATCCATACGTCGGTGGCCAGCGGCACGATGTCCGCGGTGCCGGACGGTCGCCACGCCTCGCCCGTCTGCGGATGTCTCGGAACCAGGGCGATGTCAGAGGCGGGGGTGGCCAGTCCCGGTCCGGCCAGGGCCACTCGCTTCGCCGACGGCCCCGGCGGGAGCAGCGCGTCGAGCGCGCGGCCGAAGATGTCCGCGACGAGGCCGTCGGGGACGGCCACGGGTGTGCCCGCCGAGACGGCCAGCAGGTGGGCCAGCGCCGCCCCGACGGCCGCCTCCCACCGCATGCTCCATCTCCCGGAAGGCTCGATGGGCGGCGTGCGCCGGCGCTCCTGTGCCAGCGCCTCCCAGTCGGCCGTCCGGTGAGTGGAGTCGTCGGCGGGGAGGCGGCGTACGGCTTGCGGGGCGAGCCACACCGCTTGCCAGAGGGAGCAGTCGTCGACGCGGGTCGCCACCGCCTGCCCGCATCGCGCGCACGCCAGGTTCGGGCCGTCCCTCCCATCCAACCCACAGCAGTAGCCGGCGCATTGCTCGGGAATCAGGACGGTGCCGTGGGCGTCACCCGGCGCGATGACGATCGCCCCCGGCGCCCCGAAGGACAGGGAGTAAACCGGCGCGTACACGCCGCGGGCCGCCGCTTCGTCCGCCCCGATCTCACTCCACAGCCGCCATGGCTGCCCGGAGGGCTCCGGGTCGACGGCGTACGTCCCCGCATCCATGAGGACGGGGAGCAGTACCCCGTTTCCCCAGGTCTGGTGGGCGTGGTCGGGAAGCGCGACCTGCGACACGGGGGCGGTCAGCACGGCGTCGCACCGCACGCACGCGAACACGGCCATACTTCCTCCCCCCCTTTGGACACGCGAATTATTCCGGCTCGTGGATCGACGGCCAACACCTTTTGTCCGCCCTTGCGATCACCTGGGTGGAATAGGTTCGCAACTCCCAAGAGTTTTCCTGTGCTTGGGCAAGCCGCTCCCATGAGCGGGTAAGAAAAAGCGCTGGTCACCACATGTTCACCTCGCGGCTCTACCCGCATAGATGGACGTGGTGGTGTCATGCCCACTACAGCCCGGATCGGCCGGGCCAGAACGTGGAGCCCCCCATGCGACCTTCGTACCGACTCGCTGCCGCCGCGGCGTCCCTGGCGCTCGGCGCCACCGGACTCCTCACCACCGGCACCGCGCACGCCGCCCCGCACGCCGCCGCACACCCCGCCGGGACCTCGTGCAGCCTGTCCCGGCTGCCGCTGCCCGACCCCACCTGTCAGCCCGGCGCCTACAACCCCGCCGTCACGCAGGCGACGATCGGCTCGACGATATGCGTGTCGGGCTGGACGAAGACCGTGCGGCCGCCCGTCTCGTACACCACGCCGCTGAAGATCCGTCAGATCGGCGAGTACGGCTACAGCGACACCGACACCGCGGACTACGAGGAGGACCACCTGGTTCCGCTCGAACTCGGCGGTGCCCCCAGGGACCCCAAGAACCTCTGGCCCGAGCCGCGTTACGGCAACGAGCCGGCCCAGAGCAAGGACTCGGTGGAGAACCGGCTCAAGACCGCGGTCTGCGGCGGCGAGGTCACACTCGACGCGGCGCGCAGCGCGATCGCCACGGACTGGACCACGGCTCTGTCGAAGCTCGGCCTCGGGTGAGGACCGGGCCGGGGAGTCCGTCGGAGTCCGTCGCTCACCCGGTCTCGCGCACCACGACCACCGTGCACGGCGCGTGCTGCACGCAGTGCTGACTCACCGAGCCCAGCAGCGCGCCGGCGAATCCGCCGTGGCCGCGGTTGCCGACGACCAACAGCTCGGCGCCGCGCGCCCGTTCCAGCAGCACCTCGGCGGCGTTGCCGGGCAGCACGCTCTGCCGGATCTCCGGCGTCGGCCCGTCGCCCGAGACCTCCGCGACCGCCTGGGCCAGTGCTTTCTCGGCGGCGTGGTCGAGCATGGGGTCCGCCTTCGTCATGGCCCATCCGTACACCGCCGGATGGGCCCAGCACAGCACGGCCTCGACGACGGCTCCCGTGAGCCGGGCCTGGCGGACCGCCCAGCCGAGGGCCCGCCTCGACGACGGCGAGGCGTCCACGCCCACCACGATCCGGCACGCCTCCGCGGGCTCACCGACCATCTCGTCACCTGTCCCTCGCGCTGATGGACCTGGCAGTGGCAGCCTAGGCGCGATCCCGGGACCGGTCGCGCCCTCGGCGGCGAACGGGTCATCCCAGCCGCAGGGGGCCGCCCGGATCGGGTGTCCGGCGGCGGGCGGCGCGTGCGATGTCCTCGCCGGTGACGGTTCCGACCAGCCGCCCGCCGTCCACGACGAGGATCGCCAGCCGCGCCGACGGGGTCGCCCGCTCCAGCACCCCGACCAGGTCGTCCTGCGATGTCGCCACGGTGCACTGCCCGAGCGGAACGGCCACGTCACGGACGCGCACCTCGCCCCGCTGCGACGCCGGGACCATCGAGAGCCGCAACCGCTCGGCGAGGCCGCTCGGACGGCCCTCGAAGTCGAACAGCGGGACCGCACGGCGGTCCGTGCGCGCCATGACCTCCGTGAGGAACTGGTCCACGGTGTGCCAGTCGGGTCCGGCGAGCGGCTCCGGCGTCATGACATCGCCGACCCGTACGCCCTCCAGCGCGGCCACGAGCACGGCCTGCCGGATCTCCGCCCCGGCCGAGATGGTCACGAAGCCGCCGACGAGCATCAGCCACAGCCCCGCGCCCGTCCCGTGCACCACCTCGAACCAGCCGCCCACGACCAGCAGGAACCCCGCGGCCTGGCCGCAGCGCCCCGCCACGCGCTGCGCCCGTGCCCGGTCACCGCCGCGCCACCACAGCGCCGCCTGCAGGATCCGCCCGCCGTCCAAAGGCGTCGCCGGGAGCAGGTTGAACGCCCCCAGCAGCAGATTGGCCCACCCCGCCCAGACGAGGACGGCCGAGGTCAGCGCCCAGTGCAGGGCGTGCCCGGCGCCGTAGCCCGCGGCCAGCACGATTCCGCCCAGGAACAGGCTGGTCAGCGGCCCGGCCGCCGACACGGCGAGCTGTACGCGGGGCGTGGCCGCGCGCCCCAGCCGGGTGACCCCGCCCAGGCCCCAGACCGTGATGTCCTCGACCTGGATCCCGGCCCGGCGGGCGATCACCGCGTGCGCCGACTCGTGCAGCAGCAAGCTCACCGTCAGCAGCACGGCACCGGCCAGCCCGGCCGCGTCGTACACGCCCGAGGACCGCCCCGGAACCCACGCGGGCAGCGTCCCGCCGGCGAGCCCCATGCCGAGGAAGACGATCAGTACGGGCGCGCTCCAGTGAATCCGCAGCGGTACGCCGAAGATCTTGCCCAGTGGTAGAGAGCCGCCCATGTGCCCGTCCCGTCACCCGGGTCGCCACCGCCGCCGCGGTGGCGTGGTGCTCCCAATTATCCGCTTTCTGGGCTTCAGCGGGTGAGGGTGTGGGCTTTTATGCGGGATATGAGGGGGCGCCGCCAGCACCCGGCCTACCCGCCCCGTGAAAGCGGGAGGCTAGCCGAGGCGGCCGGGTGAACCGGGTCTTGCCAAGCGAGCGAAGCGTACGAGGGTGACGTTGTCATGGGTGGGGGTTCCGTCAGGGGCGTGGAGGACGTCTTCGAGGCCGATGCGGGTGGGAAGCCCGCGTTGTACAGCTGTGTTCAGGACGGGCCAGGCTCCGCTGTCTTCGCCGTGCAACAGGATCGGGGCGGTGACATGAGGGATGAGCTGGTCGAGCAGTTCTCGGGCCGTTGCCGGGGCGGTGTGCGGGTCGGTGTCGGTAATTTCGGCCAGTACCCGATGGGGATCCCCCTCACGGCCGCTCGTACCGCTGTGAGGGTCTCGGCGACGATGCCGGGGTCGAGGGTGTCGGTGCCGTCGGGTCTTTTGGGGTGGAGATGGTCTGACATCCGTCGAAGCCTGGCGGATCCAGCTGTGCAGGGCCTCGTGATGGGCGCCGAGCTCCTCGGCCATACGGCGGATGACGGGCTTCGGCTCGGCAGCGCGGTACATCCGGACCGCACGCTCACGCAACTCCAGCGGATATTTCCTCGGGGCACGCCACTCTCCGGGCATTCCGGAGGGCGCTTGAGGCGCGATATCGCGGTAGCGAAAGCATGCTGCATTACCCGCGGCAGGGCGCGTAGCACCGACGTTGGTCTGGGCTGACGTCTCTCACCGGGCCGGCCGTCACCTCCAGGCATGCAACATGAATCCAGCCAAGCGTTCGGCGGGTGCTTACTTTTACCCCTCGTGTCAACCTGGTGTGTTTTGCGCTTGAACCATCAATGCCCCTACCAGGGCGAATAGTTGAGGAGGTTGAGTGTGCAGCGTGCAAGATGGATCACCCACACGCTAGGCACATTAGGGGTAGCCGGACTGCTTGGCGCAAGCGTGCTGGGCGCGCCTGCAAGCGCTAGCCCATACACCGGAACGACATCGAAGGAACTGGTCAGGCCGGTTGTTCCGCAAGTGACCGAAGGCTCGAACCAGGTCGCGCCGAAACCGGGGAGTGGCAAGCGGGCAGGATTGGCGGCGCATTGCACGCCGCCGGCCGAGGGCAAGTCGGCGGCGTGCCTGGAGTTGACCGAACCGCACGCTACTGCCGTCAAGGGCAACAGTCCTCACTCTGTGCAGGACATCGTGCAGCTCCCTAGCTGGTGCCTGGACGCAGCCGACGGAACACCCCATGCTATACGGACCCAGGTCTGTTCGCTCAGCGGCGGTACTTACACGACGTCCAGGACGGTCAACGGGAAAACGACGGTCACTGGCGAAGCCAACCTGAACATCATCAACTACAGCTACTCGGACACCAGCCTGGATTCCTGGGTGCATCAGATCGAGGTGTCCGCCTACAAGGGCTGGGGAGACGCGCTCAAGGCCAAGCTAAGCGGAACCACAACCGGCACCGGCGCCTGCAACAACGGCAAGCCCTCGTTCCCGTCGAAGCCGATCGCGCCGATCAATTCCTGGGTTCAGGGCGATTCGCTGTTCACCACGACCGCCACGGCACCGGGCGCGATCGGAAACTGCACCACAAAGTGGGATCTGACCTTCACCAACGGTGAGTACAACCCGACCGTCACGTCCCTCAGCATGAACGACATTCGCTGCGACAATGCCACCCCTGGCAAACCCAAGGTCGGGTGTGTTGTGCCGTGGTACCCCTCGGCCGTGCAGTACAGCAAGAGCAGGAACCCCACGCTCGCCTCCCACGTGGCCCGCGCCCAGGCATCGGGTCTCCCTGGAGCGACGTTCCAGGCGCCGCTGCGACGCACGACCAATGAGACGATCATCGACGAGAACCGGAACAAGGCATGCGGGGACGCCCCGAGCCTTGAGGGAAAGAGCTGCGACGAATACCCGCTGGCCAGTACCCTTCAGGGTCTCAGCTCAGGTGGTGAGCGCCGGACCTTCGATGATTGCTCGTTCGATCTTCCTCAGCAGACCGGCCCGGTCGGCGTGAGCGTCTGCATGATCAACGATGGCGACAACCGCGCCCAGGGCGGCTTGCAGTCCCAGTTGTACATGCGCGAGCGTGTACTGGACCGTGACCCCTTCTGGGTCGAGGTCGTGGACTGACAAGCTCTGAATGACAGGAGGGGCGGGCTGCTTCCCACGAGCCCGCCACCATCTCCCTATGTGCACCAGGAGTTGCCGTGTCTGTCCAATGGGTTGATGTCCGCGTCGATGACGGTTCTTTCGCGATTTCGGACAACGGAGAAATTGCCGCCGAGACCCTCGACCACACCAACGGCCTGATTGCGACGATGGATATCGGGGCCATGGTGTCTGTCGGCATCCACACCGGACAGGTGACGGCGTGCGCCTCAGTCACCGCGGGGCCTCCGGAAACCGACGACTTCGCCGAATGGGACGAGGTCGCAGAAGCCAGCGTGTATGCCCCTTACGGCGAACTGCGCGTCGCGACACTCTACTTCGGTCCGGTTGCCGAGCTGCCTGTGCTAAGCAGCAACGGACCAGGCTGGTACCGCATTCGAGTCAGCGCACGGGGCCGGGATATCGCTTCCTCCGACTCGACACAAAAGGACTCCGCCGAACGCTACTCACTGACCTGCTGGCCCGCACCCCGAGCAACCTCTCTGATCATCCGCGCCACCGACCGCACCGGTCGAGGACTGCGAGCGAGTGAGGTCAAACAGATCGATGCACCGGCTCCATCTGTGCCTGCCAGCGCAGACCCGCAAGCGGAGTTGAACAGGCAGAGCATTCTGAAAGCAATGCGCAGGCCGGAGTAGCGCACGGCCACGGCACGCACAAGCGATTCCGTCAACGCCCCAAGACCAGCCCCCGTCACTCATTGTGGCGGGGCTTTCGCGCACCCGGAGAACAGCCCATGACTCACCCCGCCCCGCATGACGATCCACCGCACCCGGGGGAAGACCCCGCCGCCGCCCACCGGCTGAGTCGCTGGCGATCAGCGGGTGAGGGTGTGGGCTTTTATGCGGGATATGAGGGGGCGGAGTTTGTTGGGGGTGGTGGTGAGGATTGTTTCGGGGGCGTCGCTCTCGCGGAGGTGGATCGTCCCGGGGGCAGTAGCGGCTATGTGGACGCATGCGTCGCCTTCGCCGCTGAACGATGACTTCTGCCAGTTACGGCTGTGCATGCTCGTCACCTTTCAGGTGGCGTGAGTGGATGCCGATCAGCGGGTGAGGGTGTCGGCTTTTATGCGGGATATGAGGGGGCGAAGTCTGTCGGGGGTGGTGGTGAGGATTGCGTCGGGAGTGCTGCTCTCGTAGAAATGGACGCTGCTGGTGGGGTCGGTGGCCAAGTGGAGGCAGGTGGAGCCGGCCTCGCAGAACGAGGACTTCTGCCAGTGCAGCGGAGACACGGGGCGTTCCCTTCAGATGTCTTTTGCGATGCGGTGCATGAGGTCACGTGACTTGGTGGGATTGAGCGCGACCTCCTCCATGCGATCGAGCATGGTGCGGAATCTTTCCAGGCTGGCGGTCTGGTCGATCAGTTGCCCGCCATGGGCTGCATCGATGTTGACCGTGTCGAGTTGGGACACTGCGCCATGGAAATAGTCGACGCCGTGGCCTGAGACGGGGAAGGACGTTGCCGTGAAGGGGATGGCGATGACGGTCACGTTGGGCCGCTCGCTCATGGAGATGAGATGCGCAAGTTGAGCCGCGGCCGTCTCTGGCCCGCCGAACCGCATCCTGAGAGCGGCCTCGTGGATGATGGCCGTGTATCGGGGAGGCTCGTCGCGGAAGAGAATCACCTGCCGCTTGATGCGGTGCGATACGCGGTATTCCACGGCATGAGGTGGTAGCGAGGGCACGAACTCGCGGAAGATCGTACGGGCGTGTTCCGGAGTCTGTAGCAAGCCCGGGACGGTGATGGCCTGGGCGACGCGTAGCGCGGTGGCGTGGTGTTCGACCTCGGACAGTGCGAGCAGGCTCTCCGGGAGCGTTTCCCGGTACTCCTCCCACCACCCGCGCTTACGCTCACCCGTCATCGCGGCGAGCGCTTCGATCAGGGGCTGGTCCGAGCAGTCGTAGGTGCGCGCCAGCGCTCGCACCCTGTCCGCGCTCACTCCGTACCGGCCGGCTTCGATGTTGCTGATACGTGACTGGGTGACGCCGAATCGAACCGCAGCCTCTGTCGCGGACAGATCCGCCCGCTCCCGGAGTCTTCGCAGCTCCGCCCCAAGTCGGCGTCTCCGTACGGTCGGTAGAGGTGTGCTCGGCGGCATCGTGCTCCTCTGGTGCTCGCACACAGTGCGGTGTTGTCGCTCGATCGGGTCTCATGGACTGCTGTTCATGGATTACGGGGAATGTAGTCCATGAAGCGCGCTAGCGTGTGAGCCACACCACTCGGCGCGGCGTACTCGCCGAAGTGATCCCAACTCCACTTCCCGCCAGGAGACTTCCATGGCCACCGTAACCAAACCGCAGCCCTGGACGTACACCCTCGAACTGCCGCGCGACCCCCGCGCACCCGGAATCGCCAGGGCCACACTCCGGTCCGTCCTCGACGGGCACGGCATGCCGGAACTCGTGGAAACAGCCGAGCTGTTGACGTCCGAGCTGGTCACGAACGCGTACGTGCACACGGAAGGCCCCTCCTCCGTGCGCGTCGAGGGCGAGGAAGGGGATCACCTGCGGGTGAGCGTGTGGGACACCTGTCCGAGGATTCCTGCGCTGTTCGGTGGGGCGGAGGGGGACGCGTCGGGCGGCCCGGAGTCCGACGGCGGGCGGGGGTTGCTGCTCGTGCGGCGGTGGGCGAGTGCGTGGGGGAGCGACGGGGTCGACGCGCGGGCGGGCGGCAAGGTGCTGTGGTTCGAGCTGGGCCGTGCGGAGCGCGAGGCGAGTGCCTCACCGGTCGGCTGCGCCGAGTGCGCGGAACTGGAGGGCGCGCGCCGGAAGGCGGTCGCGTCGGGCGCGGCCCGGCGGACGGTCGAGGTGGCGACGATCGCCGTACGCAGGCACTTCCGCGAGGTCCACCTCCCGGACGGGGCGATGTGGTGAAGAACTGCCAGCACCGGTCGGGGTGGACGCGCAGCGGAAGCGCGTCGAGCTGCGGCGGCTGCGGAACCCGCCGCTTCGCGGACTACGCGGCGCTGCGCCCGCCGGGCCTGCCGCTGTGGGTCACCCCGAAGCCCCGGGACCGCCACGCGGCGGACCGCGAGGCCGCCCACCACATGGCCCGGCTCGCGCGCCGCACCCGCTTTTCTATGATCAACAAGTGAAGTCCTCCCTCCGCCGGTGGCTGCCCGCGGTCGCCGCCCTGTCCGTCGCCGTCGGCTGCACGTCCGCCGACGGCACCGCGAGCGCCGAACCGGTCCCGTCGCCGACAGGGAAGGAGGCCGCGTACTGCCGGGCCCTGCACAAGGAACTGCCCGCGACGCTGAACGGCCTGAAGCGCCAGCCGGGCGGCCCCGCTTCGGAGTTCACGGCGGCCTGGGGCGATCCGGCCATCACGCTGCGCTGCGGTGTGCGGAAGCCCCTGATCCTGACGCCCGGCTACAAGCGCTACCGACCGGGCTCGGCCACGTGGGAAGTCAACGGCGTCGAGTGGACGCCGGAGCAACAGTCGGATGGCAGCGTTCGTTGTACGACCTCGAAGCGGGAGGCGTGGGTGGAGGTGACCGTACCGGAGGAATTCAGGGGAGAGGCCGGCGGGCTCGGCCTCTTCGACGCCCTCTCGGACGCGGTCCGGAAGACGGTCCCGTTCGGCATGATCTAGTGCCCACGAGGTGTTCAACTCCGGCCGAAGTGACGCCCGGCCGGGCCCAGATCCTCCCCTCTCGTCATCACGCTCCGGCAACAAGCGCACGTGCTCCGTACGCAACTGCCACTGTGGGCGCACGCAACATCCGCGCCATCAAGGGGGCCTCGTGCGCCGATCCATCCTGCTCATCGCTGCTGTTCTGCTGCTTGCTGCCTGCAGCAGCGGCAAGTCCGCGCCGACCACCGACGGCAAAGGCCCGGTGACCCCGGCCTCGTCCACATCGGACGCTACTGGCGTATTCAAGGCACTCGCCGCCGCGGTACCGACGGCCAAGCTGACGTGGACGGCGACCGCGGTGAACGACCCCAACCACCTGCTCGGCCGACCCGGCCAGTACACGTCGAAGATTGCGTTCGCGGACTCGCAGATCCCGAGCAAGGACACCGAGCTCGGCGGCACCCAGCTGTACAAGGCGGGTGACCTGCAGCTCGGCGGAAGCGTGGAAGTCTTCCCCAGCCTGGAAGACGCCGCGGCCCGCGCCAAGTACGTCACGGCGGTCACCAAGTCCGTGCAGGCGTTCGCCGAGTACGACTACCAGCACGGCGACGTCGTCCTGAGGCTGTCCCACCTGCTCACCCCGGACCAGGCAGCAAAGTACAAGGCGGCTCTCGGCAAGCTCAGCTGACGGTGGTGCAGAGGTCCGTGCAGGCACACCTGCTCACCTGCCGGTGGTCCTGCCGGAGTTGAACCACTTCACCATTCCCTGCATCAGATGCGGCTGGTATTCCCTCACCCACAAGGGTGATTGCGGCAGATCCGTCAACTGGCCGCCAGGACATACCGCTTCCATATACCCGTCGCTGAGAGAGCCGCGCGCACCAGGGGGAGCCGGGTTGGATCGCCGCACATTTCAGAGTCGGTTGCTCGCCCTGGGCGGGCTGACCGTGGCCGGGGCGTTGTTCGGGGCGCCGAAGGGCGTGGCGGCCGAGCCGGGGGCGGTGGTGGAGTACGAGCTGCCGTTCGCCGAGGAGACGCACGAGATCGTCAAAATGCCCGGCAGGCCGATGGCGTTGGTGTCGCAGATGTCCAATAGCCATCTGGTGAAGCTGCGGCTCGATCCGCGTACCGAGCAGGTGACGGGCATCAGGGCGTTCCCCCTCGGGCCGTCGGACGCGCTGTTGCACGGGCTGGCCGTCTCGGCGCGTCACCCCGGGAGGATCTGGGCCACGCACGAGGGCGGGAACCGGTTGCTCCTGGTGGATCCGAGGGCGGACGCGCTCGATGCCGCGCCATGCGTGGAGCGGGAGATCGACATTCCCGGCGGCGGCCGGGGGCCGCACTACGTCAACGAGTACGACGACGTGCTGTGGGTGACGCTGAAGGAGAGCAACCAGGTGCTGGCCCTGGACCACACGTGTCCGGCACGCCATCGGCTCTTCGAGGCGAGGCGCCAGCCCATCTTCGCCGCCCGGCACCCGGCCAGCGGGGACTTCTACGTCAGCCAGGACAGCGCGAGCTCGTTGCTGCGGATCGACCCGCGGAGCGGGCGTACGTCGCAGATCCCGGTCCCGGCGGAGCACGGCAGCACACCGGTGGGGCTGATCAGCGGGCCCGGCGGCGTCTGGGTGGTGCTGCTCGGCACGGCGGAGACGGGCACCGGCACGTTCGGCAGGATCGACGGGAACGGGCAGATCGACTGGCACCGGCTGCGCGATCCGCAGGGACAGTCGGCGGGGCTGCTGCACCTGGCCTTCGATCCGCCGGGCACGGGGCGCGGGCCCGGTCTGTGGCTGCTGGGATCGTCGATCGTCTCCGACAAGGCGCGGGATCTCATCGTCCGGGTGCGGTTCGACCCGTCCTGGACGCGGGTCGTCGGGGAGGAGTACGCGGCGCTGCCGACGCAGCGTTGCAAGGCGCACCGCTTGCTGCCGTTGGAGCGCAGCGTGCTCGCCACCGAGCTGACGACCGCGAGGGTGGCGCAGCTGACTCTTCCCGAGAAGGACTGCTGAGCGCCGAGGGTCTGCAGCCCCCCGGCACGGTGGTGAGCCGTCGGCTCAGCTCAGCCGGGCCTCGGCGTAGACGGCCATCGCGTCGCACTGGTAGGCGGCCAGCCCGTCGGCGATCTTGTCGAAGTTCGCGCGGAACCGCGGGTCGTCGGCGTAGGTCCGGCCCAGCCCCTTGTACGCGGCCGCGTTCGGGGTCCAGAACCGGCACACGCCCCGGTAGTGGGCGTCGATCTCGGCCTGTACCGCGGGATCGGCGACCGGGGTGCCGGCCACCATGAACTCGGCCATGCGGATCATCTGCGCCGTCGCCTCACGCTGCCAGCGGTCGGTGTCCTCGGCGGTCATCGTCGCGACGGCCTGCCGGGACTGCTCCCAGTGCTCCGGCCAGCGCTCCCGTGCCTCGGCCTCGTGCTCGGAGTGCTCGGAGTGCTCGAAGCCCTCGAACAGGTTCTCCGGCCTGTTAATCTTCGTCATGTCGTTGTCGTCCTTGCCTTCCTCCAGTTCGGCGATGGTGCGGCCGACCGTGTGGGCGAGCGTCTCCAGCCGGTTCCGCTCCGCGAGCAGCCGCTGGTGGTGCTCACGGAGCACGGCCACCTGGTCGACCTGGCTGTCCAGGACCGCCCGGATCTCGCGCAGCCCCACGCCCAGCTCCCGCATCAGCAGGATCTGCTGCAACCGCAGCAGACCGGCCTCCTCGTAGTAGCGGTGCCCGTTGCTCCCGATCCCCGCGGGCGGCAGCAGACCGATCTCGTCGTAGTGCCGCAGCGTCCGGGACGTCACCCCGGACATCCGGGCCACGTCCGCGATCGACCAGATCATGGCTCCGCCTCCCATCGCCGGGCCGGTCCCTCCGGCCCCACAGCAAGACCGTAGAAGTTGACGCAACGGAAACCGCAACCCGGAATCGGCAACGGCCGACGTCATTCGGGCGCCGAGCCGGTGATCGTGCTGAGGGCATGGCGGAGGGCGGCGTCGCTCGGCGGGCGGTCGCGCCAGCGGGCGCCGATGTGGCCGTCGGGCCGGATGAGCAGTGCTCCGTGCGGGCGGAGGCCGCAGAGGTCGATGTGCTCGTGCGGAAGGGGCTCGATGTGCAGCGGCCAGGGTGTGGTGGCGGCTTGTCGCTCCCAGTGGGCGGGATCCGGGGTCAGGAGGGTGAACCACTCGCCGAAGGTGTCGAGCGTGGAGCTGTCGGGTGTGAGCCAGAGGTGCGGCATGCGATGCCCTGGATCTGTGGTGGGCACGTAGTCCGTGCCTTCGTCGTACGGTTCGGGTGGGGTGTCGTCGCCGGCGAGGACGGCGCCGGAGCGGTAGGCGACGCCGAGCACGAGGCCGAGTTGGGCGAAGTACGCCTCCGACCAGGGCAGTTCGATCGGGGCCGATGCCGCTTCGCCGGTTCGGAGCTGGTCGCGGCGTCGGTTCTGCACCTGGAGCAGAAGCTGGGTGTTGGCCACTGCTTGGCGGAGAGTCCGGTGGGCGACCGGTTGGCGTTCCGACTCGTACGTCTCCAACAGGCCCGGCCCGGCCCACCCGTGGAGAACGCCCGCCAGTTTCCAGCAGAGGTTGTGCACATCGGCGACGCCGGCGTTCATGCCCAGGCCACCGATGATGGGGATGGCGTGCGCGGCATCGCCGGCCAGCAGGATCCGGCCATGGCGGAAGCGCTCGGCGACGAACGCGTTCATCACCCAGTGCTGGACCCGCAGCACCTCGACCCGTACCTCGGCGCTTGGGCCGAGGGCGCGCGAGACGAGGCCGGACCAGTCGGCGCGCGCGGGGTCTTCGGGTGTGGGGGCGAACCAGGCCCAGCCCCCTTCCGGGTAGAGCGGGAGGAACGAGCCGTGCGCGGTGAAGTAGACCCCGGCGGGCCGGCGGGCGCACCAGCGGTCGAGATCGGCGTCGAACACGACGGTGGTGACACCCCCCAGCGCCCCGGGGCCCGTGGTGTCGATTCCCAGCAGCTGCCGGACGGTGGAGTTCGCACCGTCGGCGGCGAGTACATAACGGGCACGGACCCGGGTCTCGTCACCGCTGTGACGGTCGACGAGCAGGGCCACGACGCCGTCGGTCTCCTCGGCCAGGCCGGTCAGCCCGGATCCGAACCGCACCTGCGCTTCCGCCGCGGCGAGCAGGATGGGTTCCAGCCGGTCCTGCGAGGTGACCGCGCCGATCACGGGGCTCTCGGGCACCGGCGCGTCGACCCCGACCATCGCCGCGGTGGCGAAGTCGCGGTCGGACAGGGTGTCGCGGAAGCGGATGCGGCCGTACTCCGGCGCGAACGCGGCGGCGGTGATCGCGGTGGCCTGCCCGAGCCGGCGGAAGATCTCCATCGAGCGCACGTTGACCAGCCGGGATCGCGGAAACGGCGACAACTCGCGGTGCTTCTCGACCAGCAGCACCTGCACGCCCCAGCGTTCCAGGAGCGCTCGGGCGGTGAGCCCGACCGGCCCGCCACCGACGATCAATACGTCCGTCTCGGCGTTCGCCACAGGCATGTCGAAGTCCTCCTGCTCACCTCGGGCCCAGCGGGGCACTCGGTGAGTGTGACAGGCGGATGACCGAAATCCGACCATCCGTGCACGCCCTCCCCGCGCGGAGCGACATGCTCGGAGCATGTCGCAGCTCCACACCCGGGATTACGAGCGCATGCTCGACCTCCTCGTCGCCGTCCTCGAGAACGACGACCCCGCGTCGTCGGGGCAGCTGATCGCCGGGCAGCTGCACGCCGCCTTCGACTGCAACACGGTGATCTTCGCGGAGCTGCGCCCGGTGCAGCGGACGGGACGGGCCGAGGGGTGGGCGCCCGAGTCGATCGGGGAGTCCGCCGGGGAGGTCATCCGGCGGCGCGTGCTGCAGAAGCACCCGCTGATCTCCTATATGGCCACCGACCTGCGGGGGCCGGTGATCGTCAGTGACATCTGCGAGAGGTGGCGCCACTCGCAGATCTACTCCGAGGCGCGCCGGGACTACGGCACGACGCAGCAGCTCGGCGTTCCGCTGCCGCCGGTCGAACCGGGTGTCCTGCGGGCCGTCTCGCTCGGTCGTCTGGGGGACTTCAGTGCGCACGAGCTCGCCTTCGCCGAAAGGATCCAGCCACTGCTGATCGGCGCGGACCGGCACATACGCGAACAGACGCGATTGCGCGAGGCGCTGGCGGCCGCGGGCGGAGCGGCGCGCCCGGTGGAGGACCACGGGCTGACCCCTCGCGAACTCACCGTCCTCGGGCTGCTCGCCGAGGGCCTCACCGCCGACGGCATCGGCCGGCGCCTCACCATCTCGCCGCACACCGTCAACCGCCACCTGGAGAAGGTCTACCGCAAGCTCGGCACGAACAACCGCGTCTCCACGGTATCGCTCGCGCGGCGCTTCGGGCTCGTCGTGTGAGTAGGAAGATCTCCCTATGGCCTGGCCCCGGCGCCCCCGTCAAGCTCGTATACAGAGGCCGGCCGCCGACGCCGGACACGGGGGATTCGGCGACGGCACGCCTCTCGCGGGCCCGCCCTGCCGCTCAGCGGGCCCGCTCCCGCACCCGGTCCACCCGGCGGATCTCCACACGGGACGGGCCCTTGCCGAAGGCGGCCACGGGGGCGGAGTGCCGGAGGGCGGCATCGACCGTGGGCAGCGACGGGGCGTCGCGGCGGACCGTGGGGGTCGTGACGACGTAGTCGACGTCCCGCCAGCCGTGGGGCAGGGTCTTCGCCACGGCCGGGTCGAGATCGGCCTTGTAGAACCAGACGGCCCCGGTGCGGGGCGCGAAGCCGGAGTGCACGAGGTCGAGCCAGACCGCGTCGTCGGTGAGGACGCGCGTCCGGCGCGCATCGGGGACCTTGTCCGGGTCCCGCAGCCAGGAAACCGCCGCGCGGTAGGGGCTGTTGACATCCGCGGTGAGGGCGACGCGCGTGCCGTCGTACCAGCGCGGCCCGACGCAGAAGCCCGCCGCCGCGACCAGCAGCACGACCGCCGTCCAGCGCGCCGGATACCAGCGACGGCAGAACCCCGGGCGCGTGCGCAGCAGCGCGCACGCGATCGCCGCGGCCACCCCGGCGAGGGTCAGGGCGAGGAAGGGCAGCGCCTGGATGACGTACATCGCGGGGAGATAGCCGGACGGCCGCAGCGCGACGGCCGCCAGCAGCAGCACGGCCACCGCGGGCCCGGCGAGCGACCGGCCCGTGACGGAACGGCGCACGCCCACCAGCAGCAGGACAGCGGCGAGCAGCCCGCCCAGCGGCAGGGCCCGGTCGTAGTACAGCCAGGAGTCCAGCACCCGGTGGGCGGCCGAGCCGGGGGAGAGCAGGAAGCCCGAACCCGCCCGGCTCATCTGGTAGGTGACGCCGCCGACGAGCGACACATGGCCGGGCCCGGGGAACAGCTCGTGGTTGAGCAGCGCGAACAGCGGATACGACAGGCCCGTCAGCGCGCAGGCCAGCACCGCCCCGGTCACCGCGAACTTCCGGGTGTCGCGGTGGCTGTGGCGCCACATCGTCAGCAGCAGCGCGGGCAGCACGACCAGGATGGTCTCCTTCGTCAGCACGGCGACCGCCGCGGCCAGGCCCGCCCCGAAGTGGTGCCACAGATGCCGCCGGGGGGAGGCCGCCAGACAGAAGGCCAGCAGCATCCACATCACGGCGATGTTGTCGAGGAAGATCTCCCGCTGGAAGACGACGGACAGCGGCGACAGCCCGAACAGGGCCATGGCCAGCCCCGCCGCCCAGTGCTGCAGCCCGAGCCGCCGCCCCAGCACGTACACCAGCACCGCGCTCGCCGCCGACACCAGCAGCATCGCGCAGCGCATCGGAGCGACCGACATCAGCTCCGGCGCGACGACGGAGGGCACCCAGGTGAGCACCGCGAGCTGCAGCCAGCCCAGGGGCGGATGGTCGTACCAGTACGTGTACGGCGCGAGCCCCTTGCCGTGCTGGACGGCCCACGCCTGGGCGAGGTAGGTCCCCTCGTCGTCGCTGAGGGAGGGGTAGCCCGTGATGTTCCAGCCCTGCACGACCACGACCACGGCGAGCAACAGCCCGCACAGCGCCAGGTCCGGCGCGGACCTGCGCAGCCGCAGCACCGGTCTGACGACCACCGGCGGCCGCCGCGGCACGGGCGGCGGCCGGAAGGCGGTGGCGGGCGGGCCGGACACGACAAGCGGGGTCACGAAGTGACGTCCTCTCGGATCAGATGCGCGCCTACGTGCTGGGTCAGCTCCCACTCGTTGCGGCCCCGCTGCTCCCGCCAGACCGCGCGGATCGCGGCCCCGGCGAGCAGCAGCTGGTACCAGGGGCCGCCCGCGATCAGCTTGAGGTAGTGCCGGAAGCGCACGTGGAGCCCGTACTGCACGCCGAAGTCGTGCAGCCCGACGACCTCGAAGACGAACGTGACGAAGGCGGTGACCGCGGGCAGGAAGGTCAGCACGGCGACCTGGACGGGCACGTCCAGGAGGAAGGTCACCACGACGTTGAGCGGGATGACGACCCCGGTGAACGCCTGCATGAACGGCGTCATCAGGGTGTAGCGGGCCAGCATCCGCTGCCCGAAGGTGGGCAGCCGCCGCCAGTCCCGCTTGCGGTAGACCTGGAGGAAGCCCTGGTTCCAGCGGGTGCGCTGCTTCAGCAGGCTCAGCAGGCTGTCCGGGGTCTCCTCGCGGGTGACCATCTCGGAGTCGTACGCCACGACGACGCGCCGCCCCTTGCTCGACAGCCGTACGCCCAGGTCGCAGTCCTCCGCGAGGCAGTTCGGGTCCCAGCCGCCCGCCTCGCGCAGCACGTCCGTGCGGACGAAGACGGTGTTGCCGCCCAGCGGGATGAACCCCTTCTGCGCGTGCAGGTGCAGGCGGCTGCGGAACCAGAAGAAGTACTCCAGGCAGTTGCGCAGGCTGTACCAGCTGGAGTGGAAGTTGATCAGCTGGACGCCGCCCTGCACCACGTCCGCGCCCGTCGCGCGGAAGGCGTGGTCGACGTGCGCGAGCAGCGCCGGGTGCACCTGGTCCTCGGCGTCGAAGACCCCGACGACCTGCCCGAGGCAGTGGGGGAGCGCGGTGTTGAGGGCCTTGGGCTTGTTCTTCTTCGCGTGGGTGTCGACGATCACCCGTACGTGCCGGGGCGCCGCGGCGGCGACGCGCTCGGCGACCGCTGCGGTCTCCGGGTCGTCGTGGCCGACGATCACCAGGATCTCGAAGCGGGTGTGCGTGGACTCCAGCAGCCGCCTGACGGTCGGTTCGAGCACGGCCTGTTCGTGCCGGGCGGGCAGCAGGAGCGAGAAGCTCAGGGCCGTGTCGCCGCTCGGCTGCTCGAAGCGGGTCGCGGCCAGCGTCTCGGGCGTGCGCCAGGCGTGCATCTGCCACCACAGCGTGAACGCGGCCATCCAGAACAGCGTCAGGGACACGGCACAGACGACAACGGACGTGAGCAACGAAGTCCCCCCGCGTATGGCTCGCCTTCGCACGAGAGGCTACGGGCGGCGGGCGGCGCCGAGGTGCGGAACGGGTGAAACGGGCACCCCCGAACTGATGGGCGGTGAAAGGAAGTTGACAGCCCGACGCCTTCCCGCGGGACCCACTTCCGTACGGGGCGCGGGAGTGGGAAGCTGCCCTCTATGGGTGCATTGAGGCGCATACGCGGCCGGCGGGTGCTGTACGCGGCGGGAGTCGCGGCGCTCATGGGCCCGGCACTGCTGGCCCTCACCGGCTGCGAACCGACCGGTGACGGCCTCGACGCGATCACCGTCGCCGTCACCACCGGCAAACGGGCCACGGACGAGCTCAAGCACGAAGGCTACGACGTGCGCTGGGTGTCGTGCAGCGGAAAGGCGGAGGACGGCGGCGTCACGGACAAGGGGTCACCGCGGCCGGTCCCCGCGATCGGCGTCGACTGCCAGGGCCGGACCGGGGGTGGCGGCAAGATCATTGTGTTTGGGCGGGTGACGGGGATCTCGGGCGATGCGTGCGTCAAGGGGCGGGTGACGGCGAAGGTGGACGGTCGGACGGTCTTCGTGGTGGCGGTGCTGGGGGATTGCTCGCGGGCGAGTGCGTCGTCCGGTGGCGGGCCTCGGACGCCTCCGGCGGGTCACTCCTCCTCGCCGAGCTGCTCGCCCTCCGGGCGGGGGGTGTCGACGCAGCCTCCGCCGACGCCGTCGCCGCTGCCGGGCAAGTAGCGCCTGCGGCGAGCTTTGTTCCCCACCCCGCCCCTTCCCGCAACTGGGGCTCGTGCCCCAGACCCCCGGCCTCGGGTCCGTTGCCGCCTGCGGCGGGGGCGCCCTGCGGGCGCGTCCTCAAACGCCGGACGGGCTGATTTCAGCCTGTCCGGCGTTTGAGGACAAGCGGCGCAGCCGCTTCAGGGGGTCCGGGGTCTCCCCGGTTTCGGGAAGGGGCGGGACTGGGGAACAAAGCCCGCCGGGCCGCACCCGAGCACGGGTCCGGGGCGGAGCCCCGGCCTCGGCGGAGCCGAGCATCAGATGCTGCGGGAAGGGGCGGGGTGGGGGAAAACTAGACCCGCCGCGGCACCGGCACCCGCGTCAAGTCCCTGGCCACCGTCAGCTCTCCGGAAAACCCCGCCGCACGCGCGGCCCGCTCGAAGAGCGAAGGGTCGTCGTACCGCTGGGAAAAATGCGTCAGCACCAGATGCCGCACCCCCGCGGACGCGGCAACCGCCCCCGCCTGCCCCGCCGTCAGATGACCGTGATCGGCCGCCAGCGCCGCGTCCTCGTCCAGGAACGTCGACTCGATGACGAGCATGTCGCACCCCTCGGCCAGCGCGTACACCCCGTCGCACAGCCGCGTGTCCATCACGAACGCGAACCGCTGCCCGCGCCGCACCTCGCTCACCGCGTCCAGGGTGACCCCGCCGAGCACGCCGTCCCGCTGGAGGCGTCCCACGTCGGGCCCGGCGATGCCGTGCTCCGCCAGCAGGTGGGGCAGCATGCGCCGGCCGTCGGGCTCGGTCAGGCGGTAGCCGTAGGACTCGACGGGGTGGGAGAGGCGGCGCGCCTGAAGGACGTACGAGGGGGTCTCGGCGAGCACCGCGCCCTCGCCCGACACCGGCTCCTGGACCAGCTTCACCGTCTCGCGGTAGGCCGTGGCGTACCGCAGCCGGTCGAAGAAGCGCTGCCCGCTCCTCGGGTAGTGCGCGGTGACCGGGTGCGGCACCTGGTCGAGGTTGATGCGCTGGATCACCCCGGCGAGCCCGAGCGAGTGGTCACCGTGGAAGTGGGTGACGCAGATCCGGTCGAGGTCGTGCGCGGCCACCCCCGCCCGCAGCATCTGCCGCTGCGTCCCCTCGCCGGGGTCGAAGAGCAGCCCCTCGCCGTCCCAGCGCAGGACGTAGCCGTTGTGGTTCCGGTGCCGGGTGGGCACCTGGCTGGCGGTGCCCAGGACGACGAGTTCGCGTACGGACAAGGGAGTTGCTCCGTTTAGCCGGGGGGCCAGTTGAGGGAACGGCCGCCGAGTACATGGGCGTGCGCGTGGAAGACGGTCTGCCCGGCGCCCGCGCCGGTGTTGAAGACGATCCGGAAGCCCGTCTCCTTGATCCCGGTCATCGCGGCCACCTCCTCCGCCGCGCACAGCAGATCGGCGGCGACCTGCGGCTCCGCCGCGGCCAGGGAGGCGGCGTCGGGGTAGTGCGCCTTGGGGACCACCAGGACGTGCGTGGGCGCCTGGGGGTTGATGTCCTGGAACGCGACGGTCGTGTCGGTCTCCCGGACGACGGTCGCCGGCACCTTCCCCGAGGCAATCTTGCAGAACAGGCAGTCGGCCTGCGGTTCTCCCGCCACCGGTGGCTCCTCAGGATCTCGTTCGGCTGATACCCAGCGGATCTTACCGGCGGGCATTCCGGCTCTTCGTCCTGGTCGCGAACGCCATGCAGGCCCCGAGGCCGCCCAGGGCGCTGACGTTGAAGGCGCCGAACAGCCACTGCGGGTCCAGGCGGACCGTCAGGAGCAGGACCGAGAACAGCGTGCACCACGCCGCGCCCAGGGCGATCGCGCGGAGGGGGACGCTGCGCCGGGGCAGTTGCGTCACGAAGCCGCGCAGCGGCGCGGGGATCCTGTGCCGGGCCCACAGGAGGCAGCCGGTCCAGACCGCGGCCATCGCCGCGATCCCGGCGAGCCGGGCGGCGAGGGGGATGGACGGGGGCAGGTTGCGGCCGGGCTCGGACGTGTCGGTGACGACCATCGTGAAGATGGCGACGGCGAAGCACGCGAGAGCGGGCCAGCAGGCGCGGCGCATCAGCTTGCCGGTGATGAACCGCAGGTTGTGGTGGGCGCTCGGGGAGTTGGGGTCGGCGGCGAGGGCCGCCGAGACATCGCCCAGGGCGTCGTAGAGATCGGCGTGGGGCCGCTCGGCGGCCAGGGCCGCGAGGTTGTTGCGGGCGCTGCCGTTGCCGGGGTCGAAGGTGAGCACGTGGCGCATGGCCTGCTCGCAGATGTCCTTGCGGCCCATGTCGTACGCCACGATGTAGAGCGCGAAGTGGGCGGAGGCCAGCTCCGGGCCCAGCCGGATCGCCTCCAGGGCCGTCGCGTACGCCTCGCCGAGCCCCTCGCCGCCCGGCAGCAGGCGCAGCGCCTTGGCCAGCACCACCCGCGGGATGGGCTCCTGCGGGAGCAGCCGCACGCCCTCGCGGGCCGCGTCCACGGCGTCGTACCACATGGTGTTGGCCCGCAGGGCCTCGCTCCGCCGCAGGTGGGCGTCCGCCTCGTCCGGGTTCACCCGCAGGGATTCGTCGGCGGCCCGCCGCGCGCCGACGTAGTCCTCGGCCTCGAAGCGGCAGGCGGCGAGGCGCTCCCAGGCCCGGGAGTCGTCCGGCTCCAGCGCCAGGTGCTCCCTCAGTATCTTCTCGGCCTGCTCGTAGCGCTCGATCTCGATGAGGGCCATGGCACGGGCCACGGCGCCGGGGGTGGTGGTGCTCAAAGCATCTTCTTCCGCTTCAGATACGCGAGCAGCTCGTCGTAGGCGCCGCCCTCGTTCGCGAACTGCGCCACGTTGCGCGCCGAGGCGAACCACGGCCCGGTCGACGGCCGTATGTGGTCGAGCGCGCCGAGCAGGTCGGACATCTCGATCATGCGGGCCCGGCCGGTCCGTACGGAGTCCAGCAGCGCCCGCTCCGCCGCGGACTCGCACAGGTGCTGGAGGTCCGCGCCCGAGAACCCGTCCGTCCGCTTGGCCAGCTTGGCCAGGTCGATGCCCGCGACGGGCCGGTCCTTGAGGTGGTGGTGCAGGATGCCCTCGCGGGCGGGCTGGTCGGGCGGCAGGACGAGCAGCATCCGGTCGAGGCGGCCCGGCCGGCGCAGCGCGGTGTCGACGTCCCACGGGTGGTTGGTGGCGGCGAGCACGAAGACGCCGTCGTCGGCGCCGCCGTCGACGCCGTCGAGCTCGGTGAGGAGCTGGTTGACGGTGTTGCGCATGCCGGTGTGGCGGACCTGGCTGCGCCTGGCGCCGAGGGCGTCGATCTCGTCGAGGAAGAGCACGCACGGGGAGTTGCGCCGGGCGGTCTCGAAGAGCTGGCGCAGGTTGCGCTCGGACCTGCCGATCCACATGTCGAGGACGTCGCTGATGCTGACCGACATGAAGCGGGCGCCGAGCTCTCCCGCCACGGCGCGCGCGATGTACGTCTTGCCGCAGCCGGGCGGCCCGTACATCAGCAGTCCGCCGCGCAGGCTCTTGCCGTACAGCTTGCGCAGCTCGGGGTTGCGCATGGGGGCGAGGAAGGCCGCCTCCAGGCGCTCCTTGACCTCGTACATCCCGCCGACGTCCGCGAGCTTGACGCTGCCGGTCTCGACCTCCCAGAGGGAGTCGTCGTCGGAGTCACCGCCGTCGGCGGCGAGCGGGGGGTGCGGGTGCGGCGGCGCCGCGGCCTCTTCCGGCTCCTCCATCGCTTCCGACCGGACGAAGGCGGGCGGTACGACGTCGGAGAGCTCGTTCTCGGCGAGCTTCCAGTCGTACGAGGTGGGGGCGGCCGGTTCGGCGGGCGCGGCGGCGGGTGCGGCAGCGGGGGGCGCGACGGCGCGGGCTATCAGCGCCTGGGCGTCGGCGTTGCCGGGTTCGCGCTGCAGCGCGGCGGCGACGTGGGCGATGGCGTCCTGACCGTGTCCCGCGTCGAGCAGAAGCTGGGCGAGGTGCAGGCGCAGGGGCACGTCGTCGGGGGCGGCTTCGACCGCTGTACGCAGGCTCGTGATGAGCGGTGACTCGGACATGGCCCCAGGGTATGTCCGAGCCGGGCGGCGCCCGGAATCCGGGGGCTTTCGCCCCCGGACCCCGGATCCCGGTTACGGCAGGAAGTACATCGGGTTCGGCAGCTTGTACGTGTGGTTCGCGTAGCCGCCCGTCAGGTCGCTGTACTGGTCGCCGAAGTTGGCGACGATGTCGTAGCCCTCGGACTCGATGTGCTTGCGCGTGCCCGACTTGTACTCGACCGTCGTGCAGGACGCGCCGCACGGCAGGTACGCCGGGGGCGTCTTCTTGTTCTTCAGGAAGAAGTGCGCGGGGTCGGCGGCCGGCTTGTAGCCCGCGTTCTTGAGGTTGCGGACGCTCCAGTCGCGCTGGTGCTCGTCGCGGCCGGTGACGTAGAAGACCGTGATGCCCTTGGACTGCGCCCAGTTGACGAGCTGCGGCATGCCGAAGACGGGGGCCATGTCCGTGGACTTCAGGTACGCGTCCTGGGACTCGGGCGTGAAGTGGAAGCCCTGCTGGAGCTCGTAGTTGTAGGTCAGCAGGGTGGTGTCGTCGACGTCCAGCACGATGGCGGGCTTGGCGCCCTTCTTGCCGGGCTTGTTCTTGACCGTGCGCTCCAGCTGGGCCTTGGCCTTCTTCTGGATGTCCGCGAGCTGCTTGGCGTAGTTGCTGTCCGGCGACGCGTAGTGCTGGCCCTTCTTGTCCACGGTGTCGCCGTAGTAGGCCTTGATCTTGTCGGTGACCTTGGTGAGGTTCGGGATCTCCTTGTCCGAACGCGGAGCGGAGTGGTCGGCGGAGGCCGCGCCCGCCGCGTAGAGGCCGGTGCCGAGGGCGACGGCCGCGGTGACGGCGGCGATGCGGGTGCGCTTGCGCTTGGACGCGAGGGAGGGCTGCACGAAGGACTCCAGGTGAGCAAGGTGGGTGCAGCGCGAAACTAGAGGTTTGGCGGTCCTCGGTCAAGGGTATCGGGGCGGGTTTTCTACGCGCGGAGACCGGCGGTACGGACAACGGGCCCCGGGGGAGCCCCGGCGCCCGCCGTGTCACACCGCCGTGGGCTCCTGCCGCCGGGCCGCGGAACCCCAGCCGCCGGCCTCGGTGTTCGCCGCCGCGCGGTCCAGGATGCGGGCCGCCGCCGCGGGGGAGTCGACGAGCGGATGCAGCACCAGCGCGCGGAGCGCGGCCGTGCGGTCGTGGTGCACGGCTGCCTGGATCGCGGCCCGTTCGACGGCCTTGAGCTGGAGCATCAGCCCGAGTTGGTCGTCGCTCAGCTGGGCGCACGGCAGCGGTCTTGCGCCGCCCGCGCCCACCTCGCACACCGTCTCGATGATGGCGTCCGGGTCCAGCGCCGGAACGGTCGTGCCGTTGGGCACATTGAGGATGAGGCGCGTGCGCTCGTCCCGGGAGACCGCCCGCATCAGGGCCAGCGCCACCTGGTCGTAGCCGCCGCCCTCCAGGTCGCACGAGTCGCGCTGCCAGCCGCCGCTCGCGGCCCGGCTCTCGGCCATGTAGGTCTCCTCGCGGTGCAGCCGGGTCCGCTCCCACAGCCGGTACGCCTGGTCGGGCGACTCGGCCGCCTCGTGGAAGAACCCGCCCTGCTGCTGGTCGAGGAACTCGCCGCGGGTCTCGACCGCCTCCAGGACCGAACGCAGGGTCTCGCGGCGGAAGTAGTAGTAGTGCAGATATTCGTTGGGCAGGCAGCCGAGGGCCTGGAGCAGCTCCGTGCCGAACAGCTTGCCCTCCTCGAAGGAGGCGAGCGCGCGGTCGTTCGCCAGGAGTTCGGGCAGCAGATCCCTGTCGTTCACCTTCAACGACCTCAGCCAGCCCAGGTGGTTGAGGCCCACATAGTCGAATGTCACCCGGTCGGGGTCGACTCCCGCGGCCCGCGCCGCGCGCCGCACCAGCCCCACGGGTGAATCACAGATCCCGATGACCCGTTCGCCCAGCACGGATGCCATCGCCTGGGTGACCATGCCCGCCGGATTGGTGAAGTTGATGACCCACGCGTCGGGGGCGACCTCCGCCACCCGCTCGGCGATGTGCAGGGCCACGGGGATCGTCCGCAGCCCGTAGAGCACACCGCCCGCGCCCACCGTCTCCTGTCCCAGCACGCCCTCGCCGAGGGCGATCCGTTCGTCCCGCACGCGCCCGGCGGTGCCGCCCACCCGGATCGCCGAAAAGACGAAGTCCGCACCGCTCAGGGCCTCGTCCAGGCCGCGGGCGATACGGACCACCGGGGCGTCCGGCACATCCGTCGCCTGCGCGGCCAGTACGGACGCGATCACCCGCAGACGCATGGAGTCGGTGTCGTAGAGCACGAGTTCCGTGCAGCGGCCGGGAGTGCCGCGCCGCGCGTCGTCCAACAGGGCCCGGTGCACCAAGGGCACTCGGAAACCGCCACCGCCGAGAATCGTCAGCCTCATGGAACGGAACGTATCGCAGCATCGGGCAGACTGTCCGGACCCGCACCCCCTGTGAGAGGAGCAGCGAGCGAGCATGACGATCATTTCGCCTCATGCGGCACCGCAGTCGGCTTTCCCCGGCGAGCGCTTGCAGGGGGGTGGGTGTGCCGAGGACTTCGCCGGGGCGGCGGTACCCGTCCTCGACCCGCTCGCGGAAGTGCGCGCCGAAGGCGACCCGGACACTGACGTCTATCTGACCGGGACGGTCTTCCTCGACATCATCTTCACCGGCCTGGACACCGCCCCCGTGCGCGGCACCGAGTCCTGGGCGCGCGGCATGGGCTCCAGCCCCGGCGGCATCGCCAACATGGCCACCGCCCTCGCCCGGCTGGGGCTGCGCACCTCGCTCGCCGCCGCCTTCGGTGACGACATGTACGGCGAGTACTGCTGGGAGGCGCTCTCCCGGGGCGAGGGCATCGACCTCGGCCTCTCCCGCATGGTCCCCGGCTGGCACTCCCCGGTCACCGTCTCCATGGCCTACGAGGGCGAGCGGACGATGGTCTCCCACGGGCACGAGGCGCCGCCGCCGGTGGGGGCACCCCCAGCGGTAGCTGGGGGAGAGCCGGCCCCCGAGTGCCCGCCCCCGGCCCGGGCGGCCGTCGCCCTCCTGGTGCCCGGCCGGCAGGAGGAGTGGATCGCGAGCGCCGCCCGCCGGGGCAGCCGGGTCTTCGCCGACGTCGGCTGGGACGAGACCGGCCGCTGGGACCCGGCCGACCTCGCCGACCTGGAGCACTGCGAGGCCTTCCTGCCCAACGCCGAGGAGGCCATGCGCTACACCCGGACCGACTGCCCGCGCGCCGCCGCCCGCGCGCTGGCCGAGAAGGTGCCGGTCGCCGTCGTCACCATGGGGGAGAAGGGCGCCTACGCGGTCGACAGCGGTACGGGCGAGAGCGCCGAGGTGCCCGCCATCGCCGTCGAGGCGCTCGACCCGACCGGCGCGGGCGACGTCTTCGTCGCGGGCTTCGTCACCGGCACCCTCGCCGGCTGGCCGCTCGCCGACCGGCTGGCCTTCGCGGGCCTGACCGCCGCCCTGTCCGTACAGGAATTCGGGGGGTCGCTGTCCGCACCCGGCTGGGTGGAGATCGCCGCCTGGTGGAAGCACGCGCGGTCCTTCGACGACCAGCCCCCGGCCGCCCTGCGCCGCTACGCCTTCCTCGACGGCATCCTGCCCGCGGCGGCCCGCCCCTGGCCGCTCCGCCGCGCGGTCCCCACGCTGGGTTTCCGCCAGCCTTAGCCGTATCCGGCGGACCGGGCCGTTCATGCGCCGTGGCGTCACGGATCCGCCGGACCCTCGCCCTCGGGGGTGGTGCGCGCGGCTTACTCCGGGCCGCCGGAGCGGAGCCGCCACGTCCGCGCGGGTGTCGGGCCGCGACCCGACGGAGACCCCCTGCACAGGCCGTAAAACCCGTAAGGGTTATCGGTGCACCGACGTACCCTGAAGACACAGCAGACAGACCCAGACGGACACGGAAAGAGGGATGAGCAGGCCCCAGAGCCGGCCCATGACTCAGACACCCACACAGCCGCAGGCGACCGCCCGGTTCACCGTCCCGGCCAAGCACCCCATGGTGACGGTCCTGGGCTCCGGGGACTCGCTCCTGCGCGTGATCGAGAAGGCATTCCCCGGCACGGACATACACGTACGGGGCAACGAGGTCAGCGCCAGCGGGGACCCACGGGAAGTCGCCCTCGTGCAGCGCCTGTTCGACGAGATGATGCTGGTGCTCCGCACGGGCGCGCCGATGACGGAGGACGCGGTGGAACGGTCGATCGCCATGCTTCGCAACGAAGAGGGGCAGGAGGCGACCCCCGCCGAGGTCCTCACCCAGAACATCCTCTCCAGCCGGGGCCGCACCATCCGCCCCAAGACGCTCAACCAGAAGCTCTACGTCGACGCCATCGACAAGCACACGGTCGTCTTCGGCATCGGCCCCGCGGGCACCGGGAAGACCTATCTGGCCATGGCCAAGGCGGTCCAGGCCCTGCAGTCCAAGCAGGTCAACCGGATCATCCTGACCCGGCCGGCCGTCGAGGCGGGCGAGCGGCTCGGCTTCCTGCCCGGCACGCTCTACGAGAAGATCGACCCTTACCTGCGGCCGCTCTACGACGCCCTGCACGACATGCTCGACCCCGACTCGATCCCGCGCCTGATGGCCGCGGGGACGATCGAGGTCGCGCCGCTCGCGTACATGCGCGGCCGCGCCCAGCCGATCTTCACGAACGTGCTGACGCCTGATGGCTGGCGCCCTATCGGCGACCTTCAGGTCGGTGACCTGGTCATCGGTTCGAACGGTGAGCCGACCCCGGTCCTGGGCGTCTATCCGCAGGGCGAGAAGGACATCTACCGTGTCACGGCCCAGGACGGTGCCTGGACCCTGTGCTGCGGCGAGCACCTGTGGACGGTCCGCACGGCCTCGGACAAGCGTCGCGACAAGCCGTGGCGGGTCCTGGAGACCAAGGAGATGATCGGCAATCTGCGCGCGGCTCAGGCTCGCCGCTACGAGCTGCCGCTGCTCACGGCGCCGGTCGAGTTCCCCGGGCGTGAGGTCCCCATGGACCCGTACGCCTTGGGCCTCCTGCTGGGCGACGGCTGCCTCACGGGGCGTACGACCCCGGCGTTCGCCACCGAGGACCCGGAGCTCGCCGTCGCACTGGAAGCCGCTCTGCCCGGTGTCGAGGCGCGCTGGAAGGGCCGTGCCGACTACACCCTGAACCGTGTGAAGGCGCAGGGTGACGTGGTCACCCTGGAAAACCCGGTCACCGGAATGCTGCGCACCCTGGACCTGTTGGGCAGTCGGTCACACACGAAGTTCATCCCGGACGACTACCTCCAGAACTCGGCCGAGGTGCGTCTGGCCGTCCTCCAAGGGCTGCTCGACTCCGACGGCGGTCCGGTCACGCAGGTGAACCGCACGTGTCGCATCCAGTACACGACCACGTCGATCCTTCTGCGGGATGACGTGATCTCGCTGGTGCAGTCGCTCGGCGGTGTCGCGTACACCCGACGCCGGGCGGCCGAAGGACGGAAGCCCGGGAAGGCGAACGGCCGCGAGGTCGCTCACCGTCATGACGCCCACATCGTCGACATCCGTCTCCCCGAAGGCATCGAGCCCTTCCGTCTTGCCCGCAAGCGCGACAAGTACCACGCGGCCGGAGGCGGCGGCCGCCCGATGCGGTTCATCGACAGCATCGAGCCCGCGGGGCGCGAGGAGGCCGTCTGCATCCAGGTCGCGGCCGAGGACTCGCTGTACGTCACCCAGGACTACCTGCTGACGCACAACACGCTCAACGACGCCTTCATCATCCTGGACGAGGCACAGAACACCAGCCCCGAACAGATGAAGATGTTCCTCACCCGCCTCGGCTTCGACTCGAAGATCGTCATCACCGGTGACATCACCCAGGTCGACCTCCCCGGCGGCACCAAGAGCGGTCTGCGCCAGGTCCAGGAGATCCTGGAAGGCGTGGAGGACGTCCACTTCTCCCGGCTCACCAGCAACGACGTGGTCCGGCACAAGCTGGTCGGCCGTATTGTCGACGCGTACGAGCAGTACGACAGCCGCAACGGAAAGTAAGTCAAGCAATCCCATGGCAATCGACGTCAACAACGAATCCGGCACGGACATCGACGAGCAGGCGGTCCTCGATGTCGCCCGCTACGCCCTCGCCCGTATGCGCATCCACCCGCTCTCCGAACTCTCCGTCATCGTTGTCGACGCCGAAGCCATGGAGCAGCTCCACATCCAGTGGATGGACCTCCCCGGGCCCACCGACGTGATGTCCTTCCCGATGGACGAGCTGCGGCCGCCCGCCAAGGACGACGACGAGCCCCCGCAGGGCCTGCTCGGCGACATCGTGCTCTGCCCCGAGGTCGCGCAGAAGCAGGGCCAGGACGCGCCGACCAACCACTCCATGGACGAGGAGCTCCAGCTGCTCACCGTCCACGGCGTCCTGCACCTCCTCGGCTACGACCACGAGGAGCCCGAGGAGAAGGCCGAGATGTTCGGCCTCCAGGCGGCCATCGTCGACGGCTGGCGCGCCGAGCGCGGGATCGAGGGGCCCTCGCCGGCGCCGACGATCACGTGACCGGCCGGCTGATCGCGGTCGCGGTCCTGCTGCTCGTCATCGCCTGGCTCGCCGCCTGCGCCGAGGCCGGCCTCGCCCGGACCACCCGGTTCCGGGCCGAGGAGGCCGTACGGTCGGGGCGGCGCGGCAGCGCCCGGCTGATGGCCGTCGCCGCCGACCCCACCCGCTATCTCAATGTGGCGCTGCTGGTGCGCGTCGCCTGCGAGATGGCGGCGGGCGTCCTCGTCACCTACGTCTGCCTGCGGTCGTTCGACGCCACCTGGCAGGCGCTGACCGTCGCCATCGCGGTGATGGTGCTCGTCAGCTATGTGGCCGTCGGGGTCTCCCCGCGCACCATCGGCATCCAGCACCCGCTGAACACGGCCACCGCCGCGGCGTACGTGCTGCTGCCGCTCGCCCGGATCATGGGCCCGGTGCCGCAGCTGCTGATCCTCCTCGGCAACGCCTTCACCCCCGGCAAGGGCTTCCGCAAGGGCCCCTTCGCCTCCGAGGCGGAGCTGCGGGCGATGGTCGACCTCGCGGAGAAGGAGTCGCTCATCGAGGACGACGAGCGCCGCATGGTGCACTCCGTCTTCGAGCTCGGCGACACCCTCGTCCGCGAGGTGATGGTGCCCCGCACCGACCTGGTCGTCATCGAGCGCGGCAAGACGATCCGTCAGGCGCTCACGCTGGCGCTGCGCTCCGGCTTCTCCCGGATACCGGTGACCGGCGAGAACGAGGACGACGTCGTCGGCGTCGTCTACCTCAAGGACCTCGCCCGCAAGACGCACATCAGCCGGGACGCCGAGTCCGAACTGGTCTCGACGGCGATGCGGCCCGCCGTGTTCGTACCCGACACCAAGAACGCGGGCGACCTGCTGCGCGAGATGCAGCAGCAGCGCAACCACTGCGCGGTCGTCATCGACGAATACGGCGGCACGGCCGGGATCGTCACCATCGAGGACATCCTGGAGGAGATCGTCGGTGAGATCACCGACGAGTACGACCGCGAGCTGCCGCCCGTCGAGGACCTCGGCGACGGCCGCTACCGCGTCACCGCCCGCCTCGACATCGGCGACCTCGGCGAGCTCTACGGTCTGGAGCTGGACGACGAGGACGTGGAGACCGTCGGCGGGCTCCTGGCGAAGGCTTTGGGGAGGGTGCCGATCGCCGGCGCGAAGGCGGAGGTCGACCTCTCCGCGTACGGCCTGTCGGAACGCTCGGAGATCCGGGCGCTGCGGCTGACGGCGGAGTCTGCGGCGGGTCGCCGGAACCGCATCGTGACGGTGCGGGTGGATCCTGTGCGCGAGGACGAACGGGCCTGAGCTTGCGCCTGCGGCGGGCTTGTTCCCCAGCCCCGCCCCTTCCCGAAACCGGGGAGACCCCGGACCCCCTGAAGCGGCTGCGCCGCTTGTCCTAAATCTCCCCCAGCTACCGCTGGGAGGTGCCCCCACGGGCTGGATTTCGCGGACCGTAGCCCGCAAATTCAGCCCGTCCGGCGTTTGAGGACGCGCCCGCAGGGCGCTCCGCCGCAGGCGGTAACGAACCCGAGGCCGGGGGTCTGGGGCACGAGCCCCAGTTTCGGGAAGGGGCGGGGCTGGGGAACAAGCGCCCGCCGGGCCGCACCCGAGCACGGGTCCGGGGCGGAGCCCCGGTCTCGGCGGAGCCGAGCATTAGATTGGGGGCACCTCCCAGCGGTAGCTGGGGGAGGGAAGGGGCGGGGCTGGGGAACAAAGCCCCTCAGGACGCGGAGCGGCGGCGGCGCAAGCCCACGGCGACGAGTACCGCCACCACGCCCACCAGAAGCGCGTCCGCGCCCAGCCCCAAGCGGATACCCCCCAGCGTCGCCGACGCGAAGCCCGAGCCGCCGTCCCGCAGCGAAGCGATCCGCGCCGATGAGAGCGCGCTGAGCAGCGGGATCCCGATCGTGATGCCCACCTGCTGCGAGCTGGTCACCAGACCCGTCGCCAGCCCCTGCTCCCCGTCCGGCAGGCCCGACGTCGCGGTGACGCCGTAGGCCACGATCGCCCACAGATGGCCGACGCAGGCGAGCGAAGCCCCGGCCAGCGCCAGCCACGCGCTGCCCGAGCCGAGCCCCACGCCGAGCAGTGTCGCGGTGAAGACGGCCTGGACGACCAGGCCCGCCACCAGCGTGTTGCGGGCGCCGAAGCGGGCGATGACCTTCGGCGCGGTCACCCCGGCGGCGGCCGCGAAGACGCCCTGCACGCCGAAGACCAGGCCCGTGCGGAAGGCCGAGAGGTCGAGGACCTCCTGGAGGTAGAGGGTGAGCAGGAAGACGACCGTGCTCATCATCGAGAAGGTGGTCAGCCCGGCCAGGTTCCCCCAGGCGACGGTCCGCCGCCGCAGCATCGGCAGCGACACCAGCGGCTCCGCGGCCCGCGACTCCACGGCCACGAAGGCGACGAGCAGGCCGATCCCGCCGATCAGGGTGACGAGGACGTCCACGCCGCCGAACCCGTGCTGCGCCGCCGTCGACAGGGCGTAGATCAGCGCCAGCAGACCGCCGGTCACCGTCACCGCGCCCGGTATGTCGACGCGCGGCCGCTGCGGATGCCGTGACTCGGTCAGCAGGCCGGGGGCGATGGCCAGGATGCCGACGCCGGCCACGGCCAGCAGGCCCATCGTGGAGCGCCAGCCCAGTGAGTCCGTCAGCACCCCGCCGAGCACCATGCCGATGGTGAAGCCGAGGGACATCACGGTGCCGCTGATGCCGAGCGCCCGCTCGCGCTGCGGCCCCTCGGCGAAGGTCGTGGTCAGCAGCGCCATGCCGGTCGGCACGATGACGGCGGCGCCCAGCCCCTGGAGCGCGCGCCCGGTGAGGAAGGCCGCCGGGTTCCAGGCGAGCGTGGCGAGCACGGAGGCCAGGGTGAAGAGGGCGAGCCCGGTGAGGAACAGCCTGCGCCGTCCGTAGAGGTCGGCGATCCGGCCGAAGAGCAGCAGGAAGCCGCCCGACGGCAGCGCGAACGCGGTGACCGCCCACTGGAGGTCGGCCTGCCCCATGCCCAGGTCGTCGCCGAGGACGGGCAGCGCCACGTTCAGGATGGAGAAGTCGAGCGCGATGATGAACTGCGCCGCGCACAGCACCAGCAGGATCAGCTTCGCGCGGGTGGTCATGCGCTCCGCCGCCGGTGGCGCGGAGGTGGTCAGGGACGGGGAACTGTCGATCGCCATGGGCATCACCATCCGCCGTGCGGAATACCCGTGGGGAGACACTGCTTATGGTGGTGGCCGTACCACCAGGCGAGGGGGAGCCGTTGACAGCCGGTCCGAGCGAAGCACACACCGCGCCCGGCGGCGCGCAGGCCGCCGGGTCGCGCCGCCGCCAGGAACTGCGCGAGTTCCTGATGAGCCGTCGGGCCCGGGTGAGCCCGGCCGACGTCGGCCTCCCGGACGGCGGCGCCCGGCGCCGCACCCCGGGGCTGCGCCGCGAGGAGGTGGCCGTACTCGCCGGGGTCGGCGCGTCCTGGTACCAGTGGCTGGAGCAGGGGCGTGACATCACCGTCTCGCCGCAGGTGCTCGACGCCGTCGCGCGCGTGCTGAAGCTGGCAGGACCGGAGCGCCGCCACCTCTACGCCCTGGCCGGGCTGAACCCGCCGCCGCCGGAGTCGGAGTACGGCGCGGAGTATCTGTGCGCGGGCCTGCACCGGCTGATCGACGGCTGGATGCCCTACCCGGCGCACATCATGGACCCGTACTGGAACATCGTCTCCTACAACGAGTCGGCCGCTCTGGTCATGGGCTTCCGCCCGGAGACCGTGCAGAACGGGCTGGTCACGTTCTTCACCGACCCCGTCTACCGCTCGCGCGCCGCGAACTGGGAGGACAACGCCCATCACGTCGTCGCCCAGTTCCGCGCCGCCTGGTCGGGGCGGCCCGACGACGAGGGCTTCCAGGCCGTCGTCGCGGAACTCGCCGAGGAGAGCGAGGAGTTCGTGGCGCTGTGGGCGCGCGGCGACGTCTGCGAGGGCGGCCAGCTGGTCAAGGAGATGGAGCACCCGCTGGTCGGCGCGCTGTACTTCGAGAGCACCCAGCTGCGCGTACCGGCCCGCCCGGACCTGACGATCGTGATGCACAACCCGGTGCCGGAGTCGGGCACGGCGGCGAAGGTCGAGTGGCTCACCTCGCCGGAGGGCCGCCGCGGGATGTACTCGGTCGCCGGCTGAGCCGGTCCTCCTGCGGTCCGGGGCTTGATCCCCACGAGGCGCTGCATATGCTCGCGCGTATGACGGAGACGCTGGACCCCGAAGACCGCAAGATCATCACGCTGGCCCGCTCCGCGCGCGCCCGCAACGCCGTCCCCGAGGGCGCCGCCGTGCGCGACGAGACCGGCCGGACCTATGTCGCCGGGACCGTCGCGCTCGACTCGCTGAAGCTCAGCGCCCTGCGGACCGCCGTCGCGATGGCCGTCGCCAGCGGCGCGAAGTCGCTGGAGGCCGCGGCGGTGGTCTCCGAGGCGGCCGCCGTCCCCGAGGCGGACCGCGCGGCCGTACGGGACCTGGGCGGCCCGGACACGCCCGTCCTGCTGGCGGGCCCGGACGGCACCCCGCACACGAGGCTTCTCGCGGGCTGAGGCGGGACGGCTGCGCCGGGCGGGTGTCCGGCGGCCGAGCCCGTCGTGGTCACCGCTGGTCGGCGGTCGCCGGGGGATCGGGGAGAATATCGAGTATGGATAGAGCCTCCTCCCCGTCCCAGGCCCCTCACCGCGCGGGCTTCGCGTGCTTCGTCGGCCGCCCCAACGCGGGCAAGTCGACCCTGACCAACGCACTGGTGGGGACGAAGGTCGCGATCACCTCCAACCGGCCGCAGACCACCCGCCACACCGTCCGCGGCATCGTGCACCGCCCCGACGCCCAGCTCGTGCTGGTGGACACGCCCGGCCTGCACAAGCCGCGCACGCTGCTCGGCGAACGCCTCAACGACGTCGTGCGCACCACGTGGGCCGAGGTCGACGTGATCGGCTTCTGCCTGCCCGCCGACCAGAAGCTCGGCCCCGGCGACCGCTATATCGCCACCGAGCTGGCCGGGATCAAGAAGACCCCCAAGGTCGCCATCGTCACCAAGACGGACCTGGTGGACTCCAAGGCCCTCGCGGAGCAGCTGATCGCCATCCATCAGCTGGGCGAGGAGCTCGGCATCGAGTGGGCGGAGATCATCCCGGTCTCGGCCGTCGGCGACAAGCAGGTGTCGCTGCTCGCCGACCTGCTCGTGCCGATGCTGCCGGAGAGCCCGCCGCTCTACCCCGAGGGCGATCTCACCGACGAGCCCGAGCAGATCATGGTCGCCGAGCTGATCCGTGAGGCCGCGCTGGAGGGCGTGCGGGACGAGCTGCCGCACTCCATCGCCGTCGTGGTCGAGGAGATGCTGCCGCGGGAGGACCGCCCGGCGAACAAGCCGCTGCTGGACATCCACGCGAACGTCTACATCGAGCGCCCCAGCCAGAAGGGGATCATCATCGGCCCCAAGGGCTCCCGGCTGAAGGAGGTCGGCATGAAGTCCCGCAAGCACATCGAGGCGCTCCTCGGTACCCCGGTCTACCTCGATCTGCATGTGAAGGTCGCCAAGGACTGGCAGCGCGACCCGAAGCAGCTGCGCAAGCTGGGGTTCTAGCCGGGCCACGGCCGACGGCCGGAGGACAGGAACGGTCCCGAAGCAGCTGCGCAAGCTCGGGTTCTTAGGCTACGCACCCTCCTTCAGGACCAGTTGGATCAGCTCGCGCTGGTCGTGCGTGAGGTGGGGGTCCGCCAGGTGGATCGAGCGGCCGTCCACCTTGATCTCGTAGTGGAAGCCGTCCGGCACGCCCTGTGCCGGAGCGCAGTGGCCCGGGGTCAGCGCCCGGTGGGCCAGGGCCTCGATGTGCGTCGCGTCGGGCCGGCTGGACGTATCCAGCTCGGCCCGCCGCTCGATGCCGGTAAAACCGCCGGTTCGGGTGATGGCAATCCGCATGCCGCCATCCTTACCCCGTACGCCCGTCCCTACGAGGTGGGGACCCCCACCTGCGACCACGCCTTGAGAACGGCCTGAATCGCATCCCCCTCGCCGTACAGGCTCCGCGCCGTCGCCGCCGTCAGCCGCGCGAACTCCGCGAAATCGGCGTCGGAGGCCAGCTCGCCGCCGGTGAGGGTGGCGTACCAGATCTTCCCGGCCCGCTCCCAGGCGTGCCCGCCGAGCGCGCAGGCCACGAGGTAGAAGGCGTGGTTGGGGATGCCCGAATTGGTGTGGACGCCGCCGTTGTCGCGCGAGGTCCGCACGTAGTCGTCCATGGTGGCGGGCTGCGGGTCCTTGCCCAGGTGCGGGTCGTCGTAGGCGGTGCCCGGCGCCTTCATGGAGCGCAGCGCCACGCCGTGGATGTGCGGGCCCAGCAGCCCCTGGCCGATCAGCCAGTCGGCCTGGTCGGCGGTCTGGCCGAGCGCGTACTGCTTGATCAGCGAGCCGAAGACGTCCGACAGGGACTCGTTGAGCGCGCCCGACTGGCCGTAGTACTCCAGATTGGCCGTGTGCTGGGTGACGCCGTGGGTGAGCTCGTGGCCGATGACATCCACCGAGACGGTGAAGTCGACGAAGAGCTGTCCGTCGCCGTCCCCGAACACCATCTGCGAGCCGTCCCAGAAGGCGTTGTCGTAATTCGTGCCGTAATGGACGGTGGCATCCAGAGGCAGTCCGGCGTCGTCGACGGAGTGCCGTCCATACGCCTTCAGATAGAAGTCGAATGTGGCCCCCAGTGCCGAATTCGCACGGTTCACGGTCGCGTCCTTGGCCGGCCCGTCGCCCTCGGAGTGCACTTTCGTGCCGGGCGTCGTCTCCTGGTGGCCGGCGTCGTAGATCGTCCGCTGGGGTGTGTCGGCGGGGGTGCCCGCCGGTGCCGTGACGCCGCGGAGGGCGGTGACGCGGCGGCGGGTGCGGTGGAGGGAGTCGTGTTCGAGGGTGCGCTGGGCGTTGCCGGAGAGCTCCGGGTCCTCCGACTGGGCGAGGCGGTCGAGAATGTGGGGAGGCACGATCGTGCAGAACACCGGTTTCATGGCGGCAATGTGGCACCGAGCCTCCGGCTTGTCACTGCTTTGCGTCACGATTAATGAAATCGAGTGGTTGGCTATCATTTGAGGGACAGCAATTCCGCATTCCCTCTCCCGCCCCTTCTGCCCCCGGAAAACCGTGGGAACCGCGAGTGATCGCGTCCCGCATGCTGATACGGGGGATCCATGGCGCGTCCGGCTCGGTTATCGTGCTGAGCATCATGCGTTTCGGGCTGCTTCTCCTTAGCTGCCGCGGCGAGGGTCTGCAGTAGGCCGACTCCCTCCCCGCGGAGTTCGGTGTTGCGGTCACTCGCCGGTGACCAGCCCCGTCGGCCGCCCAGCGGACACACGAGGAGCCCCACGCAGATGCCCGAGATCTCTGTACGTCCCCCCACGCCCGTCACCGCGGCGACCGTGACCCAGCGCCCCTCGGGGATGCCGGTGCACAAATACGGGTCGTACGAAGCCGTCGA
Source organism: Streptoverticillium olivoreticuli subsp. olivoreticuli (assembly GCF_003391135.1). Lineage (GTDB taxonomy): Bacteria > Actinomycetota > Actinomycetes > Streptomycetales > Streptomycetaceae > Streptomyces > Streptomyces blastmyceticus. The sequence continues at coordinate 3,744,546 of NZ_CP031455.1, read as the reverse complement.
CATCCCCGACCGCACCTGGCCCGACCGGCGCGTCACCGCCGCCCCCCGCTGGCTCTCCACCGACCTGCGCGACGGCAACCAGGCACTGATCGACCCGATGTCCCCGGCCCGCAAGCGGGAGATGTTCGACCTGCTGGTCCGCATGGGCTACAAGGAGATCGAGGTCGGCTTCCCCTCCTCCGGCGCCACCGACTTCGACTTCGTGCGGTCGATCATCGAGGAGGGCGCGATCCCCGAGGACGTGACGATCTCCGTCCTCACCCAGGCGCGCGAGGAGCTGATCGAGCGGACCGTGGAGTCGCTGCGCGGCGCCCACCGCGCGACCGTCCACCTCTACAACGCCACCGCGCCCGTCTTCCGCCGGGTGGTCTTCCGCGGCTCGCGCGAGCAGGTCAAGCAGATCGCGGTCGACGGCACCCGGCTGGTCATGGAGTACGCCGACAAGATCCTCGGCCCCGAGACGGCCTTCGGCTACCAGTACAGCCCGGAGATCTTCACCGACACCGAGCTGGACTTCGCCCTGGAGGTCTGCGAGGGCGTCATGGACGTCTGGCAGCCCGAGGCCGGGCGGGAGATCATCCTCAATCTGCCCGCCACGGTGGAGCGGTCCACCCCGAGCACCCACGCCGACCGCTTCGAATGGATGTCGCGGCACCTGTCCCGGCGCGAGCACATCTGTCTGTCCGTGCACCCCCACAACGACCGGGGCACGGCCGTCGCCGCCGCCGAGCTGGCGGTCATGGCGGGCGCGGACCGGATCGAGGGCTGCCTCTTCGGCCAGGGCGAGCGCACCGGCAACGTCGACCTGGTCACCCTGGGCATGAACCTCTTCTCCCAGGGCGTCGACCCGCAGATCGACTTCTCGCAGATCGACGAGGTCCGCCGGACCGCGGAGTACTGCAACCAGATGGAGGTCCATCCGCGCCACCCCTACGCGGGCGACCTGGTCTACACCTCCTTCTCCGGCTCCCACCAGGACGCCATCAAGAAGGGCTTCGAGGCGATGGAGGCCACCGCTGCCGCCGCCGGGAAGACCGTGGACGACATCGAGTGGGCCGTCCCCTACCTGCCCATCGACCCCAAGGACGTCGGACGCTCGTACGAGGCGGTCATCCGCGTCAACTCGCAGTCCGGCAAGGGCGGTATCGCGTACGTCCTGAAGAACGAGCACAAGCTGGACCTGCCGCGCCGGATGCAGATCGAGTTCTCCCGCATCATCCAGGCGAAGACGGACGCCGAGGGCGGCGAGGTCACCCCGCAGGAGATCTGGTCGGTCTTCCAGGACGAGTACCTGCCCACCGACGACAACCCCTGGGGCCGGATCGCGCTGCGCTCCCACCAGACCTCGACCGCCGGCGAGGGCACCGACGCGCTCACCGTCGAGGCGGTCGTGGACGGCGTGGACACGGTGCTGACCGGCACCGGCAACGGCCCGATCTCCGCCTTCTTCGACGCGCTCGCCGCGGTCGGGGTCGACGCGCGCCTGCTCGACTACTCCGAGCACACCATGAGCGAGGGCGCGAGCGCCCGCGCCGCCTCGTACATCGAGTGCGTGATCGACGGCAAGGTGCTGTGGGGCGTCGGCACCGACCCCAACACCACCCGCGCCTCGATCAAGGCCGTGGTCTCCGCGGTCAACCGCGCCTACCGCGGCTGAGCTCCCGCGGCGGTCAAGGGGACGCCACCGAAACCACCGTATCCGGTGGCTCGGTGGCGTGTTCGCCCCACTGCCGCCCGAAGTCTGCGCACGGGGTACTGACGCCACATCATCGATGTGGCTAACATCACGTCAACGCGGCGACGAGGCCGTGGCGTTATGGAGGTGCGCCGTGATGCACGCGCGAGGCCGATCCGGACCGGACCGGTGTGTGGTGGGCGTACGCACCGTGTGGCACACCGTCGGCGACGGCGAGTTCTACTGCCCCGGCTGCGGCGGCGACCGCAACTACCGCCGCCGTACGGGCCGCCGGCGGCTCGTCGCCTTCGGCGTGCCGCTGCTGCCGCGCGGACCGGTCGGGCCGATCGTCGAGTGCACCGCCTGCCGCGCCCGTTACAGCACGGACATCCTGGACCACCCCACCACCACCCGTTTCTCCGCGATGCTCCGCGACGCCGTGCACACGGTCGCCCTCGCCGTCCTCGCCGCGGGCGGCACCGAGGCGCGTACGGTCCGCAGGGCCGCGGTCGGCGCGGTGCGCGCCGCGGGCTTCGTCGACTGCAGCGAGGAACAGCTGATCACCCTGATCGAGGCGCTCGCCGCGGACACGGGCCGCCTCCCCGGGACGTACGCGAGCGGCGGCGGCCTCGGCGACGGAGGCTGCGGCCGCGACGGCTTCGACCCCTGCGGCACGGCGCTGGCCATCGAGCTCCACGAGGCGCTGGAGCCGCTGGCCCCGCACCTCGCCCCGGCCGGCCGGGAGTCGATCCTCCTCCAGGGCGCGCGCATCGCCCTCGCGGACGGGCCCTACCGGCCCGCGGAGCGCGAGGTCCTCACGACGGTGGGCCGGGCGCTGCTGTTGTGTCCGGAGGACACCGACCGCCTGCTGGCGGCGGCCCGCACGCCGTCGTGACGGCCCTCAGGCCCCGGACGGGCTCGGCCTTCCGGTCCGCCGCCGCCGGCCCGTGGGCCGGCGCCGCTGCTGCCGGATCAGCCACAGCCCGCCGAGGGCCACGGGGAACGCGGCGACGGCGCTGAGCAGCAGGGCCGTCGACACCGTGTCCGTGGCCAGGGGCGCGAAGAAGGCGATGAGCGCGAGGCAGATCCCCGACGCGACCGCGACGCTGATCTGCCAGAGGGAGAACGCGGGGGCGTCGGAGGCCCGGCGGAACAGGGCCTGGGCGAACCAGAGCAGCATCCCGCTCAGCGGCAGGAGCGCCAGCCCGATGCCCAGCGGGAGGCGGTAGGCCTCCTTGGGGCGGTCGGCCGCGTCCTGCCGCATGTTCCGGAAGTCGACGTAGCGGACCTTGCCCCGCCACGACGTCATCGCCACCCGGTCACCGGGCGAGACGGCCCCGAAGACCGAGGACGACCGGCTCATGTCCACGCGGTGCGAGCTCCCGCCACGCTCGGCCAGTGTGAGCCAGTGGTGCCGCGTCCTGCCCTCGGAGACGGTCTCCGTCTTCTCCACGGTGGCCGGCACGGTCTTCCGGCACTCCGTGGAGGGCTCGTCCGGCAGACAGGCGGCCGCCGTCGCGAAGGCCCAGGCGTCGGCCCGCTTACCGGGCACCGTGACGCCCAGCAGGAAGGCGGCGACGACGGCCAGCCCTAGCCCGAGCAATCCGGCGGAGAGCGTCGAGAGGGGGTTCCGGAGGGACGGGAAGATCAACATGCCGACATTCTCCAACGACCTGAACCACTTCGAGCCCGTCCGTCACTTGAGGACGCACCCGAGGGGAAAGCGCACCCCCGGCTGTACGGGACAATGGCTCCATGAGTCTGTTCCGCGACGACGGCATCGTCCTCAGGACCCAGCTGCCGTCTCCCGGGGGACAACCCCCGGACCCCCGGCCGGACACCCGAGGGGGCGGGCGATGAGTCTCTTCCGCGACGACGGCATCGTCCTCAGGACGCAGAAGCTCGGTGAGGCGGACCGGATCATCACCCTGCTCACCCGGGGGCACGGGCGCGTGCGGGCCGTGGCCAGGGGCGTGCGGCGGACGAAGTCGAAGTTCGGGGCGCGGCTGGAGCCCTTCTCGCACGTGGACGTGCAGTTCTTCGCGCGCGGCGGCGAGCTCGTCGGCCGTGGACTGCCGCTGTGCACCCAGAGCGAGACCATCGCTCCGTACGGTGGCGGCATCGTCACCGACTACGCCCGCTACACCGCGGGCACCGCCATGCTGGAGACCGCCGAGCGGTTCACCGACCACGAGGGCGAGCCCGCTGTGCAGCAGTACCTGCTGCTCGTCGGCGGCCTGCGGACGCTCGCCGCGGGCGAGCACGCCCCGCACCTCATCCTCGACGCGTTCCTGCTGCGCTCCCTCGCCGTCAACGGCTACGCGCCCAGCTTCGACGCCTGCGCCAAGTGCGGTATGCCCGGACCGAACCGATTCTTCTCGGTGGCCGCGGGCGGCGTCGTATGCGGTGAATGCCGGGTGCCCGGAAGCGTCGTACCCTCCTCGGAGTCGATCGGGCTCCTCGGCGCGCTGCTGACCGGGGACTGGGCGACGGCGGACGCGTGCGAGGCGCGGCACGTCCGGGAGGGCAGCGGTCTGGTGGCGGCGTATCTGCACTGGCATCTGGAGCGGGGGCTCCGCTCCCTCCGTTACGTAGAGAAGTAACGCAGAGAAGTAACCCTGGCATCGAGGAGAAGTGGCACGCATGGCACGACGCGGGATTCTGGGCCGTTCCCGACGCGAGTACCTCACCCCTGAACCGCACCCGTCCGGGGCGCGGCCGCCGAAGATCCCCGGTGAGCTGGTCCCCAACCACGTGGCCATCGTCATGGACGGCAACGGCCGCTGGGCGAAGGAGCGCGGGCTGCCGCGCACCGAGGGGCACAAGGTCGGCGAGGGCGTCGTCATGGACGTCCTCAAGGGCTGCCTGGAGATGGGCGTCAAGAACCTCTCCCTGTACGCCTTCTCGACCGAGAACTGGAAGCGCTCGCCCGAAGAGGTCCGCTTCCTGATGAACTTCAACCGCGACGTCATCCGCCGCCGCCGTGACGAGATGGACGAGCTGGGCATCCGGGTCCGCTGGACCGGGCGGATGCCGAAGCTGTGGAAGTCGGTGGTCGAGGAGCTCCAGGTCGCCCAGGAGCAGACCAAGGACAACGACGCCATGACGATGTACTTCTGCGTCAACTACGGCGGCCGCGCGGAGATCGCCGACGCGGCGGCGGCCATCGGGCGGGACATCGCCGCGGGCCGGCTCGACCCGTCGAAGGTCACGGAGAAGACCTTCGCGAAGTACCTCTACTACCCGGACATGCCGGACGTCGACCTCTTCGTACGCCCGTCCGGCGAGCAGCGCACGTCCAACTACCTGATCTGGCAGAGCGCTTACGCCGAGATGGTCTTCCAGGACGTGCTCTGGCCGGACTTCGACCGCCGCGACCTGTGGCGCGCGTGCCTGGAATTCGCCCAGCGGGACCGCCGCTTCGGCGGCGCGATCCCCAACGAGGACCAGCTCGTCAAGGGGACCCCCACCGGAGACGTGCCGCGCGGATAGGCCCGCATATGACTGTGCCCCGGACGTCGGACGACGTCCGGGGCACAGTCATATGGCCGTCAGGCGCGCTCGGTGGTCGCCGCCGCGGCGCAGTCCCCGCAGGTGCCGAAGATCTCCACCGTGTGGGCGACGTCCACGAAGCCGTGCTCGGCGGCGATGGAGTCCGCCCACTTCTCCACGGCGGGGCCCTCGACCTCGACCGCCTTGCCGCAGACCCGGCACACCAGGTGGTGGTGGTGCCCGCTGGAGCAGCGGCGGTAGACCGACTCGCCCTCGCTGGTGCGCAGCACGTCGACCTCGCCGGCGTCGGCGAGGGACTGCAGCGTGCGGTAGACGGTGGTCAGACCCACCGACGCGCCGCGATGTCTGAGCATGTCGTGGAGTTCTTGAGCGCTACGGAACTCGTCCACCTCGTCGAGCGCGGCCGAGACCGCTGCCCGCTGCTTGGTGGACCGGCCGCGTACCGGGGGACCCGCGGTCGCCACAGTTGCCTCCAAAAGCTCGCCTGAACACCCATCCGCACGTGTCGCACGGCCAATTGTGCCAGCCCGCGGCACCGGGTGTGTAAGCCCCGAGACGCGTCCCGGACCTGTACGCGGTCCAGGGCGGTGCCGCGGGGCCCGCCCGTGTCAGACCCGTACGTCGTCGGCGGGGCGGCGGGCGTCGGGCACCGTGAGCGTGCAGCCGTCCTCGGCCGCCGCCGCGGCCTGCCGGGCGCGCTTCCTCGCCAGGGGGGTCGCGAGGACGGTCAGGGTGACGAAGACACCGATGGCGAGCAGCACGATGGAGGCGCCCGACGGCACGTCCACGTAGTACGACAGGGTGGTGCCGGAGACGGTCACCAGCACGCCGATGGCGATGGCCAGCGCGAAGGTCATCGCGAAGCTGCGCGCGATCTGCTGCGAGGCGGCCACGGGGATCACCATCAGGGCGCTGACGAGCAGCAGCCCGACGACGCGCATGGCGACGGTGACGGTCACCGCGGCGGTGACCGCGATCAGGAGGTTGAGCAGCCGCACCGGGAGGCCCGTGACGCGGGCGAACTCCTCGTCCTGGCAGATGGCGAAAAGCTGTCGGCGCAGGCCCAGGGTGGCCAGGATCACAAACGCCGCCAGGACGCAGATCGCGACGATGTCCTGCTGCGAGACGGTGGTGATCGAGCCGAAGAGGTACGTCGTGAGGTTGGCGTTGGAGCCGCTGGAGGACAGGCTCATCAGCATCACGCCGCCGGCCATGCCGCCGTAGAAGAGCATGGCGAGCGCGATGTCGCCGCGCGCCTTGCCGTAGGAGCGGATCAGCTCCATCACCACGGCGCCCACCACGCAGACGGCGGTGGCCATCCACACCGGGCTGGTGTTGAGCAGGAAGCCGAGGCCGACGCCGGTGAGGGCCACGTGGCCGATGCCGTCGCCCATCAGCGCCTGACGGCGCTGGACGAGGAAGGTGCCGATCGCGGGCGCGGTGATGCCGACCACGAGGGCGGCGAGCAGGGCCCGCTGCATGAAGGCGAAGTCGAGGATGTCCATCAGCTCAGGAGCCCTGTCCGTATCGGTTCCGCTGCCGGGCCGGCGTGCGGGTGTACATGGTCGTGGCCGGGCAGCGCGTGCTGGCCCACGGCCTCCGGCGGCGGGCCGTCGTGGACGACACAGCCGTCGCGGAGCACGACCGCGCGGTCGATGAGCGGCTCCAGCGGGCCGAGCTCGTGCAGGACGAGGAGGACCGTCGCGCCGCGCTCGACCTGGGCGCGCAGGGCGGTCGCGAGGACCTCCTGGCTGGCCAGGTCGACGCCCGCCATCGGCTCGTCCATGATCAGCAGCTCGGGCTCCACGGCCAGTGCGCGGGCGATCAGCACGCGCTGGTGCTGGCCGCCGGAGAGCGCGTCCACGGAGTCCTTGATGCGGTCGGCCATGCCGACGAGCTCCAGGGCGCGCACGACGGCCTCCCGGTCCGCCTTGCGCATGATGCCGAGCTTGGTGCGGGCCAGGCGGCCCGCGGAGACGACCTCGCCGACGGTGGCGGGCACCCCGCCCGCGGCGGTGGTGCGCTGCGGTACGTAGCCGAGCCGGGCCCAGTCGCGGAAGCGGCGCCGCGGGGTGCCGAAGAGCTCCAGCTCGCCGCCGGTGAGCGGCACCTGGCCGACGATCGCGCGGACGGCCGTGGACTTGCCGGAGCCGTTGGCGCCGAGCAGCGCCACGACCTCGCCGCGCCGTACGGTCAGGTCGATGCCGCGCAGCACCGGGCGCGAGCCCAGGGTGGCCGTCGCCCCGCGCAGGGATATGACGGGCTGACCGTCCATGCTGCCTGCCTCCATCACTTGGTGCCGAGTGCCTTCTGGAGGGCGGCGAGGTTGGACTCCATCACGCCGAAGTAGTCGTCGCCCTTGGACTTGTCGGTGATCCCTTCGAGCGGATCGAGGACGTCCGTCTTCACGCCGAGGTCCTTGGCCAGGGTCCTGGCCGTGGCCGGGTTGGCGATCGTCTCGAAGAAGACCGTGCTGACGTGGTGGTCCGTGGCCAGCTGGTGCAGGTCCTTCATCCGGGCGGCGCTGGGCTCGGACTCCGGGTCCACGCCGCTGATGGCCTCCTCGGTGAGGCCGTAGCGCTCGGCGAGGTAGCCGAAGGCGGCGTGGGTGGTGATGAAGGTGTCGGAGGCGCGGTTCTTCAGCCCGTCCGTGAACTTCTGGTTCAGCCCGTCCAGCTTCTTGACCAGCGCGTCCGTGTTCTTCTGGAAGTCGGACGCGTGGTCGGGGTCGGCCTCGGCGAGGGTCTTGTTGACCCCCTTGGCGACCTCGGCGTACTTCACCGGGTCCAGCCAGATGTGGGGGTCCTTGCCGGCCTCGCCCTCCGAGTGGGAGTGGTTGTCGCCGGTGGAGTGGTGGTGGCCGTCGACCTCGGTGCCGTGTTCTTCCAGGGCGGTGAGGGAGGCCGCGTCGGCGACGTGCTTGTTGCCGGACTGCTTGATCGCCGCGTCCACGGCGGGCTGGAGGCCCTTGAGGTAGACGATCGCGCCCGCGTCGGAGAGGGAGCCGGTCTCCTTGGGCTTGAGCTCCAGGTCGTGCGGCTCGACGCCGGGCTTCGTCAGGTTGGTCACGCTGACGTGGTCGCCGCCGATCTCCTTGGCCAGGAACTCCATGGGGTAGAACGACGCGATCACCTTGAGCCTGCCGTCCGCCGCCTTGCCCGCCGCGTCGGAGGAGGAGCACGCGGAGAGCGTGAGCAGCCCCAGGGCTGCGGCCGTGGCGACGGCGGCGGTGGTTATTCGGGGGGAGCGGAGGCGGCTTACGTTCATGACAGTCATTTTCAACAAAAATGGAAACGATTGTCAACAACATGTTCGCAAAGGGGGCGCAACCGGGTCCCCCGGCCGATCGGGTCAAGCCAAGGCCAGAGCCGATTTGATTAGGGGGGTGGCGCCGCCGGTAACCTGAAGCATTCGCTGTTCGTCGTCGCAATGAAGAGAGCACCGTGGCCGCCGACAAGATCGACACCATCGTCAGCCTGAGCAAGCGCCGTGGCTTTGTCTATCCGTGCAGTGAGATCTACGGCGGACAGCGTGCCGCCTGGGACTACGGACCCCTCGGTGTGGAGCTCAAGGAGAACATCAAGCGTCAGTGGTGGCGCTCCATGGTCACCTCGCGCGACGACGTGGTCGGTCTCGACTCGTCGGTGATCCTCGCCCGTGAGGTCTGGGAGGCGTCCGGCCACGTCGCCACCTTCTCCGACCCGCTGACCGAGTGCACCTCCTGCCACAAGCGCTACCGCGCGGACCACCTGGAGGAGGCGTACGAGGCCAAGCACGGCAAGCTGCCCGCGAACGGCCTCGCCGACATCAACTGCCCGAACTGCGGCAACAAGGGCCAGTTCACCGAGCCCAAGCAGTTCTCCGGCCTGCTCGCCACCCACCTCGGCCCGACCCAGGACACCGGCTCGGTGACCTACCTGCGGCCCGAGACCGCCCAGGGCATCTTCACCAACTTCGCCCAGGTGCAGACGACCTCGCGCAAGAAGCCCCCGTTCGGCATCGCCCAGACCGGCAAGTCCTTCCGCAACGAGATCACGCCGGGCAACTTCATCTTCCGCACCCGCGAGTTCGAGCAGATGGAGATGGAGTTCTTCGTCAAGCCGGGCGAGGACGAGCAGTGGCACGAGTACTGGATGCAGCAGCGCTGGGACTGGTACACCGGCCTCGGCATGCGCACGGAGAACATGCGGTGGTACGAGCACGCCGCCGAGAAGCTCTCCCACTACTCCAAGCGCACCGTCGACATCGAGTACCGCTTCAACTTCGGCGGCTCCGAGTTCTCCGAGCTGGAGGGTGTGGCCAACCGCACCGACTTCGACCTCAAGGCGCACTCCGCGGGCTCCGGCCAGGACCTGTCGTACTTCGACCAGGAGGCCGGTGAGCGCTACTTCCCGTACGTCATCGAGCCGGCGGCCGGCCTCAACCGCGCCATGCTCGCCTTCATGCTCGACGCGTACAACGAGGACGAGGCCCCGAACGCCAAGGGCGTCATGGAGAAGCGCGTCGTGATGCGCCTCGACCCGCGCCTCGCGCCGGTCAAGGTCGCGGTCCTGCCGCTCTCCCGCAACCCGCAGCTCTCCCCGAAGGCCAAGGGCCTCGCGGCGGACCTGCGCAAGCACTGGAACATCGAGTTCGACGACGCGGGCGCGATCGGCCGCCGCTACCGCCGCCAGGACGAGATCGGCACGCCGTTCTGCGTCACCGTCGACTTCGACACGCTCGACGACAACGCCGTGACCGTGCGCGAGCGCGACACGATGAAGCAGGAGCGCGTCTCCCTCGACCAGATCGAGAGCTACCTGGGCTCGCGTCTGCTGGGCTGCTGACGCCTCTCGCCGTACGAAGGCCCCGGTTCCCGCTTCGGCGGGGGCCGGGGCCTTCGGCTTTCCGGCCGGTTCCGGAAAAGCCGGCGCCGCCCTTCCGGATGTGACATGAACACGGCATTATGCGCCTGCGGCCGCCTGTCGGCCTCCGCATCGGCAGCGGTCCCGTTCCGTCCCCACACGGAAAGGCCCACCTCATGTCCCGAAAACGCCTGGCAGGGCTGGCGGTCGGAGTGACGGCCATGGCCGCGGCGGCCATGCTCCCGCAGGCCACGACGGCCCTCGCCGGTGCCTCGCAGAGCCGTGACACAGCGGTCCTCTACGAGGTCCCCACGCACCACAAGCAGGACGCGCAGACCCTGATCGGCGCCGGGTACGACCTCCTGGAGCGCCGTCAGGGCGACCACCTCTTCGTCCTCGGCGACCCGGCGACCGGCGACGGGCTGCGCCGCCTCGGCTTCTCCTCCACCGTCGTCCGCACGATGCCGAGACCGGTCCCCAGGAAGTCGGTGACGGACGACGCGGGCGACACCTACGACGGCGGCTATCACACCGTCGGCGCCCAGTACGCGCACCTGGACCAGCTCGCCGCCCAGCACCCGGACCTGGCCACGGTCGTCACCTACGGCAAGTCCTGGCTGAAGCAGACCGGTTCGGGCGGCCACGACCTCAAGGCCGTCTGCGTCACCAAGATGAAGCCGGGCGACTGCTCGCTCAACCCGAACCCGGCCAAGCCCCGCTTCTTCCTGATGAGCCAGATCCACGCGCGCGAGCTCACCACCGGTGAGATGTCCTGGCGCTGGACCGACGAGCTGACGGGGCAGTACGGCAAGGACCCGGACGTCACCAAGCTCATGGACACCACCGAGATGTGGGTCGTGCCGATGGCCAACCCCGACGGCGTCGACATCGTCGCGAGCGGCGGCGACAACCCCGTATGGCAGCGCAAGAACGCCGACGACTCCCATGGCGCGTCCTGCAGTTGGACCGGTCAGATCGGCGTCGACCTCAACCGCAACGCGGGCTCCCACTGGGGCGGCCTCGGCACCTCCGCCCAGCCCTGCAGCGAGGTCTACCTCGGCCCCGCCGCCGACTCCGAGCCGGAGAACTCCGCGCTGGAGGGCCTCTTCCGGCAGCTCTACCCGGCCGTCCGCACCGGCACCGGCGACAGCGACCCCGCGCCCGCCGACGCCCGCGGCATGATGATCAGCCTCCACAGCGACGCCAGCATGGTGCTCTTCCCCTGGGAGTCCGACCACCGCGTGCACAGCGGCAACGACGCCGCGCTGCGCGCCCTGGCCGGCCGCATGGGCTCGATCACCGGCTACCAGTCCGGGCAGGCGGGCGAGATCCTCTACGACGCCTCCGGCGGCACCGACGACTGGACGTACGACAAGCTCGGGCTGGCCAGCTTCACCATCGAGATCGGGGACAGCGACGGGCGCGGCTGCGACGGGTTCACCCCCTCGTACTCCTGCCAGGACGGCTACTTCTGGCCGAAGATCAAGCCCGCCCTGATGTACGCGGCGCAGCACGCGGCGGCGCCGTACCGGTCGGCCGACTGAGACTTTCCGGGTCCGGGTCCCGCGGCGGTGGGGCCCGGGCTTCGGGTGGGATCAGACCTGCCAGTCGGCGGTGATGAGCTTGCAGTCGAAGGGTGCGGGGATGTTGATCGTGCCGCCGAACTCGATCTGTGCATGGGCGGTGTAGCCGTGGTCCGACGGGGATGAGTACACAGTGACGGCCCTCTTCAGCATGTCGATCAGGACATAGACAGGTACGCCGGCCTTGCCGTGGACGTCGACCTTGTCGGCACGGTCGAAGCGGGCAGTCGAGGTGGAGGTGAGCTCGCCGACGAGGGAGAGCGCTTCCCCGGGCAGATGGATGGTGTCGATATTGGTCAGAACCTCGTCCGAGACGTGAATGTCAGGGCCGTAGCTGCTGCTGAACTGCGGGAATGTGAAGAGGCAGGGAGCCTCGCTGATCGCGTGTCCTTCGGGGACATGAGGGCTGAGCTGGCGCACGAAGCTCCTCATGACGCGCAGGTATGAGCCCTTGGACCAAGGTGACACGACGATCGATCCCCCGATGATTTCCGTGCGATAGCCGTCCGACATGGTGGCATCGACCTTCTCCAACTCCCGGCACAATTCCTCAAAGGCTGGGGAGTCCGAAGGCTCGCTCGGCATCCGCGGTGTCTCGACCATGGTTGCCATGATGCTCCTCTCTGCTCGCGTAGGCAGTCGACACTCAACGTGGCTACGGCCACTGGCAGCCGCGGCCGGTTCTGCACACAGCCGTCCGATAGTGGTACTGGCTCCACCCCCAAGTCGGACACCAGTGCCATAGTCCGTCCCTGACCTGCGGCCTTACCGTTCAGAGCATGCGAAACCCCCTCGTGCTCCGGACCCTCCTCAAGCCGTTCGACGGCGCGGGCCGGGCCGCCGCCTTCCTGACCGCCGGCGCCCTCGTGCAGGTCGCCGCCCTGCTCGTCCTCGCCGTGCCGTGGCTGAACGGCGGGCCGACCCGGGCGCTGAGCGTGGTGGTCGCCGTGCTCGTCCCGCTCGCCCTGCTGGCCCTCGCCTCGCCCGTGCTGACCGTGGTCCAGGGCGCGCGCTTCCGAGGGCGGCTCGGCGTGGACATCCCCCGGCCCGTCGAGGTGGGAGGCGCGACGCGGGCCGAGCGCGCCAAGCGGTGGCTGCGCTCGCCCACCGCCTGGCGCCAGGTGCAGTACCACCTGTTCGTCGGCCCGTTGATCGCCCTCGCCGGCACGCTGACCCTGCTGGCGTGGGCGGCGGCCGCCGTCGCCGCCACGGTCTACATCTGGATCTGGGCCCTGCCGGTTGAGGTGCGCGTCGAGGACATCGGCTACACCACACACGCGGCGTATGTGACGGTCGCCGGGATCGCCGGGCTGTACGGCGCGGCCTGGCTCTCCCGCGCCCTCGCCCGGCTCGACACCCGCGCCGCCCTCACCCGCCTCGGCCCCAGCCGCGAGGAACTCCTGCGGCTCCGCGTCGCCGAGGTCACCGAGAGCCGCGCGGGCGTCGTCGACGCCGCGGACGCCGAACGCCGCCGCATCGAGCGCGACCTGCACGACGGCGCCCAGCAGCGCCTCGTCTCCCTGGCCGTCAACCTCGGCCTCGCCAAGGCCACGATGAAGGACCTCCCCGAGGACGCCCGCAAGGTCATCGACGAGGCACACCGCGAGGCCAAGGAGGCCATCACCGAGCTGTCCAACCTCGTACGCGGCCTGCACCCGGCCGTCCTCGAGGACCGCGGCCTGGACGCCGCCCTCTCCGGCATCGCCGAGCGCGCGCCCCTGCCCGTACGGCTGAAGGTCGACCTCGCCTCCCGGCCCGCCCCGACCGTCGAGGCCGTCGCCTACTTCGTGGTCTCCGAAGCGCTCGCCAACGTCGTCAAGCACGCGCAGGCGTCCCGGGCCGATGTCACGGTCGAGCGGTTCGGGGGGATACTGCTCGTGGTCGTCTCCGACGACGGCGTGGGCGGAGCCGACCCTTCCGGTGGCACCGGGCTGGCGGGGCTCGCCAAGCGCGTCGCGTCGGTCGACGGCACGTTCTCGATCAGCAGCCCCACGGGGGGCCCGACCGTTGTGACTGTGGAGCTGCCGTGCGCGCCGTGATCGCCGAGGATTCCGTCCTGCTCAGGATCGGCCTGGTGCGGGTCCTTGAGACGGCCGGATTCGACGTGGTCGCGGAAGTCGGCGACGCGGAAGCGGTGTTGACGGCCGTCGAGGAACACCGCCCCGGCCTCGTCGTCCTCGACGTCCGCATGCCGCCCGGCTTCACGGACGAGGGCGTACGCGCCGCCCTCGTCATCCGCAAGCAGTGGCCCGACACGGCGGTGCTGCTGCTCTCCCAGTACGTGGAGGAGCGGTACGCCGCCGACCTGCTCTCCGGCGACACCCGAGGCGTCGGCTACCTCCTGAAGGAACGCGTCGCCGACGTAGAGGAGTTCATCGACGCCCTGCGCCGCGTCGCCTCCGGCGGCACGGCGCTCGACCCCCAAGTGGTCTCCCAGCTCCTGCTGCGCCGCCACAGCGACCCCCTCGACCGCCTGACCCCACGCGAACGCGAAGTCCTGGAACTCATGGCCGGCGGCCGCTCCAACGCGGGCATCGCGGCGGCGCTCTTCGTGAGCGAGTCCGCTGTCGCGAAACACATCAATTCGATCCTGTCGAAACTGGACCTCCCGAAGGCGGACGCGGACCACCGGCGGGTGCTGGCTGTTCTGAGGTTCTTGGGGGTGGGGTAGGGGGACGGTCGCCTCAGCCCTTTCCGTCTGTCACGTGCTTCAGCAGCAGGTCCGTGTCCACGAGGTCCGGGAGGACCGCACCGGCCCCGGCGCCGAGCAGGGCCGCCTCGTTGCTGCGGCCCGTCGCCACGGCGATCACCCGGACGCCGTTGACCACTCCGGCCCGGACCCCCGCCGGGGTGTCGTCGAGAAGGACCGCGTCCGCGGCGGTGATGCCCGATCGTTCCAGGGCGAGGCGTACGAGTGCCGGACGGTCGTCCGCGTCCTCCCCGTAACCGCCGCACTCCCATCGGATGTGCCGGTCGAGGCCGAAGGCCCGGAGTTTCACCTCTGCCACGGCTCGTACGTTGCCGCTGACCACGGTCTGCTCCGTGCCCGGCAGCGAAGCCACCGCATCGAGGGCCGCCGCAGCACCCGGCAGGGCGTGCCCGCGCTCCCGGAGCTCCGCCACTCGCAGCACGTGTGCCTCCGCCAGGGCGTGGGCGAACCGTTCGAAGTCCCGGCGGTCCGTGCGCAGGCCGTGAAGCTTCGCCGTCTCGCGGAAGATGACGGCCTCGGTGATGCCGTCGATCGCGGCCTGCCGCTCCATGGGCCGCCCCGTGACCCGCTCGAACGCCATCGCGGAGAGCTCGCGGCCCACGCCGCGCGTGTCGATCAGCGTGTGGTCGATGTCCCACAACACGATTCGGCTGGGCCCCATATGGCTCCTCCCGCAGGATTCCGGCACTCATGGCCGGACCTACCCCGCGCGCCGGTCTCGATTTACGCTGACGTCCCGGACCCATCGGCTGAGGCAGGCAGCATGAGCACCGCACAGCACGTCGGCACGCGCATCCGTGAGCTCCGCAAGATCCGGAAGATGACGGTCAGGCAGCTCGCGGCCAAGGCGGCGGTCAGTGCGAGCACGTTGCAGAAGTACGAGAGCGGTGATCGCAACCCTCCGGCCGGGGCCATCGCGCAGCTCGCCCAAGCCCTGCACGTCGGGCCCGACAAGATCACCGGGCAGCCGTACATGAACGGTGCGGAGTCCGAGGACCAGGTACAGGCCGTCATCCCGGAACTCCGGCGCATTCTCCTGACCTTCGACAATCCGGACGGCCTCGGTGCCGCGCCCAGACCGCTGCGTGTGCTGGCCGCCGAGATGGAGCACGTGGCGCGGCTGCGGCAGGACGGCCGCTACGTACCGATGGGGCCGCTGTTGCCGAGGCTCCTGTCCGAGCTCACGCATGTCGCGCTCGACTCGCGGGGCCGTGAGCAGCAGCAGGCGTTCTGGTGGCTGGCCCGCGGCTACCGCGCGACCAACAGTCTTGCCCACAAGCTCGGTTACCACGACCTCTCCCTGACCGCGATCGAGCGCGTCCGCTGGGCGGCCGACCGGTCCGGCGACAGTCTCATGCAAGTGACCGCCGCCTACCTCAAGGCCGGTGCGATGGTGCGCCTCGGCACCTTCGCGTCCGCCCGGCGGGTGCTGGAGGGACTGGCCGACGAGGTCGAGCGGCTCGGCTCCGAAGGGTCCATGTCCGACGCCCAGTTGGCGATCCAAGGAGCCGTTTACCTCAAGCTGGCCATCCTCGAAGCGCGCGACGGCCGCCCTGCTCGGGCGCAGCAACGACTGGCCGAGGCGCGGGCGTGCTCGGCGTTGCTGCGGAGCGACACCGAGCACTACGAGATGTCGTTCGGGCCGACGAACGTGCGGATCCACGAGGTGGCCATGCTCATCGACTCCGGCGACAACGGGCGGGCCCTCGCGAAGCTGCGGGAGTGGGGCGCCGAGCAGGGGCGCGACGAGTGGGGCCTGCCGGACGGCATCGCCGCGGAGCGGGTGTCGCATCACCACATCGACGTCGCGGCGGCGCGGGTCGCCGAAGGGGACCGCGCGGGGGCGCACCAGGATTTGCTGAAGGCTCGGCGGATCGCCCCGAACCATTCCCGGTTCCACCCGACGCTGCGGTCGACGGCCGCGACGTTGGTGCGGTTGGACCGGGGCCAGGACGATGCCGTCGCCGGGTTCGCCCGCTGGGCGGGCGTATGACCTCCGGTCAAGCGGAACAGCGGAAAATCATCCCCACTTTTTGTGGGTAACCACCCCCTTGCCCTCGGCACGATGACCTTGCCAAGGCCACCCACCACCGAACGGCGAGGAACCCCCATGCCCGACCTCATCGACGCCGGCCACATCAACCGCACCATCGACCGAGCCGTCACAACTGACGTACTGCCGACGCACGCAGAGCTCAACGCGCTCGAAGCGGAGCTTCGGCAGCACATCCGCGACCTGATGCCCGTCGTCGACGCGCAGACCACTGCCATGAGCCCCACGACCAAGGACTGGGCCATGCGACGCTTCACGCTCGCTTGCGCCCGCGCCGTGCTCCTCGACGGGCCCGGCGCCGGGCTGCGGTCCGCCGCCGAGCACGTGGACAGCCTCGCCCACGTCTGCCGGGCCCTGCTCGACCACCGTGGGTGAGCGCCCTTCCGGAGTGGCCTTCCGCGGGCGCCTACCGTTGGCTCGCGGCTTGCCTGCCCTCCACCGGAGAGGAAGCCTGGGTACGGGACGAGCCCGCGCTCGTCCTCACCGGCAGCCGCTTCGACGCCGTCCGGCTGCCCTTCGCCCAGGCCCATGCGCGGGCAGCCGTCGAGGTGTTCCGTGCGTACGGGATCCGGTCCGCCGTCATCGCGGACCCGCCGCACCACGCGTACTACGCCCTCGTCCCACCCGACGGCTCGGCGCCCCGCCACGTCCGCGTACCCGCTCCCCACCGAGCGGACCCGCCCGGCGCGTACTGGCTGCCGGCCCCACCGGACGGCGACGACGCGTTGTGCGACCCCGATAGCGTACGAAAGCTGACGGAAGTCAGTCGCTCGTGCCTGTGAGGGCCGTGGCGGGTGCCGTCTTCTCGCGGCGGTTCGCCGAGGTGCGGACCGCGGTCAGTTGGAGCAGCAGGCCGATCAGTGCCGCGCCCGCCGCCCACAGGGGGAGCGCCGAGCCGTCCCAGCCCAGAGAGAAGGCCACGCCGCCCAGGCCGGAGCCGACCGCGCTGCCCAGGTAGAGGGCGGATTCGTTGAGGGCGACGGCCACCGGGCCGCCCTTCTCCCCGCGGGCCTCCAACAGGTCGTTCTGCTGTGGCACTTGGAGGGCCCAGCCCACCGCGCCCCAGACGGCGATCGGGGCGAGTGCGACGAGCGGGTGGATCGACGCCGTGAAGCGGACGGCGAGCAGGGCCAGGACCAGCAGCGCCAGGATGCCGACGACGAGGGTGTAGGGGCAGCGGACCCGGTCCACGAGGGTGCCGATGAGGACGCTGCCCACCACGCCGCCGATGCCCCAGGCCCACAGGTACGGGGTGATGCCCTCCACCCCGCCCATGCTCTCGGACTCCATGACCGGCGCGAAATAGGTGTACAGGCCGAGGCTCGCGACCGCGGCGAAGAAGGAGACGCCGACGATGGAGGCGACCCTCGGGTCGGTGATGACCTGGGCGCGCTGCTTCAGCGACACCGACGCGGCGGCGGGCAGGGCCGGCAGCCACAGGGCCAGTCCGGCGAAGGAGACGAGGCCGATGGCGGTCACCAGCCACAGAGTGGTGCGCCAGCCGCTGTGGTCGGCGATGAAGACGCCGGCAGGCACGCCGAGGACCGTGCCCGAGCTCATGCCGCCCATGATCACGGCGAGGGCGCGGCCCCGCCGCTCCTTGTCCACCAGCGAGGCGGCGGCCGCCGCGGCGAGCGCCAGATAGAGACCGGCGCCGACGCCCGCGAAGGCGCGGGTGACGAGCAGCACCGGGAGCGAGCCGGCGAGCGCGCTGCCGGCGTTGGCGAGGGCGAAGACGGCGAGGGAGGCCAGGAGCCCGACGCGTACGCGGGACGCGGAGAGCAGGGTGGCGAAGACCGGGGACGCGATGGCGTAGGCCAGGGTGAACGTGGTGACCATCTGGCCCGTCGCGGAGACGGACGAGTCGAAGTCATCGGCGATCACCGGTAGCAGACCGGCCGTCACGTAGGCGTCGAGACCGAGCGCGAAGGCGCCGAGCCCGAGGAGGTAGACGAGTTTCACCGGGTCTCCAATGTACGGTGGTCGCGGTACATGGGTACATGATCAGTGAATGCGCCGTCATGGCAAGCCCGGGGAGGAAATCCAGCCGATCCGCGTGCGACCCGCCGTGCGATCCTTGAGAGGTGCGCCGCTACTTCCACCCAGAGCCCGGGAACATCCACCTGCCCGAGGTGCTGTTCGCATTGAGCGATGCCACCCGGCTCGGCATCGCCGTGGCTCTGTCGGACGGCGGCGAGCGCACAGCAGGGGAACTGGGCGGCGACATCGCCAAGTCGACGATGACCCACCACCTGAAGATCCTCAGGGAAGCGGGCGTGCTCCGCGTCCGCTCGGAGGGCACGCGCTGCTTCAACTCGCTGCGCTTGGAGGATCTGGAGACCCTCTACCCGGGCCTTCTCGGCCAGTTGCTCGGCACGGCTGTGAAGTGCGGCTATACGTCGGCGGATGCGCATCGGTGACGTCCGGCGGTTTTCCCACCCCGCCCCTTCCCGGCTGCATCCGATATGCGGCTTCGCCGCGTGAGGGGCTCCGCCCCAGACCCCGGACCGCGCTGGCGCGTGGTGTCCTCAAACTCCCCCAGCTACCGCTGGGAGGTGCCCCCACGGGCTGGATTTCGCGGACCGTAACCAGCGAATCCAGCCCGTCCGGCGTTTGAGGACGCGCCCGCAGGGCGCTCCCGCCGCAGGCGGCAACGCACCCGCACGATCAAGCCCGGCGCAACCCCCGCAGCACCAAGTCGCAGACCGCCTCGAACGCCGCGTCGATCCCAGGGCGGAACCACTCCGCCGCATACGCCGGGTCGTGGAAGCGGTTCGTCGCGTCCCAGATCGCGCGGGCCGTGGGCGCGGGGTCGACAGCGATGAACTCGCCGTCGCGCACGCCGCCTTCGACGATCCGCGCGAGCTGCTCGATCATCGTCTCGATGTGCCGGTCGACCACGGCGCTGTTCTCGCCTACGAGGACCATGTACGTGGCGAACAGCTCGGGGTCGTCGCCCGCCTTGTGCCGCTTCGCGGCGAAGAGCCCGGCGAGCCACTCGCGCAGGCGCGGCTCGGCGGGGCCCTCCGCGTCGGCGAAGGCGGACAGCGCGGTGTGCGACTGGTCGAGCCAGCGCTGGGTCACCGCCTCGCGGAGGGCGGCCTTGCTGCCGAAGTGGCGGTAGACGCTGCCGTGACTGACACCCAGGGCCCGCGCCACGTCGACCACGGTGGCCTTGGCCGGGCCGTAGCGGCGCAGCACGTCCTCGGTGGTTTCCAGGATGCGGGCGGGGGTCAGGGTCTCGGGCGGCATCGGGGCGTACGGCCTTTCCATGAGGGACGAGGGCGCGGGGAGCCCCCCGTAGTGACCGTACCTGCTCACTTCTCGCTGTCGAGGTGTGCCATCTGGTCCGTCGGGTAGCGGTCGCCCGCCGCCGCGCCGGCCGGGACGGCCCGCTCGATGGCGGCGAGGTCGGCCGCCTCCAGCTTGACGTCGAGTGCGCCCAGCGCCTCCGTGAGGCGGTCGCGGCGACGGGCGCCGACCAGGGGGACGATGTCCTCGCCGCGCGAGAGGACCCAGGCGATGGCGGTCTGGGCGACGGTCGCGCCCTTCGCCTCGGCGACCGCGCGGAGCGCGTCGACGAGGTCCAGGTTGTGCTGGAGGTTCTCGCCCTGGAAGCGCGGGCTCATGCCGCGGAAGTCGTTCGCGGCGAGCTGCCGGTCGCGGGTGAAGTGGCCGCTGATCAGGCCGCGCGAGAGCACGCCGTACGCGGTGACGCCGATGCCCAGCTCGCGCAGGGTGGGCAGGATGTCGTCCTCGATGCCGCGCGAGATCAGGGAGTACTCGATCTGGAGGTCGGAGATCGGGGCGACGGCGGCGGCCCGTCGGATGGTCTCGGAGTTCACTTCGGAGAGGCCGATGTGCCGGACGTGCCCGGCCTCGACCAGCTCCGCGATGGCGCCGACGGTCTCCTCGATCGGGACGTTCGGGTCGAGGCGGGCGAGGCGGTAGACGTCGATGTGGTCGGTGCCGAGGCGCTGGAGCGAGTAGGCGGCGAAGTTCTTCACGGCGTCGGGCCTGCCGTCGACTCCGGTGAAGCCGCCCTCGACGGTGCGCAGGGCGCCGAACTTGACGCTGGTGAGCGCCCGCTCGCGGGTGCCCGCGGGGGCGGTGCGCAGCGCCTCGTTGATGAGCAGTTCGTTGTGGCCCATGCCGTAGAAGTCGCCGGTGTCGATCAGGGTGACGCCCGCGTCGAGGGCGGCGTGGATCGTGGCGATCGACTCGGCGCGGTCGGCGTCGCCGTAGAGGGCGGACATGCCCATCGCGCCGAGACCGAGAGCGGATACCTGGGGGCCGGTGGTGCCGAGGGTGCGGTGCTGCACGGGGGACTCCTCTTACAGGGGTACGGGGGACATCAGAAGAGTGACACATGGACTGACAGATTTCAATATCTGTCAGTCCATGTGTCGGCTCCGCCCCTCGATCCCCGGCTTCGGAGACCCTCGGGGGCGATTTCAGGCCATCGTGCGCGGCAGTCGCAGGCTCAGCAGGACCGACACGGCCACCGCCACCAGTTGCACCGCCAACGTCACCGCCAGCGCGTCCCGCATCCCCATCGAGGGGGTCAGCGAGAGGAACAGCGACCCCAGCGTGGCCACCCCCAGCGCCATGAACGACTGCTGCGTGGTCACCATCACCCCGCCGCCGACCCCCGCCTGCGCCACCGGCACCTCGCTCAGCACGACCCGCAGCGTCAGCGGCAGCAGCAGCCCCTGGCCCAGCCCCTGCACGGCCAGCGCGGGCCCCGGGCCCCACGCGCCCAGGCCGTCCCAGCCCCAGTAGAAGGTCGCGGCCACGCCCAGCAGCCCCGCGGCCTGGATCAGCGTCCCGGCCGTCACCGCGCGCCGCCCGTACCGCGCCGCCAGCCGCGGACCGAGCAGCGAACCGGCGAAGAACGTCACGCACATCGGTACCAGCGCCAGCCCCGCGGCCATCGGACCCAGCCGCAGCCCCTCCTGGAGCGCCACCGCGAGGACGAACATGAAGCCGCCCCAGCCGAGCGAGAACGGCACGAGCAGCGCGAGACCGCTGTGCACCGAGCGGATCCGCAGCAGCGACGGCGGCACCAGCGGCGTCCGCCCGGCCCGCTCCTCACCCCGCTCGACCAGCAGGAACGACACCGCCGCCACCGGGAAGACGGCCAGCAGCGCCCACGACCACACCGGCCAGCCCGCCGCCCGGCCCTCCGTCAGCGGCAGCAGCAGCGACACCAGCGTCAGCGACAGCAGGACCGTGCCCCGCCCGTCCACCCGCGTCGGGTGCTCCGAGCGCGTCTCCGGCACCGTACGCACCGCCAGCAGCAGCGCGGCCACCGCGACCGGCGCGTTCACCAGGAAGATCGACCGCCAGCCGGTGCCCGCGATGTCGACGGAGACCAGCACACCGCCGAGCACCTGGCCGACCGCGCTGGCGATCCCGGCCGTGCCGCTGTACAGGCTCAGCGCCTTGGTACGGCGCGCGCCCCGCGTCGTCGCCTGGATCGTGGCCAGCACCTGGGGCAGCATCAGCGCGGACGCGGCGCCCTGCGCGACCCGGGCCGCGACCAGCGTCCAGGCGTCCGGGGCCAGCCCGCACGCCACGGAGGTCACCCCGAAGGCGGCCGTACCCCACAGGAACAGCCGCCGCCGGCCGACCATGTCGCCCAGCCGGCCGCCGAGCACGAGCAGGACGGCGTACGCGACGCCGTAGCCGCCCACCACCATCTCCAGCAGCGCCGGGCCCGCGTGCAGATCGTGGTCGATGGTGGGGAGGGCGACGTTGACGATGAAGAAGTCGACCATCGGCAGAGCGGCGCCGATGAGCACCGTGAAGAGTCCCAGGGGACGGAGGACAGGGCTCGGTTCGGTGGCGGCGACGGCCGCCGGGGCTATCGGGGGTATTCGGGTTTCGCTCACACAGGAGACGATGCCCACTCGCTCAGACAGGTACCAGAGTCTCCTTATCCTGGTACAAGAACTACCTGCCAACCGGCTGGAGATTCCGGCATCCTGGAGCCATGACCACGATGGTGCACGAGCGCGGACCCGCCGCCCCGGCGCGCACGGCGGACGACGTACGGCGCGGCGAGCTCGCCGCCTTCCTGCGCAGCCGCCGCGAGCGCATCACCCCCGAACAGGCGGGCCTCCCGCGCGGACCCCGCCGCCGCACCCCGGGCCTGCGCCGCGAGGAGGTCGCCCACCTCGCCGCCGTCGGCGTCACCTGGTACACCTGGCTGGAGCAGGCGCGCGACATCAAGGTCTCCGCGCAGGTGCTCGACGCCATCGCCCGCGCGCTCATGCTCGACCTGGGCGAGCGCAGCCACCTCTTCGCCCTCGCGAACTCGACCGATCCCCTGCCGGGCACGGAGTGCGCCGGGGTGCCGTCCTCGATCCGCCTGATGCTGGATCAGCTGGAGCCGTTCCCCGCCTGCGTGCAGAACGCGCGGTACGACATCCTCGCGTACAACCGCCCCTACGGGCAGCTGATGTGCGACCTCGACGCCCTCCCCCGCGAGGAGCGCAACTGCATGTGGCTCGCCTTCATGAACCCCGAGTGGCGCGCGAGCCTCGTCGACCGCGACGAGTCGGTCCGGGTCATGGCCGCCAAGTTCCGTGCGTCGATGGCCGAAAACCTCGCGGATCCGGCCTGGAAGTGCCTGCTCAAGCGGCTCCAGGACGAATCACCGGAGTTCCGCGAGATCTGGGACCGGCACGAGGTCCTCCGCTTCGCCGAACGGACGAAGGCGTTCCGTCAGTCGCGGGTGGGGTTGCTGCGCCTCGACTACACGAGCTTGTGGCTGGGGCCGAACGCGGGCGCGAAGCTTCTCGCTTATACGCCGGCGGATGAGGAGTCGCGGGGGCGGCTGGAGCGTTTGCGCGAGCTGTACGTGTAGGTCTGCGCGCGGTTGGGTGCGGGTCCGTTGCCGCCCGCAGGGCCGCACCCGAACTCGACCGGGGCCCGGGGCGGAGCCCCACCGCGGAGCCCCAGGTCAGAGCCCCTCGTCGGCGAGCCGCGCAGCGATCCGGTCCAGTACAGCGAGGTCATCCGGCGGCAGTGCCAGCAGTGCCGCCGGCGGCGTGCCCAGAATGCGATTCGCCCGCTCCGCCGCGGAGCGGCCCGTCTCCGTCACCGACACGATCTTCGACCGCCGGTCCGCCGGGTTCGCGGTGCGTTCCACCAGGCCGCGGCTCTCCAGGTCGTCCACGACCAGCGTCGCGTACGGGCGGTCGGTCAGCAGCTGGTCGGCCAGTTCCCGCAGGGTCACCGGTTCCCGGGCGATCCGGCGCAGCGCCTTGACGCGGAAGAAGCTCATGCCGAGCGCCTCGACGACGTCCTTGCGCCGTTCGTTGCCGCCGAGGACGATCTCCCGGAGGTTCGCCCAGGCGCGCTCGGCGGTCGCCGTGGTGGTGTCGTGCGTGCTCATGGTGGTGTCACCGGGATCCTGATCTCGTGGGGAGCGAGGCGGCGGCCGGTCGCGTGCTGCCCGGGCCGAGGCGGGCGGCGGCGCGTTCGGCGGTGCCGGTGGCCCAGCGGCCGGTGGTGATCGTACCGAGCAGCAGGACGGCCAGTCCGCACGCGGCGATGATCCACCAGCCCGTGAGCCGCAGCCCGGCGGCGACCGCCGCGCCGATCACGGCGACGCCGAGCGACTGGCCGACCTGGCGGCTGGTGGAGACGATCGCGGCGGCGACCCCGGCGCGGGAGCGCGGCATGCCGGAGACCGCGGTGTTGGTGATGGGGGCGTTGACCAGGCCGAAGCCGATGCCGAAGAGGACGTACGCCGTGAACAGCGCCGCGTCGGTCGACTGTGCGTCGAAGGCGGCGAACATCAGGCCGCTGGCCGTCATCGCCGTACCGCCCAGGACGAGCGGCAGCCGGGGCCCGCGCGCGCTGACCAGGCGTCCCGACAGCGGGCCGCAGACCAGGGTCATGGCGGCCATCGGCAGCATGAACAGCCCGGCGTGGAGGGCGGACAGACCGCGCCCGTTCTGGAGGTAGAGGGTGTTGAGGAAGAGGAAGCCGCCGAGCGCGGCGAAGGCGCTCACGCCGATCGCGGTGGCCCCGCTGAAGGGCACGCTGCGGAAGAAGCCCAGCTCGACGAGTGGTTCGTGCCGCCTCTTCTCGTACGTCAGCAGCCCGGCGAGCGAGCCGAGGGCGAGTGCGAAGCAGCCGAGGATCAGCGGTGAGGTCCAGCCCGCGGCGGAGCCCTCGATGATTCCGTAGGTCACCGAGCCGAGCAGCGCGATCACCAGCAGCTGGCCGACGGGGTCGGGCCTGCGGGGCTTCGGGGCGCGGGACTCGGGGACGAAGCGGGCGGTCATGACCAGGGCGAGCAGCCCGACCGGCAGGTTGATCCAGAAGATCGAGCGCCAGCCGACCGATTCGACGAGCGCGCCGCCGACGATGGGCCCGGCGGCCATGCTGATGCCGACGACACCGCCCCACACGCCGATCGCGCGGGCCCGTTCCCTCGGGTCGGTGAAGGTGTTGGTGATGATCGACATCGCGACCGGGTTGAGCATCGAGCCGCCGACCGCCTGGACCATCCGGAAGGCGATCAGCCAGCCGAGCCCGGGGGCCAGGCTGCACAGCAGGGATCCGGCGGTGAAGAGCGTCAGGCCGATCTGGAATATCCGTCTGCGGCCGATCCGGTCGGCGGTCGAGCCGCCCAGCATCAGCAGCGAGGCCAGCACGAGGGTGTAGGCGTCGATCGTCCACTGGAGGCCGGAGACCGAGGTGTGCAGCTCCTTCTGCATCGACGGCAGCGCCACGTTGAGGATCGTGTTGTCGAGACTGACGATCAGCAGACTCGTGCAGCAGATCGCCAGGACGAGCAGCCGTCGGCGGCGGGAGAGCTCTGGCATGCGGCAGCACCTCGGGTAGTTGTATTCGTCTAATGATTTAAAGAGTACAACTAAATGAGGTGGATGGGTACGCGACAATGGGTGGCATGACGAACGACGCCGCCACGCCCCTCCAGATCGGCCCGCACACCGTGTGGCCGCCGGTGGTGCTCGCCCCCATGGCGGGGATCACCAACGCGCCCTTCCGCACGCTGTGCCGGGAGTTCTCCGGCGGCAAGGGGCTCTTCGTCAGCGAGATGATCACCACCCGGGCCCTGGTCGAGCGGGACGCCAAGACCATGCGCCTGATCCACTTCGACGGCACCGAGAAGCCGCGCTCCATCCAGCTCTACGGGGTGGACCCGGAGACCGTCGGCAAGGCCGTCCGCATGATCGTGGACGAGGACCTCGCCGACCACGTCGACCTCAACTTCGGCTGCCCGGTCCCCAAGATCACCCGCAAGGGCGGCGGCTCGGCGCTCCCGTACAAGCGGAACCTGCTGCGCTCCATCCTGCGGGAGGCCGTCGGCAACGCCGGCTCGCTGCCCGTCACGATGAAGATGCGCAAGGGCATCGACGACGACCACATGACCTATCTCGACGCCGGGCGGATCGCCGTCGAGGAGGGCGTCACGGCCATCGCGCTGCACGGCCGCACGGCCGCCCAGCACTACGGCGGCACCGCCGACTGGGACGCCATCGCGCGGCTGAAGGAGACCGTCACCGAGATACCGGTCCTCGGGAACGGCGACATCTGGTCGGCGGAGGACGCCGTGCGCATGATGCGCGAGACCGGCTGCGACGGCGTCGTGGTCGGCCGCGGCTGCCTGGGCCGGCCCTGGCTCTTCGGCGACCTGGTGGCCGCCTTCGAGGGCGGCGGCGCGCCCGCGGCGCCGGTCTTCAAGGAGGTCGCCCGCGTCATGGTGCGCCACGCGGAGCTGCTGGGGGAGTGGCTGGAGAGCGAGGAGCGCGGCGTCATCGACTTCCGCAAGCACGTCGCCTGGTACACCAAGGGCTTCTCGGTCGGCTCCGACCTGCGCAAGAAGCTGGCCGTCTCCTCCTCCCTGGACGAGCTGTCCGCTCTTCTGAGCGAGGTCGACGGTGACCAGGCGTGGCCCATCGGCGCGGATGGGCCGCGCGGCCGTACGTCAGGGCGCAACCGGGTCGTTCTGCCGGACGGGTGGCTGGACGACCCGTACGACTGCGCGTCCGTGGGCGCGGACGCGGAGCTCGATACGTCGGGCGGCTGAGGGTCTCGCCGTTGCCGCCTGCGGCGGGGGCGGCCTTGGGGGTCCCCCCGTCCGGCGATTGAGGACAGCGCGCGAAGCGTGCTTCGGGGCCTGGGGCGGAGCCCCGGTTTCGGGGGGTCGGGTGGCGTGATTCTCGCCACCTCTGATCATGGTTGCGCTCAGATGAGCGGCTGGAAAGCGGCGGTACCTTTCTGAAGGGTGGCACTGGGTGCCACCCTTCTTGCGTTCATTACTTGACGACCCGCCTCTTGATCCATCGACGCTGCGTGACCTTGCGGATTCGGCTTGTCATCCTTGGTTCAAGTGTTGAATGAGCGGGATTCGGCCTCTTTCCCGGGCCTTGACTTTCGATCTGCTGGCAGACGGGTGGTTACGGCCCTATGACCGTGGAGTGGACCTCCTCAAAAGCCTTCGATCTGGGTACGCTCCCCGCCGTCAGCATCGTTTGAGCAGCCTTCCCCTCACCTGTGTACGGGGGGACCCCAGTGAGGAGTCGAGTCCCGTGCCGGAAACCCAAGATCGCCAGAAGTTCGTCTACGACTTCACCGAGGGCAACAAGGACCTCAAGGACCTGCTCGGCGGGAAGGGCGCCAACCTCGCCGAGATGACCAACCTCGGCCTGCCCGTCCCGCCCGGCTTCACCATCACCACCGAGGCGTGCAAGGTCTACCTCGCCAGCGGCCACGAGCCCGCGGCACTGCGTGACGAGGTATCCGCCCACCTCGAGGCCCTCGAGGCCGGGATGGGCAAGAAGCTCGGCCAGGCCGACGACCCGCTGCTGGTCTCCGTCCGCTCGGGCGCCAAGTTCTCCATGCCCGGCATGATGGACACCGTCCTCAACATCGGCCTCTCCGACGCCTCGGTCACCGGGCTCGCCGCCCAGGCCGGCGACGAGCGGTTCGCCTGGGACTCCTACCGCCGCCTCATCCAGATGTTCGGCAAGACCGTCCTGGGCGTCGACGGCGAGCTCTTCGAGGAGGCGCTCGACGAGGCCAAGCGGGCCAAGGGCGTCACCACCGACATCGACCTCGACGCCGCGGACCTCCGGCGGCTCGTGGCGGAGTTCAAGGACATCGTCTCCAAGGAGACCGGCCGGGACTTCCCGCAGGAGCCGCGCGAGCAGATGGACCTCGCCATAAGGGCCGTCTTCGAGTCGTGGAACACCGACCGCGCCAAGCTCTACCGCCGCCAGGAGCGCATCCCCGGCGACCTGGGCACCGCCGTCAACATCTGCTCGATGGTCTTCGGCAACCTCGGCCCCGACTCCGGCACCGGCGTCGCCTTCACCCGCGACCCCGCCAGCGGCCACCAGGGCGTCTACGGCGACTACCTCCAGAACGCCCAGGGCGAGGACGTCGTCGCGGGCATCCGCAACACCGTGCCGCTCGCCGACCTGGAGCGGATCGACAAGGCCTCGTACGACCAGCTGATCCAGATCATGGAGACGCTGGAGACGCACTACAAGGACCTCTGCGACATCGAGTTCACCATCGAGCGCGGCAAGCTCTGGATGCTCCAGACCCGCGTCGGCAAGCGCACCGCGGGCGCGGCCTTCCGCATCGCGACCCAGCTGGTGGACCAGGGCCTGATCGACGAGGCCGAGGCGCTCCAGCGGGTGACGGGCGCCCAGCTGGCGCAGCTGATGTTCCCCCGCTTCGACGAGAAGGCCAAGACCGACCTGCTGGGCCGGGGCATCGCCGCCTCCCCGGGCGCCGCGGTCGGCAAGGCCGTCTTCGACTCCTACACCGCCGTGAAGTGGTCCCGGTCCGGCGAGAAGGTCATCCTGATCCGCCGCGAGACCAACCCCGACGACCTCAACGGCATGATCGCCGCCGAGGGCATCCTCACCTCGCGCGGCGGCAAGACCTCGCACGCCGCCGTCGTCGCCCGCGGCATGGGCAAGACCTGTGTCTGCGGCGCCGAGGAGCTGGAGGTCGACACCAAGCGGCGCCGGATGACCGCGCCCGGCGGGGTGGTGATCGAGGAGGGCGACGTCGTCTCCATCGACGGCTCCACCGGCAAGGTCTACCTCGGAGAGGTCCCGGTCGTGCCGTCCCCGGTCGTCGAGTACTTCGAGGGCCGGATGCACGCGGGCGCCGACGACGCCGACGAGCTGGTCCAGGCCGTCCACCGGATGATGGCCTACGCCGACCGGATGCGCCGGCTGCGCGTACGGGCCAACGCCGACAACGCCGAGGACGCCGCCCGCGCCCGCCGCTTCGGCGCCCAGGGCATCGGCCTGTGCCGCACTGAGCACATGTTCCTCGGCGAGCGGCGCGAGATGGTCGAGCGGCTCATCCTCGCCGACACCGACGGCGAGCGCGAAGAGGCGCTCGGCGCCCTGCTGCCGCTCCAGAAGGCCGACTTCGTCGAGCTCTTCGAGGCCATGGACGGCCTGCCGGTCACCGTCCGCCTGCTCGACCCGCCGCTGCACGAGTTCCTCCCCGACATCACCGAGCTGTCGGTGCGCGTCGCGCTCGCCGAGGCCCGCGAGGACGCCAACGAGAACGACCTGCGCCTCCTGCAGGCCGTGCACAAGCTCCACGAGCAGAACCCGATGCTGGGCCTGCGCGGCGTCCGGCTCGGCCTGGTCATCCCCGGCCTGTTCGCCATGCAGGTGCGGGCCATCGCCGAGGCCGCGGCCGAGCGCAGGAACGCCAAGGGCGACCCGCGCGCCGAGATCATGATCCCGCTCGTCGGCACGGTCCAGGAGCTGGAGATCGTCCGCGAGGAGGCCGACCGGGTCATCGCCGAGGTCGAGGCCGCCACCGGCACCGAACTCCGGCTGACCATCGGCACGATGATCGAGCTGCCGCGCGCCGCGCTGACGGCCGATCAGATCGCCGAGGCCGCCGAGTTCTTCTCCTTCGGCACCAACGACCTCACCCAGACCGTGTGGGGCTTCTCCCGCGACGACGTCGAGGCGAGCTTCTTCACCGCCTACCTGGAGAAGGGCATCTTCGGCGTCAGCCCCTTCGAGACCATCGACAAGGACGGCGTCGGCTCGCTCGTCCGCTCCGCCGTCAAGGCCGGCCGGGCCACCCGCCCCGACCTCAAGCTCGGCGTCTGCGGTGAGCACGGCGGCGACCCGGAGTCGGTGCACTTCTTCCACGAGGTGGGCCTGGACTACGTCTCCTGCTCGCCGTTCCGCATCCCGGTGGCGCGTCTTGAGGCGGGCCGGGCCGCGGCGATCGGTACGGGCAGCGACAGCCGCTGATCGCGTAGCGGAGCCGCCGCCGGGGCCTTGACGTTCAGCCCCGTCGGCGGCTCTGTCGTATGGTCCGGATGGTTGCTGCCCGGTGGTCGGGTCGTGCCCACCCGTTCCGCCCTGCGGAACGCCTGCCCACAACCTGTGCGTACGCCCCCGAGCGGTAACCCGCACGTAACGCGGGCGTACCCCACCACCCGAACGCTCGCCGCATGGCGAAGGGGCGGCGCCCGTGCGGGAGCGCCGCCCCTCTTAACTCCCCCACCGGGAGTTGTTGCCGCCCGCATCGGCTCGGGCGGCAACTCGCATACTCAGCGGCCGCTTTTTCGCTCGCCACCCCCCACGGGAACGAGCGGGAGCAGCCCTGAGTGCGTGAATAGCATTTCGCTTCCGCGACGTTCCCCGCGAGTCCTTTCAACTGTGGCCAAAAGGACGTGGTAACAGCTCGTATCGGTGTGCATACTCAGTGAGCGGGGGGTGGTTGCGGATGTCTCATGTGGGGGTTTGGTGCTACGCGTCCATTTCACTGGACTCGATCTGGCCCGGTTGCGCCTGGCCGGAGACCCGGACGCACTCTGGGAAACCGTATTGAGTCTGCACCGGCTCCGGGACAAACAAGGCGAGTCGATCTTCGGAGATTGGCGGTCGGAAACCCGGGCCAGGTTGAATGGTGAAACTCGGCTTCTCGCCCCGCTGGTTCCCTCCCGCGGCTATTTTCCGGACTTCCTGACGCCCCCCGAAGGCGTACTGGGACTGGACTCGGGCATGCAGGCGCTGCGCGAGACGCCGCCCGACCGGGTGCACCGGGAGCTGGGCCGGCTCTCCACCGTCCGCACGCTCCCCGCTTGGATACGATCCATGGCGGAGGGCGACTCCCGGGCCTTCGCCAAGCTGACGGGCGCCCTGCACGCCTACCACGAGGCGGCCATAGCCCCCTACTGGAGCCACATACAGGCGCAGATAGAGGGGGACCGCGCGGTGCGCGGCCGGGCCCTGCTGGACGGCGGCGCCGACGCGCTGCTGTCCTCGCTGCCGCCGATGATGCGCTGGCGGGCCCCCGTGCTGGAGGCCGACTACCCGGTGGACCGCGACGTCCACCTCAACGGGCGGGGCCTGTTGCTGGTCCCCTCGTTCTTCTGCCGCCGGACGCCGGTCACCTATCAGAACCCCGACCTGACGCCCGTGCTCGTCTACCCCGTCCGGCACCTGTCGGAGTCCGGGCCGCCCGTGGACGCCCCGCCGCGGTCGCTGGGCAAGCTCGTCGGGCACACCCGCTCGGCCGTGCTCGGCTCCATCGGCGGCGGCTGCACCACCAGCGAACTCGCCCGCCGCGTCGGGGTGTCGGCGGCCTCCGCCAGCCAGCACGCCGGTGTGCTGCGCGAGGCGGGCCTGGTGCTGACCCTGCGCAACGGCAGTGCCGTGATGCACACCCTGACGCCGCTGGGCGCCGCCCTGCTGCGCGGCGGCCACCGTCCCCCGCCGCGCCGCCCTCAGCCGTCGATCCCCGAACGCTCCACCCCCGCGACCATGCTGCAGTCTCCCGGGGGATGACCCCCGGACCCCCAGCCGGGCCGGTCGACTCAGCCGTCGATCCCCGAACGCTCCACCCCCGCGACTATGCTGCAGTCTCCCGGGGGATGACCCCCGGACCCCCAGCCGGGCCGGTCGACTCAGCCGTCGATCCCCGAACGCTCCACCCCCGCGACTATGTAGCGCTGGAGCAGCAGGAAGACCAGCAGCAGCGGCACGATCGACACGGCCGCGGCGACGAACAGTTCGTGGATGTTGACCGTCTGCGCCGTGGTGAACGTCGACAGGGCGACCTGCACCGTCCACGCGTCGCGGTCCTGGCCGATGACCAGCGGCCACAGGAAGGCGTTCCAGGCGCCGATGAAGACGATCGTGCCCACCGCCGCGAACACCGGGCGCGCGTTGGGCACCACGACCCGCCAGTACGTCCGCCACGGGCCGAGACCGTCCACCTGGGCGGCGTCCTCCAGCTCCCGGGGGAAGCCCAGGAAGTACTGGCGGAAGACGAAGCAGGCGAAGGCGCTGAACAGCGTCGGCACGATCAGCCCGCGCAGCGTGGAGATCCAGCCGAGCGAGGAGACGAGCACGAAGGACGGCACGAAGGTGACCGCCGCCGGGACCATGAGGGTGCCCAGGACCGCGTAGAAGACGGCGTTCGCGTGGCGGTAGGGGATCCGGGCCAGGCCGTAGCCGGCCAGTGAGGCGAGCAGCAGGGTGCCGACCGTGGTCGCCACCGCGATCAGCGTGGAGTTCAGCAGCGCGTGCGCCATCGGCACGCTCGGGTCGTCGAACAGCTCCCGCAGGTTCGACCAGTGCAGCTCGCGCGGGAGGAACGTCCAGCCCGGCGCGGTGATGTCCGCCTCCGTGGCCAGCCCGTTCCGCAGGAGGAGGTAGAACGGGATCAGGAACAGCGCGGCCAGCGCGATCAGCAGTACCAGCCGCAGCGCCCGCCCGGCCCGTACGAGGGCGTCGTCCGTCTGCCTCACCCTTCCGCCTCCCGCCTGCCCAGGCCGAACCAGCGCGCCTGCGCCACCGTCACGACCGCGATGATCAGCGCCAGGACCACGGCCCCCGCGCTGCCCAGGCCGAGATTCTGCCCCTGCCCGAGGGCCGTGTAGTAGAGGTAGACCAGGGGCGGCCGGGCGTAGGGCGGATAACCGCGGGCGTCCGACAGGAGGTTATAGAACTCGTCGAACGCCTGGAAGGCGTTGATGACGAGCAGCAGCACCACCGCGACCGACGTGGCGCGCAGCGCCGGGAAGGTGATGTGCCGGAAGGTCTGCCAGCCGGGCCGGGCGCCGTCGACGGCGGCGGCCTCGTACAGCTGCGGCGGGATGCGCTGGAGCCCGGCCAGGAAGAGCACCATGTAGAAGCCCGTCTGGAGCCAGAGCCGCACGGTGACGAGGACCAGCCAGTACCAGGGCGGGTCGGTGGTCGACAGCCAGGCGACCTGGTCGGCGCCGAACCAGCCGAGGACGGTGTTGGCCAGCCCGAACCGCACCCCGTTGAAGATCGACAGCTTCCAGACCAGGGCCGCGACGACATACGAGCACGCGGTCGGCAGAAAGAAAACCGACCGGAAGAATGCGCGCGCGAAGCGCAGCCGGCCCACCGCCAGCGCGAGGCCGAGCGACAGGGCGTAGGTGGCCGGGACGATGAAGGCGGTGAAGACCGTGAAGGTCACCAGGGCGGAGCGGAAAGCGGGTTCACCCAGCACCGCCGTGTAGTTGTCGAGGCCGACGAAGTCCGTCGGCGAGACGGTGTTGTGGGCGTCGAAGAAGCTGAGCCAGACGCTCCAGGCGAGCGGCACATAGGTGAAGAGCGCGAGGCCGAGCGCGAACGGACCGACGAAAATCCAGAACCAGAAGGTCTGATTCCGCTCGCGTGGGGTGGAACGCCGGCGCGTGCTGCCGGGGGTGGCCATTCAGGACTTCTTCCGTACGCGCCGGAGTTCGTCCTCCGTCGTCCGCAGGGCCCCGCGCAACTCGCGCTCGGGGTCGGCGCCGTCCTTGATGATGCGGCTGAGGGCGTCCTGATAGGCGGTTCGGCTCGCCACCGTCCACAACAGGGGCTGCGCGTACCCGTGATCGGCCGTGAAGCGCACCACTTCGGCCGCCGCGCCTTCTTTCAGCCGGCCCGCCTTCGCGGCGAGCGACAGACGGGCCGGTATGTGAAATCCGTAGGAGAGCGCGAAGTCCTCCTGATAGTCGGTGCGGTCGACCCACAGCCACTTCACGTACGCCTTGGCCGCGTCCCGCCGCCTGCCGCGGGTGCTCACCGCCGAGCCGTACGCGCCGACCGGCACGGCCGGCTTGCCCGACGGGCCGTCCGCGGGGAAGGGCAGCACCCCGAAGTCGTCCCCCAGCGCCTTGCGCACCTGGGGCAGCGCCCACAGCCCGGACCACTGCATCGCGGTGAGCCCCTGCACCAGCGCGGAGGGGTCGGACCAGTCCGCGGGCGCGCCCAGCAGCAGCGACTTGTCGGCGTACATCCGGTGGATCTTGCCGAGGGCACGGGCCGCGGCCGGGTCGTCGAACCCGGCCTTCCCGTCGTCGGTGACCAGGGAGAGCCCCGCGGCGTACAGCGGCGTGCCGCCGAGGACGCCCGCGCCGCCGTCGTTGCCCAGGAACAGCCCCTTGGTGCGGGAGTCCGTGAGCCGTTTCGCCGCGTCGACCAGCTCGTCCAGGGTCCGCGGCGGCTTCACTCCCGCCTTGTCCAGCAGGCTCTTGCGGTAGTAGAGCAGCTGGGTGTCGACGACCTGCGGGACCGCCCACACCCGGCCGTCGTACGTCTTGGGCGTGAGGGCCGCCGGGTGGAAGTCGGCGCGCACGCCCTCGACCAGATCGGTGAGGTCGACGACCTGGCCGCCGCGGATCTGGTCCAGCGTCGGCCCGTCGGCCTCGAACACATCGGGCCCCGAGTCCGTCAGCAGCGCGGCCGCGACCTGCTGGTCGTAGGCGCCGGGCCGCCACTGGATCCGCACGTCGGCGTCCTTGTACGCCCCCGCGTACCGCCGCACCGCCTGCTCGGTGCCCGCCTCGCCGTACTGGTGGTACCACTGCGACAGAGCGGCCTTCGAACCCCCGCCGCCGCGCCCGGTGTCGGAACCGCACGCGGCGGCGAGCCCGCCTGTCAGCGCGAGCGCGCCGCCGCCCGTCAGGAGTCGTCTGCGGCTGATCGCCATTTCGCCCGTCCCCTCGCTGTGCCGGCCGTGACCGTACGGCTCAACGATCAACGATGGCGGGGGATTACGACAGAGGCGTTACCGCCGCGTGGCGCTCTTTCCGGCCACGGAGGGCGGCTCCGCGCCGAGGCGGAAGCGCAGGCGGCAGATCACCGCGTCGGTGTCGCGGCGGACGGCGTGGGCCACGACCGCGCCGCGCTGGTTCTGCAGCAGTCGCTGCCACACGTGTGCGGGCTCGACCTCCGGGATCAGCACCGTGACCCGGTTGTCGGGGTGCCGGTCGGACAGCTCGCGCACATAGGCGACGATCGGGCCGCCCAGGGCCCGGGTGGGGGCGGGCAGTTCGACCAGGTCGACGCCCGGGTCCCACAGCTCCCAGTCGCGGCGCAGCGACTCGGCGGCCCGCCGGCCCTCGGCGTCGGGCTGGGCCACGGTCACCGCCACCACCTCGTCGCCGAGCGACACGGCGGCGGTCAGGGCCTTGCTGGTCAGCCGGGACAGCGAGGACACCGGCACGACGACCAGGGAGTGGCAGCGGCGCGGCGCCTCCGGCACCCGGCCCAGCCCCAGCCGGTCGCCGATCCGCCCGTACGCGCGGTGGACCGCCTCGAAGGCCAGCACCATCAGCGGCAGCGCGAGGACGATCAGCCACGCGCCCTCCTCGAACTTCGTCGCGGTGACGACGACGGCCGAGACCCCGGTGAGCAGCGCGCCGAAGCCGTTGAGCAGCGCCTTGCCCCGCCACTTGGGAGAACGTTCCTGCCGCCAGTGCCGGACCATGCCGACCTGGCAGATCGTGAAGCCGACGAAGACGCCGATCGCGAAGAGCGGCACCAGGGTGTTGACGTCACCACCGGAGAAGCCCAGCAGCAGCGCGGACACGGCGGCCAGCGCCAGCACGCCGTGGCGGTGCACCTGGCGGTCGGCCTTGAGGCCGAAGACGTGCGGCAGGTAGTTGTCCCGGGCCAGCAGGCCCATCAGCACGGGCAGCCCGCCGAAGGAGGTGTTCGCCGCCAGCGCCAGCAGCACCACGGTCGCGAACTGCACCACGTAGAAGGCCCAGTTGTGGCCGAGCGAGGCGTCCGCGAGCTGGGCGAGGACGGTGACGCCCTCGACCGGCTGGAGGTGGAAGCGGCCGATGAGCACGGACAGGCCGATCAGCATCACGCCCAGCAGCGCGCCGAGCGCGACCTCCGTGCGCTGGGCCCGCTTGGCGCGCGGGGCGCGGAAGGACGGCACGGCGTTGGCGACGGCCTCGACGCCCGTCAGCGCGGAGCAGCCCGCGGCGAACGCCTTCAGCAGGAGCAGGGCGCCGACCGAGGTGGCGTTGTCGGCGAGCGCGGACGCGTGCCCCGTGGCGGCCTCGGTGCTCGCGGGCGCGGACCGGAACAGGCCCGCCACGACCACCGCGAGGATCGAGCCGATGAACACCGCGGTCGGCACCATGAACCACTTGGCCGACTCCACGATGCCGCGCAGGTTCACGCCGGTGACCAGGGCCAGCACGGCCAGGCAGATCCACAGCCGGTCGCCGTAGAGGGAGGGGAAGGCGGAGGTGAGGGCCGCGACGCCGGCGGTCACGGAGACCGCCACGTTCAGCACGTAGTCCAGCACCAGGGAGGCGGCGGTGACCAGGCTGGTGCGCCGCCCCAGGTGCCGCTTGGCGACCGCGTACGAGCCGCCGCCGTCCGGGAAGGCCGCGATGACCTGCCGGTACGAGGCGACGAGCACGGCCAGCAGCGCCGCGATCGCGAGCGTGACCGGGAGCGTGAACCCGAGACCGTACGCCCCCGCAGCCGCCAGCACCAGCACGATCGACTCCGGCCCGTAGGCGACGGACGCCATCGCGTCGAGCGACAGGGCGGCCAGGCCCTGGGTGGCGGTCAGCCGGTGCCGGTCCTCCTCGGACGGGCGCGCGGCCCCGGTATCGGGCGGTTCCTCGTCGGCCCCGGCGCGCTCGTCCGTATTGGCCACCATGGACATCTTTTGTCGTACCTCCGTGACGTGGGACGGCCAGAGTGCGCCCGGCTCCGACCGGCCGCGCACGGTCTTGGCGGTCTCTTGGCGCTGTTCGGCGGGATCTTCACGCTTTCTTGACGAGCCGGGCGGAAGGGGTGTCAGCGACCCGTCAGGGTTCGGCCGCCCGGCGTCAGCGTGGCGTCAACACCTGACGACCCGTCGGCCCGGCGGTCCTAGCGTCACCACCATGGGACGGCGACAGCCCTTGCGGGTACAAAGTGGTGGACACGCCCTGCGGCTCCGCGGCGGCCGCGAGCGGCAAGGACCCCGGGCGGTGTCCCCGCCGGGCGGCGCGGTCCTCGCCCACGACCGCAACTGGCGGCGCGAGGCGCGGGCCGCGTGGTACTCGGGCGTGGCGCTCACCGGCGCCCTCACCCTCATCGACCTCGCCCGCGGCGCCCTCGACGTGCTCCGCGGCGGCTGCTGGGTGGCGCTCGGCGCCCTCCTCCTCGCGGTGCTCATGCCGCAGCGGGTCACCGCGGGGGAGGGCTGGCTGGCCACGCGCGGGCTGCTGCGCGAGCGGCGCGTACGGACCGACCTGCTCACCCAGGTCCGGCGCTCCGACGGCATCACCCCCCGGCTGATCCTGCGCGACGCGGGCGGCGCCCGTGTCGAACTGGACCCCGAGGTCCTCGTCGCCAACCCCCTCCTGTGGCACCACCTCGACACGGGCGCCCGCCGCGCCCGCACCGTCGGGCTGCTCCGTGAGGGGGCGACCCCCTTGGCGTGCGTGGCACGGCGCGTGGACGAGGAGGTGGCACGCGAGCTGCTCCGGGAGGCGGGCCTGGAGTGAGCGTCACGCCCGAGGGCGTGACCACGCGTACGTGACGCCCGTCAGCCGCTCCGACGTCGCCCAGAGCCCCGCACCGGCCCGGGAATCCCGCGTCCAGGGCGCCCGCAGGGATTTCTTCGGGACGCCCGGACCGAAGAAGTCGTCCTGTCCCACCTCCGGCGCCGTCGCCGCGTAGAGCGTGGGCACCGCGCCGGCGTCCGCGCTCTGCGCCACCGCACGGTTGAGCAGCTCGAACAGCCGCTCGAGCCAGGCCCGCTCCTCCATCAGCGCCCCCTTGGTCTGGAGGTTCGTCGCCGCGTAGCCGGGGTGCGCGGCCGCGGCCAGCACCGGCGAGCCCTCCGCCGCCAGCCGCCGGGACAGCTCGTGCACGAAGAGCAGGTTGGCGCTCTTGGAGCGGCCGTACGCGGTCCAACGGCGGTAGCGGTGCTCCATGTTCGGGTCGCGGGGGTCGACCGTGCCCAGGAAGTGCAGCCAACTGGAGACGCTGACGACCCGCGCGCCCCGCCCGGCCGCCCGCAGCCTGGGCAGGAGCAGTCCGGTCAGCGCGAAGTGGCCCAGGTGGTTCGTGCCGAACTGCATCTCGAAGCCGTCGACCGTCTTGCGCTCCGGGAGGGCCATCACCCCGGCGTTGTTGATCAGCAGATCGAGCCTGCGGTCCGGGAACTCCGCGGCGAAGGCCCGCACCGACGCCAGGTCCGCGAGGTCCAGCGGGGCGAACAGGACGTCCGCCCCGGGCGCCTCCGCCCGGATCCGCTCCTCGGCCGTCTTGCCGCGCGTCGCGTCCCGGCAGGCCAGCACCACCCTCGCCCCCCGGCGGGCGAGCTCCCGGGCGGTGACGTAGCCGATGCCGCTGTTGGCGCCGGTCACCACGGCCGTGCGGCCGCTCTGGTCGGGGATGTCGCTCGCGCTCCAGCCGTCCACGTCCACCGTTCCTCCGCTGGGGAGCCTCTGGGGAGCCCCCAGCGTAGGCGACGGCGGTGCGCTGGGCCCCGTCATTCGGCCGGGCGGCGTACGGCGGACCGCCCGGTGGGCCGTCGGCGGCCGTTGGTACGGTCGCGCCATGATCGCAACCCGGGAACCGTCCAGAGCCCCTGTCACCGCCGATGACGTGGAGGAGGCCGTACGGCTGGCCCTCGTCGCCCTGCGCACGGCTCCCGACACCGCCTGGGACGCCCCGGCGGGCACCCTGGAGTGGGACTGCTGGGAGACGGTCGAGCACCTCACCGACGACCTCTTCGCCTACGCCGCCCAACTGGCGCCCCCGACGCCCCCCTTGGACCGCTATGTGCCGTGGCGGTTCGCCGCGGCGCGGCCGGGCGGCCCGGGCAACGCGGTCTTCGCGGACCGCACGGCAGGGGTGGCCGGGCTGCTGGAGACGCTGGAGTCGGGCGCCGGGCTGCTGGCGGCGGTCGTGCGCACGAGGGGGCCGGAGGTCCGCGCCTACCACTCCTGGGGCGTCGCGGACCCGGAGGGCTTCGCCGCGATGGGGGTCGTGGAGACGCTGGTCCATGTGCACGACCTGGCGGAGGGGCTCGGCGTCGCGTGGCAGCCGCCGGCGGGCATGTGCGGGCGGGTGCTCGGCCGGCTCTTCCCCGAGGCGCCGGCGTCTCACGACCCTTGGCGCACGCTGCTGTGGGCGACGGGCCGGGCGGATCTCCCGGACCTTCCCCGATCCGGGGCCTGGCGCTGGCACGGCGCTCCTCTGTCGGCTTGAGGGCTCGGGGCGCCTGCGGCGGGCTTTTTCCCCAGCCCCGCCCCTTCCCGAACTGGGGCTCGTGCCCCAGACCCCCGGCCGCGGGTCCATTGCCGCCTGCGGCGGGGGCGCCCTGCGGGCGCGTCCTCAATCGCCGGACGGGCTGATTTCAGCCCGTCCGGCGATTGAGGACAGCGCGCGAAGCGTGCTTCGGGGTCTGGGGCACGAGCCCCCCACGCGGCGGAGCCGCAAATCGACACAGCCGGGAAGGGGCGGGATAGGGGAACAAAGCCCGCCGCAGGCGAACCAGCCCCCCGGTAAGCGACCACAGGCCGTCACCGACCCGGCACCGTAACCGAGTTGCCCGCCCCGTAGCATCCGCACCGTGACCCCTGACATGTCGCTGACGACGCTGCTTCTGCTCTGTCTCGCCGCAGCCGCAGCCGGCTGGGTCGACGCGGTGGTCGGCGGCGGCGGTCTCATCCAGCTGCCCGCCCTGCTCGTCGGGCTGCCCCAGGTCGCCCCCGCCCACGTCCTCGGCACCAACAAGGCCGTCGCCATCTGCGGCACGACCGCCGCCGCCGTCGCCTACGCGCGCCGTGCCGCGCTGGACCTCCGTACGGCCCTGCGGATCGGCCTCGCCGCCCTCGGCGGCTCGCTGGCGGGCGCCTTCTTCGCGTCCGGCATCAACAGCGCCGTGCTGCGCCCCCTGATCATGGCCATCCTCCTGGCGGTGCTCGCCTTCGTGCTGCTGCGCCCCACCTTCGGGGTGGCGGCGCAGGCGTCGAAGGCGCCGGTGACGCGCCGCAGGGTGCTGACCGCGATCCTGGTGGCGGGTCTGGGCATCGGCTTCTACGACGGGCTCATAGGCCCGGGCACCGGCACGTTCCTGGTCCTCGCGCTGGTCGGGATGCTCCATATGGACCTGGTGACCGCCTCCGGCACGGCGAAGATCGTCAATGTCTGCACCAATGTGGGCGCGCTGGTGACGTTCTCGCTCCAGGGGTCGGTGATCTGGCAACTGGCCGCCCCCATGGCCCTCTTCAACCTCGCCGGCGGCGCGGTGGGCGCCCGGATGGCGCTGAAGCGGGGGAGCGGGTTCGTGCGGGTGGTGCTGGTCGTCGTCGTGGTGTCCCTCGTCTGCAAGCTGGGCTACGACCAGTGGGGCGGGTGACGGCGGGGGTGCGCGGCACGCCGGGAGGTACCTCCGAACGGGGCTCACAGGTCGCTCGTACGCTGGCCTTATGCCCGATCGTGTGTCATTCGGCTGTACGAAAATAAGTCTGGCGCGGGCCGGAAAACGGCGGATGCGGTTAGCCTGTCGACTACCTTCCTGACGTGGTGGGGGTGCACGTGCGTTTCTCCCGGTGGCGCCGGGCCCGGTGGGTCCGGGCCGTGCTCGCGGGGCTCTATGTCGTCACGCTGGCGGCGGCGGTGCCCAAGGGCGCCGGCGGGCACGCCAGGGACGGCAGCTGGTCCAGCGAGGAGGCCCGGCGGTTCTGGGGGCCCGCACGGATGTCGGCGTCGTCGGAGAGCGGCTCCGACCGCGACTCCGGCCGGGACACCGACTCCGCGGCCCAGCAGATCAGCGGCAGCGCCCGGCACTTCGACGGGGTGCCCGCGGTCGGCGTGCTGTTCTACGTCGGCGAGGACATGAAGGACCACCACTGCACGGCGAGCGTGGTGCACAGCCCCAAGGGCAACCTCATCATCACCGCCGGGCACTGCTCGTTCGGCGACGAAGCCGCCTTCGTGCCGGACTACCGCACGGGCGCGGCCAAGCAGCCGTACGGCGTCTGGGCGGTGGACCGCACCTTCGTCGACCCGCGGCGCACCGACAGCGGTGAAGGCTCCGACCTGGACTTCGCGTTCGCCACGGTCAAGCCCGACAGCATCGGCCGCCAGCTGGAGCGGGTCACCGGCGCCAACCGGCTCGTCCGTACGCCCGGTTACACCAACCGCGTCACCGTCATCGGCTACCCCGACGCCGACGACGACCCCGCAGACCAGGCGATCCGCTGCACGGCCATGACGAGCCGCCTGGACGACCGCAGACAGCTGAAGATGCGGTGCGACGGCTTCTTCTCCGGCACGTCGGGCAGCCCCTGGCTGGTGCACTTCGACGAGAAGACGAAGACCGGGGACCTGGTGGGGGTGCTCGGCGGGCTCAACGGCGGCGGTCCCGACGGGGACGCGAGCTCGCAGATCTCGTACAGCCCGGTCAACGACGACGAGATCTTCAAGCTCTACCTCGACGCCATAAACAACCGCGAGCCCAGCCGCGGTTAGCGGCCGGTCAACGGCCCTCGGAGGCCAACGCGCGCGCCGGCCCCGGCTCCCGCGGTCCCAGGAAGCGCGGACCGGGACGCACCAGCGCCTCCAGCGCCGCCTTGCCCGAGGCGAAGACCTCGCGGGCCCCGCCCGCGTACCAGGTCACGTCGTGCGCGTCGGCCGTCGCGCCGACGCCGTACGCGTCGATGCCCGCCGCCCCGCACAGCGCCAGCGCCCGCCGGATGTGGAAGCCCTGGCTGATCAGCACGGCCTTGCGCACCCCGAAGATCCGCACCGCGCGCGTGCACGAGTCCCAGGTGTCGAAGCCCGCGAAGTCGCTGACGACGCGGCTGTCCGGCACGCCCCGCTCCGTCAGATAGCCGCGCATCGCGTCCGGCTCGTCGTACTCCGTGCGGCTGTTGTCACCGGTGACCAGCACCACCCGGACCTTGCCCGCGCGGTACAGCTCGACCGCCGCGTCGAGGCGGTGCGCCAGATACGGGGACGGCTCGCCGTCCCGCAGCCCCGCGCCGAAGACCATGGCCACCGGCGCATCCGGCACGCTGCCGGCGTCCCGCACCCGGGGCGTCGCCGAGGCGTACACCCAGGTGACCGGGGCCAGCGCGAGCAGGCAGCCCGCCACCACCGCCCACAGCGCACGGCGCCGCCCCGCCGTCGTGCGCGGCAGCCGCAGCCGGCCCCTCAGCCCCATGTCGAGCACCTTTCCGTCGACATGGATCAACGCCACCGGGGCCCGGCCGGTTCCCGCCGGTGGCCGGGCACGGCCGGAACGCCCGCCGCCGGACCTCGCTCCATCGCTGCTGTCACACCCGGCGGTTACCGTCGGGGGTATGAACGGCTCAGCACGGATGGCGAAGGAACAGCCCGGCATCGCCGGATACGAAGCGTCGGACCTGGAGCGCTGGGCGCCCGAGCCCGACAAACGCCCGGGGCGCACCGCCTTCCAGCGCGACCGGGCGCGCGTCCTGCACTCCGCCGCGCTGCGCCGCCTCGCCGGGAAGACCCAGGTCGTCACCCCCGGGGTCAGCGGCCAGGCCTGGGACGCCAGCCCGCGCACGCGCCTCACGCACTCCCTGGAGTGCGCCCAGGTGGGCCGGGAGCTGGGCGCCGCGCTCGGCTGCGACCCCGACCTGGTGGAGGTCGCCTGCCTGGCCCACGACCTCGGCCACCCGCCGTTCGGGCACAACGGCGAGCAGGCGCTCAACGAATTCGCCGAGCCCTGCGGGGGCTTCGAGGGCAACGCCCAGTCGCTGCGCCTGCTCACCCGCCTCGAACCCAAGCGCTTCGTCCCCCGCGACGGGGAGCTGTGCAGCGTCGGCCTCAACCTCACCCGGGCCGCCCTCGACGCGGCCACCAAATACCCCTGGCCGCGCGGCGGGCACCCCACGGACGCGGGCTCCCGCAAATTCGGGGTGTATCCGGACGACGTCCCCGTCTTCACCTGGCTGCGGCAGGGCGCCCCCGAGGGCAGAGCGAGCTTCGAGGCCCAGATCATGGACTGGTCCGACGACGTGGCGTATTCCGTCCACGACGTGGAGGACGGCCTGCACGCGGGCCACCTCGACCCGAACGTGCTCCTCGCCGGGCCCGAGCGGCACGAGGTCTTCGCCGTCGCCGCCGGCCGCTACGCCCCGGGCGCCGCGCCCGAGGAGCTCGCGGAGGCCCTCGACCGGCTGCTCGAACAGGAGTGGTGGCCGCACGGCTACGACGGCTCAGCCGTCGCCCAGGCCCGCCTCAAGGACGCCACCAGCC
Source organism: Streptoverticillium olivoreticuli subsp. olivoreticuli (assembly GCF_003391135.1). Lineage (GTDB taxonomy): Bacteria > Actinomycetota > Actinomycetes > Streptomycetales > Streptomycetaceae > Streptomyces > Streptomyces blastmyceticus. The sequence continues at coordinate 3,701,625 of NZ_CP031455.1, read as the reverse complement.
AGCTCATCGGCCGGTTCTGCCTCGCCGCCGAGAGCGCCACCCGCGCCGCGTGGGGGCACCGCCCGGGCGCGCTGACCCGCTACCGCGCGGAGCTCGTCGTCCCCCGGGAGACCCGGTTGGAGTGCGCCGTCCTCAAGGCCGTCGCCGACCGCTTCGTGATACAGCGCCCGGACCAGGAGAAGCTCCGCGCCGACCAGCGCGTCGTCATCGCCGAGCTCGCGGAGGCGCTCGTCGCCCGCGCGCCCGACGGTCTCGACCCGCAGTTCCGCACGCTGTTCGCCGCGGCCCACGACGACGCCGGGCGGCTGCGCGCCGTCGTCGACCAGATCGCCGCCCTCACCGACGCCTCCGCGCGCACCCTGCGCGCCCGGCTCACTGTGGCGGGGACTGTGGCAAAAGGGTGACCGAATGTCCACAGAATCCGAGCACTTCCCCCGCACCATGCGGGTACTGACCCGTCCGGGGTAGTCCCTCTTCCGGCGGCACACTCCGTGCGGGACCCTCTGCACGGGCGTTTTCGACCGGGGGCGGTAGCGCAGACGCACTGCGTGGCAGCGAGGAGGCAGCAAGTGGTCGACGCACACCAGACGTTCGTCATCGTCGGAGGGGGCCTGGCCGGGGCGAAGGCGGCCGAGACCCTCCGCTCGGAGGGCTTCACCGGCCGGGTGATCCTCATCTGCGACGAACGTGACCACCCCTATGAGCGGCCCCCGCTCTCCAAGGGGTATCTCACGGGCCAGGACGACCGCGACAGCGTCTTCGTCCACGAGCCCGCCTGGTACGCCCAGGCCGACATCGAACTCCACCTCGGCCAGCCCGCCGTCCACCTCGACCGCGAGAACAGGTCCGTGCGCCTCGGCGACGGCACCCGCATCCACTACGACCGGCTGCTGCTGGCCACCGGCGCCGAGCCCCGCCGCCTGGACATTCCCGGCACCGGTCTCGCCGGCGTCCACCACCTGCGCCGCCTCGCCCACGCCGAGCGGCTGCGCGGCGTCCTCGCCTCCCTCGGCCGCGACAACGGCCACCTCGTCATCGCCGGAGCGGGCTGGATCGGCCTGGAGGTCGCCGCCGCCGCCCGGGGCTACGGTGCCGAGGTGACCGTCGTCGAGTCCGAGCCCACGCCGCTGCACACCGTCCTCGGCCCCGAGCTCGGCCAGCTCTTCACCGACCTGCACAGCGAGCACGGCGTCCGCTTCCACTTCGGCGCCCGGCTCACCGAGATCGCCGGGCAAGACGGCATGGTGCTCGCCGCCCGCACCGACGACGGCGAGGAGCACCCCGCCCACGACGTCCTCGCGGCCATCGGCGCCGCCCCGCGCACCGCCCTCGCCGAGGCCGCGGGGCTCGCCCTCGTCGACCGCGCCGACGGCGGGGGCATCGCCGTCGACGCCTCGCTGCGCACCTCCGACCCCCACATCTTCGCCGCCGGTGACGTCGCCGCCGCCGAGCACCCGTGGCTGGGCACCCGGCTCCGCGTCGAGCACTGGGCCAACGCCCTCAACAGCGGCCCCGCCGCCGCCCGCGCCATGCTCGGGCAGGAGGTCTCGTACGACCGGGTGCCCTATTTCTTCTCCGACCAGTACGACGTCGGCCTGGAGTACTCCGGCTACGCGCCGCCCGGCTCGTACGACCAGGTCGTCTGCCGCGGAGACGTCGGCAAGCGCGAGTTCATCGCCTTCTGGCTGTCCGAGGGGCGCCTGCTGGCGGGCATGAACGTCAATGTGTGGGATGTCACCGGGACGATCCAGTCCCTCATCCGCTCCGGCACCCGCCTCGACGCCGACGCCCTGGCCGACCCCGGTGTGCCGCTGGATTCGCTGATCACCACGTGAGGACCGTCGGCCCTGGGCGGGAGCGCCGGTGCCCGGCCGTAGAATTCACGTGTGGCAGGACGGATCAACGATGACGACGTGAAGGCGGTTCGGGACGCGGTCCCGATCGACTCCGTCGTGTCCGAATACCTCCAGCTCCGCAACGCCGGCGGCGGCAATCTCAAGGGTCTGTGCCCCTTCCACGACGAGAAGTCCCCGTCCTTCCAGGTCAGCCCCGCCAAGGGGCTCTTCTACTGCTTCGGCTGCCAGGAGGGCGGGGACACCGTCGACTTCGTCATGAAGATCGACCACCTCTCCTTCGCCGAGACCATCGAGCGGCTCGCCGGCCTGGCGGGCATCACCCTGCGCTACGAGGAGGGCGGCTACACCCCGGGCCGCCAGCAGGGCGAGCGCATCCGCCTCGTCGAGGCCCACAAGCACGCCGCGAAGTTCTACGCCGACCAGCTCGACGGCCCCGAGGCCGAGATCGGCCGGGCCTTCCTCGCCGGGCGCGGCTTCGACCAGGCCGCCGCCCAGCACTTCGGCGTCGGCTACAGCCCGGCCGGCTGGGACCACCTCACCCGCTTCCTGCGCGGCAAGGGCTTCAGCGACAAGGAGCTGATCCTCTCCGGCCTCGCCCAGGACAGCCGCAACGGCCGGCCCATCGACCGGTTCCGCGGCCGCCTGATGTGGCCCATCCGCGACATCACCGGCGAGGTCATCGGCTTCGGCGCCCGCAAGCTCCGCGACGACGACAACGGCCCGAAGTACCTCAACACCCCCGAGACCCCCCTCTACCGCAAGTCGCACGTCCTCTACGGCATCGACCTCGCCAAGAAGGACATCGCCAAGACCAGCCGCGCCGTCGTCGTCGAGGGCTACACCGACGTCATGGCCTGCCACCTCGCCGGGGTCACCACCGCCATCGCCACCTGCGGCACCGCCTTCGCGGCCGACCACGTCAAGATCCTCCGCAGGCTGCTGATGGACAACTCCCGCTCGAAGGTCATCTTCACCTTCGACGGCGACGCCGCGGGCCAGCGCGCCGCCCTGCGCGCCTTCGAGGACGACCAGAAGTTCGCCGCGGGCACCAACATCGCCGTCAGCCCCGGCGGCATGGACCCCTGCGAGCTGCGCCTGGACCGGGGCGACGAGGCCGTGCGCCAGCTCGTCGACGACAGCACCCCGCTCTTCGAGTTCGCGATCCGCTCCGTGGTCAAGCGGCACGAGGTCGACACCCCCGAGGGCCAGGCCGCCGCCCTGGAGGAGGCCGCGCCGATCGTCGCGGGCATCAAGGACAGCTCCATCCGCCACCAGTACGCGGTCCGCCTCGCCGGGCTGCTGGGCATCCTCGACACCCAGTTCGTCGTCATGCGCGTGGGCCAGCTCGCCCGCTGGGCCCGCGAGCGCGGCAACCGCCCCGACCAGGGGCGCACGCACCGCGGCGGCCCCACGGCCGCCGCACCCCAGCCGCCGGCCCCCCGGGGCGCACGCGGCCCCGCCCTCAACCTCCGCAGCCCCGCCCAGCTCACCGAGCGCGAGCTGCTCAAGCTCGCCCTCCAGCGGCCCGAGCTCGTCGCCCCCGCCTTCGACGCCTACGGCGAGGACGAGTTCACCGCCGCGCCGTACGTGGCCGTCCGCTGCGCCATCGAGCAGGCGGGCGGCGTCACCGACGCCCCCGCCGACTACCTCACCCGCGTCCGCGACGCGGCACCCGACGACACCGTCCGCTCGCTGGTCACCGAGCTGGCCGTCGAGGCGATCCGCCACAAGAGCGTGGACGAGATCTACGCCGGGATGCAGCTGGTCCAGGTCCGCCTGCGGGCCGTGGAGCGGCGCGTCAAGGAGGTCCAGGGCAGCCTCGTCCGCCTGGGCGCACAGGCCGCGCCGGACCATCTGGCCGCCGTGCAGAACGAGTTGTGGGTGCTGGAGCAGTACGGCAGGGCGCTGAAGGACCGCGGCGCCGCTGCGCTGTAGCGCTCCCGGGCTTCGCCCCCGGGCGGTGCCCGACACCCGCCGGTAACCCCCGGTCACGGAGTGGACTCAGAAAGTGCCCGCAAGCCCCTCGTGGCGGACCTGTGTCGTACCCCACACTGGTGGGCGGTGCCTGGTCCGGTCGCAGGGACCCGGAAACCTCCGCGAAGTCGCCCTTGAACCACGGGACGGACGGCGGCCCGGCCGCTGCCGCCCCTCCGTCGCATGCCACCCCCCGAACCGGCAGCGATCACCTTGGAGGTCGCCCCCGTGCAGACCCGGACCCCGACCCGGCCCCAGACACCGACCCTGCCTCCGGCGGAGCCGGCCCCGGCCGTGCCCCAGCAGGCCGAGCCGCCCGGCTGTGAGAGCCTCTCCGACGAGGCGTCCCCCGCACCCGGCCCGGAACCGGGACCGCCACCGGACGCGCGCGGCACCGCGCGCACCGGGACGTCCCGCGGTGACGAGGCCGCCGACGAAGCACCGCACACCGACACCTCCCGCGCCGACACCGGCGGCCCCTCCTCCGACCTCTTCCGCCAGTACCTCCGCGAGATCGGCCGGATCCCGCTCCTGTCCGCGGCCGAGGAGGTGGACCTGGCCCGCTGCGTCGAAGCCGGTCTCTTCGCCGAGGAGAAACTGGGCAGCACCCCCGACCTCGACTCCCAACTCGCCCTGGACCTCGACCGCTTGGTGGTCCTCGGCCGGATGGCCAAGCGCCGTCTGATCGAGGCCAACCTGCGGCTCGTCGTCTCCGTGGCCAAGCGCTACATCGGCCGCGGCCTCACCATGCTCGACCTGGTGCAGGAGGGAAACCTGGGCCTGATCAGGGCAGTTGAGAAATTCGACTACGCCCGGGGCTACAAGTTCTCGACGTACGCGACCTGGTGGATCCGGCAGGCCATGTCCCGGGCGCTCGCGGACCAGGCGCGCACGATCCGCGTCCCCGTCCACGTCGTCGAGCTGATCAACCGCGTCGTCCGCGTCCAGCGCCGCATGCTCCAGGAGCGCGGCTACGAACCCACCGCCGAGGAGGTCGCGGCCCAGCTCGACCTCACCCAGGAGCGGGTCAGCGAGGTGCTGCGCCTCGCCCAGGAGCCCGTGTCGCTGCACGCGCCCGTCGGCGAGGAGGACGACGTGGCCCTCGGCGACCTCATAGAGGACGGCGACGCGGCCTCACCCGTGGAATCGGCCGCCTTCCTGCTGCTGCGCGAGCACCTGGAAGCCGTCCTGTCGACCCTCGGCGAGCGCGAGCGCAAGGTCGTGCAACTGCGGTACGGGCTGGCCGACGGCCGCCCCCGCACCCTGGAGGAGATCGGCCGGATCTTCGGCGTCACCCGCGAACGCATCCGCCAGATCGAGTCCAAGACCCTCAACAAGCTCCGCGACCACGCCTTCGCGGACCAGCTCCGCGGCTATCTGGACTGAGCCGCCCGAGGCCGCGAGGTCCGGGCGACGGATCCCCTACTGGAACGCCCCGGGGTGGGACTGCTCGCGCACGGTCACGTACTGCTGCCGCACCGCCTGCCCCACCGGCACCTCCTCGCCCGTGGCCTCGAACACCTGGCTGGCCGCCGCGGGCCACAGCGGAGGCTGCTGCGGCGACAGCGTGCCGTGCTGGACACCCAGCGCCCAGGCCGCCTGCCGGGCCGCGCCCAGCGCCGCGTAGTCCGCGGGCTGCGGGACGACGACCTGCGCGCCGAACAGCGCCGGCGCGATCGCCTGCACGGCGGGCAGCTCGGCCGCGGCGCCCAGCAGGAACACCCGCCGCACCTGCACCCCGCGCGTCCGCAGCACGTCGAGGGCGTCCGTGAGCCCGCAGAGCATCCCCTCGAACGCGGCCCGCGCCAGGTGCTCCGGCTTCATGCTCTCCCGGCGCAGCCCGGTCAGGCTTCCCGCGGTGTGCGGCAGGTGCGGGGTGCGCTCGCCCTCCAGATAGGGGAGCAGCACCAGCCCGTACGACCCGGGCGAGGACCGCAGCGCCAGCTCGGACAGGCCCGCCAGGTCGGTGCCCAGCAGTTCGGCGGTGCCGCGCAGCACCCGGACCGCGTTGAGGGTGTGCACCACCGGCAGGTGCATGCCCGTCGCGTCCGCGAAGGAGGTGATGGTGCCCGTGGGGTCGATGAGGGCCTCGTGGTGCACGGCGAAGACCGAGCCCGAGGCGCCCAGGGAGATCACCGCGTCGCCGGGGCCGACGCCGAGCCCGAAGGCGGCGGCCATCGTCTCGCCCGTGCCCGCCGAGATCAGCAGCCCCTCGGGGGTGTGCCCGGCGGGTTGCGCGGGGGCGAGCACGTCCGGCAGCGTCACCGGGTGGCCCAGCGCCAGCTCCGCGAGGTCCGGCCGCCAGGACCCGGTCGCCGCCGACCAGCAGCCCGTGCCGGAGGCGTCCCCGCGGTCCGTCGTCCGCCGCTGCGGCCGGCCCAGCAGCTGCCAGACCAGCCAGTCGTGCGGCTGGAGCACTGCGGCAGTCCGCGTCGCCGACTCCGGTTCGTTGCGCGCCAGCCAGCGCAGCTTCGCCAGCACCTGACCGGGCTGCGGCACCGAACCGACGGCCTGCGCCCACGCGGCGCGGCCGCCGAGCGCGTCCGTCAGATCGGCCGCCGAGGCCTGCATCCGCTTGTCGTTGCCGAGCAGCGCGGGCCGGACGAGTACACCGCCCGCGTCCAGCGCGATCAGTCCCTGCTGCTGCGCGGAGACGCCGATCGCCTGCACGCCCTCCAGCAGCCCGCCGGCGGCGGCGTCGCCGAGCGACATCAGCCACGCCTGTGGATCACCCTCGGGGGACGAGGGGTGCGGTGCGTACCCCTGACGGAGCACGGCACCCGTCTCCGCGTCGCAGACGACGATCCGTGTGCTCTCGGTGGAACTGTCCAAACCGGCGACTATGCCCATGCGGTGATGATGCCAAACGGTCGTGCTCCGGCCGTCATCCGGTCAGGTGTTGCTGGTGCCCCAGTCGTCCTCGCCGCCCTGGCCGCGCTCGCGCAGCGAGCGGACCCGGTCGCTGATGGACCCCGGCAGCCGCTCGCCCACCCTGTCGAACGCCTTGGCGGCCATGGCCCGGCCGTTCTGCGCGGCGGACTCCGCCGTATTGCGGACCGCGGGGTTCTGGGCCACCCGCTGTGCCCCCTTGCGCAGCTGTTCATACCGCTCGCGGCCGGCCCGTGCGCCGAGCACGTACCCGACGGCAGCCCCGATCATGAACGTCAGCCGGTAGCGCATCGCGCTCCACCCTTCCCTCGGATCCCTCGCGCCCCACGCGCTCCGCGGGGGCCGCCGGGCTGTGCTCCGCGCCTACCCGCCGGGTGCGAAGGTCACTCCCGAGGTACCGATTGGCGGAGCACCCCCCTGCTTGCGCTAATGTATGTGTCGCAGCGAGCGCACGCCGCCCGGAAGACCGGACGGCAGAGCATTCGAGGCACACGCAGCAATCCCCTGTAGCTCAATTGGCAGAGCAGCCGACTGTTAATCGGCAGGTTACTGGTTCGAGTCCAGTCGGGGGAGCGCGATCCCCTGTAGCTCAATTGGCAGAGCAGCCGACTGTTAATCGGCAGGTTACTGGTTCGAGTCCAGTCGGGGGAGCCAACAGATCAGGACCCCATCCGGGGTCCTTTTTTGCGTCCGGTGGGAACCAACCCGGCGTGATCGAAGTCCTCATGGTCAGGTCGGTCACGCAATAAGGCCCCACCAGGGCAGCAGATCGTATGAGCGGCTATGCTGCGGCAGACGGCGCGCACAGATGTGCGCGACGCGCCGTGAACGGGGCGGTAGCTCAGCCGGTTAGAGCAGCGGACTCATAATCCGTCGGCCGTGGGTTCGAGTCCCACCCGCCCCACTTTGCGGCTCAGGTGCAGAAACGTTCTGACCTGCGTGTTTGTGCTAAGAAGGGCCACCACGAGATCGTGGTGGCCCTTCTATTTGCCCTGGTCAGGGCTGTGCGGGGACGAAGCGGGGACGAAGGGCTAGGCAGCTGCCAGAACGTGCTCTGCGGGGACGGGCTGCGGGGACGAAACCGGTGCCGGAGCCTCCTTCGGGGAGCCTTCCTGAGCTGTGGGCTTCGTGGCCTTCGCGGCACGGGGCACGACGGCGACGGTGGCTTCGGCTTCCGCGCGCATGAGCTGCGGAACGACGCTCGTGTACGTGTCCGACGTGATCTGTCGCGAGGAGTGCCCCAGGCGCTCCTGGACCACCTTGATGTCGGCGCCGCCGATGAGAGCCAGGGTGGCCGAGCCGTGGCGCAGATCGTGCAGGCGGACGGGCGGCAGCTCGTAGACCTCGACCAGGCGCTTGAAGCGGCGGCTGAGCCAATCCGGATGGAACCCTTCGCCGTTCTCCTGGGTGAAGACGAACCCGGTCTCGGCCCAGGCGCCTGCGGCCTCCATGGCGGCCCGCTCGCGCTCCTGCTCGGCTCGCCACTCGCGAAGGACCTCCACGGCCTCCTCGCTGAGCCGGATGGAGCGGACACTGTCGGCCTTCGGCGTCTCCGCGTATATGCGGTACGCCACTTCGACGATCTGTGCCGAGACGCGCAGCCAGCCGTTGTCCAGGTCGATCTCGGACCAGGTGAGAGCGCATGCCTCGCCGCGGCGAAGGCCGAGGAAGACGAAGATGTGCCAGAGCGGGTAGAGCCGGTCGGGGACCATGAGGTCGAGGAAGCGCCCGGTCTGCTCCGGGGTCCAGACCATGACCGGGGAGGGCCGCTCGCCGGTCTGGAGCCACCGCTGTACGCGCTCGTCGGTCCACACCAGGGCCTTGGGGCGCTTTGCCGGCGGTAGCTCGACGAGGGCCGCCCAGTTGCGGGTGACGAGCTGGCGCTTGACCGCATGCCCGAGTGCGGAGGACAGGGTGCGGTTGATCGAGTGCAGGGTGGCCGCGCTGGTGATCTTCCGCAGGCCCTTGCGGGCGGCCTTCAGGGCGGCGTTGGCGTCCAGGAAGGCGCGTCGGGCCTTCTGGCGTACCTCGGAGCCCGGGCGGGTGTTGCGCATGCAGGTCTGCCAGGACTGCTTCTTGGCCGCGCATTCGAGCTTGGCTTCTTCGACGCGGGCGTGGTGGAGGAGGCGTTCGGCGTTCTCCTTCTGGATGGCGTCGTACATCTGGTCGATGTGATGGGTGCGCAGATCCCGGAGGCGGTATCGGCCCAGGTGCGGGATCAGGTAGAGGTCTATGTGCTCCTGATAGCCCTTGGAGGTGGTGCGGGCGAGGCTCCTCTTGCTCTTGAGCCAGCGGGCCAGGAAGTCGCCGACGGTCTCGTTGGAGAGCACGTCGACGCCTTGGTCGGCGTCCTTGACGATCTTGTCCGCTGCCTTCTCGGCGTCACCCTTGGTGCGGTGGCCGCCTCGGCGTACGCGGCGGCGTTCGCCGCTGGCATCGGGTTCGAGTTCTAGGAAGAAGTACCAGGAGCCGTGGTTCTTCTTTGTCAGGTCAGGGCAGCTTGCCCCGAGTTCTCTGAGACGGGGTTTCCCGTCGTCCTTGAGGATCGGGTTGCCGTCGGCGTTGAGCTTGGGCGCTCTGCAGGTGCACCGCCGGTAGTAGCTGATCTCGGGCATGGACTCCCCACGTGTTCCAGGTGTGCCGGGTCCTGCCTGATCTTTCGGTATCGAGCGTGATTTTCCGCCTGTGGCCGTATTCTTTCGGTCAGGTGGCGCGGGGAGATTGGTTTGACCACCTATGGGTACATCTGCCGCTTCTGTTGTTGAGGCCGCGCACGAGGGCGCTGCGATGTCGTGGGAAGAGCTTCGGGCGCTGCCGCCGTTGGTGAGCGTGGTGACCGCCGCGCGGGCCCTGGGCATCGGGCGGACCACGGCGTACCGGCTGATCAAGGAGGGCACGTTTCCGGTGCGGACCCTGCCGCTGGGCGGTTCGACGAAGGTGTCGACGGCTTCGCTGTGGGATGTCCTTGGGGCCTGAGCTGTTGCTGGCCCGGGGTGTGATGGGGCGATGGTTCGCCGTTCCCCCACACGCGCGGGGTTGTGCGGGGAGGCCGGGTAGCCCGGAGGGGCGATCTCTCCGGGCTACCCGACTTCTCAGCCGCCGTCAGGAGCGGTCGCTTGCCCGGGCCCGGGCCTTGGCGAAGTCGGTGATGGCGCTGACGACGGCGGCTGTATCGGCCTCGAAGTCGGTGGAGTCGCTGCCGAAGAGCTCCTTGAAGTTCCAGGTGTCTTCGATGTCCGGGTAGTAGCAGGCGAGCCATCCGCGGTGCGCGGTGGGCTGGTGTCGGATATCGCAGTCATGGTCACTCACCCAGATCTGGGCGGCGTTCCCGAGGGAGACGGTGACGACGTGGCAGCCGGAGCCGGGCCAGGCTTCGGTGTCGACTTCGTGACCTGCTTGCTTGAGGGCGTCGATCAGCTGCTGTCCGGCGGTGGTGGTGTCGGTCACGGGTTCTCCTCGGTAAGGGCGTGGGAGCGGTGGGGTGGGTGGGGCGGCGGATTCAGCCGAGGCCATGGCGACCGGTGCAGGCGCCCCGGGCCGGCGAGCAGTTCTCGGCGTGGAAGGTGTTGGCGGTCGCGCCGCATGCCCGGCACGGCTGTGTGGTCGGGGTGAGGGCGCGGTGCGGCTGGAGGTCGCCCAGCCACAGGGTGCGAAGGGCCCGCTCGTACAGGTGGTTGTGCGTGACGCTGTGCAGGCTGAGCGTGCGGTGGATCAGTTCGCGGATGTAGACCGTGGACAGCTGGGCGCTGGCCCAGTGGAGGGCGAGCCCACGGTCCGGGTGGAGGTACGCCCATTTCGTGCGCATGCGCGTGGACATCTTCACCGGCAGGTCGGGGGCCGCTGTTTGCCGGGTGATGGACGGGGTGTGTGCGTCCAGCCACTCCTGGCCGGTACGCGCGTAGAAGGCGACGAGCTCTTCGCGGGCTGCCTCAACGCTGCGGGCCGTGGTGCTGCGCATGTGGAGCCACGGCCCTCTCCCGCTCCACCGGTGCTGCACGACGGCCCGGTCCTGCTCCGCGTCGGCGACTATGCGCAGCCGGTGTCCGTGGCCGAGGACAGTGAACCCGGTGCCGCCGATCAGCTCCTTGACGTGGCTGTCGGGGGCAGTCTCCTTGAAGTGTTTCAGCTGGCGGTAGATCCATTCCCGGCGTCGGTGTACGAGGCCGATGGCCTGCGCGTCGGAGGTGCCGTGGGGGCCGCGGACCACGACCTCTCCGGTGTGGCTGATGGTGATGCCGAAGGTGGCGCGGTTGGTGGTGCGCAGGGTGAAGGTGAAGCTGTTCGCGGCTATGCGGCGCTCTGTTGCAGGAGCGGTCATCTGGGATCCTTGAAGCAGGCATGGAGGGCGGGGCCGCTGGGAGCAGCGGCCCCGCCGGCTCAGGGGTGGTCAGTGCCGGGCGCAGACGAGGAGTCGCGGTTCCCCGTTGGTGGCGAGGTCGAGATCGGAGCGGGTCACCTCGCCGCACAGGACGCAGGGCAGGTGGAAGGTTCGTGGCATGCGCAGCGGCCGGACGTCTTCCGTCTCGCGTATGCACAAGGGCAGGTCGGAGCCGTCGACGCGGAGGAGCAGAAACCCGTTGAAGTGGCTGTCGGCTCGTGCGCTGAGCACGGTGAGTGGGGTCGGGTCCTCGGGGAAGGCGAAGGTGTCGCCCACCTGGAGCTTGCTGGCGGCTAGAGGGTCGGGCAGGGGGTTGGTGATGACGAAGGGCGTCGTTGCCGGTTCGCTGTGCTGCACGGTTTCTCCGGATGCGGTACGGCGTGGGTGAGGTGGTCGGGTTCGGAGGCCGTGAGGTCAGCTGTTGCTCGTGCTGGAGGAGCTGCGGCGTTCGATTTCGTCGAGGAGTTCGTCGATGACGGCATCGGCCCATTCCCAGTCGCGGAACTCCGAGGCGGCTGTGTTGCGGATCTCCGCGATCCGACGGGGCGTCATGCCTTCGGGGTGCTGCGGTGCGGGACGCTCGGACTCGGACGGGGAACTGGGCGACGGTGTGTCCTGGAGGGCCAGGTCGAGGAGAAGGGTGAGGTCGTCGCGGGCCACGGTGACGGTCGGCACGTCGCCGTCACCGTCGGCGTCGAGGCGGGCCTGGATCTGGGCGAGACGCTGGGCACGATGCTCGGATTCGAGCAGCCATCGGTCGTACTGGGCGCGGGTGGCGTACCAGTAGTTGCCGCCGTACGAGGTGCCGCTTCGGAGCTGCGGGTTGTAGCGGTGGCCGAGGATGCGGCGCCATTCGGTGCTGGGTAGCAGCACCAGCTCTCCGTCGGCGCGCATGGCGCTCAACGTCGCGTGGAACTCGCTGGAGTCCGGGGAGATGGGGATGTCGCGCACCGTCCGGTAGGTGGCCGGGTCCGCTCCAGCGGCCCAGTGGAGGCGCAGCAAGAGGTCGTACTGCCGAAGAGGGTGGTTGATGGCTTCGAGGATTTTCCGGATGGCGGTGCGGCTGTAGTCGATGGTCATGAGCGGGGCTTTCACCAGTTGGAGTGGGGCGGCGGATGGGTGCTGCCCCACGGCGGCAATGGGTCAGTTGGTACTGCGGGGGCAGATGCCGCGTATGTGGGCGGCGGCGTCGTCCGGGAGTTCGGTGAGGTCGCCGTAGTGGCGGTAGCCGGTGAAGACGACTGCGCCCATCACGTCGTGGAATTCGGTCGACAGATCTTCCAGCGCGATGCCGGCGTGGAAGTTGGGCAGAGAGCGGGCGCGGTTCTTGCCGCCGATGACAGCGAGGCAGCCCTTGGGGTGGTGGATGTAGGTGATGACTTCGGGGGCGTCGAGCAGGGAGCGGGCGAGGATTTTGGCCTGCTGTCCCGGGTAGCCGGTGATGTCAAGTTCGGTAAGGGTGCCGTCGACGGCGATGCGCAGGACGGTGGTTGCGGGCATGGCGAAGCTGGCCTTTCGGTAGAGAAGGGGGTGTGGTGACGTGGCGGCGACCGATCAGGTCATGCATCAGCCGGAGTTACAGCCGACATCGATGGGAAGTTCGTCCTGGGCTCGGGTGATGGCCTCGCACAGGGGGCGGGCCGTGCGGGTGAGGACGACTGCACGCCGCCGTGGCTGACGGCCCTCACGCTGCCGCCACCACCTGGTCGAAGAGGCGCTGGGCCTTGCGCACTGCGCCGATCACAGCGGCTCGGCCGAAGAGCTGGTCGCGGTGCTCGATGACGGCGCGTGCTTCAGCCATGGCCTCCTCGACGGCGTCAGGGCGGGTGAGGGTGTCGGCACAGGCGACAGTTACACGGGGGCCGAGACCCCAGATGATCGCGTTGACGGCCGTACAGGCGGCGGCGATCGGGTCGATGTCGACGCCCGACCAGCGCATGGATGCCGGGTCGCCGCCGCGTTCGCGCAGGCCTTGCGCGGCTGCGCGCAGGAGGCCGCCGCTGCCGCACGCCGGGTCGTGGATGTGGTCTCCCGGCTTCGGGTCCTTCGTGATGAAGCCGGCTTCTGCCATGACGACGTGGCCGATCATCTCGCCCACGTGCCAGGGGGTGTGGTACTCGCCCAGCCCCTTCTGCGCGCCGGCAGAGCGGGTGAGAGCCATGACGGGTGACAGCACGTCGGTCGCGGCGCGGAAGTAGGGGTCGCCGTGGCCGGTCAGGTCGAAGATCCCGTTCCGTAGCGCAGCCTGGGTGACGACACGGGTGACGTACAAGCGGTGCTTGTCGTGCTCGTCGTCGTTGACCCATTCGTGGAGGATGCGGGCGCGGTCGATGAGGTCGGGCCGCTGTATCCAGTGACCGGCCCATATCTCGCGGTACATCTTGATCAGTTGGTCGTCGTCCTGGTTGAGGATCTGCCGGGCGAGGTCCGGGCCCTTGGGGTCTTTGGGGCGGATGAGGGCGAGGGCGGCGACGATGCCGATGGGTACCTCGATAGCGGTGCCGCCGTGCTGTGTGTGCCAGGCGGAGGAGACGGCCTCGGCGAGGCGCAGAGCCGTCTCGTGGGGGTTCTTCGGCAGGCGGGGGCGCAGCGCGCGGACCGAAGCGGTGGGTGTGGGCGCGGCAGCGGGCTTGGCGGCCGGGGCCGGGGGCGCGGCGGCGGGCTTGCGGTTGGCGAACGTGGCGGGGATCTTCGCCGCCTTGGGGCGGGGCGGCTCGTCGGGGGTGTCGATGCTGGCGAACAGATCGAGCTGAGTCATTCTCGCATCACTCTCCGTGGTGGGTGGTGGGCATGCTTCGCCCCGCCCCGTGGGCCGCGGGACAGGTAGGGGATCAGGCGCGGATGGGGCTGCCTGTGTGAGGTCTTGGTCCGCCGTGTTGCGGCGGCCGGGGCTGGCGCGGGGGTAGGGGCGCAGTCGACTGCTGCGCCCCTACCCCCGTACCCGCATGATCACGGGCCAGGTGTGGCCGGTGGGTATGACGGGCTAGAAGCCCATACCGAGGGCGTCGGCGGTCTGCCCGTCGAGGGGCGCGCCGTCGGGGCCGTCCAGGGTGAACCAGACTGCGCCGTCAATCTGGTTGACCGCGACGATGTCGAAGGTGTGGATCTCGGTGGGGCCGACGCGGAGGGCTGCCTTCAGTCTGCGGCCGGTGATGCGGACGGTCAGGGGCTGGCTGGCGGTGTCGGTGGCGTCAGTCATGGCGGGTGCTCTTTTCGATCAGGGTTTGCAGGTGAGGGGCTCCCCTCTCCGTTACCAATATTCTAGTACCTTTATGGGGGGTGTCAACTCTGCGTAATCGTCAACACCCCCCGTGGTCATAAGCCTTGGGTCGTTGCGAACGTCGGCGGCCTCGGCCGAGGATTAAGTCCGGCGGCGCCTCTCGCCGTACCCGAAGAGCGCCCTGGGGCGCGGACTCACTCCAGCTGAGGCGCCCGGAAGACCGCGTGGCTGGAGCCGACGTCGAGCGCCGTCCAGCCGGCGGACCCCAGGGCCACCTGGTAGCGGTGCAGCAGGTCAGAGATGTGGTTCCGGCGCACCTGGGACTCGTCGAACGTGCAGTCGTCGATCAGTCCCCGCCCGTCGGCGAAGGCGGCCTCGACCAGGACCTGGTCCTCTTCCTTGCCCGCGGACACCTTGAACCCCATGCGGTGATCGACCGGCTCCCACAAGCCCCGGTGCAGCAGCTCCGCGCGGGCCTGGACCACCACCCCCGGTACGCCTTCCTGGCCGGGCGGAACGGCTATCCACGCGCCACGGTTGTCCGGGCCGTCGGTCATGACCGACCAGCCGGCGGCCGTGAGCACCCCCGGTATCAGGGCGTGCTGCTCGGCCATGGCCAGCCCGATGAAGTCGATGTCGATGCTGCCCCACCGGTGCGTCGACTCCCCGCCGACCGCGAAGCCGTGCTGCTCCACCGCGTACATGTCCGGCCCCAGTTGCACACCCCACTGTGCAGGGGTGAGCCCGGCATCAAGGAGCGCGCGCAGCGCGGCACGAGTGATCGGTCCGAGGCTGCCCTGGCGGGGGAAGTAGCCCACCGTCGGGCTGGGGGACTTCGGGGCCCACTCGATCCTGCGCGGCGCCCAGGCCGGGCCGCCTCGGTAGATCACGAGCGGGCCGCACTTCTCCACGGGCTGGCCGTGGGCAAGGACCGTCGCCACCTCCAGCAGGGCATCGCGTCGGGGCCACACCCGCAAAGGGGGCTCAGGCTCGTTGTAGTTGGACCACTCGGACTGGACGAAGTGCTGGCCGTCGCCGAGGAGTAGAGCAGCCATGGGCAGCTGCTTGCGAACACGCAGCGTCGCGACTTCGGTGGCCACGCGCAGCGCGGCATCCTCGGGCTTGGGCGTGTTTGGGGGAAGTGATGTCATCGAAGGTTCTCCAAGGAGAGGGGCGGCCGTCTTCTGGCCGGCGGGGTTACAGGACTGCGGCGATCCGCTGGGCGAGCCAGCTGCCGACGGCCGGGGGCACGGCGTTCCCGACGAGGCGGGTCTGTTCGGTCGCGTTGCCCTGGAGGTAGTGGCTGTCCGGGAAGGTCTGGGCGCGGGCCCGCTCCCGCACGCTGAGCATGCGCACCCGGCAGTCGCCGAGCGAGTCCCCGGGGATCACCAGCATGTGGTGGGTGCCCGCGGCCGTGACAGTGCCGATCGGCTGATCCAGGGACTGGGCGACGCAGTGGTTGCGCAGGATCGCGATGAACGGCTCGCCGCCGAAACGGGCCCGGCCGAGGTCGACCTTGCGGACGGTCTCCGGGGCGTACGGGCGGAACGTTTTGCCAGGCTTGCCCGCGCTGATCCTGCGGGCCGGAAGGCTCCAGTCGATGCTGTCCCGGATCGGGCGGAGGACCGGCTTGACCTCACGGTGCCCGCAACGTCGGTTCGGGCACACGTAGATGTACGAGGTGCCATAGGTACCGACGCGGCGTCGACTTTGCGTCTCCCACCGCTGGACGCCGCGCACGGGGCCGCAGTGCGAGCAGGTGGACAGCGGGCGGGGGCGAAGGTCCGGGGCCGGGAGGCCCTTGCGGACGAAGGCGAACAGCAGGCGGTTGCGGTGCTGCGGGGCCTGGCCGAGGTCTCCGGCGTCCAGGTGTGCGGCGTCGGCGGAGGCGAGGAACGGCATGTACGTGAGGTCGCCGAACCCCCTAACCCAAGCGTCGAACAGCAGCCATCGGGTACGGAAGCCTGGTACGTTCTCGCCAGCGATCACGTCGTATGGGTGGCCGGCGACCATTGCGACCTCGGCGGCGCGCAGGAGGTCCCAGGCTGTGGCCCGGGTACGGGACCAGGCTGCGGGCGTCGACTTCTCGTCCTCCTCCGGGTCCTCGTCAGTCTCACTGTCGTCGACGGCATCGTCCAAGGACAACTGGGACTTCGGGGTCGCACGCCCGCCACTGGGACTACTTTCGGTACATATCGGCGAGCCCACGAGCACTCGGGCGCGAGGCAGGCGCCGCATGTCCAGACCGTTGATGTTCTCCAGGCGGGTCCGGATACCGGGGAAGTTCGCCTTTGCCGTCGCGATGGCTGGCGGGGCGTGGTTGGCGGCGAACCGAGGCCCGAAGCCCGCGTTGGCGAAGCCGACCATGTCGCCGCATCCGCCGCTGAACAGGTGGTTGGAAGGGATCAGAGTGTCTGTCGCGGTGGTCATCGGAGGCTTTCGTCTGAAACAAGAACGGGGCGGAGGCGGGTGTGCTGCAGGGCGCGCTGGTCGGCGGGCATGAGGCAGATGCGGCACATCAGGCGAGAGGCCGAGGGCGGCTCGGCCTTCCACTGCACGGCGCGCCCGCACAGGGCCCATGCGGACATGACGTGCTCGGGCTCGCGGTGTTCGGTCCATAGGGAGTCGGGTTTGCCGGGCCACCGGGAGTGCCGCCAGTCCTCGGCGAGGATGTGCACGATGGGCCCGGAGTACTCGGAGCGCCCGTATCCGAACGGTGCGTCGGGGGCGGCCGGGGAGTCCTCCGGCCGCTCGTCGGGGTGAGGGGAGGTGCGCATCGTTCCGGTCAGCCGTTATCGATCCACAGCACGCCGTACGGCGTGAACCGCCACTCGCTCATCGCCGCCTTCGCGATGTCGGCGAACACGTCGTTCCAGCAGACGACGCCGTCGGACGTGTAGAGGCGCAGGTCCAGGCCGACCGGGGAGCCGTCAAGGTCTGTGAGGATCTCTTCGCGGGTGCGGCCGTGGCCGATGACGCGGGCGCGGTAGGACTGGTGGACGTCTCGGAGCTCGCTGCGCCAGGCGTCGTCGCGCGGTGTGTCCCCGAGGTCCAGGAGATGCCGGGTGTACTGGTCGCGTATGGCGCCGCATTCGTTGAGCGCGACCCAGGCGGTGGCCCGCTCGCGGCAGTACACGTCCCTCTCGTACCGGACGCTCAGGCAGCGCACCGCTTCCCGGGGCAGCGAGGAGAGCTCCGGCGTGCTGCTGCTGAGCAGCATGCGTGCCCGCAGTTCAGCGTCGGACCAGCGGAAGGTCACGAGGGACAGGGGGAACGAGTACGTCCAGATGCGGTTGCCGTACTGGAGGGTGACGCGCCAGTGGGAGTCGAGCACGGAGTGGATGGAGTCGAACACGAGGTGGGGCCTTCCGGTGGCGCCCCGCCGCCGAGACGGCGGGGCGAGAGGATGCTTCAGGGGCGCGCGGTTTCGATTTCGCTGGCCTCCCAGCGGGAGAAGAGGCGCGGGTTGGCGTGGCGCAGCGCGCTGATGTAGAGGGCGGCGCGGGCAGCGGCGTCGGCTCGTTCCCGGCTCGTGTACGGGACCTCGACGCGCTGGCCGTTGACGAGGCGCGGGCTCGTGGAGTCGTTCGCGGCGACCTTCAAGAACCACACGAGGTTGATGTAGAGGTGGCCGGCGGACTGCTGGCCGATCGGGTCGGCCTCCATGTGCTCGATGCGGTCGGAGTCGGCGTAGTAGTCGGCCAGGGGCTCGGCGGCGTCGTCGGGCATCGAGACCCACACGCGCTGGCCGTGGCGCTCGTGCGGTTCGACCTTCTCGACGCGCTGGCCCAGAGCCAGGGCTGTGCCGTGGGTAGTCGACCTGTACAGGGCGCTGACGCGGTCGAGCGGCTTGTACGAGGGCATGGTGAAGCTCCGTTCGGTGAAAGGGATAAGGGAGGGGGCCGTGGCCGGGCCGGGGCGGCGTGGGGCGGGGCCCGGCCCGGCGGTGACCGGACCGGGCCGGGCCCCGGAGGGGGCGGCTAGTTCGCGCCGCCCATGTTCCAGTGGATGCCGCGCCGTTCGTCGGCCTCGGCCTTCCGCATCGACTTCATGCGGGTGTCGCGCTCTTCGGGCGACTCCTGCCAGACCTTGGCGTCCGCGATGTTGACGTGCTTGAAGGCGCGCGCCGTGATCTCGGCTGCGGCTTCCGCGCCCTGCGCCTGCTCGCCGTTGTTGAGGAACGTCGTCTGCGAGTGACGGCCGTCCTTTTCGTACCAACAGCGCGGGTCACAGGTGCAGTCGTAGCTGTAACTGATCTTCCAGCGGCGGCGGTTGAGATCCTGGTCGCGATTCATCAGGAGGTCCTTTCTTCGGTGAGGGCTTTCCCTCAACTCATAACAATATTCTAGTACCTTTCAGGGGGGCGTCAACTCCGTCATCGCAGGTCAGAAGGGTGTTTCGGTCAATCCCGAAGTGACGCGGACCGCCGACTGTAGGCGCGCCGAACCGCGGCTCCCTGCCCGCGCCGACCGCACGGAGGCGCGGCCCTCGTCAGCGGAGACACCCCTGCTGACCCGCGGCCTGGGCGCGGATGATCGCTGCGATGTCACCTGGAAGCTCGCCCCAGGCGTCGCCCCGGCAGAGCAGGCCGACGAAAATGGCACCGCCGTAGACCCGGTGGGTGGGGCTGCCCCCGAGTGCGGCCAACGCTCGCGTGGCGACCGGGTTGAACGACAGAAGCCCCGTATTCCTCCCGGGCACACAGAAGGCCCGGTCGCCGGCAGGCATAGGGGAGCGGACCATCGTGCCTGTGATCTTGTAGAAGAGCCGCTGCTGGCCAACGTAGGTGTGCGGCATGGGTAGATCCTCCACGGCGCCATCCACCGAGACAAGCAGGCCAGCCCTGCGGCGGACGCGCAGCGGCGCCTGCGTGGCGAGCTTCGGGCTCGCGGACCTCGCCGGTGTAGCCGGGGAGAGACGGTCGGATGTGTACCAGCCGCCGAACACCTTCTGCAACGTCCGGTTCTTGCTGGCCAGGCGGTACCAGATGCCGCTGCGCGGCACTCTGTCGATCGCGTTAATCCGGAACCGCGCGGGTATGCCGTCGCCGTCGGCAACGGGCTGGCCGTTGGCCTGCTGCAAGTAGACGCGACTGCCGAGGGGGTACTTCGGTGAACCCATGGGTCCTCCCTGTGTGTTGGAGTGAATGTTGTTCGTGTGGCGCCCGAAGGTGGCGGGCCGCGCGGTGTTCTCGGGGTGCCCGCAGGGTCAGGCCGCCGCGGCAAGGGAAAGGCTTTCGTCAGGACGGCCGCCGGCATCGCGGTCGGCTTCGAGGATCCGTGCGGCCTGCGCCAGGACGCGGGCTTCGCGGCGGCGGCCGAGGTGCCCGAGGGCGCACGCCTCGAACATCAGCAGCCAGTGGCACCTCGGGACCCTGTCGATGAACTCCTCGAAGGACCGGTTCTGCTGGGCGTGGGGGCGGTGGCGCCACGCGCGGTGGACGATGTGCAGGACAGAGGCGGCGGTCTGCCGGATCTGCTGCGGGGTGAGGTCGAGGTCGTCGACGATGTCGGTTACCTCCGGGATTGACAGGTGGCGGGTGGGCACGGGGGTCCTCATGCTGAGAGGCGGCTTCCCGGCCCGCCCCGATGGGGCGGACCACGGGCGCGGTGGTTAGTGGATGGTGACGCGCTGGCGGCCGGTGGTCAGCACGCGGGGGCGGCGCGGTTGGCGGCGCTTGTGCTGTCCGTGGCCGGGGCGGCGGCAGCCCTCCAGGCACAGCTTGGCCGCCATGTCGACGGCGATTTCTTCCAAGTCCCGGAAATCCTGGGGGCCGAGGTGGCGTTGCCACATCTCCATTGCCTGTACGTCGTTCCCGTCCTTGCCGTGGCGGACGGCGTATGCGCGCCAGATGATCTGCTCGACCTCGCCGTGCATGAGGATTGCATGTTCGGCGATGCGCTCGGGGATTTCATACGCCATTGCCATCCAAGAGATGTCGCCTTCAGTCATTTTGCAGATCATGGGGGATCTCCTTTGCGCTTTCGGTGGGAGGTGCGCTGCCGTCACTGGGGGCGGGGATGGTGTACTTTGCCGCCCCCTGCGGGGTGTTCAGCTCTTTTGCTGCTCTTGCGTCCTTCATTCGCTGACGGAAGGCGGCCTTATGCTTCTCCAGGGTCTGGAGGGTCATGGGATTGAGTTCGTGTACCTCCGTAGTTGCTCCCCCGTTTGCGGCGACTTTCCGTCGCCAGTCGGCAATGTGCTCGCACGGGGTTCCGGCGGGGAACTGGTTCACCGCAAAAAAGCCGCCATCCCGGAGCCAGTGAAGGAAACTGGTCGACTGTTTGGTGATCTGCTCGTCCATTGATGCCTCCGTGGTGCTGTGATTTTGGGTGGCGGTATGAGCTGGCACCCCACCCCTCATGGCAATATTTTAGTACCTTTTGGGTGGGGGGTCAAAGCGTTCCAGCAGGTCAGGTGGTCGTTAAGAGTCAGGCGGCGGCGAGTTGATCCGCGCGCTCAGGCCGCTTTCGGATGTTCGCGCGCCCCGCCTGCCGCGAACTCGCGCGCATCTGTGAGTCCCGGCACTTTCCGCACAGCGGCTCGCTCAATTCCTCATGCCGGCGGCGACCCGTCACCTCTCCGCAAACTCCGGCCAGCGACGGAAGCTTGGGCACATCAGGGGCCGAATCGGCTTTCGCGACCAGTCTGCCGTTGATCCACAAGCGCCCTGCGCACACGCCATCAAAATTCTCCCTCGGCCGCACGCGCTCGAAGCATTCCTTCACGTAGGGGCAGGCGTCCGCGCACTTCTGCATCAGCGGTGCGCAGGAGTCCAGAAGCTTTTCCTTCGAGCCTCGCAAAAGGGATTCGTCAGGCACATAGTCGGCGATACCGGCACACGGGGCGTTGTCGGTCCACAAGGCGGATGCGGTCGAGGTGATCACGATGCTGGCTTTCTCAGTTCAGGCGGTTAAAAGAGCGAGGGATGCGGGATGGCGGCGGGGACGATCGCGTCGCGGGCGCATGCGGCGGCGAGCTGAAGTTCGCTGACCCTCCTGGACCACGGGCGGCAGAAGACCTCCGACCACACCTCCGGTGTGCGGAACGGCGCGAACGACGGAACGTACGCGCGGCTGTGCTCCCGCACGGCCGTGGCGGTCGCGCAAAGTCGCGCGTAGCGCACAGGTGTCGCACGGTCGGCCAGGTAGACGGATACCTCGCCCCATGACACTTCGAGGGTGCGCGGCCGCGGGGCGGCGCTGACCTCGTACCTGAAGCCGCCCGGGGTCGGTGTCCACCGGGCGGCGGCCCCCGCGTCCGGCTCGTCGGCCAGCCTCCGGAAGGACAACAGGCCGTCGTGCTGAGCGAACAGCTCCGCGCCCCAGCTCGCGAGCGCCTTCACGCCTTCGCGGTCAAGTGCATCGAGCAGGGCGGCAGGGTCGTCAAAGAGGCCGCGCACCGCCATCATGAAGTCGTCGTCCCTCACAGTGCCGCCGCCTCGCACTCTTCGCACCAGTCGCGGCAGAGCACCGTGGCCCCGGCCTCCTGGCCCAGGCCGCACGTGCGGCAGTTGGCCCACCCGCGGGCCGTGAGGGCGACCTGGAGGCTGCTGCAGCCCGTGCAGCGCACGCCGTGCGCGAGGGTCGATGCCGGGTCCGGAGCGCCGGACGGGAGCTTCGGGCGGCTCTCGGCGAGGAGCGCCGACGCCCCGTTGCTGCCCGCGAGCTCGCGGAGGCGAACCCCTGGTTCTGCCGACCGGCGGGGACAGGTCTTGAGATGGGTGACGGCGGCGGCGACCACCGCCTCGAACCCCTCTCCGGCTCCGGTGTCGTGGCCGGCTGCCGCGCCGTCGTGCACGATGCAGCGCCACGGTGTCCCCGGCTCGTCTTCCGCCGTGTGGGCGAGGTGCCACCCGGCCAGCTTGTCGCGGTCCCACGGCAGGGCATCCTCACTCGCGACCGTCAGGAGCGAGCCGTCCGGCGTGAACGCGCAGACCGCGAGGCCACCGCGCGTCTCGACGTAGGCGGGGAACCCGGCCTCCTCGAGGGCGTCGATCACGTCTCCGTAGACCTCGACGGCCTGGTGTTCGTCCGGCCCGTACTCGGCGCGGATCGCGGCAACAGCATCAGCGGCATTCAGTGTCACATCAACCTCTTTTATAGACAGTTACATATTTAAGTCAAGTTGAGGCGGTGCTTGCCGGAGGCGTATCCCGCAAGGGTGGTGGCACTCCGGGTGTGCAGAGGTGTGGCTTTGGAGGGGGCACCCCCTCCCCCTGTGGCAATATTTTAGTCTCTTGTGTGAGGTTGGGCAAATCGAGCCAGGTAAGACGTGTACATATTTACTGCCGGGGCGGCGAAGGTGCTTTGCCGTTGCCGCCCCTAGGTACTTCCAGCCGCTGCTGTTTCACCAGCGCCCTCATGCGCACCCACGTCTCCCGCGTGCTCTCCGACATGGCCCCGTCGCGTTGCACCTCGGCCAGGAGCCGCGCATCCGCCTCCTGCTCCCGGGCCCTGCGCCGCTCCTTCTCCGCCTGCTTGTCCTGCCAGGCCCGCGCCCGCGGGCTCGTCCCGCATGCACGACAGGACCGGCCTGGGCTATCCCGATGCGTGCGGCACGTGCCGACTTCAGCAGCAGAGACGCCAGCATCGGCAGGCGGTTCGCCCCCCTCACCGTTCGACGGCTTCGGCTCGGGATCGGCGGAAGCGGGCTCCCCTGCTGCGTCAGCAGCGGGGGTAGGGGGGATCTTGGTCTGGGTCTTAGTAATCACGCCTGATCCACCGACGACCGGTTCGCCGACGCCTGGTTCACCGACGCCTGATATTCCGTCTTCGGTGACCTCGTTCTCCTTTTCCTCTTCTATCTGACGGGCCGCCTTGCGGGCGAGCCGACGAGTCTCCTTCTCGCGGTACTCCTCGGCCACCCATTCCTGAGCCGTATCGAAAACCTCGGTGTAACAGCGCAATGTGCCATCTCCCCGCCGGTCGTCCACCACCCGGTAGTAGCCGGTGACCTTCAGCTCCTGGACGGCCTTCCGGACGGCATCCCGACCTTCCTTCCCCGCGCGGGCGATGGCGTCGGTGCGGGCCTCCCAGTCGTCCGGCTTAGCGATGAGGAAGGCCAAGATCCCCCGCGCCCGGAAGGACAAGCGGGAGTCCTCCAGCGTCGCGGTCGGCAGGACAGCGAAGCCAGAGGAAAGCTGGCGGCGCAGAATGGTCACGGGGGTGTGTCTCCAAGGGCAGTGCGCGGAACAGGGAGATGACCCCGCATGGTCTATGCGGGGTCGAGAAGTTGGGGGCGTCAGGCGACCTTGGGTGCGCGCGTGACGCTGATGGTGCGCGGGGTCTTCTGGCCCGCGGCATTGCGCAGCGGAACGGCGACTCCGGCCAGCCGAGCCGTCTGCACCATCGCGTCCACGTTCGGGACCATGGGCACCGGCAAGTCGGCGTTCTCGAACTTGTCGATGAGCGCCTGGACGTCGGTCTCCTCGACCGCGTTGCCGCCCTTCCAGGCGAGCATGTTCGCCCCGTACACGCCCTCCTGTGAGGCGGCGAGCATCGCGCGCAGTACCCCCTGCCGCTTCTTTGCCGCACTGGCCCGCTCCCGGGCGTTCACGTACTCCTCAAGGGCGGTTTCGCGGTCCTTGTCGTCGTGCACGAGGATCGTCTGCACGGGCACGCCGGGGGCGGCCCCGGCCCAGCACTTCGAGACCCACGGGCAGTAGTCGCACAGCGTCTTCGTCTCCAGCCCCGGCCCGTCGTGGTCACGGGTGAGCTCTTCCGGGGAGTCGGCCTCCATGACCCGGTCCACCCACCAGCGGGCCTCGTCCGCCAGCCACGGGTCGAAGTCGATCTCGTCGACGTGCTCTTCGCCGGTGTCCCGGCATATGAACCGAAACCGGATGCGCTTCACGTCGATGGGGCCGATGCGGTGCAGGTACCTCTGCCCGGCGATGTCGGCGAACCCCACAGTCCTCAGCAGATCCGCGTACAGCAGGACTTGGCGCATCTCGGCGTCCGTCGGCCCGTAGCGCAGCACCCGGTCCCACACGCGCATCGACTTCGTCTTCACGTCCTCGACGGTCAAGACCTGGGCAGGTTCCACGGGCCGGTGCCGCTTCGGCAGCCGGGCGGCGGTCGCCTCGTCGAGCTGCACGACGTCGATGTGGCCGCGGATCTGGCCGTCGCGCACCGCGCGCTCGACCAGCCAGCCGAACTCGGTGCGCGCGGACTCCAGCAGCCCGGCGTGGATGTAGGTGCCGAGGATCGCGGCCCGGGTGTCGGGGGTATCGGTGCGCGGCACCTGGTGGACGACGTAGCCGGCACGGCGCTGGCACACGGTGTCGGAGGCGCCCAGCTGGGTCTGGCGCGAGCGGGGCCGCCGCTCGTCGACGGCCGTGGCGGCAGTCCAGATCGATCCGGGGGCGCCCGGGGTAAGAGTTGTTGCGGTCACGGAAAGAGCTCCAAGAGGTACCGCCGGGCCCGCCCGCGCAGACGGGCCCGGCGAAGGTGCAGTGGGTCAGGTGCCGGACATCCAGTTCGGGTCGTCGTCGAACGGGTCCGATTCGCTCGCCTGCTCCTGCTCCTGCTCCTGCCGCGCGGCCGCAGCGGCCCGGAGCTTGGCCGCCTCGCTCGACGGGTCCACGATGGGGTCGCCCATCTTGGGCGGGTTCTGCAGTTCGGCCGCCGCGCGCTCGATCGCCGAGCGGATCACGTTGATCTCGTCCCGGGACAGGTTCTTTGCGGCCCCGACCTTCGGCCACAGCTTCTTCAGGCCCTCGACGCCGCCCTTCTCGGCGGTCTCCTCGACCTTCCGGAGCCACGGCTGGGTGAGGTCGCCGGCCAGCTCGGGTGCCTGGCGGGGCTGCGTGTGAGGGGTGCAGCCCAGCCGGTCGAACACCAGGTGCTCGATGGAGAAGTTCGCCATGGGCAGCGACTTGCCCTCGCGCGGAAGCTGGAAGTGCAACGACCGGGCGCCGATGACGTGGGCGCGGTTGTCGCCGCGCAGCATCCGCACCCACACGGTCGCGTCGAATGCGAGGTGCTTGTGACCCTCGACGCGCCAGGTCTTCGTCTTCGGGATGGGGTCACCGTTGCCGTCCACAGCGTTCACTTCCTTGCCGCGGGCCAGCAACAGCACGATCGCGGGCATGGTGCGCACCAGGTACATGACCCGGTTCCATCGCTCGCCCGCGTCGTTCCACAGGAGCATGCCGGGCTTGACCTCGGCGTCCGGGTCGGCGCGCAGCGCATTCTGCCCCGACTTGCTGCGGCGTCCGCGTTCCTGCGTCCAGTTCACGAGCATCCGCCACAGCAGCGACACGGAGTCGATGACCAGCACGACCGGCGGCTCCTCGGCGGCAGCGGCCCGCTTGGCCTCGGCGTGCACGGCCTCCAGCTGCCCGAGGATTTCGCGGTAGGTCCCGTCGTGCTCGATGATCACGTAGTTCGCGCCGGGGACGTTCACGTACTCGTCGGCGGTGTCCTCGCCGAGCTCCAGCCAATACGCCTGGCCGGTCTTCTCGCAGCCGGTGAATGCTGCGGCGACGTACGACTTGCCCGCCTTCTCTTCTCCTTCGAGGAGGATCTTCGGCCAGGGGATGATCCCTGTTGGTTTGCGGGTGCGCAGCTTCGGCGTGGTCGTCTGACTCACAACACTCTCCAAGAGGTATCGATAGACGGGTACCTATTTCAAGGCCGATGTAGGCGCCTGGTCTCGAACACGGCCACCCATTCCGGGTGGCGTTCGAGCAGGAGGCGTACGTAGCGCGAGC
This sequence comes from Streptoverticillium olivoreticuli subsp. olivoreticuli, assembly GCF_003391135.1. GTDB lineage: Bacteria > Actinomycetota > Actinomycetes > Streptomycetales > Streptomycetaceae > Streptomyces > Streptomyces blastmyceticus. The sequence goes on along the minus strand of NZ_CP031455.1, from coordinate 3,675,592 downwards.
GGAAGTCGTTGTTGAGCCGCCATGGCTCCCGTCCCGCTGTCGCGCGCCCGTACTGCCAACGCAGCACCTCGAAGAGCATCCCGATTCCCACGCGCCTGCTGCCGTGGTGGATGCAGTCGGCCGTCAGGGCCTCCAGCTGGTCACATATCCACGGGTTGAGCTCGTGGAACGCCTCGAATCGCTCCTGGATGCTGACCTCGCTCCCCACGGGGTCGGGGTGGCGCAGTGGCGTGATGGGCAGCTCAAGCTGCAACGGGTCCATCATCGTCTCCCCTCCTCAAGAAACAGGTACATATTTTTACCTATGAGGGCGAGCGGCCGTCGACCGCCCTTCTCGTAGCAATATTCTAGTATCTATATTGGTGGGGTCAAGTCAGCTCCCGACAGGGCCTCAGTCGGTCTTCGCCACGTTCCTGCCGCGCGCCAGAACCGCCGAACCCGGCCCGTCGTACGTACCCGACCGCAGAGCCTCGGCCACGTCCTCGCGCATCGACCACACCCCCGTACGCGACGCGGCGGCTGCCGTCGGGGCATACGCGAGAACCGTGTCCACGAACCAGAGCGGCGAGCCGGACACGTAGTAGTCCGGCTTCGCCACCAAAGGCGAATTCGCCTTCACGTACCCCGCGACCCGAGAGTGCACGGTGCCGTACAGCTCCGCGTACTCGTGCGTGCCCATCAACGCCGGCAGCTCGGCCTTCGTCTCCGGCGTCCAGGTTGCGCCCTGCTCCTCCACCAGCTCGGCCAGCGCCGCCTTGTTCAGCTGCCGGCCGTTCGAACCCTCCGGCAGAGCGAAGCCCACGGCCACGCCACCGGGGAACACGTACTTCCCAGAGACGACGACGGCATCGTCATACGAGAGCAGACCCCGCGGGACCCACCTCGCGTTCAACGCGTTCTCCGCCACGTCGTACAGCCGCGCGAACTCCTGCCGCCCCGCCAACAGGGGCTTCTTCCTCTCCACCGATACTCCTAGCCGTCTCAAAGAGGTACCAGAATATAGACCTCCGGCTGAGAGATCCGGTTAGGCCAAATCGCCACCGGATGGCTATGCGCGTAGCAGTCCTTCGCTTCGATGCCTCGGCAGCGGGAACGCCCAGCCTGGGTGGGAGGTCGCCGGGGGCAACCGTGGACAGGGGCACGGCGCAGGTCAGCGCCTTGCGACTGTTACGCTGAAAACACCTTCCAAGAGGTACGTCAAGGCCCCCACGCGCATGGGGGCCTTTGCTGTAGCTACTCCGGCTCTCCGCTGATCCGTGCCGACCGGGCGACGCTGGCATCGACCGGCAGCTGAGCAGGGCTCAGCCCAAGTACCGGCGGGGATCGTGCGGGCGGTGCGGCATTGCTCCCCCTACGTCTGCGCCGGGCCGGGCAGGCACAACTGGCCGGAGCCGATGAGACAGACGCCGCCTCCGACACTGATCGAATGGATCTCATCATGGTCGGCTGCGGCCACGGCGTACAGGGTGGAGGGCCTGCCGACGGCCTCGCCCTGGCTGAGGATGATCTCGGTACCGGACGGGACGAGTTGGTGACGCACGAGGTGCGCGGCGAGCGGCCCGGCCGCCGAGCCGCACGCGGGATCCTCGGGAACGCGGTCGTAGGGGGAGAACATGCGGGTGACGGCCGTGGCGGTGCCGGTGAGGGCGAAGACATTGATACGGCTGCGGCCCGCGACGTGGCCGAGTGCCGGGAAGCTCGGCACGATCGCCCGTACCGCCTCCGGGGTATCGGCCATCACGTACAGGTGCGGGATGCCAGCGTCGTACCGAGTGACGGGCAGCACGCTGCGTGCGAGGCCGAGGACGCCGAGCAGCTGGTCGGCCTGCGTGGTGGGGACTGGGGAGATGCGGGGTATGGGCTGGTCCATCCACGCGGTGAACCGCGCCGGGCTGTGGCGGCGGGTGGTGACGGGGACGGTGCCGACGTTGGTCTCGATGCGCAGCGTGGTCTCGTCTTCGCCGCGGTGCTGGGCCAGGACGGCGGCCGTGCCCAGGAGGGGGTGGCCGGCGAAGTCGACCTCGGTGACCGTGGACCACAGCCGTACGCGGGCGTCGCCTCCCTCGCGGGCAGGGGAGAGGAAGGTGGTTTCGGAGAGGTTCATTTCCGAGGCGATGGCCTGCATCAGCTGGTCGCTGGGCAGGGTGCCGTCGTCGGCGACGACGGCCAGCTGGTTGCCCGCAAGGGGCTGGTCGGTGAAGACGTCGGCGAGGTCGTAGCGCATAAACACTCCGTCCGTTCGGGGCGGTGACTGCTGGGCGGTGCGGAGGCCGCGGGCAGCTGGCGTGGGCCAAAGTGCGGTCTGCGTGGCACGGCACCAGTGGGTGAAGCGTGATCCGCTGCGCGCAAACGATCAGACGGGAGTTCCCTTCATGGTCGGCGGCGGGCGGTGATGAGGGTGCAGGTGACCGGGTCGTCCTTGCCGGGGGCAGGGAGAACGGTGATGTCCGCCACGAGGAACCCGGCGTCGACGAGCAGGTCCTCCCACAGAGCGGGGGTGAGGACCCACATCCGTACGGTCAGCTCGCCGTATCTGGCCAGGCTCAGGATCTCGGTGCGAGGGGCGACCGTGGTGATTGGCCCGGTCCCCGCGGAATTGGTGTGCAGGACCGAGAAGACCAGCCGTCCTCCGGGACGGATGAGGGGGGTGAGGGCCGGGAGGAGTCGGTGCGGGTCGATGTAACTGAAGGAGTGCATCGCGTATACGACGTCGTACGGCTCTTCCTCTTGCTGGAGGTGGTCGAGGATGTCGGCCAGGACGAACCGCACGCCCGGTTCGCCGTGCTCGCCGTAGCGGTCCAGCGCCCGCTGGTACTGGGTGGGCGAACTGTCCACCGCGTCGACGACCACACCGTACGCGCGGGCGAGGTGCACGGAGTAGCGGCCGCTGCCGATGTCGAGGACCCGGCAGTCGGCGAGGTCGCCGAGGACCTCGTCGCCGGGCCCGTCGCCCCAGAATCCCCAGTCCATCCGCTCGGGTTGGGGCGGGTTCGTTCCGCGGTCGAGGTGGAAACGCCCGTAGTCAGTCCACACCGTGGCGGCCGTGTCGTCCATCAGTATCTCTTCTCGATAGTGGCGTCGCCCCAGGCCCGCAGGGCGTAGCAGCGCAGGCTGCCCAGGTCCGTGGAGCGAGCCGTGGCCCACAGACTGGTCAGCAACTCCTCCTCCACGCTGGTGATTCCGGTCGATGCCCGGTCGGGAGGAAGATGTTCGGCCATGGGCGTGACCACCCAGAAGACACCACCGAAGGTCAGGAGGCTGCGGACCCGGGACAGGAAGGCCGGTTTGTCCTTGATGAACGCGAAGACGAGCCGCGCGGTGATCAGGGCATAGGCCTGCTGGGGCAAGGGCGGCGGCTGCGCGGCCTCGATGTCCGCGCAGCAGTACATGACAGGTCCGGCGGCCGGTTCGGCGAGGGCGGGGGCGGCGGGGGTGCAGTCCAGGCCGGTGGCCTGGTAGCCGAGGCCGACGAGGTGGCGGGTCAGCGCGCCGTCGCCGCATCCGATGTCGAGCGCGAGGCGTCCTCGGCCGGGGCCCACGTGCTGGTCGAGGAGCGTCGTCTCGGGCTCGGTGAGCGGGCTGTACCTGCGGCCCGATGCCCACAGTTCCTCCCAGTAGGTGGCCGGGTTCTCGATGGTCACGCCGGTTCTCCTTCGGGGTGAGGCGGTCGCGGCGCAGGCGGGGCGCCTGGGACGTGGTGCATGGTGCGGATCGAGGAGGCGAGGAGCACGAGGAACGGGAGGGCGAGGGCGGTTGTGCCGAGGGCGAGGGCGTTCCACAGTCCGAGCCATGTTCCGGTGGCCCCGGCGAGGAGGGCTGCGAGGGGGCGGGTGCCGTAGGTGATCCATTGGCCGGTGGCGAGCATGCGGCCCTGCATGCCGGGCTCGCATACGGCTTGGCGGATGCTGCGCTGGGTGGAGCCCTGGGCGGTGGCGCACGCCATCTGGATGAACATTCCTGTGGCGATGGCGGCCTGGCCGGTGCGGCCGGGCGAGGCGAGCAGGAGTGGCAGTTCGGTGAAGGGGGTGATGGCCAGGGCGGTGAGCATGACCCGGGCTGGCCCATACCGGTCCACGAGCGGGCGGACGGCGAGCGCGCCGACGACCCCGCCGAGAGCCATCACGCTGAGCAGGGTGCCCAGGACGGTTGCGGTGCCGTGCAGTTCGCGCAGCAGGTACACATCCCACAAGGTGGTGAGGAAGGCGAAGACCCCCGTGTAGGCGGTGCCGGTCATCAGTAGCGGCCGGATCGTCGGGTGCCCCACCACGTACTTCACGCCGTCCGCGATCTCGCGGCGCAGCGAGCTCTTCTGTGCGGAGCGGTCGGGTACGGGTTCGGGGGTGCGGATGCTGCCGAGGAGGAGCGCGCAGGCCAGGTAGGAGGCGACGTCGAAGCAGACGGCGCGGGCGGGCCCGAGGGCGGCGACGACCGCGCCGCCGAGCTGGGCCCCGGCGCTGTCGGCGAGGGAGGAGACGGCGCCGACCTTCGCGTTCGCCTCCAGCAGCCGCTCGCCGGGCAGCAGGGACGGCAGGTAGCTGATGCGCGGGGTGGACCCGATGAGACCGGCGGCCGAGGTCACCAGCGCCACCGCGTACAGCAGCCCCAGCGACAGGCGGCCGGTAGCGTCCGCGAGCGGGACGGCGGCGAACGCGGCGCCGCAGACGAGTACCGCGCCGATCATCATGGGGCGTTTGCGGTGCCGGTCGGCGAGCGCCCCGGCGGGAAGAGCCACCAGCAAGGGCGGCAGCCGCTCGGCGAACGACAGCAGCGACACCTCCCACACGGTGGCGTGCAGGGAGACCACGGCGATCAGCGGCAGAGCGACCGCGGTGACACCGCTGCCCGTAATGTCGACCGCGCACGCGGACCAATAGCGCACGAAGTCCCCGTGCCGCCACAGGCTCCTTCCCGCCGGGGCGCCGCTCACCGCGCGTCGCTCCTGTCCGCCGAGTCGGCCGGCTGGCGCTGGCCGGGCAGCGCGGTGTCGTCGTACTGGGCGCGCTGCATCTCGTACAGCTCGCGGAAGACGCCTGCGGTCGGTTTGTGCAGCAGCTCCTCGAAGGTGCCGGACTCGCGCAGCTCGCCGTCCTCCAGAACATGAATGAGGTCGGCATAGCGGACGGAGGCGAGACGGTGGGTGATCAGCACGACGGTCTGCCCACCGTCGGCGAGCTTGCGGATCTGCTCGAAGACTTCCAGCTCCGCCTTCGCATCGAGGGCGGAGGTGGGTTCGTCGACGATGAGGATCGGCGCCGAGCGGTACCGGGCGCGGGCAATCCCGAGACGCTGCCACTGGCCGCCGGAGATCTGGTGCCCGCCCCGGTAGCCCTTGTTCAACAGCGTGTCCCAGCCGCGGGGCAGCTCCTCGACGACCGTGTCCGCTCCCGAATGCGCGGCGGCCTGCTCCAGCGCCTGCTGGTCCGTAGGGCGGTCGGGGCGGCCGATGGCCACGTTCATACGGGCGGTGAACGGCCAGCGGTGGAAGTCCTGGCTGACCATCGCGAACTGCGCGAACACCTGCGCCCGGTCGAGTTCGCCGGCCGCGACGCCGTCCCACAGGATGCGCCCGCTGTCCGGCTGGTAGAGCCCGGCCAGCAGCTTGGAGATGGTGGTCTTGCCCGAGCCGTTCTCGCCCACGAACGCGATGATCTTCCCGGTCGGGATGTCCAGGCTCACCCCTGTCAGCGCCGGCCGCTCCGCCTCCGGCGCGTCCTCCGGTGCCGTCCTTGGCTCCGACTCCTGCTTCGGCTCGTCGTCGTTGTCGGCAGGGTAGGTGAAGGTGACGTTCTCGAAGCGGATCACCTCCAGTCTCTTCGGGACGGGCCGGCCGCCTTCGGGGATCTCCCACTGCTTCGCGTCGACGAAGAGCCGCTCCAGGTCCTGGACGTAGCAGGCTTCCTCGTAGAGGTTGTTGACCTGCAGGACGAGGGTGGACAGGCTCTGCCCGCCGCTGCGGACGGCCAGGACGGCGGTGCCCGCGACGGACAGGGCCATCACGCCGGTGACGAGCAGCCCGGCGAGCGCCGCGTAGGTCAGGAGAGCGGCGAGGCCGGTGAGCGCGGAGGCGATCAGCCGGACCCGCGCCGAGTCCGTCGCGAGACGGGCCTGCTCGATCTCGGAGGCCTGTGACATCTGCCGGAAGTGCTCCAGCAGGAAGGGGCCGACGCCGTGGACGCGGATCTCCGGTGCGGGGTCGGTGCGCGTCAGGTTCTGGCTCAGCAGCCGTCCGGCCCGTGAGTGCTCCATCCACCGCAGGTAGGAGGCGTATTTCGCGCGGCTGTTCTGCAGGGATGCCCAGGAGCGGGGCACGGTCATCAGCACCAGCAGCGGCAGCAAGGTGGGGTGTAGGACGGTGAGGACCCCGGCGGCGGCGACGAAGGAGACCAGGCTTCCGATGACCCCGGTGCAGGCGCTGACCATGCGCCGGGACGCTTGGGCGCCGTACTGTGCCGAGTCCATCAGCCGCTGGAAGGCCGCGTCTTCGACTGCTGCCAGCTCCACCTTGATCACGTGCGACAAGTACATCTCGGTGGCGACCCGCTCCACCTTCGGCCCCAGTCGGCCGGAGCCCGATGTGGACGCCGCGTTGGCCAGGGCCCCGACGATGCCGGTGGCGGCCGCGCCGATCATCGCGGGGACCGCGGACTGGACCCGGTGCCCGATCTCGCCGGTGGCGAGCACCGCGGCCAGGACGGCGTTGATGGCGATCAGGCTGATGGCCTGGCTGATCCCGCGGGCCAGCTCCCCGATGCCGACCGTCCACAGAGCGCGGCGATCAGCACGCCATGCCAGCTTCGCGGTGAAGGCGACGAGGCGCGGGAGGCGCAGGGCCATCGCCCACAGCGACATCTCGAAGTAGGCGTTGCGGTAGTCGGCCCACTTCGCCGAGTAGACCAGCGGCCCGCCGAACAGCAACTGTTCCGACGGCGACCCCTCGGCCCTCTCGCCCGGTGCCGTGGTGGCCCGCTGCCGTTTCCTCGTCGTCTTCACGCCGTCCCTCCCGTCGGCCAGCCGTGTTCGGACAGCAGGGCGCCGCCGCAGAACTGCTTCAGGATGGCGGCGGTGTACGGCACGCAGTCCGCCGGTGGCCGCGCGGGATCCGCCCACACCAACTGCGAACACTTCTCCGGCTCGCGAATGGACGGTGTGCCCGTCCAGTGCTGCGCGGTGAACACCATCCCCATGCGGCCCTCCCCCTCGGGGCTGCGGTGGTGGATGACGTGCCAGAACTCCAGATCCGCAGGCGCGATCGTGACGCCGACCTCCTCGGCGACCTCGCGCAGCGCCCCCTGAGTGACGGGCTCGCCCTCCTCCAGGTGCCCGCCGGGCGGGCACAGTAGCCCGGAGGCGTACACCTTGCCCGCCCGGCGGAGCAGCAGGACCCTCCCGTCATCGCGGACCATCAGCACCATCACGTCGACCACGAGCCGGTAGCGCGGCAGCTGCGTCACGCCCGCCTCCCCGTGACCGTCCCAGCTCGGTGTCGGCCGGGCCTTGCCTGACTGTGTTCGATTCGCAAACGCACCCCTGTGGCATTTGTGAACCGATTCTGGTGGTGATGCACTACGCCTCCTCGTTGACGAGCGGGTCGGACGAGTGATCGGAAAACGGCCCCCGGATGGGTGCGGTCACGGCTCCTCGGGGGCGTTTCATCGCGCGGAAGTTCGAAGAGCCGTCAATGGGCCTGTCGTTGCTGGGCAGGGCGCTCGGGGGCGGTTGTGCGATTCATCCGACCGTGGCCCATCACCCGATCGAGAGCTTGCGTTGCTGCCGGAAACGATCATCTGGCAGCCCGCCCTCCGTCGATTCCGGCCGGACTGCCACCCGGGTTTGCAGACGGGCAGGAGATCTTCGTGCCGTCGTTGTCCGGGCCCGGCCGGCTGGTCCCGTCGGGAGAGTCCTCCGGGACGGCCGGGCAGTTCTGGCGCGTGTAGATCCCGAGTTCCCAGGCGCGCCGGACGCAATGAACCGCATGGTGCGCGGCGAGCTTGGCGAGCAGTCGCTTGTTGGCGGCTGTCAGATGGCGGGTCCGGCAGTTGCGGGACCAGACCAGCTGGATCAAGGTGATGCCGGTGGCGTGAGCGTCGAGCACGGCGCGTTCCTCGCCATCGAGGACCGGGGGCTGTTCTGCCTCCGTGCCCTGTGGCAGCGGCAGGGGATATCCCGGGTTCCGGTAGGCGGCGTGCAGCAGAGCGGGTGTGCGTCCGCCCGACTCCAGTTTCTGGTCGGCGTGGTCCAGAGCGTTGTTCACGGCGTGCAGCGGTCCGCCCAAGAGCGTGGCAGCCCCGCGGTGGGTGTGCCCGAGGGAGACCAGTGTGAGCGCGGCGCGCTGGATGGGCGTGAGCACCGGGGCGGTGCGCAGCGCCTCCAGCTCGGCGTCGGCCACCTGGCCGTGCAGGGGTGCGAAGACGTCGTCGGCAGCCTCGGTGCCGTGGCCGGTGTGAGGTGAAACGGTGTGCGTGGACACGAAGGGGGCTCTCTTGTTCGTGGAGCTGCGGGGATGGGAAGAGGCGCGTGGCTGGGCGGTTACTGGTGGGCCTCGCGGGCGGCGATGAGGTGATGGCCTCTACTGGAGAGCAGGTCGAAGCCGACGGCCATGCCGAGGTCCATGGGGTTGGTCCCGCGCTGGTGGGAGGCGACGAACCGGCCGCCGTCCGGCTGGAAGAGGACGCCGCGCAGGGACAGCCGCCCATCGCGCAGGGTGGTGCAGAATCCGGCCGCCGGTGCGTGTGCTCCGGTGCGCAGGACGCACCGCAGCATGCGTTCGGCGTCGATCTCCCGCCGGGTGCTGGTGTGATCGAGCCTCCCGACGACCGCGATGGTCTCCTCGTCGTCGTTGCGGCATTGCAGAGCGGTCGCGGCAGCCCCCAGGGGCGGGCACAGGCGCTCCACGGCAAGCCACTCGCTGGCCCGGTGCTCCTGGCCGAGCAGGTCCAGGGCGTGGGAAGCGACAACCAGGGCGTCGACCTCGCGGGCCTCCAGGGCCTTCAACCGCTGCTCGACGCTCCCCAGGACCGGCATCACCTTCAAATGCGGGTGGCTGCGGGCCAGGTACGCGGCGCGGCGTACCGAGGTCGTGCCGATGGTCGTGCCGGGGAGGAGACGGTCGAGGGGCAGCCCTCCGGGATGCACGAGCGCGTCCCGGACGTCGCCGCGCTGCGGGTAGGCGGCGACCACGATCCCCGGGCGGACCAGGGGAACGGCGGGCATGTCCTTCACGTGCCGCACCGTGACATCGCAGCAGCCGTCCAGGAGCGCCTGTTCGGCAGGGCTGGGGGACGCGCTCGTCCTGGGGGCGCGGGCAGGGCCGGGCATGGGGATGACGCTGACCGTGACGGACTCCCGCAGTTTCTCCAAGGCATCCCGGACGCACGCGGCCTTGACCAAGCCCAGGGGGCCATCGTGCACCCCGATACGAATGTGCTTGCGCTTATGCACGCGGAATCTCCAAACCTTCAAGACCGACAAAGCGTCGGAAAGTGGTGTGATGCGGGGCGGCTACGATGCGCCCAACCATGCGTTTGGCGCGAGGAGTTGATGGTCATGACCGTGGTCGTGGTCGGGTCCCGGGCGAGCCATCTGGCGCGCGCCCAGGTCGCGGAGTACCTGGCGCCGCTGCGCCGCCGCTTCCCCCACGTCGTCTTCCGGCACCGGGTGGTGATCGAGAGCGCCGATAAGGATCGGCGCACCGCCCTGGCCGAGGTTTCCCGCGCTGCCGGAGGAGCGGCGTTCGCAGGCGCGCAGGAGGCCGCCCTCCTGGCCAAGGAGGTGGACTTGGTGGTGCACTCGTTCAAGGACCTGCCCGCCACCCCCACCCCGGGCCTGGCGCTGCTGCCGCCGCCCGGCCGCGAGGACGCGCGCGACGCCCTGTGCGGCAGCACCCTCGACGGCCTCCCGAAGGGCGCCCGCGTGGGCACCAGCGCACCGCGCCGGATCGCCCAGCTCCTCGCGGCCCGCCCCGACCTGCGCATCGTCCCCATCCGCGGCAACGTCCCACCACGCCTGGCCAAGGCCAAAGGGCCGGGTGGTCTCGACGCCGTGGTCCTGGCCGCCGCCGGCCTGCACCGCCTCGGGCGCGCCGAGGAGATCAGCGAACTGCTGCCCGTGGAGCCGTTCACCCCGTCCCCCGCCCAGGGCGCGCTCGGCATCCAGGTCCGCGAGGACGACGCCATGCTCCGCGGCCTCCTAGCCGACGTCGGCGACCACGACGTCGACGCCCAGGTGCGCGCGGAGCGGGCCCTGCTCACCGCCCTGCGCTCCGGCTGCGACATGCCGGTCGGCGCGTACGCCCGTATCCGCAGCGACGGCAGCCTGTCCCTGACGGCTCGGGTCACCGCGCTGGACGGCGCCCGCGAGGTCGCCGTCACCGCCACAGGCCCGGCCGCCGACCCGGAGCCCCTGGGGCGCGCCGTTGCCGAAGACCTGCTGCGCCACGGGGCAGGGCCCTTGCTGGAGGCGGCCCGCGCGGTCACCGGATGACCGGCCGGGCGCTCAGGCGGACCTCGACCGGCAGATGATCCGATAGCTTCCGCGTCTGGTCCGTGTCGTGCACGACGGCTTCGGCAACGTGCCCGGTGAGGTGCTGATTGACCAGGATGAGGTCCGAGCGATGGTCAAGGAGTTCATCCGGCGACCAGTAGCCGGCGGTACGGTGCGGCTCCAGGCTGAGCAGATCGAACGGGTCGCGCCAGCCCGCTTCGCTCAGCAGCTGGATCGCGCGCCGGTCGGTCGCCCCGAACGTCCCGTGCGGAGTGAGGTGGCAGTGCCGCGAGCGCAGGTTCGCCGGGATCCGGCTCCAGTCCGGTTCCGGATCGTTCAACCCGATGGTGTTCAGATCCCCCAGCAGTGCCACGCGCTGCGCTGTGCCCTCGTAAGTATCGGCGTAGCCGGTCAGCCAGCGTGCCTCGGCGAGGCGCTCGTCGCCGCCGAGGAAGGACAGGTGTGTGATCAGCACGGTCAGCGCAGGCTGGTCCATGATGTACAGCCGGGCGCGGCCGAGCCCGTGATAGAACGCCCCGCGCACCGCGTCGGGCTCGTAGTCCCGCACGCCCACGGTGCCCCGCCGGTACAGCAGCGCCAGGTGGTTGCCTCGCCCCCGCTGGGAGAGCACCGGCGGCAGCGGCACCATGCGCAGGGCGTTCGCCACCTCCCACAGCCGCCACCAGCCGCCCGCCTCCCACCCCCGCAGCTCCTGCAAGGCGATCACGTCGGCGTCGAGCGTACGCAGGAACTCGATCTGGCCGATGCGGCGCTGCTCCGAGCCGTCCGCGTCGATGCCTCCGGTGAGTACGTTGAACGTGACGAGCCGGGCCGTATCGTCATCGAGCCGCGGCACGGCCTGCGGCCGGGCGCCGCACGCGTCCGTGAGCAGCCGGGCCTCCAGGCTGCTGTCCGTCATCCCTCCGCCCATCGTTCCTTCAGGGACGGCGGACGGCGCGGGCCGTAAATTCACAACGGCGGCATTCACGTCAATTCCCTTCGCGGGTGGGGCATACGGATTTGGGGCCGGGGTTCGAGCCGCGGCCGTCGGGTGAGGGAGAGCAGCCGCACGTCGCTCTCCGTGCCAGCCTCGGGCAGGTCGACGGCACGACGCCGCTCGGTCAACGCGGCCGGGTCGGCGACCGGATAGAGACTGACCGAGCCGTCGTCGTGCAGCACCCACTGGGTTCCGTGGGTCTGCGGCTTGCCCTCGTGCATCAACAGCCGGTCCCCGAGATGGGCCGCGTGCCGAGCCGGGGCATCACCGGCTTCGACGGCCTCGTTCAGAAGGTCCAGCGCGTCACGCTGGAACGGGGTGTGCCGGTCACACAGCAGCACGACCCACCACGCCGCCTCGGCGCCGATCTCACCCACCATGCGCACCCCGGGCCAGCCGTGGGCGTCGAAGACCTGCTTCAGCTCCCGCGTGCTGCGCTGCTCCCAGCGCAGCAGGTCCTGCATCTCGCCGTGCGTGGGCACGGGGCCGGTGAGCGTACGGGCGGCGAGCCCTTCGCTGTGGAGGCGGAACAGCAACGCCAGAGTGTCGAGGCGCGGGCAGGGCCACGGAGCGACGAGGCGGCCGTGGGCGGCACGGCTATCCATGGGCGGCCACCGCCGTCCGGCTCTTCCGGCGGGGCGTCGCCCTCAGGCGAAGCTGCTCCAAGCGGCGGCTCGCGCTGCTGGCCAGGCATGCCGCCCCCGCCAGACGCCCGCCGCGTGTGAAGGCCCAGCGCACCCGGTAGCCGTCCGGCAGCCGGCACGCAGGGACAGGCTCGCGGGACTGGGGGCGTTCGTGAGCGAGCCGGGCCAGCACACCGCCCTTCCACCAGGCCCGTGCACACACCGCCCGCATGGTCAGGTCGGCGGGCATTACATCCCGGTGGACGACGGCGTCCGGCACCGCCTGCACGAAGCGGCCTTCCGCCAGCAGCCGGGCGGCGAGTTCGGTGGCCCCGCACCGGCGGTGACCTCGGTCAGCACCAGGGCGCTCTTCGTCGAACTGGAGGGGGACCACACCGTTGCGGAACCCGAGATTGCAGCCGGATACCTGCCACGGCCGTTCCAGCTCGCAGGGCACCGTCGGCCAGGACGCCGAGCCGACCAGGTCGAGGAGGGCCTTCGCCAGCCGGGCACCCGGAGGGTCGGTGACAGTCACGGACACCTGGCCGCACACCAGGTCCGCACCCCCGTGTGTGAGCGCGGTGGCCATCGTGCGTACCCATCCCGGGGACGGCCGGGCGGCCGGGTCGGTGATCAGGACGACTGCCCCGGTGGCCACGCGGATGCCGGTGTTGCGGGCCCGGGAGAGCCCTGCATCCGGCTCGTGCATCACGTGCACCGGCAGCCGCGAGCCGGCGAGGCTCAACCGGTTCAGCACCAGCTCGTTGTGGGTGTCGACCGCGACCAGCTCGACCGGACCCCGGTAGTCCTGCTTCAGAAGGGCCATGAGCAGGCGCGGCAGGTGGGCGGCGTTGTCCCGCACCGTGACCACGACACTGACCAGCGCAGGCACGCTCTTCTCCCCAGTCATGGCTTGAGGGCAATGACGGCGTAGGCGGCGGAGGACACGCCACTGCCCGGGTCGGCCCTGAGACCGCGGCCCCAGCGCGCCGTCGGCTCCACGCCGTTCCTGGCCAGGCGCCAACCCACGCAGAACGCCTCCACCTCATCCCGGGAGCGCAGCCACATGGGCATCCCGGCCGCCCGGGCCGCCTCGGCGGCGGCCACGTGACGCGGGTGGAGATCACCGGTGGCGTGGACGATCGACAGGGCGCTGCCGCTGGCCAGCATGTCCTTGAGCTGGGCGACCAGGTCGTAGGGGTCCGGCATCAGGTGCAGGACGTGATGCAGCAGCACCGCGACCGGCCGGGTGAAGTCCAGCACCTCCCGGGCCTGGACCCCGGCCAGGGTGGCCGGCTGGGCCAGGTCCGCGAGCACGAACCCCGTGTGGGACGGCGGGGCGGCGCTCATGACGGCGCGGGCACGCGCGAGCGCCACCGGATCGGCATCCGCGTACACCACACGGGCCATGCCGTACCGGCCAACGACCGTGTGCACGTACGGGCGGAGCGGGTAGCCGCACCCGACGACGAGCACCTGCCGGATACGACGCTCGACGGCCAGGTAGGTCAGGGCCAGCTCACGATGCCGGTGGGTGAACCGCGCCGCCACCCGGGCCTGCGGATCCGCAGCCAGCACAACGGCGGCCATCTCCCGGTCGCTGGAAGAGTGGTCGTGCCCGCGCAGCAGGAAGTTGTGGACACGGGCCGGGCTCGCCCGCTCGACGTAGTCGCCTTCGAGAACCAGGCTCGGCGAAGGCGGCAGCTCCCACCGCCCCGCCACACTGGCGGGGGCGTCCTCGAGCGCGGGAGCGCCGGGCGGTGCGGCGGTCAGATGGTCAGTCACGGTGTGTTCTCCGGATCAGGCCGGGACAGGGGAAAGAAGCCGCGCCGGTGGTTCGGGCCCCGCCCCCGGCGGGCGGGACTTGGGTCTTCCGGGCGGTGGAGACGAGCGACGAAACGAGTTCGCCGCCCGGACGCGTGGACGTAGCGGAGCTAGCGCACGAGAAGAGGAAGCGCGCAGGCAGCGGGCGCCACGAGAAGCACGGCGGTGCGTTTTCGGAAGAGCCGTCCGGGTGCGGGGTCGCGCCGTCGGCGGTGCCGGGCCCGCGCGTGCCGCCTCGGCCGCACCGGCTGCATGGCCGGGATTGGTGCCGTGGGCGGCAGCGGAACGTGAAGGGTCTCCCGCGAGACCGGGGTCGGCGAGTCTGGCAGCTCCAGACGGTGCAATCCGTCCCACAGGCGTTCCAGCGTCTCGCGGTCCGTCGACCACTGCTGTTCCAGAAGGTTCCCGTGCCGGAGGCGCGCGACGCTGTCGTGGTCCGTCCCGGTCATCTCGGTACCGCCCCCGAGACGAAGCCCGAGGCCATGCGGATGCGGGCAGTGCCCTCGGCCCGCAGGAACGCCCGGGGGCCGGTGAACGCCAACCGGCCCGTCGCCCACCGGGCGTTGTCGACCAAGACGCCCTGGCCGTACCCGAGGGCGAGGACCTGCTGGTGCCGCTGCAAGGCGGTACGCAGCACGGGCAGGAACGGCTGGGTCGCCGCGCTCCAGCGCACCACCCCGTCCTGACGCAGCCGTAACACGTAGCGGCGGCGCCCGACGTCTTCGAAGACGGGGGCCGCGACGGTACGGCCGAAGGCAGCCGCCCGCTCGTACAGGAACGCGTGGGCCGTGTCGGGGCGGCGCCGGCATAAGTCGCCGAAGAGCACCTTCCCGTCGACCAGCACGGTCTCCCCGCCCTCGTGCGCTGGGTGGATGCAGGCCATGAGTACCAGCCGGGGCGGGAGGACAAGGTCGGCACGGCGCGTGTGCACATCGACTGCCGCGCGCGTCAGCTCGGTGTGCCCGACCAGGTGCGCGTGCTCGCCGGTGTCCCAGACCTCGTGCAGACCCAGCGGCCCCTCACCCGGGTACACGCCCCGGTGCATCACCCGGTCCGCGAACGTGGCCACGGCCTCCGGCGACGTGAGCCCGCGGACGGCCACCAGGCCCGTGTGCCGCATCCGGGCGGCGATCAGGTCAACGACCCGCGGCTGCCGAATGTCGACCTCGTACGGGGCGAACAGCCCGCCTAAGGAGGCGGCGTCGGTTGAAGTGGTCACCGGGCCACCCCGCTGGGCCAGGGGAGGACAGCCCACGTGCCTCTGCCTCCGTCGGGCAAACGGCGCCAGGACCAGCTCTCTGCCACGGCCTCGACGATCGTCATGCCCCGGCCGGAGACGGCGTTGTCGTCCGTTGTGTGCTGCACGGTGGGCTCGGACGACGGGTTCCCGCCGTCCTCGACCTCGATGAGGAGGGAGCCGCCGCCCTCGGCCGCGGTCAGTGCGAGTTCGTCACAGGGAGCGTGCCGGAGCGCGTTGGTGAGAAGTTCGCTGGCCACGAGTTCGGCGTCGGGGATGTACTCCTCGCTCTCGGCCCACCAGGTGATGAGCGTGTCGCGGAGTATGCGGAGGGCCTTCCCGACGGCGCGCTCGTCCGGCGGCACGGCGAAGGCCGCTTGGTGCCGGACCGGAAGGTGCGGGCGCCCGCCGGCGGGGGAAACGGTTTTGGTGGTCTGTCTGCTTTCGCAATGCCTCACGCCGGGTGACACGCCTGACGACGCCACTGGTAGCTCCCTGGTCTCGCGTTTCCGGACGGACAACCCCCGCAACGGGCGGGTATCGAGCCTGGCGATGGTGGTCAGCTGTCTCCACCCCCGTTCCTCCCTCGGCTTCTGCCGGAATTCCGGGGGCCACCCTCGGATTTCCCTCGGAACTCCCTCGGGGCCGCTAAAACCCATATGGACAGGGCACGTTGAGGGGTGAGCCGCCCTACCGTCCAAGGGGCGAGGCCACCGGATACGGGATGAAGGGGTGTCATGTGCACCTTGTTCAGGCGCCTGCTCGAAGAGCAGGAGGGAATCACGGACCACCGTGCGTTCCTGCCGCGCTTCAAAGCGGCTGCCTGCGACCTGGCCGACCTGGAACAGGACCCGGGGCTGAAGGCCCTGGAGCCCGCGCTGAGCACGTTCGAGGCATGGTTCTACAACGGCCGGTTCCCGCAGTCGGCCGCCCGCCGGGTGATCAGCCACTGGCTCGGCTACAGCATCCAGCAGCTGTGGAACCCGGCCCCGGACGGGCCCTTGCCCGCCCCGGACCCCCGGTTCGGTACGGCCCCCACCACCAGCCGCCCGGATACCGGTGCGGTGCTGCACGAGATGAGAAGGACAGCAGAGATGGCCGCAAAGCGCGCGAGGGACTTCGCCATGGGAGCGGAGCGAGGCAACATCGGCCCGGAAACCCTCGGACTCCTCCGGGACCGGGTCGAGAACATCGTCATCCAGTACCCGCGGGTGCCCTTGCCGACGATCTGGGACGAGATCGCGGAAGCCCAGGACGACTGCTTCCGCCTCATCGAAAGCGGCCGGGCACGCCCATCGCAGACCCGCGAACTGCACGTGCTGGCAACGCTCCTGGCGTTCCACATGGCCAAGGGCTGCCACGACATGGGCGACCCGAAGAACGCCATGATCCAGGCCCGCGCCGCAGGCGTGTGCGCCCAGCAGGCAGAACACCCCGGCCTGGTCGCCCTGACGTTCGGCCTGAAGTCCCTGATCACCTACTGGTCCGGCAAGGGCACCGAAGCCCTGCACTACGCACGCCAGGGGACGGCCGAATGCCCCGGCCTGCGGGGGACGGCCGCCGTGTGGCTGGCCGGCCTGGAAGCTAGGGCCGCCGCCCTCCTGGGAGATGAAGAGGCCACCCGATCCGCGACCCGGCGCGCGCGGGAACTCCGAGAACAGGTGCAGTACGACGACCTCGACCGCCTCGGCGGACTGCTCACCTTCCCCGAGAGCAAACACCTCTACTACACGGTGGAGTCCGAGGTCCTGCTCGGCAACGGCAACACCCGAATAGCAGCCCTCGCCCAGGAAGCCGTCCAGGCGTTCAGCAACTCCGCAGCCCCCGACTGGGCCTTCGGCGACCTGGCCGGCGCCCAGTGCAACCTCGCCCTCACCCGCCTGTACAGCGGCGAACTCGACGGAGCCGCCGAAGCCATCCGGCCCGTCCTCGACCTCGGACCCGCACACCGCAACCGCGGCATCATCGTCTCCGCCGACCGCGTCGGCGCAGCCCTGCTCCGCGGCCCCGCACGCGACGCGGCAACAGCCCGGGACCTGCGCGCCGAGATCGAGGCATACAGCCCCGGCCGACCCGCCCTGCCGCGCTGAACCGGGCCGGTAGAGTCCGATGGCATGTACCCGGTCAGCCGACGCACCCAGCGCCTGGAGCTCCGCGAGCTCACCATCGACGACGTGGACGCGGTCTTCGCGATCTACGGCAGCCCCGAGGCCACCGAGCACCTGTCCTTCACGCCGCGCTCCCGCCAGGACGTCGGGCACATCGTCGCCCGCTCGATCGCCTCGGCCACAGCCGCACCACGCGCCGAATACTGCCTCGCCGTCGTCGAACGCGACAGCAACGACCTGATCGGGTACGGCCGACTGGCCACCGACCCCCACCAACAGCAAGCAGCCACCATCGGATTCGCCCTGCGCCCGGACGCCTGGGGCGTCGGCTACGGTGCCGAGACCATCCAGCTCCTGCTCGCCCTGGCATTCGAGGGCCTGGACCTCCACCGCGTCTGGGGCGCACGCTCGCCGCTGAACGACGCCTCGGCACGCGCCATGCTGAAGACGGGCATGACCGAGGAGGGACGCATCCGCGGACACGTCCTCAAGGCCGGTCAATGGCGCGACTCCGTCGTCCACGCCATCCTGGCCGACGAATGGGCAGGCTAGGACAGCCACGAGGCTCTGTAGACGAATCCACCACGGAGACCTCGCGCGCTCCGCGAAGGACAATCGGGTGCCTGCCCGCATGAGGGAGAGCCGCTGTTCGACCGTGGGCATGCCGGGGCTCATGATTCGGACTCCAGTGCCGGTGCGGGTCCGTGCCCGCGCTGACGGCCCGGGGAGCCCCCCGAGCTGGGGCGCCTGCGGCAGGGCATGCCGGGGGTCTCTTTACGGGCCAGCAGCAGGCGGACTCCGCTCGCCGCGATGCGATTACTCCGTGCTGCGGCTATGGCCTTGGGGCCGAGATGAGAGGCGGAGGGCAGCACGACTCCGTAGGTGCCGGGCACTTCCAACGCGTCCATCAGCCCGGTGAAAGCTGCCGAGTCGACCTCGGCGATGCGTTCGGTGAACAGCCCGGACAGGGTCAGCTCGTGCCGGTGGCAGTACTCGGCCAGCGACTGCTCCAAGGCCGCTCCGCGGGCAGCGGGGACGTTGACCAGCCGCAGGAAGCCGTAGACGACCGGTCCACTGACACGACGGTGCTCGGTAAGGGGCTCCATGAAGGGTGACCGTCCAAACGATCCGGGGGACGAAACAGGAAGTCCGCCCCGGGCAATGAGGGGCTGTGACCTGCGTGTTGAAGCGTCCTCCCCGGCGGGCGGCGACGAAATGACGCGGTGTTGCACTTGCGTTGCACTTCCGTCCCCCCGCATGCGTGTGCCGTGCTTGCATGAGCTCTCGGAAGGGAGCGACGCGTGGCGACCGTGCACCACTGGACCGGCCTGGAGGCCCGGGCTCTGCGGCTTGCCCTGCGGATGAGCGTGCGCGCGTTCGCCGAGCACCTCGGTGTCGCCGTGAGGACCGTCTCCAAATGGGAGAAGCACCTGGCCGCGACGGAGCCCCGTCCTGACACTCAGGCGATCTTGGACACCGCCCTGGCCCGCGCGGACGCGGCGGTGCACCTGCGGTTCGAGACGTTCCTCTCCGAGGCCGGCGGGCCGCCCGCGACCACCCGCCGCGTCATTTCGGCAGGACCCAGAGCCTGGGAGTACGAATCGTGGACCGACGACCTGGACCGGGTCGTCGTCGCCCTAAGCCGCCAGCACTTCGCGTTCGCCGACAACCTGCTGGGCCGGTGGCTGAACCGCTTCCGGCCACCCGAGCTGGACGACAAGGGGCTGTATCTCCTCGCCCGCTCTACCGCCCTCCTCGGTGACCTCAAACGCGACCAGGGAGCGGTCGTCGGGCCACTCTCGGCCCAGCTCGCCTACGCCGGAGCCCGCTCGGTCTTCACCCAGCTCGACATTCCCCGCCGCGTCGCCCAGCTCGACCTGTC
This sequence comes from Streptoverticillium olivoreticuli subsp. olivoreticuli, assembly GCF_003391135.1. Taxonomy (GTDB): domain Bacteria; phylum Actinomycetota; class Actinomycetes; order Streptomycetales; family Streptomycetaceae; genus Streptomyces; species Streptomyces blastmyceticus. The sequence goes on along the minus strand of NZ_CP031455.1, from coordinate 3,656,442 downwards.
TCTGGCCGTCGTGGCGGAGATGTCCGGCCGTCTGGATACCGCCGCCCGCCACTACGAACACCTGGCCGTCGACGACCGGCTCGCCCGCCGCGACCGTGCACGTGCCCGCCTGTGGGTGGGGACCGCGCTGAGCAAGGAAGGCGAACACGACTATGCGGCCCGCGTCATGCTCGCCGCGACCCGCGACTTCGAAGACCTCGGCGAGCCCGACGACTGGTCCGTCGCCCACCAGAAACTCGCCCTCGCCCACCGGGGCGCCGGCGACCTGAACAAGGCCCTGCACTTCATCGGCATCGCGCGCAGCACCGGAGGCACCGACTCTCCGATGCAGCGGGTGCGCCTGGACACCGCCCATGGACACATCCTGCTGTCCGACCCCGCCACCCGGGATGATGGCCTGACGGCCCTCGATCAGGCCGCCAAGCTGGCCGCGCAATACGGCTTGAGCCACCAGCTGGCCAGCATCGAGAGCATCCGGAAGACCGCAGGGGTGATCAGCCCCGGCGGCGGTGACCAGGGAGAGAGACGCCAGTGACGACGGACATCCAGCGGGGCATCACCGACGACCAGCGCCAGCGGGCCAAGCTGATCTGGGACTACCACCAGATGGGCCACCAGCTCCGGCCGGCGGACGCCGCGATCGGCCTCGGGAGCCACGACCTGGGCGTCCCCGTCTTCTGCGCCGAGCTGTACCGGGCCGGGCTCTTCCCGGCCCTCGTCTTCTCCGGCGGCCCCAACCCCACTCACCCGGGCCGTTTCCCCCGCGGGGAGGCCGTGCACTTCCGCGAGCACGCGCTCGTCCTCGGTGTCCCCGACGAAGCGGTCCTGCTGGAACCGAACGCGCGTAACACCGGCCAGAACATCACCTTCTCCCGCGACGTCCTGGCCGCCGCCGGGATCCCCGTGAAGACCGTGCTGCTGGTCTCCATGCCCTACATGGAGCGCCGCGCCTTCGCCACCGCCCGCAAGGTCTGGCCCGAGGTGGAGGTGATCTGTGCCTCGGCGCCACTGGAGTTCGACGACTACCTGAAAACGATCGGCGACGAGAAGCTCGTCGTCGACCAGCTCGTCGGCGACCTGCAGCGGGTGATCGAGTACCCGAGGCTCGGCTTCGCCATCGAGCAGAACGTCCCGGAGGACGTACATGCCGCCTACCAATCCCTCCTCGAAGACGGCTTCGACAGCCGCCTGCTTACCTCTTGAACCGCCGCCGGGCGGGCTGTGCGCCATCCACCAGCCCAACTTCTTCCCCCGGCTGACCACGCTGGCCAAGCTGTTCGCGGCGGACTGCTGGATCGTCCTCGACGACGTCCAGTTCACCCGCCGCGACTACCAGCACCGAACCCGCCTCGCCGCCCTGGACAACCCGGCCGACCGCTGGTGGCTGTCCATCCCCACCCATCTCCCCCTCGGCCGCCGGACCCTGATCCGAGACGCGGTGATGGCCGAGCCCGCACAGTCCCAGCGGCGGACCACCCGCGTACTCCGGCAGCACTTCGGGACCAGCCCCTACTGGCACGCCTTCGAGCAGGCCCTGGCCCCCGTCCTCGACGCCTTCACCACCAGCGACCGCACCGCACCGGTCGCCGAAACGTCCACCCGGGCCCTGCTGGACCTCCTCGGCTGGCAGGGCCGCATCCTCCGCAGCAGCAGCCTCCCGGCCCGGCCGGAACGCTCGCAACGCCTCGCCGACCTGGCCGCCGCCGTCGGAGCCCGGACGTATCTGTGCGGACCCGGCGGCATGCAATACCTCAACGCGACCCCATTCACTGCCGCCGGCATCGCCGTCACCCCGTTCAACCTCTCCGAGGCCGACGCGTGGGAGACCGCCCGCGACATCAGCAGCATCTGGACCCTGATGCGCATCGGCCCCCAACACCTTGCCAACGCCCTGCAAACCACCAGCGCAGCAGAGCCCGGGCCGAAAACCATGGCTTGGCTGAATACACGGCGTGATGTGAGCACAGGGAGCGCGACGGCGCTTCCTGACCAGGGCCGATGCGCTGACGACTGCCGCCCGGCCGGGCGTGATGTCGCCCCCCGGCCGTTGTGAGCAAACACCTCCTGCAAACGCCTGATCCGGCACTACCGTACTTCCATCACTGCTCCGACCTGCACAAGGAGGCGCTGCGCATGGGTACGCACGGTGATGGCAAGGGCGGTGAGGAAGGCGACAAGAACCAGTCCAACAAGGAGAAGGACGGCCAGTGGAACAAGCCGGTGACCGACCCTCCGAAAAAGAAGAAGTGAGGCGACGTGAGCTCACCGGAACGACTCCTGGAGATCCTGACCAACAAGGGCGCGATTCTCCCGGAGTGGAAGGACGCCGTGGCCTCGGTCGACCGCAAGCTCTTCGTCCCCGACGCCATTGAGGTCGACGACCGGCCTCTCACACGCGGCGAACGACCTGAGCGATGGCTGACCGTGGTCTACGGCGACCTGCCGCTCGTCACCCAGGTCAACGACGGCAAGGACCTGGGTGACGACGCGTACAGGCTGCCGACGTCATCGTCCTCCATGCCCTCGCTCATGCTGGAGATGCTTCAGCTCCTGGACGTACGCGAGGGCCACCGCACCATGGACGCCGGAGCCGGCACGGGCTACAACCTCGCCTGGCTGGCACACCGGCTCGGCTCCGACAACGTTTTCGGCATCGACGTCGACCCCCTGATTGTTGATCAGGCCGTCAAGAACCTGGAATCGGCCGGGTACAGCCCGCATGTTGTGTGCGGCGATGCCGAGAAGGGATACCCCGCTGGCGCACCGTACGACCGGTGGCTCGCGACGTTCACCGTCCCCCAGATCCCCTACGCCTGGGTCGCGCAGACCCCGGCTGGCCGGATCGTCGCACCGTGGGGTGGCAGCTACCACTCGTACTCGTTCGCCGTCCTCGACACCCAGGACGGCGTCGTCCAAGGCAAGTTCTCCGGCTACCCGGCCTTCATGCGCTCGCGTACCGACCGTCCTCCCCGCGGGTACCTGAGCGACTTCCTCCACCACGAGGACGAAGCCAGCCGCAGCAAGACCGACCTCTCGCCCAGGGACCTGGAAGCCGAGTACGAAGCGAAGTTCTTCATCGGCCTCGGCCTCCGTGATGCGTGGTCTCTGCTGGCCGAGGCCGACGACGGCAGCGATGAAGCCACCTTGTGGGTGCTTGCTGATGACCGGAAGTCCTGGGCGTCGGTGGACTACGTCCCCGGGCACGACACCTTCACCGTCGAGCAGTACGGCCCGCGCCAGTTGTGGGACGAAGTCGAGGTCGGCTACCGCAAGTGGGAGGCCCTGGGGCGTCCCGAGCGCGACCGTGCCGGGCTCACGGTGACCCGCGAAGGACAGCACGTGTGGCTGGACCGCGAGGACAACGTCATCGTCACGATCCCCGCGGCCGTCCGGGCTCAGCCCTGAAAGTCCTTGCCGAAGGTGACGACCGCTGAATTCGCCGTGAAGAGGGGCGCGTCGTTGCTACGGTCCGGCTCATGACGCTGTCCGTGCCGCGCGCCGTCGATCTCCGTAATGAGCCGGTGGACGAGGTCCTGGACCGGGTTGAGCGGTCGTTGCAGGTGCGCCTCGACCGGCGGACGATCGTGCGTAAACGCCGGTCTGTCGGGGCCCGGACGGACCGTGACACGTGGGTGCGGATCGAGCGGCGCGGGTTCGACCGGATCGGCGCCCAAGGGGGGAACGGCCCGGAGGCCGCCGCAATCCTGCACGGCGTGGCTATGCCGCGCTGGTTCGCAGGCTTCGCCTGGCGCGAGCAGGACGAGCCAGTGATGTGGCGGGCCGACGAGTTCGAATTGGCCACGGCTGCCCCTGTCGGGAAGGCCGCGCTCGTGGTCGACCCCGGGCTGCCGGACGGGTGGTGGGCGGCTCTGAACGCCTCCCTGGACGCCCTCGCCGGCCAGCGGACACCGCGCATCGCCACTCCGGACACGGAGACCGCGACCCAGCACCTGGTCACCACCACCCTCCGGGAGACCTTCCCCGAGCTTTCGGACACGAGCGTGGACGAGTGGGCGACGGCGCACGCGGATCTGACGTGGGCGAACGTGACGGGGCCGGAGTTCTGCCTGATCGACTGGGAAGACTGGGGCACGGCGCCCCGCGGGCTCGACGCGGCGACGCTGTGGGGGAACTCCCTCGCCGTCCCGGCCTTGGCCGAGCGCGTGTGGAAGGAACGCCGCCGCGACCTGGAGAGCCGAACGGGACGGCTGATGGCGCTGTTCTTCTGCGCGAAGGTCGTCGGGCCGCACGCTCACCCGCAGGACCCACGGCTGGAGCCCGCGCGGCGGGAAGCCGCTCGGTTGGTCGCCGAGTTCAATGCCTGCTGACGCCGTGACTGTACAAGGCGCACGGCGCCGCTGAGAGCCTGCCGACTCGGCGAGGGCGGTAGGCCAATGGCTTGATCACCTGTGGGGCCTCTGATCGGTCAGGTAACGTGCAGTCACCCGCTCCAGGCGGGCGTCGCGCGCAAGACGGAGGGGGTTGCGGCATGGAGAGCTTCTTTTCCCCGCAGAGGACTTGGCCGGATGGCCCGTACCTGCACTTCCTGATCACCTTCGACGATCCGGGCTACCAGGCGTACATCGACGCCTACCGTGACCTGTTCGCCTCCTACGGCGACCAGCTCGGTGCCGTGCCGGCCGAGTGGCTGCACTCGACCGTGCAGGGCATCCACCACACCCTGACCCGGGAGCAGGCCGAGCAGGCGGTGGAAGCCGTCCGCTACGAACTTGCGGAGAACGCCGGGCCGATGACCTTCCAGATGGGCCCAGTGTGGCCGGGACCGGGCGCGGTCACGGTCGCGATGTACCCGGAGGAGCAGCTCGCCCGCCTCAACGCTGTGGTGCGCACCGCCCTGTCGAAGGTCGACGGCATCCGGCTGCGGGAGTCGACCACGAGCTTCTGGCCTCACAGCACGGCCGCCTACTACAAGTCGCCCGAGGTTCACGACGCCGAGTTCAACCGGGCCGTCCGCGCGATACGGCCCGACAGGGTCGAGGCCACCGTCGAGCGCGTCGACGCGGTGTACCTGCACCAGGACGTGGGGCGCGGCTACTACACCTGGGACCACCTGGCATCCCTGCCCGTGTGCGCAGCGCCGATGCTCCAGGTCGGCGAGCGCCTGGACGAACTGCGCCGCCAAGCGGCCCGGGAGGGCAACGAGCCGTGGCGCGACGCGTGGGCACGCGCCTGCGCCATCGTCACGCCCGCCCTCGGGCACGAAGAGATCAGCCTACGGAGCACGTACTACTCGGGCGCGCAGTACGTGGACGGTGCCGGGGCCCTCGCCGTCGCCTTCTACCTGCTCGCGCGCGAACGCGGCACAGCCGTCTCTGCCGTCACCCGACAGGACGTCGACGAACTGGCAGGTCACTACCTGCACGGCACGCCACGGCTCGGCGAGCGGTGGACCCAGCGGCTGGAGACCCTGGGGCACCGGATGGACGACGCCGACGACCCGGTCATGGTGCGCTGGCGCGCGCTCTCCTACGACCACCCGGAGCCCGACCCGGACAACCCCGACGCCAGCACATACCGCGTCGGGCACGCTGGCGAAACGGGCCTCCGCTCGCTGCTGTCGTCGGCCAACAGTGAGCGCGTACGCTTCGAGCCCTGAGAGCCGACCGAACCTTCGATGAATTGGGGGGCCATGAGCACCGAGGGACCGAACGCCCGGAACACGATCGTTGCGCTGACCGAGTCGAGCAAGCTGGGGCTCCTCGGCCTGCCCATCCGGCCGCTCGCGGACTCCACTTGGGGTGACGTCGAGGAGGGGGAGACCGGGAGCGAGGGGGCGAGCCGCCGGGAGACGACGGCCCGGGAGCGCCGACTCCTTCCCCTGCCGACCGGAGCGGAGCAGCGGCTTCGCGAGCTGGAGGCGACCGCCGTGCGCCCGGGGCTGCTGTGGCCCCACGCGCCGCGTCGGCACGACGCGTTTACGCACGCGCTCGCGCACCGCTGAGAGGCGTACAGCTAGAGGGCCCGGGCCTTCTCGACGGCGTCGATCTGAGAGGTCGGGCCGTCGAGGTCATCGGAACCGACGACGGCGGCAGGGTGCCCGGCTTCGGGGTGGTCCGGGGAGCGGTCGTCCACGACGTACACCCGAATCCGCAGCTTGGGGTTCCCGTACCCGTCGACCACATCGGCGCTCCCCGAGTCGTCATGGTCAGCGATCCAGTTCCTCAGCACGGAGCGGCCGTACGCCGTGACGGAGAGGTCGTCACCGTCTTCTGCCTCCTCGGCCGTCTCGCAGCACTGCCACTCCGGGGCCTCCGGGCGATCCGTTTCGTCGATCTCGAAGTAGTAGCGCACAGTCGATCCTTTCAACGGGATGAACAACACGCCGACCGTACCGGTCAACGCTTCGGCCACACAGCCGTGTTGACCGTCCGAGCCCCGGTCAGCCGACGGACGCGAGCACATTCGCCACGAGCATGCACACCCCGGCGACGCCCGTGGCGACGCAGGCCGCCTGAAGGCGCCGGAACTTGACCTTGGCCAAACGCGATAAGACCCCGACCTGATCCGAACGGACATCCTCGCGCACGGCCTCCCGAGGCCCAGTGCAGGAATGACGTGCCGTCGTCGTTGAGCCGGGGCAGGACGGCGAGCACGATGAACACGATCGACGCCGTGAGGAACCCGGCGGCCACGCCCGCTGTGACCCTCGCGGCGGTCGGGCCGTCGGATAAGGCGCTGCGGGCCAGCGCGGCCAAGGCCGTGTCCGCGCCGAACAGTAGAGCGGCCTTCCCGTCGGTCTTGGCGGAAGCGCGCGAGTTCGTAGATTCTGAGGTGCTCTTCGGCAAGAACTGGCGCGCTGGTCGGGCATATCGCGAGGTACCTGTGCGGGTTCACCGCCTGGAACATATGTTCAGCACCGTGGTCGGCCGCCTGTCGGCGCTCACGTAATCGCCCCGTCAGGGTGTGATCCGCTCACGTAATTGACCCGCTTGCTGCTCGTCGTGACCCAGTAGCGCGCTCGTGATGTTCGTCGAGGTTATGGCGAGCGTTCGGGTGCAGTTGTGAAGATCGTTCCTCTCTCTCGTTCAAGATCCTTTCCCGGCGGCCCTGGCAGCCGGGAGATGGCGGATGGCGAGGAGGACGTTCTACGTGATCGATATAACCGAGATCCTGGTGCACTGGTATGCCGGGCGGTCTCAGCACGATGTCGCGGGTTCGCTGGGTGTGGCCCGCGGGACGATCCGCCGGTACGTGGAGCCGGCGATCGCGGCCGGGTTCGTGCCCGGCGGGCCGCCGGTGTCCGAGGCGGAGTGGGCCGCGTTGGTCAAGGAGTGGTTCCCGCATCTGACGGATACCCGGTTGCGGCAGGTGACCTGGCCGGAGTTCGACAAGCACCGCGAGTACATCGCCGAGCAGTTGCGGGCCGGGGTGACCAAGGCGACGATCCATCAGCGGCTGCGCGATGAGCGCGGGGTGCCCGGATCGGTGGCCTCCCTCAAGCGGTACATCGCGGCGAACCTGGCCGAGGACGCGGTGCGGGCGAAGGTCACGGTGCTTCGGGCAGATCCGGAGCCGGGGCTGGAGGCGCAGATCGACTACGGGCTGCTGGGTTCCTGGACCGATCCGCGCACCGGACGCTCGCAGCGGATCTGGGCGTTCGTGATGGTGCTGTCGCACTCCCGGCACATGTTCGTCCGCCCCGTGGTCAGCATGGACCAGGCGTCCTGGACGGCCAGTCACGTCGAGGCGTTCGCGTTCTTCGGCGGCGCTCCGGCGCGTCTGGTGCCGGACAACCTGAAGACCGGGGTGGACAAGCCCGACCTCTACGACCCGAAGCTGAACCGGTCCTATGCCGAACTCGCGGTGCACTACGGCGCGTTGGTGGATCCGGCGCGCGCCTTGAAACCCAAGGACAAGCCCCGGGTGGAGCGCCAAATGCCTTACATACGTGATTCGTGGTGGAAAGGCCGGGAGTTCACGTCTTTGGTCGAGATGCAGGCGTCGGCGTTGCACTGGTGCCGCGAGGTCGCGGGCCGGCGCAAGCACCGCGGTCTGGACGGCCGTACTCCGGCCGAGGTGTTCGACCAGGCCGAGGCCGGGACGCTGACCCCGCTGCCGGCCGCACCGTTCATCCTGGCGGAGTGGTCACGGGCCAAGGTCGCCCCGGACGTGCACGTGAAGTGCGGCAAGGTGCTCTACAGCGTTCCGTGGAAGCTGATCGGGAGTCACGTCGACATCCGCGCCACGGCGACGATGGTCCAGATCTTCCACCACGGTGAGCTGGTGAAGACCCACGTCCGCCAGGACAAGGGCCGGGCCACGGACATCGCGGACTACCCGCCGGAGAAGATCGCCTTCCACGCCAAGACCCCGGCCTGGTGCCGCCGGCAAGCCGAGCAGACCGGGCCCGCGACCACCGCGGTCATCGCCGAACTGCTGGACGGCCCGGCCCTGCACCGGCTGCGTTAGGCCCAGGCGATCTTGAATCTGGCCGGCAAGCACACCGACGCCCGGCTGGAAGCGGCCTGTCGCAAGGCCGCCGCAGCCGGCGACCCGTCGTATCGCACCATCCGCAACATCCTGGCCGCGGGGCTGGAGGACACCGGGCACGACCGGCCCACCGGCGACGCCGGCGCCCCGGCGTTCTTGCACGGCCCCGAGCAACTGTTCGCCGACGTCATCCCGTTCCCCGCGAACGCCGCGGCGACGACCGGCACGACGAGCGCGACACCCGCCGCTCGTCATACCGATGCTGCCGACGGCGAGCCGGGCGCCGCCTCGTGACCGGCACCGACACGGTCGTGCTGCCTCGCAAGGACGCGATCGCGCTGGCCCAACTGCTGCGGACCCTCGAGACCGTCCTGGACATCGACGACGTGTCCGTCGCGGACGCCCTGGACGCGCACTTCGGTTTCGACGGCGCCGTCGACGCGCTGTTCGCCACCGCCGGCCTGCACGCCGACACCCTCCACTACCTGCTCACCCACCCCGCCGGACACCCCCAGAAGGCTGAGACCACACGATGACGATCCTGCGGCCCGCACTGGCCGACAGCCTCCGGGCCCTGAAACTGTCCGGGATGCTGGAAACCCTCGATGCCCGCCTCGCCCAGGCCCAAGGCGGCAACCTGGGCTACCTGGAGTTCCTGCAGATCCTCTGCGACGACGAGATCACCCGCCGGGAACAAGTCGCCATGGTCCGCCGCCTGCGCCGAGCCCGCTTCGAGGCCGAGACCACTCTTGAGGGCTTCGACTTCTCCGCCAGCCCCAAACTCCCGGCCGCACAGATCCGCGACCTCGCGGCACTGCGCTGGCTGCAAGCCGGAGAGTCGATCATTGTCTACGGAGCCGTCGGCGTCGGGAAGACACACGTCGCCCAGGCCATGGGACACCTCGCGATCCGCGCAGGAGCCGAGGTCCGCTTCCACAAGACCAGCCGCATCCTGGCCGACCTGGGCGGCGGCCACGCCGACCACACCTTCGACAAACGCCTCGCCGCGCACATCAAGCCCGACCTGCTGATCCTCGACGACTTCGCGATGCGCGAGTTCACCGCGACCCAGGCCGACGACCTCTACGAGCTGATCTCCCAGCGAGTCGCCGAAGGCCGCTCGATCGCGATCACCGCCAACCGCGCACCACAAGACTGGTATCCGCTGTTCCCGAACCCGGTCGTCGCCGAGTCACTCCTGGACAGACTGATCAACACCAGCCATCAGGTCTTCATGAACGGCCCCTCCTACAGGCCGAACAAGCGCCCCAAGAACCCGAAGTAGACCCGATCACCACACCCGGGGCCGGGTCAATTACGTGAGCCGCCCCCGGGTCAATCGCGTGAGCGCCCACACGCCCTTGCCAGGTGGCATTGCACTACGGTGTCGGCGCGGATTGGCTGATGGCCGCACGCGTCCGCCCAAGCGACGGCACATTTTGGATGGTTGACGAGTGGCAGGCTGGGTTACGACGGTAGGCACCACTGTCGCGGCGTTCTTGGTTCTGCAGCTGACGGTGGCGCCGCGCCTGGAAGCCCGAAACACACGGATCAAGGCTGCGCATGCTGCTCGGCATGAGTTCTCCGACAGGATCCTGACCATCCTCGCGGCGTCGGGGCGCCTGCGAAACATGACAGTTCTGGACGAGGTCAGCGAGCCGGTCCGGGGGCGCCTGGAAGCGGAGCGGGAACGATGGTGCAAGCAGATCGACGATGCCACCATGCACTTGATCGACAACGCGGAGACGTTTGTGCTCGGCTATCCCAACCGTCTCGGATTGCACCAGCTCCTCAACGCATACGTGGTCGCCGCGCGTGGTGCCTGGCTATCCGACAGTCCTGATGATGACAGGGTCCGCGTCGTCCAGGAGCTCACGGAGGCGGTCCAAGGGGTCTTCTTCGCCAACTTGTTGTGGCGTGTTCGCTATTTGACGCGCGATCTCCGGCGTCTGCAGGAACTGCTATCTCAAGGCAGCACTCCCGAGTAGGGGTGCCCATGGCCATGAGCCCTGGGAGGACCAGCCGGGATACGGCCGAAAAGGTAAGCAGGCGGGCCCGTGGCGGACTCCGCCGCGCCAGTATCCAAGCCCAGAGGCCGCGTCGGCGAACCGCGCGGCCCGCCCGAGACCTCACTTCCGGCGCCGGCCACACCAGAACGTGATCTTGTCGGCGATCCTCAGCAGCACCGGGGCCAGTTGCCGGATCGCGTCCAGCCGGTCTCGTCGCGTCACGGCGAGTACAAGTGTCACCACGGTGCAGCACACCACGATGACTGCGGCCAGCGCGACAAGCACCAGGACGATTGCGTACCAGCCCGCCCCGGCGGCTCCCAGTGCCATCAGAAGAACCACGACCACTCCTCGCTTCACGCCCGCAGCGGGCCCTGTGCGAGTAAGGTGCTTTCTCTGCTACGGAGGTCGCTGAGTGAATAATGAGGCCCGGCTTCGAAAGGCGCTGGCACGCCACATGCGCCGCCCCGTCCCGGAGGAGGTGTGGCGGTACCTCATCGACGACAAGTACGTGGAGGACGCCGAAATCATCTCCGGGAGGGCGTCCCTGCGCGAAGCCGCCGAGTACCTTCACAAGAAGGCCCAGGCGAGACAGCAGACCGCAGTGCGCCGCGACGACGGCGAGGCCATCGAACTGCGTGCGCCGCGCGATGCCTTCACCCGAGCGCGGATTGACACCCTCTCCACGATCTATGCGGCCTGGGCCAGCCGGGACGCGCAGTGGTTCCGCGAACATCACCTCATCCGCACCGACGACCCAGCCGCACTCACGGCGTACGTGAAGGGCGGCCCGCACCCCGGGTACACGCTGCTGGACGAGGATGCGGTGACCGCGTGGGTGACCGAGAGGCTGAAAGCCCACGCGCAGGGCAGAGACCCAGACCAGTACATCGTCGAGCTCATCCGGCAGGGAGAGCCCGGCGGCCGCGATCCAGTAGTCCACCTGGACTTCGTGTCGGACGGGCAGCCTGTCCGGCAGACTGTCCCCCGGCTCGGTGCGCTCGGTGAACTCGCTGAGCTCTCCCAGAAGCTCGCCGAACGCTACCGGTGGCACCCGGCCTGGGCTTCTCTGTTCGTGCTCGCCGGTACCCAACCCATGGTGCTCGCCTACACCGCCTCCGCGCAGATCCGCCACGGCGTGAGCGGAGCCGCCGGCACCCGGGTCACCCTTACCGTCGACCCGGCCCTCCCGCCCCAGCAGGTCGCCGAACTGTACGGCCAGATCCGCGCCGCGATTCAGCCGGAGCCCCCGCGTCGCGCGCAGTCGCTCCGGTCATACCGGCTCGCCGAGCACGTCGGTCCGCACCTGCTCCACCACCCCAGCGTACGGGGCACCAAACGCCGCGGGCGGCCCCGCAAGGCACACCCGCCCGGCGCGCTCGTCTACAACGTTGGCCCCGTCGACTGCACATGGCAGGACCTCCGCCGCACATGGAACGCGCGCTACTCAGAAGTCGACGAAGACGGAAAGACCTGGCGCTACGACAGTCCGTCCAACTTCACCCGTGACGCCCAACAGGCCTTCCAGCGGCTACTCGACCCGCACTGGTCCCGACCGGGCGAACAGCGCAGGCCCCGCCCTTAAAATCTCCGCGAGACACACACTGAGCCGCAGAGAGCCGGGACGGGCGCGTCGGGGACGACGGCCCCGGCTGACGGCACCTCACGCCAATCCGCTGGACGGTTAGGAGCCTTGGTATGGCTGACCCGCTACAACTCGCCGCTCGGGACGCGAACCACATCGCGCGCATCCTGACCGATCTCGCCGACCTGGTAGACCCGGAGATCAACCAGCACCACCCTCTGAGCGAACAGCAGCTCAGCCTGATGACCGGTGGAAGCGCGGTTGCTCGCCGTCCGAAAGAGTGGGCCACGGTTCTGCGCAACCACGCGGCGGTGATCCACAAGCAGCTCGGGGAAGACGGGGCGGAGCTCTGAGCAGTCACCGTGTCCTCTTGGGCTACTGCCACCGAAGGCACCAATCACCAGCTCAAGATCGCGCTGTTATCCCCTCCGGCCGTATCTCGTCTGCTCCCTGAGGAAGGTGGTCCGGGCCGGGCAGGTGCACGGCCCGGACGCGAGGTCAGCGCCCTCGCTCGAGGAGAAGCGCATCCCAGGCAGTGCGATACGCACTGTAGAGCTGGTCCGCGGCCCGCGCCTGGGCAACGACCATCTGGTCCCGCTTGGCCCCCATGAGCAAGGTGAGTGGGAGGGCACAGTCCAACAAGCCGTCAAGGGCTTCGGAAACCGCGCTCAACGGCTTCAGTAGCGAGTCAGGAACACGATCGAGGACCTGAACGAGCTTGGTCGCCCGCTCCCAGGCATCGAGTGAGGCAAGTTGCGCGCGGGCCAGCGCGTTCTGCTGCGCGTTGAATGCCAGAGACTGGACCTGCGTCAGCAGGTCCACTAAGCGACTCGGTGACGTTCTGCAGGGCCCGGTCTCCTGATGCTGGGGTGTGCTGCTCACGGTTCTCTCCTCGTGTTCTCGGGAACGCACGAGAGCCCGAGCAGCACAGGGCTGCTCGGGCTCTTCGAAGATGGCGGTACGACGGACGGACTTCAGTTCGCGCAGTGCGCTGCGCGGGTGACGTGCGGCACGGAGACGGCCGCCGGCCGGTGACGAACAGGCCCCCGCGAACACTCGGGGGTCGCGGGGGCCTGTCGCTTACTCGACCGCTTCGGGCGGCAGTGCCGGAGAGGCTACCGCCGCGGCCTTCGTCTTCGCGTCCTCAACGCGCTGGACGACCTCGCCCGTACCCAGGACGGCGGCGGCCAGCCCCAGGATCAGGGCCTGCGGCAGACCATCCACGTAGTGGGCGACCAGGGCCACCGCCGCAGCGACGATGGCGTACAGACGGGCACTGTGCGCCTGAATGAATCCCATGATCTTCTTCTCAGCTTCCGTAGGCGAGCTTGTGGAGCAGGTCCCAGCCCCGTCGGCCGATGGCCGGGTCATTGGGCTGGCCCGTGGTGAACAGGTTGTGCTTGCGGTTGAAACCCGCGACGGCCGCCTGCGTGGCCGGGCCGTAGTTGTCGGACAGCGGAATCGACGGGTCGAGCCACCCGGTGCGCTTCAGCGCCTCCTGGAGCGGCTTCGCCGAAGGAGTGCTCTTGTTCGGGGCCAGACCGTCGGGGAACGGCGGCGGCGTGTACGGCTTCCCGGGAGTCGGCTTGTCACGGTCGACGGGGCCGGACGGCTTCCCGCCGAGCCGCTTCGCGACCCGCGCTCGCATGTCCCGCATCGTGAACCCGACCGGGTCGATCTTGTTGCTCGTCCACTCCTTGTGGCCGATGACGCTGCCCGCACCCCAGCCGTGCGCCCGGCAGATCGCCGCCGACGCCCGCTCGATCGCATCCAGCTGCGCCGCCGGCCAGGCGTCGTGGCCGTCGCCGAGGTTGACGCACTCGAAGCCGTAGAAGTGGACATTGCCGTCGGTGTCGTCGTCGTTGGGCTCCGGCAGCGCCTTCTCCGCGATCACCGCCCGCAGAACATCACCGTCGCCCCGGCCCGCGTGATTCGCGCGGCCGTTCGCGATCAGGTAGACGGTGCCGTCCTTGTCGATCACGGCATGGCACAGCGGACCCGGAAGCTCCGAGTACCCGTTCTCGCAGATGCTGATCGACGCGTTCGTGCCGCTCGTCACCGTGTGATGCACGATCACACCGTTCACAGGGCCCCACGCGCCCTTGTGGTTCCTGTTGTGCGTCCGCCAACCGGAACGCTCAACAACGTGCACACCCTCCGCGCGCAGCGCCTCCACGAGACGGTCCGGATTCAGTGGTGTCGCCACCTGGCGCTCCCAAACTCCCCGCGCCCACCACCAGTCTGCGTCACCCAACCCCACACCCCGGCCGGAGGCTCAGGAAGCGGTGCCCTTCGACGCCAACCACAACTGCAACACCATCACCAGCAGCGGCGCCACGAACGACGAGATCACCAACCTGCGGGTCGCCGCCGCATGCTCCTGGTCCTCGCGCCGCTGCTGACCAGCCCGCTCCGCCATCTGCTCGTGATCCCCACGCAGATGCACCAGCCCCGCCTCCACCTGGCTGATCCGCTGCTCCACCGCCCGCTGATCCGCCCGGTACACGTCCTCCGTGACCACCTGGTCCAAGCGGGTCGCCAGCTGCGCCAGATCACCGCGCAGGTCCTCGCGCAGCTGCGACACGGCACGGTGCAGCTCCCACAGCGTGGGCTCGGCGCCCGGCGGCACAGACACCGCAATCCTCCAGCAGCCCCGCGCCCGAACACGATCGTACGGACACCCGACGGCGGGCCGTCGAAGGCCGTCGGCAAGGGCCGCGATGGCGTCGTTTTCTACAGTTTTCCTTTATGCGACAGTTTTCGGGGGCGCGGGTTGAGCCGCAGCCACGCCGACAACGCCGCCTGGAGCTCCACGACCGCCGCGTGATCCAGGTCCTCACCGGCTCGCCCGACACGAAGCCGTACCGCCTCGGCGCTCACCGTGTACCCCACAGCGGCTCGTGCGGGCGACGCCACCACATCACCGTGGGCGAGCAGCCGCAGGAGCGCGGCAGTCTGCGGAGGCAACGGAGCCGGCGCCCCGCCAGTACGAGCCAGCCGCTCGAAATGCTCGGGGCGCGCCGGGGAACCGATCGCCTTGTAGAAGGACCGGATCGCGTCCTCCAAGCCGGCCTCGGACGGCTTGGCAGGCGCGGCGGCCACGAACGCCTCCACCAGCTCCGGCGAAGGCGCCTCTCGGCCCCACCGCTCCGTCGGCACGACCTCGGCGACGTCCAGCCGCACGACCGACGGGGCGATGAGCGTCCGCGCGTACCCCTGGCGGAGCTTCTTGGCATGCAGCTCGCGCAACGACGCGATGGCCCTGTGGGCGGCGTTCGGTTCGGTGGGATTACTGGCGCGCTCGGTGCGGCCGGGTCGCCCGTAGAGCCCGTGGTTGGTGTGGATCCGGCCCGTCTCGGATGCTATGGCTGTCAGCTGGTACCCCGTCGAGTCCTTGCCCAGCCGGAACCCCACCACCATTGGCATGACGCTCCCTCGTCCCTTCACACGCCGTAGTGCCGGAGTCTAGAGAGACCGGGGGCGGCACGTCCGCCAGTTCCAGAACAAGGTGTCCGGAACCGACGCTCCGCGTCCGGCCTCAAGGGCGTATCCGGTGAGTCGTCCGGTCGGTCGCGCCCGGAGCGGAGATTCTTCGGCCGCGCGGTTCACGCTGCGGCCCTCTCCAGCCTCTTACCTACAAGGACTTCTGCGAAGGGACGTGCCGTGAACGAAGTAAGCCAGGAACTGGATGGCGAAGTCGTGATGCGTTGGCTGGGCGAGCGGTACTGCGTACTGCTGGGTGAGCTGACCGGGCTGCTGGACGTCGAGGCTGGATTGACGTCCGTCGTCGGAGAGCCGTCGTATGCGTCCTAACCGTGCCGTGCCGGATTGTCAGTGGCGGCACGTACGGTGGGAGACATCAACCCCAGTGCTGGCTGCACTTGCCACTGCCCCGCGTCCCGACGGCGCGGGGCAGTCGGGTTTCCAGGGCCGCACCGCTTGCATGCCCGGCTCTCAAGCGCATGAATCCGGCCATCATCACCACCGGTCTTCGAGATCCCCCGCCAGCACGCGGCAGAACCTTCTACGGTGGCGCTCGAACACGAGCCGCAGGGGGCGCTGGTGCAGATCACGGTGATGTCGCAGAATCTCGGGCGAGGCGGCTGGAAGCACACCGACGGCGCGATCGAGGACAGGTGGCCGCAGCTCGCGGCAGCCATCAACGCTGTCCGCCCCGACATCCTCCTCGGGCAAGAAGCGGAGGGATGGTCCGCCGACGGCCACGCCCGCCTGACCCGGGCCGAATACGACCTCGACATGGACGGCCTCCTCGCCCCCAGCCCCTCCGGCCTCGGCCCCGTCACCCTGTACCGGCGCGACACCATGGGCCGCCGCACCTACCTCAACCACGACTTCTCCGCCCACGAAACCCACCACGGATTCGAAGCGGTCGGCTGGAACCTGCCCTGCCTCCCCGCCCCCCTCGTGGCCGGCAGCGTCCACCTCACCCCTTACGACCCCGTACGCGCCGCCAGTGAAGTCAGCTTCATGGGCAGTCGGGTTCACCGCACCGGAGGCGGCTTCGCCATCCTCGGAGGCGACTTCAACTTCCCGCCCGTCGCCGGGCCCGAGCCTGCGTACGAGCGGATGCGCCCCTACAATCGCGGCTCCCGCCTGATCGTGATCGACCCTGAGAACCCCGGGCCCCCGGCACCGGACCGCAGCGTGGCCTGGAGGATCGCCGCCAAGGGGTTCACCGACGTGTCCTGGCACCTCTACAAGGAGTCCGGCGATGTGAACCTGCTGACCCGCACCGGCAGAGACGACCGGATCGACTGGATCCTCGTCAGCGACCCTCTCGTGCCCTGCATCACCGACTACGGCGTCAGCGACACCGGATCTGACCACCGGGGTATCTGGGTGAAGCTCGACCTCACCAAGATCTCCACGACCAGCGACGCATGGAGCTACCGATGACCACCACGCTGCCCCAGACCATGGGCGACCTGCTGCCCACGGGCGCCCCGCCGCAGTGGCGTGCCTCCGTCGACCGCGCGGCCCAGCTCCTCGCCCCGCGCTGGCCCACCGGCCCCGTGGAGCGGGCACCCGGTGGCGGCCTCGCCTCGCTCGCGCTCATCCTGTACGCCCTGCACCACACCCAGAGCCAGGAGCCGGCCGCAGTCCCCGTGAGCGCGCTGCGCGACGTGTTGGACGGCGGCCTCGACGTCAACGACGAGCCGTTCACCATCAAGAAGCTGATCACCGAGGGGCTGAGCGCGGCCGGCCACCGGGTCCACGACGCGGACCACGTCATGTGCCGGGTCGCTGCTCGCATGCTCCACCGAGATGCGCCTCCGGTCGTGAACACTCCCCTCGGCGCCGTAGACGTTCCCTTCGGTATGGGCGGCAGCGTCCCGGGGCCTTCCGACCTCCGCTTCGCCGCGGCCTGGCTGACGCAGGTGCTCGGCGCGCTCGACGAGGAGACGGTTGCCGCGCTGCCGCCCGCCCCCAAGCCTGCAGGCCCGTGTACGTCATAACGACCGGCCAAGTGTTGATCGTTAGCGAGGACGAGCGCAGCCAGCTCGCGGTCGACGGCGACCAGGTCGCCTACACCTGCGCGCAGGGCACCTCAGCGTCCAGTGGCGGCCGGGGCAGCGGGCACGTGCGGCAGGCCATCGCCCGAACTCAGGCAGGCGACAACGTCCCCGAACAGCTGCACGTTGCCGACGCTCATCTGCCCGCAGACGCTGACCCCGCCAAGTTCCACCCAGCACGAACCGCGCGTCCGTAAAGTTTTGGCCCCGGAGACCACCATCAGCACCATCTCCTAGGAGCATTCCCGTGACACACGACACCGAGCCGACCGGGCGGACGCTGCCGGACGCGATGGGCTACCTCGTCGCCTCCTCAGCCCCGCAGCCGTGGCGCGAGGCCGTCGCCCGCGCCGCGCAGCTCCTGACACCCGGCTGGGACAACCTCCGCGGACAGGGCTCGTTGCTCGGCACGCTGGCCCTGGCGCTGTACACGCTCGCCCACGAGCGCCAGCAGCCACCGGCCGATGTGCCTGTCGAGGTGGTGAAGGAGGCTCTGGAGCACCAGGAGCAGCCCCACACTCCAGAGCCCTACGAGCTGCAACAGCGAATGAAGGATGCGCTCACAGCCACCGGACAGGTCAGGTCGGGCCCGGACCTCCACGAGACACCGGTCTGGCGGGTCTACCGGGGCCTCGTCCACGTGTGGCACCCGGAGGTGGAGACGAGCGACTGGGAACCAGGGCCCTCGGAAATGAGCTGCGCGGTGCAGCGCCTCCGGGAGCTCATGGCCGGGCTCGATGCGGACCGTGCGATGCTCTTGCCCGAGGCTCCGGAGCCGACCGGACCGATCCGGATCACTGTCACCAGCTGGGTACGGACTGTCCGCTATGGCGGGGCCTCCGCCGCGTCCATCTCGGTCCGCTGCCCCACGTGCAACGCGCTGGAGGGCGGGACGCTGCTGGTCGACGGCCCGGACGCCACCTGCACGTGCGCCAACGGTCACACCTTCACCCAGCCCACGCTCAGCGGGCCGCATATCCGTAATGCCCTCGCCCAGTGCGTCTACCCCGAAGGCGACACCCGCGTGCCGGGCGGAGCCTCCGGAAGTGTCACCGTTCAGGGAGAGTTCCGGGTGGCCTCCTCCAGCATGCCGGAGCACGCCGACCCGTGGCCCGCCTGGTTCGTTTAGTCACTTGTGGACTGAGAGCCACTGCACCGGTGGGGACGGTCCTCCTGGTACCCGTCCATGAGGACCCCTGAGCGGAATGGCTTCTCTGAACTAACCGAATATCGATGGGCGTCGGCGCAGACGACCAGTTCAGCATTGTTTCCAGGTTCTTAAGATTTCCAGTCGAATTGGAAACGCAAACCGGCTTCCCTGGCGGAGGCCGGGGCGGCATCGTGGTGGTGAGCTGGTCCCCGGTGTTGGCGAGAGAGTTGGAGAAGAAGTGGCCACTACGGAAGAGATCATCCCCGGTCTCGAGCTGGACGAGGAGCTGTACGGGGCCGCGGCTGAGGGCCTCGCTGCGCATGCGCCCGATCAGCCCACACTCACCTGGGAGATGTTCGCCGACGCGGCCCGATGGTGGCTCGTGCCGGGCCCGGATGACGATGACGCCGGTGTGCCGCTTGGCTATAAGGCGGAGCTGATCGTGACTCAGTCAGCCGACCTCACGATCAAGATCAATGTTTGGTACCGGCCGGACCTGCGGAGCGCGGAGACCTCGAAGCCCCACACCCATCCATGGGAGGTCATGGAGGCTCACCCGGTGCTCGGCGGATACGAAGACAACCATTGGCACCGCAGCGCCTCCGGCCTGCTCGTCGAGCAGGGAGGCGTGCTCAACGTCCCCGGCTCGGTGAACAGGATCTTCGCCCGCGACTACCACGAGGTGACCGCGATCGCGGACCCTGGCCGAACCGTGTCGGTGATGATCTGCGGCCGCTGGATCCACGACGAGGCCCACCAGGGCGTATGGGGTCACCTGGATCTGCACACCGGCGACCACGTCCCGGTCCAGCGCGACAAGGCTGAGCGCGACCGGTTCCGCGCCCGGCTCTACCGGATCAACCCCCAGCACACCACAGCCTAGGAGGGCGGCCGGGCTAAGGCCAATGCCGTTGTTTTAGGCCTCGGGCGTAGGTTCCTGGGTAGTGGTCCCAGGGGGTGGTTCGGGTGTCTGTGCGCGTTTCGGAGTTATCGGGCCTGGGGCTGTTGACCTGGGTGTATCCACCGGGGTTGGTGGATCGGGTGGTCGCGGCTTGCGGGTGCGGGGAGCAACGCAAGCGGCTGCTTCCCGCGCGGCTGGTGGTGTACTTCGTGCTGGGGCTGGCGCTGTTCTCTCCAGCTCCGTATCTGGAAGTGATGCGGCACCTGGTGGAGGGCCTGCGGGGCCAGGGGCTGCTGGGAGACTGGCGCGTGCCGGCGAAGTCCTCGCTGTTTCGGGCCCGGCAGCGGCTGGGCTGTGAGCCGCTGCGGGTGCTGTTCGCCACGACAGCGAAGCCGATGGCCACTGAGGCGACACCCGGCGCATTCTGGCGCGGGTTGCGGCTGCTGGCGGTGGACGGGACCTGCTGGGACGTCGCGGACAGCGAAGCCAACGAGGCCGCGTTCGGACGTCCGGGCAACGGCCGCGGGCCGGGCAGGAGCGCGTTTCCGCAGGTGCGGATGGCTGCTTTGGCGGAGGTCGGCAGCCATGCGGTGCTGGACGCGGAACTCGCCGGCTGCCGCACCGGGGAGGTCACCCTGGCCGGCCGCCTGCCCCGTTCTTGCGGCCAGGGTCAGCTCGTCCTGGCCGACCGTGAGTTCCTCGGCGTCCCGTTGTGGCAGGCCTTCACCGCCACCGGCGCCGATCTGCTGTGGCGAGTGCCCGCCAACCGCGTCCTGCCGGTCATCAAACAGTTCCGGGACGGGTCGTGGCTCTCACAGATCCGGGCAAGCAGCGGCCCCGCCCGGCACGAGCCGGTCACTGTCCGGGTCCTGGCCTACCAGCTCAAGGACCAGGTCAGTAAGGACGCCGCTGACAACTACCGTCTGGTCACCACTTTGCTGGACGCCCGACGCCATCCGGCCCGGCAGCTGGCCGCGCTCTACCGCGAACGCTGGGAGGCCGAGTCCGTCTTCGCCGAGCTCAAGACCCATCAGCGCGGCGCACGTGTCGTACTCAGCAGTAAAACCCCCGATGGCGTCCGTCAGCAGATCTGGGCACATCTGCTGGTTCACCATGCCCTGCGCGAACTCATGCTGAGAACGGCTGCCACCCGTGGCCTGGACCCCGACCGGGTCTCCTTCACTGAAACCCTGCGCTCCGCCCGCCGCAGTGTGACTGTCACGCCGGGCAGTTTTTCCCCCTGACCTCCTGGTCCGGGCCTTGGTGATGCTCGAGCAGGACCTTCTCGAACGGCTCCTGCCCGCCAGACGGCTCCGCAGCCAGCCCCACGTCGTGAAACGCAAGATGTCCAACTACCGGCTCAAACGGGCTGAACACCATGCATGGCCACAACCCACCCGCACCGGCGCACAAGCCATCCTCATCACAAGACCCCAACCCGCAGGCCCGTAACGCAACGGCATTGGGGCTAAGGCGTGTCCGACGGATCGAGGCGCTGTACATCTCGATCACCATGGTCCCGACTGGGACGAAATCGCCGCCGTCCGCAGGAGGCAGGCCAACGCCCTGGAGGCGCCGGCCTGACAACTGGCGGAATGCTTCCGCTACCTCACTCGGGCGAATCGTCGGCGGCAGGACCGGCGCTGATAGTCCCCTTCATCGCCGGGTGCACGTTGCAGTGATAGTTGTACATCCCGCCCTGGCTGAATCCGAACTGGAAGCTTTGGCCGGGGCGAAGCTCGCCCGAGTCCCAGACACCGGTGTCGGAGGTCGTGGTGTGAACGACGTTGTCGTTGTTCGCCCAGGTGACCACGTCGCCCGGCAGGATGTTCAACACTTGCGGGTTGAACGAGAAGTTATTAATGGAAACGGTGTTCATGATCCCGCACCCCCTGTCTCCGCGGAGCCCGGCTATTTGCCGGTCGCAGAAGGAATCCCCGCCGTGAAGTGACGCAACCCCGGACTCACTCGAATGAGCGAGATAGACGGTTGTCGCTACGTCCCGAAAGGACATCAGGCCCGGACGGTTTGCAGGTACCACGACTCGTAGGACGGTCCCTAGTACTACAGCCGGTTGTTTCACGGTGAGTGAGCTCCTGCGGTTCGGGTGCGGTAGGTGGCCACCCACCACCAGTCGGTCGGCGACGCCGGCAAGGACCTCACGGTCTCGGCACATGCCGACGACGGCATCATCGACGCCGCCGAGTACCGCGACCACTCTTCGCGATCGGCGTCCAGTGGCATCCGGAGGCCCGCGACGACCTGCGCCTGTTGGAGGCGCTTGTGTGGGGGTGAGCTTATACAGCACGCGACGGGATGCCGCTTGAAAAGCTCGAAATTACGGTATGACAAGTCTGGTTCTTGCCACACTACATGCGTGTGGACGACATCACTTCCGCCGTTCATCGGCGTCGTGCTCGGCACCGTCGCGTCGCTCGTGGGCCAGCTCCTGCAAGGACGTGCATCGGAGCGGGCGGAGGCGCGCCGCAACGAACGCGAACGCGCCGAGGCACGCCGCGACGAACGCCTCACCCACCTCGTTGCCTTCCTGTGCGCGGTGCAGGAAGCCGAACGGGTCGCCGTGGACCGCTACCACCACAATGAGACCGATGCAGAGTGGCAGATGCGGGCCAGGCGGGCCCTCGACAGGGTGTGGGTGACTCAGAAGACGATCCACTTGGTGTGCGCGTCCAAGGTCAATGATGCTGCACGGCTAGCCGCGTTCGCTGTCCAGGACGTGATCCGCGAGGGCCCGGGTGCCCCCGGAGAACCGCAGGACGAAAGGGTCTGGCAGTCCATCGGTCCGAGCCGACGGGCGTACCTCGACGTCGCGGCCGCGTACTTGGGCGAGGAGGAGGGGCACGGGGCGCGGGCCGCGACGATGTCTCCGGAGCTCCGATCGGACGGGGCCGGGCATAGAGGGCCGTTGGTCACTTGACGGGCGGGGCATAACTGGACTCGCCGGGATGCCAGGACCGACCTCAGGCAGCGTCGTACCCGCGAGGAGGACCCGCACGCTACAGCGATGGTCTGTCCAGCGGCGTTGGCGATGCTGGCAGTGAGGTTGTCCCGAATCGCCAGGGTCTGCCATCAGCCACTCCCAGGTAGCTCACCGGCCCAAAGCGGCGTTTGCTTCGGGCCGGTGAGGTGGCTCTACCGGGTATAGGTGATCTTCAGCTGGGGCGGATTGGCCTGCCCGACGCCGTGGGCGCGGCCGTAGTAGGTGTCGGAGGTGCTGTTCGGGTCGAGGGCGATGCCTCGGGTCTTCGCTGGGTCGAAGAGGCCGGTGATGTCCACCCACTTGCCTTCGTTGCGCCCCCAGCTCACGGTCTTCGAGGCGCTGTTGCTGGCGAACGAGGACGGCCGCGAGCTGTGCCCGTGCGTCTTGAGCACAGCCGTTCCGCCGCTGGAGCTGTACCAGTGGTCGAAGTAGAGGTAGACCTCGACGCGCTGGATGGTCGCGCCGGACAGGTCCTTGGCAACGTCAGCCGGGAAGCCGGCCAGGGCAGCCAGTGTCCCGTGGTTCTCGGAGTAGTAGCCCTGCATGAGCTTGTCGCCGTAGAAGCTGCTGTAGCTGGAGCGGCGGTCGTACGAGCCGGACCATGCGGCCTGGTAGGTCTTGGTGTACTGCTGTGGGACCGGCTTCGGGTCCGGCTTGGTACCGCCGGAGCCGCCGACCGCGTTGAGCCCGCCAGTCTCGGGGATCTTCGGCCCGATGTCCTCCACGTACAGCACCGCCGGGTTGGACTCCCCGCCGATCATGCGGACGTACTGGCCGCTGGGGCCTTCCTTGTTGTCGTAGGTGAACAACAGCCGGTGCAGACCGGCCCCGAGGGCTTCGCCGGAGCGAACGAGTTCGAGACGGCATCGCTGCCAGGACGTGTTGCGGGCCAGCTGGTAGACGGCGCTCTGGATCACCGGCGAGTTCAGATCCGGGGCCTTGGTGCCGCCGTCGCGGAGCCTAAGGCGCAGCTCGCCGCCCGCGACGGACGGCATCGCGTGGGCGTCGAGGACGATGCGGTACATGCGGGTGGGGTCGGCTTCGAAGGGCAGCTCTACCCAGCCGACCTCCGTGGCGGTGGTCGTCACCTGGGCGGTCTGGCGGTTGTAGGCGATTACGCCTCGGGGAAGGCGGTCGAGGATGGTCTCGAGGTTGTCGCCGCGCCACGTCAGATTTCCGGCGACAGCCAGAGACTGGAAGCCGGCCGCGCCGTCCTCGGCGATGGACGCGACGGAGGTGCCGTCGTGGCTGGTGAGCGACAGGTAGTTCGGGGCGCCGGTGACGAGGGAGATGACCTGCTCGCCCTGGCCGTCGTAGAGCCGGACGCCGTCGGGGGCGATCTCGGCGCGTTCCCCGGTGACGGCGCTGGTCATGATCGAGCGGCATTCGGCGTTGTCGAATGACACCGACCCGGCGGTGCCGCCCGCTGTTTCAAGGCGGGCTTCAGCGCGTACAGCTCCTTCGGGGGCGCGGCACTTGCCGGTGATGCGCCTCCAGCCGCTGTCGGCCTGCGGCTGCGGGGCCGCGACAGTGCCGGTGTCGAGGATCTTGCCAGTCGCGTCCTTCCAGACCAGGGAGATCGACACGCCCGTGCCTGCCCAGTTCTTCGAGCAGCGGTAGTGCACGGCGAGCCAGTACAGGTCGCCGCCGAGCACGGGGAACGGGTCGTAGGGGAACCACCGCTCGCTGCCTCCGGTGGTGCCGATGGTCAGGCAGCGGTCGGAGTCGTGGCCGCCGGTCTCGATCCGGGCCCAGGGCAGGCCCAGGGTGGCAATGCGGGATTCGGTGCCGCCGGTCTCGAAGCCGGGGTCGGCCAGCAGATTCCCGGCGGAGCCGATGCTGAGCTTGTCGGCGGTGATGGATCCGGCGGCGATGTCGGCGGTGCCGGTCTGGCGCGGCTCGCCAGCGACGGCGGCCGTGGCGGGGCTGGCGGCGCCGGACAAGGATCGGGCGCGCAGGCGCACCCACCACTGCTGGTAGCCGAGCGGCACAGTGACGCTGCTGCCCTGGGCGGTCTCGACGGTGCCGCGCAGCGTCGTTGCGTCGGGCTCGAACGTCTTGGTGGGGGCGACGTGGACCTCGACGCGGGCGAAGTCGAGCGGCGAGACGGCCCCGCCCTGGAAGCGGCCGTCCCAGGAGATGACGAGGGAGCCCATCGCGGCCGCGACCGTCGGCGGGGTGGGGGACGGTGGGGTGGGGCCGTTGACGACGGTGACGCCGCTGGTGCCGTCCGGCTGCTGGCCGACCAGGGCGCGCAGCGCCCCCTTGTCGTCGTACACCTGAAGGGTGGCGTCCTCGAGTGAAGCGTTGCTGAGCTTGGGGGCGCGGAGCGCGGTGGCGACCTGGGTCTCCAGGCGTGCGATCCGGCTGCCTATGTCCTCGGACACGAGGGTCGGTTCCTTTTCTGTGGGGGGTTACGCGGTGAGCCCGTAGTGGTAGGACTCGGCCGGGGTGAGGGTGAGCGTTGCGCTCTCTCCGCCCGGGGTATCGGGGTGGACCGTCCAGCCGGTGATGCGGCACCAGCCGGAGAAGCGGGTCCACTGGTCTCGGATGGTCACGCGGATGTCGTCGCCGATTTGCCAGGAGCCGATCGGGGCGGCCGGGTGGTCGCGGACGGTGATCTGGTCGATGGTGCCCATCACTTGCCGCCAGGCCCGTTCGGCGCGGGCCCGTTCGGCGAGGACGTCGGTGCCGCGGACGTCGGGCAGGTCGAGGACCTTCTCCAGTCGCAGCCGGCCATCGCGCACCGCGTCGGTCGACCGCTGCTTCGCCCGGCCCTCACCGATGCCCATGGCGATGATGACCTGCGCGTACTCGTCGGCGTCGTAGGTGACCGGCACGGTGCGGACGATGTTGGTGTCGGTGGAGAACGCGATGTCGGTGCGCCGGGCGCCGAGGCGGGGGTAGCCGAGTTCGATGCGGCGCACGGGCCGGTGCTGCGCGTCCCAGTGCACGCTGCACGTGTGATCGGGGGCCCCGGCGGGCTTGAACAGGTCGTCGAACTGTCGGCCGAGGTTGGGGGTTTCCCACCAGCGGGAGTGCCACGGGTCCGCAGGTGTGCCCGTCTGCGCGGTGGAGGTGGTGTCGTCGACGGCGATGCCGAGATCGCCGTCGGGTACGGACTGGGCGTAGGCCGTGATGTCGCGGGCGATCTGGCAGGGGTCGGCCCGTACGTACGGGCCGCGCCCGTCCAGCTCTCCGTGGAGGTCGTGGCGGCGCTGTAGGTAGGAAGTCCAGCTGGCCGCCTCGATCTTGAGAGTGTCGCCTTCGGGTTCGGCCTGCCAGACGATGCCGCCCCAGCGCAGCAGCCCGTCCCGCTCCACGTAGATCAATGTGTTGCCCGGGTCCACCAGGTCGATCGCCGTGTGCGCGAGCCGGGGCGACAGTTCGCCCTGCAGGTGCCCGGGGCCGTTGAGCTGGGGCCCGAACTCCACGTTGACCAGAGGGAGGTCGAGGCTGAGCCACTGGCCGGTCAGGGCGTGCTGGGTGAGGTAGCGGTAGGTCATACCGGGCCCTCGGTGAACTCGACATCCGCAACGATGCTCACGCCTCCATCGACCTGGAGGTAACCAGTGAACTTCGGGTTCAGCTGCGTCTGGAGGAACAGCGGCTGCGTGGTGCCCCGGTATTCGGCGGGGACAGGGATGGTGTCGGCGATGACGGTGGTCGTTCGGCGGACGTCCTTCTGATCGTCATCGATGAGTGTGTCTTCGCCCTGGTGGGTGCCGAGCACTGTTTGCAGGGCCCCGAAGGCGTTGGCGCCGTCGATACGGAGACCGGCGATGGTCACCACGACGATCGCGGTCGTTGCCCACGCGGGTACGGGCACCATCCACCGGGCGCTGGCCGGCCAGTCCGCGTACTTGTTGTCGGTCTGCCGCAGCTGCGACGGGGAGCCGTTGGGAAAGGCTGTGTAGAGCGTCCGGGCCCGCCTGGGGTTGGCAACGCGACGGACATCGGTGATCATCCCGGCTGTGATCGTGCCGGTCTTCGCGGGGATGTCCAGGCGGGCGAGCGCGATACCGGTGATGCCCGACGGCGGTGCCGTGGCCGTGGGGGACACGGCGGGGATGACCTGGAAAGTGTTGATCTTGTCTTTCGCCGGGTCCAGGCCGCCTTCGTACTCGGGGTCGGTGACCCGCAGCACGATCAGATCCGAACGGGGAGTCGCACCGGTGGGGGAGACGGCCACCGTCTCCTGGCCGATGTTGTAGGCGCTGTAGGAGCCCTGCCACAGTGCGGCGCGCCCGCGGATGATTCCCGAGCCTTCATCGACCACGACTCCGGCGCCTGGGGTGGGCAGCGGGCGCACCTTGAGATCCGGTCCGTCGGAGATGCCTTCACCGCCCTGGGCGAGGTCTCGCAGCATCATGCGAAACGTCTGGGCAGAGTGGGTTGCGCCGGTCGTGAGGAGCGGGGCTTGGGCCAGCATCAGTGGAACTCCGTTCGTGCAGAGGAAACAGGGAGGGGCGGGCGGGTTACAGGGCCTTGTAGGCGTCGCGCCATGTCACGGTCAGCCGACTCGTTCCGGTCGGGTCAGCAGCCGTCCACCGGACCTCGCTGCGCCCCGGCGGGATACCGAACGCGTCCAGGTCCGAGTCAGGGGTCAGGAGTACGGTGCCGCCGTTGTTCCGGGTGACGTGCCGCTGGCCGGGCCGTGTGTCGATGCGGGCCCACTGGCCATCGCTCAGCACCACGTTGAGTTGCAGGGACTGCCCGCTGCTGACCTGGGTGATGCGAGGATTCGCGCACGGCCCGTACACCGTGATCACCGGCCAAGCCGGAAGGTTGCCCTCGTTGGTCATCCAGCCCGGCCGCCGCTGCCCACCGGTATCTCCACCGGAGACCCGGATCGGAGCGGTCACAGGGGCCGTGAACCCTCCGGCCGACAGCCAGCCCAGCCGCAGCTGCACCTGCTGCTCGCTGTCCCCGTAGAACCGCGGATCGGTGGCCACGAACTCCAGGTCGAGCGGCACCCAGCCCGACGCCGCCTTGGCCCACTCTGGATCCAGCTTCCGCAGCCGCCCGAACAGCACCCGCACCGGGGCCCCGGGCCACTTGATGCGCAGCGGCATCACCGCTCCGCCGACCGTACGGACCGCAGGGTCGTCGGCGGCAGCCTGGAGCCGGGCCAGGAGGGCGCGCGCCGCAGCAGGGTCGCCGGGTGTTTTGATGGCGCAGTCGATACGGATCTTGCGCCCCGAGTACCAGTCGGGTGCTGGCCACACCCCATCCGCGCCGGGCTGGTCGGTCAGCTCGCCCCGCCCGTCAGGCCGGCCGAGCCCTTCGATCTCGGCGATCGGTATCGACGTGCCATGGCCAAGGAGTACCCCGCCCATGTCCAGCTGCCAGTCCGTGAGGTTGATGCCGGTCACCGGTGCACCCCGCCGCGCTTCGCCCGGCGCACCTGGTAGGCGACTGCGGAGGCGATCCCTTCAGGTGTCGCTGAGGACTGGCTGACGTGGATTGTCTGGGTGCCGATCGCCGGGGCCTGGTGGACAACCACGACCTGCGTCCGCCCGCTCGCCGCGTTCACCAGCCGCTTGGGGGCGACGGCGAGGCCGAAGCGGCTGGCGACTTGGCCCAGGACTGCGGTGGACCGGCCGCGCTTGGCGGCCCCGAGAGGCAGGTAGGCTTCCCCGCCCGTTGATCGCTCGGCGAATTTGATCAGCCCATCGCTCCCTGGCGGGCTGTTGTACAACCCGGGCTCCCACAGGCCGCCATCCGCATAGGCCCGCCCCGCAGTGGCCTTGACCAGGTCGCTGATGAAGCGATTCGCCTTGGCCCCCGCACCCTTGATGTGATCCTTGCCCGCGTTGGCCACGTCGATGAGACGGTCCTCGTCCAGACCTGTGGCGTCCGCGACCGCGTGGATGCCCCGGTCCGGGCTGAGGGCGCCGAGGATCTTGATCAGGTCGCCGAGCTGCTCGGAGTCAAGGACCTTGCCCGCAGCTTTCGCGGCGTCGTTCGCACGCTTCGCCTGATCGCGATCCCGCACCGCCTGGGCGGCGATGGTCTTGGCGTTGTCGTCACCTTGGGCCGCGAGGCGGGACGCCAGCTCGCCGAAGCCGCCGTTCGCGAGCTGGGCGAGGTTGCGCTGGAACTCCTCGCTGCCCTTCGCCGCAGTCGACAACTTGTTGCCGTAGTCGGCCAGGGCGCTCTTCGCCGTGCCGGCCAACCGGCGCAGCTGCTCGGACATCTCGTCGATGTACTTGCCGCTTCCGTTCGCCATCTTCTTGACGAAGTCGACGCTGTCCGCGCCCATTTGCTCCAGCGCCCCGGTCACGTCAGACCCGGCCCTGCGGGAGATCGCGGCGAGGTTCTTGCGCCACTCCTCCGCTGTGCCGGCGGAGGACTTCAGGTTCTTCTCGAAGAGGCCGAGGTCGAAGGTTTCCTTGTCGCCGTCCTTCCTTGTTGACTTCGACGCGATGTCGGAGACCGTGAACAACTGGGCGCCCGAGGTCGGGTTGTAACTCCAGTCGGACAGACCACCGTTAGCGTGATAGACGACCTCGCCGCCGAAACGCCGGGCTACCTCGCCCAGAATGGCCTTCGAGCGGGTTCGCTTACTAGGGGCCAAAGGGAGGTAAGCCTCCCCGCCGGTCTCATCCTCCGCCCATACACGCCATGTTCCGGCTTTTGCGATCTGCGCAACATGGTTCTCCCGGATACCGCCGTCGGCGTAGAAGGAGAGGATGCCGCCATCGGCTTGGTGGGTTCCGTAATAGCTTCCATCGGCATACGGGCCGGGTATGGACGAGACGTATTCGTTTCTGAAAATCGAGATGGTGACGGTCTTGTCCTGGAGGCTGTTGATGGCATCCTGGATTGCCCCGACCTGACTCTGTGCCGACCCGGTCGGCACAGAGACCGTGACCTCTTTTCCTTCAATGTTCGTGATTTTGAAGCCCAGTTGCTCGACCTGGTCACGCGCTTCCTGGGTCGGTGCCGAGATCGTGACGCTCTTGCCGTGCGTGCCCTCGATCTTCCCCTTCAGCTCCTGCAAGCTGGAAATGGCGACCTGCGCGTTCGCGGAGACCGTGACGTTCTTCGAACCCGGAGTCGTGGCAAGCTTGGCGATCAGGGCGTCCAGGCTGGACCGGGCCCCGTCAGTCGGGGCAGTGACCTCGACCTTCCGGTCCTTGAGGTCCTTGATCGTGAAGCCCAGGGATTCAAGCTTCGCCCGCGCGTCGTTGTCCAGCGACGACACGACGATCTCTTTCTTGTCTGGCGTCGCCTTCAGCTCCTGCTGGACGGCCATGAGCTGAGCCATGACCGGCTCCATCCCGGCTGCCTGGAGCAGAATCGACACCTTGGCGGGTACTAGACTCGCCGCATCCGCGAGCTTCCCGGCCTGCTCGGCGGAAAGCCCAAAGCCCTGGGCCGTGCTGATCGCCGACTCGCGGGCCTTGGCCATCTGGTCCTGAGCGGCCTGCAAGGACTCGGGGACGGTCTTGCCCTGCGTCTGCGCGTACTGGAATGCTGCCAGGGAAGCTTCTGCCGTTGAACTGGAAAGGCTCTGGAACGTGTCGTAGAGCCGCTGGCCATTGCGTGTAACCGTGGACAGCGAACCGTCAACGTTCAGGAGGGATTTGCCGAATCCCTCGGACTCGTCCACTCCATTCTTGAGACTGTCCTTGGCGTCGCTGATTGCCTTGTTCATTCGGGCCTCGGCGGCGGAAAAGTTGACCGATCCGCCGGCCAGGACGTTCAGGGCGTCGTGCAGGGCGCGGGCCCGGCTGTCCGCGTCCGCCGTAGTGTCGGAAAGGCGGCGCATGGCATCGCTGAACCGACCGAAAGGACCGACGGCGTCAGCGGCGCCCTTGCCGCTGGACCCGACAGCATCGGCGACGTTCCTCGCGTCCTTCTGAGCCTTCTGCATCTCGCCCTTGACGGACTTGATGGCGTCCGCTGCACGGGCGGCGGCAACGCCTTGCTCCGTGTAGTCCTCCCACGCACCGGACATGCCGGTGTGCCATCTCGTCTGCTCCTTGGCCGTCTCCCGCAGCCTCTTCTCCAGGGCGTCCAGGCCGCCGCCCTGGTCGAGATAGGCATCGGTGAGCTGCCGGGTGGTGACACCGGCTTTCTCCATTACGTCGACGAGGCGTTTCTTGCCGTCGGAGACTTTCGCTTCCATGAGGTTCTGCACTGCTGCGGCCCGGACGCTCTCGGTCGTTGCGCCGTGGGATTCCCGCAATGCCTGGGTGAGGCTGCTGATGCGGGACTGGTGCTCGGCGGCTGCCTGTGCGGCTCTTTGCTGGTGGTCGGCGAGCAGTGACAAGCCGACACCGGCGGCGGTGAGCGCCGCGCCCCACGGGCCGCCGAGCGCGCCCATCAGGCCGCGGGCCGCGCCCCCCAGTCCGGCACCCATGGCGCGGGCAAGACCACTGACCCGGCCTTCCGCGGACCGGAACGCGTTGGTCATCTGCCCGACGACGGGCACGCGGGTTTCGAGGACCGCGAGGGCCTGGCCGATGCGGCCTATGGACTGGCCGGAGTTCGCGGCGAGCTGCTGCTGCACGCGCATCTGGTCGCCGAACGACCGCCACGCGCCGACGACGGGTCCAGAAACGTTTCTGCTCATCGCCATCAGGGCCGGGTTGACCCTGGTGGCGAGCATCATCGTGGTGATCGCCGTCTGCACGGGGCCGGGCAGCGCCGCGAACGCGCGAACGATCCCGCCGACCACTTCGCCGATCGGACGCAGGACTCCCGAGACGCTGCCCAGGCCGGACAGCGCCAGGTTCAGGGCGGTGGTGAGCATGCCCAGGGCGCCGGCCCCGGCCCCAGCGCCGTCACTCACCTCGGAAAGGGCCTGGCCGATCGGGGACAGCGCGGCGCCGATGTTACGCAGCACCTCCATCGCGGCCCGGCCCGCGTTGACCAGAACGCTCAGCGCGGACGCGGCGGCGGTGAACGCGGTCTGCTTGACCGGCTGGTCCAGGCCGCTGAAGGACTGCTTGACCTTCGCCCAGCCCCGCTCGACGGCAGAGGAGACGCGCGGCCCGAGCAGCGTGACGAGGTTCTGCCCGTACTTCAGGGCCGACTCCATGTACGGCGTGGCTGCCGCGAGGCCCCTGGTCGTCAGGCGGGTGATCTTCTCCAGGCCGGGCGCTGCCGCCGAATAGAGGGTCTGACCGGAGTTCTTGGCCTGGGTCTTCAGCTGAGTGAGCGCACCGGCGAGCCCCTTGGTCTGGCTCGCCGCGATCTCCCCGGCCGCACCCACCCGGCCGACGGCGGCGCGCATCTGGTCGAACGCGGCGGCGCCTTGGTGGGCCATAGCCGATGCGCCAGCCAACGCGGGCTTGCCGACGACCTTCGACAGCGAACCCAGGAAGTCCTTTTGGGACATCCTGTGCTGAGCTTGCTCAAAGCCCTCAATAACGGTGCGAAGGCCCTTGAAATTGCCCTGGGCATCCCACGCATCGATGCCCATGTCCCGCAGCCCCTCCCGCATTTGCGCGGTCGGCTTGGCCAAGTTCGTGAGCATTCCCCGCAGGGTCGTACCGGCCTTCGAGCCGAGGATGCCCGCGCGGGCGAGCATGGCGACGGCAGCGGCCGTGTCCTCCAGCGAGACGCCCAACTGGGCTGCGACGGGCCCGGTGTAGGACATCGCGTAGTAGATGTCCTGGAGGCCGCCGGACGCCGCGTTCGCGCCAGCGGCGAGCACGTCGGCGGCCCTGCCCGCGTTGTTCGAGCTGAGCCCGAACTGATCCATCACGTCACCCAAGTACCGGGCGCTGTCGGCGGCGGAGAGGTTGTCGGCCGCCGCGAGCTGCATCGCGGCGCGGGCGTTAGCGATCGAAGACGTGGAGCTCTGGCCAGCCTTGGCCAGTTCGAGCATGGCATCCGCCGCTTTGGCGGCGGAGGTGCCGGGGATCTTCAGGTCGGCACCGAGCTCGCGCGCCTTCGCGGCGGCCTGCATCATGTCGGCGCCGGACGCGCTGGTGACGGCCCCCCACTTGTTGATCGACCGCTGGTACTCGTTGCCCTCCTTCGCGATCTCGTGGAGACCGGCGACGATGCCGCCGCCGATCACGAGCCCGCGCAGGTGGTGAAACTCCTGCCGGGCCGAGATCACGCCCTGCCGCAGACGACCCATGGAGGCGTGGCCGTCCGAACCGACGCGCCGCAGACTTGCGCCCGCGCTCGTCGACTGCCGCCCGAGGTCGCGCAGGCCGCCGGCCGCCCCCGCGGCCCCGGAGCGGACTTGGCCCAGGTTCCGGTTGAGGGCCTGGACGCCGCTGTCCAGGCTCCGCATGGCCTGCGCGGCCTGCCGTACGGCAGAGAGAAGTTGTGCCGCGTCAGCGCGCATCTGCACGCTGAGCGTGTAATTCGACACCGGAGCTGGCGCCCGTTCTCCCCCGCGCCCCGCCTAGCGTTGCCCCTTAATGCCCGTGCTGCTGCCGCACCTCCCGTGGCACCAGCCCGATGCGCACCCCGTAACCGTCCGGGCCCTCTGGCACCTGGTCCTGCTCCCGGGCGATCAGCTCACACCCCACGCACCGGACCGTCGTCGTCACGTACGCGAACCGGTCACCGCCCGCGGACTCGTCCCACTCGACGGCCCGCGTTCCGCAGTGGCCGCACACCGCCCGCTGGTGCGCGGCGTAGGCGAGGGCCTTCGCCCGGTCGGTGTCCGTCCATCGGCCATCCCCGGCCCCGAGGAAAACAGAGTGCGGGATGCCGTAGCGGTCGCATAGCTCCAGCTCGTCGCGCAGCTGTGCGTCAGCGATCAGCCTTTTCCCAGCTCCACGGTGCTGGCCCGGGTGAGCTGCTGCGCCTGCCAGGCGGCCTGGAAGAGCATGTTCGACTCGGAGATCGGCCACGCGTCCAGCAGTTCCTGGGCCTCCGCCGATGTCAGGCCCTCCACCGGCTGGCCGGACGGGTCACGCTCTACGTGTGCCGCCGCTATCAGGGCTGCCGGGAACGCCTCCGGGTTCCACAGATCTCCGGTCTCGGCCTGCTGCTCGGTCGGCGGGAACTGCTTGATCAGCCCATCCAGCACTGGCCGGGGCAGAGCTCGGAAGGTCAGCATGAGTGCGGCCGCGTCGAACGCCTCCTGCGCCTTTGCCACCGCGTCCGCGGCACGGCGGGTCTCCTTGCCGTCCTGCTGTCCGGCAGCCGCGTCGACCGCGCGGCACCGGGCGGCCTCCGCCTTCGCGGCGTCCAGGCGCTCGCGCACTGCCGAGTCGTCGCAGATCACCAGCGTCTGCTCCGGCAGGGTTCGGGCCCGCAGCCGGGCCATCTTCGCCGCCCAGTGCGGGTCGCGGGCGACCGGCTCGGCCGGCGGGCTGAACACGGTGTGAGGCGTGGGGGTGGGGATGAGGGTGGTCATGCGGGGTGGCTCCAGGAGAACGCGCGACGAGGGGGAGAAGGAGAGGGCCCGGCAGGGCGCGGGCGGCAGCGCGCCGTGAACGGAGAGGAGGGGAGAGCACGCTGCTGCGGCACGCCCGGCCGGGAGAGCAGGGGGTCCGCTACTTGTTGGCGGGGCGCTCCGGGGCGGTGGCCGCAGGCGGGATGGCCGCGTCCTGGACCGGCTTCTCGGTGATCGAGAAGGACACCACGAACTTGGCGGCCTCGTTGTCCACGCTGTACTGCGCCGAGCGGCTGCCGACCCGGACGGGGAAGACGTCCATGCTGCGGCTGCCGGGTATGTCGCCCTTGCGGAGCATGACCACGAACCCGGTCGCGTCCTTCGTGAACAGCCCCTCGATCGTGTCGGCGGTCTCGTCCTCGTAGAAGGTCAGCGAGGAGTCGTCCGCCTCATCGGCGCCGGGGATCTTTGTCTCGAAGGTACTGCCGAGTGTCGGCGTCTCGATCGCCTTGTTCGACAGCGACCACCCGTCGATCGCGGCGACCGCGTCGGTGAGGTCCGTGCCGGCGGTCAGCTCGGCCCGCGTGGGGACGTGGCTGGCGTCGGCGACCTTGGCCAGCCACAGGACGCGGGTCACGCCGCGCCGGGAAAACTTCTGTACCTGCACTGCTGTCCGATTCCGGGACGGGCAGCCGTGCGAGAAGCGGAAGGGAAGCGGCGGCCCCGTCCCTCGACGTCGTGTCGGGGGAACCGGCCCGTGCCACTGATGTGGCCGGACGTCCGCGCGGGGGCCTCCGCGGTGAGGATGCAGCGCCACGGGGCGACCGTGATCGCTGCACGTAGACGACCATACGGCTATCGGCGGCAAACTGTGCAGCTCAGCGGGCAGGTCCGCGCGGGCGGCCCTACGTTCGAGATGTGGACTTCAACATCACCGGAGGCGAGGAGAGGCTGCTGCTCGACGTGGCCAGCCGCCTGGACAACAACCCTCAGATCGCCGAGGCCGAGATCGCGGAGGCAGACCGGCCGCTGTTCCGCTCCCTCGTCACGAAGGGCTGGTTCGTCGCCCCTGATTCCCCTCAGGTCAGGGGGCGGGGGCGATGGCGTCGATCAACGTGCGAAGCGCCAGCAGGGCCCTGTCGGCCGACTCAGAGCCAGCCGATTCGGCCACGGTCGCGGCGGGGTGAAGCACGGCGAGCAGGCGCCCTCCCATCGCTGTGGTCGGGTGATCACGGAGGCCGGACCTGAGCCAATGGGCATCCCAGTGGCCGTGAGCAAGATCGTCGGCGAGCTGCTGCTCGGCGGCGGTGGGGCGCCATGTTCCCGAGTGCAGCTCGTCACGTAGGGCGGTTGCGTCACGCTCGACTGCGTCGGCCAGAGAATCGGTCACACGGTGCCAACGAGGACCCGGGGCCGTCGTGGCGGTTACTCGGCGAGTTCGTGTGACGCGGTCGGCGCGGGGTGCCGGACGGCAGCCTTGACGGCCATCTCCAGGGCATGCCGGCCCATCTCCGCTGCGGCGGGGTGGGTGCAGACGGCCTCGTAAATCGCCTCGGCAGCCGCCCGCCACGCCTCCCACTGCGCTTTCCACGCCGAGTGCTGCTCGTCCGTCCACTCCGAAGTGCGCCCGTGCTCCTGGGACGCCCGCACCTTCGCGAATTCGCCATCGGCAGCGCGCTGCAAAGCGATCAGTTCGGAGGGGATATCAGTGGTGCTCTTGTCGGACATTGGAACGATTTTAGGCCACCGGGTGACGTGATCGTGTCCGTCATGCGGGGCCGAGGTGTCCTGCGACAGTGTCCCTTGAGCGCGTGCCGCTCAGCGGTGCTGAGGGTTCAGTGACGGCGGTCTTCGTAAGCTCCACGCTGGCGGCCGTTTACGGCGCAATCTATGGCCACGGTTTTCCCCACGTACGGCAAGGGGTCCCCGGGTACGGCCAGATTTTCTCCCCGCTCGCACCGAGTAATCCCGCTCGACGACGCTGGAGCGGGTGAAGAACAGCGAGGAGATCATGGAGATCCTGGAGGCTTACGACCTCACGGGGAGTTACCGCGCGGCGGCCGAGCTGGCCGGGTGCGACCACCACACGGTGGCCCGATATGTGAAGATGCGGGCGGCCGGGCAGCAGCCCGACAAGCGTCGGCACCGGGCCCGGCAGATCGACGACTATCTGCCGAAGATCGAGGAGCTGGTGGTCCGCTCGCAGGGCAAGATCCGCGCGGACGTGGTCCACAAGCGGATCGCCGCGATGGGCTTCACCGGCGGGGAACGCACCACCCGCCGCACCGTCGCTGAGGCAAAAGCCCAGTTCAGGGCCGGTCGGCGGCGGGTTTATCGGCCGTGGGTGACCGAGCCGGGGCTCTGGCTTCAGTACGATTTCGGCGACGGTCCGGTGATCAACGGACGCAAGACGACGCTGTTCTGCGCCTGGCTTGCCTGGTCGAGGTTCCGGATCGTGATCCCGATCTGGGACAAGACGCTCCCGACGGTCACCGCATGTCTGGACACGACGTTCCGCCGGATCGGCGGGATCCCGGCCTACGTGCTCACGGACAATGAGAAGACGGTCACCACCGACCACGTCGCGGGGATCGCGGTCCGCAACCCGGAGATCGTCGAGGTCGCCCGGCATTACGGCACGACGATACGCACCTGTCTGCCGGCGGATCCGGAGACCAAGGGCGGCTCGGAGTCCACGGTGAAGATAGCGAAGGCCGATCTCGTGCCGAAGGACGTGAATCTGCGCGAGCAGTACAAGAGTTTCGGTGACCTCGAATCGGCTTGCCGGCAGTTCTGCGATGAGGTCAACTCCCGTATTCACAAGGCAACTCGACGCAAGCCGGCCGAGCGACTCGCCGAGGAACAGCACCGGCTTCACCCGTTGCCGAAGAGGCCGTTCACCGCGGCGTTCGGCACCACCCGCCGGGTCTGCTGGGACGCGACAATCTCGGTCGAGGCGGTCCGCTACTCGGTTCCGCACGAGCTGATCGACACCCGGGTCTGGGCCCGCTTCCACGGCGACGAACTGATCGTCACCGCCGTCGACGAGACCGGCTCGGCCCGCGAGGTCGCCCGCCACCAGCGGGGCGAGCCCGGCAGCCCGGTCCTGGACGATGCCCACTACCCGCCCCGCGAGAACAAGGAATCCGACCGCATCCCGCGGGCCACGAGCGCGGAGGAAGCAGCGTTCCTCGCCCTCGGTCCCGGGGCGGCATCCTGGCTGATCGAGGCCGCCGCGGCTGGGGTCCGCCGGATCAAGGCGAAGATGGCCGAGGCCGTCGCGCTGGCAAAACTGCACTCCGCGGCGGAAGTGGACCGCGCGCTCGGCACCGCCGCGGTCACCGGCCGGTTCGCCGACAAGGACCTGCTGTCCATCCTCGACTACCAGGCCGTCCACGGCCCGGCCGAGCCGCATCGACGCAGCGAGGACCACTCCCTGCAGCCCGGAACCGGCGCCTGGTCCACGTTCGGGCTGTCCGCCACTTCTGATCTTCCCGAGTACGACGAAAGCGATCTCGCCTGATGGCCACC
The DNA here is from genome assembly GCF_003391135.1 of Streptoverticillium olivoreticuli subsp. olivoreticuli. Lineage (GTDB taxonomy): Bacteria > Actinomycetota > Actinomycetes > Streptomycetales > Streptomycetaceae > Streptomyces > Streptomyces blastmyceticus. The sequence continues at coordinate 3,618,963 of NZ_CP031455.1, read as the reverse complement.
CCTCTTCGCACCGTTCCCGGCACCAACGGCGACCCGCTCGCCGAGGCCATTGAGCTGACCCGACGGCTCAAACTCCCGCACATCCGCAGGTCATTGACCGACATCATCCCGACCGCGAAGGCCCAGCGGTGGGACCCGGCCGAGGTCGTCCGCGTCCTGCTCGCCGAGGAAGCCGCCGGCCGCGACCGCGCCAACCTGCACACCCGCCGCAAGCGGGCCGGCTTCCCCACCGGCAAGACCTTCGGCGACTGGCGCGAGACCGAGTCCTCGATCCCCCGGGCCACCCAGGACGCGCTCAAGACGCTGGAGTGGGTCGGCCGCCGTGAGTCGTTTTGTATTTGTGGACCCTCGGGCACGGGCAAGAGCCACTTCACCGAGGCCCTCGGGCAGACCGCGGTCGAGGCCGGCCTGGCCGTCTCCTGGTTCACCATCGAAGACCTCGGCTCGCTGGTCCGCCGCCACCGCGCGGACGACTCCATCGCCCGAGCTCTGGCGCGGATCATCCGCTCGGATTTGATCATCGTCGACGACATCGGGCTCCTGCCGGTCTCCGAGGACGCCGCCGAGGGCTTCTACCGCTTGGTCGATGCCGCATATGAGCGACGCTCGATCGCGGTTTCGAGCAACCTTCATCCGTCCGGCTTCGACGAGATCATGCCCAAGACCTTGGCCACAGCGACTGTCGATCGCCTTCTGCACCATGCTCATGTCGTGGTCACCCAGGGTGATTCGTTCCGGCTGACCGAGGCCACCACCGGGAAGGGAGTGAAGCCCTTCAGCTGATCCACACCGACCCAAGGCGGGGAGATTATCTGGCCGCAGGCGGGGCGATCATGCCGTCCACCTGCGGGGATGTCTCAAGGCCGCCAGCGGGGCGCCACAGAAGGCCATTGACAGTTCAGGGCCCGCAGTTTCGCCCTGAAGGTCGGGTCAGGTGCGGATCGCCGGTGCCGCCCAGTGTCGAGGTCAAGGTACCCCCACACGCCCCGCTCGCCGCGTCCGCACACCATCAGGCTCATGGTCGCGCCGGGGGCATGGACGCGGGTGACCTCGTGGTAGCGGTCGCGACCGAAGCGATTGGTGCCGCCGTGCTGGTGTGTCACGCCGAGTTCGGCATGGACCTGACCATCGCTGGCCAGCCTGTAGCGGTCCTCGCCGTACCCGCCCGCCAGGATGTAGGAGTCGAAATCCCATGGGTGGGAGTGCGGGAGCGGCGTGCCGCCCGGACCGCGTAGGTCCGGGCGCAGCCAGATATTGATCTTGACCGTGGACTGCTGCGTCTCAAGGAGAGTGAGCTCGGCCCGGCTGGCAAGCCCGGACTCGTCCGGCACCAGCCACCAGGACGCGGGAGCGATGAACTGCTCCCAACCGAGCGCCAGGGCGGGCGCGTGCAAGGCGAGCCCTTCCGCAGCGGTTTCGTACATCGGCTCGTCGACGGTGAGCCCGGGAATGATGGCGGTCTACATGGAGCCGAGTGTGGGGCCGTGTCATCTCAGGCGCTAGGAGTTTCTTGTTTCCAATTCGAATTGGAAACAGGAAACAGCTCTGACCTCGGAGGTTTCCTGCCCAAGCAAGCTGCGGGCACAGTCGATTCCGCAAGGTGGCACGTGCTCAAAAGCCTGATGTCACAGGACGCGAGCGAGGGCAACCGCGCCTGACGGGCAGCCCTTTGTCTGGGGTGGTGCACGTCACCTCGGTGCCAGGACGATGGCTGTCGCGTCGTCGCGGTACCCCTTCTCGTCCTCGGTGGCTGCTGCCACGAGAGCGTCAGCCAGTCTCTGGGGATGACCTTCGTGCTCGCGTATGAGCGCCTCCATAACCTCGTGGGGGACGCTGTTGTGTAAACCGTCGCTGGCAAGGAGCGCGAGTTCGCCCGGTGGAATATGGCAGGCGTCTACGGAGCCGATTCCGCACAGGCCCAAGGAACTCCTCAGCCAGTTGTCGTGCTTCCGGGCGAGGAATTCCATCTGTTCAAGGAGTTCGACGGGCCCACCGCCGGAGTTCTGCCGGAGGTACTGCCCGACGTTGTGATCAGTGGTCCGTTGCTGGAGTGTGCTGCCGTTCCATCCGTAGGCGCGAGAGTCGCCGGTCCAGGCGATGGAGGTCGGAGCGCCCGGCTCGGCGACGGCGAGAACGGCGACACCGTCTGGGCCGGTGATCCCGCGGCCGGCTGGAGCCGCTACCAGTTCAGCGGCAGCCAGGATGCCGAGCACCGCCGTCTTCCGTGCGCCCACGCGGGCAGCCACTTCGGCGGCGATGTCCGCGAATCGGGCGACCTCGGCATCGCTGCCGATGCCGTCCACAATCGCGGCCCCCACCACCTTGGTGCCGGGGACCCGATGAATCGCCGCCCCGTCTGCGTTGACGTCGCGCACCCCCTGCCGAGTCGCCATGGCGGCAATGATCGTCGACTCCCATTCGATGGTCATGCAGACCACCGTAGGAGGAACAACGGCTCGCAGGTGCGGACTTGGTCAGCTCACAGAATGCCCGAAGCCGCCGTGAGCGGCCCCCGCCTGCGCGACAAGGGCGAACTCGCGTCGCAGACGGCTGTTACGCAGAGCACGCAACGGCCTTCCCGTTGCGTCACGGAAGGCGGCGTGCGCTCGTTCCCAGGACAGCCGGGTTCCGTCCGGCAGCGCGAACACGGGACCGGCACTGTGCCCAGCGATGATCAGCGCGAGTTCGTTGGCCGCGGCTTCCGAGACCTCGACCTCGCGGGGGCCTTCCTTCGACTCGGAGACGGCAAGGATGCGCTCCACCAGGCGTACGTCGGTGATGTCGAGGGCCAGCAGTTCATCTATCCGCACTTCGGACTCGTACAGGAGCCGCCAGAACGTACGCTGACCCAGCGGCCTGCTGGGGTCCGCGAGCAGGGTCGCGACGTCTTCCTCCGACACGTCCAGTTGTGCGGTGTCCATGATTCCCTCCGTCATACCTTCACCTGAGCCGCCAACTTACCCGGGGCCACTGACATCGACGTGCGGGTGAGCAAGCCGCGGCGCGCGGACATGCGCGGGCCGATCGCCTGGTTCAGGTGCTACCGATGCTGAATCGAATCCTCAGGGCATAGGTCACCACGCCCTCGCCGGCCGACGAGGGGTCGGTGCCGTCGTCCGCGATGAGCGCCCGGCCCCATACTCGGCCGCCCGGAACCACAAGAGGGTGCACCCACTCGCCTGTGGCTGCACGGTCGAGCAGAGCCCGCCGCACGCGGTCCGCCACCCACTCGGCCTGGTCCGTACGGCTGGCGACGACGGTCACCTGGTACACGAGATGGGCATCTTCGGACCGATCGCCCAGCAGTGCGCCGTCGAAGTCCCCGCCGAGGGGGTACAGCACCAGGTACGGCAGCAGCACCGGGGTCCCGCCGACCGTGGGCAGGGCGCCGACGCCGCACGATTTCCCCACAGCTTCGCTGAGCATCGCCCGCACGGCCTCGGTGACGGGCGCGCGGTTGATCACTCGTCGGCTCCGTTGGCGAAGTCGGCACCAGCGGACGCCTCGATGGCGGCGGCGCCGTACCGGCACATGCCCAGCGCGTCCCACTCGGCGAGGCCCGGGGTGGTGAAGACGGTCAGGTTGCGCTCGCCGTCGTCGTCCAGGATCTCGGCTATCACGACGGCGCGAGCCAGCATGCCCAGCTCGGCTTCGCCGAACACCATGGCCAGGGAGGCTTCCAGGTCCTTGCAGAGCCAGTTCACAGCACCGCCCTGACTGCTGTGCCGAGCTCGCGCACGATCTTCGGCCCGGCTTCTTGGACGGCGGGGCCCAGGTGCGGGAAGGGCGGCTGGTGGTAGACACGGCCGAGTGAGTCGGCTCCGGCGAAGCCGTACTCCAACCGTCGCGCCTGCGGGGCGGAGCTGCCCACCACCCCGGTCACCAGCGGCCCGGCCCCGGATACCTCCGCCTGCCACGACGCCCGGTACCGGCCCGTGACGATGTTGGGTCCGGGCCGGCCGGAGGCGTTCTGCTGCACGCTGGACTTCAGCGACTGCGCGCTGTGCTCCATCGCCGTGTGCACGGCCGCCATGGCGGCGACGCCGTTGCGCGTCAACGCTGCGGCCAGCGCGGCCGGACTCGTGAAAGTGCCGCCGCTCATGCCGTGTTCACCTCCCTGTTGTGTTCCTCCAGCCAGACGGTGCGCAGCACGGGGATCGATGAGACCTCGCCGAGCGCGGCGACCCGGTACGTGCGGCCCACCGCCTGGTCATCCCGGGACTTCGCCACGCGCACCGTGTCCCCTTCCCGGAGCTCCTCTGCGCCGAGCGGCAGCAGCATCCGGTACCCGGTCCGCACCTCGTCGACCCACGCGCCGTCGTGCCCGCTGCGTGCCCGGATGCGCTCCCGGCCCCGGTACAGGCCCGCCTTGCCCGAGTGCACCACCCGCGGGTCGGCGGGCACGAGATCACCCGTCGCCGTGTCCAGGACATCCTCGCCCGTACCGCGCGTCACCAGCACCTGGTCCGACATCAGGTGCCGCTCCGTGAACGCGGAGACGCCCTTGACGTCAAGCACCAGCAGCCCACTCCCGCAGCTGCGACAGGACGCCGCGGGTCAGCTCGCCCGGCCCCCCGTCGAGATCATCACGGGCCAGCACCGCGGCATCGAGCTGCCGCCAGTCGAAGCTGCCGAGGAAGTCGAGGACAACATGCCGGAGGTCCGCCGGCTCGGCGACGACTTCGGCCAGGCCCTCGAACTCCAGGCCCTTCCAGCCCGGCTGTATATACAGCGTGACCTCCGGGCCGCCGTCCACGGTCTGCGTGATGCGGTACGCCTCGACACCGCTGGCAACGTCGTGCCCGTCGACCTCGATCGCGACCGGGGCGTCGGGGCGAGGGGCGCAGATGCGGACGCTGCGGGATTCGGGATAGCTGCTCATGAGGCCGACCATAGGTACGCGAAGCGCGAATCCGGCCGTTGCGTCCTGCCGTTGGACGCCCGCGGACCAGCCCCTGGGCAGATCGCGAGTGCGCGCGCGGCGAGGAGGAGGCCGATCACGGTTCCCGCCTCCGTGATCCTCCCGTCCAGGCGCGGCTCAACGATGTATGCGCGTCTATGCGGCATTCATGGGATCGGCGATGTACTGCTCGCGCAGGGCGTTCGGTATACGCCCGCGGGCAGCGACCTTGACGCGGCGCCGCTTCGCCCAGGCGCGGATGTCGCTCGTGGTCGGCTCGACGGTCTTCACCTTGGGCGTGGCCCTGGTTGCCTGCCGGGGAGCAGTGGCGGCGCGCCGGGGCCGTCCGGCCGTGAAGTAAGGCGCCAGCTTCTCCTCCAGTTCGGCATAGGAGTCGTCGCTCAGGTCGATGACGACGCGGCGGTTATCGAGCGCGATCACGCGCTCTTTAACGGTCTCGTCGCGCTCCTCGGTGAGGTCGTCCACGAGGTAGGTATCAACGCGCTTGGACATGAGAGTTTCCCTTCCGTTCGGCGCAGAACGTACCTCACCGATTTCAATTAGCCACCGTTTTCGTGGCAGTTCAGGTAGTTGTGGCTAAGGTATTGCTAATCCGGAAGAGAGTCATCGTGGGCCGGTTGCTTGTCCGTCCGCGATGAGGTTCCACATGGTTCGGCGCATGCGTGCCATCAACGGCCCTGACACCAATCGGCGTTGCGAGGCAAAGCGTCCGGTCAAACGCGTAATGGGAGTACCCAGGCTGGCCGTGCTGGCGCCTACCTGCGGCGGCGCGGGCATAGGACCACGGTGGTGAGCAGCTCGCGCCCGGCAGCCGGAGTGTCATCCGGGGCTGTATCGGAGGCCACGGCGGCGATGCGGCGTTCCAGCGCGGACACGTTGGCTGTCTGGTCGACGGTGACTACGCCGTTGACGGATACCTTCAGCGGTTCGGCCAGAAGTTTCGCCAGCCGCTCGTTGAGGATTTCCAGCGCGACGGCGCGCGCCGAGCGAAGACGCAAATACCGGCTCTGAAGGTCGGTCGGGTCAGTGTCCGGGCCGAGCTGCGCCAGCAGCCAGCTCATGGTGTCGCTGTTCACAAGGGAAGGCGCTTTCGTGGGGAAGGAGTGGCCGGGAGAAGCAGGTGCTTCTCCCGGCCGCAGCGGTGGTCGGTCAGTCGTTGTCGGGTGTCGAAGCGGACTTCCGGCCGGTCTTCCTCTCCGTCCCGAGGACGGGAACCCGGTTGCCGTGCCAGCAGGCCGGGTTGGTGATCTGGCTGGCGATATCCAGGTCGGTGACCTCGGTGCCGGGCGTGAGGATCAGCGGGATACGGGCAACGGGGTCAAGGACATGGACGGCGACGGCGAGGGTGCCGAGCGCCTTACCCTGGGCGTCGGTCACAGGACCTTCGCCGCGATGTGGCAGTCCGGCGAGTACAGCACGGGCATCGCGCAGGCTGCGCCCTTGGTCCAGATCTGTACCGGGTCGTCCTCGACGTCGCGGGTGACGATGATGCCGGGGGCGTCCTCGCGCTCGATCGCCGGGGTTGTGCCGCGCGACAGGGCCAGGGACTCCGCGGTGGTCCCGTACTGCGTTTCGCCCCACTTCGTACGGTCCGGCGGCAGCATGATCCAGCGGTCCTCGGGCAGCACCCGCTTGGACACGTTGTTCTGCCACACCTGGGCACGGTAGAAGGTCACCGGCGGCAGACCATAGGTGCCGCGCACGCTGTTGACCTGCTCCGGGTTCAGCGTCGCCGTCGGGGTCTGCCCGCCCGCCGGCGTGCCGTAGTACGCGGCCCGGTAGGCCATGTTGGACGCCAGATGCGACCACGCCTTCTGGGAGGTGAGCACCATCTCCGGGGCCGGGGCGCCGATGTCGTCGAGGTAGGACATCCATCGCAGCTCATCCGCGATCGGGTCCGACGACGGATCACTCCACGGCTTGGCCGCGGTCGGCATGTTCGCGGCCGGCACCTTGTAATCCACCTCGACCGTCAGACCGTTCTCGCCGGTGAGGGAGAACTTGCCGTCGAGCAGCACATCGGCGGCGGCCAGTTCGAGACGGGACCGGATCGCCTCCACGTGGCGCTCGACATCGTCGTACAGCAGCTCCACCAGACGATCGTCGTCGGCGCCCCGGGAGGCGTCGAGGAGCAGCTGCTCCAGCTCCGTCACGACCAACTTCTGGCCGAGCGCGGGCAGCATGCCCTCGACCTGCGTGGTCTCCGCCTGCCGCTGCGCGAACGGCACGGAGGCGTCGTAGGCACGGTACGAGGCCGCGTTCACACGCCTCTTCGACTGCCGGATACGCCACTTGACGTCCTTGACCTGCCGCTCGGCGAAGACGGTATTGGTCAGCAGGAAGTCAGCGGGCGTGGGAACGTTGCGCGCGTACACGGTCAGGTCCGTGGTCGACACACCCTTGAGAAGGTCCGCGACGCTCATGCGGCCGCCTCACCGAGGAAGCGGATCTGCGGGCTGGCGGGGTGCGGGGCGATCTTCGCGGGGTCGATGCCGCCGGGGATGTGGCCCGTGTGCACCGAGCCGTGCCAGTACAGGGCAGCAGGAATGTTCCTGCTGCCCGGGGTGTACGGGGCCTCGGTGTACACCAGGCCGGCGAGGAGCTGGCGGCCGTCCTTGGCCTCCGGGTCGTACGGGCCGTACAGGCCGGATGCGACGATCCGGGCGACCGGGACGCCGGAGCGGACGTACCCGTACGGCTGGCCCGGCTCGGGCTCGGTGAAGTGGACGCCCTTGGCGAACGTGCTCAGGTCGAGAGTGATGGTCTCCGTGGAATCGGTGCCGTGCCGAGATGCGAGCCAGTCGCGGTCAGCGGTCACCGTCACGGAGGTGGTGTACGGCTGAATGGTCACGCCGTCCTCCTGGTGGATCAAAAGGCGGTCGCGCCCTCACCAGAGGCGGTGGAACGGTCCACGAAGAAAGGGGCGTGGTCCCCGAAGAGACAGGCCGCGTACGGCCTGACGGTCAGGTCGTCGGCGGCAGGAGCCCGCGGCGGCGCGCCATCTCCAGCCCGGCTGCGCCCGGTGTGTGGGAGACCCCGGGCGAGCGCGGCGGCGGAACGGACGCGGGAGCACCAGCAGGAGCCGGAACGGCCGGCAGGTGTGCGGTGGTGCGGGCGAACAGCTCGGGGCGGCGGGCGGCGAGCTGGCCCACCGCATCGGCGAGCTGGGCGTCGTCGGCGTCGTCCTCGACCCGCAGCAGAGTCATCGCGTCGTCCAGGTCCTGGCCCTTCGCACCCGCCTCGGCCAGGTGGGCGCGCCGAATCGCCGCACGTTCACGAGCCTCCGCCGCAGCCTCCCGGGCCACCAGCGTCTTCTCCCGCTCGGTGAACATCGCCTCGCGGTACTGCGCGTCGCTCAGCTCATCCTGCTGGGCCTTGCGGACGACAGAGACGTACTGCTCTAGGGCCTCGGAGTCGGAGAAGCCGAGCCGCTCGACCAGGGATCGGACCGCAGCCCGGCCTCCCTGGTCCTTCTCGCGCGCCAGCATCGTGGCCAGCCGATCCTGGCTGACCGTGAGCTCGGCGGGCGGGGTGTCCTTCGGATCTGTCGAGGTGCCGGTCATGAATGCGTGCTGCTCCCACACAACGGCCCCGCGCCACTGGCGAGTGTACGGAAACGAACGCCACACGCCATTTGCATGCGCTGTGCGGCACCGGCGGAGAGGGGAGGCCGGGTGGCAGACCCACCCCCGGCTGGCCGGGATAGCACTGGCATGATCCACATCATGTCTGACCTCGCAAAACATCCCGTACCCTCGCCAGACGTGCAGGGGGCAGCGATCCGGAAGAAGTGGTGGAAACGCCGACCGGTCGTCCTGTGGGGCGCAGCCGCAGCTGCGTGCGCTGCCGGGGCCACCAGCGTCCTGCTGTGGAAGTCGTGGGTGGACCGCACGCCGTTCACCGCCACCATCGTCTCCGCCTCCGCGGATGCCTACATCCGCGACGGCGGTCACGGTCGGGCGGGCGAGGAGTGCACGCCCAATGCCGCTGGTGAGACCGTCGTCATCTTCGACAAGAGCGGGAAGCACAAGCTCGCCGAGGCGATCACCAGCCGGACCGGGCAGCGGCTGCCCGACTCCTACGGTGACTTCGCCGGATACTGCTACGAGGTGACCCGAGTGGAGAACGTGCCCGGCGGCGAAGGCACCTACAAGATCCAGACCGGGGGCGGCACCATCTCTTCCATGTCCGAAGACGACCTCCGCCTCTCGGCGAATGAACAACGCCAGGGCTTCAAGAAGACGCGCATCCCAGCCGACGACTAGGACGTGCCGGGCGAGTCGGAACGCGACCGGCTGATGGTCGGGCACGTCCAGCAGTGCGCGTTGCCGGGTGGGGTCTGGCCGTCGGCACGGTGATCGGCCTCCTGGCATTCCTGCCCGCGCACCTCCGCTGAGCGAGCGGACGGGCAACCCCGATCGGTCAACCACCCAAGAGCGGGCCGAGGGCAGAGCAGATCCGTCGATCAGGGTTCCTACGCCGCCTCGGCCCGGTCACGTTGGGGCCCGCCAGGCCGGTCGTCCGGCGAGTCCTCCTTACCCTCCTGCCGCTTTTCCTCGGACGCCGTCGTCGACTCGTGCGGCTCGGCACTCGGGGCTCGGCGGGCGTCGATGCGCTCGACTTCCTCCCGGGCGTCCTCGATCGGGTACCCGGCGTCCTGGAGCATCCGGATACCGGTCTCCAGGGATAGCACCCCGGCGCTCACGCCCTTGATCACCTCGTCCAGGATGGCGGCCCGGTCGGTGGGGGTGTGCGGGCCGAACACCAGGCGGGCCGGGAGCGGCGGGCCCGCTGGCCAGCCCTCGGCCTGCCCGGCCTGGTGAAGGCGCTGCACCATCTTCAGCAGCAGTGCGTACTTGTGGGCCCGCGCGAGCCGCATGGCGTCGACGAGGGAGTCGAGGGGGCCGAGGCTGAGCTGGAGGGCGTAGCCGCTGGGCACGTCGGACGGGTCCACGGTGCCCAAGCTGACGGCGGGCAACCGGGCGTTGACGGCGGCCCGTTCGCGAAGCTCCTCGACCCGGGCACGGAGTTCGGCGAGTTGGCCGGAGGTGTCGAGGACGTCCATGCGCCCGCCGTCGGCGAGCTGGAAGACCGTGCCGGGCGCGATGTCCAGCGGCTTGGGGCGGCCGGTGATCCGGTCGACCTCGGCGTGGGACCCGGCGAGCGCGATGATCGGGGCGCCGGTGGTGGCCGAGGCGCGGGCCGAGTCGGTGTCGGTCTCGGCAAGTTCGTCCAGGGCCTGGAAGACCTTGGCGAGGGAGGACTGTCCGAAGTGCTCGCCGTCCGCGATGGTGTTGCTGATGTGTACGACCGGCAGGAAGTCGATCCGCAGGTCCAGGCGGTTGAGGACCGTGCCATCGGCGCGCTCGCGGAAGCGGGCCTTGCCGAGGGGAAAGTCGTCGAGGGCCTGCCCGTGCCGTAGGTCCTCAAGGAGCCATTCCGCGTCGGTCAGGTAGCAGGTGACAGTGGACGCCTTGTCGGGTGCCCACGGGTACGTGCGGACTATTCGGCCGGTGGCCGTGTCGAAGACGTCGCCGGGCCCTGCCACCGTGGCCTCCGCGTCCGCGGGGACGTCGGGCCCCTGCCGGTCCGCGCCGTTGGCGGCGTCGGGGCGAGCGGCGGGTTCGATCGGGCCGAGCTCGTAGGTGATCCGGCGCACCCGTGCCTTGATGCCGTGCTTGGGGTCCTCGGGGATCTCCCACGCCAGGTGGGCGCGGTTCGGGTAGCCGCCCGGGTCGGCGTCGTCCTCGATGACGGGGAAGTAGAAGCCGGGGTCGAAGGTCTGCAGGCGGGCCCGGCCCTTCTCCGGGTCCCACGCCAGCAGGTACACGCCGTCGCCGAGGAGGACGGTCTTGCGCTCGCAGGCCTGCATCCGCAGCGGCAGCAGCTCGGCCTCCGCCCACTCGCGCAGCCGCTCCTGCGTCGCTGCCGCCGCTACTGCCTCTGGGGTGGCCTGGTCGTCCTTGGCGTGCTCGGCCCCGGGAACCACGATCTGCTGCGTCTTGCCGATGACGTGCGCGAGGGTGGTGTCCACGAACGAGGACGGGTCACCGAACTCGCGCCGCTCGGCCGCCTCCGCGTTCCCCGCGAGCGCCGCCAGCTCCCCGGCCTGGTTGGAGTCGTAGGCCGCGAGGAGCTTGTACGCGGCCAGGCGGCGCACCGCCTCGGGCGGCAGCCACGTCGCCTGGACCTCCGGCGCCAGCGCACGGTGCGGCCGGCCGTCGTACGTGGAGGCCATCACCGGCTTGTAGTTCAGCCACGACCAGGCGTCGGTCAGAAAACGGGGCAGGCCCACCAGCAGCATCCGTCTCGTCGGCCCCACGCCCGCCTTCAGCGTAGGTGTACCCGCGCTCTGTACTGGGGGCACGGCGGCGTGGGACGCTGCGGCGGTGGATCTGGTCCGGCACCGCACCGCCAGCCTGTATCTCTTCGCCCGCTTCGGTGACACGTGGCGGCTGGGCGTCATCGAGCACCCCCGTCACGGCGGCTGGATGGTCGCCGGCGGTCACATAGACCCCGGCGAGCGGCCCGAGCAGGCCGCGCTGCGAGAGACCGTCGAGGAGACCGGCTACCGGGCCCGGCTCCTGCCGCCTGCCGGGTACGCGCTGCCCGCGGACTACCCGCACCCCGAGACCGGCGCCGAGGCGTGCGTCGACGGAGCGCCCTGGTGGACGGTGAGCATGCCCGCCGCAGCCGACGGCCAGCACCCCGAACGGCACGTGCACCTCGACCACATCCACGTTGGAGTCGTCGACCGGCCGTACGGCCCCGTCGGCCGCCGCGAGCACCCGTTCCGCTGGATCACCGCCGACGAGCTGGCCGTCCTGGACGCGCCCGCGGACACCCGCATCCTCGGCGAGGCCCTGCACGAACTCGTGCCTCCCACGGCCGCCGCCCAGCGCGCCTGCCCCGCCCGGGACGAGGCCCTGCGCAACGAACTGCTGCGCCGCGGCGACGTCGACCAAGCGTTCCGCAACGCCCTGCGCGACACGGTCACGGACGACGTTGCCGCGCGCTGGGCGGCCATGGACAACGACAACACCCACTGGCTCAAGGGCGTCATCGAACAGGTGGGGTGGCCCGGGCGGGCGCTGTGTGGCGACGACGGCGCGGACGCGGCCTGGCTTCTGGCGCAGCACGCCGACCGGCAACCCCACCTCCAGGAGCAGTGGGTGAACCTGCTTGCCGAGGCGGTTACCGGCGGCGACGCCGCACCGTGGCAGCTCGCCTTCCTCGAAGACCGCATCTCCGTTCGGACCGAGGGCAGCCAGTGGTTCGGTACGCAGTTCCGCCGGCCACCGGGCGGCGACTGGGAGCCCTCCCCGATCCGCGAGCCCGGCGATGTCGACGAGCGTAGGGCCGAGGTCGGCCTGAACCCGGTCGCTGAACGAGCCAAGGAGATCGCCGAAGCCAACCCGCGGAAGCCGTAAGGAGGGCCAGCAGGTGGGGGACGACATCTACTGCGAGCAGGTCCTGAGCGGACTCACCCAGGTCCGGAAGATCACCGAGACGGACACGGTCCTCGCGTTCGAACACACGAGACCCGCGTACGCCGTCCACCTTGTCGTCATCCCGAAGCGGCACGTCCTCTCGCTCATCGACCTGGGCGACGGAGGCGATCAGCTGCTGCTGGACGTGATGACCGTCGTCCGCCAAGCCGCCGCTGCGGTGAAGAACGAACACGGAGCCTGCCGCGTCATGACGAACATGGGCCGCTACCAGGAGAGCCAGCATTGGCACGTCCACGTGCTCTCCGGCGAGCCACTACCAACTACCTGAACCACCCCGTCCCGCACCACGAACCGACAGGGCAGCAGGCAACAGCGAAGGCCCGAGAACAGCCCTGAACGCCCCCTACGAGCCCGACTAAGCAATCAAGGAACTCGGGATGCTGTCGAGCGACAGAAGGCGCTGACAGCGGCATTGACGCCCTCGTCAGCTACGCCGCCAGCGGCGTGCGAAGCGTCAGCCAGAACGACCTGCGGGGGTAGGGGGAACTTGGTGAGGGTCTTAGTAAACACGCCTGGTCCACCGGGGACCGGTTAACCGACGACTGGTAAACCGACGCCTGAAAACCCGTCCTCGGTGAGTGGTGGCCGTGGCGGTCAGACGGCCGGTGGCATCCGATCAGCTCGGCACGGGCAGCGTGCCCCCGGTCAGGAAGAACGTGACGGCGTACATGAAGCGCCCCTCGTGCACGGCGTCGTCGAACTGGTTCACGAACTGGTCCGCGTCCATGGGGTCGAGGTAGCCCCGGGCCGCGGCGGTGTGCGCCCAGGTACGCAGGCCCATGACGTTCTCGGCCGCCGACGGATCGCGTACGGCCAGAGTCCGGGCTTCCACCGTGATGTCGTGAAGGCCGCGGGCCGCGAGCAGTCCGGCGTGCCGGTGGGCCAGCGAGCCGTTGCGCAGCGCCACGTCGACCCGGAAGCGCAGAACCCGGCGGGCAAGTTCCTGGTCGTCGATGTCGAGTACCTGAGTGTCGTAGTCCGGATCTGCCAACGCGACCCGGCCGCCGGGGCGGACCACTCGCAGCAACTCGTCCAGTACCCGTAGCGGTTCGGTTACGTGTTGCAGGACTCGGTCGGCCCAGGCGCCTTCGAACTGGCCCGCCCGGAAAGGCAGCCGGTGTCCGTCCGCGACAGCGGCATGCACCACACCTCGGCTCCTTGCCTGCGCGATCATCGTCAAGGAGCTGTCGACCGCGACGACCTCGGCTCCGTAGCGCGAGCGCAGGGATACAGCGGCGTCCCCGGTGCCCGCTCCGACCTCAAGGAACAGCCCGCCGGCCTCGGCGCGCAGGAACTCTTGCAGCCGTTGCTTGTACGCGACGTAGAACGGCTCCGCACTCAACCGGTCCAGGATCTGAACCCAGTCGGCTGGCCGGGGCTGGGCGTCCACCGACGTGAAGCCGTGAGCAACACCGTGATCGTTCACGGGCGCACGCAGCGGTTCCTGCACGGTCTATCTCCCCGAAGCGTGGGATGTCTTTTGCGGTTCTAACGGGCGTCAGCGCCACCGATAGGTCCGGTCCGTGATCGGTGGCAGGAGGACCGGCGCCGTAGCGGTTTGGTCGTGTGCTTTGGCGAGCGTGCCGATCGCTTCACCGGCTGCTGGGTAGAGGTGAAGGCGGGCGGCGCGGTCGAGGTGTGTCCAGACGATAGGAGCGTGATCTTCGGCGTCCTGTTCCGTGTTGGCCATGGTCTGCCGGGCGTCGGGCGGCAGGTGCAGTACGTGGATGAGGTGGAGTCGCCGGAACGGCGCGCTGCTGCCGGGGCGGGTGGTGATCTGGTCTTGCACCCAGCGCAGCTCGGGACGGCTGGTCAGCTCGGCGAGGTCGAGTCCGAGTTCTTCCTTGAGTTCGCGGGCCAGAGCGGCTGGCACCTCTTCGTCGGCGTGGACGAGGCCGCCGGGCAGGGAGTACTGGTCGCCGTCGGGCCGCTCGCGGTGGATCAGACAGATGTGGCGGTCGTGGAGGATGACGGCGCAGGCGCGGATCGGGATGGCCGGGGCTGTCTGGCTCATGAGGTCGCGCCTGGCGGGGGCAGGCCCTGAGCTTGGGCGGCGTCGTTGTTGACGGTGGCCGAAATCATGGGGCGGAGCCTAGTAGGACTTTGTTAGGTGTCTGGTCAGGGGTCAGGTCTGGTGGTTCGCTGCGGGTATGACTCCGGAGGAGCTTGCCGGGTGCCGTGACCGGCTGGAGGTGTTCGCGGCGGAGGTCTTCGCGCCGCTGGCGCGTGCGGACCAGCGGGCCAAGGGCCAGTTGTACATGCGGGGCCTGCTGCTGGACGGACGGCGCAAGTCCATGCAGCCGATGGCTCAGAGGCTCGGTGTCGACCATCAGGTTCTGCAGCAGTTCGTGACGTCGTCGACCTGGCCGGCCGCTGCTGTGCGGATGGGGCTGGCCCGCCGGGCGGTGGGAGTGGTCAGGCCGGAGGTATGGGTGGTCGACGACACCGGCTTCCCCAAGGACGGTGACTTCTCGCCCGGGGTGGCCGCCCAGTACTCCGGGACGCTGGGGAAGGTTTCCAACTGCCAGGTGGGGGTGAGTATCCACGCGGCAACCGATACCGCGTCCTGCCCGCTGAACTGGCGGCTGTTCCTGCCCGCGGAATGGGACGGGCCCGGGGCGGCCGGGCGCCGGGCAAAGTGCCGCATCCCGTCCGGGCAGTGCCACCGGACCAAGTGGCAGCTCGCGGCCGAGATGCTCGACGAGCTGGCCGCGGCAGGGCTGTGGCCGGCCCTGGTCGTCGCGGACTCCGCCTACGGTGACAACGCGCGGTTCCGCTCAGCACTGGAAGAACGCGGCCTGGCCTATGCGTTGCAGGTCAAGGGCGGGCTGACCGCGCACGGCGGGGATGCCGTGCCGTATACCCCGCCTTACAGCGGGCTCGGCCCGCGCCCGCTGCCCCGCTACCGCACCCGGCCCGTGCCCCTGCACGAACACGTACTGGCCGCGGGACGGGACCGCGTTCGCACCATCGCCTGGCGTGAAGGCTCACGGGGACCGATGGCTGCACCGTTTTCCCTGCTCAGGGTCCGTCCCGCCGGACGCCGCCCGAAACCGGCCGACGACGGCACCATCCCCACCCGGCAGCTGATCGCCCAGTGGTCCGGACAGGTATCCGGGCCGGTCAAGTACTGGATCTCCAACCTGCCCGCGGACATCCCGCCCGCCACCCTGGTGCGGCTGGCGAAACTGCGCTGGCGGATCGAGCACGACTACCGCGAGCTGAAGACCGCCCTGGGCCTGGACCACTTCGAAGGCCGCTCCTTCGACGGCTGGCACCGCCACGTCACCCTCGTCACCGCCGCCCACCTCTTCCTGACCGAACAGCGGACCAGCCCAAAAGTCCCTGCTCGGGCCTGAGCCTCTACCAGACCCTCGCCCGACTCCAGCACCTCATCGCCACCTGGACCAGCACCTGCCCGACCTGCCACCAACCCGCACCACCCTGGCAGCCCTACGACACCACCTAACAAAGTCCTACTAGGGTGAAGGAGACGATGTCCTCGAAGCCCGGCTTGTAGCCGCCGGAGGTGTCGACCGTCAGTGTGGGGACGTCGAGGGAGATCGGCACGAAGGAGCCGAGAGAGTGTTCTCCGGAAGCGAGGGCTTCCAGGAGGTCGCGGTCTCCATGAGCTGCGCGGTGGTTGCCGTGCTGTAGGCGGTGGGCGATTCGGTCGTGCGCGATGTCCGTAGGGGTGTTGCAGCGGATGACGCGGATGTCCGCGAGGGCGAGGAGCGGCTGGAGGCTCGGTCGCCACAACCGGTCTTGGAACGCGGCTTCGATGACGATCGTCACGCCAGCCTTCAACAGCACTCTTGCGACCTCGAAGAATGCCTCCAGAGTTGGGTAGTTGAGCGGATCGTCGCCTCCGGCCTGGTAGCCAGGAGAGGTAAGGGCCATTCCCTGTTTGAGCTCGTCCCGGATGATCGCGGGGCATCCGAGCTCGCGGGCGAGCGCGTGAGCCAGCGTGGTCTTGCCCGTGCCTGGGGGACCGGTAACGACGACGAGTGCTGGTCACCCCATCACCTTCCTCATGGTTCGTCACGGGTGGTGCCCGTTGTGTGGATCACGCGTCGTCTCCCGCGTAGAAGTTGTTCAGGCCGCTGGCCTGGTCCAGGGCGATGAGTTCGGGAAGTCGGGCCTGGACGCTAGGTGGGATGAATCGCAGCCCGGCGATCTTGTCCACCGGCACCCACTCCGAGCTGGTCTGCCCGTCGTCCGGCACGGTGCCGCCGAGCACGTCCGGTTCCTCGATGAGTTGGCACCAGAACATGGCATCGATGCGGTGCACGTGGGGTGTGCTCGGGCTGCCGGGGTGGTTCCACGGGATGTGTTCGCGTAGGTGGAGCATGGGCCCGGCGGTGACGCGGACGCCAGTCTCCTCCAGGACTTCCCGTTCGGCGCAGGCGGCCAGGGTCTCTCCGGTCTTCTGGCCGCCGCCGGGCAGCCAGTAGGTTCCGGGCTCGGGCCAGTCTCCCCGGCCGAGTAAGACGTGGCCATTGCGGACGACGAGGCCGGTCGCCGCGTTCCGGATGTAGCGATCGCTCAAGATCCCCTCCTGCTCCCCTTGGGCAAAAGAGCACCAGGTTGAAGGCACCCAGTGTCTAACTGGTCTGACAGGCAAAGGACACGGGTGCGCTTCGACCGGCCGACAGCATCTGGCGGGTGGTGGCCACTCAGCGGGTCATAGAAGCCCGCGGAGTGTGGTTTCGGCCTTGTCCGCCTGCGGAAGGCTGGTCAGGTTGTGGCCAAGCGTGGCAGGGCAAAGTTCTTGTGCCCCTGGCGGTCGGTCAGCATGTCCGTGTCCAACGCGGGTGCGAAGCGCAGTTCGCAGGCGGCGGTGCCAGCGCCGTGGCCGGGGGGAGTCACTCTCGGCGTCGGTAGGACAGTCCGGGCGCGCGGGTGAGGTGGAGGACGAAGCTTTCTACTGTCGAGTTGCTGCCTTCATCTAGCTTGGTTGGGAGCGTGAGGGTGTAGCCGTTCGCCGTGTACGTGGCGGGCCCGGTGCGGTTGAGACGATCGGGGGTTCCTCTGCGCCAGAGGTACAGCGCCCCTTCGCTGCGGGTCAGGCGGACGGTGCCGGGCACGTCCTCGCTGGCGTATGTGCCGAGCGGGGTGTGCGGCGCGTCGTGATCGGGACGGTCGCTCGGCGTGGGCGGTCGCTCGGGACGGCACGCAAGAGATCGGCGCAGGATTTCGTCCGGGTCGGTTCCAGGGTGGCGGTCGAGTTCGGCGAGGGCGGTGATTGCGATGCGGTCGGCAGCGATCCCGGTGTGGTTAGAAAAGCAGATGGTGCGAAGTCCGGAGCTGGAGAGGTGCGCAGCGGCGGAGAATCCCTGTTCGTGGCCGTAGTGGAAGACGGTGGTGCGGCCGGGGCGGGGATCGGCGTACAGGCCCGCGCCGTACGTGAACGGCGGGTGGTCGCTGGGCCCGTAGTTGAGGTGTTGCTCGAACGGAAGCACGGAGCGGACTGCGGGCTGCCATTCGTGCCACAGATGGTCGAGCCAGCGATCAAGGTCGGTCGCGGTGCACCACAGTGAGCCTGGGCCGGGAAGGGCGACCGGGCGCTGCTGATGCAGCCAGCCGGCGGGGGCGTGCTGGTAGCTGGAAGCGGCGCCAGGGATGACCTCGCGCGGATCGCTCTGGAAACGGGTGGAGGTCATGCCGAGAGGGGCGAAAAGTTGCTCGTCGGCGAGGACTTGGAGACCTGTGCCGTGGACGTGCCGGAGGACTTCGCCGAGGAAGAGGTAGCCGGAGTTGCTGTATAGGAAGCGGCCGGGCTCGACGGCCCGGCGTTGCTGACGGAAGGCGAGCTGGAGCAGGTCCTCGGCGGTGTAGTGGTCGAGTTCGCGAAAACCAGCCAGGGCGAGCAGGGATTCGGCGTCGCGGATGCCGCCGCGGTGCTGGATGAGCTCGCCGACGGTCACGTCGGGGATGCGGAAGTGCGGCAGGAAGTCGCCGACCGGCCGGTCCAGGTCGAGGAGGCGGTCATGCGCGGCGCGTACGCACAGGTATGCGGTGATCTGCTTGGCGACGGAGCCGACGTTGAAGGAGGTGCTCTCTGCGATGGGAGCGGACAGTTCGAGGCTGGCCATTCCGGCGTATGCCTGCACCGGGGGGCAGCCGGCAGGGTGGATGCGCAGGACCAGGCCGGGTTCGAGTGTTCGGGCCGTGGGGCTGATATCTGTCGGGGTGGTGGCGTCGGTGTGGCTCACAGGCTTCGGGCCTCGTGGTGGACGGCGTGGAGTCGTTGGCGCAGGCCGGTATCGGGGATGAGGGCAACTGCACGGGCGTGGTTGTCGGCAGTAGGGGCGAGCAGGTCGCGCTGCTGGTCTAGGTAGGTGGCGAGGAACCGGTGCAACTCGCCGGAGGTCTGGGGCAGGATTCGGGCGGTGTAGATCATGGTGAGGGGGAAGGCCCAGCAGGCGTGCAGGAAGCCGAAGGCGGGGCGCATCGTCTGCTTCCACGGGGAGTAGAAGTGCGCCTCGTTGCTGATTTTGCTGGCGGTGGCGGCGAGTGCGTCGTTGAGCCAGTTGTGGCCGGCTTCGTGGATGACGTCGCGGGCAAGAACGACGGGATCTCCGACGTGGTCGCAGAAGACGGTGCCGGGCAGGCGGGTGATGGTCCAGCTGTCGAGGGTGTCGGCGAGCTGCTTGTGCTGGAGCAGGACAAGGATGACGGCGTGGGCGGCCAGCAGATCGTCGAAGCCGGTCTTCGCGGCGGTGGCGTATGCGGCGGCGGACAGTTCCTGCAAGTCGGGTCCGGCGGCGGTGGTTTCGGGGCCCAGCACGTAGTACGGGGTCTCGGAGATCGCCGAGCGGGCCAGACGGTTCACGCCGGGGGCGACCACGATGCGCGGGCCGACGGCGGTGGACACGGACAGGGCTGCTGTGTTTGCGTCCGGGTGAGTGCCGTACCAGTCGAAGGTGGTCGTATCCCGGGCGCGGGCAGCGGCCTCCGCTCCTTCGAGGACGTGGTGGGCCAAGCAGTAGTCGGCTGCAGTCGCCGTGGCGGCTTTGCCTGCCGGATGGGCATGGGGCTGGATGACGGCCCGGATTTGGCGGGTCCGGTCGCGGTGCAGGATCTCGGTGGGGGCGAAGGAGAAGACGGTGGCGGGCACGTCCACGGGGCGGGTCCTTCCGAGGGCGGGGCCTGGGGCCGGACCGTGGTGGTTCGGCCCCAGGAGGTGCTCACCGGCGCATGCTGCCGGTGTGGCGTGCGGCGATCAGACGGCGTCGGCGTCCGCGGCGACCTCGGTGGTCGCGGGGGCCTCGGTCGTCGGCCAGCCTTCGGCGGAGACGCTGGAGGTGTGGGCGGTGGTGCGGACTGCCTCGTCGTCGCCGCGCAGGCTTTCCACGGCGGTGAGGAAGTCGCTGATCCGGTCGTTGGCCATGAGCGTGCTCGTCCTTTCTGAAACAGGGGAGTTGGGCCGTGCACCCTTCTGGAGCCAGGTGGCGAGGCGGCGAACGGGCGGTATGCACCGCGATCTCCTCTCCGCGTGGTGGTTACTGGCCGAACTGGGTCATCACGGTGTCTGGGGTGCTGGCCGTACGCAGGGCGTTGCGGAATTCAGTCATCGCAGGCCGGTCCGTGGGCGCGGGGGCCAGGGCTGCGGAGATCACCGGGCGCAGGACGGCGGGGGCGGTGTCGAGCCGGGAGTGGGCGTGGCGGGGGATGTCCGTGCACAGGAAGCGGTAGACCAGAACCGCGAGGCTGAAGACGTCGGCAGCTGGCGTGGCGCGGTTGTAGGAGGTCGCGTACTCCGGGGGCCAGTGCACTTCCGGACCCCGGGCGGCGGGCCCGCGGGAGATGTGGATGAGGCGGGCCGCGCCGAGGTCGGTGATCAGCCCGCGCCCGTCCGAGATGAGGACGTTCTCCTGGTACACGTCACGGTGCACGATCCCGTGTTCGTGCAGGGTGCGCAGCCCTTCGGCGACGTCGGCCAGGATGCCCAGTCCGGCCCTCGTTTGATCGCGGTCACCGGCTGCTGTGGCGGCGAGGAAGGGGCGGAAGTTGCCGCTGGAGCAGTAGGGCATGGTGTACCAGTCGAACCGGGCGGTGCTTCCTTCCTGGAGTAGCGGCACGACGTGCTTGGCGCCTTGAGTGGTGCGGGTGACGGCGATCTCATGGCGGAAGTCCTCGCGGGTTAGGGCCCGCTCGGCCTCGGACATTTCCGCGTACCAGTAGAAGCCGTAGGCGGCCTTGCGGGTGTCTTCGTCGAGTTCGGCCAGGACGTGGTTGCTGCCGAAGCCGGCTTTAAGGACGACCCGGGACGCATCGTCGCGGCTGACGAGGACCAGGGTGCTGGCACGGGTGAAGGAGAGC
This sequence comes from Streptoverticillium olivoreticuli subsp. olivoreticuli, assembly GCF_003391135.1. Taxonomy (GTDB): domain Bacteria; phylum Actinomycetota; class Actinomycetes; order Streptomycetales; family Streptomycetaceae; genus Streptomyces; species Streptomyces blastmyceticus. The sequence continues at coordinate 3,598,206 of NZ_CP031455.1, read as the reverse complement.
AGGTCATGCACGTGCCACCCGGTGTCACGGATCTGATCCAGGACCCAGGCGGCGGGGTGAAGGGGGTGCAGGCGCATGGAGCGGCTCCTCATATTCGTGCCGCATGCGGGGCGGCTGTACGCAGCTGGTTCAGGCAGGCGGCGGTCAGCAGGTCGAGTTCGGGCTCGGTGGTGCATGAGTGCCGCAGCACGGGAAGTCCCGTCGTCTCGGTCCAGGCGGTGGCGGCCTGCTCGTACAGGTCGGCGAGTCGGCAGGCGGTCGACGGGTCGTCGCCGAAGCGGCGCGAGGTGGGCCGACGAGCGAGTCGGGTGTGGCACACCTCCGGCTCGGTGGTCAGCAGGACGGTCAGCTCTGCCCGCGCGGGTGCCACCTCGGCCAGGTGAAGGACGTGGTCGGCGACAGGACGGCCGTCCAGAAGAGCGAGAAGACAGACGGTCGACAGGGTGAGCCGGTCGGCGACCACCGGGCCCAGGGACAAGGCGGGTGCGAGGTTGTGGCGGGCATGGAGTTCGAGGTCGCGGCGGGCGGCCGCCAGCGCCTGCTTGCTTGTCTTCGCCGGGCGGCCTGCCCGCAGATCGATGAGAGTGCGGGTCGCCTGAAGCGACAGCCAGGAGAACTGGCCGATGTGCCCGAGTCGGATGCCCTCGGCTGCGGCGGCGGCCAAGAGCCGGTCGCGCAACGTGCTCTTCCCTGCTCCGGCAATCCCTTCCAACGCCAGCAACATGCGACTCACCCCAAGTGTTTCTCGGCGATCAGCCAGCTGATGAACTTCGCGACCCGGCCGCGGTCTACAGGCTCGGTGCCGTGGGCGAGCTGGGACCCGTACAGCAGTGCGGCGCCCGGAGAAGGGTTCACGCTCCACCGGGTGCGGGGCATCTGCGTGAACCAGTCGGCGGAGTGATCGGCGCCGTCGTGGGCCAGCCACATGCCGTCGGCATAGTCGTACTTCCCGGCCTGGTCGAGGCAGGTATTCCACAGGCGGTCACTGGAGGAACTCTCGACGTAGAAGGCGCCGCCGGCCTCCGCCTCACTGATCACGACACTGATTCCGGCGATCTGCCGCGGCCAGGCGAGCGGGTCGGGGGCGATGCTGTCGAGGTGGCTGGTGATGTGCTGGCCGGGGCCGTACTCGACGTACGTCCACGGCCGGCAGGCGGTGATCGACGGCATGACACGGGACAGTGCGGGACGGGCACGGTCGAAGGCGTGCTGAAGCACTTGCTCCACCTCGGCCGGGACCTTCGGCATCTCCACTCGGCCGGCTGGCTCGTACACCACCATCGCCTGGTCGTGGGAATGGCCGGGGATCTCATGAATGGAAGTGGTCCGCTCCTCGCCGAAGCGGGCGCGTGCCTTCTCGGTGAGGAAGCCGTCCATCACGGAGGTGATCTGGGCCAGCTCCTCGGTGCCGAGGAAGCCTTCGACGCTGCCGACCGTGACGGTCTCGGCGATATGGATCACGAGCCGGTCCTCCGCATCTCGAGCACGCGGCGGACATCGTCCAGACCGGTGCAATGGTTGAGCCAACTGGCCACGGGCTGACGGGTGGTGGTGGTCGGGTCGGCCCACAGGGCCAGCAGCTCGCCGGTCAAGGGAAGTTCCTCGGTACCCGGGAGCACTTCCGGCGCGGTGAGCCGGTCCAGCGTCGGACAAGAGGCGGCGTACTGGTCGGCGAAGACCCGCCCGAGCCGTGCCGCCGCGGCGCGCTCGCAGACGTGCAGCAGCGACACGGCGGGTTTGGTCTGCCGGTAGCTGCGGTACTCGGTCTGCGCCCATCCGGCCGCGACGGCTGCGGCTGCGGAGGCGACGCGGCAGGTAGCGCAGCACACGCCGTCGGCCTTCGGGCACGGCCGGTGGTAGGTCGGGAGGGTGGACGCGACCTCGGTGAGGGCCGACCAGGCGGAGTCCGGCAGTACCTCGCCGACGGAGTATTGACCAGGATTTGCGGCGTGGTTGCAGCACTCCGAGCCCGGCCCGCGCAGTGTGCTGGGCTGGAGCGCGGGTTCGATGAACAGGGCGTGGAAGTACGCGATCCGCCCCAATAGCTGATGGATCGTCAATGTGTCCGTAATGCTGCTCATGCCCCCATCTCCTTGACGGCGTACGTGGAGGCCTGCGGCACTGGACAGCAGCATCCCCTGTCGGCCGCGGGGGCCTCGCTGTGCAGGGCATCGACGATGGCCGCGGTGGCCGCGTCCACGGCATCGAAGTAGGACGGCCACCCGTGGCCGGGAGCTGGCCGCAACGCCAGGTCGAGGGCGGGGGTAGTCCGGCCGGCGACCTCGCAGGTCAGCTCCGCGCGACCGACAGTCACCTGCACTGCGGCAGGCAGGTCGGGGGTAGCGGCGGTGACCGCCCGGCACAGGGCGTCGGCGGCCTGGGCGTACTCGGCGCCGTCGCGCGGGAGGATGCCAACCCGTCGTTCGGCGGGCTCCAGGTCGACGTCGGGGTAAGAGTGGCCCTGGCAGCTGTCGTAGGTGACCAATCCCCACGCGCGGGTGACGGCGTCGACCAGGGAACGCACTCCGGGTTCGATCGCCTCGTGCCACTGGGGGTGGGCCGGGTCGAGGTCGTCGGCCTCGTGGACGCCGGGCAGGCCGACGGTGTTGATGTTGCCGTACGCGCTGGTGCGCAGCCGCACAGGCGCCCTGGACGTGCCGGGGCTGTTCCAATGGGCGAGGAAGGCGGCGACGTCACGCATGGTGTTCGGGGTACGGGGGCGCCAGCGCACCGTGCGGCACCAGGCGCCCGCCGGGTGTGCGGGCTGGGCGAGGAGCGCGGCGATGCCGTCGATCATCCTCATCCGGTAGTCACAGTAGGCGTCCTGGTCCCCGGCGTGGTCCTGGCGCCAGCGGGTGGCCACGCAGCCGCCGCCGCACGCGGACTGGTAGTCACAGGTGATACACCGCTCCATCAGGGCCTTGCCCTGATTCAGCAACGGCAGCCGCCGCTGGGCCGCGATGACCGCGGCCTGGCCAGAGACCTGGTCCAGGCGGGTGAGCTGGGCTTGGGGCCAGGGCAGTTCGTCGCAGCTGCCAAGCCGTCCGTCCGGGGACAGCGTGAAGACGTGGTCGCACTTCAAGTTGGAGAAGTGGCAGAAGGTGGTGTCTAGCCCGCGCAGCCGCCGGATGGTGGACACCGCCGGTTCCAGTTTCAAGCGGGCGAAGTACCCGGCGCCGATCCACCGGATGGTGGCGGCGAGCACGAACTCGGCGTACTCGGCTGGAGTGATCGCCCACGCGGGGCCACCGGGACCGCGCACGGCGGCTTCCTGGAGCCGTCGGCTCGTGGGCAGGCGCCGCCCGCCGGTGGAGGTGGGGCGCTGGACGGAGGCGTCGAAACAGGGGGCGAGGCTGATGGCGTTGACAGCACTGAAGCTGGCGAGATGGTCCACGACGGCATCGGCCCGCCCGAGCACGGCGGGGGTGACCGCAGCGATCAGGCCGACCTTGCGATCCCGGGCGGCCAGCAGCCGCAAGGCGGCGGCGACGCGCGGGTATACCGGGTTGCCGTCGTAGCCGACCCGCCAGGCATTGGCCGCCGCGTCACCGTCCAGGGAGATGCCGATCTGAAGGCCCGGGTACAGGGCGTCGAAGAGGTCCAGCCACTGCTCGTCCAGCAACACGCCGTTGGTCTGTATCGAGACACGGACCACGGTGGGCTGGCCGGCCAGTTCGCGCAGGATGTCGGCAACGTGGTCACGCCCGGCGGTCAGCGGTTCGCCGCCGTGGAGCTCGACGGCGAGTGGACGTCCCTGGAAGAGCTCGGTGAGTCGACGAACCTGGCTGGCGTCGATCCGGGCTCCTCCCGAGGCCTCCTTGCGCTTCTCGTAGCAGTACAGGCAGTCGATGTTGCAAGTTTCACCGCGCAGCTTCAAGATCACCGATACGGCGCTGCCGGTGTCCTCGGCTTCCAGACTTCGGTACAACTGGGCAATCGCGTCGTGCTGTTCGACAGTGCGGTGCATCGGCTGCCTCCAGGAAAGCCGTGACCGGTACAGGAATCAGTCGTACAGGCGTCCCAGGAGGGCGCCCTGACCGGACTGGAGGATGTGTGCGGCCTCCAGTGGGATCCAGAAGCATTCGAAGTGGGTGGGCTCTTGCTCCCCGTCGTGGTCCTCCTGGCTCATCCACCGATCCCGGGTGGGCTCGGTCAGTTCCAGATGGAAGACGTGACGGCGCTGGAGCTCGAACCGATACGGGCTGATGTCGTACTCGGTCTCGCCGAGCTTCCGCACGATCTTGAAGTTCTTCAGGCCGGTTTCCTCGCGAGCCTCACGCAGCGCCGCCACCTCCGGCGTCTCTCCCTCCCGGATGCTGCCTGCCGGGACCTGGATGCCAACCTCCTCGTAGCTGTAGTCGGTGTGACGGAACACCAGTAGCTTGCCGTCGCGGACGACGTAGCACAGAACCTTGTCCTTGGTGACCTTCTTGGGCACGGGAACACCTCTCTTCGAATGCTGGACCGGAAACGCGCCCGGCGACACCCAGGGCCAGCTGTATAGCCGTTGTGCCTCTCGGTGGCGGAGAGCCGGCACGGGAAATGCCCATGAGTCTAGGTCTCCCGGCTGGACGCCACGACGGCTTGGAAGCACGGGAGTCCATGGCTGATCACTCCTTGGCGGGAAGGTCCGGCGTCGCAATGAGCGTCGGCCAGGTGCTCGTCATCACCTGTTCGCGGTGATGACGGAACGAAACACCTCGGGGGCCTCGGTGACCGTACGGACGACGTGGTGGGGGAACGGACCCGGGTGGGGGAGTGGACGGCCGTGGGAGACCCACACGGTCGTGAGCCCGGCGTTCTGGGCGCCTGTGATGTCATCCCGCAGGCTGTCGCCGACCATCGCCGACTTCGGGCCCGGCTCCGCTCCGATCCGCGCCATGGCGTGGCGGAAGATCCGTGCGTCCGGCTTGTGCACGCCGACCTCGCCGGAGATGACGACCGTGTCCACCAGGTCGTACAACCCGGTTCGCAGGATTTTCTGCATCTGGTGCCGCACCGTGCCGTTGGTGACCACGCCCAACCGCCACCCTGCCTTGCGCAGCTCCACGAGCATGGCCTGTACGTCAGGGTCGGGCTCGGCCAGTTCCGGCATGCGGTCCAGGTACCGGGCGTGCAGGTCCGCCGCTGACGGACGCAGCTCGAAGGTTGTCTTCACGGCCTCGAAGAACTCCGGCCGTCTCCCCACGTACGCCGGGTCGGTCCGCATCAGCCACTCCACCGGTACACCGTGTTCGCTGGCGAACTCGCCCGCCCACTTCGGGAAGACCTGACGGCGTTCGAGCAGAGTGTCATCCAGGTCGAACAGCCCCACGTGGTCAGCCACCAGCGGCCTCCTTCCGTGAAGCGGTGACGGGCGGGACGAGCGCGGCGGCGCGGTCGGCGGCAACGTGCGGTCCGGCGTGACGTGCGGGGGCGGTCAACTGCTCTGTCTCCTGGGCGGCGGCGAGGTCGAGGTACGTCTCGACCGTGTCGCGGCTCCAGGTGCTGGGGTCGCCGTAGGTCGCGGTCGACGGCAGGAGCGGGTGCTGCTTCTTGAGCTTCTGCTGCAACGTCGGCCTCTCGACCTGCTTCGACGACTCAGTGACGGGCATCGAGGGCATGGCGGTGCCCGGGAAGTTGGGCATGGCACGGCTCCAGAAAGGAAGGGCCAAGTGGGACGGTGTCCAGAGGGCGGCGGGGATGGGCCAGCCCGTCGCCGCGCTTGCGAGTGCCTCCTCCAGGGCATCGGCACGGTAGAACGGCTGACGCCGAACCGCCGGAGGAGCTACGTTCAGGCTCCCAGTATTAGGGCCCGTGGAGCAGATCACCATGCTGCGGGTATTTGAGTTTGAGAGCACGTATTAGCAATGGCGCACAACGGACATCTGGGGGCGACTGTGCCAGCTCCGAGAGAAATTGACTCGTTACGAGATCTCCCGTCCTACGCGGGCGGCATCATGCGCAAACGACGCAAAGCCGCTGGACTTACCCAGACTCAACTGGGGAAGCTCATCCCGATCTCGCAGCCGATGGTCGCCCAGATCGAGCTCGGTAACGAGATCCCGTCAAAGCCCCTCGCGGAACGCATCGACGCAGTCCTCAACGCCGATCGCGAACTCGCCCAACTGTGGCATCACGTCCGCAAGGTGACAGGGCAGGAGGAGGGCTACCCCGCATGGGCGCGACGGTACATCGACGCAGAGGCGAGAGCGACGCGAATCCGCCACTTCACCAACGTCATCCCCGGCCTGGCGCAGACCGAGGCGTACGCCCGCGTCTTCATCCGTGACGGAGTCGAGTTCTTCGGCACCGGAGACCTGCAAGAACGCGTCGACGAACGCATAGGGCGCCAGAAGCTCCTCGACGGCCCCAACGCCCCCTGGTTCTGGTCAGTCCTCGCCGAGGAGGTGCTGCACCGGATCATCGGCAGCCACGAGGTCATGCGCGACCAGCTGTCCAAGCTCTTGGACCTGGCACGAAAACCCCGTGTCACCTTCCAGGTTCTCCCTTACGACCGCCCCATCCCGGGCGGGGTTCTCGCCTCCGGACTCGTCTCGATCTTGACCATGCCCTCCGGCAGGGAGATCGCCTATCGCGAAGATGGCCTCTCCGGGGAGTTCGGGGACAGGCCAGAGAATGTCGCCATCTACAACGCCTTCTACGATCGGCTACAGGCCAATGCGCTCAGCCCCGACGAGTCAATCTCCTTGATCAGCACGGTTCTTGAAGAGGAGCACCAGTGAACGGCACCACCGCCCACATCGACTTCACCCGAACCCGCTGGCGCAAGTCCAGCCACAGCGGCAACGGCGCCGCCTGCGTCGAAGTCAGCGACGATCACCACAGCCAAGGCATCGTCCCCGTCCGCGACAGCAAGAACCCCGCCAGCCCGAAGCTGGTCTTCACGACCGCAGCATGGACCGCATTCGTCACCAGCGTCATCACCGAATGAGCGACACCCGAACACCACTGCGGATCTCCCCAGGGATAGTGGGAAGGTCCGCAGCCGCATCTGAACCCCCGAAGCGTAGGAAACGCCGACCTCATCGGACATAGCGCAACAGGGCCTCTGGCGACGACCGAAACGGCTACCTCTGCGAGGTGACCAAACGGCGGCCACCCGGAACCATGCACCCGCAGTACCGCCGGGAGCGAGAACCTCTCTGATTGTCCTGCGGAGGCAACTCCGGCTCAGGGAAGGCCACTACGTCCGTGAACGGACCCGGATGCAGTGAAGGCCCGGCATACGCCGGGCCTTCACGCGAAAGTAGCGGGGACAGGATTTGAACCTGCGACCTCTGGGTTATGAGCCCAGCGAGCTACCGAGCTGCTCCACCCCGCGTCGGTACGGTGAACAGTACGGCATCGACACGACGGGGGCGAACCAGTTCTCGATCGCCGCGGCGCAACCCCACCTCAGCGTCGAAGAATTCGCACGAGCTTGGCCGGGTCGAGGAGGGGCGCCCCCTCCGGGCCCTTTAGATGATCGTCGATCCACAACGGCCGGTTGGCCTGGCGGGACGGGAACCAGTGGTCACGCCAGTGCCCGCCCACGACCCACTGGTACCGGTCGTAGCGGCGCTGGTCGCCGACGGCAGGGCGCGCGGGTGCGCGCCGCCGGTGCCGCAGGTACACGTACCGCACGGAGGCGAGGAGGCTCGGGTCGAGCCGGGCCAGGTGCTTCGCAGCCGTCTTGGGAGCCTGGACCTCTTCCTCACGGACGATGGTCTGCCCGATCAGCAGCCACGATGCGATCAGCGCCCGCTCGGCGAGCTCCTGACGGGACGCGGCGCGGCAGCGGTCTTCGAGTTCGGCCCAGGACATGGACGAGGTGTCCGACGGCGTTGACTCCAGCCAGCCGGGGGTCTTCCGGAAGGGCAGGTACCCGGCGAACATGCACACGACGGGCTGCGGATGCCGAAGCCGCAGGTACCGCGTCTCGGCAACGGAGAGGTCCCGTAGGCCGAGCTTGGGATCGCCCTCCGCCATGGACGTGATCCAGTGCTCGCGCGAGGTCCACAGCCGTACGTAGACGCGGTTCCCTAGGGTCGCCCACGAGGCGGCGATCAGCGGTGCCCCGGTCAGTTCCCCGCCGTGGTGGACCGGGGTGACTGGCTCCTCCCACAGCAGCAGCCCGTTCGGGGTCGGCACGTCCTCCTCGTGAAGCCGGTAGGACGGCAGAGCGACGCCCGCGCTCACGGCCGTTCGGGACATGCCCGCGGACACGTAGAACAGGTCGGCCGCTCGCAGCGCCGTGGCCCACGTGCCGGCAGCCTGCCACTCGTCGGCCGCAGTGCGCGGCTCGTGGCCGAACGCCCATGTCGCCGGGCCGCCGAGCGGGCCGGGGTCGGCCAGCCAGGAGGCCATCTCGGCGCGGACCAACGGGAGATCGCGAGCGCGTATACCGTGCACCAGCTTTCGTTCCTTTCCAGATGTGGCGAAGCGCCCGGCACGGTGAGCCGAACCGAGGGCGGACGGACAGAAAGACGGCCGGGCACCGTTCCCGCATAAGGGCTCTGAGCTGGCCCGAGGTGAATTCCTAGGTGTGTTCCCGGCCGTCCATCTACCCGTCCGCCTCTTTGCCGCGTGCGAGGGGGAACGCCTTCTCCTCCTGGTAGTGCTCGCCGGTCCGCAGGCAGTAGTGCAGGGCGGACAGCAGGCGGCCGAAGAGGTTCCGCAGCGCGGCACGGTACGCGTCACCGGCATCCCGGCGCCGGTCGTAGTGGGCCCGGCAGCCCGGGGAGCGCCTCAGCGTGGTGAACGCCCAGACGTAGCCGACGGCCTTGAGGTTCTGATTGGCGATCCGCCTGTACGTGACGGAACTGCTGGAGCCGCTGGCCCACGTCAGCGGGGCGGCACCCGCATACGCCCGGAGTCCTTTGGCCGTGGCGAAGCGGTCCGGGTCGTCGCCGATCTCGCCCAGGAGCCGCGCGCCGATCACCGGCCCGCACCCGGGGAAGCTCCGGTAGATCTCGGCATGGGGGTGGGCGAGGAAGGCCGTCGTGGTCTGCTCGGTGAGGTCGTCGACGGACCGGCACGCCTGATCGAGGAGAGCAAGTGCCGCCAGCGTCTGGAGGCCCATCGCCTCCTCAACTTGGGTCGGCTGGCGGAGCCGGTTCTCCCGGAACACGGCGCGCAGCCGCTCGGCGTGGTCGTCGACCAGCCGGAAACGGCCCGCGGCTTCGAGAGCATCGGCGATCTTCCACTTGCTCAGCGCCGCCGCCTGGGCAGGCGTGGGCCCGAGCGCGAGCACCGCACGCGCCTCGGCACGCACCAGCCCGTGCGGCAGCCCCGACCACGCCTCCAGCGCGGCGGGGAAGTACTCGCGCAGATGGCTCCGCAGCTGATTGCGGTGATAGTCCCGAGTGCGCACGGCCCGCAGCTGCGCCCGGGCCAGGACCGTGACCGCCGCCGCCCCGTCGGAGTTCGTGAACAGCCCGCGGTGCAGCGCACCGTCCGTCCGCAGGATGTTCGCGAGCAGCGCGGCGTCGGTCCGGTCCGACTTCTTCCTCGTCGGGTTCAAGCGGCCGCGATAGCGGGCGACGACCGACGGGGTGATGGCCACGACCTCCTGACCGGACGCCCGCAGCGCACCGACGAGGAGCCCGCGGTTCGTCTCGATCGCTATCGGAACCTGCTTGCGGCTGTGCCGGTGGCTTCGATTGAGCCCGCGCAGGAGCTGAAGAAGCTCCTTGACCCCCGCAGGGCTCTCCTCGACCCGCGCGGCGGCGACGACCTCGCCCGCCCGGTCCACGACGGCGACGTCGTTGAGACCCTCCGACCAGTCGATGCCGCAGAAGTACCTGGCCACCCGCCACTCCCCACGTGGTCGACGCGCCGCCCCGACGACGGCCACCCCCGAGGCCGGCACAGGCAACGACGGCCGTCCGAAACCGGCAGCGACGTGATGATCATCAGCCTCTAGGGTGAACCATATATGGATCACCACGGGTCCGGTGCGTACCGGGTGATGCGCGGACGGGATGATTAAGGGGACAAGGACATGCAGGAGTGGTGGGAAGGGCCGGAATTGCGCGACGACCAGGTCCCCTGTCGCTATGTCGCCGCAGGGGAGTGGCCGAACGCCCGCCTCCAAGTCGACGCACCGCTCAGCGCCCACTACGGCCAGGAAGTCGCGCGGCGCCTCAAGGCCGCCATGGACCAGCAGCGGATCTCCCAGCGCACCCTGGCCCGGCTGTGCGCCGTCGCCCAGGCCACCGTCAGCCGGATCCTCCGCGGAGACGTACTCCCCGACCTCGGCACGCTCGCCAAGCTCGAAGCTGTCCTCGGCATCGATATCTACCCGACCGGCCTGTACCGCCGCACCCCCAGCCCCACAACACCCGACGACTCCCGGCACTGACCACGGGCCCTGGCGGTCCGGGCGAACAGGCAACATCCCAATCTCGATGTCAAGGCGTACAGCGACCGGCCGGGGCCAACCGGTGACTACAGCTTGCCAACCCAGCCCCTCACAGAGGGGCGCTCGCCGACCGCGTCCGCGTAGATCATGACATCGGCGATGCGCTCCGCCTCCTCGTGCTGACCCAGCTCGTCGAGCTGGGTCGACAACATGCCGAGTGCCGGGATCGTGTCCCCGGTGATCTCGCCGGTGGCGTACAGCCGGCTGATGTGTCCACCGTCGAGGTGCGGCCGCAGGGTTTCGCGGACGTCCGTGTCGCTGAGGTTGGTCATGAGGCCAGCGTAGGAATGGGCGGCACGGGGCGGCTGACCTTCCGGTCGAATTGGAAACAGGAAACTTTCGCCAGCCTCTGCCGCGCGCCCCGCTCGTGCACTTCCCTGGGGGCATGCCCACCTACTGGAGCCCCCTGGAGAAGGCGCTGCGACGCCTGGACTCGCTGCGCAAGGCCGGTCGGGAGACGGCCGCGATCAAGCTCGCCGTCGACCTGGTGGTCCGCCATCAGCAGCTGCTCGGCCCGATGGCCCGCCGGGCCGGGGTCAGCGCCCACCGCCTCCGCAAAGCGGTGTACGCCGACCTGGACGTTGCGGCCCTGATACGGAAGGCCGACGAGTACGCGGCCAAGGTCCGGGCCCGCGAGTCCGAGTAGAAGAACCCCCGCACCTCTCACCGCTCACGCGGCAACCTCTGAGTCTAGGCGAGCCCTGCAATGTGCTGTCGGTATCGCTCGATCTCATCCTCGGCCAGGGCCAGGTGGCCCGGCTCGGACGCGTTCATGGGGTGGGCCATTGCGTGGCGAAGCGCCAGATAGATCGGCCCCGGCAAGTTCAGCAGCAGCCGCCCCTGCTCGGTCGTCTCGACGGCCATCCAGTTGTCCGGGTGGTCCTCGTCCTCAACATTGGTCACCTCGATGGTGCTCACAGCGGTCACGGTCAAAACCGGTGGAAGGTCGGTCATGACTACCTCTGTACCGATGCGCGTGTGGGGCAGCCACCGGCAAGGGCCAGATGGGCGACGGTCCCCTGGGTGTAGGGGGCTGCTTTGGTTCAGCAATCGGGCCCGTATCTCAGCAGCACATCAGCAAGGCGGCGTGCGCGGCGGCGCTGCTACAGCTTCTGCTCGGTCGACCGGGGCACTGACGGGCTCATGCCGCGTGCCTCCCTGAGCATGCCCAGCAACCACTCCGGGGTGTGCTCGGCATCACGGGGGTAGTACTCGGAATCAAGGAGGTAGGCGCCTGGAGTCAACTGCGGGACGAATGCAGGTTCGTTATCGTAATCGAACTCAATCGTGTATTCCCCCGAGCGTTCGATGACGTAACGGGCGGTGAACCACGTGCCCGTGCCCGGCCGGTACATCGCGGAACGCAATGTGTCGAACTCCGTCATGACCGCCCCTGGTATGCGGTGGCGGACGGATGATCCGTCCTCGGAGACCGACGCCAGCTGGGCCCCGTCGATCTGCACCGTCCCGCGAAACTCACACCGGATCTGGTACCAGCCCGCGGGAACCGCCCCCACCAGCGCCGGACCGATCACCTCTAGCGTCGGCGTCGGGTCGAACGGCTCTTGCGCGTGTCCCTGATTCACAGGCGACATCGTTCCACACACGTATGCGGACCCCTGCCTGCTGAACTGGCCCAGCAGGGGACCTCATGCGCCTGCTGAACTGCATTGAAACCGCAGATCGTCATGCCGGCCGGGGATGAGTCCCTACACTGGGGCGCAACCCCAGCCCAGGGGAGGGCGACCGCCTGTCGGGATCGCTCACCGCCGCCCGGACAACCTGCCATCGCGATACGACGTGGTCCCGACCGCGTTGTGCATCGGGTCCGCGAGCTGGGTCAGTGCGTGCACGGCGGCGTCCATACGGTCCGGGCTGTCCATGCCGGCGACCCATCGGACCATCTGCTGTTCGAGGGTCGGCCACTGCCCGACGTGGTGCACGCGCCCCTGCTCGTACAGCTGAGCAATCGGCTCCGCTCGGAGGCGTTTGCCCTGCTTCGCGGTGACCGACAGGATCGCGGGCATCAGCATGCCCTCCGTACGGCCCTCCCGCTGAAGGGCCTGCCACGCCTGCTGAACGATCTGCCGCGACATGTCGCCGCCGAAGTTCGACTCGATGACGATGGCGTCCGCGCGCAGCTCGATCGCCAACCGGCACGTTTCTGCACCCCACGTCTCCGCGCCGAGGTTCCCCGACCGGTCATCGAGGACGTACAGGTGACCGTCACGGTCGCGAGCCGCAGCGACGATGCCGCACTCGTCACCCACCGCGGACTCCCCGCCAGCCGGGTCGACCGCGACGACGATCCGCGCCAGATCGATGCCGCGCAACTGCGCGGCGCTGATGCGATGGCCGGTGATCCAGTCCCACTGCCACACGCCGCCTTCCATCGGGCGCGGCTGCTGCATGTACAGCGACCACCACACCCGTTCGCCGACGCTGCGCCGGATCTCCTCCAGCGCGTCTTCGTCGTACCGCTCCGGCCACAGCGCCGTCCCGACCGGACGGCCGAGGGCGTCGTTCTCACTGAGGGCGAGGGCGGGCAGGTCGATGTGCGTCCACCGCTCGGCCTCCTCCGCGAGGATGCGGCCCGCGAGATCGTCCTCGTCCCACCGGGTCTGGATGACGATCACCGACCCGCCCGGCTCGATACGGGTCAGCAGAACCGCCTGCCACCACTCCCACAGCCGACGGCGCATCGTGGGCGACGCGGCCTCGGCGGCATCCTTGATCGGGTCGTCAACGACCGCCAGGTGCGCGCCCTTACCCGTCAGGCCACCGCCAACACCTGCGGCGACGAAGCCGCCCTCGGAGCCGTCGAGATCGAACCTGGTCGCTGCGCTGGACCCGGGCCGCAGGGCGACACCGATCTGCGGCCCGTACGCGAGAATCGCATCGCGGATCCACCGGCCGTGATCGTCAGCAAGGTCGGAAGAATAGCTGGCGATCATCACCCGGTGGTCCGGGCGGCGCCGCAGGTACCACAACGGCGCCCACCGGGCAGCCCGCCGCGACTTGCCGTGCCGGGGCGGCATCGTCAGCAGCAGCCGCGTCGGCCGCCCCGCCGCAACCGCTTCGAACGCGGCGTCGATCTGCGCGAGATGCAAGGCCTGCATCTCGCGCCCCTCCGTGAGGACCGATGCCATCGACCCCGGGGAACGGTCCAGCGCCATCTCGCGCTCAATGGCGACGAGACGGGTACGCAGCTGCGGGGACGAGACGGCGGCGATCTCACGGCGACGCCCGGCGGGGAGCGTCCGATAGACCTGGAGGACCGCCGTCTCGTCAGCCCTCCGCACGCTCGGCCGGCTGGCCACCGGCCAGGCCGATCAGGCGCTCCAGCTCCTCCAAAGTCCCGGCCTCCACCTGAACCGGGGCGCCATCCGGGCCCGACAGCTCCGTACGCGTCGGCTGGTCCAGACCCAGCAGGCGGCACTCCCGCTCGATGATGCGCACCGCCCGGTCCACGGCCTGGTAATCCCCGTTCCGGATGGCCTGCCGGTACATGGGGAAGAACAGCTTCTCCAGGCGCTCCATCATCAGCTGCCGCAGATGATCGGTGCTGTCGCCAAGCGCGGCAGCCCGCTCGTCCAGGGCCTCGCGAAGGTCCCGGCTAGCCATGTTGATCAGGTCTTTGTCGCCCGGAGGCTCCAGCCCGCGCTCGTACTTGTCGACGCCGTACCCCTGCGCGTAGGCGGCACCGTCGGAGTTGACGGCGGGGTCGGCGGCGAGCTTCCGGCCGATCGTCAGCCAGTCGACGCCCGCGATCCTCAGATCGACGGCGTCGGTACGGCGCTGCGTGATAGCGGCCCGGACAGCGCGGCTGGGGCGGCCCATGAACTGACTCCCTGCCCCGCGCGCCCCACCCCATGATCTCGTAACACGGGCCGATCCCGTCAGCGACAGAGCTTGCCGCCACTTGCCGCTGGTTGCCGTACCGTGAACTCCGGAGCGCAACATGCCGATTTAGTGGCAGTGTTCCCGCTTTGCCCGTGCTGCCGTGCTCCTGCCCACGCCCTCCGGAGATCGTCGGACCGACGTGAGGCAGAGCGTGCCGAGCGGGACCGGACCCAGTGGGCGGGATCGGTCCCCTCAAAGTTGGTGCCGCCGTTCAGCGCGCGGCAGCCACGCGCCGCCCCAGCGAGATTCGCACACCCGGTCACGCCAAGATCTCGTACGTCTCAGCCCGGTAACCAACACTCTGAACCAGCCGGGTCAAGAACAGCAGAACGCCAAACTCACTCCCCTCGAACCACGTTCGCAGGGAGATCTCTCATGCTCACCACGATGCGCACCGCCACCACCAGCGTGATCGCAGCGGGCCTGCTGCTGACCTCGACCATCACGGCTACCGCTGTCCAAGCCGCATCCTGTGCCCATCACACCACCGGCGTCTGCAAGGCCAACAGCCAGCATCCCCGTGGAGCCACCGCCCAGTGCAAGGACAAGACCTACTCCTACAGTGCCCGCTTCAGTGGGACCTGCTCCCACCACCACGGAGTGCGGTACTGGTACAAGTAGCGGTCGTCGGCCGACTCGGGCGACACCGGCGCTGTTACAGAGTGCCCGTGGCTCAGAGCGGGGGCTCTGAGCCGCATGGGTCCCTCAGAGCAACCGCATCTGCCCGCGGACCCAGCTGGATCGCCGGTTCCGCGACGGCGGGTTGTCGATGCTCGTCAGCCCCCGCTCCTTCGCCAGGTGGTGAGCGAACTGCCAGTTCCGGCACGTCGTGAACGCCCGGTCGCCGGCATGCGGGTCGTCGCCGGGGATGGCCTCGGCATCGAAGGGGATCGGTCGGGCGTCGGCGAGGGTGACGTGCAGGCCCTGGACTTGGAGTTCGTGCCGGTCACCCGGCGCCGTCTCGAAGGCGAGGTGGGCGTTGGTCGCCCACCTCCGGGTGACGCCACACAGGTACCAGACGATCGGCGGCTCGAACTCATCCAGCCGCCCCTCCATCACCTCCTCGTTGGGGTTCACGAACTTGCTGTAGCCGCCGTGCAGGGACCGCGCGCAGTGCCGCCCGAGATCCACCCCCGTCACATACTTCAGCCACACGAATTGATGGAATGCCTCACGCTTGATGCGTATTTCCGGAACAATCACTACGTCCCCATAAAATAGAATGCAATACAGTCACCCCTATTCTATTTGAATTGCCGATGGTGGGCAATTTCTCAATCTCGGGATTCGCAGGCATCCATGAGGGTCTTCGTTAGCGGCTTGTGGCGATTATGGCGGTAATTCCCTGGATACTCCATATTGAATTCCGTCTCCAGTGCCAGGCGTCGCTGGTCAGGCTCCACGGCCAGCGGCTTCCGGCACACCGCGTAGATGTTGCTGCCCTTCGCCGAGCCCTTGACCTGTACCTCCCCGAAGAAGCGAGACAGTGACGCGTGCAGCGTCTCCGGGCTATGGAACTTCTGCATCGTCCACACCCCGGCCCGGAACGTCGCCGAGAAATTATTCTCGTCCAGGAAATCCAGCCCGCACCTGTACTTGTTCGACGCCAGCTTCTTGGCCGTCCGCTTCTTCTCGATACTGCCCAGGCTCCGCGCCCCCGTAATGAACGTGCCATCCGCCGCCAGGAGAGAATTGCAGGCGATCAGCACGTGCTCCTCGAACTCCGGTGACGTCACCGAGTTCAGCACCGAGTCCAGCACCACAACGTCGTACAGCCCGCTCTGGCCGACATCCCGCTGGAGATCACGGATCTGCGCGACGCTCGCCGCCACGTCGAGGCTGCCCGCCGTTCCCTCAGTCCGCACATGCGGCTCGTACCAGTGCGCGTCGAAGCCCTGCGCCCGCAGCCGACGAATGTACGCGGCCTCCCCGGCCCCGAAGTCCACAATGCGCTGCCCCCGTTGAACCATAGGCAGCACGTACCGCTCGTACGTCGTCGACCGGTTCGACGTGCCGTCGTCACCGCTCAACCTGTGCATTTGGCACTTGTGCTGGTTGTACGCCTTGATCTGCACGCCGCTGTAGTCGTACACGCCGTACTCGCCATCAAGCCACTGCGCCAGCTCGTCGGCCTCCTGCACCGACACCCGGTACACCAGCAGCGGAACCCGAAGATCCTTGCACACCACCGCATAGTCCTGGTTGAGGATCACCCGGCCCCGGTGGTCGGCGACGATGGAACCCCACGTCCCGTAGCCCGAGATCAACCTGCGAATCTCGGAGTGCACCACGGCGTTCGCCCGCGACCGCACACTGATCTGATCCGGCTCCAGCCACGACCACCCGTGCTCGTGCTCCGCACAGGTCGGCACCCGCACTGTCGACCCGTCCGTCTCCACCGAGTTGTGCAAGAGGTTGAACCGGATCTCGTCGTGGATGCCCACCTGGTTGTCGAGCACGATCGCAGGCACCCGATCCACACCGAGCGCCGCGAGACTCTTTGTCCGCTGGTGACCCGCCACCAGCGTCCCGCCCCGGTTGACGATCACCGGCTTCACGCAGCCGAACAGGTCCAACGACTGCTGGAGCCTGCCGAACGCCTCCTCCGACAGCCGCCGCGGG
The DNA here is from genome assembly GCF_003391135.1 of Streptoverticillium olivoreticuli subsp. olivoreticuli. Classification (GTDB taxonomy): domain Bacteria; phylum Actinomycetota; class Actinomycetes; order Streptomycetales; family Streptomycetaceae; genus Streptomyces; species Streptomyces blastmyceticus. The sequence goes on along the minus strand of NZ_CP031455.1, from coordinate 3,581,276 downwards.
TTGTAGTCCGCCGGCCGCAGCTCGGACAGCGGCATCGACTCGATGAACTCAGGCACCCGCAGCCACCGTTCGCGCGCTGCCGTCCATGATGTGGTGCCCGAAACCACCGTCAGTGCCGTGCGCCTCGACGTACACCTTGTGCGCCGCCGTCATCCGGTCGATCTCGTCGCCCGTGACCTGCACACGCGTGGTACCCCACTGCATGTACCCCCACTGGAGGTAGTCGTTGGCGGGCGCGGCCCCCTCGGAGTCCTGGGTCTCCGTCGGCAGAGCCGACGGCAGCTCGACCTTGTCCAGCAGCTCGTCGAGCGCGTCCTGGTCGTAGCCGGTGCCGTCCAGGTCGGGCAGCTCGCTGAGGATGTCCGCCAGGAGCACGCTGTCGTACCCCGCGAGGTCGGAGGACCGGTTGTCGACGATGACGATCTTCGCCGCCGCCTCCTCGTCGACGTCCAGCCACGTGACCGCGATCTCCCCCCACCCAAGCTCCTTCGCGGCCTTGAACGTGTGGTTGCCCGCAAGGATCTCGTTCGGCCGGCCGGTGAGGGAGCCGCGGTTCACGACGACCGGCCGGTACTGGCCGTTCGTCGCCAGGGACTCGGAGATCGCCGCGATGTCACCGGTGCGCGGGTTCCGGTGATACAGGGCCAGGTCCGCGACCGGGACGGCGAGATCCGCCAGCGAGGCCGGGATACGGGCAGCAGAAGACGACACGGAGACTCCAGCCCCCACGCCCATATCCGAGCTTAGGTGCCCGAGCACGAACCACCGGCACCGGGGTGCGTGGCGCAGCGTCAAAAACCGAGAGGTGAACGAGTGGCCACAGGGATAGCGTGGTACTCAGGCACCCTGGCTGGCAGGCCACCCATCTGGAAGCATGAGCGAGGGGTATCCCGTGGCGCCGGTGCTAACCGGGCCACTGCGGTACCGAGCCTGCGGCGGAGGGGGCCGACGGTGGCGGAAGTGGCCCTGAATATAGCAATCGGGCTGGTCACCAGTGTGCTCAGCGGAGGATGGGTCTGGCTCTGGCAACGTGGCAAGGCGGCCCGGATACTCCAACGCCGCGCAAGGTTTTTCGGCTTACGGCCAGGCGAAACCTGCATCATCGTCATGAACAACCGGTGGGACTTGCCCGGAAGCGCCGAACACCACGACGTGCAGGCCATGATTGAGGCCGCGGTCCTCGCTCATCAAGTCGGCTGTGCTGTCTCCATGAGGTCGAGCGACGAGTTCCGCGAGGGCAACGATAACTGCGTGGAGTTTTGTATCGGTGGCCCTGAGAACGGATCAAACGTCCGTTCGGGTGGTCATCTCGCGCACAACCTGCCCGGTGTGGCTATCCGGCCGTTCAGCACGAGGCGAGACTCGATGGCCATCGTCGTTGGCGGCGAGAGGTTTCTGCGAGACCGAGACAACCAGGAGTACGCCCTCGTCGCCAAGTTCACGCCGCCGGGAGCCAGCCGCCCTGTCGTTCTGACCTGCGGTCAGAGTGCCATCGCCAATCATGCCGCGATGTACTTCCTCACGCGCTCCTATCGTCAACTCTCCAACTTGGTAGCCACGACCGAACAGTTCTGTCTTGTCATACGGGTCGAATCGATCGGCATCTACGGATTCCGGGGTGCCGTCCTTGCCAAGGACGTATCCGCCGCCGCCTTCACGCGATAGCGATCGTACGGGTGAGGGCTGGCGCGCTCAGGAAGACCGATGTCGAATCCGAACCGGCGATCAGCTTGGCGGCGGCCATCACCATTGGGCATACAGTGTCGGCGGTCGGGGGGCTTACGGCCGCGTAGCACGGCGGCTATGGAGGAACCCCACTACGCTCCTCCCGGGCGGAGGCGTTCAGCACAAGGGCGACGGTACGAGCGGCAACCTCAGCCGTGCGCTGTCGACCCTGAGGTGACGGTCGTCCCGGAGCGGCTGGCAGCAGCTGAGGCGCTTCTACGATGTGGCACGGTGGGGAGCGCGAGCAAGGACTCAGCCCAGGCCCCTGGCAGCTTACTCGCCGACCGAGCAGAGCGTATCGAGCAAGCTGCTGGTAGCCCCAGCCCAAGTCCGCTCGGACGCCATGACGTCGCGGACAGCTGCGGCAGTGGCGAATGCGGCCGTGCGGTCGAGCAGCATGGCTGCGATCCGGTGCCCCCAGACCGGGACGTCCACCGTGTCATCCCGGTCCACGGGCACGACGATCCGGTGCGCTAGCTCTGGGGGCAGGGCCTCGCGGAGCAACGCGCCGAGCCCGCTGCGGTCACTAACCAGGACAGGCGTGCCCGCCATAATCGCCTCCTGGCCAACGAGCCCGTACCCTTCCACTCGGGACGGCATGAGGAGCAGGCTCGTCCTGAGCAAGTCTCGGCGGATCGCAGCGTGATCGGTCGTGTAGGGACGAACCGTGACGTTGGCAGCCCGGTGGCCGGTCCAACCCAACAACTTCGCGTGCAGGTCCTCGGTGGTACCGACGGCAGCCCCACGCACCAGGAAATCCCACTCGGCGGCTGGGCGGTCTAGCCCGAGTGCGTGACCGACGGCCTGCGCAGCGAGGTCGACTCCCTTCACCCGGATGTCCTTCATGCGACCCATCAGCATGATCTGCGGACGTCCGCCCGGCACCTGCCGCGCTCCGAGTTCGGACCCGTCGAAGCCGGGGTCGAGCCGCAGCAGCTGCGGGGCATCGTTGAGGTCCAGCAGATCGCGCTGCAACCAGTCGTGCAGTCGTGGCCCGACTGCCACGACCAGTGCCGCGTCCCGTGCCAGGTCGAGCTCGATCCGACTGCGCTCCTCCGCCCGGGTGCCTGCGTCGCCTCGCTCGTCGACGGCGTTCCATTCGATCTCGTCCGGGGCCATGTGGACGCAGTGGATCCGCCGCGTGTACGGGAAGTGATCGTCGGCCAGTGCCTTGGTTATCTGCCCCGTGATCCGGCTGTGCCCGATCACCACGTCGGGCACGACCCCGGCGGGTAGGCACGGCCTGCGCATCAGTGCCTGGCGTTCGGACATCCCGGGAAGCGGCGCGGAGATGATGAGCCTCACACCGACGGCTGCGGCGTCGTCCTGCTCGGCGGGAGACGCGCCGGGGACCACGCAATACACCTCGCAGCCAGCCTTGGCCAGCGCGATGCATAGCGACCTGTTCAGGGCGCTGAGACCTCCGTGGGCAGGGAGCCATTCGTCGCAGACCGAGAGCACGCGCTGTCGCCTGCTAGGGAGGAAGCCGGGCATGAGCACTCCGTGATCGAGAGGGATCCGAGCGGACCCGCGTCAGTGGAGATCCCAGCTCACCGGGTGTTCCGGGGTGTTCCGCCGGCCCGGAACGGCTTCACGGATGGGTGAGTTCCAGGACATGCTCGGTGACAGCAGCGCAGCGTGGTAGCAGGTTGCGGCGGGCTGTCGCTGGAACCTTGAGCAGGAGTCCACGCAGCACGTCGGACCACACCTGCACCTTGGCCTGGTCAGCCTGCCCCAACGAGGACAATGCCGCGAGGAGGATCTCGACTTGCCCGAGTGGGTCCTGCCCGGCCACCTTTAGCCCGGCCTCAAGGAGTGGCTGCGGATGGCGGCCGGTGTAGTCGACCACCGCCGCGTAGATGTCGGGATCACCCTGGTTGGCGAAGAGCAGCCCTAGCGCGAGCCGCGACAGGTTTGCCCCGTTGTCCAGGGACTTGTCGCTAAGCCAGGCGCAGGCCGCCTGGGCGAACTCGGCCCTCTCGATGACGGCGACGTAGTGGCTGATCTCCACGTCCAGCTCGCCGCGGAGCACTTTGGCGGTGAGCTCAGCTAGCGCCTCCGGTACAGGCCCCTGGATGAGCCGGGGCTCCTCGACCAGCATCACGACGGTCTTCAAGGTGGCGGGTCCGACTGTGCGCAGACGGGCGGCGAGGGTGTCCAGGGTGACCAGCTCAGGTTCAGTCGCGTCGTCGAACAACGAGGGGAGATCGTGGGCAATTGCCTCTTCCACCCATGGCACGCTCAGAGCGACGATACGGAGACACTCACGGGCGTGGATCCGCATCGTCCGGTCCTCATGGGCCAGCGCGACCGTTGAGATGATCTCGAAAACTTCCGTGTCTAGATCGTTGTCGGCGTAGGCCCAGATCCCGGCCAGAGCAGCCTGACGGACGGCGGGATTCGGGTCCTGAAGAAGCGCCGGATCCAGGAGGACTTGACGGGCCATCGGGTGCTTCGTCCAGCCCAGGTTCTCTGCCCAATGCACCGCGTCGGGCTGGTCGGTGTACAGCTCTGCGAGCCGGACCACGTCCGTATTCTCCAGCGCGCGAAGGACAGTGGCGTCGTCGCAGCTCACCGGGAGCAAGTTCGCCAGACGCCGCCGTACTGCCGCGACGGCGGCCTCGGGATCCACCTTGTACAGTGCGGCCGCTGCCCCATGCGTTCCCGCGGCCGACTCGATGGCCTCGGTGAGGGCAGACCTGCCTGGTTCCCCGCACCAGGCGAGCGCCTCCCACTTCTCGAGAGTAGGCGGCGAGTCCAGAAGGATCTTGGCGATCTCTTCGGGTGATCCCTCGGGTACGAGAGCGAGAACATTCGCGAGCCGGACGGGTGTAACGAAACCGGCATGCTGCAGGGTCCATATACGTTCAACGATTGCCCGTCGAGCGGTGGAATCGGGGGGCATGCCCGCGCCAGCCGAGGCGAAAGCAGTGGCGAACCAGCCGAGACCGTCTCGGCCGTCGAGGGCGAGCGACCGCAGTACCTCAGTCACCGGACGAGTGCCCCCTGCGACGGTCTCCAGCCCGATGGCGAAGTGTATGACTTCGCCCCACTCCGGTTGCATCCAGGCGCGGTGACCGAGCAACTCGGTCAAATAGTCCGCCGGTAGGGTGACCAGTTTGCGGGCAACCAAGAACTCGTGGACGCTGCGGTGGATCCACAGGACGGGGCTGTCGCCGAGCGGCTCGGACCTTTGCGCCGCCGCCTGGACAAGGACGCCGATCTCCCGGACAGCCAGCCAGCTGCGGCTGTGGTCGCGCGACGGCTGGAGCCCGGCGCGGGCGAGTTCCGACTCGCACTCGGCTATGTCGATCGCGTCCCGCCAGACAGGGATGCCTGTGGCCATCGTCCAGGCCAGCTCCGTCAGCGCCTTGTCAAGGGCGGCGCGCAACCCTCCGTCCTGCTGGGCCGCGCCGTGCTCCTTCCACGACTGGGCGAGGAAGCGGCGTACGACCTGCTCGTACAGGCCGGTACGGTTGGTCGCCACTGTGTCAATCTCGGCGACCCAGGCGCAGAAGGCCGCGATCAGCGGAATACGCGCGAAGCCGCGCATCGGAGACGCGGGCGCGAGAACAGCCTCCAGCCGTGCCACGGGGATAGGCTCGCCTCTGGCGCGGAACCATTCTTTCCACAGTCCCCAGACCTGTTCCACGTCCAGAACGCCCGGTTCGATGTAGCGGGCGGCGTGCCCTTCTCCATTTCCACCTCTGAACGGATCGGTGTAGCCGGCACCCCGGGAGGTCAGCACCAGCCGGGGCCCGGAGTGCCGACGGCTGAGCGTCCGCACCCACGACAGGGCCTGCCGAGCCGAGGACCGTAGGTCGTCGTCGAAGACCTCGTCGTAGGCGTCGACAAGCACGTGGAGCGGGGCCGAGTCCGGGGCGAGCCTGCCGGCCATGAACATCACAAGTCGTGAAGAGGCGGTGAAACCGCAGTTGCGTGCCGCTCGCATTCCCGCGCGGACCAATGCGTCAGCGGGAGAGCCTTCAGACGACCACCCGCGGGCGAGGTCGCCCGCATGCATCCAAAGCGGGATCTCTACGTCGGCAGGGTCCACGCCCGCCGCGAGAGCCTCCGATGCTCTGTCGCACAGTTCTCGACCATGCTCTCGGAGAAGCCAGGTCTTGCCGTAACCGGCATCAGCCACTACGACTGCGACCGGGACGTCCCGCATCGCTCCGGTCCAGGAGACGTTGCCGCGAGATAGCGTGGCTCTGGACACGTAAAGTGCCTCGTCGTCGGGGCTGCACGGCGGGTCACTGGACACCCTAACCGCCCGTTTCTGGAACGCTTCGCCAAGATCGTTGTGCGGTATCCACGTGTGTGTTTCGCCCAGAAAGCCCTTGAGCGCCCGAAGGTAGGCCGTCAGTTCCTCGGCGTAACCCGCCCTGCGGGCCTGGGCGCCGTCTTCGTCGACGCCAGCGGAACGTAGCCGCAGCTCTGCGGCCTTGAATTCATCGCATGCTTGGTCGAAGGCGGCGCGGAGGGGAGCGAGCTCCGGCTGGGACGGGCACTTCGTTCGCGTTAACAAATCGAGCCCCTGATAGAATTTGAGTGAACGTGGAGCCCAGCCACCTTCATCCCCGTCCGATCCCAGCCGCCTCACCTGGCCGTTGCTGCACTTGAGCTGATGGGCTATCTGCCCCGAGGACAGCCCCAACTTCGTGAGCGCCTGATAGACCGACATGCTGGCTTTCTTGAGCCGGTGTTGCCGTTCTGTGCGGTCCTGTTCTAGTTTGTCCCGCTCTTTCCTTAGCCGGGTAAGCTCTGTGTTGGACTCCACAGGCCCGCTCACCCCACTGCACCGTCGACATCCACAGCGGTCAGGATATCCGCACCCGCAGTCCCCGGCTGGCCACCGTTACCGATGGCCTCCTGGCCTCACATGGGTGACAGGACGGGGTCGGCGGACGGTGTTCGCCGGTTTCTGGTGTGGCGGTGTCAGATGGCCACGGTCGTGCCGTCCTTGCGGTTGGCGAGCAGGTAGGCACCGAAGATGTCCCTGGGGTTGAACTCCTTGGCGCCGGAAGGCGCTTCGACGGTGGGCGCGTCAGCGTGAATGTCGAAGACGAGCGGCAGCTCGCCCTTCATCTTCTTGTCGAACTGGGCGAGGTCGACGGTCAGGCCGGAGACCATGCCGTTCTTGATGGCGACGTCCACGGTGACGTCCTGGTCGGGGATGCCGTCCAGGTCGCGGGACAGCTTGTCGCTCTTCGTGCCGAGCTTGTCGGCCAGCGGCTTGAGGCCAGCGGCGAGTTCCTTCGCGGCCTTCTTCGCTGGCACGGTGACCTTCACGTGGTCGGCGCCGTCACGGGTGGGCGCGCCCTTGTACTTCGCGTTGTCGCCGAGGGCCTTGCCGACGGTGCGGAAGACCTGCTGCTGAGTCTTCGCGTCCAGACGGTCGCTGGTGGACGGGCTGTCCTGGAAGGCGTCGGTGTCGAGGACGACCCACTCGCCGCGTAGCGCGTTCTTGAGGCCGTCCATGGACGGCGGCAGCTGTTCGGCCTTGCGGGCCAGCGCGTCGAAGTCCGGCTTGTCGGAGTCGTGGGACATGGCGGCCAGGGTCTTCAGGTCGGCTCGGGCGAAGAGCTTCTTGCCGCCGATGGAGCGGACCTCGACCATGGGCTTGCCGTCGTCGCGGCTGATCGTGAACGCGGCGCGCGCGGCGTCCTGGTCGTCGGGGCCGAGGTCCTTCAGCGGCTTGTCGTAGGCCACCTGGTAGGAGAGCTTCAGCTCGGCGAGCATGTCGGCGTCGCGGCGCTCGAAGTCTTCTTCGCCGCGAAGGGCGTTGTAGATCGTGTCGGCGTTCGCGTCGAAGTGCACGTCCGCGGACAGGGCCTTCTGTTGGCCGAGTGCGTAGAACGCCTTCTTGACCTTGGCCTCGGCGGTGTTCGCGCTGCCGGTGATGCCGCAGGCGGTGGACGCGGCGGCTATGAGGGTCGCGCAGCCGACGGCGGCCAGGGTCTTCTTCTGTGTGCTGTTGATGATGGGCTCCGAGGGGGATGGTGTCGGCCGGGCGGCCGGAGAAGTCATGGGGCCGCCGTGTCGGCGGCCTGTTGGTGGTGCGCGTGATCAGTCGGCGTCGGCTGCTGCCGTGCGCGGGCCGCCGATGTGGCGGGCGTACACGCAGGCGGTGCCGTCTTCGACGGTGCGGGACCTGGCCTCGAAGACTCCGGCAGGGCGGAAGGCGGCCACCTGGCCGCTGCGGATGCGGTGTGCGAGGTTGCTGGCGCGGTTGGGGTTTTCGTTGTCGGCGATGCATGCCCATTCGCCCGTGCGCTGCCGGAGCATGTCTGCTACGTCGTGGGCCCACTGGCTACGGCGTTCAGCGGGCAGGGGCTCGAATCGGACGTACATCAGCTGTTCCTCTTCGTGTGGTGGAGCGAGGTTTCGGCGATTCCGCGGATGGCGGCTGCGATGCGCCAGGGGCCGTCGGCGAGGTCTTCGCACAGGACGTTGGCCAGGCGGGCGATCACGGCCAGATCCTCTGTGGTCGTCTGGCCGGCCAGGGCGCGGTGGAGGCACGTGCGGCACTGCCCGCGCACCGGCGGGTGCGCGGTGGCGAGGGTGGGGGTGGTGTCGCGGGCAGTGCCGTTCACGGTGATCTCCGGGTGAGGGGTCAGGAGTTGTTGCAGCGGCAGGTGTAGGTGACGGGGTTGACGTAGCTGTCGCACGCCTTGCACCACTGCTCGGGGCCGGGCTTGAGGCCGCGGGCGGGGGTGTCGTCGGCCTGGGTCACAGCTGGGTCCTCTTCGGTCGGAGTTCTTCGGGGAGTTGGGCGCGCGGCCCGTTGGGGGCGAGCGTGTCGACGACGAGCCGCATGTCACGTGGCCGCCACAGGGTCGCTTCGAGGCCGCAGGCGGCCAGGTGCTGGAGCCATTCGCGCTGGGCGGGCCGTATGCGGCCCTTGTCCGTCTTGAGTTCCACGAACAGGACGCGTCCCGCGTGCGGGTGGCCGAACACCTCGTCCGGCCAACCTGCGTCGGATCGCTGCGAGTTGTGGGTGTGGTAGGCGAGGGTCCATCCGCGCATCGCGGCGATCTGGCGGACCTGTCGGCGGAACTGCTCCTCGGTCACGGCATCGGCCTTCGGCGGGGCTGGATGGCGGCTTCGAGGACGGCACGGTGCTCGGCCCAGCGCGGGTCCGGTTCCGGTTGCACGAACGTCCGCCGGGCCGGGGGTGGCGGGGCGAGTCGGCGGCGCTCCTTGAGGAGGTCGGCGACCGGCGGGCACTGCTCTTCGAGGATGGCCGCCAGGGGGCGCCCGTATCGCTCGGCGATCAGGGCTTCGTACTCGGCCTGCTGGGTGGTGGTTGGCATTGTGGTGCTCCATGGGTGGGCCGGGACCCGCGTGGGGGTGCGGGTCCCGGCCGGAGGGGTGGCCCGTATCGGACGGGCCGGTCCGGCGGGCTGGGCGCGGGGGGTTCGCTTAGCTCGCCGGAGGCTTGTTGGGTGTCAGGGCTGTGCCAGTGCCGTTGACGCCGCCAAACTTAGCATGTGCATAGACAGGTACGTATTTAAGCTCCGGGCAAAGCGCCTGAGAGTGAGCCAGTTCACTGACCGGGTAGCCGACCGGCTGGGTCATCGCGAGCCAGCTCGCCATCACCAGCGGCTTGCCCTCGAAACCGGCCGTGGAGAAGCCGGTGACGCGGCCCACCAGGCGCTCCTCGGCCTTCGAGCCGGGCGAGGCAAGGCGTACGACGTCGTTGACGGTGAAACCGTATCGGCTGACTGCGCTGGACATCAGAGTCTCCTTTCGAAAGGTGCGGTCAGGGGCGGGTCGCGGCGCGGGCTGCGATGTTCGTCGCGCTGAGCACAGCCCTGGCCCGGCCCTGGCGGATCAGCTCGTTCGGCAGATCGGACAGCAGGGAGGTGATCGGACCCGGGACGGCGAGCAGCGGGCGGTCGAGTCGTTCGGCGGCTCGGGCGGCGACCTCCCATTTCGGGCCGTGCCCCTCCACGAGGGTCACGGCCTGCGAGAGGGCGGCCATGAGATTCGTGCGCTGGACTGTCTTCGAAAGGCTGGTGAGCGTGCCGGGCCCGTAACTGCTGACCAGGAGCCCGCCGTCGTCGAGGATGCTGCCCCGCATGCGCTGCACCGGCGGGGTGGCCCGGCCGGTAATGCCGCCGGACAGGATGCCGATCGGGTTGCCACCGCTCGCCCCGCAGCCATGCAGTGCGGCCTCGCCGATGCTGCTGCCGGGCCCCGAAGCCGCCGCGATGACGTTGTAGCCGAGTTGCGCGAGCTCTCCGGACAGGTGCATGGCGGCGTACCGGCCGTAGTCGCTGGCCGCCATGCTTCCGGCCATGGCGATGGCCTTCTTCGTGGCGTCGTCGAGCCGGGCATCGCCGCGGACCCACAGACCCAGAAGGGTGTGATTGCCCAGGCCGGCGAGGGCCTGCGGCCACTCGGCATCCGTGGGGATGATGTAGCGGGCACCGGCCTTCCAGCCTTCGTCCAGGGCGCGGTGCCCGTCATAGTCGAGGACGCGCGTGAATAGCTTGGACAGCTGGACGCCGGAGCCGGCCAGGTCGGCCATGGCGGCGACCAGCTCGGCCGCTGACGTGCCCGGGGGGATGGGCAGATCCTGGGGTGCCGCCGCCTCGGTCAGGGCGATGCGGGCGGCCCGCTCGTCGCGGTCGTGGGAGAGGTTCATCGTGTGCTCCGTGGTGCGTAGTGGATCAAGACCCGGCCCCGCGGTTGCGTCGGGGCCGGGCGGGGGTCAGGGGTGGGGCTGGTCGAGGTCGGCGCCGTCGAGGTCGGCGAAGAACCCGATGTTGCCGCGCCACTCGAAGCCGATCTGGTAGCCCGGTCGGCCGACGGTGATGCCCTCGTTGAGGCCCCGGTAGACGGTGGAGAACGGTGCAGCCAGGGCCGCCGCCAGCGCGAGGGCGGCGAGCGCGATCGGGAGGCGGTACCGGCGGGGCGCGCCCGCCCGGTGGCGCGGTCGTGAGGACGCGGGATGCCTCATGCAGCGGCTCGCTTCGCGGCGAGCAGGTCGAGGGCCTGCCCGCAGTCGTAGCCGATCGGCTCGTCGAAGAGGCATCCGCCGCCGGGGCTGAGGAACTCCGCGACCCGCCAGTCGGAGGGGCCGCCGGTCCGGGGGCGCTCGAAGTGCAGCACGCCGTCGTCCGGCAGGTGGATGGCCAGCTGTAGCTGGTCGTCGCCGGTGACCCGGCACCCGGTTCGGGTGCCGGTCTCCAGGGCGCTCTGGGTGAGTTCGTCACCGAGAGGCATTACAACTCCAATCGAGAAACAGGTACATATTTGAGGCTCAACAAAGACCCCCGGCGCCGTCGCAGACCGGGCAGTCGCCGTCACCGGCAGCCCCGCCGAGGCAGTGGGGGCATGTCAGGTGGGTGCCGTGCCCCTGGCAGGTCTCGCACTCGCGTGTCATTGCGTACGGGCCGTCGCAGTAGTGGATGACGCCGTCCTCGCACTCCCCGCAGGGCGGAGCCTGGATTCCGAGAGCCGCCTGTGCCTCGGTGAGAGCCGGGGTGGTGATCATCTTCGGAGTCCCTTCGGTTCCTGGCGGGGCCGTTCCCCCTCTTCCTTATAGAAATATTCTAGTACCTTTCAGGGGGGTGGTCCACTCCGGGGCAGTGACCTCCACCACACCCTTCAGGGGGTTCGGTGAAGGAGACGGGCCGAAGTATTTGCGCCGGACAGCCGCCCCTACCAGAGGAGTTGCTCATCCCATGTACCGGACCACGCCCGGGGCGAAGGTGCAGTGGGCAGACCAGGCATCGCGCCGCGCGCGGGCGTCCTGTGCAACACCGGCTCCCTCAGCCCCGCATCGACCTCGGCGAGAAAGGCCAGCCACCGGCGCCGGACACCGGGCACCTCCTGGCCCGCCTCGGCGGCCTCAGCGTCCTCGTACATCCAGCCATGCAGCAGGTCCCGCCACGGCATCCACGCCCCCTCCATGTCGAAGAGGCGACGCTCCTCCTCCCACGGCACGTAGTAGTTGAAGACGTGGGCGAGGCACAGCGGTTCATCAACCTCCGGGCGGCCGGCAAGGCCGACCCGGACCTTGAGGCGTGGCCCTTCGTGCCAGCCCGGCTCGCCCGGTTCGCAAATCACGCACGGCACCGTGTGCGGCGCGGTACCGAGAAGGCGAACAGTCTGCGGCCCCAAGGCGGAGGAGAGCGAACCGCCGCGCATCATGTGCATCTGGTAAGCGCGGGAGTGGCCGTAGGTGTCGTCGTAGTCCGAACCATCGGGGCGGATTCGCCACAGCCTCTTCGCACCGAGTCTGGGGGCGTACAGGCGCCATTCGCGCCCCATCCAGATGACCCGCTCGTACCCCGGCTCCAGGACCTCGATCACGGGCTCGGTGGAGAACCGGTGCGGCCCGTACAACACCGGGTACCGGACCGGCAGAGCCTGGTACCACGCTTCTCTCACGCAGCACGTCATGGCATCGTGCCTGGTCCGGAAAGCCCTGTTGCCGTCGTTGTCGGTGACGAGCGAGTCGCGGTGCCACGGGAGCCGCTGGGCCTGCCAGTACTCGCCCATCGTGCCGATCTCGAAGCCGCGCAGGTCGTACCGGGAGCCGAAGAACTCCGCCACCTCACCCAGAGGCGGCCGGCTGCCCTCCTCCCTGTGCTCGCTACCGTCCTGCTCCTGCTCTTCGTTCATCACAACTCCGTGGAGCCGCGCAGGCCTTCGCCGAGGCGTCGACCGCGCAGCAATGCGTTCGTACCGGGGGAGTGCTGGCCGCACCCACGCAGGGGTGCGGCCAGCACGTGGTTCAACGGGCCGAGTCGGATTCGGCGGAGCCGTCCTCGGCGTTGTCCGGCTCATGTAGCCCGGGGGCGAGCACACCTGTCGGCGCGGACAGGCCGAGGCGGCGCTCGATGCGCGCGCTCATCAGCAGGTCCAGCACGCGGCGCCCCTTGACCGCCGCCTGATGCCGCAGCGGCGCCGGGCACTGGGCGGGAACGGCCACGTTCAGGTTCCGTAGGTCGACTTCGACGGCGACGCGGCGGATCCTCGCGCCCGCGCCGCGCCCGCCGGCGTACAGCCGCATGTGGGCCTGCACGCGATGGTCGACCGGCTGGAGCACCACGTACTCGTTGCGCCATGCCCGGTGTTCCACATCGGGTGAGATGCGGACCGGCGTGGGGGCCGTCTTGCCGGTCGGTACCGAGCGGGGCAGCAGTGGGGCGGAGGGGTTCGGCTCGACCCGTTCGATGTGCCGGTGGAACGGGAACCAGCCGGGGCCGTAGACCAGGCCGACGTCGTCGAGAGCGTAGGACCAGGAGCCGAGGTCGAGGTGGATGGCGTACATGTCGAACTCGTCGCGAGGCGCGACAGGCAACGGGAAGTCGTGCGGCATGATCTCTCGAAGTGGTTGCGGGATCGCCGGGGCGGTTTTCCGGCGATGGATGGTTCGAGCGGGAGAGCGGCAGGGCGCCGATCTCCGGTGCATCGCTGAGCTGGATCGCCGCGTCACAATGGGGCGTTGAGGCCTCGCGGTCGGCGCGGCGGGTGAGGGGGGCAGATGGTTCCGGTGGTGTCGGAGTGGTGTGCGCCGTAGGGGCGCAGGTGGCGAGGGCCTGGGGTTCTCGGACCGCCGAGGGTGGCGTGGCGCGACAGGGGCAGGCACTGTGTCGACTCGGCGTCGCCATAGATGCCCAATTCGTCGGGGAGGTCGTCGAATTCGCCGCCCAGCGAGTCCATCAGGGCAACAAGGTGCTGAAGGTCCTTGGGGTTTTGAGGGTCGAGGGAGCCCCATGCGGCACGGAGGGCGTCATCGTTCAGGGCGGTAGGGATGCGGTCGGCGGTGAGGTCGCACACGGTCTTGCCCTCGACGTCGCGGATGCCTGCGAGCTCGGGGCGGTCGTAGTCGTCCCGGTAGAAGACGAGGTAGACCGCGTCGGCGTACATGGCGCGCAGGGTGTCGGCGACCATGAGGGCCAGGCCCCGGGCGGCGGCGGTCGCCTGAGCGTCGGCGTGTTGGGCGTCGGCGACGCTGACGCGCGGCCGGGGATCTGCGGTGGGCGAGGTCATGAGGTGGCTTTTCTGATCGGGGTCGGTGTTCGTCAGGCGAGGCCGTCGGCGAGGCGGCCGGCCGCCTCGGCGTAGCGGGTGAGGGCGCCGTGCGGGAACCCGTACTCCCACATGTCGCGGATGGCAGCGCGCGCTTCCAGCTCGGCGGCTATCGCCTCCGAGGCGAGGCTGTCGGCGAGGCGGCCAGCTGTGTCGGCGTAGCGGGTGAGGGCGCAACGGGGGAACCCGTACTGCCACATGTCGCGGATGGCGGCGCAGGCCTCCAGCTCAGCGGCCACCGCTTTGGAGGGGAGGGCGGGGAAATTCTGGGATGCTGCCCGGTTCCGTTGGCCGTGGGCGGGCGGTGTGCTGTTCACGGCGTGGTCCTTGGCGTCGTGGGGTTGAGCGGTGATTCGGTGAGAGAGAACAGGGCGTCCTGTCCTTCGTTGGGCGCGGGCTGTTTCGCGGTCGGCCGTGACGGGGGCGGCTCCTCACCGAACAGGGCGGCGGTCCCGTACCGGTCCGGGGCGGCGATGATGCGCACCGGGGCGGGGACCGGCGGTTCGTTGGGGGCCTCGGTGTCGAACGCGGCCCGGCCCATCGATGTCCAGTCCGGTTGGGCGGGGGAAGTGTCCTCCGGCAGCTGGGTCACGCTTTCCGCCTCCACTCCCACTTGCCGGGGCCCACGTACGTGCACAGCAGCTCGCCGCAGTGGATCGCGGCCATCTCGGCTGCCTCCTCGTCCGTGAACTCGCGAGCCACCCAGTGGTCGTCGGGCAACAGGAGAGGCGGGTTGGAGTCGTTGAAGAGAATGGCCCTTTCATCCATCCGCGCGACCTGTTCCGCGGGCGCGATCTGCTTGTTCATGCAGCGCAGGCAGTAGGCGCCCAGCTGTACGTCCTGCGACCCCGGCACGAGCGGGTTGGCCAGGTGGACCAGGACGCGGGTGGCGGCGTTCCAGCAGAGGCTGTCGGAGCAGCCGCCGGCCGGGCCGGTGCGGAGCCCGCCGGGGGTGGTGATGTTCATGGACGACTCCTTTGGGCGCGGCCGTAGGTGACGGCCGCACGGTCGGCTTCGGGCGGGTTAGCTCTCGGTCGGCGTGAGGACGGTGAAGAGCGGTTCGCCGTCGTCGTCGAGGTTGATGCGGAGGTGGAGGGTCACGCCGGACAGCGGGGCGTCGAAGGCGACACGGCGCTGTCTGCCGGGGCCCGAGGCAACGGCCTGCACGGCTGCGCTGAGGGTGCGGTTGGCGCGCTCGGTGAGAAAGGGCACGGCGAGGGCGTCGGGCATCTCGGGCCACCGGTCCTCGCCGAGCCCGCCCATGACCGCGTCCCAGGCGGGGCGGGTGAAGACGACGGGCAGCTTCAGGCCCACAGGGTTGGAGACCATCCACGGGATCTCGACGAGATCGCCGTCGGCGACCAGCTCGGCGTGGGTGGGGCCGGTGATGACGAAGTCCCAGTTGGGCATGGTGAACCTCTCGTGTGGTGGTGAAGGGAGGGGCGGCCCCTGGGCGGGGCCGCCGGGGCTTGGTCAGGCAGCGACGAGTTCGCGCGCCTCGTCGTCCGCCGTAGCGGTGTCGGACTCGGCGGCCGGGTTGACGGTGACGACCTGGGCGGCGTCGGCGTGGGCCTTGGCCTGACGCATCTGGAAACGGGCCTTCGACAGGGAGTCGGCGACGCGGTCGAGCTGGTCGAGGCGCGACTGGACGCCACCGGTGAGGGCCTCGGCGAGCTTCATGGGGTCGGTGCGTGCGATGTCGTCCAGCAGGGCGCGAACCTGCTCGATGCGGTCGAGAGCGTTGCGGGTGCGCTTCTGCGCGGTGAGGCGCTCGGTGCGCTGCTCCTCGGTCAGCTCTTCGGCCTCCAGCAGTGCGGGCTGCTCCTGCTGCTGGCGCATGGCGTAGGCGAAGTGGATGATCGAGTTGTCGCCAGCGAACTCGCCGCGCGCGAACTTCCCCAGGACCGCCCGCTGGTTCGCGGCGTTGAGGGCCGCGATCTTCACACCGGCCAGGAGACCGATGTGGCCGTCCTGGACGACCTGCGCCACGTCGGGGTGAAGGTCGAGCAGGGCCAGGCGCATGTTGACGTACTGGACCGACTTGGAGAAGTCCGCGGCGACGCTCTCGACCGTGGCGCCCTCCTCCTCGTCCAGGATGCGCTGGAACCCGCGGGCCTCCTCGAAGGGCGTCATGTCCTCACGGTTGATGTTCTCCGACATGGACGCCTTGAACTGGTCGAGCTCGCCAGCGACGCTGAGGATCTTCGCGCGGATCGTCTTCTTCCCCGCGAGCACGTGCGCCCGGTAGCGGCGCTCACCGGCGACGATCTCGTAGCCGCCACGCTCGTTGTCCGGGCGGACCACGATGTCCTGCAGCAGCCCGTACTTGAGGATCGAGTTCTTCAGTTCCTCCAGGGCCACCTGGTCGAAGTGCTCACGGGGCTGGTTCGGGTTGCGGTGAACCTGGGCGATCTTGAGGGTGCGCACGGTGGCCATGGGGGTCTCCAAGAGGTGATTTCGGAAGAGGTTCCCCTCTCTTCCTGATACCAATATTCTAGTACCTCTTGAGGCGGGGGCCAACTCCCCGGAAGTGACCTCGGCAACACAAAACAGCAGGTCAAGGCGCCTGCGCCCTTGCCGCTGGCGGGCGGTGCCGCCCCGCACACGCGAAAGGCGGCGGACGCCGAGAAGCCCCGGCACCCACCGCCTCGCCACCCGTCACGCAGTAAGCGACAGCCCCCCACTCAGACGTTCCCGCCAAGCCCGCGCCGACTCCGGCATTCCTATGGTCACGGCCGTACGGCACGGCTCCGAGATGGGGCAGGTGGCGCACACCTGCGCCGCTCTCTCCTGCGTGGGCGGGCGCTCCTCACCGAGTGAGTCGCACAATGCGGCGCTCCACGCGATCGGCCGCGCCAGCGGAGCGTTCTCGGTGCGCAGGAGGGTCAAGGCAAGGAGCTGATCGACGGCGAGCTCGCGGGCTTCCGCCCGGGGACGGGACTGCTGCGCGAGCGCAAGGATGCGCTGCCTGTCGATCACGTGGCCACTCCAGTTCAGCCGAGGCCGCACACGCGCCCCCAGATCGTGCTCATGCGCACCACGGGCACCAAGCCCAGCCCGGAAACCCCACGGTGACGCCTGATCACCCTATCCAGGCCGAACTAGATGCACTCGCCATTTTTTGCCTGACGAAAAGCTCCCCTCGCTCTCCTTGGATGATCTAGACCCGCTTTTTCACCACGTAAAAAACCGGTCAAGAGAGCCTCAAGGCCAGCTTAGGGTTCTGTTGTAGTCAGAACAGCAACGTGAAGGATGAGCATGCGAGCGGTCGTGGTGCACGAGCCCGGCGGACCGGAGGTCCTCCGGCTGGAAGAGGTCGCCGACCCCGAGCCCAAGCGAGATCATGATCTCGTTACAGTGAAGTACGCAGGCGTTAACTTCGCCGACGTCCGCATGCGGGAAGACAACTACGTTGCGCCCGTCTCGTTCCCCTTCATCCCGGGCCGAGAACTCGTCGGCACCACCCAGGACGGCCGCCGAATCGCGGCCCTCACCGATAGTGGCGCCTACGCCGAGAAGGCCCTCGTCCAGCGCGGGCTGGCCTGGGAAATCCCGGACGAGATCAGCGACGAACAAGCCTGCGCCCTTCTCCTCGCCGGCCAGTCCGCCTGGCACCTCCTCCACACCAGCCTGGCCATCCAGGAAGGCGAAACCGTCCTCATCCCCGCAGCGGCTGGCAGCCTCGGCAGCCTCGCTGTCCAGCTCGCCAAGCGCCACGGAGTCAAGGTCATCGCCATGGCCAGGGGGCCGATGGCCGTCGCCACCGCCCGAAGCTACGGCCCCGACGCCGTGCTGGACACCTCTGACGCCGACGATCTCGCCGAGCGCATCATGGATGCGGCCGGAGGTCGCGTGGACGCCGCCCTGGAGATGATGGGTGGAAAGATGTTGGCCGCCACCGTGGAAGCCCTGACCCCCCGCGGGCGCATGGCTCTCTTCGGCTGTACCCCTGGCCATGGCATCCCCCAGGGCAGCCTCATCTACGGGTCCAAAACGATCTCGGGATTTTGGCTGCCCGACTACTACAGCAACCGCTACGCCTTGCGTAACAGCATGAACGCCCTTTTCTCGATCACGGCGATAGGTGCTCTCAAGACGCCTGACACCTGCACGTACCCCATGGAGAATGAGTCCTTCGTGCGGGATGCGCATGAGGCCATCGCTCTCGGTCTCTCCGGTAAAGCCCTCCTTGAACCCGCGGGCCTTTACGACCGTGCCGCCGTATGGGGATGGCACGGGTAATGATCAACATTCGAGAGTAGTATTCTCGATCCTTCGGCTTTGCCTCTCCTTGACTAGGGGGTCGGAGAGGTGCCGCTTCAAATCCAGCAAGACTCACTGTGCCCGGGGGGATGCGCAGCGCACGTATTCCATTGAGGGGCCGACGGCGTGACCGCTAGCAGCAAGGACAGCAAGGACACCAGCCAGCAGCGTGCCTTCCGCGTGCAAGCGGCATTCGTCGCGCTGGAGCGTGACGTCCTCGGCCCAACAGAGATCGCCGAGGCCACTGGCCTTGACCCCGCGACCGTCTACCGCGTCCTTAAAGCCGGACTGTTTGACGAGAGTTTCGAACGAGTCGGCCGCGGACGCTACCGCCTGGGAGCAGGATCGGCCCGCCTTGGCATGCGCGCCCTCGCCCGCACCCCCGTCGACCCCGAAGCCGCCAACGCCGCCCTCGAGGAACTGCACCGCACCGCAGACGGCCCCGTCGGCTACTACATCGCCGTCGGCTCCAAGAAGCTCCTGATCGACTCCGTGATCGGCGACTTCGACCCGGATGACCTCGATCTTGATCCCCTGGAAACGATCTCGATCATCCGTTCCCTGCGCACCGGAGCCGCTGGCCGAGCGATCCTCGCCTACATGCCTGCCTCGATCGTCGTCAAGGTCCTCGCCGAGCCCGTGCCCGACGGTGTCGGCCCCGGCGTGATCGCAGATAACCAGCAACTCCTGGAGTCCCTCGAAGAGGTCCGTGCCTGCGGCTACGCCGTCGGCCGGCAGGAAGCCGTCACCGGCTGGGACACCATCGCCGCCCCCGTCATGTGGGGCGACACCATCCAAGGCGCCGTCGCCGTCATGGTGCCCTCCACGCGCGAGCCCCAAGACCCTGGCCTGCTGGTTGACGCCACCCTCAAGACAGCCCGGCAGCTCACCAACCTGCTCGCCCTGACCTAACCCCCGGCCCCACCGGACGCAGCCGCCCGCGCACCGCCACCCGCGAGCGGTCGAACAGCCATGCCCCCGTACCGCCGCACCACGGCCGACGCCCCGAGGAATCCCCACATGGACACGATCACCGACACCGCCCAGATCGCTGGCCACACCGTCACGCCCATCACCCCCTTCGGCGTCCGCGTCGACGCCGCGCACCCCGGCACCCCGGTCACGGACCTGCCCGTCGCCCGCCTGCGCGAACTCGCCCGCGAGCACCACCTGCTGCTCCTGCGCGGCTTCACCGGCTTCCCCAACGCCGAAGACCTCACCACCTACAGCGCCCAGTGGGGCGAGATCGCCATGTGGCCCTACGGGGCCGTCCTCGAACTGGTCGAGCACGACAACCCCGACGACCACATCTTCGACCACCGCTACGTGCCCATGCACTGGGACAGCATGTACCGGGAGCAGATAGCCGAGTTCCAGATCTTCCACTGCGCCAGCGCCCCCGGCGCCGGCAACGGCGGCCGCACCACCTTCACCCAGACCGAAGCCGTCCTCCGCGACGCCGACCCCGCCCACCGCGAACTGTGGGAGAAGGTCACCGGCAGCTACCGCCGCGTCGCCTCCGACTGGGCAGGCGCATGCGTCTCGCCCATCGTCACCACCCACCCCGACGGCTTCCCGATCATCCGCTACAACGAGCCCCCGGTGGGCGAGGACTTCCTCAACCGCCCGGATCTGGAGTTCACCGGCGTCCCCGTTGAGCAGCTGCCGGAATTCCACCGGACCCTCAACGACGCGCTCTACGACCCGCGCCACCTGTACGCCCACACCTGGCAGACCGGCGACGTGGTGATCGCCGACAACTACACCCTCCTCCACGGCCGCGAAGCCTTCACTAGCCGCTCGCCGCGCCACCTCCAGCGCGTCCACGTCCTTGGCGCCCCGCCCCTGGAGAACACCGCGCTCACCAACGGGTGAGCCCCGCCACACGGCAGCGGCCCGGCGCTCGTCACAGACGAACACCGGGCCGCACACCGGCCACTTGGCCGACGTCGCTCAGCGCCACTCGATAGTGATCCGCTCGTGCGGATCGGGGTTCCGCCCACGACGGCCCGGCCGCACTCGCACCTTCTCGATCTCCAGCAACGTCAACGCGCGCTTCGAAGCCGTCGGCGCCCTCTTCCACCAGGCGATCAGATCGTCCACGTCGCCGGACGGCAACGCCGCTGCGGTGATCTGTTCCAGGAACCGCAGACGCGTACGAGCGTCACGGGCCTCCTTGCGGGTCGCCTTCAGCGCCGCCGCGATCCCTTCACACGCCTCATCGGACATCGGAGTCCGGGCCATCGCGTCCAGCCGCTTGATCCGCGACTCGATCTGCTGGATGCCCTTCTTCAGGCGCCCGACCTCAGCCTCCACGTCAGCGCGCAGGGACTCCAGTCTCTCCCGGGCACCAGACCGAAGAAGCTCGGCCAGCACATGCTCCGCGACGGCACCCTCAAGCATGGGCGCGTTCATGCTGATCGTGCCGCAGGGCCCGCTGTAAGCGGCTCCCTCTTCTGCCGTCGGCAGGTCAAGGGAATCGACCTGGCTCTTCGGCGGACAGCGGTAGACCGGCTTGCCGGCGGCCCACGACGGGGCCAGCTCCCACGTGCACTTCCCGCAGACAGCCGTGCCCCCCAGCGGGTACTCACGGTTCTCCACTGGCTCAGACCGGCCCGGGAACAGCTCCCTCAGCTGCTGCTGCTCCTCCGGGGTGATGACGATCGGGGCCCCGTCGATGGGCTGCCCGTCGGAGTCGAGCCCGGCCATGACCGGGCGCAGCAGGGCCCGCCACAGGACTTCTTCGCGCCAAGGGTTCCCCAGCGTGGTGCGATGCCCCTCGGCATTCACCCAGCGGGTGACGTCCGCCTTTCGCTCCCCAGCCAGCAGCCGGCAGGCTGCCTCGCGCAGGTAGGCCACCTCTTCGGGCACAAGATCGCCGGACACCGTGAACCCTGCGGTCCGACGCGGCATGACAACTCCATCCACCCGGGGCCGGTCACCTCCGGCTTAGCGACCACGTAGCCCCGTAATAGGTAAATGTATATCGACACTATGCCGATCTTGGCTCAATAGACGTCCGGAAGGTTCACGCCTCACAGAAAGGGCAGGTCAGCGCATCAACGGGTGATGTGGAGTGGTGCACGTCACGCAATCGAAGGTGGAGGGTGGCGGGCTGATCAATGCGCCATAGGTGGTCGATTGCCCAGCTTTCTACCCTTGGCCAATGCGGGAGGCAGCTCTAAATATGTACCTGTCCAACGCTCCTCGGATGGGGATCCCGGGTCGCTGAGGTTGGAGGCGTCGGACCTTCGTGCGGCCGTGCGGTCCGTGTGAGCGGTGGGCTGGGTGGTGCAGCCATCTCTAGCGGTGTCGCTCATGCCTAATTGGGTCTGAAGGGGCAATAGCTGCCATTGGCCACTCAAGCTGTCGAAGTGGTTCAATATCCCCTTCGGGTTGGGTTGAATAATGGCCGAAAGTGATCACTGGGGAGGTGCCGCCCTCCGGCTCCGATGCTGTGGGTCCTGGGATAATGATCATGAGTGCACCTCGTCCGAATGTGGCGACGAGGATCTGAACCAAGGGCACATGGGAAAGTGAATCCGCTGTTCGCGTCCACCAGGGGTTCGGTTAGCCCTGGTCAGTGAGCGGGTCGGGCCTGCGGGTCTCGCTGCGGGGTGCGCAGGGGGCCGCTGCGGGGACGCTGCGGGGACGGAAGGCCGGATAACGGGTGGGACGCCCCGGGAACGGGGTGGACACCACACAGCCTCTGACCTGCGAGCATGGGAATATCGGGGCCTAGGCGGAACGGGACGGGAAGATCCTAAAAGGACTCATAATCCGTCGGCCGTGGGTTCGAGTCCCACCCGCCCCACTTTGCGGCTCAGGTGCAGAAACGTTGCGACCTGGTCTTACGAGGCCCCGCCCGAAGTTTTCGGGCGGGGCCTCGTGCATGTGGCGGCACGGCCGGGCGCCGGACGGGTGTGACCCGCGTCACGGGAACGGCTGTCCTCGGGCGGACAAGACTGGGTGTGAAACATTCGATGCACGACCGCATACGGGGCGGCGACCCCGGCGCGTTCCGGCAGTTGTTCGACGAGCACGCGCGGCTGGTCCACCGGCACGCCGTACGGGTGACGGGCGACTGGGCCCTGGCCGAGGACGTCGTCTCCCTCACGTTCCTGGAGGCCTGGCGGCTGCGCGAGAAGCTGCGGGACGAGGGCGAGAGCGTACGGCCGTGGCTGATGGGCATCGCGGTGAACGTACTGCGGAACACCGCCCGCGCCGCCCGCCGCCATGAGCGGGCGATGGCCCGCCTGCCCGCGAGAGAGGCGCTGCCCGACTTCGCCACCGAGCTCGTCGGGCGGATGGCCGACGCCGAGGAGCTCGCGGCGGCCAAGGCGGCCCTGGGCAAGCTCCGCAGGTCGGAACGCGAGGTCGTCACCCTCTGCGTCTGGTCCGGCCTGAGCTACGCCGAAGCGGCCGAAGCGCTGGACGTGCCCGTGGGCACCGTGCGCTCGCGGCTGTCCCGGGCGCGCGCACGGCTGCGCAAGCTCGCCGAGCGCGAGCTGCGGCAGATGGCCGCCGACGCCCCCCGGCCGCCCCGGCCCGTATCCGACACCACCGCCCCGGCCCGCCCGAAGAAGGAGGAACGGAACCGATGACGTCCGACCCGAAGCGGCGCAACGACCCCTTCAAGGGGGAGCCGTTCACGCACGAGTCCCTCGACCACGCCGAGTTCGACCTGCTGCTGCCCGCCCCCGGCGACCCCGCCCTCCCGGCCGACCGGCACACGCTGCTGAAGGAGCACCTGATGGACGAGATCACGCGCACCGCCCCGGCCGCCGCCCGTCCCCGCCTCCGTCGCACCGCCTGGATCGCCCTCCCCGTCGCGGCCACCCTCGTCGCGGGCGCCATGGCGATCAGCCAGTGGGGCCCGGGCGCCGATGCCCACGACGGCGTACGGGCCGGTGGGGCCACGGCGGAGCCCGAGGTGCTCAGGCTGGAGCCCGGCACCACCGAGGGCCTGCCGGCCGCCGTCGAGCGCATCTCGCTCGCCGCCGCGAAGCAGCCCGCCCTGGAGCCCCGGGCGGACCAGTTCATCTACGTCGAGAGCAAGGTGTCCTTCCTCAGGGGCGAGAACAACAACGGCAAGGAGAAGAACTGGATCACCCCGCTCCACCAGCGGCAGATCTGGGAGTCGCCCGACGGCACCAAGGGGTTCCTCTACGAGCCCGGACACGGCCTCATCGACAAGAAGGGTGAGGATCTGGACGACGGCGAGCACGGCACCGGCGACCACCGGCACTCCTACAACAGTCTGAAGGAGCTGCCCACCGACCCCGACGCCCTGCTCAAGCGGCTCTACCAGGGCGGGAAGCCGGGCGACCACGACGCCGACTGGATGGCGTTCAAGGAGATCGGGCAGCTGCTCCAGGAGCAGATCGCGCCGCCGTCGACCAGCGCCGCCCTCTACAAGGCGGCCGCCAGGATCCCGGGCGTCACGCTGGTCGACAGGACCGTGGACGCGGCGGGCCGCCCCGGCATCGCGATCGCCTTCACCATCGGCGACAGCCGCAAGGAGTGGGTCTTCGACAAGAACACCTACGACTACCTCGGCCAGCGCGAGGTCCTGCTCAAGGCGGCCTACGGCATGGAGCCCGGCACGGTGACCGGCCAGACCACGGTCGTCCGGCGCGCCGTGGTCGACGCGAAGAAGGAGCTCCCGGACGGCAGGAAGGTGTCAGCTTGACCCGGCCGTAAAGGACCGGGCTTGGAGGTAGTGCCCAACTGGCTGCTGGGTTGGCTCCTCCGTCCAGACACCCCTTACGGGGTGGCAGGGACGCGTGACTCACGCCCCGCAGTCCACACGGTCTCGCCCTTGCGGCCGATGTTGTGGGACGCGTTGTCGTCCGCGTGCATGAGGGCCCCGCAGGACCGGCAGGCGAACGTTGCTTGTGACGGGCGGTTGCGCCGGTCGATGTGACCGCACTGGGAGCATTGCCGGCTGGTGTACGCCGGATCGACGTACACCAGCGGCACCCCGGCCCGCTTCGCCTTGTACTCGACGAAGGCGGCGAGCTGGTGGAAGCTCCACGAGTGCAGAGAGGTCCGCTGGTCCTTGCGGAGCCGTACCCGGCTGCGGATGCCCGTGAGGTCTTCCAGGGCGATACCGGAACCGGTGCGCTCAGCGGTGGTGACGATGGTCTTCGAGATGACGTGGTTGACGTTGGCGGTGTGCCGGGCTTCCTTGCGGGAGCGCTTCTTCAGGAGGCGCTTCGCGGACTTGGTGCCCTTGGCCTGGAGCTTCTTCCGCAGATCGAGCTGTCGTTTCCGGTGCCGGTTCAGGCCGCGCCCGGCAGCCCGGTAGCCGGTGGAGGTGGTGGCGATGTTGTTGATCCCGAGGTCGACGCCGATGAACCCGCTGGGCTCGTACTGCTCGGCCTCGGGGACGTCGCAGACAGCGATCAGGTAGAACACGCCGTCGCGTTCGATCAGATCGGACTCGCCCTTGCGGTGCTCGCGAAGCAGCTTGAGCGCGTCCGGACAGCAGGCGAAGCGCACGTTCTTGAGCCGTCCGGCCGTCGTCCAGATCGACACCGTCCGGGCGTCGTACTGCCAGGACAGGCACCGGTCGTCATACGGCTGCGCCGCCTCGGGCCGGAACGCGATGGGCTTCGACTCCGCCCTGGCCCTGCGCTTCGATCCGGGCCTGCCCAGGTTCCCGGCGCGGATGTTCGCCTTCAACGTGGTGTAGGCGTCACACGTCTTCTTGATGACGTGCTGGGCGGCCTGCGCCCCCAGCCCGCGCGCCTTCAGCTCGGCATAGGTGTGCTTCCGCAACTCGTACTCACGCGGGACACCACGCTCGAACGCCACACCGGACACCCAGCACGCGGCCTCATTGACCGCACGCAGGGTGGCGCGCAGCGCGGCGGCCTGGTCGGCCTCCGGCATCAGCTTCACCTGCGCCACGACCTTCACACTCGCGATCGTAGATCTATGTCACCAGGCTCGGAGCCAAACCCCAACATCCGCAGGGGCCGTGCGGTCATCTACACCCTCCACACCCACTTGGTCTTCACACCCAGACCGGCGCGGTCCGTTCACCGACGAGATCCTCCGACGATGCGAAGAAGTCATGCGCGCCGTCTGCGCCGACTTCGAAACCGAGCTGATCGAGTTCAACGGCGAGACCGGTCAAGTGCACCTCCTGGCGCACTATCCGCTGAAGGCTGCCCTGTCCCGGCTGGTCGGCTCCCTCAAGGGCGTATCGGCCCGTCGCCTCCGGCAGGAGTTCCCCGGGCACGTCCGCCGGTACCTGTGGGGCGGACGCTTCTGGTCCGGCTCCTACTTCGCCGGATCGTGCAGCGCGGCACCACCGACTGTCGTACGCCAGTACATCGAGGAACAGCAGCGCCCCGTGGTTCTGCAACCTTAGGCGCCCCACTCTCGCCACTCCTTGCCCTCGGGGGATGTTCGCGTGAGGGTGGGCCGATATGGGCATATGGCGGCCCCTGAGTGATCATTTACGGGGCCGGGGCGGGTGCTCTCCCGTCCGGTCCGCGCAGGTATGTGCTCCGATACGAAACGAGGCCGTCTCCCGTGAACCCCCGCACCACCCGTACAGCTCTCGCCGCGGTCCTGCTGGCCGCCGCCCTGGCCGGATGCTCCTCGGCCGGGGAGAAGGACAAGGGCGGGCCGGGCACCGCGCGGGCGGCCCTGGCGGAGCTGCCGGTGAAGAAGGCGGCGGCCAAGTCCGGCTACGACCGGGAGGCGAAGTTCGGCCCGGCGTGGTCGGACTCGACGTCCGCCCCCGGCTCGGGGAACTCCTGCGACACCCGCAACGACATACTGGCCCGCGATCTGACGGACAAGAAGTTCAAGAGCGGCTCGAAGTGCGTGATAGACGCGGGGACGCTGGCAGACCCGTACACCGGCGGGAAGATCCGCTTCGAGCGCGGGCGGAAGACGTCGTCGGCGGTGCAGATCGACCACATCGTCGCGCTGTCGAACGCGTGGCAGACCGGGGCGCAGAAGCTCCCGCAGGCGCGGCGCGAGGCACTCGCGAACGATCCGCTCAACCTGGTGTCCGCGGACGGTCCGGCGAACATGGGCAAGGGTGACAAGGACGCGTCGGCCTGGCTGCCCGCCAACAAGGGGTTCCGCTGCACATATGTGGCCCGGCAGGTGGCGGTGAAGAAGGCGTACGGGCTGTGGGTCACCGAGGAGGAGCGGGACGCGATGCGGAAGGTCCTGGAGGGGTGCCCGGGGGAGACGCTGCCGGACGGTGACGCGAAGGGGGTCGCGCTGCGGTAAGCCCCCGTCGCCTCGGCCGGTGTCGTGGTCATGGGGAATGGCGGGGCTCCTGGAGGGCCGAGTGGAGAAAGGGCAGTACGCCGCGTTCCAGCAGGGCCTGCTGCCATTCCTGCCGGGAGCGTGCCACTTCCGTCTCCGTCTCCGGCTGCGCCTCGTCGTCCGGGGCGGGGCGCTGCCGTACCGCCGCGACGAGCAGCGTCGCCCCCGCGGCGGCCGCGGTCGCCGCCGCGACGACGGCCGTCGTCCAGCCCGCGGTCACCAGTCCGTCCGCGAGGTGCTCCTGAGTGCCGGTCAGCCGCAGCCCGTAGCCGAGCAGCAGGAAGGCCGCGGAGCCCACCGCCGCCAGCGTCGGCACGAGCACGCCCAGCGCTCCCAGCAGCCCGCCGCCGAAGCCGCGCACCGACCGGCCGTCCGGCGCCGGCGGGGGTGGGTCCTCGGGTGCGGTGGTGCGCGTCCGGAGGTACGCGCGGTACTCGTCGGCGGCCGTGGCCGCGATCTCCACGCGGGCCCGGAGCGCCATCGTGCGCAGCTGTTCGGCGCTGACCGGCGCGGTGCCGCCGCGCACCGCGTCCCTGATCTCGGGGAAGTGCAGTGCCTGTTGAACGACGTGTTCGAAGTCGGGTGTGTCCTCCACCCTCAAGTGGTCCAGACTGTCCATGGGCGTCCCCCGATGGCGTTGGCGTGACGGACTCCATGAAACTTCCCCAGTTGCGCAACCTCTAAAGTGTCTTGGGAGCGGGAGGATCGCACGGCGGGACGGGGCGTGCTTCCGCGCTCGCCTTGATCGAGGGCCAGAGCGCCGGTACTCTCCTCCGGCCTGTGCCGCAGCGGCCGCCACGGCCAAGGAAACACGCAGGTCACGACCGTCTACGGACCGTAAGGACAGAAACGAAGATGATGCACCGGATCGCACGCTCGATAGTCGGCGCCTTGGTCGTCGCGATGGCCGTCATGGGCCTGACGGCCACGGCGACCCACACGGCTGCCGCGGCCACCGCGATCCGCCCGGCAGCGGCCGCGGGACCGTCCGACGCGTCCACGGGCGATCGGGGCAGCGCGCCCCGGACGGCCGCCGCCGCCCCGGCGACCGTCGAACTGGCCTCGAAGTCCGAGAAGAAGAAAAAGAAGAAGGGCTTCTTCGCGAAGCTCGGCAAGTTCCTGCTGATCGTGGGGATCCTGATCGTCCTGTTCCTCGTGCTGCTGATCGTGGGCATCATCTACGCCGCGAAGAGGATCTTCAGGCGGCGTCGCGGCTGACAACGGCCTGCGGGCACGCAAACGCCGGACGGGCTTGGTTCTTCTGCCCGTCCGGCGTTTCGCTTTTCTCAGGCAGGCGTCCCGAACGCGTGGTGTGCGTTTCGGCGCCAGCGGTTGCCGGGCAGGCCGGGGCGCAGCCATGCGAATGAGCTGCAGTATTTGGTGAAGACGGCCGGTCGGATGCCGTAGGTGTGCAGCAGTCGGTCGGCTTCGGTGAGGTGGCCTGTCGTCTTGGTTTCGACCAGGACAAGTTCGGTGTCGCAGTGGGCTGTTCGGTGTGTGTGGAGGTCGTTGCAGGTCAGGCCTGCGTCGCAGGTGATGCGTTCGCCGTCGGCGACGAGGGTGGCGCGGAGGTAGTCGGTGCTGAGGGAGGGGTGCAGTGCGGTGGGTGGGTCGATGCCGTAGGCGTGGTGGAGGGTCTGGGTGAGGAAGGTGTGGCAGGGGGTGTCGAGTGGGGTGGTGGTGCCGGTGAGGGGGCGGCGGTGTTTGACGGTGTCGCCGCGGGCGCCTTTGAGTTTGATCTCGAACTGTCGCTCTCCGGTGTCCTGGTAGACGCGTTCGCGGATCTTGAAGCGGAGGCGTCGGCCCTGGCGGTGGTCGTGGAAGGAGCGCAGCCGGGGGGTGTCGTAGTAGACGGAGTGGTAGCGGAAGGCGCGTCTGCCGTCGATGGTCAGTGCCCGGAAGGGGCCGCCGGGCCGGTGCGGGTCGGTCAGCCGTCCGGCCATCCGCAGGAACACCGGAGCGGGGACGAGATAGCTGCGGTCGAAGCGCGCGAGCAGCTCGGCCCGCGCGTTGACCTCGGCGAGCGAGACGGGTTGCGCTGCGTGGGCGGCCTCGGTGATGGCCCGTACGGCCCCCGGGCTCACACCGACTCCCAGGCGGGTGCCGTGCTGCGGGCCGGCTCGGCGGGCGCGGCCCGGCGGGCGCCCGCGCCCTGCTCGGGCTCGCGGTAGCGGACGTCGACGACGGTCAGGTCGCGCACGAAGTCCACTTCCATGACCGTCCAGTTGAGGGGCTCGCCGAGCCGCCGGGCGAGGTCGGCGCGCAGGGCCGCGGGGTCGCTGTGGACGGCGTCGAGGGTGACGACCGCGCGGCGGGTGCGGGCGAGCAGCCGGGGGTGGTCGGCGACGTAGATGACGAGCAGCAGCACGGCGCTGAGCCCGGCGGTGAGGCCGAAGGCCAGGTGCGGCAGGCCGCAGAGCAGGCCGAGGACGAGCGTCGTGAAGTAGTACGCGACCTCCTCGTGCTGCACGGAGTCGGAGCGGAGCCTGATGATCGACAGCACGCCGAACAGGCCGAAGCCGAGCGCCGTGCCACCGGCGCCGCTCATCTCGGCGAGGGCGGCGACGACCGTGAACAGGGCGACGTTCAGCGCCAGATAGGCCGGCACCAGATCGCGGCGCCGATGGCGCGGGTAGTAGACCGCGAAGGTGAGCAGGCAGACGGCGACGAGGTCGAGCCCCAGATGCGCCGCGAGGTGCCGGAAGGAGTCCATCGCTTCACTGCTCTCTGTGAGTGGTCGGGTCTCTCCCGTGGGGACGGGGAAACGCGGGACACGACGAACTCTGGGTGAACAAGTGCTCGCTTTTGAGTGAACAATGCGAATCCTTGATGGAGGCGGAACATGAGTGTCCGGAACGGCACCGGCCGTGACGCGTTCGACGTTCTTGTGGAGGCGCGCCCCACCCCTCGACCGGATGACGGCCCACGTCGCGGGGCACGGAAGGAATAGCGCCCGGCGCTGCCTGGTTGGCGGTGCTGGGGTACTCGACCGAGAGAACCGGAAGCAGGTAGTCACGCATGGGCAGCAGCACGGTGGAGCTCACCAAGGACAACTTCGACGAGATCGTCTCCGGCAACGGATTCGTGCTCATCGACTTCTGGGCGGAGTGGTGCGGCCCCTGCCGGAACTTCGCCCCCGTCTACGAAGGGGCCGCGGGGCGCCACGACGACCTGGTCTTCGCGAAGGTCGACACCGAGGCCCAGCCCGAGCTGGCCGCCGCGTTCGAGATCCGGTCGATCCCGACGCTGATGATCGTGCGGGACAACATCGCCGTCTTCGCCCAGCCCGGCGCGCTGCCCGAGGCCGCGCTGGAGGACGTCATCAAGCAGGCCCGCGCCCTGGACATGGACGAGGTACGGGCCTCCGTGGCGCAGGCGCAGGCCGAGCAGGGCGGGGAGCAGCGGACCGGTGAGTGAGCTCCTGCTGGTCCGGCACGGCGAGACCGAGTGGAGCCGCTCCGGGCGGCACACCGGACTGACGGACATCCCGCTCACCGAGCACGGTGAGCACCAGGCGGAGGCGCTGCGCCCGCTGCTGGCCGGGCGGCGGATCGCGGCGGTGCTGGCCAGCCCGCTCAAGCGCGCCATAAGGACCGCCGAGCTCGCGGGCCTGGACCCCGAGACCGAGCCCGACCTGCACGAGTGGGACTACGGCGGCTACGAGGGCGTCACCACCGACGAGATCCACCGCACCCGGCCCGAGTGGTACCTCTGGGACGACGGTGTCCCGCCCGGGGCCGCCGGGCACCCGGGGGAGACGGCCGCACAGGTCGGCGCCCGCGCCGACCGGGTGCTCGCCCGGATCGCCCCCTTGCTGGACGACCCCGACGGCGGGGACGTGGTGCTGGTCGCGCACGCGCACTTCCTGCGGGTGCTCACCGCCCGCAGGCTCGGCCTGCCGCCCACCGCGGGTGCCCTCTTCCGGCTGGACACCGCTACTGTCAGCCGCATCGGCACCGAGCACGGGCGCCCGGCGCTCGTCGCCTGGAACCTGCCCCCGTCCACGGACACCGGCCGGGGCCCGGGCGGCGAGCGTGTCGGAACCGGGCCCGGAGCCGTGACCGGCCGATGATCGGTGGCGGTCGGAGGACCGCCCCCGATCTTGATATGTCCCATTGATTCCATGGAGGAACGACAACGTGGCTACGACCCGCACCGCGCACACCGTCTGGGAAGGCGAACTGCTCAAGGGCAGCGGCACCGTCACCTTCGACTCGTCCGGCATCGGTGACTACCCCGTCTCCTGGCCGTCGCGCGCCGAGCAGGCCAACGGCAAGACCAGCCCCGAGGAGCTGATCGCGGGCGCCCACTCCAGCTGCTACTCGATGGCCCTCTCGCACGGCCTGACCGGCGCCGGTACGCCCCCCACCCGCCTGGAGACCAAGGCGGACGTCACCTTCCAGCCCGGTGAGGGCATCACCGGCATCCACCTCACCGTCCGCGCCGAGGTGCCGGGCCTGGACGCCGAGGGCTTCGCCGCGGCCGCCGAGGACGCCAAGAAGAACTGCCCGGTCAGCCAGGCGCTCACCGGGACGACGATCACCCTGACGGCCGAGCTCGTCTGAGCCGTCGCCGTGAGGCCGGGGGCTGCGCAGCCCCCGGCCTCACGCGTGTCACGCCTTGAGTGCCGCGTAGACGATCAGGTTCTGCACGGGGTGCCCCTTCGCGTCGAGGTCGCCCGCGCAGGTCACCAGGCGCAGGACCCGCTCGGAGGTCTTGCCGTAGACCTTCTGCGTCGGGAACGCGTTCTTGTCGACCGTCTCCGTGCCGGTCACCGAGAAGCGCAGCACCTTGCCGTCGCCGCGCTCGACGTCGATGGCCGTGCCCTTGCCGACCTTGCCCAGGTCGTGGAAGACGGCCTTGCCGTCCCGGGTGTCGTTGTGCCCGATGATCACGGCGGCGCCGGGAGTGCCGGGCTTGGCGCTGCCCGTGTACCAGCCGGCGGTCATGCCCTTCTCCGGCGGCGGCACCTGCACGGTGTCGTCGCTGTTCAGCCCGAGGCGCAGCAGGCGGCTGGCCACGCCGATGTCCGGGATGGAGATCTTGGACGGCTCCTCCGTGGCGGCGGGGGTTCCACTGTCCTCTGTGGTGCGGGTGCCGCCGAGGGAGCAGCTGGTGGCCAGCGTTGCGGCTGCCGCCGCGAGGGCGAGCAGGTGGAGGCGTGTACGGGGCATGGAGCCACGCTAGGCACTGGCCGTGCGGGCTCACCTCGGGTAAACGGCCAGTTCCGGCTCCGCCTAAAGGACGAGGCGGGCGGGTTTTTCCCCTACCCGCCCCTTCCCGCAGCGTCTGATGCTCGGCTCCGCCGAGGCCGGGGCTCAGCCCCGGACCCCGGTCGGGTGCGGCCCGGCGGTTTGTTCCCCACCCCGCCCCTTCCCGGCTGTGTCGATTTGCGGCTCCGCCGCGTGGGGGCTCCGCCCCGGACCCCGAAGCACGCTTCGCGCGCTGTCCTCAAACGCCGGACGGGCTGAAATTGCGCACCCCCCGGGGGGCTGGGGGCGGAGCCCCCTCACGCGGCGGAGCCGCATATCGGATGCAGTCGGGAAGGGGCTGGGAGGGGAACAAGCCCGCCGCAGGCGCGACGTGCCTACAGCAGCCGCTGGAACAGCCCCCACGTGAACTCCGCCACGCGGTCGCCCTCAGGAGTTGTGAAAGCGAGCTGCCAGCGCGTCGGCGCCGTGCCTTCCATGGGGCGGGCGGGAGCGAAGGCGCGGGCCACCTCGTCCACGGTGCACGACCAGGGGAGCAGGTCACCGGCCGTGCGCAGGTCCGGGCCGGAGGCCCCCGGCGCGCGGACGAGCCACTCGTTCCAGATCGCGCCGCCCGGCGCGGCGAGCACCTCGAAGCGCAGGTCGGGCCAGAGCGGCACCGGCCACGTCAGCGCCTCGAAGGTCAGGTCGCCGATGCGCCGCTCGCCGACGGTCTCGGGCGGGCCGAGCACCGAGCGGTAGCGCGCGCCCGCGCCGCGCCGCCGCGGCGAGTGCAGCATGGCCTGCCAGCGGCGATTGGCCTCCCGCATCCCGGACCGGTCGACGCCCAGCTCGCGCAGGGCGTCCTCGACCAGCCCGGGCTGGTGGTCGGCCATCCTGCGCAGCAGCACGAGCTGGAAGCCCAACGGGCCGAAGTCGGACGGGGAATCCCGGTCGGGATCAGGCACTGGACTCATGGGGTCCATCGTCGCGCACCCGTCGCTCCCCGCGCGCGCGTACCGCGGACGACTGATTTCAGCCCGTCCGGCCTTTGAGGACAAGCGGCGCAGCCGCTTCGGGAAAAGCCCGCCGCAGGCGCCCAGGACCCGCACCCGGAAACGAAGCGTCACCCACACCCGCGCACGAACAAGCGCATCAGACCCTGGAACCCGTACACCCCCATCCCCGGCGCCCCCAGCACCCCCGCGTCGACCAACGACTCCAGCAGCTCCTCCGCCTCCCGCACGCCCACCCCCAAGCACGCCGCCGCCGACCCCGGCGAGATGTCGGCCGCGTCCGTCCGCGCGAGCGACCGCAGCGCCCGCGCCCGCTCCGCGCCGAGCCGGTCGTGGTCCTTGGCGTACGCCGACTTCAGCGCCGCCCCGCCGGACTTCAGCTCCGAGAAGAGCCGGCCCTCGTCCGCCAGCCGGTCCGCCAGGTGCGCGACCGTCCACGCGGGGCGTTCCACGAGCCGCGCCGCCGCGCTGCTCAGGGCCAGCGGAAGCCGCCCGCACAGCTCCGCGAGCCGCGTCCAGTCGTCTTCGGGCGCCGCCCGGCGCTTGCGGCCCGAGGTCAGGGCGAGCAGTTCCCGGGCGTCGGCGGGGGAGAGCACGTCGAGGGGCAGGTGATCGGTGATCAGCGGCATCGGCAGCGGCCGCCGGGCGGTGGCGATCACCCCGGCCGTGGGCGCCCCCGGGAGCAGGGGAGACAGCTGCGCCGCCGAGGCCACGCCGTCCAGGATCACCAGGATCCGCCTGCCGACCAGCAGCGAGCGGAACGCGGCGGAGCGCGCCTCCAGCCCGTCCGGGATGTCGCCGACACGCATCCCGCACGAGAGGAGGAACTGCCCGAGCACCGCGGCCGGTTCGGTGAGCGGCCCGTCCAGCCGGGCGTAGAGCTGGCCGTCGGGGTAGTGCTCCGCCACCCGGTGGGCCACGTGCAGGCCCAGCGCCGTCTTGCCCACCCCCGCCATGCCGGACACCAGGCACACCGGGACGCCGTGCCGGGCGGGCGCGGTCAGCGCGGCGACCATGGTGGCGGCGGCCGCGTCCCGGCCGGTGAGATGCCGCAGGGCGGGCGGCAGCTGACCCGGGCGGACCATCCGGGGGCGTGCCGGTCCCGGCCCGCCGTCGGGGGAGTACGGCGGGATGGCGCGCGGCTCGTCGTCGCGGTCGCCGTTGAGGATGCGCCGGTGCAGCTCCCGCAGTTCCGGGCAGGGCTCGATGCCGAGCTCGGCGACGAGCGCGCGGCGCGCCTCGGCGAACGCCCGGAGCGCGTCGGCCTGCCGGCCCGAGCGGTACAGGGCCCGCATCAGCAGGGCGTGCAGGCTCTCGCGCAGCGGGAACCGCCCGACCGCCGCCGTGAGTTCGGAGGTCAGCGCGGCGTGCCGGCCCAGCTCCAGCTCCAGGGCCCAGTGCTCCTCCATGACGCCGATGCGCTGTTCCGCGAGGATCGGCCGGTTCTCCTGGGCCCAGGGGCCCGCGATGCCGCTGAGCGGTTCGCCCCGCCACAGCGACAGGGCCCGCTCGAAGAGCCCGGCGGCCCCGTGGAGGTCGCCGAGCTCGCGCCTCTCCCGCGCCTGGTCGACCGCGGAGGCGAAGGCGTGCACGTCGACGTCCCCCTTGTCGATGCGCAGTTCGTAGCCGCCCTGCCCGGAGGTGAGGACGCTGGGGTGCGTGCGGGGGGTGCGCTCGGGTTCGAAGACCTTGCGGAGCCTGCTGGCGTAGGTGGAGAGCAGGCCGGACGCGCACCCGGGTGGACGTTGGCCGTACATGCCGTCGATGAGCCGGTCCCTGGGCACCGGCCCGCCCTGGGCGGCGAGCAGCGCGAGGACGGTGCGCTGCTGGGGCGTTCCCAGGTCTATCTCCGCCTGCCCGCGCCAGGCGCGGACCGGCCCGAGAAGGCTGATGCGCAGGTCGTCACCGGGGGCTTTCGTCATGCGGCCGCCTCGTTCACCATTGCGGGGATCCACGGCGCCGAAGGCACGGACGCCGGCCGTCGGGGTCACTCGGACATTCACCATGGACCGGTCATATCCATGGGCGATCGACAGTTGATGAATGGACAGATGTCCTATACATACGGCTGTCCACTACATACGGCCGTCCAGGCGCCGCCCACCGTACCGCCCCGGGGCCGGGCCACTCGCCGGTCACTTCCCGGTGAGGTGCTGACGGACGCACTGCGTGTATTCGTGGAGGCTGTCGGGCCGGTAGCACTCCTGCGTCTTGTTCGCGTACCAGACCATGAACACGGCGACCAGGCCCGACACCACGATCGCGAGGGACGACGTCACCACGGCGGTGACGGCCTTGTGCCGGCCGGCGCCGGTCCGCCCGGACGTCATCAGGGCGGCGATGCCCAGGATCAGGCCGATGACGGCGAGCGGGCCGCCGATGACGACGACCGAGGTGAGCAGGCCGGTGATGCCCAGCACCATGGCGGCCGTGGCCAGGCCGTTCTTCGATGTCTGTATCTCTTGCGCGTTCATCGGCCGTTCTCCTGTCAACTGGTCAGGAGGCGATTGTGAATTCCGGGGGCCCGTGCGCACATCGCGGGAAGGCGGGAGAAAACGCTCCCCCGATCGGGGGAGGTCGCCGGTGAGGTGTCCGGACATACTGGCCTGATCATGTTCAGAGGAATCCGGCCGCTGCTGCGCGGCTCCACGTATTCGGGTGCGCTGTTCGCCTATTGCGGCGCGCTGGCGAGCCTTCCGCTGCTGCCTTTCGCGATGCTCCCGGCGCTGGCGTGGCCATCCGCTCCGGTGGGGGTGCGGTACGTGCTGACCCTGCTGATATGGGCCGTACTGATCGGCGTGATCGGGCTGGCCCGCACCACGCGGCGGGTGCTGATCGCGTGCGCCCGGCGGATGCTCGGGGTGTCGTTGCCGGACCCTGTGGGCGGGCGCCGGCGTACGGGCCGGCCCGGTGACGGGCCGGCCTCTCCCGCACCGGTGGGCGCCGATCGTCTGCGGACTCCCCTGTGGCTGCTGCTGCACGTGGCACTGGGCTGGGCGGGGGCGCAGGTGGGCATCGCGCTGTTCATCGCGGGCCTGCTGCTCCCGGGAGGCTGGGCCGGCGCCGAGGTGGGGCTGAGCGTGAACGGCTGGACGGTGCGGCCGGAGAGCGGCCGGCCGAGCTGGGTGGCCGCGCTCGGCTGCGTGCTGCTGGCGGCGACCCTGTGCGTGGCGGTGACGAGCGCGCTGCGATGGCTGGCACCGCGGCTGTTGGGGCCGTCGTCGGCCGAGCGGCTCGCGCTGGCGGCCGAGCGGGAGCTGCGGCTGGCCGAACGCAACAGGCTGGCCCACGAGTTGCACGACTCGATCGGGCACACGCTGACCGCGACCACGATCCAGGCGGCGGTGGCGGGCGAGGTGCTCTCCGCCGACCCGTCGGCGGCGCGGGCCGCCCTGCGCAGCATCGAGGAGTCGGCCCGGTCCGCGCTGGAGGACCTGGACTACGTGCTGGGCGTGCTGCGCGAGGAGAAGGCGGAGACGGCGCCGACCCGGACCCTGGCCGACCTGCCCGAGCTGCTGGACCGGCTTCGGCACGCGGGCGCGGTGGTGGAGCCGGAGCTGTCGGGCGAGTTGGCGCAGGTCCAGGGGACGCTCTCCCGGGCGGCGTACCGGATCCTGCAGGAGGGGCTGACGAACGCGTTGCGGCACGGGGCGGGCGGTCCGATCGAGGTCCGGGTGGCGGCCGGGCCGGACGGACTGGAGCTCAGTGTGGTCAACCGGACCGGGGTCACGGGCGCGGGCACGGGTGCCTTCCCGACGTCCGGGCACGGCCTGCCCGGGCTGGCCGAGCGTGTGCGGCTGCTGCACGGTGAGATCGAGGCCGGGCCGCACGGGCCGCGGCACTGGCGGTTGGCGGTCCGGCTGCCAGTACGGTTGTCGGCATGACCGGCTCCGACGCGGGCGAACCTTCCGCCGACGTCCCCGCCAACGCCCCCGTCACACTCCTGATCGCGGACGACGACGAGGTGACCCGCAGCGGTCTGCGCATGCTGCTCGCGGCACAGCCGGGGATCGCGGTGGTCGGGGAGGCCGCCGACGGCGTCGAGGCGGTCGAGCAGGCGCGGCGGCTGCGGCCGGACGTGGTCCTGATGGATGTGCGGATGCCGCGCCGCAACGGGATCGAGGCCACCCGGCAACTCCTCGCCGAAGCCGAGGCGTCCGGACCGCCGAAGGTCGTGGTGATCACCACCTTCGAGAACGACGGCTACGTCACCGCCGCGCTCGGCGCGGGGGCCGGCGGGTTCGTGCTCAAGCGCCATCCGGTCCGGCAGATCGCGGAGGCGGTGCGGGTGGCGGCGGCCGGGGAGGCGATCCTCTTCCCGGCGGCACTGCGCCGGATGGTCGCCGCCCGCCCGCTGGACTCCGCCGAGGCGTTGCCGAAGGCGGCGCTGACGGGGCGGGAGGAGGAGGTGCTGCGGTCGATGGCCACCGGCCTGTCCAACCCGGAGATCGCGGAGTCGCTCACGGTGAGCCTGGAGACGGTGAAGACGCACGTCGGGAACGTGCTGACCAAGCTCGGCGCGCAGAACCGCACCCACGCGGTGGTGATCGCGTACGAGTCCGGCCTGGTGGTGCCGGGGTTCACGGGCTGAGGCGGCCCGGGCCGACCCATAAGACATGCGACTGAGACACGCCCGAGCCCCGGCCTTCGTGGCCGGGGCTCGTTCATGCGGCGGGAATGCCGTCGCGGCGGTGGTCAGACCACCGTCAGGGTGACCTCGATGTTGCCGCGGGTCGCGTTGGAGTACGGGCAGACCTGGTGGGCCTTCTCGATCAGGTCGCGGGCGCGCGCCTCGTCCACGTTCGGGATGGTCGCGGAGATGGCGACCTTGATGCCGAAGCCGCCGTCGGGGGTCTTGCCGAGGCCGACCTCGGCGGTGACGGTGGAGCCGGAGATGTCGGCCTTCTCCTGGCGGGCGACGACGCCGAGCGCGCCCTGGAAGCAGGCGCTGTAGCCGGCGGCGAAGAGCTGCTCGGGGTTGGTGCCGGCGCCGCTGCCGCCCAGTTCCTTCGGGGGGTTGACGACGACGTCGAGCTTGCCGTCGTCGCTGGCGACGCGGCCGTCACGGCCGTTCTCGGCGGTGGCGACGGCGGTGTAGAGGACCTCTACGGGCTGAACGGGCATGGCAGTTCCTTAAAGGGAGTGGGGGGAGGCTCAGGCGTCGAGGGTGACGATCATCTTGCCGGTGTTCTCGCCGCGCAGCATGCCGAGGAACGCGTCGACGTTGTGCTCGATGCCGTGGACGACCGTCTCGCGGTACTTGAGCTCGCCGGAGCGGATCCAGGCGCCGACCTCCTGGACGAACTGCGGCTGGAGGTCGCGGTGGTCGGCGACGAGCATGCCCTGCATGCGCAGCCGCTTGCCGATGACCGACGTGAGGTTGCGCGGGGCGGGGGTCGGCTCGGTGGCGTTGTACTGCGCGATCATGCCGCAGACGGTGATCCGGCCGTGCAGCTTCAGGGAGTCGATGGCCGCTTCGAGGTGCTCGCCGCCGACGTTGTCGAAGTAGACGTCGATGCCGTCGGGGGCGGCCGCCCGGAGCTGCTCGGCGACGGGGCCGTTCTTGTAGTTGAAGGCGGCGTCGAAGCCGTACTCCTCGGTCAGGAGCTTGACCTTCTCGTCCGTACCGGCGCTGCCGATGACGCGCGAGGCGCCCTTGAGCCTGGCGATCTGGCCGACCTCGCTGCCGACCGCGCCCGCCGCGCCGGAGACGAAGACGGCGTCGCCCTCCTTGAAGGAGGCGACCTCGATCAGGCCGGCGTAGGCGGTCAGGCCCGGCATGCCGAGCACACCGAGGTAGGTGGAGAGCGGGGCGACCTGCGGGTCGACCTTGACGGCCTGCTTGGCGTCGACCACCGCGTACTCGCGCCAGCCGAGGCCGTGCAGGACGTGGTCGCCGGGTGCGAAGGCGTCGGAGCCGGAGGCGATGACCTCACCGACGGCGCCGCCGTCCATGGGGCGGTCGAGCCCGTACGGCGGGAGGTAGGACTTGACGTCGTTCATCCGGCCGCGCATGTACGGGTCGACGGAGAGGTGGATGTTGCGCACCAGGATCTGGCCCTCGCCGGGCTCTGCGATCTCCGTCTCGCGCAGTGCGAAGTCCTCGGGCTTCGGCCAGCCGTGGGGGCGGGCGACGAGATGCCATTCACGACCGGTGGCGGGGGATGCGGACATGGAAGGCGGCCTCCTAATGTTTCAGCAACTGAAACAACCATGCTCCTCGATATTTCATGTTGTCAAGCAACGGAGTACGCTGGATCTCATGGTCCACCGAACCGACGCACTGACCCGCGAAGTGGTCGATCTCATCGCGACCGTCGTGGCGCGCTACCACGAGGAGTACGAGGAGGCGGCCGCCCGGCACTCCCTCACCGGAGCCCAGGCGAAGGTGCTGGCCCTGCTCGCCCGCGAGCCGCAGCCCATGCGGCGGATCGCCCAGCAGCTGCGCTGCGAGCCGTCCAACGTGACCGGGATCGTGGACCGCCTGGAGTCCCGCGGGCTGGCCGAGCGCCGCCCGGACCCCGACGACCGGCGCGTCAAGCTCGCCGCCGCCACGGCGGAGGGCACGGCCACGGCCGAGCGGCTCCGCGAGTCGCTGGACTTCGCGCGCGAGC
The DNA here is from genome assembly GCF_003391135.1 of Streptoverticillium olivoreticuli subsp. olivoreticuli. GTDB lineage: Bacteria > Actinomycetota > Actinomycetes > Streptomycetales > Streptomycetaceae > Streptomyces > Streptomyces blastmyceticus. Next base: position 3,542,117 of record NZ_CP031455.1, on the reverse strand, counting down.
CGCTGGCGGGCCTGTCGGCACAGGAGCGCACGGTGCTGCGCGACCTCCTCCGCCGGATGCTGGGCGACGACGCGGCCGGCTGAGGCCGCCCCGGTCTCAGCCCGCCACCCTCAGCTCCGACGCGGTGACCACCGTGCCCAGCCGCGGCATGTCCAAGGTCACCGACGCCCGGTGCTCCTCCGCCGTCAGGGCGCTCATCGCGTCCTCGACGAAGACCAGCTCGTAGCCGTGATCGGCGGCGGACCTGGCCGTCGACTCCACCCCGAGGTTGGTGGCGATCCCGGCGAGCACGACCGTGCGCACGCCGAGCTCGCGCAGCCGGGCGTCCAGGCCGGTGCCGTGGAAGGCGCCGACGGTCCGCTTGACGACCTCGATGTCACCGGGCTCCGCGACCCCCGGGAGCAGCGCGCTCCCGGGCGGCTGCTCCGCCGTGCCCGGCCGCTCCACCCGCACGACGACGACCGGCGCCCCCGCCGCCCGGAACCGCCGCGCGAGCGCGCCCGCCGTCCGGGCCACCTCGTCACCGCCGCGCGGCGCGAGCGGCAGCGCCACGAGGCGCTCCATCAGGTCGACGAGGACGAGTGCGCTGCGCCGCGGGTCGATTTCCGTCATGACCGGACCGTAGCGTCCGGCCCCGAGCCGCGGGCGGCGTACGGGTCGCCGCCGGGCTGACGGCAGGTGAAGCTTGCGTGACGGGCGGCACCACGGGCCGGCTCCCGGACAAGGACCTGACCTGGTCCCCGGTCAGAAGTGCCGGCCGGGCCGGTAGTCGCCGGCGGGCTGCCGGATCATGACGTTCCCGCGGTTGAAGGCGTTGATGAGGGAGATGACGCACACCAGGGCCGCGAGCTGCTCCTCGTCGTAGTGCTCGGCGGCGTTCGCCCAGGCCTCGTCCGTGACCCCGCCCGCGGCGTCGGCGATGCGGGTGCCCTGCTCCGCCAGCTCCAGGGCGGCGCGCTCGGCGTCGGTGAACACCGTGGCCTCCCGCCAGACCGCGACCAGGTGGAGGCGTGTCGCGGTCTCCCCGGCGTGCGCGGCCTCCTTGGTGTGCATGTCGACGCAGCCCGCGCAGCCGTTGATCTGGCTGGCGCGCAGCTTCACCAGTTCCTGGGTCGCGAACGGCAACGTCGATTCCGCGAGCACCGTGTTCGCCGCGATGATGTGCTTCCAGAACTTGGTCGCGACCGGGCTGGTGAAGGGGTTCAGTCGGGCTTCCATCGTGCGCTCCTTGGTCGTTGTGCGCTGGTGCCCTCTAAGACAGGGCACCCCGGCAGGCTGTGACAGGAGCGGATGTGACGTGCGTCTCTGGACGCTGTGTGGATCTTCGGGTGAGGTGGCGGTGTGCGGGCCGGGGGAGGGGTTTCATGTCGGGATCAGTGGGTGCGGCGGACGCGGTCGGGTACCGGCCGCTGCTGTTCTCCATCGCCTACGGGATGACGGGATCCGTGGGCGACGCCGAGGACATCGTCCAGGACGCGTTCCTCGGCCTGACCCGGGCGCACCGGGCGGGGACCACGATCACCGACCTGAAGGCGTACCTGACCACGGCGGTGACCCGGCTGGGGATCAACCACCTGGGCTCGGCGCGGGTACGGCGCGAGACCTACGTGGGCGAGTGGCTGCCCGAGCCGGTCGTCGTGTCCGCCGACCGTACGGGACCGGCCGAACACGCCGAGCTGGCCGACTCACTGTCGATGGCGTTCCTCGTGCTCCTGGAGACCCTCACCCCGGTGGAGCGCGCGGTGTTCATGCTGCGCGAGGCCTTCGGATACGGCTACCCGGACGTGGCGAGAACCGTCGGCAAGTCCGAGGCCAACTGCCGGCAGATCTTCGCCCGCGCCAGAAAACGCCTCGCCCCCGTCGGGCGACCTGCCGACAGCACACCGCCTCCGGCGCGGCGCGCGGAGGGCGAGGAGCTCGCCCGCAGATTCTTCCAGGCCGCCGGGGGCGGCGACCTGGACGCACTGCTCGGCATGCTCGCACCCGACGTGGTGTTCCACGGCGACGGCGGCGGCAAGGCCCGGGCGATCGGGAAGTCCCTGACTGATCCACGGCGCGTCGCCCAACTGCTCCTCGGCGGCTTCCGCCGGATCCGGACGCTCGGCGTCTCCCCCCGCCCGGCCCGGATCAACGGCCGCCCGGGCGCCGTGATGTACGACGCCGAGGGGCGTGTGGCCAGCGTGCTCGAACTCGACATCGTCGAGGGCGCGATCCGGGCGATCCGCTCGGTGTCCAACCCTGAGAAGCTCGGCCATATCGGACCGGTGTCGGATGTGGCGGCACGCACGCGACCGGACGGAGGGCGGAAAATCAGCCTCACGCCCGGCGCCTGAGCCGTCGACGACGAGGTGGCCGGCCTGGGCACCTGTGAATCGGCACGACCGGTCAATCGCACCCGAGGTCGTTGGTCGAACACGGGAATGTCGCTGTTCCGGCATGGACAGTGGGCGAGCTTCATCCTTAGCGTCGTTGTAGGACGGCCCGTCCGAGGCCGGACGCCAAGGGAGTTGGGCGCATGGCGCTTACGCGGCTCACGGGTAGCGGATGAGGAAGAGGAAATCCGGGAATTCCTCGCCGGAGCTCGGATCGACCCTCACGCCTACTCCGACGATTACACGGACGACCTGAAGCGGCTCCGCAGTGAGGGGAAGGTCAAGGGCCGGGTCCACATCGTGACCCGGCCATTGTCGGACTACCTTCGGTACGAGTTCATGTACTACGAGCCTCACGTCCTGGCAGGCGAAGACATTCGCATCCTGGACGTGACCGACCGGGAGAACCCGCTCCCCGACGTCCAGGACTTCTGGATGTTCGACCGGTCAACGGTCGTGCTCATGAACTATGAGCCGGATGGAACACAGGTCAACCGAGAGGTGTTCGAAGGCGACCCGGAGCCGTTCCGGGAAGCGCAGCGAGTCGCCCTGGCCGAGTCGGTGCCGTTCTCGGAGTACGTGAAGAAGCTTGACCTTTGATCCGGAACGGCCAGGGACTGTCTGGTGGGTCGCGTGACCGCACCGACGACGGGGTGCCGCCCGGTCAGCGGTCAGGTCCGGGCCGTCACCTGTTCCTGGCGGACCACCGCTGGTAGCCGCCGTCATTGCACCCGGCGGTGACCAGCCGGCCGTCCGGTCCCGCATCCAGGCACTGGTCGGCGCGCTTGGCTATCATCGAGAACTGGTTCCACAGCTTCGCGCCGATGCCGCCGCTTCTGCGGTCACGCCACCAGACCGACTCGTAGCCCGCGTCGCAGGGCCACGCCCCGACGGTGTCGTCGTTGTTGGAGTTCATGCCCAGGCAGGTGTTTCCCTGGCCGTTGTACACGTATTGGACGTAGTCGTTGCCGAGTTCCTTCTCGTAGAAGGAGTTCGCGAGGCCGTTGTTACAGGACCCGGCGTACATACCACCGTTGTTGAAGGTGAGGCAGTGGCCGGTCGCCAGCTGCTGGACGTACACGTCGGGGCGGTCGGCGTGCGCCGTGCCCGACAGGGCAAAGGTGAGTGCGGATCCCGCCGCGACCGTGGCGAGGAGTCGGGACTTGCTCGTGGCGAACCTCATGCTGATGACGCCGTCCCTTCCGGAAGTCGGTGAACCGGCTGTGCGGATGGGCCGAATCAGCCCATCCGGACCGAGGCGAGAGCACAGTAGCGCGTGGGGTGCTCAAGGGGCCAGGGAGCGGGAGAGGCGTCCGTGGCAATGCCGTACTCGCCGTCAGCGCGCGACAGCAGAAGAGGCAAGTCGCCGTCTTCACCACGGATGTGACCGGTCTCGGCGGTGTGGCGAACGCCCGACACAGGGAAGGGGAGAACCATGCCAGGTGTATGCGAACAGCCCGTTGGTGAGGACAGCCCGACCTCGGTGAAGGAGGCGGTCGGGTACGGCGCGCTCAACGTGCTGCTGTTCCTGATGCTTTCCTATCCGGGCGCGTCCTTCATACGGGAGCTCCTGGGGTGGCACGGCGTGGCGATCTCGCCCCTCCTCGCCGCTCTCGTCGTGTGGCCGGTCTCGGTCCTCGTCGTCTACACCGAGCCCCGGGCTCAAACCCGGCCGTGGTGGCAGCGGATCGAGAAGGCGTGGCGGTGGGCGGGCGCGGTGCTCTACATCTGCCCGCCCCTGGTTCTGGCGCTCACATTCCCCTTGGCGGTGGGTCGCGGTCTGCCGTCCGGAATCCCCACGCTGACCTCCCTCTCGCCACCGATCGCTCTGGTGGTCTTCTTCATCCTGCGCAGGCGATGGCGCGCTCGCCGAAATTTGCGATCCGGGTAGCCTTGCCCGTGTGAGAGACGTACGTGCGAACGGCCCCACGGGATTCCGGTAGCCCGTCAGGAAATACCTGGCGGTGGCTACCGACGGAGTATCCGTGGCACGCACCGCTCATCACCTTCGCCTTTCACTCGGCAACAGCGCTCCGCCCGGCCGTGCTTGGCGTTCAGTAATCCTCTTCGACCTCCGCTACAGCTCGCGCAGCGTCGCCGAGGCCGTGCGCGACTCCCGGAGGGTCCGGCCGCAGGTCGTGCGGCGCGTGGTGGACGTCTATTGCTTTCCCCGGCACAACCGTGACCGTTCCGTGGCGCGCTGGTCCGCGACGGAGGAACGCCGCGCCCGGCAGCGGCTCCGCCGCCAGGCAGGGATCGCCCGACGGCTGGTGAACGCCGACACCGGCGCCGCCGACGACATCGACGTACTCCCGGCGAACCACCGGCACGGATCGCTCTGGCTCGCGTAGCTCCGGCGGCGCGGTAACGAGGTCAGAGCGGGTGGTCGGCCTTAGAGGCTGCCGGTACGGCTGCCCTTAGTGCATCATCTCGCAACGCAGCAAAACAGCATCTGGCCAGCTGCCCTGACCAGTGCGTGGGGGATCGCCGGCCGGGGCACGGAACGGCTCTTGATCTGGGGTCTCGGGTGCCAATACGCGAGAACCCCACCCGCACGCCTCGGGGGAGGAGCGCACGGGTGGGGCCACGGTGGGATGGGTCAGACGAGGCTGATCCCGGCCTGAGCCTTGATGGTGTCCACGGCTTCATCGGTGAGCCATCGCAGAGGGACGACGGTCCAGCGGCGGCCCTTGCGCATGATCACGGCTTGGCCGTCCTTGGTGGTCTCGCACCGCATGAAGCCCTGTTCCCTCAGGTCCTGAATCAGGTCCTCGCCACGCTTCATTTGCCTTCCCGGTCCTTGTCGTCAGCCATCCCGCTGTGAACGTCGCCGTTCTGAGAGACGCGGGTGTCCGGGTCGGTCGCCTGATCCTGGTTGGCCTGCGGGTCCCAGGGCTCCCCGGCGTTCTCGAACTCTTTCCTACCCATTCCGGGGGTACTCCTTCCTGTCCAACGCGTGCACAGGGACGGCCCCTGTGCCGTCATGCGGCGGTGCAGCCCTGCTAGGCGTTGTGGCCGGACCCGCGCTCGGGCGCGCTCCGTTTCGCCGACTCCGCGTAGATCAGGGCGTCGATCAGCTTCTTGGCCGTCGGCAACGACACCGTTCCCAGGTACACGGACGGTTCGTCACTGAGGGGGCTGATTCGATTTCCGTGGTCATGAGGAGACGTTAGGGACTGTGGAACGTCGGCAGATATCCGATTCCACGGAATTGCACGCCAATCAGCGGAGCCTGCTCATAGCCGCCGTGATCAGCCCACGGGCTTTGGCCCCGTAGACCGCCATGTCGGCCAGCATGGCGAACGTGTCCGCGTATGCCTTCACCTCGCTGGGCTGCGTCAGCGTCAGGTACCCGGAGACAAGCTCTACGTTGACCTGTGCCGCGTCGTAGATCCAGAAGCCCTCTACGGGCATACGCGCGCGCCCCACCCGCGCCGGGATCACACCAACGCTGACGTTGGGCAGTGCGCCGACAGAGACCAGATGTTCGAGCTGTTCAGCCTGCGTGTCGGCGTCGCCCAGGCCGTTACGCAACACGGACTCTTCGACCAGGAACGCGAAGAGCCGTTGCCCCTCGTGAAGGACGCGTTGGCGGTCCATGCGCACGGCCACGGCATCGGCCACATCATCGATGGCAACCCGTCTTCGCTGGACGGCGCGCAGAACGTCTTCCGTGTACCCGGACGTCTGGACCAGGCCGGGCACGAAGTTCGGCGAGTAGGCGCGGAAACGAGAGGTGCGCTCGTACAGCGGAAGAACGGACTCCTGGGCGCGTCGCAGCCCTGTGCGCTCCATGCGGTGCCACTGCACCCACATTCCCTCGACAGCACGCAGAGAGGCGATCAGGTCGTCCGTCTGGTCCTCGCGACCGCAAGCCTGACACCACACCCGAATGTCGTCGGCGGACGGGGTGGTCTTCGCTGTCGAGATCCGAGACACCTTGGAAGGGTGCCAACCGCACGCCGCTGCAAGCTGTTTGCCCTCCATCCCGGCGTCCCGGCACAGCTCGCGAAGACGATCCGCAAGAGCCTGCCGGGCCGCTTGGACGTTGGACGATGACGAAGCTGCCATGACTCAGACGGGCCGATACCCCTCATGCGGAGTAGCCCGCTCCCACACGGCCTCGAACGCGTCGGCGCACAGCTTCACCACGCCGGGGTCATCAAAGGGTTCCGGACCAGCGGAGGAACCCTCACCCGTGAAGTGATTGAACTTCCCGTGCGCACCGTCGAACACCCAGAAGTCGTTACCGGGCAGGGCAATGTCAGAGGCGCGACGGCGGGGCAGCCAGCGCACCTGTTCGCCACCAGCGAGGTTCACCGGGCCGGTCACGTCGTACTCGAACCGGCAATAGTCCGACAGCGGTTCGCTCACGATACGAGCACGGCGTACCACCACCCCTCGTGCTGTCGCCTGCTTCATCAGCTCAGTCCACGCCTGGTACTTGGCCACCGCTTCGGCGGTCCGCCCTTGCTGCCAGGCGATGAACCCCGGATCGTCCCGAATGTAGCTGTCCCTCATCTCCAGGTGGACAGCGCTCCGGGTGACGCCGGACCACTCGTCCTCAAGTGTTGCGGGCACTGCTCTCCTCGCTGTCCGGCTGGGGGATGTACTGCAACATGACCTTGGGCAGACGGATGATCGTCTCGTGGTCAGGAACGTCCGTCCCGTGACCGGGGATGGAGCCGATCTCCTGGCACGCCTTCACTTCCGCCTCAGTGGCTTTGTAGGACTGGATCAGCAGATCCCCGCTGTCCTCGTCCAGCCATACCGTCGGAGACTCGTTGCCGGGCGTGTTCGGGACGATCCCCAGGAAACGCAACCTCATGCCCACTCCCTGTGCCGATCCGATTGCGCTCGATTGCACGACCATCGCTCCTACGGCCGAGCAGCGCAAGAGGACGTATGCGCCTACGGGCTGAAGGGGGCCAACTCCGTTGCGATGCATGGCCTGCACCCGGCCGGCTGGGACCTTGGCCCAAACGACGAAAGGGCCCCGATCTCTCCGCCGGGAACGGCCGGGGCCAGGACGGGGCGGCTACCGCGACGGCGGGCGATCGCTCTGGTGGTTTTCTTCATCCTGCGCAGACGGTGGCGCGATCACCGATTTTCCCGCTGACACCCGCGGACGCACGCGATGAAAGGTTGCTGGCCGATTCATCGAGTCACATACTCCTCGAAGGGCACTGACTCGGCGATCGCGATGCGTTGATACTCCTGGAACGGTTCGGGGGTGCCGTCATGCATTTCCCGGCTGTAGGCGACCGGGCCCCGCTACGGTTGGGCTGCCGACCGTGCCGACCCGGGGCAGCGTCACGAAGAAGAGGAAGATGGGGAACTTGCAGCGCGAACAAGAGCTCGACGTCATGGTGACCTATAACAACTTCTGCATTCAGGAGTCTTACGATACGCGGGTCCCCATTCCGTATCCGGATGGGGCTGAAGGCGGTGTCTTCCTCAAGGCGTTCCCGATGCGGCTCGACTTGGGCAGTGCCGGCCACACTCACAGGGCATCTGTGAAGGTAGAGGTCTGGGACGCGGAAGCGGAGCTGAAACCTCAAGCGTGGGATGAGGTGGCCGAGGCGACGCTCGAATCGGTCAGCGGCGAGCTCGCGGTCTGGAGTATGGAGCGCGCCCCGGACGTCATCACCTTGGGTGAGCCTGGCCTCTGGCGGGTGCGTGTCGCAGCGACTGGCCGTGATGAGGTTCTTCGCCAAACCACTGACGTTGGGCCCGTCCATGGCGTGGAGCGCTGGCTGTTCCAGTTCTGGCCAGCCGAGTCCTGACCTTGGTACGCCCCGCGCTCGGGGTGTGAATGAGCCCCCACCTCGGCTGAAGTGGGGGCTTGTGCAGCATCGGTTCGGGGTTAGGGTGCCCACCCACCGCGAGCCGGGCACCCTCGATGGGCACTTTAGTGGGGTGCGCGATCTTGGTACGGCCTACAGCAGGTGATCGGCCTTGCCGGCCTTGATGTCGCGGATGAGCGTGCGGAGCGCTTCGCGGGTGTCTGTGAGGTAGTGGTCCTCGGCGCCGTTGATGGCGATGTACGCGTTGCCGACGCCGTCGATACCTATTCGGAAGCAGTTGTTTCCGTCTCCGCAGAACGGCTCTTCCCAGGCTATGTGGTCCATCGTTACCTTCATCAGAGATCGTGAGTGACGGTGCGAATGAAGTCACGTGATCGCACGGGGTCCAGAGCGGCGTGCTCCATCCAGTCCAGGTGTACGCGATATCGCGCGAGCTGTGAATCCGCGTGCAGGAAGGACGGGCCACCCGCCAAATCGAGCTGTACGGCATCAAGTTGTGGTACGGGACCCTCGGCGTACAGCATCGCGTGTCCCGCGCCGGGGAACGCTCCCGTTTCGACGGGCAGCACGTGGAGCGCGACGTTTTCCCGCTCGGACATGAGCAGCAGGTGGTTCAGCTGGTCGCGGGTGACCTTGCGGCCTCCGAACTGCATCCGTAGCGCCGCCTCGTGGACGTACCCCAAGTAGTCCAGCGACTTGTCTCCTTCCAGGACTTGCTGTCGTTGCATCCGGTGTGCCACGCGGAGCTCGACCTCCAGTCTTGGCATCGGTGGGAGAACTGCCCCGAAGATCGACCGGGCGTACTCCTCGGTCTGGAGCAGCCCGGGGAGGTGTGTCACCTGTGAGGTGCGCACTCGGGTCGCGTGCCACTCCAGCTCCGCGATGTCCAGGAGCCCCGGGGGCAAGGTGCCCCGAAAGTCCTCCCACCAACCACGGTGGCGCTCTGTGGCCATGACTTCCAGCGCGCTGAGGTATTCCTCGTCGGTGCATGCGTAGTTGCAGGCAAGCGTGCGAAGACGATCAGGTGCGATCACGCGCACGCCGGACTCGATGTTGGAGATCTTGGTGCGGTCGATACCGAGCAGTCTGGCGGCGTAGTCCGTCGAAGCTCCGGCAGCCGTACGCATCTTGCGCAGTTCGGCGCCCAGCCGCTTCTGTCGTTCGGTCGGCATGGTCCTGGGTGGCATGCACTCTTCCTACAGCGTCCGAGTGGGGTGCCGTACACATGCGGCCGCTCTTCACTCTATAGAGGCAATGCCCACCGAGAAGGTGGTACTCGTGTCACGTTGCTCGCTAGCTTCGGTAGCGCACCACTGGCGCACGGCATTCAGCCGGAAGCGCGCGCTGCCCAACACCCAAACACCCCACCCCCGGAGCCGCCGCATGCCCATCGGCCTCTGCCCCCTCATCCTCCAGCCCGCCCCCAAGGCGGCGCACCCCCCACTGCCACACGAAAAGCTCGCGTACAGCTTCACCGTCCCCGGTGAGCCCGAAGCCGTCGGGATCGCGCGCGACAACGCCCGTACGTCACTGCGAGCCCACGGGCTCAAGGACATCGAGGTTCCCGCGCTGCAGATCGTCGGTGAACTCACCGCCGCCGCAGCGCACTTCGCCCCGAGTCAGTCCCTCTACATCTCGCTCCGTTGGCGCGACGACAGCCTCCGTACCATCGTCTGGGACCCCCACCCCCGCACGCACCACGACCCCGACGACACCAAGACCTGTGTGTCCCACCGCACGCGACTGCTGCTGCTCCTCGGCTGTGTCGTGCGCGAGTGCGAGGGGACGTGGGGGCTCTCGGAGCCGGGGGAGACCAGTGAGGGTACGCGTGTGTGGGCCGACATCCCGCGCGCCGGGGCCGCTTCCTACGCGCAGCGGCTCTGCTGAGGCGTCGCGCCCGCCCCGCCGGGACGGGCGCGTACGGCTTATTCCGTGCTGTCGGGGTGGGAGCGCAGGCCCACGCCCAGGACGCCTTCCCAGTGGGTCAGTTCCTCTACCAGGGGGAGCGCGGAGCCCTTGCCCTCCAGGCTCAGGACGACGCCGGCCTCCTTGATCTTGCCGCGTTCGCGGTGGTCGCCGCGGTCCTCGGCCTCCGCCTCGACGTGGACGTCGGTGACGCGGAAGCCGCGCTTGGTGCACAGCTCCAGGACGCGGCCCAGCAGGCCGCGGCGCGTGCGGTAGGAGAGGCGGAGCTCGACCGGGCCGACGTCGGGGGCGACCGACATCCGCTTCGTCATCACCGGGAAGCCGCGGACGACGAGGAAGTGCACGACGGTCGCGGCGACGCCGAGCAGTGGGAGCCCGCCGCCGCAGGCCATGCCGACGGCGCAGGTCAGCCAGATGGTGGCCGCGGTGGTGAGGCCGCGTACGGCGTCGCGGCGGACGAAGATGAGGCCGCCGCCGATGAAGCCGATGCCGGAGACGATCTGCGCGGCGACGCGGGACGGGTCGAGGCCGACGCCGGGGACCCCGGCCACGGCGTTGAAGCCGTGGATCGAGACCTCCATGAACAGCGCGCTGCCCACGCCGACGAGGGTGTGGGTGCGCAGCCCGGCGCTTTTCTGCTGCAACTCGCGTTCCAGCCCGACGAGGGAGGAGAGGAGCAGGGCGATGCCCAGCTCCACGAACTGACGGACTCCTTGGCCGCTGCCCGTATCGAAGAGCGGCGGCACGGCGACGTACTCGGCTATTCGCATCCGTCAATTGTGGCCTGAAATCGCCGGTAGGTGTGGCCAGTTGTCTCCCCACTACCGCCCATGCCCGCGCAGTGGTTGTGTTCTGGCCCATGAGACCCAATGGGAAAGTCCTGATGTCCCTGGGAGCCGCGCTGCTGGTCTGCGCGGCGACCCCGTTCCCCGCCCTCGCGGCCCCCGCTGCCGCCCCTCAGGTCACGGCCGAGGAGCGGCGGCTCCCCGGTCCCGTGCCGCAGGAGATCCTGCGGCTCGGCGGGTTCGCCGATGTGGCACCCGGTTTCGGCCGCGACCTGACGGCCGCCCGTACGCCCGCGCAGGCCGAGCGCGTGGCCGTACGCGACGGGCGGCGGCTGTGGCGGCGCGCCGTGGACCGGGCGCAGGGGCGGGGCCCGGCCGGGGGCGGGCTGAGCCGGGACGACGACCGGCCGCTGTACTGGGCGCGGCTGGGCATGACGCGGACGCTCCGGGAATGGAAGCCTGCCTTCCCACTGTCCGGAAAGCAGCGCACGGAGCTGATCGAAAAGGTGGAACGGTCCTCGCGCGGCCAGGACTCGATCGACCTGCCGCCGGGGCCCGGCGTGAAGCGCGTACTGATCACCGGCTTCGACCCGTTCCAACTGGACGCCGACGCACGGCGCTCCAACCCCTCCGGCGCGGCGGCGCTCGCCCTCGACGGCACGACGATCCGGACCGCCGACGGCCCGGCGCGCGTCGAGGCGGTCGTCTTCCCGGTGCGCTGGGCGGACTTCGCGGACGGCACGGTCGAGCGGACGCTGCTGCCGTACTTCCGGCCCGGTCCGCGCCGCGTGGACCTCTTCACCACCATCAGCCAGGGCCGGCCGGGCCGCTTCGACGTCGAGCGCAGCAACGGCGCGTGGCGCGGCGGCCACCCCGACAACGCCGGTGTCTCCCGTACGGAGACCGTGCCCGTACCGCCCGGCGTCCCCACCGTGCGCCCGCAGCCGCAGTGGACGTCGACGACCCTGCCGTACGCCGCGATCACGGCGGCGCGGACCGGGCCGTACCCGGTGTACGACCACACCGCCGTCACCGAGATCCCGGCAGGCGGCACGGCCCCCGTCGTACGGCCGGACGGGCCGACGCCCGGGTCCACGGCCCGCGAGGGCGGCGGGGGCGACTACCTCTCCAACGAGATCGCCTACCGCGCGACGCTGCTCCGCGACGCGGTACGGCTGCGGGTGCCGGGCGGTCATCTGCACACGCCGGTGCTGGAGTTCGGCGCGGGCAACACCGACCCGGCGAACGGGCGGGTCAGCGACCCCGAATTCGTACGGAACCGGCTCGCGATCATCGCGCAGACCCGGTCCGTGATCGCGGTGGCCGCGGGCGGCGCGATTCGGCCATGATGGCCGGATGATCATTGCAGCAGCGCGGTTCTCGTCCCTTCCCGAAACCGGGGGAGACCCCCGGCCCCCCAGGGGATCCAGTCCGTCCGGCGTTTGAGGTCGAGCGGCGCAGCCGCTCCGGGGTCCGGGGGTATCCCCGGTCGCGGATCAGGACTTCGCCGTGGCCCGAACGCCGAAGTGGACGTAGCGGCTGCCGTCGGCCAGCGCGTAGAAGACCACCGGGATCCAGCCGTCCTTCGCGTTGCGGCGGCCCGCGAAGACCGTCTTCGCCGGGGTGGCCGAGACCGGGGTCAGGTGCCAGACGAGGGGGTCGAAGGTGCCCGCCAGACCGTCGGCGCCTTCGTACGTCAGCTGGAGGACGCCCTCGTCGGAGGGGCGGTCGGTGATGGTCATGAGGAAGCCCTCGCGCCGGTACGCGCCGGTGAACGGCTCCGTCCGCACGGTGGGCGGCTGCTCGGGCGGCCCGAACGCGGGCATGGTCACCCCGGCGAGCTCGGCGGTCAGTTCGCGGCAGAGCGTCTCGTAGACCTTGGGCGCGGCGCCGCCGCCGTTGGTCAGGAGGGCGATGGCGAGGCCCTTCTCGGGGATGGCGCGCAGATAGGCGAGCTGCCCGAATGTGCTGCCGTCGTGGCCGAAGCCGCGCGCGCCGTCCCACTCGAACAGGCCCCAGCCCAGGCCCCAGTGGGCGCCGAGGAACCACTGGTCGGGCATCTCGACCTCGCGGTTCAGCATGGCCTCCACGGCCGCGGGGGAGAGCACTTGGGTGCCGTCCGCCGCCGTGCCGCCGTCGACGAACATCCGGGCGAAGCGGACGACGTCGGCGGCGGTGGCGCTGATCCCGCCGTAGGGGCCGGCGGAACGGGGCAGCATGTTCCACATCGGGGTGGGGACCGGGTCCTCGCCGGGGTCGCCCATGTGTCCCATCGCGGCCCGGAAGCGCAGCACTTCCTCGGGCAGGGTCATCGTGCGGTCGAGCCCGAGCGGGGTGAGGAGCAGCTCCTTGAGCGCCTCGTCCCAGGTCTTGCCGGTGACGACCTCGACGATCCGGCCGAGGATGTTGTAGGCGGTGCCGGAGTAGGACATGGTGGCGCCGGGCGGGTTGGTCATCCCGATGTTCCGCGCGGCCTCGACGTAGCGGGCCAGGCAGTCGTCGCCGCGGCCGCTGTCATGGGCGAAGTCGCCCTCGATGCCGCTGGTGTGGTTGAGCAGCTGGCGCGGCGTGACCGTACGGGACGCCTCCGCGTCGGCGACGGCGAAGTCCGGCAGGACGTCCACGACGGGCGCGTCCAGGTCGAACTTCCCGGCGTCCGCGAGCAGCACCGCGAGGGCCGCGGTGTAGCCCTTGCTGATCGAGCCGATCTGGAACACCGAGTCGGTGGTCGCCTCGACGCCGGTCCGCGTGTGCAGGATGCCGCTCGCCAGCTCGTGGATCTCCCCGTCGGCCAGGACGGCCAGCACGGCGCCGGGGATGCGGTGGGCGGCGAGGAGCTCGTCGAGCCGGGCCTGCCAGTGGGCGGTGTCGAAGCCCTTGGGGGCGGCCACGCCCAGTGCGCGGTTCACGACGCGGTCCACCTCGCGGCTGGTGCGGTCCATGAGCTTCGCCACCTCCTCGTCCACGACCTTCGACACTTCCTGGTACACGTTCTCGGGCATGACGTCTCCCCCAGAGTTGACTCGGTGCTGAACTTCGGTGCTGGGCTCGGGTGATGCGGCCGGTGACTAGTCGGCCTGGCGCGGCCGCCTGCCGACGAGCCCGGCCAGGGAGGCCATGGTCGTCCGCGGGGGCTGCCTGAGGTCGCGGTCGGGGTGGATCAGGCGGCCGGCCAGGGAGTGGGCCAGGAGACCGAGGACGAAGCCGTACGCCGTCACCATGCCGTGCCCGTTGTCCTGGGCGAACCACATGGCCAGGCCGAGCACGGGCGCGCCGATGGCGAGCAGCATGTTCTTCCGCTCGCCGCCGCGCAGCAGGAGGGCGGCGGCCAGGGTCGCGGCGAGGAAGTACGTCGCCCCCGAACTCCCGGCGAAGTTGCGGGGGTCGGTGCTGCCGCCGGTCTGCCCGAAGAGCGCGTCGATGTGCTCCGGCAGGAGGATGCCCGCGGCGAACAGGCCCACCATCAGGGGGCCGCCCCAGAACCACTCCGCGAGGGCGGCGACGACGGCGAGGGTGGCGATGTTCCACGCCCCGCCGAGCAGCCCGCCGTTCTGCATGAAGACCGAGGTGACGACGCGCCACCAGCCGGACTCGGCCGGGTCGCTGTCGAAGGCGTCCATCGCGCCCGACCAGCAGAGCTGTGTCACGACTCCGGCGAGCGCGATCCCGGTCAGCCCGACCGCGGCCCGGGGGACCCGGCGCCGGGCCACGGTGTCCTGCCCGACGAGGGCCAGACCCCCGTTGAGCATCAGAACCATCAGTGCCGCCGTGGTCACGTTGAACAGCAGTGCGCCCATCGCCACCAGCCCCCCTCGAACTCCGTGTGGATTGTGCTGGACACGACATTAGCCGGGCCCACGACAGGATTCAAACACTGTTTGAAAATTGCCGCTAGGCTGAGCTCCATGAAGCTGACCGCAGACCGGATCATCGACGCGGGCATGGCCGTGTTCGCCGAGTCCGGATACCACGGGTTGTCCATGCGACAGGTGGCGGAGCGCCTCGGAGCACACGCCGGGAGCCTCTACTACCACGTGCCCAGCAAGAGCGCGCTGCTCCAGCTGATGGCGGACCGGGTCTCCCGGCAGGCGTACGACGCGGGCAGCGCCGCACTGGCCGCACTGCCCGGACAGGCCGACTGGCGCGACGAGATCGAGGCCCAGGCCGTGCCCCTGCGGCAGGTCCTCCTGCGGCACGCGGGCGGGGCCACCATGTTCGCCGACAGCCCGAAGGTGCTCAGCGCCGGAGCGCTGTCGATCATGGAACGGGTGCTGCACACCCTGGACGGCGCCGGCCTGCCCGACGATCACCTCATCGTCGCCGCCGACACCCTGCTCAGCCACATCACCGGCTACGTGCTCCAGGAACAGAGCGACCCCCCCGCCGTCCCCGTCAACGCGCAGGACGTCGCCGACCTCCACGAGCGCTTCCCCATGACCGTGGCCGCGGCGGCCGCGTACGACCAGGACGAGAAATTCGTCCGCAGCGTACGGCTGCTGTGCGCGGGCATCGGAACGCTGATCGAGGCGGCCCGTTCCTGAAGACGTACCACTGGAGAGCTTCCGCCCCCTGGGCGACCCTGGACGTCCGGCAACTCCCCGCCACCCGCAGCAGGAGGGCCCCATGCCCGACGACCGAGCCCGCATACCCGCCGTGGAAGCCGCGCTCCGCGCGCTCGGCCTCGACGACAAGGCCCGGCTGCTCGCCGGGGACGGCATGTGGACGCTGCCCGCGATGCCGCGCATCGGGCTCCGGGCGCTCGTCATGTCGGACGGGCCGGTCGGGGTGCGCGGCGTGCGGTGGACCGCCGGGGACCCCTCGCTCGCGCTGCCCAGCCCCACCGCGCTCGCCGCCACCTGGGACCCCGCGCTCGCCCGCCGCGCGGGACGCGTGCTCGCGCAGGAGGCGCGGCGCAAGGGCGTGCACCTGCTGCTCGCGCCCACCGTCAATCTCCACCGGTCACCGCTCGGCGGGCGGCACTTCGAGGCGTACAGCGAGGACCCGTATCTGACGGCGGAGATCGGCACCGGCTACGTCCTGGGCGTGCAGGACGGCGGCGTCGGCGCGACGGTGAAGCACTTCGTCGCCAACGACGCCGAGACCGAGCGGTTCACCGTCGACAACCGCGTCCCCGAACGCGCCCTGCGCGAGCTCTATCTGGCCCCCTTCGAGGCCATCGTCGAACGCGCCCGGCCCTGGGCCGTCATGGCCGCCTACAACCGGGTCAACGGCGTCAGCATGACCGAACACCACCACCTCCAGAACGAAGTCCTGCGCCAGGAGTGGGGCTTCGACGGCTGCACGGTCTCCGACTGGCTCGCCGCCCGCGACACCGTACGGGCCGTCCGCGGCGGCCTGGACATCGCCATGCCCGGGCCGCGCACGGTCTACGGGCCCGCGCTCGCGGCCGCCGTGCGGGCGGGCGAGGTGCCGGAGGCGCTCGTCGACGCCGCCGCGCGCCGGGTGTTGCTGCTCGCGGCGCGCGCCGGTGTGCTCGACGGGGCACCGGCCGCCGTCACCCGGCCACCCGCGCCCCTCGACGGCGAGGCGCTCGCCCGGGAGATCGCCCGCCGCTCCTTCGTCCTCGTACGCAACGAGGCCGTGGACGGCGCGCGCGCCCTCCCCGTCGACCCCGCCCGCACCCGCCGCGTCGCCCTCCTCGGCGGCGCCGCGCGGGACGCCCGGATCCTCGGCGGCGGCTCGGCGCAGGTCTTCCCCGCCCGGGTGGT
The DNA here is from genome assembly GCF_003391135.1 of Streptoverticillium olivoreticuli subsp. olivoreticuli. GTDB lineage: Bacteria > Actinomycetota > Actinomycetes > Streptomycetales > Streptomycetaceae > Streptomyces > Streptomyces blastmyceticus. Next base: position 3,525,498 of record NZ_CP031455.1, on the reverse strand, counting down.
GTCGCCCCTCGACGGGCTGCGGGCCGCGCTCCCCGACGGCGTCCTCGCCTACGCGCCCGGAGCCGAGCCCGGTGCCGAACTCATGGTCGCGGGACAGGGATTCAGCCTCGCCGCCGTCTGCCGGGACGCCGGTGGCAGGGTCCTCGGGCGGGAGGAGATGGCGGACGGCGCCGTGCAGTGGGCCGGCGATCTGCCGGACGGTGTCACGCACGCCGCCCTGCACACCGTCGAGGCCACCGGGACCTTCACCCCGCGCGAGAGCGGTCCGCACTCCTTCGGCACCAGGGGGACCGGCGGGTTCCGGCTCACCGTGGACGGGCGGGTCCTCTTCGACGGCACCCAGGCCGCCGGCCCGGACGCCGACCCCTTCGAGGCATTCCTGGGCGCGCCCGTACCGCGCGGCGAAGTGGCCCTGGAAGGGGGTAAAACGGTCGATATCAGCCTTGTGTGCGCCGTGACAAAACCGGCGAACACCCCCATAGATGCTGTGGCGTTCTCCCTCCTCCACCGCGAACCCCGGCGCGATCCGGACGCGTTGCTGGAGGAGGCCGTGGCCGTCGCGGCCGCCGCCGACACCGCCGTCGTGGTCGTCGCGACGACCGAGCGCGCCGAGAGCGAGGGCTTCGACCGCACCACCCTCGCCCTGCCCGGCCGCCAGGACGAACTCGTCGCCAGGGTCGCCGCCGTCAACCCCCGTACCGTCGTCGTGGTGAACTCCGGCGCCCCCGTCGAGTTGCCCTGGCGGGACGGCGTCGCCGCCGTCCTGCTCGGCTGGTTCCCCGGCCAGGAGGCGGGCACGGCCCTCGCGGACGTGCTCCTGGGGGCCGACGAGCCGGGCGGCAGGCTCCCCACCACCTGGCCGGCCCGCCTCGCGGACGCCCCGGTGACGGAAGTTGACCCACGCGAGGGTGAACTTGCTTATGAGGAAGGTGTGTTCATCGGATACCGTGCCTGGGAGAAGGCGCGGGCGGTCCCGGCTTACGCCTTTGGCCATGGCTTGGGCTATACCGACTGGTCGTACGAGGCGCTGGAAGTCCGGAGCGAGGGTACGGATGACCCGGTGGCCACGGTCCGCGTGCGCAACACCGGCACGCGGTTCGGCCGGGAGGTGGTCCAGATCTACCTCGCCGTTCCCCGGAGCGGCGAGGTGGAGCGCCCGGCTCGTCGACTGGCCGGTTTCGCCTCGGTTGAGGCGGCGCCGGGACGGACGGCGGAGGCGGTCATCGCCCTGGACCCCCGCGCCTTCGACGTGTGGGACGAGGCCGCGGCCGCCTGGCGGCGCCTCCCCGGCACGTACACCGCCGAGGCCGGCCGCAGCATCGCCGACCGCAGGCTGACCGCGGCCGTGCGGATCGACGGCACGGCCGTCTGACACCGCAGGACCCGGACCGGGGCGGGGCCACCTGACCGGCCCCGCCCCTCCTCCGGTGCTACGTGCTCACGCCGGTGGCCGCGCCGCCGTGATCGTGCGGTACGCCATCTCCGCCAGCTGCCGCTGACCGGACTTGCTGGGGTGGAACCAGTCCCACTGGCTCAGCTCCCCGCCCGTGAAGCCGTAGTCGTGCACGGAAGCGTCGTAGCGGCAGAGCCTGTCCCGGCGGCAGACGTCCGCGAGGACGGCGTTGTACTCCCCGACCCGCTTGTCGACCTGCGCGCGCCGCTCGGCCGAGGCCGCGTCCACGGCCTCGGAGTCGCGCAGCATCGAGGGGCAGACGCCCAGCTTCCAGACCGTCTTGGCATAGCTGTTGGTCCGCCCCTGCGACCACAGCCGCTTCAGGTCCGGGATGGCGGCGACATACAGCTGGGACGTGGGCAGGGCGGTGCGCAGCTCCTTGACCGACTGCTCGAAGTCCGTGCGGAAGGTGTCCACCGGCGTCATCTCGCCGACGTCGGCGCGGCACGCGTCGTTGGCGCCGAGCAACACCGTGACCAGCTGCGGTTTGTTGTCGACGGCGGCCCGCATCTGGGCGGGCAGGTCGGACATCCGGGCGCCGGTCCTCGCGTGGTTCCAGCTGCTCGTCTGCGGGGAGGCCAGCAGGCGGCGGGCGAGGCTGTCGACCTGGGTGCCGGTCGCCCAGGAGGCCTCCGGGCAGTCGGAGAGCAGGGAACAGGCGTCGAAGCCGCGGGTGATGGAGTCGCCGAGGGAGGCGATCGACTCCGGCCGGGTCTTCCACGCCGGGGCGGGGCTCGCGCTCGGCCGCGCCTCGGGCTCCGCGGCGGCGGAGCCGCCCTTGCCGTCGTCACAGCCGGTGACGAGGAGGCCCGCCACGGCCATGGCCGTGGCGGCCCGCACGGCCCCGCGCACCTTCCGTCCCGCGCTGCTCCGCATGGCTTCGTCCCCTCCGGCCGGGTGGATATCGGTACGGGTCCGACGGTACGTCACCGGAGGGGTGCCACCGCACGGTAGCTTTTCCCCGGGGGTGGTCGGGCAGGGCCCCGGCAGGTTCGCACTCCGGTATCGCCGTTTGGACAACACGTCACATCCTGTCCCTTTTCAGGAGAATTGCTCCCGATGGTGTTTACTGTTGGTAACCTCGCGAGCTGGTGCAGGAGTGGCCCTTGGGGCAGAATGTCTGTTGCTGTCCCAGGCGGGATCGGTACGGATGCGAGGCCGCTGGGGAAGGCGAACCTCGAACCGCACTGGAGGTCCCGGTGACGACACGTGGAGTTCTCTACGTGCACTCCGCGCCGCGCGCGCTGTGCCCGCACGTCGAATGGGCCGTGGCGGGCGTGCTCGGTGTCCGCGTCACGCTCGACTGGATCAGACAACCCGCCTCACCCGGCACCTGGCGTGCGGAATTCTCCTGGCAGGGGCAGGTCGGCACCGCCTCCAAGCTCGCCTCCGCGCTGCGCGGCTGGCACCTGCTGCGCTTCGAGGTGACCGCCGAGCCGTGCGCGACCGCCGAGGGCGAGCGCTACAGCTCCACGCCCGAGCTCGGCATCTTCCACGCGGTCACCGGCATCCACGGCGACATCCTCATCCCCGAGGACCGGCTGCGGGCCGCGCTCGCGCGCGCCGGCCGGGGCGAGAGCAATCTGGCGGCCGAGGTGGCGAAGCTTCTCGGCAAGCCGTGGGACGACGAGCTGGAGCCGTTCCGGTACGCGGGCGAGGGCGCGCCGGTCCGCTGGCTCCACCAGGTGGTGTGACCGGGGGCTCCGCCCCCGCACCCCTGCGGGCAACGGCGCGCTCTTGCGCTCGAGCATGCTCCAGCGCCTAGCTTCGGGTCATGACCGAAACCACCTCAGTCACCGTTCTCGGTACGGGAATCATGGGCGCCGCCATGGCCCGCAACCTCGCCCGCGCCGGTCTCGACGTACGCGCCTGGAACCGCAGCCGGGAGAAGGCCGAGCCGCTCGTCGCCGACGGAGTGCGCGTCACCGACAGCCCCGCGGACGCCGTGCGGGGCGCGGACGTCGTCCTCACCATGCTCCACGACGGGCCCGCCGCCCTGGAGGTGATGCGGGCCGCGGCGCCCGGTCTGCGGCCGGGGACCGTCTGGGTCCAGTCGACGACCGCGGGGCTCGACGGCTTCGACGCCCTCACCGGCTTCGCCGGCGAGCACGGCCTGGTCTTCGTCGACGCCCCGGTCCTGGGCACCAAGCAGCCCGCCGAGGCCGGGAAGCTGACGGTTCTGGCCGCCGGGCCCGCGGCGGCCCGTACGGTCGTCACGCCCGTCTTCGACGCCATCGGCGGGCGTACGGTCTGGGCGGCCGACGACGCCCCTGCCGACGCGGCCACCCGGCTCAAGCTCGTCCTCAACAGCTGGGTGCTCACCGTCACCCACGGCACCGCGGAGGCGCTCGCCCTGGCCGAAGGGCTCGGCGTCGACCCGGCGGGCTTCCTGGACGCGGTCGAGGGCGGCCCGCTCGACATGGGCTATCTGCGGGCCAAGGCGGCGCTCATCCTCAATGGCGGGTTCACCCCGCCCAGCTTCGCCACCACCACGGCCGAGAAGGACGCCCGGCTGATCGTGGCCGCGGGGGAGCGGGTGGGTGTGCGGCTGGATGTGGCCGCGGCGGGCGCGGAGCGCTTCCGCAGGGCCGCCGAGCGCGGCCATGGTGACGAGGACATGGCCGCTTCGTATTTCGCCAGCTTCGACCGCTGACGGGCGGGAAAAGCGGAGCGGCCCGCCCCCGGTTCGTCCGGGGGCGGGCCGCTCGCGCGTACGGGCGCGGGATCAGACCGAGCGGAGGGCGAGGACCACGTTGTGGCCGCCGAAGCCGAACGAGTTGTTGATCGCCGCGATCGGGCCCTCCGGGAGCGGGCGGGGCTCGTCGCGGACGATGTCCGCGTCGATGTCCTCGTCCAGCTCGTCGACGTTGATCGTCGGCGGGGCGATCCGGTGGTAGAGGGCGAGGACGGTCGCGACCGTCTCGATGCCGCCGGCGCCGCCCAGCAGGTGGCCGGTCATCGACTTGGTGGCGGACACCGCCACGTGGTCGAGGTCGTCGCCGAGGACCTTGCGCAGGGCCTTGATCTCGGCGGCGTCACCCTGCGGGGTGGACGTGGCGTGCGCGTTGAGGTGCACGATCTCCGACGGCTTGAGGTCGCTGGAGTCGAGCAGGTTCTGCAGGGCCGCGGCGATGCCGCGGCCGGTCGGCTCGGGCTGCGCGATGTGGTGGCTGTCCGCGGACAGGCCCTGGCCCAGCACCTCGCAGTAGACGCGGGCACCGCGCTGCGCGGCGTGCTCGGCCGACTCCAGGATGACGACGCCCGCGCCCTCGCCGAGGACGAAGCCGTCACGGCCCTTGTCGTACGGGCGGGAGGCCTTCTCGGGCTCGTCGTTGTTCTTGGACATCGCCATCATGTTGGCGAAGGCCACGATGGGCAGCGGGTGGATGGCCGCCTCGGTGCCGCCGGCGACGACCACGTCGGCACGGCCGGTGCGGATCATCTCCACGGCGTAGCCGATCGCCTCGGCGCCGGACGCGCAGGCGCTGACCGGGGTGTGCACGCCCGCCTGGGCGTTCACCTCCAGGCCGACGTTGGCGGAGGGGCCGTTGGGCATCAGCATGGGCACGGTGTGCGGGGAGACGCGGCGGACGCCCTTCTCCTTGAGCACGTCGTACTGGTCGAGCAGGGTGGTCACACCGCCGATGCCGGAGGCGATGACCGTGCCGAGCCGCTCGGGGGCGATCGCGGCATCCTCGCCCGCCTTCGCGGTGAAGCCCGCGTCGGCCCACGCCTCACGGGCGGCGATCAGCGCGAACTGCGCGGACCGGTCCGTCTTGCGGGTGAGCGGGCGGGGAAGGACGTCCTCGGGGTCCACGGCCGCGCGGGCCGCGATCCGGACCGGGAGCTCGGCGAAGCGCTCGCCCTCCAGGGGCTTGACGCCCGAGCGCCCGGCGAGCAGGCCTTCCCAGGTCGATGCGCTGTCGCCACCCAGCGGTGTGGTTGCGCCGATACCGGTGACGACCACGGTGCGATTGGTCGGGTTCACAGGGATTCTGTCTCCACGTGTAGAGGTGCTGGAACCGCCACCGCCGGGGTGGCGACGAACGCTTGGATCAGGCCTGGTGCTTCAGGATGTAGTCGGCAGCGTCACCGACGGTCTTGAGGTTCTTGACGTCCTCGTCGGGGATCTTGACCTCGAAGCGCTCCTCGGCGGCCACGACGACCTCGACCATGGACAGCGAGTCGACGTCCAGGTCGTCGGTGAAGGACTTGTCCAGCTTGACGTCCTCGACCGGGATGCCCGCGATCTCGTTGACGATCTCGGCGAGACCCTCGAGGATCTGCTCCTGGGTGTGAGCCATTGCGGCGCTCCTTCTATGTGCGGTGAAACTGCGTTATGGAAAAACTGCTGCTGAGGTGAGGGGCCGAGCGGCGACAGCCACGCGGATTCTCGCCTAGGGGAGGGTAACGACCGTCGCGGCGTAGACGAGACCCGCCCCGAACCCGATGACGAGCGCGGTGTCCCCGCTCTTCGCCTGCCCCGTGGCCAGAAGTCGCTCCATGGCCAGCGGAATGGAGGCCGCGGACGTGTTGCCCGTGGTCTCCACGTCACGCGCGACCGTGACGCTCTCCGGCAGTTTGAGGGTCTTCACCATCGAGTCGATGATCCGCATGTTGGCCTGGTGCGGAATGAAGACGTCCAGGTCCTCCGGGCTGACGCCGGCGTCGTCCAGCGCCTGCTGGGCGACCTTCGCCATCTCGAAGACGGCCCAGCGGAAGACCGCCTGGCCCTCCTGGGTGATCGCGGGGAAACGGATCTCCTCCAGGGCCTGGCGGACCTCGGCGCCGTCGCCGCCGGGGAGGGGCGTCGTGCGGTACTCGTCCCAGCCCACGGTCTGCTTGATCGTGTGCGACTTGTCGCCCTCCGACCCCCAGACCGTCGGGCCGATCGCCGGCTCCTGCGACGGGCCGACGACCACGGCACCCGCGCCGTCGCCGAACAGGAAGGCCGTCGCGCGGTCCTCCAGGTCCGTCAGGTCCGACAGCCGCTCCACGCCGATGACCAGTACGTATTCGGCCGAACCCTCGACGATCAGGCCCTTGGCCAGCGTCAGGCCGTAGCCGAAGCCGGCGCAGCCCGCGGAGATGTCGAAGGCGGCGGGCTTGCCCGCACCGATCTTGTGCGCGATCTCGGTGGCGATCGCCGGGGTCTGCTTGAAGTGCGAGACCGTGGAGACGATCACGCCACCGATCTGCTCGGGGGTGATGCCCGCGTCGGCGATGGCCTTGCCGGCCGCCTCGACCGACATCGCGGACACCGTCTCCTCGGGGCCCGCCCAGTGCCGGGTGGCGATGCCCGAACGGGACCGGATCCACTCGTCCGAGGAGTCGATGTACTTGAGGATCTCCTCGTTCGGAACCACTCGCGTCGGGCGGTAGCCGCCCACGCCGAGGATGCGCGCGTAGGGGGCGCCCTTGCTGGGCCTGATCTTCGCGGTCATGCTCGCGGGGCTCCTTGTTCGGCCGTGGTCGCGGCGGCGGGGGCGTACTCGGCGATCAGCTCGCGAGCCGCGTCCAGATCGGCCGGGGTCTTGAGCGCGAGGGTCCGCACACCGGGCAGCGCGCGCTTGGCGATGCCCACGAGGGTGCCGCCGGGCGCGAGCTCGATGATCGCGGTGACGCCGAGTTCCTTGAAGGTGTCCATGCACAGGTCCCAGCGGACCGGGTTGGCCACCTGGCCGACCAGCCGCCGCACGACCTCCGTGCCGGAGGCGACGACCGCGCCGTCCTTGTTGGAGACGTAGCGGGTGTGCGGGTCGGCGGGGGACAGCTCCCGCACGGCCGACTCCAGCACCTCGACGGCCGGGGCCATGTGCTCGGTGTGGAAGGCGCCGGCGACCTTCAGCGCGACGACGCGCCGGGTGCCCTCCGGCTTGTCCTCCGCGAGCGCGGCGAGCTGCTCCGCGGTGCCGGCGGCGACGATCTGGCCCGCGCCGTTCACATTGGCGGGCGTCAGGCCGAGCTTCTCCAGGTGCGGCAGTACGACGTCGGCGTCCCCGCCCAGCAGGGCGGACATGCCGGTCTCCGTCACGGCGGCGGCGTCGGCCATCGCGAGACCGCGCTTGCGCACGAGCTCCAGCGCGGACCGCTCGGGGAGTACCCCGGTCAGGGCGGCGGCGGCGAGCTCGCCGACGCTGTGCCCCGCGGCGGCGCCCACCAGGCGGGCGAAGTCCTCGTCCGTCGGGAACAGCTGCCGGGCCGAGACCAGCGCGGAGGCCACCAGCAGCGGCTGGGCCACGGCGGTGTCACGGATCTCGTCCGCGTCGGCGTTCGTGCCGTAGTGGACCAGATCCAGGTCGATGGCGGCCGACCACTCACGGAGTCGGTCTTCGACACCGGGGAGGTCGAGCCAGGGGGTCAGGAAGCCGGGCGTCTGAGCGCCCTGGCCGGGGGCGACGAGTACGAGCACCCTCACACTCTCTCTCGTGGACGGCCTTGGCCACCGGTGGGGACAGGGACCAAGAACCGTCAGGGGAATTGTTGATGTCCAACAAAAGCCTAGAGCTGGGACTCCGCGTCTGCCAGGCGCCCCAGGATCAGCGCGACTCGCAGTGTGAAGGCCGAACGCACGTCGGAGGGTGACCATCCGGTGACGTCCGTCACACGTCGGAGGCGGTATCTCACGGTGTTCGGGTGGACGAACAGCATCCGGGCCGCCCCCTCAAGGCTACTTGCCTGCTCCAGATAGACGCTCAGCGTCTCCAGCAGGGCCGAGCCCGCTTCTTCGAGCGGTCTGTAGATCTCCTCCACCAGTTGCTCACGCGCGGTAGCGTCCCCGGCCATCGCGCGCTCCGGCAGAAGATCATCGGCGAGTACCGGCCGGGGGGCGTCCGGCCAGGCGGCGCACGCCTTCAGCCCCGCCGCCGCGGCCTGCGCGGAGCGGGTGGCCGCCAGCAGGTCCGACACCACGGGACCGGCCACCACCGGGCCCGCCGCGAACGGCCCGATCAGGGCTTTCGCCGCCTGCAGCGGATTGTCCGAGCCGCCCGCGATCACCACCAGCCGGTCCCCGAGCACCCCCGTCAGCACCTGGAGCTTCGCGTGCCGCGACGCCCGCCGGATCGCCTCGACCGTCAGCTCGCTGTCCCCGTCGGGCGCCGTCCCCAGCACCACCGCCACGTGCGAGGGCGAATTCCAGCCGAGGGCGGCGGCCCGGGACAGGGCGCCCTCGTCGGCCTCGCCCGACAGCACCGCGTTGACCACCAGCGACTCCAGCCGGGCGTCCCACGCGCCGCGCGCCTCCGCGGCCTGTGCGTACACCTGAGCGGTGGCGAAGGCGATCTCCCGCGCGTAGACGAGCAGGGCCTCGCGCAGCACAGACTCGTCACCCGGCGCGGCCACCTCGTCGATCGCCGACTCCATGACCTCGATGGTCGTGCGGACCATCTCCACGGTCTGGCGCAAAGTGATCGCCCGCGTCAGCTCGCGCGGGGCCGTGCCGAAGACGTCCGTGCTGATGGCCTGCGGCGTCTCCGGATGCCGGAACCACTCGGTGAACGCCGCGATACCGGCCTGGGCGACCAGGCCGATCCAGGAGCGGTTCTCCGGGGGCATCGCCCGGTACCACGGCAGCTGGGCATCCATCCGGGCGATGGCGGCGGCGGCCAGCGTGCCGGATGACTTCTCCAGACGGCGGAGGGTGGCGCTGTGCGGATGCGGGGTGTTAGCGGCGGGTTCAGGCACGGGGACAAGCCTGCCTTATTCGGGTGCCGAGCGGGGTCGCCGGGCTACGGTAGCCCGATGACGCACGTGCGACGCGCCGTACAACGAGCAGGTGAACGCTTCCTCGGCGGCGATCCGGAGGCCGGGATCGAGACCTGGCACGCGTTCTCCTTCGCCGGGTTCTACGACCCGGACAACGTCCGGTTCGGCCCCCTCGCCGCCTGCAACGAGGAGCGCCTCGCGCCCGGCGCGGGCTTCGCGGAGCACCCGCACCGCGACGTCGAGATCGTGACCTGGGTGGTCGAGGGCGAACTCACCCACGAGGACTCCACCGGTCACCGCGCGGTCGTCCGTGCCGGGGATCTCCAGCGGTTCGGCGCGGGCTCCGGGGCGCGGCACTCCGAGCGGAACGAGGGGGTGGTGCCGCTGCGCTTCGTGCAGATGTGGCTGACGCCCTCGGAGTTCGACGGCGAGCCGTCCTACGAGCTGCTGCCGCAGGTCCCGGACGGCGCGTATCCCCTGGCCGGGGCGGAGGCGGTCCTGCACGTGCGCCGGCTCGCGGCCGGGGAGCGGGTGTCCGTGCCGGACGCGCAGTGGCTGTACGTCCATGTCGTACGGGGTTCCGTGCGGCTGGACGGGGATGTGGTGGGGGAGGGGGATGCGATGCGCTTGTTCGAGGCGGTGGGGGTGTCGGCGGAGGCGGTCGGCCCGACGGAGCTTTTGCTGTGGGCGATGCACGCGGAGCCCCACTTCGGCTGACGCCGGGTCTTTCCCCGACCCGCCCCTTCCCGAACTGGGGCGCGTGCCCCAGACCCCCGACTGCGGGCCGGGGGTCGGTTGTGCCCACCCGTTCCGCCCAGCGGAACGATTGCCCACAACCAGAGCTGGGGAACAGAACCCGGCGCGGTCAGACAGCCAGCTCTGCCAGGACCGCGTCCGTCAGGGGTGGCCATGCCTCCGTCGCCCACGGTCCGAACGGGCGGTCCGTCAGGGCGACGCAGGCCGCGCCCGCCGTCGGGTCCACCCACAGGAACGTGCCCGACTGGCCGAAGTGGCCGTATGTGCGGGGGGAGGACGACGCCCCCGTCCAGTGCGGGGACTTGCCGTCGCGGATCTCGAAGCCGAGGCCCCAGTCGTTGGGGCGCTGGTGGCCGTAGCCCGGGAGGACACCGGTCAGGCCGGGGAAGGCCACCGTCGTCGCCTCGTCCAGCGTCTGCCGCGACAGCAGCCGCGGAGCCTGGAGCTCAGCCGCGAAGCGGGCCAGGTCGTCGACGGTGGAGACGCCGTCCTTGGCGGGGGAGCCCTGGAGGTCCGTCGCCGTCATGCCGAGCGGCTCCAGCACCGCCTGCCGCAGGTACTCGGGGAAGGCGATGTCCGTCGCCTTGGCGATGTGGTCGCCGAGCACCTCGAAGCCCGCGTTGGAGTACAGCCGCCGCGTCCCCGGCTCGGCCGTCGCCCGGTGCTCGTCGAAGGCCAGCCCGGAGGTGTGGGCGAGCAGGTGGCGGACCGTGGACCCGGCGGGACCGGCCGGCTCGTCCAGCTCGATCGCGCCCTCCTCGACGGCGAGCAGCGCGGCGTACGCGGTGAGCGGTTTGGTCACGGAGGCCAGGGCGAAGCGGTGCGCGGTCGGCCCGTGGGCCCCCGCGAGGCTGCCGTCGGCCCGTACGACTGCCGCAGCAGCGGTCTCCACCGGCCAGTTCTCGATCTTCCGCAGGCTCTCCATGGGTGCGAGCCTAACCCGGTCAGGATCACCTCAAGTTCCCGCTTGCTTGGAGTGCACTCCAACTCTCTAGCGTTGTCCATGTCGCAAGGGCTTCTCGACCGCGAACGGCCCGCGACGCAAGGGGGATCCGTATGACCGTTCTGGACCACGCGCCGGGAGAAGTGCGGGACCGGGCCGAGCCCTGCCGGCCGGGCCCGAAGCCCGGCCGGCCGCAGGGCCGCGACCGCTACACGATCAGTGAGGTGGCCGAGTACACCGGCCTGTCCGCGCACACCCTGCGCTGGTACGAGCGGATCGGGCTGATGCCCCACGTGGACCGCACGCACACGGGCCAGCGCCGTTACACCGACCGCGACCTGGACTGGCTGGACCTGGTCGGCCGGCTGCGGCTGACCGGGATGCCGGTGGCCGACATGGTGCGGTACGCGCAGATGGTGCGCGAAGGCGAACACACCGTCGCCGCCCGCGAACGGCTGCTGAGCGCGCACCGCGACGACGTGCGGCGCCGCATCGCGGAGCTGCGGAGCACGCTCGACGTGCTCGACTACAAGATCGACATTTACGCCGACGCCCGACGCCGGGCGTCCGAAGGGGTCTGAACGCTGATGAGCAGCAACGACACGATCACCACCGCGAAGCTCGGCACCGGCGGACCCGAGGTCGGCGTGCAGGGCCTGGGCTGCATGGGCATGAGCTTCGCCTACGGACCGACGACCGACGAGGCCGAGGCGCGGGCGACGCTGGAGCGGGCGTTCGAACTGGGCGTCACCCTCTTCGACACGGCCGACGTCTACGCCTTCGGCCGCAACGAGGAGTTCATCGCGCCCTTCGTCCGGGCCCACCGCGACCGCATCACGCTGGCCACCAAGTTCGCCATCGTGCGGCGCGAGGACGACCCGTCGTACCAGGCCATCCGCAACGACCGCGACTACATCCGCGAGTCCGTCGAGGGCAGCCTGCGCCGCCTCGGCGTCGACCACATCGACCTCTACTACATGCACCGCCGCAACCCCGACGTGCCCATGGAGGAGAGCGTCGGCGCCATGGCCGAGCTGGTGGCCGAGGGCAAGGTGCGCCACCTGGGCCTGAGCGAGGTGACGGGCGCCGAACTGCGCGCCGCCCAGGCCGTGCACCCGATCGCCGCCGTGCAGCAGGAGTGGTCGCTCTTCAGCCGCGACATCGAGGTGAGCGTGGTGCCCGCGGCGCGCGAGCTGGGCGTGGCCGTCGTGCCGTACTCGCCCCTCGGCCGCGGCTTCCTGACCGGCTCGTTCGTCAACGCGGAGAAGGAGCTGACGAACGACGACTGGCGGCGCAGCCAGCCGCGCTTCACGGGCGACAACGCGGCGGCGAACGCGGCGCTGCTGGAGCCGGTGCGCGCGGTCGCCGAGGCGCACGGGATCACGCTGGGTCAGGTCGCCCTGGCGTGGGTGCAGCAGCGGGCCTCGGTGCACGGCCTGACGGTCGTTCCGATCCCCGGCACGCGCAAGCGGTCCCGGCTGGACGAGAACACCGCCGCCACGCGGATCGTGCTGACGGAGGAGCAGCTGGCGGCTCTGGAGCCGATCGCCTCGCAGGTGGCGGGCGACCGCTACCCGGACATGTCCTTCACGGCGGTCGGCCGGGAGTAGTCGGTGGGCCGGGGCTCCGCCCCGGTCACCGGTCCCCCGGGGCGACCAGCCCCGATTCGTACGCGAAGATCACGGCCTGCGCCCGGTCGCGCAGGCCGAGCTTCGCCAGGACCCGCCCGATGTGGGTCTTCACCGTCTGCTCCGCCACGACCAGGGACGCCGCGATCTCCTGGTTGGAGAGCCCGCGCGCGATGAGTTCGAGCACCTCGGTCTCACGCGGCGTCAGACCGTGGAGGCGCAGCGAGGGATCCCGCCGCCGCGCGGGCCGTTGCCGAGCGAAGTCCGCGATGAGCCGACGGGTCACCGAGGGGGCGAGTAGCGCCTCGCCCGCCGCCACGACCCGCACCGCCGAGATCAGATCGGCCGGCGGCGCGTCCTTGAGGAGGAAGCCGGAGGCGCCCGCGCGCAGCGCCTCGTAGACGTAGTCGTCGACGTCGAAGGTGGTCAGCATCAGCACCTTCGGCCGGTGCACCACCCCTGGCATGGGGCCTCCCCGCGAAGCAGGGGAAGGGTCGAGGAGCTGCCGGGCGGCCTCCAGGCCGTCCATCTCCGGCATCCGGACGTCCATCAGGACCACGTCCGGGTGCGTACGGCGGCTCAGTTCCACACCCTGCCGCCCGTCGGGTGCGTCACCGACGACGTCGATGTCGGACTGCGCGGCGAGGAGCGCGGCGAAGCCCGCCCGCACCATGGCCTGGTCGTCGACGATGATCACCTTGATGGTCATGCGGTGGGTGATTTCCTTTCGGAGCGCTGCGCGGGGGCGGGGGCGGCGGGGCGTCAGTCGAGCGCGGCGAACGGCAGCCGGGCCGCCACCCGGTAGCCGCCCTCCGGCAGTGGGCCGGTGTCCAGCGAGCCGCCGACCAGGCGCACCCGCTCCCGCATGCCGACGAGCCCGTGGCCGGTGCCGGAGGACTCCAGCGGGGCGTCCGGCTCCGCCGCCGCGTCGTTGACGATCAGTACCATCAGGCTTTCCGCGTCCACGGACACCGACACCCGGGTCGTGGCGCCGGGCGCGTGCCGCACCACATTGGCCAGGGCCTCCTGCACGATGCGGTACGCCGAGAGGTCCACGGCCTGCGGCAGGGCGGCCGCGGCCGTGGCCACGTCCGGGGCGACGGTGAGCTCCACGGGCAGCCCGGACCGTACGGTCGCCTCGACCAGCTGCGGGATGCGGGTCACCCCCGGCTGCGGCGCGCGCTCCCCGCCGGGCTCCTCGCCGCTGTCCTCGCTGCGCAGGACGCCCAGCAGCCGCCGCATCTCGGTCAGCGACTCCCGGGCGGTCGCCGCGATCGCGGTGAACTCCTCGCCCGCCGCCGGCGGCAGCCCGGCGATGCGGTACGGGGCGCTGTCGGCCTGCACGGTGATCACCGACATGTGGTGGGCGACCACGTCGTGGAGCTCGCGGGCGATCCGGGTGCGCTCCTCCAGCAGGGTGCGCCGGGCGCGCTCGGCCTCGCTGATGTGCTCCTGCTCGGCCAGCGCCCGCCGGGCGTCCCCCCGCCCGCGCAGCGCGCCGCCGAGCACCAGCAGGATGCCGCCGAGCACCGGGAGCGTCACCCATGCGGCGGAGCCGCGCCCGGGGCAGACGCTCTGGAAGACCAGGCCCGCGGCCCCGGTCAGAACCCAGACGGCGACCAGCGTGCGGGGCCGCTCGCGCAGCGCCAGCGCGAGGAACAGCAGCAGCATCCCGATGATCACCATCGGCGTCCACGGCCAGGGCCGGTCCGCGTTCGGCGGCACGGCGAGCAGCGCCGCCGCCCCCGCGACATCGGCGAGGAACGCGATCGCCCACGCGAGCAGCGGCCGCTTCACCGCGACGAACAGCGGCCCGACCTGGAGGAACGCGAGCACCGTGGCGACACCGGCGTTCAGGCCGTATTCCTTGGTCAGGACGGTGGCGGTGACCGGCAGCAGGATCGCGGTGAACAGCGCGGCCACGGCGTACGGCAGCAGGCGCACCCACCGCCTCCTGGCCTGGCCGAGGAGGGCGGCGGGGGGCTGTGGCGTGAAGAGATCGCGCGCGAAGCGGAGCGGTTGGATCATGGCGCTCTCAGCGTAGGGGCCCGGCGGCCGGCGGGCGTCACACCGTGGTGTGGACCCGGAAGTCATACCCGGGTATCAGCCGGGGCGGTCTGCCACCTGCGGTGGGAGCGTCCTCAGGCGCCGGACGGGCTGGTTGTTGCCCGGAACGGGCAGGAGTACGTACCTGCATCGGCCACATCCAGCCCGTCCGGCGCCTGAGGACACCGCCGCGCAGCGGTGGTGCGCCGCCGCCACGGCCGGAACGACCCTGCCCCGCCACAGCGTCACAGCTCGGCCAGCAGCTGTGCCTTCTTCGAGCTGAACTCGTCGTCCGTCAGCAGGCCCGCGTCGTGCAGCGCTCCCAGATGGCGGATCCGGTCCGCGATGCCGCCGGGGTCGGGGCGGGCCGAGGGCAGGCGCGCGGCCACCGGTGTGGTGGACCGTACGGCCTCCAGGACCGCCGCCGCGAAGGGGAGGGATTCGTGGACGAGCCCGTAGCCCATGCCGAAGACGACCGCCGCCGGGTCCTGGTCGGCCTCGCCGGGGTACTCGTCCGGTGCCTGGCCGCGCCGCACCAGCCGCAGGCAGCCGCCCGTCGCGTCGGGGGAGCGCCACTCGACGCCCGACAGCTCGTCGACGGGGAAGCGCTGGTCGCCCGCCTTCCACTTGGCGGAGGACGCGCCCGTCCAGAACCAGCGGAAGGCGACGGCCGCGCCGTCGAAGGACGCCTTGCCGTCGTAGGCCTTGAAGGACAGGGGCGGGGCGGGGGCGGCCACCAGGTGGCGCTCGGCGGGTTCGGCGGCGTAGGGGCCGAGCGCGGACCGTATCTCGTCGGCGTAGTACTCCGCGAGGGCGTCGCGCTCCGCGGGCAGCACCAGGCGGTAGGGGTCGCAGCCCTCCTTGAGCTGGCCGGCGGCCGCGTCCATCAGCGGGTCGGCGCCCGGTCTGGGCACAGCGCGCAGCACCACCGTGCCGCGCTTCCCCGGGGCCTGTTCGACGGCCGCGAGCGCTTCATAGGGGACGCGGCGCTCGCCGAGAGCCTGGAGCAGCTTCGGTGTGCGGATCCCCCGTTCGAAGCGGATGAGCACGGAGTCGGTGTCGAACTCCCAGGCGGCGTGGAAACCGGCCAGCACATCACCCATGCGGCTCATCGTATGCGGCGGTCGGCCGCGCGTCGCTACGCGCGTCAAAGTGACGTGCGCCCGTCCGGTCGGTGTCCGTCCAGGGGCGGCCGGGCGCCGCGGGGCGGCACGAGCCCACTACGCGAGGTCGTCCGCACACCCGCTCGCGGCCTTCGCGCAGCTGACCGCCGAGGGGAGGCCGACGCCGATGCCGGCGAAGTTGGCCAGGCTCGTCGTGCCGGGTTCGAAGTAACCCGCGTGGCCCTCCGCCCCGCGCGAGGACAGCAGCCGCGCGCCGAAGCCCGCGGAGACCGGGTCCGCGCCGTGGCCGAGGCCGCCGACCTCCAGGTGGGGGACGCCCTGGATCCAGTCGTCGGGGTCGCGCATCGCCCATATCCGGGCGCTGGTGCGCAGCTCGGAGACGTGGTCGGCGCGCATGCCGGGGCTGCCGGCGACGGCGACGTCCGTGACCCGGGGCGACATGTCGCGGACGGCGACGCCGCACACCACGGAGCCGTAGCTGTGGCAGAAGAGCGAGACGGGCGCGCTGCCGGGCAGCGCCCGCACGAGCGCCCGCAGGCGCAGCGCGCCCTCGGTGGCGAGCTTGCCGGTGGCGGCGTCCATGCCGACCCCGGCGGGGGAGGTGTAGTCGGCCCAGGCGATGACGGCGGTCCGGGTGCCGGGGCTCGCCTTCCGCTCGGCGGCGTAGAGGGAGCGGGCCATGCCGACGGGCGCGGTGTACGCGCGCTGGGTCTTCTCGAAGGTGAGGACGTTGGTGTCGACGCCCGGCACCACCACGGAGACGCGCTCGGCGCGGTCGAGGTCGCCGGTGACCTCGGCGACCCGCCCGGCACCCGTGGGGTCGAAGGCGAGGATCTGCCGCTCGCCGTCCATCAGCGATTCGAAGCGGTGCATCCGGCGTTCCGCGTCCCGGCGCCCGGAGGGGGTCAGGTCGCTCTCGCGCATGCGATGCTTCTCGACCTTGCGCGCCTGGTCGAGGGCTTCCCGGTTGGCGCGGTAGCGCAGGGTGAGCGGGGCGCCGTCGAGGTTGCCGACGACGAGGGGGTAGTGGTCGGCGAGCCGGTCGCGCTGGGCGCCGGTGAGGGAGCCGAAGAAGCGGGCCAGGGTGTCGGGGGCCGCGTCGGGGCGGGGGAGCGGGTGCCCCGCTATGGAGCCGTGCAGCCATGCGCTCAGCGCCGCCGTCCGCACGTCGCCGCCCGCTCTGTGGCTTCTGACCGCCGTCCAGCCGGTGGTCGCGAGCATGACGAAGACCACGGCCAGTGCGAGCAGTGCGCGCCACACAGCGGCCGTGGTCGTCCACGGGGCGGAGGGGGAGCCGAGCTCCGGGAAAGAAGTCACCGCCGAACACCCTAGGAGAAACCCGGCGCCGACCGTGAAGTCAGTGAGCCATCTCACGTTTGAAACGAGGGTGATTGTGCACTCGTATGCGCTTCCCGATCAGTTGCGCCAGTTCTCCGCCAACGCCGGTCCCAGTTGGTCGAGATAGCGCGTGGTGATCTTCCGGAGCTCCTCCAGGCCGGCGTTGCCGCGCTCGCCCCAGAGCTTGCCGGTCACCCGCATCACCCCGCCGAACGCCGCCACCAGCACCTGGGGTCTGGGGTCGGTCCGCACGTCCAGGCCCTCGCGCCGGGCGATCTCCCGTGCGAGCTCCTCCTCCAGCCGGGCCAGGCGGTGCAGATGGGCGGCGAAGAGCTGCGGGGTCGACTCGATCATCCGGTAGGTGCGCATGTGCAGTTCGAGCGGCACGACCGACTCGATGGCCTCCCCGACGCTGTCCCAGGAGGCGAGCACGGCGTTGCGCAGCGCGGTGAGCGGCGCCTCGGCGGCGGGCCGCTCGCGCAGCCTGGCGAAGAAGAAGGACTCCACCGAGTCCTGCACCGCCAGGGCGACCTCCTCCTTGTTCGCGAAGTAGCGGAAGAAGGTGCGCTGGGAGACGTCGGCGGCCTCGGAGATCTCGTCGACGGTCGTGCCGTCGAAGCCCTTCAGCGCGAACAGCTCAAGGGCGGAACGGATCAGGGTGTCCCGGGTGCGGCGCTTCTTCCGCTCGCGGAGCCCGGGCGGCGCGGCGCGGCCCGTCCCGTCCTCGATCGTATGCATCGAGCCTCTCCTCACACAGCGTTTTGGCTGATCAGGATAGCTGTGACCGATCTGGCAGCGGCCGTCTCATGAAACCGCTGGTCAATTGTCAGAGGCTGCCATAATCTCGAAATATGACGTCTCAGACCACCGTCGCCGACGCGACGCCGGGTCTCGGACCCCGGAAGGGGTTACGGGGCCATCCCTGGCTGACACTGCTCTCCGTCGCGATCGGCGTGATGATGGTCACGCTCGACGGCACCATCGTCGCTGTCGCGAATCCCGCCATTCAAAAGGACCTCGGCGCCACGCTCGCCGACGTCCAATGGATCACCAACAGCTATCTCCTCGCCCTCGCGGTCGCCCTGATCACCGCGGGCAAGCTGGGTGACCGCTTCGGTCACCGGCTGACCTTCCTCATCGGCACCACCGGCTTCGCCGCCGCCTCCGGTGCCATCGCGCTCTCCGACACCGTCTCGATGATCGTCGGCTTCCGGGTGCTCCAGGGCCTGTGCGGCGCCCTGTTGATGCCGGCGGCGCTCGGCCTGCTGCGGGCCACCTTCCCGGCCGAGAAGCTCAACATGGCCATCGGCATCTGGGGCATGGTCATCGGCGTCTCCACCGCGGGCGGCCCGATCCTCGGCGGCGTGCTCGTCGAGCACGTCAACTGGCAGTCGGTCTTCTACGTCAACGTGCCCGTCGGCGCCATCGCGCTCGCCCTCGGCCTGATCATCCTCAAGGACCACCGCGCCGAGCAGGCGCCCAGGTCCTTCGACCCGCTCGGCATCGCGCTGCTCTCCACGGCGATGTTCTGCCTGGTGTGGGCGGTCATCAAGGCACCCACCTGGCAGTGGGGCGACTCCAGGACCCTGATCTTCCTGGCCGCCTCGCTCGTCGCCTTCGTGCTCTTCGCCGTGTGGCAGACCAGGGTCCGCGAACCCCTGCTGCCGCTCGGCCTGTTCCGCTCCGTGCCGCTGACCGCGGGCACGATCTTGATGATCCTGATGGCCTTCGCCTTCATCGGGGGCCTTTTCTTCGTCACCTTCTACCTTCAGAACGTGCACGGGATGAGCCCGGTCGACAGCGGTCTGCACCTGCTGCCGCTCACCGGCATGATGATCGTCGGGGCCCCCACGTCCGGCGCGGTCATCACCAAGATCGGGCCCCGTATCCCCCTGGTCGTGGGCATGCTCTTCACCGCGGCCGCCTGCTTCGGCACCGCCACGCTGGACACCGACTCCGGCACGGGCGTGATGTCGCTGTGGTTCGCGCTGTTCGGCCTCGGGCTCTCGCCGGTCATGGTGGGCGCCACCGAGGTCATCGTCGGCAACGCCCCCTTGCAGCACGCCGGTCTGGCCGGTGGCCTCCAGCAGGCCGCGATGCAGGTCGGCGGCTCGCTCGGGACGGCGGTCCTGGGCGCGGTCATGGCCGCCCGCGTCGACCATCTGCTGCCCGACAAGTGGACCGCCGCCGGACTGCCGCCGGTCACGCACGAACAGCTGTCGGCGGGCTCCGATCTGGTCGCGATCGGCATCGCCCCGGTGCCGCCGGGGGTGGAGGCCGGGACCGCGCAGAAAATCACGGCCGTCGCGCATGACACTTTCGTGTCAGGCATGAGCCTGTCGTTCACGGTCGCCGGAGTCATCGCGCTGGTCGCCGCCGCATTCGGGCTGTTCACCAAGCGTGGCGCGAACGCGGACGCCGCGGCGGGCGCCGCCGCGATCTGAGAATCCCCGCGGCTGCCGCCGTCTTCCCCTATCAGGGCCCCGCTCGCGGGGCCCTCTTGGCAGCGGCCGACCGGCGCGGACAAGATCGACGCAGCACGTCACCGATAACAGGGAGTGATGCATATGCGTACGATCCGTTTCGCCGCCCTCGCCGTGGGCGCCGCGGCCGGACTGGCCCTGGTCGGCGGGCCCGCCGCGACCGCGTCCCCGGCCGGGCGCCCCGGCGACTGCGCCGCCGGACAGCTGTGCCTGTGGTCGAAGACGGGCTACCACGGTGTGCGGACGACGGGCGAGCTCTCCAAAATCGACATCGAGAGCTGTGTGACGTTACCGGCAGGGCCCGGAGCGGCCTCCTTCGTCAACCGCACCGGGCGCCCGGTCACCACGTACCAGAGCGCGACCTGCGCGGAGACCGGCGAGTTCGCCACCTACCCCTCGGGCTCGTACGTGCCGGAGTCCTCTTACGTGGTCCGGGCGTACAAGGTCTGGGAGAACTGAGCGGACAGCCGTGCCCCGGCAGGCGATGCCTGCCGGGGCACGGAAACAGCTGACGCTGCCGACGACTACGCGTCGCCGCCCGCGGCGCCCGGGTCGGCGGCCGTGACGTCGAGGAGCTGGTAGCGGTCGACCGCCTGCTTCAGGGCCGAACGGTCGACCTTGCCCTCCTTGGCGAGCTCGGTGAGCACCGCCAGGACGATCGACTGCGCGTCGATGTGGAAGAAGCGGCGGGCCGCGCCACGCGTGTCCGCGAAGCCGAAGCCGTCCGCGCCCAGCGACTGGTACGCACCCGGCACCCAGCGCGAGATCTGGTCCGGAACCGCCCGCATCCAGTCGGACACGGCCACCTTCGGGCCCTCGGCACCGGCGAGCTTGGACGTCACGTACGGGACGCGCATGTCCTCCTCGGGGTGCAGGAGGTTGAACTCCTCCACCTCGATGGCGTCGCGGCGCAGCTCGTTCCAGGAGGTCGCCGACCAGACGTCCGCCTTGACGTTCCACTCGTCCGCGAGGATCCGCTGGGCCTCGACGGCCCACGGCACGGCCACGCCGGAGGCGAGGATCTGCGCCGGGATCGCGCCCTTCTCGCCCGCCTGGTAGCGGTAGAGACCCTTGAGGATGCCCTCGGCGTCCACGTCCGCCGGCTCGGCCGGGTGCTGGATCGGCTCGTTGTAGACGGTCAGGTAGTAGAAGACGTCCTCGGCGTTCTCGCCGTACATCCGGCGCAGACCGTCCTTGACGATGTGCGCCATCTCGTAACCGAACGCGGGGTCGTAGGAGACGACGCCCGGGTTGGTGGACGCCAGCAGCTGCGAGTGACCGTCCGCGTGCTGGAGGCCCTCACCGGTCAGCGTCGTGCGACCGGCGGTGGCGCCCAGGACGAAACCGCGCGACAGCTGGTCGGCCATCTGCCAGAACTGGTCACCGGTGCGCTGGAACCCGAACATCGAGTAGAAGACGTAGACCGGGATCAGCGGCTCGCCGTGCGTCGCGTAGGCGGAGCCCGCCGCGATCAGCGAGGCCGTGCAGCCCGCCTCGGAGATGCCGTCGTGCAGCATCTGGCCGGTCGGCGACTCCTTGTAGGCGAGCAGCAGCTCGCGGTCCACGGACTCGTACTGCTGGCCCAGCGGGTTGTAGATCTTCGCGGACGGGAAGAACGCGTCCATGCCGAAGGTGCGGTACTCGTCGGGGGCGATCAGCACGAAGCGCTTGCCGATCTCCTTGTCCCGCATGAGGTCCTTCAGGATGCGGACGAACGCCATGGTCGTGGCGATCGACTGCTGTCCCGAGCCCTTCTTGGCGGTCGCGTAGACCTTGTCCTCGGGGAGGACCAGCGGCTTCGCGCGCACGACGCGGCTCGGCACATAGCCGCCCAGCGACTTGCGGCGGTCGTGCATGTACTGGATCTCCTCCGAGTCGCGACCCGGGTGGTAGTACGGCGGCAGGCCGGACTCCAGCTCCTTGTCGGCGATCGGGATGTGGAGACGGTCCCGGAAGCGCTTGAGGTCGTCGACCGTGAGCTTCTTCATCTGGTGGGTCGCGTTGCGGCCCTCGAAGTTCGGACCGAGGGTCCAGCCCTTGACGGTCTGCGCGAGGATCACGGTCGGCTGGCCCTTGTGCGCCTTGGCCGCCGCGTACGCCGCGTAGATCTTCTTGTGGTCGTGACCGCCGCGGCCCAGGTGCAGGATCTGGTCGTCGGACATGCCCTCGACCATCTTCCGCAGACGCTGGTCGTCGCCGAAGAAGTGCTCACGGATGTACGCGCCGGTCTCGGTGGCGTACGTCTGGAACTGGCCGTCGGGGGTGCTGTTGAGCTTGTTGACCAGGATGCCGTCGCGGTCCTGCGCCAGCAGCGGGTCCCAGGAGCGGTCCCAGACCAGCTTGATGACGTTCCAGCCGGCACCGCGGAACTGGGACTCCAGCTCCTGCATGATCTTGCCGTTGCCGCGGACCGGGCCGTCGAGGCGCTGCAGGTTGCAGTTGACGACGAAGGTCAGGTTGTCCAGGCCCTCGCGGGCGGCGATGGACAGCTGGCCGAGCGACTCCGGCTCGTCCATCTCGCCGTCGCCCAGGTACGCCCAGACGTGCGACTTGGAGGTGTCGGCGATGCCGCGGGCCTCCATGTAGCGGTTCATCCGGGCCTGGTAGATCGCGCCGAGGGGGCCGAGGCCCATCGAGACGGTCGGGAACTCCCAGAAGTCCGGCATGAGCCGCGGGTGCGGGTAGCTGGACAGGCCGTAGGGGGCCTTGGACTTCTCCTGGCGGAAGGCGTCGAGCTGGCGCTCGGACAGTCGGTCCAGGAGGAAGGCGCGGGCGTAGACACCGGGGGAGGCGTGGCCCTGGAAGAAGATCTGGTCGCCGCCGTCGCCCTCGTCCTTGCCGCGGAAGAAGTGGTTGAAGCCCACGTCGTACAGCGACGCCGAGGAGGCGAAGGTGGCGATGTGGCCGCCGACGCCGATGCCCGGGCGCTGGGCACGGGAGACCATCACGGCCGCGTTCCACCGGGTCGCGTTGAGGACCTTGCGCTCGATCTCCTCGTTGCCGGGGAAGAACGGCTCGTCCTTGGTGGCGATGGTGTTGACGTAGTCCGTGCTACGCATCTCGGGCACGGCCACGCGCTTCTCGCGGGCCCGCTCGATCAGGCGAAGCATGAGGTAGCGGGCACGTTCCCGGCCTCGCTCATCGACGGCTGCGTCGAGCGAGTCGAGCCACTCCTGGGTCTCTTCGGGATCGAAGTCCGGGACCTGGCTGGGAAGGCCGCCAATGATGATCGGGTTGCGATCGGATCCGGAAGCCACGCTGTTCCTTCGGTGTTCGGGTCGTGCTCAGCACGCGGTCAACTACGGTCTGCTGCTCTGTCGCGTCGGCTCCCATCGTGGACCGCGGCGACGGAAACGTCATCTCTACCGGGCGGTAACCACCACTTCATGAGACGACGTGTCAAGGGGTGGCCGAGTGGGGGCGGCCAAATCGCAACCATACGCTCCCTTTGGGAGTCGTCCGCGTACGGCCGTTCGGGCCTGTGGGCCGTAATCACACGGGGCAACTTCCCAAACCCGGCAGAATGCTGTGGCATGAATCACCCGCCCGTGCTCTTCCATGGTGGAGGTTGCGGTGGGAGAGCCGCTTCCGTCACCGTTTCGGCGGTCTCGGCGGCCGGGTACTTGCGCGAACGGTCCGGCACGTGTGGACTACGGCCAATGACTCGCGTATGCGGGGAACACAAGACACTTTCTCGAAAGATGACAGGAGGCAATAAGTGAGCGCGACCGCGGACCACGCGGAGGAGCGGACCAACCCTGCCGCCAGGCTGGGTTTCCAGCCCGGACAGGTGGTCCAGGAGATCGGCTACGACGACGACGTCGATCAGGAACTCCGCGAGGCCATTGAGGAAATCACCGGCCAGGATCTGGTCGACGAGGACTACGACGACGTGGCCGATGCCGTCGTCCTGTGGTTCCGCGACGAGGACGGCGACCTGACGGACGCGCTCGTGGACGCCATTGGCATGCTCGAGGACGGCGGGGACATCTGGCTGATGACCCCGAAGACCGGCCGCGACGGCTACATCGAGCCGAGCGACATCAACGAGGCGTCGCAGACCGCGGGTCTGAGCCAGACCAAGAGCATCAGCGTGGCAAAGGACTGGACCGGCACCCGCATGGTCGCCCCCAAGCGCTAGCGCCGGCCTTCGCAGAACCGCACCGCGCCCCCCGGCAGCACCGCTGCCGGGGGGCGCGCTGCGTGCGCCGGGGGCGCGGTGACAGACTGGCCGCACCACCCCGCCGGTGGCCGGGGCCGCCGAGGGAACGGGCCCCGGGGCCGGCACCCGTCGAGAGAGGGATGCGAACCCATGGCGATCGAGGTCGGCACCAAGGCTCCGGACTTTGCGCTGAAGAACCAGCACGGCGAGACCGTCCGGCTCTCCGACTTCCGCGGTGAGAAGAACGTCGTGCTGCTCTTCTACCCCTTCGCTTTCACCGGCGTGTGCACCGGTGAGCTGTGCGCCCTGCGCGACGAGCTCCCGAAGTTCGCGAACGACGACGTCCAGCTGCTGGCCGTCTCCAACGACTCGCCGTTCTCGCTGCGCGTCTTCGCCGAGCAGGAGGGCCTGGACTACCCGCTGCTCTCCGACTTCTGGCCGCACGGCGAGACCAGCCGCGCCTACGGCGTCTTCGACGAGGAGAAGGGCTGCGCGGTCCGCGGCACCTTCATCATCGACAAGGAGGGCGTGGTGCGCTGGACGGTCGTCAACGGCCTGCCGGACGCACGCGACCTGAACGAGTACACCAAGGCGCTCGCGGCTCTCTGATTACCTCGCCGAACCCTTATTCGGCGTTTTTCCCCGGCCGCCGGGCCCGGAACGCGATCAAGAGCGGAATCACGGATTCCGCTCTGAGCGCACCCGGCGTGCGGGTCCCGTGCGAGAAGCCTGTAATCGGTGGGAACCGGTCACTAGGATTCAAACGTTGATCGGATGCCATCGCACAAACGGGGGCGCAGGCCCTGCCCTCCCCCTCGAACCAATGGAGGATCCGTGGGAGTCAGTCTCAGCAAGGGCGGCAACGTCTCGCTGACCAAGGCGGCCCCCAACCTGACCGCGGTCATCGTCGGTCTCGGCTGGGACGCCCGTACCACCACCGGTACGGACTTCGACCTGGACGCCAGCGCACTGCTGACGAACGACCAGGGAAAGGTCGCCAACGACCAGAACTTCGTCTTCTTCAACAACCTCAAGAGCCCCGACGGCTCCGTCGAGCACCAGGGTGACAACCTCACCGGTGAGGGCGAGGGCGACGACGAGGTCATCAAGGTCAACCTGGCCGGCGTGCCCGCCGACGTCCACAAGATCGTGTTCCCGGTCTCGATCTACGAGGCCGAGGGCCGCCAGCAGAGCTTCGGCCAGGTGCGCAACGCCTACATCCGCGTGGTGAACCAGGCGGACAACGCCGAGCTCGCGCGCTACGACCTCAGCGAGGACGCCTCGACCGAGACCGCCATGGTCTTCGGCGAGCTCTACCGCAATGGTGCCGAGTGGAAGTTCCGCGCCATCGGTCAGGGGTATGCCTCGGGTCTGCGCGGTATCGCCCAGGACTTCGGCGTCAACGTCTGACCGACACTGCCGCACGGCGTCCGGCGCCGCATGCCCCGCCCCCGGTTCCGCCGGGGCGCGACGGCGTGCGGCGCCGGACGTGCATCGGACACCGTTCAACTCGGGGAGGA
The DNA here is from genome assembly GCF_003391135.1 of Streptoverticillium olivoreticuli subsp. olivoreticuli. Taxonomy (GTDB): domain Bacteria; phylum Actinomycetota; class Actinomycetes; order Streptomycetales; family Streptomycetaceae; genus Streptomyces; species Streptomyces blastmyceticus. The sequence goes on along the minus strand of NZ_CP031455.1, from coordinate 3,500,338 downwards.
AGCAGGATCATGGGCGTCACGCTCGCCAAGGGAGGCAATGTCTCCCTCTCCAAGGCCGCACCCAATCTCACCAATGTCACCGTCGGTCTCGGCTGGGACGCGCGCTCCACCACCGGAGCCCCGTTCGACCTCGACGCCAGCGCCCTGCTCTGCGCCTCGGGCCGGGTCCTCGGCGACGAGTACTTCGTCTTCTACAACAACCTCAAGAGCCCCGAGGGCTCCGTGGAGCACACCGGCGACAACCTCACCGGTGAGGGCGAGGGCGACGACGAGTCCATCCTGGTCGACCTGACCAAGGTCCCGGCCGCCTGCGACAAGATCGTCTTCCCGGTCTCCATCCATGAGGCCGACCTCCGCGGCCAGAGCTTCGGCCAGGTCAGCAACGCCTACATCCGCGTCGTCAACCAGGCCGACGGCAGCGAGCTCGCGCGCTACGACCTCAGCGAGGACGCCTCCAGCGAGACCGCGATGATCTTCGGCGAGGTCTACCGCTACGGCGGCGAGTGGAAGTTCCGGGCCGTCGGACAGGGGTACGCGTCGGGTCTGCGGGGCATCGCCCTAGACTTCGGGGTCAACGTTTCGTAAAGCCGCGCGCGGCGCGGGGGAACCCCTTAGCGAAGGATTGGGTAGCCAGTGCTCCTGAAAACCTTTGGCTGGTCGTTCGCCATCACGGCGGCGGGACTGGCCTTGGCCGGCGTTCTCTGGGGGTGGCAGGGGCTGGCGATCGTCGCGATCCTCTCCGTCCTGGAGATTTCGCTCTCGTTCGACAATGCGGTCATCAACGCCGGAATCCTCCGGAAGATGAATCCGTTCTGGCAGAAGATGTTCCTGACCCTGGGCATCCTCATCGCCGTGTTCGGCATGCGGCTGGTGTTCCCGGTCGTCATCGTAGCCATCACGGCGAAGCTGGGGCCGATCGAAGCGGTCAAGGTCGCCCTTCAGGACCATGAGCGCTACGAGTCGCTCGTCACCAGCGCCCACCCGGCCATCGCGGCCTTCGGCGGCATGTTCCTGCTCATGATCTTCCTGGACTTCATCTTCGAGGACCGGGACATCAGGTGGCTGGAATGGCTGGAGAAGCCGCTCGCCCGCCTCGGCAAGCTGGACACCCTCTCCATCGTCGTCTCGCTGGTGGTGCTGCTCGTCGCGGCCACCACCTTCGCCACGGCGGTGCCGGTCCACGGCGGTGAGGGCACGGTCGACAAGGCCGCCACGGTGCTGCTGGCCGGCATCGGCGGCCTGGTCACCTATCTGATCGTCGGCGGCGTCTCCGGATTCTTCGAGGACCGCCTGGAGGAGGCCGAGGACGACGACGAGGAAGAGGGCGCGCAGAGCCCCGCGAAGAAGAGCGGCAACGGCGCGATCGTCGGTCTCGCCGGCAAGGCCGCGTTCTTCATGTTCCTCTACCTGGAGGTCATCGACGCGTCGTTCTCCTTCGACGGCGTCATCGGAGCCTTCGCCATCACCAACGACATCTTCGAGATGGCGCTGGGCCTCGGCATCGGTGCGATGTACATCCGGTCGCTGACGGTCTTCCTCGTCCGCAAGGGGACCCTCGACGACTACGTCTATCTGGAGCACGGCGCGCACTACGCGATCGGCGCGCTCGCCGTCATCCTCCTCGTCACCATCAAGTACGAGATCAACGAGGTCATCACCGGCCTGATCGGCGTGGTGCTGATCGGCCTGGCCTTCTGGTCCTCCGTGGTGCGCAACCGCCGCGCCCTGGCCTCGGGCGACGGCTCGGGAAGCAAGGCCGAGGTCTCCTCCGGGGTGTGACTCCGGCACATTTGAGGAACGCTCTGATCGGGGCGGCCGTGAGGGACACCTCGCGGCCGCCCCGCGGCATTTTCGGCTCACTCGGGGTGGGGGGCAGGGCAATGGCAATCTGGGACAAGCTCTTCGGCAACTGGGGGCGTGCGGGCGAGCAGCAGTTCGACTTCGGCGGTGCCAACGGCGCTGTCGAGCTGACCAAACGGCACCCCACGTTCTCGCTCACCAAGCAGGGCGCGGTCACCGGCAACCTCCGGGTCAACCTCTCCTGGCGGATGCGGACGACCTCGGCCTTCGACGAGAGGGGCACGATGGGGGACGGGCTGCGCCACCCGCTGCGGAAGTTCCGGCCGGAGATGGTGCAGGCGCAGGGCCCCGCCTTCGTCAACGTGGACCTGGACCTCGCCTGCATGTACGAGCTCCAGGACGGCTCCAAAGGCGTGGTGCAGCCCCTCGGCTCGATACTGGGCAGCCTCAACAACCCGCCGTACGTCCAGCTCAGCGGCGACGACAGGTTCGGCTCCGGGTCCGGCGAGACGATCTACGTCAACATGGACCACCGCGCGGAGATCAAGCGACTGCTGATCTTCGTCTACATCTACGACGGCACCCCCGCGTTCGACCGTACGCACGCGATGGTGACGCTCTATCCCGGCAACGGCCCCCGGATCGAGATCCCCCTCCACGAACGCGCCCCCGAGGCCCGGTCGTGCGCCGTGGTGATGATCGAGAACAACAAGGGCGAGATCACGCTGCGGCGCGAGATGAAGTACGTCTACGGCTTCCAGGCGGAGCTGGACCGGCTCTACGGCTGGGGTCTGCAGTGGGGACGCGGCTACAAGTCGAAGGTGTGACGGCGGGAGCGGGCTAGCGGTTCGGCTGGAACTGCGGGCCCTGCGGTGGCAACCGGAACCCGGGGTCCACCACGCTCCGCTGCTGCTGCGGATAGCCGTACGCCGACGGTACGGACGGCGGCACGGGCGGCGGTGGGGGATACCCGTACCCCGGCTGGGGCGCGGCCATGGGCGCAGGCGTGGCTGTCGACCGGGGCTCGGCCGTCCGCGGGGCGGACTCCTCGGACTCCTCGACCGAGATGCCGAATTCCGTGGCAAGCCCGACCAGCCCGGAGGCGTAGCCCTGGCCCATCGCCCGGAACTTCCAGCCCTCCCCGCGCCGGTACAGCTCGCCGCAGATCATCGCGGTCTCGGAGCCCGTCTCCGGCTGCACCTCGAAGAGCGCCACCGGTTCCCCGTCGGGCGCCCCCGCGTCGTACAGCAGCACGCACAGGTCCGGTACGAGCCCGAAGGGGCCGCCGTCCGCGGAAGCGGCCAGCACGATCCGGTCCACCGAGGGCTCCAGCGCCGCGAGGTCCGCCTCCACGGAGTCCGTCGCGCCCTCGACCAGCCGCTTCTTGGCCAGGTGGCGGACGGCGCCGGAGGGGTGGCGGGGCTGGTTGTAGAAGACGAAGTCCGCGTCCGAGCGCACGCGGCCGCCGTCGCCCACCAGCAGCGCGGAGGCATCCACGTCCGGAATGCCCGGGCCGGGGGTCCAGCGCAGCACGGCCCGTACGTTACGGGCGTCCAGCGGGATGTTCGACCCCTTCAGCATGGCGTGCGTCATGCCCGCAATCCTGCCTTCCCGTACCGGCCGCGGACAACGCAGGGGCGACCTGGGCTGTTCAACCATGCGGGCGGCCAGATTTTCGTGCACTTGGGGAACTCTTTACCCCATCCCAGACGTACGATAATCGGCCACGCTTTCCGCTGGATGGGCCGGTGGAAGCCGTGGCACACGGGGAGAGTAATGAGGCATTTCGAGCACCTTGCGCCCTCGGTGCGGAATGGGCTGTTCCATAGACGGCCCGCCGCCTTCGACGCGCACTCCCCGGCCGCCACGCTCGCCGTCGCCCTCGGCGCCACGCTCTACAGCCCCGCCACCCGGCCCGCCCTCGCCGAGGACGTCGTCAAGCAGGCCGACCGCGGAGTGATCTCCATGGTCCTCTGCCTGGAGGACTCCATCGGCGACGCAGAGGTGGGCCGCGCCGAGGAGAACCTCGTCCGCCAGTTCGCCCGGCTCGCCGACCTCGCCGCGGCCGGCCGGACCCTGCCCCTGCTCTTCATCCGGGTCCGCGAGCCCGCCCAGATCACCGCCCTCGTCCGGCGGCTCGGCCCGGCCGGGCGGCTGCTGTCCGGTTTCGTCCTCCCGAAGTTCACCGAGGAGCGCGGCATCCCGTTCCTCGAAGAGCTCACCGCCGCCGAAAGCGACTGCGGGCGGCGGCTGTTCGCCATGCCCGTCCTCGAATCGCCCGAGCTGCTCCACCTGGAGACCCGCACCGCGACGCTCGCGGGCATCGCCCGCACCGTCGACAAGTACCGCGACCGGGTGCTGGCCCTGCGCCTCGGCGTGACCGACTTCTGCTCGGCGTACGGCCTGCGCCGCGCGCCCGACATGACCGCCTACGACGTCCAGCTCGTCGCCTCCGTGATCGCCGACGTCGTCAACGTCCTCGGCCGCGCGGACGGCAGCGGCTTCACCGTCACCGGCCCCGTCTGGGAGTACTTCAGAGCGCACGAGCGGATGTTCAAGCCGCAGCTGCGCCGCACGCCCTTCGCCGGTCCCGCCGAGGAGCTGCGCACCGCGCTCATCCAGCACGACATGGACGGCCTGCTCCGGGAGATCCAGCTCGACCGGGCCAACGGCCTCCAGGGCAAGACCTGCATCCACCCCTCCCACGTCGCCCCCGTGCACGCGCTCTCCGTCGTCAGCCACGAGGAGTTCAGCGACGCCGAGGACATCCTGCGGCCCGAGCGCGAGGGCGGCGGAGTGATGCGCTCCGCCTATACGAACAAGATGAACGAAGTGAAGCCGCACCGGGCCTGGGCGGAGCGCACCATGCTCCGCGCCGAGGTCTTCGGTGTCGCGCGGGAGGACGTGAGCTTTGTGGAGCTGCTGTCGGCGAGCGTCGGGACGGCCGCGTGATGTGGTCGGGGAGCTGGGTCGAGGACCGGCTCGGGGTCGGGCTGGAGGGTGACGCCCCCCTCCGGGACCTGCTGGGCCTGGCCCTGCGGCGCAACCCCAAGCGGGCCCACCTGCTGGTGTCCCACGTGCTCGGCAAGCACGTGCCCGTCGCGCCGTCCACGGTCCATGGCTCGGGGGCCGGGCTCGGGCGCAGGGTCCGCGCGCTCCTCGGCGACGCCGACGCGGCACGGGCCGTCGTCCTCGGCTACGCGGAGACGGCCACCGGCCTGGGCCACGCGGTCGCCGACGGCCTCGGCCTCGCGCCCTACCTGCACTCCACCCGGCGGCCCGTCCCGGGCGTGACCCCGGTCGGCGGCTTCGAGGAGGAGCACAGCCACGCCACGTCCCACCTGCTGCTGCCCGAGGACCCCGCGCTGCTGTCGGGCGACGGCCCGCTGATCCTCGTCGACGACGAGTTCTCCACGGGCCGCACGGTCCTCAACACGATCACCGCGCTCCACGCGCGCTTCCCGCGCGAGCGGTACGTGATCGTGGCCCTGGTCGACATGCGCGGCCCGGCCGACCGCGCGCGCCTGACCGACTTCGCCGCGGAACTGGGCGCCCGCGTGGACGTCCTCGCCCTCGCCTCCGGCACGGTACGGCTCCCCGCCGGGGTGCTGGAACGGGGCCGGGCCCTGGTGGCGGAGCACGAGCCGGCAGACGCGGCGCCCGCACCGCGCGGCGACGGCGCGCGGCAGCGGGAGCGCGGCCCGCAGCGGGTCGAGCTCGGATGGCCCGCCGGTGTGCCCGACGGCGGGCGGCACGGCTTCACCCCCGCGCACCGGTCCCGGCTGGAAGCCGCGCTGCCGGAGATGGCCGCCCGGATCGCCGAAGCCCTCCCACGAGGGGCTCGCCGCGTGCTCGTCCTCGGCAACGAGGAGCTGATGTACGCGCCCCTGCGGCTCGCCTGCGCGCTGGAGGAGGCGCTCGGCGGCCCCGCGGAGAAGGGTGGCCGCGCGGATCGGGTACGGGAGTCCTGTGGCGGCGACGGCGGCGACCTGGCGAGCGGCTCGCCCGACTACGCGCCGGGCGTCCCGGATGACAGCCGTGCCCCGGAAGCCGGCCGGGACGGCCACGACGGCGGGTGCCCGGAAGCGGGGCGAGGCAGCCTGGCGAGCGGTTCCGCCGCAACCACTCCGGACTTCCCGGGTGCGGGGCGAGGCGACCGAGCGGGCGGGCATGCCGGCATCGCGCCCGGCGTCCCGGAGGGCAGCCGTCACGCGGGCGGGTGCGTCGGGACGACGCGCGACGGCCTGGCGAGCGGCCCCGCCGAAGCCGGCCGGAACGGCCACGACAGCGGGCGCCTCGGAACGGGGCGAGGTGACCGGGCGAGCGGCCCCGCCGCAGATGCCGCAGACGTGCCGGGTGCCCCGGGAGCCGGTCGGCGCCACAGCGTCGACGTGCGGTTCTCCACCACCACCCGGTCGCCCGTGCTCGCCGTCGACGACCCCGGCTACGCCATCCGTACGCGCATCGGCTTCCCCGCCCACGACGACCCCGCCGACGGACCCGGGCCCCGCTACGCGTACAACGTCGCGGGCGCCGGCTTCGACGCCGTCGTCGCCGTCGTCGACTCCCACGGCGACACCCCCGAACTCCACGCCCCCGGCGGCCTGTTGGACGCTCTCGCCCCGCACACCGGGCACGTCCTGCTCGCCGTCGTCCCCTCCCACACCCCCGAGGCTGCCCCGGCCATGCCAGAACCGCTGCGCGGTCCCGCCTTCTCCTCCTACGCCCCCGAGGACGTCGGCTGGCTGCTCCAGGACCTCTCCGGGGTCACCCTCGAAGCCCCCACCGAGGAGCGCGAGGAGGCGATCCAGAGCGGCGGCGCGCACTACGCCGAGTCGCTGCCCGTCGAGTACCAGCCCGGCGCGGAGTACCAGGCGCTGTTCCGCGCCGCGCTCGACGCCTCCGCGTCCCGCATGGCGCGGGCCGTCGGCGTCGTGACGGAGACCGTGCTCGCCGAGCGCTCGCCCCGCCCGGTGCTGGTGTCGCTGGCCCGCGCGGGCACCCCCGTCGGCGTGCTGATGCGCCGCTGGGCCCGGCACGCGTACGGCCTCGACCTGCCGCACTACGCCGTCTCCATCGTGCGCGGCCGCGGCATCGACCGCACGGCCCTGCGCTGGCTGGCCGCCCACCACGACCCGGCCGACGTCGTGTTCGTCGACGGCTGGACGGGCAAGGGCGCGATCACCCGCGAACTCGCCGACGCCCTGGCCGGCTCCGAGGGGTTCGACCCCCGCCTCGCGGTCCTCGCCGACCCCGGCCACTGCGTGGAGACCTACGGCACGCGCGACGACTTCCTCATCCCCTCCGCGTGCCTCAACTCGACGGTGTCCGGCCTGATCTCGCGTACGGTCCTGCGCTCCGACCTCGTCGGCCCGCACGACTTCCACGGCGCGAAGTTCTACCGCGAGCTCGCGGGCGGCGACGTCTCGCGCGACCTGATCGAAGCCGTCGCCGCGCGCTTCCCCGACGCCCGGGAGCAGGTCGCCCGCGACGCGAAGGACATGGCCGCCGCCGACCGCACACCCACCTGGGAGGGCTGGGCGGCCGTCGAGCGCATCAGCGAGGAGTTCGGCATCCACGACGTCAACCTCGTCAAGCCCGGCGTCGGCGAGACCACGCGCGTCCTGCTGCGCCGCGTCCCGTGGAAGATCCTCGCCCGGCGGGGCGCGGGCGCGGACCTCGGCCACGTGCGGCTGCTGGCCGCCCAGCGCGGCGTCCCGGTCGAGGAGGTGGACGGCCTGCCGTACAGCTGCGTCGGCCTGATCCACCCCCGCTACACCCGCGGCGCGACCGGTGCGGACGGCACGGCGGTGGCCGCCCCGTGACCCTCCTCGTCGCCAGCGACCTCGATCGCACCCTCATCTACTCCGCCGCCGCGCTCGCCCTCGGGACGCCGGACGCCCGGGCGCCCCGCCTGCTCTGCGTCGAGGTGTACGAGAGCAGACCGCTCTCGTACATGACGGAGACGGCGGCGGGACTGCTCGCCGGCCTGGCCCGTACCGCCGCCTTCGTGCCCACCACCACCCGGACCCGCGAGCAGTACGGCCGCATCCGGCTGCCCGGCCCCGCACCGGAGTTCGCGATCTGCGCCAACGGCGGCGAGCTGCTCGTACGGGGCGAGTCCGACGCCGACTGGCGGCGGAGCGTGGAGCGGACGCTGGCCGCCGAGTGCGCCCCGCTGGACGAGGTCCGCGCGCACCTGACGCGCACCGCCGACCCGGCCTGGCTGCTCAAGGAGCGCACGGCCGAGGACCTCTTCGCCTACCTCGTCGTGGACCGGCCGCTGCTGCCCGACGGCTGGGTCCTGGAGCTCACCGAGTGGGCCCGCGCCCGCCGCTGGTCGGTCTCGCTCCAGGGCCGCAAGCTCTACGCCGTGCCGGAGCCGCTCACCAAGAGCGCCGCGGTCGCCGAGGTCGCCCGCCGCACGGGCGCGTCCGAGGTGCTCGCCGCCGGTGACTCCCTGCTCGACGCGGACCTGCTGCTCGCCGCCGACCGCGGCTGGCGCCCGGGCCACGGCGAACTCGCGGACGCGGGCTGGACCGCACCGCACGTGACCGCCCTTCGGACGCGGGGCGTGCTGGCCGGTGAGGAGATCCTGCGGGCGTTCGCCGGGGCGGCGTAATCTCCTCGGGAGTCCGGCCGTTGGCCGTTTCCGCCCCCGAGGAGCTTCGCGTGACCGATTTCAAGGGCATCCGGATGACCCCCGAGCTGTACGAGTACGTGCTCGCCCACAACCCGCCGCTGCTCCCGTCGCAGCGGGCACTCGTCGACATCACCCGCACCGCGCTGCCCGGCGTCGCCGTCAAGCAGATCGCCCGGGAGCAGGGCCCGTTGCTGGCCTTCCTCGTCCGGCTCACCGGCGCCCGGCACATCGTGGAGGTCGGCACCTTCACCGGCCTCTCGGCCCTGTCCATGGCCCAGGCGCTGCCCGCCGACGGCAAGTTGATCACCCTCGACATCTCCGAGGAGTGGACGGCCTACGCGCGCGACGCGTGGACCGGGGCGGGTGTCGCCGACCGCGTCGAGCTGCGGATCGGCGCCGCGCTCGACTCGCTGAAGGCCATGCCGGCCGAGCCGCACATCGACCTGGCCTTCATCGACGCCGACAAGGAGGGCTACGTCGACTACTGGGAGGAGCTCGTGCCGCGGCTGCGCCCCGGCGCTCTGATCGTGGCCGACAACGTCCTCTTCAGCGGGCAGGTCCTCGCCCCTGAGACCTCGCGCATGGGTGCGGCGGTCGACGCGTTCAACGAGCACGTGGCCGCCGACAAGCGCATGGACTCCGTCATGCTGGCGGTCGCGGACGGCCTGACCCTCTCCCGCCGGGTCGCCTGACGGCGGGTCCCGTCAGCCGCAGCAACCGCCGCCGCAGCAGCCACCGCCACCACCGGCCCGGGGTGCGGGGGTTGCCGCGGCGGCGCCGGTGACGGCGACGGTCGACAGCAGCTTCACGGTGTCCGTGTGGCCTTCGGGGCAGGTGGCGGGGGCGGACGACTCGGCCATCGGGCGGTTGAGCTCGAAGGTGTCGCCGCAGGCTTTGCAGCGGTATTCGTAGCGAGGCATGTGCGAAGGATAACGGGCGGATTTTTCCTCGGCCCTGCTTCGCCCGGACCCGTGCCCGGGTGCGGCCCGGCGGTCTTGTTCCCCAGCCCCGCCCCTTCCCGAAACCGGGGAGACCCCGGACCCCCTGAAGCGGCTGCGCCGCTTGTCCTCAATCGCCGGACGGGCTGAATCAGCCCGTCCGGCGATTGAGGACACCGCGCGGAGCGCGGTTCCGCCGCAGGCGGCAACGGACCCGCGCGTTACGGCACAATTCAGCGACTGCGCGCTTCCCTGATGTCCTGGACCACGCGCGCCGCGGCGGACCGCACCGCCTCCGTCTCCAGCAGGAAGTGCCACCAGTCCGGATGGCGCCCTTCGAGGCCCGCCACCGCCCGGTCCAGGCGGGCCACCGCCTCGTCCAGCGGGTGCGCGTGGCGCGGGTCCGGCGTGCTGCGGCCCGCCATGGCGAGCCGCTGCGCGTCCCGTACGGCGAAGCGGGTGCGCTCGACCTCCTTCTGGTGGTCGAACGACACCTCGTCCAGCCGCCGCAGCCGGTCACCCGCGGCGGAGACCGCCTCGTCGGTGGTGTTCAGCAGGGCCCGCACGGTCGAGAGGCCGGCGAGCGCGTCCGGCCAGCGCTGCGCGTCGCGCGCGGTCTGCGCCTCCCGCAGCTTCGCCTCGGCCTGGGCGACGGCACGCTCCGCCTCCTCGGGCACCCGCTGGAGGTCCTGCCAGCACGCGGCGCTGTAACGGCGGCGCAGCTCGCTGAGGACGGGGCCCACACCGGCGGCGCGCGTGGTGATCGCCTGGGCGCGGGTCCGCAGCGACACGAGCCGCTTGTCGATGTCCGCGGCCTTCTGCGGCAGGCCCCCGGCCTCGCCGCGGATCACCTCGGCCTCGCGCTGCACCCGCTCGGCGCGGGCGACGGTCTCCTGCACGCCGTGCTGCCCGGCGCCCTGGTTGAGCTTGGTCAGCTCGGGGGAGAGGGCCGCGAGCCGCGCGGCCAGGTCGTCGGCGCGCAGGCCCGAGGCCCGCACGGCGTCGAGCGCGTCGCTCGCGGCCAGGAGCTGCTGCCGGGCCCGCTCCACGGCCGGTGCGAGCCGTGCCAGCCGGTCCTCCGCGGACCCCAGCAGCGGCGCGAGGCCCGCCCCGAACCGCTCCAGGTCGGCCTTGACCCGCAGCAGCTCGTCCTTGGCGCGGGTCAGGTCCGTACGCGCGCGGACCGCCGACGCGGCGTCCAGGTCCTCGCGGTCGAGGTCGTGGGAGTCGACGGCCGTGATGTAGGCGTGCGACACCTCGTCGATGCGCTGCCCGAAGGCCGCGAAGTCGGCGGCCGCCTTGCGGGCGGCGGGCGAGGAGTCGACCGCGGTGATCGTCTCGATGGAGATCCGCAGGTCGCGCTGGGCGGTGTCCAGCTCGTAGAACGCCGCGGCCGCCGCGTCCTTCGCCGCCTGCGCGTCGGCCCGCTGCCCCTCGCCGCGGGCCCGGCCCCAGCGGCGCGGGCCGCCGCCGGAGAAGGACGCGGGCAGCGCCGCGGCGAACAGCACCACGGGCAGCAGTGCGAGCCCGGCGGTCTCCCGGGCCGCGGCGGCCAACGCGGTCACGGCCCCACCGGCCCCCGGGGAGCGGAAACGGCGGCGTGCCGGTCGTACGGACTGCGCGATGGTCGCCGTCACTTGCCCTCTCCCGATGGATCGCCCCTGGCCCGGATGCCATTCTCCCACCCGCCGGGGACGAACACACAGGACGGTCAGCCCGCCGTGACGACCTTCACCTCGCCGTTGTCGCTGCGCGCGGAGACCGTGTGCCGGCTGGCGTCGTCGCGGGGAACGTCCACCTTCGTACCGCCGTTGTCGCTGTGCGCGTCGACCTTGTACGGGGCGTGCGGGAGCTCGATCCGGGTGCTGCCGTTGTCGTTGGTGGTCTCCACCCGGTCCGGGACCTGCTTCAGCGAGATCCGGATGGCCCCGTTCTGGGAGCGGGCCCTGACCTGGTGGGCCGTGCTGCCGGTGGCGGTCACGGCGCCGTTGGAGCTGGCGAGGTCGAGGGCGCCGGTGGAGTCGGCGACCCGGACCTCGCCGTTGTCGGAGGAGATCTTGAGGTCCTTGTCGAACCCGCTCGCCGTGACCCCGCCGTTCTTCTCCTTCACGGTGACCTTGACCCCGCGGGGGACCTCGATCCGGTGCTTCGACCGACAATTGGAGCTGATGCCCGAGCAGTGCATGCGCAGCTTCAGGGTGGACCCGTCCATCGCCCACGAGGTCTTCGAGGACCCGCCGACGGTCCACCCGGCGAACCACCGGGTCACCTTCACGTCCTTGCCGCCGCCGGGCACCAGCTCCAGCTGCGAGTCGTCGGAGTCGACGGTCAGCTCCTGCCCGGAGAACGCGAACGCCCGGTCCTCGGGCTCGGCGTCGTCCAGGTCGGAGTTCCCGCACCCGGTCACGGCGACCCCGGCGAGCAGCACACCACCGGCGACGAGGGACAACCGGGCGGCGGAACGCGTACGGGAACGGGGTTTCACGATGACTCCGTAAGGGCGGGTCGGGGCGGGTCGCGGATGCCCATCACGCTACGGAACCGTCACCGCGCCCGGTATGAAGCCCGCTACCGCATCGGGGGTGGGGATAACCCCCGCGCCCCCTCCGCCCCGGTTTGCGAGGACCGCCCTTCGGCCATGTACTCTGTCTATTCGTTCCCGGGCGCATAGCTCAGCGGTAGAGCGCTGCTCTTACAAAGCAGATGTCGGCGGTTCAAATCCGTCTGTGCCCACCATCACGAAGACCCCCAGTCGATCACGGCTGGGGGTCTTCGCGCGGTTCCTGAGATCATCGCTGCATGACTGACGCGCAACTCCCCGCAGGGTGGACCCTTCAGCAGATCCGCGAGGTGTCCGGGGACCGGGAGGCCGTCGCGCTCCACACCAACCGGACCGTGACGTGGGCCGACGCGGCCGACGAGGTGGTACATCCCGCGATCGTGCTGGGGTTCCATGGCTTGTGTCTCGTGCAGCCCGTCGATGACACGGACTGGTACATGGGCAGCCTGAACGATGACGGCAGCGTCAACTGCTGGTCGGTCTACGGCGACCTTTACGAGGCATTGCGCGGACTGTGAGCCCGCCGACTTGGGAATTATGCCCAGACCTCGCCAACGGTGTGATTAGCATGATCACATGCCGCGATTCGCAGACTTTGACGCTTCATCACTCCGTCGCACCAGTGATGTCGAGGGCTTCCCTTGGCGGGGCCAGACCGTCACGCTCATACGCGTCGACGCGAAGGGAGTGGTAAGCCAGGCGACCAGGATCACGGAGAAGCGACGCATGCTTGACGAGGCGGCTCCGAAGGACCTGATACTCGCCGCATGGCCCGGCCAGTGGTCCCAAGATGTGTTCTTCGTGGACGACGTCAAGGCCGCGCGAGCAGACATGGCGTAGCGGTCTGGGCCGTTTTCTGACACCGGGCGCCAACGGACGAGCCCGAAGATTCAGCCCGTCCGGCGATTGAAGACACCACGCGCGTCAGCGCGGTTCGGTGGCGGGGCTCCGCCCCAGGCCCCCGGGTCAGCCCCGGAAGAGGGGCGTGCCCCTGGCGTCGAGCCAGGACTGGTAGGCCGGGCTTCGTGTCGCCGCCTCCGTGTACGCCGCTTCCAGGTCGGTGAAGAGCGCGTCCAGTTCGTGGAGCGGGCGGGCGCACGCGCGGGCGGCGAGGGAGAGTTCGGCGGTCAGCGGGTCGCCGTGGAGGGGGCGGACGACCGTGCCGGGGGCCGGTTCGGCCGTGGGCTGGCAGGGGCGTACGGCCTCGCCGGAGGCGACCAGGTCCGCGGCGGTGGTGTTGTCGCGGACGTGGATCAGCCGGGGGTCGAGCCCGGTGGTCGCGAAGGCCCGGCACAGGGCGGCCCACTCGTGGTCGGCGGTCGGGTCCACGATCCAGGACTCGTCGGCGAGTTCGGTCAGCTTCACCACGGGCCGCCCGGCCGCCGGATGCCCGGCGGCGAGGGCGACGAACTTCGGTTCGCGCGTGGTGAGCACGCGCCGCTCGACACCCGCGGGCACGGCCAGCGGGAAGCCCTCGGTCTCCTGCACGAAGGCCACGTCGAGCTGGTTGGTGGCGAGCAGCTGGAGGAGAGTGTTCGTCGATACCTCTATATGGATGGTGATATCCGTATCGGGGAACCGGGCGTGGATGCGGCGCAGCCACCCCGTCACCACCCGGCTGCCGACACTGCCCACCCGCAGCCGCTCACCACCCGCGCCCACGGCGGCATTTCGCGCGGCCGTCACCAGGGCGGCCATCTCGGCGACTATGGGCCGCGCGCGGAGCAGGACGGTGTCGCCGAGCGGGGTGGGGCGGCTGCCCGTCTGGCCGCGGGTGAACAGGAGACCGCCCACGGCCCCCTCGATACGCCGGAGTTGAGTGGTCAGCGAGGGTTGTGTCATGCCGAGCTGGAGCGCGGCCTTCCGCACACTTCCGGTGTCGGCAATGGCGCAAAGCGCACGGAGGTGCCTGACCTCGAGCTCCACGGGGGGAGCATAACTGCACCTCGCATGTCACACCAGACACATCGGGGGGCAGGGTAGGTGATTGGACGGAGCTATGGCCAGTTGGCATCATCCGCACCACTGATAACTCGTCAGAGACTTCCCGGGACCAACAGTTCACCCGACGCGCCCCGGCCGGCCCACCACCATTCGGCCAGGGCTCTCGGAACGAATGGAGTCCCCCACATGAATCGCTCCACCATGGTGCTCTCGGCCGCCCTCGGTCTCGGTCTGGCGGCGGCGCTGTCCGTCCCGGCCACCGCGGCGCCCGTCACCGAGGGATCGCACGCCGTCACCCAGTCGTCGTACGTCGGCTCGGCGGCCGAGCAGGCGGGCAACAAGGCCTTCTTCGAGGCCGTGATGAAGTCCGCGAAGGCCAAGGCCGCCAAGTCCCCGGGCCTGAGGACCGTCACGGTCACCTACGACCCCAGCAACGCGCCCAGCTTCCAGCAGGAGATAGCGAACGCCGCGCAGATCTGGAACAGCTCCGTCCGCAACGTCCAGCTGCGGGCGGGCAGCAACGCCGACTTCTCGTACTACGAGGGCGACGACTCCCGCGGCTCCTACGCCCAGACCGACGGCCACGGGCGCGGCTATATCTTCCTCGACTACCAGCAGAACCAGCAGTACGACTCCACCCGCGTCACCGCGCACGAGACCGGGCACGTCCTCGGCCTGCCCGACCACTACCAGGGCCCGTGCAGCGAGTTGATGTCCGGTGGCGGCCCCGGCCCGTCCTGCACCAACCCCTACCCGAACTCGCAGGAGAGAAGCCGGGTCAACGCTCTGTGGGCCAACGGCCTGACGGCCTTCGACAAGGACGCCTTCACCAAGGTCCACTGACCGGCCGGGGTCAGGTGACCTCCGACACGTGATCATCCAGCGGTCCGGCTCCCCCGTGGAGCCGGGCCGCTGTGCCCTTCCCGGGCGCCGCCCGCCCGCGAAGGGCGCATACTGAGGACAATGACGAAGCCAGCAGCGCACCGACGGTTCCTGCCCACCAGCCCCTTCAATGCTCCCGTCGCCCCAGCCCCGGTGAAGCGGTTCACCGTGGGGGACCGGGTGACCCACGACCGCTACGGCCTCGGCCGGGTCATCGGTGTCGAGGAGGACGTCGCCGTGCTCGTCGACTTCGCCTCCCGCCAGGAGCGCATCCCCGGCCCGTACACCAAGCTCACCAAGCTGTGAGTGCGGCTGACCCGTGCCGCCGAGGTTCACCTATCCGGAGGTCGGGGCCACCGGGCGCGCCGGAGCGCTGCCCGAGGCCTACGGCCACCTTCGCGTATCCACCCGCATAGGACGCGGCCGGGACGCCTTCGGGGCGGCCGCCGACGCGCTGCTGTCGTGGGGCATCGCCCGGCGTCACCGTGACCGTGTCCCTGGGCGCCGGCCCGCTGCGCGTCTCGGGCCCGTGTGCCGTGGTGTGGGCCGTGCGGGAGCCCGGCCGCGCGGGTTTCGCGTACGGGACGCTGCCGGGCCACCCCGAGTGCGGCGAGGAGGCGTTCCTCGTCACGCTCGACGAGGCGGGTGAGGTCCACCTCACCGTGACCGCCTTCAGCCGCCCCGCGCTCTGGTTCACCAGGGTCGCCGGACCGCTGGTGCCCGTCGTGCAGCGGGCGTACGCGCGAAGCTGCGGCCGCACCCTGCGCGGCGAGGTCGCCCGCCGGACGCGGTAGTGCCGCGCGGGAGCACTCGTAAGGACACTCGTAAGGATGCTCGTACGGATGCGGAATGCGGGCCTCGGCCCGGCGCCGTGGCCGGGTACGGCCGGAGCCGTAACGGGCCCTACTGCGCCTGTGCCTCGCGGTGGCGGGGGTGCTTCATGACGAACGCCGCGCCCAGCCCGGCTGCGAAGAGGGCGAAGAAGGAGACGGCCGTGCCCAGCCAGGTGGCTCCCAGCCACTGGCCGCCGAAGTAGCCGAGGCTCACGCTGTACGCGGCCCAGGTCAGACCCGCCAGCGCCGACCAGGGCAGGAATTCGGCCACCCTGCGGTGCATGACCCCCGCGCCGAGGCTGACGACCGACCGCCCGGCGGGCGCGAAACGCGCCACGACCACGAGCGGACCGCCGCCGCGCAGCAGCGCCGTGCCGAGCTTGGCCTGGGCGGCGGTGAGGCGGCGGGAGCGGGCGATGGCGCGGTCGAAGCGGTCGCCGCCGCGCCATGCGAGGCGGTAGGCGACCATGTCGCCGAGCACGGAGGCGGTCGCCGCGCACATCACGAGTGCGAACATCTCGGGGAAGCCCGCGTGACCCCGGGCGGCGTCACCGACCGCGTCGGCGGCGGAGCCCGCGGCCGTGGTGGCGGCGGTGATCACCAGCACGCCGCTGGGCAGCACGGGAAGGAAGACGTCGAGGAGCACGGACAGCCCGACGATCACATAGATCCATGGGGTGTCGGCCAACGACCCCAACTGCTCCAGCACGTCCTGATCTCCCGGTACGGTCCCCCGCCGCGACGTCGCAGGGAGCGGCAGGGGCGGCCTTCACAACCGCACAGCGTACGCCTGGGGCTCCTGTGACATGTGCGCGGGGCCGGTGATGTTGTTTGAATCACGTGCCGGAGATGTGCCGGTGTGTGCCGTGCGAAGGGTGACCCGGGGGCCCGGCGGCGAGGCCGGACCCCCGGCCGGATCACTGGTCGCGGCGGAAGAGACGGTCCAGGGAGACCGCGCCGGGTCCGGTGAAGACGATCAGCAGGAACGCCCACGCGAACATCGCGGACGCCTCGCCACCGTTCTGTATCGGCCACAGGGCCGTGCTCTGGTGCACGTCGAAGTACGCGTACGCCATCGAGCCGGAGGAGATCAGGGCCGCGCTGCGGGTGCCGACGCCCAGCAGCACGAGGACGCCGCCGACGAGCTGGATGACGGCCGCGTACCAGCCGGGCCAGGTGCCGGCCGCGACCGTGCCGCCGTGGGTGCCCGCGGCACCGCCGAGGATGCCGAACAGCGACGCGGCGCCGTGGCAGGCGAAGAGCAGGCCCACCACGGCGCGGAACGCCGAGAGGGCGTACGGCCGGGCGGCGTCGAGCCGCTCGGTGAGCGTGATGGCCTGGGCCGTGCCGCCGACGGCGGAAGTCGCGGCCGAGGGGGACTGAGCGGTCGTGGGGGGCATGGGGAGTGCTCCTCGTGTCGGGGACAGGAAACGACGAGGGGTACAGGTTAGGTTCGCCTAATCGTTACTTGCAAGTTCAAGCTCTTGATTCATTGTGCCCGAGGGCCACCCGCAACACGTTCGCAACACGGCCCGCGCCACCGCGTCGGCGTCCGCCAGCGTCACCGAATTCACACCCGGGCGGGCGCCCGCCGCCGTCACCCAGCGCACCCCCTCCGTCGGCACGCCCACCGCGAACCGCCGCGGATGCGCCCGCCCCCGCGCGTCGACGAGCCGGTACGGGCTCGGCGTGACGTCCAGCCCGCCCGTCACATGGCCGCCCACCCGGTGCGCCCGGCACTGCCCCGTCCGCAGCAGACCGGCCAGCAGCGCGTCCCCGGTGCGCCGCACGTCCGGCGCGGGCAGGCGCGCCTCGACGACCGTCGTCACGGACACCGCGGGGCCGGGCACCACCGCCGACCGCGCGCCGAAGCCCGCCCCGCCGCCGGGAGCCCCCGTCGTCACCTCCAGGCCCGGCCCCAGCACCTCCAGCACGCCCGCCTCGATCAGCGCGGCCGTCTCCTCGATCCGGCGGCGGGGCGGGCCGATCGACAGGAACGCGTTCAGCGGCGTGTACCAGCCGTCGAGGTGCTCCCGGTGCGAGGCGCCCGTGAGCCCGCCGTGGTCGACGGTCTGCCGCAGCTCGTTGCGCAGGTCGCGCAGCACGTCCAGGGCCGCCTTGACCGGGTCGCGGACATTGCCGCCGCGCGCCCGTTCGGCGTCCCGGTACAGATACGCCAGCAGCCAGGCGCGGAAGTCCGCGGGCCCCTCGAAGCGCCGCCCGCCGTACGGACGGGCCACCGCCGCCCAGTCCCAGCGGTCGGCGGGCCCGATGCCGGAGTCGGCGAGCACCTCCCGTACGCCCCGCGGATCCCGGGCGAGCGCGGCCGCGAGGAAGCGGTCGCGGAACCGGGCGGCCGGCAGTCCCCTGCCCGCGAGCAGCGTCGCGTAGTACACCGCCTCGACCTCCGCGGCCACCAGCGGCCACACCTCGGCCAGGAAGTCCGGTGCGGCGCCGGACGCCGCGCGCTTGCGGAACCCGTCGATGACCTCCGGCGTCAGCAGCAGCGGGGTGTGCCGGGCGTACGGGCCCTTCTGGTTGTCGCCGCGCGCCTGGTACGGGACGCCGCGCCGCGACCCCGCGTACAGCCGCGGCTCCCGCCCCGACGGGCGGTAGACGAGCCCGCCGCCGCGCGGGGCGAAGGTCCCGCCGCGACCGGTGGTGAGCAGGGCGAGGTGGTCGAAGAAGTTCAGCCCCAGACCGCGCAGGAGGACGGCCTCGCCGGGGGACACCCCGCCGAGGTCCACGTCCGCGGGGTTGCCGGGCGGGACGTGACGCAGACCGTGGCGGGCCGCGTACGCCGAGAGGCGGGCCTCCTCCCCGGTCGCGACCGCCGGCAGGTGCCCCTGGGCGAGGACCACGGCCGAGAGCCCGCGCAGCGTGCGGCCGGTGTCGAGGGTGAGCGTCTGGAGCGGCGGCCGCTCGTCCGCCGGATCATCCGTCAGGCGTACGGCCCTCGCCCGGTGCGTCAGGACCACCACGTTCTCCGGCGCCGTCCGCACCGTCCTCGCGAAGGCCCACGCCAGATAGCGCCCGTAGCACGCCCGCGTCGGATAGTCGTCCGGCCCGACGATCCCGCCCGCCCACTCGTGGAGGCTCGGACCGGGCCGCACCGGCCCCGCGCACTCCACGCTCGCGTCGGTGAACACCGTGACCTGCGAGGCCACGGTGTTCATCAGCAGCCCCGCGTGCTGGTCGGCGCGCCAGACGGCCCCCGCCCCCGGCGGCGCGGGGTCCACCATGTGCACGGTCAGCCGGGCGCGCGGGGCGAGTTCGGGCACCGAGGCGCAGATCCGCTCCAGCACGCCGGTGCCCCGGGGGCCCGCGCCGACGACGGCTATCGCATGGTGCGCCACGGTGCTCTCCCGGGGGCCGAGGGCGAGAAGATCGGCCCATCATGGCCTCGGGGTGCGGCCCGTCGAACGGATTCCTCAATTCACCGGAACCGGGTCCGTGAGTGGTGGTTGACTTACCCCTTACGAGTGAACCGTGCGTGGTGCTGCGCGGGGTGGGGAAGTCCTCGGTCTGTCCCTCAACTTCCCTGCGCAGAAAAGGAGTCCGCATGCGGCGACTCATCGCTGTCGTCCACGGGGTCGCGGCATGGTTCGGCTTCTCGGCGCGGTCGTGAGGGTGGATCCGCGCCCGGAAGCCTGTCGTCAGCAGCCGTTGAGCACGCGCTCCATCGCGCTCTTCTCGGCCGAGTCCACGCTCAGCTTGTAGTAGTGCTTCACCGTCACCCACATCTCCACGTACGTGCATCCGTAGGACTTCAGCGGCGGCATCCACTGCGCCGGGTCCTTGTCGCCCTTCGCCTGGTTCACGCGGTCCGTGACCGCGATGAGCTGAGGCCGGGTCAGGTCGTTGGCGAAGGCCTGCCGCTGGGCGGTGGTCCACTTGTCGGCGCCCGAGCGCCACGCCTGCGCGAGCGGCACGATGTGGTCGATGTCGAGCTTCTGCGCGTCGGTCCACGTGGCGCCGTCGTACGCGGAAGTCCAGGTGCCGGACACGGCGGCGCACTTGGCGTCCTGCTTCACGTTGTCGCCGTCGCGCTTGAGGACTACCTCACGGGTGTTGCACTGCCCGGACTGTGTGATCCAGTGCGGGAACTTCGCGCGGCTGTAGCCGTCCATGGACCCCTCCGGCTGGACGGTGAGCTCGCCCAGGTAGGTACGGGCCGTCGCGGCGTCCGTCGGGGCGGGCGGGGCGGCCTGTGCGGCGGGTCCGCCGAGGACGAGCGAGCCGACGAGCGCGGCGAGCCCGCCCGCGACGGCCGCGCGACGCGCGTAGACGTTCCGCAGGGAAGTGGGGATGCGCATTCCGGGCATGAGAACTCCCTTGAGGTGGGGGCGGCCGGTGAGTGGCGGCCAGGATTTCGACGGCCGGTGTCCGGGGGGTGTTGGCCAGGTAACAGGGTGACGACGCGACCATGTCAAAGCAAGGGGTTGCGAACGTGAAGTTCCTCCTGACGGTGCGCCATGCGTGCCAGCCGGAAGCCGAGTTCACCCGGGTCCGGACCCGTACGGCGGACCCGTTTCGCCCGCCGTCGCGGGTGCGTACGGCCCGACCGGCCGGCACGGCCTAGGGTGGCCGCGTGCTCGCCGCCGCAGCTCTCCTGCCCGTCAACGCCACCCTCGGGGTGGTTCTCGCCGTCCTGCTCGTCGCCGCCGTGGGCGTCGCCGCCCTCGCCCGGCTGGCCGACGGGCGGGAGCGCGGCTACGCCCGCGCGATCGCCGTCGCCGGACTGCGCGCCGCCGTCCAACTGGCCGCCGTCTCCGCCCTGATCGGCTGGGTCGTCCACGCGCTGCCGCTGCTCCTGTGCTTCGTCCTCCTGATGTTCGCCGTGGCCGTACGGACGGCCGGGCGCCGCATCACGGAGAACGGCACCTGGCGGTGGGCGGCCGCGCCGATCGGCGCGGGCGTGCTGCCGGTGGTCGTGGTACTGCTGCTCACCGGGCTCGTCCCGCTCAAGGGCATCGCCCTGATCCCGGTCACGGGCATCCTCATCGGCGGCGCGCTGACGGCCACCGTCCTCGCGGGCCGGCGCGCGCTGGACGAGCTGCGCACCCGGCACGGCGAGGTCGAGGCCGGCATGGCCCTCGGCCTGCTCGACCGCGAGGCGCGGCTGGAGATCGCCCGCCCGGCGGCCTCCGACGCCCTGCTGCCGGGCCTGGACCAGACGCGCACCGTGGGCCTGGTCACACTTCCGGGCGCTTTCGTGGGCATGCTGCTGGGCGGGGCCTCGCCGACGCTCGCGGGGGCGGTGCAGCTGTTCGTCCTGGTCGCCCTGATGGCCGTGCAGGCGGTGGCGGTCGCCGTCACGCTGGAGCTGATCGCGCGGGGGCGACTGCACCGGGAAGGGGGCGGGGGCCGGGGCGGTCGCCGGTGGCCCGGCTTCAAGCGATCAAGTACCCTGAACGGAGCAGAAGGGGAGTAGCTCTTCGCCGGACCGTCGACATACTGCTGGGTTCACCCCAGCCGGCGCCCGGAGGCAGACGGGGAATCTTCCGTAGGCCAGCGAGACCTTCGGCCGCAGTGTCCATGACGCTGCCGTGCCGAAGCGACCCCTGAAATCCCGCAGGTCTCTCGGTACGGCAGTCCGAACCGATCGAGGAATCGCCCTGTGTTCAGCTTCACCGTCGCCGCCCTGGTCTTCGGCGTGATCTTCCTTGCCGAGCTCCCCGACAAGACGGCCCTCGCCTCCTTGATGCTCGGCACCCGCTACCGCGCCTCGTACGTCTTCGCGGGCGTCGCCGCCGCCTTCCTCGTCCACGTCGTCCTGGCCATCGCCGCGGGCAGCCTGCTGACCCTGCTCCCGCACCGGATCCTCCAGGTGATCGTCGGCCTCGCCTTCCTCGCGGGCGCGGCCGTCCTCCTCTTCAAGAAGGACGACGACGAGGAGGAGATCGCCAAGCCCGCCGACCAGTCCTTCTGGAAGGTCTCCGGCGCGGGCTTCATGCTGATCCTCGTCGCGGAGTTCGGCGACCTCACCCAGATCATGACCGCGAACCTCGCCGCCCGCTACGACGACCCGGTCTCGGTCGGCATCGGCGCGACGCTGGGCCTGTGGGCGGTGGCGGGCCTGGGCATCGTGGGCGGCCGCACGCTGATGAAGTACGTACCGCTGGCACTGATCACGAAGATCGCGGCGCTGGTGATGCTGGCGCTGGCGGGGTTCAGTCTTTATGAGGCGGTGGTGGGCTGACGCCGCCTGGTTTCACCGGCCCCCCGCACCTCCCGTCGTCACTGGTACTGCGGGCGCCATTCGAAGAGCAAGATGGTCGCATCGTCCCGTAGTTGATTGCGCTGGTAGTCGAGGACGGCGTGGATGAGCAGCCGCAGCACCTCGGCCGGGCGCTGGCCGGCGGCGGAGGAGCGGATGATGAAGTCGGCGAACCGGTCGAGGCCGAACTCCGCGCCGTCCGCGTCGCGAGCCTCCACGACGCCGTCGGTGTAGAGCAGGACGCAGTCGCCCGGTTCCAGTGTCGTCTCGTGGACTTGCCGTGCTTCCGGGGTGAGTTGACCGGCCAGGCCGATCGGGGGCTGCGGGGGGCTGTCCAGTGCCCCGTCGAGCACCCGCTCGCCACGGATCAGCAGCGGTGGCGGGTGACCGCAGTTGACCCAGCGCAGCACCCCGGTGACCGCGTCGAGCCGGCAGAGCACGCCGGTGGCGAAATGGTCGGGCAGCCACTGGGCGAGCGTCTGGTCGAGGGAGCCGACGATGTCGGCCAGGTCGCCACCGCCGCGGCGGGCGTTCCGCGCCGCCGCCATGGCGACCGACGCGGTCAGGCCGGCGGTCAGATCGTGCCCCATGGAGTCGAGGATCATGGTGTGCAGCACGTCCTTGACCACCGAGTGGTCGAAGGCATCGCCGGCGACGTCGTACGCCGGTTCAAGGACCGCGGTCGAGACGCACCTGCGGCTGCCGATGGTGTGGGACGGCAGGAAGGCCCGCAGCATCTCGGCGGGCAACCGCATGGCCTCGGTGCGGGTGAGACCGGCGAGCCAGTCGCTGTAGCCGCGCTTGGAAGTGATCAGCATGGCGAGCAGATGGGCCAGCATCCGGCTGCGGCGCAACCGCACCCCGTCGAGCGAGGCGGCCCGCACCGCCAGCACGCCCAGCCGCTCCGCGCCGTCGACCAGGGGGATCCAGACGATCACGCCGTCGTCGGCGTCGGCCACCCGAGGAGAGACCGTGCGGTACGCCCAGCCGGCTGACGAGTGGTCCACCGGCAGCGGCTCCGATACATCGTCGAGTGGGATGAGCAGCTGTTGCTGCAGGTCGACGAGGTAGATCAGCGCGGTGTCCAGACCGAGGGCCGAAGCGCACTGGTTCGCCAGAACGGGCAGTTCGAACGGCAGGGCCATCTGTGCACCGACGATCAGCTCTTCCAGCCGATTCTCGTCGACGGCGGCGTCGGAACCGGCGGACGCGTGCGGTGGGTCCGACACGGGGATCACCCCTTCCGAGCCCAGTCTCACACCGATCCCGGCCTCTCTCACGTCAGGCACGATCGTGCCGAAGCGCGGCCGTGGCGAGGGCGGCGGCATGAAGTGTCGATGGCGATGCCCGACCGCCGTCGGCGTACCGGACGGTTTCCGTGCCGCTGTCGGTGGACACCGAATCGCAGGACACCAGGGCCGGGGGCGAGGCGAAGAGGCCGGTGGCCGGGCTGGTGCCCGTGCAGGTGACGGCCTCCTACCCGCCCGCTTCGGCCTGACTGGCCGGTGCCCATACCGACGACGAGACCACAAGCGCCAGGGATCCCATGGTCATCGCCGCGCCACGCATTTCGAAATGTATGCGCTCCAGCCCGTCCATACTGTCAGTGCCCCTGGGCTATCCCCGGCCGCGGCTGCCGCCCGGCGCCCCGAAGCGTTACTTCCGCGCGCACCCGCCCGGACGCGCAGTCCCACGCGCCACCCGCTCTTGCCGGGTTGCATCCCGTCGCCACGCCTGTATGAGGCGGCTCCCTGCCGGCGTCGAAGTCGAGGTGGAGCGGCTGACAGGCGTGTGCAAGAGCATGGCGGGGGGGGAGCCCCCTTCACGCCCCCACCACCCCGTCGATCCCCTCGCGCAAGAAATCCGCGTGGCCGTTGTGGCGGGCGTACTCGTGGATGAGGTGCAGCATCACCAGGCGCAGCGACACATCGGCGTTCCAGCGAGGCTGATGGCCCGTCACATCCAGGGACTCCGCCGCCAGTTCGATGCGGCGTGCGTGCTCGACCTCCGTCTGCCAGGCGGAGAAGGCCTCCGAGCGGGTGGCCGTGGTCGCGTCGTACGCCGCCTGGTAGTCGCCCTCGTCGGACCAGACCAGGGGGACGTCCTCGGCGTTGATCACCCGGCGGAACCAGGTGCGTTCGACCTCCGCCATGTGGCGCACCAGCCCGAGCAGGGTCAGCGTCGACGGCGGCATCGAGCGGCGGCGCAGGTCCTCGTCGGAGAGGCCGTCGCACTTCATGGCGAGTGTCGCGCGGTGGAAGTCGAGGAAGGCGCGCAGAGTCTCCCGCTCGCCCCCGGTGAGGGGCGGCCCTGTGCGGTCGGTGGTTTCCATGGCTTGATCCTTCCGATGGCGAAAGGGCTCACCTTAGGTCGCACCCGAGGCTCCGCGCCGCTCTATTTCCGGTGGAGCGCCCGGCACCGGGCAATATCGACCGCCCCCTCCTCCGGCAGCGCCAGGAAGTGGTCCACCTGCCACGCCTGCGTGCTGCGCGCCGTGCGGTTCGGTGCGGCAACCCACGGCGGGTAGACGCGGAAGGCGCGCTTCCCGCCGGTGCCGGCGGTCGAGACGATGTCCCGTTCGCGGAGGACTTCGCGCGGGAAGACGAACTGGCCGAAGCCGTGGTCGTCGCGGGCGCTGATGACGAAGAGGTCGACGGGGTCCGCCGCGTCGAAGGGCTGGATCGGTCCGCCCGGGGACCGCTTCCACACCGTGACGAACTGACCGGCCTTGGTCGGCGTCGTCTTCGCCGCGCGGAACCTGACGGAGAGCCCGTCCAGGGTGAAGGCGCACGCCCCATACTCCGCGCTCTCGGCCTCGGGCACCGGCTCGGAGCAGGCGAACCCGCTCGGGTCGTAGGCCAGCGCCTTCGCCGCGAGCAGGTCGGGGTGCGGCCGGGATGCGGGGCTCGTGGTCATGCCCTCATCCTGCCCGCAGGGCGTCAGCCCCCGAAATGCAGCGCGATCCCGCCCGCGTGCGTTGGGAGAAGCACATGGGCGGGGTCGGCTCATCTCCTCATACAGGCCAGGAGTCGCCCGGAGCGTCCAGCCAGGCGGATTGCCCTTCCGATGTCACGGTGAGCCCGAACCGCTCGTGCTCTGGTCTGCCCTGGTCTTCCCACCACCGGTATGCGGCTTCGACTTCGTCCCACAGTCGGCGTGGCCCCGACTGCCAGACGCGTGCCTCCTCCCCGTCGCGGAACATCACGCATGCCCAGGACGAGTCACCCAGTCCGTAGAACCACACGGGTCGTGCGCCGTCCCGGGCCTCCGCCACGGCTTGGAAACAGTTCCGTACGCGGAGCCCCAGCGCGAATGGCAGGGCGGTGTACCGGCCGGTGATGAATTCGAGTTCGGTGACTGCCGTGGTGGAGGTGTTCGCGCTGTCGAACGCGCCTGCCGGGACGTATTTCGAGTGCTCCCGTTTCGGCGAGCGTTGCGCGCGCATTTTCATGAACTCCACCGGGCGGGTGAAGTGACCGAGGGCGACCCCGCTGTTCGCCACCAGGCGGACCACGGCGTCGGCGTTGCTGTAGTGCGTGCCCCACGGGGCGGCGATCACGCCGCCCTTACGGATCTGCCGAACCCACGCCCCCGGGAGCTCCCGGAGCCCGACGGTGGCCAGGATGCGGTCGTACGGCGCATCGTCCGCGTGGCCGACGAACCCGTCCCCTGTGACCACATCCGGGTACAGCCCAGCAGCGCACAGCTTCTCGCGGGCCTGACGCGATACGGAGTGATCGACTTCGATTGTGGTGACGCGCCCGCGCCCCCGTGTGCCCACGCAACGGTGGTACAGGGCGCCGGCGGTCTCGCCCGTACCGGTGGCGACGTCCAGCACCCTCATGCCCTCGTCCGGGCTCAGATCCTGAAACAGTCCGTAATTCACGGAGGGCGCGGATGAGGAGCTGGTGGACACCCTTCCTGGCGTGGTGCCGGAGTGCTCGCCATCGTCCCACTGAGTCACCAGGGGCATATTGCTGTCCGCAGCCGCGTACCAGGCGTCGGCGTCGGTGGTGCGGTCCACAGCGACACTCGTATCGGTCTTCGTGTCCCACGGCCAGATCAGATCAGGCAGGAACGATGCCCGGTCCACTGCCGCGAACGTCGGAGTCCAGTCCGGCGACATGGCTTTCGTCTCCAGGAGGGCGCGCCCCAGCTCCTTTCGGCCGGGGCGCTCCACCTGCGGGGGATTCACGGTCACTTGCGACGGTCCCCGTCTCCGTCCGGGGCGGGGCTGTCAGGGTTCGGCGGAGGGTCGGACGGTGGACTCCAGGGCTGACCGGGGAGCCCGTCTCCCTCTTCCTGGGGTTTCCCGTGACCGCCGTCGGCGGCGGTCATGAACTGAATGGTGCTCATGTCGTGCCCCTTTCGATTTGAACTCTCAGTCTTCAAGGCGTCGGTGAGTGTCTTCCATGTGTCGGCCGTCGGCTTTCATGAAGCGGCTGGACGGGCGCCGGTGCCCTGCGGGTAGGAATCTGCGGGATGTGTGCCGTACCGGAGTGCGTGCTGATCTCGGCCTGGATGGCCTGTACGCGGACGGAGTCATCCGTACGCTGCGCCCACCGCAAGCCGTTGCCGAGAACAACGCATTCGGCACAGGCGGGCTCCGGGGGGCTGGGCGCGGCGGGCGGCCCGCTGCTGAGCGGCGCAGAGACGGTGGTCGGCGGGAACGGTGGTGGGGGCATCGGAGGAATCAGCATGACGAGCGCCTCTCGTGCACGGGCTCCGGCGACTCCGATCGACATGTCGCGCGGGAGCAACTCATGCACTCATGTATATGAGTGCATGAGTTGAGAGTGGCCTAACTCGCCTGCGTCAGTCAACCCGCCTTGGAAATCAGGCCAGTTCGGGGGTGAGGGGTGGCCCGTCAGTCGTGTGATGGGATCCTGTAGTCGAGCACAAAGCGGTCGGCGGCCATGACCGTGTCGCAGACTTCGACCACCCGGCCGTCGTCGGTCACCGCCTCTCGGACGAGGTGGATCACCGGGGCGCCGGGGCTGAGCTGGAGTGCTGCCAGCTCCTGCTTGGTGGCGAGTCGAGCGCGGACGGTCTCGATGTATTCGGCGAGGGTGTGGCCGTTTTCCTCAAGGCGGGCGTAGATGCCGCCGCCACCCGGATTCTCGTCGAGCAGCTCAGGGATGTCCTGTGCGATCGGCCAGGGCAGGTAGGACGTGGCTTCCTCGGTGGGTGTGCCGTCGACGAAGTAACGGCGCCGCCGGGCGAGCACCTGTTCCCCGGCAGGCATGCGCAGGCGCTCGGCGATGTCGGGTGGAGCGCTTGTCGGCCCTACGTAGAGAACGTGTACAGCCGGTGTGCGACCTGCTTGCTCGGCTTCGGCCAGATAGGCAGCCTTGCCGGCCTTGCGATGGGATCGTCGGAACCGGTCCGAGGACTTTCTGTGGACCGGGGGCAGGTCCTTCACGTAGGAGCCGCGTCCGTGATGAGTCTCTATCAGTCCGGCTGTGCGCAGTTCGGCGATCGCTTTGCGGACGGTTCCCTGCGAAACTCCGTAACGTTCCATGATGTCGGACTCGCTGGGTACCCGGGCGCCTCGGGTCAGGGCGCCAGTGCGGATCTGTTCGGTCAGGTCATCCGCGATCTGCAAATAGCGCGGCTTGCCCGAATTGCGCGAGACCTCGATCCCCATGAACCGCTTGCCCTCCTATGCTCATCCGTATGAGTACGGCCACCCAGTCTCGCAGGTCCACCCCCCTGCACTCCGTTTCCGTCGCAGGCGCCGTGGTCCGCGACGACGGCCGCATGCTTGCGATCCGTCGTGTCGACAACGGGCGATGGGAACTGCCGGGCGGCGTGCTGGAGATCGAGGAAGCGCCGGAGGGTGGAGTCCGGCGTGAAGTGCTGGAGGAGACCGGCGTCGAGGTCGACGTGGAGCGGCTGACGGGCGTGTACAAAAACATGGCGCGCGGGATCGTCGCCCTCGTCTTCCGCTGTCGCCCCGTGGGTGGCACCGCTCGGACCTCCGATGAAGCCGCCGCCGTCTCCTGGCTGACGCCCGACGAGGTGGCGGTGGTCATGGCGGAGGCGTACGCCGTACGGCTCCTGGACGCGATCGGCGACAACCCGCCATACGTGCGCATCCATGATGGGCAGCGGCTGGTGGCGGGCTGAATGCCCCACCCCTGGGCGGAAGCCCTTCGGGCCCCGCCGCCCCGTCGATTCCCCGGCACAGGAAGTCCGCCCGGCGGCACGGACGGTCCCGTGCCGCGAACGTCAGGGCGTCAGCCCCCGAAATGCAGCGCGATCCCGCCGCCCGGCAGAGCCTCCACGCGTACCCGCGTCAAGTCCGCCACCGCGACATCCGGCGCGTGGGCCGCCGCGCGCGGGCCGATGCCCACGACGCGCATGCCGGCCGCCTTGCCCGCCGCGATGCCCGCCTCGGAGTCCTCGAAGACGACGCAGTCCTCGGGGGCGAAGCCGAGGTGGGCGGCGCCCTTGAGGAAGCCCTCGGGGTCGGGCTTGCTCGCGCCGACGGATTCCGCGGTGACCCGGACGTACGGCATCGGGAGGCCCGCCGCGCCCATGCGGGCCTCGGCGAGGCCGCGGTCGGCGGAGGTGACCAGGGCGTGGGGGAGACCGGCGAGGGCGGCCATGAAGTCGACGGCGCCCGCGATCGGCACGACGCCGGTGACATCGGCGGTCTCGGCCGCGAGCATGCGGCGGTTGTCGGCGTGGTTCAGCTCCATCGGGCGGTCCGGGAGCAGGGCGGCCATGGTCGCGTAGCCCTGGCGGCCGTGCACGACCTTCATCACCTCGGCGGCGTCCAGGCCCTGCTCCTCCGCCCAGGCCCGCCAGCAGCGCTCGACCACGGCGTCGGAGTTGACGATCGTCCCGTCCATGTCCAGGAGCAGGGCGCGGGCGGTGAGCGTGGTCATCGGCTACTCCAGGGCGCGGGAGACAAGACAAGCGGCTCCGCCCGCCGGTCAGGGAATACGGGCGGAGCCACTTTGTTCCTTAACGATACAAAAACTACCCCGGAACCTCCAACAGGCCAGGTCCAGCCTTGATCACCGGGGGTCGGTGGCGGGGTCGGGGACAGGAGGGAAAACAGCCAATGGGCTACCCCGGCTGTCCGGGCGCGCCGATCCGGAACACGATGGGAAGCGGACAGCCGGCAGCCGCACCCCAGGAGCCAGCCCATGGCGGACGAGACCCCGGCCCCCTCCGCGGCCGCCGCGGAGCCCGTGGCCGTGCCCGGCGCGGGGCAGCCCCGGCGCACCGTGCTCGTCGCGATCGGCGCGCTGCTGCTCGGCATGCTGCTGGCGGCCCTGGACCAGACGATCGTCTCCACCGCGCTGCCCACGATCGTCAGCGACCTCGGCGGCCTCGACCACCTCTCCTGGGTCGTCACCGCCTACATGCTCGCGTCCACGGCCGCGACCCCGCTGTGGGGCAAGCTCGGTGACCAGTACGGGCGCAAGAAGCTCTTCCAGACGGCCATCGTCATCTTCCTGATCGGCTCCGTGCTGTGCGGGATCGCCCAGGACATGGGCCAGCTCATCGCCTTCCGCGCCCTGCAGGGCCTGGGCGGCGGCGGGCTGATGGTGCTGTCGATGGCGATCGTCGGCGACATCGTGGCGCCCCGCGACCGCGGCCGCTACCAAGGGCTGTTCGGGGCCGTCTTCGGCGGTACGAGCGTGCTCGGCCCGCTGCTCGGCGGGCTCTTCGTCGACAATCTCAGCTGGCGCTGGGTCTTCTACATCAACCTGCCCATCGGCATCGTCGCGCTCGCCGTGATCGCCGCCGTCCTGCACATCCCCGTCCGCCGCACCCCGCACCGCATCGACTACCTCGGCACCTTCCTCATCGCCGCCGTCGCCACCTGCCTGGTGCTGATGACCTCGCTCGGCGGCGTCAGCTACCCCTGGTCGTCCTGGCAGATCATCGGCCTCGGGGTGCTGGGCGTGGCGCTGCTGGTGCCGTTCGTGCTCGTGGAGCGGCGCGCGGCGGAGCCCGTACTGCCGCTGAAGCTGTTCCGGATCCGGACGTTCGCGCTCTGCTCCGTGATCGGCTTCGTCGTCGGCTTCGCCATGTTCGGCTCCATGACCTACCTGCCGACCTTCCTCCAGGTCGTGCAGGGCGTCACGCCCACCCTGTCCGGAGTGCACATGCTGCCGATGGTGGCGGGGATGCTGATCTCCTCCACCGCCTCCGGGCAGATCGTCAGCCGCACCGGCCGCTACAAGGTCTTCCCTATCGCCGGGACCGGACTGACCGCCATCGGCCTGCTCCTGCTGCACCGGCTGGAACCGGCCAGCGGCACCGGCGAGATGAGCCTCTATTTCTTCGTCTTCGGCTTCGGGCTCGGCCTCGTGATGCAGGTGCTCGTGCTGATCGTGCAGAACTCCGTGGGCTACGAGGACCTGGGCGTCGCCACCTCCGGCGCCACGTTCTTCCGGTCCATCGGCGCGTCCTTCGGCGTCTCCATCTTCGGCACGATCTTCACCAACAAGCTCGGGCCCCGCATCGCCGACGCCCTCGCGGGCACGCACCTGCCGCCAGGCGTCACCCCGGGGCAGCTCAAGTCCGACCCGCGCGCCGTCTCCGCGCTGCCCGCCGGGCCCCGGGCGGGGGTCCTCGACGCCTACTCCACGTCGATCACCGACGTCTTCCTCTACGCGGTGCCCGCCGTGCTCGTGGCCTTCGCCCTCGCCTTCCTCCTCCGCGAGGAGCCGCTGCGGGGCAGCGTCACCGCCCCCGACACCAGCGAGGTCCTCTCCAGCAACCCCGTCGAACGCTCCTCCCACGAGGAGTGCGCCCGCGCGCTGTCCCTCCTCGGCAGCCGCGAGGGCAAGCGCCGGATCTACGAGGAGATCACCGAACGGGCGGGGTTCGACCTCAAACCCGCCGCGAGCTGGATGCTGCTCCGCATGAACCGCTACGGATCCGCCGAACCCGCCCTGCTCGCCGAGCGCGTGGACATCCCCTTGCGGATCATCACCGAGGCGGCGGCGCAGCTGGAGTCGCGTGGCCTGGCCGTACGCGAAGGGCTGCCGCTGATCCTCACCGACGAGGGGCGGCAGGTCGCCGAACGCCTCTTCCGCGCCCGCGAGCAATCGCTCGCGGACCTCCTGGGCGACTGGTGGTCGAAGGACCGCCCCACCGACCTCCAGCAGCTCGTGCGCGAACTCAACGCGGAACTGTGCGGCTCCGACTCCGAGCAGCCCCACAACGGCCCCGCGAAGCGGGACCACGACCCGCGCCCGTGATCACAGCTCCTTGCCGAGCCAGACCTCGGTGTACGGGCCCTCGTTGTACTGCGGGATGTGCGTGAAACCGTGGCGGACGTAGAGCGCCACCGCCTCCACCAGATCCTTCCTGGTGTCCAGCACGATCCGCTCCGCACCCCACTCACGGGCCACCGCCTCGGCCGCCGCGAGCAGCGCGGACGCCCCGCCGAGCCCCCGCTTCGCGGGCCGTACGTACATCCGCTTCAGCTCGGCCGTCCGCTCGTCCAGCATCCGCAGGCCCAGGCAGCCGCCCTGCTCGCCGCCGTGCCGTCCCACCAACAGCACTCCGCGCGGCGGTGCGAGGTCGTCACTGGGGTCCTCGGCGAGATAGCCGTCGATCTCCTCGGCCGTGCACCGGCGGCCGTCGTGCAGCAGGTGCCAGCGGTCGGCGACGTCGGTGAGGTACTCCCGCAACAGCGTGGCGGAAGCGGGCGCCCCGACGGGCTGCGGCGCGATGTCCCACACCCGGGGGACGCGACGGTCATCGGTCCTGTGTTCGGTCATGCGCGCATGGTGGCACGCGGCCGATCTCCCGCGGCGACCTTTTTCCGGCGGCACGAACCCGCCGTTGGAGGTGACAGCCGTCAGGATCCGGACAGTTGTGGGACCTTGTCAGGTGACCTGGGGGTGACCTGCGTCTGTTCTTCAGGACTCAGTAAGGTCTCAAACAGCCCTACGAGGGTGACCGAGCCGGGGCGACTGGAGGAGCTGCGGGGCGTGGCGAATGCACAGAGGGGCGGCCTGGGGAGCCTGCCCGGGGCGGGGTCGCGGACGGTCCTGGCTCTGGGCGCACTGTGGCTGCTCGCGGGGATACTGGCAGTCCGTCAGGCCGCGGTGGTGCTCCGCCTCCCTCCTGAACGCCGCCTGACCGACCTCGAACGCTGGATCGGTGACAACGGTGTCCTCCATGTGAAGGGATCGCTCTACGACACCGACAAGTTCACCGGTACGCCCTTCGCGGGACTCGTGCTCAAACCGCTGACCAAGGCCGCCGAACACAGCCTCGGCATCGGCTGGACCCTCGGCACCCTGCTGCTCGTCGTCGCCCTCGCCCTCGTCGCCGCCCGCTCGCTGCCCGCCCCGGTGAGCCGCCGCACCGCCCTGCTCGCCACCCCCGCGGCGATCATCCTGGCCGTGCTCTCGCTGCCCGTGCGCAACACCTTCACCCTCGGCCAGACCAGCATCATCCCCGTGCTGCTGGTGCTCCTCGCCTGCTGTCTGCCGCGCCTGGCCCGCGGCTCCGGCGTCGCCTCCGGGATCCTCGTCGGCGTCGCCGCCGCGCTCCAGCCCGCCGTGCTGCTCTTCGCCGCGCTGCTCTGGCTGACCGGGCGGCGCCGCGCCGCCGCCGCGTCCGGCATCGCCTTCGCCGTCGGCACGGCCGCCGCCTGGCTGGCCATGCCGGACGACTCATGGACGTACTGGTTCCACCACATCGCCGGGGCCGGCCTCGGCGAGGCGCCCGCCGGCCTCGCCAACCAGTCGCTGCACGGCCTGTTACTGCGCATCGGCCTGCACGGCCCCGCCGAGCTCGTGCTCTACGGCCTGCTCGCCGTCGCCGTCGCCGTGCTCGGTCTGCGCCGCGCCGCCCGCTACGCCCTCGACGGCCAACTGCTCCTGGCCACCGCCCTCACCGGCTGCGTCGCGGTCGCCGTCTCGCCCACCGCCTGGCAGCACCAGCAGCTGTGGATCCTGCTCGCCGTCGTCGGCCGGGTCGGCGGGCGCCGCGCCGACCGGCTCGTCTGGCCCGTCCTGGTCGTCCTCGTGATGACGCTGACCAGCACGGTCCTCATGCCCGACAACCCCTTCCTGCGGCCCCTCGGCGACAACGCGCCGCTGCTCGCCGCGATCGTCGCCGCCTGCGCGGTGCCCTTCCTGCCGCGCACGTCACCGCTGTGGGACCGGCCGCTGCCGACGCCCGCGTCCGAGCCGCAGCGGGGCCGGTTCTCCTGGGTGCCGCTGTTCCGCTTCTGGAAGCGGCCGTTGAGCCGGCCGAACGTGTTCCTGGAGCTGATGCTGATACGGGTCGGCTACTGGGCGTACTCCTTCATCCGCGCCAGCGCGCCCGACGAGCGGGCCCTCGCGGAGTCCCACGGCCGACAGATCCTCGGCGCCGAGGAGTTCCTGCACATCGACGTCGAGCACGGCTTCAACCACTTCGTGGCGGGCGTCGACTGGCTCGCCGACAGCATGGACTACTACTACGGCACCTTCCACTTCCTGGTGCCGGTCTCCCTGCTCGGCTACCTCTACGTGCGCCGCCCGGGCACCTACCGCTGGGCCCGCACGGCGCTGTCCGTCGCGACGCTGATGGCGCTCGTCGGCTTCTGGGCCTACCCGCTGGCCCCGCCGCGCCTGATGCCGGGCCGCGGCTTCATCGACACCGCCAACGGCCCGCAGGATCTCGCCAATCCCGACTTCGGCGCGCTCACCGAACTCTCCAACCAGTACGCGGCCATGCCGTCGCTCCACATCGGCTGGTCCCTGTGGTGCGGCGTCGTGATCGCCGTGGTGGCGCCCAAGGTGTGGATGAAGTGGCTGGGCATGCTCTACCCGCTGATGACGCTCTCCGTCATCGTCGGCACCGCCAACCACTACGTCCTGGACGCGGCCGGCGGCGCGTTCGTGGTCATGTCGGGCTTCGCCGTCCAGTACGCACTGACCGGGCCCGGCCGCCGGGCGCCGGGGAAGGTGCCGGGGGCGCGGAGCGGGAGCGACGCGCCGGCCGTCGCGGAGACGGCGGAACCGGCGCGGTCCAAGGGCTGAGCGCTCCCGCCCCGGTCTGCCCCGGAAGTCAGCTGGTGACGGTGATCTGCTGGGACGGGTCCGTGACGTCCGTGACCTGGTAGGTCGCGTTGAACACCGAGGACGTCGCCGCCGTCGGGCAGCCGAATCCGCCGGTGACCTGCACCGGGACCATGCCGTCGGTGACGGTGAGGGTGGACGGCGAGCCGTTGGTGAAGGTCGTGTTCAGGCTGGCCGCCGCGGCGGGCGCCGCTGTCACCGTGCAGTTGGCCAGGCCGGTGGTCTGCAGGACGAAGCCGCCGCTGGGGATGGTGAGGGTGGCGGCGGGCGAGTCCGCGTTCTGCATGGCCACGCCCCAGGCGCCGGAAGTCGTGACGGATACGGTCACGCCCGGGAGGTTGGCGCTGCACGAGGAGTACGTGGGCGAGTTGAGGCCGCTGACGACCGGGCCCGCGTCGTTGTGGTTGGCGGGGGCGTTCGGTATCTGGTTGCTCGCGTCCCCGCCGCCCGCAGTCGGCTGCGAGCTGGAGACGTTACAGGTCGCGATCACGGAACCGGCTTTGAACGTGGCGCTCCCCGTGAGCGTCGCCGCGAAGTAGTGCCCCGCGGGTGTGACGGTCGTCGGCCCCGCGTCATCGGCACTCCGCGCATCGGCGGTCCCCGCACCGCCCAACCCGAGCGCGGCGACGAACGCGAGCCCGGCTCCGGAGGCGAGCAGGGCACGGCTGCGGAATCTACGAGCGGTCATCGGAACTCCTCTGGTGCGGAAGGTGGGGACGGGGCTGGTGGTCGACGTCCCGGACGGGGCCGGACCTGGGCGACCGCTGTGCCGGTGTCCACGGCCCGATCTCGGCCGAGGGCCCGGCGGGCGGCCGGGGCGCGGTGTCCCGCGGACCGCTGCCGGGCGATTCGGGTGGGTCCGGCGGGGGAGCGGTCAGGGTGTCGACGGGCGGGTCGGCCTGTGGATCGGGTGCCGGTTCGGCCGGGGGTGATGCCGGGGCTCCGGCCCCAGGCGGCGGACTGCCGGGGGTCGCGTCGGGCTCACTGTCGTTCGGTGCTGCAGGGGTTCCGGCAGCGCTGCTGTCCGAGCTGCCCTGAACGCCGGGCTCCGCGCCCGGGTCTTCGGTCGCCGGGTCGGAAGGAGGGCTGCCCGGTGCTCCGGTCTCCCGGTCCGGGACCCCGCCGGCGTCAGCCGGCAACGGCTCGCCGCCCGGAACCGCGCCACCCCGAGCCGTCGCCGGCTCGGCCGGCAAGGGTTGCCAAGCGAAGATCATCGCTCCGCCGACCACCCCCATGAGCGTGCCGATCAGGAAGCCGCCGAGGTTGGACATCACCAGCGTGGCCGCCGCGACCATGACGGTGACGATCCCGGCGAGGGTCCGGTACTGCGGTGCGAACCACGCGCTGAGCCCCATCAGGATCATGACCAGGCCCATGAGGACCGACGGGATGCCCGCGATCCCCTGGTGCAGCATGACCTTCAGCGGCGCCAGTGGAATGGCGCAGATCTCCGCCCCGGCGAGCACGGTCGCCAGCCCGCCCCAGAACGGCCGCCCCTTGCGCCACTGGCGCCACGCCGCCCACGGGTGCCGCCGTGGACGGCCGGACTCGATGCCGGCCGCCACGTCAGAAGCACTCCTGCTTGCCCTTGGCGATGCTCATGCTCAGGCCGGAGAGGGTGAAGGTGCCCGCGTTGGTCGCCCAGGCGACCTGCCGCATGTCGTTGATCTTCACATGGTCCGCCTGTTGGGCGAAGAGGTCCTGGAGACCCTGCGCGCCCTTCGGCCCCTTGTCGACCGTGGAGGCGTCGCGCCCGATCTCGATGTTCTTGAACTCGGCGTTGCCGCTGAGCTGCGTGGCGTCCAGGAACAGGTCGGACGCCTTGACCGGGTCCTTGCCCCCGCCGGCGTGCAGGTTCAGCGAGATGTCACCGATCACGGGGAGATGGGTGACCACGGACTGGCACAGGTCCTTGATCTCCGCCTTCTTGACCGCGGTGACGGCCACGGGCAGCAGCTGGCCCCGGACGTTGGCGTCGATGCTGCCGTACTGCGCGAAGCCCTCGCCGTCCAGGTTGCCGGCGCTGACCTTGAACTCCTGCCCTGAAACGGCGAACGAGGCCGCCAGTGCCCCGTCGGCGAGCGCGATGGCGAGCGCGGCCGTGGCCGCGAAGCCGGGCACGGCCAGGACGGCGAACTTCCGCCATCTGACGCGTCCCGTCACCTGTCTTCCTTGGGCGTCCTTCATGCGATGTCCTCTCGGAGAGCCGCGTGCGAGCGGGTGAGTGGCGTGACGATCGTGCCTGGCCCGGAGGTGTACCCGAGAGTAAGTCCACCGGTGTCGGTGGGCAAGGTCTTGGTACGGACCGATTCCGCTCCAGGCAAAGGAAGTTGACTATCCGTCAGTGGCAGTGCCCGCTACGCGTAGCGCACCCGCAGTTCCTTGATGCCGTTCAGCCACGCCGACCGCAACCGCCGTGGCTCACCCGCGAGTTCGATGCCCGGCGCCGCGTCCGCGATGGCGTTGAAGACGAGGTCGATCTCCAGCACCGCCAGCGACTTGCCCAGGCAGAAGTGCGGACCGCCGCCGCCGAAGCCCAGATGGGGGTTCGGGTCCCGGGTGATGTCGAAGACCTCGGGCCGCTCGAAGACCTCGGGGTCGTTGTTGGCCGAGGCGTAGAAGACGCCCACCCGCTGCCCCGCCCTGATCGCCGCACCCCCGAGCTCCGTGTCGCGCGTCGCCGTCCGCTGGAAGGAGACGACCGGCGTCGCCCACCGTACGATCTCCTCCGCCGCCGTCGAGGGCCGCTCGCGCTTGAAGAGCTCCCACTGCTCGGGGTGGGTGAGGAAGGCGTGCATGCCGTGGCTGATGGCGTTGCGCGTGGTCTCGTTGCCCGCGACGGCCAGCAGCAGCACGAAGAAGCCGAACTCCTCCGAGGCGAGATTGCCCTCGCCCTCCGCGGCCACCAGCAGGCTGACGATGTCCCGGGCCGGACACTTCTTGCGCTCGGCGGCCAGGTTCATCGCGTAGGAGATGAGCTCCATCGCGGCCGTCGCGCCGACCTCCTCGGTGATGGCCAGCTCGGGGTCGTCGTACGCGATCATCTTGTTGGACCAGTCGAAGATCCGCGCCCGGTCCTCCTGGGGGACGCCGACGATCTCGGCGATGGCCTGGAGCGGGAGTTCGCAGGCGATGTCCGTGACGAAATTGCCGCCGCCCCGCTCCCGGGCCTCCGCCACGATCGCCCTCGCGCGCTCGCGCAGCGCGCCCTCCAGGGCCCGGACCGAGCGAGGGGTGAAGCCGCGCTGGACGATCTGGCGCACGCGGGTGTGCTCGGGCGGGTCCATGTTGAGCATGATGAGCCGCTGCACGTCGATCTGTTCGCGCCGGATGTGCTCGTGGAAGCGGATGACGGCCGTGTTGGCGGCGGAGGAGAAGATCTCCGGCCGGGTGGAGACCTCCTTGACGTCCGCGTGCCGGGTGACCACCCAGTAGCCGTCGTCGTCGAAGCCCGCGACGCCGTGCGGCTGGGCGTTCCACCAGACCGGTGCCGTACGCCGCAGGACGGCGAATTCCGGGAGCGGCACCCGCTGTTCGTAGAGGCCGGGGTCGGTGAAGTCGAACCCTCCGGGCAGCGCTGGGCAGGACATCGGCCACCACCTCCGTACGCCTGACGGTCCATCAGATGTGCCCAGAAGGTAATGAGCGGGCCGTGGAGTGGCAAGGGCGGTGGCGCCATCTGTTGCGGAGCCCGAGGGTGCGCCACCCTTGCGTACCGGGGGTAGCAGTCATAAGACTGCGAACAGAACTAGAACGCGTACCAGTTCGGCGGGGGACTGCTCAGGGGCCACCGGGAGGCCCCGAGTGCATGGCACAGCGCCGGGGGGCCGCCGGGACGCCTCCGGATGCCACGAAAGGAAGCATCATGGCCGCGGAACCCGTCATCGTCGAAGCCGTGCGCACCCCCATCGGCAAACGCGGAGGGGCGCTCGCCAATCTCCACCCCGCCTATCTGCTGGGCGAGACCTACCGGGAGATCCTCGCCCGCACCGGGATCCAGCCCGACTGCGTCGAGCAGATCGTCGGCGGCACGGTCACCCACGCCGGGGAGCAGTCGATGAACCCGGCCCGCACCGCCTGGCTCGCGATGGGCCTGCCCTACGAGACCGCCGCCACCACCGTCGACTGCCAGTGCGGCTCCTCGCAGCAGGCCAACCACGTCGTCGCCAACATGATCGCGAGCGGCGTCATCGACGTCGGCATCGGCTGCGGCGTCGAGTCCATGTCGCGCGTCCCGCTCGGCAGCGGCTCCAAGCACGGGCCGGGCAAGCCCTTCCCCGACGAGTGGAACGTCGACCTGCCCAACCAGTTCGAGGCCGCCGAACGCATCGCCCGCAGACGCGGCCTCACCCGAGAGGACGCCGACACCCTCGGCCTCCTCTCCCAGGAACGCGCCGCCCGCGCCTGGTCCGAGGAGCGCTTCAAGCGCGAGACCTTCGCCGTGCAGGTCCCGACGACCGAGGAGGAACAGCTCGCCGGGCAGGGCATGTGGCGCCTCGTCGACCGCGACCAGGGGTTACGCGACACCAGCATGGAGGCGCTCGGCGGGCTGAAGCCCGTCATGCCCACCGCCGTCCACACCGCCGGCAACTCCTCCCAGATATCCGACGGCGCCTGCGCCCTGATGTGGGCCTCCAAACGCATGGCCCGCGCCCTGCGGCTGCGCCCCCGCGCCCGCATCGTCGCCCAGGCCCTCGTCGGCGCCGACCCCCACTTCCACCTCGACGGCCCCATCGACGCCACCCGCGCCGTCCTCGGCCGCGCGGGCATGTCCCTCAAGGACATCGACCTCGTGGAGATCAACGAAGCGTTCGCGTCCGTCGTGCTGTCCTGGGCCCGCGTCTTCGACCAGGACCTCGAAAAGGTCAACGTCAACGGCGGCGCGATAGCTCTCGGCCATCCGGTGGGCGCGACGGGCGCCCGCCTGATCACGACGGCCCTGCACGAACTGGAGCGCGCCGACAAGGAATTCGCCCTGATCACGATGTGCGCGGGCGGCGGCTTGGCGACGGGCACGATCATCCAGCGGCTGCCGTAGGGCTGCTTGGCTCGTATGCGCCGGGCGGTGGTGTGCGCGCGGGCGCGGCGTGGTTAGGGTGCGCGGGTCCGGTCCGACCTATGCGAGGGCAGGGGTGGCGAATGGCTGAGGAAGAGAGTGCCGCAGCGAGGCTGACGATCGAGGGCAGAGGGGAGCTGTGGGCCGTCCACGGGAGTGAGTACAACTACCCGTCCGTCGTCGTACGCAACGTCGGCACCGAGTGGATCGGGCCGGTACGGATCACCGTCGAGAACCTGCGGAAGAGCCGGATGCGCTTCATGGACCCCCAGCTCACCATGGCCCGCTGGGAACACGAGGGCACCCCGCAGGAGGAGATCCTGAGCGGCGCGGTGACAACGGGCGAGGACTCGGAGTTCGAGACGCTGACGTGCGAGTCCGTAGCCCTCAACCTCGACTGCAAGCCGGGCCAATGGGTCGTGCTCTACCCCCGCATGAGTGCCTACGCCGGCGGCCGCCAGAAGCCGCCCGGCATCATCGACTTCACGATAGAGACCCCGGATGGCGCGGAACGCCTCGGAAACAACCGGGTGTTCGTCTTCATCCGCTGATGTGGCCGCCGGGTCGTGGCGAGCTCAAGTTCCGGACAGGCCCGCACATGCCTCGGCCCCGAGGCCGGGGTGGGGCCTGCCCGAGTCGCGGCCGCAGCTCAGGCCGCCGAGGGGCGTCCGCCCGAGGGCGCTTCATCCGACTGCCGACGATCGTGCGGAGTGAAGACGAACGCTGAGCTGTCGCCGTCCAGGTCGATGGTCAGCGACGAGTCCAGGGCCTTGGCCAGGCGGGTGAGCAGTGGCAGGGTCGGTACGGAGTCACCGCCCTCGATGTTGGAGATCTGCGGCTGGGCCATACCCGCGCGACGTGCCAGTTCGGTCTGTGACAGACCGATTTCGGTACGCCGGTCGTAGACGGCCTGGCCAAGGGCGTACGCGTACCCGGCCTCCATGTAGGCGGGCGACTCCTCGACCTGCTCTCCCAGGAGTTTCCTGGTCCGGCGGGTCTTCCACTGGGAGTGGTTCACGGATTCTCCTCCTTGATCCGGTCGTAGCTGTGCTCGGCAGGGCCGTGGTCCGCCTCGCACGCCTTTTGTGTCTGCTGGGCACGCTCCACTTCGGCCGCCTCGCGCTGCCTGGTCTTGCGGAACACCGTCAGTAACACGATGCGCCGGCCCGGGGCGAGCCAGTACGCGATACGCACGGCGTTGCCGTCCAGAGTGAAACGCAGCTCGCGGACCTTGCCGCCGAGGTGGCGGGAGTACGGCTCCCCCAGAGTGGTCGGCCGGGCCGCGAGCATGTCGGCCGCCCGCTCGACCTTGTCGTGATGGGCGTCCGAGAGGAGCTCCAGCCACTGCCGGACTTCCGGCTCGATCTCGATCTGCCAGGGGTCACCCATGGCGCGACTATACAGAAATCTATATAGGGCCGCGGCGCTATCCGTTCCTGAATTCCACCGGCGCGTCGAACGCCGCCCGGCGCGTCGCTCTGCGCAGGGCCTTGAGGATGGTGGGGCCCAGGGTGAGGGTCGCGGTGATCGTGACGATCGCTCGGGGGACGTCCCAGCCCAGGGACGTGGTCAGGCAGTAGGCGATGAAGCGGGTGAGGTTCTCCGGAAGGGGGGCGCCCGGGACGAAGGAGACTCCCGTGGCCAGGGAGCCGATGTAGGGCCAGCCCTGGAGGTTCATCACGGTGCCGTAGCAGAGGGAGGCCAGCGCGCCGTAGCCCGCGAGCAGCAGCACCTCGCGGCGGCCCCGCAGCCGGTCCGGGCCCGGGAGCAGGCCCGCGCCCATCGACACCCAGCCCATCGCCAGCATCTGGAACGGCATCCACGGTCCGACCCCGCCCGTCAGCAGCGCCGACGCGAACATCGACACCGAGCCGAGGACGAAGCCGAAGCCCGGGCCCAGGACCCGGCCCGACAGGACCATCAGGAAGAACATCGGCTCGATCCCGGCCGTGCCCGCGCCCAGCGGCCGCAGGGCCGCGCCCGCCGCCGCGAGTACGCCCAGCATCGCGATGGCCTTGGCGTCCAGGCCGGTGTCGGCGATGGTGGCCGCCACGACGGCCAGCAGCAGCGGGAGCAGCGCGGCGAACAGCCACGGCGCGTCCTTGGAGTGGGCGAGCCCGGACGCCGAGTCGGCGAGCAGCGGCCAGCCGAAGGCCGCGATCCCCATCAGGGAGACGAGGACGAGCGCCGCGACGGAGCGGGGACCCAGACGGATGGCCCGGGCCTGCCGGTCGGTGACGGTGGCGGGGCGGCGGCTCCATGGAGTGCCCCGCTCGTCCGCGGCCGGGCGCGACGGCCGGGCGGTCTCCTCGCCTCCGGGGTTCTTCTTCACGCCGTCCCCTTCCGCGCTTCCAGCGCGCGACGCACCTGCGGGACCGTCAGCCACGGCAGCGGTGCGAGGATCTTCGCGACCTGGGGGGCGAACGCGGGGGAGGCCACCACGACCTCCGCCGTCGGGCCGTCCGCGACGACCTCGCCGTCGGCGATGACCACCACCCGGTGCGCCAGCTCCGCCGCCAGCTCCACGTCGTGCGTGGCCAGGACGATGGCGTGGCCGTCGGAGGCGAGCCCGCGCAGGATCTCCACCAGGCGCTCCTTCGCCGCGTAGTCGAGGCCGCGCGTCGGCTCGTCCAGGAGGATCAGCGGCGGGCGGGCCGTCAGCACCACGGCGAGCGCGAGCGCGAGGCGCTGGCCCTCGGACAGGTCCCGCGGGTGCGTCGCGTCGGACACGCCGGGCAGCAGCTCGTCGACCAGCGCCCGGCACGTACCGGGCTCCGCCCGCGCGTCGCCGTCCGCCGCCTCGCACTCCGCGGCGACCGTGTCCGCGTACAGCAGGTCGCGCGGCTCCTGTGGTACGAGGCCCACGTGGCGCAGGAGTTCGGCGGGGGGCGTGCTGTGCGGCTTCAGGCCGCCCACGCGTACGGAGCCGGTGGTGGGGCGGTGGGTGCCGACGAGGGTGCGCAGGAGGGTGGACTTGCCGGCGCCGTTGCGGCCCATGAGGGCTATGGTCTCGCCTTCTCGTACGGTCAGGTCGACGTCGCGCAGGGCGGTGAGGTGTGCGTGGCGGATGGTGAGGCCGGTGGCTTGGGCCGGGGGGTTTTCCCCGGCCCGCCCCTTCCCGCTGTATCCGATATGCGGCTCCGCCGCGTGAGGGGCTCCGCCCCGGACCCCGGCCCCCGAGGAAGCCAGCCGCTCCTTCAGCGAAGCCGAACGGCGCCGCGCGTCGCGTACCGACAGCGGCAGTGGCGACCACCCCGCCAGTCTGCCCAGGGCCACCACCGGCGGGTGGACCGGGGAGATCGCCATGATCTCCGCCGGGTCGCCGATGACCGGTGCCGCGCCGGGCGCGGGCAGCAGGATGACCTGGTCCGCGTACTGCACGACCCGCTCCAGCCGGTGTTCGGCCATCAGCACGGTCGTGCCCAGGTCGTGGACGAGGCGCTGGAGCACGGCCAGCACCTCCTCCGCCGCGCCCGGGTCCAGCGCGGACGTCGGCTCGTCGAGCACCAGCACCTTGGGGTGGGTGGTCAGCACCGAGCCGATGGCCACGCGCTGTTGCTGGCCGCCGGACAGGGTGGCGATCGGCCGGTCGCGCAGGGTGGCCAGACCCAGCAGGTCCAGGGTCTCCTCGACCCGGCGGCGCATCACGGCGGGCGCGACACCGAGGGACTCCATGCCGTACGCGAGCTCGTCCTCGACCGTGTCGGTGACGAAGTGGGCGAGCGGGTCCTGGCCCACCGTGCCCACCACGTCGGTGAGTTCGCGCGGCCGGTGCGTGCGGGTGTCGCGGCCCGCGACGGTGACGCGGCCGTGCAGGGTGCCGCCGGTGAAGTGCGGTACGAGTCCGCTGACCGTGCCCAGCAGCGTCGACTTGCCGGCCCCCGACGGGCCGACGAGCAGGCAGAGTTCGCCCTCGGGCACGGTGAGGTCCACCCCGCCGAGCGCGGGCGCGGCCGTGTCGTCGTACGTGACCGACACCTGCTCGAACCGGATCACTGCGGGTCCTCCTCGGACGGGGTGCGGGTGGCGGGGCCCGGCGCCGCGAACGCCGGTATCAGGCCCAGCAGGACGGACGCCGCGGGCCACAGCGGCAGCTCCGGTGCCGTCAGGGGGACGGCCGGCGGGTGGAGGGCGGCGGGCGCGTAGGAGTTCGCCCGGATCATCAAGGCCGCGACCGCCACGCCCGAGCCGGCGACCAGCCAGGCGCGTACGCCCCAGCGGTCCGGGCGGTAGCGCGTGCGGACCGACCGGCGGCCGCCCAGCCACAGCCCGGCAAGCGCCGCGGCGAGCCCGGCGGCCAGCACCGGCAGGCCGTAGCCCGCGCCCACGTCGCCGAGCAGCCCGTACGTGCCGGCGCAGACGCCCAGCAGACCGCCCAGCGTCAGCGCGCTCGTCGTGTGCCGGACGGCGGGCGGGACCTGGGCCGTGCGGCCGTAGCCCCGCGCGTCCATCGCCGCGGCCAGCGCCACCGAACGCTCCAGCGCGCCCTCCAGCACCGGCAGCCCCACCTGGAGCAGGGCCTTGACGCCGTGGTCCGGGCGGCCGCGCAACCGGCGTGCGGCGCGCAGGCGTTGGACGTCGGCGACGAGGTTCGGGGCGAAGGTCATGGCGACGACGACCGCCACCCCCGCCTCGTAGAGCGCGCCCGGCAGGGACTTCAGCAGCCGGGCCGGGTTGGCGAGCGCGTTGGCCGCGCCGACGCAGATCAGCAGGGCGGCCAGCTTCAGCCCGTCGTACAGGGCGAAGACCAGGCCCTCGGCCGTCACCCGGCCGCCGATCCGCACGCCCCGCGCCCAGTCCGGGAGCGGCACTTCGGGGAGGGTGACCAGGACGTGCGTGCCGGGGATGGGGGAGCCCAGCACGACCGCGAACACCAGCCGGATGCCGATGACGACCAGCCCGAGCTTGAGGAACGCGCCGTACGAGCGGGCCCACGGCGCGTCCGTGCGCCGCGCCGCCACGACGTACCCGGCGACCCCGACGAGCAGCCCGAGCAGCAGGGGGTTGGTGGTGCGCGACGCGGCGGTGGCCAGGCCGAGCGCCCAGATCCACCAGGCGCCGGCGTGCAGGGCGCACGCGCGTGCGGTGTGTGGACGGGACGCCGAGCGCCGTTGGGGTGTGTGCGGCAGGGCGGCCGCGGGCTGTGTGTGGCTTGTCGCGCAGTTCCCCGCGCCCCTTTCGGGGCGCCCTGCCGTGAAGTGGTCGCGGCCGGGGAGGCGGCCGCCCGGAGCGCGGAGCGCCGTACCGGTGGCCGCCGACCGCGGGCCGGGGCGCGGCACGGTCAGCGGTTCGGGGAGCGGCTCGTCCGCGTTCATCCGCGCTTGCGGCGGCGGGCCTGCCAGACGCCCGCGGCGCCGAGGACGACCACGGCGGCGACGCCGCCGATCAGCCCTGCCGACGGGCCGCCGTCCTCACCGCCGGAATCGCTGCCGGAAGCGGACGGCTCCGCGCTCTTCTTCCCGCTCACCTGCTCGCCGCAGCCCGCCTTCGGGTAGCCCGCGATGGCGCACAGCAGCGCCGCGGAGTCGTAGCGCAGCGGCTTGGCGACGGCCGCGAGCGCCTCACCGGCGCTGGCGTCCTTGCCGACCTGCGCGCACGCGGTGCGCGCCGGGGGCGGGGTCTCACCGGCGGGCGCGTCGGCGGCCGTGCCGAAGTCCAGGACAACCGCCACGCGCTTGTCGCCGTCCTTGGCGGGCGTGCTGTCGCACACCGCCCCGAAGTCGGGCGCGGCGGTCGGCTTCGCGGCGTTCTTGGAGTCCTCGCTGACGGCGAACCGGAAGCCGATGGCGTCGCCGTCCGCGGGGCGGGCCGTGGCCGGACCCTGGGTGGCGTACGCCCAGCCGCCGCCGGAGCCGTCCCAGAAGGACCAGTAGCGGTAGCCGACGGCGTGGGCGGGCGCGGTGGTGAGCACGGCGAGGAGCCCGGCGAGCAGCAGGGCGGTCAG
The DNA here is from genome assembly GCF_003391135.1 of Streptoverticillium olivoreticuli subsp. olivoreticuli. Classification (GTDB taxonomy): domain Bacteria; phylum Actinomycetota; class Actinomycetes; order Streptomycetales; family Streptomycetaceae; genus Streptomyces; species Streptomyces blastmyceticus. The sequence goes on along the minus strand of NZ_CP031455.1, from coordinate 3,455,468 downwards.
GGCCCCGGCCGCCGGGCGCACCCGGCGGCGGTGTCCCGGACGACCGGCCCTCACAGCTGGTTCTTCTTCTTGCGGCCGCTCAGGAGGAAGCCCGCGCCGACGCTCGCGACGAAGAAGACGCCGACGACCCACCAGACGCCCAGCCCCTTGTTGTCCTTCGCCTTCTTCTCTTCCTGCTTCTCGTCCTTCTTCTCCGACGGGGAAGCCGCGGCCTCCGCCTTCGGGCCCGTCGCGCCGAGCTGGGACACCAGGTCCGCGCCGCCGAAGTCGCGCGGGTCCGCGCCCGCCGCGTGGGCGGCGAGTACGAGCTGGGCGTACGCGGCGGGGCCCGCCTGCTTGGCCCAGGCGGCGGAGTTCTGCTGCAGCCACTTCAGCGGCTTCGCGGCGGCGTCGCGGTGACCGCCCGCGGCGAGGGCGATGACGGTCTCGGCGGTGTTGCCGAAGTCGGGGGCGGGCTTGTCGGCGCCGGGCTGGACGGCGGCCAGGTGCGGGCCGTCCTTCTCCTTGTCCATGATCCGCGCGAGGTACGCGGACGCGGCACCCGCGGCGGCCTTCGGGTCGGACGTCCCGGCCTCGTCGCCCTTGCAGGGCAGCGGCTTCGCGTCCACGTTGTCCTTGCCCGCGGGCTGTGCCGCGTAGCCCTTGCCGAGCCCGGCGAGGGCGACCGCGGCCGTGGCGTCGGCGTTGGCGGCGAGCTTGCCGGACTTGTCGGGCTGGTAGGCGAACGCGCCCCGGTCCGCCTCGTCGACGTCGCAGCCCAGCTGGAAGGCGACGAGACCGTCGTAGGCCGACGTGCCCCTCTTGGAGGTGACCTTCGCGGGGTCCTCGCCCGCGGCCGCCAGCGCGCCGATCACGATCGACGTGGAGTTGGCGTCGCTCGGGCCGCCGGGGCTGTAGCCCCAGCCGCCGTCCTCGTTCTGCGTGGACTTCAGCCACCCCACGGCCTTGGTCACGGCGGGGCCGTGCCCGCCGAGCGCGGCGAGCGCCTGGACGGCGGCGGCCGTCGCGTTGCTGTCGAGCGGGGTCTTCGCGTCGCACGCCTTGCCGGTGTCGGCGCGGTAGGCGGTGAAGCCGCCGTCCGCGCACTGCTGCCCGGCCAGCCAGCCGACGGCCGGCTCGGGCGACGCGACGCCCGCCGTGTGCTGGGCGAGGAGGGCCAGGGACTGCCGGAAGACACCGTCGAACTTCGGGTCCGAGGCGCCGAACAGGCCGGGGGCCGCCGGGGACGGGGAGGCGGCGGACGCTGCCGGTGCCAGGCCCGCGCCGAGTACGGCGGCGGTGGCCAGGGCCGCGGCGCCGCGGCGCGCGTGGACGGCGAAGGAGGGGGCCATGGGGTCGGTGCCTCTCGGTGGGTGTCACTGCGGTGGTCCGGCGACGCCGGGATACGGGGTGGTACGGGCGGTCACAGCCGCGCACGGCAGCCCCTCCGCGCCTGTCACCGCGCGGTGGCACCGGGCTCGGCTCCGTATACCTCGACGGTGCCGGTGGACCGGGCCGTGCCGTGGTCGGCGCGACCGGATCCGGGAGCCTGCCGCCTGGGCCCGGGTGGTCCGGCTCGTACGGCCGCGCCGGGGCGGGGCCGTACTTCACGGTTGCGGGTCAGCGCCGGATTCGCACCGGCTTTCCCCGTTCCGAGGCGGGATGAAGTTGTCACGGACACTTTAGCCGCCGGTCCGGCCGCGGCCCGTACCCCCGCACGCCCCGGTCACACGGCGACGTAGGTCACCGGCGGGCCGCCCGGCACGGCCTCCGCGTGGCCGAGGGCCACCAGGTGGCGCAGGTGGGCCTCGGCCTCGGCGACGGCGATGTTGCGGGAGCCGTAGGGGATGCGCGACCAGGGGCGGTTCCACTCCATCGACTCGGTGAGCTGCCAGAGCGTGCGCGGGGTGGCGAGGAGCGCGCGCAGCGACGCGAGCCGGGCCCGGTGGTGGGCGAGGAGCGTGGCGACGCGCCCGGGGGCGTCGGTGAAGGCGTACTGGTGGGCGGGGAGCACCTCGGCCGGGCCGAGGAGGGCGACACGTTCGAGGGAGGCGAGGTAGTCGCCGAGCGGGTCGGTGGCGGTGGGGCCGCCGGGGAACTCGTACAGCCCGATGTGCGGGGTGACGCCCGGCAGCAGATGGTCGCCGGAGAAGAGCCGGCCGCGGCCCGCGCGGCCGAGCGGGTGGGCCTCCTCCAGGTGGAGGCAGACGTGGCCGGGGGTGTGGCCGGGGGTCCAGATGGCGCGCAGCCTGCGGCCGGGCAGGTCGAGGAGCTCGCCGGGCGCGATCTCGCGGTCGGGCAGCGCGGCCCGGCTGCCCGGCAGCGGGCGGGCGCGGCCCCGGGCGCGGGCCGCCTCGACGGGGGCCAGGTGCTCCTCGGGCGCCCCGGCGGCGACGAGCTTCGCCACGAGCTGGTCGAGCCACTGCCCGGGCGGGGCCGCGCGCAGGCGGCGGACCAGGTCCGCGTCGGCGGGGTGCATCGCGATCCAGGCGCCGGAGACCTCGCGGACCCGGGCGGACAGGCCGTGGTGGTCGGGGTGGTGGTGGGTGACGAGGACGCCGTGCAGCTCGGTGACGGACGTGCCGCACGCGCCGAGCCCCGCGACGAGGGTGTCCCAGGAGGCGGGGTCGTCCCAGCCCGTGTCGACCAGGACCGGGCCGCGGTCGGTGTCCAGGAGGTGGACGAGGGTGTGGCCGAGGGGGTTGTCCGGGATGGGGACGGGGATGGACACCACCCCGCCGCCGTGGTCGGTCACCTGAGGCATGGCTCCCCCCGTCGCCGACGGGCGTCGGCCATTGCCCACTATAACGAGAACTGGTAACAGTTCTGACGTAGCGTCAGAAGAGCCGCCGGGCTCGGCGGCCACGCGGGAGGCGACCGGACATGGCGCAATTCATCGAGCACGGAAAGCTCTTCATCGGCGGCACCTGGGCCGACCCGGCAGGGACGGACACCATCGACGTCGTCTCGCCGCACACCGAGACCGTCATCGGACGCGTGCCCCACGCCTCCCGCGAGGACGTCGACCGGGCGGTCGCCGCCGCCCGCACCTCCTTCGACTCCGGCGTCTGGGCACAGACACCGCTGGCCGAGCGGCTCGACGTCGTCACCCGCATCAAGGACGGCATCGCCGCCCGCCACGAGGAGATCGCCCGGGTCATCTCCGCGCAGAACGGCTCCCCCTGCTCCTGGAGCGTCCTCGCGCAGGCCCTCGGCGCGATGATGGTGTGGGACTGCGCGATCGGCGTCGCGAGGGACATCCCGTACGAGGAGCGGCGCGCCGGGGTCCTCGGGCCGCTGCTCGTACGGCGCGAGCCCGTCGGCGTGGTCGCGGCCGTCGCCCCGTGGAACGTCCCGCAGTTCGTGGCCGCCGCCAAGCTCGCGCCCGCGCTGCTCACGGGCTGTTCCGCGGTGCTCAAGCCGGCGCCCGAAACCCCCCTGGACGCCTACATCCTGGCCGAGATCGCCGCGGAGGCCGGGCTGCCGGAGGGCGTCCTGTCCGTCCTGCCCGCCGGGCGCGAGGTCGGCGAGTACCTCGTCGGGCACCCCGGCGTCGACAAGGTGTCCTTCACCGGCTCGGTCGCCTCCGGCAAGCGCGTCATGGAGGTCGCCGCCCGCAACCTCACCCGCGTCACCCTCGAACTCGGCGGCAAATCCGCCGCGATCATCCTCCCCGACGCCGATCTGGAGGCCGCCGTCGCGGGCATCGTGCCCAGCGCCTGGATGAACAACGGGCAGGCGTGCGTCGCCCAGACCCGCATCCTCGTCCCCCGCGTCCACTACGACGAGCTGGCCGGGCGCTTCGCCGCGGCGGCCGACGCCCTCGTCGTCGGCGACCCCCTCGACCCCGCCACCCAGGTCGGCCCCCTGGTCGCCGAGCGGCAGCGACGCCGCTCCCTGGACTACATCGCGCTCGGACAGCGCGAGGGCGCCAAGGTCCTCGCCGGCGGCGGCCGCCCGGCCGCGCCCGGCCACGGCTGGTACGTCGAGCCCACCCTCTTCGGCGAGGTCACCAACACCATGCGGATCGCCCGCGAGGAGATCTTCGGCCCGGTCATCTGCCTGCTGCCCTACGAGGACGAGGAGGAGGCCGTGCGCATCGCCGACGACTCCGACTACGGCCTCTCCGGCAGCGTCTGGACCTCCGACGTCGAACGCGGCATCGCCGTCGCCCGGCGCGTGCGGACCGGCACCTACTCCGTGAACACCTTCAGCCTCGACATGCTCGGCCCCTTCGGCGGCTACAAGAACTCCGGCCTGGGCCGCGAGTTCGGCCCCGAGGGCTTCGCCGCCTACCAGGAACACAAGATGATCCACCTGCCCGCGGGGTACGAGGGCTGATGCCCGCCGACGCCGAGCGCTGGCGGGTGACGGTGGACCGCGCCGTATGCGTCGGCTCGGGCCTGTGCGCGGCGACGGCGCCGGGCGCCTTCCACCTGGACGAGGCGCGCCGCTCCCACCCGGTGGAGGAGGAGACGCCCGCGTCCGAAGCGGTGCTGGAGGCGGCGGAGTCGTGCCCGGTGGAGGCGATCACGATCCGGAGCGCGGAGGGAGTGGTCTTCCCGCCGGAGGAGTGAGTTCCCCCTTTTGGAGCCGCTCGCGCTGCGCGCGCACCGCTGCCGACCTACGGTCCCGGCAGGTGCTGACAGTTGCTCAGTGACCCGGCAGGTCGGGAGTGTGGTGGTAGTCAGCCGGTGTTCGGTCGTCGGAGGGCAGGGCTACATGGTCAGGACACGTCGGCACCAGAGGTCCCTGGCCATCGTCGTCAACCAGCAGCGGGACTCCGTCACCGCGGTCGACATCATTCCGCCCCAGCCCGTCGACCGCCGGAAGACGGGCAGTAAGCACCATCTGATCTGCGACGGGAAGGGCGCCCCGCTCAAGGTCATCACCACCGCGGCCAACGTCAACGACGTCACACGGACCCTCGCCCTCGTTGATGGCATCCCGGCTGTCGCCGGACGGCCCGGACGCCCGTGCAGACGCCCCGCTGCCCTGCTGGGAGACAAGGGGTACGACAGCAACCCCAACCGCTGGGAACTGTGCAAGCGGCGCATCCTGCCGGTCATCTCCCGCAAAGGCCCCCGAACATCGGGGGCCTGGGAAAGCTCCGGTTCGATGTCGAGCAGACCTTCGCGCTGCTGCACCAGTTCAAGCGCCTGGCCGTCCGCTGGGAAGGGGGCCCCGACACTCCGGGACGCAAGATGGGCTTTCCGGCCTTGTGTGCGATGTCTGGATGCTGCCTTCTAAGCGTAACGAAGAGCTGCTTCCGTGGAATTGAGTCCATTGTCTGCGCAGAGGAGCGGAAAATGTTCAAGAGCAAGGATGAGTTCGTAAAGGCGGCGAAGGCGGCCGAGAAGATCTACAAGGAAGCGGGGCTCGGTAAATCCTGGGACGGGCACGACGCCTTCAGCGCAGAAAGGGTCGGCGTCGCCTGGTGCGTCTACAGCGCGGTATTGAAGGCGCGAAAGGATCTCGGCCCGCAATTTTTAGGGCTGGTCATAGGGGGCTTGCGCACCGAGGAAGACCCAGAGCAGCAGGGGGCTGGCATTGATCCGAAAGTGAAGAAGAACTTTGGAACGATGGATGAAACGACAAAGCAGTTCGCGCAAATGGGCTGTGTGCTCGATTCGAAGCGATGGTCGGTGTTGGTGAACGATTCCTGGCTGCTCGCAGGTGTGCATGACGCACAGGAGTTCTTCCTGGCTTCGCCGCGGACGGAGGCCAACGTTTTCGACTTCGCCGAGGGGAGGCTCAGGGTTTTCGGACGCGAGCTGGCTGGCCTCAGGGCGTTTGGTTATAAATTCATGGACAGTCCTTGGCCTCGCCTCGGCGAAGTCGAGGCGAGTGGCGGGGGTGGTCTCACTGCCGATTTTATTGAGTACCAGAAAAAGGCTGCGGAGTATCAAAAGAACGATAAATGGCGCGAACTGCTCAAGAAGTAGAGCCTGTCACTGGCCCACCCGGAAGCCGCGACGAGGGCCCGTCTGTGGCCAAGGTTGCGTTCTCGGCCTGCCGGGGGGATGGCCGAACTTCTGCTTCCGGGGCGGCTGGCTGTCCTGGCAGTGTCTGGGGCGGCGCGAGGAGAGGTGAACTCTCGTGCCATACATGGGACTTCAGCTTGGGAGAGGGACAGTATGAAGCGCTTGGTCATGGCTGCCGCTGCGGTCGGCGCCGCCGCCGTGCTGGCTGTTGGGCTAGCCGGAAGCGCGCAAGCGGCCGAGGGAACGTTCGTATATACCACCCCTAAAGGCGACACGGACAGCTTGTCGAACCCCAGGAACGACCACTGTTTCAACATCGTCGGGGACGGTCACACGGTGAACAGCACCGACAAATTGGCTCTGCTGTATGACCGTGCGGATTGCCATGGGGAGGCAAAGCACCACCTCGACAGGGACAAGCAGGGGTGGATGAAGTTCAAGAGCGTGGAATTCGTCAGTTGAGGCTACGGTTCGGCGTCCTCGCAGTTGCCGCTGCCCTGGGGGTGGGGCTCGTAACAGGGGCTACACCCGACGCCGTGGCCGCGCAAGGTGAATTCATCTACACCGAGCCGTCCGAGCCGCGGGTGCTGCCGGACCCGGAGGCAACCTGCTATCCCTACCTGGGGGCCGACGGCCTGGCGAGGAACGAGACCGACCAGGTAGTGGAGCTGTTCGACGAGAACAACTGCTCCGGCATACCGCAGCACATGGCGCCACGGGATCACCGGGAAGTGGCTTTCAAAAGCCTGCGGTTCCACCACCGGGCCAGGGGCGACTTCGAGTACACCGTTCCCGGCAAACAGAAAAGCAAGTACGATCCGAGTGACAACCACTGCTACGACATAGCAGGCCAGGGGTACACGGCCAACCTCACGAATAGGGACGTCCTGCTGTACCCGCGTGCAGGCTGTGTGGGCTCCTCGTATGCGCTCAGGCGCCATGAGACGACTCGTGGAGCCGACTTCCAGAGCATGGAGTTCGTCAACTGAGCCCGCCCTGTGCTGCCGTCCGATGGACCGACGTAGGGAGACAGGGCAAAACCTCCGTGGCGATCGGGTTGTTCGTCGGAGCCTCGAAACGCAGCTATGAGCTCGTAACACGATCAACAAGATCGTGTTACGAGCTCCATGGAAGGCGTTCTCGTCAGGAAGGGATGATGCCCGGTCGTGGGGCAAGCGGTGTTCCCGCTGGAGGAGCATGGCGATATGTGAGGTTCAGCCTGTGAGAGGGCCGCCGAGCGCGGCCAGGGGCAGAGGCTTGGCACCTCCCGGGGCGACCGGTGCCTCCACGGGCTTCCCGTGGTCCGTCAGGTACATCGTGGTCGTGACACTGCCTGTCCCCATGATGAGCTCGAAACGGATGCGGGCGACGCGCCCGCTCCGGTCGATCCAGACATCCGCGGAGGCGGGAAGGTCGCTGCCCAGCCCCTTCCGGGCGATAGAGATCTCCTCGCGTCTGTCCTCGGTCAGCCGGAGTGTGAGCGTCTCGTTGTCCAGCTTGCCGCGGTAGCGCACGGTCGGCGCGCCGTCCACCTGCTCCTCGCCGACCTTCGAAGTCTCGCGCATCCGTGCCACCTGGCGCAGGACGTGCTCGGGGTCGTTCACTGGCGCGCGAAGGACGTTGTGGGTCTCGACCTTGTCCCGGGAGACCGACCACCAAGCGGGATCGTCGTTGATCTCCAGAGGCATTCTGAGATAAACGGTGTCCCTGGTGAAGATCTCGTCGTAAGGCCCGATGGTCGACTGGCCCGGAATTTTCGCTGTCAGACGCCCTTTGCCGCTCGCAAGGTCGAAGCCGCCCTTGACGATCACTGTGTAGCCGCGGGTGCCGTCGGTCCATTCGACCTGCTCGTCGATCCGGGCGCTGCTCTTCGTCGTCGCACCCACTGCGGCCTGCACTGCGGCGTCGTGAACACCCGCCGCGCCGGCTGCGGGCCGCTTCGTCTCCTTCGACGCGGCACCGGAACCGGAACACGCCGAGCACAGTAAGACCACGGCACCGGCAAGAATGATGGAACGTCGCACTTGTCCCCCCCCTGGGAAGTTCATGGCGAGGGGCCTCCCCGATGCGTCCGGGGAGGCCCCTCAGTCAGATCATTGCTCAGATCGACGACTACAAAGTGCCGTTGATTATTCCTGAGCGGAAGGCGGCCCACTCGTCTGCGGTGTAGCGCAGGTCGGGGCGTTCGGGGTTCTTCGAGTCGCGTACGGCCATGCCGCCGTCGGGGAGATCGGTGATCTCGACGCATGACTGGCCACCGTTGCTGTCGGGCGACTTGCGCCAAGTGGCTCCGCACAGGTCGAGTCCGTAGAGGTCTTCCTTGTGGTCCATTCCTAACCCTTCTCCATGATGTTCTTGATGATCTCGCGCGAATCATCCACGGGAAGTGCGGCGGCAACGATGCGCTCAAACGCCTTCTCGAAGAGGCCCACGTGTTCGGTGCCCTCCACGAACTGCCCGCCCACCAAATTTTCCGTGAGGATGACTGTTGGCCACGGAGCAGGGAAGCGGACGACCTCGAACAGGCCGACCATCCCGGGGTGCGGTGCCATGGCCATGGGCAGGAGCTGGATGGTGATGTTCGGCAGTTCGGCCATGTCCAGCAGGTGTCGCAACTGATCACGCATGATGGTCGGCCGGGACGCGAACCGTTGGTGCAGTACCGACTCATGGATGACAGCCCAGAAATTCAGCGGTGGCCTGCCGTCGCGGGTGGTGAGTACGGACTGACGCGCTTTGCGGACTTCAGCGAGGGCAGTTACTTCTTCCTGGGGCCGCCAGAATGATGAGGCGGCGATGATCTCTCGTGCATAGCCGCCTGTCTGCAGCAGGCCAGGGATCAGGCCCATGGAACAGATGCGGGTGCTCTCGGCATCCGATTCCAGTGACAGGTAGTCCTTGATGTGCGCGTCAACCACGCTGCCGTAGGTCGTCCACCAGCCCTTCTTTCCCGCGTCTTTGGCCAGTATCTCGATCGCCATGAGGATGTCCGGCGCGTCCACGCCGTAGGTGCCGAGGAGCTTCGCGGCCTCGACCGGGCGGATGTGGACCTTGGCGTTCTCGATTCTGGAGAGCTTGCTGTTGTCCCACCCCATGAGGGCGGCAGCTTGTTCGATGGTGAGACCGGCTTCGTTGCGGAAGCGGCGGAGGGCCTCACCGAGACGCCGGCGACGAAGGGTGGGGACCAGCGGCACTGTCGGCATTCTTCTGTTTCGCCTTCCGGTTGACTGCTGGGTGCTTGGCAGCCCTCATGGGGTCTCATGGTGGGGCAACTGGGTGCACTCGCAGGAGAGTTGGGGGCTGCAACGCGTCATCCGGGTGCAGTGTGCCGCGAAGTGGGTTTGCAAGTCGATAGAACAGGCTTTCTTTCTTTGTCTATTGGCACCCCAATATTGCGCGCCCCTCGCGCTTACCGGCATGCTGCCTGAGTCGAGGTGGGGCGCTTCGCGTAAGCGCTCGCCCGGCCGTTTCCGTGTGCGGCGACCGCCGCGCCCACCCGCCCCGCTCAGATACGGAGCCGCCCCATGCCCTGTTTCCCCGGCACCGCCGTAGCCCCACCGCTGTCCCGCCCGACGCTTCAGCAGCGGCTCAAGTCCCAGCACCCCCTCGTCGAGGAGCCGCCGGAGGCTCGTACCGAAGAAGAGGGCGACGCCAGCCCGGCCGAGACCGACGCGCCGTGAGGGCGCTCATCCGGCTGGGGCGCCGCCTGCTGCGCCTCGCGAGGGTCCAGGGAGAGAGTGCCCCCATGGTTGAACTCCCGCCCTTCCACGGCCTGGTGGACGCACCGCCCGTGCCCCACACCGGCGGCCCGCCCTCCTGGCCGACCCGGGAGGAGTGCGGTCTGTGCTCCCGGTACCAGGCCACCGTCGAGCAGGCCGACGAACTCGGCTACCCCGCCCACGCCGCCTCGTACCGCACGGCGTGGGACCGGCACTGCGCGGAGATCGCCCACAAAGAGATGGCCGTATGAGCCTGCGCCCGTAGGAGCGCCCGGGTAGACCCCGTGCGCTCTCGGACGGACCGTCCGCCCCCGGTTACGCGTGCGTATCGCACTGCCTGTTCATGACAGCTGTGACTGTTCCGTCCCCTCGGGCCGTGGAAATCTCGACGCATCGCAGCCGAGGGGGAATCGATGGACAAGCGGTACGAGGTCTACTGCCTGGCCGACAGGCACTTCTACGAGACCCCGGACCGCCTGTCCGCAGCCGGGGAGGGCGCCGAGGGGACGGGTCCGGGCGCGCTGTTCGAGACCGCGCGGCGCCCGGTCCCGGCCGGCTGGGACACCGCCCGCAGCGGCGACTGGCTCCACCTCCTGCCGCTCGACGACACCGGCGGGCCCCGCCCCGGACAGCCGCTCCAGGGCTGGAAGATCCATGTGTCCGCCACCGCGGACACCGCGGACAAGACCGCCGCCGACGTCTGGGACTACTGCGTCGAACGCGGCATCCCCTTCAAGTTCGTGCCGGGCCCGCACCTGCTGCACCTGCGCAACACCAAATACGCCGGGCGCGACCACAGCGGGAAGTTCATCACCGTCTACCCCGCCGACGAGGAGCAGCTGCGCACCACGCTCACCGAGCTGCACGGGATCGTCGGCGGCAGGCCCGGCCCGTACGTCCTCACCGACCTGCGCTGGCACGAGGGCCCGCTCTACGTCCGCTACGGCGCCTTCGCCCGGCGCTTCTGCGTCGACGAGCGCGGCACGCTCGTGCCCGCCGTCGAGAACGGCGAGGGGCAGCTCGTGCCCGACCCGCGGACGCCCGCGTTCCAGGTGCCCGCGTGGGTCACCCTCCCCGCCTTCCTCGAACCCCACCTCGCGGCCCGCAACGCCACCACCGTCGGCGACATCCCGTACCGCATCGAGAAGGCCCTGCACTTCTCCAACGGCGGCGGCGTCTACGCGGGCACCGACACCCGCGACGGCCGCAAGGTCGTCCTCAAGGAGGGCCGTCCGCACGCCGGGCTCGCCTCCGACGGTGCCGACGCCGTGGCCCGGCTGGAGCGCGAGAAGGCGGCGCTGGAGCGGCTGACCGGCCTCGGCGTCGCCCCCGAGGTGCGCGACTGGTTCACGCTCGGGGACCACAGCTTCCTCGTCATGGACCACATCGAGGGCCGCACCCTCAACTCCTTCTTCTCCGAACGGCACCCGCTGCTCGCCGCGCAGCCCGACCCCGCCGCCACGGCCGACTACACGGCCTGGGCGCTGCGCATCCACCGCGCGGTCCAGGAAGCGGTCGACGCGGTGCACGCGAGGGGCCTGGTCTTCAACGACCTGCACATGTTCAACATCATGGTCGCGCCCGACGAACGCTCCGTCGCCCTCATCGACTTCGAGGCCGCCGCCCCCGCCGCCGAGCACGGCCGGCAGGTCGTCGCCCACCCCGGCTTCTTCGCGCCGCCGGACCGCAGGGGCGCCGACGTGGACCGCTACGCCCTGGCCTGCCTGCGGCTCGCGCTGTTCCTGCCCGTCACGATGCTGTTCGTCATCGACCGGGGGAAGGCCGCGCACCTGGCCGAGGTGATCGCGGAACAGTTCCCCGTGCCGCGGGAGTTCCTCGACGAGGCGGTCGCCGAGATCACCCGCGACGCGCCTGTTGCCGAAGTGCCCGGCAAGCAGGCCGGCATGGCGCCCCGCGCGGGCCGGGCCGACGACGCGCCCGTGCTGCCCGAGGCGGGCGACTGGCCGCGCAGCCGGGACTCGATGGTCCGCGCGATCCTCGCCTCCGCTACGCCCGACCGCGACGACCGGCTCTTCCCCGGCGACGTCGCCCAGTTCACCGACGGCGGCGGCCTCGGGCTGGCGCACGGCGCCGCCGGGGTGCTGCACGCCTTCGCCGAGACGGGCGCCGAGCGCTACGAAGAGGGCGAGCGGTGGCTGCTCGACCACACCGACCCGCTGCCGCCCGGCACCCCGCTCGGCCTCTACGACGGCATCGCCGGGGTCGCCCTCACCCTCGACCGCCTCGGCCACACCGGCCGCGCCCTCGACCTGACCACGACCGTGCTCGGCGAGAAGTGGCAGCGCCTCACCTCCGACCTCAAGAGCGGCCTGGCCGGGATCGGCCTCGCCCTCGACCACCTCGCCCGCACCACGGGCGAACGGCAGCTCCACGACCGGGCGTTGGAGGCGGCACAGCTCCTCGCCGACCGGCTGGCTGCCGACGCCGCCGCGCCCGGGGACCGCACCCGCCGGCGCGCCGGGCTCACCCGCGGCGGCGCGGGCCAGGCGCTGCTCTTCCTGCGGCTGTACGAGCGCACGCGCGCCCCCGCCCTCCTCGACCTCGCAGGAACGGCCCTGCGCGCGGACCTCGACCGATGCGTACGGCGCGAGAACGGCGCCCTCGAAGTCGACGAGGGCTGGCGGACCATGCCCTACCTCGGCGACGGCAGCGTGGGCATCGGCATGGTGCTCGACGACTACCTCGCCCTGTGCCCGGACCCCGACCCCTCCTTCGCCGAGGCGCGCGAGGGCATCCTCACCGCCGCCCGGTCCCGCTTCTACGCGCAGCCCGGCCTCTTCCAGGGCCGCGCCGGGATGATCCTGCACCTCAGCCGCACCACGACACCGGGCGCCGACCCGGAGCACCTGGCCGCACAGGTGCGGGCGCTGTCCTGGTACTCCATGGCCTACGAGGGCGAACTCGCCTTCCCCGGCAGCCAGATGATGCGCCTGTCCATGGACCTCACCACCGGAACAGCGGGCTGTCTGCTCGCCCTGGGCGCGGCCCACGGCGACGCCCGCCTGCCGTTCCTCGCGCCCCCGCGGGCGCCCAGGAGCCGGCTCCATGCCGTTGTGGAGCCGTGACAGGAAGAACCCGTCCCCATGAAAGGAACGACCATGGCACTTCTCGACCTGCAGAACATGGAATCCGAAGAGCTGCACGGCGGCGGTGGCGGCGAGGGCGGCGGCGCGAGCACCGTCAGCCTGCTCTCCTGCGTCAGCACCGCGAGCATCCTGCTCTGTCTGTGACGAGACCTCGGGCGGGCCCTCCCCACGGGGAGGGCCCGCCCGGGCGTACTGCGGAGGTGACTGCGGGTGGTGTGGACGGAGAGCGCGCGCGGCCCGCGCCTCGACGGCCGGGGTCGGGAGCGGCGCCCCGGCCAGGCACGAGGGAAGCACGCGCGCACGTCCCCCCGCGCCGCCGGGGACCAACTGCTGCTCGACACCGCCCGCCACAGCGCCGCACGGGCGCTCACCCTCACCCTCCTCGGCCTCGCCTCCACCGCCGTGGCCCTCGCCCTGCCCGCCGCCCTGGGCCACACCCTCGACCTCCTCCTCGCCCGGCGCGGCGGCGCGAGCGGCTGGGTCCTCCTGTGCACCGCCCTCATCTGCGCGCCCGCCGCCCTCGACGCCCTCGACGGACTGCTCGCCGGCACCACCACCGCCCGCGCCACCGCCCGGCTCCGCCACCGCCTGCTGTGCCACGTCCTCGCCGCCGGGCCCCGAGCCACCGCCCGCTTCGCGCCCGGCGACCTCGTCACCCGGCTCGTCGGCAACGCCGCCGACGCGGGCACCGCCCCCGGCACCCTCGCCGGGGCCGCCTCCTCCGTCGTGGCCCCCCTCGGCGGCATCGTCGCCCTCGGCCTGATCGACCCCTGGCTCGCCGTCGCGTTCCTCGCCGGGGCGCCCTTGCTGGCCCTGCTGCTGCGGGCCCTCGCCCGCGCCTCCTCCGACTGCGTCGCCCAGTACCAGCGGCTCCAGGGGGACATCGCCGGGCGCCTGGTGGAAGCCGTCGGCGGGGCCCGTACGATCGCCGCCGCCGGGACCGCCGACCGCGAGCGGGACCGCGTCCTGGAACCCCTCCCCGCCCTCTCCGGCCAGGGCCACCGCATGTGGCGGGTCCAGGGCAGGGCCGCCGCCCAGGCCGTCACCGTCGTACCGCTCCTGCAGATAGCCGTCCTCGCCGTCGCCGGACTGCGCCTGAACCAGGGCCTGTTGAGCGTCGGCGACCTGTTGGCCGCCTCCCGCTACGCCGTGCTCGCCACGGGCATCGGCATGCTCGTGGGCCACCTCAACGCCGCGGTCCGCGCCCGCACCGCCGCCGGCCGCCTCGCCGACGTCCTCTCCGTACCCCTCCCGCCGTACGGTCCTGACGTCCGCCGACTGCCGCCCGGGGACGGCACCTTGGAGCTGCGGGGGGTCGGCGCCGTGCGCGGCGGCAGGCACATCCTGCGCGACCTGGACCTGGTCGTGCCGGGCGGTACGTCACTGGCCGTCGTCGGCCGCTCGGGCACCGGGAAGTCCGTCCTCGCCGCGCTCGCCGGGCGGCTGGCCGACCCGGACTCCGGCGTGGTCACCCTCGACGGGGTCCCCCTGCCGCGGCTCGGCCACGACGAGCTGCGGCGCGCGGTCGGCTACGCCTTCGAACGGCCCGCGCTGCTGGGCGGCACGATCGGCGGGACGGTGGCCTTCGGCGTGAGCGACCCCGGGCCCGACGCGGTGGCGGCCGCGGCCCGCGCGGCGTGCGCGGACGGCTTCGTCCGCAGGCTCCCGCGCGGCTACGCCACCCCCTGCGCCGAGGCCCCCCTCTCCGGCGGCGAGGCCCAACGCCTGGGCCTGGCCCGCGCGTTCGCCCACGCCGGGCGCGTCCTGATCCTGGACGACGCCACCTCCAGCCTCGACACGGTCACGGAGCACGAGGTCGCGACGGCCCTCGTCCGCGACGTCGCCGCACGCACCCGGCTCGTCGTCGCCCACCGCGCGTCGACGGCGGCCCGCGCGGATGCTGTCGCGTGGCTGGAGGGGGGTCGCGTGCGGGCGGTGGGCACGCATGAGTCGCTGTGGCGCTGTGCGGCGTATCGGGCGGTGTTCGGTGGGTGAGCGGCTGCGGGTGCGGCGGGTTTTGTTCCCCGCCCCGCCCCTTCCCGAAACTGGGGCACGTGCCCCAGGCCCCCGGCTGTCCCGCCGTTGCCGCCTGCGGCGGGAGCGGCCTGCGGCCGCGCCCTCAAACGCCGGACGGGCTGGATTGCGCACCCCCGGGGGTCCGGGGGCGGAGCCCCCAGTTTCGGGAAGGGGCGGGGCTGGGGAAAGAACGCCGCCGTTGCCCGAGCCGCCACCCCGAAGGGAGCCCCGGATGACCACAGACACCCCCTCTCTCATCCGGCGAGGCGTGACCTTCCTCGCCGCGCACCGCCGAGCAATCGCCCGCCTCACCGCCTGGTCCGCCGTAGAAGCCGCGCACACCTTCGCCATGGGATACGCCCTCGCCAAGGCCCTGGACGGCGGCTTCCTCGCCGGCAAGCCCGGCGAGGGCCTCGCCTGGCTGGGACTCGCCGCGCTCGCCGTCGTCGTCGGCGCGTTCGGCACCGGCCGTACGTACCGCGGCGTGGCCGCCCTCGTCGAGCCGCTGCGCGACCGGCTCGTGGGCCGCGTCGTGACGCGCGCCCTGCGGGAGGCGGACGGCGCGGCCGTCTCCCGGCTCACGCACCAGGTGGAGATCGCCCGGGACACGTTCGCCGGGCTGGTGATGGTGTCGAGGTCCTTCGTCTTCACGGCGGCCGGCGCGCTCGTGGGTCTGTGCCTGCTGGCGCCCGTCCTGCTCGTGGTCGTGGCGCCGCCCCTCGTGCTCGGGCTCGGGCTGTTCCTGGCGACGCTGCGGCCGCTCGCCCGCCGCCAGGAGACGTTCCTCGCCACGGACGAGGCCATCGCGCAGTCCCTGGGCGAGGTGTCCGGCGGCCTGCGGGACATCACGGCGGGCGGGGCGGAGCCGTACGTCCGGGAGCAGACCGGCGCCCTCGTCGACGCGGAGTTCCGCGCCTCCCTCGCCCTGGCCCGCTGGTCCGTCCTGCGGGTCGTCGCGCTGGCCGTCGCGGGCCGGCTCCCGCTCGTCCTGCTGCTGGTCACCACCCCGTGGCTGCTGGACCGCGGTGTCACCCCGGGCGCGCTCGTCGGCGCGCTCGCCTATCTCACGCAGTCGCTCCTGCCCGCCCTGCAGGCCCTCGTCCACGGCCTGGGGGCGAGCGGTTCGCGGCTGGCGGTGGTGATACGCCGCCTGACGGACGGGCCGCCCCTGCCGCCGCCGCCCGCCGTCGAGTGGGCACCGCCCGAGTCCTCGCCCGCGGCCGTCGAGCTGCGGGGTGTCACCTTCTCCTACGGCGAGCACGCCGAGCCCGTGCTCCGCGACCTCGACCTCGTCGTGCCCGTCGGCGGCCGGCTCGCCGTCGTGGGGCCGTCGGGGGTCGGCAAGTCGACGCTGGCCGGGCTCGTCGCGGGGCTGCTGGAGCCGGGGAGCGGCGAGGTGCGCGTGGCCGGGGGGCGCGCGGGGCGGGTCCTGATCCCGCAGGAGGCGTACGTGTTCTCCGGCACGCTCGCCGACAACCTCGGCTACCTCCGACCGGACGGCGTCCCCGACCACGAGCTCCACGCCGCCGCCGACGTCCTCGCCATGACCGAACTCGTCGACCGGCTGGGCGGTTTCGGCGCCCCCGTCACCCCCGCGGAGCTCTCCGCGGGCGAACGCCAGCGCATCGCCCTGGCCCGCGCCTATCTGGCCCCCGCGCGGATCGCGGTGCTGGACGAGGCGACGTGCCACCTCGACGCGGAGGCGGAGGCCCGGGTGGAGAGCGCCTTCGCGCGCCGCACCGACGGCACGCTGATCGTCATCGCCCACCGCATGGGCTCGGCGCGCCGCGCGGACCGTGTGCTGGTGATGGACGGGGCGCGCACGGTCCTCGGCACGCACGAGGAACTGCTGGGGGAGTCGGAGCTCTACCGCGACCTGACGGCGGTGGTGCGGCCGGACAGGCTGGGTTCGACGCCCTGAAGCGGGCCCGGGGGACGGCACGGACAGACGGCCCCCGGGCAGCTCCTCAGACCCACCCCGCCACGCGCGAGATGCGTATCGCGTCCACCCGGTTGCGGGCGCCGGTCTTGCGGGTGATCGCCGCCATGTAGTTGCGCACCGTCCCGTTCGACAGGTGCAGGCTGCGGGCTATCTCCCCGATGGACGCGCCTTCCGCGGCCAGCGAGAGCACGGTCAACTCCCGTCTGGTCAAGGGGATGTCGGAGGCCTGGAGGAAGCTGTAGCCGAGGGACTCGTCGATATAGCGCTCGCCCTTCGCCACATGCCTTATTCCCTCGATCAGCCGACCAGGTGAAGCGTTTTTGCTCAAGTACCCCAAGACCCGCTCCTCGTACGCCCGGCGCAGGGGCCCCGGCCGTTCCGCCGTCGCCAGGGCCAACAGGGCCGATGTGCCGTCCCCGGCGTCACACCAGGCCGACAGCTCCCGCAGGCCGTACGGTCCGCCTGCTTCGGGGCTGTCCATGTCCACCACGCACACATGGGGGAGCAGCACGCGCGACTTGGCCACCGAGTGGGTCCAGGAGGACGCCGAGACCTCCAGGTCGGGTTCTCTCGCGATCAGCGCCGCCAGGGCCGCGCGCAGCAGATGGGTGTCGTGCACCAGCAAGACCCGGATCACGGTGTCAGTCCCCGCCCTCCCACTACCCCGGGCGGCGAACGCCGCGCCGGGTACTTCGTCAAATTCATACCGGCGTGTGCCACGGTCACGGGCGCGGATAACTGACCTGCGGGGGGCGCAAGGGCGCACACTTCGAGCCATGCGCGCCCCAAGTTCACTCGAACGCGCCCCCCGGAACCTCTTGTTACCGGGAGTCGGGGACGGGCGATCCGGGCCGAAGTGGGGCAGGGCGGGCGGTCAGCGGGGAGAGTTGGGGTTGGTGAGGTCGATGAGACGGCAAACCGTCTCGATGTCGATCTTCACCTGGGCGATGGACGCCCGCCCGGACAGCCAGGTGATCAGCGCCGAGTGCCAGGTGTGCTCGATGACGCGCACGGCCGAGAGCTGCTCGGGGGTGGGCGGTCCCGACGCGCCCGCGGGGCCCATCGCGTCCAGGATGATCGCCGTGGTCAGCCGGGAGACGGTGTCGACCTCGGAGCTCACCGACCGGTCGGCGAAGGTCAGGGCGCGCACCATCGCGTCGGCGAGGTGCGGCTCGCGCTGCATCGCGCGGAAGGCACGCATCAGCGTCTGGGCCACGCGCGCCGCCGGGTCCTCGTCGGTCAAGGGGCGCTTGCGCAGCGTCTCGTGGAGCTGTTGCAGCTGGTCCTGCATGGTGGCGACCAGCAGATGGATCTTCGAGGGGAAGTAGCGGTAGAGCGTGCCGAGCGCGACGTTGGACGACTCGGCGACCTCCCGCATCTGCACGGCGTCGAAGCCGCCCCGGGTCGCCAGCCGGGTGGTGGCCTGGAGGATGCGCCGCCGCCGGGCCTCCTGACGCTCGGTCAGCAGGGGTCTGGGCAGCGAGGAAGGGGCGGTCGGTGCCGACCTGGAGTCCGTAGTCATATGTCCCATTCCGTGGCAATCCATCCAGCGGTGTCCGTGGGGCTCGGACGGCACAGCATGGCAGGGGGCGAGCCGTGGCGCGAATCACCCGATCCGGTACGCCCGACTGGCCGTCCGGCCGGTAGATTCGAGGCTTCCGGACGACTCAGTCTGAAACTTGTTCTAGATTAGCGCGACCGGTTACGCTCCGGCGGGACAGCAGCGAGAAGGAGGCCCGGAGTGACCGCTGAGGCCACGGAGGCAGCGCTCGCGCACGACGACCACCCCGTGGACGGGGGCGGCGACGGCCCGCTGCGGATCGCCCTGCTCACCTATAAGGGGAACCCGTTCTGCGGCGGCCAGGGCGTCTACGTACGCCACCTCTCGCGAGAGCTCGCCCGCCTCGGTCACCACGTCGAAGTCATCGGCTCGCAGCCCTACCCCGTCCTCGACGGCGACGGCGCGGACGGTGCCGTCGGCAGCGGCCGGGTGAGCCTCACCGAGCTGCCCAGCCTCGACCTCTACCGCCAGCCCGACCCCTTCCGCACGCCCGGCCGCGACGAGTACCGCGACTGGATCGACGCGCTGGAGGTCGCCACCATGTGGACCGGCGGCTTCCCGGAACCGCTCACCTTCAGCCTGCGGGCCCGCCGTCACCTCGCCGCGCACCGCGGGCGGTTCGACGTCGTGCACGACAACCAGACGCTCGGCTACGGACTGCTCGGCGGCCCCACCGCGCTCGGGGCGCCCCTGGTGACCACCATCCACCACCCCATCACCGTCGACCGGCAGCTCGACCTCGCCGCCGCGGCCGACTGGAAGCGGCGCATGTCCGTGCGCCGCTGGTACGGCTTCACCCGTATGCAGAAGCGGGTCGCGCGGCGGCTGCCGTCCGTGCTGACCGTCTCCGGCTCCTCGCGGCAGGAGATCGTCACACACCTCGGGGTGTCCCCGGGCCGGGTCCACGTCGTCCCCATCGGCGCCGACACCGACCTCTTCTCGCCGGACCCGTCCGTCGCCGAGGTCCCCGGCCGGATCGTCACCACCTCCAGCGCGGACGTGCCGCTCAAGGGCCTCGTCCACCTCGTCGAGGCGCTGGCCGCCGTGCGCGCGCAGAACCCCGGCGCACACCTCGTCGTGGTCGGCAAGCGCGCGGAGGACGGCCCGGTCGCGAGCGCCATCAGGCGGCACGGGCTCGAAGGCGCGGTCGAGTTCGTCAAGGGCATCACCGACGCGGAACTGGTCGACCTGGTGCGCTCGGCGCAGATCTCCTGCGTCCCCTCGCTGTACGAGGGCTTCTCCCTGCCGGCCGCCGAGGCGATGGCCACGGGCACGCCGCTGGTGGCCACGACGGGCGGGGCGATCCCCGAGGTCGCCGGGCCCGACGGCGAGACGTGCCTGGCGGTGCCGCCGGGCGACCCAGGGGCACTGGCCGCCGCGCTGAACCGGCTGCTCGGCGACGAGGCGCTGCGGCGCAGGCTCGGAGCGGCGGGCCGCGAGCGCGTGCTGTCCCGCTTCACCTGGCGGCAGGCGGCGATCGGGACGGCCGAGCGGTACCGCGCGGCGATCGCCCTCTCGGCCGGCGCGTCCGTGCCGACGGGGCGGCGTGGGTGATGTCCCCCCTGCCCCGGCCCTTCCCGCACCGGGGCTTCCGCCCCCGGCGGGCCTGATCACGCCAACACTCCACGCCCCATCGACCTGCCCCGCCGGACGAAAGCAAATATTCGTGCTGACCGTCGATTTCTCCCGCTTTCCGCTCGCCGCAGGCGACCGCGTCCTCGACCTGGGCTGCGGCGCGGGCCGGCACGCCTTCGAGTGCTACCGGCGCGGCGCGCAGGTCGTCGCCCTCGACCGCAACGCCGAGGAGATACGCGAGGTCGCCAAGTGGTTCGCGGCCATGAAGGAGGCCGGTGAGGCCCCCGCGGGCGCCACCGCCACCGCCATGGAGGGCGACGCCCTCGCCCTGCCCTTCCCCGACGAGAGCTTCGACGTCGTCATCATCTCCGAGGTCATGGAGCACATCCCCGACGACAAGGGCGTGCTCGCCGAGATGGTCCGGGTCCTCAAGCCCGGCGGCCGGATCGCCGTCACCGTGCCCCGCTACGGCCCCGAGAAGGTCTGCTGGACGCTCTCCGACGCCTACCACGAGGTCGAGGGCGGCCACATCCGCATCTACCGCGGCGACGAACTCCTCGACAAGATGCGCGAGGCGGGCCTGGCACCGTACGGCACCCACCACGCACACGGCCTGCACAGCCCCTACTGGTGGCTCAAGTGCGCCTTCGGCGTCGACAACGACAAGGCGCTGCCCGTCCGCGCGTACCACAAGCTGCTGGTCTGGGACATCATGAAGAAACCCAAGGCCACCCGGGTCGCCGAGCAGCTCCTCAACCCCGTCATCGGCAAGAGCTTCGTGGCGTACGCGACCAAGCCGCACGCGCCCGCGGGCACGCAGGACCGGGACACGGCCGCCGCCGCGTCCGCCGAGGAGCGCGCGTGACCAGGGCCGGCCGCAGGCCGGACCGCACCGAGCGCCTCGTACTGCCCGGCGTCCTGACCGCCGACCAGGCCGCCCGCACGGTGGCCGGCATCGCCGCCGTGCAGCGCGAGGACGGCGCCATACCCTGGTTCCGGGGGCACCACCTCGACCCCTGGGACCACGTCGAGGCCGCCATGGCCCTGGACGCCGCAGGAGAGCACGACCGCGCCGAGGCCGCCTACCGCTGGCTCGCCGACCACCAGAACCCCGACGGCTCGTGGTACGCCGCCTACGCCGACGGCGACGCCGCCGAACCCACCGACCGCAGCCGGGAGACCAACTTCGTCGCCTACGCCGCGGTCGGCGTCTGGCACCACTACCTCGCCACAGGCGACGACGCCTTCCTCGACCGCATGTGGCCGACCGTCTTCGCCGCCGTCGAATTCGTCCTCCAACTCCAGCAGCCGGGCGGCCAGATCGGCTGGAAGCGCGAGGAGGACGGCACGGACGTCACCGACGCGCTCCTCACCGGCTGCTCCTCCATGCACCAGGCGCTGCGCTGCGCCCTCGCCATCGCCGAGCACCGCGAGGAGCCGCAACCGGACTGGGAGCTGGCGACCGGCCTGCTGGCGCACGCGATCCGCAAGCACCCTGAGCGGTTCCTCGACAAGAGCCGCTACTCCATGGACTGGTACTACCCGGTGCTCGGCGGCGCGCTCACCGGCCCCGCGGCCAAGGAGCGCATCGAGGAGGGCTGGGACGACTTCGTGGTGCCGGGCCTCGGCGTGCGCTGCGTCCTGCCCAACCCCTGGGTGACCGGCGGCGAGAGCTGTGAACTCGCCCTCGCGCTCTGGGTGATGGGCGAGTCCGACCGCGCGGTGGAGATCCTCCAGTGGATCCAGCACCTGCGGGCCGAGGACGGCCTCTACTGGACCGGCTACGTCTTCGAGGACGACGCGATCTGGCCGCAGGAACTGACGGCGTGGACGGCGGGCTCCCTGCTGCTGGCGGTGGCGGCACTGGGCGGCGACGAGGCGACGACGGCGGTCTTCAGCGGCGAGCGTCTGCCTGTCGGCCTGGACCCGGATTGCTGCTAGGTCCGTTCTGAGGGCACGGGCCCGTTGCCACTCGAACGGGTCTTCCCGGTGGCGGAGCGTGCGGCGCGGGCGGGACCCTTTCCGGAGGGATACCGCACCCACCGGAGGTCACCGTGAATCGCCGCTCCGTCATCGCCGTGCCCCTCGTCTGCGGTCTTCTTCTCGTCGGTACGGGATGCGGCGGCGGCGGGAAGAAGAAGGAGGCCGAGAGCACCGGCGGGCCCACCCCCACCAGCTCCGCGGAGCGGCAGAAGTTCGCCAAGACGCGCTTCGTGACCAACGCCGGGCTCGCCGCGGGCGCGGCGTACCAGTGGGTCATCAAGCCCTACCGGAACGGCGCCTTCAAGAAGGGGGCCGACGGCCGCACCGTCGCCCTGGTGAAGGCGGGGCTCGCGGGCACGTTCTCGTACAACCGCTTCAAGGCCGCCGTGAACAACGCGAAGGGCGACCCGACGCTCTCCAAGGCCGTGGCGCCGCTCAGCGCGGGCATCGACTCGCTCAAGGGGCTGACCACGAAGTTCCGCAAGGGCGACGCGACCGACAACGACGCCAACGACTTCGACAAGGTCATCAACAACGTGAAGGACGCGGGCAAGGGCGCGGGCGCCCCGGTCACCGACCAGGTGCCGTCCTACTCCGACATCCAGAAGGGCTGACGGCGCGAACGGCTTCCCTGGGCAAGGGCGTTGTCAGTGGCCCTCTTTACAGTGACGGCATGACGACTTTCACCCACGACCATTACTGTTCCGAGGTCCTCGCCCAGACCGCGCTGCTGCGCGACGCGCTGCGTGGCGCCGATCTCTCCGCCACCGTGCCCACCTGCCCGGACTGGACGCTGGCCCAGCTGGTGCTGCACGTGGGCCGGGCGCACCGGTTCGCGGAGACGCTCGTGCGGACGAGGGCCACCGAGTTCGAGGCGCCCGCCGGGGGCCTCACCGTCGAGTTCGGTGCGGGCGACCCGTCGCCCGACGACGAGGAGGGCCTCGGGGAGTGGCTCACCGCGGGTGCCGAGGCGGTGGCGGAGACGCTGCGCGAGGCGGGTCCGGACGTTCCGGTGTGGACGTACGCCGTGGACCAGCGCAGCGGCTTCTGGGCCCGTCGGATGACGCACGAGACACTCGTCCACCGCGCCGACGCGGCAGGCACGGCCGGCGTCGGATTCACCGTCGATCCGGTGCTGGCGGCGGACTGCCTGGACGAATGGCTCGGAATGTCCACCCACCCCGCGATACTGGAGTACAAGCCGGAGCTGAAGGAGCTGCTGGGCCCCGGCCGCACGCTCCAACTGCAGGCCACGGACACCGCGACCGAGTGGTTCGTCGACCTCACCGGCGACCGCTTCGCCTGGCACCGGGGGCATGAGGAGGCGGCCGTCACCCTGCGCGGTGCGATGACCGACGTGCTGACCGTCGTCTACCGTCGGCAGCCGGTGGACGCCGGCCGGGTCGAGGTGCTGGGCGACCGCGCGGTCCTCGACCTCTGGCTGGAGACGACCAGCTTCGGCTGAGCGGCGGCCGGGTGAGAGCATCTCGGGCATGACCGGTATACCCAGATCCTCCACGCGGCGTGCGGCCTCGCGCCGTCGGCCGGGGCGCCGGGCGCTGCTGCCCGTGGCGCTGGTGCTCGTCGCCTCCTGCTCCGGCGGGAGCGACAGCGGGAAGGCGGGTGCCGACGGGGTCGGCGATCCGCTCTTCCCCCGCCTGGGCAACGGCGGTTACGACGTCCGGCACTACGGCCTGACGCTGGACTACGAACCCGAGGGCAACCACCTGCACGCCACCGCCGTCATCACCTCCCGCGCCACCCAGGATCTGGACGCCTTCAACCTCGACCTCAAGGGCATGCGGGTGCGCAGCGCCCGCGTCGACGGGAAGCCGGCGGGCACGGCGAGGAAGGGCACCGAGCTGACGGTGACGCCCGGCGCGACGGTCGGCAAGGGGAGCGAATTCCAGACGGTCGTCGTCTACGAGGGGGTGCCCGAGGAGATCACGGACGCGGACGGCGAGTCCGTCGAAGGGTGGGTGGAGACGGACGGCGGCGCCGCGGCGCTCGGCGAACCCGCCGGCTCGATGGCCTGGTTCCCCGGCAACCACCACCCCTCCGACAAGGCCACGTACGACATCGCGGTGACCGTGCCCAAGGGCTACACCGCCGTCGCCAACGGCGAGTTGAAGCGCGAGGAGGTGCGCGGGGACCGCGCCACCTTCTCCTGGCACAGCGCCGAGCCGATGGCGAGCTATCTGGCGAGCGTCGTCGTCAATGAATTCAAGGTCACCACCACCAAGGTCGGCGACCTGCCCGTCTATGTCGCCACCCACCCCGACGAGGCCGCCGCCGGACCGAAAACGGCCGAGCTGCTGCCCCGCGCGATCGAGTGGGCGAGCGGGCTGTTCGGCCCGTACCCCTTCTCCTCGGCGGGCGCCGTGATCGACCACAACCCCTACGTCGACTACGCGCTGGAGACCCAGACCAAGCCGTATTTCGACGAGGCGCCGACCGACGCGATCGTGGTGCACGAGGTCGTCCACCAGTGGTTCGGCAACTCCGTCACCCCGCGCACCTGGCGCGACATGTGGCTCAGCGAGAGCTTCGCCCAGTACGCGGAATGGATGTGGGAGGAGAAACACGGCGGCCGCTCCGCCCAGCGCATATTCGACGACTTCTACGACGGCAAGGACCCGGAGAGCGAGGGCATTTGGGCATTCCCGCCCGCGGATCCCACCCCGGAGACGATCTCGGATGCGCCGGTGTACGGTCGCGGGGCGATGCTGCTGCATGAATTGCGGCGGGGGGTGGGGGACGATGCGTTCTTCGCCATCGCGCGGCAGTGGGTGGCGGATCATCGGTATGGGAATGGGGATACGGGGGAGTTCATCGCTCTGTGCGAGCGGAAATCCGGGCGGGATTTGGGGGAGCTCTTCGATAAGTGGCTGAGGGCGGAGGGCAAGCCGCGGCGATAGCCGGTGTTCGGGTGCGGGTCCGTTGCCGCCTGCGGCGGGAGCGGCCTGCGGCCGCGTCCTCAAACGCCGGACGGGCTGAAATCAGCCCGTCCGGCGTTTGAGGACAGCGCACGGAGCGTGCTTCGGGGTCTGGGGCGGAGCCCCGGTTCGGGAAGGGGCGGGGTGGGGAACAAAGCCCGCCGCAGGCGCTAAGCGTTCAGTTCCGCCAGCACGCGCAGCGTTTTCACGTCCCCTGCTATCACCAGCAGATCCGTGATCGGCCCCGCGCGCCACAGCGCCAGCCTCTCCGCCAGCCTCCCCCGCGGCCCCACCAGCGAGATCTCATCCGCGAATTCGGACGGCACGGCCGCGATCGCCTCCTCCCGGCGACCCGCGAGGAAGAGTGACCGCACCCGCTCCGCCGCCCCGGCGAAGCCCATCCGTGCCATGAGGTCGGCGTGGAAGTTGCGGGTCGCGTGCCCCATGCCGCCGATGTAGAAGCCGAGCATCGCCTTCACCGGGCGCAGTCCTTCGGCCACGTCCGCGCAGAGGCGCGCCTGTGCCAGTGGCGCGACCATGAACCCCTCGGGCGCGGCGGCGAGCGCCGCCGTGTGGAGTCCGGTGCGCAGCGGGGACCAGTACAGCGGCAGCCAGCCGTCGGCGATGCGCACGGTCTGGGCGATGTTGCGGGGGCCTTCGGCGCCGAGCAGGACGGGGAGGTCCGGGCGCAGGGGGTGGGTGATCGGTTTGAGGGATCTGCCGAGGCCGGTGGCTCCGGGGCCGTCGTAGGGGAGGGGGTGGTAGCGGCCGTCGAGCGCGACCGGTGCCCGGCGGCGCAGCACCTGCCGTACGACCTCGACGTATTCGCGCGTCGCGGTCAGCGGGCTGTCCGGGAAGGGCCGCCCGTACCACCCCTCCACGACCTGGGGGCCCGACAGCCCGAGGCCGAGCAGCATCCGCCCGCCGGACAGGTGGTCGAGGGTGAGCGCGTGCATCGCGGTCGCGGCCGGGGCGCGCGCGGCCATCTGCGCGACCGCCGTGCCGAGCCGGACGCGCCGGGTGTGCGCGGCGATCCAGGTGAGCGTGGTGAAGGCGTCGGAACCCCAGGACTCGGCGGTCCAGACGGAGTCGTAGCCCAGCCGTTCCGCCTCGACGGCGAGCTCGACGTGGCGGGGGTCGGGGCCGCGTCCCCAGTAGCCGAGCGCGAGTCCGAGCCGCATGGCCACCCCCGACGAGAACTGACGGTATGTCAATTACGGGACTGTATGGCTCCGTCCAGCGCCCGGCAAGACGACGGCCCGCCGGGAAGAACCCGGCGGGCCGTCGAGGAGGTCGGTCGCGCGTCAGCCGCGCTGGATGCCCGTGGTGTCCTGGAGCACACCGCGGCGGCCGTCCTGCGTCTGCGCGACGAGGGCCGGACCGCGCTGGTCGACCGCGAGGTACCAGGTGCCGGGCGCGAGCTCGGCGACCGGGGTCGGGGAGCCGTCCTCCGCGTACAGCGGACGGGCCACCGGCACCGCGAACCAGAACGGGGCGAAGTCCGCGGCCGGAGCCGCGGCGGGCTGCGCCGCGGCCTGCGGAGCGGCGGCCGCACCGCCCATGCCGTGGTCCTGCTGCTCCGGCTGGGGCTGCTGCGGCTGGCCGCCGTACGAGGGCTGGCCGCCGTACGGACCGGCGGCACCGGGCTGCTGCATGCCGCCCGGGTAGCCGTAGCCCGGGTTGGGGCCGGCGCCGTACGGACCCGGGGCCTGGAGGCCCGGGGCACCCATCAGCGGGGCCTTGAGCGCCGGGGTGCGCGGCGTGAGCAGCGCGGCGGCGGCGAGCGCGAGGTTGGCGATCAGGCCGAGGATCTGGCCGACACCCGCGGACACCTGGGAGCCACCGCCGACGATCGTCCACAGCGAGGACCACGCGGCGAACACCGCGAACGCGGTGCCCCACTGGTCCAGGCCCATGCCGACGACCTTGCGTCCCTCGGGCTGGAAACGGGCGGCGACGATGAGCGCGGCGGCGATGATCCCGGCGAGGAAGATCGACGGCAGTACGGGGAACAGACCGGACTTCCAGCCGTTCGGCTCCGTGGGGCAGAGCGACGACTGACCGCAGTCGTACGAGTAGAAGCTGAGGAACGAGGCGATGAACAGCAACACCGCTGCTCCGATCACCACGCCGTCGCCTCGAGTGAGGGAGCGGATGTTCACCTGAAATCCTTTGTCAGTGTTGATCAAGTTCGTCGCTGTCGCCGGTACGCGAGATGCGAGGGGGCGCGGGGGTGGCCCCCCATCGTACGGGTGAACCTATCGCCTGAGCGGTCGGGGCGTCTCCTTCGTATCACCCTCGTGACATGCCTGTGGCCTGCTGGTACTTACCTCCGCAGGAAGTCCGCGATGCCGTTCGCGATCCCTTGCGCCGCTTTCTCACGCCATGTCGGGTCGGTCAGCAGAGCGGCGTCCTGAGGGTCGCGCATATTGCCGCATTCGATGAACACCTTGGGGATCGTGGAGAGGTTGAGGCCGCCGAGATCCGAGCGGGTGTCGAGCCCGGTGCCGCCGCCGATGTAGTTGGACGGCGCGCTTCCGGTCGTCCGCACGAAGTTCCCCGCGATCCGCGCGCCCAGCTCCTTCGACGGCCCGGCGATCGGACCGGTGTCCGCCCGGCCGCCCTTCACCGCCGCGGGCAGGATCACATGGAAGCCGCGATCGCCGACGGCCGCGCCGTCCGCGTGCACGGAGACGGCGGCGTCGGCGTGCGCCTTGTTGCCGATCTCGGCCCGCTCGTCCACGCACGGCCCGAACGGCCGGTCGCCGTCGTGGGTGAGCCGCACCGTGGCGCCCTGCGCCTGGAGGATCCGGCGGAGCCGGTGGGAGACGTCGAGGCTGAACGACGCCTCCGCGTAACCGGCGTCCGTGGACGTGCCGGTGGTGTCGCACTCCTTGCGGCCCGTGCCGATGTCCACGGAACGGTCGATCTCCGCGGTGTGCTCGCTGTTGTGGATGTTGTGCCCGGGGTCGACGACGACCACCTTGCCCTTGAGCGGCCCGTCGGCGCTCGGAGTGCCCTCCGCCTCCGGCGCGGACGGCGACGGCTGCTCCGGCGCGGACGTACGGGGCCGCGGGGACGGGCTCGCACGGTGCTCCGGCGGCGGCGCGGACGATGCCGCGGCGGCCGCCGGGCGCTTGCCGTCGTCCGCCGCGCCACCGCTCCCGTCCCACAGCAGCCAGCCCAGGAATCCGACCGGGACCACCGCCGCCGCGGCTATGAGCAGCGGGGTGCGGCCGCCGCCCGGCGAGCGGGGCATGCGGGGAAAACTGCCTCTGGACACCCGGCGATGCTAACGCCGTGGCTCAGACCCCGAGGCCCGTACGCTGCAGAACGTGCAAGGAACGGGTTACTGAGACTTCGGTGAACGCGCCGGACTCCAGGGCCCTGCGGTACACGCGGTACGGGGCCTGGCCGCCGTCCGCCGGGTCGGCGAAGACGTCGTGGATGACGAGCAGTCCGCCCTCGGCGAGGTGCGGGGCCCAGCCCTCGTAG
The DNA here is from genome assembly GCF_003391135.1 of Streptoverticillium olivoreticuli subsp. olivoreticuli. Classification (GTDB taxonomy): domain Bacteria; phylum Actinomycetota; class Actinomycetes; order Streptomycetales; family Streptomycetaceae; genus Streptomyces; species Streptomyces blastmyceticus. The sequence goes on along the minus strand of NZ_CP031455.1, from coordinate 3,427,171 downwards.
TCGGCGGTGGCGTGCTCGTCGGTGTGCCCGCCGTCGATGAACACCAGCCCGAGGGGCGTGCCCCAGACCGCCGCGACCTGCGGCGACCGGCCGACGACCGCGATGACGTGCTCCTCCAGACCCGCCTTGTAGAGCGTGCGGCGGAAGGTGGGCAGCGTGTCCATCCGGGCCACGCCGGGGTCCGGGTCCACGACCGTCGGGTCGTGGTACTCCCAGCCGGGCTGCTGCTCCTCGCTGCCGCGGTGGTGGTCGACGGTCACGACCGTCGTCCCGGCCTCCCGGGCGGCGTCGGCGAGCAGGATGGTGGACCGGCCGCAGTACGTGCCCACTTCGAGGAGCGGGTGCGCAAGCGCTGCCGCTGCCGCTTCGGCGGCGGCGTGCAGGGCGAGCCCTTCGTCGAGCGGCATGAAGCCTTTCGCCGCTTCGAAAGCGGCGAGGGTTTCGGGTTTGGGCGGCACGGTTTCCTCCTGCGGCGGTGGGTTGCTGCGCTCATGCTCTCTTACCGGGGGGCTGGCACCTGCGCGGGAACGGTCTCTTTCCCCGGTCCCGCCCCTTCCCGAAACTGGGGCGCGTGCCCCAGACCCCCGGCCGCGGATCCGTTGCCGCCTGCGGCGGGAGCGCCCTGCGGGCGCGTCCTCAAACGCCGGACGGGCTGATTTTCGCGGACCGTAGCCAGCGAATTCAGCCCGTCCGGCGTTTGAGGACAAGCGGCGCAGCCGCTTCAGGGGGTCCGGGGTCTCCCCGGTTTCGGGAAGGGGCGGGGCTGGGGAACAACGCCCGCCGGGCCGCACCCGGTCACGGGTCCGGGGCGGAGCCCCGGCCTCGGCGGAGCCGAGCATCAGACGCTGCGGGAAGGGGCGGGGTGGGGAACAAAGCCCGCCGCAGGCGGCAGCGGAGCTACAGCCAGCCGTTCTGGCGCGCCGCGCGCACCGCTTCCATCCGGTTCCGGGTGGACGTTTTCCCGATCGCCGCCGACAGATAGTTCCGCACCGTCGCGGGCGACAAGTGCACCTTCGCCGCGATGTCCGCCACCGTCGCCCCGTCCACCGCCGCCGCCAGCACGTCGCGTTCGCGCTGCGTCAGCGGGTTCGGGCCCGCGCCGAGCGCGGCCGCGGCCAGGCCCGGGTCGATGACGCGCTCGCCCGCGAGCACCCGGCGGATCGCCGCGGCGAGGTCCTCCACCGGGCCGTCCTTCACCAGGAAGCCGCAGGCCCCGGCCTCCATCGCCCGGCGCAGATAGCCGGGCCTGCCGAACGTCGTGAGTATCAGCACCCGGCACTCCGGCAGCCCCGACCGCAGGTCCGCGGCGGCGTCCAGGCCGCTGCGGCCCGGGAGTTCGATGTCGAGGAGCGCGATGTCGGGCCGCGTCTCGAGCGCCTTGGGCAGGATCTCGTCGCCGTTGCCGACCTGGGCGACGATCTCGATGTCCTCCTCCAGTCCGAGCAGCAGCGCGAGCGCGCCCCGCATCATGCCCTGGTCCTCGGCGAGCAACACCTTGATCATCGCTTGCGGTCCTCCTCGAACTCCGAATCCACCGGCAGTTCCGCGACGAGCCGGAAGCCCCGGCGCCCGTCCGGCCCGGACGTCAGGGACCCGCCCGCGGCGGCCAGCCGCTCGGTCAGTCCCTTCAGCCCCGTGCCCCCGGTGCCACCCTTCGTCGTGGGTGGGGCCGAGCCTACGCCGCGCCCGTTGTCCGTGATCTCCAGGTGCACTTGGTCGGTCTCGCCGCGCACCTCGACCGTGCAGCGCTCGGCACCGCTGTGCCGTACGACATTGGTGACGCCCTCGCGCACCACCCAGCCGAGCAGCGCCGCGGACTGCGGCGGCAGCGGGGGGCCGGACTGGCGGATCTCCGCCTCTATGCCGGAGGCTTCGAGGAGGGAGCGGGCGCCGTCGAGTTCGGTGGTGAGGCTGCCCTCGCGATAGCCCGTGACGGCCTCGCGGATCTCGGTGAGCGCCTGCCGCCCGACGGCCTCGATGTCGGCGGCCTGGCCGAGCGCCGCGTCCAGGTCGCGGGGCGCGAGCCGGCGTACGGCCTCCGCCTTGACCACGATCACGGACATGGTGTGGCCGAGCAGGTCGTGCAGGTCGCGCGAGAAGCGCTGCCGCTCCTGCTCGACCGCGCTGCGGGCCAGCTCCTCGCGGGTGGCGCGCAGTTGGGCGACGGTCTCGAAGAGGGTGAGGATCGCGGCCGTGACGAGGCCGGAGAGCATGGTGCCGTAACCGATGGTCAGCGATTCCGAGGGGCCGCCGCGGAAGCTGCCGATCAGCCCGGCCGAGCCGGAGAGGGTGAGGACGACGAGCCCCAGCCGGCGCCCGTTGCCGTCGCGTTCCCTGAGCACGATCCCGCTGGTCAGCGACAGCAGCGGGAAGCACAGCAGCCAGTCGCCGCCGTAGCCGATGGTCAGCGCGTAGGTCACGGCCGCGAGCCCGGAGAGCAGCACGTGCGGCGTACGGGTGTGGCGGCGCCGCTCGTCGAGACCGGCGAAGACCGTCGCGCCGTACAGCACGGCGAAGGCCAGCACGCCGGCCCCGCCCAGCCACGGCAGCGGCACCTTCCCGGTGAACAGCCCCTGGACGTCCCCGGTGAGCATGAAGAGCCACGGCAGGAAGGCGAATTTCCTCGGCGGCTTGTGCCGCTTCATCGAGTCGGCGCTGTGCTTCATGCCTCCGACCTTAAGGAACACCCCGGTGACCTGGGCAGATGCAAGTGTGTGCGGTGACCCGTGACATTTGTCCCAGGGCTCCGGCGCCGCCTCGGCCGTCCGGTCGGCGGCCTTCCCACCCCCACGGCGTTCGGCTATACATGGGTGCCTACGGGTCGACTGGAACGTGTTCTACGTTGCCGTGAAATCGCCGTGAAGGAGCCCTGCCCCGATGCCCATCGACGCAGCGCAGGCGGTCGCCGCCGAGCCCCGCTCCACCGAACTCTCCTGGGACCACAAGGACATCCAGCTCTACCACCTGGGCATCGGGGCGGGCACCCCGGCGACCGACCCCGCCGAACTCCGCTACACCCTGGAGAGCCGGCTCCACGTCCTGCCCAGCTTCGCGACCGTCGCGGGCGGCGGCATGGCCCTGGCCGGCGGCCTCTCCGCGCCCGGCATCGACATCGACCTGGCCGGAGTGCTGCACGGCGGACAGCGCGTCGAACTGCACCGGCCCATCCCCGTCCGCGGCTCGGCCACCCACACCTCGCGCGTCACCGCCGTCCACGACAAGGGCAAGGCCGCCGTCATCGTCCTGCGCTGCGATGTCGCCGACGCGGACGGGCCGTTGTGGACCAGCGAGAGCGAGATCTTCGTCAGGGGCGAGGGTGGCTTCGGCGGCGAGCGCGGCACGACCACCCGGCTCGACGTCCCGGCGACGGAGCCGTCCGTCACCGCCCTGCGCCCCGTCCGCGAGGACCAGGCCCTCCTCTACCGCCTCTCCGGCGACTGGAACCCCCTGCACGCCGACCCCGAATTCGCCGCCGTCGCGGGCTTCGACCGGCCCATCCTGCACGGCCTGTGCTCGTACGGCATCGCCCTCAAGACGGTCGTGGACACGGTCCTCGGGGGCGACGTCACCCGCGTCCGCTCCTACGCGACGCGCTTCGCCGGCGTCGTCTTCCCTGGCGAGACGCTGCGCATCCGGGCGTGGAGCCTGCCGCCCGGGCGGGTGCAGGTCCTGGTGACGGTGGTGGAGCGCGAGGACGCGCCCGTGCTGACCGACACGGTGGTCGCCCACGACTAGCAGCGCCCGGGTTCCGGGTGCGAAAGCCAGTGAAGGAGCCCCACATGCGCGCAGCCGTACTGCACCGGACGGGCCAGGACAAGCTCGACGTCCTCGACTCCGTCGAGACCGCCGGATTCGGCCCCGGCAAAGTGAGGATCCGGATGCGGGCCACCGGGCTCTGCCACTCCGACCTCTCCGCCATGTCCGGCGTCCTGCCGCAGCCCGCCCCCTTCGTCCCAGGCCACGAGGGCGCGGGGGACGTCGTCGAGGTCGGGGACGGGGTCACCGGCCTCCGGCCCGGCGACCGCGTACTCGTCTGCTGGCTGCCCCCGTGCGGCAGCTGCCCCGCCTGCCGGCGCGGCCAGGCCCAGCTGTGCCTGGCCGGCTTCATGAACTCCGGCACCCCCAACTTCCGCCACGAGGGCACCGACGTCTTCGGGTTCGCGGGCACCGGCACCTTCGCCGAGGAGGTCGTGGCGGGCGCGGGCTGTGCCGTACCCATCCCCGACGACCTGCCCTACGACATCGCCGCCCTCATCGGCTGCGGCGTCACCACCGGCCTCGGCGCGGCCCTCAACACCGCCGACGTGGCCGCCGGTTCATCGGTCGCCGTCATCGGCTGCGGCGGCGTCGGGATCTGCGCCGTGCAGGGCGCACGGGTCTCCGGGGCCGCGCAGATCGTCGCCGTCGACCCCGTTGCGTCCCGGCGCGAGGCGGCCCTGCGCTTCGGCGCCACCGAGGCGGTCGCGCCCGACGACCTCGGCGACGCCGTCGCCCGGATCACCGGCGGCGAGGGCTTCGACTACGTCTTCGAGGTCGTCGGCAAGTCCGCCACCGCCCGTGCCGCGTACGGGGCGACACGGCGCGGCGGCACGCTCTGCGTCGTCGGCGCGGGCGCGATGGACGACCACTTCCGGCTCAACATGTTCGAGCTGTTCTTCGACGAGAAGCGGATCCTGCCGTCCCTCTACGGCGGCGGCGACATCATGCGCTCCTACGAACGGGCCATCGCCCTGTGGCGGGCCGGGCGGATCGACCTCGCCGGGCTCATCACCCACCGGGTCCCGCTCGCCGGGATCAACGACGCCCTCGACCAGATGCGCAGCGGTGAGGCGCTGCGCACCTGCGTCGAGATCTGAAGGAGGGCAACCGTGCCGACATCCCTGGCGGGCCGCACCGCGATCGTCACCGGTGCGGGGCGCGGCCTCGGCCGGGCCGAGGCACTCGAACTGGCCCGGCTCGGCGCGCACGTCATCGTCAACGACCTCGGGCGCCCGGGCCGCGACGGCTCCGGCGAGGCGTCCGCCGGGCCCGCGCAGGAGGTCGTCGCCGAGATCAGGGCGGCCGGCGGCCTCGCCACCGCCCACACCGGTGATGTGGCGGACTTCGCGCAGGCCCGGGAACTGGTGGAACTGGCCGTCGGCACCGGGGGATCGCTCGACATCCTCGTCAACAACGCGGGCATCCTCCGGGACCGGATGGTCTTCTCGATGACCGAGGACGAGTGGGACTCGGTGATCCGCGTGCATCTCAAGGGGCACTTCAACACCACGCGCTTCGCCGCCGCGTACTGGCGGGAACGGTCGAAGGCGACCGGCCGCGCGGTCTACGGGCGGATCGTCAACACCATCTCGGAGGCGTTTCTCGTCGGATCGGCGGGCCAGCCGAACTACGCGGCCGCGAAGGGCGGGATCCTCGGCCTCACCACGTCGACGGCGGAGGCCCTCCGCAAGTACGGGGTGACGGTCAACGCGATCTGCCCCCGGGCGCGGACCCGGATGACGGAGGACGTCTTCGCGGGCGTCGGCACGCCGGAGGGCGAGCCGGACGCGCTCGCTCCGGGCCATGTGTCACCACTTGTCGCCTACCTCGCGTCCCCCGCGGCCGCCGGGGTGAACGGGCAGGTCTTCGTGGTGCACGGCGGGATGGTCGCGGTGGTCGAGCGCCCCCGCGTCGCGGCGAAGTTCGACGCGGCCGAGGGAACGTTCGGGGTGGAGGAACTGGAGGGCGCCCTCACCCCGTACTTCGCGACGCGCCCACTGGGCGAGACGTTCGCGGCGAGGGAGCTTCTGGGTTTGAGACGCCGAACGCCGGACGGGGGAGACTCCAGCCCGTCCGGCGTTTGAGGACGCGCCGTCAGGCGCTCTGCCCTGAGGGAAACGTGCTCGCCGGACGGGGCGAAAACCAAGCCCGTCCGGCGATTGAGGACAGCGCCGTCAGGCGCTTGCCGTGACCGGAACTTGCCCACAGAGCGGACAAGAACAGGCCAGGCTACGGCCTGTCGGTTCGGCGGTGCTTGCCGTGCGCGGGAGCGCTGGCGTCTTGCGGTGAGGCCGGGCCGCGGTGCCTGCCGGAGCCGGCGGCTGCGGCCTGGGCGGACGCCTCAAGGGGGCGCGCCTCGGTCGTGTCGGTTCGGACGTCGGGCATGGGGAAAGTCACTCCGTCGGATGGGATCTGCGTGCTCTGCGCTCGGGGGCCATGGCAGTGGCGCACGGCGTCGACGGAAGTCAACACGCTTTCCGCGCACGACCGTCCGGTTCACTCCGGTGTCCGTTCGGTACAGCTGCGCAGCCCCCGCCCGATACTAACGGGACCTTGATCGCCTAGCTACCCGGTCCATCGGCGAGTCGCCCCTCTCAGGGATGGGGATTGCGCCCGAGCGGTGCCTGTTGCAGGGGCACGGGCCGGGACGGGCCGGTGGTGGCGCGTACGGACTCGTACCCCTGCACTGCCCGCACGGGCGGGGCGGGACGGGCGGCCGCCGACCACGCGTCCGGCATCGCCGCCGGGCGCCCGGGATACGCGGACGGCGGCACCGCGGTCCACACCTCGGGTTCCACCCGCTGTGCCGGCGGCCCGAGCACGGGCCCCTGCACGGGAGGCGCCTGCGCGGGGACGGGCGCCAGGGCCTGCGGGGGCACGGGGGTCAGCGCGGGGGAGTGGGACCGCTCCTGCTCCGGAACGCGCCCCGGGGGCGCGGCCGGTGCGGCGGTACGGGCCTGCGCCGCCGAGTCGAACGCGGCCGCCCGTACGGGATCCGGCTCGGCGAGCGGCCTCCGCGCGGGCGCCGGGACGGCGAAGCCGCCTCGTGCCAGGTCGGAGGCGGCCGGCCATGACGGGTGATCGGCCGACGGCTGCGCCGGTGCCGGAGAACCGTTTCGCGCGGGCGTGGAGGCGGCCGCTTGCGAGAACCGCGCCGGGTCGTACACCGGCGCCACGGGCCGCGCCGGGCCCGAGGCGGCCGGTCGCGTCACGGTGGTGTCCGGCTGCTGAGGGTCCGTCATCGTGACGGTCGCGGCCGGTCGCGGCTCCGCCGGCCGCAGGGGCGGCTCCAGCAGGTCGAGGCCCGGTTTCGGGGCGGAGGCCGGGGGCTCGGCCAGGTCGCGCATCCCGCCCCGAGCCGGTGGGCCTGCTGGGCCGGGGGGCCGGGGCGGGGTGGAGGCGGCCGACGGTCCGGCGGGGTCGGGGTGGAACGCCCGGGCCGGGGCAGGGATCGCGCCCCCGGCCGGGGCGGGAGCCGGAGGCCCGGCCGGATCGGGAGGCTGCCGCCGGGGCAGGGGCGAGCGCGGGGGACCCGCCGGATCGGGGTCCGGGACCCGGGCCGGGGCGGGGTCCGGGGGCAGGTGCCGGGGCGGGACCGTGGTCGAGGGGCCCGCCGGTTCGGCGTTCAGCACCCCGGCCCGGGCAGGGGCGGCGGGGTCGGGGGGCATGCCCCGGGTCGGTGCGGGAGCCGGTTCCGTCGGCGGGGCGGTGGCCGGGGGCCGGAGCGGGTCCGGTGGCAGGTGCCGGGGTGGCGCGGAGCCGGAGGGGCTCGCCGGGGCGGGGCCCGGCAGCCGGGTCCGGACGGAGGCCGGGTCCGGGGGCAGATGGCGGGTCGGGGGCGGCGTGGGCGACGGGCCCGCCGGGTCGGGGTCCGGTGGCAGGTGGCGGAGCGGTGCGGAGCCGGAGGGGGCCGTCGGGTCGGGAGGCGGAACCCGGGCGGGGGCCGGGCCGGCGGGCGGGGGTGTCGGGGCGGGGGTGCGGCTCGTATCCCGGTCCTCGCCGCGCGCCCGGTCGCGGTCCGCGTCCGGCAGGCGCAGCCGGGCCAGGCCGCAGCGCACGTAGGGGGTCACGTACGGCAGGCGGAGTTCGCCGCCGGCCGTCCACAGGCCCGTGCCCACCAGCCAGCCCGCCGGGGCGGGGAACTGCTGGAGGCGGCGTGCCGCCGGGCGCCACACCCCCACCCAGCTGCCGGTCGGGCCCTCGATGCGGAACGCCACCGCGCACCCCTCGGGGGCCAGCTCCTGGCCGGGCTGCGCGGCGAAGGGGGTCAGCACGGCGTTGGGCAGCCGCAGGCACTCGGGGAAGCGCACCGGCCGCGCCGAGCCCAGCACCCCCCAGCCCAGCCGTTCATGGCCGGGCGCGTCCGACCGCACGAGCAGCAGACCGCTGTACGGGTCGGCGAGCAGCAGCCGGTCGTCGCTCTCCTCGGTGATCTGGAGCAGGGGGCTGATCTCGCCACCGCGCCCCAGGTCGACGATCACCGTCTTCGTCCGGCCGTCCAGCTCGCGGTCGAGGGCCAGCAGCCGGCCCGTGCGGTCCAGCCAGGCGCCGCCGGTGCAGCGGCCCCCCACCTCCGCGATCTGCTCCGGCCCGAACGCGCCGCCGTGCAGCAGCCACAGCGCGGTGGAGCGCTCGCGGTGCACCAGTCCGTACGCCGCGGTGCCGCCCGGCGCCGGGGGCAGCAGGGACAGCCGGGCGCACTCGACCGCGCCGACCTGGAGCTCGCCGGTGCCGGGGCCGGTGGGGTAGAGCAGCGAGAGCGTGTGCCGCTCGGCCACCTTGCGCCGGATCAGGACCCGGCCGTCGGAGAGCGGCAGCACGTCGCTGTCGGGCTCCTCGGGCTGGGTGCCGGGCAGCGGCACGGCGTACGGTTCGGGGCCGTCGAGCGTCCAGCGCTCCGGAAACCAGCCACCGGTCCCGCCGTCGAGGGCCAGCCGCGCGGCGTACGAACCGTCCGCCGTGACCGTGAATGCCGCGCGTCTCATGTCCATCGACGCACTCCGGGTGCTCTGTGGAGTGCTCTGGGGGGCACAGACCGTCATGAGAAACGTCACCTCCGGCACTGAACGTAGTTATCGCACTACCAGCCGAACAATGAGAGCGGGTCCGCTTCACGCGTAAGGGTGGCCGATGTCCGATTCGCCTGAGCGATGGGGGGTGGGTGTGCTTCGTGCGGTCCCGTCCGCTTAAGGTAAGGCGAACCTAAGTGGCTGGGCAGGCTCTCTTGACGGCCGCTCGACGACATGCCCGCCGGACCCGTTCGTCCTCTCACCCCTGGAGCTCGTGATGTCCCTTCGCCGCCGCGGCACCGCCGCCGTCGTCCTCTCCACAGCCGCCGCGCTCACGCTCGCGGCCTGCGGCTCCTCCGACGGCGGCAAGGACACGGCGGGCAAGGACGGCGGCAACGGCTCCAAGGCCGTGGCCGAGGGCGGCAAGGACTTCGGCAAGGCGGGCGAGCAGACGAAGAAGATGGGCACGGACGCGGCCCCCGGACAGTTCCCGCGCACCGTCACCCACGCGCTCGGCACCACGGAGATCAAGGAGCGGCCCAAGCGCGTCGTCGTCCTCGATGTCGGCGAGCTCGACAACGTCGTCTCGCTCGGCCTGAAGCCGGTCGGCTGGGCGCCCACCGAGGGCAGCCAGGGCATCCCCGACTACCTGAAGAAGGACGCGGGCGAGCCCAAGAGTGTCGGCACCATCAACAACCTGAACATGGAGGCGATCAACGACCTCCACCCCGATCTGATCCTCGGCAGCAAGCTGCGCGCGGAGAAGAGCTACAAGGACCTGTCGAAGATCGCGCCGACCGTGTTCTCCGTCCGCCCGGGCTTCACCTGGAAGGAGAACTACCTCCTCAACGCCGCCGCCCTGGACCGGACCGCCGAGGCGAAGAAGAACCTCGACGCCTACGAGGCCAAGGCGAAGAAGCTCGGCGAGGACGTCGGCGCGAAGAAGCCGACGGTCACCATGCTCCGCTACATGCCGCAGTTCACCCGCCTCTACGCCGGGCAGTCCTTCATCGGCACCATCCTCAAGGACGCCGGCCTGCCGCGCCCGAAGAACCAGCAGGGCGACGAGCTCGCCAAGCAGATCAGCCCGGAGAACATCGACCAGGCCGACGCCGACTGGATCTTCACCGGCGTCTACGGCGACCCGGACAAGACCAAGCGCGACAGTGCCCAGGACAACCCGCTGTGGAAGGACCTGAAGGCGGTCCGCGACGGCCACGCCAAGGACGTCAAGGACGAGACCTGGTATCTGGGCCTGGGCGTCACCGCGGCGAACAGCGTCCTGGACGATCTCCGCGGCTTCCTCGTGAAGTAGACCGCGCAGTAGACCCCTGCCCGCGCGATGGCCGTGCGGGCACGCCGGACAGGTAGCCTTTCCCCCGTGCCCGCACTGTCTGAAGTCATCGCCGCCCTCGACGCTCTCTGGCCCCCGGAGCGGGCCGAGCAGTGGGACGCCGTCGGCACGGTCTGCGGCGACCCCGAGGCCGCCGTCGGCCGGGTCCTCTTCGCCGTCGACCCCGTGCAGGAGGTCGTCGACGAGGCCGTGAAGCTCGGCGCCGACCTGCTGGTCACCCACCACCCGCTCTATCTGCGGGGGACGACCACGGTCGCGGCCTCCACCTTCAAGGGCCGGGTCGTGCACACCCTCATCAAGCACGACATCGCCCTGCACGTCGCGCACACCAACGCCGACCGCGCCGACCCGGGCGTCTCCGACGCCCTCGCCGGCGCGCTCGACCTGCGCGTCACCGGGCCGCTGGTGCCCGACCCGACCGACCCCGCGGGCCGCCGCGGCCTCGGCCGGATCTGCGCGGTCGACCCGCCGATGAAGCTCTCCGAGTTCGCCGAGCGCGCCGCCCGGCGGCTGCCCTCCACCGCGCAGGGCATCCGCGTCGCGGGCGACCCGGACCGCACGATCCGCACGGTCGCGGTCTGCGGCGGCTCCGGCGACTCGCTCTTCGACGAGGTGCGCGCCGCCGGCGTGGACGCCTATGTCACCGCCGACCTGCGTCACCACCCCGCGTCCGAGGCCCAGCAGCACAGCCCGCTCGCCCTGGTCGACGCCGCGCACTGGGCCACCGAGTGGCCCTGGATCGAGCAGGCGGCCGCCCAGCTCGACGAGATCTCCGACCGCCACGGGTGGGGCCTGCGCACCCATATCTCCCGTACGGTCACCGACCCCTGGACCGCCCACGCGGCGTCCACCTTCCCGCACAAATAACCACAGGAGCCCCCAACTGAACGCCGCGCCCGCCGACCAGATCCGCCTCCTCGACCTCCAGGCCCTGGACACCCGCCTCGGACAGCTCGCCCACAAGCGCAAGAGCCTGCCCGAGCACGCCGAGATCGCCTCCCTGGAGGCCGACCTCACCCAGCACCGCGACCTCCTCGTCGCCGCGCAGACCGAGGAGAGCGACACCGCCCGCGAGCAGACCAAGGCCGAGTCGGACGTCGACCAGGTGCGCCAGCGCGCCGCCCGTGACCAGCAGCGCCTGGACACCGGCGTCGGCATGTCCGCCAAGGACCTGGAGAACCTCCAGCGCGAGATCGTCTCGCTCGCCAAGCGCCAGGGCGACCTGGAGGACGTCGTCCTCGAGGTCATGGAGCGCCGGGAGTCCGCGCAGGAGCGGGTCACCGAGCTGACCGGCCGCGTGGAGTCCGTCCAGGCCAAGGTCGCCGACGCCGTCGCGCGCCGCGACGCCGCCTTCGCGGAGATCGACACCGAGGCCGCCTCGGTCACCAAGCAGCGCGAGATCGTCGCCGGTTCCGTCCCGGCGGACCTGCTCAAGCTCTACGACAAGCTCCGCGTCAAGGAGGGCGGCGTCGGCGCGGCCCGCCTCTACCAGCGCCGCTGCGAGGGCTGCCGCGTGGAGCTCGACATCACCGCGTTCAACGAGGTCCGGACCGCCGCCCCGGACACGGTCGTCCGCTGCGAGAACTGCACCCGCATCCTGGTCCGGACGTCCGAGTCGGGCCTGTAAGTCCCATGGCGAATCGCTTCGTCGTCGAGGCGGACGGCGGCTCCCGGGGCAACCCGGGGCCCGCCGGCTACGGCGCGGTCGTCCTGGACCCGGCGACGGGCGAGGCCCTCGCCGAGGCCGCCGAGTACATCGGCACGGCCACCAACAACGTCGCCGAGTACAAGGGCCTCATCGCGGGCCTCCGGGCGGCGAAGGCCCTCGACCCGGAGGCCACCGTCCTGGTCCGGATGGACTCCAAGCTCGTCGTGGAGCAGATGTCCGGCCGCTGGAAGATCAAGCACCCGGACATGAAGCCGCTGGCCGCCGAGGCCCGTACGGTCCTCCCGGCCGGCCAGGTCTCCTACCAGTGGATCCCGCGCGAGCAGAACAAGCACGCGGACCGGCTCGCCAACGAGGCCATGGACGCCGGGCGGGACGGCAGGCAGTGGGAGCCCGGCGCGTCCACCGCGGCCGTCCGCTCCACCGGGTCCGGCCGTGAGCGGCCGGCACCGGAAACAGCCATACTGGCACGCGCGCCCGAGTCCCCGCTCGCCGAGCCCAAGGCCGCGCCCGTCGGCTGGGCGGCACCGGCCGACCTCGGTACGCCCACCACCTTCGTCCTGCTGCGGCACGGCGAGACGGCCCTGACGCCGCAGAAGCGGTTCTCCGGGAGCGGCGGCACCGACCCCGAACTGTCGCCCGCCGGGCGCCGCCAGGCCGAGGCGGCCGCGGCCGCCCTCGCCGCGCGCGGCACCGTCCAGGCCGTCGTGTCCTCGCCGCTGCGGCGCTGCCGCGAGACGGCCGCCGCCGTGGCCGCGCGCCTCGGCCTGGAGGTGCGGGTCGAGGAGGGCCTGCGCGAGACGTCCTTCGGCGCCTGGGAGGGCCTGACCTTCGCCGAGGTCAAGGAGCGCTGGCCCGACGACCTCGACGCCTGGCTCGGCTCCTCCAAGGCCGCGCCGACCGGTGGCGGCGAGAGCTTCGCCACGGTCTCCCGCCGGGTCGCGCTCACCCGCGACAAGCTCCTCGCGCGGTACGCGGGCCGGACGGTCCTGCTGGTCACGCACGTGACCCCGGTCAAGACCCTCGTCCGCCTCGCGCTGGGCGCCCCGCCGGAGTCGCTGTTCCGGATGGAGCTGTCCGCGGCCTCCCTCTCGGCGGTGGCCTACTACGCCGACGGCAACGCGTCCGTACGGCTGCTGAACGACACGTCGCACCTGCGATAGCGGCCGCGTCGGGCCCCCGCCGCGACGGGGGCCCACCGGCGCTACTCGGCGGCGCGCAGTGCTATCGCCTCGTTCAGGGCCGCGAGCGCCGCGAGGCGCTGCCGCTCACGCTCCTCGATGTCCTGGGCGCTCTCGCCCGTCGCCGCGACGCGCGGGCACGTCGGGCACTGCCAGCGGTCCGGGGCACCCATGGGCGGCGGTGTCATGGCGACAGCGCAGTGGGGGCACTTCACGATCACTCCTTCCACATGGCCGCACGACGCGCAGACCCACACGGGCCCCTCCGCGTCGTGCTGCCGCCACGCTGTCCGCAGACACCGCGGGCAGCCGGTGGTGACGATCCCGGCGCGGCTCATGACGGGCGGCTCCGGGGTGTTGTCCGCGTACTCGATGATCCGCGCCCTGATCCGGGCGTCCGTGGTGTTGGCCATCCTGAGCAGGTGTGCGACTCGCGAGCGGGCCTCGTCAACGAAATCGTTCATGGCGATCAGCAGGCTACGCGGAAGGAGCGCGGGTCAGGAGCCGGAAATCCGCGCGCGGTGCGTCGGGTACGGGGCCGCGGCCGGGCACCGGCGCAGGTACGGCGGGGCCATGGCGTTCGATGGCGTTCCATGGCGCGTTCTGAAGATTGACCCTTTCGGACGACACCGCATCGGTGGGGTGAGATGACCACTGCGTGACCGCCGGGCGCGCGGCGCCGGGTTCAGCCGCCCAAGGAGGCCGCCCCGCGGGCGAGTTCGGTCACCCGCGCCCAGTCCCGGTCCGCGAGCGCGTCGGCGGGCAGCATCCACGTACCGCCCACGCAGCCCACGTTGGGCAGGGCGAGGTAGTCGCGCGCGGTGTCCGGGCCGATGCCGCCCGTCGGGCAGAAGCGGGCCGCCGGCAGCGGCCCGGCGAGGGACTTCAGGAACGCCGTCCCGCCCGCGGCCTCGGCGGGGAAGAACTTCATCTCGCGCACCCCCCGCTCCAGCAGCGCCATCACCTCCGACGCGGTCGACACCCCCGGCAGGAACGGCACCCCGGCCCCGCGCGCCGCCCGAAGCAGCCGCTCCGTCCACCCCGGGCTCACCAGGAACCGGGCCCCGGCCGCCGTCGCCGCCTCCGCCTGACCGGGCGTCAGCACGGTGCCCGCGCCCACGACCGCCTCCGGCACCTCGGCCGCCACCGCCCGTATCGCGTCCAGCGCGCCGCCCGTGCGCAACGTGACCTCGATCGCCCGCAGCCCGCCCGCGACCAGGGCCCGCGCGAGCGGCACGGCGTCGGAGGCGTCGTCGAGGACGACCACCGGAAGCACGGGGGCGAGGCTGAGCACGTCGCGGGGTGGGGTCACGGTGGGCATCCTGCCGTGGGGGAGTGGGGTGCGCAATGGAGGTTGCGCAGGGTGCAACGCACGTCGGACCGTACCCGGTCGGCGTCTACGCTCGGCGTCATGACGACCCCTCCGTACGCCCTGGTGACCACCACCACCGACGCCGAGGTCAAGGCCCGGACCCTGGCCGCCGACGTCATCGGCTCCCGGCTGGCCGCCTGCGCCCAGATCCACCCCGTCTCCTCCGTCTACCGCTGGGAGGGCAGGGTCGAGCACGCCCAGGAGTGGCGCGTCGACTTCAAGACGCGCGGCGACCTGGTGGACGAACTGGCCGCGCGCCTCGGCGAACTCCACGACTACGAGACGCCCGAGATCATCGCCGTCCCCCTGCTCGGCGGGAGCGCGGACTATCTGGCGTGGATCTCGGCGGAGACGCGGGGCCAAAGTGCCCGACCATGACTGAAGCGGACTTTCTCGGCACCATACGGGCCTTTGCGCCGGCCTCTCGCACAGCATTCGGAAACAGCAGCACCAGCCGACGCTGAATAAACGTTTACCTTGGCCGAGAAGCTTACTGACGGTGGCTGGTTTCGCTACTCTGGCGATGCCTTGGCGGGGCCTGGCGATGCCCTGGCGGGCGAGCGCAACAACTATTCGGGGGAGGCTCGATTGTCTGAGCTGTTCATGCCGAGCATCTACGCTTTCGGCGTTGCTTTGGTCGTGGCGGTGGTGCACAGCGCTCTTGAGATCACCTCGCGCGTAACGCCGGACGGGAAGTGGGCGGGGGAGAAGGAAGACGCGCTCTGGTGGTCCGAGTGGGCTGCGACCGCCCTGGCCGGGCTGGTCGCCCTGCTGGTCACGAGCAGCAAGGCCCATAAGGTTCTGGCGACCACGCAAGTGGTGCTGGTAATTGCGTCGGTCACCTTCGTCTGCCTCATCCTGCCGCACTTCGTGAAGTATTTCTGCACCCCCAGAGACGGGAAGAAGAGAGGCTGGAGGCACATCATCGCAGCGGACGCGCTCGGCGTCCTTCCTCTGATTGCAGCCGCATCTGCGGGGGTGAAGATTCATGGATGACGAGGTCTGGAGTGAAGAAACAGGAGGGGCCTTGGTAGGTGAGCGCGGGAGCGCGAAAAGCGTCTTTGTGGCTGTTGCCACAGGAGTTGCGGGCATTGCGTCCGCGGCATCCGTGGTGACCTCCGTCGGATTCGCGTCGGGTGGGATAGCGCTCGCCATCGGAATCGTTGTGGCGGCAATTGCTCTGGCGATCGCGAAGTGGCGGGACCCGGAGAACTAGCCCAGAACAACAGCGCGCCCCCTGCCACGCGCACGGGGGCGCTTTCCGCGGCGCGGTCGTCCGTGACGTCACGTTCGACTTTTCGACTTGCTGAACCCACCGTGCGCTGTGAGACGAAAGCGGCAGAGCCATCCGTCAAGAGCCGCAATGCGGCCCGAGGGGCCGACGGTTTCGGACAGTTCACCTGCCGGTCGAGTGGTCTGTCCGACGGGTGGGGAGGATGCGTTCCCCTGAAGAGTCCCAGGAGGGAACATGGAACTTCCCACAGCAAGACGGATCAAGGTAATGGCCGCCGCTGCCTTCCTGATTGCGGCATCCGCGGTGCCGGCCGCCGCAGCGCAGAGCGCCCAGGTGCTGGACGTCCCCCTCGCCTGGCGCAACGTCAATTCAGGCAAGTGCCTGGAAATACGTGGAGACTCCAGGGAAAACGGCGCACTCGCGAACCAGTGGGAGTGCAACGACTCGTCCACGCAGAAGTGGTACGGCTTCATCTACGGGCCAACGACATTGGTCAACGCCAACTCGGGCAAGTGCCTTGAGATCCGCGGAGACGCCACCGAGAACGGCGCGACCGCCAACCAGTGGGAGTGCAACGGTTCATCCACACAGCTGTGGGAGCTCACGCAGCCGGGAGACGGATGGTGGCAGTTCCGGAACCTCAACTCGGGCAAGTGTCTTGAGATCCGCGGAGACGCCACTGGGAACGGTGCGACCGCCAATCAGTGGGAGTGCAACAGCTCGCTCACGCAGAGATGGCGGTAATCAGCACCAAGAGGCTGTCGACGCGAACCGTTCAGCCGTCGCCGATACAGGACGGCAAAAACCCTCCGACCTGCTGCTTCGCAGATCGGAGGGCCTCGCGTCAGTCGGCCGACGGACGAGACCGGCCTGTACGCCGGGTTCTGTCTCCCGGTCGCCTCGCGGCGGCCGGGGAGGCGGCCATCCATCTAGGCCTGCCGTTGCCGACAGGCTCGTGCGGTCTACCCGCGGACTCGGGCTGGCAGCCCTCGGTCGTCCGCGCAGGGCCGCCGTGAAGCGGCCCCTCTTGACCTTGCTCCGGGTGGGGTTTACCTAGCCGTCCGAGTCACCTCGGACGCTGGTGGTCTCTTACACCACCGTTTCACCCTTACCGGAAGCCTCGCGGCCCCCGGCGGTCTGTTTTCTGTGGCACTGTCCCGCGGGTCACCCCGGGTGGGCGTTACCCACCACCCTGCCGTGTGGAGCCCGGACGTTCCTCGGGGGATCCGAAGATCCCACGCGGCCGCCCGGCCGGCTCGTCCGCCGTGCCGACCATGTTACCCGTCGTGACGCAGCCCCCTTGACCTTGTCGCGGCGTCAACGTTTCTACTGGTCCCATGGTGATCGCATGAGGATCGGGGAGCTCGCGGCGCTGGCCGGCGTCAGCACGCGGACCGTGCGCCACTACCACCACCTGGGGCTGCTGCCCGAGCCCCCGCGGCGCGCCAACGGCTATCGCCACTACGGCCTCCGGGACGCCGTCGCCCTGGCCCGCGTCCGGCGGCTGACCGGGCTGGGGCTCGGGCTCGACGAGGTGCGCGACGTCCTCGCCGACGACGCCGGGCGCGAGCTCCGCGAGGTGCTGGCCGAGCTGGACGCCGACCTGGCCCGACAGGAGGAGTCGATCCGCGCCCGCCGTGCCCGGCTGGCCGCCCTGCTGCGCCGCGCCGACGAGGGCGGACTGCCCGCCGAGGGCCCCGTGTCGGACGAGCTCGCCGCGCTGTTCGGTGAGATGCACCGCGCGGCGGCGCACGCCCGCCCCGGCCCCGAGCCCGCGCCGGCCGCCAAGGAGCGGGAGCTGCTGGCCCTGCTGGAGGCCACCGCCCCGCCGGAGGAGCGCGAGCGCCTGCTCACGGTGGTGCGTTCGATGGCCGCCGCGCCGGGGGCCGTGCCGCGCGTGTACGAGGCGTACGCCCAGCTCGACGCGCTCGCCGACGCGGCGCCCGACGACCCCCGGGTGGACGCCGCGGCCCGGGCCGTCGCCGCCTGCATCCCGCCCGGTGTGCTGGAAACGGAGCTCCCCGGCGCCGCCGCGCCGCCGGGCGACGACCCCTTCCTCGCCGTCTTCCTCGCCGACTTCGCACCCGCCCAGGCCGAGGCCCTGCGCCGCGCGATCGGCCTGTTGGGAGAGGACGCCGGGAGATGAGGCTGCTCAAGGACTGGGGCACGTACGAGGCGCGCAACTGGAGGGGGCTCGCCCTGTGGGCGGCCCGGCGCCGCGACGGCACCGGCGGTGCGTCCGTCCAGGTCTTCGACTACGCCCGCGCCCAGGCGTCGACGATGTACGCGCTGCTCTTCGTCTGCGGGGTCGAGACCGTGGGCATGTCCTTCCTCACCGCCGCCCACCCCGTCCTCCACAAGGTGGTACTGGCCCTCGACATCTACACCGTGCTGCTCGTCCTCGGCGCGCACGCCGGATGCGTCGCCCGCCCGCACACCGTCGGGCCCGACGGCCTCCGCGTCCGCCACGGCGCGCTGCTGGATGTGCGCATACCCGCGCACCTCATCGCCTCCGCCCGCCGTGAGCTGCGCTTTCCCGGCGGGGACGGCTCGCCCGAGGGCATCCTGGACCTGCCGATCGCCTCCCAGACGTCCCTGACCGTCGAGCTGACGGAGCCGGTCGTGGTGAGCAGGCTCTTCGGGCGGAGCGAGGAGGTCCGCACGGTGCGCTGCCACGCGGAGGACGCGTACGGCGCGGTCGCCGCGATCCGCGCCCTGATCCCCGCGCCCGCGCCGGGCTGAGGCCCGCACGGTCACGCCGGGGCGAACCACACCTTGTCCCGGCCCGGGTCCGCCTCGATGACCCGGACCCGCATCCGGTGCCCCAGCGGCAGCGGCGGACCGTCGCCGTCGCCCTCGACATGACCGACCACCGCGGGCTCGTAGAGGTGGACGGTGCCCGCGGTGGGGCGCTGTTCCTGGACGTCCACGACGTACGCGTCGAAGACCTGGCCGATCCGGTCGCGCAGCAGCGCCGCCTCGACCAGGTCCACGCACTCCCGCTCCACCTGGGCGGCCCGCCGCGCGCCCGTCTCCATCTCGCCGGGCAGGGCGTCGAGCGCGACCCGCACCCACTCCGGCGGCTCGGTCCCCGCGGCCGCGGCCAGGCACAGCTCGCCCGTGTAGCGGTCGACGAGGCGGCGCAGCGGGGCGGTGCAGTGGGTGTACGGCGCGGCGAGCGCGGCGTGCGTGAGCGCGGCCGGGTCGGCGGGCAAGGGGTGGGCGGCGGGGCGCTCGCGGTCGAAGACCGTGTATCCGGCGCCGCGCAGGAGGGCGGTGCACTCCTGGAGGAAGGCGGCGTGCTGGGTGTGGGCGGGGTCGAGGGCGCGGACGACCACGGCGTACGGCATGTCCTCGGGCCAGTTGACGCCGAGGGCGCGGGCGACCCGGCGCAGCCTGTCGACGGCGGGCTCGGGCGCGGGCGGGAGGGTGCGCAGGACACCGGTGCCCGTGCGGAGCATCAGCTCGGCGGCGGCCATGCCGGTCATCAGGGATATCTGGGCGTTCCAGCCCTCGGCGGGCAGGGGCGCGCGGTACGCGAGCGCGTAGTGGTTGCCGCGGCGGACGATCTCCTGCTCGGGGACGTTGAGCGAGATCCCGCCGCGGGCGCGCTCCAGCTCCTCGCGCCGCAGGCCGATCTCCCGCAGCAGGACCAGCGGCTCCTCGGCCGTACCGGAATCGATGGCGCGCTGCACGCCCGCGTAGTCGAGCTTGGCCCGGCTGCGGACGAGGGCGCGGCGCACGTCGGTCCGTTCGACCTGGCCGTCCGCGTCCAGGTCGAACCGCCAGAGCAGGGCGGGCCGGGTGTGGTCCGGCAGCAGGCTGGCGGCGCCCTCGCCGAGGACGTCCGGGTGGAGGGGGACGTGCCGGTCGGGGTAGTAGAGGGTCGTCACCCGGCGGTGCGCCTCGGCGTCGAGGGCCTGCCCGGGGCGGACGAACGCGGCGACGTCGGCGATCGCGTAGTGGACGCGGAAGCCGCCCGCCCCTCGGCGCGCGAGGTACATCGCCTGGTCCAGGTCCATCGAGTCGGGCGGGTCGATGGTGAAGAGCGGCAGGTCGGTGGCGTCGTGCGCCGGGAGCTGGGGCCTCGCCGCCGCCTGCTCGGCCTCCGCGAGGACAGCGGCCGGGAAGGCCTCGGGCGTCCCCGTCCGCGCGCGCAACTCGCGCAGGGCGGCCCGCAAGGGCGTGCCGTCCGCGTCGGTCACGTGGATCGGCCGGCGGGGCATGACACCGAGCCTAGGCGGGGTACGGGCGCGGGGCACGGTGAGCGGTGCGCACGGCGTTAGGCTGCCCCGGGGCCGTTACCGGAGCAGAACCACTGGAGGAGATCGACGTGCTCGTGCTGTTGCCGCCGTCCGAGGGGAAGGCCGCGGCCGTCGAGGGCGGTGCCCGGGCCGCGCTGGACGTCGGGGCGCTGTCGCTGCCAGGGCTCGCCGGGGCGCGCGAGGCCGTGCTGACGGAGCTGGTGGAGCTGTGCGCGGGCGATGAGGACAAGGCCGCGGAGGTGCTGGGGCTCTCGCCCGGCCTGCGGGGCGAGATCGCGAAGAACGCGGGCCTGCGGACGGCGGGCACCCGCCCGGCCGGGGAGATCTACACCGGTGTGCTGTACGACGCGCTGGGCCTCGCGACCCTGCCCGCGGCGGCGCGCCGCCGGGCGGAGCGCTCCCTGCTGGTCTTCTCCGGGCTGTGGGGCGCGGTGCGGGTGGGCGACCCGATCCCGTCGTACCGCTGCTCGATGGGTGTGAGGCTGCCGGGGCTGGGCGCGCTCGGCGCGTACTGGCGCGGCGCGATGGAGACCCACCTGCCGGAGGTGGCGGCGGACGGGCCGGTGCTCGACCTGAGGTCGGCGGCCTACGCCACGGCGTGGAAGCCCAAGGGCGACATCGCGGCCCGCACCGCGACCGTGCGGGTGCTCCAGTCGAAGATCGTGAACGGGGTCGAGAAGCGGTCCGTGGTGAGCCACTTCAACAAGGCGACGAAGGGCCGCATGGTCCGCGATCTCCTGACGTCGGGCGCGACCCCGCCGGACGTACCGCAACTGGTGGACGCGCTGCGGGTCCTGGGCTACGCGGTGGAATCCACACCCCCGGCCCGCGCGGGCCGCACGTGGTCACTGGACGTGGTGGTGACGGAGGTCTAGGGGCGGCCGGGGGAACACCGGGCCGGCTGCCCCCGCCGTACCGCGCGGGGGCGGTCAGCGCACCGTCACCGTGAATTCCGGGGACGTCGCCTGGCCGCCCGTGACGCGGAGGGCGTTCTTGCCCTTGATTCCGAGCTTGACGCGCATCGCGTACATCGAGGAACACGGGAAAAGTGGGGGCCGGGTTGCCTGTGGATGCCATGGATTTCAGGGGGAGTTGACCTCCGTACGGCGCTTCGCGCCCCGTTCGAACGTGCGCGGGGCCCCTCGGCGGTCATGTCACCATGGTTGATCCGACAACGACCTGGAGCGCGACGCATGACGGACCCCGGCCGCGGCACAGCCGAGCCACAGCCAGACCTGCACGCTCCCCACGGCGACCGCGGTGAGCGAATAGCGGCGGCCCGGCGCACGGGCCTGCTCGTCACCCTCGTCCTCGGCGGCCTCACCGCCCTGCCGCCGCTGTCCATGGACATGTACCTCCCGGCCCTGCCGGAGGTCACCGACGCCCTGCACCGGCCCGCGGCGACCGTCCAGCTCACGCTCACCGCCTGCCTCCTGGGCATGGCCCTCGGCCAGCTCGTCGTCGGCCCCATGAGCGACAAGTGGGGGCGGCGGCGGCCCCTCCTCACCGGCATGGTGATCTACGTACTCGCCACCGCGGTCTGCGCCCTCGCGCCCACCGCGGAACTGCTCATCGGCTTCCGCCTCGTGCAGGGCCTGGCGGGCGCGGCGGGCATCGTCATCGCCCGCGCCGTCGTGCGCGACCTCTACGACGGCGTCGCCATGGCCCGCTTCTTCTCCACCCTCATGCTGATCTCCGGGGTCGCCCCCGTCGTCGCCCCGCTCATCGGCGGGCAGGTGCTGCGGCTCACCGACTGGCGCGGCGTCTTCGTCGTCCTCACCGCCGTCGGGCTGCTGCTCACCCTCGTCGTCTGGCGCGGCCTGGACGAGACGCTGCCGCCCGAGCGGCGCCAGGCCGGGGGGCTCCGCGAGACCCTGAAGGCCATGGGCGGGCTCCTCGGCGACCGGGTCTTCACCGGCTACATGCTCTCCGGCGGCTTCGCCTTCGCCGCCCTCTTCGCCTACATCTCCGCGTCGCCCTTCGTGATCCAGGACATCTACGGGGCCTCGCCGCAGACCTTCAGCCTGCTCTTCGGCGTCAACTCCGTCGGCCTCGTCCTCGTCGGCCAGATCAACGGCAAGATCCTCGTCGGGCGCGTCAGCCTCGACAAGGCGCTCGGCGCCGGGCTCGCCGTCGTCACCCTCGCGTCCGTCGCCCTGCTCCTGATGGCCTCCGGCGCCTTCGGCGAGCCGGGGCTGGTGCCGATCGCGGTCGGGCTGTTCGTGCTGATGTCCGCGATGGGCCTGGCCATGCCGAACACGAACGCCCAGGCGCTGATGCGCTCGCGCGACGCGGCGGGGTCGGCGTCGGCGCTGCTGGGCACGTCGACGTTCGCCCTGGGGGCGGTGGCGTCACCGCTGGTGGGGATCGCGGGGGAGGGGACGGCCGTGCCGATGGCCGTCGTGCAGGTTGCTTGCGCTGTGGCGGCGGTGGTGAGCTTCTTGGTCCTGTGCAGGCCCTGGCGGGGGTCGGCGCGGTCTTGAAGCTGCGGGTTCGTTGCGCCTGCGGCGGGCGGCCTCAAACGCCGGCCGGGCTGAGTTCGTGTACCCCGAGACGTTCGCCCCGGGCCCCGTTTCCCAGACCGTAGAATTTTGCGAATGCACGCCCCCCATCCCCTCCCCGTCGCCGACAATCTGCGCACCGCGCTCGCCTCGGTGCTCGACGGGCTGCCGCCGCGGCAGGCCTCGCAGGCCGTCGAGCGGCTGATCGCCAATTACCGGGGGCGCACCCCGACGCACACACCCGTGCTGCGGGACCGCTCCGACGTGGTGGCGTACGCCGCGTACCGGATGCCCGCGACCTTCGAGGCCGTGCGGTCCGCGCTGGAGGCCTTCCGGGACCGGCTCCCGGAGTGGGTGCCCGCCTCGCACGTCGACGTCGGCGGCGGTACGGGCGCCGCGAGCTGGGCCGTGGCCGCCGCCTGGGCGGGGCACGAGCGCCGGACGACCGTCCTCGACTGGGCCGAGCCGGCCCTCGCGCTCGGCGCCGAGCTGGCCCGCGCCGCCCAGGACGAGGGGCTGCGCACCGCGCAGTGGCGGCGGCAGACCATCGGCGGCGCCCTCGCCATCCCCGACGGCACGGACCTCGTCACCGTCTCCTACGTCCTGGGCGAGCTCACCGAGGCGGACCGCCGGGCGGTGACCGACGAGGCGGCCCGCGCCGCCCGCGCCGTCGTCATGATCGAACCGGGCACGCCCGACGGCTACCTCCGCGTCATCGAGGCCCGCGACCGCCTGATCGCGGCCGGGTTCCGGGTGGTCGCGCCCTGCCCGCACAGCGGCGCCTGCCCGATCGAGCCGGGCTCGGACTGGTGCCACTTCTCCGCCCGGGTGAGCCGCTCGTCCCTCCACAGGCAGGTGAAGGGCGGTTCGCTGCCGTACGAGGACGAGAAGTTCTCGTACGTGGCCGCGGTGCGCGACATGGACGTGCCGGCCGCGCCCGCGCGCGTCGTGCGCAAGCCGCAGATCCGCAAGGGCCAGGTGCTGCTCGACCTGTGCACCCCCGAGGACGGCCTCGCCCGGGAGACGGTGACCAAGCGGCACGGCGCCCTCTACAAGGCCGCGCGCGACACGGACTGGGGCGACGACTGGGCGTCGCCCCAGGAGGACTGACCGCCTCCTCCCGCAGCCGGGGGGCAAGCCCCCGGACCCCTGACGCGGCTTCGTCGCGTGTCCTCGAACGCCGGACGGGCTGGATCCAGCTGGTGCGAGTGCGGATCCATGCCCGCACCGGGCGCGACGGACCGGCGGTCGACACGCGATGTGACCCACCGTCAGCGCAGCTCCTGTGTGCAGCACTTGACGCTTCCGCCGCCCTTGAGGAGCTCGCCCAGGTCCAGCCCCAGCGGCTCGTAACCCCGGGACCGCAGCGGGGCGAAGAGGCCCACCGCGGCCTGCGGCAGGAACACGTGGCGGCCGTCGCACACCGCGTTCAGCCCCAGCGCCGAGGCGTCCTCCTCCGTGGCGATCAGCGCGTCGGGGAAGAGCCGCTCCAGCACGGCCCGGCTGCCGGGCGAGAAGGCCCCGGGGTAGTACATGACCTCGTCGCCGTCGAGCACGGACAGCGCCGTGTCCAGGTGGTAGTAGCGCGGGTCGACCAGGTCGAGCCCGATCACCGGCCGCCCGAAGAACTCCTGCGCCTCGGGGTGGGACAGCGGGCTGCTGCGGAAGCCGCGCCCGGCCAGCAGCCAGGACGCGGTGACGGCGAAGTCCCCCTCGCCCTCGTTGATGTGCTCCGGTTCGAGGACGTCGCGGTAGCCGTGCGCGCGGAACCACTCCGCGTGGACGGCCGCCTCGGCGGCGCGCTCGGGATGGGCGAAGCGGGCGCCCAGGACCCGCCCGTCGACGACGGTGGCGCCGTTGGCGGCGTAGACCATGTCGGGCAGGTCGGGGCGGGGCTCCAGCTCCTCCACGGTGTGCCCGAGGGAGACGTACCGGTCGCGCAGGTCCTCCCACTGCGCGAGCGCGAGGCGCAGGTCGACCGGTTTGGCGGGATCCATCCAGGGGTTGATGGAGTAGGTGACCCTGAAGTGGGCCGGGGGGCACATGAGATAGCGCCGCGGGGTGGCGGTCCGCCGGGGGACGGCGGCGGCAGGAGGAGCGATACGCAAGGAGAGCTCCTTACGGTGGTGTGGGGCACGTGCGGCGTTGTGGCACGTGCCCCAAATCGTCCTCGCTCCAAGGGCTTTGGCGCATGAACCGTACGGGTGGTTTACCACTGGCTCACTGTGCGCCGTTGGTTTCGTCCCGTCCTTCCCGCAACTTCCGCAGCAGTTCCCGCTTCTGGGCCTGTACGTCCGTGCCGCCCCCGGTGCGGCCGCCCCGGCCGCCGCGGAGCGCGCCGCGGGAGAGGTTGCTGCGGGTGCCGCCGACTCCGAGCATGTTGCCCGCGCTGCCCCTGCTCATGGGAATCTCCTCCCGATATGGCGAGACGTGCCGTCTCGCTTCACTCGTAAGGCTGAACGAGGCGCGATGGCTTGTCAAGACGATACGTCTCGCCTCGCGGGGTGTGAATGCTCGCTAGGATGCGGCCATGTCCCAGAAGGCACCCGCCCCCAAGAGCCCCGACGTCAGCCGCCGCAGCGAGCGCTCCCGCCGCGCGATCCTCGACGCCGCCCTCGAACTGGTCGGAGAGGTCGGATTCACCAAGCTCACCATCGAGGCCATCGCCGCCCGCGCGGGTGTCGGCAAGCAGACGATCTACCGCTGGTGGCCCTCCAAGGCGGCGGTCCTCTTCGAGGCGGTCGTGCCCGAGGGCATCGACGACCCGGCCGCCGTCGAGCTGCCCGACACCGGCGACCTCGAAGCCGACCTGAAGTTCGTCCTGCGGGCGACCGTGGACGGGCTCACCGGCGAACGCCTCGAAGCCGCGACGCGCGCGCTGTCCGCCGAGACGCAGAACGACCCCGAGCTCGGCCGCGCGCTCACCGAAAGGGTCCTCGAACCCCAGCTCCAGTCGTACGTCCGCAGGCTGCGCTCCGCGCAGGCGGCCGGACAGGTGGCCGAGGACGTCGACCTCCGGGTCGCCCTCGAACTGCTGGTCGGCCCGCTGTTCCACCGCTGGCACAACCGCACCCACCCGCTCACCCACGACTACGCGGACACCGTGGTCGACCTGGCACTGCGCGGCCTCGCCCCGCGCTGAGACCCGCGCCGGCACCCGTGCGGGGCCGCGCGAGCGGCCGGTCTCACACCACCTGGATAGGTCCGACGGTCACACCAGGAGCAGGATGGTGGCAGCATTGACGGATACCGCGGTCGAAGTGAGGGGATAGATGGAACGCAAGAGCAGGTTCTCCCAGTGGCTGCGCCGCCCCAGGAGCGGAGCGGGCGGCGATACGGGTACCGGAGCGGCCTTCGAGGCCGCCCGCGAAGAACTGCTCCTGGCCGCGGCAGCCGCCGGCTTCCCGCTGGCCCCCGCCGCGCACCCGTCGGGCTACGGCTGTTCCTGTGAGCGCATCGGCTGTCCGACGCCCGGCCGCCACCCCGTCTCCTTCGCCTGGCAGACCCTCGCCACCACCGACGCCGAACAGGTCACCAAGTGGCTGCGGGCCCAGCCGGAGGCCAACTTCATCACCGCCACCGGCATCGCGCACGACGTCCTCGACGTCCCCGCCGAGGCGGGCCGCAAGGCCCTGGAGCGCCTGGAGGCGGCCGGCGTCGAGGTGGGCCCGGTCGCCACCGTCACCCCCGACCGCATGCTCTTCTTCACCGCCACCCGCGGCACGCCCGACGACGAGGACGAGTGGTGGCCCTGCGAGCTGGACTGCCACCCGGAGACGATGGACGAGCATCCGGGGCTGCGGTGGCACTGCCGGGGGAGCTATGTCCTGTTGCCGCCCTCGCGGTTGCCGTCGGACGGCGGCGTCGAGTGGTTGTACGGGCCTGAGCGTCAGCTTCCGGATCCGCTGTCGCTGCTGGAGGCGCTGACGGATGCGTGTGCGCGGTACGCGGGGGACCGGCCCGACCATCATGAGTCCGCGGCCTGGCCGATGAGCCGCTAGCCCTGCGGGCGCGTCCTCGATCGCCGGACGGGCTGACGGCTACTCGCCCTTGACCGCCGTCACGCCCTCGATGCGGTTGAGGAAGACGACCCGGTCGTCCGACTTGGCGGGTGGTATCCGGACCGCCGACTCCGACACCTTCGTATACGTCACCGACCGCTTGAGATCGCCCGCCAGCAGAGCCTTCATCCGCGGATCGGTGATCGCGGGCCGCAGCCCCTCGGCCATGGTCCGCCGCTCCCGGTGGTGCGCGGTGAAGAACGCCAGCGCGCCGCCGTCCTCGGTGCGCAGCGCCGGCGTGGGGAAGCCGTCGGGGCGCTCCGGGGTGTCGATGAACTCCGTCCAGAACGTGGGCGTCCGCTTGATCTTGTCGCGGTCCTCGCGCAGCCCGGTGGTGCGCGGGCCCGGCGCGAACGTCCGCCCGGAGCCGGTCCGCAGGAAGTCGGTGTACGCGGTGCTCACCGCGTTCGGCGCGGTGGCCAGGGCCGGGTCCTCGCCCTTGGCTGCCGGCACGGCCTGCGCGTAGCCGTCCTTGTCGGTGGCGAACACCGGCACCTTGTCGGGGCTGAGGATCGACAGATAGGCGGCCCGCCAGGGCTCCTTGACGCCGTCGCGCAGAAAGACCACGAACCAGCGGTTGCCGTCGCGGTTGCTGCGGGTGTCGGCGAGGAAGAACTTCGGCCAGCCGGCCTGCTTGGGGATCGTGAAGCGGGCGTCGTCGAGGACGAGGGGCGGATACTTCGGGTTGCCGCCCGGCGTCAGCGCGCTCTGCGTCGTCATGTCGGCATCGCCGATCTCGGCGAGCGGACCGCTCTCGACCCGGGCTATGACACCCCGGTCGAGCTTGCGGTACGCCTCGTTGTAGCCCTCCGTGAAGCGCTGGAGGACCTTGGGGGCCTCAGCCCTGTCCACCGACGGGATGATCTCCCGTTCGCCGTGCACCGTCACGCACCCGGTCGCCGTCAGCAGCAGCGCCGACGCTGTCAGCACCGCCGGAGCGGTCGGCGGCCTGTGGGACTGCCGGCGTCTCATGGGACTTCGACTCCTTGGTGGCTGCTCGGTTCGGCGCCACCCTACCCGGGGCGAAGAAGACCAGGAGGGTGGGTACCAGATACAGCGCCCACACCGCGACCTGGAGCCAGGTCGGGTCCGGCTGGAAGTTGAAGACGCCCTTCAGCAGGGTGCCGTACCAGCTGTCGACCGGGATCTGCTCGCTGATGTCGAAGGCCTTGTTCCCCAGACCCGGCAGCGCGTCGGCCTCCTGGAGGTCGTGGAAGCCGTACGCGAGCACGCCCGCGGCCACCACGATCAGCATGGCGCCGGTCCAGGTGAAGAACTTCGCCAGGTTGATCTTCAGCGCGCCCCGGTAGAACAGCCAGCCCAGCACCACGGCCGTCAGCAGGCCCAGCAGCGCGCCGACCAGCGGCCGTACGCCGTCGTCGGTCGCCTGCACGGCCGTCCAGATGAACAGCGCGGTCTCCAGGCCCTCCCGGCCCACGGCCAGGAACGCGGTGACGACCAGCGCGGTGGTGCCCATCGCGAGCGCCGCGTCGAGCTTGCCGTGCAGCTCCTTCTTCAGGTGCCGCGCGGTGCGCCGCATCCAGAAGACCATCCACGTGACCAGGCCGACCGCGACGACCGACAGCGAACCGCCGAGCATCTCCTGCGCCTTGAACGTCATGCTCTGCGAGCCGAACTGCAGCAGCGCGCCGAAGCCCATGCTCAGCAGCACGGCCACCGCGATGCCGAGCCACACCGGGCGCAGGGCGTCCCTGCGGCCGGTCTTGACCAGATAGGCGACGAGGATGCAGACGACCAGGCTGGCCTCCAGACCCTCGCGCAGGCCGATCAGGTAGTTGCCGAACATACGGCGTTCCCTCCTGTTTCCGCTGAAACGTCGATCACGCGAAGAGCGCCTTGCCCCACCAGTCGTCCTTGCCGCGGACGCCCGGCGGGACGGCGAAGACCGCGGAACCCACGTGCTGGATGTACTCGTTGAGGGCGTCCTTGGCCGCGAGCTGCGTCTGGAGCGGCACGAAGCCGTCCCGTACGTCCTTCTGGTACGCGATGAAGAACAGGCCGGCGTCCAGGCGGCCCAGGCCGTCGGTGCCGTCCGTGAAGGAGTAGCCGCGGCGCAGGATCGTCACGCCGTGGTTGCTGTCCGGGTGGGCCAGCCGCACGTGGGCGGTGTCCTTCATCGCCTTGAGGTTGGGCTCGTCGCGCTCGCGCTGCATGCCCTGCGGGGCGCCCTCGGACTTGTCCCGGCCGAAGACGTCCTCCTGCTCCTTGAGCGAGGTGCGGTCCCAGGTCTCGATGTGCATCCGGATGCGGCGGGCGACGAGGTAGGAGCCGCCGACCATCCAGTCGGGGCCGTCCTTCTGCCCCACCCAGACGTACTTGCCGAGGCGGTCGTTCTCGGTGCCCGCGATGTTCCGGGTGCCGTCCTTGAAGCCCATCATGTTGCGCGGGGTCTGCGCGTCGGGCGTCGTCGAGGACGTCTTGCCGAAGCCGAGCTGCGACCAGCGGATCGCGACCCGGCCCATGCCGATGCGGGCGAGGTTGCGGATCGCGTGCACGGCGACCTGGGGGTCGTCCGCGCAGGCCTGGACGCACAGGTCGCCGCCGCTGCGGGCCGCGTCGAGGTTGTCGCCGGGGAAGGCCGGCAGGTCGATCAGGGCCTTCGGGCGGCGGGACTTGAGGCCGAAGCGGTCCTTGCCGTCCTTCTCGAAGAGGCCGGGACCGACGCCGAAGGTCAGGGTCAGCCGGGAGGGCTTGAGGCCGAGGGCCTCGCCGGTGTCGTCCGGCGGCAGCTCCTCGTTGTCGCCGATCGCGCCCTCGCCGACCTCGTGACCGGCCGTCATCCGCGCGGCGGCGGCCGTCCACTCCTGGAGCAGCTTGACCAGCGCGGCACGGTCGGTGGTGGTCACGTCGAAGGACGCGAAGTGCAGGCGGTCCTGCACGGCGGTGGCGATGCCGGCCTGGTTGTCGCCGAAGAACGGCACGGCGTCGCCCGCGGAGGCGGAGGGCGAGGCGTCGTCACCGCCGCGCAGCGCGGCGGCGGTGCCCCCGGCGGCGGCCGCGCCCAGCGCGAGCCCGGCACCGCCCCAGCCGAGTATGGAGCGGCGGGAGGGCGCGGGCTTCTTCCCGCCGGTGGACGTCTCGTCCGTCATCTTCGCGTCCGTCGTCTTCTCGTCAGCCATGGAAGTCGTCTCCCCGGATTACTTCGCGACGGCCGCGGCGAGCTTGGACAGCGGCTCGGAGAGGGCGTTGACGGCGTCGGACAGCTTCTTGCGGTCGTCCTTGCCGACGGTGTCGTACGACTTGAAGCTGTCGCCCTCGCGGTAGTCGCCGAGCGCCTTCTTCACCGCGTCGAACTGCTTGTCCAGTTCCTTGGTGAGCTCCGGGTCGTGCTTGGAGGCGACCGGCTTCAGCAGGCCGTACGCCTTCTCGGCGCCGTCCACGTTGGCCTCGAAGTCGATCAGGTCGGTGTGGCTGTAGCGCTCCTCCTCACCGGTGATCTTGTTCCGGTAGACCTCGTCGAGGAGTTCCTTGGCGCCGTTGGCCATGCTGGTCGGGGTGATCTCGGCGGTGCCGACGCGCTTCTGCCAGTCCTTGAGGTCCGTCATCAGCTGGTCGGCGAGCTTCTTGTCGTCGTCCGAGATCTTCTTGTCGTCCCAGAGCGACTTCTCCAGCTTGTGCCAGCCGGTCCACTTCTGGTCCTTCTCCAGGCCGTCCTCGCGGACGTCCACCTTCGGGTCGATGTCACCGAAGGACTCCGCGACCGGCTCGGTCCGCTCCCAGCCGGTGCGGGAGACGGCGTACTGCTTCTTCGCCTCGTCCAGGTCGCCGTTCTTGACCGCGTCCGCGAACTTCTGCGCCGCGGGGATCGTCTCGTCGGCCTGCTGCTGCACGTACTTGCGGTACTCCGCGACGGCCTTGTCCAGCGCCGGGTCGCTCTTCTTCTCGGCGCCGCCGCCCGTCACGGTGATCTTCTGACGGATGCCGTCGCCCTTCATGCCGGGCTTGCAGGCGACCTCGTACGAACCGGCCTTGATGGTGGCGGTGATCTCCGCCTTGGTGCCGGGGCCTATGTTCTCGCGCTCGGTCACGATCCGGTCGTCCGGGGCGTAGACGTACACCTCGGTGACCTTGGAGCCCTTGTTCTGGACATTGATCTTGACGTGCCCGGCCGGGAAAGAGGTCTTGGAGAGCTCGCACTTGTCGTCGGATGCGGTGACGTTGACGGCGTCCGAGCCCTTGCTGTCCGACTTCTCGGCGCAACCGGACACGGCGGTCAGGGCTGCTGCCGCCGCGACGGCGGTGACGGCAGAGGAGCGGAGGACTCGCATACGGGGCTCCAGGCATGTTCAAGGAGGGCGGAACTGAACTCGGCCGAACTTGGCCGGAACAACATGGCCTAATTAGGCCGCCCTAACTTATCTGAGGCTTGCCTACCCTGTTCCCCAAACGGTGCGTGATTCTGCTCTCACGCGGCGAAAATCTCATCCCTCTCGTCTCGGGATCACCAAGGGTTCACCGGTGCGCGGATGATCAATTACCTCCACCGGCTGCATATAGACATGACTCAGCAATTCCGCGTCGAAGACCTCGGACGGCGGGCCCTCGGCCGCGATCCGGCCCCGGTGCAGCACGGCGACCCGGTCCGCGTACGCCCCGGCGAGGCCCAGGTCGTGCAGGACGACCACCACCGCGTCGCCCGCCGCGGCCCGCTCCCGGCACACCCGCAGCACCAGTTCCTGATGGCGCAGGTCCAGCGCGGCGGTCGGCTCGTCGAGCAGCAGCAGCGGGGCGCGCTGCGCGAGGACGCGGGCGAGCGAGACCCGGGCCCGCTCGCCGCCGGACAGCGCGGCGAAGGACCGGTCCGCGAAGCGGGTCACCTCGGTGGCGGCCATGGCACTCCGCACGGCCTCGTCGTCCTCGTCCTCCGCGTCGCTACCGGCCCAGGGCGCGCGGCCCATCCGTACGACGTCCCGGGCGGGGAAGGGGAACGACAGCTCCGCCGACTGCGGCAGCACGGCCCGGCGCAGCGCGAGGTCGGCGGGCGTCCAGGCGCCGGCGGGCCGCCCGTCGATCCACACCTCGCCCGACTCCGCGGGCAGGTCGTGGGCGAGCGCGGCGAGCAGGGTGGACTTCCCGGCGCCGTTCGGCCCGACGAGCGCGAGCACTTCGCCCCCGGCGACGGCCAGCTCGACCTCGGAGAGGACGGTACGGCCCCCGAGCCGCACCCGCAGGGCACGGGCCTCGGCCCGCACGGTCCCGATGGGGGAGGGGAGCGGCAGATGCCGCGTACGGGACCGGAAGAGGGAACGCATCAGGCCCAACCCCCTTGTCTGCGCCGCGTCCTGCGCAGCAGCCAGAAGAAGAACGGGCTCCCGAGCAACGCCGTCAGGACGCCCAGCGGGAGTTCCGCCGGCTGGGCAACCGTGCGGGCCGCGAGGTCGGCGGCGACCAGGACGAGCGCGCCGCCCAGCGCGCTGCCCGGGACGAGGAAGCGGTGCCCAGGGCCCGCCGCCATGCGCAGCAGGTGCGGCACCAGCAGCCCCACGAAGGTGACGATCCCGGCCACGGCCACCGCGGCCGCCGTCAACAGCGCCACCACCAGCACCAGTACGAGGCGCAGCCGCTCGACGTCCACCCCGAGGTGACGCGCGGGGCGCTCGCCGAGGGCGAGGAGATCCAGCTTCCGGGCGAACCAGGGCGCGACGGCCAGCCCCGCCACCGCGCACGGCAGCACGGCGAGCACTTTCGGCCACGTCGCCTGGGCGAGCGAGCCGAGCTGCCAGAAGGTGATCTGGGTGACCTGAGCGCTGTCCGCGAGGAAGACGCACAGGCCGATGAGGGCGCCCGCGAACGCGTTCACCGCGATGCCGGTGAGGATGAGGGTCACCACCTCCGTACGGCCGCCGGACCGCGACAGCGCGTACACCAGCAGGACCGTCGCCAGCCCGCCCACGAACGCGCACACCGCCACCGTCCAGTTGCCGAGGAAGGTCAGCCCGAGCGCGATCGAGGCGACCGCCCCGACGGCCGCGCCCGCGGAGATGCCGATGACGCCGGGCTCGGCGAGCGGGTTGCCGAACACGCCCTGCATCAGCGCGCCCGCGCACCCCAGCGACGCGCCGACGAGCAGTGCGAGGGCCACGCGCGGCAGCCGGACGTTCCACAGCACGCTCTCGCCGACCCGGTCCAGCGCGTGACCGCCGAGGCCCGTGCGGTGGAGCAGCGAGCCGAGTACGTCGCCGACGGGGATGTCGTACGCGCCGAGGCCCGCCGAGAGGAGGCAGAGGGCGAGGAGGGCCGCGGTCATGCCGAGGGCGAGGAGCGGGCCCGTACGGCGGCGCCGGGGTGGGGTGTCCCCGTCGGTGGCGGAGAGTTCGGGCGGCTTGGCCAGGAGGGCCACGTCAGGCCCCCTTCGGGTGGATCTGCTCGATCAGGGAGGCGAGCACGGTGTCGGTGCGGGGCCCGAAGTTCAGCAGGACGCCGTCGTCGACCGAGGCGACGCGGCGGTCCATCCCGGCGGGGGTCTGGGCGACCCCGGGGATCTTGAGGAGGCCGTCCACGCCGCCGACCGAGTCGAGGCCCTTGCTCATGACGAGCACGACATCGGGGGCCGCCTTGGCCAGAGCCTCGCTGGTGAGGGGAGTGAAGTCCCTCTTCAGGCCCGACTCCTTGCCCGCGTCCACCCCGCCCGCCGCCTCGATGAGCGAGTCGGCGCCTGAGCCCGCGCCGCCGAGGAGATAGACGGACGCCGAGCCGCGCAGATAGAGGAACGCGACCCGCGGCTTCTTCCCGCCGTCGTGCGGAATGTTCTTCCTCGCGGCGTCGACGCGCTGCTCGGTGCGCCGTCGCAGCTCGTCACCGGCGGGGCGGACGCCGAGGGCCGCGGCCACCTTGTCGATGCGCGGGCCGACGTCGTCCAGTCGCTTCGCCGGGTCGAGCACGACGAGGGGGATGCCGGCGTCCCGGATCTGGTCGATGGCGGTGGCGGGCCCGGTGGTGGTCTCCGCGAGGACGAGCGTCGGCTTGAGCGAGAGGACGCCCTCCGCGGAGACGTCGTGGGCGCGGGTGACGACGGGGAGCTTCTGCGCCTGGTCGAAGGTGGCGGTGATGTCACGCGCCACGACGTGGTCGCCGAGGCCGAGCGTGAAGACGATCTCGGAGAGGGCGCCGGTGAGCGGGACGATCCGGTCCGCGCTGCGTACGGTCACGTCGTGGCCGTCGACTGACCGTACGGTGACGGGGAGTTGAGGGCGTGGCGCGCCCTTGAGCGGTTCGACGCGGTCGGCTGCGGCTGTGCTCTGCGACGGGCTTCCGCTTTCGCTCTTGGAGCAGGCGGTGAGGCCGGTGAGTGCGGCCAGGAAAGTCAGCAGGGCGACGAGTGCGCCGATGCGACGCCGGGTACGTATCGGAGGGCCCGCCGACTGCCGTTGAAGCACGGTTCCGCCTTTCGCTCCGGCCGGGGGTTTCCGACCTGATGGGATATAGCTTAGGTTAGCCTTACCTAAATTGCTATGTGGTGAAGCCTGCTGACCTGCCCGAAAGGGGCCCTCATGCTGCTCCCGTCCAGACCCGCCCGCCTCCCGGCCCTCGGCCTCCTCACGGCGCTGCTGGCGGCGCTGACGCCGATGGCCACCGCACACGCGGCGGAGGCCCGGGAGATATCCGGCGGCCGGCTGGACTGGGGGATCAAATCCTCCTTCCAGAGCTATGTCACCGGACCGGCCGCGCACGGCAGTTGGGAGCTGCAGGGCGGGGCGGCGACGGAGGGTGACAACCAGTTCCGCTTCCACTCCGCCAAGGGTTCGTACGACTCCGACGCCGGCGCGTTCGACGCGTCCTTCCAGGGCGGGGTGCGCTTCACCGGCCACAAGAAGCCCGACGGCTCGTACGACCTCGACCTCACCCTCAGCCACCCGGCCGTCGGTGTCTCCGGCGGCAAAGGCACGCTGTACGCCGACATGACCGGCAAGGCCAGGGGGACGGGCGAGGTCACCACGGCCTCCCACGTGCCCTTTGCCTCGCTCGACCTCTCGGGCGTGAACCTGCGCGGCGACGATGCCGCTGCCGTCACGCTGACGAACGTTCCCGCCACACTCACCTCTGATGGCGAGAAGGCGTTCGGCGGTTACTACAAGGCGGGTACGGCGCTCGACCCCGTGAGCCTGTCCGCCGACGTCGGGACCGCACCGTCCGAGAAGGCGAATGAACCGGACCTTCCCAAGGGCGAGTTCAAGGAAGCCGCCGTCGACTGGGGGGTGCGCCGCACGTTCCGCGAGTACGTCTCCGGCCCCATCGCCCAGGGCTCCTGGAAGGTGGGCGACGGCGCCCAGGACGGCGGCGCGCTGTTCCGCTTCCCGCGCGGCAAGGGCGCGTACGACGCGGAGAAGAAGGCACTCGACGCTTCCTTCGACGGCACCCTCCGCTTCACCGGCAAGCACCTCGACCTCACCCTCGGCGCGGTCAAGGCGGCCGTGAAGGACGGCAAGGGCACGCTGTCGGCGGACGTCGCAGGCGGCAGCGGCGAGGGCAAGGCCCTTCCGCTTGTCACCTTCGACGCGTCCGCCCTGACCGAGAAGAACGGCCTCGCCGCCGTCACCGAGGCCCCGGCGAAACTGACGGCAGAGGGCGCGAAGGCGTTCGGCGGGGTGTACAAGGAGGGCGCGGACATGGACCCCGTCTCGCTCGCCGTCCCACTGACCGCGACGGCGAAGCTCCCGCCGCTGCCGAACCTGGGCAAGGCATCGCCTTCTGCTTCCGCGGTGCCTGCACCTGCGCCCGAATCGGCTGAGGCCTCCTCCTCGTCCGACTCCTTCCCGGTGCTTCCGGTTGTGGTTGCGGGGGTGGGTGCGCTGGTGGTGGCGGGTGCGGTTTTCCTGGTGATCCAGCGGCGTCGGGCGACGCCCGCAACGGGGGCATCTGATTCCGTTTCAGGCGAATGACCGGCCTGCCCGGTGTCGTCCGTGACGTCCCCCCATGCGCCACGGCCGACCCGGGCGGTCCGTTTCCTACGTGGCGGCAGTGGCCGATCGCCACATAGGGCACGGTCCAGGTAGTAATGAATCGGCCAAGTGGGCAGACCGGCGCTGCTGGCCGGGTGGGCGCTCTGGCGGCCCTGGACGCCGACGCGTGTAGTCGACGGTGGCGAGCCTCGAAGACTTATCAACTCGCGTTGTTTTGCAGTACGTTGACCTTCGCTTTTCGTGTGGATGAATCAACTGGCGGTGATCAGGCGCCCTGAGGCTGCCGTCAAGGAATGCAGCTTGGAATGCCAGGGACGGGTGGCAAGAAGAAGCCCATTGCGGCGTGCGGCATATGCCGGATACGGTCTTGGAGACCGGCCTGGCTGGTCGGCATGCGGGAGGGGGTTGGCGGAGTGATGGCACTCCGCCATGCCATGCATGCCCCGGGGTGTTCGTTCACAAAGCTGGGGAGAATTGTGAACCGCAAGTCTGTGTATTTGGCCGTAGCGACAGCCGTTGATGCCGTCGTGTTGGGGTTCGCCGAGCCATGGGCCTCGGCTGTCGGGATGCTCGGCGAGTAGAAGAACGGCATCCCTTCGAAAGCGGATGCTGTCGCCAATTAGAGCGGCTGTGCAGCTCCTTCGTTCATTCTCGGCTATGGGCTGAGAGGCACTGAACGCCTACGTCGTCGGTAGGGGCGTGCGATAAGCGCGACGGCTGCGGCTTGCGGCGAGGCGGGCCGAGGCCATCGCAAGCGAGCTTCGGCGGTGTCGCAATCGGTGCGGTGCTGGAGGCATTCACGGGAGCGGGGCGTTGCGGCGGCGCTCTGCCTAAAAGGAGCGGCGTACCGAGCGTGGCAGCTCCCTGATCAGGGCGGTTTGGCGGACTCCACCGCCTTAGCCTTGATCCACCGCCGGACGCCTTGTGGATAACGTCTTGGAAAACAAGAAAGTGCCTTGTGACCTGCAATGATGGGAGTTCTTCAGGCTTCCAGCACGCATAATCAGCAAGGCACTTCCGAGATGCAAGTTTCCCACACGCCAGCGGCGGTCTCCGCCGTGTTCGATGACCCGAATCTGATCGCGCATGCCGGGCTGGTCCCGGTGATGCGACTGGCCGGGCGGTGCGGTCTGCCCCGGCTGGTGACGGAGAAGGTGAGGCTGACCGGGGCGAAGAACGGCGCGGGTGCGGCGGCGGACGCCAAGGTCACCAGCATCGTGGCCGGCATGGCCGCAGGGGCCGACAGCATCGACGACCTGGGCGCGCTGCGCCACGGCGCGATGCCGACCGTGTTCCGAGGGATCCGTGCCCCGTCCACCCTGGGCACCTTCCTCCGCTCCTTCACCCATGGCCATGCCCTCCAACTCCACGCTGTCCACCGCAGGTTCCTCGCGGAACTGGCCGCGCACACCCCGCTGCTGCCCGGCTCCGACGAGAAGGCATTCATCGATGTCGATTCCACCCACAAACGCGTCTACGGCCGGGCCAAGCAGGGTGCCGAGTACGGCCGGTTCAAAGGCATCCGCACCCTGCACCCCCTGCTCGCCACGATCTGCACCCCCGCCTCCCGGCCGGTGATCGCCACCGTGCGGATGCGCCGCGGCAAAGCCGCCGACTCCCGCGGCGCCCCGAAACTCGTCAGCGAGGCCCTGGCCACCGCCGTCGAGGCCGGCTGCACCGGCATGCGCATCCTGCGCGCGGACTCGCAGTTCTACAACGCCGGTGTCATCGCCGCCTGCCGCCGGGCCGGCGCCCACTTCTCGGTCACCACCGGCATGAACCCCTCCATCAAACGGGCCATCCACAGCATCCCCGACACCGCCTGGCAGCAGATCACCTACCCGACCGCAGTGCCCGACCCGGAGACCGGCGACCTCATCCCGGACGCCGAAGTCGCCGAGATACCCGTCTACGCCGCCTTCGTCAGCCGCAGGAAAGCCTCGCGGGTCACGGCCCGGCTGATCGTGCGCCGGGTCCGTGACCTCGCCAAACCCGCCACCGTGGGCGAGCAGGGCGAGTTGTTCCCCGTCTGGCGCTACCACCCGTTCTTCACCGACAATCCCGCCCGGACCCTCCAGGCCGAGCAAGAACACCGCCACCACGCCGTCGTCGAACAGGTCATCGCCGACAGCAAAGCCTCCGCCCTGGCCCACCTGCCCTCGGGACACTTCCATGCCAACTCCGCCTGGCTGACCCTGTGGGCGATGACCTGCAACCTGCTGCGGGCGGCCGGCGCACTGGCCTCCGCCTTCCACGCCAAGGCCACCACCGCCACTCTCCGCACCCACCTGGTCCAGGTTCCGGCCCGGATCGCCCGCTCCGCACGACGCATCACCCTGCACCTGCCGCACAACTGGCCCTGGCAGCATGCCTGGACACACCTCTTCGACACCGTCCACGGCCCACCCGGCTGACACGACCAGCCCCTACCCGACCCGCCCACCGCCAGGGCCCAACCGGAACCGAACCCGTGGAAAAGCTGGGCAGACCAGCGACTACAACCTGCCCATGCCCAACCACCGACCTCAAACCGGCTCGAAACCGGTCACAAGATCACTCCCCAAACCACGTCGGTGGATCAGGGCTTAGCCCTGCACACATCGGGTCGCCGGAATGCGGCGGCAGAGGGGTACTGAAATCAGTATGCGCAAAAGACGCTTCACTTCGGCTGGCGTGCGCCAAATCGTCACGCACGGGATCGTCGCGACCACCGCGCTGGCCGCCGTCACCGGCGTCGTCGCACCGGGCACCGCCGTCGCCGCGCCGTCGAGCGCGGTGGCCGACGCAGGCAGCATCGGGACCAACGACGAGCAGCGTGTCGCAGCGGCGGCCGTGGTCCGGCTCGACCCGAAGCCGGACGTACTCCTGCTCAGCGACTACAACTTCATCCACGCGCTGTGGCAGAAGGCCAGGGACGCGGGCGAGGAGCTGGGAGCAGTACGCACGGCCGCCGAGGAGGCGATGGCCAGCCCCAAGGCCGAGGACCACGTGCGGTTCATCACGACCGGCATCCACCAGGCGTACAAGCTCGACCAGCAGCGGGAGAAGGACAAGGCCGACGTCGAGCGCGCGGCCAGACTCGCCAAGTCCCAGGCGCTGCTCGCAGTTGGCATTCCGAGCAACTCGGACCTGCTGGCGCTCAGCGACGACAACTTCATCCGCGCGATCATGAGGCACGACGCCGCCGGACCGGAGGTCCGGACGGCGGCTGCCAAGGCGCTGGCCAGCGACGCGCCGGCCTGGCGGGAGTTCATCGTCAACGGCGCCCGTGAAGCCCACCAGCGGGACATGGCCAACGAGCGCAAGGAGCTGGAGGAGAAGAACCGCAAGGAGGCCGAGCGCCTCAAGGAGCGGGCCGCCCGCACGAGTGCCGCGGCGCTGTTCCGCATCACGCCCTCCGAGGCCATGCTCAACCTCGGCGACGACAACTTCATCCGCGAGCTGCTGCGCGTCGCGCCCGACGACCTCCGGAACACCGAGCTCTATGCCGCGGGCCAGAAGGCGGTGTTCAGTGCTGACCCTGCGGACTGGAAGCAGTTCATCCACACCGGGGCCGAGCAGGCGTACAAGCGTGACGACGAGGCTCGCCGCAAGAAGCTCGCCGAGGCCAACCGCAAGCTCGCTCTGAGCATTCAAAGCACGGCGGAGAACGGCGGGGTGAACCCTGGTCTGGTGGCCGCGGCCAAGAAGGCGCTGGCTGGCAGTGACGAAGACGTCGCCGAGTTCCTCAAGGAGGACAACCTGAAGCGGGCACGGCGGCAGTCCGTACAGTCGGCCGAGGAAGCCAAGCTGGCGGGCTGGTACATCCGCCAGTCCAGTGTGGATGACGGAGGAGTCTTCCTCACCCCCGTCAACGCTAAGAGCAAGCTGTCCGACCGTCAGGACGCCACCTGGACCGTCGTACCCGGGCTCGCTAACGAGCCTGGCTGCTTCTCCTTCGAGTCGGTGCGCAAACCCGGCCACTACCTGGCATTGGTGGATAAGCCAGAGCCGTATTGGGGTGCATATGCCGTTCCGGACGACGGTAGTCAGGAATTTCGCAGGAACTCCACTTGGTGCGCCCGAAGGGGCCCTTCGGGTAACTGGACAGCTTTCCAGATGGTGAACGATCGAAGGGCTTGGCTGAGGAATTGGTACGGCAGTATACAACCCATACATGAGGACGATTGGCCCAATGAGTCGAAGACTCATTGGAATATTTCTCCCCCGCTTGCACCCTGACCCCACTTTCTGTTGATCTCTCCTGAGGAAAATGGATCCTATGACGTCCCGAACATTGCGATCCGCGCTAGCAATTGGAGCCAGCGCGGCCGTGCTGATTTGTAGCGCGGCCACGGCTCCGGCATCCGCCTCTCAAAGTCCGTCATATGTGCGGTTGCAGGTGGAATACAGCGGAAAATGCCTCACCGTCGAAAAGGGCAGCATGCGGTCATATGCCGAGGTAATACAGTCCACCTGTGAAGATGGCTTGGACAACCAGCTCTTTGAGCTTATACCTAGCGGTTCGGCGCTTTTCCGCATACGTGCCAAACATAGCGGTAGTTGCATCTACGGAACCGCACAGAGGTGGTGCGTCGACGATGGCGACGATGAATCTAAATGGAGGGTGATACTGGTCGATGTCACCAAGGACCTGTACGAACTGCGGTTTACGACTTGGTTTGATCGGGACGCTGACCAGTGCCTGACTATCGACCCTAATGCCCTTAATAGCGACGGTGCGCACACCCTGGTCCAGCGCTGCATCCAGCACCCCATGCAGCATTGGCGCCTTCAGTCAGTCGATTCTTGATGTTCACCACAGAGAAAGGAATGGACTTTTTCATGGCAATGATCGTACGAAGTGTGCTGGCCGCCACTGTTAGTCTCGCTGCGGCTGTCGGCGGTTTGGCCACCGCACACGCTGAAGGGCGCACTCCCATTTCCTCTGTCGCGTCAGGGGCAGTCGTACGACTCGAAGTTTCACATAGCGGCAAATGTCTAGACCTCAACAGTGTTAACCCTGGGAACACCAAGAATGGTGCGCGTGCACTGCAATGGGAGTGTGACGGGAGCAGTACTCAGCAGTGGCGGGCTATTCCCACAGATAATTCTTCCTTCGAACTCCGGTCCGTGCCAAGCACCAAGTGTCTTGAAGTGGAGAACAGTGGTACTCAGGCTGGCGCCACTGTTCAGCAATGGGACTGCAACGGGGGCAAGAACATGCGTTGGAGCATGATCCTCGTTGATCAGCAGAAGAAGCTCTTCCAGTTGCGGCCTACGCACACCAAGGAGCGCTGTCTGGACGTATATGACGCCGGGACGGCCAACGGCGCGACGGTGCAGCAGTGGTACTGCAACCAGACCGCCGCCCAGCTTTGGCGGGTCCTGCCCGTCAGTTGACCGGCGCCGTGACCACAGCCCGTTCCTCCAGGAGTGAGAGCACTGCAATGCAGGTTGTTTTCTTGAGAGACCCGAAGTGAACCGTCAGCGGTGGGTTGCGCAGACGCTGACGGTCAGCCTGCTGGTCGGCGGCGGATCCCTCGCGGGAGCGACGCAGTCATGGGCCTCCACCCCTGCCCCGATCGTCGCATCGGCCGATCAGTCTTCGCTCATCGCGGCCGCCGCGGCCGAGGACGCGCGCAACCGCGTCCTCAAGATAGCCAAGTCGAACCTCCCCGCCGAGGTGCGCGTATCAGCGTGGAACGCGCTGCGCAGTTCCCGGGGCGACGTGGCGATCACTGAATGGCTGGCCCCCGGCGGCGGCTATGACGCCGCCAAGCAGCGGATGAGGACCACCCGCTCCCGGAACACGGCGTTCTGCGAACGAGTGGTGAGCACCCACACCGCAGAGTTCTCCCCCGAGGTGCGCGCCGCAGCCGAACGCGCCCTGAAGGGCACGGATGCCGACCGCGCGGCCTTCGTCAGGACCGGCTACGCCGAAGCCCAGCAG
This sequence comes from Streptoverticillium olivoreticuli subsp. olivoreticuli, assembly GCF_003391135.1. Classification (GTDB taxonomy): domain Bacteria; phylum Actinomycetota; class Actinomycetes; order Streptomycetales; family Streptomycetaceae; genus Streptomyces; species Streptomyces blastmyceticus. The sequence goes on along the minus strand of NZ_CP031455.1, from coordinate 3,385,916 downwards.
CGTGACCGATCTGCCAGGGAGGCTGACGCGCAGCACTGGCAGGAAGTCGCCGCGAACGAACGAGACTTCGTGCGTACCCTCGAGGAGCACGACCCAGGCGAGCAGGTGCGGGTCGCGGCGCAATGGGCGCTGCGGGCCGGATCCACAGATGCTGACGTCGCAGAGTTCTTTGGCTACGGCTGGGCAGCCGGTGCCGCTTTGGACCTGGATGGCTATCGAATGCGGGTCGCGGATGCGGAGGTGCTGCGGCATCGCACACTGACGCTCCTGATCGAGAAGGCCACTGCCGCCGAGCGGGACCTGAAGAACGCGGCCGACACAGCCAAGGCCCGGGCCGAGGCCGAGCAGGCCTGGAAGGCAGTGGCTGAGCACGCCGATGCCGCGCGGAAGGCGTGGCTGGCTGAGCAGGACACGGCCAAGGCGCAGGCGGAAAGCTGGCGGAATATCGCCAAGACCGCCAAGGAGAGCGCGGACGGGCTCTGGAAGAACATCGCCGGGTCCGCTGAGGCCAACCAGGACTCCTGGGCCAAGGAGCAGACGGAGGCGGCCGGTTCGGCCGCGTTCTGGAAGGACATGTTCGACCGGGCCCAGGACAGCGAGATCCGCATGCGGGGCTGATTCCGTACGGCCGAGGTGCATAGCCCGTCAGCCGGGCGCCTCTGCCGTTCCCGCGGTTTCTCCTTCTTCATTCGATCCCCCTGCCCACACGCATAGGGCAGGGGTTTTCTTTTGCATTCCAGCAGGAGGTTCTCCCGTGAGGGACAGACGATTCCGGCCCAGAGCCGGAGGTTTACGCGGTGGCGCACCCGCAGTGGTGAGCAAGGCCGTTTCCATAACGGTGGCTGTTGCGCTGCTGGGCGGCTTGACGGGGCAGGCTGCAGCCGCCGTCGACTCGTCTGCCAGGGCAACCGGACTCAACGCCCCGGCGCTTTCCGCCCTGGACCGCCTGAATGCCGCGCGGCAAGCGACGGCCAAGGCGCCGGCCGCCGCACCGAAGTCCAAACTGGATCAGATCAGTGATGAACGGGACCGGCAACTCGTCGAGGACTTCGCCGAGTTCGACGAAGAGGAGGAAGTCAAGGAGGCCGCCAAGAAGGCCCTGGAGAGCAGCGATCCGAACGCGATCCGGGAGTTCCTGGCGCACGGCGAGGCCGATGCCCGCAAGCGTGCGATGGAGAAGAAGGACGCCACCGACGTCAAGAATCGCCAGCAGATCGAGGCGATGCGCGGCACCGGCGGTCCGTACTTCGAGAAGGAGGTCGACCGCGTCCTGAAGGGGTCGGCCCGGGACCGTGCCGACTTCCTGGCGTTCGGTGCCGACATCGCCCGGCAGCGGGACAAGAAGACCGAGGACAACGACCGCAAGCGCGCGGAGGAGAACCGTAAGCGCGTGGAGATGCTGGTCGGCGCCGGCGGTCCGGAGGTGAAGAAGGCCGCCCAGGCCGCGCTGGCCACCAATGACGACCAGAAGATCGCGGAGTTCCTGGAGAAGGGCTACCTGGTTGCCGCGCAGAAGGACGCCGACGACCGGGCAGCGCACGAGAAGGCCCTGAAGGAGGCCCAGGAGGCCGCGGACAAACTGCGGGACCTGGCCGAGAAGGCCGCCCGCGCGGCGGATGCCCGCACCAAGCTGATCACCGCGCACGGAGACGCCGTCAAGGCGCTCAAGATGTCGTCCAACGCGATGAGTTCGGCGGCGGCGGCCTCGCGGCAGGCCGACCGGATGCTCTCCGCGGACCGGGCCGGCAAGCGGCTGTCCGACTACGACCAGGTTAAGGCCGAGGTCGCCCGCCAGGTCGAGTACGCCGGCTGGGCGGCCAAGGCGGCCGACGTCGCGGCACGGCAGGCCAAGACCCAGGCCGACGTGCTGGTGGAGACCGGGCTGACTCATGGCGTCCAGTGGGCCGAGGTTGCGGCGGGCATCGCGGCGGCAGCCGATGCGGCGGTCAAGGCGAGCGAGACCGCGCAGCACGCGGTGGAGGCAACCGCCGCGGACGCGGCGGGGCTCAATGCCAAGAACCAGGCCGAGTTGCATGAGCAGCAGGCGAAGCAGTGGCGGGCCAACGCCGAAGAGCACGCCAAGGCCGCAGGACGCCTGGCCGATGCTGCAGGCAAGCAGGCGAAGATCGCCGAGACTGCGGCCGCGCGGAGCAAGCAGGCCCGCATCGACGCCGAGAAGGCGGAGACAGCGGCCTGGGATCACGCCAAGAAGACCCGCGAGGCGCGGGTTGAGGCCCAGCGGCAGGCGAAGATCGCCGCCGAGCAGCGCAAGACCGCCGAGCATGAGCGCGCCCTGGCGTCCGAGGCCCGGGCCCGGGCCGAGCGCGAGCGGGACAACGCAGCCGCGGCGAAGGCGCGTGCGGAGGCCGAGGCCCGTACTGCGTCCGCCAAGCGCGCGGATGCCAAGGCGGCCGCCGCCGATGCGGCCGAGAAGCGGGCGGCTGCCGCCGAGCAGGAAGGAAAGGCCGCCGGCGCCGACGAACGGGCCCGTGGCGAGGAGACCAAGGCTCGCGAGGCCAGAAACAAGGCGTTCGACGCCGAGCAGGAGCACAGGGCCGCAGAAGCCCGGGTCAAGGCCGACGAGGCGATTGCGGCGTCCCTCAAGGGGACAGAAGAAGGCGCTCTGGCGCGCGCTCACGCGGATGCGGCGCGGCTCGATGCCAAGGCGTCCGGCGAGGCTGCCGACCGAGCCCGTACCGCTGCTGACGAGGCCGGTGGTGCGGCCACGAGGTCCCGCGCCGCGGCCACCGAGGCCGCAGGAGCAGCCGCCCGATCCCGGGCCGCTGCCGCGGAAGCCGGTGCGCACGCTGCGCAGGCCAACGCTGCGGCGAACAACGCGGAGGCTGCCGCCTCCGCCGCCAACGCGGCGGCGAACAAGGCCACAGCCGAGGCCGCCGCCACGCACGCCTCGGCGCAGCGGGCCGACGCGAAGGCCGCTGAAGCAACCGCTCAGGAGGCCCGTGCGGGCATTGCCTCGTTTGAGGCGGCCCGGCTGGCCGGGCTGGCCGCGATCGAGGCGAACGGTGCCTTGCAGGCCGCGAACCGAACCAGGGACGAGGCCGACGGCGCGACCCGCGAAGCCGCGATGGCGCAGCTCCAGGCCGGTGTTGCGGTGCAGGCGTCCGCAGCGGCCAGGTCCACGGCGGCCGGCATCGCCGACCCGGCCAACACCGCCATCAACCTGACCGCTCCCTTCTCCGGCACGGATGTCGACGCCGACTTCGCGACCGAGGTGGCCAAGGCCGCCCAGGAGACGGGCGAGAAGCAGGTCGCCTCGGCCGATGCCAAGGCCGCAGAGGCGGTCAAGGCCGCGGAGGACGCCGAGACAGCAGCAAACCGGGCCAACGCACAGGTGGCTCCGGCGTTCAAGGCCGCCGCGAACGCGGCGCGTTCCTCAGCTGACGCGGCTCGTTCGTCGGCCGCGGCCATGAAGTCCGCTGCCCAGGCTGCAGAGGACGGAGCCAAGGCAAGATCGGCCGCAGCGCGCGCCAACCAGGCCGACGCCCAGGCTCAGGCCGACGCGAAGGAGGCCGTGCAGGCCGCCAACGAGGCCTACGCGGACGCAGCGGCAGCACGCAATGCCGCAACTCAGGCCGAGGCAGAGGCGGAACGGGCACGAGGAGCCGCGACCGACGCGGAGAACCAGGCCACCGCCGCCAGCAGCGCCGCCACCCTGGCCGAGAAGGAAGCGACCGTCGCCCAGGACGCCGCGACCCAGGCGAAGAAGGACGCCACCGACGCCGGCAAGCTGGCCGACTCTGCCGAAGAGCACGCCAAGTCGGCCGAGGAAGCAGCCAAGAACGCTGGGAAGTACGCCCGCGAAGCTGACGAAGCTGCCAAGAAGGCCGAGGACTACGAGCGCGAGCAGGAACGCAAGGCGCGCGAAGAAGCGGTCAAGCAGGATGGCGAGGGCATTGGCTCCGAGCTGACTCCGGAGGAAGAGAAAGAGCTCAGAGAACGCGGAATTTCTCCGGAGCAGTATGAGGAGGACCGGAAGCTCTCCGATAAGTCGATCGATGACTATCTGATCGAAATCGGCAGCGAAATCCTCCTGGAATTCATCCCGCGCGAGGAAATCAAAAAATGCATCCGCGAGTTTGACGTCGTAAGCTGCGTCACCGCGCTGATTCAGCTCATCCCTGCATCCAAGCTGGCCAAGGCCGTCTGGAAGCTGGATGAACTCTACACTGCCGCCAAGCGCCTGTTGGGCATCGGAAAGCTTCTGAAAAAGTCTGCCGACGCGAAGAAGCGTGTAAAGAAAATCGAAGAGATCATAAAGGAGATCAAAAAGAAGGTTCCTGCCTCCTGTCGAGTGAAATCTAATCCGGGCAAACCCAAGCCAAAAAATGCCAAGCCCGTCAGTTTTGCGACACAAGTCTCGGTATCGATGTTCGGTGGTGCGCGCGCAGGCCGCACGGCGATCTCGACACGCGATTCCGATCGCTGCGACGAGGAGGGCGAATACCTCTATCGGGGAATCCCAAAGGGGGCATCCGAAGTATGCTGAAGCTCTACAGGGCCGGGCAGTGCCCAGGGGTGGGCATTCTGATCCAGCCCGTCACGCGGGAGGGAATCCCGATAGCGAGTTCACCTCATGGACTCACGACTATGAGGGTGTGGCCCTTGATGCCGCTGAGGAACTTGGCCCAGGTGGAATCGTCCTCAGGATCCGGCATTCAAGTATCCCAAAGAGTATAGATTTTCAGATTCATGATACGGATCGCGAGATTTATGAGGAGTTTGAGCATGCATTGCTCGGGCCAATAGAAGGCGCAGAGATCAGCATAAACAGAGGTCCCTGGACCCGTCCGGGCAAGTAGGTCTCACAGGATGCGAGTTCCTCCTGTCGGGTGCGGCTAGACTGTCGCCCCGACAGGAGGGTTATCTGGAGGTACTGTCCATGGATAGGTTGCAGCTCATCGGCCTCCTCGCAGGCGATGGCAGGACCTCCCTTCTCTGTAGATCCGCTTTGGCTGGCGGTGCAGAATTCGAGGTATGGGATGGAGGTACACCGACCACGCGTTTGGCCTCCATCTACTCTCGCCGAATGAGAGCCGCCGATAGAATCGGGCAGCCGTCGATCGGATTCGGTGATGCGGTTGCCGACCTGACGGATTGCACGGAACCAGAGCTAGCTATCGGGTATGTGGACGATCGCCCCGGAGGGGGGTATTATTTTCAGCTTTTCTTGACCGCTGACCTTGAAAGGATTGTGGCGTGTTTGGGTGTGAAGCCTTCTGGGGCCGATCCCAAAGGTTTCGATTCGGATTGACCGGGAGCTGAATAGGGCGGGTGGTGAAGGGGTTCGGCGTCATCGTTGGCAAGATGTTCCGTGTCGCCGTGATCGACGACCAGCGTGATCCCGGCTCGACTCGGTGCACTCGACGTGGATCTGGAGATCGTCCGAGTGCTGAGGACGGCGACGGATTGCTGATTTTGACTTTCGAAGTCGAGGAGGTCCCACCAGATTCGGTCGGGTGGGACCTCTTCAGTTCGGCTTGGTCATCACCGATTCCCGACCATGCGAGCCCGACGCCGCTTTGCGGTGCGGCATTGCGGCCGCTGCTGCGCGCCCGCCAGCTGGGTGCGGGCGGTTGAGCCTGCGCCACCCGCGAACGTTGGCCGACGCGGTGCGATCAAAGTGTGCCCCGGAAGGCTCCCGCCTTGATCCCGGCCGTGAACACCGACCACGTGCCGGCGCTGAAGGCGAGCACTGAACCATGGGGGGTCTTGCTGTCACGCGTCGCCACCACCTCACGTAGAAACGCGATCTCGACGCATTGGCCTTCGCCGCTGCTGTAGGAACTCTTTCTCCATTTGGCTTCGAAGAGGTCCACCGTGTTCATGACGGTATCTCCCCTATCACTGCTCCTCCTTGGCTAGTGCGGCGATCAATCGCGACGTGGCGTCAGGGCTCAAAGCCAAGGCGCAGAGCCTGTCGAAGATCGCCTCGTACCGACGCACCTCTGCTTCGGATTCGAGGAAGAGGTCACCGGCCATGCTGTCGACGTAGATAATCTCAGGGTCTTCTACGTCAGGGAAGCTCATCAGTACGAACGAGCCGGGCATCCCTGCATGTGCTCCGGCACTGAACGGGATGATCTGAAGCGCAATATGCGGCTCCTCGGCCATCGCTGTGAGGTGCTGCAGCTGTTCGCGCATAACTCTTGGGCCGCCGACCATGCGCCGTAAGGCTGCCTCGTCCATAACTGCCCACATCTGCAACGGTTCGTTCTTTGAGAGAACGGCCTTTCGCTCACCCCGGGCTTGGACTCGATGCTCGACTTCCCTGGCGGCGGCTGCAGGGAACGCACTGCTGATCACGGCGCGGGCGTAGCCCTCGGTCTGGAGTAGTCCAGGGATGAACAGAGATTCGTAGTTGCGCACCTCCCGCGCCTCGGCCTCGAAGCTGATGTATGCGACGTATTCGTCGCGGAGTTCGCTGTGGATCGCCCGCAGCCCGCCCTGGCTGCCCACGTCCTGAATGAGCAGCAGGACCGCGCTGCGGCGGGGCTCGGGCACCTCGTACAGGTCGAGCAGGGCGATCAAAGTTCGCCGCTGCGGCCGGGCGCGCGCCGTTTCGATCCGGTAGAGCGTTGCCGCATTGATGCCCGTGTGCTCGGTGACATGTTCCCGGGTCAGTCCCGCTCCAGTGCGTATCCGACGCAACTCCGCGGCCAAGCGCCGGAGTCGGATCGTAGGCGTCTGCCGTCTGGCTGGCATGCCCTCCACCCTTCAATCTGCACCGAGGCTTCGAGATTCTGTCTGCCAACCCCCCTGTGCTGCAAGGTGAGTCCGCGTTTGCAATGTATGCGTTCTCACTTGTTGCGTGCTCCTGGCGCGTGGGTGCATCCTGGCCTCAACGGTTGCTCCGTGCGACGAATGCGTCACACAGGGGTGATCTTGATGGCGTCATGCCCAAACGACAGACCCCGGCGGCCGCTGACACGGCCCCGGGGCATGGCCAACGCTGTATAGGAGCGCTGACATGTACGACCTTATCTGCCGATGGTTCGGGTGGCTGAGAGCGATCTCCGCGCCCGGCATCTCCGGTTCCGACCCTCAAGCCTGTCGCACCGTCCGGACGGTGAAGGCGCCCGCCTCACTATCAGTGAACCCGGCGCCGAGTGCGCTGCAACTCGCGGATCCGTCCATCGAAAGCAGCACCCACTTCCTGTGGGTCACAGCGCACGGAATCGACTTTCGGCCTCGGCAGTCGCGCGGCGCGGAGGTGAGCCGATGACAGCCGCCGAGGGAGCCGCGCGGGTACCCGACGTCGGGGCGTTGGTCGTCGACGTCCGGCGGGATCGCATCGGTGAGGTGATGGCCTTCGCCGGTGGGCGGTTGGCGTTGCGGCCCCCGGCCGGCGGGCGGGAGTGGGAGGCGTTCCCTTGTGACGTCCGTCCGGCGACCGCCAGTGACGAACTGCGGGGGAAAGCGACCGAGGTCAACGATCGGAGCAGGCGAGAGCGGGGCCTGGCATGAGCGACAAGGTCACCGAACACGCAACGCCGTCCGAGCCCCGGTCCCCTCGGTGCCAGGGGTGCTGGGAGATCAAGCGCAAGAGGGCGCAAGCGCTGGCGGACGGCGATCGCCAGACGGTCATGAAGATGATCGAGGCCATGGGCGTCCATATCTGGGAGGCGCACGCATGACGGTCCCTGTGAGGGGACGTCGGAACATCTCATATTGACCAGCCACGCCCGCGCACTGCCCCACGGTGCGCGGGCGTGGCTTCGAGATGTGCCACGTGCTGAAAACCACCGAGCCGGTGTCGGCCGTCCTTCTCGTCTGGCTCCTTCCCGGTGCTTCCGGTTGTGGTTGCGGGGGTGGGTGCGTTGGTGGTGGCGGGTGCGGTTTTCCTGGTGATCCGGCGGCGTCGTACGGCGCCCGCAACGGGGGCATCTGATTCCGTTTCAGGCGAATGACCGGCCTGCCCGGTGTCGTCCGTGACGTCCCCCCATGCGCCACGGCCGACCCGGGCCTTCCCCGGTCCCCGGCGACCTGATGTCATGGAGGTCAAACTCTGATCCCAGTTGTCTCAAGTTTCTCTAGGAGAACCAAACATGACCGTCACCGCACGCCGTGCCGCGCTCGCCGCGCTGGCCACGGCGACTGCCCTTGGGGCGACTGTGTTGACTGCGCCTGCGTTTGCGGCGGAGCCGCCGAATGCTCAGCAGCAGGGCGAGGCGTCGGCTCCGGCGTCGGCTTCAGTCGATGCGTCGAAGGTGGGCGGCGCCGCCCCGAAGTCGGTCGAGGTCCCGCCGTCGAGCGAGGCGCCGAAGTCGGAGCTCAAGGTCGGCAACCTTGAATGGGGGGTGAAGCAGTCGCTCCGTGACGAGCACAAGGCTGGGAAGATCCAGATTGAGGGGGTCCCGCAGGCCAAGGACAATGGCGTCTTCACCTTTGCCGAGGGCAACGGCACTTACGACAAGTCGGCCGACTCGGTCACCGCGACCTTCAAGGGCAGCGTGCACTTCAAGGGGCACGGGGACGCGGAACACGGCTTCAAGCTCGACGTCAAGCTCTCCGATCTGAAGGTCGTCACCGCGACCAAGGGGAAGGCGGGCGAGATCAGGGCCACCGTCACGAAGGGTGCTGGCAACCCCGTGAAGGACGTGATCATCGCCACCTTGGAGCACGTCGAGCGCACCGCCTCGGAGGGCGTCTACACCTTCAAGAAGATACCCGTGAAGCTGGCGGCGGGCGGGGTGGAGGCATTTGCGTACGTGGGCGACGAGAAGCCCTACAAGGTGGGCGACGAACTCGACTCGCTCGACTTCTCGGTGAAGCCGCCGACGAGCGGCCAGGGCAGTGGTGACGGTGCAGGTCAGGTCGGCGATGGCGCAGGTCAGGCCACTGGTGGTGCGAATCAAGGTCAAGGCCAGGGTCAGGTCGGCGGGGAGAAGGACAAGAAGGGTGTAGAGCTCTTCGACGGCAACCTCGACTGGGGGCTGTCGGAAACCTTCCGCAAGTACATCGACAACACGAGCGGCCAGGCCGTGACTTCCGGCGGCGCGCAGTCCTTCAAGGGGGGATACCGCTTTTCCAAAGGTAAGGGCTTCTATGACGCCACGAACTCTTCGCTGAACGCCAAGTTCGCTGGCGAGGTCCGATTCACCGCCCGCGGAGGCGGCGTGGACCTGAAGCTCACGGACCTCCAGATCGATGTGGAGGGCAAGGCCGGCACGATCACTGCCACGTCCAACCGGAGCGCCAAGCCCATCCCGCTCGCCAAGCTGGCGCTCTCCGGGGATTTCCCGAAGGTCAAGGACGGTGTGGTGACGCTGTCGGCGGTCCCGGCGACGCTGACGGAGGCCGGGGCGAAGGCGTTCAAGTTCAAGAATGGCCAGATCCTGAAGGAGGGCGACGCCCTGGACCCGCTGACGATCGCGGTCGCAACCGACAAGAACGCCAAGCTTCCTGACGCTCCGTCTGGCACCGGCCCCGACAAGAGCACGGACACCACCAGCAGCACCGGCACGACCGCAACCAACACCACGTCCACCACGGGCGGCACCGGCTCCACGACTGGCGGCACGACCACCGACACCACCGCCTCCGGCTCGCTCGCGTCCACCGGTGCGAACACGCCCACCGGCCCGCTCCTCGGTGGCGCCGCCGCGCTGATCGCCGTCGGTGGCAGTGCGGTGTACGCGGCGCGGCGCCGTCGGGTGAACCAGCAGGGCTGACGCGTGAGTGGGGGCGGGGTGCCGTTGTTTGTTCCCCAGCCCTGCCCCTTCCTGAACTGGGGCGCGTGCCCCGGGCCCCCGGCTGCTGGCTGGTTCGCCGCCTGCGGCGGGGGCACCCTGCGGGCGCGTCCTCAAACGCCGGACGGGCTGAACGGCGGAACCTGCGTCGAATGGGCCCCCGCATTCGCGGCCTCCGGCGTCGTCCCCGTCCGTGACAGCAAAACCCCGCAGAACCCCGCGCTCATGCTCCCGCCCAGCGCCTGGTCCTCATTTGTCTCCGCCGTCCGGGGCGACACGTTCACGTAGGGACCGCGCGCTGGGCCCGCTATGCGTCCTTCATGGGGTCGTACTCCGCTTCCCACTGTTCCACCCGGCGGGCGTTTTCAGCGTCGAGCCGTTCCAGCTTCTGCGCGGCTCACGTCGCGGGCTGTACCCGATCACGCGTCGGTCGTGGCGGGCGTTGTGGAAGGGCCTTCGATGAAGTCGGTTACGAGCTTGACGAAGACGTCCTCCTGTTCGAAGAACACCACGTGACCCGAGTCGATCTCGGCGTATGCGCTGCCCGTGATCGCGACGTGGAGGGCGCGGCTGTGTTCGACCGGGACCGTGATGTCCTGGGTGCAGCCGATGACGAGGGTGGGAGCCTGGATGCGCGGGAGCAGGGGACGGATGTCCGCCTGGAGGTCGTAGGCGATGTGGCGCAGGGTCCCCTCGGTGGGTGGCATGTTCGGGATCAGGGCTTCGAACTGTTCGCGGCCGATGGTGTTGAGGAAGCCGCGGCTGAACCCGGTCATGGCCACGGCGCGGCCGAAGGACACGGGGTCGGACGTGCCGAGGGCCTGCCAGAGGGTGAAGAGGCTGCGCAAGTACTCGTCGCCGTCGGTGTGTGCCCAGCCGGCCACCAGGATCAGCCGTCGTACGAGGTCGGGGCGGAGCGCCGCGACGGCGGCGGCGACCGTGGCGCCCATGGAGAAGCCGAGCAGGTCGACCGGCCCGTTTGCCGCGTCCTCGATGACGGCGATGACCTGGGCGGCGAGTCCTTCGGTGGTCAGCGGGGCGCCGTCGTCGACAGTGGCTTCGGTTCCCGAGAGGTCGGGGGTGATCACGGTGCGGTGCGGGGTGAACCGGGGGGTGGTCTGCCCCCAGTTGACGGCGGCACCCGCCGATCCGGTGCCGTGGACCAGGACGAGTGCGGGGCCCGAGCCGACCTGCTCGTAGTGGACCTGGGCGCCGTTGACGGTGACGGTGGCCATGAGGTGCTCCTTGCGGATGTCGCTGCGGCTGCTGTGACCGGGGCGACTGCCGCTCCGGCCCGACCCACATTGCCCTCGCCGCGCCAGTGCCGGGAGAGCCTTCTCGACCCTGGGACCGGCAGTCCCTGGTTCGGTCCGGGGTGGTCCGGCAGGATGATCACCATGACGATCGACCGTGCCGAACTCGCCGACTTCCTTCGCCGTTCCCGGGAGCGGTTGCGCCCGCAGGACGTGGGTCTGCCGGTCGGCCCCCGGCGCCGTACCCCGGGTCTGCGCCGCGAGGAGGTCGCCCAGCTCGCCGGCATGTCCGCCGACTACTACATCCGCCTTGAACAGGCCCGCGGCCCGCAGCCATCGCCGGAGATGCTCGCCGCTCTGGCCCGCGCCCTGCGCCTGAGCGCCGACGAACGCGACCACCTCCACCTCCTCGCAGGCCGGCGCCCGCCCGCCGGCCGGACCAGCGGCGACCATGTGAGTCCGGGGCTGCTGCACCTGCTGGACCAGCTTCCGGCCACACCGGTCCAGGTCATCAGCGACCTCGGCGACGTACTGGTCCAGAACGCGATGGCCCGGACCCTGCTGGGCGGGGTGTGCGAGGTATCCGAGCACGGGCGCAACGTGGTCTGGCGCTGGTTCACCGACCCCGGGCAACGCGCCGCATACCCGGCCGACGAGCACGGCTACTACAGCCGACTGCATGTTGCCGACCTGCGGGCGGCCGTGGGCCGACGCGCGGGCGACACCGCCGCCACACGCCTGGTCGAACGGTTGCGAGAGGCCAGTGAGGAGTTCGGTGCTCTGTGGGAACTGCACGAGGTTGCCGTACGCCGGGCCTCGCGCATGCGCGTCCTGCACCCGCTGATCGGCCCGGTCGACCTGGACTGCCAGGTGCTGCTCGCGCCGGAGGGCGACCAACGCGTGGTCCTGTACACCCCGCCGGCCGGCAGTGACGCCGCCGAGCGCCTCGCCCTGCTCAAGGTTGTGGGCACCGGCCAGTTCACCACGACCGGCTGACGGCCCCGCAACCGCAGAAGAGCTACGCGCTCAGCGGGAATTCCCGGCCCAGCTCAAGGAACACCCCGGTGTTCAGCGCGAAAGCGCGCTTGCACTCGTCCACCACCCGCTGCTTCTCCAGGTCGTCCACCGGCAGTGCGTCGAGAAGCTCGCGATACTCCCGCTTGAACGCTGCCGGGTTGCCGATGCCCTCGAAGACGTAGAAGCGGACACCGTCGCCCTTGCGGGCGAAGCCCCACGTCTTTTCGGCGGTGCCGCGGATGATCTGGCCGCCGGAGAGGTCGCCCAGGTAGCGGGTGTAGTGGTGGGCGACGTAGCCGGCGGGCCAGTCGCGGGCGCATTCCTCCACGCGGGCGGCGTACGCGGCGGTCGCCGGGAGCGGCTCCAGGTTCGTACGCCAGTCGGGTCCGCCGAGGTGGGCCAGGTCGCGCTCCAGCTCGGGTGTGCGGGTCAGCTCGGGGCGTATGAAGGGGCCCGCGACCGGGTCGTCCGCGAGGGCCGCCGAGGCGGATTCCAGGGCGCGGTAGACGAACCAGAGCTGTTCCGTGTAGCGGCGGTAGGCGGCGACGCCGAGCCGCCCGCCGAGCATGTCGCTCATGAACGACGAGTTCTCGGCCTCCGTGTGCTGCTCGTGCGAGGCGGTGCGGATCAGCGTGGAGAACGGCGTGGTGGCGGGCGCGTCCAAGGCGGACCTCCGGAGACCTGGGGGCGGGGGCGGCGGGACGAGCGCGCGGGGGCGCGCCGACGTCACCGATTGTCTCTACTTAGGCTTGCCTAAGTCAATAGGTTTCCCGACGTGCTGTCGGTAAAACCTTACCGCCCCCGGCCGCCCTAAGGGAGGGTGAGGATCTCCGTCCCGGAGTCCGTCACCACCAGCGTGTGCTCGAACTGCGCGGTCCGCTTGCGGTCCTTCGTGACGACCGTCCAGCCGTCCGCCCACATGTCGTACTCGTACGTCCCCAGCGTCAGCATCGGCTCGATGGTGAAGGTCATCCCGGGCTGGATCAGGGTGTCGTGGTGCGGGCTGTCGTAGTGCGGGACGATCAGGCCGGAGTGGAAGGACGAGTTGATGCCGTGCCCGGTGAAGTCGCGGACGACGCCGTAGCCGAAGCGCTTGGCGTACGACTCGATGACCCGGCCGATGATGTTGATCCGGCGGCCGGGCTTGACCGCCTTGATCGCGCGGTTGAGCGCCTCGCGCGTCCGCTCGACCAGCAGACGGGACTCCTCGTCCACGTCGCCGCACAGGTAGGTGGCGTTGTTGTCGCCGTGCACACCGCCGATGAAGGCCGTCACGTCGAGATTGACGATGTCGCCGTCGCGCAGCACGGTCGAGTCCGGGATGCCGTGGCAGATCACCTCGTTCACGGAGGCGCACAGCGACTTGGGGAAGCCGCGGTAGCCGAGCGTGGAGGGGTAGGCGCCGTGGTCGCACATGTACTCGTGCGCGACCCGGTCCAGCTCGTCCGTCGTCACGCCCGGGACGATGAGCTTGGCCGCCTCCTCCATCGCCCGCGCGGCGATGCGGCCCGCGATCCGCATCCGCTCGATCGTTTCGGCGCTCTGGACCTCGGGGCCGTCGTACGGCGTCGGAGTGTCCTTGCCGACGTACTCGGGCCGAGGGATCGAGGCGGGTACGGGGCGGATGGGGGAGAGCGTCCCCGGAGTGAGAAGCGACTGGCCAGACATGTCAGCGAGTGTATCCAGGGCGCGTCGGGGAGCATGTGGGCGAGAGCTCGAAGAGCAATGGGAGACCTGATGGCACTGTTCAAGAAGCGCGCGGTCGGCAAGGCGGGCGAGTGGTACTACTGCCTCAAGCATGGCGTGGTGGAGGAGGGGCCGGAGTGCAGGGCCGCGGATCGGATGGGGCCGTACGAGACGCGTGAGGAGGCGGCTCACGCGATGGAGACGGCGCGGCAGCGCAATGAGGAGTGGCAGGAGGACCCTCGCTGGAACGATGACGGGGGGCGTCCGTCCGGCGAGTAGGGCCGCGCTTGTGGCGGGCTTTGTTCCCCTACCCCGCCCCTTCCCGGCTGCATCCGATTTGCGGCTCCGCCGCGTGGGGGGCTTCGCCCCAGACCCCGGAGCACGCTTCGCGCGCTGTCCTCAATCGCCGGACAGGCTGAACTCAGCCCGTCCGGCGATTGAGGAGGATTACGCGGCCTCCGCCACCTCCGCCGCCTTGCGCGCACGCAACCGCACCGCGTGCTCGTCCGTCCGCCCGTCGTAAGCCATCAGCTTCGGGAGTGCCAGCGCCAGCAAGCCCACCGAGGCCACGCATGCCACGCCACCCGCCCACACCGACGTCCGTGCGTTCGTGAGGGACGCCATGCCGCCCGCGCGGACCTGGCCGATCTGGGGGCCCAGGGAGTAGGACAGCATTTCTATGCCGGCCAGGCGGCCGCGCAGTTCGTCCGGGATCGTCTGGTCCCAGATGGCCGAGCGGAAGAGGCCGCTCACCATGTCGCAGCCGCCCGCCACCGCGAGGAAGAGCAGCACCAGCCAGACGTTGTGCATCCAGCCCGCCACGGCCATCGCCGCGCCCCAGCCGAGCGCCGCGTACACCACCATCCGGCCGTGCCGGTGGATCCGGGAGACCCAGCCGCTGGTCAGGCTCACCACCAGGGAGCCGACCGCGCCGGCCGCGTACATCAGGCCCAGCGCCCAGGGCGCGCCCAGGTCGTCCGCGAGGAAGGGGAAGATCGCGGTGGGGAAGGCGAACAGCATGGCGGCCATGTCGATGGCGTACGTGCCGAGCAGCTCCTTGCGGCTCCACGCGTAGCGGCCGCCCTCCAGGATGCCGCGCAGCGACGGCTTCTCCGCCTCGCGCGCGGCGGGGGAGGGCGCGAGGCGGAGCAGCAGCAGGCCGGAGACCGCGTACGAGGCGATGTCCAGCGAGTACGCCCAGGGGAGCCCCGCGAAGGCGATGATCAGGCCGGCCACGGACGGGCCCACGATGGCGCCGATCTGCCAGCGCATCGAGTTCAGGGCGATGGCCGCGGGCAGCTGGTCGTGCGCGACGATGCGCGGCACGATCGCCTGCATCGCGGGGCGCTGGAGTCCGCTCAGGGCGCTGGTCAGCGCCGCCACCACATACAGCGGCCAGATCATCGGGTCCGGCAGCAGCGTGTTGAGCAGCAGGATCACCGACAGGACCCCGAGCCCGGCCTCGGTCCACAGGATCAGCTTGCGGCGGTCGAGCGCGTCGGCGAGCGCTCCGCCGTACAGGCCGAAGACGATCAGCGGGACGAGCTCGACCGCGCCGACCGCGCCGACGGCGAGTGCCGAACCGGTCAGCTCCTTGAGCTGGAGGGGCACCGCGATGAAGGTCAGGAACGTGCCGAAGACCGTCACCAGCCCGGCCAGCCACATCCGGCGGAAGTCGGGGGAGGCGTGCCAGGGGGACAGGTCCGGCAGCAGCGCGCGCAGGTGGCGGCGGCCCGGCTCGGGGGCGGAAGGGGTGGAAGGAGCGGAGGGTTCGGAAGGGGGGTCTTGCGCAGTCACGGGAGACCATGGTCCGTAATCGGGCCAGGGGGAGCAAACCGTTTTTGTTCGACTGCTACAGCGAGTGCTACCAGCGAGGCGGCGGTGGGGCCGTCAGCTGGTCCGCGAGCCGGGCCAGCCGGTCGCGGAAGCGGCGGCCGCGCGGCGTGGGCAGGCTGTTCTCCCCGGCTGCGGCGCTGACCAGGTGCTGCACGGTGTCGAGGTCGAGCTCCGTCGTCGTCGAGGACGGCGAGGCGGGGACGGTCAGCCGGTCGTGGGCGAGGGCGCACAGCTCGGAGTCCGTACCGTCGGGGGTGCCGTCCAGGGCGAGCACGGTCGCCCCGCCGCGGCGCACGTCGTGCACCCGCTCCAGCAGCTCCTCGCCGGGCCGCTGCGCCGTCACCACCAGCAGCGTCTCGCCCCGCCGGGCCGCCGCGAGCCGGCCGAGTCCCACCGACAGATGTGCCGGGACGCCGGGCGGGACCCGGTGGCGCACGAGCGTGGGGGAGAGCTCGGGCAGGCCGGACCAGGCGGCCTCGTCGTCCAAGTGGGCGGCCAGGTGCCAGGGTTCGTACTCCGCGGTGCCGACGAGGAGCAGGCCGCCGTGGTGGCGGGTGACCGAGGTCCGGAGCGTTCCCGCGAAGCGGCGGGTGGACTGGAGCCATTCCGTTCCGGCGAGGACTTCGCGGAGGAGTGCGACGCGTACGGCATCCATGGGGTTGATTTTGGCGGGGGTGGGGGCGGCTCGGTTCGGGGTTCCCCCGCTCTCACCCGTATGGGCCTCTCGCTGTGCCGGCCGTGGGTGCGTCCTCAAATGCCGGACGGGCTGAATCCGCCGGAGGCGCTCGCTCCGCACCCACATGACAGGATCGCCCGCATGACTACTTCTGACGACACGAAGAAGGCCCCCGCCAAGGACCCTTGGGACCTGCCCGACGTCTCCGGCATGACCGTCGGTGTGCTCGGCGGTACCGGTGACCAGGGCCGCGGGCTCGCCTACCGGCTGGCGAAGGCCGGGCAGCGGGTGATCATCGGGTCGCGTGCCGCCGAGCGCGCGCGGACCGCCGCCGAGGAGCTGGGCCTGGGCATCGAGGGCGCGGACAACAGCGAGTGCGCGCGGCGCAGTGACATCGTGATCGTCGCCGTGCCGTGGGACGGGCACGCGAAGACCCTGGAGTCGCTGCGCGAGGAGCTCACCGGGAAGCTCGTGATCGACTGCGTCAACCCGCTCGGCTTCGACAAGAAGGGCGCCTACGCGCTGAAGCCGGAGGAGGGCAGCGCCGCCGAGCAGGCGGCCGCCCTGCTGCCGGACTCCCGTGTCACCGCCGCCTTCCACCACCTGTCCGCAGTGCTGCTGTCCGACCCGGAGATCGCCGAGATCGACACCGATGTGATGGTGCTCGGCGAGGCGCGGGCCGACACGGACATCGTCCAGGCCCTGGCCGCCCGCATCCCCGGCATGCGCGGAGTCTTCGCGGGCCGGCTGCGCAACGCCCACCAGGTGGAGTCGCTGGTCGCCAACCTGATCTCCGTGAACCGCCGCTACAAGGCACATGCCGGTCTGCGCGTGACCGACGTCTAGACGTACGGCGTCCACGGCTTGAGGGGGCGGGACGCGCAGGGTTGGCGCGGGACGTAAAGCGAAGCAGTCCCTCCCCCAGCTACCGCTGGGAGGTGCCCCCAACCCCGGAGCGGCACGGCTCCGACCTGTGGCAACGGTGACGAGCCCAAAACCCAGCCCGGCCGGCGCTTGAGGCCGCGCCCGCAGGGCGCTCCGCCGCAGGCGGCACGGACAATGGCCCGAACCACGAGCCGCCCGCAAAGCGCAGCGAACGCGTGGGGGACAATGGCCGGGAACGTACGCACATGCGCCCCCGGACAGGAGCCGTCCCCCATGCCCCGCCTCGCTCTCTACGCCATCGCCGTATGCGTCCTCGCGACGGTGGCGGCCGTCGTCTCGTTCGCCCAGGGCAGCTGGCTCGGCATCGTCTGGGTGCTGCTGCTCGGCGTCTCGTCCAACATCGCCTGGTACTACGTGCGCAAGGCGAAGAACGACCGCGCCGCCGAGCAGGGCGTCGGCGTCAGCTGACGACGAGGTCGCTGATGCGCGGGATGTCCGGCGTGCCCTGCCAGAAGCGGAACAGCTGCCGCCCCCAGTAGGTGTCCCACTCCGTCACGCCCAGGCCGCGCAGCACCGAGTTGATCATGTCGAAGAAGGCGTGGTTCACCTCGGGGATCCACAGGAAGCCGAAGACCGCGAGCAGGCCGAAGGGTGCGAACGGCTCGACCTGCCGCCGGATCCTGTACGACAGCCACGGCTCGATCACGCCGTAGCCGTCCAGGCCCGGCACCGGCAGGGCGTTCAGGATCGCCGCGGTGACCTGGAGCAGCACCATGAAGCCCAGCGCGTAGCGGAAGTGGTCCGGTACGCCGTCCATCGTGCCCAGCCAGAAGGGCGCCGCGACGACGGCCGCGAACAGGGCGTTGGTCAGCGGGCCCGCCGCCGAGACCAGGCTGTGCCGCCAGCGGCCGCTGATGCGGTGCCGCTCGATGAACACCGCGCCGCCCGGCAGGCCGATCCCGCCCATGATCACGAAGATCACCGGCAGCACGATGCTCAGCACGGCGTGCGTGTACTTCAGCGGGTCGAGCGTCAGATAGCCCTTCGCCCCCACCGAGATGTCGCCGCCGAACAGGGCCGTGCGCGCGTGCGCGTACTCGTGCAGGCAGAGCGAGACGATCCAGCCCGAGACGATGAAGAGGAAGACGGCGAAGCCGGGGCTCGCCGAGAAGTCCGTCCACACCGCCCATATGGAGACCGCCATGATGGCGACGAGGGCGAGGAAGACGGGGCTCACGCGCCGTTCGCCGCGGGTCGCTGTCGACATAGGTGTGCGCTCCTGAGGGTTTGGCCAGTGTTGCCGGGAATTCCAGTGCTGCCGGGAATGCCCCGGGTGTACGAACGTACGGGGCGAACCGTACTTCCTCCCCTCCCCCTCGGTGCAACGCTTGCGGCGGGCGGGGAAAAACCGGGTGGACGGGCAGGGGGAGAATGGGGCTGTGCGTTACGGCATCCTCGGCACCACCCAGGCCCATTCCGCCGACGGCCGTCCCACGGCCGTCGGCGGCCCCAGGCTGCGCGCGCTCCTCGCGGCGCTCGCCCTGCACCCGGGGCGCACCCGCACCACGGAGGCGCTGATCGACGCCGTCTGGGACGGCGAGCCGCCCGCCGACGCGGCCGGGGCCCTCCAGGCGCTCGTCGGACGGCTGCGGCGCGCGCTCGGCGCCGACGCGGTGGCCTCCGCGGACGGTGGCTACCGCCTGTGCGCCGAACCCGGCGACGTCGACCTCCACCGCTTCCGTCGGCTGGCCGACGAGGGCGCGGCGGCGCTCGCCGACGGCGACCCGGAGCGGGCCGCCGCCCTGCTCGGCGAGGCCCTCGCCCTCTGGCGCGGGCCCGTCCTGGCCGATCTGCCCGGCCGCTCGGCCCTGGCGGGCCGCTACGAGGCGGGGCGCCTCGACGCCCGACGCGGGCAGCTCGCCGCCGCGGTCGCCCTCGGGCGCGCGGAGCGGATCCTGCCCGAACTGGCCGAGCTCTGCGCCGACCACCCCTTGGACGAACCGCTCCACGCCCTCCACCTCCGCGCCCTGCGCGCCGCGGGCCGCCCGGCGGAGGCCCTCGCGGTGTACGAGACGGTCCGCACGGCGATAGCCGACCGCCTGGGCGCGGACCCCGGCCCCGAACTGCGCGCCCTGCACGCGGAGTTGCTGGCGGGTGCGGACCCGACTCGGCCGGGCCCCTCCGGGGGAGCGGAGGCGCCCCACGGCGCGCCCGGGCGGCCGCAAGGCGCTTCCACTTGGGGCGGCGCGACGGCGCCGGGCGGAACTCTCGCGCCGCGGGGCGCCGCGCCCGCGGCCTCCGGTGCCCCGGCGTCGCACGACGCTCCTGTTCAGGGCGGCGCGGCGGCGCCGAACGAGCCGCACGCTCCGCGGGGTGCCTTCGGCCCGGGCGCCGCGCCCGAGGCCCCGGGCGCAGCCGCGTCGTACGGCGCCTACGCGCAGGGCGGCGGCTCCACGCCGTACGGTGCGCCCGCGTCGAGCGAGCCCCGCGCGCCGCAGGGCGCCCCTGATTCGTACGGCCTGCGCGCGCCGCTTGGCGCCTCCGTGCCGCAGGGAACTCCCACGCCTCATGCGGCCCCCGGTTCGTACGGCCTGCCCGTGCCGGGTGGCGGCTCCGTGCCGGGTGGTGCTCACACCCCCGACATCGGCCCCGCACTCGAAAGCACGCCCCTGTCGGGCGCGGCCTCCGCGCCGGATGGCGCCCCCGCGCCCCACGGCGCCCCCGCGCTCCCTACGGCCCGTTCGTACGGCCCGCGCGCGCCGCACGGCGTCCCCGCCGCCCGCCAGGGCAACCTGCGGGCCCGGCTCACCTCCTTCGTCGGGCGGGAAGGGGAGCTGGAGCTGATACGGGGCGATCTCGGGCGGCATCGGCTGGTGACGTTGCTCGGGCCCGGTGGGGCGGGGAAGACGCGGTTGTCGCAGGAGGCCGCGGAGGCGGCCGCCGCCGTGGACGGGAGCTGGCCGGACGGCGTCTGGCTCGCCGAGCTCGCGCCCGTCGACGACCCCGGCACCGTGCCGGAAGCCGTGCTCACCGCGCTGGGCGCGCGCGAGACCGTCGTGCGCGGCACCACCGCCGAGGGGATACGGGCCGCCGAGGCCGCCTCGCTCGACCCGCTCGACCGGCTCGCCGAGCACTGCGCGCCGCGCCGCATGCTGCTCGTGCTCGACAACTGCGAGCACGTCGTCGACGCCGCCGCCCGGCTCGCCGAGACGCTCCTCGCGCACTGCCCGGACGTGACCGTGCTCGCCACGAGCCGCGAACCCCTGGCCGTACCGGGCGAGTTGGTGCGGCCCGTGGAGCCGCTGCCCGACCCCGTCGCGCTGCGGCTGCTCGCCGACCGGGGCGCCGCCGCCCGCCCCGGCTTCCGCGTCGAGGCCGACCCCGAGGCGTGCGCGGAGATCTGCCGGCGGCTGGACGGGCTGCCGCTGGCCATCGAACTGGCCGCCGCCCGGCTCCGGATGCTCACCCCCCGAGGGCTCGCCGACCGCCTCGACGACCGCTTCCGGCTGCTGACCTCCGGCAGCCGTACGGTCCTGCCCAGACAGCAGACCCTGCGCGCGGTCGTCGACTGGTCATGGGACCTCCTGGACGCGCCCGAACGGGCCGTCCTGCGCAGGCTGTCCGTCTTCTCCGGCGGCTGCGACCTCGCCGAGGCCGAGGAGGTGTGCTCGGGGGGAGCCGTCGGGGCGCGGGACGTCGCCGCTCTCCTCGGCTCGCTGGTCGACAAGTCGCTGGTCGTCGCCGCGCCCACAGCCGACGGCGACATGCGCTACCGCCTGCTGGAGACCGTGGGGGAGTACGCCGCCGAGCGGCTGGACGAGGCCGGGGAGCGCGCCGCCGTCGAACGCCGCCACCTGGTCGCCTACCGGGAGCTCGCGCGCACCGCCGACCCCCTCCTGCGCGGGCCCGCGCAGCGCACCTGGCTGGACCGGCTGGAGCTCGAACACGACAACCTCCGCACCGCACTGCGGCGCGCCGTCGCCGCGCGGGACGAGCAGGAGGCGCTGTGCCTGGTGCTTTCCCTGGCCTGGTTCTGGCAGCTGCGGGACCACCGCAGCGACGTCCGCACCTGGGCGGAGGCGGCCGCGGCCCTGGGCCCCGACCCCTTCGCCGACCCCGTGGAGCCGGCCCCTCCGCTGTATGTGGGCTGCACCGACGCCCCGCCTCCGATGTCACCGGAGCTGCTGACCGAGGCCCGGCGCTGCGCGCGGATGATCGCGCTCGCCAACGTCGAGAGCGATATGCGGGTGATCGGCACGCCCGGGACGCAGCGACGGGTGCGCGGCGTCCTGGAGGCGTACGGCGAGGGGCAGCCGCAGAACTGCCGCGTGCCGGGCTTCCTGTGGTTCTTCGCGATCATGCTGTCCGGCGACTTCGAGGCCATGGACGCGGCCGTGAACTCGGGTGTGGAGCGCTGTCGCGAGCTCGGCTACGAATGGGAGCTCGCCCACAGCCTCCAGCTCCGCGCCAAGATCCTCAACGACCACAAGGGGCGGCTCGATCAGGGCGCGCGGGACGCCGAGGAGGCCCTGGAGATCTTCCGGCGGCTCGGGGACGCCTGGGGCGTGGCCGAGGCGCTGTCGGGGCGCGGCGAGGCGTACGAGCGACGGGGCGAGTTCACGCTCGCGGCGGACGCCTACCGCGAGGCCGTCGACCAGGTGCTGGAGCTCGGCGCGCCGGGCGAGGTGCCCGCGCTCCGCGGCCGGATGGCCGAGGCGCTGATGGAGTCGGGGGCCATCGACCTCGCGGAGGGCGAGCGGCTGCTCCGCCACGCGATCGAGGAGGCCGACAAGGCCAACCCGGAGGCCTCCGCCTTCGCCCGGGTCCAGCTCGCCACCCGGATCGCCCGCGACGGCCGCACGGCGGAGGCGCGGGAGATCTTCGACGAGCTGATGGCCGACTTCACCAAGGGCGTCCTCGCGGTCTTCCAGAGCATGATGCACGGTCAGCTCGGCTGGCTCGATGTCCTGGAGGGCAAGCCCGCGGAAGCACTGCCGAGGCTGCGGACCGGGCTCGCGATGACCGAGGACCCGCTGGCGCAGCTCGTCGTGCCGCAGCTGGCCGTGGTGCAGCTGAAGTACGCGGCGCTGGCGTACGCCGAACTGGGCGGCGCGGAAGGGGCCGTCACCGCGGCCCGCCTGCTGGGCGCCGCCGAGGGGCTGCGTCCCGTCGACTTCCCTCCGACGTCCTTGGAGCGCGAGGTCATGGAGCGCGCGGAGTCGGTGGCCCGCCCGGTGCTGGGCGACGCGGCCTACGAGCGCGCGCACGCCGAGGGCGGCGGCCTCACCCTGGAGGAGGCCACCGCCCTCGTATGACGCGACGCCCGGGCCCCGCCCGGTCAGGTCTTCCTGCGGAACCGGGAGACGGCCAGTGGCGCGGTCACGGCCGTGATGGCGACCGACCAGGCCAGGACCATCCACACCGAGTGGGCCACCGGGCCGCCCCTGATCAGGTGGCGTGCGGCGTCGGCGAGGTTGGACAGCGGGTTGTACTCCGTGAAGGCCTCCAGCCAGCCCGGCATGTTCGTGGTGGGCGCGAAGATGGAGCTGCCGAACTGGAGGGGCATCAGCACGATCATGGCGATCCCCTGGACGGCCTGCGGCGTCTTCATGGTCAGGCCCAGCAGGATGAAGATCCACATCAGGGAGGCGCCGAAGACCATGGACAGCGCCACCGCCGCCAGCAGGTGCAGCACCGAGGTGCTGACGGTCAGGCCCAGGGCGAAGCCCATGCCCAGCAGGATCGACGTCGCGATGAGCATCCGGCCGACCTCGACGACGATCTTCGCGACGAGGACCGAGGACCGGGCTATCGGCATGGTGCGGAAGCGGTCCATCACCCCCTTCTTGAAGTCGTCGTTGATGCCCGTGCCGACGGCCATGGAGATGTTCATCCCCATCATCGCCATCAGGCCGGGGACCAGGTAGTTCAGATACTCCCGCTCGTTGCCCTTGCCGCCGATGGAGCCGCCGAAGACATAGGTGAACAGCAGGATGAAGATGACCGGCATGAGCACGGCGTCGAACATCGACTCCGGGTCCTGCTTGATCTGGAGCATGTTGCGGCGCGCGAGCGCCCCGATGTGGCGGAGGTTGGCCCGCGGGCCGATGCGTCCCTCGCCGGTGGCCGCCTTCGCGGGCGCGCCCGCCGTTGCCGTTGCGGTGCTCACGCGGCGACCTCCTGGAGTGCGTCCGTGTCGTTCCGGTCCGCCGGGGCGGATGCCTTCTGGCCGGTGACGGCGAGGAACACCTCGTCGAGGCTGGGCAGATGGGTGCTGATGTCGGCGACGGCGAAGCCGCGCTCGCCCAACAGGCCGATCACCGCGGTCAGTTGCTCGTCGCTCAGCAGCGGGACGCTGACCGTGCCCTCCGCCTCGTCGGCGGTCGCGCCGGTGACGCCGTCCAGCCCGGCCTGGGCCAGCGCGCCCACCATCCGGGGCAGCTCGCCGCGGTCGGCGGGCCGGATCACCAGGGTGCGGCCGCCGACCTTCGCCTTGAGCTCGTCGACGCGGCCGCCCGCGATCACCCGGCCCCGGTCGATGACCGTCAGCTCCTGCGCGAGCTGCTCGGCCTCCTCCATGTACTGCGTGGTGAGCAGGACGGTGGCGCCCTCGGCGACCATCCGCTGGACCTCCTCCCACACCTCGTTGCGGGTGCGGGGGTCGAGGCCGGTGGTCGGCTCGTCCAGGTAGAGCACCGCCGGCCGGCCGATCATGGACGCGGCCAGGTCCAGCCTGCGGCGCATGCCGCCCGAGTACTGCATGGCCGGCCGCTTGGCCGCCTCCGTGAGCGAGAAGCGCTCCAGCATCGCTTCGGCGCGGCGCCGGGCGTCCTTGCGGGAGAGGTCGAGCAGCCGCCCGATCATGTAGAGATTCTCGAAGCCGGAGAGCTTCTCGTCCACCGAGGCGTACTGCCCGGTCAGCCCGATCACCCGGCGCAGCTGCCGGGGCTGGGTGAGGACGTCGTAGCCCGCGACGCGGGCGGTGCCCGCGTCGGGCCTGATGAGGGTGGACAGGGCGCGGACCAGGGTGGTCTTGCCCGCGCCGTTGGGGCCCAGCACGCCGAGGACGGTGCCCTCGCGCACGTCCAGGTCGACCCCGTCCAGGGCCTTGGTCGCGCCGAAGTGCTTCACCAGGCCCCGGACTTCGACGGCGTTCCCGCCGCTTCCCGAGGTGTTGTTTCGCGTCATGGGTCAACAGTCGCAGCACCCACTGACAACGCACCTACAGTCCGCCGACAGGTTGCCGACGGCCGGGCGGTCCCGCCGTTGTCGGGTGCGGGCTCCGTGCGCCTGCGGCGGGCGGCCTCGATCGCCGGCCGGGCTCGATTTGCCGCACGTGATCGACAACGTGCGGCACATTCAAACCCGTTCGGCGACGCGCATCGGGGCAGCCCCCGGGGACCGGCTAGTGGAAGGAGTGCTCCTCCGTCGGGTACGCGCCGCCCACCACGTCCGCGCCGAACGCGCGCGCCGCCTCGCCCAGGGTCTCGCGCAGCTGCGCGTACTGCTTCACGAAGCGCGGCACGCGGCCGGACGTCATGCCCGCCATGTCCGTCCACACCAGCACCTGGGCGTCGCACTCCTGCCCGGCGCCGATGCCGACCGTCGGGATGTGCAGGGTGCGCGTCACCTCCGCGGCGAGCTCGGCCGGGACCAGCTCCAGGACGACCGAGAAGGCGCCCGCGTCCTGGACCGCCTTGGCGTCGCGGAGCAGCTGCTGGGCCGCCTCCTCGCCGCGGCCCTGGACCGGGTAGCCGCCGAAGGCGTTGACGGACTGCGGGGTGAGGCCGATGTGCGCCATCACCGGGATGCCGGCCTCGACGAGCAGCTTGATCTGCTCGGCGGAGCGCTCGCCGCCCTCCAGCTTGATCGCGCCGACGCCCGCCTCCTTCACCAGCCGGGTGGCGTTGCGCAGCGCCTGGACGGGACCCTCCTGGTACGAGCCGAAGGGCAGGTCGGCGACGACGAGGGCGCGCTGGGTGCCGCGTACGACGGCGGCGGAGAGCACGGCGATCTCGTCCATGGTGACGGGCACCGTGGATTCGTAGCCGAGGTGACAGTTGCCCATGGAGTCGCCGACCAGCAGGACGGGGATGCCGGACTCGTCGAAGACGGAGGCGGTCATCGCGTCGTAGGCGGTGAGCATGGGCCACTTCTCGCCGCGCGCCTTGGCGGCGGCGATGTCGCGGACGGTGACCCGCCGGGAACTCTTCCCTCCGTACAGCGCCTTGGGGTTGGCCGGGCTGCTGTCGGGGGTGCTCGGGGCATGCGTCATGGCGGTGGCTCCTGTGAAGTCGTCTCGAGGCGCCCTGACGGCGTCCCCGGATCACCTCCATGCTGACACGCCCCGCGCGGGCGGGCCAGAGCGGTCCTTCGCAAAGACTTTCCAATACGAGACGGATCCGTATCGAAAAGAACGTACGCTGTTCCGCATGTCGACTGATATCCCGGCCCGCCGGGTTCCCGAGGCGGTCCATCGCAGACGGTGGGCGATCCTGACCGTGCTGCTGTTCAGCCTCCTGATCGTGGTTCTCGACAACTCGATCCTGAACGTGGCGATGAAGACCATCGCCTCCCCGGCCCCCACCGGCCTCGGCGCGACCCAGAGCCAGCTCGAGTGGGCGATCAACTCCTACACCCTGGTCTTCGCCGGAATACTCTTCACCGCGGGGCTGCTCGGCGACCGGCTCGGACGCAAGAAGGTCCTGCTCTTCGGCATGGTCGTCTTCGGCGTCGGCTCGGTGCTCTCCGCCTTCTCCGGCTCGTCCGGCGAGCTGATCACCTTCCGCGCCGTGATGGGCTTCGGCGGCGCGTTCGTGATGCCCGCGACCCTCGCCATCATCATGAACGTCTTCGAGCGCGAGGAGCAGCCCAAGGCCATCGGCATCTGGGCCGGAGCCGTCGGCCTCGCCATCGCGATAGGGCCGATCACCGGCGGGATCCTGCTCGACCACTTCTGGTGGGGCTCGGTCTTCCTCGTGAACGTCCCGATCGTGATCGTCGGCCTGATCGCGATGGTGCTGCTCGTTCCCGACTCCAAGGACCCGAGGCCCGGCCGGCTCGATCCGGTCGGCGTGCTGCTGTCCGTCGTCGGCCTCGTCCTGCTGGTCTACGGAATCATCAAGGGCGGCCAGCTCGCCGACTTCACCCGGCCCGAGGTCTACGGCACGGTCCTCGGCGGACTGGCGGTCCTGGTGGCCTTCGTCCTGCACGAGCGGCGTACCGACCACCCGGCCATCGACGTGCGGTACTTCAAGAACCCCGCCTTCTCCGCCGCGGTCTCCTCCATCTCGCTGGTCTTCTTCGCGCTGATGGGCACCACCTTCTTCATCGTCTTCTACACCCAGAGCGTGCGCGGCTACACCCCGCTCCAGAGCGGCCTGCTGCTCCTGCCGCTCGCTGCCGCCCAGATGTTCTTCGCGCCGCGCGCCCGCCTGGTCGTCGACAAGTACGGCGCGAAGGCCGTGTGCACCGCCGGCATGCTGCTGGTCGCCGCCACCACGGCGGGCTTCCTGCTGCTCGGCACCGACACCCCGATCTGGGTCCTGGAGGTGCTGTTCTTCCTCCAGGGCACCGGGATGGCGCACATCATGCCGCCCGCCACCGTCTCGATCATGCAGTCGCTGCCCCGCGAGAAGGCCGGTTCCGGCTCCGCCGTGAACAACACCTTCCGGCAGGTCGGCGGCGCGCTCGGGGTCGCCGTGCTCGGCTCCGTGCTCTCCACCACCTACCGCGACGGCATCTCCGGCGAGCTCGACGCCGTCCCCGGCCTGTCCGACTCCGCGCGGCACGCCGCGGGCGAGTCCATCGAGGCCACCCTGGGCGTCGCCGAGAAGCTCGGCCCGCAGGGCAAGGCGCTCATCGGCCCGGCCAACGACGCCTTCATCCACGCCATGCACGTCACCGTCATAGGCTCCACGGCCATCGCCCTGCTCGGCGCGGCCGTCGTCGCGCTCTTCCTGCCCGGCCGCAAGGCCACCCGCACGGACGGGGCGGACACCCGGCCGGACGCCCAGAAGGAACAGGCGGGGGCGGGCGCATGACCGACCGGGCGCGGGGCGGGACGACGGCGGCGGCAGCGTTGACCTCGCGCGGTCACGAGCCCGGCTCGGCGGCCCTGCCCGCCGAGCGGCGCGGCCGCCCGCGCAACGCCGCCGTCGACACCGCCGTCGTCGAGACCGTCCTGCGCCTCCTGGAGGAGGGCGTCACCATGGGCGAGCTGTCGATGGAGCGGATCGCCCGCGAGACGGGCGTCGGCAAGGCCACCCTCTACCGGCGCTGGTCCGGCAAGGAGGAGCTGATGCTCGACGTCCTGCGCTCCATGGACGACGCCGACCCCGAGCTCCCCGGCACCTCGGCCCGCGACGACCTCGTCGTCCTCCTGGAAATGCTGCGCAGGCGCGGCCTCGCCAAGCGCTCCTCCGCGATCCTGCGCACGGTCGTCAGCCAGGTCCAGGCCCACCCCAAGCTCTGGAAGGAGTACCACGAGACGGTCATCCTCGCCCGGCGCGAAATGGTCCACGCGGTGCTGCGCCGCGGCATGACCACCGGCGAGCTCCGCTCCGACCTCGACGTCCAGCTGCTCTCCGACCTCTTCGTCAGCCCGATGCTCTCCCGGGCCGTGCTCCACGAGTGGCAGGACCTGCCGGAGGGGCTGGCCGAGGAGATCGTCGACGCCGTCATGGAGGGCGCGCGGCCCAGGGCGGAGCGGCCCGCCGGCTGACCCCGCCCGGGCCCGGCCGCGGCCCGCGAAGATCCGCGTGACAGCGGCGCGCGCTCGAATATGCCCGTTGTGTCACAGCCCGCCCGCGCGGCCCGCCCACCGGAACCCGGGCGGGCCGCGCACACGTCCTCCAGACCGACGCCCCACCCGGGGCGGACGGAACGTCCCGGCACCGGTGATCACCTATCGTCGTGCGGGGGCCACAGCGGATGATCAGTGAGGGCAGTCGATGGCGCAGGCGCACATGCAGGAGACGGGCCGAGACGGGACCGGTCCGGAGCGGGCCGGCGCCCGGGCCCGGCGCCTCATGGGCCAGTGGCGGGGCCCGGGCGTCTGGCGGCGCGGCCTGGTCGTCGCCGCGATCGCCGCCCTCCTCGGCCTGCTGATGCTGCTGCACACCCACCTCCCCAACCGGGTGGGCAACCTCGGCAGCCTCACCGAGACCTTCCTGCCGTGGCTCGGCCTCGGCATACCGGTACTGCTCGTCCTCGCCGTGCTGCGCCGCTCCGCGACCGCGCTGATCGCCCTGCTGCTGCCGGCGATCGCCTGGGTCAACCTCTTCGGCGGGCTGCTCACCGACAAGTCGGGCAAGGGCGGCAACTTCACGGTCGCCACCCACAACGTCAACGCCGAGAACCCCGACCCGGCCCGCACCGCCAGGGACGTCGCCGCCTCCGGCGCGGACGTCGTCGCGCTGGAGGAGCTCAAGGCGTCGGCCGTCCCGACGTACGAGAAGGCGCTCGCGAGCAGCTACAAGTACCACTCCGTGCAGGGCACGGTCGGCATCTGGAGCAAGTACCCGCTGCAGCTGGTCCAGCCCGTCGACATCCGCATGGGCTGGACCCGGGCGCTGCGCGCCACGGTCAAGACGCCGCAGGGCCCCGTCGCCGTCTACGTCGCGCACATGCCGTCGGTGCGCGTGAAGTTCAACGCGGGCTTCACCGCCGGACAGCGCGACAACAGCGCCGAGGCGCTCGGCGAGGCCATCGCCAAGGAGCCCGAGAAGAAGGTCCTCCTCCTCGGCGACCTCAACGGCACCATGAACGACCGCTCGCTCGCCCCCATCACCTCGCAGCTGCGCTCCGCGCAGGGCGCCGCGGGCGACGGCTTCGGCTTCAGCTGGCCCGCGAGCTTCCCGATGGCCCGGATCGACCAGATCATGGTGCGCGGCATGGAGCCCGTCTCCGCCTGGACCCTGCCCAAGACGGACAGCGACCACCTGCCGGTGGCGGCGCGGATGAAGATCTGACCGGACTGTTCACCTGATCGTTCGCGAACGGGAACGGCAAAGGGAACATCCTTCTGAGAGGCTTTGTTCTTCGGGGGAACTTTCCGTGGCAGACCGACCCACGGCCCCCCGCAGGAACACCGCCCCCCGAAAGGTCCCCTCATGCCCCTGGCGCTGCTCGCCCTCGCGGTCTCCGCCTTCGGTATCGGCACGACCGAGTTCGTGATGATGGGGCTGCTGCCCAACGTCGCCGACGACCTGGGCACGTCCGTCCCCACCGCCGGCCACCTCGTCTCCGCCTACGCCCTCGGGGTCGTCGTCGGCGCCCCGCTGCTCACCGCCCTCGGCTCCCGCGTCCCGCGCAAGCTCATGCTGGTGCTCCTGATGGGGCTCTTCACCATCGGGAATCTCGCCTCCGCGCTCGCCCCGACCTACGGACTGCTCATCGCCGGACGGGTCCTCGCGGGACTGCCGCACGGCGCCTTCTTCGGCGTCGGAGCGGTCGTCGCCGCCCGGCTGGCGGGCGAGGGCCGCCAGGCGCGCGCCGTCGCCACGATGTTCCTCGGCCTCACCGTCGCCAACATCGTCGGCGTCCCCACCGCCACCCTGCTCGGCCAGCACCTCGGCTGGCGCGCCACCTTCCTGGTCGTCACCGTCATCGGGCTCGTGGCCATGGCCGCGCTCGCCGCCCTCGTCCCGCGGATCCCGCGCGAGCGCGGCGAGGGCCTCGGCCAGGAGCTGCGTGCCCTGGGCGACCGGCAGGTGCTGCTCGGCCTGCTCACCGCCGTCTTCGGATTCGCCGGCGTCTTCGCCGTCTACAGCTATCTCGCCTCGATGATGACCGAGGTCACCGGCTTCGCCGAGTCCTCCGTGACCGTCGTGCTCGCCCTCTTCGGCATCGGCATGACCCTCGGCGCGCTCGTCGCCGGACCGCTGACCGACCGGGCGCTGCGCCCCACGCTGTACGGATCACTGGCCGCGCTCGCCGCCGTGCTGGTCGCCTTCGACTTCACCGTCCACGTGAAGTGGGCGGCGCTCGTCACCGTCGTGATCCTGGGCGCGGTCGGCTTCATGACCACCACACCGCTCCAGATGCTGATCATGAACAAGGCGCGGCAGGCGCCCACGCTCGCCGCCGCCTCCAACCACTCGGCGTTCAACCTGGCCAACGCGGGTGGCGCCTGGCTGGGCGGCGTCGCCATCGCCGCCGGCCGGGGCTGGACCTCCCCGACCCTGGTCGGCGCCGCGCTGGCCGCCGTGGGCCTGGCCGTCGCGGTGACCGCCGGCCTGCTGGACCGCGACCGCTCCACCACCGCGGGCGGCTCCCGGGTCGTCGCCTCCGGCGAGCGGCCGGGCGACCGGGCACCGGAAACCGCCGGCATCCGTCACTGACAGCCCTTGGCCATGGGCGGCGGGCCGTCGGTGGCGCGCGGCACACTGGGAGCATGTGCCGCAGCATCAAGACGCTCAGACCGCCGGTGACGCCCGAGGTGGGCGACGAGGACATCCACGCGGCGGCCCTGCAGTACGTACGGAAGGTGTCCGGCTTCCGGGTGCCCGCCGCGCACAACCAGGCGGTGTTCGAGCACGCCGTGGACGCGGTCGCGCTGGCCACGAAGGCGCTGCTCGACGGGCTGGAGGTACGGGGCGGCGCGCGGCCCCGAAGCGAAAAGGGAAGGAGTGGTCTCGTCAGGCCATGACACAGCCGACGCTCACCGAAGGCCAAGTTTCAGAGATCCGCCGGTTCTGTGTGCGGGGCGGTATCCACCTGGAGATGTCGTCCGGGGTGCCGGTCGTCATCCCGGTGCGCAGTGGATTCCCCACGTGTCCCACGTGCGGCCGGCTGCCGTCGTCCGTGATGCTGGAACCGGGGACGCTCGCGGGCGGGCGGATCACCTATGAAGGATGCGGGCACGTCTTCAAGATCCCACGGGGGGAGCAGACATGAGCGGTGACGAGCGGCAGCAGCAGCCGTGCCAGCACTGCGAGGGCAAGGGCCTCATCGCACAGCCGGACGGCTCGGTCGTGGTCTGCCCGGAGGCGAACGGGCCGGGTCACTACTGATAATTGCCGGACGGGCTGGTCTTCCAGCCCGTCCGACGTTCGAGCCCCGTTACAACGTTTCGCGCCACCGATTGGTGATCGGCAGGCGCCGGTCCTTGCCGAAACCCTTGGCGGAGATCTTCGTGCCCGGCGGATACTGCCGCCGCTTGTACTCCGCGGCGTCGACCATCCGCAGCACCCGCGTGACCAGCTCCGCGTCGAAGCCCGCCGCCACGATCTCCGCGCGGCCGCGGTCCCGGTCGACGTACAGCTCCAGGATCCGGTCCAGCACGTCGTAGTCCGGCAGCGAGTCCGTGTCCACCTGGCCCGGCCGCAGTTCGGCGCTCGGCGGCTTGGTGATGGAGCTCTCCGGGATCGGCGGGGTCTCGCCGCGCTCCTCGGCCGCCCGGTTGCGCCACTCGGCGAGCCGGAAGACCGAGGTCTTGTAGACGTCCTTGATCGGCCCGTACGCGCCGACGGAGTCGCCGTAGAGCGTGGAGTAACCGCAGGCCAGCTCCGACTTGTTGCCCGGCGCGAGCACGATGTGGCCCTCCTGGTTGGAGACCGCCATCAGCATCGTGCCGCGCAGCCGCGACTGGAGGTTCTCCTCCGCGAGCCCGGTGAGCCCCAGCGCCCCCATGTACGCGTCGAACATCGGGGCGATCGGCACCGTTCGCAGGTGCAGACCGGTGCGCCGGGCGAGCTCCTCGGCGTCGGCGATCGAGTGCTCGGAGGAGTAGCGGGACGGCATGGCCACGCCGTGGACGTTCTCCGCGCCGAGCGCGTCGCACGCGATGGCGGCGACGAGCGCGGAGTCGATGCCGCCGGAGAGCCCGATCACGACGCTGCGGAAGCCGTTCTTGGTGACGTACGCGCGCAGGCCGGTGACCAGCGCCTCGTACACCTCCTCATCGTCGCCCAGCCGCTCGGCGACCGTGCCGGGCCACTCCGCCCCGTACGGCGGGAGCGGGTCGGCGGAGAGCACGACGTGGTCGATGCGCAGGCCGTCGTCCACCACCCCGGACGGGGCCTCGGCCGCGGCGGCCGGCAGGTCGAGGTCGATCAGCACGCAGCGCTCCTCGAACTGCGGGGCGCGCGCGACGACTTGGCCGTCGCGGTCGACGACGATCGTGTCCCCGTCGAAGACCAGCTCGTCCTGGCCGCCGGTCATCGCGAGGTACGCGGTCGTGCAGCCGGCCTCCTGGGCGCGCTTGCGGACGAGCTCCAGCCGGGTGTCGTCCTTCTCGCGCTCGTACGGGGAGGCGTTGATCGACAGCAGCAGCCCGGCCCCGGCGGAGCGGGCGGCGGGCACCCGGCCGCCCTCCTGCCACAGGTCCTCGCAGATGGCGAGCGCGACGTCGACGCCGTGCACCCGCACCACCGGCATGGTGTCGCCGGGCACGAAGTAGCGGAACTCGTCGAAGACGCCGTAGTTGGGCAGGTGGTGCTTGGCGAAGGACAGCGCCACCTCGCCCCGGTGCAGCACGGCGGCGGCGTTGCGCGGCGCGCCCGCGGGGCGGCCCAGCCGGGGCTGCGTCTCCTCGCTGCGGTCGAGGTGGCCGACGACGACCGGCAGTTCGCCGAGGCCCTCGGCGGCGAGCCGGGCGGCGAGGGCGCGCAGCGTCTCCCGGCAGGCCTCGACGAAGGAGGAGCGCAGCGCGAGGTCCTCGACGGGGTAGCCCGTCAGCGCCATCTCGGGGAAGGCCGCCAGATGGGCGCCCTGCTCGGCGGAGTGCCGGACCCAGCGGACGATCGACTCGGCGTTCCCGGCGAGGTCGCCGACACAGGAGTCGACCTGATTCAGAGCGAGACGAAGTTGAGCCACGACGTCCAGTGTAATCGTCTGTCTGACGCGATCTAGGGGGAGCGCTGTGAGTGGCGCCATGTCCTGGCGGGCGCATGTGATCTTGTGACAAGCTTCGCCATCTGCCGACGGCATATGCCATGGGCATGTCTTGTTGAAAGTTCTTCCTAGGAGACCGCGTTGAGCACGCAGCCGCCGCAGTGGGGCCCGCCCGCGCCGCAGAGCCCCTACCCCCCGGCCGTGCCGCCTCAGAACCCGTACGGTTCGGGCTACCCGCAGCAGGCGCCGATGGGCTACCCGGCCCCGGGTCCCGCCGCCTACGGCCTGGCGATGAAGCGCCGCAACCCCTTCGCCGTCTGGCTGGGGCTGCCGATCATCACCCTCGGCATCTACGGCATCGTCTGGCACTACAAGGTCAACAAGGAGATGGCGCAGTTCGACAGCCGGCGGCAGATCAACCCCGCCATGTCGGTGCTCGCGATCACGCTGGGCATCTTCCTGGTCATTCCGCCGTATGTCTCGATCTTCAACACCGGCCGGCGCATCTCCGAGGCCCAGCGCGCCGCGGGCCTGTCGCCCTCGTGCAGCGGCGGCCTCGGCCTGCTGCTCGCGTTCCTCGGCTTCCACGGGCTCTACTACCAGTTCGAGCTGAACAAGGTCGTCGACCACTACAACCAGGCCGCGCCCGGCACCCAGGTGCCGCTGGCCGTCTGAGCCACGCCGTACGACAGCCCGCGGGGCCCGCACCGATCCGGTGCGGGCCCCGCGGGCTTCGGTCAGCGCAGGTAGCCGAGGACCGTCATCATCCCGGACTCCGCGTGGTAGACGTTGTGGCAGTGCAGCATCCACAGCCCCGGGTTGTCGGCGTCGAAGTCGACCGCCAGCCGCTGCCCCGGCCGGACGATCGCGGTGTCCTTGCGCGGCCCGCCACCGGGCAGCGCGAAGGTGTGGCCGTGCAGGTGCATGGGGTGCCACATCGTCGTGTCGTTCACGAAGGCGAGCCGGACCCGCTCGCCCGCCGCCACCGGATAGCGCTGGTCGGGCGTGTACTTCTTCTTGTTGATCGCCCAGTCGTACTTCGCCATCCCGCCGGTGAGACGGAACGTGAGAGTCCGGTCGGGGCGGCGGTCCTTGAGGAGCACGCTCCGGTCCGCCTTCAGCCGGTCCGCCGTCAGCAGGGTGCCGTCCAGCTCCCGCGGGCGCGCGGACGCGTCGGGCGCCGAGCCCCCGCCCGTGCGCAGCACGGCGAGCGCAGCGGCCTTCTTGCCCTCCGCCATCGCGACCAGCGGGAACACCCCGTCCTCCGCCTCGACCAGCACGTCGTACCGCTCGCCCATGCCCAGCAGCAGAGTGTCCGTCTCCGCGTGCTCGACGGGGAAGCCGTCCGTGTGCGTGACCGTCATCCGGTGGCCGCCGAGAGACACCCGGAAGGCGGTGTCGCCGCCCGCGTTGAGGAAGCGGATCCGGATGCGGTCGCCGGGCTTCGCGGTGAAGGTCTCCGGGGCGCCGGGCGTGCGCCCGTTGACGAGGTAGTGCGGATAGGCGACGTCGCCCGCGTCCCCGCCGAGGAGCGGGCTGGTCGCGCCCATCATCATCCGGGGCGGGCCGGACCGGGCGGGCTTTCCGGTGTTCATCGCCATGCCCGGCATCTTCGGCATGCCGTGCCCGCCGTGGTCCATGCCGCCGTGGTCCATCCCGCCCATGCCGTCGGAGAGTTCGGCCAGTACCCCCTCGGGTGTGCTGCCGTCCACGCCGTCGACCCAGTCGTCCAGGACGACCACCCACTCCTTGTCATAGGAGAGCGGCTCCTTGGGGTCCTCCACGATCAGCGGCGCGTACAGCCCCCGGTCCTGCTGGACGCCCGAGTGCGGGTGGACCCAGTACGTGCCGGGGTGCGGGACGGTGAAGCGGTAGTCGAACGACGCACCCGCGCGCACGGGGCGCTGGGTGACGTCCGGGACGCCGTCCATGTCGTTGCGCAGCGCCAGCCCGTGCCAGTGCAGCGAGGTGGTCTCGGGCAGGTGGTTGGCGAGGGTCAGCGCGAGCGTGTCGCCGGCGGTGACCCGGATCTCCTGGCCGGGCAGCCGGTCGCCGTACGCCCAGGAGCCGACCGTGAGCCCGCCCAGGTCGAGGCGGGTGGGGGTGGCCGTCAGGGTCACCTTCCGTACGGGCCCGGCGCCGCGCTTCGCCTCGGCGGCGGCGACCTCCTTGCCGTCCGGGGCGAGATAGCCGGCGGAGGGCGTGGCGGCGGGCGAGCCGCTGTCCGAGCCCCCGGAACAGGCGGCGAGCAGTCCGCTTCCGGCAGCGGCGAGCCCCGCGCCGAGCACGGCGCGGCGGGTGGTGGAACGCATGGGGAAAGGCACCTCGTGGTGTCGGGTCCTGCGAGAAGTGGTCGCGGCGCGTGCCACTGCGCGCGGAAGCGCAGCGGCACGCGCCGCTACACGCGCAGGACCGACAGCCGGGCGAGGGCCTTGTGCCGTGGCGGGGGAGGAATCGGCCGGAGGGCGGCGAGCAGCCGCGCGCGAACGACGGCCGGGACCGGAGCGAGGCGCCGCAGCGCGGCCGCGCCGAGCAGCAGGACGAGCACCAGCAGGGCGGACCCGAGCACGGCGAGGCAGACGGACATGGGGTCCATGCCGTGGCTCTCGCCGTGGACGGAGGCGGCGTGGTGGTCGGTCGTCGCGTGCGGTGCGGCGGCCGGATCGCCCGCCATCGCCGCCATCGCGTGCGACGCCGTCCCCCGGTTCTCGCCGTGCCCCGTCGGGTGGCCCAGCGTGTGCATCGTCACGATGCCCAGCAACAGCGCGGCGAACAGCAGCAGCCGACCGCACCAGGCGGTGGCCTTCCGCTGTCCGTCCATCACTCGTCTCCCGGGCGCCCCTGCGACAACTCCGTCGCACCTTACCCCCTCGGGGTATACCTCCTCCAGGTGCCGTTGATGGGATCATTGGGGCGCACACGATCGACGCCCGCATAAAGGACGCTCCACCTCACATGACCATCACGGACCAGGTGAGGGACGACCGTCCCCTCACCACGGGCGCCACCACCCCGGCCTCCGACCGGACGCAGTTCATCTCGTGGGTGACCCTCGCGATGATGACCACGGCGTCGGTCGCCAACCTGCGGCCCTCGCCGTCCATGGCGATCTACGGCCTCGCCGCCGTCTTCCTCTACGTCGTACCCGCCGTGGTCTTCCTGCTGCCGACCGCGCTCGTCTCCGCCGAGCTCGCCTCCGGCTGGACCGGCGGCGTCTACCGCTGGGTGAGCGAAGGGCTCTCGAAGCCGCTCGGCTTCCTGGCCGTCTGGTGCCAGTTCGCGATGACCATCGCCTACTACCCGAGCCTGCTGGCCTATGTGGCCAGCACGTTCGCGTACGTCATCGACCCCCGGCTCGCCGACAACGGCCTCTACATCGCCCTGGTCATCGTCGTCGTCTACTGGTCGGGCGTGCTGATCTCCTCGCGCGGCACGAAGGCGGTCGCCGGGCTGGCAGGGGCGGGCCTGGTGATCGGCACGCTGATCCCCGGCGCGGTCCTCGTCGTGCTCGGGCTGGTCTTCCTCGGCCAGGGCAATGCCCCCGCCGCCCCGATGGACAGCGGCCACTTCCTGCCGCCGTGGACCGGGCTCGCCAGCCTCGTGCTGATCGTCAACAACTTCCTGTCCTACGCGGGCATGGAGATGAACGGCGTGCACGTCGCCTCGCTGCGCGAACCCGGCAAGCAGTTCCCGCGCTCGGTCTTCGCCGCCACCGGACTCGTCCTGCTGATCTTCATCCTCCCCGCGCTCGCCATCAGCTGGGTGATGCCGGGCGCGGACCTCAGCCTGACCGCGGGCGTGATGCAGGCGTTCCAGGGCTTCTTCGACCACTTCCACGTGGGCTGGCTGACCAAGGTCGTCGGCGTCATGCTCGTCGTGGCCGCGCTCGGCGGCATGCTCGCCTGGCTGGCGGGCCCCTCGAAGGGCCTGCTGATGGTCGCCCGGCAGGAGGGCTATCTGCCGCCCGTCCTGCAGAAGCTCAACAAGAACGGCGTGCAGCGCAACATCATGGTCGCCCAGGGCGTGCTCACCACGCTCATCGCCCTGCTCTACGCCTTCATCCCCGATGTCTCCAGCGCCTACTGGATCTTCTCGGTGATCACCACCCAGATCTATCTGGTCGTCTATCTGCTGATGTTCGCCGCCGTCGTCCGGCTGCGCACCACCCAGCCGGACCGGCCCCGCGGCTTCCGCGTCCCGGCCGTGCGGCTGGTCGCGGGCGTCGGCTTCGCGGCGTCGCTCGCGGCCATGTGCATCGGCTTCGTCCCGCCGGACCAGTTCGGCGGCGGGCCGCTGTGGCGCTATCTCCTCACCGTCGGCGGCGGCCTGCTGGTCATCGGCTTCCTCGCACCGATCGCCCTGCTGAAGTTCCGCAAGCCGCACTGGGTGGCGCCCGAGCACCGCGAGCCGGAGCAGGGCGCACCGGAGCGGCCGAAGGCGGACGCCGGGGTGTGACGGCCCGCTCCCGACTGCGTGTACGTGGCGAACCGGCCGGTCGGCCGAGGGGGCGTGGCGCGGGCACCCGTCGCTCGCCGGTACGGTCGTCTCGTCGCGCTCCGGCCGGTGGGCTCCCGCCCCCGGCCGGCGGGTGTCTTCCCGGCGGGCGCGGCGTGGACGGACGGCGACAAGGGGGACAGTGTGGACGGTATGGAGCGGCCACCAGGGCACATGCTGAGGGTCGGCGGGGTGCCGCTGCACGTCGTGTGCGAGGGGTCGGGGCCCGTGTGCGTGCTGAGCGCGGGGCTCGGCATGGGCTGGTTCGACTGGGAACCCGTCGTGCCGCTGCTCACCGACCACCGCACCGTCGTCCGCTTCGACCGGCCCGGGCTCGGCTTCAGCGCGCCGCCCCTGGAACCGCCCACCGCCGCGGGCGAGGCCGCGCGGATAGCGGGCGTCCTCGACGCCCTGGGGCTGAAGGAACCGGCCACGGTCGTCGGCCACTCCCTCGCGGGCTTCCACGCGGAGGCGTTCGCCCGGCTGCACCCGGAGCGCACGGCCGGGATCGTCCTGGTCGACAGCAGTGTGGAGGACGAGCCCAGACCCGCACCCGCCCGTGAGCTGCGCACCACCGCCGCGCACGCCCGGGGCCTGGTCCTCGCCGCCACGGGGCTGCCCCGCGCGCTGGGCCCCTCCCTGCGCAAGCTGACGGTCCGGGCCGCCTCGGTCACCCGCCAGGACCCGGCCTCCGCCGAGCTGGTGCGCCGCACCTACGGAACCGGCCGGGTGCTGCGCGCCCTGCTGATGGAGAACGCCCGCTACCGCGACGTGGCCGCCGAGCTCCACGAGCTGCGGGACCGGCACCCGATGCCACCCGTGCCGGTGACCGTCCTCGCGGCCTCCCCGGGCACCGGCTCCGCCGTGGAGCGCCGCTGGCTGGAGCGCCAGCGCGCCCTCGCGACCCGGCTCGACGGCCGTTTCGAGGCGGTGGCACCGGCGGGCCACCTGCTGATGTACGACCGCCCGCAGTCGATCGCGGCGGCGGTGCTGGCCATGCCGATGATGCCCGAAGGCACCTGAGGGACAGGGGGTGCGGCTCCTTTACGGGCGCCGCACCCGAGGCCCTCCTTTCAACCACTGGCGAAATAGCGCGTGTTGGCTGGCCGGTATCCATGGCCGATGTTCGCCCGTGCCCGACGCGGCCGTATTGACTCGTGGTCACCGCTCGATTCTCCTTGGACTGCTGCGGAGTTCGTGGATTTCGGGTGGCCATGCATCTGATCAAGGACGGCGGATTCGTCGAGTGAATTTTCGGGCGATGGTGCGAGGCGTGGAGTACCGCGATCCCGGGCCGAATTCGGGGTGTCATCCTCCGGAACTCCGCGGCCCCTGCGCGCATTTGCCGTAGCCGGTACCGCGAGAGCGCGGCGGCTTCCCCTTTCGCGTTCCCGCTTCCCTGAGGCATGCCCGGAATTCCCCTGCGCAGCAGCCCACTCCACCCTGACAGGAGACCGTGATGACCACGAACGCCAACGCGTCCGCCTTAGCCGCGTCGCCCTACCCCGACGGCACGATCGTCACCGTGGCCGGCACCGGCACGGCGGGATACGTCGCCGACGGCGGTCCGGCCGCGGGCACCAGCCTCTACTACCCGCGTGGTGTGGCGGTGGACGCGGCGGGCAACCTCTACATCGGCGACCAGAGCAACCACCGGGTGCGGAAGGTGTCCCCGAACGGGATCATCACCACGGTCGCGGGCAACGGCACCGCGGGCTTCGTCTCGGACGGCGGGCCCGCCCTGGGCACCTCGCTCAACAACCCCATCGGTGTGGCGGTGGACGGCGCGCGCAACCTCTACATCGCCGACACGAACAACCACCGGGTGCGGAAGGTGTCCCCGAACGGGATCATCACCACCGTCGCGGGCAACGGTCAGCCCGGGTTCGTCTCCGACGGCGGCCCCGCCGTCGCCACCAAGCTCAACAGCCCGCACGCCGTGGCGGTGGACGCGGCCGGGAACCTCTACATCGCGGACTACGCCAACCACCGGGTGCGGAAGGTGACCCCCAACGGGATCATCACCACGGTGGCGGGCAATGGCCAGGCGGGCTTCGTCTCCGACGGCGGCCCCGCCATCGCCACCAAGCTCTACGGCCCGACCGGGGTGGCGGTCGACGCGGCCGGGAACCTCTACATCGGTGAGTGGAGCGGCCAGCGGGTTCGGAAGGTGGATCCGAACGGCATCATCACCACCGTCGCGGGCAACGGCACCGCGGGCTACGTCTCGGACGGCGGCCCGGCCGTCGCCACGCGGCTCAACATCCCCGGGGCCGTGGCGGTCGACGCCGCCGGGTCCCTGTACATCGCCGAGTACAGCAACCAGCGGGTGCGGAAGGTCGACGCGGACGGGATCATCACGACCGTCGCGGGCGACGGCGTCGCCGGATACGTCGCGGACGGCGGTCCGGCCGTGGGCACGCGGCTGTACGGCCCCATCGGCGTGGCGGTGGACAACGCCGGGGCCCTGTACATCGCCGACTACTCCAACCACCGCGTCCGCAAGGTCTACGGCGCCGCCGCCGTCGTACCGCCCACGCCCCCGGCGGCCGACCTCTACGGCGAGGTCGTGCACCCCGTCTCCGTGCCGCGCGGCCAGGAGTTCGACCTCGGTGCCCGGATCCGCAGCCGCGGCCCGGCGACCGTCGACGGCGGGGACGTGACCGTCGTCCTGACCCTGGCGGAGGGCCTGCTCGGCGGCCCCGGCACCAGCGGCCGCCGCCTGACCCGCACCTTCACGGGCGCCCAGCTCTTCCCCAACGCCGGTTCGCTGGACGGGGTGTTCCGGGTGACCGCCCCCAACGGCCTGATCCCGGGCACGTACGAGTCGACGCTGGAGATCCAGTACGGCGGCGAGCTCAACCTCAAGGACAACACCTACACGCTGCCCGTCTCCATCGTGGTGCCCGCGCCGGTCGGGGACGAGACCGCGCTGACGATCTATCAGGAGACCGTCCCGGAGGCCGCGCCGGGCCAGAGCGCGCGCGTCGACCTGCGCTTCATCTCGCCGACCAGCCGTCCGGTCAACCCCGGGGTCGTCATCCAGCGGTACACCGCCCCGACCGGCTTCGTCTTCACCGGCAAGCCGGTCTACGCCTACCACACCACCTCCCACGGGGTGATCTCCGGCGACCTCGACTTCCAGGTCATCGACGGCGGGCGCACGCTGATCATCGCGGCCAATCCGCACCTGAACACCACCCCCACCGACACCGGCTCCTTCGTCTACTCCATCCCGCTCCTCGCCCTGCCCGGCTCCGCCCCGGGCCTGCGGACGGACGGCTCCGCGACCATCGGCAAGCGGCAGCCGGTGCAGATCGCGGCCAAGGTCACCCGCGTCTCCGCCGAGAGCGCCCGGGTGGAGCAGCTCCAGCGGGACCGGGCCAAGGTCCGGCGCGGGCAGCAGTGGGTGTACCCGGCGGTCTTCAAGGTGACGAACACCGGGCAGAGCCGGATCGGCACCCAGCAGCTCGTCCTCACCGCCCCGGAGGGCCTGCGGTTCACGGAGAACCGGCTGGTCATGACCCGGCAGGACGACGCGCCCAGGGAGACCGTCAACGTCGCCGAGCGGTCGGCCGACAACCGCACCCTGACCGTCCGGGCCTCCGCCCTGGAGCTGGACCCGGGCAAGACGGCGACGCTCTACCCGGAGCTGGAGGTCGACCCGGCGGCCCCGCTCGGCGAGGTGTCGGTGGGCTTCCAGCTGGGCAGCCCGGCCTTCGCCTCCGGAGCGGCCGCCGTCACCGTCGAGGCGTAGCGCCCGGATCCCGTGCCACAAGGGGTGCCGCCCGGTCCGTCACGGACCGGGCGGCACCCCTCGGCGTTTCTCCGGGCCTCCCCGGCCGTTACACGGACGAGGAGCAGCAGGCAGTATGGGGAGTGAGGTACCCCGCACGGGCCGAGGCATTCAGACGCGCGTACGCAACGCACTCGAAATCGTGTGGTGGGATGCTCATGTGCCCCCGATGTGCCCCGCGGCTTGGGAAGGGGCGGCCTGACCGAGGATAGGTGGATTATGGATAAGCAGCAGGAGTTCGTGCTCCGTACGCTCGAAGAGCGCGACATCCGGTTCGTACGGCTGTGGTTCACCGACGTGCTGGGCTATCTGAAGTCCGTGGCCGTGGCCCCGGCGGAGCTGGAGCAGGCCTTCGACGAGGGCATCGGCTTCGACGGCTCGGCGATCGAGGGATTCGCCCGCGTGTACGAATCCGACATGATCGCCAAGCCCGACCCGGGCACCTTCCAGATCCTGCCCTGGCGCGCGGAGGCGCCCGGCACGGCCCGGATGTTCTGCGACATCCTGATGCCGGACGGCTCCCCGTCCTACGCCGACCCGCGCTACGTCCTCAAGCGCATCCTCGCCAAGACCTCCGACCTCGGCTTCACCTTCTACACCCACCCCGAGATCGAGTTCTTCCTGCTCAAGGACAAGCCGGTCGACGGCACCCGCCCGGTGCCCGCCGACTCCTCCGGCTATTTCGACCACACCCCGCAGAACGTGGGCATGGACTTCCGCCGCCAGGCCATCACCATGCTCGAATCCATGGGCATCTCGGTCGAGTTCAGCCACCACGAGGGGGCCCCCGGCCAGCAGGAGATCGACCTGCGCTACGCCGACGCGCTCTCCACCGCCGACAACGTCATGACCTTCCGGCTCGTGATGAAGCAGGTCGCGCTGGAACAGGGCGTGCAGGCCACCTTCATGCCCAAGCCGTTCTCGGAATTCCCCGGCTCGGGCATGCACACCCACCTCTCCCTCTTCGAGGGCGACCGCAACGCCTTCTACGAGTCGGGCGCCGAGTACCAGCTCTCCAAGGTCGGCCGGTCCTTCATCGCCGGACTGCTCCGGCACGCCGCCGAGATCTCCGCCGTCACCAATCAGTGGGTCAACTCCTACAAGCGCATCTGGGGCGGCTCGGCCCGCAGCGCCGGCGCCGGCGGCGAGGCCCCCTCGTACATCTGCTGGGGCCACAACAACCGCTCCGCGCTCATCCGCGTGCCCATGTACAAGCCCGGCAAGACCGGCTCCGCCCGCGTCGAGGTCCGCTCCATCGACTCCGGCGCCAACCCCTACCTCACCTACGCCGTGCTGCTTGCCGCCGGCCTCAAGGGCATCGAGGAGGGCTACGAGCTGCCCGCCGGTGCCGACGACGACGTCTGGGCGCTGTCCGACGCCGAGCGACGGGCCATGGGCATCGAGCCGCTGCCGCAGAACCTCGGCGAGGCGATCGAGCTGATGGAGCGCAGCGAACTGGTCGCCGAGACGCTGGGCGAGCACGTCTTCGACTTCTTCCTGCGCAACAAGAAGCAGGAGTGGGAGGAGTACCGTTCGGAAGTGACCGCGTTCGAGCTCCGCAAGATGCTGCCTGTGCTGTGACGTAGCCGGGTGCGGCACCGTTGCTGCCTGCGGCGGGAGCTCCCTGCGGGAGCGTCCCTCAAACGCCGGACGGGCTGAACTGCCGCCCGTCCGGCGTCGGAGACAGCCCGGCAGGTGGTCGGGGAAGGGAAGAGGGGCGAGAGATGATCGTGCCGGAAGGGCGTCGCAGCAGCTCGTACAGCCGACTGCTGAGGCACGGGTTCACCGATACGGTCGCCGCCGAGCGTCTCCTCGAAACCCCCGTCCTCGCCCCCGTGCGCTCCGACCCCCTTCTTCTCGACGCCCTCGGCGCCACCGCCGACCCCGACCTGGCACTCCAGGGGCTCGTCCGGCTCGTCGAGGCCACCGGCACCGCCGAGCGGCAGACGCTGCTGGACACCCTGGTCACCGCCAAGCCCCTGCGCGACCGGCTGCTCGGGGTGCTGGGCGCCTCCGAGGCGCTCGGCGACCACCTCGCCCGCCACCCCGGCGACTGGCACGCCCTCGTCACCTACGAACCGGCCGATCTCAACCCCGCCACACCGGAGTTCGAGAAGGCCCTCACCGAAGGGGTGCGCGGGGAGCGGGGCGCCGGGATGGCGCCCGCCGACGCGCTGCGCGCCGCCTACCGGCGCTGCCTGCTCACCATCGCCGCCCGCGACGTCTGCGGCACCTCCGACGTCGCCCAGACCGCGGCCGAGCTCGCCGACCTCGCCACCGCCACCCTCCGCGCCGCCCTGGACATCGCCGCCGAGGAGCACCCCGAGGACGCCGCGGCCTGCCGGCTCTCCGTCATCGGCATGGGCAAGTGCGGCGGCCGCGAGCTCAATTACGTCTCCGACGTCGACGTCATCTTCGTGGCCGAGCCCCGCGGCGGCGCCGCCGAGGGCGCCGCCGTGCAGGCCGCCACCCGGCTCGCCTCCCGGATGATGCGCGTCTGCTCGGATGTCACCCCCGAGGGGACCATCTGGCCCGTCGACGCCAACCTCCGCCCCGAGGGGCGCAACGGCCCGCTCGTGCGCACCCTCTCCAGCCACCTCGCCTACTACCAGCGCTGGGCCAAGACCTGGGAGTTCCAGGCCCTGCTCAAGGCCCGCCCGGTCGCCGGCGACGCGGCGCTGGGCCAGGAGTACCTCGACGCCGTCTCCCCGCTGGTGTGGCAGGCCGCCGAGCGGGAGAACTTCGTCGCCGACGTCCAGCAGATGCGCCGCCGCGTCATCGCCTCCATCCCCGCCGGACAGGTCGACCGCGAGCTGAAGCTGGGGCCGGGGGGCCTGCGCGACGTCGAATTCGCCGTCCAGCTCCTGCAGTTGGTGCACGGCCGCAGCGACGCCACACTGCGCGGCGGCAACACCCTCGACGCCCTGACCGCGCTCGCGGCGGGCGGCTACGTCGGACGCTCGGACGCCGCGGCCCTCGACGCCGCGTACCGCTTCCTGCGCACCCTCGAACACCACATCCAGCTCTACCGGCTGCGCCGCACCCACCTCATGCCCGAGGACGAGGCCGACCGGCGCCGCCTCGGCCGCTCCCTGGCCCGCGCCTTCCAGTGGCCGCCCGGCACCGAACCGGTCGCCGAGCTCGCCAAGGCATGGAAGAAGCACGCCCGCGAGGCCCGCCGGCTGCACGAGAAGCTCTTCTACCGCCCGCTGCTGGACGCCGTCGCCCAACTGGAGCCCGGCGAGATCCGGCTGAGCGCCAAGGCCGCGGGCCACCGCCTGGAGGCCCTCGGCTACGCCGACCCCGCCGCCGCCCTGCGCCACCTGGAGGCGCTCGCCTCCGGGGTGAGCCGCAAGGCCGCCATCCAGCGCACCCTGCTGCCCGTCCTCCTCGGCTGGTTCGCGGACTCCGCCGACCCCGACGCCGGACTCCTCAACTTCCACAAGGTCTCCGACGCCCTCGGCCGGACCCCCTGGTACCTGCGGCTGCTGCGCGACGAGGGCGCCGCCGCCGAGAACCTCGCCCGCGTGCTGTCCGCCGGCCGCCTCGCCCCCGACCTGCTGCTGCGCGCCCCCGAGGCGGTCGCCCTGCTCGGCGACCCCGAAGGGCTGCGCCCCCGCAGCCGGGAGGCCCTT
The DNA here is from genome assembly GCF_003391135.1 of Streptoverticillium olivoreticuli subsp. olivoreticuli. Lineage (GTDB taxonomy): Bacteria > Actinomycetota > Actinomycetes > Streptomycetales > Streptomycetaceae > Streptomyces > Streptomyces blastmyceticus. Next base: position 3,341,091 of record NZ_CP031455.1, on the reverse strand, counting down.
GACCAGGAGGTGCTGTCCGCGGTGGGCCGCTCCGAGGGCGCCGAGGCGGCGATCGTGGCGGTCCGCGGGGTGCGCCGCCGGGAGCTCTTCCGCACCGCCGCCGCCGACATCATCGGCGCGTACGGACCCGCCGGGAGCGGCAACGGCACCTCCCTGCCCGGCCGCACCCCCGAGATCAAGGACACCCATCACCGGGTCGACGCCGTCGGCGGCGCCGTCTCCGACCTCAACGCCGCCGCCGTCGCCGGGGCCCTGCGCGCCGCCGTGCGCGCCGAGTGGGGCGACACCCTCCCCGCCCGGTTCGCGGTCATCGGCATGGGCCGCTTCGGCGGCCACGAGCAGGGCTACGGCTCGGACGCCGACGTGCTGTTCGTCCACGAACCCCGCGAGGGCGTCGGCGACGAGGAGGCCGCCCGCGCCGCCTTCGCCGTCGCCACCGAGATGCGCCGCCTCCTGCAACTGCCCACCACCGACCCCCCGCTGCTCGTCGACGCCGACCTGCGGCCCGAGGGCAAGTCCGGCCCCATCGTGCGCAGCCTCGCCTCCTACGCCGCCTACTACCGCCGCTGGTCGCTGGTGTGGGAGAGCCAGGCCCTGCTGCGCGCCGAGCCGGTCGCGGGCGACGCCGGACTCGGGCGGCGGTTCGTCGAGCTGATCGACCCGCTGCGCTACCCCGCCGAGGGCCTCGGCGAGGACGCCGTGCGCGAGATCAGACGCCTCAAGGCCCGCATGGAGTCAGAGCGGCTGCCGCGCGGCGCCGACCCCACGACCCACACCAAGCTGGGGCGCGGCGGCCTGTCGGACGTGGAGTGGACCGTACAGCTGCTCCAGATGCGGCACGGCTGGGCCGAGCCGGGGCTGCGCACGACGCGCACCCGCGAGGCCCTCCACGCGGCCTGCGCCGCCGGGCTGCTGAGTGCGGAAGAGGCGGCCATACTGGATGACGCGTGGGTGCTCGCGACGAGCGTCCGCAACGCGGTGATGCTCGTGCGCGGGCGGGCGGGGGACACCTTCCCCTCGCACAGCCGCGAGCTGGCCGCCGTCGGCCGCTACCTCGGCTACGAGCCGGGCCACGTCGGGGAGATGCTCGACGACTACCGCCGCACCACCAGACGCGCCCGGGCAGTGGTGGAGGAGCTCTTCTACGGCTCCTGAGGCAGCCGCGCCCCCCGGCCTACGCGTCCGCCACGTGGCGCGCCAGCCGGTACGGGAACGACCGGTACCAGCCGTAGGACAGCGCGAAGCCGAACGTGAGGCAGAGCAGGCCGCCCACCGCGTCCAGCCAGAAGTGGTTGGCGGTGGCCACGATCACCACCAGCGTCGCCAGCGGATACACCGCCCCCAGCACCCGCACCCACACCGGCCGGGCCAGCGTCGCGATGGTGACACCGCACCACGCCGACCACCCGATGTGCATCGACGGCATCGCCGCGTACTGGTTCGACATGTCGGCCAGATTGCCCGAGGCCATCGAGCCCCACGTGTGGTGCACCACGACCGTGTCGATGAAGTCCACGCTGTCCATCAGCCGTGGCGGGGCCAGCGGGTAGAGGTAATAGCCGAGCAACGCGACGCCGGTGGTGGCGAAGAGGGCCAGCCGCGCGGCGGCGTAGCGGCCGGGGTGCCAGTGGTAGAGCCACACCAGCACCCCGATCGTGAGCACGAAGTGCAAAGTGGCGTAGTAGTAGTTCATCCCCACGATCAGCCACGTCACCGAATTCACCGCGTGGTTGACCGAGTTCTCGACGGCGATGTGCAGGGTGTTCTCGGTGCGCCAGACCCAGTCGGCGTTGCGCAGCGCCGCCGCCCGCTGTTCCGGCACGGCGTTGCGCACGAGGGAATACGTCCAGTAACTCACCGCGATGAGCAGCACCTCGAACCACAGGCGCGGCCGACGTGGCGAACGCGGCTTCCACAGGCCGACTTTTCGCTCGGTGGCACATTCCGCCGATGGCCGGTCCGCTCGCTCCTCAGTGGGTGGCGGGGCGGCCGCGCGGCCTTCCAGTTGCCTTACTGTCGCTTCACCCATAGCCAACCAGTCTGCCAGAAAGCGGCCTGGGGCAGATCATCCCCAAGACTGGTCTTCGCCGCTTTCCGCCCGGTTCGCCACCACCGTACGAGCGCCCGTACGCGCGTCTGTGCGGGCCTGTTCGGGAAGTCCCGTGTCCGCGCCGACACGGGCCGTGCCCGGGGCCGAAGCCGTTGAACCCCGGACCACCAACTCCGGCAGGAAGACGAATTCGCTGTGCGGCGCCGGCGTACCGCCGATCTCCTCCAGCAGCGCCCCCACCGCCGCCTGCCCCATCGCCTGCACCGGCTGCCGGATCGTGGTCAGCGGCGGGTCCGTGAAGGCGATCAGGGGCGAGTCGTCGAAGCCGACCACCGAGACGTCCCGCGGCACCTCCAGGCCGCGCTGACGGGCCGCGCGCACCACGCCCAGCGCCATCATGTCGCTCGCGCACACCACGGCCGTGCAACCCCGGTCCAGGAGCGCGGAGGCGGCCGCCTGGCCGCCCTCCAGGCTGAACAGCGAGTGCTGGACCAGCTCCCCCGCCTCGGCCTCCGCCAGCCCCAGCTGCTCCCGCACGGCCGCCAGGAAGCCCTCGATCTTCCGCTGCACCGGCACATACCGCTCGGGGCCCAGCGCCAGCCCGATGCGCCGGTGGCCCAGTGCGGCCAGATGGGTGACGGCGAGCCGGACCGCGGCCCGGTCGTCGGGGGAGACGAAGGGCGCCCGCACCTTGGCCGAAAAACCGTTGATGAGCACGAACGGCACGCCCTGGGCCCGCAGCCGCTCGTAGCGCTGCATATCCGCGGACGTGTCCGCGTGCAACCCGGAGACGAAGATGATCCCGGCGACCCCCCGGTCCACCAGCATCTCGGTCAGCTCGTCCTCCGTGGAGCCGCCCGGCGTCTGCGTGGCCAGCACCGGCGTATACCCCTGCCGGGTCAGCGCCTGCCCTATGACCTGCGCGAACGCCGGGAAGATGGGATTGTCCAGCTCCGGGGTGATCAGCCCGACCAGGCCCGCGCTGCGCTGCCGCAGCCGCACCGGGCGCTCATAGCCCAGCACGTCGAGCGCGGCCAGCACGGACTGGCGGGTGGAGGCGGCGACCCCCGGCTTCCCGTTGAGGACGCGGCTGACGGTTGCTTCGCTGACACCCGCCTGCGCTGCGATATCGGCAAGCCGGGCGGTCACAGGACTGGACCTTACCGGTCGCATCTCAGACTGCCCACCAGACGCAGGAATCCGAGGGCAGGCGCACCGTGCCGCCGCCGAACTCGAGCGCCGACGTCGCCAGCACCGGACGCCCCGGAACCGGCAGCTCCACCTCCTCGCCCAGCGTGTTGAGCGTGCAGACGAAGCCGGGCCGCGAGAACGCCAGCACCCCCTCGGGCGCGTCCAGCCAGACCATCTCCCCGTCGCCGAGCCCCGGCAGCTCACGGCGGAGCGTCAGCGCCGAGCGGTACAGCTCCAGTGTCGAGCGCGGGTCCCCCGACTGGGCCGCCACCGACAGCTCCCGCCACTGCGCGGGCTGCGGCAGCCAGCTGCCGCCCGGCCCGAAGCCGTACGGCGCCTCGTCACCCGACCACGGGATCGGCACCCGGCAGCCGTCCCGGGTGCCGTCCTGGCCGTCGCCCCGGAAGAACGCCGGGTCCTGGCGCACCTCGTCCGGCAGGTCCACGACCTCCGGCAGCCCCAGCTCCTCGCCCTGGTAGACGTACGCCGAGCCAGGCAGCGCCAGCATCAGCAGCGCCGCCGCCCGCGCCCGCCGCAGCCCCGGCTCGCCGGCGCCGTAGCGGGTGGCGTGCCGCACCACGTCGTGGTTGGAGAGCACCCAGGTCGTCGGCGCGCCCACCGACAGCGTGGCCGCCAGCGACTCGTCGATCACCGTCCGCATCGCGTCCGCGTCCCACGCGCACGTCAGGAACTGGAAGTTGAACGCCTGGTGCAGCTCGTCGGGGCGCACGTACAGCGCCAGCCGCTCCGAGGTCGGCGCCCACGCCTCGGCCACCCCGATCCGCTCGCCCTCGTAGGAGTCCAGCAGTGCCCGCCACGAGCGGTGGATCTCGTGCACCCCGTCCTGGTCGAAGAACGGCAGCACCTGCGCGCCGATCAGCTTCGCCTGCTCCTTGCGGCCGATGTCCGGCAGCCCGGGCGCCTTGACCATGCCGTGCGCCACGTCGATCCGGAACCCGTCCACGCCCAGGTCCAGCCAGAACCGCAGCACCGACTCGAACTCCTCCCGGACCTCCTGGTTCTCCCAGTTGAGGTCCGGCTGCTCGGGCGCGAAGAGGTGCAGGTACCACTCGCCCGGGGCGCCGTCCGGGAGTCGCGTGCGCGTCCAGGCCGGGCCGCCGAAGACGGACTCCCAGTCGTTGGGCGGGAGTTCCCCCGAGACGCCCTTGCCCGGACGGAAGTGATAGCGCTCGCGGGCCGTCCCCCCCGGGCGGTCCGCGAGCGCCGCCCGGAACCACGTGTGCCGCTCGGACGTGTGGTTGGGCACGATGTCGACGATGATCCGCAGGCCCAGCCGGTGCGCCTCCCGCACCAGGTCGTCCGCGTCCGACAGATCCCCGAACAGCGGGTCCACCGCGCGGTAGTCCGCGACGTCGTAACCGCCGTCCGCCTGCGGCGACGCGTAGAACGGCGTCAGCCACACCGCGTCCACCCCCAGCTCCGCCAGGTGCGGCAGCCGCTGCCGGATCCCCCGCAGATCGCCGATGCCGTCACCGTCGCTGTCGGCGAACGAGCGCACGTACACCTGATAGATGACGGCGCTGCGCCACCAGCCGTCCGCGTGCGCGGACGAGGAGTCGGCGGCCGGGCGGACGGAGGGCGCGAGATCCTGGGTCATGTACTTCCCTAGGTCGAAAAGTGCGGTCACGGAAGAGGCGGTGCGAAGGGCCGTACGAGCGGTGCGGGCGGTACGAACACGTCAACGCGCGGTCGACGCGTCCGGTGACGCACCACGGGCCGGGGTCAGCCCTTGGTGCCACCGGCGGTCAGCCCGGCGACCAGGTGCCGCTGGGCGAGGAAGAAGACGGCGGCTGCGGGGACGGTGATGAGGACCGCCGCGGCCGTCATCAGACCCCACTCGGCCTTCTGCTGGCCGACGAAGGTCTGGAGCCCGACCGCGAGGGTGTAGTGCTCCTCGCTGCTCATGAACTGGGTGGCGAAGGCGACCTCGCCCCAGGCGGTGATGAAGGAGTAGAAGGCGGTGACGGCCAGACCGGGCCGGGCGAGCGGCAGGATCAGCCGCCAGAAGGTGCCGAACGGGCTCAGCCCGTCCACCCGGCCCGCCTCGTCGATCTCGGCGGGAATGGTGTCGAAGTACCCCTTGAGCATCCAGGCGCAGAACGGTACGGATACCGAGCAGTAGGTCACGATCAGACCGGTGTAGGAGTCCAGGAGTTCGAGCTCACCCAGAATGTTGTACAGCGGCACGATCAGCACCGCCATCGGGAACATTTGCACGATCAGAAAGGTCCACATCAGCGACCGGTGCCCGGGAAAGCGCATCCGCGACACGGCGTAGCCGGCCGTCGCCGCGACGAACACCCCGAGCACGGTGGCGCCCACCGCCACGATCACCGAATTCCCGAACCACGTCAGGAACTTGGTGTGCCCCAGGATGTGCGTGTAGTTGGAGACGTCGAAGCCGACGAACCGCGTCGGCTCCTGCCAGCCGTCCCGGCCGCGCAGCGAGACGAAGACGACGAACAGCACCGGGAAGACCGAGACCAGGCTCGCGAGGACCAGCGCCGTGTGCAGCGCGGCCGAGGCGCCGCGCGACCGCTCGCCGCGGGCCCGTGGGGTGGTGGAGCTCATCGCGTGGTCTCCTGTCGAGAGAGCATCCGGCGGTAGAAGACGGCGAAGACCAGCAGCAGCGAGAGGATGAGGATGCCGTACGTGGCCGAGCCCGCGTAGTCGCGCACGCCCTGGAAGGCCAGGCGGTAGGCGTACGTCACCAGGATCTCGCTGTCGGAGCTCGCCCCCTGCCCGATCAGCAGGTAGATCACCTGGAACATGTTGAACGTCCAGATGACGCCCAGCAGGATCACGGTCCCGCTCACCGGCCGCAGCCCCGGCAGCGTCACGTGCCGGAACCGCTGCCAGGGCGAGGCGCCGTCCATCTCCGCCGCCTCGTGCAACTCCCGGGGTATCGCCTGGAGTCCGCCGAGGATCGCCACCATCATGAACGGCACGCCCAGCCACACGTTGACCGCGACGGCCGACACCTTCTGGAGCGTCGAGTCCCCGAGCCAGTCCACGGGGTCCAGGCCCAGCTCGGTGAGAAACGCGTTGAGGACGCCGTACTTCTCGTTGAACATCAGCCGCCACGAGAACGTCGCGACGAACGCCGGCACCGCCCACGGCAGGATCAGCAGCACCCGGTAGAGCGCCCGGAACCGCATCGGCCTGTTGAGCAGCAGGGCCAGCCCGAGGCCGATCGTGTAGTGCAGGAACACGCACGACGCGGTCCAGACGACGGTCCAGCCCAGCCGCGAGTAGAAGTGGCCCTCCTGCCCCGAGAGCACCTTCCAGTAATTGTCGAGACCGACGGACTTGTACGTCGAAGCGATGTGGTTGACGCCGATGGTCCGGCCGACATTGGCCTCGTTGGCATCGGTGAAGGAGAGATAGATCCCGCGCCCCAGCGGATACCCGACCAGCACCGCCAGCACGACGACCACGGGCAGCACCATGGCCCAGGCGTACCAGTGCGTGTCGAAGGACCGCCTGAGCCGGGTGGACAACGTGGGCGGACTACCGCTTGCGGAAACTGCTGTGGTCATGGCGAGCGTCTTTCTCACGGGGGCGCGGGGGAGTTCGAGGACCGGGGTCCGGGGCGGAGCCCCGGTTCGGGAAGGGGCGGGCAGGGGAAAAGCCCCCGGCCCACTACTCCTGCACGGACCAGTCCTTCAGCAACGCCCCCTGCCAAGCCTTCGCAGTGGCCGCGGCTCCCTCCTTCGGGGACTCCTTCAGCGTCAAGATCTTCGTGTAGTGCTGGAGCCAGTCCGTGAACAGATCTCCACTCTGCGGAAGCGGAGGCCGCGCATGCGCCTTCCCCAGCGCCTCGTAGAAGGACTTCCGCACCGGATCGGCCAGCACCTCCTTCGTGTAGGCCGACTTCCGCGTCGGCAGCACCCCGATCGCCGACGACACCGACTCCTGCTGCGCGGCCTCGGTCATGAACCGCGTGAAGAGGTAGGACGCGTCGAAGTTCTTCGACCCCGCGTAGACGACGAGGTTGTGGCCGCCGACCGGCGCCCCCGCCGTCCCCGTGGAGCCCGCCGGGATCGTCGCGATCCCCAGGTTCTCCTTCGACTTGTACGCGCCGCCGCCGAAGATCTCCTTCGTCGCCCACGGACCGTCGACCATCATGGCCAGCTTGCCGTTCTTGAAGTCCGTCTTCAGCGCGTTGTAGCCGTCCGTGCCCGCCGGCTTGGGCGCGGCGCCGGACTTGACCAGGTCGACGGCCGTCTCGATGCCCTTGACGGACGCGGCGTCGGAGATGGTGATCTTCTTGCCGGCGACGTTGACCATGTCGCTGTTCTCGCCGTAGAGGAAGGGCAGCGAGTAGTAGCCGTCCGGGCTGAGGCCGATGCCCTCGGCGCCCGTCTTGTCCTTGATCTTCCGGGCGGCGTCCTTGACCGCGTTCCAGTCGGCCGGGGGCGCCTCGATGCCCGCCTTCCGGAACAAGTCCTTGTTGTAGAGCAGCCCGAGCGTGTCGGTGACCTGGGGGACGCCATACGTCTTGCCCTGGTACGCGGCGTTCTTCAGCGGCCCGTCGAGGAAGTCGCCGGCGTTGTCGAGCGCGGGCGTGCCGGTGAGGTCCTTGAGATAGCCGAGCTGGGCGAAGCCCGGGGTCCAGCCGACGTCCGAGCGCAGCACGTCGGGCGCGCCCTTGCCCGTGGACGCGGCCGTCTTGAACTTCTGCTGCGCCTGGTCGAACGGCACATTGACGTAATCGACCTTGATCTTGGGGTACTTCGCCTCGAAGGCCGACACCAGCTTCTTGAAGGCCGGTGCCTCGTTGGTGGCGTCCGAGGTGTCCCACCAGGTGACCGTCCCGCTCACACTGCCCGGGTCGTTCGCCGCCTTGGAGCCGTCGCCGCCATCGCCGCCGCCGTCACCGCCGCAGGCGGTCGCGGTCAGGGCCAGCACGCCGACGACGGCCGCAACCGATATGCCTCTTCGCATATGGATCTCCTCATCAAGGAGGCCGACCAGTCGCGGACGGCCCGAGCTGTGGAGGAAGTTAACAGGCTGCAATCTCTTGCGAAAGGGTTTGCAAGAATGAAACGGCGAGATTTCCGGGTCGTAACCGGACCGTGTCCCAAGGGTTGACCGGTGGCGACCGGCCTCGTACGGTCTCGTGCGCGGCTGTTGCCGCGGTCGTGCGGACAGATTTTGCAGCAAGAACAGCAAGAACCTTCATCAGCCTTACGGGTGCGACGCGTTGCCGTACCAGGCTGTTTTGTCCCGGTTCGCCAGGAACCGGCCACCCCCCCCAGGAGGCGCCATGCCCCCCTTCGCCCTGCCCGGAACCACCCGAAGAGCGCTGCTCGCCGTCGCCGCCCTCGTGGCCGGCACCCTCACCTGCGCCCCGCCCGCGCGGGCGGCCGCACCCGGCGAACGCGACGTCACCGCCGTGCTCTTCGAGTGGAACTACGCCTCCGTCGCCAAGGAGTGCAAGGACACCCTCGGCCCGGCGGGCTACGGATACGTCCAGGTGTCACCACCTCAGGAACACATCCAGGGGCCGCAGTGGTGGACCTCATACCAGCCCGTCGGCTACCGCGTCGCCGGACGGCTCGGTGACCGCGCCGCCCTGAAGGGCATGGTCGACGCCTGCCACTCGGCCGGGGTCAAGGTCGTCGCCGACGCCGTCGTCAACCACATGGCCGCCGGTTCCGGCACGGGCACCGGCGGCTCCCCGTATACGAAGTACGACTACCCGGGCACGTACCAGGACCGGGACTTCCACGGCTGCCGCAAGCCCATCGCCGACTACCGGGACCGGGGCGACGTCCAGAACTGCGAACTCGTGGGCCTCGCCGACCTCGACACCGGCGCGGAGCACGTGCGCGACCGCATCGCCGCCTACCTCGACGACCTGCTCTCCCTGGGCATCGACGGATTCCGCATCGACGCCGCCAAGCACATCGCCACCGAGGACCTCGCCGCCATCAAGTCCCGGCTGAGCAGACCCGGCGTCTACTGGAAGCAGGAGACCATCTACGGCGCGGGCGAGGCCGTCCGGCCGGACGAATACCTGCGCAACGGCGACGTCCAGGAATTCCGCTACGCGCGCGACCTCAAACGGGTCTTCACCGGCGAGCGGCTCGCCTATCTCAAGAACTACGGCGAGGGCTGGGGCTATCTGCCCGGCGGCCAGGCGTCCGTCTTCACCGACAACTGGGACACGGAGCGGGGCGGCGACACCCTCAGCTACAAGGACGGCGCGAACTACACCCTCGCCAACGTCTTCATGCTCGCCTGGCCCTACGGCTCCCCGGACGTCCACTCCGGCTACGAATTCACCGACCGCGACGCGGGACCGCCCAACGGCGGCTCCGTGACCGCCTGTTGGCAGGACGGCTGGAAGTGCCAGCACAAATGGCCCGAGATCAGGTCCATGGTGGGATTCCGCAATGCGACGCGGGGCGCGGCGGTCGGCGACTGGTGGGACAACGGCTACCAGGCGATCGCTTTCGGGCGCGGTCGCGAGGGCTATGTGGCCATCAATCACGAGGCGTTCGCGGTGAGCCGCACGTTTCGGACGTCGTTGCCGGGGGGTGATTACTGCGACGTGCAGAGCGGTCGGCGGGTGTCGGTGGCGCCGGACGGCACGTTTGCGGCTTCCCTGGCTCCGAACACGGCGCTGGCGCTGCATGTGGGTGCGCGCGAGTGTGCCTGATTCCCCTGCCCCGCCCCTTCCCACAGCGTCTGATACGCGGCTCCGCCGCGGCCGGAGCTCCGCCCCGGACCCCAGCGCCCCGCGGGCGCGTCCTCAAACGCCGGACGGGCTGAATACAGCGAAGGAGCCCCATGAGACGCCTTGCCCTGAGCGCCGCCTTCCTCTTCCTGCTCCCACTGACAAGCACCGCTCACGCCGAAACCCCACCCACCCCACCGCCCAAAGCCACCGTTCAATGGATCGACCACAACACCCTCGCCTGGCCCAAAAACCTCGGCACGGCCGACCACCCCCACCGCCTCGTACACGACACCGGCACCTTCACCCTCACCCGGCAGCCCGGCGGCCTTACCCCCGCCCAGCGTGCGAAGTACCCCCACCTCGCCGCCTACGACGCCTTCCAGGTGGCCACCGCCGACCGGAGCCGCGTACCCGACGCCCTGAGAGGCCAGGTCACCGCCGCCACCGACGACATCACCACCGGCGTACAGATACCCGGCGTCCTCGACGACCTCTACGCCGCGTCCGCGGCCAAGGCCGGGCTCGGCCCGGTCTTCCGCCACGGCCGTCCCACCCTCTCCGTCTGGGCGCCCACGGCGCGACGCGTCGACCTCGAACTCGACGGGCGCACCGTGTCCATGCGGCGCGACGCCGCCAGCGGTGTGTGGAGCGTGACCGGCCCCCGGGAGTGGACCGGCAAGCCCTATCGCTATGCCGTCACCGTCTGGGCCCCGACCGTGCGGAAGACGGTCACCAATCTCGTGACCGACCCCTACTCCACCGCCCTCACCGCGGATTCCGTGCGCAGCCTGGTCACCGACCTCGCCGACCCGGCCCTCGCCCCGCCGGGCTGGCGGGGGCTGCGCAAGCCCCGCGCCGTGCCGCTGCGGGACGCGCAGATCCAGGAGCTGCACATCCGTGACTTCTCCGTCGCGGACCGCACCTCGGCGCACCCGGGGGAGTACCTCGCCTTCACCGACCGCGCCTCGGCCGGCATGCGGCACCTGAAGAGCCTCGCCGACGCGGGCACTTCGTACGTCCACCTGCTGCCCGCGTTCGACTTCGCCACCGTCCCCGAAAGGCGCGCCGACCAGGCCGCGCCCGCCTGCGACCTGGCCGCGCTGCCCGCCGACTCCGAGCGGCAGCAGGAGTGCGTGGGACGGACGGCCGCCCGGGACGCGTACAACTGGGGCTACGACCCGCTGCACTACACCGTCCCCGAGGGCAGCTATGCCTCCGACCCCGAAGGACCGCGCCGGACGCTCGAATTCCGGCAGATGGTCCAGGGGCTGGCCGGGGCCGGGCTGCGTACGGTCATGGACGTCGTCTACAACCACACCGCCGCGTCCGGGCAGGACCCCAGGTCCGTGCTCGACCGCATCGTCCCCGGCTACTACCAACGGCTGCTCGACGACGGCACCGTCGCCACCTCCAGCTGCTGCGCGAACACCGCGCCCGAGCACGCGATGATGGGCAGGCTCGTCGTCGACTCGGTCGTCACCTGGGCCAGGGCGTACAAGGTCGACGGCTTCCGCTTCGACCTCATGGGCCACCACCCCAAGGCCAACATCCTGGCCGTGCGCAAGGCCCTCGACGCGCTCACGGTCGCCAAGGACGGCGTCGACGGCAAGGCCGTGATCCTCTACGGCGAGGGCTGGAACTTCGGGGAGGCCGCCGACGACGCCCGCTTCGTCCAGGCCACCCAGAAGAACATGGCGGGCACCGGCATCGCGACCTTCTCCGACCGCGCCCGCGACGCCGTCCGCGGCGGCGGCCCCTTCGACGCGGACCCGCGCGTCCAGGGCTTCGCCTCCGGCCTGTACACCGACCCCAACGGCGCGACGCCCGGCACCCCCGACGAGCAGCGGTCCCGCCTCCTGCACGCCCAGGACATCGTCAAGGTGGGCCTGACCGGCAACCTCGCCGCGTACCGCTTCACCGACTCCACCGGCCGGAGCGTCCGCGGCTCGGACGTCGACTACAACGGCTCACCGGCCGGCTACGCCGCCGCGCCCGGGGACGCCCTCGCCTACGTCGACGCGCACGACAACGAGTCCCTCTACGACGCCCTCGCCTACAAACTGCCGCAGCGCACCACGGCGGCCGACCGGGCCCGGACGCAGGTCCTCGCCATGGCCACCGCCGCGCTTTCCCAGGGACCGGCCCTCTCCCAGGCCGGTACGGACCTGCTGCGCTCCAAGTCCCTGGACCGCAACTCCTTCGACAGCGGCGACTGGTTCAACGCGATCCACTGGGACTGCGCCGACGGCAACGGCTTCGGCCGCGGCCTGCCCCCGGCCGGGGACAACGCGGCCAAGTGGCCCTACGCCAGGCCCCTCCTCGCCGACCCGGCCCTGCGCCCCGGCTGCCCGGCCACCGAGGCGGCCTCCGCGGCCTACCGCGACCTGCTGCGGATCCGTACGACGGAGAAGGCGTTCGACCACGCCACGTCCGCGGGCGTCCAGGCGGACCTGTCCTTCCCGCTCTCCGGCAAGGACGAGACGCCGGGGGTGGTCACGATGCGCGTGAACGACCTGCTCGTCGTCCTCAACGCCACCCCCGAACGCCGCACGCAACACGTCGCAGCCACTGAGGGAACGCCCTACACCCTCCACCCGGTCCAGGCCGGGGGAGCCGATCCGGTGGTCAAGTCGGCGTCGTACGACCGAGGTTCGGGGACGTTCTCCGTGCCGGGGCGGACGGTGGCGGTCTTCCGTCGCGCGGGCTGATCGGCCCGTTCCGGGGTGTCAGGACGGCTGCGGCTGTGGCATCAGCACCGCGAGGCGCGTGATCAGGTCCATGAACGGGCCCCGGTCCGACTCGTCGGCGAGCAGGCGGCGCAGGATCTCCGCCATTCCCTCGTCGTAGGCCGCGCTCACCGCGGTGAGCGCGGCGAAGTCGTGGACCAGCTGGCGTTCCAGCTCGGCGCGCGGGATCCGGCGGCCGTCGAGCCAGAGCAGGGCCGTTGTCTCCGTCAGGGAGATCCAGGAGCGGACGGCCAGTTCGAGGCGAGGGGGCGGCGACTGCACGCCGAGGTGGTGGAGCACCTCCTCGTACGCCGCCTGCCGCACCCCGTCGATCACGGCGCAGGTCCGGCTGCTTCCCGCCGCCGGGCCGCCGCGCATCAGGGCGGAGAAGCCCGTGCCGTGCTCCTCGACGAAGTCGAAGAACCGCCGCATCACCCGCGAGAGCCGCTCGCCCAGCGGCCCCTCGCGCGGCTCGTCGAAGAGCGCCGCGAGCTCGTCCGCCGCCCGCCGCAGCGCCGCCTCGTACAGGCTCTGCTTGCCGGGGAAGTAGTGATAGACGAGCGGCCGGGATATCCCGGCCGCCGCTGCGATCTCGTCGATGGAGACGTCGTCCGGGCGGCGATGGCCGAACAGGTCGAGAGCGACCGCGATCAGTTGCTCGCGTCGCTGCTCGACCGCCATCCTGCGCCGTACCCCGTTCGTCATGGCGGTCATACTAATGGCAGCCCACAGGGGCCCCGGTCACGCTCAGAACCCGGGTGGGCTAGGGTCGTTCGCCGTCGGGGGCGGCCGCCCCGTCATTGGATGGCGGTCAGCTTCTTCCCGTCCGACAGGCGCGCGGTGAGCGCGGTCCGGGCGCCGGGCTTCGCCGGTACGGCCAGCAGCCGGCCGGAGGCGGTCGCCTGCACCGCGCCGGTCGCGGCGATCGACTCCACGTCGTCGCTGCCCGCCGCGAGCGCGTACCAGTTGCCGCCGGGCGACTTCCACAGCACGCCCGCCAGGGCGTGCGGGTCGTGGGCCCCGCACGCGGGGGAGTCGTCGGCGCGGGCGACCGGCGGGCTCGCCGCGCCCGGGCGGGCCCCCGGCGGCTGGAACAGCGCCAGCACCCGGCTGCCCGCACCCCGCCAGGTCTCGGCCCGGGTGCACAGCCACTGCGCGCTGCCCGCCGCGCCACCGGGCAGCGGCTGCGTCGCGAAGGTCCAGGAGTTCACCGAGCGCACGCCCTGCGACCGCACGGTCTGCAGGTGGCAGGCGGTGTGCGCCCAGTCGGCGCGGGCCGCCGGGCCGGTGACGTCGTGCTGCCCGCCGGGGGCGCCGGCGGTGAGCCGGGCCGGGGTCAGCTCGCCGAGGTCGGTCACCAGGCGCCCGCCCATCTGGAGCGCCGGCCAGCTGTGGCAGTCGTTCGTCGGCGCCGGGCTGATCGTCGGGTCGGTCACCCCGTCCGCGGCCGTGCGCAGGGGCTGCGCGCTCTCACCGGGCTTGAGCAGGTCGCGCACCGCGACCTCGCTCACCCAAGGGGCCGTCAGATAGCGGACGTTGCCGTCGGCCCGGCCGACCACGACCGCGGTCGCGGAATCCCCGTCCGCGGCGTCCGCGCGGGCGAAGTCGAGGGCCGCGCCGCCGGTGTCACCGTTCTTGGCCTCCGCGTAGCGCACCAGCCGCAGCCCGTCGTGGAACACCACGACCGTCGCCTGGCCGACCTCGCCCGCGTACAGCAGCTGCGGGGGGCCCGCCGCAGGCCCGGTGGCGGTGCCCGGCGTGGACGTCACGCGCACACTGCTCCCCGGCCGCGCCCAGACGGCGAGGGCCCGGCGCAGCAGCTCCTGGTCGTCGGCGTGGTTGCCGCGGGCGGGCCAGACCGCGAAGCCGGAGCGGTCCGCGCGCTTCCAGGCCCCGGCGTCCGCCCGGGTCAACTTGGCGGGGTCCAGCGCCTGTTGGGCCGCCGCGTTCTGCGCGTACGGGGGAGCGGCCGCGCCGTCCGGACCCCAGCCGCTGCCGGGCAGCACCAGCAGCGTCCCGCACACGGCGGCCGCCGCGGCGGCCGCGAGGGCCGCCCGGGTGTGCTGGCGGCGGCGCATCAGATCGGTCGGCCGGGCCTGGAGGGAGCACGGGTCGAACTCCATCGACTCCAGCAGCGACGCGTCCCGGCTCCCGGCGGGCGTGCGCAGCCCCGATGCCTCGACGATCGCCTCCCCCGGGTCCTCGACCCCTGCGGCCTTGAGCACCTGCCGCACGTCACGGTCGGACGGCAGCTCCAGGGCGCGCAGCACATACGCGGCCCGGCCGGGCCCGGAGAGGGCGGCGAGCGCCTGGTCCAGGGCGAGTTCGTCGGCGCCGCCCGAGCGGGGGAAGAGCCGCAGGCCCCACACCTGCGGCAGCAGCGGTGGCAGCTGGCCGGGCTTCGGCAGCTGCCACCGCCCGCGCGGCCGCCCGGCCTCCAGCGCGGCCCGCAGCACCCGCTGCCGCACATACGCGTAGCCCGGGTCGGCCGGGGACCCGGTGCTGCCGCGCGGGGCGGGCACGGCCAGTCCGGCGAGCTCCGCCGTGGTGACCCTGTTGCGGGGCAGGGCGCGCTGGACGAGGGCGTGCGCGGTGAGCACCCGGCGGTTGCGGCCCAGGGCGGGTGGCAGCACGAGATACCCGAGCCGCACGAGGCGCGGGTAGTGCTCGATGAGCGCGGCCTCCGCCTGCTCGACGTCGACGGGCGGAATGGGCCGGGGGGCTGTCGCTTGCTGCTCCACGATCCGTAGAACGAGTGAATCGTGAGATGGTCACCTCACTCCCGCCGGGCGACGGGAGTGACCCGTGTGGTCAGGCGTGACAGCGGTGGCCGGTGGGGCCGGAGGTCATGGCCCGGTGCTCACGCCACGCAGCGGGCGCGGATGCGGTCGACCGCCTCGTCCGGGATGCCGAGCCCGTCGCGGACGTACGCCTCCACCCCGCCGTACGCCCGCTCCATCTCCTCCAGCGCCGCCGCCAGATACGCGGGCCGCACCCCGAGGATCGCGTCGGCGATCTCCGGGTCGCCGCCCGCCGCCGTGAAGCGGTCGATGACGGGTGCGAACGCGGCCCGCACGGCCGGATTGACCGAGAGGTACTCCTCCCGCACGGTGGCCTCGTCCGCGCCGAGGAGCAGCAGGATCACGGTGGCCGCCCAGCCCGTGCGGTCCTTGCCCGCCGTGCAGTGGAAGAGGAGGGGGCCGCAGTCCGGTTCGGCGAGTGCCGACAGCAGGAGGCGGTACGCGTCGCAGGCGGGCTCGGAGGTCACGAAGGCGCGGTAGGCGTCGCAGAGCAGCTTCTCGGCCTTGCCGTTGCCCAGGTGCTCCTCCGCGACCGCGGGGTTGCCGAGCACCGAGTCGAGCTTGGCCGGCACGCGCTCGGCGCCCGACATCCCGGCGGCCATCACGTCCGCGACGATCAGCCGGGCGCCCTCGGGCACCTGGTCGGGGCGCTCGTGCCGCTCGTGCTCGGTGCGCAGGTCCACGACCGTGTGGATGCCGAGGGCGGCGACCGAGGGGTCGAGCTCCGGGTCGAGCCGGTCGAGCTGGCCGGAGCGCAGCAGCAGGCCGGGACGGACGGCCGAATTGCCGGCGAGCGCGATGCCGCCGAGGTCGCGGAGATTGATGATCGTCGAGGCGTCGAACTGCGGCATGGGCGCGTCTCTCCTTGTCGGATTTCTACCGTTATTGTGCCGAACGGTAGCCGAGGGCGCGCCCGCACTCCGCCCAGCCTGCCTCATGCCCGCCGCGATCGTCCGCGCGAGGTGGCTTTTCCCGGGCGGGAGAGGACGGCTCAGGCCAGCCGCCACCCGCTGAACTCCGCCAGGCCCCGAGCGCCGCCGTCGTCGCCCGCCGTCAGGAACAGGCCCACGTCCTGCGCGGTGGCCGTGCCCGGCACCCGTACCTCCGCGATCACCTGCCACGTCCCGCCGCCGTTCGAGGAGCACTCCCCCCGGAAGACGTCCGGAGCGATCCGGCCGAGCCGCAGCAGGACCGGGGCCCGCACCCCGGTGATGCGCCGATAGGTGTCGAACGCCCCGGAACCGCTCGCGTCGTACGACAGCACCACCCCCTGCCCCGGCGTCACCGCGAGGTTCACCGCCCCCGGCGACCGCGCCGCGAGGCCGTTGCGCGCGATGATGCCCGTACGCGCCCAACCGCCCGTGTCCGTCTGGCCGTCGACCCGCACCGTCGCGGTGCCGCCCGCCGTCAGCGCGCCCTCGCGGTAGAGCGCGCCGAACTGCTCCGTGCCCTTCCACAGGTCGGCGCCGGAGCCGTCGATCGCGAAACGGTCGGTGCCCAGCTGGCCGAAGACCGCGGCGTTGTTGTCGACCGTGCGCCACCCCGCGGCGAGCGGCCCGGCCAGGAACAGCGCGCCGCTCCGTACGCTCCGCACCCGCTGCTCGCCCCGCGGGCCGTAGAGCGCGCCCGCCTCGTACGGCAGCCGGCGCAGCGGGCGGTCGAGCGGCGCGGCGGGCGCGGTGACGCGCCACCGGACCGTGCCCGTGCCGCCGGGGGCCAGGCCGGGCAGCGAAGTGGGGCCCTGCGCCTCGGCCTCGAGGCCCGTCACGGCGAGATCGGCGCGCCCGGTGGCCCGCAGCCCGTTCACATTGGTGAGCGTGACGCCGACCGTGGCGGTGCCGCCCGGCGGCACGGCGGCCGGGCTCACGGCGGTGGTCAGCGCGCCCTGGTACGGGGCGGCGGCCAGCGTGTCCCGTACGCGTACGGCCGTGCGATAGGCGTCGGCCACCGGCCGCAGCGGGTGCGCCGCGCCCTCCCGCGTCCACGGCTCCTCCACCGCGAACCAGTCCACGGCCCGCGGCGGCCGCCCCTCGCGCAGCGCGTCCTCCAGCTCCTCCAGCCACCGCCGCCAGCGCGGCAGGTAGAAGCCGCCCATCAGGCCGTGCCAGTCGCGGTTGGCGTAGTCGTGCAGCTTCCCGCCGTCGGAGGTCGCCCGGCCGCCCCATATGGTCAGCAGCGCCCGCCCTGTGCGCACCAGCTCGTCGGCCTCCTCCGGCTCCGTGGCCATGGCGCGCGCGGCGGCGTCCCAGGGCCCCAGCAGGAACGCCCGGTGCGTGCCCGCGACGTCGTCGGCCAGGCCCATCAGCTTCAGCCACAGCGCCGCGAGCGCCCGGAAGGCGGCCAGGTCCCGGCGGTCGTGGGCGGCGCGGAGCTCGGGGAGGAGCTGCCTGCTGCGGTGCGCGAGCGCCTGGCGGGCGACGTCGGCCAGGTCGTAGCGGTAGGTGTCGCGGTCCCGCAGGTCCGCGCCGACCGCCAGCAGCCCGGTGAGCGCCGCGTCGAAGCGGGCCGGGTCGTAGGACAGGGCGTTCGGCGCGTACTCCCCGGCCCGGTCGGTGGCGAGGTCCGGGCGGGCGGCGAAGAGGCTGTCGTGCGGGTCGCTGCGCTCGGGCGCGTGCTGCCGGTACGCGGTGTCGCGCAGCGCCGCCCACGCCTCCCGGGCGGCGGCGTCCCGGCGGCCGTAGCGGAAGTCGGCGTACGTGCCGAACCACTGCGCCCGGTCCGGTGCCTCCTCCCGCCACGCCAGCTCCGAGAAGTGCTCGAAGGCGGCCGGGTCGCGGTCGGCTGCCTCCGGCAGATACGCGGTGCCGGCCAGGGCGCTGCCGGGTTTGTCCCGCCACGCGAAGAACTTCTCCTCCCACACATGGGTCTTCGCGCCCAGCGTCGTGCGCCCGCCGAAGTTCGGGATGCTGCCGAAGGCGTACGGGGTGCCGCCCCAGTCCTTCTCCCGGTCGGTGATCCCCTCGAAGCGGTCGGAGATGCCGTCGACGATCAGCATCCGCTCGCGGTCGACGGCGTCGAGCAGCTCGGGGAGCGGGTTGTTCTCCCAGCCGAGGATCACCCAGGTCGCCTCCGGGTGCGCGGCGCGCAGCGCCCGCTCCACGCTCCGGGCGGCGGCCGCGACGGGGACCCCGCCCGCCGTGCCTCCCTCGTGCAGCAGGTCCATCTTGAAGTGCGCGGCCTCGCCGAACAGTTCGCGCTGGTGCCGGTAGAAGGAGGCCGCGGTGCGGGCGAAGGCGCCGGTGCGCGGGTCGAGCCAGTCGGGGCGCTCGAAGCCGTGCCACTCGCCCTGGGGGACGACGCGGGCGCCGGGATTCCGCTCGGCGAAGCCGTCGGGCACGGATCCGTAGTAGCCCGGCAGGACGGGCGCCATGCCCAGCTCGCGCAGCCGGTCGCAGATCCGCCTGCCCAGCGCGGCGCGCCCGGCGATCAGCGCGGGGGAGAGGGGGCCGCCGTACCCGCTCAGGTTCTGGAGCAGCCACCACGGCTGGTGGGAGGGCGCGGGCAGCCAGGCGCGCGCCTCGGCGTCGTCGTATCCGCAGTCCAGCAGGGTGCGGTGGTGGACCGCCTCGTGCCCGGCGATGACCAGGACCTCGTTGCAGCCGTGCAGGGCGAGGATGCCGATCATCCGCTCCCAGTAGGGCCAGTCGGCGTACGGGAAGGTGTAGCCGTCATTGGTGTCGTTGAGCGCGAAGCGGTGCGGGAGCGCGGTCGTGCGCCGCAGCGGTCCGCCCGGCGCGGGGAGGGCGGCCGGGAGGTCGAGGTGGCGGGCGCTCCAGGTGATGTGGGCCCCGCACACGTACTTCAGATACCAGTGCACACCGGTCAGCAGCACCGCCGGGCTCGTGCCCGCCACCTCGATCCGGCCGGTCGTGCCGGTGACCTCGAAGCGGTCCGGGCCCTGCGGGAGCGGGGTCAGCAGGAACTGCCGCGCGTGGTCGGGCAGCAGGCGCCCCAGCGCGGCGTGGGCGGGGGAGGGATCGAAGGGTGCGGGGCGCCGGGACGCGGAGGCGGCCGCGGGGGAGACACCGAGGGCGGCTCCCGCGCCGATCGCTCCGACGGCCCCCAGCACCGCGCGTCTCGACGGCGACGGCGACGGCGACGGCCTCGGCAGCTCGGTCATGGCGCTCCCCACTGTGCGGTATGCGACAACGCACGCGTGCGAGGCGCACGCTAGCGGGGGCCATCAGAGGGAGCAATGGGGGCCCGAGGCCCCGTTGACCACGGCCGGGGTCTTGTGCGGGGGTCTTGCACCGGGGTCTTGTTCCGGGGTCTCAGCCGCGGTCGAGGTAGGCCAGAACCGCGAGTACCCGCCGGTTGTCGTCGTCCGACGGCGGAAGGCCGAGCTTCGTGAAGATGTTCGACGTGTGCTTGGCGACGGCCCGCTCCGTGATCTGCAACTGCGCGGCGATCGCGGCGTTCGACCGCCCCTGGGCCATCAGCTCGATCACCTCCCGCTCGCGCGGCGTCAGCCGCCCCATCGGCGTGTCCCGCGCCCGCCGGGTCAGCAGCTGCGAGATCACCTGCGGATCCATCGCGGTGCCGCCCGCCGCCACCCTCCGTACGGCGTCGATGAACTGCGCCGCGTCGAACACCCGGTCCTTCAGCAGATACCCGATGCCCCCGGTGCCGTCGGCCATCAGCTCCCGCGCGTACAGCTGCTCCACGTGCTGGGACAGCACCAGCACCGGCAGCCCCGGCGTCCGCCGGCGGGCGGCCAGCGCGCACTGCAGCCCCTCGTCGGTGAACGAGGGCGGCAGTCGTACGTCCACGATCGCCACGTCGGGCTCCAGCTCGGCGAGCGCCCGGTCGAGCTCGGGACCGCTCTCCACCGCCGCGGCGATCTCGAAGTCGAACGCCTCCAGCATCCGGACCAGGCCGTCCCGCAGCAGGAACAGGTCTTCGGCGAGCACTACGCGCAAGGGGAACTCCACGGGATGGTGACGGGGCGTCAACGGAGGATGCAGGGGATCTCCATCGTGACCATGGTGGGCCCGCCCGCCGGGCTGTTGACGGCCAGGACGCCGTCGAAGGCGCCGAGGCGGCGCTCGATGCCGAGGAGGCCGGTGCCGCCCGTCCCGCCCCGGCCGCCGGAGGACGGCGCCGCGCCGCCGCGGCCGTTGTCGGTGACGGCGATCCGCAGCGACCCCTCGGCATGGCGCACGTCGAGCCGGACCCGCTCGGCGCGGGAGTGCTTGGCGGCGTTGGTGAGCACCTCGCTGACCGCGAAGTACACGGCCGACTCGACCGGCTCCTCGGCCCGCCCCGGCAACTGGACGTCCACCTCGACGGGCAGCGGCATCCGCAGCGCGAGGGCGCGCAGGGCGTCACCGAGGCCGCGCTCGGCGAGTACGGGCGGGTGGATGCCGCGGACGAGGTCGCGCAGCTCGGCGAGGGCCTCGGCGGAGTCGGCGCGGGCAGTGGCCAGCAGCCGCTTGGCCCGGGCGGGGTCCTGCTCGATCAGTGCCTCGATCGTGCCCAGGCTCATCCCCATCGCCACCAGCCGGGCCTGCGCGCCGTCGTGCAGGTCGCGCTCGATGCGCCGCAGCTCGGCGGCGGAGCTGTCCACCGCGTCGTGCCGGGTCTCGGTGAGGTGCTCGACGCGCAGGGCGAGTTCCCGTTCCCGGGTGGGCTGCAGCAGCTGCTTGGCGAGCAGGAAGTGCGCCCGCAGGAGGTACTGGTTGACGAAGATCCCGAGCACGCCGAACGCGAGGCCGGTGACCGCCGCCAGATTGGCGGTGAACTGGTCGGTGACCGGTACGAACGCGAACCACTGCACGTCATTGGCCCGGACGATCGGCTTCCAGACACCGAGGGCCAGCACCAGGCCCCAGAAGACATAGACGATCAGCGTCGCGGGCAGCAACGCGAGCACCGCGCCCGCCGACAGGTCGACGAACAGCCACTGCACGTCGCGCCACGTCGCCTTGTCCTTGAGCAGGGTGAGGCAGTGCTCCACCTGCCCGGCGAACCCGTCGCGCCGCGCGGGCAGCTTGCGGTACGGAGCCGGAATGCGCACCCCCGACCACGCTTCGGCCTGGTGGCGCCGCCGGTCGGCGTAGGACCGCACGGCCGACAGGACGACCGGGGTGGTGAAGAAACCGATCCCCAGCATCATCAGCACCAGGGATATCAGTGTGAACGCGAAGAGCAGCGTCGACATCACCATCCCGAAGACCGTCAGCCACAGCCCCCGAGCCGCGGCCAGCAGAGCATTGGCGATCTTCATTCCGGTGTCCCCCGTGCGCGTCGTCCCAGGACCGCGGCTCGGCCCCGAACTGACTCTAGTCTCCGCGCGCACACCCGCCCGGTCACTGGGGTCACCACCCCGGCGATGGTGTACCTAACCCCCCTGACCTCGGACGATCCCTTTCGGGGACGGCTTGAGCGGCGCTGTTCAGTAGCCGGCGGGAGGCGCGTACTTATAGCCCACGCGACGCACGGTCACGATCGAAGCGCGGTGCTCCGCACCCATCTTGCGGCGCAGCCGGGCGACGTGGACATCGACCGTACGGCCGTCGCCCACGTGACCGTAGCCCCACACCGTGGTCACCAACTGGTCGCGCGTGTGCACCCGGTGGGGGTGCGCGACGAGATGGGCCAGCAGCTCGAACTCCAGGTAGGTCAGATCCAGCGGCTTGCCCGCGATCCGGGCGATCCGCTGCTCGGGGTCGATGCTCACCAGGGCATCCCCCCGGGTGGTGGCCGCCGAGGCCTCGGGGGCGGGCTGTTCCGCCGGCACGAGCACGAGATAGCCGATCATCGGCGGCTGGCCGGGGAGCGTGGGCACGGTGTGCTGGGGGGCGGGCAGCCAGGTCGCGGCACCGGAGTGCAGCAGCTCGGCGACCGGCGGCACCTCGTCCGGGGCCACGGCCCGCAGTCGGTGCCGGTGCGCGCCGTGGGCGGCGGCGGGGACGCCCGAGGACGCCGGGGCGGGCGCGGTGAGGGTACGGAGGTTCGTCATGGAGAGCTCAGCTCTTTCGCGCGGGAGACCGTCGAGGGACGTGCGTTGCGCGGGCCGTTGGCCGGTACCGGTGACCGGCGGCTGACTTCGACGTGAGGGTCAGCGAGGGGAGTGGGCCTGCGCGGGAGTCGCGCGGCAACACACTCGGTCGAAGTCGTGGTGCTGGCGGGAAGGCCAGAAGGGCTCGAGGTCGCTGCGACCCGTCGCGGTGTTCTGGAAGCTGGCCATGCGCCTATTGAAGCATGACCGGCGACGGGAGAGCAGGGGTTACCGCAGGTTGTTGCCGCGTTCCGAACGCACGCGGGCACCGTGAAGGCTGCGGCCCTGGGCGGAGCCCCGGCTGCGAGCCGCACCGGGAGGCCCGGCGGGGCTCGCACGCCCGGCGCTCCGCGCCGGAGGCTCAGCGCTCCATCACCTCCGGCTCCGGCTCCGGCTCCGCCTCCAGCTCGACCGGCTCCCAGTCATAGCCGTCCGCCCAGCCCTCCGCGCCGCGCGCCCACGCCACGAAGACGGCCACGACCTCCTCCGCGTCCGCCATCCGCACCCCGAAGTGCCGCTCCGCCGAGCCCTCGCGGAACTCCACCTCGTACGGCCCGTCGCCCTCGTGCCACGTCTGGATGTAGTGGTCACCCTCGCGCCCGTCGGCTATTCGCTCGACCACCACGAAGCGGTCACCGTCCGCGCCCAGCCGGCCGATCAGGCGGGCCAGCTCCTCGGCGTCGATCCCCGAACGGACCTCGCCGGGCTCGGTGTTCACGGTGATGGGCAGCATGGTTCCCCCTCGCTCCGGGGACCGCTCGCGATCAGCGGCCCGCTTGGAGGAATCTTGTCACCCCGCACTGACATCCCGGCGACGGCGGGGTGGCGGTGGCTTCCTGGCGATCAGTGGGTTGACAGCAGTTCCTTGATCGATGGGTCATGCTTGGCTATTTCGGGATGACTTGCCGGGATGGATCAATGGACGGTTTCGGCGACAAAGGCTGCGCGGACTCTGGGGTGTCGACGCGGACGCTTCGCAGGTATACGGCACCTCCGGGGTGCTGGCGGACCGCAGGTCGCCGGGCGGGAAGCGCATCTTCTCCAGGGGTGGAGCTGGAGGCTCTGCGGGCCGGGGCCGGGGCTGCCGGACGTTGGGAGCGTGGTGTTGTACGAGCGTGTTCCGTCGCGGCGGCAGCGGCCCGAGGGAGATCTTGGCCGGCAGATGGCCCGGTTGCGGAAGGCTGCGGCGGGTCGGCCGGTGGTGGGTGAGTTCTTCGATGTCGCGTCCGGGCTGTCGGACGAGTGCCGGGGCCTTGCGCAGGGCGTTGGTGTGGTGCCGGCGGCTGGAGGTGTCGGTGCTGCTGGTCGGGCATGAGGAGCGTCTTGCCCGGTTCGGAACTGGGGTTGTACGGGATGTGATGCTGCCGTTCTTCGATGTCGGGCTGGAAATCACCGGTACGGATGAAGCCCTGGATCCTTGGCAGGAGTTGGAGCTGGTGCGGGAGATTCTGGCTGTGGTCAGCTCGTTCTCCGGCGGGTTGTGCGGGCAGCGTTCGGTGAAGGCCAGGTCGTTGACGAAGGCAGTCAAGTCCACTGTCTGCCATCCGGACTTGTGGTACATGTTCGGCCACAGCTTATGGAGTGATCTTGTCGACCGGGGAGGAGGCCGACCAGTGACGCGCAAGAAGCGAGGTAAGCGACTTCGCGTACTGGCCAGCCCGTTCACCGTCGATGCACCGTCCGGTGCCCGTATACGCGACCGTGTGCACGGCACCGACGCTGAGTTCGAAGTCCTCACGCTGGTTGGTCGGCATCTGGGTCACCATCAGCGCGCTGACCTGGCCTGCCGGGTGGAGATCGGCAAGGTGCCGGTGAAGGACAACCAGCGCACCGAGCGGAAACGCTCGCTGACTAGGGTGTCGTCCTCGCGTATGGCCGGGGCGATGACCAGGGCGAGCGAGGACCAGTATCAGCTCTCTCTGCGGTGCCTGTACGACGAGGCATCGTCTCTGCGGCGCGCGATCCGCACCATCACCCGACGCCTGGCCGCACCGTGCGGCGGCAAGGAGGGCAAGGCCCGCGGCTATAAGGACCAGGTCGAGCGGTTCGGCAAGCAGCGCCGCTTGCAGGTCCTCACAGCACGCCTCGCCCGCGTTGAGCAGCGGATCGCCTCCGGAAGGCCGAGTATCGCAATCGGCGGACGCCGCCTGGCGAAGGCCCGGCACAACCTGGAGAAGGCCCAGATCACTGAGGCCCAGTGGCGTGAGCAGTGGGATGCCGCCCGGCTGTTCCTGACCGCTGACGGGGAGTCCGGCGCGCCGTTCGGGAACTACACGATCTGCGTGGACCCGAACGACGGCAGCGTGACGATCGTGCTCCCGGAGCCGCTGCGGCATCTGGCGAACGCGCCTCGGGGCCGGTACCGGCTGGGCTGCACCGTGCAGTTCTCCCACCGCCGGGAGGAGTGGCTCGACCGCGTGACCGCGAACCGGGCGGTCCGGTACGACTTCATGTACGACCCGGTACGCGGACGCTGGTATCTGGATGCGTCCTGGTCGACCGAAACGGCCGTGCTGCCCACCCCGGAAGAGATCCGGACCTTTGGTGAGCGGACGATCGGCATCGACCTCAACGCCGATCACCTTGCCGCCTACGTCCTCGACCCGCATGGCAATCCCATCGGCGAACCGCACACCATTCCCCTCGATCTGACCGGCCCCGCATCGCAGCGTGACGGCCGTCTCCGGGACGCGATCACCCACCTCATCCATCTCGCGAAGCAGCATGACTGCGCGGGGATCGTGGTGGAGAACCTCAACTTCGACGACGCCCGCGCCGTGGGCCGGGAGCGAATGGGCCGAGGACAGCGCGGCAAGAAGTTCCGCCGCACCGTGGCCGGTATCCCGACCGGACGGTTCCGGGAACGGCTGCGCGGCATGGCGTTCCACGCCGGACTCGTCGTCATCGCGGTCGACCCGGCGTACACCAGCATCTGGGGCGAGAAGTACTGGAAGACCCCGCTCCAGCAGACCAGTAAGAAGACCACCGTCACACGCCACCACTCGGCGGCTGTGGCTATCGGCAGGCGTGGCCTGGGACACGGAATCCGGCGTCGGCCAGGTGTGACCGCCAGCGACCAGAGGATCGCTTCGCGGAGAGCTACCGGCCAGACCGTATCCGTTCCCAGGCCACGCGGGACCGCGAGCCCACCCAGGACAGCGAGCACGCCCGTACGAGGCGGTAAGACCCGACTGGACCAAGGTGACCAACTCGCGCCGTTCCCCGACCTCGAAGACCGTTCGCGGGGTCACCGGATCACCAATCCAGTTTGCCGTGATCCGGCCAATCACGATAGGAACAGTAGTGGTCCGAGAGGTTGGTGTACGTGTAGTCCATGAGTCGTCTGTGGCAGTGCCGTGGACACCGCGACCGCGGCGAGTGCGGAGGCGATTCTTGCGGACTTCACGGGCTTGATGTGCGGCACTGCATCTCCCTGAGGGTAAGGGGTGTATGAGACGGTGCCGCCGACATCAAATCAAGCGCGATTACTTCCAGTTGGCCGCCGGGTGATCGATTTGCTTACGGGAGCGGTCGAATCCGCTCACCGGGGGAGCTCGCTGCCGGGCGTACGCATAGGTCGCGCACCCGGCTGGAAGAGTTCCGGCATCCTTTCCCCCTTGCCCGCGAGGAGCCCTGCCACCCATGACCACCACTTCCGGGACGCCCCGGCCGAAGGGCCTGTTCCTCGATTTCGGCGGCGTGCTGACCACGCCCGTCGCCCCCTGCACCTGCGCCTTCTGCCTGCGGGAAGGGCTCGCCCCCGACGCCTTTCTGAACGTCATCGCGACGGACCCGGTGGGAAAGGAGCTCTACCGGGACCTGGAGCGCGGGGCGATCCCCCAGGCCGAATGGAACGAGCGCACCGGAGCCCTCCTCGGAATCGACGGGACCGGCCTCATCGGCCGCGCCCTCGCCGACCTCCGCCCCGAACCCGCCCTCATCACCGCCGCCCGGGCGGCCCGCCGGGCGGGGGTGAGGGTCGGCGTCCTCTCCAACAGCCTCGGCTCCGGCCCGTACGACCCCTACCGCGGCTACGGCCTCGCCACGGACTACGACGTCGTGGTGCTCTCCGGGGACCACGCGACGCGTAAACCGGAAGCCGAGATCTACGCCATCGCGTTGGAATCCATGCAACTCCCCGCCGCGGACTGTGTATTCGTGGACGACTCGCCGCGCAATCTGCCGCCCGCGCAGAATCTCGGCATGGCGGTCGTACTCGACACGGATCCGTCCGAGACGGTAACCCGCCTCGAAGACGCCCTCGGCATCAGCCTCCGCCAGTAGCCCCGGCCTCAGTGATCAGGGCGTGGACCTGGACAGAGCCACCCGTACCGCCTCGTCCGTGCGGGCCACCACCGCCGATCCGTCGTCCGCCGTGATGATCGGCCGCTGGATCAGCTTCGGGTGCCCGGCGAGCGCCGCGATCCAGCGGTCCCGCGCCTCGGCATCCCGCGGCCAGTCCTTCAGCCCGAGCTCCTTGGCCTCCGCCTCCTGCGTCCGAGTGATGTCCCACGGCTCCAGCCCGAGCCGGCCGAGCACGGCGCGGATCTCCTCGGCGCTCGGTACGTCCTCCAGGTAGCGGCGGACGGTGTAGTCGGCCCCTTCCGCGTCGAGCAGCGACAGCGCGCCACGGCACTTCGAACAGGCGGGATTGATCCAGATCTCCATGCCCACCACCGTATCGCGAGACCCCTCAAGTGCGGTCTGACCTGGGCCGATTGTCAGTGCCAGGCAGTAAAATAGGGGGTGTTGAGCGAGGGCTCACACACGCGTCAGGAGGATGTCGATGGCCATAGCCGCACCACCTCACCCGAACCTGCCCAGTCTCCCGACCCTGCCGAGGAAGCGCCTGCCCGCGGGCCAACCACGCGAGTGGTACGAGACGCACAACCGCCGTCTGAAGGCCATGCGCCTGGCCATCGCCCTGCTCCACTCGGGCGTCCACACCCAGGACCGCGCCGACAACCGCCGAATCCGCGTGGCCGCGACCCAGATAGGCGTCCACGCCCCATCGGACACCACGTGCAGCCTGGTCCGCTCCCTCATCCACCCGAGCGCGGGCTGAGCCACGACGCACGGGTCCCCTTGCCTCTCCCGGAGGCAAGGGGACCTGACGGGCTCGGCTCTCGCTCAGCCCGCGAGCGACGCTCGCATGCGGTCCAGCCCGCGCAGCACCTCGTCACGGTTCTTCGCCTGCTTGATCCATGCCGGGAGGCGGCCGATGGCCCCCATCTTGCGCCAGGGCTCGTGCCAGGGGTCATGCTCGCGCAGTGTCGCCTGCACGTACTGCCGCAGCAGGTCGAGGTGTTCGGCGTTGTACGCCCACAGGAGGCCGTGCCGTGTCCGCGTCTGGAGCCACAGCGGCACCTGGAAATAGGGGTCGCTCATCTCGGGATCGCCGTACCAGCGGAAGGTGATCGACCGCGCCTCGCCCCGCTTCCGGGACAGCCCGCAGTGGCGGCATACGAGCCGCCGCTCCGCGGACCACGGGGGCGTCGCGCTGTCGGCGTCGCGGGGCACCGGGACGATCTGCGCCTGCCGCTCGCACTTCGGGCAGCGCACGAGCACCCTGTCGGTACAGGCGAAGTGGTACTTGTCGTGTCCGGGATCCCGGAAGCGGAGGGGCGGAGCAGCAGGTGCGGGCATCGCCCCAGGTTAGAACAACGGCTGAGCCCCGCCGTTGCCTCATGGACAGGGGCGGGGCTCAGCCGAACGCCGTGTTGCACAACTCTGGTGGCCCGTCATCTCAACTCAGGTCACCGAACCGCGCGATCTAGAGGTCGAAGTACATCTCGAACTCGTGCGGGTGCGGCCGCAGCTGGATCGGGGCGATTTCCTGGGTGCGCTTGTAGTCGATCCAGGTCTCGATCAGGTCGGAGGTGAAGACACCGCCCGCCTGGAGGTATTCGTTGTCGGCCTCGAGGGCCTCCAGGACCGCCGGGAGGGAGGTGGGGACCTGGGGGACGCCCGCGTGCTCGTCGGGGGCGAGCTCGTAGAGGTCCTTGTCGATCGGCTCGGCGGGCTCGATCTTGTTCTTCACGCCGTCGAGGCCGGCCAGGAGGAGGGCCGAGAAGGCGAGGTACGGGTTCGAGGACGGGTCCGGGGCGCGGAACTCGACGCGCTTGGCCTTCGGGTTGGAGCCCGTGATCGGGATGCGCATCGCGGCGGAGCGGTTGCGCTGCGAGTAGACCAGGTTGACCGGGGCCTCGAAGCCGGGGACCAGGCGGTGGTAGGAGTTCACCGTCGGGTTGGTGAAGGCCAGCAGCGACGGGGCGTGCTTGAGGATGCCGCCGATGTAGTAGCGGGCGGTGTCCGACAGGCCCGCGTAGCCCTGCTCGTCGTAGAAGAGCGGGACGCCGCCCTGCCACAGCGACTGGTGGACGTGCATGCCCGAGCCGTTGTCACCGAAGATCGGCTTCGGCATGAAGGTCGCGGTCTTGCCGTTGCGCCAGGCGACGTTCTTCACGATGTACTTGAAGAGCATCAGGTCGTCGGCCGCGGCGAGCAGCGTGTTGAACTTGTAGTTGATCTCCGCCTGGCCGGCCGTGCCCACCTCGTGGTGCTGGCGCTCGACCTGGAGGCCGGAGTTCTCCAGCTCCAGGGAGATCTCGGCACGCAGGTCGGCGAAGTGGTCGACCGGCGGGGCCGGGAAGTAGCCGCCCTTGTAACGGACCTTGTAGCCGCGGTTGTTCTCGACCGCACCGGTGTTCCAGGCGCCGGCCTCGGAGTCGATGTGGTAGAAGGACTGGTTCGCGCTGGTCTCGAAGCGGACGCTGTCGAAGACGTAGAACTCGGCCTCCGGGCCGAAGTACGCGGTGTCCGCGATGCCGGTGGAGGCGAGGTAGGCCTCGGCCTTCTTGGCGATGTTGCGCGGGTCACGGCTGTACTGCTCGCCGGTGATCGGGTCGTGGATGAAGAAGTTGATGTTGAGCGTCTTGTCGCGGCGGAAGGGGTCGAGACGCGCCGTCGACAGGTCCGCGCGGAGCGCCATGTCGGACTCGTGGATGGCCTGGAACCCGCGGATCGAGGAACCGTCGAAGGCGAGCTCCTCGGCCGGGTCGAACGCCTTCGCCGGGATCGTGAAGTGCTGCATCACGCCGGGCAGGTCGCAGAAGCGGACATCGACGAACTTGACGTCCTCGTCCTTGATGAACTTCTTGGCGTCGTCGCCGTTCTGGAACATCCAACTCCTCCTAGCCCGGCCGCGAGCGGTCGGGGTTGCTTCGGTGGCGCGGCCCATATGCGGTTTCGTGCACGTTCATATGCGGGTCCATATGCAGCGCCGCGCTGAGGCCGACCCTAGAGAGACGGGATTTCCCAAGCATGACCCATTTGTTTCGCCGAGGTTAACCGGAACATGGCTCGAAGCAGGGTCGAAACGGCGAATACCGGACCCGGACGGAAGCGAACGTATGCGGTCGCAGTACCGTGGTCAGGTGGACAACAGGCAAGCAATGGGCTCATGGCTCTCCGGACCGCGCGCGGCCGCCGAGGAGATGGGCGTCGACTTCGGGTACCGGGGCGAGCGCCTCGGACTGCCGGAGAGCGGACCGGGCTCGATCGCACGGCCCGGGCGGCGCATCGCGGCGATCTTCATCGACTGGGCGCTGTGCATGCTCGTCGCCTACGCGTTCCTGGCGGACGGCAAGGCCCAACAGACGGGCAACTGGGCCCTGCTGATCTTCTTCGTACTCAGTGTGCTCACGGTCGGTACGATCGGCTGCACCCCGGGCAAGCGCCTCCTGGGGCTGCGCGTGATCGGTGAGGACGGCGGCCGGCTCACGTTCCCGAAGGTCCTGCTGCGCAGCGTGCTTCTCGTGATCGTCATCCCGGCGATCATCTGGGACCGCGACAACCGCGGCCTGCACGACCGCTTCGCCCGGGCCGTCCAGGTCCGCATCTGAGAAGTCCGAGAAGAACGACACGGCAAAGAACGAAGGCGGGGCGGAACCTCTCGGTTCCGCCCCGCCTTCGCGTCGTATCGGGGGTTCCTACGGGCGCCTCAGCGCCCCTTCGGCATCCGCGTGCCCTTCGGCATCGGCCCCTTCGGGATGGGCATGTTGCTGAGCAGGTCGCCGAGCGCCCGCAGCCGGTCGTTGACGACCGTCACCTGGGCGCCGGGCAGCACCCGGGGGAGCTTGAGCAGCGTCGTGCGCAGCTTCTTGATGGGCACCTGGCCCTCGCCGTCGCCCACCACGATGTCGTGCACCGGGACGTCCGCCACGATGCGCGCCATGCGCTTCTTCTCGGCCGCCAGCAGGCCCTTGACCCGGTTGGGGTTGCCCTCGCCGACGAGCACGATGCCCGCCTTGCCGACGGCGCGGTGCACGACGTCCTGGTTGCGGTTCATCGCGACCGCGGGCGTCGTGGTCCAGCCACGGCCGACGTTCTCCAGGACCGCGGCAGCGGCACCCGGCTGACCTTCGAGCTGCCCGAAGGCAGCGTGCTCGGCCCGGCGTCCGAAGACGATCGCCATCGCGAGGAAGGCCAGCAGGAAGCCCAGGATGCCCAGGTAGACCGGGTGGCCGATCCAGAAGCCGATGGCGAGGAGCACACCGAAGGTGACGATGCCCACAGCCGCGACGACAAGACCGACCTTCGAGTCGACCTTCTTGGTCATCTTGTAGGTCAGGGCGATCTGCTTCAGTCGCCCGGGGTTCTCGGATGTTTCCTTCCTCGCCATAAGGCGAGTTTACGTGGCCTGCGGACCCGGGGCGGCCACGGCCTCCAGCAGGTGCTGCGCCTCGCGCCGGGCCTTGGCCCGGCGGCGGTCCTCCAGCACCGCGGTCCAGGCGTTCCGGCGGGCGGTGCGCTGACCACCGCGCATCAGCAGCCCCTCCAGGGCGCGCAGGGCCCCCGTGACGGACGGAGGCCTCACGGAGAGGGTGGCGGGCAGTGCGGAGGGCGGAGCGGAAGAGGCGCGTACCGGCGCGGCCTGCATGTCATGGTCCCCTCGGAAGCGGAATGGGATGACTGAGCAGCGGGGGGCTGGCGGTGCGGAGTGCGGGAGCACTGCTGCGGTGCGTACTCCCATCGTCACTGAACGGTGTTACCAATGGATGACCAGTTGGTCAAACACCTATGAAACGTTGACGCGACCGATACCGTGCCCCCTTTCGGATGGGCGGGTATCGGCCGCGTCGGGACGTACACCGGGGGGCGGGTCGCTCAGACCGCCTGCGCCGAGGGGGCGGCGGCGCGCCGCTCCATCGCCTGCTGGAAGAGCCGGCCCGCGCGGTACGAGGAGCGGACCAGCGGCCCGGACATCACACCGGAGTAGCCGATCGCGTCGGCCTCGTCCTTGAGCTCCACGAACTCCTGCGGCTTCACCCAGCGCTCGACGGGGTGGTGGCGCGGGGTGGGGCGCAGGTACTGGGTGATGGTGATCAGCTCGCAGCCCGCCTCGTGCAGGTCGCGCAGCGCCTCGCTGACCTCCTCGCGGGTCTCGCCCATGCCCAGGATCAGATTGGACTTGGTGACCAGACCGGCCTCGCGCGCCTTGGTGATGACCTCGAGGGAGCGCTCGTAGCGGAAGCCGGGGCGGATGCGCTTGAAGATGCGCGGCACGGTCTCGACGTTGTGGGCGAGCACCTCGGGGCGGGCGGAGAAGACCTCGGCCAGCTGCTCGGGCACCGCGTTGAAGTCGGGGATCAGCAGCTCGACCTTGGTGTGGCCGCCCTCGCGCTCCGCCGTCATCGCGTGGATCTGCCGGACCGTCTCCGCGTAGAGCCAGGCGCCGCCGTCCTCCAGGTCGTCGCGCGCGACGCCGGTGATGGTGGCGTAGTTCAGGTCCATCGTGACGACGGACTCGCCCACGCGGCGCGGCTCGTCGAGGTCCAGCGCCTGCGGCTTGCCCGTGTCGATCTGGCAGAAGTCACAGCGCCGGGTGCACTGGTCGCCACCGATGAGGAAGGTCGCTTCGCGATCCTCCCAGCATTCGTAGATGTTCGGACAGCCGGCCTCCTGGCACACGGTGTGCAGGCCCTCGCTCTTCACGAGGTTCTGCATCTTGGTGTACTCGGGGCCCATCTTCGCCCGGGTCTTGATCCACTCGGGCTTGCGCTCGATGGGGGTCTGGGCGTTCCGGACCTCCAAGCGCAGCATCTTGCGTCCGTCGGGTGCGACAGCGGACACGTCCGGCTCCCTATGGCTTCGATTCTTCGGCGGACACCAGGGTACGCCCGTTAATTCGTACGTGTTTACGCGTATGGGGTGCGCGTGTGGGTTACGGGTGGGACAACCCGCGGCCGGTGGGGGCCATTCCCCCGTGCCGCCGGGCCGTCCCGGGGGAGCCGCTAGACGGCCCTCGGCAGCGGCTCCGCCGCCTCCAGGACCTCCCGCAGCCGCTTCTCCACCACGGGCACCACCTCGCTCACGGGCACCCGGCGCCCCAGCTCATTGGAGAGCGAGGTCACTCCCGCGTCCCGGATGCCACAGGGCACGATCCGGTCGAACCAGGTGTTGTCCGGGTCACAGTTCAGCGCGAAGCCGTGCATGGTCACGCCCTTGGCGATCCGGATGCCGATCGCCGCGAGCTTGCGGTCCTCGCCGCGCTGCCCGGCGTTGGACGGGGCGTACTCCGGGCCGTTGAGCCGCGGGTCGAACTCCTCGTCCGCCGGCCGCGGGTCGAAGTCCAGCTTCAGCCCGCCGACCGCCGGCTCCGCCTCCCGCGCGTCGCCCAGCACCCATACGCCACTGCGGCCCTCGACCCGGGTGGTCTCCAGTCCGAAGTCCGCGCAGGCGCGGATCAGCGCCTCCTCCAGGCGGCGCACGTGCGCGATGACGTCCACCGGGCGCGGCAGCTTCAGGATCGGATAGCCGACCAGCTGACCCGGGCCGTGCCAGGTGATCTTCCCGCCGCGGTCGACGTCGACGACGGGGGTGCCGTCCAGGGGGCGCTCGCTGTCCTCCGTGCGCCGTCCCGCGGTGTAGACCGCCGGGTGCTCCAACAGCAGACAGGTGTCCGGGACCTCGTCCGCGAACCTGGCCGCGTGCACCCGTCGCTGCTCCTGCCACGCCTCCTGATACTCGACGGCGTCCGCCCCGAAGCCCAGGTGGACAAAGCGCAGCTCACTCACGGCAGCTCCTCTTCGAACCTTTTCGAACCTTGCAGTGCACGGGTGGGTGCTTCCCGCACGTCCCACGCCGTCTCACGGCGATCGCGCACGCTGTCACTCACGCCCTTGCCACTGTACGGCGGACCGCCGGCACCGCCGCAGGCGGCCGGTCGGCCGCGGATCGGCCCCCTGGGTACCGGGAGCGCCTTCCATGCGTATTTGATCTGTCCTCACACGATCGGATGAATGCGGGGCGAAGGCGGCGATCGGGGCGTTGCGCGGCCGCTAAGTTCGCGCCGTTCCACAACGCGATCAGGGAGACCGGCAGGCTGATGACGGAACGACCCCCGCAGCGCATCCCCAATCGTCAGCTCGCCGCGCTGATCGCGGAGGCTGGCTTCTCCAACGCAGGGCTGGCTCGGCGCGTCGATCAGTTAGGGCTGGAGCACGGCCTCGACCTGCGCTACGACAAGACCTCGGTCACCCGGTGGCTGCGCGGCCAGCAGCCGCGCGGCACGACACCGGCGCTGATCGCCGAGGTCTTCACCCGGCGGCTGGGCCGGCGGCTGTCCGCACAGGACCTCGGCCTCGACGCGTGCGCGCCGGTGTACGCCGGGCTGGAATTCGCCGCTTCCCCGGAAGAGGCCATTGACATCGTCAGCGGCCTCTGGCGCAAGGACTCCGGGAGCCACACCGAGCTACGGAAGATTGCCTTCACCCCGGCGGGGCTGGTGGTGCCGAGCCGGGACTGGCTGATCGGCCGGGCCGACGACCGCGTGGCCCGCGGCGCGGCCCCCGTGCCCGTCACGGACGGTGGTGCCCGGGTGCCCGCGCAGGCCCGCGGGCTGCCGCCGCGCCAGCGGCACGCCGAGCGCGGGCCCGGCGGCCGGGTCTCGATGGGCGACATCGCGGCACTGCGGTCGGTGGGCGAGCTCTTCCGGACGCTCGACCACGCGTACGGCGGCGGGCACGCCCGGCAGGCCCTGGTGCGCTATCTGGAGCACGAGGCCGAGCCGATGCTCCGCGGCACCTACGGCGAGGCGGCCGGGCGGCGGCTCTTCGGCGCCGTCGCCGACCTCACCCGGCTCGCCGGGTGGACGTCGTACGACATCGCCGCCCACGGCCTGGCGCAGCGCTATTTCGTCCAGGCGCTGCGGCTCGCCCAGGCGGCGGGGGACCGGCCGTACGGCAGCTATGTGCTCGTGACCATGAGCAGGCAGGCGGTCTATCTCGGGCACGGCCGGGAGGCGGTGCAGCTGGCCCGGGTGGCGCAGCAGGGCGTGGGCTCGGGCGCGCCGTCCGTGGTGCAGTCGCTGCTGCACGCGGTCGAGGCCCGCGGGCACGGGGTGCTCGGCGAGGTGCGGGCCTGCTCGGCGTCGCTCGCGCGGGCGGAGCGGGCGCTGGAGAGCGCGCGGCCCGGCGACGAGGTGCCGTACTGGGCCCGGTTCTTCGACGAGGCGCAGCTGGCGGACGAGTTCGGGCACTGTCACCGCGACCTCCAGCAGTACCGGGCCGCGGCGCAGCACGCGGAGCGGTCCCTGCAGCTGCGGAGCGCGGCGTACGCCCGCAGCAGGCTCTTCTGCCGGGTGGTGCTGGCCACGGCGCGGCTGGGGCTGGGCGAGCTGGAGCAGGCGTGCGCGCTGGGCGCGGAGGCGGCGGCGCAGGCGGCCGAGATGCGGTCGGTGCGGGCGCTGGAGTACGTCCGCGACTTCGAGCGCCGGCTGGAGCCGTATCGCGACGCGGCCGCCGTCCGTGGGTACCGGGAGAAGGTCGCGATGCTGTGAGCGGGGCGGGCGGGGGTCCTGCCCCCGCCCGCGCCCGAGAGCCTTACGCCGCCTGGAGTTCGTCCGTGTCCTGGGGCGCGCGGATGCCCAGGTCGCGGAGGACCGCCAGCGCGGCGCGGCGGCCCGAGAAGAGCGCGCCCTGGACCGTGCTCGTGTCGCGGTGGTCGCCGCAGACGTAGAGGCCGGACAGCAGGCGGACCGGGCGGCGCACGTCGTGCGGGGCCGGCATGGCCGGGACCGCGTCGGCGTCGTGGTGGGCGGCCAGCAGCTGCCAGTCGGTGGTGGACGTGCCGTAGACCCGGGCGAGTTGGGCGCGGGCCGCGCGGTCCAGCTCCGCGGTGGGCAGCCCGGCCGCGGCCCCGAGCACCGTCGAGGTGATCAGCGCCCGGCCCGCGGGCGCCCGGGTGGGGTCGACCTCGCTGGCCACCATGGTGTGCGCGACGGGGCCCCGCCGCCCTCCGGCGATGATCAGCGACGCCCCGCGCAGCGGTGGGTCCGTGGCGGTGTGGTGCAGCACCGTCACCGGGTGGAACCCCGGCATCCGCAGGCCCGGGATCAGCTCCGCCGCGGCCCGGGCACCCGTGGCCACCACCACCGAACGGCAGCGGAACCCACCGTGCCCGGCCGTGTCGACGGAGGTGGTGCAGGCGGCCTCGGCGCGGACGCCCGTACGGACCGTGCCGGGCGGCAGCAGCGCGGCGAGCAGCTCGGGGACGGTGTCCGCGCCGCCCTCGGGCAGACAGAGTCGGCCGCGGGCGTAGCCGCGCAGCACCAGGTCGGCGCAGCGGCTGGAGGTCGTGAGGTCCGGGTCGCACAGCAGCGAGGCCAGCAGCGGGCGCAGGAAGCCCTCGACCGTGCGGGACGGCAGGCCGCGCCCCGCGAGGGTGTCGGCGGTGGGCCGGTCGGGGCGGGCGAGGACCCGGTGGGCGGGCAGGGCGGCCAGCCGGGCCAGGGCGGTGCCCAGCCGGGCCTGGTCGAGGCCGCCGACGCGGGAGGCGCGGGCGGCGGTCGCGAGGGCGCGGGCCGTGGTGAACGCGCGCTTGGTGTGGCCGGGTTCGCCGGTGCGCTGGTTGCGCCCGTCGGCGTGGACCAGGACCCCGGGGGCGAAGGGGCGCAGGGTGAGCGCGTCCAGGCCCGGGGTGCGGAGCAGTTCGGGGAAGGCGGTGTTGAGCAGCTGTGCCGTGCGGTCCAGCCGGAACCCGTCGATCTGGCCGGTCGTCATCCGTCCACCGACGTAGGGGGCGGCCTCCAGGACGGTGACCGTCACCCCGGCGGCGGTGAGCCGGTGCGCCGCGGAGAGCCCGGCGAGGCCGGCTCCCACGATGACGACGTCGGCGTCGTGTGCGGTGTCGCGTGCGCTGCTGAGCACGTGCCCTCCTGGGGTCGGTCCGCTCGCTCTGGGGCCTGATGCCCTCAACGGGCAGCGGCAATGCGCGATTTGCCTCGACCGTAGAGAGAAATTCGGTCAACAACAGTCGCGCACGGACAGAGCACGGTCGCACGGCGGTAGCACGTCCTGGAGGGCCGTGCCGGGGCCGTGTTCAGCGTGTGTCGGTCAGCGCCGCGCGTACGGCGCTTTCGACGTCCGGGAAGGCGAAGGAGAAGCCGGAGTCCAACAGCCGCCGGGGCAGTACGCGCTGGCTCGCCAGCACGTCAGTGGCCATCTCGCCCAGCGCCAGCCTGAGCGCGGGCGCGGGCGCGGTGCAGAGCGTCGGCCGGTGCAGCACGCGCCCCATGACCGCCGTCACCTCCCGGTTGGTGACCGGCCGGGGCGCGGTCAGGTTCACCGGCCCGGACAGCGTCCCGGTGTCCAGGAGATGGCGCAGGGCGGCGACGTGGTCGTGCAGCGCGATGAAGCTCCAGTACTGGCGGCCGCTGCCCAGCCGCCCGCCCAGGCCCAGCCGGAACAGCGGGAAGAGCTTGGCCCAGGCGCCGCCGCCGCGCGCCACGACGAGCCCGGTGCGCGCGAAGACGGTCCGTACGCCGGCTTCCGCCGCGGGCCCGGCCGCCTCCTCCCACTCCTGGCAGACGTCGGCGAGGAAGCCGTGGCCGGGAGGGGTGCTCTCGTCGGTCTCCCGGTCGCCGGTGTCGCCGTAGATGCCGATCGCGCTGCCGCTGACCAGCACGCGCGGCGGGGTGTCGAGGGAGGCGAGGGCCTCGGCGAGGGCGGCGGTGCCCAGCACGCGGCTGTCGCGGATCGTCTTCTTGTAGGCCGCCGTCCAGCGGTGGTCGCCCACGCCCGCCCCCGCCAGGTGCACCACGCCCTCGCACCCGGCGAGCCCGTCCGTGTCCACCCACTGCCGCCGGGGGTCCCACTCCACCTCGTCCGCGGTGCGGGGCGGGCGGCGGACGAGGCGTACGACGTGATGGCCGTCCGCGGTGAGGGAGCGTACGAGTGCCGTGCCGATGAGACCGGTCGAGCCGGTGATCGCGATCCGCATGTGCCTATCCTGTCGGGCCCTCACTGTTCCCTGAAGCGGGACCACAGTCTGGGGAAGCGTTCGGCCAGGG
Organism: Streptoverticillium olivoreticuli subsp. olivoreticuli; assembly: GCF_003391135.1. Classification (GTDB taxonomy): domain Bacteria; phylum Actinomycetota; class Actinomycetes; order Streptomycetales; family Streptomycetaceae; genus Streptomyces; species Streptomyces blastmyceticus. Next base: position 3,303,262 of record NZ_CP031455.1, on the reverse strand, counting down.
CGGACTCGTCCTCCAGGTCGAAGGGCGTGCCGAGGGGTTCGCGCGGCGGGGCGGGCAGACCGAGGTCCGGCGTCTCGGCGCCGGTCAGCTGCTCGTACGCCTCGTCGGCCGCGTAGCCCAGGTCCTCCCCGTCGCCGTCCACCTCGTCGTCGAAGCCCTCCAGGAGCTCCGCGAGGTGGTCGGGGTCGTGTATGCCGCCCTCGAAGACCTCCCGGCCCTGGCCGATGAGCCAGCAGCGGAAGTAGTCGAACGCGTCGTCGCTCGCGCCGTTCAGCAGCACGGACGCGGCGCCCCACAGGTCCCACAGATAGGACCGGTTGTAGCGCGCCTCGAAGTGCCGGGCGAAGTCCACCACGACGTCCGGGTCGAGCTGCATCAGCCGCTCGACCAGCAGGTCGGCCTGGTCCTCGGCGTCGCCCTCGGCGGCCTCGCGCGTGGCGTCGATCAGTTCCCAGAACTCCGTCTCGTCCATCACGGCACCAGCATCGGGCCAACCACCGGGCGCCGCACGTGGAGCGGACCGGATGCGGCCGTGTCGTTACCGGCGCGTCGCCCGAAGGGGATCTCGCGAATCAGGACAGGAGGTGTCCGGATTCGGTGGCAGGGTCGCCCGCGTAACGACCGGCAGGACATCGGTACGACGAAGGGACAGCAGAAGGTGAACACTCGGAGCACGGCGACCGGACCGCTGGCGGGCAGGGTCGCCCTGGTCGCGGGCGCGACGCGAGGGGCGGGCCGGGCCATGGCCGTGGCGCTCGGCGCGGCCGGCGCGACCGTCTACGCGACGGGCCGCACCACGCGCGAGCGCCGCAGCGAGGTCGGGCGGCCGGAGACCATCGAGGAGACCGCCGAGCTGGTGACGGCCGCGGGCGGCACCGGCATCGCCGTGCCCACCGACCATCTGGAGCCGGAGCAGGTGAGGGCGCTCGTCGAGCGGATCGACCGGGAGCGGGGGCGGCTCGACGTGCTCGTCAACGACGTCTGGGGAGGCGACCACCTGCTGGAGTTCGACACCAAGGTCTGGGAGGTGGATCTCGCCAAGGGCCTGCGCATGCTGCGGCTCTCCCTGGAGACGCACGCGATCACCAGCCACTACGCGCTGCCGCTGCTGATCCGGCGGCCCGGGGGACTGGTCGTGGAGATCACCGACGGCACGGAGGAGTTCAACGCCACCTACCGCGGGAACCTCTTCTTCGACCTCGCGAAGTACGGGCCGATCCGGATGGCGCGGGGCCTCGCGGAGGAGCTCAAGGACCACGGCGGGACCGCGGTCTCGCTCACGCCGGGTTTTCTGCGGTCGGAGGAGATGCTCGACCACTTCGGGGTGACGGAGGAGACGTGGCGCGACGCGGTGGCCAAGGACCCGCACTTCGCGATCGCGGAGTCGCCGGTGTTCATCGGCCGGGCGGTCGCGCATCTCGCGGCGGACCCGGACAGGGGGCGGTGGAACGGGGCTTCGCTGTCGAGTGGTGAGCTGGCTCGGGCGTACGGGTTCACTGACGCGGATGGGTCTCGGCCGGATTGCTTCGCGTATTTCAGGGATGTCGTGTTCGGGGGTAAGCGGGCGTCGGCGGCGGACTACCGCTAGCGCCCCTGCCTGCCCGCCGTTGCCGCCTGCGGCGGGAGCTCCCTGCGGGAGCGTCCTCAAACGCCGGACGGGCTGGATTTGCGCACCCCGGGGGGGACTGGGGGGCTTGCCCCCCCAGTTTCGGGAAGGGGCGGGGCTGGGGAAAAACCCGCCACCGGGCTACCGATAGAGCTCCGCGCCCCGCGCAACCGCATCCGCGAAGCGTTGGCGAAGTGGCAGTGGTTCTAATACTTCCGCTTCCGGGCCCAGCGCCAGAAGCTGCCCGTACGCCACGTCCAAGGACTCCACCCGCAGGGTGACGGTGAGCAGATCCCCCGCGTCGGAGGCCGTCGCGTCCTCGACCGCCTCAAGAGCGGCCGCGCGGTCGGTGACATGGGGGAGGAGCCGCACACCCTCGGCGGTCAGGCGCAGCCGTACCCGTTCGCGCAGCAGGGAGCGGGTGAACTCCTCCGCCTGCCGTTCCCAGAAGTCCGGCAGGTCGAAGGTCTCGGAGCGCAGGAAGCGGTCTTCCCCGGCCGTCACGGCCGTGAAGCGGTCCACTCGGTAGACGCGGAACTGCCCGTCCGCGCGGGCCGCCAGATACCAGACGCCCGCCTTCAGGACGAGCCCGTACGGCTCCAGCTCGCGCTCCACCTCGGTGTCGCGCCTGAGGTAGCGGGCCGTCATCCAGCGGTCGTCCCACACCGCGTCGGCGATCGCGGGCAGCAGCTCGGGGGGATCGGCCGGCTGCCACCAGCCGGGGGCGTCCAGGTGGAAGCGCTGGGCCGCGTTCGCCCCGGCGTCGCGCAGCTCGGGCCGGAGGGCGGCGGAGACCTTGAGCCTGGCGGCGGAGGCCGCGTCGGCGAGGCCCATCTCGCGCAGCGCGGACGGCACCCCGGACAGGAACAGCGCTTCCGCCTCCGTCCGCCCGAGCCCGGTGAGCCGGGTGCGGTAGCCACCGATGAGGCGGTAGCCGCCGGACCGGCCGCGGTCGGCGTAGACGGGGACGCCCGCTTCGGACAGGGCGAGGACGTCCCGGGCGACCGTGCGCTCCGAGACTTCGAGCTGCCGTGCCAGCTCGGACCCCGTCATCGACGTCCGGGACTGGAGCAGCAGCACCAATTTGATCAGTCGGGCTGCGCGCATGCGTTCATCATGCCCAGCGGCACCGGCATTACGATTTCCGGCTGCCCGGCGGTCGCGGCGACGACAGGACCCCGCGCGTCGGCCAGGGCATGGAAGACGCACGGGGTCCTGCCCTCACCGTCGAGCCCCGCCAAGTCACAGGACAGGGCGCCATGACGGGGCTCGCACCGGCAGGACCGGATGACCGGGACGCGAGGCGTCCCGCGGAGACGATACGCCTCTGATCGATGATCGATCAATGCCGGGTGCGGAAAAACTTTCCCGAGGAGCGGAGACAGGGGGGTCAGATGCGCGGAGCGCAGCTCAGCACGTGGGTCTTCAGCAGCTCGCCGATCTCCGGGTCGCGCCGCTTGAACGCCTCCACGATCTCCGCGTGGTCCTCGGCGTACGACCGCGGCTCCGGGCTCAGCCAGCGGATGGACAGCGTCGTCCACACCTCGATGCCCAGCGACTCCCAGGTGTGCAGCAGGACGGCGTTCCCGGCGGCTCTGACGATCTCCCGGTGGAAGGCCACGGTGTGCCGCACCTGAGCCTCCCCGTCGCCCGACCGGTCCGCGGCGTACAGCGCGGCCACCTCCGGCCGCAGCGCCGAGTCGTCCTCGGCGAGCGCGGGGGCCGCGAGCTCCGCGGCGACCCGCTCCAGGCCCGCCCGCACGGGGTAGCTCTCCTTGAGGTCGGTGGCGGTCAGGCCACGGACCCGTACGCCCTTGTTGGGCACCGACTCGATCAGCCGCAGCGACTCCAGCTCGCGCAGGGCCTCCCGCACGGGCGTCTGGCTCACCGCCAGCTCGGCGGCGATCCGGCGCTCCACGATCCGCTCGCCCGGCTGCCAGCGCCCGCTGATGATTCCTTCGAGAATGTGCTCGCGGATCTGTTCGCGCAGCGAATGCACGACTGGTGTGGCCATGGGGGCTCCTTAGGGGCGGGCCCTGAACGGACCGGACGTCATTATCCCGGGACGGTGGACGCCTCCGGCGGCCCGGCCGGTTTCGGGAGCGTAAAAGCCGCGCATGTGCCGAAGGGCGCGGCCCCGGTCCGTACCGCAGTACGGGACCGGGGCCGCGCCCTTCGAGCTGCCCTGGGAAGGCGAGGAGTTACAGACCGATCTCGGTCTCGAACTCGGCGGCCTCCAGGATCTCCTTGACGGACGTCAGGTAACGGGCCGCGTCGGCGCCGTCCACCAGGCGGTGGTCGTAGGAGAGCGACAGGTAGGTCATGTCGCGGACGGCGATGACCGTGCCCTCGGGGGTCTCGACGACCACCGGGCGCTTGACGGTCGCGCCGATGCCCAGGATGCCGACCTGGTTCGGGGGCACGATGACCGTGTCGAACAGCGCACCGCGCGAGCCGGTGTTGCTGATCGTGAAGGTCGCGCCGGCGAGGTCGTCCGGCGTGATCTTGTTGGAGCGGACCTTGCCGGCCAGCTCCGCGGTCTTCTTGGCGATGCCCGCGATGTTGAGGTCACCCGCACCCTTGATGACCGGGGTCATCAGGCCCTTCTCCGAGTCGACGGCGATGCCGACGTTCTCGGAGTCGAAGTAGGTGATGGTGCCCTCTTCGTCGTTGATCCGGGCGTTGACGACCGGGTGGGCCTTCAGCGCCTGGACGGCGGCCTTGACGAAGAACGGCATCGGGGAGAGCTTGACGCCCTCACGCTGCGCGAACGCGTCCTTGGCCTTGCCGCGCATCTTCATGATCTTGGTGATGTCCACCTCGACCACGGAGGTGAGCTGCGCCTGGCCGTGCAGCGCCTTCATCATGTTGTCGCCGATGACCTTGCGCATGCGGGTCATCTTGACCGTCTGGCCACGCAGCGGCGACGGGGCCGCGGCAGCGGCCTTCGGCGCGGCGGCGGGGGCGGCGGCCGGAGCCGGCGCGGCCTTGGCGGCCTCGGCGGCGGCGATGACGTCCTGCTTGCGGATGCGGCCACCGACGCCGGTGCCCTGGACGACCGCGAGGTTCACGCCGTTCTCGGCGGCGAGCTTGCGCACCAGCGGGGTGACGTAAGCGCCGTCGGTCGCGGCAGCGGCGGCCGGGGCCGGGGTGACGGGCGCGGCCACCGGAGCGGGCGCGGCCGGGGCCGGAGCGGCGACCGGAGCCGGAGCAGCGGCAACCGGAGCCGGGGCGGCAACCGGGGCCGGAGCGGCGACGGGAGCGGGAGCGACCGGGGCAGCCGGAGCGGCCGGAGCCGGGGCAGCGGCGACCGGAGCCGGGGCGGCGGCCGGGGCGGCACCCGCGGCACCGATGACGGCGAGCTTGGCGCCGACCTCGGCGGTCTCGTCCTCGGCGACGACGATCTCCAGCAGGACGCCGGCGACCGGGGCGGGGATCTCGGTGTCGACCTTGTCGGTGGAGACCTCGAGCAGCGGCTCGTCGACCTCGACCGTCTCGCCGACCTCCTTGAGCCAGCGGGTGACGGTGCCCTCGGACACGGACTCGCCCAAGGCGGGGAGCACGACCGGGGTGCCCTCGGCAGCACCGGCGGGGGCAGCCGCGGGGGCCTCCTCGACCGGGGTGGCGGGGGCGGCAGGGGCCGCGGCGACCGGGGCCGGAGCCTCGACCGGAGCGGCGGGGGCCGCGGCCTCGGCCGGGGCACCGGTGCCGTCGTCGATGATGGCCAGCTCGGCGCCGACCTCGACCGTCTCGTCCTCGGCGACCTTGATGGAGGCCAGGATGCCGGACGCGGGCGCCGGGATCTCGGTGTCGACCTTGTCGGTGGAGACCTCGAGCAGCGGCTCGTCGGCCTCGACACGCTCACCCTCGGCCTTGAGCCAGCGGGTGACGGTGCCCTCGGACACGCTCTCGCCGAGCGCCGGCAGTGTTACGGAAACCGCCATGGTTGCGGTTGCTCCTTACGAGTAGTGCGGATGGTGGTGCGCTCGGGAATTAGTCGTGCGCGTGCAGCGGCTTTCCGGCCAGGGCCAGGTGGGCCTCGCCGAGAGCCTCGTTCTGCGTCGGGTGCGCGTGGATGAGCTGCGCGACCTCGGCCGGCAGCGCCTCCCAGTTGTAGACCAGCTGGGCCTCGCCGACCTGCTCACCCATACGGTCGCCGACCATGTGGACGCCGACGACGGCACCGTCCTTGACCTGGACGAGCTTGATCTCGCCCGCGGTCTTGAGGATCTTGCTCTTGCCGTTGCCCGCGAGGTTGTACTTCAGGGCGACGACCTTGTCCGCGCCGTAGATCTCCTTGGCCTTGGCCTCGGTGATGCCCACGGAGGCGACCTCGGGGTGGCAGTACGTCACCCGGGGCACACCGTCGTAGTCGATCGGCACGGGCTTGAGACCGGCCAGTCGCTCCGCGACCAGGATGCCCTCGGCGAAGCCGACGTGCGCGAGCTGGAGGGTCGGGACGAGGTCGCCGACGGCCGAGATGGTCGGCACGTTGGTCTGCATGTACTCGTCGACCAGGACATAGCCGCGGTCCATCGCGACGCCCTGCTCCTCGTAGCCCAGGCCCTGCGAGACCGGGCCGCGGCCGATGGCGACGAGCAGGATCTCGGCCTCGAACTCCTTGCCGTCCGCAAGGGTGACCTTCACGCCGTCGGCGGTGTACTCCGCCTTCTGGAAGAAGGTGCCGAGGTTGAACTTGATGCCGCGCTTGCGGAAGGCGCGCTCCAGCAGCTTGGAGCTGTTCTCGTCCTCGACCGGGACGAGGTGCTTGAGGCCCTCGATGATCGTGACGTCGGTCCCGAAGGACGTCCACGCGGACGCGAACTCGACGCCGATGACGCCGCCGCCCAGGACGATCGCGGACTTCGGCACGCGGTCCAGGGTCAGACCGTGGTCCGAGGAGATGATGCGGTTGCCGTCGATCTCCAGACCCGGCAGCGACTTCGGCACGGAGCCGGTCGCCAGCAGGATGTGGCGGCCCTGGATGCGCCGGCCGTTCACGTCCACGGAGGTCGGGGAGGAGAGGCGGCCCTCGCCCTCGATGTAGGTCACCTTGCGGGAGGCGACCAGACCCTGGAGGCCCTTGTACAGGCCGGCGATCACGTCGTCCTTGTACTTGTGGACGCCCGCGATGTCGATGCCCTCGAAGGTGGCCTTGACACCGAACTGCGCGGCCTCGCGGGCCTGGTCGGCGATCTCACCGGCGTGCAGCAGCGCCTTGGTGGGGATGCAGCCGTTGTGCAGGCAGGTGCCGCCGAGCTTGTTCTTCTCGATCAGAGCGACGTCCAGACCCAGCTGCGCTCCGCGCAGGGCAGCGGCGTAACCGCCGCTACCGCCTCCGAGGATCACTAGGTCGAAAACGGTGCTGGCGTCGTTCGCCACGTCACGTCCTCCATGCATGGAATACGCCGGAGCCGGTCGTCTCTGACCGGGCGGCGGCTGTTGTTCGGCCGCTTTTGCTTCGGCCCTGGGTCAATGGGGCCCTGTCCTGCCGAGACAACATCTTCGCACTTGTTGACGGACGGCGGGACGCCGGGCGGGGGCTCCGAAGAGACTGATGCGTCACCTTCGGGGGTTACTCGCGCGTACGAGGTGTGGATTTCGTTACGGGCGAACGAATGCCGGGCGGCCCCGGGCGAAACGCTCGGGGCCGCACATTTCGTACGCGGGTCCGATCCGGCTCAGCCGAGGTCGCCGTCGGCGGTGTGCTCCGCCAGGCGGACCAGGGTGCGGATCGCGGAGCCCGTGCCGCCCTTCGGGGTGTAGCCGAAGGGAGCGCTCTCGTGGTACGCGGGACCGGCGATGTCCAGGTGCGCCCAGGCGATGCCCTCGCCCACGAACTCCTTCAGGAAGAGGCCCGCGACCAGGCCGCCGCCCATCCGCTCGCCCATGTTGGCGAAGTCGGCGACGGGCGTGTCCATGGCCTTGCGCAGCTCGGCGGGGAGCGGCATCGGCCACGCCTGCTCGCCGACCTCCTCGGCGATCTCGTAGAGCGACGTGCGGAACGCGTCGTCGTTGCTCATGACACCGAACGTGCGATTGCCGAGCGCGAGCACCATGGCACCCGTCAGAGTGGCGACGTCCACGATCGCGTCGGGGTTCTCCTCCGAGGCGCGGGCCAGGGCGTCGCCCAGGACCAGACGGCCCTCGGCGTCGGTGTTGAGGACCTCGACGGTCTTGCCGCCGTACATCCGCAGCACGTCGCCCGGGCGGGTCGCGGTGCCCGACGGCATGTTCTCGGCGAGGGCCAGCCAGCCGGTCACGTTGACCCGCACCCCGAGCCGGGCCGCGGCCACGACCGCGGCGAACACGGCGGCGGCACCGGCCATGTCGCACTTCATCGTCTCGTTGTGGCCGGCCGCCTTGAGGGAGATGCCGCCCGAGTCGTAGGTGATGCCCTTGCCGACCAGCGCGATCGTCTTCTCGGCCTTGGGGTGGGTGTAGCCGATGCGCACCAGGCGCGGCGGGTTCGCGGAGCCCTGGCCGACGCCCATGATGCCGCCGAAGCCGCCCTTGAGCAGCGCCTTCTCGTCCAGCACCTCGACCTTGAGGCCGTGCTCCTTGCCCGCGGCCTGGGCCGTGGCGGCGAAGACCTTCGGGGTGAGGTCGTTCGGCGGGAGGTTGACCAGGTCGCGGGCCCGGTTGATCTCCTCGGTCAGCGCGGTCGCCCGCTCGGCGGCCGCCTTGAACGCCTTGTCGCGGGGCTTGGCGCCCAGCAGCGCGACCTCGCCGAGGGGCGCGCTCCTGTCGGACTTGTCGGCGTTCTTCCGGCTGCCGTCGACGGGGGCGAAGGAGTACGAGCCGAGCAGCGCGCCCTCGGCGATGGCCGCGGCGGCCGCGGCGTCCTCGACCGGCAGGGCGAAGCCGGCCTTCTTGGTGCCCGTCAGCGCGCGGGCGGCGGAGCCCGCGGCGCGGCGGAGCGCCTCGTGGCCGTAGCCGTCGTCCTTGGCCGGGGCGTCACCCAGCCCGACCGCCAGCACGACCGGGGCCTTCAGCCCGGACGGGGCGGGGAGCTTGGTCGTCTCGCCCTCGCCGCCGGTGGCGCCGAGGGTCTCCAGGATGGCGGCGAGCTTGCCGTCGAACGCCTTGTCCACGGCTTCGGCGCCGGGTGCGACGATCGGGCCCTTGGGGCCCTTCGCCACACCGATGACGATGGCGTCCGCGCGGAGCGTCGCCGCACTGGAAGTGCTGAGAGTCAGAGCAGACACGGGGTGGGGTCCCTACTTCCGTTGAGTTCCTCGGCCGATGGGTGGGCCGACCGTACCCTGCGCATCGTATGTGTCGGTTGTTCTCTCCCCTCCGTGCCCCTGGGTGTAACTGGGGGTCGGGGTGCGGGTCGTTGGTTCCGGTACGCCTGCGGCGGGGTGGGGAACAAGCCGGCTAGCCCAGCGTCAGTGCCACCAGCGCCGTCGTCGCCGACGTCTCCGCCAGGGCGCCGAAGACGTCGCCCGTGACCCCGCCGAAGCGGCGTACGCAGTGCCGCAGGAGCAGTTCACCGGCCGTCAGGGCGAGCGCCACCGCGACCGCCGTGCGCAGCGCGCCGTAGGGGCCGGTGGGCAGGCCGGCGGCCGCGCTCGCGCATATCACGAGCCCCGCCGCCGCCACCGCGGCCCGCACCCTTACGACGCCCGCCACGGCCGCGCCCAGCCCCTCCGGCCGTGCCGCAGGGACGCCGGACCTGGACGCGAGGGTCAGGGAGCAGCGCGCGGCCACCGCGGCCACCGCGGCCGCGAGCGCGCCGCGCGCGGGGGCCGCGGTGTAGAGCGAGGCGAGGGCGGCCACCTGGCCGAGGAGGGTCAGCAGCAGGGTGACGACGCCGAACGGCCCGATGTCGGACTGCTTCATGACGCGCAGCGCGTCCTCGGCCGGTTTGCCGCTGCCGAGGCCGTCGGCGACGTCCGCGAGGCCGTCCAGGTGGAGGCCGCGGGTGAGGACCGCGGGCACGGCGGCCGTGGCCACGGCAGCGACCGCGGGGCCCGAGCCGAGCAGCAGGAACAACAGCCCCGCCGCGCCCGCGCAGACACCCACGGCCAGCCCCGCGAGCGGTGCCGCGAGCATGCCGCCGCGCGCCGCCGCCCGGTCCCAGCGGGCGACCCGTACGGGCAGGACGGTCAGGGTGCCGAAGGCGAACCGGAGGGCCTCGCCGGGGGTCGCGCGGGCAGAAGTCGTGTCGGTCATCGCGGGCACCCTATCCCGCCACCTCAGGGCAGTAGGTTTGCTGGTGAGAGGCGTTCGGGAGCGGGAGATCCATGGACCACTGGTTGGCGCGCAACATTGTCGAACCGGGCAAACTGCCCCTGCTGCTCGCGCTGACCGCCTTCGTCCTGACGTTCCTGGTGACCCGGGTGATCACCCGGCTGATCCGGGCGGGCCGGGGCCCCTTCCGCAACATCAGGCCCGGCGGGCTGCATGTGCACCATGTGGTGCCCGGCATCGTCCTGATGGTCGTCGGCGGCTTCGGGGCGGTCGCGGAGGGCCGGCACGGCTTCGGGGCCTCGGTGTCGGCCGTGCTCTTCGGCACCGGCGCCGGGCTGGTGCTCGACGAGTTCGCGCTCGTCCTGCACCTGGACGACGTGTACTGGACGGAGCAGGGCCGCAAGAGCGTCGAGGTCGTGGTGATGACGGCGGCGCTGGTGGGGCTGGTGCTCTCCGGCTTCCTGCCGTTCGGCGTGAACGAGCTGACCCCGGACGAGCTCCAGAACCGCAGCATCGTGGTGACCAACTTCGTGGCCAACTTCCTGATCGCCCTCTTCGCCCTCGCCAAGGGCAAGCCGCGGATCGCCGTGATCGGCTGTGTCGTGCCGCTGGTGGCGCTGATCGGCGCGGTGCGGCTGGCCCGGCCCGGGTCACCGTGGGCGCGGCGGTTCTACCGCAACCGGCCACGGGCCCGCCGCAAGGCGCGGGTGCGCGCCTACCGCCACGACGCCCGCTGGGCGGCGGTGCGCAACCGCCTTCACGACCTGCTGGCGGGCGCCCCGGACCGCTGACCGTCCTCCTCGTACGCGTCGGGCCCGGGCTTGCCCCGCCTGCGCACCTCGTCGGCGACGCACACCACGAGCATCGCCAGGACCGCCGCGATGTGCTCCTTGCCCGCCAGATTCGGCTTGATCACGGCCTCCGCCACCATGGCGAGCACCACCGTGCCGCAGGTGAACCAGGCCCGGTAGCGCCAGGAGACGTACACCGCCAGCCCCACGACCGCCGCCGAGGGCCCGGTGTCGATGACCTTGGCGGCCTCCGGCGGCAGCCCGAAGACGGAGTCCGGCCCGATGTGGATGGCCAGCCGCGCGTACATCGTCCCGGCGAGCGTGGCGAGGTAGGAGACGGCCAGCGTGCGCCACTTGCCCAGGCAGATCTCCGCGATGCCGAAGACCAGCAGGAGCTGCGCCAGCGCGCCCCACACCGGCAGGTCCAGGGCGGGGACGAACAGCGACAGCGGGGTCCGCAGCAGCGCCAGCCACCAGGGCAGCTGCGCCTGTACGGACCCCAGCTTCTGCACCGGCTCGAAGCCCCAGGGCTGGTTCTGCACCAGCTGGAAGACCGAGGTCAGGACCACGGCGGTGAGCGTCATCGGGATGGCGCGGAGCCGCTTGCGCACGAGTGCCCGCCGGACGGTGCCGACGAGCGGACCCCATTCGGTGAACGCGGCGCGACGCAGCGCCGCGCGGTTCATCGCGGGCTCTCCAGATGCTTGCGGTTGAGCCACTTGGGCAGCCCCGGGGCCTCCAGGAAGCCCTCGGCCCGGGCGCTCGCGATCCCGATCCGCAGCAGATCGCTGCTCTTTTCGAACAGCATGAAACGAGGTTCCCAGATGGGGCGGTATTTCGCATTTGCTCGGTAGAGCGACTCGATCTGCCACCAGCGGGAGAAGAAGCTCAGCAGCGAGCGCCAGATGCGCAGCACCGGGCCCGCGCCCAGCCGGGAGCCCCGCTCGAAGACGGACCGGAACATCGCGAAGTTCAGCGACACCTGGGTGATGCCGAGCCCCTTGGCCTGCTGGAGCAGCTCGATGACCATGAACTCCATCAGGCCGTTCTCGGAGTCCCGGTCGCGGCGCATCAGGTCCAGGGACAGGCCCTTGGGGCCCCACGGCACAAAGCTCAGCAGCGCCCGCAGCTCGCCCTCGCCGTCGTGGCACTCCAGCATCACGCAGCGGCCGTCGCCCGGGTCGCCCAGCCGGCCGAGCGCCATCGAGAAGCCGCGCTCGGTCGCCCCGTCGCGCCAGTCGTCGGCGCGCCGCAGCAGCTCGGCCATCTCCGCCTCGGGGATGTCCTCGTGGCGCCGGACGGTGACCGTGTAACCGGCGCGCTTCACCCGGTTGTAGGCCTGGCGCACGGTCCGCATCGCGCGCCCGTCGAGGGTGAACTCGGCGGTCTCCACGATGGCCTCGTCGCCGATCTCCAGGGCGTCCAGGCCGTGCCGGGCGTAGATGGTCCCGGCCTCCTCGCCCGCGCCCATCACGGCCGGCACCCAGCCGTGCTCGCGGGCCTCGGCCAGCCACGGCTCGATGGCGCCGGGCCAGGCCTCGGGGTCGCCGATGGGGTCGCCGGAGGCCAGCGAGACCCCGCCGAGCACGCGGTAGGTCACCGCCGCCTTGCCGCTGGGCGACCAGATGACGCTCTTCTCGCGGCGCAGCGCGAAATAGCCGAGCGAGTCCCGGTCGCCGTGCCTGGCGAGCAGGGCGCGCAGCCGCTCCTCGTCCCCCTCGGTGAGCGGGTCGGTGGCCCGCCGGGCGCGGAAGGCCGCGTACACCACGAGCAGCAGCAGGGCCGTGCTCATGACGTTGATGAAGACGTTCACCCAGCTGGGCGTGGAGACGCCCGGATAGCGCTCCTCGTCCACGGAGATCGAGATCAGCCGCATGAAGCCGTACAGCCAGCGGTCCCAGAAGGTGGAGCGGTACGCGTCGGTGGCCTCGTTGGTCGCCGTCACCAGCAGCGCGGCGGTCAGCGAGGTGACGAGCAGGCCGCCCGCCGCGACGAGCGAGGCGAGCCTGGGGTTGGAGCGGTCGCCCTTGGCGTAGAACTCGCGGCGGCCGGTGATCAGCGCGGCCACGAAGAGACCGGTCATCACCAGCGAGAACCAGTTCAGGCCGTGCCGGTTGAACTGCCCGTCGGTCATGAGCAGCGCCATGAACACCAGGAACAGCCCGGACAGCACCAGATTGAGGATCCACGAGGCGCGCTTGCGCCGGCGCAGGGTGACCGCCATGACGAACGACCACAGCGCCGACGCGAAGCCCGCCGTCAGCAGATAGGGGGTGAAGAACTCGTCGACGTTGTGCCGCCGGATGTCCGCGCCGAACGACACCCACACCGCGCTGAGCAGATTGACGAACGTGACAACGCGCAGGTACCACACGGCGAAAGCGGCGGAACGCCGCGGCCAGGTGCCGGCGGTCGGCGTTCCTTCATCCGGAGTCAAGCGAGCTTCTCCCATGAAAAGTGAGCATATGGGGCACCTTCTGCGGTGAACTGCCGGCGTTCGACGGACCCCCGGGGCACAGGGGCCTGTCAGTCACGCTCCGGGAGTTCGGCCGCCAGGGCCGCGGCCGCCTGCACCAGTGGCAGGGCGAGCAGGGCTCCTGTCCCCTCGCCCACTGTGACGCCATGATCGAGCAAAGGGTTGAGAGCCATCCTGTCGAGCGCCTTCGCCTGGGCCGGATCGCCGCTCGACTGCCCGGCCAGCCACCAGTCGGGCGCGCGGAACGCCACCCGCTGCGCCACGAGCGCGCACGCCGCCGAGACCACTCCGTCGAGGATGACCGGCGTCCGGCGCACCGCGCTCTGCAGCAGGAAACCCGTGGCCGCGGTGAGGTCGGCACCGCCGACCGCGGCCAGCAGCTCGAGCTGGTCGCCCAGCACCGGACGGGCCCGGCGCAGCGCGTCCCGGATCGCCGCGCACTTGCGCATCCACGCCAGGTCGTCGATGCCCGCGCCGCCCCGGCCGGTGACCACGGAGGCGTCCGTGCCGCACAGCGCGCCGATCAGGGTGCCCGCCGCGGTGGTGCCGCCCACGCTGAGGTCGCCCAGGACCACCAGGTCCGTGCCCGAGTCGGCCTCCTCGTCGGCGATCGCCATCCCGGCGCGGAACGCGGCCTCGGCCTCCTCGGCGGTCAGCGCGTCCTCGACGTCGATCCGGCCCGAGCCGCGGCGCACACGGTGCCGCGTGACGTCCTCGGGCAGTCCGTCCGGATCGCAGTCCACGGACATGTCGACGACGCGCAGCCGCGCGCCCGCCCGCCGCGCCAGGATCGCGGCGGTGTTCCGCCCGTCCAGGGTCGCCCGTACGAGCTCGTGCGCACCGCCCTCGGGGCCCGCCGAGACACCCAGCTCCGCGACGCCGTGGTCGCCCGCGAACAGCAGCGCCGTGACCTGCTCGACCGGCTTGACCGGTACGGAGCCCTGCGCCGCGGCGAGCCACTCGCCGAGCTCGTCCAGCCGTCCCAGGGCACCCGGGCGGGGCGTCATGCGCTCCCGCCGCGCTTCGGCGTCCCTGCGGACGCCGGGGTCGGGGCGCTCGATCAGGGTGGCGAAGTCATCAAGATTCAGACCGCTCATCCGCGCAACACTACCCGTGAGGGCGAGGGGTATCCCTGCTCCGGTCGGCCGGCATCGCCGGGCCCGCCGGCGCCGGGGTCACCGCAGGGGGAGCGCCTGCCCCGCCACCACCAGCACCACGTGCTCGCACTCGCCGGCGACCGCCGTGTTCAGGCGGCCCAGCGCGTCGCGGAAACGGCGGCCCGAGGACGTGGCGGGGACGACGCCCGAACCGACCTCGTTGCTGACGGTCACCACCGTGCGGGACGTCGCGCGCAGGGCCGCCACCAGGGCTTCCACCCGGTCGGCGAGCGCGGCGGAGCCGCCGTTCGACCACGTCGCGTCGTCCCACGCCCCGACGGAGTCCATCGCGTCCGTCAGCCACAGCGACAGGCAGTCGATCAGCAGGGGAGGGCCGTCGGCGGTCAGCAGGGGGACGAGGTCGCAGGTCTCCGCCGTGCGCCAGGAACCCGGCCGGCGCTCGCGGTGGAGGGCCACCCGGGCCGCCCAGTCGGCGTCGCCCTCCCGCGTGCCGCCGGTGGCCACGTACAGCACGTCGGGGAAGGACTCCAGCCGCCGCTCCGCCTCCACCGACTTGCCCGACCTGGCACCGCCCAGGACCAGCGTCCGGCGCGGCAGGTCCGGCACCGCGTGGTAGTCGCCGACGACCAGGGTCGTGCCGTCCGGCACGGCCCGCGCGCCCGCGGCGGCCAGCCGCCGGTGCAGCTCACGGCCCGGCGGCACGTCGTGGTCGAGGTGGACGGCCAGCACGTCGGTCGTCGCGGCGACCGCGCCCGCGCCGCGCAGCCGGGCGAGCGCGTCGGGCCGCCCGACGACGTCGAGCAGCACCATGTCGTACGGCTTCGCCCCGACCGGGCCGGCCGGGGCGCCGCCCGGCGGCAGGTAGAGCAGGCGCTCGCCCTCGGGGGCCGTCACCTCGTAACCGGTGCCCGGGGAGTCCAGGGCCATCGCCCGGACCCGGTGCCCGCTGATCAGCGAGAGCTCGCGCCCGTCCGGCACCCGCACCGGGGCGGGCAGCCCCGCCGGGAACTCGACCGACGGCCCGTCGTGCGGGTGCGAGAGCAGCACCTGCCGTACCCCGGCGATCGACCGGCCCGCCCGCGCGGCCGCGAAGGCCGGGCCCGGGGTGAGGTCCAGGAGCAGCGCCCCGTCGACGAGCAGCGCGGTCGCGGCCCGCGCGTCGTCGCCGACGGCGGTGGCGCAGGACGCGCAGGGGCAGCCGGGGCGCGGCAGCCCGTCGGGGGCTCCGGTGCCGAGCAGAGTGAGTTCCACGCCCTGATCGTCTCGCGTCCGCGGACCACGGGCGCGCCGGGCTCACCCTTTCTTGTCGGGCGCGGGCCGTTAGGCTGCGCTGCACGGTTCGGCGTATCCGAGTCCCAGGAGGCGGACATGGCGTGGGTGTGGCGGTTCGAGAAGGCCGACGGGACGGAGACGTCGCCCGCGGTGGAGCCGGAGGACTTCAGCACGCAGGGCGACGCGGAGTCCTGGATCGGTGAGGTCTGGAAGGAGCTCCTCGACGGGGGCGCGGAACAGGTCACGCTGTTCGAGGACGGCACGGAGATCTACAGGATGAGCCTGCGCGCCGCGGTGGACAGCTGACCGCGGCCCCCGCTCCGGGCCGGCCCGGCACCCGTCACGGGTGCCGGGCCGTGCTCACATCTCGCCCAGTGCCACGGTCGCCGTGTGCTCCGAGCCGTCCCGGTCGTACGTCACCTCGGCGCGGTCGCCCGGCTTGAGGCCCGCGAGCGCCACGGTCAGGGACTGCATGGTCGTGATGGGGTCCTTGTTCAGCCGGGTGATGATGTCGCCCGCCTTCAGGCCCGCTTTGTCGGCGGCCCCGCCCGCCCCCACGGAGACCACCGCGACCCCGGCCGGCGTGAAGTCCTGGCCCACGATCGTCCGCGCGGTGATGTCCAGCGCGGCGCGGCCGGATTCGACGACCTTGCCGCTCTTGATGATCTGACCGGCGATGGTGTGCACCGTCGCGGCGGGGATCGCGAAGCCGATGCCGGGCGCGGCGCCCTGTCCCAGCTCCGGGTCGGTGGCCGCGAGCGTCGGGATGCCGATGACCTGACCGGCGAGGTTGACGAGGGCGCCGCCGCTGTTGCCGGGGTTGATGGCCGCCGACGTCTGCACCATGTTGGCGATGGTCGCGCCGGTGCCTCCGCCGCTGCGGCCCTCGCTGACCGTACGGCCCACGGCCGAGACGATGCCCTGGGTGACGCTGCTGGACAGGCCCAGCGGATTGCCCATGGCCAGCACGATCTGGCCGACCTCGACCTTGGCGGAGTCGCCGAGCGTGGCGGGCTTGAGGTTCTTGGGCACGCTGTCGAGCTGGACGACGGCGAGGTCCTGGTCGGGGTAGCTCGACACGAGCCGCGCGCCGACGGCGTCGCCGCCGGTGGCCAGGGTGACCTTGAAGGCGGTGGCGTCGCCGACGACGTGCGCGTTGGTGACGACGTGCCCCTTGTCGTCGTAGACGACGCCGGAGCCGAGGCCCTCGCCGGTGGTGATCTGCACGACGGAGGGCAGGACGTCCTTGACGACCTTCTCGTACGCGGCCTGGAGGTCCCCGGCGGACCCGGCGGCCACGGGGGAGCCGGTGGAAGCGGTGGATCCGGTCGAAGGGGCCGGGGCGGCCGAGTGGTGCACGCCGGAGCACCCGCCGAGGAGAACAGCGGCGCAGACCGTGACGATCAGGCTGCGGGCACGTGAACCGTCCATATCCGGAGTATCACGTCCGTGCCGCCGCCTGTCCCGGCCGGTGAGGCATCGGTGGCCTTCCGCCCCGCGCGCGGGAACGGCGGGCACCGATGAACAGTCAGCGGTGCCCGGAAGGGCCTTCCGCCCCGCGCGGGAACGGCGGGGCGGAGAGCGGCGTGCCGGCCGGGGGTCTCAGCCCCGCACGCCGCAGAGGTGGAGCAGCGCCGCGACCGCCCGGTAGGGGTCGGTCCGGCCCGCCCGGTCCTCCGCCGTCAGCAGCCGGTGGAGTTCCGCGCCGGACGGCGGCCCGTCCGCGTCGCCCGCCTGGTCGGTGAACACCCGCACGCCGTACCACGCGTGGAGCGGCGCCCCGATGCCCGCGAGGGTCGCGGTCAGGTTCTCCAGCCGGTCCGCGCGCACGTCGAGGCCGATGCGGTTGGTGTAGGCGGGCGAGTCGAAGGCCGCCAGCGCGGTCTCCCAGTCACCGGCCAGACCGGGCCGCATCGCCAGCGCGTCGGCGTTCCGCACGACCAGGGACAGCAGGCCGCCGGGCGCGAGCACCCGGGCCAGCCCGGCGAGCATCGGGTCCGGCTCCGGCACGTACATCAGGACGCCGTGGCACAGGACGACGTCGAAGGCGCCGGGCAGGAAGTGCGCGCCGGCGTCCCGGCCGTCGCCCTCGATGATCCGCACCCGCTCCTGGATGCCCTCGGGCTCCGTGGTCAGCGAGTGGCGGACGGCGGCCACCATCCGCGGGTCGGACTCCAGGCCGGTCACCTCGTGACCGGCGCGGGCCAGCCGCAGCGCCTGGGTGCCCTGGCCGAGGCCGACGTCGAGGACGCGCAGCCGGCGGCCCACCGGGAAGCGGGCCGCTATCTGCTCGTCGAGCTGGCGCGCCACCAGCTCCTGGCGGACGGTGTTCCGTACCCCCCCGAGCCCTCGTAGCCAGGCGTCGGCGCCACCGCCGAAACCGGCCGCGAGGGCGGCACCGGTCAGGGCTTTTCCCCGCGCTTGACCATGGGCTTGGGCAGTCGCAGCCGGCGGATCTGGAGCGTGCGCATCAGGCCGTAGGGCACCGCGCCGCGCAGGTTCTCGCTCGGGAAGCGCTGCTTGAGGGCGCGCTTGAGGGTGATGCCCGTGATCACGGAGTTGATGACGATCAGGGCGATGACGACCATCCACGCGAGCAGCACGTACGCCTGGAAGGAGCCGCGGTTGATCATGCTCAGGACGAGGATGACCACGGCGAGGGGGAGGAAGAACTCCGCCACCGAATACCGCGCGTCCACGAAGTCGCGCGCGAAGCGGCGGATCGGGCCCTTGTCGCGGGCCGGCAGGTATCGCTCGTCCCCGTTGGCGAGGGCCTCGCGCTGCTTGGCCAGGTCCACGCGACGGGCCTCGCGGGCGCGCTTGGAGGCGTCCTTGCGGTTGGTCGGCGTGCTGGCCAGACTGCGGCGCTGCGAGGAGGCCTCGCTGCGCTTGGGGGTCGGGCGGCCCTTCGGGGCCTGCGGGTCACGGGGCTGCTGAGACCGGTCCGCGGTCGCCTTGGCGGCTGCGGCCTGCTCATCCTTGGAAGTGGAACGGCTTCGGAACACGAAACCCAAGGGTACGGGGTGCGGGCGGCGGGCCCCCAGCCGCACGGGGGAACGATCCGGCAACGGCGGCGCGTTCACCGTACGGGAGCGGGGTGCGGCGCACCCCCCGGTTCCCCGGTGTCCCCGTACTCCTTGCGCCGGAGAAGGGTGATCTGCTGATCGTCCTGGAGGAGGAGCGCATCGGGGCCCGAACAGTGCGGTAATGGAAGCAGGCCCCGTACTGTGGGTTCTGAAAGATGTGCTGGAGTTCGTAGTCCGTCAGAAGGGGGCGCCCGAGGCCCATGAGCGGTGTCATGAAGCGTATGGGAATGATTTTCCGCGCGAAGGCCAACAAGGCCCTGGACCGGGCCGAGGACCCGCGCGAGACCCTCGACTACTCGTACCAGAAGCAGCTCGAGCTGCTGCAGAAGGTGCGCCGCGGAGTGGCCGACGTCGCCACCTCCCGCAAGCGCCTGGAGCTCCAGCTCAACCAGCTCCAGGGCCAGTCCACGAAGCTGGAGGACCAGGGCCGCAAGGCGCTCGCCCTCGGCCGCGAGGACCTGGCGCGTGAGGCGCTCTCCCGCCGTGCCGCGCTGCAGCAGCAGGTCAGCGACCTGGAGACGCAGCACACCACGCTCCAGGGCGAGGAGGAGAAGCTGACGCTCGCCGCGCAGCGACTCCAGGCCAAGGTCGACGCCTTCCGCACCAAGAAGGAGACCATCAAGGCCACCTACACCGCCGCCCAGGCCCAGACCCGCATCGGCGAGGCCTTCTCCGGCATCTCCGAGGAGATGGGCGACGTCGGCATGGCCATCCAGCGGGCCGAGGACAAGACGCAGCAGATGCAGGCCCGCGCCGGCGCCATCGACGAGCTGCTCGCCTCCGGAGCCCTCGACGACCCCACCGGCACCGCCAAGGACGACATCACCGCCGAGCTGGACCGCCTCTCCGGCGGCTCGGACGTGGAGCTGGAGCTCCAGCGGATGAAGGCCGAGCTCGCGGGTGGCACCAGCGGCACGCAGCAGGCCATCGAGGGCGGCACGGGCGGGCAGGCGCACCAGGCGCAGCCGCAGGACCGGCCGCGCTTCGACAAGCAGTGACCGGGTAGTGATCGGCAGTGAGCCAGCAGGCACCGGACCGAGGGAGACCGTCATGATCGTGCGGATCATGGGGGAAGGACAGGTGAAGCTGGCCGACAGCCACTTCACCGAGCTGAACAGGCTTGACGACGAGCTGCTCGCGGAGATGGAGAGCGGTGACGAGGAAGGCTTCCGCCGCACCCTCGGCTCGCTGCTCGACGCCGTGCGCAGCCTCGGCACCCCCCTGCCCGACGACGCGCTGGAGCCCTCCGAGCTCATCCTCCCCTCGCCCGACGCCTCTCTCGAGGAGGTCAGGGAGATGCTGAGCGACGACGGCCTCATCCCCGGCTGACACCGCGGACCGACCGCCGGCCGCGCCCCGGCCGGCCCCCGCACACTCCAGCACCCGCGGCGCCCCCGCCCCCTGTGGGGCGGGGGCGCGGCTGCCTCCGCCGCCTCCCCGGCGCGCCCCGGTGGCGCGGTGGTGCCGCGAGGCCCCTCCCGATGGGACCCGATGACCTCTCTCGCCGTCACCGGTCTGGCCCGCCCCCGCGGCTGGCTGCGGGCCCACCCGCTCGCCGCCGACTCGCTGCTGGCCGCCGCCACCTTCGCGACCGTCCTCATCGGCTCGGTCGTCAACCGCCGCTCCGGCACCCTGCCCCCGCCGGGTCTCGGCTTCGTCCTGCTGAGCGCCCTGGCCTGCGCCTGCCTCGTGGCGCGCCGTGTGGTCCCGCGGACGGTGCTCTGCGCCACCTCCGCGCTGACGCTCGTCGAGGTCGTCGCGGGCCGTGACGACCTCCCGCGCACCCAGATCGCGATGGCCGTCGTCGTGGCCCTCTACACCGTCGCGTCGCGCACCGAGCGCCCCGCCGCCTGGCGTATCGCCGCGCTCACCGTCGCCCTGCTCGCGGGCATCGTCATGCTCTCCGGGGTGCCGCCCTGGTATTCGCAGGAGAACCTCGGCCTCCTCGCCTGGACCGGCCTGGCCGCCGCCGCGGGCGACGCCGTCCGCAGCCGCCGCGCCTATATCGCGGCGATCGAGGAGCGGGCCGTACGGGCCGAGCGCACCCGCGAGGAGGAGGCCCGCCGCCGCGTCGCCGAGGAACGGCTGCGGATCGCCCGCGAGCTCCACGACGTCGTCGCCCACCACATCGCCCTCGTCAACGTCCAGGCGGGGGTGGCCTCGCACATCATGGACAGCCGCCCCGACCAGGCGAAGGAGGCCCTCGCGCACGTCCGCGAGGCCAGCCGCTCGGCCCTCGCGGAGCTGCGCGCCACGGTCGGCCTGCTGCGGCAGTACGGCGACCCCGAGGCCCCCACGGAACCGGCCCCCGGCCTCGCCTCGCTCGGCCACCTCGTCGACGGCTTCGCCCGCGCGGGCCTGCGCGTCGACGTCGGCACGGCCTCGGAGCTCCCCGGCGGCCCCGGCCCCGGGACGGACGCGGCGGGGGCGGCCGCCGTCGTCGGCAAGCTGCCCGCCGCCGTCGACCTGGCCGCGTACCGCGTGCTCCAGGAGGCCCTGACCAACGTCCAGAAGCACGCGGGACCCGCCGCCCACGCCGCGGTCACCCTCGTACGCGGCCCGGACGCCCTCCTCGTCACTGTCCTTGACGATGGCGGCGACCCGCCCCCGGAACCGGGCCGGCCCGACGGCGCCCCCGGCGGTCACGGTCTGATCGGCATGAACGAACGCGCCTGCGCCCTGGGCGGCACCTGCGAGGCGGGCCCCCGCGACGGCACCCCCGGATTCCGGGTCCGGGTCGTACTGCCGCTCGGCGGCGGTACGGCGGGGGAACCGCGCCTAGGCTGAGGGCCATGCCTGACGAGCCGCCCGCAGAACGCATACGAGTCCTCCTCGCCGACGACCAGGCGCTGTTGCGCAGCGCCTTCCGGGTGCTGGTGAACTCCGAGCCCGACATGACCGTGGTGGGGGAGGCCGCCGACGGCACGGAGGCCGTCGAGCTCGCCCGCCGCCACCTCCCGGACGTCGTCCTGATGGACATCCGGATGCCCGGCACGGACGGCCTCGCGGCCACGCGCGCGATCTGCTCCGATCCCGCCCTCTCGGAGGTGCGGGTGGTGATGCTGACGACCTTCGAGGTCGACGAGTACGTGGTGCAGTCGCTGCGCGCGGGCGCCTCCGGCTTCCTCGGCAAGGGCGCGGAGCCGGAGGAACTGCTGTCCGCGATCCGGATCACCAGGGCGGGGGAGTCGCTGCTGTCACCGGCCGCGACGAAGGGGCTCATCGCGAAGTTCCTGGCGCAGGGCGACCCCGCGCCGCACGACGAGGACCGGGCCGCGACCCGGCTGGGCGCTCTCACGGGGCGTGAGCGCGAGGTCCTGGTGCAGGTTGCCGGAGGCTTGTCGAACGACGAGATAGGCGAGCGGCTCGCTGTCAGCCCGCTGACGGTGAAGACGCATGTGAACCGGGCGATGGCGAAGTTGAGCGCGCGCGACCGGGCCCAACTGGTGGTCATCGCCTACGAGTCGGGCTTGGTGCGCCCGAGGGCGGAGTAGTTCCCAGACCTTCGGGGTACGCAAATTCAGCCCGTGGGGGCACCTCTGGGGGAGGTGGCTGGGGGAGTTTGAGGACAGCGCGCGAAGCGTGCTTCGGGGTCCGGGGCGGAGCCCCGTGCAACGGACCCGCATCCGGACCCCGAAAACCGCTCCCTACGGCAGCGCGAGCATCCGCTCGAGCGCCAGCTTCGAGAAGGCCGCGACCTCCGCGTCGACCTCGATGCGGTTCACGACCTTGCCGTCCGCCAGGGACTCCAGCGCCCAGACCAGATGCGGCAGGTCGATCCGGTTCATCGTGGAGCAGAAGCAGACCGTCTTGTCGAGGAAGACGATCTCCTTGCCCTCATCGGCGAAACGGTTCGCCAGGCGCCGTACGAGGTTGAGCTCCGTGCCGATGGCCCACTTGGAGCCGGCCGGGGCGGCCTCCAGCGTCTTGATGATGTACTCCGTCGAGCCGACGTAGTCCGCCGCCGCCACGACCTCGTGCTTGCACTCGGGGTGCACCAGCACATTGACGCCCGGTATGCGCTCGCGCACGTCGCGCACGGAGTCCAGCGAGAAGCGGCCGTGCACGGAGCAGTGCCCGCGCCACAGGATCATCTTCGCGGCCCGCAGCTGCTCGGCGGTCAGCCCGCCGTTCGGCCGGTGCGGGTTGTAGACGACGCAGTCGTCCAGGGACATGCCGAGGTCACGGACGGCCGTGTTGCGGCCGAGGTGCTGGTCGGGGAGGAAGAGGACCTTCTCGCCCTGCTCGAAGGCCCAGGTCAGGGCGCGTTCGGCGTTGGAGGAGGTGCAGATCGTGCCGCCGTGCTTGCCGGTGAAGGCCTTGATGTCGGCGGAGGAGTTCATATACGAGACGGGGACGGTGGCCTCGGCGACGCCCGCCTCGGTCAGCACGTCCCAGCACTCCGCGACCTGCTCGGCGGTGGCCATGTCGGCCATCGAGCAGCCGGCGGCCAGGTCCGGCAGGACGACCTGCTGGGCGTCGGTGGTGAGGATGTCCGCGGACTCGGCCATGAAGTGCACGCCGCAGAAGACGATGTACTCGGCGTCGGGCCGGGCGGCCGCGTCGCGCGCGAGCTTGAAGGAGTCCCCGGTGACGTCCGCGAACTCGATGACCTCGTCGCGCTGGTAGTGGTGCCCCAGCACGAAGACCTTGTCGCCGAGCCTGGCCTTGGCCGCACGGGCGCGCTCGACGAGGTCCGGGTCGGACGGCGCCGGCAGGTCGCCCGGGCACTCCACGCCGCGTTCGCTCTTGGGGTCGGCGTCGCGGCCGAGCAGCAGGAGCGCGAGGGGGGTGGGCTGGACATCCAAGGGTTGGGCGGTGGTCACGACACGCACCCTTTCTGTTCTGCGGACGGCCCTGACGGCCTTGTCGTCAATTTGACGCTATCTATCATAACCGCTTCACGTCAGTTTGACGATGCCCATTGTGTCGATGTGACGCATTCCCGATCCGGCGTGTGGTGTGCGAGCATGAAAGGCGAGAAGTGACATGGCAGACCCGGAATGAATCCGGGAGGCCGGCGGTTGCAGCCGAGGGCAAGCAGTCCGCACGAAACCCGGGAGTGAAGCAGATGTCCGTTCAGGACGAGAAGACCACTGTGAGCGACGGCATCCTCCTGTCCGACGCCGCGGCCGCCAAGGTCAAGACCCTGCTGGAGCAGGAAGGCCGTGAGGACCTCGCCCTGCGCGTGGCCGTCCAGCCCGGTGGCTGCTCCGGTCTGCGCTACCAGCTCTTCTTCGACGAGCGCTCGCTCGACGGCGATGTCGTCAAGGACTTCGACGGTGTCAAGGTCGTCACCGACCGCATGAGCGCCCCGTACCTGGGCGGCGCCTCCATCGACTTCGTCGACACCATCGAGAAGCAGGGCTTCACGATCGACAACCCCAACGCCACGGGCTCCTGCGCCTGCGGCGACTCCTTCAGCTAAGCGGACCGGCCGCTCGGCACGGCCCGGAACGACGCGCGAAGGCGGCGCCCCCTCCAAGGGGGCGCCGCCTTCGGCGTTCTCCCGCCCGCCACTACCCCTGGGCGGCCGGTACCGGGTCACCCGTGACCGCGTCCACGACCTTCCGGCCGTCCAGCGGCCGGTCCAGTGTCACGGTCTTGTCGAAGCGCTCCGCCATCATCACGCACATCCGGCCGGGCTGCTTCTCCGTGCCGACGACCTTCACCGTCACCGCCGCCGAGGACTGCTCGGCGGAGGCCGCATAGGTGTCGCACATCCCGCCCCAGAAGTGCAGCACGAGCTTCCTGCCGTCCTGGTCGTACGAGTACACCCGCGCGGGCGTCGACTTGGGGCTGCCCGTCGCCGGTGCGCCGGACGGCGCCGAGGGCGCGGCGGACGGCGCCGCGAGGAACTTCGGGTCCACCGCGGGCTGGACGACCGGCACCGTGGCCTCCTGATCCGTCGCCCCCGTCATCCGCACCTGGAAGACCCACGACGGCACCAGCGTCTCCCGCCCCCGCACATACAGCTGGGCGAGCGCGAACGACGCGCTGCGCACCACCGCCGGCTCCCCGCCCGCCTTGACGGACTCCGGGGGGCAGGGCGCGGACGCGTCCGGGGCGGCGGGCACGGCACTCGCGCAGCCGCCGATGGCGACCGGCTGCCCGGGGCCGCTGTGCCTGTTGAGCTCCTTCAGCGCGTCGGTCGCGTTGACCAGCGGATACTCGGCACCCTTCACCGGAGCCTGCAACTGACCGGCGCCCTTGACCAGTTGGGCGTCCGAGGCGACCTCCAGCGTCGTCTGCCGCCCGTACGTCGGCGTGCCGTCCACCACCGGGTCGGCACGGACGGCCCGCACCGCCCCGAAGGTCTGGTGCGCGTCGAGCTTCGCGTCGGACTGGCCGAGGGCCTTCAGCACGGGCGCGGCCGCGTTCTTCGCCTTCTCCTGCGTCACCGCCCGCGCGTCACCCGGCGCGATGCCCCGGTACTGCGGGCAGTTCATGGCGGGGGAGACGAGACCCTTGTCCAGGCCCTTGTCGGGGCCCTTCTCCGGGCCCGAGCCCGGCGGGTGCACACAGCCGCCGCCCGGCGCGCCGTACCGCGAGAACGACCAGTCGCCCGGCCCCTGTTGCTTCACCTGGAGCACCGGCTCGTCGGAACCCGGCGCGCCGCCCACCCGCCAGACGCCCTGCTCGAGCCGGGGCGCGCCCTGCACCGACAGGGCCTTGGCCAGCGACGCCACCTCGTCCGCGCCCACCTGGCCGCCGGGCGCGTAGACCGCCGCCTTCCGTGGCCCGTCCGGCAGTTGGCCCTCCGCCCGGTAGCGCACGCCGTGGGGATCCGGCTCACCCACCGCGATGCCCTGCGAGGAACCGCCGCCCGCGCGATAGCCGTCCAGCACCAGAGGCGGGGGAGGGCCGTCACCGCCCGGCCCGCCGGACGCCTTGGAGTCCCCGTCCGCCGCGGTCGAGGCCCAGTACGCGCCTCCGCCACCGGCCAGCAGCACCGCCGCCGCGACCGACGCCACCGCCAGCCGCGGATGCTTCCGCCGCCCCTTGGGGTCCGGGGTGCGATCGGCGTTGCTGTCCGGCGTGCCGCCCTCGGTGCTCACCACATCGCTCCTTCACTCCGCTCAAAGTCTGTACTGCCCCGTCCCCCGAGAAGGGGACGCCGCTTGGACGGAGCGGAGGAGCGAGCGGTTCCACCCGTGCTCAGTCGCCGTACTCCGACATCGCGTCGAGCAGCCGCGCCGACCGCACGGGCACCGACACCCCGTGGATGCGCGACGGCGGTACGGGGGTGACGGCGGCGACCGCGGGGGCGGCCGACCAGTGCGGCGCCATCCGGGCACAGAGCCCGCGCAGCTCCTCCAGCGACTCGGGGTCGCGTTCGACGACAGGGAGAGTGACGTGCTTCACAGGGTTCGCCATACCGGCACCGTACGCACCACGGAGCACACCGAGAAAGGGCTACTATTAGGTAATTTTGTCCCTTCGGTGGCTGGATCCGGACCCTGGCACAAGGCCCGGACCCGGTAGCGTGGTGTGGCTTTTCCCGTTCTCGTTCTTCCAGCCTTGCCGCCATGTTCACCTCGCCCCGCAGGAGCAGACCCGCCGTGCGTATCGCTGTCACCGGCTCCATCGCCACCGACCACCTGATGACCTTCCCCGGCCGTTTCGCCGATCAGCTCGTGGCGGACCAGCTGCACACCGTCTCGCTCTCCTTCCTCGTCGACGAACTCGACGTGCGTCGCGGCGGCGTCGGCCCCAACATCTGCTTCGGCATGGGCCTCCTCGGCCTGCACCCCGTCCTCGTCGGCGCCGCCGGCCAGGACTTCGGCGAGTACCGTGCCTGGCTCGACCGGCACGGCGTCGACACCGCGTCCGTGCGCATCTCCGAGGTGCTGCACACCGCGCGCTTCGTCTGCACGACGGACACCGACCACAACCAGATCGCGTCCTTCTACACCGGCGCGATGAGCGAGGCCCGCCAGATCGAGCTGCAGCCGGTGGCCGACCGCGTCGGCGGCCTCGACCTCGTCCTGATCGGCGCGGACGACCCCGAGGCGATGCTCCGCCACACCCAGGAGTGCCGCACCCGCGCCATCCCCTTCGCCGCCGACCCCTCCCAGCAGCTCGCCCGGCTGGACGGCGACGACATCCGCCAGCTGATCGAAGGCGCGACGTACCTCTTCACCAACGAGTACGAGAAGGCCCTCATCGAGTCCAAGACCGGCTGGTCGGCGGACGAGATCATGGCCAAGGTCGGCACCCGCGTCACCACGCTGGGCGCGCGGGGCGTGCGCATCGAGCGCGCCGGCGAGCCGGTCATCGAGGTCGGCTGCGCCCAGGAGGAGGCCAAGGTCGACCCGACCGGCGTCGGCGACGCCTTCCGCGCGGGCTTCCTCGCGGGCGTCACCTGGGAGCTGTCCCTGGAGCGCTCGGCCCAGCTGGGCTGCATGCTGGCCACGCTCGTCATCGAGACGCTGGGCACGCAGGAGTACGAGCTGCGCCGCGGCCACTTCATGGAGCGCTTCACGAAGGCGTACGGCGAGGACGCCGCCGCCGAGGTGAAGGCCCGCCTGGGCTGAGGTCGGCCGCACGGGGCTCCGCCCCGGACCCCGAACCGCGCTTCGCGCGGTGTCCTCAAACGCCGGACGGGCTGGTTTTTCCAGCGCGTCCGGCGTTCGACGTCCGCCTCAGACGAGGCGACGCACCGTATACGCGACCCCGCCCTCCACCGGCCGCTCGCCCACGTACTCCTGCCCCCGCATCTCGCACCAGGCCGGCACGTCCAGCCGCGCCGCCTCGTCGTCGGACAGCACCGTGACGAGCCCGCCCACCGGCACCCCAGGGAACGCCTTCGCCAGCTCGATCACCGGGATCGGGCACCGCTTGCCGAGCGCGTCGACGACCAGCTCCGCCGCCTCCCCGGCCGGAGCGGCCGCCTCCGTCGGAGCGCCCAGCTGCTCCCGCACCGACGCCACCACCCCCGGCAGCACCTCCAGGAACCGTTCGACGTCCTCCTCGGCGGTGCCCACCGGCAGCGACACCCGGACGTTGCCCTCCGACAGCACCCCCATCGCCCGCAGCACATGGCTGGGCGTCAGCGTGCTGGACGTGCACGAGGAACCGGACGACACGGAGAACCCGGCCCGGTCCAGGGCGTGCAGCAGGCTCTCGCCGTCGACGTAGAGGCACGAGAACGTCACCAGGTGCGGCAGCCGCCGCTCCGGGTCGCCGACGACCTCCACATCCCGTACGAGCTCCGGCACCCGCGCCCGGACGCGGTCCACCAGCGCCCGCAGCCGCGCCCCTTCGGCCGCCGCCTCCGCCCGTACGGCCCGGAGCGAGGCGGCCGCGGCCACGATCGCCGGCAGGTCGGGGAAGCCGGGGGCCCGCCCCGACTCCCGCTCGTCCGCCGGTCCCTGGGCCGCGAACCGCACCCCCTTGCGCACGGCCAGCAGCCCCACGCCCGACGGCCCGCCCCACTTGTGCGCGCTGGCCGTCAGCAGGGACCAGCCGCCTTCGACGCGCCCCCAGCCGAGCGACTGCGCCGCGTCCACGAGCAGCGGCACGCCCGCCGCCCGGCACTCCTCGGCCACCTCGGCGACCGGCTGCTCCGTGCCCACCTCGTGGTTGGCGGACTGGAGGGCGGCGAGAGCGGTGTCCGGGCGCAGGGCCGCCGCGTACGAGCCCGGCGCCACCCGGCCCGTACGATCCACCGGGACCTCGGTGAAGCTGCCGCCGGCCGCTTCGAGCGCCGCGGCCGACTGCAGGACGGCGGAGTGCTCCACGGCGGACACCGCCATATGGCGGCCGACGCGCCGACGGCCGGCGAGGGCGCCGGCGATGCCGTCGTGCAGCGCGCGGGTACCCGAAGGGGTGAACACCAGCTCGTCCGGCCGACAGCCCACGGCGTCCGCCGCGGCCTCGCGCGCGGCGTCCAGCAGCAGGCGGGCCCGCCGCCCCTCGCGGTAGAGCCGGGCGGGGTCCGCCCACCCCTCGTCGAGCGAGGCCAGCAGGGCCTGGCGGGCGACGGGGTGCAACGGGGCGGCGGAGGCGGCGTCGAAGTAGGGCACGGTCAACGCTAACGCGGCCCGCCGCGGCGCGGCCCGTCGCACCCGCGACGGGCGTCCCCGGATGCCGGGCGGGCTGGAACAAGCGGCCCGCGTGCCACCCCATCGCGTGACCTCACCGCGCGTCGGCCGCGTTCGCTGACGGTCCTCCAGATAGCCTCCGGATGCCGAGATTCCATCCCTTCGGGGAGTGACCCGGCGCGTTGGGCACCCTCCCCGCGCGACCCCAAATAGCGTCCAGTAGGGTTTGGTCCGCATAAACATCCAAACCCCTGCCCGCAGCGGGCCGGCGACCGACCAGCGAGACGGCCGCAGCCGGCCGCACGGGCGAGACTCTCGGGAAGGCGCTACGTGAGTCCCAACGGCTCCGACCGCTCGTCGCGGCGCCCGGTGCGGCGGAAGCTGCTGCAGGCGCTGGCCGCGGGCGCTGTCCTGGCGACCGCCTCCGGTTGCACATATAAGGACTTCCCCCGCCTCGGAATGCCCACTCCCGTCACGGAAGAGGCCCCGAGGATCCTCTCCCTGTGGCAGGGCTCTTGGGCCGCCGCCCTCGTGGTCGGCGTTCTGGTGTGGGGCCTGATCATCTGGAGCGTCATCTTCCACCGGCGCAGCCGGACGAAGGTGCAGATCCCCACGCAAACCCGGTACAACATGCCCATCGAGGCGCTGTACACCGCGGTTCCGATCATCATCGTGTCGGTGTTCTTCTACTTCACCGCGCGTGATGAGAACAAGCTCCTGACCAACCCTGAGAAGCCGAAGCACCTCATCAACGTGGTGGGCTTCCAGTGGAGCTGGGCGTTCAACTACATGGAGAACGTCGACGGCAACACGGCCACCCCGGCGCAGCCGCTCCGTGCCAACAAGGAGCTGGACGCGATTCCCGACCGGTTCCTGAAGAAGGCACCGCAGGGCGCGGAGGGTGTGTACGAGGTCGGTACCCCCGGTGAGCGGAACCCGCAGAACGGCAACCCGGGCCCGACCCTGTGGCTGCCCAAGGGCGAGACGGTGGAGTTCATCCTGACCTCGCGGGATGTCATCCACTCCTTCTGGGTGGTGCCGTTCCTGATGAAGCAGGACGTCATCCCGGGGCACACCAACAGCTTCACGGTGACCCCGAACAAGGAGGGCACCTTCTTCGGCAAGTGTGCCGAGCTCTGCGGTCAGGACCACTCCCGCATGCTCTTCAATGTCAAGGTCGTCTCTCCTGAGCGCTACCAGCAGCATCTGAAGGACCTTGCGAAGAAGGGCCAGACCGGCTATCAGCCGGCGGGCATCGCGCAGACGGATCACGCGAAGAACGCGGAGACCAAGAACAAGTGAGCATCCTCAACGAACCCCAGGGTGCCGCCGCCGCGACAGCCACGGCAGCACCACCCGTACGCCAGAAGCAGCCCGGTAATCAGGTGATCAAGTGGCTCACCACCACTGACCACAAGACCATCGGCACGATGTATCTGGTCACGTCGTTCGCGTTCTTCTGCATCGGCGGCCTGATGGCGCTCCTCATGCGCGCCGAGCTCGCCCGTCCCGGCACGCAGATCATGTCGAACGAGCAGTTCAACCAGGCGTTCACGATGCACGGCACGATCATGCTGCTGATGTTCGCGACGCCCCTGTTCGCCGGTTTCGCGAACTGGATCATGCCGCTCCAGATCGGTGCGCCCGATGTGGCGTTCCCGCGGCTGAACATGTTCGCCTACTGGCTGTACCTCTTCGGCTCGCTGATCGCGGTGGCCGGCTTCCTCACCCCGCAGGGTGCGGCCGACTTCGGCTGGTTCGCCTACTCCCCGCTGTCGGACGCCGTCCGCTCGCCGGGTGTCGGCGCCGACATGTGGATCATGGGTCTGGCCTTCTCCGGCTTCGGCACGATCCTCGGCTCGGTCAACTTCATCACCACGATCATCTGCATGCGCGCGCCCGGCATGACGATGTTCCGCATGCCGATCTTCACCTGGAACGTCCTGCTGACCGGTGTCCTGGTCCTGCTGGCCTTCCCGGTGCTCGCCGCTGCGCTGTTCGCCCTGGAGGCGGACCGTAAATTCGGTGCGCAGATCTTCAACGCGGCCAACGGCGGCTCACTGCTGTGGCAGCACCTCTTCTGGTTCTTCGGCCATCCAGAGGTGTACATCATCGCCCTGCCGTTCTTCGGCATCATCTCCGAGGTCATTCCGGTCTTCAGCCGGAAGCCGATGTTCGGTTACGGCAGCCTCATCGCCGCCACGATCGCCATCGCCGGTCTCTCGGTGACGGTGTGGGCGCACCACATGTACGTGACGGGCGGCGTGCTCCTGCCGTTCTTCTCCTTCATGACCTTCCTGATCGCGGTCCCGACCGGTGTGAAGTTCTTCAACTGGATCGGCACCATGTGGAAGGGCTCGCTCTCCTTCGAGACGCCCATGCTGTGGGCCATCGGCTTCCTGATCACCTTCACCTTCGGTGGTCTGACCGGTGTCATCCTGGCCTCGCCGCCGCTGGACTTCCACGTCTCCGACTCGTACTTCGTGGTGGCGCACTTCCACTACGTGATCTTCGGTACGGTCGTCTTCGCGATGTTCGCCGGCTTCCACTTCTGGTGGCCGAAGTTCACCGGCAAGATGCTGGACGAGCGCCTGGGCAAGATCACCTTCTGGACGCTGTTCGTGGGCTTCCACGGCACGTTCCTGGTGCAGCACTGGCTGGGCGTCGAGGGCATGCCGCGCCGCTACGCCGACTACCTGGCCGCGGACGGCTTCACGACGCTGAACACGATCTCGACGATCAGCTCGTTCCTCCTCGGTCTGTCGATACTGCCGTTCTTCTACAACGTGTGGAAGACCGCCAAGTACGGCAAGAAGGTCGAGGTCGACGACCCGTGGGGCTACGGCCGTTCGCTGGAGTGGGCGACCTCCTGCCCGCCGCCGCGGCACAACTTCCTCACCCTGCCGCGCATCCGCTCCGAGGCCCCGGCCTTCGACCTCCACCACCCGGAGATCGCGGCGCTGGAGCTCGAGGAGAACCTCGCGCACGACAAGGCCCTCGCGGGTGGCAAGGAGGCCGGCAAGTGAAGGTCCAAGGCCGGATGTTCATCTGGCTCTCCGTCTTCGTCCTTGCCATGGCGATCGTCTATGGCGTGTGGTCGAAGGAGCCGGCCGGTACCACCGCGCTCTTCCTGGCCTTCGGCCTGTGCATCATGGTCGGCTACTACCTGGCGTTCACCGCGCGCCGGGTGGACGTCGGCGCCCAGGACAACGTGGACGCCGATGTCGCGGACGACGCCGGTGAGCTGGGCTTCTTCGCCCCGCACAGCTGGCAGCCGCTGTCCCTGGCCCTCGGTGGCGCGCTCGCCTTCATGGGCGTCGTCTTCGGCTGGTGGCTGATGTACTTCTCCGCCCCGATGATCCTGGTCGGCCTCTTCGGCTGGGTGTTCGAGTTCTACCGCGGCGAGAACGCGAACCAGTAGGTTCCGCCGGACCGCGCACGCCGGGCCCCGCACACCGCAAGGTGTGCGGGGCCCGGCCGTTTTCCCCGTGGATCCCGGGGCGCCGCCACGGGTGGAGCAACGGCGGGCCCCCGTTCCCAAGTGCACCCGTTTGCAGTCACCCCACGGGCCGTGGCCCCCGTTCCTTCCTACGGTGTGACCATGAGTCACTCACCTCGATGCCGCACGGTGTTCCGGGGGGCCCTGCTGCTGGTGTCCCTGGCCCTGGGGGTCTCCGCGTGCGGCGGCTCGTCCAACCCGCTGGCGGACAAGCCCTACGACGCCACCGGGCAGGTCATGCTCACCAGCGCCGGCGACGGGGAGAAGGCCGACCCCAGCAAGCCGCTGGAGGTGCGGGCGAGCGGCTCCGACCGGATCACCGACGTCACCGCGACGGACGCGGCCGGGCGCTATGTGCAGGGTGAGCTCGCCGCCGACGGCGGCAACTGGCACAGCACCGGCGCCCTGGCCGCCGGCGCCCACTACACGGTGCGGGTGAGCACCGAGGACGAGAACGGCGCTCAGGGGCGCCGGACGATCGGTTTCGACACCAGTGCGGCAGATCGCCTGCTGAGGGTGAATTTCGGCCCGCAGAGCGGCACGTACGGCGTGGGACAGCCCATCACCGCCGAACTCAGCGCCCCCGTCCAGGACCCCGGCGCCCGGTCCACCATCGAGCGGGCCCTCAAGGTCGACTCCGAGCCCTCCGTGGAGGGCGCCTGGCACTGGGTGGACAACCGCACCCTGCACTACCGCCCCAAGGAGTACTGGCCCGCCCACGCCACCGTCGACGTACGCTCCGGCCTGGACGGCATCAAGGTGGGCGGCGGGCTCTACGGAGGCGGCTCCAAGCCCGTGAAGCTGACCATCGGCGACCGGATCGAGGCCGTCACCGACGCGGCCGGCCACAGCATGAGCGTGTTCCGCAACGGCCAGGAGATCCGGTCCATCCCGGTGACCACCGGCAAGCCCGGCTACGCCACCCGCAACGGGGTCAAGGTGGTCCTCGGCCGCGAATCCTTCGTACGGATGCGCGGCACCAGCATCGGCATCGCCGAGGGCAGCGAGGACTCGTACGACCTGCCCGTCTACTGGGCGACCCGCGTCACCTGGAGCGGCGAGTACGTGCACGCCGCCCCCTGGTCCGAGGGGTCGCAGGGCGCCGAGAACGTCAGCCACGGCTGCACCGGCATGAGCACCGAGAACGCCAAGTGGTTTTTCGACACCGTCCACCTGGGCGACGTCGTCAAGGTCGTGGGCAGCGCGGGGGCGACCATGACACCCTTCGACAACGGCTTCGGCGACTGGAACATGTCGTGGCAGCAGTGGCGCGAGGGCAGCGCCCTGGCGGCCGGGAAGCGCGACGGGAGCAGTCCCGCCGATGCGGCCCGCCTGCGCCCGCAGCTCTAGCCGCCACGCGGGCCGTGACCGGCCCTCAGGCGCCCACCACGTGCTTCCCCGGGCCGTCGGGCTGCCGGGCGGCACCGCGCAGCAGCCCGGCCAGGGCGTCGGCGAACACGGCCGGGTCCAGCGGATGGGTCACCGCCGCGTCCGCGCGGCTCCAGGTGGCCAGCCAGGCGTCCTGCGGGCGGCCCATGAGCAGCAGCACCGGCGGGCAGCGGAACACCTCGTCCTTGAGCTGCCTGCAGACGCCCATGCCGCCCGCGGGCGCCGTCTCGCCGTCCAGCACGCACACGTCGATCCGGCGCTCCTCCAGGGCCTTGAGGACCGCCGGAAGCGTCGCGCACTCCAGATACTGCACCGGCGGCACATCGGCGGCGGGGCGGCGCCCGGCGGCCAGCCGCACCTGCTCGCGGGTGCCGGCGTCGTCGCTGTAGACCAGCACCGTGGCGGTCGGCTGCATCGTTCCTCCAGGCTTGTGGACAGAGGGCACGGCTGTGGCTCGGATGCGGAACGCACCAATGCGCGGATGCTACTCCGCGAGCGCCGCGCCCGAGGAGGGGCGGGAAAACCCGGACGCGGCGCCGCGCGGGCCGACGGGCCGTCACCAGTGCCGCCCACCGGGGCCGCACGGGCCCGCGGAGGCCGCGCTTCCCCCCTTTGGGGGATCGCCGCCCTGGGCCGTACGAGCAGCGCATACGGTCTTGACACACCGAACGGCACCCCCCGGAGTGAGCGCGAGATAAGCGACCGACATAATGTCGGTCGTGGCGACAGCAACAGCAGTAGATACCGGGCACGCGCACCCGTCGGTCAACCGGCCGAACCTCACCAGCGTCGGAACCATCATCTGGCTGAGTTCCGAGCTGATGTTCTTCGCGGCCCTCTTCGCGATGTACTTCACCCTCCGATCGGTGACCGGCACGGACCACTGGAAGGAGATGGCGTCGTCGCTGAACGTTCCGTTCTCAGCGACGAACACCACGATCCTGGTGCTCTCCTCCCTCACGTGCCAGCTCGGCGTCTTCGCCGCCGAGCGCGGCGACGTGAAGAAGCTGCGCACCTGGTTCTCGATCACCTTTGTGATGGGTGCCATCTTCATCGGCGGTCAGATCTTCGAGTACACGGACCTGGTCAAGAAGGACGGGCTCTCCCTGTCCTCCGACCCGTACGGCTCGGCGTTCTACCTGACGACCGGCTTCCACGGACTGCATGTGACGGGCGGCCTGATCGCCTTCCTGCTGGTCCTGGGCAGGACGTACGCGGCCAAGAGGTTCACTCACCACCAGGCGACGGCGGCCATTGTCGTGTCCTACTACTGGCACTTCGTCGACGTGGTCTGGATCGGCCTCTTCGCCACGATCTACTTGATCAAGTAATCGAAGATTTCGGTTCGGTCCGCACCGGACCAAACAGTCCAGCATCGACGCAGAAGATCCTGACACCGGGGTAATCCGTGAAAAAGCTCTCCGCACGACGACGCCATCCGCTGGCGGCGGTCGTCGTCCTACTCTTCGCGCTGGCGGTAACTGGGGGGCTGTACGCCGCGTTCGCGCCGGCGGACACGGCCAAGGCCGATGACACCGCCGCCCAGTCCCTTGCCATCGAGGAGGGCAAGAAGCTCTATTCCGTAGGCTGCGCAAGCTGCCACGGCACCGGCGGTCAGGGCACCACCGACGGCCCGAGCCTCGTCGGCGTGGGCGCCTCGGCCGTCGACTTCCAGGTCGGCACCGGCCGCATGCCGCTCCAGCAGCAGGGTGCCCAGGCGCCGAAGAAGAAGGCGATCTACGACCAGGCCGAGATCGACCAGCTCGCCGCCTACATCGCCTCGCTCGGCGCCGGTCCCTCGGTTCCGTCCAAGGACCAGTACAGCCCCGACGGCGCGGACATCGCCAAGGGCGGGGAGCTCTTCCGGACGAACTGCGCCCAGTGCCACAACTTCACCGGCAAGGGCGGCGCCCTCTCCAACGGCAAGTTCGCCCCGTCGCTCGAGGACGTCAACCCCAAGCACATCTACGAGGCCATGCAGACCGGCCCGCAGAACATGCCTTCCTTCCCCGACACCACGATGTCGGAGAAGAACAAGAAGGACATCATCGCGTACCTCGACACGGTCAACAGCAGCAAGTCGCAGAGCCCGGGCGGTCTCGAACTGGGTGGCCTCGGCCCCGTCAGTGAGGGTCTGTTCGCGTGGATCTTCGGCCTGGGCGCGCTGATCGTCGTCGCCATCTGGGTCGCCGCCCGGACCGCAAAGGCCAAGAAGTCATGAGTAGCCAAGACATTCCAGAAGAGCACCTGCCGAGCGCGCAGGGCGACACGCACACCAGTGCCGTGACCAAGCCGGCCGGTGACCCGTTCGCCGACCCGGGCCTGCCGCCGCACGAGCACCGCGTCCAGGACATCGACGAGCGGGCCGCGAAGCGCTCCGAGCGCGCGGTCGCCTTCCTGTTCCTGCTGTCGATGGTGGCCACGGTCGGGTTCATCGCCTCGTACGTGTCCATCCCGGTCGACAAGAACATCTACGTCTTCCCGATCGGCCACATCAGCGCGCTGAACTTCTCGCTGGGGCTCACCCTCGGCGTGGCGCTGTTCTGCATCGGCGCGGGCGCGGTCCACTGGGCCCGCACCCTGATGTCCGACGTGGAGGTCGCCGACGAGCGGCACGCGATCGCCGCCGAGCCCGAGGTCAAGGCCAAGGTCCTGGCGGACTTCGCGGCCGGTGCCGAGGAGTCGGCGTTCGGCCGTCGCAAGCTGATCCGCAACACCATGTTCGGCGCGCTGGCCCTGGTGCCGCTCTCCGGTGTGGTGCTGCTCCGCGACCTCGGTCCGCTGCCGGGCACCAAGCTCCGCAAGACCGCCTGGTCCGAGGGCAAGATGCTGATCAACCAGAACACGAATCAGCCGCTGCGCCCCGAGGACATCCAGGTCGGGTCCCTCACCTTCGCCATGCCCGAGGGCCTGAAGGAAGAGGACCACGATTTCCAGAAGGAGATCGCCAAGGCGGCCCTGATGATCGTCCGGCTCCGTCCGGAGAACATCAAGGACAAGAAGGAACTCGACTGGTCGGCGGACGGTATCGTCGCCTTCTCCAAGATCTGCACGCACGTCGGCTGCCCCATCAGCCTCTACGAGCAGCAGACGCACCACGTGCTCTGCCCGTGCCACCAGTCCACCTTCGACCTGTCCGACGGCGGACGGGTGATCTTCGGCCCGGCCGGACACGCTCTGCCGCAGCTGCGGATCAAGGTCAATGACAAGGGCTACCTCGAGGCGATGGGCGACTTCGCCGAGCCCGTCGGTCCTGCCTTCTGGGAGCGCGGATGAGTACTGCAACGACTGATGCCTATAGCGCTGACGCGCAGGGCAGGCGCAAGGCGCCCGCGGGCGAGCGGGTAGCCGACTGGGCCGACGGCCGGCTGGGCATCTACAGCCTGGCCAAGGCCAACATGCGCAAGATCTTCCCGGACCACTGGTCCTTCATGCTGGGCGAGGTCTGCCTCTACAGCTTCCTGATCATCATCCTCACGGGTGTGTATCTGACGCTGTTCTTCCACCCGAGCATGGAAGAGACCGTCTACCACGGTCCCTACGTCCCCATGCAGGGCATGCGGATGTCGGAGGCCTTCGCCTCCACGCTGAACATCAGCTTCGACGTCCGTGGCGGTCTGCTGGTCCGGCAGATCCACCACTGGGCCGCGCTGATCTTCCTCGCGGGCATGTTCGTCCACATGATGCGCGTCTTCTTCACGGGCGCGTTCCGCAAGCCGCGTGAGATCAACTGGCTGTTCGGCTTCCTGCTGTTCGTGCTGGGCATGTTCACCGGCTTCACCGGTTACTCCCTGCCGGACGACCTGCTGTCCGGCACCGGTGTGCGGTTCATGGAGGGTGCGATCCTCTCCATCCCGATCATCGGTACGTACATCTCGATGTTCCTCTTCGGTGGCGAGTTCCCGGGCTCGGACTTCGTGCCGCGCTTCTTCTCGATCCACGTCCTGCTGCTGCCGGGCATCATGCTCGGCCTGGTCGTGGCCCACATGATCCTCGTGATCTACCACAAGCACACGCAGTTCCCCGGCCCCGGCCGGACGAACAAGAACGTCGTCGGCATGCCGCTGATGCCGGTCTACATGGCCAAGGCCGGAGGCTTCTTCTTCCTGGTCTTCGGTGTGATCGCGGCCATCTCCGCGCTCGCCACGATCAACCCGATCTGGGCCATCGGCCCGTACCGGCCGGACCAGGTGTCCACCGGCGCCCAGCCCGACTGGTACATGGGCTTCTCCGAGGGCCTGATCCGTGTCATGCCGGGCTGGGAGATCAACTTCTGGGGTCACACGCTCGTCCTGGGCGTGCTCATCCCGCTGATCATCTTCCCGACGGTGCTGGCCGCCATCGCCGTCTACCCGTTCATCGAGTCCTGGGTGACCGGCGACAAGCGGGAGCACCACCTGCTGGACCGCCCGCGCAACGCCCCGACGCGCACCGCGTTCGGCGCCGCGTGGATCAGCTGGTACTTCGTGCTGCTGGTCGGTGGTGGAAACGACCTGTGGGCCACCCACTTCCACCTCTCGATCAACGCCATCACCTGGTTCGTCCGGATCGGCTTCTTCGTCGTCCCGGTCCTGGTCTTCGTGGCCACCCGACGGATCTGCATGGGCCTCCAGCGCCGCGACAGGGACAAGGTGCTGCACGGCCGCGAGTCGGGCATCATCAAGCGCCTGCCGCACGGTGAGTTCGTCGAGGTCCACGAGCCGCTCTCGCAGGAGCAGCTGCACACCCTCACCGCGCACGAGCAGCCCGAGCCGCTCGAGCTCGTTCCCGAGGTCGACGAGAACGGTGTCGAGCGCAAGGTCGGCGCCACGCAGAAGCTCCGCGTGAAGCTCTCCAAGGGCTTCTACGGCGAGGGGACGCAGATCCCCAAGGCCACCGCGGAGGAGTTCCAGGAGATCACCAGCGGCCACGGCCACCACTGATCCCGGTCAGGCCGGCCCCGGCCGGTCAGTGATCGCTGATCGCCACAGCAAGAGCCCCGTCCAGCGCGTGGACGGGGCTCTTCGCGGTCTGTGGGCCTGGATAGGCTGGACCGGCAGAGCCCCGGACGGCCGCGGCTCTCCGACCGACCACCAGGAGCGTGGACCATGAACGTTGTGACCCCGGCAGGCGGCGACAGCGCGGTGGCACCCTCCTGGCCGGGTCTGCTGAACGCCCTGCTGAGCGGAGTCGACCTCGGCGCGGACGACACCGCCTGGGCCATGGACCGGATCATGCGCGGTGAGGCCACCGACGCCCAGATCGCCGGATTCGCGGTCGCGCTGCGGGCCAAGGGCGAGACGGTCGCCGAGATCTCCGGCCTCGTCCGGGCGATGTACTCGCACGCCAACCTCATCGAGGTGCCCGGCCGGAGCGTCGACATCGTGGGCACCGGCGGCGACGGCGCCAAGACCGTCAACATCTCCACCATGGCCTCGATCGTCGTCGCCGGCACCGGCGCCAAGGTCGTCAAGCACGGCAACCGCGCCGCGTCGTCCTCCAGCGGCGCCTCGGACGTCCTGGAGAAGCTGGGCGTCAATCTGGACCTGACGCCGCGCCGGGTGGTGGAGGTCGCCGAGGAGGCGGGCATCACCTTCTGCTTCGCGGTGAAGTTCCACCCCTCGCTGCGCTATGTCGCGGCCGCACGGCGCGAGCTGGGCATCCGCACGACCTTCAACGTGCTCGGCCCGCTGACCAACCCCGCGCGGGTGCGCGCCCAGGCGACCGGCGTCGCCGACGCCCGGATGGCCCCGATCCTCGCCGGGGTGCTCGCCGAGCGCGGCTCCTCGGCGCTGGTCTTCCGCGGGGACGACGGGCTGGACGAACTGACCACCACCGCGACCTCACGGGTCTGGCTCGTCCGCGACGGCCGGGTCGAGGAACAGCCCTTCGACCCGCGGGACGTGGGCATCCCGCTGGTCCCGGTCGAGGCGCTCAAGGGCGCCGACGCGTCGTACAACGCCGACGTCGCCCGCCGCCTGCTGGCCGGGGAGACCGGGCCCGCGCGGGACGCGGTGCTGCTGAACGCGGCCGCCGCGCTGGTGGCGCTGGACCCCACGGACGCGCCCCTGACCGAGCAGATCGCCGCGGGCATCGCCCGCGCCGCCGAGTCGGTCGACTCCGGCGCGGCGAAGCGGGCACTGGACCGCTGGGTGGCCGCGAGCAACGCGTAGCCGTACGCCAACGCACCGGTGTCCGGGCGCTCCCCGGACACCGGTGCGTGGCGCCGCTGTCGCGGAACGCCGGGCGGCGGCCGTGGTGGCGGCCGTGACGGCGTCCGTGATGCGGACGCCCTTTCCGCCCGACGATCAGCTGTGCCATACTCTCCGCCAGGTCACGAGTGACAGCGACACGGCCCCGGCCCGCTGTCCGGCAACCCTCCTTCCGTGGCGGGGTGCCCCGGGTGATGACCAGGTCGCAGGCAAAGAGGTCTGCGGCAAGCGCGGATCCCTCGCCAGGGATCCTGGTTGTCGAGGGAGATCCTCCATGATTCAGCGAATGCGATAGGGCCTTCCAGGCCCGTTTCCCCCTGCGCTCCGCGCGGCGACAGCCGTGCGCCGAGTCGCTCTTTCCGCACACCGCAGAGGTCTCTCTCGCGGGTGCGTGTACACAGCCTTTCCGCCTTGTACCCGGGAGAATTCGCCATGTCCGCATGCCCTGTTGCCGCCGCGCCCGCCGTCGACCGCGCCCCCCTGCCCGTCCTCGGCCACGACGTCCGCGTCCCGCTCGTCACCGGGGGAGAGGTGACCTACGCGGCCCTCGACTACGCGGCCAGCGCGCCCGCGCTCCGCCGGGTGTGGGACGACGTGGCGGCGTACGCCCCGTACTACGGCAGCGTGCACCGCGGGGCGGGCTACCTCTCGCAGCTGTCGACCGACCTCTTCGAGAACAGCCGGGCGGAGATCGCCGAGTTCCTCGGCTGCCGCGCCGACGACCAGGTCGTCCTCACCCGCT
Organism: Streptoverticillium olivoreticuli subsp. olivoreticuli; assembly: GCF_003391135.1. Lineage (GTDB taxonomy): Bacteria > Actinomycetota > Actinomycetes > Streptomycetales > Streptomycetaceae > Streptomyces > Streptomyces blastmyceticus. The sequence continues at coordinate 3,262,850 of NZ_CP031455.1, read as the reverse complement.
CGACCACCGACTCGCTCAACCTCCTCGCGGCCGTACTCCCGCCGGGCACCCGGGTGTTCGTCTTCGAGTCCGAGCACCATGCCGCGCTGCTGCCGTGGGAGCGGCGCGCGGACGTCGCGGTCACCTACCTCGACGCGCCCCGGTCGCCGCGCCAGGCGGTCGAGATCCTGGAGCACGCCCTCGCGGACCGCGAGCCCTACGGCCCCGCCCTGGTCTGTGTGACGGGCGCCTCCAACGTGACCGGCGAGCTGTGGCCCGTAAGGGAGTTGACGGCCGCCGCCCACGCGCACGGCGCCCGGATCGTCGTCGACGCGGCCCAGCTGGCGCCGCACCACCCGGTGGACCTCGCGGACCTGGACGCCGACTGGATCGCCTTCTCCGGGCACAAGCTGTACGCGCCGTTCGGCGCCGGGGTGCTGGCCGGGCGGCCCGACTGGCTGCGGGACGCGCAGCCGTACCTCGCGGGCGGCGGTGCCAGCCGCGCGGTGACGCGGGGCGCCGGGGGCGGGGTGGACGTCGAGTGGCACGACAGCGCCGCCCGGCACGAGGCGGGCTCGCCCAACGTCATCGGCGCCTACGCCATCGCCTCGGCCTGCAAGGCGCTGCGCGAGGCGGGGTTCGACCGGCTCGTCGAGCGGGAGCGGCAGTTGATCGCGACGGTCCGGGAGGGCCTCGCCGCGGTGCCGGGGGTGCGGGTGCTCTCGCTCTTCGGCGACGACGCCCCGCGGGTCGGCGTGCTGTCGTTCGTCGTGGACGGCTGGAACAGCTCGCACTTCGCGGCGGCGCTGTCCGCGGAGTACGGCATCGGGGTGCGCGACGGGCTGTTCTGCGCGCATCCCCTGGTGCGGACCCTGCTGGGCGGCGACCAGGACGCCTCCGGCGAGTGCGGGGCCCCTGACGGGGGGTCGCTGAACGCGGTACGGGTCAGCTTCGGGGCGGGGACGCCGGACGAGCACGTCGAGCGTTTCGTGCGGGCGGTCGGCGAGCTCGTGCGCGACGGCGCGCGGTGGACCTACCGGACGGAGAACGGCCGCTGCGTGCCGGTGTAACGGCGCGCTCTTCCCGGGTCCCGCCGGATCGCTACGCCTCCAGGCCGATCGCGAACGCCGCCTCCAAGTCGTGCTGCGAATAGGTGCGGAAGGCGATGTGCGTCTCCGTGGCGGCGACTCCGGGGACCTTGCTGATGCGGCCCGGGATGACGTCGGCCAGGTCGTCGTGCCGGGCCACCCGCACCATGGCGATCAGATCCTGCGCCCCGGTCACCGAATAGACCTCGCTGACCCCCTCCAGCGCGGCGATCTGCTCGGCGATCTCGGGGATCCGGTCGACGTCGGTCTTGATGAGCACGATCGAGGTGATCACGGCTGGGCTCCTATCGGGGGCCGGGGGGTGGGTCCCCGGGAGGTCGCGGCCCGTCGCCGGACGCGGCCGTGCTCTTCACTCTAGCCGCACACCTGTACCGCGCCCACGCGTACAGGAAGCCCAGCGAGAAGCCCAGCACATGGGCCAGGTAGGCCACCCCGGGCCGGTCGCCCGCGGCACGGGCGGCCAGCCACTGGAGGACGAACCAGAAGAGCAGCACCGCCCACGCGGGGAACCGCAGCGGCAGGAAGAAGAGGAACGGGAAGAGACTGGTGACCCGGGCCCTGGGGAAGAGACAGAGGAAGGCTCCGAGCACCCCGGAGATCGCCCCGGACGCCCCGACCAGCGTCTGGAGGGAGTCGGCGTGCGCCGCCGCGTAGCCGAGCAGGGCCAGCACCCCGGCGGCGAGGTAGAAGAGGGCGAAGGAGGCCCGGCCCATCCGCTCCTCGGCCATGGCGCCGAAGACATAGAGGAAGAGCATGTTCCCCAGCAGATGCAGCCAGTTGCCGTGCACGAAGAGAGCGGTGAGCGGGGTGAGCAGCCGCTCCGGCGAGCCGTGCCAGAGCTCCTCGGGCACCACGCCCCAGCGCTCGAAGTAGGCGGTCTGCGCGACCAGCAGGTCGCCGGCGCTCCCGTGCGGGCCCCGGGGACCGGTCAGGCCCGACGCGGGGCCGAGCAGGAAGACGGCGCAGCAGATGCCGATGAGGGCGTAGGTGACCAGGGGTGTGGCCCGGCGGTGGGACGGTGGGCTCCGGCGCGCTGCCTTTCCGAGCATGGCCAGATCATGGCGTACGGGCAGCAAAGCGCACAGAGTGCCTCGCCGGGCCGCTGCCGGACGGCCTGTGCGCGACTGTGCCCCGCGCCGCATGACCATCAGGCCGTAGGGTTACGGGAAGCACTCCCGCGGTGACGGCACCACGCGGTCCGACGGCGTTGTCGCGGACGGAACAGTTGACGAGGACGGACGACGACATCATGGGCGTTCCCCAGCCGACGGACGCGACGCGCTGGCGCTGCACGCTGTGCGGCAACCTGACCCGGTTCGACGTCACGCGTACCACCAAGGCCGTGGAATACGTGCACCTCGACCTGGCCGGAGAGCCTCGGGTGGAGGAGCGGGACGTGGTCAGTGAGACGATCGAGTCCGTACGTTGCCGGTGGTGCAACGCGGTCGACCAGATCGAGCTGGTGGACAGGCCGGGCGCGAGCGCCTGAAGAACGGGAGCGGTGAGCGGTGGTTGAGCACACAGGCGGCGCGGACGCGGCCGGTGAACCGGATGACACCGGTGGGGCCGACGGCGTCGCCGAGGTGCTCGACCGACCCCTGCCCGAGGGCGTCAGGCGGCGGGTCATCGGCCTGGTCGCGGAGGCGTTCGGCGGTCTGACGGTCACCGAACTGCCGCCCGCGCTGCGGCAGTACGCCCGCTTCACCCCGAGCCGCCGGGCCAAGTTCGCGGGCAACGCCATGGCCGCCGCCGTGGAGAACGACGCCGCCTTCCGGCAGCGGATCTCCGCCCGGCTGCGGGAGACCGGCTCCGAGCTGGCCGAGGCGCTCGACGCCGGCGCGCCGCCCGCGGCCGCGGACCCCGAGGACGTCGCGGCCATGGCCTTCGTGCTGCGGCCCACGGGCTGGGTCAAGCTGGTCACCGCGGCCGGCGAGGAGGCCCAGCGGGCGAGCGCCGAGCGGGCCGGCGAGGAGGCCCAGCGCGAGCTGCGGCGGCTGCGCGAGGAGCTGGCCGAGGCCCGCGCCGACGCCCGCACGGAGACCGACCGGATCCGCGTCGAGCTCGAAGCCGCCCGCAAGGAGAACGACGCGTTGCAGCGCAAGCTGCGCAGCGCCATGAGCGATGTGCGGCGCGGCGAGGCGGCGTTGCGCAAGGCGGAGGCCGAGCTGGAGTCCGTACGGTCCGCCGGTGCCGCCGACAAGACGGCCGCCCTGGGCGAGGCGCGACGGCTCAAGGCGCGGCTCGCGGAGGCCGAGTCGGGGCTGGAGGCGAGCCGCCGGGCGGTGCGCGAGGGCCGCAGCGTGGAGGACATGCGGCTGCGGCTGCTGCTGGACACCGTCCTGGACGCGGCGCAGGGACTGCGCCGCGAACTGGCCCTGCCGCCCGCCTCCACACGCCCCGCGGACACCGTGGACGCCGTGGAACCGGGCAGGATGACGCCCAAGGACATCGCCACGCGGGCCCTGTCGGAGACCGACCCGGCGCTCCTGGACCAGCTGCTGGCCCTGCCGCAGGCCCATCTGGTGGTCGACGGCTACAACGTCACCAAGACCGGCTATCCGACGATGCCGCTCGACAAGCAGCGGCTGCGGCTGCTGGGCGGCCTCGCGATGCTGGCCGCGCAGACGGGCGCGGAGATGACCTGTGTCTTCGACGGCGCCGAGCTGGCCGCGCCCGTGCTGCTGGCGCCGCCGCGCGGGGTGCGGGTGCTCTTCAGCAAGCCCGGCGTGACGGCGGACGAGCTGATCCGCCAGCTCGTACGGGCCGAGCCGCCGGGCCGGCCGGTCGTGGTGGTCTCCACCGACCGCGAGGTCGCCGACGGGGTGGCGAAGGCGGGCGCCCGCCCGGTGGCCTCGGCGCTGCTGCTCAAGCGGCTGGCCCGCACCTGACCGTCGCGCGCCCCGGGCGCACTCCGGCCGGCTCCCGGTGCCTGAGTGTCCATCAGGGGTGACCCACTGTGTCGCGCGGGTAAAGGATGCGCTTGTGGGGCGAGATTTTTCGCCCGGGGATTTGAACGGATCATGGGGAGGTCACTAAGGTCGGGCCTCGAACCTTCGCGCGGTGATCATCCATTCGGGGTGACGGTGAAGGTCCCGCCGGAACCGCGGACTTCGCGCGCCGGGCGGCTGAGGAAGAAGGAGCCCGTCTCCGTGGCGTCCCACCGTCGACCCAAGCAGCCGGGCCGCACCCGCGTGACCGTGCTGACCGCGACCGCCGCAGCGGCCGTCGCTCTCTCCTCCCAGGCCGCGCACGCGGACTCGCCGTCCAAGTCGGACGCCAAGGCGAAGGTCGACAAGCTCTACGAAGAGGCGGAGCAGGCCACCGAGAAGTACAACGGGGCCAAGGAGAAGCAGGACAAGCTCGACAAGCAGGTCGGCGATCTCCAGGACAAGGTCGCCCGCGGCCAGGAAGAGCTCAACAAGCTCCGCGACAGCCTCGGTTCCGTGGCCACCGCGCAGTACCGCAGCGGCGCCATCGACCCCTCCCTCCAGCTGCTCCTCTCCTCCGACCCGGACACCTTCCTGGAGAAGGCCTCCACGCTCGACCAGCTGAGCGCCAAGCAGGCCGACACCCTCAAGCAGATATCCGAGAAGCAGCGCACCCTCAAGCAGCAGCGCGAGGAGGCGACCGGCAAGCTCAAGGACCTCGCCGACACCCGCAAGGCGCTGGGTGAGAAGAAGGAGGAGGTCCAGGGCAAGCTCGCCGATGCCAAGGACGTCCTCAACTCCCTCAGCGCCAAGGAGCGCGCCGAGATCACCGGCAGCGACGGCAAGGACGGCGGCAAGGACGCAGGCAAGGGCGGCGGCGCCGGTGGCGGTGACCGCGCCAGCCGCGGCGGGAGCCGCCCGGATATCAACATCCCCGCCGGCTCGGGCCGCGGCGGCGCCGCGCTCGCCGCCGCGCAGTCCGTCATCGGCTCCCCGTACGTGTGGGGCGCGACCGGGCCCGACTCCTTCGACTGCTCGGGCCTGACCTCCTGGGCGTACGCGCAGGCGGGCGTCACCCTGGACCGCGTCTCGCAGGACCAGGCCAACGACGGCACCCGCATCTACGACCAGAGCCAGCTCAAGCCCGGCGACCTGGTGCTCTTCTACGGCGACCTGCACCACATCGGCCTCTACGCGGGCAACGGCATGACGCTGCACGCCCCCAAGCCGGGCGCCAACGTGCGCTACGAGTCCATGGGCAACATGCCCTTCCAGTTCGGCGTGCGCATAGGCTGACGCGCTTGGGCCGAATGGCTGACGTGCCGCTCTTTCGGGCGAACCGCGACAGCACCTGCTGACTCCACGCCCCGCCGGTGACCTGCGTCTCCGGCGGGGCGTCAATAATCCCGTCCCACAGGGTCTTTGAACCGGGGGTGACCGCGCCGCTACTGTCTGGCGCGCGGCACCCGGCACAGCGCTCCGCCCGTTCGCGGGCGGCGAGGGCACCGCGCACCCAGTGGAAGAACGGAAGGAGTGCGGCAGCCCGTGGCGTCACACCGTCGTCCCGCGCAGCCCGGTCTCACCCAGAGCGTCCGGGTCACCGTCCTGTCCGCCGCCGTGGCCACCGCGGCCGCCGGCCTGGCGGCACCCGCCGGGGCCGCGCCCGGCGACCCCTCCGGCACGGCCAAGGGGACCGGCACGGTGAAGTCGCAGGTGGACCGGCTCTACGAGCAGGCGGAGCAGGCCACCGAGAAGTTCAACGCGGCCGGTGAGCGCACCGACACCCTGCGGCGGAAGGTCGCCCGGACCACCGACCGCGTCGTCCGCGGCCAGGAGCAGGTCAACCGGATGCGCAGGGCGCTGGGCATGATCGCCACCGCGCAGTACCGCAACGGCGCCGTCGACCCGGCGATCCAGCTGCTCCTGTCCTCGGACCCCGACGCCTATCTGGAGCGGGCCGCCACCCTCGACCGGGTCACCGGCCGCCAGGCCGAGCAGCTCAAGGCGCTCCTGGAGGCGCAGCGCACCCTGCGCCAGGAGCGCTCGGAGGCCGTCCGCGTCCTGGCGCAGCTGGAGGACAGCAGGCAGGCCGTGGAGCACCACAAGCGCGAGGTCGAGGGCAAGCTCGCCACGGCCCGCCGGCTGCTGAACTCGCTGCCCGAGCGGGACCGGGAGGCGTACGCGCGGGCGTCGCGCTCCGGCGCGGACCGCTCGGAGGGCTCGCTCGCCGGGCTGCCGAGCCTCGCCGGCCTCTCCTCGCGGGGCGCCGCCGCCGCGATGGCCGCCCGGTCGGCCGTCGGCACCCCCTACGCCTGGGGCGCGACCGGGCCGGGCGCCTTCGACTGCTCCGGCCTGATGCAGTGGGCGTACGGGCGCGCCGGGGTGGGCCTGCCGCGCACCTCGCAGGCACAGCGCAACGCGGGCCGCCACGTGTCCCTGTCCGAGGCCCAGCCGGGGGACCTGGTGATCTATCGCAACGACGCCAGCCACGTGGGCATGTACGTCGGCAACGGGCAGGTCGTGCACGCCCCCTACCCGGGCGCCCGGGTCCGCTACGACCCGGCCAACATGATGCCGATTTCGTCCGTCACCCGGCCATGAACGCCGGCTGAACGCACGGCGCGGGTCACGTGGCTCGTACGATGCGGGGCGTGACGGGCCGGTGGAGGTGGAGGAGACGCGGCGGCGCCGCCTGGGGTGACCCGGGCGCCGGCCGTCGGCTGAGGGACCGGCCCGTGAGGCGCCCCGGCGCCGGGAGACGGGCGGCCCGCCCGCTGGTGGCGGGCCTGCTCGCGTTCCAGGTGCTGTGCGGCTGCGGGGCCGTGGGCCTGCCCGGCGACGGCCCCGACGCCGAGCACAGGTCCGTCACGGCCCTGCTGGACCGGTGGGCCAAGGCGCTCCGGGACCGCGACGAACGCGCCTTCCTGTCCGTCGTGGACCCCGACGCCGAGGGCTTCCGCACCGAGCAGCGCGCCCTCTTCGCCAACCTCGCCGCCGTGCCCCTCGCCTCCTGGGACTACCGCCTGGTGCGCACCGGCGGCTTCGTCCCCTCCGGCGGCGACGGCCACCGCGTCGCCGCCGAGGCCGAACTGCGCTACCGGCTGGCGGACTACGACACCGTCCCGGTCACCACCACCGCGCGGTTCACGGTCGTGCGGAAGGACGACCAGTGGTACGTGGCGGCCGAGGACACCCGGCACGGCCCCCGGCAGCTCTGGCAGCAGGGCCCGGTCACGGCCGTACGGGGCGCGCACAGCCTGGTGCTCGGCGTCGGCCAGGACCAGGCGCGGCTCAAGGCCCTCGCGGACCTCGCCGACGGCGCGGTGCCCGCGGTGAGCACCGCCTGGGGGAGCGGGCGGACCGCGCCCGGCACGGCCCCGCCGAAGTCCGGCGGGACGACCGGCACCGCGGCCCGCCGCGGCGGCGACTGGCCGGGCAGGGTCGTCGTCGAGATGCCCGCCTCGGTCGACCGGATGGCCGAGCTCCTGGACTCACCGGTGGCGAACTACCGGGGCATCGCCGCCGTCACCACCGGCGAGGTCGGCGGCTCCGGCAACGCCCCCGCCGACCGGATCATCGTCAACCCCGAGGCGTACGGCACGCTCGGCGACTTCGGCCGCCGGGTCGTCCTCACCCACGAGACCGCCCATGTCGCGACCCGGAGCCTGACCTCGGCCGCGACCCCGCTGTGGCTCTCCGAGGGCTTCGCGGACTGGACCGCCTACCGCGGCACCGGGCGCACCGCGGCCCAGGCCGCCCCCGAGCTCGCGCGCGCCGTCGGCGAGGGCAAGCCGCCCAAGGACCTGCCCGCGGACGCCGACTTCGGCTTCGCGGGGGAGCAGGGGCGCCTCGCCCGCGCGTACGAGGAGGGCTGGCTGGCCTGCCGCATGATCGCCGAGCGCTGGGGCGAGGCGAAGCTCGTCGCGTTCTACCGCGCGGTGGGCGGCCACCAGCGGCGGCCCGGGGCGGTGGCGGCGGCGCTGCGCCAGGTGCTGGGCGTCTCGGAGGACGGGTTCACCCAGCGGTGGCGGGCCTATGTGGCGAGCCGGTTCGGCTGAGGGGACACCGGGTCAGCCGGCGGTCAGCACCGGTTCCTTCTCCGCCGGCGGGTCCGTCGCACCGGAGGGCCCCGCCTTGGTCACCGTCTCCCGCCACAGCCGGGCACAGGAGACGACCGTCGCCACCACCAGCAGGGTGTTGCGCAGGGCCAGCGTCGCGACGCCCAGCTTGTCACTGGCCACCACATGGGAGAACCAGATGGGGAATTCGAGCTGGGTCAGCGGGACCGCCAGCAGCACCAGCGCGATGGGCAGGCCCTGACGCGTTGTCCGCATCGTCATGCAGACCGCGGCGAGGCCGATCAGCCAGACCACGTACTGCGGGCTGATCACCCGGCTCGTCGTGGTGAACAGCAGCACGGCCGCGAAGGCCGCGTCGGACGGGGTGCACGCCGTGAACCTCCGCGCGCGCAGCCGCCACACCAGCAGCCAGCCGAAGGCCAGCACGGTCAGGGCGAGCGCGAGCCTGCTGACCGTGTGGACGTACCGCCCGAGGAACTCCACCGAGCCGTAGTTCAGCCGGGCGTGACCGTGCCAGCCCACGTGCCGGCCCAGATGGAAGACCAGCGACCCCAGCGACTCCACCTCCGTGCCACGGGCCCGCTGGAACGTCAGGAACGCCAGCGCCCCCGGCATCGTCACCGCGAACAGCAGCCCGATGGCCGCCGCGCCCAGCGCCGCGGCGGTCCAGGCCGCGCGGGTGCGCGGGCCGCGCGGCGTCCCGACGAGCAGCAGCACGGGCCAGACCTTCAGCAGCGCGCCGAACCCCATGAGCACCCCCGCCAGCCGGGTCCGGCGGCCCGCCGCCAGCAGGGCCGCGACCGCGACGGCCGTCACCATCACGTCATAGCGCGCGTAGACGATCGGACCCAGCAGCGGCACCCCCACCACCCACACCCAGACCCCCTTCGCGCTGCGCCTGCCGCCCCGCACCGCGTACAGCAGCAGCGCGAGGACCGCGGCGTCCGCGAGGAAGCACACCAGGAAGAACGCCGGGGCGTAGTCGAGGAACGGCAGCAGCCCCGGGGCGAGCACGGCGAGCGCGGCGGCCGGCGGGTACTGCCAGGTCACGTCGTCGTACGGGAACATGCCGGTGCGCAGCACCCCGTACCAGCCCTGGTAGATCACCTCGATGTCGACGGAGACGTCGGAACCCGGCATCACCCACACCCGGAACACGCACAACAGCAGCACGGCCCGGGTGACGGCCCACACCGCGATCGAGAGCCGCAATCCAGCGCCCGCCATCATCCACCTCGTTCTTCACGGTCCTCACCTGCCGTGAGCACCCCGCCGCTGGAAGGCATGATGCCCGCCCGGACCGCCCGTGGCCGGTGACGTGCCGGTACACGGCGCCGTTGCCGCCCGATCGCCGCCCCCGGACACCCGGTACTGTCGGGCCCGATGGACAAGACCCTGATCGTCACCAACGACTTCCCGCCCCGGCCCGGCGGCATCCAGGCGTTCCTGCACAACATGGCGCTGCGCCTGGACCCGTCGGAGATCGTCATCTACGCCTCCACCTGGAAGCGCGGCCAGGAGGGCGCGGAGGCCACCGCCCGCTTCGACGCCGAGCAGCCCTTCCCGGTCGTCCGCGACCGCACGACCATGCTGCTGCCCACCCCCCGGGTCACCCGGCGCGCGGCCGGGCTGCTGCGCGAACACGGCTGCTCCTCCGTGTGGTTCGGGGCCGCCGCGCCGCTCGGGCTGATGGCGCCCGCGCTGCGCCGGGCCGGAGCCCGGCGGCTCGTCGCCACGACCCACGGTCACGAGGCGGGCTGGGCGCAGCTGCCCGCCTCCCGGCAGCTGCTGCGGCGGATCGGGGAGGGCACGGACACCCTCACCTACCTGGGGGAGTACACCCGGTCCCGGATCGCCGGCGCGCTGACCGCCGAAGCGGCCGCGCGGATGGTCCAACTGCCGCCCGGCGTCGACGAGAAGACCTTCCACCCGGGCTCCGGCGGCGACGCCGTACGGGCCCGCCTCGGGCTCGCCGACCGCCCCGTCGTCGTCTGCGTCTCCCGGCTCGTCCCCCGCAAGGGCCAGGACACGCTGATCCGGGCCATGCCGAGGATCCTGGCGGCCGTGCCGGACGCGGTCCTGCTGATCGTCGGCGGCGGCCCCTACGCGAAGGACCTGCGCAAGCTGGCCGAAGAGACCGGCGTCGCCGCCGCCGTCCGCTTCACCGGCCCCGTCCCGTGGGAGGAGCTGCCCGCGCACTACGGGGCGGGCGACGTCTTCGCGATGCCGTGCCGCACGCGGCGGGGCGGGCTGGACGTCGAGGGGCTCGGCATCGTCTACCTGGAGGCGTCGGCGACGGGCCTTCCGGTGGTGGCGGGTGATTCGGGTGGGGCGCCGGATGCGGTGCTGGACGGTGAGACGGGGTTTGTGGTGCGGGGCGGTTCTGCCGAGCAGTCGGCCGACCGCATCGTGACGCTGCTGCGCGATCCCGCGCTGCGCGCGCGCATGGGGGCGCGGGGGCGGGCGTGGGTGGAGGAGCGGTGGCGCTGGGACCTGCTGGCGGAGCGGTTGCGGGAGCTGCTGTAACTTTCCCCAGCCCTGCCCCTTCCTGCAGCGTCCGATGCTCGGCTCCGCCGCGGCTGGGGCTCCGCCCCGGACCCGTGCTCGGGTGCGGCCCGGTGGGCGCTTGTTCCCCAGCCCCGCCCCTTCCCGAACTGGGGCTTCGCCCCAGACCCCGGAGCACGCTTCGCGCGCTGTCCTCAATCGCCGGACGGGCTGGAAAATCCAGCCCGTCCGGCGATTGAGGACGCGCCCGCAGGGCGCTCCGCCGCAGGCGCAACGCACCCGCACCCAGAGCCGCCGCTACCCGCGGTAAATCGCCTCGATCTCGTCCGCGAAGTCCTTCGCCACAACATTCCGCTTCAGCTTCAGCGACGGCGTCACATGCCCCGACTCCTCCGTGAACTGCGCCGGCAGGATGCGGAACTTCCGTACCGACTCCGCCTTGGAGACCGCCGCGTTCCCGTCGTCGACAGCCTTCTGCACGGCCGCCAGCAGGTCCGGGTCGTCCGCCAGTTCCGCGGGCGTCGTGCCGGCCGGCTTGCCGTTGTCGGCGAGCCAGCGCGGCAGGAAGTCCTCGTCGAGGGTGATCAGCGCGCCGACGAACGGGCGGGCGTCGCCGACGACCATGCACTCGGCGATCAGGGCGTGCGCGCGGATGCGGTCCTCGATGACCGCGGGGGCGACGTTCTTGCCGCCCGCGGTGACGATGATCTCCTTCTTCCGGCCGGTGATCGTGAGGTAGCCGTCCTCGTCGAGCGTGCCCAGGTCACCGGTGTGGAACCAGCCGTCGGAGAGCGCGTCCGCGGTGGCGGCCTCGTTGTTCCAGTAGCCCTGGAAGAGGTGCTCGCCGTGCAGCAGCACCTCGCCGTCGTCGGCGATCCGGACGACCGAGCCGGGCAGCGGCTGCCCGACCGTGCCGATCTTCTGCCGGTCCCAGGGGTTGAAGGCGGTCGCCGCGCAGGACTCCGTGAGGCCGTAGCCCTCCAGGACGGTGAAGCCGATGCCCCGGTAGAAGTGACCGAGGCGCTCGCCCAGCGGCGCGCCCCCGGAGATCGCGTGGGTCGCCCGGCCGCCGAGCACCGCGCGCAGCTTGCCGTAGACGAGCCGGTCGAAGATCGCGTGCTTGACGCGGAGCCCGAACGACGGCCCGCCGGGGTTGTCCATGGCCCGGCTGTAGGCGATGGCCGTGTCCGCGGCCCGGTCGAAGATCTTGCCCTTGCCGTCGGCCTGCGCCTTGGCGCGCGCCGAGTTGTAGACCTTCTCGAAGACGCGCGGAACGCCGAGGATCAGCGTCGGCCGGAAGGCGGCGAGCTCCTCCGTGAGATTCCGGATGTCCGGGACGCAGCCCAGCTTGATGGGCGCGAGCACCGCCGAGATCTCGACCAGCCGCCCGAAGACATGGGCGGTGGGCAGGAAGAGCAGCACCGAGGAGTCGCCCGTGCGGAACAGCGGCTTGAGCCGCTCCACCGCGTTGCCGCACTCGACGAAGAAGCTGCGGTGGGTCAGCACGCAGCCCTTGGGGCGCCCGGTGGTGCCGGAGGTGTAGACGATGGTCGCGGGCGAGTCGGCGGACGCGAGCGCGCTGCGCTCGTCCACCTCCTCGTCGGTCAGTCCTTCCCCGGCCGTGCCCAGCCGGCCCACGGCGTCGTCCTCGATCCGCCAGACGTGCCGCAGCTCCGGCAGCCGGTCCCTGACGGACGCGACGGCGCTCTCGTGCGCCTCGGTCTCCACCAGGCAGGCGACGGCGCCGGAGTCGCCGAGGATCCACTGGATCTGCTCGGCCGAGCTCGTCTCGTACACCGGCACGGTCACCGCGCCCGCGCTCCAGATGGCGAAGTCCAGCAGCGTCCACTCGTAACGGGTGCGGGACATCAGCCCCACGCGGTCGCCCGGCCGGACACCGGAAGCCATGAGTCCCTTGGCCGCGGCGCGGACCTCGGCGAGGAAGGCGGCGGCGGTGACGTCCTCCCAGCGGCCGTCGACCTTGCGGCCTATGACGGCGACGTCGGGGCGCTGCGCGGCGTTGCGGCGGATCAGATCCGTCAGGTTTCCGTCCGCAGGGACCTCGTAGAGGGCCGGAAGGCTGAACTCGCGCAAGACTGCTGCTCCTCGTCGGGCGCCGGCGCCGCCGCGTCTTTGAGGGGCGCTGCGTCGGCTGCGGTCCATGATCAGGCAAGGGGGGTATTGGACTGCCCGGACGTTACCCACCAGTACGGCTTTCGAATAGGGGTGGCGCCCAGATGTTCTGTGCGTCACACGCCACCGGACCGCCTTCCGCACCCTAGCCCCTCCGCTTGGTGACCGGGAAGTAACCGCAGGTCGGGGACCTTCCGGACGGCTGCCCGCAGACCCTAGGGTGATCGGTATGCGAGGTGGCTTCAGAGTTCACGTGGTCAGCGATGTACACGGCAACAGCGAGGGTCTCGCACGGGCGGGCGACGGCGCCGACGCCGTGGTCTGCCTCGGCGACCTCATCCTCTTCCTCGACTACGCGGACCACTCGCGCGGCATCTTCCCCGAGCTCTTCGGCGTGGAGAACGCCGACCGGATCGTGGAGCTGCGCACCGCCCGCCGCTTCGAGGAGGCCCGCGAGCTGGGCCGGAGCCTGTGGGCCGGCATCGACCGCGACGCCGCGATCGAGTCCGCGGTCCGCAAGCAGTACGCCGAACTCTTCGCCGCCTTCCCCACCCCCACCTACGCCACCTACGGCAACGTCGACATCCCCCGGCTCTGGCCGGAGTACGCCGCCCCCGGCACCACCGTCCTCGACGGCGAGCGCGTCGAGATCGGCGGCCGCGTCTTCGGCTTCGTCGGCGGTGGCCTGCGGACGCCCATGCGCACGCCCTTCGAGATCGACGCCGAGGAGTACGCCGCCAAGATCGAGGCGCTCGGCCACGTCGACGTCCTCTGCTCGCACATCCCGCCCGACGTGCCCGAACTCTGCTACGACACCGTCGCCCGCCGCTTCGAGACCGGCAGCGCCGCCCTGCTGGAGGCGATCCGCGCGACCCGCCCCCGCTACGCGCTCTTCGGCCATGTCCACCAGCCGCTCGCGCGCCGGATGCGCATCGGCGCGACCGAGTGCGTCAACGTCGGCCACTTCGCCTCCAGCGGTACACCCTGGGTGCTGGAGTGGTGACGCACGCCGGGATGTAGCCTTCACCGGCAGGCATACGAGGCGGCGGGACCGGTACGGAGGAGCCACGGAGATGGCGGAACACACCAGCTCGAGCATCACGATCGAGGCGACCCCTGCCGAGGTCATGGCGGTGATCGCAGACTTCGACCGCTACGCGGAGTGGACCGGGGAGGTCAAGCAGGCGGAGGTGCTCGAAAAGGACGAGCAGGGCCGCGCCGCACAGGTGCGCCTCGTCCTCGACGCGGGCGCGATCAAGGACGACCACACCCTGGCCTACAGCTGGCCCGCGGAGAACGTCGTCAGCTGGTCCCTGGTCAAGTCCCAGATGCTGCGGCAGCTCGACGGCTCGTACAGCCTGGAGCCGGAGGCCGGCGGCAGCCACACCAAGGTGACCTACCAGCTCACCGTCGACGTCAAGATCCCCATGCTCGGCATGATCAAGCGCAAGGCCGAGAAGGTCATCATCGACCGGGCCCTCGACGGCCTGAAGCAGCGCGTGGAGAGCGGCGCGGCGAAGTCCTGACCCGGGCCCGGGGCGGAGCCCCGGCAAACGGCGCCGCACCACACCAGGTCACATCAGGAGGCACCCCCCTTGCGTACGGTCCTCGTCACCGGCACCGGCGGCGCGGGCCGCACCACCGCCGCCGCGGCCACGGCGCTCGCCGCGGCCCGGCGGGGCCGCCGCGTCCTGCTGCTCACCACCGACCGCGGCCCCGCGCCCGACGCGGTGCTCGGCACCGCCCTGCCGCTGCCGCCCGCGGACGGCACGGCCGACGCGCCCTGGGCCCGGCCCGTCGAGGCGGCCCCCGGCCTGTGGGCCGCCCGCGTCGCCACCGGCGAGCACTTCCAGGACCGCGCCCGCGACCTCCAGGAGCGCGGCGCCTCCCTCTTCGACCTCCTCGGCGCCACCCCCCTCGACCCCGAGGAGCTCACCGAACTCCCCGGCGCCGAGCCGCTCGCCGTCCTCGCCGCCCTGCGCGCCGCCCACACCGCCGCCGCGTGGGACCTGCTCGTCGTCGACATGCCGCCCGCGCACGAGACCGTGCGCCTCCTCGCCCTGCCCGAGCAGCTGCGCCGCTACCTGCGGCGGCTGCTGCCCGCCGAGCGGCAGGCGGCCCGCGCCCTGCGCCCGATGCTCGCCCAGCTGGCCGGGGTGCCGATGCCCGCGCAGCGCCTGTACGAGACCGCGGAGCGCTGGGAGGCCGAACTCGCCGCCGTCCAGGACGTCATCGAGGCGGGCGGCACGACCGTACGCCTCGTCGCCGACCCCGGGCCGCTCGCCGTCGAGGCGCTGCGCCTCGCCCGCGCCGGGCTCGCCCTCCAGGGCTGCCGCCTCGACGCCCTCGTCGCCAACCGCGTGCTCCCCGTCGGCGACGGCGCCGCGGGAGACTCCTGGCTGGCCGGGCTCGTCGCGGAGCAGCAGACCGCCCTCAAGGCGCTCTACGAGGAGTACCTGATCG
Source organism: Streptoverticillium olivoreticuli subsp. olivoreticuli (assembly GCF_003391135.1). Classification (GTDB taxonomy): domain Bacteria; phylum Actinomycetota; class Actinomycetes; order Streptomycetales; family Streptomycetaceae; genus Streptomyces; species Streptomyces blastmyceticus. Next base: position 3,247,655 of record NZ_CP031455.1, on the reverse strand, counting down.
ACGGCGTCACCCTCTGTGAACTGCCGCACCTCGGCCGTGACCCCCGCGGCCACGAGGACCTCGCCGCGCTCGTCGCCGCCGCCGCGTCGACGACCATCGGCGGCGCGGGCGGCACCGTCGGGATCGTCGAGGGCGAGGGCCTGGCCGACGAGCTCGACGGCTGGCCCGCCACCGGCCCCGAGCCCGACGCCTGGACCGTGGAGGACCGGCTGGCCGCCGACGGGGTGCTGCTCTGGCGGCTGCCGCTGCCCGGCGCCGACCGGGACGCCCTCGACCTCATACGCCGGGGCGACGAACTCATCGTCGGCGTCGGCCCGTTCCGCCGCGTCCTGCCCCTGCCGTCGGCGCTGCGCCGCTGCACCGTCTCGGGCGCGGGCCTGCGCGACGGGGCGCTGTGCGTGCGCTTCACGCCCGACCCCGCCCTCTGGCCGCGGACCGTCTGAACGCCGTTCCACCGTTCAGGTAACGTCGGAGGAAATTCCAGTCGCAGGAGTCCGCCATGAGCGATGCCACCGAGCGCCCCGCACCCGACGCGGCGGCCGATCCCGATGCCTGGGAGCAGGCGTGCGCCGAGGATCTCGCCGCGGAGCGGGCCCGCCGCAGAGGCCGGGACCAGCAGCCCGGCAGTGCCGCCGAGGAGCTGCGCAAGCTCGTCGACGCCGTGACCGAGAAGGTCTCCGCCCTCCAGCTGCCGCTCGCGGGAGCGGCCGCCCAGGAGGTCGTCCAGCAGGTCATCGCCCAGGCGAAGGCCGCCGTCGAACCGGTCATCGAGCGCAACCCCGATGTCTTCGACCACCTCGCCTCCGCGGGCTCCGAGCTCCTCGCCGCCTACCGCGCGGCCGTCCAGGGCCAGGAGGCCCGCTGGACGCGCGGCGAGAGCGCGAAGCCCGCCGAGCGGCCCGAAGGGCCCGGCCGGGGCGATGCGGGAGCGGGCGGTACCGAGCGCATCGACCTCGACTGACCTGGGCCTCCGGTACGGTGGGTCGCGGCGGGGTTCGAGCGAATAACTGAGGGACACATGGGACTCACCATCGGCGTCGACATCGGCGGCACGAAGATCGCGGCCGGCGTGGTCGACGAGGAGGGCAAGATCCTCGCGACGTGCAAGGTACCGACCCCGTCGACACCCGAAGGCGTCGTCGACGCCATCGCGGACGCGGTGCGCACGGTCAGCGCCGACCACGAGGTCGAGGCCGTCGGCATCGGCGCCGCAGGCTATGTGGACGACAAGCGGGCCACGGTCCTCTTCGCCCCGAACATCAACTGGCGCCACGAGGCGCTGAAGGACAAGGTCGAGCAGCGCGTCGGCCTCCCGGTCGTCGTGGAGAACGACGCCAACGCCGCAGCCTGGGGCGAGTACCGCTTCGGCGCCGGCCAGGGCCACGACGACGTCATCTGCATCACGCTGGGCACCGGCCTCGGCGGCGGCATCATCATCGGCAACAAGCTGCGCCGCGGACGCTTCGGCGTGGCCGCCGAGTTCGGCCACATCCGGGTCGTGCCGGACGGCCTGCTGTGCGGCTGCGGCAGCCAGGGCTGCTGGGAGCAGTACGCCTCCGGGCGGGCCCTCGTCCGCTACGCCCGGCAGCGCGCCCAGGCCACCCCGGAGAACGCCGAGATCCTCCTCGGCCTCGGTGACGGCACCCCCGAGGGTATCGAGGGCAAGCACATCAGCGACGCGGCCCGCCAGGGCGACCCGGTGGCCATCGACTCCTTCCGGGAGCTGGCCCGTTGGGCCGGTGCCGGCCTCGCCGACCTCGCCTCGCTCTTCGACCCGTCGGCGTTCATCGTCGGCGGCGGCGTCTCCGACGAGGGCGACCTCGTCCTCGACCCGATCCGCAAGTCCTTCCGCCGCTGGCTGGTCGGCGGCCAGTGGCGCCCGCACGCACAGGTGCTGGCCGCGCAACTGGGCGGCAAGGCGGGCCTCGTGGGCGCGGCGGACCTGGCCCGCCAGGGCTGATACAAGGGGCCCGTGAGGGCTTTTCCGGACGTTGTAGCACCGAGGAGTGATGATGCTCGCGGATCTGCCCCCGTCGCGCACGGAGTCCGACGGTTCGGCCGTCGTCCGCGTGCTCAGCTACAACGTCCGCTCCATGCGTGACGATGTGGGGGCGCTGGCCCGGGTGATCCGGGCCTGCGCCCCCGACGTCGTCTGCGTCCAGGAAGCGCCGCGCTTCTTCCGCTGGCGCAAGGCCGCGGCCCGGCTGGCCCGTACGTCCGAGCTCGTATACGTCACCGGCGGGGCCACCGCCTCCGGGCCCATGGTCCTGTCCTCGCTGCGGGCCACCGTGGAGCGCACGGAGGACATCCTGCTGCCCCGCACACCGGGACTGCACCAACGCGGCTTCGCCACCGCCGTGCTGCGCTTCGGCCGGGCCCGGCTCGGCGTCCTCAGCTGCCACTTGAGCATCAAGGACCAGGAGCGGTACGGGCAGGGGAAGCTGTTGCTCGACACGCTGGCCGCCCTGGACGTCCCGCACGCCGTCGCCGCCGGTGACCTCAACGACCGCCCCGACGGCCGGACGTTCGGCCTCCTCGCGGACGCGCTCCAGGACGGCTGGGCCACGAAGCCGTGGGGGCGCGAGCACACGACCCGGCTCGGCGACCCGCTCCAGCGCATCGACGCGGTCTTCGCGACGGAGGGGGTCGAGGTGCTGGGGTGCGGCGTGCCCATGGGATTGCCGGGGGTGGCTGAGGTCGACTTGCGGGTGGCGACGGACCACTTGCCGGTGCTGGCGGCTCTGCGGGTGCCGGCTTCGTAGCGCGGGGCTCCGACCCGGACCCCGGACCTCAGCCTCCGGATGGGCCAGGTCGGGTCAGACCACCGCGCCGCGGCCCGGGTCGTCGTCCTCCTCGTCGCTGTCCTTCATGCGGAGCACCAGCGTCGCGAAGCCGCCGAGGAAGCCGCCCACACCGAGCGTGGTGATCCACCAGGTCAGCTCCTGGCGCAGCAGCACCATGATCAGCAGGAGCAGCGGGCCGCCCAGCACCGCGATCCACGCGAAGCGGGCGGTGACGTCGCCGGTGGGGACCGGCGGCGGCTCCGGGGGCACGAAGTGGCCCTCGTCCGGCTCGTCGAAGTCGTCGTCGCCCGTGGCGCCCGGGGTGTCCCAGTCGCGGGGGCCCACCCCCGGGGCGTAGACGACGAAGCTGCCCACCGGCCGGTCCGGGCCCTCCGGCGGTGCCGTCGGGGCCTTCGCGGCGGCCTCCGGGTCCTCCGGGGCCGCCTCGGGGGAGTCCTTGCCCCCGGCGGGGCCGGACGGGGGGTCGGCGACGTCGCCGGAGGCGGGCCAGCGGCCCGCCTCGGGGTCGGGCTGCTCGCCGTACGCGGCGACGAGCTCCGCCCACGCGGCGTCCTCGTCCAGGGGGTCGCGGCTCTCGTCGCGGTCGCGGTCGTGGTCCGCGTCGCGCTCAGCCACGGGAGGCCGTCCCCACTTCGCCGACGCCCGCGGAGAGCCGGCTGATGAACGCGAACGTCTCGTCGAAGATCAGCTCGGCGTCGTGGTCCAGGGTCGCCACGTGATAGCTGTGCTCCAGCAGCCGCTCGGTGACGTCGCGCGAGGAGACCCGGGCCAGGATGCGCGCCGAGTCCACGGGCGGCACCACATGGTCCTCGGGGCTGTGCAGCAGCAGCAACGGCTGGGTCACCTGGGGCAGTTCGGAGTCCAGCGCCCGCAGGCCCCGGCGGAAGGAGTGCGCCGCGTGCAGCGGCACCCGGTCGTAGCCGACCTCCTCGTTGCCCGGCTTGGCGATGTCGCTGGCGATGCCCTTGGACGAGGGCAGCAGGTGACGCACCACCGGCAGCGCCTTCGCGGCGAGGCCGTGCACCTTGTTGGCCGGGTTGACCAGGACGATGCCCTTGACCGCGTCGCCGTGCCGGGCCGCCAGCCGCAGGGTCAGCGCCCCGCCCATGGACAGGCCGCAGACGAAGATCTCGGAACAGCGCTCCCGCAGCTCGCCCAGCGCGCGGTCGACCTCCGCGTACCAGTCCTGCCAGCCGGTGAGCTGCATGTCCTGCCAGCGGGTGCCGTGCCCGGGCAGCAGCGGCAGCGAGACGGTCAGTCCGCGCTCCGCGAGATGCTCGGCCCAGGGCCGAACGGACTGCGGGGAACCGGTGAAGCCGTGGCACACGAGGACGCCGACCTCTCCGCCGTCGTGGCGGAACGGCTCGGCGCCGGGGAGGAGCGGCACCGGAATCTCCGATCGATGGAACGGGAAAAGGGGTCTGGCCCTCAGCGTACGCGGAGCGCCGCACGGCGGGTAGGCAGGTTAAGGTCTCCTCGTCACTACAGGAGGTTCTCGGTTGTTCTACGGCGCTATGAAGCTGTCCATCGGCGGGTCGCTGAAGCTTGCCTTCCGGCCGTGGGTGGAGGGCTTGGAGAACATCCCGGCCGAGGGGCCCGCGATCCTGGCGAGCAACCACCTGTCGTTCTCGGACTCCTTCTTCCTCCCCGCGGTGCTGGATCGCAAGATCACCTTTATCGCGAAGCAGGAATACTTCACCTCCCCGGGTGTCAAGGGAAAGCTGACGGCCGCGTTCTTCAAGGGCGTGGGCCAGCTGCCCGTCGACCGTTCGGGCGGCCGCGGGGCCGGCGAAGCGGCGATCAAGAGCGGTCTCGAGGTGCTGGAGCGCGGTGAGCTGTTCGGCATCTACCCGGAGGGCACCCGCTCCCCGGACGGTCGCCTCTACCGCGGCAAGCCCGGCGGCCTGGCCCGGGTGGCGCTGCTGTCCGGCGCCCCCGTCATCCCCGTCGCCATGATCGACACCGAGAAGGTGCAGCCCCCGGGCAAGGTCCTGCCGAAGATGATCAGGCCGGGCATCCGGATCGGCGAACCGCTGGACTTCAGCCGCTACCACGGCATGGACGGCGACCGCTTCATCCTGCGCTCGGTGACCGACGAGGTCATGTACAAGATCATGGAGCTGTCCGGCCAGGAGTACGTCGACATCTACGCGACCGCCGCCAAGCGGCAGATCGCGGACGAGGCGAAGCGCAAGGCCGAGGAGGAGAAGGCGGCGAAGGCCGCCGGACTCGACAAGGCGGACAAGCGGCCCGAGGCGTAGCCGCGCCCGGACCGGGGGGTTGGGTCGATGACACCGCGCAGCGGGAAGCCGCGCGTCGTACGGATGTCGGTGGAGCTGCCGCTGTGGCGCGCGCTGACCGGCTACCGCATTCTGACGCTCGGCTACGCACTCGCACTGTTCTTCCTGAACTACCGCGAGTACGCCCATCCGCTCGGCGCCGCGCTCTACATGGGCGCACTCACGCTCTGGATGCTGCTGACCTGGAACCGGGTCACCTCTCCCGAGCGCTGCACCAAACGGTTCCTCGTCGCCGACCTGGCCATCGCGCTGGGCGGGATCCTGCTCACCTCCGTCGTCGACTCCGCCGAGCGCATCGACGGCGGCGCGGCCACCCTCCCGTCCATCTGGGCGGGCGGCGCCGTACTGGGCTGCGCCATCAAGGGCGGCTGGCGCTGGGCGATCGTCGGCTCCACCCTGGTGGCCGCCGCCAACCTCGCCGAGCGCGGCGGCCCGGCCCGCGACACCGTCCACAACGTGCTGCTGGTGTGGGTCTCCAGCGTCGCCATCGGCTACATCGTGGAGGTCGCCCGGGCCAGCGAGCGCACGCTCGCCCGCGCCCTGCAGATCGAGGCGGCCACCCGCGAGCGCGAACGGCTCGCCCGCGACATCCACGACGGCGTCCTCCAGGTGCTCGCCATGGTGCAGCGCCGCGGCGCCGCGCTGGGCGGCGAGGCCGCCGAGCTCGGCCGGATGGCGGGCGAGCAGGAGATCGCCCTGCGCACCCTGGTCGCCGGGGGCCTGCTGCCCCCGCAGGGCTCACCGGAGCAGCTCGCCGACGACGTGGAGCTGCTGCGGTCAGTGGGGGCCCCGCCGCGGCCCCCCGAGGGGCCCTGCGACGTGGGGGCGCTGCTCGCACCGCGCGCGGGAGCCGCCGTCTCCTTCGCCGGGCCCGGCACGCCCGTCCTGCTGGAAGCGGCCGCGGCGGCGGAGCTGGCGGCGGCCGTCGGGGCCGCCCTGGACAATGTCCGCAAGCACGCCGGGGACGGCGCGCGGGCCTGGATCCTGCTGGAGGACGAGCCGGACGCGGTGATCGTCACCGTGCGGGACGACGGCCCGGGCATCGCCGAGGGCAGGCTGGCGGCCGCGGAGCGGGAGGGGCGCATGGGCGTCGCCCTGTCGATCCGCGGCCGGCTGCGGGACCTGGGCGGCAGCGCCGAGCTGCTGTCCGTGCCCGGCCAGGGCACAGAAGTCGAATTGAAAGTTCCACGGGGGAGCGGGAGCGGGAAATGAGCGACGAGCTGACCGTGAAGGTCATGGTGGTCGACGACCACCCCATGTGGCGCGACGCCGTCGCCCGCGACCTGGCCGCCGCCGGGTTCGACGTGGTGGCGACCGCCGGCGACGGCCCCCAGGCGGTGCGCCGGGCCCGCGCCGCTGCCCCCGACGTGCTGGTCCTGGACCTCAACCTGCCCGGCCTGCCCGGCGTCGCCGTCTGCAAGGAGCTCGTCGGCGAGAACCCCGCGCTGCGCGTCCTGGTGCTCTCCGCGAGCGGCGAGCACGCGGACGTCCTGGAGGCTGTGAAGTCCGGCGCGACCGGCTACCTCCTGAAGTCCGCCAGCACCGAGGAACTGCTGGACGCCGTCCGCCGGACGGCCGCGGGCGACCCGGTGTTCACCCCCGGCCTGGCCGGACTGGTCCTCGGGGAGTACCGCAGGCTGGCCGCCGACCCGGCCCCCGCCGCCCCCGACGAGCCGAAGGTGCCCCGGCTGACCGACCGCGAGACCGAGGTGCTGCGGCTCGTCGCCAAGGGCCTCTCGTACAAGCAAATCGCCGAACGGCTGGTTATTTCGCACCGGACGGTGCAGAACCATGTTCAGAACACCTTGGGCAAGCTCCAGTTGCACAACCGCGTGGAGCTCGTGCGCTACGCGATAGAGCGAGGTCTCGACGGCGCCTGACCGTTCCCGGCCGGGCGGTGTCCCCGGCTGAAGGGAGATTGTCATGCGGGTCGGAATGCTGACCGGCGGCGGTGACTGCCCCGGGCTCAACGCGGTCATCCGCGCCGCCGTCCGCAAGGGCGTCCAGGACTACGGTCACGAATTCATCGGCTACCGCGACGGCTGGCGCGGGCTGGTCCAGGGCAGCACCGTGCCGCTCGGCATCCCCGCCGTGCGCGGCATCCTGCCCCGGGGCGGCACGGTGCTCGGCTCCTCGCGCACCAACCCCTTCAAGGATCCGGACGGCGTCCACCGGATCCGGGAGAACCTCGCCAAGGACGACGTCGACGCCCTCATCGCCATCGGCGGCGAGGACACCCTCGGCGTCGCCGCCCGGCTCCACGAGGAACACGGCATCCGCTGCGTCGGCGTCCCCAAGACCATCGACAACGACCTCTCCGCCACGGACTACACCTTCGGCTTCGACACCGCCGTCAACATCGCCACCGAGGCCATCGACCGGCTGCACACCACCGCCGAGTCCCACATGCGGGTCCTCGTCGTCGAGGTCATGGGCCGGCACGCGGGCTGGATCGCCCTCCACTCCGGCCTCGCCGGGGGCGCCAACGTCATCCTCATCCCCGAGCAGCGCTTCGACCTCGACGAGGTCTGCGGCTGGGTCACCTCCCGGTTCCGCGCCAGCTACGCCCCGATCGTCGTCGTCGCGGAGGGAGCCATGCCGCAGGACGGCGACCTCGTGCTCAAGGGCGCCGCCGCGCACGACTCCTTCGGCCACGTCCGGCTGTCCGGGGTGGGCGAGTGGCTGGCGAAGGAGATCGAACAGCGCACGGGCAAGGAGGCCCGCACGATCGTGCTGGGGCATGTGCAGCGCGGGGGGACGCCGAGCGCGTTCGACCGGTGGCTGGCCACGCGCTTCGGTCTGCACGCGATCGCCGCGGTGCGCGACGGGGACTTCGGGCGGATGGTCGCGCTGCGCGGCACGGACATCGTCCGGGTCCCGCTGCGCGATGCGACGGCCCGCTTGAAGACGGTCCCGCCGGGCCTGTACGAGGAGGCCCGCACCTTCTTCGGCTGACGCCGTTCCTCAAGCGCCGGACGGGCCGAAACCAGCCCGTCCGGCGCTTGAGGAATCAGACCAGCACCCTCGCCAGCAGCTCGGCCACCAGCGACGCCCCCGACAGCGTCAGGATTGACTCCGGGTGGAACTGGACGCCGGCGAAGCCGGGCCCGCGCAGCGCGTGTACGTCACCGGTCGCCGCATCCCGGCTCAGTTCCACCCGATGCATCGCCAGTTCCGCCTCCGCGGAATCCGCGCAGCGCGCGGTGAACGTGTTGTAGAAGCCCACCGTCTCCGCCCGCCCGAAGAAGTCGATCCGCTCCTGCGCCCCCTGACACGGCACCGCCTTCCGCACGATCTCCAGCCCCAGCTCCGCCGCGATCAGCTCGTGCCCCAGGCACACGCCGAGCAGGCCGTGCCGGTGCCCGCGCAGCAGCTCCGCCGCCAGGTCGCGGAGCAGCCGCATCTTGGGGTCGGCGGTGTCGGAGGGGTTGCCGGGGCCGGGCCCCAGCACCACCGGGCCCGGGTGCGCCAGCGCGGCGTCCCGCAGCCCCGGCTCGTCGTAGCGCCGCACGGTGACCGTCAGCCCCGAGGTCCGCAGCAGGTGCGCGAGCATCGCGGTGAACGTGTCCTCGCCGTCGACGACGAGCGCGTGCCCGGTGAGCCGCGCCGTGGACGTCGGGCCCTGCATCCGCAGCCAGAAGGGGGCCAGGTCCTCGCGGCGCGCGTCGAGCGCGGCCCGCACCTCGGGGTCGTCCGCGAGCCGCACGGCGGGGGCCGGCCCGCCGCGGCGCGCGGTGCGCACCCCGAGCGCCGCCAGCACGCCCGCCGCCTTCGCGTGCGTCTCGGCGACCTCGCCGCGGGGGTCGGAGTGGCGGACGAGCGTGGCCCCGACCGCGAGCCGCAGCCGCCCGCGCCGGTCGATGTCGGCGGTGCGGATCAGGATCGGCGAGTCCAGCGTCCGGCCGCCGCCCGCGTCCCGGCCGATGAGCGCGAGGGCGCCCGCGTAGTAGCCGCGCCCGCCGCCCGGCCCCTGCGGCTCGTACCGCTCGATGACGCGGCACGCGTTCTGCACCGGCGACCCGGTCACGGTCGCCGCGAACATCGTCTCCCGCAGCACGTCCCGCACGTCCAGCGAGGAGCGCCCCCGCAGCTCGTACTCGGTGTGCGCGAGGTGGGCCATCTCCTTCAGCCGCGGCCCGACGACGACCCCGCCCATGTCGCCGACCGTGCACATCATCTTCAGCTCCTCGTCCACGACCATGGACAGCTCCTCCACCTCCTTGCGGTCGTGCAGGAAGGCCAGCAGCCCCGCCCGGTCCGGGCCCCCGGCGGGGTAGCGGTAGGTGCCGCTGATCGGGTTCATCACGACCGTGCCCCCGGCCATCCGGACGTGCACCTCGGGGCTGGCGCCGACCAGCGTCCGGTCGCCGGTGTGCACGACGTACGTCCAGTACGCGCCGCGCTCGCCCGCCAGCAGCCGCCGGAACAGCGCCAGGGCGTCAGCGGCGGAAAACCCGTGGATCTCGCCCTCGAAGGTCCGCCGGATGACGAAGTTGGCGCCCTCGCCGGACCCGATCTCGTCCTCGATCACCCGCTCGACGATCCGCGCGTACGCCTCGTCGTCCACGTCGAAGGCCCCGCCCTCCACCCGCACCTCGTGCGCGGGCAGCGCCTCCAGGACGTCGGACAGCGGCAGCTCGTACGCCTCCTCGGGCCGCAGCACCGCCAGCGGGGTGCCGTCGTCGCGGACGTCGAAGCCGCGCTCGCGGATCTGCCGGAACGGGATGAGAGCGAGCGCGTCGAGGGCCGGGCCGGCACCGGTGGGCGGGCCGTCCGGCAGGGGAATGTCGGCCAATCGCCCGACCTCCACCACGGGGCCGGTCAGCAGCTCGACGGTGTCGCCCGCCCGGCCGGGGGTGCGGCGGTGCAGCAGGGCGAAGGGCGGGCAGGCGGGGTCGGTCAGCCGTGCGAGGAGGGTGTGGGTGTCGCCGGTCATCTGGGTTCCTTCCGGTGAGGAGAGGAACGGCCCCGGGAAACGCCGAAGGCCGCCCCTCCGGGCGGCCTTCGCGGTGTGTCTTCGGTGTACGCGCGATCAGTGGGCCGCCGGATGAGCGGTCCACCACCAGTTCTGGTTGGTCGGTGCGTACATGCTGCGCACCCTACCGGACGGGCCGGGCAGCGGTGGCGCTCCGTGGAGGTGGCGGGGAAGCGTGCACCGGAGCGCGGGGCGCCCGGCACGCCGGTCCGCGCCCGACGGACGGCGTTTTTTCGCCACTCCCCGCGGTCCATGACCCGTCTCACACTGCGGTCCGGCGGATGGACCGCCGTCGTGACCCCGTAGGGTTGGAGCGTGACCGTGAACGCTGAACTCCACGCCGGTGGCAACACCTGGCGCTCCCTTCCCGCGGCGCAGCAGCCTGACTGGCCGGACCAAGAGGCTCTGCGCGATGTGATCGCCGAGCTCGAGTCCTATCCGCCTCTGGTTTTCGCGGGCGAGTGCGACCAGCTGCGCCAGCGCCTGGGAGCCGTCGCCCGTGGCGAGGCGTTCCTGCTCCAGGGCGGCGACTGCGCCGAGGCGTTCGACGCCGTCGGTGCCGACCAGATCCGCAACAAGCTCAAGACGCTGCTCCAGATGGGCGCCGTGCTGACCTACGCGGGTTCCGTGCCCGTCGTGAAGGTGGGCCGGATCGCCGGTCAGTACAGCAAGCCGCGCTCGAAGCCGACCGAGACCCGCGACGGCGTGACCCTGCCGACCTACCGCGGCGACTCCGTCAACGGCTTCGCCTTCACGCCCGAGGCCCGTACGCCGGACCCGCAGCGGCTGAAGCGGATGTACCAGGCGTCGGCGTCCACTCTGAACCTCGTCCGCGCCTTCACCACCGGTGGCTACGCGGACCTGCGCCAGGTGCACGCCTGGAACCAGGACTTCGTGAAGTCCTCCCCGTCCGGGCAGCGCTACGAGGCCCTCGCCCGCGAGATCGACCGGGCGATGAACTTCATGAACGCCTGCGGGGTGGACCCGGAGGAGTTCAAGACCGTCGAGTTCTACGCCTCCCACGAGGCGCTCGTCCTCGACTACGAGTCCGCGCTGACCCGCGTCGACTCGCGGACCGGCGATCTCTACGACGTCTCCGGCCACATGGTCTGGATCGGTGAGCGGACCCGCCAGCTGGACGGGGCGCACATCGAGTTCGCGTCGAAGATCCGCAACCCGATCGGGGTGAAGCTCGGCCCGACGACGACGCCCGAGGACGCGCTGACGCTGATCGAGCGGCTCGACCCGGAGCGCGAGCCCGGCCGGCTGACCTTCATCACCCGCATGGGCGCCGACAAGGTCCGGGACAAGCTCCCGACCCTGGTCGAGAAGGTCACGGCGTCCGGTGCCCAGGTGGCGTGGATCTGCGACCCGATGCACGGCAACACCTTCGAGGCGGCCTCGGGCCACAAGACCCGCCGCTTCGACGACGTGCTGGACGAGGTCAAGGGCTTCTTCGAGGTCCACAAGGGTCTCGGCACCCACCCGGGCGGCATCCATGTGGAGCTGACCGGCGACGACGTCACCGAGTGCGTGGGCGGCGGCGACGAGATCTTCGTCGACGATCTGCACCAGCGCTACGAGACGGCCTGCGACCCGCGGCTCAACCGCAGCCAGTCGCTGGACCTGGCGTTCCTGGTCGCGGAGATGTACCGCGACCAGTAGAAAACCCTGCTGAACGGCGTGGGGCGCGGATCGGAAGTGATCCGCGCCCCACGCCGTTGTTATTCACCCACCGGGCCGGGTAAGGTAAGGGTTACCTTATTGATCAACCCGGTAGGGCGGTGACCCGCGTGTACGTCTGCTCATGCTTCGGCATCACCGAGCAGCAGGTGCGTGACCACGCGGACAAGGGGGCGTGCACGCCCCGCCAGATAGCCTCCGTGAGCAAGGCCGGCACCGACTGCGGCAGCTGTGTCCGCCGCATCCAGTCCCTGCTCGGCCGTGGCGCGTGCCCGCGCCGCGAGCTGGCCGACCAGGGTGAGCAGGACGTGCTGGGCGCCGAGGTGCCCCACATACGGCAGGCGCCCCGGGTGGTCCAGGTCCAGGCGGCCTGACCTTCAGCCCCGGGTCACTCCGCCCCGCCGTTCGACTGCTCGATGAACTGGGCGAGGTAGAGCGGCTCACCGAGCTTCTCGATCAGATCCAGCTGGGTGTCGAGATAGTCGATGTGCTCCTCCTCGTCCGCGAGGATCGACTCGAAGATATTGGCCGAGGTGATGTCGCCCTTGGCCCGCATGACCTCCACGCCGCGCTTGAGCCGGTCGATCGCCTCGACCTCCACCTGCCGGTCGGCCTGGAACATCTCCACGATCGACTGCCCGATCCGCACATGGAAGAGCCGCTGATAGTTGGGCAGCCCCTCCAGGAAGAGGATGCGGTCGGTGAGCACCTCCGCGTGGCGCATCTCGTCGAACGACTCGGCGCGGGTGTGTGCGGCGATCTTCGTCCAGCCGAGGTGCTCCTGCATTTTCGCGTGCAGGAAGTACTGATTGATGGCGGTCAGCTCGGCAGTCAGCTGTTCATTGAGAAATTCGATGACCTCGGGGTCGCCCTGCATTGCAGAGGCTCCTTCCAAGAGGGTGACTGGCAGGTTGCGCGCATCCTTGCACCGCCCCTCCGAACCGTCCAGTAAGTGCACACTTAGTGGGAGTTGCCCTCATAGCGGAACCCATGGTCATCAGCACTGCCGAAGGTCTGACACCATGGGGACATGGGTCAGTCGGAAAGCCGCAAAGGGGAGCAAGTTCAGCTGCCCCCGGGGCAGCGCTTCCAGCGCGGATGGCCGGTGACGCACTACGGGCCGGTCCCGAAGTTCAGGCCGGACCGCTGGGAGTTCCGTGTCTTCGGGTCGACCGCCGACGGCGACAAGCACTGCTGGACGCATGACGAGTTCTCCGCCCTGCCGTATTCGACGGTGGTCGCGGATCTGCACTGCGTCACGAAGTACAGCATGCTGGGCGCCGAATGGGGAGGCGTTCCCGCGCGGACGATCCTCGAACTCGCCCCGCCCGCGCCCGAGGTCACCCATGTGATGGTGTGGGCCGAATACGGCTTCTGCTCAAATCTCCGGCTCTCGGATTTCGCGTCCGAGCAGAGCATCTTCGCGACCCATAAGGACGGCGAACCGCTCACCGCCGAGCACGGTTTTCCCGTACGGCTGGTGGTCCCGCATCTCTACGCCTGGAAGGGACCCAAATGGGTGCGCGGCGTGGAGTACATGACGGCCGACCGCCGCGGTTTCTGGGAAGAGCGCGGCTACCACAACGTGGGCGACCCCTGGCGCGAACAGCGTTATTCCTACCAGGAAAAGCCGGGCGAGGGCCCGGAGATCTGACCCCGCGGGGCGGAGTGGTTCCACCGGGCCTTACGCGCCTGCGGCGTCAGGCCGCCGCGCCGTCCCGCAGTCCCTTCAGCCGCGCCACATCCGCCGCATGGCCCGCAGGACCGCCCGGCGTCTCGATCGTCAGCGGCACACCCGCCGTCGCCGGGTGCGCGAAGAGCTCCGCGAAAGGCTCCGCCCCGATATGGCCCGAGCCGATGTTCTCGTGCCGGTCCCGGTGCGCGCCGACCCCCTCCTTGGAGTCATTGGCGTGGATCAGCCGCAGCCGCCCCTCGCCCACCACGGAGACCAGCTCGTCGAGCGTCCGCTTCATCCCGCCCGTCTCGGCGAGGTCGTGGCCCGCCGCGAAGACGTGGCAGGTGTCCAGGCACACGCCGAGCTTCGGGTGGCGCTCCAGCGCGTCGAAGTAGGGGCCCAGGTCCTCGACCAGTGAGCAGAGCGACGAGCCCTGCCCGGCCGTAGGCTCCAGCAGCAGCCACGGGTCGTCGTCGTGGGTCAGCTCGTCGAGCAGCGGCAGCAGCCGCTCGTGGACCTGCGCCAGCGCCTCCCGGCGCGGTCGGCCGCCGGTCGCCGAGCCCGTGTGGACGACGACCCCGAGGGCGCCGATCGCCCGCCCTCGGCGCAGCGAGTGCCGCAGCGACTCCCCGGACAGCTCGACCGTCGCCTCGGTGTGCGAGCCGAAGTTGATCAGATACGGGGCGTGGACCCAGACCGGGAGCGACTCCCGCGCACAGGCCGCCCGGAACTCCTCGTCCTGCCGGGGGTTGCCGGCCGGCGTCGCCCAGCCCCGCGGGTTGGCGACGAAGACCTGCACCGTCTCGGCGCCCATCTCCCGCGCGTACGGCAGACCGGTCCGGGCGAGACCCCCGGCGACGGGGATGTGCCCGCCGACGGGGTTGCGCAGACGCGGGGACGAAAGCGGGGACGAATCGGGAGTACGCACGGGTCTAGAAGCCGCCCTTGAGCCTGATGGTGATGGTGTCGCCCTTGGCGGCCTGGTCGCCGCCCTTGACGGACTGGCTGTCGACCGAGTCCCGGGGGAAGAAGAACGGCCGGTCGACCTCGACCTTGAAGCCCGCCGAGGTGAGGGCCTGCTTGGCGTCGGCCTCACTCTTTCCGGTGACGTCCGGGACCGTCACCATCTCCTTGCCCTTGGAGACGGTGAGCGTGACCGTGTCGCCCTTGGCGGCCTGGCCGCCGTCGGCCGGGGACTGCGCCGCGACCGAGCCCTTGGGGGCGTCGGAGTAGACCTGGGTGTCCGAGACCTCGACCTTGAAGCCCTTGTCCTCGAGGGCCGAGGTGGCGGCCGCGACGGACAGGCCCTGCACCTTCGGCACGCTCAGGGCCGCGCCCTTGCTGACGGTCAGCGCGACCGGGGAGTCGGGCCTGCGCTCCACCCCCGGCCTGGGGTCGGTGGCCAGCACCGAGCCCTGCGGGGTCTCACCGCTGAACTGCTTGCCGACCTCGCCGACCGTCAGGCCCGCGCCCTCGATCTTCCGCTTCGCCTCGTCGAAGGGCATGCCGACGACATTGGGCACCTCGGCCTTGGCCGGGCCCTTCGAGAGGGTGACCGTCACCTTGCCGGTGCCCCGGACGCGACCGCCGGGACCGGGGTCCGTCGAGATGACGTGACCCCGCTCGACGGTGTCGCTGAAGTCCTGCTCGGTCTTCATCCCGAGCCCGGCCTTGTGGAGCGTCTGCTCCGCCTTCGCCTCGGTCATGTCCAGGACGGCCGGGACGGTGGTGAACTGGCCGGAGCTGATGTACCAGACGCCCGTGCCCACCACGGCCAGCAGCACGGCCACGAGCACCGCGAGCAGCCCGCGGCTCGGCCGGCGGCGGGGCCGCCCGGTCCGCGGCGCCGCAGCGCCCGGCGGGGCCGGGGGAGCGGGCGGCTGCTCCAGCCGCGTCGTGCGGTTCAGCTGCTCGTCCTCCGCGGGCGGCAGGGGCCGGGCCGCGGCGGGCCGCGGAATCACGCTCGTACGGTCCTCGGAACCGCTCGACGAGCCCTGCTCGGGCGTCCGCGCCTGCGGGGGGAGGGCGTCCAGCTGCGCGTCGGACAGCGCCTCACGGGCCGTACGGACCATGGCCAGCAGGCCGACCGCGTCGGCCGGGCGCCGCTGCGGGTCGCGGGCGGTGGCCGTGGTCACCAGCTCGTCCAACTGCGGCGCCAGCCCCGGGACGGCCGCCGACGGCGGCGGCACGTCCTCGTGGAGGTGCTGGTAGAGAACCTGCGCCGGGGTGCTGCCGGTGTGCGGCTTGGCTCCGGTGAGCATCTCGTAGAGGACGACACCGCACGCGTAGACGTCCACGCGGGTGTCCGCCGTGCCGTGCTCCATCTGTTCGGGGGCCAGATACGACACCGTGCCCAGGACCGAGCCGGTGGACGCCGTGGAGTTGGTGTCCACGGCCCGTACGAGCCCGAAGTCGGCGACCTTCACCCGGCCGTCATCCCCGATCAGCACGTTCTCCGGCTTCATGTCCCGGTGGACCAGCCCCGCGAGGTGGGCCGCGCCGAGCGCCGCGAGCACCGGCTCCGCGATGTCGAGCGCGGCACGCGGCTGCAGCGCGCCGCGCTCGCGCAGTACGTCGCGCAGGGTGCATCCGGCCACGTACTCCATCGCGAGATAGACGTACGTGCCGTCCGTGCCCTGGTCGAAGACGCCCACCACGTTCGGGTGGTCGAGCCGGGCCACGGACTTGGCCTCGCGGATGAAGCGCTCCACGAACACCGCGTCCGCGGCGAGCCCCGGGTGCATCACCTTCAGCGCGAGCACCCGGTCGAGCCGCGTGTCGAGGGCGCGGTAGACCGTGGCCATGCCACCGACGGCGATCCGGGCCTCGACCCGGTAGCGGCCGTCCAGCACATGCCCGACAAGCGGGTCTCCTAGCGTCGTATCCACGCTAGGAGTCTATGAGCCTGCGGGCGGGGCCTGACTCCGCCTGCGGCGGGAGCGCCCTGCGGGCGCGTCCTCAAACGCCGGACGGGCTGATTTCCCGCACCCGGGGGGTCTGGGGGGTTTGCCCCCCAGTTTCGGGAAGGGGCGGGGCTGGGGAAAAGCCCCCGGCACGGGCTTACGCGTCGCCGAACGCCGGACGCTCCGGGTCGAAATCAGCCAAGCCCTCCGCAGGAGACGACGCCTCCGCGAAATGGCGCCGCGGGATGCGCCCCGCCCGGTACGCCAGCCGCCCCGCATCGACCGCGTGCCGCATCGCCTCCGCCATCAGCACCGGCTCCTGCGCGCGCGTGACCGCCGAGGCGAGCATCACCGCCGCGCACCCCAGCTCCATCGCGATGGCCGCGTCCGACGCCGTGCCCGCCCCCGCGTCCAGGATCACCGGCACCCCCGCCCGCTCGGTGATCAGCTGGAAGTTGTGCGGGTTGCGGATGCCGAGGCCGGAGCCGATGGGCGAGCCCAGCGGCATGATCGCGGCGCAGCCGGCGTCCTCCAGGCGGCGGGCGAGCACCGGGTCGTCATTGGTGTAGGGCAGCACCGTGAAGCCGTCGTCCACCAGGATCTCCGCGGCGTCCAGCAGCTCGACCGGGTCGGGCAGCAGCGTGCGCTCGTCGGCGATCACTTCGAGCTTGACCCAGTCGGTGCCGAGCGCCTCCCGGGCCAGGCGCGCGGTGAGCACCGCCTCGCCCGCGGTGAAGCAGCCCGCGGTGTTCGGCAGGACGCGGATGTCGTGCTCGGCGAGCAGCGAGAGCACCGAGCCCCGTACGTTCGTGTCGAGCCGCCGCATCGCGACGGTGGTGAGCTCGGTGCCGGAGGCGAGCAGCGCGCGCTCCAGGACGTCCAGGCTGGGCGCGCCGCCCGTGCCCATGATCAGGCGGGACGTGAAGGTGGTGCCGGCGATGGTGAGCAGATCGTCTGCCATCAGGGCTGATCAGCCTCCCTGCACTGCGGTGAGGACCTCGACGCGGTCGCCCTCGCCGAGAGTGGTCGCGGCCCACTGGCCGCGCGGTACGACGGCCTCGTTGACGGCGGCGGCGACGCCGCTGTGCGCGGTGGTCAGTCCGGCCACCAGGCCGTCGAGGGTCAGGCCCCGGGGAACCGAGCGGCTCTCGCCGTTGACGCTGATGCCGACGTGGGCCTCGGGGCTGTCGGTGGGGTCCGTGGGGTTCATACGGGCAGCTCCTGGAGCGCGTTCGAGAAGCGTAGGGGGGAGAACGGGCGGGCCTCGTCGGGCAGCCGTCCGGTGGTCAGCGCCTCGGCCATCACCTCGCCGGTCAGCGGGGTGAGGAGCACGCCGTTACGGTGGTGGCCGGTGGCGGCGAGCAGGCCGGGCAGGGCCGTGGGGCCCAGCAGGGGGGCGTTGTCGGGGGAGCCGGGGCGCAGCCCTGCGAGGGTCTCCACCAAGGGCAGTTCGGTGATGCCGGGCACCAGCTCGTGGGCGTCGCGCAGCAGCTCGTAGACGCCGCCCGCCGTGACGGTGGTGTCCCAGCCGAGCTCCTCGGTGGTCGCGCCGACGACCAGCTCGCCGTTCTCGCGCGGCACCAGGTAGACGTGGCCGCCGCGCACCACCGCCCGCACGGTCCGGGACAGGAAGGGCGCGTACGCGGGGGGCACGCGCAGCCGCAGGACCTGGCCCTTGACCGGGCGCACGGGCGGCAGGACGTGCTCGGGCACGCCCGCGAGGGTGCCGCTGCGGCTGCCCGCGGCGAGCACGGTCCGGCCGGCGGACACGCGGGTGCCGTCGGCGAGCTCGGCGCCGGTGGCCCGGTCGCCGGAGACCAGCAGGCGTACGGCCTCCGAGCGGTGGAAGGCCACTCCCGCCCGCTCGCAGGCCGTGAGCAGGGCCAGGGCGAGCCGCCGGGGGTCGGTCTGGTGGTCGCCGTCCACCCGCACGCCCCCGCACACGCCCGGCGCGAGCATCGGCTCCAGCCGGCGGCACTCGCGCCCCGACAGCCACTGGGCGTCCAGCCCGCACCGCTGCTGCAGGGCGTGGAGCTCCCGCAGGTGGGCGCGGTCGTCGGCGTCGAGGGCGACGGCGAGGGTTCCGCAGGGGCGATAGCCGGTGTCCCGGCCGCTCGCCTCCTCCAGCTCCGCGGTGAACTGCGGATAGCGCCGCGCGGACGCCAGGTTGAGCGCGAGCAGCTCCTGCTCGCCGTAGTGCAGCTCGGTCACCGCGGCCAGCATCCCGGCCGCCACGTGGGCCGCGCCGCCGCCCGGCGCGGGATCCGCGACGACGGTGCGCAGGCCCCGCTGCGCGGCTCGCCACGCCGTGACCAGTCCGATGACACCGCCGCCGACCACGAGGACGTCGCACGTCCCCGGTGACACGGTGGAAGACGCATACATGGGCGTCCAGCCCCTCCCTTCGCCGGCATGACCCGGATCAGGTTCGTACGGTCGGAGGCCGGCCAGCCTCCCTCTCAGCCCGGTGCGTCCGGGCTCCCGCGAGTGCTTGTACAGCGGCCACCCTAGTACGCGCCGCGAACCGCCCGGAAGGCCGTACGGGGGGCGTGCGCGGCACCGGAGCGCGCCAAACACCGTGACGTTGTGTCAGAGGTCTCGCTACGCGGTGCTCCGGTCCCGACCGGCCGCCGTCCTACAGTGATCGGGTGAGCGAGCACCGGAACGAACCGCATACCGCCAGTGACCGGCGCGCCGTCATCGTCGGGGCCGGGATGGCCGGGGTGCAGACGGCAGTGGCCCTGCGCGAGCAGGGCTGGACCGGCACGATCACCCTGCTGGGCGCCGAGCCCCACCGGCCGTACGACAGGCCGCCGCTGTCCAAGGCCGTGCTGCTCGGCAAGGCCGAGGGTTCCGCCTTCGAGGTGGACTTCGCGTCGCTGGGCATAGACCTCGAACTCGGCAGGGAGGCCACCCGGCTGCGCCCCGCCGAGCACCTGCTGGACACCTCCGCGGGACCCGTCGCGTACGACGTGCTGGTCGTCGCCACCGGCGCGCAGCCCATCGAACTGCCCGGCAGCGAGGGCATGCCGGGCGTGCACCTGCTGCGCACCCTGGACGACGCGGAGCGGCTGCGCCCGGTGCTCGCCGGGCAACGCGAGGTCGTGGCCGTCGGCGCCGGGTGGATCGGCGCCGAGTTCGCGACCGCCGCGCGCGAGGCGGGCTGCCGGGTGACCGTCGTCGAGGCCGCGGACCGGCCGCTGGCGGGCGCCCTGCCCGCCGAGGTCGCCGCCCACATGGCCGACTGGTACGCCGACAGCGGCGCCCGGCTGCTCACCGGCGCGCGCGTGGCCGCCGTGGAACCCGGCGCCGTGGTGCTGGCCGACGGCACCCGGCTGCCCGCCGACGCCGTCCTCGTCGGCATCGGCGCCCGGCCCGCCACGGACTGGCTTCAGGGGTCGGGCGTCGCGCTCGCCGCGGACCGCTCCGTGGTCACCGACGACCGGCTGCGCACCTCCGTGCCCGACGTCTACGCGGTCGGCGACTGCGCGTCCTTCCCGTCCGCCCGCTACGGCGAGCGGCTCCTGGTCCACCACTGGGACAACGCCCTCCAGGGCCCGCGCACGGTCGCCGGGAACATCGTGCACGGCACGGCCGAGGGGCCGGTCTACGACCCGGTGCCGTATTTCTGGTCCGAGCAGTTCGGGAGGTTCGTGCAGTACGCGGGCCACCACGACGAGGGCGACGAGCTCATCTGGCGCGGCGACCCGACGGGCGCCGCCTGGACGGTGTGCTGGGTGCGCGGCGAGGTCCTGGTCGCCCTCCTGGCCGTCGGCCGCCCGCGCGACCTGGCCCAGGGCCGCAAGCTCATCGAGCGGGGCGCGGCCATCGACCGGGGGCGGGCGGCGAACGCGTCGGTGCAGCTGAAGGCGGCGGCGCTGTGAGAAACGGCTGACGGCGCGGGCCCTTTCCGGGCCCGCCCGGGGCCCCTCGCGACGCGCCCGCCGACATCAGGTCGGGTCAACCTGGCTACCGACTG
Organism: Streptoverticillium olivoreticuli subsp. olivoreticuli; assembly: GCF_003391135.1. Classification (GTDB taxonomy): domain Bacteria; phylum Actinomycetota; class Actinomycetes; order Streptomycetales; family Streptomycetaceae; genus Streptomyces; species Streptomyces blastmyceticus. Next base: position 3,227,336 of record NZ_CP031455.1, on the reverse strand, counting down.
TCAGTCCCAGATGGCAGGCTTGTCCCGTGACCGAGATTGACGCAAAGATCGATGCTCTCGTCCCCGCCTGGCTCAACCTCCCCGACATCGCCGAAATGCTCGGTGTCGAGGTGACGCGCGTCCGGCAGCTGGTCAAGGAGGGCCAGCTGATCGCGGTGCGCCGCGGCGAGAGGCGAGTGCTCCAGGTGCCCGCCGAGTTCCTCGGCGACGGCAAGGTGATCAAGGGCCTCGCAGGCACCTTGACGCTGCTGAGGGACGACGGCTTCAGCGACGAGGAAATGCTGGAGTGGCTCTTCACTCCGGACCCGACCCTGCCCGGCACCCCGGCGCAGGCCCTGCGCGAGAATCGTGGCACGGAGGTGAAGCGCCGCGCCCAGGCGCTCGCCGTCTGACCCGTCCGCAGGCGCTGTAGAAGCCGAGAGAAAACCGTCCGGTGTACGGGCCGGGGCCCCCGGCCCGTACACCGCCGACCCGGGGGGAACCACCCGATGTCCGTCACCGCGCGCGAGCGGCTCGCCGACGCCCGGCTGTATCTGTGCACCGACGCGCGCAAGCGCCAGGGCGACCTGCCGGAATTCCTGGACGCGGTCCTCGCCGCCGGGGTCGACATCGTGCAGCTGCGCGACAAGGGCATGGAGGCGGGGGAGGAGCTGGAACACCTCGCCGTTTTCGCCGACGCGGCCCGCCGCCACGGCAGGCTCCTCGCGGTCAACGACCGCGCCGACGTCGCCCACGCCATCGGCTCCCAGGTGCTGCACCTGGGCCAGGGCGACCTCCCCGTGCCCGCCGCCCGCGCCGTTCTCGGCGACGAGGTGCTGATCGGGCGCTCGACCCATGCCGAGGCGGAGGTGGACGCCGCGGTCGCCGAGCCCGGCGTGGACTACTTCTGCACCGGCCCCTGCTGGCCCACCCCGACCAAGCCGGGGCGGCACGCCCCTGGTCTGTCCCTGGTCCGCTACGCCGCCGCGCTGAATCCCGCGCGGCCCTGGTTCGCCATCGGCGGCATCGACGCGGCCAACCTGGACGAGGTGCTGGACGCCGGCGCCCGCCGGGTCGTGGTCGTCCGCGCGATCACCGAGGCGGACGACCCCGGCGACGCCGCGGCCCGGCTCGCGGAGCGCATCCGCGCGTACGGAGCGTAGTCGCCCGGCGACGCATGGACGGGGCCGGGTCCGGCCGGTCCGTCACGGATCGGTCAGGGAACGGTCGGTCAAATGTCAACGGGACATGAACGGACTGTCCAGAAAGTGGACGAGAGACCGGCGAATCGGTCATATCGCAAATGTGGGTTGGGGCTCCGCGGAACCGCTGGTTAACTTGCGGATATGGCCCTTGGCACAGCCTCCACCAGGACAGACCACGCACGCACAGTGCGTGACCTGCTCGCTTCCGGCGAGCAGTCCTATTCGTTCGAGTTCGCGGCCCCGAAGTCGGAGAAGGGCGAGCGGACCCTGTGGAACGCCATCCGGCGGATCGAGGCCGTCGGCCCCACCTTCGTCTCCGTGACCTACGGCGCGGGAGGCTCCTCCCGTGAGGGCACCGTGCGGGCGACCGAGCGCATCGCGACCGACACGACGCTGACACCTGTCGCGCACCTGACGGCCGTCAACCACTCGCTGGCGGAGCTGCGCAACGTCATCGGGCAGTACGCCGACGCGGGCATCCGCAACATGCTGGCCGTGCGCGGCGACCCGCCCGGCGACCCCATGGGCGAGTGGGTGCGCCACCCGGAGGGCGTCCGCTACGCCGCCGAACTCGTCAGGCTCATCAAGGAGTCCGGCGACTTCTGCGTCGGCGTCGCCGCCTTCCCCGAGATGCACCCGCGCTCCACCGACTGGGAAACCGACATCGGTCACTTCGTGGACAAATGCCGGGCGGGCGCCGACTTCGCGATCACCCAGATGTTCTTCTACCCGGAGGACTATCTGCGGCTGCGCGACCGGGTCGCGGCCGCGGGCTGCGCGACCCCGATCATCCCCGAGATCATGCCGGTCACCAACATCCGACAGATCGAGCGGTTCGCGCAGCTCAGCAACGCCGCGTTCCCGCCCGAACTGGCCGAGCGGATCCTCGCGGTGAAGGACGATCCGGCCGCTGTACGCTCGATCGGGATCGAGTACGCCACCGAGCTGTGCTCACGGCTGATGGCCGAGGGGATCCCGGGGCTGCACTTCATTACCCTGAACCACTCCACGGCGACGCTGGAAATCTACGAGAATCTGGGACTGCACCAGCGGTCCTGACGGCTGTTCCCCGGGCAACAGCCGCACGAGAGGGGCGTAAATGGGCTGGACGGTCCTCTACATCGCGTTCGGCGTCGTCGCGCTCTGGCTGCTGGGCGAGGTGCTGCTCCAGTACAAGGCGCGACTGCGCTGGCGGCTGCTGGCCTTCGTCGGCTTCCTCGGTGTCGTCGTGGGCGTGGTCCTCTCGTCCGTGCCGGTCATCGCGGTGGGCGCGATCGCCTTCGCGGTCGGCCAGACCTATGTGACGCTGTCGTTCCGGCGCGGGTTCTCCGCGGGCTGGGCGATCCGCCGCGACAAGGGCGGCGCCGACGCCGGCGGGAAGTCCGCGGGCGAGGAGAAGGGACGCTCCGGGCGGCGGCGCAGGACCGAGCGGTCGGCCGGGCGGAAGGCCGACCCGCTCCCCGAGCCGGCCCCCGAGACCGCCATGTTCCCGCAGATCACCGAGCACGACGCGCCGGACCTGCTCCCCAACGCGGCCCACCAGCCCGCCCCGTACGGCGACGGCTACGACGACACGGCGTATCTCCCGCCCGTGGCCGCCCCGTACGACGCCTACGGCAACCAGGCCGCCCCGCCGCAGGACGGCCAATTCGACTACGGGCAGGGGCAGTACGCCGCCTATTCCGACCCCTACATCGGCAGCCGGCCGCAGCCGCAGGAGCAGTACGACGCGTACGGGCAGCCGCAGTACGGGCCCTATCCCCAGCAGCAGTACGGGGTGGGCGCGTACTCCGCGGACGCGTACGCGCCGCAGCCGCCGCAGCCGCAGTACGACATGGACACCCCGCCGGGCGGAGTCTGGGTCCCCCAGCAGCGCGACACGGACGCGCCGCCGCCCCAGCAATACCCGAGCCAGGGCCAGGGCCCGGGCCACGACGAGCAGCACTACCGCTACTGACGCGGGGAGGGGGCTGGGCCCGGCGGGCTTTCCCCCACCCCGCCCCTTCCCGAAACCGGGGAGACCCCGGACCCCCAGCGCCCTGCGGGCGCGTCCTCAGGCGCCGGACGGGCTGGATACCCAGCCCGTCCGGCGCCTGAGGACAGCGCGCGAAGCGTGCTTCGGGGTCTGGGGGCTTGCCCCCACGCGGCGGAGCCGCAAATCGGATGCAGCCGGGAAGGGGCGGGGTGGGGAAGAAACGCCCGCCCCCACCTCCGCTCACTCCGAGCCGCGCCAGTCCGTCCCCGACACGATCAGCCCCGCCACCATCGCGCCCGACATCCCCGCGTGGGCCAGCCCCCCGCCCGGGTGGGCGAAGCCGCCGGCGAGATACAGGCCCGGCACCCGCGTCACATTCCCGGGCCGCAGGAAACGCCCGTCCGCGCCGGCCAGCACGGGCGCGGGCACGCCGCCGCCCTCGGCGCCGGTCGCCGCCTCGGCATCGGCCGGAGTACGGACCTCCCGCCACAGCACCCGCTCCCGCAGCCCCGGCAGCACCGCTTCCGCGGCGTCGGTCATCCGGTCCGCGAAGCTCGCGGCCGTCGCCTCGTCGCTCCAGTCGACCTGGCCGTGCGGGGCCACCGTGGCGGTCAGGGTGACCGCCTCGTGCCCGTCGTCGGGGCGCGTGGCCGGGTCGTCCGGCCGCAGCACGGTCACCGTCGGGCGGTAGCGCCACGGTCCGGGCCCGCGCACCCCGGCGCCCGCGCGGAAGATCTCGGCCAACTCGGCGTCGCGGTCCGGCCCGTGGACCACCGTGCGGTGGGCCGCGGCGGCGGGCCGGGCGCCCCGCAGGGCGAGGCAGACCGTGAACCTGCCGGGCGGCACCGGCCTCCCGGGGCCGTCGGCACCCCCGGCCGCGCCCGGCGCGATCGCGGCCAGCCGCCCCGGGGACACCCCGGCGACCACCATCTCCGCCTCGGCCACCGCGCCACCGGCCAGCTCCACACCGGCGGCACACCCGTCCTTCTCGAAGAGGCCCACGACCTCCTCGCCGAAGCGGAACTCGACCTTTCGGGCCACGCACCGCTCGTACAGCGCGTCGGCGAGCCCCCGTATCCCCCCGCGCACATACCAACTGCCGAAGGTCTGCTCCATGTACGGCAGCACCGTCGCGCTCGCGGGGGTGTGCCGGGGGTCCAGCCCGTACGCCAGGGCGTGGCTCTCCAGGAGCGCGACCAGCCGGGGGTCCCTCAACTCCCGCTCCGCGACGGAGGCGAGCGTGACCGGGGCGCTGCGCCGGAACAACCCGCGCCTGCGCACCGCCGGATAGGGGTCGCGCCCCAGCGGCTCACGGGCCGCGGGGTCCGCGCGCAGCGGCTCCTCCAGCAGCGGCCGCCGCGTGGCGTCCCAGACCTCGCGCGCCCGGTTGACCAGATCGCTCCAGCGCTCGCCCGCGCCCGGGCCGACCGCCTCGTCCAGCGCCCGGACCACACCGGCGCGCGAGGCGTTGGGCAGCGGGACCACCGTGCCGTCGGCGAAGACGTGGCTGCTCGCCGGGTCGACCTGCACGAGGTCGACGCACCGCTCCAGCGGCTCCTTGCCCGTCTTCACGAACAAGTCGCGGTAGACGGCGGGAAGATGCAGCAACCCCGGCCCCGTGTCGAAGGCGAAGCCGTCCCTCGTCAGCCGGCCGACGCCGCCGCCGTACGTCGCCGCCCGCTCGTACACCGCCACCCGGTGGCCCGCGACGGCCAGCCGGGCAGCAGCCGCCATCGCGCCCATCCCGGCGCCGATCACCGCAATCCGTGCCATGGGAGCGACTTTATCCGGCGGCACCGACAGCTCAGGCCGACGGCCGCCGCGCACCGTCGCGCCCGTCGGGTCCGGCAGGCCAGGCCGCGGTCTTCTCCGCGCGCCGCTGCCGCCTGCGCCGCCAGTAGCGGCGGATCCGCGTCCAGAAGAACGCCACCACGGCGATCCCCAGCCCCAGCAGCACCGCCGCGATGATCGCCGCGGCCAGCGGGTGGAACAGCGCGAAGACGACGATCCCGGCGACGCCCAGATCCTCGACCGTGCTCATCACGAAGTTGCTGGCGGGCTCGGGCGACGTATTGATCGCCGCCCTGGTGCCCGCCTTGACCAGATGGCTCACCAGAGCGGTCCCGCCGCCCACCGCGCCCGCCGCGAGGTCCGACAGCGAACCGCTCTGCCCGGCCAGCAGCGCCCCGACCACCGCGCCCGCGATCGGCCTGACGACCGTGTGCACCGCGTCCCAGGCCGAGTCCACATAAGGGATCTTGTCGGCGACCGCCTCGCAGAGGAAGAGCACACCGGCCGCGATCAGGACGTCCGGGCGCTGGAGCGCGTCCGGCACCTGGTCGGTGGCGCCGGTCGCGCCCAGCACGCCGAGCAGCAGGACCACGGCATAGGCGTTGACACCGCTCGCCCAGCCACTCGTGAAAACCAACGGAAGCACCGACACGCCCGTGATCGTATCCGGGGCGTCCGACTGCGTCCGAAAGCTCAAGGCTGAGTACGCGTACTCAGAAGAGGAGATGAGTAGCTGCGCGGATGGGGCATGCCCCGGGGGAAGGAAGAGTGGTGTCCACGGAAGGGGCGTCCGCGCCGGCACCGCCGACACGGGGCGGCGGAACGGCGCGGCGGCCCTGACGTGACCGGGGGCCGGGGGCTCCCGGACGGAGAACGGGGGCTCGGGGGAGCACGGGGGAACGCTGCTCCGGCGTCGGCCGAGGGGGATCGGCCGGCGCCGGAGCAGCGCCTTGCCCGTACGTTCCGGCGGTATGGGCCCCGCCCGGGTCAGGCGCCGCCCTGCGGCTGGCGGATGCCGCCGCCCACCCGCCCCTGCAACAGCTGCGACAGCGCCGCGTGCACCTCGTCGACCGACCGCTCCGGCTGGAACGACTGCCGGTCCAGCGCGGCCACCAGCACCATCCCGAACAACGCGGCCGCCGTCAGCGGGACATCGACCTCCGTGCTCAGTTCGCCTTCCTCCACCGCCTCCGCGAGGACGCGCTCGATCACGGCGAGCGCCCGCTGCCGCACCTGCGCCAGCGTCGGCTGCCAGGCCCGGTTGGTGCGCCACAGCTCGGCCGCGTACAGCTGGGCCAGCGCGGGATAGCGGGAGATGAAGTCCAGACCGGCGCGGACCATCGCGTCCAGCGCCTCGACCCTGCCGCCACCGCGCCCGGCCGTCGCGTCGGCGGCCTGTTGGAGAGCGTCGCTCAGCAGCTCCATGCCGTGGCGCAGCAGCTCTTCGAAGAGGACGGTCTTGCTCGCGAAGTTGTAGTAGACCGTGCCCTTCGCGACTCCGGCACGTTCGGCGATCTCGTCCACGGTGGTGGAGGAGAAGCCCTGTTCGGCGATGAGGGTGACCGCGGCTTCGAAGAGCTTTCGCCGGGTGTTCTGACGGCGCGTACTGCTGCTGTCGCTGCTGTCCATGAAGAGATTCTCCCTGCCGCCGACCTGCCGCCGTCAGGCGCCGCCGACCGCACGCCCGCCCACGGGCGTTCGCCCGGGCCGGAACCGGCCGGTCGGAGCGCCCTGTTCGGCGGTCCTCGCGGAGCACGCGGAGCCGTCGCCTCCGGGAGCCGGGGCTCGTCCGGGCGGCCGGGGGCGGGTTGGGGAGAGAACTCCTGGACAGGCCCTAGGCTGGGGGCACCGAGAACCACCGGGCCACCTTCGCCCGCCTCCTGTCCCACGTCACCGCCGAGGAGCCACCCGCCGTGTCAGACCCGCTGCGCCCCCGGGCGTCCCTCCGTACCGCCGTGGTCTGGGAGGTCCTGCGAGACGCCCTGGACCGCCGGGTCAAGGCCGCCGGGCGGGAGGGCGGAGGCGTCCTCGAGGTCCTCGACACCGGTGGCGGCTCGGGCAACTTCGCCGTGCCCGTCGCCCGGCTGGGCCACCGGGTCACCGTCGTCGACCCCAGCCCCAACGCCCTGTTCGCGCTGGAGCGCCGGGCCGCCGAGGCCGGGGTCGCCGACCGGGTGCGCGGCGTCCAGGGCGACACCCACGGCCTGTTCGACGTGGTCGGGCGCGGCGCCTACGACGCCGTCCTGTGCCACGGCGTGCTGGAGTACGTGGACGACCCCGCCGAGGGCGTCCGCAACGTCGTCGAGGCGCTCCGCCCCTCCGGCACCCTCAGCCTGCTGGCCGCGGGCCTCGGCGGCGCCGTGCTGGGCCGGGCCCTCGCCGGTCACTTCACCGAGGCCCGCCAGGTCCTGGCCGACCCCGCGGGGCAGTGGGGCGCCGGTGACCCCGTCCGCCGCCGGTTCACCGCCGAGCAGCTTTCCGAGCTGGTCACCGCGGCCGGTCTGGAGGTCGGCGCGGTGCACGGCGTGCGCGTCTTCGCCGACCTTGTGCCCGGTGTGCTGCTGGACGCCGAGCCCGGCGCCATGGACGCGCTGCTCCGGCTGGAGGCCGCCGCGGCCGAGCTGCCCGCCTTCCACTCGGTGGCCACCCAGCTGCACGTCCTGGCCGAGCGTGGCTGATCGCACGCGGTAGGTGACCGGCCACCCGATCAGCGGCTTCGCCCCGTATGATCGGGGGACACCGTCCGGCATGGCGCATCGGCGGAGAGGGAATGTACGTCCCGACACCACCGATCGCCACACTGACATCGGTGGGCGAATTGGCGCAGAGGGGCGGGTTTCATGGGGGCGATTCCCTGCCTATCCTGAAAGGGTCGCACCCCGGTCGCCCCCCGCGACCGACGAGTAGGAGGACTCCGTGCCGCTCTCGGAGCACGAGCAGCGCATGCTCGAGCAGATGGAGCGAGCGCTGTACGCCGAAGATCCCAAGTTCGCGACAGCGCTCGAGGGCAGCGGCCTGCGCACGTACACCCGGCGACGGGTATACCAGGCGGTCGCCGGGTTTCTGGTGGGCATCGCGCTCCTGATGGCCGGCGTGATGATTCCGGGACAGTACTGGATCAGTGTGGTGGGCTTCCTGGTCATGCTGGGCTGCGCGGCGCTCGCCGTCACCGGCTGGCGCAAGGCGCCCCGGCCCGGTGCGCAGCCAGGTGGTGTCGGCCCGGCGGGGGGAATGGGCGGCCGGGGTCAGGCCCGGCAGCGTCGCACCGTGATGGACCGCATCGAGCAGCGATGGCAGCGCCGTCGCGACGAGCAGGGCCACTGAGCTTTTCCGCCGCCGAAGCGGCGTGACGCGGGGCCAGGACATCCGTCCTGGCCCCTTGTCGTTGCCCGTGCGCCGATGCGGCCCGGGCCTTGAGACGCCCCCCACTTCGGGACGCCTCGTCCGGCTGCCGGCCGCCGCCCCCGCCTTCCTGACTGTCCGTCAAATCCGGTCGCGGGCCGTACGGAGCGCCCCGCCCGCGCGCCGCCAGGCCGTGCCCAGCCGTCCGGACCGCAACCGCCCGGCCGCCGCCGCGCGCCGCCGGGAGAACCCCCACAACAGCCGGGCCGCCGAACGCGGAGCGACCACGGCCCGCACCCGGGCGGACCGCCCCACCGAGGCGCGCAGGCCCGCCCGTACGCGCTCGACGTCGTCCGCCAGACCCGCGGTCGGCCGGGGCCGCTGCGCGTACAGCACCTGCTCGACCGCGGTGGCGACCCGGTGCGCGGACTCCTCGGCCGCGCCCGTCAGCCCGCCGAGCCGCACGATGCGCGCCGCCGCGCTCCGGGGCGTCCGTGAATCGTCGGGCGGGACGCCGTAATCCCAGGCGGAATCGGTCAGTTCGGCCCAGGCGGCCAGGGTGCGCTCCACGCCCGGCTCGGGTGGGGCCGCGGTTTCCCCGGCGACACTCGGCGCGCTCGCCGGGGGCGCATCCGCGTGCCGTCCGGCGCCCGCGAGCCGCCGGGCCCGCAGCCTTCGCCGCCACAGCGGCAGCAGGGGCAGCGCCAGCACGGCGAGCCCGCCCACCGCGAGGCCCGCCACCGCCCCCGGCGACAGCCCCCCGTCGTGACCCCCGCCCGCCGCGGCCGCCTCGGCTGCCGCCGGGCACTCGCCCAGCCGCCGCAACTGCGGGGTGCAGCCGCCCGGCGCGGGCGGGCGGGCCGACGGCGCGGCGCTCCGGTCGGGCAGCGGCGCGGGCACCCCCGGATCGGCGGCGGACGGCTCCTGCGCCACGGTGTAGTCGGGGGCCGTGCCCCGGCTCGGCGTCGGCTCGAACCGGGTCCAGCCGACGCCCTCGAAATACAGCTCCGGCCAGGCGTGCGCGTCCTTGGAACCGACCGACATCGAGCCGTCCGACTGCGGGGTGCCCGGGGTGAAGCCGACGGCCACCCGGGCGGGGATGCCCAGCGTCCGTGCCATGGCCGCCATGGAGAACGAGAAGTGGATGCAGAAGCCCCGCTTGGCCTCCAGGAACTTCGCGATGGCGTCGCTGCCGCCGCCCGACGCGACCTCCGTGTCGTAGGTGAAGCCGCCGTCGACCGCGAACCAGTCCTGGAGCTTCACCGCCTGCTGATACGCGTTCGCCGAACCGGCGGTCACCTTCCTGGCCGTCGCCCCCACCACCTCCGGCAGCGACCCCGGCACCTTGGTGTACTCCCGCAGCACCTCCTCGCGCGGCGCGGGCGCCCCCGCGAGCTGCGCGGCCGTCGGCTCCACGAGGAGGCTCGACACCTGATAGCGGACGCCCCGGGTGGTCTGCCCGCGGTCGCCGGCGATGGTGCGGCCCTCCGGTTCGTACCGCCACCGGCCGTCCACGCGGACCCGCTCGGAGGGGTAGGGGAGCGGCAGGTAGTTCTGCGCGTACGAACCGGCGGCGGCGATCGAGGTGTTCACCGGGTCCGTGCGCACCCCCGGGGCGAGGCCCGCGGGGGTGGGCAGCATGTCCGGGACGTCGGTGACGCGGCGCTCGGACGGCTGCCACGACGCGCCGTCGAAGCGGTCGAGCGCGACAATGCGCAGATACAGCTCCCGCGTGCTCTCCGTGGACGTGCGATAGCGCATGACCTCGCGGTTCTCCGGCTGGTTCAGGCTGTCCCGGAGCGAGACCAGCGGGCGGACGGCGTCGAAGCCCGAGCTGTCACCCCGCGCGGGACCGGCCGCCCGGTCCCGCGGCTCCAGCAGCCCGCCCTCCATCGTCGGCAGCACGGCGGGCACCGCCAGCGCGATCCCCAGCGCGAGGGCCCCGATCCTGCGGCCGGTGCGCACCGGCGCGAGGGCGGGACCCGCGCCGGAGGCCAGGAACCCCGGGGACCGCGACCGGGCGCCGCCGCCGAAGACCCGGCCCCACCGGGCGAGCCGGTCCCGGCCCTCGGCCAGGAGCAGCAGCAGATAACCGGCCGCCGCCACCAGGAACCACAGCCAGTCCCTGCCGCTCTGGGCCAGCCCCGCCGCGATGGAGTAGAGCGCGAGCAGCGGCAGCCCGGCGGGCGCCGCGCTGCGCCAGGTCACCGCGACCGCGTCCACGATCAGGCCGACCGCCAGCAGGCCCCCGACCAGCATCAGCCGGATGCCGGCCGTCGCCGGTGCCGGGATGGCATACCGCCCGACGTCGTCCGCGCCCTCCTGGAGCAACTGCCCGAACTCCCGGAAGACATCGGGGCCCGGCAGCAGCCCGCCGAGCGCCTGGGAGCGGGCGAAGACCAAGGTGAGCAGCACGAGCGTGACCAGCGCCTGCACGGCCACCGTCAGCGCCCTGGCGAGCGGCACCCGGCGGGCGAGCGCGCCCACCGCGCTCTGCACGGCGAGCAGGATCGCGGCCTGGAGTATCCACGTGGTGGTGTCGATCAACGGCAGCAGCGCGCAGGACGCGGCCAGCGTCGCCACCGCCGCGCAGACGGCGAGCCGCGCGCTCCCACTCATCCGAACCCCTTTGTCGACGGCGGCCCGGAGGGCCATGGCGGAACGGACGGCATGGGCGGCACGGTCGGCGGCCGGGGCGGCCCAAAGGGGCCGGAGCCGCCGGAGCCCGCGCCGCCTCCCGGTCGCCCGGCCGCCCGGCCGTCATCCACGTCCGTCACCCCGCCGTACGGCCCGCCCTGCGGCCGGCCGTCCGACGAGCCCGCCGCAGCGGCACCGGGCCCGCCCGCCGCGCCGGGCGCGTGACGCGCCGCCTCACCGCCCGGGAGGCCGGTGGCTCCGGCCGGACCCTCGGGCGGCCGGTTCGCCGCCCCGCCCGCCGCATGGCTCGTACGCTCCTGCGCTGCGTCACGGTCCCCCGGCGCTCCCGCCATGCGCCACAGCTCCGCCATGGATGCGCCCGGTGTGACGGCCAGGGCCGTCCAGCCCGCCTCGCGCAGCGCGCGCAGCCGCTGCTCGGCACCGTGACCGGGGCGTGGGGGGTGGTCGTCGTGCGGCCACGCGGAACGGTCCAGCACGAAGGCGACCGCCGTGCCGCTGCGCCGGCGCATCTGTCCGGCCAGCGCCGTCTGCTGCTCGTCCAGGTCGCCGAAGAACGCGACGAGCAGCCCTCCGCCGCCACCGCGCAGCGCCTCATGGGCCGGGGAGAGGCTCTCCCCGTCGGAGTGGTCCACCACGGCCAGGGTGTCGAGCAGCAGACCCACGGCCTCCGCCGGGTCGTGGGAGGAACCGGAGTGGCCGCCCATGCCGTCCGGGCCCGGCACCGAGCTCCCGGCGTCGGTGAGCAGCCGCACCGAGAAGCCGCGCTCCAGCAGGTGCGCCGCGGCGGAAGCGGCCCCGGACACGGCCCACTCGAAGGGGGAGTCGGGCCCCATGCCGTCATAGGCGACGCCCCGGGTGTCCAGCAGCACCGTGCAGTGGGCGCGTTGGGGCTGCTCCTCCCGGCGGACCATCAGCTCGCCGTAGCGCGCGGTGGAGCGCCAGTGCACCCGGCGCAGGTCGTCACCGTGGCGGTAACCACGCGGAATGATGTCGTCCGCGCCGGCCAGGGCCAGCGACCGCTGCCGTCCGTCGCCATAGCCCGTGGCCTCGCCGCCCAGCCGCACCGGCGGCAGGGGAACGACGCGCGGCACGACGGTCAGCGTGTCGAAGGCGCTGAACCCACGGGTCAGCTCGCACATCCCGAAAGGGTCTGTCAGCCGCAGTTGCAGCGGCCCGAGCGGATAGCGGCCGCGCAGTTCGGACCGGACGCGGTAGGACACCTCGCGCCGCCCGCCCGGCTCCACCCGGTCCAGCACGAAGCGGGGGCGCGGCCCCAGGACATACGGCACGCGGTCCTGGAGCATCAGCAGCCCCGTGGGCAGCCGCGAGACATTGTCGACCCGCAGGTGCACCCGTGCCTCGGACCCGGCGGGCACCCGGGACGGCGACAGCCCCCGGCTGCCGGTGACCCGGTGCCGGGTGCCGTGCAGCACGACCACGCACACCAGCGGCAGCACCGTCAGCAACAGCCCGACCCGCAGCAGATCGGACTGGCCCAGCACATAGGAGCAGCCCGTCGCCGCGATGCCCGCGGCCAGGAAGGAGCGGCCGCGGGTGGTCAGCCCGCCGAGGGAGGACCACAGCCCGCCCCCCGCCCCGTCCCCGCCGCCGGTCCGCGGGCCCGCCCCCCGGCCCGCCTCCCCCGAGGCCATCACAGCCGCCGCGCGCCCGGCTGATGACGGCCGTGCTGCTGCCCCCAGGCCTGCGCGGACAGGTCGGGCACCGGGGTGCGCTGGAGGATCTCGAAGACGACCTGCTCGGCCGTGCGCCGGTTCAGCTGGGCCTGGGCGGTGGGCAGCAGCCGGTGCGCGAGCACCGCCACGGCCAGGGCCTGCACGTCGTCGGGGAGGACGAACTCGCGGCCGGCCATGGCCGCCGCCGCCTTCGCCGCCCGCACCAGGTGCAGCGTCGCTCTCGGCGAGGCGCCGAGTCTCAGATCGGGGTGGTGCCGGGTCGCGGTGACCAGATCCACCGCGTACCGCCGCACGGGTTCGGAGACGTGCACGGTGCGGACCGCGTCGACGAGCTTGACGATGTCGTGGGCGTGCGCGACGGGCTGGAGGTCGTCGAGCGGGGGCACCACGCCGTGCGTGTCGAGCATCCGCAGCTCGGCCTCCGGGCTCGGATAGCCCATCGAGACCCGGGCCATGAAGCGGTCGCGCTGCGCCTCGGGCAGCGGATAGGTGCCCTCCATCTCGACCGGGTTCTGCGTGGCCACCACCATGAAGGGGCTGGGCAGTTCATAGGTGTGCCCGTCGACGGTGACCTGCCGCTCCTCCATCGACTCCAGCAGCGCCGACTGGGTCTTGGGGGAGGCGCGGTTGATCTCGTCGCCGATCACGATCTGCGCGAAGATCGCGCCCGGCTTGAACTCGAAGTCCCGCCGCTGCTGGTCGAAGACGCTCACGCCCGTGATGTCGGACGGGAGCAGGTCCGGCGTGAACTGGATGCGCCGCACCGAGCAGTCGATCGACCGGGCCAGCGCCTTGGCGAGCATGGTCTTGCCCACCCCCGGCACATCCTCGATCAGCAGATGCCCCTCGGCGAGCAGCACGGTCAGCGAGAGCCGTACGACCTCGGGCTTGCCCTCGATCACACCCTCGACCGCCCGGTGCACCCGCTCGGCGGTGGCGGTCAGATCGCTGAGGCTCGCTCGCTCTTCATAGGTCGTCACCCGGCCCTCCTCGGCCCGTCCCGTGGGCCGCGTCCGACCACGGACCCGGCCCACCCCGACATACGGACACCGCGCCCCGCGGTGGCGGAGGCGGCTTCCATCTACGCATTCTGGCCGCCCGGGCGGCGATCCGTCACCGCCTGTGGATAACTCAGTGCCGTGGGTCGATCTCGCGCAGCAGACCCGTCGTCACATCGAAGACGAAGCCACGCACGTCGTCGGTGTGGGGGAGGAACGGCGAGGTCCGCACCCGTTGCATGGACTGGCGGACGTCCTGATCCAGGTCCTTGAACGCCTCCACCGCCCACGCCGGACGCTGGCCGACCTCGGCCTCGATCTCGTGCCGGAAGTCCTCGGTGAGGGTCAGCAGGCCGCAGCCGGTGTGGTGGATCAGTACCACCGAGCGGGTGCCGAGCGCCCGCTGGCTGATCGTCAGAGAGCGGATGATGTCGTCGGTGACCACACCGCCGGCGTTGCGGATGGTGTGGCAGTCGCCGAGCTCCAGGCCGAGCGCGGCGTGCAGGTCGAGGCGGGCGTCCATGCAGGCGACCACGGCGACCTTGAGGACGGGACGGGCGTCCATCCCGGGATCGACGAATGCGGAGGCGTACTCGGCGTTGGCCTGAACGAGACGGTCGGTGACGGTGCCCGGTTCGAGGGCACGGGCCCCGGCGGAGCTCCGGGGCGTCGGCTGGGACGCGGATATCGACATATGAACGAAGGTAGTCGGCCGGGGGCCCGACGGCCCGTCCCGCCATGGTAAAAACGCCGCTGACATGCCCTTCTGTGAGGTAAGCCACAAGGTCGCGGTCCATGCCGCCATATGGGTGAGAGGGGCGTGGTCCATGATCGGCCGGCCCCTCCCCGCCACCCGCGCACCGCCGCCGGGACGCGCTGGCCGGTTGGTTGACCAGGGGGACGAGTGGACTAAAGTGGCGCGAAGTGGGAGGCCTGACGCTCCCCTTGGAACCGAATACCCGCAACGGCGCGACGCGTACGTACCTCTCGGCCTCCTCCCGCTCCCCGGTCGCCCGGCGCCACTTCCCCGGTGCCGGATCCGGCCGCTTCCCCTTGGGGCGGGCGGGGACCCGGCGGTGCGTACGCCCGTGCCCGCACCCGGGCCCGCCGAATCTCAGAAGGGCGCATGAGCAGCAACGCGCGACACGTCCCCGTCATGCTCCAGCGCTGCCTGGACATGCTCGCTCCCGCCCTCACCGGGCCCGGCGCCGTCGTCGTCGACTGCACCCTGGGCGCCGGCGGGCACAGCGAGGCGCTGCTCGCGCGGTTCCCCGAGGCCCGGCTCGTCGCCCTCGACCGCGACCCCACCGCCCTCGCCCTCGCCGGGGAGCGGCTGGCCCCCTACGGCGACCGCGCCACCCTGGTCCGCGCCGTCTACCACGAGCTGCCCGAGGTGCTGGAGCGGCTCGGCATCCCCAAGGTCCAGGGCGTCCTCTTCGACCTCGGCGTCTCCTCCATGCAGCTCGACGAGGCCGACCGCGGCTTCGCCTACGCGCAGGACGCGCCGCTGGACATGCGCATGGACCAGACGGCCGGCATCAGCGCCGCCGAGGTCCTCAACACCTACGCGCCCGGCGAACTGGTGCGCATCCTGCGCGCGTACGGCGAGGAGAAGCAGGCCAAGCGGATCGTCTCGGCCATCGTCCGGGAGCGCGAGAAGGAGCCGTTCAGCAACAGCGCCCGGCTCGTCGAGCTGATCCGCGACTCGCTGCCGCAGGCCGCCAAGCGCACCGGCGGCAACCCCGCCAAGCGCACCTTCCAGGCCCTGCGGATCGAGGTCAACGCCGAGCTGGCCAGCGTCGAGCAGGCCATCCCGGCCGCCGTCGCGGCCCTCGCGGTCGGCGGGCGGATCGCCGTGCTCTCCTACCAGTCGCTGGAGGACCGGATCGTCAAGCAGGTCTTCGCGGCCGGCGCCGCCAACACCGCGCCCCCCGGGCTGCCCGTGGTCCCCGAGCGCTACCAGCCCCGCCTGAAGCTGCTCACCCGCGGCGCGGAGCTGCCGACCGAGGAGGAGGTCGCCGAGAACCGGCGGGCCGCCCCCGCCCGGCTGCGGGGCGCCGAACGCATCCGGGAGGACGCCCCATGACGCCCGCCGCCCGCGGCCGGGGCACCCGGCTCGGCCGGCTGCGGGCAGCGGGCCCGGCCGGGGCGAAGCGCACCCCGTTCGTCTTCCTCGTGGTGGTGCTGCTCGGCTCCGGGCTGATCTCGCTGCTGGTCCTCAACTCCGCGCTCAACCAGGGCTCCTTCGAGCTCACCAAGCTCCAGCGCAAGACCACCGAGCTCACCGACGAGCAGCAGGCGCTCCAGCAGGAGGTCGACCGGCTCGCCGCCCCGGACGCCCTGGAGCGCCAGGCCCGCAAGCTCGGCATGATCCCCGGCGGCAGCCCCGCCTTCCTCAGCCCCGACGGCACCGTCCGCGGCTCGCCGGCCCCGGCCGGCCAGGAGGACGCCGCGAACCTCACCACCCAGCTGGCCCCCGCGTCCCGGCCCGCACCGGCCGCCGTCCCCGCCCCCGGCCTGCCGCCCGGCACCGGTGTCCCGGCCGCCCCGGCCGCCGGCCCGGACGCGCTGCCGCACGTCCCGTATCTCACCGGCACCGGGCCCCTGCTCGTGCCCCTCGCCCGTACGGCAGAGAAGACCGCTCCGACCACCGGCAGGTGACGCTGTGCCGCTTTCCTCCGGGGCCCTGCCCCCGAGCTTCCCGCACCTCCCGCGGGCCCGAGCCGCGGCCGGTGCGTCATGACCGCCCCCAAGGCCCCCAGACCGCCCCGGCAGTCCGGCGCCGCCCGCCGGAGCGTGCCCGGCCCCGCCCGGCCCGCCGCCCGCCCGCCCCGCCCCGGGGCGCAGTCCCTGCGGCTCGGCAGCCCGCGGCCCCGGCTGCGGCTGGTCGGCTTCGGGCTCACCCTCGTCCTGCTGGCCTTCACCGTGCGGCTCCTGCAGGTGCAGGCCGTCGACGCGAGCGCGTACGCGGCCCGGGCCAACGTCAACCGCTACATCCCGGTCACCCTCGCCGCCGAGCGCGGCACCATCACCGACCGCACCGGGGTGGACCTGGCCACCACCGTCGACGCGTACGACATCACCGCCGCCCCCGACCTGCTGACCCCCGAGCGGATCAAGGCCGACGGCGCCGCCCGGAAGGCCGCCGGGCTGCTCGCCCCCGTACTCGACGAGCGGCCCGCCGTCCTGGAGCAGAAGCTCACCGCCAACCCCCGCTCGAAGTACGTCGTCCTCGCCCGCCGGCAGAGCCCCCAGGTCTGGAACCGGATCAAGGAGCTGAAGAAGACCTCCGCGCAGAAGGCGGCGAAGAAGAAGGGCGCCGACGTCCTCGCGGGCATCAACCGCGAACCCCACAGCAAGCGCGTCTACCCCAACGGCGACCTCGCCGCCGGGATACTGGGCTTCGTCAACTCCGAGGGCCGGGGCGGCGGCGGTGTCGAGGCACAGCTCGACAAGGCGCTCGCGGGCCGGGACGGCAAGCTCGTCTACGCCCAGTCCGGCGGCCGCCAGGTGCCCACCGGGGACGTCAAGGAACAGCCCGCCGTGCCCGGCTCCGACATCGAGCTGACCATCGACCGGGACATCCAGTGGGCCGCCCAGAGCGCCATCACCCAGCAGGTGCAGGAGTCGCAGGCGGACCGCGGCTACGTCGTCGTCCAGGACACCCGCACCGGCGAGGTCCTGGCCATGGCCAACGCCCCCGGCTACGACCCCAACGACCTCGCCCACGCCGACAGCGGCGCCCTCGGCAACGCCGCGCTCCAGGACGCCTACGAACCGGGCAGCGTCAGCAAGGTGATGACCATGGCGGCCGTCCTGGAGGAGGACAAGGCCACCCCGGAGACCCGGGTGGAGGTCCCGAACCGGCTGCTGCGCGCCGACCGGTCCTTCGCCGACGACATCGACCACGCCACCTGGCACCTCACCCTCAACGGGGTGCTCGCCAAGTCCAGCAACATCGGCACGATCCTCGCCGCCGAGCGGCTCGGCGCCACCCGGCCGCAGGCCAACGAGGTCCTCGACTCCTACCTGCGGAAGTTCGGCATCGGGGCGCCCACCGGCCTCGGCTTCCCCGGCGAGACCTCCGGAATCCTGGCGAAGCCGGGCAAGTGGAGCGAATCCCAGCAGTACACGATCCCCTTCGGCCAGGGCCTGTCCCTGAACGCCGTGCAGGCCGCCTCCGTCTACTCCACGATCGCGGGCGGCGGGCAGCGCATCCAGCCCACCCTCGTCCGCGGCACCAAGGGCCCCGACGGCCGCTTCGCCCCCGCCCCGGCCCCGCAGCGGACCCGCGTCGTCAGCGAGAAGACCGCCCGGGAGCTCGCCACCATGCTGGAGTCCGTCGTCGACGACCGGGAGGGCACCGGAACCAAGGCGAAGATCCCCGGCTACCGCGTCGCGGGCAAGACCGGCACCTCCAACCGGGTGGACCCGCACACCGGCCGCTACCACGGCTACACCGCCTCCTTCGCCGGCTTCGCCCCCGCCGACCAGCCCCGGATCACCGTCTACTGCGCCATCCAGAACCCCACCAAGGGCAGTTACTTCGGCGGCCAGATCTGCGGCCCCGTCTTCAAGCAGGTCATGGAGTTCGCGCTCAAGACCCTCCAGGTACCGCCGTCCGGCACCGAGCCCCCGCGGCTGCCGGTGAGCTACGACGGCCAGTGACCCGGAGCAGGCCGTGACGACGATCACTCCGGATCCCGGGAACCGCGGCGCGGTGCGCCCCTCGCTTCGCGACGGAGCGGGTGCGCCCGGTACGCTCACCGCCGTGCCCCACGCTGATCAGTCCCACACCAGCCCCAAGGACGCCCCCGCCGTACAGCCCGTACAGCCGGGAGCGCCCCGCCCCACCCAGGTCCGCCCCGTGCCCCTCGCGGAGCTGGCCGGTCAGCTGGGCATCCCCGCTCCCGCAGTCCAGGGCGAAGCCGTCACCGGCATCACCCACGACTCGCGGGCCGTGCGGCCGGGCGACGTCTACGCCGCCCTGCCCGGCGCCCGCTTCCACGGCGCGGACTTCGCCGCCCAGGCCGCCGGCCTCGGCGCCGCCGCGGTGCTGACCGACCCGGCGGGCGCAGGGCGCGCCGCCGCCACCGGCCTGCCCGTCCTCACCGTGGACGACCCGCGCGGCCGGATGGGTGAGCTCGCCGCCACGATCTACGGACAGCCGGGCCACGACCTGCTCCAGATCGGGATCACCGGCACCTCGGGCAAGACCACCACCGCGTACCTCATCGAAGGCGGGCTCAAGGCCCTCGGCGGCCTCACCGGCCTCATCGGCACGGTGGAGTCGCGCATCGGTGACGAGCGCATCAAGTCCGAGCGCACCACGCCCGAGGCCACCGACCTCCAGGCGCTCTTCGCGGTGATGCGCGAGCGCGGCGTCCGCTCGGTCGCCATGGAGGTCTCCAGCCACGCACTGCGGCTCGGCCGGGTCGACGGCTGCGTCTTCGACGTCGCGGTCTTCAACAACCTCAGCCCGGAGCACATGGAGTTCCACTCCGGCATGGAGGACTACTTCCAGGCCAAGGCGGAGCTCTTCACCAAGGCCCGCAGCCGCGCCGGCGTCGTCAACCTCGACGACGAGTACGGCCGCAGGCTCGCCGACGGCGTCTCCGAGGTGCCCGTCGTCACCTTCTCCGCCGAGGGCCACCCCGACGCCGACTGGCGCGCGGCGGATGTCGAGATCGGCCCGTTCGACTCGGTCTTCACCGTCCTCGGGCCGAACGGCGAGTCCGTACGGGCCCGGTCCCCGCTGGCCGGCCCGTTCAACGTCGCCAACGCCCTCGCGGCCGTCACCGCCCTCGTCGCCGCCGGGGTCGACCCGCAGGCCGCCGCCGACGGCGTCGCCGCCGTCCCCGGCGTCCCCGGCCGCCTGGAGCGCGTCGACGCGGGCCAGCCCTACCTCGCCGTCGTCGACTACGCGCACAAGACGGACGCCGTCGAATCGGTTCTCCGCGCCCTGCGCAAGGTCGGCACCGGCCGCGTCCACGCCGTACTCGGCTGCGGCGGCGACCGCGACACCACCAAGCGCGCCCCCATGGGCGCCGCGCTGGCCCGGCTCGCCGACACCGCCGTGCTGACCTCCGACAACCCCCGCTCCGAGGATCCCCTCGCGATCCTCGCCACCATGCTCGCGGGCGCCGCCGAGGTGCCCGCCCACGAGCGCGGCACGGTCCTCCTCGCGGAGGAGCGGGCCGACGCCATCGCCGCCGCGGTCGCCCGGGCCGAACCCGGCGACACCGTCGTCGTCCTCGGCAAGGGCCACGAACAGGGCCAGGACATCGCCGGAGTCGTCCGTCCCTTCGACGACCGCCTGGTGCTGCGCGAGGCCATCGAGCGCCGCGCCGCGGCCCACACGCACCGGAACGACCAGGGATGACAGACCGCCATGCGCGCACAACCCTCCCCCCGGCAGCACTCCCGAACGGACGGAGGTAATTCCCAGTGATCGCTCTGTCCCTCGCCGAGATCGCCGCCATTGTCGGCGGGCAGCAGCACGACATACCGGACCCGGGCCGCACGGCCGACGGCCCGGTCGTGATCGACTCCCGTGAGGTACGGCCCGGCAGCCTCTTCGCCGCCCTGCCCGGGGACAACGTCGACGGCCACGACTACGCCGAGCGCGCCGTCGCCGCGGGCGCCGTGGCCGTGCTGGCCGCCCGGCCCGTCGGCGTCCCCGCCATCGTCGTCGACGACGTGGTGACCGCCCTGGGCACGCTCGCGCGCGCCGTCGTCGAGCGGCTCGACGCCACCGTCGTCGCGCTCACCGGCTCCGCGGGCAAGACCAGCACCAAGGACCTCATCGCACAGCTCCTGGAGCGCCTCGGCCCCACCGTCGGCCCGCCCGGCAACTTCAACAACGAGATCGGCCTGCCGCTCACCGCGCTGCGCGCGGACGAGGACACCCGCCACCTCGTCCTGGAGATGGGCGCCCGCGGCATCGGCCACATCCGCTACCTCGCCGAGCTCACCCCACCGCGCATCGGACTCGTCCTCAACGTCGGCACCGCCCACATCGGCGAGTTCGGCGGCCGCGAGCAGATCGCCCGGGCCAAGGGCGAGCTGGTCGAGGTGCTGCCGACGGCCGAGGAGGGCGGCGTCGCCGTCCTCAACGCCGACGACCCGCTGGTCCGCGCCATGAGCAGCCGTACCAAGGCCCGCATCGTCCTCTTCGGCGAGGCCGCCGACGCGGACATCCGCGCCGAGGACGTCCGCCTCACCGCGACCGGACAGCCCGCCTTCACGCTTCACACACCCACCGGGTGCGGGGACGTGACCATGCGGCTGTACGGTGAGCACCACGTGTCGAACGCGCTCGCCGCCGCCGCCGTCGCCCATGAGCTGGGCATGCCCGCACAGGAGATCGCCACCGCGCTCTCCGGGGCGGGCCAGCTCTCCCGCTGGCGGATGGAGGTCACCGAGCGTGCGGACGGCGTGACGATCGTCAACGACGCCTACAACGCGAACCCCGAATCCATGCGAGCCGCGCTGCGCGCGCTGGCCGCCATGGGACAGGCCGCCACGGCGAAGGGGGGCCGCACGTGGGCCGTGCTCGGTCAGATGGCCGAGCTCGGTGACGACGCGCTCGCCGAGCACGACGCGGTCGGACGGCTCGCCGTCCGGCTCAACGTCAGCAAGCTCGTGGCAGTCGGGGGCAGGGAAGCGGCCTGGCTGCAGATGGGCGCCTATAACGAGGGTTCGTGGGGTGAGGAGTCGGTGCACGTGTCCGACGTGCAGGCGGCGGTCGACCTGTTGCGCAGCGAGCTGCGCCCGGGTGACGTCGTGCTGTTGAAGGCGTCCAGGTCGGCCGGTCTCGAGCGGGTCGCCCAAGCGCTGCTCGCGGGCGAGGGCGAGGGTGCCCGCTGATGAACCAGATCCTCTTCGCGGGTGTCATCGGTCTCGTCCTGACCCTGGTCGGCACCCCGCTGCTGATCAAGTTCCTGGCCCGCAAGGGCTACGGCCAGTTCATCCGTGACGACGGCCCGCGCGGCCACGCCGGGAAGAAGGGCACGCCCACCATGGGTGGCATCGCCTTCATCCTGGCCACGCTCATCGCGTACGCCGTCACCAAGGTCATCACCAGCAAGGAGCCGACGACGTCGGGCCTGCTGGTGCTGTTCCTGACGGCGGGCATGGGCCTCGTCGGCTTCCTCGACGACTACATCAAGATCGTCAAGCAGCGGAGCCTGGGCCTGCGCGCCAAGGCCAAGATGGCCGGACAGCTGATCGTCGGCATCGCCTTCGCCGTGCTGGCGCTCCAGTTCGCGGACACCCGCGGCCAGACCCCGGCCTCCACCCGGCTCTCCTTCACCCAGGACTTCGGCTGGTCGGTCGGCCCGGTCATCTTCGTCGTCTGGGCGCTGTTCATGATCCTCGCGATGTCGAACGGCGTGAACCTCACCGACGGCCTCGACGGCCTCGCCACCGGCGCGTCCGTGATGGTCTTCGGCGCCTACGTCTTCATCGGCACCTGGCAGCACGGCCAGTCCTGCGGCAACCCGCTGACCGCCGGCGCCGCCTGCTACGAGGTGCGCGACCCGCTCGACCTCGCCGTGGTCGCCTCGGCCCTGATGGGCTCCTGCTTCGGCTTCCTGTGGTGGAACACCTCGCCCGCCAAGATCTTCATGGGCGACACCGGCTCGCTCGCCCTCGGCGGCGCGCTGGCGGGACTGGCCATCTGCTCCCGCACCGAGCTGCTGCTGGCCCTCCTCGGCGGCCTGTTCGTCCTGATCACCATGTCCGTGGTCATCCAGGTCGGCTCCTTCCGGATGACCGGGAAGCGCGTCTTCCGGATGGCCCCGCTCCAGCACCACTTCGAACTCAAGGGGTGGAGCGAGGTCCTTGTGGTGGTCCGGTTCTGGATCATCCAGGGCCTGTGCGTCGCCGTCGGTCTCGGAATCTTCTACGCCGGATGGTTGGCCATCAAGTGATCCCCGCCCCGAACAGCACGGCCTGGACCGGCAAGCACATCACCGTCGCCGGCCTCGGCGTGAGCGGCGTCAGCGCCGCCCGCGCCCTGGCCGGTCTCGGCGCCCTGGTGACCGTCGTGGACGGCGGCGACAGCGAGGCGCTGCGCGAGCGCGCCGCCGCCCTCCGGGCGGAGGGCGTCACCGTCCGTCTCGGTGACGCCACCACCCTGCCCGAGGGCACCGGACTGGTCGTCACCTCGCCGGGCTGGAAGCCCGACAGCCCGCTCTTCACGGCCGCGGCCGGGGCGGGCGTCGACGTGGTCGGCGACGTCGAGATCGCCTGGCGGCTGCGCGGCGAGGGCGCCGCGCCGTGGCTCGCCGTCACGGGCACCAACGGCAAGACCACGACCGTCCAGATGCTCGCCGCCATCCTGGAGGCCGCCGGACTGCGCACCGCCGCCGTCGGCAACATCGGCACGCCGATCATCGACGTCGTGCTCTCCGACGAGCCCTACGACGTCCTCGCCGTCGAGCTCTCCAGCTACCAGCTGCACTGGGCGCCCTCCGTGCGCGCCCACTCCGCGGCCGTCCTCAACCTCGCGCCCGACCACCTCGACTGGCACGGCTCCATGCAGGCGTACGCCGCCGACAAGGGCCACATCTACGAGGGCAACCAGGTCGCCTGCGTCTACAACGCCTCCGACGCCCGTACCGAGCACCTGGTGCGCGAGGCGGACGTCGAGGAGGGCTGCCGCGCGATCGGCTTCACCCTCGGCCCGCCCGGCCTGTCCATGCTCGGCGTCGTCGACGGCATCCTCGTCGACCGGGCCTTCGTCGCGGACCGGCAGAAGAACGCCCAGGAGCTCGCCGAGGTCTCCGACATCAAGCCGGCGGCCCCGCACAACATCGCCAACGCCCTCGCGGCCGCCGCCCTCGCCCGCGCCTTCGGCGTCCAGCCCGCGGCCGTACGGGACGGGCTGCGCGCCTTCCGGCCGGACGCCCACCGCATCGCCCACGTCGCGGACGTCGACGGCGTCGCCTACGTGGACGACTCCAAGGCCACCAACACCCACGCCGCCCAGGCGTCCCTGGCGGCCTACGACTCGATCGTGTGGATCGCGGGCGGCCTCGCCAAGGGCGCCACCTTCGACGACCTCGTGGCCAGGTCCGCGAAGCGGCTGCGCGGAGTCGTCCTCATCGGCGCCGACCGGGCGCTGATCGCCCAAGCGCTGGCGCGACACGCCCCGGATGTCCCGGTGGTCGACCTCGACCGGACCGACACTGGGGCGATGGCCGCGGCGGTGCAGGAGGCCGCGCGGCTCGCCGGCCCGGGGGACACCGTACTCATGGCCCCGGCCTGCGCCTCGATGGATATGTTCGTCAACTACAACAAGCGCGGCGAGGCATTCGCCGAGGCGGTCCGGGCCCTGGCCGGCTCGGAGCCGGGCCGCGGCACGGACGAGTAGCCGCACGGTCCCCAAGGTCCTCGGTGATCTCCCGGAAATCACCGGAGACTCCGGCGGCGTGACCGGGCGGCGCGGGAGACCAGCGAAGGGGACACCCGGATGCACGCGGATCACATCGCGCGGCCGCCCGGCGCGTGGACGGCGCTGCGCGGCCCCGTCGCGCGCTCCCGGCCCGCGGGGACGGCCCGCCCCCGCCCCGCTGCGGGCCGTGGGCGCACGGGCGGCCCCGGCGGGCCCCGGCGGCCGCGCGGCACCCTGCTGGGCGGCCTGCGGACCCTCCACGGCCGCGCCAGGCGCGCCTGGGACCGCCCCCTGACGGCGTACTACCTCGTCCTGGGCGGCTCCCTGCTGATCATCGTCCTCGGCCTGGTGATGGTCTACTCCGCCTCCCAGATCAAGGCGCTGCAGAACGGCCTGCCCCCCAGCTTCTTCTTCCGCAAGCAGCTGCTGGCCGCCGCCATCGGCGCCGTGCTGCTGCTCGCGGCCGCGCGGATGCCCGTGCGGCTGCTGCGGGCCTTCGCCTATCCCGCGCTCGCCGGGTCGCTCTTCCTGCTCTGCCTGGTGCAGGTGCCCGGCATCGGGGAGACCATCAACGGCAACACCAACTGGATCGCCCTGGGCGGCCCCTTCCAGATGCAGCCCAGCGAGTTCGCCAAGCTGGCGCTGGTGCTGTGGGGCGCCGACCTGCTCGCCCGCAAACAGGCCAAGAAGCTGCTCACCCAGTGGAAGCACCTGCTCGTGCCCCTGGTGCCCGTCACCTTCGTGCTGCTCGGGCTCATCATGCTGGGCGGTGACATGGGGACCACCGTCGTCCTCACCGCGGTGCTGCTGGGGCTGCTGTGGATCGCGGGAGCCCCCACCCGGCTCTTCTCCGGGGTGTTCGGCGTCACCGCCCTGCTCGCGGTGCTGTTCATCAAGACCAGTGCCAACCGGATGTCCCGCCTCGCCTGCATCGGTGCCACCGACCCCGGCACCAATGACCAGTGCTGGCAGGCGGTGCACGGAATCTACGCGCTGGCCAACGGAGGCTGGTTCGGTGCCGGCCTCGGTGCGAGTGTGGAGAAATGGGGCGAACTCCCAGAACCCCACACCGACTTCATCTTCGCCATCACCGGCGAGGAGCTCGGTCTGGCGGGGACGCTGTCCGTACTCGCCCTCTTCGCGGCTCTAGGCTATGCGGGTATCCGCGTGGCCGGACGCACGGAGGACCCCTTCGTGAGGTACGCCGCGGGAGGTGTGACCACCTGGATCATGGCTCAGGCCGTGGTCAACATCGGTGCGGTGCTCGGCCTGCTGCCGATCGCCGGTGTCCCCCTGCCGCTGTTCTCCTACGGAGGGTCCGCCCTGCTGCCGACCATGTTCGCCATCGGACTGCTGATCGCCTTCGCGCGCGACGAACCCGGTGCGCGGGCGGCGCTGGCCATGCGGCAGCCTGGGGTGAGATGGAAGACGATGAGACGGCGCGTCAAGAAGCGACCGTCCGGAGAGCGGTGAATTTCGGTGCATGTCGTACTCGCCGGCGGGGGGACCGCCGGCCACATCGAGCCCGCGCTCGCCCTCGCGGACGCCCTGCGCAGGCAGGACCCGACCGTGGGGATCACGGCGCTCGGCACGGAGCGGGGCCTGGAGACCCGGCTCGTGCCCGAGCGGGGCTATGAGCTGGGCCTGATCCCCGCCGTCCCCCTGCCGCGCAAGCCCACACCAGAGCTGATCACCGTCCCCGGGCGGCTGCGCGGCACGATCAAGGCCGCCGAGCAGATCCTCGAGCGCACCAAGGCGGACTGCGTGGTCGGCTTCGGCGGCTATGTGGCGCTGCCCGGCTACCTGGCCGCCAAGCGGCTCGGCGTGCCGATCATCGTGCACGAGGCCAACGCGCGCCCCGGCCTCGCCAACAAGATCGGCTCGCGCTACGCCGCCGGGGTCGCGGTGTCCACGCCGGACAGCAAGCTGCGCAACGCCCGCTATGTGGGCATCCCGCTGCGCCGCACCATCGCCACCCTCGACCGCGGCGCCGCCCGGCCGGAGGCGCGGGCCTACTTCGGGCTCGACCCCAGCCTGCCGACCCTGCTGGTCTCCGGCGGTTCGCAGGGTGCCCGCAGGCTCAACGAGGTCGTCCAGGCCGTCGCCCCGGCGCTCCAGCGCTCCGGCATCCAGATCCTGCACGCGGTCGGTCCGAAGAACGACCTGCCGCATGTGGACAACATGCCCGGTATGCCGCCCTATGTCCCGGTACCGTACGTGGACCGGATGGATCTCGCGTACGCCGCGGCCGACATGATGCTCTGCCGCGCGGGTGCGATGACCGTCGCCGAGCTGTCCGCCGTCGGGCTCCCGGCCGCCTACGTCCCGCTGCCCATCGGCAACGGCGAACAGCGGCTCAACGCCCAGCCGGTGGTCAAGGCGGGCGGCGGCCTGCTGGTCGACGACGCCGAGCTGAGCCCCGAATGGGTGCAGAGCCAGGTACTCCCGGTGCTCGCCGACCCGCACCGGCTGTACGAGATGTCCCGCGCCGCCTCCGAGTTCGGGCGGCGCGACGCCGACGAGCTGCTCGTCGGCATGGTCTATGAGGCGATTGCCGCACGCAGGGCGGGCTGAGGGCCCGCGGGAGCAGGAGGCTGGGGAGCGTGGCCGGACCGACGACCGCTCAGCGCGGTGGCTCGAAGAGCAAGAACGCGAAGAGCGGGAAATCGGTGCGGTCCGGCCCCTCCCGGCCCGCCGCCGGGCGCGCCCCGCGCCGCTCCCGGCCCACGCGCCGCCGCCGGATCGTCTTCTGGGTGGTCGTCACCACGCTCGCCGGCTCAGCCGTCGGCTGGGCGTTCTACGGCTCCAGCTGGCTGCGCGCCACGCAGGTGGACGTCAGCGGCGCGCGCGTGCTGACCCCCGAAGAGGTACGGGCGGCGGCCGCCACCCCCCTCGGCGAGCCCCTCGTCTCGGTGGACACCGACGCCATCGCGGACCGGCTGCGCAAGGCGCTGCCGAGGATCGACACGGTCTCCGTCGAACGGTCCTGGCCGCACACGATCGACCTGAAAGTGGTCGAGCGACAGCCCAGGGCGATCGTCGAAAAGGGCGGAAAGTTCATCGAAATCGACGGTACGGGCGTGCGGTTCGCCACAGTCGACCGCGCCCCGCAGAGCGTGCCACGGCTGTCCGTGGAGGCCGCCGACTCGCCGAGCCTGCGCCGCTTCGGCACCGGGCGCCTGGAGCGGGAGGGCGTACGGGTGGCCGAGTCGCTGCCCGACGGGGTGCGCGCGGACACCCGCGTCATCCACGTACGCTCGTACGACTCCATCACCCTCGATCTGACGGGTGGTCGGACGGTGGTCTGGGGGAGCGGCGAGCGGGGCGACGCGAAAGCCCGTACGCTCACGGCATTGCTGAAAGCGGCGCGGGGTGCCGGTCGCTTCGATGTGAGCGCCCCCAGCGCTCCGGCGGTGTCGGGGAGTTGACGGGCCGAAGGGTCGGACAGCACCCTGACTGGCTACGGCTATGGGTGATCACATAGGGTGAAAAGAAAAACGGGAGGTTCGGCGTGTTCGTTGAACACGCGCCACTTGTCGACTTAGTGTCCTGTTCGGAGAACCCCGGCGAACAGCGGCACCGGTAACCCTAAACTTCACGTTGAGGGTTCGGGTCGGCATGAGAACCGTCCCCCAGGCATACGTAACTCGAGGCGAGAGGCCTTCGACGTGGCAGCACCGCAGAACTACCTCGCAGTCATCAAGGTCGTCGGTATCGGCGGCGGTGGCGTGAACGCCATCAACCGGATGATCGAGGTCGGTCTCAAGGGCGTCGAGTTCATCGCGATCAATACCGATGCGCAGGCCCTGCTGATGAGCGACGCCGACGTCAAGCTGGACGTCGGCCGTGAGCTCACCCGCGGCCTCGGCGCCGGCGCCAACCCCGATGTCGGCCGCAAGGCGGCCGAAGACCACCGCGAGGAGATCGAGGAGGTCCTCAAGGGGGCCGACATGGTCTTCGTGACCGCGGGCGAGGGCGGCGGCACCGGCACCGGTGGCGCCCCCGTCGTCGCCAACATCGCCCGCTCGCTGGGCGCCCTGACGATCGGTGTGGTCACCCGGCCGTTCACCTTCGAGGGCCGCCGCCGGGCGAACCAGGCGGAGGACGGCATCGCGGGTCTGCGCGACGAGGTCGACACCCTCATCGTGATCCCCAACGACCGACTCCTGTCCATCTCGGACCGTCAGGTGAGCGTGCTCGACGCGTTCAAGTCCGCGGACCAGGTGCTGCTGTCGGGTGTCCAGGGCATCACCGACCTCATCACCACCCCCGGCCTGATCAACCTCGACTTCGCCGACGTCAAGTCCGTGATGTCCGAGGCCGGATCGGCGCTCATGGGGATCGGCTCCGCCCGCGGCGACGACCGCGCGGTGGCCGCCGCGGAGATGGCGATCTCCTCGCCGCTCCTGGAGGCGTCCATCGACGGCGCCCGTGGTGTGCTGCTCTCCATCTCCGGCGGCTCCGACCTCGGTCTCTTCGAGATCAACGAGGCGGCGCAGCTGGTCAGCGAGGCGGCCCACCCCGAGGCCAACATCATCTTCGGCGCCGTCATCGACGACGCCCTCGGTGACGAGGTCCGGGTCACGGTCATCGCGGCCGGCTTCGACGGCGGGCAGCCGCCGGCCAAGGGCAGCCGCGACAAGGTGCTCGGCTCCTCCTACGGCAACGGCCGTGAGGAGAGCACCGCGTCGGCCGCGGCCCCGCGCCAGTCCCCTCAGGCCGAGCCGGTCCGCTCCTCCTTCGGCGGTCTCGGCAGCGTGACCCCGCGCACCGAGGAGCCCTCGGGCACCGAGTCGCCGGTCGGCGAGGTCCCCCCGCCGCCGGTGTCCTCCCCGCAGGTCCCGCCGGCCCGGCCCTACCAGGACTCGACCGCCGAGGAACTCGACGTCCCGGACTTCCTCAAGTAGGACCCGCGACCGAGCGGCCCAAAGTGATAGGGCATCAACACGCAGTGACATCCGAACAGCACGCGAGCGGCGCGCACTTCGCCTTCACCGACAGGTGGGGCGGGGTGAGCGCCGCTCCGTATGACGAGCTCAACCTGGGCGGCGCGGTCGGTGACGACCCCGCCGCCGTGCGCGCCAACCGGGAGCGGACCGCGAAGTCGCTCGGCCTCGACCCGGCGGCGGTCGTCTGGATGAACCAGGTGCACGGCCGGGACGTGGCCGTGGTCGACGGACCGTGGGGTGCCGGCGGCACCGAGGAGATTCCCGCGGTCGACGGAGTGGTGACGGCCCGTCGCGGCCTGGCACTCGCGGTGCTCACCGCGGACTGCACCCCGGTCCTGCTCGCCGACCCGGTCGCCGGGATCACGGGCGCGGCCCACGCCGGCCGCCCGGGACTGGTCGCCGGAGTCGTCCCCGCCACCGTCGAGGCGATGATCGCGCTGGGTGCCGACCCCGCCCGGATCATCGCCCACACCGGCCCCTCGGTCTGCGGCTTCTGCTACGAGGTGCCCGAGGCGATGCGCGCCGAGGTCACCGCGGCCGTGGCCGAGGCCTGGGCCACCACCCGCAAGGGCACCCCGGCGGTGGACGTCGCCGCGGGGGTTTGTGCACAACTGCACCGACTTGGTGTGAATATCAGCGGACAATCTCACATTTGTACGCTGGAGTCGGCAGACCACTTCTCGTACCGACGCGAGCACGTCACCGGGCGGCTCGCGAGCTATGTCTGGTTGGACGCTGAGCTGTGACGGACCGCAGAACGGAACTGGCCGCCAATCTGGCGCGCGTGGAGGAACGTATCTCCGCAGCGTGCGCCGCGGCCGGACGCGAGCGCGAAGAAGTGACCCTCGTCGTGGTCACCAAGACCTACCCCGCGAGCGATGTGCGCCTTCTCTCGGAACTGGGGGTCCGGCACGTCGCGGAGAACCGCGACCAGGACGCCGCCCCCAAGGCCGCCGAGTGCGCGGATCTGCCACTGACCTGGCACTTCGTCGGACAATTGCAGACGAACAAGGTCCGTTCGGTGGTGAGTTATGCCGATGTGGTGCACTCTGTCGACCGAATCAGACTGGTCACCGCCCTCTCCGCCGTGGCCGTTCGAGCCGGACGCGAGCTGGACTGCCTGATCCAGGTGGCTCTTGACGCGGAGTCGGGAGAGCGGGGCGACCGGGGTGGTGTCGCGCCGGACGGGGTCGCCGTCCTCGCGGACGCGATCGCCGCCGCCGAAGGGCTGCGTCCCGCCGGTCTGATGACGGTCGCTCCGCTCGCCGGCCCTTACGCGGGACGGCCCCGGGCGGCATTCGACCGGCTGATGGAAATCTCAACGGGCCTGCGCGCGGCCCATCCTGCTGCGAACATGGTGTCAGCAGGGATGAGCGCGGACCTGGATGACGCCGTGGCAGCCGGGGCGACACATGTACGTGTCGGATCGGCGGTACTCGGAGTCCGACCCGGGCTCGGGTAACGTCGCCAAGAAGTCGGACCACAGCAGAAAATATGGTCAATCCCACCAAAAGGTGGGCAGACCAAGTGGATCCAAGGCGCCGTTGACGGAGCCGATCCACCACAGAGCGGAGGACGCAGAGAATGGCCGGCGCGATGCGCAAGATGGCGGTCTACCTCGGCCTCGTGGAGGACGATGGGTACGACGGCCCGGGGTTCGACCCCGATGACGAGTTCGAGCCCGAGCCGGAGCCCGACCGACGCAGGCAGCAGCATCAGTCCCAACAGACGCAACCGGACGAACCGGTTCGAGTCGCCCAGCCGCCGGCACAGCGCGAACCCGCTCCGCTCGTAGCGGAAACGGGACGACCCGCCCGAATCGCCCCCGTGGCGTCCATCACACCCGAACGCCACTCTCTGGAGAAGAACGCACCGGTGATCATGCCCAAGGTTGTGTCCGAGCGGGAGCCCTACCGCATCACGACATTGCACCCCCGGACCTACAACGAGGCCCGTACCATCGGGGAACACTTCCGCGAGGGCACCCCCGTGATCATGAATCTCACGGAGATGGACGACACGGACGCGAAGCGACTTGTCGACTTCGCCGCCGGTCTGGTCTTCGGACTCCACGGCAGCATCGAGCGGGTGACGCAGAAGGTGTTCCTGCTGTCTCCTGCTAACGTCGATGTCACGGCGGAGGACAAGGCCCGCATCGCAGAGGGTGGGTTCTTCAATCAGAGCTGAGACGCAAAACCGGTCAATGCCGGATGAATGACGGCCCGACAGGCCGGGTACGAGCAAGGGGAGAGGGAAGCGCGAGATGGGCATCGCACTACAGGTGATCTACATCGCGTTGTACTGCTTCCTGTTCGTGCTGATCTTCCGGCTGGTGATGGATTACGTCTTCCAGTTCGCACGCTCATGGCAACCCGGTAAGGCGATGGTGGTCGTCCTTGAGGCCACCTACACTGTCACCGATCCGCCACTCAAGCTTCTGCGGCGGGTCATCCCGCCGCTGCGTCTCGGGGGCGTGGCGCTCGACCTGTCCTTCTTCGTACTGATGATCATCGTCTACATCCTGATCACCGTCGTGAGCCGGCTGTGAACGCGGCTGTGAACGATACGGTCTTGCCGATTGCCGACGACTACGTTGAGGTGAAGAAGAGATGCCGTTGACCCCCGAGGATGTGCGGAACAAGCAGTTCACGACCGTCCGTCTCCGAGAAGGCTATGACGAGGACGAGGTCGATGCCTTTCTAGACGAGGTCGAGGCCGAACTGACCCGACTGCTCCGGGAGAACGAGGACCTGCGCGCGAAGCTGGCCGCCGCCACGCGTGCCGCCGCGCAGAACCAGCAGCAGGGAATGCGCAAGCCCGAGCCGCAGGACCAGCGGCCCGGCGCTCCGGTGCCCGCTGCCATATCCGGACCGCAGCCGGTGCCGCAGCAACAGCAGATGGGCGGCCCGCCGCAGCTGCCGGGCGGTGCCCCGCAGCTTCCGGCAGGCCCCGGCGGTCACGGCCACGGTCCCCAGGGCCCGCACGGTCCCGGCCCGATGGGACAGAACGGTCCGATGGGTGGCCCGATGGGCGGCCCCATGGGACAGAACGGCCCGATGGGCCAGAACGGCATGGGTCAGAACGGAATGGGGCAGAACGGCCCCATGGGTCAGAACGCCATGGGCCAGAACGGCCCGATGGGCGGCCCCGGCCCGCAGCTGCCCCAGCCGGGTCAGGGACCGGGCGGTGACAGCGCCGCTCGTGTGCTGTCGCTCGCTCAGCAGACCGCCGACCAGGCGATCGCGGAGGCCCGTTCCGAGGCCAACAAGATCGTCGGCGAGGCGCGCAGCAGGGCCGAGGGTCTGGAGCGGGACGCCCGCGCCAAGGCCGACGCCCTGGAGCGGGACGCGCAGGAGAAGCACCGTGTCGCGATGGGCTCCCTGGAGTCCGCCCGCGCCACGCTGGAGCGCAAGGTCGAGGACCTGCGCGGCTTCGAGCGCGAGTACCGCACGCGTCTGAAGTCCTACCTGGAGAGCCAGCTGCGTCAGCTGGAGAACCAGGCGGACGACTCGCTGGCCCCGCCGCGCAACCCCAACACCCCGTCGCTGCCCGCGGCCCCGTCGATGAGCGGGTCCATGGCCTCGGCAGGTGCGGGCATGGGTGGCCACAGCATGGGCGGCAACCCGTCCATGGGCGGTAACACCTCCATGGGTGGCAACACCTCGATGGGTGCTCCGTCGTACGGCGGCCAGCAGCAGATGTCCCCGGCGATGACCCAGCCGATGGCACCGGTCCGGCCCCAGGGCCAGCAGCCGATGCAGCAGGCGCCGTCGCCGATGCGCGGCTTCCTGATCGACGAGGACGACAACTAAGCCGCGGCGCCGCCGTCGGCAATCAGCGGGCCGGGCCCGGGACATCTGTCCCGGGCCCGGCCCGTTTCCCGTATGTCCCCCACAGGGTGGAACGCACAGCGAAGAGCCGGCCGTCCGGGAGCACGCAGCTCCCGGACGACCGGCTCTTGTGGGTTCGTTACGCCTTGCGGAGGCGGAACGTCAGACCGAGGCCCTCGTCCTCGAACGACTCGCCGTAGGAGTCGTCGGCCCCGCCGGATACGCCGTGCTCGTTCAAGAAGGCCGTGGCGAGCACCTCGTCCGCGATGAGCCCGGAGTGCTCGACCAGCGCGGTGGTGGTCTCCTCGTCCGAGGAGACCCAGCGCAGGGCGATCCGGTCGGCGACGTCGAGGCCGCTGTTCTTGCGGGCCTCCTGGATCAGCCGGATCGCGTCACGGGCCAGGCCCGCGCGGCGCAGCTCCGGGGTGATCTCCAGGTCGAGGGCCACCGTCGCGCCCGAGTCGGAGGCCACCGACCAGCCCTCGCGCGGGGTTTCGGTGATGATGACCTCGTCGGGGGAGAGCGTCACGGTCTCGCCGTCCACGGCCACGGACGCGGTGCCCGCGCGCAGGGCCAGCGACAGCGCCGCGGCGTCCGCCTCGGCGACGGCCTTGGCCACGGCCTGGACGCCCTTGCCGAACCGGCGGCCGAGCGCCCGGAAGTTGGCCTTCGCGGTGGTGTCGACCAGCGAGCCCCCCACCTCCGAGAGGGAGGCGAGCGAGGAGACGTTCAGCTCCTCGGTGATCTGGGCGCGCAGCTCCGGGCCCAGGGCCTCGAAGCCGGCGGCCGCGACCAGCG
The DNA here is from genome assembly GCF_003391135.1 of Streptoverticillium olivoreticuli subsp. olivoreticuli. Lineage (GTDB taxonomy): Bacteria > Actinomycetota > Actinomycetes > Streptomycetales > Streptomycetaceae > Streptomyces > Streptomyces blastmyceticus. Next base: position 3,193,718 of record NZ_CP031455.1, on the reverse strand, counting down.
CGCGGGACAGCGGCTGCCGGGTCTTGACGCCGGACTCCGCGCGGGTGGCGCGGCCCAGCTCGACCAGGCGCCGCACGAGCAGCATCTGCTGGGACAGCTCGGGGTCGATCAGGGCGGTGTCGGCCTGCGGCCAGGTCGCCAGGTGCACCGACTCGGGGGCCTCCGGGTCCACCGGGACCACGAGATCCTGCCATACGCGCTCGGTGATGAACGGCACCAGGGGCGCCATCAGCCGGGTGACCGTCTCGACGACCTCGTGCAGGGTGCGCAGCGCGGCCGCGTCACCCTGCCAGAACCGGCGGCGGCAGCGCCGCACGTACCAGTTCGACAGGTCGTCCACGAAGGAGGACAGCAGCTTGCCCGCGCGCTGGGTGTCGTAGGACTCCAGGGCCTGGGTGACCTGGTCGGTCAGCGCGTTGAGCTCGCTGAGCAGCCAGCGGTCGATCAGCGGGCGGTCGGCCGGGGCCGGGTCGGACGCGGAGGGCGCCCAGCCGGACGTCCGGGCGTAGAGCGCCTGGAAGGCGACCGTGTTCCAGTAGGTGAGGAGCGTCTTGCGGACGACCTCCTGGATCGTGCCGTGCCCGACGCGGCGCGCGGCCCACGGGGAGCCGCCGGCGGCCATGAACCAGCGGACGGCGTCGGCGCCGTGCTGGTCCATCAGCGGGATCGGCTGGAGGATGTTGCCCAGGTGCTTGGACATCTTCCGGCCGTCCTCGGCGAGGATGTGGCCGAGGCAGACCACGTTCTCGTACGACGACTTGTCGAAGACGAGGGTGCCCACGGCCATCAGGGTGTAGAACCAGCCGCGGGTCTGGTCGATGGCCTCCGAGATGAACTGCGCCGGGTAGCGCTTCTCGAAGAGCTCCTTGTTCTTGTACGGGTAGCCCCACTGCGCGAAGGGCATGGAACCCGAGTCGTACCAGGCGTCGATGACCTCCGGCACGCGGACGGCGGTGTGCGAGCAGCCGTCGGCGGTGCAGGTGAAGGTGACGTCGTCGATGTACGGGCGGTGCGGGTCCAGCGCGCTCTGGTCGCTGCCGGTCAGCTCGGTCAGCTCGGCCAGCGAGCCGACGCAGGTGAGGTGGTCGTCCTCGCAGCGCCAGATCGGCAGCGGGGTGCCCCAGTAGCGGTTGCGGGAGAGCGCCCAGTCGATGTTGTTGTTCAGCCAGTCGCCGAAGCGGCCGTGCTTGACCGACTCCGGGAACCAGTTGGTCTTCTCGTTCTCCTGGAGCAGCCGGTCCTTGACGGCCGTGGTGCGGATGTACCAGGAGGGCTGCGCGTAGTAGAGCAGCGCGGTGTGGCAGCGCCAGCAGTGCGGGTAGCTGTGCTCGTACGCCACGTGCTTGAAGAGCAGGCCGCGCGCGGACAGGTCCTCGACCAGCGCCTCGTCGGCCTTCTTGAAGAACTGGCCGCCGACGAGGGCGAGGCCCTCCTCGAAGGTGCCGTCCGGGCGGACGGGGTTGACGACCGGCAGGCCGTAGCCGCGGCAGGTGCGGAGGTCGTCCTCACCGAAGGCGGGGGCCTGGTGGACCAGGCCGGTGCCGTCCTCCGTCGTCACGTACTCGGCGTTGACGACGAAGTTGGCGCCCTCCAGCTCGACCAGGTCGAACGGGCGGCGGTAGGTCCAGCGCTCCATCTCGCGGCCGGTGAAGGACTCACCGGTGGCCGTCCAGCCCTCGCCCAGGGCCTTCTCCAGCAGCGGCTCGGCGACGACGAGCTTCTCCGTGCCGTCCGTCGCGACGACGTAGCGGACGTCGGGGTGCGCGGCGACGGCGGTGTTGGAGACCAGGGTCCAGGGGGTGGTCGTCCAGATGACCAGCGCGGCCTCGCCCGCGAGCGGGCCCGAGGTCAGCGGCAGGCGGACGTAGACGGAGGGGTCGACGACCGTCTCGTAGCCCTGCGCGAGCTCGTGGTCCGACAGGCCGGTGCCGCAGCGGGGGCACCAGGGGGCGACGCGGTGGTCCTGGACCAGCAGGCCCTTGTTGAAGATCTCCTTCAGTGACCACCACACGGACTGGACGTACTCCGGGTCCATCGTGCGGTACGCGTCGTCGAGGTCGACCCAATAGCCCATGCGGGTGGTGAGCTCGGCGAAGGCGTCCGTGTGCCGGGTCACCGACTCGCGGCACTTGGCGTTGAACTCCGCGATGCCGTACTTCTCGATGTCCTGCTTGCCGTTGAAGCCCAGCTCCTTCTCGACCGCGAGCTCGACCGGCAGGCCGTGGCAGTCCCAGCCGGCCTTGCGGCCGACGTGGTAGCCCTGCATCGTGCGGAAGCGGGGGAAGACGTCCTTGAAGACGCGGGCCTCGATGTGGTGGGCACCGGGCATGCCGTTGGCGGTCGGGGGGCCCTCGTAGAACACCCACTCGGGGCGGCCCTCGGACTCTTCGAGGCTACGGGCGAAAACCTTGCTCTCGCGCCAGAAATCGAGCACGGCGTGCTCGAGCGCGGGCAGGTCCACCTGAGCGGGTACCTGGTGGTACTGCGGCTGCGGACTCATCGGGTGCTTCCTCCGGCGGGACGTCATTGCGCTGTCCGTCGGAGGGACGAGAGCCGTTGCACGGTGCTCCCGCGGTACCACCCTCCTTGGCCGCGGGCTCGCGCCCGTGGCCCCCTCATTGGGCCGCGATGCCGGTTCTACTGACCTGCCGGGCGGACCCGGGGCGTTCTTCCGGCGGCTCAGGGCTGATCTTCACACCGCGCACGCCCCCGGGCTCCCACCGTCCCCGAGTCGCTCCTGGCTGCGTGCGGCGCTACTCGTCCCTTCCACGCCTCTCGCTGCGCCCAGTGTACGGGCCCGCGACGACAACGGCCCACCGGATATCGGCGGGGGCCGTGCGGGCGCTGATTACAGGGCCGGGGGCGGGGCACAACGGTGGAGACCGGCGTGCCCCGTTGCCGCGTGCCCGATGGAGACTTATCGTTCCGGCACGATTCGCGCGCTAGATCATAAAATGTGAAGGGGTCGCGGCCATGGTGGCGAAGAAGACCGCTCCAGCGAAGAAGGCCGCCCCGGCGAAGGCGGCGGGGACCGCGCCCGCGGAGAAGGCCGCGCCGGCCGGGAAGACGGCATCGGCGAAGAAGACGGCGCCCAGGAAGACCACGGCGAAGAAGGCCGTGGTGGCGAAGAAGGCCGCGCCCGCGAAGGCGGTGGCCAAGAAGACGGCACCCGCCAAGAAGGCCACCGCTCCGGCGGCGGCCGCAGCCGCCAAGAAGACCGCCAAGGCCGCGCCCGCGCGGAAACCCGCCGCGCCGCCCGCCCCCGGAGAGCTCGCCGTACGGCCCGGGGAGGAGCCCTGGTCGCCCGCGGAGGTCGCGGAGGCGCGCTCGGAGCTGCAGAGCGAGGTGCTGCGGCTGCGGGCCGAGATCGCCGCCTCCGAGGAGGCGATCAGCGGGCTGATGCGCGACTCGGGCGACGGCGCCGGCGACGACCAGGCGGACACCGGCACCAAGAACATCACCCGTGAGCACGAGCTGGCCCTGGCCGCCAACGCCCAGGAGATGCTGCTGCAGACCGAGCACGCCCTGGAGCGGCTCGACGCCGGTACGTACGGGCTCTGCGACAACTGCGGCAAGCCCATCGGCAAGGCCCGCATGCAGGCGTTTCCCCGGGCCACCCTGTGTGTGGAGTGCAAGCAGCGCCAGGAACGCCGCTGACCCGCGCCCGCGCGCGTGCCGTACCCTCGTCCTCAGTCAGGGTGGCCCTGACAACCCCATCGAGCGCGGGACGACGTCGAAGGACTCACGTGACAGAGGCGGAACAGACCACCGGCACGCCCGGAAGCGGGGCGGCGGCCGACGCGCCCGGCGGAGTCAAGGGCGGGCGGCGCATCGGGGCCCTCCTCGTGGTGGCCGCCTTCGCCTACCTCCTCGATCTGGGCAGCAAGCTGCTCGTGGTCGCCAAGCTGGAGCACCACGACGCGATCGAGGTCTTCGGCACCTGGCTGCAGTTCGAGGTGATCCGCAACCGCGGCGCGGCCTTCGGCATCGGTGAGGCCATGACGATCGTCTTCACGGTCATCGCGTCCGCCGTGATCGTGGTCATCGCCCGGATCGCCCGCAAGCTCTACAGCCTGCCCTGGGCGATCGCGCTCGGCCTGCTGCTCGGCGGCGCGCTCGGCAACCTCACCGACCGGCTCTTCCGCTCGCCCGGCGGCTTCGAGGGCGGCGTGGTGGACTTCATCGCCCCCGCGCACTTCGCGGTCTTCAACCTCGCGGACTCCGCGATCGTCTGCGGCGGCTTCCTGATCGTGATCCTCTCCTTCCGCGGCCTGGACCCGGACGGCACGGTCCACAACGACTGAGGGCGCTCCGCCGGGGTCCGCACGGACGCTGCCGTGCGGGCCTGTCGGACCCGTCCGTCATACTCGACGGGTGAGCACCATTCCCGAGATCCGCGCCCTGCCCGTACCCGATGGCCTCGAAGGCGAGCGCGTCGACGCCGCCATCGCCCGTATGTTCGGCTTCTCCCGCACCAAGGCGGCCGAGCTGGCGGCCGCGGGCAAGGTCCAGCTCGACGGGGCCGAGGCCGGGAAGTCCGACCGGGTGACCGGCGGGGCCTGGCTGGAGGTCGAGATGCCGGCCGCCCCCGCGCCCGTGCAGATCGTCGCCGAGCCCGTCGAGGGCATGGAGATCATCCATGACGACGACGACATCGTGGTGATCGTCAAGCCCGTCGGCGTGGCCGCGCACCCCAGCCCCGGCTGGACCGGCCCCACCGTCATCGGCGGCCTCGCCGCCGCGGGCTACCGCATCTCCACCTCGGGCGCGGCCGAGCGCCAGGGCATCGTGCACCGCCTGGACGTCGGCACCTCCGGCCTGATGGTCGTCGCCAAGTCCGAGCGCGCCTACACCCTGCTCAAGCAGCAGTTCCGCGAGCGCACGGTCGACAAGCGCTACCACACGCTGGTCCAGGGCCACCCGGACCCGATGAGCGGCACCATCGACGCCCCCATCGGCCGCCACCCCAACCACGACTACAAGTGGGCGGTCACCGCCGACGGCAAGCCGTCCGTGACGCACTACGACCTCATCGAGGCGTTCCGCGCCGCCAGCCTCCTCGACGTCAAGCTCGAGACCGGGCGCACGCACCAGATCCGCGTGCACATGGCCGCGCACCGGCACCCCTGCGTGGGCGACCTCACCTACGGCGCCGACCCGACGCTCGCCAAGCGGCTCAAGCTCACCCGCCAGTGGCTGCACGCCGTCCGGCTGGGCTTCGAGCACCCCGAGGACGGGCGCTGGGTGGAGTTCGAGAGCGAGTATCCGGAGGACCTGCGGCACGCCCTGGAGATCATCCGGGCCGAGAGCTCATGAGCGCGGCGGCGCCCGTGACCGTCCGCGTCGTCGCCCCCGACGACCTGGGCGGCTGCCACGCGGTGCGCCGTGAGGTCTTCGTGGCCGAGCAGGGCGTCCCGGAGGCCGAGGAGATGGACGCGTACGACGCGCACGCCGTCCACTTCCTGGCCTCCGGCCCGGCCGGGCCCGTCGGCACGGTCCGCTTCCTGCACGGCGCGCCCGCCCGGAAGAAGTACGGCCACGCGGGTGTGACCGACGACGCCACGGCCGTCCTCGGCCGGCTCGCGGTCGGCCGTGCGGCGCGCGGCACGGGGCTGGGGGCGATCCTCGTCCGGGCCGTGGAGGAGGAGGCCCGGCAGCTGGGGCTGACCCGGGTGTATCTGGAGGCGCAGACGCATGCGCTCGGCTTCTACGAGCGGCTGGGGTATGCGGCGCACGGCCCGGAGTTCGACGAGGGCAGCGGGATTCCGCACCGGGCGATGACGAAGGCGCTCTGACAGCACGGTGACCGGGGCGCCTGCGGCGGGCTTGTTCCCCAGCCCCGCCCCGAAGCACGCTTCGCGCACTGTCCTCAAATGCCGGACGGGCTGAATTCAGCCCGTCCGGCATTTGAGGACGCGGCCGCAGGCCGCTCCCGCCGCTGGGGGCACCTCCCAGCGGTAGCTGGGGGAGGCAACGGTGCCGCACCACGCCCCGCATGACACGCTTGGCTTGATCGAAGTGTCGGCTCGCCCGCCCGGAGGGCAACCGTGGATCAGCTCGCCCTGCTGTTCGTCCTGCTCATCGGCGCCGTCGTCATGGTGCCGTTCGCGGATCGGCTGGGGCTGCCGTCGCCGGTGCTGATGACGCTGGGCGGAATCGTCCTCGCCCTGCTGCCCTTCGTCCCCAATGTGGACGTACCGCCGGAATTTATTCTTCCGCTGTTGCTGCCGCCCCTGCTCTACGCCTCGGTGCAGCGCACCTCCTGGCGTCAGTTCACCGCCAACCTGCGGCCGATCCTGCTGCTCGCGGTCGCGCTCGTCTTCGTGACCACCGCGGCCGTCGCCGTCGTGGCCAACGCCGTCGTGCCCGGCATCTCCGTGGCCGCGGCCGTCGCGCTCGGCGCGCTCGTCGCCCCGCCCGACCCGGTCGCCGCCACCGCCGTCGCGGGCTCGCTCGGGCTGCCGCGCCGCCTGGTGTCGATCCTGGAGGGCGAGGGCCTCTTCAACGACGTCACCGCCATCGTGCTCTACCACGTGGCCATCGCCGCGGCCGTGAGCGGCAGCTTCTCCCTGCCGAAGGCCTTCGGGGAACTGGTGCTGTCCGCCGTGGTGGCCGTGGCCGTCGGGCTCGCGCTCGGCTGGGCCGCCAAGCGGCTGATGGACATCCTCGGCGACGCCACGCTCCAGATCGGCCTGACGCTGCTGGTCCCCTTCGTCTCGTACGTCCTGGCGGAGGAGTTCATGGGCTCCGGGGTGCTCGCGGTGCTCACCACCGCGCTCTTCCTCGCGGAGTACGCCATGGACGCCGACGACGTCCTCGGGCGGCTCGCCGGGCACACCTTCTGGGAGGTCGTCGACACCCTCGTCACCGGCGTCGCCTTCGGCCTCATCGGCCTCGAACTCCACCATGTCTTCGGCACCGGCGGCGGCCGCTGGGGCGAGATGCTGACGATCAGCGCCGCCGTCATCGGGGTCGTCGTGGGCGTCCGGCTGCTGTGGCTGCTGCCCGCCGCCTGGCTGGCGAAGAAGCTGCACAGCCGCCGGGACATCGACGAGGACATCCCCTTGAGCTGGCGCGAGACCGTGATCATGTGGTGGTCGGGGATGCGCGGGGTCGCGTCCGTCGCCCTGGCCCTCGCGATCCCCCTCCACATGGACGACGGTTCGCCCTTCCCCGCCCGCGACGAGATCCTCTTCATCGCCTTCGCCGTCATCATGGCCACCCTCGTCGTCCAGGGCCTGACCCTGCCCCGCCTGGTCCGGATCCTCGGCGTGCAGTCCGACGCCGACGCCGAGCGGGAATTCGCCCGCCGGCTCGCCATCCGCGCCGCCAAGGCCGCCAAACTCCGGCTCCTGGAGATCGAGCAGGACGAGGAGCTCCCCGACGACCTCGTGGAGCAGCTCAAGCGGCGCGCGTACGACGTCGGTGCCCGCATCAGCCCCGACATGCTGGACGAGGAACGGCGCGAGGCCCACGCCCAGCGCGTCGAACGGATCCGCACCGTCCAGCGCATCCAGAGCGAGATGCTCTCCGCGGCCCGCCACGAGGTGCTCGGCGCCCGCAGCGAACCCGGCGCCGACCCCGAGGTGGTCGACCGGGTGCTGCGCCACCTGGACGTACGGAGCCTGCGCGGCGGCTGACGGTCAGGACGCCCCGGGGCCCTCCGGCGCGTCCGTCACGCCCGGCGCGGGCGCGGTGTTCACCCGCGGCAGCGCGTACGGGTGCTCCCGCCGCAGCCACGCGATCAGCTGCTCCCGCACCACACAGCGCAGGGCCCATATGTCGTCGGCGTCCTTCGCGGTCACCAGCGCCCGCACCTGGATCGTGGTCGGCGTGGTGTCGGTGACCACCAGGCTCCAGTTCCGCTCGTCCCACTCCAGGGACGCCTTGAGCACCTGGTGCAGATGCTCGCGCATGAGGTCGATGGGGGCCGAGTGGTCGAGGTGGAGGAAGACCGTGCCGGTCATCCGGGGGTTGTTGCGCGACCAGTTCTCGAACGGCCTGCCCGTGAAGTACGACACCGGCATCGTGATGCGCCGCTCGTCCCAGGTGGTCACCACCAGATAGGTGAGCGTGATCTCCTCGACCTTGCCCCACTCGCCGCCGACCACGACCGTGTCGCCGATGCGCACCACGTCGCCGAAGGCGATCTGGAGCCCCGCGAAGAGATTCCCCAGCGTCGACTGGGCGGCCACACCGGCGACGATGCCGATCAGACCGGCCGAGGCCAGCATCGAGGTCCCCACCGTCTTCATGTCGGGGAAGGTCAGCAGCATCGCCGCCACCGCCACCACACAGACGGCCGCGGTGACGATCCGCTGGATCAGCGTCACCTGCGTACGCACCCTGCGCACCCGGGCCGGGTCGGGCGCCCCGGCGGCGTAGCGCGCGTACATGGCCTCGACGACGGCCACCGCCAGCCGCACCACCAGCCAGGCGCACGCCCCGATCAGCACCAGGCTCAGCACCTGGCCGACCGCCTTCCGATGCCACTCCGTGAGACCGGCCGCGGGGTAACTGGCACGCAGCAGGGCCGCGCACAGCACCAGCCGGAACGGGAACCGGGCGCGGCGCAGCAGGCCCCACAGCGGGGTGTCGGGTCTGCGGGCGTCGATCCGGCGCAGCACCTGGTCCGCGATCCACCCCACGATCACGGTGACGACCAGTGCACCGCCGATGACGGACAGCGGACGCAGTACGCCCTCCATGGACACCTCAGCTCCTTCCGGCCGGGCCGTGGCTCACCGGTGGGCGCTTCCCTCCGACCGCAACTGGCACGATGGGGGCACGCGATCCACCTGTAAGGAAGTGACTCCAGTGGCGTCCTCTACCACGATTGTCCTTTTTCATTCGGCCTACGGCCTCCGGCCCGCCGTGCACGCCGCCGCGGAGCGACTGCGCGCCGCCGGGCACGAAGTGCACGTACCGGACCTCTACGACGGCCGGACGGCGGACACCGTCGAGGAGGGCATGGCGATCAAGGACGAGATCGGCAAGGAGGAGCTGCTGAAGCGCGCCATCACGGCGGCGGCGCCCCTGTCGGACCGCGGACTGGTCTACGCCGGGTTCTCGCTCGGCGGGTCGATCGCGCAGAACCTGGCCCTGGGCGACGAGAAGGCGCGGGGGCTGCTGCTCCTGCACGGCACGTCCGATCTCGCCGAGGACGCGTCCGTGGACGAGCTGCCCGTGCAGCTGCATGTGGCGGACCCGGATCCGTTCGAGCCGCATGACTGGCTGAACGCGTGGTACCTGCGGATGCGGCGGGCCGGGGCGGAGGTGGAGGTCCACCGCTATGCGGGGGCGGGGCATCTCTTCACGGATCCGGAGCTTGCGGACTACGACGCGGAGGCTGCGGATTCCGCTTGGCGGGTGGCGCTGGGGTTCCTGGCGGAGGTCGCGGAGGGTTAGGCGGCGGGCCGCTTGTTCTCAGACACCGGACGGGCTGATTTCGCTGGCTACGGTCCGCGAAAACCAGCCCGTCCGGCGATTGAGGACGCGGCCGCAGGCCGCTCCCGCCGCAGGCGGCAGCGGACCCGCGTCAGCGCACCGGCGCCTTCACCCGCTCCACCCGCTGGGTTCCCGACAGGGTCCGGTACGAGCGGGCCCAGGACGCCGTCGTGTCCCGCTTCCGTTTGTCGGACAGGACGTAGTAGTCCATCTGTGCCCGCTCGGCGGTGACGTCGAGGACGCCGTAGCCGTGCGAGTCCATGTCCACCCACTTCACATGCCGGTTGGCGGCCTTGATCGCTCCGGCCGCGGGCAGCGAGACCGTGTGCGGCAGCACGTGCAGGGTCTCGTCGAGGTTGTCGGCGGTCACCGAGGTCACCACGAACTCGGTGGCGACGGAGGCGGAGAGGGGATAGGTGGCGGCCTGCTTCGGCACGTCGTTGGCCCATGCCATGTGGATGTCGCCGGTCAGGAAGACGGTGTTGCGGACGGCGTGGCCGGAGAGGTGGTCCAGGAGCTCGCGCCGGTCGTGCGTATAGCCGTCCCACTGGTCGGTGTTGACGGCGATGCCGCCCGTCGGCAGGCCCAGCAGCCTGGCGATCGGCTCCAGGAGGTGCGCGGGCAGGGCGCCGAAGGCGACGGGGGCCATCATCACGGGGTTGCCGACGAGGCGCCACGTGGTGTCGGAGGAGGCCAGCCCCGCCTTGAGCCAGTCGAGCTGGGCGCGGCCGGTGAGCGTGCGCTCCGGGTCGTCGACCTTGCCGCTGCCCGCCTTGACCTGCTGCGAGCGGAAGGACCTCAGGTCCAGCAGGTGCAGATCGGCGAGCTTGCCGAAGCGCAGCTTCCGGTAGGTGGTGCCCTCGACCGAGGGGCGTACGGGCATCCACTCGAAGTACGCCTGCTTCGCCGCGGCCATCCGCTCCGACCAGTCGCCCTCCGCGCCCGGCGTGTGGTTCTCGGCGCCGCCCGACCAGGCGTCGTTCGCGAACTCGTGGTCGTCCCAGATGGCGACGATCGGGTGCGCGTGGTGCAGCGCCTGGAGGTCGGCGTCGGTCTTGTAATGGCCGTGCCGGGTGCGGTAGTCGGCGAGCGTGACGATCTCGTGGGCCGGCTCGTGCGGGCGCACGACGTACTTCGCGGCCGGGTACTCGCCGGACTTGTACTCGTAGATGTAGTCGCCGAGGTGCAGCACCGCGTCCAGGTCGCGGCGCGCGGCGAGGTGGCGGTACGCGGCGAACCAGCCCGACTCCCAGTTGGCGCAGGAGACCACGCCGAAGCGGATGCCCTCGGTGGCGGCGTCGCGCGCGGGCGCCGTGCGCGTACGGGCGGCGGGGGAGCGCACCTCGCCCACGCCGAAGCGGAACCAGTAGGTGGTGGCCGGACGCAGGCCGCGCACATCGGCCTTGACGGTGTGGTCGCCCGCGGCCGTGGCCGTGGCGGTGCCCCGGGCGACGACCCGGCCGAACGACGCGTCCTCGGCGACCTCCCAGCCGACCTCGACGGCGGGCCCGCGCCCGGAGCCGGGGACGGCGTCCGGGGTGGGGGTGACGCGCGTCCACAGCAGGATGCCGTCGGGGAGCGGGTCGCCCGAGGCGACACCGTGCAGGAACGCGGGGCCGCCGGCCGCGGCGTGGGCCGAGGGGCCCGTGGCGAAGGGGAGCAGCGCGGCGGAGGCGGCGACGGCCGTGACGGCGGTGCGGCGCGATATCCGGTCGTTTTCGATCACGGGCGATCACCTTACCTCCGGGTAAGGCGCAGGACGTACGAAAGCTGACAGTTCGTCCGGGCTCTGGACTGTTGGCCGTGGTTCCGCTACGACCGAGGTGCGGGCCGCCGTACGCGCGCCCCGCGCCGGGAGGGACCATGTCGAAGCGCACCCGCAAGCGCCGCTGGCGCCTGAAGAAGAACAAGGCCAACCACGGCCGACGGCCCGCTTAACCGGGGGCCGCGCCGGACGGGCCGCACGGACGACGACCGGGCCCGTCCGGCACTCGGAAGCGGGCTGCCCTACGTCAGTGCGGGTCGACGGCCGGACCGGCGCCCGGACCGGCGCTCGGCCAGTGCGGCTCCGGCTCCTCGTCACGCGGCCCGAACGCCGCCGTCAGACACAGGTGCACGGCCATCGCCGCCAGCGGCCACGCGAGCAGGACGCCCTTGGCACCCAGCTTGAGCGGGGCGTCGAAGACGACGCCCTTGCCCACGGCCTTCGCGGTCGCGACGACGTCGGAGGACGGGCCGAGCCAGACACCCAGCCGCCAGCCGATCAGCGAGGCGAGGAGGGAGCCGACCGCCAGCCCGGCGACCAGCGGGATGCCGCCGCGGCGGCGGAACCAGAACACCACCGCCGAGCTCAGCACGCCGAAGCCCAGCGCCAGCAGCGCGAACGTGCCGTCCGCGCCGATCGCCTGCTCGCCCTCGGAGTTCTTCAGATAGACGGCCTTGCCGTCCGAGATCAGCGGGACGCGCGGCGCGAGCCACACCCACAGCAGCCCCAGCAGCACCCCGGCCACCGCCACCACCGCGGCGACGACCGCGGCCTGCCGCAGCTCGGCGCGCAGCCCCGGATCCCGCTCGCCGGCGGGCGGCTCCGGGTCGAAGGGCCCGTGCACGGGCTCGTGCGGCGGCGGGTCGTGCGGCGTCAGCGGTGCGGTCACCCCGCCATCGTGCCAGGTGGACGGCGTGCCGTCGGCGGCAGGACGCTCGCTGCGGCGCGTCATCGGACGGCCGCCCGGCGGTACGCCCAGGTCGCGGCCGCCAGCGACACCACACCCACGGCCGCGCACACGCCCAGATCCGCGGCGATCAGCAGCCAGTCGGGCCGCGCGTCGAAGCTCCGGGCCAGCGCCTCCACACCGTAGGTGGACGGCAGCAGATCACGCGCGTAGGCGATCAGGGCGGGCATCCGGGCCGCGGGCAGCACACCCAGCAGCAGCGCCGCGGACATGCCCAACTGGCCGCACAGCGTCGCCAGTTCCTGCCGGGGCGCGAGCAGCCCCAGCGCCGCGCCCAGCCCGGCGAGCGCCGCCCCGGCCAGCGGGACGACCGCCGCGAGGACCCACAGGTGCCCCAGCGGCAGCTTGAACAGCACGCTGCCCACCACCGCCGTCACGGCCGTGCCGGGCACGGTGAACGACGCGTACGCCGCCGCCGCACCCAGCACCACGGCCGCGGGCGGCACCGGCAGCGTCGCGTAGTGGTCGAGACCGCCGCTCGCGCGCAGCTGACCGAAGTACTGGGCGAGGAGGTTCAGCGCGACGAACGCGACGACCAGCACGCTGGACCCGGCCACGACGGACCGCGCCTCGTCACCGCCGTCGACGACACCGCGCATCAGGATCATGATCCCGACGGACTGGAACGTCGCCACGAACAGCAGCGGTATCCGCGCCACCCGGGCCCGCGACAGCTGCGCGCGGTAGACCGCGGCCAGCGACGGCAGCAGCCGCGCCCTCGGCGCGAGCGGAGCGGCCGCCCCGCCGTCCGGCCGCGGGCGCGCCCGCCCTTCGGCCCGGGTCTGCCCGGGTGCCGCTTCTGCGGATACAGCAGTCACGCCGCGATGCTCCTCTTCGGTACGGACCGGCGCCCGGCCGTAACGGTCGCGGGCGGCGCGCCCACCGCCCCGCCCGGCCCTGTGGTGCGGGCGCTCACCCCTTGACCAGCCCTTCCGCACGGCCGCCCAGAGCCAGATAGACATCCTCCAGGCTCGGGGTGGCGAGGGTGAAGTCGTCGAGCGCGGCGAAGGCGGGACCGCCGGTGACGGCGGCGACGGCCGCCCGCGCCTCGGCGGGGCCGAGCCGCAGCGACCAGCGGCGGCCCGTCTCGGTCGCCGCGCTGCGCAGCGCGGCGACCTCGGGGACGTGCAGCGGGGGCTCGGAGCGCCACACCAGCTCGACGCGCACCTCGTCGCCGACCAGCTCCTTGAGCCCGGCGGGGGTGTCGCACGCGATGATCCGGCCCCGCTCCAGCACCGCGACCCGGTCCAGGACCGTCTCGGCCTCGATGACGTTGTGGGTGACGAGCAGGACGGTCGCGCCGCGCTCGGCGCGGCGGCGGTCGACGGCGGCCCACACCGCGCGGCGCGCCACGGGGTCCATGCCGGTGGTGGGCTCGTCCAGGACGAGGACCGGCCGGTCGCCGACCAGCACCGCGGCGAAGCAGGCCAGTCGGCGCTGCCCGCCGGAAAGCTTCTTGAGCGGCCGCCCGGCGATCGGGCCCAGGCCGAGCTCCTCGATGACCGAGTCGCGCTCGGCGCGGGCCGCGCGCAGGCCGAGACCGCGCAGCCGGCCGGTGGTCTCGGCGGCGAGGGCGACGGTCAGCTCGTCCAGGGCCGTCGACTCCTGGCCGAGGTAGCCGACGAGGCGCGAGGCGCGCTCGGGGTGGCGGACCAGGTCGTGGCCGAGGAGGTCGACGCTGCCCTCGTCGGGGCGGAGCAGCCCGGTGAGCTGGCGCACGAGCGTGGACTTCCCGGCGCCGTTGGGGCCGAGCAGCCCGAAGATCTCGCCGCGCCGGACATCGAGGTCGATGCCGTCGCTGGCCCGTACGGCGGCCGTTCCGGGCGCTCCGCGTCGGCCGCGCGCGGCGGGGTAGGTCTTGACCAGGCCGCGCACGGTGCATACCGCGCTGCCCGTCGCCGCCTGTTGTGCACCCGTCCTCACGAGCTATGAGGGTACGCGGTTGGCCGTGCGCCCTCGCGCTCGGGGCCGCGCGGCACGGCGCCCGGCGGTGTCAGTCCCCGGCGGGCGCGTGCTCCGCGGCGGTCCGGGCGTCGATCTCGCGCCAGAAACCGGCCCTGATCGCATAGCGGTCGTGCTCGTCGATCTGGTCGTCCTTGTGCGCCAGCAGCCCGAACCGCGCCGCGTAGCGCAGCAGCTCGCCGTCGATGCGGTGCGGGATCCGCGGGTACTCGGTGGACAGGTGCTGGAGGTGCACGGAGTCGGTGAGCCGCTCCGTCCAGCGGCGGGCGAAGACCTGGCCCACCTCGAAGGGGTCGCCGCCGACGGTGGTGATGTCCTCCTCGCGGTCGGCCCACCGCTGCTCGGCGCTGGTGAGCTGGGCGAGCATCGGCAGCGAGGCGGTTTCGGGCGGTTCGCCGATCCCCGCGCCCGCGCCGCGGTCGACCCAGCCCTTGTCGGAGGACCAGCGCAGGGTGGCGCTGGGCGCGAGGGCGGACGCGCCCTGGCCCGGCTGGCCCGGGGCGGCGGGCTGGCCGGAGGCGGGGCCCTGGGACTGCCCGGCGAGGCCGCGGGCCAGGCCCGCGAGGTCCTTCGGGGTGGGCACGCCGCGCGCCGCGGGGGTCTCGCCGTTCTCCTGCCCGCGCTCGGTGGTGCAAGGCGCGGCCGGGGCGGCGGGCCGGGTGCCGTTGCGCTCGGCGGGACGGGCGTCCGCGGGGTGGGGCGCGGCCGCGGCCGCGGCGGCCGCCGCGGTCTCGGGCAGCGGGGCGGAGAGGATCGCGGCGATCTCGGGGCGGGGCGCGGGGGAGGGCGCGCAGGCGCCGGTGAGCTCCTTGGCGCGGACGGCCCGGGTGATCCACGTACGGTCCAGGACGCGCCGCTCGTCGGCCTCGGCGACGAGGTCCTCGGACTGGTTGTAGTCGCCGTCGGCGGCCTGGACGGCCCAGAGGTGGACGGCGACGCCGTGCTCCTTGGCGGACATCAGGCCCGGCAGGAGGTCGCCGTCACCGGTCACGAGCACGATGTCCGAGCACGCGCGGTTGCGGGCGAGCTCGGTGAGCTCGGCGTGCATCGCGGCGTCGACGCCCTTCTGCGCCCAGCGGCCGTCGCTGCGGGTGAGGGCGCCCAGCCGGACCGTGACCCGGGGCATGACGCGCAGCCTGCGGTGCTCGGGCTGCGGCACGCGGTCGGGGGCGCCGTCGAACCAGTAGATCCGCAGCAGGGGCTGTTCCGTCTCGGCCTCGGCGCGTTCTCGGAGCCCCTGGATGAGGGTCGCGTGGTCCACGGTGATGCGGGACCGGGCGGGCTCCCCCGCCAGCAGGCTCGCGGCGGCGCCCAGCAGATAACCGGCGTCCACCAGGACGACGCAGCGGTCCACGTTCCACCCTCTTTCAGTACGTCCAGAAGTGCGGTCGCCCCCCGGCACTGCCGTGCCCCGGTTTTCCTTGGCTTTCCTGGAGTCTGCCCGACCGTGCGGGGGTTATCAGTCCGAACTGGATCTTCGGCGTGGCGGATACGGGCTGACCACGATAAGTGCACCTATCACGCACGGTAATTACCCGAAATGCACGCTTCGCCAGTGCGTGCGAGGGTGACGGCAGGGGGTCGCACGGAAGTGGAGGCACTTCAGCATGGCCAAGAACAAGAACCGGAAGCAGCCGCAGCAGTCGAGCGCGGCCGAGCGCGGGCAGCAGCAGGCCAAGAGCTCCTCGCTCGAGTCCCAGAGCGAGCAGCGGCAGTCCCAGGTCACCCCGGGCGACATGGCCCGCAAGGGCAAGCAGAAGCGCTTCGGCCACAACTGACCGGCGCCCCGGCGGCACCCGACCGACAACGGACGGCGCCCACCGGCGCCTTGATGCAGCGAGGGGCGCGCCCGGGTGATCCGGGCGCGCCCCTCGTGCGCGATCGCGGGCCCCGCGGGCCCTCGGCGGTCTCCCGCCGGTGCTCAGCCGGCCAGGCAGGACGGGCCGAGCAGCACCTTGAGGTCGCCGAAGAGCGCCGGGTCGGGGGTGACCCGGTGCCGGTCCAGGCGCAGCACGGTGGTCTTCCGCGGCCCCTGGAGCTTGATCCGCACCTCGGTGGAGCCACGGTGGTGGGTGAGCACCTGGCCCAGCTTCTCCACCATGGGCGGGGTGACCTTCACGGTGGGGATGGTGATGATCACGGGGGCGTTGGTGCCCGCGTTGGAGAGGTCGGGGACCATCAGCTCCATGGCGACCAGGCGCGGGATGTCCTCGCGCTTGTCCAGGCGGCCCTTGACGAAGACGACGGCGTCCTCGACGAGCTGGGTGGAGACCAGCTGATAGGTGGCCGGGAAGAACATGCAGTCGATGGAACCGGCCAGATCCTCGACGGTGGCGATGGCCCAGGCGTTGCCCTGCTTGGTCATCTTGCGCTGGAGGCCCGAGATGATGCCGCCGATGGTGACGATCGCGCCGTCCGCGTGCTCACCGCCGGTCAGCTGGGAGATGGCGGCGTCGGCCTTGTCGTTGAGGACGTGCTCGATGCCGAAGAGCGGGTGGTCGGAGACGTAGAGGCCGAGCATCTCGCGCTCCTGCGCGAGCAGATAGGCCTTCTCCCACTCGACGTCGGAGAACTCCACGTCCAGGCCGAAGCCGGGCCCGTCGTCGGCGGTCTCGTCGCCCATCCCGCCGAAGAGGTCGAACTGCCCCTCCGCCTCCTTGCGCTTGACCGCCACCACGTTGTCGATCATCGGTTCGTAGTGCGCGGTGAGGCCCTTGCGGGTGTGCCCCATCTCGTCGAAGGCACCGGCCTTGATCAGCGATTCGACGGTGCGCTTGTTGCAGACGACGGCCTCGACCTTGTCGAGGAAGTCCGGGAAGGAGCTGTACTTCCCCTTGGACTTGCGGCAGCGGATGATCGAGTCCACCACGTTCTGCCCGACGTTGCGGACGGCGGTGAGGCCGAAGAGGATCACGTCGTCGCCCTGGGCCGCGAAGTTGGCCTCGGACTCGTTGACGTTCGGCGGGAGCACCTTGATGCCCATGCGCCGGCACTCGTTGAGGTAGATCGCCGACTTGTCCTTGTCGTCGCGCACGGAGGTGAGCAGCGCCGACATGTACTCGGCCGGGTAGTTGGCCTTGAGGTAGGCGGTCCAGTAGGTGACCAGGCCGTACGCGGAGGAGTGGGCCTTGTTGAAGGCGTAGCCGGCGAAGGGCACCAGGACGTCCCACAGGGCCTGGATGGCCTGCTCGGAGAAGCCCTTCTTCTGCGCGCCCTCCTTGAAGAAGACGAAGTTCTTCGCCAGCTCGTCGGGCTTCTTCTTGCCCATCACGCGGCGGAGGATGTCGGCCTCGCCGAGGGAGTACCCGGCGATGATCTGAGCGGCCTTCTGCACCTGCTCCTGGTAGACGATCAGACCGTAGGTGACGCCGAGGACCTCCTTGAGGGGATCCTCAAGCTCCGGGTGGATCGGCGTGATCTCCTGCTGGCCGTTCTTGCGCAGCGCGTAGTTGGTGTGCGAGTTCATGCCCATCGGGCCCGGCCGGTACAGGGCCGAGACGGCGGAAATGTCCTCGAAGTTGTCGGGCTTCATCAGGCGCAGCAGCGAGCGCATGGGCCCGCCGTCGAACTGGAAGACACCGAGCGTGTCACCGCGGCAGAGCAGTTCGTACGTCGTGGGGTCGTCCAGCGGGATCTTCAGCAGGTCCAGCTCGACGCCCTTGTTGGCCTTCACCATCTTGACGGCGTCGTCCATGATCGTGAGGTTGCGCAGGCCCAGGAAGTCCATCTTCAGCAGGCCGAGCGACTCACAGCTCGGGTAGTCCCACTGTGTGATGGTGACGCCGTCGGAGGCCCGGACCCAGACCGGGACGTGGTCGGTGATCGTCTCGCTGGACATGATCACGCCGGCCGCGTGCACACCCATCTGCCGGACGAGGCCCTCGACGCCGCGGGCGGTGTCGATGACCTTCTTCACATCCGGCTCGTTCTCGTACATCCCGCGGATCTCGCCGGCCTCGCCGTAGCGCGGGTGGGCGGGGTCGAGGATGCCGGAGAGCGGGATGCCCTTGCCGAGGACGTCGGCGGGCATCGCCTTGGTGAGGCGGTCGCCCATCGCGTACGGATAGCCCAGCACGCGGGCCGAGTCCTTGATGGCGTTCTTGGCCTTGATGGTGCCGTAGGTGCCGATCATGGCGACCTTGTCGGCGCCGTACTTCTCGGTCACATAGCGGATCACCTCGGCGCGCCTGCGCTCGTCGAAGTCGATGTCGACATCGGGCATGGAGATGCGCTCGGGGTTGAGGAACCGCTCGAAGATCAGGCCGTGCTCGATCGGGTCGAGGTCGGTGATGCCCATGGCGTAGGCGACGATCGAACCGGCCGCGGAGCCTCGGCCGGGGCCGACCGCGATGCCGTTGTTCTTCGCCCACATGATGAAGTCGGCGACCACGAGGAAGTAGCCCGGGAACCCCATCTTGATGATGATGTCCATCTCGTACTCGACCTGCTTGAGGCGGTCGTCCGGGATGCCGTCGGGGTAGCGGCGGGCCATGCCGCGCATGGTCTCCTCGCGGAACCAGGTGACCTCGGTGAAGCCCTCCGGCACGTCGAACTTCGGCATCAGGTTCCGCTCCTGGAACCAGCCCTCGGTGTCGATCTGCTGGGCGACGAGGAGGGTGTTGGCACAGCCCTCCTGCCAGGCGTCGGAGGAGTCGATGGCGTACATCTCCTCCGTCGACTTCAGGTAGTAGCCGGTGCCGTCGAAGCGGAAGCGGTCCGGGTCGGAGAGGTTCTTGCCGGTCTGGATGCACAGCAGCGCGTCGTGGGCGGTCGCCTCGTGCGCATAGGTGTAGTGCGAGTCATTGGTGACCAGCGGCGGGATGCCGAGCTTCTTGCCGATCTCCAGCAGGCCGTCGCGGACCCGGCGCTCGATCTCGATGCCGTGGTCCATCAGCTCCAGGAAGTACTTCCCCTCGCCGAAGATGTCCTTGTAGTCGCTCGCGGCCTGCACGGCCTCGTCGAACTGGCCGAGCCGCAGCCGGGTCTGCACCTCGCCGGACGGGCAGCCGGTGGAGGCGATCAGGCCCTCCGACCACTGGGAGATCGTCTCCTTGTCCATGCGGGGCCACTTGGTCAGCCAGCCCTCGGCATAGGCGTCGGAGGACAGCCGGAAGAGGTTGTGCAGACCGGTCTTGTTCGCCGCCCAGATCGTCTTATGTGTATAACCACCCGAACCGGACACATCGTCGCGCTTCTGGTGCGGCTGGCCCCACTGGATGCGCCGCTTGTTGCGCCGGGACTCGGGCGCGACATACGCCTCGATGCCGATGATCGGGGTGACGCCCGCCTTCTTGGCCTGATGGAAGAAGTCGTACGCGCCGTGGAGGTTGCCGTGGTCGGACATCGCGATATGGGTCATGCCCATCTCGTTGCACGCGTTGAACATGTCCTTGAGCCGCGCGGCACCGTCCAGCAGGGAGTACTGCGTGTGTACGTGCAGGTGCGTGAAGGGCGGCTTGGTCACGGTGGAAGACCTCCGGCGAACGGTCGGCGACAGCGGGGAGACAGCATTGAAGGTTACCGGCCCCCACTGACAGACGAGGGCGCGCTGCGACCTCCCGGGGCTTTAGTCGGCGTTTACCGGGGCCCATGACAGACTCGTCCCTCATGGACATTTCGGCGGCAGGACCGAGGACGGCGCGGGCGGTGGCCTTCACCGCGCTGTGCGTCCTGCTGTCCGCCGCCTCCCACGTGCTGCTGTCCGGCGTGGCCCTGCCCCTGCCGGTCGTCGCCGTGACCTCCGCGGCCGTCTTCGCGCTCGCCTACGCCCTGGCGGGCCGCGAGCGCCGCTTCGCGCACATCGCCGCCCTGCTCGTCCCGCTGGAGCTGGCCGCCGACGCCGTCTTCACCACCGGGCAGCGCACCTGCTTCGGCATGGACGGCCACCCCGTCCCCGGGGCGCTCACCGCGCTCTGCGGCGGGGGCTCCCTCGACGGCCCCTTCGCGCCGGTCACCGGACCGGACACCGCCTCCTGGCTGCTCCTCGCCGCGCACGTCACGGTGGGCCTGCTGGCCGCCGCCTGGCTGCGCCGCGGCGAGGCCGCGTTCGGCAGGCTGCTGGCCGCGGCCGCGGCGGCCGCCTTCCGGCCCCTGCGGCCGGCCGCCGCCTCCCCGGCCGTACGGCCTGGGAGCGCGCGCGTACGGCCCGCGCGCCACGCGCGCGTGCCCGCCACCCCGCCCGCGCTGACGCACTCCGTCGTCCGCCGTGGCCCACCGCGCAGGCCCGCCCTCGCCTGAGCAGTCACGGACCACAGCAGCACACACGGAGAAGTCACCCCATGAGCAAGCGCAACAGCCACGAGAACAAGCAGGCCGCCCGCGAGCGGCTGCGCGCCGAGCGGGAGCGCCAGGCCAAGAAGGACAGGACGCGCCGCCAGCTCGTCGTCGGCGGGTCGGTCGTCGCGATCCTCGCGGTCGCCGCGGGCATCGGCGTGGCCGTCACCCAGATGGGCAAGGGCGGCTCGGACTCCGCCTGGACGGCCGCGGCGAAGAAGGACCTCGTCAAGCCCGCCAACACCGCGGGCGACAAGGGCACCGAGATCGTCATCGGCGACAAGAAGGCCAAGCACACCCTGGACCTCTTCCAGGACATGCGCTGCCCGATCTGCTCGGTCTTCGAGCAGAACGTCGGCGGCACGATCGACAAGGACGTCAAGGACGGCAAGTACAAGGTCTCGTACCACGTCGCCACCTTCCTCGACCGCAACTTCGGCGGCGTCGGCTCCAAGAACGCCCTCAGCGCGCTCGGTGCCGCCCTGAACGTCAGCCCCGAGGCCTTCAGCGCCTACAACAAGGCCCTCTACGCCAAGGACAACCACCCGCAGGAGACGAAGGACGACTACGCCAAGGACGACGTCCTGCTGAAGATCGCGGACGGGATCCCGGCGCTCAAGGGCAACGCCGAGTTCCGCAAGAACGTCGAGGACGGCACCTTCGACAAGTGGGCCCTGGAGGTGTCCGACGCCTTCGACACCAACAAGGACGTCACCGGCACCCCGACGGTCAAGCTCGACGGCAAGAAGCTGACCGCGCCGGACGGCAAGAACGCGCCGATCACCCCGGACCAGTACAACAAGGCCGTCGACGGACAGCTCAAGTCCTGACCTCTTCGTCCCCATCCGCACCGGGCGTCCCGTCCCCGCCACCGATGCCGAATCTTGACACGACACTTATCCGAGAGCGTGGCAAACTTCGGCCTCATGGAGGGGACGGGAGTTCGACTGAGGGCGTTGCGTGCGACGCTCTTCACGGCGCTCTGCGTCACGCTCTCCGCCGCCTCCCACGTCCTGCTCTCCCGGACGCCGCTGCCCGTCTCCACCGTCGCCGTGCTGTCCGCCGCGTTCTTCGTGATCGCCTACGCACTGGCCGGCCGTGAGCGGAGCTACGGACGGATCGCCTCCCTCCTCATCCCGCTGGAGCTGACGGCGGACACCGTCTTCACCACCGGCCAGCACGCCTGTTACGGGCGGGCCGGCGGCCCGATAGCCGGACCGCTGCACTCGATCGGCGTCGACCTGGTCTGCCGCGGCGGCGGCTTCGGCACCCCGCTGGCCCGCATGGCCGCCCAGGGCGGCACCGCCCCCGCCGCGGACTCCGCCGCCCTGCCCTGGCTGCTCCTCGCCTGCCACATCACGGTGGGCCTGCTGGCCGCCGCCTGGCTGCGGCGCGGCGAGGTGGCCCTGGCCCGGCTGCTGCGCGCGGTGGCCGCGTTCGCCTTCCGGCCGTTGCTGCTGGCCGTCGCCGCACTGGCCGCCGCCGCCCGGCCCCACCGGGCGCCCGTACGGCCCGCGCGCCGCGTCCCGCCCCCGCGCACCCTCCCGCTCCTCGTCCACTCCGTCGTACGGCGCGGACCGCCCCTCTGCCCGGCAGCTGCCTGACGCACTGCCCGCAGCACAGCGGTCCCCCCATCCGTACCTCACCGGAGAAGACATCATGAGCAACCGCAACAACCCGCAGAACAAGCAGGCCGCCCGCGAGCGGCTGCGCGCCGAGCGCGAGCGCCAGGCCAAGAAGGACAAGACGCGCCGCCAGCTCGTCGTCGCCGGGTCGATCGTCGTCGTCCTCGCGATAGCCGGCGGCATCGGCTTCGCCGTGACCAACATGAACGACGGCGGCTCCGGCAAGGGCGAGTGGGCCGCCGTGGCGAAGCAGACGCTCGTCAAGCCCGCCAACACCACCGGTGACAACGGCAACGAGATCGTCATCGGCGACCCGAAGGCCAAGGAGACCCTCACCGTCTACGAGGACGTGCGCTGCCCGGTGTGCGCCATGTTCGAGCAGAACTCCGGCGAGCAGCTGCGCAAGGACGTCAAGGACGGCCGGTACAAGGTCCGCTTCGTCATGGTCAACTTCATCGACGACAGCCCGGCCGCCGGCACCGGCTCCAAGAACGCCGTCAGCGCCCTCGGCGCCGCGCTGAACGTCAGCCCCGAGGCCTTCGTCCAGTACAAGGAAGCGCTCTACTCCAAGCAGAACCACCCCGACGAGCGGGACGACGCCTACTCCGCCGACAAGAAGCTCATCGAGGTCGCCCAGCAGGTCCCGGCCCTCAAGGGCAACAAGGACTTCGAGAAGAACGTCACCGACCGCACCTACGCCAAGTGGGGCCTGGAGATGGGCAAGCTCTTCGGCAAGAACGGCATCAACGGCACGCCGACGCTGCTGCACGGCGACAAGAAGCTGACCAGCCCCGGCACGCAGAACCCGCCGATCGCCAAGGAGGACTTCGTCTCGGTGATCGACAAGGAGTTCGGCCCGAAGAAGTAGCGGACCGACGGTGGGCGGACGGGCCCCCGAGCCCCGTCCGCCCGCCCTCAGTCCCGGGCGATCGGCGCGACCACCGCGTCCGTGAGAGCCGCCAGGTCGGCGGGGGAGAGCTCGATCTCCAGGCCGCGGCGGCCCGCCGAGACACAGATCGTGGGATGCGAGCGCGCGGACGCGTCCAGCGCCGTCGGCAGCCTCTTGCGCTGCCCCAGCGGCGAGATGCCGCCCCGTACGTACCCCGTCGTGCGCTCCGCGGCCGCCGGGTCGGCCATCGCCGCGCGCTTGCCGCCCACCGCCGCCGCCAGCGCCTTGAGGTCGAGGGACCCGGAGACCGGCACCACCGCCACCGTCAGCGCGCCGTCCACCTCCGCCACCAGCGTCTTGAAGACCTGCCGGGGATCGACGCCCAGCGCCTCGGCCGCCTCCTGGCCGTACGCGGCGACGGCCGGATCGTGCTCGTAGGCGTGCACCGTGAACGGGGCGCCCGCCCGCTCCAGGGCGACGATCGCCGGGGTCGAACCGGACTGCTGCTTCTTCGGCTTCTTCACCGCGCCCTCCCGGCCGCTCAGTTGGGGCTGGTCGGCTGCTGCGTGAGGTTCACCGCGGGCAGCGACGGCAGCTTGGCGATCACCGCGGTCTCGGCGCGCAGCACCTTCAGCTCCTCCGCGAGCCTGCTCGCGGTGTCGGGGGCCTGGAGCAGCCGCTGCTTCGCGGGGGTGTCGAGCATCGCCGCCGCCGCGACCAGATAGGACAGCACGGACGGCTCCCCGGGCAGGTCGGCCTGCCCGGCCAGGGAGCTCTCGGCCGCGCCCGCCAGCCGCTTCTGGTACGCGCGGAACGCCCGCACGACCCCGGTGGCCAGCGCGCCCGCCTCGTCGCCCTGCTCCTCCTCCAGATACTCCACCTCGCCCGTCAGATACGGGCCCGAGGCATCGACGGACAGCAGCCGGAAGCGGCTGGTCCCGGAGGAGAGGACCTCGTACGTGCCGTCCGCGCGCTCGCGGATCGTGGCCGCCTCCGCCACGCAGCCGACCGAATAGAACGACTTCAGCGGGTCGGCGCCGAAACCGGACGCCGGTCCGGGCTCCGGCCGCGCGCCCTCCGGCAGGCCGGGCGCGGTGGGCGCGACCTCGTGGCCGTCGCGGATGGCGACGACCCCGAAGCGGCGCGGCTCCTCCTCCGGCAGCTCCGACAGATCGCGCATCAGAGCGCGGTAGCGCTGCTCGAAGACGTTCAGGGGGAGCACGAGGCCGGGGAACAGCACGGTGTTGAGGGGGAAGAGGGGGAGGCGTGCGGTGGTCACAGCCCGTAGCCTAATGGCCTGGGCGGTCGGCTGGTCGGGGGTTTTCCCGGGCTTGTGCGGATGCTCACTGGCGGCGGAGCAGGCGGGACGCCCCCGCCGCCACCGTGGTCGCCAGCACCCAGCCCAGGAGGATCAGGGCCGCCACCACCCACTGCGCCGCCCCCGTCGGTCTCCAGGCCTGCCCCTGGCCCAGGTCGATCACCGGCAGCAGGAGGTCCAGGGCGTACAGCCCGGGGTTCCACGCGGGCCCCTCGTGCTCCTTGATCGGCGTCAACGGGTGGTAGGTGAAATAGACCGTGGCCGCCGCCCACAGCACCGCCATCCACACCGCCGCCCGCCCCGGGCGGTAGCCGTACGCCACCATCCAGTCCTGGAGATACCCCCACGCCTTGCCCGCCAGCGGCAGCGTCTCCCGCCGCCTGCGCTGCTTGGCCAGCAGCACCTCCCGCGCGTCGGCGTCCTCACCGCTGTCGCGCAGGGCGCCCGCCAGCCGTTCGTACGGCTCCGGCGCGTACTCCGGGGTCGCGGCGGCCACCCACTCCAGCCGCCTGCTCAGCGGGAAGCGGCCGAGCGGTATCAGGTTCTCGTAGGAGAAACCGGCCATCACCAGCCCGCCGGGGCCCGGCCAGCTCTCCGCCCGGTCGACGAGATTGACGATCCGGGCCCCCGACAGCACGACCCGGCCGCGCTGCCCCCACTCGCCCAGGAAGCGCAGCTCCGGCGTCTGGATCCGGCGCAGCGACAGCTCCTGGTCCGCCTCCAGGACGAACCGCGCCTGGCTGAAGTCCACCGCGTCGCCGAACCGCCCGTCGTCCAGCCTTATCCCGCCCCGGCACTCGAAGCGCTGCACCCGCGTGCCACGCTCGGGCGTGGTGACGATGCCGTACGGGGGAGTGAACCCGCTGGCGAAGGCGGCGCTGCTGTAACCGGCCGCCGTCAGATAGAGGGTGCGCTCGACCGTCATCTGCGGGGCGTTGAGGGCGCGCCGCCCGTACGGATTGCTCAGGGTGCTGCCGCGCAGGCTGAGCGAGACCCCTATGGTCGCGCCCCGCATGCTCAGCTCGCCGTACGACCGCATCAGCTCCGCCTGGAGGTCCTGCCCGACCGACATGCCGTCGGCGGCGACCGACAGGCCCCGCCGGTCCTGGCGCACCACCACCTGATTGAGCAGCAGGTCCGTCCCTATGTGGGCGTCGGTCAGGCGGATGCCGTTCTGCACGACGCAGCGCGGCAGGTGCAGATCGCCCTCCGTGCGCAGCCGGGCGGCCTCCAGCCGGGGGATGGCGCAGCCGACCAGCCGCAGCGTGGTGAAGCGGCACTCCGGCAGCAGCACCTGCTGGTCGAAGCGGCAGTTCAGCATCTCGACGTACGGGACGACGGTCCCGCCCGACAGGTCGAGCGAGCCCGTGATCCGTACGCCGTTGAGCTTGAGGGCCGACACCCGGCCCGGCTGGGAGGGCGGCCCGTCGAGGAGGAGCAGGGCGACGATCCGGGCGCGCACGCTGCGCTCCGGACCCCAGGGATGCGGGCCGGAGGGGTCGTTCCACTCGGGCTGCGCCACGCGCAGATCGTGGGTGGCGCCCATCCGGAACGCCTGCCACATCCCCCATTCGGCGGTGGTGAGATCCAGCCCGGTGGGTGGTTCGCCGTCGTGCGGTTCGGTCACGGACCGTACCCCCTTCCGCCACGCATACCACTGGGTACCGTCCCCATTCCCGCCGTGTGACCGCTTGAACACCCATGGTGAGAGGTTGATGCGGCCCGGCGGCGCGTATCACCGGTTGGTACAGGGAGCCGTGTGCCGGGGCGGGTCTGAGACAATTGACCCTGTGATCTCCCGAATCGATCTGCGCGGCACCGCCTCCGGCGTCGACCGCGACCTGCTGCCCCGAGCCGAACTCGACGTGGAGGCCGCCCTGGAGAAGGTGCGGCCCATCTGCGAGGACGTGCATCATCGTGGCACCGCGGCCTTGATCGACTACGCGGAGCGGTTCGACGGCGTCACCATCGACCGGGTGCGGGTCGCGCCCGAGGAGATCACCGGCGCCCTGCGGGCGCTCGACCCGGCCGTGCGCGCCGCGCTGGAGGAGTCCATCCGCCGCGCCCGCATCGTCCACCGCGAGCAGCGGCGCACCGACACGACCGTCACCGTCGTGCCCGGCGGCACCGTCACCGAGCGCTGGGTCCCGGTCGACCGCGTCGGCCTCTACGTCCCCGGCGGCCGCTCGGTCTACCCCTCGTCCGTGATCATGAACGTGGTGCCGGCCCAGGAAGCGGGCGTCGGCTCGATGGCCGTCGCCTCCCCGCCCCAGGCCGACTTCGGCGGGCTGCCCCACCCCACGATCCTGGCGGCCTGCGCGCTGCTCGGCATCGACGAGGTCTACGCCGCGGGCGGCGCCCAGGCCATCGCGATGTTCGCCTACGGCACCGAGGACTGCCGCCCGGTCAACATGGTCACCGGCCCCGGCAACATCTGGGTCGCCGCCGCCAAGCGGCTGCTCAAGGGCCGCATCGGCATCGACGCCGAGGCCGGCCCCACCGAGATCGCCATCCTCGCCGACGCGAGTGCCGACCCCGTGCACGTCGCCGCCGACCTCATCAGCCAGGCCGAGCACGACCCGCTGGCCGCCGCCGTGCTCGTCACCGACTCCGAGGAGCTGGCCAAGGCCGTCGAGAAGGAGCTGGAGACCCAGGTCGCCGCCACCAAGCACATCGAGGACCGGATCGTCCCCGCCCTCGCGGGCCGCCAGTCCGGCATCGTGCTCGTCGACGACGTCGAGCACGGCCTCGCCGTCGTGAACGCCTACGGCGCCGAGCACCTGGAGATCCAGACCGAGAACGCCTCCGAGGTCGCCGCCCGCGTCCGCAACGCCGGAGCGGTCTTCGTCGGCCCCTACGCCCCGGTCTCCCTCGGCGACTACTGCGCCGGCTCCAACCACGTCCTGCCCACCGGCGGCTGCGCCTGTCACTCCTCCGGCCTGTCGGTGCAGTCCTTCCTGCGCGGTATCCATGTCGTGGACTACACCCGCGACGCCCTCGCCGAGGTCACCCACCACGTGGTGACGCTCGCCGAGGCCGAGGACCTGCCCGCGCACGGAGCCGCGCTCAAGGCGAGGTTCGACTGGAAGGTGCCACAGAGCAAGTGACCGGGATCGACGACCTGCCCATCAGGGACGAGCTGCGCGGCAAGTCCCCGTACGGAGCGCCCCAGCTCGACGTGCCCGTACGCCTGAACACCAACGAGAACCCCTACCCGCTGCCCGAGCCCCTCGTCGCCCGCATCGCCGAGCGCGTCGCCGAGGCCGCCCGGCACCTCAACCGCTACCCCGACCGGGACGCGGTCGAGCTGCGCACCGAGCTCGCGAAGTACCTCACCCGCACCGCGGGCCACGAGGTCACCACGGGCCAGGTCTGGGCGGCCAACGGCTCCAACGAGATCATCCAGCAGCTGCTCCAGACCTTCGGCGGGCCCGGCCGCACCGCGATCGGCTTCGAGCCGTCGTATTCGATGCACGCGCTGATCTCGCGCGGCACCGGCACCGGCTGGATCCCCGGCCCGCGCCGCGCCGACTTCACCATCGACGTCGACGCGGCCGTCACCGCCATCGCCGAGCAGCGGCCCCACGTGGTCTTCGTCTGCTCGCCCAACAACCCCACCGGCACCGCCGTCGAGGCCGACACCGTCCTTCGGCTGTACGAGGCGGCGCAGGCGGCCAGGCCCTGCCTGGTCGTCATCGACGAGGCGTACGGCGAGTTCAGCCACCGCCCCTCGCTGCTGCCGCTCATCGAGGGACGGCCGAACCTCGTCGTCTCCCGCACCATGTCCAAGGCCTTCGGCGCCGCCGGGCTGCGGCTGGGCTATCTGGCCGCGCACCCCGCGGTGGTCGACGCCGTCCAGCTCGTACGGCTGCCGTACCACCTGTCCTCCGTCACCCAAGCCACCGCGCTCGCGGCCCTGGAACACACGGACACGCTGCTCACCTATGTCGAACAGCTCAAGGCGGAGCGCGACCGCATCGTCGCCGAGCTGCGGGCCATGGACTTCGAGGTGACGGAGTCCGACGCGAACTTCGTCCAGTTCGGCCGCTTCGCGGACAGCCACGAGGCGTGGCAGGCCATCCTCGACCAGGGCGTCCTGGTCCGGGACAACGGCGTACCGGGACGGCTGCGGGTCACCGCGGGCACCCCCGCCGAGAACGACGCCTTCCTCGACGCGGTGCGCACCATTCGCAAGGAGAACAACTCATGAACCGCATGGGCCGCGCGCTGCATCTCCCGGGGGACGACCCCCGGACCCCCGGCCGGACCCACGTCGTAGGGGCCGCGCGTCGCGAACGGCACATCTGCAAGGAGACCAACCGATGAACCGCGTGGGCCGCGCAGAGCGCACCACCAAGGAGACCTCCGTCCTCGTCGAGATAGACCTCGACGGCAGCGGGCAGGTCGACGTGTCGACCGGGGTCGGCTTCTACGACCACATGCTCGACCAGCTCGGCCGCCACGGGCTCTTCGACCTCACCGTCAAGACCGACGGCGACCTGCACATCGACAGCCACCACACCATCGAGGACACCGCGCTCGCGCTCGGCGCCGCCTTCAAGCAGGCCCTCGGCGACAAGGTCGGCATCTACCGCTTCGGCAACTGCACGGTCCCCCTGGACGAGTCCCTCGCCCAGGTCACCGTGGACCTCTCCGGCCGCCCCTACCTCGTGCACATCGAGCCCGAGAACATGGCGCCCATGATCGGCTCGTACGACACGACGATGACCCGGCACATCCTGGAGTCCTTCGTCGCGCAGGCCCAGATCGCCCTGCACGTCCACGTCCCGTACGGGCGCAACGCCCACCACATCGTCGAGTGCCAGTTCAAGGCCCTCGCCCGCGCGCTGCGCTACGCCAGCGAGCGCGACCCGCGCGCCGCCGGGATCCTTCCCTCCACGAAGGGTGCGCTGTGAACAGCCTGTCCACCATCCTGATCGTCGTCGGCCTGTTCCTCCTCGGCGGCATGATCTCCTTCGCCAAGCAGGGCCTGCCCAAGGGCGTGATCGTGCTGCTCGGCATCGGCTGCGCGATGTGCCTCGTCGCCGGAGTGATGCGCCTGGAGGTCTGGGCATGAGCGACCGCAAGAAGGTCGTCGTCTTCGACTACGGCTTCGGCAACGTCCGGTCCGCCGAGCGCGCCCTCGCCCACGTCGGCGCGGACGTCGAGATCACCGGCGACTACGAGACGGCCATGAACGCCGACGGGCTGCTCGTCCCCGGCGTCGGCGCCTTCGAAGCCTGCATGAAGGGCCTGCGCGCCGCCCGCGGCGACTGGGTCGTCGGCCGCAGGCTTTCCGGCGGCCGCCCCGTCATGGGCATCTGCGTCGGCATGCAGATCCTCTTCGAGCGCGGCATCGAGCACGGCGTCGAGAGCGAGGGCCTCGACGAGTGGCCCGGCACGGTCGAGCCGCTCAAGGCGCCCGTCGTCCCGCACATGGGCTGGAACACCGTCACCCCCGCCGAGGGCTCCCGGCTCTTCGCCGGCCTCGACGCCGACGCCCGCTACTACTTCGTGCACTCCTACGCGGTGCGCGAGTGGGGCTTCGAGATCACCGCGGACCACATCCGGCCGCCCCAGGTCACCTGGGCCACCCACGGCGAGCCGTTCGTCGCCGCCGTGGAGAACGGCCCGCTGTGCGCCACCCAGTTCCACCCCGAGAAGTCCGGCGACGCCGGCGCCCAGCTGCTGACCAACTGGATCGAGACCCTGTGAGCCCCGTGATGCCGAAGCTCGAACTCCTCCCCGCCGTCGACGTCCGCTACGGCCAGGCCGTCCGCCTCGTCCACGGCGCCTCCGGCTCCGAGACCTCCTACGGCGACCCGCTCTCCGCCGCCCTCGCCTGGCAGCGCTCCGGCGCCGAGTGGCTGCACCTCGTCGACCTCGACGCCGCCTTCGGCACCGGCGACAACCGCTCCCAGGTCGCCGAGGTCGTCAGCTCCATGGACATCAAGGTCGAGCTGTCCGGCGGCATCCGCGACGACGCCTCGCTCGCCGCGGCCCTCGCCACCGGCTGCACCCGCGTCAACCTCGGCACCGCCGCCCTGGAGACCCCCGAGTGGGTCGCCAAGGTCATCGCCGAGCACGGCGACCGCATCGCCGTCGGCCTGGACGTCCAGGGCACCACCCTGCGCGGCCGCGGCTGGACCCGCGACGGCGGCGACCTCTACGAGACCCTCGCCCGCCTGGACGCCGAGGGCTGCGCCCGCTACGTCGTCACCGACATCGCCAAGGACGGCACGCTCCAGGGCCCCAACCTGGAGCTCCTGAAGAACGTCTGCGCCGCGACCGACCGGCCGGTAGTCGCCTCCGGCGGCGTCTCCTCCCTTGACGATCTGCGGGCGATCGCCAACCTGGTACCGGAGGGCGTCGAAGGCGCCATCGTGGGGAAGGCCCTCTACGCCAAGGCGTTCACCTTGGAAGAGGCCCTGGAGGCTGTGTCCGTATGAGCGAAGCCGTGCAGCGGGTGCGGAGCGACGACAGTCCCTGGGAAGAGACGTTCGGCTGTGCGCGCGCTGTCGCGGCGGGGGACCGGGTGCTGGTGGCCGGAACCCTGCCGTTCAACGGCTCCGTGCTGCACGGCGAGGGCGACCCCTACGAACAGGCCAAAGCGGCCTTCGGGAACGCCGTCGCCGCCCTGGCGGACTTCGGCCTCGGCCCCGAGGCCGTCATCCGCACCCGCATGTACCTGACCCACGCGCGGGACGTCGACGCGGTCGGCCGCGCCCACAAGGAGTTCTTCGAGGCGGTGCGGCCCGTGGCGACCCTGGTGGTCGTCTCCGGTTTCGTCGACTCGCGCGTGCTGGTCGAAGTAGAAGTAGAAGCGTACCGAGGAGCAACGAGCACATGACCCTGGCGGTCCGAGTCATCCCCTGCCTGGACGTGGACAACGGCCGGGTCGTCAAGGGCGTCAACTTCCAGAACCTGCGCGACGCCGGCGACCCCGTCGAAATGGCCAGGATCTACGGCGAGGAAGGCGCGGACGAACTCACCTTCCTCGACATCACCGCCTCCTCCGGCGACCGGGAGACGACCTACGACGTGGTGCGCCGCACCGCGGAGCAGGTCTTCATCCCGCTGACCGTGGGCGGCGGCGTCCGCACCGCGGGCGACGTGGACAAGCTGCTGCGCGCCGGAGCCGACAAGGTCGGTGTCAACACCGCGGCCATCGCCCGGCCCGAGCTGATCCAGGAGATCGCCGAGCGCTTCGGCCGCCAGGTGCTGGTGCTCTCCGTGGACGCCCGGCGCACCGCTGCCGGCTCCTTCGAGGTCACCACGCACGGCGGCCGCCGCGGCACCGGCATCGACGCCGTCGAGTGGGCCCACCGCGCGGCGGAGCTGGGCGCGGGCGAGATCCTGCTGAACTCCATGGACGCCGACGGCACGAAGGACGGCTACGACACGGAGATGATCGCGGCCGTGCGCAAGCACGTGACCGTGCCGGTGATCGCGAGCGGGGGCGCGGGGCGGCTGGAGCACTTCGCCCCGGCCGTCGAGGCGGGCGCGGACGCGGTGCTGGCCGCGTCCGTCTTCCACTTCGGCGACCTGAAGATCGCCGACGTCAAGCGCAGCCTCAGCGAAGCGGGGCACCCGATCCGCTGAGGGGCACCCGGGGCGCTGCCCCGGCCCCGGTCGTGGGTGCGGTCCGGTGGCCCGGTCACGCCCACCGGGGTGGTGCGCGAGCGCGGTGCGCGGCCGCGGGGCGTGTGTGGCTGGTCGCGCAGTTCCCCGCGCCCCTCACGGTGCGTGAGGAACTGCGCGGGGGCTGGGCACCCGGGGCCGGGGGCTAGAGGCCCAGCGCCGCTTCCTGGAGCTTGGCCACCGCGTTCTCGTCGCCCGTCAGCTCCACCCGCGCCGCCGCCTGGCGGCCGAACGCGAACAGGGTCAACTCCCCGGGCTCGCCCGTCACCGTCACCACGGGCGCGCCCCGGTGGGCCACCGCCGTGCGGCCGTCGGGGCGGCGCAGGACCAGGCCCACCGGCGACTTCCGGCCGAGCATCCGCGCCACCCGCTCCAGCCGGGCCCACAACGCGTCCGCGAACACCGGGTCCAGCTCGCGCGGCGCCCAGTCCGGCTGGGCGCGCCGGACATCCTCCGTGTGCACGAAGAACTCGACGGTGTTGGCGGCCTCGTCGACCTGCTTGAGGGCGTACGGCGACAGGCGCGGCGGCCCGGTGCGGATGAGCTGGAGCAACTCCTCGTACGGCTTGGCGGCGAACTCGGCCTGCACCCGCTCGAGCCGCGGGGCCAGCGCCTTGATCACCAGACCTGCCGCCGCGTCGGAGCGGCGCTCCCGCACGACGACATGGGCGGCGAGGTCACGGGTCCGCCAGCCGGCGCAGAGCGTGGGGGCGCCGGGGCCCGCGGTCTCCAACAGATCGGCCAGGAGCAGGCGTTCGCGCTGTGCGTGGGTCGACATGCGGCCACCCTACGGCCGGGGCCCGGCCCGTGCCACGGCGCCGCGACCGGCGGACCCCGCCCGACGCTACTCCGGCAGCGGCTCCGTCAGCTTCGCGCCGGTCGGCGTGATGCTGCGCGTGATCGTGCACGTGATCTGATTCTGGCCACGGTCGTATGTCCGCTTGGCCGGATACAGCACATACGAGTAGTACGTACGGCCGTCGGATATGGAACCCACCCGCTTCTGCGCGGTGGACTCGCACAGGTCCTTCGCCTTGTCCTGGATCGCCTGCTCGGTGTCGAACGAGCCCGTCAGCGTCGCGTTGGATATCACCTCGCCGTCGTGCGTGCCGTTGCACGACCGCTTGATCACCGAGGAGATGCCGGTGTGCAGGCTCGGGTGGTCGAAGCACTCGCCCGGCTTGAGCACCACATACGGCACCTGCCGATCCGAGGGCAGGCCCGTGTCGGAGGACGCGGAGGACGCGGAGGGCGCGGAGGGCTTGGGGTTCGACAGGCCGGAACCGGGCCCGGTGGCATCCGCGGACGGCGCGGACGACGTCACCGACGGGCTCGGCGAGCTCTTCCCCTTCGCCTCGGTGTCACCGCCGCCGCCCTTGGCCGTGAGGATGATGCCACCGACGACCAGCCCCGCCACCAGCACGACGGCGACCACGATCGCGGCGACCTTCGCGCCGTTGCCGCCCGACGGCGGCGGGGGCGGCGGCATCGGCGGCGCGAACTGCTGCCCGTACTGCTGCTGCCCGTACTGGCCGAAACCCTGCGGCTGCCCATACCCCGGCCCGCCGGCCGGCCCGCCCTGCGGCGGGCCGTAAGGCTGACCGTAGGGCTGCGCGGGCGGCTGCAGGGGAGGCTGCGCGGGCGGCTGGGCCGACGGCGGCCCGAAACCCTGGGGCGGGCCGAACCCGCCGCTGTCGCGGGGCAGTTCCGGGGAGTTCGGCGGCGGCGGAGAGGTCATGGTCGAAGCATGCCGTACGCCACTGACAACCCGTCCGCCGGGCTCCTGATCAAGACCGGGACCGGGAACCCGGCCCCCGCCACCGGGCGGGCACCACCCGGCCGGCCGCCCGTGGCGGCAGAATGGACACCATGACCGGCACCACTCGCCCCGCCCCCGGGACCACCGCCCTCGACCCCGCCCTCGCCGCCCGCCTCAAGCGCAGCGCCGACGGGCTGGTTCCCGCCATCGCCCAGCAGTACGACACCGGCGAGGTGCTCATGCTCGGCTGGATGGACGACGAGGCCCTCCACCGCACCCTCACCACCGGCCGCTGCACCTACTGGAGCCGCAGCCGCCAGGAGTACTGGGTCAAGGGCGACACTTCCGGCCACTTCCAGCACGTGAAGTCCGTGGCCCTCGACTGCGACGGCGACACCCTCCTCGTCAAGGTCGACCAGGTCGGCGCGGCCTGCCACACCGGCGACCGCACCTGCTTCGATGCCGATGTCCTGCCGCTGGGCCAGTAGGCTCCGCTGCCATGGCTGCCACGACCACGGGTGACATCACGCCCGACGCCGATACCTTCCGTACGCTCGCGAAGGACCGCCGGGTCATCCCGGTCACGAGGCGATTCCTCGCCGACGGGGACACCCCCGTCGGCCTCTACCGCAAGCTCGCGGCGGAACGCCCCGGCACCTTCCTGCTGGAGTCCGCCGAGAACGGCCGCACCTGGTCCCGCTACTCCTTCGTCGGCGTCCGCAGCGCCGCCACCCTCACCGTGCGCGACGGGCAGACCCACTGGCTCGGCACCCCGCCCGTGGGCGTCCCCACCGACGGCGACCCGCTGGAGGCCCTGCGCGCCACCGTCGCGGCCCTCCACACCCCCCACGACCTCATAGAGGGCACCGGACTGCCGCCCTTCACCGGCGGCATGGTGGGCTACCTCGGCTACGACATCGTCCGCCGCCTGGAGAAGATCGGCGAGCACGGCGAGGACACCCTGGGCCTGCCCGAACTGACCATGCTGCTCACCTCGGACCTCGCCGTCCTCGACCACTGGAACGGCACGGTCCTGCTGATCGCCAACGCGATCAACCACAACGACCTCGACACGGGCATCGACGAGGCCTACGCCGATGCCGTCGCCCGCCTCGACGCCATGGCCGCCGACCTCCGCAGGCCGGTCCCCACCGACCCCACCGCCCTGCCGCCCTCCGAACTCCCCGAGTACACCGCCCGCTGGGGCGGCCCGGACTACATGGCGGCCGTCGACGACATCAAGGAGCGCATCCGCGCGGGCGAGGCCTTCCAGGTCGTGCCCTCCCAGCGCTTCGAGACCCCCTGCACCGCCTCCGCGCTCGACGTCTACCGCGTCCTGCGGGCCACCAACCCCAGCCCGTACATGTACCTCCTGCGCTTCGAGGGGTTCGACATCGTCGGCTCCAGCCCCGAGGCACTGGTCAAGGTCGAGGACGGGCACGCCATGGTGCACCCGATCGCCGGCACCCGCCCGCGCGGCGCCACCCCGCAGGCCGACGCGGCCCTCGCCGAGGAGCTGATGGCCGACCCCAAGGAGCGCGCCGAGCACCTCATGCTCGTCGACCTCGGCCGCAACGACCTCGGCCGGGTCTGCGAACCCGGCAGCGTGGAGGTCGTCGACTTCATGTCCGTCGAGCGCTACAGCCACGTCATGCACATCGTCTCCACCGTCACCGGCCGCCTCGCCCCCGGCCGCACCGCCTTCGACGTGCTCACCGCCTGCTTCCCCGCGGGCACCCTCTCCGGCGCGCCCAAGCCCCGCGCCATGCAGATCATCGAGGAGCTGGAGCCCGCCCGCCGCGGCCTGTACGGCGGCTGCGTCGGCTACCTCGACTTCGCCGGCGACTCCGACACCGCCATCGCCATCCGCACCGCGGTGCTGCGCGACGGCACCGCGTACGTCCAGGCGGGCGCCGGTGTCGTCGCCGACTCCGACCCGGCCGCCGAGGACGCCGAGTGCCGCAACAAGGCCGCCGCCGTCCTGCGCGCGGTCCACTCCGCCAACCGGCTCGCACCCCGCGCCTGACCCGTCGCCCCGGCGCCCGGGAAGCCCCTGAGGGGACCCCCGGGCGCCCCGGCGGGCGGCACAAGAGATAGTGGTAACCGTGAGCGCAGCCGTACCCCACCCCCGTCCCCAGGCCGAGCCCGCCCCCCGCGCCGGTGGCGCCCGGCGGCACAGCGTCGGCGCAGCCCTGCTGTTCGGCGCGGCCGGAGCCGCACTCGTCCTCCTCGCCGGGGGACGCACCTGGGCCGAGGGCACGGCCGCCGCCGACATCGCCCAGAGCGCCGTCTCCAAGCAGGTCACCGGCCAGGACATCAACGGCCTGCCCGGCGCCCTGGCCGTCGTCGGCCTCGCCACGCTCGTCGCCGTCTTCGCCGTCCGCGGGGTGTGGCGCACCGTCGTCGCCGCGGTCCTCGCCCTCTGCGGCGCCGGGATCGTCGCCGGCGCCGCCACCGGCGCCTTCGACACCGGCGCGCTGGAGGAGAAGGCCGCCAAGGCCCAGGGCCTCACCAGCGCCGCCGTCGACCACGTCAGCCACACCCCCTGGCCGTGGGTCGCCCTCACCGGCGGGGTGCTGCTCCTCCTCGCCGGGCTGCTCGCCCTGCGCCACGGGCAGCACTGGCCCACGATGTCCGGTCGCTACGAGCGCGACGGCACCCCCCGCCCGCGCCGCGCCCGCACCGCCCCCGACCCCGAACGCCCCGAAGAGCTCTGGAAGGCCCTCGACCGCGGCGAGGACCCCACCGGCGAGTCCGACGGAGCGCACCCGACTCCCCCCGGCGACAGCCCGGGGAAGCGGCCGTGAAAGACGGCCGGGAACACGCCCCACCCCCAACTCAAGGCACCCCCGGGCGTCGGGGACAATGACCAAGAGCGTTCTCCGCGCCCGCGGGCGCGCCACAGCAACGAGGAGTCATAGTCATGGCGGGTAGCAGCCACGGACACACCCCGGCCGCCTGGACCGGTGTCATCATTTCCTTCATCGGCTTCTGCGTCGGCGGTGCGTTCATGGTGATCGCCAACCCGGTCGGGTTCTGGGCCGGCATCGGCATCGTCCTGCTCGGCGGCGTCGTCGGCGGCATCATGCGCCTGATGGGCTACGGCATGGAGCCCAAGGGACGCGCGAAGGTCCAGCCCCAGACCCAGGGCTGATCCGCCCCGATCTCCCGCCAAGGCGCGGCCCGGGCCCGTACGGACGAACGTACGTCGGCCCCGTGCTGCGCCTTCG
Organism: Streptoverticillium olivoreticuli subsp. olivoreticuli; assembly: GCF_003391135.1. Classification (GTDB taxonomy): domain Bacteria; phylum Actinomycetota; class Actinomycetes; order Streptomycetales; family Streptomycetaceae; genus Streptomyces; species Streptomyces blastmyceticus. The sequence continues at coordinate 3,156,842 of NZ_CP031455.1, read as the reverse complement.
TGCTGTCCGGCGCAGACTGCGACATGTGACGGACCGTGCCGACGGCCTGCCGTATGGCCGTACGACGGGCCGCGTGGACGACCACGCGCCCGCGCTTCCGCGCACCGCCGCGCCCGCCCCGGGCCCGGTGCGCCGCCTCACCGCCCCCGCCTGCGTCGCCGCCGGGCTCGCCGCCGCCGTCATCTGGATCGGCGCCGTCGACCCCAACCGGCCCGGCCACTACCCCGCCTGCCCGCTGCTGCGCTGGACCGGCCTGTACTGCCCCGGCTGCGGCGGGCTGCGCGGAGTCCACGCCCTCGCCCACGGCGACCTCGCGACGGCGCTGCGGGCGAACGCGTTGGCCGTCGCCGGCTACGCGGGCTTCCTCGCGCTGTGGATCGCGTGGGTGGCCGCGGCGCTGCGCGGGAAGGACGGCCTGCGGCTGCCGCTGCGCGCGGTCCACTGGTGGGCGCTCGGGGCGGTGGTGCTGGCGTTCACGGTCCTGCGGAACCTGCCGTGCGTCTCCTGGCTGGCGCCGCAGCCGTAGCGGGGGAGAAACCCGCGGAAGGCGCCATGTGACAGGACCGGCGTCAACCGGATGCGAATCCTTCGGTCTGTGGCAAGTACCATCACAATGCCTGGTGAGGAGATTTTGCCGCACCAGCCCAGACCATCCGAGTCCGGAAGGGGGCCGCTCGCGTGAGTGTGCTCGACGAGATCATCGACGGAGTCCGTGCCGACCTCGCGGAGCGGCAGGCGCGCGTCACCCTCGACGAGCTCAAGCAGCGGGCTGCCAAGGCCCCGCAGGCCAAGGACGGCGTGGCCGCCCTGCGCGGCGAGAACGTCAGCGTGATCTGCGAGGTCAAGCGCTCCAGCCCCTCCAAGGGCGCCCTCGCCGCGATCGCCGACCCCGCGGGGCTCGCCGCGGACTACGAGGCGGGCGGCGCGGCCGTCATCAGCGTGCTCACCGAGCAGCGCCGCTTCGGCGGTTCGCTCGCCGACCTGGAGGCCGTCCGGGCCAAGGTCGACATCCCGGTGCTGCGCAAGGACTTCATCGTCACCGCCTACCAGCTGTGGGAGGCCCGCGCCTACGGCGCCGACCTGGCCCTGCTGATCGTCGCGGCCCTGGAGCAGGAGGCCCTGGTCTCCCTCATCGAGCGCGCCGAGTCCATCGGCCTCACCCCGCTCGTGGAGGTCCACGACGAGGAGGAGGTCCAGCGCGCGGTCGACGCGGGCGCCCGGATCATCGGCGTCAACGCCCGCAACCTCAAGACCCTCGAGGTGGACCGCGGCAACTTCGCCCGCGTCGCGCCCGAGATCCCGGACCACATCATCAAGATCGCCGAGTCCGGCGTCCGCGGCCCGCACGACCTCATCGCCTACGCCAACGACGGCGCCGACGCGGTGCTCGTCGGGGAGTCCCTGGTGACGGGCCGCGACCCCAAGGGCGCGGTGGCCGACCTGGTCGCCGCGGGCGCGCACCCCGCGCTGCGGCACGGGCGGGGCTGACGCCCCGCATGACCGGCCGCCGCACCCGCCGCACGGGGCCGGGCCGCCGCCCGGCCGTCGTCGGCATGCCCGCGGCCGGGCGCTCCGCCCAGGATCCTTACGCGCGCCTGGCCCGGGGATGCCGTCCCCGGGGCTGCCGCGCACCGGCCCGCCGTGTCCGGGGCCGCAGGGTGAGGTACCACATCGGCTGCGAGCCCGGTCAGGTCAACGGGCGCCGATGGCGTGGCTGAGCGTCAGCTCAGCGATCACGTCAACTCACTCATCTCCTGAGGAGACCGGCATGCCCAGCGAATTCTTCATCCCGGACCCGGAGGGTCAGATTCCGAGCGCCGAAGGCTACTTCGGCGCGTTCGGCGGCAAGTTCATCCCCGAGGCCCTCGTCGCCGCCGTGGACGAGGTCGCCGCCGAATACGAGAAGGCCAAGGCCGACCCCGCCTTCGCGGCCGAGCTCAACGACCTGATGGTCAACTACACCGGCCGCCCCAGCGCCCTCACCGAGGTGCCGCGCTTCGCCGAACACGCGGGCGGCGCCCGGGTGTTCCTCAAGCGCGAGGACCTCAACCACACCGGCTCGCACAAGATCAACAACGTGCTGGGCCAGGCGCTGCTCACCAAGCGCATGGGCAAGACCCGTGTCATCGCCGAGACCGGCGCCGGCCAGCACGGCGTCGCCACCGCCACCGCCTGCGCGCTCTTCGGCCTGGAGTGCACCATCTACATGGGCGAGGTCGACACCGAGCGCCAGGCGCTCAACGTCGCCCGGATGCGGATGCTCGGCGCCGAGGTCGTCGCCGTGAAGTCCGGCAGCCGCACCCTCAAGGACGCCATCAACGAGGCGTTCCGCGACTGGGTCGCCAATGTCGACCGCACCCACTACCTCTTCGGCACGGTCGCCGGGCCGCACCCCTTCCCCGCGCTGGTCCGCGACTTCCACCGGGTGATCGGCGTCGAGGCCCGCCGGCAGATCCTGGAGCGGGCCGGCCGGCTGCCGGACGCCGCCGTGGCCTGTGTCGGCGGCGGCTCCAACGCCATCGGCCTCTTCCACGCCTTCCTGCCCGACACCGGCGTCCGCCTGATCGGCTGCGAGCCCGGCGGCCACGGCCTCGCCAGCGGCGAGCACGCGGCCACCCTCACCGCGGGCACCCCCGGCATCCTGCACGGCTCACGCAGCTACGTCCTCCAGGACGAGGACGGCCAGATCACCGAGCCGTACTCCATCTCCGCCGGACTCGACTACCCCGGCATCGGCCCGGAGCACTCCTATCTGAAGGACACCGGCCGCGCCGAGTACCGTGCCGTCACCGACGACGAGGCCATGCAGGCGCTGCGGCTGCTCTCGCGCACCGAGGGCATCATCCCGGCGATCGAGAGCGCGCACGCGCTCGCGGGCGCGCTGCAGGTCGGCAAGGAGCTGGGCCCCGACGGCCTGCTCCTGGTCAACCTCTCCGGGCGCGGCGACAAGGACATGGACACGGCGGCCCGCTACTTCGGGCTGTACGACGGCGGCAAGGGCGAGGGGGCCAACTGATGGCGGGCAACATCGAATTGCTGGGCTCCGTCCTGGCGGCGGCCGAGGCGGAGAACCGGGCCGCCCTCGTCGGCTATCTCCCGGCCGGCTTCCCCACCGTCGACGACGGCGTACGGGCGGTCACCGCGATGCTCGAAGGCGGCTGCGACATCGTCGAGGTCGGGCTGCCGCACAGCGACCCGGTCCTGGACGGCCCGGTCATCCAGACCGCCGACGACATCGCCCTGCGCGGCGGCATCAGGATCGTCGACGTGATCCGTACGGTCCGCGAGGCGCACGCCGCGACGGGCGCGCCGGTGCTGTGCATGACCTACTGGAACCCCGTCGACGCCTACGGGGTCGAGCGGTTCGCCGCCGACCTCGCCGCCGCCGGGGGAGCGGGCTGCATCCTGCCCGACCTCCCGGTCGAGGAGTCCGAGGTCTGGCGGAAGGCCGCCGAGCAGCACGGCCTGGCCACGGTCTTCGTGGTCGCGCCGAGCAGCCGGGACGAGCGGCTCGCCAAGATCACGGCGGCGGGCAGCGGCTTCGTCTACGCGGCGTCCCTGATGGGCGTCACCGGCACCCGCGAGTCCGTCGGGCAGGAGGCACAGGAGCTGGTGCGCCGCACCCGGGCGGTGACCGAACTGCCGGTCTGCGTCGGCCTCGGCGTCTCCAACGCCCGGCAGGCGCAGGAGGTGGCGCAGTTCGCCGACGGCGTCATCGTCGGCTCCGCCTTCGTCAAGCGACTGCTGGACGCCCCCGACCTGGAGTCCGGCCTCGCCGCCGTCCGCACCCTCGCGGGTGAACTGGCCGCGGGCGTACGCAAGCGCGGCTAACTCTTTTGGTGGAACCGGCGACCGGGGGCGCGCAGGCCGCGCCCCCGGTTCGTTTACGGGGACGTGAGCCAGAAGAACTCTGATGGGAAGCGCAGCGCCCGCGAGCGGCTGCAGGAACAGCGCCAGAGGGAGGAGTCCCGCGTCAAACGGAAGCGGACCCTCATCGCGGGCGTGATCGTGGTGGCCGTCCTCGGCGCAGGGGCCGGGATCGGGGCACTGGTGGCCAATTCCGGCAAGGGCAAGAAGCAGGAGAAGGCCGGTCCGCTGGTCGCCCCCCAGGGCGCCACCGGCAAGGACACCGTGATGATCCCGGTCGGCAAGTCCACGGCGAAGGCCACCCTGACCGTCTACGAGGACTTCCGCTGCCCCGGCTGCGGCCAGTTCGAGAACGCCTTCCGCGACACGGTCCACGACCTGGAGGACAAGGGCGAGCTCAAGGCCGAGTACCACCTGGTCACCCTGATCGACAACAACCTCGGCGGCAAGGGCTCCCTCAACGCGGCCAACGCGGCGGCCTGCGCCCAGGACGCCGGGAAGTTCGCCGCGTACCACGACGTGCTCTACAAGAACCAGCCGGAGGAGACCGACGACCAGTACGGCAAGAAGCCGCGCCTGATCGAGCTGGCCGGACAGGTCCAGGGGCTGGACACCCCCGACTTCCGCAAGTGTGTCGACGACGGCACCCACGACAGCTGGGTCAAGAAGTCCCAGGAGACCTTCAGCAAGTCCGCCTACCACGCGACGCCGACGATCCTCCTCGACGGCAAGAGCGTCTACGGCGACCAGGCCAATCCGCTGACCCCCGAGAAGCTGCGGCAGCTGGTCGCGGCCGCGAAGGGCTAGGGGCGTTACGCAGCTGTTGTGCCGGGTGGGTTGCCGTCCGCGTGGCCCGGCAGGGTAGCGTCAGTGGTGCCATGGACATCGCTTACATTCCCAGCCCGTCGACCGGAGTGATCCATCTCGGACCAATCCCGTTGCGCGGCTATGCCTTCTGCATCATCATCGGCGTCTTCGTCGCCGTCTGGCTCGGCAACCGGCGCTGGATCGCACGGGGCGGACGGGCCGGGACGGTCGCCGACATCGCCGTGTGGGCGGTGCCGTTCGGGCTTGTCGGCGGCCGGCTCTACCACGTCATCACCGACTACGAGCTGTATTTCGGTGCCGGGCGCGACTGGGTCAACGCCTTCAAGATCTGGGAGGGCGGGCTCGGCATCTGGGGCGCGGTCGCGCTCGGCGCGGTCGGCGCCTGGATCGGCTGCCGGCGCCGTGGCATCCCCCTCCCGGCCTGGGCGGACGCGCTGGCGCCCGGCCTCGCCGTGGCCCAGGCGATCGGGCGCTGGGGCAACTGGTTCAACCAGGAGCTCTACGGCAAGCCGACGGACCTCCCCTGGGCCCTCAAGATCGACGCGGACCCCGCGATCGGGCGGCTCGCCGGGACGTACCACCCGACGTTCCTCTACGAGTCCCTCTGGTGCCTGCTCATCGCGGGCCTGGTGATCTGGGCCGACCGCCGCTTCACGCTGGGACACGGGCGGGCGTTCGCGCTCTATGTCGCGGCCTACACGGTGGGGCGCTTCTGGTTCGAATACCTCCGCGTCGACGACGCGCACCACATCCTCGGCCTGCGGCTCAACGACTGGACGTCGATCGTGGTCTTCCTCGGTGCCGTCGCCTACATGGTCATCTCCGCGAAGCGGTGCCCCGGGCGGGAGCAGGTCGTGGAGCCGGCCGCGGTCGAAGAGGTGGCTCCTTCGGAGGAACCGGCGAAGAAGGCCTGACGCGGCTGCGCCGCTTGTCCTCAAACTCCCCCAGCTACCGCTGGGAGGTGCCCCCACGGGCTGGATTTTCCAGCCCGTCCGGCGTTTGAGGACAAGCGGCGCAGCCGCTTCGGGGGTCCGGGGGTTTCCCCCGGTTTCGGGAAGGGGCGGGGCTGGGGAACAAAACCCCTGAGGCAGGGCTCAGTCGGGCACCCCGCAGCCCCGGCTCTCCTCCCAATTTCCGAGCCCGCACCACAAAACCGCAGGTCACAGAGGTAAGTTCGGCCTTCCTTGCTAGCGCGGGCCATGCGTTCGTGCGTACCTTCGACGCAGGGGGCGAGCGAACGGTGCCCGCCCCAAGGGGAAGGGAGCACCCGGAGCAATGTCTGTCCTCGATGCGGTTGAGGCACCCCACGTGGCCCACCGCGACAACCACACGCACCGCGATGTGAACGGCGGTTGGCTGCGCCCCGCGGTCTTCGGTGCCATGGACGGACTCGTCTCGAACGTCGCCCTGATGACGGGCGTCGCGGGCGGTTCCGCCTCCTCGCAGACCGTCGTCATCACCGGCCTGGCCGGGCTCGCGGCGGGCGCGTTCTCGATGGCCGCCGGTGAGTACACCTCGGTCGCCTCGCAGCGCGAACTCGTGCTCGCCGAGCTGGACATCGAGCGCCGCGAGCTGCGCAAGCACCCCGCCGACGAGCAGGAGGAGCTTGCCGCGCTGTACGTCTCGCGCGGCGTCGAGCCGGAGCTGGCGCGCGAGGTCGCCCGGCAGCTGTCGAGCGACCCCGAGCAGGCGCTGGAGATCCACGCGCGCGAGGAGCTCGGCATCGACCCGTCGGACCTGCCGTCGCCCATGGTCGCCGCGGTCTCCTCCTTCGGCTCCTTCGCCCTGGGCGCGCTGCTGCCCGTCCTGCCGTACCTCCTCGGCGCCACCGAGCTGTGGCCCGCCGTGCTCCTGGCCCTGGCCGGCCTCTTCGCCTGCGGCGCCGTCGTGGCCCGGGTGACGGCGCGCAGCTGGTGGTACAGCGGACTGCGCCAGCTGCTGCTCGGCGGTGCCGCGGCGGGTGTGACTTACCTCCTCGGTATTGCGTTCGGCACCGCATTGGGGTGATGCTTATGCGGGCTGCCGCATAACGTGCGCGTTACCTTGCGGTTTCAAGCCCTTGACGATCGGGCACAATCCGGAAGCGCAGCGGGCAACGCCGCCCTCGCGGCGCTGTGTCCGGCGCAGCCGGGCCGGGTGATCCCACGGCTTCCGGGGCTCGCCACCTCGTCAGCAGAGTCCACATGCTGGACCCAAGCATCCGCTTTCCGAGAAGCGGGCCATCATGTAACCTGCACCAAATTTCTTTCGCAGAGGGCCAACGTCGTCCCTCGGCACATGCACATGCCATGACTGCCATGACGACGACGGGAGAGCCGATGCGCCCCATGTTTGCCGCATCCCACCCCGCCCAGCAGGGGATGTACGACCCGCGTAATGAGCACGACGCCTGTGGCGTGGGCTTTGTCGCGACCCTCACCGGCGAGGCGAGCCATGCGCTCGTGCAGCAGGCGCTCACCGTCCTGCGGAACCTCGAGCACCGGGGCGCCACCGGCTCCGAGCCCGACTCGGGCGACGGAGCCGGCATCCTGCTCCAGATCCCCGACGCCTTCCTCCGGGAGAACGTCGCCTTCGACCTCCCCGAGGCCGGGGCCTACGCGGTCGGCATCGCCTTCCTCCCCGCAGAGACCCCCGCCGCGGACGCGGCCGTCTCGCAGGTCGAGACGATCGCCGCCGAGGAGGGCCTGGCCGTCCTCGGCTGGCGCGAGGTCCCCGTCACCCCCGACCTGCTCGGCAACGGCGCCCGCGCCACGATGCCGGCCTTCCGCCAGCTGTTCGTCACGGACCGCGCCAGCACCGGCCTCGCCCTGGACCGCAAGGCCTTCGTCCTGCGCAAGCGCGCCGAGCGCGAGGCCGGCGTCTACTTCCCCTCGCTGTCCGCGCGGACCATCGTCTACAAGGGCATGCTCACCACCGGCCAGCTGGAGCCGTTCTTCCCCGACCTCTCCGACCGGCGCTTCGCCACCGCCATCGCCCTGGTCCACTCCCGCTTCTCCACCAACACCTTCCCCAGCTGGCCGCTCGCCCACCCGTACCGCTTCGTCGCCCACAACGGTGAGATCAACACCGTCCAGGGCAACCGCAATTGGATGCGCGCCCGCGAATCCCAGCTGGCCGGCGACCTGTTCGGCACCGGCGGCCCGGAGCGGACCTTCCCCGTCTGCACGCCCGACGCCTCCGACTCCGCCTCCTTCGACGAGGTCCTGGAGCTGCTCCACCTCGGCGGGCGGTCACTGCCGCACAGCGTGCTGATGATGATCCCCGAGGCCTGGGAGAACCACGCCTCCATGGACCCCGCCCGGCGCGCCTTCTACCAGTACCACTCCACCCTGATGGAGCCCTGGGACGGCCCCGCCTGCGTCACCTTCACCGACGGCACCCTCGTCGGCGCCGTCCTCGACCGCAACGGCCTGCGCCCCGGCCGCTACTGGGTCACCGACGACGGCCTCGTCGTCCTCTCCTCCGAGGTCGGCGTCCTCGACATCGAACCCGCCAGGGTCGTCCGCAAGGGCCGCCTCCAGCCCGGCCGGATGTTCCTCGTCGACACCGCCGAGCACCGCATCATCGAGGACGACGAGATCAAGGCGAAGCTCGCCGCCGAACAGCCCTACACCGACTGGCTGGAAGCCGGCCTGATCGACCTGGCCGACCTCCCCGAGCGCGAGCACATCGTGCACACCCACGCCTCGGTCACCCGCCGCCAGCAGACCTTCGGCTACACCGAGGAAGAACTGCGCGTCATCCTCGCCCCCATGGCGGGGTCCGGCGCGGAGCCCCTCGGCTCCATGGGCACCGACTCCCCGATCGCGGCCCTCTCGACGCGCCCCCGGCTGCTCTTCGACTACTTCACCCAGCTCTTCGCGCAGGTCACCAACCCCCCGCTGGACGCCATCCGCGAGGAGCTCGTCACCTCGCTGATCTCCTCCCTCGGCCCGCAGGGCAACCTCCTGGAGCCCACCGCGGCCTCCTGCCGCAGCGTCACCCTGCCGTTCCCCGTCATCGACAACGACGAGCTCGCCAAGCTCATACACATCAACGCCGACGGCGACCTGCCCGGCCTCAAGGCCGCCACGCTCTCCGGCCTCTACCGCGTCGGCGGCGGGGGCGAGGCGCTCGCCGCCCGGCTCGCGGAGATCCGCGCCGAGGCCGACGCCGCCATCGCGGGCGGCGCCCGCCTCATCGTCCTCTCCGACCGCCACTCGGACGCCGAGCACGCCCCGATCCCCTCCCTGCTGCTCACCTCCGCCGTCCACCACCACCTCATCCGCACCAAGCAGCGCACCCAGGTCGGCCTGATCGTCGAGGCCGGCGACGTCCGCGAGGTCCACCACGTCGCCCTGCTCATCGGCTACGGTGCCGCGGCCGTCAACCCGTACCTGGCCATGGAGTCCGTCGAGGACCTCGTCCGCGCGGGCACCTTCCTGCCCGGCCTGGAGGCCCAGGACGCCATCCGCAACCTCATCAAGGCCCTCGGCAAGGGCGTGCTGAAGGTGATGTCCAAGATGGGCATCTCCACCGTCGCCTCCTACCGCGGCGCCCAGGTCTTCGAAGCCATCGGCCTGGACGAGGAGTTCGTCGACACCTACTTCCAGGGCACCGCCACCAAGATCGGCGGCGCCGGCCTGGACGTCGTCGCCCGCGAGGTCGCGGCCCGGCACGCCAAGGCCTACCCCGCCACCGGCATCGCCGCCACCCACCGCCGCCTGGACATCGGCGGCGAGTACCAGTGGCGCCGCGAGGGCGAGCCCCACCTCTTCGACCCCGACACCGTCTTCCGGCTCCAGCACTCCACCCGCGCCCGCCGCTACGACATCTTCAAGCAGTACACCCGGCGGGTGAACGAGCAGGCCGAGCGGCTGATGACGCTGCGCGGACTGTTCTCCCTCAAGAACGGCCGCACCCCCGTGCCGCTCGACGAGGTCGAGCCCGTCAGCGAGATCGTCAAGCGCTTCTCCACCGGCGCCATGTCCTACGGCTCCATCTCGCGCGAGGCCCACGAGACCCTCGCCATCGCCATGAACCAGCTCGGCGCCAAGTCCAACACCGGCGAGGGCGGCGAGGACCCCGAGCGGCTCCACGACCCGGCCCGCCGCTCCAGCATCAAGCAGGTCGCCTCCGGCCGCTTCGGCGTGACCAGCGAATACCTGGTCAACTCCGACGACATCCAGATCAAGATGGCGCAGGGCGCCAAGCCCGGCGAGGGCGGCCAGCTGCCCGGCCACAAGGTCTACCCCTGGGTCGCGAAGACCCGGCACTCCACCCCCGGCGTCGGCCTGATCTCCCCGCCCCCGCACCACGACATCTACTCCATCGAGGACCTCGCCCAGCTCATCCACGACCTGAAGAACGCCAACCCCCGGGCGCGCATCCACGTCAAGCTGGTGAGCGAGGTCGGCGTCGGCACCGTCGCCGCCGGAGTCTCCAAGGCCCACGCCGACGTCGTCCTGATCTCCGGCCACGACGGCGGCACCGGCGCCTCCCCGCTGACCAGCCTCAAGCACGCGGGCGGCCCCTGGGAGCTCGGCCTCGCCGAGACCCAGCAGACCCTGCTGCTCAACGGCCTGCGCGACCGCATCGTCGTGCAGACCGACGGCCAGCTCAAGACCGGCCGCGACGTGATCATCGCCGCGCTGCTCGGCGCCGAGGAATTCGGCTTCGCCACCGCACCCCTGGTCGTCTCCGGCTGCGTCATGATGCGCGTCTGCCACCTCGACACCTGCCCCGTCGGCATCGCCACCCAGAACCCGGTGCTGCGCGAGAGGTTCTCCGGCAAGGCCGAATTCGTCGTCAACTTCTTCGAGTTCATCGCCGAGGAGGTCCGCGAGCTCCTCGCCGAACTGGGCTTCCGCACCCTCGAGGAGGCCGTCGGCCGCGCCGAGCTCCTCGACACCGCCCAGGCCGTCGGCCACTGGAAGGCCCAGGGCCTCGACCTGGCCCCCCTCCTGCACGTCCCCGAACTGCCCTCCGGCGCCGTCCGGCACCGCGTCACCGAGCAGGACCACGGCCTGGCCAAGGCGCTCGACAACGAACTCATCGAGCTCGCCGCCGACGCCCTCGCCGCCGACAGCGCCGAGGACGCCCGGCCCGTACGCGCCCAGGTCCCCATCCGCAACATCAACCGCACCGTCGGCACCATGCTCGGCCACCGCGTCACCAGGAAGTTCGGCGGCGCCGGGCTGCCCGACGACACCGTCGACATCACCTTCACCGGCTCCGCGGGCCAGTCCTTCGGCGCGTTCCTGCCGCGCGGCATCACCCTGCGCCTGGAGGGCGACGCCAACGACTACGTCGGCAAGGGCCTCTCCGGCGGCCGGATCGTCGTCCGCCCCGACCGCGGCGCCGACCACCTCGCCGAATACTCCGTCATCGCGGGCAACACCCTCGCCTACGGTGCGACCGGCGGCGAGATGTTCCTGCGCGGACGCGTCGGCGAGCGGTTCTGCGTCCGCAACTCCGGCGCCACCGTCGTCTCCGAGGGCGTCGGCGACCACGGCTGCGAATACATGACCGGCGGCCGGGCCGTCGTCCTCGGCGAGACCGGGCGCAACTTCGCGGCCGGCATGTCCGGCGGCGTCGCCTACGTCATCGACCTGGACCCCGACAACGTCAACAAGGAGCTGGTCACCGCCGTCGACACCCTCGACGCGGACGACCGGCGGTGGCTGCACGACGTGGTGCGCCGCCACCACGAGGAGACCGCCTCCACCGTCGCGGCCACTCTCCTCGCCGACTGGGACACGGCCGTGACCCGCTTCGGCAAGGTCGTCCCGGCCACCTACAAGGCAGTGCTCGCCGCCAAGGACGCCGCCGAGCGAGCGGGTCTCTCCGAGACCGAGACCCACGAGAAGATGATGGAGGCGGCGACTCATGGCTGACCCCAAGGGCTTCCTGACCACCGGCCGCGAGGTCGCGCGGACCCGTCCCGTCGGCGAGCGCGTCAAGGACTGGAACGAGGTGTACGTCCCCGGCTCCCTGCTCCCGGTCATCAGCAAGCAGGCCGGCCGCTGCATGGACTGCGGCATCCCCTTCTGCCACAACGGCTGTCCGCTCGGCAACCTCATCCCCGAGTGGAACGACTACGCCTACCGCGAGGACTGGCGGGCGGCCAGCGAGCGACTGCACGCGACCAACAACTTCCCGGAGTTCACCGGGCGGCTGTGCCCGGCGCCCTGCGAATCCGCCTGCGTCCTCGGCATCAACCAGCCCGCGGTCACCATCAAGAACGTCGAAGTCACCATCATCGACAAGGCCTGGGACCACGGCGACGTCACCCCCCAGCCCCCGGAGCGGCTCTCCGGCAAGACCGTCGCCGTCATCGGCTCCGGCCCCGCCGGCCTGGCCGCCGCCCAGCAGCTGACCCGGGCCGGCCACACCGTCGCCGTCTACGAACGCGCCGACCGCATCGGCGGCCTGCTGCGCTACGGCATCCCCGAGTTCAAGATGGAGAAGCGCCACATCAACCGCCGCATCGAGCAGATGCGCGCCGAGGGCACCAAGTTCCGCACCGAGGTGGAGATCGGCCGCGACATCGACGCCGCGAAGCTGCGGGGGCGCTACGACGCCGTCGTGATCGCCGCGGGTGCCACGACCTCGCGCGACCTGCCCGTCCCCGGTCGTGAACTCAAGGGCGTCCACTTCGCCATGGAGTACCTGCCCGTCGCCAACAAGGTGCAGGAGGGCGACCTGACGGTCTCCCCGATCACCGCCGAGGGCAAGCACGTCGTCGTCATCGGCGGCGGCGACACCGGGGCCGACTGCGTCGGCACCGCCCACCGGCAGGGCGCCGCCTCCGTCACCCAGCTGGAGATCATGCCCAGGCCCGGCGAGGACCGCGCACCGCACCAGCCCTGGCCGACCTTCCCCATGCTCTACAAGGTCACCTCGGCCCACGAGGAGGGCGGCGAGCGGGTCTACTCCGTCTCCACCACCCACTTCGAGGGCGACGAGGACGGCAACGTCCAGTGGCTGCACCTGACCGAGGTCGAGTTCACCGACGGCAAGCTCACCCAGAAGCCCGGCACCGAGCGGCGGATCCCGGCCCAACTGGTCACCCTCGCCATGGGATTCACCGGCACCGACGTCAGGAACGGCCTCGTCGAGCAGTTCGGCCTCGACCTCGACGAGCGCGGCAACATCGCCCGTGACGCCGACTACGCCACCAACGTCCCCGGCGTCTTCGCCGCCGGCGACGCGGGGCGGGGGCAGTCCCTCATCGTCTGGGCCATCGCCGAAGGCCGCTCCGCGGCCCGCGGCGTCGACCGCTACCTCACCGGCGCCAGCACACTGCCGGCCCCGGTGCGCCCCACGGACCGGGCACTGACGGTCTGACCGGCCCCCACGAACCCGCGGCACCCGCCTCCACCCCGACCGGAAGCGGGTGCCGCGTCATGATCTTGGGCTCAGCCGGCCGGCGATTCCCCCGCCTGCGCCGACAGACCGCTGAACTCCACCCGCGCGTCCTCCGTGTACACCCCGACGCTCCCCTTCAGGTACGGGTGCTCCCGGTCCTCGTACGCGACCAGGCCCCGCCCGTCCACGCTCACTTCCATCCGCGCGCCCTGCTGCGCGATCCGGACGTCCGACCACTTGCCGATCGGGAACTCCCCGGCCCCCGTCGCCAGGAAGCGCTGGCCGCCCGCGTACGCCGGATCCCGCTTGCCCAGCTCCCAGCCGTTCGGCTTGAGGGTGATGTAGTAGAAGTGCTCGGGGTCGGTGTACGCCCAGACCAGCCACGGCACTTCCCAGGGATTCGGCTTGGGCGTGCGCAGCTGGGCCACCGTCCGCATCCGGGCCCGGAAGTCCACCGCCCCGTACACCTCGGTGGAGACGATCAGACCCGCGTGCGTCTCCTGCGGTGCCCGCGCCGGCTCGGGGGAGAGCTCCAGGCCGTCGTGGCGGCCGATGTTCTCCCCGTGGCCGTCGAACACCGAACGCCATGGGCCGTGGACCGAACCCTCGGCCCACGGCCGTTCGGGCTTGCCGTCACCGGCCCCCCGGATGACGCTCACCGCCAGGGCGGCACCCGCCACCACGACGGCGGCGAGCAGAGCGAGGCCGAGCAGCCGGTGAACTCTCGTCATGCCGTCGAGTATGACCCCGGACCCTCGGGACGGGAGGCGACCAGTGGGACGACGCCCCGATCGGGTCCGGCGTCCGCGCCGAAGTCCTCCGCGAGCTGCGCGACGATGCGGTCGGTGGCGTGCCCGTCGCCGAAGGGGTTCCCGGCCGTCGCCATCCGCTCGTACGCGACCGGGTCGTCCAGCAGCCGCATCGCCGCGTCCACAATGGCCTCCGGCTCGGTGCCCACCAGCCGCGCCGCGCCCGCCTCCACCGCCTCGGGCCGCTCGGTGGTCGTCCGCAGCACCAGCGCGGGCTTGCCGAGGGTGGGCGCCTCCTCCTGGATGCCGCCGGAGTCGGTCAGCACGAGGTCGCAGGCGGCCAGGGTCGCGGAGAAGTCCACGTAGCCGAGCGGCTCCACGACCCGGATGGCGGGGTGGCCGGACAGCTCGGGGAGCAGCGCCTCCCGCACGGCGGGGCTCTTGTGCAGCGGCACCACCATCTCCACGTCGCCCCGGTCGGCCAGCTTGCACATGGCCCGGCCCATCGCCCGCATGGTGGCGCCCTGGTTCTCCCGGCGGTGCAGGGTGAGCAGGACGCGCCGCCGGTCGCTCTCGAAGAGGTTGCGCCCCGTGCCCTGCGCCAGGACCCACAGCAGATTGTCGATGACGGTGTTGCCGGTGGTGAACACCTCGGCCTCCGGCACGCCTTCGGCCGTCAGATGGGCGGCGGCGCGCGGGGTGGGGGCGAAGTGCCAGCGGGCCATGCGGCCTATGAGGCGTCGGTTCAGCTCCTCCGGGAAGGGGTTGTCGAGGACGCCGGTGCGCAGGCCCGCCTCGACATGGGCGATGGGGAGGTGTTCGTAGAACGCGGCCAGCGCGCCGGTCAGCGCGGTGGTGGTGTCGCCCTGGACGACGACGAGGTCGGGCCGTTCCGCGCGGACGACCTCGCCCAGCCCGTCCACCAGCCGCGAGGTGAGGGTGGACAGCTGCTGCCTCTCGCGCATCACGTCGAGCTCGGTGTGCACGGGCACCTGGAGGAGGTCCAGCATCTGGTGGAGCATCTCGCGGTGCTGGCCGGTGGTGACGACGACCGGGTCGAAGAGCGGGGAGCCGGCCATGGCGCGGGCCACGGGCGCCAGTTTGATGGCTTCCGGCCGGGTGCCGAGGACGAGCATGGCGCGTACGGGGGCGGTGATGATGTCCGAAGACATGGTTCTCCCTAGGAAGGGTGTGCCGATGTGCGGAGAGGGGCGCTGCGTTCAGGTGCGCGCGGTCTTCAGCCAGGTCTGTTTGCCGGTGAGCATCCGCCACAGGCCCCACCATCCGGCGGCGAACCAGATGTAGCCGTAGAGGATGAAGACGTGGGAGAGCAGGACCGCGCGCAGCAGCCCGAGTCCTTTCTCGCGCCGGGAGTAGACGAAGGCGTAGATGTACGCCGCGGTGAAGGACAGGACGTACGGGCCGAGCACCCACCACGGGGAGATCAGCGCGTGCCCGGCCTCGACGGAGCCGACGACCGTGCCGCCGAGGGCGACGAGGAAGGACAGCGGGAGCAGCGAGGTGAGCAGGATCAGCACCGGGCTGGAGAGGTGGTAGAGCAGGTCGACGGCGGCGCGGGTGGGGACCTCGCGCAGGATCAGCGGCACCAGGCCCGCCGACTGGAGGTGGCCCTGGAACCAGCGCGAGCGCTGGCGCACCAGGCGCCGCACGTCGAGGACGGCCTGCTGGGAGACCGCGGCGTGGGTGCAGTGCTGGTTGACCCAGCCGCGGGCGATCAGCCGGACGCCCAGGTCGAGGTCCTCGGTGAGCGAGTCGCTCCAGGGGCCGCCGCCGTCGGGTCCGATGAGCGAGTCCAGGGCGGCGAGCCGCATGAACTGCCCGTTGCCGCCCATGCCGACGCTGCCGATGTAGCGCCGGGCGCTTTGGAAGATGTCGCCGTAGATGACGAACTCCATGTCCTGGAGCCGGGCCAGCAGGCCCTTGTCGCGGTTGTACATCCGCACACCGATCTGGGTGCCGCCGGTGCGCGGGTCGTCGAAATAGGGGTCGACGGCCTGGACGACGTGCTGGTCGAGGCGGCCGTCGGCGTCCACGACGCAGACGATCACCTCGCTCGGGTCGTAGCCGTCGAGCAGGCCGGAGAGGCGCAGGTGGCGGATCCCGGCGTTGAGGGCCGCGCCCTTGCCCTTGCGGGCGTTCGGCAGGTGCCGCTGGAGGAGCTGGACCTTGCCGGGCGCCGCGCGTTCGGCGGCGGCGCGGGCGATGGCGGCGGTGCCGTCGTCGGACGCGTCGTCGATGACCAGGGCCATGAAGTTGCCCGCGGGCAGGGCGGTGATCCGGGCCAGGCTCTCACCGAGGACCCGCTCCTCGTTGAGGCAGGCGAGCAGGAAGACGTAGAGGCGCGGCCGGCGCGGACCGCGGCCGCGGCGCATCCGTCGCCTGGACAGGACGAACAGGGTGGTGTTGTAGCAGCCGGCCATCACGATGATGGCGATGGCGGCCCAGAGCAGCACTTCGCCGATCAAGACCGTTCACCGGTATTCCGCAACCGGAACCAGAGCTTGATCGACAGCATGGCTATCGCGGTCGCGCAGTAGAGCAGGAATCCCGCCCCCGCGGCTTCCTGCAATCCCTGGGCGAAAGGCAGGCCCGGGAGCACTTTCGGTGCCGCCGTCAGCCCGGCCATGGGCAGGACTGTGCCCAGAACAGGTTTCCCGTACATGAGTTCCCCCCGAATTCACCTCGCCATGAGGCGTGCGGACGGAAGGTATCAGAGTTGACGGGTTCTCTTGTCCGACTTGGTGGGAGTTGTTTGATCGGAATCCCAAATTCGGTGGAACGACTGTTTGTTAGGGCTGGTCGGCGCGGTGTGTGGCGGGTGGGACCAATAGTCCGAACCAATTCCTGTGAACAGAATTGCCTGCCGGGGATCGAGTTTGTCTATTGACAGCAGTTGTTATGGGCCAGAAGGATTGGCCAACTGTCGGACCTTGATCTGCATGGGGCGACGACAAAGAAAGCATCACCCAGGGGGAAACACAATGCAAAAAAGGAGAAGGAGGTCCAGGATTCCCCGGACCTCCTCCGTCATCATGGTCGTCGCCGCCCTTCTGGGCGGTCTGGGAATTGCCGCCACCGCCGAGGCCGCGAAGACCCCGATACCCAAGCCGCCCGGCAGGGAGGGCATCCACGCGATCTCGCTCTCCCCGCGGAGCGCGAAGGACCTGACCGCCTGGACGAAGTCCCGGCTGGCGCTGGAGAAGCAGCGGAAGGCCCACACCCTCGTCATCCGCCCGGCGGCCGCGGCGGACGCCACGAAGGCCGCCCCCCGGGGAGCCGCCGCCCCGCTGTCCGCCCCGGCGAAGACCGCTTCCACGCGGCCCGCCGTCGCACGGACCGCCCAGGTGAACCCCGTGAACTCCGTGCAGGCGCGGCCCGCCGCGCTGAAGCCGGCCGCCACGCCCGCCGCCACCTCCGCGCTCGTCCTCTACGACACCGCCGGCCCCTACGGGCAGCTGGGCGAGCTCTACGCCATGGCCGTCTCCAACCTCGCCGGCCACTTCGGCACCGTCACCGCCAAGCCCGTCTCCTCCTACACCGCGGGCATGACCGAGCAGTACACCGCCACGTTCTACATCGGCTCGACGTACTACGGGGGTTCCGTCCCCGACGCCGTGCCCGCCGCCTTCTACCGGGATGCGCTGACCACCGGCCACCCCGTCACCTGGATCGGCGACAACATCTGGAACATGGCCAACTCGGTCGGCGTCACCCAGTTCGAGCAGCACTACGGCTGGGACCCGACCAACTCCTACTTCGCGCCCAACGGCACCGTCGGGAACATCAACCAGGTCGCCTACAAGGGGCAGACGCTGACCCGGTCCATCCCGGCCGGACAGGACGGCGGCGTCCTCCACCCCGCCCTCCTCACGGGCCCGGGCTATCCGCAGGTCAACCAGCTGGCCCAGGCCACGGACGCCAACTCCGGCACCACCAGCCCCTGGGCGATCCGCTCGGGCAACCTCACCTACGTCGGCGAGATCCCCTTCAGCTATGTCTCCGAGAGCGACCGCGTCGTCGCCTTCGAGGACCTGCTCTTCGACTCGCTCGCCCCGGCGACCGCCGAACGGCACCGGGCGTTCGTGCGCCTGGAGGACATCAGCCCCAAGTCGGACCCGGCGCAGCTGACCGCCATGGCCGACTACCTGTCCTCGCAGAACATCCCGTACGGGATCAACGTCATCCCCGTCTACACCGACCCCAAGGGCGTCTACAACAACGGGGTCCCGCAGACGGTCACCCTGGTACAGGCCCCGCAGGTCGTCACGGCGCTCAAGTACATGCTCGCGCACGGCGCCGTCCTGATGAACCACGGCTACACCCACCAGTACAGCAACGTCAACAACCCCTACACCGGCGTCACCGGCGACGACTTCGAGTTCTTCAAGGCGCACGTCGACACGTCCAACAACGTCGTCTACGACGGGCCGCCCCCCGAGGACTCCACCCTCTGGGCGCAGACCCGCGTCACCTCGGCCCTCGCCGCCTTCACCGCCGCCGGGCTGCCCAGGCCGACGCTGTGGACCACCCCGCACTACGCCGCCTCCGCCGCGGACTACCGGGTCTTCGGTCAGAACTACTCGGCCCGACTGGAGCGTTCGCTGTACTTCGCGGGAACGCTGAATGGCGGGACGGTTGATTCCAGCCGCTATATCGGGCAGTTCTTCCCGTACGCGGTGAAGGACGTCTACGGTACGACCGTGCTGCCAGAGAACCTCGGCAACTACGAGCCCCAGCCGTACAACAACCACCCGGCCAGGCTCCCCGCCGACCTCATCGCCTCCGCCAAGGCCAACCTGGCCGTCCGCGACGGCGTGGCGAGCTTCTTCTACCACCCCTACTACGCGGTTGATCCGCTGAAGCAGACGATCGACGGCATCCGCGCCCTCGGCTACACCTTCGTCGGCCCCACGGACCTCGGCCAGTGAACGCGATGAAGAGGGCGGCCGCCGCACTGGCGGTCACGGCCGCCCTCTTCCTCGCGGGCTGCTCCTCCACCAGCGGCTCCCCGGACGGTTCCGCGACCGGCGGCACGACCGGCACCCGGCCCGACGACAGGAAGGTGAGCGGATTGCGCGGCATCACGCTTCCCTCGTGGAACACCGACGACTACGAGAGGCCCGAAGCGGGGCAGTTCCTCCGGCAGATCGCCGACACCGGGGCCCGCTGGGTGACCTTCACCCCCACCTGGTACCAGGACGGCCTCACCGACCCCGGCATGCACACCACCGAGGAGACCGCCGGGGACGACAGCCTCCGCCACATCATCGGCCTGGCGCACTCCACCGGCCTCAAGGTCATGGTCAAGCCGCACGTCGACCTGGTGAAGGGCCAGGACCGCGCGGAGATCCGGCCCGCGGACCGGGACGCGTGGTTCGCCGCGTACGGCCGCTTCATCACCCACTACGCGCGGCTCGCCGCCGACACCAAGGCCGAACAGCTCGCCGTGGGCACGGAGCTGGCCGGCACCTCGCAGGACGGCGCGCGCTGGAGCCGCGTCGTCGCGGCGGTCCGCAAGGTCTACGGGGGGCCGCTGACCTACGCCGCCAACTACGACGAGTACAAGAAGGTGCCCTTCTGGGGCGACCTCGACGTCATCGGCATCGACGCGTACTGGCCGCTGGCGGAGAAGGCCACCACGGACGCGGCCGGGCTGCGGGAGGCGTGGAAACCGATCGGCGACGAGCTGGCGGCCTTCTCCGCCCGGTGGCACCGGCAGATCCTCTTCACCGAGGCGGGCTACGTCAGCCAGCGCGGCACGACCACGGCACCGTACTCCTGGACCGTCTCCAAGAGGTCCGGCGACGACGAACAGGCCGCGGCGTACGAGGCGCTGCTCGCGGCGTTCGACGGCAAGCCGTGGTGGGCGGGCGTCTGCTGGTGGATGTGGGACGACTGGCCGGGCAGCGGCGAGACGGCGAAACGCCTCGCGTACACCCCGCACGGCAAACCGGCGGAACGCGTGCTGCGCCAGTGGTGGGGCGCGCGCTGAGCCTGTGCTTGATCCGGCTGATGCAAGCGCGAAACCGAGCCCGTCCGGCGTTTGAGGACAGGGCAGGACCCACGTCCCGGGCGCTCGATGATCCGCCGCACGCCGCAGGCGCTACGTATCGCAGTCCAGGACCGAGCCGCACAGCCCGCACCTGGCCCGCAGGCGGCCCTGCACCGGCACGCGCAGCCGCTGGTGGCACGTGGGGCAGGGGAAGCTGACCCGCAGCGGATCGTGGCCCTCGAACGCGTACCCCCCGGTGGGGGAGCTGTGCGCCGAGCGCCGGTCGCGCGCGTAGCGGTGGCGGCCGAGCCGGCCCGCGGCGGCCAGCGGGGGGCGCTGTCCGTCGCGGCGGGCCCGCGCCATGCCCTTCGTGTACGCGTCGTACGCCTGTGGGCTGGTGAACCACGGCGCGGGGTCCTCCCCGAAGGCCAGCGCCCGCTTGGCGAGGACGTAGCCGAACTCCTCGGGCGTGAGGTAGCCGAGCTTCTGCGTGGTGACGGACGACTCGCGGTACGCGTCGAGCAGCAGCCAGCCCGAACCGAGGTACGCGGCGGCGGTGTCCGTGAGGATCTCGTTGTCCCGGGTGCCGGGGAAGCCCAGGTCGAGCCGGTGCAGATAGACGTGCATGACCTCGTGCGCGAGGGCCGCGCCGATGTCCTTGCGGTGGGTCTTGAAGCGGGAGTTGAGCTCGATGAAGTACTCCGGGCCGGCGGCCAGCTCGACGCTCCCGGCGTGCCGCATCTCGCGGAAGCTGACGATCATCCGCGCGTCGGGCAGCCGGAGGTGGCGGACCATCGCCCCGGCGACCCGCTGGACGCCCAGGTAGGGGTTCTCGTCGTCGGAGAAGGCGACGTCCACGGGGAGCACGCTCGCCGCGAAGGAGTGCACCGTGTCGTAGGAGAGCCGTTTGTACAGCGCGGTGATCGCGGAGTGCACGGTGTCCAGGTGCGGAAACCCGTGCGCGATCTCGATCCCCGAGCCCACGCGACCACCCCCTGGGTCCGTCATGCGCCTTCCACTGTACGCGGGGGCCCGGCCGGGCGCGGGGCCGTCGCGCCCGCCGAGCGCCTGGCCGAAACGGAACGCTTGTCGCCCCTTCGTGCGCTCCTCATAATCACAGCGCGCCGCAAGGACTCATGTTCGAATATCGGATTGACATGAGCCTGACATTCGTCGGTGCAACCCTCCACGAAGGGAAGTCCGTTGCGCACCTTCCTCAAGGCACTGAAGAGAACCGTGGCCGTCGCCGCGGTCGCCGCCGCCACGTTCACCCTCCAGCCACTGACCGCCGCCCACGCCCACGACCCACAGGCCCGCCCCGGCGCGTCCGTCGTCGGCGGCACCCCCGCCCAGCAAGGCGAATTCCCCTGGATGGTGCGGCTGTCCATGGGCTGCGGCGGCGCCCTCTACACCCGGCAGATCGTCCTGACCGCCGCCCACTGCGTCGACGGCAGCGGCCCCAACACCTCGATCACCGCCACCGCCGGGGCCGTCGACCTCCAGTCCCCCCAGGCCGTCACCGTCAACTCCACCCAGGTCCTGCAGGCCCCCGGCTACAACGGCACCGGCAAGGACTGGGCGCTGATCAAGCTCGCCGAGCCCATCGACCAGCCGACCCTGAAGATCGCCGACACCACCGCCTACAACAACGGCACCTTCACCATCGTCGGCTGGGGCGCGGCCACCGAGGGCGGCCCCCAGGAGCGCTACCTCCTCAAGGCCACCGTCCCCTTCGTCGACGACGCCACCTGCCAGAAGGCCTACGGCGGCGCCCTCACCCCCGGCGACGAGATATGCGCCGGCTACCTCCAGCAGGGCGGCGTGGACACCTGCCAGGGCGACTCCGGCGGCCCGATGTTCCGCAAGGACGGCGCGGGCGCCTGGATCCAGGTCGGCATCGTCAGCTGGGGCCAGGGCTGCGCACGCCCCGGCTACCCCGGCGTCTACAGCGAGGTGAGCACCTTCGCCGCGAACATCAAGAGCGCGGCGGCAAGCCTCGGCGGCTGACGCCGCGGACCGGGCCGCCTGGCTCAGCCCGAACCGGGCCTCCCGGCTTGTCGGGTGCCGGTCCCGGGGCGTGAGCCCGATCCGCCGAATGGATCTCTCCGCTGCGCCGTCCGGTGGGTTGCGCCTACCCGGACGGCGCAGTCGGGCACTCTGCCCGGTACGGCTCTCCACGGCCCGTTCACGCGACCCCGGTATGACGTGGACGGGCCACCGTCATCCTTTCGGCCGATGCAGGAATGGTCGGACAGTCGACGTGTGGAGCCCATAAAGGTCCGTAACGTGAGAGCTGTGGCCGACCGCCGGCCGCGCGCCGACCCGTCCGTACGAAAGGGACCTCCGTGTCCGCCAAGCACCGCCTCGCCGCCGTCACCGTCCTCACCGCCGCCGTCGGTGCGGTGGTCTGGCCGACGGCCGGCGCCTTCGCCGCGGGTGCCTCGGGCGCCGCGGACAAGGACGGACACCCCGGCCGCCCCACCACCACCGTCCGCCAGATCCAGCTCCCGGACGGCAGCCACGCCCGCCTCACCTCCGGCGAGGGCGGCACCAAGGCCACGGTCACCACCCAGGGCAAGCAGCAGCGCACCATCGACACCACCCGCCCGGCCGCCGACATCGACCGGCTGCACCTGCGGATCATCGGCGGCGACACCGCCCGCCCCACCCTGCGCGCCGCCCTCGACGGCACCGAGCAGCCCAGCTACTACGACTTCACCTCCGGCTCCCTGCGCCACACCCCGGAGACCACCGTCACCGCGGGCGACGCGACGAAGGACACGACCAAGGACACGACCAAGGACCACCAGCGCGGCACCAAGGCCGCCCAGGGCCACGGCACCAGACCCGCCCACGAAGGCCGGACCCCGCACGGCACCTCGCACGCCCGTAACCCCACCCCGCCGGCCGCCACCGAGCACCACGGCAAGGTCCGCGCCGCGTCCAGCAACCCCGTCAAGCGCGTCGTCGAGGCGGGCGAGGCCATCAAGGGCCGGCACGACATCGGCACCCCCGCCATCGCCGGAGCGGCCCTGCTCGCCGCGGGCGGCGGCGCCTACGGCGTACGGATCGCGCTGCGCCGCTCGGGCCGCACGGAGAGGGACGCATGACCGCTGCGGTCGCGGCACCCCGCCGCCCCCGCTGACATGGACAGACCTCGGCAGGCACACGCAACGCGACGCAGCGGCAAGGAACAGGGCGAGGGACACAGCATGGCGATCACCGTGGTCATCGCGGACGACCAGGAAATGGTCCGCACCGGCTTCCGGATGATCCTGGAGAGCCAGTCCGACATCGACGTCGTCGCCGACGTCGTGGACGGCGAGGCCGCCCTGGCGGCCGTCGAGGAACACCAGCCCGACGTCCTCCTCCTCGACATCCGCATGCCCAAACTCGACGGGCTCGAGGTCACCCGCCGCCTGTCCGCCATCTCCGCCGCCCACCCCGAGCGCCACCAGCGCCCCCGCATCGTCATCGTCACCACCTTCGACCTCGACGAATACGTGCACACCGCGCTCCGCAACGGCGCCTCCGGCTTCCTCCTCAAGGACGCGAGCCCCGCCATGCTCGTCGAAGCCGTGCACGCCGCCGCCGTCGGCGACTCCCTCATCTCGCCCGCCATCACCGTCCGCCTGCTGCGCGACATGGCCCCGGCGGGCACGGCCCAACCCGCCCGCACCCCCTCCGAGCCGCTCACCGACCGCGAGGCCGACGTCGTCCGCTGCCTGGCGCGCGGCGCGACCAACGCCGAGATCGCCTCCGAACTCTTCGTCTCGCTGTCCACGGTCAAGACCCACCTCGCCAATGTGCAGCTCAAGCTCGACGCCCGTAACCGCGTCGAGATCGCCGCCTGGGCCTGGGAGAGCGGGCTGGCCACGGGCGGCACATGAACAGACTGGCCGGGTGGGCCACCCGGTACCCCCGCCGGGCCGCCGTGGCGAAGGCGGCCCTCGGCGCCGTCCTGCTGTGCCTGGTCGGCTTCGAGGGCTTCGCCCTCGCCCGGCAGCCCAGCCAGCCGCACGCCATGGTCCTCGCCTCCGGCGTCGCCGTCTGCCTGTGCGCCGTCCCCTACGGCTGGATCCCCCTGACCGTGCGCGCCGCCGTCGCGGTCACCGTCTCCCTGACCACCTCCGCCGTCCTCATGGCCACCGACCACCCCTCCGTCGTCTGGGGCATGGGCGAGGCCATCGCCCTGCTCGTCCTGCTGACCGCCGTCGTCCAGCAGGCCCCCACCCGCGTCGCCGCCACCCTCGGCCCGATGCTCGGCATCGCCTGCGTCGCCACCCCCATGCGCGACCTCGCCCCCGGGCGCTTCACCGCCGTCTTCGGCACCCTCACCGTCGTCGTCGCCGCGTACTCCCTGCTGCTGCGCAACCAGTCCGGCCAGCGCGTGCGCGACATGGCGGCCGTACGGACCGCCGAGCGGCTCGAACTCGCCCGCGAGCTCCACGACCTCGTCGCCCACCACGTCACCGGCATCGTCGTCCAGGCCCAGGCCGCCCGCTTCACCTCCCTCGACGGACCCGCCGCCGCGGCCGCGTTCGAACGGATCGAGACCTCCGCGAGCGAGTCGCTCAACGCGATGCGCCGCCTCGTCGGAGTCCTCCGCGAAGGCGACGCCCAGACCGAGCCCCTCGCGGGCCTCCCCGAAGTGCGCGCCCTCACCGAAGCCTTCGTCCGCACCGGCCCGCCCGTCGTCCTCTACATCGAACAGGGCCTGGAGGACTGGATCCCCGGCGACGTCGCCGCGGGCGTCCACCGCGTCGTCCGCGAGGCCCTCACCAACATCCGCAAGCACGCCGCCGACGCCACCGCCGTACGGATCGGGGTACGCGGCGTCGCCGCGGGCATCGAACTGCGCATCGCCGACGACGGCAGGAACGCGGCCACGCTGTCCGAAAAGGCCAGGGGAGGGGGATTCGGCCTCGTCGGCCTCAGCGAGCGGGCGAAGGCCATGGGCGGGCTGCTGCGGGCGGGCCCCGCGCCCGAGGGCGGCTGGGAGGTCACGGCCCTCTTCCCCGCCACCCGCCCCCACCCGCCACGCTGACCCGGCGCCCGGAAGGGGCGAGTCCTCCGGCGCCCGCCCGTGGCCGTTAGTCCAACACCCGTCCGCCCTTTGTCCATGGTCGGCCGCGCCCCCACACCCCAGGGTGGCGCCGTACGGACCGCGCGGAGGGAGCGAGCAGCATGACACCGGAAGGACCGCGGCACCCCGCGGACGACGGCCCCACCCGGCGGGCCGTCGTCCTCACCACCACCCTCGCCGGCCTCACCGCCGCCCTCCCCGGCAACGCCGCGAGCGCCGCACCCCGCGAGGCCGTACTGCGCTCCGCCGCGCTCGACGTCCGCGTCGACACCGCCTTCCCCCGTGTCGTCTCCTACACCGACCGCGCCACCGGAGCCACGCTGTACGGCCAGGAGGACCCCGTCACCACCCTCCTCGTCGACGGCGTCACCCACACCCCCCACGTCACCGCCACCACCCGCGGCGACCGCGCCCACTACACCCTCGCCCTCCCCGGCGGCACCCGCATCGACGTCGAGATCCACGCCGACGCCTGGCTCGTCCACTGGCGCGTCACCCGCATCACCGACACCCCCGCCCTGCGCGTCGGCACCCTGCGGATCCCCGGCCTCGCCCTGCTCAGCGTCCGCAGCACCCAGCCCGCCGCGACCCTGCTCGCCGCCCGCATCCAGCTCGACAAGAACAAGAACGGCGACACCTTCGTCCACCCCACCCCCACCACCCCCGCCGACGACCGGCCGACCGGCTGCGCCTACGCCGTCGTCAACGCGGGCCCGCTCGCCGCCGCCGTCGAGACCAACACCAGCCACGACCGGCCCGACGCGCAGAGCGCATGGGAGAACGGGCGGCTGTGGCGGCAGACCCTCCGGCGCGACGGCTACACCAAGGCCCAGCTCACCTGCGGCCAGTGGACCCACCGCGCCGCCGGAGCGGCCGTCCGCGACACCGAACCGCTGCCGTACGCGACCGTCGTCCTCACCCGCGACCGCAACGGCGACGGGCAGGCCGACTGGCAGGACGCCGCCATCGCCTTCCGCGACATCATGACCGACCCGCCCGGCGCCGACGAACAGCACCTGCGCGTCGTCCCGCACATCCCCTTCAACTTCGCCAGCCAGGCCACCAACCCCTTCCTGGCCACCCTCGACCACGTCAAACGCATCGCCCTGGCCACCGACGGACTACGGCAGTTCACCCTCCTCAAGGGCTACCAGTCCGAGGGCCACGACTCCGCCCACCCCGACTACGGCGGCAACTACAACGAACGCGCCGGAGGCCTCGCCGACCTCAACACCCTCCTGCGCGCGGGCAAGAAGTGGAACAGCGCCTTCGCCGTACACGTCAACACCACCGAGTCCTACCCCGTCGCCCACGCCTTCTCCGAGACCCTCGTCGACAGAGACGACCGGCAGTGGGACTGGCTCGACCAGTCCTACCGCATCGACGCCCGCCGCGACCTCCTCTCCGGCGACATCGTCCGCCGCTTCCGGCAGCTGCGCGACGAGACCGACCCCGCCCTCGACACCCTCTACATCGACGTCTACCGCGAATCCGGCTGGACCTCCGACCGGCTCCAGCGCGAACTGCGCGCACAGGGCTGGCGCATCACCACCGAATGGGGCCACGGACTGGAACGCTCCAGCCTCTGGTCGCACTGGGCGGGCGAGACCGACTACGGCCCCGACACCTCACGCGGCATCAACTCCCGGCTGATCCGCTTCATCCGCCACCACCAGAAAGACGTCTTCGCCGACAAATGGCCCCTCCTGGGCACCGCGAAACTCGGCTCCTTCGAAGGCTGGCAGGGCAAGACCGACTGGGAGCCCTTCCACCGGCAGCTGTGGACCGAGAACCTCCCCGCCAAATACCTGCAGGCGTTCCCGATCCACACCTGGGACGAACACCGCATCGAACTCGCCGGCGCCACCACGGTGTCCGACGAGGACGGCACCCGCCGCATCACCACCGACGGCCGCACCGTCTACGAGGGCGGCACCTACCTCCTGCCCTGGGAACCCCGCACGGCCACCGACCCCGCCAAGCTCTACCACTACAACCCCCACGGCGGCAGCACGACCTGGACCCTGCCGCGCGGCTGGTCCCGGCAGCGCACCGTCGTCCTCCACCGCCTCACCGACCGAGGGCGCGCCGACGCCCTCGAACTCCCCGTGCGCGACGGCAGGATCACCATCGAGGCCACCGCCGCACAGCCCTACGCCGTCACCCGGACCCACACCTCCACCCGCCTCCCCCGGAACCCCTCCTGGGGCGAGGGCACACCCCTGCACGACCCCGGCTTCCACTCCGGCACCCTGGACGGCTGGCAGGTCACCGGACCCGCCACCGTCACCCTCAGCGCCCTGGGCGACCGGGAACTGCTCATCGGAGCCGGGGGAGCGGCCACCGTCGCCCAACGGCTCACCCGCCTCGAAGCGGGCACCTACGCCGCGTCCGTCCAGGTCGAGGTCGGCGACACCGCGGGGGAGCGGCGCCGGGCCCGACTGGAGGTCCGCACGGCCGACGGAGTCACCGCGACGAACTGGACGGACACCTCCACGGCCGTCAACCACGTCGCCGCGGACCGCAAACACGGCACCCGCTTCCAGCGGATGACCACCCGGTTCACCGTGCCACCCACAGGCGGCCCCGTCACCCTGGCCCTGACGGCCGCGGCGGGCACCGCCCGCGTACGGTTCGACGCCGTGCGCGTCGTACGCACCGCACACCCACCGGCCACGGCCGAAGGCACCCTGGTCCACGAGGACTTCGAGGACGTCCCC
Source organism: Streptoverticillium olivoreticuli subsp. olivoreticuli (assembly GCF_003391135.1). Classification (GTDB taxonomy): domain Bacteria; phylum Actinomycetota; class Actinomycetes; order Streptomycetales; family Streptomycetaceae; genus Streptomyces; species Streptomyces blastmyceticus. The sequence goes on along the minus strand of NZ_CP031455.1, from coordinate 3,129,230 downwards.
CAGGGCTGGGGCCCCTTCGTCAAGGGCGACGCGGGCGGCGCCACCGACCCCCGCACCCACATCGCCCAGCGGCACGCCCCCTACACACAGCGCGGCTGGAACGGCAAAGCCGTCGACGACGTCATCGACGGCACCCAGTCCCTCAAATCCCGCGGCGAGAACCAGGGCGTGGTCTACCGCACCGTCCCCCACACCGCACGCTTCACCGCCGGACACCGCTACCGCGTCACGTTCCGCTACGAGAACGAGACGGCCGGGCAGTACGCGTGGATCACCGCCGCCGACGAACCCGCACCACGCGAGATCCAGCGCACGCCCCTGTCGGCGGCGACCTCGCCCACCACCCATACCTACGAGTTCACGGCACCCGCGAACGGCGAGACCTGGGTGGGCCTCCGCAAGGTGGGCGACAGCGGCACGGCGGAATTCGTCCTGGACACGTTCACGGTGCACGACCTCGGAGCGTAGGCCCCCACGCCCCCTGGCACGAAGAAGCCGCGTACACGAAGATCGGTCCAGGCGAAGCCGACACGGCGGGAGACCCGGACGCATGTATCACACATGGATGAGGTACTTCACCCCCGGCCCGGTCCACCACCGGCTCGGCCTCGTCTGCCTCGGCGTCGGACTCCAGCACGGCGAACTCCCCGCCGTCGGCCCCCGGACCCTCGACCACCACGTCGCCGTCGTCATCGGCGCGGGCACCGGCTGGCTCCGCACCCCCGACGGCCGCACCCGCACCGTCACCGCCCCCGCCCTCCTCTGGCTCGCCCCCGGCACCCCCCACCACTACGGAGCCGCCCCCGGCACCGGCTGGGACGAGAGCTTCGTCGACTTCACCGGCCCCGCCACCGGCGCCTACACCGAACTCGGCTACATCGAACCCCACCGCCCCCTCGTCCCCCTCACCGACACCGCGGGCGCCCGCGGTGTCGTCCACCGCATCGTCCGCGCCGCCCACCGCGGCAACCCCCACCTCGAAGTCGAGACCTCCGCCGCCGTCCACGAACTCCTCGTCGCACTCCACGGCGCCCGCGCCGACACCGCACCCGGCACCGACCCCGTCCTCGCGGCCCTCGCCCGCGACGCCTTCCTGCCGCTCTCCGTCGCCCAGCACGCCGCACGCCACGGCATGACCCCCACCGAGCTGCGCACCGCCGTGCGCCGCGGTGCCGGATGCAGCCCCAAGGACTACCTCCTGCACATCCGCCTCGGCCGCGCCAAGGAACTCCTCGCCGCGACCGAACTGCCCATAGCGGCCGTCGCCCGCCGCGTCGGCTACGACGACCCCGCCTACTTCAGCCGCCTCTTCGCCCGCCGTGTCGGCACCGCACCCGTACGCTTCCGCCGGCGCCAGGACCGCGCGGTGCCCGGCGGCTGGAGCGACCGGATCCCCGATCCGGAGCACCCACCGGTCATCGGACCTCGCCCTTCCGCATAGGCTCGGTAGACATGAGCGACAGTGCCAACGACGAGTTTGTCAGCGCCGAGCTGGGACGGCTGCGCGACAGCATCGACAACATCGACGCCGCGGTGATCCACATGCTCGCCGAGCGGTTCAAATGCACCCAGCAGGTCGGCCACCTCAAGGCCGCCCACAAACTGCCACCGGCGGACCCCGCCAGAGAAGCCCGCCAGATCACCCGCCTGCGCGAACTGGCCGAGAACGCGAAGCTGGATCCCGCGTTCGCGGAGAAGTTCCTGAACTTCATCATCGCCGAGGTCATCCGCCACCACGAGACGATCGCCCGCGCGTAGTCCCTGGGAGGGCGTCCTCAAACGCCGGACGGGCTGAGTTTCGCGGACCGTAGCCGCGAATTCAGCCCGTCCGGCGTTTGAGGACAGCGCGCGAAGCGTGCTTCGGGGTCTGGGGCGGAGCCCCCACGCGGCGGAGCCGCAAATCGGATGCAGCCGGGAAGGGGCGGGGTGGGGAACAAAGCCCGCCGCAGGCGCGGGGCGGGGCCAAGGCCGTACAGCGAACCCGGCAGCAGACCACCCGGAACCACTCCGGCCCAGCGCCAGCGCTACGGCACGATGACCCCATGCCCGTACTCACACGCGAAGAAGCGCAAACCCGAGCCCAGCTCCTCGACGTCCACCGCTACGAGATCGACCTCGACCTCACCCACGGCGACGACCTCTTCCGCTCCACCACCGTCATCCACTTCACCGCCCGCACGGCCGGCGACACCTTCGCCGAGATCAAGCCCGCGGCCCTGCACCGCGCCACCCTCGACGGCCACGCCCTCGACCCCGCGGCACTCGACGGCAACCGCCTCCCCCTCACCGGCCTCACCCCCGGCCCCCACGAACTGCGCGTCGAAGCCGACATGCGCTACTCCCGCACCGGCGAGGGCATGCACCGCTTCACCGACCCCGCCGACGGCGAGACCTACCTCTACAGCCAGGCGTTCCTCGACGACGGCCAGCGCGTCTTCGCCGCCTTCGACCAGCCCGACCTCAAGGCCGTCTTCGACGCCACCGTCACCGCGCCACCCGCCTGGACCGTCCTCGGCAACGCCGTCGCCACCCGCGTCGGAAACCCCGCGGAAGGACGCTGGAAGCTCGCCACCACCCAGCCCCTGAGCACCTACTTCGTCGCCTTCGCCGCAGGCCCCTGGCACTCCGTGCGCACCGAGCACGCCGGACTGCCCTTCGCCCTGCACTGCCGCCGCTCCCTCGCCGAACACCTCGACACCGACGCCGAGGAAATCCTCGACATCACCCGCCGCAGCTTCGACCGCTTCCACGAGATCTTCGAAGAGCCCTACCCCTTCGACTCCTACGACCAGGCATTCGTCCCCGAATTCAACGCCGGGGCCATGGAGAACCCCGGCCTCGTCACCTTCCGCGACGAATACGTCTTCCGCTCCGCCGTCACCGGCACCGAACGCCTCACCCGCGCCACGACCATCGCCCACGAGATGGCCCACATGTGGTTCGGCGACCTCGTCACCCTCCAATGGTGGGACGACATCTGGCTCAACGAGTCCTTCGCCGAATACATGGGCGTCCAGATCATCGCCGAGACCACCCACCACACCGACACCTGGACCGACTTCGCCGCCGGCCGCAAGGGCTGGGGCTACGACGCCGACCAGCGCCCCTCCACCCACCCCGTCGCCCCCGACGCCGACGCCGTCCGCGACACCGCCTCCGCACTCCTGAACTTCGACGGCATCTCCTACGCCAAGGGCGCCTCCGCGCTGCGCCAACTCGTCGCCTGGCTCGGCGAGAAGGACTTCCTCGCCGGCATCAACGACCACTTCGCCCGCCACCGCTTCGGCAACGCCACCCTCGCCGACTTCCTCGACTCCCTCGCCCGCGCCTCCGACCGCGACGTCCACACCTGGGCCGACACCTGGCTCCGCACCACCGGCGTCGACACCATCACCCCCGCCATCACCACCCCCGACACCGCCACCGGCTGGCAGGTCACCCTCCAGCACGACGGCACCCGCCCCCACCACCTCGCCCTCGGCCTCTACGACCCTCACCCCGACGACCCCCGCACCCTCACCCTCCGCGACCGCCCCACCACCGACCTCCCCGCGGGCGGCGACCACACCCTCACCCTCCCCGGCCCCCGCCCCGCGCTGCTCCTCCCCAACGACGGCGACCTCACCTACGCCAAGATCCGCCTCGACGCCGCCTCCTGGGACACCGCCCAGCGCTCCCTCTCCGGCCTCCCCGACCCCCTCGCCCGCGCCGTCCTGTGGAACGCCGCCCGCGACATGGTCCGCGACGCCGAACTCGCCCCCGCCGCCTACCTCGACGCCGCCCGCGCCCACCTGCCCCACGAAACCGACACCGCCATCACCCGCGGCGTCCTCGCCTTCGCCCGCCAGCAGATCGCCGACCGCTACACCCACCCCACCGCCCGCCCCATCGCCCTCGCCACCCTCACCGACCTCTGCCACGACCTCCTCGACCGCACCACCCACCCCGAAACCACCCCCGGCCACGACACCCAGGGCCTGCGCCTCACCGCCGTACGCACCCTCATCGACAGCGCCACCACCCCCGACACCCTCCAGGACTGGCTCACCGCCGGCACCGCACCCGGCGGACCCGCCCTCGACGCCGAACTCCGCTGGCGCGCCCTCGCCCGCCTCGCCACCCTCGGCGCCACCACCCCCGCCGCCATCGACGCCGAACTCGCCCGCGACCCCAGCGCCACCGGCCAGGAGGGCGCCGCCCGCTGCCGCGCCGCCCTCCCCGACCCCGCGGCCAAGGAAGCCGCCTGGGAAGCCATGTACGACCGCGACGACCTCTCCAACTACCTCTTCATCGCCACCGCCCAAGGCTTCTGGCAGCCCGAACAGCCCGACCTCCTGACCCCCTACCGCGACCGCTACTTCCCCGCCGCCACCGCGCTCGCCGCCCGCCGCGGCCCCGCGCTCGCCGACGCCGCCGGCCGCCACGGCTTCCCGCTGCCCTTCGTCGACACCGACACCCTCCGCCTCGGCGAGGAATGCCTGGACACCGCCGACCTCACCCCCGCGCTGCGCCGCAAACTCGTCGACCAGATCGACGACCTCCGCCGCGCCCTCACCGTCCGCGCCGCCCGGCCCTGACACTCCTGAAAAACGCCGAGGCTCCCGTGACCCTCAACAGGGTCACGGGAGCCTCGGCACACCCACACGGCGCCCGGCGCCGCCGGCGTCAGTCGCGCTTGTCGCCCACCGCGTCCGACGGCTCGGCCGTACGCAGCTCCTCCAGGAAACGGTCCACGACGCCGCTCTGCGACGCGAAGTCCGCCACCGGCTCACCGGCGATCCGGCCCGCCAGCTCCGTCGCCAGCACACCGACCTGCTCACGCAGCTCGGCCTCCGCGACCGCACGCTCGGCGTCGATCACGGCGTGCCCGGCGGAGATGATCTCCTCGCGCTGCCGCTGACCCTCGGCCCGCAGCTCCGCGATGATCGCCGTACCCTGCTCCACCGACTCCTGACGCAGCCGAGCGGCCTCGTGCCGCGCCTCGGCCAGCAGCTCCTGGTACTCGGCGTGGACGCGCGCGGCCTCCGCACGCGTCGCCTCCGCCTCGTCGAAGCGCCCGCCCGTGGCCTTCTCGCGCTCGACGAGGACCTTGCTGATCCGGGGGAGCAGCACCTTCGCCATCACGGCGAAAACGATGAAGAAAAGGACGAACCCAAGGACGAGCGGCGCGGGCTCGGGCTTGAGCGGCCCTACGTCGATAGCGAGAAAGTTCATGGCCATGGGTGCAGATTAGTCGACGACGAGCCCGAAGTCCGCCCCGCACCCCATTAGCAGACCCGACTCCCCGCCGCCGCACGGCATACCACCATCGGGCGAAACCCCTCCGGACCCCGGTCACCGAACGTGCGCCACCAGTAACTTGATGCAGTTACCGCCCACCCGGACCCCGGCCGCCCACCCGCAGGACAACCCAAAAGGGGGCACAACCATGCCCGAGACCGCCCACCCGCCCCTCCCGCCCCTCGCCGGAGGCACCCAGGGCCCCTCGGCACTCCGCCCCCTCCTCGACACCGTCCTCGACGCCCTCACCCAAGGCGCCACCACCCGGGCCGGCCCCCTCCCCGCAGGCGGCCCCCACACCGTCACCGCCCGCATCCGCGCCACCGCCACCCCCGTGCTCCCCGCCGACGGCACCGGCCCCCACGAATCCCTGCGCACACTCGTACGGGCCCTCGCCGAAGGCAGCGCCGACCCCGCCGACCCGCACTGCGCCGCCCACCTCCACACCCCGCCGCTCGCCCTCGCCACCGCCGCCGACCTCGCCGCCGGCGCCCTCAACCCCTCACTCGACTCCTGGGACCAGGCCCCCGCCGCCTCCGCCCTGGAAACCGAGGTGCTCCACGCCCTGGCCGCCCTCGCCTACCCCACCCGCCCCGCACCCGACGCCGTCACCACCACCGGAGGCACCGAGTCCAACCACCTCGCCCTCCTCCTCGCACGCGAAGAAGCAGGCGCGATCCACCGACGCGCACACGAGGGCGTACGCGACCCGGCGGGCGGAATCACACCCGGAACCAGGAGCGACAGGGCCGCGTACGACTGTGCGTACGGACCCGCGACCGCGACCACCCCGCACCGGACCGACCACGCCGACGCCCCCGGCACGCCACCCCCGCCCCTCCGCGTCATCTGCGGAGCCAACGCCCACCACAGCATCCACCGCGCCACCTGGCTCCTCGGCCTCCCCGCACCCCACGTCCTGGCCACCCCCACCGGCACCATCGACCCCGCACACCTGCACACCGCCCTCGACACCCACCACGCCACCCCCACCCTCGTCGTCGCCACCGCCGGCACCACCGACACCGGCCGCATCGACCCCCTGCCCCGCCTCGCCGACCTCTGCGACACCCACCGCGCCCGCCTGCACATCGACGCCTCCTACGGCGGACCCCTCCTCTTCAGCGACACCCTGCGCCCCGCCCTCGACGGACTCGACCGCGCCCACACCATCGCCCTCGACCTGCACAAACTCGGCTGGCAACCCATCGCAGCAGGCATCCTCGCCGTCCCCGACACCACCGCCCTGCACCCGCTCACCCACCACACCGACTACCTCAACGCCCCCGACGACACCCACGCCGGACTCCCCGACCTCCTCGGCCGCTCCCTGCGCACCACCCGCCGACCCGACATCCTCAAGATCGCCGTCACCCTCCGCGCCCTCGGCCGCAACGGCCTGGGCCGCCTCGTCGAACGCGTCTGCGCCACCGCACACCACCTCGCCGACCTCGTCGACGCCCACCCACGCTTCGAACTCCACGCCCGCCCCACCCTCAGCACCGTCCTCTTCCGCCCCACCGGCACCGACGACCACACCCTCGCCACCACCCGGCGCCGCCTCCTCCACAGCGGCCGCGCCGTCCTCGGCCGCGCCACCACCCCCGAAGGACTCTGGCTGAAAACCACCCTCCTCAACCCCCACACCACCCCCGACCACCTCCGCACCCTCCTCAACCTCGTGGAAGGCCACATCCACCCATGAGCAACGCCAACCCCCCGAAGAAGGCCGGCCGCACCACCCCCGACACCGCCACCCAACCCGGCCCCCGCACCACCCCCGACCAGCCCCTCGACATCGCCGGCATCGGCATCGGCCCCTTCAACCTCTCCCTCGCCGCCCTCGCCCACGGCATCCCCGCACTCCGCACCGCCTGCTACGACCAGACCCCCACCTTCCGCTGGCACCCCGGCCTCCTCATCGACGGCACCGCCCTCCAAGTCCCCTTCCTCGCCGACCTCGTCACCCTCGCCGACCCCACCAGCCCCTGGACCTTCCTCAACTACCTCAAGGACCGCGAACGCCTCTACCCCTTCTACTTCGCCGAGCGCTTCCACATCCAACGCGCCGAATACGACGCCTACTGCCGCTGGGTCAGCCAATCCCTCCCCGGCCTCCACTTCGGCCACCAGATCGACGCCCTCCGCTGGAACCCCGAACGCAACCTCTTCGAAATCGACTACACCCAACTCGACACCGAAGGAGAAGCCGAAGCACTCGGCCGCGCCTACGCCCGCAACCTCGTCCTCGGCGTCGGCACCACCCCCCACATCCCCGAACCCCTGCGCCCCCTCACCGAAGCCCCCGCCGTCCCCGTCATCCACTCGGCCGACTACCTCGACCACCGCGAGAAGATCCTCGCCGCCGACCACATCACCGTCATCGGCTCCGGCCAGTCCGGCGCGGAAGTCTTCCTCGACCTCCTCCGCAACCGCCCCACCGGCCGCGAAAAACTCCACTGGCTCGCCCGCACCCCCGCCTTCGCCCCCATGGAATACAGCAAGCTCGGGCTCGAACAATTCACCCCCGACTACACCCGCTACTTCCACGCCCTCCCCGAAGGCGTACGCAACCAACTCCTGCCCCAGCAATGGCAACTCCACAAGGGCATCGCCACCGAAACCCTCGCCGACATCCACGAAGAGCTCTACCGCCGCAGCCTCCACGGCGGCTGGCCCGACACCGTCCTCACCCCAGGAGTCTTCGTCCGCACCGCAGGACGCGTCGGCACCACTCGCGTCGAACTCCACCTCGAACACGCCCAGCAAGGCACCCGCTCCCGCATCACCACCGACGCCGTCGTCCTCGCCACCGGCTACCGCGAACGCCGCACCGACACCCTCCTCGCCGCCCTCGACCCCTACATCCGCCGCGACCACAGCGACCGCCCCCGCATCGACGAGAACCACCGCCTCGTCCTCGACCCCCTGGTCAAGGGCGCCGTCCACGTCCAGAACGCCGAACGCCACACCCACGGCATCGGCACCCCCGACCTCGGCCTCGCCGCCTGGCGCAGCGCCGTCATCCTCAACGCCATCACCGGAAAGACGGTCTACCCCCTCCCCGAGCGGACCGCCTTCACCACCTTCGGCCTGGAGCCGCGACCACAGCCGCGACCCCGGACCACCACCTCAGAAGACCGGCGCACCATCCCGCGTCAACTTCCAGTCCACTGACGCGAAACTCCCCACATCGATCGCCCCCTGGGCCCGCACCCACGAGATGATCGTGTTACGGATCTCCTCCGAATTCGCCCACACCTGCTTCGCCCGGGCGACATGCGGAAAATTCCCCCCGCCACTCGCCCGGTAGTTGTTCACCGCCAACACGAACCGCGCCGCGTCGTCCAGCGGCTTCCCGTCGAACATGAGCTTCGCGATCCGCGCCCCCGGCGCCTTCGCGATGTCGATCTCGTACGAGAGGCCGCTGACCGCGTCATAGTTGAAGTCCGGAATGTTCTCGGCATTCGTCAGCTTCGCCGGATCCACCACCGCACCCGCCGCCGTCCGCACGTAATAGCGCGCCGAGAACTCCAGATACTCCCGCATCTGCGCACCCGTCAGAACCCGCGCCTCCAGCGTGTTCTCGAACGGATAAAGACCCGCCACCTCACGGATCGTCACCTTCCCCGCCGGCACCCCCGCCGTACGCGAGAAACACGACGCCTGCGACAACACCGGCAACCCCGCGAACTCCGTCCCCGCCAACGCCGCCCGCACCGTCTCCGCCTGCACATGATTGATGAAATCAATCACCGGCGTGTCCTTGTACGGAGCCTCCGCCGCACTCATCGCCGCCGACGACGTACCGATCACCTGATTCACATACGCCACCACCTTCCGGTGCTCACCGCGCAACAACCCGGTGATCCTCCGGTCCTCGGCGACCGTATTCGAATTCAGCACCTTCGCCGCCACCCCGGCCACCCGCCAGCAACCCTTCTCCCACACCAGATCAAAGTCGAACAACGTCAACCGCTGCCCCCACTTCAACGGCTCCGACAACACCACCTCCTTGCCCGACTCCTTGTTCACCACCCGGTACTCGGGAATCTCCACATGCGCATGACCGACCAGAATCGCATCGATCCCCGGCACCTGCTCCGCCACCAACGCCGCCGCATTCTCGACATACGGCAACTGATCCCCGTACGACGACGTACCACTGCTCCCCGCATGCGCCGCGACAATCACCACATCCGCACCCATCGACCGAAGCTTCGGCACCCACTTCGCCGCCTGCTCCTCCAGCCCCGGGAACACCATCTTCCCCTGCACATTCGCCTTGTCCCAGATCGCGATCCCCGGATTCGTCAACCCCAGGATCGCCACCCGAACATCACGGCCGAACGGCGCCCGCACCCGCTTGATCACATACGGCGGAAAAGCCGGCCGCAACGTCTTCGCATCCAGCGCGTTTGCACCCAGCAACGGGAACTCGCACTGCTCCTCGAACTTCCGCAGCACCGGAATCCCGTAATTGAACTCGTGATTCCCCAACGCCGCCGCGTCATACCCGATCGCGTTCATCGCCCGCGCCATCGGATGCACCGGACCATGCGCCTTCGTGATCGGATCCACCCGCGCGTAATAATACGAAAGCTGAGTGCCCTGAATCGTGTCACCCGCATCGATCAGCAGCGTATTCCGCCGCCCCTTCTCCTTGCGGACCTCATTCACCAACGTCGAGATCTTCGCCAGACCCACATCGTTGTGCGCCTTGTCGTCGAACTCCGCATCAGTGAAATAGTCCCAGTTGAAGACATTCCCATGCAGATCCGTCGTCCCCATCACCGTCAACGCATAATGCCTGCCCCGCCCGCCACTTCGGCCCGGCACCGCCTCCCGCGCCTCGGCAGACCCGGCACCCACCGACCCCACCAGCGCGACACCCGCACCCGTGGCGGCCGTACGCCCCAGAAAATTCCTCCGGTTCAGCGGCACTTCAACTCCTTGATCCAGCTGCTCACGACACTGACAACGCGCGTAGATTCTGGCCTCGGCACCCCCAACCGGAACACCCCCACAAGGTTGCGAAACGGTGACTCCCGCGTAGCGCCCGCATGCACCCGGGCTGAGACGCTGACCCCATGACCACACCCGCACCCCTGCCCTACGGCACCCCCGACAGCCCCCGCCTCGCCGTCCGCGGCGAAGCCCGCCTCGAAGTCGACCCCGAAATCGCCCATATCGGCATCACCATCAGCGCCCGCGGCACCGACCGCACCACAGCCCTCGGCGACCTCACCCGCCGCAACAACCAGACCCTCGACCTGCTCAAGTCCTACGGCGACACCGTCGAAAAACTCGAAACCGGCACCTTCACCATCACCCCGCAACTCACCGAGAAGGGCCGCCACGAACGCATCCACGCCTACCACGGCAGCGTCCACCTCACCGCCACCCTCGGCGACTTCACCACCCTCGGCGAACTCACCACCCGCCTCGCCGCACTCGACCTCACCCGCGTCGACGGCCCCTGGTGGGCCCTGCGCCCCGACTCACCCGCCCACCGCGAGGCCCGCCAACAGGCCGTACGCGAAGCCGTGCAGCGCGCCCGCGAATACGCCGGAGCCCTCGGCGCCCGGCTCGTCGCCCTGGTGGAACTCGCCGACCTCGGAGCCGAGAACACGGCCCCCGTCGGACTGCCCCCCGCCCCCGGCGGAATGATGCGCTCCGCGGCGTACGGAGGCGCCGCCCCCACCCCCGCGCTCGACCTCGAACCCCAGCGCCAGAGCGTCTACGCACAGGTCAACGCCCGCTTCACCATGACACCCCCCGTCCTCTGAGACCGGCGCGCGGGGAGTGCGCGGAACGCTCATCAGAGCACCCCCGCGCACGTTTCACTAATTGTCAACAAGCTTTTACTCAACGGACGTTGGGGAGTCGCGGCCGGCCAATTCTCTACCCGCCGGTAGGTCATAAGGTCGTGCCATGCGCCGAGCAAAAATCGTCTGCACCCTGGGACCGGCCACCGACTCGTACGAGCAGATCAAGTCGCTCGTCGAAGCCGGAATGGACGTGGCCCGCTTCAACCTCAGCCATGGCACCTACGTCGACCACGAGGCGCGGTATCAGCGAGTGCGCAAGGCCGCCGAGGAGACCGGCCGCAGCATCGGCATCCTCGCCGACCTTCAAGGCCCGAAGATCCGCCTGGGCCGATTCCGCGAAGGTCCCGTACTTCTTGAACGCGGCGACGAGTTCACCATCACCGTCGAGGACATCGAGGGCGACCGCCACCGCTGCGGCACCACCTACGACGGCCTCGCCGCCGACGTCACCAGGGGCGAACGCATCCTCGTCGACGACGGCCGCGTCACCCTGGAGGTCACCTCCGTCGACGGCCCCCGCGTACGGACCGTCGTCATTGAAGGCGGCATGGTCTCCGACAACAAGGGCCTCAACCTCCCCGGCGTCGCCGTCTCCGTCCCCGCCCTCTCCGAGAAGGACGTCGAAGACCTCCGCTGGGCCATCAGGACGGGCGCCGACATCATCGCCCTCTCCTTCGTCCGCAGCGAGCACGACATCGTGGACGTCCACCGCGTCATGGACGAGGAGGGCCGCCGCCTCCCCGTCATCGCGAAGATCGAGAAGCCGCAGGCCGTCGAGAACCTCCAGGGCATCGTCGACGCCTTCGACGGCATCATGGTCGCCCGCGGCGACCTGGGCGTCGAAATGCCCCTCGAAATGGTCCCGATCGTGCAGAAGCGCGCCATCAAACTCGCCCGGCGCAACGCCAAACCGGTCATCGTTGCCACCCAGATGCTCGACTCGATGATCGACGCCTCCCGCCCCACCCGCGCCGAGGCCTCCGACGTCGCCAACGCGGTCATCGACGGCACGGACGCGGTCATGCTTTCGGGTGAGACCAGCGTCGGCAAATACCCCGTGGAGACCGTCAAGACGATGGGCCGCATCGTCACGGCGGCGGAAGAGGACGTCCTCGCCAAGGGCCTCCCACCGCTCAGCGAACGCGGCAAGCCCCGCACCCAGGGCGGCTCCGTCGCCCGCGCCGCCGCCGAGATGGGCGACTTCCTCGGCGCGAAGTACCTGGTCGCCTTCACCCAATCCGGTGACACGGCACGACGCCTGTCCCGCTACCGCTCCCCGATCCCCCTGCTGGCCTTCACCCCCGAGCCGGCCACCCGCTCCCAACTCAACCTCACCTGGGGCGTGGAGACCTTCCTGGGCCCCATGGTCCAGACGACCGACGAAATGGTCGACCAGGTCGACGAACACCTGCTGAAGATCGGCCGCTGCCAGAAGGGCGACATGGTCATCATCACGGCCGGCTCCCCGCCGGGGGTCGCGGGCACGACGAACCTGGTGCGGGTGCACCACATCGGAGAGGAGTAAAAAACCCGCCCGAACGCCGCCCGAAAGGCCCCTGTGACGACCTTCGCCGGGGGGACGGGCGAGCGGGCGTACGGGCCCGAGGGTGGTGGGGTCACGCCGCTCACGCACTGGCCCCAGAGGCCTTCCTACGCGCTCGCGCCATCCCTCCTGAGCTGGGCTTTCGCACCGCTCGGCCGTACCGTTCCCTCAGTCGAGAGGGGGACCGGATGGACCGGAACATACGCACGGTCGACGACGTACTCAAGCTCCTGGACGGCCTGTTCGCACCGGACGCCGACCGCTGGACGGCCGACGGGGCCACCTGGTGGGACGGCTTCTACACCGACCGTTCAAAGCCGGTGCCGTTCTTCGTGGCGAAGCCGGACGAGAACCTGGCCTCGTACGTCGACCGCGGGCTGATCACCCCCGGCCGAGCCCTCGACCTGGGCTGCGGCCCGGGCCGCAACGCGCTGCACCTGGCCGCACTGGGCTTCCAGGTGGACGCCGTCGACCTCTCCCCGACGGCCATCACCTGGGCCGAGGAACGCGCCCGCGAGGCCGGGGCCGACATCCGCTTCCACTGCGGCGACGCGTTCGCTCTGGCCGGGACGGAACTGACGGGCCCGTACGACCTCATCTACGACTCGGGCTGCTTCCACCACCTCCCACCCCACCGCCGCATCAGCTACCGCGCTCTTCTCGACGGCGCGCTCGCGCCGGGCGGCCACTTGGGGCTGACCTGCTTCGCATCGGGAGCGATGGGCTCCGAACTCCCGGATGCGGCCTTCTACCGGGAGTCGGGCCTCGGGGGTGGGCTCGCCTATACGCCGGAGGCGTTGCGCTGGATCTTCTCCGACCTGGAGGAGGTCGAAATCCGGCGGATGCGCGATGAATTGCCGGAGTCTTCGCATTACGGCGTGCCGTTTCTGTGGGCGGCGCTGTTCCGGCGGGGGGTGTAGGGGTCAGTATTTGGGGCCTATGTGGGTGTCCATGAGAGCGACGGATGCTTTGCGGGCGACCGAGATGTTGAACGGGGCGCCGTCGCGAGCCAGGACGCTCCATTCGACGCCGACGGCGGTGAGGGTGTCGCAGTAGAGCTTCCGGATGTCATCCGACTTGTTGGCGAACATGTACCGGGGGTACTCGTAGCGCTTGCGTACACCGCCGACGAGACGGGTGGTCCAGTTGGTGATGCGGCAACCGTCGGAGTGGATGAGCCCGCGGATGAACTCCCAAGGGTGGGCGTCCACGATTTCCTGTTGCCAGGGTTCGAGTTCGATGAGGCGCTCGTGCTTCTTGCCGGGGCCGTGCTGAGGGAACAGGCACCAGAGGTGCTTGGAGTAGATCTTCACGTTGTGGCATCCCTTGCTGCGGACGCGGCAGACGGAGTTGTCGGGGAGGACCGCGCGCATCGCCTTCTCGCAGTCGTCCATCAGCCCCGGCCAGTCGTCGGCGCACGTGATCATGAGGCTGGGTACTCGATGCCCGGAGTACTGGATGATGTGGCCGTCGCCGAGGTAGAGGCCCAAGAGGTAGGAGTACGCGGCCTCGTCGAGCTCACGGCCGTCGCATCTCGGGCACTTGGGGCTGTGGGCTCCTGGGCATTCCCCGCGCTTCGCCCGATCCATGTGAAGCCAATAGCTCACAGTGCCGAGGGGGATGTTCAGGGCGCGGGCGACGTCTGCGTTCTTGGAGCCGTTGCGGAGGAGTGTGAGAGCACGCTGGCGCGTTTCGATGTCGTACACGTCTGCGAGCGTGACTGGATCTCGGCCATCTCGGGCCGGTTCGAAGGCGTGTTCACCGAGGCGAGTGAAGATCACCAACGGGTGTCGAACCTTGGAAATGAAGGTGAAGTGCCCTGGGTGGGACTCGAACCCACACTGAATACTGTTTGAGAGTATCGTCTCTGCCGTTGGACTACCAGGGCTGGCCTACGAAACCAAGGTTATCGTAATGGGGCCGTGCTTCAAACATACCGCAGCTAGGTAGGCTCATGGGGCACCGCCTGCCCTTGATCGAGGAGACCCGTGACCGCCGCCGAGCCCACGCCGCCCGTCGACGACGAGCCGCAGCACACCCCTCCCCACATCACCCGCGTCGTGATCGCCGAGGACGAGGCCCTCATCCGGCTCGATCTCAAAGAGATGCTCGAAGAAGAGGGGTACTCCGTAGTCGGCGAGGCGGGCGACGGGGAGACCGCGGTCGCGCTCGCCCGGGAGCACAAGCCGGATCTGGTCATCCTGGACGTGAAGATGCCCGTCCTCGACGGGATCTCCGCCGCCGAGCAGATCGCCGCCGACTCGATCGCGCCCGTGCTCATGCTCACCGCCTTCTCGCAGCGCGAGCTCGTGGAGCGGGCGCGGGACGCCGGGGCGATGGCGTATCTCGTGAAGCCGTTCAGCAAGAGCGACGTGGTGCCCGCCATCGAGATGGCGGTGTCGCGCTTCACCGAGCTGAAGGCACTGGAGCAGGAGGTCGCCGACCTCTCCCAGCGGCTGGAGACGCGGAAGCTCGTGGACCGGGCGAAGAGCGTTCTTCAGACGCAGTACGGGCTGACCGAGCCGGCCGCGTTCCGGTGGATCCAGAAGACGTCGATGGACCGCCGGCTGTCCATGCAGCAGGTGGCCGAGGCGGTCATCGAGGACGCCGAGGAGAAGAAGGCCAAGGGGCAGTAGGCAGTACACAGCGAGGGCCCACGTCGTGAGGACGTGGGCCCTTCGTATGTCCTCAGTCCTCGCCCAGGTACGCCTTGCGCACCGATTCGTCGTGGAGCAGATCCGCGCCGGATCCGGAGAGCACGATCTTTCCGACCTCCATCACATGGCCGCTGTCGGCGAGCGACAGGGCCGCCTGCGCGTTCTGTTCGACGAGCAGGATCGTGGTGCCGGTGGCTTTGAGTTCGGCGATGGTCTCCATGATCTTCTGCATCATGATCGGGGAGAGGCCCATGGAGGGCTCGTCGAGCATGAGGAGCTTGGGGCGGGACATCAGGGCCCTGCCCATGGCGAGCATCTGCTGTTCGCCGCCGGAGAGGGTTCCGGCGGCCTGCTTTGCCCGTTCCCCGAGGATGGGGAAGAGCTCGTAGGCGCGCTGGATGTCCTGCCCGATGCCGTCGGTGTCCTTGCGGAGGAACGCTCCGAGCTGGAGGTTCTCGGCGATGGTGAGGCGCGGGAAGATATGGCGGCCTTCGGGGGAGTGGGCGAGCCCGAGGGCGACGATCTCGTGGGCGGGGGTGCCGACGATGCTCCGGCCGTCGAAGCGGACGGTGCCGCCGAGGGGTTCGATGAGCCCGGAGAGCGTGCGGAGCGTGGTGGTCTTGCCCGCGCCATTGGTGCCGATGAGGGTGACGATGCGGCCGGTTTCGACGGTGAAGGTGATTCCCTTGACGGCTTCGATCTTGCCGTAGGCGACACGGAGGTTCTCGACCTCCAGGAGGGCGGTCATCGGTCTTCCTCCGCGTGTGCTGCTTCCGCTTCTGCGGCTTCGACTTCGGCGAGTTCCTCCTGGCCGGGGGCGCCTTCGAAGGGTGTGCCGAGGTAGGCGGCGATGACGCGTTCGTCGGCCTGGACGGTTTCCGATGTGCCCTCGACGAGCTTTTCGCCCTGGACGAGGACGGCTACGCGGTCGCAGAGATTGAAGATGAAGCGCATGTCGTGCTCGATGACGAGGACGGCGGTGCCTTGTTCCCGGATGGCGCGGACGAGTGCTTCGGTGGCGCGGGTCTCCTGGGGGTTCATTCCGGCGGTGGGTTCGTCGAGGAGGAGGAGTCCGGGGTCGCTGGCGAGGGCGCGGGCGATTTCGAGCTTGCGCTGTTCGCCGTAGGGGAGGTTGCGGGCGAGGTGGTCGGCTTTGGGGGCGAGGCCGGTGAAGTCGAGGAGTTCCATGGCGCGTTGGGCGGAGGCGGCCTCGGCGCGGTGGAATCGGGGGCTGCGCAGGAGGGCGGAGAAGAGTCCTTCCTTGGTGCGGGTGTGGCGGCCGACGAGGACGTTTTCGAGGACGGTCATGTTGGCGAAGAGCCGGATGTTCTGGAAGGTGCGGGCGATGCCGGCTCGGGTGACGAGGTGGGGTTTGGGCGGGAGGACGGTGTCGCGGTAGGTGACGGTGCCTTCGGTGGGCCGGTAGAGGCCGGTGAGGCAGTTGAAGAAGGTGGTTTTTCCGGCGCCGTTGGGGCCGATGAGTCCGACGATTTCGTCGTGGTGGACGGTGAGGTCGACGGTGCGTACGGCGGTGAGTCCGCCGAAGCGCATGGTGACGCCGGTGGCGGTGAGGACGGGGGCGTTCGTGGTGGTGGTCATGGTGGTCACGCCTCCGCCTTGGTGATGCCGAGGGTTCCGGCGGCGTCCTCGTGGAATTCGAGTTGTTGCCTGCGGTTGGGGATGAGTCCTTCGGGGCGGAATCGCATGAGGAGGATGAGGGCGGCGCCGAAGGCGAGGAGTTGGTAGTCGTGGAGGAATTGGAGCTTGGCGGGGATGAGGTAGAGGAGCGCGGCGCCGAGGAGGGGGCCGCGGATGGTGCCCATGCCGCCGAGGATGACGGCGGCGAGGAGGAAGGCGGAGTTGGGGGGTACGGGTCCGGCGAAGACGTACTGCTCGGGTACGACGGTGTAGGCGACGTGGGCCTGCACGGTGCCGGCGAGTCCGGCGAGGGTGGCGCCGAGGGCGAAGGCGAGGAGTTTCAGGCGGAAGCTGTTGATGCCCATGGCGGTGGCGGCGGTCTCGTCCTCGCGGATGGCGATCCAGGCGCGGCCGATGCGGGAGTTGCCGGCGCGGCTGAAGACGAGGACGACGAGGATCGTGATGAGGAGCATCAGGAGGTAGTAGTTGGCGAAGGGGTTGAGGGTGATGCCGCCGAGGGAGTGGGTGGAGCCGAAGTTGTAGCCGAAGAGGATGAGGTCGGGGATGTTGGGGATGCCGTTGGGGCCGTTGGTGAGGGAGGGGCCGGATTCGCCGTTGAGGTTGCCGACGGTGATGCGGAAGATCTCCCCGAAGCCGAGGGTGACGATGGCGAGGTAGTCGCCGCGGAGGCGGAGGGTGGGGGCGCCGATGACGACGCCGAAGACGAGTGAGGCGGCGGCGCCGGTGAGGACGGCGGCCCAGAAGGGGAAGTGGACGCCGAGGGTGGAGGCGGTGGAGCCGGAGACGAGTGCGGCGGTGTAGGCGCCGACGCCGAGGAAGGCGACGTAGCCGAGGTCGAGGAGGCCGGCGAGGCCGACGACGATGTTGAGGCCGAGGGCGACGGTGGAGAAGATCAGGATGTTGACGGCGATCAGGGTGTATTGGTCGGTGGACTGGGTGAGGGGGAAGAGGGCGGCGGCGGCGAAGGCGGCGGTGATGGTGATGTTGCGGTGTTTGGCGGTGAGTTCGGTGAGCCTGGTGACGATGCCGGCCTTGCGGAGGGCGAGGGTGCCGAAGGCGGCGAGGATGAGGAAGCCGGTGAAGAGTTCGCCGTAGCCGGTGCCGATGCCGTAGGTGACGAGGCAGAGGGCGGTGCCGAAGGCGGCGGCGATGAGGAGGATCTCGGCCCAGGAGGGGAGCGGGCGGGCGGCGGGGAGCGGCCGGTCGGTGCGGCCGGGGCGTACGGTCCGGTGGGTGGCGCGGAGTGCGGTGGCGAGGGGGCCGGGCAGGGCGGCGAGGCGGCTGCTCGGGGGGTAGGAGGCGGTGGTGCGGCGGTCGATGGGGAGGCCGAGGGCGCCGGTGAGGGTGAGCAGGGTGGTGAGGGCGGCGATGTAGCCGCCGGGTTCGAGGTTGGCGAGTCCGCCGAGTTGTACGGCGATGGCGATGAGGGTGTACCAGGTGGTGGCGAGGGTTCCGGCGGCGAGGTAGGCGGTGGCGTCGTGGCGGCGGGTGGGGTTGAGCCAGCGGAGTCCGGGGGTGCCCAGGGTGGCGAGGGTGAGGGCGAGGGTGAGGAGGGCTCCGGTGAGGGTGAGGAGTTGGAGTCCGCCGGGGTAGCCGTTGACGGTGAGGTTGCCGGGGAAGGCGGTGGTCCAGGTCCAGGAGAGGAAGGTGGAGGCGGCGCTGAGGAGGGCGCCGGTGAGGGTGAGGGCGCGGGCGGCGCCGAGGGGGAGGGGGATGACGGGGGTGGTTTCGGTGGTGGTGGTCGTGGTGTCCGTGGGTGGGGTCATGGTGGTCACGCCCGATCCGCGACGCGTTCGCCGAGCAGTCCTTGGGGCCTGATCAGCAGGACGAGGATGAGGAGGACGAAGGCCCAGACGTCCTTCCAGCCGCCGCCTCCGAGTTGGTGCATGCCGGGGATGTTCTGGATGTAGGTGGTGGAGGCGGCTTCGGCGATGCCGAGGACGACTCCGCCGAGCATGGCGCCGTAGATGTTGCCGATGCCGCCGAGGACGGCGGCGGTGAAGGCCTTGAGGCCGAGGATGAAGCCCATTTCGAAGTTGATCTGTCCGGCGCGGAGTCCTTGGGCGACGGCGGCGACGGCGGCGAAGGCGCCGCCGATGGCGAAGGCCAGGACGATGATGCGGTCGGTGTTGATGCCCATGAGCTTGGCGGTGTCGGGGTCCTGGGCGGTGGCCTGCATGGCGCGGCCGGTGCGGCTGCGGGCGACGAAGAGGCCGAGGGCGAGCATGCAGAGGGGGGCGGCTATGAGGACGAAGAGGTCGTCGCGCTGGATGTGGATGTTGTTCGCCAGTTCGAAGGAGTCGCCTTGGAACTGGGGGAAGCCGCGGGATTTCTTGGCGTCGGGGTAGAAGGCCCAGACGAGTTGCTGGAGGGCGATGGAGAGTCCGATGGCGGTGATGAGCGGGGCGAGGCGGGGGGCGTCGCGCAGGGGGCGGTAGGCGAAGCGTTCGGCGGCGGTGGCGACGGCGACGGAGGCGATGGCGCCACCGATGAGCATGAGGGGGAGGGCGGCGGCGAGGGGGGTGTCGCCGGGGAGCCAGAGGTGGATGGTCAGGGCGCCGAAGCCCCCGATCATGACGATCTCGCCGTGGGCGAAGTTGATGAGCTGGACGATGCCGTAGACCATGGTGTACCCGATGGCGATGAGGCCGTAGAGGGCACCGAGGGCGAGTCCGCTGACCAGCGTTTGCGGCAGTGCGTGCACCGCGGGCCTCCGATGTGGTGTCGGATGTGGGTCCGCGCGAGGGCGTGGGTGGCGTCCTCGCGCGGTGTCCTGGGTGGGGGCGGGTGGGCCCGGGTGGGTCAGTCCTGGAAGGTGGCGCTCTTGACGGATTTCCAGGCGTCGCCCTTGACTTGATAGACCGTCAGTTGCTTGTTGGTGGTGTCGCCGAATTCGTCGAAGGAGACCTTGCCGGTGACTCCGTCGAAGGAGATCTTGCTCATGGCCGCGGTGACCTTGTCGCGGGCGTCGGCGGGGAGTTTTCCGTTGTTGTCCTCGACGGCTTTCTTGACGGCTTGGACGATGGCCCAGGCGGCGTCGTAGGAGTAGCCGCCGTAGGCGGCGTAGGGGTCCTTGTATCCGGCGGCGGCGTAGTTCTTGACGAAGGTCTTGGCGGAGTCGAGCTGGTCGACGGGGTAGCCGACGGAGGTGCCGAGGTCGCCGTCGTTGCTCTCGCTGGAGGCGGTGATGAAGGCGGGGTCGTAGATGCCGTCGCCGCCCATGGTGGGGATATGCGCGCCGGCCCGTTTGACCTGGTCGGAGAGGAGGCCGCCTTCGGGGTACTGGCCGCCGAAGTAGACGATGTCGGCGCCGGAGTTCTTGACCTTGTTGGCGACGCTGGAGAAGTCGGTTTCCTTGACGGTGATGTGGTCGGTGCCGACGACCTGGCCGCCGAGGCGTTTGAATTCCTCGGCGAAGATGGAGGAGAGGCCGACGCCGTAGGTCTGTTTGTCGTCGACGACGAAGGCCTTGGTCTTCTTGGCGTCGTTGTGGGCGTACTGGGCGGCGAAGCGGCCTTGGATGATGTCGGTGGTGGCGGTGCGGAAGTAGGTCTTGAAGGGGCGGGTCTTCTGGCCTTTGAGCCAGTTCGGGCCCTGGCTGAGTTCGGGGCTGGTGTTGGCGGGGGAGACCTGGGTGAGTCCGGCGCGGGCGAAGACGCCCTGCATGGACTGGGAGACGCCGGAGTTGAGGGGGCCGACGACGCCGAGTACGGCCTTGTCGGCGACGAGTGTGGTGGCGTTCTGCTGGCCGGAGGCGGGGACGGCCTGGTCGTCGAGGGGTTCGGTCTTGAAGGTGACGCCCTTGACTTCCTTGTTGTCGTTGGCGGTGCGGGCGGCGAGGTCGACGGAGTTCTTGATGCCTTGGCCGAGGGCGGAGAGGGAGCCGGTCAGCGGGGCGTCGACGCCGATCACGACGGTGGCCTTGCTGCCGCCGCTGTTGTCGCCACTGCCTTTGTCGTCGCGGGAGCCGCATGCGCTCAGGGTGAGGGCCCCGGTGGCGATCGCGGTGGTGAGGACGAGCAAGGAACGGTTTCGCACGGTGGAGTCCTTTCCCTGGCGCGGCCTCCTCTGCTGAGGTGCCGTATCGCCCGCCGGGCGGCGCGGCCGGGTGCGGGGTCGGGGTGCGGGCCGCTCGGGGTGGTGACTGGCCGTGACTCTAGGGGTGTGCGGCGGCGGGGGGCAGAGGTGCTGGCCATGATGTGACTGTCTTGTTATGCCTCAGGTCACTTCGGCGGTGTCCTTGTAGCAGTATTGCGCGGACAGTTCTCGCTTTTCGGGTGAACTCCAGCATCCGGATAGTGCGAAGGTGCAGTTCCGCTAATGCTTTTGCGGCGCGATGGCGTCCGGGGTGTGCCGCGTCGGCCGGCGGCGGCCGAAAAGATCGAGGGCGCGGGGCCGGGGGAGAAGTGGATCGCCGGTGCCGCCCGGTGTGAATGTCACGCACTGTTATGCGGGTGGGCGCCAGTTCTCCGAGCTGTGGGTGGCGCCGTCGGCTGCCGCGCAGCGCTGTTGCGCCTGATGCTCGATCAACTTCCGGGCGGCGGTGGTGCCGTGCTGCCGCTGTTCGGCGCGGGCGGCCCGCACGATGTCGTCGTAGATGACGTACTGGTCGTTGGAGAGGCCCTTCTGTTCCCAGTCGAGCCCGGCCCAGTGGCCGCCGGTGAGGTCTTCGCCGGCCCAGTAGGAGATCAGCTTGGCGCACACCTGGACGGGTGGGTCGGTGTGCGTGGCGGCGCTGGCGCCCTCGTCCCCGGAGCCGGAGCAGCCGGTGGCGAGGGCGGTCGCGAACAGCAGGGCGCACAGGGCGGTCGGCCGTGTGCGCCTCGGTGTCGTACGGGCCGGGTCCCTCATGGCGGGAAAGGTAGAGCTCCGCGCGCCGGGGAGGAAGGGGGTGCGGGGTGGTGGCCGGCCCGGATTTCGGGAGGTCGGGTCAGACGGCGGTGTTGGTGCTGTCGGCCGGGCGGAGGAGGCAGGTGAGGCGGGCGGTGCAGACCCGCTTGTCCTGCTCGTCGGTGATGGTGATCTCGTATGTGGCGGTGGTGCGGCCGCGGTGGACGGGGGTGGCCACTCCGGTGACCAGTCCGGAGCGTACGCCGCGGTGGTGGGTGCAGTTGAGGTCGACGCCGACGGCGATCTTGGTGGGGCCGCCGTGCAGCATGGCGCCGACCGAGCCGAGGGTCTCGGCGAGCACGGCGGACGCGCCGCCGTGCAGCAGGCCGTAGGGCTGGGTGTTGCCCTCGACCGGGATGGTGCCGACGACGCGGTCGGGGGAGGCCTCGTGGACCTGGAGGCCCATGCGGTCGCCGAGGTGGCCCGCGGAGAAGAGGGTGCGCAGGTCGTGCCCGCTGCCGGCCCATTCGTCCAGGACCTGCTGCGGGAACGTGGTCTGGCTCTGCTCGCCCATGGGTCCGGCTCCGTTCGTCCTTGTGTTCGTTGCGTGGTGAACGTCTTATCAGGTGGCCGGAGGCGGTCGGGGGCCGGGTGGGCGATCAGGCCGGACGGGCTGGTTCCACCCTGATGACCAGGGACTTGCTCGCCGGGGTGTTGCTGGTGTCGGCGGTGTGGTCGAGGGGGACGAGGACGTTGGTCTCGGGGTAGTAGGCGGCGGCGCAGCCGCGGGCGGTGGGGTAGTGGACGACGCGGAAGCCGTCCGCCCGTCGCTCGCTGCCGTCGGTCCATTCGCTGACGAGGTCGGCGTAGGAGCCGTCGGCGAGGTCGAGTTCGGCCGCGTCGTCGGGGTTGACGAGGACGACGCGGCGGCCGTTCTTGATGCCGCGGTAGCGGTCGTCGAGGCCGTAGATGGTGGTGTTGTACTGGTCGTGGGAGCGCAGGGTCTGCAGCAGGAGGCGGCCTTCGGGGGCGCGCGGGTATTCGATGTCGGCGGCGGTGAAGTTGGCCTTGCCGGTGGCGGTGGGGAAGCGGCGCTCGTCGCGGGGGGCGTGCGGCAGGGTGAAGCCGCCGGGGCGGGCGACGCGGGTGTTGAAGTCCTCGAAGCCGGGGATGACGCGGGCGATGCGGTCGCGGATCGTGCCGTAGTCCTTCTCGAAGTCCTCCCAGGGGGTGGTGCTGGAGGGGCCGAGGGTGCGGCGGGCGAGGCGGCAGACGATGGCGGTCTCGGAGAGCAGGTGGGGGCTCGCGGGCCGGAGGCGGCCGCGGGAGGCGTGGACCATGCCCATGGAGTCCTCGACGGTGACGAACTGGTCGCCGCCGTCCTGGCGGTCGCGCTCGGTGCGGCCGAGGGTGGGCAGGATCAGGGCGCGGGCGCCGGTGACGGCGTGGGAGCGGTTGAGCTTGGTCGACACGTGGACGGTGAGGCGGGCGCGGCGCACGGCGGCCTCGGTGACGTCGGTGTCGGGGGTGGCGGAGACGAAGTTGCCGCCCATGGCGAAGAAGACCTTGGCTTCTCCGTCGCGGAGGGCGCGGATGGCCCGTACGACGTCGAGGCCGTGTTCGCGGGGTGGGGTGAAGCCGAATTCCTTCTGCAGGGCGTCGAGGAAGGCGGGGGCGGGGCGTTCGAAGATGCCCATGGTGCGGTCGCCCTGGACGTTGCTGTGGCCGCGGACGGGGCAGACGCCGGCGCCGGGGCGGCCGATGTTGCCGCGCAGGAGGAGGAAGTTGACGACTTCGCGGATGGTGGGGACGGCGTGCTTGTGCTGGGTGAGGCCCATGGCCCAGCAGACGATGGTGCGGCGGGAGGCGAGGATCATCTCCAGGGCGCGCTCGATGTCCTCGCGGGCCAGGCCGGTGGCGCGCAGGGTCTCGTCCCAGTCGGCGGTGCGTGCTGCCTGCTCGAAGTCTTCGAAGCCGTGGGTGTGTTCGGCGATGAAGGCGGTGTCGAGGGCGCCTTCGGTCTCCAGGATGCGGCGGTTGAGGGCACGGAAGAGGGCCTGGTCGCCGCCGAGGCGGATCTGGAGGAAGAGGTCGGTGAGGGCGGTGCCGACGCCGGAGAGGCCGCGGGCGTTCTGGGGGTTCTTGAAGCGTTCCATGCCCGCTTCGGGGAGCGGGTTGATGGTGATGATCTTCGCGCCGCCGGACTTGGCCTTTTCGAGGGCGCTGAGCATGCGGGGGTGGTTGGTGCCGGGGTTCTGTCCGGCGACGATGATCAGGTCGGCCTTGTGGAGGTCTTCGAGGAGGACGCTGCCCTTGCCGATGCCGATGGTCTCGGTGAGTGCGGAGCCGGAGGACTCGTGGCACATGTTGGAGCAGTCGGGGAGGTTGTTGGTGCCGAATTCGCGGGCGAAGAGCTGGTAGAGGAAGGCTGCTTCGTTGCTGGTGCGGCCGGAGGTGTAGAAGACGGCTTCGTCGGGGGTGTCGAGGGCGTGGAGTTCCTCGGCGATGATGTCGAAGGCGCGCTCCCAGGTGACCGGTTCGTAGGCGTCGGAGCCTTCGGCGAGGTGCATGGGCTGGGTGAGGCGGCCCTGCTGGCCGAGCCAGTAGCCGCTGCGGTCGGCGAGGTCGGCGACGGGGTGCGCGGCGAAGAACTCGGGGGTGACGCGGCGGAGGGTGGCTTCCTCGGCGACGGCCTTGGCGCCGTTCTCGCAGAATTCGGCGGCGTGGCGTTTGTCGCCCTCGGGCCAGGCGCAGCCGGGGCAGTCGAAGCCGTCCTTCTGGTTGACCTTGAGCAGGGTGAGGGCGGTGCGTCGGACGCCCATCTGCTGGTGGGCCATGCGCAGGGAGTGGGCGACGGCGGGCAGCCCGGCGGCGGCGTGCTGTGGTGCGGCGACGTCGGGTGCGTCCTGGACCGGATCGCTGGTCGGCGGCTTGCCTGCCATCTCGCTCCCCCTTGAGCGGTCGGTGTGGTCGCGGATCCGTGGGTGTCGTGCGTGGGTGTGGTCCGCGGATGTCCGTACGTGCTGATCCTGTCACGGGGCACTGACACGGGTGCGGTCGAGGCGGCCGGCAGGTGCGTGTGGCCGGGATTGTCGGTGGTCCGTGGCAGGATCGGGGGCGTGGCAGCAAAGGCGACGAAGGCAGCGAAGATGAGCGCAGTGACCGGGTCCGAGGCGGCGGGGGGAGACCGGCCCCGCCTGCTCCTGATGGACGGGCATTCCATGGCGTACCGTGCGTTCTTCGCGCTGCCCGCGGAGAACTTCACGACGGTCGCCGGGCAGCCGACGAACGCGGTGTACGGCTTCGCGTCGATGCTGGCGAACACGTTGCGCGACGAGAAGCCCTCGCATTTCGCGGTGGCGTTCGACGTGTCGCGCAAGACGTGGCGCTCGGAGGAGTTCCCGGAGTACAAGGCGACGCGTTCGAAGACGCCCGACGAGTTCAAGGGGCAGGTCGAGCTGATCGGGGAGCTGCTCGACGCGATGCGGGTGCCGCGGTTCGCGGTGGACGGCTTCGAGGCCGACGACGTGATCGCTACGCTGGCGACGCAGGCGGAGGCGGCGGGTTTCCACGTCTCGATCGTCACGGGTGACCGTGACTCGTTCCAGCTGGTCTCCGACGATGTCACGGTGCTGTATCCGACGAAGGGCGTGTCGGAGCTGACGCGCTTCACGCCGGAGAAGGTGCAGGAGAAGTACGGGCTGAGCCCGTCGCAGTATCCCGACTTCGCGGCGCTGCGCGGTGACCCGTCGGACAATCTGCCGGGCATCCCGGGTGTGGGTGAGAAGACGGCCACGAAGTGGATCACCCAGTTCGGTTCGTTCGCGGAGCTGGTGGAGCGCGTCGAGGAGGTCAAGGGCAAGGCGGGGCAGAATCTCCGTGATCACCTGGAGTCCGTCAAGCTCAACCGCCGGCTCACCGAGATGGTGCGGGACGTGGCGCTGCCGATGGGTCCGGAGGGCCTGGTCCGTGAGGCGTACGACCGTACGGCGCTGATCGCGTTCCTGGAGGGTCTGGAGATCCGCAACCAGGGGCTGCGGGACCGGCTGCTGGCCGCCGACCCGGGTGAGGAGTCCGCGGAGGAGGCGGCTCCGGCCGCGGGTGCCGAGGTGGACGGTGTGGTGCTGGCCGCGGGCGGGCTCGCGCCGTGGCTGGCCGAGCACGGCTCGGGGCCGTTGGGTGTGGCCATGGTCGACTCGTGGGCGCAGGGCGGCGGGCGGGTCGCGGAGATCGCGTTGGCGTCGGGCGAGGGTCCGGCGGTGTGGTTCGACCCGGCGGAGCTGGACGAGGCCGACGAGCGGGCGTTCGCGCGGTGGAGCGGGGACGCGGGGCGGCCGAAGGTGATGCATGACGCGAAGGCGGCCATGCGGGTCTTCGCCGAGCACGGCTGGTCGGTCGCCGGGGTGGGCATGGACACCGCGCTGGCCGCCTATCTGGTCAAGCCGGGGCGCCGTTCGTTCGCCCTGGACGCGCTGTCGGTCGAGTATCTGGGCCGTGAGCTGGCGACGGCCGCGGCGGGTGACGGTCAGCTGGCGTTCGGTGCGGACGAGCAGGCCGAGGCGGATGCGCTGATGGGCCGGGCGCGTACGGTCCTGGACCTCGGTGCGGCCTTCACCGGCCGGCTGAAGGAGGTGGGCGCGGCGGAGCTCCTGACCGATGTGGAGCTGCCGACGAGTGCTCTGCTGGCCCGGCTGGAGCGGGCGGGCATCGCCGCGGACCGGGGCTGGCTGGAGCGGATGGAGCAGCAGTTCGCGGCGGCGGTGCAGCAGGCCGTGACGGAGGCGCACGCGGCGGCGGGCCACGAGTTCAACCTCGGCTCGCCCAAGCAGCTCCAGGAGGTTCTCTTCGGTGAGCTGGGTCTGCCGAGGACGAAGAAGACCAAGACGGGGTACACGACGGACGCCGATGCCCTGGCGTGGCTCGCCTCCCAGACGGAGAACGAGCTTCCGGTGATCATGCTGCGGCACCGTGAGCAGTCGAAGCTGCGCTCGACGGTGGAGGGCCTGATCAAGGCCATCGCGCCCGACGGGCGGATCCACACCACGTTCAACCAGACGGTGGCGGCGACCGGCCGGCTGTCGTCGACGGATCCCAATCTGCAGAACATCCCGGTGCGCACGGACGAGGGCCGTGCCATCCGCCGGGGCTTCGTGGTCGGTGAGGGCTTCGAGACCCTGATGACCGCCGACTACAGCCAGATCGAGCTGCGGGTGATGGCCCACCTCTCCGAGGACGAGGGTCTTATCGAGGCGTTCGCGTCCGGTGAGGATCTGCACACCACGGTCGCCTCGCAGGTCTTCGGTGTGGCCAAGGCCGAGGTCGACCCGGAGATGCGCCGGAAGATCAAGGCGATGTCGTACGGCCTGGCGTACGGCCTGTCGGCGTTCGGGCTGTCCCAGCAGCTCAATATCGCCCCGGACGAGGCGCGCCGGCTGATGGACACCTTCTTCGAGCGGTTCGGGGGAGTGCGCGACTATCTGCAGCGTGTGGTCGAGGAGGCCCGTGCGACGGGTTACACCGAGACGATGCTGGGCCGTCGCCGCTATCTGCCGGACCTCAACAGCGACAACCGCCAGCGCCGTGAGATGGCGGAGCGGATGGCGCTGAACGCGCCGATCCAGGGCACGGCCGCCGACATCGTCAAGATCGCGATGCTGCGGGTGGGTCAGGCGCTGGAGGCGGAGAAGCTCACGTCCCGGATGCTGCTCCAGGTGCACGACGAAATCGTGCTGGAGATCGCCCCGGGGGAGCGCGAGGCGGTGGAGGCGCTGGTGCGTCGTGAGATGGCCGGGGCGGTGGAGCTGCGTGCGCCGCTGGATGTGTCGGTCGGTGTGGGCGGCGACTGGGAGTCGGCGGCGCACTGACCGCTTGTCGGGTCCGTGCGGTGCCCGGGCGGGCCGGTTTTCCGGTCCGCCCGGTTCTCATCTGCGGCTCGTGTTGCTACGGTGCCCACTCCTGACGGACCATCAGCTCTCCCTCCGGGAGGCGGACGCATGCGCGCCCTCGCCGCCGCGGCCATCGGAGTGGCCGCCGCCCTCGCCCTCGTCTTCACGGTGACCACGATCGGGCCGCCCGGCGGGCGGACCTCCCCGAAGCCGCTCCTCACCTCCGTCCCCGCGCACCCGTAAGCGCCGTGCGCCGCAGAGCGAGCCTCGTCCTCCTCGCCTTCGCCGTCTTCTTCGCGGCCCTGTCGCCGCTGCTGCGCTGGTACGCCTCCCCCCGGCTGGCCAAGGTCCCCGCGGGCCGGTACCAGACCGTCGTCATGGAGGCGAAGGACGCCACCCTCATCGACTACAGCACCCTGGAGCCCCGCAAGGTCGCCCGGATCACCATGACCGAGACCCTCAAGGGCAACGTGGAACAGGCCCGCGAGGTCAAGGACGCGACCGGCCGGGACGTCGTCGTCTGGGACACCCTCACCTACGTCGCCGGGCCCGATGGCGCGATGGTCTCGAAGATCCCCGAGCGCTATGTCTTCGACGCGCACAGCCAGCAGCCCGTCCACGCGGGCGGCGAGCACGTCGACGACACGCCGGTGCGCCGTGACGGCATCGAGTTCAAGTGGCCCTTCCTCGTGCAGAAGCGCGACTACCGGTACTTCGACATGCAGACCCGGACCTCCGCGCCCATCCACTACGGGGGGACGCGGCGCTTCCACGGCCTGAGCGTCTACTACTTCGAGCAGACGATCCCCTGGACCCGCGTCCCCGTGCCGCGGGCGCTGCCCCTGGGTCTCACCCCCGACGCCATCCGGCAGATCGGCCTGGAGCGCTGGTACACCACCAAGCGCATGTTCTGGGTCGACCCCACGACCGGCGCGCCCGTCAACGGGGAGGAGGTCCACCAGGAGGAGATGCGCTGGATCGGCCACCCGGAGAAGAAACCGATCACCGCCTTCGCCGGGCACGTGAAGATGCGCCCGGACTTCGTCGACTCGACGGTCGCCCTCGTCACCTCGCAGCGCCGGCTGGTGCTGCTGCTCACCAGTTGGCTCCCCTGGGGATTCCTCGGACTGGGCGCCGGGCTGCTCGGCCTCGCGCTGCTGCTGGAGGCCCGCTCGCGCGGGGCGGCGGCCGCCGTGGATACCCCAGTGGGAGATCGGCGTGCACTTGTGCCGGAAATGTCACACGATGGAGGGAAACCCAAACAGCCGCCCCCCGGCGGGGGCAGCTGAACTGAGGAGGTCCACCGTGAAGGAGAGCTCCGAGGACACGTCCACCGCGTCCCGGCCGACGCGGCTGTACACCGGCGGTGAGCGGCCGTTCGACCCCGAGGACCTGGTCATGGCGTCGGGCCGGGACGTGACGCCCGAGCGGGTGGAGGCCGCGAAGCGGCTGATGGAGGAGAAGGGATCCGCGGCGGTCGAGCGCTACCTCCCCTGAAGAACCGCACAGACCAGCGCCGCTCCCGAGGTACGGCGGGAGCGGCGCCTTTCGCGCGCGAGCGGCTCCGACCCGCTAGCGGCGGGCGTTCGTCCTGCGGGTCGGCGCCGCCGTCGCGGGGTCCTCCGGCCAGGGGTGGCGGGGGTAGCGGCCGCGCAGCTCCGCCCGTACGGACCGGTAGCCGTCCTTCCAGAACGACGCCAGGTCCGCGGTCACCGCCGCGGGCCGGCCCGCCGGTGACAGCAGGTGCACGAGCACGGGCACCCGCCCGCCCGCCACCCGCGGCGTCTCCTGCCAGCCGAAGAGCTCCTGGAGCTTGACCGCCAGCACCGGCTGACCGCCGCCGTAGTCCACCCGGATCCGGGACCCGCTCGGCACCTCGATGCGCTCCGGGGCCAGCTCGTCCAGGCGCGCGGCGTCGCCGGACGCCCACGGGAGCAGCCGCTCCAGCGCCTTGCCCGCGTCCAGCCGCTCCAGGTCGCCGCGCCTGCGGGCCCGGTCCAGATCCCAGCCGAGCCAGTCGTCCACGCCCTCCAGCAACGCCTCGTCCGACACGTCCGGCCAGGGCGCGCCCAGCTCGCGGTGGAGGAACGCCAGCCGCTGCCGCAGACCGGCCGCCTCGGGCGTCCAGCGCAGCAGAGCGAGCCCTTCGCGCCGCAGTCCTTCGCGCAGGGCCTCCCGTACGAGCGAGGGGTCCGGGGCGGCCAGCGGGCGGGCGGTCAGTTCCACCGCCCCCAGGCGTTCGACCGACCGCGCGACCACGTCGCGCCGCTCCTCGTACCAGCCGACCTCCTCGCCCTGCCGGAAGAGGGCACCGGCCGCCTCCCGGGCGGTGTCCTCGTCGATCAGCGCGCCCAGCGTCACCCGCGCCGACGCGGCCGTCACGGGCCGGTCGGCCACGGCGATCGCCAGCCACTGCCCGCTGCGCAGCCGCGACCCGGCACCCAGCTCGGCGCCCGTGCCGGACACCATCAGATACGCGCCCTCGCCGCGCGCCCGCGCCACCCGCTCGGGAAACGCGAGCGCGGCGACGAGCCCGGCGACGGCGTCGTCACCCGGCGCCGCGCCGCCGACGCGATCCCCGCCGTCCTGTGCGGAAGGCCGCGGCAACGCCTGACCGGCTTCCCCGGCCGCGCCCCGTGCCGCGCTCTCCAGGCGGCGGGCTTCCGCGCGCCAGCGGGCCGCGTAGGCGTCGCCGCCGCGGCGGGCCGTGCGCCAGGCGGCCGCGAGGTCGTCGCCGTACTCGCGCGGCGGCTCCTCGCTCAGCAGGGCCACCACCTCGGCCGCGCGGCGCGCGCCCACCTCGCGCGCCCCGTCCAGCAGGGCGCGCGCCAGCCGGGGGTGGAGGCCCAGCCGGGCCATGCGGCGGCCGCGGTCCGTGGGCCTGCCGTCGGCGGTGACCGCTCCCGTGGCCGTCAGCACCTCGCGCGCCGCGGCCATCGCCCCGGCCGGCGGAGGGTCGAGGAGCGCGAGGCCGGACGCGTCCGGGTCGCCCCAGCACGCCGCCTGAAGGGCGAACGCCGTCAGGTCCGCGACCGTGATCTCCGCCGCCGGGAACCGCGGCAGCCGCGCGTCGTCGGCCTCCGTCCAGCAGCGGTACACCGCGCCCGGCGCCTCGCGCCCGGCCCGGCCCGCGCGCTGCCGGGCGGCGGCGCGGGACGCCCGTACGGTCGTGAGCGCGCTCAGCCCCCGCGCGTGGTCCACGCGCGGCTCGCGCGCCAGGCCCGCGTCCACCACGACGCGTACGCCCGGGACGGTGAGGCTGGACTCGGCCACCGAGGTCGCGAGCACCACCCGGCGGCCCCCCGAACCGCCCGCGAGCACCGCGTCCTGCACAGCGGCCGGGGCCCGCCCGTGCACCTGGAGGACCTCGGCGCCCAGCGCCTCGGGCCCGCCGAGCCGCCCGGCCACCCGCGCGATCTCGCCGACGCCGGGCAGGAAGCACAGCACGTCACCCGGCCGTTCCCGCAGGGCCCGGCGCACCACACTCGCGACGTGCTCCAGCAGGGCGGGGTCCACCCGCATCCCGTGCGGCGGCCGTACGGGGCGCTCCGGCGGGGCCCACACCACCTCCACCGGGTGCGAGATCCCTCGCGCCTCCACCACGGGGGCGTCGCCCAGCAGACGGGACCAGCCCTCGGCGTCGGTGGTCGCGGAGGCGGCGACCAGCCGCAGTTCGGGCCGGAGGGCGTCCCGTACGTCCAGGAGGAACGCGGCGGCCGTGTCGGCGTCCAGGTGCCGCTCATGGCACTCGTCGAGGATCACGGTGTCGACGCCCGCGAGTTCGGGGTCGCGCTGGAGGCGTTGCAGGAGCACACCGGTGGTGACGACCTCGACCACGGTCCGCGGGCCCACCCGCCGCTCGCCGCGCACCGTGAAGCCGACCCGGTCGCCGACGGCCTCGCCCAGCAGCCAGGCCATGCGCCGGGCGGCGGCGCGGGCCGCGATCCGGCGGGGCTCGGCGACGACGACGCGCCGGTGCGGGCCGTCGTCCAGCAGCCCGGCGAGGACCAGCGGCACCAGCGTCGTCTTGCCCGTGCCGGGAGGCGCGCACAGCACGGCCACCCCGCGCTCGTCGAGCGCGCGGGCGAGGTGGGGCAGGGCGGTGCGTACGGGCAGTCGGCCGAGGGCGTCGGTGTGGATCACAGGCCCCAGTCTCGCCCAGGCCCGCGCGCCCCCGGAAAACCCGGCGCCCGTGAGCGCCCGCTCAGTCGCGCTCGCACACGAAGATCGCCGTACCCGGGATCAGATGGCCGCGCAGCGGGGACCAGCCGCCCCACTCCTGCGTGTTCCACGCGGGCCACTCCGGCTCCACGAGGTCCACCAGCCGGAAGCCGCCGGCGACCACGTCCCGCACCCGGTCGCCGATCGTGCGGTGGTGCTCGACATAGACGGCGCGGCCGGACTCGTCCTGCTCCACATAAGGGGTGCGGTCGAAGTAGGAGGCGGCCACCGAGAGCCCCTCCGGGCCCGGCTCGTCCGGGAACGCCCAGCGCACGGGGTGGGTGACGGAGAAGACCCAGCGCCCGCCGGGCCGCAGCACCCTGCGCACCTCGCGCATCACCCGCACCGGGTCGGCGACGAAGGGCACGGCGCCGTACGCCGAGCACGCCAGGTCGAAGGAGCCGTCGGCGAAGGGGAGCGCGGTCGCGTCGGCCTCCACCAGCGGCACGCCGCCGCCGATCCGCAGGGCGTGCTGGAGCTGGCGGTGCGAGAGGTCGAGGGCCACGGGCCGCGCGCCCTGTGCCGCCAGCC
Source organism: Streptoverticillium olivoreticuli subsp. olivoreticuli (assembly GCF_003391135.1). GTDB lineage: Bacteria > Actinomycetota > Actinomycetes > Streptomycetales > Streptomycetaceae > Streptomyces > Streptomyces blastmyceticus. Next base: position 3,096,793 of record NZ_CP031455.1, on the reverse strand, counting down.
AGCGGGAGCACTGGGCCGCGCCCGCGCCGATCTCCAGGACGTCGAGCCCCTTGAGCCCGCTCGCCGGGCCCAGCAGTGCCGCGTCGGCCTCGTCGAGCCCCTCCGGCCCCCAGACGAAACGGTCGTCGCCGAGGAAGGCGCCGTGCTCGGTCTGGTATTCGTCGGCGTTGCGGTCCCACCAGCCACGGCTGGCCCGGCTGCTCTCCGCCTCGCCGGTGGCCCGCCGGGTCGCTTCCGGCTCGTACTCATGGATCATTTGGACCGCTGTGTCCTTGGCGATAGTGGTTCGTCGAGGTTTGTCGTATCTTCTATGCGCCCGATCGGCGCCTGAGCGTAAAGCTACGGGGTGCGGCAGGCCCCTCGTGGCCTCGCGAAACATAAGTTGTGCCCGTTATGGGGGTTTCGTCCCGGGTGTGCGTCTTCGCGCATTGACCGTGCCTCGCCGCCCCCGTATGCTACAAGTTGCGCTGCGGGCCTGCGCGCCTCAGACATAGCAGGTCGCGCTCGCACTTGTTGTATGTCCCCTCGGTTGTCGAGGCGCTTTCGACCTTCTTCGAGAGCCTTCGGGAGATCTTCGGATCCCCTGAGGTTTTCGGATGGTGCGCCTCCAAGGCTGTCCGGCTTCGGCGGTGCGATACGGGTTCTCGGCGTAGCAGTACCTACGACTCACTGTCCGTACCGGAGCCTTTACCCACATGACGAGCAGCACCGAGACCACCGCCACCACCCCGCAGGTTGCGGTCAACGACATCGGTAACGAGGAAGCCTTCCTCGCCGCGATCGACGAGACGATCAAGTACTTCAACGACGGCGACATCGTCGACGGCGTCATCGTGAAGGTCGACCGGGACGAGGTCCTGCTCGACATCGGTTACAAGACCGAGGGTGTCATCCCCTCCCGCGAGCTCTCGATCAAGCACGACGTCGACCCGAACGAGGTCGTCAAGGTCGGCGACGAGATCGAGGCCCTGGTTCTCCAGAAGGAGGACAAGGAAGGCCGCCTGATCCTCTCGAAGAAGCGCGCCCAGTACGAGCGCGCCTGGGGCACCATCGAGAAGATCAAGGAAGAGGACGGGATCGTCACCGGTACCGTCATCGAGGTCGTCAAGGGTGGTCTCATCCTCGACATCGGCCTCCGCGGCTTCCTCCCGGCCTCCCTGGTCGAGATGCGTCGCGTCCGCGACCTCCAGCCCTACGTGGGCAAGGAGCTCGAGGCCAAGATCATCGAGCTGGACAAGAACCGCAACAACGTGGTCCTGTCCCGCCGTGCCTGGCTGGAGCAGACCCAGAGCGAGGTCCGCCAGACCTTCCTCACCACCCTGCAGAAGGGTCAGGTGCGCTCCGGCGTCGTCTCCTCCATCGTCAACTTCGGTGCCTTCGTGGACCTGGGCGGCGTCGACGGTCTCGTCCACGTCTCCGAGCTGTCCTGGAAGCACATCGACCACCCGTCCGAGGTTGTCGAGGTCGGCCAGGAAGTCACCGTCGAGGTCCTCGACGTCGACATGGACCGCGAGCGCGTCTCCCTGTCGCTCAAGGCGACGCAGGAAGACCCGTGGCAGCAGTTCGCCCGGACCCACCAGATCGGTCAGGTCGTCCCGGGTAAGGTCACCAAGCTCGTTCCGTTCGGTGCGTTCGTCCGCGTCGACGAGGGCATCGAGGGCCTGGTCCACATCTCCGAGCTGGCCGAGCGCCACGTGGAGATCCCGGAGCAGGTCGTCCAGGTCAACGACGAGATCTTCGTCAAGGTCATCGACATCGACCTCGAGCGCCGCCGCATCAGCCTCTCGCTGAAGCAGGCCAACGAGTCCTTCGGTGCCGACCCGTCCGTGGTCGAGTTCGACCCGACCCTGTACGGCATGGCCGCGTCCTACGACGACCAGGGCAACTACATCTACCCCGAGGGCTTCGACCCCGAGGCCAACGACTGGCTCGAGGGCTACGAGAAGCAGCGCGAGGAGTGGGAGCGCCAGTACGCCGAGGCGCAGCAGCGCTTCGAGCAGCACCAGGCGCAGGTCATCAAGTCCCGCGAGGCCGACGAGCAGGCCGCCGCGGAGGGTGCTGCCGCTCCGGCCGCCGCCTCCACCGGTGGCAGCAGCGTCTCCGGCGGTTCGTACTCCTCGGAGTCGGCCGACAACTCCGGCGCCCTGGCGTCGGACGAGGCGCTCGCCGCGCTCCGCGAGAAGCTGGCCGGCGGCCAGAGCTGAGGCTCCGACCGGCAGCTGACAGCTGACTGAACAAGGCCCGTTCCCCCTTGGGGGAGCGGGCCTTGTTCATGCCCTCACGGCCCCGCGGAGTGTGTCCGCACTGTGTCGTCATCCGGCCACCGGGAATGGGCCGGGCCTCCATGGGCGTTCCCCCGTACGGAACATGAGGAGGAGCGGTCACTGTGTTGGATCCGCAGGGTTTGTACGAATGGGAGCCCAAGGGGCTCGCCGTAGCCGACCTGGCCTTGGCCCAGGACACGGCCGGCCTGGTCATGCTCTACCACTTCGACGGTTACATCGACGCGGGGGAGACCGGCGAACTGATCGTCGACCGGCTGCTGGACGGCCTGCCGCACCAGGTGGTCGCCCGCTTCGACCACGACCGGCTCGTCGACTACCGCGCCCGCCGCCCCCTGCTGACCTTCCAGCGCGACCGCTGGAGCGCCTACGAGGCCCCGAAGATCGAACTGCATCTGGTGCAGGACGCCACCGGTGCCCCCTTCCTGCTGCTCGCGGGCCCGGAGCCGGATGTGGAGTGGGAGCGCTTCGCGGCCGCGGTGCGGCAGTTGGTGGAGCGGCTCGGCGTGCGACTGTCCGTCAACTTCCACGGCATCCCCATGGGCGTGCCGCACACCCGCCCGGTCGGCATCACCCCGCACGGCAACCGCACCGACCTGATGCGCGGCCACCGCAGCTACTTCGACCAGGCGCAGGTGCCCGGCAGCGCCGAGTCGCTCGTCGAGTTCCGGCTCGCGGAGGCGGGCCACGACGTCCTCGGTGTCGCCGCGCACGTCCCGCACTACGTCGCCCGCTCGCCCTACCCCGACGCCGCCCTGACCGCCCTCGAAGCGGTCACCGCCGCCACGGGCCTGGTCCTGCCGAACGCCGCGCACGCGCTGCGCACCGAGGCGCTGCGGACGCAGGAGGAGATCGAGCGTCAGATCGGCGAGGGCGACGAGGAACTGGTCGCCCTGGTCCGGGGCCTTGAGCACCAGTACGACGCGGTGGCCGGCTCCGAGACGCGCGGCAATCTCGTCGCCGAGCCCGTCGAGCTGCCGTCGGCCGATGAGCTGGGCGCCGAGTTCGAGCGTTTCCTGGCCGACCGGGAGGGCGACGGCGGTCACTGAACCGCCGCCCGCTACCGTAGGGCCCATGCTGACGGTGGGTCTCACGGGTGGAATCGGCGCGGGCAAGAGCGAGGTGTCACGGCTGCTCGCCTCCTACGGGGCGGTGGTCGTGGACTCCGACAAGATCGCGCGTGAGGTGGTCGAGCCGGGCACGCCGGGACTCGCGGCCGTCGTCGCCGAGTTCGGGCCGGAGGTGCTGACCGCCGAAGGTGCCCTGGACCGCGCCCGGCTGGGCGCGGTCGTCTTCGCCGACCCGGAGCGGCTGGCCGCGCTGAACGCCATCGTCCACCCCCTCGTCCGGGCGCGTTCCGCCGAGCTGTCGGCGGCGGCCGCGCCCGACGCGGTCGTCGTCCACGACGTGCCCCTCCTCGCCGAGAACGGCCTGGCGGCCCTCTACGACCTGGTCGTCGTCATCGACGCCGGTACGCGGACCCGCCTCGAGAGGCTCGTGCGGCTGCGGGGCATGACCCCCGACGAGGCGAACGCCCGCATGGCGGCCCAGGCGACGCGCGAACAGCGCCTGGCCGTCGCCGACTTCGTCATCGACAACGACGGCCCGCTGGAGGCACTGGCCCCACAGGTCGAGAAGGTCTGGGCACGGCTGCGGGAGCGCGCCGCGCACGGCACGGACTAGGGCAGGCCCGGGGGCGGTCAACTCCCCGTTCGGGTGAGGGAGTTCAGCGGCTGTGGCGCGTGGTGCGTTAGCATGCGGCCGCGTCGAACCGGTCCCGGCTACGGAAGCGAACTCCCCCGCATGGTCTTGTCTGTCTCAGCAACGCGACTGCACGGCTTTTCCTCCCTGCTGCGCAGGGCCGCGGACGACGCGGTCGAGGCGCGAGGCTACGTGCGGCGGCACGGCGCCGTCGATGCGATGGAGCAGGGCCTGCTGACCAGGGTCATCGATCTGCACGGCGACCTGGCGGACACCGTGGCGGCGGCCATGGGGCGGCTGGAGCGCGTCCTGCGGGAGTCGGCCGACGAGGTCGACCGGGCGGCCGACGGCTACCGGGCGTCGGATCTGCGGGAGGCGTCGCGGATGGACGCCACCCGCCGGAAGGTGCGGCAGTGACCGCCGGAACCGAATTCAGGGACGTGGTCCGGCCCACCGACTGCCTCCGGCCCCCTGGCACGCCCGAGGAGTTCACCTCCCCGATCGATACGCTCAATGCCGCCGGGGACCTGGTCAGCCCGTCGTTCTGGATGTCCAAGGTGCTGGATTTCGCCCTCGCCCTCGATCCTCTGGAGGAGGGCAGGAAATACTTCGCCGGGGACTGGGAGGCCTACGCGCGAAGTGCCGAGGCGTGGGCGAACCTCGCGGGATTCTGCGAGGGGCTCGCCACCAATATCGAGTCCGGAAACCACCTGCTGGGCGGGGCATGGCAAGGCGAGGCCGCGGCGGCCGCCGATGTCTATTTCGCTTCCCTCTGCGGGAAGCTGCGCGCCATCAAGGGCTCGTTGGAGACCATGCACAAGGAATACCTCGTGGCCGCCCACGGGGTATCGATGACCGGTGAGGCCGTCGCGCAGCTGATGGGTCTGATCGGGGACGCCGCGGCGACGGCCGCCATCGCCTGGGCGGCGGGCGGGCTGACGGCCTGGACGGGGTGGGGCGCGGGCGTCGGCTACGGCCTGGCGGCCACCGAGATCCTGCGGATCTGCGACCTGTGGGGCGAGGTGACCAAGACGGTCAACATGCTGCAGATGAGAATTGACGCGGTGTACGGACAACTCGCCGATATCGGCGCCGAATTGGCGGGCGTGCTCGATGAGTTTCCGCAGCCGCCCTCCCGGCCGTACAGCGCTCCGGAGGCCCGGGACGGGGGGAGCGGCCATGGGTGAACAAGAGGTCGGGCACGAGGAGTTCCTGGCTCCGGGCCGAGACCGGGCGCAGGCACGCGCTCTCCGGCGGTCGCTCCGGGAAATGGCGGACGGCGGCGCCGGGGAGATCCTTCAGGAAATGGCCCAGGACGTCCTTTCGGGGCGGATCGGTTTGCGGGAGGCCCTGCGCGTGGGGCCGTACGCCACCGCGCTCACCGAACGGGTGCGGGCCGCCCAGGCGGAATGGGAGGCGATGCCCGTGGCCGAGCGCGAGCGGCATCTGGCCGAAGCCCGCCGGTTCCTTGCGGCGGAAGGCGACGGCGGCGCGGCCGGATCCCGCACCGCGTGACCTTTGGCCCCGCCCGCTGCGAGGGCGGGGCGCGGGCCCCGACGCCGGTGAGCCCGGCCTCTCACATCAGCCCGTCCGGCCTCCGGGGGGGGGTAGGGCATGGTGGCCGGTCGCAACAGATCGGCCGAGCCGGCCACTTCCGCCAGCGCGTTCGCCAGGGCGACCAGGACCTCCCGTACCCGCGCGACCTCCTCCCGCAGCGTCGGCGTGTGCTCCCAGCCCCGCTCGTAGGAGACAGGGTCCACATCCGCCGGGCGCAGCGACTCGTACGCGGCCAGGCGGGGGTGCCAGGTCGCCAGCAGGGGGCGCAGCGCCTGGTTGAGGACGGTCACGGCCAGCGCCCCGAAGGTGATCTGGCCGGGGCCGCGCCGCGGGGCGACATCGGGGCCGTAGCGGCGCAGGATGTCGCGGGTGGTGCCGAAGAGGCTGTAGAACGAGGACAGCGCCTCTCTCAGGAAGCCTTCGTCCGGCCCCAGTTCCACTGTCGAGATCCGTGTGGCCAGCTCGGCGTACAGTTCCCAGGCGGCCTTCCGTTCGGCCTCGACCGGTTCCCAGACCCCGGTGATGTCCCCGAGCAGCGGGATCGCCATCCGGACCGTGATCTGCTTCGGCCTGGCCCGGCCGGCGGCGTTGCGCATCCGTCGCATGATCTTCCTCCCCGAGCCCCACAGTAGGCTAGGGATCGCCGGGAGGCAGGGGATCGGCCCGAACACCGTCGGTATCCGGCAAGGAAAGCCGGTGAGGGATGGCGCGCGGCCGGGGAGAAGGAGACGTGAGCGTGGCGGGATCGACCCCCCGGACCTGGGACGTGTTCCTCAGCTACAGCCGCGGTGACGCCCACCGCGTCGCACCGCTCCGTGACCGGCTGCTCGCCTCCGGCCTCGACGTCTTCGTCGACGAGGTCACCGTCGCCGGGTTCGTGGGGATCAGCGACGCGATCCGGGACGGCCTGTCCCGCTCCAAGGCGCTGCTGGCCTGTTACTCGGCCGCCTATCCCGAGCGGCAGGCCTGCCAGTGGGAGCTGACGGTGGCGTACCTCGCGGGGCTGCGCGAGGGCGACCCGCGGCGCCGCGTCATGGTCGTCAACCCCGAACCGACCGCGGACCATATCCACCCCGTCGAGCTGCGCGACGCGAAGCACTGGGCGCTCCCGGCCGGGCCGGTGGCGCTGGACGCGCTCGTCGAGGACGTGACCGCCCACGTCTCCGCGCTCGCGGACCCTATCGGCGCCACGGAGACCGGACCCGCCCCGTACTGGCTGCCCGGCCCGGCGCCCTCGCCCGCTCCCGCCTTCACCGGCCGGCTCCCGTATCTGTGGCAGGTGCACAGCTCCCTGCACCGGCACGCCGCGCCGCTCACCACCGGGCACACCGCCGCCCGCCCGGTACAGATCCGGGGCGCGGCGGGGATCGGGAAGACGCTGCTGGCCCAGGAGTATGCGACGTGGTTCGCCGCGGCCTACCCCGGGGGCATCCACTGGCTCGCCCGTGACCCGGGCCCGGCCGTCGGCGCTCCGTACGCCCCCTACGACAAGGGACTTCGCCGGCTCGCCGCCGCCCACGGTCTGTCGGGCGAGGGCGCCGCGGAGGAGGTCGTCGCACGGCTGCAGGACCACTTCGGTCACATCGGAGAACCGTTCCTCTGGATCGTCGACGACCTGCCCGGTGGGCTCACCACGCAACAGGTGGCCCGTCTGTGCGCACCGCATCCGCTGGGGCGCACCCTGCTCACGACCCGCAGCCGGATGTACGAGGCGCTCGCCACCCCCGTCGAGCCGGCGCCGCTCGGCGCCGATGCGGCGTACGCGCTGCTCACTCATACCGTCCCGCCCTCCGGCCCCGAGGAGCGGGAGGCGGCACGGGCGCTGTGCGCCGCCGTCGCCGGGCACCCCCTCGCCCTGGACCTCCTGGCGTCGGGCGCCGCCGACGGTTACACCTCCCTCCACGACCGCTTCCACACCCCCGGCCGTTCCCTCCTCGACGTCCTCGCGCGGCGTCGGGTGCTGCCCACGGGCTATCCCGCCGAGGTGACGGCGGCCCTCGTCCGTGACGTGCCCGCGGCGGGGCCGTCCGCGATGGATGTGCTCCGCCTCGCCGCCGCCTTCTCCCCGACGCCGCTGACCAGGGACGACGCGGTACGGGCCCTGTCGTCGGCGGTGGCGGTCCCCGATATCGCGACAGCCCGCCGCCTGGACGCGGGCATCGCCGAGCTCCACGGCCGCAGTCTCCTGGGCCCCGCGGGCGGCGGCGCCTGGGCGGCGCACCCGCTGATCCTGCACGCCTGGCTGCGCCACGACCCCGAACCGGCCCGCGCCGAGCAGCTGCGCCACGCCGTGCTCCGGACGCTGCGCACCTCCTACGGCACTACGCTGGACCGCATCGGAGGACGCCCCGGCGTGACCGGCACGAGCACGAGGGAGCCGCAGATGAGGCCGTACATGCCCACGCAGCGGGACGCCGCGCCCAGCGAGCTGGAGCGCATGGCCGCCTTCGACCTCCAGGTCGAACTCGCCACCCGCATCGGTGTCCAGGAGCTCGCTCCCGGATCCGGCAGCCTGCGTGAGGCGCTCGGTTCGCTGCACGCGATGTTCGAGTTCACGCGGTCCACGCTGCGGCAGTACAGCATCGGTCTCGCCGCCGACCAGCCGGCTGTGAAGGGTGTCCGCACCGTGCACGGCATCGCCTATGACCTCCTCAATCGCACTCTCCGTCCCTTCACCAGCGAGTGGCACCCGCGGCTCGCGGCGCACGAGGCGCTGCGCCCGGAGGGCACGAGCCCGGTCGCCCATGAGCAGTCCTGGGCGGATGCCCCCGCTTTGCGCGCGGCGCTCGCCGGTCTGCGGGCCCCTCTGCTCCACATCGTCGGCGAGCTCGCCGAGATCTCCGGTGCGGACTTCGGCCTCCCGGCTGCGAGCTGACGTCACGGGGCCCCGGCCTAGCGGGGGCCGCCCCCTCGGCGTGTGCTCCGTACCGGTTCGTACGGCGGCACATCCCGCCCAGGCTGGAAGTGCGGTCCCTGGCGTATGTGCCGGATGACCAGGCCCAGATCCACCGCGGTCACCACCACCAGCACCGCGCAGGCCACCGCCCACCCCGGATGCCCGGCCACCGCGAAGAGCACGGTCCCGGCGACGGCCCAGGCGAGCCCCCACGCGGCGAGCCCGCACCGCAGCCGCAGGGGGCTGCGGGCGTTCATGGGTTCATTGCCGGTACGCATCGCACACCATCTCCCACTATCAGCATCCCGCGATGCCCGTCACCGTGACGGATACCGATGGCGGCGGAGCGGACGGTCCCCGGCCGCCACGCGGAGCGCGGGCGGAAGCTTATGCCCTCGGCTGAATAACGCCCTGTCGCACACAGCCCGTTCGGACGTAAGCTCGCTTATTTGATGCCGTACGGCATACAGGTGAGGACAGAGCGCTGAGGGGACCGCATGAACCACCAGGGGCAGGAGTGGCGGATCGAGGTGCTCGCCGGTGGTGACACCTTGCGCCAGGAACGTCTCACCTGGGCGCTGCACGACACGCTCGCGAAGATCGACAGCCTGACGCTCGGATTCGCGGATTCCGCCGTATCCGCGGGGGACGGCCACAAGGGTGGGGCCATCGGTGACGTGGCTCTGTGGGCCGCGGTCGGCACCGCGGCACGACCGGTGTCACAGATACTGATCACGGCCATCAAGGAGTGGTGCGAGACGGAGCGGCAGCGGAAGGTCGAGCTCACCCACCGCGGCAGCACCGTCACCATCCCCGCGTGCCCCGACGAGGCGCAGCAGCGGATCATCCGCGAGTTCATGGACAAGGCCGCCGAGGACGAGACAGGGAACGAGGCCGAGTGACCCGGCTGATCCGCCGCAGGGCCCTGCTGATCGGCAACGAGACCTATGACGACAGCCGCTTCGGCCGGCTGCCGTCCACCCAGGTCGACACCTGGCAGCTGCACCAGGTCCTCCAGGACCGCAACATCGGCGCGTTCGTGTCCGTGAAGTCGCTCGCCGATCTCACCGCGGACGACATGCGCTTCGAGATCGCCGAGTTCCTCGACAGCTGCGAGGAGAACGAACTGGCGCTGCTGTATGTGTCCGGGCACGGCACCCGCCTCGTCCAGGCCGGCGGTGAGTTCCACTTCGTTGCCAGGGACACCGACTTCGACCGGGTGGCCGAGACCGGCGTGAGCGCGGGTTTCGTCAACGAGCGACTGGAGTCCTGCTGGGCTCCGCAGAAGATCGCGCTGATCGACTGCTGCCGGAGCGGCGGCTTCGCGGTAGGTCTGCGGACCTCGGACCGGAGCGCGCGGCAGGCCCCCAAATCCGGCGAGCAGGCGCTGCTGACCAGCCGCGGTGTGTATGTGCTGTCCTCCTCCCGCGCCGGCGAGGACTCCTACGCGGGTGCTGAGACGGCCGACGGCATCGAGCCGTCCTTGTTCACGGGAGAGGTCGTCGAGGCCCTCCGGACGGGCAAGGTGGGCAAGGACGGCACCGGCGAGGTCTCGGTGGACGACCTCTTTCAGTACGTCAACGGACGGATGAGGGCCAAGAGCCCCCAGCAGATACCCGTCAAATCCGCCCACGGCGTCGACGACCGCATCGTCCTCGCCGCTTGTCCGCAGGGTCGTGCCCCGCTGCTGGTGCCGTTCCACCGCAGACCCGATACCGGGCCGCAGACGACGGGATCCGCTCGGGAGCAGGCGGCCAAGGGGTCCGGATCCCGCGCCACTTGGGGCAGTCTGCTGGACTACTACCGGCAGTGTCTGCTGGCCGACGCGGCCGACACCCCGCTCATGTCCGTGCACGACGACGGGACGTCCTACGTCTGCCTGGACGGTCCGGAACGCCTCCTCTCCGGGGACCTGGACGACAACGGCTGCGCCCCGCTGCCGCCCGGGGCGGCCGACTTCATCGAAGCGGTGGCCCAGCAGGACGCCGATCTCTGGACCGGTTACCCGGCAGTGGTCCTCCACGGCCCCCGAAAGGGCGGACGGCCCTGGAACGCGCCCAGATTCGCCCCCCTGCTCGTACGCCGCGTCGAAGTCGTGCACGAGGGCGGCACGACGTGCCTCAAGCCGTATGGGCCCGTGCTGCCCCATCCCCGGCTCGCCCACGACTGGCTGGGCGAGGAACAGGCCGCGGACCTCGGCGAGACCTATCAGCCCACCTGGCACGCCGGCCAGCACGAGCGGATGGCCGTCGATGTGCGCAACCTCCTCCAGCAGGAGTTCGAACTCGCCTGCGTCCAGGAACCCAGGCCCGATCGGCTGGCCGACCGGATCGACATCCGGACCCCGGGTGACGGCGCGCGCAACGCCGCCGTCCTTTTCGCCGCGCCCCGGGACATCAGGGCCACGAGGAAGCTGTTGGCCGATCTGGACTACATATCCGGCAAGACTTCGCTCATCAGGACCACGGCCCTCGCCGCGCTCTCGCCCGACCCCGCAGAACGTGCCGAACCGCCCGCCGAAGGGGATCCGGAGTCCGTACGGCTCGTGACGCCACTGCCGTCCAACGAGGCGCAGTCGCAGGTCCTGCGCAGTGCGATGACCCGTCGCCTCACGGTGGCCACCGGTCCGCCCGGCACCGGAAAGAGCCAGCTCGTCGCCAACCTCGTCGCCACCGCCGTAGCCGACGGGCAGCGCGTGCTGGTCGCCTCCACCAACAACCAGGCGGTCGACGAAGTGTGGCGACGCTGTGAGCAGCTGTCGCCCGGCAGCGTCGTACGCACCGGCCCCTCCGGGGGCGAGCCGGACTACATGGCTCAGGAAGAGCAGGCGCTGCGTGAACTGCTGACTCTCCCCGCACCCGTACGGAACGTCACCACGGCGGCGATGGATGTCGATGTGGCGAACGAGCGCTGGGAGAACGCGCGGGGGGAGCTTGCCCTCACCGCGCGCATCGAACGCGAGCTGCTGCGGGCAGGAGAGGCACGCGAAGCGCACGCCGGGCGGTTGCGGCAGCCCGTCGCCGATCTCGCCGCGCTGGTCGCCTCCGCCGGGGACCCGGGCATTCTGGTGCGGAAGGCCTCAGGCCTTGCCGGAGCCCGCTTCCTGGGCGAATGGCGCCGCAGGCGACTGCTGCGCGGCCTCGGCATCGAGCCGAACGGGAACGGCACGCAGGACACCTGCTCGGCACTCGCGGAGTTCAGCGACGCCGAGCAGGCGTGGCGGTCGCGGCGCGAGCGGCTGCGCGCAGGGAAGGACGACGCCGCACTCGCCGGCCTGCTGGAGGAGGCCGAGGCCTCGGTCCGGGACGCCTCGGCGGAGCTCCTCGCAAGCGCCGTGCGAACGCATGCGAGCGCCGGGCGTGCGCAGATCATCGGGCTGTTGAACGCCCGCAACGCCCCCGACAGCGACTGGCCGGCGGTGCGGCAGGCGCTCTCCGGCGTGCGCGGCTGGGCGGTGACCAGCCTCTCGGCGCGGCGCTTTCCGACGGCCCCGGCCCTCTTCGATCTGGTGATCGTCGACGAGGCCAGCCAGTGTGCCATCCCGCACGTCCTGCCCTTGCTCTTCCGGGCCCGCCGCGCACTGGTCATCGGCGACGCCATGCAGCTTCCCCATATCACCAAGGTCACTCCAGACAAGGAAAGAGCGATCCGGCGCGGTGCCGGGCTGCGCTCCGACTGGCTGGAAGAGCACCGCCTCTCCTACCGCCGCCACTCCTCCTTCCACGCAGGCGAACGGGCGACGGGTGGCAGCCTGCTGCTCGACGAGCATTTCCGCTGCCACCCCGACATCGCCGCAGTCTCCAACCGGCTCTTCTACGACGGTCGGCTGACCGTCCTGACCGACACACGGGCCCGCGCTTCCCTCGACCGCCCCGCGGTGATCTGGGCACCGGTGCCCGGGCGCGCGGCACGCCCGTCGTCCGGCGGATCGTGGGCCAACAGCGACGAGATCGACAAGGTTGCCGCCAGCGTCGAGCACCTGCTGAAGCAGCTGCCCGCACACACCGGGGTGACCATCGGGGTGGTCACGCCCTTCAAGGCCCAGGCGGACGCTCTGCGGGCCCGGCTGCGCCCGTACGAGGACCGGGTGCGTACGGGAACGGTGCACACATTCCAGGGCGGTGAGCGGGATGTCATGATCTTCTCGCTCGTCGCCGGCCAAGGGATGAGCCCCGGTGCGATCAGCTGGGTCGACCGGCAGCTCAACCTCTGGAACGTCGCCGTCACTCGTGCGCGCTCCCACCTCATCGTCGTCGGGGACGACGAGTTGTGGCTGCGGCGTGGCGGGGTCGGGGCCGAGCTGGTCCGAGCAGCCCGGGCGACGGCCGGAGGCGACGACGGCCGCGAGCCCGACGAGCTGCTCCGGCGTCTGTACCGGACACTGTCGGCATCTGCCGATGCCGAGGTGGAGCTCGGCGCGAGTGTGTACGGCCACACCGCCGACGCGGTCGTGCGGTCGGAAGGCCGGACCACTGCCGTTCTGCTCGACCCGGGACCGTCGGAAGGCGCTGACGCGGCGAGGCACTTGCGCCTGATGCTGCGCCGCCGGAATCTGCTGGACGGCGGTGGTGACGCCGGCAAGGGCACGGCGGTCAGACTGGCTGCCTGGCAGCTGTACGACTCGGCCGGTTGCGATCTCAGACCAGGCGCCTGATCTCGCCGCGGACGCGGTAGAAGCCGCCGACGGCGGGGGCGAGGGCGTCCACGACGTAGCGGGCGCCCGGCTGGCGTATGTGGCGGGGGAACTGGACGTTCCAGCTGGGGTCGTGGCCGGGGGAGACTGCGTGGACGCGGACGCGGCCGGACTCCTTGACGCACTCGACCACGATGCCCGCGTCGGGGACGGTGGAGATCGTGGCGACCGTGGCCGCGGGGGTGTAGGTGGGCACGGCGGCGGCCGACTTGATGTCCACGGGGGTGGGGACGCTGCCGGACCGGGCGTCGGCGATGGCGGCCTCACCGGCGTCGACGCAGACCAGGGAGCCGTCGGTGGTGACCATGTAGAGCCGCTCGTCGAGATACTGCATGGACAGGGCCGAACCGCCGCCCGTGCCGAGCTTCCACAGGCGGGTGCCGTCGGCCGCGAAGCAGTAGACGGACGAGGCGGAGTCGCCCGCGAAGACATAGCAGCCGCCGGGGGTGGTGGCGCAGGAGTAGACCGCGGAGTCGCAGGCGTAGGTGGCCTCCACGGCGCCGGTGGCCTTCGCCAGGCGCTGGACGACGCGGCGGCCGGTGCCCGCGTAGACGGAGTGGTCCTCCTGCCAGCCGAAGAGCACGGCGCCCGAGGTGGCGGTGTGCCACAGCTCGCCGCTGCCGTCGGGGGCGTAGGCGGTCACCCCGGCGGTGTGGCCGTGATAGACGGCGTGCTCGTCACGGCGCACCATCCAGGCGTTGGAGCCGGTGCTTCTGCGTGACCACTGGTGCTCGTCCTCGTGGTCGATGACGGTCAGCCCGCCGTTGCGGTCCGCGACGTTGAGGACGCCCTCGCGGATGTCCAGCCAGAAGATGTCGACGTCCGAGGCGATTTCGTAGGCGGCGAACGGGAGCTTGGAGGAAAGGTCGTAGACGGTGCCGTCGTCGCAGCCCGCGTAGATCCAGAAGTCGTCCGCCACCAGGCACTTGACGCCGTCGGGCAGCCGGTAGTGGGCCAGCACCTCGCCGTCGTGGCCGAGCGCGTGGACGTCGCCGGACTGGTTGCCGACCCAGGCGCGGTCCTCGTCGATGTGGATGCCGAACGCGGAGGAGCCCGTGCGGAACCGCCAGAGCACCGGGGCGACCGCGCGCGCCGTGGAGGGCGCAGAAGTTACCTGACGGCGCGTCACCGGGCGGGCGGCGCGCTGCCCTTGCACCGCCGGGGCGTAGCCCTTGCGGACCTTCTCCCCTATCTTCTTCGCCGCGGCGGCCCGGGCCTTCTCCTCGGTCGGGAAGGTGGAGCTCTGCGCCTGCCCCGCACCGCCGATCCGTCCGTAGCGCACCGAGACGGTCGTGCCGTCGACGGACACTTCGTAGAACTTGTGCGCCGCGCCGTCGTCCTGCGACAGCTCCAGATACGTCGTGGTCCCGGCCATGGCACGCCCCCTCTCCGGGCCGGCCGTGGTGGCCGGTCCAACTGCCGGGAACGCTAGGGGCTGCCACTGACAATCGATTGCCGACCGCCCGGGGCGGAAAGGGGCACAAAGCCCGTAATGGCTAGAAAAGGGGCTCGGGGAGCACTCCTTCGAGTGACAGCAGGGCCCTCTTGATCTCCAGCCCGCTGCCGAACCCGCCGAGGCCGCCGTTGCTCTCGATGACGCGGTGGCAGGGCACCACGACGGGCAGCGGGTTGCTCCCCATCGCCACGCCCACGGCCCGGGCGGCCCCGCGCTCACCGACGCGGTCGGCGAGGTCCTGGTAGCTGACCACCGTGCCGTACGGGACCCGGGCGGCCAGCTCGCGCAGCACCCGCCGGTTGAACCCCGACGTCAGCGACCAGTCCAGCGGCACCGAGAACGTCTCGCGGCGGCCGGCGAAATACGCGGTCAGCTCGGCCGACGCCTGCGTGAGGAGCTCGTGCGCGGCGGAGGGCGGGGATGCGGGGCCGGTGCCGAGACGGCGCGTGAGCCGGTCGACGACCTCGGCTTCCCTCTCCGCGTCGGCCCGGAAGGCGACCTCCAGCAGTCCCTCCCGCGTCGCGGCGATCCCCAGGGGCCCGATGGAGACCTCCACCGTCGTCCAGGCCCATTCCCGCGCCCCGGCTTGCGGGTTCGTCCGCTCCACGTCCGTCACACGGCTCAGCCTAGAACGTTCCCGCCACACGGGCCACGGGCGTTTCCCGCCATCTCCTTGGAGCGCCCCACGGCCGGGGAAAAGGCCCCCGCACGCGGGAAGTGCCGTCCGCCTACAGGAAGTCCAGAGCCGTCCCGAGGAAGGAGAACGGCGAGCCCGGCGTCGAAGGCTCGTCCTCCTCGGCCAGCGCCGCCTCCACGACCTGCGGGGCGTTGCTGATCACCGCATCCACCCCCATGCGGGCCAGCGTGACGGCCCGGTCACCGTCGTCGACGGTCCACGCGGACACCTCCAGCGGCCTCCCGTGCGGCCCCTTCACCGCGTGGACGGAGCGCACCCACCTCGCGGTGACGCCGCGCTGGCTCGGGTTGATCTGGTCGGCGAACCTTGCGTACGCCCGGAGGTCCCCCGCCTTCGGCGCGCCCAGGAAGCCCGTCCGCACGTCCGGGCGCAGCCCGTGGAAGGTCCGCAGGGAGCGCGCGTCGAAGCTCTGGACGACCAAGTCGTGCCGGACGCGTGCCGGGCCGAGCCACCCGCAGCCGCGCAGCTCGGCCACCAGCTGCCGCTCGATGCCCGGGTAGCGCTCCGGGTCCTTGATCTCCAGCAGCAGCCGCTGGCGGTTGTGCTCGACGCGCCGGAGATAGCGCTTGAGCGTCGGCACCCGCTCCCCGGCGAACCTGCGGTCGAACCAGCTGCCCGCGTCCAGCTTCTCGACCTCCGCGAGGGTGAAGTCCGCGACCTTCCAGGGCGCGCGGCCCGGAAAGCGCCGCTCGACGTCGGTCGTCCGCCGCAGGGTGGTGTCGTGCAGGACGACCAGCGCGCCGTCCCTGGTGCGCTGGACGTCGTTCTCCACCCAGCGGACGCCCAGGCCGGCGGCCGTGTCGATCGAGGCGAGGGTGTTCTCCGGCGCCCGCACCGGGACGCCCCGGTGACCGATGGTGACGGGGATCCGCCCGGCGGCCCGCGCCGGCGGCACCCCGAACAGCAGCGTCGCCAGGCAGACGAGGACACCGGTCACGGCGGGTACGGGGCGGACGCGCATACGGGCTCCTCGCGCAGGGACACGGGGAGGGATACGGGGGCGGATCCCCCGGCGCCCGGCCGTTGTCAGTGGGGGGTCGTACGGTGGATCCATGCGGCCCGTATCGAAGATCGAACGCAAGGTGGCGCCTTTCGAGGTCGTCAGCCCCTTCCAGCCCAGCGGCGACCAGCCCGCGGCCATCGCCGACCTGGAGCGGCGCATCCGCGCGGGCGAGAAGGACGTCGTGCTGCTCGGCGCGACCGGCACCGGCAAGTCGGCGACCACCGCGTGGATGATCGAGAAGCTCCAGCGGCCGACCCTGGTGATGGCACCCAACAAGACCCTCGCAGCCCAGCTCGCGAATGAGTTCCGGGAGCTTCTGCCCAACAACGCGGTGGAATATTTCGTCTCCTACTACGACTACTACCAGCCCGAGGCATACGTACCGCAGTCGGACACCTACATCGAGAAGGACTCCTCCATCAACGAGGAGGTCGAGCGGCTGCGCCACTCGGCGACGAACTCGCTGCTCACCCGGCGTGACGTCGTCGTGGTCGCCTCGGTGTCCTGTATCTACGGCCTCGGTACGCCGCAGGAGTACGTCGACCGGATGGTCCCGCTCAGGATCGGCCAGGAGATCGACCGCGACGAGCTGCTGCGCCGCTTCGTGGAGATCCAGTACACCCGCAACGACGTGGCCTTCACCCGGGGCACCTTCCGGGTGCGCGGCGACACCATCGAGATCTTCCCGGTCTACGAGGAGCTCGCCGTCCGCATCGAGATGTTCGGCGACGAGATCGAGGCCCTCTCCACGCTCCACCCGCTCACCGGCGAGGTCATCTCCGACGACCAGGAGCTCTACGTCTTCCCCGCCAGCCACTACATCGCCGGCGCCGAGCGCATGGAGAAGGCCGTCGCGGGGATCGAGGCCGAGCTGGCGGAGACCCTCGCCCGGATGGAGAAGCAGGGCAAGCTGCTGGAGGCGCAGCGGCTGCGCATGCGCACCACGTACGACATCGAGATGATGCGGCAGATCGGCTCCTGCTCCGGCATCGAGAACTACTCGCTGCACATGGACGACCGCGAGCCCGGTTCCCCGCCCAACACCCTGCTCGACTACTTCCCCGAGGACTTCCTCCTCGTCATCGACGAGTCGCACGTCACCGTCCCGCAGATCGGCGCGATGTACGAGGGCGACGCCTCCCGCAAGCGCACCCTCGTCGAGCACGGCTTCCGGCTGCCGTCGGCCATGGACAACAGGCCGCTGAAGTGGGAGGAGTTCGTCGAGCGCATCGGGCAGACCGTCTACCTCTCGGCGACGCCCGGGAAGTACGAGCTGTCGCGCTCCGACGGCTTCGTGGAGCAGATCATCCGGCCCACCGGCCTCGTCGACCCCGAGGTCGTCGTCAAGCCGACCGAGGGCCAGATCGACGACCTGGTGCACGAGATCCGCAAGCGCACCGAGAAGGACGAGCGCGTCCTGGTCACCACCCTCACCAAGAAGATGGCCGAGGACCTCACCGACTACTTCCTGGAGCTGGGCATCCAGGTGCGCTATCTGCACAGCGACGTCGACACGCTGCGCCGTGTGGAGCTGCTGCGGGAGCTGCGCGCCGGTGAGTACGACGTCCTGGTCGGCATCAACCTGCTGCGGGAGGGCCTCGACCTGCCCGAGGTGTCGCTCGTCGCCATCCTCGACGCCGACAAGGAGGGCTTCCTGCGCTCGGGCACCTCCCTGATCCAGACCATCGGCCGTGCCGCGCGCAACGTCTCCGGCCAGGTCCATATGTACGCGGACAAGGTCACCCCCGCGATGGAGAAGGCCATCGAGGAGACCAACCGCCGCCGCGAGAAGCAGGTCGCGTACAACAAGGAGCGCGGCATCGACCCGCAGCCGCTGCGGAAGAAGATCGGCGACATCGTGGCCTCCCTCGCCCGGGAGGAGATCGACACCAGGGAACTGCTGGGCTCGGGCTACCGCAAGGACGAGAAGGGGAAGGCCCCGGTCCCGGCGGCGTCCGCGGGCAAGGCCGGCGCCAAGGCGAAGGGCAAGGCCAAGGCCGTCGTGGCGACGGACCGCCCGGCCGCCGAACTCGCCCAGCTCATCGAGGACATGACCGACCGTATGCGGGCCGCCGCCGCCGAGCTCCAGTTCGAGGTTGCCGCGCGGCTCCGTGACGAGGTGGGCGAGCTGAAGAAGGAGCTGCGCCAGATGAAGGAGGCGGGTCTCGCCTGACGGGGTGCGCGGCCCGGGATGTTGCAAGACCGCCACAAAAGGGCGCCCGGGCGGTGAGGTCGCCCGGGGCACTGCATAGGGTCGGCCGGGGAGGCCGTGCGGACGCGCGGCCACGGGAAAGAACGAGAAGGGACTGCGCGTGACGGTCAACTTGTCCAAGGGTCAGGGCATCAGCCTGCAGAAGGCCGACGGGGGCACCCTGACCGCGGTACGGATGGGGCTGGGCTGGCAGTCCGCACCCCGCCGCGGACTGTTCGGGTCGCGCACCAAGGAGATCGACCTCGACGCGTCGGCGGTGCTCTTCGCCGATGGCCAGCCGGTGGACGTGGTCTTCTTCCGTCACCTGGTCAGCGACGACGGCTCGGTCCGCCACACCGGTGACAACCTGGTCGGCGGCGCGGGCAAGGGCGGCGACGACGAGGCGATCCTCGTCGACCTCCAGCGCGTCCCCGTGCACATCGACCAGATCGTCTTCACGGTGAACTCCTTCACCGGCCAGACGTTCGCCGAGGTGCAGAACGCGTTCTGCCGCCTGGTCGACGAGACCACCGGTCAGGAGCTCGCCCGCTACACCCTCGACGGCGGGGGCCCGTACACCGCGCAGATCATGGCCAAGGTGCACCGCGCGGGAGCCGGGTGGCAGATGACCGCGATCGGTACGCCGTCCAACGGCCGTACCTTCCAGGACCTCATGCCGGCGATCCTGCCGAGCCTGTAGGGCGCACCGGCGGAAGCGATCGACCGGGCCCGGCGGAGCATGCCTCCGCCGGGCCCGCGGGCGCGCCCGCGATGCGCGGCGAGTACGACACGCGCGGCCGGGGACGGCGCCGCGCGGGGCACACATCACGAGGGGGCGCAGGCATGACGGCCGAGTTGGTGCGGGGGCAGAACCACCCGCTGGCGGAGACCCGACTGGAGATCCGCGTCTCGGCGGCCGACGCGATCGTGGCGGGTGCCACGCTCGGTGACGCCGACGGCAGGGTGGCCGGCGCCCGGAGCGTCGCGCACCCCGCTTCGCACAGGCTTCCCGGCCTGGAGGTGTCCCGGCAGGCCGCGGCCGAGCACCGGCTCGCCGTCGACCTGGGCGCGCTCGCGGAGTCCGTGCACCACGTCAACGTCCTGCTGGCCCTCCCGGACGGAGCGGGCGGCCCGGCCCGCTTCGGCGCGATGGCCGCGCCGTTCGTCGCCGTCACCGGCCTCGACGGGACCGAGGTCGCCAGCTACACGGTCACCGGCCTCGACTCCGAGTCGGCGGTCGTCGCCCTGGAGCTGTACCGCAGGCAGGGCGGCTGGAAGGTGCGCGCCGTCGGCCAGGGTTACGCGGGCGGCCTGGCCGCCATGCTGCGCGACCAGGGCCTCGAGGACGCCATGGGCATGGCGGCCGCCATCAACGAGGCGGTCACCCAGGGCGTGGCCCGGTCCATCGCGCCCCCGCAGGCGCCCGCGGCTTCCGGCTCCGCGCCGTCGGCGGCGCGGAGCGGCCGCGTCAGCTACCGGCACCCCGGCCGGCAGGCATCCGTGCCCGTCGCCGCCGCGGAGCCCGCAGCGGGCGCTCCGGCCCCCGCCGTGGCCTCCTCAGAGCCGGACCGGCCCGCGCCGCCCGTCGCCGGGGACGCCACGGGCTGGACGCTGGACGAGCGGCTCTACAACCAGGTGTGGGGCATGTTCGAGGACCTGGCGCGCTCGGCGGCCGCGTACCGCAGCGCCGTCGACTTCGCGGAGTCGCGCCTGGAGCGCGAGCTGGACCAGGTGCTCTCCGACCCGCTGACCCGGGTGGGGCCCGCGGCGGACGCCGCCCGCGACCGGGCCCGCGCCAAGCGGACGGACCTGGTCGAGCAGGCGCGCGCCGTCCTCGACCGTGACCTCGCCCAGCTGGCGGCCGAGTCCGAGGTCGTCGAACACGCCCTGCCGCCCGCCTTCGCCCGCTGGGACAGCCCCGTCTGGCAGGGGTACCAGCTCCCGCTGGAGACGCCCCTGGCGCTGCGGCTGGGCGATCTGCACCTGCCGGAGCGCACGGACCTGCGGATCCCCATGCTGGTGCGGCTGCCGCTGGAGCGCGGGCTGTGGATCGACAGCGGCCGGCCGTCCGGCCCCGAGGCGGGCCTGGTGGACGCGGCCGAGCTGCGCGGGCGGGCGATGGAGACCGCGGTCGCCCACGCCGCCCGGCTGCTGGCCGTCCACCCGGTCGGCGACTTCACGGTGCAGGTCATCGACCCGGCGGGGGCCGCGGGTGCGGCGCTCGCGCCGCTGCTGGCCTCCGGGGCGCTGCGCGAGCCTCCCGCGCCCGGCGCGCAGGGCGTGTCCGCGGTGCTGGACCGGCTGACGCGGCGGGTCGACCTGGTGCAGATGGCGGTCCGCGGCGGTGCCGCGGACTCCCTGCCGCCCGACCTCGACACCGCGGAGCAGCTGCTCCTCGTCAACGACTTCCCGCACGGCTTCGACGACCGGGGCGTGACCCAGCTGCGCTACCTCGCGGACGAGGGGCCGTCCGTCGGGGTGCACCTGATGATGGTCGCCGACCGCGCCGACGCCCGGGCATACGGGCCGGTGCTGGACCCGCTCTGGCGTGCCCTGTTGAGGATCACCCCGGTCGCCGACGACCACCTCGCCGACCCCTGGGTCGGGCACTCCTGGACGTACGAGCCGTCCGTGGTGCCGCAGGGGAGCGACGTGCTGCGGCAGGTGCTCTGGCAGGTAGGGCAGGCACGCCGGGCTTATGGCCTCTAGCGAAGGGCTTCTGACCAGGACTTTTGGTTTTTCCTTTACCTTTTCTTGGGTCTTCCTGTACTGTTTTTGTACGGAGGCGCCCGTGGTGTACCCCCGGTGCTCCTCCGGCAGCGACGACGCTGACAGTTGCCGTATGACGTGCCGGAGGAACAGTGGATGTCTCCCTGACCCTGTGGGTGCTGACCATTCTCGGTCTGTGCGCCCTCGTCGCCGCCGATTTCTTCATCGGCGGCCGCAAACCCCATGAGGTGTCCCTCAAGGAAGCGGGGATCTGGACCGTCGTCTGGGTCGCCCTGGCCGGGCTCTTCGGGCTGGGGCTCCTGCTCTTCGGCGGCGGCAAGCCCGCGGGCGAGTTCTTCGCGGGCTTCATCACCGAGAAGTCGCTGAGCGTCGACAACCTCTTCGTCTTCGTGCTGATCATGGCGAAGTTCGCGGTGCCGTCGATCTACCAGCAGCGCGTCCTGATGGTCGGCGTGCTGATCGCCCTCGTCCTGCGGGCCGTCTTCATCGGCGCCGGCGCGGCGATCATCGCCAACTTCTCCTGGGTCTTCTACATCTTCGGCGCCTTCCTCATCTGGACCGCCTGGAAGCTCATCCAGGAGGCGCGGAGCGACGAGGAGGAAGAGGAGTTCGAGGAGAACCGCTTCCTCAAGATGGTCGAGAAGCGCTTCCCCTCGACGGACCGCTACCACGGCACCAAGCTGTTCGTCGTCGAGAACGGCAAGCGCCTGATGACGCCGATGCTGATCGTCATGCTGGCCATCGGCACCACCGACGTGCTCTTCGCGCTGGACTCGATCCCGGCGATCTTCGGCCTCACCCAGGACCCGTACATCGTCTTCACGGCCAACGCCTTCGCCCTCATGGGCCTGCGGCAGCTGTACTTCCTGATCGGCGGACTGCTGAAGAAGCTGGTCCACCTCTCGTACGGCCTGTCGGTGATCCTCGGCTTCATCGGCGTCAAGCTCGTCCTGCACGCCCTGCACGAGAACGGCGTGGGGGTGCCCGAGATCAGCATCCCGGTCTCGCTCGGCGTCATCTGCGCGGTGCTGGTCGTCACCACGGTCACCAGCCTCCGCGCCTCGAAGAAGCAGGCGGCCGCCGAAGCGGCGGCCGCGGACGACGGCGCCCGGGTCTGAGCCCGGCCGGGCCCGGACCCGCTCAGGCGGGCGCGCCCTCGGCGACCGGCTCCGGGCCGGTCGCCGGTCGCGTCTCCGGCAGCAGCGCGAAACAGCCCAGGCCGAGCAGGGCGAGGGCGGCCAGATAGGCCGCCACGCCCCAGGGCGGGCCGTCGCCGCGGGCCACCTCGGTCGCGACGAGCGGGGTGACGGCGCCGCCCAGCACCCCCGCCAGGTTGTAGCCCACGGCCGCGCCCGTGCAGCGCACCCGCGGCTCGTACAGCTCGGGGAGATAGGCCGCGATGACGGCGAACACGGCCGTGAACGCCAGCGTCGCGCCCAGGAAGCCGAGCACCATCCACACCGGGCGCCCGCTGTACAGCAGGGCGACCAGCGGAACCGTCCAGAGCGCCATGGCGAGGCAGCCCGCCAGGCACAGCGTGCGGCGCCCGTAGCGGTCGCCCAGGAGCGCGAACACCGGGGTGGCCAGCGCCGACACCGAGACCGCCGCCATGATGCAGCCGAGCATGACCGTACGGTCCACGCCGAGCCGCTCGGTGGCGTAGGCCAGGGACCAGGTGGTGACCGCGTAGTAGAGGGCGTACGCGACGGTCAGGCCCCCGGCGGTGAGCAGGACGAGCCGCCAGTGGTCGCGCACGACCTCGGCGAAGGGCAGCTCCGCCTGGGTGCCATGGTCGGCCAGCTCGCGGAACTCCGGGGTCTCGGACAGCCTGGCGCGCAGCAGCAGCCCGCCCACCGCGAGGACGCCGGCGAACCAGAACGGGACCCGCCAGCCCCAGGACCGGAACTGTGCGTCGGTGAGCGTGGCCGACAGGGTGAGCATGATCCCGTTGGCGATCAGGAAGCCCACGGGCGGACCGATCTGGGGCACGCTCGACCACAGGACGCGCCGGTCCGGGGGAGCGTGCTCGGCGGTCAGCAGCACGGCCCCGCCCCACTCCCCGCCGAGCCCGAAGCCCTGCGCGAACCGCAGGACGACCAGCAGGACCGGGGCCGCGACGCCGATGGTGCCGTAGGCGGGCACCAGACCGACCGCGACGGTCGCGACGCCCGTCAGCAGCAGGGACATGATCAGGACCGGGCGGCGGCCGCGCCGGTCGCCGATGTGACCGAAGAACACCGACCCGAGCGGGCGCGCGACGAACCCGGCCCCGAAGGTGCCGAAGGCCGCGAGCGTGCCGACGAGCGGCGAGACCGTCGGGAAGTACAGCGGGCCGAGAACGAGGGCCGCCGCGGTGCCGTAGACGAAGAAGTCGTAGAACTCGATGGCGGTTCCCGCCAGGGACGCGGCTGCCAGGCGGAGCATGGCCGGTGGGCGTTCGTCCGGGGAACGGTCGGATCGCATGCAGTGCCCAACTTCCGGTGGACACGGCAGGCAACGGGGCGTGCGGGGGTACGGCCAGGGGCGCGCGGGGAGGCCCGCGGCGGCGGCGTGTGGCGGCGCCGCGCGACCTGGGAATCGGTAAGGACCGTCGGCCATGGCCGACGGTCCTTACCGATTCCTTCGCCTACGGGCTGCCGCCCTGCCCGCGCCCGGGGTCACCAGCCGCGGGCGCGCCACTCCGCGAGGTGCGGGCGCTCGGCGCCGAGCGTGGTGTCGGCGCCGTGCCCCGGATAGACCCAGGTCTCGTCGGGGAGCTGCCCGAAGAGCTTGGTCTCGACGTCCCCGAGGAGGCTCGCGAACGCCTTCGGGTCGTCGTGGGTGTTGCCGACGCCGCCCGGGAAGAGGCAGTCGCCGGTGAACAGGTGCGGGTGGCCGTGCGGGTCGTCGTAGACCAGGGCGATGCTGCCCGGGGTGTGGCCGACGAGGTGGCGCGCGGTCAGCTCGACGCGGCCGACGCGGATCGTGTCGCCGTCCTCGACCGGTACGTCCGTCGGCACGGGGATGCCCTCGGCGTCGTGGCGGCCCGCGTAGGTGCGGGCGCCGGTGGCGTCCACGACCTCGCGCAGCGCCTGCCAGTGGTCGCCGTGGCGGTGCGTGGTGACGACCGAGGCGATGCCGCTGTCCCCGATCAGGCCGATCAGGGTGTGCGGCTCGGCGGCGGCGTCGATCAGCAACTGCTCGTCCGTCGCGCGACAGCGCAGCAGATAGGCGTTGTTGTTCATCGGCCCGACCGCGACCTTCGAGATCATCAGGTCGGTCAGCTCGTGCACATCCGCCGGGCCGCCGACCTTCACCGCTCCGCTGTACGTCATGACTTCAGCCTATAGCGGGGGGAGTGCCGGAAGCGGGGCACCGCCGGTGTCCAGGCCCGCCCCCTTGTCGCCACGGCCCGCGAGCCAGCCCAGCAGGGCGGGGGCGGCGCCCGTGACGGTGACCGCCGGGCCCTCCGGGCCGCCGGTGTGCCACTGGCGGCCGTCGGTCGCGGTGACGGTGACGGGCGGCAGTCCGGCGTTGCCGGAGAAGCGCTCCGCGAGGTACGCGATCTGGCGGCCGGTGAACTCCTCCGGGAGGTCCTCCAGCCCGTAGCCGACGTTCAGGTCGACGTGGTGCAGTTCGACCTCGGTCAGGCGGCGGAAGGGGACCCGCACGGCCGCGTCGGTCACGCCGTTGCGCAGGGTGACGGTGCGGGTCCAGTCGTCGACGGCGCCGGCGGTCTCCAGGAAGCGTCCCGCGCTCTCGCGGAGGTCGGCGAGCTGGACGTCCAGGGGGCGGGGGGCGCCGCTCTCGATGTCCGCGTCCCTCGCCTCGCCACTGGCGTACATGGGCAGGCCGTTGAGGACATTGGCCAGAGCGTCCGCGTTGCGGGCGAGGTGGGCGAGCAGGTGACCACGGGTCCAGCCGGGAAGGCGTGACGCTTCGGCGACGGCGCCGTTGTCCAGTTTCGCGACCTCGGTGAGGAGCCGGTCGGTCGCTTCACGTACAGATGCCAGGTCGTGCACATGATCAATCATGCGGCGACGATAGCGCCGCCACTCGTCCGGGTGAAGTCGGACGGCTCCCACCGTAATTCGAATGTGCGTGCTATAGGCTCGTGTGTGGCATCGGATCCGACATCCGCGCGGCGCCCCCCATACCCTGGGTCGGGGGTGCGGCGCATCCCATCGCTCTCAAGAAAGGTGCCGACCGGCGTGGCTGACCGTCTCATCGTCCGTGGCGCTCGCGAGCACAACCTCAAGAACGTCTCGCTCGACCTCCCCCGTGACTCGCTCATCGTCTTCACGGGGCTCTCCGGATCGGGCAAGTCGTCCCTCGCGTTCGACACGATCTTCGCCGAGGGGCAGCGTCGTTACGTCGAGTCCCTCTCCTCCTACGCACGGCAGTTCCTCGGGCAGATGGACAAGCCCGACGTGGACTTCATCGAGGGCCTGTCCCCGGCCGTGTCCATCGACCAGAAGTCGACCTCGCGCAACCCGCGCTCCACGGTCGGCACCATCACCGAGGTCTACGACTACCTCCGCCTGCTCTTCGCCCGCATCGGCAAGCCGCACTGCCCCGAGTGCGGGCGGCCCATCGCCCGCCAGTCGCCGCAGGCCATCGTGGACAAGGTCCTGGAGCTGCCCGAGGGCAGCCGCTTCCAGGTGCTCTCCCCGCTGGTGCGCGAGCGCAAGGGCGAGTTCGTCGACCTCTTCTCCGACCTCCAGACCAAGGGCTACAGCAGGGCCCGGGTCGACGGCGAGACCGTCCAGCTCTCCGATCCGCCCAAGCTCAAGAAGCAGGAGAAGCACACCATCGAGGTGGTCATCGACCGCCTCACCGTCAAGGACAGCGCCAAGCGCCGGCTGACCGACTCGGTCGAGACCGCCCTGGGCCTCTCCGGCGGCATGGTGATCCTCGACTTCGTCGACCTCGCCGAGGACGACCCCGAGCGTGAGCGGATGTATTCCGAGCACCTCTACTGCGCGTACGACGACCTGTCCTTCGAGGAGCTGGAGCCGCGCTCCTTCTCCTTCAACTCCCCCTTCGGCGCCTGCCCCGACTGCACCGGCATCGGCACGCGGATGGAGGTCGACCCGGAGCTGATCGTCCCCGACGAGGACAAGTCCCTCGACGAGGGCGCGATCAACCCCTGGTCGCACGGCCACACCAAGGACTACTTCAGCCGTCTCGTCGGCGCCCTGGCCGACGAGCTCGGGTTTCGTACGGACATCCCCTGGGCCGGGCTGCCGCAGCGGGCCAGGAAGGCGCTCCTCAACGGCCACAAGACCCAGATCGAGGTGCGCTACCGCAACCGCTACGGCCGCGAGCGCGCGTACACCACGGCCTTCGAGGGCGCGGTGCCCTTCGTCAAGCGACGCCACTCGGAGGCGGAGAGCGACTCCAGCCGCGAGCGCTTCGAGGGCTATATGCGCGAGGTGCACTGCCCGACCTGCGAGGGCACCCGGCTCAAGCCGATCGTGCTCGCGGTCACCGTGCAGGGGCGGTCCATCGCCGACGTCGCCGCGATGTCGATCAGCGAATGCGCCGACTTCCTGCGGGAGATGAAGCTCACCGGCCGCGAGAAGAAGATCGCCGAGCGGGTCCTCAAGGAGGTCAACGAGCGGCTGAAGTTCCTGGTCGACGTCGGCCTCGACTACCTCTCGCTCAACCGCGCCGCAGGCACCCTCTCCGGCGGCGAGGCCCAGCGCATCCGGCTCGCCACCCAGATCGGCTCCGGCCTCGTCGGCGTCCTCTATGTGCTGGACGAGCCGTCCATCGGCCTGCACCAGCGCGACAACCACCGCCTCATCGAGACCCTCGTGCGCCTGCGCGACATGGGCAACACCCTCATCGTCGTCGAGCACGACGAGGACACCATCAAGGTCGCGGACTGGGTCGTGGACATCGGCCCCGGCGCGGGCGAGCACGGCGGCAAGGTGGTGCACAGCGGTCCCCTGAAGGACCTGCTGCGCAACAAGGAGTCGATGACGGGGCAGTACCTCTCAGGCAAGAAGGCCATCGCCACCCCGATCGAGCGCCGCCCCGTCGACCTCGACCGTCGGCTGACGGTGCGCGGAGCCCGGGAGAACAACCTCCAGGACATCGACGTGTCCTTCCCGCTCGGCGTGCTCACGGCCGTCACCGGCGTCTCCGGATCCGGCAAGTCGACGCTCGTCAACGACATCCTCTACACCCACCTGGCCCGCGAGCTGAACGGCGCCCGCGCCGTTCCCGGACGGCACACGCGCGTGGACGGCGACGACCTCGTCGACAAGGTCGTCCACGTCGACCAGTCGCCCATCGGCCGTACGCCGCGCTCCAACCCCGCGACGTACACAGGTGTCTTCGACCACGTCCGCAAGCTCTTCGCGGAGACGATGGAGGCGAAGGTGCGCGGCTATCTGCCGGGCCGCTTCTCCTTCAACGTCAAGGGCGGCCGCTGCGAGAACTGCTCCGGCGACGGCACCATCAAGATCGAGATGAACTTCCTGCCGGATGTGTACGTGCCGTGCGAGGTCTGCCACGGCGCGCGCTACAACCGGGAGACCCTGGAGGTGCACTACAAGGGCAAGTCCATCGCCGAGGTGCTGGACATGCCGATCGAGGAGGCGCTCGACTTCTTCGAGGCGGTGCCGACCATCGCGCGGCACCTGCGCACCCTGCACGAGGTCGGGCTCGGCTACGTCAGGCTCGGGCAGTCCGCGCCCACGCTCTCCGGCGGCGAGGCCCAGCGCGTGAAGCTCGCCAGCGAGCTGCAGAAGCGCTCCACCGGCCGCACGGTGTACGTCCTCGACGAGCCCACCACCGGGCTGCACTTCGAGGACATCAGCAAGCTGATCACGGTGCTGTCGGGTCTGGTCGAGAAGGGCAACAGCGTCATCGTCATCGAGCACAACCTCGACGTCATCAAGACGGCCGACTGGGTCGTCGACATGGGCCCGGAGGGCGGCAGCGGCGGTGGCCTCGTCATCGCGGAGGGCACGCCGGAAGCGGTTGCTTCTGTGCCGGACAGTCACACGGGGAAGTTCCTGCGGGAGCTGCTCGGGGACCGGGTGAGTGATTCGCCGCCGCCGCCGGCGGCGCGGGCGCGGGCGAAGAAGGCGCCCGTGAAGAAGGCCGCCGTGAAGAAGACTGTCGCGGCCAAGGCTCCGGCGAAGAAGGCCGTTCGGGCGCGGAAGGCGTAGCCGCCTGCGGCGGGCTTTGTTCCCCTACCCCGCCCCTTCCCGAAACTGGGGGCAAGCCCCCAGACCCCCGAAGCACGCTTCGCGCGCTGTCCTCAAACGCCGGACGGGCTGATTTCAGCCCGTCCGGCGTTTGAGGACGCTCCCGCAGGGAGCTCCCGCCGCAGGCGGCAACGGACCCGCAGTCGGGGGCCCGGGGGTGCCCCGAAGATCCGCCGACCACGGCGGCTCCGCCCCCGCGCGCGTGCACGTGAGCGCCGCCGCGCGGGCCGCGAAGCGCAGGACGTCCGGCCAGTCCACCGTGTCCAACGCCCCGCGCGTCAGCGCACCCCGCGCCGCCAGCCCATGCAGCAGCGCCGCGTTCACCGTGTCGCCCGCGCCGATCGTGTCCACGACCTCGACCGCGGGGGCCGGGACCGACTGCCGGGCGCCGTTCCGGGGGTGAACGGACAGCCCCGCCGCCCCGTGCGTGACGACCACCGCGGCGGGCCCCTCCGCCAGCCACTGCTCCGGGGAGCCGCCCAGCCAGCGGGCGTCCTCCTCCGACAGCTTCAGCAGGGTCACATGGGGCAGCCAGGAGCGGAAGCGGGCGCGGTAGGCGGCCGCGTCGGGGATCAGGCCCGCCCGGACATTGGGGTCCAGCAGCGTGAACACCCCGCGCTCCGCCTCCCGGCGCAGCAGCGCCTCGTACGCGCTCGCGCCCGGCTCCAGCACCAGCGAACAGGTGCCCAGGCACAGTGCCGACACCGCCTCCGGCAGCGGCCCCGGAAGCTCGAACAGGCGGTCCGCGGTGCCCTCCGCGTAGAAGGCGTAGCCCGCGGAGCCGTCCGCGCCGACGTCGGCCACCGCGAGCGTCGTCGGCTCCGGCCCGCGCTGCACCAGCGAGACGTCGACCCCGGCCGTCCGGAGACCGGCCAGCAGCGCCTCGCCGAAGCCGTCCGCCGACACCCGGGAACAGAAGGCGGCGGGCGCGCCCAGCCGCCCGAGCGCCACAGCGGTGTTGTACGGGCCCCCGCCACGCCGCGGCAGCAGCGCGGGCAGCGCGCCGCCCCCGCCGTCCCCGGCTTCTCCCGGCACCAGGTCGATCAGGGCCTCTCCGGCTACGACGATCACGAGGGGCGTCCTTTCCCGGCCGGTTCCCGCCGGGCATAGCCTGTCATGTCACCACCCGCCCCGAGGGGCCTCAAGCGGAATTCGAGGTGCCGGTAGGGTCGACGCGTCGTATCCGCAGTTCACCGTTGGAGCACCCATGACAAGCCCCGCCCCCGAGGCTTCTGCCGCCTTCTCCCTGGACCGCCGCACCGTGCTGCGAGGCACCGCGCTGGCAGGCGCCGCCGGGCTCGGCGTCACGGCGTGCTCGGGCGGCGGTCCGGGCGGCGCCAAGGGCGCGGCCACCCCCACGGCCCCGGTGGACCTCGGGGCCCCGGCCGACGTCCCGGTCGGCGGCGCGCGGCTCTACCGCGAGCAGCGCCTGGTCGTCTCGCAGCCCGCCAAGGGGGAGTACAAGGCGTTCAGCGCGGTGTGCACGCACGCGGGCTGTGTCGTCGACAAGATCGAGGACGGGAAGATCAGCTGCCCGTGCCACGGCAGCAAGTTCGACCCGGCCACCGGCAAGGTCCTCCAGGGCCCCGCCGGCGCGCCCCTGCCCGCCGTCCCGGTCAAGCTGGCCGACGGCAAGCTGATCGCGGGCCCGGAGGTCTGACAGGGGCACCGGGGAAGGCCGGGCCGCTCACGACCAGTCCCAGGCGATCCCCAGGATCCCCGGCCGCACCCCTTGTTCCACCAGATGCACCCCGCGGTGCCGCCCCGCCAGCGTCAGCTCCTGCTGCCCGGCGCGCGGCGCCCCCGCGGAGCTCTGGGCGAACCTGCGGCAGCGCACCGGCAGCGCCGCGCCGTCGAAGCGGACCTGGAGGACGTACTGCCCGCCCGCGAAGCTGAACCCCCGCACGTACTCGCTGCTCGGCCCGGCCGTGCCGTCCTCGAAGCCGTAGCCGAAGACATAGGTCTCCCCGGCCCGCAGCCGGGTGTCGAAGAGCAGCTCGGCCACGAGGACACCGGCCTTGGCGTGCCACCGCACGCGCCCCACCCGGCAGTTCTCGGTGGCCCGCACCGCCACCTGCCCGGGGTCGCAGCCGGTGTCCCCGTGATGGATGGCGACATAGCGGTCCACGCCGTCCCGGTGCGCGCGCACGACGTGCTGCGAGGCGCGCTCCAGGAGCTCGCGCCCGGAGCCGATCAGGACCCGTTCCAGATGGCAGACGGTGTGCAGCCCGCCGTCGGCCGGTGACTCCAGCTCGGCCAGCAGCCGTTCCAGCGCGCGCGACTCCTCGACCAGGGAGCGGTACGAGCGGGTGGCGGGCCGTTCCGCCCCGGTGCGGGGCTCCAGGGGTTCGAGCAGCCGGGTCAGGGAGTGCGGGGGGAGCTCCAGGACGTCCTCCAGCATGCGCACCGCACGCAGCGACTCGGGCCGCTGGGGCCGCCGCGCGCCCTGCTGCCAGTAGCTGAGACTCGTCACCCCGACCCGTACGCCGCGCTGTGCGAGCCGGTGCTGCACCCGGTGCAGGGCGAGCCCGCGCACGGACAGCGCGGTCCGCAGCGCCAGGTGGAACGGCCCGGTGCGCAGGGCCTGTACCAGTTCGTTCTCGGCCGCGTCGGTCGGTATGCCGCTCTGTGCCATCCGCTCGCCCCTCTGTGAATATTCACCGGTGGCAGGAGCGGTCCGGGCCACCGGACCGCTGTGATCCTCTTGGCCGGGCACCGGCCGTTCACATCCGGTTCGCGCTGTTCACACCGTCGGCTCACCCAGCATTGAAACCTGTTGACCAGTCACTGACAACACCCTGATGCTCCTGATCAGCGTCCGGACGCGCTCCTCCGTTTCAACCCCCCGCCTCGGGAGGAACGTCCATGTCCCGTGCATCGGCACAACAGAAAAAGACCGGAAAGAGCCGTATACGCGGCAGACGGCTGTCCGTCGCCGCGCTGGTCGCCTCCGCACTGCTCGCCGTCCCCACCACGGCGAGCGCCGCGACGGGCGGCAACCAGCCGGGTCTCGCCGCGTCGAAAAAGCTCAACATCACCATGCAGGCCCAGCAGAAGACCAATTGGTGCTGGGCGGGCTCCGGCAACACCATCGCCACCTGGTTCGGGCGCAACTACAGCCAGAACCAGTTCTGCAACGCCGCCTTCAACCGGCAGCAGGGCACGGAGTGCCCCAACAACCAGGCCACCCTGGGCAATGTGCAGAACGCCCTCGACTGGGCGGGCATCAACTCCGGCTCGTACGTGAGCGGCTGGCTGCGCTACTCGACCGTGCAGAGCGAGATCAGCGCCAACCGGCCCGTGGAGACCCGCATCCAGTGGTCCTCCGGCGGCGGTCACATGCACGTCCTCTACGGGTACGACGACTCCAACAGCTGGGTCTACTGGGGCGACCCGTGGCCGTCCAACAACCGCTACAACTGGGCCTCGCACGGCTGGTACGTCGACAACGACCAGTTCTCCTGGACCCACTCGCTCTACCGGATCGGGGCGTGAGGTCATGAGCACGCACACCAGGAAGAACGCGGCCCGTGCGGCGGCCGCCGGAGCGCTCACCGCGGCCCTGCTCGGCCTCGCCCCCCTCGCGCACGCCGACGGGAACCCGGTCCCCGCCCCCCTCGCCCCGCCCGCCGCGGGAATCACGGCCGCGCACGACGCGGCGGCCGCCCCCGCGACGCTCGACACCCTCTCCCGCTTCTTCGCCCGCGACGGAGCCGTCGCCAAGGCCAAGGCGCGGCCGAGGATCGACGGCGCGACGGTGCCGGTCTACACACTCGCCCCCGAGTTCGTGGCGGGCACGGCCGGCGCCCCGGTCGCCAAGCTCGAATTCCTCGCCAGCGAGGCGGTCTCGGCCGACGGGCAGAAGGCGTCGGTGTGGACGGTGAAGGACGGGAACGCCTGGAAGGTCGTCAACATCGCCACCGGCGACGACGAGACGCGCTACGCGGCCGAGGGCGCGAAGAAGCTCGGCGGCGGCACCGTCTTCCGCGAACCGCAGATCGACGCCTGGTACGTCCAGCGCGGCGACCGGGTCCTGCCGCTCGACGAGGACGCCACCCGGGCGATCGGCGCCGGGGGTACCACCGTCGAGAGCTACCGGGCCCGAGTCCACCGGGCGTACGGCGACAAGCTGCCGGGCTCCGCGTACGCCCGGCAGGGAATGGCCGGCGGCTACGCGGAGAAGCCGGCCGACGGGACGGCGGAGAGGACGGCAGAGGTCCGGACGGCGTCCGCGGCGCGGACCGGCGCGGGGAGCCCGCTGAATACGGCCTCCACCGCGACGGCCGCGGGCGCGGCCCTGGCCCTCGGCGCCTCCGCCCTGGTGGTCCGCCGGAGGCGGCGCCGCGGCTGACCGCGGCCCGCCGGGGGCCGCGCCGACGCGGCCCGCACCGGACCACCCGCACCAGGGGGCGGCCCCACAACGCCCCCGCTCCGGCCCCGGCGCGCACTCGCCGGGGCCGGAGGCGTGCCGTCCCCCGACGGCCCGGAACCGGCCCCCCGGCGGCACCCGCCACGGCTGGACGACGGAGTTGTCACTGCCCGCAAGTAGGGTGTGTGGCATGGCCGACCCCAGCAGCTACCGACCCAAGCCGGGACAGATCCCCGACTCGCCGGGGGTCTACAAATTCCGTGACGAGCACGGCCGCGTGATCTACGTCGGGAAGGCGAAGAGCCTGCGCCAGCGGCTCTCCTCGTACTTCCAGGATCTCGCCGGTCTGCACCCGCGCACGCGCACCATGGTCACCACCGCGGCCTCCGTCGAGTGGACCGTGGTCTCCACCGAGGTCGAGGCGCTCCAGCTCGAATACTCCTGGATCAAGGAGTACGACCCGCGCTTCAACGTCAAGTACCGCGACGACAAGAGCTACCCCTCCCTCGCCGTCACCCTGAACGAGGAGTTCCCGCGCGTGCAGGTCATGCGCGGCCCCAAGAAGAAGGGCGTGCGCTACTTCGGCCCGTACGCCCACGCCTGGGCGATCCGCGAGACCGTCGACCTGATGCTGCGCGTCTTTCCCGTACGCACCTGCTCCGCCGGGGTGTTCAAGCGCTCCGCCCAGATCGGCCGCCCCTGTCTGCTCGGCTACATCGGCAAGTGCTCCGCCCCGTGCGTCGGCCGCGTCACCCCGCAGGAGCACCGCGAACTCGCCGAGGAGTTCTGCGACTTCATGGCCGGGCGTACCGGCGCGTACATCCGCCGTTTGGAACAGCGGATGCACGATGCCGCCGAGGAGATGGAATACGAGAAGGCGGCCCGGCTCCGCGACGACGTGGAAGCGCTCCGCCGCGCCATGGAGAAGAGCGCGGTGGTGCTCGCCGACGCCACCGACGCCGACCTGATCGCCGTCGCCGAGGACGAGCTGGAAGCCGCCGTGCAGATCTTCCACGTACGCGGCGGGCGGGTGCGCGGCCAGCGCGGCTGGGTGACCGACAAGGTCGAGGCCGTCGACACCGCGGGCCTGGTCGAGCACGCCCTCCAGCAGCTCTACGGCGAGGAGAAGGGCGACGCCGTCCCCAAGGAGGTCCTCGTCCCCGCCCTGCCGGACCCGGTCGGGCCCGTCGGGCAGTGGCTCACCGAGCGCCGCGGCTCCCGGGTCGACCTGCGCATCCCGCAGCGCGGCGACAAGAAGGACCTGATGGCCACGGTCCAGCGCAACGCCGCGCAGGCCCTCGCGCTCCACAAGACCAAGCGGGCCTCCGACCTCACCACCCGCTCCCGCGCCCTGGAGGAGATCACCGAGGCCCTCGGCCTGGACTCCGCCCCGCTGCGCATCGAGTGCTTCGACATCTCCCACCTCCAGGGGCAGGACGTGGTGGCGTCCATGGTCGTCTTCGAGGACGGCCTCGCCCGCAAGAGCGAGTACCGCCGCTTCCAGATCAAGAGCTTCGAGGGGCAGGACGACGTCCGCTCGATGCACGAGGTCGTCGGCCGCCGCTTCCGCCGCTATCTGGCGGAGCAGCAGAAGGCGGGGGAGTGGTCCGAGGAGAACGCCGTCGAGGAGAACGGGGACGGTCCCGTCCGCACCGACGACGACCGGCCCAAGCGGTTCGCCTATCCGCCGCAGCTCGTCGTGGTCGACGGCGGGCAGCCGCAGGTCGCCGCCGCCCGGCGGGCCCTGGACGACCTCGGCATCAGCGACGTGGCCGTCTGCGGCCTCGCCAAGCGCCTCGAGGAGGTCTGGCTGCCCGACGACGACGATCCCGTCGTCCTGCCGCGCACCAGCGAGGGCCTCTACCTCCTCCAGCGCGTCCGGGACGAGGCACACCGCTTCGCGATCTCCTACCAGCGCAGCAAGCGCGCCAAGACCATGAAGGCCGGGCCGCTCGACGCCGTCGCCGGTCTCGGGGAGACCCGCAAGCGGGCGCTGATCAAGCACTTCGGTTCGGTCAAGCGGCTGCGGGCCGCGACGGTCGAGCAGATCTGCGAGACGCCCGGCATCGGCCGCAAGACGGCCGAGACGATCGCCGCCGCACTCGCCGCGACGGCGCCGCCGGCCCCTGCCGTCAACACCGCGACAGGCGAGATCATGGACGATGCGGAGGAATGATGGACGTGGACGCCCACGGCATCGGCCGGCGGCCCGCGGCCGGGCGGCGAGCGCCGTCCCGGTCACGGACACCGCGAGACCGCAGTATGGAAGACGGCGCCGCGCCCGCGGCACCGTCCGCAGAACGGGGGTAGCAGCATGACCGGGACCGATCGAGACGGAGCACAGGTGAGTACGGGCACGACGGCGGAGGCGGCCGGTGAGGCGGCGGGCATCCCCGAACTGGTGATCATCTCCGGCATGTCGGGGGCGGGCCGCAGCACCGCCGCCAAGTGCCTGGAGGACCTCGGCTGGTTCGTCGTGGACAACCTGCCGCCCGCCCTGATCCCCACCATGGTGGACCTCGGCGCCCGCTCGCAGGGCAATGTGGCACGGATCGCCGTGGTCGTGGACGTCCGCGGCCGCCGCTTCTTCGACAACCTCAGGGAGTCCCTCGCGGACCTCGCCGCCAAGAAGGTCAAGCGTCGCGTGATCTTCCTGGAGGCCTCCGACGACGCCCTGGTGCGCCGCTTCGAGTCCGTGCGCCGCCCGCACCCCCTCCAGGGTTCCGGGCGCATCGTCGACGGCATCGCCGCCGAGCGCGACCTGCTGCGCGAGCTGCGCGGCGACGCCGACCTGGTGATCGACACCTCCAGCCTCAACGTCCACGAGCTGCGCGCCAAGATGGACGCCCAGTTCGCGGGCGAGGAGGAGCCGGAGCTGCGGGCCACCGTCATGTCGTTCGGCTACAAGTACGGCCTGCCCGTCGACGCCGACCTCGTGGTCGACTGCCGCTTCCTGCCCAACCCGCACTGGGTCCCCGAGCTGCGCCCCTTCACCGGGCTCAACGAGGAGGTCTCGGGCTACGTCTTCAACCAGCCCGGCGCCAAGGAGTTCCTCGACCGCTACACCGAGCTGCTCCAGCTGATCGCCGCGGGCTACCGCCGCGAGGGCAAGCGCTATGTGACCATCGCGGTCGGCTGCACCGGCGGCAAGCACCGCTCGGTGGCGATGTCCGAGAAGCTCGCCCACCGCCTGGCCTCGGAGGGTGTCGAGACCGTGGTAGTCCACCGGGACATGGGGCGCGAGTGACCGGCCGCACGTTCCGGCTGCGCCGCGGCCGCCGGCTCGCCCCCGCCCGTGCGGGCGGCCGCGTCGGCCGCGGCGCACAGCCCAAGGTCGTCGCCCTCGGCGGCGGCCATGGCCTGTCCGCTTCGCTGGCCGCCCTGCGCCGGATCACCGGCGACCTGACCGCCGTCGTCACGGTCGCCGACGACGGCGGCTCCAGCGGCCGGCTCCGCGACGAGCTGGACGTGCTGCCCCCCGGCGACCTGCGCAAGGCGCTCGCCGCGCTGTGCGGCGACGACGACTGGGGCCAGACCTGGGCCCGGGTCATCAAGCACCGCTTCGCCAGCGAGGGCGACCTGCACGGACACGCCGTCGGCAATCTGCTGATCGTCGCCCTGTGGGAGCAGCTCGGCGACCATGTGCAGGCCCTGGACCTGGTCGGCAAGCTCCTCGGCGCGCACGGCCGGGTGCTGCCCATGTCCGCGGTGCCGCTGGAGCTCCAGGCGCTCGTGCGGGGCCACGACCCGGCCGAGCCCGAGGCGATCAGCACCGTGCGCGGCCAGGCCACCGTGGCGCTCACCCGTGGCGAGGTGCAGTCCGTGCACGTCGTGCCGGAGGACCCGCCCGCGGTGCCCGAGGCCGTGGAAGCGGTGCTCGACGCCGACTGGGTGGTGCTCGGGCCGGGCTCCTGGTTCTCCTCCGTGATCCCGCACCTGCTGGTGCCCGAGCTGCTCGAAGCGCTCCAGCAGACCAAGGCCCGCCGGGTGCTCTCGCTGAACCTCGCGCCGCAGCCCGGCGAAACCGATGGCTTCTCCCCGCAGCGTCATTTGGAGGTTTTGGCCCGACACGCCCCTAAACTCGCCCTGGACGTGGTGCTGGCCGACGAGGCCGCCGTGCCCGACCGGCAGAGCCTCACCGACGCCGCCAAGCGCCTGGGGGCCGCGGTCGAGCTGGCGCCGGTCGCCTCGCCCGACGGCTCCCCGACGCACGACCCGGAGCTGTTGGCCGCCGCGTACGACCGTATTTTTCGGATGCATGGAAGGATCGGCCCATGGCGATGACGGCAGCGGTGAAGGATGAAATCTCCCGGCTCCCCGTCACCCGGACCTGCTGCCGGAAAGCGGAGGTCTCGGCGATCCTGCGGTTCGCGGGCGGGCTGCACCTGGTCAGCGGGCGCATTGTGATCGAGGCGGAGCTGGACACCGGGATCGCGGCCCGACGGCTGCGCAAGGACATCCTGGAGATCTTCGGGCACACCTCCGACCTGGTGGTGATGGCCCCCGGCGGGCTGCGCCGCGGCAGCCGGTACGTGGTGCGGGTGGTGGCGGGCGGTGACCAGCTGGCCCGCCAGACCGGCCTGGTCGACGGCCGCGGCCGGCCGATCCGCGGGCTGCCGCCGCAGGTCGTCTCCGGTGCCACGTGTGACGCGGAGGCCGCCTGGCGCGGCGCCTTCCTGGCCCACGGCTCGCTCACCGAGCCCGGCCGCTCCTCCTCCCTGGAGGTGACCTGCCCCGGGCCCGAGGCGGCGCTGGCGCTGGTCGGGGCGGCCCGCAGGCTGCAGATCGCGGCCAAGGCGCGCGAGGTGCGCGGCGTGGACCGGGTGGTCGTCCGGGACGGTGACGCGATCGGCGCGCTGTTGACGCGGCTGGGTGCGCACGAGTCCGTGCTCGCCTGGGAGGAGCGGCGGATGCGCCGCGAGGTGCGGGCCACGGCCAACCGCCTCGCCAATTTCGACGACGCCAATCTGCGCCGCTCGGCGCGCGCCGCGGTGGCGGCGGGCGCCCGGGTCCAGCGCGCGCTGGAGATCCTCGGCGAGGAGGTCCCCGAGCACCTCGCCGCCGCGGGCCGCCTGCGCATGGAGCACAAGCAGGCCTCCCTGGAGGAGCTGGGCGCCCTCGCCGACCCGCCGCTGACCAAGGACGCCGTCGCCGGCCGGATCCGGCGGCTGCTGGCGATGGCCGACAAGCGGGCCCAGGACCTGGGCATCCCGGGCACGGAGTCGAACCTCTCGGACCTGTCCGACCTCTCGGAGGAGCTCGCCGAGGGCATGGTCGGCTGACCCGGAGAACCCGGGGCCCCGGCCCCTGAGCGTCGGAC
This sequence comes from Streptoverticillium olivoreticuli subsp. olivoreticuli, assembly GCF_003391135.1. Lineage (GTDB taxonomy): Bacteria > Actinomycetota > Actinomycetes > Streptomycetales > Streptomycetaceae > Streptomyces > Streptomyces blastmyceticus. The sequence continues at coordinate 3,058,696 of NZ_CP031455.1, read as the reverse complement.
GGGCCGGTCTTTCCGGCCGTCCGGCGCTCGATGCCCCGTTGACATGACCATGAGCGTTTCATCAGCCTGGCGTGCGTGCACCCGATGTGCCGGACCACAGCAAGGGGGGCTCATGAGACGCAAGGCGAGATCGTTCCTCGCGGCCGCTTCGCTGGTGATCGGCGGGCTGGCCGCCGCACCCTTCGCACACGCGCAACCCGCTCCGCGCACCACCGCCGACGGCGGCACCCTCTCCGTATGGACCGCCAAGGTCACCTCGGCGCAGATCCCGCTGCTGCTCGCGGCGGGCATCGACGGCCATGAGCTGGGCGAGCGGGTCACCGTCGGCCGCAGCGCGCCGGTCGAGCTGACCCTCACCGGGACCCAGGCCGCTGACCTGCGCCGACAGGGCGTGGACCTCACCGAGAAGCGCGTCCCCGAGAAGACCCAGGAGCGGCTCCGGGCCGCCGGTGACGGCGTCTTCCGCCCGTACGGGCCCAAGGGCGGCCTGGAGGAGGAGATCGTCAACACCGGGCGGGCGCACCCCGGCCTCACCAAGGTCGAGAGCATCGGCAAGACCGTGCGCGGCCAGGACATCCTGGCCCTGAAGGTCACCAAGGACGCGGAGCGGACCCGCGACGGCGCCAGGCCGGCCGTGCTCTACATGTCCAACCAGCACGCCCGCGAGTGGATCACACCCGAGATGACCCGGCGGCTGATGCACCACTATCTCAACGGCTACGGCAAGGACGACCGGATCACCAGGCTGGTCGACCGCTCCGAGCTGTGGTTCGTGCTCTCCGCCAACCCCGACGGCTACGACTACACCTTCCAGAGCCCTGACACCCGCCTGTGGCGCAAGAACCTGCGGGACAACAACGGCGACGGAAAGATCACCCCCGGGGACGGCGTCGACCTCAACCGCAACTTCCCCTACAAATGGGGCTACGACAACGAGGGCTCGTCCCCCAACCCGGCCTCCGAGACCTACCGCGGGCCGTCCCCCGCCTCCGAGCCGGAGACCCGCGCCCTGGACGCCTTCGAGAAGCGCGTCCGCTTCACCTACGCCGTCAACTACCACTCCGCGGCCGAACTGCTCCTCTACGGCGTCGGCTGGCAGGTCGCCACGCCCACCCCGGACGACGTCCTCTACAAGGCGCTCGCCGGCACCCCGGAGAAGTCCGCGATCCCCGGCTACCGCCCCCAGCTCTCCTCCGAGCTCTACACCACCAACGGCGAGGCCGACGGCCACGCGGCCAACGTCAACGGCACGATGATGTTCACCCCGGAGATGTCGACCTGCCAGACCGCGGCCAAGGGCGACCCCGACCACCGCTGGGACCCGGCCGACTGCCGCTCCTCCTTCACCTTCCCCGACGACGAGAAGCTGATCCAGCGGGAGTTCACCAAGAACCTCCCCTTCGCGCTCTCCGTCGCCGAGACCGCCGCCAACAAGGCGGGCGACGACCGGCCGGTCTCCTCCGTCGGCCTGAGCGCACCGGACTTCACCCCCGACACCTTCACCACCTCCTACGCGCGCGGCGAGGAACAGGACGTCGCCGTCACCGCCCGCAAGAGCCTGCGCGACAAGCGCCTCAACTACCGCGTCGACGGCGGCCGTACGCACACCGCGCCGCTGGAGGCGTGGGAGGGCGGCAAGCGCTACGGCGGCCGGGACAACCTCCGCTTCGACCAGTACCGCGCCCAGGTCGAGGGCGCCGACCCCGGGTCCGCCGTCCAGGTCTGGTTCACCGGCCGTACGCGCGACGGCAGGCCCACCGCCAGCGAGCCGTTCACGTACACGGTCGCGAAGCGCCCCCGCGCCGACACCCTCGTGCTCGCCGACGAGGGCGGCACGGCGGCCGCCCGCAACGTGGCGGTCTACACCAAGGCCCTTGCCGACAACGGCCGCAAGGCCGCCGTCTGGGACGTCGCACGGCAGGGCGCACCCCACGCGCTCGGCGTGCTCGGCCACTTCAGGACCGTGGTGTGGTACTCCGGCGCGAACCGGCCCGGAGGCGACACCCTGCTCGCCGTGCGCGACTTCATCAACGCCGGGGGCAAGGTCGTCGCCGCCGGAACGCAGGCGGGCGGCAGCGCACGGGTCGGCCCGGCCGACACCGACGACTTCAGCCAGTACTACCTGGGCGCGGGCGGCCGCGTCTCCCAGCCCCGGCCGCCGCGCTTCGACGGCGCCGGCAAGCTCAAGGGCACCTCGGCCGTCCTCACCGACGCGCCCGGCAGCCCGCTCACCGCGGCGGGCGCCTACAGCTCCGTCTCCGACGAACTGCCGCCCGCGGACTTCCCGCAGTTCCGCAGCGCGCCCGCCGGCGACTACACGGGCATGCGGTCCCCCTTCCAGCCGTACGAGGGCTCCTGGATGGCGGCCGCCCGGCACCAGGACAACGCCTGGATGCGGCTGTCGCGCACGGTCGACCTCACCGGCGCGACCGCGGCCGACAAACCGGCGCTGGGGCTGTGGCTCAGCCACGACACCGAGCAGGGCTACGACAACGCCGTCCTGGAGGCGCACACGGTCGGCCGGGACGACTGGACCACCCTGCCCGACGCCCGGGGCGGCACCACCGACCAGGTGCCCGCCGACTGCGACTCCCTCCTCCGGCTGCACCCCTTCCTCACCCACTACCTCACGCTCCGTAGCGGCACCTGCGCCGGGCAGGGCACCACCGGCGCCTGGCACGCCTTCACCGGCTCCTCCGACGGCTGGCGGCAGGTCTCCTTCGACCTGAGCGCCTTCGCGGGCAGGAACGCCGAGGTGGTCCTCTCCTACGTCACCGACCCGGGCACCGGGGGCCGCGGCGTCTTCGCCGACAACACCACCCTCACCATCGGCGCGACCGCACAGCCCACCGAGGGCTTCGAGTCCTCCCTGGGCCCCTGGACCGTCCCCGGACCGCCCGCCGGCAGCCCGGGGAACGTGGGCGACTGGGCGCGCTCGAAGGAGTTCATCCACTTCTCGGCGGCGATCACCACCCGGGACACGGTGCTGCTGGGTTTCGGACTCGAACACGTATCAAATGGGAAGACGCGTGCTCGTCTGCTCGGCAATGTGTTGCACGCCATTGACAGCTGACGTGTGAGGGGTCCGCCAATGTCACGTCCCCCTGCTGTTGGAGGTAGGGTCAGTGGTGGTCGGGGACATCCCATACAGCTCGCCGGGTGACAGACCGGCACACCAACGAGGAGATCGGTTCGTGACGATCCGCGTAGGCATCAACGGCTTTGGCCGTATCGGTCGTAACTACTTCCGCGCGCTGCTGGAGCAGGGTGCGGACATCCAGATCGTCGGTGTCAACGACCTGACCGACAACGCCACCCTGGTCCACCTGCTGAAGTACGACACCATCCTGGGTCGTCTGAAGCAGGAGGTCAGCCACACCGACGACTCGATCACCGTCGGTTCCATGACCTTCAAGACGATGGCCGAGCGCGACCCGGCGAACCTGCCGTGGGCCGAGCTGGGCGCCGACATCGTCATCGAGTCCACCGGCATCTTCACCAAGAAGGCCGACGCCGCCAAGCACCTCGCGGCCGGCGCCAAGAAGGTCCTGATCTCCGCGCCCGCCAAGGACGAGGACATCACTATCGTCATGGGCGTCAACCAGGACAAGTACGACGCGGCCAACCACCACGTCATCTCCAACGCCTCCTGCACCACCAACTGTGTGGCGCCGATGGCCAAGGTTCTCGACGAGAACTTCGGCATCGTCAAGGGCATGATGACCACGGTCCACGCGTACACCAACGACCAGCGGATCCTGGACTTCCCGCACTCCGACCTGCGCCGCGCCCGCGCCGCCGCGGAGAACATCATCCCGACCTCGACCGGTGCCGCCAAGGCCACCGCGCTGGTCCTCCCGCAGCTGAAGGGCAAGCTGGACGGCATCGCCATGCGCGTCCCGGTCCCGACCGGCTCGGTCACCGACCTGGTCCTCGAGCTCGACCGCGAGACCAGCAAGGAAGAGATCAACGCCGCCTTCCAGAAGGCCGCCGAGGGTCAGCTCAAGGGCATCCTCGAGTACACCGAGGACGCGATCGTCTCCTCCGACATCGTGAACTGGCCGGCCTCCTGCACCTTCGACTCCTCCCTGACCATGGTCCAGGGCAACCAGGTCAAGGTCGTCGGCTGGTACGACAACGAGTGGGGCTACTCCAACCGCCTGGTCGACCTGACCGTCTTCGTCGGCGGCCAGCTCTGATCTTCGCCCGACTCGCACAGTCGTAGGCAACAGAGATGTAGGGGACAGGGCTCGTACGACGCGATGGAGCGTCGTACGAGCCCCGTCTCATGACTGTCCCCCAGCTATCGCTGGGCGGTGCCCCCATCCGGAAGTCACGGAGTCACTGCATGAAGACGATCGACGAACTCCTCCAGGACGGCGTCGAGGGCAAGCGGGTCTTCGTCCGCGCCGACCTCAACGTGCCGCTCGACGGGACCACCATCACCGACGACGGCCGCATCCGCGCCGTCGCCCCGACGATCGCCAAGCTCGCCGAGGCGGGCGCGAAGGTGATCGTCGCCTCGCACCTGGGCCGCCCCAAGGGCGCCCCGGACCCCGCGTTCTCGCTCGCTCCCGCCGCCGCGCGGCTCGGCGAGATCCTGGGCAGGAATGTCTCGTTCGCCACCGACACGGTCGGCGACAGCGCGAAGGCCACCGTCGCCGCACTGGCGAACGGCGAGGTCACGCTGCTGGAGAACCTCCGTTTCAACGCGGGCGAGACCAGCAAGGACGACGCGGAGCGCGGCGCCTTCGCCGACGAGCTCGCGTCGCTGGCCGACCTCTATGTGGGTGACGGCTTCGGTGCGGTGCACCGCAAGCACGCCTCGGTCTTCGACCTCCCGGCGCGCCTCCCGCACGCCGCCGGCGACCTGATCGCCACCGAGGTCGGCGTCCTGAAGAAGCTGACCGATGATGTCGCGCGCCCGTACGTCGTGGTCCTCGGCGGTGCCAAGGTCTCCGACAAGCTGGGTGTCATCGACAACCTGCTGGAGAAGGCCGACCGCATCCTCATCGGCGGCGGCATGTCCTACACCTTCCTCAAGGCCAAGGGGCACGAGGTCGGCATCTCCCTGCTCCAGGAGGACCAGATCCCGGTCTGCCTGGAGTACCTGGCCCGGGCCGAGAAGCGCGGCGTGGAGTTCGTCCTCCCCGTCGACGTCCTGGTCTCGGCCGACTTCCCGGACCTGAAGACCAAGGCTCCGGCCAACCCCGAGCTCGTCGCCTCGGACGCCATCCCGGCGGACAAGGAGGGCCTGGACATCGGCCCGAAGACGCGCGAGCTCTACGCCTCGAAGCTGGCCGACGCGGGCACCGTCTTCTGGAACGGTCCCATGGGCGTCTTCGAGCACCCCGACTACGCCAACGGCACCAAGGCCGTCGCCCAGGGCCTCCTCGACAGCGAGGCCTTCACCGTCGTGGGCGGTGGCGACTCCGCCGCCGCCGTGCGCATCCTGGGCTTCGACGAGACCGCCTTCGGCCACATCTCGACCGGCGGCGGCGCCAGCCTCGAATACCTCGAGGGCAAGACGCTCCCCGGCCTCGCCGCACTGGAGGACTGAACCACCGTGAGTGAACGTACCCCGCTGATGGCGGGCAACTGGAAGATGAACCTCAACCACCTCGAGGCCATCGCACACGTCCAGAAGCTCTCCTTCGCGCTCGCCGACAAGGACTACGACCACACCGAGGTCGCCGTCCTGCCGCCCTTCGTGGACCTGCGCTCGGTGCAGACCCTGGTCGACGGCGACAAGCTCAAGATCAAGTACGGCGCCCAGGACCTCTCGGCGTACGACTCCGGTGCCTACACCGGCGAGATCTCCGGCGCAATGCTGTCCAAGCTCAAGTGCACCTACGTGGCCGTCGGCCACTCCGAGCGCCGCCAGTACCACGGCGAGACCGACGAGGTCTGCAACGCCAAGGTCAAGGCCGCCTACCGGCACGGGATCACCCCGATCCTCTGCGTCGGCGAGGGCCTGGAGGTCCGCAAGGCCGGTGCCCAGGTCGCGCACACCCTCGCGCAGGTCGACGGCGCCCTGAAGGACGTCCCGGCCGAGCAGGCCGAGAGCATCGTCATCGCCTACGAGCCCGTCTGGGCCATCGGCACCGGCGAGGTCGCCACGCCCGAGGACGCGCAGGAGGTCTGTGGTGCGATCCGCGGCCGCCTCGCGGAGCTGTACGGCCGTGAGCTGGCCGACAAGGTGCGCATCCAGTACGGCGGCTCCGTCAAGTCCGGCAACATCGCCGCGATCATGGCGCAGCCGGACGTCGACGGCGCCCTGATCGGCGGCGCCGCGCTGGACGTGGACGACTTCGTCAAGATCGTCCGCTTCCGCGACCAGTAAGCGAGCTATGACGACGGGTGCTCCCCGTCGTACCCTGTCGGGGCCGGGACCGGTGCTTATCAGCCGCCCGGCCCCTCACCGTTCCAGTCCGAGAGAGTTGGTCCAGCCGTGGTCATGGGGTTCTCGATCGCCCTCATCGTCTTCAGCCTGCTGATGATGATGCTGGTGCTCATGCACAAGGGGAAGGGCGGCGGCCTGTCCGATATGTTCGGCGGCGGCATGCAGTCCTCGGTCGGCGGCTCCTCGGTCGCCGAGCGGAATCTCGACCGGATCACCGTCGTGGTCGGTCTGCTGTGGTTTGCGTGCATTGTCGCACTCGGCCTGCTGATGAAGCTCGATAGCTGACGCACCGTCGTGGACGCGGCCTATCATTGAGGTCGCGTCCTGGCGGCCGGGCTGTAACTCCTGCCACTGGACGCGCGTTGGGCCTTACGTAGACTGGGGCGCCCGCAGCGGAGGCCTTCTTCGACCCCGCGGCGCAGCCGCTATTTGGCACCGTGCAGCACCATCACGCAGGGAGTTACGACCGTGGCAAGTGGCAACGCGATCCGAGGAAGTCGGGTCGGAGCGGGGCCGATGGGAGAGGCCGAGCGCGGCGAGTCCGCACCTCGCCTCCGCATCTCCTTCTGGTGCTCGAACGGGCACGAGACGCAGCCGAGCTTCGCCAGCGACGCACAGGTGCCGGACACCTGGGACTGCCCGCGCTGCGGCTTCCCGGCCGGCCAGGACCGGGACAGCCCGCCCGACCCGCCCCGCACCGAGCCGTACAAGACCCACCTCGCGTACGTCCGGGAGCGGCGCAGCGACGCGGACGGCGAGGCGATCCTCGCCGAGGCGCTCGCGAAGCTCCGCGGGGAGATCTGAAACGGCACGACCGACTGGAGCGGCCCGGCCGCGCACCTGAGAAGGAGCGCAGCCGGGCCGTTGTCAGTGGTGGCCGTTACGGTCTTCGACAAAGCCATCCTTGAGGGGGAACCGTGGCGGCGGTCGAGGAACCGAAGGTCGTACCGATCACATCAACGCACGGGAGCCGGGCGGAAGTTCGGGGCGGCTTCGGGCGGCTGTGGTCGGCGGCCGTCGTCTCGCGCCTCGGTGACGCGCTGCGGGGCGCCGCGCTGCCGCTGCTCGCCGTCTCCCTCACGGATTCGCCGCTGCTCGTCTCGCTGGTGACGGCGAGCGGCTTCCTGCCCTGGCTCCTCTTCGGACTGCTGGGCGGCGCGGTCGCCGACCGGGTCGACCAGCGGCGGGCGATGTGGACGGTGGACGTGCTCCGCGGCGCGCTGGTCGCCGCCTTCGCGGCCGCCGTCGCCCTCGGGCACGCCACGATCGGGCTCCTGATCGCGCTCGCCTTCCTCCTCACCACCCTCCAGACCCTCTTCGACAACGCGGCCACCGCCCTGCTGCCCGCCGTGGTGCCCCGGGACGGGCTCGGCAGGGCCAATGCCCGGCTGATGACCGGGCAGCAGATAGCAGGGGCGTTCCTGGGCGCGCCCCTGGTCCCGGTGCTGCTCGCCGTGGGCGCCGCGATGCCCTTCGCGGCGGACGCCGCCACCTATCTCCTGGCGGCCGCCCTCGTGGCGACCCTGCGGATACCGGCGCCCGCGCGGGAGCCGCGCCCGGCCGGGCGCACGCTCCGCCAGGAGATGGCCCAAGGGCTGCGGGCGCTGTGGCGCGACGGCACGCTCCGCGCGCTGTGCGTGTCCACCACGCTCTGCAACGTGGCGATCGGGGCGCTCATCGCGACCCTGCCGCTGCTGGTCACCGGATGGCTGCACGGCGGCCACGGAGGCTATGCGGCCACCCTCGCCGCGTACGGGGTGGGCGGGGTCGCCGGAGGGATGCTGGCCGGCCGGCTCGTGGACCGCTTCGGGCCGGTGCGCAGCATGCCGGCGCTCGGGGCCCTCCAGACGGCCTGCCTGGTGGCGCTCGGCACGGTGCGCGAACTGCCGGTCGCCGTCGCCGCCCTGGGCCTCTTCGGCTTCTCCGGCATGGTCTGGAACGTCACCCAGACGACGCTGATGCAGCAGCGCGCCCCGGAGGGGATGCTCGGGCGGATCAGCGCCGCCTTCCGCACCCTCGCCATCGCCGGGGCGCCGTTCGGGGCCCTGGCCGGGGGAGCGGTCGCCACCGCCTGGGGGCTGAACACCCCCATGCTGCTGGCCTCGGCCCTCCTCGCGCTCGCGGTCCTCGCCCTGCTGCCCGCGGTGGACCGCGCCGGGGACGGCACGACATCTCATACCGAGCTCTGATCACATAGGTTGGAGACCGGCGGGGCAGCTACGAGAAGAATGGGCTGATGTCCGAGATGAACGCAGAGGGCCACAGCAGGCTCGACCAGACGCCTGAGTGGAATGCGCTGGCCAAGCACCGGGAAGAGCTCGGGGAGGTGCACCTGCGAGAGCTGTTCGCGGAGGATCCCCAGCGGGCCGGGCGCTTGACGCTCACCGTCGGCGATCTGCACGTCGACTACTCCAAGCACCTGGTCACCGACGAGACGCTGCGCCTGCTGCGCGAGCTGGCGGCGTCGGCCGGGGTGGCGGAGCTGCGGGACGCGATGTTCCGTGGCGAGAAGATCAACACCACCGAGGGCCGTGCCGTGCTGCACACCGCGCTGCGCGCCCCCGAGTCGGCGGTGATCAGGACGGACGGCGAGAACGTCGTCCCGGCCGTGCACGCCGTGCTGCTCAAGATGCAGGTCTTCACCGACCGGGTGCGCTCCGGTGACTGGAAGGGCCACACCGGAAAGCCCATCAAGAACGTCGTCAACATCGGCATCGGCGGCTCCGACCTCGGTCCGGCGATGGCCTACGAGGCGCTGCGCGCCTACACGGCACGCGACCTGACGTTCCGTTTCGTCTCCAACGTCGACGGCGCGGACCTGCACGAGGCCGTCCGGGACCTCGACCCGGCCGAGACGCTGTTCATCGTCGCCTCGAAGACCTTCACCACGATCGAGACGATCACCAACGCCACCTCGGCGCGCAACTGGCTGCTGACGGGGCTGGGGGCGGGCGAGGAAGCCGTCGCCAAGCACTTCGTGGCGCTGTCGACGAACGAGGAGAAGGTCACCGAGTTCGGCATCGACCCGACCAACATGTTCGAGTTCTGGGACTGGGTCGGCGGCCGCTATTCGTACGACTCGGCCATCGGGCTGTCCCTGATGCTCGCGATCGGCCCGGACCACTTCCGGGAGATGCTCGCCGGCTTCCACCTGGTCGACGAGCACTTCCGATGCGCGCCGCCCGAGGAGAACGTCCCGCTGCTGCTGGGGCTGCTCGGCATCTGGTACGGCAACTTCCACGGCGCGCAGTCGCACGCGGTGCTGCCCTACAGCCACTACCTGTCGAAGTTCGCGGCCTATCTCCAGCAGCTCGACATGGAGTCCAACGGCAAGTCCGTCGACCGCGAGGGCAACCTCGTCAACTGGCAGACCGGGCCGGTCGTCTGGGGCACGCCGGGCACCAACGGGCAGCACGCCTATTACCAGTTGATCCACCAGGGCACGAAGCTGATCCCGGCGGACTTCATCGGCTTCGCCAAGCCGGTGGAGGACCTGGCGCCGGGGCTGGTCGCCCAGCACGACCTGCTGATGGCCAACCTCTTCGCCCAGGGCCAGGCGCTCGCCTTCGGCAAGACCGCGGAGGAGGTCGCCGCGGAGGGCGTTCCGGCGGAGCTCGTCCCCCACAAGACGTTCCGGGGCAACCACCCGACGACGACGATCCTCGCGAGCGAGCTGACTCCGTCGGTGCTGGGGCAGCTGGTCGCGCTCTACGAGCACAAGGTGTTCGTCCAGGGCGCGATCTGGAACATCGACTCCTTCGACCAGTGGGGGGTCGAGCTGGGCAAGGTGCTCGCGAAGCGGGTTGAGCCTGCGCTCAGCGCTGGCGCCGAGGTGCCCGGCCTGGATGCGTCCACGGCGGCGCTGGTCGCGCGCTACCGCGAGCTGCGGGGTCGCTGACCCGTACATCGTCAAACGCCGGACGGGCTGGAAAATCCAGCCCGTCCGGCGTTTGAGGACACCGCGCGTCAGCGCGGTCAGGGCGAAGCCGGGGGGTACAGCCCCCGGGGGAGGCTCGCGGCGGCCGCCGCGTCGAGCAGCCACAGCGTGCGCGAGCGGCCGTACGCGCCCGCTGCCGGGGCCTGGATCTCACCCGCACCCGACAGCGCCATCGCGACAGCGTTCGCCTTGTCCTCGCCCGCCGCGAGCAGCCAGACCTCGCGGGCCGCGCGGATCGCCGGGAGGGTCAGGGAGACCCTCGTCGGCGGCGGCTTCGGCGCGCCGTGCACCCCGACGACCGTGCGCTCGGTCTCCCGCACGCCCGGCAACTCGGGGAACAGCGAGGCCACGTGCGTGTCCGGGCCGACGCCCAGCAGCAGCACGTCGAAGGACGGCACGGGGCCATGGTCCTCGGGCCGGGCGGCCGCCGCGAGTTCGGCCGCGTAGGCCTCCGCCGCGGCGTCCGCGTCGTTGCCGTACCGGTCACCGGCCGGGGGCATCACATGCACCCGGGCGGGGTCCAGCGGCACTGAGTCCAGGAGCGCGGCGCGCGCCTGGGTCACATTGCGCTCGGGGTCGCCCTCGGGCAGGAAGCGCTCGTCGCCCCACCACAGGTCCAGCCGCGCCCAGTCCACCGCGTCGCGCGCGGGCGCCTCGGCGAGGGCCGCGAGCAGCCCGTTGCCGTTGCGCCCGCCCGTGAGGACGACGGAGGCGGAGCCCCGCGCGGCCTGCGCGTCCACGATCTTCGTGATCAGCCGGGCCGCCGCGGCCTGCGCCATCAGCTCCTTGTCCCGGTGGACGACGATCTGCGGAGCGCTCACTTGCCGGCCGCCTTCTTGCTGCCGGCCTTCTTGGCGGGCGCGGGCGCGGCCTTGGCCTCGGCGGCGTCCGCTTCCGGAGCCTCCGTGGCCGCCTCGGCCGCCTTCGGCGCCGCGGGCGCGGCCGCCTTGGCCTCGCCGAGCCGCTCCACGCCGTACTTCAGCGCCGACTCGTAGGTGTCGTCCGGGTCGAGCCGCCGGAGTTCCTCCGCGAGGAGCTCCGAGGTGTCGCGCCGCTGGAGCGCCACCGCGCGGTCCGGCTGGCCCGGCATGGAGAGCGTGGCCAGGGAGCCGTCGGGGCGGTCCAGGGTGACCGGGCCGTTCCTGGTCTCCAGCCGTACGGCCGTGAGGCCCGGCCCGTCGGAGACGGTCCGGCTGACCGGCACGCCCAGGCGGTCGGCGAGCCACATCGCGAGCAGCTCGCCGCTCGGGTTGTAGCCCTCGCCCTCCACGTCGGCGGAGATGATCTCGACCTGCTGCTGGTCCAGGGCGGCCGCGAGCATCGAGCGCCACGGCGTGATCCGGGTCCAGGCCAGGTCGGTGTCGCCCGGGGTGTAGTGCGCGGCGCGGGCCGAGAGCTCCGAGAGGGGGTCCTCGGCGGCGTAGGCGTCGGTGACCCGGCGCTGGGCGAGCGAACCCAGCGGGTCCTTCTCCGGGTTGACCGGGGAGCCCACCGGCCACCAGACGACCACGGGGGCGTCGGGCAGCAGCAGCGGCAGCACGACCGACTGGGCGTGGTCGATGACGTCGCCGTAGAGCCGCAGCACCACGGTCTCGCCGGTGCCCGCGGACGTGCCCACCCGCACCTCGGCGTCGAGGCGGGCCTTGGCACGGTCGCGCGGCGACCGGCTGACCCGCTTGACGACGACGAGCTTGCGCGAGGGGTGCTCGCGGGAGGCCTCGTTGGCCGCCTTCAGCGCGTCGTAGGCGTGCTCCTCGTCGGTGACGATGACCAGGGTGAGCACCATGCCGATGGCGGGGGTGCCGATGGCGCGCCGGCCCTGGACCAGGGCGTTGTTGATCTTGCTGGACGTGGTGTCCGTCAGGTCGATTTTCATGGCCGGCGCCAGCTCCGTCCGTCACGTGCGAGCATCTCGTCCGCCTCGATGGGGCCCCAGGTGCCTGCCGGGTAGGACGCGGGCTTGCCGTTGGATTCCCAGTACTGCTCGATCGGGTCGAGGATCTGCCAGGACAGCTCGACCTCCCGCAGGCGCGGGAAGAGGTTGGCGTCGCCCAGCAGCACATCGAGGATGAGCCGCTCGTACGCCTCCGGGCTGGACTCGGTGAAGGACTCGCCGTAGGCGAAGTCCATCGAGACGTCCCGGACCTCCATCGAGGTGCCCGGCACCTTCGAGCCGAACCGCATGGTGACGCCCTCGTCCGGCTGCACCCGGATGACCAGGGCGTTCTGCCCCAGCTCCTCGGTGGCGGTGTGGTCGAAGGGCGAGTGCGGAGCCCGCTGGAAGACGACCGCGATCTCGGTGACGCGGCGGCCGAGCCGCTTGCCCGTGCGGAGGTAGAAGGGGACGCCCGCCCAGCGGCGGTTGTCGATCTCCAGCTTGATCGCGGCGTAGGTGTCGGTCTTGGACGCCGGGTCGATGCCGTCCTCTTCGAGGTAGCCGACGACCTCCTCGCCACCCTGCCAGCCGTGCGCGTACTGCCCGCGGACGGTCTCCTTGCCGAGGTCCTTGGGCAGCCGGACGGCGCCCAGCACCTTGGTCTTCTCCGCGACCAGCGCGTCCGCCTCGAAGGAGGCGGGCTCCTCCATGGCGGTCAGCGCCAGCAGCTGGAGCAGGTGGTTCTGGATGACGTCACGGGCGGCGCCGATGCCGTCGTAGTAGCCCGCGCGGCCGCCGATGCCGATGTCCTCGGCCATGGTGATCTGCACGTGGTCGACGTACGACCGGTTCCAGATCGGCTCGAAGAGGGTGTTGGCGAAGCGGAGCGCCAGGATGTTCTGGACGGTCTCCTTGCCCAGGTAGTGGTCGATCCGGAAGACCTCTTCGGGCGGGAAGACCTCGTGGACGATCCGGTTGAGCTCCTGGGCGGAGGCCAGGTCGTGACCGAAGGGCTTCTCGATGACGGCGCGCCGCCAGGAGCCGCCCTTCTTCTGCTCGGCCAGCCCGTGCTTCTTCAGCTGCTGGACGACCTTGGGGAAGAACTTCGGCGGCACCGACAGGTAGAAGGCGAAGTTGCCGCCCGTGCCCTGTGCCGCATCGAGCTCGTGGATCGTGGACTTGAGGGTCTCGAACGCCACGTCGTCGTCGAAGTCGCCCTGCACGAACCGGCAGCCCTGCACCAGCTGCTGCCAGACCTCCTCACGGAAGGGCGTGCGCGCGTGCTCCTTGACGGCGTCGTGCACGATCTGGGCGAAGTCCTCGTTCTCCCAGTCGCGGCGCGCGAAGCCGATGAGCGAGAAGCCCGGCGGCAGCAGCCCCCGGTTCGCGAGGTCATAGACCGCGGGCATCAGCTTTTTCCGGGACAAATCGCCCGTGACGCCAAAGATGACCAGGCCCGACGGCCCCGCGATACGCGGGAGCCGTCGGTCCTGAGCGTCACGCAGCGGATTGCTGCTTGTGCTCAACTCACGCCTCCGGGGCGAGGCGCTTGAGCTCCGCCTCGGTGGACTTAAGAAGGTCGTTCCACGACTGCTCGAACTTGTCGACGCCCTCGTCCTCCAGCAGCTGGACGACGTCGTCGTACGAGATGCCCAGCTTCGCGATCGCGTCGAGCTCGGCCTTGGCCTGCTCGTACGTGCCGCGCACCGTGTCGCCGGTGATCTGCCCGTGGTCGGCGGTGGCCTCCAGGGTGGCCTCCGGCATGGTGTTGACCGTGTTCGGGGCGACCAGGTCGTCCACGTACAGCGTGTCCTTGTAGGCCGGGTCCTTGACACCGGTCGAGGCCCACAGCGGACGCTGCTTGTTGGCGCCGGACTTCTCCAGGGCGGCCCAGCGGTCGGAGGAGAAGACCTCCTCGTACGCCTGGTAGGCGAGGCGGGCGTTGGCCAGGGCGGCCTTGCCGCGCAGCGCCTTGGCCTCGTCGGTGCCCAGCGCGTTCAGGCGCTTGTCGATCTCGCTGTCCACGCGGGACACGAAGAAGGACGCGACCGAGTGGATCAGCGACAGGTCCAGGCCGGCGGCCTTGGCCTTCTCCAGACCGGTCAGGTAGGCGTCCATGACCGCGCGGTAGCGCTCAAGGGAGAAGATCAGCGTGACGTTGACGCTGATGCCCTTGCCGATCACCTCGGCGATGGCCGGGAGGCCCGCCTCGGTGGCCGGGATCTTGATCAGGGTGTTGGGGCGGTCCACCAGCCAGGCCAGCTGCTTGGCCTCGGCCACGGTGGCCGTCGTGTTGTGCGCCAGGCGCGGGTCGACCTCGATGGAGACCCGGCCGTCCTGGCCGTCCGTCGCGTCGAAGACCGGGCGCAGGATGTCGGCGGCGTCACGGACGTCCGCCGTCGTGATCATGCGGATCGCCTCGTCCACGGTGACCTTGCGGGCCGCGAGGTCGGTGAGCTGCTGCTCGTAGCCGTCGCCGCCGGAGATCGCCTTCTGGAAGATCGACGGGTTGGTGGTGACACCCACGACGTGGCTCTGGTCGATCAGCTCGGCCAGGTTGCCGGACGTGATGCGCTTGCGGGACAGGTCGTCCAGCCAGATCGCGACGCCTTCGTCGGAGAGGCGCTTGAGTGCGTCTGTCATCGGGATTGCATCTCCTACTAGTGGTGGGCGGTCGCGTCAGCGACGGTTGGCGTCGACGTGCTCGATCGACTCGCGGGCGGCGGCCACGACGGCCTCGGAGGTCAGGCCGAACTCGCGGTAGAGGATCTTGTAGTCCGCGGAGGCGCCGAAGTGCTCCAGCGAGACGATCCGGCCGGCGTCGCCGACGTACCGGTGCCAGGTCAGGCCGATGCCCGCCTCGACGGCCACGCGGGCCTTGACGTCCGGCAGCAGCACGCCGTCGCGGTACGCCTGGTCCTGCTCCTCGAACCACTCGACGGAGGGCATGGAGACCACGCGGGTCGGGATGCCCTCGGCCTGGAGCACGTCACGGGCCTCGACGGCCAGCTGGACCTCGGAGCCGGTGCCGATCAGGATCACCTGCGGCCGGCCGCCCTCGGCCTCGAAGAGGACGTAGCCGCCCTTGGCGGCGCCCTCGTTGGCCTCGTAGGTCGGCACGTTCTGGCGGGTCAGGGCCAGACCGTGCGGCGCCGGCTTGGCGGTGTGGCGCTTGGTGATCTCGCGCCAGGCGATCGCCGTCTCGTTGGCGTCGGCCGGGCGGACCATGTTCAGGCCCGGGATGGCGCGCAGCGCGGCCATGTGCTCGACCGGCTGGTGCGTCGGGCCGTCCTCGCCGAGACCGATGGAGTCGTGCGTCCACACGTAGGTGACCGGCAGCTTCATCAGGGCGGCCAGGCGGACGGCCGGGCGCATGTAGTCGGAGAACACCAGGAAGGTGCCGCCGTACACACGGGTGTTGCCGTGCAGCGCGATGCCGTTCATGGTCGAACCCATGGCGTGCTCGCGGATGCCGAAGTGGATCGTGCGGCCGTACGGGTTCGCCTCGGGGAGCGGGTTGCCCTCCGGGAGGAACGAGGACGACGGGTCGATCGTGGTGTTGTTCGAGCCCGCGAGGTCGGCGGAGCCGCCCCACAGCTCGGGGATCACGCCGCCCAGCGCCTTGAGGACCTCGCCGGACGCCTTGCGGGTCGCGACGTCCTTGCCGGCCGGGAAGACGGGGAGCGCGTGCTCCCAGCCGTCGGGCAGCTCGCCCGCGGCCATGCGGTCCAGGACGGCGGCGCGCTCCGGGTTGGAGGTGCGCCACTCCTGGAGCTGCTTCTCCCAGGTCGCGTGGGTCTCGCGGCCGCGGTCGACGACCTTGCGGACGTGGGTGAAGACCTCGTCCTCGACCTGGAAGGTCTGCTCCGGGTCGAAGCCCATGACGCGCTTGGTCGCGGCCACCTCGGCGTCGCCGAGCGCCGAGCCGTGCGAGGCCTCGGTGTTCTGGGCGTTCGGGGCGGGCCAGGCGATGATCGTGCGCGCCGCGATGATCGAGGGACGCTCGGTCTCCTCCTGCGCCGCCTTCAGGGCCGCGTAGAGGGCCTGGACGTCGAAGTCGCCGTTCTCGGCCTGCTCGATGCGCTGGACGTGCCAGCCGTACGCCTCGTAGCGCGCGAGGACGTCCTCGGAGAAGGCGGTCTCGGTGTCGCCCTCGATCGAGATGTGGTTGTCGTCGTAGAGCGCGACGAGGTTGCCGAGCTTCTGGTGGCCGGCCAGCGAGGACGCCTCGGCGGAGATGCCCTCCTCCAGGTCGCCGTCGGAGACGATCGCCCAGATGGTGTGGTCGAACGGGGAGGCGCCCTTCGGGGCCTCCGGGTCGAACAGGCCGCGCTCGTAGCGGGCGGCCATCGCCATGCCCACGGCGTTGGCGATGCCCTGGCCCAGCGGGCCGGTGGTGGTCTCGACACCACGGGTGTGACCGTGCTCCGGGTGGCCCGGGGTCTTGCTGTCCCAGGTGCGGAACGACTTCAGGTCCGCGAGCTCCAGGCCGTAGCCGGCCATGAAGAGCTGCACGTAGAGCGTGAGGCTGGTGTGACCGGGGGAGAGGACGAACCGGTCCCGGCCTGCCCAGTCGGCGTCGCTCGGGTCGTGCCGCATCAGCTTCTGGAACAGCAGATAGGCGGCGGGCGCCAGGCTCATGGCCGTGCCCGGATGGCCGTTGCCGACCTTCTGCACGGAGTCCATGGCCAGGACGCGGGCGGTATCGACGGCCCGCTGGTCCAGTTCGGTCCACTCGAGGTCTGTTGTGGTCGGCTTGGTGCTCACCCTCGGTTCAGGGCTCCTCTCCACATGTTTCGATTGCCGGGGGCGGTATGTTCCGCCACGACGCGGCGCTGTCGAGCCTACCCCGCAGGGGCGCGCGCCTTTTCGACACACAGTCGGCTGCCCGACCCGACGTCCCGGGCAACCGGATCCGGATGGCGAAGATTCCCGCCGCGGGTGCGACGGCCATGGGTCCAGCCTGCCGGGGAGGCCGCCGGGGCGCCTCCCGAACGGGGCCACCGTGTCATGTTCCCAGGAGGCCCGATCCGGCGCGCGGGCATCGGGGAACGGCCGCGGATCGGGTCCGCTACGGTCCCAACACGACCCCACCCCGGCGGAGGCCGGGGTATCCCCTACGTCTAGAGTGGCGTGGTAAGCGCAAGCCTTCACCGGGTTCATCCTGCCCGCATCGCTTGCTGGCCTTATCTCTGTCAGGGGTGTGCGTGACGGCCGTCGAATCCCGTCCTGCGGGGGTGCTTCCGGAGAGCCTCGGTCACCGGCCGTTCGGGGCCCGTGTCAAGGCGTTCGTGGCGCTGACCAAGCCGCGGATCATCGAGCTGCTGCTGATGACGACCGTGCCGGTGATGTTCCTCGCCGCGCAGGGCGTGCCCGACCTGTGGCTCGTCCTGGCCACGTGCATCGGCGGTTACCTGTCGGCCGGCGGCGCCGGCGCGTACAACATGTACATCGACCGGGACATCGACGCGCTGATGGACCGTACGGCCCAGCGCCCGCTGGTCACCGGGATGGTCTCGCCGCGGGAGTGCCTGGTCTTCGCCACCGCGCTGACCGTGGGCTCCACCCTCTGGTTCTGGTACCTGGTCAACCCGCTGTCGGCGATGCTGTCGCTCGGGGCCAACGCCTTCTACGTCGTCATCTACACGATGCTGCTCAAGCGCCGCACCGCGCAGAACATCGTCTGGGGCGGCATCGCGGGCTGCATGCCGGTCATCATCGGCTGGTCCGCCGTCACCGAATCGGTCTCCTGGGCCCCGGTCGTCCTCTTCCTGGTCATGTTCTTCTGGACGCCGCCGCACTACTGGCCGCTGTCGATGAAGGTCAAGGACGACTACGAGCGCGCGGGCGTGCCCATGCTGCCGGTCACCGCGGGCAACAAGGCGGTCGCCCGTCAGATCGTCCTCTACAGCTGGGTGATGGTCGCCGTCTCGCTCCTGCTCCAGCCCCTCGGCTACACCGGCTGGTTCTACACGATCGTGGCGGCCGTGCTCGGCGGCATGTGGCTCAAGGAGGCGCACGCGCTCCAGGGCCGCGCCAAGGCCGGGATCACCGGGGCGAAGCTCAAGGAGATGCGCCTCTTCCACTGGTCCATCACCTATGTGTCGCTGCTCTTCGCGGCAGTGGCCGTGGATCCCTTCCTTCGCTAGGGGGTTCGGGGGTCTCCCCCAAAAGACGCAGTACTGGTGGGTAGCATCTGCTTCATGGCAGACACCACGCAGGCCGAAGACACCGCACTCGACAGCCGGGCCGCCCGCAGGGCCGCCCGGCTCGCCCGGCAGATCACCGCCTTCGCCAAGAGCCACGGCGGCAGCGCCGAGGGCCAGCTGGCGCACATCGGCCGCGGCAGCACCCGGATCGCCCTCGTCGGCGCCAACGGCGAGTGGGGCAACCTGGTCGCCCCCTCCATGCCCATGGCGCGGAAGGCCGTCGAGCTCGCCGGCATCACCCTCCACGAGGACTTCGACGGCGAGTTCGCCGCCAAGGTCCGCACCGGCCCGTACGAATGGTCCCGTATGGCCGGCATCCAGCTCGGCGGCCCCAGCAATAACTGACGGCCCCCTCGCCCGTTAGACCCGCCGGGAGCGGCCACCTCGGTGCGCCGCCCGGGGGTTCGGCACGGGGGGACGAGGGCGCGGATGGACGGCATGCCGCCGATCGTGGATCAGCACAGCCACGGCACGGTCCACGGCGAGCTGGGGCTCGGCGCCTTCGAGACGCACCTCGCCGCCGCCGCGGGCTCCACCGGCCCCGCACCGCCCGGCACCACCTTCTTCGACAGCCCCGCCGGACTGGCCGTACGCCGCTGGTGCCCGCCCCTGCTCGGCCTGGAAGCGCACTGCGCGCCGGTCCGCTATCTGGCGCGGCGGCGGGAACTGGGCGCCTACCGCGCCGGGCAACTGCTGCTGCGCGGCGCGGGAATCGGCACCTTCCTGCTGGAGTCCGGGGCGCCGGGCGCCCTCACCTCGGCCACCGAGCTGGCGTACGCGGCCGACGGGCGCGCCCACGAGGTCGTACGCCTCGAACCGCTCGCCGAACAGGTCGCCGACACCTCCGGCAGCGCCGGCTCCTTCACCGCCTACGTCACCGAGGCGTTATGGGTGGCCGCCCGGAGCGCCACCGCGTTCGCCTCCGGGATCCGCTCCTGCGACGGGACGCCACCGGAGCCGCCCGAGGTCCGCAGGGCCGTCGACCGCTGGCTGCGCACCCGCCGGACGGGCGGGCCGCTGGACGAGCCCGTGGTCGCCTGTCATCTGCTGTGGACGGCGGTCGCCACCGGGCTGCCCGTACAGCTGCACTGCCCCGACCCGCGCCGCGTGACGCGCTTCCTGCGTGCCACCGAGGGGCTGGGGACCGATCTGGTGCTGCTGCCCGCCCCCTGGCACCACCGGCAGGCCGCGCGGCTCGCCGCGGGCTTCCCGCACGTGTACGCGGACGTGGGCACCCGGCCCGAGGAGAGCCTGGCCGAAGCGCCGTTCGGCAAGCTGCTGTTCTCCACCGGGGCGCGGGCGCTGGCCGAGCTCTATGTGGTCGGCGCCCGGACCTTCTCACAGGCCATGGGGCGGCTCATGGACGACTGGGTCGCCGACGGGGTGTGCCGGTGGGCGGAGGCGGGGCGGATCGCCTCGCTCGTCGCCGCCGGCACCGCCCGCAGGATCTACCGGCTGGGGACGGAGGCCGTCTGAAGCGCGTCGTGCTCACCGGAGGGGGCGGGCACGGAGGCGAGTTCACCGCGGTCGCGCAGCGACAGGAAGACGCGCAGAACGGCGATCCACACGATGCAGGAGCCGAGCATGTGGGCACCCACGACCAGCTCCGGCTGGCCGGTGAAGTACTGCACGTACCCTATGACGCCCTGGAGCATCAGCACGACGAACAGCTCGGTGACCCGGCGGCTCGGCGCGGCGGCCGCCTTGACGGCCCGCAGGGTGAACCACAGGGCGACGGTCAGGCCGACCACGACGAATACGAAGTCGACGTGCAGCTGGGTGAGCTCACGCCAGTTCAACGGGATCCGGTGGACGTCCTTGGAGGCGTCGCCCGCGTGCTTGCCCGCACCGGTGACCACGGTGCCGACCACGATCAGCACGGCGCTCGCGACGACCAGCAGCCAGCTCAACTGCCGCACCGGACGGGCCACCCGGTCACGCGGCTCCGCGTCGCCCTCACGAGTGCGCTGCCACATCACCACGGAGACCGTCAGCAGCGCGGTGGACAGCAGGAAGTGGGAGCTGACGATGTACGGGTTGAGGCCCGTCAGCACCGTGATGCCACCGACGACGGCGTTGCCCATGACGATCCAGAACTGCGCCCAGCCCAGACGGGTCAGCGACCGCCGGCGCGGCTCACGCGCGCGTGCCGCGATGATCGCGAGCCCGACTACACCGCACAGGACGTACGTCAGCATGCGGTTGCCGAACTCGATGACACCGTTGATGCCCATCGCACGCGTGGGCGTCAGGCTCTCGTCGGTGCACGTCGGCCACGTCGGGCAGCCGAGCCCCGACTGGGTGAGACGGACCGCGCCACCTGTCACCACGATGACCACGGCCATGACCACACAGGCGAGCGCGGCCCGCTGGACGAAGCGCGCGGAGGGCTGCCAGCGGTCGGCGATCAGCTGGAGAGGGTTCATCGAATTCGGCACGGAGTCATCGTAAGGGCCCGCTTGTGCATGGATTCACGAGGGGGGTGCGTGGCGAATTGCCCGGCTGCTCCCGGGCTCACCCCCGGCTCACTCCCAGCGGAAGAAGCGCGCCGCCGCGCCCAGCCCGAGCACCGCCCACGCCGCGAGGACGCCCAGGTCGGCCCACGGCATTCCCGCGCCGTGCTGGAGCACGTCCCGCAGGCCGCCCGAGAGCGCGGAGATCGGCAGCAGGTCCAGCACCGACCGGGCGGCGGCCGGGAACTTGTCCAGCGACACGATCACCCCGCCGCCGACGAGCAGCAGCAGGAAGACGAGGTTCGCCGCGGCCAGCGTCGCCTCGGCCTTGAGCGTGCCCGCCATCAGCAGACCCAGCCCGGAGAAGGCCGCCGTGCCGAGCACGAGCAGCAGGACGACGGCGAAGGGGTTGCCGTGCGGCGACCAGCCCAGCGCGAACGCGATCACCGTCAGCAGGGCGATCTGGAGCACCTCGGTGACCAGCACGGAGCAGGTCTTCGCGGTCATCAGCCCCCAGCGCGGCAGCGGGGAGGCGCCGAGCCGCTTCAGCACGCCGTAACGGCGCTCGAAGCCGGTCGCGATGGCCTGGCCGGTGAAGGCCGTCGACAGCACCGCCAGCGCCAGGATGCCGGGGGCGAGGAAGTCGACGGCCTTGCCCTCGCCCGTGTCGACGATGTCGACCGAGCTGAAGAGCACCAGCAGGAGCGTCGGGATGACGACGGTCAGCAGCAGCTGCTCGCCGTTGCGCAGCAGCATCCGGGTCTCCAGCGCGGCCTGCGCGCGGATCATCCGGCCCAGTGGCGCGGCGCCGGGCTTCGGCGTGAACGTGCCGGTGTTCGTACTCGTGCCCGCGTCCGCGCTCATGCCCGCAGCTCCTTGCCGGTCAGCTCCAAGCTGTTGTCCTCCGGGGGGCGCTGTGCCCCATTGCGGCTGTGCCGCGGGCCGGACCCCCGGCCGGTCTGTGCGTAACCCCTCATGCCCGCAGCTCCTTGCCGGTCAGCTCCAAAAAGACGTCCTCCAGCGTGTGCCGCTCCACCGCTATGCGGTCCGGCATGACCCCGTGCTGCGCGCACCATATGGTGACCGTCGCCAGCAGCTGGGGGTCGATCTTGCCGCTGACCCGGTACGTGCCGGGTGTCAGCTCCACCGCGGCGGAGTCGGCGGGCAGTGCCTTGAGGAGCGAGGCGAGGTCGAGCGCGGGGCGGCCGCTGAAGCGGAGCGTGTTCTCGGCGCCGCCGCGGCACAGCTCCTCGGGGCTGCCCTGGGCGATGACCTTGCCGCTGTCGATGATGGCGACGTCGTCCGCCAGGGTCTCGGCCTCGTCCATGTAGTGCGTGGTCAGGACGACGGTGACGCCGTCCTGGCGCAGCTCGCGCACCAGGTCCCAGGTCGCGTGCCGGGCCTGCGGGTCGAGACCGGCCGTCGGCTCGTCGAGGAAGACCAGCTCGGGCCGGCCGACGACGGCCATCGCGAGGGAGAGGCGCTGCTGCTGCCCGCCGGACAGCCGCCGGTAGGCGGTGCGCCCGCAGCTCTCCAGGCCGAGCCGCTCGATCAGCATGCCGACGTCGAGGGGGTGGGCGTGCAGGGAGGCGGTGTGCCGCAGCATCTCGTCCGCGCGGGCACCCGCGTAGACGCCCCCGCTCTGGAGCATCACGCCGATCCGCGGGCGCAGTGCGGCCGCGTCGGCGACCGGGTCGAGCCCGAGCACCCGGACGGAGCCCGCGTCGGGCCGGCGGTAGCCCTCGCAGGTCTCGACGGTGGTCGTCTTGCCCGCCCCGTTGGGGCCGAGCACGGCGGTGAGGGAGCCGCGGGCGACGGACAGGTCGAGGCCGTCGACGGCGGTTTTCGCCCCGTACCGCTTCACCAGCCCGCGGACCTCGACCGCGGGCTCACGGCCGGGGGGCGGGGGGACGGCCGGGCTGTCCCCCGGGAAGACGCTGCGCATGGCGGGAAGTCTACGAACCCCGCGGCGCCCCGGACCGCCCCGGGGGTGCGGGACTTCCCGGACTTTCGGACGATCTCGGCCGTGGCCCGGCGGACGATCTTCGCAGGTGATCTTGGCAGTGGCGGTTAGGTGACCCTTAGTGATCGAGGCCACCGACGGGCGGCCGGGGCGAGGCTTGTCCGTCTCCCGGTAATTACGCAACAATGGTGTTGTGAAATACGCGAGCGAGGCTCCGCAGGACCCCACGGCCCAGTCGGCCGCCGGGGCCCACGCGCCTGCTCCGGTGCCCGCGCGCGACGAGGAGCGCGTCCACGACGAGCAGCGCGGCACCCGTAACCGCGTCGCCAGGTCCATCCTCGACCACGGTCCGTCCACCGCGGCCGAGCTGGCCCTGCGCCTGGAGCTGACCCAGGCCGCGGTCCGCCGCCACCTCGACACCCTCGTCGCCGAGGGCGTCGTCGAGCCCCGCGAGAAGCGGGTCTACGGCGCGCGCACGCGCGGCCGCCCCGCGAAGGCGTTCGCGCTCACCGACTGCGGCCGTGACGCCTTCGACCAGGCCTACGACAAGCTGGCCGGTGACGCCCTGCGCTGGATCGCGCAGGCCGCCGGCGGGGGCGAGATGGGCGAGGCCGCGGTCGCGGCCTTCGCCCGTGCCCGGATGGCCGCACAGGCCGAGGGCTATCGCGAGGCCCTGGAGGCCGTCGCCCCCGAGTCCCGCACGGAGGCCCTTGCCAGGGCATTGACCGAAGACGGGTACGCTGCTACGGCGCGTAGCGCGCCGGTCGGCGAACAGCTTTGCCAGCACCACTGCCCGGTCGCCCATGTCGCCGAGCAGTTCCCGCAGCTGTGCGAGGCGGAGACCGAGGTCTTCTCCCGCCTGCTCGGGACGCATGTGCAGCGTCTTGCCACCATCGCCCACGGCGACGGTGTGTGCACGACGTTCATCCCGCGCAGCAAACCGCGGCGCACCACCAAGACCACCACAGCATCCGCCAGCACGGCCGGGAGGAACCCCGCATGACTCTCCCCACGGAGACTGCCCACCCTGAGCTCGAAGGCCTGGGCACGTACGAGTACGGCTGGGCCGACTCCGACGTGGCCGGTGCCACGGCCAAGCGCGGCCTCTCCGAGGAGGTCGTCCGCGACATCTCGGCGAAGAAGTCCGAGCCGGAGTGGATGCTCAAGCTGCGTCTGAAGGGCCTGAAGCTCTTCGAGAAGAAGCCCATGCCGACCTGGGGCTCCGACCTCTCGGGCATCGACTTCGACAACATCAAGTACTTCGTGCGTTCCACCGAGAAGCAGGCCGCTTCCTGGGAGGACCTGCCCGCGGACATCAAGAACACCTACGACAAGCTGGGCATCCCGGAGGCGGAGAAGCAGCGCCTGGTCGCCGGTGTCGCCGCGCAGTACGAGTCGGAGGTCGTCTACCACCAGATCCGCGAGGACCTGGAGGAGCAGGGCGTTCTCTTCCTGGACACCGACACGGCGCTGAAGGAGCACCCGGAGATCTTCCAGGAGTACTTCGGCACGGTGATCCCCGTCGGCGACAACAAGTTCGCCTCGCTGAACACCGCCGTGTGGTCGGGTGGCTCGTTCATCTACGTCCCGCCGGGCGTCCACGTCGACATCCCGCTCCAGGCCTACTTCCGTATCAACACGGAGAACATGGGCCAGTTCGAGCGGACGCTGATCATCGTCGACGAGAACGCCTATGTGCACTACGTCGAGGGCTGCACCGCCCCGATCTACTCCTCGGACTCGCTGCACAGCGCCGTGGTCGAGATCATCGTGAAGAAGGGCGGCCGCTGCCGCTACACGACGATCCAGAACTGGTCGAACAACGTCTACAACCTGGTCACCAAGCGGGCCGTGGCCTATGAGGGCGCGACCATGGAGTGGGTCGACGGCAACATCGGCTCCAAGGTGACCATGAAGTACCCGGCCGTCTACCTGATGGGCGAGCACGCCAAGGGCGAGACCCTCTCCATCGCCTTCTCCGGCGAGGGCCAGCACCAGGACGCCGGCGCGAAGATGGTCCACATGGCGCCGAACACCTCCTCCAACATCGTCTCCAAGTCGGTGGCGCGAGGCGGCGGCCGCACCTCCTACCGCGGCCTGATCGAGATCGGCGAGGGCGCCCACGGCTCCAAGTCGAACGTGCTCTGCGACGCCCTGCTGGTGGACACCATCTCCCGGTCGGACACCTACCCCTACGTCGACGTCCGCGAGGACGACGTCTCCATGGGCCACGAGGCGACCGTCTCCAAGGTCAGCGACGACCAGCTCTTCTACCTGATGAGCCGCGGTCTGACCGAGTTCGAGGCGATGGCGATGATCGTGCGCGGCTTCGTCGAGCCGATCGCCCGGGAGCTGCCGATGGAGTACGCGCTGGAGCTCAACCGGCTGATCGAGCTGCAGATGGAAGGCGCGGTCGGCTGACCGCCCACCCCCACCAGCAGCAGCGACCCGACTTTTTGTGACAGGAAGAGAGCACGACGACAGCCATGGCTGACAACACTCCCGCCGGCAGCACGACCGACGGCGCCATCCAGGTGGGCGGGCCCCAGCAGCCCATCGACGCCCGGGTCAGCGCCCCCGCCTCGTACGACGTCGCGGACTTCCCCGTGCCGCACGGCCGCGAGGAGGAGTGGCGCTTCACCCCGCTGGCGCGCCTGCGCGGGCTGCACGACGGCACCGCGGTGGCGAACGGTGGCGGCGTCAAGGTCGAGGTGAGCGCCCCCGAGGGCGTGACCGTGGAGACGGTCGGGCGGGACGATGCCCGTCTGGGCCGTGCGGGCAAGCCGGTCGACCGGGTGGCCGCCCAGGCGTACAGCTCCTTCGAGAAGGCCTCCGTCGTCTCGGTCCCCAAGGACACGGTGCTCACCGAGCCCGTCCGCATCTCCGTGCACGGTGAGGGCGGTGTGGCCTTCGGCCACCAGGTGATCGAGCTCGGCGCCTTCGCCGAGGCGATGGTGGTCCTCGACCACACCGGCGACGCCACCCTCGCCGCCAACGTCGAGTACCTGATCGGCGACGGCGCCAAGCTCACCGTCGTCTCCATCCAGGACTGGGACGCGACCGCGGTGCACGCCGCCCAGCACACCGCGCTGGTCGGCCGGGACGCCTCGTTCAAGTCCGTGATCGTCACCTTCGGCGGCGACCTGGTCCGCCTCCACCCCCGGGTCGTCTACGGTGCCCCCGGCGGCGAGGCCGAGCTCTACGGCCTGTACTTCACCGACAAGGGCCAGCACCAGGAGCACCGCCTCTTCGTCGACCACGACACCCCGCACTGCCGCTCCAACGTGGCGTACAAGGGCGCGCTGCAGGGCGAGGGCGCCCACGCGGTGTGGATCGGCGACGTCCTCATCCGCGCCGCCGCCGAGGGCACGGACACCTACGAGCTCAACCGCAACCTCGTCCTGTCCGACGGCGCCCGCGTCGACTCGGTGCCCAACCTGGAGATCGAGACCGGCGAGATCGTCGGCGCCGGCCACGCCTCGGCGACCGGCCGCTTCGACGACGAGCAGCTGTTCTACCTGATGGCCCGCGGCATCCCGGCCGACGAGGCGCGCCGCCTGGTCGTCCGTGGCTTCTTCGCCGAGCTCGTCCAGCAGATCGGCATCCCCGACCTGGAAGAACGCCTCATCGCCAAGATCGAGGCCGAGCTGGAAGCGTCCGTGGCATGAGCGAGGCAACGTTCGTACGCGCCTGCGGCCTGAGCGAGCTGGAGGAGGACACCCCGAAGCGGGTGGAACTCGACGGCACGCCGGTCTCGGTCGTCCGTACCGAGGGCGAGGTGTTCGCCATCAACGACATCTGCTCCCACGCGAACGTCTCGCTCTCCGAGGGCGAGGTGGAGGACTGCGCCATCGAGTGCTGGCTGCACGGCTCCAGCTTCGACCTGCGCACCGGCAAGCCCTCGGGCCTGCCCGCCACGCGTCCCGTCCCCGTATACCCCGTCAAGATCGAAGGGGACGACGTGCTCGTCTCCCTCACCCAGGAGTCCTGAGTTCCCCATGGCAACGCTTGAGATCCACGACCTGCACGTTTCCGTCGAGGCCGAGAACGGCCCGCGGGAGATCCTGCGCGGCGTCGACCTGACCGTGAAGCAGGGCGAGACCCACGCCATCATGGGCCCCAACGGCTCCGGCAAGTCCACCCTCGCCTACTCCCTGGCCGGTCACCCGAAGTACACGATCACCGGTGGCACCGTCACCCTCGACGGCGAGGACGTCCTCGAGATGTCCGTCGACGAGCGCGCCCGCGCCGGTGTCTTCCTCGCCATGCAGTACCCGGTCGAGGTCCCCGGTGTCTCGGTCTCCAACTTCCTGCGCACCTCCGCCA
This sequence comes from Streptoverticillium olivoreticuli subsp. olivoreticuli, assembly GCF_003391135.1. Classification (GTDB taxonomy): domain Bacteria; phylum Actinomycetota; class Actinomycetes; order Streptomycetales; family Streptomycetaceae; genus Streptomyces; species Streptomyces blastmyceticus. The sequence goes on along the minus strand of NZ_CP031455.1, from coordinate 3,031,529 downwards.
CCGCCATCCGCGGCGAGGCCCCCAAGCTGCGCACCTGGGTGAAGGAGGTCAAGGGGGCCATGGAGCGCCTCAACATGGACCCCGCCTTCGCCGAGCGCAACGTCAACGAGGGCTTCTCCGGCGGTGAGAAGAAGCGCCACGAGATCCTCCAGCTCGAGCTCCTCAAGCCGAAGATCGCCATCCTCGACGAGACCGACTCCGGCCTCGACGTCGACGCGCTGCGCCAGGTCTCCGAGGGCGTCAACCGCGTCCGCGAGACCGGCGAGGTCGGCACCCTGCTGATCACGCACTACACGCGCATCCTGCGCTACATCAAGCCCGACTTCGTCCACGTCTTCTCGGCCGGCCGCATCGTGGAGTCCGGCGGCGCCGAGCTCGCCGACAAGCTGGAGAACGAGGGCTACGAGGCCTACCAGACGAAGGGTGGCGTAACCGCGTGACGATACTGCCGGGGCTCCTCGACACCGAGGCGATCCGTAAGGACTTCCCCATCCTGGACCGCACGGTCCACGACGGCAAGAAGATCGTGTACCTGGACTCCGCGGCGACCTCGCAGAAGCCGCGCCAGGTCCTCGACGCGCTCAACGAGTACTACGAGCGCCACAACGCCAACGTCCACCGCGGTGTGTACACGATCGCCGAGGAGGCGACCGCGCTGTACGAGGGCGCCCGTGACAAGGTCGCGGCCTTCATCAACGCGCCCTCCCGCGACGAGGTGATCTTCACGAAGAACGCCTCGGAGTCGCTCAACCTCGTGGCCAACATGCTGGGCTGGGCGGACGAGCCCTACCGCGTGGACCACGACACCGAGATCGTCATCACCGAGATGGAGCACCACTCCAACATCGTGCCGTGGCAGCTGCTCTCGCAGCGCACCGGCGCGAAGCTGAAGTGGTTCGGCCTCACCGACGACGGCCGCCTCGACCTGTCCAACATCGACGAGATCATCACCGAGAAGACCAAGGTCGTCTCCTTCGTGCTGGTCTCCAACATCATGGGCACCGTCAACCCCGTCGAGGCGATCGTGCGCCGTGCCCAGGAGGTCGGCGCGCTCGTCGTCGTCGACGCCTCCCAGGCCGCCCCGCACATGCCCCTGGACGTCCAGGCCCTCCAGGCCGACTTCGTGGCCTTCACCGGCCACAAGATGTGCGCGCCCACCGGCATCGGCGTCCTGTGGGGCCGCCAGGAACTCCTCGAGGACCTGCCGCCCTTCCTCGGCGGCGGCGAGATGATCGAGACCGTCTCGATGCACTCCTCCACCTATGCCCCCGCACCGCACAAGTTCGAGGCCGGCACGCCCCCGATCGCCCAGGCCGTCGGCCTCGGCGCCGCGGTGGACTACCTCACCTCGATCGGCATGGAGAACATCGCCCGCCACGAGCACGCGATCACCGAGTACGCGGTGCGCAGGCTCCAGGAGGTCCCCGACCTGCGGATCATCGGCCCCACCACGGCCGAGGACCGCGGGGCGACGATCTCCTTCACCCTCGGCGACATCCACCCCCACGATGTCGGCCAGGTGCTGGACGAGCAGGGCATCGCGGTCCGTGTGGGACACCACTGCGCGCGGCCTGTCTGCCTGCGGTACGGAATTCCCGCGACCACGCGAGCGTCGTTCTATCTGTACTCCACCCCCGGCGAGGTCGACGCGCTGGTCGAGGGCCTGGAGCACGTACGGAACTTCTTCGGCTGACACGGACGAGGCTGCTGACTGTGAAGCTTGATTCGATGTACCAGGACGTCATCCTGGACCACTACAAGCACCCGCACGGGCGGGGCTTGCGGACCGGCGACGCCGAGGTGCACCACGTCAATCCGACGTGCGGCGACGAGATCACGCTGCGGGTGCGGCTCTCCGGCGAGACCATTGAAGATGTCTCGTACGAGGGCCAGGGCTGCTCCATCAGCCAGGCCAGCGCCTCCGTGCTCAACGAGCTGCTGGTCGGCAAGGAGCTCGCCGAGGCCCGCCGGATCCAGGAGACCTTCCTGGAGCTGATGCAGTCCAAGGGCAAGATCGAGCCGGACGACGCGATGGAGGAGGTGCTGGAGGACGCGGTCGCGTTCGCCGGTGTCTCCAAGTACCCGGCACGCGTGAAGTGCGCGCTGCTGAGCTGGATGGCGTGGAAGGACGCGACGGCGCAGGCGCTGTCCGAAGGGAAGACCGCATGAGTGAGAACGTGGACGTGACGACGAAGCCGGCCTCCGAGGAGGAGGTGCGCGAGGCGCTGTACGACGTCGTCGACCCCGAGCTGGGCATCGACGTCGTCAACCTCGGCCTCATCTACGGCATTCATGTCGACGACGCCAACATCGCCACCCTCGACATGACGCTGACGTCGGCGGCCTGCCCGCTGACCGATGTGATCGAGGACCAGGCGAAGTCGGCCACCGAGGGCATCGTCAACGAGCTCCGGATCAACTGGGTCTGGATGCCGCCGTGGGGCCCGGACAAGATCACGGACGAGGGCCGCGAGCAGCTCCGGGCGCTCGGTTTCAACGTCTGAGACCGCCGTTCCCGTGCAGCCCGCTTCCTGACCCGGTCAGGGAGCGGGCTGCTGCTGTGTGGCGCAGTGGATGCCGCCGCCGCCCTCGGCCAGGGTGTTGATCTCCACGGCACGGATGTCGCGGCCGGGGTGGAGGTCGCGCAGGATCGCCGCGGCGCGGTCGTCGGCGCGGCGGTCGCCGAAGCGGGGCAGGAGCACGGCTCCGCCGGTCACGTAGTAGTTGGCGTAGCAGGCGAGGAAGTCCTCGCCCCGGTCGCCGAGCCCGGCCGGGTCGGCCTCGGGGAGGTCGACGATCTCCAGGGACCGGCCGCGGGCGTCGGTGGCGTTCTCCAGGGCCGTACGGGCCTGGTCGTGCACCCGGCTCCACAGGTCGGGCGCCGCCCCGGCGGGCGGGGCGCTGAGGACCACGGTGCCGGGTCCGGCGAAGCGGGCCAGGGCGTCGACGTGGCAGTCGGTGATGTCCTCGCCGCGCACGCCCTCCAGCCAGATCACCGCGGTGACGCCCAGCAGCTCCTTGAGGGTGCTCTCGATGTCGTCGCGGGAGCGGCCGGGGTTGCGGTTGTCGTTGACCAGCGAGCTCTCGGTGACCAGCAGGGTGCCCTCGCCGTCGGTCTCCAGGGAGCCGCCCTCGGCGACGAGGGGCGCGTCGATCCGGGGCACGCCGAAGGCCTCCAGCAGGCGCCGGGCGACCAGGCCGTCGCGGGGGTGGTCCTGCTTGCCGCCCCAGCCGTTGAAGTGGAAGTCGACACCGGCGGGCCCGCCGTCCGCCCCGATGACGAAGGTCGGGCCGGAGTCCCGCAGCCACAGGTCGTCCACGGGCACGCGGGCGATCTCCACCGCGCCGCCGCACGCCTTGCGCGCGCCCTTCTCGTCCCCGGGGCCCGCGAGCAGCACCACGGGCTCGTACTCCGCGATCACCCGGGCGATGGCGGCCACGTCCTGCCGCACGGCCGCGGTGTACCGGCCCCAGACGGAGCCGGCCGGTGGCCAGCCCATGAAGGTGCGGGTGTGCGGCAGCGACTCGGACGGCAGGTGGTTCATCCCGTCATCCTGCCAGCGGGCGGCTCCGACGGCATCACGCCATCGGGTCACGCCATCCAGAAGAAGACCGCCGTCATGCGCTTGTCCTCCAGGGTGCTGCCCCAGTAGCCGGTGGCGCTGTGCAGCATGTTGGCGGTGTAGAGGAGCAGCCGGTTGTACCGGTGCGGGATGCGGACGTCCTCGGTGAAGGAGTCCGGCGGGACGAACCGGGTGCCCAGGGCGTCGACCATGTTGTTGTGCGGCGCCGTCACCATGTTGCCGCCGAGCCTGCCGCCGGGCAGCTGCTGCCGGTAGAAGCTGGTCCCGCAGTCCTTGGGCACGTGGGGGTTGAGGTAGAGCACCGCGGCGTACCGGCACAGCGAGCGCGAGTCGGTGTGCGGGCGGGGCTCGGACTCGCCCTCGCCGACGACCTGGACGCAGTTGTGGTTCAGCGTCCCGCCGCCGGGCGCGGTCTCCCGCCAGACGCGCCGCGCGCCGGTCGCCTTGCGCACCAGCCGCTCCACGCGCTCCAGCTCGTCCGGCTCCAGCCCCGGCATGGTGCGCAGCCCGGGCCAGCTCTCGGGCTTGTGCGGATACCCCTCGACCCAGTCGTCCTTGGCGAGGCAGCGCTCCCGCACGGCGTCCACGCCGGGCAGCACGTCGTCCAGCACCCAGTAGTCCCGGCCGGGGGTGGGTTTGCGATAGGGAAGGACCGGCAGGGCCGGTCTCCGTGTGGGGTCGGGGGACATGCGGCAGACCATACGGTCGACAACTGCCAGCGTTCGCCTGGGATTTGGTCAACAATGACCCAACTCGGCCCGCCGGTGGGTGACGGCGCCGCCACGGCGGGTGCGCACCCCTCGGTGATCGTCGGCGGGGACGGTTCGCATTGAGCGGCTGTGTCCGGTTAGCTTTCGACCATGACCGATGCAGTAGCTTCCCGTACCACCGGCGCCGTCGCCGCCGGCCTCGCCACGATCACCGAGGACGGCACCGTCCTCGACACCTGGTTCCCGGCCCCCGAGCTGGTCACCGAGCCCGGCCCGGCCGGGACCGAGCGGCTGACCGCCGAGCGTGCCGCGGAGCTGCTGGGCGAGGGCGCCCTCAAGGCGCTCGGCCCCGACCCGCGCCGCGGCGTCGAGGTCGTCGCCGTCCGTACGGTCATCGCCTCGCTGGACGCCAAGCCGCTCGACGCGCACGACGCCTACCTCCGTCTGCACCTGCTGTCCCACCGCCTGGTCAAGCCGCACGGCCAGAACCTGGACGGCATCTTCGGCCTGCTCGCGAACGTCGCCTGGACCTCGCTCGGCCCCGTCGCCGTCGACCAGGTCGAGAAGGTCCGCCTGAACGCGCGCGCCGAGGGCCTGCACCTCCAGGTGACCAGCATCGACAAGTTCCCGCGCATGACCGACTACGTCGCCCCCTCCGGCATCCGGATCGCCGACGCCGACCGGGCCCGCCTCGGCGCGCACCTCGCGCCGGGCACCACCGTCATGCACGAGGGCTTCGTCAACTTCAACGCCGGCACGCTCGGCACGTCCATGGTCGAGGGCCGGATCAGCGCGGGCGTCGTCGTCGGCGACGGCACCGACATCGGCGGCGGCGCGTCGATCATGGGCACCCTGTCCGGCGGCGGCAAGCAGATCATCTCCATCGGCGAGCGCTGCCTGCTCGGCGCCGAGGCCGGCATCGGCATCGCGCTGGGCGACGACTGCATCGTCGAGGCCGGTCTGTACGTCACCGCGGGCACGCGCGTGACGCTGCCGGACGGCGAGGTCGTCAAGGCGCTGGACCTCTCCGGCGCCGACAACCTCCTCTTCCGCCGCAACTCCACCTCGGGCCGGGTCGAGGCCCTGCCGCGCTCCGGCTCCTGGGGCGGTCTGAACGAGGCGCTGCACAGCCACAACTGATGTCGCGGGCGGGCGGTGGTGCGGCGGGTCGGTCCGCGGTGCCACCGCCCCGGCCGTCGCGGGTGGATCAGGAGCGGCCGGTCGCACCCCTGTGCGCGGTCAGCAGCTCTCGCACCCGCTCCGCCCCCGCCGCCCGCAGCGGCGCCCGGACCGGCCCTCCCGGGAGCGCCAGGGCGTTCAGCAGTGCCTTCGCCGTGACCGTGCCCGGCAGGCCGCGGGCCATCATCAGCTCGACCAGCGGCAGCACGCGCTGGTGGTGCCGGGTCGCCTCCGCCGTCGCGCCGCGGTCGAACGCGTCCAGGACCGCCGCCACCGCGGGGCCCGCGACGTTGGCGACCGTGCTGACGTAGCCGACGGCGCCGACCGCGCGCAGCGGAAGGTTCAGCTCCTCCACGCCTGAGTAGTAGGCGAGCCCGCTCCCGGCGATCACCTTCGAGCTGCCGAGCAGGTCGTAAGCGCAGTCCTTGACCCCGGCGATCCGCGGGTGCTCCGCGAGCCGCAGCATGGTGTCGGCCTCGATCCGGGTGCCCGTTCGCCCCGGGATGTCGTAGAGCATCACCGGCACCCCGACCGCGTCCGCGACGGTGCGGAAGTGCTCCGCGATGTCCTCCTGCGGCGGCCGGCTGTAGTACGGCGTCACCGCCAGCACCCCGTGAGCCCCGGCCGCCTCCGCCGCCCGCGCCAGGGCGACCGTGTGCCGGGTGTCGGCCGACCCCACGCCCGCCGTGATCCGCGCCCGGTCACCGACCGCCTCGGACACGGCCCGCACCAGCGCGCTCTTCTCCTCGTCCGAGGTCGTCGGGGACTCGCCCGTCGTCCCGTTGAGCACCAGGCCGTCGCAGCCGCCCGACTCGACGAGGTGGGCGGTGAGGCGCTGCGCGCCGTCGAGGTCGAGACAGCCGTCCTCGGTGAAGGGGGTCACCATCGCGCAGACGGTACGGCCGAAGGGGCTGGTGGGCATCGTGTCACTCTCCGGTACTGGTGCTGTCCCCGGGAGTCTGGCCCCTTCGGCCGTACAGGTCTATTTAAATGTTCTCGCCGCAACCCCTAAGAGGCGCTACGGCTTCCAGCGCAGCACCTGCGGGTCGTGGTCGCTCGCCTGGTCCGCGAATTCCGCGTTGATGTGCACGATGTCGTACTCCGTGCGGCTCACATGACGGCTCGTCAGGATGTGGTCCAGGACCTGGGAGTTGCCCTGGAAGACATAGCCGTAGCGCTCCTTGCGGGGCAGCTCGGTGACCTGGTCGGTGAGGGCGCCGCCCGCGGTGAGGGCCCCCAGCGCGGGGGAGAACTGGTAGTCGTTGAGGTCGCCCGCGACGATCACGTTCGCGCGCCTGTCGGCCGCCAGGAGCTGCTTGACGAAGCCGTTGACGAGCTTCGCCTGCTCCGTCCGCTGCACCTCCGACGTGCGGGCCGGCGGCTGGAAGCGGCTGTCGAGACCCTGGTCGCCGCCCTTGGAGTTGAAGTGGTTGGCGACGACGAAGACGCGCTGCCCCTGGAAGGTGAACTGCCCGGCCAGCGGCTTGCGGCTGTTCTTCCAGGCCGCGTCCGTGGGCGCGACCCGGCCGGGGGAGGCGGAGAGCGCCGCCCTGCCGCCCTCGCGCACGGCCTTGACCGCGGTGGTGGAGTCGCCACCGGGAAGGTCGTCGAAGGAGACGCGCGCGGGGTTGAAGAGGAAGGCGGTGCGGATGTTGCCGCCCGGCTGCCCGCCGTCCTGGTCATTGACCGGGTTGATCTGGCGCCACCGGTAGGCCGGTCCGCCCGCCGCCGCGATCGCGTCCGTCAGCTTCTTCAGCGTCTGCCCGGCGTCCACGACCCCGTCGTCCGTCGTGCCGTTGTCGTCCTGGACCTCTTCCAGGGCGACGATGTCGGGCGACGCGAGGTTGGTCACGAGCGCCGACGCCAGGCGGTCGAACTTCGCCTGCGGCGTCCGGGGGGAGAGGTTCTCGACGTTGTACGTGGCGACGGCCAGCTCGTCGCGCTTCTGCTTGCGGGTCGTCTCGCGCTTCAGCCCCTTGTCGGCGAGCGCCCCGAGCTCGGTCGCCTGAAGGGTGTAGCCGCCGAAGTTGTCGTAGTCCAGCGGCCCGGCGGTGGTGCCCGTCAGCACGTCGCCGACGTTCGCGACCGGGAAGGGGCGCTGTGCGTACGGGACGAGCGAAGCCACCTTCACCCGGCCGGAGTTGGGGTCGCGGTAGGAGCCGTAGAGGGTGCCGCCGCGCGCGGTGCGGTCGTGCCGGGGCGCGGCCGTGACCCACAGGTCCTTGTGCGCGCCGGTCGCGCCGACGACGGGCGCGTCCTGGACCGAGACCCGCATGCCCTCCAGCGACTCGAAGCGGTCCAGGGCGTACGTGCCCGGCTTCAGCGGCAGCTTCTCGACGGACCCCCCGCGGGCGTCGGGCGCGTACCGGGCCGGGAGCGTCGAGGGGTTCAGCACGACGGCGGCGGGCAGGGCGTTGCCGGAGGACCGCACGGTCCACGTGGCCTTGGTGAGCTCGGTGACCGACTGGAGGCCCGCGGCCTCGCCGCCGGGGTAGTACTCCGTGACGGTGCCCGAGACGAGCACCGCGTCACCGGCCTTGACGTCCGGCGTGGCCGAGCCGGTGAAGACGAAGATCCCCTCGCTGGTCCGGGGGTCGGCGTCGGGGTGCGGGTCCTGGTACCAGAAGCCGCGCGCCGGCCCGAAGGCGCGTACGGCCGTGACGACGCCCGGCACCCCGGTCACCTGGTGGCCGGCGAGCGGGGATATCCGCGTGGTGCCCTGGATGTCGTGGATGCGGACCTCCGCGGCGCTCGCGGACTGCGGGGCGACGAGCAGTCCGGCGGCGAGCGCGGCGGCGACGACGGAGCCGACGGTCGCGGGTCTGCGCAGGGGGCGGCGAGTGGGCACAGGGGCCTCCGGTGGGGAAGAGGGACAGGAGGGCGGCACGGGTGAAGCGGAAGACGTGCCACCGGGGGCGTCCGGCCGGGCCGGACGGATCTACGCGCGTCAATCTCTTGTGTGGCCAGGGCAGTTGTCAAGGTTCCGCGGGCATACGGCGGCCGACGGTCCGGTGAACCGGGCGGTGCCGGGGAAAACCCGTCTACGCTTGGGCATCGCGCGCCCCACCGACCGCGGCGCGGCCGTCACGACGAGGAGATGACCCCCCTGATGTCCGGAGACCGCCCGACCATGCCGCCGGTGCGGCTCCACTCCGACGCGGAGCTCGCGCGGGACGCGCTGTCCACGCCGTTGTTGACCCGCGCCGCGAAGCTCGCCCGCTGGGCAGGCGAGAAGGGCATCTTCGTCGGCGTCGGCGGCGAGCTGCTCGTCGAGCAGCTGCACACCGCGGCCGGGATCCTGGGCCTCGCGGACGAGGAGGACGGCACCGCGTACGCCGCCGAGGCGTGGCAGCACGCGCTGGACACCGGTCTTGTGGAGTCCGGCCCCCTCGCCGACCAGCCCGAGGGCGCCGACCCCGACGAGCCGGTCGAGGTCGCCACCGTGGGCGAGGAGATGGAGATCCTCACCTCCGGCAGCCCCGCCGAGATCCTCGAACTCTGGCTCGGCGGGATGGAGACCGTCATGGCCGACGCCGCGGCCCCCGACCTCGGCGACATCGTCGATCAGATCTCCGAGGGCGGGGACATCGACCTCGGCTCCCTCGACTGGAACCCCGAGGGGGAGGCCGACTTCCTCGACGGCGTCCTCGGCAACCTCTATCTGCTGACCGCGCTGGACGAGAGCGCCGCCGAGCGGCCCGTACCGCTGCCCGCGCTCGCCGCCTCCATGATCGTCCCCGATGACATGGACGAGCCGACCGACGACATCCTCGAAGAGGTCTCCGACGCGATGATGCGCCTGGACGACCAGTTCCGGATGCTCGCGCCCACCGGGATCGTGGAGTACCGGCCCGTGGACGAGTCCCTCATCGAGGAGGTCGACGGCGAGGGCCGCATCCGCGAGTCCGTCGACGGGCTGGACTCCGACGACCCCGAGGACGAGGACGTCAGCCGCTACGGCCTGGTCACCCTCACCCCGCTCGGCGTCCACGCGGTGCGCACCCGGATGCTCGACGCCGGGATCGACGCCCCGGCCGTCGGCGACCTGGCCGAGGAGAGCGCCGACGTCCTCCTCGCCGCGCTCCCCGGCCACCCCGGCGCGGCCGCCCGCGCCGAGACGGAGCTGTGGCTCGCCCGCCGCGCGCCGCTCGACGCCGCCCGTGAGCTGGTCGCCGCCGCGCGCGGAGCGGACGAGGAGGCCCCGCGCCGCCGGCTGTCCTGCCAGCAGACGCTCTCCCTCGTCGGCCCCGAGGCCGAGCCCGCGCTGCGCGAGGTCCTCGACGACCGCGAACTCGGCGGCCTGGCCCGGGTCTGGCTCGCCGAGCACGGCGTCGCGGACATCCCCGAGCCCGACGAGACGATGGTCTTCTGGCTGACCGTGGACACCATCGCCGCGCAGCTGGCGGCCGACGGCGACTCGGACGAGCTGCGCGACCTGGTCACCGACCTGGTGGGCCGGCACAGCGGCTTCTTCGACTCGGCCTGGCGGGTGGACCACCCCTCGACGGCGGACGTCCTGGAGGCGATGGGCCGTCTGCACCCGGACAAGAAGACGGCCAAGGAAGCGCGCAAGGCGGCCTTCAAGGCCCGCTCCCGGCGCTGACCGGGTTCTTCCTCCCCGGGCGGGTGGGCCACGGCCCACCCGCCCGGGCCGGGAATCATCCGCCCGCCGCGGTGTTGAAGCGAGGGTGACCACCGCACGGATACGCGCGACGAAGTTCTCCGTTCTCGACCGCTCCCGGACCCGGCAGGGGCGTGAGCCGGGGGAGGCACTGCGCGAGAGCGTGCGCTTCGCGGGGGAGGCCGAGGCGCTCGGCTATCACCGCTTCTGGGTGTCGGAGCACCACAGCGTGCCCGGAGTGGCGGGCTCCGCGCCCACCGTGCTGGCCGCGGCCGTCGCCGCCGCGACCTCCGGCATCCGCGTCGGCACCGGCGGGGTGATGCTGCCCAACCACCGCACCCTGGTGGTCGCCGAACAGTTCGGCGTGCTGGAATCCCTCTTCCCCGGCCGGATCGACATGGGCCTGGGCCGCTCCGTGGGCTTCACCGACGGCATCCGCCGGGCGCTCGGCACGGACAAGGACGCCATGGAGGACTTCGGCGCACAGCTCGCCGAACTCACGGCGTACTTCACCGGCGGCCCCCGCGCCCACCCCGAGGTGCACGCCCGCCCGGCGGAGGGCCTGCGGGTGCCGATGTTCGTCCTCGCCAACGAAGCGGGCGCGCGACTCGCGGCCGAAGCCGGTGCGGCCCTGGTCATCGGCGGACTCGGCGGCGAGGGAAAGATGCTCGCCGCCATCGACCGCTACCGGGCGGCCTTTCGCCCGTCCGCCCTGCGCGACCGCCCTTATGTCGTCGTCGCGGGCAACGTCGCCGTCGCGGGGAGCACCGGGTCGGCCCGCCGGCTGCTGATCCCGGAGGCCTGGGCACTGGCCTACTCCCGCACCCACGGCGTCTTCCCGCCGCTGACCCCGGCCGAGGAGATCGAGGCCCTGGCCATGACGGACCGGGAGCGCGGCTTCTACGAGGCCGGGCTGCGCGGCCACATCCACGGCACGGAGGACGAGGTGGCCGCCGCGCTCGACTCGCTGATCGAGCGCAGCGGCGCCGACGAGGTGCTGGTCACCACCGCTTCCCACGACCGGCCGGCGCTCCTCGGCTCCTACCGCCGGCTGGCCCGCCTCGCCGGGCTGCCGGCGGCCGTCTCACAGAGCCAGGGCGGCGGGCTTGACCAGGTCGCGCACCGTCTTTGACTTCACGTACTCGCCGAGGGCCGTCATCTCCCACTCGCCCGAGAACTGCCGGACGAACTTGCACATGAGGACGCCCGTCTTCGGCTCGGCCCCCGTCAGGTCGAAGCGCACCAGCTCCTCACCCGTACGGGCGTCGAGCAGGCGGCAGTACGCCTTGGCGACCTGGGTGAACTTCTGGCCGTTGAAGGAGCTGACCGTGAAGACCAGGCCGGTCACCTCGGGCGGCAGGCCGTCCATGTGGACGGTGATCGACTCGTCGTCGCCCGAGCCCTCGCCGGTGAGGTTGTCACCGGAGTGCTGGATCGCGCCGTTGAGGATCTGGAGCTTGCCGAAGTAGCAGGCGTCGATCATGTTGCGGTCGGGGCCGTAGGCGATCACCGAGGCGTCGAGGTCGATGGCCCGGCTGCCGTACGCCGGCTCCCAGCCCAGACCCATCCGCACGGACTGGGTCAGCGGCCGGCCGCCCTTGACGAGGGAGACCGTCTGGTTCTTCTGGAGACTGACCCGGCCCTTGTCGAGGTTGACCTTGCCGGGCGCGGCCGGGAACACGGGCGGCGCGGCGGGCGCGGCGGGGGCGCCCCACCGACCGGCGGGCGGTGCCTGCGCGGGCACGGGCGGGGCCACCGGCGGAGCCGGCGGCGGGGCGACCGGCTGCGCCGGGGCCGCGGGCTCCTCCACGCTCACGCCGAAGTCCGTGGCGATGCCCGCCAGGCCGTTCGCATAGCCCTGGCCGACCGCGCGCACCTTCCACGCACCGGCGCGCCGGTAGACCTCGACGATCACCAGCGCCGTCTCCGAGCCCAGCCGCGGCGGGGTGAACGTGGCGAGCACGGAACCGTCGTCCGCGCTGCGCACGGTCGCGGTCGGCTCGGTGCCCGCGAAGGTCGCGCCCGCGGCGTCCGGGCTGGCCGTCACCACGATCTTGTCGATCTCGGCCGGCACCGCGCCGGTGTCCACGGTGATCGAGTCGGGCGTCCCGCCGGACGCGGCGCGGTGGGTCACGCCGGGCCCGCCGGGCTGGTTGTAGAAGACGAAGTCGTCGTCGGAGCGCACCTTGCCGTCGGCGGTGAGCAGCAGGCCCGAAACGTCGAGCCGCACCGGTGCGGTGACGTCCACCGTCACGCGGGCGACGGAGAGAGGGATGTTCGAGCCGGGTGTCATAGCGGTCATGTCCCGGGTAACGAGTGGCCGCGCTTTACGGTTCCATTACCGAACGTCGGATTCCCGTACAGCCGCCGGGTGTCGTCGCGCCGCCGTCGGTCAGGGCCTGCGGGTGGGCGGGCTGTCCGTGCAGAAGGCCCCGCCGAGCCAGGCGTCACCGGGCTGCGGACCCTCGCCCTCCGCCGCGAGGAGCGCGGCGGCGTACGGTTCCGAGTCGTCCCGGGGCTCGTAACCGAGCGCGCGGGCACCCGACAGGTCCCACCACAGGCGGGTGTTGGCGGAGCTGCCGTACACGACGGTGTGCCCCACCCCCTCGGCGGTCAGCGCCGCGTGCACCAGCCGGGCGCAGTCGCCGGGGCTCAGCCAGGTGGACAGCATCCGCACGGACCGCGGCGCGCGGAAGCAGGAACCGATGCGCAGGCCGACCGACTCGATCCCGTGCCGGTCCCAGTAGAGGGCGGCGAGGTCCTCCCCGAAGCACTTGGAGAGCCCGTAGAAGGTGTCCGGGCGGTGCGGGACCGTGGCGGGGATCAGCGGCGCGCCCTGGTCCGGGACCGGGGTGAAGCCGACGGCGTGGTTGCTCGACGCGAGGACGACCCGCCGCACGCCCTCCTCCCGCGCGGCCTCGTAAAGGCGGTACGTGCCCTCGATGTTGGTGTGCAGGAGCTCCTCGAACGGCGCCTCGAGCGAGATCCCCGCGAGGTGGACGACCGCGTCGGCGCCCGCCATGGCCGCGCGCAGTGCCCCGCGGTCGTGGAGCTCCGCGGTGACGGCGTCCGGCTCGCCCTCGACGGGCCGGCTGTCGAACAGCCGCAGCCGGTAGCCGTATTCGGGCAGCCGGTCGCGCAGGAAGGTCCCGATGTTGCCTGCGGCGCCGGTGAGCAGGATGCTGCTGCGGGTGGCCATGGGTTCTCCTTCCCCGGCCCCGCCCCTCCCCGAAACCGTGGCCGCGCGCCCCGGGCCGGGTGACGGAATATCCGGGCGCCTCTCGTCGCTCCACTCCCCGACGGAAGATCATCGAGCTTCGAGGGAGCGCGCGACATGTCGGAGAAGGCCATCGCCCGGGGGACCGTAGCCAAGGGCTACGAAGCGGTGCGCGAGGAGTTCGAGGCCACGCTCGCGGAGGAGCGCGCGGGGCACTCCGCCCAGCTCGCCGCCTACGTGGACGGCCGCCAGGTGGTCGACCTGTGGGGCGGGCCCGGGATCGAGGCCGACTCGCTCACCGGCGTCTTCTCCTCCACCAAGGGCGCGGCCCACCTCGCCGTGGCGCTGCTCGTCCAGGACGGCACCCTCGACCTGGACCGGGAAGTGAGCCACTACTGGCCCGAGTTCGCCGCCGAGGGCAAGGAACACATCACGCTGCGCGACCTGCTCGCCCACCGCGCCGGCCTGCCCGGTGTCGAGGGCGGCCTCGCCCCTGACGAGCTCGCGGACGACCGCGTGATCGCCGAGCGGCTGGCCGCGCAGCGCCCGCTCTGGCGCCCGGGCAGCGCCTTCGGCTACCACGCCCTGGTCATCGGCGCCCTCACCGGCGAGGTCGTCCGGCGCGTGACCGGGCTGACCATGCAGGAGTTCTACGAGACCCGGATCCGCGCCCCGTACGGCATCGACTTCTACATGGGCCTGCCCGAGGACCAGGAGCACCGGGTGCTGCACACCCAGCCCATGGACCCGACGCCCGAGCAGAAGCAGGCCCTGGCGCAGGGGCACAGCGGACCGGAGAGCCTCCAGGGCATAGCGTTCAACATCAACCACCCCGTGCCGACCGTGCTGGAGGAGCTGCCCAACTCCCGTGCCGTCCGCGCCGCCGGCCCCGCCTCCGTCGGCGGCATGGCCTCCGCCCGCGGCCTCGCCCGCCTGTACGCGGCGGCCATCAGCCACGTCGACGGCAAGGAGCCGCTGCTGACGCCCGGGACCGCCGCCGACTTCGCCCAGATCCACTCCGTGGGATACGACGTGGTCCTGCGTCAGCACATGACCTTCGGCCTGGGCTTCTCCCCGGTCTCGGACGCCTACCCGTTCCTGGGCGGACGGTCCTTCGGACACGGCGGCGCGGCCGGCTCGCACGCCTTCGCCGACCCGGGCCGCGCTCTCGCCTTCGGCTACAACCGCCGCCGCTTCGCCTTCCCCGGCGGCCCGGCCCCGGAGGTCGCCCGCCTCGCCCAGGCGGTGTACGACTGCGCGTCCGCGCGCTGAGCCGCTGCCGCTCCCGGGCGCGCGCCACGCGCCCGGGAGCGCCGTGTCCGGTGGGTCCGGTGCGCGGGCCTTCGCGGGCCGTGTCGCCTGCACCACCGCTGAGGGTGATGTCCTCAGTCGCCGGACGGGCTGGACGTGCCGGCAGGTGATCGTCGATCCGCACCGGATCAAGCCCGTGGGGGCACCTCCGGGGGACCCTCAGCAGGGGCCCGCCGCGGAGGGCGGTACGACGGCCCGCACTCGGCAATGATCCGCCGGACGCGGACTATCGCACCACCTTCCCCCGGAGCACCACCCGTCGAGGGGCGCCCAGCACCCTGACGTCCTCCCGGGGATCGCTCTCGTAGACCACCAGGTCCGCCGGGGCGCCCTCCTCCAGGCCAGGGCGGCCGAGCCACTCCCGCGCGCCCCAGGACGCCGCCGCGAGCGCCGCCGTCGCCGGGATGCCCGCCTTGACCAGCTCGGCGACCTCCTGGGCCACCAGGCCGTGCGCGAGCGAACCGCCCGCGTCCGTGCCGACGTAGACGGGGATGCCCGCGTCGTACGCCGCGCCCACCGTCTCGTAGCGCCGCGCGTGCAGCCGGCGCATGTGGTCCGCCCAGCGCGGGAACTTCGCCTCGCCGCCCTGCGCCAGCCCCGGGAACGTCGCGATGTTGACCAGCGTCGGCACGATCGCCACGCCCCGCTCGGCGAACAGCGGGATCGTCTCCTCGGTCAGCCCGGTGGCGTGCTCGACGCAGTCGATGCCCGCCTCGACCAGCGGCGCGAGGGACTCCTCGGCGAAGCAGTGCGCCGTGACCCGCGCCCCCAGCCGGTGCGCCTCCGCGATCGCGGCCTCCACCGCGCCGCGCGGCCAGCACAGCGACAGGTCGCCCGTCTCCCGGTCGATCCAGTCGCCGACGAGCTTGACCCAGCCGTCCCCGCGCCGCGCCTCGCGCGCCACATAGGCGACCAGGTCCTCGGGCTCGATCTCGTGCGCGTAGTTGCGGATGTAGCGGCGGGTACGGGCGATGTGGCGGCCCGCGCGGATGATCCGCGGCAGGTCCTCGCGGTCATCGACCCACCGGGTGTCCGACGGGGAACCCGCGTCCCGCAGCAGCAGCGCCCCCGCGTCGCGGTCCGTCAACGCCTGCTTCTCGCTGGTCGATTCGTCGACCGGGCCGTGGGCGTCGAGCCCCACGTGGCAGTGGGCGTCCACGAGACCGGGGAGGACCCAGCCCTCGACGGTGGTGACGTCGCGCACCCCCGTCGGGCGGTCGAAGGTGATCCGGCCGTCCACGGCCCACAGTTCGTCGCGGGTCCCGTGGTCGGGGTCCGGACCGGTGAGCACTCGCCCCTTGATGTGCAGCACTTCGCTGTCGCTCATGGGCGCCACTTTATTCGGGGGCGTGTTCGGGTGCGGCGCCGTTGCCGGGGCGCCGCCCCGGACCCCGGTCCGCGGATTCCGGACGGGCTCGTTTCGCATGGCACCGGCTTTTCCGGTTCCGATTCCCTCCAGATATGCGTGAATGCAAATTCCCTGCCTTCGCCTGCCCTCCCTTCCCGACCCTAAACCGGGGAATTCCAATGACTTCCCAACACGCGGCCCCGCCCTGTGACCGACTCCACAAGCCCGCCCATAACGCCCGTCGATACCGGATAAATGAGGGCATTTAGGCGTCCACTTGCGCGCCCGCCCATACCCGCGCGATAACACGGCACCGCCGCGACCGTAAAGGTCGTCCCCCCATGCATTTTTTGATTCGCCTCGGTAAATTCACTCCGCATGACCGCCGCACAAGCAGACCTTGTACGTGCCCGCAGTGAATTCCCGGAAATGCCGGAGGGGCTCACACTCGACAGCCCACGCGTCGAGGACGGGGCCGCGATCTGGCGGATCGCCCGTGACTCGGAGGTGCTGGACCTCAACTCCTCCTACAGCTACCTGCTGTGGTGCCGCGACTTCGCCGCCACCTCCGCCGTGGCCCGCGGTGCCGACGGGGAGCCGGCCGGGTTCGTCACCGGCTACCTCCGTCCCGGCCGGCCCTGCACCCTCGTGGTCTGGCAGGTCGCCGTCGACCACGCGCACCGCGGCCGGGGCCTGGCCGCCGCCCTGCTCGACGGCCTGGTCGCCCGGACCGCCCGGGACCTCGGCGTGCGCGGGGTCGAGACCACCGTCACGCCCGACAACACCGCCTCCAACCGGCTGTTCGCCTCCTTCGCCGAGCGGCACGGCGCGCCCGTGGAGCGCGAGGTGCTCTTCGCCGGCGGCCTGTTCCCCGACGCCGGGCACGCGCCCGAGGTGCTCCACCGCATCGGCCCCCTCGCGGCCTGACCCCCCCCCGCCGAGCCCCGACACCCCCATTCCTGGAGTGTGCTGTGACCATCACCCCGCCCGCACTGAGCGTCTTCGAGACCCTGGAGTCGGAGGTGCGCAGCTACTGCCGCAGCTGGCCCGCCGTCTTCGACCGCGCCCACGGCAGCCGGATGTACGACGAGGACGGCCACACCTACCTCGACTTCTTCGCCGGCGCCGGGGCGCTCAACTACGGGCACAACAACCCCGTGCTCAAACGCGCCCTGCTCGACCATCTGGAACGCGACGGCGTCACCCACGGCCTGGACATGGCGACGACCGCCAAGCGGGTGTTCCTGGAGACCTTCCAGGACGTCGTGCTCCGGCCGCGCGACCTCCCGTACAAGGTGATGTTCCCCGGCCCCACGGGCACCAACGCCGTGGAAGCCGCGCTCAAACTGGCCCGCAAGGCCAAGGGCCGTGAGCCGGTCGTCTCCTTCACCAACGCCTTCCACGGCATGTCGCTCGGCTCGCTCGCCGTCACCGGAAACGCCTTCAAGCGCGCCGGGGCCGGCATTCCGCTGGTGCACGGCACGCCCATGCCGTTCGACAACTACTTCGAGGGGCGCGTCCCGGACTTCCTGTGGTTCGAGCGGCTCCTGGAGGACCAGGGCTCGGGCCTCGACACCCCCGCCGCCGTCATCGTCGAGACCGTGCAGGGCGAGGGCGGCGTCAACGTCGCCCGCCCCGAGTGGCTGCGCGCCCTCGCCGCGCTCTGCGAGCGCCGCGACATGCTGCTGATCGTCGACGACATCCAGATGGGCTGCGGCCGCACCGGCGCCTTCTTCTCCTTCGAGGAGGCGGGCATCACCCCGGACATCGTCACCCTCTCGAAGTCCATCGGCGGCTACGGGATGCCGATGTCGCTCACCCTCTTCAAGCCCGAGCTCGACCTCTGGGAGCCCGGCGAGCACAACGGCACCTTCCGCGGCAACAACCCCTCCTTCGTCACCGCCGCCGCGGCCCTGAACGCCTACTGGACCGACGGCCAGATGGAGAAGCAGACCCTCGCGCGCGGCGAACAGGTCGCGCAGGCCCTCCGGGCGATCGGCGCCGAACACCCCGAGCTGGGCGCGCGGTACCGCGGCCGGGGTCTCGTCTGGGGTCTTGAGTTCCGGGGGTCCGGGGGTCGCTCCCCGGAAGGACGCAGCGCCGACCGGGCGCGGGCCTCCGCCGTCGCCGCGCGGGCCTTCGAACTCGGCCTGCTCATCGAGACCTCCGGCCCCGAGAGCGAGGTCGTCAAGCTGCTCCCGGCCCTGACCATCACCCCCGAGGACCTCGACGAGGGCCTGCGGATCCTCGCCCGCGCGGTCCGCGAGACCGCCTGACCCGACCGGCAACGCACCCCCGACAGAAAGAGGCAGCACCGTGATCGTCCGCTCGTTCAAGGACATCGAGGGCACCGACCGGCACGTCAGGGCCAGGTCCGGCACCTGGGAGAGCAAGCGCATCGTCCTCGCCGAGGAACGCGTCGGCTTCTCCCTGCACGAGACCACGCTCTACGCCGGGACCGAGACCTCCATGTGGTACGCCAACCACATCGAGGCCGTCCTGTGCGTGGAGGGCGAGGCCGAACTCACCAATGACGAGACCGGCGAGAAGCACCGGATCACGCCCGGCACGATGTACCTTCTGGACGGCCACGAGAAGCACACCATGCGGCCGAAGACCGACTTCCGCTGCGTCTGCGTCTTCAACCCGCCGGTCACCGGACGGGAGGACCACGACGAGAACGGCGTCTACCCCCTGCTCACCGAGGAGGGCTGACCGATGACCGCCACGGCCACAGACCTCTACCCCACCCGCGGCGCCCGAGAGGTGTCCGTCCCCCGCCAGGACCCCGTCACCTGGTCCGCCCCCGGCACCCCGGGCCCGATCGGCGCGGCCGAGCTGGAGGGCTACGACCGCGACGGTTTCCTGACGGTGGATCAACTCCTCGGCCCGTACGAGGTGGCCCACTACCGCGCCGAACTCGACCGGCTGATCGCCGACCCGGCCGTACGCGCCGACGAGCGCTCCGTCGTCGAGCCGAAGTCGCGGGACGTACGGTCGGTCTTCGAGGTCCACCGCATCAGCGAGGTCTTCGCCGCGCTCGTGCGCGACCCCCGGGTGGTGGGCCGGGCCCGGCAGATCCTCGGCTCGGACGTCTACGTCCACCAGTCCAGGATCAACGTCAAGCCCGGCTTCGGTGCCTCGGGGTTCTACTGGCACTCCGACTTCGAGACCTGGCACGCCGAGGACGGGCTCCCGCGCATGCGGACCGTGTCGGTCTCCATCGCCCTCACCGAGAACCACGACACCAACGGCGGTCTGATGATCATGCCCGGCTCGCACCGGACGTTCCTCGGCTGCGCCGGTGCGACCCCGCGCGACAACTACAAGCGGTCGCTGCGCACGCAGGACGCGGGCACACCGTCCGACGAGGCCCTGACCGGCCTCGCGGAGCGGCACGGCATCAAGCTGTTCACCGGGCCGGCCGGGTCGGCGACATGGTTCGACTGCAACTGCATGCACGGTTCCGGTGACAACATCACGCCCTTCCCGCGCAGCAACGTCTTCATCGTCTTCAACAGCGTGGAGAACGCGGCGGTGGAACCGTTCGCCGCACCGGTGCGCAGGCCGGAGTTCGTGGGCGCGAGGGATTTCACGCCGGTGGTGTGAGCAGCCGCGCGGCCGGGCGGGCCGGGGAATCCCGCCCGCCCGGCCGCGCGGGACCGGGCTACAGGGCTTCCAGCAACCGGTCCACGTCCGCGACCGTGTTGTAGAGGTGGAACGCCGCCCGGAGATTGCCCGCACGCGCGCTCACGTGCACGCCCGCCGCCGCGAGCCGCGCCGCCGCGTCCCCGAGGCCCGGGACCGCCACGATCGCGGATCCCGCCGCCTCCACCGGTACGTGACCGAGCCCGGCGACCCCCGCGCGGAACCGGTCGGCGAGCGCCACGTCGTACGCGCCGATGCGCTCGACGCCGAGCGCCTCCACCAGGCCGAGGCTCTCGCGGGCGGCCACGTAGGAGAAGACGGGCACGTTCACATCGAAGCGGCGCGCGGACGCGGCGAGCGGCTCGACCCGCCCGTAACAGCTCTCCCACGGTTCCTCGCCCGAGGTCCAGCCCGCGAACACCGGTGTGAGACCGCCGAGATCCTCGGGCACGGTCAGGAAGGCGGTGCCACGGGGGCACATCAGCCACTTGTACCCCACGCAGACCGTGTAGTCATGGGCGGTCGCGTCGACGGGCAGCCAGCCGACGGCCTGGCTGACGTCGATCAGCGTACGGGCGCCGTGGGCGCGGGCGGCGGCGCCGATCTCGTCGAGCGCGGCGATCCGGCCGTCCGCCGACTGGACGGCGCTCACCGCGACCAGGGCCGTGCCCGGCCGCACCTCGTCGGCGACCTTCTCCAGGGGGACGGTGCGCACCCGCAGGTCGTGGCGCACATGGAAGGGGTTGACGAGCGAGCTGAAATCGCCGTCGGCGACGAGGACTTCGGACCCGGACGGCAGGGACTGGGCGATCAGCCCGCAGTAGGCCGCCACCGAACTCCCCGTGGCCACCCGCCCGGCGGGCACGCCGAGCAACCGCCCGTACGCCGCGCGCGCCGCCTCCACCGCCGCCGAGAACACCTCCTCCTGCGGGCGCCCCACGGACGCGGCGGCGACGGACGCGGTCATGACCGCGACCGCGCCCGTGGGGATCAGGCCCCAGGAGGCGGTGTTGAGGTAGACGGTCTCGGGACTGAAGTGATCAGGTGCGAGGCTCTTCATGGTTGTCCACTATGGGTGGGGGTGATCGATCCGTCCACGGCTTGCGGTGGCTTCGCCGGGTGCGGGTCCGTCGCCGCCTGTGGCCGGGGCGCCCCGCGGGCTCGGGGCGGAGCCGTACCGCCCGTCCTCCTCAAGGGCGAGGTCCGCGCGCCTCGTTCTGCCTCGAGGACGAGAAAAGGATCAGCCCTGCGGCGGAGAGGATCCGCCGCTGGGGCCGACGCGCCGGGCGCCCGCCCCCGGGACCCTGGTCGTATGAACCGCATCTCCAGGGACGACCACGTGACCGCCGCCGTCAAGCGCGCCGCGAGCGGGACATCCACGCCGCGACCGCCGCGCCCGAGACGTTGTGCCAGACCGAGAAGACCGCGGCGGGCAGGGCCGCCGCCGGGCTGAAGTGCGCGGTGGCCAGGGACGCCGCGAGGCCGGAGTTCTGCATGCCGACCTCGAAGGCCATGGCCCGGCTCGCGGGCGGGCCCAGCCGGGCCAGCCGGCCGGAGGCGTAACCGAGCGCCAGGCCGAGGGCGTTGTGCAGGACGACCGCCAGGAGGACCAGGCCGGCGGCGTCCTTGATGCGGGCCGCGCTGCCGGACACCACGACGAGCACGATGACGGAGATCGTCAGTGCCGAGACCCACGGCAGGGCGCGCAGCGCCCGGTCGACGTACCGCCCGGCGACGGCGCGGACGAGCGCCCCGCCGAGGACCGGGACGAGCACCGTCCTGAGGATGTCACCGACCATCGCCCCCGCGTCCACGTCCAGGAAGCGGTCGGCGAGCAGCAGCGTCAGCGGGGGTGTCACCAGCGGGGCGACCAGCGTGGACACCGTCGCGACCGAGACGGACAGCGCGACGTCGCCCCGCGCCAGGTAGGTGACCACATTGGAGGCCGTACCGCTGGGCGCGCAGCCCACCAGGATGACCCCGGCGGCCAGTTGCGGCGGCAGGTCGAGCACGGTGGCGATCAGCCAGCCCAGCCCCGGCATGATCACATAGTGGGCGGCCAGACCCAGCCCCACCGCCCAGGGCCGCTTGACGACGGTACGGAAGTCCGGGGGCGTCAGGGTGAGGCCCATGGTGAACATCACCACGCCCAGCAGATAGGGCACCGCCGGGGCCCAGCCGGTGAAGTGCGCGGGGGCCGAGAGCCCCACGCCGCCCGCCGCGAGCACCAGCAGCGGGAAGACGGTGACGGCCAGCCGGGCCGTCCGGTCGGCGGTGGGGCCGCCCTGAGCTGCGACGGGCTTCGGGGATATCCGCTCGGTTGACATACGGCGGCACCTTAGCGATCACCGCCTCCGCCGAACAGGGGTAACGCGGGTGACGAGGGTCGACTCACGCGCCGGACGAATCGAATGCGGCTGCGAAACTTACTCGTTGGGGTGAACTGGCCTCAGGAGACTGCCCGTTCACTCTCCAGGGGTCAAATATGGCGGGGTCCCGCCGTCGGCGCGGCGCTGTCCCCCATCGACCGCGCCGACGGCACCAAGCCTCTTGTGGGGGTTCCACACACGTGTACAGCACCACCAGCCCTTCCTTCGGCATGCCCGTACGCCGTCTCGCCGCGCTCGCGGCGGCGGCCGCCGCGACCGCGACCGCCGTCGCCGGGCCCGCGTATGCCACTGGAGGCGGCTCCGGCGACCGAGGGAAGTCCGGCGCGGCCGTCCTCCGCACCGGACTCGACGTCGCCCTGCTCAACAAGACCGTCCACGTCCCGCTCAACGCCTCCCTGAACGAGGTGCGCGCACCGGCCGACGCCGACAGGACCGCCCTGACCGTCACGCTCGACGGCGTCGAACAGGGCAAGCCCGTCGACGTCCTGCGCGCCGACGCCGCCACCGCCCGCGCCACCACCGACCGGAACAAGGCGGAGGGCTACGCCAACCTCGTCCACGCCCGGGTGCACGTCCCCGGACTGCCGTTCCTCTCGCTCATCGAGGTCCAGCAGGTCACGTCGACGGCCGTGTGCGAGGCCGGCCGGAAGCCCACCGCCACCTCGAACCTCCTGGGCAGCGTCTCGGTGCTCGGCAGGAAGGTCACGCTCACCACGGGCGGCACGACGAAGGTCGAGGTGCCCGGCGTCGGCGAGGTGCGGCTGGATCTGTCCCGGACGGCGACCACCTCGCGGACGGCCGCCGCCAGCGCGCTCGCGTTGCGCGTCGCCGTCAATCCGCTGAAGCTGAACGTCGCGGAGGTCTCGGGCGAGGTGACCCTGGCGGAGGCGACATGCGAGGCCCCTGCGGCCGGGGAGGCTTCCGGCACGTCGGGTGGGGGCGGTGGTGATGTCAAGCCGCAGACGGCGGCCCGTGCGTCCGCGGAGCCGGTTGCCGCGAAGCACGCGGAGAATCTGGCCGAGACGGGAGGCAGCTCGGCCACGCCGTATGTGGCGGGGGCGGCCGCGGCGCTTGTCGTGGCGGGTGGGGGAGCGGTGGTTGTGGCCCGTCGTCGTGCGGCTGCCCGGCGCTAGTTTCCCCACCCCGCCCCTTCCCGTAACTGGGCTGGAATTTCAGCCCTCCGTGAGTACCGATCGCAGCGCGTCCACGAAGCGGTCCGTCGTCGCGCGGTCGCGGACCGCCAGGCGGAGGTAGTCCGGGCCCAGGCCGGGGAACGTGTCGCCCCGGCGGACCGCGAAGCCCAGGCCGCGCAGGCGGGAGCGGACCGTCACCGCTTCCGGCAGGTGTATCAGGACGAAGGGGCCCGCCGCCGGGCCGTGCACGCGCACCCCCTCGAACTCCGCGAGGGCCGCGACCAGATGGGCACGGTCCGACGCCAAATGGTGTGCCGCGTGGGCGGCCTCGGCGAGGGCCGGGGGAGCGCTGCACACCTCCGCCGCCGCGAGGGCGGGGGAGGAGACGGGCCACAGCGGCTGGGCCCGTTCCAGCTTCGCGATCGCACCGGGCGAGGCGAGGACGTAGCCGATGCGCAGCCCCGCGAGACCCCAGGTCTTCGTGAGGCTGCGCAGCACCACCAGGCCCGGCAGGTCCGTACGGGACGCCAGGGACTCGCGCTCGCCCGGCACCGCGTCCATGAACGCCTCGTCCACGACGAGCGTCCGCCCCGGCCGGGCGAGCTGGGCCAGCGCCTGCGCGGGGTGCAGGACCGACGTCGGGTTGGTGGGGTTGCCGACGACCACCAGGTCCGCGTCACCGGGCACGGCGCGCGGGTCCAGCCGGAAGCCGTCCTCCGCGTCGAGGAGCACGCGCTCCACCGTGTGCCCGGCGGCCCGCAGCGCCGCCTCCGGCTCGGTGAACTGCGGGTGCACGACCACCGGCCGCCGCACCGGGAGGGCCCGCGCCAGCAGCACGAACGCCTCCGCCGCGCCCGCCGTCAGCAGCACCCGCTCCTCCGGCAGCCCGTGCCGCGCGGCCACCGCCCGCCGCGCGGCCCGCCCGTCCGGATAGGCGGCGAGCCCGTCGAGCGACCCGGCGATGTGCTCCCGCAGCCACTCCGGAGGCGTACCCGAGCGCACGTTGACCGCGAGGTCGGTCAACTCCGCCCCACCGCCGCGCACTTCGGCGTCGCCGTGGTGCCGCAGGTCGGGTTCACTGGGTGTATGCATGGCCGCGGGCCACCTTCTCTTCTCCTTGACGCTGACGGGGCCGGTGCGAGGGCCCGACCCGGAAACCGTACTGACGGCCCGCCCGCCGCCCTCACCCGGGTCCGCGCGCGACGGCGCAGGTCGCCCGCGCCGACTTCCGCTTGTCGACCACCAGCACCCCGTACGGGCCGGCGGCCAGCAGCGCCGCGGCCTCGGCGACACCGGGCGCGCCCACGGCGGCGAGCGCGGCGGGGGAGGGGTTCGGGACCGTGACGGCGGCGAGGGCCTCCGCGCCGTACGACAGGAGCGGCACGCCGAGCCGGGCGGCGGCCTCGACCAGACCGGGCTCGCGGGCCTTGGCCCCGGCGGTGGCGAGCGCCGCGAGCGCCCCGCCGCCCGCTTCGGCGAGCGCCTCCCCGATCAGCGTCAGTACCTCGTCCGCCCCCACGCCCCGGCGGGCGCCGACGCCCGCGTACCAGTAAGCAGGAAGCAGTGCAGCCGTGAGAAGGGTGGACCCGTGCCGGTCGTCGTCGCCCTGGGCGCGTTCCTGATGACGCTGCTCGGCGGCTGGACCGCCCAGCGGGTCACCGACCGCCGCCACCTCATCCTGGGGCTCGCCGGCGGGCTCATGCTGGGCGTCGTCGGCCTCGACCTGCTCCCGGAGGCGCTGGAGGCCGCCCGGCGCAAGGTCTTCGGGGTCCCGGCCGCCCTGCTCTGCTTCGTTCTCGGCTTCCTCACCGCCCACCTCGTCGAACGGCTCCTCGCCGTCCGCCGGGCCGACCACGGCATCACCGGCCGGGAACGCGTCCCCCAGGTGGGGCTCACCGCCGCGGCCGCGCTGGTCGGGCACAGTGCCATGGACGGCGTCGCGATCGGCGCCGCCTTCCAGGTCGACAGCGGCATGGCCGCCGCCGTCGCGCTCGCCGTCATCGCCCACGACTTCGCCGACGGCTTCAACACGTACACGATCACCGACCTGTACGGGAACGAGCGCCACCGCGCCCTCCTGATGCTCGGTGCCGACGCGCTCGCGCCCGTCGCCGGGGCCGCCTCGACCCTGCTGTTCACCCTTCCGGAGCACTTCCTCGGCATCTACCTCGGATTCTTCGGCGGGGTGCTGCTCTATCTGGCGACCTCCGACATCCTCCCCGAGGCCCACCACCGGCACCCCGCCCGCTCCACCCTGGCCTGCACGGTGGCCGGAGTGGCGTTCGTCTGGCTCATGGTGGGCCTCACGAGCTGACGTCACCGCCGGGACAGGCCCGCCACGAAGCGGTGCGCGGTGCCGGGGGAGCCCGCCCAGTGCGTGTGCAGGTACGAGGCGTGGACGCCCCCTTGCACGAAGCCCTCGGTGCGGCGCTCCGGGTGCGTCATCCCCCACGCCGGAGTGGCGCCGGTGCCCGGCTCGACGACCGTGCGGTGGAATTCGTGACCGCGCACACGGGTGCCGGCCGCGGCCAGCGGGTTGTCCGCGATGGCGACGGCTTCCCGGTAGCCGAGGGTGAGCCGCTCCGACATCCGCGCGTCCGCGGGCAGCACGCCGCACATCGGCTTGCCGTCCAGGGAACGGGAGAGATAGAGCAGGCCCGCGCACTCGGCGGCGATGGGCGCGCCGGTTTCCGCCAGGGCGGCGACGGCTTTGCGCAGGGGGTCGTTGGCGGAGAGCTCGGCGGCGTGCATTTCGGGGAAGCCGCCGCCGATGACGAGGGCGGCTGTGTCGGGCGGCAGTTCTTCGTCCCGAAGGGGGTCGAACGTGACGACCTCCGCGCCTGCGGCGGTGAGCAGTTCCGTGTGCTCGGCGTACGAGAAGGTGAACGCGGGACCGCCGGCGAGGGCGACGACGGGCCGGGCGGCGGGGGTTTGTTCCCCAGCCCCGCCCCTTCCCGGCTGTACCGATTCGCGGCTCCGCCGCGTGGGGGGCAAGCCCCCGGACCCCCACTCCGGGGGCGTGGCCGGGCCACCGGCCCGTACCCGGGCGGGGTCCGGGGCGGAGCCCCGGTTTCGGGAAGGGGCGGGGCTGGGGAAAGACTCCGGCGACCACGCGGAGTCCGCCAGCGGCGGCGCGCTGTGGGCCAGGGCCAGCAGCCCCCGCAAGTCGCATCCGGCGCGCACCTGGTCGGCCTGGGCGGCGACAGCCGCCACCGCTTCGGGGCGGCGTTCCGCGACCGGCACCAGACCCAGGTGCCGACTGGGCGTGTCGACCGTCCGCACGCGCCGCACGGCGCCGAGCACCGGCACCCCCGACTCCTCCAGCGCCTCGCGCAGCAGGTGCTCGTGGCGGTCCGAGCCGACCTTGTTCAGGATCACGCCCGCGACCCGCACCTCCGGGTCCCACGACGCGAAGCCGTGCACCAGCGCCGCCACCGACCGCGACTGCGACGACGCGTCCACGACCAGCACGACCGGTGCCTTCAGCAGCTTCGCCACATGCGCCGTCGACGCCAGCTCGCCCTGCCCGCTCGCCCCGTCGTAGAGGCCCATCACGCCCTCGACCAGGGCGAGATCGCAGCCCGCCGCACCGTGCAGGAACAGCGGGGCGATCCGCTCGGGCCCGCACATATAGGCGTCCAGATTGCGGCCCGGGCGGCCGGTCGCCAGCGCGTGGTAGCCCGGGTCGATGTAGTCGGGACCGACCTTGTGCGGCGAGACCGCGAGCCCGGCGTCCGTGAAGGCCCGCATCAGACCGGTCGCGATGGTCGTCTTGCCGCTGCCGGAGGCCGGAGCGGCGATGACGAGACGGGGGACGTTCACCACTCGATGCCCCGCTGGCCCTTCTGGCCGGCGTCCATCGGGTGCTTGACCTTGGACATGTCCGTCACCAGATCGGCGAAGTCGATCAGCTTCTGCGGGGCGTTGCGACCGGTGATCACCACGTGCTGGGTGCCGGGGCGGTCCCGCAGCACCGAGACCACCTCGTCCGTGTCGATCCAGCCCCAGTGCATCGGATACGCGAACTCGTCCAGCACGTACAGCTTGTACGACTCCGCCGCCAGGTCCCGCTTCACCTGCTCCCAGCCCTCGCGCGCCGCCTCCTCGCTGGAGGAGATGTCGCGCTGCACCCAGGACCAGCCCTCGCCCATCTTGTGCCAGGCGACCGTGCCGCCCTCGCCCGAGTCGCCGAGCACCTTCAGCGCCCGCTCCTCGCCGACCTTCCACTTCGCGGACTTCACGAACTGGAAAACACCGACCGGCCACCCCTGGTTCCACGCGCGCAGCGCCAGCCCGAAGGCGGCCGTCGACTTGCCCTTGCCGATGCCCGTGTGGACGAAGACCAGCGGCCGGTTACGGCGCTGACGTGTGGTGAGACCGTCGTCCGGAACGACGGTCGGCTGTCCCTGCGGCATTTATGCGGCCCTCCTGGAGCTTGTGTTCCTTACGGTACGTACGAGCGCGGAGACGCTGTCCGCACGCAGTTCGTCGAGCGTGACCACCGGGCCGCGCAGCTCGCGGCCCAGCTCGCCCGCCAGCCCGAGCCGCACCGGACCCGCCTCGCAGTCCACGACCACCGACGCCGTGCCCTCGCCCGCCAGCAGCCGCGCGGCACGCGCCGCCCGCGCGAGCGGCTCAGGGCCGCCGGTCGCCCGCCCGTCGGTCACCACGACCAGCAGCGGCCGCCGCGACGGGTCGCGCAACCGCTCCACCCGCAGCACCTCGTGCGCCTGGAGCAGACCCGCCGCCAGCGGCGTACGGCCACCGGTCGGCAGCCGCTCCAGCCGCGCCGCGCCCACGTCCACCGACGACGTCGGCGGCAGCGCCACCTCCGCGCCCGCACCCCGGAAGGTGATCATCCCGATCTTGTCGCGGCGCTGGTACGCGTCGAGCAGCAGCGACAGCACCGCGCCCTTGACCGCCCCCATCCGCTTGCGCGCCGCCATCGAACCGGACGCGTCCACGACGAACAGCACGAGATTGCCCTCGCGCCCCTCGCGCACCGCCTCCCGCAGATCGTCACGGCGCACGACCAGACCCGGCCCGCTGCGCCCGCGCGCCCGCTGGTGCGGCGCCGCCGCCCGCACGGTCGCCGCCAGGTGCAGCTTCGACAGCGCGCCCCGGGGGCGCCGCGCCCCCGTCGTGCGGCCGTGCGCGGTACGGGCCCGCGAGCGCCGCCCGTCCGCGCCCTCGCCGAGGCCCGGGACGTCGAGCTTCCGCGTACGGAACGGGTCGGCGGCGGCGGCCGCCGGGGCGTCCCCGCCCTCGGACGGGCGCTCCTGACCGCCCTGCCCGCCTTGTGCCTCGGGCGCCGAACCCTCCTGCTGGGCCGGGGCGTTCTCCTGTGACTCGCGCTGCGCGGGGACGTCCGGGGTGCCGGGCCCGTCCGCGCCCTGCGGCGGCTCGCCGCCACCGGGGCCGTCGTCACCCGGTCCGCCGTCCCCGGGGCCGTCCTGCGGACCCTCCGGCTCCGGGTCGGGCTCGGGCTCCGGCTCGTCGTCCTCGAACTGCCGCAGGATCTCGTCGAGTTTGTCCTCGTCCAGGCCGGGCGCGTCGAAGGGGGCCCGCCGCCGCCGGTGCGGCAGCGACAGCAGGGCCGCCTGCCGCACGTCCTCGGCGGTCACGTCCGTACGCCCCGCCCAGGCGGCCAGCGCGGTGGCCGTCCGCGCGGTCACGATGTCCGCGCGCATGCCGTCCACCTCGAAACCGGCGCACACCGCGGCGATCCGGCGCAGCGCGCCGTCGCCCAGCCGGACGTCCGGCAGCAGCGCCCGCGCGGCGGTGATCCGCTCGCGCAGCGTCTCCTCCTCGGCGGCCCACTTGGCGGCGAAGGCGGCCGGATCCTCGTCGTACGCGAGCCGGCGCCGCACGACCTCGACCCGCTCCTCGGTCTCCCGCGAGGCCGCGACCTCGACGGTCAGCCCGAACCGGTCGAGCAACTGAGGCCGCAGCTCGCCCTCTTCGGGGTTCATGGTGCCGACGAGGAGGAAACGGGAGGCGTGCCGGACGGAGACGCCTTCGCGCTCGACGGACGAGGAGCCCGTCGCGGCCGCGTCCAGGAGGGAGTCGACGAGATGGTCGCCCAGCAGGTTGACCTCGTCGACGTAGAGCACACCGCGGTGCGCGGCGGCCAGCAGGCCCGGTTCGAAGGCCTTGACGCCCTCGCCCAGCGCGCGCTCGATGTCGAGCGCGCCGACGAGCCGGTCCTCGGAGGCACCGACCGGCAGCTCGACCATGCGCGCGGGGCGCGGGGCGTGCGCGGCGCCGTCCTCGTGCGGGCCGTCCGGGCAGGCGGGGTCCGGGGCCGCGGGGTCGCAGGAGAACCGGCAGCCGGTGACGGTGTGGACCTCGGGCAGCAGCGCGGAGAGCGCGCGGACCGTCGTCGTCTTCGCGGTTCCTTTCTCGCCCCGCACGAGCACTCCGCCGATCGACGGGGAAATCGCGTTGAGCAGCAGGCCCAGGCGCATGTCGTCCATCCCGACGACCGCGGTGAACGGGTAGGTGGCCGAGGCCATCAACGGGTACCCCCTTCGAGGGAATTGCTCTGACTGGTCCGCGCGGGCAGGCGCGTTCACGGGGCGCCCGGCGGGATGAAGGGCACGCCGGCCGGTACCCCGTCCTCGATCAGCCGCAGCAGCGCGTCCGTGTCCGCGTGCTCCTCGATGAGGTCGCCCAGGCGATCCAGCTGCTCCTCGCGCAGCGCCGCGAACGACGTGTCCGGCGCCGGGACGAACGCGCGCCCCGCCGCCTCCGCGACGCGCCGCAGGAACGCCCGCCGGAAGCCGTCGCTCTCCAGCGAGCCGTGCCAGTGCGTGCCCCACACCGCGCCCGACCGGCAGCCGTCCAGGAACGACTCGTCGCCGCCCAGCACTTCGGCGACGCCGTGGTGGATCTCGTAGCCCTCCACCCGCTCGCCCAGGGCCTCGCCGACCGGCCGGGCCAGCGTCTTCTCCCGGGCGAACCGCACCCGTACGGGCAGCAGGCCGAGACCCTCGACCGTGCCCGCCTTCGACTCGACCTCGTCCTCGATGCGCTCGCCCAGCACCTGGAAGCCGCCGCAGACGCCGAGCACCGGCCGGCCCTCCGCCGCGCGCCGCGCGATCGCGTCCGCCAGCCCGCGCTCGCGCAGCCAGGCGAGCGCCCGTACGGTGCCGCGGGTGCCAGGCACGACGACCAGGTCGGCGTCGATCAGCTCCTCCGGGCGGTCCACGAAGCGCACGACGACGCCCGGTTCGGCGGCGAGCGCGTCGACGTCGGTGAAGTTCGACATCAGCGGCACCGCGCACACCGCGACGCGCAGCACGTCCGCGCCGTGCGGCGGGGCCACCACCGACTCCCGCACCGCCCCGCGCATCGACACCCGCAGGCCGTCCTCCTCGTCGATGCCGAGGCCGTGGGCGAACGGCAGCACGCCGACGGTGGGCCGCCCGGTCAGGTCCCGCAGCATCTTCAGACCGGGCTCCAGCAGCGTCACGTCGCCCCGGAACTTGTTGACCAGATAGCCCGCTATGTGGGCCTGGTCCTCGCGGGACAGCAGCGCCGTCGTACCGAAGAACGACGCGAACACCCCGCCCCGGTCGATGTCACCGACCACGACGACCGGCAGCCGCGCGGCCCGGGCTATGCCCATGTTGACGATGTCGGTGCGCCGCAGATTGATCTCGGCGGGGCTGCCGGCGCCCTCGCAGATCACCGCGTCGTGGGTGCGGCGCAGCTCGGCCAGGCAGTCGGTGACCGTCCCCAGCAACTGCTCCTGGCGCCCCGAGTGGTAGCCACGAGCACTCAGCTCGCCCACCGGCTTGCCCATCAGCACCACCTGACTGCTGCGGTCGCTGCCGGGCTTGAGCAGCACGGGGTTCATCAGGGCCGACGGCTCGACCCGGGCGGCGGCCGCCTGCATGGCCTGGGCGCGGCCTATCTCCGCGCCCTCGCGGGTCACGAAGGAGTTGAGCGACATGTTCTGCGCCTTGAACGGCGCGACCTTGACGCCCTTGCGGACCAGCCACCGGCAGATCCCGGCGGTCACCACGCTCTTGCCCGCGTCCGAGGTCGTCCCGGCCACGAGCAGGCCCCCGCCCAGCGGGCCCGGGGGCCCGCTCATCTCCGCTGTCACCGGTTCCTCCTCGTAAGGCGATCTGGGGAAAGGCTGCCCGCCGCACGGCCCCGGGAGACGGCGGCCCGCACCCCGATCGCGACGCCCAGCGCCAGCAGCGACACCCGCCGGGAGAGCCGCACGGCGCGCTCGATGTCGGCGGTCTCCACGGGGCGGTTCTCCGCGCCCAGGACGGGGCGGTGTTCGACGCGGCCCTTGTACGCGAGCGTGCCGCCGAGGCGCACGCCGAGCGCCCCGGCGAACGCGGCCTCCACCGGGCCCGCGTTGGGGCTCGGGTGCCGGGACGCGTCGCGCCGGGCCACCCGCCAGGCGCCCCGCGGGTCGGGACCGGCGAGGACGGTGAGGGCGGCGGTCAGCCGCGCGCCGGGCCAGCCGACGACGTCGTCGAGCCGGGCCGAGGCCCAGCCGAAGCGCCGGTAGCGCGGCGACTTGTGGCCGACCATCGCGTCCAGGGTGTTGACGGCACGGAACCCGGCCAGCCCCGGCACTCCGCCCAGCGCACCCCAGACGAGGGCGCCCACGACGGCGTCGGAGGTGTTCTCCGCGACGGACTCCACGACCGCGCGCGCCATCTGCGCGCCGTCCAGCGCCTGCGGGTCGCGCCCGCACAGATGCGGCAGCCGCTCCCGGGCGACCTCCAGGTCACCGGCGGCGAGCGCGCCCCCGATGGCCCGCGCCTCGCGGCCCAGCGAGGTGCCGCCCAGCACGGCCCAGGTGGTGGCGGCGGTCAGGGCGACGCCGGCGGTGCGGGAGCGGCGTACGGTACGGGCCAGCGCTCCGGCGGCGGCCGCGGTGCCGCCCGCGCACAGCAGCGTGTGCAGGGCGCCGTAGCCGCGGTGGTCGCGCCACAGCCGCTGCTCCACCGCCTGCGCGGCACGGCCGAAGGCGGCCACGGGATGGCCGCGGCGGGGGTCACCGAGAGCGAGGTCGCCGAGGAAGCCGAGGGCGGCACCGCACGCGAAACCGAGGTGATCGGCGCGCATCGGCTCAGACCGCCGTCGTGCGGTACCTGAGGACGAGGGTTCGGGGTGGTCGGCGGCAGCCGGGCATGGCGATGTGTCCTCACTCAGGGTCCGCGCCCTGGTTCGACGTGACCGGCGACCAGAGTCTCCTGGCTCCCGGATCGACGTCGCCCCGGCCTTCCCGCCCGCGTACGCGGGCCGTGGCTCTCCGGTGGGGGAGACGCTCCCCGGTGACAGTGGCGGGACCGCGCCGGACTCACACCGGCTTCCTCTGCTGTCGCCGTTTGGCCCCGGAAGTCCACCATGGGGTGTGAACGGGCGTCAACTTCCGTCCTGAGCTGGCCTTCGTTCCTTGGGACCGCACCCAAAACGCCGGACGGGCTGGAGAAACCAGCCCGTCCGGCGTTTGAGGACAAAGGGGTCCGGGGCGAAGCCCCGGTGGGTGCCGTCGCCTAGGCGACGATCAAGTAGATGCCGTACCCCACCGCGGCCGCGCACAGCGCGAAGCAGGCGTACGCGCCCGTGCGGGCGAGCGAACCCGGCTGTGTCCCCGCCGCGGAAGCGGAGGACGTGCCGACGATCCCCAGCGTGAAGACGCCGACCAATCCGACGGTCACCACGAGGCTGACGCCGAAGACCTGCCCAAGAGCTGCCCAGTCGATCTGCATGGTGTGGATTCCTTAGCTCGCCGCGGCGGCGGGGGTGCGCCCGGCTTCGGGGGTGACGGCGACCACCGGGGCGGCGGCCACGGGGCCGGCCGGCGGCGGGGCGACGGCCTGGAGCGCGGCGGTGACCACGCCCGCCGGCTCGGCGTCCGGGACCTCGTCGAGGCTGTCGTGGGTGACGGGCTTGCGGCGGGAGGCGGCGTAGATCGCGCCGGACACCAGCAGGCCGAGGACGGCGACCGTGGTGACGCCCCAGTCGCCCTGGTCGGCGAGGAACGCGGCGCCACCGGCGACGAGGCCCGCGGCCGGCAGCGTCAGGCACCAGGCGATGGCCATCCGGCCCGCGGTCGACCAGCGGACGACGCCGCCCTTGCGGCCGAGGCCGGAACCCATGATCGAGCCGGAGCAGACCTGGGTGGTGGAGAGGGCGAAGCCGATGTGCGAGGAGGCGAGGATCACGGTCGCGGCGCCGGTCTGGGCGGCGAAGCCCTGCGGCGGCTGGATGTCGGTGAGGCCCTTGCCGAGCGTGCGGATGATGCGCCAGCCGCCCAGGTACGTACCGAGCGCGATGGCCAGGCCCGCGGAGACGATGACCCACAGCGGCGGGTCGGAGTGCGGGGCGACGACACCGCCGGTGACCAGCGCGAGGGTGATGACACCCATCGTCTTCTGGGCGTCGTTGGTGCCGTGGGCGAGGGAGACCAGGGCGGCCGAGGCGATCTGCCCGGCGCGGTAGCCCTTGGCGGTCTCCTTCTCGTCGCGGCCCTTGGCGAGCCGGTAGGTGAGCCGGGTCGCGACCATGGCGGCGAGGCCGGCCACGAGGGGCGCGGCGACCGCCGGGATGAGGACCTTCATGACGACCTTGTCCGCGTTCACCGCGTTGAAACCGACGGACACGATGGTCGCGCCGATCAGGCCGCCGAAGAGGGCGTGCGAGGAGCTGGAGGGCAGTCCGGCCAGCCACGTCAGCAGGTTCCAGACGATCGCGCCGATCAGCCCCGCGAAGATCACTTCGGGTCTGATCCCGGCACTCTCGTCGATGATGCCCCCGGAGATGGTCTTGGCGACCTCGACGGACAGGAACGCGCCGACGAGGTTGAGAACCGCCGACATCGCCACTGCCACCTTGGGCTTGAGCGCCCCGGTGGAGATGGTGGTGGCCATGGCGTTGGCCGTGTCGTGGAAGCCGTTCGTAAAGTCGAACACCAAGGCCGTGACGATCACGATCCCGATGAGAAGCGTGATGTGTTCCATTCACCCAGGCAATCAGCTCGATGGTCAGTACAGCGGTGACCGTAAAGACCCTGGGTGAACGGAAGGTGAACTGGGTCGGACCGAGTGGTGACGCCAACCGGAGGCAGATGGCTATGCGGATATCGAACACAGCACACGACGACAAGGGCGGCACGGGCGGGGATGTCGGGCGGGCCTGGGCCGAGGTCGTGTCCACCGCCCGTCGCACCACCGCGGACGGGCTGGTGGTGGGCACCTCCGGCAACGTCTCCGCGAGGGTCGGCGATGTCGTTCTTGTCACTCCGAGCGGAGTCCCGTACGACCGGCTCGGCCCGAAGGACGCGGTCGGCGTCGACCTCGACGGCCGGCAGGTCCTCGGCGAGCTGACCCCCACCAGCGAGCTCCCCATGCACCTGGCCGTCTACCGCTCCACCGACGCGGCGGCCGTCGTCCACACCCACGCCGTCCACGCGACGGCCGTCGCGGGCCTGGTCGACGAGCTGCCGCTGGTCCACTACATGGCGGGGGCGCTCGGCGGGCCGGTACGGGTTGCCGACTACGCGCTGTACGGCACGGACGAACTCGCCCGGAACATGCTGCGGGCCCTGGAGGGGCGCACGGGGTGCCTCCTGCGGAACCACGGCACGGTCGTGTACGGGGCGAGCCTGGACCAGGCGTACGACCGGACCGCTCAGCTGGAGTGGATGTGCAGGGTGTGGCTGACGTCTGCGTCGGTGCCCGGCAGGGCTCCGGCCCTGCTGAGCCTCGACCAGCTCGCCGAGGCGACGCGAAAACTCAGCGGGTACGGCCAGCCGCGCGTGTAACGGCCCCGTGCTCGGGTGCGGCCCGGCGGGCTTGTTTCCCCAGCCCCGCCCCTTCCCGGCTGCATCCGATCTGCGGCTCCGCCGCGTGGGGGACTCCGCCCCAGACCCCGAAGCACGCTCCGCGCGCTGTCCTCAAACGCCGGACGGGCTGAATTCAGCCCGTCCGGCGATTGAGGACGCGGCCGCAGGCCGCTCCCGCCGCTGGGGGCACCTCCCAGCGGTAGCTGGGGGAGGCAACGGACCCGCACCCGGGAGCGTGCCCCCCCGCTGGCCAGAGCCTCACCCCGCGCCCACACTGAAGACGTGCACCCGGCGAGAGCGGCGGCCTTGGCCGCCACGACCGTACTCGGTGCCGGAGCGGCCGCCATAGCGGCCGGACGGTACGCCTCCGACGCTGCGCTCAAGCCCCCGCCCGGCCGCCCGCTGCCGGACGCGCCGGAGCTCACCGTCCACGCCGTCGGCAACGACACCGTCACCCTGACCCGCAGCGTCGAGGCGCAGCGCCCCGGTACGTACGGGCTGACCGCGCCCGGCCTGCACGCCGTCGTCGGGCCCGTCGCCGACGCCCCGCACCCCGCCGACTGCGTCGTGCGCCGGCTGGAGCGCGTGACGCACGGCGTGCTGGAGCCCGGCGTCCGCGTCCGGCTCACCCCGCAGGTGCACGTCGGCAACCCCCGCGACGCCCTCGGCCTCGACCACGCCGATGTCGAGGTGCCCGGGGAGCTCGGCCCGCTGCCCGCCTGGTTCGTCCCGGGCGACCGCGCCACGTGGGTGATCGCGGTGCACGGGCTCGGCACGACCCGCGAGCACCCCATGGTCGTCCTGCCGTTCCTGCACCGGCTGCGGCTGCCCGTCCTGGCCCTCGGCTACCGCGGCGACCCCGGCGCCCCCCGCCCACCGGAAGGCATCAGCCACTTCGGCGCCGCGGAATGGCGCGATATCGACGCCGCGATCCGCTACGCCGTCCGCTACGGCGCCCGCCGGATCGTCCTGCACGGCTGGTCCACGGGCGCCACCATGAGCCTCCTCGCGGCCCTCGACTCGGCGCTGTCGCCGCGCGTCGCGGGCGTCGTCATGGACTCGCCGGTGCTCGACTGGCAGGGCCTCGTCCGCACCTGCGCCGCTTGTCGCCGCACTCCGGCGGCGCTGCTTCCGCTTGCGGTCCGTGCCGCGGAGGGCCGGACGGGGCTGGGCGCCGACACCCTCTTCACCGCCACCGACCCCGCCCGGCTGACCGTGCCCGTGCTGCTCCTGCACGGCCCCGACGACACCCTCGCGCCCTGGGCGCACTCCCGCGAACTCGTCGCGCGGCGGCCGGAACTGATACATCTGCGCGCCGTCCGGCACGCCCCGCACGCCGCCATGTGGAACGCCAATCCGGCGGCCTACGAAGAGGCTCTCCGCCGCTTCCTCACGCCCCTGATGTGAGCGGTTCCACCGGCCGTTACCGGCCCTTTCCGAACGCCTTCCGGTGCTGGTCCGGGACCGGACAGCTGATTCCGATTGGGT
This sequence comes from Streptoverticillium olivoreticuli subsp. olivoreticuli, assembly GCF_003391135.1. GTDB lineage: Bacteria > Actinomycetota > Actinomycetes > Streptomycetales > Streptomycetaceae > Streptomyces > Streptomyces blastmyceticus. The sequence continues at coordinate 2,995,082 of NZ_CP031455.1, read as the reverse complement.
TTTCGGAGCGTCAACGGCAAGACTGCTCCTGTGACGTCCCGTACTCCGCGCGACTCCCGGCTCAGACTGGTCCCCCGACAGCCGATCGCCGCTGCCCGCCGGGCCGTGGCGAACCGGGGTTCCCGCCCCGCGCCCCGCCCGCCCGCGGGCACTCCGGCACCGGCGGAACTCGCCCGGCAGGCGAGAGGCAGCCTCACCGGCGCGGTCCGCGTGGCCCGCTGGGCCGCCGACGAACGCGGCCGCGGCACGACCCTGCGCCCGGCCACGGCCGGGGGCCTCGCGGAGACGACGGCCGAGCGGGCCGCCGACGCCCTGCGGTTGACGGCCCGCCAGGTGCGCTCCGACTGGGACCGCGCCCGCCTCGCCGGGCTCATCGAGCTGCACGGCGACACCGCGCGCCCCGGCTGGCGCCTCCAGGCGTGGGACCGCGACGACGGCGCCGTGCTCCGTGGCTGGGTCGCCCTCTTCGACGCGTGGTCCCTCGCCCACCCGGTGCCCGCGGGCACGGACGCGACGATCGCCGCCGAGGTCGTCGAGGCCGCGCCGCAGCTGCTGTCCGTCATGCACCTCTCGGCCGGTCCCGTCTCCGTGGCGATGCTCCTCGACCTCCTCCAGCAGCGCGTGGCCGAGATCCGCGCCGAGCGCTGCGAGGTCCCCTACGACGGGCCGCGGCCGGCCGCCGAACCCGCCCCGCCCGTGCCCATGGACGGCGGCGACCCGCTCGCCGGGCTGCTCGACTGGGCGCTCGAGGGGCTCGCCGCCGTCGGCGCGCTCGTCATGCGGGACGGCGGCACGCCCGGCGTCGCCGTCGGCGACACCCGGGAAGCCCTCCTGACCCCGCTCGGCAACTGGGCGGTCTGGGTCAAGCTCGAACAGATCTGTGTGGCCGCGCAGAGCCCGGCCGGACACATCGAGCTGTCCGCCGAGGCCATGCTGCGCGGCTGCGCCGACCTCACCCCGGGCCCGGCCCGCGCCGAGTACCGCGCCTGGCTCGCCGCCCGGCCCACGCGCAGCGCCCTCAGCGAGCTCCTCGAGGCCGCGCGCGGCGACGACGCCCTCGTCCGGGGCCTGGCCTTCGAGGCCCTGCGCGCGGTGGGCGCGCCCGCCGAGCCCGCCGTGCGGGCGGCCGCCGAGGAACCGTGCCTGCGCCCGTACGCGCTGCTGTGGCTCGCCGAGCACGAGGGGCGGGACCCCGACCAGGCGGCGGAGGTCCTCACCCGCGAGGAGGCGACCTGGCTGTGGGTGGACACGGCCGCGGCCGTCGCCGACCACGGGGAGAGCCGGCTGCTGGTCCGCCATCTGGACTCGGCGGTGCAGGGGACGGTGCCGGGTCTGCTGGAGGAGGTACGGGCAGTGGGGCACCCCCGCACGGTCCAGGTCCTCGTCGCCCTGGCGGCGGCCCACCCGGACCCGGCACTGGCGAAGGCGATGCGCAGGGCGGCTTTCCAGGTCCACATGGGCGGGGCATAACCGGGGCTCTGCCCCGGTCCCCGCTCGGGTGCGGCCCGGTGTCTTGTTCCCCAGCCCCGCCCCTTCCCGAAACCGGGGAGACCCCAGGCCCCCGAAGTGGCCGCGCCGCTTGTCCTCAAACGCCGAACGGGCTGAAATCAGCCCGTCCGGCGTTTGAGGACACCGCGCGCCGGCGCGGTCGGGGTCCGGGGCGGAGCCCCGGGAACGGTGCGCAACCGGATCCGGTCAGCCGAGCGGCTAGCGAGCGGCTAGCGGAACGTGTCGCAGCGCCCCACATCGCCCGTGCTGTACCCCGTCGTGAACCACTGCTGACGCTGCGCCGCCGAGCCGTGTGTCCAGCTCTCCGGAGTGACCCGGCCCTGGAACTTCTCCTGGATGCGGTCGTCGCCGACCGCGGCCGCCGCGGAGAGGCCGTCGTCGATGTCCGCCTTCGTCAGCTGGGTGAGCAGCGGGCGGCCGGTGGACTTCTCGGGCGTCGAGGTGGCGTGCTTGGCCCAGACCCCGGCGTAGCAGTCGGCCTGGAGCTCGACCTTGACGGAGTTGCTCCCGGCGCCGGTCTGCCGGTCCTGGGCGCGGCCGAGCGTGCCCATCAGGTTCTGGATGTGGTGCCCGTACTCGTGCGCGACGACGTACGCCTGGGCGAAGGGCCCGCCACTGGCCCCGAACTTGCTGTGCAGCTCGTTGAAGAAGCCCAGGTCGAGATAGACCTTGCGGTCGCCGGGGCAGTAGAACGGGCCGACCTCCGAGGTCGCGGGCCCGCAGGCGGTATTGGTCCGCGCGGTGAAGAAGACGGTCGACGCCGGGGTGTAGGTGCGCGAGCGGCGGGCGAACTCCTGGGTCCAGAAGGACTGGGCGCTGTTGACCACGGCGACGATCCGGCAGTCCTCCTTGGTGTTGGCGTCGCGCCCGGTGCGGCAGTGCTGCGAGACCTGCTCCCCGGTGCTCGCGCTCGCCGACGGCGCGGGTCCGGAGGTCAGGCCGAGCTCCTGCGGGCCGATGCCGAAGAACAGCCCGAGCACCAGGGCGATCAGCCCCACGATCCCGCCGCCGATGGTCACGCCGCCGCCCGGGATCCGGCTGCCCCGGGAGTCCTGCACCTGGGACGTGTCCAGGTCCGCGTCGTCGTCGAACTGCATGCACCCACCGCCTCTCACCCCGAGTATCGATGCGCGGCCCGCCGTGTGCCCGCGGCCGTCGCGCCCATGCCTACCCCCACGGGCCGCGGAACCGCCACGGGCGCACCGGGAAACCGGCTTGCGCGCCCCCGTTAGACTGGTCCGTATGGCATTCCTCCTCGTGCATTAGACGGCGCCGGTCCCCATCCGTCGCCCGCCCCCGCGCATGACCGCGCGGGTGAGCCGCGCGCGGGTGTGTTCACCCCCGTCCCCACCGCCGTCCATCCCGCTCAGGAGTAATTCCCGTGATCACCGCCTCCGGCATCGAGCTGCGCGCCGGCGCCCGCGTCCTCATCGAGTCCGCTTCCTTCCGCATCGCCCGCGGTGACCGCATCGGTCTGGTCGGCCGCAACGGCGCGGGCAAGACCACCCTCACCAAGTGCCTCGCGGGCGAGGGCATGCCCGCCGGTGGCACCATCACCCGCTCGGGTGAGGTCGGCTACCTCCCGCAGGACCCCCGCACCGGCGACCTCGACGTCCTGGCCCGCGACCGGATCCTCTCCGCCCGCGGCCTCGACTCCGTCCTGCGCAAGATGCGGGAGAACGAGGAGCGCATGGCCAACGGCCAGGGGGCCACGCGCGAGAAGGCGATGAAGAAGTACGAGCGCCTGGAGACGGAGTTCCTCACCAAGGGCGGCTACGCCGCCGAGGCCGAGGCCGCGACCATCGCCGCCAGCCTCGGCCTGCCCGACCGGATCCTCGCCCAGCCGCTGCACACCCTCTCCGGTGGTCAGCGCCGCCGCGTGGAGCTGGCCCGGATCCTCTTCTCCGACGCCGACATCCTGCTCCTGGACGAGCCGACCAACCACCTCGACGCCGACTCGATCGCCTGGCTGCGGGACTACCTCAAGACCTACCGCGGCGGCTTCATCGTGATCTCCCACGACGTCGACCTGGTCGAGACGGTCGTCAACAAGGTCTTCTACCTGGACGCCAACCGCTCCCAGATCGACGTCTACAACATGGGCTGGAAGCTCTACCAGCAGCAGCGCGAGGCCGACGAGAAGCGCCGCAAGCGCGAGCGGCAGAACGCCGAGAAGAAGGCCGCGGCCCTCAACTCGCAGGCCGACAAGATGCGCGCCAAGGCCACCAAGACCGTGGCCGCGCAGAACATGGCCAAGCGCGCCGAGAAGCTGCTCTCGGGCCTGGAGGCGGTGCGCGCCTCCGACAAGGTCGCCAAGCTCCGCTTCCCGGAGCCCGCGCCCTGCGGCAAGACCCCGCTCACCGCCGAGGGCCTGTCGAAGTCCTACGGCTCGCTGGAGATCTTCACCGACGTCGACCTGGCCATCGACAAGGGCTCGCGCGTGGTCATCCTGGGCCTCAACGGCGCGGGCAAGACCACGCTGCTGCGGCTGCTCGCCGGCGCCGAGAAGGCCGACACCGGCCAGGTCACCCCCGGCCACGGCCTCAAGCTCGGCTACTACGCCCAGGAGCACGAGACGCTCGACCCGGACCGCACGGTCCTGGAGAACATGCGTTCCTCCGCCCCCGACCTCGACCTCGTCGAGGTCCGCAAGACGCTGGGCTCGTTCCTCTTCTCCGGCGACGACGTCGACAAGCCCGCCGGGGTGCTCTCCGGTGGCGAGAAGACCCGTCTGGCCCTGGCCACCCTGGTCGTCTCCTCCGCCAACGTCCTCCTGCTGGACGAGCCCACCAACAACCTCGACCCGGCCAGCCGCGAGGAGATCCTGGGCGCGCTGCGCACCTACAAGGGCGCCGTGGTCCTGGTGACGCACGACGAGGGCGCGGTGGACGCGCTGGAGCCGGAGCGGATCATCCTGCTCCCGGACGGCGTCGAGGACCTCTGGGGCCCGGACTACGCCGACCTCGTCGCCCTCGCCTGACCCCGCGGCCCCCGCCCGGCCGGGGCTCGGGCAGCCGCCCCGGCGGGCGCTTGATCGGCGTCCGCTCGGCGTTCGATCAGTGCTGTCCCGATCATTCGGCCGACAGGTGATCCATCATCTGAGTGAGTACGGCTCGTACCGCGGTGCCGTCGAGCGCTCCGGCGCACGCCCAGTGCCGTGCGCCGGGGTGTTCGCACCATGGGGTGCCGGTGCCCCACCTGACCTGCCCCTTCACCCCGCCACCCGTACGGCCGTACGAGCGGGACTCTTCGGAATCGCCTGCTCCAGGCCCCGGCACCGCCCGAAATCGCGGAAACCTCATCTCATGGACCTTGTCGAATGGGTGGCCAGGAGGCCGCCAAGGGGTGATCATGAGAGTCAAGAGGCGCATCTCCCATGAGGAGGCACGGGTGGCCGAGACTCTGAAGAAGGGCAGCCGGGTAACCGGCGCCGCGCGCGAAAAGCTCGCGGCAGACCTGAAGAAGAAGTACGACTCCGGTGCGAGCATCAGGGCGCTGGCCGAAGAGACCGGCCGCTCCTACGGCTTCGTCCACCGGATGCTCAGCGAATCCGGCGTGATCCTTCGCGGTCGCGGCGGAGCGACGCGCGGCAAGAAGGCCGCCTCGGCCTGACGCCACGCATCCCAAGGGCACCGTCGGTGTGGGCAGTGCCACCCGGTCGGTCGAGCAGTCGACCGGGTGGTTACTGTGCAGTCAACATAGCGCGAACTCCTGCGCGACTGCTGCCGATTCGGAGGCCCCGATGACCGCCCCCAAGACTCTGCTCGACCAGGACGGCATACAGCTCACCGTGGATGACGCGGTGGCCACCGTCACCCTCACCAACCCCGCCAAGCGCAACGCTCAGTCGCCCGCGCTGTGGCGGGGGCTGGCCGAGGCCGGACGGCTGCTGCCGGGCAGCGTGCGGGTCGTGCTGCTGCGCGCGGAAGGCAAGTCCTTCTCCGCGGGCCTCGACCGGCAGGCCTTCACCCCCGAGGGCTTCGAGGGCGAGCCGTCCTTCATCGATCTCGCCCGCGGTACCGACGAGGCACTCGACGCCGAGATCGCCACCTACCAGGAGGCATTCACCTGGTGGCGGCGGAACGACATCGTCTCCGTCGCCGCCGTGCAGGGCCACGCCATCGGCGCGGGCTTCCAGCTCGCCCTCGCCTGCGACCTGCGGGTCTGCGCGGACGACGTGCAGTTCGCGATGCGCGAGACCAGCCTGGGCCTGGTTCCCGACCTCACCGGCACCCATCCGCTGCTGTCGCTGGTCGGCTACGCCCGCACCCTGGAGATCTGCGCCACCGGCCGCTTCGTCCACGCCGAGGAGGCCGAGCGCACGGGCCTCGCCAACCTGGTCGTCCCGGCGGCCGAGCTCGACGCCGCCGCCTCGGACCTGGTCGCGGCCCTCCTGGCCGCTCCCCGTGACGCCGTCGTCGAGACCAAGGCCCTGCTGCGCGACGCCGCGGGCCGCACGTACGAGGCGCAGCGCGCCGCCGAGCGCCAGGCCCAGGCCCGCCGGCTGCGGGACCTCGCCGGGCTGGGGGAGTGAGCGCGGGCGCGCGGGGGCGCAGGCTCCCGCGCGCTCAGCCCCGTATGCGGACGCCGTGGCGCGTGCGCAGGTAGTGCAGCTCCCAGCAGGAGACCGCCGTGACCGACAGCGGCCCGCCGAGGAACGCGGCGATCTTCACCAGCACCGGGCCGTTCGGCAGCCCGTCGCCCAGCGACACGAAGTTGAGCACCCAGACCAGCACCACGGTCAGCACCGCCGGGAGAGCCGCGTGCACATCGGCGGTGTTGAAGGCGTACCGCGCCGCCGCACCGGAGGAGAAGAACAGGAACGCCACCATCCACAGCAGCACCGGCAGCAGCACCAGCGGCAGTGCGCTCCCGACCATCATCCCCACGGTCCCGCCGAGCACCGACCCCACGGAGCTGCCCTGGGCGGCCGCATAGAGGCAGGCCATGGAGGCGGCCACCGCGCCCACGTACCAGCCGACGGCCTTCAGCGGATGGCGCAGCCGGGACCGCAGCAGCCGACGGTGCTCCGCCGGGGCGTACCGGATGAAGCCCAGGATCACGAGCGGCCCCACCAGGATGAGGATCAGCGGGGCCATGAAGAGCTTGCCGACCCCGTCCTTGAAGACCCCGCTCCAGCCGCCGTCTATGCCGTACGTCCAGATCAGCAGGAACGAAGCGACCGCGCCGCCGATGGCGCGCCACTTCTGCACACTGTCTATCGTCGGGTCCATGACACGCCCGGGGCCGGAAGCGGTGAAGATCGAATCGGCCTTGGCGCGCGCGGACCGGAGGAACGCGCCGAGGCATCCACCACGGCGGCTCAGCACGTCGGGCATCTGCGGCGGCGGTGGAACCCGCGGCCCCCACTGCGGCTGATTCGGATGCGGCCGTCTTCGGGCCATCGGTGCCCCCCCTTGATCAACAACGCGGGGCAGTTTACCGATGGAGATCCGCGTCGAAGACCCCCGTGATCACCGCGGCCACCGTCACCGGCCCGGCCGTGCGCCCCGCCAGCACCCCGGCCACAGCCGTCCGTACCTCCCGCACGGTCTCCAGGACAGCGCGCCGGTCCGTCACGGCGAACTGCACCTGCGCGTGCGTGCCGTCATCGATCCGCACCGCCTGCCCGAACAGCGGCAGCGGACCCACCACTCCCGGCACGGAGCACACGGCCCGGACGATCTCCGCGTCCCCCTCGGAAGCGGTGGCCGCGCCCACGTCGTCCGTACGGGACGCGTCGGCCGTCAGGCTCTCCAGCAGCGCCGTGGCCCGTAGGTCGACCGCCTCGACCGCCACCCCCAGCACCCCCGAAGCCGCCGCCGACACGGCGGTGCGCAAGCCGTCCGCGACCACCGGCAGCGGCCGGGCCGGCGTGGCGGCGAAGTCCGCTTCCACGCGCAGCGGCCCCACCGGCAGGGCGCTCGGCGGGGCCGGCACGGCGGGCGGGGCGGCCGTCGCGGGGTCGGCGAGGGAGATCCGGAGCCTGCCGAGGCGGGCGTCCGGCACCGCCGCTGCCGCCGCCCGGCGCAGCACACCCGCCACCGCGGACTCCACGATCCAGGCGCCCTCCGCGGCGCCGCCGAGCGGCAGCAGCCTGCCGAATCCGAGTTGCCGACGCACCGCCTGTGCCCATCGGTCCGCGACCACCGTCACCCCTCAGCCGTCAGGTGGGACATCGGTTCCAGCCTGCCGTACGCGGGGGCGCCGGGGCATACGACTCACTCGGGCGGCGGCCGCGGCCCGCGCTTCCGCGGATGTCCCGAGCGGGGCGGGTGCACCGCGCCTAAGGTGGCAAAAGGAAGCCGTAGACGTGATGTCCTCCCTTGGGAGAGAGGCGATCGACGATGACCGAGAGCGCATCGAAGGAGCCACTGGGCGCACCGGCCGACCGGGGCCGTACGACCATCGCCGACGGCGTCGTGGAGAAGATCGCCGGACTCGCGGCCCGTGACGTCGTCGGCGTCCACGCGATGGGCAGCGGCCTCGCGCGCACCTTCGGCGCCGTGCGGGACCGGGTGCCGGGCGGTACGAAGTCCGTCGGCCGGGGGGTGAAGGCGGAGGTCGGCGAGGTCCAGACCGCGCTCGATCTGGAGATCGTCGTGGATTACGGGGTCGCCATCGCGGATGTCGCCCGCGCCGTGCGGGAAAACGTCATCACGGCGGTGGAACGCATGACCGGCCTGGAGGTCGTCGAGGTCAACATCGCCGTGAGCGACGTCAAGCTGCCCGATGAGGAAGACGACGAGCCGGAGCCGAGGCTCCAGTAAGGAGCGCACGATGAGCATGGCCATGGTGGGCATGATCGCCGGCATGGCGCTCGCCTTCGCCGGGTACTTCGGTGGGTTCGGAGCGTTTCTGCTGGTGGCGGCCCTGGGCGCGATCGGCTTCGTGGTGGGCCGCTTCCTGGACGGCGACCTGGATCCCGGCGACCTCTTCCGCTCGCGGGAGCGGGACGACCGGCGGCGGTGACGGGCACGTGGAGCGGGCGAGGGGTGCGGGAAGGGCGCGTGGTGGAAGCTGCTGAGCGCGGTGCGACCCATATCGCCGACCGCGTCGTCGCGAAGATCGCTTCGCAGGCGGCGCGCGAGGCGCTGAACGGCACGGAGCCGGGGGCGGGCGGACGGCACCCGGGAGGGGAGGGCCGCACACCCCCGTACGCCACCGTCGCCGTGCACGAGGACTCCGCCCGCGTACGCGTCTCGGTGGAGCTCGGCTACCCCTCGGACATCGGCGCGCAGTGCGGTGCGGTACGCCGCCGGATCACCGAGCGCGTACGGGAGCTGGCGGGCATGGACGTGCCCGAGGTGGCCGTCACCGTCGAGCGGCTGCACTCGGCGCACACCCGGCGCGCGGGGCGGGAGAGGGTGCTGTGAGCGGGAACGGGCTCGACACCGGGGCGCGGGACGCCGCACCCGCGGTGGAGACCGCCGAGGTCCCGGACGACGCCGGCCGCCCCGGACGGTTCTGGTCCGCGCGGCGGCTGCCCGCCGCCCTGGTCGCCGCGGTGGTGCTGGGCACCGCCGGGATCTTCCTCTACGACGTGGCCGCCGTGCGCGCCCACCGGCCCGCCATGGGCTGGCGCCGACACCTCGCCCACGAACTGGCCACCCGCCACCTCGGCAACGCCTGGGTCGTCACCGGCGCGGCCGTCGCCGTGCTCGCCGGGCTCTGGCTGATCGTGCTCGCGGCCACGCCGGGGCTGCGCGGCGTGCTGCCGATGCGCCGCGGCACCCCCGGGGTGCGGGCCGGACTCGACCGCCGGGGGGCGGCGCTGGTGCTCCGGGACCGGGCGATGGAGGTCTCCGGCGTGCAGTCCGTACGCGTCGACGTCGGCCGCCACCGGATCCGGGCCCGGGCCGTCGCCCACTTCCGGGACCTGGACGACGTGCGCGACGATCTGGGCACCGCACTGGCCGACGGCGTACGGCAGTTGGGGCTCGCCCGGAGCCCCGGGCTCTCGGTGCACGTGCGACGCCCGGCGAAGAGGTGAACGCGCGGTGCTGAAGACAGTCAACCGGGTGCTGACGGGTCTGGCCGGGGCCGTGCTCGTCGCCCTCGGCGCCGCGGTGCTCGTCGGCGCGCTGGACCTGCGACGCCGCTGGAGCTTCTCCCTGCCGTCCGCCTGGCCCTTCGACGGGCCGCACGACGTGCTGCTCGACACGGCCTCCCGGCGCAAGTGGCGGGCGGAGGGCTGGTGGTGGCCCGCCGTGATCGCCGCGCTGGGCGCCGTGGTGCTGCTGTCCCTGTGGTGGCTGCTGGCCCAACTGCGCCGCCGCCGGCTGCGCGAGGTGCTCGTGGACAGCGGCGGGGGCGAGGGGGCGGTGCTGCGCGGCCGCGCGCTGGAAGAGGCGCTCTCCGCGGAGGCGGAATCCTTGCACGGCGTGGACCACGCGCTGGTCCTCCTGAGCGGCCGCCGCACGGCGCCGGAGGTAAACGCGTCCTTGACGCTGGCCCCCCACGCGTCTCCGTCGGCGGCGCTGGGCGCGCTGGAGGACGAGGTACTGGCGCATGCGCGTGTGTCGACGGGGTTGGCGCGCCTGCCGGCACGGGTGCGGCTGCGGGTGCGGCGTCATAGGGCTGAGCGGGTGGGTTGACCGTGGGCTCCGCCCCGGCCCCGTGCTCGGGTGCGGCCCGGCGGGTTTGTTTCCCCAGCCCCGCCCCTTCCCGTAACTGGGGCTCGTGCCCCAGACCCCGGGTGCGGGTCCGTTACCGCCTGCGGCGGGAGCGGCCTGCGGCCGCGTCCTCAATCGCCGGACGGGCTGATTTCAGCCCGTCCGGCGATTGAGGACAGCGCGCGAAGCGTGCTTCGGGGTCCGGGGCGGAGCCCCCCACGCGGAAACGGACCCGCACCGAGGCGAAAGGGGCAGCAGACTGCTAAGGAAGCGCGCCGCCGTCCACAGGAAGCATCACACCCGTCAGATACGACGCCGCCGGCGACAGCAGGAACGCCGCCGCCCTGCCGAACTCCCGCGGCGTGCCGTACCGCCGCAGTGGAATCGTCGCCTCGCTCTCCGTCCGTACCCGTGCCGCGTCACCCGAGAGCGCGTCGAGCTCGCGTACGCGGTCGGTGTCGATGCGGGCGGGGAGCAGGCCGACGACGCGGATGCCGCGCGGACCCACCTCCTGGGAGAGCGACTTCGCGAAGCCGGCCAGGCCCGGGCGGAGGCCGTTGGAGATGGTCAGGCCCGGGATCGGTTCGCGGGCCGAGCCGGAGAGTACGAAGCCGATCACGCCGCCGTCGGACAGCTCGGCCGCGGCCGTGCGGGCCGTGCGGACCGCGCCGAGGAAGACGGATTCGAAGGCCGCCCGCCACTGCTCGTCGGTGTTGTCCGCGGCGGTGCCGGGCGGCGGGCCGCCCACGCTGACGAGGATGCCGTCGAAGCGGCCGAAGCGCTCGCGCGCGGCGGCGATGAGCCGGCCGGCGGTCGCGGGGTCCGCGTTGTCCGCGGCGACACCGAGCGCCCGGGGGCCCAGTTCCCCGGCGGCGGCCGTCACGGACTTCTCGTCCCGCCCGGTGATCACCACCTGCGCGCCGTCGGCGACGAGTTCCCGCGCCGTGGCGTTGCCCAGGCCGCGGCTCGCGCCGGTGAGTACGTACACCCGGTCCTTCAGTCCAAGATCCATGCGCTCAGTCTGCCTTGCCCGCCGGGCGGACGTGGCTGAACGCCCGGGGAAATTCGACCAGTTGTCGCAGGGCCTTTGGGGCGGCTACTCCGCGGCGGGCGCGGTGCGGGCCACCTCGGGGTCCGGCCCGTCGGCGGCCTCCGCGGCCGGGGCCGCCTTGGCCGCCTCCGCGGCCCGGTCCCGGCGCTCGCGGCGGACCAGGATCACCCAGCCGCCGGGCACGAACGCGGCGAACAGCCACCACTGCACGGCATAGGCCATGTGCGGGCCGATGCTGTCGTGGTCGGGCTCGGGCACGAGCTGGGGGCCCTTGGTGCCCGGGTCGGGCGCGGTCAGCTCGACATAGCCGCCGAGCACCGGGCGGCCGAGGGCCTGCGCCCGGGTCTGGCTGTTGATGCGCATGACCTGGCGGGGCGGCAGGCCCTTGGTGTTCTTGATACCGCTGGAGTCCGTCTCGTCGGCCTTGAGGCGGCCCGTGACGGAGACCTTGCCGGACGGCGGCGCGGGCACCTCGGGGAACTTCGTCAGGTCGTCGCCCGCCGGGATCCAGCCGCGGTTGACGAGGACGGTCTGTCCGCCGTCCAGGACCAGCGGGGTGAGGACGTAGTAGCCCTGGCGCTGCCCGTCCTTGTCGGTCCGCTGCCGGACCACGACCTCGTCCTTGGTGTCGTACGTCCCGTGGGCCGTGACCTGCCGCCACACGTCGTCGCCCGGCACGGGCCGGCCGGGCTTCGTCAGCTCGGTGACGGGCACCGGCTCGGCGGTCAGGCTGCGGGCCACCAGGTCGTTGTGCGCGACCCGGTGCTCATGGCGGTGGAACTGCCAGAAGCCCAGTTTGATCATCACCGGGATGAGGACGAGCCCCACGAGCGTGAGGATCACCCACTGCCGGGACAGCAGGAAGCGGTACACGCATTTGACGGTACCTGGCGGGGTTCGCCCCCCGGGCATCGGGTGCTTACTTGGATTCCCGCGCCGGGACCACATGCAGGAGCAGCTGCATGAACGCCGCCTCGTCGATCACCGGGGTGCCGAAGGAACGCGCCTTGGCGGTCTTGGAGGTGGGGGAGCCGGGGTCGTTGGTCACCAGCAGGCTGGTGAGCCGGGACACGCTGGAGGCGATGTGCAGCCCCGTGTCGATGGCCCGGTCCTCCAGCAGCTCGCGGTCGACCGAGGTGTCGCCCGAGATCGCCACCCGCATGCCCTGAATGAGCTGTTCGCCCTCTTTGTACCTGCCGGGGTTGGGGTACGGGCACGCCGGGCGCTTACGGCTCGCCCGCCAGGTCGTGGCGCGGTACGACGGCTGGTAGCCGATGCCCGCGGAGCGCGTGGGGGCGGGCGCGTCGGACCACTCGGTCAGCGGCTGGCAGGCCAGCAGCGGCAGCCGCAGCCCGGCCTCGGCGGCGAGCCGCAGGCTGGGCCGGAACGCCTCCGCCAGCACCCGGGCGTCGTCCAGGGCGTGGTGGGCGCGCTGCTGCACGACGCCGTAGTGCGCGGCGAGCGACTCCAGCTTGTGGTTGGGCAGCGGCAGCCCCAGCTCCTTGGAGAGCGCGATCGTGCACAGGCGCTGCCGCACGGGGGCGGTGACATTCGCGCGCGCGTACTCCCGGGCGAGCATCGACCAGTCGAAAGCGGCGTTGTGCGCGACGAGCACCCGCCCGTCCAGCCGCTTCGCCAGATCGTCGGCGATCTCCGGGAAGAGCGGAGCATCGGCCAGGACTTCGGTGGTGAGCCCGTGGATCCACACCGGCCCGGGATCACGCTGGGGGTTGACCAGGGTGTACCACTGATCCTCCACCCGGCCGCGCGCGTCCAGCTGATAGACGGCGGCCGACACTATCCGGTCGTCACGGGCGAGCCCGGTGGTCTCCACGTCGACGACCGCATACCCCTCGGGATACGCGGCCGGCCACGGGGTCGGCGATTCGTCGGCGGCACGGTCTACGAGCATGGTCACAGAGAATACGGGGCCGCACTGACACCGGGGGTGGAGTGGGGCGGGAATGGGGCGGGTTGGGAGGAGCGGGGGTGATTTGGGTCACTCGAAAAGGGGGCGGGTGCGGAGGCGGTTTGAGGGGAACGGGTTCGCGTCTCGGGCGGAGGCGTCGCCGTGGACGGTGATGACGGGACGGTCGGGACGGGCGGGCGTGGCGGCCCGATCGGACCCGTCGCCCCGCGCGTGGGAACTCCCGGTAACACCAACCGGTAACCCGTCGGTAACAACCCCTAGCGCCCCACCCGGCGGCGCGCCTATCGTGCGGCCATGCCGCACCTTCCCGATGTCGAGCTGTGGTCCGTTCCCGCCTTCCTCCTGCTCACCGCGCTGGAGTTGGTGAGCTATCGGCTGCACCCGGCCGAGGAGAGCGGTGCCGCGGGCTACGAGGGCAAGGACGCGGCCACCAGCCTCGGCATGGGTCTCGGCAGCCTCGCCTTCGACGCCCTGTGGAAGATCCCGATCGTCGCCGTCTACACCGCGGTCCACGAACTCACCCCGCTGCGCGTGCCCGTGCTCTGGTGGACGCTGCCGCTGATGCTGCTCGTCCAGGACTTCTTCTACTACTGGTCCCACCGCGGCCACCACGTCGTCCGGATCCTCTGGGCGTGCCACGTGGTGCACCACTCCAGCCGGAAGTTCAACCTCACCACCGCGCTGCGCCAGCCGTGGACCACGCTCACCGTGTGGCCGTTCTACGTGCCGATGATCGCGCTGGGGGTGCACCCGGCGGCGGTGGCGTTCTGCGCGTCGGCCAACCTGGTCTATCAGTTCTGGGTGCACACCGAGCGCGTACGGAAGCTGCCCCGGCCCTTGGAGTACGTCCTCAACACCGCGTCCCACCACCGGGTGCACCACGCGTCCCAGGGCGGCTATCTGGACCGCAACTTCGGCGGCATCCTGATCATTTGGGACCGGATCTTCGGCTCGTTCGTGCCGGAGACGGAGCGTCCGGTCTACGGGCTGACCAAGAACATCGACACCTACAACCCCTTGCGCGTGGCCACCCACGAGTACGCGGCCATCCTCCGCGACCTGCGGGCGGCGCGGAGCTGGCGGGAGCGGGCCGGGCGGGTGTTCCGCGGGCCGGGCTGGCAGCCGGGGCCGCCACCGCGGGCGCCGGAGCGGCCGGCCGAGGCACCTGCCCCCGCCCGAGAGCGGGCCGCGTGACCGGCGGCCGTACCGCCCGCGCGCTCCGGGCCGCCTTCCTCGCCGTCGCCGTCACCCACCTCTGCGCGCTGCTCGCGGGTTCGGGCGTCGCGCCCCTCACCAAGCCCGCGCTGATGCCGCTCCTCGCGGCGTCCGTACTCGCGCGCGGCGGGCCGCGACTGCTCGCCGTGGCGCTGCTGTTCGGCTGCGGCGGTGACACCCTGCTGGGCGTCGGCGGGGACACCGTCTTCCTGCTCGGCATGGCCTCCTTCGCCGCCGGGCACGTCTGCTACCTCGCGCTCTGCGCCCGGCACGGCAGCGCGCCGGGCAGGCGGACGTACGCTCTCGCCGGCGCGTACGCCGCCGCCTGGCTCGGCACCGTGGCGCTGTTGTGGCCCGACCTGGAGGCGCGGCTGCGGATCCCCGTCGCGCTCTACAGCCTGCTGCTGACCGCGATGGCGCTCGGCGCGACCCGCGCCCGGGTGCCGGCCGCGGCGGGCGGGCTGCTGTTCCTGCTGTCGGACACCCTCATCGCCACCGGTCTCGCCGACTGGCCGCAGGCGCCGGTGCCCCAGTTCTGGGTCATGCTGACGTATCTCGGGGCGCAGTACCTGCTGGCGGAGGGGCTGCTCAGGGCGGTGCCCGCATCTGCGGCCCCGAAGGCCCCGGCGTACCGTGAGATCCGTACGACCTCCTGAGCATGACGGTTTGAGCAGGCAAGGAACAGCACCATGCGCGCGACCACCATCCACGCCCCCCACGACATCCGGATCGAGGACGTCCCGGACCCCCGGATCCAGCGGCCGGGCGACGCCATCGTGCGGGTGATGCGGGCCTGCATCTGCGGCAGCGACCTGTGGGCCTACCGGGGCGAGGCGGCCCGGGAGCCCGGGCAGCGCATAGGCCACGAGTTCCTCGGCATGGTCATGGAGACCGGCTCCGAGGTGACCGGGCTCAAGCCGGGAGAGCTCGTCCTCGCGCCCTTCATGTGGTCGGACGGCGTGTGCGACTACTGCGTCGAGGGGCTGACCACCTCCTGCGAACACGGCGGCTTCTGGGGCGAGCCGGGCTCCGACGGCGGCCAGGGCGAGGCCGTCCGTGTGCCGTTCGCCGACGCCACGCTGGTGCGGATCCCCGCCGGGCTGGCCCCCGACACCCCGTACGGCGACAGCCGGCTGCTGGACGCGGTGCTCACCCTCTCCGACGTGATGGGCACGGGTCACCACGCGGCGCTGGGCGCGGGCGTACGGCCCGGGGCCACGGTCGCCGTGGTCGGTGACGGCGCGGTCGGCCTGTGCGCGGTGCTGGCCGCCAAGCGGCTCGGCGCGGAGCGGATCATCGCCCTCGGCCGGCACGAGGCGCGCACCGCCATCGCCGGTAAGTTCGGCGCCACCGACGTGGTCGCGGAGCGCGGCGAGGCGGCGGTCGCCGCGGTGCGGGAACTGACGCGCGGCCAGGGCGCGCACGCCGTGATCGAGGCGGTCGGCACGGAGCAGTCCATGCGGACGGCGCTGGGCATCACCCGGGCCGGCGGCGCCGTCGGCTACGTAGGCGTCCCGCACGGCAGCGGCAGCGGGCTGGACCTGCGGCTGATGTTCGACAACAACATCGCCGTCCGCGGCGGCGTCGCACCCGTCCGCACCTACATCCCCGAGCTGCTCCCGGACGTCCTGGACGGCACGATCGACCCGTCACCGGTCTTCGACCTGACGGTGGACCTGGACGGCGTCCCGGACGGCTACCGGGCGATGGAGGACCGGACGGCTCTGAAGGTCCTGATCAAGCCGTGACGCCGCCCGCTGCGGGATGAGCGCGAACGCCGGACGGGCTGAATTCGGCCCGTCCGGCGTTCGAGGACAAGCGGCGCAGCCGCTTCGGGGGCCGGGGAATCAGTCCTGGACCGCGGCGAGCGCGTCGACGATGCCGTAGCCGTAGAAGCCGTTCACCTGCGGTGTACCCGCGCACGCCACCTCGTCCTTGCCGCAACCAGGATTGTGCGCCTGCGCCTTGAGGATCCACTGGATCTCCTGCGGCGTCGACCTGGGGTGCGTGCTCTTCAGGAGCGCCACCACACCCGCCACGTGCGGGCCGGCCATCGACGTGCCCTGGAGGAAGCCGTAGTCGCCGCCGGGCAGCGTGGAGAGGATGCGGCCGTCCTTGCCGGGCAGGTCGGGCAGCTGGAACTTGTCACCGCCGGGGGCCGCCACGTCGATCTGGCCCAGGCCGTAGTTGGAGTAGTACGACTTCGCCGACTTGGCACCGGTCGCGGCGACCGTGATCACACCGGGGAGCTGCGCGGGGACGTCGAGGCAGACCGACGGGTCGATCTTGCGGGTCAGCGGCGGCTTGGTGTCGTTGGGGCTGGACGCGTCGGTGATCTCCTTGGCGGCCAGGTCGAAGTTGGAGTTGCCCGCCGAGGCGACGTTGACCGTGCCCTTGCTCTCGGCGTACTTCGTGGCGCGGCCGATGGACTCGGCTATGGCCTTCTGGTCCGGGTCGTCCGTGCAGTTGAACATCCACGGGTCGACGTAATAGCTGTTGTTCGTCACCGCGATGTCGTGCTCGGCGGCGAAGACGAAGGCGCAGACGACGCTCTCCGCGTAGAAGGAACTGGTCTTCGGCTGGGAGACCTTGATGGCGGAGACCTTGACGTTCGGTGCGACACCGGCCACGCCGATGCCGTTGCGGGCGGCGGCTATCGTGCCCGCCACGTGCGTGCCGTGGTAGTCCTTCGCCGGGTCGAAGGGGCGCCAGGAGCCGGCGCTGGTGTCGGCCTTGCCGCTGACGCAGCTCGCGGACTGGCTCCTGGAGAAGTTCGGGGCGAGGTCGGGGTGGGTGTCGTCCACGCCGGTGTCGATGACCCCGACGGTGATCTTCCGGCTGCCGCCGTTGACCTTCGCCGCCTGGTCGGCCTTGATGGCGGGCAGATCCCACTGGAGGCTCTCCAGGGGCTCCTTGCCGGAGGCGAGCGAGCGCGAGGCGCTCAGGGCGCTGCTCTTCGGCGGCTTCACCTTCTCGGGCGGGCCGACGTCGGTGGTGGCGGCCGGGACGATGGGCGCGGTGCGGGTGGCGCCCGCCGACTGCACGCCCGGCACCGCGCGCAGCGCCGCGGCGAAGCCCGGGTTCGTGGAGTGGGCGACGATCACGCCTATTCGCTCGTAGGAGGTCAGCACGCTGCCCCCGGCCGCGGTGACGGCCTTGCTCACCCGGGCGACGGTGGCCCGGTCGGCGGTGGTGTTGACGACGTACGACAGCAGGGGCCCGCCCGTGGTGACGGGGGCCTTCGCCGACGGCGCGCCCTGCGGGGCGGCCGACGCCGCGCCGGGCAGGAAGCCGAGCGAGGCGGTGAGGGCGAGCCCGACGGGGACGGCCAACAAGGAGTGGCGACGTCTGGAACGCAGATGAGCCATGGGTTCTCCACATCATCCGAAAACCGCCGGGCGCCTTGCCGCGCACGGACGGGTACATGACGAGTGAAGCTAGCGCCGATCTTCGCGCCGGGCAATGAATCTCCGGCACAAAGCTCGGACAAGGCCGCAAACCGACGCCATATGACGGTGCGTCAAGAAGGTGGCGGCAGGCTCGGGTCGCGCAACCCGTCGATGCTCAGCGGGGGCAGTGGCACCCGCGGTCCGTACCAGCGGCCCGCTCCCGGGATCGCGGCCGGCCGCCCGGTCGACACCGCCGCTATGGGTGCCGTCAACCTGACGATCCCGAACGGTCGTCGACCGGGGGACGGCGGGGGAGGGGGTGGCGCATCGCTCACACCAGGGTCAACGAGGGTGCGGGCGGCCGGTGTCGCACCACGCGCCCGCTCTCCCCGAAATCGCGGTCCGCCCCCCTGTCGCATACTGCGACCTGCCTCTACGATGCGTGATCCGGATCACAGGTCAACGGCTCGCGTCCTCGTATCACCCCCGTCAGGAGAGACAGTGGATACCGCACCGACCACCGCGCAGGAACCGGACGAGCCGGGCAGCCCCGACCTCGCCGTCTCCTCCGCCGAACCCGACCGCTACACCGAGATGCAGGCGAGCGCCGAATTCGGCGAACTGCGCCGCGCCCAGCGCTCGTTCGCCTTCCCGCTGACCGTCGCCTTCATCGCCTGGTACCTGCTCTACGTGCTGCTCTCCAACTACGCGGGCGGCTTCATGGGAACCGAGGTCGTCGGCAACATCAACATCGCCTTCGTCTTCGGCCTCGCCCAGTTCCTCACGACCTTCCTGATCGCCTGGTGGTACTCCCGGCACGCCGCCGCCGAGCTCGACCCCCGGTCCGAGGCCCTGCGCACCCGACTGGAGGCCGGGGAATGACCCACATCCTCGCCGCGGGCGCGGCCAGCGACCACCGCACCCTGATCATCACGCTCTTCTCCGTCTTCGTCGCGGCCACCCTCGGGATCACCATCTGGGCCGGCCGGCAGACCAAGGACGCCACCGACTTCTACGCGGGCGGTCGCTCCTTCACCGGCTTCCAGAACGGCCTGGCCATCTCCGGTGACTACATGTCCGCAGCGTCCTTCCTCGGCATCGCCGGCGCCATCTCCCTCTTCGGCTACGACGGCTTCCTCTACTCCATCGGCTTCCTCGTCGCCTGGCTGGTCGCCCTGCTCCTGGTCGCCGAACCGCTGCGCAACTCCGGCCGCTTCACCATGGCCGACGTGCTCGCCCACCGGCTCAAGCAGCGGCCCGTACGCACCGCGGCGGGCACCTCCACCATCGTCGTCTCGATCTTCTACCTGCTCGCCCAGATGGTCGGCGCGGGCGCCCTGGTCGCCCTGCTCCTCGGCGCCACCGGCGAGGGCTCGCGCCGCTGGATCATCGGCCTCGTCGGCCTGGTCATGGTGCTGTACGTGACCATCGGCGGCATGAAGGGCACCACCTGGGTGCAGATCGTCAAGGCGGTCATGCTCATCGCGGGCACCCTGCTGATCACCGTCCTCGTGCTCAACAAGGTCGGCTGGAACGTCTCCACGCTCCTCGGCCGCGCCGCCGAGGCCAGCGGCAAGGGCAAGGCCTTCCTCGAACCCGGCCTGCAGTACGGCAAGGACGGCACCTCCAAGCTGAACTTCATCTCCCTCGGCCTCGCCCTCGTCCTCGGCACCGCGGGGCTCCCGCACATCCTGATCCGCTTCTACACCGTGCCCACCGCCAAGGCCGCCCGGAAGTCCGTCAACTGGGCCATCGGCATCATCGGCGCCTTCTACCTGATGACCATCGCGCTGGGCTTCGGCGCCGCGGCCCTGGTCGGCCCCAAGGCGATCATCGCCTCCAACGAGTCCGGCAACACCGCGGCCCCGCTGCTCGCCCAGGAGGTCGGCGGCGGCGCCGGCTCCACCGGCGGCGCGGTGCTCCTCGCCGTCATCTCCGCGGTCGCCTTCGCGACCATCCTCGCCGTGGTCGCGGGCCTCACCCTCGCCTCCTCGGCGTCCTTCGCCCACGACCTGTGGGCCAACGTCATCCGCAAGGGCCGCACGAGCGAGAAGGAGGAGATCCTCACCGCCAAGTGCGCCGCCGTCGTCATCGGCGCGATCTCCATCGTCCTCGGCATCTTCGCCCACCGCCTCAACGCGGCCGCCCTGGTCGCCCTGGCCTTCGCGGTCGCCGCCTCCGCCAACCTCCCCACGATCCTCTACAGCCTCTTCTGGAAGCGCTTCACCACCCAGGGCGCCCTGTGGTCGATCTACGGCGGGCTGGTCTCCTCGGTCACCCTGGTGATCATCTCCCCGGTGGTCTCCGGCAACCCCAAGGCGCTCTTCCCCGGCATGAGCTTCGACTACTTCCCGCTCGGCAACCCCGGCCTCGTCTCCATCCCGCTCGGCTTCCTGCTGGGCTGGCTGGGCTCGCTGCTGTCCAAGGAGCAGCCGGACCCGCGGAAGTACGCCGAGCTGGAGGTCCGCGCCCTCACCGGCCACGGGGCGCACTGACCGCCCGGCCCGCCCGACGGCCCCTCGTCCCGGCAGGGACCGTACGCCTGTCCCGCGTTCAACGAACTGTTGAACGTCAGGGGCATCGCGTACGCTGCGGAACACCGAACGAATCACCGTTCCAGTCCGCAGGAGGGGCCGTAACCGTGCTCATCGACACCTACGGTCGCGCCGCAACCGACCTGCGCGTCTCCCTCACCGACCGCTGCAACCTCCGCTGCACCTACTGCATGCCCGAAGAGGGCCTCCAGTGGCTCGCCAAGCCCGACCTCCTCACCGACGACGAGATCGTCCGCCTGGTGCGGATAGCCGTCACGGCACTGGGTGTCACCGAGGTCCGCTTCACCGGCGGCGAGCCCCTGCTGCGGCCCGGCCTCGTCTCCATCGTCGAGCGCTGCGCGGCCCTCCTGCCGCGCCCGAGGCTGTCCCTCACCACCAACGGCATCGGCCTGGAGCGCACCGCCCACGCCCTCGCGGCCGCCGGGCTCGACCGCGTCAACGTCTCCCTCGACACCCTGCGCCCCGACGTCTTCCACACCCTGACCCGGCGCAAGCGCCACCAGGACGTCCTCGACGGCCTCGCGGCCGCCCGGGCCGCCGGCCTCACGCCCGTGAAGGTCAACGCCGTCCTGATGCCCGGCCTCAACGCCGACGAGGCCCCCGACCTCCTCGCCTGGGCCGTCGGGAACGACTATGAGCTGCGCTTCATCGAGCAGATGCCCCTTGACGCCCAACACGGCTGGAAACGCGACGGGATGATCACCGCGGAGGACATCCTCGCGAGCCTCCGCACACGCTTCCGCCTCACCCCGGAGGGCGGCGACGAGCGCGGCTCCGCACCCGCCGAGCGCTGGCTCGTCGACGGCGGGCCCGCCCGCGTCGGAGTGATCGCCTCCGTGACCCGCCCCTTCTGCGCCGCCTGCGACCGCACCCGGCTCACCGCCGACGGGCAGATCCGCACCTGCCTGTTCGCGCGCGAGGAGTCGGACCTGCGGGGCGTGCTGCGCTCGGGCGCCCCGGACGAGGAGATAGCCGACTTCTGGCGGCGGGCGACGTGGGGCAAGAAGGCCGGCTCGGGCCTGGACGACCCCGCCTTCCTCCAGCCCCGGCGCCCGATGTCAGCGATCGGCGGCTGACTCCCACTCCTCGAGGGTCACCACGTCCTTGAGGAAGCCGCGCAGATCAAGGAAGTTGGACAGGTGCTCGCGGTGCTCGTCGCACGCGAGCCACGTCTTGCGGCGATCGGGCGTGTGCAGCTTGGGGTTGTTCCACGCCAGCACCCACACGGCGGCGGCGCGGCAGCCCTTGGCGGAGCAGATCACAGCGGTATCGGGGGAGTTCACACCCCAGACTCTACGACCACCGGCACGGCCCCGGGCCACGCGGACACGGCGACGCCGGGCAGCCACGGGGGGAGCCGCCCGGCGTCGGTCTGTCGCTCCGACGGGGGATGCGGAGCGCTTAGGAAGTATGTCACGGGGTGACCGGCGAGCGGCACTGAAACCACATGATTGATCTGAGGTTTTCTTGAGCTTGGCAGCGCGCGCACCGGCCCGCGCGCCCACTCCCGCACATCAGTTGTGGTCACGCGCCTGATCGCCGGAAGGCGGCCGGCCGTCGCCGCGGCCCGCTTCCGCCGAGGGTTCCGCCGGGTGCACCGCCGGGCCGGGCATCAGCACCGGCCGGGTCGGCGCGGGGACGAACGTGCCGGGCAGCGAAGGGGCGTTCTCCCGGCCCGCGTTGGCGATCACGACGGCGACATAGGGGAGCAGCGCGCCCAGGACCAGCGTGCCGATGGCCACATAGCGCTCGACGTTCCACAGCACCACGGTCAGCACCACCGAGAGGGTGCGGACGAGCATCGAGAAGACGTACCGCCGCTGGCGGCCGCGCACGTCCTCGGCCAGACCTCGTCGGGCCCCGGTGATCCTGACGACCTCCGGCCCGCCCAGCTTCCGCATCACGTTCCACCACCCGCTCGCCGCCGGGACACGCCATTCGTCCAGGACGTATTCAACGTTACGCCGCCCCCGGCCCGCGTACGAGACCGGGGGCGGCGCACAGGCCCCCGCCCCGACCTGCATCTCTCTCATGCACCCGGCGTAGGCGCCGGTCCGAAGTGCGCCGTACCGCGAGCGGCCCCAGAATGGCGGGGCACGCCATATCGCGCCGCATGAGGAGGCGACATGAGCTGGTTGTGGGCCATCATCGTCGGTCTGGTGCTGGGCCTGATCGCCAAGGCGATCCTGCCGGGCAAGCAGCAGATCCCCCTCTGGCTGACGATCATCTTCGGCATGATCGGCAGCGTCCTCGGCAACTGGGCGGCCACGGGCCTCGGCATCAACGACACCAAGGGCATCGACTGGGGCCGCCATCTGCTCCAGCTGGCCGGCGCGGTGCTGGTGGTCGGCGTCGGCGACCGCTTGTGGGTGGCGATGCGGGGAGGGAAGAAGACCCGCGCGTGAAAAACGCCGGACGGGCCGAGCGAGTCGGCCCGTCCGGCGTCCGAGGACCGGGAACCCCGGTTACAGGCCGCGGATCTCGGCGACCTTGCGGCCGGCCTTGAGGTACACACCGGACGCGGAAACCGCCGCCTTGGCCAAGGTCTCCGCGACCACCTCGCCCAGCGGGCGGATCGCGTCGGCCTCGGGAAGCACGACGGCCTCCTGCCCCTCACCGTGCTCGACGATCAGACGCAGACCGTTCTGCTTCGCCACCCGCCGCGCCGCGGAAGCGCTCGGCTGGAAGCCCAGCACCTGGCTGAGCACGGCCGTCACCGCCTCGGAACCGTGCTCCGCGAGCTCCACCACCGGCAGGCTCTCGACGTCAGTGAAGCTCTTCTTCGAGAACTGCGCGATGAAGCCGGCGCGCGCCGCCATCGCCGCCTCGACCCCGTACAGCGCGGTCACGACCTCGCCCGCCAGGACCTTCTTGAGGTCCATCGGGTGCAGGGAGCGCTCCGCCACACGGGCCAGGACGAGCGCGATCTCCTCGTCCGTCCACTCGGTCCACGCCTTGAGGTACGGCTCCATCAGCCGGTCCGGCACCGACATGATCTTGCCGAAGACGTCGTCTGCGGGCGCGGACATCGCGACGTAGTTGTTCTTGGACTTGGACATCTTCGCGCCCGTGCCGTCCGTGCCCTCGATCAGCGGCATGGTGACGACGAGCTGCGGCTTCTGGCCCTTCAGCTCCATGAGCCTGCGGCCCATCTGCAGGTTGAGCAGCTGGTCGGCGCCGCCCAGCTCCACATCGCACTCCAGGGCCACGGAGTCCAGGCCCTGCGCGATCGGGTAGAGCATCTCCGTCATCGTCAGGCCGGAGCCCGAGGAGAGGCGGGTGCGGAAGTCCTCGCGCTGGAGCAGCTGCGAGACCGGCACGTGCGCCAGCAGGGCCAGCAGCTCCGGGAAGGTGTACGGCGCCAGCCACTCGCTGTTCTGCCGGAAGCTGACCTTCTCGAAGTCGAAGAACGGCCGCACCTGCTCGCGGTAGCCCGCCAGGTTCTTCGCGATGTCCTCGTCGGTGAGCGGCGGGCGCTCCGCCGTACGGCCCGTCGGGTCGCCGATCTTGGCGGTGAAGTCGCCGATGAGCAGCGTGACGTCATGGCCCATGCGCTGGAAGCGGCTGAGGATGATCACCGGCACGGCGTGCCCGAGGTGCACGTCGCTGCCGGTCGGGTCGATGCCCAGCTTGATGCTCAGGCCCTTGCCCGCGGCCCGGCGCTCGTCGATGCGCGCGGCGAGCTTGTCCACGCCCGGCAGCACCTCGACCGTGCGGGCCGCGATCAGCTCGGCCTGCTCCTTCGCCGACAGATCCGTCAGGTCGAGATAGCGCCGCGAGCCCGTCTCCGTGAGCAGCCGCTGGACGGTCTGGTCGGAGGAGAGGTCCTGCGCGAGGAGCTCGCTGGCGCGGGCGACGGATTCGCCGAGGCGTGTCATGACGTTCCTGGGGATCGAGAGGGCGGATGAAGGAAGGAGAAGAAGGAGAGGGGACGGGAGGGAGGGGGTGGACGGACGCGCCCAGTCTATTCGGCCCGGTCGCGCGCCCTGGCTGTCCCACCCCCGCCCGGCCGTCACACCCCCTGGCTGACCGAGCTCATGTTGAAGTCGGGCACCCGCAGCGCGGGCATCGCCGCCCGGCTGAAGTAGTCGCCCCACTCGCGCGGCAGCGTCTGTTCGGTGCGGCCCGCCTCCGTGGCCCTGGAGAGCACGGAGACCGGGGACTCGTTGAAGCGGAAGTTGTTGACCTCGCCGACGACCTCGCCCTTCTCGACCAGGTAGACGCCGTCCCGGGTGAGCCCGGTGAGCAGCAGCGACGCCGGGTCGACCTCGCGGATGTACCACAGGGAGGTCAGCAGCAGCCCGCGCTCGGTGTCGGCGACCATCTCGTCGAGCGAGCGGGTGCCGCCCGCGTCCAGGATGAGGTTGTCGACGGCGGGGGTGACCGGGAGGTCCGTCAGGCCGGCGGTGTGACGGGTCGTGGCCAGCCGCTCCAGCACCCCCTCGCGGATCCAGTCCGTGGCGGAGAGCGGCAGCCCGTTGTCGAAGACCGACGCGTCCTCGCCGGAACTGCCCGTGAGCACGAACGGCGCGCACTGCAGGCCCGGGTACGCCGGGTCGCTGCGCAGCGACAGCGGCAGCCCGGACAGCTTCTCGCCGATGCGCGTGCCACCGCCGGGCTTGGAGAAGACCGTACGGCCCTCCGCCGCCTCCCGGGCCGTGGCCGACCACGCCTGGTAGATCATCAGGTCGGCGACGGCGGTCGGCGGGAGCAGCGTCTCGTACCGCCCGGCCGGCAGCTCGACCTTCGTACGGGCCCAGGCGAGCCGCCGGGCCAGCTCGGCGTCCAGCGCCGCCGGGTCCACGTCCGTGAAGTCGCGGGTGGCGCGGCCCGCCCACGCGGAGCGCGTGCGGTCCGGGGACTTGGCGTTGAGCTCCAGGGTGCCGGTGGGCTGGTCGTGGCGGAGCCGCAGCCCGGCGGAGGAGCCCAGGTAGTGGGAGTCCATCCGGTGGAGGGCGAAGCCGTACAGCTCGCGGCCCTCGGCGCGGGCCCGGGCGAAGGACTCGCCGAGCGCGGGCGCGAAGGCGTCGAAGACCGCCGGGGAGGTCTCGGCGGGCGCTTCGGTGAAGCCGGGGGAGTGCGGGACGCCCGTCACCAGCGGCTGGGCGTCCTCGGCGGGGCCCGCCTCCCGGGCGGCGGCCTCGGCGGCCCGGACCAGCGGCTCCAGCTCCTCCGCGGTGACCGCGGAACGGGAGACGACCCCGGAGGCCGTGCCCTCGGCGCCGTCGACGGTCGCGATCACCGTGACGGTGCGGCCGCGGGTGACGCCGTTGGTGGTGAGCGCGTTGCCCGCCCAGCGCAGATTGGCGGTGGAGTCCTCGCTCGCGATCACGACACAGCCGTCGGCGCGCGACAGCTCCAGGGCACGCTCGACGATCTCGTGCGGCTTGTTCCTGCTACGAGGGCTCACTGACCCGCCTCCTGAGTGGTGTTCAAGATGTTGACGCCCGTGAAGAGCGCGGAGGGGCAGCCGTGGGAGACCGCGGCGATCTGGCCCGGCTGGGCCTTGCCGCAGTTGAACGCGCCGCCCAGGACGTACGTCTGCGGTCCGCCGACCGCCGCCATCGAGCCCCAGAAGTCCGTCGTCGTCGCCTGGTAGGCGACGTCCCGGAGCTGCCCGGCCAGCCGGCCGTTCTCGATCCTGAAGAAGCGCTGCCCGGTGAACTGGAAGTTGTACCGCTGCATGTCGATCGACCACGAGCGGTCGCCCACGACGTAGATGCCGTTCTCGACGCCCGAGATCAGCTCCTCCGTCGACGGTCCGCCGGGCGCCGGCTGGAGCGAGACGTTCGCCATCCGCTGCACGGGCACGTGCGAGGGGGAGTCGGCGAACGCGCAGCCGTTGGACCGCTCGAAGCCCGTGAGCTTCGCGATCCGCCGGTCGAGCTGATAGCCGGTGAGGACGCCGTCCTTGACGAGGTCCCAGGACTGGGCCTGCACGCCCTCGTCGTCGTAACCGATGGTCGCCAGGCCGTGCTCGGCGGTCCGGTCGCCCGTCACGTTCATGATCTTCGAGCCGTAACGGAGGCTGCCCAGCTTGTCGAAGGTCGCGAACGAGGTGCCCGCGTACGCCGCCTCGTAGCCCAGCGCCCGGTCCAGCTCGGTGGCGTGGCCGATCGACTCGTGGATCGTCAGCCACAGATTGGAGGGGTCGACCACCAGGTCGTACGCGCCGGCCCGGACGCTCGGCGCGCGCATCTTCTCGGCCAGCAGCTCCGGCATCTGTGCCAGTTCGGCGTCCCAGTCCCAGCCGGTGCCCGTGAGGTACTCCCAGCCGCGGCCGGCCGGCGGCGCGATGGTGCGCATCGTGTCGAAGTCGCCGGTCGCCGGGTCCACCGCGGTCGCGGTCAGCTGCGGGTGCACGCGCACGCGCTGCTGGGTGGTCGTGGTGCCCGCCGAGTCGGCGTAGAACTTGTTCTCCTGCACGGTCGTCAGCGTGGCGTCGGTGTGCGACACCCCGTCCGCGGCCAGCAGCCGGCCGCTCCAGTCCGCGAGCAGGGCCGTCTTCTCGGCGTCGGGCACCTCGAAGGGGTTGACCTCGTACGCGGAGACCCAGGTGCGGTCCGCGTGCACCGGTTCGGCGGCCAGCTCCACCCTCTCGTCGGAGCCCGCCGCCGCGATCACCTTCGCCGACAGCTTCGCCATCGCGACGGCCTGTCCGGCCACGCGCGCGGCCGCGTCCATGGTCAGCTCCACGCCCGCGGCGAACCCCCAGCTCCCGCCGTGCACCACGCGCACCGCGTAGCCCTGGTCGGTGGCGTCCGTCGAGCCCGCGGGCCGGGCGTCGCGCAGCCGCCAGGAGGCGCTGCGCACCCGCTCGAACCGGAAGTCCGCGTGGTCGGCACCGAGCGCGCGGGCGCGGGCGAGCGCGGCGTCGGCGAGCGGCCGCAGCGGCAGCGCGAGGAATGACTCGTCGATGGAACGGGGCATGGAATGGGGCACAGGGTCCTCCCGAGGGTCGTCGCTGTGAATCATGCCGCCTGATGGGCCGCCCACGCACCGCGTTTCCGCTCCTCGGGCCGGGTGCGGGGGACTACCGGTTCTGTAGAGATCCAACAGTGTGTGCCGCGTGCCCCTGTCGCAGGTCGATTCTCTCTTCGATGACCACTACCGATACGTTTCGGTGTAGTCAGCAGCACCCATGGAAGAAACGGAAGGGTGATCCCTTGAGCCGCTCGGTTCTCGTCACCGGAGGAAACCGGGGCATCGGCCTCGCCATCGCCCGCGCGTTCGCGGAAGCGGGGGACAAGGTCGCCATCACCTACCGCTCCGGTGAGCCGCCGGAGGCGCTCATGGAACTGGGCTGCCTCGCCGTGAAGTGCGACATCACGGACCCCGAGCAGGTCGAGCAGGCCTACAAGGAGATCGAGGAGAAGCAGGGCGCGGTCGAGGTGCTGGTGGCCAACGCCGGCATCACCCGCGACCAGCTGCTGCTGCGGATGTCCGAGGAGGACTTCACCTCCGTGGTGGACACCAACCTCACCGGCACCTTCCGGGTCGTCAAGCGCGCCTCGAAGGCCATGCTGCGGGCCCGCAAGGGCCGTGTGGTGCTGATCTCCTCCGTCGTCGGCCTGCTGGGCTCGGCGGGCCAGGCCAACTACGCCGCCTCCAAGGCCGGCCTCGTCGGCTTCGCCCGCTCGATCGCCCGTGAGCTGGGCTCCCGCAACATCACGATCAATGTCGTCGCGCCCGGCTTCGTGGACACCGACATGACCCGGGCGCTCAGCGACGAGCAGCGGGCGAACATCGTGAAGCAGGTGCCGCTCACGCGCTACGCACAGCCCGAGGAGATCGCCGCCTCGGTCCGCTTCCTCGCCTCCGACGAGGCCGCATACATCACTGGAGCCGTCATTCCTGTCGACGGCGGATTGGGCATGGGTCACTGAACGTCATGAGTGGAATCCTCGCAGGCAAGCGCATCCTCGTCACCGGCGTCCTCACCGAGTCGTCGATCGCCTTCCAGGCCGCGAAGGTGGCCCAGAACGAGGGCGCCGAGATCATCCTCACCGGCTTCGGCCGCCTCTCCCTGGTCGAGCGCATCGCCAAGCGGCTGCCGAAGCCCGCGCCGGTGATCGAGCTGGATGTCAGCAACCAGGAGCAGCTCGACGGCCTGGCCGACAAGGTGCGCGAGCACCTGGGCGAGGGCGTGGCCCTCGACGGCATCGTGCACTCCATCGCCTTCGGCCCGCAGGGCGCCTTCAACTTCCTGGAGGCCACGTGGGAGGACGTCTCCACGGCGGTCCAGGTCTCGGCGTACTCCTACAAGTCGCTGGCCATGGCCCTGCTGCCGCTGATGCCGGCGGGCAGCTCCATCGTCGGCCTCACCTTCGACGCCCAGATCGCCTGGCCGAAGTACGACTGGATGGGCGTGGCCAAGGCCGCCCTCGAGAGCACCAACCGCTACCTCGCCCGTGACCTCGGTCCCAAGGGCATCCGCTGCAACCTGGTCTCGGCCGGTCCCCTCAAGTCGATGGCCGCCAAGTCCATCCCGGGCTTCGAGGAGCTCGCGGACGTGTGGAACCACCGCGCCCCGATCGGCTGGGACCTGTCCGACCCGGAGCCGGCGGGCCGTGGCGTCGTCGGTCTGCTGTCGGACTTCTTCCCGCGCACCACGGGCGAGATCGTCCACGTCGACGGCGGCGTGCACATGATGGGTGCCTGAGTCAGGGCCCCGAGGCGTACGAAGGCCGCGCCGCTGTCCGGTGGACAGCGGCGCGGCCTTCGCGTATGCGGACACCGGGCGTGAGCGCCCGAGTCGAGAACCTCGCCCTCCGCCCGCACACTGTTGGGGACGGGAGGAGGTACGGACATGAACTGCCCGCTCCGCCGAACGGCGGCCCTGTTGTTCGCCACCGCCGCCCTGGCCGGTGCCGTGTGCCCGCCCGCCTCCGCGGCGCCCGGGCCGGACGCGACGCTCGAAGCCGAGTGCAGCACCCGCGTCCGCGGCTCGCACGCCACGGCCGACTGTTTCAACGGCAACTCCACCATCGATCGCGTACAGCTGCACATCGAGTGCGTCCGCTGGTGGGACCCGGACATGGACACCGCGCCCGTCGCGGTCACCCCGGCCCGCCACGTCTCCCTCACCCAGCGCTGCTGGCTGGGGATACGCCACGCCTGGGTGACGCACACCCCCGGCTGACGGGCCCGCCCTCAGCGCACGCCGCGGCAGCCGTACGGATAGCGGCCCGCCTCCTCCTCCGCCGTCCGCTCGTCGCCGTCCCTGATCGCGGCCACCAGCCTGCCGTGGTCGGCAAGCCCCTCGGGCTTCAGCTCCGTGCCGACGTCCGCGCGCAGGAACTGGCGGAGCACCCCGCCCAGATCCGCGTACACCTCCGCCAGCACCTCGTTGTGCGCCGCGGCGACCACCGCCGTGTGCAGCGTGGCGTCGGCCTCCACGAACTGCTCCGCCTCTCCCGAGCGCCAGGCCTCCTCGCGCCGCTGCAGCAGCGCCGTCAGCTGGGCGAGGTCCTGCTCGGTGCGCCGCCGGGCCGCCAGCCGGGCCGCCTGGGTCTCCAGGGCGCTGCGCAGCTCCGCCACGTGCAGCGGGTCCGCCTGCGCGAAGCGGCGGTTCATCACCCCGGCGAGCTCACTGGTGGCGACGACATAGGTGCCCGAGCCCTGGCGGATGTCCAGCAGGCCGTTGTGCGCCAGGGCGCGCACGGCCTCCCGCACGGTGTTGCGGGCCACGCCGAGCTGTTCCACGAGCGCGGGCTCGGTGGGGATGCGCGAGCCGACGGGCCACTCGCCGGACGTGATCTGGTTGCGCAGCTCCGCGATCACCTGGTCGACGAGGGGGGAACGGCGGGGAGATGTCAGAGGCGCCATTGTCGTGCTCCATTCATCCCATGATTCTATGATGCCGGTATGGCACATACGGCAGACGAAGATCTCACGACGGGCGACAAGGCCGCGTCGGCACCGGCAACCGACACGCCCGCCCCCGCCCCGGGGCGCGGATCCGCACGCCGGCGGTCCCTGCTCCTCGCCGTGGGGCTCGTCCTCGCCGCCCTCAACCTCCGCCCGGCGATCACCAGCCTGGGCGCGCTGATGAAGGAGGTGAAGGCCGGGTTCGGCATGAGCGGCGCCCTCGCCGGGCTGCTCACCTCCGTGCCCACCCTGTGCTTCGCGGTCTTCGGCCTCGCCGCGCCCCGGCTGGCCCGGCGCTGGGGGCCCGCCCCGGTGGTCTGCGCCGGGATGGCGGCCATCGCCGCCGGGCTCGCGCTGCGTCCGTTCGGCGGCGGGATTCCCGCCTTCCTGGCCCTGAGCGCCCTCGCGCTCGCGGGCATCGCCGTGAGCAACGTCCTGATGCCGGTCGTCGTCAAGCGCTGGTTCCCCGACCGCGTCGGCCCCATGACCGGCCTCTACTCGATGGCGCTCTCCGGCGGCGCCGGTGTCGCGGGCGCCGTCACCGTCCCGCTGACCCACGCCATGGGCGGCGGCTGGAAGTACGGCCTCGCCATATGGGCCGTACTCGCCGCCGCGGCGGCCCTGGCCTGGCTGGCCATCAGCGCCCGCGGCCGGGCGGAGGGCGATGCCGCGCCCGCCGCCGGTGCCGTACGGGAGACCACCGGCAAGAGCATCACCCGCAGCGCCACCGCCTGGGCGCTGGCCGTCTTCTTCGGCCTCCAGTCCACCGGCGCGTACATCGTCATGGGCTGGCTGCCCGTGATCTTCCGGGACGCCGGGGTCTCCGCCTCCACCGCCGGTTTGCTGGCCGCGACGACGATGGTGGTGGGCGTCCCGATCGCCTTCCTGCTGCCGCGCCTCGCCTCTCGCCTGCCCCACCAGGGCGTCCTGGCCGTCACCCTCGCCGCCTTCGGCATCGCGGGCTACACGGGTCTGTTGCTGGCCCCCAAGGACGGCGCCTGGGTGTGGGTGGTGCTCCTCGGCGTCTCCAACAGCGCCTTCCCGCTCGCCCTCACCATGATCGGCATGCGCGCCCGGACCGGCGCGGGCATGGTGCGGCTGTCCGCCTTCGCCCAGAGCGTCGGCTACCTCATCTCCATCCCCGGACCGCTGCTCGTGGGCTGGCTCAACGAGAGCACCGGTGGCTGGAACTGGCCGATCGCCCTGATGGCTTCGCTGATGGTGCCTCAGATCGTGGCGGGCGTGCTCGCGGGGCGCGACCGCACGGTGGAGGACGAGATCTGACCCGGCCGAACGGCCGCCGGCGAGGGTGCGACACTGGTGCCATGCAGCAGCCCGTGCTCGACCCGAATCCCAAGAACGGCCAGAAGACGCTGATCGCCATCCTCGGTGCGATGCTCGCGATCACCGTCGTCATCGCGGTGATCGCGACGCTCGCCTCACCCTGACCCCCGACGTGCCGTTCCGGCGGAGGGTGGGGTTAACCCCCGTCCCCTAGGGGGGCCGAGTCAGGGGCAAGTGGGTGGTTCACCGGATGGGAGCGGGACGCCGCCGTCCGTAGGTTCGTAGTACACCGCGAAGGCGCGGTGGCCCTGGACCTACTCGGAGGCGATCCCATGTCCGCCGGCACGAAGCACCGGACGCACGGCACCGTGCAGACCAGGCTGCCGTGGTGGGGCCTGGTGCTCCCCGCGGTGGCCTTCGTGACGCTCTTCCTGCTGCTGTCCTCGCCCGCGTCGGCGGAGTCCGGCGCGACGGCCGGTGCGACGGGCTCGCTCGCCCGCGTCGTGCAGTTCGTCCAGCACACGCTCGGCGGGTAGGCGGCGCGTGCCACCGAGGGGGGAACGGCCTCCCAACACCCCGCGCCTCGCCGCCCTTTTCATGCGAAGCTGGAAAACATGAGCGCCGAACCGACCCGCAGGATCGTCCTTCTCCGCCACGCCAAGGCCGAATGGTCCGACGTGGACGACCACGAGCGTCCCCTCGCGGAGCGCGGCCGCAAGGACGCCCCCGTCGCGGGACGCAGGCTCGCCGGCTCCGGCATCGTCCCCGACCTGGTCCTCTGCTCCACCTCCGCCCGCACGCGCGAGACATGGAAGCTCGCGGTCCACGAGCTGCCGCAGCGCCCGCGCACGGTGTACGAGGACCGGCTGTACGAGGCCTCGCTCGGCGAGCTCATCGCCGTGATCAACGAAACGCCCGAAGACGTGGCGGACCTGCTCCTGGTGGGGCACAACCCGGGGATGCACGGGCTGGCGGACGCGCTCGCGGGCAGCGCGGAGGGCGACGCGCTCGCGCGCATGAACCGCTCCGGCTTCCCGACGTCGTCGATCGCGGTGCTCACGTTCACGGGCTCATGGAAGTCGGTGGAGCTCGGAGTCGGCCGCCTGACGGACTTCTGGCCGCCGCACGCTTAGGCGGTGGCCAGGCGGGGCTTTGTGCGGGTGAGCTTGTCGCCTGCGGCGGGCTTGTTCCCCAGCCCCGCCCCTTCCCGAAACTGGGGCTTCGCCCCAGACCCCCGAAGCGGCTGCGCCGCTTGTCCTCAAACGCCGGACGGGCTGAAATCAGCCCGTCCGGCGTTTGAGGACGCGCCCGCAGGGAGCTCCCGCCGCAGGCGGCAACGGACCCGCGCTCGACAACGGCGAGTAACCCAGGCCCCCGCCACGATCACTCGTGCGTGTTCGCCGCCTCGACCTCTTCCCTGGTGACGCCCAGAAGATAGAGCACCGTGTCCAGGAACGGCACGTTCACCGCCGTGTGCGCCGCCTCCCGCACCACCGGCTTCGCGTTGAACGCGACCCCGAGGCCCGCCGCGTTCAGCATGTCCAGATCGTTCGCCCCGTCCCCGATCGCGACCGTCTGCGCGAGCGGCACCCCCGCCTCCGCGGCGAACCGCCGCAGCAGGCGCGCCTTGCCCGCGCGGTCCACGATCTCCCCGGTGACCCGGCCGGTCAGCCGGCCGTCGACGACCTCCAGCGTGTTCGCCGACGCGAAGTCCAGGCCCAGCCGCTCCCGGAGGTCGTCCGTGACCTGGGTGAACCCACCGGAGACCACGCCCACCTGATAGCCGAGCCGCTTCAGCGTCCGGATCAGGGTCCGGGCGCCCGGGGTGAGCCGGACCTCGGCCCGCACCTTGTCCACCACGGACTCGTCCAGCCCGGCCAGCAGCGCGACCCGGGCGTGCAGCGACTGCTCGAAGTCCAGCTCGCCGCGCATCGCCTGCGCGGTGACCTCCGCGACCTCCGCCTCGCACCCGGCGTGCGCCGCGAACAGCTCGATGACCTCGTCCTGGATCAGCGTCGAGTCCACGTCCATGACGATCAGGCGCTGCGCCCGCCGCTGGAGACCGGCCGCCACAACCGCCACATCCACCCCACGCGCCGCCGCCTCCATGGCCAGCGCGGTCCGCAGCGACTCGGTCTCGGTGCCCGAGACGGCGAACTCCACCGCGGTCACCGGGTACTTGGCGAGCCGGAAGATGCGGTCGATGTTGCCGCCGGTGCCGGTGATCCGGGCCGCGATCGCGGCCGTCGACTCGGCGGTCAGCGGGTGGCCGAGCACCGTGACATGGGAACGCCCGGTGCCACGCGGCCTGTTGTCGCCCCGGCCCGAGATGATCTCCGCCTGGAGGTGCAGCGAGTCCGCCCAACTGTGCACCGTCGCCCGCAGCTCGCCCTCCATCGGCCCCCCGCCCGACGGTGCGGTGACCAGCGCGCAGAGGGTGATCCGGCCCCGGGTGACGACCTGCTCGATGTCGACGACGTCGACGGCGAACGCGGCGAGCGTGTCGAACAGTCCGGCGGTGATGCCCGGCCGGTCCTTCCCGAAGATCTTGACGAGGAGGGTGGGTACGTCGTCGCCGGTGGCGGCGGTGGCAGGCGAGGTCTGCGATGCGCTCATGGTGCTCCCACCGTATCCGGCCCCGCGGGGGATCCGTACACCTGTCCCGCCGACCGGACGGCGAAGAACCGGATTACGGCGCGTTAACGCTGTCCGTACGGCGGTCCAGGAGGCGGCGGCCCGGGAGGCGGCGGCCCCTCTTCCGGAGACCCGTACCCCCGCCGGGGGCGCGGCCGGGGCGGGGGCAGGGGCGTCCCCGGCTGGGTGGGCGCGCTGAAGTGGTCGGCGGCCGGTGGCCGTCGGTAGGGGTTCGCCTCGTCGCGCTTGTACGGATTCGTCTCGTCCTGCGCGGGCCGGTGGGCCGGCGAGGGGTTGTACGGGCCCGGCAGATAGGCCAGGTCGGGGTACGTACGAGCGCCGCCTGTGCCCGTACGGGGACGGGGCCCCGCCGCGCGCCGTCCCGCAGCCCCCACCGCGCAGGCCAGCAGCGCCCCGGCCGCCCCCGCGACCGTGCCCCACAGCGCGCCCAGGCCCAGGGCCATCGGGGCGTCGCCCGTCAGCTCCAGGCCCGCCCCCACGGCGTCGAAGCCCAGGACCGAAAGACCGGCGTCCGCCTTGACGCGGGTCGCCAGCACCAGCAGCGGCAGCGCGAGGGCGGTCGCCACTCCCAGCGACACCGCGCAGCGCCCCGCAAAGGCCGGCACGCCCAGCTCGCCCCGGGGTGTGCGGACCGCGGTGAGCACCCCCGCCACGAGGATCATCAGGGCGCAGGCGAACCCCAGCAGCCACACCCGCCCGTCGAGTTCCGCCAGGCGTCCCAGCGTCACCGACTCGTCGGCCTTGGCGCTCAGCAACTCGTCCAGCGGCGAGGGCAGCACCTGGACCAGCGCCCCGGTGGCCGTGCCCCGCCAGGAGACCAGGAGTCCCAGCGGCACCGCGAGCCACACCCCGTTGGGCGTCCCGAGCAGTGCCGCGCCCAGCACCCGCTTCGCGTGGGCGTCGCTCGCCGCCGCGACCAGCGCCGCCGCCAGCCCCGCGCCGACCGCCACGACCAGCACCGCGCACAGCGCCGAGACCGCCGGGCGCACCCCCCGGTGCAGTACCTCCCAGCCGCGCGGCAGCGGTGCCCGCCGCGCCGCCAGTACGGTGATCAGCAGGACGCCGAGCACCCACACCGCGCCGCCGAGCAGCGAGGGGCCGGTCCGCACGGAGAAGCCCACGGAGGCCTTGGCGCGCGCCAGTCCGGCGAGCCGGTCCGGCAGACCGCCGCCGATGTTCCCGATGTCCCCGACCCCGGGGATCACCAGGCCGCCGCCGCTCGTGCCGCCGAGACCGAGGCCGCTCCCGTCGATCGTGACCGTGTCCGAGCCGACCCAGGCCAGCCCGCCGAGCAGCAGCAGGAAGAGCACGGCCACCGTGCCCGCCCGCACGGCGAGCTCGCGGACGGACACCGTGGCACCGGCCGTACGCAGCGACCGCGCGAAGACAAGTCCCAGCAGGAGCGCGCCCGCCAGGCTCACGCCCAGTGGCGCGATTTCGATGGCGCTGTGCGCCGCCGCGCCCTTCAGACCGAATGCCTCCAGATCGCCCGAAGGGGTGACGGAGCCGCCCACCGCAAGAACGACGGCGGCCGCGGTCATCGGCCCAAGCGCACCCGCCGTATCCGCACCGAGTAAATGCAGTCCCAGTGCCGCAATTCCCGCCATAGCGAGAAAAGCCCAGCTCACGGCGGCTATTGAGGTAAGAATCAGCTCCGCGGCGGGGATTCCGCCACCCCCGCGTCCATGCCTTTTGCCGATCATCACGGACCCCCCCGATCCCGCCACGTTGCCCGGATGCGCATGATCCGTACGTATCCGTGGCGGTAACCACTCTCAGGGTGTGTTTCGGGTCCGTCAACGGCGCCCGTTACCGGGTTGCGCCCTTCCCCGACTTTTGGTTCGGGGACTGTGCCTGAAATAGTTCCTCCCGATGTTCGCCATCCCTAGACTCCCTGTGCAGGGGGCTCATCGGGGGACAAGTAGTGGGGCATGGAGTGCCGGAACTCGTACTGGAATTGAATGGACAGACCTGGACGCTCGATCCGTCCAGGTCGTACACCCTGGGGCGTGATCCGCAGGGCGACATGGTGCTGCAGGACGCCCGCGTCTCGTGGCGGCACGCCACCGTGCGCTGGGGCGGGCGCAGTTGGGTCATCGAGGACCACGGCAGCACCAACGGCACATACGTGCAGGGGCAGCGGATCCACCAGATGGAAATCGGCCCCGGTTCGACCGTGCACCTGGGCAACGCCACGGACGGCCCGCGGCTGAATCTCGCCGCTGCCGGCGCCGGTGCCGGGGTCGGAGCCCCGGCCGCGGACCTCTACAGCGCGCAGACCGCGATGGCCGCGCCGCAGGCTCCGGCCCACCATCAGCCGCCGCAGCACCAGCAGCCCGGGGCCGGCTGGCAGCAGCCCCCGTACCAGCAGCAGGGGCAGGACGCCTGGCAGCAGCACCAGCAGCAGGCGCACCAGCAGCACCAGCCGCAGGCGTACGTCCCGCAGCAGGCGCCGGAGCCCGCGCAGCAGCCCCCGGCGCACGGTGGCACCCCGCCGCAGGGCGGCGGCAACCCCCCGGTCTACGGCGACCGCAGCCCGACCAGCTTCCACCAGATGGCCGTCGGCCGCGGCGTGATGCGCATCGGCCGTGCCCTGGAGAACGAGCTGGTCGTCTCCGACCTCCAGGTCTCCCGGCACCACGCCGAGTTCCGGGCCACCGGCGACGGCCGCTTCGAGATCGTCGACCTCGGCAGCCACAACGGCACCTACGTCAACGGCCAGCCGGTCCGTCAGCAGATCATCGGCCCCCACGACATCGTGGGTGTCGGTCACTCCACCTTCCGTCTGGTCGGCGACCGGCTGGAGGAGTTCGTCGACACCGGCGACGTCTCCTTCTCCGCCCGCCACCTCACGGTCACGGTCGACGGCGGCAAGCAGATCCTCAAGGACGTCTCCTTCGGCGTCCCCGAGAAGTCGCTGATCGCCGTCATCGGCCCGTCCGGCTCCGGCAAGTCCACGCTGCTCAAGGCGCTCACCGGCTACCGCCCGGCGAACGAGGGCGACGTCCTCTACGACAACCGCAACCTCTACAAGCAGTTCGCCGAGCTGCGCCAGCGCATCGGTCTGGTCCCGCAGGACGACATCCTGCACAAGGAGCTCACCGTCCAGAAGGCGCTGCGCTACGCCGCCAAGCTCCGCTTCCCCGGCGACACCGCGGCCTCCGAGCGCGAGGCCCGGATAGGTGAGGTGCTCGCCGAGCTCAAGCTCGACATCCACAAGGACAAAAAGGTCACCTCCCTCTCCGGCGGTCAGCGCAAGCGCGTCTCCGTCGCCCTGGAGCTGCTCACCAAGCCCTCGCTGATCTTCCTGGACGAGCCCACCTCCGGCCTCGACCCGGGCATGGACCGCGATGTGATGCAGCTGCTCCGCGGCCTCGCCGACGACGGCCGCACGGTCCTGGTGGTCACCCACTCCGTCGCCGAGCTCGCGATCTGCGACAAGCTGCTGGTGATGGCCCCCGGCGGGTCGGTCGCCTACTTCGGCCCGCCCGAGGAGGCGCTCAACTTCTTCGGCTACGACACCTGGGCGGACGTCTTCTCGGCCTTCGAGAACTACCGCGACTACGACTGGTCGGGCCGCTGGCGCGGCTCGCAGCACTACCAGATGTACGCCGCGGACATCGACGCCGTCGCCCCGCAGTCCGTGCACGTCCAGCCGCAGATGGTCCGCCCGCCCAAGCCGCAGAGCTGGGGCTCCCAGCTGTGGACCCTGATGCGCCGCTACGCCTCGGTCATCGCCTCCGACCGCGGCTTCATCGGCCTGATGCTCATCCTGCCCGCCGTGCTCGGCGGCGTGAGCTGTGTGATCCCCTCCGACTACGGCCTCGGCGCGCCGGAGAAGGGGCACTTCAACCAGGACGCGGGCACGATCATGCTGATCCTCGCGGTCGGCATGTGCTTCTCCGGCGCCGCCAACTCCGTCCGCGAGCTGATCAAGGAACGGGTCATCTACGAACGGGAACGCGCCGTCGGCCTGTCCCGCTCCGCGTATCTGATGTCCAAGGTGATCGTCCTCGGCGCGATCACCGCGGTGCAGGGCGCCCTCATCTGCGCCATCGGCTTCTCGGTCCGCAAGCTGCCCGAGCACGGCCTGATCGTCAAGAACCTCCCGGCCGTCGAGATCTGCCTGGTGATCATCGCGCTCGGCTTCACCTCGATGATGATCGGCCTCGTCATCTCCTCCCTGGTGAAGACCGCCGAGAAGACCATGCCGCTGCTGGTGATGTTCGCGATCGTCCAGGTCGTCTTCACCGGCATCATGTTCAAGATCTACGACTCGCCGGGCATCGAGCAGTTCGCCTGGCTGATGCCCTCCCGCTGGGCCATCGGCGCGTCCGCCGCGACGCTCGACCTTTCGCACATCATGGCGCCGATGGACAAGAACAACCGCAACAACGTCGACCCGCTGTGGGCACACACCGCGAGCCAGTGGGGCATCGACGTGGTCGTGCTCATCGCCCTCGGCGTGCTCTGCGGCTTCGTGGTCGCGCGGCTGCTGCGCCGCCACGAGCCCGAGGTCATGCGCAAGTAACGCGGCACGTACACACGCCGAAGGGCGGCACCCGGACCGGGTGCCGCCCTTCGGCGTGTGCGCGTGCCGTCAGCTCGCTCAGTAGGCGGAGTTGACGTTGTCCATCGAGCCGTACGTCTTGGCCGCGTAGTTGCAGGCGGCGGTGATGTTGGCGACCGGGTCGTAGATGTCCCAGGAGGTGCCCTCGACGTGGTACGCCTTGAAGGTCGGGTCGATCACCTGGAGCAGGCCCTTGGAGGGGATGCCGGCGGCGGCGTTGGAGTCCCAGTTGTTGATGGCCTGGGGGTTGCCGGTCGACTCGCGCATGATGTTGCGCTTGATGCCGTCGTACGAACCCGGGATGTTGTGGGCGGCCATGATGTCCAGGGCCTCGCGGATCCACCCGTCGAGGTTGTTGGCGTAGGCCTTCTTCGCGGGGGCCGGGGCCGGGGCGGGGGCGGCCTGGACCGGCTTGCGCTCCTCGGAACGGCTCGCGGCCTCCTTGTCGGCGCGCTCCTTGTCGGCCTTGGCCTTCGCCTCGGCCTCCGCCTTCTGCTTGGCCTCGGCCTCGGACTTCGCCAGCTTCGCGGCGTTGTCCGACTGCTTGCCGAGCTGCTCCTGCTGGTCCTCGACACCGAGGGCCTTGGCGTTCCACGCGACCGGCTTGACGGCGATCGACTGCGTGCCAGCGTCGGCCGAACCGGCCGGCAGGGCGGCGAACGTCAGGGCGGCCACACCGGCCGCGGCGATGCCCGCGGCGGAGAACTTGTGGACCTTGGTGAGACGGCTATAGCCGGAGATGGGGGAGCGCATGCTGAGCTGAACCTCTTCCAATCGCTTGAGTCGCAGTGGCCCGGAGAGGCGCTGCAAAAAGCGCCGCGTCTCGATCGACGGCGCCCTGCGACTGGGCAATTGTTAGCGGCCGCAAAATGCTGTGGCAAAGGTGTGACGTACTACCCGGCTTCGTTGCGGAGGGCCCTGCGGCCACCGTGCGAAACGGGCCCCGAACGGCCCCTGCACCCGCTTACGGTGGCCTTATTTATCCACTAGCCGGGTTCGTAGGTGATCTGCGCCCTATGCCCGGCGTCACACCGGGCCCCCTAGGGGGTCACCCGGTGTGCGCGCCCTGACGCTTTGCGTATGTGATCGTTTGCTCAGATCTCCACCAGTACCTGGTCCAGGCTCTTGCGGACCAGGTCCGGCACCTGGCAGTCCGCGGCCGGATACCCCACCGGGATCACCGCGAACGCCTTCTCGTTCGCCGGCCGCCCCAGCACCTCGGACAGGAACCGCATCGGGCTCGGCGTGTGCACCAGCGCGGCCAGCCCCGACAGGTGCAGCGCCGACAGCAGCATCCCGACCGCGATGCCCACCGACTCGTCCACGTAGTAGTGCTTGCGCTTCTTCCCGCCCGCACCCAGCCAGTACCGCTGCTGGAAGACCACGATCAGCGCGGGCGCGTCCGTCAGATGCGGCTTGACCTCGTCCGTGCCCAGCGGCCGCAGCGCCGCCAGCCACTCCTCGCCCAGCCGCCCGTCGTAGGAGATCCGTTCCTCCTCCTCCGCGGCCGCGCGGATCCGCCGCCGCACCTCGGGGTCCTTCACCAGGACGAACGTCCACGGCTGCTGATGCGCCCCGGAGGGGGCGGTGGCCGCGCACGCGATCGCGTCCTTCACCACCTGCTCCGGCACCGGGTCCACGGAGAACTGCCGTACGGTCCTGCGCCCGTCCATCCGCTCCCGCAGTTCGGCGGCGCGGGCCAGGGACTCGGCGGCGGGCATCCGCTCGGGCCGATAGGGCACCGGCCGGTAGGGATCGCCGTGGGTCGGTGTCCACTGTGTCGTTGGTATAGACATGCTCCGAGTCTGGTCCGCGACGGCGGCCCATGAGGGGCACATCCCGGAACTCGCCCCGTATCCCGCCCGGACCCCATATCCGGAACCGGGTCCGGGACCTCCGACCTAGGCCCCCGGTCCGGGGCCCGGGCCTCCGGCGGCCCGATACGCCCCGTCACCCACCTCGGTACCGTGACCTCATGACCACCGGCCCACGCTCCGGCCTCACCGCCGTGAGCACCGCGCTCCTCGCCATGAGCAGACACCTCCAGGTGCGCGACGTCCTCAAGACGATCGTCGTCTCCGCCCGCGAACTGCTGGACGCCGAATACGCCGCGCTCGGCGTACCGGACGACCACGGGGGCTTCGCGCAGTTCGTCGTCGACGGGATCAGCGACGAGCAGTGGAAGGCCATCGGCCCGCTGCCCCGGCAGCACGGCATCCTCGCCGCGATGCTCCACGACGCCACCCCGCAGCGCCTCGGCGACGTCCGCGAGGACCCCCGCTTCGAGGGCTGGCCCGACGCCCACCCCGACATGAGCGACTTCATCGGCATGCCCGTCGCCGACGGCGAGGAGATCCTCGGCGCGCTCTTCCTCGCCAACAAGAGGTGTCCCAAACCGGCCGGCGGCTGCGGCTTCACCGCCGAGGACGAGGA
Source organism: Streptoverticillium olivoreticuli subsp. olivoreticuli (assembly GCF_003391135.1). Classification (GTDB taxonomy): domain Bacteria; phylum Actinomycetota; class Actinomycetes; order Streptomycetales; family Streptomycetaceae; genus Streptomyces; species Streptomyces blastmyceticus. The sequence continues at coordinate 2,954,006 of NZ_CP031455.1, read as the reverse complement.
ACTCCTCGGCGTCCTCGCCCAGCACGCCGCCATAGCGCTCACCAACGCCCGGCTCTACGAGCGCAGCCGCGAGCTCACCATCGCCGGGGAGCGCGCCCGCCTCGCCCACGAGCTGCACGACGCCGTGGCCCAGAAGCTCTTCTCCCTGCGCCTGACCGCCCAGGCGGCCACCGCGCTCGTCGACCGCGACCCCGCCCGCGCCAAGGACGAGCTGCACGAGGTGGCCCGGCTCGCCGCCGAGGCCGCCGACGAGCTGCGCGCCGCCGTCGTCGAGCTGCGCCCCGCGGGCCTCGACGAGGACGGGCTCGTCGCCACCCTGCGCACCCAGATCCAGGTCCTGGACCGGGCCCACACCGCCCGCGTCACCTTCGCCTCCCGGGGCGTACGGGCCCTCCCGGCCGCCCAGGAGGAGGCGCTGCTGCGCGTCGCCCAGGAGGCCCTGCACAACGCCCTGCGGCACTCCGGCGCCGGGCACGTGGGCGTCACCCTCACCCGCGCGGGCCAGGGCGCCGTGCTGCGCGTCACCGACGACGGCCGCGGCTTCGAGCCCGGCAGCGTCCGCCGGGCGGGCCGCCACCTCGGGCTCGTCTCCATGCGGGACCGGGCGACCGGCGTCGGCGGCGGTCTGACCGTTACCTCGGCGCCCGGGAAGGGCACCGCGATCGAGATGGAGGTGCCAGGTGGCTGAAATCGAAAGGGGCGACGCGGAGCGTTCCGATCGAAGGGGGGTGGTGGGCGACGGGCGGGCGATCCGGGTGCTGCTGGTCGACGACCACCAGGTGGTCCGCCGGGGCCTGCGGACGTTCCTGGAGGTCCAGGACGACATCGAGGTGGTCGGGGAGGCCGCCGACGGCGCCGAGGGCGTCGAGCGGGCCGAGGAGCTGCGCCCCGACGTCGTCCTCATGGACGTGAAGATGCCCGGCACCGACGGCATCGAGGCGCTGCGCAAGCTCCGGGAGCTCGGCAACCCCGCCCGGGTGCTGATCGTCACCAGCTTCACCGAGCAGCGCACCGTGATCCCCGCCCTGCGGGCCGGTGCGGCGGGGTACGTCTACAAGGACGTGGACCCCGACGCCCTCGCCGGCGCGATCAGGTCCGTGCACGCCGGGCACGTCCTGCTCCAGCCCGAGGTGGCGGGCGCCCTGCTGTCCCAGGAGGAGGCGGGCGGTGGCCAGGGGAGAGGCAACGCGCTCACCGAGCGCGAGCGGGAGGTGCTCGCCCTGATCGCCGACGGCCGGTCCAACCGGGAGATCGCCCGCGCCCTCGTCCTGTCGGAGAAGACTGTCAAGACCCACGTGTCGAACATCCTGATGAAGCTGGACCTCGCCGACCGCACCCAGGCGGCCCTGTGGGCCGTCCGACATGGGATCGGAGCATGATCGCGGTCATACCGGAACGTCGTCTTCAGATCAGAGATTCATACGGTCGTGTGGTGGTCCACCTGGCCCCGCAACCTGACCGTCCGTGACCCGTTTTCCATGGCGTACGCGGCGGCTGGCCGTGGCAACGTTCCAGGAAGGTCATTAGAAGAGTGAAGAACATGAAGAAGGTCGCTGCCGTCACGATCGCCCTCGGCGGTCTCGCCTTCGCGGGCGCCGGTGCGGCCTCCGCTCACCAGGCCGAGGGCGAGGCGAAGAACTCGCCCGGCGTCGTTTCCGGCAACGTCATCCAGGTGCCGGTCGACGTGGACGCGAACGTGTGCGGCAACACCATCAACGTGGTGGGTCTGCTCAACCCGGCGGCCGGGAACCTCTGCGTCAACAAGTAGCCGACGCATCGTCTGCCCGGCTCCGGCCCACGGAGCCCGGGCAGACGGGGGCGATCACTCGTCCGAATGAGGGCAAACACCGCCGATGGCCGTGCCATCGGCGGTGCGCTGGCGTTCATCAGTACGCGACCCCGCGGCTGGGGTCGTCAAGGACATCAGCAGAAGGAAGACCCTCTATGAACAGTGCCAAGAAGGCCGCCCTCGTCCTGGCCGCGGCAGGCATGGCTGTCAGCGCCTCTGTCAGCGTCGCCGCCGCCCACGGCGAGGGCGGTGGGGCCTTCGCCGACGGCGTGGCCAAGGGCTCGCCCGGCATCATCTCCGGCAATGTGATCCAGCTCCCGATCCAGGTGCCGATCAACCTGTGCGGCAACAGCATCGACATCGTGGGTCTCCTCAACCCGACGTTCGGCAACACCTGCATCAACGCGGACGTCGACCGCCATGAGGACTTCGGCCACGAGGGCCATGGCGGCCACGGCGGCCGCTACTAGGGCTCACGCTCCGCCTTCCCATCGGCGACTCAGGGGCGCGTACGGCAAGGCCCCGCGGACCTCTCCGCGGGGCCTTGCCGTACGCGCCTGAAGCGCCTCAGCGCCTCTTCCGGTCCCGCTCCTCCACCATCGCGTTGTACGCCGCCACCCGTGCCCGCCGGGCCGTGCGCTCCACCGGCCGCAGTGCCGCCGCCCGCGCCGCGATCTCCGACGCGCTCACCGCGCCGCCGTGCTCCCGCCCCTCGGCGTCCCCCGGCTCGTAGGCGATGGCGATCAGCGCCCCGACCCGCTGCGCCAGCTCCAGCACCCGCACCGCGCGTGGCGGATACCCCGGCGCCAGCACCTCGCGGCTCCGCTCGGCCCGCGCGCGATACGCCTCCAGCGCGGCCTGGGCCACCGGGCCGGAACCGGCCACATCCAGCCGGGTGAGCACCTCGGTCGCCTCGCGCAGCGCCTCCGCCAGCTCCCGCTCCGCCTCCGACAGCGTCGGCACGTCGGCGGGCGGCGCCTCCCGCACGGGCAGGCAGTGCCACAGGACCTCGACGTGCACATCCCCCTCGGGCCCGGCCTCGTAGACCTCCGGCACGAGCCCCAGCGCGGCGCCCACGGCGACGACCGCCTCCTCGGCCTCCAGGGCCCGGGCGTTGAACTCCGGCGGCCCGCTGAGCCCCAGCGGGTGGCCGGGCACCGGCAGCGCGAGGCGCAGCCCCGTCGCCCCGAGGGCGCGGAGCCGGCCGAGGGCCAGGGTCAGACCGACCGGGCCGGACTCCCCGGGCAGTCCGGTGACGCGGTGCACGGCGTCGTCACCGATGATCCGGTGTGCGGCCTCATCGGGAGAGGTGAATCCGGCAATGAGGGCATTTCCCCACGCAGTGAGCCGTCCTGAGCGGTGTTCATCGAGCATGGCCCCAGCCTAAGGACCGGCACCGACAACGGGTGGCGTAAGTTCTTCCCTGGGGGCTGTCCCTGAGGGCATCGCCTGCAAGGGCAAGCGACGACGACACTGCAATGGGAGACAACGCGCTCATGAGCGAAGTGCTGGAACTGGTGGACGTATCCGTGGTCCGCGAGGGCCGGGCTCTGGTGGACCAGGTCTCCTGGTCGGTCAAGGAAGGGGAGCGCTGGGTCATCCTCGGCCCCAACGGCGCAGGCAAGACCACCCTCCTCAATGTCGCCTCCAGCTATCTCTTCCCGACCACGGGCACCGTCAAGGTCCTGGGCGAGAAGCTCGGCGCGGTCGACGTCTTCGAGCTCCGCCCCCGCATCGGCGTCGCGGGCATCGCCCTCGCCGACAAGCTGCCGCGCAGCCAGACCGTCCTGCAGACCGTCCTCACCGCCGCGTACGGCATGACGGCCACCTGGCAGGAGAACTACGAGGAGGTCGACGAGCAGCGCGCCCGCGCCTTCCTCGACGTCCTCGGCATGACGGACTACCTGGACCGGAAGTTCGGCACCCTCTCCGAGGGCGAGCGCAAGCGCACCCTCATCGCCCGCGCGATGATGACCGACCCCGAGCTGCTGCTGCTCGACGAGCCCGCCGCGGGCCTCGACCTGGGCGGCCGCGAGGACCTCGTGCGCCGCCTGGGCCGCCTCGCCCGCGACCCCCTCGCGCCCTCGATGCTCATGGTCACCCACCACGTCGAGGAGATCCCCCCGGGCTTCACCCACGTCCTGATGATCCGTCAGGGCAAGGTGCTCGCCGCGGGCCCCGTCGAGCTCGAACTCACCTCCCGCAACCTCTCCCACTGCTTCGGCCTCCCCCTGGTCGTCGAGCGCCAGGGACAGCGCTGGACGGCCCAGGGCCTGCCCCTCTCCTGACCCCCCGCTCCACCGCGCGCCCCGCTCCCGCGCACTGTCCGGCGGCCGCCGCCACGCCTACCATGAACACGTGGACACATGGGTGTGGTGGCTGGTGGCCGCCGTCGGACTGGGCATCCCGCTCGTCGTCACCGCGATGCCCGAGTTCGGGATGCTCGCGGCCGGAGCCGTGGCCGCCGCCGTCACCGACCGGCTCGGCGGCGGCGCCGTCGCGCAGTTCGTCGTCTTCGCCGTCGTCTCGGTCGCCCTCATCGCCGTCGTCCGGCCGATCGCCAACCGCCACCGTTCGCAGCGCCCCGCCCTGGAGACCGGCGTGGACGCCCTCAAGGGCCGGCAGGCCGTCGTCCTGGAGCGGGTCGACGGCAACGGCGGCCGCATCAAGCTCGCCGGCGAGATCTGGTCCGCGCGCTCCTACGACGCCGCGCGCAGCTACGAGGCGGGCCAGCAGGTGGACGTCGTCGAGATCGACGGTGCGACGGCCGTGGTGCTGTGACCGCCGCCGACCACCCCCGTACGGCCCCGGGACACACCGGGGAACGAGCCGCGCGCGGCTTGATATGCCCTCATTACCTGCACGGCGGCGCCGCGTTCTGAAAGACTTCACCGGAGAGATCAACACCGACAGGCACGGGGAGCCACGATGGAACCGATCATCATCGTCCTGATCATCTTGGTGGTGCTCGTCTTCATCGCCCTCATGAAGACGGTCCAGGTGATCCCACAGGCCAGCGCCGCCATCGTCGAGCGCTTCGGCCGCTACACCCGGACCCTCAACGCCGGTCTGAACATCGTCGTCCCCTTCATCGACTCCATCCGCAACCGCATCGACCTCCGCGAGCAGGTCGTGCCGTTCCCGCCGCAGCCGGTGATCACCCAGGACAACCTGGTCGTCAACATCGACACCGTCATCTACTACCAGGTGACCGACGCGCGCGCCGCGACGTACGAGGTCTCCAGCTTCATCCAGGCCATCGAGCAGCTCACCGTCACCACCCTGCGCAACATCATCGGCGGCATGGACCTGGAGCGGACCCTCACCTCGCGTGAGGAGATCAACGCGGCCCTGCGCGGCGTGCTCGACGAGGCCACCGGCAAGTGGGGCATCCGCGTCAACCGCGTCGAGCTCAAGGCCATCGAGCCGCCCACCTCCATCCAGGACTCGATGGAGAAGCAGATGCGCGCCGACCGTGACAAGCGCGCCGCGATCCTCACCGCGGAGGGCATCCGCCAGTCGCAGATCCTCACCGCCGAGGGCGAGAAGCAGTCCGCGATCCTGCGCGCCGAGGGTGAGGCCAAGGCCGCCGCCCTGCGCGCCGAGGGCGAGGCCCAGGCGATCCGTACGGTCTTCGAGTCCATCCACGCCGGTGACCCCGACGAGAAGCTGCTCTCCTACCAGTACCTCCAGATGCTGCCGAAGATCGCCGAAGGCGACGCCAACAAGCTCTGGATCGTGCCCAGCGAGATCGGCGACGCGCTCAAGGGCCTGAGCGGCGCCGTCGGGAACTTCGGCCCCATGGGCCCGTCGCGCAGCGGTGGCCAGGCCCCGAAGACCACCAAGGAGACGCCCCGCCGGGAGCAGCCGCCCATCGACTGACGCCGGTCCTCTCCTGCATGATCAGTAAGGCCCCTCGACCCCTTCAGGGCGGGGAGGCGACACACTGACCATGAAGGAGATGGCCTTGTCCATCTGGGAAGCACTCGCGATCTTCGCCGCAGGCATCGGCGCGGGCACCATCAACACCATCGTCGGCTCCGGCACCCTCTTCACCTTCCCGGTGCTCCTCGCCGTCGGACTGCCCCCGATCACCGCGAACGTCTCCAACACCCTCGGCCTCGTCAGCGGAAACATCAGCGGCGCCATCGGCTACCGCCGCGAACTCCGCGGCCAGCGCCGCCGCGTCCTGCGCTTCGGCGTCACCGCCCTGATCGGCGGGCTCGCCGGCGCCGTCCTGCTGCTCGCGCTCCCGTCCAAGGCCTTCGACACGATCGTGCCCGCCCTCATCGGCCTCGCACTGGTCCTCGTCGTCCTCCAGCCCCGGCTCGCCAAGGCGCTCGCCCGCCGCCGCGAACGCAACGGCACCACCGACACCGTCACCGACGGCGGCCCCGCCCTGCTCCTGGGCCTCCTGCTCGCCAGTGCCTACGGCGGCTACTTCGGCGCGGCCCAGGGCGTCCTCTACCTCTCCCTGATGGGCCTGCTCCTGCGCGACGACCTCCAGCGCGTCAACGCCCTGAAGAACGTCCTCGCCGTCGTCGTCAACGGCGTCGCGGCGCTCTTCTTCCTCTTCGTCGCCGACTTCGACTGGACCGCCGTGCTGCTCATCGCCGCGGGCTCCACCCTCGGCGGCCAGCTGGGCGCGAAGATCGGCCGCCGTCTGCCGCCCACCGCGCTGCGCGGCGTCATCGTCGTGGTCGGCGTCGTGGCCATCGTGCAGATGCTGCTGAAGCAGTGACGAACAGGGGGCGGGCGGGGGAGGAACACACCCCGCCCGCCCCCTCGCTCAGGCGGACACCGCGACCCGCCCCGCCAGCCACTCCGGCAACCCCTCCCGCGCCCCCAGCGCGAGCACGAGCGCGTCCGCGGGCGTCGGTTCGAACGGCGCGGTCAGCAGCCGCATCCCCGCCTGCTCCGGCGTACGGTCCGCCTTGCGGTGGTTGTCCTCGGCGCACGCCGCGACCGTGTTCAGCCAACTGTCCTCGCCCCCGCGCGAGCGCGGCACCACATGGTCCACCGTCGTCGCCCGCCGGCCGCAGTACGCGCACCGGTGCTGGTCCCGCACCAGCACCCCCCGCCGCGACCAGGAAGCCCGTCTTCGGAACGGCACCCGTACGTAGCGGCACAACCTGATCACCTGCGGCACCGGCATCTCGACCGCCGTCGCCCGGACCCGTCGCCCGGGCCTCGCCTGCTCGACCACGGCCTTGCCCTGGAGCACGAGCACCACCGCACGTCGCAGCGACACCGTCGCCAACGGCTCGAAACTCGCATTGAGCACCAGCGTCTCCCGCATCCCGCACACCTCCCGGCCCGTCCCCGCCCCAGCGGCAAAGATGGCTCAACTGTGCCCCTGTACAGATCGGACGACAACGTAATTTCCGTACGGGAAAAGGGAGTTGAAGAACAGAAGAAGAAAGGGGAACGCTCCGGACCCTTCCCCCGTGTGACACAGGGCCCGGAGCGCACGACAGCGGACGCGGGCGCCCGGCACGATGCCGGACTCCGGCAGACGGCCGGCGCACGCGCGCCCCGCCGCCCCCGCCACTGCGGTGTCCACTGTCCGACGGCCATGCGGAGCCGTCAGCCATGCACCACTGTGCGATCCGGGGCGGCGGGGCGCAACGGATTTTCCGGTCGGCCCCGCGGGTACGGGCCTCAGCCGGCGGCCGGCACCTCGTACCCACCGATCAACTGCGCCCGGCCCAGGGCGTGGAACCGCAGGTTGAAGCCCACGACAGCGGGCGACGCGGCGGCGTCCGGGCCCAGCTTCTCCTTGTCCACCGCGTAGACCGTGAACACATAGCGGTGCGGCCCGTCGCCGGGCGGCGGGGCGGCACCGCCGAAGTCCCGCGTCCCGTAGTCGTTGCGCACGTGGACGGCGCCCTCGGGCAGCCCCTTCAGCTCACCGCTCCCCGCACCGGCGGGCAGCTCCGTCACCGACAGCGGGATGTCGAACAGCACCCAGTGCCAGAAGCCGCTGCCGGTCGGCGCGTCGGGGTCGAAGCACGTGACGGCGAAGCTCTTCGTCCCCTCGGGGAACCCCTCCCAGCGCAGCTGCGGCGAGAGGTTGCCCCCGGAGAACACCTGGGCGTCGCCCAGCGTCCCACCGGGCGTCAGGTCATCGCTCACCACCGTGAACGAGGCCACCGGAGGGTGGAATTCATGGGGGAGCGGCGGTCGCTTCTGCTCGGGCACTTCGGCGCCTCCTTGTACGCGCGGACGGTGAAGCCGCCAGCCTAACCAGGCGCCGTCCGCGGGGGCTGCGACCATACGGAGTGTGCTTCGACAGCTTCGACTCCCCCGACGACGACCGGCCGGGCGCGCCCTGCGCGCGCTGACCGCCTTCCTCGCCGCCCTGCCCCTGCTCCTGCTGCCCGCCTGCTCCTCCGGCGGCCACAAGGACGGGAAGACGACCTCGACCACGAGCCCGGCACGGAACACCCAGGGCTCCTCCGGGGCCCCCGCCTGGGCGAAGGGCATGCGGACGATCACCCCGGACCGGCTGCCCGCCGAGGCCCGCAAGACCCTCGAACTCATCGACAAGGGCGGCCCCTTCCCGTACGACAAGGACGGCACGGTCTTCGGCAACTACGAGAACCGGCTGCCGAAGCAGGCCCGCGGCTACTACCACGAGTACACCGTTCCCACCCCCGGCTCCCGCACCCGCGGCGCGCGCCGCATCATCACCGGGAACCACGCCGAGCGCTACTACACCGGCGACCACTACGACACCTTCGAAGCGGTGGTAAAACCATGACCGGCCCGCTGCCCGCACCCGGCCTCACCGGCCTCTTCATCGGCACCGTCCCCCCGGGGCTCTACCGGCTGCCGCCCACCGAGACCGCTTCCCGCGTCATCTCGCTCGCCGCCGAGGCCGACTGGCGGGTGGCCACGCTGCCGCTGGGCGGGGTGACGGACAAGACCGGCTTCCTCGACCGCTGCGCGGCCGCCCTCGACTTCCCCCAGTGGTTCGGCCGCAACTGGGACGCCCTCGCCGACTGCCTCATGGACCTCTCCTGGTGGCGCGACGAGAGCAAGGCCCGCGGCTACCTCCTCCTCGCGGAGGACTGGGACGCCTTCCGCAAGGCCGCCCCGAAGGACGCCCGCACGGCGGAGACGATCCTCGCCGACGCCGTCGACTACTGGACCGACGGCGAGTCACCACTGGCGGTCCTGCTCGGCTGAGGACCGGAACCGGTTGTGATCGGCCG
>NZ_CP031455.1:2317500-2940000 GCF_003391135.1 Streptoverticillium olivoreticuli subsp. olivoreticuli | reverse complement strand
CGGGTGAACTATGGTTAAGGAACTCGGCAAAATGCCCCCGTAACTTCGGGAGAAGGGGGGCCATTTCCGGTGATGAGTCTTGCACTCTGAGCTGGGGGTGGCCGCAGAGACCAGCGAGAAGCGACTGTTTACTAAAAACACAGGTCCGTGCGAAGCCGTAAGGCGATGTATACGGACTGACGCCTGCCCGGTGCTGGAACGTTAAGGGGACCGGTTAGCTCCATTTCGGTGGGGCGAAGCTGAGAACTTAAGCGCCAGTAAACGGCGGTGGTAACTATAACCATCCTAAGGTAGCGAAATTCCTTGTCGGGTAAGTTCCGACCTGCACGAATGGCGTAACGACTTCTCGACTGTCTCAACCATAGGCCCGGTGAAATTGCACTACGAGTAAAGATGCTCGTTTCGCGCAGCAGGACGGAAAGACCCCGGGACCTTTACTATAGCTTGATATTGGTGTTCGGTTCGGCTTGTGTAGGATAGGTGGGAGACTGTGAAGCGGGCACGCCAGTGTTCGTGGAGTCGTCGTTGAAATACCACTCTGGTCGTGCTGGATGTCTAACCTGGGTCCGTGATCCGGATCAGGGACAGTGTCTGGTGGGTAGTTTAACTGGGGCGGTTGCCTCCTAAAGAGTAACGGAGGCGCCCAAAGGTTCCCTCAGCCTGGTTGGCAATCAGGTGTTGAGTGTAAGTGCACAAGGGAGCTTGACTGTGAGACCGACGGGTCGAGCAGGGACGAAAGTCGGGACTAGTGATCCGGCGGTGGCTTGTGGAAGCGCCGTCGCTCAACGGATAAAAGGTACCCCGGGGATAACAGGCTGATCTTCCCCAAGAGTCCATATCGACGGGATGGTTTGGCACCTCGATGTCGGCTCGTCGCATCCTGGGGCTGGAGTCGGTCCCAAGGGTTGGGCTGTTCGCCCATTAAAGCGGTACGCGAGCTGGGTTTAGAACGTCGTGAGACAGTTCGGTCCCTATCCGCTGTGCGCGTAGGAATATTGAGAAGGGCTGTCCCTAGTACGAGAGGACCGGGACGGACGAACCTCTGGTGTGCCAGTTGTCCTGCCAAGGGCATGGCTGGTTGGCTACGTTCGGGAGGGATAACCGCTGAAAGCATCTAAGCGGGAAGCCTGCTTCGAGATGAGTATTCCCACCCCCTTTGAGGGGTTAAGGCTCCCAGTAGACGACTGGGTTGATAGGCCAGGTGTGGAAGACCGGTAACGGTTGGAGCTGACTGGTACTAATAGGCCGAGGGCTTGTCCTCAGTTGCTCGCGTCCACTGTGTGGTTCCCGGGTTGCGAACAGTCGCACCGGTTGAACCAGTATGTATCTCTTAATTGAAGAGTGTGCTTGTTCGCTAGAACCCGATAGGGTTTCGGTGGTCATAGCGTTAGGGAAACGCCCGGTTACATTCCGAACCCGGAAGCTAAGCCTTTCAGCGCCGATGGTACTGCATGGGGGACCGTGTGGGAGAGTAGGACGCCGCCGAACAATCTTTCAAGGACCCTTGGTCCCAGCGTTCACGCTGGGACCAAGGGTCCTTTTTGTATTTTGCTCTGTATTTTGTCGAAGCGCGCCTGTCAGTTGGGTGCGCGAGAATGACTGCGGTACCCGAAGACAGGAGTCACGTCGATGTCCACCAACTCTCCCGACGATCGATCGGGCGGCGACCGGGGCGGCTTCCGCCGCGACGACCGACCGGCATACCGGCGTGACGACCGTGGTGACGACCGACGCGGCGGTCCGCGCCGTGAAGGCGACCGCGGTGGGCGTCCCGCCGGCGGTGGTTTCCGTCGTGACGACCGTGGCGGCAGCGACCGTCCGTCGTTCCGTCGTGACGACCGCGCCCCGCGCCGTGACGATGACCGCGGTGGCTTCCGCGGTGGCCGCGACGACCGTGGTGGACGTCCCGCCGGCGGTGGCTTCCGCCGCGACGACCGCCCCTCTTTCCCGCGTGACGACCGCGCGCCGCGCCGTGACGACGACCGTGGCCCCCGCCGCGATGACCGTCCGTCCTTCCGTCGCGATGACCGCGCCCCTCGCCGTGACGACGAGCGCGGCGGTTTCCGTGGTGGCCGTGACGACCGTGGCGGCAATGACCGTCCGTCGTTCCGCCGTGACGACCCCCGTGGTCCGCGTCGCGATGACGACCGTGGTGGCTTCCGCGGTGGGCGTGATGACCGTGGCCCGCGCCGTGACGATGACCGTGGTGGGCGTCCCGTCGGCGGTGGTTTCCGTCGTGACGACCGTGGCGGCAGCGACCGTCCGTCGTTCCGCCGTGACGACCGTGCCCCGCGCCGTGATGACGACCGTGGCCCCCGCCGCGACGACGACCGCGGTGGCTTCCGTCGCGATGACCGTCGTGACGACCGCCCCTCCTTCCGCCGTGACGACCGTGCGCCGCGTCGTGACGATGACCGTGGCCCCCGTCGTGATGACGACCGTGGTGGTTTCCGTCGTGACGACCGTGGCGGCAGCGACCGTCCGTCGTTCCGTCGCGATGACCGTGGTCCGCGTCGTGATGACGACCGTGGTGGCTTCCGCGGTGGGCGTGATGACCGTGGCCCGCGCCGTGACGATGACCGTGGTGGTTTCCGTCGTGACGACCGTGGCGGCAGCGACCGTCCGTCGTTCCGTCGTGACGACCGCGCCCCGCGCCGTGACGACGACCGCGGCCCCCGTCGCGACGACGACCGCGGTGGTTACCGCGGTGGCCGCGACGACCGTGGCGGTCGCCCGAGCGGTGGCGGCTATGGGCGTCGTGACGACCGGCAGGGTGGCGGCGGCTACCGTGGCGGGCGCGACGAGCGCTCCGGTGGTTACGACCGGCGTGACGACCGGGACCGTGACCGCGAGCCCGTGAAGCGTCTGCCGATCCCCGACGACGTGACCGGCGACGAGATCGACAAGGACGTCAAGCAGGAGCTCATGAGCCTGCCGAAGGGCCTTGCCGAGGAGGTCGCGCGCAACCTCGTCATGGTGGCGAACCTGCTGGACGAGGACGCGGAGCAGGCCTACGCCTACTCCCGGATCGCCCTGCGCCTCGCGTCCCGCGTCGCCGCCGTGCGGGAGGCCGCCGGCTTCGCCGCGTACGCCACGGGCAGGTACACCGAGGCGCTGGCCGAGTTCCGCGCCGCGCGCCGGATGACCGGTTCCGTCGAGCTGTGGCCCGTGATGGCGGACTGCGAGCGCGGCATGGGCCGCCCGGAGCGTGCGCTGGCCATGGCCGGTGAGCCCGAGGTGCACAAGCTGGACAAGGCCGGCCAGGTCGAGATGCGGCTCGTCGCCGCCGGTGCCCGCAAGGACATGGGCCAGGCGGACGCGGCGGTCGTGACCCTGCAGAGCCCCGAGCTCGCGTCGAACTCGATCCAGCCGTGGACGGCCCGCCTGCGCTACGCCTACGCCGACGCGCTGCTCGCCGTGGGTCGCCAGGACGAGGCGCGCGAGTGGTTCGCCAAGGCCCTCGAGGCGGACCAGGGCGGCATGACGGACGCCTCCGACCGTCTCGCGGAGCTGGACGGCGTCGAGTTCATGGACGCCATGGTCGAGGCGGACGAGGACGACGAGACCCCGGCCGTCACCGCCGAGGCCGACGCCGCAGTGGTGGAGGACGCCCCGCAGCCGGTCGAGACCCCGGCCGAAACCCCGGCGGCGGCCCCGCAGTTCGTGGAGCCCGTCATGCCCGAGCAGCCCACCGAGGCCGCCGAGCCCGCCGAGGAGAAGGCAGCCGAGGACAAGCCGGTCGAGGACAAGGCGTCCGACGACAAGAGCTGACCGCTGCCGCGCCGGCGGCACAGCGCAAAGGGCGGAACCCCCACCGGGGGTTCCGCCCTTCGGCGTTCGCGCCGCCGGTCGTTCAGTTCAGGGCGAGGCTGCGGAGGACCAGTCCCGTGGCCGGCTTGGGGCCGAAGGAGGTGGACTTGCGGGGCATGGTGACGCCCTGCTCGGCCAGCTCCCGTACGACGTCCTCGCACACCGGGTGCATCAGGACCGCCGTGCCGCCGTGCCGTTCGGCCTGCTTGACCGCGGCGGCCGTCTCGTGGATGTAGCCGATGTGCTCGGGGTCGTCCGGAACGCGCCAGATGTGTTCCAGCAGGACCGAGTGCAGAACCGTCGCGTCGAGCGTGCGCCACGCCTCCGGGCGGTCGGTGGGGACCGTACGCGCGAGGAGGGCGGGGTCGGGGCTGTCGAGGAGGTGGAAGCGGCCGTCGCCGGCGAGCACGAAGGCGTTGCGGTCCTTGCCGGTCGCCTCGGCGAGCGCGTCCAGGGCCTCCGGCAGGGAGCCTTCGAGCGTCCGCACGCGGAAGGCGCTGCCGACGGCCGCGAGTGCGTCCGCGATCGGCAGGCGGTGCAGCAGGCGGTGGATGGCCCGTACGCGCAGGGGGTAGCGGGCGGTGTCGACGAGGAGGACCAGGCCGAAGTCCCAGGGGCTGTCGGCGGGTTGCTCGGCGCGCAGCCGGAGGTAGGTGGCCCAGCGGTGGTGGCCGTCGGCGATGAGGGCCCGCTGCCGGGACAGGTCGGCGCCGATCGTGCTCAGCTCGGCCGGATCGGTGACGGACCACAGGCGGTGGGCGTAGCCGTCGTCGGTGGTGGTGGACAGCAGCGGCGCGGAACGGGTCACCCGGTCGATGACGCCCGCCGCGCCGCCGTCGCTGTCGTCACCGCGGTAGGAGAAGAGCAGCGGTTCGAGATTGGCGCCCGTGCCGCGCATCAGGGCCGCCCGGTCCTCGATGATGTGCGGCATCACGTCCTCGTGGGGGAGCACGACGCCCTCCTCGCGGGGGCTGAGGCGCAGGGCCCCGATGAGGCCGCGCTGCAGTATGCCGTCGCCCCGCTGCTCGTAGACGTAGAGCGCGGGCTCGGGGTCGGCCGCGAGGATCCGCTCGTCCTGCCAGCGGCGCAGCGTCTGCGCCGCCTGCCGGTGCCGGTCCGCGGCCGTGGCGGCCTGCGGGAGGATGAGCCGGACGATGTTGTGCGGATCCGCGGTCTCCAGGTGGCGCAGGCCGTCGGGCCGCACGACGACGTCGTACGGTGGTGAAGTCACGGCGGCGAGGCTGCCGACCCGCTCCGGGACATAGCGCAGCCCCCGGAATGGCGCGAGTTCGAGACCCTGCCTTCTATCCCCTGTTCGGCCTGGAGTGCTCATTGGGAAATGTTATGTCTCATGGCCGGATGAGCAATGATCGGGGAAGAGACGTACAGCACAAGGAGTGGGTGCACGATGAACCAGACCGTCCGGATCCGGCCCGACGGCAGCCGTGAGCCGCTCGGCGCGGCCTATGACACGGCGCTGCTGGACCTCGACGGCGTGGTGTACGCGGGCGGCGAGGCCATCGCGTACGCCGTCGAGTCGCTGGGGACGGCGCGGGACGGGGGGATGCACCTCGCCTATGTGACGAACAACGCCGCCCGTACGCCGGAGACGGTCGCCGCGCACCTGACGGACCTCGGCGTGCCCGCCGAACCCTCCGACGTGATCACCTCGGCGCAGGCCGTGGCGCGGCTGATCGCCGATCAGATCCCGGCCGGGTCAAGGGTGTTGGTGATCGGGGCGGAGGGCCTGCGGGTCGCGCTGGAGGAGCGCGGGCTGGTGCCCGTGGACTCGGCGGACGACGATCCGGCCGCGGTGGCGCAGGGCTACGGCGGGCCGGACATGCCGTGGTCGCGGCTGGCGGAGGCGTCGTACGCGGTGGCGCGGGGCGTGCCGTGGTTCGCCTCCAACACGGATCTGACGATCCCCAGCGCGCGGGGCATCGCGCCCGGCAACGGCGCGGCCGTGCAGGTCGTACGGATAGCGACGGGCGCCGAGCCGCAGGTGGCGGGGAAGCCGCTGCCGCCGATGCACCGCGAGACGGTGCTGCGTACGGGCGCGGCGCGGCCGCTGGTCGTCGGCGACCGGCTGGACACGGACATCGAGGGGGCGCACGTCGGCGGCGTGGACTCGCTGCTCGTCCTGACCGGCGTGACCACGGCGGCCCAGCTGCTCGCCGCGCCGCCGGAGCACCGGCCGACGTATGTGGCGGAGGACCTGCGGGGGCTGCTCCTGGCGCAGCCCGACGTCGACGCTGTCGACGGGGGGTTCCGGTGCGGTGGATGGACGGCCGCGGTGGCGGACGGAGAGCTCGCCCTGACGGGTTCGGGGGAGCCGATCGACGGCCTGCGGGCGTTGTGCGGCGCCGCCTGGTCGGCGGCCGGATCCGGGGAGTGCGAGCTGGACGCGGGGAAGGCGCTGGCGCGTCTGGGGTTCTAGCGCGGCCGGTTGGGGTCCGCCCGGTCACGCCGAACGGCGCGGGAGCCCATGGCTCCCGCGCCGTTCGCGTCACGCCAGCTCGGCCAGCAGGTCCTCCTCCGACGCGCCCCGGCGCCAGTAGCCCGTGAAGGTCACCGCACGGCGGTCGAAGCCGCGCTCGCCGACCAGGTGGCGGCGGACGGCGCGGACCGTGCCGGATTCGCCCGCGATCCAGGCGTAGGGGGTGCCGGTGGGCAGTTCGGCCGCGCGCACCGCGTCGAGCAGCGGGGTCGCGTGGCCGGCGCCCCGTACCAGCCAGGTGATGTCCGCGGAGGCTGCGGTCGGCAGATCCTGGACGTCGTCCGCGTGCGGCACCTCGATCCAGACCTTCGCCCGGGTGCCCTCGGGCAGCCAGGCGAGGATGCCGGCGACGGCGGGGAGGGCGGTCTCGTCGGCGGTGACGAGGATCCAGTCGGTGCCGGTCGGCGGCTGGAAGTCGACGCCGCCGTTGTCCTCGGCGACGGGGCCGAGGACAACGGCGCGGTCACCGGGGCGGGCGGCCTGCGCCCAGTTGGTGGCCGGGCCGCCGTGGCCGTTCGCGTCGCCGTGGACGGCGAAGTCGACGTCGAGCTCGGCGGGGTCGTCGCGCAGTTCGCGGATGGTGTACGAGCGCATGACGGCTCGTACGGCCGGGTCCTGGGTGCGCCATTCCGCGAACCAGCCCTCGCCGAGGTTCTCGGGGAGGACGGGCGCGTCCTGGCCGGGCTGCGGCAGGAACAGCTTGAAGCGCTGGTCGCGGCCGCCGCTGACGGCCGTGTCGAGGCCGTCCCCGCCGAAGGTCACGCGGATCATGGCGGGGCTGACCCGTACCGTCCGCAGGACGTGCAGGTCGAAGAAGCGGTACGGGACGGCGGTGGGGGCGGTGGTGGCGGTCATGCGGGGCGTGGTCCTTTCGGCTGACGCGGCGGGCGCGACGGGCGCGGCCGTGGGTGGCCGCGGCTGACGTGAGGATCCGTCAGGTGACCTTCTTGGCCTTGTCGACCGCGGCGGCGAGGCTCTCGACGAGCGGTGCGCATCCGGCGTAGGAGTAGCGCGGTTCGCTGAGCCAGGGGGTGATCTGGCCGGCCTTGACCGCGGGCAGGTCCGCCCAGGTGGGCTTGGCGGCGAGGTCCTTGGGCTGGAGGGTGGCGGTGCGGTTGTCGAGGAGGATCAGGTCGGCGGGGTACTTGCCGGCGTTCTCCCAGCTGAGGCTCTCGAAGAAGCCGCCGGTGACCTTGTCGGGGACGACGAGTTCGATGCCGAGCTGCTTGAAGTAGGTGAGGTCGGCGTAGACGGCGGGGTCGGAGACGTAGAGCATGTCGGCGGAGCCGGAGGCGGCGAGGACCTTGAGGCCCTTGTGGTCGCGGGCGGCCTTGCGGAGGGTCTCGGACGCCTTCTCGAAGCGCTGCTTGGCGTCGGTGACCGGCTTCGCCTGCAGGTCGGCGCCGAGCGACTTCGCGAGCTCCGCGTAGCGCCCGATGACGTCGGTGAGCGACTTCTTGGAGGTGCTGATGCCGACGCTCGGGGCGAGGCCGAGGATCTTCTTCTTGCTGTCGTCGGGGACGTACCAGAGTTCCTGGCCCTGGATCATGTTGGTGACGAGCAGCTCGGGGCCCATGGCGGCGTACTTCTCGACGTTGAACTCGCCCCAGGCGTTGCCGAGGATCGTCACCTTCCCGACGTCGAGGTCGCCGGCCTGCGGGTCGGGCTTGCCGTCCTTGAGCTTGGTGGGGCCGAAGACGCCCGCGCAGTCGAAGCCGAAGTCGTGGAGGGCGGCCGCGGAGCCGGTGAAGGCGACGACCTTCTTCGGGGCCTTGCCCGCCTTGGCGGTCTCGCCGCGGTCGTCCTTGAAGGCCCAGGAGCCGCCCGAGGAGCCGGAGTCGGAGCCATCGGCGGATTTTCCGCCCCCGCAGGCGGTCAGGAGGACGCCGGCGCCGAGCGCGCCACCCGCCGTCAGAAGGCCACGGCGGGACAGGTTGGTGATGCCTGGGATGCGGGGGGTGCTCATGGGGATGCGCTTCTCTCGGTACTCAGTCGAAGGGGCGTTGTCAGGGTAGGCTAACCTAACCTGGTGTTGGTCGACAGTCTCCCCGAATCCCCGGCGGCACCGCCCCGCTCCGCGCCGCCCGGCCGGAACGCGGCCCGTGCGGCAGGGCTGTTCGCCGCGCTGGGAGCCCTGCTCCTGGTCGCCGTCGCGAGCATCGCCATCGGCGCCAAACAGATCCCCCTCGACCAGGTGTGGGACGCGCTCTTCCACTCCGCGTCCGGGTCCGACGCCGTGGTCGTCCGCGAAGTGCGCCTGCCCCGCACCCTCCTGGGCATCCTGGTCGGCGCCGCGCTCGGACTCGCGGGCGCGGTGATGCAGGCGCTCACCCGCAACCCCCTCGCCGAACCCGGCATCCTCGGCGTCAACGCCGGGGCCGCGGCCGCCGTCGTCTCCGCCATCAGCTTCCTGGGCATCGGCACGATCAGCGGCTACATGTGGTTCGCCTTCCTCGGCGCGGCCGTCGTCGCCGTGGCCGTCCACTTCCTCGGCGGCAGCCGCAGCGCCACCCCGGTCCGCCTCGCGCTCGCGGGCACCGCCGTGACGTACGCGCTGTACGGCTACGTCTACTCCGTCCAGCTCATGGACTCCGCCGCGCTGGACCGGATGCGTTTTTGGACGGTCGGCTCGCTCGCCTCCGCCGACATGGGGACCGTCGGCCGGATCGCGCCCTTCATCGTCCTCGGCGTCGTCCTCGCCCTCGCGCTCGCCCGGCCCCTCAACGCCATGGCGCTCGGCGACGACACCGCCCTCGCGCTCGGCTCCCGGCCCACGCTCACCCGCGTCCTCGCCATGGCCGCCGTCACGCTGCTGTGCGGCGCGGCGACCGCCGCCTGCGGGCCGATCGTCTTCGTCGGCCTGATCGTCCCGCACCTCGTCCGCGCCCTCACCGGCCCCGACCTCCGCTGGATCCTGCCGTACGCGGCCGTCCTCGCGCCCGTGCTGCTGCTCGGCGCCGACGTGCTCGGACGGGTCGTCACCCGGCCCGGCGAGCTCCAGGTCGGCATCGTGACGGCGGTGATCGGCGGGCCCGTCTTCATCCACCTCGTACGCCGCCGGAGGGTGGTCCAGCAGTGAGTGTGTCGTCACCCCCCAGGCCCAAGGTGGTCCGCACCCGCGGCGGGCTCTCGCTGCGCGTGGACACGCGGGCCGTCCTCGTCGTCGCGGCTCTGCTGGCCCTCGCCGCGGCCGCCGCCGTCGCCCTCATCGGCACCGGCGACTTCCCGATGTCCCCGGCCGAGGTCGTACGGACCCTCACCGGCGGCGGCACGCCCGCGCAGGAGTTCATCGTCCGGGACCTGCGGCTGCCGCGCGTCCTCGTCGGACTGCTCGTCGGCGCCAGCCTGGGGCTGGCGGGCGCGGTCTTCCAATCCGTCTCCCGCAACCCGCTGGGCAGCCCGGACGTGATCGGCTTCGGCCAGGGCTCGGCGGCCGGGGCGCTCGTCGTCATCATCCTCTTCCACGGCGACCCGTTCGCCGTCGCGGCCGGGGCCGTCGTCGGCGGGATCGCCACCGGCATCGCCGTCTACCTGCTGGCGTGGAAGAAGGGCGTCCACGGCTACCGCCTCGTCCTCGTGGGCATCGGCGCGGCCGCCGTGCTCACCGGCGTCCGGGACTACCTGATGACCCGGGCCGACCTCGCCGACGCGGCCCGCTCGATGGTCTGGATGGTCGGCTCGCTCAACGGCCGCGACTGGGGCCAGGTGTGGCCCCTGCTGTGCGTGGCGGCCGTGCTCTTCCCCGTGGTCATCGGCCAGGGCCGGGCCCTGCGGATGCTGGAGATGGGCGACGACGCGGCGTACGCGCTGGGCGTACGGGCCGAGCGCGTACGGATCGTGGTGATGGGCGCCGCCGTCCTGCTGACCGCCGCCGCGACCGCCGCGGCCGGACCCGTCGGCTTCGTGGCCCTCGCCGCACCCCAGCTCGCCCGGCGGCTGACCCGGGCGCCCGGCCCCAACCTGCCCGCCTCCGCGTGCATGGGCGCCGTCCTGCTCATCACCGCGGACTGGGTCTCCCAGCGGCTCTTCGGCGCCGACCAGCTGCCCGTCGGCGCAGTGACCGGCGTGCTCGGCGGCTGCTATCTGCTGTGGCTGCTCTTCACCGAGCGCAAGGCGGGCCGGATATGACGCCGGGCACGCGGCACACGCCGGACACGACGAACGAACAAGGAGAGACCACCGTGAGCGACGTACGCGAGGCCGCCGTGCGGCCGGCGGCCGAAGCGGCAGGAGAGACCCGGGAGAGCCGGCTGACGGCGGAGTCCGTCACCCTCTCCTACGACCAGCGGGTCATTGCGGAGAACCTCTCCGTCGCCGTCCCCGACCACTCCTTCACGGTGATCGTCGGCCCCAACGCCTGCGGCAAGTCGACCCTCCTGCGCGCCCTCTCGCGCATGCTCAAACCGGCCGCCGGAGCCGTGCTCCTCGACGGCGCGGCCATCGACTCGTACCCCGCCAAGCAGGTCGCCCGCACGCTCGGACTGCTCCCGCAGTCCTCCGTCGCCCCGGACGGGATCACCGTCGCCGACCTCGTCGCCCGCGGCCGCTACCCCCACCAGGGGCTGCTGCGGCAGTGGTCGCGGGAGGACGAGCGGATCGTCGTGGAGTCGATGACCGCGACCGGCGTCGACGCCCTCGCCGACCGGCACGTCGACGAGCTGTCCGGCGGGCAGCGCCAGCGCGTCTGGATCGCCATGGCCCTCGCCCAGCAGACCCCGCTGCTGCTCCTGGACGAGCCGACCACCTACCTCGACATCCAGCACCAGATCGACGTGCTCGACCTGTGCGCCCAGCTGCACGAGGAGCAGGGCCGTACCCTCGTCGCCGTCCTCCACGACCTCAACCACGCCGCCCGCTACGCCACCCACCTCATCGCCATGCGCGACGGCCGGGTCGTCGCCGAGGGGAAGCCGGGGGAGGTGGTCACGGCAGAGCTGGTGGAGAAGGTGTTCGGGCTGCGGTGCCAGGTCATCGACGACCCCGAGACCGGCACCCCCCTGGTCGTCCCCGCCGCCCGGCGCCGGCGGACGCCCGCCGGCGCTACAGCAGGGACCGCAGCCGCAGCACGTCCCGCAGGCTCGCCTGCACCCTGACCCGGCCCGAGGCCCACGCCTTCGCGAAGCTCAGCCGGCCGTGCACCAGGGCCACCAGATCGTCGCCCGACATCGTCAGGGCGATCTCCGCCCGCCGCTCGGGGGTGCCCGGCACGGTCCGCACGTCCTGGATGTGGCCGCCCGCCAGGTGGCCCGTGAAGGTGACGTCGAGATCGGAGAGGTGGCAGCTGAGCGAGCGGTCGGGCGCGGCGGCGTCCCGCAGGTCACCGCTCGCCCCCGCGAGATTCTCCGCCAGCCGGTCGAGTGCCTCCCGGCACTCCTCGATGGTCGCCATGGGGAGGGACGCTACCCCAGAGGTTCGCGTACGCCGCACAGGCGCCGGGACGGGGTAGCGTCAAAGGCATGACCGATCCGATGACCGGCGCACCGCAGGACGAACGGGAGGCCGGGCCCCTGCCGCTCGGCGTCGACCGCGCCCCCACCGGCGACCCCGCCGTGGACGGCCTGCTCGTCCGGCTGGCCGACGCCGACCACCTCGCCGCGAGCGGTCACCTGGAGGTGTACGAGGATGTACACCGGGGCCTGCGCGACGCGCTCACCGCGCTCGACCGGCACCCCGGGCCGACGGCGCCCTCCGGCGCGCCCGCTTCGTACGACAACAGGAGCTGAACCACCCGTGGCAGTGACCCGCCCGCGACGCAGCCGACTCGACGCCGAGCTGGTGCGCCGGAAACTCGCCCGCTCCCGCGAGCACGCGAGCCAGCTCATCGCGGCGGGCCGGGTGACCGTCGGCGGCGCGACCGCGACCAAGGCGGCCACACAGGTGGAGATCAGCGCCGCCGTCGTCGTCACCGACGACGAGAACGACCCGGACTACGTCTCCCGCGGCGGCCACAAGCTCGCGGGCGCCCTCGCCGCCTTCGGCCCCCGCGGGCTGCGGGTCGAGGGCCGCCGCGCGCTCGACGCGGGCGCCTCCACCGGCGGCTTCACCGACGTCCTGCTGCGCGCGGGCGCCGCCCACGTCGTCGCCGTCGACGTCGGCTACGGACAGCTCGCCTGGTCGCTGCAGAGCGACGAGCGGGTCACCGTGAAGGACCGCACCAACGTCCGTGAGCTGACGCTGGAGCAGATCGACGGCAAGCCCGCCGACATCGTCGTCGGCGACCTGTCCTTCATCCCGCTCGGCCTCGTGCTGCCCGCGCTCGTGCGCTGCGCCGCCCCCGACGCGGACCTCGTCCTCATGGTCAAGCCGCAGTTCGAGGTCGGCAAGGAGCGGCTCGGCAGCGGCGGCGTGGTGCGCAGCACCCAGCTGCGGGCCGAGGCGGTCGTCGCGGTCGCGGGCCAGGCGGCCGCGCTCGGGCTCGGGGTGCTGGGCGTGACGGCCAGCCCGCTGCCGGGACCCTCGGGCAACGTCGAGTACTTTCTGTGGCTGCGCGCCGGAGCGCCTGAACTGGACCCGGCGGACGTTGACCGTGCAGTGGCGGAGGGGCCCCGTTGACCACTTCAGAAGCAGCATCAGCAGCATCGGCACAGACCCGGGCGGCAGCCGGGGGGGAGGCGACGGCCGGGGGCCGTCGGGTCTTCCTGCTCGCCCACACCGGCCGCCCCGCGGCCATCCGCAGCGCCGAACTCGTCGTCCAAGGGCTGCTGCGCTGCGGCATCGGGGTGCGCGTGCTGGCCGAGGAGGCCGCCGACCTGCCGCTGCCGCCCTCGGCCGAACTCGTCGAGGCGGGGCCGGACCGGCCCGACGTCCTGGAGGGGTGCGAGCTGCTGATCGTGCTCGGCGGTGACGGCACGCTGCTGCGGGGCGCGGAATTCGCCCGGCGCTCCGGGGTGCCGATGCTGGGCGTCAACCTCGGCCGGGTCGGCTTCCTCGCCGAGGCCGAGCGCGACGACCTCGACAAGGTCGTGGACCGGGTGGTGACCCGGGCGTACGAGGTCGAGGAGCGGATGACCCTCGACGTGCTCGTCCGCACCGACGGCCACATCGTGCACACCGACTGGGCGCTGAACGAGGCGTCCGTGGAGAAGGCCGCGCGGGAGCGCCTGCTGGAGGTCGTCACCGAGGTCGACGGCCGGCCGGTGTCCCGCTTCGGCGGCGACGGCGTCGTCTGCGCGACCCCCACCGGCTCGACCGCCTACGCGTTCTCGGCGGGCGGCCCGGTGGTCTGGCCGGAGGTCGAGGCCCTGCTGATGGTCCCCATCAGCGCGCACGCCCTCTTCGCCAAGCCGCTGGTCACGGCGCCGGACTCGGTGCTCGCGGTGGAGGTGCAGCCGCAGACGCCGAACGGGGTGCTGTGGTGCGACGGGCGGCGCACGGTGGAACTGCCGGCGGGCGCGCGGGTGGAAGTGCGCCGGGGAGCGGTCCCGGTGCGGCTGGCCCGGCTGCACCACGCGTCGTTCACGGACCGGTTGGTGGCGAAGTTCGCGCTGCCGGTTGCCGGGTGGCGGGGCGCGCCGCATTAGTTTTTGGCTTGTCCTGGGTGCGGGTTCGTCGCCGGGTGCGGGTTTCGTTGCCGCCTGCGGCGGAGCGTCCTGCGGGCGCGTCCTCAATCGCCGGACGGGCTGATTTCGCTGGTTACGGTCCGCGAAATTCAACCCGTCCGGCGTTTGAGGACACCGAGGGCCACGCTCAGCGCTCCCTCCGGGCTCGTCGCGACGTCCGGGGGGATGCCCGCGCCGTCGTACGTCGTGCGGTGGTCCCGCGCGCTCAAGTACTCCTCGTTCGGGAGCCAGAACCGCCAGCCGTTCGGCAGCGTCCGCTCCAGCCGGTCCGAGAACAGCCCCTGTGTGTTCTCGCCGATGAGCACCGGCTTCGGGTCGCGGGCGAGCAGCGCCTGGGTGAGGGTCTCGCCCGCGCTGATCGTCAGCCGGCTGGTGAGGACGGTCAGCGGGCCGGTGTAGACGGGCCCGTGGTGCGGGCGGGCCCCGACCGGCTCGGCGGGGGTGAACTTCCGTGGGTCGTGGGCGTCGTTCCGCGCGTGCTTGAGATAGGCCGTGTACGGCCGCCCGGTCAGCCGCTCGGCCACGTCCAGCGCGAGGCGGTCCGAGCCGCCGCCGTTGAACCGCAGGTCGAGGACCAGGCCGCGCAGGGCGTCCGGGCCGCTCGTCCGGGCGGCGGTGAAGACGTCGTCGAGGGCCTTGCCGAGCGTGGCCGCGTCGGCCTCGTAGGTGTTGCCCTTCGCGTAGCCCTGGAACGTGGTGACGCGGAGGAAGCCGATCCGGCCGGGCAGCCCGGCGTAGGTGATCTTCCCGCCCGCCCAGGACCGTTCGTCCTCGCCGCCGGCGGCCTCGACGCTTTCGGAGACGGCCCGGTCGATACGGGTCCGCTCCTGTTCGTCGGGGAGGACGGTGTCCTCGCGGTGCCCGCTGAAGAAGCCTTCGGGGTGCTGCGGGTCGACCAGCCCGGTGTGCCCGTCGTGGAGCGGCCGGATCATCTCCGACAGGACGGAGAACAGCTCGCCCTTGTCGGTGGCGGCCGTGATCCGGGGCCGGTAGCGGTCCCGTACGGCGTTCCAGTCGATGTGCCGCGCGGCGAAGAAGGGGTAGTTCTCGGCGTACGTCCGCCAGAAGGTGTCGAAGACCTTCCGCGGGTCCGCGTCCGGGCTCGGCGCGATCGTGCCGCGGCAGTTCGCGGGCAACGCGGCGATCCGCCGCAGTGTGCGGTGGCCCACGTCGTCGCCGAACGCCAGCTCCGCCCGGTCGCGCCCCTTCGGCGTCACCGTGAGGGGCGCCTCGCCCTCCTGCCGGAAGGGGCCGGAGGCGTCGGAGCGGGTCGCGGTCAGGTCACCGGGCAGGCAGCCGACGGCCGTGGTCTCGTACGTCCGCAGCCGGCGGCCACCGCCGTCCACGGCGACGACCGTGCCGTAACCGTCCGTGCGCCATGTGCCGTCGAGCGCGGCCGGGCGGGAATCCGTACCGCCCGGAGCGTCCGCGAGCGCGCTCGCGGAGCCGACGGTGCTGGTCAGGGCGACGGCCGCGGCGAGGAGCAGCGCCGCCGCGTGGGGGGTGCGGGACCGGGCGGTCGTGCGGGCTGACGTCATGGGACAAGCCTGTTCGGTAAGGGGCACCGAGGCCATGGGGCAGTCACCCGGACCGGTGGTGGGGCTGTCCCCAGGGGGACCGACGGGGGTGGCCGTCGCGAGGGGGCCCCGGAACCTCGTATGGTCGTACCCGTGTTGGAGGAGATGCGGATCCGGTCCTTGGGCGTCATCGATGACGCGGTGGTCGAGCTGTCGCCCGGTTTCACCGCGGTGACCGGCGAGACCGGCGCGGGCAAGACCATGGTCGTCACCAGCCTCGGTCTGCTGCTCGGCGGGCGGGCCGACCCCGCGCTGGTGCGGACGGGCGCCAAGAGCGCCGTGGTCGAGGGGAGGATCACCGTCGACCGCCGGTCGCCCGCGGCCGTCCGGGCGGAGGAGGCGGGCGCCGAACTCGACGACGGCACCCTGCTGATCAGCCGCACCCTCTCCGCCGAGGGGCGTTCGCGCGCCCATGTGGGCGGCCGGAGCGTGCCCGTCGGCCTGCTCGCCGAGCTCGCCGACGACCTCGTGGCCGTGCACGGGCAGACCGACCAGCAGGGGCTGCTCAGACCCGCCCGGCAGCGGCAGGCCCTCGACCGGTACGCGGGCGACGCCGTGTCCGTGCCGCTCGCCAAGTACGCCGGTGCCTATCGCAGGCTGCGGGCCGTCGCCGCCGAGCTGGCCGAGCTGACCACGCGGGCCCGCGAGCGGGCCCAGGAGGCGGACCTGCTGCGCTTCGGCCTGGACGAGGTCGCCGCCGTCGAACCGCTGCCCGGCGAGGACACCGAACTGGCCGCCGAGGCCTCCCGCCTCGGCCACGCCGAGGCCCTCGCCTCCGCCGCCACCGTCGCCCACGCCGCCCTCGCGGGCAACCCCGAGGACCCCGAGGGCATCGACGCGGCCACCCTGGTCGCGGGCGCCCAGCGGGCGGTGGAGGCCGTGCGCTCCCACGACCCGGCCCTGGCCGGCCTCGCCGACCGGATCGGCGAGATCGGCATCCTGCTGTCCGACGTGGCCGGGGAGCTCGCGGGCTACGCCTCCGACCTGGACGCGGACCCGCGGCGGCTCGCGGCCGTCGAGGAGCGGCGGGCGGCCCTGACCCACCTGACGCGCAAGTACGGCGAGGACATCACGGGCGTCCTCGCCTGGGCGGAGGCGGGCGCGGCCCGCCTCGGCGAGCTGGAGGGCGACGACGAGCGCATCGGCGAGCTGACCGCCGAACGGGACGCGTTGCGCACCGAACTCGGCGAGCTCGCGCAGGCGCTGACCGACGCGCGGACGGAGGCGGCCGAGCGGTTCGCCGAGGCCGTCACCGAGGAGCTCGCCTCGCTGGCGATGCCGCACGCGCGCGTGTCCTTCGAGATCGGCCAGACCGAGGTCGCGGAGTCGGAGGCCGACCACGGCATCGAGGTCGGCGGGCGGGCCGTCGCCTACGGGCCGCAGGGCGCCGACGAGGTCGAGCTCTACCTCGCCCCCCACCCCGGCGCCCGGCCGCGCCCCATCGCCAAGGGCGCCTCCGGCGGTGAGCTGTCGCGCGTCATGCTCGCCGTCGAGGTGGTGTTCGCGGGCTCCGACCCCGTGCCGACGTACCTCTTCGACGAGGTCGACGCCGGGGTCGGCGGCAAGGCGGCCGTCGAGGTGGGCCGCCGCCTGGCCCGCCTCGCGCGGACCGCGCAGGTCGTGGTCGTCACCCACCTGCCCCAGGTGGCCGCGTTCGCCGACCGCCACCTGGTGGTCGAGAAGACCCACGACGGCTCGGTGACCCGCAGCGGCGTCCAGGCGATGGAGGGGGAGGCGCGGGTGCGGGAGCTGTCCCGCATGCTGGCGGGCCAGGAGGATTCTCACCTGGCCCGGGCTCATGCGGAGGAGTTGCTGGCTGCGGCGCGGGGGCTTTAGGGGCTCGCGCCCCAGGCCCCGGGTGCGGGTTTCGTTGCCGCCTGCAGCGGGGGCGGCCTGCGGCCGCGTCCTCAATCTCCCCCAGCTACCGCTGGGAGGTGCCCCCACGGGCTGAGTTTCCGCGCACGTCATCCGTCCTCGTGGGGACTTGGGCGCCAAGAATCACCTATGTGAGTGAATCCGCGGATACGTGGGCGAGGTAAGGCGGCCAACCCGCGAGACGGTGGTGCCGGGATGTCGGCCGAGGCTGGCATCCTGGGCGCGGCACCGCCGCGCCGTCCGTCCTCGCCCGACGCCGAATCAGGAGCTTCACCCGCGTGAGCAGCACACCCGCCTCGCCGCACGGGCGCCCACCCCTGCACGCCGTGCAAGTGCTGGGCGGCGGCGGTTCCGGCAGCGGACCGCACGTGCGGTCGCTGGCCGCCGGGCTGGTCGCGCGCGGGCTGCGGGTGACGGTGTGCGCACCGCGGCGCACGGGCGAGGGGTACGGCTTCACGGGCGCCGGGGCCGTCGGCGGTGCCTCCTTCGCGCCGCTGCGGACCGGCCCGGACGCCCTGGCCGTCGCCGGCATCCGGGCCGCGAGCACGGGCGCGGACGTGGTCCACGCCCACGGCCTGCGGTCGGGGGTGCTCGCGGCGCTCGCGCTGCGGGGACGGCGTACGCCCCTGGTCGTCACCTGGCACACGAGGGCGCGCGCGGCAGGAGCGCGCGCCCAGTTCGTGCGGCTGATGGAGCGGCAGGCGGCCCGCACCGCGGCCGTCGTGCTCGGGGTGACCTCGGAGCTCGTCGACCGGGCGCGGCTGCGCGGCGCGCGGGACGCCCGGCTGGCCCCCGTCGGGGTGCCCGCGCCGCGCCCCGCCCCCGAGGACGACGAACCGGCGCGGCACAAGGCGCGGGCCGAACTCGGCGCCGTCGCCCGGCCCTTGCTCGTCACCGTCGGGCGGCTGGAAGCGGGCCAGGGCCACGGCCCCCTCCTCGACGCGGCCCGCGCCTGGCGCGAACTCGACCCGGAGCCCCTCCTCATCGTGGCCGGCGAGGGCCGCGAACGGCCCCTCCTCCAGCGCAGGATCGAGACGGAGTGCCTGCCCGTCCGCCTGGTGGGGCACCGCGACGACGTACCGGACCTGCTGGCGACGGCCGACGTGGCGATCCTCTCCAGCCGGTGGGAGGCCCGCTCCGTGCTCGCCCAGGAGGCGCTGCACGCGGGCGTCCCCCTGGTGGCGACCGCGGTCGGCGGCGTACCGGACCTGGTCGGCGAGGCGGCCGAGCTCGTCCCGTACGGGGATGCCGCCGCGCTGGCCGCCGCGGTGAGCCGGCTGCTCGCCGATCCGGTCCGGCGGGCGGAGCTCTCGGCGGCGGGGCGGGAGCAGGCGGCGACGTGGCCGTCGGAGGACGACACGGTGGCGCACGTGCTGAGCGTGTACGACGAGCTGAGCCGGCGGCTTCGCTAGCCGGGCCTGCGGCTGCTTTCCCCGATGGCTGCGGGTGCGTTGCCGCCTGCGGCGGGAGCGGCCTGCGGCCGCGTCCTCAAACGCCGGACGGGCTGGAAAACCAGCCCGTCCGGCGTTTGAGGACAGCGCGCGAAGCGTGCTTCGGGGTCTGGGGCGGAGCCCTCACGCGGCGGAGCCGCAAATTGACACAGCCGGGAAGGGGCGGGATAGGGGGACAAAGCCCGCCGCAGGCGCACCCGAGCGCGGGTCCGGGGAAGAAGACCTAGCTCACGTGGCGGCGTGCGCGCAGGGCCAGGTTCAGGGAGAGTGCCGTCTGCGGGTCCTCCAGATCCGTGCCCAGGAGGCGTGCGATGCGGGCCAGGCGGTCGTAGAGCGTCTGGCGGTTGAGGTGGAGCTCGCGCGCCGTCTCCGCCTTGCGGCCCGCGTGGGCGAGGTACGTCTCCAGCGTCGGCAGCAGCGCCGGGCGCGACGCGCGGTCGTGGGCGATCAGCGGGCCGATCACCCGGTCGACGAACGCCGCCAGATCGCCCTGGGAGCGCAGCCGCCACAGCAGCACGTCGACGTCCAGCTGCCGGACGTCGTGCCAGGTCCGGTCCGGCAGGCCGCGGGCCGCGGTCGCGGCCTCGGCGGCGTGGCGCAGGGCCGCGCCCACCGCCTCCCACCCGGTCGGCGCGCCCGCCACGACCACGGGGAGCCGCAGGCCCGCCCGCTCCGCCCCGGCCCGCAGCGCCGCGGCCACCCGGTCCGCGACGGTGGGGCGTTCCGCGTCGTCCCGCAGCCCGACCAGCAGCGGTATCCGGCCCTCCGGCAGCCGTACGCCCAGCAGCACCGGCGCGCCCACCGCGGCCAGCTCCTCCTGCACCGCGCACACCAGCGCGGCCCAGCTGTCGGGCGGCACCAGGTCGCTGGACAGCCGCAGCACCATCGGCAGCAGCGGGCCGGGGCCCGGCCGGAAGCCCAGCACCCGGGCCTGGGCCGGGGCGTCCGCCGGGTCGACGCGGCCGTCCGCGAGGCCGGAGAGGAAGTCGCCGCGGCCGCGCGCCGCCAGCTCCTCCTCCTGCCGGGCCTGGAGGAGGACGACGGCCAGCAGCCCGGCCGTACGGTCCGCGGCGATGCGGTGCACGGGCGCCAGCGGCGCGTTCACCGGCAGTACGGTCAGCCGGGCCCGTACGGCGCCGGGTCCGGGGCCCTGGCCGGGGATGTCGGTGGTCAGCGCGCCCGCGAGCCCCGCGTCCCGCAGCCCTTCCCACACCTGGAGCGGATCGGCGGCGCCCGTCCGGCCCGCGGGCCCCGCCGCGTACAGCAGCCGCCCGTCCGGCGTCTGGAGGAAGACGGGGTTTCCGGTGAAGCCCGCGAACAGCCGCAGCACCTCGGGCACCCCGCCGCCGCCCAGCAGCACCTCCGTGCACTGCCGGTGGACCTCCTCGGCGCGCCGCAGCAGGGCGTAGTGCTCGTTGACCAGCTCGGTGTGGATCTCCTCGGTCACCGCGACGAACGGCACCTCCCGGTGCAGCTGGACCAGCGGCAGCCCGTACGAGCGGGCCGTGTCCACGACCGCCGCGGGCAGCGTCGCGAACCGCGCGCCCAGCTCCACCACCAGGGCAGCGATGCCCCGCTCCGCCAGCCCCCGGACGAAGCCGCGCTGTTCCGCGGGCCGGCTGCCCAGGCCGAGCCCGGTCGTCAGCAGCAGCTCGCCGCCCTTGAGGAGGGTGGCGATGTGCGGGGCCTCGCCCGCGTGCACCCAGCGCACCGGGCGGTCGAGCCGGTCGCCCGCGGCCAGCACCTCGGGCAGGCCCTTGCGCAGGGCGGGCAGGTCGAGCGCCCGCGCCACGGTGATCGTCCCTTGCGGGCCTTGCGGTTCCATGACCGGGAACGCTACTCGGCCCACCCCCGCGCGGACCACCGTCACCGGCCCCCGGCGGGACCCCGGCCGGGCTCTGCCGGGGCGTGCGGGCCGCCCTTACGCTGTCGCGCATGACCGCAGCCCCCGAGTCCGCGTCGGACTCCTCCGACATACCCGGCATATCACCGGAAGTCGACCCCGTCGCCGTCCAGCGGCACACCGTCAGGGTCCTGATGTCGGCGCAGGTCGCCGCCGGGATCGGGATCGGTTCGATGATCTCCTCCGGGGGGATCCTGATCGAGCACCTCACCGGCTCCGAGGCCGTCGCGGGCCTCGGCACCACCCTGACGACCCTCGGCGCCGCCCTGCTGTCCGTGCCCCTGGCCACCCTCTCCCGGGCCCGCGGGCGCCGGGCCGGGCTCGGCACCGGCTGGCTGGTCGCCGCCGCCGGGGCGCTGACCGTGCTGCTGGCGGCGGGCGCGGACCTGCCGCCCCTGGTGCTGCTCGGGATGCTGCTCATCGGCGCCGGTACGGCGTCCAACCTCCAGTCCCGCTACGCGGCCACCGACCTCGCCGTGCCGCGCTCCCGGGCCCGCGCGCTGTCGCTGGTCGTCTGGTCCACCACGGTCGGCAGCGTCCTCGGCCCCAACCTCAGCGGTCCCGGCGCCGCGCTCGCCCGAGCGCTGGGGGTGCCCGACGCGGCGGGCCCCTTCGTCTTCTCCCTCGTGGCCTTCTGCACGGGGGCGGCGATCGTCCACCTGCGGCTGCGCCCCGACCCCCTGCTGCTGGCCGCCCGGAACGCCGCGGAGACCTCCGGGAACACCGTCGCACGGGCCCGTTTCCGTACCCGAATGAGCGGAGCCCTGCGTCATGTGTCGGCGTCACCCTCGGCGCTGACCGGGCTGACCGCGCTGGTCCTCGGGCATGCCGTGATGGTGTCCGTGATGACGATGACGCCCATTCACCTGGCCCATCAAGGCGCCTCGCTGAGCGTCGTGGGCTTCACCGTCAGCCTGCACATCGCCGGGATGTACGGCCTGTCTCCGCTGGTGGGACGGCTGACGGACCGGATCGGCCGGGTGCCGGTGATCCTGCTCGGGCAGGTGGTCTACGTCGCCGCGACCCTGCTCGCGGGCACCGCGGGCAGCCGCCGGTGGG
Source organism: Streptoverticillium olivoreticuli subsp. olivoreticuli (assembly GCF_003391135.1). GTDB lineage: Bacteria > Actinomycetota > Actinomycetes > Streptomycetales > Streptomycetaceae > Streptomyces > Streptomyces blastmyceticus. Next base: position 2,918,269 of record NZ_CP031455.1, on the reverse strand, counting down.
CGGTCACCGCCGGGCTGCTGCTCCTGGGCATCGGCTGGTCCTGTGCGACCGTCGCCGGGTCCACGCTGCTCAGCGAGTCCGTGGACGCCGAGCACCGGGCGGAGGTCCAGGGGCTCTCCGACACCCTGATGAACCTCGTCGGCGCGGCGGGCGGGGCGCTCTCCGGCGGGCTCGTCGCCGCCGCGGGCTACGGCGGCCTCAACGCCGCCGCAGCCGTGCTGGTCCTCCCCGTCAGCGCCGCCGCGCTGTACTTCGCGCTCCGGAAGCCGGAGCGGCGCTAGCCCCCGAAGGCGCTGGACGCGGTGAGCCGCAGTGCCGTGTCGATCAGCGGCACGTGGCTGAAAGCCTGCGGGAAGTTGCCGACCTGCCGCTGGAGGCGCGGGTCCCACTCCTCCGCGAGCAGTCCCAGGTCGTTGCGGAGCGAGAGCAGCTTTTCGAACAGTTGCCGTGCCTCGTCGACCCGGCCGATCATCGCGAGGTCGTCGGCGAGCCAGAACGAGCAGGCGAGGAAGGCCCCTTCGTCGCCCTCCAGCCCGTCCACGCCGCACTCGTCCCCGGCCGTGGGGTAGCGCAGGACGAAGCCGTCCGGGGTGGACAGCTCCCGCTGGATCGCCTCGATGGTGCCGATGACGCGCTTGTCGTCGGGCGGCAGGAAGCCCATCTGCGGGATGAGCAGCAGGGAGGCGTCCAGCTCCTTCGACCCGTAGGACTGGGTGAAGGTGTTGCGCTCCTTGTCGTACCCCTTCTCGCAGACGTCCCGGTGGATGTCCTCGCGCAGCTCGCGCCACCGCTCCAGCGGGCCGTCCACGTCACCGGCCTCGATGAGCTTGATGGTGCGGTCCACCGCCACCCAGGCCATCACCTTGGAGTGCACGAAGTGCCGGCGCGGGCCGCGCACCTCCCAGATGCCCTCGTCCGGCTCGTTCCAGTGGTCCTCGAGGTAGCCGATCAGCCGCAGCTGGAGCAGGCTCGCGTAGTCGTTGCGCGCGAGGCCCGTCATGTGCGCGAGGTGCAGCGCCTCGGTGACCTCGCCGTAGACGTCGAGCTGGAGCTGGTCGGCCGCGCCGTTGCCGATCCGTACGGGCCGGGAGTTCTCGTAGCCCGGCAGCCAGGACAGCTCGGCCTCGCCCAGCTCGCGCTCGCCGGCGATGCCGTACATGATCTGCAGGTTCTCGGGGTCGCCCGCGACCGCGCGCAGCAGCCACTCGCGCCAGGCGCGGGCCTCCTCGCGGTAGCCGGTGCGCAGCAGCGAGGAGAGGGTGATCGCCGCGTCCCGCAGCCAGGTGAAGCGGTAGTCCCAGTTCCGGGAGCCGCCGATGTCCTCGGGCAGCGAGGTGGTCGGCGCCGCGACGATGCCGCCCGTCGGCGCGTAGGTGAGCGCCTTGAGCGTGATCAGCGACCGGACGACGGCGTCCCGGTAGGGGCCGTGGTACGTACAGTGCTCGACCCACTCCTGCCAGAACTCCTCCGTGGCCACCAGCGACCCCTCCGGGTCGGGCAGCGCCGGGGCGTCGTTGTGCGAGGGCTGCCAGCTGATGGTCAGCGCGACGCGCTCGCCGGGGGCGACGGTGAAGTCGGAGTACGTCGTGAGGTCCTTGCCGAAGGTGTCGGCGGTGGTGTCCAGCCATACCGAGTCGGGCCCGGCCACGGCCACCGTGCGGTCGCCGACCTTGTGCACCCACGGCACGACGCGGCCGTAGGAGAAGCGCATCCGCAGCGCCGAGCGCATCGGCACCCGGCCGCTGACGCCCTCCACGATCCTGATCAGCTGCGGCGCCCCGTCGCGCGGGGGCATGAAGTCGATCACCCGCACGGTGCCGCGCGGGGTGTCCCACTCGGATTCGAGCACGAGGGAGTCCCCCCGGTACCGGCGGCGGTCGGCCCGCGGCGGCGCCGCCCCCGAGGGGTGCGCGGGGCCGACCCGCCAGAAGCCGTGTTCCTCCGTGCCGAGCAGGCCGGCGAACACGGCGTGCGAGTCGAAGCGCGGGAGGCACAGCCAGTCGGCCGTGCCGTCCCGGCAGACCAGGGCGGCGGTCTGCATGTCACCGATGAGTGCGTAATCCTCGATACGCCCGGCCACGTCATCTCCAGTCGAACGGCCACGTGACCCCGAAGGGTCCTCTTGCGGTCAAGCGATCTTTAGACGAGCTCTTGTTCCGGAGAGAGGCGTGGGTGGTGCCGTGCCGGCCGGCTCGCTGCATGTGTCCGTGCAGGATACGACGCGGAGTTGGTGTGACGCGCGACGGTCGGGGGACGAATCTGAGCCGAACGGGTGGCCTGGGACACCGGTGTCGGAGCGGGCCCGGGAGCGGGTGCGGGGCCGCTCCGGGAAGGCCGCCGGAGCGGCCCCGGAGAGGGGGTCCACGCGTCACCGGACGCGTACGGGCCGGGGCGCTGATACCCTGGTACCCCGTGGACCGGTGGGCGCAAGACCCCCCAACCGCAGCGACGGCACCCCCGAATCAACCCGGGTGATCGCCGATACGCACCTCACCTCGCGACCACGGGAGCCCCCCTTTGGCCATTGCCGCAAAGCCCACGACGACCAAGCACCTCTTCGTCACGGGGGGTGTCGCCTCCTCGCTCGGCAAGGGTCTGACCGCCTCCAGCCTGGGCGCGCTGCTCAAGGCGCGGGGGCTGCGGGTCACGATGCAGAAGCTCGACCCGTACCTCAACGTCGACCCGGGCACGATGAACCCGTTCCAGCACGGTGAGGTCTTCGTCACCAACGACGGAGCCGAGACCGACCTGGACATCGGCCACTACGAGCGCTTCCTCGACGTGGACCTCGACGGGTCCGCCAACGTCACCACCGGCCAGGTCTACTCCACCGTGATCGCCAAGGAGCGGCGCGGCGAGTACCTGGGCGACACCGTGCAGGTCATCCCGCACATCACCAACGAGATCAAGCACCGCATCCGGCGCATGGCGACCGACGACGTCGACGTCGTGATCACCGAGGTCGGCGGCACCGTCGGCGACATCGAGTCGCTGCCGTTCCTGGAGACGGTCCGTCAGGTCCGCCACGAGGTCGGCCGTGACAACGTCTTCGTCGTGCACATCTCGCTGCTGCCCTACATCGGCCCCTCCGGCGAGCTGAAGACCAAGCCGACCCAGCACTCCGTCGCCGCCCTGCGCAACATCGGCATCCAGCCCGACGCGATCGTGCTGCGCGCCGACCGCGAGGTGCCGGCCGCGATCAAGCGCAAGATCTCGCTGATGTGCGACGTCGACGAGGCCGCCGTGGTGGCCGCGATCGACGCCCCGTCGATCTACGACATCCCCAAGGTGCTGCACACCGAGGGCCTGGACGCCTACGTCGTCCGCAAGCTGGACCTGCCCTTCCGCGACGTGAACTGGACCCAGTGGGAGGACCTGCTGGACCGCGTCCACAACCCCTCGCACGAGGTCACCGTCGCACTGGTGGGCAAGTACATCGACCTGCCCGACGCCTATCTCTCGGTCACCGAGGCGATCCGCGCCGGCGGCTTCGCCAACCGTGCCAAGGTCAAGGTCAAGTGGGTCGCCTCCGACGACTGCAAGACCCCGGCCGGCGCGCAGAAGCAGCTCGGCGACGTCGACGCGATCTGCATCCCGGGCGGCTTCGGCGACCGCGGTGTGAACGGCAAGGTCGGCGCGATCACCTACGCCCGCGAGAACAAGGTCCCGCTGCTGGGCCTGTGCCTGGGCCTGCAGTGCGTGGTCATCGAGGCCGCGCGCAACCTCGCGGGCATCGAGGGCGCGAACTCCACCGAGTTCGACCCGGCCACCGCGAACCCGGTGATCTCCACCATGGCCGAGCAGCTGGACATCGTCGCCGGCGAGGGCGACATGGGCGGCACCATGCGACTGGGCATGTACCCGGCGAAGCTCGCCGAGGGCTCCATCGTCCGCGAGGTCTACGCGGACGAGCCCTACGTCGAGGAGCGCCACCGCCACCGCTACGAGGTCAACAACTCCTACCGCGGTGAGCTGGAGAAGGCCGGCCTGGTCTTCTCGGGCACGTCCCCCGACAACAAGCTCGTCGAGTACGTCGAGTACCCGCGCGACGTGCACCCCTACCTGGTCGCCACCCAGGCGCACCCGGAGCTGCGCTCCCGCCCGACCCGCCCGCACCCGCTCTTCGCGGGCCTGGTGAAGGCGGCCGTCGAGCGCAAGCAGGGCTGACCTATACGGTTGCCGGGGTGAGGGGCCTGCCGGGCCCCCACCCCGGTTTTCTGTTTTCTGGAGGACGTAGCAATGGGCATCACGGACACCCCCGAGGAGTGGCAGGTCACCGCGACCGCGACCCCCTTCGTCGGCAACAAGACCAGCGTGCGCACGGACGAGGTCGTCATGCCGGACGGCTCCACCGTCAAGCGCGACTACCAGGTGCACCCCGGCTCGGTCGCCGTCCTCGCCCTCGACGAGCAGGGCCGGGTCCTTATCCTCAAGCAGTACCGCCACCCCGTGCGGCAGAAGCTGTGGGAGATCCCCGCCGGGCTGCTCGACATCCCCGGTGAGAACCCGCTGCACGCCGCCCAGCGCGAGCTGTTCGAGGAGGCGCACGTCAAGGCCGAGGACTGGCGGGTCCTCACCGACATCTACACCACCCCCGGCGGCTGCGACGAGGCCATCCGGATCTTCCTGGCCCGGGACCTCTCGGAGGCGGAGGGCGAGCGCTTCGCGGTCTCCGAGGAGGAGGCGGACATGGAGTTCGCGCGCGTGCCGCTGGCGGAGCTGGTGCGGGGCGCCCTGGCGGGCGAGCTGCACAACAACTGTCTGGTGGTCGGCGTCATGGCCCTCTCCGCCGCGCTGGCGTCCGACGGCCTCACCGCGCTGCGCCCCGCCGACGCGCCGTGGCCCGCCCGTCCGTTCGAGGCGTAGCGGACGGCGGCCGGACGGTTCCGACCATCCGGAGAACCGAATAGGTGATCTTCACAGGGCGGGCCTCGCCTGTTCGGGACCCCACCGGAGCGTGAACTAGGCTCGGGGCGTGCAGGGAAGAGAGTGGGCCCCGTGACGCAGCGGCAGCGAACCGTCTTCGTGGGGCGCCGCCGCGAGCTGGAAGAGCTGCGGGCCGACATCGACCGCACCGGGCTCGACACCCTCGCGGGCCGCAAGTCGCCCCGCAGCAGGGTCCTCCTCATCGCCGGGCGCCCCGGCTCCGGCCGTACGGCACTCGCCGAGGAGCTGGCCCGCAGACTGGCCGGCGACTACCCCGACGGCGTGCTGCGCGCCCGCCTCACGGGTGCCGACGGCGAGCCCGTGCCCACCGAGCGCACCGCCCGCGCCCTGCTCACCGCCGTCGGCGCGCCCGTGCCCGCCGGCGCGGAGGAGGACGAGCTGACGGCGGCGCTGCGCAGCGCGCTCAACGGCCGCAAGGCCCTGCTGCTCCTCGACGACGCGGCGGGCGCCGAGCAGGTGGACCCGCTGCTGCCGGACGAGTCCGACTGCCTGGTCGTGGCCGTCTCCCGGGGTCCGCTGACCGGCGTGCCCGACGTGCGGCCCTGCACGCTGGGCGGCCTGGACAAGGCGGCCGCGATCGAGCTGCTGGAACGGTACGCCGGACCGACCCGGATCACCTGCGACCCGGTGGCCGCGAGCGCCGTCGTGGAGGAGTGCGGCGGCCAGCCCGCGGCGCTCGTCCTGGTCGGCGGCTGGCTGGCGGCCTGCCCCAAGACGTCCGTCGCCGACGTCGCCACCCGGCTGCGCCAGCTGCCGCCCGCCGAGGGCTACGACAGCGCGGGCCGCACGGTGGCGCGCGCCTTCTGGCTCGCCTACGAGGCGCTGCCGCCGCCCGCCGCCCGCATACTGCGCCTGCTGGCGCTGGCCCCGGCCGGTCCGGCCGACGCGCACACCACCTCCGCGCTGGCGGGCTGTTCGGTGGCCGCCGCGCAGACCGCGCTGGAGGACTTCGCCGCCCGCGGCATGCTGCGGGCCGAGCCCGCGGTGGGGCACCTGCCGGAGCAGTACGGGGTGCCGGGCTGCCTGGCGCCGTTGCTGCGGTCGCTGCTGGAGTCCCAGGAGCGGCCCGCGGAGGTGGAGTTGGCGCGGGCCCGGATGCTGGAGCGGACGGTGCGTCAGCTGCACTCCTGCCGGGCCACCACCGAGACGGGTGATCCGCTGACCCGCAAGCGGCTCGCCGAGCTGCCGCGGCCGCTGCGCTTCGCCTCGCCGCGGGCCGCCGAGGAGTGGCTGCGCGGACGGCTGCCCGCGCTGCTCGCGGCGGCCCGGCTGGCGGTCGAGGACGGCCGCCTCGACACGCTCGCGCGGCGGCTGGTCTCCGCGCTGACGCGGGCGCTGACGGCCCATCTGGGCGCCGAGGAGGCGGGCCCGGAGCTGTACGGGCTGCACCAGCTCGTCCTGGACGTGGCGCAGCGCTGCGAGATGCCGCTGGAGAAGGCGGCGGCCCTGCTCAACCTCGGTGACCTGGACGCCCGCGCCGGGCGCACCCGCGCCGCGCTGGGCCGCTACCGCGAGGCGCTGGACGCGGCGCGGGACGCCTCCGACCCGTACGCCATCAGCCGGTCGCTGGAGTCGATCGCCGCCGCGCAGCAGGAGCTGGGCGACTGGCAGCGCGCCGCCGACTGGTACCGGCGGGCGCTGGAGCTGCGGCTGACGCGCGGTGAACTGGCCGACGAGGCGCGGCTGTACGGGCGGCTCGGCGCCGTCCACACCTATGCCGGCCAGTGGGGCGAGGCGCTGCGCGACTGGCGCGCGGCGGCGGCCGCCCACCGCAGGCTGCGCGATCTGCCGGGGCACGCCCGCGCGCTGAGCGAGATCGCCCGGGTGCAGGAGTACGCGGGCCGCCCGCAGGACGCGCTGCGCACGTGCCGGGAGGCGGTGGAGTGCGCGCGGCAGGCGGGCGACGTACGGCTGCAGGCGGCGGTGCGGCTGCGGCTGGCGGACACCCTGGAGCGGCTCGGCGACCCGGCCGCCGCCGGGGTGCACCGGGAGGAGGCCGGACGGCTGCTGGCGGCCGGCCCCGGTCCCGTGCCCGAGGCCGGCGGCGGTGCGATATCCGCGGCCGGGTCCCCGGTCGCGCGCCCGGCCCCGGCCGGTGGCGCGGAGCCGGCCGGACCCCCCGGAGGGGCCGCCGCCCCGGCTGCTCGGCGCGAGTCACCATCAACCGAGGGTTACCTACGAAATCAGTAGTTGATCGCCAGAAGATTGGTGCTTTGCAAGGCTAGACAGGGCGGGATCCTTCATTAGACTGGTTGGGCCGCGATCGCCGCGGTCTGCTCTGGTGTGCCCCGGCATTTCCGGATTAGCCTGTCATTCTCTGATTCAAGGACCGTGATCGACGTGAAGGTCGGCATCCCCCGCGAGGTCAAGAACAACGAGTTCCGCGTGGCCATCACGCCCGCCGGCGTGCATGAGCTCGTGCGCAACGGCCACCAGGTCTACGTGGAGCAGGGCGCCGGTGTCGGCTCCTCCATCACGGACGCCGAGTACACGGCCGCAGGCGCCGACATCCTGGAGACCGCCGACGAGGTCTGGGAGACCGCCGACCTCCTGCTGAAGGTCAAGGAGCCGATCGCCGAGGAGTACCACCGCCTCCGCAAGGGCCAGACGCTCTTCACCTACCTCCACCTCGCCGCCTCCCGCGAGTGCACCGACGCGCTGCTGCAGTCCGGCACCACCGCCATCGCGTACGAGACGGTCGAGACCGCGAACCGCGCCCTGCCGCTGCTCGCCCCGATGTCCGAGGTCGCGGGCCGGCTGGCCCCGCAGGTCGGCGCCTACCACCTGATGCGCGCGGCCGGCGGCCGCGGCGTGCTGCCGGGCGGCGTCCCGGGTGTCGCCGCGGGCAAGGCCGTCGTCATCGGCGGCGGCGTCTCCGGCTGGAACGCCGCGCAGATCGCCATCGGCATGGGCTTCCACGTCACCCTGCTCGACCGTGACATCAACAAGCTCCGCGAGGCCGACAAGATCTTCGGCACCAAGGTGCAGACGATCGTCTCCAACGCCTTCGAGCTGGAGAAGGCCGTCGTCGAGGCCGACCTCGTCATCGGTGCCGTCCTCATCCCGGGCGCCAAGGCCCCGAAGCTGGTCACCAACGAGCTCGTCGCCAAGATGAAGCCCGGAAGTGTACTTGTCGACATTGCGATCGACCAGGGCGGCTGCTTCGAGGACTCCCGGCCGACCACCCACGCGGAGCCGACCTTCGAGGTCCACGACTCGGTGTTCTACTGCGTCGCGAACATGCCCGGCGCGGTCCCGCACACCTCCACCTACGCGCTGACCAACGCCACGCTGCCCTACATCGTGGAGCTGGCCAACCGCGGCTGGCAGGACGCGCTGCGCCGCGACGCCGCGCTCGCCAAGGGCCTCAACACCCACGAGGGACAGGTCGTTTACGGCCCCGTCGCCGAGGCGCACGGGCTGCCGCACCTCGAACTGAGCGACCTGCTCGGCTGAGTCGTCAACACGACACGCCAAGAACGCACACCCGGCCGGTCCTTGCTCCGCAAGGCCCGGCCGGGTCGTTTCCGGGCCGTTCCGGGGGCCCGCGAAACTTCCGGGCAGTGGGTCGCACACCCTTGACAGAAGGGTGTTCGATTGCCGACACATCGTGCCGTCTCCGGCGGATTGTGTTGCTGCGGACCGCCGACACGCCATAGAGTCGCCAACCGTCGGCATGGTGCAACGCTGACCTATCTAGATGTTTCCTGGTCACCAAGGAGGTAGGACGACTTGTGAATGAGTCGACATTTGCTCCCGGGGGTGGTCACCCAGGAACGTCTGCGCAGGGCCAGAGTCCCGTGGGACTCGAAGCTGTCGGCTCCGTCGCTGTCCACACCTTCGCGGCACACCAGAACATCCAGAGCACACCGACAGCCCACCAGAGCATGGACGGCCATCACGTGAACGCCATGGCCGGCGACCGCGGCGGAGCGGATTCCGCCCGGCTCGCCGACTACGAGGACGTGCCCGAGGGGCACTTCTACGACCCTGACGCGGAGTACGAGCCCGACCCCGAGTACGCGGCCACCCTCGCGCCCGACGCTGCCCGCCAGCGCCGCGAGCGCATCGGCCCCACCGGGCGTCCCCTGCCGTACTTCCCCATCCCCGGTCCGCTGACCGACCACGGCCCCGCGAAGATCATCGCGATGTGCAACCAGAAGGGCGGGGTCGGCAAGACCACCTCGACCATCAACCTGGGCGCGGCACTCGCGGAGTACGGACGCCGGGTGCTGCTCGTCGACTTCGACCCACAGGGCGCGCTCTCGGTCGGCCTCGGCGTCAACCCGATGGAGCTCGACCTGACGGTCTACAACCTGCTCATGGAGCGGGGCATGTCGGCCGACGAGGTGCTCCTGAAGACGGCCGTGCCCAACATGGACCTGCTGCCCAGCAACATCGACCTGTCCGCGGCCGAGGTCCAGCTCGTCAGCGAGGTCGCGCGCGAGTCGACGCTCCAGCGCGCCCTGAAGCCGCTGCTCGCCGACTACGACTACATCGTCATCGACTGCCAGCCCTCGCTCGGCCTGCTGACCGTCAACGCCCTGACGGCGGCTCACAAGGTGATCGTGCCGCTGGAGTGCGAGTTCTTCGCGCTGCGCGGCGTGGCCCTGCTCACCGAGACGATCGAGAAGGTCCAGGAGCGGCTCAACCCCGAGCTGGAGCTCGACGGCATCCTCGCCACGATGTACGACTCGCGGACCGTGCACAGCCGCGAGGTCCTGGCCCGTGTGGTCGAGGCCTTCGACGACCACGTCTACCACACGGTCATCGGCCGGACGGTCCGCTTCCCCGAGACCACGGTCGCGGGCGAGCCGATCACCACGTACGCGTCCAACTCCGTAGGTGCCGCCGCCTACCGTCAGCTCGCCAGGGAGGTGCTCGCCCGGTGTCACGCCGAGTGAGTCTGCCCGGCGCCGACGAACTGTTCCGCACCACCGGGGGGACCGGGCTGCAGTCCTCCACCCCCCGCCGGCAGGCGAACGGCGACGCGGCGCCACGGGTCCCCGGCCCGGCCGCCGAGCCCGAGTCCACGGAGAGCGGCGCCGGTGAGGGCCGCACCGAGCACGGCGGTCGGAGCCCGGCGGGCACCGACCGGGAGGCCGCGGGCGAGCGGCGCGCCCCCGCGCAGGCCCCCGACCGCACCCGTGGCGAGCCCGTCGCCCCCGCCCAGGGCCGCCGCCGGGGCCGCGCCGCCAACCGCAGACCCAGCGGCCGCGAGCGCCACGACGAGAAGATCACCGTCTATGTCTCCGCCGAGGAGCTCATGGACCTCGAGCACGCCCGGCTGGTGCTGCGCGGCGAGCACGGCCTGGCCGTCGACCGCGGCCGGATCGTCCGCGAGGCCGTCGCCGTCGTCCTCGCCGACCTGGAGTCGCGGGGCGACGCGAGCATCCTCGTGCGCCGCCTGCGCGGCCGCTGAGCGCGTTCGCCGATAGCCTGCCGGTCCGGAAGTGCGGGACCGCCCCCGGCGGCCCGTGGCGGCCCCCACAGGCCCGTGCAGGTGTGTACGTGCCCGTGGGGCGGCCCCCGCACCACCGTGGCCCCGCCCCGGACCGGCCCCCGTACCGCCCGCGACCCTGGACGACCGAACCACATGCCCACCCCGCCCGTCCCCGCCCCGCAGGCCCGCCGTGCCCTCGGCCACGGGCCCGGCGCGCGGCCGCCCGCCGGAGGCGGCGGCGGTGACACGGCGCCCGCCGCCGGGGAGCGGGAGGGCGACGGCCGTTTCACCGTGCGGCTCGACAACTTCGAGGGGCCGTTCGACCTGCTGCTCCAGCTGATCACCAAGCACAAGCTGGACGTCACCGAGGTCGCCCTGTCCAAGGTCACCGACGAGTTCATGGCGCACATCCGCGCCATGGGCCCGGACTGGGACCTCGACCAGACCACCGAGTTCCTGGTCGTGGCCGCGACGCTGCTGGACCTGAAGACGGCCCGGCTGCTGCCTGCCGCCGAGGTCGAGGACGAGGCCGACCTCGCCCTGCTGGAGGCCAGGGACCTGCTCTTCGCCCGGCTCCTGCAGTACCGCGCGTTCAAGAAGATCGCCGACATCTTCGGCGAGCGGCTGGCGGCCGAGGAGCGCCGCCACCCCCGTACGGTCGGCCTGGAACCGCACCAGGCCGAGCTGCTGCCCGAGGTCGTCCTCGGCATCGGCGCGCGCGGGCTCGCCGAGCTCGCCGTCAAGGCGATGCGGCCCCGGGCCGAGCCACAGGTCCACACCGAACACATCCACGCGCCGCTGGTCAGCGTCCAGGAACAGGCCGAGGTCGTCGTGGCCCGGCTGCGGTCGGCGGGGCGGGCGAGCTTCGGACAGCTCACCGAGGACGCCCCCGACACCCTGACGGTCGTGGCCCGCTTCCTGGCCCTGCTGGAGCTCTACCGCGAGCGCGCCGTCGCCCTCGACCAGGACGAGGCCCTGGGCGCGCTCACGGTCCGCTGGACCGGCGCGGACGGCGACGGCCCGCCGCGGGTGACCGACGAATTCGACCGCGAGAGCACGGCCGACGAGGCCGGGGAGGCCACAGCGTGACCCACGACAACGCCACCGAGGAGGCGGCCCCCGCCGGGCTGCGGGACGTGGCCGGGCTCGCGCTCAAGCCCGCCCTGGAGGCCGTCCTCATGGTCGTCGACGAGCCGGTGGCCGAGGAGTACCTCGCCCGCGTCCTGGAGCGCGGCCGCCGCGAGGTGGCGGACGCGCTGCGCGAGCTGGCCGACGAGTACGCGGCCCAGGGGCGCGGCTTCGAGCTGCGGAACGTGGCCGGGGGCTGGCGCTTCGCCACCCGGGCCGAGTACGCCGACGCCGTCGAGAGCTTCGTCCTGGACGGCCGCCAGGCCCGGCTGACCCAGGCCGCGCTGGAGACCCTGGCCGTTGTCGCGTACCGTCAGCCGGTCAGCCGTTCGCGGGTCTCCGCCGTACGGGGGGTCAACTGCGACGGCGTCATGCGCACCCTCCTCCAGCGCGGTCTGGTGGAGGAGACGGGGACGGAACCCGAAACAGGTGCGATCCTGTACAGGACGACGAACTACTTTCTGGAGCGAATGGGCCTGAGGGGCCTGGACGAGCTCCCGGAGCTCGCGCCCTTCCTCCCCGAGGCGGAGGCGATCGAGGGCGACACTCAGGAAGGTGTGCCGTCGTTCGATCCGGACGCACCGGACACCGACGCAGACGACAAGACGGAACTTTGATGCGAAGCAGCGGCAGGAACAGCGGAAGCGGCAACCGGGACGACCGGGGCGCCCGAGGAGGGTCCCCCCGGCCGGCGTCCGGGGGCGGCCGCTCCGGCGGCGCGCGCTCGGGCGGCGGACGCTCCGAGGGTGGTCGCTTCGACAGCGGCCGCTCCGGCGGTGGACGCCCGGGCGGCGGACGTCCCGAGGGAGGCCGCTCCGGCGGCGGGCGCCCGGACGGCGGTCGCTTCGACGGCGGCCGCCGCGACGACCGGCGGGACGACCGCCGCGACGATCGTCGTGATGACCGTCGCGACGACCGGCCGCAGGAGCGCCCGCGCCGGCCGCGCCCCGAGGAGCGCCGCTACGACGTGGGCCCCGACGCCGAGCGCACCCGCAGCGGCGCCAACAGCGGCCGCACCAGTGGCCCCACCAGCGGTCGCGGCGCGTCCGCCCGCGGTGGCGCCAAGGGCGGCCCCCGCAAGAGCTCCACGGCCGGTGCCGGCGGGCGCAGCAGCGGGCCCGCCCGCGGCCACGGCTACGCCCCGGCCCGCCCGCGCGAGCTCGACGCCAAGATCGAGGAGCGCAACCGGGAGCGGCACAACAAGCCCCAGGTGAAGACCCCCAAGACCTTCCCCGGCGCCGAGCAGGAGGGCGAGCGCCTGCAGAAGGTGCTGGCCCGGGCCGGCATGGGCTCGCGCCGCGCGTGCGAGGAGCTCATCGAGCAGTCCCGCGTCGAGGTCAACGGTCAGATCGTCATCGAGCAGGGCCTGCGCGTCGACCCCGAGAAGGACGAGATCAAGGTCGACGGCCTGACCGTCGCCACCCAGTCGTATCTCTTCTTCGCGCTGAACAAGCCGGCCGGCGTCGTCTCCACCATGGAGGACCCCGACGGCCGCCAGTGCCTCGGCGACTACGTCACCAACCGCGAGACCCGGCTCTTCCACGTCGGCCGTCTCGACACGGAGACCGAGGGCATCATCCTGCTCACCAACCACGGTGAGCTGGCCCACCGCCTCACGCACCCGCGCTACGGCGTCCAGAAGACCTATCTCGCCGCCATCACCGGCCCGCTGCCGCGCGACATCGGCAAGCAGCTCAAGAGCGGCATCGAGCTGGAGGACGGCTGGGCCCGCGCGGACAACTTCCGCGTGATCCAGCAGACCGGCAAGAACTACCTGGTCGAGGTCACCCTCCACGAGGGCCGCAAGCACATCGTCCGGCGGATGCTGGCCGAGGCGGGCTTCCCGGTGGAGAAGCTGGTCCGCACGTCCTTCGGGCCGATCGCGCTGGGCGACCAGAAGTCGGGCTGGCTGCGCCGCCTGACGAACACCGAGGTCGGCATGCTGATGCGCGAGGTCGAGCTCTAGTTTGTCGCCGGGGTGGGGTGCGGGTCCGTTCGCGCCTGCGGCGGGCTTTTTCCCCAGCCCCGCCCCTTCCCGCAGTATCGATATGCGGCTCCGCCGCGTGAGGGGGCAAGCCCCCAGACCCCCGCACCACGCTTCGCGCGCTGTCCTCAAACGCCGGACGGGCTGAATACTCAGCCCGTCCGAGCGTTTTCCCGGGCCGGAGCCTTCAGGACCAGACCGCCAGGCCCGTCGCCCGCCCGGCCTCGTCGCGCTGGATCTCCATCATTCCCTCCACCGCCTCCCGGTTGATACGGCCGAAGACATGCGGGAAGAGCGTCCCCTCCGCGACTCCGGGCGGAGGCGTGGGAGCGGCCGCCTCCCAGCGCACCATCACGTCCAGCTTGTGCTCGTCGATCAGCAGCACCATCAGCGGCCCCGGCACCTCGCGATAGAACGCGGAGGCCACCGCGAGCGTCGTCTCCTCGTCGGGGGAACAGTGCACGAACCCCTCGTCGGAGAGGGAGGCGGGGGAGTAGGGGCGGTCGGGCACGGCCAGCCAGTCGTCCAGGGGCACCACGTGGTAGATCATGTACATGGTTGTACCGGACGCGGGCCCGCCAGTCCCGGAGGGCGACCGTCACAACCGGCCCGAACACCCGTCGGCCCGGCTGGCTAGGCTGGGTCCGCCAGCACGGCGGCCCGGTCCGCGGCCGCACCGCCCGTGCGGGCCGACCCTGCCCCCGTACGTCGTCACGCCACGTCCGCCCCGGCGCCGCGGCCGCCCCTCGCAAGGACACCGCCAGTGAGAACCGCCCTCGTCATCGGTACCGGACTGATCGGCACCTCGGTCGCGCTCGCGCTCCAGAGCCGCGGGGTCCAGGTCCACCTCTCGGACCACGACCCCGACCGGGCCCGCACCGCAGCGGCCCTCGGCGCGGGCACGGACGAGGAGCCCGACGGCCGCGTCGACCTCGCCGTCGTCGCCGTGCCGCCCGCGCACGTCGCCGCGACCCTCGCCGAGGCCATCCGCGGCGGCCGCGCCCGCGGCTACCTCGACGTCGCCAGCGTCAAGGGCGGCCCCCGCCGCGACCTGGAGGCGCTGGGCTGCGACCTCACCGGCTACCTCGGTACGCACCCCATGGCCGGCCGCGAGCGCTCCGGTCCCCTGGCGGGCACCGCCGACCTCTTCGAGGGCCGCCCCTGGGTGCTCACCCCCACCCGCGAGACCGACACCGAGGTGCTCAACCTCGCGCTCGAACTCGTCTCGCTGTGCCGCGCCGTCCCCGTCGTCATGGACGCCGACGCCCACGACCGGGCCGTCGCCCTCGTCTCCCACACCCCGCAGCTGGTCTCCAGCATGGTCGCGGCCCGCCTCCAGGACGCCGACGAGACCGCCGTGCGCCTGTGCGGCCAGGGCATCCGCGACGTGACCCGCATCGCGGCGTCCAACCCCGAGATGTGGCTGGACATCCTCTCCGCCAACCCCGGCCCCGTCGCCGAGATCCTCTCCGCCGTCGCCGCCGACCTCGACGAGACCGTGCGCGCCCTGCGCGCCCTGGACTCCGGGGACAAGGACGACCGGGAGGGCGGCGCGGCCGGCATCGAGGACGTCCTGCGCCGCGGCAACGCGGGCCGCAGCCGGGTCCCGGGCAAGCACGGCGCGGCCCCCGCGGCCTATGAGACGGTGGCCGTCCTGATCGGCGACCAGCCGGGCGAGCTCGCCCGGATCTTCGCCGACGCGGGCCGCGCGGGTGTCAACATCGAGGACGTCCGCATCGAGCACGCCACCGGCCAGCAGGCGGGCCTGATCCAGCTGATGGTCGAGCCGCGCGCCGTGCCCGGGCTGGTCGAGGCCCTGACGGACCGCGGCTGGTCGATCCGGCAGTAGGCCCGGCGAGAGGACGGGCGGTGAGCCAGTAACCTTGTCCGAGGCTGTATAGGACCAAAACCGTCCGTGCCGCCGGAAACGTAAACCCCCCGTGCACGAGGAAGGTGTCTGACACCGTGAACAACGTCGGCAATGCCGTAACCGCCGCCCGGATCGCACCGGCAGCAGTCGTCGTCGGCATCGACGGTCCTTCCGGCACGGGCAAGTCCAGCACCTCCAAGGCCGTGGCCGCGAAGCTCGGGCTGCGCTATCTGGACACCGGCGCCCAGTACCGGGCGATCACCTGGTGGATGCTGAGCAACGGCATCGACGTGAACGACGCCGCGGCCGTGGCCGACGCCGCGGGCAAGCCGGAGATCGTCTCCGGCACCGACCCGTCCGCGCCGACCATCTCGGTCGACGGGGCCGACGCCGCGGCGCCCATCCGCACCCAGGAGGTCACTTCCGCGGTCAGCGCCGTCAGCGCCGTCCCCGAGGTCCGCACCCGGCTGACCGAGCTCCAGCGGGCCATCGCCGCCGAGGCGCCGCTCGGCATCGTCGTCGAGGGCCGGGACATCGGCACCACCGTGCTGCCCGACGCCGACCTCAAGATCTTCCTGACCGCGTCGGCCGAGGCCCGCGCGGCCCGCCGCAGCGGCGAGCTCAAGGGCAAGGAGGCCACCGACCTGGCCGCCACCCGGGCCGCCCTGATCAAGCGGGACGCGGCCGACTCCGGCCGCAAGACCTCGCCGCTGGCCAAGGCGGACGACGCGGTCGAGGTGGACACCACCGATCTGACGCTGGACCAGGTCATCGAGTGCGTGGTCACCCTCGTCGAGGAGCGCCGGAGTGGGACCGAGAGTGCGTGAAGCGGGCGGCGTGAGCCCTTCCGCCTCCGGCGCCGCCGTCGGCCGGCGGATCGGCATCGGCCTCATGTACGGGCTGTGGAAGCCCCGTGTGCTGGGCGCCTGGCGGGTGCCCGCCGCGGGGCCCGTCATCATGGCGGTCAACCACTCCCACAACGTCGACGGCCCGATGCTGATGGGCACCGCGCCCCGGCCGGTGCACTTCCTGATCAAGAAAGAGGCGTTCGTCGGACCGCTGGACCCGTTCCTGCGCGGGATCGGCCAGCTGAAGGTGGACCGCTCGGGCCCCGACCGCACCGCGATCACCGGTGCGCTGGAGGTCCTGGAGCACGGTGGCGTCCTGGGGATCTTCCCCGAGGGCACCCGCGGCGAGGGCGACTTCGCGTCGCTGCGCGCCGGGCTCGCCTACTTCGCCGTACGCTCCGGGGCACCGATCGTGCCGGTCGCGGTGCTCGGCAGTGCCGAGCGCCGAAGCCGCGCGATACGGGCCCTGCCGCCGCTGCGCAGCCGCGTCGACGTCGTCTTCGGCGACCCCTTCGAGGCGGGGGACGGCAGCGGACGGCGGACGCGCACGGCGCTGGACAGCGCGACCGTACGCATCCAGGAGCGCCTCGCCGCGCACCTGGCCGACGCCAGGCGGCTCACCGGCCGCCACGGCATCATTCCGGGGGAGACCTCCCGGACCCCGCGAGACTTTGAGTAGTGGACCGCGCACCAGCGGCCCACCGATGACGAAGAACGAGGAACGGACTTCATGAACGACCAGATCCACTCCGGCGACGAGCACGGTGAGCTTGGCGACGCCGAGTTTGCGGAGTTCATGGAGCTCGCGGCGCAGGAGGGCTTCGACGCCTCGGAGATCGAGGGCGCCCTGGAGGAGGCGGGCCACGGCCCGCTGCCCAGGCTCGCCGTCGTCGGCCGCCCCAACGTCGGCAAGTCGACCTTGGTGAACCGCATCATCGGCCGCCGCGAGGCCGTCGTCCAGGACAAGCCGGGCGTCACCCGCGACCGCGTCACCTACGAGGCCGAATGGGCCGGCCGCCGCTTCAAGGTCGTCGACACCGGCGGCTGGGAGCAGGACGTCCTCGGCCTGGACGCGTCCGTGGCCGCGCAGGCCGAGTACGCCATCGAGGCGTCCGACGCCGTCGTCTTCGTCGTGGACGCCACCGTCGGCGCCACCGACACCGACGAGGCCGTCGTCAAGCTGCTGCGCCGGGCCGGCAAGCCCGTCGTGCTCTGCGCCAACAAGGTCGACGGCCAGTCCGGCGAGGCCGACGCCGCCGCCCTGTGGTCGCTGGGCCTGGGCGAGCCGCACCCGGTCTCCGCCCTGCACGGCCGTGGCACCGGCGACATGCTCGACGCGGTCCTGGAGGCGCTGCCCGAGGCGCCCGCCCAGACCTTCGGCGGCCCCGGCATCGGCGGCCCCCGCCGCATCGCCCTGATCGGCCGCCCCAACGTCGGCAAGTCCTCGCTGCTGAACAAGGTCGCGGGCGAGGAGCGCGTCGTCGTCAACGAGCTGGCCGGCACCACCCGCGACCCGGTCGACGAGCTGATCGAGCTCGGCGGCGTGACCTGGAAGTTCGTGGACACCGCCGGCATCCGCCGCCGCGTCCACCTCCAGGAGGGCGCGGACTACTACGCCTCGCTGCGCACCGCGGCGGCCGTGGAGAAGGCCGAGGTCGCCGTCATCCTGATCGACTGCAGCGAGTCGATCAGCGTCCAGGACCAGCGGATCATCACGATGGCCGTCGAGGCCGGGCGCGCGATGGTCATCGCGTTCAACAAGTGGGACACGCTGGACGAGGAGCGCCGCTACTACCTCGAGCGCGAGATCGAGACCGAGCTCGGTCAGATCGCGTGGGCGCCCCGCGTGAACGTCTCGGCGCGCACGGGCCGCCACATGGAGAAGCTCGTCCCGGCGATCGAGACGGCCCTCGCGGGCTGGGAGACCCGCATCCCCACCGGTCGGCTGAACGCCTTCCTCGGTGAGATCGTCGCCTCCAACCCGCACCCCGTCCGCGGTGGCAAGCAGCCGCGCATCCTCTTCGGCACGCAGGCGGGCACCAAGCCGCCGCGCTTCGTCCTCTTCGCCTCCGGCTTCCTGGAGGCGGGCTACCGCCGCTTCATCGAGCGCCGCCTCCGCGAGGAGTTCGGCTTCGAGGGGACGCCGATCCACATCTCGGTGCGGGTGCGCGAGAAGCGCGGGCGCAACAAGTAGCGAGGGTTCGCGACCGGTCCGGGCCGGGGGTCCGGGGGTTGCCCCCGGGCAGGCACAGTAAGTAACAAGCAGCAGGTGCGGCGGGGCCCGGGCCCCGGCGGCCGGGCCCGGGGTGACTCGGGTCCGGCTTCAGAAGCCGCGCATGCGGCCGTCGCGTGGCGCGGGCGGCAGCGCGGCGGGCACATGCCCGCCGCGCTGCCGCCCGTAGTACGTGTCCCAGGCGGCGGTGTACCCCGAGTGGCCCGGATACGCGGGCTGGCCGCCGAGCTGGCCGAAGTGGCCATGCCCGCCGTACTGGCCGTAGGCGACCAGCTGGTGACCGAACCCCGCGAACCTCAGTTCCTCCTCGCCCGAGCGGTCGAAGGGGAGCGCCCGGAACGAGCGACGGTACTCGGCGTAGAGCGCGTCGTAGATCGGGGTCACCGATGCGGTGTGGCTCTGCGGGGCGGTGTCGCGGGGTGGGCGCATACCGGGGATGTGATGGGGGTACGGGATCCGGGGGGCAGGCTCGTATGAGTGCACATCTGAGCCAACGAGTCCGTGGCCCGGGGGATGCGGGCCGGGCCGGGAATGGCCCGTGACGGTGTGACGCACGGGCAGCGGGAGCACGGTGTGGCTCATGTGCCCGCGAGCGGCATCGAAGCGGCGACCAACTGCCCCCGCGCGGCGGCGCGGTCCAGCGCCTCGCGGAGCAGGTCCTCCCGCGGCTGCTGCCCGATCGTGCCCACGGGCGCCGCGAAGACCAGCACCTTCTTCGTCTTGTTGACCGCGGAGCGCCACTCCGGGGCGACCTCCATCGCCTGGTGCGCCTGCCACCACGCCGACGGGGTGCCCCCGCCGGTGCCCGGCTGGAGGATCGCGTGCAGCCGGCCCACGGCCAGCAGCACCGACCAGCCCGGGGTGGGCGGCGGCACCTGGTCGATGGCCGCGACCGGGGAGAAACCCTGCTCGATCAGGAGCGGCAGGAAGACGTCGACCGGCCCGGTGGTGCCCGGCCGGGCGATGGGCGCGAGCGGCTCGACGACCAGCGCGGGGTGCAGGTCCCCGTCGATCAGGACCAGCCCGCTGGTCACCCCGAGCTCGGCCTGGACCGGGCCGTCGGTGCCGGCGGGGACCACCGGCGGCCCCGCCGGGTTCTGCGCCTGGCCGCCCTCGCCGGTGATGGACCGGACGGCGCCCTGGAGCTGCTCCTCGGAGACCGGGACGACCTGGGAGGGGATGCAGGCCGCGTGCGCGAAGGCGAGCACGGCCGTCTCCTCGCCGACGAAGAGCACCGTGCTGGTGGGCTCCCGCTCGGTGTCGCCTGGGGTGCGGCAGGAGGTGCAGTCGTAGCTGCCGGGGGCGTTGTCGCCGCCGAGCAGGCGGTCGGCTTCCTCGTCGCCGATCTCGGCGCGGACGTCTTCACTGACGTCGAGCATGCGAGGCACGGGTGGCTCCTCGAACTGGGTGCGTGTGCGCCGGGCGGTTCCCGGCTCTCGGGAAGACAACGGACGATCCGTGGCAGGGGTCACGCTTCGGCACCGCGTGCCCGGCGCGGGCAGGCGAGGACGGCCGAAAGTTCCCGGCCCGGGCTACCGATTCGCCATCGCTTGCAGAACGAGTTGGTGATCAGGGCCAACCCGGAAGCCTTCCCCGCGGTCTAATGTCTCGGTAGGCGGGCTGCACGGAAATGTCCGCGGCGAAACGGCTGCATACGGGGACGAATGCACATCTCATTCCTGATTCACAACGCGTACGGCATCGGTGGCACGATCCGCACCACGTACAACCTCGCGGGCACGCTCGCCGAGCACCACGACGTGGAGATCGTCTCCGTCTTCCGCCACCGCGAGGAGCCCGTCTTCGCGCCGAGCGGCAAGGTGCGCCTGCGCCACCTGGTGGATCTCCGCAAGGGCACCCCGGGCTACGAGGGCGACGACCCGGAGTACGAGCGCCCCGCCACCGTCTTCCCCGCCGCCGAGGGCCGCTACAAGCAGTACAGCGCGCTCACCGACCGGCGGATCGCCGAGCACCTGCGGGGCCTGGACTGCGATGTCGTCGTCGGCACCCGGCCCGGCCTCAATGTGCACATCGCCCAGCAGGCCCGGCGCGGTGTCGCCCGGGTCGGCCAGGAGCACCTGACGCTCGGCACGCACTCCCCGCAGCTGAAGCTGGCCCTGCGCACGCACTACCCCCGGCTCGACGCCGTCACCACCGTCACCGAGGCCGACGCCGCGACCTACCGCAAGCTGATGCGGCTGCCCGGTGTGCGGGTGGAGGCCGTCCCCAACAGCATCCCCGCCCCCGCCCCCGCCCTCGCCCCCGCAGACTCCACCGGCAAGTGGGTGATCGCGGCCGGTCGGCTCGCCCCCGCCAAGCGTTACGACCTGCTGATCCGTGCCTTCGAGAAGGTCGTCGCCGAGCGCCCCGACTGGCGGCTGAGGATCTACGGCGCGGGCGCGGAGCGGGCGAAGCTGCGCGCGCAGATCGACAAGCGCGGCCTCTACAACCACGTCTACCTCATGGGTCCCGCCACCCCGCTCGACGCCGAGTGGGTCAAGGGCTCCATCGGCGCGGTCACCTCCAGCCTGGAGTCCTTCGGCATGACCATCGTCGAGGCGATGCGCAGCGGGCTGCCCGTGGTCTCCACCGACTGCCCGCACGGCCCCGGCGAGATCATCGACAACGGGGTCGACGGACTGCTGGTGCCCACCGGCAAGGCCGACGCGATCGCCGCCGGCCTGCTGAAGCTGATCAACGACGACGACCTGCGGCGGCGCATGGGACAGGCGGCCCTGAAGAGCTCCGCCCGCTTCGACCCCGCCGAGGTCGCCGGGCGCTACGAGGCGCTCTTCGCCGACCTGGCCTCGCGCGGCGCCCTGCGCGGCTCGCTGCACCGCACCCGGGGAGCCCTGCTCAGCAGCGCGCTGCGGACCAAGGACAGGAGCCGCACCGCCCTGCGGAAGGGGCGGACCGCATGACGTCTCCCACCGGTCCCGCCGAGCCCCGAGAGCCCACCTCACCCGACGAACCCACCGCCACGTCCGGCCCCCCGCACGCGGCCAGCACCCCTGAGGAGCCCACCATCGTGTCTGCCCCTCCCCAGCCCTTCGGCGCGGAGGACCCGAGCGTCGACTGCATCGCGGACTCCGCGGGCGGGCTCACCTTCGACCTCGACGCCTCCGGCCCCACCGACACCCCGGGCGACTGGTCCGCGGCCCTTGTGCTGCGCCGCCGGGCCGGCGGCGCGGAGACCGGTGAGCCCGAAGAGGTCAGGCTGCCGCTCGCGCCCGGCGGGGGCGGCCGGCTGCGCGCCGTCCTGCCCAGCACCGTCGCCCTCCCCGAGGGCCGCTGGGACGTCTACGCCGCCTGCGCCGACGCCGAGCCCCGGCGCCTGGTGCCCGGCCTCGCCGACCTCCGCTCGTTGGTCGACCGCAGACCCGGCCCCAGCACCTCCCCGCTGGCGGTCCGCATCCCGTACGCGACCAAGCACGGCAACCTCTCCCTGCGCAGCTGGCTGCGCGGGCCGCACGCCGAGGCCGGTGACCTCGTCCTCGACGCCACCGGCATGACCTTGCACGGCCGCCTCTACCGGGTGGCGGACCCCGCCGCCTGGCTCGCCGGCGCCGTGGTCGAGGCCCGCCTGCGCCGGGACCCCGACCGGGTCCGTACGGTGCCCGTCGCCCCGGCCAAGGAAGAGGGCGCCGACGACCAGGACTTCACCTGCACGCTCCCCTTCGCCGCGCTGGCCGAGGAGTGGCAGGGCGGGCTGGACGTCTGGGACCTGTGGGTGCGCGGTGCCGACGGCTCGGAGACCGCCCGCGTCGCCCGCATCCTGGACGACGTCGCGGACAAGAAGCAGATCTTCACCTACCCCGCGCAGACCGTCGACGCCTCGTACGCGCCCGCGCAAGCCGGCCCGTATTACACGGCCGACAACGACCTCGCGCTCCGCGTCGACGAACGCCCGCCCACCGTGCGCTGATCCACCGGTCCGCGGCCCGCTGCGGCGTGTGACCGGCGGACGAGAGGGCACTCGCATCCATGGAGGTGCGAAAACATGGTTCCTGTCCTTCTCGTCCTGCTGCTGGTCCTGCTGCTCTTCGGAGCCGGCTTCGCCATCAAGATCCTCTGGTGGATCGCGCTCGCGGTCCTGATCATGTGGCTGCTCGGCTTCCTCTTCCGGTCCACAGGGTCCGGAGGTTCGAGGGGCCGCTGGTACCGGTGGTGAGCGATGCCCCTTGACGCCTCATGGGGGCACGAGCGAATCGCGGCCTGCCGCCGAGGACCGTAGCCGTCCTCGGCGGCAGGCCGGTCCGCGTTCAGGGCCCGGCCGGCTCGGGCTCCGCCACAGTCGGCGACTGCGACCTCTCCACCGCGTCCGGGTGGTGGAGGTCGAAGGCCGGTGACTCGGAGCGGATCCGGGGCAGCGCGGTGAAGTTGTGCCGGGGCGGCGGGCAGGACGTCGCCCACTCCAGCGAACGGCCGTAACCCCAGGGGTCGTCGACCTCGACCCGCTTGCCGTACCGCGCGGTCTTCCAGACGTTGTAGAGGAACGGCAGCGTCGACAGGCCCAGCAGGAACGCCCCGATCGAGGACACCGTGTTGAGCGCGGTGAAGCCGTCGGCCGCCAGATAGTCCGCGTACCGCCGGGGCATGCCCGCCACGCCCAGCCAGTGCTGGACGAGGAACGTGGTGTGGAAGCCCACGAACAGCGTCCAGAAGTGGATCTTCGCCAGCCGCTCCTCGAGCATCTTCCCCGTGAGCTTGGGCCACCAGAAGTAGAAGCCCGCGAACATCGCGAACACCACCGTCCCGAACACCACGTAGTGGAAGTGCGCCACCACGAAGTAGGAGTCCGTGACGTGGAAGTCCAGCGGCGGTGACGCCAGGATCACGCCGGTCAGCCCGCCGAAGAGGAAGCTCACCAGGAAGCCGACCGCCCACAGCATCGGCGCCTCGAAGGACAGCGACCCCTGCCACATGGTGCCGATCCAGTTGAAGAACTTCACCCCGGTCGGCACCGCGATCAGGAAGGACATGAAGGAGAAGAACGGCAGCAGCACCGCGCCGGTGGCGAACATGTGGTGCGCCCACACCACCACCGACAGCGCCGTGATCGCCATGGTGGCGCCGACGAGCATCACATAGCCGAAGATCGGCTTCCGGGAGAACACCGGGATGATCTCCGTGATGATGCCGAAGAACGGCAGCGCGATGATGTAGACCTCGGGATGGCCGAAGAACCAGAACAGGTGCTGCCAGAGCAGCGCCCCGCCGTTCTGCGCCTCGAAGATCCGCGCCCCGAACCGCCGGTCCGCCTCCAGGCAGAGCAGCGCCGCCGCCAGCACGGGGAACGCCAGCAGCACCAGGATCGAGGTGAAGAGGACGTTCCAGGTGAAGACCGGCATCCGGAACATCGTCATCCCCGGCGCGCGCATGCCGATGATGGTGGTCAGGAAGTTCACCGCGCCCAGGATCGTGCCGAAGCCCGACAGCGCCAGGCCCATGATCCACATGTCCGCGCCGGTGCCCGGTGAACGGACCGCGCTGCTCAGCGGCGCATAGCCGGTCCAGCCGAACGCGGCGCCGCCCTCGGGCATCAGCAGGCTGCTCACCACGATCAGCCCGCCGAAGAGGTAGAGCCAGTACGCGAACATGTTCAGCCGGGGGAACGCCACGTCCGGCGAGCCGATCTGCAGGGGCATGATCGCGTTGGCGAAGCCCGCGAAGGCCGGGGTCGCGAAGAGCAGCAGCATGATCGTGCCGTGTGCGGTGAACGTCTCGTTGAACTGCTCGTTGGACATGAACTGAAGGCCCGGGCGCGCCAGCTCGGCGCGCATCAGCATCGCGAGCAGCCCGGCCACCATGAAGAAGCAGAACGACGTGATCAGATAGAGGTGGCCGATCTTCTTGTGATCGGTGGTCGTCAGCCAGTCCACCACGATCCGGCCGGGCTGCCGCTCCCGGACCGGACCGGCTGCCGCGTGCGTGGTGTCCGTCCCCATCTGCGCTCCCTCGATGTCATCGTCGACGGGCTTTCGGGCTCACGCCATGATGCTCGCCGCGCGTCCGTCGCGCGAGGGTGCGTCAGGTACGACGGGGGGGGCGTCGCGCGTGGCCGCCCGGCGCGGAAACCCCTACGGAGCAATGTATTCCGGATAACTGGGCACGGGCCGGAACGGGAGTGCGGCAGCCGGCCCGTAAATGCGGAGGAAGTATTTACGGGCGGCGGCGCCCGGGGGAATTCCGGGGGCGATTCCGGGAGTTGTCGAGGATATTCCGGGAAGGCGCTGTGCATTTACGGGCGAAGCCCTGTGAAGGCGGGGCGGGAGGGGCGGGAAGGCTCGTACGGGTGATACCGGGCCCGGTAAACAGGCGGGAGTTCTCTGTGACACAAGTGTGACCGGTGGCGGACCCGGAGCGCACGAGTCCATGCGTGCGGGCGGCGCTACCGCGGCCGGGCCCCGGCGCCTACGGTGGCGTCATGGCACCTCTCCCGAACGTCCCCGCCGATCCCCACGACGACCCCGACGCCTATGTCGGGCTCGAGGTCGCGCGCGCTTCCGAGCGGGCCCGGGCGCGCGGCTGGGCGACCGTCCGCACGCTGCCCCCCGGCGCGATCATCACCATGGAGTACCGGTTCGGCAGGCTGAACTTCGAGGTCGCGGACGGCGTCGTACGGCGCTGCTGGAAGGGCTGACCGGCCCCGGGAACGCCACTGCGGCCCCGGAGGGCCCCTGTCGGGGTTCCGGGGCCGCAGTGGTGGTGCGTACCGCCCGGGTCAGCTGCCGACGGTGCGGCCGCGGCCCGTGGCCGGGCCGAGCGGCGCGGTCCGCGGCGTGCGGTCCGGGCTGGGCGGGCGCCGGCTGCCGCTGGGCGTGACCGGCGTCCGCTCGGAGCGGACCGTGTGCGGCTTGGGGGACAGGTGCGGCCGGCTGTCGGGCACGCGCGCGGCGGAGCCCGCCGCACGGCCGCCGACGCCCACCGGCTCGCGGACGGGCCGCTGGTCGTCGGCCGCGGGACGCGGTCCGCCGATCGCGACGGGAGCGAGCGGCGCGGGCACCAGCGTGGTGCGGCGCAGCCGGTGCCAGACGGCCAGCAGCCAGGCCTCGGCGCGGGCCATCGGCGCCTCGAACCAGGGGAGGGCCAGCAGCACCAGCAGCCCCGCGCTCCAGCCGAGCGTCACATCGCTCATCCAGTGGGTGCCGAGATAGACGGTCGTCATCCCGACGCCGAGCGCCAGCATCGCGGCGATCACCGAGGAGATCCGGCGGGTCCGCGGCGTGGTGGCCAGATAGGCGAGAACACCCCAGGTCACCACGGCGTTCGCGGTGTGGCCCGAGGGAAATATGTCGCCGCCCGCGAACATCTCGTTCGAGCCGATCGCGGTGGCGTAGTGCGGACCGAGGCGCCCCATGCCGATCTTGGCGGCGCCCACCGTGGCGTTGAGCAGCAGCAGCGAGGTGCCCAGCACCAGCAGCGGCCGCAGCGTCTTCTGCTTGTAGGTGCACCAGCCCAGCCAGGCGGCCACCGCGACGGCGGTCGGGCCGCGCTGGCCCAGGACCACGAAGTAGTCGAGGAAGGTGTGGATCTCCGGCCACTGCTTGTACGGGCGGAAGAGCATGACCTGCCAGTCGAACCGGACCGGCCAGGACGTGGTGAGCACGCCGACCACGATCGCCAGATAGACCACGGAGGTCGCCGCGAAGATCCCGAGACGGGTCCGGGTCATCCGCGGCCGCACGGGCTCGGTCGGGCGCTCCTCCGGATGGACGAGCTCATCGTTGGTACGCACCCAATCGACGTTACATTGCGTGACAGGAGGGTTCGGCCGATCGAGGCTCTTTGTGATGACGATGTGATGTGGAATGCGTCTCAAACATGACTTACGGCACGTTTGATTCCACGGAATAAGAAGCGCTTAAAGAAGCCCGGATCCACGGCAGTTGACGGCGCCCTCGTATTGTTTCTTTTTGTACGCCGTCGTTTATCACCGATTGGCCGATGCGTTCCACGACGTTTCCCGCGCCGCCGCCGGACAACCCGGCCGCGGCACCGGCGATTTGATCACGGCGGGCCCGAACCGTGCAGCCAGAACGCCCCGTACACGGCGGAGACGAGAACCACGGGCGCCACCGTCAGCACCGCTCGTACCGTCCGCAGCCGGGCGACGGCCACCGCGAGCGGCAGCAGCAGCGGGAAGGCGGGCATCATCAGCCGCGGCTTCGAACCGAAGTAGCCCTTCGCCGTCAGCGCCAGCAGCAGCACCGTTCCCGCGTAGACGAGGAGCGGCAGCGGCTGGCGCTGCCGCACCCCCTTCGCGTACAGCCACACCACCAGGGCCACCCCGGCCAGCAGCCCGACGCCCGCGGGCCACGCCGGGCCCGTCAGCCGGCCCGCGACGAAGGAGCCGAAGGCCACGCCCCCGTCGAAGCCGTTGCCCCAGCCGCCCTGCACATCCAGATAACCGGTCACGCTCCCGGTCCGTACGCCGACCCAGGCGACGTACGCGAGCCAGCCGAGCGGCGCGAGCACCACACCCAGCAGCATCCGGGCACCGGGCCTTCGACGCTCCTGCCACAGGGTGGCCGCCGCCGTGATCCACACGGCCGCGACCACGGCCGCCCCCACCGGCCGGGTCAGCCCGGCCAGCGCGGCGAGCGAACCCGCCCACACCCACCGCCCGGTGAGCACGCAGTAGACGCCCCACGCCGCCAGCGCGGTGAACAGCGATTCCGAGTACGCCATCGACTGCACGATGCCGACCGGCAGCGCCGCCCACAGCGCCGCCAGCGCGATGCCCGCGCGCCGGCCGTGACAGCGGTCGCCGATCAGGAAGACCGCCCACGCCGCGCACAGCGAGGACACGGCGCTGACCACCAGGCCCGCGTCCGCCGCGGACAGCGGGAAGAGGGCCGAAAGACCCCGCTCCAGCCACGGCAGCAGCGGGAAGAACGCCAGATCCGAGTGGACCTTGTCACCCCCCAGATGAAGGGTGTAGCCGTAGCCGTCCTCGGCTATGCGGCTGTACCAGAGCGAGTCCCAGCGCGCCGAGAGCAGCTGGTGCGGGTCCTTCCCCGCGACCGCGCCCCACACCATCAGCACCACGAGGCCCAGCGCGCGCACCCCCGCGTACACCAGCAGGGCGGGGGCGGCGTGCCGCAGCGCCCCGCGCACCCGCGGAGCGGCCGCCACGGGGCCCGCCCCGGCGTCCGTACCGGTGGGAGAAACGAGATGAGTCACCCGGCCCATTGTCCAGCACGCGCGACACGCCCCCCGCGGGCGGACCGCGGCGTGACCGGGAGCACGGAACCCTGCCCGGGACTCGCGTACTCTGTCGACTCACTCGCCCTCGATCCCGCCGGTCCACGTCCCCTCGTCCCGCGGACGGGCGCGAGCGCACGACACGGAGGTGTGCATGCCCGGGACGACCACGGCCGGGCCCCGACGGGCTGCGGGCGTTCCCCGGCAGCGGATCCGGCGCGGGCCCTGGCTCCAGCCGCGACCCGGCGGGGAACGCGGCGCCGGGGCCAACCGCTGGACCGTGCTCGTCGTCCTCTGCGTCAGCCTGCTGCTCGTCGCCGTCGACGCGACCGTGCTGCACGTCGCCGTCCCCGCCGTCACCGAGGACCTGCGCCCCGGCGCCGTCCAGCTGCTGTGGATCGTCGACGTCTACCCGCTCGTCTGCGCCTCGCTCCTCATCCTCTTCGGCACCCTCGGCGACCGCGTCGGCCGCCGCCGGGTGCTGCTGCTCGGCTACGGGCTCTTCGGCGTCGCCTCCGCGCTCGCCGCCCTCGCCACGGGGCCCGACGTGCTCATCGGGGCCCGCGCGCTGCTCGGCGTCGGCGGCGCGATGATCATGCCGGCGACGCTCTCGATCCTCCGGCAGGTCTTCCCCGACCGGCGCGAGCGCGCCCTCGCCGTCGGCGTGTGGAGCGCGGTCGCCGCCGTGGGCGCGGCCCTCGGGCCCCTGCTCGGCGGCTTCCTCCTCGAACACTTCTGGTGGGGCTCGGTCTTCCTCATCAACATCCCGCTGATGGCCGTCAGCCTGCCCGTCGGGCGCTGGCTGCTGCCCGAATCCACCGGCGAGCGCAACGGGCCGTGGGACGTGCTCGGCGCGCTGATGGCAGCCTTCGGCCTCTTCGGGCTCGTCCTCGCCGTGAAGCGGCTGGGCGGCGGCGAGCCACCGCTGACCCTCGCGACCCTCGTGCCGGCCGTCGTCGGCGGGGGCCTGCTGACCCTCTTCATACGCAGGCAGCGGCGGCGCGAGCATCCGCTCGTCGACCTCAGGATGTTCGCCCGGCCCGCCTTCGGCACCTCCGTGGGCTGCATCGTGCTCGCCATGCTCGCGCTCGTCGGGCTGGAGCTGATCGCCGCGCAGTACCTCCAGCTCGTCCTCGGACTCACGCCCCTGGAGACCGGGCTGCGGCTGCTGCCGCTCACCCTCGCCGCGATGGCCGCCGGTCTCCTCGGCTCCCGCCTGCTGCACCGGCTCGGGCCGCGCACGATGGTCGGGCTCGGCTTCGTCCTGACCGCCGCCGCCGTCGTCTCCCTCACCGCCATGGGCGCGGAAGACCGCCCCACGGTCCTCTGCGCGGTCTTCGTCCTGCTCGGCTTCGGCCTGGAGACCACGCTCTTCGGGGCGTACGAATCGATGCTCAGCGAGGCGCCGCCGGAGTCCGCGGGCGGGGCGGCCGCGATCGGGGAGACCTCCTACCAACTCGGCGCGGGCATCGGCATCGCCCTGCTCGGCAGCGTCATGAACGCCACGTACGCGCCCGGCGTCGCCGGAACGCGGGGTGTGCCGTCCGAGGCCGCGACCGCCGCGAGCCACTCCCTGGGCGAGGCCTACGAGGTCGCCGCCCGCCTGCCCGCCCCCGCGGGCCCGACCCTGCGCGCGGCGGCGCGCGACGCGTTTGTCCATGGCCTGCATGTGACGCTGTTGCTCAGCGCGGGGCTGCTGTTGCTCGGGGCGGTGGCGGCTCTTCGCCTGCCGCGGGCGATGGATTGCGGAGCCGACTCCGTCGAGGAGCGGTAGGGGTCGCCGGTTGTCGGGTGCGGGCCCGTTGCCGCCTGCGGCGGGAGCGCCCTGCGGGCGCGTCCTCAAACTCCCCCAGCTACCGCTGGGAGGTGCCCCCACGGGCTGAATTCGCGCACCGTTGGGGGTCTGGGGGCGAAGCCCCCAGTTTCGGGAAGGGGCGGGGCTGGGGAAACAATCCGCCGGGCCGCACCCGGGCACGGGCCCGTTGCCGCCTGCGGCGGGAGCGCCCTGCGGGCGCGTCCTCAAACGCCGGACGGGCTGGATTTGCGCACCCCGTGGGGGCCGGAACCCCTGGCTGCGGCAAGGGAGTCTGGACGGCCGACGGCAGTCGGAATAGCGTCGGGGCGACCCGATGATCACCCGGAGGCCGGTCATGTCCGTGAACCCGTCCGTACGCAAGCCCTTCGACCCCCGAGACCCCCTCGGCATCGACGACCTGCTGTCGCCCGAGGACCTCGCCGTCCGGAACACCGTGCGGCAGTGGGCCGCCGACCGCGTCCTGCCGCACATCGCCGAGTGGTACGAGCGCGGCGAGCTCCCCGTCATCCGTGAACTCACCCGCGAGCTCGGTGCCATAGGCGCCCTCGGGATGTCGCTCACCGGCTACGGCTGCGCGGGCGCGAGCGCCGTTCAGTACGGTCTGGCCTGTCTGGAGCTGGAGGCCGCGGACTCCGGCATCCGCTCGCTCGTGTCCGTCCAGGGCTCCCTCGCGATGTACGCGATCCACCGCTTCGGCTCCGAGGAGCAGCGGCAGCGGTGGCTGCCCGGCATGGCCGCGGGCGAGATCATCGGCTGCTTCGGGCTGACCGAGCCCGACCACGGCTCGGACCCGGCCGGCATGCGGACGTTCGCCAAGCGCGACGGCACCGACTGGGTGCTGACGGGCCGCAAGATGTGGATCACCAATGGTTCGGTGGCGGGCGTCGCCGTCGTCTGGGCGCAGACCGACGCCGGGATCCGTGGTTTTGTCGTACCGACGGACAGCCCCGGCTTCTCCGCGCCGGAAATCACCCATAAGTGGTCACTGCGTGCCTCGGTCACCAGCGAGCTGATTTTCGACGAGGTGCGGCTCCCCGCCGACGCGGTCCTGCCGGAGGCGGAGGGTCTGCGCGGCCCGCTCAGCTGCCTGAGCCACGCCCGCTACGGCATCGTCTGGGGCTCGCTGGGCGCTGCCCGTACGAGCTTCGAGTCGGCGCTGGACTACGCGCGGACGAGGGAGCAGTTCGGTCGCCCCATCGGCGGGTTCCAGCTCACCCAGGCGAAGCTCGCCGACATGGCCGTGGAGCTGCACAAGGGTCTGCTGCTCGCCCACCACCTCGGGCTGCGGATGGACGCCGGGTCGCTGCGGCCGGAGCAGGTCAGCTTCGGGAAGCTCAACAACGTGCGCGAGGCGATCGAGATCTGCCGCACGGCCCGGACGATCCTCGGCGCGAACGGGATCTCCCTCGAATACCCCGTCATGCGGCACGCGACGAACCTGGAGTCCGTGCTCACCTACGAGGGCACGGTGGAGATGCACCAGCTGGTGCTGGGCAAGGCGCTCACCGGCCTCGACGCCTTCCGGTGAGCACCGGCCAAGGAGCGGTGTCCCCCTGACACCTCTCCTCGGCTTGTCCTCCCCCTAAGTGCTGGCTCAGTTCTGGTTGCTGTGCCTTCCCGGGGGGGCGCCCCCGGACCCCCGGCCCGACACCCAGTCCCCTCAGTTCTGGTTGAAGAAGCCCCCGTTCGCGCGGCGTCCCGCCTCGCCGCTGAGGACCTGGTAGTCGGCGGGGGTCAGCAGGAAGACGCGGTTGGCCACGCGCTCGATCGAGCCGCGCAGACCGAACGTCAGCCCGGCCGCGAAGTCCACGACCCGCTTGGCGTCGTTGGGTTCCATGCCGGTGAGGTTCACGATCACCGGTACGCCCTCGCGGAAGAGCTCGCCGATGCCACGGGCGTCCCGGAAGCCGTCCGGGGTGACCGTGGCGATGCGGGTGCCCTGTTCCTGGGCCACCTCGTCCGCCACCCGTACCTTCGGGTTGGTCACCCAGGAGTCGCCGGGCTCGGGCCCCTCGGCGTAGTCGTCGTCGTAATAGCGCTCGTCATCGCTGTCGTCGACGAGGCCGAGCCAGGCACTCGCCTTGCGCACCGATCCCATGGACGCCTCCTCTCACACGCGGTGTGGTCCGACCGCTTCCCTATCGTCGTCCATGTTGTGGATGGTGTGCCAAGTGGATAGCCGCCAAGCGTGGATTTCGTGACGCATCTGGTGCAAAGCGCTTGGCGGTGCGTCAGATAGCCCGAGAGGTCCGTCACAAGCTGCGGACCTGGGCATATGCGGGTTCCGGGGGTGGTGCGCGGGCTGCGGACCGGTGTGGTTGTCCGGTGATTAGGATGCCCGGGTCCATCCACACCACACACGGGGGCCGGAATTGTTCGGGATCGTCAGACCATGCCGCCATCGACTGTCGGAGTCGATGCGCGCGGAGTGGATGGCCCATCTCTGCGGGCTGTGCCTGGCGCTGCGCGGAGATCACGGGCAATTCGCCAGAGTAGCCACAAACTATGACGGACTGGTGATTTCGGTTCTGGTCGAGGCGCAGTCGCCGTGCACCGAGGGCGCGGACGCGTGGCGGCGCACGGCCGGTCCCTGTCCGTTGCGCGGGATGCGGACCGCCTCCGTCGCGCGCGGCGAGGGTGCTCGGCTGGCCGCCTCCGTCTCGCTCGTCCTCGCGTCGGCGAAGATGCGGGACCATGTCGCCGACGGCGACGGTCTCTTGGCGCGGCGTCCGGTCGCCGCGGCCGCCCGCATGGTCGCCGCGAAGTGGGACCGGGCCGGCGCCCGTACGGGTTCGGACCTCGGCTTCGACACGGCGGTGCTCGTGGACGCGGTCGAACGGCAGGCGGGGATCGAGGCCCTGGCCGGTTCCGGCACCTCGCTGTTGGCGATAACCGAGCCGACCGAGACGGCGACCGCCGCGGCCTTCGGCTACACGGCGGTGCTCGCCGGGCGCCCCGCCAACCGGGCGCCGCTGGAGGAGGCGGGGCGGCTCTTCGGCCGGCTCGCGCATCTGCTGGACGCCGTCGAGGACCTGGAGGAGGACGCCGCGGGCGGCGCGTGGAACCCGATCGCCGTGACGGGGACCGACCTCGCCGAGGTACGACGGCTGTGCGACGACGCGGTGCACGGCGTGCGGCTCGCGCTGCGGGAGGTCGACTTCGCGAGCAAGGGGCAGGGCAGGCTCGCACATGTGCTGCTGGCACACGAGTTGGGGCGCGCCGTCGACCGCGCGTTCGGCACGGCGGGGTGCGGTCACCGGCACGGCGAGGACCGGGACGGTGACGTACGGCACGGCGCGCAGGGCGCGTTCGGCCCGCCGCCGGTCATGCCGCCCGGCGCGCCGCCCGAGCCGCCGAGGCGGGGGCGGCGGCGCGGGCCGGTCCACGGCTGCGCGGTGTGGGCCGTGCTCTTCTGCACCTGCCAGGTGTGCTGCACGGACTACCACGACCCCTGGAGCGGGGAGAAGCGCGAAGCCTGGTGCAGCAAGTGCGATTGCGATTGCAGCGGCTGCGACGGCTGTGGCGACTGCTGCAATTGCTGTGACTGCTGCGGAAATTGTGACTGCTGCGACTGCGGATGTGACTGCTGAGCGACCCACGGCGGGCGTGGGCGGGGCGATGCGAGGGGAGGGGTGCGGCCGGACTGCCGCGGTGTGAAGGCGCAGGGTTCCGCTGGAAGCGCGGTCAGCCCTGGGGGGAACGGGATCCGGAAGCCGTACAGGATCCTGCGAGGAGATCAGGGGAGCACGGACACGAAGCGGACCACACCCGACCGAAGTCGATGTGGTCCCGCGTGACCAGCCGTTGCCCTGAGTGCATGCGACAAGTGGAACAGCCATCCGTTTCCGCGTCAATGCCGTCCTGGCGCGCTGCCCGCATGCTGGACAGGGAAATGGACATGCTTGACAGCAGGCCAGGGCCCCGGCTTAGCCTCGGGGTCCGGTCGCGCTGAGGGGCGCGGCCCGGTGTGAAGGCGTCAACTCCCGTGTTCGATCCCCGCATCCACGGAGCCTTCGCATGTCCGCGCACCCGGATACCCCCATCGTCCCTCCCGTCCCCTCCCTCGTCATCGTCGGCGCGGGACCCCGTGGCACCGGCCTGGTCGAACGGATCGCCGCCAACGCCCCCGAACTCCTCGCGGGCGCCCGCCTCGACCTGCACCTCGTCGACCCGCACCCGCCCGGCGGCGGCCGGGTCTGGCGGCGCGACCAGTCACCGCTGCTGTGGATGAACTCCATGGCCGAGGACGTCACGATGTACACCGACGACACCGTGGAACAGCGCGGCCCCGTACGGCCCGGACCCTCCCTCGCCGAGTGGGCCGCCCTCGCCGCCGACGGCGCCATACCCGGACTCGGCCCCGAAACGGTCGGCGAGGCCCGCGAGTTGACCGACCGCACCTTCCCCAGCAGGCGGCTCCAGAGCGCCTATCTGGACTGGGTGTACGGCCGGGCCGTGGCCGGCCTGCCGCCCGGCGTCGTCGTCCACGAACACCGCCGGCGCGCCTTACGGCTCTCCGGACCCCGCGACGGGCGCCAGCGCGTATGGCTGGAGGGGCGGGCCGAACCCCTGCCCGCCGACCTCGTCGTGCTCGCCCTCGGCCACCTCCCCGCCGCCCCCGACGCCGAACAGGCCTCGCTCGCCGACTTCGCCGCCCGGCACGGACTCACCTACCTCCCGCCCGAGTTCACCGCCGACAGCGACCTCGACGGGCTGCGCCCCGGCGAGGACGTCCTCGTCCGCGGCTTCGGGCTCGCCTTCGTCGACCTCATGGTGCTGGTCACCGAGGGCCGCGGCGGCACGTACACCGACGACGGCACCGGCACGCTGACCTACCACCCCTGTGGGCGGGAGCCCGTCCTGCACGTCGGATCGCGGCGCGGCGTCCCGTACCGCTCGAAGATCGACTATTCCTGGCAGGGCGAACGGCCGCCGCTGCCCCGCTTCCTGGGGCCCGCCGAGGTCGAGGAGCTGCGCCGCCGCCCCGGGCCGCCGGACTTCCGCCGCGACATCTGGCCCCTGGTCGAGAAGGAGCTGGGGTTCGCCCACTACCACCGGCTGTTCACCGCGCACCCGGAACGCACCCGCGTCGACTGGGCCGACTTCGAGGCCAAATACGCCCTGTGCGACCCCGGCAGCGCCGAACTCGACGTGCTCGTCTGCGCGTCGGTGCCCGACCCGGCCGACCGGCTCGACCTGACCGCGCTCGACCACCCGCTCGCCGGGCTGCGCCACCCCTGCGCCGAGTCGCTCCAGGACGGGATCCGGGCCCACATCGCGGCCGACCTCGCCCGCCGCGAAGACCCCCGGCACAGCCCCGACCTGGCCGTCTTCCTCGGCCTGCTCTCCGTCTACGGCCAACTCCTGGACCTGGGCGACATCGGCACCTGGTGGCACGGCTTCTTCAACTATCTCGCCTCCGGTCCGCCCGGCCCCCGGCTGCGGCAGCTCCTCGCCCTCTCCCGGGCCGGGTTCGTGCGCTTCCTGGGCGCGGACGCCGAGTTCACCGCCGACCCCGGGCGCGGGACCTTCCGCGCCCACGGCCCCGGTGTGCCCGGCGCGGTGACCGAGGCGCGGGCCCTCGTCGAGGCGCGGCTGCCCCCGCCCTCGGTCGCCCGCTCCGGCGACCGGCTGCTGCGCGGCCTGGCGGGCGAGGTCACCATGACCCCCGCCGGGCTGCTCGCCGTCAGCCCCGACGACGGCCGGATCCTCGACCGGGACGGCCGCCCGCACCCACGGCGCTTCGCCCTCGGCCCGCACACCGACGCCCGTGCGAGCGGCGCCTTCACCCGGCCGCGCACCAACGGCCCCGCGTTCCGGCAGAACGACGCCACGGCACGGGCCGCGCTCGGCGCCGTCCGGGAACTGTTCCCGCACGGCGCACGGGAGCACCTCCCGGCCGGGGCCTGACCGCACCCACCACCGACACGTTCCTCACACCCCAGGGAACCCCATGTCCCCACTCGTACCCACCCGGCCGCTCCACCTGGCCGTCGCCCTCGACCGGCCCGACGCCCGCGACGCCGAGCCGTACGCCCGCACCGCACGCCTCGCCGAGCACGGCAGGCTCGACTTCGTCACCCTCGGCGACACCCTCGGCCCGCCCCGGCGGGGGGAGCGCCGCCTCGACGCCCTCGCCGTGCTCGCCCGCCTCGCGCCCGTCACCGAGCGGATCGGACTGGTGCCGACGGTCACCACCACCCACACCGAGCCCTTCCACGTCTCCTCGGCCGTCTCCACCCTCGACTGGGTCAGCGGCGGCCGGGCCGGCTGGACCGTCGACGTCTCCACCGGCGAGGCCGACGCCCGCCACTTCGGCCGCAAGGCCGCCGCGCCCGCCCCCGAACTGTGGCAGGAGGCCGACGAGGTCGCCGACGTCGTCACCCGGCTCTGGGACAGCTGGGAGGACGACGCCGAGATCCGCGACGTGGCCACCGGCCGCTTCATCGACCGCGACAAGCTCCACTACGTCGACTACGAGGGCACCGCCTTCAGCGTCCGCGGCCCCTCCATCGTGCCCCGGCCCCCGCAGGGCCACCCCGTCATCGCCGTCGACGCCACCGACCCCCTGCCCCGCACGGCCGCCGCACGCCACGCGGACGTCGCCTACGTACGGGTCAAGGACACCGGGAACCCGGGCGCGGTCCGCGGCGTCCGCGACGAACTGCACCGGCGCGCCCGCGCGTTCGGCCGGGACCCCGGCCGGATCGTCGTCCTCGCCTCCCTGCCCGTCGCGCTGTACGCGGCGGCCGACGCCGTGGCCCTCGCCGACCTGGCCGGGGCCTGGTACGCGGACGGCGTCGTCGACGGCTTCCACTTCCGGCCGGAGAACCCCGACCGCGACCTCCCGCTGCTCGTCGACGGGACCGTCCCCGTGCTCCAGCACCGCGGACTGCTGCGCTCCTTCTACCCGGGCGGCACGCTCCGCGAGCACCTGTGCCTGCCCCGCCCGGCCAACCGCTACGCCACCGCGAGGGAGACCGCATGACCAGCCGTACGCGGCGCAGGCAGATGCACCTCGCCGCCCACTTCCCCGGCGTCAACAGCACCACCGTCTGGACGGACCCGCGCTCGGGCAGCCAGATCGGCTTCGCCTCCTTCGTCCACCTCGCGCGCACCGCCGAGCGCGGCCTGTTCGACTTCTTCTTCCTCGCCGAAGGGCTGCGGCTGCGGGAGCACAAGGGACTGATCCACGACCTCGACGTCGTCGGCCGCCCCGAGTCCCTCACCGTGCTCAGCGCCCTGGCCGCCGTCACCGACCGGATCGGCCTGGCCGCCACCGTCAACGCCACCTTCAACGAGCCCTACGAACTCGCCCGCCGCCTCGCCTCCCTGGACCACCTCAGCGGCGGGCGCGCCGCCTGGAACGTCGTCACCTCCTCCGACGCTTTCACCGGCGAGAACTTCCGGCGCGGCGGCTACCTCGACCGGGCCGACCGCTACACCCGCGCCGCGGAGTTCGTCGCCACCGCCCGCGAACTCTGGGACTCCTGGGCGCCGGACGGCGTCCCCCGTCCCTTCGCCCACGCGGGCGAACACTTCGCCATCTCGGGGGAGTTCGACGTGGCGCGCGGCCCGCAGGGTCACCCCGTCGTCATCCAGGCCGGCGACTCCGGCGAGGGCCGCGAGTTCGCCGCGGCCGACGCCGACGTCATCTTCACCCGGCACGGCACCCTGGAGGCCGGCCGCGCCTTCTACGCCGACGTCAAGGGCAGGCTCGCCGCGTACGGCCGCGCCCCCGACGACCTCAAGATCATGCCCGGTGTGACCGTCGTCCTCGGCGACACCGCCGCCGAGGCCCAGGAGAAGGCCGCCGAGATCCGCAAACAGCAGGTCTCCCCGCAGACCGCGCTGCTCACCCTGGAACAGGTCTGGGGCCGCGACCTCTCCGCCTACGACCCCGACGGGCCGCTCCCCGACATCGACCCCGATCCCGACGGCGAGCTCGCCCAGGGCCGGGTGAAGATCGGCGACCCCTTCGCCGTGGCCGCCCGCTGGCGCGCGGTCGCCGAGGCGAAGGGGCTCTCCATCCGGCAGACCGTGATCGAGACCTCCGGCCGGCAGTCCTTCATCGGCACCCCGGAGGCGGTCGCCGCGCAGCTGGACGAGTTCGTCACGACGGGCGCCGCCGACGGCTTCATCCTCATCCCGCACCTGACCCCGGGCGGGCTCGACGACTTCGTCGAGCGCGTCGTACCGCTGCTCCAGGAGCGTGGCGCGTTCCGTACGGAGTACACGGGCCCGACGCTCCGCGACCACCTGGGGCTCCCGCTGCCCGCCACGCGTTCCCCTGTGAAAGGTTGACCCGCATGAGCACCGACGCACGACAGCAGTGGAAGGCCTGGCGGGAAGAGCGCGCCGAGGCGGTCTCCGCGCCCTATGGCCCGCTCGCGCTCACCGGCACCTCCTGGACGGCCGACCACCCCGACGGCCGGATCCCCGCCGCACCGGGCCGCTGGAGACAGGCCCCGGACGGCGAGGCCGTGGTGCTCACCGCCACGGCCGCGGACGGGCTGACCGTCGACGGGCACCCGGCCGAGGGCGGGGTCCGGCTCACCGCCGACAGCGGACCCGCCACGGCCCGGGTCGCACACGGTGCGCGGCGGCTGCTCGTCATGCGCCGCGAGGGCCAGTGGGCGGTCCGCGCGTACGACCCCGACTCGGCGGCGCGCCGGGCCTTCACCGGCATCGACGCCTTCGACCACGACGAACGCTGGGTGCTCGGCGGGCTGTTCCGCCCATACGAGCGCGACCGCACGGTCACCGTCGAGAACGCGGACGGCCGCGCGCGGGGGCTGGGCCTCGCGGGCGAGCTGGCCTTCACCGTCGGCGGCGACGAGCACACGCTGCGGGTCTCCGCCGAGGCGGACGGCTCGCTGTGGGCGGTCTTCGCGGACGGGACGAGCGGCACGTCGAGCTACCGCTTCCGTTTCCTCTACGCGCCGGAGCCGGCGCCGGACGGCAGGGTGACCGTCGACTTCAACCGGGCGGTGCTGCCGCCGTGCGCTTTCTCCGACGCGTTCATCTGCCCGTTTCCGCCGCCGGGGAATGTGCTGAGCGTCGCGGTCCCGGCGGGGGAGAGGACGGTGTCGGCCGCCTGATCGGAGGCTTACGGGAACGGCAGGGAATCGGAGCAACTACCGGCGCGTAAGGGGAAGTTGGGGGAAGGTCGTCCGAAAGATGCTCTTGCGCGGCGCGTCGCAGTCCCCGAATACTCGCCGGAAGCGCTTGTCAGGGGCACGTCGAAAGTGGAATGGGTCGTGCCCAATTGGCTGCGCCTCACCAGGCCCCCCACGGGAGGAAGACAACGTGAGGATCAAGCGCACCACCCCCCACCGCACCCCCACCCGCCGCGCCCGCCGCATCGCCGTCGCCACCGGCCTCCTCGCCGCCACCGCGCTCGTCGCCGGCCACGCCCACGCCTCCGACCGGAGCGGCTCCGCCGCCACCGCCGCCCAGCTGTCCGCCGCGAGCGCGGCCGTGCAGTCGGCCGACGTCGCGGGCACCGCCTGGGTCACCGACAGCAGCAGCGGCACCGTCGTCGTCACCGCCGACTCCACCGTCTCCGCCGCCGCGATAGCGAAGATCAGACAGCAGGCCGGCCCGAACGCCGACGCGATACGGGTCGAACGCACCCCGGGCAAAATCACCAAGTACCTCGCGGGCGGCGACGCCATCTACGCGCCGACCTGGCGCTGCTCCGTAGGGTTCAACGTCCGCAAGGGCAGCACCTACTACTTCCTGACCGCGGGCCACTGCACCCAGGGCAAGCCCCCCTACTACACCGACGCCGGGCACGGCACGAGCATCGGCCCGACCACCGGCACCAGCTTCCCGGGCAACGACTACGGCATCGTGCAGTACACCAACGGCTCCGTCGCCCACCCCAGCGCCGTCGACCTCTACAACGGCAGCACACAGCGCATCACCGCCGCGGGCAACGCGTCCGTCGGCCAGTCCGTACAGCGCAGCGGCTCCACGACCCATGTGCACGGCGGCAAGGTCACCGGCCTGAACGCGACCGTGAACTACGGCAACGGCCAGATCGTCCGCGGTCTGATCCAGACCAACGTGTGCGCCGAGCCCGGCGACAGCGGCGGCTCCCTCTTCGCGGGCTCCACGGCCCTCGGTCTGACCTCCGGCGGCAGCGGCAACTGCACCTCCGGCGGTACGACCTTCTTCCAGCCGGTCGGCCCGGCCCTCAAGGCCTACGGCGTGAGCATCTTCTGAGCCCGCCCGGCCCTCCCGATCCCCTGACCGCGAGCGAGCACCGACCCCTTCCCCAAGCCTTGCGGCCAGCAGCACAGGAGCCCCCGGTCCGGACCCCCGGGCCGGGGGCTCGACCTTGGTCCGGTACGGGCCTACCGTGGGATGTGACACCCGACACGCGGGACAAGGGGTCATGCCATGGTCGAGGAACTGGTAGTGGCAGCGGCGGGCGCCGGATCCGCGTGCGTGGTGTACGCGGTGGCGGCGGCACGCGTGGTGAAGCAGTACGAGCGCGGTGTCGTCCTCAGGCTCGGCCGGCTGCTCCCGGAGATCAGAAAACCCGGGTTCACCATGGTCATTCCCGGTGTCGACCGGCTGCGCAAGGTCAATATGCAGATCGTGACGATGCCGGTGCCCGCGCAGGAGGGCATCACCCGGGACAACGTCACCGTGCGCGTCGACGCCGTCGTCTACTTCAAGGTCGTCGACCCCGCGGAGGCCGTGATCCAGGTCGAGGACTACCGCTTCGCCGTCTCCCAGATGGCCCAGACCTCCCTGCGCTCGATCATCGGCAAGAGCGACCTCGACGACCTCCTCTCCAACCGCGAGAAGCTCAACCAGGGCCTGGAGCTGATGCTCGACAGCCCGGCCATCGGCTGGGGCGTGCACATCGACCGCGTCGAGATCAAGGACGTCTCGCTGCCGGAGACGATGAAGCGGTCGATGTCCCGCCAGGCGGAGGCGGAGCGCGAGCGGCGGGCGCGCGTGATCAACGCGGACGCGGAGCTCCTGGCCTCGAAGAAGCTGGCGGAGGCGGCGGAGACGATGTCGTCGCAGCCTTCCGCTCTTCAGCTGCGGCTGCTCCAGACGATCGTGGCGGTGGCGGCCGAGAAGAACTCGACGCTGGTACTGCCGTTCCCGGTAGAGCTCCTGCGCTTCTTGGAGCGCGCGGGCCATGAACCGCAGCCGGCGAAGCCGGCTCGCCCGGAGGGCGAGAGCGACGAGACGGGCTCGGCGTAGACTTACGGCTTTCTTTCGGCTGCGGGTCTGTTGCCGCCTGCGGCGGGAGCGCCCTTCGGGCGCGTCCTCAATCTCCCCCAGCTACCGCTGGGAGGTGCCCCCACGGGCTGGATTTGCGCACCCCCGGGGGTCTGGGGGCGGAGCCCCCAGTTTCGGGAAGGGGTGGGGCTGGGGAACAAAGCCCGCCGCAGGCGGAATGGACCCGCACCCATCTATAGGGGCGCGCAAGCGCGGGCCGCTCGCAACGCGAAGTACGCCTTGTGCGCGCCCACTTCACATCGCCATACTCGACGAGAACTTGGCATGGACGCGGCTTTCGTAAAGGGACCCCTCACGTCCGTGCCTGTGTCCTTCGGGCCCCCGGGCGCCCCACCGCCCCGCCCGACCCCCCACCGGAGGTGCCGAGTTGAAGCCTTCCCGGATTCGTGCGCGCGCCACCCTGGCCGCCGCGGCGATGACCGCGCTCGCGGCCGTGACCCTCAGCCCACAGACCGCCGACGCCTCGACCACACAGGCTCCGCGCGAGCTCTCCGTGTCCTCGGCCGGGCAGCTCGCGAGGACGCTCGTCGACCGGCTCAAGGGTGAGGAAGCCGGTTCGTACTACGACGAGGGGGCGCACAGACTCGTCGTCAACGTCGTCAGCAGCGCGGCGGAGGGTCTGGTCCGCGCGGTGGGCGCCCAGCCGAAGGTCGTGAAGTACTCGCAGGCCGAACTCGACTCGGCACAAGCCGTGTTGAACGCCGGTGAGGCCATCCCCGGCACCACCTGGGTGTCGGATCCCAGGGTCAACCGCGTCGTCGTCACCGCCGACCCCACGGTCATGGGCGAGCAGCTGACGCGGCTCAACAAGACGGTCAAGTCGCTCGGTGACGCGGTGCTGGTGCGGAGAACGGCCGCGAAGCTCACCCGGTACATCGCGGGCGGCGACGGGATCTACGGCGCCAAGTACCGCTGCTCGCTGGGGTTCAACGTCCTCGACGACAAAAACAACGCGTTCTTCCTCACCGCCGGACACTGCGGCAGTGTCGAACCGCAATGGGCCGCGAGCCAGGGCGGCCTCCCATGGATCGGGAAGACCGTCTCCTCGAAGTTCCCCGGCGAGGACCACGCCCTCGTCCGGTACACCGCGGCCGTTGATCACCCCGGCCAGGTGGATCTCCACCTCGGCGGCACTCAGCCCATCTTCCAGGCCGCCGACCCTGCTGTCGGCGATAAGGTGACGCGCAGCGGCTCCACCACCGGAGTGCACAGCGGCAAGGTCACCGGCCTCGACGCCACGGTGAACTACGCGGAGGGCACGGTCCGCGGGCTGATCCAGACCGATGTGTGCGCCGAGGGCGGCGACAGCGGCGGCCCCCTCTTCCACGACACCACGGCGCTGGGCCTCACCTCGGGCGGCAGTGGCGACTGCATGTCGGGCGGCACGACCTTCTACGAGCCGGTCACCCGGGCCCTCGCGGCGTACGGTGTGCGCATCGGCTGAAGCCCCCCACGAACGGGCGGCCCCCGGACACACCTCCACGGTGTCCGGGGGCCGCCTCATGCACGGGGCTCCTGCAGGTGCCGGTCTCAGAACTCGAAGACCGTGCCCTGGGACGCCCGCTTCATGCACGGGTTGGCGAAGGTGTGCTCGTAGCTGACCCGCTTGCCCTGCCAGACGCCTTCCGCGGTCACGACGATCGGGTTCCACTCCTTGGTGCAGAACGTGTCGGCCTTGAACGCGATGGTCTTGTCGAAGTCACCGTCGGCGGCGCGCAGCTGGTCGCACGCGCTCCTGGCGTCCGGGTGGCTGCCGCTCGCCTTGGGCATACAGGTCAGTGTCACGGCGCGCTGTACTCCGGAGCTGTCCCTGTTCTCGCCCTGGCCGACCGTCAGGACCAGCGAAGAGGGCGCGAACAGGCTCGTCGGGAACAGGCTCTGCGTCTGAGCCGCGG
The DNA here is from genome assembly GCF_003391135.1 of Streptoverticillium olivoreticuli subsp. olivoreticuli. Lineage (GTDB taxonomy): Bacteria > Actinomycetota > Actinomycetes > Streptomycetales > Streptomycetaceae > Streptomyces > Streptomyces blastmyceticus. The sequence goes on along the minus strand of NZ_CP031455.1, from coordinate 2,875,630 downwards.
GGGCGGGTGCGGCGTTCGCGGCCGTTGTCCCGGCCGCCACCAGGCCGCCCAGTGCCAGCGCGGCTCCCAGTGCGAACCCTCCAGTGATGTACCGCATTCCGAACGCTCCCTTGTTTGTGGTTTCGGATAACGGACCGGAGTCTTGCCCAAGTTGAGCATGAACGCACCCCCGACGGACACTTTCAGTCGCTGGTTGAAAACCCTGAGTAGTGGCCTGAAGTGATGTGAGGCAGGTCTCGCGGGAGCCGTCCCGAGCGGGGTGGGGCCGGATGGTGTGTCCGGTTTGCGGGAGAAAGGCGGGAATTAATGTTACAGGGATGTTGACCAGCAAAGATTCCTTGTAATCAACGATGAATTACCCAAGGCGCCTTTAAAAAGATGATTTGCGATGCCTGAAACCATCGGATCTAATGAGCCGCACCCCGGGGCGGGAGACCCCCGTACCCCGGCCGAAAAGAGGCCCGCCAAGTGACCGAGCGGCGGCCGGAGTGATTCAGGAGCGCGGCAGCAAATGGCCGAAGTGCACTCAGGAGGACCCCCCGCAGCGCCGTCCGGAGGCCCCCTCGCCACCGCCTGCCGTGCCTTCCGGCGCGACCGCACCGGCATGGCCGCCCTCTGTGTCGTCGTCCTCTGCGCCCTCCTCGCGCTCGCCGCACCCCTCCTCGCCGCCCTCTACGGCAAGAACCCCACAGACCATTACGGCCAGAACGAACCCGGTCTGCTGAGCGCCGAGGGCCTGCCCGTACTGCCCAACGGGGGCATGTCCGCGGACCATTGGTTCGGCATCGAGCCCGGCCTCGGGCGCGACGTGCTCACCCAGCTCCTCTACGGCATGCGCACCTCGCTGCTGGTCGCACTCGCCTCCGTCGCCGTGATCGCCGTCGTCGGCATCGTCCTCGGCGTGACCGTCGGCTACCTCAGCGGCGTCGCCGACCGCGCCTTCACGTTCGTATGCAATGTGCTGCTCGCTTTTCCGACACTTCTGCTGCTGCTCGCGCTGAGCCCCGTCATCCAGACGCGCTTCGTCGAACCCGGCGAGAACGAGCCCGCCTGGATGCAGTTCACCTCGCTCATCCTGGTCTTCGCCGCCTTCGGCTGGGTGCCGCTCGCGATGGTGCTGCGGACGTCCGTACGGAGCCTGCGCGAGCGGGAGTTCGTCGAGGCGGCGCGGGCCGTCGGCGCGAGCCGCCGCCACATCGTCTTCCGCGAGCTGCTGCCCAACGTCTGGGCGCCGGTGCTCGTCCACATCACCCTCGCCGTGCCGGGCGTCGTCACCGCCGAGGCCGCGCTGTCCTTCCTCGGCGTCGGCATCAACGAGCCCATCCCCGACTGGGGCCGCATGATCTCCCGCGGCTCCGAGGTCTTCTACGACGACCCGACCTACATGGTCTTCCCCGGCGTGGCGATCCTCGTCTTCGTCCTCGCCTTCAACCTCCTCGGCGACGCGGTACGCGACGCGCTCGACCCGCGCACCGCCCGCTGACCCCCAGCCACACCACCGCACCACATCAGCCGATCAACGGAGTTCACCATGCCCCGCTTCAGCACGCGCACCGCAGCCCTGCCGGCTCTCGCCACCGCCGCCGTCATGCTGATGTGCTCCTGCTCGGCCGGCGCGGGTTCGGACGGGGCGGGCGGCAAGAAGGACGGCGGCGCGAGCGCCGTCAAGAGCGGCCAGCGGCTCACCGCGACCCTCGGCACCGCCAAGGACAGCCAGGGCCCGGCCCCCGCCGACCCGCACGCGAGCTCCGGCGGCACGGTCAGGATCGCCAACCTCAACGACTACAGCCACCTCGACCCGCAGAAGATCTACGCGGGCGAGTCCTACAGCACCTCCCTGCTGTGGGGCCGACAGCTGACGCAGTATCAGGTCGTGGACGGCAAGCCCAAGCTCGTCGGCGACCTCGCCACCGACACCGGGCAGTCCTCCGACGGCGGCCGCACATGGACGTACAAGCTCAAGGACGGCATCGCCTGGGAGGACGGGCAGCCGATCACCGCCGAGCACGTCAAGTACGGCATCGAGCGCACCTTCGGCCCCGGCTTCGAGCTCGGCCCGACCTACTGGCCCGAGTGGCTCACCGGCTCCGAGGACCGCACCGCCGCCGTCAAGAAGTACGGCGGCCCCAAGGACGGCGACCTCAAGGCGATCGAGACCCCGGACGACAAGACGATCGTCTTCCACTTCCCCGAGCCGCAGTCCGACGTGCCCTACATGGCCGCCCAGTCCTCCTCGTCCCCCGTCCGCAAGGACAAGGACACCGGCACCGACTACGACGTCAAGCCGTTCGCCACCGGCCCGTACAAGATCGTCGAGCACAAGCAGAACCAGAGCCTGACCCTGGAGCGCAACCCGCACTGGAAGCCGGAGACCGACTCGATCCGCCACCAGTACCCCGACCGCTTCGAGTTCACCTTCGGCAAGAAGATCCTCAACACCGCGCAGGAGGTCTTCAACAGCCGCGGCGCGGGCGCCGACACCGTCTCCACCAAGAACGAGGTCCCGCCGGAGCTCTACGCCGAGGCCCAGCGCGACCCCAAGAAGAAGGACCTCCTCGTCGCGGGCAGCCAGGGCGCGTACACCGAGGACCTCTACATCAAGAACAGCCGCGTCACCGACCCCGAGGTACGCAAGGCCATCCACTACCTCTTCCCGCGCGAGCAGGCCCGCCAGGTCCTCGGCGGCCCGCGCCTCGGCGACTTCGCCACCACCCTCTCCTCGCCCGCCGTCGTCGGCTGGAAGAAGTACGACCTCTACCCGGTCGCGCCCGGCGGCGACATCGAGAAGGCCAAGGAGCACCTCGCCAAGGCCAAGGACAAGGTCACCACGCTGACCTATGCCTACGAGAGCGACGCCCCCGAGAAGGACCGCCTCGCGCAGGTCCTCGTCGACGCCTTCGCCAAGGCCGGCATCAAGCTCGTCACCAAGCCGATGGACAAGGCCGCCTTCAACGACCAGGTCTTCCGCGGCGACGCCCCGTACGACCTGTGGATCTCCACCAACTCCGTGGACTGGCCCACCCCCTCCACCCTGCTGCCCGACAGCTACCACAGCAAGCTCGACGCCCTCGCCAACTCCACCCGCTACAGCAACCCCCAGGTCGACAAGGAGCTGGAGCGCATCGCCACGATCGGCGACGCCCAGCAGAAGGCCGCCGCCCTCATCGACCTGGAGGAGGTCGTCATGAAGGACGTGCCGGTCGTGCCCTTCCTCTACACCAGCGTCACGCAGTTCCGCGGCAAGAACATCGGCGGCGCCGCCATCCACCCGATCTACGGCTCCATCGCGGCCGCCGGGCTGTACGTGAAGAAGTCCTGACGTGATCGCCTACCTGCTCCGGCGGGCCCTCCAGGCAGCGGCGGTGCTCCTCGCGATCACCGCCGTCGCCTTCGGGCTCTTCTACGCCGCCCCCTCCGACCCGGCCCTCATCGCCTGCGGCCCCAAGTGCGACACCGCCCAGGTCGAGGCCGTACGCCACAGCATGGGCCTCGACCAGCCGCTGACCGGGCAGTTCACCGACTACCTGCGCGGACTCGTCGCCGGCCGCACCATCGCCGACGTCGACGGCAGCCCCATCGACTGCTCGGCGCCCTGCCTCGGCTACTCCTACACCCTCCACCAGCCGGTCCTCGACGCCATCGGCGACCGCTTCCCGGTGACCCTCTCGCTCGCGGGCGGCGCGCTCGCCGTGATCGTCGTCCTCGGCATCGGCACGGGCTTCGTCGCCGCCCTGCGCCGCGGCTCGGTCACCGACCGGCTGCTGTCCGGCTTCACGCTCGTCGGCGCCAGCGTGCAGATCTACTTCCTCGGCTACGCGCTGCAGTATCTGCTCGTCTATACGACGGATGTGCTCTCGGTGCCCGGCTACACGCCCTTCGCCGACGACCCCGCCGCCTGGGCGGCCGGGCTGGCACTGCCCTGGCTCGTCCTCGGCTTCGTCAACGCCGCCGTCTTCGCCCGCCTCTCCCGCTCCCAGATGCTGGAGACGATGCACGAGGGGTACGTGCGCACCGCGCGCGGCAAGGGGCTCGGAGCCCTGCGGGCCCACGCGAAGTACACGGCGCGCGGCGCGGCAGCGCCGCTGGTGCAGCTCCTCGGGCTGGAGGCGGGCGCCCTGTTCGGCGGGGCGTTCATCACCGAGACCGTCTTCGGCCTCGGTGGCGTCGGCAAGCTCGCCGTCGACTCCGTCGTCCAGAACGACCTGCCGACGGTGGTGGGCACGGTCCTGCTCGCCGCCTTCTTCGTGGTGCTCTTCGTCGCCCTCGCCGACCTGGTGGTGGCCTGGCTCGACCCGAGGGTGAGGCTCGCATGAGCGCGCTCGGCGTACGCGATCTGACCGTCTCCTTCACCGGCAGGGGCGCCACGGTCACGGCCGTGGACAACGTGTCCTTCGACCTCGCCCGCGGCGAAGTCCTGGGTCTGGTGGGGGAGTCGGGATCCGGCAAGTCCACGGTGGGCCTCGCCGCGATGGGCCTGCACGACGCGGCCCGCACGACGGTGACCGGCAGCATCACCGTGGGCGGCACGGAGATCGTCGGCGCGCCCGACTCCGCCCTGCGCGAGCTGCGCGGCGCGCGGATCGCCATGGTCTTCCAGGACGCGCTGGCCGCGCTGTCGCCCTTCCACACGGTGGGGGCGCAGCTGGAGGAGGCGTACCGGCTGCACGCGGGGACCGGGCGGGCCGAGGCACGCGAACGCGCGTCCACCATGCTCGACCGGGTCGGCATCCCACCCGCCCGCGCCCGCGACTACCCGCACCAGTTCTCCGGCGGCATGCGGCAGCGCGTCATGATCGCCATGGCGCTGATCAACGCGCCGGACGTGTTGATCGCGGACGAGCCGACGACTGCGCTGGACGCGCGCGTCCAGCGCCAGGTCCTCTCGCTCATGTCGGAACTGGCGAAGGAGAGCGGCACGGCGGTGCTGCTGATCACCCACGACGTGGGGGTCGTCGCGGAGATGTGCGACCGCATGCTGGTCATGCGGGGCGGGCGGGACATCGAGTCGGGCCCCACCCGCAAGCTGCTCACGGACGCGTCGCACCCGTACACCCGCGCCCTGATCGGCGCGGCGCCGACGCTCGCGACGGTGCCGGGGTCCCGGCTGCCCACGGTGGACGACCCGGAACCGGCCCGTGTGGTCAGGCGTACGGAACCCGCCTCCGGCGAGGGAGCCGTATTGGCCGAGGTCGCCGATCTCACGGTCGAGTTTCCCGGCCGTCGCGGCCTCTGGGGGCGCAGGGCGGAGCCCGTGGCCGCCGTCCGTGGCGTCAGCCTGCGCGTGCGGCGAGGGGAGACCCTCGGGCTCGTGGGGGAGTCCGGGTCCGGGAAGTCCACCACCGCCCGCGTCCTCGCGGGGCTGCAGCGGCCCACCGCCGGAAGCGTCCGCTTCGACGGGCGGGACATCGGCCGGGCCTCCGTCGACACCGCGCTCCGCCGCGAACTGAGCCGCGACGTACAGCTCGTCTTCCAGGACCCGTACGCCTCGCTCAACCCCCGCCGCACCGTCGAGGAGATCGTCACCACGCCCCTGCGCGTGCACACCTCGCTCGACGCTGCCGCCCGCCGCGATCGCGCGGCCGAACTGCTGGGCCAGGTGGGGCTGGACGCGGCGCACCTGTCCCGCTACCCGCACGAGTTCTCCGGCGGCCAGCGCCAGCGCATCGGCATCGCACGGGCCCTCGCCCTGCGCCCCCGGCTGATCATCGCGGACGAGCCGGTCTCCGCGCTCGACGTCTCGGTGCAGGCCCAGGTGCTCAACCTGCTGATGGACCTCCGGGACGAGCTCGGGCTCTCCCTGCTCTTCGTGTCGCACGACCTCGCCGTCGTACGGCACTTCTGCGACCGCGTCGCCGTCATGCGGGCCGGGACCGTGGTGGAGAGCGGCCCGCGCGACGAGGTCTTCGACGACCCCAAGGCCGACTACACGCGTGAGCTACTCGCGGCCACCATGTAGGGCCCCCGCGCCGCCGCCCGGGGAGGGGACGGGCGGCGGCGCGGGGCGCCGGGGGCGGAGGAGGTCCACGGGGGAGCCGGCGATGTCCTCGGTGAGGCTGATCCTGTGCTCCTCCGCCGGGCGCTCCGGACCCCGGGGCAGACCGTCCAGCCAGGCGGCGAGGGCCGCGGCGTAGGACACGGCGCCGGTCGGGAGAGCCCGGCGGGCCAGATCCGCCTCGAGGCCGGCGCGCGCGATCCGGAGCGCGTCCGCGCGGGAGGCGAGGAACTCGGCGGAGAACTCCCGCTCGCCGGGGAAGGAGAGCACGGCGGCGCGAGTGATCTTTCGGATCGACTCCAACTCTCCTGCCCCCGACGGTAGTTCATGTCCGCTCGTGTACTCGACGAGGTCGAGGAGCGGCAGGGCCGGGCCCTGCGCCTTGAGGAGCCACGCGTCGATGAACTCGCCGAAGTGCGTGCGGAATCTGTGCCGCCACTCCGGTGACATGGCGGGGGCCACCATCCGCCAGGCGTCGGCCAGGGCCCGTTCCAGGGCGGTGCGCGGCGGCGGGGTGCGACCGAGGTCCACGGGAAGGAAGTCGAGCAGGGCGTACGCGTACGGCGGGGGCAGCGGTGGGGGCTGCCCGCTCGTCCCGCACTCCTCCGGCCGCCCGTCGAGGATGAAGAACCACACCAGCCACGCCGCCCCCCGCTGTAACCGCCCGCATTCGGCATCCGGCATCACCCGCGCCGCGAACGCCGCGCACCCCGCCTTCCTGAACCGCCGCTGCGCGGAGAACGACTGCATCAGCCCCGTCCGCCGCACCCAGCGGTCGATGAACGCCGCGGCCTCCGCGGCACACGGATTGACGCGGAGGCGGGGGGTGGGCGCCGGACTGCTGGGCATGCGGTTCCTCACCGGGTAGTGCGCTCGGGGTGGACATGTTCTACCCGGCGCCGTACGGGAACCACGGCTTGTCAGCGCACTTAGGGGAGTGCGCTTGTGAATGCGCGCCCTTCTTGGGCCCGGGAGCTCACTTTCCCCAACGCTCGGCGGCGTTGACCTGCCGCACCTTGGCACGGAGCAGCTCGGAACGGGTGACGGGCCGCACGGCGTCGGGGCGCGCTTCCCATTCCTTGCCGCCGTGCGGCGGGCGGAGCTGGATGTATGGACCTTCGCTGCCCATGACCTGGCCGACGCGGTCGGTGCGGGTGTCGATGACGAACGTCCCTGTCTCCGGTGGAGGTTGATGCCCGTAGCAGTCGCAGGAGGCGAGGGGTGAGCTGGGCTTGATGTCGATCCCGTGGGCGGTGGCCCAGATGTAGACGCCGCAGGTGCTGTTGCTTTGGGCTTGGGCGGTACGGGGCGGCTCCGGCGGGGTGGGTTCGCTGATGGGGTGGTCCGGGGTCTCGTCTGCGGGCGCGAATACCTTCCGTACCCGCTCGAAGCAGCGGGAGATAAAGTGACGCATGTCGACGCTCCTCTTTAGCGTTGGCCATGCCCCGGGGCCGTGTCAGCGGTCGCCGGGGTCAGCTGTTCCTGCCTTCGGCATGAGGCAGGGCATACGGGTGCTCTCTGTTGGCCCTGACGCGGTTGCTGAACGCATCGGCCGGGCCACTCCACGTAGCATGCACATCCGCGCTCGCCTCGGCAACGCAATCCGCGGAAGTGCATATGAACGCGTGAATGTTGAGTGCATGCGTCGCTCTTTGCGGGACACTGTGAACTCACGCCGCCGCTCCGGGAGGTTCGAAGTGCCCGCGCTGCCCACCGTTCGCCGCCGCATGCTCGGTGCCGAACTACGCCAGATCCGTGAGGGTTTGGGGATCACGGTCAACGAGACAGCCGGACTCCTCGGATGGCATCAATCCAAGGTGAGCCGGGTGGAGAACGGTCGCTCCGGCATCCGCCCTGACGAGGTCGAGGCGGTGCTGGACGCCTACCGGGTCGCCGACCCGGAGACGCGGGCGGCCTTGGCCACCCTGGCCGGGGAGGGCAGGCAGCGGATGTGGTGGACGCCCTACTCCGATGTGATCACGCAGCGGTACGCGTCGTACATCGCGCTTGAGGCGGAGGCGACTTCCATGCGGAACTTCCGGGAGGTGCTGGTCCCTGGCCTGCTCCAAACGCCGGAGTACACCCGCGCGGTGACCGGCGCGCTTCAGCCGGACTCGCCCCCGGACGCACTCGACGCCTTGGTGAACGTTCGGCTGGCCCGACAGAACGCCACCCTCCGCCGTGCTGATCCACTCGAGCTGTGGGCGGTCCTGGACGAAGCGGCGCTGCGGCGAGTGATCGGCGGAGCCCGGACCATGGCCAAGCAGCTCCACCACCTTCTGCGGGTGTCGGAGGAGCCTCACATCACCTTGCAGGTCCTGCCTTTCGCGGCCGGCGCCCATGCCGGGTTGATGGGGTCGTTCGCGATCCTCCAGTTCCCCGTTCGAAGCGATCTCGACGTGGTGTACACGGAATCCCACACGAGTAACATTCAACTGGAGCGAAAAACCGACCTGATGACCTACAGCCGGATGTTCGATGAGCTCTCGTCGGCGGCGCTCGACGCGGCATCGTCGCGCGACCTCATCTCGTACGTCGCAAAGGATCTCGAATGAGGCACACCGACTGGCGAGCCCTGGATCTTGACAACGCCGTGTGGCGCAAGAGCACCTACAGCGGGCACCAGAGCGACTGCGTACAGGTCGCCGACGGCTTGCCCGACCTGATACCCCTCCGCGACAGCAAGGCACCCGACGGCCCCACCCTGTTCGTCCCCACCGGCGCCTGGGGCGACTTCATACGCAACGTCAAGGACGAGCGCTTCGGTTGATCCGGCCCAGTCGGCGGCGCATGCGATCAGCGGTCGACTCCTACGACTCGTACGCCCACGCACGGCCGGTCTGCCGGTATTCCCCGACCGGGATCGGCTCGACTCCGGGCCGCATCCGGGCGGTGTAGAGGAGCCCGTCGAGGTGGTCGATCTCGTGGTGGATCAGCCGGGCCAGGCCGCGCTCGTACACCATGATCCGGGTGGTGCCGTCCAGGGCAGTGGCCTCCACGGCGATCCGCAGGGGGCGAGGGACCATGCCACGGACGTCGAAGAAGCTGAGACACCCCTCGTACTGTTCGTCCATCCCTTCGGAGGTCGCGGTGATGCGCGGGTTGAGGAGCACGATCGGCTCCGATCCGGCTTCGGCGGGCCGTACGGTCGCGGCCGCGCGGGCGATGCCGATCTGCGGGGCCGCGAGCCCCATGCCCTTGCCGCTGAAATCATGGGCCTGGGCGATGCGGTCCATGGCGTCGGCCAGCCGCTTGATGACCTGCTCGGCGGCGCCCTTCTCGGCGGGTAGCTCGAAGGCGCCCGCGGGCTCGGCGAGAATGTCGACGCCGCGCTGGACGACACCGAGGTCCCGCATGCGCTGGCTGGGTTGCACCTCGATCACCGCAACTTTCCCTGGCTCGCGTCACCCGGTGACCGGTAGAGCTCATTCGCCCACTTCCGTGCCGCCGTCAGGTCGGAGGCAGTGCCGACGGGCACGTAGGTGAAGCCGTCCCATTCCTCCAAGACCCGTGGTTCGTCCGGTCGGACGTGGACGGCACCGCCGTGGAGCGGTCGGTGGCGGCGGTACTGGTCCAGCGGCGTGTGTCGTCGTCGTTCGTACGGCGAGAGCGGGTCGTCGGCGTCGAAGCGCGCGATGGCACGGGAGGGTTGGTTCGGCGGTCCGGGTCGGCTGTGCTTGCCCATGCGCTCGATGCTCTCAGGCGGCGACGGTGGTCGGCCGGGCGTTGGCGAGGTTCTCTGCGCGGGCCCGTACGTCGTACGCGGAACCTGTTTGCCGACCTCGGTGTCGAAGCCGACGCGTGATCGAGTACCGCAACCTCATCGTGCACTGACGTCCCGCCACGTGTTTTCGGTCCTGTTCCCCGGTGCCGCTAGGCGAGGAGCCGGGCGGCTTTCCGTCGTAGCTGCTCTGTCTCGGGGATGTCCCTGAATCGGTTCAGCCGGGTTCGCATATCTTCGGCGGCCGTGTGCACCTTCACCGAGCGGACACCGTCCGCGCACTCGACGAACTCGTGCCATGCGGCAAGGGCACCGTCCACGTCACCTTGGCGGAGCCGCACACCGCCCAGGTCGGCGAGGACAATCGCGCGGGTCCGGCGCCGGTCGAGGCCGTGGATGTCGAGGGCGAGGCGGAGGTGTTCTTCGGCGGCGTCGAGGTCGCCGAGGCGGGCGAGGATCATGCCCGATTCGTGGGCCCACCGGCCGGGCGAGTAGTGGGCGGCCCACGACTCGCCGGCTGCGGCTCCGGACCGGCTGATCGCGGTCTCGGAGAGGGCGAGGTGGCGGGTGGCCAGCTTGCGGTCGTCGTCCTGGGCGGCGGCGTTGGCGAGGGTGGCTTCGTAGTAGGCGACGGCCCGGGGGTTGTCGAGGCCCTTGCCGTAGCGCACGCAGGCTTCGCCGAGCTGGACGGCTTCGGCACGGAAGCCGAGGTCGGTGGCCTGGACGGCCAGGCCGCGCAGGGCGGTGGCGGACAATTCGGGGTCGTGGGCCTCGGCGGCGAGTCGGTAGGCGTGCGCGTAGTACTGCTGGGCCCGGCCCTGGTGTTCGGGGTCGTTTCCCTCGTCCTGAGCCATCCAGCCGGCGAGGTGGACGAGCTGAGAGGTGGCGGCGAACAGTTCGTGGCCGGTGGCTTCGGTGTACTTGCCGTTGAGCCAGGGTGCGACGTCGTCGGTCAGGTAGCGCACCGCGAGGTGGCGGGCGTGTCCGCCGCCGAGTTCGGCAGCTGAGTCGCCGAGGGCCTTGACCATCTGTTTGACGGCAGCGACCTCTCCGGCGCCGACGCGTACCGCTCCGGCCGGGGCCGTTTTGGTGCGGCGGGTGATGCTGTCGAGGTCGGGCAGCGCGAGGGCACTGAGGGCGTAACCGCTCGTGGCGGTGAGGAAGTTTCGGCGGTCCACGTCGCTCCTCCCCAGCTGGATGACTGAGGCCACGGTATCGGTGACCTCCGCTTCGGAACCGGAGGATCGGGTCTCCCGGTCGCTTCCCAGGCCCAGGACTTTGACGACGTACGGCAGCCAGTAGGTGGGTGATCGTTCGCCGTTCATCCAGCGGCGGGCGTACTGCCGCTCGATCGTCTCCGGCGGCCGTCCAGCCGCGATGCTGACTTCCCTGGCGAGTTTGGTCGGGCCCCACCCACGCTTCTCGCACGCGTTGCGAATGAGTTCGGCGAGTTCCTGCTTGGTCGGCACCGTGCTGTCGCCTCCCTGGCCTACGTGGGCCTACAGCTGCCCTACATCCTGGCCCCTCCTCGCCTTCTGCGTATGGCCGTTCACTGAAGCTCACCGCCCGACCTGCGTGGGCGGCTGAATCGGCAGTGGGCCGTCTGCGTCCACCCTCGTCGCCTCGCCACGTCGGCGGCCCGCTGCCCCCGATCACTGGGACGAGGAAGGTGACGACGGTGACGTACACATGCCGTACGACCGGCGGCAGGACGGCCCGCAGCGGCTGGCTGAGGCCCCCGCTTGGCTGGATCGGGGCTTTGGGCGCCAGCGCCGTGGTGCTCACGCCGACAGGAGGCTGGTGATGGCCGCCGGTTCGAGCACCGTGACAGCCGCCGAGGTCTTCGCGTACGCGGACGGGAAGATCAAGCAGGCCGCTGCCGAGCTGTGGTCGGGTGCCCCCGTGCGGTTCGGCCAGCACACGCCGAGCGTGACCGCCTACGTCCGCCGACTGAGCGTGGACGGCCGCCCGCTGTACGCGAAGGTCTCGCTGCTGGGCCTGTCGCTGGTGTCGGTGCTGCGGGGCACGGCCGGTGACTGGGCCCAGGTCCGGGCAGCCCAGGCTGCCTATCAGGGCTCGCCGGGGGCCTTGCTGGAGCGGGAGGCCAGGGGTCTGGCCATTCTTCAGGAGGCCGGAGCGCGGGCATGTCCGGTGGCGGGTCTCCATGGCGGCGTGTTGTTCACCGAGCCGGTGGCCGGGCCGACGCTGGCCGACCTGTTGGCCAAGGGCCCGCACCAGGCAGGTGAGTTGATGACCCGGGCGGTGGTCGAGCTGGCAGGGCTCCAGAGGCCCGCCGTCGCCCGGGCCGTCGATGAAGCGGCCATCGTCGAACGGGGCATCGGCTCGACCTTCGACCGCAAGTTCAACGGCATCAGCGGCCCCACTTACCTCTGCAAAGCCGGTCAGGTGGGCGAGGTGCTGGGCACGGTGGTCCTCCGTCTGCGGCGGCTTCGGCCCGCTCCGGTGACCGGGCACCGGCCAGTGGTCCACGGCGACCTCAAGCCGGACCACGTCGTCTTCCCCGAAGGCGCCGACGGGCGGCCGGTCTTCCTCGACCCGGGCCTGGGCCGAGGGCGGTCCCAGACCGACCCGGCCAAGCTGATCTCCCGGACCGTGCTCGGCCTGCTCGCCTCTTCGCCGGACCTGGTGACGGCGGAGGCGACGGCGGCCGGGATCGAGGGGTTCGCCGACGCGCTCACGGCCGACCTCGGGCCGGACGAGCGCGCCGAGTGGCTGAGGCACCTGGTGGTGCTGTGGCTGATGGACACCACCAACATCCTCAGCACCTACTTGACCTGCCCACCCGACCTGCTTCTGCCCGAACACGCGGGAAGGCTCATCACCCGGGCGGCGACAGTGTGCACTTTCCTGGAGGGCGTCACGGCCGGACTGGTCGCCGGGACGGACCCGCGGGCGGTGTGGCGGCTCGCGCTGGCCGACGTGGTGAAGGCGGCGAACCGATGACGGCGGCGAAGGCCGGTGCGATCGGGGTGATCGGCGCCGGGGCCGTCGGCCAGAGTGTGGCCATGCTGCTGGCGGCCGGAGGCTGGTGCGAGTCCGTCCACGTCGTCTCCCGCACCGGCACCTCGGCCCGGTCCCTGGTGACCGATCTGGAGGACATGAGCCAGGTGACCGGCTCACCCGTCCGGGCGGTTCACGCCGCCAACCCGGGGCAGCTGGCCTCCTGCGAGGCGGTGGTGGTCTGCCCGAGGGCCGAGTTCATCAACACCCGCCGCACCAACGTGCGGATGGCCGGACTGAACACGAATGCCCCCGTCATCGCCGCCCTGGCAACCGCGCTGGCCCACTACCAGGGTCTGGTGGTCATGGTGACGAACCCCGTGGACGTCATGACCCGCCTGTTCGCCGAGGTCTCCGGCTGTCCCCGCGTCTACGGGGTCGGCTCGAACGTCGACACCGCCCGCTACCGCCTCACTCTCGCCCACCTCCTCGACGTCTCCGCCGGGGATGTCGAGGGGCATGTGATCGGTGAGCACGGCGACCAAGCGGTGGTGTGTGCGTCGGCCACCCGTGTGAACGGTCGCCCGGTCGACGTGCCGGCCGGACGGGTCCGCCGCGAGCTGACCGCCCGCCCGGCCAGGATCAACGCAGGGCTCGGCCGTACCCGCTGCGGCCCGGCCGGCGCCGTGATCGCAGCCCTCCGCGCCGGCCTCGGTCTGGAGGACCGGGTGGTGGAGCTGTCCGTCAACCACGAGGGCCGGTGGATGGGAATTCCGTTGCGCTTCATCGCCGGAACCCCAACCGTGTGCCTCCCCCGGCTTGATGTCGCCGAGGCCCGGCAGCTGGTGGCCGCGAACATCAAGCTCCGCGACGCCTTCGAGCCGCTGGCCCGCCTGCATACCCCCACACGCCCCTCATGGAAGGAGAAGACCGCAGTGACCAGGACCGCTACCCGCATCGCCACGGCCACCCAGGCCGCGACCGTCACCAGCAACACGCCGGTGGTCACCGAATGGGCCCGCCGGTACTTCGGCCCCTGGTGGAAAGCCGCCAGCACCACCCCGGACGCTGACTCGCAGGTGATCGCCGACGTCAACCCCGACCGGGTCACCGAGATCGCCCGGCACGTGGCCGACCACTCCCACGAGGAGACCGTCTACGCGAACTCGAGCATGCTCTTCGGCCGGGACGACGACGGCATCGTCCTCGCCTCCCAGCCCGACGACAAACTCGCCTATCGGGCCGAGCCCGGCGGCCCCTTGCGCGTCTACGGCTGCGAGGAAGTCCCCGTCGCCCTGGCCGCCGCCCGACTCGCGCGCGAAGTCGTCCGCGGCCGGCTGCTGGCCGACGGCTGGTCGATCCTGCACGCCTCCGCCGTCGTCCGTGACGGGAAGACCGTGTTGACCCTGGGGGACAAAGGCGCCGGAAAGACCACGACCGCCCTCCTCCTCGCTCGCGCCGGCTGGCAACTGCTAGCCAACGACCGTGTCTTCATCCGCCCCGACGGCGGCCACCTGCGCGTCCTGCCCTGGCCCTCGGCCGCCGCCATCGGCCTCGGTCTCCTCGACGCTCTCGGCTGGTACGACCAGGTCCGCGAACGTGTCCAGCACGGCGAACAGCTCCACCCCACTCAGCACCGGAAGGTCACCGACGCGCTCCACTCCGGTAGCCGCACACCCCTGTGGAGGGAGTCCGGGAAGGAGCTCAAGCCCCAGTTCTTCCCCGACCAGCTCGGTACTTGGCTCGGCCTGACCCTGGCCACCGAAGGGCAAGCGGCCCGCATCCTCTTCCCCCGGATCGCCCCCGGCGCCGACCCCGCCCTTCTCGACGAGGACCGCAGGGTGAGGGCCGGCGACTTCTTCACCGCCGGTACCGAAGACCGTTACCCCGACGTCTTCGGCCTCCTCCCCGTCGATCTCCCCGGCACCGAGCCCCTGCTCGAACTCCTCGGCGAGCTCCCCCGGCACAACCTGGTCCTCGGACACGACGTGAAAGCGAACACCGACTTCCTCGTACAGGCCGCAGGCCCGACTGCCTGAAAGGGGGACGTCAGCCGCCCCCCATCTCGATCAGTCGTCGGGCCGCGGTCAACGCGCCGTCGGTGCGCATGGAATCGGCGACGGTTCGGGCCCTGTCCGCCACCTTGGGATCGAGGGCGTGGCGGAGGGCGGTGAGCAGCGAGTCGGGGGTGGGGGCGCCGGGCGGGAGTGCGCTGCCGATGCCGAGTCGGCCGATGCGGTGGGCGTAGTAGAACTGGTCGAACATCTGCGGGGCGATCACTTGCGGTGTTCCGGATGCCGTGGCGGCGGTGGTGGTGCCGGCGCCGCCGTGGTGCACCACGGCGGCGACCCGCCGGAACAGTGCCCGCTGGTTCACCTCGCCGATCGACAGGCAGTCGGGCTCGTCGTCCACGGGTGACAGGTCGGCCCAGCCGCTTGCGAGGATCACGCGCCGTCCGAGCGAGCGGGCCGTATCGATCATCGTCCGGGTGACGCCCTCGGGCGCGCGCATGCTGCCGAACCCGCAATAGACGGGTGGCTCGCCGGCATCCAGGAACGCCTCCAGTTCGGCGGACAGCGGTCGGTCGTCCGGCAGCATCCAGGCCCCGGTCTGGAGCACGCCCAGTTCGGACGGCTCGGACGGCTCCGGCCAGGGTGCCAGTACGGGGTCCGCGGCCAGCCACGGGGAGCCGGTGAGGATGTGGGAGCGCACGTCCTCGACCGGCGGCAGTCCGATGGCCGCGCGCCGCGCGTCAAGAGCCGTGCCCCACATGGCGTTCCAGCGTGCGGCATCCTCGGCCCAGAGCGTGCGGTTGTCGACCGGCCCGTCCGGCGGTTCCTGTCCGAGCATCTTGAAGACGGGTGGTGCGTGGTGCGCGGACGGCAGCGTGATGGGGGCGAACGCGGCGTGGACGTGGCCGATGCCACGCTGTTCGGCCACCGAGCGGGCGGCGACCGCCAGCCCTCCGCCTCCCACGACGGCGTGGCAGCCCTCGGCGGCCGCGCCGACCGCCTCGAACTGCTCGGCGACCGTGCCCTCGATCATCCGACGCCGCTGCTCGGGCGTGGGGACGGTGCCGGCGTTCCGCTTCGCGGTCCCGCGCAGCTCGGGTCCGACGGAGACGTACGCGATCCCCAGGGACTCGGCCCATTCATGGAAGTCGGGGGGCGCGCACACCACGGCGTCGTGCCCCATTGCTTTGAGCTGCACGGCCAGCGCCACGAGTGGCTGGACCTCTCCGCGCGACCCGATCGTGGACAACAGAAAACGCATCTCGCTCCCGTCCCGCGCCGGACCCTCGGCGCGCGAGAAGCGATTTTCGCCCCTTATGGGGGCCTTGCGGCAAGTCTCCCCGTCCGGTATACGGTTGAAATGCGGGGAGGGGAGCCCGGCCCGGCGAACGGGGCGGCCCCTAGGGTTGTCGCCATGAACAGCGCATCGCAGGTGACACTGAAGCCCTGGAGCGAAGACGACTTCTGGGTGTTGCGGAGGGCCAACGCGCCCGAAATGACCGAGCACTTGGGCGGGCCCGAGACCGAGGAGCAGTTGGTCGCGCGGCACCGGCGGTACGTCGGGCTGCGTGAGCGCGGGCGGATGTACCGGGTCGTGGCGGAAGGCGGCGAGACTGTCGGCTCGATCGGCTTCTGGGAGTCCGGCTGGCAGGGCGGTGCGGTGTGGGAGACCGGCTGGGCGGTGCTGCCCGAGTTCCAGGGGCGGGGGCTCGCCGCGGTGGCGGCCGGGTCGGTCGTCGAGGCGGCGCGGGCCGCCGGGCGTCACCGCTACCTGCACGCGTTCCCGGGAGTGGACCACCCCGCCTCGAACTCGGTCTGCCGCAAGGCGGGTTTCGAGCTGCTCGGCGCGGTCGATATCGAGTATCCGAAGGGCTGCCGGATGAGGTCCAACAACTGGCGGCTGGACCTCAAGGGCGCATGACTCACCGCTCCGCCGGGCTCCGCCGGAATGCCGCGCAGACCATCGTCACCGCCGCCCCCACCGCCGCCCATGCGGACAGCGCCGGCAGCGGCCCCGTCAGCGCGTTGCCCCGGAAGTACGCGGCGGTGCCCGGCGCGGTGCCTCGTCGCGCTCCGCTTTGCGATCCACCGCGCACCCAACCCCGGTGCTCACAGTCGGTTCCGTCATTTTCGAGGCGCTTCCGACCGGCCCTCATGATTGATCGCGGCGGCGGGTGAATATACCCCTCCGCAAATCCTGAAGTACTGGGCAAAATAACAAAGTTGTGATCTTACTGCCCGGTCAACTAGCATCCCAGACATGCTGACGCCGGGTCAATCCCGCCTACTTTTATCGATCCTTTCGATCGCCGCGTTCATGGCCGGTCTGGATCTTTTCATCGTCAACGTGGCATTTGATGACATCGGACGGGATTTCCAGGGCGAGTCGCTGTCGAATCTCTCCTGGATTCTCAACGGATACGCGATCATTTTCGCCGCGTTGCTGGTCCCCTTGGGCCGGCTCGCCGACCGGTACGGGCGCAAGGAGGGATTCCTGCTCGGCGTCGCGCTCTTCACGATCGCCTCCGGTGCCTGCGCCGCCTCGAACTCGCTGTGGATGCTGGTCGCCTGCCGGGTGCTGCAGGCTGTCGGGGCCGCGGCCCTGACGCCGGCCAGCCTCGGGCTGCTTCTGTCGGTCTTCCCGCCCGAGCGGCGCTCGGGCGCGGTGCGCATCTGGTCGGCCAGCGCGGCGCTCGCCGCGGCTGCGGGGCCCGTCTTCGGCGGCCTGCTGGTGACCGCGTCATGGCGTTGGGTGTTCCTGGTGAACCTGCCGATCGGGCTGCTGACCCTCGTGGTGGCGGCCCGCCGGCTGCCGTCCTCCCGGGACGAGACGCCCTCGCGGATGCCGGACCTGGCGGGCGCGGGCGTACTGACCCTCTCCGTCGGGTTGTTGGCCCTGGGTCTGGTGAAGATCAATGACTGGTCCGCGGTGCGCGTGGTCGTCGTCGTGGCGGTCGCGCTCCTGGGCGTCGCCGGCTTCTGGCTGCGCTCCAGGCGCCACGTCTCACCGGTGATCGAACCGGCGTTGCTGCGGGTGCCGGTGTTCGCCTGGTCCAACGCGACGGCGATCGTCTTCAGTGCCGCGTTCGCGGCGAACCTGCTCTGCTCGATCCTGTGGATGCAGAACGTCTGGGGCTATTCCGCACTGCGTACGGGCCTGGGCATCGCGCCCGGCCCGCTCATGGTGCCCCTGGGCGCGATCGTGGCGAGCAAGCTGGCCCACCGGATCCCGGCCGGCCGGCTCGCCGCCGTGGGCTGTCTGCTGTGCGCCGTCGGCGTGACGATGATGTGGCGACAGCTCGCGCAGGAACCCGACTACGCGGGAACTCTCCTGCCCGGGTGGCTCGTTGGAGGAGTAGGTGTCGGGCTCGCTCTTCCGACCATCCTGTCCACGGCCACCTCCGATCTGCCGCAGGAGCGCTTCTCCACCGGCAGCGCGGTGGTCAACATGAGCCGGCAGATCGGCAGCGTGCTGGGCATCAGCCTGCTGGTGGCCCTGCTGGGCACTCCGAGAACCTACGACGAGACCCACCGAGCCTTCGGGCATGCCTGGATCGCCATCGGCGTGTTCATGCTCCTGGGTGCATTGACGGCCGTGGGAATGTCTCCCGTTCCGCGTCGGCGGAACGTGCCGTCCCGAAGTCCGAACTCCGCGTAAAGAAAATCCGCGTAGAGAAAAGCTGCACCCGAGGTCAAGGGGGAAGCCTCATGAACCGCAACTGCACCCGATTAGCCTACGTCGACTGTCTGCCCGGCATCCGGCCGGAAGGCGAGTTGTCCCTGGCCAGGTTTGGCGAGATCGCTCTCGACCGCCCCCGGCCGGACGCCTTCGAGCGCTATCTGCACGAGCTCGGCGAAGGGGACGTCCTCGCGGCGGTCTTCGTCGGCGGCAGCGGATCCTCCGCTCCGGACGCCGTACGGAAACTGCGCAACCACCAGAAGTTCAACAAGACCCGTGTGTACGTCGTCGGGGAGAGCGCGGGCGGGCGCGTACCGGGCTGGGCCGAGACGCTGGATGTCGAGGACATTCTCGCTCCGTCGGACTTCGCCGGTTACGGGTTCACCGACAAGGCCGAGATCGGTATGCGCGCCTACCACTCGCTGGTCCAGGACGAGAACTACACGGACTTCTACCTGGACATGACGTACAACAAAATATTCGACTGGTTCGAGACCACCCGGTGGGACTGGAAAGAGCTCGATCTCGACCGGATGCGGCCGGAGATGCTCGACGAAGAAGAGATCGACTTTCTCACGGAAGCCGCGATCATCGAATTCGGCACCCTGCCCGGCGCCCACAACTTCCTGCGGGAATGGGAGGGCGAGACCAGTTTCTCCTCCTGGGCGCTGATGTGGGGGGCCGAGGAGGCCCGGCATTCGCTCGTGCAGGCCCGGTGCCTCGACCGGCTGGGCGTGAAGGTGCGCTCCAAGCACGCGCTGTACAAGCGGGAGCCGTATCCCATCGGCGACACCCGCGCCGGCACGCTCATGATGAACATCATCTCCGAATGCCGCGCGGCCGAGCTGTACAAGGCGCTCGCGGCGGACACCACCGAGCCCGTCGTCAAGCGCGTGTGGAAGCTGCTCGGCCGTGACGAGTCCCGGCACGCCAGGGCGTTCTACGTCTTCTCCCAGGAGCTGTGCGACGGCAGCAGGGAGAGCCAGGTCGCGGCCCTGAAGATGGCCTATGTCTGGCTGGCCGACCGCAGCCAGGGCATCAAGCACCCGGCCGGCCACTTCTACCCGCACTCGACCTCCGCCAACGGCATCCGGCGGATCGAGGCGGTCGAGGCGGGCGCGACGGACGCCGCCGACGAGAAGGTGCTGTCGATGGTCCGCCGACTGGCCGAGGACGACACCATCGAGTCGTCGACGGACATCAAGAGGAAGCTGCGCACGCTCATCTAGCCGCGCAGGCCGATCCGGCGCCGTGTCCGACGATGTCGCCGGCGCCGCGTCGGCGTGCCAGAAAGGTCCGACGGGGGAAATGAACAGCGGGTACCAGTACGTTCCGAGCCGGTTCTTCTCGTCGATCCACCGCACGACCACAGGAACTGACGTGAGGAGCCCGGTGTGCCCGATTCCATGACAGCGGATACCGAATCCAATTGCTTCGGCTGTGCCCCGAGGAACCCCATCGGGCTGCGCCTGGATTTCGAACGCCACGGTGACGTCTTCACCACACGCGTCAAGCTGGGGGCGGACTACGAGTCGTTTCCCGGGGTCGTCCACGGCGGCATCGTCGCGTCGATCCTGGACGAGACACTGGCCCAGGCGGTGTACCGCTCCGGCCGCGTCTCGGCCTTCACCACCGGTCTGCGGATCCGCTACGCGCGGCCGATGGAGACCGGCACCGAGCACACCGCCTGGGCCGAGATCGTCAAGCGTGACGAGATCTCGGTGCGGGCCACCGGCCGGCTCGAGACGGGTGACGGGGAGACGGTCGCCGTGGCGGACGGCACGTTCTATCTCCTGACCGACGAAGCGCTCGGCCAGAACTCCCAGCGCATTCCAGCAGAACTCATCAAGGTGCTCCGATCCGCCAACGGGTCGGCACCACAGGGGGATTGATCATCGTGGACATCCGTGCGCGCGTCTGCGCCATCATCAGCAAGCAGCTGTCCGTGCCGGAAGGCGAACTCGCCCCGGACCAGCATTTCCGGGCCCTGCCGAACGTCGACTCGATGCGCATCCTGCAGATCATCCTGGAGACGGAGAAGGCATTCGACATCGAGATCGATGACGACGCCACGTTCCGGCTGCAGACCATCGGCGAATTCCAGGACCTGGTCGAGCGGCTCTGCCGGCAAGGAGCCGCCACGTGACCCTCACAGTGGCGCTCAGGGACGTGGCGGAGCGCGGCACCGGGCACGGCATTCGTCTGTTCCGCGGGGACCAGGAACGGGAGCGCGCCGGTTTCGACGAGCTCTACGCCCAGGCGGGCCGACTGGCGTGCGGTCTGCTGGAACGCGGGGTCCGACCGGGGGAACGGGTGGCCATCGCGCTGCCCACCTCGATCGACTTCGCCCGCGCGCTGTTCGGTGTGCTCGCGGCGGGGGCGGTGCCGGTACCGGTGCCGCCCCCGGCCAGGTTCGCGTCACTGGAGATCCACATGCGGCGCATCGTCATCGCGATGCGCCAGTCGAAGGTCCGGGTCGTGCTCTCCGACGCGACGCTGGGAAGCCTCCTGGGGCCGGTGCTGGGTGGCGACGGCGCGGAGTTCCGCGTCCTCGACATCGCGACCGTACCGGCCTCGTCCGCGGTCTACGCCGACGTCGCCGCGGACGCACCGGCGCTGATCCAGTACACCTCGGGCACCAGCGAGGACCCCAAGGGCGTGGTGCTCAGCCATGCCAATCTGCTGGCGAACGTGGAGGCGATCACCAAGGGGATCGGCCTCACCGACGCGGACGTGGGCTGCTGCTGGCTGCCGCTGTTCCACGACATGGGTCTGATCGGGGCGCTTCTGTCGGCGGTGCTGGCCGGCGCCGACACGTGTCTGATGCCGCCGGAGGACTTCCTGCGCGACCCCGGGCGGTGGCTGCGCATCATCAGCCGTCACCGGGTGACCCTCAGCGCCGCGCCCAACTCCGGATATCTCCACGCCCTCCGCAAGGTCCCCGCCGAAGCCGTACGCGAACTCGACCTCTCCTCCTGGCGCCTGACGCTCAACGGCGCCGAACCGGTGGATGCCGAGCTGATGCGGCGGTTCTCCGCGCACTTCGCCCCGGCCGGCTTCCGGCCGACGGCATTCCTGCCGGTCTACGGGCTCGCGGAGGGCTCGCTCGCGGTCACCATTCCGCCCACCGGGCGGGAGGTGAGGAGCGTCTGGGTGCGGCGCGACCTGCTCGGCGAGGGGATCGTGGAGTTCGGCGACCGCGACAGCGGCCTCTGCCGGGAGATCGCCTCGGTGGGGGTGCCGGTCACGGGCACGGAGGTCCGGCTCGTGGGCGAGGACGGCGGCGTGCTGCACTCGGAGGCCGCGGTGGGCGAGATCCACATCCGCGGCACCTCGGTGATGCGCGGCTACGAGGCCAATGAGCCGGCCACCCGGGCCACCGTTCACGACGGCGGCTGGGTGTCCACGGGCGACCTCGCCTTCCGCGAGGGCGGCGAACTGTTCGTCGCCGGCCGGAAGAAGGAAATGATCATTGTCTTCGGGCAGAACTACTACGCCAGCGACATCGAGTCGGTCGTCTGCCGTCTGCCGGGGGTGACGAATCACGGCGCTCTGGCGGCGACTGTTCCCTTCGCGGACGGTGACGGTCTGGTCGTCATGGTGGAAACCAGGGAATCGGAGCCCTACGCTCGGTCCGAACTCGTCGCGCGCGTACGGTATGCCGTCTCCAGCGAGCTGGGAATCACCCCCCGGGAAGTCGTCCTCGTGCGCAAGGGCCGACTGCCGCGTACGTCGAGCGGGAAGCTGCTGCGGCACGGAGCTCAGGCCGTCCACCAGCAGTGGGCCTCGGCCCCTCCCGGCACGGAGCCGCCCGTCACCACCGACCGAGCCACCTTGGAGTAGGACGATGACCGCAGCCCCCCAGGACCCGGCCCCCTTGACCGCCACGGAGAGAGAGGAGCTCCTGCGGCGGTCGTGGATGGCCACCGACGGCCTCTGGTACTACCAGACCGCCCAGGCCAGAGGCATCGACGGTGCCAACGAGGCCAATATCCAGGTCGTCCGCGAGTTCGGCCGCCAGGAGATGCGGCGGCTCATGCGCAGCCTCGGCATCACCAAGGTCGAGACCGCCGAGCAGTACCGGACGCTTTTCAGCACCGCCGTGGATCTCTACCTCGGCTCGCTGTTCGAGGCGGAGGAGTCCGTCGAGGGCGACGTCCACACCATGAACGTCAGCGTGTGCTTCGCCTACAAGGGCGTGCAGAAGGCCGGCATCGACAAGGTCTACCACTGCGGTCCCGGGGAACGCCTCACCGGCTGGCTGCAGGCCATGGACATGCCGACCGCGCTCGATCCGGCTGTGGGCCTGTGCCAGATGGCCCACACCGGAAGCTGTTCGTACCGACTCAAAGTGATTCTGCCGTCCGGCGGTTGATGCCCGTCCCGGGGTGTGCACCACGGCTTCCCCGGAGCCGATCGTGCGGGCCCCGGGCGGCCCTCCCGCCCGGTCAATCGCTCCAACTGGGAGATCTCATGGGTGAGACCCGGCACGCACCTGTCCACCGCGTTCCCGTACGCCTCTCTCCGGAGGGTGTCGACCAGCACGGGGAGAACGCGCGGCTGAGGGCGCTCGGAGCCGCGGTGGAAGTGGAGCTGCCGGACGGCGTCACGGCGTGGGCGATCACCCGCCACGAGGAGCTGCAGCGCCTCCTGGGCGACCCGCGCGTCGTCAAGGACCTTCGCCACTGGGCCGCGTGGGCGCGGGGCGAGGTGCCCGAGAGCTGGCCGATGCTGAGCTTCGTGTCGGTCCGGGCCATGACCGCCACCGACGGGGCGGCCCACCGCCGACTGCGCGGGCTCGTGGCCCAGGGCTTCACGGCCCGCCGCATCGAAGCGCTGCGGCCGCGCGTCGGCCACATCGTCGAGGATCTTCTCGACGGGCTCGCCTCCGACGCGCCCGGGCCGGTGGATCTGCGCGAGCGGTTC
Source organism: Streptoverticillium olivoreticuli subsp. olivoreticuli (assembly GCF_003391135.1). Taxonomy (GTDB): domain Bacteria; phylum Actinomycetota; class Actinomycetes; order Streptomycetales; family Streptomycetaceae; genus Streptomyces; species Streptomyces blastmyceticus. Next base: position 2,852,339 of record NZ_CP031455.1, on the reverse strand, counting down.
TCCGGTCCCCTGCCGATCAGCGTGATCTGCGAACTGCTCGGCATACCCGAGGACCGTCGCGAGGAACTCCACGCGCTGTCCGCCGTCATGACCGACACCACCATGGACCGTGCGGGGGTCCTGTCGGTCCAGCGCTCGATGTACGCGGGGCTCGGCTCCCTGATAGCCGCCAAGCGCGAGAAGCCGGGCGACGACCTGACGAGCGACCTGATCGCCGCCCGGGAGGCGGGCGACCGGCTGACCGAGGAGGAGCTGGTAGGCACCCTGTTGCTGATGTTCGTGGCGGGTCACAACACCACTCTCAATCTGATCACCAACGCCGTGCGCGCGCTGCTGACCCACCCCGGCCAGCTGGCCCTGGCCCGCGGCGGTGCGCGGCCGTGGAGCGCGGTGACCGAGGAGACCCTCCGCTGGGACGCGCCCGTGGGCCGGTTCCCGCTCCGATTCGCGCTGGAGGACATCGAGGTCGACGGCACGGTGATCCCCAAGGGTGACGCCATCCTCGCCGCCTACGGGGCGACCGGACGCGACGAGGTCCTGCACGGCCCGGACGCCGAGCGCTTCGACATCACCCGCGACTCCTCCCGGCACCTGGCCTTCGGCCACGGCCCCCATTTCTGCCTCGGCGCCTCGCTGGGCCGCCTGGAGGTCGAGGTCGCCCTGCCCGCCCTCTTCGGCCGCTTCCCCGGCCTCGCGCTCGCCGTGCCGGCCGAGGAGCTGGTCCCGCTGCCCTCCATCGTCAGCAACAGCCCGCGCTCCCTGCCGGTACTGCTCACCCGGGGCTGACGGGAGAGGAGTTCCGTGCCGCCTTCGCCGGGAGCATGTGACTCACTGTTCCGCCGGGCTGCGCCGGAATGCCGCGCAGACCATCGTCACCGCCGCCCCCACCACCGCCCACGCGGACAGCACCAGCAGCGGCCCCGTCAGCGCGTTGCCCCGGAAGTACGCGATGGAGCGCGCCGACCAGGTGCCCGCCCCCGGCGGGAGCGCGGGGCCGATGGCGCGCCAGAAGGGCGGGAGGAGGGGGTAGGGATAGGCGCCGCCCGCGCTGGGGTTGCCCAGGACGACGACGATCGCGATGGCCAGGCCGATGCCGATGATCCCCGCCAGCCCCTGGAGGGCCAGGGTCGTGGCGCCGACGGCGAATACCACCAGCGCGCCCAGCCCCCACAGCCCGGGGATGCTGCCGGGCAGCGCCCCCAGGACCGGGCCCGCGATGACGGCACCGAGGAGGCCCGCGGCGACGGCGTAGAGCGCGAGGGCGGCGAGGCGGAAGCCCGCGCGCCGGGGGTTCGCGGGGCGGGCGCCGGCGCTGATCGCGAGGATCGCGGCACACAGATAGCCGCCCACGCACCAGCCCACCACCAGATAGAACGAGCTCAGGCCGCGCGCGTCGCCCGCCGCGGCCGGGGCGACGTCGACCACCTCGACCGAACGCCGCTGGGCGGCCTCGGCGCGGGTGACGACCGCCTCGGCCGCCTGGGCGAGCGAGGCGCCCGCGCCCCCGGCGACGAGCAGGGTGTCGGTGGTGCCGCGTGGATCGACGACCAGGGCGGCCTCCAGGTCGCGGTCGTGGATCCGCCGCCGCGCCTCCGCCTCGTCGCGGACCGCGCTCGGCTCCAGGGGAGTGCCGGGCAGTACGAACAGCTGCTCCACCAGCTGCTCGCTGAGCTGCTGCGGGGCGACGACGCCCAGCGTGATCTCCTTCGGCTTCGGGGCGTGGAAGGCGCCGATGTAGGACGTGATGAAGGCGAGCTGGAGCACCAGCACGCCGATCACCAGCAGCGCCGCGCGGGCCGTCACCGCCTCCCGTACTTCCTCGGTGAAGGTGGGACGGGCGGTGTCGCCGGGGGTGCGGTCCATGTCCCGAGCGTGCGGGGTCCGGGGGGTGGCCGCAGGCGGTGCGGGCCGTTCGGGCGACCGCCACGATGTGCGTACGAATGTTCGGGTGTGTGGTTTGTGGTGGATACGCCAGGGCGGGCGCCCGGTTCGCGCCGGGGCGCTACAGCTTGCCCGCCTCCCGAACGGTGTGGAGGTGGACCAGGACGTCGTAGGCCCTGCCGATGGCGATCTCGGGCGTCTTGTCGTTCGGGTACTGCGTGCCGACGCTGTATGCCGGGCGCGGGATGTCCAGCCAACCGCGGGCGGCGGCAGGGGCCTTGCGCAGGTCGGCGTAGTAGTCGCGGTGCCGGACCTGGCCGAGCGTGTACTCGTTCGTGCCGGGACCGGCCGGGCCGACGGTGAACTTCTTCCACTCGCCGCCGAGCGCCTCGTCCTTGGAGAGGAAGGAGCCCTGGTCGAAGGCGGTGCCGATGGCGAGGTAGCCCGCGCCCAGGGTGTCGCGGAGGAACGAGCCCTGGGTCTTCGGGTACGTCGTGGGGTCGGAGGCAACGTAGCCCGCGTGGTCGTTGTGGGCCGACAGCAGGACCCTGCCGCCGGTGCGCCGCTGCCACCATGCCGTGGTCCCGGCCATCACCTGGTCGCGGTAGCGCTCCATGGCGGTCAACGATTCCTGGTCGCCGGGGTCGACGGTCAAGAAGGTGTAGGTCTGGGCGATGTTGCGGGCGTTCTGGAGAACGAACTCGACGTCCTCGCCGCCCCCGGATCCCTGACGTTGTACGAGTTCCAGTACTTGCCGCGCCTTGGCCGCGTTCTGCTGCCGCTCCGCGAGCGGCCGCTCCAGGTAGGCGATGGCGTCGTCGAGCGGGCGCAGGCCGGTGAGGAGCTCGTTCAGGCGCGGCAGGGATTCCGGACGGTTCCGCCGGACGTGGTCGGTGACGCTGTCGAAGACCCGCTCGTCGAGCCTGGGTGCGCCGATGTCGTCGCCCAGGAAGTGGAGCGGGCGGTCGGGGTGTTGGCGGTTGTGGTCGCGCATCCACCGGACGAGGGTCACGAACTCCTCGCGGTCCCAGGGAGATCCGGCCATCACCTCGTGCACGACCTGCCGCGCGTCGCGGTCACCGTCGCCGCGCTGGAGGTAGTCGTCGATCCGCAGACCCGCCGACCAGCTCACCTCCAGGGCGAAGGTGGTGAATCCCTTCTGTTCGACGAGGTAGCGGAAGAGCCGGTCCTTCAGGGCGAAGAACTCGTGCGAGCCGTGCGTGGCCTCGCCCACGCCGACCACCTTGGCGTCGCCGACCATCACCCCCAGGGCGTGCAGATCGGCCGTGCCGGTGCCCGGCTCCGCCGACCGCAGCGGATGGGCGATCCGGTCCAGCGCGCGGACGGGGGCCGATGCGGGGGCCGATGCGGACGCCGCCGGTGCCGCGTACGCGGCCGCCGCGGGGGCCAGTGTCGCGGCCAGGGCGAGAGTCGCCGCCGCGAGCCGCTTCCCGTTGCCGATCATGTGTGATCACTCTCCAACGTGCTTGGTGTCGAGCGCTGCTGAGAAGATCGTCACGCGTGCGGCGGCCTTGGCGCGCTGGGGCCGGCCCGACACCTTCCCGGGGGATACCCCCCGAGTTGCACCTCCGTCGAGCTCCCGGTGTACGGGACGGGACGGGCTGCGGGGGGTGGCCCGCACGGTCTTCCCGGCTACTTCGGCTCGCGGTTGAAGGCTGGCCCGAGCAGCGCGAACACGGATCCGGCCGGGATGTGCAGGTCGATGCCGTCGAGGACGGTCTTGTCGCCGTAGGACTTGCGCAGGCCGATGGTGGAGACGGCGGCCGGGGACGGGTGACCGTCCGCCCGCCTTGGTGTGGGCATGACAGAAGAGTGCATGGGGCCCTCCGTTCGGAGGCTGAAGTGGGTGAGGTGCGGGGCCGGCTGAGGATGTGGCGCTCAGGCCTTGGCGCGGCGGACGTCGATGTTGCCGTGCCGGGTGCGGGCGCGGACCTCGACGGTGTCCTCGGCCTTCCCCGGGGTCCCGGACGCGGTGAGGGTGTTGCGCACCTGGCCGGAGCCCGCGCTGACGTCGAGCCAGGCGGCCGTGCCCTCGCGGACGCCGACCTCGATGGCGCCGTAGGAGGTCTCCAGCTGGACGGTGCCGCGGGCCACTTCGCCCACCCGCAGGGTGCCGTGGGCGGTGGTGGCGGTGACCGAGTCCCCGGCGCGCCCGATCTCGATGTCTCCGTGGGCGCCGCTCACCCGCAGCTCGCCGGCCGCTGCGCCGACGGTCGTGGTGCCGTGCGAGTTCTTCAGGACGGCGGGGCCGTCGACGAGGCCGACACGCAGGCTGCCGGAGCTGGTGGTGATCTCGGCCGCGCCCTCGACGCGGTCCACGGTGACCGAGCCGTGCGACGCGGTCAGTTGCAGTGGGCCGGTGGTGTCGAAACGGGCGTCGCCGGACGAGGTCTTCACGCGGACTTCGCCGAGCCGGCCCTCGCCGAGCACCTGGGTCCAGGCGCCGGTCATGTCGATGTGCGAACCGGTGGGCAGTTCGACCGTCACGTCCACGACGCCGGTGCGGCCGAACGGGCTGGTCCTGGGCGTCCTGACGGTCAGTGCTCCACTCGCGTACGTGACCTCGGTCTGGCCGGCCGTCCGTACGTCCCGGTCCTTCTCCGGGGCGCGGGGTCGCACCTCGACGACGGTGTCGGAGCGGTCGCCGGCGGTGAACTGGATGGAACCGGCTACCACATGCGCCGTGACCGAGATCGCTTCGGGAGTGTCGAAAGAAGGCATGGCTGTCCCGTCCTCTTGGGTCTTCGGGGCGTCCCCGCTGGTGGGACGTGGCGTGGGTGCTGTGCTGTTCAGGTGCTGTGGTGCGGGAGAGGGGGCGCGGCTAGCGCACCCAGCCCGTGAAGCTCTGTCCGACGGTCCGGGTCTTCTCCGTCGTACGCGGCCGGGCGCCGCCGTCGACCGCGGCCGACACGGCGCGCACCAGCCACGCGTTGACCGACAGGCCCTCGCGGCTCGCGGCCTCCTCGGCGCGGGCCTTGAGGTGGGCCGGCAGGCGCAGGTTGACGCGGGCGGTGCCGCCCTCGTCGGCATCGGCGGGGGCCGGGGTTCCGAGCGGTCCGGCGGGCTCGGCCTCCGTGGGGGCGCCGCCGTCGGCGGGCGGCAGGGTCACCACGAAGTCGGGGTCGAGCCCGCGCAGCCGTACGTCGACCGAGCCGGGGGCGAGCTTGAGCGTTGCCGCTCTGACCTGCGGAAATGCGATGGTGTCGGCCTGAGTCGTTGTGGCGCTATGTGTTGCTCAGGGGCTTTGGGGGCATGGAGTGGCACCTGGTGGCGCCGCGTGGCGCCACTCCAGGGCCTGTGGTGGTGCGCCGGGCTCGGCGCGTACCAGCCGGCCTTCGGCCCGGCCGACATCAAGGCGCGGGCACGCTTCGCGGTGGGGCCCACCGCGGCGCTGGATGTGGCCTGAAACTTTCCATCCAACTCAGCGAATTTGCTTGACGAAAGCAAGAACCGCACCCCACCCTACTCGCAAGTAAGTTTACGTCGTTTTAATGCACCGGAAATTCATCGGCCGGTGCTGATTCGGCGTGACTACCCCCCACCTGCGAGGAGTTCAGATGAAGCTGCGCCGGAGATCCCTCCGCGCCCTGCTGCCCGCACTGGCGCTGACCCTGGCGGCCGCCGTCGCCCCGACGCTCGCCACGGCCACCCCGGCCCACGCCGCCACGACCACCAGTGGCTGGAACAACAGCTCCTGCAAGCCGTCGGCCGCGCATCCGCGCCCCGTCGTCCTCGTCCACGGCACACTGGAGAACGGCACCGACAACTGGCTCTCCCTCGCGCCCTATCTGGTCGAACGGGGCTACTGCGTCTACTCCTTCGACTACGGCCAGGTGCTCGGCATACCTGTCTTCTACGGCCTCGGCCCCATCGAGGAGGGAGCCGGCAAGCTCGCCTCGTACGTCGACACGGTGCTGAAGCAGACCGGCGCCTCCAAGGTCGACGTCGTGGGCCACTCCCAGGGCGGGATGATGCCCCGCTACTACCTGAAGTTCCTGGGCGGCGCGCCCAAGGTGGGCACCCTCGTGGGCATCGCCCCCAACAACCACGGCACGACGCTGTCCGGCCTGACCAAGCTCCTGGACGTGGTCCCCGGTGCGCGCGGGGTCCTCAAGAACCTCACCCCCGGCCTCACCGACCAGGTCGTCGGCTCGGACTTCATGCGCCGTCTCAACGAGGGCGGCGACACCGTGCCCGGCGTCAACTACACCGTGATCGCCACGAAGTACGACGAGGTCGTCACGCCGTACACCTCCGCCTTCCTCTCCGGGCCGAACGTGCGGAACGTCGTCGTCCAGGACCTCTGCCCGGTCGACATCTCCATGCACCTGACCCTGGGCACGATCGACCGCCTCGCCTTCCACGAGACGGCCAACGCCCTCGACCCGGCGAACGCGACCCCGACCACATGCAGGACCATGCTCAGCTGAACACGCTGTGCGGGGTGCCCGGGTGATGTCACCCGGGCACTCTTCCGCTTACCGCTTTCCGGCGATCGGCAGGGTCAGCCGAATTGCACGCTGCGGGGAAGAGCGCCGCCGAAGAAGAGCTCGTCCCCGGGGTTGGCCACATCGGATTGGTTGATGCAGAACTGGTCGGAGTACAGGACCGCCCTGGTATCGGTGCGGTTGCGCACGATGGTCGCTCCGCCACCGGTCAGGGGGGCACAGACGCCATTGGCCGGGTCGCCCCAGACGATGTCGGAACCCGAGCTCGCCTCCCGGTAGATGAACAATCCCGAGGCGGCGTGAGCGCTGGTGGACATCCCGGTCAGCAGTGTGAGAGCCGCGCCGAGGGTCAGGGCCGCCCTGCTCATTCGCTTGACTGCGTACACGATGAAATCCCCCTGTCCGGCATGAATCGGGCGCCAACTCCCCCAGAATCCGCTTCTTTCAGGATTTTTGGAAGAGTCTTTAAGCCCTCATCGCCCGAATCACCCGAATGGATTATTCACCGGCCGCCCGGAAAACCGGTGGATCCGGCGCCCGCCCTCGGGAGAAGCTGCGGCCTGACCTGATGGCGAAGAGCACGGAGTTGAGAGCACCATGGCAATCCTGACGGCAGGCAGCGGCGTGGCGGTCGTATTGACGAAGAGGGCGCGTACCAAGGTGCGCTACCCCGCCACCGTCGTCCGCGACGACGGCACGCACCTCGTCGTCCGCGCTCCGTGGGCGGGGGCGGACGACAGGGACTTCGGGTTCGTGCGCTTCGAGCAGGGCGACGTCTTCACCGAGCACTACTGGCGCGACCGCTGGTACGCGATCAAGGAGGTCCGCTCCTCCGGCGGCGCCGTGAAGGGCTGGTACTGCGACATCACCCGCCCCGCCGCCCTCGACGGTCACTCACTGGTCGTCGAGGACCTGGACCTCGACCTCTGGCTGTCAGCGGACGGCGGTACGGTGCTGCGCCTGGACGAGGACGAGTTCGAGGAGAGCGGCCTGCGGACGCGCGACCCCGAGGCGGCGGACCGGGCGTGCGAGGCGCTGGACGCGCTGGAGGCACTGGCCCGCGCGGAAGGGCTCGCGGGGCTCCTCGCCGAGGGCGCTCGCTGACCGAACCGGCCCCGGGGCGAACCCTCTTGTGCCGGATGAATGCTTGTTCTAGCGTGAGGCGAACAAGATCTTCCTTCACGGAGGCGCGCGCATGAAGCATTCACCGCAGGGCACGGGCAGCGTTTCCGTCTGGTACCGGACGCAGTTCAGCGGGTGGATGACCGCCACCGGCTTCGTCGTGGCGGCCGCGCTGCTCGTGATCGCCGTTGTCACCCGGAAGTATCCGGCAGCCGGTCTGACGATGCTGCTCGCCCCTGCCGCCATCCTCGCCACCGGTGCCGTCAAGGTGACCGTCTCTCCCCGTGGCGTCACGGTGGCCTCGTTCTTCTTCCCGTTCCTCCGCAAGCGCATCCCGCTGGACCACATCCGGCAGGCGTCCGCCCGCTGGACCAAGCCGACGGAGCTGGGCGGTTGGGGCTACCGGTGGAAGCCGGGCATGCGGGCCGTCTCGCTGCGCCAGGGCGACGCGCTGTGGCTCGCCCTGATCAACGGCAAGCAGTTCGTGATCACCGTCGACGACGCGGGGACCGCCGCCGAGCTGATCAACGGCCGCGTATCCGCCGATCACGGAGGCCGCTGACATGCTGGTGACCGTCGACCACTCCTCGCGGACGCCTCTCGCGGAGCAGATCGCCGCGTGCGTACGCAAGGGACTGGCCAACGGCACACTCCGCCGCGGCGAGCGCCTCCCGTCCGCCCGCGAGCTCGCCCGCACCCTCGAAGTCAACATGCACACCGTGCTCCGGGCCTACCAACTCCTCAAGGAGGAGCACCTCATCGAGCTGCGCCCGGGCCGCGGCGCGGTGGTCAGCTCGGAGGCCCCCGCCTCCCAGGCCCTCCTCGTCGAGGCATGCCGCCACCTCGTGACACTGGCCCGCACCCAGGGGCTCGCCGAGGAGGAGGTCCTCGACCTGATCAGGGGGCACTTCCGGTCTTCGGCGTAGCCGCCGGCCGCCCGGTCGTCGTCAGGCGCGGGCGATGGCGAGTTCGAGGAGGGCGGCCTGAGGGCCCGCGATCCCGAGGCGGCGGACCGGGCGTGCGAGGCGCTGGACGTACTGGGGGGCGCCGGCCCGCGCGGAAGGGCTCGCCGGGCCGCTCGCTCACGGCGCGCGCCGACCGAACGCCTGTCTAAAGTGTTGTTCGTGATCGATTCCCATGATGTCCGCCGTATCGCGATGGCTCTCCCGGAGACGGTGGAGAAGGAGGCGTGGAGCATGCCCACGTTCCGGGTCGCCGGGAAGATGTACATCACGGTCCCCGACGACGAGACGTCCATCGCCGTCCGCTGCCCCAAGCACGAGCGCGCGGAGCTGATCGCCGCGGAGCCGGAGAAGTTCTGGGTACCGCCGCACGAGGCGGGTTCCTCGTGGGTGCGGGTGCGGCTCGCCGCGCTGGAGGGCCTGGGCGAGCTGCGCGACATCATCGTGGATTCCTGGCAGCAGGCGGCGCCCGAGCGGCTGCTCGATGCGGGCGCGGGCACCTGACGGCGGTCTCAGGCGCGGGCGACGGCGCCTCCTGTGGCGTCTATATGTGGGCGACGGCACACGGTATCGACCTCAAGCCCAGTTCCCCGCTGCGCTTCTGCACCTGCTTCGCCCACACCCGTACGCCCCGCGGCCGACTCCGAGCTGCTCAGCGCCAAGGTGGAGGCGGCCAATGCGGCGAACCGGTGGGGGCGCTGAGCGCCCGAGCCACCCCCGTTCGATGAGCCGCCCGCAGGGCCCTTTTTGCCCTCGAAACGGCGCCGACGCCATGGCAGGGTGATCACATGACTGCGAACAGCCCTCGTGCAACGGCCGTCGAGATCGTCGAAGCCGCGGTGGACCCCGGTAGCTGGCGGTGCTGGGACGAGCCCGTCGAGGTGACGACCGGGGATGCCGCTTATCGCGCCGATCTGCTCGCCGCCCGGGAGCGGACCGGGCTGGACGAGTCCGTCATCACCGGTGAGGGCCGGGTCCGGGGGCGGCGGGTGGCTCTGGTGGCCTGTGAGTTCCGGTTCCTGGCGGGGTCGATCGGGGTGGCGGCGGGGGAGCGGCTCGTACGGGCCGTGGAGCGGGCCACGGCCGAGCGGCTGCCGCTGCTCGCGGCGCCCGCGTCGGGCGGTACGCGGATGCAGGAGGGCACGGTCGCCTTCCTCCAGATGGTCAAGGTCGCCGCCGCGATCACCGACCACAAGGCCGCCGGGCTGCCCTATCTCGTCTATCTCCGGCACCCCACGACCGGCGGTGTCCTCGCCTCGTGGGGCTCCCTCGGCCACCTCACCGCCGCCGAACCGGGCGCCCTCATCGGCTTCCTGGGCCCCCGCGTCCACCAGGCGCTCTACGGCGAGGAGTTCCCCGCGGGCGTCCAGGTCGCGGAGAACCTCCTGGCCAACGGCCTGGTGGACGCGGTGCTCCCCGCGTCGCGCCTCTCGGGCGTGGCCGCGCGGGCGCTGAACGTGCTGTGCGCGGACCCCGTGGCCGGGGCGCGGGCGAGCGCCCCGGAGCCCGCGACCGGCCCGTGCGAGGACGTGCCCACCGCCGAATCGATCCGGCTGTCGCGCCTCCCCGGCCGGCCCGGGGTGCGGGAGTTGCTCGCGGCCGCCGCCACCGACGTGACACCGCTCAGCGGCACGGCCGCGGGGGAGCGCGACCCCGGGCTGATGCTCGCCCTCGCCCGGGTCGGCGGTACGCCCTGCGTCGTCCTCGGCCACGACCGGGGCGAACACGCCGTACCGGGCACGGGGCAGGCGCTCGGGCCCGCCGGGCTGCGGGCCGCGCGGCGCGGGATGCGGATCTCCGCCGAGCTCGGCCTGCCGCTGCTCACCGTCGTCGACACGGCCGGTGCCGCGCTGTCCCGGGACGCCGAGGAGGGCGGCCTGGCCGGGGAGATCGCCCGCTGCCTCGCGGACCTCGTGACCCTGCCCGCCCCGACGCTCTGCCTGCTGCTGGGACAGGGCGCGGGCGGCGCCGCGCTCGCCCTGCTGCCCGCGGACCGCGTCGTCGCGGCCCGGCACGCGTGGCTTTCGCCGCTGCCGCCGGAGGGGGCGTCGGCGATCCTGTACCGGACGACGGAACGGGCGTACGAGGTCGCCGACCGGCAGGGGGTGCGGTCCGCGGACCTGCTCGCCAACGGGATCGTGGACGCGGTCGTGGAGGAGGGCGAGGACTTCCTGCCGCGCCTCGGGCGGGTCCTGGGGTCCGAACTCGCGGCGCTCACGGCGTCCGATCAGGGCGAACGCCTTTCCGCCCGTCGGGCGCGGTATCGGCGGATCGGGCTGTGAGGGTGACGGCGGGGCAGGGATAAAGGGCGCATTTCAGACGGCAGTTGCTGCGCAATTGACAAGGCAAGCCTTGCCTAACTTAGGGTCTGTCCGTGACCATGGCGACGAGCCGAAATCAGCCCGGGGGGACCCCCAAAAGCGCCCCCGCCGCAGGCGGCAACGCACCCACCTCCGGCCCGGCCGAAAGGCAGACGCGTCTCCACCTCCTCGCGCTCAACCCCACCGACTCCGTCACCCACGGCTTCCTGCCCGCCGCCGCCGCGCTCGGGCTCGCCGTCACGCTGCTCACCGATCAGCCGGACGCCCACCGGAGCGCGTACGCGAAGGGCGCGTCGCCGCCGGAGACGGACGTCGTGGGCTGCGACGTACGGGACTTCCGCGAGGTGATCAGCCGGATCGGCCGGTTCGGGAAGCCCGGTGCCGTCTTCACCAACAGCGACCACCTCCAGGTCCAGGCGGCGCTGGCCGCGGACTACTTCGGGCTGCCCGGCAAGGACTGGAAGGCCGCGCACCGGGCCAAGGACAAGGCCGAGCTGCGCCGGAGCCTCGCCGCGGCGGGGGCCGACACCGTGCGTTCCGTGGAGCTGGGGCCGTACGACGACCCGGCCGGCCCCGAGATCCTCGGCCTGCCCTTTCCATGTGTGCTCAAGCCGCGTGAGGGCGTGGCCAGCGAGGACGTGGTGCTGGTCGGCGACCCGGGCGAACTCGCCGCCCGCTGCCGTGAGATACGGGCGCGCAGGCCCGGCGCCGCCCTGGTCGTCGAGGAGTACCTGGACGGGCCGCTGCACACCCTGGAGACGCTGGGCGACGGCCACGTCCTGCACACGCTCGGCACCTTCCGCACCGGGCTGTCCCCCCTGCCGTACTTCGTCGAGGAGCGGCTCACCCTGCTGCCCGGACCGCCGCGGCCGCACGCCGCCGACGCCCTGCGGCAGCTGCGCGCGCTCGGCGTCGGCTTCGGCGCCTGCCACACCGAATACATCGCGCAGGGCGACCGCGCCCGCATCGTCGAGGTCAACTACCGTGCCATCGGCGACCAGTGCGACCTGGCGCTCGCCGACGCCCTGGGCATTCCGCTCTTCGCGCACATCCTGCGCACCCACCTCGGCGAGCGGCTGCCCGTGCGCCTGGGCGGCCGCGCGGACGGCCGGGTGCGCGTGGAGTATGTCTGCGCCGACCGCGGCGGTACGCTCACAAGGGCGCCTTCGGCGAGCGACACCGAACACGACGGCGTACGGCTGGTGTACCGGCCGCTGCGCGGGACCGGCGAGGCGCACCCGCTCCACCGCACCAACCGCGACTATCTCGGGGTACTACGGGCGACCGGCACCGACCAGGGCCGGATCGACCGTGCCGTCGAGGAATTCCTGGCGGCACAGCGCTGGGAGATCACGCCATGAGCCTGACCGGCAGCGTCGTACTGGAGGACGAGCTCCTCCAGCGCGTCCTCAGCACCTTGCTCCGCGAGGACACCTACGGGCTCCGCAGCCGCGCGCGCACCGAACACCGGCCGGACGGCGACTGGCTCCGCCTCCGCGCGGCCGGCGAGACCCTGCTGCTGCCGGTCGGCCCCGAGGGCTTCCAGTGCGAGATCCGCGCCCGCCGCCCGCTGGTGGAGACCGCCGACGGCACCCTCACCGGGCTGCGCCCCGTCCTCACCCGGCTGCGCCCGGCCGCACCCCCGGAGGACCGGGCCGGATACGACGCCTTCCTCGCCGAGTGCGACGCGGCCCTGGCCGCGATCCGGCTGCACAGCGAGGTCCGCGACGACGTCGTCGCCCGGCTGGCCGCCGCCTACGGACCGGACACCGCCCACTGGACCGGGCTCCGCCGCTCCCTCGCCTACGACGCGCTCGCCGCCTACCGCGACCACCCCCTCTACCCCACCGGGCGGGCCCGCTCCGGCCTCACCGAGACCCAGCTGCGGCTCTACGCACCCGAGTTCCACCCCTCCTTCGCCCTGCGCTGGCTCGCCCTCCCGCGCGAGGCGTTACGCCGTGGGCCCGCCGCGCCGCCGCCCTGGTGGCCCGCCCCCGCGGCCCTCGGCCTGCCCGGCCTCGACGCCACCCACCTGGCCCTGCCCGTCCACCCGCTCACCGCCGGGCGGCCCCTCGCCGAGGCCCTGCGCGCCTGCGGGCTGGAGCGCTCCGCACACCTGGCCCCCGCCCCCTGGCTCCAGGTGCGGCCGACGCTGTCCACCCGTACGGTCGCCGTCGCCGACGAACCGGCCGTCCACCTCAAACTCCCGCTCGCCACCGCCACCCTGGGCCTGCGCAATCGCCGCACCATCAAGCCCGGCACCCTCCTCGACGGCGAGATCGCCCATCGCCTCCTCGAAGAGGTCATCGCCCACGAACCGCGCTTCGCGGGCACGGTGCTCCTCGCCGACGAGCGCGCCCACCTCCAGGCCGGCCACGAGCTCCTCGCCGCGCTCGTCCGCCGTTACCCCGCCGGGCTGCGGGACGCCCACGTCGTGCCCGTCGCCGCGCTGCTCGCCCGCACCCCCACCGGCGCGCTCGTCGTCGACGAACTCGCCGAGCGCTACTACGGCGGCTCGCTCACCACCTTCCTCGACGCCTACCTCACCCTGCTCCTCGACTGGCACACCACCCTCTTCTCGTACGGCATCGCGCTCGAATCGCACCAGCAGAACACCTCCGTCGTCCTCGACGACACCGGCGCCGGGCCCCGGCTGAGGCTGCTGCTCAAGGACAACGACGGGCCGCGGGTGCACCCCGTCCGGCTCGCCGCGCGGCTCGGCGGCGCGGCCGCCGCACTCCTGGGATTCGACGACCGGCGGATCCTGACAAGGGGCGACGGGCCGGTCGCCGACGTCTTCGCGACCATCACCGTCCACCTGTGCGCGGGCGCCCTCGCCTTCGAGCTCGGGCGGCTCGGCCGCGCCCCGCTGGACGGGCTGCTGAGCCGGATCCGCGAGCGGCTCACCGAGGCCGTGGACCGCCTCGCGGTCACCGCGCCCGGCGCCGCCGCCGTGCTGCGCGCCCGCGTCCTCGACGCCGACCGGCTGCCCGTGAAGGCCATGGTCACCGCCGGGACCCTGCTCACGAAGGAACGCTCGGGCGCGGCGGACATCAACAAACATTATGTGGAGGGCCCCAATTACCTGAGGGGGGCGGCCGGATGACGGCTGGATGTGCCGACCGCGGTCCGTGAACCACGGCCCGCAGGTCAAAGACCACGGTCCGCGAAACCCAGCCCGTCCGGCGTTTGAGGACGCTCCCGCAGGGAGCTCCCGCCGCAGGCGGCACGAACCCGCACAGGCAAGCGAATCCGCCCCAATGGAGCCGCCCAAAATGACCGCACCTCCCGCCCTCACCACCGTGGCCTGCGCGGACCACGTGGTCGCCCACACCCTTCTCAACTGCCTGCTCCGCGAGGTCTCCGGCCCCGAGCACCAGACGGCCGTCACCGGCGGACGGCTCCTGCTGCGGCTGCCCCGCGGCGGCACGCTGCTCCGCGTCGGACTGCGCCGCGCCTCCCTCATCGGCGCCCACCGCTTCACCGGGCCGGTCGCCGAACAGCACGGCGGCACCTGGACCGAGCTGACCTGGCAGGCGCTCGCCGAGCGCGTCCACCGGGAGCTGGAGCTGCGCACGGGCGTCCGGAACGACGAGTTCCTGGGTCAGGTCGCCGCAAGCCACGCGGGGGTGACCGCCGCCCTGGGCGCCGCGCGCGGCGACGCGGGGCCCGACGCCTACCTGGACTCCGAGCAGTCCCTGCTCTTCGGCCACCGCTTCCACCCCACCCCCAAGGCCCGCACCGGCACCGCGGACGACTGGGGCCGCTACGCCCCCGAGAACCGCGCCCGGTTTCCCCTGCGCCACCTGGCCGTACGCCGGGAGCGCGTGCGCGAGGAAGCGGCGACGGACGGCGCCCTGGCCGCCCTCGACCGGCAGCGCCCCGTGCCCGAGGGCTACCGCCTGCTGCCCGCGCACCCCTGGCAGTACGCCATGCTCCGCGACCACCCCGTGCTGCGCGCCGCCCTCGCCCGGGGCGACGTCCTCGACCTGGGGAGCGGCGGCGACGGCTTCGCGCCCACCGCCTCCGTGCGCACCCTCTACGACGGCCGGGACTTCCTGAAGTTCAGCCTCAACATCCGCATCACCAACTGCCTGCGCAAGAACGCCGAGTACGAGCTGGCGGGCGCCGTCGCCCTCACCCGGCTCCTGGAACCCGTCGCCACCGCCCTGGCCGCCCGCTTCCCCGGCGCCGACCTGCTGCGCGAGCCCGGCTACCGCACCCTCGACCTCGGCAGCCGCGACCTCGCCGAGGGCTTCGGAGTCATCGTCCGCGAGGGGCTCGCCACCCGGCTCGCCCCCGGCGTCACCGGGCTGCTCGCCGCCGCCGTCGCCGACGAATACCCCACCGGCGGCGCCCACCTCGGGCTGCTCCTGGCCCACGCGGGGCCCGCCGAGGCCCTCGCCTGGTGGGACGCCTACCTCGGCCTGCTCGTGCCGCCCGTGCTCGCCGCCTACTTCGACCACGGCGTGGTCCTCGAACCGCACCTGCAGAACGTCGTCGTGGGCGTCGGCCCCGACGGCACGCCCCGCCAGGTGCTCTTCCGCGACCTCGAAGGCGCCAAGCTGCTCCCCGGGCACCACGCGGCCGCGCTCGCCGCGCTGCCCGAGGACGTGGCCCGCCCCCTGACGTACGACCGCGAGCGCGGCTGGGACCGGGTCGTCTACTGCCTCCTCGTCAACCACGTCGCCGAGATGCTCGCCGCGCTCGCCGACCTGCACCCCCACCTCGAACCCGAGCTGTGGTCCGCCGTCCGCCGGACCCTGGCCGCCCGCGCCGCCGCCCACGGCGACCCGCCGCCGCTGCGCGCGCTGGTGGCCGGGGTGCCGCTGCCGGCCAAGGCCAATCTGCTGACCCGCTGGGAACGCAAGGCCGACCGGGACGCGGGCTATGTGCGCATCGCCTCGCCCCTCGTGCCGGACCTGCTGTCCACGCTCACCCGCAACGCCCGTACCGAACCCTGGAGCAGCGCACCGTGATAACCCCCCGCGTCGCCGATTTCGCCGCCCGCCTGCCCGGCGCCGAACTGCCCGCGTACGTCCACGACCTCGCCGCGCTCGGCGGCCACGCCCGCGAGGTGCGGGCCGCCCTGCCGGAGAGCGTCGAGCTGTACTACGCGGCCAAGGCCAACCCCGCCCCCGAGATCCTCCGCGCGCTCGCCCCGCACCTCGACGGCTACGAGGTCTCCTCCGGGGGCGAACTGGCCCACGTCAGAGCGGCGGTTCCCGGGCTGCCGCTCGCCTTCGGCGGCCCCGGCAAGACCGAGGAGGAGCTGCGGCTGGCCCTCGAACTGGGCGTGGAGCGCTTCCACGTGGAGAGCGAGAACGAGCTGAGGCTCCTCGCCGACCTCGTCGACGAGCGGCCGGGCGACGAGCGCGCCGACATCCTCCTGCGCGTCAACCTCCCCGCCGGCGAGGGCGGCGAACTCGGTGGCGCGGTGCTGGCCATGGGCGGCAGGCCCGGCCCCTTCGGCCTCGACCCGCACCGGGTGGAAGCCTGCCTTCCGCTGCTGCGCGGCCGCCGGCTGCGGCTGCGGGGCATCCACGCCCACCTCGCGAGCGGGCTCGACGCGGCGGCCCATCTCGCCGTCGCGGCCCGGGTGGCGGGCTGGGCGAGGTCCCTGGCCGACCGCTACGGCATCACCTTCGACGAGGTCGTGGTCGGCGGCGGGATGGCCGTCGACTACGCGCGCCCGCGCACCCGCTTCGACTGGCGCGCCTACGGCGCGGGCCTGCGCGAACTCGCCGCCGCGCACCCCGGCGTCACCCTGCGGACGGAACCCGGCAGGTCGCTGGCGGCGCACTGCGGCTGGTACGTCACCGAGGTCCTGGACCTCAAGCACAGCCAGGGGGAGGCCTTCGCGGTCCTGCGGGGCGGCACCCACCACCTGCGGACGCCCGCCGCGAAGGCGCACGATCAGCCCTTCACGGTGCTCCCGGTCGAGGAGTGGGCGCGCCCCTGGCCGCGCCCCGCCGCGCTCGACGAGCCCGTGACCCTGACCGGGCAGCTGTGCACGCCCAAGGACGTACTCGCCCGGCAGGTGCCCGTCGCCGAGCTGCGGGTGGGGGACCGGATCGCCTTCGCGATGGCGGGCGCGTACGCCTGGAACATCTCGCACCACGACTTCCTGATGCATCCGGAACCGACATTCCACTTTCTGAACTGACGGTACGTCATATTCGCTTCCCCGTAGGTGTGATGGGTTACCGCCGGTCGTCCATGCGATGTGAATGTTTTCCCGGTCCGCACATGGTGAATGCATCTATCCAGGCGTATCGTGATCTTCACGGCTCGCACGCGGAATACACGCGGGCCCGTCACACACGGGGAGTGCCGTACCCGGGAACCGACCGCCGGGCGGCCTAGCGAAGGGGTACACCGCGAGCATGTGCGGCATCACCGGATGGATCGCGTACGACCAGGACCTCTCGACCGCGCGCGGCACGCTCGACGCGATGAACGAGACCCACATATGCCGTGGTCCGGACGCGGGCGGCGTCTGGCTGGACACCCACGCCGCGCTGGGACACCGCCGTCTGTCCATCATCGACCTCGACGGCGGCAAGCAGCCGATGCCGGCCGAGCACGACGGCCGCACCCTGCTCGCCACCACCTACAGCGGCGAGGTCTACAACTTCCGTGAGCTGCGCGCCGAGCTGGAGGGCCGCGGCCACACCTTCCGCACCACCAGTGACACCGAGGTCGTCCTCCACGCCTACCTCGAATGGGGCGAGTCCGCCGCCGAGCGGCTCAACGGCATCTACGCCTTCGCCGTCTGGGACCCGCGCACCGAGGAACTCCTCCTCGTCCGCGACCGCATGGGCGTCAAGCCGCTCTTCTACTACCCCACTCCCGACGGCGTGATCTTCGGCTCCGAGCCCAAGTCGATCCTCGCCCACCCCTCCGTCCGCCCCGTCGTCGACGCCGAGGGCCTCGCCGAGATGCTGGCCTTCACCAAGACGCCCGGCCACGGCATCTACAAGGGCATGCGCGAGGTGCGCCCCGGCCACACCGTCCGGGTGCGCCGCGGCGGACTGACCGAGCGCGGCTACTGGGCGCTGGAGTCCCACGAGCACACCGACGACCTCGACACCACCGTCGGCCACGTCCGCGAGCTGCTGGAGGACATCGTCTCCCGCCAGCTCATCGCCGACGTCCCGCTGTGCACCCTGCTCTCCGGCGGACTCGACTCCTCCGTCATCACCGCCCTCGCCGCCAAGGGCCTCGCCGACGGCGGCCACGGCCCCGTGCGCTCCTTCGCCGTCGACTTCGCGGGCCAGGCCGAGAACTTCAAGGCCAGCGACCTGCGGGGGACCCCCGACGGCCCGTTCGCGCACGCCCTCGCCGAGCACGTGCGCGCCGACCACGCCGACATCGTGCTCGACACCGCGACCCTGATGGACCGCGGCCACCGCGACGCCGTGCTGCGCTCGCGCGACCTGCCCGTCGGCTTCGGCCAGGTCGACACCTCCCTCTACCTCCTCTTCAAGGCGATCCGCGAGCACTCCACGGTCGCGCTGTCGGGCGAGTCGGCCGACGAGGTCTTCGGCGGCTACCGCTGGTTCCACGACGCCGAGGCCGTCAATGGCGACACCTTCCCCTGGCTCACGGCCCGCATCTTCGACACGGTCTCCGGCGACGGCAGCGGCGACCGCACCGACTTCCTCGACCAGGGCCTCCTCCACAAGATCGACCTGGCCGGCTACCGCGAGGCCCGCTACCGCGAGGCCATCGCCGAGGTGCCCAGGCTCGCCGGCGAGACCGGCCTCGAACGCCGCATGCGCGAGATCAGCTACCTGCACCTCACCCGCTTCGTGCAGCTGCTGCTCGACCGCAAGGACCGCGTCAGCATGGCCACCGGCCTGGAGGTGCGCGTGCCCTTCTGCGACCACCGCCTCGTCCAGTACGTCTTCAACACCCCCTGGGCGATGAAGACCTTCGACGGCCGCGAGAAGTCCCTGCTGCGCGCCGCCACCCGCGACCTGCTGCCCGCGTCCGTCGCCGACCGCGTCAAGAGCCCCTACCCCAGCACCCAGGACCCGCGCTACCCCGACGTCCTGCGCGGGGAACTGCGCCGCGTGCTGGCCGACAAGAACAAGCCCGTGCACGCCCTGCTCGACACCGCGGCCGTCACCGGCTCGCTCGGCCAGGGCAACGGCGAGGCCTTCCAGTCCACCACCGAGCTGGTCCTCAGCCTCGACACCTGGCTGACCACCTACGGCGCCTCGCTGGAGCTGTAAGCACCACCCGGGCACGGTGGGACTCCCTGACGCACAATGGGTGACACAACCCTTCGCCGAACCGGGAGCCCCACCGTGGCCTTGCACCTGACCGTCGACCCCGACGCGGCCGAACCGCCCTACGAGCAGATCCGCGCCGCCATCGCCGAACAGGCCCGCTCCGGCGCGCTGCCCGTGGGCTACAAGCTGCCCACGGTGCGGGGCTTCGCGGAGGAACTGGGCCTGGCGGCGAACACGGTGGCCAAGGCGTACCGCACGCTCGAAGCGGACGGGGTCGTCGAGACGCGGGGCCGGAACGGGACGTTCGTGGCCGCGCCGGGCGATGTGGCGGCGCGGGAGACGGCTGCAGCGGCGGCCGTCTTCGCACAGCGCGCGCACCGCCTGGGCCTGGACCGGGGCGCGGCACTGGCCGCGGCCGAGGAGGCGCTGCGCGCGGCGTACGGCAGCTGACTCCCCGGCCCTCCCGACCGGCCGGCCCCCGGGCCTCCTACAGATACAGCCCCGCGTCCGACCCGTCCTGCTGCAGCGGCACCGACGCCGGTCCCACACCCCGCCGCAGGGCGAAGAGCTCCGCGAGCGTCGCGCCGTCGCGCCCCACGCCCTCCTCCCGGCCGAGCCAGGCCACGGACTCCTTACGGGTCAGCGGGCCGACCTCGATGCGGGCGAGGCACCGGCCGGGGCGGACGACCGCGGGATGCAGCCGCTCCAGGTCCTCGTTCGTGGTGACCCCGACCAGGACATTGCGCCCCTGCCCCAGCAGCCCGTCCGTGAGGTTCAGCAGCCGGGACAGCGCCTGCCCCGCCGTGTGCTTGGCCTCGCCGCGGATCAGCTCGTCGCAGTCCTCCAGCAACAGCAGCCGCCAGCGGCCCTTCGCCGAGCCGTCGTCCTCGCCGATCGCGATGTCCATCAGATAGCCGACGTCGTTGAACAGCCGCTCCGGGTCCAGCACACAGTCCACCTGGCACCAGTCCCGCCACGACCGGGCCAGCGTCCGCAGCGCGGACGTCTTGCCGGTGCCGGGCGGGCCGTGCAGGAGCAGCAGCCGGCCCGCGATGTCGTCCGGGGTGACCTTCATCAGCCGGTCCATCGCGTCGGCCACCGGCGCCGTGTAGTTGGGCCGGACCTCCTGCCACGTGCCGGCCGAGATCTGCCGCGTCGTGCGGTGCGGGCCGCGCCGCGGCGACACGTACCAAAAACCCATCGTGACGTGCTCGGGCTGCGGCTCCGGTTCGTCCTCCGCGTCCTCCACGGCCTGGCCGAGCACCTTCTTCGCCAGGTCGTCGCTGGTCGCGGTCACGGAGACATCCGCGCCCCGGTTCCAGCGGGAGATCAGCAGCGTCCACCCCTCGCCCTCGGCCAGGGTCGCGCTGCGGTCGTCGTCCCGCGCGGCGCGCACCACGCTCGCCGCGGGCGGCAGCAGCGACGCCCCGGGCTTCACGCGGTCCACGGAACGGCTGTGCGCGTACGGCTGTTCCCCGGTGGCGAACCGGCCCAGGAACAGCGCGTCGATGACATCGGACGGCGAGTCGCTGTCGTCCACGTTCAGCCGGAGCGGCAGGGATTTCTCCGCGGGGGTGGGGGCCGGGTCGGCGGGCAGGATCTGCCTCCTGGCTTCGGGACGGAGGTCGGCACACATGCCGCCCATGATCCGGCACCGGCCGCTCTTGCGCACACAGGTTTTCCCCGCTTCCCCGGACGTTCGCGCGGAAGCAGCCGCACTTCGATTCACCCGCGGATACTCTTGCCCGTGATGGCACGTCATGGGACACGTCGGGCGTTTTTTTCTCGGACAGGGCGGTGGCGGGTCGCCGCACTGCTCGTGAGCGGCGTTCTGGCGCTGGCGCTGCTGGTCACGGTGTTCAGCGGGGGATGGGAGGGCGGCGGCGGGCCCGGGGGGACGGGCGGGCCGGGCGGCTCCGACGGTGACCGGGGCGGCGGCGGGCGCACCGCCCTCGGCTTCGGCTTCACCCACACCCAGTACAGCGCCGACCACGGCGACGACGGCGCCCGCGACACCGCCGCCAAGCTCCTCGCCGGCTCCCCCGTGCCACAGAACCAGCACATCATGGGCTGGGGCGTGGACAACCCCGAGCCCCGGCCGGGCTCGTACAACTTCGGAGACCTCGACCGGCGCGTCGCCCTGATGCGCAAGACCGGCGCGACCCCCGTGCTCACGCTCTGCTGCGCCCCCGACTGGATGAAGGGCGGCACCGCGGGAAAGACCAACTGGGCCCAGAAATCCCTGGAGATGGCGCCCCTTTCCAGTCACTACAAGGACTTCGCCCAGCTCGTCGGGGTCATCGCCAAGCGCTATCCGGACATCCGCCACTTCGTCGTCTGGAACGAGTTCAAGGGCTTCTTCGACGAGTCCAGGAACCGCTGGGACTACGAGGGCTATACGCGGCTCTACAACCTGGTCTACGCGGAGCTGAAGAAGCAGAACGCGAACAACCTCGTCGGCGGCCCCTACATCAGCGTGGACAGCCATCCCCCCGACAACGCCACCAACGCCTCGTCCGTGCGCGGCCCTTGGGGTTCGGTCGACCAGCGCGCCGTGGACGCCGTCTCCTACTGGAATACGCACAAGAAGGGTGCCGACTTCGTCGCCGTCGACGGCGCCAGCTACACCCGCGAGAACGACCGGCTCCTGCCCGACGAGTTCGGCGCCACCCAGAAGTTCGCCGACGTGACCGGCTGGCTGACCAGGACCACCGGCCTGCCCGTGTGGTGGTCCGAGTGGTACGTCGAGCCGCCCGACGCCAACGACGCCCGCAGGGGCTGGACGGAGGAGCACCGCACGGCCGTCCAGGCGACGGCCATGCAGCAGCTGGCCACCGCCGGGGCCGCGACGGCGTTCTACTGGAACCCGGAGGGCACGACGGCCGACTGCCCCGGTTGTCTGTGGCGCAGCACGGAGCTGGCGGGCGGCGGCACGGCGTTGCCCATGCTGGATCTTCTGGCGCGGTTCGCGAAGTCGTTTCCGCCGGGTACGCGGTTCCACTCCGTGGACGTGACGGGTGCGGATGCGGGGACGGTGCGGACGCTCGCGTCGGATGCGGCGATCCTGGCCGTGAACACGCAGAATCGTCCGCTGACGGCGACGGTGGACGGTCACACGCTCAATCTCGGGCCGTACGACGTCCAGTGGCTGGGCTGACGCGCTTTTTCCCCAGCCCCGCCCCTTCCCGAAACCGGGGAGACCCCCGGACCCCCAGCGCCCTGCGGGCGCGTCCTCAATCGCCGGACGGGCTGGAAAATCCAGCCCGTCCGGCGATTGAGGACAGCGCGCGGAGCGTGCTCCGGGGTCTGGGGCGGAGCCCCTCACGCGGCGGAGCCGCAAATCGATACAGCGGGAAGGGGCGGGGTAGGGGAACAAAGCCCCGCCGGGCCGCACCCGAGCACGGGTCCGGGGCGGAGCCCCGGGGAAACCGCCCGCTACGAGATCGTCGCCATGCGGACCACCAGTGACACCAGCAGGACCACCAGCAGCGGCAGCGCGAACCAGTACGTGCTCTGGAGCCAGCGCAGCTGGCGGACTCCGGGGCGGCCCATCACCCGCAGCAACTCCCGCCCGGACAGGAGCAGCAGCAGCGCCACCGCCGCCGGCGCGCCGACCACCGACACCGGCGTCCACGTCACGCGGGGCCCGGCGGGGCCGGGGCGGGGCGGGGGGGCCGTGCCCGTGGCCGGGGTCTTCAGTTCGTACAGCACCGCGTCCTCGTTGGAGAGCACCCGCCGCAGCTCCGGCCGGCCGTCGAGGGCGCGCCGCACCCGGTCGTCCCAGTCGGGGGCGTAGCCCGAGTCGAGCTGGAGATAGACCGACTGGCCGCGGTCGACCATGATGTACGCCCGGGGCCCGGCCTTGCGCAGGGCGGTCACGAGGTCGTCCACCCGGGCCGGGTCGCGGGGCGCGAGCGTCGGTTCGTACAGCACCCGCTCCATGTCGCGGCTGCCCCACGGCATGGCCGGAGTGACGTTCTTGGCGGTGTCGTTGCTCATCCACAGCAGCTGCACGGTCGGCTTGTCGTGCGCGTACACATAGTCCATGGCGGCGACCTCGCCGGGCCGCACCCGCTCGAAGGACTCGTTGCCCCAGCGGGCCACCAGGAAGCCGAAGACGAGGACGAGCCCGGCCAGCAGCGCGGCCACCGGACCGAGCACACCGGCGCTAGCCGTCGCGCGCGGGCGGGGGAAGAGCGCGAGCGCGGCCAGGACGCAGGCGCCCGGCACCGCGAACAGGAAGACCCGCAGGGCCACTTCACCGCCGTACGACTGCATCCCGAAGGCCAGGAAGGGCACCCCGGTGAGCAGCAGCAGCGCCAGATCGCCGATCCCGGACCGGCGGCGGCGCCACCAGCCGAGCGCGGCGAACGCCAGCACTCCGCCCGCCAGCGCCACCCGGACGTACAGCACCAGCTTGTGCGTGGCGCTGCCGCCCTCGATGCGGCCCGAGACCGACGAGGAGACATTGCCGCCCAGGGACCCCAGACCGCCGAAGAGCTCGTTGAAGTGGCCCGACCAGTAGGGCTCCGCGAGGAAGCCCACCCACACCGCGAGCATCACCGCGCACAGCAGCGGCAGTCCGCGCAGCGTGCAGCGCCGGGTGACGACCAGCGCGGTCAGCACCCCCAGCATCACGAACGGGGTGAGCTGATGGCTCGCGACCGACGCGGCGAACAGCGCGAGCACCACCGCGAGCAGGATCCCCAGCTCGCTGCGGCCCGCAGGGACGACCTCCGCCTCGCCCGGCAGCAGCTTGCCGCGCAGCTGCCTCGGCCAGCGGAACCACACCAGCAGCACGGCCACGAACAGCAGGTAGAAGAGGTAGTTGAGGGCCTGCGGGGAGAAGTAGTCCTGGCCCACCCAGCCGCACAGCACGAACAGCCAGGCCGCCGTCCACTTCGCCCGCCAGCCCGCCCGCACCGCCCGCAGCAGCAGGGCCAGCGGCGCCAGGCTCAGCAGCTGCACGGTCAGCGGCCACCAGCGCAGCACCTCGGTGAGGTCGCTCACCCCGCAGGCCCGGGCGAGGAACGCGGCGAGGGCGAAGAAGCCCGGCCAGCTCCAGCGGGCGTCGAGGTCGGGCGCCGCCACCCCCGTACGGTCGATGAAGTCGATGAACCCCAGGTGCTGCCACGCCGTCGCGAAGCGCGGCTGCGCCTCCAGCACGGCGGGCGCGGCGTGCAGGGACACGACGGTCAGCAGCAGCACCGCCGTCAGCAGCCACCGGCGCTGCCGGGGCAGTGCCAGCGCGGCCGCGAACGATGTCACCAGCAGGGCGGTGCCCACCAGCGTCGCCACCGGCAGCACGGAGATCAGCCCGAGCCCGCCCATGCCGTCCAGGCCGGACTCGCCCAGGGAGCCCAGCGGCGTCCAGTAGAGCGCGAGCGCACCGAGGAACAGCAGCCAGATCCCCGCCTCGGGCCGCCACCACCGGGGGGCGGCCGGGCGGGGGAGCGGGCCTTCCACGGCCGCCGCGGCTGCCCGCGCGGGCGTCACGGGCGCCGCCGTGGGCGCCTTCGGCACGGGCGGCCGAGCCGCGACCGGCACTGGCCGGGCCTCGGGCGGCGCCGTCGCGGCGAGCTTCGCCACGGGCTTGGCCGGGGACGGCCCGGCCGGGGCAGGCCGTGCTGAGGACGCGTCGGCGGCCGAAGGCTTCGGCAGCGGGGGCGGCATCGAGGCCGACCCGACCCCGTCGGGGGTGTGGCGGAGGTCGGGGCGCCGCTCCAAGTGGTCGAAGTCCAGCCGCACACCCAGCGGCATCGTGTCCGCGTCGAGCGCCGCTCTCAGCGCCCAGCGCGTGCCGTACCGCCCGCCCTCGCGCTGCCCGCCGTCCGAGGCCGTCCGGGATCCTAAGCCGCGCCCGATGCCCCGCCGGGCCGGGCGCGGCTCGGTGCGCGGGCCGTCCCGCCGGTCACCGCGCACCGCGAGGTCGGCGAGGTCACCGTCCGGTGCCACGTCGGGCGCGTAGGCCACCGGGGCGCCGAGCGCAGGTGCCGCCGCCTTGAGGATCCTGCGCAGTTTCACCGCGGAGATGGAAACGATCACCGCGAGGCTGGAGATCTCCGCGACGCCCGCGCCGGTGAGCCCCATCCGGGGCAGGAGCAGCAGCGTCAGACCGAGCACCAGCACGCACAACAGACCCTGGAGATAGGCGAGTCCGGCCGTGCGGCTCTGGGCCCGCAGCACCGCGAAATAGGTCTCCATCACCACCCGCAGCGCCGCCCCCACCGCGAACCAGCGCAGCAGCGGCGTCGCCGCGTCCGCGTACCCCTGGCCGAAGACCCGCAGGATGTACGGCGCGAGGACGAACAGCAGCACACAGACCGGCACCATGATCTTCGCCATCCGGCGCAGCGCCGCCCGGCAGTTCTCCGCCAGCCGCGCCGGGTCGTGCGACCCCTCGACCGTGAGGGAGGCGCCCATGTTGATGGCGAGCAGATTCGTGGTGCCGCCGATGGTGGTGGTGATGTAGAAGTACGCGTTGTCGGTGGAGCTGACCTGCGAGGCGATGATCACCGGCACCAGATAGACCACGGCCAGCGAGAACAGCGACCCGGTGTAGTCCCCGGCGAGGAAGCGCCCCATCTCGCGGTACGACGCCGTCCGCGCCGTCGCCTCGGTCGCCGCCACATGCCGCGGCACCAGCCGCCGGAACACCAGCCACCCCAGCGGCACCACCGAGACGGCGATCGAGACGACCCAGGAGACGAACACCCCGGACGTCGGCAGCGCCGCGGACATTCCCACCAGCAGCG
Source organism: Streptoverticillium olivoreticuli subsp. olivoreticuli (assembly GCF_003391135.1). Classification (GTDB taxonomy): domain Bacteria; phylum Actinomycetota; class Actinomycetes; order Streptomycetales; family Streptomycetaceae; genus Streptomyces; species Streptomyces blastmyceticus. Next base: position 2,826,589 of record NZ_CP031455.1, on the reverse strand, counting down.
CCAGCTTCACGGCCGAGAAGACCGTATTGCCCACCGGCACCCAGAACGCGCTGCGCAGCCCGGTCAGCACCCCGTCCTGAAGGGTGAGCACCGACCAGGCCGCCACGGCGATCACGAACCCGAAGCCGTGCAGGGGCCCGTGCAGGAAGCGGTACGACGGGCCCCACAGGTTGAGCGTGAGCAGGAAGACCGTCGCGGCCAGTGCCACGACCACCGAACTCCCCGCGTACGTACGGAAGACGAGCCGTCCCGTCATCCGTCCGGCGGTGGGGATGAAGCGGGCCAGCGCCCCCGTCAGGGTGACCGCGGTGAGCCCCGCGAGGAGCTTCATCGCGGCGATGGCCGCGGAGCCCTGGCCGACCGCCTCCTCGGAGTAGTACCGGGCGGCGACCAGCCAGTACCCCACGCCGAGAACGGCGCTGATGCCCGTGTTGAGCATCAGCGCGAAGGCGTTGCGGAACAGCGGACTTCCGCCGCCCCGCCCCGGCAGCCGCAACTTGCGGCCGGCCGGCCCCTCCGTCTCCCGTTCCTCGGTGCGGGTGGACGTGTCAGACACGGGCTTCGCTTGCCTTCCTGACGACTTGTCGGGTTCTGCGATATATGGCGTACCCCTTGGTCAGGGTGCGGTCCCGGACGAACAGCCGGCCCAGCGCCCGCCCCTCGACGAGCCGCTCGAACTCGCCGAGCCCGGTCGAACGCCGCACCGTCACCCGCTCCAGGGCGTACGGCCCCTGCGGGCGCGCGGCGAGGGTGTTGCCCACGGCCAGCGAGACGCTGAAGCCCGCCGCCCGGACCGTGCGCCGCACCCGGCGGTCGGAATAACCGTAGGGATAGGCGAAGGACACCGGTGGACGCCCCAGCTCACCCGCAAGGATCTCCCGGCACCGCTGCACCTCGAACCACAGCCGTTCATCGGCCAGTTGATCGAGCTGGGGGTGGGTGTGGCTGTGCCCGCCGATCTCCAACCCGGCCCCGGCCAGCTCCCGCACCTGGTCCCAGGTCAGCATCAGGTCGAGCGCGCCGCCCGTCTCGTGCGCCCCGCGCAGCCACCCCGTGGACGCGAAGAGCGTCGCGGAGAAGCCGTGCTCGACGAGCGCCGGGAGGGCGTGCCGGTGCACGCCCTCATAGCCGTCGTCGAAGGTGATCAGCACCGGCTTCGGCGGCAGCACGGCGCTGGTGCGCCAGGCGACGGCGAGCTGCTCGGCCGTCAGCGGGGTGAACCCGCGCTCGGCCAGCAGCCGCATCTGTCCCGCGAACGAGTCGGGGGACACCGACAGGCCGTACGTCGCCCGGGCGGGTGAGTCCGCCACGGCGTGGTACATCAGTATCGGCACCCGGTCCGCACTCACGCGCCGGCCTCCTCGGGAGGGCCCGCTGCCGGGCCGTTCGGACCGTGCCCACCGTGCGGCTCCTCCGTCGGCGTGCCGCCCGAGGGCACTTCCGCGACCGCGAACCGGACCCCGCCGCGGCGCGCCCGGACGCTGCCGAGGGCATAGCCGCCCACCGTCGCCGCGAGCCCGGCCACGATCGCCCCGGCCCGGCCCGCGCCGCCCGGCCTGCCGAGCAGGGCGTCCCGCACGCCGCGCGCGACGCCCGCGGGCAACACGCGCGTGGTGTAGCGGCGCTCCGAGGACAGCCCCGACTGCGCCCCCACACTGCGGGTGACCAGGGCCTTGGACAGCCCTTCTGCATACGCCCGGGTGCGGAAGTAGCGGAAGCGCTCCCGCACGGCCGGCACCCGGTGGTGGATCACCGACCGGTCGTCGATCAGCAGCACCGCCTCCGGCATGGCCCGGGTCAGCCGGATGCACAGCTCCGTCTCCTCGCCGCCCAGCGGCAGCCGGTCGCCATCCCGCCCGATGCCGCTGGCGAACCCCCCGGCCAGGGTGAACGCCGACCTGCGGAAGGAGGCGTTGCCGCCGAGGACGTTGCGCACCCGGACCCGGCCGGGCGGCAGACCGCGATAGGAACAGCCCACCACCCAGTCGAACTCCTCGGGGAACCAGGCCGGCCTGCGCCGGGACTCCCACACCGGCTCCGTACGGCCGCCGACCGCCATCACCCGGGGGTCGGCATAGGCCCGCGCGAAGTGGCGCAGCCACTCCCGCTCGGCGACCGCGTCGTCGTCCAGGAACGCGATCACCTCGCCGGAGGAGGCGGCGATGCCGGTGTTGCGGCCCGCCGACAGGCCGCGGGGGCCCGCGTTGGCGAGCACCCGCACCCCGGCCGTCGCACCGGCGCCGTCGTCGCCGTACCGCTTGGCGAGGCGGCGCAGCAGCGCGGCGTTGTGGTCCACGACGACCAGGGTCTCCAGGGCGGGCCAGGACTGGTCGCGCACCGAGGCCACCGCGGCGAGGATGTCGTCCCAGCGGTCCTCGGTGTAGACACAGATGACCACCGAGACATCCGGCACGCCGGCCGGGCGGTGGTCGGGTGGGCTGCTCAAGAGACTTCCCTGCGGTTGGCGGCCGGCGCGATGGCGAGGCGGTGCGGGCGCCGGCGACGGGCGCCGTGCTCCTTGAGGATGACCTTCAGGACCCGCAGCCCGTCGCGCACGGCACGCAGATTGCTGGTGCCGTGGATGCGCACGAACTCATGGCTGGGGATCTCCTGGACCTTGAGGCCCGCCTTGACGACTCTGATGTTCATCAGGGTCTCGACCTCGAACCCGGCGCAGTCCAGGGCGATGTCGTCCAGGCAGTGCTTCCAGAAGGCGTTGTATCCGTAGCACAGATCGGTGTAGCGGGCGCCGAACTTGTGGTTGACCAGGGAGCACAGGACGCGGTTGCCGAGCTTGCGGATGGGCGTCATGTCGTCGGTGCCGCCGCCGTTGGCGAAGCGGGAACCCTTGGCGAAGTCCGCGCCGCCGACGAGCGCGGAGACGTAGCTGACGATCTCGTTGCCGTCCGCGGAGCCGTCCGCGTCGACCATCACGATGATCTCGCCCGTACAGGCCGCGAAACCCGTGATCAGCGCGTCGCCCTTGCCCTTGCCGCGCTGCTCGACGACCTTGACGTCGGGCCACAGCCCCCGGGCGACCGCGATGGTGTCGTCGGTCGAATTGCCGTCCACGAGGACCACTTCGTGGATCCAGCCCGGCAGCGTCTTGAACACGTACGGAAGGTTCTCCGCCTCGTTCATGGCCGGGATGACGACGCTCACCGGTGGCGCTATCGCGAGATGCGAGCTCACCGGGCGGTAGTGGCCGGCCGGCGCCGGCTCCTGATCGGTCGCAGGGCGAAGGAAAGAACTCATGAGTCGGATTTCCCTCTCGTCCGGTGGACCGCCCCCCGGCGGTCCAGTGGCTTATCCGGTTCGAAAAGGGGGTACTCGCCTCGCCCGACGCTGCCTGAAGCACCGTACGGCCAGGGTGAGTTGACAACGAAGACCGGTCGCGCGGTACGCGACTGAGCGACCGTGACTACCGAACGCGGCACCCCCCACCGCGCCCCGCCCCCGACACCATCGCGGCGCTCGAGCCCTCCCCTTGAGCCGCTGAAACCGATGGGCCGATGCGGGTGGATGTACGACGGTATTGATGGTTGAGACTGTATGGCAAGAGCTGGTGCGGTGACTCCTCCTTTGGGTGTTTTTTGCGCCCGTTTCACACGTCCGGTTGACGTAGTGCGCCGTCAACGGCGCACTACGGGGGCGCGCCCCCGCGCCTCAACTGCCCGCGCGGAACCGCCCCATGCGCTTGAGCAGCCGGTCCGCGCGCTCGAAGAGCTCCGGCCGGGCCAGCACCGTGTTGCGCAGGGCCCGCACCGGCGCGCGCCGGACCCGGTGCCCCAGGGCCACGGGGTGATGGCGCGTCACCCACCCTTCGGAGACGCTGAGTTCACGTGTCTTGAGGGAGTTCTTGTACGCCTTCTCGCCGCGCCCCAGGTCCAGGTAGGCCATCCCCGCGGCGGCGGCCCCCTCGGCCATCCGCAAGTGCAGCACCAGACCCGGCGAGTACTTCGCGAACGCCGGGTCGTACGCGGGGAACCAGCAGGCGAGCACCGGACCCGAGCACAGCCCGAAGTGCGCCGCGACCGGCCGGCCGCCGGCGTAGAGCACCGACAGCAGACCCGTGAACGACGCGCCGCGGGTGTGGAAGAGCTGCTCCACCAGATGCGAGATCCACGGCCGCGCGAAGCGGTCGCTGCGCCCCGTTCTTCGGTACTGCGCGGACTTCCAGCCGATCAGGGTGCCCAGCACCGTCGGGTCGCGCTCGTCGTGCACATAGCGCACCTCGCCGACGTCCCGGCCGAGCTTGCGCTCCTTGGCGAGGGTGGTGCGGGTGAACTTCGGCGACTGCTTGCGCAGCGCCGCCAGATAGGAATCGAAGCCCTGCTCGACATCGACCACGGGTGAGCCGTACGACCCGGAGGCGCCCACCTCGAAGGGCTTCTGCCCCTCCACCAGGTGGTCGAACTCCCACACCGAGAGCCCGCACGCGATCAGCAACTCCCGTGCGTCCCACTGGAATCCGGGGCGGTGGATCAGGCCCTGGGCGTCCGAGACGCCCAGGCCGATGGCCCGGCCCACCCCCATCGGCGAGCGCTGGTAGGGGAAGAAGGCCACCGGCTCGCCCTCTTCCCGCACGACCGCGATCCGGGCCCCGTGCCGGCAGCGGCCGACGGCCAGGGCGAACTCCGGTGCCAGGAAGGGGTTCGCGAGCTGTGGTGAGCCGTCCTCGACGGCCCGTGACTGCAGGGCGGACCAGGCCGCCCGGTCGGCCGCGGTGAGCTCGCCGGGCCGGTACACGCTGATGTTCACCTCAGGAAGCCCGACTTTTCGCCGCGCGGCCCCGGCGGTGCCGCGCGTGTGCCAGCAGGAACAGGAGGAGGCTGACGGCCGCGACGGCGGCGACGCCACCCCGCACTGTCCAGGTGTGCAGCGCGAGCATGACCTGTGCGATCAGCAGGTCGACGGCGACGGCGCCGCCGGCCGCCACCACGGAGCGGCTGAGCGGGTCGAGGCCGCGCAGCGCGGCCCCGATGGCACACGCCGGCGCGACTATCAGGAAGAACAGGGTGAACGGCGCGCGCAGCGGTGAGCCGATGTCGGCGAGCGCGAGCGCGGCGCCCACCCCCGCGATGGCCGTGGCGGCTCCCGCGATCATGGGAAGGGAGTCGCCGGCCGACGGCATCCCGCCGGCGCCGGTGTACTCCTGGGCCGGGGCGGCCGCTTCGGCGGGCGCGCGGGGCCCGGCGGGTCCGACGGCGGACCCGGAGGACTCGTCAGGTTCGGAAAGCTCAGACAGATCGGTCAGCTCGCTCACGCCGGTTGGACCAGTTGGATCAGTGAGACCGGTGGGATCAGTGAAGCTCTGCATTGGCGACTTTGCCCCCCGAAGCGCCGGATGCCAAGTTTCAATGTCGCGCAATCGGCGGAGGCACGTCAAGATGTGAAGGCCGTGCAAACAGACTCCGGTTACGCCATAGGTGAGCGAACCGGAGTCTTTCCGTCAGGGCGGCCCCCAGCGGAATCTGTCGATCCGTCAGAAGATCTCCACGAGACGATCGTCAAGCATTCACCTTTTCCATGTTCTTGTCATGGACACTTCCATCGCATGAGGGCGACTGCTACTACGGAGTAAGTAGCGCCCCTGGTAAAGGAGGTTCCATGAAGCTGAACAGAGTCGTGGGTTCCGTATCCGCGCTGGCGCTCACCGCCACCCTCGCCTTCCTCGGCGCAGGACCCGCCCAGTCCGCCGAGAAGACCGCAACTACCGGCTATGTGGCCCTCGGTGACTCCTACTCGGCCGGTGTGGGAGCCGGCAGCTACGACTCCGGGAGCGGTTCCTGCAAGCGCAGCACCAAGGCGTACCCCGCGCTCTGGGCCGCCGGGCACACCCCCGCGAGCTTCGCGTTCACCGCTTGCTCGGGCGCCCGAACGGGTGATGTTCTCAGCGGCCAGCTGGACCCGCTCGACGCGTCCACCGGACTCGTCAGCATCACCATCGGCGGCAACGACGCGGGCTTCGCCGACACCATGACGACCTGCGTGTTCAGCAGCGACAGCGGCTGCCTGGACCGGATCGCCCAGGCCCGCGACTACATCCAGAACACGCTGCCCGGCCAGCTGGACGGCGTCTACTCCGCCATCAGCGACAGGGCGCCCTCCGCCCACGTCGTCGTCATCGGCTACCCGCGCTTCTACAAACTCGGCGGGAGCTGTTTCGGCGGCCTGAGCGAGACCAAGAGATCCGCGATCAACGCCGCGGCCGACCACATCGACACCGTCATCGCCAAGCGCGCGGCCGACCACGGCTTCGCCTACGCCGACGTCAACTCCACCTTCGGCGGCCACGAGCTCTGCTCCGGCAGCCCCTGGCTCAACAGCGTGACCCTGCCCGTCGACGAGTCCTACCACCCGACCGCCGCAGGCCAGTCGCAGGGCTATCTGCCGGTCTTCGCCTCAGCCGCCTGACCCGTACGGAGCCGTCTCGCCGTACGTCCCGCCGTACCCCCCGCCGCCCGGGGTCGAGCCGCCCGCCGAGGGTGACCGGCCCGGCGTCCCCGAAGGGCTCCATGAAGGCGACGGGCCGCCCGTCGACGGCTTGTCGCAGCGCACCGTGAACGACACATGAGAGGAGGTCAGCTGCTGCGGGCTCTTGACCTCGACGGCGATCCAGTCGTCGCCCGCGTCCGACGGGCCGCGGTCCGACTCCACATGGCTCAGGGTCTGCGTGCGGGCCGAGGTGAAGCGGAGCGTCCGCCAGCCGCCGTCCGCGACTTTACCGCTGCCCGTCACCCAGCGGTAGACGACGTCCACCGGGGTGCGCCCCACGGCGACGGACGCCTTGAACGCCGGCGCGGACCCCGCCGGGGGCGGGCAGGTGCCGGTGTACTGGTCGCGCTGCGCGGTGACCGTGACGCGCACCCCGTAGTCGGCGGAGTCGCCGGGGGAGGCGGCCGAGGCGGCGGAGCTCCCGGGGCCGGTGGCCGGTGGCGCGCCCGCGTCGCGGCCGTCGGCCGAGGAGGCTCCGCCGGCGGACGCCGTGCCGCCGGAGTCCCCGCCGCCGCGGGTGAGCGCCCACACCAGACCGCCCACCAGCAGCGCGGCGACCAGGGCGGCGACGATCAGCACCGTGGCGGTCCGCCGGTGCTGCCCGTCGGGCTCGGGCCCCGGTGCCGGACCGGCGGCCGCGGGGCCGAAGCTCCCGGGAGGGGTGTGGGCCCCGGCGCCCGCGAGCGGCGCCGGGGCGGCCGGGTGCGCCGGGACCGTCGGCGCGTGGGAGACGGTGGGCGGGGCATCCGCCCCCGCGGGGCCCTCCGCGACCGCGCGCAGCATCCGCTCCGCCTCGGCCGCGTCGAGCCGCCGCTCCGGCTCCTTGCGCAGCAGCCCTTCCAGTACGGGTGCGAGCGCGCCCGCACCGCGCGGCGGCGGCAGCTCCTGGTCGACCACGGCCCTTATCGTGCTCAGCGGGGTGTCCTGGCGGAACGGCGAGAAGCCCTCCACCGCCGCGTAGAGCGTCACCCCCAGCGACCAGAGGTCCGAGGCGGGGCCGGGCGGCCGCCCGAGCGCCCGTTCGGGGGCCAGGTACTCGGGCGAGCCCACCAGCTCACCGGTCCTCGTCAGCGCCGAGCTGCCCGCGACCGTCGCGATCCCGAAGTCGGTGAGCACCACCCTGCCGTCGTTCGCCAGCAGCACGTTGCCCGGCTTCACGTCGCGGTGCAGCACCCCCACCTGATGCGCGGCCCGGAGCGCGGCGACCGTCTCCGCGCCGATGTGCGCCGCGCGCGCGGGCGTGACGCAGCCCTGTGCTTCCAGAACATCGGCGAAGGAGAGGCCCCGGATCAGCTCCATGACGATCCAGGGGCGGCCGTCCTCGGTCACCACGTCGTAGACGGTGACGACATTGGGGTGCGATATGCGGGCCGCCGCCCGGCCCTCGCGCTCCATCCGGGCGTAGAGCTGCCGCACCTCGTGGTCGAGCAGCCCGGCCGGGGCCCGCACCTCCTTCACGGCCACCTCGCGGTCCAGCACCTCGTCCCGCGCCCGCCACACCACGCCCATACCACCTTGGCCGAGCCGGTCCAGCAGTCGGTACCGGTCCGCCACCACCCGATCGCCCTGGTCGCCGTACCCGGCTCCGGAATTCCCGCTCATCGACGGGCCCCCTCCCGCAAGAGAGCAATTCGGGGTGAATGTACCGCAACGGAGCGTGATTGCCCCCCGTTCCGCGCATTCCGGCCCGAGTCAACTAGCGCCCAGTGACGGCAGGTTCACGCCAGGTTCGTCAACGCCCTTGACGGAGTGGTGAATACGGCCCGCCGATGCGCGGGTGACGGAATGGGGCGGTAGGGTTACTCTGCCTGGGCCGGGGTGCCTCGTACGGGTGGGGAGTTTCGATGGATCAGATAGCAATGCGCGGCAGGCCTCGAGTGCCTGCGATCAACTGCAACAGCGGTGCGACCAGTGCGCGCCTCGACCGCCATCTCGCGGTGCTGGGCGGACCCGCCCTGCCGCAGCGGGAGGTCGAGAACGCGACCCTGCTGATGCGGGAGCTGACCGCGCGCGACCGCGCGACGACCAAGCAGAGCAGGACCGCCAAGGTCTCGCTCCTGGCGCCGCTCAGACGCCTGCGCCGCTCACTCTTCGGCAACCACGGCTGACCCGGACCCCGGCCCGGATCACAGAGCCACCCACCACTCCGACCCGGCTCAGCGCCGTCGGCCGTACGCCCTCTCCCCAGGGCCGGCCGGACGGCGCTGTGGCTTGCCCGGGGCCGTCAGGCCGCGTCGCGCCCGTACCGACGGACCGTCAGCGGCACGAAGACCGCCAGCAGGACCGCGGACCAGGCGAGCGACGCCGCGACGGGGTGCGCCACCGGCCAGGGTGCGTCGGCTGACGGTCCGCCGTTGCCGAAGAGGTCCCGCGCCGCAGTGACCACCGCGCTGATGGGATTCCACTCGGCCGCCGTGCGCAGCCAGCCGGGCATGCCGTCGGTCGGCACATAGGCGTTCGACAGCAGCGGGAGCATGAAGGTGGCGGCACCCAGCTGTCCCGCGGCCTCCTCGGTCCCCACCACCAGCCCGAGGTAGTGCCCCAGCCAGGCCGTGACCAGCCGGAAGAGCAGCAGCAGCGAGAAGGCGCCGACGGCACCGGCCACCCCGCCCTCGATGCGCCAGCCCACCGCGAGCCCGCACAGCGTCAGCGGCACCATGCCGAGCGCGGCCAGCACGACATCGGAGGCGGTCTGCCCGGCCGGGATCGCGAAGCGGCTCATCGGCAGGGTGCGGAAGCGGTCCATGACGCCCCGCTGGGAGTCCTGCGCGGAGGCCAGCATCGCGGTCATGACGCCGTTGACCGCGGTCGCGGCGAACAGTCCCGGCACCAGGTAGGCCCGGTAGTTCCCGCCGCCGTCCAGCACCACCGCGCTGCCGAAGACATAGCCGAAGAAGAGCAGCATTGTCACCGGCACGGTCATGGTGATGACGAACAGGCCGGGCGCGTGCTGCATCCGCCGGAGGTTGCGGCCGAGCATCGACCAGCTGTCGGACAGGGCGAGCGTGGTCATGCGAGCGCCTCCTCGGCGTCGGTGAGGGCGGCGGCGGGGGCGGTGAGACGCAGGAAGACCTCGTCCAGGGTGGGCCGGCGCAGGGTCGCGTCGACGACGGGCACGCCCGCGGCGTCGAGTTCGCGCACGATGCGCGGCAGGGTCAGGTCCGGGTCGGTGGTGGCGGCACCCGCCGCGCGGCGTCCGGCGTCGAGCGCCGCGGGCCGGCCGGTGAGGCGGCCCAGTACGACGGCCGCGCCCGGCAGCGCCGCGGCGTCGGCGACGACCACCTCGGCGTACGCGCCGATCTCCGCCTTCAGCGCGGCCGGCGTGCCGCGGACCGTGACCCGGCCCCGGTCGATGAGCGCGATGTCGTCGGCCAGTTGGTCCGCCTCCTCCAGATACTGCGTGGTCAGCAGCACCGTGGTGCCCGCCAGGGTCAGTTCGCGGACGACGTCCCAGATCGCGGTGCGGCTCGCGGGGTCGAGGCCGGTCGTGGGCTCGTCGAGGAAGAGCACCCGCGGCCTCGTGAGCAGGCTCGCGGCGAGGTCGAGCCGCCGCCGCATCCCGCCGGAGTAGGTGCGGGCGGGCCGGTCCGCCGCGTCGCCGAGCGCGAAGCGGTCCAGCAGCACGTCGGCGCGGGCGCGCGCCACCGCGCCGCCCAGCCGGTGCAGCCGGGCGAACAGCCGCAGGTTCTCCCGCCCCGTCAGATCCGTGTCCACCGAGGTGGACTGGCCGGTCACCCCGATGGCCCGGCGCACCGCGGCGGGGTCCCGCGCCACGTCGTGCCCGGCGACCTCGGCCCGGCCCCCGTCGGGCGCGAGCAGGGTGGTGAGCAGCCGGACCGCGGTCGTCTTGCCCGCGCCGTTGGGCCCGAGCAGCCCGCACACGGTGCCCTCGGGCACGGCCAGGTCCAGCCCGCGCAGCGCGTGGACCTGGCCGAATCGCTTCTCCAGACCCTCACTAAGTACAGCGTACGTAGTCATGGAGGTGACCATACTCCACTACGTACGCTGTACGTAACTACGATGGGGGGCGAGGTGATGATCGATGACAGCCAGCGGTCGCCCGTCCGGGCCCGAGGTGATCTGGGCGCGCCCCGAACGCGCCGGCCGCGGCCCGCGCCCCGCGCACACCCGCGCCGAGATCGCGGCTGCGGCGGTGCGCGTCGCCGACGCCGAGGGGCTCGACGGCGTCTCCATGCGGCGCGTGGCGGCCGAGACCGGCTGCGGCACGATGTCGCTGTACAACTACGTGCCGCGCAAGGAGGACCTGTACGAGCTGATGGTCGACGCCGTCGTCGCCGAGTACGAGTTCCCCGACGCGCCATCGGGCGACTGGCGCGCCGACCTCAAGGCGCTCTGCCGGCAGACGCGCGGCATCATGCACCGCCACCCCTGGGTGCCCCGGTTGATGTCGCCCGCCCACGGCTTCAGCCCGAACGCGCTGCGCTACTTCGAATACGCCCTGTGGGCCATGGAGGGGCTGGACGTCGACAACGGCACCAAGGTCGAGCTGCTCGCCATGCTCAACGGCGTCATCACAGCCTATGTCTCCAACGAGCTGTCGACGGCCGAGCGCGCCCGTACCTCGCCGTACTCGCCCGAGCAGGAACAGGCCGCCCGCACGGCCTACATCATGCGGGTGCTGGCCGGTGGCGCGTACCCGCGCATGGCGAAGACGCTGACCGAGGGGCCGGGGAGGTTCGACCCGGACGAGGTGTTCGCCCGCGCCATCGACCGCGTCCTGGACGGCTTCGAGGCCGAGAGCCGCCGCGGCTCATAGCAGCGCGAACTGCCCCTCCGGGCCCTCCTCCTGATGGCCCAGCACCGTCGCGGGCCGCCGGGAAGAGGGCGGCGGCGGGAGCACGCCCGCCCGGCGCAGCCCCGCGGCGTCCGGCCCGCTGTCCGGCACCGGCAGTGGACGCCGGACGGCCGGCTCCGCCAGCAGCGCCAGGACCGTGATCAGCTCCAGCAGCTCGGACGTCCACTCCGGCGGCCAGGCCGCGGGCCGCACGGCCTCCAGCGTCCCGGGCCCGCCCCGCTCCGTACGCTCCGCGAACCAGCTCTCCAGCACCCGCACCCCGCCCGCGCGGAACTCCCAGGCGCCCACCGGCACCGGCGCGATCCTGCCCTCACCCAGCCGCAGCGTCTCCTCCGCCGGGTCGTACTCCAGGCTCCCGGGCAGCCCCGGTGCGAGAGCGGCACGGACGTACGGCCTCCGGCCACCCGGCAGCCGGGGGCGTTCCCCCGGCGTGGGGGCGCACCGCGCGCCCCGGGTGTGCAGCCACAGCGCGCGGCGGCCCAGTGCGACCCCCTCTTCCCACAGCCGGGGCGAGGCGGTCAGCGGCACGGTGGTACCGGCGCGGGAGGGGCGGGCGACGGCGGCGGTCCAGGCGAGGAAGTCCTCGGCGGACACCGGCCGTCCGAGGCGGCCGGTGAGGTGGTCGAGGAGACCGGGCGCGAGATTGGGCTCCAGGCCGCCGGGCCGCCGGTGGAGCGGCCGGATCCGGCCGGGCCTGCCGCCGGGGGAGTGCCCGTCGGGCAACAGGGCCGAGAAGGCCGGGCCGTCCGTGCCGGGCGCCGGGTCAAGCAGGTGGATCTGATGGCCGTCGGCCACCCGCCACAGCTCCGGCCGCGCCGCGTCGACGAGCCGGTGGTCGGGCAGCAACCACTGCTCGTCGTACGGCCCGTGGGCGATCCGCACCGGCTCGGGACACGGCCCCACCTCGCGCGCCAGCCGCCCGGTCGGCGTGGCCTGGCCGGGCAGCTGCGGGACGGCGCTGTGCGGCGTGCGGGAGCGGGTCGGGCGGAAGAGCGCGGCGCGGGCGGCGGGGTCGGCGCCCGCGAGCGCGGCCCAACGGGCCTTCAGCGAACCGGGATCGGGGGCCATGATCCACGCGCGGCCGAGTCTCAGCGGCGCGACGGACCAGGGCATGAGGTCGTCCAGCAGCGGCGCGCCGTCGGGCTGAGGGGTGGTCACGGGCCTGCTCCTCCTCGATCCGCACGGTCGGGCCGGGGCATCGTAGCGGGGGCGGCCCACGCACCGGCTACGGCGCGTCCACCGTGACGGTGAAGGAGAAGCGGTCGCCGCGGTAGTGGATGCGGGCCACGTCCACCACCCGGCCGCCCTCGTCGTACGTGACCCCCGTGTAGTAGAGGATCGGGCTCAGCAGCGGCACCTGGAGCAGCCGCGCCGTCTCCGGGTCCGCGAGCCGCGCCTCGACCGTGTCCGTGATGCGGCTGATGCGCACGCCCACCGCGTCCCGCAGCACCTTGGTCATCGGCCAGCGCTCCAGATCGGCGAGCTCGATGCGCTCGGCGAGCTCGGGGCGGACGAGGTTCTCCGCCCAGTTGGTGGGCTCCCCGGTCCGCTCGTCGCAGCGCAGCCGCCGGTAGGCCACCGCCTCGTCGAGACCGGGGAAGTGCTCGGCCAGCTCGGCCGGTACCTTCTCCGGGCCGTGGCCGAGCACCTCCGTCCGCTCCCCGGACTGCTGGGCCACGATGGCGTCCACCGAACCGAGCAGCCGCACCGGCGAACTCCGCCGCGCGCTCGGCTCGATGAAGGTGCCGCGCCGCCGGTGCCTGCTGATCAGCCCCTCGGTCTCCAGCTCCTTCAGCGCCTGCCGCATGGTGAGCACGCTGACGCCGTAGTGCGCGGCGAGCGCGTCCTCGGTGGGCAGCCGCAGCGGATCGTCGGCGCGCCGCCCGAGTATCGAGGCGCGCAGTGACTGCGACACCTGATACCAGAGCGGCAGCTTCCGGTTGAGCGCGACGGAGTCGGGGGCGAAGGTGGTCACGGAGAACTCCGGCTCTACGGCTACGGCGGCTGGTGGACCATCACCGGCGGTAATGGCGCTCCAGACCCTGCCACACGTCGTCGTAACCCGGCTGAAGGTGGTCCGCCGTCCTGGCCCGCTCCGTCGTCATGACCGGCCAGCGCGTCTCGAACATGAAGGCCAGCCCGTCGTCCACCTTCTGCGGCCGGAGCTCCGCCGCGCTCGCCCGGTCGAAGGTCTCCCGGTCCGGCCCGTGCGCCGACATCATGTTGTGCAGCGACCCGCCGCCGGGCAGGAAGCCCTCCGCCTTCGCGTCGTACGCGCCCTCGATCAGCCCCATGTACTCGCTCATCACGTTCCGGTGGAAGTACGGCGGCCGGAAGGTGTCCTCGCCCACCAGCCAGCGCGGCGCGAAGACGACGAAGTCGACTCCCGCCAGGCCCGGGGTGTCCGACGGGGAGGTGAGCACGGTGAAGACCGACGGGTCCGGGTGGTCGTAGCTGATCGACCCGATCACATTGAAGCGCCGCAGGTCGTAGACGTACGGGACGAGGTTGCCGTGCCAGGCCACGACGTCCAGCGGCGAGTGGTCGTAGGTCGCCGACCAGAGGTTGCCGCAGAACTTGTTGACGACCTCCACGGGGCGCTCGACGTCCTCGTACGCGGCGACCGGCGCCAGGAAGTCCCGGGCGTTCGCGAGCCCGTTGGCGCCGATCGGCCCGAGCTCGGGGAGCGTGAACGGCTGCCCGTAGTTCTCGCAGACGTAACCGCGGGCCGACCCGTCCGGCAGCTCCACCCGGAACCGCACCCCGCGCGGGATCAGCGCCACATGGCCGGGCTCGGCGCGCAGCAGTCCGAACTCCGTCCGCAGCAGGAGCGCCCCGCGCTCGGGGACGATCAGCAGCTCGCCGTCCGCGTCGCTGAACACCCGGTCCGTCATGGAGGCGTTGGCGGCGTAGAGGTGAACGGCCATGCCGGTGCGCTGGGTGACGTCGCCGTTGCCGCCCAGCGTCCACAGCCCGGCGACGAAGTCGGTGCCCTCGGCGGGCTCGGGCAGCGGGTTCCAGCGCAGCCGGTTGGGGTCGGGCACGGAGTCGGTGAAGGGGGCACTGCTGATGTTGCCGTTGCCGGTCCGGGTGAACGGCGGGTGCGCCGCGGAGGGCCGGACGCGGTAGAGCCACGAACGCCGGTTGGTGTGCCGGGGTTCGGTGAACGCGGTCCCGCTCAGCTGCTCCGCGTACAGCCCGAGCGGCGCCCGCTGCGGAGAGTTCCGCCCGTGCGGCAGTGCCCCGGGGACGGCCTCACTGCTGTGCTCGTTGCCGAAACCGGCCGAGTAGGCCAGTGCTCCGGCGGCCTTCCGGGCCTGCTCGTCGCCCGTATCGCTCATCGCGTGCTCCCCGCGCCGATGGATTCCTATGGGAGACCGTAGGATTCCGCGCCGGGCGAGTCAATGGATCAGGGCCGTGGTGCGCGATTCGGCCCGTCGGCGTTCGTCAGCCGGTGTGGCCGACCATGCGGAGGACCAGGTCGGCGTAGAGCTCGCCCACCTCGTCCGGGGTGCGCTTGCCCTCCGCGTTGAACCAGCGGGCCACGTCGATGCACAGGGAGAGCACGGCGAGCGTCGTGCCGCGCACGTCGGGGACGTCGAAGTCGCCCGTCGCGACCCCGTCCTCGACGATCGCGCGGACCGCCGCGTCCGTGTCCCGGCGCAGCTCGACGATCTCGGTGTAGTGCTCCTCGCCGAGCGCCCCCAGCTCGTACTGCACCACGCGGGCGGTGGTGTGGTGCTCCGCGTGCCAGCGGACGAAGGCCCGTACGGCGCGGGCGAGGCGCTCGGCGGGGGTGCCGTCGCGGTCCCGCTCCCGGCGCAGGATGTCGAGGGCGAGCCGGTGTCCGACGCTGCTGATGCGGTAGAGCAGCTCTTCCTTCGTCCGGTAGTGGATGTAGAGCGCGGCGGGGCTCATGCCCGCGCGGCCGGCGATGTCGCGGGTGGTGGTGGCGTGATAGCCGCGTTCGGCGAACGCGGCGACGGCGGCGGTCACCAGCCGGCGCGCGGCGTCGGGCGTGACCTCGGCCCACTCCTCGCTGTGCGTGTGCTTCGCGTCCATCCCGAGCCCCCGCTCTTCGGCTGCGCCGCGGACTGCCCGTCGGCGAGACGAACACCATACCCTTGGGGCTGAGCAAGCGCTTAGGCTGTGGCCTGGGCGACTCCCACTCCCCGCCGTTGCCGGGCCCGGCCCCGGACCCTCGTTCGCGTGCGGCCCGGCGGGCTTCTTCCCCATCCCCGCCCCTTCCCGAAACCGGGGGAAGCCCCCCAGACCCCCGAAGCGGCTGCGCCGCTTGTCCTCAAACGCCGGACGGGCTGATTTCGCGGACCGTAGCCAACGAAATCAGCCCGTCCGGCGATTGAGGACGCGCCCGCAGGGCGCTCCCGCCGCTGGGGGCACCTCCCAGCGGTAGCTGGGGGAGGCAACACACCCGCACTGTTCGCGTATACCGCCCACGACACGGGCATGCATCCCGCAGGGGCAGGCGCGCGCGAGGGCGGGAGACTCACATGGCGAGCAAATGGCAAAGGCAGGCGCAGCGCATCGGCACGCTTCAGGTCGTCGGGCTCGCGCTGACCGCGACCGTGGCGTTGTACACGGCACTCGTCGCCTTCGGCAACATCACCGACTTCGGCACCAACCGGGAGTTCGTCCGGCACGTCCTGGCGATGGACACGACGTTCAAGGACGACGACCTCATGTGGCGGGCGATCACCGACCACGCCCTGCAGGACATCGCCTATGTCGCCATCATCGTCTGGGAGACCGTCGCCGCCCTCGTGCTGATCACCGGCACCGCGCTCTGGGTGCGCGGCCCGGCGGCGCGCAGGGCCGCCCGGCGCGTCACCACCGTGGGGCTCGTGATGATCCTGCTGCTCTTCGGGATGGGCTTCATCGCGATCGGCGGCGAGTGGTTCGCCATGTGGCAGTCCGCCAAGTGGAACGGGCTCCAGGCCGCCGAGCGCAATTTCGTCGTGGCGGGCCTGGTGCTCCTGCTGATCCATCTCCCGGTGCGCGACGATGCGTGAGGCGGCGCGCCCCCTGTTCACCCTTCCGGGAAGACCACCAGCGACCGGCCGCCCCGCCCCGCCAGCATCGCGTCGAACGCCTCCGGGATGCCGTCCAGGCCGATGCGGTCGGTGACCATCGCGGACAGGTCGAACCGCCCGGCGCGCACATGCCCGGCGATCACCGGGAGATCCTCCGCCGGGTCGCTGTTGCCGTAGACGCAACCCGACAGCGTACGGCCGAAGTGGAAGAGCTCCAGGGCCGTGAACGTCACCCGCTGGTCCTTGCCGCCGATGCCCACGACCGTGGTGCGGCCGCCCCTGCGCGTGGACGACCAGGCCGTACGGATCGCCTCGGCGCGGCCCGCGCACTCGATGGCCACGTCGGCGCCGTGGCCGCCGGTGAGTTCACGGATCCGCTTCGCGGTGCCGTCGCCGGCGACGAGGAAGTCCGTGGCACCGGCGGCGCGCGCCAGCTGCTCCTTCTCCGGGGACACGTCGACCGCCACGATCGTCCCCGCACCGGCGATCCGCGCCGACTGCAGGGCTGCCAGGCCCACCCCGCCGATGCCGTGGACGGTGACGGACTCCCCGGCGCGGACCCGTGCCGAGTGGTGCACCGCGCCGTGGCCGGTGAGCACCGCGCAGCCCAGCAGCGCCGCCTCCGCCAGCGGCACGCCCTCCGGCAGGGGGAGGGCGGCGCTCGCCCGGACGACCGTCTCCTCCGCGAAGACGGCGGTGCCGAGGCCCGGGTGGAGCGCGGTGCCGTCCTCGGCGAGCGTGGCGTACGGAACGGTGGCCGCCGCGCCGGCGCCCGCGCACAGCCAGGGCTCGCCGAGCCCGCAGAAGTGGCAGCTGCCGCAGGAGGGAGCCCAGTTGAGCACCACTCTGTCACCGGGCTTCACGTGCGTGACGCCCTCGCCGACGGCGCTGACCGTGCCGGCTCCCTCGTGCCCGAGCACGGCGGGGACGGGCTGGCGGAGCGTGCCGTTGGAGAGGGACAGGTCGGAGTGGCAGACGCCGGCGGCGGCGAGCTTGATCCGCACCTGCCCTTGGGATGGGGCGGGGAGGTCGATCTCGGCTATGCGCAGGGGAGTGCCGGTGGAGTGGAGGACGGCGGCGCGGACCATGGTTCGGGTTTCCTCTCGGTGGTACGAGTCGCGGCGGAACCGGCGGGGCGCCCCGGCAGGGTCAGAACTGGAGGGACTTCGTCTGGAGGTATTCCGCCAGGCCGTGCGCGCCCAGCTCGCGGCCGACACCCGACTGCTTGTAGCCGCCGAACGGCGCCAGGATGTTGAAGCGGCCGCCGTTGATCTCGACCTGCCCCGCCTCCAGGCGGCGCGCGAACGCCGCGGCCTGCTCCTCGTCCGCCGCCCAGACGGCCGCCGCGAGCCCGTACTCCGTGCCGTTGGCGATCCGCAGGGCCTCGTCCTCGTCCTCGTACTTGAGGAGCGAGAGCACCGGGCCGAAGATCTCCTCCCGGGCGATCGTCATCTCCGGGGTGACGTCCGCGAAGACCGTCGGGCGGACGAAGTAGCCCTTGTCCCGGCCCTCCGGCGCGTGGGAGCCGCCGGCGACGAGCCGGGCGCCCTCCTCGACGCCCTTGTCGATGTAGCCGCGGACGCGGGCGTGCTGCTTGGCGTTGACGACCGGGCCGACGCGGACCGCGGGGTCGGTCGGGTCGCCGGGCACGAACGCGGCGACGGCGGCGGCCGCGAGGGAGACGGCCTCCTCGTAACGGTCGGCGTGGACGAGCAGCCGGGTCAGGGCGTTGCAGGACTGCCCGGCGTTGCGGCACACGTCGGCGACATTGGCGGCGACGGCCTTCTCCAGATCGGCGCCGGGGAGGACGACGTTCGCCGACTTGCCGCCCAGTTCGAGGGCGACGCGCTTGACGCCCGCGCCCGCGATCGCGCCGATCCGCCTGCCGACGGCGGTGGAGCCGGTGAAGGAGACCAGGTCGACGCCGGGGTGCTCGGCGAGCGCCTGACCCGCGACCGGGCCGAGGCCGGTGACGAGGTTGAAGACGCCCGCCGGAATCTCCGCCGCGGCCACGCACTCCGCGAACAGCTGGGCGGTGAGCGGCGTGTCCTCGGCGGGCTTCAGGACGATCGTGCAGCCCGCCGCGAGCGCGGGGGCCACCTTGTTGACGATCTGGTGCAGCGGGTAGTTCCACGGCGTGATCGCGCCGACGACGCCGACCGGCTCGTGGAGGACCGTGGAATTGCCGATCCGCTCCTCGAAGGCGTACGTGGCGGCGAGTTCCGCGTACGACCCGGCGACGGCGACGGGCACCCCGGCGTGCACCCGCGTGGCGAAGCCGATCGGCGAACCGAGCTCGGTGGTGACCGTCGCGGCGATCTCGTCCTGCCGGGCGGCGAGCTGGTCGCGCAGCGCGGCGATGCGCTCGCCCCGCAGCGCGGGCGGGGTGGCGGCCCAGCCGGGCAGGGCGGCGCGGGCGGCGGCGACCGCGGCGTCGACGTCCTCGGCGGAACCCGCGGGCACACTGGCGACGACCTGCTCGTCCGCGGGGTTGACGACCTCGATGGTGCCGGTCCCGACGGCGGGCCGCCAGCTGCCACCGATGTACATACCGTCGTGCGCGATCACGGGCCATCTCCCTGCGGTGTCGGTGCCTTGACGTTCCGTACGGAACGTCGCCGTCCGACCTCAACCTAACGCCGCGGGATTCGGGGCACCAGAGGCCCCCGGACGGCCCCTCACCACGTGAAGCGGCTCACCGACTCCGCCACGCACACCGGCTTGTCGCCGCCCTCGCGCTCGACCGTCACCGCCGTCGTCAGCTGGACGCCGCCCTCGACCTCGGACACCCCGGTGATCACCGCCCGCGCGCGCAGCCGCGAGCCGACCGGCACGGGAGCGGGGAAACGGACCCTGTTCAGCCCGTAGTTGACGCCCATCCGCACGGGCGAGATCCGCATCAGGAGCGGCACCAGGGACGGCAGCAGGGAGAGCGTGAGATAGCCGTGCGCGATCGTCGTGCCGAACGGGCCCGCCGCCGCGCGCTCCGGGTCCACGTGGATCCACTGGTGGTCCCCGGTCGCCGCCGCGAAGAGGTCGATCCGCTTCTGGTCCACCTCCAGCCAGTCGCTCGGGCCGAGCTCCTCGCCGACCGCCGCCCGCAGCTCGTCGGACGAGGAGAAGATCCGGGGTTCCGCCATGCCGCTGCCTCCCGTGCACGACCATTGTTTCCAAGCGCTTGCTCAGAATGTTCGGCCCTCGTCACGATGTCAACGCCCACCGCTGACGTAAGGTCGGACGCGTGCCGCAGATTCCTTTCGAGGTCCATGAACTCACCGTCGGACAGCTGTCCGCGCGCAGCGGCGCGGCCGTCTCCGCGCTGCACTTCTACGAGACCAAGGGCCTGATCAGCAGCCGCCGGACCGCGGGCAACCAACGGCGCTACGACCGTGACGCGCTGCGCCGCGTCGCCTTCATCCGGGCCGCGCAGCGCGTCGGCATCCCGCTCGCCACCATCCGTGACGCGCTCGACGGGCTGCCCGACGGGCGCACCCCCAACCGGGAGGACTGGGCGCGGCTTTCGGAGCTGTGGCGTGAGGAGCTCGACCGGCGGATCGAGCAGCTCGGCCGGTTGCGGGACCACCTGGACGACTGCATCGGGTGCGGGTGCCTCTCGCTGAAGAGCTGTGTGCTCTCCAACCCGGACGACGCCATAGGAAGGCTCGGCAGCGGTTCCCGCCTGCTGGTGGAGGGCCGGGGCCCGTCGGACAGCCAGGGCGGTCGGCCCGCGGCCGGGGCTCCGCCCCGGACCCCGGACGGGCCGGATTGCGCACCCAACTTCAGCTGAATCAAGCCCGTGGGGGCACCTCCCAGCAGTAGCTGGGGGAGTTTGAGGACACGCGGCGGAGCCGCGGCAGGGGGTCTGGGGGCTTGCCCCCAGAAGCCCCGGGTCACCACATCGGAGGTCGCCGCGCAGCCCACGGCTTGGCCGACTCCAGCTGTGCCGACAGCGAGATCAGCGTCGCCTCGTCCCCGTACCGGCCCGCGAGCTGGATGCCGATCGGCAGGCCCTGCGCGGTCCAGTGCAGCGGCACGCTCACCGCGGGCTGCCCGGTCGCGTTGCACAGCGGGGTGAAGGGCGTGAAGGGGACCAGGCTCGCGAACTCCGCCGCCGGGTCGTCGTCGTTGCGCAGCGCCCCCACCGGCAACGGCGGCCGGGCGAGCGTCGGGGTGAGGATCACGTCGTAGCCGGTGCCCGGTGTCTGGAGGCCGTCGGCCACCAGCTGGGTGAACTTGCGCAGCGCGTACAGGGCCCGCGCCAGCTCCGGCCCGCCGACCTGTTCGCCGCGCTCGCGCAGATGCCGGGTGAGCGGCGTGAGCAGGTGGGCGCGGGCGTCCGGTACGGGCTGGACCGCCGCCAGCACCCCCCACACGCGCGTGAACGCCTCGGCGAGCGCCGGGTCGGCGGGCAGGGACAGCTCCTCGACCTCGTGGCCGAGATCCCTCAGCAGGGCGGCGGCCTCGTCCGCCGCGGCGCGGCAGTCGGGGTGCACCTCCACGCCCGGCACCGGGGGTCCCGCCAGTTGCACCACCCGCAGCGGCCGCGGGGCGCGCCGCGCGTGGTCGGCGAAGGTCTCGCCCGCCGGCAGCGGGGGCACGCCGTACGGGTCGCCCGGCTCCGGGCCCGCGAGCACGTCGAGGAGCGCCGCCGCGTCGGCGACGGTGCGGGCCAGCGGCCCGGAGGTGGCGAGCCCGGTGACGTCGTGCAGCACGGGGCCGGAACTCACCCTGCCGCGGCTCGGCTTGATGCCGAAGAGCCCGCACACCGACGCCGGGATGCGGATCGAGCCGCCGCCGTCACTGGCGTGCGCGAGCGGCGCGAGCCCGGCCGCCACCGCGGCGGCCGCACCGCCGCTGGAGCCGCCCGCGGACCGGGTGAGGTCCCACGGGGTGCGGGCGGGCGGCGCGATGTCGTTCTCCGTGTGGGACGGCAGGCCGAACTCCGGGGTGTTGGTCTTCCCCAGCAGGATCGTCCCCGCCGCGCGCAGCCGCGTCACCACGTGGTCGTCCACGGCCGGTATGTGGTCCGTCAGCGTCGCCGACCCCAGCGTGCACCGCACGCCCGCGACGAAGTTGAGGTCCTTCACCGGCACCGGCACCCCGTGCAGCGGGGACAGCGCGCGCCCCTCGCGGCGGGCGGCCGCCGCCTCGCTCTCGGCGTCGGCCGCCTGTTTCCGGGCGATCTCCGGGGTGACCGTGATGAACGCCCCCACCGACGCGTCCAGCCGGTCGACGCGCTCCAGGTAGTGCTCGGTCAGCTCGACGGGCGAGACCTGTCCCGCCCGTACCGCCGCACCCTGCTCCAACGCGGTCAGATCGTGCAGCTGCGCCATGCCGTCCGCCTTCTCGTCGCCCGGAAAAGCCGTGTGCGCCGCATCCTCGCACCACGGACGGCCGGCGGTCACCACCTCCTGCTCCGCGCGGTCACACCACCGCGTACCGGTCCTCGAACGTACGGCGCCGCGCGGCCGCCAGCGCCCCGGCGGTGAGCACGGGCACCGGCACCACGATGCCGCAGTCCGTGCAGACGGGCCCTTCCGAGGGGTAACGCTCCAGGTCGGAGCGCCATTCGAGCTGCTCCTGGCGGCACACCGGGCAGGCGTCCCCGGGTCCGGTCTCCATCGCGGCGATCACCCGGCGCAGGACGTCGGCGAGCCGCGGGGCGGGATACACCATGGGGCTCACACAGGGCACGACGTCACAGCCGCCCCAGGTGTTGCGGTGCCAGTCGTCCACCCCGCAGGGCTGGCGGATGCCGTCGTGCTTCTCGCGCTTGCGGCGGTCGGCGAAGGACGCCTCATGGGCCAGCCAGACCGCGCGGGCCTCCTCCAGTTCGGTCAGCGCCGCGATCAGCCGGGCCGGATCGGGGGCGCGGTCCTCGGGGTCGAGCCCCGCCAGGGCGCACAGGTGGTGCCAGGTCGCCCGGTGCCCGTAGGGGGCGAAGCGTTCGAGACATTTGCGCAGGGAGGTCCGTCGCAAAGCGATGGAGTTCCGTGGATTGCGCACCTCTCGTGCGAGTGCTCTGAAACCGGCCACTGCATCCCACCTCCGACTGCGCGGACTCGGATCGACATGGAAGGGACGTAACGCGTCGCGATTCGGATCCATCGGGACGTGCCACGCCGCCGACTCCGCTCTGCTACCCCGAAGTCGTGCACAGATGTGGGGCGGGTGGGAGATTGCGCGGAGGTGGCGGATCCGCGACCTCCGCGCGGCGGACGCCCTGTTCGGGCGCGTACGGTTCCGGGGCGCTCAGCGCGTGATGCCCCCGGCCAGCAGGACCACGCGTGCCAGCTCCTCGTGGCAGATGTCGCCGTGCGCGCCCGACGGCGGCCCGCCGTGCGCGACGACCGCCGAGGCGTCGACGTTCACACAGCCGTACGCCGGGAGCCCGCCGGCCGGCGCCCGCGCGATGGGGAGCCCGGCGCAGGCGTCCACGGACTGCATGCCGTCGTGCCCCAGCGCGCCCCAGCGGGTGTCGTCCAGGCCCAGCACCGAGTCGTCGTCCCCACAGGCCAGGGACGCGAGCGGGTACAGCACCCCGAGCGCCGTGTCGTGGCTCGAATAGCAGCACACCAACGGCCCGTTCACCCGGTCGTACAGCCCGCTCAGCGCGCCGCCCCGGTCGCTCGCGAACGGCAGGCTCGTCGCGAACGCGTAGTGCGAGAAGGCCCCCTGCAGCAGCGTGACGGAGAAGACCGGCGAGGCGCCGTCCGGGAGCCCGCCCAGGGCGAACGACACCAGCCGCGCGCCGAAGCTGTGCCCCACCAGATGCGTCCGCACCCCCGTGCCGGAACCGGCCAGCAGGCCGAGGAAGGGGCCGAGCCCGTGCTCGCCGACGACGCCCGCGCGCCGCTTCATCGTGTAGTACGAGAGCTGCCGCAGCAGTTCGTACGCCCCGTGCCACAGCCGCTTCAGGCCGCTGCCGAGCAGGTCGGACGGCAGGGCGCCCATGCTCGCCAGCGCGGCGGAGAAGCTCTCGCACACCGTCCGCGCGTCGGCCGTGAGGATCGCGGGCAGCGGGCCCGGCCCCAGGTCGGGCACCCCCGGCGGCGGGTCGGCGACCAGCCCGCGGGCGGTGGAGACGAACTCCTCCAGCCGCGCCGGGTCCTCGGGCCGCTGCGCGAGCAGCTCCGACAGCCGGTCCACCACGGCCTCCTCGCACGGCAGGATGCGCACGAGCGCGTCCCGGGTGGCCGGATCGAGCCCGGCCCCGGGCGGGGCCGCGGCAGCCACTGAGGACGGGAAGTGGGGGATCGGCTCGTCGGGGAAGTCCATCGACGGCCAGATCACCCCCGCGTAGCCGAGGCGCTTCCCGCCCGCGGCCCCGGTGAGCAGGCCGGGGAAGGGCGCGAAGAACCGGTCGTACAGCCGGGTCGCCGTCGACCGCTCGTTGTTCCAGCCGTGCGCGAACACCACCAGGTCCGTGACGCCCGCCCGCGCGACCCCCTGCACCAGGGCGTCCCGCTCGGCCGGATCCACGTCCCCGTCCTTGTCGAACGTCAGCTCCCAGTAAGGCTCCACACTCATGTCCGGCATGGCAGGTCCCCCTTGTGCGGCCAGATGCGCGGGCATCGTCCCGCTGTCAAGGGGGCCTGTCCAGCCGTGCGGCACGGTTTCACACTCCCGTGCCGCACGGGGCTCAGGGAGCCAGGAGGTCCGCCGCCCGGATGCGGTGGAGATGGATGAGGATGTCGTACGCGCGGCCCAGCGCGGTCTGGTACTCCGGCGTCGGATAGTCCGTGCCGATGTTGCGCGTCGGCCGTGCCACGTCCAGCCAGGCCCGCGCGGCGGCGGGTGCCGTCCGCATGTCGAGGACGTAGTTGCGGTGGGGCACCTTGTCGAGCGTGTACTCGTTGCTGCCGGGGGCGGCCGGCGGGACGGTGACGACGCGGGTGGGCTGCCCGTCCTGCATGGCGTTGAGGGAGCCCGCGTCGAAGGTGAGCCGCACGTTCACATAGCGCGGGCCCAGCCGGTCCCGCAGGAAGGCCCCTTGCACCTTGGGGTAGTTCTTCGGGTCGTCGGTCACGTAGGAGACGTGCGCGTTGTGCGCGGACAGCAGGATCTTCCGTCCGGTCCGCTCCTGCCACCAGACGGTGTTGGCCGCCATCGTCTCGTCCCGGTAGCGCATGCAGTCGGCGACCTGCTTCGGGTCGTCCAGGTCGAATTCGTACATCCCCGCCACCTGCGCGATGGCCCGCGCGTGCTGCACCGCCCACGCGAAGTCGTCCCGGCTGCCGTCCGGGCGCTGCCGCGACAGCAGGCCGAGGGCCTCGCGCGCGTTGTCGGCCATGGCGCGCCGCTCGCCCATCGGACGCTTGAGGTAGTCGTTCATGTAGCCGTCCACGCCGGTGCCGGGCGCGGGCCGCTGCACGCGGTACAGCTCGGTGAAGCGGGGCAGCAGCGCGGGGTGGTGGGCGCGGACGTAGTCGGTCACCTTGTCGAAGAGCGCGGGCCCCGCGTAGGCCGCGTCGTCCCCCATGAACCGGACCTTCTTCGCGTGGCTCGTGTTGTACGCGCGCATCCACTCGATCAGGTCGAGATATTCGCGGGTGTTCCACATGCGGTACGAGTTCTGGAACTCCTCCCGCATGATCTGCCGCGCGTCGCCCTTGCCGTGCAGCACATAGTCGTCGAGCCGCACGCCCGCGCTCCAGTTCGCCTCCAGGGCGAAGGTGGTGAACCCCTTCTCCTCCACGAGGTAGCGGAAGACGCGGTGCTTGTTGGTGAAGAACTCGTGCGAGCCGTGCGTCGCCTCGCCCAGCCCCACCACCTTGGCATCGCCCACCATGGCGCCCAGCGGCCGCAGGTCCCGCAGGTCACCCGTGGGGTCCGTGGTGCGCAGCGGACGGGCGGCGCGGGTCAGTGCGGACACCGGGTCGGCGGGAACGGGCCGCGCCGCGGCCGGCCGCTCCGCCGCGAGCGTGCCCAGCGCGGCCAGCAGCGGGAGGGCGAGCGCGGACCGGCGGGAAAGCCGTGCGGAAACCATGGGGAACACTCCAGGAGATCGATCGGAACTCTCCCGGTCACCCTCCGTTCCGGGGCGCACCCGCCACCATCCGGTGCGCCCCCCTTCCCGGGTGGGGCCAGCCCCACCCCCGCACCCGACGCCCCCTTCCGCCCTCACATACCGACTGGTTAGTCTGCCCGTGCAGCCGAGCGAGGGAGACGTCAGCGTGGGCACAGTGCGGGACGCGGGAGTTGTGGTCACCGGAGCGGGCGGCGGCATCGGCGCCGCGCTCGCCCGCAGGTTCGCCGCCGAGGGTGCCCGCGTCGTGGTCAACGACCTCGACGTCGACAAGGCCCGGGCGGTGGCCGAGGAGATCGGCGCGACCGCCGTCCCCGGCGACGCCTCCACCGTGGTCCCGGCCGCCCGCGAGGCGCTCGGCGGCCGGGTCGACATCTACTGCGCCAACGCGGGCGTCGCCCCCGCGGGCGGACCCGAGGCGGAGGAGGACCTGTGGGAAGCCGCCTGGGACGTCAACGTCATGGCGCACGTGCGGGCGGCCCGTGAGCTGCTCCCCGAGTGGCTGGACCGCGGCAGCGGCCGGTTCGTCGCCACCGTCTCCGCCGCCGGGCTGCTCACCATGCTCGGCTCGGCGCCGTACAGCGTCTCCAAGCACGCCGCCTTCGCCTTCGCCGAATGGCTCTCCCTCACCTACCGCCACTGCGGGATCGACGTCCACGCCATCTGTCCGCAGGGCGTGCGCACGGACATGCTGCGCGGCACCGGCGCGGCCGGTGAGCTGGTGCTCGTGCCCACCGCGATCGAGCCCGCGCAGGTCGCGGACGCCCTCTTCGAGGGCATGGCCGCGAACCGCTTCCTGATCCTCCCGCACCCGGAGGTCGCCGACTACTACGCGGCCCGCGCCACCGACCCCGACCGCTGGCTGCGCGGCATGAACCACCTCCAGCGCAGGCTCGAAGAGGTGCCCGGCCAGGGCCGGATGTAAGCCATGGCCCCCTCCTACCGGGACACCCCCTGGCTCGCGCGCCTCAGCCCCGCCCAGCGGGTCCCCGGCACCCCGCCGCCCACCGTCCTGCACGCCTTCCGCGCCACCGTGCGGCGCGCCCCGGACCGGTGCGCGCTCGCCTACTTCGACGGGCGGCTGACCTACCGGCGGACCGACGAGCTGTCCGGCGCGCTCGCGGGCGCCCTCGTGGCCTCCGGCTTCCGGCGGGGCGACCGGGCCGCGGTCATGCTCCAGAACACCCCGCACTTCGTGCTCGCCGTCCTCGCCGTGTGGAAGGCCGGCGGCACCGTCGTCCCCATGAACCCCATGTTCAAGGCGGGCGAGGTCCGGCACATCCTCGACGACTCGGGGGCCACCGCGCTGATCTGCGAGGACCGGGCCTGGGCGGCCTTCCTGCGGGACGCGGCGGCCGGCTCGGCCGTCCGCATCGCGCTCACCGCCTGCCCGTTCGGCCTCCAGACGCGCGACGACGCCCGGGTGCTGCGCGGCGAGCGCGTGCCGCCACCCGACGGCGCCGAGGACCTGCTGACCGTCGCGCGCTCCGGGGCCCGCCCGCCCGCCGACCCCGGCCTCGGCCCCCAGGACCCCGCCCTCATCAGCTACACCTCGGGCACCACCGGCGCCCCCAAGGGCGCCGTCAACACCCACGGCAACATCGCCCACAACGCCGAGCGGGCACGCATCGGCTCCGGACTGCCCGACGGATCCACCTACTTCGCGCTCGCCCCGCTCTTCCACATCACCGGCATGGTCGCCGAGCTCGGCTCCTGCCTGGTCAACGCGGGCACGCTCGCGCTCGCGCACCGCTTCGAGGCCGGGGTGGTGCTCGACGCGTTCCTGGAACACCGCCCCGCCTACACCATCGGCCCCGCCACCGCCTTCATGGCCCTCATGGCACAACCGGGCGCCGGCCGCGACCACTTCGCGTCCTTCCGCCTGGTCTCCTCCGGCGGCGCGCCGCTGCCGCCCGCCCTGGTGGAACGGTTCCGCACCGCCTTCGGCCACTACCTCCACAACGGCTACGGCCTCACCGAGACGACCGCCACCACCGCCTCCGTCCCGCCCGGCACCGAGGCCCCGGTCGACCCCGCCTCCGGCACCCTCGCCGTCGGCGTGCCCGGCCCCGGGACGCTCGTGCGCATCGTGGACGAGCGCGGCGCGGAGGTGCCCTTCGGCGGCCACGGCGAGATCGTGGTCAGCGGCCCCCAGGTCGTCCCCGGCTACTGGCGGCGCCCCGACGCCACCGCGGGCGCCCTCCCCGGCGGGGAACTGCGCACCGGTGACATCGGTTTCATGGACCCCGACGGCTGGCTGTACGTGGTCGACCGCAAGAAGGACATGATCAACGCCGCCGGGTTCAAGGTCTGGCCCCGCGAGGTCGAGGACGTCCTCTACACCCACCCCGCCGTCCGGGAGGCGGCCGTCGTCGGGGTGCCGGACGACTACCGCGGCGAGAGCGTCATGGCGTACGTCAGCCTCCGCCCCGGCACCGCGCCACCGGCGGCCGAACTGATCGCGCACTGCCGGGAGCGGCTCGCCGCGTACAAGGCCCCGCGCGAGGTGCGGATCCTCGCGGACCTGCCGAAGACGACCAGTGGCAAGATCCTCCGCCGGGAGCTGCGCGACGAGGCCGCGGACCGGGCACGACAAGGGAAGACAGGTGGCGGCGCATGACCAGGACGGTGACGGCCGGGACGACGGACGGCGGCGCGAGACCCGTGCCGCAGCGGCTGCTGGCCGCCGCCACCCGGCTCTTCGCGGACCAGGGCTACGACCGCACGTCCGTCCAGGAGATCGTCGAGGCGGCGGGCGTCACCAAGGGCGCCCTCTACCACTACTTCGGCTCCAAGGACGACCTGCTGCACGAGGTCTACGGCCGGGTGCTGCGCCTCCAGCAGGAGCGGCTGGACGCCTTCGCGTGCGCGGACGCGCCCGTGGAGCGCAGGCTGCGCGACGCCGCCGCGGACGTCGTGGTCACCACCATCGAGAACCTCGACGACACGAAGATCTTCTTCCGCTCGATGCACCACCTGGGCGCGGAGAAGCACAAGCAGGTACGGGCCGAACGGCGCCGCTACCACGAGCGCTTCCGCGCCCTGGTCGAGGAGGGCCAGCGCGCGGGCGTCTTCAGCGCGGGCACCCCCGCGGACCTCGTGGTCGACTACCACTTCGGCTCCGTCCACCACTTGGCGAACTGGTACCGCCCGGACGGCGCCCTGAGCGCGGCCCAGGTCGCGGACCACCTGGCGGACCTGCTGCTGCGCGCCCTGCGCCCCTGAAGCGTGTCGTGCGGCGCCGGACGTCGTTGAGCGGATGAAGGGCTTTCGGCCCATTCGTCCGCTGTCGAGAAAAAGGATCAGGGATGCGCCTTTTCCGTCCTGTCGTCGTCGCCCTCGCGGGGCTCGCCCTCGCCCTGACCGTGCCCACGGGCCCGGCCGTCGCCTCGGAGGGCCAGTTCTCCTGGGTGGGCCCCAAGGGCAAGCCCTTCTTCGTCGATAACCCGCCGGACGGCAAGTGCCTGACGATGAGTCAGGAGGCCCGCAGCCCGTACAACGGGACGGCGGGCCCGGCCACCGTCTACGCCGGCAAGAAGTGCGACGGGACCTCGCACCGCCTCACCCGCGGCAAGCGGGCCGACGCGACGTTCTCCAG
Source organism: Streptoverticillium olivoreticuli subsp. olivoreticuli (assembly GCF_003391135.1). Taxonomy (GTDB): domain Bacteria; phylum Actinomycetota; class Actinomycetes; order Streptomycetales; family Streptomycetaceae; genus Streptomyces; species Streptomyces blastmyceticus. The sequence continues at coordinate 2,797,598 of NZ_CP031455.1, read as the reverse complement.
CGTGAGGTTCAGCGCGCACTGACGCTGTCGCCTCGGCCGCCGGGCGGGCCCGGCCCGTCCGGCGGCCGAGGAGCTCAGACGTACCGCTTCAACTCCCGCCGCGCCAGCGACCGCTGATGGACCTCGTCCGGCCCGTCCGCCAGGCGCAGCGTCCGCGCCGCGGCCCACAGCTCCGCCAGCGGGAAGTCCTGGCTCACGCCCCCCGCCCCGTGCAGCTGGATCGCCCGGTCGATGATGCCCACCACCGTCCGCGGTGTCGCGATCTTGATGGCCTGGATCTCCGTGTGCGCGCCGCGGTTGCCGACCGTGTCCATCAGCCACGCCGTCTTGAGCACCAGCAGCCGCAGCTGCTCCACGGCGACCCGGGAGTCCGCGATCCACTCCTGGACGACGCCCTGCCGGGCGAGCGGCTCGCCGAAGGCCGTACGGGAGACCGCCCGTCGGCACATCAGCTCGATCGCGCGCTCGGCCATGCCGATCAGCCGCATGCAGTGGTGGATCCGGCCGGGGCCCAGGCGCGCCTGGGCGATGGCGAAGCCGCCGCCCTCCTCGCCGACGAGGTTCGCCGCGGGGACGCGCACACCGTCGAGGACGATCTCGGCGTGGCCGCCGTGGGCATGGTCCTCGAAGCCGTAGACCCGCATCGCGCGGCGGATCTCCAGGCCGGGCGCGCCCCGGGGGACGAGGACCATCGACTGCTGGCGGCGCGGGTCCGCGCCCTCCGGGTCCGTCTTCCCCATGACGATGAAGATCTCGCAACCGGGGTGCATGGCCCCGGAGATGTACCACTTGCGGCCGGTGATGACGTACTCGTCGCCGTCCCGCTCGATCCGCGTCTCGATGTTCGTCGCGTCCGAGGAGGCGACCTCCGGCTCGGTCATCGCGAACGCCGACCGGATCTCGCCCGCGAGCAGCGGCTCCAGCCACCGCTTCTTCTGCTCCTCGGTGCCGAACTGGGCGAGCAGCTCCATGTTTCCCGTGTCGGGGGCGGCGCAGTTGAGGGCGGTGGGCGCGAGGTGCGGGCTGCGGCCGGTGATCTCGGCGAGCGGCGCGTACTGGAGGTTGGTCAGCCCCGCCCCGTACTCCGCGTCAGGAAGGAACAGATTCCACAGCCCCCGCCGCCGGGCCTCCGCCTTCAGTTCCTCGACGACCGGGGGAGTGTCCCAGGGGGAGGCGAGCGCGGCCCGCTGCTCCTCGGCGGTCGCCTCCGCGGGGTGGACGTGCTCGTCCATGAAGGCCAGCAGCTCGCCGCGCAGCTCTTCCGTACGGGCGTCGAATGCGAAGTCCATGGTGCTCAGCCCTCCTGAAGGGTGGTGAGTCCGTTGTCGATGAAGAGCGGTACGAGCTGCCCGATGCGGTCGAAGCCCGCCCCGACGGTCTGCCCGAGGGTGTAGCGGTAGTGGATGCCTTCGAGGATCACGGCGAGCTTGAAATAGGCGAAGGCGGTGTACCAGGGCAGCGCCGAGACGTCGCGGCCCGACCCCGCCGCGTACCGCTCGACCAGCTCGGCAGGCTCCGGGTGGCCGGGGGCGTCGCGGGTGGTGGCGATGGGCGAGCCGGGCACGGGCCGCTGCTCGCTGTACATCACCAGCAGGCCGAGGTCGGTCAGCGGATCGCCGAGGGTGGACATCTCCCAGTCGAGGACCGCCCCGACGGTGTCGTCCGCGCCGACGAGGACGTTGTCGAGACGGTAGTCGCCGTGCACCACGGTGGGCGCGGGCGATGCGGGCAGCGCCTTGGCCAGCGCCGCGTGGAGCTCGTCGATGCCCGGCAGCTCGCGGCTGCGGGAGGCGTCGAGCTGCTTGCCCCAGCGCCGCAACTGCCGCTCCAGGAAGCCGTCCGGCCGCCCGAAGTCGCCGAGGCCGACCGAGGCCGGGTCCACGGCGTGCAGCTGCACGAGGGTGTCGGCGAGGCCCAGCACGACCCGGCGGGTCCGCTCCGGGCCGAGCGCGCTGAGCTGCCCGGCCGTGCGGTACGGCGTGCCGGTCGCGAACTCCATGACGTAGAACGGCGCTCCCACGACGCTCTCGTCCTCGCACAGCAGCAGCGCCCGCGGCACCGGCACGGCCGTCGGGTGCAGCGCGCTGATCACCCGGTGCTCGCGCCGCATGTCGTGCGCGGTGGCCAGCACGTGCCCGAGCGGTGGCCGGCGCACCACCCAGCGGCCGGTGCCGTCGGTGACGGCATAGGTGAGGTTGGAGCGGCCCCCCTCGATCAGCTCGGCGCTCAGCGGCCCGCGCACCAGCCCCGGCAGCTCGCGCTCCAGGTGTCCCCGCAGCCGGTCCAGGTCGAGTCCTGGGGGATTGCCCTTGCTCATCGAGTGCTCCTCCATGGGGAATTGGGCCCGCGGACGCGTGGGGGCCGGGGCCGCGGCGGGCGCGGCACCGGTCCGGGATCATCATGCCGACCGGTCGGTATGCCGTCCAGACCCCCTGGCGACAAACCGCCACCGGGGTACGGGTCAGGCGTGGCAGACGAGGGGCTGTCCGCCGTTCATCGTCCTCATGTCCCCGAGCACCAGGGGCAGGTCCAGCTGGGCCCCCAGTGGCAGGCCGTCGAGCTCGGCGTACGCGCGGTGCAGGTTGCCCACCAGCCGCTCGCTCTCGTGCAGCTGCGCGAACTCGCCGAGGTCCGCTCGGCGGGCGGCCTCCAGGGGCGTGCGGCCGGCGGCGTGCTCGGTCGCGGCGAGGTCCTGGAGCCAGCGGAAGTAGCGTTCGAGGACGTCGTAGACGCCCGGGTCGGTGACCGGGCCGTGCCCCGGCACGACTCTCTCGGCGTCCAGGCCCCGCAGCACCTCCAGGGCGCGCAGCGACCCGGCGAGGGAGCCCATCGGGATGAAGGGGGTGCCGCCGTTGAAGACGAGGTCGCCGGTGAAGACGATGCCCTGCTCGGGCAGGTGGACGATCGTGTCGCCGATGGTGTGCGCCGGGCCCGGGTGGATCAGCCGCGCCTCGATGTCACCGACGTGCAGGGTGAGCGAGTCGGCGTAGGTGACGAAGGCGGGGGTGATGGCGATGTCGCCGTAGTCGACCCGGGGCCACTGGCCGTGCAGCTGGAAGCCCACGGCGAGGGTCTCCTCGCGGCAGCCGGTGTGCCCGATGATCGTGGCCTCGGGGAAGACGCAGTTGCCGTAGGTGTGGTCGCCGTGGTGGTGGGTGTTGACGACGGTCGTGGGCGGCGCCGCGCCGTGCGCCGTGGCCATCTCGCGCAGCAGCCGGGCGCGGCGCTCGGTCGCCGCCGTGTCGATCAGCGCCGTACGGCCGCCGGAGCCGATGATCCCGGCGTTGTTGAGGCACCAGCCGCCGTCGGGCTGGACGAACGCGCGGACGCCTGGGGCGAGCCCGACGGTGTACGGCTCCGTCGCTTCGGTGCCGGTGGGCGACGCGGTGGTGTTGGTGGACATCGAAGGGCCTCCCCTCGCCGTCCGCGCGGGGTGCGCGGATCGGACTGCCCGTCAGAATACGGGCGCGAGGTGATCAAGGGTGCGGTTCAGCCGCGCCGCTCCATGCCCGGCCGGAGCCGCTCCAGGAGTCCGTAGAGCGTGGTGCGCTCCTCCTCGTCCAGGGCGTCGAGGGCGGTGTGGGTGGCCTGCATCTCGGCCCGCACGCGGCGGATGGTCTCGTGGCCCTCGTCGGTGGCCACCACGTTCTTCACCCGCCGGTCGGCCGGGTCGGGCTCGCGGCGGACGAGCCCGCGCGCTTCGAGGCGGTCCACGATGCCGGTGACGTTGGAGGCGTCGCAGACCAGCAGGGTGGCCAGGCCGCGCATCGGGACCGGGCCCTTGAGCTGGGCGAGGAGCTTGGCCTGCACGGAGGTGAGGCCCTGGCGGGCCGCGGCGGCGGCGAAGTCCTGCCACTGGGCGGTGCCGAGCGCCGCCACCAGCTCCAGGAGCTGGGCCTTCGTCGGGGGCTGTGGGGAGGTGGCGGTCATGCCTCGAGTCTACTCAAGAGCTTGAGGTAATGAAACATTAACTTGACTACCTGAAGTATCTGGGCCTAGCCTTTCCCAGTTGCTTGACGATCTCAAGCATCAACGTCGTGAAGCAATGTCGTGAAGCAATCCGGAGGATTCCCCGCATGAGCTCCCCAGCCCCCGCCACCGAGGGCGGAAGACGCAACGAGACGGTCATCGTCTTCGCCCTGAGCCTCGCCGCCATGGTCGTCTCGATGATGCAGACCCTGGTCGTGCCGATCCTCGGCCTCATCCAGAAGGACCTCGGCACGACCTCGGCCAACGTCAGCTGGGTGACGACCGCCACCCTGCTCTCCGCCGCCGTCTTCACCCCGCTGCTCGGCCGCTTCGGCGACCAGCACGGCAAGAAGAAGACCCTCGTCGGCGTGCTGATCGTGATGGTCGCGGGCTCCGTGCTCGCCGCCGTCACCCACTCCCTGCTGTGGCTGATCGTCGGCCGGGTGCTCCAGGGCGCCGCCACCGCGATCTTCCCGCTCGCGCTCTCCGTGCTGCGCGAGGAGGTGCGCCCCGCCAAGCTGCCCGGCGCCATGGCCATGGTCAGCGGCACCCTCGCCTTCGGCAGCGGCCTCGCGCTCGTCGCCACCGGCCTGCTCACCTCCGGCGACAACCCCGACTACCGCAGCGCCTTCTGGCTGGCCACCGGCCTCGCCGCGCTCGCCCTGATCGCCGTCGTGTTCCTCGTGCCCGCCACCCGGCAGACCACCGGCGGCCGCACCGACGTCCTCGGCGCGCTCAGCCTCGCCGCCACCCTCGTCCTGCTCCTGCTGCCCATCACCCAGGGCCACGAGTGGGGCTGGTCCTCCGCCCGTACGATCGGCTGCTTCGTCGGCGCCGTCGTGATGGCCGCGGTGTGGACGCTCGTCGAGCGCAAGGTGAGCGAGCCGCTGGTCGACATGAAGATGTTCGCCCACCGCCCGGTGCTCTTCGCCAACCTCTCCGGCCTGCTCGTCGGCTTCGGCTCCTTCGCCCTCTTCATCGGCGTCTCCTACCTCGTGCAGATGCCGTCGAAGATCGCGGGCTACGGCTTCGACGCCAGCGTCCTGCGCGCCTCCGTCGAATTCCTGCTGCCCAGCACCATCGTGTCGCTGCTCGCCGCCCCCGTCGGCGGCCAGCTCGTCCGCCACAAGGGCCCGCGCCTGGTCCTGCTGCTCGCCTCGCTCTTCGGCACCGCGGGCTTCGCGTGGATCACCCTCGACCACGACCACGCGTTCTCGGTCATCGCCGCCGGCATCCTCGTCGGCGCGGCCATCAGCTTCGGCTACGCCGCGATGCCCGCCGTGATCGTCTCCAGCGTGCCGCACCACCAGACCGGCATAGCCAACGGCATCAACTCCATCTCCCGCTCCACCGGCAGCGCCATCGGCAGCGCGATGATCACCACGGTGCTGGCCTCCAAGAGCATCGAGCACCTGCCGCCGGGCGCCCCCAGGCTGCCCGCCGAGAGCCAGTTCACGCTGACCTTCGTCATCGCGGGCGTGGCGCTCCTGCTGGTCGCCCTCGTCGCCGGGCTGGGGCTGCGCAAGATCCACACCCTGCGCTCCGAAGTGGCGGGCCACGCCCCCGCGAAGGACGCTGAGACCGCGCGCGCCACCGCCTGACCCGCCTCCCACCCCCACAAGGAGCACCACCATGAAGGCCATCAGCTACCGCGGCTACGGCGGACCCGAGGTCCTGGAGTACGGCGAGCTGCCCGACCCCAAGGTCGGCCCCGACTCCGTCCTGGTCAAGGTCAAGGCCGCGGCCGTCAACCCCGTCGACTGGAAGGCGCAGGCCGGCTACCTCGACGGGGCCCTGGACGCCGTCTTCCCGGTCGTCCCCGGGTGGGACGTGTCCGGCGTGGTGGTGCAGCCCGGCGCCGACGTCCAGGAGTTCGCCGTCGGCGACGAGGTCATCGGCTACGTCCGCGAGGACTTCCTCTCCCGCGGCACCTTCGCGGAGTACGTCGCCGCACCCGTACGGACCCTCGCCCGCAAGCCCGCCAACCTGACCTTCGAGCAGGCCGCGGGGCTCCCGCTCGCGGGTCTGACCGCCTACCAGTCGCTGGTCAAGGCGCTCCGGGTCGGACAGGGGCAGACCGTGCTGATCCACGCGGCGGCCGGGGGCGTCGGCTCCATGGCCGTCCAGATCGCGAAGCACCTGGGCGCGCGGGTCATCGGCACCGCGAGCGAGCGCAACCACGACTACCTGCGCGGCCTCGGCGCGGAGCCGGTCGTCTACGGAGAGGGGCTGGCCGACCGCGTACGGGCCCTGGCCCCGTCCGGCGTCGACGCCGTGCTCGACCTGGCGGGCGGCGAGGCGCTCACCGTCTCCCCGGGCCTCCTCGTCGAGGGCGGCCGCCTCGCCTCCATCGCCGACCCGTCCGTACTCGGCCTCGGCGGCCGCTACGTCTTCGTCCGCCCCGACACGGCCGACCTCACGGCCCTGACGGAACTGGCGGAGAGCGGCGCGCTCACGGTCGAGGTGGCTGAGGTGTTCCCCCTGGAGAAGACGGCCGCCGCGCAGCGGCTGAACGCGGAGGGGCACACGCGGGGCAAGATCGTGGTGACGGTCCCGTAGCACGGCGGCCCTCAAACGCCGGACGGGCTGGATTTCCAGCCCGTCCGGCGTTTGAGGACACCGCGCGAAGCGCGGTTCGGGGTCCGGGGCGGAGCCCCCACGCGGCGGAGCCGCAAATCGACACAGCCGGGAAGGGGCGGGGCTGGGGAACAAGCCCGCCGCAGGCGCAGCGGCGCCGAGGCACTCCCGGTCAAAAACCCTCGCGCAGCAACCGATACGCCGCCAAACCGTCCGGCACCCAGTCCCACTCCGGAAGCCGAGCCTCCAGCTCCTCCTCGGAGAGAAACGCGTGCCACGCCACCTCGGCCACCTGGGGCGAGACGGCCGCCGCGGCGCAGCGGACCTCGTACACCGCCGACCACCACGACTGCCCCGGCGCCTCGTAGAGGAAGCGGAAGAGCGGGGTCGGGGCGGGCAGGCCGCTGACGCCCAGCTCCTCCTCCGCCTCGCGCAGGGCCGCCTCGTCGTAGGACTCGCCCGCCCCGACGACGCCGCCCACGAACATGTCGTAGCGCGAGGGGAAGACGAGCTTCTGCGCGGTGCGGCGGTGGACGAAGATCCGGCCCCGCGCGTCCCGGGCCCGCACGAAGACGCAGCGGTGCCGCAGCCCCCGCGCGTACGCCTCACCGCGCGGCGCCCGGCCCACCACCCGGTCCTGCTCGTCCACGATGTCCAGCACTTCGTCCGCGGGCTGCGGCTGCAGATCGGTCATGCGCCCATCCAACCAGCGGCTGCGACGGGTTGGAATGCGCACTCACATCAGCCATATCCAGCCCGTCCGGCGTTTGAGGACGTGCCCGAAGGGCGCCCCCGCCGCAGGCGGCAACGGACCCGCACCCGGAGACAAACCCGTCGGCAAAGCGCAGCGGATCAGTGGGGCTGGAGGTCCCGCACCCGGTCCGGCTCCGCGGATCCGGACGGCATCGCCGGATGCCGTCCGATCAGCACGATGCCGACCACGATCGCGACCAGGCCCGCCGCCTGCCAGGCCAGCGCCCCCGGCGTCGTCCGCAGCCGGTCGCCCAGGAAGCCCACGCCGCAGGCGATACCGGCCAGCGGCTGGGCCGCGGTCAGGGCGGGCAGCGACAGCCGCAGCGGCGCCGTCTCGAAGGCGCTCTGCACCAGGACCAGCGCCGTGACGCCGAGCACGAGCACCCCGTACGGCTGCCAGCTCACCAGCAGCGAGGTCCAGCCGTCGTGCGCGAGGCGCTGCCCGCTGACCCGGGTGAGGGCGTCCTGCACGCCGTAGAGCAGGCCGGCCGCCACCGCGAGCAGCGCCGCCTCCACGCTCATCCGCAGCCGCTTGGAGACCGTCGCGAGCAGCAGCGCCGAGCCCACCATCAGGCCGATGATCAGCCAGTGCCGCAGCGGGTCGGTGACCGAGTCGCCGCCGTGCGGGCGGCCCGCGACGATGAAGGCCGTCACCCCGCCGGCCAGCAGCCACAGCCCGCACCAGCCCGTGGCGCCCAGCGGCTGCCGGGTGCGCCAGCGCGACAGGGCCATGGCGAACAGCAGGTTCGTCGCCAGCAGCGGCTCCACCAGGGAGACCTCGCCCCGCCCCAGCGCGATCGCGCCGAGCACCATTCCGGCGATCATCAGTGCGATGCCGACCAGCCACTGCGGCATCCGGACCAGGTCGAGCAGCAGCCGGATGGAGAGGAAATCGCTCATCGGGGCCCGCTGCGCCGCGCTCTGCTGGTAGACGAAGCCGACCCCCAGGCAGCAGGCGGCACTCACGGCGAAGGCGAAGACCATCACGTCGCGCACCTCAAGACCACTGGGTCGTAGGGGACTTGACAGAAAAACGATAGCCGCCCCGTGGGCGGTGTGACGGCCGAGTACCCGCCTTTCGGCCGCGCATTCCCTCCCGCGTTCCCCCTAATGGCGTATAGAACGCATGTACGAAAAATGCCCTTCCGGTCACGCCTCCACCGTACGTCCGGGCGGCCGCGGGCGTACCCTGATCCGGGCGAGCCGCCCGACCGCAACCCGATCTGACGGGGTGCCAGTTGAGGTGGTGTCAGTTCCAAGATCGCCCTTGACTCGGAGCCGTGACTACCGCTTTGCTGTGCGTGACCGAAGTGGTCGGTTCGCGGACGCCTCGCGCGGGCGCCGGGAGGGGACGCACGCCCGTGGAGGAAGCCCGCCGATGACGCCCCCACCCTTGGGCCGCCCCCGGAACAAGGACGGACCGGCTTTCGACCCCGCCCTGGACGACACCGAACTCGCCGCCGTGCGCGACGCCCTCGCCCGCGGCCGCTGGACCGAGGCCCGCAGGCTCCTCGCCGAGACCGGCGACGACTGGGACCGCCGCGGCCACCGCCTCGTCGTCCTCGCCGAGGGCGCCGCCAGCAGCGCCTGGGCCCGGGAGTGGCAGCTCGCCGAGCCCGACAGCCCCGACGCCGCCGCGCTCCTCGCCTGCGCCACCGTCTGCCGGGCCGTCCGGGGCCAGGAGATCCCCGAGGTGGCCCGCGCCGCCTGCCTCACCGCGGCGAGGATGGCCCCCGCCGACCCCACCCCCTGGCTCGGCATCCTCATCCTCGCCCGCCGCACCGGCACCGACGACGAGCGCGTCCGCGCCTTCGACCAGGTGCGCGCCCGCCACCGGGACCACCACCACGCCCACCACCTCATGGCCGCCTGCCTCGCCGAACACCAGAGGGGCGACCGCGACGACCCCCTCCACGAGGTCTACGACTTCGCCTCCTGGGCCGCGGAACAGGCCCCCGCCGACTCGCCCCTGGCCGTGCTCCCCGTCGTCGCGCACGCCGAGCGCTACCGCGTACTCGCCCGCGCCGGCGTCGAACCCGGTGACCCCGCACGCTCCGGGCACTGGGCCACCCGCCGGGCCCGCCAGGTCATGAAGGCCGCCTTCGACTGGTGGCTCGAATGGGACGTCGACGACGGCACGGCCCACCCCCGCCGCAAGGTCGACCTCAACTACCTCGCCCACGCCAAGCTCCACGAGGGCCGCCCGGCCGAGGCGGCCGCCCTCCTCACCCGCATCGGCCCGCACGCCACCCACGCCCCCTGGTCCTATCCCGACCAGGACGCGCGCAAGGCGTTCCGGGCCGCCCGCCGGGCCGCGCTCGGATCGGCCTGAACCCCGCCGCGCACGCCCCCGCTCACCCCCATGGGAAGGACGACCCCGCCATGCCGACGGGCACGACGAGCGAGATCAGCACATTCAAGGGCCAGGAGAGACGGCTGCGCGCCGACCGGATAGGACTGGCCGGCCTCCTGCTGTCCGTGGTCGCCGCCAGCGCGCCCCTGATGGTGACGGCGGGCGTCATGCCCACCACGTACGGCACGATGGGCATCGTCGGCCAGCCCCTGCTCTTCGTCATCCTCGGCGTGGTGCTCACCCTCTTCAGCTTCGGCTACGCCGAGATGAGCCGCCACGTCCACAACGCCGGCGCCTTCTACGCCTATATCGCCCGCGGCCTCGGCGGCACCGCCGGAGCCGCCGCCTCCGTCGTCGCCCTGGTCGCCTACAGCGCCCTCCAGTTCGGCATCTACGGCATCTTCGGCTTCGAGCTCGCCGGCCTCCTCGACAAGCACCTGGGCATCAGCGTCGCCTGGTGGGTGCCGGCCCTCGCCGCCGTCCTCGCCGTCGGCGTCCTCGGCTGGCTGAAGATAGACCTCAACGCCAAGGTCCTCGGCGCCCTCCTGCTCGTCGAGTGCGTCATGGTCGTCGTCTTCGACCTCGCGGGCATCGCCAGCCCCGGCAAGGAAGGAGTCTCCTTCCACGCCTTCGACCCCACGACCCTCGGCGGCGGCGGCCTCGGCACCGCCCTGTGCTTCACCATCGCCGCCTTCGTCGGCTTCGAACAGGCCGCCGTCTACGCCGAGGAGACCAGCAGGCCCCAGGTCGTCGTCGCCCGCGTGACCTTCCTCGCCGTCGGCTTCGTCGCCCTCTTCTTCGCCGTCAGCTCCTGGGCGCTCAGCGTCGCCGCCGGACCCGGCAGCGTCGTCGGCCTCGCCCGGGAGCAGGGCCCGAACCTCCTCTTCGCCCTCACCGAGGACCGGCTCGGCGGCGCCGTCGCCGACGTCATGCACGTCTTCTACGTGACCGGCATGTTCGCCGCCATGCTCAGCTTCCACAACGTCGTCGCCCGCTACGCCTTCGCCATGGGCCGCGAGGGCCTGCTGCCCGCCGCCATGGGCCGTACGACCAAGGGCAGCGGCGCGCCCGCCCACGGCTCACTGCTCCAGAGCGCCGTCTCGGTCGTCGCCGTCGTGCTCTTCGCGGTCACCGACGGCCGACCCAACGGCGACCCGACCGCCCCCATACAGCGCCTCTTCACCTGGACCGGCAACGTCGGCGCCCTCGGCGTCATCGTGCTCATGGCCGCCGCGTCCGCCGCCGTCATCGCCTTCTTCGTGCGCCGCGGCGCGGCCCGCGCCCAGGCCCCCCGGCTCATCGCCTCCGGGCTCGCGGGCCTCGCCCTGCTCGTCATCGGCTGCTACGCCGTCAAGGACTTCGACGTCCTCCTGGGCGCCGACCCCGGCTCGCCCCTGCGCTGGATCCTGCCGGGCATCATCGGCGCGGCGGTCGTCGCCGGCATCTGCTTCGGCGTCGTCCTCAAATACGTGCGCCCCGCCGTCCACGCCGCCATCGGCCTCGGCAACGAGGCGTTCCAACTGGAGAAGGCGGCGGCTTCCGAGGCCGGCTGAACGCGGCGGGGCATCTTCTCCGCGGCCCTCCGCTAGCCCTCCAGCGCCTTGCCCACCCGCCGCGACGCGGTGAACTCGTACAGGTCCAACACCCCCGGCGGATCGGCCACCCCCGGTCCGCCGGACCGCACCCACGCCGCGATGTCCGCCAGCGCGTCGTCGTCGTTGACCAGCCCCAGCCACACCGGCCTGCCCCCGGCCGCCCGGCCCGCCGCCGACGGCTGAACGACCATCACATTCGCCTGGTCGCACACGTCGAGGCACTCCGACGCCCGCACCTGCGCCGCGTCCCCGACCGCCGCCCGCAGCCGGGCCGTCTGCCCCGCGTGGTCGACGCCGGGCACCTTCCGCGGATCGCCGCAGCAGCAGCCGCGGCACACGGTGATCCGGCAGGGAGCGGTTTCCTGGGCGGCGCGGCGGGCGCGTTTCGAGGTCATCAGCCAGATGATACGCACGGCCGTTACGCACGGCCGCACCGCTCAACACCCGTGGAGAGGAAGCCCGCGGGGACAGTGCCCCAGAGGCAAACATGAGGCTCATCCTTGCCAAAATCCCCGCCGTTTTCCGGAGTCACGTTTTCAACCCCGTGTCACTTGGGAATCCGTCATCCTTGACGCCGATTTTTCCAAATCTTGATGATTCTGCGATGCAGAGAGGGGGGTCCTTGTCTCCAGAGCACCCCGGCGGGCAGGGGGCCAAGAACCATCTTCGTGAACTCCTGAGACAGTGCCGCGCCCGGCTCGGCCCGGACGACCGCGCGTCCCGCGGTCCGGCCCGGCGCAGACCGGGCATCTCCCAGGAGAGCACGGCCGCGCTCCTGGGCTGCTCGACCCGGTGGTACGCCACTTTGGAGTCCGGGCGCATGGACCACCCCACCAGGGAATTCCTGGAGGGTGTGGCCCGGGCGCTGCGGATGAACTGCCATGAGCGGCAGGCCCTGTTCGTCTACGCCACCGGCCGGCTCCCCCCGCCCGACGACTTCTCCGACGCCCCTCCGCACCCGGACTGGGACACCCTGGTGCAGAGCCAGCCCCAGCCGTCCTGCATCTACACCCGCTCCTGGCGCCTGGTGGCCGCCAACGCCGACTATCTGGACCTCTTCTACGGGGACGCCCGGGGTGGTGTGGCGGGGCTCGACGACCGCAACATCCTGCGCCGGGTGCTGCTGAACCGCGCGCCCCACCTGCCCAGACCGGTGGCCTGGAAGGAAGGGTGGGCCATTCCCATGCTGGGCGAGCTGCGGGCCGCGATCGCCGAGTCCCCCGACTCCCGGGAGCTCAGGGCGCTGCTGCACGGGCTGCTGGCCGACCCGGTGGTCGCCGGGCTGTGGAACGACGCGGCCCTCCTGAGCCACACCCACCCGGACGGCGACACCCGGGCCATCGACCACCCCTGGCGCGGCCGGGTCGAGTTCACCATGCTGGCCGCCAACCTGATGGACGCCAGGGGCCTGCGCTTCGTGACCCTGATGACGTCCGGGCCGGTGTCCGCGGACGCCGCCCCGGCCGGGGCGGTCCCCGGGGGGAACCCCGGCCGGGTGGGCAACTGCCTGTCGGGCCGCTGACCGCGGCCCGGACGGCACGGCGTCCAGGGATCACCTGTGGACGAGGAACGGGCCGAGCGCGAGCGCGTCGAGGGGGGCCCTGGCAAAGGTCGCCAGGGCGTCCCCCGGCGAGCTGACGACGGGCTCGGCGTTGCCGTTGAACGATGTGTTGAGCACCACGGCGTGTCCGGTGTGCTCCGCCACCTGCCCCAGCAGCCGGTGGTACAGCGGATCGGCCTCGGCCGAAACCGTCTGCGGACGCGTGGTGCCGTCCACATGGGTGGCGGCGGCCATCAGGGCGCGGCTGCGCTCGGGAACCGGCGTGGTGACGATCATGTAGGGCAACGGGCGGTCCAGGTCGAGCAGTTCGGCGCCGGACTCCTCCCGCAGGCTCGGTGCGAACGGGCGCCACCGCTCACGGTTCTTGATGGTCAGGTTGATCCGGTCCTGCTGCGTGGCCGGGGACGGCGCCGCCAGGATGCTGCGGTGTCCCAGGGCCCGCGGGCCGCCCTCGCCCCGCCCCTGGTGCCAGCCCACGATCTCCCCCCGCGCCAGCAGCCGCGCGGTGTGCGCCGCGATGTCGTCGGGCTCGGTGTAGGGCGTGCCCGCCCGGTCGAGCACCTGCCGGATGGCCCGGGCGTCCCACTGGGGGCCCCAGGCGACCGTGCCGCGCATGGGCCGGATGCGTTCCCCGGCCTGGGCGGCCACCCACCCGGCCGCGCCCAGGCTCACCCCCTGGTCACCGGCGAGCGGCTGCACGAACAGCTCCCCGACCTGCGGCAGCCGCATCAGCTTGCCGTTGAGCGTGGCGTTGAAGCCCACCCCGCCTGCCACCAGCAGCGTCGACTCGCCGGTGTCGCGCAGCAGGCCGTGCACCATGGCCAGGACGCACTGCTCCAGCGCCTCCTGCGCGGTGGCCGCCAGGTCCCGGTAGTCGAACGGATCCCGGTCGGTGCGGCGGACATAGCGGCCGAGCAGCGGATCGTAGCGGCGTGAGACGCCGTTGGGCGGGGTGCGCAGGACCTTCTCCAGCCGGCTCATCCACAGCCGGATGGTGTCGTCCTCCTCGTCGGTGCGGCCGTGCGAGAGCAGGTCCTCGGGCACCGCGTCCACGCTGTAGCCGTCCTCGTGGACGCGCAGCGCGCCGCCGAAGGTGGTGTCCTGGACGGTTCCGTAGGGGGCCAGCCCCATCAGCTTGCCCGCGGCGTCGGCACCCAGGCCCGCGTACTCGCACACCGCGGCGTAGAAGTACCCCAGCGACCAGCCCGGCGACACCGAGCGCAGCACCTTGAGGTTGCCCCCGCTGCCCAGCGCCAGGGTGGCGCTCTCGGTCTCCCCCTGCCCGTCGAGGATCAGCACCGCGCCGCTGTCGTGCCCCGAGAAGTGGTAGGCGCTGGCGGCGTGGGCCATGTGGTGCTCGACGAACAGCAGCCGGGGGTCCCGGCGCCTGGGGAACAGGCTGCGCGGGAGGAGGAACTCCAGCGCCTCCGAGGTGGTGGGGAACCACTCCAGGCCGCGCCGGGCGAGCAGCTCGGGCATCTCCCAGCCGTGCGCCACGAAGTCGATGTCTTCGATGCCCAGCCCCGCCTCGGCCAGGCAGTAGGCGACCGCGTGGTGCGGGGCCTGGCCGTAGGAGTGCTTGTCGCGGGTGAACCGCTCCTCCTCCGCGAAGGCCACCACCTCGCCGTCGACCAGCAGGCAGGCCGAGGCGTCGTGGCTCGCGCCCGGCCACCCATTCACACCGAGAATTCGCATGAATATCTCCTGAGAACGATATCCGTGGGTGCAGCCGTTGACATTCGCCGCCCCTCACGCCAACACTGGGGAAAGCGCCTCGGAAACGGGAATTAAAATCCCGCCGAGGGTTTCGCGCTCTTTTCCTTCCGGGACTTTGTTCCCACACTCTGAGTCGGGCACCGGCCTCCCGTCAATAGGTATTCCATGACGAGGTGTTCCGTGCCGCCTGCCCTGATTCCGTGCTGGTCCGGTCGATTTTCGGAGGTGCAGTGGTGCGGGTCGAGAACCGTGCTGGAATTACGGTCGAGGATTTCCACGATTACCGGGACTTCCATCAGGACGGCGAGCGGATGCGTTTTCTGCGCCGCCAGGGGGTCGACGTGCGCCGCTTCGCGGCGGGCGATGCCGCGATGCTGCTGGAGAAAGCCGAGGACGGGTGGTTCATGTGGAAGGGGCCCAGCGGGGTTCCCGATGCCGGGGCGCTGCGCCGGCTGCTCGCCGACTGCGCCTCCCTGACCGGGGTCACGCTGGTGCTCCAGCCCGGGTGGGAGATGCCCGACGTGCTGGCCGCCGCCGGGTTCCGGGCGGCCGGGAGGTTCGGCACGCTGCTCGTCGACGCCCGCGGGAGCGATGAGGAGCTGCTGGCCAGGATGCGCCCCAGCACCCGGAGCCGGGTCCGGCGGGCCCTGCGGTCCGGGTTCGCCTTCATCGAGGATCCCGGCCTGCTGGGCCGTTTCCACCCCTTCTACGCCGACGCGATGCGTACCGCGGATTCCCCCGACTTCGCCTCGGAGGAATACCTGCGGGAGCTGCTGGAGCTCCCGCGGGTACGCCTCTTCTCGGCCGTTTCCGGACCGGAAGTGGCCGCGGGCTCGGTGTGCCTGGTCAACGGGACGTCGGTGGAGGCCCGTTATGTGGCCACCAATCCCGAGTTCCGTGCGCAGGCCGCACTGAACTTCGTGCACTTCCGGACGATGAAGTGGGCGGCCGAGCACGGCAAGCGCTATCTCGACCTCAGCGGCATCGACACCGACGGGACCAGCGAGAAGACCCGGCTGATCAACCGGTTCAAGCTCGGTTTCGGCGGCAGCGAGTGCGGTTACCCGGTCTACTGCCGCTGAACCAGGGACGGTTCGGGGGCGGGGACGCGGAAGACCGACAGGTCCTTGACCGGTTCGATGACCCGCCCCCGCTCCCGGTGGGCCTGCCGCAGCTTCTCCCGCTGCTCCGCGGTGAGCTTCGGGCAGTGCTCGGGCACCGACCGCAGCATGCGGGTGCGCCGGGCGTGGGCGGGCAGCCGGCCGCGGACCTGGAACGGGTCGCGCAGCAAGTGGTAGACGGTTCCGGTGTGGAAGGCGGACTGCATCAGGGCGTAGAGGGCCGCCGCGAGCGGCCCTTTGTCCCGGGCGCAGCCGACCAGCGTCCGCGCCGAGTCGTAGACCCGCCACGCCACCGGGATCGCGGGCGTGGTGAAGATGCCGAGCTGCTGCCCGATGCCCTCTCCGATGCCGTAGCGCCAGTAGCTGCGCAGGTTCTGCAGGCCGTGCTGGGCGTCGTGGTGGATCACGGCGTCCGGCAGGTGCACCACCGGGATCTCCGCCAGCTGGAGGCGGAAGTCGAACTCCCGGTCCTCGCACCAGTGGACCAGCGGATCGTAGTGGTAGCCCCCGATGCAGTCCGCGACCCGGCGGTCGTAGACGAGCGGCGGCGACAGGGCGCTGACGTAGTCGCCCTCGTCGAACTCCCGCACCCGGGCGGTGAGCCGGCTCAGCAGCCGGTCCGACTCCCCGTAGACCACCTGGCCCTTGACCACGGGGTGGTCCAGCACGGCCCGGACCATCATCCGGATGACGCCGGGGGCGAAGACGCAGTCGGAGTCCATATAGAGCAGGTACTGGCCGGAGGCCGCCTCGGCCCCCGCGTTGTAGGCGGCGCCGAGGTTGCCCGCGTCGGGGATCTCGGTGACCACCAGCCGGCGCGGGTGCTCGGCGATGACGCGCCGGATTTCGTCGGAGGCGCCGTTGAGCGCCAGGACGATCTCCACCTCCTCGTCCACCGACGCGATGCAGTCGACTATCCGTACGTCGTCCTTGAGCGCGATGACGACGCTGGTGCGGGCGATGCCCTCCTTGAGCGCTGCCTCGGGGTCCTTCATCGTTCTCCCTGATGTGCCTGGGCGGGTCCGTCGGTGGGGTGGTTCAGTCCTTGCGCAGGACGTAGACGTGCGTGGTGTGCTGCGGGGAGTAGGTGTCGCTGTCGATGTTGCGCACCGAGAGGGTCTGGAGCCCGTGCCCGCGCGCGATCTCCTCGAGCGTGAACGGATCCATCACGTACTGGACATGGGTCTCGCGCCAGAGCGTCTGCCCGTCGCGGCGCAGGGTGAGCACGGTGCGGCTGCGGTCGAACGCCGCCTCGTAGTGGTGCCTGCGGTGCAGCCGGTATCCGTCCTTCTCCTGCTCGTACGCGAGCGCCCGCCAGTCCGAGGACAGCACCTTGCGGGAGGAGTAGTCGAAGATCAGGTGTCCGCCGGGCCGCAGGGCGTCGGCGACGCAGGACAGGCAGCTCGCCAGGGCCTGCGGGGGCAGGTAGTTGAGCGCGTCGAAGCCGGAGACGACGAAGTCGTAGACCGAGTCGGTCCGGAAGTCGGCCATGTCACCGACCAGTTGGCGTTCCTTGGGCACCTTGCCCCGGTCGAGCATCTCCGGGGACCGGTCCAGGGAGGTCACCTGGAGTGCGGGCAGCAGCTCGGTGAGCACCCGGGCTCCCACGCCGGTGCCCGCGCCGAGGTCCAGCACGGTGGCCGGTCCTCCGGCCAGCTTGGCCAGATCGGCGGCGATCCCCTGCCGCCAGGTGTCCTGTGCGGTCTCTCCCTCGAACAGCTCATAGGTGTCGGCCCATTGGGCGTAGGCGATCGTCATCGGACCCCTTTCAGGTGGTGTGCGGTGGGTCGAGGGTGTCGGCGGAGAGCTTCAGCGGCAGCCCCGCCAGCACCTCTTGGGCGGTGGCCGCGGCCTGTGCGGTGTCGTCCCCGGTGGCGATCACGCCTGCCAGCGGATCCGAGCCTCCGGTGTAGGGCGGCAGGGTCATGCCCGGCCGCAGTTCCCGTCCCCAGAACACGTCGTGGACCTCCGGCGGGGCGGCGGCCTCGCGGAGGTCGCCGACCCATTCGACGGTGCCGCCGGTGCAGGGCAGATAGCGCTGCACCACGGCCCGGCCGGGACGCGGCGCCGGCTCCGCCAGGTCGACGGGCCGGCCCAGGGCCAGGCGTACCGCGTGGGGCAGCGGGTCGATGCCGCCTCCCAGCGGCATGATCTCGGTGGCGATCCGCGCCCCGGTCAGCCGGCAGGTGAGCTCCAGCAGGACCACCCGGCCGTCCCGGGTGCGCAGGATGTCGGTGTTGACCACGGCCTCGTCCAGGCCGAGCGCCCGTACGCCCGCCCGCACCACGGCCACCACCTCGTCGGCCTGTTCGGTGCTCAGCGCGGTGGGCATGGTGTCGCCGCCCTCGAAGAAGTACGGGGCGAACTCCTCCTTGCGCCCGTACTCGCGGTCGGCGAACCCGGTGACGTGGAAGGTGCCCGCGGTCACCAGTCCGGCGACGGTGTGCTCGGTGCCCGCCAGGAACTCCTCCACCACGACCCGGCCGGAGACGCTCAGCCGCAGTGCCTCGCGGATGCGGTCCGGCGCGGTCCGCGGCGAGTCCAGCTTGTACACCCCCGCGGAACCGGTGAGGTCGCGCGGCTTGACCACCGCGGGCAGCCCGGTCTCCGCCAGGGCGGCCAGCGCGCCCGCCAGGTCGTCGGCGGCCCGGTGCCGGGGCAGGTGCAGGCCCGCGCGGCCCAGGACGGCGAGCCTGCGGTCCTTGAGGGTGCAGTCCAGGGCGACCTCTTCCGGGACGCCCGGGCAGCCGAAGCGGCGGGCGAGCCGGGAGATCACCGGGGGGTTGTCGTACCCGAGCGAGAGGACGCCGTCCACACCCCTCAGCCCGGCCGCGGTGACGGCGCGGTCCACCGACCGCTGGTCGCCCGGGTCGGCGACCAGCACCGTGCCGGTGGCCCGGCCGACCCGCTCGGTGCGGCGGTCGGTGATCACCGCCAGGTCCAGGCCCAGGTCCTTGAGCGCGGCCAGCGACCTGTCCATCCCGGCGCCGATGCCGCACACCAGCAGCCGTTCGCTCATGAGGCTCCCCGGCTCCCCAGGCTGAGCACCTCGAAGACCTCCGCGTGCGAGGTGCCGGTGGCGACCGCGCCCCGGTACTCGGCCAGCGCCCGCACCGCCTGGTCCCAGGCGGCGTGCCGCAGCTGGGACCGGTAGGCGCGCATCGCCTCGACCTTGCGGTCGACGAACCCGGTGACGTCCTCGGCGTACTGGAACTCCGGCAGTGGGGACCAGACCTCGTAGCCGAGCACCAGCCGGGGCGCGGGAGCGGGCTCGCCGCACTCGCCGAAGAACGCGGAGGTGGCCATCCACAGCGCCTCGATCGCCAGTTGGTGCACCATGCGGTGCTCCACGTCCCCGTCCCGGCGGTGCGGTACGTAGAGGACGTCGGGCCGCTCCTCGCGGATCAGACGGACCAGGTCCAGGTGCACCTTGCGGGTGAGCCGGAAGTCCCGCGAGGGCTCGTCCAGCAGCACCCAGCGGTGCACCCCCAGCGCGGCGCAGGATGTGCGGATCTCGTCGGTGAAGTCCTCGTCGGTGCGTTCGGTGTCGTAGAGGCTGCGCTCCCGGCCGATGACGATGGCCACGGTCACCCGGGCGCCCTCCTCGGTGTGCTTGGCCATCGAGGCGCCGCAGCCGATGACGTCGTCGTCCGGGTGCGGGGCGACGACCAGTACCCGGGTCATCCGCCGGCCCCCGCCGCGGTGAGCCTCTTGGCCCCCAGCCCGGCCCACTGGGCCCAGGCGTCGGTCAGGTCCATGCCCTCGCGGAGCGTGGTGGCGCACCGGGTGCCCAGCAGCCGGGCGGCGCGGTCCGAGGCGATGCGCGCGCCCGAGCGGTACAGCTCGGCCTCCCAGTCCGGGACGTCCGCCGCCGCGGCGTCGGCCGCTGCCGGGTCCAGGGCCCGGATGGCGCGGAAGCAGTCGAAGAACCGGCCCCAGGTGATGCGCTCCCGGCCCGCCAGCAGGATGCGCCGGCCCGCGGCGCCGGGGCGATGGCAGGCGGCGAGCACCGCGTCCGCCACATCGTCCACGTACACGGCGTTGCACACTCCGCCGTCCCCGCCCGAGGGGAGCACCGCGTAGTCGGCGGCGGGCCGCCGGAGCTGGGCGGTGGTCCACTGCCCGCCCCACGGCCCGTACACCACTCCCGGCTGGAGCACCACGACGTCGGGACCGCCGTCGCCCGCCCGCAGCACCAGTTCCTCGGCCGCCAGTTTCTGCTGCTCGTACTCGCGATCGGCGGGGTCGGCCGGGCGGGCGGCGGCGGTCTCGTCGAAGTCCCCCTCGGCGGGGGCGTACACGTCGACCGTGCTGAGGTGGACGACCCGGCGCACCCCGGCGGCCCGGGCCGCGGCGAGGACGTTCGCGGTGCCGTCCACGGTGGCCGCCCACCGCTCCTCCACCGTGCCCTCGCTGCCGAAGGCGCAGTGCACCACCACCTCGCAGTCCTCGAACGCAGCCCGCAGCGCGTCGGTACGGCCGAGTTCCGCGATCCGGAAGGCCAGCCGGTCCTGGGGCAGGGCGGAGAGCCGCGAGGCACGGCCGAAGCCGCGCACCAAGGGCCGGACCTCCGCCCGGGTGCCCAGGGCGAGCCGTTCGACGACGCGACCGCCGATGAAGCCGCCGGCCCCGGTGACCGCGATCCGGACCCCGCTCAGCTCGTCCTTGTTCTTCTCGACGTCCTTCTCGACGTCCTTCTCGGCGTTCACGCGCCACTCCTCGTGCGGTCGGTGGTCCAGGGCTGGGGCATGGCCCGTCGGGCCGGTCCGCGGTAGCAGGCGTCGATCAGGTCGACCACCCGCTTGCCGTCCTCGGCCGTGGAGTACGGCTCCACGCCCCGCTTGCCGCAGGCCGTGGCGAAGTTGGCCAGCTGCTCCACGAACAGGGCCTCCCACTCGTCCTGGGCCGGGGCGATGGCGGCCACGTCGCCGCGGTGCAGGACCTTGCCGTTCTTGGTGACCAGGGCGCATTCGCCGGCCGGGAAGTCGGTGCCGATGCTCACCTCGGCCTCGCTGCCGGTGATGACGCAGGCGGTGCCCAGCGGGCGCAGCCGGCTCAACTCCACGATCACGTCGACCGATCCGAAGCGGAGCCAGGTGCGGGTGTCGCTGTCCACTCCGCCCAGCGAGTTGTCCTGGTGGTCCAGCAGGGTCGTCTCCTCGCCCAGCCACCAGAAGAGGGTGTCGAAGACGTGCGATCCGGTGTCGGTGAGCACTCCGCCGTGGGCGAGCCTGCGGTCGAACATGGACCAGGTGAGCGGCTCCCAGCTGTAGGGGTGGCCCTCGGTCCAGTGGATGCGTTCCACGGTCCCCAGCGCCCCGCTGCGGATCAGCCGCCGCACCCAGGCGTAGGCGGGGAACAGACGGCGCGGGTGGGCCATGGCCAGGAGCGTCTCCGGGTGGTCGGCGGCCGTCTTGAGCAGCCGGTCGGCGTCCTCCGGGGTGGTGGTCATGGGCTTTTCCATCAGGACG
This sequence comes from Streptoverticillium olivoreticuli subsp. olivoreticuli, assembly GCF_003391135.1. Lineage (GTDB taxonomy): Bacteria > Actinomycetota > Actinomycetes > Streptomycetales > Streptomycetaceae > Streptomyces > Streptomyces blastmyceticus. Next base: position 2,776,482 of record NZ_CP031455.1, on the reverse strand, counting down.
TGCTTGCCGTTCTCCAGCAGTTCCACGGCGAGTGGGGCGTGCGCGGTGTGCGGCACCGCGACCACCGCGGCGTCGAACGAGCCGAGCGCCTCCTGCCAGGTGGTGGCCAGTTCGGGGGAGCCCTCGCCGCCGAACTCGCGGTAGGCCGCGAGGGCGCTCTCGGCGTGGGCGGCGTCGGAGTCGATCAGCGCGGTGAGCCGGGCCCCCGGGACCCGGGGCAGGGCGGGCAGGTGACAGGCCCGCGCCGCGGCGCCACAGCCGATGACGGCCAGGCGTAGTGAAGACATGAGCACTCCGTTCGGAAAGGGGGATGTCGAGTCCGGTGCCGGGCCCGGTGTCAGGCCCGGTGGAACATCCAGACGTTGGGCTCGGCGTAGGTGGCCGTGCCGTCCGCGTCGGCACGGACCGTGGTGAGGGCGCCGGGCACCGCGTACTGCCCGGGACCGGGCATCGGCAGGTCCAGGGCCTGCTCCCAGCGCCGCACCGGCTGCCGGATCACCAAGGACCGCTCGGCGAGGCCGAGTTGCTCGGCGCCCAGCCGCGCGTGGGTGCGCAGCCAGGGGTCGAAGGGCTCGCCGCCGGGGGTCCGCCACCGCGCGTACCGGCTCATCGGGATCACCGGGTAGCGGGTCTTGCCGGTGGGCCGCACCGGGACGACCAGTCCGCGCCATCCCGCCTGGGCGGCGTCCGTACGGGCCCGCTCCAGCAGCAGTTGCGGCAGCCGGGTGCGGCGGTGTTCGGGGGCCACCGACACCGACAACAGGCACAAGGCGGTGGCCCGTTCGGCCAGGTCGCCGTCGGTGGCCCGCACCAGGACGTCGTCGGCGCCGCCGGGCAGGCCGCCCACGGTGCCGTCCCACCGCACCGGCAGGCCGTTGGCCGCCGCGACCAGGGCGCCCCGCTCGTCGGTCACGCACAGCTGGTGCGCCGCGAACCGTTCGTAGAGGTGGTGCCAGCGCCAGTTCCCCGGGGACTCCCAGGACATGAAGACGGGCATGTTTGCGGTGATCAGCTCGTCCACGGAGTCCCGGAGCCCGGGGGCCCGGTCCAGCGTGGTGATGGCCAGGCGCGCCGGGGCGGCGTTCGACGGCATGGCGGTGCTAGCCGATCAGCCGGGAGTCGGCCGACGCCCGCATCTCACGGGACTTGCGCAGGTCGCTGGTGATGTTGACCCGTTTGAGCCAGCGGTCGGTGCCGTCGTAGCGCGCCTTGAACGGCAGCCGGCCGTGCACCGCGAGGTGGTTGTTGACGCACAGGACGTCGCCCTGGAGGAGGGCGACCTCGCTCATTCCCCGGTCCAGCACCTCGGTGATGGCCTGGAGCGCGGCACCGGCCTCCGGGTCCTCCGGGATCTCCATGAAGTAGGGGTCGAGCCGGACGTACGGCGCGGTGCGCGAGCCGTACAGCACCGCCACCCGCTCGCGGTTGTCGATGAGCCGTTCGATGCTGGCGAAGCGCTCGCCTGCCGCGGTGTCGTCGCCTGCCGAGTTGTTCTTGGGCAGGTGGGACTCGTCCGGGGCGATGTAGTAGCGCGGCTCGAAGAGGGCCTCGAGGTGCTCCGGCGACAGGGCGTCCGGGTCGAGCTCGCCGATGGTGGTGGCCACCCGGTCCGGGTTGCGCAGGGCGGACAGCATCAGATAGTCGCCCCGGTAGGGGTGGAAGGCGTCCTCGATGTGCCAGGTGAGCAGCTCGGCGCTGCCGGTGCCGAGCTGCTCGCCGTCGTGGCCCTCGATGGGGAAGACGTCGTGGACGAGCCGGCCGTCCTGCTGGGTGGCCCAGCCGAACGGTTCGCCGATGACGGCGCCGTAGAGCAGCAGGAGTATTTCCTCGGGGAACTCCGGGGCGGGGCGGGAGCGGCCGCGCCAGTGGTCGGGCGTGGGGCCGATGCGTGCGGAGTCGATGTGGTGCCCGCGCAGCACGCAGTGGCCGTGCCGGTCGCCCAGCGCGAAGTCGCGCAGGAACCTCCGGGTGCGTTCGGGCAGCCGGGCCGCCAGCAGCGGGAGGTCGAACAGGAGCTGGGGGTCTTCGGGCGAGACGTAGCGCCGGGAGAGCTCGACGGTGAGTTCGACGGAGCTCCGGGCCTCCTCCTCGGTGAGTTCGAGGACGTATTCGGTGACGGTTTCCACGGTTCCGGTTCCTGATTCGTGAGGGGATGGAGGTGGTTCAGTGACCGGTGATGCGTTCGGTCAGACGTCGGGGGGTGCGGCAGTCGAAGAGTGCCGAGACCCGCAGGCCGCCTGCCGCCGGGAGCTCCGAGCGCAGCTCGCTGACCAGGCGCATGGCGAGGATCGACTGGCCGCCGTGCGCGAAGAAGTCGTCGTCCGGCCCCAGCGAGGGCGCCTGGAGGACGGTCCGGAAGCGGTGGAGCACGGCTCTCAGCGGGACGTCGCCCGCCTCGGCGGCCGGGTCTGGGGCCGCGTCGGCCGCAGGCCCTGCGAGTGCGGCCAGCGCCGCCGTGTCGATCTTTCCGTGCGGGTTCTTGGGGAGTTCCGCGACCCAGTACAGGCGGGTGGGCACGGCCCAGTCGTGCAGGGCCGCGGCGACCGGGCGCACCGCCCGCAGGCGCTGTGCGGCGGTGAGCCGCCGCGCGGTCCCGGCCGGGGGCCGCAGCGTCCGGTCCGCCGGGACCAGCGCGGCCACCAGCGAGCTGTCGTCCGCCGGGTCCAGCAGCACGGCGGCCTGGGCCACCGCGTCGCCGCTCTCCAGCGCGCGCTCCACGGCGGCGGCCTCCAGCCGGTGCCCGCGGACCTTGAGCTGTGCGTCCTTCCGGCCCAGGAACACCAGGTCGCCGTCGGGCAGTCGGCGCCCGAGGTCGCCGGTCGGATACATCCGCGCCCCGGGCGCGGCCGGGTCGGAGCGGAACCGCAGCGCGGTCTGCCGCTCGTCGTGGAGGAATCCCCGGGCGAGCGAGGGGCCCGCGATGTGGATCTCGCCCACCTCGCCGAGGGGCACCGGCCGTCCGTCGCGGCGCACCGTGACCAGGGCGTTGGCCAGTGGCGAGCCGATGGGCACCTCGTCGGCGTCCTCGGGCAGCCGCCCGGTGTACATGGTGGAGGTCACCGTGGTCTCGGTCAGCCCGTACACATGGACCAGGGCGGCCGCCGGGTGCCGTTGCTGCCAGTCGCGGTAGGCGGCCGGGTCCATCCGCTCGCCGCCGACGAGCACCGTCCGCAGGCTCGCCGGGGTGGTCCGCCCGGCCGCGCGCAGCCAGCGGGCGTACTCGTGCCAGTACTGGGTGGACAGCTCGACCACAGTGGACGCGCTGTCGCTCAGCAGCCGGTGCAGGTCCTCCGGTTCCAGGGGCCGGGAGTCGGGCCGGCACACCACCGCGCCGCCCGCTGCGAGCACCGGGAAGACTTCCTCGATCACCACGTCGAAGCCGAGCGAGCAGACCTGCAGCCAGCGGTCGGCGGAGTCCAGTGCCAGCCGGTCCCGGACCGCCTCGGCGAAGCCGCCCAGCGGCCCCCGCTCGATCATGACGCCCTTGGGGACACCGGTGGATCCGGAGGTGAAGAGGATGTAGGCGAGCCGGGAGTCCTGGACGGGGAGGTTCCGGCGGGGTGGCGCGCTGTCGCCCCCCTCGGCGATGTCCAGCCGGGGAGTGCCGGAGGGCAGCGGGTGCGCGGGCCGTGGGCCGCTGTGCAGCCAGAGGGCGGCGTCGATCTCGCGGACCAGGTGTGCCCGCGGCTCCGGGGGCAGTCCGGGGTCCAGGACGGTGAACGCCGCCTGGGCCTTGAGCACGGCGAGCATGGCGAGTACGGCCTCGCGGGGCCGGTCGAGGGCGAGGCCGACCACGCTCCCGGGCCCGGCGCCCGCCGCCGCCAGCCGCGCGGCGAGGGCCTCGGCCCGGGCGTCCGTCCGGCCGTAGGTCCAGATCTCCGAGCCCTCCACCAGGGCCGGCGCGCAGGGTTGTCGGCCGGTGTGGCGGTCCCAGTGGTGGAGGAAGTCGGCCCCGGTGCCGCTCATCGCCGGCTCTCCCGGGTGCGGAGGAAATCCGAGAGCCGCGCCAGGCCCTCGCTCAGCTCCCGTTCCGCGCCGCCGAACCCCAGGCGCACGCCGTCCGGGAGGTCGAAGGCGGTGCCGGGCACCAGCAGGGTGCCGTGCCGGTCGAGCAGTTCCCGGCAGAAGGCTTCGGTGTCCTCGACCCCGGGCAGCCGGAGCAGCCCGCACACCCCGCCCTGGGGGCGCTGCCAGGCGACGCTGTCCGGGTGCCGTGCCACCCAGGCGTCGACCAGGGCCAGGTTGCGCCGGGCCTGCTGGGCGCGGGGCCCGATCAGCCGGGGTGCGGCGCGCATCGCGTGCAGGGCGATGCGTTCGACGAGGGGCGAGAGGAACAGGGTGGTGCGGTCGCGCAGCGCGAAGGTCGCCTCGATCAGCTCGGGAGCCGCGACGCACCAGCCGAAGCGCAGGCCGGGCAGGCCGAACACCTTGGAGAACGTGCCGTAGGCGATGGTGCGCGGGTAGCTGTGGGCCGGATTGGGCAACACCTCGGTGCCGTGGGTGATTTCGGCGGTGGCGGCGTCCCACACCAGCAGGGCGCCGACCTCGGCCACGCGCCGGACGAAGCTGTCGTAGCCCGCTCCGGAGAGCGTGCGGCCCGTCGGGTTGTGCGGGAAATTCGCCACGACGGCCCTGGTCCCGGGGGTGATCACCTCGTCGAGCACGGATTCCGGGAAGGCGCCCTGGGACAGCGGGCCCAGGGGCAGCGTGCGTACCGCGCAGCCCCGCTCCCGTACGAAGTGTCCGAGCGAGTGGTAGACGGAGTCGGGCAGCACCACCCGGTCGCCCGGTTCCAGCACGGTGGCGAGGGTGAGCGCGATGGCCTCGCTCGAACCGTGGGTCACCATGACGTGGTCGGCCCGGCCGCCCGCATAGCGGTCGGCGATCGCCTGCCGGAGTTCCTGTGGGCCCTGTGAGGTGCTGTCGTCCATGACGACCCGGTCCAGGTCCTCCTGCTCGATCCCGGCGATGCGCCGCAGTTCGGCGAAGGAATAGGGCTGCACGCCGCTGGAGCTGATATCGAATTCGGCCCGGTGCAGCTGCCGCCGGTACCACTCCTCGAGTACGGGTGGCCGTTGCGGAGTGCTCACTGCGCCGTCGTTGAGTACGCGCGACAAATCTACCCCCGATTGCTGGCGGAAAAGCGGGCAGTGGTTGTACGCCGGGAAGCGAACCCCAGGCGTGCGGAGATCCGCAAGCATGAAAGGGCGAAGGCGAGTTCACTTTTCATCGGGCGGAAACTTGGTTAGGGAAGGCTTCGTTGCGGGCAGTGTGGCGGTCATGGACGGGATACCGCTCAGCGTTCCGCAGATGTTGGACCGCGCCATCGGCCACGGCATCCCGGTGGTCCCCGGCTCGGCGGTCGTGGACGAGTCCGGCTGGGATTTCCGGGTCGTGCACTGCACGGACGGTCGCGGCCGGAAGTGGATTCTGCGCTCCCCACGGCGCGCGGAGGTGCCGGTCCGTGCGGCGGTGGAGGCCCGCCTGCTGGAGCTGCTGCACGGCCGGCTGCCCGTTCGGCTGCCCGAATGGCGGGTGCACGAACCGGAGTTGACCGTCTACCCCAGGCTGCCGGGCTCCGCCGCCGGGACCGAGCATCCCGAGACGCTGCGCTACCGGTGGGCCATCGACCCGCTCGCCCGCACCGCGGACTACCTGGGTGCGCTGGGCCGCGTCCTGGTGACGCTGCACTCGGTGCCGGCCCGCGACGCCATCGCCACCGGGGTGCCGGAGGTGTCGGCGCGGCTGTCGAGGGAGCGGGCCGAGCGCGAACTGCGGGAGGCGGACGAGGTGTTCGGGCTGCCGGCCGAGCGCTATCGCCGCTGGCGGCGCTGGCTGGCGGACGACGCGGCCTGGCCCGCGGAGACCGTGCTCGTGCACGGTGACGTGCACCCGGGGCACACCCTGGTCACCCGCACCCCCGACGGCGGCGGGCGGCTTTCCGGACTGCTCGACTGGACCAATTCCCAGCTGGGCGATCCGGCCCTGGATTTCGTCGACATGTACTACGCCGGAGGGCCGGACGTCCTGGACGCGCTGCTGCGGGCCTACCGGGAGCACGGCGGCCGGGTGCCCGAGGGAATGCGCGACCGGATTGTGATGCGCGGCGCCTTTCTGTGGGTCCATGTGGCGCTGCTGGGCCGGCGCACCGATCGCCCGAACCTGGTGAACACCGCCGCGGCACACCTGCTGGGTGCCGCCCCATGACTCCGGTTCCGGAACTGAGACTTCTGGAACGATTCCTTCGTTGAAAATCCGGGGGAGTGTGCCAAGGATGAGCCTCACCCCACGCCCGCCGCTCCTTCTTCAGCACCAGGAAAAACCGTGTGAAGGATGTACCTAAATTGCCGGAAGATATCCCGAAAACCGCTGCCGATCGGGCATTTCGCATACTCAGGGCACTGGACACGCTCGGCCCGGGTGCGCACTCCCTCGACACGTTGACCCGGCTGACCGGCCTGGCCCGCTCCACCGCCCACCGCATCCTGCAGTCGGCCGTCCGCGAGGGCGCGGTCCTGCAGAGCGGGTACGGCCGGTACCGGCTCGCCCAGAGCTTCGCCACACCGGCCGACGGCCCCTTTCCCAACCTCCCGCTCTCCCTGGCCCGAGTGCGCTTCGAGCTCGCCGAGTTGCGCAAGCGGGCGGGCCAGGCGTCCTTCCTCCACGTACCGGTGATGCTCCGGCCCCCGCTGCGGGTCGCCCTGAGCCACGACCAGGAACAGGGCGGTGACTTCGAGACGGTGATGCGCTCCAGCGACCGGGCGTACCTCCTGTTCCGGGCGCCCCTGCGGGCGGACGCCGCGGGCCTGGTCCTGCTGGCGCACCTGCCCGGGGCCTTCCCCGCCGACCCCGTACTGGAGCGCATCCGCGTCCTGGGGCATGCCCGGACCCCGTCGGCCCTGGCGGGCTGGGACCTGGTCGCCGCCCCGGTGCGGCGCGGCACCGTCTGTGTGGCCGCGGTCAGCCTGCTGGTGCGGCGCCCGGAGGAGCCCGGTCAGCGCAAGCGGGAGGCCCTGGAGGTCATGAGGGCCGCCGTCCGCCTGTGTGGTTCGTCCCCCGCCGCCACACCCGCGCCGTCGTCGTCGATGCCCTCGTCCTCCATGCCCCCGCTGCCGGAGGGCGATCCGACACCCGTGGGAGCGTCCTGCCATGCCCGCTGAAATCGTCGTCATCCGGGCGGGCCGGCCGCTGCCCGCGTCGTGGACGGCCTCCGTCTATCTCTGCGGGCCCACCCCCCTGGACCCCGCCGTCCCCTCCTGGCGGGCCGAGGCGGTGCACCACCTCGGCCGGCTCTGGGACGGCGACGGGGAGCTGGCGGTCTTCCTCCCCGAACCCGAGGCGGGAGAGCCGCTCTCCTACCCGGACCAGATCCGGTGGGAGGAGGACGCGATGCGGATGAGCGATGTCGTCCTCTTCTATGTGCCCCGCGCCCTGCCCTCGCTGCCCGGCCTGGTGACCAATGTGAAGTGGGGGGCCTGGCACCGCACCGGCCGGGTGGTGCTCGGCTCGCCCGCCGAGGCGGAGCGGAACGAGTACCTCCTGCACTTCGCCCACGAGCTGGAGGTCCCGGTGGCCGGGTCCGTCGAGGAGACCACCCGCCGGGCGCTGGCCCGGCTGGGGTCCGGCGCCCGGCGGTCGGGCGGCGAACGCCGGATTCCGCTCCAGCTGTGGTCCACACCGGAGTTCCGGCGGTGGTACGGCGAACAGCGGGCCGCCGGGCGGGTGCTGTGCTCGGCCGAGGTGCTGTGGGCCGACGGCAGCCCGGCCCGTGAGTGGGCGCTGCGCGCGGTACTGGCGGAGGCCGCCGCGCCGGAGCGGACGAGCAGCACGCTGGTGGTCCGCGCGGCGGGGTGCGAGGCCCTGGGCTGACCGCCCCGCGTCATGGGTACGGCCCCGGCTCGCCCGAGCCGGGGCCGTACCCACGACCGCCGAGGGCGGCGGGGTCAGTCGGTGTCGAGCACCGGCAGCAGCAGCCGCGACGGCCGGGGGCCGCCGTGGTGCACGGTGTTGACCAGAGCCTCGCCGTACTGCTCGGCGAGCGCCGTGGAAGGCCCGCCGGTTCCCGGATTGACGTCGAACCGCGGGAAGTTGCTCCCCGCCACCTCCAGCCTGATCCGGTGTCCGGCGGCGAACACATGGCCGACGGCACCGAGCCGGACCGTGAGCTCGACGGTCCGGTGCGGGGTGAGCGGCCGGGGCCGGTCGAACGATTCGCGGTAGCGGGCCCGGACGATGCCGTCGCAGAGGATCTCCGCCCGGCCGCTCGGGGCCACGTCCACCAGCTTGGCCGTGAGGTCGGTGTCCGCGCCGGTCGAGGAGAGGTGGGCGATCAGGGTCACCTCGCCGATCACCGTGAGGTCCGCCCGCAGGACGTCGCCGGTGTAACAGAGCACGTCCTGGCGCCGTTCCACCTCCCGCTGGTCCAGCGGGCCGCAGTCACCGCCCGTCGACTGGCCGGTCATCAAGGTCGCACCGCCGGTGGTGGGCACCGGATCGCCGGGGTCGTGGCGGAAGCGGTCGCTGCCGGGCGACCGCGGCCCGGTGGTGAGCAGCCGGCCGTCGCCCGCGGCGGAGTTGGCGTGCCGGGGGCCACTGGTGAGGTGGAGGGCGGTGGGCCGGACGGACGGCACCGGCCACTCCTCGAAGGTCTCCCAGCGGTCGGCGCCGGTCAGGAAGAGCCGCACCCTCCCGCGCGGGGCGCCGCCGACTCCCTTGAGCGCGCGGTCGAAGTGGGCGATGTGCATCGCGGTCACATCCGCGTACTGTTCGTCGGCCCGGATACCGTAGCGGCGCTGCGGGAAGATCCCCCCGGTGACGCCGTGCGCCCAGGGCCCGACCACCAGCGTGGAGAGATCCCGGGCCGCCGCCGAGCCGCCCCGGGCGCGCATTCCCGTGTAGCTCTCGAGAGTTCCGCCCAGGAAGGTGTCGTACCAGCCGCCGATGTGCAGTCCGGCCGCCGTCATGGACCGGTACGTACGGTTGGGGGCGGCCCGCGCCCAGTACGCGTCCGGCACCGGGTGTTCCAGCCAGCGCCGGTAGTAGGGGGCGAGCCGGTCCAGCAGACCGAGTGCGCGCCAGGGCGTGCGGTAGAGGTCCTCGATGCCGTCGAGCGCCTCGAGCACCCGGGCCGTGTCGGGGCTTTCGGGGTCCGCCGGGGGAAGCTGCGGAAGTATCAGGTCCATCAGGGTCCAGTGCAGGCAGAAACCGAGTTGGAAGGCGCCGCCCTGATAACTCCAGCCCTCGTAGAACTCCGAACCGGCCACATGCGGGGCGATCGCCCCCAGGGCGGGGGGTGCCGAACCGGCCGCCAGCAGGGCGGCGGCGCCTTCGTAGGAGCGGCCCAGCATGCCGACCGTTCCGTCGCAATGGGGCTGGGCGGCCGCCCAGTCGACGGTGTCGGCGCCGTCCGCCGCCTCGTTCCGGAAGGGCTCGAAGCCGCCCGCCGAACCGCCGCGCCCCCGCATGTCCTGGACCAGCAGGTTGTAACCGGCCTCCACCAGGCGGAAGGCGTCGAGCGAGGCTCCGCCCGGGGGGCCGCCGCGCCCGTAGGGGGTGCGTCTGACGAGGGTCGGCAGCCGGTTCCGGGAGTCCGGCCGGTAGAGATCGGCCCGGAGCACCGTGCCGTCCTTCAGCGGGACCTTCACATCGTGTTCCACAACGACACGCAAGACCGGATCCTTTCGGGGGAGTTGCCGCCAGCAAGGATCGGCCACTTTCCGGATCACCGGAACGGGAAAAGGCCAAGGTTTCCGTCCCGAGGAATCTTCGGGGCCGCCGGCCGATTCCGGCGAGTACGGTTTCTTCCGACCCTCGCGACTCGATGGTTCCTCGATGGTTGTCGACAGTTCTTGGAGAAAATCCCTTGCCCGTCGGTATGTTCCGGCCCGCCGAGTCCCCGGAGGCCGTTCCCGAAGCCGATCACGGCGGCGCCTGGCGCTTTCTGTGGTGGCTGGTCCGTGTCCGCCCCGGGCCGCTGGTGCTGAGCGCGGTGCTGGGTGCGCTGTGGATGCTTCCGCTGGCGCTCCTGCCGCTGGTCGTCGGATACGCCATCGACGACGGCATCCGCGACGGCTCCACCGGCTCGCTGCTGGGCTGGGTGGGCGTCGTCGGCGTGCTGGCCGTGGTGCAGGCCGCCGCGGGAGCGGGGCTGATCCAGGCGGCGATGGGCGGCCAGATGCACGCGGTCTCCTTCGGCCACCGGGTGCTGGTGCGCCAGGCCGCGCGGCTCGGCGCCTCGCTGCGCCACCGGAGCGGCTCCGGCGATGTGGTGGCCGTCGCCGCGGGCGACGTGCCCAACATCGGCCACGCCTTCGAGGTGGTGGGCAGGTCCTCCGGCGCCGTCGCCTCCTTCCTGGTGATCGCCGTCGCCCTGACCCTCACCTCGCCCGTCCTGGGGGTGGTGGTGCTGATCGGGGTGCCCGCGGCGCTGCTGGGCATCGGCCCCCTGCTGCGACCGCTGCAACGGCGCAACGAGGAACAGCGCGACCGCCTCGGTACGGCGACGGCACAGGCCGGGGACATCTGCTCCGGGCTGCGCGTGCTGCGCGGCATCGGCGGTGAGCGCAAGTTCACCGACCGCTTCGTGGACATCAGCCAACAGGTGCGCCGCGCCGGGGAGTCGGCGGGACGCCTGGAGGCGTGGATCGGGGCCGCCGGGGTCTTCCTCCCCGGTCTGGTCACCATCGGCGTGGCCTGGCTGGGCGCCCGGCTGGTCCTCTCCGGCGACATCACCCCCGGCGAACTGGTCGCGTTCTACGGCGCCTCGGTGTTCCTGGTGATTCCGGTGAGCACCGCGACCGAGGCGGTGGAGGCGATCAGCCTGGCCCATGTGGCGGCCGGGCGGATCTGCCGGTTCCTGAGCCTGACGCCGGAGCCGGTGCCCCCGGCCGAGCCGCTGCCGCTGCCGGACGGCCCGCTGCCGCTGGCCGACCAGGGCAGCGGGATCCACGCCCCGGCCGGGTGTCTCACCACGGTGGTCGCCTCCGGCGAGCACGCCTCCCGGACGGCGGCGCGCCTCACCCACTACGGCCCCTTCGACGACCGCGAAGGCCGGCCCCGCGTCGGCGACGTGCCGCTGGACCGGGCCGACCTCACGGAGCTCAGACGGCGGCTGGTGCTCTCCGGCCACTCGGACATCCTGTTCAGCGGCCCGCTGCGGGCGGAACTCGCCGGCGAACGCGACCGCGGCGACGCCGCGTTGCTCGACGCCCTGCACGCGGCGGCGGCCACCGACGTCCTGGAGGCCCTGCCACAGGGCCTGGACGGTGTTCTGGTCGAAGGCGGCCGGTCGCTGTCGGGCGGCCAGCGACAGCGACTGGTCCTGGCCAGGGCCCTGCTGACCGATGCCGATGTACTGGTCCTCGACGACCCCACCTCCGCGGTGGACGCGTCGACCGAAGCCCTGATCGCCCAGCGGGTGGCGGCCTACCGGGCGGAACGGACCACGGTCGTCTTCAGCGGCAGCCCGCTGTGGGCGAACGCGGCCGACGCCGTGGTCCGCCCCGCCCCGGGCACCGATGGGGACGCCCTGCTGACACCCGGAGCGGAGCAGCCTGCGCCATGACGATCCAGACCACTGACAGCACCGGAGAGGGCGCCGTGCGGACGGCGGCCGCTCCGGGCGCCCCGGAGCCGGACCGGCTGCCGCTGGCCCGCCAGCAGGACGTACGGCGCTGGCTGCGGGAGTTCGTCCGCCGCAACCCCGGCCGGATCTCCGCCATGCTGGCCCTCTTCGGACTCGCCCTCGTCGCCGAACTGGTCGGCCCCCGGCTGCTGGGCTACCTGGTCGAGTCCGTGCAGAAGGACACCACCGTGCACCGCGTCGACCTGGTCGCCCTGGCCTTCGTGGCCGTGCTGGCCGCCCAGGCCGTCCTCAGCGGGTTCGCCCGGGCGCAGACCACCCTGCTCGGCGAGAAGGTGCTCGCCGAGACCCGGGAGAGCTTCGTACGGAGGGTGATGCGGCTGCCGCTGGGCACCGTGGAATCGGTGGGCACCGGCGACCTGCTCAGCCGCGCCACCTCAGACGTCGACCGGCTCAACGAGGGGATCCGGCTGGCGATGCCGCGGATCCTGCTGGCGGCCGTCACCCTCGCCCTCACCGTGGTGGCGATGCTGCTGACCTCGCCGCTCCTCTCCCTGGTGCTGATCACCGGCCTGCCGTTCGCGGTCCTCTCCACCCGCTGGTACCGCCCGCGGGCCACCAGCGGCTATGAGCGCCTGCTGGCGGACGAGGCCGATGTGCTGGCCAGTACGCACGAGACGGTCAGGGGCGCCGCCTCGGTCGAGGCGCTGGGCCTGGCCCGGCGCAGGACGGCCCGGCACGGGGCCGCCGTGGGGCGGGTGGTGGGCCACCGCCGCCGCATCACCTGGCTGCAGACCGTCTGGTACCCCAGCCTGGACCTGTCCACCATGATCCCCATGGCGCTCACCCTGCTCGCGGGCGGAGCCGCCTACCGTCAGGGCTGGGCCGGACTGGCCGAGATCACCGCGATGATGCTCTACATCCAGGGCCTGAACGGTCCGCTGGTCGAACTGCTCTCCTGGACGGACGAGTTGCAGGTGGGCAATGCCGCGCTGCGCCGCATCCTGGGCGTGGAGCGGCTCCCCGTGGAGCGGGCGCAGGACGGTGCCGTGCCGGACGGGCGGCGGATCCGGCTGCGCGATGTGCGCTTCGGCTACGAGGAGGGCCGCGAGGTCCTGCACGGCATCGATCTGGAGATCGCGCCCGGCGAGCGGATCGCCGTCGTCGGCACCTCGGGCGCGGGCAAGTCCACGCTCGGCAAGCTGCTGGCCGGAGTGCACCATCCGACCACGGGCGTGCTGGAGATCGGCGGGGCGGCGGTGACCGCCATGTCCGTGGAGACGCTGCGGCGCGAGGTCGCCCTGGTCACCCAGGAGAACCATGTGTTCGCCGGCAGCGTCCGCGGCAATCTGACCCTGCCGGAGAAGCCGCACGAGCAGGACGGCGGCAACGGCCCCGGGGGCGCTCGCGGAAGCGTCCCCCGGGACGGCTCCTGGAGCGATGACGAGCTCTGGGCCGCCCTGGAGACCGTGGGACTGGCGGACTGGGTCCGCGCCCTGCCCGAGGGCCTGGACACCGGGATCGCGACCGGGAACGTCGACGTCTCCCCGGCCGTCGCCCAGCAACTCGCCCTGGCGCGCCTGCTGCTGGCCGACCCGCACACCCTGGTGCTGGACGAGGCCACGGCGCTGATGGACACCACGGCCTCGCGGCAGGTGGAGCGGTCCATGGCCGCCCTGCTGGAGGGCCGGTCGGTGATCTCGATCGTGCACCGGCTCGACTCCGTGCAGGACGCCGACCGCATCGCGGTGATGGACGGCGGGCGGATCGTCGAGATCGGCAGCCACCGTGAGCTGCTGGCACTGGACGGCGCCTATGCCCGGCTGTGGTCGTCCTGGTCCGCGGCGGCGCGGATCTGAGGCACCCGACCGCCGGAAGGGCGCCCGCGCCCGCGGGCGCCCTTCCGGCGCGCAATCAGCGCTGCGGCTCCCCGAAGAACTCCAGCAGGGCGCCGTTCAGCGCGGCGGGTTGCTCCAGAGCGCCGTAGTGCCCGCAGCCCTCGATCTCCGCATAGCGCCCCCGGGGCAGGGCCGCGGCCACCTCACGGCCGAGCTGCGGCCGCACCACGGTGTCGTGCTGGAAGCCGACGACCAGCACCGGAACGGAAACCCCGGCCAGGGCGGCGAGTTGATCGCCGAACCCGGTGCCCGGATCCGGCGCCAGGGGCGCGCTGCCGGAGCGCGCGGCCGCCTCGAAGAGGTCCAGCCAGTCCAGCACCAGCTCCGGCTGCTGCCGGGTGCCGGGGGCCAGGTGCAGCGCGGCCTGCAGGAACGCCTGGTACTCCGGCGGCAGTTCGACGCCCGAGGCCCGGAACGCCCGCTCCGCGGCCAGCATCGCGTCGCCGACCGGGTCCGGACGCCCCCGGGTGGCCAGCAGCACGGCCTGGGTGCAGACCTCCGGGTGACGGGCGAGCACCTCCTGGACGAGGCGGGCACCGGCGGAGAACCCGACGAGCCGGCACGGCCCGATGCCCAGCTCGCCCACCAGCGAGGCGATCTCGTCCGCCCGCTCCGGCCCGTCGAGGGTGATGGCCTCGTACCCGGCACGGACCAGCGCGGGCACCTGGTGCGGCTGCCACAGACTCCGGCCGACGAGCAGCACCGGTTCCCCCGAACCGCTTCGCTCATATCGCGGTCCTGGCCCGTTCACTTCGGACATCGGCATGGTTGCGTTTCCCCCCAGGAAAGAACTCAGCCACGTGCGGAGGGAAGTACCCTCCGCACGTGGCTGGGTCGCACGGCCCGTTCAGAATGCGGCGTCGGTCAGTGCCATTCCCGGTACACATTCGCGTAGTACGCCACCAGTTCGTCCTGCTCCGCGCGCTCGGAGAACATGATGGCGGTCATCAGGTCGGCGGGCGGCGTATAGGTGTCGCTCAGCCGGTCCGCCAGCTCCGCGAAGGGTGCCTCCAGGAAGGTCTCCATCAAGTGCGGCCATTCCAGCGGCAGCCGCCAGGGGAACTCGTATCCCGTCGCCATGGTGTGGCGCACGACGTCCCGCAGGATCTCCTCCCGGCTCCATGCCGAGATCGGCTCGCGCTCGGGGTGGAATTCCGCCAGTTCGCCGACGCCCGTACCGCCGTTCACCAGCGAGGCGATATGGCGGCCGATGAGCGGGGACATGTGCAGACCGTCGCGGTACGTTCCGGACAGCATCCACAATCCGTCGACCGAGGTGCCGCCGATGAGCGGGAAACCGTCGATCGACGCAGGCCGGCTGCCCGCTTGTATCTTGCGTATCCCGGATCCGTTCAGCCCCCGGTGCAATTGGTGGATCGCACAGTTGAAGAGGAAGACCGCCTCCTCGATGCTGGCCGCACCACGCGGTTCCAGGCAGACCGCGTTGGTGGCGCCGATATAGACCGAACCGCCGGCCCGGGGCACCAGGTGCAGCCCGCAGGCGAAGGCCCGGTTGGTGGTGCGCAGCACCGTGGCGGGCGCCGAGCCGTCCCAGGTGTCGATCAGCGCCGAGACGCCCACGCCGTCGTAGACCCGGGGAACGCGGTGCGCCAGCGAGGGCAGCGTGGAGACCAGCGCATGGCTGCGGGCTCCGGCGGCGACGACCACCTGCCCGGCCGGGAGGAAGTCCCCGGCCTCGGTGACCACACCCTCGATCCGCCCGTTCCCGGCCCGGAGCTCCGCCGCGTCCACCGGCAGGAGCACGCCCCCCGCCCGCTTGAAGGCACGCTCCAGCGAGCTGAGCAGAATCCCGGAGTCGACCGAACCCTCGCCCTCGATGTGCAGGGCGCGCAGCGGACGGGAATTGGGATCCGGATCGATCCAGTCGACCGATTCGACGGCGATTTCCTCGTGCGGCGCGTTCGCCTCCTTCAAAGCCGTGCGAACCGCGGCGAAGTTGGCGTCGTCGAGAGCGGCGTGCCCCACGGTGTTGAGCAGCATCACCGTGTCGTCCGAGGTCCGGATCCTTCCGTCCTCGGCGGAGCCGGTGGCTTCCAGGCTTTCGATCCACTCGGGCCACAGCCGCTGCGCCTGAACGGCGAGCGCGTGCTTCTTCCGGCCGTGTTCGGAAGCGAGCAGATGGGCGGTCACTTCTCCGAAGGCGCCAAGCATGGCCCCGGCGGCGGGAGTTGCCCCATAGCGCCGTGAGGCCTTCCCCAGAACGACCACCCGGGCTTCGGGCCGGGAGCGGGCGATTTCCACGCCGGCTGTCAGACCGAGCACTCCGTTGCCTATGACGACAACGTCCGCGCTGCCAATTGCGTCGACCGTCTCCGACATCTTCACCTCATCCGTGTACGAAGCATCATCGGGCTGGTGCACATGCTGGGAACTGCCCATCGTCAGGCCGGGTGAGGGGGCGGGCAGTGGTGGTGCTGCCGGTAAGCGAACCGCAGCCGATCAAGGGTCCGCAAGGAAGCGCCGGAAAAGGGCGGCCGACATTTCACGCGGCGGAAAGTTGCCCCACGGCGGGACCGCGGCCCGTCCCGCGGGTCGCGCAGGGGCAAGGTCATGATCGCTGGGCCGTTGGTCACGTGATGGTCGCGGCAGGGCCGCGCCAGTGCCCGAAAAAGCAAAAAACCCCAGGTGAACTGGGGTCTCTGCTGGTGTCCGAGGGGGGACTTGAACCCCCACGCCCGATAAAGGGCACTAGCACCTCAAGCTAGCGCGTCTGCCATTCCGCCACCCGGACCAGGTGTTTTGTCTTCCGGGCTGTTCCCCTTCCGACGAGGAAAACAATACCAAAGATCTGGAGTGCTCGATCACGCGGTCGGTCCCACGGCCCGGCGGTCGTGACGGGCACATGTCGGCGGCATTGCGGCCTTGGGCTGCGGAGACGGGAGAGAGAGGATGGCGGAGGACCCACACCGCGTCCCGCCCGGCAGCGGGCGGGACGCGGCAGCGAACCAGAGGAGGCAGCGTGAGCGAGTCGAAGCCGGTCGGCGACGGGCCGGGCAGGAGCGCCGAGGACGAGGTCGTCGACCTGTGCCGCGATCTGATCAGGATCGACACCAGCAACTACGGCGACCACTCCGGGCCGGGCGAGCGCGCCGCCGCCGAGTACGTAGCGGAGAAGCTCGCCGAGGTCGGGCTGGAGCCGCAGATCTTCGAGTCCCACAAGGGGCGGGCCTCGACCGTGGCCCGGATCGAGGGCGAGGACCCGTCGCGGCCCGCCCTGCTCATCCACGGCCACACCGACGTCGTGCCGGCCAACGCCGAGGACTGGACCCACCACCCCTTCGCGGGCGAGATCGCGGACGGCTGCCTGTGGGGGCGCGGCGCGGTCGACATGAAGGACATGGACGCGATGACGCTCGCGGTCGTCCGCGACCGGATGCGCTCCGGGCGCAAGCCCCCGCGGGACGTCGTGGTCGCCTTCCTCGCCGACGAGGAGGCCGGCGGCACCCACGGCGCCCGGTACCTGGTCGACAACCACCCCGGGCTCTTCGAGGGCGTCACCGAGGCGATCAGCGAGGTCGGCGGCTTCTCCTTCACGGTCAACGAGAACCTGCGCCTCTATCTCGTCGAGACCGCCCAGAAGGGCATGCACTGGATGCGGCTCACCGTGGACGGCACCGCGGGGCACGGTTCGATGACCAACACCGACAACGCGATCACGGAGCTGTGCGAGGCGGTCGGGCGGCTGGGGCGGCACGAGTTCCCGGTCCGGGTGACCAAGACCGTGCGGTCCTTCCTCGACGAGCTGTCCGACGCGCTCGGCACCCCGCTCGACCCGGAGGACATGGAGACCACGCTGGCCAAGCTCGGCGGCATCGCCAAGATGATCGGCACGACCCTGCGGAACACCGCGGCCCCGACGATGCTCGGCGCGGGCTACAAGGTCAACGTGATCCCGGGCCAGGCCACCGCGCATGTCGACGGGCGCTTCCTGCCGGGCTACGAGGAGGAGTTCCTCGCCGACCTCGACCGGATCCTGGGGCCGCGGGTCAAGCGCGAGGACGTGCACGCGGACAAGGCGCTGGAGACGAGCTTCGACGGCGCCCTGGTCGACGCCATGCAGACGGCGCTGCGCGCCCACGATCCGATCGCGCGTGCCGTTCCGTACATGCTCTCGGGCGGCACCGATGCCAAGTCGTTCGACGACCTCGGCATCCGGGGCTTCGGGTTCGCCCCGCTCCAACTGCCGCCGGAGCTGGACTTCGCGGGAATGTTCCACGGCGTGGACGAGCGAGTGCCGCTGGAGGGCCTGAAATTCGGGGCACGGGTGCTCGACCGATTCCTCGACGAGTGCTGAAACCTCGCAAATCTGTGCTGAGTTAACCGAAAAGTGTGAACGATCATAGGGTTGCGTAGCCCGATTACCTCCTCGTCGTTACAGGTGTGCGGTCCGCGGCTGGGACCGCATTGCCAACAAGGAGGAACCAATGCTCAAGAAGGTTGCCGCTGCCGCGGCTGCCACCGGTGGTCTCGTGCTCGCGGGTGCGGGTCTGGCCGCTGCCGACTCGGGTGCCCAGGGCGCTGCGGTGAACTCGCCCGGCGTCGTCTCCGGCAACGTGATCCAGGCCCCCATCGAGGTCCCGCTGAACGTCTGCGGCAACTCGATCAACGTCGTCGGGCTGCTGAACCCCACCTTTGGCAACAAGTGCGTCAACGAGTGACGTTGTGCCTCAACCCGTAAGGGTATGAAGGCGGCTCCGGAGTGCGCATATCCGCGCGCTCCGGGGCCGCTGGACTTTCGCGCGTGGGTATTCATCCC
Source organism: Streptoverticillium olivoreticuli subsp. olivoreticuli (assembly GCF_003391135.1). Taxonomy (GTDB): domain Bacteria; phylum Actinomycetota; class Actinomycetes; order Streptomycetales; family Streptomycetaceae; genus Streptomyces; species Streptomyces blastmyceticus. The sequence goes on along the minus strand of NZ_CP031455.1, from coordinate 2,758,226 downwards.
GTGCGCATCCCGCAAGAAGGTCTAGAGAGGCAGTACAGAACTCATGCGACACGTGACCAAAAAGAGCCTGATCAGTGTGGCGGCTGCCACCGGTGTCATCGCCATGACCGGTGGCATCGCCAGCGCGGACTCCGGCGCCCGTGGCGCCGCGGTGAACTCGCCGGGCGTCGTGTCCGGCAACACCGTGCAGGTCCCCGTGCACATCCCGGTCAACGCCTGTGGCAACACCGTGACCGTGATCGGGGCTCTCAACCCCGCTGTGGGCAACCGCTGCTTCAACGGCGGGGTCGGCCACGGCCACCAGGGCCACGGAGGCAGCGGCCACGGTGACCGTGACCACGACCACGGCAAGGGCGGGCACAACGGCCACGGCGGCTCGGGTGCCCAGGGGACGAGCGTCGGTTCGCCCGGCGTGATCTCCGGGAACACCGCGCAGGTGCCCGTGGAGGTGCCGGTCAACGCCTGCGGCAACAGCGTCAACGTCGTCGGTGTCGGCAACTCCGCCACCGGCAACGACTGCGTCAACAACGGTGGCCACGACCACCGTGGGTGGGACAACGGCGGGGAGCACAAGCCGCCGCACGAGCCGGGCAAGCCGGGGGAGCACCAGCCCCCCTGCGACGACGACCACGGCCACAAGCCGCCGGCCGGTCACCACCCCGGGGACCACCACCCCGGTGACCACAAGCCGCCGGCCGACCACACGCCGGGCGACCACACGCCCGGCGACCACAAGCCGGACGAGCACGGTCCGGCCCAGCACCCGGGCGGCCACAAGCCGACCGACGTGCACCCGGCGCACCTCACCCCGGCCGGTCACCACACCCCGGCCACCGCGGTGAAGTCGGTGCGCAAGGAGGCCGGCGTCCTCGACGTCGCCGCCGCCCCGGTCACCAAGGCCGCCCAGCTCGCGCACACCGGCGCGGGCCAGCTCGGAATGGCCGGTGCCGCCAGCGCCGGTCTGCTGCTCGGCGGCGCGGTGCTCTACCGCCGCGCGCGCTCCGCGCAGAACTGATCCGGGCACACAGGGCTGACTGCACCTTCAGCACGGAGCGGGCCCCGCAGCAGCGGGGCCCGCTCCGTTCGTGCCTTCACCACGTCGCGCGCAGTTGGCGGATGATCCGACGGCGCAGCCGCACCTTGCGGCTGCCGTCGGGATAGAGACGCAGTCGGTCCAACTCCCAGTGTCCGTACTCGGCGTGATCGGTCAGCAAGCGTGTGGTCGCCCCTCGGGAGACACCCCGCGGCACATACACATCACAGAATTCGTATTCCGGCATCGCATCTATTGTGCGGGAACCGGCCCGGTGCGGATAGCGTCTGCACTATGTCTGATGCTGCGCAGCCATCCGCTGCCGAGGTACGCGCCGCCGCCGAGGCGGTCAAAGCCGCGCTGGACCGCCACCTCGACGCCGTCGAACGCCGGTCGGGGGAGGACGATCCGGCCGTCTACGCCGCGTTCAACGAGCTGGCCGCGACAGCCGAGGCGTACGACGAGCTGCTCTACGACGTCTATGACGAGGTCACGCCCTTCGAGATCCCCGGCGACGACACCCTGCCGGCCTATGCCGGGCCGGAGGAGCCGAGCGCGCTCAGCGTCCTGATCCGCCGGGACTACGCGGTGGTCGAGCCCCCGCGGCTGCTCGCCCAGGCCCAGCGGGTCGCCGACCTGGACCCCGACGTCGACGCGGACACCCCCGGCAGCACGGCGGGCATCGTCGGCAGCAGTGTGCACGCCGCGCTCGGTGTGCTCTTCGGAGAGTACGAACCGGATGAGATCGCCTCCCGGCACAAGGAGTTCGGCCTGGAGGAGGGCGACTCCACGCTCTGGGTCGCCGCGGCCGACCGCCCGGCGGAACCGGGGGACTGGCTGGGCGCCCCCTTCGACCAGGCGGACCCCCAGCGGGTCATCTGCCGCTTCGACGTCAGCGCCGTCTTCGACGAGGAGGCGGATCCGGACGAGGACGGCCTCGACGACGAGGACGCCCTGGACGAGGACGCCCTGGACGAGGACGCTCTGGACGACGACACCCTCGACGACGAGGGCGGCGGCGTACCGGGCCGGGGGACCGCGCCCCGGGGCTGAACCGCGGACACCCCCGCGTGCCGTACGGGGTTCCGGGCGCTCACCCGGAACCCCGTACGCACGCCCCCGGTCAGGCGGGCTGGTTCTGGGCGCGCAGCAGGGACTTCAGCCGGGTCGTCCGCTCCTTCGCGGGGACCTCGGCCACGGCGCGGGGCAGCGCCTGGTCCACCCCCTGCACCACCGACAGGTGGCGCTCCGCCCTGCCGAAGGCCGTGTAGACCCACGACCTCGTCAGCGTCCGGGCGGCGTCGCCCGGCAGCACGACCACGGCCGCGGGCCACCGCGCCCCGACCGCCTGGTGGGCGGTGACGGCCCAGCCGTGCCGCACGGCTTGGCCGACGAGCTCCTTGGGCACGACCACGGGCGTGCCCGCGCAGTCCAGGCGCAGCCCCTCCGCGTCCGCGGAGACCACGGTGCCGGGGAGCATGCGGCCGGGGGCCGGGACGTACGCCACGCGGTCGCCCGGGTCGAAGCCGCCGAACCGGCCGGGCCCGGGGTTGAGCCGCTCCTTCAGCGCCGCGTTGAGGGCGCGCGTACCCGCGGGGCCGCCGTGGCCCGGCGTGATGACCTGGGTCTGCTCGGCCGGCACGCCGATGGCCCGGGGGACGGAGTCCGCGACGAGCTGCACCGTGCGGTGCACGGCCTCGCCCGGGTCCCGGACCGGGACGATCACGACCTCCTTGCCGGGGGCCGCCACCTGGTTCAACTCGCCGATGCCGATGCCCGACACGAGCTCGCCGATCGGGCCCGGGTCCGGGGTGCGCGAGACGACGGCGGGGCACGCCTGGGCGGCCACCACATCGGCGAAGACCCGGCCCGGGCCCGCCGACCACAGCACGCCCGGGTCGCCGCTCAGCACCAGCCGGGTGCCGTCCGCCAGGGACTCCACGAGCACGGCCGCCGTCTCGACGTCGAGCTGGGGGGCGTCCAGAACGGCGAGCACATCGAGGGCGAGCGAGCCGTCGGCGTCGCGGCCGGGACCCTCCAGGCCGGACAGCAGCCCGGCGACGGTCACCGCCGCGGCCTCATCGGGGCCGTGCGCCCGCTGCTTCCCGCTCTCGGCGTGCACGGCCGCCCAGGCCCGCAGCCCGACGGCGCGCGCAGCGCCGACCAGCGCGACGACCTCGGCACGAGCGGCTTCCCCGCCGCTGTGCGTCACCAGCCCGGCACCGGCGACGGCCCGGATCAACTCCTTGGCGGAGGCCGAGGCGTCGGCGGACGACGCGGCGTCGGCGAGGGCCTCCCAGCGGCGGGCCGCGGCGGCGGGGTCGGCAGGGGGCGCGGTGTCGTCCGTAAGGCTTTCGCTCCCGCCTTCGTCCTCGGCCTGGACGGGCTCCTCTTCGGCCCCGGCTCCCTCCGGCCCGGAGCGCGGCCCGAACGTGCTGATCAGCCGCGTCAGGCCGTCGGCGAGGCTCTCCTCCGCCATCGCGCAGCGGTCCAGCCCCAGGAGCACGCGGACCGGCGTCTCCGGCTCCTCGCCGTCCTCGGCGGTCCCCGCGCCCGCGCCCCGCGCACCGGTCGCCGGGGTCTCCAGCGCCTCCTGGAACACCAGCACCGCGCCCTCGGCGATGGCGCTCTGGAGCGCCTCGTCCGGATCCGGCACCGCGTGCCGGGAGAGGGCCTCGCGCAGGGTCGTCGCCTCCAGCACGGTGTGCCCTTCGAGCGCGGCGCGCTCCAGCAGCCAGACGGTCAGGGCCACGGCCCGGCGCTCGTCACCGGGGCCGCACTCGGCGCCCAGCAGCGCCCGTGCGAAGCCGTCGGCCTGCTCGGGGCGCACGCCCTGGACGGCCAGCAGCTGCCAGGGGTCCTCCCGCAGGGCCGCGGCCGCCTGCTCGCCCAGAGCGTCGATCGCCTGCGCGGCCAGCTGCTCCGGGGCACCCCCGGCGGCGAGCACCTCCCGTACGCCACCGAGCCCCTCGGCGAGTGCGGCGTCCGACAGGGGGCGGCGCGGGGCGGCGACGGCGGTCCGGGCGACGGCGGGGCCCGCCGCGGACGCGCCCGCGGCCGGGACGGCGGGCTTGCGGGCGGCGGGCGCCGGACGGCTCGGCTCGGTGAAATACGAGGCGGCCGACCGCTCGCCGCTCTCCACGGCGCGCACCGCGGCGGCCAGCGCCTCGGCCACGGCGGACCGCTTCCCCGGGTCGGCGGCAGGGCCACCCTGCGTCTCACCGGAGCCGGAGCCGGAGCCGGAGCCGGAGACAGAGCCGGAACTCTCGGTGGGCGCCTCGGCGGTGGCGGCCTCGCCCTCGCCCGTCGCCTCCGCTTCCTGTGCCGCGTCCGTCGAAGCGGTGTCCTCCGCGACCGCGTCCCCCGAAGCCGCGTCGACCGAACCCGCGTCAGCCGGAGCCGCGTCGGGTGACGGTGTGCCACGGGACCCCAGGGGCTCCTCCCCCTGGGGGTCCGGCGAGGCGGGGCGGGGGTCGGTGCTCACAGGGTGCTCCAGTCCTGATCGGGGTAGCGGTGCACAGGGGCCGACACGTCGTCGAGCGCCTGGCAGATCTCGTCCGGAAGCGTAAGCGCTTCCACTGACAATGCCGCTCTGAGCTGCTGCTCGTTGCGCGCGCCGATGATCGGGGCGACCACGCCCGGCCGGTCCCGCACCCACGCCAGGGCCACCTTCAGGGGTGTCGTGGCGAGCCCGTCGGCCGCCGTGGTGACGGCGTCCACGATGCGCCCCGCGGGCTCGTCGAGATACGGGGCGACGAAGGGGGCCAGATGCTCGGAGGCGCCCCGGGAGTCGGCGGGGGTCGCGTGGCGGTACTTGCCGGTGAGCACGCCCCGGCCGAGCGGCGAGGACGGCAGGATCCCGATGCCGAGGTCGAGCGCGGCGGGCAGCACCTCGCGCTCGATGCCCCGCTGGAGCAGTGAGTACTCCATCTGCGTGCCGGCCAGCCGCGTCCGGACGCCGGGCGCGGCCAGCTGCCAGGTGGCCGCCTTGGCGAGCTGCCAGCCGCAGAAGCCGCAGACGCCGGCATAGCGGGCGCGCCCGCTGCTGACGGCCATGTCGAGCGCCTGCAGGGTCTCCTCGAGAGGGGTGTACGGATCGAAGGCGTGGAGCTGCCACAGGTCGACGTGATCCGTGCCGAGCCGCTCCAGGGAGGCGTCGAGCGCGTCGAGCAGATGGCCCCGCGAGCCGTCGAACCGCCGGTCGGCGTCGAGGACGCTGCCGGACTTGGTCGCGATGACCAGGTCGCGGCGCGGAACCAGATCCTCCATCAGCCGGCCGAGCAGATACTCGGCGCCGCCGTCCGCGTAGACGTCCGCGGTGTCGACGAGCGTGCCGCCCGCCTCCCAGAACGTCTTGAGCTGGTCGGCGGCGTCGGCCTCGCCGGTGTCCCGCCCCCAGGTGAGCGTGCCCAGCCCGATCCGGGATACCCGCAGGCCCGTGCGGCCCAGATGCCTTTGCTCCATGAGCGCTGAGATTACTGGCCGTGGCGCGGCCCGTGTCCGCCTGTGGACAACTCCTCGCGGCGGCCTGTGGACAACTCACCGATGACGTACCCCCGGCCGGCGCGCTACAGTCCCCGGAACAACGACGTTACTGATGGGTAAGGGGACCGGCATGAGTCGAATGAGGCTCGGGATCAACCTCGGCTACTGGGGAGCCGGGATGGACGCCGACAACCTCGAGGTCGCCCGCGAGGCGGACCGCCTCGGCTACGCGGTCTGCTGGGCCGCCGAGGCGTACGGCTCCGACGCGCCCACCGTCCTGTCCTGGGTCGCGGCGCAGACCGAGCGGATCGACATCGGTTCGGCGATCTTCCAGATCCCGGCCCGTACGCCCACGATGACCGCGATGACCGCCGCCACCCTCGACTCGCTCTCCGGCGGCCGCTTCCGGCTCGGCCTCGGCGTCTCCGGCCCGCAGGTCTCCGAGGGCTGGTACGGCGTGAAGTTCGACAAGCCGCTCGCCCGCACCCGCGAATACGTCGACATCGTCCGCAAGGCCATGTCCCGCGAGCGCGTCACCCACGACGGGGACCACTGGACCCTCCCGCTCCCCGGCGGCCCCGGCAAGCCCATCAAGCTCACGGTCCACCCCGTGCGCGAGCGCATCCCGCTCTACATCGCCGCCATCGGCCCCAAGAACCTCGAGCAGACCGGCGAGATCGCCGACGGCGCCCTCGTCGTCTTCTTCGCCCCCGAGCACGCCGAGGAGACCACCCTGGGCGCGCTCCGCGCGGGCCGCGCCAAGGTCGGCAAGGACCTCGACGGCTTCGACCTGGCCCCGACCGTCCCCATGGCCGTCGGCGACGACGTCGGTGCACTCGCCGACCTCTTCCGCCCCTACACCGCCCTCTACGTCGGCGGCATGGGCAGCGCCAAGCAGAACTTCTACAACAAGCTTGCCCAGCGCATGGGTTACGAGAAGGCCGCCGCCGAGATCCAGGAGAAGTACCTCTCCGGGGACAAGGAGGGCGCCGCCGCGGCCGTCCCGCGCGAGCTGATCGACTCCACCACCCTGCTCGGGCCCGTCGAGCGCATCTCCGACCGCATGCAGGCCTACGCCGACGCCGGGGTGACCACCCTGTCGCTGGCCCCCGCGGGCTTCACCCTGGACGAGCGGATCGCGAGCCTGCGCGCCGGAGTCACCGCCCTGGAGCGCGCCGGACTGGCGTAGCCGCGCGGGGGGTTCGAGGGATCGGACCTGCGGCCGTGGTGGGGGCTCGGGGTGTCTTCCCCGCCACGGCCGGTACAGAACACAACGCCCGTACGGGCGTTGTGGTTACGCGCCCCGGCCACCTTTGACGCACCTTCGACACGCCGGGCCGCGTCCCGCCTCCGCCGCACCCCGTGGGCGCTGCGCGGCTCACAGCCAGCCGCGCCGCCTGAAGTACCGGTGCAGCCAGAACACCAGCCCGGCCATCAGCGCGACCGCCGCCGGATACCCCCAGGGCTGCCGCAGCTCCGGCATGTGCGTGAAGTTCATCCCGTAGATACCGGCGATCATCGTCGGGACCGCCGCCATCGCCGCCCACGCCGAGATCTTGCGCATGTCGTCGTTCTGCTGGACGCCCATCTGCGCCAAGTGCGCGGACAGTATGTCCGTCAGCAGCCGGTCCAGCCCGTCCACGGACTCGTTCGCCCTGGTGAGGTGGTCGCTCACGTCGCGGAAGAACGGACGCGAGGGCTCCGGCACGAAGGGCACGCCCGCCCCCGTCAGCCGCGTCATCGGCTCCGCCAGCGGCCCCGACGCCCGCCGGAACTCCATGACCTGGCGCTTGAACGCGTAGATCCGCGACGCCGTGTTCTTGGTGTCCCGGCTCACCGGGGCGAACACCTCGGTCTCCAGCTCCTCCAGGTCCGCCTGGAGCTCGGACGCCACCTCGGTGTACTGGTCCACGACCGCGTCGCTCACCGCGTACAGCACCGCCGCGGGCCCGTGCCTGAGCACCTCCGGCTCCTGCTCCAGCCGGTGGCGCACCTCCGCGAGCGGGCTGCCCTCGCCGTGCCGCACGGTCACCACGAAGGAGTCGCCGAGGAACAGCATCAGTTCGCTCGTGGTGACGGTGTCCGCGTCGTCGTCATAGGTGACGGGCTTGAGCACGACGAACAGCGAGTCCTCGTAGACCTCCAGCTTCGGCCGCTGATGCGCCTTCAAGGCGTCCTCGACGGCCAGCGGGTGCAGCCCGAACTCACTGGTCACCAGCTCGAACTCGCGCTCCGTGGGCTCGTGCAGCCCGATCCAGAGGAAGGAGTGCCCCTCCGCCCTCGCCTCGTCGAGGGCGTCGGAGAAGTCGGCGGGGCCCTCGGTGCGGCGTCCGTCCCGGTAGATAGCGCAGTCCACGATCACGCGGTGCATTCTGCCGCTGTTCGGCCCCGGAACACCAAGCCCGTACGGGGATTCGCCGCCGGAACCCGGGTGCGGGAAGGTACGGACCACGGCACGACCCCGCCGCCCACCGCCTAAGGTGAACCGCATGCCCACGCTGATCCTGCTCCGGCACGGCCGGTCCACCGCCAACACCGGCGGAGTCCTCGCAGGGTGGACCCCCGGTGTCGCCCTGGACGAGCGCGGCGCCGCCCAGGCCGCCGCCCTCCCCGCCCGGCTCGCGGAACTCCCGCTCGCCGCCGTCGTCACCAGCCCGCTCCAGCGCTGCCGGGAGACCCTCGCCCCCCTGCTCGCCGCCCGGCCCGCGCTGCCCCTGCACGCCGACGACCGGATCGGCGAGTGCCACTACGGCGACTGGTCCGGCCGCAAGATCGCCGAGCTCACCGGGGAACCCCTCTGGGAGGTCGTCCAGCGGCACCCCTCCGCCGCGGCCTTCCCCGGCGGCGAGTCCGTACGCGCCATGCAGGCACGGGCCCTCGACGCCGTACGCGACTGGAACGCCCGCGTCGAGGAGGAGCACGGCCCCGACGCCGTCTACCTCATGTGCTCGCACGGCGACATCATCAAGTCCCTCGTCGCCGACGCCCTCGGCGCCCACCTCGACCTCTTCCAGCGGATCGCCGTCGACCCCTGCTCGGTCACCGCCATCCGCTACACCCGGCTGCGCCCCTTCCTGGTGCGCCTCGGCGACACCGGCGACCTCCGCGGCCTCGCCCCGGCCGAGGAGACGCCCGCCGGGCCGGGCGCCGAGGAGGACGGCGTCGTGGGGGGCGGGGCGGGAGCACCGTGATCGTCGTGCGCAGTAGGGTGGTGACGCGGCCCCGGCCGCCTCTCCACCCGTGATCAGCACCCGGAAGTCCGGTCCCACGACCGGTCCGCCGGCCGACTGAGACCACCAGCCGACCACCCGAAGCAAATGGAGCAGGACGTTGTCCCGTCAGGTGTTCCTCTATGACCCGCCGGACCGTTTCGTCGCCGGTACGGTCGGGCTGCCGGGCCGCCGCACTTTCTTCCTCCAGGCCACCGCGGCCGGCCGGACCACCAGCGTCGCCCTGGAGAAGGCACAGGTCGAGGCGCTCGCCGAGCGCATCGACGAGCTGCTGGACGAGGTCGTCCGGCGCACCGGCGGCAATGCCCCGGTGCCCGCCGTGGCCCCCACGGAGCTCGCCGACACCGCGCCGCTGGAGACCCCCGTCGACGAGGAGTTCCGGGTCGGCACCATGGCCCTGGCCTGGGACGGCGAGGGCCAACGGATGATCGTGGAGGCCCAGGCGCTCGTCGAGCTGGACGCGGACACCGACGAGGACCTCGCCGAGGCCGAGGAGCGCCTGCTCCAGGACGAGGCGAACGGCCCGCCCATGCTGCGCGTACGGCTCACCGGCACCATGGCCCGCGCCTTCGCCAAGCGCGCCCTGGAGGTCGTCAACGCCGGCCGCCCGCCCTGCCCCCTGTGCAGCCTGCCGCTCGACCCGGAGGGACACGTATGTCCGCGCCAGAACGGATACCGCCGCGGAGCGTGACCCCGCACGAGCTGCTCACCCTGGGCGAGCTCACGGTGCGCGGCCGGGTCCGCGAGGCGTCCAACGCCGTCCTCTACTGCACGGTCGAGTACGAGGGCGTGAGCGCCGCCTGTGTCTACAAGCCGGTCGCCGGGGAGCGCCCCCTGTGGGACTTCCCCGACGGCACGCTCGCCCAGCGCGAGGTGGCCGCCTACGAGCTCTCCGAGGCCATGGGGTGGGGCCTCGTCCCGCCCACGGTGCTGCGCGACGGCCCGTACGGCGAGGGCATGTGCCAGCTGTGGGTCGAGGCCTCCGAGGACGAGGCCGACGGCCGGCTCCTCGCCCTCGTCGACGGCGAGGAGCCCGGACAGGGCTGGAAGGCCGTGGGCTTCGCCGACGTGGGGGAGGAGCGCACCGCGCTGCTCGTGCACGCCGACGACGAACGGCTGCGCCGCCTCGCCGTGCTCGACGCGGTGATCAACAACGGTGACCGCAAGGGCGGTCACCTGCTGCCCGCCGCAGACGGCCGGCTCTACGCCATCGACCACGGTGTGACCTTCAACGCCGACGACAAGCTGCGCACGCTGCTGTGGGGCTGGGCGGGTGAACCGCTGCCCGAGGAGGCGATCGAGGCGCTGCGGCGACTTTCGGCCGATCTGGCCGAAGGGCGACCACTGGCCGACCGCCTGGTGGAATTGATCACCCCTGCCGAGATCGACGCGCTGCGCGACCGTGTCGCGGACCTCCTGCGCACGGGGAAGCACCGCGAACCCAGCGGCCAGTGGCCGGCCATCCCCTGGCCCCCGGTGTAACCCACGCCCTGCGGGCTCTGTTCCCGCCGGCGCGGCGGAGCCGCGAAGCACACCCGTGGAGTCATACGCAAGACGGTCTATTCGGCCAACAGCCGGATCCGGTTCGTATCCGGAACATGCGTCCGGTTACGCTCATGGCATGCATGCCTGGCCCGCTTCTGAGGTTCCCGCCCTGCCCGGCAGTGGCCGCGACCTCCGGATCCACGACACCGCGACCGGTGGACGGGTGACCCTCGTCCCCGGCCCCGTCGCCCGTATCTATGTGTGCGGCATCACGCCGTACGACGCGACCCACATGGGTCACGCGGCGACCTACAACGCGTTCGACCTCGTGCAGCGCGTGTGGCTCGACACCAAGCGGCAGGTTCACTACGTCCAGAACGTCACCGACATCGACGACCCGCTGCTGGAGCGGGCCGTGCGTGACGGTGAGGACTGGACGGCCCTCGCCGAGCGTGAGACCGCACTCTTCCGCGAGGACATGACCGCCCTGCGGATGCTCCCGCCCCGGCACTACGTCGGCGCCGTGGAGTCGATACCGAAGATCGTCCCCCTGGTGGAGCGGCTGCGCGACGCCGGGGCCGCCTACGAGCTCGAGGGCGACATCTACTTCTCCGTCGCCGCCGACCCCGCCTTCGGCAGCGTCTCCGGCCTCGACGCCGAGGCGATGCGGCTGCTGTCCGCCGAGCGCGGCGGCGACCCGGAGCGCCCCGGCAAGAAGAACCCCCTCGACCCGATGCTGTGGATGGCCGCCCGCCCGGGCGAGCCCAGCTGGGACGGGGCCTCCCTCGGCCCCGGCCGCCCCGGCTGGCACATCGAGTGCGTCGCCATCGCCCTCGACCACCTCGGCATGGGCTTCGACCTCCAGGGCGGCGGCTCCGACCTGGTCTTCCCGCACCACGAGATGGGCGCCTCGCACGCCCAGGCGCTGACCGGCGAACACCCCTACGCCCAGGCGTACGTCCACGCCGGCATGGTCGCCCTCGACGGCCAGAAGATGTCCAAATCCCGGGGCAACCTCGTCTTCGTCTCCGCGCTGCGCCGCGAAGGGGTCGACCCGGCCGCCATCCGGCTCTCCCTGCTCTCCCACCACTACCGCGCGGACTGGGAGTGGACCGACGCCGTCCTGACCGAGGCGGTGGACCGGCTCGCCCGCTGGCGCGCGGCCGTCTCGCGCCCCGACGGCCCGTCCGCGGACGCGCTGGTGGAAGAGGTCCGCGAGGCCCTCGCGGACGACCTCGACGCACCGCGCGCCCTCGCCGCGATCGACGCCTGGGCCGCGGCCCAGTCCGCCGAAGGCGGCACGGACGAGGGAGCACCGGGCCTGGTCTCCCGCACGGCGGACGCCCTGCTGGGCGTGGCGCTGTAGCCCCACCCTCCGCTCATGGGCGCTCTTCCGGCTTCGGCCGGGGGAGCGCCCCTTGCGTTTGCGATGCCTTGAGGTGCCTTACGGTGTCGCGGTCAGCGCGTCCAGCGCGAGGTGCCACGGGTACGTCTCCCGGCGGCCGTCGCCGGTGCCGGGCGGGTGGGGCGTCCACTCTCCCGGCCCGTGGAGCACCCGGACGCCGGTGGCGCGCAGGGTGTCCACCGCGCGACGTGTCGCGGGGTGGACGTCCAGGGCCGTCGACCAGAACGGGAGGGCCACCACGGGCAGCCCCAGCCCCACGGCTTCGGCGACCACGCCGAGGGCGTACGTGTCGGCGATACCGGCGGCCCACTTGTTGACGGTGTTCATCGTCATCGGCGCCACGACGACAGCGTCCGCCGGAGGGTTGCGCCTCGCCTCGCCGACGCGACGCCACGTGCTCCGCACCGGCCGCCCGGACGCGGCCTCCAGCGCGGGCCGGTCGATGAATTCACCATCGGCGGCGGCGGGGGTGGCGATGACACAGACGTCCCAGCCGCGGTCGGTGGCGGCGGTCACCAGACGCACGGCGTCGGCGGCGGGGCCTGCGGCGCAGATGATGACGTACAGGACTTTGGGGGTGCTCGTGCTCATCGGGGCCGGGCTTCATGTGCCGTGGCGATGCGATCGATCCGTTCCGCCAGGTCGAAATCCGCGACGGTGAGCCGGTGTCCCGCGTCGTGCGTCGTGATCGAGAAACGGACGTGGTCCCATCGCAGGTCGATGTCGGCGTGATGGCCGATGAGCCGTTCGATGTCGGCGACGTGCACGATCAATGCCACCCCGCCGTGGTAGCGGACCGAGAAGGAGCGGGTGATCGCGTCCCCCTGCCGCACCCACCCCGGCACGCCCAGGAGCCGCTCCTCGATCTCGTCATCCGACAGCGGTACGGGCTTCTCGGACACGTCATCCCCTCACTGTCACGGGAGCCAGGACATCGCCCAGCTCGTGGCCGACTGCGGCATCCTGCCATGGCTTCATCGCCGCCTCCAGCAGGCCCAACTCCCGGTGCATCCGGGTTGATCCGGTGTCCACCGCGATCCTGACGGCTTCCCGGGCGACCTCGACCGCCTGCTCAGGCTGCCGGTCCACCGCGGCTGCCGTCGCATACCGCGCCAAATAGACTCCTCGATCACGACGCGCGGTCACCGGCACATCGGCGAGTACCTGGCTCCAGAGGGAACGGGCCTCACCGCCGAGTCCCAGACGCCCGTAGCAGGTGGCACGCTGCACTTCCAGGTATCCCGGGGTGCGGCGACAGGCGTTGCCCCATGGCAGCTCGTCGCTGACACAGGCCAGCACGCTGGTCGCTTTGTCGATGAGCTTGTCCACCGAGCGGCGATCGTTCGTCAGGCTTGCCCCGTGGGCCTGTTGCTGGAGTGCCATGACCCGGACCTTGGGCGCCAGCACATCGGCCTGGTCCAGCGCGGCCTCGCACAGGTCGATGACCCCGTGTCCGTCGCCGAGGTCGGTCCGTACCTGTGCTTGGTTGACGAGGGAATACGCGACCAGTTGCGGGTCGCGGGATCGCATGGCGATCTCCTGGGCCACGCCCCTCCAGAAGCTCGCCGCCCCGAGGTCACCTGCATCTTGGTAGAGCCATCCCACGAGAGCGGCGTAGGCGGCTCCCACCTTCAGCAGCTGTGATCGTGTCGCTGCTTCCGCCACACGAACGAGGCGGTCGACCAACTCGTACTGCGCGGAGACGATCCCGATCAGGTCGTGCGGACCGAGGAGCATGTCCGCTCGGTAATGCCCCTCCAACTGCTTTTCGAAGTACTCGACGAGGGACGGGTCGACATGCCGGGGCCTTGTAGGCCCAACGGTCAAGGCAGCGGCGGTGATCGAGACGAAGGCCCGCCGGTTCACCTCGGCCCCTTCCTCCCGGTCAGCCGGAATCCAGTCGATCGGAGTCTCGAAGCCGAGATCCTCCGGCCATTGTCCGAACGCGGCGTGGAGTGCGATCGCACAGTCCTGACGCGGCCAGCCCGGCTTGCCGGATTCCCACCGGCGCCAAGTACGCGGGGACACCTCGAATCCCGGGTTGTCGAGGCGCTCGCGCCCGGCCTCTGTCACCCCGTGCGCTGCGGCCTCTCCCGAACGCCACCCACGTTTGAGCCGCGCTGCCCTCAGGGCCGGATTGCCACCTGCGTGAAAAGTCCGAGCTGTCATCGATCGCGCTCCTGTGCATGGCCGCGGAGTGGCCATGGAGTGGCCTCGCACCGACCTGGTCGGTACTCATCGTGAAGAACCATCATCCGGGTTGTGACAAGCGAACACACGCCGAACGCCACGGCCCACCAGCCCAGCCGGGCATCCGTAACCTCTCCGTACCGACGCGCCGGTGGCTCGATGACTGCCGTTGCCAGATGGCTCTCCAAAGCCGCCTACGCCCCCCGCGCCGCCCTCGACCTCTGGGCCGCCGACAGGACCGCCCCGCTGGTCATCGGGCGCCGATGGGACCTGGTCCGGGTCGACTTCACCCGGGCCACTTCCGCGATCAGTCGTCTGAAGGCGGGCGGTGACCACATCGGCCCGTACCTGATGGGCGGCATGGAGCACGCCATGTGGTGGCCGGTCCCGCTCGGTACGGGGTATCGGGTCGCCGGGTCGGACGGGGTCACGTTGTGCGCCGTAGGAGGAGAGATTCCTGCCCCGCCTCCGGGCAGATACCTCGGCGACCGCGTCTGGGTACTCCCCGGCCACGGCGACGAGCGATGGAGAACTCTCACCTCGGCGGATGAACTCCATGATGCGCTCGGAGCCCATCACCCCCAGGCCGTGGCCCCGTCCGGCCGCTGAGGACCGGAAGCTCTCACCAAAGATCCCGCCCCGCCCACACCGGGTCCCCGTCGTACGGGTGGTACGCCTCCATGTTGTCCGCCGCCGGGTGCACCCGCCCCGCCGGGCCCGCCGCGAAGGTGCGCAGCACGTTCTCGGTCACCCGTGACGTGAAGCGCGCCGTGTCCGGCGGGATGCCGTGGCCGCCGTCCCCCGCCAGGGACTCCACCCACCGCATGGTCCCGGTGTTGAACACTCCCGCCCCGCTCCGCGCCGTGTAGTACGCCGAGTCGGCGAACGTCCGCACACCCCGGCAGACCAGCGGCGAGTGGGCGACGATCTCGATCGGGCGCGGGGTGCCGCCGCCGGAGTTGACCCGGTCGTACTCCGTGCCGACCAGATTGCGGAAGCTCGTGCCGCGGTCGGCGCCCGTGCCTTCGAAGAGCCAGTGGCCGGGCTCGGTCACCACGTAGTCGGCGGTGGTCGGGTTCGATTCGTAGAGCGTGCCGGTGAGCGCGTTCTCGGGCCGGGCGGCCGGGGGTTCGCGCCAGTCCGTGGTGACGGCAGCGTCGTCCTTGCCGAGCATCGGGTCGAGGGCCCAGTCGCTCTTGTAACAGACGACCAGGCGCCGGTCGCCCGTGGCCGTACGCTCCAGGCGGATGCGCCGGAAGCAGGCGTTCGCCCCCAGGAAGGCGACGTTGGTGCCCGCATCCCGGGCCGCCGTGACGCGCTCGCGCATCGCCGGGGTCCAGTACTCGTCGTGGCCCGGGGAGACCACCCCGTGCGCGCCCCGCAGCAGTTCCGGGTCCCGGTCGAGGTCCATCGTGGTCGTGTACGCCAGCGGCAGTCCGAGCCGCTCGGCGAGCGCGACGGCGGGCTGCTCGTAGGTGGTGAACAGCGGCGCGCCGTCACCGTCGTACGGGCGGTCGCAGCTCACGGCGAGGGACCGCCGGCCGTCGTCGTCCTTGCCGCCGGGGCCGTGGTAGAGGCTGTAGCCGCCCCAGGTGTTGTACGCCTGCCAGGTGCCGACCGCGTTGACCAGCACCAGCTTCCCCTCCGTGCGCGCCGAGCGCACGGTCAGCGGTATGTAGCGCTGCTCGCCCGTACCGGCGGTGAGCCGGATCAGATACGCGCCCTCCGGCCAGCCGCGCGTGGGCACCTCCAGCGACGGCCCCCAGTCGGCGGTGACGGTGCGGGTGGGGCCGGTGGGGTGGGGAAGCGGCTGCGCGGAGCCGCGTATCGCCTCCGAGGACCACACCTTGCGGGCCTGCGCGCCGCCGTACCAGCCCATCCGGAACGCCTCGGCGCGGAACTCCGCGGCCGTGGTGGAGACATGCAACCGCAGCGGCTCACCGGGGAGCACGCTCACCCGGTCCGCGTACCCCTCCACCGCCCGGTCCGTGCCGCGGCGCCGCAGGCCCCAATCGCGGTCGCCCGGCAGCGCGTTCTCCGCCGAGACCGTCCAGGAGCCACCGGTCCGCCGACGGCCCGAGCCATGCCCGTCGGAACACCCGGCCACGAGCGCGCCCGCTCCCGCCCCGGCGACGGCGCCGAGGAAGTGCCGCCGGTCCCACGCGTGCTCGGACATCTCCCTCCCATTGCGCCGGGAGGAGCGTGCCCCCGCACGGCCGGTTGCTCCGTACGGGGGATGTCACGGTGCGAGGGGGCGGGCCAGCTCCGGCAGCTTGCGGGCCGTCTCCGGGTCCGCGGGCATGCAGGAACTCCTCGATCCGGGCCTGGGGGATGCCCACTTGGCAGGGGAATCGGGTGTCGAAGGCGGAGTAGTCCAGCGGCATCCCGGCGAAGTTCCCGGCGGGCAGGGTGGTGACGGCCCGGTCGAGGGCCGGTTCCAGCCAGCCGCGCATCTGGAGCATCTCGGCGGTGCGGGTCAATACACCCAGCGAGGAACCCCGGGCGTTTACGCCCGGGAGGAATCGCTTCTCCCGGCTGCTCTGACGTGCAGAGGAGCATGGACTGATCCCGTTGTCAGTACCTCCTGTTAGGTTGCCGGTATGAAGCTCGTCGTGCAGGTCAAACTGATGCCGGATGCCGTGCAGGCAGCCGCACTTGGGGCGACCCTGCACGCGGTCAACGACCGGGCCAACTGGGTTTCCGCCGTAGCGTTCGAGCGCGGCGTTCCGCGTGAGTACGAGCTGCGCAAGCACACCTACGCCGAGCTGAAGGCGTCGGGTCTCGGCGCGCAGGCCGCACAGCACACCATCAAGAAAGTTCGCGACGCCTACACCACCTTGAAGGCGAACATCAAGGCCGGGAACCTCGGCAAGCCAGGATCCAGGCGGCGAAGCAAGGCCGAGTCCAAGCCGATCGGCTTCCGCCCGGACGCGGCACATCCGTATGACGACCGGTGTCTGTCCTGGCAGTATGACGCTCGGACCGTCAGCATCTGGACCACGTCCGGACGGCTCAGGAATATCCCCTTCACCTGCTCCGCCGACGCGCTCAAGACGCTGCGCGAGCACCGCAAGGGCGAGTCGGACCTGATCGAACGCGACGGCACGTTCTATCTGATCGCGGTGTGCGAGGTGCCCGAGGCACCTTTGAACGAGAACCCGTCCGGATTCATCGGCGTAGACCTGGGCATCGTCAACGTCGCCACCACGTCCACCGGATACCGGGCCGCCGGGCGCGGCCTGAACCGGCACCGCAAACGGCAACTCGACCTGCGCAAGAAGCTCCAGGCCAAGGGCACCAAATCCGCCAAACGCCTACTCAAGAAGCGCAGCCGACGCGAGCAGCGCCACGCCGCCAACCAGAACCACATCATCTCCAAGACCATCGTCACCACCGCTGAACGCACCGGACGCGGCATCGCCCTCGAAGACCTGAGCGGCATCCGTGACCGGGTACGGCTCCGGAAGGACCAGCGGACCACACTGCATTCGTGGAGCTTTCACCAGCTCGCTGCCTTCGTGGAGTGCAAGGCGCGCAGGGCCGGGGTGCCGCTGGTGTACGTCGATCCGGCGTACACCAGCCGGCAATGCTCCGAGTGCGGTTATATCGACCGGAAGAATCGTGTCGATCAGGCAACGTTCGCCTGCCGGTCCTGCGGGACTCTCATGCACGCGGACGACAATGCGTCCCACAACATTGGCTGCAGGGGCGAGGCTGTGTGGACTGCGGGGCGTGAGTCACGCGTCCCTGCCACCCCATAGGGGTTTCTGGGCGGAGGAGCCAACCCAGCAGCCAGTTGGGCGCTACCTCCAAGCCCGGACCTTTAGGGCCGGGTCAAGTTGACCGCCTTGGACTGCCCGGTGCGCTCGGACAGCCTCTCCAGGACGAGGGCGCGGACGCCCGCGAGGCCCAGTTCGTTGGCGAGCGTCAGGCCCGTGGGGCCCGCGCCGACGACGATGACGTCGGTGTCCATGGTGCCTGGACTTTCAGACCGCGCCGGGTGACGAACCGGTTGTGGAAGACGAGCAGCCCCGCCAGCACCACCAGCCACTGCGCTGTGCTCACGCCGGGGACCAGGTCGACGGGCAGCGTGCACGCGAGCACCACCCGGACGCCCGCGTCCAGGGTGAGCACGGCCCCCCACACCGCGGTGATCACCCGGATGTCGTGGCGGAACCGGGGCCGGGTGTCCCAGCGGGACTCCCATGAACGCCAGCCGGTCTCCCCGGCCTTGGCGAGGACGACCGGCCGGGCCGCGGTCAGCATGAACGGCCGCCGGGTCGCCAGCGTGCCGAGCACCCACAGCCCGAACGCGGCGGTGAGCCAGCTGTCCCGGATGAGCAGCACCCGCGGATCGCCGGTGACCATGGACATCAGCGCGCCCATGACCATCATCAGGAGCGTGAAGACCGGCATGGCCTCGATCTTGCGGCGCTTGACGATCCCGTACACGATCCACGGCAGCGCCAGCACGCTGCCCAGCGCCAGCGCCACCCACTGGCCGGCGCCCGCGGCCCGCAGGCCGTAGTAGCCGCCCAGCGGCACCGCCAGCTCGAAGAGGAGCTGCTGGACGACGAGTTTGCGCAGGGCGGCGGACTTGGCCCTGGCCGCCTGCGCCGCCTGCGCCGCCTGTTCCGGTGTCTCCTGTGCCGTCTCCGGGGTCGTGGCCGTCATCGGTTCGCCTTCTTGGTCGCGCGCTCGAAGAGGTCCGCCAGCTCACGGCCGCAGACGTCGGGGTCGATACGGGGATCCTTGGCGGCGCGGGTCACCACGCCGTCGATGGCCCCCCTGATGGCCATGACCATCACCCGGGGGTCGAACTCGCCGAACTCGCCCGCCTCCTGGGCCTCCCGCATGCGCTCCACCTGGAGGTCGACGACCGCCTCCATCGCGGCGGCGAACTCGCGCAGCGACGGGTCCTCGCCCCGGAGGTTGCCGAACACCTCGACCATCGCCGGAAGGTGGTTGGGGAACTCCTTGAGCAGCGCGATGTTCGACTCGATGTACGCCCGCAACCGGCCCGACGCCGTCGACCGGGCCTCGATCCTCGGCCGCATGTACGCGTCGGCGACGCGCAGCACCTCGCCGACGACCTCCCGCATCAGGTCGTCCTTGCCGGAGAAGTGGTACGAGATCATCCCGGTGCTGCTCAGCCCCGCCTGCTTGGCGATCCGGGTGAACGACGCCTTGGCGTAGCCGGATTCGGCTATGACCTCGATGGCCGCGCCCACGATCTGCGCCCGCCGGGCGGCCTCGGTGAAGGTCCTGGACGCTGACGCCCCGCCATTTTGCTTGACCGTGCTGTGACTTGCTTCCATGAGCAAAAAGGTAACGGGCTCTTGCTCGGGCGAGCAAGAGCCCGTTCGGTCAAGCAATCGTCAGGGAATCAGCTCCGCCCGACCGCGCCCGCTCCACGCAGCGCGACCGTGAAGGCCCGGTCCGTCGGCAGGGTGCCCGTCGTCACGTGCACGACGCCGCCGCGGTCGGACGCGTCGTACCACCAGCCCTCGCCCCGGCCCGGCGCCGACAGGCGCGGCAGTGTCCGCCCGTCCAGTGCCACCGACTTCGGCGCCGCACCGCTGTGGACCGTGAAGTCGTACGGCCGCGCCGTCTGCTTGCCGCGGAAGTCGCCCCTGGACGCGCCGAGGTCCAGCGTGATGTCGCCCCGGCCCTCGCGCGGCGCGCGGACCGTCAGCTTCTGCTGGGTGTACGCGCCCGTGCGGTGGGCCCGGGTGACGCCGTCGTCCTCGTAGAGGGTGAAGGAGGAGGTGCCCTTGGGGTAGACGTCCCAGGCGAGCGGGGACGACGCCGTGCGGTCCTCGTACGAGCGGATCCCGGGCCACATCGGGATGTTCGCACCCGCCTTCACGAACAGCGGCAGGGTGTCGAGCGGCGCGCGGTAACCGTCCAGGGTGCGCGGGCCCTCGTAGGTGCGGCCCGTCCAGTAGTCGGTCCAGGTGCCCTTCGGGAGATAGATGCCGTCGCGCACCTCGGAGTCCTCGTAGACCGGCGCCACCAGGAAGGAATCGCCCGACAGGAACTCGTACTTCGCGGCGTCGGAAGCGGCCTTGGGATCGTCCGGGTACTCCAGCGCCAGCGGTCGCACCGGACCGACGCCCGTGCGGGTCGCCTCCGCCGCGTAGGAGTACATATAGGGCAGCAACGACTCCTTGAGCTTGAGGTACTTGCGGTTGATCGAGGTGTACGGATCGCCGTAGCGGTAGGGCTGCTTGTCGCTCGGCGCCCAGCCGTCCATCGTCATCACGGCCGGCAGGAAGGCCTTCCACTGGAGGTCGCGGACGTACGTCCTGGGGCTGCCGCCGAAGATGCCGTCCACGTCGCCCGTGGTGTACGCGAGCCCCGACATGGTCGCGCCCGCGTACGTGGGGATCTGCCAGCGGATGTACTCCCACGAGCCCTTCTGGTCGCCGGACCACTGCACCCCGCAGCGCTGCGCGCCCGACCAGCTCTCCGGCGCCCAGGTGAAGCCCCGGGCGTCGCTGTTGTCCTCGATGCCCTTGTAGGCGTCCTTGCAGCCGTCGAGGGCGAACTTGTAGCCGTCGCCGACCCAGGCGACGTCGAGCTTGGCGACCCGCTGGCCCGCCTTGACCTGGTCGGCGAGTTTCGCCAGGCCGTCCTGGGTCCACAGGCCCATCTTCATCTTGTGCTCGCCGAGGCCCTTGTTCACGTCCGGCAGGTTCTCGTAGCCGCAGCCGTAGCCGTCGTTGACGAGCATCCAGCCGCCCGGCATGTCGTTCGCGGTGTAGCCGTCGGCCACCTTCAGGGCGTCCAGGGTGTGCCGTTCGCCGCGGTTGGCGTTGTGGAGATAGCAGTCGGAGTCGCCGATCTCCAGCCCGTACACCGGCGGCAGGAAGGGGCGGCCGGTCAGCGCGGTGTACTGCCCGATGACGTCCTTGGCCGTGGGCCCCGCGAAGTAGTACGCGTCGAAGCGCCGTTCCTTCTCCGTGGCCGTCACGGGGTCGCCGAAGGCGTACGTGCCGGGGGCGTAGGTGTTGCGGAAGACGCCGTAGCCGGCCGAGGAGAGGTAGTAGGGCACCGAATTGGGGTGCCCGCCGTCGTCCCAGTTGTAGTCGACGCCCACCTCCACGGTCTTCCCGCGGTGCGAGGTGTTGCCGCGGCCGTTCTGCATCCCGGCCCCGTAGAACTGCTCGTTCGCGCCACGGGCGAGCGTCTGGGCCGTGCTGTCCTTGTCCCAGCTCAGGCCCTTGGCCTCGGACCAGACGCGGGTGCCGTCCGCGCGGTACAGCGCGAAGCGCAGCGGCGACTTGTACGCGCGCAGGGTGACCGCCGTCGTGGACAGCTCGTAGCGGTCGCCCTTGTCCTTCCAGCGGGTCCGGGGCGGGGGACCCTGCGGCAGGACGATGTCCTTGCCGGCGGGGTCGGTGAAGGCGCCGTCGGGGGCGAGTTCGATCCGGAACGTCTCGGCGGAGACGAAGGTGACGCGCACCCGGGCCGCACCGGCGGCCAGCCGGTACGCGGCGCCGTCCGCCGCGAAGCCGGTGACGTCGCCGACGATCGTCCGGTCCGCCGCGGCGTGATCCGCGCCCGCGGCCGGGTCGCCGTGCGCGCTGCCCACGGGCCCGGCGAGCGCGGCCGCGAGCCCGAGGAGGGCGGCGGCGACGGCCACTCTCAGTCGTGTCGGTGTTCTCATGCCCGCGTGCTTAGCGACGCCGACGCGTACATGGCCATGGACTCTCGGCGCGGGTGCGTGGACTTCTGCCGGGCCGCGTCCGCGTCGGCCGGCCGCGCCAGGTCCGGGGGACACCCCCCGGACCTGGCTGGCCGTCACTTCACCGCGCTACCGCGCGTTGCTGTGTTTTCCCGGGGGCACCCCCCGGACCCCTGGCCGGGAGGCCTCACCGCGCGTTGCTGTGTTTCCTCGGGGGCAACTCCCGGGCCCCCGGCCGTCACTTCACCGCGCTACCGCGCGTTGCTGTGTTTTCCCGGGGGGCAACCCCCGGACCCCCGGCCGGAAGGCCTCACCGCGCGTTGAAGTACTTCGCCTCCGGGTGGTGGATGACGATCGCGTCCGTCGACTGCTCCGGGTGCAGCTGGAATTCCTCCGAGAGGTGGACGCCGATGCGCTCCGGCTCCAGGAGGGCGGCGATCTTCGCGCGGTCCTCCAGGTCGGGGCAGGCGCCGTAGCCCAGGGAGAAGCGGGCGCCGCGGTACTGGAGGTCGAACATGCCCTCCACGTTCGCCGGATCCTCCGCGGCGAAGCCGAGTTCGCCGCGGACGCGCGCGTGCCAGTACTCGGCGAGGGCCTCGGCCAGCTGGACGGACAGGCCGTGCAGTTCGAGGTAGTCGCGGTAGGAGTCGGCGGCGAAGAGCTCCGCCGTCGCCTCGCCGATGCGGGAGCCGACCGTGACGACCTGGAGGCCCACGACGTCCGTCTCGCCGGACTCCTCCGGGCGGAAGAAGTCCGCGAGGCACAGCCGGCGGCCGCGCCGCTGACGCGGGAAGGTGAAGCGGGTGCGCTCGGTGCCGTCCTCGTGGAGGAGGATCAGGTCGTCGCCCTTGGAGACGCAGGGGAAGTAGCCGTAGACGACGGCCGCTTCGAGCAGATTCTCCGTGTGGAGCTTCTCCAGCCAGCCCCGCAGCCGCGGCCGGCCCTCGGTCTCGACGAGCTCCTCGTACGTCGGACCGCCCGCGCGGGCCTGCTTGAGCCCCCACTGGCCCTTGAAGAGCGCGCCCTCGTCGAGCCAGGAGGCATAGTCCTTGAGGCCGATGCCCTTGATGACCCGGGTGCCCCAGAACGGCGGCGCGGGCACGGGGTTGTCGGTCGCGACGTCGGACCGTACGGCACCCTCCGGCTCCGGGGCGGCCGCCACCGCGGCCTCCCGCTTCGGCACCCGCCGCTGCTTGAGCTCCGGCAGCACCGCCCCCGGCACCCCGCGCTTGACCGCGATCAGCGCGTCCATCAGCCGCAGGCCCTCGAAGGCGTCACGGGCGTAGCGGACCTCGCCCTCGTAGATCTCGTGCAGGTCCTGCTCGACGTACGCGCGGGTGAGCGCCGCACCGCCGAGGATCACCGGGTAGTCGGCCGCCAGCTTGCGCTGGTTCAGCTCCTCCAGGTTCTCCTTCATGATCACGGTGGACTTCACCAGGAGCCCGGACATGCCGATCACATCGGCCCGGTGCTCCTCGGCGGCCTCCAGGATCGCCGAGACGGGCTGCTTGATACCGAGGTTGACGACGTTGTAGCCGTTGTTGGAGAGGATGATGTCGACGAGGTTCTTGCCGATGTCGTGGACGTCGCCGCGGACGGTGGCCAGCACGATCGTGCCCTTGCCCTCGGCGTCGCTCTTCTCCATGTGCGGTTCGAGGTGGGCGACGGCCGACTTCATCACCTCGGCCGACTGCAGGACGAACGGCAGCTGCATCTGGCCCGAGCCGAACAGCTCGCCGACCACCTTCATGCCTTCGAGCAGGGTGTCGTTGACGATGTCGAGGGCGGGGCGGTCGCGCAGCGCCTCGTCCAGGTCGGCCTCCAGGCCGTTCTTCTCGCCGTCGATGATGCGGCGCTGGAGCCGCTCGTCCAGGGGCAGCGCGAGGAGCTCCTCGGCCTTGCCCGCCTTCATGGACTTCATGTTGACGCCCTCGAAGAGCTCCATGAGCTTCTGCAAGGGGTCATAGCCCTCGGCACGCCGGTCGTGGATGAGGTCGAGGGCGGTCTTGACCTGCTCCTCGTCGAGGCGCGCGATCGGCAGGATCTTGCTGGCGTGCACGATCGCCGAGTCCAGCCCGGCCTTGACGCACTCGTCGAGGAAGACGGAGTTCAGCACGACGCGGGCGGCCGGGTTGAGGCCGAAGGAGATGTTGGACAGACCCAGCGTGGTCTGCACGTCCGGGTGGCGGCGCTTGAGCTCGCGGATGGCTTCGATGGTGGCGATGCCGTCCCCCCGGGACTCCTCCTGACCGGTGCAGATGGTGAAGGTCAGGGTGTCGATGAGGATGTCGCACTCATGGATGCCCCAGTTGCCCGTCAGGTCCGCGATGAGCCGCTCGGCGATGGCGACCTTGTTCTCGACCGTGCGGGCCTGGCCCTCCTCGTCGATGGTGAGCGCGATCAGCGCGGCGCCGTGCTCGGCCGCCAGCCGGGTCACCTTCGCGAAGCGGGAGTCGGGGCCGTCGCCGTCCTCGTAGTTGACGGAGTTGATGACGGCGCGTCCGCCGAGCTTCTCGAGACCGGCGCGCAGCACGTCGACCTCGGTGGAGTCCAGCACGATCGGGAGGGTGGAGGCGGTGGCGAACCGGCCCGCGAGCTCCTCCATGTCGGCGACGCCGTCCCGGCCGACGTAGTCGACGCACAGGTCGAGCATGTGCGCGCCCTCGCGGATCTGGTCGCGGGCCATCTCCACGCAGTCGTCCCAGCGGCCCGCCAGCATGGCCTCGCGGAACTTCTTCGAGCCGTTGGCGTTGGTCCGCTCGCCGATGGCCAGGAACGAGGTGTCCTGGCGGAAGGGCACGGTCTGGTAGAGCGAGGCGGCGCCGGGCTCGGGGCGGGGCTCCCGCTCGGTGGGCGTCATGTCGCGGACGCGCTCCACGACCTGGCGCAGGTGCTCGGGCGTCGTGCCGCAGCAGCCGCCGACCAGCGAGAGGCCGTACTCCCGGACGAACGTCTCGTGGGCGTCCGCCAGCTCGGCGGGGGTCAGCGGGTAGTGCGCGCCGTTCTTGCCCAGGACCGGCAGGCCGGCGTTGGGCATCGCGGAGACGCGGGTCCTGGCGTGCCGGGAGAGATAGCGCAGGTGCTCGCTCATCTCGGCGGGGCCGGTGGCGCAGTTCAGGCCGATCATGTCGATGCCCAGCGGCTCCAGGGCGGTGAGCGCGGCGCCGATCTCGGAGCCGAGGAGCATGGTGCCGGTGGTCTCGACGGTGACCTGGACCAGCAGCGGCAGGTCGGCCCCGGCGGCCTGAAGGGCGCGGCGGGCGCCGACGACGGAGGCCTTGGTCTGGAGCAGGTCCTGGGTGGTCTCCACCAGGATCGCGTCGGCTCCGCCGGCGACGAGGCCCTCGACGTTCTGCTGGTAGGCGTCGCGGAGCCGGCCGTACGGCGCGTGGCCCAGGGTCGGCAGCTTGGTGCCGGGGCCGACCGAGCCCAGCACCCAGCGGGTCCGGCCGTCGCGGGCGGTGAAGTCGTCGGCGACCTCGCGGGCGATGCGCGCGCCCGCCTCGGAGAGTTCGAGGATGCGGTCGGCGACGTCGTACTCCCCGAGGGCGGCGAGGTTCGCGCCGAAGGTGTTGGTCTCCACGCAGTCGACGCCGACGGCGAAGTACTCCTCGTGGACCGAGCGCACGATGTCCGGGCGGGTGACGTTGAGGATCTCGTTGCAGCCTTCGAGCTGCTGGAAGTCGTCCAGGGTGGGGTCCTGCGCCTGGAGCATGGTGCCCATGGCCCCGTCGGCGACCACGACCCGGGAGGCGAGGGCCTCCCGGAGTTCGGAGGCTCGGGCGGTGCTTGCGGTCGATGGCGTGAACGAGGCCATGGAAGTGCTCCCGGGGTTGCGACGGCTGTCGGCTTTACGCCTTCCGGCAGAAGGCGCACGCCGTCAGCGTAGCCGCCGACTCGGCCGAAGGGAGGGGCGTCCCACCGCTTGATACGGGGACGACCACGGCCTGACCAGGGCATGCTTGCCCCTCGGCGATCATCGGACGAGCCGCTGCCAGCTATCTCTCGGTCGGCATCGGCCGATAGTGTTCAGCATTGCCGAACGGCATGTGGAGGAGGTTGCGCGATGGCACGGACCATCCAGTCGCTGGAACGAGCGGCGGCGATGCTACGGCTGCTCGCGGGGGGCGAGCGACGGCTGGGGCTTTCGGATGTGGCCTCCGCGCTGGGGCTCGCGAAGGGGACCGCGCACGGCATTCTGCGGACGCTCCAGCAGGAGGGCTTCGTGGAGCAGGACCCCGCGTCCGGGCGCTATCAGCTCGGCGCGGAGCTGCTGCGGCTGGGGAACAGCTATCTGGATGTGCACGAACTGCGGGCCCGGGCGCTGGTCTGGGCGGACGACCTGGCGCGCTCCAGTGGCGAGAGCGTCTATCTGGGCGTGCTCCACCAGCAGGGCGTGCTGATCATCCATCACGTCTTCCGGCCCGACGACAGCAGGCAGGTGCTGGAGGTCGGCGCGATGCAGCCGCTGCACAGCACCGCGCTGGGCAAGGTGCTCTCCGCCTATGACCCGGTGGCGCACAGTGAGGCGACCGAGTCGGACCGTGAGGCGTTCACGCCGCACACCGTGACCGGACTGGCCGATTTCGAGAGTGTGCTCGACCTCACCCGGGCCCGAGGATGGGCCTCGGACGTCGAGGAGACCTGGGCGGGTGTGGCGTCGGTCGCCGCCCCCATCCACGACCGGCGCCGGATGCCGGTGGGCGCGGTGGGCATCACCGGTGCCGTGGAGCGCGTCTGCGAGGGCGGCGAGCTCGGGGCGCAGCTGGTCGCGGCCGTACGGGACTGCGCTCGCGCGGTCTCCCGCGACCTGGGTGCCGGGCGCTTCTAGCCCGGCGGAGGGCGGTGGATCACAGCCTTAGGTCGCGGTTCGGTTACCGGCGGGTATCGATCGAATGTTTTCGGCCTGTTGGCCGGGACTTTTCGGTCACGAAACCCTTGACGCGCCCTTGACCGTGCAGAAAACTGCCGTTCATCGGTCGGCATTGTCGAACGCCTAACGACAATATTCGCTATGGTGGGCTCTGCCGCGGGACCGATCACCGCCCTCTCGGAGGGCGCGGACCACCGGAGGGACCCGGGGTTCGCCTTTCCCCTGGACCAAGGACAAAGGAGTCGCGGGTGTCCAGCTCCGACATCTTCGCCGGCGAGACCATCGGTACCGCCGTGCTCATCCTGCTGGGCGGTGGCGTCTGCGCCGCCGTCACCCTGAAGCGCTCCAAGGCGCTCGACGCGGGCTGGCTCGCCATCACGTTCGGCTGGGGCTTCGCGGTCCTGACGGGTGCGTACATCGCCCACCCGTCCGGCGCGCACCTCAACCCCGCCGTCACGATCGGCCTCGCCATCGACGGTGCGACCAAGTGGAGCGACGTGCCGCTCTACATCGGCTCCCAGATGCTCGGCGCGATGATCGGCGCCACGCTGGTGTGGGTCGCGTACTACGGTCAGTTCCGGGCCCACCTCACGGACCCGGAGATCGTCGCCGAGACCACGGGCCACGAGGGGATAGTGGACAAGTCCGCCTCCCCCCAGGCCGGCCCGGTGCTCGGCGTCTTCTCCACGGGCCCCGAGGTCCGCAACGTGGTGCAGAACCTCGCCACCGAGATCATCGCCACCGCGGTGCTCGTGCTCGCGATCCTCACCCAGGGCCTCACCAAGGGCCTGGCCGTCAGCGGCACCGGTGTGCTGATGACCGCCTTCGTCGTCGTGGGTATCGGCCTCTCGCTCGGCGGCCCGACGGGCTACGCGATCAACCCGGCCCGTGACCTCGGTCCGCGTATCGTGCACGCGCTGCTGCCGCTGCCGAACAAGGGCGGCTCCGACTGGAGCTACGCCTGGATCCCGGTGGTCGGCCCGCTCGTCGGTGCCGCGCTCGCCGCAGGCATCCACAAGCTCGCGTTCTGAGCACCCGCCGAGACCTTCAGACTTCCAGGAGCACACCAGACATGACCACCACCGGCACCCACGGCCAGGGCCCGTTCATCGCGGCGATCGACCAGGGCACCACCTCCTCCCGCTGCATCGTCTTCGACCGCGACGGACGCATCGTCTCCGTCGACCAGAAGGAGCACGAGCAGATCTTCCCGAAGCCGGGCTGGGTCGAGCACGACGCCACCGAGATCTGGACCAACGTCCAGCAGGTCGTGGCCGGCGCCGTCGAGAAGGCGGGCATCACCGCCGCCGACGTCAAGGCGATCGGCATCACCAACCAGCGTGAGACCACGCTGATGTGGGACAAGAACACCGGCGAGCCCGTCCACAACGCCATCGTCTGGCAGGACACCCGCACCGACGCCCTGTGCAAGGAGCTCGGCCGCAACGTCGGCCAGGACCGCTTCCGCCGCGAGACGGGCCTCCCGCTGGCCTCCTACTTCTCCGGTCCCAAGGTCCGCTGGCTGCTGGACAACGTCGAGGGCCTGCGCGAGCGCGCGGAAGCCGGCGACATCCTCTTCGGCACCATGGACTCCTGGGTCATCTGGAACCTCACGGGCGGTGTCGACGGCGGTCGCCACGTCACCGACGTCACCAACGCCTCCCGCACCATGCTGATGAACCTCCGCTCCCTGGAGTGGGACGAGCGCATCCTCGCCTCCATGGAGATCCCGGCCGCCGTGCTGCCGGAGATCCGCTCCTCCGCCGAGGTCTACGGCCACGCCAAGGACGGCGCCCTCGCCGGCGTCCCCGTCGCCTCCGCCCTCGGCGACCAGCAGGCGGCCCTCTTCGGCCAGACCTGCTTCGAGCAGGGCGAGGCCAAGTCCACCTACGGCACCGGCACCTTCATGCTGATGAACACCGGTGACGAGCCCGTCCAGTCGTACAACGGCCTGCTGACCACCGTCGGCTACCGCATCGGCGACCAGAAGCCCGTCTACGCCCTCGAGGGCTCCATCGCCGTCACCGGCTCCCTCGTGCAGTGGATGCGCGACCAGATGGGCCTCATCAAGAGCGCGGCCGAGATCGAGACGCTCGCCAGCTCCGTCGAGGACAACGGCGGCGCCTACTTCGTGCCGGCCTTCTCCGGCCTGTTCGCCCCCTACTGGCGCTCCGACGCGCGCGGTGTCATCGCGGGCCTGACCCGCTACGTCACCAAGGCGCACATCGCCCGCGCCGTGCTCGAGGCCACCGCCTGGCAGACCCGCGAGATCACCGACGCCATGACGAAGGACTCCGGCGTCGAGCTCACCGCGCTCAAGGTCGACGGCGGTATGACCTCCAACAACTTGCTGATGCAGACGCTCTCGGACTTCCTGGACGCCCCTGTGGTGCGCCCGATGGTCGCCGAGACCACCTGCCTCGGCGCCGCCTACGCCGCCGGCCTGGCCGTCGGCTTCTGGCCGGACACCGACGCCCTGCGCGCCAACTGGCGCCGGGCCGCCGAGTGGACCCCCCGCATGGACGCGGACACGCGTGACCGCGAGTACAAGAGCTGGCTCAAGGCCGTCGAGCGGACCATGGGCTGGATCGAGGACGAGGAGTAATCATGACAACCCCGCAGAGCGTTCCGACCCTGGGAACGCACCCGGCCTCCGGTGCCAACCCGGGCCGTGCCGAGACCCGGGAACGGCTGTCCAACGCGACGTACGACCTCCTGGTGATCGGCGGCGGCATCCTGGGCACCTCGGTGGCCTGGCACGCAGCGCAGGCCGGACTGCGGGTCGCCATGGTGGACGCCGGCGACTTCGCCGGCGCCACCTCCTCCGCTTCCTCCAAGCTCGTCCACGGCGGTCTGCGCTACCTGCAGACCGGCGCGGTCAAGCTGGTCGCGGAGAACCACCACGAGCGCCGGGTGCTGGCCAAGGACGTGGCCCCGCACCTGGTCAACCCGCTGACCTTCTACCTGCCGGTCTACAAGGGCGGCCCGGTCGGCGCCGCCAAGCTCGGCGCCGGTGTCTTCGCCTACTCCGCGCTGTCCGCCTTCGGCGACGGCGTCGGCAAGGTGATCTCCCCGGCCAAGGCCAAGGCCGACAACCCCGGTCTGCGCACGGACAACCTCAAGGCCGTGGCGGTCTACTACGACCACCAGATGAACGACTCGCGCGTCGCCGTCATGACGGTCCGCGCGGCGGTCGAGTCCGGTGCCGTGGTCCTCAACCACGCCGAGGTCACCGGCCTGCGCTTCACCCACGGCAAGGTCACGGGCGCCGAGCTCAAGGACCGCCAGGACGGCACCGAGTTCGGTGTCGACGCGCGCGTCGTGCTCAACGCCACCGGCCCCTGGGTCGACCACCTCCGCAAGATGGAGGACAAGGGCGCGGACCCGTCGATCCGCCTCTCCAAGGGCGCGCACATCGTGATGAAGCGCAAGTCGCCCTGGAAGGCCGCCATGGCCACCCCGATCGACAAGTACCGCATCACCTTCGCCCTGCCGTGGGAGGACCAGCTCCTCCTCGGCACCACCGACACCCAGTACGAGGGCGACCCGGCGGACGTGCGCGCCACCGAGGCCGACATCCAGCAGATCCTGGACGAGGCGGCGTTCTCCATCCAGGACGCGGACCTCGACCGCGACCTGATGACGTACGCCTTCGCGGGCCTGCGCGTGCTGCCCGGCGGCCCCGGTGACGTCTCCCAGGCCAAGCGCGAGACCGTCGTCAGCGAGGGCAAGGGCGGCATGCTCTCCGTCGCCGGCGGCAAGTGGACCACCTACCGCCACATCGGCCGTACGGTCATGGCCAAGCTCGCCAAGCTGCCCGGCAGCCCGCTGACCGAGGACATGGAGCCCATCTCCAACCTCGTCCGCCGGACCCCGCTGCCCGGTGTCGCCAACCCCAACGCGGTCGCCCACCGACTGCTGGTGGACCGCGACCCCGGCGCCCGCATGGACCCGCTGACCGCCCGCCACCTGGCCTCGCACTACGGCTCGCTGTCCTTCGACATCGCGCGCCTGGTCAACGAGAACCCGGAGCTCGGCGAGCGCATCCACCCCGACGGCCCGGAGATCTGGGCCCAGGTCGTCTACGCCCGTGACCACGAGTGGGCCGAGACGGTGGACGACGTCCTGCGCCGCCGTACGACGCTGACGATCCGCGGCCTCGACACCGAGGACGTCCGGGCGCGCGTCAAGGGCATGCTGAACGACAAGGGCTGACGCCCACTGCCCGGTGAGGCCCGCTGAGGGGAGAGACGCCATCGGCCGTCTCTCCCCTCAGCGCTGTCCCGGCGGTGCAACTGTCCCGGCGGAGACCGCGTCACTGTAGGAAAAAGGGGGCGATCTTCTCCATGCACCGGCCGGATACCCGTGGACCGCTCACCGCGCTGCGCCGCCTGCGCCCTGGCAGGCGGCTGGTCGTGCGCCTGGCCGTCGTCCTGGCCCTGGTGCTCCTGGCGCCGCTCGTCCTGGCGGGGAGCGCGCTGCGGGCGGCCTATGCCGGAGCCCCCGCGGACGACGCGGTCACCCGCGGCCGCGACGCGGTCTGGCTGGGCCACGCCTGGGTCGACGGCCGCAAGGGCGACGCGGACCTGGCCGCGCTGGGGCGCCGGCTCGCGGGGACGGGCCTGCGCGACCTCTATGTGCACGCCGGGCCGCTGGAGCACGACGGCACGCTGCCCGCCTCGGCCCACCCCCGCGCCCGGTGGCTGGCCGACTCCGTGCACCGCGAGCTGCCGGGAGTGCGGGTACAGGCGTGGCTCGGCGACAAGCTGGTGCGCCCGGGAGAGGGGAGCGACGGGCTCCGGCTGGACTCGGCGCCCGCCCGCGACGCCGTGGTGGAGAGCTCCCGCCAGGTGATGCGGGCCGGATTCGACGGCGTCCACCTGGACGTCGAGCCCGTGCGCTCCGGCGACGGGTCCTTCCTCGCCCTGCTGGACGCCCTCCACCCCGCCGTCACCTCCGCGGGCGGGGTGCTCTCGGTCGCCGCGCAGCAGATCGACCCGCTGCCCTCGATGCACCGGGCCGCCCGCCTGATGGGCAGTCCCAAGTGGTGGACCCAGAAGTACTTCGGGCAGGTCGCGCGCCGCACCGACCAGATCGCGGTCATGTCGTACGACACCGCCCTGCCGGTCGAGAGCCTCTACGGCGGCTATGTGGCCCGGCAGACGGCGCTCGCCCTCCGGGCCACCCCCGCCGGGGTCGACCTGCTGATGGGCCTGCCCTTCTTCCACACCGACGACATGGGCCACCACGGCCACGCGGAGACGGCCGCGGCCGCCGTGCGCGGCGCCCGGCTGGGCCTGACCCGCGAGGGCGGGGACCGGCAGCGGTTCGGGCTGGCGCTGTACGTGGACTTCGCGGCCACCGAGGGGGACTGGCGTGCCTACCGGCGCGACTGGGGTACGAGGGGGTGAGGAAGTGCCCGCACAGGGGCTGCGAACGGGGGGCGCGGAAGTCGTAGTCTTAGGGGTCGCACGACAGGGAAAACGCTGCGGGGGGCCGCTCCGGACGACACGGCACGCCTCCGCACGACGCCGCGCGACACTGAACAACCCTGAACAACACTGCACGGAACTGCAACCGGTGGTACGGACCCGTCCGCCCCGGTCGGAAGGAGGCGCTGGGTGATCGAGCTTGAGGGGGTTCCCGAGCTGATCGACCCGGTCATGATCTGTGCCTTCGAGGGCTGGAACGACGCCGGTGACGCCGCCTCCAGCGCGGTCGCGCACCTGGACCGCGAGTGGAAGGGCGAGGTCTTCGGCGCGCTCGACGCCGAGGACTACTACGACTTCCAGGTCAACCGGCCCACGATCTGGCTGGACGGAGGGGTCCGCAAGGTCACCTGGCCGACCACCCGGCTGTCCGTGGTGCGCACGGGCGGTGCCGGCGGCAAGGGGGCGTCGCGCGACCTCGTCCTGGTGCGGGGCATCGAGCCGAGCATGCGCTGGCGCTCGTTCTGCAACGAGATCCTGGGCTTCGCCCACGAGCTGGGCGTGGAGCTCGTCGTGGTGCTGGGCTCGCTGCTCGGCGACACCCCGCACACCCGGCCGGTGCCGGTCAGCGGGGTCACCTCCGACCCGGACCTGGCGCGGACCATGGATCTGGAGGAGTCCCGCTACGAGGGCCCGACCGGAATCGTCGGCATTCTCCAGGAGGCCTGCGCGCACGCGGGCGTCCCGGCGGTGAGCCTGTGGGCGGCCGTGCCGCACTACGTCTCCCAGCCGCCGAACCCGAAGGCCACCCTGGCGCTCCTGAACCGCCTGGAGGATCTGATCGACCTGCGGATACCGCTGGGCGACCTCCCGGAGGACGCCCGCGCCTGGCAGCTGGGCGTGGACCAGCTGGCGGCCGAGGACAGCGAGGTCGCGGAGTACGTCCAGTCGCTGGAGGAGGCGCGGGACACGGCCGACCTCCCGGAGGCGTCGGGCGAGGCGATCGCCCGTGAGTTCGAACGCTATCTGCGCCGCCGGGACGGCCAGCCGGGCGGCCTCGCGGCCGAGCCGGGGCTCGCGGACGGCTCCTACCTCCGCGACACCTCCAGCGGCCGTACGCGCCCGCCGCGGCCCCCGGCCAAGGACGGCGAGAGCGGCGCCGCGGCGGAGGAGGACCAGGAAGGGCCCGAGAGCGAGGGCTGAGGCCCGGCGCCGGGACGGCCGGTATCCGGCGGGCTCCCGAATATCGAAGCGACGCGGGAGGCGGTCCGCCGTACACTTGTCGGTCCGGTGAAGGCCGGTCCGGTCGCGCCCCTCACGGGTGCGGCGGGGCCGGCCTTCTCGTCCCCTCAGGAGGTGTGCCCGGATGACCAGCAGCATCCCCGCAGTCGAGACCCGTCCGGCCGCCGGATCGGCCCTGCAGGCCGTCCTGCTCGACATGGACGGCACCCTGGTCGACACCGAGGGCTTCTGGTGGGACGTGGAGGTCGCCGTCTTCGCCGAGCTCGGGCACCAGCTCCTGGAGGAGTACCGCGCGGTCGTCGTCGGCGGCCCCATGGCGCGCAGCGCCTCCTTCCTCATCCAGGCCACCGGCGCCAAGATCGCCCTGGCCGAGCTGACCGCCCTGCTCAACTCGCGCTTCTCCGAGATGATCGGGCACGGGGTGCCGCTGATGCCGGGCGCCCGCAGACTGCTCGCCGAGCTCGCCGCCCACTCCGTGCCGACCGCACTGGTCTCCGCCTCGCACCGGCAGATCATCGACCGGGTGCTGCACACGCTGGGCGCGGAGAACTTCACGCTGACCGTCGCCGGTGACGAGATGGAGCGGACGAAGCCGCACCCCGACCCCTATCTGCTGGCGGCCGCCCGGCTCGGCGCCGACCCCGCGCGGTGCGCCGTCGTCGAGGACACCATGACGGGCGTGACGGCCGCGGAGGCGGCCGGCTGCCGGGTGGTGGCGGTGCCGTCGGTGGCCCCGATCCCGCCCGCCGCCGGGCGCACGGTCGTGGGCTCCCTGGAGGAAGTCGATCTCCGTTTTCTGCGCGGGCTGATGACCGGAAAGCACTGACGCGTGCACTGAGCGTGCCCCGGGGAATGCCGGGGGAACTCAGGGCGCCGGGGCGAATGTTTTCCGTGACGAATGCCGTGGCCATGCCGTGGCCGAATTCCCCTGGCCGCCGCGGAGTTCGCCGGAGTGAGTTTCGTCACCGGGTCAAGGGGCGTTGTGTGGGGTGTCGATCACTCTCCCGTACCCCGGACCGGGTTGAAGCGCACCGTTGTGTCCCGATTCATTATCCGGTGTGCGAATCGTTCCGGCGTCCGGATATCGGTGAACTGCCGGTCGTTATCCCGGCGTGATATCGCGTCAACTTCCCCGCGTTCCGCCCGCCGGGGCCCCGCGCACTAATCTCTTCGCGAGAACTTCACGGCTGCCCATGGGCCGACGCAACCGCCGTCGGTATCGTCCCGGGAACCGATCGCATCACAGGGAGAACCCCGCACAATGAACCGCAAGACGTTGGTGCTGCCGACCGTGGCAGGCCTGCTGGCCCCCGTGCTCGTCGCCTGTGGCGGGAGTGCCGGAGCCGGAAAGGGCAACGGCGCCATCGTCATCGGCACGACCGACCGTTTCGAGGAGACGACGGACGCCCCGGCGCCCTTCGACCCGGCCGCCGCGTACGACATCAGCGCGTGGAACGTCCTGCACAGCACCTTCCAGACCCTGTTGCGCCTGCCCCGCTCCGGCGCCACCCCGGTCGGCGACGCGGCGGAGCGGTGCTCCTTCGGGGACCGCAAGAACGAGCAGTTCCGCTGCACTCTGCGCAGCGGGCTGAAATTCTCCAACGGGCACGCGCTCACCGCCGAGGACGTCAAGTTCTCCATCGAGCGTGCCCGCACCATCAACTTCGACAACGGTCCGGTGGGGCTGCTCAGCAACATCGACAAGGTCGAGACGCCGAGCGAGCTGGAGGTCGTCTTCTCGCTGAAGGCGCCCGACGCGACCTTCCCGCAGAAGCTCGCCACCCCGGCCGCGGCCATCGTCGACAGCGAGTCCTACTCCAAGAACGAGCTCAACAACGGCTTCAAGGTGGTCGGCTCCGGCCCGTACACCCTGAAGACCGACGAGAAGGACGGCCGGGTCGTCAAGGCCGTCTTCACCAAGAACTCCAACTACCAGGGTTCGGTGGAGCTCCAGAACGACAAGTTCGAGATGCGGTTCTACGACGACTCGAAGTCGATGGAGAAGGCGCTCAAGGGCGGCGACATCGACATCATGAACCGCACCCTCTCGCCCGAGCAGCTCGCCCGGATGAGCGGCTCCTCGGGCAGCGGCGTCAAGCTGCTGGAGGCGCCCGGCCAGGAGATCAGCTTCCTCGCCTTCAACACCGAGGACCCGACGGTCAAGAACAAGGCCGTGCGCCAGGCCATGGCCCAGCTGATCGACCGCCAGGCGCTGGCCCGCGACGACTACCAGCGGACCAACGACCCGCTGTACTCGCTCGTCCCCAGCGGCATCACCGGCCACCAGAACTCCTTCTCCAACAAGTACGGGGACCCGAGCGTCGACAAGGCCCGCTCGATCCTGCGGGCCGCGAACATCAGCACCCCGGTGCCGCTGACCCTCACCTACACCGACGACCACTACGGTGAGGCCACCGGCAAGGCGTTCAAGACGCTCCAGAAGCAGCTCAACGACAGCCAGCTGTTCAGCGCCAAGATCCAGGGCGTGAAGTGGGCGGACTTCCGTCCGGAGGCCGCGAAGGGCAAGTACGCCGTCTACGGCATGGGCTGGTTCCCCGACTTCCCGGACCCGGACAACTTCGTCGCGCCGTTCTTCGGCAAGGACAACTTCCTCCGCTCCCCGTACCAGAACACCAAGATCACCAGCCAGCTGATCCCGGACTCCCGCGAGACCCCGCAGCGCGAGTCCGCGGCCAAGTTCTTCCAGCAGGCCCAGGACATCGTCGCCGACGATGTGCCGGTGCTGCCGCTGTGGCAGGGGAAGCAGTACGTGGCGGCCCGTGAGAACGTCACGGGTGCCGAGTGGGCGCTCAACTCCGCCTCCGAGATGCAGCCCTGGGAGTTGGCCCGCGGCGTGTGAGGCAACAGGCTCGTCAGACCGGTTCTGCCGAAGATCTCTTCAGACGATCAAGGAAACTGTGAGGAACGTGCACGTGAGGAAACGTGACCAGTGGCTTGCCGCCCCGCTCGGCGCGGGGCTCGCCGCCGCCCTGCTCACCGGGTGCGGTTCGGAAGACGGCAAGGCGGGCGGCACCGGTGAGTCGGTGGTCATGGGGATGTCCGACGAAGTCGTGACCACCGACCCGGCATCCGGCTACGACCCGGGTTCCTGGCTGCTGTTCAACAACGTCTTCCAGTCGCTGCTGAGCTTTCCCAAGGGGAGCACCACCCCGCAGCCGGAAGCCGCCGACAGCTGCAAGTTCCGGGACGACACGAGCAAGACCTTCCAGTGCAAGCTGAAGGACGGTCTGAAGTTCAGCAACGGCCACGACCTCACCTCCGAGGACGTCGCCTTCTCCTTCCGTCGCACCCTGAAGATCCACGACAAGAAGGGTCCGGCGGACTCGCTGCTGTCCTCGATCCAGGACATCAAGACCCCGGACAAGTCCACGGTCGTCTTCGAGCTGAACCGGTCCGACGCCACCTTCCCGCAGAAGATCGCCTCCGGTGCCGGCTCCATCGTCGACCACCAGGAATACCCGGCGGACCGGCTGCGGACCGACGGCAAGGCCGTCGGCTCGGGCGTCTACAAGCTGGACTCCTTCGACAAGAAGCAGGCCGTCTTCTCGGTCAACTCCTCGTACAAGGGCTCGGCCGACACCGTGCAGAACCGCGGCGTCACGATGAAGTTCTTCCACGGCGACCAGGCGGAGCTGAAGACCGCCGTCCAGAAGGGCGGCGTCGACCTCGCCTACCGAGGTCTGGCCATGAAGGACATCGCCGACCTGGACGCCGACGGCGGCAAGCAGAACCTCAAGGTCGTCGAGGGCACCAGTGCCGAGGTCCAGCACCTGGTCTTCAACACCAAGGACCCGGTGGTCGGCAAGCCCGCGGTCCGCAAGGCCATCGCCTACCTGATCGACCGCAGCGCGCTCGTGCGCGACGTCTACAAGCGCACGGCGGAGCCGCTGTACTCCATCGTTCCCACCGGCATCACGGGCCACAAGACCCCGTTCTTCGACGCCTACGGCGACCGGCCGCAGCCCGACAAGGCCGCCGCCGCCCTCAGCACCGCCGACATCAAGGGCAAGGTCAAGCTCACCCTCTGGGCCACGCCGATCCGCTACGGACCGGGCACCGTGCCGGAGTTCGAGGAGATCGCCAAGCAGCTCAACAAGAGCGGCCTCTTCGAGGCGGACGTGAAGAGCGTCCCGCAGGAGGAGTACGACAAGGGCATCGAGGCCGGCCAGTACGGCGTCTACGTCAAGGGCTGGGTCCCCGACTACCCGGACCCCGACAACTTCACCGCGCCGTTCTTCGGTGAGAACAACGTCCTTTCCAACAACTACGACTCCAAGGACATCAACAGCCGCATACTGGCCACCGCCGCCGAGGGCAGCCGCACGGCGACCGTCGGGGACTTCGCCAAGGTGCAGACCGCCGTGGCCCAGGACCTGCCGATCCTGCCGCTGTGGCAGGGCAAGCAGTACGCGGTCGCGAGCGACCGGATCTCCGGCCTCCAGTGGACCCTCGACGCCTCCACCGTCTTCCGCTTCTGGGAGATCGCCAAGGCCGCCAAGGAATAACCGCCCCGCACAACGACGGGTGCCCTCCTCCGGAACTCCGGAGGAGGGCACCTGTCGTCTCCGCTCCTACTGTGCGCCCGGGCGCACCAGACCGCTCTCGTACGCGTACACCGCGGCCTGCACCCGGTCGCGCAGCCCCAGCTTCGTCAGCACGTGCCCCACGTGCGTCTTCACCGTCGTCTCGCTGACGAACAGATCCGCCGCGATCTCCGCGTTCGACAGCCCGCGCGCCACCAGCTTGAGCACCTCGACCTCGCGGTCGGTCAGCGTGTGCAGGGTGTCCGGCAGCGGCTCCTCGCCCGACGGCAGATGGCCCGCGTACTTGTCGAGCAGCCGCCGGGTGATGCTCGGCGCGAGCATCGCCTCGCCGCCCGCCACCACCCGGATCGCCTGCACCAGCTCATTGGCGGGCGCGTCCTTCAGCAGGAAGCCGCTGGCCCCCGCCCGCAGCGCCTCCACCACGTACTCGTCCAGATCGAAGGTCGTCAGCACCAGCACCTTCGCCGGGCCGTTCCGCTCCGGGCCCGTGATCTGCCGGGTCGCCTCGACACCGTCCATCCGCGGCATCCGGATGTCCATCAGCACCACGTCGGGCTGCAGCGCCCGCACCTGGTCGAGCGCCTGAAGACCGTCCCCGGCCTCGCCGACGACCGCGAGGTCCCCCTCCGCCTCGAGGATCATCCGGAAGCCGGTGCGCAGCAGCGGCTGGTCATCGACCAGCAGGACGCGGATCGCCACGTGAACTCCTTCGTTAGACCGCGTCCATTCTGCCCTGAGCCGCCCCGGCGGGGGTCACCTGCCCGGCGCGCTGCGCCACGACCGGCAGCGGATACGGCGGGGGAGTGCCGCCGAACTCGGGGCAGACGGCCTGGTGATCGCACCAGCCGCACAGCTTGGTGGGCCGCGGCCGCCAGTCCCCGGTGTCCGTCGCCAGCTCGATGGCCTCCCACAGGGCGCGCAGCTTGCGCTCCACGGCCAGCAGCTCCGCCTCGGCCGGGTCGTACGTCAGGACGTCGCCGCTGCCCAGGTAGACCAGCTGGAGCCGGCGCGGCATCCGCCCCCGCAGCCGCCACATCACCAGGGCGTAGAACGTCATCTGGAACAGGGCGCCGTCGCGGTACTGCGGGGCCGGGGCCTTGCCCGTCTTGTAGTCCACGATGCGGATGTCGCCGGTGGGCGCCACGTCGACCCGGTCGATGAAGCCGCGCAGCGTCAGCCCCGCACCACCGCCGCCCGCGCCCTCGATCACCGTCTCCACATAGAGCTCGCGGTCCGCGGGCTCCAGCCGCGTCGGGTCCTCCAGCGTGAACCAGCGCTCCACCAGCCGCTCGGCATCCGCCAGCCAGGTCGCCAGGCGGTCGCCGTCGCGCGAGCCGTCCTCCCGGCGGAACAACTCCGCCAGCTCCGGCCGGGCCGCCAGCAGCTTCTCCCACTCGCCCGGCACCAGGCCCTTGGCCCGCGGCGCGGTGCGCTCGGCGGCCGGGGCGTCGAAGAGCCGCTCCAGCACGGAGTGCACCACCGTGCCGCGCGTCGCCGCGGCGCTCGGCTTCTCCGGCAGTTTGTCGATCACGCGGAAGCGGTAGAGCAGCGGACACTGCATGAAGTCGCCCGCGCGCGACGGCGAAAGAGCGGCCGGACGCACGGCGCCGGACGGCCGCTCCGCGGCACCTTCCGGCGCCCGCGCGACCGGCCCGTCCGCACCGGCGGCGTTTTCCTCAGTGGCGATTCCCATGACAGGAACCCTACGGCCCGTGACTGACAGTCGGCCGCATACCATCGACTCAGACGCCCTCGTACATGCATGATCGTGAGAACGCACCGCGTGTGCGGGGGCAGCATCCGACGAGGGGACACCGTGGACAACAGCGGGCAGGGCCGGTCCGGCAGCGGGGGCGCCGGGGCCGAGGGCGAGCCCGGGGACCGCACTCCCAGGCGCCCTCGCGAGAGCGGCGGCGGCATCCTCATGGGCCGCCCCTTCGGCGTGCCCGTCTACGTAGCCCCCAGCTGGTTCCTCGTCGCCGCCCTCATCACCTGGGTCTTCGGCGGCCAGCTCGACCGCGTCCTGCCCGAGCTCGGCCGGATCCGCTACCTCGTCTCGCTGTTCTTCGCCGTCGCCTTCTACGCCTCCGTGCTGGTGCACGAACTGGCGCACACGGTCGCGGCCCTGCGCTTCAAGCTCCCCGTGCGCCGGATCCAGCTCCAGTTCTTCGGCGGCGTCTCCGAGATCGAGAAGGAGACCGAGACCCCCGGCCGCGAATTCGTCCTCGCCTTCGTCGGGCCGCTGCTGTCCCTGGTCCTGGCCGGGCTGTTCTACCTCGGCATGCTGGCCGTCGAGCCGGGCACCGTGCCCGGCGTCCTGCTGGCCGGCCTGATGATCTCCAACCTCCTGGTGGCGATCTTCAACCTGCTGCCCGGCCTCCCCCTCGACGGCGGGCGCATGCTCCGCGCCGTCGTCTGGAAGATCAGCGGCAAGCCCATGACCGGCACCATCGCCGCCGCGTGGATCGGCCGCGCCCTCGCCGTCGCCGTCCTCATCGGCCTCCCGCTGCTCACCCAGGCCGGACTCGGCGACGGGGCGACCGGCTTCGGCGGCGTCGACTCCCTCACCGACGCCCTGCTCGCCGCGATCCTCGCCGCCATCATCTGGACCGGCGCCGGTAACAGCCTGCGCATGGCCCGCCTGCGGGAGCGCCTCCCCGGCCTCAGAGCCCGCACCCTCACCCGCCGCGCCGTCCCCGTCGAGGCCGCCACCCCGCTCTCCGAGGCCCTGCGCCGCGCGGGCGAGGCGGGCGCCCGCGCCCTCGTCGTCGTGGACGGCCAGGGCACCCCCACCGCCCTGGTCCGCGAGGCGGCCATCGTCTCCGTCCCCGAGCACCGCCGCCCCTGGGTCGCCGTCAGCACCCTCGCCCAGGACCTCAAGGACGGCATGCGCGTCCCTGCCGACCTCTCGGGCGAGGACCTCCTGGACATCCTGCGCGCCACCCCCGCCACCGAGTACCTGGTGGTGGAGGAGACCGGCGAGGTCTACGGCGTCCTCGCGACCTCCGACGTCGAACGCGCCTTCGTCGCCGCGATGGCCCGCACGCCCTCCTGACCCCTCCCGGGACGCCCGTGTCCGTACCGCCGCCCGATCACGGGTAGGCTGGTCACATGTCCGAACCGACCGGTGCCGCCCGCCGTCGCGGCCCCTTCCAGGTCGGGGACCAGGTCCAGCTCACCGACCCCAAGGGACGCCACTACACCTTCACGCTCGAAGCCGGGAAGCAGTTCCACACCCACAAGGGTGCCTTCCCGCACGACGAGCTGATCGGTGCTCCCGAGGGCAGTGTTGTCCGTACCACGGGAAACGTCGCCTACCTCGCGCTGCGCCCCCTGCTCCCCGACTACGTCCTGTCCATGCCGCGCGGAGCCGCCGTGGTCTACCCCAAGGACGCGGGGCAGATCCTGGCCATGGCCGACATCTTCCCCGGCGCCCGCGTCGTGGAAGCGGGTGTCGGCTCCGGCTCCCTGAGCAGCTTCCTGCTGCGCGCCATCGGCGACCAGGGCATGCTGCACTCCTACGAGCGCCGCGCCGACTTCGCCGAGATCGCCACGCAGAACGTGGAGCGCTACTTCGGCGGCCCGCACCCCGCGTGGCAGCTGACCGTCGGCGACCTCCAGGACAACCTGTCCGACACGGACGTCGACCGCGTCATCCTCGACATGCTCGCCCCCTGGGAGTGCCTGGAGGCCGTGCGCAAGGCGCTCGTCCCCGGCGGCATCCTGTGCTGCTACGTGGCGACCACCACCCAGCTCGCGCGGACCGTCGAGTCCATCCGCGAGATCGGCTGCTTCGCCGAGCCGTCCGCCTGGGAGACCATGGTCCGCACCTGGCACGTGGAGGGTTTGGCCGTGCGCCCCGACCACCGCATGATCGGGCACACCGGCTTCCTGCTCACCGCCCGCCGCCTCGCGGACGGCGTCGAGCCGCCGCTGCGCCGCCGCCGCCCCGCGAAGGGCGCGTACGGCGAGGACTACGCGGGCCCGGGCAGCCAGAGCGGCTCCGCCGAGCGCTGACCCGCGACACCGTCCACCACGGCGCCGCCGCCGGGAACCGCCTCACGCGGAACTCGGCGGCGGCGTCCGTTCGTTGGGCCCCCGCGAGCCCGGCACGGGCCCGAACCCCCTGTTCCCCGGCGCCGGGCGATATGGCACGATGCGGATCATCCCCGCAGCCCAGCTCACAGGAGTCAGCGCGCGTGCAGCCACCGGCAGGGCCCACCCCGTCCACGGCCTCCGAACCACTCCCGCACCGCCGGTCGCGCCCCGCGCACTGGATGATCACCGCGGCGGCGCTGGCCGCCGTGGTCGCCTGCGGCTCCCTCGTGGGCCCGCGCGACGACACCGCCGCCGCCTCCTCCGTGCCCGGCACCGCCGCCCCGGACGTCCGCGCCGCGCGCTTCCCGCTCGACTGCGGCGGCCGGGCCGTCGACGTCGTGCGCCAGGCCACCGCCGACCTCGACCACGACGGACGGCCCGAGACCGCCGTCGCCGTGCGCTGCGCCTCCGGCGGCGGCACCCCGCCCAGCGGGGTCTACGTGCTCGCCCCGCCGCCCGCCGAGGGGCGGCCGCCGCGCGTCCTGGCCACCCTGGTCGACCCCGCGGAGAAGATGAGCGTCGCGGGTCTGCGGGTGACGGGGGAGACCGTTTCGGCCACTCTGCTCGGCTACTCCACCGCGAGAGTGCCGCGTTGCTGCCCCGACCTGAGCCGCAATGTCGAATGGCGGTGGCGGGACGGCAAGTTCGCGCTCACCGCCCTGCCGGTCGCGGGGAGTGTGTGAGCCGTCACTCCGCGTCGGGGCCGTAGACCTCGACCTTGTCGGAGACGCGGCGGACGTGGATGCAGTCGCCCGGGCAGTCCTTCGCGGAGTCCCGCACGTCGGTCAGCAGCGGCAGCGGCACCGGCGTCGCCGCCCCCGGGTCCTGCAGCAGTTCGTCGTCGGCGCTCTTCACATACGCCAGACCGTCGATGTCCAGCTCGAAGACGTCGGGGGCGTACTGCGCGCAGATGCCGTCGCCCGTGCAGAGATCCTGGTCGATCCAGACCTCCAGCGGCTCCGCGCCCGCGGCCTGTGCCGTGGCGGCCACGGGCTCCCCGGGCAAGGTGGCTTCGGCGACCCCGGAGCCTCCGGGGGCACCGGCGCGGTCTTCGTTCTGCACGGTCATCTCGCCCTGCCGTTTCCTGCGTGTGTGAATCAATTGGAGCCAGCCCTGACGGGTGTTGACCGACTCGACGATACAACCGCCCGCTTTCCGATGTTGATGGGTGGGTATTCCCCTGCTGTGGGGACGTGCGCAAGGGTGAAGATCGGACACACTCCGACCGGGTTTGTGATCTAGGGGTTTCAACCTGCACCTGCCCAGGTAGGGTCAGGAAGCGTCCAGCTCCCCTTGGAGGAGGTGAGGACCGTGGCAGCCCACGACGACGACATGAACCGCGGCATCCGGCCGGGACGAGGGTCTGATGACCTCGCGAGCCAGGTTGCCTATTTCGAGCAGGAGATCGCCGTCCTGCGGCGCAAGCTCGCCGACTCTCCGCGTCACACGAGGATTCTCGAAGAGCGGATCGTCGAGCTCCAGACGAACCTGGCCGGGGTGTCCGCTCAGAACGAGCGGCTCGCCAATACCCTCCGCGAGGCACGCGACCAGATCGTCGCGCTCAAGGAGGAAGTCGACCGGCTCGCGCAGCCGCCGGCCGGCTTCGGGGTCTTTCTGCAGGCGAACGAGGACGGCACGGCGGACATCTTCACCGGAGGCCGCAAACTCCGGGTCAATGTCAGCCCCACCCTCGAGCTCGAGGACCTCCGGCGAGGCCAGGAGGTCATGCTCAACGAAGCGCTCAACGTGGTCGAGGCCATGGAGTACGAGCGGGCCGGGGACATCGTCACCCTCAAGGAGATCCTCGAGGACGGCGAGCGGGCCCTGGTCATCGGGCACACCGACGAGGAGCGGGTGGTGAGGCTCGCCGAGCCGCTGCTGGACATCACCATCCGCCCCGGCGACGCCCTGCTGCTCGAACCCCGGTCCGGCTACGTCTACGAGGTCATCCCGAAGAGCGAGGTCGAGGAGCTCGTCCTCGAAGAGGTCCCGGACATCGACTACACGAAGATCGGCGGACTGGGCAACCAGATCGAGCTGATCCGCGACGCGGTCGAGCTCCCCTACCTCTACCCCGACCTCTTCAAGGAGCACGAACTGCGGCCGCCCAAGGGCGTGCTGCTGTACGGCCCGCCCGGCTGCGGCAAGACGCTCATCGCCAAGGCCGTCGCCAACTCCCTTGCCAAGAAGGTCGCGGAGGTCACCGGCCAGCCCGCGGGGAAGAGCTTCTTCCTCAACATCAAGGGCCCCGAGCTGCTCAACAAGTACGTCGGCGAGACCGAGCGGCACATCCGGCTGATCTTCCAGCGGGCCCGGGAGAAGGCGAGCGAGGGCACGCCCGTCATCGTCTTCTTCGACGAGATGGACTCCCTCTTCCGCACCCGTGGCTCCGGGGTCAGCTCGGACGTGGAGAACACCATCGTCCCGCAGCTGCTCTCCGAGATCGACGGCGTGGAGGGCCTGGAGAACGTCATCGTCATCGGCGCCTCCAACCGCGAGGACATGATCGACCCCGCGATCCTGCGCCCCGGCCGCCTCGATGTGAAGATCAAGATCGAGCGCCCGGACGCGGAGGCCGCCAAGGACATCTTCTCGAAGTACCTGACCGCCACCCTGCCCATCCACACGGACGACCTCGCCGAGCACGGCGGCGACGCCAAGGCGGCCGTGGCCGGGATGATCCAGTCGGTGGTCGAGCAGATGTACGCGGAATCCGAGGAGAACCGCTTCCTGGAGGTCACGTACGCCAACGGCGACAAGGAAGTCCTCTACTTCAAGGACTTCAACTCCGGCGCCATGATCCAGAACATTGTGGACCGGGCCAAGAAAATGGCGATCAAGGCCTTCCTGGACCACAACCAGAAGGGTCTGCGCGTCTCCCACCTGCTCGCCGCCTGTGTGGACGAGTTCAAGGAGAACGAGGACCTGCCCAACACCACCAACCCGGACGACTGGGCCCGCATCTCCGGAAAGAAGGGCGAGCGGATCGTGTTCATCCGGACCCTCGTCACCGGAAAGCAGGGCGCCGACACCGGTCGCTCCATCGACACGGTGGCCAACACCGGTCAGTATCTGTAAAACCGTCGTCCGGCT
The DNA here is from genome assembly GCF_003391135.1 of Streptoverticillium olivoreticuli subsp. olivoreticuli. GTDB lineage: Bacteria > Actinomycetota > Actinomycetes > Streptomycetales > Streptomycetaceae > Streptomyces > Streptomyces blastmyceticus. The sequence goes on along the minus strand of NZ_CP031455.1, from coordinate 2,713,408 downwards.
GCGGATGTCCTTCCCCCCCCCGCTTTGGCGGGGGGACACCCAGGGCGTCCGTGGCCGGACGCGTTTTCCGCCGTGATTCCGGCGGGCCCCCGGTCTCCGCGAGATTTTCCGCCAGGTCTGCACCAGGTTTTCGCCACGACGGCGCCGATCGACCGGGTACGGCACGAACCCGAGCAATGACTGTAATGATCTCCCCACCGCCGCAAAGCCGTTCTAGGCTCTTCGGTACCACCGCTCAGCGCGTGGGGGAGCACACGGACCGGAAGCGCAGCGGTACTTGAGCGCCGACCCCATTCCGGGGCGCCGCCGGGCAAGGAGGGCCGCATGACCGTACGGCGAGTAATGGGCATTGAGACGGAGTACGGGATCTCCGTCCCCGGTCACCCGAACGCCAATGCCATGCTCACCTCGTCCCAGATCGTCAACGCGTACGCGGCGGCGATGCACCGGGCGCGACGAGCCCGCTGGGACTTCGAGGAGGAGAATCCGCTGCGGGACGCCCGAGGCTTCGACCTCGCCCGCGAGGCCGCCGACTCCAGCCAGCTCACGGACGAGGACATCGGCCTGGCCAATGTCATCCTCACCAACGGCGCGCGGCTGTACGTGGACCACGCGCACCCCGAGTACAGCTCCCCGGAGATCACCAACCCGCGTGACGCCGTCCTGTGGGACAAGGCGGGGGAGCGGATCATGGCCGAGGCCGCCGAGCGCGCCGCCCAGCTGCCCGGAGCCCAGCCGATCCACCTCTACAAGAACAACACCGACAACAAGGGCGCGTCCTACGGCACCCACGAGAACTACCTGATGAAGCGGGAGACCCCCTTCTCGGACATCGTGCGCCACCTGACGCCCTTCTTCGTCTCCCGGCAGGTGGTCACCGGAGCGGGCCGGGTGGGCATCGGGCAGGACGGCCGGGAGCACGGCTTCCAGCTCAGCCAGCGCGCGGACTACTTCGAGGTCGAGGTCGGCCTGGAGACCACGCTCAAGCGGCCCATCATCAACACCCGCGACGAGCCGCACGCCGACGCCGAGAAGTACCGCCGGCTGCATGTGATCATCGGCGACGCCAACCTCTCGGAGATCTCCACCTACCTCAAGCTCGGCACCACCGCCCTGGTGCTGTCGATGATCGAGGACCGGTTCATCACCTCCGACCTCGCCGTCGAGCAGCCCGTCCGCACCCTCCACCAGATCAGCCACGACCCCACCCTGAAGCGCCTCGTCACGCTCCGTAGCGGTCGCACGCTCACGGCCGTCCAGCTCCAGATGGAGTACTTCGAGCTGGCCCGCAAGTACGTGGAGGACCGCTTCGGCGCCGACGCGGACGAGCAGACCAAGGACGTGCTCGGCCGCTGGGAGGACGTGCTGGGCAGGCTGGAGCACGACCCGATGAGCCTCGCCGGGGAGCTGGACTGGGTGGCCAAGCGCGAGCTCCTGGAGGGCTACCGGCGCCGGGACGGCCTGGAGTGGGACGCGGCCCGGCTGCACCTGGTGGACCTCCAGTACGCGGACGTACGGGCCGACAAGGGGCTCTACAACCGCCTCGCGGCCCGCGGCAGGATGAAGCGCCTGCTGGACGAGACCGAGGTCGAGCGCGCCCGCACGGCACCGCCGGAGGACACCCGCGCGTACTTCCGCGGCCGCTGCCTGGAGCAGTACGCCGACGACGTGGCGGCCGCGTCCTGGGACTCGGTGATCTTCGACCTGCCGGGCCGTGACTCCCTGCAACGGGTGCCCACCCTGGAGCCGCTGCGCGGCACGCGCAACCACGTCAAGGAGCTCCTCGACCGCTGTCGTACGGCCGAGGAGCTGGTGCGGGTGCTTTCGGGCGGCTGAGGGGTCTGAGAAGCAGGCGAACCGGGAATCATCACGGTGGTTCCGGGACGTTGTAGCAAGTACAGGGCCGATGTCGGACCCTGCTTGTAGGGTCTGAACGAGAACGTCCGATCTTGTACGTCGAACCGAGCGGGGTGAGGGATATGGCGACCAAGGACACCGGCGGCGGGCAGCAGAAGGCCACGCGATCCACTGAGGACGTGGAGGAGCAGGCGCAGGACGCGCAGGTCTCGGAGGATCTCAAGGAGCGGCAGGAGAAGCTGTCCGACGACGTCGACTCCGTGCTCGACGAGATCGACGACGTCCTCGAGGAGAACGCGGAGGACTTCGTGCGGTCCTTCGTCCAAAAGGGCGGCGAGTAGCCCGCTCTTCCCGTCGCGAGTGCGGCCTGGACCAGGCCGAGTTGCCCGCCCGGCGGGGTCGCGGAGAGGTCGCTGACGTGACCTGTGCCGCTGCTCCGTCCGGGCGGGTGGATCGCGATCAAGGGACGGTAAGGTCCCATGCGTACTGTGCTTCGGCTGCAAGCGGCCCCGGGGCATCACGATCGGGCGGACGCCATGGGGCGGGCCGCCGCATATGTGGAAGGAAACGTGTGGAAGCCAACACTCGTAGCACCGGGCGTCTGCCGGCCGCCTTCCTGACACCCGGCTCCTCGTCGTTCATGGACTTCCTCGGCGCGCACTCGCCGCAACTGCTGCCGGGCAACCGCCCGCTGCCCCCGGCGGGCGCCATCGAGGCCCCGCACGGGACGACCATCGTCGCGGCGTCGTTCCCCGGCGGCGTGGTGCTGGCCGGTGACCGCAGGGCGACGATGGGCAATGTCATCGCGCAGCGCGACATCGAGAAGGTCTTCCCGGCCGACGAGTACTCCGCCGTCGGGATCGCGGGCACGGCGGGGCTGGCCGTGGAGATGGTCAAGCTCTTCCAGCTCGAACTGGAGCACTTCGAGAAGGTCGAGGGCGTCCAGCTCTCCCTGGAGGGCAAGGCCAACCGGCTGTCCACGATGATCCGCGGCAACCTCGGCATGGCCATGCAGGGCCTCGCCGTGGTCCCGCTCTTCGCCGGCTGGGACGTCGACCGGCAGAAGGGCCGCATCTTCTCCTACGACGTGACCGGCGGCCGCTCCGAGGAGCACGGCTTCGCGGCCACCGGCTCCGGTTCGGTCTTCGCGCGCGGCTCGCTGAAGAAGCTCTTCCGCGAGAACTTGACGGAGAGTCAGACCACCACGCTCGTCGTCCAGGCGCTGTACGACGCCGCCGACGACGACTCCGCGACGGGCGGGCCCGATCTCGCGCGCCGCATCTATCCGATCGTCACCGTCATCACCGACGAGGGCTTCCGGAAGCTGACCGAGGCGCAGTGTTCCGAGATCGTCCGCGCGATCCACGACCGGCGGCTCGAAGAGCCCGACGGACCGCGCGCAGCACTGCTCTGAGGCCTTAACGGAATGTACTCGTCATTGACAGAAAGGGACGGATAGCCGGTGTCGACGCCGTTCTATGTCTCACCCCAGCAGGCCATGGCCGACCGCGCCGAGTACGCCCGCAAGGGCATCGCGCGCGGCCGCAGCGTCGTCGTACTCCAGTACACCGACGGCGTCGTCTTCGTGGCCGAGAACCCGTCCCGCGCGCTGCACAAGGTCAGCGAGATCTACGACCGGATCGCCTTCGCGGCGGTGGGGAAGTACAACGAATTCGAGAACCTGCGGATCGGCGGGGTCCGCTACGCCGACCTGCGGGGCTACACCTACGACCGTGACGATGTCACCGCCCGTGGTCTCGCCAATGTCTACGCCCAGACGCTGGGCACCATCTTCTCCAGCGCCGCGGAGAAGCCGTACGAGGTCGAGCTGATCGTCGCCGAGGTCGGCGCGGGCCCCGAGGACGACCAGATCTACCGGCTGCCGCACGACGGTTCCATCGTCGACGAGCACGGCTCGGTCGCGGTCGGCGGCAACGCCGACCAGATCAGCAGCTATCTCGACCAGCGGCACCGGGACGGGATGACCCTGGCCGAGGCGCTCAAGCTCGCGGTCGAGTCCCTGACCCGGGACAACAACGGCGGGGAGCGCACGCTCACCGCCGAGCAGCTGGAGGTCGCGGTCCTGGACCGGACGCGGCCGCAGCAGCGCAAGTTCAAGCGGCTGTTGGGCCGTCAGCTGTCCCGCCTGCTCGACGGGGGGACGGCGCCGGCCGACTCCGAGGAGACCGAGGCGGACACGGACGAGTCGGACTCCACGGAGGGCTAGCGGTCCTGTCGTCGAACTCCCCCGGCTGTCAGCCGGGGGAGTTCGACGTACTGCCCCGCACCACCAGCTCGACCGGCAGGGCGTGCGCGGCGGCGGGGCGGTCGTCGAGCACCGCCAGCAGCGCCCGCATGCCCGCCTCGCCGACCGCCTCCGCGGGCAGCCGGACGGTGGTCAGCTCGGGCTCGACGGCCGTGGCCAGGGAGAGGTCGTCGAAGCCGGTCACCGAGACGTCGTCGGGCACCCGCAGCCCGAGCCGCCGGGCGGCCTTGCACGCGCCCGCCGCCAGGATGTCGTCGTCGCAGATCAGCGCGGTCGGGCGGGGGCCGGGCCGGGTCAGGGCGCGCTCCGCGGCCCGCAGCCCGTCGGCGACGGCGAGCGCGGCGGGTTCGGTGTGCAGCTCGGTGCCGGGCACCCGGCGCAGCGCGTCGGCCAGTGCCCGGGCCCGCACGTGGAAGGTCCAGGAGTCCACGTCGGCCGCGAGATGGGTGAAGCGGCGGTGGCCGAGTGAGAGCAGGTGCTCGGTCACCTGGCGCATGCCCTCGGCGACGTCGAAGTTGACGGTCGCCGCCGTCCCGGCGCGCCGCGGGTCGCTGTCGAGCATGACCAGCGGCAGCCCGCCCTCGCGGATGGCGGCCAGGGCGTCCGCCGCCATGGAGGAGGCGATGATGCCGTCCAGCGTGGCGCGGGCCGAGGCGAAGGGGTCGCGCGCGGGGCCGACGCCCTCGGGGGAGGGGTAGAGGAGCACGCCGACGCCGTGTTCGGCGGCGACGCGGGCCGCGCCCGTGTAGACGCGGGCGAAGAACTCGTTGGTGAGCGCCGGGACGACCAGCAGCGCCGTCCGGGCCCGGCCGAGCCTCAGGTCGCGCGCGGCGAGGTTGGGGCGGTAGCCCAGGCTCCGGGCGGTGGACCGTACGGCTTCGGCGGTCCGCTCGGAGACCCGGCCGCGCCACTTCTCGCCCATGACGAGCGAAACGGTGGCCTGCGACACCCCGGCGACGCGCGCCACGTCCCGGCTGGTGGCCCGCGCGCCGGTACGGGGTCCCCGGATGCTCGGCCAACGGCCGGTGGTGTGACCCCCCGGAGTATCGCCGTGACGCCTGCCCGACGGGGCCCCGTCGCCGTCGGGCCCCTGCCGGATAGCCCCGGTACCGTTGTCGTCGCGCGCACGCGCGCGTTCCGTGTCCGAGGCCGGAGTGTCGGCCTGCGACGCGTCGGATCGTCGGTCCGGCCCTGTCGGCTCCCCGGGCCGGCCGGGCAGGGAAGCGGTCGCCCCGGTGCCGCCGTCGTCCCGCGCACGAGGGCGTTCCGCCTCGTCCCGGCGTCGTTCGTGGGACTGCCGGGCATCGCGTGACGTCGGCTGTACGCCGGGACCGGACCCTGCCGGGCCCGGGGCGCCGGTCCGCGTCGCGTCGGCCTGGGGGGCCGCCCCGGTACCGTTGTCGTTGCGCGCACGCGCGCGTTCCGCGCCCTGCCGGTCGGCGGTGGCCTCGTCCCCGCGTCGTTCCCGGCGAGCCGCATCCTCGTCCTGCGCACCTACGCGCCCCGCGGAGCGCCCGGCGGAGCGCCTCCGCGGGCCGTCGGTCCGTCGAGACTCACTCGACACTGGCAGCCTCCCCGATCGCTTGCCCGCCACAGACGGCCCGGTGGACCGGCAGACCGTCATCATGGTACGTATAACGTCAACAGTTATACGTAAAACCCGACGCTCGGGAAGAGAGTGGAGTCATCGATGGCGGCCGGTTACGGCGACATGCTCAGGACGCGGCACGCCGCGCGGCTGCTGACCGGCACCCTCGTGGGACGGCTGCCGAACGCGACCGCCGCACTGGCGATCGTGCTGTTCGTGCGTGCCGAGGGCGGCAGCCTCGCGCTCGCCAGCGCCCTCTCGGCCGTCTACGGCGTGGCCAACGCCATCGGCCAGCCGCTGCTCGGCCGGGCCGTCGACCTGTACGGCCAGCCCAGGGTGATGCTGCCCGCGGCCGTCCTGTCCGCGCTGGGCATGACCCTCTTCGCCGTCGTGGGCCTGGACCCGATGCCGCTGCCCTACATAGGCATGGTCGTGTCCGGCTTCTTCACGCCGCCGCTGGAGGGCGGGCTGCGGGCCCTGTGGCCGTCCGTCCTCAAGGACGAGGGGCGCATCCACGCCGCGTACTCCCTCGACGCCATCGCGCAGGAGGTGATGTACGTCGTCGGACCGCTGATCATCACCGGCTTCGTCGCCTTCTGGTCCCCGGCCGGCGCGCTCTACGTCATCAACCTGCTGGGCGTCATCGGGGCCCTCGCGGTCGTCACCTCGCCGCCGTCGCGGCAGTGGCGCAGCGAGCCGCGCGAGGCGCACTGGCTGGGCGCGCTGCGCTCGCGCGGGCTGCTGGTGCTGCTCGGGACGTTCTTCTGCATCGGTACGGCGCTGGGCTCGATCGCCCTGGCGGCGGTCGCCTACGGCGGCGGGCACGGCGGCGACGGGGTCGCCGGATATCTGCTCTCCGCCCTCGGCGTGGGTGCCCTCATCGGTGGCACGATCTACGGTGCCCGCCAGTGGCCCGGCACCCCGGAGCAGCGGCTGCGGGTGCTCGTGGCCGGGCTCGCGCTCTGCTACGTGCCGCTGCTGCTGGTCCCCGGCGTCGTCATGATGACCGTGCTCGCCGGTGTGGCCGGCATCTTCCTGGCCCCGTCGCTGGCCTGCGCGTTCGTCGTCGTCGACCGGCACGCGCTGCGCGGCACGGTCACCGAGGCCTTCTCCTGGCTGGTGACGTCCTTCGGTGTGGGCGCGGCCATGGGCACCGCCCTCGCGGGCCCGGCGGTCGAAGGCGCCGGTGTCGCGGCGGGATTCGTGGTCGCGGTCTGCGGTGGTTTCGCGGCGCTGCTCGTGCTCGTCCTGGCCCGGCGCTCCCTGCGGGCCCCGGAGGCCGCGTCGACCGTCGTGGCGCGGTCGGAAAATGATCGGAACGGTGCGGTCGAACCCGGTTTCAGCACAGGGGTTCAGGCGTAATGTTCAGGCATGGACCGCCGCATTTTCGGGCTGGAGAACGAGTACGGCGTCACGTGCACCTTCAGGGGACAGCGTCGGCTGTCGCCTGACGAAGTGGCGCGCTACCTCTTCCGCCGTGTCGTTTCCTGGGGGCGCAGCAGCAATGTCTTCCTGCGCAACGGTGCTCGTCTCTACCTGGATGTGGGTTCGCACCCCGAGTACGCAACTCCGGAGTGCGACAGTGTGATCGAGCTGGTCACCCACGACAAGGCGGGCGAGCGCATTCTCGAAGGACTTCTCGTCGATGCCGAACGGCGCCTGCACGAGGAGGGGATCGCGGGCGACGTCTATCTCTTCAAGAACAACACCGACTCGGCCGGGAACTCCTACGGCTGCCACGAGAACTATCTCGTGGCCCGGCACGGCGAGTTCTCCCGGCTCGCGGACATCCTCATCCCCTTCCTCGTCACGCGGCAGCTGCTGTGCGGCGCGGGCAAGGTGCTCCAGACCCCGCGGGGCGCGGTCTACTGCGTGAGCCAGCGCGCGGAGCACATCTGGGAGGGCGTCAGCTCCGCGACGACGAGATCCCGCCCGATCATCAACACCCGGGACGAGCCGCACGCGGACGCCGAGCGCTACCGCCGTCTCCATGTGATCGTCGGCGACTCGAACATGTCCGAGACGACCATGCTGCTGAAGGTCGGCGCCACCGATCTCGTCCTGCGGATGATCGAGGCGGGGACGGTGATGCGCGACCTCACCCTGGAGAACCCGATCCGGGCGATCCGCGAGGTCAGCCACGACATCACCGGCCGCCGCAAGGTGCGGCTGGCCAGCGGCCGCGAGGCGTCCGCCCTGGAGGTCCAGCAGGAGTACTACGAGAAGGCCGTCGACTTCTGCGAGCGCCGCGGCATCCGCACGGGGACGGTCGAGCGGGTCCTGGAGCTGTGGGGCCGCACCCTGGAGGCGATCCGCGACGAGGACCTCGACCGGATCGACACCGAGATCGACTGGGTGATGAAGTACCGCCTCATCGAGCGGTACCGCGCGAAGAACAACATCACCATGTCGCACCCGCGGATCGCCCAGATAGACCTGGCGTACCACGACATCCACCGCCGCCGCGGGCTCTACTACCTCCTGGAGAAGCGCGGCCAGGCCGCCCGGGTGTGCAACGACCTGAAGATCTTCGAGGGCAAGTCGGTGCCCCCGCAGACCACCCGCGCCCGGCTGCGCGGTGACTTCATCCGGCGGGCCCAGGAGCAGCGTCGTGACTTCACCGTCGACTGGGTGCACCTGAAGCTCAATGACCAGGCGCAGCGGACGGTGCTGTGCAAGGACCCGTTCCGTTCGGTGGACGACCGGGTGGAGAAGCTGATCGCCGGGATGTAGGTGTCCCGTCGTCCGGGTGGGCGCGCGCCGGGGGTCCCTCCCGGCGCGTTGCCGTGTCGGGCAGCGGTTGATCCAGGTGGCTCAGGCCGTAGAGTGGCGGGCACTGCCCAGACCCCCCTAGCCCGAGTTGGACTGATGAACCTCACGAAGAACACGCGTCGCCTCGCTGCGGCGTTGGCCGTGCCTGTCCTGCTGTTCACTGCCGCGGCGTGCGGGTCCGACAGCGGTGGCGGCTCGTCCGACTCCAAGGTCAAGGTGGAGGGGAAGTTCGGGGACAAGCCCGACATCTCCGCGCCGAAGGACGCCAAGGCCGGTGACAAGGTCGCCACGAAGACCCTGATCGAGGGCAAGGGCGACACGGTCGAGAAGGGCGCGTTCGTCCGGCTCGACTATGTCGGGCAGGCGATGAAGGCGGACAAGCCGCTCGTCAGCAGCTGGATGTCGCCGACCGGCGGCGCCGAGAAGGGCCCGCGCCGCCAGGCCGTGGCGCAGACCGGCCAGCCGGGCCGCGAGCTGCCCACGAAGGTGCTGGACGAGGTCGTCGGCAAGAAGGCCGGCAGCCGGATCGAGGTCGAGGGCACGGCCAAGGCGCTGGTCGGCGAGGAGCTCAACCCGCAGGCCGGGGTCACCCCGGAGGACGGCCTGGTGTGGGTCATCGACATCGTCGGGACGCAGAAGGTCGACCCGAAGAGCGAGGCCAAGGGCGAGCAGGCCAAGCCGGATTCGGGCATGCCCGAGGTGAAGGCCCCGTCGCAGAAGGCCGCGGAGATCACCATCCCCAAGGACGAGAAGGCGCCGACCGATCTCAAGCAGCAGCTGCTGATCAAGGGCAGCGGCCCGGAGATCAAGGCCGGTGACGGCCTGATCGCCCAGTACACCGGCGTGAAGTGGGAGGACGGCAAGAAGTTCGACTCCTCCTGGGACCACGGTGGCGCCATCGCCTTCCAGATCGGCACCGGCTCGGTCGTCCAGGGCTGGGACAAGGGCCTGGTCGGCAAGCACGTCGGCGACCGCGTCGAGCTGGTCATCCCGCCGAAGCTGGGTTACGAGGGCCAGGCGCAGAGCGGCCTCGACAAGAACACCCTCGTCTTCGTCGTGGACATCGTGGGCAAGGTCTGACCTCCGGTCGGCATCTGCCAGACTTGCCCGGTTGTCTGCACGATTCATCCGTAGGAGCACCCTCGTGAGCATCGACAAGCCTGAGATCGACTTCCCCGACGGCCCGGTCCCGACCGACCTGGAGATCACGGAGATCTGGGAGGGCGACGGCAAGGTCGCCAAGGCCGGCGACTTCGTCAAGGTCCACTACGTGGGCGTGGCCTTCTCCACCGGTGAGGAGTTCGACGCCAGCTGGAACCGCGGCAACCCGCTGGAGTTCAAGCTGGGCGCCGGCCAGGTCATCCAGGGCTGGGACCAGGGCATCCAGGGCATGAAGGTCGGTGGCCGCCGCAAGCTGGTCATCCCCGCCCACCTCGGCTACGGCGACCGTGGCGCCGGTGGCGGCGTGATCGCCCCGGGCGAGACGCTGATCTTCGTCTGTGACCTGATCGCGGTCTGACGCCGACCCGTCGGCGGGCCGAGGGCCCATGCTCCCCGGGAGCATGGGCCCTCGGCTTTTGTCGTACGACCGCTGAGCGGTACGGTCAACGGTTGAGAGCACAAGTAGAGAGGGCGTCGATGGCGATTGCCAAGGCCGAGCGGCTGATGAACCTGGCGCTGTGCCTGCTGGGCACGCGCCGTCCGCTCAGCAAGCGGGAGCTGCGGACCTCGATCGAGGCCTACCTGGAGGCCTTCGGGCCGGGACACGGTACGGGCCCCGGTCCCGGGCGGACCGCGGCCCCGGGCGGCGACGGCACCGGCAACGGCAGCGATGACGCCTTCAACCGCATGTTCGAGCGCGACAAGGACGACCTCCGCGAGCTCGGTCTGATCATCGAGACCGTGGAGAGCGTCGACGGCGAGACCGGCTACCTCGCCCGCCGCGACAGCAACCGGCTCCCTCCCGTCACCCTCGACGTCGAGGAGGCCGCCGCCCTGGGCCTGGCCGCCAAGGTCTGGCAGCAGGCCCGCCTCGCCGGCGCCGCCAGCGGCGCGCTCCAGAAGCTGCGCGCCGCGGGGATGCCGCTCGCGGAGGACCCGTACGAGGGCCACATGGCGCTCGAACCGCGCATCCCCGTCCACGAGGCCGCCTTCGAACCGCTGATGCTCGCCGCCCGTGACCGCCGCCCCGTCGTCTTCGACTACCGCAAGGCGAACGCCGCGCACCCCGAGCAGCGGCACGTCGAGCCCTGGACCCTGGAGTGCTGGCGCGGCCACTGGTACCTGGCGGGCTGGGACCGCGACCGGGGCGCCGAGCGGGTCTTCCGGCTCTCCCGGATCACCGGCCGGGTGCGCTCGCGCGGCATCCCCTTCACCGCCCCCGTGCCCGACCATGTGACGGTCCGCGGGACGGTCGAGAGCTGGGCGGGCGAGACCGCGACCGGCACGGCCCGGATCAAGGTGCGGGCGGGCCACGGCTATCCGCTGCGCGCCCGGGCGCTCTCCGCCCTGGACCTGGGCGACGGCTGGGACGAGCTGGAGATTCCGTACGGTCACGGGCTGGACGCCTGGCTGGTCGAGTTCGGCCCGGACGTGATCGTGCTGGAACCCGCCGAGCTGCGGGCCGAGGTGCTCGACCGGCTGCGCGCCGTGGCCAAGGGCTGAACCGAAGCAGGACCAAAGCGGGAAAGGGAACGGGACCGACTTTTTATGGCCGGAAATGCCATTGACCAGACCCGGCGGATGCTGTCGCTGGTCACCTATCTGAGGGAGCGCCCCGGCGCCCGGGTCGCCGATGTCGCGCGCGCCTTCGGGATCACCGAGGACGAGCTGATCGGCGACCTCGACGTCCTGCCGATGTGCGGCACCAGCTTCCGCGGCGGTGACCTCCTTGACATCGACACCGACGGCGACCGCATCTGGTGGCACAACCCGGACGCCTCCGGCACCAGCACGGGCGAGCCGCTGCGGCTCGCCGCCGACGAGGCCACCGCGCTGCTGGTGGCCGCGCGCGCCGTCGCGACCCTGCCCGGTCTGCGCGAGGGCGACCGGCAGGCGCTGGTGCGCGCCACCGCCAAGATCGAGGCCGCGGCGGGCGAGGCGGCCGGCGCCAGCTCCCGCCTCTCGGTCACCTTCGAGTCCGAGGGCGGCGTCTTCGCCGACGTCGACCGGGCCATCGCCGGGCGCCGCAGGGTCTGGCTGCGCTACTACTCTCCCGCGCGCGACGAGCTCACCGAGCGCGAGGTCGACCCGATCCGGCTGTTCGCCGTGGGCCACACCTATATGGAGGCGTGGTGCCGCCTGTCGGAGGCGCGGCGCACGTTCCGCCTCGACCGGGTGGCCGAGATCAGGATCCTCGACGAGCGGTCCGACCCGCCGCCCGTGGAGCTGCGCGACCTCTCCGAGGGCCTGGTGCAGCCGGCGGCCGAGGACCCGGAGGTCGTCATCGAGGTCGGCCCGGGCGGCCGCTGGGTCGCCGAGTACTACCCGCACGACAGCGCCGAGGAGCTGCCAGAGGGCGGCTTGCGGATCACGCTGCGCACCCCCGACCCAGCGTCGCTGCGCCGGCTGGCGCTGCGGCTCGGCCGCGACGGGCGGATCGTCACCCCGCCGGAGCTGGCGGAGAGCGCCCGCGACGCGGCCCGCGAGGCCCTCGCGGTGTACGGCGAGTGACCACGGTGGCTTCGGGGGGAGGGGCGGGACGCATGGGCGGGGACGTACGGGACGCCGGAAGGGCCATGGCCGCGATCTTCAGGGCGGCCTGCCCCGACTGCCGGGGGCGCTTCGAGCTGGCCGCCGGCGCGCTGCGGCTGGCGATCGGCGCGAGCCGCCGGACGACCTTCTACTCCTTCACCTGCCCCGACTGCGGCGCCGCCGTCCGCAAGCCGGCCGGGGAGCGGATCATCGAGCTGCTCACGGGTGGCGGAGTGCGCACGCTCCGGTTGCACTCTTCGGTGTGACCTCCGGTACGGCCCCGCCGTGACCGCCTTTTTCGGCCATCCCGCACACCCCCGATAGGCTCGCTCCCATGTTCTGGCCCATGCTCGCCATCGCCCTCGCCTTCTGCGGCATCGCCGTGCTCGGCGTGCTCGCCGCCAAGGTCCTCGTCGAGGTGCGGCGCCTGGCCCGGCAGGTGTCCGAGAGCTCGGTCCGGATCACCCGCGCCGCCGAGGACCTCGAACGGGCGGCGACCCCGCTGGCCGGTCACGCGGCGCACACCTTCCGGCAGGACTGAGCGGAAGCGGTCGCGGACCGGCGTGACCGCGATGCCACAGTGGCAGGGTCGGCCGCAGCGCCCTCCTGTGGCCCGGAAGCTGGCGGTACGCTGTTTCGGGTGACCCTGCTGACGAGGCGGAGGGTCGCAACCGGGCGTACGTGCGGGGATTGCCCAGCGTTTACCCCTGCGCGTTACGATCGCTGCCGTACCGCTGGTGGACAAATGTCCGATCAGTCGGCAGTACCCCAACCCCATGCCGCTTCGGTGAGAAGGTAAACGCATATGTTCGGAAGGCTCGGCGCCCCCGAGATCATCCTCATCCTCGTCGTCGTTGTCCTGCTGTTCGGTGCGAAGAAGCTCCCGGACATGGCGCGCTCCCTCGGCAAGTCGGCCCGGATCCTCAAGAGCGAGGCCAAGGCGATGCGGTCGGAGGGCCAGGACAACGCCTCCGCCCCCGCCGACCCGCCCGCCGACACCCAGGCCCCCCGTACGATCAAGGCCGCACCCGGCGACGTCACCGCCCGCCCGGTGAGCGAGCCCAGCGACCGTACGACGCAGCACTGATCCAGGGACGACTGGGACGGCCGCCCGTGGCGACCGTCTGCCGCACGAGATAGGGACGTGGGTTGCCCAAGCCTGCCCGCAAGAAGGAGAAGGACCCCGAGGGGCGGATGCCACTCGCGGACCACCTGCGTGAACTGCGCAACCGCCTGGCGAAGGCGGTGCTGGCCATCGTCGTGGTGGCCGTCGTCGCCGCGTTCTACAACAAGCAGATCATGGACTTCCTGTCCAGTCCTGTGCCCAAGTGCCCCGGCCGCGACCTGGCCCAGAGCCACGGCGGCAACTGCGCGGTGCTGACGTTCAACACCCTGGCGTCGCCGTTCACGACCGTGGTGAAGGTGTGCCTGCTCGCGGGCGTCACCATCTCCTCCCCGGTCTGGCTCTACCAGCTGTGGGCGTTCCTCGCGCCCGGCCTGCACAAGAACGAGAAGAAGTACACGATCGCCTTCGTGGCGACCGCCGCGCCGCTCTTCGTCGCCGGTGCCTACCTGGCCTACCTGATCATGCCCGCCAGCATGCGGGTGCTGCTCAGCGTCACCCCGGAGACCGCGGCCAACACCCTCGGTCTGAACGACATCCTGGACTTCACCGTCCGGATGATCCTCGTCTTCGGCCTCTCCTTCGAGCTGCCGCTGATCCTGGTCATGATGAACCTGGTCGGCCTGGTCTCGGGCAGGACCATGCTGAAGTGGTGGCGCGGCGTCGTCATGGGCACCTTCGTCTTCGGTGCCGTCGCGACCCCCAGCACCGACCCGTTCGGCATGTGCGTCCTCGCCATCCCGATCAGCATCCTCTACTTCGGTGCCGTCGGTTTCGCGATCCTCAACGACAAGCGCCGGGCCCGCAAGAACCCCGACGCCCTCCTCGACGACGACGAGGCCGCACCGCTGGACCTGACCCCGCAGCCCCTCGGCGACTCCGAGCCGATGCCCTCGCTGCCGGCCCACCCGGAGCCCGTCCGCCGCAACGGCTACGACGACGTCACCTGACGTCCCGCACCGGGCACGACAGACGCACGCACCCAGGGGCGGCCGCTGACACAGCGGCCGCCCTTCGGCGTACCCCGACCCGATAGGGTCCGGCGGGTGACCAGCGACATCACCCTTTTCGTGAACCCCACGGCGGGCCGCGGGCGAGGCGCCCGGGCCACCCAGCCGGCCGCCCGGGTGCTCCGCGACGCCGGGTTCCGCGTCCGCACGGTGCTGGGCGAGGACGCCGCCGACGCCCTGACCCGGGCCCGGGCCGCGGTCGCCGGGGGCACCGGGGCGCTGATAGCCGTCGGCGGCGACGGAATCTGCTCCCTCGCGCTCCAGGCGGTCGCCGGGACCACCACCCCGCTCGGCGTGGTCGCCGTCGGCACCGGCAACGACTTCGCCCGCGCGGCCGGCCTGCCCGTACGCGACCCGGCGGCCGCCGCCCGGGTCATCGCCGACTCCCTCAAGGGGGACGGCGGCCTCCCCGTGGACCTCGGGCGCGCCGGGGACACCTGGTTCGGCACCGTCCTCGCCTCCGGCTTCGACTCCCGCGTCAACGACCGCGGCAACCGGCTGCGGTTCCCCACCGGACGCCTGCGCTACGACGTCGCGCTCCTCGTCGAACTCGCCGCCCTGCGCCCCGTCCTCTACCGGATCACCCTCGACGACGGGCCCGCGCGACGGATCGACGCGACGCTCGTCGCGGTCGGCAACGGCGGCTCCTACGGCGGCGGCATGCGCATCTGCGCCGGCGCGCGGCTGGACGACGGGCTCTTCGACATCACGGTCGTCGGCCCGTGCAGCCGCTCCACGCTCCTGACCGTCTTCCCCAAGGTCTACAAGGGCACCCACCTCGGCCACCCCGCGGTCACCGTCCACCGCGCGGCCAGGGTGACCCTGGAGGCGCCCGGCACCACCGGGTACGCCGACGGCGAGCCGCTGGGCCCGCTGCCGCTCACCGCCACCACGGTGCGGGGCGCCGTCCGCCTCCTCGGAGCCCGTACCACCGGCGCTCGATAAAGATCGGGTGCGCTGTCAGGGGTCCCCGGTAGGCTCGTACACAAGATGACCGACGACATGTCCCCTGCTGAGCGCTACGCCCTGTCCCGGGTGCGCGCCGCCGAGCAGGCCACCGCGCTCGCCCCCTTCCGCGAGATGTACGAATTCGAGCTCGACCCCTTCCAGATAGAGGCGTGCAAGGCCCTGGAAGCGGGGAAGGGCGTGCTGGTCGCGGCCCCGACCGGCTCGGGCAAGACCATCGTGGGCGAGTTCGCCGTCCACCTGGCCCTCACCCAGGGCCGCAAGTGCTTCTACACCACGCCGATCAAGGCGCTCTCCAACCAGAAGTACAGCGACCTCGTCAAGCGCTACGGCGCCGCCAAGGTCGGCCTGCTGACCGGCGACAACAGCGTCAACGCCGACGCCCCGGTGCTCGTCATGACCACCGAAGTGCTGCGCAACATGCTCTACGCGGGCTCCCAGGCGCTGGACGGCCTCGGGTATGTCGTCATGGACGAGGTGCACTACCTCTCCGACCGTTTCCGCGGCGCCGTCTGGGAGGAGGTCATCATCCACCTGCCGGACTCGGTGACGCTCGTGTCCCTGTCGGCCACGGTCTCCAACGCCGAGGAGTTCGGCGACTGGCTGGACACCGTCCGCGGTGACACCGAAGTGATCGTCTCCGAGCACCGGCCCGTGCCGCTGTGGCAGCACGTGCTCGCCGGGCGGCGGATGTACGACCTCTTCGAGGAGAAGAACGGCCCCGGGGGCACCCCGGGCACCGGGCGCCGCGAGGTCAACCCCGACCTGGTGCGCCTCGCCCGGATGGAGAACAGCCGCCCCTTCGGCGGCCGCGACCGGCGCCGCGGCAAGAACCTCCGCGAGGCCGACCGCGAGCGCGAGCGCCGCCAGCGCAGCCGGATCTGGACCCCCAGCCGCGTCGAGGTCATCGAGCGGCTCGACGCCGAGGGCCTGCTGCCCGCCATCACCTTCATCTTCAGCCGGGCCGGCTGCGAGGCCGCCGTGCAGCAGTGCATGTACGCCGGGCTGCGGCTCAACGACACCGAGGCGCGCGCGAAGGTCCGGGAGATCGTCGAGGAGCGCACCGCCTCGATCCCCGACGAGGACCTCCACGTCCTGGGCTATTTCGAGTGGCTGGAGGGCCTGGAGCGGGGCATCGCCGCGCACCACGCCGGAATGCTGCCCACATTCAAGGAGGTGGTGGAGGAGCTCTTCGTCAAGGGCCTGGTCAAGGCCGTCTTCGCCACCGAGACCCTCGCGCTGGGCATCAACATGCCCGCCCGCTCGGTCGTCCTGGAGAAGCTCGTCAAGTGGAACGGCGAGCAGCACGCCGACATCACCCCCGGCGAGTACACCCAGCTGACCGGCCGCGCGGGCCGGCGCGGCATCGACGTCGAGGGGCACGCCGTCGTCCTGTGGCAGCGGGCCATGGACCCCGGCGCGCTCGCGGGTCTGGCCGGCACCCGTACGTATCCGCTGCGGTCCAGCTTCAAGCCGTCGTACAACATGGCGGTCAACCTCGTCTCGCAGTTCGGCAGGCACCGCTCGCGGGAGCTCCTGGAGACCTCCTTCGCGCAGTTCCAGGCGGACAAGTCGGTCGTCGGCATCTCCCGCCAGGTGCAGAAGAACGAGGAGGGCCTGGCGGGCTACCGCGAGGCCGTCACCTGCCACCTCGGCGACTTCGAGGAGTACGCGCGGCTGCGCCGCGAGCTGGGGGACCGCGAGACCGAGCTGGCCAAGCAGGGCGCGACGCAGCGCCGGGCGGCCGCCGCCGCGGCGCTGGAGCGGCTCAAGCCCGGCGACGTCATCCACGTGCCCACCGGGAAGTACGCCGGGCTCGCCCTGGTCCTCGACCCCGGCCTGCCCGCGGGCCGCACCGACCGGCACCGCGGCCCCGACCCCTACGACGGGCCCCGCCCGCTGGTGCTCACCGCGGAGCGGCAGGTCAAGCGGCTGGCGCCGATCGACTTCCCGGTGCCCGTCGAGGCCCTGGAGCGGATGCGCATCCCCAAGTCCTTCAACGCCCGCAGCCCGCAGTCGCGGCGCGACCTCGCCTCGGCGCTGCGCACCAAGGCCGGGCACATCGTGCCCGACCGGCACCGCAAGCAGCGGGCCGAGGCCGCCGACGACACCGAGATCAGCCGGCTGCGCACGGCCATCCGCGCGCACCCGTGTCACGGCTGCGACGAGCGCGAGGACCACGCCCGCTGGGCCGAGCGCTACCACCGGCTGCTGCGGGACACCCGCCAGCTGGAGCGGCGCATCGAGGGCCGGACGAACACCATCGCCCGCACCTTCGACCGTATCTGCGCGCTTCTGACCGACCTCGGCTATCTGCGCGCCGACGAGGTGACCGAGGACGGCCGGCGGCTGGCCCGGCTCTACGGCGAGCTCGACCTGCTGGCCTCCGAGTGCCTGCGCGACGGTGTCTGGGACGACCTGGGGCCGGCGGAGCTCGCGGCGTGCGCGTCTGCGCTGGTCTACGAGGCGCGGATGGCCGACGACGCGGCGCCGCCGAAGCTTCCCGCGGGCCCGGCCCAGGCCGTGCTCGGCGAGATGGTCCGGATCTGGGGCCGGCTGGACGCGCTGGAGGAGGCGCACCGGATCAACCAGGCGGAGGGCGTCGGCCAGCGCGAGCCGGACCTGGGCTTCGCCTGGGCCGCGTACCGCTGGGCGCAGGGGCACGGCCTGGACGAGGTGCTCCGTGACATCGAGATGCCGGCGGGCGACTTCGTCCGCTGGTGCAAGCAGCTGATCGACGTCCTGGGTCAGATCGCTGCGGCGGCGCCGCAGGGCAGCCCTGTGGCGCGCAACGCGCGCAAGGCGGTTGACGGTTTGCTGCGGGGTGTGGTGGCGTACTCGTCGGTGGGCTGACGGCCAGTTACTCCGCCTGCGGCGGGCTTGTTCCCCATCCCCGCCCCTTCCCGAAACCGGGGGAGACCCCCGGACCCCCAGCGCCCTGCGGACAGCGCGCGAAGCGTGCTTCGGGGTCCGGGGCGGAGCCCCGGTGGGTTACCAAGAGGCGCCGGGATCCTCCGGCTTCGCCAAGCGCGAGCGCCGCCGCACGAGCGCGTACGTCCCCAGCGCCGTCAAAGCCGCCGCCACCGCGGCGCTGCCCACGCTCACGGCGACGAGAGTGCCGGTGCCCATCCCGGAGGAGCCGGAGTCCTCGTCGTTCTGGAGCGCGGCTTCGCTCGTCTTGTCGACGGCGTCCTCGTAACTCTTCGGGCCCGCGCAGAAGTCACGGTTGCCGGGGTCCATCTCGGGCACCACGGTCAGGTCGACGGTCCGGACCGCCCTGCCCTCGCCGTGGTCCTTGAGGGCCACCGGATACGTGCCGGGAGTGATGTCGCACAGCACCATGGCCGAGGCCATGGCGTAGTGCCTGGCGTCCTTGCCCTCCCGGAAGCGCTTCGCCTTGATCTTGACCGTCTTGGCGAAGGCGGGGGATTCCAGCGTCACATAGCCGTTGTTGTCGTCGAGCGTGCCGTCGTCCACCGTCACGGTGAACGTGGCCTCGCGGCCCCGCTGCGTGGGCTGCTGGCCGGTGACCGTCCAGGACGGGTCGGCCGAGGCGCCGGGGGCGGCTATGAGAACGAGCGCGGCCGCGGCCGCGCTCGTGAGGGCCGTACGGCCACGGGTCGTCATGGGGCGAGGATATCCACGGCCGTTCGACCCGCCGGGGGTCAGGCGACCGGGGCGCTCTCCTGCGCGCTTTCCTGTTCGCGCTCCACCTGCTGGTTCCACTCCTGCTTGGACGCCTGCCAGCCGTCCTCGTCATGGCCGCGGCGCCAGTAACCGGATATCGACAGCCGCTCGCGCGGCATCTCGCGCTCCACCCGCAGGAAGCGCCGGAGCTCCTTCACGAAGCCCGCCTCGCCGTGGACGAACGCCTGGACGTCCCCGGGCGGGAAGTCCAGTGAGCACACCGCCTTGACCAGCGCCTCGCCCACCGGAGCGCCGTCGCGGTGCAGCCAGACGACCTCGACGCCCTCGGGCAGGTCGAGCCGCTGCACCTCCCGGGCGTCCGCGACCTCGACGAAGGCGTGCACGGGCACCCCGGCGGGGATCCGCTCCAGGGACGCGGCGATCGCGGGCAGCGCGCTCTCGTCGCCGGCCAGGAGGTGCCAGTCGGCGGCCGGGTCGGGGGAGTAGGCGCCACCGGGGCCGAGGAAGCGGATCTCCGCGCCCGGCTGCACGGAGGCAGCCCAGGGACCGGCCAGCCCCTCGTCGCCGTGGACGACGAAGTCGATCGCCAGCTCGCGCTTCTCGCGGTCGAAGGCACGCACCGTGTACGTCCGCGTGCTGGGCCACTGCTCGCGCGGCAGGTCCCGGCGGACGACCTCCATGTCGAACGGCTCCGGATAGACGGCACCGGGCACCGGGAAGAGCAGCTTGACGTAGTGGTCGGAGTGCTCACCGGCCCCGAAGTCCGCGAGCCCCTCGCCGCCCAGGACCACTCGCACCATGTGCGGCGTCAGCCGCTCGGTGCGCAGCACGCGGGCGTGGTTGAGCTGGGGCTTCTTCCGGACGGGACGGTCTGCCATGGCTGTCTCCCCTGTACGTGCTGACGAGGACGCACGGAAAACGGGCATCCTTCTAAGTAAGGCACACCTAACTTAACAGCTCAGGCGGCGAGAACGGTCAGAAGCCGCTGGAGCGAACCGCCCAGCCCCCACTGCTCCGCGAGCGCCTCCAGCGCCATCGGGTCACGCGGTTCGCAAGGCAGCGCCGCGTCGAAGGGGGGCAGCGGGACATCCGAGGCGACCCGCACCACCTTGGGCGCGACCGCCAGATACGGGCGGGCCTCCAGCAGCCGCTTGCGCTGCGTCGGGGTGAGCCTGGCCGCCGGATCCTCCGCCGCGGCCATGATCCCGGCCAGGTCGCCATGGGCGGCCAGCAGCTTCGCCGCCGTCTTCTCGCCGATGCCCGGCACCCCCGGCAGGCCGTCGCTCGGGTCGCCCCGCAGCAGCGCCAGGTCGGCGTACCCGGCGCCGTCCACCCCGTACTTCTCCCGCAGCAGCGCCTCGTCGACCATCTGGAGGGTGCCGACGCCCTTGAGCGGATACAGCACCCGCACCCCGCGCCGGTCGTCCACCAGCTGATAGAGGTCGCGGTCGCCGGTGACGATGTCGACCGGGCCCGGCGCCCGGCCCGCGAGGGTGCCGATCACATCGTCCGCCTCGTACCCCGCGGCACCGATCCGGGCGATGCCGACCGCGTCCAGCACGCTCTCGATCACCGGCACCTGCGGGGACAGCGTGTCCGGGGTCTCCTCCTCGTCCGGACCGCCCTCGACCTCCTCCGCCACCCGGTGCGCCTTGTACGAGGGGATCAGGTCGACCCGCCACTGCGGCCGCCAGTCGAAGTCCATGCAGGCCACCAGGTCGTCCGGGTGGTGGTCCTGGACCAGCCGGGCGATGAAGTCGAGCAGGCCGCGCACCGCGTTCACCGGGGTGCCGTCCGGGGCCCGCACGGTGTCCGGCACACCGAAATAGGCGCGGAAATACAGGGAAGCGGTGTCGAGGAGCATCAGGCGTCGCGTCACGCCCCCGATCATGCCGCATCCCACTGACAGGACCCGGCGGACATGTGAACCGGATCACTGTTCCGTTTGCCCCGAATGATCGGGGGCAGGCGCGGCACCGCAGCGGACCCCGCCACCACGCACACGCGTCGCGGCGGGCACGCGGACCGAATCCGCACCGCTCCACGTCCCGGCCCGAAGGGGGGTGCCGGGGCGGCTCTGAGTTCGACCCGAGAGGTTTATGTGTCCAGGCTCAAGGCCGAGCACTTGTACAAAGTGTTCGGCACCCGACCCGAAGCCGCCGTCAAACGACTGGAAGGCGGCGCGGACCGCGACGAGCTGCGCGCGGACGGCACCACCGCCGCGGTCATCGACGCCTCCTTCGAGGTCGAGGCCGGCCAGATCTTCGTGGTGATGGGTCTGTCCGGATCCGGCAAGTCCACGCTGCTGCGCATGCTCAACGGCCTGCTGGACCCCACCGCCGGACGCGTCCTCTACGACGGTCAGGACCTGACCGCCCTCTCCCCGCGCGAGCTGCGCGCCGTGCGCTCGCGCGGCATCAGCATGGTCTTCCAGCACTTCGCGCTCTTCCCGCACCGCAGCGTGCTGGAGAACGCCGGCTACGGCCTCGAGGTGCAGGGCGTACCGCGCGAGGAGCGCGAGCAGCGCGCCACCGAGGCCCTGGAACTCGCGGGCCTGAAGGGCTGGGAGACCTCCTGGCCGGACGAGCTGTCCGGCGGTATGCAGCAGCGCGTCGGGCTCGCCCGCGCGCTCGCCACCGACGCCGACCTGCTGCTGATGGACGAGTCCTTCAGCGCGCTGGACCCGCTGATCCGCCGCGACATGCAGGACCAGCTGCTCGACCTCCAGACGCGGCTGAAGAAGACCATCGTCTTCATCACCCACGACCTCAACGAGGCCATGCGCCTCGGCGACCGCATCGCCGTCATGCGCGACGGCCGCATAGTGCAGAACGGCACCGCCGAGGACATCCTCCTGCGGCCCGCCAACGACTACGTCGCCTCCTTCATCCAGGACGTGGACCGCTCCCGCGTCCTCACCGCCGGATCGGTCATGATCGCGCCGGGCGGCGGCGACAGCGCGCGCGAGATCCTCGCCGCCGCGCCCGCCACCGTCGGCGCAGCGACGCCCGTCGCCGAGCTGTTCGGCCCCTTCGCCCGCAGCGGCGCCCCCGTCGCCGTCGTCGACGACCGCGGCGAGCTCGCCGGGATCGTCACCCGCGACCGCATGCTGGCCGCGCTGGGCGACGAGCCCGCCGCCGCGAGTGCCGACGAGCCCAGGGAAGCGGTGATCGCCGGTGCCTAGGATCCACTTCGGCCAGTGGGTCGAGTCTGCCGTCCACTGGCTCCAGACCCACCTGAACTGGCTGTTCGACGCCATCAGCGCCGTACTCACCGGCGCCTACGACGGCCTGAACGCCGTACTCGGCGCCCCCCACCCGCTGCTGATGGCCGGCATCCTCGCCGTCGTCGCCTGGTGGCTGCGCGGCCTGGCGGCCGCCGTCGTCACCTACGCGGGCCTCGCGCTCGTCGACTCCTTCGGCCTGTGGGACGCGGCGATGGCGACGCTGTCGCTCGTCCTCGTCGCCAGCGTGCTCACCCTCGCGATGGCCGTGCCGCTGGGCATCTGGGCGGCACGCAACCGCACCGTCAGCGGCGCGCTGCGGCCCGTACTGGACGTCATGCAGACGATGCCGGCCTTCGTCTACCTGATCCCCGGCGTGATGTTCTTCTCGATCGGGCCCATGCCCGGTCTGATCGCCACCGTCGTCTTCTCGATGCCGCCGGGCGTCCGGATGACCGAGCTGGGCATCCGCCAGGTCGACGGCGAACTCGTCGAGGCCGCGCGTGCCTTCGGCACCACTCCGCGCGACACCCTCGTCCGCGTCCAGCTGCCGCTGGCGCTGCCCACCATCATGGCGGGCGTCAACCAGGTCATCATGCTGGCCCTGTCCATGGTCGTCATCGCGGGCATGGCGGGCGCGGGCGGCCTCGGCGAGGCCGTGTACGCGGCCGTAACCCAGGTCGACATCGGCGGCGGCGTCGAGAGCGGCCTGGCCGTCGTCATCCTCGCCATCTACCTGGACCGGATGACCGGCTCCCTCAACGAGCGGGTCTCCCCGCTCGGCCGGCGCGCCCTGGCCAAGGCCGCGGCCACCGCCCGCGGCGCCGCCTACGCAACCTTCCTGCGTTACCGCCCCGGCACGGCGGTCGCCACCGTCGGCGTCGTCGTCCTCGCGCTGGTCGCGGGCGGCATGAACCTCACCGGAGGCGGCGGCAAGGACAGCGTGGCCGCAGGCAAGAACGTCGGCCAGGGCAAGCGGATCAAGCTCGGCTACTTCCCCTGGGACGAGGCCGTCGCCACCACCTACCTCTGGCAGAACATCCTGGAGGACCGCGGCTACAAGCCCGACGTCAAGCAGCTCGACCCCGGGCCGCTGTACACCGCGCTCGCCCAGGGGCAGATGGACGTGCAGTTCGACTCCTGGCTGCCCACGACCCACAAGCGCTACTGGGAGCTCTACCACGACCGGCTCACCGACCTGGGCACCTGGTACGGGCCCACGTCGCTGGAGCTGACCGTGCCCGCCTACATGAAGGACGTCAACTCGATCGACGACCTCAAGGGCAAGGGCGGGGAGTTCGGCGGCAAGGTCGTCGGCATCGAGTCGAGCGCCGGCAACATGGGCATCCTCAACAACAAGGTGCTCAAGGAGTACGGGCTGGACGGCGAGTACAAGGTCGTCTCCTCCACCACCTCCACGATGCTCGCCGAGCTGGACCGCGCCTACAACAAGAAGGAACCGATCGTCGTCCCGCTGTGGTCCCCGCACTGGGCGTACGCCAAGTACGACCTGAAGAAGCTCAAGGACCCCAAGGGTGTCTGGGGCACCGGTGAGCAGATCCACACCATCGGCAAGAAGGACTTCGTCAAGGACTTCCCCGAGGCCGCCGGCTGGATGAAGGACTTCAAGATGTCCGAGCAGGAGCTCGCCTCGCTGGAGGCCGAGATCCAGAACGGCGGCAAGGGCAAGGAGAAGCAGTCCGCCCGCCGCTGGCTGGACGCCCACCCGGGCGTGGAGGACAAGCTGGCGCCGGTGGCGTCGTAAGCGACGCGGGACGGGCTGGTTTTTCCAGCCCGTGGGGGCACCTCCCAGCGGTAGCTGGGGGAGTTTGAGGACGTGCCCGCAGGGCACTCCCGCCGCAGGCGGCAACGGCGGGACAGCCGGGGGCCCGGGGCGCGAGCTCCGGTTCGGGAAGGGGCGGGGCTGGGGAACAAACCCACCCGAGCCACCCGCACGCTCACCCCCGCGTCAGCGACAGCAACTCCCGCGCCGGGCCCGCAGGACGCTGCCCCAACGGCCACACCGCCCGCAGGTCGCGTCGCAAGCGCACCGCCACCGGAATCTCCACGAGCCGCCGGGCCGCGAGCTCCTCGCCCACGGCGAGCTCGCTCAGGACGGAGGGGCCCGCTCCGCTGACCACGGCCGCCTTCACCGCCGTCGTGGAGGCGAGTTCGAGCAGCGGGGCCGCCAGGCCGCCGTGGCCCGCCAGGGCCGCGTCGAGGACCTGGCGGGTGCCGGAGCCGCGTTCGCGGAGGATCAGCGGGGTGGCCGCCAGTTCGGCGGGGGAGAGCGGGGCGCGGCGGCGGGCCCACGCGTGGCTCGGGGCGACCACGACGGCCAGCCGGTCGTGGCCGATGACCGCGCCGTCCAGCCCGGCCGGTACGTCGAGGCCCTCGACGAAGCCGAGATCGGCCTCGCCCGCGCGCAGCCGGTCCGCGACGGCCGCGGAGTTCCCGGCGAGCAGCGAGACGGCCGTACCGGGCAGCAGCCCGCGCAGTGCGATCAGCCACCCCGGCAGCAGATACTCGGCGATGGTCATGCTCGCGGCAACGCGCAGCCGGGAGTCCCGGCGGCCGCGCAGCGCCTGCGTGCCCGCGTCGAACGCCTCGGCGGCCTCGACGACCCGCCGCGCCCAGTCGGTGACGAGCGCCCCCGCGTCGGTGAGCCGGGAGCCGCGCGGCGAGCGCTCGACGAGGGCGACGCCGAGCATGCGCTCCATGCTGCGGATCCGGCTGCTGGCGGCGGGCTGGGTGATGCCCACCTCGCGGGCCGCCCGCCCCAGGCTGCCCAGCCGGGCCACGGCGAGCAGCAGCTCCAGCGCCCCGAGATCGGGCACCCGGTGCGCGAGCGGGCTCCTCGGCTCGTCGGCACTCCTCGGATCGCTCATAAACCCAGCTTATGCCCTCATAGACCGATGGCCTCTGGTTGCGCGGAGCGTCGCGGGCGATCGTGGAGACATGACCACGCTCGTCCACCCCAGCCCCACCCCTCTCACACGCGACCACTCGCGGCCCGGTGTCCGTCACCTCGGCCCGAACTGGTACGCCGCCGTGATGGGCACCGCCATCGTCGCGGGCGCAGGTGCCGCCCTCCCGCTGCGGGCACCCGGGCTGCGCGGCGCGTACGAGGTCGTATGGGCGCTGGCCGCCCTCGGGCTGCTCACCCTGCTGACCGCCCGCGCCGCGCACTGGCTGCGCCACCCCGACCAGGCCAGGCGCCACCTCGCCGACCCGATGGTCGCGCCCTTCTACGGCTGCCTGGCGATGGCCCTGCTGGCCGTCGGCAGCGGCACACTCGCCGTGGGCTCGGACGTCATCGGCAAGGACACGGCCGTGGCCGCCGACGCCGTCCTGTGGGTGGCGGGCACGGTGATCGGCCTCGCGGCGGCCGCGGGCATCCCGTACCTGATGGTCACCCGGCACAAGATCGGGATGGACGGCGCCTCGCCCGTCTGGCTGCTCCCGGTCGTCGCGCCCATGGTGTCCGCCGCGACGGGCCCGGCGCTGGTGGCCCACCTGCCGCACGGCCAGTGGCAGGAGGCCATGCTGCTCGGCTGCTACGCCCTGTTCGGCATGAGCCTGCTGGCCACGCTGGTCATCCTGCCGATGGTGTTCTCCCGGCTGATCCACCACGGTGCGCTGCCCCTCGCGCTGACCCCGGCCCTCTTCCTCGTCCTCGGCCCGCTCGGGCAGTCGACCACGGCCGTCAACAACGTCGCCGACGCCGCGCACGGCACCTCCGCCGCCCCCTACGCCCAGGCGATGACCGCCTTCGGCGTGCTCTACGGCACCCCCGTGATGGGCTTCGCGCTGCTGTGGCTGGCGCTGGCCACCGCCATGGTGGTGCGGGCCTTCCGGCGCGGCATGGGCTTCGCGATGACATGGTGGGCCTTCACCTTCCCCATCGGCACCTGCGTCACCGGCGCCGCCGGGCTCGCCCGCCACACCGGTCTGCACGCCTTCAACGGCCTGGCCTACGGGCTGTACGCGCTGCTCGTCGCGGCCTGGCTGGTCGCCGCCGTGTGCACCCTGCGCGGACTGGTCAGCGGCCGGCTGCTCGCAGCGCCGCGGCCAGCACCCGAGGCGCCCGCGTCAGCGAAGGCCCGTACCACGTGAGGTGACGGCCGCTGACGAGCGCGGACGGCAGCCCGGGGAACGCCTCCGGGCCGTCGTCCGCGGTGAAGCGGTACGGCTCGTCCGGCAGGACGACCAGTTCGGCGCCGCACGAGGTCAACTCGTCGAGGGGCACGCGGGGATAGCGCTCCGCGTGCCCCGCGTGCACATGGACGACACCGAGCCGGGCGAGGACGTCCCCCGCGAAGGTGTCCCGGCCCAGGACCATCCACGGCCGCCGCCACACCGGCACCACCGCCCGCACGACCGGGCCCGCGGGCCGCACCTCCCGCCACGCGTCCTCGGCCTCCGCCAGCCACTCCGGCCGCTCCAGCCCGCACCCCTCCACCAGCACCCGCTCCAGCTCCCCGAACGCCTGCTCCAGGGTGCGCACTTCGGTGACCATCACCCGCAGGCCCGCCGCACGCAGCGCGGCGAGGTCGGGGGCGCGGTTCTCCTCCTCGTTGGCGAGGACGAGGTCGGGCGCGAGGGCGACGATCCGGGCCACGTCGGGGTTCTTGGTCCCACCGATCCGCACGACGTCGAGCCCGGCGGGGTGGTCGCACCAGTCGGTGGCACCGACGAGCAGCCCGGGCGCGGAGACGGCCACGGCCTCGGTGAGCGAGGGCACGAGGGACACCACGCGAACGGCCATGATCACAGAGTACGCCCGGGCTGCAACTGCTGTGGCTATGCTGGCCGGTGCAGCTGGTTCGCCCCGTCCGCCAGGCGGGAGCGTCGCAAGAGGGAATCCGGTGCGAATCCGGAACTGCCCCGCAGCGGTGAGTGGGAACGACCGCGGTCATACGCACTGGACACCCGTCCGGGAAGCGACCGCCAGTAGGTGCCCGGCCCTTCGACGAGGGACCGGGACGCGCCCACGAGTCCGAAGACCTGCCACTGCCCGTACACCCGCACGGGGTACGGACCCACCGAACTCCGGAGGAGAGTTCCGTGTCGCAGAAGCATGTCGCACGCGTACGCCCCACTTTGCACGGCTATCCGAGGCAGGGCCCGAACCGCGAGCTGAAGAAGGCCACCGAGGGCTATTGGGCCGGCCGCCTGGACGCAGGTCAGCTGCTGGAAACCGCCGCCGCGCTGCGTGCCGCGGCCCGCGAGGAGCTGCGCGAGGCGGGCATCACCGAGATGGCCACCGGCGACTTCTCGCTCTACGACCACGTCCTGGACACGGCCTGGGCGGTCGGCGCGGTGCCGGAGCGGCACCGGGCGGCGGCCGACACCGAGCTGGACGTCTACTTCGCCATGGCCCGCGGCACGGCACAGGTGCCGCCGCTGGAGATGACGAAGTGGTTCGACACCAATTACCACTACCTCGTGCCCGAGTTGGGGCCGGAGACGGCGTTCGCCCCGGACTCCCGCAAGCAGGTCACCGAGTTCCGCGAGGCACGAGAGGCGGGCTTCACGGCCCGGCCCGTGCTGCTGGGACCGGTCAGCTTCCTGCTGCTGGCCAAGCCCGCGCCCGGTGCCGGGGCGGACTTCGAGCCGCTGACGCTGCTGGACCGGCTGCTGCCGGTGTACGCGTCGCTGCTCGCGGACCTGCGGGCGGCGGGGGCGGACTGGGTGCAGCTGGACGAGCCCGTGCTCGTGCAGGACCGGCCCCGATCGGTGCTCGGCGCCACCGCCCGCGCCTACCGCGAGCTCGGCGCCGCCACCGACCGGCCGAAGCTGCTGGTCGCCTCCTACTTCGACCGGCTCGGCGACGCCCTGCCCGTGCTCGCCCAGTCCCCCGTCGAGGGGCTCGCGATGGACTTCACCGGGCCCGCGGCCGCCAACCTCGACGCGCTCGCCGCCCTCGGCGGGCTGCCCGGCAAGCGGCTGATCGCGGGCGTCGTCGACGGCCGCAACGTCTGGGCCGCCGACCTGGAGCGGGCCCTGTCCACCCTGGCCACCCTGCTCGGCCTGGTGGAACGGCTCGACGTGGCGCCGTCCTGCTCCCTGCTGCACGTGCCGCTCGACGTCGCCGCGGAACGCGACCTCGATCCGCAGGTCGCCCGCTGGCTGTCCTTCGCCCGGCAGAAGACCGTCGAAGTCGCAACCCTGGCAAGGGCGCTGAGCGAGGGCCGCGAGGCGGTGGCACCGCGGCTCGCCGCCAACCGGGCCGCCCTCACGGCCCGCGCGGGCTCGGCGCTGACCCGCGACACGGCCGTACGGGAGCGCTGCGCCGCCGTCACCGCCGCCGACGCGCGCCGACCGCAGCCGTACGCGGAGCGGACCGCCGCCCAGCGCGCCCGGCTCGGCCTGCCGCCGCTGCCGACCACCACCATCGGTTCCTTCCCGCAGACCGCCGAGCTGCGCCGCGCACGGGCGGAGCTGCGCGCCGGGAAGCTGACCGCCGAGGGCTACCGCGAGCGGATCGCCGCGGAGATCCGCGAGGTGATCGCCTTCCAGGAGAAGGCGGGCCTCGACGTGCTGGTGCACGGCGAACCCGAACGCAACGACATGGTCCAGCACTTCGCCGAGCGGCTGAACGGCTACCTCGCCACCCGGCACGGCTGGGTGCAGTCCTACGGCACGCGCTACGTCCGCCCGCCGATCCTCGCCGGTGACGTCTCGCGGCCCGCGCCCATGACCGTCGAATGGACGGGCTACGCCCAGTCGTTGACCCGGCGCCCCGTGAAGGGCATGCTCACCGGCCCCGTCACCATGCTCGCCTGGTCCTTCGTCCGGGACGACCAGCCGCTCGCCGAGACCGCCCGCCAGGTGGCGCTCGCGCTCCGCGACGAGGTCGCGGACCTGGAGGCGGCGGGCACCGCCGTGATCCAGGTGGACGAACCCGCCCTGCGCGAGCTGCTGCCGCTGCGCGCGCCCGCCCGGCCCGGCTATCTGGAATGGGCGACCGAGGCATTCCGCCTGGCGACGAGCGGGGTCCGCGCGGACACCCAGATCCACACGCACATGTGCTACGCCGAGTTCGGCGAGATCCTGCCCGGGATCGAGGCGCTGGACGCGGACGTCATCAGCCTGGAGGCGGCGCGCTCCCGGATGGCCGTCGCGGACGAACTCGCCGCCGCGGGCTATCCGCGCGAGGCGGGCCCGGGGGTGTACGACATCCACTCTCCGCGTGTCCCCTCGGTCGAGGAGATCGCCGCGCTGCTGCGGCACGCGCTGCGGGCCGTACCGGCGGAACGGCTGTGGGTGAACCCCGACTGCGGCCTCAAGACACGGTCCCCGGAGGAAGCGGGGCCGGCACTGGAGAACCTGGTCACTGCGGCCCGACAGGTCCGCGCGACGCTGCCGTACTCCGGCTGAGGAGCCACCGTGGAAGCGCCACCCATCGACAAGGCCCCGGCCGACTCGTCCGTCACCCTCGCCCACATCATGAGCGAGCACGACACCAATCTGTACGGCACGGTGCACGGCGGCGCGCTCCGTAGGTAGCCGTTGTGGACTCCCCGCCGCTCTTGAGGGAGAGCGGCGGGAGCCGGCGGGGAGTGCCGTGTGGTGCGAGTCCGGCTCGTTGTCGCAGCGGGCCGAGAGCCTGCCTGCTCACTGTGTCCATGATCCGCTGAAGGCCGGAGTGCCCCGCCGATCGGTGGCTGTCGTCCCTCCGACCTGCGGTGTAGCGGGTGCTCAGACCGAACCTGACGGGGAGATCCAGCATGGCCGGCAGCACTCAGCAGGCGGCCGTGCAGAGCCCTCAGGCTTCGGCACGTACCAATAGGGTTCCTTCCGTTTGGTCGTCCGGAGGCGGGATGACCTCCACCTGGATGTTCGCGAAGCGTTCCGCCGCGAGGAGGTTCGCCCACTGGTCAGCCGAGTAGTCCCAGCGTGAGACGGCTCGGGCCTCCCGTAGCGTGCCCCCTGCTTGCCGGTCTGCGCGCGGTGGCTTGTGGGAGAAGGCGAACACTCCCCTGGGCGTCAGGCAGTCTCGTACCAAGGGCAAGAGCTGTTCCGGATCGATGAACCACACCGGGCCGAAGATGGACAGCACCACGTCGAAGCTGCCGGGGTGGCGGGCCAGGAACTCCGTCACCTCTGCTGTGTGGAAGGTGAGGCCAGGGAGGTGTCCCCACCGTGCTTCGGCCTTCTGCCGCTGGGTGGGCGCGATGTCCACCCCAGCGCACTCCGCGCCGAGGGTGGCCAGGTGCGCGAGGTTGCAGCCGGTGCCGCAGCCCAGTTCGAGTACGCGACGGCCCTGGATCTCCCCGAGCAACGATTCGTCAGGGCCGTGGTCTGCGTGCTGAGTCCAGTTCAGCCAGGTAGCGGCCCCTGCGGCGTTCCGTTCCCTGCGAGGGGTGCGGTCCGCCGCGTACCGCTCCCACGCTGCGGTGACTGCTTCCATGCGGTTCCTTTCATGCGTGATGGCTCCCCCCGATTCCCAGGGGGGAGCCACCTCGCCCGGCGGATCTTGCTATTACTTGCCGCCGACCGGGCTGTCGGTGCACCCGGCGTGGCACTGTGAGCAGTCGGCTTCACTGGCGTTCCACAGTTCGTGGTCGATGGTGAACCCGGCGGCTTTGAGCGCTTGGACTGTTGCCCTCAACGAGGGCGATCCGGTGGCTTCCCCTGACAGGTGCGGGACGTGATGAACGTAGCGTCCGGCGACCATGAGGCAGAAGTCCGTGTAGTTGATCGTGTCGAGAACGAAGCTGTGAACGCCGAGGTCCACACGGGGCGCGGGCCCCATGGGCACATCGGGGTGTTCGACGGAGGTGACCAGATAGGCGATGGTCTGGCCGAAGGTGCGTTCGGCGGTGTCGCGGTCCAGGTCGTGGTCACGCATGATGAGCTGAACTTCACGGTCCCAGACTTCGGGACTGACGCATGTTCGAGGGTTCCTGAGCTGCACTGCTGTCGTCACAGCGGTCCCTTCGCTCGTCGGGTGGTGCGCTGCACTCGGCCTCGCAACCAGTCAACGCCCACGCGAGCGAGGGAACTTGCACATGCTTTGCACAAGGGCATGCAGGCGCGCGAACCACCTGTGGCGATGGCTGACAGGACCTCTGTCCGCGCGGAAGACTGGGCCCATGAGCACTGATCTCGCCCCCGGCGCCAACCTGGCGGCGCTTCGGAAGGAACGCGGCTGGTCTCAGGTGAAGCTGGCCAAGCAAGCGAACATCTCCGTCTCCCTGTTGTCCAAGATCGAGGTAGGGGACCGGACGCTCACGCCGGCCGTGGCGGCTGCGGTCGGCAAGCCCATGGGGCTGTCCATGGCCGAGGTGCTGGGGAAGACAGAAGTGGGGCGGGAAGGGAAGCGACCTCTCGCCGACTTGCGGGCGGCTCTCCGGGACTACGACCTACCGGACCGCGTGACGGTCAAGGAGCAGAAGCTGAGCGCCGAAATGGGCACGGCGGACGCCTACCGGAAGAAGGCCGATGTCTCCAAGCTCCTGATGGTGCTCCCGAAGCTGCTGAGGGACGCCACGACGAACGCGTACACCGTGAACACGGCAGAGTCCTGGATGGTGCTCGCAGACGTCTGCAGCACCGTTTATTGGCTCGCCGCGCGGCACAGGTGGATGGACATGGCGGAGCTTGCCGTCACCCGTCAGCGGTGGGCCGTCGAACAGCAGCCGAACCCTCTGGGGATGGCAGTGGCGGCCAGGGACCGGGCGGGGACCTACCTGAACTTCGGGGACATCGAGCGGGGGCTGACGCTCGTGGACCGGGCCATTGCTGATGCTCAGCAGCGGCTCGGCAGTACCGAGCGCGACATTGCCGTGTGCATCCTGAACCTTCGCGGGATGACCTTGGCGGGCAGGCTCAAGGACAAGAAGGAAGCGAAGCGGGAAGCGGAGCGGCACATCAGGTCCGCCCTGGCCACATCACAGGACATGAGCCGTGAGCTCGACGTGCATGGCTTGACTGTGGGGCCTCGGAATACGTTCACCCACCGATTGGCCACCTACGTGGACCTTGGCAGGCCTCGTGAGGCCCTGGCCCTGGCGGATGACCTGTCAGTTGCCCTGGCGGGGATGCCTCCCACGCGTGTGGCCCCGACGTACATCAATGCGGCACGGGCACAGCTCGACATCGGGGACCGCGACGCGGCTCTGGAGAGCCTGTCGATCGCGTGGGAGGTGGCTCCCCAGTTTGCCCGTATCCACCCGATGGGCCGGGAGGTGTTCCGTGTGGTGTCCTCTCTGCACCGCCGGAGCAACCCGGAGCTTCTGCGGCTGTCGAAGCTGTCGGGGATCAAGGTCTGAGCAGGCATGGCGAGAACCCCGTGGGGGACCGGGGGCCTGCTGTGTCTCATCCGGTCCTCCGGTCCTCCGGGCCTGCGGCTCAAGTGGCCACCGCCCGACTGACGTTCGTGGTTCCGGGTACGACTTCCCGCCGCTCTTGAGGGAGAGCGGCGGGGGCCGGCGTGCCTCGGTGGGCTAAGGGGCGGTTTCCAGCTGCTGGACTGCCGTTACGTACCAGCTTCCCGAGTCCTGCGACTTCTTCCTGGCCAGCTCCTTGTTCTTGGCGTCGAGCTGGTTGTACTGGGCGCCGCGCCAGCCACTGGTGAGGTCGGCGAGCGAGATGGGGCCGAAGAGCTTGCTCACGCCGGAGGCGTCGTAGACCTGCGCGAGATGAAGCTCCTCGTCCTGCGGGACCTGCCCTTGGATGTTCCGGTTGCAGGCGCTCTCGACGAACTCGGCGTCCTGCACGCGCTGGTAGACGCAGTACGCGCCGTACTGCTGATCCAGAACGCGGTACCACGCGTCCCCGACGCACTTCATCTGCTGGCGCACGGTGGCCTGCCTGAGGTCGATCCCGGTCTCTTCGAAGAACTCGATCCGCCCTCCGGTGATCACGTCGCTCGCCGTGACGGAGCCTCCGGGGATGACGAGCTGCCCGGCCCCGTTCAGCACCGTGCGCGGAGTCGGCTTGCCGCCGAAGCGGGATCCGTACACGTTCTTGTAGGCGACCAGCACCCGGAACGCCTTGGGGTGGGTGCTGGGGATGTCGTAGACCAGGTGGTAGGCGTACACGTCTTCACCTCTCGCTCGGCGCGTGCGGCGGGGACCAATGAGCCAAGCTAGGGCGTCAACCGTCGTGTGCATATGCCCGATCTGGCCATGAGGTTGCCGGAGCTCTCAGCCGTTGGTCAGGGTGCGGCCGAGGAGAGGGAGCAGACGGTCCCAGTGGCGCTGCAGCGCGGCAGGGTCGAAGGCGTCGGTGTCGGACATGGTGAAGCCGTGGACGGTGCCGGGGTAGATCTCGGTGGTGTAGCCGACACCCGCGGCATCGAGGGCCTGGTTGAACTCGCCGAGAGCCTCGGGCGACAAGTCGCCTTCGGCGAGGCCGAGGTGGACTTCCGCGGTGAGCTCGGAGACGAGGCGGTGCGGGCTGTCGGGCGCGTCGGTGACCAGGAAGCCGGGGTGGAATCCGGCGACGGCGGCCACCTGCCCGGGGTGGGCCGCTGCCGTGCGCATCGCCAGGGCGGCGCCCATGCAATAGCCGATCGCGGCGACCGGTCCGGCGCCGACCTCGGGCTGGGCGGTGAGGAACTTGAGGTAGGCGTCGGCGTCGCGCAGGGCACGCTCGGTGGTGTGCGCCCCGATCAAGGGCATCAGCTGGGCGAAGACCGCGGGCCGTGCCTCTTCCCCGATGTGCTCGGGAAGCTCGACCACCGGCGCCGGCCCGTTCCGGTAGAGGACGTTGGGGACGAGCACGTAGTACCCGTGCCCGGCCAGTTCGCGGGCCATCTCCTCGAGCACGGGCCGCAGGCCGAAGGCGTCCATGTACAGCAGCACTCCCGGGTGCCGCTCGCCGTCGTCGGGGAAGGCGGCGAAGGCGTCGGCCTGGCCGTCCGGGGTGGGGATCTGGAGTGTCTTGGTGGGCATGGAGGATCTTCCTTCCGTTGCTTCATAGTTGACCACCAAAGCCGGTCGGAAGTCATCCAACACGGTGGTCACCGTCGTACGGCAGGCTGCTCATGCTCACGTGCGGGTGACTCTCCCGCAGCGGTCGCTGGACCCCGCCTTACCGGACGTGCCTTCGCCGATTTCCAAATCGCGGCTGCGGTCGTACGGGTCGACGGCCGGGCCGGTCGGCTCCGATGCTTCGGGACGACTGGAGGGGAATCCGGGATGCAGGACACCGTCGTAGGTGTTGCAAGCCGAGTTCCCGATGTCCACGTTGAAGGAGCGGAAGGTCAGTTTGCCCGGGGTGACCTTGAAGCGGGCGGGATCGAGGATGCTGATGTCCAATACACGGCGCACGATGGTGCGGGCTACCTCTTGTGAGTCTTGGGCTCGCTTCGTGAGCGGGTAGACGAAGGTGTAGTCCGTGTGAATGATGACGGAGCCGTCCGCGTCCTCCTTGAACGTCATGCGCCCCCGTGTCTTGACTGTCTCACCCACCATGCGCACTTCGTTCTTGTCGAAGCGGCTGAAGAGCTTGAGGGGGTCGTGTTCCCGGTCGGGCTTGTCCAGGGCCGTCGTCACCATGGTGGATACGTCGTCCTGCTGTGGATCGAGCAGAGCCAGTGCCGCAGCAGGACGGTCGCCACGGATGGTCGCCGGTTCGAGATTCGCCGCGATGAGGAAGTCCTTGGTCAGCTCCAGGACGGTGGCGACCCGCTCCTTCGACATGGCGCCGGTGGCAGCAGCCTCGGGCACGACAATGCCCTTCGCGCCGTCGGCGTACTGTTCTGCCGGCGATCCGGCGAAGGGCCGGCTGAGGGTTGGAGTGTCTGCGGACGCTTTTCCGGGCGCCCCGCTGGGGCGCCCGGTCTCCGGCGGCAGGGGTGTCGGGCCTCCGCCGGAGGCTGCTTTCCCTCCGCCTGATCCGCCGGAAAGCCAGGACAGAGCCTTGTCGGGGTTGAGCGCAAACAGTGCCATCGCCAAAGCGACCAAGACGCCGATGCCGCCGAGGAACTGACGCCTACGGGTGGCCCGCCGTCTCGTCTCCTGCCAAGCAGGGCCAGTGCGCCAGCCCTCGGGCCGGTGAGGATCGACCTGTTCCCGGCGCCTCTTCGCGCCTTTGAACCGACTTCCGCCGTTCCGGCGGGCTGCTGCGGCAGCGTTCTCCTCCTCACGCCGCAGTCGCTCGGTCACCATGCGCGCCCGCGCCGACGGCTCCTTGGGAGCAGAGTTACGGATCGCCCCCTCATGGTCGCGGGCAAAACGCTCCCAGACCTCGTCGGGCACAGAGGAGTTTCCCCCGTCATCGCCCGAGGAACTGCCGGGCTGAGGTCGTTCGACTGTCACTGAACCCTCGCTCGTATCAGCGGACTTTCTGCCGGAGTGACAACTTTAGGGTCGTGCCGGGCTGGTCCCCAACCTGCGCCTGCCACCGGACATTTCAGCCGTTGCGCTCCATCCATGGATGGTCCGGATCGGGATGGCTCGGCGGCCCCCACTGAATAGCCCTTGTTGGTTAGATCACAGAGAAACCTGCCACAACGTGGGCAACTCTGCCTCATTGCACCGAATTGTCCGCCAAGGTCAATCACGGGATCACTCGCACAAGTAAATTACTTGTTGTCCTTGGCCCTTATCTCAGTCATACGATCTCGGGCGTCCCGCCGCATAAGCGGTACCCATGTGGCGGACCTCCTTCTCTCTGACCAGGAAAAGGCTCCAGTGAACCTTCGCCGCACCCTCGCGACCGCCGTCGCCGCCGCCGTGACCGCGCCCGCCGTCCTGCTCTCCGCGGGCTCCGCCTGGGCCGACGCAAAGCCTCCGGCGCAGACGCAGCAGAAGCCGACCTACGCGGAGCTCCAGAAGGCCGCCGATGACGCGGACCAGGCGTACAAGGACGCGGTCGCCGCCAAGAAGGCCGCGCGAGAGAAGCTGGACGCCGCCTTTGCCGCCCTGGATCAGGACTCCCACCCGCTCAAGGCGGCCTGCCTCGCTGCGGACAAGGTGGCCAAGGCCGCCGCCGCCGACAAGACAACCGCCGACAAGACCGTCACGGACGCCAAGGCCAAGCTGGAAGCGGCCAAGGACGAGGCCGAGAAGGCCACGGCGCGGAAGGCGCTCGAGGCAGCCGAGGCCGAAGCCAAGAAGGCCACTGACGCCAAGACGGCCGCGGACACCAAGCGCGAGACGGCCTGGGGCGCATGGAACGACGCCCGGATCGCGGCGACCCGGGAATACAGCAAGGTCCAGGACGCCCCGGCCACAGCCCTCAAGGCCAAGGAAACGGCCGACAAGGCGCTCGCCACGGCCAAGGAGTGCGTACGTGTGTCGGGCCTGACCGTCCTTGCGAACGGCCTGCCCTCGAAGGTCGTCGCCGGGACCACGGTCGACTTCGCGTTCACGGTGGCCAACGGCACCGACCGCACGCTGAACGTGGATCCGCTGGTCCTCTTCCGCTTGGACGCCAAGAACCAGGACCAGCACTTCATGAAGGTGCAGTGGTCCGACGGCTCCAACTGGAAGGAACTGGACCTTGAGAACAGCTACCACATCGCGTCCGCCAAGGACATGAAGCCCGGCGCCCGCACGGATGTGAAGATGCGCATGACGATCGCAGCGGGAGCCCCTGCCGATAAGGCCATGGCCCTCTTCGCGGGCGACGCCTCCGATCAGTACAACCCCTGCGTTCTCGGCCCCATGAAGCGCTACGACCTCCAGGTGCTGCCCGCCGGCAGCAAGCCCGGGAAGGTCGACGAGGCCAAGCCCGGCAAGGTCGACGACAAGGACCGCCCGAAGCCGGGCCCGCAGGGCGGCACCTCCGGCAAGCCGGCGCCTGCCACCACCGGCGACGCCTCCGCCAAGCCGGTGCCGACCGCCGCCGATGGCGACCTCGCCAAGACCGGTTCGTCATCCGCCATGCCACTTGCCCTCGCGGGCGGCGCCGCCGTGCTGCTCGGCGCCGGGGCGGTCTTCGTCGTACGCCGCCGCGGAGGCAAGGGCACCAACTGATCCGACGCCCGCCCTCCGGTGGGGGGCGGGCCCTTGCCCGGCGCGGCGGGTTTCGGTCAGGCGGGGAGGTCGCCGTTGGCGACGGCCGTGACGAAGGCTGACCAGGCGGTGGTGGTCGGGGTTATGGCGGGGCCGTCGGGGTTCTTGCTGTCCCGTATGGGTACGGTGCCGGGGAATTGGCGGTCGGCGACTTCGACGCAGTCGTTGTCGTTGAGCCCTGTGTAGCTGCTCTTGCGCCATACGGCTGCGGTCAGGTCAGGTCGGCTGGTGGACACGGATACTTCTCCTCAAGCGCTTTACGAATCAATGCGATTGACTCTCCCGGGGGCAGAGATTCACGCCACAGCTGCTCATACACGGCTGAGTATTGGGCTACCTCCGTCGCATTGGTGACGTAGAGACCCCCTTTGGTGGGGGCAGCCCGATAGACGATCCTCCGGCCACCCTTGAAGGCCATGATCTGGGTCAGGCCGAAATCGCGGGTCGCTCCGCTGATGGCGAAGGGAATCAGTCTCAGGTCTACGTTCGTCCGCGTCATCCTGTCGAGCATGTAGAGAAGCTGGCCCCGCATGAGCTTGGCATCGCCAATGGTGCGGTCGAGCGCCGACTGGTCAATGACCGCTTTGAATGATGGCGGATCGGGACGATCGAGGAGGGCGCGCCTACGTTGGCGATACGCGACCTTCGCGTCGAGGTCGCCGCCGTAGTAGGGCATGCCGAGCTGGAGGATCGCCCTGATGTAGTCGTCGGTTTGGAGTAGGGCAGGCAAGGTGCTGGCCAGTTGGCAGATCTCGACGGCCTTAGACTCGTAGCCGAAATATTTCACGACCCATTTCGCCGAGGGATCGTCGTTGAGGCGATCCCAGATTCCAAATAACGCACCGTCTGCTTCGAGGGCTCGATCCAACGCTTCCGCGACCTCCCGGACGGGAAGTGCGTGTCCGTTCTCGAACTTCGAGATCGCGGTGTTCGAGATCCTGATGGCCTTGCCAAGCTCGGCCTGGGACCAGCCCTTGGCTTCGCGTAGAGACCGGATCGCCACTCCGAACGGGGCGATGTGGGACCGCGACGGGTCGAGCCGTGTGGGCGCGGGCATAGGTGCAACCCCCATTTGAATCTCCGCAGAGGCAAGCTCTCAACCGGCCTGAGCATAGGCGGCCCGGCGGATACTTGGAGCCGGAACCGTTCGCCCAACTCCGTTGGTTTGACGCTGTGTTCGAATCTATTCGGTGATGCCCGCCGTGCGGCGCCGCACACATCGTAGGGCTCGGTTCCAGCCCATGCGCTCAGCCCGAAGGAGATCGCCCCGCCATGCCCGTCTGGCCCGGTACCGCCGTCACCACCGCAGGTTCAACCACCCCACCGCGAGCCGAAGGCGACGACGGTATCGAGTGGGCGATCAGGGCGATCCTGGACGCGCCCTCCCACATCTCCCCGCCCATGGGCAGGGTGTCCTCCTCCACGGTCGTCCTCCGCGCGTACGTCAAGAAGGCGGCCCAGGACGTACGGCACGCGGCCGCTGGCCTGCCCGCCGACGATCCGCGTCGCGCCGCCGCCGAGAGCAGCGCTGCGGAAGGACTCCACCGGGCCAACGAGCTCGGCCCCGGCAGCGGGCTCCGGTCCGCGTTCGACTACGCCCGGGGCCTGGCTCTGTCGGCCCAGGCACTCCGTGACCACAGGGCGGAGCTCGCGTCGTGAACGCCCCGCGCTCCTGGCCTGCCGTCGTCCCGCTGCCCCACACGGGCGGACCGCCCTGCACCCCGCGTCCGCAGAAGCCCCCGTGCGGGGAATGCCGACGCCTGGACGCCGAGGGCTGGCGGGCCCTGTTCGCGGATGACCTCGATGAGCTGAAGGCCGTGAACGAGCGGCAAGCCCGCCACTACACCGAGGCCCACGCGGTGCGGGCAGTGGTGCGCTGAGCTGGTCCTTCAGGCCGTCACCGCTCAACGACCTCGCCAGCGCCCTGACGCGTGGACCTCGCCTCATCTGTCTGAGGTGAAGGCTCCCGCACGCCGTTGGAGTCCGGCAAAGCAGCGTGCCCAGCGTTCGGCTCCGGAAGTCCTTCGGGTTGCAGGGCCTCCCTACGGGGTCAGCCAAGTGAGATGAGAACGAGTTCCTGGTCAGACTTGATCTTCACGGGGCCCGCCTCCGGATAGGCGGTCTTGCGTTTCTGCCGGCCTGGCGAATTTCCCCAGCTGCGAGCAGGCTCCTTTTGGAGGCCCCTGCCCCTCTGGCTGGATCTTGCGCATTCGTGGCCAACGAAAGCACTTGCGGCACTGTCACTCCAGGGTTGACGTCCATCCGTCAACCATTAACTTGCCCATGCAGTAAGTAAGTTGGCGTACGTGCGCATGGGTATCGGGGGATCATGACGGGCTTAGGTGTCGCACGGCTTCGCTGCGCCGCGCTGGCCGTGACCACCGTCCCGCACCTGCACATCTGGGCAGCCGACGGCAAGGCGGGTGACCATGCCGAAACCCCCATACGCCGCCCCGCACTCGACTACACCGACACCGAGACCTTCGAGATCCTCCGCCGCTACCAAGGCTTCGGTGACCAGGCAGTCTCCGACGCGAAGCTGCGGATGCCCCTTTACGCCATCTTCGAGAAGTACAACCGCATCATTCGCGAGTCCTGACAGATCATGATCACGGCATCCAACCCCTGGCAAGGGCACGACTTCGCCGCCATGCTCGCCGTCCTGGCCGCCGGGGCGGCAACCCTGCTGAGCCTGGCCGGGTACCTGTGCTCACGGCTCACCCGCGAGGCCCGCCGGGAATACACAACCTTCCGCCTATGCCGGGACCTGTCCCTGCTGACAGCCGCCGCCGCGCTCGCCGTCTACCTATGGGGGTGCCTCCACAGCCTCTTCCTCGCAGACCAGGAGCTGGCCCACAGATGCGAGCAGCAGAAACCTGCGGGAACACCGGCCCTGGTCGGCCTCAGAGGCGACTTCATCCCGCTGCGTGTCGTGTGCGAGACATCGAATGGCCACGACTACTCCATCGCCATCCCCGGCTACATCAACCCAACCGTCGCTCTCCTGCTGCTGCTCGCCCTCACCTGCGCCCTCACCTCCGCCATCCTCCACTACAAGCAGCGCACGACAACACGGAAGAAGGGCTGACCCGTTGAGTCCCACCGGCATAACTCGCAGACACGCTGTCACCGCCGCGGCCGGTCTCGGACTCCTCGCCACCCCGGCCATCGCCGCACCGCAGCCCCTCAAGGACGACAAACTGTCGGAGGCCGGGTGGTACCCGACGTGATGGAGCCCTCCCGGCGCCGCAAGGCCGCCCACTACCGCTGAGCGATCCGACAGCTGACGGCGTCGTCACCGTTCGCCGGCTGCCGTCAGAGGGCTGCGGGGCAGCCGGTGACCTGTCTCCAGGAGGTCGGCGTCTCCGCCGCCAACACCCACGACAGCCAAGCCCTGAAGCCCATGGTCGAGGGTCACGTGGGAAGCACATCGGCGTGCGCATCGCGCGCAAGGGCATCGACCACCGCTATGAACGCGCTCCCGCAACTACCTGACCTTTCTCGGGCTCGCAGCCGCGATCTGCTGCTATAAACGACTCGTCCGCCTCACCACATAGGACACGGTCTAAGCGAGCCCGCCGTACCTCACGGTCCTGCCCGGGGCCAGCTCGCGAGCGACCCGTTCGGTCAGTTCCTCACCGCGACGGTCCAGTTCCCTGCGGCGGGCATCGTCCTTTTCCCCGTCACGCTCCTCCAAGTACAGGTTCATGTTGGCGTCGAAGTCCGCCGACCATTTGTACAAGTCGTCGACCAGGTCGTCGGAGAGCCCGAGGGCGGCAGCTGGATCGTCCGGCATGAAATCGCCGAACCCCTCCGCACGGAGCGGACCCCACTTGTACTCGCCTTCGACGACCATGTGGAGGGGATGAGGCGGATTACCGTGTGCGTCGAGGGTCCAATGCAGGCGTTGGCATCCCCAGCACACGAACTTCGCTGAGCCGTGTTGTTCGTCCCAGTAGCGCACGACCCACGTGGGGCCCAAGTGCTTCGCCAGCGTCTGGACGAGCTCCAAGCCCTTCTTGACATGCTTGCGCAGCGGGGGACGGGAGGCAAAGCCCCCCAGCGGGCGGGCCGTGGACCAAGAGACCAGGCCGTGCGCCAGGTCCCCGGAAAGCCCCAGGCCTGGATCGTCGACCGGAACACCGCTGGTGAAGTCGTCGGGGTCTGCGTAGAACCCTGCATCCGACGTGTACAGGGGCGACCGGTCTCCTCTTGCGCGTACGAGGAGATGACGAGGTTCGTCCTGGTGGCTC
Source organism: Streptoverticillium olivoreticuli subsp. olivoreticuli (assembly GCF_003391135.1). Classification (GTDB taxonomy): domain Bacteria; phylum Actinomycetota; class Actinomycetes; order Streptomycetales; family Streptomycetaceae; genus Streptomyces; species Streptomyces blastmyceticus. Next base: position 2,672,034 of record NZ_CP031455.1, on the reverse strand, counting down.
ATACGGGGTTCGCTCCTACGATGAAACCGTTGTCGCCCACTGTGATGGCGCCTCGGTGGGTTCTCCCATTGAACACGGCTTCGTAGATCGGTCGTTCGCCGTCGGCACCCTGTTGGCCGACGGTCTTGCCATCGGTCAGGGCATTCTTGAGGTGTTTCGGGATGTCCTCCGCGGCGACGCCCTTCTCGATGAATTCGCCCGCATGCCGGAAGGGGGCTGGCTCTGTCGGCCCAGGCACTCCGTGACCACAGGGCGGAGCTCACGCCGTGAACGCCCCGCGCTCCTGGCCCGTCGTCGTCCCGCTGCCCCACACCAGTGGGCCGCCCTGCACCCCGCGTCCGCAGAAGCCCCCGTGCGGGGAATGCCGGCGCCTGGACGCCGAGGGCTGGCGGGCCTTGTTCGCGGATGACCTCGACGAGTTGAAGGCCGTGAACGAGCGGCAAGCCCGCCACTACACCGAGGCCCACACAGTGCTGAGCTGATCCCTCAGGAGGAGGAGCGTGATGGCTGCCAGGCAGACCGCCGGACCGGCCAAAGTGGCCGGTCCGGCGGTCTGGCCCGCTGACAGCGCGAACGCGATTATTCATGGGCACGCCGCCCCTGCGAGCGGGGAATCCCATGAGCGTTCGTCGCCGGCCGGACCGTCGCTGTGCGGGGAAACGGTGCTCGCTCCCGGGGCCGAGGTCAACCTAGGAAAGCGGGAGCTCAATGAAGACTTGTTTCCCTTCGGGACCGAGCGGGCCCGGAATATCCGGTCGGGACAGCAGGGCGACCAGACGCCGCGGCATACCGCGGCTGGCGGCCGTCGTCATCGCCGCCGCCGTGGCGATGACGACGGCCGTGTCGGCGCAGGCGCAGCCGGCCGCCGACCACGCCGACACCCAGGCACTGCTCGACAGCTATCAAGTCGGTGCCGGGCCGGGTGCGGCTGTCCACGCCGGCAACCGCGTCGGCTCGTGGGATCTGCACAGCGGGACCGCGGACACCGGCGCCAAGCGGCCCATCGGGCCCAACGACCAGTTCCGCATCGCCAGTCAGACCAAGACGTTCGCCGCGGTCGTGGTCCTGCAACTGGTCGACGAGGGCAAGGTCGAGCTGGACGCGCCGATCGAGCGGTATCTGCCCGGCGTTGTCGCAGGCAACGGCTACGACGGGAACAAGATCTCGGTACGGCAGATCCTGCAGCACACCAGCGGAATCGCGCGCGACGTGACCAATGCCAAGGCCAACCCGGACGGCACCTACAGCCTGCGGGAGCTGGTCCGTGCCGGGCTGACCAAACCCCCGCAGTTCGCACCGGGCGCCGGCTGGGGGTACTCCAACGTCGACTACCTGGTGATCGGCATGCTGATCGAGCAGATCACCGGCATGCCGGCCGGGGACGCGATCACCGCCAGGATCATCAAGCCACTCGGCCTGACCCGGACCGCCTACCCCCGTGCCGGCGACAGGAGGCTCGACGACCCGTATCTGCCCGGCTATCTCGGCGGCCGGGTGGGCCCGTTCTTCCTCTGGACCAACGCGACCTTCGCCGTGGAGCTGTCCAAGTTCGCCACGGCCGGGGCCATGGCCTCGACCGAACAGGACATGACCGCGTTCGACCAGGCACTGGCCGACGGCAAACTCGTGTCACCGGCGATGCTGGCCCAGATGCGTACGACGGTGCCCATGCCCGGTCTTCCCGCCAATATGGGTTACGGCCTCGGGCTGTGGCGGCTCGACCTGTCCTGCGGCGGGCAGGCCTGGGGCCACTTCGGCGACTTGCTGACCGGCCACTCGTCCGGGACCTTCGCCACCGACGACGGCCGGCACGCGGCACTGGTGACCAACGGCTACCTCCTGGTGAGCAACGCAGGAGGGACGAAGCGGGAGCAGGTCGTCGACTCCGCGCTGTGCGGCACGCCGGTGGGCTGATCCACCGCCCCGGTGGGGGGTTGCCTGCCCGGCGCCGCCGCTGTCCGAAGCGGATATCCGCGAAGCGGAGGCGGAGCTGGGCATCGCGTTCCCGGACCAGTACCGAGAGTATCTGCTCCGGCAGAGCGCCGGCGGCGCGGTGAACCTCCTGTCCCGATCCGGGGCGGGCTGGGGCTGGCACGCGGACTCAAGCACCAACTACGACCTGCTCACCACTGCCTTCCCGCATCCCGACTCCTACCGTGTGCACGAGGACGATCTGGACGCACGCGAGCCGCCGGTCCAACTCTCGGTCACGTCAATTTTCGGGATGCGGCCGAGGTGTCGTGAACGAGCGGCAAGCCCACCATTGCGTAAAAGCGCACCTGACGCACTGAAATCGCGCACCCCGAATCCGGGATAAACAATTGCTCAACGCCCGCCGTACCCCGCAGCCCGCCAAGAGATTTCAGCCGACCTCCCGGCGGTGAACCATGGCGCCGCATCCGCCGCCGCAAGCCGAGCGCCTCGCGCCGCGGCAGCGATACCGGACGAATCGCCCACCGCGGGCAGCAGTCATGTGGCAGGCCTCACGGCGGGATCAGGACCACGGTGGCGCGCAGCCCTATGGGATCAACGGGGGATGGGCGGGAATTCCGGACGAGGCGCCGGGCGGCCGCGCAGGGGAAAAGCCGTGGAGAACCGCCACCCTGCGCATCCGTTCCACTGAGCCGGCAGTGGCGGCGAGGCGCTGTCAAGAGGGCCCGTGCGTCGACAGTCGATAAACGGCGCAAAACAAGCACGTTGGCGCTTATTCGCCCCGGCGACCGAAAAAACCGGCCGCGCTCCAGGGGCGGTCAATACTTCTGCTGCCTCGCCAAGTGCCCCATGGGCAGCGTCCGCTGTGACTCCTGCGGTGAACACAGTTGCTGGTGTGACGTGAGAGGTAGTTGAACGGCCGCCCCGACCCGCTCGGCCGGTGGCCGAGATCAATTTCCGCGCAATTGACGCCCCTTCCGGAGAAGTATTGAATTGCCGCTCACTGCCCCGGAGTCGGGCACACTCCCGCAAACCGTATGCGAAAGCACGCCGACCCCAATCCCTTGACTCTCGACGAAGAGGAGAGAAATCCGCATGAGCACGCCCGTATTACCCACCGAGGCCGTGACGTTGGACCCCGAATGGACCGGCATCCGCACCCTCGGTCATGCCAACCGGTTCGCCACCTGGGACAGTGAGTTCCGCTTCGACGGCCGCATCCGGGTGCCGATGGGGGTGAAGATCAAGGAGATCAAGTACTCCTACACCGGCAACGGCCAGGCGGACATGAACACCGCCGAGGTCAAGCGCGGCCGCGGTGGCATCGACCAGGAGTTCGAGGTCATCGACCTCACCTTCCTCGACGACTCCGACCTCATCACCTTCACCCTGCGCGGTGACCTCAACGTCGACGCCGATCCCCGTCCGGCCTACAGCCGTAAGTACCCGATCCGCGTCGACGTCGTCCTCGACAGCGGGGACGTCCGTACGGCGAACCCGGAGATCGAGGTGCTCGCCGGGGCCTGGCAGAAGAGCGACCCGGAGAAGGTCGGCCGGCCGTTCGTGCGGCTGCCCTACGACAACAACTGGGGCGGCTCGCCCAACAGTCAGGCCGGCTTCGGTTTCGTGGCGGACAACGGCCGCATCCCCGGTGACAAGTTCATCATCGACCTGGTCAACCTGCGCCAGGGCGAGCAGGGCGTGGCGGGGAGCAACAGCGACCACGTCTACTACCAGCTGGTGCACGAGGACGGCACGCCGTCCCACTACACCCCCACCCCGCAGCTGCAGAAGGCCGAGGGCCACAAGGACTCCGGTACGGGCCGCAAGGTGACCCTGCCCGCACTCGACCTGCGGCAGCTCGGGGACAAGCCCGGTTACTACCGCTTCCTGGTCTGGCCCCAGGCCCTCAACCCCGACGGCTCGCCGAGCGCCATCGGCTGGGACCCGGCCAAGCTGGAGGACGCCTTCCAGCTCGGCAGCGTCTACTACCGCTACACCGCGCCCCGCACCATCGACCCGGGGCTGCGCGCCACCATCAAGACGGTGCGGCTGGAGGCGACCGCCGGGCAGGACCGCTGGGTCTACCCGCCGTTCGTCGTCCGCAACACCGGTCAGCGCACCATCGGGACGACCAAGATTGTCTTCACCGCCCCCGAGGGCACGCGCTTCACCGAGGACCACGTGGCCTTCACCCGGTGGACGGACGAGAGCCGGGAGGTCGTCGCCCAGGGCGTGCTGTCGGCCGATCAGCGCACCCTGACCTGCCCCGCCGTCGCGCTGAACCTGGAGCCGAGCGGCCCCGGCAAGGACGCCTGGGTGTCGCTGTACCCGGCCCTGCAGGTCGAGGGCACCGCCCGCGGTCAGCTCCAGGTCGGCATCCAGCTGGGCGAACCGGTCTTCGCCACGGCGAGCGACACGATCGACGTCAAGCCCGCCAAGTGACCGGCCGGTCGGCCGGCCGACCGGGATGACACAGGGGGGTGCGGCGCCCCGTGCGCCGCACCCCCGCCCGCGCCGCCAGGACGACGGCACCACCCACAGCATCGCCGCGACAACGGTTCCAGGAGTGCACCCTCATGCGAAGGCCGCGCATCGCCCGCAGAGCCCGCCGCGTCCCCGTCCCCGAACGGCAGGACGACACCGGCCCCGGGCCCCGCATCGTGGCGCTGATCCCCGCCCACAACGAGGCTCAGCGCATCGCCGCGTCGATCGCGGCCCTGTACCGTCAGGAACGCCCGCCGCACCGCGTCGTCGTGGTGGCCGACAACTGCACCGACGACACCCCGGCGATCGCCCGCGCCAACGGCGCGACCGTCATCGCCTCGCACCTCAACCGGCACAAGAAGGCCGGCGCCCTCAACCAGGCCCTGGACAGCCTCCTGCACGAGCTCGCGGCCGGTGACTTCGTCCTCGTCCAGGACGCCGACACCGTCCTGCGGCCCGCCTTCCTCACCAGCGCCGTCGAGGCCATGGACCGCACCGTCGGGGCGGTCGGCGGCATCTTCTACGGGGAGCGCGGCGGCGGCCTCCTCGGTGCCCTCCAGCGCATCGAGTTCCACCGGTACGCCCGCGAGATCGCCCGCCGCGGCTACCGCGCCGACGTCCTCACCGGCACCGCCACCCTCTTCCGCGTCCGTACGCTGCGGGAGGTCAAGGCCGCCCGGCTCGCCGGGCGCATCGGCGGCGGCACCTCCTACTACTCCCTCGCCTCGCTCACCGAGGACGACGAGATCACCAAAGCCGTCCGGACGCTGGGCTACCGCACCGTCTCCCCGCCGGGCTGCGCGGTCGTCACCGAGGTCATGACCAGCCTGCCCGCCCTCTGGCACCAGCGGCTGCGCTGGCAGCGCGGGGCCCTGGAGAACCTGCGCGACTACGGCTGGACCCGGGTCACCGCCCCTTACTTCCTCCGCCAGGGCTTCATGGGCCTGTCCGTGGTCTTCCTCGCCCTCTACCTCTTCTTCACCGGCTGGATGCTGAAGCGCGGGCGCCCGGAGTTCACGCCCTTCTGGATAGCCGTCGGCCTGGTCTTCGTCGCCGAGAAGACCGTCACCGCCCGCGGCGCGGGCTGGAAGTCGCAGGTGCTCGCGGGCACGCTCGCCGTCGAACTCGGCTACGACATGTTCCAGCACGCCGTCTACCTGCGCTCTTTGTGGGACATGGCCCACCGGCGCGAGGAACGCTGGTGCGCCACATGATGTACGGAGCTCTGCCGCCCCTCGGCGCGGTCGGCGCCGCCGGGGCCTCCGCCCTCTCTTCCAGGAGGCCCGGCTCCGGCTTCCAGGCCCTCGCCACCGTGGTCGCCGCGACCACCTTGATCATGGCCGGGACCTCGCTCGTCAAACTCCTGCCGCCCCGACGCCGGTTCACCGAGGGCGCCGTGGCCTGGCGCACGCCTTCGCGGACCGCCGCACACGACCGCATCCGGCATGACGGCACCGCATGGATCGCGGTGCCGTGACCGACCCCCACCACCACGAGAAGGAGAACTCCGCGATGACCGAGGACAACAGCGGCGAGGCCCAGCCGCCGAACGACTTCGAAAGCGTCGAGGCGCAGCTGCCGCCCGGTTTCGAGATACCGGACGACTCCGAAGTAACGGTCCAGGCGGTCGATCCGCAGGGCAGGTCCCTGTGGATCCCGCTCCCGTGGATTCCCGTGCCCACGAAGCCGCCGGCCCCGCCGGTGACGACGACGCGCCCGCCGGTCACGACGCCTCCGCCGGTGACCACCACCCGCCCGCCGGTCACGACGACACGTCCGCCCGTGACGACGACACCTCCGCCGGTCACCACGACCCGTCCGCCGGTGACCACCACGCGTCCGCCGGTCACGACGACACCTCCACCCGTGACCACGACACGTCCACCGGTGACGACAACACCTCCACCGGTCACCACGACCCCGCCTCCCGTCACCACCACGCCCCCGCCCCTCACCGCCACCATCGCGCCACGGACCCCGCAGCCGGGCGGTCCGGGCTCCCAGGTGATCGCCTCTGTGCTGGTGACGAACACCGGGGCCACCACGATCGGCATCCAGACCGTGGTGCTCACCGCCCCGGCCGGAACGCGGCTCGCCAACGGATACCTGGGCACCTGGCGCGACGGAGAAGGCGACCTGAGCCACCCGGGCACGCTCTCCCCGGACGGGAGCACGTCGACGTGCTCCGGCGTACCGGTGAACCTCGCCCCCGGCCAGTGGATCGTCTTCTACACCGCCGTCCTCATCGAGGCGGGTGCCGCGCCCGGCCCCGCGCCCGTCACCTTCGCCCTCGGATCGCCCGCCTTCGCCACCGGCACCGGCAGCGTCACCGTCATCTGAGCCCGCCACCGCCGGCGCCCACTCCGCGGACGCGGAGTGGGCGTCACCGCACACAGCCACCACCCCACCGGAAAGGGCACGTCGATCTCCGCAGAACACCACGACCCCGAACCCGTCATGGTGGCCTACCGCCTGCCGGACACCCCGGACATGCCCATCGTCCCCGCCCCCGCCCAACGGGACTGGCTGGACCGGGCCACCCTCCGCCACACCTACCGCTGCCTCCCCCTGCGCGTCGCCAACCAGAACGGCTGGTGGATCCTCAACAACAGCACCTTCACCGTGCGCTGGAACGGCGGGGACGCGACGGAGGACCTGACCGTCCGCTACGCCCGCGAGGACGCCCCCGCCCCGGCGATGAGCCACTTCGGCCACGGCATCCTGACCTTCCACGTCCCCTATCTGATCCGGACGCCACCCGGCTGGAACCTGCTCGTCCGCGGCCCCGCCAACGCCCCCAAGGACGGGGCGCACCCGCTCGAAGGGCTGGTGGAGGCCGACTGGGCCGTCGCCACGTTCACCATGAACTGGAAGATCACCCGGCCCGGCGCCGACATCACCTTCGCGGCGGGCGAACCCGCCCTCATGCTCGTCCCCCAGCGGCGCGGCGACCTTGAAAGCCTCCGCCCCCGGCGCGCCCCGCTCGCCCGTATGCCGGACGCCGACGACCACCGGGCCTGGCACGAGAGCCGCATCGACTTCGCCCAGGCCTTCGTGGCGGGCGACCCGTCCGCCGCGGACGGATGGCAGCGCCACTACATGAGGGGTACGCACCCGGCCACGACCCGGGCCTTCCCCGACCACCAGCGGGTCCTGCGCCTGCGCGGCTTCTCGGAGGCCCCCGGCGAGGACCCCGGCGACGAAGGGAACGCACCATGAGCCGGATCACCGTCGGCATGGCGACCTACGACGACTACGACGGCGTGTACTTCACGCTCCAGGCGCTCCGGCTGTCCCACGCCCCGGAACTGGCCGACGCGCAGTTCGTCGTGGTGGACAACAACCCGTCCGGGCCGGTCGCGCCCGCGCTGCGCGCCCTCGCGGACCGCATACCGGGCTACCGCTACCTGCCCTTCGGGCAGTACGCGAGCACCGCCGTCCGGGACCTCGTCTTCAGGGTGTCGGAGTCGCCCGTCACCCTGTGCCTGGACTCCCACGTCCTGCTCGCCCCGGGGGCCGTGCGCGCGGTGCTCGACCACTTCGAGCAGCGCCCGGACAGCCGTGACCTGCTCCAAGGGCCCATGATCGCGGACGGGTTGGACGACGGCCGCGAGCCGCCGTCCACCCACCTGGACCCCGAGTGGGGCGACGGCATGTTCGGCGTGTGGCGGACCGACCCGCGGGGCGCCGACCCCCGGGGGAAGCCGTTCGAGGTGGGCATGCAGGGCCTCGGCCTGTTCGCCTGCCGCACCGACGCCTGGCCCGGCATCAACCCGCGTTTCCGCGCCCACGGCGGGGAGGAGGGCTACCTCCACGAGAAGGTCCGGCGCGGCGGCGGCCGGGTGCTGTGCCACCCGGGCGTCCGCTGGCTGCACCGCTTCACCCGGCCGCAGGGGCCGACCTTCCCCCTCACCCTGCTCGAACGCGTACGCAACTACCTCATCGGCCACCGTGAACTCGGCCTCGCCGCCGACGGTCTGACGGAACATCTGCGCGGCCTGGTCGGCGAGGACCACACGCGGGACGTGCTCGACCGGGCGCACAGGCAACTCGACAGCCCCCTCGCCGACTTCGACGCCGTCGTCTGCCTGGTCGCCGACGGCTCCCGGGAGACCTGGGAGGAGGCCCGGCGGGTCCTCGACGACCTCGACATCGGCTGGCTCGCGGAATGGCTCGTGCCCGCCGCCATGGGGAACGACCGGGAGACGGCGCTCCGGCAGATCGTGACGGACGCCGCCACCAGAGGACTCGACCGCGTCCTCGTCCTCGACGCCGCCTCCCTGTGCGCGCCCGGAGCCGCGGAACACCTCCGCCGGGCCGTGGCCCCGCTGCGGACCGTCACCTGGCGCATCCGCCCCCTGGCGGCACCAGGCTCCGGCTGCCCCGGACTCGCCGTGCGGCGCGGAGCGTTCGGCCCGATCGGGCGGGGGGAGCCGGCGGCCCTGGCCGCCGCCGCGCCCTGGCTCGGCGGGTGCCCCGCACCGGGCTGATGCCCGCGGGGCCGGGCGGGGCCGGGCCCGATGCCACCGGAGTGCGGGGCACCCGTGACGACGGCCGGGCCCACGGATCCTCGGGCCGTGGGCCGATGCGGACGAGATTTCGATCCCATCGTCCTGATGCGCTGGATCATGGTTCAATGCCGTCCGTGATACCGCCCGCAATCCCTGGCAGATTCGAGTAGCGCATGGTCGAGCCCCTGGGCCCCGGAGACCCCCGGCGTGTCGGCCCGTACCAACTGGAGGGCCGGCTGGGCGCGGGCGGCATGGGGCAGGTCTACCTCGCCGCTTCGCCGGGCGGGCGCAAGGTCGCGGTGAAGGTGATCCGGCCGGAGCTGGCCGCGACCCCGCAGTTCCGGGCCCGTTTCGCCCGTGAGGTGGATGCCGCGCGCCAGGTCGGCGGGTTCCACACCGCCCAGGTCGTCGACGCCGACCCCGGTGCCGAATCCCCTTGGCTGGTCACCGCCTACATACCCGGCGCCACCCTCCAACAAGTCGTCGTCGAGCGGGGCCCCCTCGCCCCCGAGGTCGTGCTCCGCCTGGGCGCGGGCCTGGCCGAGGGACTCGCGGCGATCCACAAGTGCGGCCTCGTGCACCGTGATCTCAAGCCCGGCAACGTGATCCTCGCCGAGGACGGGCCCCGCATCATCGACTTCGGCATCGCGCACGACCAGGGCGCCGAGACGATGACCCGCACCGGCGCGGTCATCGGCACGTACGCCTATATGTCGCCGGAGCAGATACGTGCCGACCGGGCCGGGCCCGCCAGCGATGTGTTCGCGCTCGGTTCGGTCCTGGCCTTCGCCGCCACCGGCCGCAGCCCCTTCGACGCGACGACCGTGCCGGCCATCGTCCATCGGGTCACCAGTGAACCTCCCCGGCTCGACGGACTCTTCGGCGGCCTGCGCGACCTGGTCACCGCGTGCCTGGCCAAGGACCCCGCCGACCGGCCCTCCACCGCCGACGTCCTGACCCGCCTCTCGGTCACCGGGGCTGTCACCGCGCCCGATGTCGTGTTCAACGACCTGCCCACCGCACCGGGCGCCGACCCCACTGCACCGGCCGCCGACCCCACCACCTCGCCCGCCGCCCCCGCCAAGTCGCTTCCCCGGCGCGCGCTGTTGTTCGGCGGGATAGCCGCCACCGCGACGGCTGCGGCCGCCGTCCCCGCGTACTTCCTCTGGCGGGGGTCCGGCACGGACCCGGACCCCGCCAAGCCCGTCACGCGCCTGAGCGGCCACACCTCCGAGATCGAGTGCCTCGCCTTCGCCCCGGACGGCAAAACCCTGGCCAGCGGCAGTTACGACAACACGGTCCGGCTGTGGGACGTCGCCACCGGCCGTACGCTCACGACGTACCAGGGGCACACCGCCAACGTCATGTCCCTGGCCTTCAGTCCGGACGGCCACACCCTGTACTCCGGTGGCTTCGACAAGACCCTGCGGAGCTGGGACCTGCGCACCGGCAGGCCGATGAGCGTCGCCGCCTCGTACGACGGCCAGAACGACTACGTCAACTGCCTGGCGTTCAACCCGGACGGCACGACGCTCGCCGTGGGCGTCGCCGGACGGGTCGAGCTCATGACGCCGTCCACCGGTCGCGTCTTCGCCACCCTCGGCGGTCACGCCGGCAGCATGAATCGCATCGCGTTCAGCCCGGACGGCAAGACCGTGGCCAGCGTGGCCTCGGAAGCCGCAGGCGGCAGGATCTGGCTCTGGGCCGCCGACACCGGCCGTCACCTCAAGACCCTCACCATCGAGGGGCGGGAACACTTCAACTGGGTGATGTTCAGCCCGGACGGCAAAACCGTGGCCGGCGCGGGCCCCGGCGTCCACCTGTGGGACCTGGCCAGCGAGCGGCACACGGCGACGCTCACCGACGCCCATCCGTACGTCTACACGGCGGCGTACCGCCCGGGCAAAGCGATGATCGCGGGTGCCGGAGGCGTGCGCGAGCCCAACACCCAGGACAACACGGGCAAGACCGTCAGCCTCTGGGACCTGTCCACCGGGCGCGTCACCACGACCCTGACCGGCACCATGCCCGAGTCCGACAGGGACACCTCGATCTCGGCGCTGGCCATCAGCCCGGACGGCGGGACTCTCGCGGCCGCTCTCAACCAGGTCGGCGCGACCGTGGAGTCCGCCGTCTCGATCCAGCTCTGGAAGCTTCCGTAGCGACCCCGCCTCCCCGGCGGACGCCCCCACCCCTTCAACGGACGGTAATCATGGACGCGTTGTGGCCCGACGATCCCCAGCGGGTCGGCCCCTATCGGCTGGACGGCCGGCTGGGCGCGGGCGGCATGGGGCACGTCTACCTCGCCACCTCGCCGGGCGGCCGCAAGGTCGCGGTGAAGGTGATCCGGCCCGAGCTGGCCGCGACCCCGCAGTTCCGGGCCCGTTTCGCCCGTGAGGTGGATGCCGCGCGCCAGGTCGGCGGCTTCCACACCGCCCAGGTCGTCGACGCCGACCCCGACGCCCCTTCCCCCTGGCTCGTCACCGCGTACATCCCCGGCCCGACCCTGCAGCAGGTCGTCGCCGACCAGGGGCCCCTCGCCCCCGACGCCGCCCTCCGCCTGGGCGCGGGCCTGGCCGAGGGACTCGCGGCGATCCACAAGTGCGGCCTGGTCCACCGCGATCTCAAGCCCGGCAACGTCATCCTCGCCGAGGACGGGCCCCGCATCATCGACTTCGGCATCGCCCGTGCCGTGGACGCCAGTTCACTCACCGCCACCGGCGCGGTCATCGGCACCTATTCCTATATGTCGCCGGAGCAGATACGTGCCGACCGGGCCGGGCCCGCCAGCGACGTGTTCGCGCTCGGTTCGGTCCTGGCCTTCGCCGCCACCGGCCGCAGCCCCTTCGACGCACCCACCCTCCTGACGGTCGTCCAGCGGATCCTGGACGAGCCGCCCGCGCTCGACGGCCTCGACGGCGAGCTGCTGCGCCTTCTGACCTCCTGCCTGGCCAAGGACCCGGCCGACCGGCCCTCCGTCGCCGACCTCCCCGCCCGCTTCGCGGGAGCCCCCGTGAGCGGGGCGGCCCTGCCCACGGCCCGGCCCGAGCAGACGGTGGTCCTGACCCCGGCGCGGCACGCACCGCCGCACCGGCCACCTGCTCAGCAGACGCGGCCCGCTACGGTACCGGACCCGGGCGTGGGCGCGAATCCGTACGCCGCCACACAGGCGGCCCCCGTTCCGGCAGTGCCCTCCACCCCGATGCCGCCCGCCCCGCCGATGCCGCCCGCCCCCGCACCGGCCACGCGACGCGTGTCACGGCGCACGCTGATCTTCGGCGGCCTCGCGGTCGGCGCGGCCGCGGCGGTCGGAGTCCCCCTCCTGCTGAGCCAGGACGACGGCAACTCCCTCAAGGGACCCGACGGCGCCGAGGGCCTCGCCTTCAGCCCGGACGGCAGGACGCTGGCCGCCTCCAGCCCGGACGGCACGATCTGGCGGTGGGACATGTCCACCCGGCACAGCACCGTCACACACATCGACATCGCCAAGTACAGCCAGCCGAACGTGTTCAGCCGGGATCTCGGACTCCTGGCCAGGGCGGACGAGAACAAGATCCAGCTGTACGACGTGGCCACCGGCCGCGCCGGCGCCGCCTTCACCGGGTCCACGTCGTACCAGCTCCAGGACGGCTACCTCGACTCCGTCGGCCTCAGCCCGGACGGCAGGACGCTGGCCGCGAGCAGCGCCAAGGGGCTGTACGTGTGGGACGTGCCCTCGGGCCGCACCCTCGCCGTCCACGAGGAATCGAAGAACGGGCCGACGGCGTTCAGCCCGGACGGCACCCTGCTGGCCGCCGGTGATCCCTTCCAGCTGCGGCAGATGCCCGCCGATCAGGTCGTGGCCACCGTCGGCGACGGCAAGACCAAGTTCTGGAGGTATGCGGTGTTCAGCCCGGACGGCCAGATCCTGGCCGCCGTGCAGCCGGGTTACACGGTGCGGCTGTGGAACGCCGGTACCCGCAAGGACATGGCCGTCCTGGACCGCCACAAGGCCACGGTCCAAGCGCTCGCGTTCCACCCCGGCAGCCGGTTGCTGGCCAGCGCCGACAGGGACGGGACCGCCTTCGTGTGGGACACGGCCTCGGGCTCGGTGACCGCCACCTTCACCAGCGGCAGCGCCATCCAGCAGCTGGCGTTCAGCCCGGACGGGAAGACCCTCGCGGCGGGCCTCGAAAGCGGCACCGTCCGCCTCTGGGCCGTACCCTGATGTGACTGAGCGTGGTAGTTGGCCAGTTGAGCGTGCGGGTGGGCAGGCTGCGTACCTGGAAGGCGGGCAAGACCGAGCTGCCGGTTGGCGGGGACGAGATCCAAGGCCCTCAGCGGTGGTGAGTGCTTTCCTTCATGCCACGCGAGCGCGAATGCCGGGATCCGCACCGCGGGCGAAAGCCACCAGGGCGGCAATCTCACACCTCTGCTCCTCCAGGGACACGCTTGCCGAACCCGGCCACTGCGCCCAGGGCCCGCCTGCAGCGAGGATCGCTGCGGCATGGTCGGTGCCGAGGTCGTGATCGAGATACAGCAGTGCCCCCATGGCATCAGCCTGGCAGTGCCGCTCGTCCTCCCCGACCAGCGCGAGGCACATGGTCAGATAGTCTCTCAGGATCCGGGCATCCTGCTCCGTGCCGAGGCAGGCCAGCGCGACGCAGTGCAAGCTCAGGTCTCCCTGCGGCCGCGGATCGCCCAGATCCTGCGCGATGCGAGGCCGCAGCTCGCTACGGCGCCCAGCCGCAATCAACCAGCAGACCACCAGACGTTCTCGCCAGCCGTAGTCGAACAACTCCACCAGGTCCGCCGCGCTGGCGCGCCGGGCGCAGCGCCGCAGGCGCCACTGGAACACCTGTTGACGCGCCCGTGGCATTACCAGCGCGCGCCCCATCAACTCCCGGTAGCGCCAACCCCCGCACCGCTGCCGCACCCGCCGCTGATGCCGCACGGTCGAATCGAGCACGGCCACCCCCATAACCGATCCCTCCCGCGCTTCGATCACCTGTCGAGCTGCAGGTCGCACGCACGTCAACTCACGTGCGACCAGGTTCCAACCAGCATGTCACGGTCCAACCAGTTCCTCCCGGTCCCGCAGGCCCGGTAGCGGCGGTCAGTTCCGGGAGGCCGCCACCAAGGCCTCCGCCAACCGTAGGTCCGGCCGCACCTCCGGGTGCCACTGGACCCCCAGGGCGAAGGCCGCGCGGCCCTCGTACTCCAGCGCCTCGACCGTGCCGTCCTCCGCGTACGCCGAGACCACCAGGCCCTCGCCCAGCCGGTCCACGCCCTGGTGGTGGTGGGTCGCCACGTCGCACGGCTCGGGCAGCAGCTCGCCCAGGCGCGTCGACGGGAGCGGTTTGACCAGGTGGTCGCAGAAGGCGCCGGCGACCGGGTTGTGGCCCTCGTGGCCGACCACGTCCGGCAGGTGCTGCACGAGTGTGCCTCCCGCGTGCACGTTCATCAGCTGCATGCCGCGGCAGACGCCGAGCACGGGCAGCTCCTGCCGCAACGCCTCGGCGAGCAGGGCCAGTTCCCAGCGGTCGCGCTCCGGGACGGGGGCTCCCGCGCGGGGGTGCCGCTCCTGTCCGTACAGCGCCGGGTCCAGGTCGTCGCCGCCCGCGAGGACCAGGCCGTCCAGGAGCCGGACCATGGCCCGTGCCGTCGCCGGATCGTCCGGCGGGAGCAGGACGGCCAGGCCGCCCGCGCGCTGGACGTGCTCCGCGTACGCGGCGGGGAGCACGGCCGCTCGGGTGTCCCACGCGACGCCCCAGCGGGCCCGTGTGAGGTAGGTGGTGATGCCGATCAACGGCTGTGCGTCCATGCGTGCTTGTCCTTCCGGGTCGGTCGTGTGTCAGTCATGTGCGAGCTCGGCTTCCGCCGCGGCGAGCGCCGCGAACTCCTCCTCCGGCGCGCTCGCCACCAGCCGGTGCCTGCTGTAGAGGGCGAAGTACGCGGCGGCGACCGCGTAGACGCCCAGCGCGATCATCGCGGCCACCGTGTCCACCAGGAACGTCGCGACCAGGGCGGCGCACGCGAGCACGAAGGCGACGACCGAGGTCACCACGCCGCCCGGCGTGCGGTACGGCCGCTCAAGACCCGGCTCGCGGCGGCGCAGCACGATATGGGAGAGCGACATCAGGGCGTAGGAGATGGTGGCGCCGAACACCGCGACGTTCAGCATGCGCGCCCCGTCGCCGGTCGCCGCGGCGAGGGTGAAGCCGAGCGCGCCGGGCACCAGCAGCCCGAGGTAGGGGGCCTTGCGGCGGCTGGTGAGGGAGAGGAGGCGGGGGAGGTAGCCGGCCCGGGAGAGGGCGAAGAGCTGGCGCGAGCCGGCGTAGATGAGGGAGAAGAAGGAGGCCACCAGGCCCGCGAGCCCGGCGTAGTTGACGATCCGGCCCAGTACGGTCGCGTGCCCGTCGCTCTGCACCGCCGCGACCAGTGGGTTGCCCGCGTCCTTCAGGGCGTCGGCGCCGCCCGCGCCGGTGGCGGCGAGGAACGTGCCGAGGGCCAGGACGAGCAGGATGCCCATGGAGGTGGCCATGGCCCTCGGCAGCGAGCGCGCCGGGTCCTTGGTCTCCTCGGCGGCCAGCGGCACGCCCTCGACGCCGAGGAAGAACCACATGCCGAAGGGGAACGACGCCCAGATGCCCAGCACCCCGAACGGCAGCCAGGACGTGGCGCCGAAGGCGCCGTGGTCGACGGGGATGTCCCGCAGCCGTCCCGCGTCGAAGTCCGTGAACGCGCCCACCGCGAAGATCAGCAGTGCGGCGACCGCCACCCCCGTCACGACGAAGCTGAACTTCAGCGCCTCGCCGACGCCCCACAGGTGGATGCCGATGAAGACGGCGAAGCAGGCCAGGTAGACAGGCCAGGACGAGGTGAGCCCGAAGAGGTGCAGCGACTCGACGTAGTCGCCGATGAAGACGGAGATCGCCGCGGGCGCGAGGACGTACTCGATGAGGATGGCGGTGCCGGTGAGGAAGCCGCCCCAGGGGCCGAGCGCGCGGCGTGCGAAGCCGTAGCCGCCGCCCGCCGTGGGCAGCACGGAGGCCAGCTCGGCGAGCGCGAAGACCATGCAGGTGTACATCAGGCCCATGAGGGCGGCGGCGACGGCGAGCCCGCCGAAACCGCCGTGCGCGAGGCCGAAGTTCCAGCCGGAGTAGTCGCCGGAGACGACGTACGCCACGCCCAGGCCGGTCAGCAGGAGCGGACCGGCGCTGCCCCGGCGCAGCGTGCGCTTCTCCAGATAGCCGGCCGGGCTGTGGTGGGGGGCGGCGGGCGGTGCGGGGGGTGTCTCCGTGCGATCGGCCATGAGCCGCTCCTGCCCTCGGGAGTAAAGGTTTCGCGCCATACCTTTGCCTTGGTGTGGCGCGTAAGGCAACCCCCTTGCGTAAAACCCTGGTTACCGATGCCCCTC
This sequence comes from Streptoverticillium olivoreticuli subsp. olivoreticuli, assembly GCF_003391135.1. Lineage (GTDB taxonomy): Bacteria > Actinomycetota > Actinomycetes > Streptomycetales > Streptomycetaceae > Streptomyces > Streptomyces blastmyceticus. The sequence continues at coordinate 2,655,705 of NZ_CP031455.1, read as the reverse complement.
CCCGGTGCCCGTCAGGACAGGAAGCCGCGCAGCAGCGCCGCCGTGCCGCAGCAGTGCTCGCGCATCACCTCGCGCGCGGCCTCCGCGTCCCCGGCCAGCACGGCGTCGACCAGCGCGGTGTGCTGGAGCTGCGAGTGTTCGAGGTTGCGGACCAGCAGGGGGATGCGGTCGAGCAGCTCGTTGACCGTCGCCCGGACCGCCGCGTACTGCGCCGCCAGCGTCGGCGACCCCGACAGCTCCGCGAGCGTCAGGTGGAACAGCGTGTCCAGACGCCGGTATTCGGCCAGGGGCGCGTCGTGCGTGGCGTCCAGCGCCGCCCGCAGCCGGGCCGCCTGCTCCTCGTCGAGGCAGTGGGCGGCGCACAGCCCCGCCGCGCCCACCTCCAGCACCTCCCGGAACCGCAGCGTGTCCTCGACGTCGACCTCCGCCCGGGCGGCGCCCGCCCGCTCCCCGGCCGCCGTGGCGGGTCGGGCGCGCACGAACGTCCCCCCGTACCGCCCGCGCCTGCTCTCCACCAGCCCCTGGTCCTGGAGCACCTTCAGCGCCTCGCGCAGCGTGACCCGGCTGATCCGCAGCCGCTCCGCCAACTCGCGCTCGGAGGGGAGCCGTTCCCCCTCCGGCACCAGCCCCAGGCGGACGATCTGGAGTATCTGCTCCAGCGCCTCCTCGAAGCCGTTGCCCGCGCGGACCGGCCGCAGCACCGGCGCCAGCCGGTCCGTTGAACTCCCGTCCATCGAGACCCCTTCCCAATCAATGGTCCACGGGCCTACCTTAAGACCTCCCGGCCGGACCGACAGGAGGCAAAACCGTGGCAGACCGCACGCCCCCGCTCGCCGTCGAGGAGCTGCGCAGGCTCGTGGACTCCGGGGAGATCGACACCGTCGTCCTCGCCTTCACCGATATGCAGGGAAGGCTCCAGGGCAAGCGGTTCGCGGCCCGCTACTTCCTCGAACAGGTCCTGGAAGGCGGCACCGAGGGCTGCAACTACCTCCTCGCCGTGGACGTCGACCTCAACACCGTGCCCGGCTACGCCATGTCCTCGTGGGAGCGCGGCTACGGCGACTTCGCCATGCACGCCGACCCCGCCACCCTGCGCCGCGCCCCCTGGCACCCCGGCACCGCCCTGATCACCGCCGACCTCGCCTGGCACGACGGCTCGCCCGTCCTCGCCTCCCCGCGGCAGATCCTGCGCGGCCAGCTCGACCGGCTCGCCGAGCACGGCTGGACCGCGTACGCGGGCACCGAGCTGGAGTTCATGGTCTTCAAGGACACCTACGAGGAGGCGTGGGGCCGCGCCTACCGCGGCATGACCCCCGCCAACCAGTACAACAGCGACTACTCCGTCCTCGGCACCGGCCGCGTCGAACCGCTGCTGCGCCGCATCCGCAACGAGATGGGCGCGGCCGGGCTCACCGTCGAGTCCGCCAAGGGCGAGTGCAACCTCGGCCAGCACGAGATCGTGTTCGTCTACGACGAGGCGCTGACCACCTGTGACCAGCACTCCGTCTACAAGACGGGCGCCAAGGAGATCGCCGCCCAGGAGGGCATGGCCCTCACCTTCATGGCGAAGTACGACGAGCGCGAGGGCAACTCCTGCCACATCCACCTCTCGCTGCGCGACGAGGCCGGACGGCCCGTGCTCGCCGACGACGACGGCCCGTACGGCATGTCGAGGACGATGCGGCACTTCCTCGCCGGACAGCTCGCCGCGCTGCGGGACTTCACCCTGCTCTACGCGCCGAACATCAACTCCTACAAGCGCTTCCGCCCCGGCTCCTTCGCCCCCACCGCCGTCGCCTGGGGGCCCGACAACCGCACCTGCGCCCTGCGCGTCGTCGGCCACGGCCCCGCGCACCGCTTCGAGAACCGCCTGCCCGGCGGCGACGTGAACCCCTATCTCGCCGTCGCGGGCATGGTCGCCGCCGGCCTCCACGGCATCGAGCAGGAACTGGAGCTGCCCGAGCCCTGTACGGGCAACGCGTACGCGGGCGACGCCGCCCACGTGCCGACGACGCTGCGCGAGGCGGCGGACCTGTGGGAGGCGAGCCCCGTCGCACGCGCGGCCTTCGGCGACGAAGTCGTCGAGCACTACCTCCACATGGCGCGCGTCGAGCAGACCGCGTACGACACGGCCGTCACGGACTGGGAGCGGTTCCGTTCCTTCGAGCGCATGTGACGCCCGCCGCGGGCTCCGCACGACCCAGGTACGACGAGCAGGGAGAAGACTTGCACGAGCACGACGTCATCAACCCGGCGACCGAGGAACTGGTCGCCACGGTCCGGGCGGCGACGCCGCAGGACGTGGACGCGGCTGTCCGGCGCGCCACCGAGGCCCAGCGCCGCTGGGCCGAGTTCGCTCCGGGCGACCGCGCCCGCCACCTGCGCCGCTTCGCCGCCGCGGTCGACACGCACCTGGAGGAACTGGCCCTGCTGGAGGTCCGCGAGGCCGGGCACCCCATCGGCAACGCCCGCTGGGAGGCGGGCAACGCCCGCGACCTGCTCGACTACGCGGCCTCAGGCGTCGAACGCCTCACCGGCAGCCAGATCCCCGTCGCCGGGGGACTGAACGTCACCTTCCACGAACCGCTCGGCGTCGTCGCCGTCATCGCCCCGTGGAACTTCCCGATGCCCATCGCCGCCTGGGGCCTCGCCCCCGCCCTCGCCGCGGGCAACGCCGTCCTCCTCAAACCCGCCGAGACCACCCCCCTCACCGCGCTGCGGCTCGCCGAACTCGCCCTGGAATCGGGCCTGCCCGAAGGGCTCTTCCAGGTCCTCCCCGGCGACGGGCCCGTCGCGGGCGACGCCCTCGTCGAACACCCCGGCGTCGCCAAGGTCGTCTTCACCGGCTCCACCGCCGTCGGCAAACAGATCATGGCCAAGTGCGCCGCGCACGTGAAGCGCGTGACCCTCGAACTCGGCGGCAAGAGCCCCAACATCGTCTTCGTCGACGCCGACGTCGAGCGGGCCGCCGCGGCCGCCCCCGGCTCCTTCCTCGACAACACCGGCCAGGACTGCTGCGCCCGCAGCCGCATCCTGGTCCAACGGAGCGTGTACGACCGCTTCATGGAGCTCCTGGAGCCCGCCGTCCGCGCCTTCACCGTGGGCGACCCGACGGACCCGGCCACGCAGATGGGCCCGCTGATCTCCGCCGCGCACCGGGAGCGCGTACGGGGCTACGTCCGCGAGGACGCCCCGGCCGCCATCCGCGGCGAGGCCCCCGAGGGCAAGGGCTTCTGGTATCCCGCGACCGTCCTGGAGGCCGCGCCCGACGACCGCACGGCCACGGAGGAGATCTTCGGCCCGGTCGCCGTCGTCATCCCCTTCGAGGACGAGGCCGACGCCGTACGGATCGCCAACGCCACCGACTACGGGCTGTCCGGGTCGATCTGGACCCGGGACGTCGGCCGGGCGATCCGCGTCTCCCGCGCCGTCGCCGCGGGCAACCTCTCCGTCAACTCCCACAGCAGCGTCCGCTACTGGACCCCCTTCGGGGGCTTCAAGCAGTCCGGCCTGGGCCGCGAACTCGGCCCTGGCGCACTCGCCGCGTTCACCGAGACCAAGAACGTGTTCATCAGCACCGAGGAGACCCCGTGACCGACCAGAACCCCGTCTGCCGCCGCCTCGTCGGACGCACCGCCGTGATCACCGGAGCCGGCAGCGGCATCGGCCTGGCGACCGCCCGGCGGCTCGCCTCCGAAGGTGCGAACGTCGTCTGCGCGGACATCTCCGAGGGCGCCGGCAAGGCCGCCGCCGAGGAGGTCGGCGGGCTCTTCGTCCAGGTCGACGTCACCGACCCCGAGCAGGTCGAGGCCCTCTTCAAGACCGCCTACGACACCTATGGCTCGGTCGACATCGCCTTCAACAACGCCGGGATCTCGCCGCCCGACGACGACTCCATCCTCACCACCGGACTCGACGCCTGGAAGCGCGTCCAGGAGGTCAACCTCACCTCCGTCTACCTCTGCTGCAAGGCCGCCCTCCCCTATATGCGGGAGCAGCGCAGGGGCTCCATCATCAACACCGCCTCCTTCGTCGCCGTGATGGGCGCCGCCACCTCGCAGATCAGCTACACCGCCTCCAAGGGCGGCGTGCTGGCCATGTCCCGCGAGCTGGGCGTGCAGTTCGCACGCGAGGGCATCCGCGTCAACGCCCTGTGCCCGGGGCCGGTGAACACCCCGCTCCTGAAGGAGCTCTTCGCCAAGGACCCTGAGCGCGCCGCGCGCCGCCTGGTCCACGTGCCCGTGGGCCGCTTCGCCGAGCCCGAGGAGATCGCCGCCGCCGTCGCCTTCCTCGCCAGCGACGACTCCTCGTTCGTCAACGCCGCGGAGTTCCTGGTGGACGGTGGCATCGCGGGCGCCTATGTGACACCTGTGTAAGGTCCATGATCAAACGCCGGGGCCGGCCACCCGCCGGCCCCGGCGTACGTCCTGCCCCTCACGCACGTAAGAGAACGCATGCGCAAGAAGCCCGCCATCGTCGTCGGCCTCCTGGCCGCCGCGGCCCTCGTCTCCTCGGTGCCCGCCCAGGCCGCGCCCGCCCACGCGGCCCGCACCGCCGCCAAGTGCCCCCAGCTCGACAAGAAGCTCACGTGGTTCGGCGACAACCGCGCCAAGCTCCAGAAGATGATCGACGAGCGGGGCACCTGCTCCGGCAAGGGCGGCCCCCGGCCCGTCGCGGCCTTCGACTGGGACAACACCGTCGTCAAGAACGACATCACCGACGCCACGCTCGCCTGGGCCCTCAACCACGACAAGATCCTGCGGCCCAAGAGCTGGCGCGACACCAGCACCTGGCTGACCTCGGCCGCCGACCGCGCCCTCACCAAGGCGTGCGGCACCGCCGTGCCCGCCGGCCGCCCGCTGCCCACCTCGAAGAACACCGCGTGCGCCGACGAGATCTTCGAGATCCGCGAGAAGTCGCAGACCATGAGCGGCGAGGCCGCCTTCGCGGGGGAGTGGAACCACCGCCGCACCGTGCCCGGCTACGCCTGGATACCCCAGCTCTTCGCCGGCCGCACCCCCGCCACCGTCACCGCGTACGCGAAGCAGGCCCGCGCCGAGCAGCTCGCCGCGCCCATCGGCCGCAAGCAGACCGTGGGCACGCACAGCATCGCCGGGTACATCCGCTACTACGACCAGCAGAAGGACCTGATCCGCACGCTCAAGGCCGCGGGCTTCGACGTCTACATCGTCTCCGCCTCCTCCGAGCCGATCGCCGAGGCGTGGTCGGGCGGCGTCGGTCTTGACCGCGAGCACACCATCGGCATCCGCAACATCCTCGACCGCCACGGCCGCCTCACCACCGGCATCAAGGGCTGCGGCGGCGTCGCGGACGGCCCCGGCGGCGCCCTGCCGTACATGGACGGCAAGCGCTGCATGATCAACCAGGAGATCTTCAAGATCAAGGGCGCGGCCGCCTGGAAGCAGCAGGACCCGGCGCACCGCATCGCCCTCGGCGCGGGCGACGCGGACACCGACGTGACCTTCGTGAACGACGCGACCGGCGCCCACGTCGCGATCAACCGCAACAAGGCCGAGCTGATGTGCCGCGCCTTCGACGACGCGGACGGCCGCTGGGTCGCCAACCCGATGTTCATCGACCCGATGCCGCGCAAGGCGGGCACGTATCCGTGTGCGACGACCGGCGCCACGCTGCCTGACGGCAGTCACGCCCCGGTGCGCCGGGCGGACGGCTCGATCATCCCGGACCAGCTGGATCCGGCTTCCTGAACCACGAAGCGGCTGCGCCGCTTGTCCTCAAACGCCGGACGGGCTGAATCAGCCCGTGGGGGCACCTCCCAGCGGTAGCTGGGGGAGTTTGAGGACAGCGCGCGAAGCGTGCTTCGGGGTCTGGGGCGGAGCCCCAGTTTCGGGAAGGGGCGGGGCTGGGGAACGAAACCGCCGCCGCGGGGCACCTCAAGACCGGTCACAGAAACGTGCGGCCCTCGCCCCGATACGTCGGTACCGTCCGAATCACCCGGTCGCCGTCGATCAAGTGCAGCGTGTCGAAGCGCTCGCACAGCTCGCCCGCCTTCGCGTGGCGGAACCACACCTTGTCGCCCACCAGCAGATCATCGGTCGGCCGCCCGAGCAGCGGCGTCTGCACCTCGCCCGCCCCCTCGCGCGCGTCGTGGCGCAGGCCGGCCGGGAGGTACGGCGTCGGCAGCCGGTCGCGGCCCGCGGCCCCCGATGCCGGGTAGCCGCCGCCCGCCACGGTCACCACCCCCACCCCCGGGCGCCGCACCACGGGCAGGGCGAACAGCGCCGCCGGGCGGCCCCGGAACGAGCTGTAGTGGTCGAACAGCCGCGGCACGAACAGCCCCGACCCCGCGGCCACCTCCGTGACCGCCTCCTCCGCCGCGGTGGACGCGACGCTCCCCGTGCCGCCGCCGTTGACGAACTCCAGCTCCGCCACCGCCTGTACGGCCCGCACCGCCTCGGCCCGGCGCGCCGCGAGTTCCTTGCGGGCCACGGCCTGCATCAGCCGCACGGCCCGGGACCGCACCGGATGCCCCGCCACCGCATCACCCACGCCCGCCACATGAGCCTCGTACGCCATCAGCCCCACCAGCCGGAACCCCGGACGGCGGTCGATCGCCCGCGCCACCTCCGCCAGCCGCACCGGATCGCGCAGCGGCGAACGCAGCGCGCCGATCCGCACCCGGCCGCCCAGCAGCCGCAGCGAGGTGTCCATCTCCAGGCAGACCCGCACCTCTTCGGACCGCCGGCCTCCGGCACGCGCGGCGTCGATCAGCGCGAGCTGTGCCGGGTCGTCCACCATCACCGTGACCGCCGCCGCGAGCTCGGGGTCCGACGTCAGCTCGGCGAAACCCGCGCGGTCCGCCGACGGATACGCCAGCAGGACGTCGGGGAAGCCCGAACGCGCCAGCCACAGCGATTCCGCGAGCGAATAGCTCATCACCCCCGAGAACCCGTCCCGCGCCAGCACCCGCTCCAACAGCACCCGGCAGCGCACCGACTTGCTCGCCACCCGCACCGGCTTGCCGCCCGCCCGCCGCACCAGATCCCGGGCATTGGCGTCGAACGCCTGAAGGTCGACCACCGCCAGGGGCGCGTCGAGAGATGCGGTGGCCCGGTCGTAACGGGCCCGATCGGCGGGGGAACCGGCGATGCGAGGCGGCATGCGCGCAGCTTGCCAGAGGGAGTTCACCGCTGAACAGAGGCCGGACAGACGTCGGAGAGAGGCCGGATGGCGATGGCAGAGGCCACCACCGTCCCCGTAGAGTGACGGGCACGCCGCGGGCGCACACCGCCGGTGGCGGCATGTCAGGAACCGAACCGGCGAGCCGGCTCGCGAGGGGGAGAGCGCAGGTTGACCACGGAAGCGGAGCCACCTCCGACGGGGGTGCGCCCGAATCCCGCCCCGACCGAGCTCCCGGTACGCTCCAGACCCGGCGCGGGTCCGACGCCGTCCGTGCCCCGCCCCCGCCTGCCGGAGCGGCCGTACCCGCCGTGCCCGTCCACGCCGCCGCGCGTCCCGGGCGGGCCGGGCCGTCCCGTACGGAATCCGGGGACGCCCGCCGAAGGCACGACGGAGCCGCACCCGGCCCGCCGGACCGTCGCGGCGGCGACCTGCCTCGTCCTCGGCATCGGCCTCATCGGCGGCGCCGCGGCCGGAAGTTGGCTCACCGGGGAACCGGGTCGGCGGTCCGCCGCGGAACGCTCCTTCGAGCGCGGTCGCACCCTCTGGCACACCGTCCCCGTCGACGACCTCTTCCCGCGCACGCTCCACGACGACTCCGCCGGCCCCGGCGGAGCGGCCCGCGACTGGACCCGCGTCGGCGTCGCCCCGGACGGCGACTGCGCGGGCGCCTTCGACCCCCTCCTCGCGAAGGCGCTCGCGCCGGTGGGGTGCGAGCGGCTGCTCCGGGCCACGTACACGGACGCGACCGCCACCCGCGTCACCACCGTCGGCCTCGTCGTCACGGCCGCCGACGGCACCGGCATGCGCGCCCTGCGCAGACGCTTCTCCGACGAACGGCTCGACGAGCGCGCCGATCTGATGCCCCGCCCGTACGCGCCCAGGGGCACCGCCGCCGAACACTTCGGTGACGCGCAGCGCGCCAGCTGGCACATCGGCGTCCTGACCGACCTGCCCGCCGTCGTCTACACGGTGTCCGGGTTCGCGGACGGCCGTACGGGCACGCCCCCGCAGCCCGCCGACCGGGCGGTCGGCCCCGGCGCCACCACCGCACCCGCCCAGGCCGGGCTCGGCCACGACGCGATCGCCCTGGCCGACCACCTGGAACGAGGGCTCCACCGGGCCCTGCGCACCACCGCCAAGGGGGCCCGGGGATGAGGGTGTTCACCGGCGCCGCGGGCAGCCGTGTCACCGCGGCGATCACCGTCGCCGTCGCCTGCGCCGTGCTGCCCGCCGGGCCCGCGCGCGCGGACGCGATACGCGCGCAGGAATGGGCCCTCGACGCCCTGCACACGGAGGACGCCTGGCGCACCACCAAGGGCGCCGGGGTGACCGTCGCCGTCCTCGACACCGGGGTCGACGACGGGCACCCCGACCTCCGCGGGCAGGTGCTGGCGGGCAAGGACCTCGTCGGTTTCGGCGCAGGCCCCGGCGACCGCTCCTGGGCGCGGCACGGCACCGCGATGGCCGGGATCATCGCCGGGCGCGGGCATGGTGACGATGGCTCGGACGGTGTGCTCGGCATCGCGCCCGAGGCGAAGATCCTGCCGGTCCGGGTGATCCTGGAGGACGGCGACCCGGCCCGGCCCAAGGCCCGCGGCGCCCGCGGCAGCGCCCTCGCGGACGGCATCCGCTGGGCCGCCGACCACGGTGCCGACGTCATCAACCTGTCCCTCGGCGACGACAGCGCCACCGCGCACCCCGAACCGCGCGAGGACGCCGCCGTGCAGTACGCGCTGAGCAAGGGCGCCGTCGTCGTCGCCTCGGCCGGCAACGGCGGCGAGCAGGGCGACCACGTCTCCTACCCCGCCGCGTACCCGGGCGTCATCGCCGTCACCGCCGTCGACCGCTACGGCAACCGCGCGCCGTTCTCCACCCGCCGCTGGTACGCGGCCGTCAGCGCGCCCGGTGTCGACGTGGTGATCGCGGACCCCGACCGGCGCTACTACGAGGGGTGGGGGACGAGCGCGGCCTCCGCCTTCGTGTCGGGCGCGGTGGCGCTGGTGCGCGCCGCGCATCCCGGGCTGAGCCCGGCGCAGGTCCGTGAGCTGATCGTGGACACGGCGAGCGGCGGCCCGCCGGGCGGGCGGGACGACGCGCTGGGCGCGGGGCTCGTGGACCCGGCTGCGGCGATCGCCCGCGGCGCGGCCGTACGCCCGCTCCGGGCGCAGGGCCCTCCGCCGCGCTTCTTCGGGCCTGCCGCTGCGGAGGCGTCGCCCGAGCGTGCGACGTTTCCCAGCCCGGTGGCGCTGGGTGCGGCGTCGCTGGGGGCCCTCTTCTTGATCGCGTCAGCGGCTCTTTGGCGGCGGCGCGCGCCGTGACGTGCCTGTGCTCGGGTGCGGCCCGGCGGGCTTTGTTCCCCTATCCCGCCCCTTCCCGGCTGTATCCGATATGCGGCTCCGCCGCGTGAGGGGGGCAAGCCCCCCAGACCCCCCGGGGGTGCGCAAATTCAGCCCGTGGGGGCACCTCTGGGGACCCCCAAGGGCGCTCCCGGCGCAGGCGGAAACAGCGGGACAGCCGGGGGTCTGGGGCACGCGCCCCAGCTGCGGCGGAGCCGCGCATCAGATGCTGTGGGAAGGGGCGGGGCTGGGGAAGCAAACCCGCCGGGCCGCACCCGGGCACGGGTCCGGGGCGGAGCCCCGGCTGCGGCGGAGCCGCGCATCGGATGCTGCGGGAAGGGGCGGGGCTGGGGAAGCAAACCCGCCGCAGGCGCAGCGGACCCGCACCCGGCAACGGCGGGCCCACGGGCCCCCGCACCAGCGGGTCACGGCACCCCGATAGGGTCGGCGCGTGGCTCTCAAGAACATTCCCGACCCCGGGTTCTCCGACGACGACGGTTCCGCCGACCCCGAGCTGACGGCAGCCCTCGCCGCCTGGGCGGGCGACCCCGCCGCCGAGCCGGCCGTGCTCGCCGCCCTCCGCGGCGCCCGCCTGCTCGTCCCCGTCGTCGCCGTGCTCGGCGAGGTGGAGACCGGACCGGACGGGCTGAAGCGCGAGAAGACCAGCGACATGGCCGTGCCCACCCTTCAGGCCCCGGACGGCCGCAAGGCGCTGCCCGCGTTCACGTCGATCGAGAGCCTCGCCCGGTGGCGCGCGGACGCGCGGCCCGTGGCCGTACCCCTGCACCAGGCGTTGCAGGCCGCCGCGCACGAGAAGGCGGACACGGTCGTCATCGACCTCGCGGGCCCGGTGCCGTACCAGCTGACGGGCCCCGCCCTGCTGGCCCTCGCGGAGGGGCGGCAGAGCGCGGATCCGCTGGCGGACCCGTCGGTCACGGACGCCCTGCGGGCCGTCCTGGCGGCGCAGCCGGGTGTGCTGCGCGCCCACCTGGTGCCGTCCGGGGACGCGGACGGCACGCTGGCGCTTGAACCCGCCCCTGGCACGGCGCCCGCCGAGGTCGCCCAGCGGATCGCGGAGGCGCTGGCCGCCGACGAGGTCCTGCGCGCGCGGCTGGTGCGCGGCCTGGACCTGGCGCTGCTGCCGCCGGGCGCGGACGTCCCGGGGGAGCCCCTCTTCACCCGCTGATCGCCCGACAGGCGGCTCGTCCTGGATCGTCCGACAATGCGAAGACAGTCCACGATCCTCTGGAGGACGCCATGGACGCCGTCAAGCTGGGGTCGGTGACTCTCGATCCCGTGCAGACGAGAACCGTCGCGGCCGAATTCCTCGGCACCGCGCTGCTGGTTTTCTTCGCCGTCGGTTCAGCGGTTCTCGCGGCCGACTACATCGGCGTGCTCGGTATCGCGCTGGCCTTCGGGTTCACCCTGCTGGCCCTCGCGTACGCGCTGGGTCCGGTCTCGGGCTGTCACGTCAACCCGGCGGTGACGCTCGGCCTGCTCGTGGAGGGCCGCATCACGCTCCGTACGGCCATCGAGTACTGGATCGCCCAGCTGCTCGGCGGCATCGTGGGCGCGGCGATCCTGTTCCTGCTGGCCAAGCAGGTGCCGGGGCTCAAGACCCACGGCGCCTTCGGCAGCAACGGCTTCGCGGACCGCTCGGCCGTGCACCTCAACACCGGCGGCGCGTTCCTCGCGGAAGTCGTCATGACCTTCCTGCTGGTCTTCGTCTACCTCGCGGTGACGCACAAGATCGCCGTGGTCGGCTTCGACGGGCTGCCCATCGGCCTGACGCTCGCGGTGATCCACCTGATCGGCATCCCGCTGACGGGCACATCCGTGAACCCGGCCCGGAGCATCGGCCCGGCGCTCTTCGCGGGCGGCGGCGCGCTGTCCCAGCTGTGGCTGTTCATCGTCGCCCCGCTGATCGGCGGCGCGCTGGCGGCCCTGGCGCACCAGGTCACCCACCCCCGTCAGGGGCCCGCGATCCTCGCGGACGAGCTGTCGACGGCGCCGCGCCCGGACACCGGGCCGAAGAGCCGCGACGCCGGGCCGGAGCCCGGCGCCTGACGGGGCCGCGGGAGCGCGGCGGCTCAGCCGAAGACGGGGCCGGTGAACTTCTCGCCCGGCCCCTGGCCCGGCTCGTCCGGGACGACGGACGCCTCGCGGAAGGCCAGCTGGAGCGACTTCAGGCCGTCGCGCAGCGGGGCCGCGTGGAAGTTGCTGATCTCGGTGGCGCCCGCGGTGACCAGGCCGGCGAGCGCGGTGATCAGCTTGCGGGCCTCGTCCAGGTCCTTGTGCGCCTCACCGTCCTCGGCGAGGCCGAGGTTGACCGCCGCCGAGCTCATCAGGTGCACCGCGACCGTGGTGATCACCTCGACCGCGGGCACGTCCGCGATGTCACGGGTCATGGTGTCGAAGTCCGGCGCCTCCTCGGAGGGGGCCGGCGTGGACTCGGGGGTGGCGTCGCTCATCGTTGCTCTTCCGCTTGTGTGGGGTCTCCCGCCGCGCGCGGGCGGCGGAACAGTGCCCCAGCCTAGGGCCCCGGTGCGCACGGGTGGGGACCGGGCCGGGTCGCTGGTATGCTGGACAACGACCGGCTGGTCACTAGCGTGCCCGGCCCACAAGTGGAGGCTCCGATTCTCCCACCTGACCGACTCATGGGTCGGCAGGTCTCCGGTCAGGCGGCGCCCATCGTTCCGTACGGACGATGCGGAACCGTCGTGTGCGCCTCGCGGTTGACCGCGGTGGTGCTCCCGGTGTTTGAGGAGCCCCCGCCTGTGTCCCGTCCGGGGCGTTTTTTGCGTCACGAGCCATGACGCGGGGGTCATCCCGAACAGACGTTACGCGGCTGTCCGCCAGACAACCGTGTGGTGCAACCTAGGAGGCCCCATCAGCACCGAGCCCCGCATCAACGACCGGATTCGCGTCCCCGAGGTGCGACTCGTCGGTCCGAGCGGCGAGCAGGTGGGCATTGTGCCGCTCGCCAAGGCCCTTGAGCTCGCGCAGGAGTACGACCTCGACCTGGTCGAGGTCGCCGCTTCCGCCAGGCCGCCGGTCTGCAAGCTCATGGACTACGGCAAGTTCAAGTACGAGTCGGCCATGAAGGCCCGTGAGGCGCGCAAGAACCAGGCGCACACGGTCATCAAGGAGATGAAGCTCCGGCCGAAGATCGACCCGCACGACTATGACACCAAGAAGGGTCACGTCGTCCGGTTCCTCAAGCAGGGCGACAAGGTCAAGATCACGATCATGTTCCGTGGTCGCGAGCAGTCCCGGCCGGAGCTCGGCTACCGACTGCTCCAGCGACTGGCGGAGGACGTCCAGGAGCTCGGTTTCGTCGAGTCGAACCCGAAGCAGGACGGCCGAAACATGATCATGGTCCTCGGTCCGCACAAGAAGAAGACCGAGGCGATGGCCGAAGCCCGCGAGGCGCAGGCCGCCCGCAAGGCGGAGCGCCAGGGTGTCTCCGCCGAGCAGGAGCAGTCCGCCGAGCAGGAGTCGTCCGCCGAGGAGCCTGCAGAGGCGTGATCCAGGGGCCTGTGCCCCGGATTACCCCCCGGGGCACCCGCCCCGGGCAGCAACCGAACACAGCTGACGCTCCCGTGCGCCCGGTAACGGGCTCGAGGGAGCGCCACCGACGAGGAGATACGGCGCGATGCCGAAGAACAAGACGCACTCCGGTGCCAGCAAGCGCTTCAAGATCACTGGCTCCGGCAAGGTCATGCGCGAGCGCGCCGGCAAGCGCCACCTGCTCGAGCACAAGTCGTCCAAGCTGACGCGTCGCCTCACCGGCAACGCCGAGATGGCCCCGGGCGACGCCAAGAAGATCAAGAAGCTTCTCGGCAAGTGACGCTCCGCGCCCCGTCCACACGGGGTGCGCGTCGGACCGGGACCCATTCGAATTCGGGCCGCGTGAGAACGCACCGCGGCCCCGCTACAAGGAGTTAACAAGTGGCACGCGTCAAGCGCGCAGTCAACGCGCACAAGAAGCGTCGGGCGATCCTCGAGGCGGCCAAGGGCTACCGCGGCCAGCGGTCGCGCCTGTACCGCAAGGCCAAGGAGCAGGTCACCCACTCCCTGGTCTACAACTACAACGACCGCAAGAAGCGCAAGGGCGACTTCCGTCAGCTGTGGATCCAGCGCATCAACGCCGCTGCCCGCCAGAACGGCATGACGTACAACCGCCTCATCCAGGGTCTGAAGGCCGCCAACATCGAGGTGGACCGCAAGATCCTGGCCGAGCTCGCGGTCAACGACATGAACGCGTTCGCCGCGCTCGTCGAGGTGGCCCAGAAGGCGCTGCCGGCCGACGTCAACGCGCCGAAGGCCGCCGCCTGATTGTCGGCGCCGTAAGGCACAACGACCGGACCCGCAGGCTTCTGGCCTGCGGGTCCGATCGCGTCCGGGCCTTGACGCACCGGCCCGGCCCGTACCACCCAGCAACCGAAAGTGAGCCCATGGCGGCCCCCGAGCTGACCTCCCTGCGATCGCCCCGTGTCGTCGCGGCCCGTCGGCTGACCAAGCGCAGCTTCCGCGGCAAGGAACGCCGCTTCCTCGCGGAGGGCCCGCAGTCCGTCCGCGAGGCCGCCCGGCACCTGGTCGAGGTGTATGTCACGCCGGACGCCGCCGAGCGCCACGCGGACATCGTCGCCGCCTCCCGGGCCGCCGGCGTGCCGGTGCTGATCGCGACGGACGAGGTCATCGCCGCGATGTCCGACACCGTGACCCCCCAGGGCATCGTCGGGCTGTGCCGCTTCCTCGACTCGCCCTTCGAGGAGATCCTCGCCGCCCGGCCCAAGCTGGTCGCCGTCCTCGCGCACGTCCGCGACCCCGGCAACGCCGGTACGGTCCTGCGCTGCGCGGACGCCGCGGGCGCGGACGCCGTGGTGCTCACCGACGCCTCCGTGGACCTCTACAACCCCAAGTCCGTACGGGCCTCGGTCGGCTCCCTCTTCCACCTGCCGGTCGCCGTCGGCGTCCCCGTGGAGCAGGCGGTGCGCGGCCTGAAGGACGCCGGGGTGCGCATCCTGGCCGCCGACGGCGCGGGCGAGCGGGACCTGGACGCGGAGCTCGACCAGGGCACCATGGGCGGGCCCACCGCCTGGGTCTTCGGCAACGAGGCCTGGGGCCTGCCCGAGGAGACGCGCGCCCTCGCCGACGAGGTCGTGCGGGTCCCGATCCACGGAAAGGCCGAGAGCCTGAACCTCGCGACGGCCGCCGCCGTGTGCCTTTATGCCTCCGCCCGTGCGCAGCGTGCACCCGGAGGGTGCCGCTCCGTGACCTTCAGCTAGTAGGGTTGCCCCCCGGGGGTTCGGGAGGGGGTGCGGGTGATGAACGTCAGGACTTCCGGGAGTGTGGCCGACGCGTGTCCGGCCGCGGTGCACGGATCCCAAGGTGCCGGTGGTGCCCGTGACGCGCCCGCGCACGGCCTGGACGGCCTCGGGCTGGATCCCGACGACCTCCCCGACGGCCTGGTGGTCGCCGACGAGAACGGCCGGGTGACCTGCTTCAACGCCGCCGCCGCCCGCATCACGGCGGTCTCGCCCCGCGAGGCGATGGGCCGGCCGCTGGAGAGCGCCCTGCCCCTGGAGGATCTGGAGGGCCGCCGCTGGTGGTCCCTGACCGATCCCTACGGCGGCCTCGCCACCCGGATCGGGCAGCCCGAGCGCAATCTGCTGCTGCCCGGCGGCCGTGAGGTGCTCGTCTCCGCCCGCTATGTGCGCGAGCGCCCCAGCGGGCCCGTGCGCCGCCTGGTCGTCCAGCTGCGCGGCACCGACGCCCGCCGCCGCACCGAGCGCAGCCACGCCGAGCTGATCGCCACCGTCGCCCACGAGCTGCGCTCGCCGCTGACCTCGGTCAAGGGCTTCACGGCGACCCTGCTCGCCAAGTGGGAGCGCTTCACCGACGACCAGAAGCGGCTGATGCTGGAGACCGTCGACGCCGATGCCGACCGCGTCACCCGGCTGATCGCCGAGCTGCTCGACATCTCCCGGATCGACTCCGGGCGGCTGGAGGTGCGCCGCCAGCCCGTCGACATCGTCGCCGCGGTCCGGCGGCACGTCCAGGCGCACACCGCGGCCGGGCAGCCCGAGGACCGCTTCGAGGTCGAGGTCGCGGGGCCGCTGCCCCAGCTCTGGGCGGATCCGGACAAGATCGACCAGGTGCTGGGCAACCTCCTGGAAAATGCGGTGCGCCACGGCGAGGGACTCGTCACGATAGCGGTGTCACCGGCGCTGACCAAGGCCCGGGCAGAGGGTACGGCGGTCACCGTGAGCGATGAGGGGCCCGGCATTCCGGAGGAGTCGATGGGCCGCGTCTTCACCCGCTTCTGGCGGGGCAGCAAGCGCGGTGGCACCGGCCTGGGCCTGTATATCGTCAAGGGCATCGTCGAGGCGCACGGCGGCACCATCACCGTCGACCGGGCCCCCCGCGGCGGCGCCCGGTTCCGCTTCACCCTGCCCGTGGGCGCGCCGGCCTTTCTCTCCCAGGGGTGAGAGCGAAGGGGCCGAGCACCGGCCCGCGGGCCCACCCCACCACACGCGCCCTTTAGACTCGACCTTTGGCACCTTTGGCACGACCTTGGCACCAACACAGTCGGGCAGAGCCGCGCAGCGAAGCGAGGCCAGGGGCACCTCCCAGCGGTAGCTGGGGGACAATCGGAAGCACGGGAAGAGATGTCCGCACCCAATAAGTCGTACGACCCTGTCGAGGTCGAGGCACTGAAACCGGAAGAGATCGAGCGCATGCGGAGCGAGGCGCTCGCCGCCTTCGCCGCCGCCGGCGACCTCGAGGCCCTTCACGAGGCGAAGATCGCCCACACCGGGCCGACCTCGCCGCTGTCCCTCGCCAACCGTGAGATCGGCGCCCTGCCCCCGCAGGCCAAGGCCGAGGCCGGCAAGCGCGTGGGCATGGCCCGCGGCGTCGTGAGCAAGGCCCTCGCCGCCCGCCAGGCCGAGCTGGAGGCCGAGCGCGACGCCCGGGTGCTGGTCGAGGAGGCGGTGGACGTCACCGTGCCGTACGACCGCGTACCGGCCGGCGCCCGCCACCCGCTGACCACGCTCTCCGAGCGCATCGAGGACGTCTTCGTCGCGATGGGCTACGAGGTCGCGGAGGGCCCCGAGGTCGAGGCGGAGTGGTTCAACTTCGACGCCCTGAACTTCGAGCCCGACCACCCGGCCCGCGCCATGCAGGACACCTTCTTCGTCCAGGGCCGGGGCACCAAGGACGACGAGTCCGGCGTCGTGCTGCGCACCCACACCTCCCCGGTGCAGGTCCGCTCGATGCTCGACCGCGAGCCCCCCATCTATGTGGTCTGCCCGGGCCGCGTCTACCGCACCGACGAGCTGGACGCCACCCACACCCCGGTCTTCAACCAGGTCGAGCTCCTCGCCATCGACGAGGGCCTGACCATGGCCGACCTCAAGGGCACCATCGAGCACATGGTGCGCTCGCTGTTCGGCGAGGGCCTCACGACGCGGCTGCGCCCCAACTACTTCCCCTTCACCGAGCCCTCCGCCGAGCTGGACATGCAGTGCTATGTCTGCCGCGGCGAGTCGGTCGGCAACCCCGAGGCGCCCTGCCGCACCTGCTCCAGCGAGGGCTGGATCGAGCTGGGCGGCTGCGGCATGGTCAACCCCCGGGTGCTGGTCGCCGCGGGCATCGACCCGGAGAAGTACAGCGGATTCGCCTTCGGGTTCGGCATCGAACGGATGCTGATGTTCCGCCACAACGTCGAAGACATGCGAGACATGGTCGAGGGTGACGTGCGTTTCACCCGGCCGTTCGGGATGGAGATCTGATGCGGGTCCCGCTTTCTTGGCTGCGGGAGTACGTCGACCTGCCGGCCGGTACCACCGGCCGCGACGTGCAGGCCAAGCTCGTCGCCGCCGGCCTCGAGGTCGAGCGCGTCGAGCAGCTCGGCACGGGCCTGAAGGGCCCCCTCGTCGTCGGCCAGGTCCTCACGATCGAGGAGCTGGAGGGCTTCAAGAAGCCCATCCGCTTCTGCACGGTCGACGTCGGCGGCGCCAACGGCACGGGCGAGCCGCAGGAGATCGTCTGCGGCGCCCGCAACTTCTCCGTCGGCGACAAGGTCGTCGTCGTGCTGCCCGGCGCCGTGCTGCCCGGCGACTTCGCGATCGCCGCGCGCAAGACGTACGGCCGCACCTCGCACGGCATGATCTGCTCCGGCGACGAGCTGGGCATGGGCGACGACGGCACGCACGGCATCATCGTGCTGCCGCAGGAGTACGAGCCCGGCACCGACGCCATCGAGCTGCTGGAGCTCGTCGACGAGGTCCTCGACATCGCCGTCACCCCCGACCGGGGCTACTGCCTGTCGATGCGCGGCGTCGCCCGCGAGGCCGCCACCGCCTACGGCCTGCCGCTGCGCGACCCGGCCCTGCTGGACGTGCCCGCGCCCAACAGCTACGGCTACCCCGTCCAGGTCGCCGACCCGGCCGGCTGCGACCGCTTCACCGCCCGTACGGTGACCGGTCTCTCCCCCGAGGCGCGCTCGCCGATCTGGCTCCAGCGCCGCCTCCAGAAGGCCGGCATGCGCACGGTCTCGCTCGCCGTCGACGTCACCAACTACGTGATGCTCGAGCTCGGCCAGCCGCTGCACGCCTACGACCGCTCCCGCGTCGACGGGACGATCGGCGTGCGCCGCGCCAAGGCGGGCGAGAAGCTCACCACCCTCGACGGGGTCAAGCGGGTCCTGCACCCCGAGGACCTCGTCATCACCGACAACCGCGGTCCCATCGGCCTCGCGGGTGTCATGGGCGGTGCCGACACCGAGATCGCCGACCACGCGGCCGGTCAGGGCTCCACCGAGATCGTCGTCGAGGCCGCGCACTTCGACGCCATCTCCGTCGCCCGCACGGCCCGCCGCCACAAGCTGTCCTCCGAGGCGTCCAAGCGCTTCGAGCGCGGCGTCGACCCGCAGGCCGCCTCCGCGGCGGCGCAGCGCACCGTCGACCTGATGGTGCTGCTGGCGGGCGGCACCGCCGAGGCCGGGGTCACCGAGGTCGTCGCCCCCAGCGGGCCGCGCACGATCGCGATGAGCGCCGACCACCCGGACCGCGTCGCCGGTGTCGAGTACGGCCGGGAGACCGTCGTCCGCCGCCTCCAGGAGGTCGGCTGCGACGTCTACGGGCAGGACGAGCTGATCGTCACCGTGCCCAGCTGGCGCCCCGACCTCACCGACCCCAACGACCTCGCCGAAGAGGTCATCCGGCTGGAGGGCTACGAGAACCTGCCCTCCACCCTGCCGCAGCCGCCCGCCGGGCGCGGGCTGACCGAGCGGCAGCGCCTGCACCGCCGCGTGGGCCGCGCCCTCGCCGGCGCCGGCTATGTCGAGGCCCCCAGCTACCCCTTCCTCGGGGAGGCCGCCCTCGACCAGCTCGGCCTGGAGGCCGACGACCCGCGCCGCCTCGTGGTGCGCCTGGTCAACCCGCTCTCCGACACCGAGCCCGCGCTGCGCACGACCCTGCTGCCGGGGCTCTTCGCCGCCCTGCGCCGCAACGACGGCCGCGGTGAGCACGACCTCGCGCTGTTCGAGACCGGGCTGGTCTTCCGGCCGACCGGTGCCGAGCGCCCGGCGGTCCGGCTGCCCGTCGACCGCCGTCCGACCGACGAGGAGATCGCCGGTCTGAACGCCGCGCTGCCCCGGCAGCCGCGCCGTGCGGCCGTCGTCCTCGCCGGCGCGCGCGAGCAGGCCGGCTGGTGGGGCAAGGGCCGCCCGTCGACCTGGGCGGACGCCATCGAGGCGGGCCGCGCGGTCGCCCGCGCGGCGGGCGTCGAGCTGATTGTCCGTCAGGACCAGACGGCCCCGTACCACCCGGGCCGCTGCGCCGCGCTGCTCGCCCTGGTCGACGGCGAGGAGGTGCTCGTCGGCAACGCCGGTGAGCTCCACCCGCGCGTCACCAAGGCGTTCGGCCTGCCGGAGCGCACCTGCGCCATGGAGATCGAGCTCGACCTCCTGGAGCGGGCCGGCACCGGCGCCGTCGAGGCCCCGCACGTGTCCGCCTTCCCGGTGGCCACCCAGGACGTCGCGCTGGTCGTGGACGCCTCCGTCCCCGCCGCCGAGGTCGAGGCCGCGCTGCGGTCCGGCGCCGGTGAACTCCTGGAGTCGCTGCGCCTGTTCGACATCTTCACCGGCGAGCAGCTCGGCGAGGGCAAGAAGTCGCTGGCGTACGCGCTCCGCTTCCGCGCCGCCGACCGCACCCTGACCGCCGACGAGGCAACTGCCGCGCGCGACGCGGCCGTTGCCTCGGCCGTCGAGAGCACGGGAGCGGTGCTGCGCGGCGCGTGACGCCCGCGGGGCGCGGGGCCTGACCCCGCGCCCGCCGCCCGGCGGTGAAAGTCGCTGAACAGCAGAGGGGCGCACCCGGGTCACCGGGTGCGCCCCTCATGCGTGCCATCGTTCCTGAGTGTCCGAATATCACTCAATAGGGTGGAAATGAAGGCCCTGGTCGTTACTTGGCGCTGAGCACTCGCGAGAATCAAGCGCGTCATTGCTGCTAGGGGGGCCGACGGCATGATCCGGACAAGGGCGGTGCACTGGCGGAGGAGGGTCGTGCTCGCCCTTCCCGGACTGTGGATCCTGGGAGTCCTGGCGTGGGGGCTCCTCGCCCCCCACGGCACCCAGGTCGTCCAACTGCTCGCGGCCGCGCCCGTCATCGCCTGCGCGGGCAGCGGCCGGCGCCAGTGCGTCGCGCTCGCCGGCCTCTGCGCGGTGTTCGCGCTCGCCCCCTTCGGCCCCACGGCCCGGCTGGATCACGGCGTCAGACTGGGCACGTGCTGCGCCGTCGTCGCCGTCGCCGGGGCCAGCTACTCCATCACCCGCCGCCGGCGCCGGCTCGTGCGGGATCTGGAGCGCGCCCGCGAGATCGCCGACACCGCCCAGCGGCTGCTGCTGCGCCCCCTGCCGCCGCGGCTCGACGGGATGACGCTCGCGGGCGGCCACCTCTCGGTCAGCGAGGGCACGCTCGTGGGCGGCGACCTCTACGAGGCCCTGGCCACCCCGCACGGCGTCCGCGTCGTCATAGGCGATGTGCGCGGCCACGGCTTCGCGGCGATCGCCACCGTCGCCGCCGTGCTCGGCAGCTTCCGCGAGGCGGCGTACGACGAACCGCGGCTGGCGGACGTGCTGCGCCGGCTGGAGCGGGCCCTGCAGCGGCACCTGGGAGAGCGGGCCGCGGCCGAGGCGAAGGACGCCAAGGAGCGGCCGTCCGGCGAGGAGTTCGTCACCATCCTCCTGCTGGAGGTGTGCGCCGACGGCGTCGTCATGGCCCTCAACTGCGGCCACCCCTGGCCGTACCGCCTCTCCGGCGCCTCCGGCCGCCGGGCCAGGGCCGCCCCCGTGGGCCGGGGCGACCCGATGCCCCCGCTCGGGCTCTTCCCCCTGCCGTCCGAACTGCCCGTGGCCCGGCTGACCCGGCTGCACCCCGGCGACGCCCTGGTGCTGCACACGGACGGCGCCGAGGACGCGCGGGACGCCGCGGGCGCCTTCTTCCCGCTCGCGCGGACCCTCGCCGAGGCCGCCCGCGGCGCGCCCATCGTCCCCGCCGCCGTGATCGAGCGCGTCCAGGCCGCCCTGCTGCGGCACACCGGCGGCCGCCTCTCCGACGACATCGCCCTCCTGGTGCTGCGCAACGACCGGCAGCGCGTCCCCTCCCCGTCGCCCGCCGCCCGACTGGCCCGCTCCGGCGGCAGGCCGCGCAGGCAAGGAGCCGCTTCGTGACAGAGCCCCACGGCCACCCCGGACCCGCCGCACCGCCCGGTGCCGTACGCAGCCTCATCCCCGCCCGGATCGACCGGCTGCCCTGGTCCGGCTTCCACACCAGGATGGTGGTGGCGCTCGGCGTCGCCTGGATCCTGGACGGCCTGGAGATCACCGTCGCGGGCGCGGTGGCGGCCGTCCTCACCCGCGAGGACACCCTCCGCCTCTCCTCGGGCGAGGCGGGGCTGATCGCCACCGTCTATCTCGTCGGACAGGTGGCGGGCGCGCTGTTCTTCGGGCGGCTCGCGGACCGGCTCGGCCGGCGCAGGCTCTTCCTGCTCACCTTCGGCGTCTATCTCTTCGGCAGCGGCCTGACGGCACTGACCCTCGGCCAGGGCACCGGCTGGTACGCCTTCCTCTGCTTCACCCGCTTCCTCGCCGGCACGGGCATCGGCGGCGAGTACTCCGCCATCAACTCCGCGATCCAGGAAATGGTGCCCGCCCGCCACCGCGGCCGCGTCGACCTCCTGGTCAACGGCACCTACTGGGCGGGCGCGATCCTCGGCACCGTGGCCGAACTCTGGCTCCTCCAGGTGCTTGCCGACCGCCTCGCCTGGCGGGTGGGCTTCCTCCTCGGCCCGCTCCTCGGCCTCGCCGTCTTCCTGATCCGCCGTCATCTGCCGGAGAGCCCGCGCTGGCTGGCCATGCACGGCAGGCAGGCGGAGGCCGAGGAGGCCATCGCCCGTATCGAGAGCGAGGTCGAGCGCGCCGGGCACGTCCTCGCACCCGTGGACGCGGGCAAGGCGATCCTGCTGACGGAGGCGCCGCGGGCCGGCTATCCCACCCTGCTGCGGCTGCTGTTCAAGCGCTACCCCGGCCGCTCCGTGCTCGGCTCGACCCTGCTGATCACCCAGTCCTTCCTCTACAACTCGATCTTCTTCACCTACACCCTCGTCCTGACCAAGTTCTACGGCGTCCACGAGAACCGCGCCCCGCTCTACCTCATCGCCTTCGCCGCCGGGAACCTCCTCGGTCCCGTCCTGCTCGGCCCGCTCTTCGACACCGTCGGCCGCCGCCGCATGATCAGCGGCACCTATCTCTTCTCCGGCTGCGCCCTGGCCGTCACCGCCGCGCTGTTCCAGGCCGACCTGCTGACCGCGGCGAGCCAGACCGCCGCCTGGTGCGTGATCTTCTTCTTCGCCTCGGCCGGGGCGTCCGCCGGATATCTGACGGTCGGTGAGATCTTCCCGCTGGAGGTGCGGGGCCAGGCCATCGCCGTCTTCTTCGCCCTCGCCCAGTGCGTGGGCGCCGCCGGCCCGTATCTCTACGGCCGGCTGATCGGCGACGGCAGCGACCGCACCCTGCTCTTCCTCGGCTATCTCCTGGGCGCGGCCGTCATGGTGATCGGCGGCCTCACCGAGCACTTCCTGGGCATCGACGCCGAGGGCCGGTCCCTGGAGGAGATCGCCACCCCGCTCTCGGCCGCACCGCCCCCGCCCGGCGAGACGGCCCGGGAACGGCCGGAAGCCACCGGTGGCCCCAACTCCCGAGGCCCTGCTTCCGTTTGACGCTGCGCGACGTCCGGTTCACACCCCGTGCGAAGCGATCTCCATTACGCTGATCCCACCGAGCACTTCGGAGGGCAGGATGGAGCCCAACACACTCCTTGACGCCATCCTCGACGAAGCGGGGATCTCCCACGCCGGACTGGCCGCCCATATCAACGCGGCGGGCCGCGCCCGGGGACTGGCACTGCGGTACGAACACACCGCCGTCGCACGCTGGTTGCGCGGCCAGCGCCCGCGCGGCCAGGTGCCGGACCTCATCTGCGAGGTGCTCGGCGAGCGACTGCACCGCGCGCTGACCCTGGACGACATCGGCCTGGGCACCCCCGGCAGCCCCCGCCTGCCCAACACCCCGCTCTCCGGCTTCGTGGAGCGCGCCACCGCCCTGTGGCGCTCCGACGAGCAGCAGCGGGAGCACGTCGTCACCGCCCCCGCCGTGACCGGGACGCCCGCCGTCATCCCGGTCTGGGAGTGGGAGAACCCGCCCGAGGACGCCGATGTCTCCCGGCGCGGCCTCACCCGCGTCTCCATGGACGACATCGAGATGCTCCGCGCCGCCCGCACCCACTACGAGCAGATGTACCGCAAGGCGGGCGGCATCGCGACCCGCGCCCGCGTCGTCGGCTTCCTCAACGCCGAGACCGCGCCCCTGCTCCGGGGCAGCTACACCGACGCGACCGGCCGCCAACTGCACCGTGCCACCGGAGGGCTGGTCGCCGTCGCGGGGATCTGCGCCTACGACTCCGACGCGCACGGGCTCGCCCAGCGCTATTTCCACCAGGCGCTGCGGCTGGCCAAGGCCAGCGGGGACCGGGGCCTCGGCGCGTATGTCATCGCCCTCCTCGTCAACCAGTCGCTCTTCATGCGGGAGTACCGGCAGGCGGTCGCGTTCGCCGAGTCGGCGCTGCGGGCCGCGGGCCCGGAGCTCACCCCCGCCCTCGCCGCCGATCTCTACGCCATGCAGGCCAAGGCATACGCCCGGCTCGGCGACGGCGTCGGCGCGCTCGCCTGCATCCGCCGCGCCGAGAGCGCGGCCGAGCGCATCCGCCGTGGCCAGGAGCCGGCCGAGACCGGCTATGTGCAGCCCGGTCTGGTGAATGTGCAGGTGGCGGAGGCGCTGTTGAGCCTCGGCGATCTCGGACCCGCCCGTGAGCACGCGGACCGGGCCGTCGACACCCCCGCCCACGACCGGGGCCGTGTCCACCGGCTCGCCATGCTCACGCACATCGAGCTGCGTCAAGGAGACGCGGACAAGGCGGTGGCCACCGCACGGGAGATGACCGAGCAGGCGAGAGGCATGGAATCGCAGCGCTTACGGGATCGGCTCCGGGCGGTGCGCGAGCACCTGATCGAGAGTGGGTGTGCGGCCACTGCCGAGGCCGCCGAGATGATCGACGGGGCGTTGCGCGTGCCCTTGTGAGGAAAGCGCCCGGGGAGGTGGCCACCTCGGCGGAAGGTGGCAACACGTGCGTTGGAAGAATCTCAGGGAACGGACCGTCTACTCGAACCGCTGGTTCCGGGTCAATCTCGCAGACGTCCAACTCCCCGACGGCCGCCACCTCGACCACTTCCTCATCAGGCTGCGGCCCGTCGCCGTGGCCACGGTGGTCAATGAGGCCAATGAGGTCCTGCTGCTGTGGCGGCACCGCTTCATCACCGACAACTGGGGCTGGGAACTGGCCGCGGGCGTCGTCGAGGACGGTGAGGACCTGGCCTTCGCGGCGGCCCGCGAGATGGAGGAGGAGACCGGGTGGCGGCCCGGCCCCCTGCGGCACCTGATGTCCGTGGAACCGTCCAACGGTCTCACCGACGCCCGCCATCACATCTACTGGTCCGACGAGGCCGAGTACATCGGTGAGCCGGAGGACGACTTCGAGTCGGACCGCCGCGAGTGGGTGCCGCTCAAGCTGGTGCCCGACATGATCGGCCGCGGCGAGGTGCCGGCCGCCAACATGGCGGCCGCGCTGCTGCTGCTGCACCACATCCGGCTCGGCTGAACCTCCGTACGGCGACCGGATTCACGCACACCCCGCGCTCATCGGCCTGTCGCCTGCCAGACGGCGAGTGCCAGGGCGGCGACGCCGGTGAGCGCGGCTATCGACGGCAGGGGCCAGGTGCCGTGTTCCAGGGCCCGTACGCGCTCGCCCAGCTCGGCGATCTCGTGCTCCGTCTGGTCGCCGCGCTGGGTGAGGAGGGCGAGGTGCCCGTCGATGCGGACGACGCCGACATCGAGGCTCCGCCTGAGCTCCGCGAGCTCGGCCGATTTGACGGCGTGCTCGGGATGGCTGGTCACGGTCCGTACTCCTTCCGGAGAATGCTGTCTGTACCAACGGAAGCGAGTCAACCGCGCCGGGCCGCCGAGCGGGAGCGTGTGCGGGGGGTATATGCGAGTCACCGCCGCACACCCCGTGCGAACACGGGTGTGCGGCGGTGACTTTGCGTAGTGGTCGGGCCAGGGGCTCAGTACGAGTAGAAGCCCGAGCCCGTCTTGCGGCCGAGGCGGCCCGCGTCGACCATGCGCTGGAGCAGCGGGGGAGCGGCGTAGAGCGGCTCCTTGAACTCCTCGTACATGCTGTTCGCCACCGACGCGACCGTGTCCAGGCCGATCAGGTCGGAGAGCTTCAGCGGGCCCATGGGGTGGGCGCAGCCGAGCTCCATGCCGTTGTCGATGTCCTCGCGGCTGGCGATGCCCGACTCGAACATCCGGATGGCGGAGAGCAGATACGGGATGAGCAGGGCGTTGACGACGAAGCCCGAGCGGTCCTGGGCGCGGATCGCGTGCTTGCCCAGGACCTGCGCGACCAGGGCCTCGGCGCGCTTGATGGTCTCCTCGCCGGTGGTGAGCGCGGGGATCAGCTCGACGAGCTTCTGCACCGGGGCCGGGTTGAAGAAGTGGATGCCGATGACCTGGTCCGGGCGGGAGGTCGCCACGGCCAGCTTCACCAGCGGGATGGAGGAGGTGTTGGAGGCCAGGATCGCGTCCGGGCGGGTGACGACCTGGTCCAGGACCTGGAAGATCTCGGTCTTGATCTGCTCGTTCTCGACGACGGCCTCGATGACGAGGTCGCGGTCGGCGAACTCGCCCAGGTCGGTGGTGAAGCTCAGCCGGGCGAGCGTGGCGTCGCGCTCGGCCTCGGTGATCTTGCCGCGCTCGGCGGCCTTGCCGAGGGAGTTGGTGAGCCGGGTGCGGCCCAGCTCCAGGGCCTCGCCGGTGGTCTCCGCGACCATGACGTCCAGGCCGGAACGGGCGCACACCTCGGCGATGCCCGCGCCCATCTGGCCGCAGCCCACTACTCCGACGCGTGCGATGTCGGTCGTCACATCGTGCCTTTCGCTGTTCTCGGTCGTCCGGCGGCGGCCGTACCCCGCGCCGGGTCCCGGCGCGCGGGACCCCCGGTCCCCGCCTCGTTCCAGACGTTACTCCGCGCCGTGCGGTGCCGAGGGTGCCGGGGCGGGCATGCTCTGTCCGTATGGTGTGACCGATCCGACAAGGAGTGGGCCGCATATGGGGCGTATGAGCCGAAGAGGGTTCACCGTGGCGGCCGCGGGCGTGATGTCCGCGATGCTGACTACGGGTGAGGCGGGTGCGCTCGGTGACGCCGACTCGAGCGGCACTCGCCGGAAGCGCGAGTTCCGCGGCCTGTGGGTCGCCACCGTCGGCAATATCGACTGGCCGTCCGCGCCGGGCCTCGATCCCGGCAGGCAGCAGGACGAGCTGCTGGACCTCCTCGACGCCGCGGTGGAGCGCCGGCTCAATGCCGTGCTCCTCCAGCTCCGGCCCACCGCCGACGCGTTCTGGCCCTCGCCGTACGAGCCGTGGTCGGAGTATCTGACGGGGACTCAAGGCGGCGACCCGGGCTGGGATCCGCTGGCCTTCGCGGTGCGCGCGGCGCACGAGCGCCGCCTGGAACTGCACGGCTGGTTCAACCCCTACCGCATCGCCAACCACACCGACCCCGGCCGGCTGATCCCCACCCACCCGGCGCGGCTGCACCCCGACTGGGTGGTGCCGTACGGCGGGAAGCTCTACTACAACCCGGGCCTGCCCGAGGTGCGGCGCTTCGTCCAGGACGCGATGCTCGACCCCGTCGCCCGCTACGACCTCGACGGCGTGCACTTCGACGACTACTTCTACCCCTACCCGGTGGCCGGGCAGCGCTTCGACGACGACGCGGCGTACGAGCGCTACGGCGCGGGCCACCCCGACCGGGGGGCCTGGCGGCGCGACAACATCGACCTGCTCGTACGGGAGATGGGCGAGCGCATCAAGCGGCGCAAGCGTCATGTGCGGTTCGGGATCAGCCCGTTCGCCGTCTGGCGCAACAGGGCGACGGACCCACGGGGGTCGGACACCCGGGCCGGGGTGCAGACATACGACGACCTGTGCGCCGACACCCGCAAGTGGGTGCGCGAGGAGTGGATCGACTACATCGTCCCCCAGGTCTACTGGCCCATCGGCTTCCCGGACGCGGACTACGCCGAGCTCGTGCCGTGGTGGGCGCGGACCGTGCGGGGCACCGGCGTGCACCTCTACATCGGCGAGGCGCTCTACCGCGCCGGCGACCCCGCGCAGCCCGCACCCTGGCAGGACCCGGCCGAGCTCTCCCGCCACCTCACGCTGTGCGGCGCACACCGCGAGGTGCTCGGGAACGCGTACTTCTCGGCGAAATCGCTGCTCGACGACCGGATCGGGGCGATGGAACGCGTGGTCCACGACCACTATCCGCGCAGGGTGCGCCCACCGCGGTGAGGGCTGAGGCGCTGCCCGACCGGTGTTGACTTGGGTCCGCTCGAAGGCGCGGGTCCGTTGTTCCCCCGGACTCCGTCCGGGGGTGCCCCCACGGCGGGTGGCCTCAATCGCCGGCCGGGCTTGATCGTGCGGGCCTCGGGACTTCATCCCTGGATACGATCCAAGGCGGCTTGGCCACATCAAGCCCGTCCGGCGTCCGAGGACACGCGGTGCAGCAGCGTCCATGGGCCGACCGGACGCTGCTCTGCGGCAGGCGGCTACGCGCCGTCCGTCGCCTTGCGGTGCTCCACCACGCTGTCCGGGCCCGGCGACATGATCGTCTCGTGGCCGTTCTCCGCGCGGACGCGATACGGGGGCGTGCCCTTCGGCCCCAGCACCTCGACGATCTCCACGACGTGGTCGTGCTCCCCGACAACCCGGCCGTGTGTTACCAAACGGTCGCCCTTGCTCGCATGCATCGGCGGTGATCCTTCCGATCGAGGTTCCACTGGTGCGCTCGGGTGCCGTCAATTCTACGGCGATCGGGGGCATATGGCCCGCTCTACGGCGCATTCGGGGGAGCGCCGACCGCACCGTGCTACCCGCGCGTGCGCTGGGTCACCGCGATGCAGACGAGCACCGCGACCGCGGCGACGGGCGCGGCCGGGGTCAGCCGTTCACCGAGCAGCGACACGGACCACACCAGGGTCAGCAGCGGCTGCGCGAGCTGGAGCTGGCTCGCCCTGGCCACACCGATCACGGCCATGCCGCGGTACCACACCAGCATGCCCAGGAACTGCGACCCCGCCGCCAGCCACAGCAGCCCGGCGACGGTGTGCCCGGTGAGATGCGCGGGCTCGGCGTACAGAGCCGCCGCCGCACCCGCCACGGCCACCGGCAGGCAGCCGACGAGCGCCCAGCCGATCACCTGCCACCCCGGCATCTCCCGCGCCAGCCTGCCGCCCTCCGCGTAGCCCGCCGCGCACACCAGCAGGGCGGCGAACAAATACAGGTCGCCGAGCGTCGGCGTGCCACCGCTCTGTTGCAGGGCGAAGCCGATGACCACAGCCGCCCCCGCCAGTGCCGCCGCCCAGAAGGCGCGCGAATGCCGGGTACGGGTCCGCACCGCCGCGTACGCGGCCGTGGTCAGCGGCAGCAGGCCCACGACCACCGCGGCGTGCGAGGTCGTGGACGTCCGCAGGGCCAGCGTCGTCAGCAGGGGGAATCCGACGACGGTGCCACCGGCGACCGCGAGCAGCCCCGGCCAGTGGCGCCGCGCGGGCGGCGGCACGCGCCCCGCCAGCAGGAAACCGGCCGCGATCAGCCCGGCCAGCACCATCCGGCACGTGGTGACGGACCACGGGCCGAGCCCCTCCAGCGCCCAGACGGTCGCGGGGAACGTCAGGGAGAACGCGGCCACCCCGAGGGCGGCGAGCAGGGTGCCCCCGGTGGCGGGGCCGAATCGGCGCGTACGACCGACGGTGTGCGCGGAGCCGTTCCCCGCCTCGCCCTCGACGGCGGCCGGGCCGCTCACTGCTATCGCCGCGGCGCGAGTAGCGCTATCTTTCACTCTCATGCATGAGCGTAACAGCGTCGCGGAACTGGCAGGAGTCCTGCGCGGGGAGATGAACCGCTACTCTCCAGGTGAGAAGCTGCCGTCCAGCCGCGCCCTCATCGAGCGCTTCCGGGTCAGCCCCGTCACCGTCTCGCGGGCCCTCGCCGCCCTGGCCGCGGAGGGCCTGGTCGTCACCCGCCCCGGCGCGGGCGCCTTCCGGGCCGCGCCGCACGGCGCGCCCGCGCGCCTCGGCGACACGTCCTGGCAGGAGGTCGCCCTCAGCGCCGAGGCGGCCGGGGACGCCGTCCCCCGCACCGTCGACGCCACCGGGGTGCTGGCCACGCTCGCCGAACCGCCACCCGGCGTCATCGAGCTCAGCGGCGGCTACCTCCACCACACCCTCCAGCCCGAACGCGCCCTCGCCGCCGCCCTCGCCCGGGCCGGCCGCCGCCCGGGCGCCTGGGGCCGCCCGCCCCTCGAAGGGGTCGCCGAGCTCCGCGCGTGGTTCGCCCGCGAGATCGGCGGCCCGGCCGGCACGGTCGCCCCCTCCGACGTGCTGATCACCGCGGGCGGCCAGAGCGCGCTCACCACCGCCCTGCGCGCCCTCGCCCCGCCCGGCGCCCCCGTGCTCGTCGAGTCCCCGACCTATCCCGGCATGGTCGCCGCGGCGCGCGCCTCCGGGCTGCGGCTCGTGCCCGTGCCGACGGACGCGCGGGGGGTGCGCACCGATCTGCTCGCCGAGGCGTTCCGGGTGAGCGGCGCCCGCGTCTTCGCCTGCCAGCCGCTCTTCCAGAACCCCACCGGGGCCGTCCTGGCCGACGACCGGCGCCGCGAGGTCGTCCGCGCCGCCCGCGCGGCCGGTGCCTTCGTCGTCGAGGACGACTTCGCCCGCCGCCTCGCCCACGAGGACGCCCCACCGCTGCCGCCCACGCTCGCCGCGGAGGACCCCGACGGCATCGTCGTCCACGTCTGCTCCCTGACCAAGGCCACCTCGCCCAGCCTGCGCGTCGGCGCCCTCGCCGCCCGGGGCCCGGTGCTGGAACGGCTGCGGGCCATCCAGGTCGTCGACAGCTTCTTCGTGCCCCGCCCGCTCCAGGAGGCCGCGCTCGAACTCGTCGGCTCGCCCGCCTGGCCCCGTCACCACCGCACGGTCGCGGCCGAGCTGCGCACCCGGCGCGAGGCGCTGCTCACCGCCCTGCGCCGGGAACTCCCGGAGCTGGAAGTGGAGTTCGTGCCGCCCGGCGGCTTCCACGTCTGGGCCCGGCTGCCGGACGGCACGGACGAGGCCGCGCTGGCGGCCGCGGCGCTGCGCGCGGGCGTCGCCGTCGCCCCCGGGCGCCCCTATCACGCCGCCGAGTCCGCCGCCCCGCACCTGCGCCTGAGCTTCGCCGCGGTGGCCGGCACGGCCGAACTCGCCGAAGGCGTGGCCCGACTGGCCTCGGCCTGCCGTGAGGCGCTGTCGTGAGCCGAGCCGTGACATCACGCGCGCCCGACCGCCGGTACTCCGGTACTAGAGTCGGGTCATGGCTTCAGACGAGGAGACCGGGACCGTACGGGTCGACAGCTGGATCTGGTCCGTGCGGCTGACGAAGACGCGTTCCCAGGCCGCGACCGCCTGCCGCGCGGGTCACGTGCGCGTCAACGGCGAGCGCGCCAAACCGGCCCAGACGGTGGGCCCCGGCGACGAGGTGCGGCTCCGGCTGGCCGGGCACGAGCGGATCGTCGTCGTCTCCCGGACCATCCGCAAGCGGGTCGGCGCCCCCGTCGCGGCCGAGTGCTACGTCGACAACAGCCCGCCCCCGCCGCCGCCCACCGCGCTCGCGGCGGTACCGGTCCGCGACCGCGGCGCGGGCCGCCCCACCAAGCGGGACCGGCGCGAACTGGAGCGTCTGCAGGGCCTCTGAGTACGCCGAAGGGCGGCGGCACCGGTGTGGTGCCGCCGCCCTTCGGCGCGTGAGGTTCCCGCTGTGTGTCGGTCCGGTCAGTAGGCGGAGTTGACGTTGTCCATGGAGCCGTAGGTCTTGGCGGCGTAGTTGCAGGAGGCGACGATGTTGGCGACCGGGTCGTAGATGTCCCAGGACGTGCCCTCGACGTGGAAGGCCTTGAACGTCGGGTCGATGATCTGCAGCAGGCCCTTGGAGGGGATGCCGGCGACGGCGTTGGAGTCCCAGTTGTTGATGGCCTGGGGGTTGCCGGTGGACTCGCGCATGATGTTGCGCTTGAGGCCTTCGTAGGTGCCGGGGATGCCCTTGGTGTGCATGATGTCCAGGGCCTGGTTGATCCAGCCGTCGAGGTTGTCGCCGTAGGCCTTCGCGGGGGCCGGGGCCGGGGCCTGCTGGGCGGGGGCGGCGGGGGTGTTCTGGACGGGGGTGCGGTCCTGGGAGCGGCTGGCGGTTTCCTTGGCGGCGCGGTCCTGCTCGGCCCTGGCCTTGGCCTGGGCGGCGGTCCTGGCGGCGGCGTCGGTGGCGGTCCTGTGCTGCGCTGCGGCTTCGGTCTTCGCCCGGTCGGCTGCCTGGCCGGTGGCCTGGGTGAGGCGCTCCTGCTGCTCCTGGTCGCTGGTGCCGGCGTCGTGGGTGGTCCAGGCGACGTGCTTGACGTCGATGGACTGGGCGGCGGTGGCCTGGCCGGGGACCGCGGCGAGGGCGAGGGCGGTGAGGCCCGCGGCGGTCAGGCCGGCGGCGGAGAGCTTGTGGGCGGCGGTCAGGCGGTGGCGGGAGACGGTGGAGCGCATACGGAGCTGAACCTCTTCCAGTTTCGCGGATGTCGTACGGAGGCCGGTGCGGCGCGGTGCGACTCGGCAATTGTTAGCGGCCGGAAACGGGGGTGGCAAAGGTGTGACGTACGACCGGGGCTCGTAGGCACACACCCCCACACCACGCCCGGAACGTCCGATTTGGGCGGGTCGGGGCCACTAGCCGGAGTCGTACGTGACGTGGGCCCTATGCGGGGGTTCACACCCGGGGGGTACGCAGGTCACTACGCGTGAGCGATCGTGCACGGCGGAAAGGGTGCGGGTTTCGTTGCCGCCTGCGGCGGGGGCGCCCTGCGGGCGCGTCCTCAAACGCCGGACGGGCTGGAAAATCCAGCCCGTCCGGCGTTTGAGGACAGCGCGCGAAGCGTGCTCCGGGGTCTGGGGCGAAGCCCCAGTTTCGGGAAGGGGCGGGGCTGGGGAACAAGCCCGCCGCAGGCGCAGCGGGCCCGCACCCTCAAGCGCGCCCCCTTACATAGGAAGCCCCCGCAACCGCTCCACATCCGCCAGGATGTCGATCGTCGTGACCTTGCCGTCCGTGATCGTGAAGCCGAGCACCGCCATCGCCTGCCCGTCCACATCGGTGACGATCCCGACGGAGCCGTTGACGAGCGCGGGCCGCGCCAAGAGGGCCATGCGCTGGAAGGTGAGCGCCTGCCCGGCGACGGCCGCGGCGCCGCGTACCTCCAGCGGGGCCCCCGCGCCCGTGTCCGCGCGGAGCACGACGGCCGGGTCGAGCACCGCGACGAGCGCGTCGAAGTCGCCGCCGCGCGCCGCGGTGAGGAAGGCGTCGACGACCTGCCGCTGCCGGGTGAGGTCGCTGTCGGGCGTGGGCACGGACCCCTGCACCCGGCGGCGCGCCCGGCTGGCCAGCTGCCGTGCCGCCGCGGGGGTGCGCCCGACCATCGGGGCGATCTCGTCGAACGGCACGGCGAACATGTCGTGCAGCACGAACGCGAGCCGCTCCGCGGGCGCCAGCGTCTCCAGGACGACCAGCAGCGCGAGGCCGACGGAGTCGGCGAGCAGCGCCTGGTGCTCGGGGTCGACGCCGTCCACGCTGCCGACGATGGGGTCGGGCACCCGCGCGTCCAGCGGCTCCTCGCCGCGCGAGGTGCGCGAACGCAGCATGTCCAGGCACACCCGGCCGACGACGGTGGTCAGCCAGCCGCCCAGGTTCTCGACGCTTTCGCTGTCGGAGCGGCTGAGCCGCAGCCATGCCTCCTGCACGGCGTCGTCGGCCTCGGTCAGCGAGCCGAGCATCCGGTAGGCCACCGCGCGCAGGTGGGTGCGGTGCGTCTCGAATCGCTCCGCCAGCAAGTTCTTGTCGTTCATCTGTCACATTCTCCTGTCGCGATCCGTCAGTGCTGTGACGGACCGGAGCCCGTCGATGTGACAGCGACATGAGGAGACCGCCATGGAAGCACGGCTGCAGAACCCCGCAGTGATCATTCCCGAGGCCTTGCCGGCCGTCCTCGGTGTCATGAAGGCGGCGAAGAAGGGTGGAGTGCCCGAGGTGACGCTCGAACTCGTCCACCTCCGGGCCAGCCAGATCAACGGCTGTGGCTACTGCGTCGACGGGGGAGTGAAGAGCGCCAGGAAGGCGGGCGAGAGCGACGAGCGGCTCGCCGCCGTCGCGGCCTGGCGGGACACGCCCTATTTCACCGACGCCGAGCGCGCGGCGCTGGCCCTCGCCGAGTGCGTGACTCGGCTCAGCGACCGGCCGGACCCGGTGCCGGACGAGATCTGGGCCGAGGCCGCCGAGCACTACGACGAGCGGCAGCTCGCGGGCCTGACCCTGTGGATCGGTCTGACCAACCTCTTCAACCGCATCAACGTCACCACGAAGCAGCCGGCTGGCGCGGGCTGGTGACCGACCCGCGCCGTACGAGGGCGGGGAGAGCTACGAGGCGGCCGTGAAGACGAGTGACGCGTTGTGACCGCCGAAGCCGAACGAGTTCGTCAGGGCCGCCGTCACCTTGCCGTACCTCGGCCGGCCGGTGACGACGTCGAGCTTCACGGCCGGGTCGAGCGCGTCGAGGTTCTGCGTCGCGGGGATCACGCCCTCGCGGACCGCGAGGATCGAGGCGAGCGCGCCCATCGCCCCGGCGGCGCCGAAGAGGTGGCCGGTCATGGACTTGGTCGCGGTCACGGTGGGGTGGAGGCCGATGGCCTCGGTGACCGACTCGGCCTCGACCAGGTCGCCCTTGGGTGTGGACGTCGCGTGCGCGTGCACGTGGTCGATCGCCAGCGGCGACAGCCCGGCCTCTGCCAGGGCCCTCCGCATGGCGCGCACCTGACCCTCGGGGTGCGCGGCCGTGATGTGGTGGGCGTCCGACGTCACACCGGCCCCGGCGAGGCGGGCGTGCCGGCGGGCGGCCCGGGCGGCCGCGAACCCGGCGCGTTCCAGGACGACCACGACCGCTCCCTCGCCGATGACGAACCCGTCCCGGTCCACGTCGAAGGGCCGTGACGCCCGCTGCGGGTCGTCGTTGCGCGTTGAGTGGGCCCTGGCCTGGGCGAACCCGGCCAGCGGCAGCGGGTGGACGCATGCCTCCGTTCCGCCCGCGACGACCACGTCGGCCCGGCCGAGGCGGATCAGGTCCAGCCCCATCGCGATCGCCTCGGCCCCGGACGCGCAGGCGCTGACCGGCGTGTGGGCGCCGCCGCGTGCCCCCAGGTCGATGCTGACCCAGGCCGCGGGGCCGTTCGCCATCAGCATCGGGACGGTGTGCGGGGACACCTTCCGCACCCCGGACGCCTCCAGGACGTCGTCCTGGCCGAGCAGGGTGAGCGCGCCGCCGGTGCCCGTGCCGATCACCACGGCCAGCCGCTCCGGATCGACGTCCGGCCGCCCCGCGTCCGCCCACGCCTCGCGCGCGGCGACCAGCGCGATCTGCTCGCAGCGGTCCATGCGGCGCGCCTGCACCCGGTCCAGCACCTCGGTCGGCTCGACCTTGAGCCTGCCCGCGATCCGCACCGGCAGGGCGGCCGCCCACTCCTCCTCGATCGCGCTGATCCCCGACCGCCCCGCCAGCAACGCGGACCAGGTCGAGGCGACGTCCCCGCCGAGCGGTGTCGTGGCCCCGAGACCGGTGACCACCACGTCCTTGCTGTCAGCACTCATTGACTGAACCCCCATTTGTCGTAGAGATACAACTCCTCGCGCGAAGTCGCCACGGGAGAAGACCGGCTCACGGGCCACTCTGCCAAGGTCGACGAGGTGGCTCAGGTGCGGTGATCGACGGAGTCCTGCGCGCGGGTCTTGTAGGGTTCGGCTATTCACCGGAGGAGGAAGTGCGGCACGGCGCACGGGCCGCGACCCCCTACCCGTCATACCTCGGAGCTACGCGGAAGTGGGCTCCCTGGTGGGACGCCGACCACACGGGCTGATCCATAACTTCCCTATCGGATGCGCGACCGGCATCCGGTACGGAAGGAACCTCCCGCCATGACGCCCCGCCCCCGCCCCCGCCGCAGCCGCCTGCGCCGCACGCTGCTCGCCGCGCTCGTCGCCGCCTCGGTGGCGGTCCCGGTGTCGGGCATGGCCCGCCCCGCGGCCGTACCGGCCCCGGCCCCCGCCACCCTCGCCCCGATCCGGGCCGCGACCCCGGCCGCGCTCGCCGAGCGGTACGCGGCCGCCCGGGGCGCCGTCGAGGCGGCCGAACGGGCGGCCGACGGCCACGGCGACCACAGGCGGGCCGCCGCGCTGCGCGCCATGGCGGATCCGGCGCGGCACTTCCTCTCCTTCGACGGCCGCGACGGCGGCCGCACCGCCGAGGTCTTCGGCGACCTGTCCCGGGCCGACCGCGTCGCTGTCCTCGTCCCGGGCTCGGACACCAACCTCGACACGTACGAGCGCTTCCGGGCCGGTGCCACGGCGCTCCGGCAGGAGCTCGGCGCCCGGGTCGCCGTCGTCGCCTGGCTCGGCTACAAGACGCCGGGCACGATCAGCACGGAGGTGCTGACGCCGGGCCGTGCCGACAGCGCCGCGAGTGAACTGCGTTCTTTCGTACGCCAGTTGGGCGAGCTCAAGCCCGCCGCCCGGATCTCCCTGCTGTGCCA
Organism: Streptoverticillium olivoreticuli subsp. olivoreticuli; assembly: GCF_003391135.1. Lineage (GTDB taxonomy): Bacteria > Actinomycetota > Actinomycetes > Streptomycetales > Streptomycetaceae > Streptomyces > Streptomyces blastmyceticus. Next base: position 2,619,826 of record NZ_CP031455.1, on the reverse strand, counting down.
CTCCTACGGATCTGTGGTCTGCGGGCGGGCCGCGCCCGGCCTCGACGTCGCGGACATCGTCCTCTACGGCAGCCCCGGCACCGGCGCCGACGACGTCGCCGCGCTGCGCACCCGGGCCACCGTCTGGGCGGGCCGGGGCGCCGACGACTGGATCGCCGACGTGCCGCACGTACGGCTCGACCTGCCCTTCGCCACGGTCGGGTTCGGGACGGACCCGGTCTCGCCGGAGTTCGGCGCCCGGGCCTTCGCGGCGGGCGACGGCGGCCACAGCGACTACCTCAAGCCCGGTTCCACCGCCCTGAAGAACATCGCCCGGATCGTCTCCGGAGAACTCCCTTCCCAGGAGGGCCGTCATGCGTGACCTCGTCCGGCGGATCGACGCCGCCACCCCGCCCGGGCGCGACCGCGCCGTCGACGCCCTGCGCGCCTTCGCCATCCTCGGCGTGGTGCTCGGCCACTGGCTGGTGACCGCCCTGGTCGCCGACAGCGGCACGGTGCGCGCCGCCAGCCCGCTCCAGTTCCTGCCCGGCCTGGCCCCGGTCTCCTGGCTGGTCCAGACCCTCGCGGTGTTCTTCCTGGTCGGCGGCCAGGTGGCGGCGAAGAGCCACGCCTCCGCGGTCGCCCGGGGCGAGTCGTACGGGCGGTGGCTCCGCGCCCGGCTGGCCCGGCTGTTCCGCCCGGTCGCCGCCCTCCTGGTGGTGTGGACCGCGGCAGTGGCCGGAATGCTCGTCTCCGGGGTGGGCCCGGACACCGTGTACACCCTGGGCAAGCTGGTGCTCTCCCCGCTCTGGTTCCTCCTGGTCTTCGCCGCGCTGACGGCGGCGACCCCGCTGGTCTCGAAGCTGCACCCGCTGTGGCCGCTCGCCGTCGTGCTGCACGTCGACCTGATCCGGTTCGGCCTGGGCGGGCCCGCCGCGCTCGGCTGGATCAATGTCGCGGCGGGCTGGCTGGTCCCGTACTGCCTGGGCGCCGCGTGGGCGCGCGGCCACGTGAGCAGCCGTGCCACCGGCTGGGTGCTGCTGCTCGGCGGGGCGTCCGCCACGGCCCTGCTCGTGCTGTTCGCGGGCTATCCGGCCGCCATGGTCGGGGTCCCCGGCGCCGCGATATCCAACCTCAACCCGCCCACCCTCGCGGCCGTCACCTTCGGCCTCGCCCAGTGCGGGGCGGCCCTGCTGCTCCTCGGCCCGCTGCGGCGGGTACTCGCGCGGCCCGCCGCCTGGGCGGCGGTGGCGCTGGTCAACCTCTCCGCGATGACGATCTTCCTCTGGCACCAGACGGCGATGATGGCGGTCACCGCGACGGGCCTGCTCACGGGCGGAGCCCTGCCCGGCCTGCACACCCTCCCCGACGGCCCCGGCTGGATACTCGCCCGCCTGGCATGGCTGCCGGTGTTCGGCGCGGCGCTGCTGATCTGCTGGGCGGCGTTCCGCACGTACGAACAGGGGCGGCGGGCGGAGGGGAACGGGCGGGCCGACAACCGGCCCGTCCGGCGGTCGGGGCGGTCGGGGCGGCCGGGGGAAAGAGCCGCCGCGCACCCGCCTAGGGTTGATCTTGGAATGAGGGGGACACGATGGAGCGCCTGACGGCAGCGCTGAAGGCCGCACCGCGCACGCTGCGCGAGGACCTGTGGCCGGTGAACGCCGCCCCGCCGCCCCGCGCCGGGCAGCCGCGCTGGCTCGACTGGCGACCCGCCATCGTCGTGCCCCTCGTGCTGGTCGCGCTGCTCCTCACCATCCCGAGCGCGAACTTCTACGCCTTCAACTACCGGCTGGGCGCCCCGGAGGGGATCCTGCTCGCCGGGATCCAGTCGGCGGCGCTCGTCGTCGCGCTGTTCCGGCCGGTACCGGCCTGGTGGGCGTCGACGGTCGTCATGATCACGGTCACGCTGTCCGCGGAGTCCCCCGCGGTCTTCCACATGGGCACCACGCTGTCCCCCTGGGCGGGCCCCGGACTCGCCGTGCAGGCCGGGGTGCTGTTCCTGGCCGCGCTGCGGGTCCGCCCCCGGGTCGCGGTCGAGATGCTGGTCGTCAGCGTGCTGGCGGGCCTGGCCTGCGAGACGACCCTCACCGGCTACGCCGGCGACCCGCGCCTGACCGCCGCGTCCCTCGCGATCGCCGTACTGGTCGGCGCCGCGCTGCGCGGCCGCCAAGTGGCCCGTACGGAGCTGGTCGTCCAGGAGGAGCTCACCGCCGAGGAGCGGGCCCGGCGCACGCTCCTGGAGGAGCGCAACCGCATCGCCCGCGAGCTGCACGACGTCGTGGCCCACCACATGTCGGTCATCTCCATCCAGGCGCAGGTCGCCCCGCACCTCGTCGAGAACCCGTCCGAGGAGCTCAAGGAGAACCTCGCGGGCATCCGCGGGAACGCGGTCGAGGCGCTCACCGAACTCCGCCGCGTGCTGGGCGTGCTGCGCTCCGAGGACGCCCTCGCGGACGGCGTGCGGCACACCCCCCAGCCCACCCTCGACCGGCTGGACGAGCTGGTCGCGAACGTCCGCGCCGCCGGGCTCACGGTCGCCACCGAGACCATCGGCACCCCGCGCACGCTGTCGCCGGGCGTCGAACTGTCGGCGTTCCGCATCGTGCAGGAGGCGCTCAGCAACGCGATGCGGCACGCGCCCGGGGCGGCGGTGCGGGTGGAGATCGGATACCGCGGGACCGGGCTGACGGTGCGGGTCACCAACAGCGCGCCGGGCGGCGCCGCCCCGCCCTCGCCGGGCGCCGGCCAGGGCCTGCTCGGCATGCGCGAGCGCACTGCGATGCTAGGGGGCGAACTGGCCACCGGAGCCACCCCCGACGGCGGCTACGAAGTGACCGCGCTGCTGCCCACGCGGCCCCCCGCCGAACCCGTTGAGGACACCGCATGACCACGATCCGCGTCCTGATAGCCGACGATCAGATGATGGTCCGTCAGGGCTTCACGGTGCTGCTCAACGCCGAACCCGGCATCGAGGTCGTCGGGCAGGCCGTGGACGGCCTCGACGCCGTCGCCAAGGTCGCCGAACTCGCCCCCGACGTCGTCCTGATGGACATCCGGATGCCCGGCCTCGGCGGCATCGAGGCGACCCGCCGCATCACCGGCCCGGACGGCGCGGCCGTCAAGGTCCTCGTCCTGACCACCTTCGACCTCGACGAGTATGTCTACGAGGCGCTGCGCGCGGGCGCGTCCGGGTTCCTGCTGAAGGACGCGTCGGCCGCCGAACTCGCCCAGGCCGTACGCGTCGTGGCCGCCGGGGACGCCCTGCTCGCCCCGAACATCACCAAGCGCCTGATCGCCGAGTTCTCCCGGATGACCGGCACGCCCCGCGCCCCGCTCAAGGACCGCGTCGGCGGCCTGACGGAACGCGAGACCGAGGTGCTGTCCCTGGTCGCCCAGGGCCTGTCGAACGGGGAGATCGCCGAGCGCCTGGTGGTGGCGGAACAGACCGTGAAGACCCACGTGAGCCGCATCCTGGTCAAGCTGGGCCTGCGCGACCGCACGCAGGCGACGGTCTTCGCGTACGAATCGGGCCTGGTGCGGCCGACGGGTTACTGAAGGGGGCGCCCCACCGCGCCTGCGGCGAGCTCTGTTCCCCACCCCGCCCCTTCCCGAACTGGGGCTCGTGCCCCAGACCCCCGGCCGCGAGTCCGTTGCCGCCTGCGGCGGGAGCGCCCTTCGGGCGCGTCCTCAATCGCCGGACGGGCTGATTTCAGCCCGTCCGGCGATTGAGGACAGCGCGCGAAGCGTGCTTCGGGGTCTGGGGCGAAGCCCCAGTTTCGGGAAGGGGCGGGGCTGGGGAAACAAACCCGCCGGCCTGCACCCGGGCACGGGTCCGGGGCGGAGCCCCGGCCTCGGCGGAGCCGAGCATCAGATGCTGCGGGAAGGGGCGGGGTGGGGAAAAAGAACCGCCCCGGCCGGCGCGAGGCCGACCAGGGCGGAACGAGGGAGAAGCTGAGATCAGGCGAGGATCTCGAGTGCCGTGTTGAACGCGGCACTCGGACGCATGACCGCCGCCGCCTTCGACGCCGAAGGCTGGTAGTAGCCACCGATGTCGGCCGGCGCACCCTGCACCGCGATGAGCTCGTCGACGATCGTCCGCTCCTGCTCGGCCAGCGTCTTGGCGAGCGCCGCGAACGCCCCCGCGAGCTGCGCGTCGTCGGTCTGCTTCGCCAGCTCCTGCGCCCAGTACAGCGCCAGGTAGAAGTGGCTGCCGCGGTTGTCGATGCCACCGAGGCGACGGCTCGGCGACTTGTCCTCGTCGAGGAAGGTCGCCGTCGCGCGGTCCAGGGTGTCGGCGAGCACCTGGGCGCGCGCGTTGCCCGTGGTCTGCGCGAGGTGCTCGAAGCTGGCCGCGAGCGCGAAGAACTCGCCCAGGCTGTCCCAGCGCAGGTAGTTCTCCTTGACGAGCTGCTGGACGTGCTTGGGCGCGGAGCCACCGGCACCGGTCTCGAACAGGCCGCCGCCGTTCATCAGCGGGACGACGGAGAGCATCTTCGCGCTCGTGCCCAGCTCGAGGATCGGGAACAGGTCCGTCAGGTAGTCACGCAGCACGTTGCCGGTGACCGAGATCGTGTCCTCGCCCCGGCGGATGCGCTCCAGGGAGAACTTGGTCGCCTCGACCGGCGACATGATCTCGATCCGCAGGCCCTCGGTGTCGTGACCGGCGAGGTAGGACTTGACCTTCTCGATGAGCTTCGCGTCGTGCGCGCGGTTCTCGTCGAGCCAGAACACGGCCGGGGCGCCGGTCGCGCGGGCGCGGGTGACGGCGAGCTTGACCCAGTCCTGGATCGGCGCGTCCTTGGCCTGGCACATGCGGAAGATGTCGCCCGCGGCCACCGGCTGCTCCAGCACGACCTCGCCCGCGGCGTCGACGACCCGCACCGTGCCCGGGGCGGCGATCTCGAAGGTCTTGTCGTGGCTGCCGTACTCCTCGGCCTTCTGCGCCATCAGACCGACGTTGGGCACCGAGCCCATGGTCGACGGGTCGAAGGCGCCGTTGGCGCGGCAGTCCTCGATGACGGCCTGGTAGACACCGGAGTAGCTGCTGTCCGGGAGGACGGCGAGGGTGTCGGCCTCCTGGCCGTCCGGGCCCCACATGTGGCCGGAGGTGCGGATCATCGCCGGCATGGAGGCGTCGACGATGACATCGCTCGGGACGTGCAGGTTGGTGATGCCCTTGTCGGAGTCGACCATCGCCAGGGCCGGGCCCTCGGCGATCTCGGCCTCGAAGGACGCCTTGATCGCGTCGCCCTCGGGCAGCGCGGCCAGGCCGGCCAGGATGGAGCCGAGGCCGTCGTTCGGGCTCAGGCCCGCCGCGGCGAGCGTCTCGCCGTACGCCGCGAACGTCTTCGGGAAGAAGGCGCGCACCACGTGGCCGAAGACGATCGGGTCGGAGACCTTCATCATCGTGGCCTTCAGGTGCACCGAGAACAGCACGCCCTCGGCCTTGGCGCGGGCGATCTGCTCGCCGAGGAACGTGCGCAGCGCGGCCACGCGCATGACGGAGGCGTCCACGACCTCGCCCGCGAGGACGGGGACCGACTCGCGCAGGACGGTGGTGGTGCCGTCCTCGCCCGCCAGCTCGATGCGCAGCGAACCGTCCGCGGCGACGACCGCGGACTTCTCGGTGGAGCGGAAGTCGTCGACGCCCATGGTCGCGACGTTCGTCTTGGAGTCGGCCGTCCACGCGCCCATGCGGTGCGGGTGCGTCTTGGCGTAGTTCTTGACCGAGGCGGGGGCGCGGCGGTCGGAGTTGCCCTCGCGCAGCACGGGGTTGACGGCGCTGCCCTTGACCTTGTCGTACCGCGCGCGGACGTCCCGGTCCTCGTCGGTCTTCGGGTCGTCCGGGTAGTCCGGAAGTGCGTAGCCCTGCTGCTGGAGCTCGGCGATGGCCGCCTTCAGCTGCGGGATCGAGGCCGAGATGTTCGGCAGCTTGATGATGTTGGCACCGGGCGTCTTGGCCAGCTCGCCGAGCTCGGCGAGGGCGTCGTCGATCCGCTGGCCCTCTTCCAGGCGCTCCGGGAAACCGGAGATGATCCGCCCGGCCAGGGAGATGTCACGGGTCTCCACAGTGACACCGGCCGTCGAGGCGTACGCCTGGACCACGGGCAAGAACGAATACGTCGCCAGGGCCGGGGCCTCGTCGGTGTGCGTATAGATGATGGTCGAGTCAGTCACCGGTGCTCCGCTCCACGTCTGCAACATTGCTCGACATCAAGATATCTCGTGACCGGTCCCCTCTCGACAGGGGTACCGCTCCGGTCAGGCGCTGCGGGGCCGGGTGGAGACGAGCTGGATGGACTGGAGCAGGCCGACGGCCAGGCAGACGGCGAACATCGAGGAGCCGCCGTAGGAGACCAGCGGCAGGGGGATGCCCGCGACGGGCATGATGCCCAGGGTCATGCCGATGTTCTCGAAGGACTGGAAGGCCAGCCAGCAGACGATGCCCACGGCCAGCAGCGTGGCGTACATGTCCTCGGCGCGGCGGGCGATGGCCAGGGCGCGCCAGAGCACGACGCCGAGCAGGGCGATCACGGCGCCCGCGCCGAGGAAGCCGAGCTCCTCGCCGGCGACGGTGAAGATGAAGTCGGTCTGCTGCTCGGGGACGAAGCCGCCGGTGGTCTGGTCGCCGTGGAAGAGGCCCTGGCCGAGCAGGCCGCCGGCGCCGATGGCGATGCGGGCCTGCTGGGTGTTGTAGCCGACGCCGGAGGGGTCGAGGTTCGGGTCGGCGAAGGCCGCGAAGCGGTTGAGCTGGTAGGCGCTGAGCAGGTGCAGGGTGACGACGGCGGTGGCCGCCGCCGCGGCCAGGGCGCCGAGGACGCCGAGGATGCGGCCCGGGACGCCGGACGCGTAGAGCAGCCCCACGGTGATCGCCACCAGCACCAGGCTGGTGCCCAGCTCGTGGCTGGCCATGATGACCGCCGCCGGTACGGCCACCAGGGCGAGGGAGGCCGCGACCTGCCGGGTGCGGGGGACCTCCCCGCACCGGGCCTCGCGCGCCTCCGTCAGCAGCGCCGCGAGCATCACCACCACGGCCGGTTTGACGAACTCCGACGGCTGGAGCGAGAAGCCGGCGCCCAGCACGATCCAGGAGTGCGCGCCGTTGACCGTGCTGGCCAGCGGGGTCAGCACGGTGGCCAGGAACAGCACGGCCGCGCCGTAGAAGACGGGGGCGTAGCCGCGGGAGCGGCGGTAGTCGACCGCGGTGACCGCGGCGCACAGCACCAGTCCGAGCGCCAGGTTGAGCAGGTGCCGTTCGAGGTAGAGGTCGGGGTCGGCACCCAGGGCCACCTGGCGGTAGCGGGTGGCCGACCAGGCCAGCAGCGCCCCGGTCGAGCCCAGGGCCACCACGGCGCCGAGCAGGATCCAGTCCAGGCGCCACAGCGGCGACAGGCGGCCCCACAGCTGCAGGTGCCGGCCCCGGCCCATGGGGCGGGCGGCGAGCGGGAAGTTCACGGTCACGGCCCTCGGCTCGGGGAAGGGACATGTCGAGCGGCCACGACCGGGCCGCGGCACGGCAGCACCCTACAGTTTCGTAGTTGCGCAAATAGCAAAACGTCGATGTCTTCCCGCGGCCGGGGACGCGGGGGGGACCCGCCGACAGCATCATGGCGGCCGTGCGCCGCATCCGGGCGGATATCCGTGGTGGCACACCCGGAGTCGTCACGGCTGCCGGGCCCCGGGGCTACGGCTGGAGCAGGTGGTGGCCGTCGAGGGGGTGGGCCGTGATGCGCGGCCGGTGGTGGGCGGGGGCGCGTTCGATGACCAGGAGGGCGGCGTCGTCGGCGGGCGGCCCGCCGATGTGGGCGACCAGGTCGCGGTGGATGTGGCGCAGCAGGGTCTCGGGACTGGAGGCGGGGAAGGAGGCGAGCCGCTCGGTGAGCGGATAGAAGTCCCCGGACGGTGAGCGGGCCTCGATGACCCCGTCGGTGTAGAGCAGGAGGAGGTCGCCGGGCTCGAAGGCGAACGGGTCGGTGGGGTGGTGGGGTGCGGGCAGCCCGCACATGCCCAGCGGGGGTGTGGGGCTGCGCGGGCTGAGAGTGGTGACCTTCCGGCCGTGGCCGTCGATCAGCAGGGGAGGCGGATGGCCGCAGCTGACCATCTCGGCCTGCGGGCCGTGGTCCGGGATGTCGAGCACGAGGGCGGTGATGAAGTGCTCGCCGGGGTCGTGCTCGGTGTCGGCGACCTCCTCCAGGTCCCGGCAGACGCTCTCCTCCAGGGCGGTGACGAGCTCGGGCAGGGTGGCGTACCGATGGGCGCCCTCGCGGAAGGCGCCCAGCACCACCGAGGCCTCGCCGATGGAGGCCAGGCCCTTGCCCCGTACGTCTCCGATGATCACCCGGGTGGAGTCGTGCGCGGCGCGGGCGACCGCGAACAGGTCTCCTCCGATCTGGGTCTCGTCCTCGGCCGCCAGATACAGCCAGGCCACCCGCAGCGGCCCGATCCGGTGGGGCGGCGGCCGCAGCAGGGCCAGCTGCGCCGTCTCGGCCACCGACCGCGCCCGGCTCAGCTCCCGCCCGCGCCGCTCCCGCAGCAGGCAGACGAACACCCCCACGGCGGAGAGCACGGTCAGGGCGATGATCTGCGCCACGTGGTTGGTCGTGGCCAGCCCGCCGTGGAACACGGCGATGAAGACCTGGGCGGCGACCGCCAGCACCCCGATCAGGGCGGTCAGCCGCGGCCCGGCGAAGGAGGCGGTGAGCGCGGGCGCGATGACCAGCAGCGGGCCCAGGTGGACGTCCATCCCGGAGTGGAGGTCCACGACGGTGATCACCACGATCAGCACGAGCGGGATCGCCACCAGCCCGCGGCCCGACGGCTGCGCCAGGAGGCGGTCCACCGACACACGCCGGACGCCCACGTGCCCATTTTGCCCCTGTTCGGTGGCACTCGCTCTCCCCTCGGGCAGGTGTGGGGCGGCATCTCCGGTACTCATTGCATAAAACTTCAATCCTTCGTATAGTCATGCCATCGACCAGGAGGGGCCCGATGGCAATCCGTGCGGCAGTGGCAGGAGCGAGTGGGTACGCGGGCGGTGAGGTGCTGCGTCTGCTGCTCGCGCACCCTGAGGTGCGGATCGGGGCCCTCACCGCGCACTCCAGCGCCGGGCAGCGGCTCGGGGCGGTGCAGCCGCACCTGCTGCCGCTCGCCGGGCGCGTGCTGGAGGAGACCTCGGCCGAGGCGCTCGCCGGGCACGACGTCGTCTTCCTCGCGCTGCCCCACGGGCAGTCCGCCGCCGTCGCCGCGGAGCTCGGCGACGAGGTGCTGGTCGTCGACTGCGGAGCGGACTTCCGGCTGCGGGACGCCGGGGAGTGGGAGCGGTTCTACGGCTCGCCGCACGCCGGCACCTGGCCGTACGGACTGCCCGAGCTGCCCGGCGCGCGGGAGGCCCTGCGCGGCAGCGCGCGGATATCCGTCCCCGGCTGCTATCCCACGGCCGTGTCGCTCGCGCTCTTCCCCGCCTACGCCGCCGGGCTCGCCGAGCCCGAGGCCGTGATCGTCGCCGCCTCCGGCACCTCGGGCGCGGGCAAGGCGGCCAAGCCGCACCTGCTCGGCAGCGAGGTCATGGGCGCCATGAGCCCCTACGGCGTCGGCGGCGGCCACCGGCACACCCCCGAGATGATCCAGAACCTCACCGCCGCCGCGGGGGAGCCCGTCACCGTCTCCTTCACCCCGACCCTGGCGCCCATGCCCCGCGGCATCCTCGCCACGTGCAGCGCCAAGGCGCGGCCGGGCGTCACCGCGCAGGGCCTGCGGGCCGCGTACGAGAAGGCCTTCCGGGACGAGCCGTTCGCTCACCTCCTCCCGGAGGGGCAGTGGCCCTCCACCGCCGCCGTCCTCGGCTCCAACGCCGCGCTCGTCCAGGTCGCGCACGACCCCGCGGCCGGCCGGATCGTGGTCGTCTGCGCCATCGACAACCTCACCAAGGGCACCGCCGGCGGCGCGGTGCAGAGCATGAACATCGCCCTCGGGCTCCCCGAGGAGCTGGGACTGCCCGCCACGGGAGTGGCGCCATGAGCCCGCGGGGCCGGTTCGGGGCCGCGCACATCCGCCGCGCCCTGGCCGTCCTCCTCACTAGGGCGGCGCCCTGCGACCGGACGGCCGGCACCGTTCAGAACGTCACGAGCAGTCGCCTCCACGGCGGCGTGGAGAAGGAGAAGACAGCGTGAGTGTGACCGCAGCACAGGGGTTCACGGCGGCGGGCATCGCCGCCGGGATCAAGGAGAGCGGCGGCGCCGACCTCGCCCTCGTCGTCAACACCGGGCCCCGCCTGGCCGCTGCCGGAGTCTTCACCTCCAACCGCGTCAAGGCCGCCCCGGTCCTGTGGTCCGAGCAGGTCCTCAAGGGCGGGCAGGTCTCCGCGGTCGTCCTCAACTCCGGCGGCGCCAACGCCTGCACCGGCCCGCAGGGCTTCCAGGACACCCACGCCACCGCCGAGAAGGCCGCCGAGGCGCTGGGTGTGGACGCCGCCGAGATCGCCGTGGCCTCCACCGGCCTCATCGGCGTCCGGCTGCCGATGGACAAGCTGCTCCCCGGCATACAGAAGGCCGCCGCCGAACTCTCCCCGCACGGCGGCGAGAAGGCCGCCATCGCCATCAAGACCACCGACACCGTCCACAAGACCGCCGTCGCGCAAGGCGACGGCTGGACCGTCGGCGGCATGGCCAAGGGCGCGGGCATGCTCGCCCCGGGCCTCGCGACCATGCTGGCCGTCATCACCACCGACGCCGACGTGGACGCGACCGTCCTCGACCGGGCCCTGCGCGCCGCCACCCGCACCACCTTCGACCGGGTCGACTCCGACGGCTGCATGTCCACCAACGACACCGTGCTGCTGCTCGCCTCCGGCGCCTCCGGCGTCGTCCCCGCCCACGACGACTTCGCCGAGGCCGTACGGACCGTCTGCGACGACCTCGCCCGCCAGCTCATCGGCGACGCCGAGGGCGCCTCGAAGGAGATCCGCGTCGAGGTCGTGGGCGCGGCCACCGAGGCCGACGCCGTCGAGGTCGGCCGCACCATCGCCCGCAACAACCTCCTCAAGTGCGCCCTCCACGGCGAGGACCCCAACTGGGGCCGGGTGCTCTCCGCCATCGGCACCACCGCGGCCGCCTTCGACCCGGACCGGCTCAACGTCGCGATCAACGACGTCTGGGTCTGCAAGAACGGCTCGGTGGGCGAGGACCGCGACCTCGTCGACATGCGCTACCGCGAGGTCCGCATCACCGCCGACCTGTCCGCGGGCGAGGAGAGCGCGGTCATCTGGACCAACGACCTCACCGCCGACTACGTCCACGAGAACAGCGCGTACTCCTCATGACGACTCCCGGTGCCACGAGCACCCGCAAGCACACCGCCCTGCCCAAGGCCCGCACGCTCATCGAGGCGCTGCCCTGGCTGACGCGGCATCACGGCAAGACCGTCGTCATCAAGTTCGGCGGCAACGCGATGGTCGACGAGGAGCTGAAGTCGGCCTTCGCCCAGGACGTCGCCTTCCTGCGCCACGCGGGCCTGCGCCCGGTCGTCGTGCACGGCGGGGGACCGCAGATCAGCGCCCAGCTGGACCGGATGGGCCTCACCTCGGAGTTCAAGGCCGGCCTTCGGGTCACCACGCCCGAGGCGATGGACGTCGTACGGATGGTGCTCGCCGGACAGGTGCAGCGCGAGCTGGTCGGCCTGCTCAACCGGCACGGCCCGCTCGCCGTGGGCATGACCGGCGAGGACGCCCGCACCATGACCGCCACCAAGCACTACGCCGAGATCGACGGCGAGCGCGTGGACCTCGGCCGGGTCGGCGAGATCACCCAGGTCGACACCGGTGCCGTCCAGGCGCTGCTGGACGACGGCCGGATCCCGGTGATCTCCTCCATCGCCCGCAGCGCGGACGTCGCGGACGCGGAGGGCCACGTCTTCAACGTCAACGCCGACACCGCCGCCGCGGCCCTCGCCGCCGCGCTCGGCGCCGAGACGCTGATGGTCCTCACCGACGTCGAGGGCCTCTACGAGGACTGGCCCCGCAGCGACGAGGTCATCAGCCGGCTCACCGCGAGCGAGCTGGAGCGGCTGCTGCCCGAGCTGACCAGCGGCATGGTCCCCAAGATGGAGGGCTGCCTGCACGCCGTGCGCAACGGCGTCACCACCGCCCGCGTGATAGACGGGCGGGTCCAGCACTCGATCCTGCTGGAGATCTTCACCGACGAAGGCATCGGCACGATGGTCGTGCCCGACGAGCCCCAGGAGAGGGAAGCATGAGCAACGCCGAGCTCACCCGGCGCTGGCAGGGCGCCCTGATGGACAACTACGGCACCCCCCGCATCCCCCTCGTGCGCGGCGCGGGCAGCACCGTGTGGGACGCCGACGGCAGGCCCTACCTCGACCTCGTCGGCGGCATCGCCGTCAACGCCCTCGGCCACGCCCACCCGGCGGTCGTGCGTGCCGTCTCCGACCAGATCGCCACGCTCGGCCACGTCTCCAACCTCTTCACCGCCGAGCCTCCCGTGGCCCTCGCCGAGCGCCTCCTCCACCTCGCGGGCCGCCCCGGCCGCGTCTACTTCTCCAACTCCGGCGCGGAGGCCGTCGAGGCCGCGTTCAAGATCGGACGGCGTACGGGCCGCACACACACGGTCGCGGCCGTCGGCGGCTTCCACGGCCGCACCATGGGCGCCCTCGCCCTCACCGGCCAGCCCGCCAAGCAGGAGCCGTTCCTGCCGCTGCCGGGGGACGTCACGCACGTGCCGTACGGGGACGCCGAGGCGCTGCGGGCCGCGGTCACCACCGACACGGCGCTCGTGGTGCTGGAGCCGATCCAGGGCGAGAACGGCGTCGTCGTACCGCCCCCGGACTACCTGACCGCCGCCCGGGAGATCACCCGGGCAACCGGGACACTGCTCGTCCTGGACGAGATCCAGACAGGTATCGGCCGCACCGGCCACTGGTTCGACCACCGGGCGCAGGGCGTCGAGCCCGATGTGATCACCCTCGCCAAGGGGCTCGGCGGCGGCCTGCCGATCGGCGCGACCCTGGCCTTCGGCCCGGCCGCCGACCTGCTGACGCCCGGTCAGCACGGCTCGACCTTCGGCGGCAACCCCGTGGCCTGCGCCGCCGCCCTGGCCGTCCTGGACACCCTGGAGACCGAGGGAATCCTGGACCGGGTGAAGCGAACGGGGGAGCGACTGCGTGACGGGATCACGGCGCTCGCCCACCCCCTCGTCGACCAGGTCCGTGGCTCCGGCCTGCTGCTGGGTATTGTCCTTTCCGAGCCCCTTGCACCGAAGGTGCAGCAAGCAGCACAGGACACCGGACTCCTGGTGAACGCGGTCGCGCCCCACGTGGTGCGGCTGGCCCCACCGCTGATCATCACCGAAGATGAGGTGGAAACGTTCCTCCAGGCCCTGCCCGGGGTCCTGGACACTGTCGCCGCCGGCGGAGGTGCGTAAGCGCGGGGCCACAGGTGCGGCCGGCCGACGGGGGCCACGGGAACGACGAAGCGGAGACTGACGAGACGATGACCGAGGCGCAGGAGCCCGAGCCGTTCCACGGCGGACAGGCCGTACCGCAGACCCGCACCGCCCGCCACCGCCGGATCGTGGACATCCTCGGCAGGCAGCCGGTGCGGTCGCAGAGCCAGCTCGCGAAGCTGCTCGCCGACGACGGACTGTCCGTCACCCAGGCCACCCTCTCCCGGGACCTCGACGAGCTGGGCGCCGTGAAGATCCGCAACACCGGCGGTGAACTGATCTACGCGGTCCCCTCGGAGGGCGGCGACCGCACCCCCCGCGCCCCGCTGGGGGAGTCCGCCACGGAGGCCCGCATGGGCCGCCTGGCGGGCGAGCTGCTGATCTCGGCGGAGGCGTCCGCCAACCTCGTCGTGCTGCGCACCCCGCCGGGCGCCGCGCAGTTCTTCGCCTCGGCCATCGACCAGGCGGGCGTCCACGAGATCATCGGCACCATCGCGGGCGACGACACGGTCATGCTCATCAGCCGCGACCCCAAGGGCGGCCAGGCCCTGGCGGACCACCTCCTGAGACTGGCCCAGAAGGAACGCTGACGCTCTTCGCCAAGGGGCGCGGACCCGCCGGGTCCGCGCCCCTTGCCGTTTTCCTGTCAGCAGGCCGTGCGCTCCGCCGACTTCTCCCGCCCCACGGGGAAATCATGATGTCGCCGGGCTTAACACGAGGCTTCCACCGGGCAATTGACGGGGGCCATCAGTGAGTTGAGCACAGCCGATTGAACACAGGAGGAGCCATGCTCGCCGTACGCGCGCGATCGCTGTTCGACGGGGCGGGGCCGGAGCCCGTGGAACGGCCGTTGGTGCTGGTGGAGGGCGGGCGGATCGTCGACGTCCGCGCGGGCGGGGAGCCGCCCGCCGGCGCCGGGCAGGTCGACCTGGGCGGGGCCACGCTGCTCCCCGGGTTCGTGGACACCCACGTCCACCTGGCCTTCGACGCGAGCGACGACGTGGTGGGCAGCCTGCGGTGCGCCGGCGACGGGGAGCTGCTCGACCGCATGCGGGCCGCGGCCCGCGCCACGCTCGCGGCGGGCGTGACGACCGTACGCGACCTGGGCGACCGCGGCTATCTCGCGCTGCGGCTGCGCGAGGAGACTGCGAAGGACCCCGCCGCGGGCCCGCGGGTGCTCGCCTCCGGCCCGCCGCTCACCACGCCCCACGGGCACTGCTGGTTCCTCGGCGGCGAGACCGAGGGGATCGAGGGGGTGCGCGCGGCGGTGCGCGAACGCGCGGAGCGCGGCGTGGACGTGGTGAAGATGATGGTGACCGGCGGTGGTACGACACCCGGCTCGGACCCGTACCGCACGCAGTACGGCCACGCCGAACTGCGCGCGGCCGTACGCGAGGCGCACCGGCACGAACTGCCCATCACCGCGCACGCGCACACGGCCTCCGGCATCGCCCGCGCCGTCGCCGCCGGGTTCGACTCGATCGAGCACTGTTTCTTCGTCACCGACGACGAGGCCGGGGTCCACTACGACCGCCGGGTGATCGACGAGATGGTCCGGGCGGGTGTCGTCGCCTCGCTCACCCTGGGCTCGCTGCCGGGCGTACCGCCACCGCCCGGGATCGCCCGGCGGATCCCCGGAACGATCGCGGGACTGGCGGCGATGCGGCAGGCCGGCGTGGTCATGGCATGCGGCAGCGACTCCGGCATCCACCCGGTCAAGGCGCACGGCAGCCATTCCCACTGCATCACGGCCATGGTGGAACTGGGCTTCAGCCCGCTGGAGGCGCTGCGCGCCGTGACCTCCACGGCGGCCCGCGTCTGCGGCGTCGCCTGCCACAAGGGCTCCATCGCCCCCGGCTACGACGCCGACCTCGTCGCCGTGTCCGGCGACCCGCTCACCGACATCACGGCCGTGCACGCGGTGACGGCGGTCTTCCGCGGCGGCGTACGCATCGTCTGAGCCCCGCACGCAAGAGAGCGGCCCGGAGGAAACCTCCGGGCCGCTCACCTTCACTGCACCGTCGGGACGACAGGATTTGAACCTGCGACCCCTTGACCCCCAGTCAAGTGCGCTACCAAGCTGCGCCACGTCCCGGTGCCGCGTCCCTCCGGGTTTTTCTTCCCGGTGGGGCGTGCAAGAAGAAAATATCCTGTTTGGCGCCGTGATCCAAATCCGGGTCCGGCCGCCCCCGACATGCCCGCCCACCGGCTATTGACGAAGCATACGGCGCAGTGCATAGTTATACCCATCAGCGTATGCATCGTAAGGAGAAACCAGTGACCGAGCGCGTCGTACTCGCCTACTCCGGCGGCCTGGACACCTCCGTCGCCATCGGCTGGATCGCCGAGGAGACGGGCGCCGAGGTCATCGCCGTTGCCGTGGATGTCGGCCAGGGCGGCGAGGACCTGGACGTCATCCGCAAGCGCGCGCTCGCCTGCGGTGCGGTGGAGGCGGAGGTCGCCGACGCCAAGGACGAGTTCGCCGAGGAGTACTGCCTCCCGGCGATCAAGGCCAACGCCCTCTACATGGACCGCTATCCGCTGGTCTCCGCGCTCTCCCGGCCGACGATCGTCAAGCACCTCGTCGCCGCCGCCAAGAAGCACGGCGCGAGCACCGTCGCCCACGGCTGCACCGGCAAGGGCAACGACCAGGTGCGGTTCGAGGCGGGCATCTCCTCCCTCGCGCCGGAGCTCACCTGCATCGCCCCGGTCCGGGACTACGCCATGACCCGGGACAAGGCCATCGCCTTCTGCGAGGCGAAGCAGCTCCCGATCGCGACCACCAAGAAGTCGCCGTACTCCATCGACCAGAACGTCTTCGGGCGGGCCGTGGAGACCGGCTTCCTGGAGGACATCTGGAACGCCCCGATCGAGGACGTCTACGACTACACGGCGAACCCGGCCACCCCCCGGGAGGCCGACGAGGTGATCATCACCTTCGAGCAGGGCGTCCCGGTGGCCATCGACGGCAAGGCCGTCACCGTGCTCCAGGCCATCCAGCAGCTCAACGACCGGGCCGGCGCCCAGGGCATCGGCCGGCTCGACATGGTCGAGGACCGCCTCGTCGGCATCAAGTCCCGGGAGATCTACGAGGCGCCCGGCGCGATCGCGCTGATCACCGCCCACCAGGAGCTGGAGTCCGTCACCGTCGAGCGCGAGCTGGCCCGCTACAAGCGGCAGGTCGAGCAGCGGTGGAGCGAGCTGGTCTACGACGGCCTGTGGTTCTCGCCGCTCAAGCGGGCGCTGGACGGCTTCATCGCCGAGGCCAACCAGCACGTCTCCGGCGACATCCGGATGACGCTGCACGGCGGCCGCGCCGTCGTCACCGGCCGGAAGTCCGAGCAGTCGCTCTACGACTTCAACCTCGCCACCTACGACACCGGCGACACCTTCGACCAGTCGCTCTCCAAGGGCTTCATCGAGATCTTCGGCCTTTCGTCGAAGATCGCCGCCAAGCGTGACCTGGTCTGACCCCGGGCTCGTTGAACCCTCTGCAAGAAAGCCGCCTCCCCGCCCGAAGCGGGGAGGCGGCCGCACACCACCAGCCTTGAGGAGCAGCAAGTGAGCAACGGCAACAGCGGCGGCGACGTACGGCTGTGGGGCGGCCGGTTCGCGGACGGGCCCGCCGAGGCACTGGCCAAGCTCTCCGCCTCCGTCCACTTCGACTGGCGCCTCGCCCCGTACGACATCGCGGGCTCCCGCGCGCACGCGCGCGTGCTGCACAAGGCCGGTCTGCTGACGGCCGACGAGCTCCGGCGGATGACCGACGGCCTCGGGCTGCTCGAAGCCGATGTCGCGGCGGGCACCTTCACCGGCACCATCGCCGACGAGGACGTGCACACCGCCCTGGAGCGCGGCCTGCTGGAGCGGCTCGGGCCCGACCTCGGCGGCAAGCTGCGCGCCGGACGGTCCCGCAACGACCAGGTCGCCACCCTCTTCCGGATGTATCTGCGCGACCACGCCCGGATCATCGGCGGGCTGATCGCCGACCTCCAGGAGGCCCTGGTCGGCCTGGCCGAGGCGCACGCGGACGTCGCCATGCCGGGGCGCACGCACCTCCAGCACGCCCAGCCCGTGCTCTTCGCCCACCACGTCCTCGCCCACGTCCAGGCGCTCGGCCGGGACGCGGAGCGGCTGCGGCAGTGGGACGAGCGCACGGCCGTCTCCCCGTACGGCTCGGGGGCGCTCGCCGGGTCCTCGCTCGGCCTTGACCCGGAGGCGGTCGCCGCGGACCTGGGCTTCGAGCGCGGCTCGGTCGGCAACTCCATCGACGGGACGGCCGCCCGGGACTTCGTCGCGGAGTTCGCCTTCATCACGGCGATGATCGGCGTCGACCTGTCGCGGATCGCCGAGGAGGTCATCATCTGGAACACGAAGGAGTTCTCCTTCGTGACCCTCCACGACGCCTTCTCCACCGGCTCCTCGATCATGCCGCAGAAGAAGAACCCCGACATCGCCGAGCTGGCGCGGGGCAAGTCCGGGCGGCTCATCGGCAATCTGACCGGCCTGCTGGCGACGCTCAAGGCGCTGCCGCTCGCCTACAACCGCGACCTCCAGGAGGACAAGGAGCCCGTCTTCGACTCCTGCGACCAGCTGGAGGTCCTGCTCCCGGCCTTCACGGGGATGATGGCGACCCTCACGGTCAACCGGGCCCGGATGGAGGAACTGGCGCCGGCCGGTTTCTCGCTGGCCACCGACATCGCGGAGTGGCTGGTCAAGCAGGGAGTGCCGTTCCGGGTCGCGCACGAGGTCGCGGGGGAGTGCGTCAAGGAGTGCGAGGCCCACGGCATCGAGCTCGACCAGCTCACGGACGAGCAGTTCGCCGCGATCTCGCCGCACCTCACCCCGGAGGTCCGCACGGTCCTCGACGTGCCCGGGGCGCTCGCCTCGCGCAGCGGGCGGGGCGGCACGGCGCCCTCGGCGGTCGCCGTGCAGCTCGGCGAGGTCAAGGCCGATCTGGCGGTGCAGCGCGAGTGGGCGGAGGCCAAGCGCGGCTAGGGCGCCCATCGGGCGTTCGATGAGACGTCGACCACCCGAATGAGACATCACTGTCTCATTCGGGTTATGGTCGTCTCATGAGTGTCGACCCTGACCATGTGCTCGAAGCAGCCGCCGGGCTGCTCACCCGCAAGGCGACCGCCTCCATGGACGAGATCGCCAGAGCCGCGGGGATCAGCCGCGCCACCCTCCACCGCCACTTCTCCGGGCGCGACGCGCTCGTGCGCGCCCTGGAGGATCTCAGCATCCGGCAGTTCGAGCACGCCCTGGACGAAGCCCGCACCGAGGAGGGCGACGCGGCCGACGCCGTCCGCCGGCTGATCGCGAAGACTGAGCCGGTGGCCGGGCTCATGGCGTTCCTGTTCACCGAGAACCAGCTCTACGAGGCCGGTGTCAACGAGGGCTGGAACCGGCTCGACGCCCGCGTCACCGCCCTCTTCCTGCGCGGCCAGGAAGAGGGCACCTTCCGGCTCGACCTCTCGCCCGCATGGCTCACCGAGGCGCTCTACGGGCTGATCGGCTCCGGAGCCTGGGCCGTCCAGGAGGGCAGGGTCGCGGCCAAGGACCGCACCCACATGGTCGCCGAGCTGCTGCTCGGCGGAGCGGAGCGGAGGATGAAGCCGTGACCGGTCACACCGACACCCCGCAGTCGGACGCCGCGCCGGAAGCGCCGCGTCCGGGGCGCTGGCTGGCGCTGGCCGTCCTCGTCCTGGCCGTCCTCCTGGTCGCCGTCGACGCGACCGTGCTGGGCCTCGCGACCCCCTTCCTCAGCGAGGACCTGCGCCCCTCGGGCACCCAGCTGCTGTGGATCGGCGACATCTACTCCTTCGTCATCGCCGGGCTCCTGGTCTCCATGGGCAGCCTCGGCGACCGCGTCGGCCGTAAGAAACTGCTGCTCACGGGCGCGGTGGCGTTCGGCGGCGTCTCCGTGCTCAACGCCTATGCGACGACCCCGGAGATGATGATCGCCGCCCGGGCCCTGCTGGGCGTGGCGGGTGCGACCCTGATGCCCTCGACCCTGGCCCTGATCCGCAACCTCTTCCACGACCCCAAGGAGCGCAGCTTCGCGATCGGCATCTGGGGCGCGATGGCCTCCGCCGGCGCGGCCGTGGGCCCGGTGGTGGGCGGCTTCCTGCTGGAGAACTTCTGGTGGGGCTCGGTCTTCCTGATCAACCTGCCGGTCATGGCCGTGCTTGTCATCGTCGGCCTCAAGCTGCTGCCCGAGTCCAAGGACCCCTCGCCCGGCCCCTGGGACCTGCTCAGCGTGGGTCTGTCGATGGTCGGCATCGTGGCGGTCGTCTACGCCGTCAAGGAGTCGGCGGCGAACGGCTTCCGCTGGTACTTCCTCCTGGCGGGCGTCGCGGGACTGCTGGCGATGGTGTGGTTCGTACGGCGCCAGCTCAAGCTGTCCAAGCCGCTGCTGGACATGCGCCTCTTCCACCACCGCGGCTTCTCCGGGGCGGTCCTCGCCGACCTGCTGACCATCCTGGGCCTGTCGGGGCTGGTCTTCTTCCTGTCGCAGTTCCTCCAGCTGGTCCAGGGCCGCAATCCGCTGCAGGCGGGGCTCGCCGAACTGCCCGCCGCCGTCGGCGCGGTGACCGCGGGCCTGCTCGCCGGGCGCGCCGCCCGGCGCTGG
Source organism: Streptoverticillium olivoreticuli subsp. olivoreticuli (assembly GCF_003391135.1). GTDB lineage: Bacteria > Actinomycetota > Actinomycetes > Streptomycetales > Streptomycetaceae > Streptomyces > Streptomyces blastmyceticus. The sequence continues at coordinate 2,599,759 of NZ_CP031455.1, read as the reverse complement.
TCCGTGCGGTCGGTGGTGGCGGGCGGACTCGCCGCGATCGGCGTCGCGCTCGCCGTGCTCACCTGGCTGCACGCGGGCACCGCCTATCCGGTCCTGGGCGCGGTGCTGCTGGTGGTCGGCGTCGGCGCGGGCTTCTCCTTCACCGTCACCGCCGATGTGATCCTCTCCAGCGTCCCCAAGGAGCAGGCGGGCGCCGCCTCGGCGGTCTCCGAGACGGCGTACGAGCTCGGCGCGGCGCTCGGCATCGCGCTGCTCGGCTCGATCGTCACCGGCGTCTACCGCGGCTTCGACGTGTCCGCCACGGTGCCGGACCGGGCCGCGGCCGAGGCCCACGACTCCCTGGGCGGCGCGGTCGAGGCGGCGGCCGGGCTGCCGCGGGAGACGGGCGACGCCCTGCTCTCCTCGGCGCAGGACGCCTTTGTCGAGGGGCTGCGGATCGCCTCCGGCATCGGCGCGGCGGTGCTGCTGGCCACGGCGGTCGCGGCCTGGTTCCTGCTGCGCGGCCAGCGGCTGGAGGAAGGCGCGGGAGGCCACTGAGCGACGCACAACTCGGATGAGCAGCAAACCGCACACGGGTCGGGGCGACAAGCCCCGGCCCGTGTGACATTTACCGGAAACAATTGCCCTTGACGCGATCCTTATGCGCACGCAAACATCTCGTCCACCGGTCGACATTGTCGAACATGGTTCGGACGAGAGTCCCGTTGCCCAAAGGACCCCCCATGCGTCTGCGTAGAACTGTCAGGCTCCTCCTCGCCGCCGCGGCCACCGCGACCCTCGGCCTCGCGGGCCTCGCCTCCCCGGCCTCCGCCTCCGTCCTCGACATACCGCCGCGCGGTGCCAACGACTGGTCGTGCAAGCCGGATTCGGCCCACCCCCAGCCGGTGGTGCTGGTCAACGGCACCTTCAAGCTGATGGCCGAGAACTGGGCCGCCCTCTCGCCCAAGCTGAAGTCCGAGGGCTACTGCGTCTTCGCCTTCAACTACGGGCACATGGAGACCGACCCGATCCCCCAGGCGGCCGCCGAGCTGCGGGACTTCGTCGAGGCCGTGCGGGGCGCGACGGGTGCCGCCAAGGTCGACATCGTCGGTCACAGCCAGGGCGGCATGATGCCGCGCTACTACGTGAAGTTCCTGGGCGGCGCGGACAAGGTGGACGACCTCATCGGCATCGTCCCGTCCAACCACGGCACCAAGAACCCGCTCGCGATCCCCGCGGGCTGGACCTTCTGCCCGTCCTGTGTGGACCAGCAGGTCGGCTCCGACCTGCTGAAGAAGCTCAACGCGGGCGACGAGACCCCGGCCGGCCCGGACTACACGGTGATCACCACCCGGCACGACGAGGTGGTCATCCCCTACACCAGCGCCCTGCTGACCGGGCCCGCCGAGCACCTCACCAACGTGGTGCTCCAGGACAAGTGCCCGCTCGACCCCTTCATGCACGACCAGGCCACCAAGGACCCGGTCGTCGCGCAGTGGGTGCTCAACGCCCTGGCACGCAAGGGCCCGGCCGACCCGGGCTTCCAGCCCGCGTGCATCGGCCGGGCCTAGAGCGATCCCGGGTCAGGAGTGCGTGACGTCAGGCGGCCTTCGCCTTGGTGGCGTACATGTCCACGTACTCCTGGCCCGACAGGCCCATGACCTCGGTCATCACCTCGTCGGTGACGGCCCGCAGCACATAGCGGTCGCGGTCCATGCCCTCGTAGCGGGAGAAGTCCAGCGGCTTGCCGAAGCGGATCGTCACCGGGGCGATGCGGAGCTTGCCCTTGCCGCCCGGCTGGACCTTGTCCATCCCGACCATCGCGAACGGCACCACCGGCGCGCCCGTCATCAGCGTCAGCCGGGCGATGCCCGTACGGCCGCGGTAGAGGCGGCCGTCGGGGGAGCGGGTGCCCTCGGGGTAGATACCGAAGACCTGGCCCTCGTCCAGCACCCGCTTGCCCGTCATCAGGGCGGCGACGCCGCCGCGGCCGCCGTCGCGGTCCACCGGGATCATCCCGGAGCTGCCGAAGAACCAGGCCATCAGCCGGCCCTTGATCCCCTTGCCCGTGACGTACTCGTCCTTGCCGATGAAGAACACCTGCCGCTTGACCACCAGCGCGAGGAACAGCGAGTCGACGAAGGTGACATGGCTGCCGGCCAGGATCACCGGGCCGCTCTCGGCGATGTGCTCCGCGCCCTCCACCTTGGGGCGGTACAGGACGCGCATGAGCAATCCGAGAAACGCCTTGAGCAAGATGCGGGACAACGGGCCCTCCGGTCGTGGTGGTCGAGGTGGCGCACGCCTGCGCAGGGGCTGACCATACTCGCCGGTACCCCGGGTGCGCACGCCGGGTTCATGGACCCGATACGCAGTGTTGACGTGAGTTTGCACCCTGTTTGACCTTCGTCTTCCCATCGGAAAGTCGTACGTGCCTACGATCGGCGCGTCTGACAGGTGCCGGACAGGCACTGAGAGCAACACAACGCTAGGAGCGTTCATGGAGCAGGAGCAGCGGCCGGGCAGGCGCACCCTTCTGGGGGCCGCGGCGGCCCTCGGGGCCGGGGCGGTCGTCCTCGGCGGCGGAGCGGGCACGGCGACGGCCGCGCAGCGCGGGCCGGGCGCGGACCCCGCGGCGTACGGGCGCGGGCACGGTGACTCCGGCTCGTACAAGGACCTGCCGACGCCGACCGTCATAGGCCACCGCGGCGCCTGCGGCTACCGCCCCGAGCACACCTTCGGCTCCTACGAGTACGCCCTGGCCAACGGCGCGGACGTCATCGAGCAGGACCTGGTGCCCACCAAGGACGGGCACCTGGTCTGCCGGCACGAGAACGACATCACCGCCACCACCGACGTCGCCTCCCGCAAGGAGTTCGCCTCCCGCAGGACGACCAAGACGGTCGACGGCGAGGCGCACACCGGCTGGTTCACCGAGGACTTCACGCTGGCCGAGCTGAAGACGCTGCGCGCCATCGAGCGCATCCCGGGCAACCGGCAGCGCAACACCCTCTACGACGGCCGCTGGGACGTGCCGACCTTCGAAGAGGTCCTCAAGTGGGCCGACGAGCAGGGCCGCAAGCGCGGCCGCAAGATCTGGCTGCACGTCGAGACCAAGCACCCCACGTACTTCCGCAAGGCCGGGCTCGGCCTGGAGGAGCCCCTCGCCAAGCTGCTGCGCCGTTACGGCCGCTCGGGCCGCAACGGGCACACCTTCCTCCAGTCCTTCGAGCCCAGCAGCCTCCAGCGGCTGGGCAAGCTGGGCGTCGACGGCCCGAAGATCCTGCTGCTGGACGACCTGCCCACCAAGCCCTGGGACTTCGTCGAGGCCAAGGACCCGCGCACGGTCGCGGACCTCATCACCCCCAAGGGCCTGAAGTGGGTCTCCGGCTTCGCCCAGGGCATCGGCCCGTGGGTGAACCTGATCATCCCCCGGGACAAGAACGACCGGCTCACCAAGCCGACCACGCTGGTGCGCGACGCGCACGCGCAGGGCCTGATCCTGCACCCCTACACGATGCGCAACGAGAACAGCTTCCTGCCCGCCGACTTCCGGCGCGGCACGGACCCCAACGCCTACGGCGACGCGTTCGGCGCGTTCAAGACGTACTTCGCCACCGGCATCGACGGGATCTTCTCCGACAACTGCGACACGGCGGCGCTCGCGCGGGCGGACTTCCGCAAGTAGTGGCGCACGGACGTCAACCGTAAGCACGGCGCGCGATCTCACCCGGAAGGGTGGCCGCGCGCCCTGGCGGCAACCGGCGGGCGGGCCGCTCACGTCCCGCCCGTCATGACACCGAACGATCTTCTGACCGCACTGCGGCCGCTGCTGGCGGCCGAGTGCGCGGCGGAGGCACCGGCCGCGGGCATCGAGGCCGCCGACCTCGAACAGTCCGTGTGGGTACGGCTGCTGAGCGACCGGCGCGCCGCCCGCGGCCGGTGGTCCGTCTCCGCGCTGCGGCTGCGTGCGGCCGTACGGGCCGAGGCCCGCGTCGCGCGCCGCCGGGCCCGCCGTGAGGTGCTCTTCGACCCGACCGCGGGCGAGCCGCCCGGTGAGTCCTGTGTGGAGCAGGCGGTGCTCGCCGCCGAGGAGAGCCGCGCGCTGCGCGCCACCGTGCGCCGCCTGCCCGGCAGATGCCCGGGGCTGCTGGGCGCGCTGCTCTCCCGGAGCGACCCCACCTACCGGGAAATCGCAGGCGAGTTGGGTATCTCACAAGGATCTTTGGGGCCCGTGCGTTCCCGTTGCCTTGGTTGTCTGCGCAGAATGCTCGCGGCGGAGGTTGCGGCTCCTGAACGTGGGGGAAAGGAGCGTTAGACAGCCGGCGCCATGGAGGCGGCGTACATCGCGACGGCTCCTGTCAGGGCGGACCGAACCGGAAAAGGGGAGGCGTGCGCACATGGGCATGAGCGTGACCATCTCTGCGGCGACCGAAGACGATGCCGAACAGATCCTCAAGCTCCAGTACCTCTGTTACCAGGGCGAGGCCGAGCTCTACGGCGACTACTCCATCGAACCCCTCACCCAGACCCTCGACGGGCTCCGCACGGAGCTGGCCGGCGGCTGTGTGCTGGTGGCCCGGCTCGGCGACGAGGTCGTCGGCTCGGTGCGCGGCACGGTCGACACGGACGGCACGGCGTCCATCGCGGGCCTGATCGTCCACCCGCGGATGCAGCGGCACGGTCTGGGCGGGCGGCTGTTGAGCGCGGTCGAGGACCGGCTCGCGGACGAGTGGTCCGCGCGGCGCTTCCGGCTCGCGACGGGCCACCGCAACGAGGGCAACCTGCGGCTGTACCGCAAGTGGGGGTACGCGCAGGTGGGCACGGAGCGGGTCTCCGCGAAGGTCACGCTGGTGACGCTCGAGAAGGGCGTGGGGGTCTTCGCGGCCAGCGCGTAGCCGGGAGTCCTCAGACGCCGGACGGGTCGGCCTCGCCGGTCCGTCCGGCGTTCGACGGCGCCCGCCGCAGCCACATCATCGCCGTCACCGGCAGGATCACCGGGATGAAGAGGTAGCCCATCCCGTAGTCCGACCACACCGTCGCGTCGGGGAAGGCCGACGGCGCGACCAGGGTCCAGGTCCCGACGACGAGCACGCCGGCCAGTTCCGCCCCGCAGCACACCAGCGCCGCCTTGCGGGCCGCGGGCCCGCCGCGTACCAGTGAGTAGGTGATGAAGGCGTAGACCACCGCGGCCACCGCCGACAGCACGTACGCCAACGGTGCCCTGCCGAAGTCCAGGATCATCTGGACGATCGAGCGGGAGGCCGCCGCGACGGTGAAGACGCCGTAGAGCCAGACCAGCAGCCGGCCCGGCCCCTGGCCGAGGTCGAAGGCGGCCTTGGCGGGCTGCTCGGAGGTTCGGGTCATGGTTCAGCCTCCCCAGATGTCGTAGAGCCGGACTTCGAGCACGGCCAGGATCACGCCGCCCGCCGCGACGGTCGCCGAGCCCCAGCGCGTGCGCTCCACGAGCGACATGAACCCGGCGGCGGGCACGGCGGCGGCCGAGCCGATCAGATAGGCGACGAAGATGGCCATGCCCTGCGCGGGCTTGTCGCCGCCCGCCAGCCGTACGACGCCGATGACGAGCTGGACGAGGGCCAGGACGGACACCACGGCCATGCCGATGAAGTGCCAGTCCTTGGTGGACTGGTCGCGCGAGAAGGCGAAGCCGCACCAGGCGGCCAGCGCGAGGGCGGTCAGGCCGACCGCGAGCGTCAGCGCGTCGATCACCGCGGCCGCCGGGCGGCGCGGGTGTGCGCGGGGGGCTGGACAAGCATGGGACGACTTTAATGGCCCGCCGTGACCGCCCCGCGCGCGACCCCGGGCCCCGCGCCCGGCCCCGCCCGCCGGGCCGGGCGCCGTGGTCTTGGCCACATACGGCGGGTCGCCGGACCCCGCGCGGCGTGCGGCCCACGCGCCCTCCGGTCACATCCGCGCAGGCCACGGGGGTGACCTCAAGATCATCTGTAATCGGCCGGTGATGTCCACGCTTCGGCCAATCGCGTCCGCTATTCGGACAGGCTTGGCCGACTCGCACACGCTTCTGTTTTACTTTCCCGCATGACCACGACGAGCAGCCGCACCCTTGCGACCGAGGCGATGATGACGCCCGGTGCTCGTTGCATGTGTCGAATGTGTGACCGCTGAGGGCCCCCGTTCTGTGCCTCGCGCCCCGAAGCGAGACTCCTGGAGCCCGACCCGTGTCCCCAGGACCGGACCGGAAGCTCCGCCCCGCGTCACCAGGACCCCGAAGCCGCGCGCCACGCGCCCGCCGGGGATCACCGATGCCGCGTTCCGCAATGAATTCCCGTGCCCGGCACCACCACCGCCGCGCACTCGACAGTGACGGAAACCCCTGTGATCACCACTACGGGCCTGACAAAGGTCTACCGCTCACGCGGCCGCGAGGTCACCGCCCTCGACGGCGTCGACCTCCATGTGCGCGAAGGCGAGGTGTACGGCGTCGTGGGCCAGAGCGGCGCCGGCAAGTCGACCCTCATCCGCTGCGTCAACCTCCTGGAGCGCCCCAGCTCCGGCACGGTCACCGTGGCCGGACAGGACCTCACGGCGCTCGCCGGCCGCGGCCCCCGCGCAGGCGCCGAGCTGCGCAAGGCCCGCAGCCGCATCGGCATGGTCTTCCAGCACTTCAACCTGCTCTCCTCGCGCACGGTCCAGAGCAACATCGAGCTCCCGCTCGAGATCCTCGGCATCTCCGGCAAGGAACGCAGCCGCAAGGCACTCGAACTCCTCGACCTCGTCGGCCTCGCCGACAAGGCCAAGGCCTACCCCGCCCAGCTCTCCGGCGGCCAGAAGCAGCGCGTCGGCATCGCCCGCGCCCTGGCCGGCGACCCCAAGGTGCTGCTCTCCGACGAGTCGACCTCCGCGCTCGACCCGGAGACCACCCGCTCCATCCTCCAGCTGCTGCGCGACCTCAACCGGCAGCTCGGCCTGACCGTCCTCCTCATCACCCACGAGATGGAGGTCGTCAAGACCATCTGCGACTCCGCGGCCCTCATGAAGGGCGGCCGTGTCGTGGAGTCCGGCACCGTCTCCGAACTGCTCGCCACCCCCGGCTCCGAGCTGGCGGCCGAGCTCTTCCCCGTCGGCGGCGAGCCCTCCGGCGAGGACCGCACGGTCGTCGACATCACCTTCCACGGCGAGGCCGCGACCCAGCCGGTCATCTCCCAGCTGTCGCGCACCTACAACGTCGACATCTCGATCCTGGGCGCCGCGATGGACACCGTCTGCGGCAAGCAGGTCGGCCGGATGCGCATCGAGCTCCCCGGCCGCTTCGAGGAGAACGTCGTCCCCATCGGCTTCCTGCGGGAACAGGGCCTCCAGGTCGAGGTCGCCCCCGTGAAGACACCGGCGCCCGCCGACGAGCTCCTCAAGGAAGGTGCCAAGTGACCTGGTCCGAAATGCAGCCCTTGCTGCGCGACGCGTGTCTGGACACCCTCTTCATGGTGTGGTGGTCCACGGTCTACGCCATCATCGGCGGCCTGCCGCTCGGCATCCTGCTGGTCCTCACCGACCGCGGCGCGCTGCTCCAGAACGTCGTGGTGAACAAGGTCATCGGCGCGGTCGTCAACCTCGGCCGCTCCCTGCCCTTCATCATCCTCCTCGTCTGGCTGATCCCCTTCAGCCGCTTCGTGGTCGGCACCTCCATCGGCCCCAGCGCCGCCGTCGTCGCCCTCGCCGTCGGCGCCATCCCCTTCTTCGCCCGCCTGGTGGAGACCTCCGTCCGCGAGGTCGACCACGGACTGGTCGAAGCCGTCCAGTCGATGGGCGGCGGCACCTGGACCGTCGTCCGCAAGGTGCTGCTCCCGCAGGCACTGCCCTCGATCGTCGCCGGCCTGACCACCACCGTGATCGCCCTCATCGGCTACTCCGCCATGGCCGGCGCCGTCGGCGGCGGCGGGCTCGGCAACCTCGCCATCTCCTACGGCTTCCAGCGCCACGAGACGGGCCTGATGAACATCACCATCGTGCTGCTCATCGTCATCGTCACCGCCGTCCAGCTCGCCGGCGACCTCGTCGTACGGCGCCTCGCCGGACGCGGCGCCCGCCAGACGGCCTCCGTCGGACTGCGCGGACTCCTGCCCTCCGCCCGCAAGGCCGCCCCGGCGAAGACGCCGGACCCGGCCGTGGGCGAGGCCGCGGCGCTCACCGAGACCCGCTGAGCGCAACGGGCCCCGGCCCATCAGAACTCCACGAGCCCGGACCCTTTGCCGGGCGGCAACACCTCGTGAGATCAAGAAAGAGGCACTCTTCGTGCGTACCACCATCAAGATCACCACTGCCGTCGCCGCAGCCGCCTTCACCCTCGGCCTGAGCGCGTGCAGCGCCCCCTCCGACACCTCGAGCAGCTCGGAGAAGAAGGGCAAGGACGCCGACCCCGAGGCCACCCTCGTCGTCGCCGCCAGCCCCACGCCGCACGCCGACATCCTGAACTTCGTGCGCGACAACCTCGCGAAGAAGGCCGGGCTCAACCTCAAGGTGCGGGAGTTCAGCGACTACGTCCTCCCCAACACCGCCACCCAGAACGGTGAGGTCGACGCCAACTTCTTCCAGCACAAGCCCTACCTCGACGACTTCAACAAGAAGAACAAGACGGACATCGTGCCCGTCGTCAACGTCGAGCTCGAGCCGCTCGGCCTCTACTCCAAGAAGGTCAAGAAGGTCTCCGACCTCTCCGACGGCTCCACCGTCGCCGTGCCCAACGACGCCACCAACGAGGGCCGCGCCCTCAAGCTGCTGGCCGACAACGGCGTCATCAAGCTGAAGGACGGCGTGGGCGCCGAGGCCAAGCTCTCGGACGTCGAGGACAAGAAGGGCATCAAGTTCACCGAGCTCGCCGCCGACCAGATCCCCTCGCGCCTGGCCGACGTCGACGCCGCCGTCATCAACGGCAACTTCGCCATCGGCGCCAAGCTCAACCCGGCCAAGGACTCCATCGCCCTGGAGAAGGCCGACGGCAACCCCTACGCCAACTTCCTCGCCGTGAAGAAGGGCAACGAGGCCGACCCGCGCATCGCCAAGCTCGCCAAGCTCCTCAACTCCGACGAGGTCAAGAAGTTCATCGAGCAGAAGTTCAGCAACGGCGCCGTCCTGCCCGCCTTCGGGCCCGTGAAGGGCTGATCCCGGCCCCGCGACCGGACACCCACCGCCGCCCGTACGGCCGCAGGCCCGCGCACCCTCGACGTGCACGGGCCTGCGGCCGTACGGGGTCGCGCTTGGCGCACCCGCGCACCCATGCTGCATGCTGGTGCACCCGAAGCCCGGACCGAGACCGTCCCGAGCCCACCCTCCCCGGCGTTGGAGCAGCACATGACATCCACCTTTCCGGACATCTCCATCAGTACGGACCGGCTGGTGCTGCGCCCGTTCGACGCCCAGGACGTGCCCGCGCTCGCCGAGATGATGAACGACGAGCTCGTCACCGCCTGGACCTCCGCGCCCCACCCCTACACCACCGCCGACGCCCGCGACTGGGCGCTGCGCCAGGCGCCCGCCGAGCGCACCCAGGGGCGCGGAATCGTCTTTGCGGTCACCGAGTTCCTCACCCAGCGCCTCGTGGGCTGCGTGCACCTGCACCACACCGACTGGCGCACCCTCTCCGCCGAGATCGGCTATGTCGTCGCCCCCTGGGCCCGCGGCGAGGGCTACGCCTGCGAATCCGTGCTCGCCGTCGCCGAATGGCTCTTCCGCGACCAGCGGTTCGAGCGCCTCGAACTGCGCACCGCGGCCGACAACACCGCCTCCCAGCAGGTCGCCCAGAAGATCGGCTGCATCAGCGAGGGAGTCCTGCGCAACGCCTGGATAGGCCGCGGCCGCACGGCCGACGGCAGCTGGACGGAGATCCGCAGCGACCTCATCGTCTGGAGCCTGCTCCCCGAGGACCTCGACGAGGTGCGCGAACAGCACGCGAGCGGCCCCGGCTACGCGGGAGCCTTCCGCGACTGGCGCTGAACCGGCGCACGCCCGCGGGCGCACCCGCCCGTACGACCGCACGCGCCCACTTCCGGACCGTCCGCGCGCCCTCCGGCCCGGACCGACCGGGGTAACCTCACCCTGCCCACGCCTGTGTGGGCTACCGACCCGCGACAACGAGCCCCAGGAGACTGACGACGATGGCCGACCGGGTCACGGTGATCGGGTGGGACGGCTCACCGCTGACGGACACGGCCCGCTCGGCCCTGGCCGCCGCCACCCTGGTGGCGGGCGCGGGATACCACCTCGCACTGCCCGAGGTCCCGCCCACCGCCGAACGCGTCAGGCTCGGCAGCGTCGACCTCGCCGCCCGCCGCATCGCCGGACACCGCGGCTCCGCCGTGGTCCTCGCCGACGGCGACCCCGGCTTCTTCGGCGTCGTGCGCGCCCTGCGCGCCCCCCAGCACGGCCTGGAGGTCGAGGTCGTCCCCGCCGTCTCCGCCGTCGCCACCGCCTTCGCCCGCGTGGGCATGCCCTGGGACGACGCCCAGGTCGTCGTCGCCCACAGCCGCGACCTGCGGCGCGCCGTCAACGTCTGCCGCGCCCACACCAAGGTCGCCGTCCTCACCTCGCCCGGCGCGGGCCCCGCCGAACTCGCCCTCCTCCTCGGGCCCGTGCACCGCACCTTCGTCATCTGCGAGGAACTGGGCACCGACCGCGAACAGGTCACCGTCCTCACCTCCGACAAGGTCCCCGACCACACCTGGCGCGACCCCAACGTCGTCATCGTCATCGGCGGCTCGGGCCCCGGTGCCGCCCAGCCCGCGGCCCAGGGCTGGGGAGCCACCCGGCAGCGCACCGCCGGCGGCTGGATCGCGGGCCGCGACCCCGGCTACCCCCCGGCCGTCCGCGGCTGGGCCCTGCCCTCCGACGCCTACGGCGCCGGTCTCGGCGAAGGCGAGTCCGCCGAACTGCGCGCCGCCCAACTGGCCCGGCTGGGGCCCCGCGTGGGCGACCTCGTCTGGGACATCGGGTCCGCGAGCGGAGCGGCCTCCGTCGAGGCCGCCCGGTTCGGCGCCGCCGTCATCGCCGTCGACCGCGACGCCGACGCCTGCGCCCGCACCACCGCCGCCGCCCGCCGCTACGGCGTACAGCTCCAGGTCGTCCACGGCACCGCCCCCCAGGTCCTGGAGGACCTCCCCGAACCCGACGTCGTCCGCGTCGGCGGCGGGGGAGCGCCCGTCGTCGCCGCGTGCGCCGCGCGCCGGCCCGAGCGGATCGTCGCCCACGCCGCGACCCGCGACGAGGCCGAGGCCATCGGCCGGGCGCTCGCCGAGGGCGGCTACGCCGTGGAGTGCGCGCTGCTCCAGGCGGTGGAGCTCGACACCGGCGCGTGGACCGAGCGCGAGCGCGCCGTGGCCTTCCTCCTGAGTGGTCGCCACACCCACCTGTGAGCCCGGCGCGCCGGGCGGAGGGTAGGGTTGCGGATCGTTGTACCGCCCCTCGGTGTCCGACACCACAGTCGTCAATGTCCCGAACGTTCCCTCCTTTTGGCGGGAGCACGGCAAGGTAGGGGCGGGCGACATGCAACGTGCCGCGAGGCATGGACGCTCGTTCTTGACTATGGGCGTGAGCGGTTGGAAGGAGCACTACCGATGGGCGAGGGGTACGCATGACCGACACCGGCCAGTTCCCGGGCGAGGGACAGCCGGAGAACGCAGGCGAGCTTCCCGGCCCCTCGTTCCCCGCGGATGCCGTGGCCCCTGCCGATCCCGGCGCCCCGGCCGCCTACACCTTCCTGGACCACGGTGGTGAGGCGGACGGCGCCGAGGAGGACGACCTCCTGCTGATGCCGGGCGCCCAGGGCGCCTGGATGGAACAGCCCGCCGTCCAGGGCGGCACGCACGAGACCGGCGGCCGCGACACCGGCTCCGTCGACTACGGCGACGTCCGGACGCCGCCCGCGTCCGCCGCCCCTGCCGCGCCCGCCGCCCCGCGGCGCCCCCTGCACATGGGCCCGCCCGTGCCGGATCCCACGGGCGGGGTCGTGCGCTCCCTCGCCGACCGCGGCCCGGCGGCCCCGCACCAGGCGCCCGCGCCCGGGCGCCAGCCCGCGCCGCCCGTGACGCCGGGCCAGGGCCCCGAATACCTCGACGTCCCGCACGAGGACGCGGACGTCCAGCAGGCCCCGCGGCTCGGCGAGGTGCCGCAGCAGCAGCCGGGCACCTGGGACGCGCAGCCGCAGCACGTGGCCGCGGAGCCCGCCCCGGCACCCGTCGCCGAACCCGTGGCGGAGCCGGCTCCCGCGCCGGTCGCGGAAGCGCCCGCGGCTCCCGCCGTCGCCTTCGTGCCCGCGCAGGGCACCGCCGCACACCCGGCCGACACGGGCCACGGGATAGTCGCCGACGGTTCCGGACAGACCGCGCCGGGCACGGAGGCCGTCGCCGCCGAGCAGATCCCGGCCGAACACCCGGTCGTCACACAGCAGCCGGTGGCACCGGCCGTGGCACGGAGCGAGCCCGCCGCCGCACCTGCCGAGGTGCCTGTTGACGTGACGTCAGCCGTCATGGCTCCGCCGGTCGCGGCCGAGCCCGTCGTGGCCGAGCCGGTGGCGCCCGTGCACCAGGCCGCACCCCAGGTCGCCGTCACCGCTGTCGCGGAGGCCGCGCCCGTATCCTCCGAGGCACCCCGGGCCGCGCCCGCCGACGCGCACGTCGCGCCCGAGCCCCTGCCCGAGCCGACGGGTCCGGCCGTGGAGCCCGTCCAGGTCCAGGAGAGCGACCGGCCCGCGCCCGTACCGCAGGAGGCCGCGCCCGCCGGGGCCGCCCCGGTGTACGCGGACGCCGGTTCCGGTGAGCAGGTCCCCGTGGCCGTGGCACCGGCCGTCGACAGCGCGCAGCAGGCTCCGGTCGCCGTCGAGGGCACTGCTGTCACCGAGGCTCCCGCTGTCGCCATGAACAATGCCGTCGAGGACGAAGCCGCCGGAACCGGCGGCGTCACCGAAGCGGCCGCAGAGCAGGTCCCGGCACCGGTGGCCGCCGAGGCGCCGCAGCCCGCGCCGGCCGTGGTGGAGGCGCCCGCATCTGTAGACGCCGGTTCCGGACAGCCGGTTCCCGTCGCCGTGCCGCTTTCCGAGGAGGCGCCGGCGGCCCCGGCCGCCGCCGCTCCCGAGCAGGTCCCGGCCCCGGTCGCCGAGGCCGCCGAGCCCGTACCGGCCGCTCCCGTCACGGCTGTTGCCCCCGAGCCGCAGGCCGCACCGGCCCCCGAGGCCGCCCGGCAGCCGCAGGCCCCCGCGCCCGTCGCAGCCGTCGAGGCCGTCGCGCCGCAGGCACCGGTCGTCGAGCAGGAGGCCGCACCGCAGGAGCAGGTCTCCGAGGACGTGCACCTCGTACCCCGGCCGCAGGACACGATGGTTCGGCAGACCGCCGCCCCCGCACAGGACACCGCGGTCGTGCACGCCGAGCCGCGGCCCGTACCGGCCGAGGCGACCGCGCCCGACGCCGTGGAGCCCGTACCCGCGCAGCAGGAGGAGCAGGCGGCACCCGCCGCCGCGCACATCCCCGCCCCGCAGCAGGAGCCGGTCCCCGCCGCCGAGCCCGTGGCCGTCCCCGCGCCGCGCACCGCCGTCGCCGCCGAGGCCACCGCGGAGCCGGACCCGGCCCCCGGGCCCGTGCAGTCCGCTCCCACGCCCGAGGAGGCACCGGAGGTGGTGTACGAGGAGCCGGCCGGCCCCGCGGCCGTCGGCTACGGCGACGCGGAGCGCGCCGCCGTCCACCGCGTGATGCGGGAACGGCGCGACATCCGCAAGGGCTTCCGCACCGACCCCATCCCGCACGAGGTGCTGCTGCGCGTCCTGGAGGCCGCGCACACCGCGCCGAGCGTCGGGCACTCCCAGCCCTGGGACTTCGTCGTCATCCGCTCCGCCGAGACCCGGCAGGCGATGCACGAGCTGGCGGCGCGTCAGCGCGACGCGTACGCCAAGTCCCTCCCCAAGGCGCGGGCCAAGCAGTTCAAGGAACTGAAGATCGAGGCGATCCTCGACACGCCCGTCAACATCGTCGTCACCGCCGACCCCACCCGCGGCGGCCGCCACACCCTCGGCCGGCACACCCAGCCGCAGATGGCCCCGTACTCCTCCGCGCTCGCCGTCGAGAATCTCTGGCTCGCCGCGCGCGCCGAAGGGCTCGGCGTCGGCTGGGTCAGCTTCTTCGACGAGCGGGAGATGGTGCGCGAACTCGGGCTGCCCGAGCACCTGGAGGTCGTCGCCTACCTCTGCGTCGGGTACGTCGACGAGTTCCCCGACGAGCCCGAGCTGATGCAGGCGGGCTGGGCCAAGCGGCGCCCCCTGTCGTGGGTCGTGCACGAGGAGACGTACGGGCGGCGCGCGCTGCCCGGCGAGGACCCGCACGACCTCCTCTCGGAGACCCTGCGCGGCATCCGGCCGCTGGACGCCAAGGCGCTCGGCGAGGCGTGGGAGCGCCAGAAGCGGATGACCAAGCCGTCCGGCGCGCTCGGCATGCTGGAGATCATCTCCGCGCAGCTGTGCGGACTGTCCCGCAAGTGCCCGCCGCCGATCCCGGAGCCCGCCGCCGTGGCGATCTTCGCGGGCGACCACGGCGTGCACGCCCAGGGCGTCACGGCGTGGCCGCAGGAGGTCACCTCGCAGATGGTCGCCAACTTCCTGGGCGGCGGCGCCGTGTGCAACGCCTTCGCCAACCAGGTCGGCGCCGAGGTCTGCGTCGTGGACGTCGGCGTCGCGGGCGACCTGCCCAGCACCCCCGGTCTCCTCCCGCGCAAGATCCGGCCCGGCACGAGCGACTTCACGACCGGCGCCGCGATGTCCCGCGAAGAGGCGCTGCGCGCGATCGAGGTGGGCATCGAGACGGCCCGCGACCTCGTCGCGGCGGGCAACAAGGCGCTGCTGACCGGCGAGATGGGCATCGCCAACACCACCGTGTCGGCCGCCCTCATCGCCGTCTACACCGAGGCGGACCCCGCCGAGATCACCGGCCGCGGCACGGGCATCAACGACGAGATGCACGCCCGCAAGGTCGACGTCGTCCGGCGCGCGCTCGAACTCCACCAGCCGGACCCGAAGGACCCGATCGGCGTCCTCGCCGCGGTCGGCGGCCTGGAGCACGCCGCGCTCGTCGGCCTGATCCTGGGCGGCGCGTCGCTGCGCACGCCCGTGATCCTGGACGGCGTGAGCGCCGGGGCGGCCGCGCTGGTGGCGCGGGCGATCGCCCCCGAGGCGCTGGCCGCGTGCATCGCCGGTCACCGCAGCGCGGAGCCGGGCCACGTCGCGGCCCTGACCAAGCTGGGCCTGCGCCCGCTGGTCGACCTCGACCTCCGCCTCGGCGAGGGCACGGGCGCGCTGCTGGCCCTGCCGGTCGTGCAGAGCGCCGCGCGGGCGATGCACGAGGTGGCGACGTTCGATGCCGCGGGTGTCACCGAGAAGGGCTGACCCTTCCGGGACTCCGCCCCACCCCGCCGGTCGAGCCCACCGGGGTGGGGCGTGAGCCCGGATCGCGTCCGCGGGTCGTCCGTGGCCGGTCGCGCAGTTCCCCGCGCCCCTGACGGGGCGCAACCCCCGGAACCCGGACAGGGGACGGGCCCCTGTGCGGGAGCCCATAGAGTGTCACCAGCACCCTGACCAGCCACTCCGGAGGAGCCATGGCCGAGCCCGCGCGCAGCGAAAGCGCATACCCCGTCGGACTGCGCCTCTCCGGCCGGCGCGTCGTTGTCCTCGGTGGCGGCCAGGTCGCCCAGCGCCGACTGCCCGCGCTGCTCGCCGCCGGCGCGGACGTCACTCTGATCTCCCCGTCCGCCACCCCCTCCGTCGAGGCCATGGCGGAAGCGGGCGAATTCCGCTGGGAGCGCCGCCGTTACCTGGACGGCGACCTGGACGGCGCCTGGTACGCGCTGATCTCCACCGACGACCCGGCCGCCAACGAGGCGGCCTCCGCCGAGGCGGAGGCCCGCCGGGTGTGGGCCGTGCGCAGCGACGACGCCGCCGCGGCCACCGCCTGGACCCCGGCCACCGGCCGCAGCGAGGGCGTCACCGTCGCCGTGCTCACCGGCCAGGACCCGCGCCGCTCCGCCGCCGTGCGCGACGCCGTCGTGGAGGGCCTGCGCGACGGCTCCCTCGCCGCCCCGCGCTACCGCGGCACCGGCCCCGGCAGCGTCGCCCTCGTCGGCGGCGGGCCCGGCGACCCCGACCTGATCACCGTGCGCGGCCGCAGGCTGCTCGCGGAGGCGGACGTGGTCATCGCCGACCGCCTCGGCCCCCGCGACCTCCTCGACGAACTCCCGCCGCACGTCGAGGTGATCGACGCGGCGAAGATCCCGTACGGCCGGTTCATGGCCCAGGAGGCCATCAACAACGCCCTCGTCGAGCACGCCCGCGCCGGGAAGACCGTGGTCCGGCTGAAGGGCGGCGACCCCTTCGTCTTCGGCCGCGGCATGGAAGAGGTCCAGGCGCTGGCCGAGCAGGGCATCCCCTGCACCGTCGTACCCGGCATCTCCAGCACCATCAGCGTGCCCGCCGCCGCGGGGATCCCGGTCACCCACCGGGGCGTGGCCCACGAGTTCACCGTCGTCAGCGGGCACGTCGCCCCCGACGACGCGCGCTCCCTCGTCGACTGGGCCGCCCTCGCCAAGCTGCGCGGCACGCTCGTGCTGCTGATGTCGGTGGAGAACATCGGCGCGATCGCCGCCACCCTCATCCACCACGGCCGCCCCGCCGACACCCCCGTCGCGGTGGTCCAGGAAGGGACGACCGCCGCCCAGCGCCGCATCGACGCGACCCTCGCCACCGCGGGGGAGCGGGTCAGGGCGGAGGGCATACGCCCCCCGGCCGTCATCGTGATCGGCGACGTCGTGACGGTCGGCCCGCAGCCCCGCGGCTGACCCGCACCAACGAGGACCAGGACACAGCATGGCCGAGCTCATCACCATCGACGACCCCGACGACCCCAGGCTGCACGACTACACCGGCCTCACCGACGTCGAGCTGCGGCGCAGGCGCGAGCCCGCCGAAGGACTCTTCATCGCCGAGGGCGAGAAGGTCATCAGGCGGGCCGGGCAGGCCGGGTACGCGATGCGGTCCATGCTGCTCACGGCCAAGTGGGTCGACGTCATGCGCGACGTCATCGACGGGAGCGACGCCCCCGTCTACACCGTCACCCCCGAGCTCGCCGAGCGGGTCACCGGCTACCACGTCCACCGCGGCGCCCTCGCCTCCATGGCGCGCAAACCGCTCCCGGACGCCGGTGAACTGCTGCGGGACGCCCGGCGTGTCGCCATCCTCGAAAGCCTGGTGGACCACACCAACATCGGTGCGATCTTCAGAAGTGCGGCCGCCCTCGGCATGGACGCCGTCCTGCTCTCCCCGGACTGCGCCGACCCGCTCTACCGGCGCTCCGTGAAGGTGTCCATGGGCGCCGTCTTCTCCGTGCCCTACGCCCGCCTGGAGACCTGGCCCCAGGACCTGGACACCGTCCGGGCCGCCGGGTTCCGGGTCCTGGCCCTGACCCCGGCCGAGAAGGCCGTCTCCATGGACACCGCCGCCCCGCACCGGCTCGACCGGGTGGCGCTCATGCTCGGCGCGGAAGGCGACGGACTGTCCGCCCGCGCCCTGCGCGCCGCCGACGAGTGGGTCCGTATCCCCATGGCCCACGGCATCGACTCCCTCAACGTCGGAGCGGCCGCGGCCGTGGCGTTCTACGCCGTGACGACGGGCCGCCCGGAGAGCTGACGCCCCGCGGCCCCCGACGTGACGTCAGGAACCGTCCGGGGCCGACGGCGTGTCACCGGCCGCCGCCGGGCCCTGCGACGCCACGGGCACCCGGGGGAGCCCGCCCATGCTGTGCGCCGGGCCCTGACAGCCCTGCGCCACCGCGATGCCCAGCGCGACCAGCAGCGTCACCACGACGAAGACCGTCAGGCGCTGCCGCAGCAGCCGCCGGTCCGGCCCCGGCCGCCGGGCGCCGGAGCCCGTCCGCACACCGGGACGAGCCCCGCCGTGCGCCCCGCCGGGCCGCGCCGGACGCGGCACCGCGGGCCGGGCCGGGCCCGACTGGCGCGGCGGCTGCGGGCGCGGGGTGTGCGCCTGGACCGCACGCCGCTCGGTGCGCTGCTCCGCGTACTCCGCGGCCCGCCGGCCCGCCGGCCGCTCGGGCTCCCGGCGCGCCGCCGGGTGTCTGCCGTCCGGCAGCCCGTGCGCCTCGCGCGCCGCGATCTCCTTCAGCCGCAACGACAGCTGGAGCGTGCTCGGCCGCTCCTCGGGATCCTTGGCCAGACACGCGTGCACCAGCGGCGCCAACGCGTCCGGCACGGCCATGAGCTGCGGCTCCTCGTGCACGACGCGGTAGAGCATGACCTCCGAACTGCCCTGGCCGAACGGGGAGTCCGCCGTGGAGGCGTACGCGAGGGTCGCGCCCAGCGCGAAGACGTCCGTCGCGGGCGTCACGGCGGCACCGCGCACCTGCTCGGGCGCCAGGAAGCCCGGCGAGCCGACCGCCGTGCCGACGTGCGTCAGCGTGCTCGCCCCGGTCGCCCAGGCGATGCCGAAGTCGATGATGCGGGGGCCCTTGGGCGACAGCAGGATGTTCGACGGCTTCAGGTCGCGGTGCACCACCCCCGCGTCGTGCACGGCCAGCAGACCTTCGGCCAACGCCGCCCCGATGGACGCGGTCTGAGCCGCCGACAGCGGCCCCTCCTCGTTCACCTTGTCGTGCAGGGAGGGCCCCGGTACGTACTGCGTGGCGAACCACGGGCGGTCCGCGTCCAGATCGGCGGCCACCAGCCGCGCCGTGCACCCGCCGCGGATCCGCCGGGCCGCCTGCACCTCACGCGCGAACCGCGACCGGAACTCCTGGTCCTCGGCCAGGTCCGGCCTGATCACCTTGAGCGCCACCCGCTGTCCGCGCCGGTCGGAGCCGAGGTACACCACGCCCATGCCGCCTGCGCCCAGCCGGCGGTGAAGCCGGAACGAGCCGACGACACGCGGGTCCTCGCGCCGGAGCCGCATCATCGCCATCTTCATCCCCGCTGCCCGGTCCGTCTGACGTGCCCAGCTTACGGATTGCCGGGCGGCCGCGCTGATAGGCCGCGCATGCGTCGGCGACCGGTTTGCCGGAGCCCCGTGGGATCCCCGACGCCCGGGCCCGGGGAGCGGGTTGCGTACGGCCGGGCCGGCCATGATCACCCAAGCCGCAGCCGGAGAAGGGGGATTGGGCGGCCCGCCGGCCTGCGGGGCGACGCCGCGGCGGGCATGGCGGACCCGGCCGGGGCGTGCGGAGCGGGCACGGGCGGGGGAGTGGAAAAGATGAAGATCACCCGGCGGCGCGGCCCGCCCGAAGTGAGCGAAGTCACGCCCCCGGCAGGCGTACGGGCCCCGGGCACCCCCTCAGGGAAGACCCGGGGACCCGGCCCGTCCGTCTCCAACCAGAGGAGTAGCCGCCCGGCGCGCGGTCATCCTCGGGGAGGCCCGGCAATCGGTACGAGGGCATGACGCCCCCGCGGGACCCCGCGCCTAGTGTTTGAGGAAGAGCGGCGGGTGACGCACTCGTCCCCCGAGGTCAGCGCCCGCCGCTCGTCGATCACGGCAAGCGTGAACGGCGGGACGGGATCGCACGGCGGGAGAGGACCATGGCGCAATCCGCGGGACGTTCGGTCATCCGGGCACACGCCCAGCGGGCCGTCGACGCCTTCGGCCCCCGCCCGTCCGGCACCCGCCACCCCCTCGTCGCGGCGGCCATGGTGCTGCCCCTCGCGGGTTTCCTCGCCGTGCTCTTCGGCGGCTGGGACGCCGTCGTCGTCCAAGCGTCGTCCGTGGCCGGAATGCTGGGGCGCTGAGGCGCCCCGGGCCCGGGAGAGCGGCCCGGGCCGGGGACAGGACCGGCTGATCAACCCCGTGGGGACGGGGGTACGGCGGACGGCACGACGGGCCGGGCACCTGGGGAGGTGCCCGGCCCGTCGCGCGTCCCGGCACGGCTGAATACCAGCACGGAAAACGGCCGGAGGCCGGAGCTCGAAGCCCCGGCCTCCGGCCGATCCATGTGCGCGATACTGGGATTGAACCAGTGACCTCTTCCGTGTCAGGGAAGCGCTCTCCCGCTGAGCTAATCGCGCGGGGAGATCCGTGCGGATCTCGGTGGACGATACTGGGATTGAACCAGTGACCTCTTCCGTGTCAGGGAAGCGCTCTCCCGCTGAGCTAATCGTCCGGGATGTTGCTGCGTGCGCGATACTGGGATTGAACCAGTGACCTCTTCCGTGTCAGGGAAGCGCTCTCCCGCTGAGCTAATCGCGCGGGAAGGTCCGTGCGGACCTTGGTGGACGATACTGGGATTGAACCAGTGACCTCTTCCGTGTCAGGGAAGCGCTCTCCCGCTGAGCTAATCGTCCTTGGAGGTGGAGACGGGATTTGAACCCGTGTAGACGGCTTTGCAGGCCGTTGCCTCGCCTCTCGGCCACTCCACCAGGAGTGCGGGGGTTCGGGAAGATCCCCCAGACTGCGAGCGGACGACGAGACTCGAACTCGCGACATCCACCTTGGCAAGGTGGTGCTCTACCAACTGAGCTACGTCCGCAGTGTCTGTCCGGTTCGCTTCCGCGTCCCGGCGACGTGTTGAACTCTAGCGGATTCCAGCGCCAGCTCAAATTCCGTTTCCCCAGCGTGCTGCGCTGATTGTCCGTCCCGGCCGCCCGGCGCGGCCCCGCCATAGACTCGTTGACGTGCACCGCTCCCCTCCGATGTCCCTCCCGATGGCCCGCTTCGGCGGCCTCCTCGCCACCGATCTCCGCGATGTCACCCGCGATCCGGCAGCCCTGGACTCCACGGGCTGGTGGGCGGTGGTCGCGGACTTCGAGGGAGGCCTGCTGTGCGCCCGCTTCGGGGACGTACGGCCCGCTCCCGCCCCCACGGCGGCCCCCGGCCGCTGGCGCGGCCCCGCGCGCGAGGACTGGACGTCCTCCCTGGACCGGGCCGCCTACGTCGCGGGCGTGCGCCGCATACGCGAGCACATCGCGGCCGGCGAGGTCTACCAGGCCAACCTCTGCCGCGTCCTGAGCGCGGCCCTGCCGGACACCGCCGACGGCGCCCCCGCAGACATCGACGCCCTGACCGCGCTCCTCGCCCACGGCAACCCCGCCCCCTACGCGGGCACCGTCCGCCTGCCCGCCCACGGCGTGGAGGTCGCGACCGCCTCCCCGGAGCTCTATCTGCGCCGCACCGGCCGCACCGTCGAATCCGGGCCGATCAAGGGCACCGGCCGCACCGCGGCGGACCTCCTGGAGAAGGACCACGCCGAGAACGTCATGATCGTGGACCTCGTCCGCAACGACCTCGGGCGTGTCTGCGCCACCGGCTCCGTGACCGTCCCCGCACTCTGCGCGGTCGAACCCCACCCCGGCCTCGTCCACCTCGTCTCCACCGTCCGCGGCACCCTCGCCGACGGCGCCGGATGGGCGGAGCTCTTCGCGGGTACCTTCCCGCCCGGCTCGGTCACCGGCGCCCCCAAGGCCAGCGCCATGGACGTCATCCGGTCCCTGGAGACCGCGCCCCGCGGCCCCTACTGCGGCGGCGTCGGCTGGGTCGACGCCGACCGCGGCACCGGCGAACTCGCCGTGGGCATCCGCACCTTCTGGATCGACCGCACCACCCGCCCCACCCTGCGCTTCGGCACCGGCGCCGGGATCACCTGGGGGTCGGACCCCGAGCGGGAGTGGGCCGAGACGGAACTCAAGGCGTCCCGGCTGCTCGCGATAGCGTCGGGCACACACCAGCCGCTCGGAGGGACGAAACGGTGACGATCTGGCTCAACGGCTCCCTGCACGACGAGGACGGCGCCCGTGTCTCGGTCTTCGACCACGGGCTGACGGTCGGCGACGGCGTCTTCGAGACGCTCAAGGCCGTCCACGGCCGCCCCTTCGCCCTGACCCGCCACCTCACCAGGCTGGCCGCCTCCGCCCGCGGCCTCGGCCTGCCCGAACCCGACCTCGACGAGGTCCGCCGGGCCTGCGCGGCGGTCCTCGACGCCAACCCCATGCCGCTCGGCAGGCTCCGGATCACCTACACCGGCGGCCTCGCCCCCCTAGGCTCCGACCGCGAGGCCACCGCCCCCACCCTCGTCGTCGCCCTCGGCCCGACCACCCGGCGGCCCGACACCACCACCGCCGTCACCGTCCCCTGGACCCGCAACGAACGCGGCGCGCTCGCCGGGCTCAAGTCCACCTCGTACGCCGAGAACGTCGTCGCCCTCGCCCGCGCCCGGGAACACGGCGCGACCGAGGCCCTCTTCGCCAACACCGCCGACGAGCTCTGCGAGGGCACCGGATCCAACGTCTTCGTCGTCCTCGACGGGGAACTCCACACCCCGCCCCTCGCCTCCGGCTGCCTCGCCGGGATCACCCGCGCCCTCGTCGTCGAGTGGACCGGCGCCCACGAGACCACCCTGCCCGCAGACGTCCTGGACCGCGCCGAAGAGATCTTCCTGACCTCCACCCTGCGCGACGTCCAGGCCGTGCGCGCCGTCGACGGACGCCAACTGCCCGCCGCCCCGGGCCCCGTGACCGCCAAGGCCGCGCGGATCTTCGAGGAGCGGTCGGCCGCGGACATCGATCCGTAAAGCCCGTGACGTACGGGCGCGCGGCAGGTAGAAAACTTCCGTGACCACCACCCTGCGCCCCACCGCACCCGAACAGCGCACCGCCGCCGGCGGCCGGTCCCGCTCGTACGAGGTCTGCGTCAACAGCAGACCTGTCGGCCGGATCGACCTGGCCACCGACGACCGGTTCGGCCCCGAGGTCGGCCGGATCGTCCGGCTGGGGATCGACGAGCGGGACCGCCACCGGGGCCGCGGCACCGTCGCCGCGCTCGCCGCCGAGGAGGTGCTGCGCGGCTGGGGATGCGGCCGCGTCGAGCTCTCCGTGGACGCGCAGGCGGAGGTCGCCCTGGGACTCGCGGGCGCGCTCGGCTACGTCGAACGCAACCGCAACATGGCCAAACCGCTCACCACCGCCCCCCGGCTGCCCGAGGGCACCGAGGGGCGGCCCATGACCGAGGACGAGTACACCGCCTGGGACGAGCACGCGCGGGCCGACTACGCCAGGAGCTGGATCGACCGGGGCGTGCCCGCCGACGAGGCGCACGCCAAGGCCGCGGCCGACCACCGCAGCGCGCTCCCCGACGGCCTGGCCACCACCCACGCGCTGCTGAAGGTCCTCACTCACCACGGCACCGCCGTGGGCACCCTCTGGGTGGCCCTGCGCGACCGCGGCCCCGACGAGCCCGGCGCCTACGTCTACGACGTCGAGGTCGCCGAGGAGCACCGCGGCCACGGCCACGGCCGCTCCCTGATGCTGCTCGCCGAGGCGGAGTCGCTGGCCGCCGGTGCCACGCAGATCGGGCTCAACGTCTTCGCGGGCAACACACCCGCCCTGCGCCTGTACGAGTCCCTGGGCTACCGGCCGACGGAGTACCACCTCTACAAACCACTGCTGTAGCCGGTCGCGGCGGCCCGGGGGAGGGGAACGGGATCTCAGCCCGCCAGCAGCCGGTCCGCGATCGCCTCGACGCGGGACCGCAGACCGGTCTGGTCCTTGGAACCGTCCAGCAGCTCCCCGCCGATCACATACGTCGGAGTGCCCTTGACCCCGATCGCCTTCCCCTCCGCCTGGTCCGCGTCGACGATCAGCAGATGGCGGCCGTCGATCAGCGCCGTGTCCACCTCGTCGGCGTCCAGCCCCAGCTCACCGGCCACCTCGACGAGCAGCTCCTCGCCCCGGGCGGCCAGCTCCTCCACACGGGCCAGCACCGCCTCGACGTACGGCCACGCCTTGCCCTGCTCGGCGGCCTCCTCGGCGGCCTGCGCGGCGGCGTAGGAATGCTTGTGCTTCTCCAGCGGGAAGTGCCGCAGCCGGATGTCCAGCCGGTCGCCGTAGTGATCGCGCAGGGCGCGCAGGTCGGTGAGGGCCGTCCGGCAGTCCGGGCACTGCAACTCGCACCAGACGTCGAGGGTGGCACGCGCGGTGGTGCCGGTGTTGGTGTCGCTCATGGGGTCAGTCTCCCAGCCCCGGCGCCCCGGGGGCGCGTCAGCCCTGGGGAGGAGCGCGCCCCCGAGATGACCCCCAGATCTCCCCGGGCCCCCGGCCGATCGTGGCCAGTGCGGCGCGGCGCGGTGCAGGATGGAAGGAGGCACCCCGCCCGGGGAGCCCCCGCGCAGCACGAGAAGCAGGAGGAGCAGGATGCTCGCCTCGACGATCTGTGCCACGGCGGTGTCCGCGGCCGGCCTGGGCATCGCGGTGCTGACGGCCTACCGCAAGCGCTTCCTCGCCGCGGCCCGAATAGCCGCGTACGCCCTCGTCCCGGTCGGCCTGGCCATGACGGGGATCCTCCGATGGGTCACCGGCCTGGTCTTCGACCCCGGGGTCTGGCTGGGCTTCGGCGTGCTGGCGCTCTCGGCCGTCCTCTTCATGATCACCAGAGCGGTGGAGCGGCGCGGAGCCGAGGGCGGCAAGGCCGGCCGCAAGGAGCGCAAGGTCGCGGCCGCCGCCGCGAGCCGCGAGGCACTGGCCCCCGGCGCCTCCGCTCCGTCACTGGATCCGGCACGCACCGCGACCCGACCTCAGGCCAAGGGTAAGAAGGCCGGCGGAGCCGAGGACTTCTCGGATATCGAGGCCATTCTGAAAAAGCACGGAATTTAGCGAACCCGCCCCGACGGCCGCCCGCTTGTCGCCCCGTCAGTCACGGATGCTCCGGGCGACCGAATCCCGGGCCGCCCCCGCGCCTTTCCCGAATTTCTCCACGCGATTTCCGGCATCCGTATTCCGGCGCGTTTTCCCGGCTGCCGGCCGCCCTTGCCGAAGGGGCGCTCCCTCAGCCCGTGGCCTCCTTGCGCCGGGCCCGGTACGCGGCGACGTGGAGCCGGTTCCCGCACGTGCGCCCGTCGCAGTAGCGGCGCGAGCGGTTGCGGGAGAGGTCCACGAAGGCGCGCCCGCAGTCCGGCGCCTCGCAGCGCCGCAGCCGCTCCCGCTCGCCCGCCACCACGAGGAAGGCCAGCGCCATCCCGCCGTCCGCGGCGAGGTGCTCGGCGAGGGACGCCCCCGGCGCGAAGTAGTGCACATGCCAGTCGTAGCCGTCGTGATCCGTCAGCCGGGGCGTCGTCCCGGCCTCGGCCACCATGGCGTTCAGCAGCTCCGCGAGCGCCGCCGTCTCCCCGGCCGCGAAGGCCCGCGCGAACCGGTCCCGCACCGCCCGTACGGCCACGAGATCCCGCTCCCCGAGAGCGCCGACACCGCTGATGTCGTGGCGCTCGACGAACTGCCGCAGCGCGGCCGGATCGGCGAGACCGTCCGGCGGCCCGCCCCCGGGCCCCGCGGTCGAGGTGTTCACGAGGTCGACCACGGCGTCGAGCGCGCACCGGGTGTCGTGGTTGATCAGCACGGTTCGTTCGCTCCCTGGCCGACGGGGGTTGGGGCGGCATTTGTTCGATCGGGAGCACCGACTCTAGCGGCTCCACAACGCGACGGCGCCGTCGCCCGCGGTGGATCCGCGGTGACGGCGCCGTACGGCCCGCACTGTGCGAGGTGGTGCGCACCCGACCCCCCGAGTGGGCGGGCGCGCCGGTGTCAGCCCCGGCCCGGGCTCAGCTCTCGGCCAGGATGTGCGAGAGCTCCGTATCCAGGTCGAAGTGACGGTGCTCGGTGCCCGGCGGCACCGCGGCGTCGGTCCGCTTCAGGAACGACTCCAGGGCCCGGGCCGGGGCCTCCAGCAGGGCCTCGCCCTCGGGCGAGCTCAGGGCGATGCAGACGACGCCCTGACCGTGGCTGCGGGACGGCCAGACACGGACGTCTCCGGTGCCGGTGGGCCGGTGCAGCCCCTCGGCGAGCAGATCTCTGGCGAAGACCCACTCGACCGTCTCCTCGGCTCCGGTGTGGAAGGTGGCGTGCACTGCATACGGATCGGCCGTGTCGTACCGCAGGCCTGCGGGTACAGGCAGTGAGGATTCGCTCGACACGACGAGGCGCAGGTGCAGCTCGCAGCTGACCGTGGTGTTCATAAGCGCCAGGGCCTTTCGCTCAGTGTGCGCTCGGGGATTCGCACGTCGGCGAAATCGACATGCCACCTACGGTGCCGTTGTAAACCCCTCTGACCGTTTTGAGACTGTTCGGATACCTCGTACGGCGGAGCCGTTCCCCGGCGAATACCGCCATTCCGGTGAGTTCCGGTTCGGTCCGGTACGTTGGGGCGTATGAATGCGGAGAGTGACGAGCGGCGGCCCCGCGCGACGGCGGCCGGCGGCCGGACCGAGGCGCCCGCGCACGGGGAGCGGACCACGGCGGAGCCACCGGCCCTCGGCTCCCGGGCCCCGCACTTCGTCAAGCGCTCCCGCGCCCTGCACATCAGCTGGCAGGCCGGGGTCTTCGTGGTCGGCCTCGCCGTGGTCGTGGCCGGCGTCATCATGCTGCCCCTGCCCGGCCCCGGCTGGCTGGTGATCTTCGCGGGCATGGCGATCTGGGCGACCGAGTTCGT
Organism: Streptoverticillium olivoreticuli subsp. olivoreticuli; assembly: GCF_003391135.1. Lineage (GTDB taxonomy): Bacteria > Actinomycetota > Actinomycetes > Streptomycetales > Streptomycetaceae > Streptomyces > Streptomyces blastmyceticus. The sequence continues at coordinate 2,573,313 of NZ_CP031455.1, read as the reverse complement.
CTGGGCGCAGCTCGTGCTCCGCTGGACCAGGCGCAAGGTCACCGAAGCGGCACGGCGCGCCCTCGACCCCGCGGTCCGCCGCCGCAACATCGCGCTCACCGTCACCGGACTGCTGATCGTCGCCGTGCTCGTCGGCGTCTACCTGTCGCAGTACGGCATGACCATGCCGTGGAACGCCCACCGCTGAGCCGCCCCCCGAGCCGGTTCCGAACACCGTCTGACATGCGGTAATGTTTGCGGTGCGCCCGGGCGATTAGCTCAGCGGGAGAGCGCTTCGTTCACACCGAAGAGGTCACTGGTTCGATCCCAGTATCGCCCACACAGGACCGAGGGTCCGCAAGGTTTCACCCCTTGCGGACCCTCGGTTTTTTGTTGTGTCCTGGGCCCATGCCCCTCCCGCCGGCACTGGTCGACCCGAACCGGTACCGCTTCCACGCCGCTTGGGCCTTCGCCGTCCCGCCCGAGACCCTCTACGCCTGCCTGGAGATCCCGGAGGACTACCCCTCCTGGTGGCCCCAGGTGCGGGAGGTCAGGCGCACCGGCACCGACGCGGGCACCCTCCGGGTCCGCTCCTTCCTCCCGTACGAGCTGGCCTTCGCCGTCCACGGCGGCCGCCGCGACCCCGTCGCCCGCACCCTGGAGCTCGCCATGACCGGCGACCTGGAGGGCTGGGCGCGCTGGACCGTCCTGCCGTACGGGCGCACCGGCAGCCAGGCCCGCTTCGAGCAGGACGTCGAGGTGCGCAAACCCCTGATGAGGCGCCTCGCGATCCCCGCGCGGCCGCTCTTCGTCGCCAATCACGCCTGGATGATGCGCGGCGGACGGCGGGGTCTCAGGGCCCGCCTGGAGGCCGGAGGCGACCGAATTTGATGAAGGGCCGCCACGGCCTGTATTGTTCAGTGCGTTCCCGGGGGAGACCCCGAGAGCCACTCGGGCGATTAGCTCAGTGGGAGAGCGCTTCGTTCACACCGAAGAGGTCACTGGTTCGAACCCAGTATCGCCCACCCCGAGAAGGCCGTCACGTCAACCGACGTGGCGGCCTTGTGCGTTGACCGGCAGTAGCACGTCTTCCGCGAGCCGCACCCCCCGCCGCCCTCACGCCGCCGCGGGCAGAGCCGGCCGCAGCGGCCACGCCGGATCGCACGCCTCCTGCGAACCATTGCGGGCGAACCACGCCTGGAGCCCCCGCGCCTGCGCCGCGTGCCACACCGCCTGCCGCGCGTGCAGCTCCACCGGCGTCAGCCGCTCCAGCCGCGCCGCGAAACGCCGGCCCACCGCCCGCACGACCTCCAGCGACGCCAGCGCGTCCGCGGCCGCGTCATGCGCACCCGTCAGCTCGACCCCGTACTGCGCACAAAGATCCGTCAGCGTGCGGCGGCCCTTGCGATAGCGGTCCAGGTGCTTGTCCAGCACCCACGGATCCAGCACGCACAGCGCCGCCGACCCGAGATACGCCGCCAGCGCCGAGGCGCGGTGCCGCCGCAACTCCCGGTCCAGCAGCGTCAGATCGAACGGCGCGTTCATCACCACCAGGGGTATGCCGTGCGCCGTCTGCTCGGCCAGCGACCGCGCCACCTCCTCCATCACGGGCGCCGGCCAGCGCCCGTTCCGCTGGAGGTGCTCGTCCGTCAAGCCGTGTATGGCCGTCGCCCCCGGCGGAACCGGGACCCCCGGATCCACCAGCCAGCGGGTGACCGACGGCTCCGCCCCCTCCGACGGCTGCACCACCACCGCGGCCGAGACGATCCGGTCGTGCTCGACATCGACTCCCGTGGTCTCGGTGTCGAAAGCGGCGAGTGGTCCCTCGAACCAGCACATGTGCCCAACTCCTCGCGCTTGTCTGCCGAATGGCGTGTTTTCGCCCTCCCCGCGAGGTGATACCCGGGGAATCCGTCACGCGAACCGCCCTTGTTTGCAGTGGAGTTGCAAAGGAGACAACACAGATGTACGGACCGAAGGGTCCGACGACGCCCGGAGGGATTCGGACATGGCGTTCCCGCGGCCCGAACGGGGCGGGCCGGCCCCCGCGAATGGAAGGCGCGACCGGCCAGGACCGCCCGACCCCACGCGCGGCGCACTCGCCACCACCGCCTGCATGGAGACGCTCCAGGTCGGCTATCTGCACGCGGTCGCCGCGGCGGCCGGCTGCTCCCTGGCCCAGCCCTTCCCCGACTACGGCATCGACTGGCACGTCAGCCACAGCGCCCCCGGCCACACCGTCGACGACGAAGTCACCATCAAGGTCCAGCTCAAATGCACCTATCAGCTGGGGCCCCGGCTGCCCGCCCGCCCCGACCCCCGCCCGGCCAGACCACCGGGCACCACCCGCCCCACCGACCGGCTCGACCCCCGCCCGCCCGCACAGTCCGCCCCGACCTTCGCCTTCACCCTCGACAACGACCACCTGGCCAAGCTCGCCCGCACCCCCGTCTCGGTCCACAAGATCCTCGTCGTGATGATCGTGCCCCGCGCCCGTGACGACTGGATCCGCGCCGGCCACGACGGCCTCGAACTACGCCACTGCTGCTACTGGACCAACCTCGCCGGACACCCGGTGACCGGCAGGAGCAGGACCACCGTGCGCATCCCCACCACACGCATCTTCGACGACCGTGCGCTCTGCGAGATCATGACGCGGGTCGGGGCGGGAGGGAGACCCTGATGCACCGGCCGAGCCACCGCTCCGCACGACCCCCCACCCCTCCCGACCCCGCCGTCCTCGGCGCCCTCCTCGCCCGCCACGGCTGGCGACGGCGCGGCGGCACCCCCGGCGCGTACAGCCGCTGGACCCCGCCCGACGGCACCGGCACCAGCCTGCTGCTCCCCGAGAGCCGCGGTTACCCCGACAGCGCCGACCTGCTCACCGAGGCGCTCACCGCCCTCGAGCGCAGCCCCGCCCCCTCCGCGCGCGACATCCTCCTGTCCCTGCGCGTGCCGGGCGACGAGATCCGCTGGCGGCGCGAGGTGCCCGACCCCGGCGTCCCGGCCGCCGTCTGGGCGGCACAGGAGCGGTTACGGGCCGGGGCACGGGCGATGCTGCTCGCCGCCGCCCTCGCCGCCCACGAACCGGCCGGCTACCACGGCGCCCGCCACCGCCGCCGCGCGGAGGCCGCCCTGGACCGGCTGCTGGTCGGGCCCGCGCCCGGCGGCCGGGAGCTGACCGTCCTCCTGCCCGTCGGCTCCGAGGAAGGGGACGCCCGCCCGGTCACCACCGCCCTGCTCCGCGCCCTCTACGCGGCCCGGGACGCCACCGACTACCAGCGCGCCACCGGGGGCCGGGAGGCATTCGAGTCCGCCGTCGAGGCGGGGGTGTGCCAGGAGCTGACGGAGGCGATCATCACGCTCGTACGCGGCTCCGAGGGCATCCGCATGGACCTGCACTGGTCCCCGGCGGCCGGACCGCCCGAGGGGTTCGCCGCGCACCCCGAACCGGTGGAGTTCTCGCCCGGCGACCTGCCCGTACTCCGCGAGGCGGGCGCCCGCTACGTCCGCAACGAACCCTCGGTGCCCGTACGGCTCACCGGCGCGGTGGTGCGGATGCGCCGAGACCGGCCCGGCGGGGCGGGAGTGGTGCGGCTCCGGGTCCTCACCGGAGCGGAGGTGACCCAGGTGCGGATCGCCCTCGGCGAGGACGACTACCGCATCGCGGGCCACGCGCACCTGCTCGGGCTGCCGGTCCGGGTGAGCGGACGGCTGGAGAGCCGGGGCGGCTTCCGGCGGCTGGCGGACGCGGCCGGCGTCATGCCGGTGACCGTGGACGACGCCGAGCGGGACCGCCTGCTCAAGACGTTGCAGGAGAATCCGGACTTCTTCGAGGAGGCCTGCGAAGGCGAGTGACCGGCCCGGTTCCGGAGCCTTCCGCACGCGGTGGCAAACCGTTTCGCGACCAAGGGGCCGGGCTCGGTACGATTCAGGCGCGCAGTGTCCACTGTCGCGCCCCTTTAGTCAGGAGAGACCGGTGTCAGACGTCCGTGTGATCATCCATCGCGATTCCGAGCGGGAAGAGCGCGTGGTGACGACGGGCACTACTGCCGCCGACCTGTTCGCCGGGGAGCGCACCATCGTCGCCGCACGCATCGCGGGCGAGCTGAAGGACCTCGCGTACGTCGTCGCCGACGGCGAGGAGATCGAGCCCGTCGAGATCTCCTCCAAGGACGGCCTGGACATCCTGCGCCACTCCACCGCGCACGTCATGGCGCAGGCCGTGCAGGAGCTCTTCCCCGAGGCCAAGCTGGGCATCGGCCCGCCGGTCAAGGACGGCTTCTACTACGACTTCGACGTCGAGAAGCCCTTCCACCCCGATGACCTCAAGGCCATCGAGAAGCGCATGCAGGAGATCCAGAAGCGGGGCCAGAAGTTCTCCCGCCGAGTGGTCACCGACGAGGCCGCCCGCGAGGAGCTCGCCGACGAGCCGTACAAGCTGGAGCTGATCGGCCTCAAGGGCTCCGCCTCGCACGACGACGGCGCGGACGTCGAGGTGGGCGCGGGCGAGCTGACCATCTACGACAACCTCGACCCGAAGACGGGCGAGCTGTGCTGGCGCGACCTGTGCCGCGGCCCGCACCTGCCGACCACGCGGTTCATCCCGGCGTTCAAGCTCATGAGGAACGCGTCGGCCTACTGGCGCGGCAGTGAGAAGAACAAGCAGCTCCAGCGCATCTACGGCACCGCCTGGCCGTCGAAGGACGAGCTGAAGGCGCACCTGGAGTTCCTGGCGGAGGCCGAGAAGCGCGACCACCGCAAGCTCGGCAGCGAGCTGGACCTCTTCTCCATCCCGGACGAGATCGGCTCGGGTCTCGCGGTCTTCCACCCGCGTGGTGGCATCATCCGCCGGGTCATGGAGGACTACTCGCGGCGGAAGCACGAGGAAAACGGCTACGAGTTCGTCTACACCCCGCACGCCACCAAGGGCGCCCTCTTCGAGAAGAGCGGCCACCTGGACTGGTACGCCGACGGCATGTACCCCCCCATGCAGCTCGACGCGGGCACGGACTACTACCTCAAGCCCATGAACTGCCCGATGCACAACCTGATCTTCGACGCGCGCGGTCGTTCGTACCGTGAGCTGCCCTTGAGGTTGTTCGAATTCGGCACCGTCTACCGCTACGAGAAGTCGGGCGTCGTGCACGGCCTGACTCGTGCGCGTGGCTTCACCCAGGACGACGCGCACATCTACTGCACCCGCGAGCAGATGGCGGAGGAGCTCGACACGACGCTCACCTTCGTCCTCGACCTGCTGCGTGACTACGGTCTGACCGACTTCTACCTGGAGCTGTCCACCAAGGACGAGGAGAAGTTTGTCGGCAGCGATGAGAACTGGGAGGAGGCCACCGAGACCCTGCGCAAGGTGGCCGAGAAGCAGGGCCTGGAGCTCGTCATGGACCCGGGCGGCGCGGCCTTCTACGGCCCGAAGATCTCGGTGCAGGCGCGGGACGCCATCGGTCGTACGTGGCAGATGAGCACCATTCAGCTGGACTTCAACCTGCCCGAGCGTTTCGACCTGGAGTACACCGGTGCCGATGGCGCCAAGCAGCGTCCGGTCATGATCCACCGTGCGCTGTTCGGCAGCATTGAAAGGTTCTTCGCGGTGCTGCTGGAGCACTACGCGGGCGCGTTCCCGGCGTGGCTGGCCCCGGTGCAGGCGGTCGGCATCCCGATCGGTGACGCGCACGTCGAGTATCTGCAGGAGTTCGCCGCCGAGGCGAAGCGGAAGGGCCTGCGCGTGGAGGTGGACGCCTCCTCGGACCGGATGCAGAAGAAGATCCGCAACCAGCAGAAGCTGAAGGTTCCGTTCATGATCATCGTCGGTGACGAGGACATGCAGGCGGGTACGGTCTCCTTCCGCTACCGCGACGGTTCGCAGGAGAACGGGATCCCGCGTGACCAGGCGCTGGCGAAGCTCGTTGACGTGGTGGAGCGTCGCGTACAGGTGTGACCTGGTCCCCGCGTAGGCGGGGGTGTTCCACCGATGCTGCACCGCATGTACGGAACTGCATGTTGGTCCCCGCATCTGCGGGGTTGGAGGGGCGGCCCGCCAGGGCCGCCCCTCTCCGTTCTCCCGCCGGGGAATATGCTGGCCCGCATGACGACTGAGCCGGAGCAGCAGATCGGAGTAGGGTCCCCGGACGCGTTCCAGCGCCTGTGGACGCCCCACCGGATGGCGTACATCCAAGGGGAGAACAAGCCGAGCGGCCCGGGGGCCGGTGACGGCTGTCCGTTCTGCTCGATTCCGGCCAAGTCCGACGAGGACGGCTTGATCGTCGCGCGCGGCGAGCGCGTCTACGCGGTGCTGAATCTGTATCCGTACAACGGTGGACACCTCATGGTCGTCCCGTTCCGCCATGTCGCCGACTACACCGAGCTCGACGAGGCCGAGACGCTGGAGCTCGCCGATTTCACCAAGCGGGCGATGGCCGCGCTGCGCACCGCCTCCGGTGCGCACGGCTTCAACATCGGCATGAACCAGGGTGACGCCGCGGGCGCGGGTATCGCCGCTCACCTGCACCAGCACGTGGTTCCGCGCTGGGGCGGGGACACCAATTTCATGCCGGTCGTGGGCCACACCAAGGTGCTGCCCCAACTGCTCGCGGACACCCGCAAGATGCTCGCGGACGTCTGGCCCGCCGGTTCCTGAGGCGGCCGGGTTCACCCGTATACCCGGGCGGACGGTGACACGCGTCCGTGAAAACCGGGCAAATCTCCCAAAGTCTTAATAACAAGAAGTTCTAATGGTGCGGTGACTTTCCTTCACCGCCGCACCGTGTTGCGCGCGGCCGCCGGTGGCGCCCTCGCCGGGGCGGCCGCCGTGGGCTGCGGCCGGAACGACGGGTCCACCGGCTCCCGGGCCGCCGACCCGTCCGTACGGGCGACGGCGCCGCCGCGGCCGCCCGGATCGCCGTCCGCCCTGCCCACGCTCCCGGCGGGGCTGCCCGTCCAGATCGAGCACGGCCCCCGTACCGGCACGGCCGTGGCGCTCACCTTTCACGGCCAGGGCGACCCGCGGTCCGCGACGGGGCTGCTGGGGGAGGCCGAGCGGGCCGGGGCGCGGGTGACCGTGCTCGCGGTCGGCGAGTGGCTCGACGCCCATCCGGAGATGGCGCACCGGATCCTCGACGGCGGTCATGAGCTGGGCAATCACACCATGCGCCACCTCGACATCTCGGCGATGGGCGAGGCCGACGCCTATGCGGAGATCACCCGGTGCGCGGACCGGCTGCGCCGGCTGACGGGCGGGATCGGGCGCTGGTTCCGGCCGTCGCGCGCGCAGTTCGCCACCGACCGGGTGGCCGGGCTGGCGCGCAAGGCCGGTTATGAGCACGTCCTCTCCTATGACGTGGACTCCCTCGACTTCACCGACCCCGGCGCGGAGGAGGTCCGGCGTACCGTGTTGGGCGCGGTGCGGCCCGGGTCGGTCGTGAGCCTGCACTTCGGGCACGACGGCACGGTGGCCGCGCTGCCCGCGATCCTCGACGGCCTGCACCGCCGCGGTCTGCGTGCGGTGACGACTACGGAGCTGCTGACCCGATGATCCAGTCCTCGCACGACCGACACTGCCGTCGCTCCCCCCTCCGGTCCCGTTTCCGTGGGGCCCGCCTGGCCCTGCTGTGTGTCACCGCCGGTGCTCTCCTGGTCTCCGGCTGCGGCGGGGATTCCGCTGACGAGGCGGCCGACACGCATCCTCGCGAAGGCACGCACCGGAAGGCGCAGGCGGCTCCGCAGGGGCTGCCGGGGATGCCGCCGCTGCTGGATCCGCACGACCTGTACGCGGCGGACCGGCCGAATCTGCTCTCGCCGGTGGTGAAGGACTTCCCGTCGCGGGTGTATGTGCCCAACACGGAGTCGGACTCGGTCAGCGTCATCGACCCCAGGACGTACAAGGTGATCGAGACGATCCCGGTGGGGGCCCAGCCGCAGCATGTGGTGCCGTCGTGGGATCTGAAGACGCTGTGGGTCAACAACGACCGGGGGCACACCCTGACGCCCATCGACCCGGCGACCGGCAAGGCGGGGAAGCCGGTCGACGTGCACGATCCGTACAACCTCTACTTCACGCCCGACGGCAAGTACGCGGTGGTGATGGCGTCGATGGACCGGGAGCTGGTCTTCCGGGACGCGCACACGATGAGGCGGAAGAAGACGGAGCCGGTGAAGTGCAAGGGGGTCAACCACGCGGACTTCTCGCCGGACGGGAAGTACTTCATCGTCTCCTGTGAGTTCTCGGGGGAGCTGCTGAAGGTCGACACGGCGAAGATGAAGGTCATCGGTCAGCAGAAGCTGCCGTTCGACGGGGCCATGCCGCAGGACGTGAAGATCTCCTCGGACGGCAGGACGTGGTACATCGCGGACATGATGGCGGACGGCATCTGGGTGCTGGACGGCGACAAGTTCACGGAGCCGTGGCTGATGCCCACGGGCAAGGGCGCGCACGGGCTGTACGTCAGCCGGGACTCGAAGTCGATGTACATCTCCAACCGGGGCGAGGGGTCGATCTCGGTGCTGGACCTGCCGAGCCGGAAGCTGGTGGAGAAGTGGGAGCTGCCGGGCGGCGGCAGCCCGGACATGGGCGGGGTGTCGGCGGACGGCAAGGTGCTGTGGCTGTCGGGGCGTTATGACTCGGAGGTGTACGCGATCGACACCGGTGACGGGCATCTGATCGCGAAGATCCCGGTGGGCGCGGGGCCGCACGGGCTGGCCGTCTATCCGCAGCCGGGCCGGTATTCGCTGGGCCACACCGGGATCTTCCGGTGAGGCCCGGCGGTTGACGGCGGGTCGGGCGGGTCGGGTGGGGCGCCTGCTCGGGGGCGCCCCACCGGCTCAGGCGTTGTAGACGTCGGCCGCGCGCGGCTGGGGGTCCTGGACCGCGCCGCTGAGGTTCATGGCGCGGCCGGCGAAGCGCTCGGTGTTCACGCCGTTCTCCGCGAGGACGCGGAGCGCGGCCTCGTGGACGACGCGGAGGACGGGGGTGGTGGCGCGCAGGGCGTCGTCGGCCATGAAGCGGTGGCGCCATGGCTTGTCGGCCCAGGCGTGGCGCAGGCCGAAGGGCTCGGGCAGGACGAGCTTGCCGCCCCAGAACTCCAGCAGGGGCGGATACCAGGTGAGGGGGGCGCGGGCGGCGAGCCGGACGACCTCCTTGGCGGGCACGATCGACAGGTTCCGGGTGCGGGTCTCCCAGAATTTGACGGTCTTGGTGACGGTCTTGGTGCGGGGTGAGGGCTTGCCCATGAAGAGGCCGTGGACGGGGCCGAGCGCGTGGCCGGTGACCTCGATGCGCAGGGTCTTGTGCAGGACGGTGACGGTGATCAGGAGGGTGATCACCAGCTGGCCGTCCCAGAGGACGAACTGCACGCCGAGATAGTGCCTGCTGCCCGCGCCGAACTGTTGCTCGTTGCAGATCTTCTGGAGCTCCGCGCCCCGTATCTGGAAGCCGTCGGTGCCTTCGGGGCGGGAGACGGCGCCCGCGCCCTCGCCGACGGGGGAGACCACCCAGTGCTCGACGGCCGGGGTGGGGAAGCCGCCGGTGTGCAGGGGGCTGCGCTCCAGCAGGCGGAGCTGGTCGTGGATGGCGCGGATGACGTCCCAGCTGCGGAAGGGGTTGATCTCCTTCTCGGGGTCGGCGGGGACGAGCTCCTCGGCGAGCTGCCAGCTGCCCCAGCGGGTGCCCATGCCGAGTATGCCCTTGGGGCCGGCGTAGAAGACGACGTTGCTGTGCTGTTCGGCGGCGAGCCGTTCCAGGGACTGGCGCAGGCGCTCGGCGGCGGTCTCGCCGGGGTTCTTGGGCACGGCTTCCGGGATCTTCGCGCCGATGCCGCCGCCGGAGAGCAGGCCGGTCCAGCGGTCGCGGAGGTCCTTGGCGGTGTTCTCGCAGACGCGGTGGGCGAGGAAGCCGCCGATGAGGGGGGCGATGAGCATGGCGCGGAGGTAGATGCCCCAGAAGCCGTGGAACGGCAGCTTGATCATGAAGATGACCGCGCCGACGGCGAGGGCCGCGAGGAGGGCCATGCCGAGCGCCCCGGTCTTCTTGTTCTGCGCGCCCGCGAAGGAGCGGCGCAGCTGGAAGGAGCCGAGCCACAGGAGGACGCCGGGGAGGAAGAGCACGCCGGCGACGAGCATGATGACGGTGAGCCGGATGTCGCGCTGTTTGCGGATGCGGCTGGCGGCCAGGCAGTGCTCGACGACGGGCTGGGGGTCGAGGCCGAAGGACTGGATGAGGGGTTTGCGGCCGCCGCCGAGCACGCGGAGCTGCACGGCGCGGGAGAAGGCCTCGCCCAGGTTGGGCTCGAACAGTGATATGCGGGGCGGCTTGACCTCGGAGGTGGCCCAGTCGGAGTTGGCCTTGAGGAGCTCGTCGACGGGGCCGTCGCGGTAGGCGGCCGAGGCGAGCGCCTGGGTCGCGGCGGTCTGCCCGGAGGAGCCCGAGAGCGGGATCTGCGCACCCGGACTGAAGTCGAACGGATCCCCTGCTGCCACTGTTGCCCCCAATGCCGCGCATGCCCGATGACGCGGCCGCTTCCGACGGCCGCCCGTGTCATACGTGTTGGTCCGCGTATCCAGCGTATCCGGGCGAGGTGCCGGATGTCGCCGGAGATCGCAAAGCCGCCCGCCTCCGGTGAGTTGGGGCGGGCGGCTTGCGAACTATGCTCCGTTCTCGGTGAGTTCGCCGATGCGCTCGGCGAGCTGCGGGGGCATCGGTTCGTGGCGGGCGTAGGAGCGGGTGAAGCGGCCGGTGCCGTGGGAGAGGGAGCGCAGGTCCACGGCGTACCGCCCGATCTCGATCTCGGGGACCTCGGCCCGTACGAGGGTGCGGCCGCTGCCGGACTGCTCGGTGCCGACGACGCGGCCGCGGCGGCCGGAGAGGTCGCTCATGACGGGGCCGACGTAGTCGTCGGAGACCAGGATCTCCATCTCGGCGACGGGTTCGAGCAGGTGGATGCGGGTGTCGGCGGCGGCTTCGCGGAGGGCGAGGGCGCCGGCGGTCTGGAAGGCGGCGTCGGAGGAGTCGACGGAGTGGGCCTTGCCGTCGAGGAGTGTGATCCGGACGTCGACCAGGGGGTATCCGGCGGCGACGCCGCGGGCGGCCTGGGCCCGTACGCCCTTCTCGACGGAGGGGATGAACTGGCGGGGGACGGCGCCGCCCACGACCTTGTCGACGAATTCGATGCCGGAGCCGCCGGGGAGGGGCTCGACCTCGATCTCGCAGATGGCGTACTGGCCGTGGCCGCCGGACTGTTTGACGTGCCGGCCGCGGCCGGTCGCCTTCGAGCCGAAGGTCTCGCGGAGCGAGACCTTGTGGGGGACGGTGTCGACGCGTACGCCGTAGCGGGTGCGCAGCCGTTCCAGGGCGACGTCGCGGTGGGCCTCGCCGAGGCACCACAGGACGACCTGGTGGGTGTGCTGGTTCTGCTCCAGCCGCATGGTGGGGTCCTCGGCGACGAGGCGGGCGAGGCCCTGGGAGAGCTTGTCCTCGTCGGCCTTGCTGTGGGCCTGGATGGCCACGGGCAGCAGGGGGTCGGGCATCTGCCAGGGCTCCATCAGGAGCGGGTCGTTCCTGGCGGAGAGGGTGTCGCCGGTCTCGGCGTGGCCGAGTTTGGCGACGCAGGCGATGTCCCCGGCGATGGCCTGGCCCAGCTGGCGCTGGTGCTTGCCGAAGGGGGAGGAGAGGGCGCCGACGCGCTCGTCCACGTCGTGGTCCTCGTGGCCGCGGTCCTCCAGGCCGTGGCCGGAGACGTGCACGGTCTCGTCGGGGCGCAGGGTGCCGGAGAAGACGCGGACGAGCGAGATCCGGCCGACGTAGGGGTCGGAGGAGGTCTTGATCACTTCCGCGGCGAGGGGGCCGGCGGGGTCGCAGGCGAGAGGGGCGTGCGGGCGGCCGTCGGGGGTGGTGACGGCGGGGGCCGTGCGCTCCAGGGGGGTGGGGAAGCCGCCGGTGATCAGCTCCAGCAGCTCGACGGTGCCGAGGCCCTGGCGGGCGCCCTCCGGGGCGGGGGCGGCGGCGAGGACGGGGTGGAAGGTGCCGCGTGCGACGGCGCGTTCGAGGTCCTCGATCAGGGTCTTGACGTCGATCTCCTCGCCGCTCAGATAGCGGTCCATGAGGGTCTCGTCCTCGCTCTCGGCGATGATCCCCTCGATGAGCCGGTTGCGGGCGTCGTCGATGAGCGGGAGCTGGTCGGCGCCGGGGGCGGCCTCGGCGCGTTCGCCCGAGGAGTAGTCGAAGACGCTCCGGGAGAGGAGGCCGGTCAGGCCCGCGACGGTGCGGTGGCCGTCGGGTCCCTCGGGGCCGTGCAGGGGGAGGTACAGCGGCAGCACCCGGTCCGGGGAGTCGTCGCCGAAGGCGGTGCGGCAGGTCTCGGTCATCGCCTCGAAGTCGGCGCGCGCGGCCTCCAGATGGGTGATCACGATCGCGCGGGGCATGCCGACGGCGGCGCACTCCTCCCAGACCATGCGGGTGGCGCCGGTGATGCCCTCGGTGCCCTCCGCCGCGGAGACGACGAAGAGGGCCGCGTCCGCGGCGCGCAGACCGGCCCTCAGCTCGCCGACGAAGTCGGCGTAGCCGGGTGCGTCCAATAGGTTGATCTTGATCCCGGCCCATTCCACGGGGACCAGGGACAGCTGTACGGAGCGCTGCTGGCGGTGCTCGATCTCGTCGTAGTCGGAGAGCGCGCCGCCGTCCTCGACGCGTCCGGCCCGGTTGACGGCTCCGGTCGCCAGGGCCAGTGCCTCCACCAGCGTGGTCTTTCCGGAGCCGCTGTGGCCGACCAGCACCACGTTGCGCACTTGACCCGGCCGGTCGGCCGACACCGCCCTGCCCGCGGCCCCTGGATATGTGCCCGTCTTCTCGCCCATGTGTCCCGCCTCCCGGTCGACACCTGCGGTACTTCGAGCTTTCCACTGCGGTAACGCTGCGTCCATACATCGCACACGCAGGCGTATACCGGAAGCGGTTCCCCGGCGGTGGGCGCGCTTGGCCGGAAACGGCCCGGAAACGGGCAGGGAACGGGTCATGGCCGTGCCGTGGCGCGCCCGCGGCGAGGGGGACGGGGGCGGGGTGGAGTGATGCGTGCGCGGCGGCCCCCGGCCGCCTGGCTACGATGGGCCAGCCGGTGGCCTCCTGACCACGCGGCCCGCCACGACCCTCCGGGAAGGCCATGCTGAACAAGTACGCGCGTGCGTTCTTCACGCGTGTTCTCACGCCGTTCGCCGCCCTGCTCATCCGCCTGGGCGTCAGCCCCGACGCGGTCACCCTCATCGGGACCGGCGGTGTGATGGCGGGTGCGCTGGTCTTCTACCCCCAGGGCGAGTTCTTCTGGGGCACGGTCGTCATCACGCTGTTCGTCTTCTCCGACCTGGTCGACGGCAACATGGCCCGCCAGCTCGGCCGCTCCAGCCGCTGGGGTGCCTTCCTGGACTCGACGCTCGACCGCGTCGCGGACGCGGCGATCTTCGGCGGTCTGGCCCTCTGGTACGCCGGGCGGGGCGACAGCCTCACCCTGTGCGCGGTGACGATCTTCTGCCTGGCCAGTGGGCAGGTGGTGTCGTACACCAAGGCGCGCGGCGAGAGCATCGGGCTGCCGGTGAACGTCAACGGCCTGGTCGAGCGCGCCGAGCGGCTCGTGATCTCGCTGGTGGCCTGCGGCTTCGCCGGGCTGCACAAGTTCGGCGTCCCCGGGATCCAGTACCTGCTGCCCGTCGCGCTGTGGATCGTCGCCGTCGGAAGCCTGGTCACGCTGATCCAGCGCGTGGTGACCGTGCGCCGGGAGGCCGCCGAGGCGGACGCCGTCGCGGCCGGGGCGGGGGACCAGGGGGACGCGTCGGCGTGAGGGAGAAGCTGACCGACGCCCTCTACGGGCTCGGCTGGGGCACGGTCAAGCGGCTTCCCGAGCCCCTCGCCGTCGGGCTGGGGCAGCGGATCGCGGACACGGTCTGGAAGCGGCGAGGCAAGGGCGTGCTGCGCCTGGAGGCCAATCTCGCCCGGGTGCTGCCCGACGCGTCCCCGGGCCGCCTGGCCCAGCTCTCGCGCGAGGGCATGCGCTCGTACATGCGCTACTGGATGGAGTCCTTCCGGCTGCCTGCCTGGAGCGAGGAGCGCATCCGCAACGGCTTCTCCGCCGAGGACCTGTACCGCCTGGAGGAGGCACTGGCCGGCGGCCGCGGCGTGGTGCTGGCCCTGCCCCACATGGGCAACTACGACCTCGCGGGCGCCTGGGTGACCACCCGGCTCGGGGTCCCCTTCACCACGGTCGCCGAGCGGCTCAAGCCCGAGTCGCTCTACGACCGCTTCGTGGCCTACCGCGAGGGGCTCGGCATGGAGGTCCTGCCGCACGCGGGCGGCAGCGCCTTCGGGACGCTCGCGCGGCGGCTGCGCGCCGGGGGGCTGGTCTGTCTGGTGGCCGACCGTGATCTCTCCTCCTCCGGGATAGAGGTCAAGTTCTTCGGCGAGGCGGCGAAGATGCCCGCGGGGCCGGCGATGCTGGCGGTGCAGACCGGTGCGCTGCTGCTGCCGGTGACCCTCTGGTACGACAGCTCGCCGGTGATGCGGGGGCGTATCCACGCGCCGGTCGAGGTGCCCGAGACGGGCACCCGGGCGGAGAAGGCCGCCGTGATGACCCAGCAGCTCGCGGATGCCTTCGCCTCGGGCATCGCCGAGCACCCGCAGGACTGGCATATGCTCCAGCGACTGTGGCTCGCCGACCTCGGTCGGCGCGATGATGAGCCCACCGACAAGAGCTCCGGAACGGAGAAGCCTTGAGGATCGGGATCGTCTGTCCTTATTCGTGGGACGTCCCCGGCGGCGTTCAGTTCCACATCCGGGACCTGGCCGAGCACCTCATCCGGCTGGGCCACGAGGTGTCGGTGCTGGCCCCGGCGGACGACGAGACGCCGCTGCCGCCCTTCGTCGTCTCGGCGGGCCGTGCCGTGCCCGTGCCCTACAACGGGTCGGTGGCGCGGCTGAACTTCGGCTTCCTGTCGGCCGCCCGGGTGCGCCGCTGGCTGCACGACGGCGACTTCGACGTCATCCACATCCATGAACCCACCTCCCCCTCGCTGGGCCTGCTGACCTGCTGGGCCGCGCAGGGCCCGATCGTGGCGACCTTCCACACCTCCAATCCGCGCTCGCGCGCGATGATCGCGGCCTATCCGATCCTCCAGCCGGCGCTGGAGAAGATCAGCGCGCGGATCGCGGTGAGCGAATACGCCCGCAGGACGCTCGTCGAGCACCTGGGCGGCGACGCCGTCGTCATCCCCAACGGCGTCGACGTGGACTTCTTCGCCCGCGCCGAGCCCAAAGAGGAGTGGCAGGGCACCCCCGGTGCCCCGACCATCGGCTTCATGGGCCGCATCGACGAGCCCCGCAAGGGCCTGCCCGTCCTGATGCGCGCTCTGCCGAAGATCCTCGCGGAGTGCCCCGGCGCCCGGCTGCTGGTGGCCGGGCGGGGCGACGAGGAGGAGGCCGTCGCGAGCCTGCCCCGGGAGATGCGGTCCCGCGTCGAATTCCTCGGCATGGTCAGCGACGAGGACAAGGCACGGCTGCTGCGCAGTGTCGACGTCTATGTGGCGCCGAACACCGGTGGCGAGTCCTTCGGCATCATCCTCGTCGAGGCGATGTCGGCGGGCGCCGCCGTCCTCGCCAGCGATCTGGACGCCTTCGCGCAGGTCCTCGACCAGGGCTCGGCGGGCGAGCTGTTCGCCAACGAGGACGCGGACGCGCTGGCCGCCGCCGCCGTACGGCTGCTGGGCGACCCCGCGCACCGGGCGGGGCTCAGCGAGCGGGGCAGCAAGCACGTACGCCGCTTCGACTGGTCGAGGGTCGGCGCGGACATCCTGGCGGTCTACGAGACGGTGACGGCCGGTGCGGCTTCGGTCGCCGCCGACGAACGCACCGGCCTATTCGCCCGCTTCGGGCTGGCGAGGGACTGACGGCGGAGGCCCCGGGGCCCCGCTCAGACCCTGCTGGGAGCCTCTTCCAGGCGCTCCCGGCTGCCGGGCCCGGCGGTACCGAACAGGGACCGGCCGTGCCGGGCCCGGAAGCGCCTGCTGCGCCGCACCGTGGCCACGATCACCAGGCCCAGCAGGGTGAAGGACTGTATCCGCCCGACCAGCGGCACCACGTCGACCGGCAGCGTCAGCGCCAGCACCGTGCTCAGGGCCGCGTCGAGGAGCTGCACGCAGCCCCAGAGGGTGGTGAGCCCGCGCAGGGCGCTGCGGTACTCCGGCATCTCGTGCCAGGCGCGCTCGGCGTCCTCCACCGCGGCTCCGGTGCGCAGGCGCTCACCGAAGCGGAACGCGAAGGGCCGTGCGGCGAGGAGCGTGGCCAGGATCCACAGCCCCAGCAGCGCGGGCAGCG
This sequence comes from Streptoverticillium olivoreticuli subsp. olivoreticuli, assembly GCF_003391135.1. Taxonomy (GTDB): domain Bacteria; phylum Actinomycetota; class Actinomycetes; order Streptomycetales; family Streptomycetaceae; genus Streptomyces; species Streptomyces blastmyceticus. The sequence continues at coordinate 2,556,974 of NZ_CP031455.1, read as the reverse complement.
CGGCGTCCTTCAGCAGCAGCACCCGTGGATTCCCGCTGATCAGTGAGGTCGCGGCCGAGACGGCGAGCAGTCCCACGACGAACAGGTCGAAGAATTCGAGGCGTCGGCGGAGGACGGCCGTGCCGAGCGCGTGGGCGGCCGGGACCACACTGCTGAGCAGGAGGGCCTGCCACTGGGCCGCGCCCTGCGCCCGCAGTATGTAATACACCGCGAGCGGCAGCGCGATATTGACGGCCAGGGGGACGAGCAGGGCTCGCCTGGAGTGCGATTCCATGAGGTGCCTCCGTGGGTGTGGCGTCCTGCTCCCGAAGTTAGGCGCGGCCCGGGTGGAGGCGGATCGGCGCCAGGGTCGAGTCCGGGTGGATGTCCGCGCGTCACCGCTCCACCCCTGGGTGGAGCGGTCGGGGGCGCCCGCGGCGGGCGCGACGGACCGGCGGCTTCGAGCCGGGCGCGGAGCCGGCCGGGCGGTGAGCGGTAACGTGGGCCCGCGTGACCACTTTGATCTGGATCGTCGCCGCGCTCGTCGTCATCGGCGTCTATCTGAGCTGGACCGCCGGCCGGCTGGACCGCCTGCACAGCCGTATCGACGCCGCGCGCGCCGCGCTGGACGCGCAGCTGCTGCGGCGTGCCTCGGTCGCCCAGGAGCTCGCCACCGCCGGGGTCCTCGACCCGGCGGCCTCGATCGTGCTCTACCAGGCCGCGCACGCCGCCCGGCAGGCGGAGGAGGAGCACCGCGAGGTCGCCGAGAGCGAACTGAGCCAGGCGCTGCGCGCGGTGTTCGCCGAGGCGCCGCAGGTCGAGGCGGTGCGGGCGGCGCCCGGTGGTGAGGAGTCGCTCGGGGAGCTGACCGCGGCGGTCCGCAGGGTGCCCATGGCCCGGCGCTTCCACAACGACGCGGTCCGCGCCGCACGGGCGGTCCGTACGCACCGGGTGGTGCGGTGGTTCCGGCTGGCGGGGCACGCGCCGTTCCCGCTCGCCTTCGAGATGGACGACGAGCCGCCGGTCGCGCTGGGCGCCGGGGCCCACGACTGACCCTCGGGCCCGGTGGCACCGGGCCCGAGGCGGCCCGACCGGGGTGAATCCGCCTGTCACGGCCGCCCCGACAAGCCACCGGCCTCGGATTGGCCCTTTTTCCCGGGCCGAGGTGGCCGCTTGTATGAGGGAGCAGCATCACCGCCCTTGATAGCGAGGTCACAACGTGTCCAGCACGTCCCCCAGCACCACCACCCCCGAGACCGGCACCGCGCGCGTCAAGCGCGGCATGGCCGAGCAGCTCAAGGGCGGTGTGATCATGGACGTCGTCACGCCCGAGGAAGCCAAGATCGCCGAGGACGCGGGCGCGGTCGCGGTCATGGCCCTCGAGCGGGTGCCCGCTGACATCCGCAAGGACGGCGGCGTGGCCCGGATGTCCGACCCGGACATGATCGACGGCATCATCAACGCGGTCTCCATCCCGGTGATGGCCAAGTCCCGCATCGGTCACTTCGTCGAGGCCCAGGTGCTCCAGTCCCTCGGCGTCGACTACATCGACGAGTCCGAGGTCCTCACCCCGGCCGACGAGGTCAACCACAGCGACAAGTGGGCCTTCACCACCCCCTTCGTCTGCGGTGCCACCAACCTGGGCGAGGCGCTCCGCCGGATCGCCGAGGGCGCGGCCATGATCCGCTCGAAGGGCGAGGCCGGCACCGGCAACGTCGTGGAGGCCGTGCGCCACCTGCGTCAGATCAAGGGTGAGATCGCCCGTCTGCGCGGCTACGACAACAACGAGCTGTACGCCGCCGCCAAGGAGCTGCGCGCCCCGTACGAGCTCGTCAAGGAGGTCGCCGAGCTCGGCAAGCTGCCGGTCGTGCTGTTCTCCGCCGGTGGTGTCGCCACCCCCGCCGACGCCGCGCTGATGCGCCAGCTCGGCGCGGAGGGCGTGTTCGTCGGCTCCGGCATCTTCAAGTCCGGTGACCCGGCCAAGCGCGCCGCGGCCATCGTGAAGGCCACCACCTTCTACGACGACCCGAGCGTCATCGCGGACGTGTCCCGCAACCTGGGCGAGGCCATGGTCGGCATCAACTGCGACACCCTCCCCGAGTCGGAGCGCTACGCCAACCGCGGTTGGTAGTCCCGTCGTCCCGAACGTGAACCGGTGGGCGGCCCGCAGCTGCGGGCCGCCCACCGGCCGTCCCCGTGTTGAGAGGTACTCACCGTGTCCACCGCCGACAGCCCCGTCATCGGCGTACTCGCCCTCCAGGGTGACGTCCGCGAGCACCTGATCGCCCTCGCCGCGGCCGACGCCGTCGCGCGCCCGGTCCGCCGGCCCGGGGAACTCGACGGCCTCGACGGCCTGGTGATCCCCGGTGGCGAGTCCACCACCATGTCCAAGCTGGCCGTCGCCTTCGGGATGCTGGAGCCGCTGCGCGAGCGCGTACGGGCCGGGCTGCCCGTCTACGGCACCTGCGCCGGCATGATCATGGTCGCGGACAAGCTCCTGGGCGGCCGGGAGGACCAGGAGACGCTGGGCGGCATCGACATGATCGTGCGCCGCAACGCCTTCGGCCGCCAGAACGAGTCCTTCGAGGCGTCCGTCGAGGTCTCCGGCATCGAGGGCGGCCCCGTCGAGGGCGTCTTCATCCGTGCCCCCTGGGTCGAGTCCGTCGGCGCGGCCGCCGAGGTGCTCGCCACCTACGACGGTCACACCGTCGCCGTGCGGCAGGGCAACGTGCTCGCGACGTCCTTCCACCCGGAGCTCACCGGCGACCACCGTGTGCACGCGCTGTTCGTGGAGATGGCCCGTGACCACGCCCGTGCGGAGCTCGCCCCGGGCGGCAGGGGCGCGTGCGTCACCGCCGCGTGAGGGGTGGTGGTTGGGAGACCGGTGGGCCGATCCCGGTAGGATCACAGTCGTTCGTTCAGAATTTGGTTACGCGAAGGAGACAGGCGGATGTCCGGCCACTCTAAATGGGCTACGACTAAGCACAAGAAGGCCGTGATCGACGCCAAGCGCGGCAAGCTCTTCGCGAAGATGATCAAGAACATCGAGGTCGCCGCCCGCACCGGCGGCGCCGACCCGGCCGGCAACCCGACGCTGTTCGACGCCATCCAGAAGGCGAAGAAGAGCTCGGTCCCGAACAAGAACATCGACAGCGCCGTCAAGCGCGGTGCCGGTCTCGAGGCGGGCGGCGCCGACTACGAGACGATCATGTACGAGGGTTACGGCCCGAACGGTGTCGCCGTGCTCATCGAGTGCCTCACCGACAACCGCAACCGCGCCGCCTCCGACGTCCGCGTCGCCATGACCCGCAACGGCGGCTCGATGGCCGACCCGGGCTCGGTGTCCTACCTCTTCAACCGCAAGGGCGTCGTGATCGTCCCCAAGGGCGAGCTCACCGAGGACGACGTCCTCGGCGCGGTCCTGGACGCGGGCGCCGAGGAGGTCAACGACCTCGGTGAGTCCTTCGAGGTCCTCAGCGAGGCCACGGACATGGTCGCGGTCCGCAGCGCGCTCCAGGAGCAGGGCATCGACTACGACTCCGCCGAGGCCAACTTCGTGCCCACCATGCAGGTGGAGCTCGACGAGGAAGGCGCGCGCAAGATCTTCAAGCTGATCGACGCGCTGGAGGACAGCGACGACGTGCAGAACGTCTTCGCCAACTTCGACGTCTCCGACGAGGTCATGGCCAAGGTCGACGCCTGACGCAGGCGCGCACCACGGGCTCACCGACGGGCCGACGGGACACCACCCGTCGGCCCGTCGGCGTGATCCGCCGTTGTCAGTGGCAGCCGATAGCCTGCGACAGCAGCAGGAACACACGGTCGTACGGCGAAGGGGAGGGCACGCGATGCGGGTGCTGGGGGTGGACCCGGGGCTGACCCGGTGCGGCATCGGCGTGGTCGAGGGCGTCGCCGGACGGCCGCTGCGCATGCTCGGCGTGGGCGTCGTCCGCACCCCCGCCGACGCCGAGGTCGCCGACCGCCTCGTCCTCATCGAGCGCGGCATGGAGCAGTGGCTGGACGAGCACCGCCCCGAATTCGTGGCCGTGGAGCGGGTCTTCAGCCAGCACAACGTGAGCACGGTGATGGGCACCGCACAGGCCAGCGCCGTCGCCATGCTCTGCGCGGCCCGCCGCGGGCTGCCCGTCGCCCTGCACACCCCCAGCGAGGTCAAGGCCGCCGTCACCGGCTCGGGCCGGGCCGACAAGGCGCAGGTCGGAGCCATGGTCACCCGCCTGCTCCGGCTCGACGCGCCCCCCAGACCGGCGGACGCCGCCGACGCCCTCGCCCTGGCCATCTGTCATATCTGGCGGGCCCCCGCGACCAACCGCCTCCAGGAGGCAGTCGCCGCCCACCGCCGCACCACGCGCCCGCAGGACGCGGCCGTACGAACCCTGAAGGGCAGCGCATGATCGCCTTTGTCTCCGGCCCGGTCGCGGCCCTCGCCCCCGACACCGCCGTCGTCCAGGTCGGCGGCATCGGCATGGCCGTCCTGTGCACACCGAACACCCTCTCCGGCCTCCGGATCGGCCAGGAGGCCAAGCTCGCGACCTCCCTCGTGGTGCGCGAGGACTCCCTCACCCTCTACGGCTTCGCCGACGACGACGAGCGGCAGGTCTTCGAGCTGCTCCAGACCGCCAGCGGCGTCGGCCCGCGCCTCGCCCAGGCCATGCTCGCCGTGCACTCCCCGGACGCCCTGCGCCGCGCCGTCTCCACCGGTGACGAGAAGGCGCTCACCGCCGTGCCCGGCATCGGCAAGAAGGGCGCGCAGAAGCTGCTCCTGGAGCTCAAGGACCGTCTCGGCGAGCCGGTCGCCCCCGCCGGCGCCGCGCGACCGGGCGCGGGCGCCCCCGGGGCGGTGGGCTGGCGCGAGCAGCTGCACGCGGCGCTCGTCGGCCTGGGGTACGCGGCCCGGGAGGCGGACGAGGCGGTCACCACCGTGGCGCCGCAGGCCGAGGCGACGGTCGCCGCGGGCGGCGTGCCTCAGGTGGGGCAGCTGCTGCGCGCGGCCCTCCAGACCCTGAACCGGGCCCGGTGACCCGATGACCGCCGACCGGGGCCCCGGCCCTCAACTGCCGCGCGGGCTTGGACAAACGCCCGACCTCGACCGTCACGAATCGTGAGGCACCACCCGTGAACTGGGAAGACGACTCCGCACCCACCGCGGCCGACAGGCTGGTCGGCACCACCGCCGACGGCGAGGACCAGGCCGTCGAGGCCGCCCTGCGCCCGAAGGACCTCGGCGAGTTCGTCGGCCAGGAGCGCGTGCGCGAGCAGCTCGACCTCGTCCTGAAGGCCGCGCGCGCCCGTAACGCCACGGCCGACCACGTCCTGCTGTCCGGCGCCCCCGGGCTCGGCAAGACCACCCTCTCGATGATCATCGCGGCCGAGATGGGCGCCCCCATCCGCATCACCTCCGGCCCCGCCATCCAGCACGCCGGCGACCTCGCCGCGATCCTGTCCTCCCTCACCGAGGGCGAGGTGCTCTTCCTCGACGAGATCCACCGCATGTCCCGGCCCGCCGAGGAGATGCTCTACATGGCGATGGAGGACTTCCGGGTCGACGTCATCGTCGGCAAGGGCCCCGGAGCCACCGCCATCCCCCTGGAGCTGCCGCCCTTCACCCTCGTCGGCGCCACCACCCGGGCCGGGCTGCTGCCGCCCCCGCTGCGCGACCGCTTCGGCTTCACCGGGCACATGGAGTTCTACGCCCCCGCCGAGCTCCAGCGGGTCATCCACCGGTCGGCCCGCCTGCTCGACGTCGAGACCGACGTGGAGGGCGCGGCCGAGATCGCGGGCCGCTCCCGGGGCACCCCCCGCATCGCCAACCGCCTCCTGCGCCGCGTCCGCGACTACGCCCAGGTCAAGGCCGACGGCGTCATCACCCGGGAGATCGCCGCACAGGCACTCGACGTCTACGAGGTCGACGCCCGCGGCCTCGACCGGCTGGACCGCGCCGTGCTGACCGCGCTGCTCAAGCTCTTCGGCGGCGGCCCCGTCGGCCTGTCCACCCTCGCCGTCGCCGTGGGCGAGGAGCGCGAGACGGTCGAGGAGGTCGCCGAGCCCTTCCTCGTGCGCGAAGGACTGCTCGCCCGTACGCCCAGGGGCCGCGTCGCCACGCCCGCGGCCTGGGCGCACCTCGGTCTGGAGGCGCCGCGGCGGCCGGCGGGCGGGGCCGCAGGACCGGGGCTGTTCGACGCGTGACGGCGCGTGGGCTGGTCCGGTCAGGAACCCCGGTGCCATGCTGAGCGTTGTTCCCTAGGCGCGGACTCGCTTAGACTCCGCCGATGCCGTCCGTATCGGTGCGGCATACCACCCCCGTAGACCAGGCCGCGCCTCCGTGGTCGTGTGAAGGAAACCCCGTCCCGTGAATATCATGACTCTCCTGCCGTTCATCGTGCTTATCGGGGCCATGTTCCTGATGACCCGGTCGGCCAAGAACAAGCAGCGCCAGGCGGCCCAGATGCGCGACCAGATGCAGCCGGGCACCGGCGTGCGGACGATCGGCGGCATGTACGCCACCGTCAAGGAGGTCAACGACGACTCGGTCCTCCTCGAGATCGCCCCGGGCGTGCACGCCATCTTCGCGAAGAACTCCATCGGTGCCGTCCTCCAGGACGACGAGTACAACCGCATCGTCCACGGCATCGAGCCCGACGAGTCCGAGACCCCTGTCGTCCCGGACGACGCCTCGTCGCTGACCGAGGCCGACACTCCGGCCGACACGAAGATCGACCTCGGCAAGGAGACCCCCGCCGAGGACAAGGCCGACAAGGTCGAGAAGGCCGACGAGGCGGGCACGACCGAGGCCGGGGACGCCAAGCGGGACGGCAAGCCGGGCGACACCGACGCCAAGTAGCACCACCCGGGAACCGCGGAGCACTCACCGATCAGTGCGCCGCGGTTCCCTTTCGGTCTAGGCTCCGGCGGGGGCAGGTCCCCACAACACTTCGTGGCCGTCCGGGAAACACCCGACGCCGGGCGGTTGGACAGGGAGAAACGACAAGGTGGCAGCACCGAAGAAGGGCCGCAGGTCCCCGGGCGGCCAGGGCAGGCCGGGCCGTGTCCTGGCCCTGATCCTGATCGCCATGGTGGCGCTCACCGGGGGGATGTTCGCCTCCGGGCGCACCACACCGCGGCTGGGTATCGACCTCGCGGGTGGCACCAGCTTCACGCTGAAGGCCAAGAACGAACCCGGCAAGCCCAATGCGATCAATGACACCAATATGAACACGGCCGTCGGCATCATCGAGCGGCGTGTCAACGGCCTCGGTGTCAGCGAGGCCGAGGTTCAGACGCAGGGCCGCGACCACATCGTCGTGAACATCCCCAAGGGGACGAACGCGGAGCAGGCCCGGCAGCAGGTCGGTACGACCGCCAAGCTGGGCTTCCGGCCCGTGCTGAGCGTCGCCCCCGGTGCCAAGGCGCCCGAGCCCAACACCAGCCCCTCCGCCGGGGGCAAGGACAAGGGCGACAAGAGCGGTGACAAGAGCAAGGACGACAAGAACAAGCCGTCCGGCTCCCCCTCGCCCTCCGCGAGCACCCAGGGCCGCGCCGTCACCGACGCGCTGAAGGCCGACGCCGCCACCACCCCGAGCGCCTCCGCCTCCGCGGGCACGGACGACAAGGGCGCCAAGAAGGACGACAAGTCCAAGCAGGACACCAACCCCTCGCCGGCCCCCGCCGACGTCGCCGCGCTCCAGAAGAAGCTCGACGCGCTGGACTGCTCCACCAAGGAAGGCCGCTCCGCCGCGAGCGAGGCCGCCGCCCGCTCCGCCGTGACCGACACGATCGTGGCGTGCAAGAAGGACGGCTCCGCCAAGGAGATCCTCGGCCCGGTGTCCGTCGAGGGCACCGGCGTCAGCAGCGCCTCCGCCGTCTTCGACAGCCAGCAGGGCCGCGGCTGGATCGTCCAGCTGAAGTTCACCTCCGGCGGCTCCAAGAAGTTCGCCGACGTGACCGGCCAGCTGGCCACCAAGCAGTCCCCGCAGAACCAGTTCGCGATCGTCCTGGACGGCGAGGTCGTCTCCGACCCCTCCGTGTCCACTTCGATCAACGGCGGCCAGGCGGAGATCAACGGCGGCTTCACCCAGCAGAGCGCCCAGGACCTGGCCAACGTGCTGTCCTACGGCTCCCTGCCGCTGTCCTTCAGCGTCGAGACCGAGACGACCGTCACCGCCGCGCTCGGCGGCGAGCAGCTGCGCGCCGGCCTCATCGCCGGTGCCATCGGCCTCGCCCTGGTCATCATCTACCTGGTGGCCTACTACCGCGGTCTCGCGCTCGTCGCCCTCGCCAGCCTCCTGTGCTCCGCGATCCTCACGTACGTGATCATGGTGCTGCTGGGGCAGGCCATCGGCTTCGCGCTGAACCTGCCGGCCGTCTGCGGTGCCATCGTCGCGATCGGCATCACCGCCGACTCCTTCATCGTCTACTTCGAACGCATCCGTGACGAGATCAGGGAGGGCCGGACGCTGCGCCCGGCCGTCGAGCGGGGCTGGCCGCGTGCCCGCCGCACCATCCTGGTCTCCGACTTCGTGTCCTTCCTCGCCGCCGCGGTGCTCTTCATCGTCACCGTCGGCAAGGTGCAGGGCTTCGCGTTCACCCTCGGTCTGACCACGCTCCTCGACGTCGTCGTGGTCTTCTTCTTCACCAAGCCGCTGATGACGCTCCTCGCCCGCCGTAAGTTCTTCGCCAGCGGCCATCCGTGGTCCGGGCTGGACCCCAAGCGGCTCGGCGCCAAGCCGCCGCTGCGGGGCTCCCGCCGTCGCCCCTCCGCTCCCGTCGACCCCAAGGAGGCGTGAGATGTCCAAGCTCGGCAACCTCGGCGCCCGGCTCTACCGCGGTGAGGTCGGCTACGACTTCGTCGGCAAGCGGAAGATCTGGTACGGCATCTCGATCCTCATCACGATCACGGCCATCGTCGGCCTGGCCGTGCGCGGCCTGAACATGGGCATCGAGTTCTCCGGCGGCGCGGTCTTCACCACGCCCACGACCTCCGTCTCGGCCGAGCAGGCCAAGCGGACGGCCGAGGACACCTCGGGGCACCCCGCCATCGTCCAGAAGCTCGGCAACAACACGCTGCGCGTCCAGGTCAGCGAGCTGACCACCGAGCAGTCGCGGACGACGCAGGCGGCGCTGGCCAAGAAGCTCGACGTCCCGCTGAACAAGATCAATGCCGATATCGTCGGCCCCAGCTGGGGCGACCAGATCGCCAACAAGGCCTGGACGGGCCTGGCGGTCTTCATGATCCTCGTGGTGATCTATCTGGCGATCGCCTTCGAATGGCGCATGGCGATCGCCGCCCTCATCGCCCTGATCCACGACCTCACCATCACCGTCGGCGTCTACGCCCTGGTGGGCTTCGAGGTCACCCCGGGCACGGTGATCGGTCTGCTGACCATCCTCGGTTACTCCCTCTACGACACCGTCGTCGTCTTCGACGGTCTGAAGGAGAGCTCGAAGGAGATCACCAAGCAGACCCGCTGGACCTACAGCGAGATCGCCAACCGCAGCCTCAACGGCACCCTGGTGCGCTCCATCAACACCACTGTCGTGGCGCTGCTGCCGGTCGCCGGCCTGCTCTTCATCGGCGGCGGCTTCCTGGGCGCGGGCATGCTCAACGACATCTCCCTCGCCCTCTTCGTCGGCCTCGCGGCCGGTGCGTACTCCTCGATCTTCATCGCGACCCCGCTGGTCGCCGACCTCAAGGAGCGCGACCCGCAGATGCGGGCCCTGGCCAAGCGGGTGGCGGCCAAGCGCGCCGCCGCGACCGCCAAGGCCGAGTCCGGCGAGGGCGAGCCGCAGGACGAGGAGTCCTACGGCGAGGAGCCGGAGGACGCGGCCCCGGCGGGCATCGTCCGCCAGGCCACCCCCCGCAACCGCGGCGGCCGCGGCCGTCCCTCGGGGAAGCGCCGATGAGCGCCGTGGAGGTCGGCATGACCGACGAGAAGCTGCGTGAGGCGCTGCTCGCGCACATCCACGATGTGCCGGACTACCCGAAGCCGGGCGTGATGTTCAAGGACATCACCCCGCTGCTCGCCGACGCCAAGGCGTTCGGTCTGCTCACCGACACCTTCGCCGAGCTCTGCGAGCGCCTCGGCGCGACCAAGGTCGTCGGCCTGGAGGCCCGCGGGTTCATCCTGGGCGCCCCGGCCGCCGTCCGCGCCGGCATCGGCTTCATCCCCGTGCGCAAGGCGGGCAAGCTCCCCGGCGCCTGCCTCGCGCAGTCGTACGAGCTGGAGTACGGCACCGCCGAGATCGAGATGCACGCCGACGCCGTGGGCCCGGGCGACCGGGTGCTGGTCATCGACGACGTGCTGGCCACCGGCGGCACGGCGGAGGCGGCGCTCCAGCTGATCCGCCGGGCCGGCGCCGAGGTCGCGGGCGTCGCCGTGCTGATGGAGCTCGGCTTCCTCGACGGCCGTCGGCGACTGGCCGAAGGCCTCGGCGACGCGCCGCTGGAGGCACTGATCACGCTCTGACCCGTACGGGACGGCAACGACGCGATCGACGACGCGGGGCGGGCACCGGGAACATCCGGTGCCCGCCCCGCGTTCGTGCTCGGCACCACCCGGCCGCGCGGCAGCCACGCCGCCCGGCTCGATACCATGGCAGTCCGGACCTGAACGGGGGGCCGGACCCGCATGAGGAGTGCTCTTGCCAGACGAGGCCCAGCCGCTCACCGCCGCACAGCCGGACAAGCCGTCTCCCGAGGCCGCGGCGGCCACGGGCACGCCCCAGGGCCGCCCCGACAGCGCGGCTGAGCCCGAGGGCCGCACGGCTCCCGAGGACCCCAAGGGTCCCGCGGCCGACGCGCGGACGGCCCCGGCGCCCGCCGCCGCCGGCAAGGCGGCCGTCGTGCCCGCGGGTGCCTCACCCGTCCGGCCCACCGCCCCGCAGGGACCCGCCCCGCGCTCCGGCTCCTCCAGCCGGGTCCGGGCCCGCCTCGCCCGCCTGGGCGTCCAGCGCTCCAGCCCGTACAACCCGGTGCTCGAACCGCTGCTGCGCGTCGTCCGCGGGAACGACCCCAAGGCCGACACCGCCACCTTGCGGCAGATCGAGCGCGCCTATCAGGTCGCCGAGCGCTGGCACCGCGGACAGAAGCGCAAGAGCGGCGACCCGTACATCACCCACCCCCTCGCGGTGACCACGATCCTCGCCGAGCTGGGCATGGACCCGGCCACGCTGATGGCGGGCCTGCTGCACGACACCGTCGAGGACACCGAGTACGGCCTGGACACCCTGCGCCGTGACTTCGGCGACCAGGTCGCCCTGCTGGTGGACGGCGTCACCAAGCTCGACCGGGTCAAGTTCGGCGAGGCGGCGCAGGCCGAGACCGTGCGCAAGATGGTCGTCGCCATGGCCAAGGACCCGCGCGTCCTGGTCATCAAGCTCGCCGACCGCCTGCACAACATGCGCACCATGCGCTACCTCAAGCGGGAGAAGCAGGAGAAGAAGGCCCGCGAGACGCTGGAGATCTACGCCCCGCTGGCGCACCGGCTGGGCATGAACACCATCAAGTGGGAGCTGGAGGACCTCGCCTTCGCGATCCTCTACCCCAAGATGTACGACGAGATCGTCCGCCTTGTCGCCGAGCGCGCCCCCAAGCGGGACGAATACCTGGCCATCGTCACCGACGAGGTCCAGGCCGACCTGCGCGCCGCCCGGATCAAGGCCACCGTCACCGGCCGCCCCAAGCACTACTACAGCGTCTACCAGAAGATGATCGTGCGGGGCCGCGACTTCGCCGAGATCTACGACCTGGTGGGCATCCGCGTCCTCGTCGACACCGTCCGCGACTGCTATGCGGCGCTCGGCACCGTCCACGCCCGGTGGAATCCGGTCCCTGGGCGGTTCAAGGACTACATCGCGATGCCGAAGTTCAACATGTACCAGTCGCTGCACACGACGGTCATAGGTCCCAGCGGCAAGCCCGTAGAGCTGCAGATCCGCACCTTCGACATGCACCGGCGCGCGGAGTACGGCATCGCCGCGCACTGGAAGTACAAGCAGGAGGCCGTCGCCGGGGCCTCCAAGGTCCGCACCGACGTCCCCAAGAACGCCGGGAAGAACCAGGACACCGTCAATGACATGGCCTGGCTGCGGCAGCTCCTGGACTGGCAGAAGGAGACCGAGGACCCGGGCGAGTTCCTGGAGTCCCTGCGCTTCGACCTCTCGCGCAACGAGGTCTTCGTCTTCACGCCCAAGGGCGATGTCATAGCGCTCCCGGCCGGGGCCACCCCGGTCGACTTCGCCTACGCCGTCCACACCGAGGTCGGCCACCGCACCATAGGCGCCCGGGTCAACGGCCGTCTCGTCCCGCTCGAATCGACCCTGGACAACGGCGACCTGGTCGAGGTCTTCACCTCCAAGGCGCCCGGCGCCGCCCCGTCCCGCGACTGGCTCGGCTTCGTCAAGTCACCGCGCGCCCGCAACAAGATCCGCGCCTGGTTCTCCAAGGAGCGCCGCGACGAGGCCATCGAGCAGGGCAAGGACGCCATCGCGCGCGCCATGCGCAAGCAGAACCTGCCGATCCAGCGGATCCTCACCGGCGACTCGCTGGTCACCCTCGCGCACGAGATGCGCTACCCCGACATCTCCTCCCTCTACGCCGCCATCGGCGAGGGCCACGTCGCGGCGCAGGGCGTCGTGCAGAAGCTGGTCCAGGCCCTCGGCGGCGAGGACGCGGCCACCGAGGACATCGAGGAGTCCGCGCCCATCCGCGGCCGCTCCAAGCGGCGTTCCAGCGCGGACCCCGGCGTGGTCGTCAAGGGCGTCGACGACGTGTGGGTGAAGCTGGCCCGCTGTTGTACGCCGGTGCCCGGCGACCCGATCATCGGCTTCGTCACCCGGGGCAACGGCATCTCGGTGCACCGCGCCGACTGCGTCAACGTCGACTCGCTCTCGCAGCAGCCCGAGCGGATCATCGAGGTCGAGTGGGCGCCGACCCAGTCGTCGGTCTTCCTCGTCGCCATCCAGGTGGAGGCGCTGGACCGGTCCCGGCTGCTGTCGGACGTCACCCGCGTCCTGTCCGACCAGCACGTCAACATCCTCTCCGCCGCCGTGCAGACCTCCCGCGACCGGGTGGCCACCTCGCGCTTCACCTTCGAGATGGGCGACCCCAAGCACCTGGGGCACGTCCTCAAGGCGGTGCGGGGCGTGGAGGGTGTCTACGACGTCTACCGCGTGACCTCCGCCCGCAGGCCGTAGCCGGCGCGGACATCGGGGAAGCGGACATGAGTAAGGGGCTCCGGCCATAGCCGGAGCCCCTTACTTCCTACTTCATGTGACGGCTTCTCAGCCGCCGAACTCCTCCAGGCCCTTCAGGGCCTGGTCCAGCAGCGCCTTGCGGCCCTCCAGCTCCTTGGTGAGCTTGTCGGCCTTGGCGTCGTTGCCCGCGGCACGCGCCTTGTCCGCCTGCTCCTGCAGCTTGTCGACCGCGGCCTGCAGCTGCCCGGTCAGACCGGCCGCGCGCGCCCGTGCCTCCGGGTTGGTACGCCGCCACTCGCTCTCCTCGGCCTCCTGGAGCGCGCGCTCGACGGTGTGCATCCGGCCCTCGATCTTCGGCCGGGCGTCCCGCGGCACGTGGCCCACGGCCTCCCAGCGCTCGTTGATCGAACGGAACGCCGCCCGCGCCGCCTTGAGGTCCGTCACCGGCAGCAGCTTCTCCGCCTCGGTGACCAGCTCCTCCTTGCGGGTGAGGTTGACCTGCTGCTCGGCGTCGCGCTCGGCGAACACCTCGCCGCGCGCCTGGAAGAAGACGTCCTGCGCGCCGCGGAAGCGGGCCCACAGCTCGTCCTCCGCCTCGCGCTGGGCGCGCCCGACGGCCTTCCAGTCCGCCATCAGCTCGCGGTAACGCGCGGCCGTCGGGCCCCAGTCGGCCGACCCGGAGAGCGACTCGGCCTCGGCGACCAGCTTCTCCTTGGCCTTGCGGGCCTCCTCGCGCTGGGCGTCCAGCGACGCGAAGTGCGCCTTGCGCCGCTTGGAGAACGCCGAGCGGGCGTGCGAGAAGCGGTGCCACAGCTCGTCGTCCGCCTTGCGGTCCAGCCGCGGCAGGCCCTTCCAGGTGTCGACCAGGGCGCGCAGCCGCTCGCCGGCCGACCGCCACTGCTCGCTCGCGGCCAGCTCCTCGGCCTCGGCGACCAGTGCCTCCTTCGCCGTGCGGGCCTCGTCGGACTGCTTCGCCTTGGCGGCCTTGCGCTCCTCGCGGCGCGTCTCGACCGTCGCGACGAGCTTGTCGAGCCGGACGCGCAGCGCGTCCAGATCGCCGACCGCGTGGTGTTCGTCGACCTGCGTCCGCAGGTGGTCGATCGCGGTCGTCGCGTCCTTGGCCGACAGGTCGGTGGTCCTGACCCGGCGCTCGAGGAGGCCGATCTCGACGACCAGGCCCTCGTACTTGCGCTCGAAGTAGGCGAGTGCCTCGTCGGGGGAACCCGCCTGCCACGAGCCGACGACCTGCTCGCCGTCGGCGGTACGCACGTACACAGTCCCCGTCTCATCGACGCGGCCCCATGGGTCGCTGCTCACAGCGCCTCCTCCACATGATGCCGGGGCCGGTGCGCGGCCCCTCGGGCATCGTCCACAGTTGTTCCGGCAGGGCCGCGCCCTGACCGGTCCGACGGCTTGATCGATTGGGTGCGGGCAGCCGTCGGATCAGGCACCCTACACAACGCCAACATAGGCGACCGGTGGCCCGGCTGTCCGTATCCCGCGCGACCGAAATTTCGCCGTGCGCAGGCCCGGAAGGCCCCGGTGGCGAGGCGGGAGGGCGGCCGCGGACGGCGAATACCCCGGCGGGGCTCAGGACTTGGCCACGGTCGCCTTGTCGATCGTGACGGTCGCGTTGGGCGCGCCGTCGGGGGCGCCGCCCTGCACACCCGCGTCGGCGATCTTCTTGAGCACCTTCATGCCGTCGGCGCCGATGGTGCCGACCGGGGTGTACTTCGGGTCCAGCTTGCTGTCCTGGTAGACGAGGAAGAACTGGCTGCCGCCGGAGTCCGGCTGGCCGGTGTTGGCCATCGCGACCGTGCCCGCCGGATAGATCCCGTCCTTGATCCGGGTGTCCTTGAGGTTCTCGTCCGGGATCGTGTAGCCGGAGCCGCCCGTGCCGTTGCCCTTGGGGTCGCCGCACTGGAGGACGTAGATGTTGGCGTTGGTGAGCCGGTGGCACGAGCTGTGGTCGTAGAACCCCTCGCCGGCCAGGAAGTTGAACGAGTTCACCGTGTGCGGCGCCTTGTCGGCGTCGAGCTTGATGTCGATGCCGCCGCAGGTGGTCTTCAGATCCATCGCGTACGAGGCCGACTTGTCGACGGCCATCGCGGGCTCCGACTTCCACGACTTGGCGGAGGGCGAGCCCGGGGCCGCCTTGGCGCACGGGTCCGGGCCCTTGCTCGGCGGCGTGGAGCTGTCCGGCGCCGCGGCGTCCGTGGTGTCCTTCCCGCCGCCGCCGGACAGCGCGCCCGTGGCGTACGCGGTCGCGCCCGCGGCCAGCACCACGGCCAGGCCCGCGGCGATCACCGCGTTCCGGCGGCGCGCCTTGCGGCGGGCCGCCTCGCGGCGCTCCTGCTGCCGCTCGAACTTCTCCCGGGCGAGCTGCCGCCGCCGCTGCTCGTTACTGACCACCGGGTCGTCTCCTCGTGGCGTCTGGTCCATGGTGGATCCGGATGTTGCGGGGTGTGCCCGTACCGTATACGGGTTCGCTGTGACGGGAGTGCCGCCGGTAGGCTCTGTACCGGCCGGGGTTCCCCGCCGGGGAGTCCCCGCCGGTCCACTGCTGGAATTCTGCTGGTCGATCATTAAGGACGAATGTGCTTATCGCCGGGTTCCCCGCCGGGGCCTGGGGCACCAATTGCTATCTGGTCGCCCCGGCCGCAGGCGAGGAGTGCGTGATCATCGACCCGGGCCACCAGGCCGCCCAGGGCGTCGAGGAAGCGCTCAGGAAGCATCGGCTCAAGCCCGTCGCCGTCGTCCTCACCCATGGACACATCGACCATGTCGCCTCGGTCGTCCCGGTGTGCGGCGCCCACGACGTCCCCGCCTGGATCCACCCCTCGGACCGCTACATGATGAGCGACCCGGAGAAGGCCCTCGGCCGCTCCATCGGGCAGCCCCTCATGGGCGAGCTGACCGTGGGGGAGCCGGACGACGTCAAGGAGCTCACCGACGGCGCCCGGCTGGACCTCGCCGGGCTGGAGTTCTCCGTCGCGCACGCGCCCGGCCATACCAAGGGGTCGGTGACCTTCCGGCTGCCCGAGACCTCCGACGTGCCGTCGGTGTTCTTCTCGGGCGACCTGTTGTTCGCCGGCTCCATCGGACGCACCGACCTGCCCGGCGGCGATCACGCCGAGATACTCCGGTCGCTGGCACGCGTGTGCCTGCCCCTGGACGACTCGACCGTGGTGCTGTCCGGCCACGGCCCCCAGACCAGCATCGGCCGCGAGCGCGCCACCAACCCGTACCTGCGGGACCTGGCAGAAGCGCGCCACGGCCTCGGAGGCGGCGCCACCGCCCCTCCGCGACGAGGAATGTGAAGATTTTTCCCGTGAGTACGTTCAAGGCCCCCAAGGGCACCTACGACCTGACCCCGCCCGACTCCGCGGTCTACCTCGCGGTGCGCGAGGCCATCTCCGCGCCGCTCAAGCGCTCCGGGTACGGCTATATCGAGACCCCCGGCTTCGAGCAGGTCGAGCTGTTCTCCCGCGGTGTGGGCGAGTCCACCGACATCGTGACCAAGGAGATGTACACCCTCACCACGCGCGGCGGCGACCAGCTCGCGCTGCGCCCCGAGGGCACCGCCTCCGTGCTGCGCGCGGCCCTGGAGGCCAACCTGCACAAGGCCGGCAACCTCCCGGTCAAGCTCTGGTACTCCGGCTCGTACTACCGCTACGAGCGCCCGCAGGCCGGCCGCTACCGGCACTTCTCGCAGGTCGGCGCCGAGGCCATCGGCGCCGAGGACCCGGCGCTCGACGCCGAGCTGATCATCCTGGCCGTCGACGCCTACAAGTCGCTGGGCCTGAGCAACTTCCGGCTGCTGCTGAACTCCCTCGGTGACAAGGAGTGCCGCCCCGCCTACCGCGACGCGCTCCAGTCCTTCCTGCGCGGCCTGGACCTCGACGAGGACACCCGGCGCCGCATCGAGATCAACCCGCTCCGGGTCCTCGACGACAAGCGCGAGGCCGTGCAGAAGCAGCTCGTCGGCGCCCCGATGCTCCGCGACCACCTCTGCGAGGCGTGCAAGGAGTACCACGAGCGGGTGCGCGAGCTGCTGACCGCGGCGGGCGTCGCCTTCGAGGACGACGAGAAGCTGGTCCGCGGCCTGGACTACTACACCCGCACCACCTTCGAGTTCGTCCACGACGGCCTCGGCTCGCAGTCCGCGGTGGGCGGCGGCGGCCGCTACGACGGCCTGTCCGAGATGATCGGCGGACCGGCGCTGCCGTCCGTCGGCTGGGCGCTCGGCGTCGACCGCACGGTGCTGGCGCTCAAGGCCGAGGGCATCGAGCTCGACCTGCCCGCCGCGACGCAGGTCTTCGCCGTGCCGGTGGGCGACGAGGCCCGGCGGGTGCTGTTCGGCCTCGTGACCGAGCTGCGCCGCGCCGGTGTCGCCACCGACTTCGCGTTCGGCGGCAAGGGCCTGAAGAACGCCATGAAATCGGCCAACCGCTCGGGCGCCCGCTTCGCGCTCGTCGCGGGCGAGCGGGACCTCGCCGATGGCATGGTGCAGCTCAAGGACCTGGAGACCGGCGAGCAGACACCCGTCGCCCTCGACGCGGTGGTGGGCGAACTCCTCACCAGGCAGGGCTGATTGCCGGGGCCCTGGTGCAGAATGGCCGCACGGACCGACTGATGGGATCAATGGCGCTATGACCACTTCGGCACTCGACCGCTCCGACACCGACGGCGAGGAGCGGGACGGCCCGGCCACGGGTTCCGTGGGCGGCGGCCGCGCGTTCTCCCTGCTGCTGGTCGTCACCGGTGCCATGGGGCTGCTGGCGTCCTGGGTCATCACGCTCGACAAGTTCGAGCTGCTCAAGGACCCGAACTTCGTCCCGGGGTGCAGCCTCAACCCGATCGTCTCCTGCGGCAACATCATGAAGAGCGAGCAGGCGGAGGCGTTCGGGTTCCCCAACCCGATGCTCGGTCTGGTCTGCTACGGCGCGATCATCGCGATCGGTCTCGCGCTGCTCTCCGGCGCCCGCTTCCCGCGGTGGTACTGGCTCGGCATGCAGGCCGGCTGCCTCTTCGGCGTCGGTTTCGTCAGCTGGCTGCAGTACGAGTCGCTGTACGTGATCGGCTCGCTGTGCCTGTGGTGCTGCCTCGCCTGGGTCGGCACGATCGTCATGTTCTGGTACGTGACCGTGCAGAACCTCCGCAGTGGCTTCATCCCCGCCCCGCGGGCGCTGCGGAGCGCGCTGCTGGAGTTCCACTGGGTGATCCCGGTGCTGCACATCGGCATCATCGGCATGCTGATCCTCACCAAGTGGTGGGACTTCTGGACCGGCGGCACCGCCTGACCGCCGCCCTCCGCGCCTGAACGAACGCCGTCGGACCTCTGGGTCCGGCGGCGTTGTCAGTGTGGTGGCATAGGGTTTCGGGCGTGGAACCCGACCTCTTCACCGCAGCCGCCGAGGACCGCCAGGAGAAAGACCCGGCGAGCAGTCCGCTGGCCGTCCGGATGCGCCCGCGGACCCTCGACGAAGTCGTCGGCCAGGGCCACCTCCTCAAGCAGGGTTCCCCGCTGCGCCGGCTCGTGGGGGAGGGGAGCGGCGGTCCTGCCGGGCCGTCCTCGGTGATCCTCTGGGGCCCGCCGGGCATCGGCAAGACGACCCTGGCCTATGTCGTCAGCCAGGCCACCAACAAGCGCTTCGTGGAGCTGTCCGCGATCACCGCCGGGGTGAAGGAGGTGCGGGCCGTCATCGACGGCGCCCGCCGCGCCTCGGGCGGTTACGGCAAGGAGACCGTCCTCTTCCTGGACGAGATCCACCGCTTCAGCAAGGCCCAGCAGGACTCCCTGCTGCCCGCCGTCGAGAACCGCTGGGTCACCCTGATCGCGGCCACCACGGAGAATCCGTATTTCTCGATCATCTCGCCCCTGCTGTCCCGCTCCCTGCTGCTGACCCTCCAGGCCCTCACCGACGACGACCTGCGCGGGCTGCTGCGCCGCGCGCTCACCGACGAGCGCGGCCTGGGCGGCGCGGTGACGCTGCCGGAGGACGCCGAGGGGCACCTGCTGCGGATCGCCGGAGGCGACGCGCGGCGGGCGCTGACGGCCCTGGAGGCGGGCGCGGGTTCGGCCATCGCCAAGGGCGAGGCCGAGATCACCCTGGAGACGCTGGAGGAGGCCGTCGACCGCGCGGCCGTGCGCTACGACCGCGCCGGGGACCAGCACTACGACGTCGCCAGCGCCCTGATCAAGTCGATCCGCGGCTCCGACGTGGACGCCACCCTGCACTACCTGGCCCGGATGATCGAGGCGGGGGAGGACCCGCGGTTCATCGCCCGGCGGCTGATGATCTCCGCGAGCGAGGACATCGGCCTGGCCGACCCCACCGCGCTCCAGACGGCGGTCGCCGGTGCGCAGGCCGTCGCGCTGATCGGCTTCCCGGAGGCCCGGATCGTGCTCGGCCAGGTGGCCGTGGCGCTCGCGCTCGCGCCCAAGTCCAACGCGGCGTACCTCGCGATCGACGCGGCCCTCGCGGACGTCCGGGCGGGCCTCGCCGGGCCAGTGCCCCCGCACCTGCGCGACGGGCACTACAAGGGGGCCGAGAAGCTCGGCCACGCGCAGGGCTATCTCTACCCCCACGACCTGCCCGGCGGCATCGCCGCCCAGCAGTACGCGCCGGACGCGATCCACGGCAAGCGCTACTACGAGCCGACGCGGTACGGCGCGGAGGCGCGCTACGCGGACGTGGTGGAGCGGGTCCGCAAGCGGCTGCGGGGCGAGTCGGAGGGCTGAGCACCGGCCCACCCCTGAAGGCCGCGCCGGCTCATTCCTCCGCGGCGTCGAAGAGGGCGTGCATCGCCTGCCGCAGGGAGGCGATGTCCCGCACCGGCTCGGGGAATTCGAAGCGCACGTCGAAGGACCGGTCGGCCGCCGTGCCCTCGCCGTGCGCGGCGGTGAACCGCACGCGCAGCCCGAAGCGGTCCAGGGAGAGCGGCACGGCCCGGTCACGGGCGCAGCGCGGCCGCCGCTCGCCGAGGAGCGAGCTCAGCGCGCGCACCTGGTCGCCGTGCGAGGAGTACAGGTGCTGGAGCAGCTCCGCCTCGTGCTCGACCAGGGGGTCGGGGTGGGCGCGGGCGAAGTCGTCCGGTTCGACGCTCTCCGCACCCCACAGGTCGTCCACGCTGCTCTCGCCGACCTCCAGCCGCAGCATCATCCGGCCGGGCTCGGTCACCCCGGGCACCGAGGTCACCCAGCCGGAGAGCCAGGCGCGGCCCCGGATCCGGTTGGGCACGGAGACCGGCGCGACGTCGGTGATCTCCAGCACGGCGGCCAGCTCGTCGTCCTGGGCGTGCGTGGCGGCGCGTACGACCGGTGAATCCGCGGGGAAGACCAGGAACACCTCGCCGTCCGGCCCCACGCTGCGGGCCTCGGGCGCGAGCAGTTCGGCGGGCAGTGCGGTGCCCGCGCCGGTCCCGCCCGTCAGCCCGGGGATCAGCAGTACCGCGGAGCATGTACTCTGTACGAGAGTTCGTGTGCGCTCGGCTGCTGACGGCATCCGCGCGATTTCAAGTCCGCTGGGACGCGGCTGACCACGATCTGATCGGACCTCCGTCGCGTCGACGCCATCAGTTGCGTCGGCCTCTTTCGTGCTGTCCGTGATGTGACTGGTGTTCCCCGGACGAGACATGCGATCTCCTTGAGTAAGGTGAGCCTAACCTAACCCACAACGGAGGTCTGGAGAACGTGCCTAACCAGTCGCGTCCCAAGGTCAAGAAGTCTCGTGCGCTCGGCATCGCGCTGACGCCGAAGGCCGTCAAGTACTTCGAGGCCCGCCCCTACCCGCCGGGCGAGCACGGCCGTGGCCGCAAGCAGAACTCGGACTACAAGGTCCGTCTGCTCGAGAAGCAGCGTCTGCGCGCCCAGTACGACATCAGCGAGCGCCAGATGGCCCGCGCCTACGACCGTGCCAAGAAGGCCGAAGGCAAGACGGGCGAGGCCCTGGTCGTCGAGCTCGAGCGCCGCCTCGACGCGCTGGTCCTGCGTTCGGGCATCGCCCGCACCATCTACCAGGCCCGCCAGATGGTCGTCCACGGCCACATCGAGGTCAACGGTGGCAAGGTCGACAAGCCGTCGTTCCGCGTCCGTCCCGACGACGTCGTGATGGTCCGCGAGCGCAGCCGCGCCAAGCACCCGTTCCAGGTCGCCATGGCCGGTGGCTACGACACCGAGGGCGAGACCCCGCGCTACCTGCAGGTCAACCTGCCGGCGCTGGCCTTCCGCCTGGACCGGGAGCCGAACCGCAAGGAGATCCCCGTGATCTGCGACGAGCAGCTCGTCGTCGAGTACTACGCCCGCTGATCCTGCGGAAGTAGCTGCTCCTCAGAGCTCCTCGCTCAGCCCGTCGTCTCCCCGGCCCCCGTGGCCGGCGAGCCGGCGGGCTCGTGCGTTCCCGGTCTCCGTACGCCCGTGACCGGCGGGGGCGCGGCCGCCCGGGCCCCCGGCACCGGCGCCCGGTCCGCCCGCGGCCCGCACCGCGCCACCACCGCGCCCAGGTCCAGCCGGGCCCCCTCGCGCACGCACTCCTCGTACCGCCGCGCGCCCAGCACCTCCCGCAGCCGGCGCTCGCACAGCGCGTGCGGCGCGTTGAAGTGGCGCGAACCGAACAGCGGCAGCCCCACCGAGCGCCACAGCCGCCCCGCCGCACCCTGGAGCACCGCGGCCTCCTCGGCGCCGCCGTCGGCCGTCCCGTCCGCGCCGCCCTCCTCCAGCGTCACCAGCGCCAGCAGCTCCACCGCGAGCACCGCGCCCACCAGGCCGTGGAAGGCGTGGTCGACGGCCAGGCACTCCTCCAGCAGCGGCCGGGCACCCGCGGTGTCCCCGCCGCTCCACGCCGCGAAGCCCAGCACGTACAGCGCGTACGCCAGCGCCCAGCGCTCGCCGTGGTCCGCGCAGACGTCCCGGACCTCCTCGCACAGCCGCACCGCGCCCGCCAGATCACCCTGGAAGGCGACGGCCGTCGCCAGCTCCACCTGACCCATCAGGACATTGCTGTTCAGCTCGCCGATCTCCTGATAGCGCGCCAGCGCCGACCGCAGCAGCTCCTCGGCGCGCGGCAGGTCGTCCGAGACCAGGGCCAGCGCGCCCGCCCGGTGCTCGGCATAGGCCAGGCCGCGGGCGTGACCGCTGCGCTCGGCCGTCTCCCGGCACTCCGCCAGCGCCCCCACCGCCCGGGCCGGGTCGCCCTGGAGCACCGCCACATGACCCAGCACCCACAGGGTCTTCAGCCGGGTCTCCTCGTTGTCCGCCTCGGCCTCCAGCGCGCGGTCCAGCCAGTGCCGCCCCTCCGCCAGCCGCCCGCAGCCGACCCAGTAGAACCACAGCGTCGCCGCGAGGTACTGCCCGATGTGGGCCTCGCCCTTCTCCTCCAGGCTGTACTCCAGGGCGATCCGCAGGTTCGGCAGCTCCGCCTCGATCCGGGCCGCCACCTCCGCCTGCCGGGGGCTGAACCAGTCCAGCTCGCACCAGGTGACCAGGCCCATGTACCAGTCGCGGTGCCTGCGCCGCATCCGCTCGCCGTCCGCCAGCGCGTCCAGCCAGCCGGCCCCGTAGATCCGCACCGGGTCCAGCAGCCGGTAGCGCGGACCCAGCGGGGTGTCCTCCCGCACCACCACGGACTGCGCCACCAGCTCGGCGAGCACGTCGAGCAGCCCCTCGGCGGGCAGCTCGGGACCCGAGCAGACGTACTCCGCCGCCTCCAGGTCGAACAGGCCCGCGAAGACCGTCAGCCGCGCCCACAGCAGCCGCTCGGCCGGCGTGCACAGCTCATGGCTCCAGCCGATGGCCGTACGCAGCGTCTGATGGCGCGGCAGCGCGCTTCGCACCCCGCCGGCCAGCAGCCGGAACCGGTCGTCGATCCGCTCCAGCGCCTGCGCCACCGACAGCGGGCCCAGCCGCGCCGCCGCCAGTTCCAGGGCCAGCGGGATGCCGTCCAGCCTGCGGCACAGCTCGTCCGTGGCGGTGCGCTCCGCCTCCCCGCCGCGGAGCCACGCCGCGGCGCGGTCCTCGAAGAGCTCGGCCGCCTCCGGGTCCGACAGCGGCGGCAGCGGGAAGACCTGTTCGCCCGCGATCCCCAGCGGCCGCCGGGAGACCGCCAGGATCCGCAGCCCCGGCGCCCCCCGCAGCAGCGCGTGGACCAGTGCCGCGCAGCCCTCCGTCAACTGCTCGCACCCGTCCAGGACCAGCAGCAGCCGCCGCTCGGCGAGCTGCTCCAGCAGGGACGCGCGCGGCGGCCGGTCCGTGTGGTCGGTCAGCCCCAGGGCCTCGGCGACCGTGTGGTCCAGCAGGGCCGGGTCGGTGAGCGAGGAGAGCCCGGCCAGCCACGCCCCGTCGCAGAAGCGATCCTGCAAAGCAGTGGCGAGCCGGAGCGCCACCCGGGTCTTGCCGACGCCGCCGACCCCGGTGACCGTCACCAGCCGGGCCCGCTCCACCTGCGCGGCGAGCGCGTCCAGTTCGCGACCGCGGCCGATGAGACGGCTGGGCTCGGCGGGCAGATTGCCCGGCGGCCCGGGCCGGTGGCAGCCCGGTGCGGCGGCACCGTGGGGGCCGGGGGAGGGGGTGCCGGGGAGCGGAGAGCCGGAGAGAGGTGGCATGGCACACAGAGAGTACTGATGAGTGTGCGCACCGTAAACTCCGGCTGGTCGGCAGGGTGGTCGCCGCGGCAATCCGGTACGGGCGCCGAGGCCCGGCGCGATAAGGTCGTACAGGACGTCAAGGGGCGTCCGCAGACGTCCTGAGACAGCAAGCGGCAGTCGAGCAACGACGACCAGCAGGGAGCGGTGCAGCGTGTCCGGTGGAGAGGTGGCCGGGATCCTCGTGGCCGTCTTCTGGGCGATCCTCGTGTCGTTCATGGCCCTGGTCCTGGTGCGGCTCGCGCAGACGCTCAAGGCCGCCACCAAACTGGTGGCCGACGTCTGCGAGCAGGCCGTGCCGCTGCTCGCCGACGCCTCCGCGACCGTGCGCTCCGCCAACACCCAGCTCGCCCGCGTCGACTCGATCGCCGCGGACGTCCAGGAGGTCACGGCGAACGCCTCCGCGCTCTCCTCGACCGTCTCCTCCGCCTTCGGCGGGCCCCTGGTCAAGGTCGCGGCGTTCGGCTACGGCGTGCGGCGCGCGATCGGCCGCAAGACCACGCCCGCGGAGGCGCCGCCGCAGCGCTCCGTGTTCGCAGGCAAGACCGTCGGCCAGAAACTGCCGTCCGCCAGGCGCGGCAGCCGCCGAATCCGTGGGAAGGGTTGACCCCAGGAATGTTCCGCCGCACCTTCTGGTTCACGACCGGTGTAGCCGCCGGTGTCTGGGCCACGACCAAGGTCAACCGCAAGCTGGCCCGGCTCACCCCGGAGAGCCTGGCTCTCCAGGCAGCGGACCGCGCGGTCGTCGCGGGCCGCCGGGTCAGGCTCTTCGCCCTCGACGTCCGCGACGGCATGGCGCACCGCGAGGCGGCGCTCAAGGACGCGCTCGGCCTCACGGCCGACCCCGACCCCGAGCGCCGGGAGCTTCCCGAGCAGCGCCGGCTGGTCGCACTCGAACAGCAGCACACCTACCACTCGTTCACCCGGAAAGAGGACCACTGATGGAGTCGGCTGAAATCCGCCGCCGCTGGCTGCGCTTCTTCGAGGAGCGCGGGCACACCGTCGTGCCGTCGGCGTCGCTCATCGCGGACGACCCGACGCTGCTCCTGGTCCCCGCGGGCATGGTCCCCTTCAAGCCGTACTTCCTCGGCGAGGTCAAGCCCCCCTTCACGCGCGCCACCAGCGTGCAGAAGTGCGTCCGCACGCCGGACATCGAAGAGGTCGGCAAGACCACCCGCCACGGCACGTTCTTCCAGATGTGCGGCAACTTCTCCTTCGGCGACTACTTCAAGGAAGGCGCCATCAAGCTCGCCTGGGAGCTGCTCACCGGCTCCGTGGCGGACGGCGGCTACGGCCTGGAGCCGGAGAAGCTCTGGATCACCGTCTACCTCGACGACGACGAGGCCGAGCGGATCTGGCGCGACGTGGTGGGCGTCCCCGCCGAGCGCATCCAGCGCCTGGGCAAGAAGGACAACTTCTGGTCCATGGGCGTCCCCGGCCCGTGCGGCCCGTGCTCCGAGATCAACTACGACCGCGGCCCCGAGTTCGGCGTCGAGGGCGGCCCGGCCGTCAACGACGAGCGGTACGTGGAGATCTGGAACCTGGTCTTCATGCAGTACGAGCGCGGCGCCGGCGAGGACAAGGAGAACTTCCCGATCCTCGGCGACCTGCCGTCGAAGAACATCGACACGGGCCTCGGCCTCGAGCGCCTCGCCATGATCCTGCAGGGCGTACAGAACATGTACGAGACCGACACCCTGCGCGTCGTCATGGACAAGGCCACCGCCCTCACCGGCGTGGCCTACGGCGCCGCCCACGACACCGACGTGGCCCTGCGCGTGGTCGCCGACCACATCCGCACCTCCGTGATGCTCATCGGCGACGGCGTCACCCCCGGCAACGAGGGCCGCGGTTATGTGCTGCGCCGCATCATGCGCCGCGCCATCCGCAACATGCGCCTGCTGGGCGCCACCGAGCCGGTCGTCGGCGAGCTCGTCGACACCGTCCTGACGACGATGGGCGAGCAGTACCCGGAGCTGCTCACCGACCGCAAGCGGATCGAGACGGTCGCCCTCGCCGAGGAGGCCGCCTTCCTCAAGACCCTCAAGACCGGCACCAACATCCTCGACACCGCCGTCACCGAGACCAAGACCTCCGGTGGCACGGTGCTCCCCGGTGAGAAGGCGTTCCTGCTCCACGACACCTGGGGCTTCCCGATCGACCTCACCCTGGAGATGGCCGCCGAGCAGGGCCTGACGGTGGATCAGGACGGCTTCCGCCGCCTGATGAAGGAGCAGCGCGAGCGGGCCAAGGCCGACGCCAGGGCCAAGAAGACCGGTCACGCCGACCTGTCGGCCTACCGCGCGCTGGCCGACACCGCCGGCGAGACCGACTTCACGGGCTACACCCGCACCGAGAACGAGGCCACGGTCCTCGGCCTGCTGGTCGACGGCGTGCCCTCGCCCGCCGCCACCGAGGGCGACGAGGTCGAGGTCGTCCTCGACCGCACCCCCTTCTACGCCGAGGGCGGCGGCCAGCTCGCCGACCAGGGCCGGATCCGCCTCGACAGCGGTGCCGTCATCGAGGTCCGCGACGTGCAGAAGCCCGTCCCGGGCGTCAACGTCCACAAGGGCGTCGTCCAGGTCGGCGAGGTCACCGTGGGCGCGTCCGCCTATGCCTCCATCGATGTGACGCGCCGTCGGGCCATCGCCCGTGCCCACAGCGCCACCCACCTCACCCACCAGGCGCTGCGCGACGCCCTGGGCCCGACGGCCGCCCAGGCCGGCTCGGAGAACTCGCCCGGCCGCTTCCGCTTCGACTTCGGTTCCCCGGCCGCGGTGCCCGGCAGCGTCCTCACGGACGTCGAGCAGCGGATCAACGAGGTCCTCTCCCGTGAACTCGACGTCCAGGCCGAGGTCATGAGCATCGACGAGGCCAAGAAGCAGGGCGCCATCGCCGAGTTCGGCGAGAAGTACGGCGAGCGGGTGCGCGTCGTGACCATCGGCGACTTCTCCAAGGAGCTGTGCGGCGGTACGCACGTCGCCAACACCGCCCAGCTGGGCCTGGTGAAGCTGCTCGGCGAGTCCTCCATCGGCTCCGGCGTGCGCCGCGTCGAGGCCCTGGTGGGTGTGGACGCCTACAGCT
This sequence comes from Streptoverticillium olivoreticuli subsp. olivoreticuli, assembly GCF_003391135.1. Taxonomy (GTDB): domain Bacteria; phylum Actinomycetota; class Actinomycetes; order Streptomycetales; family Streptomycetaceae; genus Streptomyces; species Streptomyces blastmyceticus. The sequence continues at coordinate 2,530,061 of NZ_CP031455.1, read as the reverse complement.
TCCTCGCCAAGGAGCACACGGTCGTCGCCCAGCTCCAGGAGTTGGTCAAGGGCCGCCCGGAGGAGCTGCCGGAGAAGATCTCCGGGATGCTCGCCAAGCTCAAGGACGCCGAGAAGGAGATCGAGCGCTTCCGCGCCGAGAAGGTGCTCCAGGCCGCCGCCGGTCTCGCCGAGGGCGCCAAGGACATCCACGGCGTGGCCCTGGCCATCGGCCGGGTGCCGGACGGCACCGGCGCCGACGACCTGCGCAAGCTCGTCCTCGACGTCCGCGGCCGGATCCAGGGCGGCCGGGCCGCCGTCGTCGCGCTGTTCACCGTGGTGAACGGCCGGCCGCTGACCGTCATCGCCACCAACGAGGCCGCCCGTGAGCGCGGGCTCAAGGCCGGCGACCTGGTGCGTACGGCCGCCAAGACCCTCGGCGGCGGAGGCGGCGGCAAGCCGGACGTCGCCCAGGGCGGCGGTCAGAACCCGGACGCCGTCGACGAGGCCGTCGCCGCCGTCGAGCGCCTCGTCGCCGAAGCGGCCTGATCGCCGTGCGACGTGGCAGGCGCATCGCCGTCGACGTGGGGGACGCCCGGATCGGGGTCGCCTCGTGCGACCCCGACGGGATCCTCGCCACCCCGGTCGAGACCGTGCCGGGGCGGGACATCCCGCAGGCCCACAAGCGGCTGGTGGCGATCGTCGAGGAGTACGAACCGATCGAGGTCGTCGTCGGCCTGCCCCGCTCCCTCAAGGGGGGAGAGGGGCCGGCCGCGGCCAAGGTGCGGACCTTCGCCAAGGAGATGGCCCGGCGGATGGCGCCCGTGCCGGTGCGGCTGGTCGACGAGCGCATGACGACCGTCACAGCCGCGCAGGGACTGCGCGCCTCCGGAGTCAACACCAAGAAGGGGCGCTCGGTCGTCGACCAGGCCGCCGCCGTGGTCATCCTGCAGAACGCGCTGGAGATCGAGAAGGTCTCCGGCCGGCCTCCCGGCGAGGCCGTCGACGTGGTCATCTGATCGCAGTACGGTAACGTTCCGCGCTGACATGGCAGCCGTTCGAACGTCTCCCGTACAGGACCGGACGATTCGAAGCCCGCACTCCACGGAGTGCCGACCGGCTGCCGCTGTGCGGCACTAGGGGATTGATGACTGAGTATGGCCGGGGCCCCGGGTCCCAACCGTGGCATCCCGAGGACCCTCTGTACGGGGGCCAGGGATACGACGGTCAGCAGCAGCACCCGCAGCATCAGCATCCCCAGCAGCCGTCACAGCCCCAGTACGGTCAGCAGCAGTACGGCTGGGACCCCTCGCAGGGCGCGGGGGGTCCCTACGGCACCGGTGCCGGGGACCAGTACGGGCAGCAGCCCGTCGACCCGTACACCGGTGCCCCCCCGGACTACTACGGCACGCAGGACGCCTACCCGCCGCCGCAGCCCCAGCACCAGCGCGGGCCGCAGGGGCAGCAGCACGTACCCCAGCAGCAGGTGCCGCAGCAGGCTCAGCAGCACGACACCCAGCAGCAGCCGGCGCCGACGTTCGAGCAGCACGCGCAGTGGCGTTCGGAGCCCGACGAGGAGAAGCTCTCCCTCTTCGACGACCTCCCCGGGCCCGCCCGGACGGAGGCGGAGGAGGACGAGCCGGCCGAGGAGCGCCCGCGCGGCCGTGACCGGCGCGGCAAGAAGACCAAGAACAAGCGCCGCAGCGGCACCGCCTGCCTCCTGGTCGCCGTGGTGCTCGTCGGCGTCGTGGGCGGTGGCGGCTACCTCGCCTACGACTACTGGCAGACCCACTTCGGCGCCGCGCCCGACTACGACGGCGAGGGCACCGGCCAGGTCCAGGTCGAGATCCCCAAGGGCGCGGGCATCGGGCAGATGGGCGAGATCCTCCAGAAGGCGGGCGTCGTCAAGAGCGCGGGCGCCTTCACCGAGGCCGCGGGCAAGGACCCCAAGGGCAAGGCCATCCAGCCCGGCACGTACACCCTGCACCAGGAGATGTCGGGTGCGGCGGCCGTGACGATGATGACCAACACGGCCAACTTCCTCACCATCCCCGAGGGCCGCCGGGCCGTCGCGATCTACGCCGCGATCGACACGAAGCTCGGTCTCGCGCAGGGCACCACCAAGGACGTCGCCAAGAACCAGGCGAAGAACCTCGGGCTGCCCGACTGGGCCGACAGCGACCCCAAGATCAAGGACCCCCTGGAGGGCTTCCTCTATCCCTCGCAGTACAACGCGAGCAAGGGCACCAAGCCCGAGGAGATCCTCAAGCAGATGGTCGCGCGGGCCAAGGAGAACTACGCCAAGGTCGACCTGGAGGGCAAGGCCAGGGAACTCGGCCTGAAGTCCCCGCTCCAGCTGATCACGGTGGCGAGCCTGGTCAACGCCGAGGGCATGACCCACGACGACTTCCGCAAGATGTCCCGGGTCATCTACAACCGGCTCAAGCCGACCAATACCGTGACGAACGGCAAGCTCGAGTTCGACTCGACGTACAACTACATCAAGAACCAGAGCAAGCTCGACCTCGACCCCAAGCAGCTCCGGTCGTACGACGACCCGTACAACACGTACCACGTCAAGGGTCTGCCGCCCGGTCCCATCGGCAACCCCGGCGAAGAGGCGCTGAAGGCCGCGATGGACCCCGAGCCGGGTGACTGGTACTTCTTCGTCTCCGTCGACGGCAAGACGACGAAGTTCGCCAACACGCTGGCCGAGCACGACAAGCTCGTCCAGGAGTTCAACGAGAACCAGAAGAAGAAGCAGGGATGAGCCCCGACCCAGGACGCCGCAGGGCGGCCGTGCTCGGATCGCCGATCGGCCACTCCCTCTCCCCGGTCCTGCACCGCGCCGCCTACGCGGAGCTGGGCCTGGGGGAGTGGACGTACGACCGCTTCGAGATCGACGAGGCCGGGCTGCCCGGCTTCTTCGCGGGGCTCGACGGCACCTGGGCGGGGTTCTCGCTCACGATGCCGCTCAAGCGCGCGGTGATCCCGCTGCTCGACGAGGTGAGCGACACCGCCGCCTCCGTCGAGGCCGTCAACACCGTCGTCCTCGCCGAGGACGGCCGCCGCCTCGGCGACAACACCGACATCCCGGGCATCGGGGCCGCCCTGCGCGAGCGCGGCGTCGAGAAGGTCGGCTCCGCCGCCGTCCTCGGCGCCGGGGCCACCGCCTCCTCCGCCCTCGCCGCCCTCGCCCGGATCTGCACCGGCGAGGTCACCGCCTATGTGCGCAGCGAGGCGCGGGCCGCCGAGATGCGCCAGTGGGGCGAGCGGCTCGGCGTGGCCGTCACCACCGCCGACTGGTCCCGGGCCGCCGAGGCGTTCACCGCGCCCCTGGTCGTCGCCACCACCCCGGCCGGCGCCACGGACGCCCTCGCCGCCGCGGTCCCGGACCGCCCCGGCACCCTCTTCGACGTGCTCTACGAACCGTGGCCGACCCCGCTGGCCGCCGCCTGGACGGCGCGCGGCGGTGCCGTCCTCAGCGGTCTGGACCTCCTGGTGCACCAGGCGGTGCTCCAGGTCGAGCAGATGACCGGCCGTACGCCGGGCCCCCTGGCGGCGATGCGCGCGGCGGGCGAGAGCGCCCTCGCGGCCCGCGCCCGCTGACCACGACCTGACCAGGTCCGTCCACAACCCGGACCTGCGGCCGGGAAAGGGCCCGGGACGTGGGAGGATCGGAGACGGCGGGCCAGGGCCGCGCGCCCCCAGCCAGCACTGGGAGGTACCCCCGGGTCGCGCCGCAGCATGATCAGAAGGTGCGAGCAGAGGAGTCCCGTTGAGCAGGTTGCGCTGGCTGACGGCCGGAGAGTCCCATGGTCCGGCACTGGTGGCGACGCTGGAGGGTCTTCCCGCCGGTGTGCCGATCACCACGGACATGGTGGCGGACCACCTGGCCCGGCGGCGCCTCGGCTATGGCCGCGGCGCGCGCATGAAGTTCGAGCGCGACGAGATCACCTTCCTCGGCGGAGTCCGGCACGGCCTGACCATGGGCTCTCCGGTCGCCATCATGGTGGGCAACACCGAGTGGCCCAAGTGGGAAAAGGTCATGTCGGCCGACCCCGTGGACCCCGCGGAGCTGGCCGAGCTGGCTCGTAACGCCCCGCTGACCCGGCCGCGCCCCGGTCACGCCGACCTCGCGGGGATGCAGAAATACGGCGTGCCGGATGCCCGCCCGATCCTGGAGCGCGCCTCCGCCCGCGAGACCGCGGCCCGCGTCGCCCTCGGTGCCGTCGCCCGCTCCTACCTCAAGGAGACGGCCGGGATCGAGATCGTCTCCCACGTCGTCGAACTGGCCGCCGCCAAGGCGCCGTACGGCGTCTACCCCGAGCCCTCCGACGTCGAGCGCCTGGACGCCGACCCGGTGCGCTGCCTGGACGCGGACGCGAGCAAGGCGATGGTCGCCGAGATCGACCAGGCCCACAAGGACGGTGACACCCTCGGCGGCGTCGTCGAGGTGCTCGCCTACGGCGTCCCCGTCGGCCTCGGCTCGCACGTCCACTGGGACCGCCGGCTCGACGCGCGCCTCGCCGCCGCGCTGATGGGCATCCAGGCCATCAAGGGCGTCGAGGTCGGCGACGGCTTCGACCTGGCCCGTGTGCCCGGCTCGAAGGCGCACGACGAGATCGTCGCCACCGACGAGGGCATCCGCCGCACCTCCGGCCGCTCCGGCGGCACCGAGGGCGGCCTCACCACCGGCGAGCTGCTGCGGGTGCGGGCCGCGATGAAGCCGATCGCGACCGTGCCGCGCGCCCTGGCCACCGTCGACGTGGTCACCGGCGAGGCCACGCAGGCGCACCACCAGCGCTCCGACGTCTGCGCCGTCCCGGCCGCGGGCATCGTCGCCGAGGCCATGGTGGCGCTGGTGCTGGCCGACGCGGTGGCGGAGAAGTTCGGCGGCGACAACGTCGCCGAGACCCGCCGCAACGTCCGGGGCTACCTCGACAACCTGGCCATCAAGTGACCTCCCCCGCCGTCGTGCTGGTGGGCCCGCCGGGAGCCGGCAAGTCCACCATCGGTGCCCTGCTCGCCCAGCGGCTGGGCACCGGCTACCGCGACACCGACGCCGACATCGAGCGGACCGCGGGCAAGCCCATCCCGGAGATCTTCATCGACGAGGGCGAGCCGCACTTCCGCGCGCTGGAGCGGCAGGCCGTCCGCACCGCCGTGGCCGAGCACCCCGGGGTGCTCGCCCTCGGCGGCGGGGCGGTCATGGACGACGGCACCCGCGCCCTGCTCAAGGGCCTGCCGGTGGTCTTCCTCGACGTCGAACTCGCCGACGCCGTGCACCGGGTGGGCCTGGACGCCCCGCGCCCGCTGCTCGCGGTCAACCCGCGGCAGCGCTGGCGGGAGCTGATGGCGGCGCGCCGCCCGCTCTACACCGAGGTCGCCCGCGCCACCGTCGCCACCGGCGGCCGCACCCCGGCCGAGGTGGCCGACGCCGTGCTCGACGCGCTGGCGCTGCCCCGGGACCGTACCCCCGACACCACGCAGTGAGGAACGCATGACCGACGCCCCCACCCGCATCCGGGTCGCCAGCGCGGGCTCCGCCCCGTACGACGTCCTGGTCGGCCACCGGCTGCTGGACGAGCTGCCCGGCCTGATCGGCACCGAGGCCAAGCGGGTCGCCGTCCTCCACCCGGAGGCGCTCGCCGAGACCGGCGAGGTGCTCCGCCAGGACCTGGCCGCGCAGGGCTACGAGGCCATCGCGATCCAGCTCCCCAACGCCGAGGAGTCCAAGACCGTCGAGGTCGCGGCCTACTGCTGGAAGGCGCTGGGCCAGACCAACTTCACCCGCACCGACGTCATCGTCGGCGTCGGCGGCGGCGCCACCACCGACCTGGCCGGCTTCGTCGCCGCGACCTGGCTGCGCGGGGTGCGCTGGATCGCCGTGCCCACCACCGTGCTGGGCATGGTCGACGCCGCGGTCGGCGGCAAGACCGGCATCAACACCGCCGAGGGCAAGAACCTCGTCGGCGCCTTCCACCCCCCGGCCGGGGTCCTGTGCGACCTCGCCGCGCTGGAGTCGCTGCCCGTCCACGACTACGTCAGCGGGCTCGCCGAGGTCATCAAGGCGGGCTTCATCGCCGACCCGGCCATCCTCGACCTGATCGAGGCCGACCCCGAGGGTGCCCGCACCCCGCAGGGCCCGCACACCGCGGAGCTGATCGAGCGCGCCATCCGGGTCAAGGCGGACGTCGTCTCCGCCGACCTCAAGGAGTCGGGCCTGCGCGAGATCCTCAACTACGGGCACACCCTCGCCCACGCGATCGAGAAGAACGAGCGCTACAACTGGCGGCACGGCGCCGCCGTCTCCGTCGGCATGGTCTTCGCCGCCGAGCTCGGCCGGATCGCCGGACGCCTGGACGACGCGACCGCCGACCGGCACCGCGCCATCCTCCAGTCGGTGGGCCTGCCCGTCACCTACCGCGGCGACCAGTGGCCCAAGCTCGTGGAGACCATGAAGGTCGACAAGAAGTCCCGCGGCGACCGGCTGCGCTTCATCGTCCTCGACGGCCTCGCCAAGCCCACGGTCCTGGAGAGCCCCGACCCCGCCATGCTGCTCGCGGCGCACGCGGAGATCGCGGCGTGAGCGGGCGGGTGCTCGTGCTCAACGGGCCCAACCTCGGCCGGCTCGGCTCGCGCGAGCCCGACGTCTACGGCTCGACCTCCTACAAGGGACTGGTCGAGGCCTGCACGGAGCTCGGTGCGGAGCTCGGCTTCGCCGTCGAGGTCCGCGAGACCAACGACGAGGGCGAGCTGGTCCGCTGGCTGCACGAGGCGGCCGACGGGCGGATCCCGGTCGTCATCAACCCCGGGGCGTTCACCCACTATTCGTACGCGATGCGGGACGCGGCGGCCCAGCGCACCGCGCCGCTCATCGAGGTGCACATCTCCAACCCGTACGCGCGGGAGGAGTTCCGCCACACCTCGGTGATCGCGGCGGTGGCCAGCGGCACGGTGGCGGGCTTCGGCATCGGCTCGTACCGGCTCGCGCTGCGGGCCCTGGCGGAGGAACTCGCGGGCTGAGCCGGGCGTTCCCGGTGCGAGGGCCGGGGAGAGGGCTCTCGGGTACTCTCCCGTCTGGTCGGCCCGGGGGGTGGCCGGGGGGATGAACCGCCCGTGACCACCCACCCGCAGGCCCCCCTTCACCACGCGGCGGAGCCGCGTCCGTACGAGACGGAGTGCCACCGGATGCAGCACCCAGTGGGACCGCCGCTGCCACCGCCCCACCCGCCGGTGCCGCCGCACCCCGCACCGGCGCCCGGGTGGCCCGCCCCCGTGCCCCACCCCATGGCACCGCTTCCCGCGCCGGACCCGACCGGGCACCTCCAGCTCCCGCCCGACGCCCCCGTCCTCGCCGCCGACGCCGCGCACGCGGCCGTCGCGGTGCTGCTCATCGGCCCCGCCGGGGCCGGGAAGACGACCGTGGCCCGGCACTGGGCGGACACCCGCCGGGTGCCCACGGCGCACATCAGCCTCGACGACGTGCGCGAGTGGGTGCGCTCGGGTTTCGCCGACCCGCGGTCCGGGTGGAACGACCACTCCGAGGCGCAGTACCGCCTCGCCCGCCGCACCTGCGGCTTCGCCGCCCGCAACTTCCTCGCCAACGGCATCTCCTGCGTCCTGGACGACGCCGTCTTCCCCGACCGGCCCGTCGTCGGCCTCGGCGGCTGGAAGCGGCACGTCGGCCCGGGGCTGCTGCCCGTGGTCCTGCTGCCCGGCCTGGAGATCGTCCTGGAGCGCAACGCCCAGCGCACCGGCAACCGGCGCCTCGGCGACGAGGAGGTCGCCCGGATCCACGGCCGGATGGCCGGCTGGTACGGCTCCGGCCTGCCGATCATCGACAACTCCCAGCAGGACGTCGCCACCACGGCCCGGCTGCTCGACGACGTCGTCGCCCGCGCCCTGGCCGCCCCGCCGGGCCACCGGTAGCGCCCGGTCGGACGCGCTGGGACGGCCCGCCGCGGCACCCGGCCGTAGGCTCGGAAGCATGTCCGAGGTGTACGCGGCGCGCCGCGCGCGGCTGCGTGAGCGCTGCGAGGCGGCCGGGAGCGAGGCCGCGCTGGTGTCCGGCGACGCCAACGTCCGGTATCTGGCGGGCGGGGCGCCGACGGGTGCCGCGCTGCTCGTCGGGCCCGCCGAAGACTCCCTGCTGTGTCCCGGCGACCCCGTCGTGGAGAGCTCGGCCGACCGCCCCGCCGAGGGGCTGCGGATCGTGGTGCTGCCCGCGCCGGACGGCGATCCCGCCGTGGCCGGGGCCGAGCGCGCCGCCGCGGCCGGGGCCCGCTCGCTGGCCGTGGAGGAGCACCACCTGACCGTCTCCCGCCACCGCGCCCTGCGCTCGGTCGCGCCCCGGCTGCGCCTGGACGACCTGGGCACGGCCGTGGAGCAGCAGCGGGTGGTCAAGGACAACGAGGAGATCTCCGCGCTGCGGATCGCCGCGGAGATCGCCGACCAGGCGCTGGGCGAGCTCCTCGAATCGATCCTCGTCGGCCGCACGGAGCGGCACCTGGCGCTGGAGCTGGAGCGCCGCCTGGTCGACCACGGCGCGGCCGGCCCGGCCTTCACCACCTCGGTCGGCACGGGCCCCAATTCGGGGCTGGCCGGGCACGTGCCCACCGACCGCCGGGTGGAGGAGGGCGATTTCCTCTGTGTGTGCCTGGGCGCCGACTACCGCGGCTACCGCAGCGAGGTGGCCCGGACCTTCGTCATCGGCACCACCCCCGCGGACTGGCAGATCGAGCTCTACGAGCAGGTCTTCGCCGCCCAGCGGGCGGGCCGGGAGAAGCTCGCGCCGGGCACTCCGTACCGCGATGTGGACCGCGCGGCACGGGTCGTCCTGGAGGCCGCGGGCCACGGTGAGCGGCTCGGACCGCGCATCGGACACGGCGTCGGACTCGAAAACGACGAGGACCCTCGGCTGACGCCCTCGGCAATGGGTAAACTGGACGCTTGCGTGCCGGTCACCGTAGATCCGGGGGTTCACCTCCCGGGGCGGGGCGGCGTCCGGATCGATGACACGCTCGTCGTCCGCCCCGAGGCGGACGGCGGACCCGAGCTACTCACCATCACGACCAAGGAGCTGCTCGCGCTGTAGCGCGTGCCTTCGGGGTCCCAGCTTCAGTCCAGGAGATTCCGCAACCGTGGCTTCCACGAACGACCTCAAGAACGGCATGGTGCTCAAGCTCGACGGAGGCCAGCTCTGGTCCGTCGTCGAGTTCCAGCACGTCAAGCCCGGCAAGGGCCCCGCCTTCGTCCGCACGAAGCTGAAGAACGTGCTCTCCGGCAAGGTGGTCGACAAGACCTTCAACGCCGGTGTGAAGGTCGAGACGGCCACCGTCGACAAGCGCGGTATGCAGTTCTCGTACATGGACGGCGAGTACTTCGTGTTCATGGACATGGACACGTACGACCAGCTGCACGTCGACCGCAAGGCCGTCGGTGACGCCGCCAACTTCCTGATCGAGGGCTTCGAGGCCGTCGTCGCGAAGCACGGCGACGAGGTGCTCTACGTCGAGCTCCCGGCCGCCGTCGAGCTGACCATCGAGCACACCGACCCGGGTGTCCAGGGCGACCGCTCCACCGGCGGCTCCAAGCCCGCCAAGCTGGAGACCGGCTACGAGATCCAGGTCCCGCTCTTCATCACCACGGGTGAGAAGATCAAGGTCGACACGCGCACCGGCGATTACCTCGGTCGGGTGAACAGCTAACCGTGGCCGCCCGCAGCAAGGCCCGTAAGCGCGCCTTCCAGATCCTCTTCGAGGCCGATCAGCGCGGTACCACCGTGCAGAACGTCCTCGCGGACTGGGTCCGGCATTCGCGCTCCGACGACCGGCAGCCGCCGGTCAACGAATACACGATGCAGCTGGTCGAGGGGTACGCGGAGCACGTCTCCCGTATCGACGAGCTCATCGCCACCTATGCGGTCGACTGGGACCTGGACCGGATGCCGGTCGCGGACCGGAACATCGTGCGGCTCGGTGCCTACGAGCTGATCTGGGAGGACGAGACCCCGGACGCGGTGGCGATCGACGAGGCGGTGCAGCTCGCCAAGGAGTTCTCCACGGACGACTCGCCGTCCTTCGTGAACGGCCTGCTCGGCCGTTTCAAGGACCTCAAGCCGAGCCTTCGTCGCGACGAGAGCTGACAGACGGCAAAAAGCCGCGGGGCGGGGAGAAACCTTCGAAGGTTTCTCCCCGCCCCGCGGCTTTTCTCCAATGGGCCGAGGCTCAGGCGTCCTCGTGCTGGACGGCGCGGCGCGCGTCCGCGTCGAGCACTCCCCAGCTGATCAGCTGCTCGGTGAGCACCGAGGGCGACTGGTCATAGATCACGGCAAGAGTGCGCAGGTCGTCCTGGCGGATCGACAGGACCTTGCCGTTGTAATCGCCGCGCTGGCTCTGGATGGTCGCGGCATAGCGCTGGAGCGGGCCCGCCTTCTCGGCCGGCACGTGGGCCAGGCGCTCAAGGTCCAGGACCAGCTTCGGCGGCGGCTCGGCGGCCCCGCCCGGCGTGGTGCCCGGCAGCAGTTCCTGCACCGGAACGCCGTAGAAGTCGGCCAGCTCGGCCAGGCGCTGCACGGTCACGGCACGGTCGCCGCGCTCGTACGAACCCACTACCACGGCCTTCCAGCGGCCCTGGGACTTCTCCTCGACGCCATGGAGGGAGAGGCCCTGCTGGGTGCGGATGGCGCGGAGCTTGGCCCCGAGCTGTTTGGCGTATTCGCTGGACATAAAGCTCCCCGGACGCGTATAGACGTGCGGCTCCGCCGCGCGGCTGGTAACTCACTGTGAGGTTACGCAGCGTAATCTGCCTTCGTCAAGCCGAATGGTCCACAGCATCCTCCGTGCGGGGCGGTGGCCGGTGTCCGCCGCGGACCCTGGTAACGTGAAGAGCGTTAATCCGACGTCCTTTAATGTCCGTCCCGTGAGGCGGAGAAGGGGGTCCGTTTCGTATGGACGCAAACCGTGACGTGAACCAGGCCGGTTCCGCCGCCCGTCCCGTGCTCGAAGCACCGGACATCGCCCGGGTCCTGATCCGTATCGCCCACGAGATCGTCGAGCGCGCCAAGGGTGCCGACGACGTGGTGCTCCTCGGCATCCCGACGCGCGGGGTCTTCCTCGCCCGCCGGCTGGCCGCCAAGCTCGAGGAGATCACCGGAGGCAAGACCCCGGTCGGCTCCCTCGACATCACCATGTACCGCGACGACCTGCGGCTCCGCCCTGCCCGCGCGCTCGCCCGCACCGACATCCCCGGTCCGGGCATCGACGGGCGCCTGGTGATCCTCGTCGACGACGTGCTCTTCTCCGGCCGGACGATCCGCGCCGCGCTCGACGCGCTCAACGACATCGGCCGCCCCCGCGCCGTCCAGCTCGCGGTCCTCGTCGACCGCGGCCACCGCGAGCTGCCGATCCGCGCCGACTACGTCGGCAAGAACCTCCCCACGTCGCTGCGGGAGACGGTCAAGGTGCAGCTCACCGAGGAGGACGGCCGCGACAGCGTGCTCCTCGGCGTGCGCGAGACCGCTCCGGCCCAGCAGTAGCGGTCCCCTCCGGCCCCGGCGACCGCCGGTTCCGCGCGGCCGCATGCCCGGCTGCGGGGGCCGCTCGCCACCCCCACACACCTCCTCGACCACGGAGCATCCGGATGAAGCGCCACCTCATCTCGGCCACCGACCTCACGCGCGACGACGCCGTCCTGATCCTCGACACCGCCGAGGAGATGGCCCGGGTCGCCGACCGGCCGATCAAGAAACTGCCGACCCTGCGCGGCCGTACCGTCGTCAACCTCTTCTTCGAGGACTCGACGCGGACCCGCATCTCCTTCGAGGCGGCCGCCAAGCGGCTCTCCGCCGACGTCATCAACTTCTCCGCCAAGGGCTCCTCGGTCTCCAAGGGCGAGTCCCTCAAGGACACCGCCCTGACCCTGGAGGCCATGGGCGCCGACGCGGTCGTCATCCGCCACCACGCCTCCGGCGCCCCCTACCGGCTGGCGAACTCCGGCTGGATCGACGGCGCCGTGGTCAACGCCGGTGACGGCACCCACGAGCACCCCACCCAGGCGCTCCTGGACGCCTTCACCATGCGCCGCCGCCTGGTCGGGCGCGACGCCGGGCTCGGCGAGGATCTCGCGGGCCGCCGGATCACGATCGTCGGCGACGTCCTGCACAGCCGGGTGGCCCGCTCCAACGTCCACCTGCTGCACACCCTCGGCGCTCACGTCACCCTGGTCGCACCGCCCACCCTGGTGCCGATCGGCGTCGAGCAGTGGCCCTGCGAGGTCTCCTACGACCTGGACGCGGTGCTGCCGAAGTCCGACGCCGTCATGATGCTGCGCGTCCAGCGCGAGCGCATGAACGCCGCCTTCTTCCCCACCGAGCGTGAGTACTCCCGCCGCTACGGGCTCAACGGCGACCGGATGGCCCGTATGCCGGAACACGCCATCGTGATGCACCCCGGCCCGATGAACCGGGGTATGGAGATCACCGCGGAGGTCGCCGACTCCGACCGCTGCACCGCGGTCGAGCAGGTCGCCAACGGCGTCAGCACCCGCATGGCCGTCCTCTACCTGCTGCTCGGCGGCTCCGAGCCGGCCGTCACCACCACCCGCACCGAGGAGAACAACTAATCATGAGCAAGATCCTTATCCGCGGTGCGAAGATCCTCGGTGGCGAGCCCCAGGACGTCCTCATCGACGGCGAGACCATCGCCGAGGTGAGTACCGGCATCGAGGCGGGCGACGCCACCGTCATCGAGGCCGACGGCAAGATCCTGCTGCCGGGCCTCGTCGACCTCCACACCCACCTGCGCGAGCCGGGCCGCGAGGACTCCGAGACCGTCCTCACCGGCACCCGGGCCGCGGCGAGCGGCGGCTACACCGCGGTCTTCGCCATGGCCAACACCTTCCCGGTCGCCGACACGGCCGGCGTCGTGGAGCAGGTGTGGCGGCTGGGCAAGGAGTCCGGCTACTGCGACGTCCAGCCCATCGGCGCCGTCACCGTCGGCCTGGAGGGCAAGCAGCTCGCGGAGCTGGGCGCCATGCACGACTCCGCCGCCGGGGTCCGCGTCTTCTCCGACGACGGCAAGTGCGTCGACGACGCGGTGATCATGCGCCGCGCCCTGGAGTACGTGAAGGCGTTCGGCGGCGTCGTCGCCCAGCACGCCCAGGAGCCCCGCCTCACCGAGGGCGCCCAGATGAACGAGGGCATCGTCTCCGCCGAGCTGGGTCTGGGCGGCTGGCCCGCCGTCGCCGAGGAGTCGATCATCGCCCGCGATGTGCTCCTCGCCGAGCACGTCGGCTCCCGGGTGCACATCTGCCACCTCTCCACGGCGGGCTCGGTGGAGATCGTCCGCTGGGCCAAGTCGCGCGGCATCGACGTCACCGCCGAGGTCACCCCGCACCACCTGCTCCTCACCGACGAGCTCGTCCGTTCGTACAACCCCGTCTACAAGGTGAACCCGCCGCTGCGCACCGAGCGCGACGTGCTGGCGCTCCGTGAGGCGCTGGCCGACGGCACGATCGACATCGTCGCCACCGACCACGCCCCGCACCCGCACGAGGACAAGGACTGCGAGTGGGGCGCCGCGGCCATGGGCATGGTCGGCCTGGAGACTGCCCTGTCGGTCGTCCAGCACACCATGGTCGACACCGGCCTCCTGGACTGGGCGGGCGTCGCCGAGCGGATGTCCTTCCGCCCGGCGGAGATCGGCCGCCTCGCCGGCCACGGCCGTCCGGTCGCCGCGGGGGAGCCCGCCAACCTCACCCTGGTCGATTCCGCTTACCGTGGACCTGTGGACCCCGCGGGCTTCGCCTCCCGCAGCCGCAACACCCCGTACGAGGGCCGTGAGCTGCCGGGTCGCGTCACCCACACCTTCCTGCGGGGACGGGCGACGGTCGTGGACGGGAATCTCGCGTGACACCTGCACTGATCAATCTGGCGGCCGGGGAGAAGTCCCAGGCGGTCACGGACTGGGCCGCACGGATCGGCTGGGTCGTCGGGCTGCTGCTCTTCATCGCGCTGGTCTACTGGCTGATGCGCGAGGGCTGGAAGTGGCGCGGCACGCTCCAGGGCGACCTGCCCGAGCTGCCCACCGCCCCTGAGGCGCCCGCCGAGCCGCGGCTGACGATGACGGGCCGCTACCACGGCTCCACCACCGCCGGGCAGTGGCTCGACCGGATCGTCGCGCGCGGCCTCGGCACCCGCAGCCGCGCCGAGCTCACCCTGACGGACCGGGGCGTCACCGTCGTACGGCCCGGTGCCCAGGACTTCTTCATCCCCGCGGACCGGCTGCGCGGCGCCCGGCTCGACAAGGGCATCGCCGGCAAGGTCCTCACCGAGGGCGGCCTGCTGGTGATCACCTGGGCGCACGGCGACCGGGAGATCGACTCCGGTTTCCGCTCCGACACCGCCGCCGAGCACCCCGCCTGGGTCGAGGCCCTCACCCAGTTGCACCACATGAACCACGACACGGAAGGCGCACGATGACGACCTCCACCAGGGGGACCGCCAAGGTCCCCGCCGTACTCGTCCTGGAGGACGGCCGGACCTTCCGCGGCCGCGCCTACGGGGCCGTGGGGGTGACCTTCGGCGAGGCGGTGTTCTCCACCGGCATGACCGGCTACCAGGAGACCCTGACCGACCCGTCGTACCACCGCCAGGTGGTCGTCATGACCGCCCCGCACGTCGGCAACACCGGCGTGAACGACGAGGACCCCGAGTCGCAGCGGATCTGGGTCGCCGGCTACGTCGTCCGCGACCCCGCCCGGATCCCCTCCAACTGGCGCTCCCGCCGCTCGCTGGACGAGGAGCTGGCCCACCAGGGCGTCGTCGGCATCAGCGGCATCGACACCCGCGCCCTCACCCGCCACCTGCGCGAGCGCGGCGCGATGCGGGTCGGCATCTTCTCCGGCAACGCCCTGCCCGACGAGGGCACGATGCTCGCCGAGGTGCGCCAGGCCCCCGAGATGCAGGGCGCCGACCTCTCCGCCGAGGTCGCCACCAAGGAGGCGTACGTCGTCCCCGCGATCGGTGAGAAGAAGTTCACCGTCGCCGCGGTCGACCTGGGCATCAAGGGCATGACCCCGCACCGTATGGCCGAGCGCGGCATCGAGGTGCACGTCCTGCCCGCGACCGCCACGGTCGAGGACATCTACGCGGTCGACCCCGACGGCGTGTTCTTCTCCAACGGCCCGGGCGACCCGGCCACCGCCGACGGCCCCGTCGCCGTCATGCAGGCCGTCCTGGAGCGTAAGACCCCGCTCTTCGGCATCTGCTTCGGCAACCAGATCCTCGGCCGGGCCCTCGGCTTCGGCACCTACAAGCTGAAGTACGGCCACCGCGGCATCAACCAGCCCGTGCAGGACCGCACGACCGGCAAGGTCGAGGTCACCGCGCACAACCACGGCTTCGCCGTCGACGCCCCGCTCGACCGGGCGACCGACACCCCCTACGGCCGCGTCGAGGTCTCCCACGTCTGCCTCAACGACAACGTGGTCGAGGGTCTCCAGCTGCTCGACCAGCCGGCCTTCAGCGTCCAGTACCACCCCGAAGCAGCAGCGGGTCCGCACGACGCGGCCTACCTGTTCGACCGCTTCGTCCAGCTCATGGAGGGCCAGCGTGCCTAAGCGCACCGATATCCAGTCCGTCCTGGTCATCGGCTCCGGCCCGATCGTCATCGGCCAGGCCGCGGAGTTCGACTACTCCGGCACCCAGGCCTGCCGGGTCCTCAAATCCGAGGGCCTGCGGGTCATCCTGGTCAACTCCAACCCGGCCACGATCATGACCGACCCGGAGATCGCCGACGCCACCTACGTCGAGCCGATCACCCCCGAGTTCGTCGAGAAGATCATCGCCAAGGAGCGCCCCGACGCCCTCCTGCCCACCCTCGGCGGCCAGACCGCGCTCAACACCGCGATCTCCATGCACGAGAACGGCGTGCTGGAGAAGTACGGCGTCGAGCTCATCGGCGCCAACGTGGAGGCGATCCACAAGGGCGAGGACCGCGACCTGTTCAAGGGCGTCGTCGAGGCCGTCCGCGCCAAGATCGGCCACGGCGAGTCCGCCCGCTCGGTCATCTGCCACACCATGGACGAGGTCGTCGCGGGCGTCGGGACGCTCGGCGGCTACCCCGTCGTCGTGCGCCCCTCCTTCACCATGGGCGGCGCCGGCTCCGGCTTCGCCCACGACGAGGAGGAGCTGCGCCGCATCGCCGGCCAGGGCCTCACGCTCTCCCCGACCACCGAGGTGCTCCTGGAGGAGTCCATCCTCGGCTGGAAGGAGTACGAGCTGGAGCTGATGCGCGACAGGAACGACAACGTCGTGGTCGTCTGCTCCATCGAGAACTTCGACCCCATGGGCGTGCACACCGGTGACTCGATCACCGTCGCCCCGGCGATGACGCTCACCGACCGCGAGTACCAGCGGCTGCGCGACATCGGCATCGCGATCATCCGCGAGGTCGGCGTCGACACCGGCGGCTGCAACATCCAGTTCGCGGTCAACCCCGACGACGGCCGGATCATCGTCATCGAGATGAACCCCCGCGTCTCCCGCTCCTCGGCGCTCGCCTCCAAGGCCACCGGCTTCCCGATCGCGAAGATCGCCGCCCGGCTCGCCGTGGGCTACACCCTGGACGAGATCCCCAACGACATCACCGAGAAGACCCCGGCGTCCTTCGAGCCCACGCTCGACTATGTCGTGGTCAAGGCCCCGCGCTTCGCCTTCGAGAAGTTCCCGGCCGCCGACGCCACCCTCACCACCACCATGAAGTCGGTGGGCGAGGCCATGGCCATCGGCCGCAACTTCACCGAGGCGCTCCAGAAGGCCCTGCGCTCCCTGGAGAAGAAGGGCTCGCAGTTCGACTTCGTCTCCGCGCCCGGCGACAAGGCGGAGCTGCTGGAGAAGGCGGTCGTCCCCACCGACGGCCGGATCAACACCGTCATGGCCGCGATCCGCGCCGGGGCCACCCCGGAGGAGGTCTTCGACGCGACGAAGATCGACCCGTGGTTCGTCGACCAGCTCTTCCTGATCAAGGAGATCGCGGACGAGCTGGCCGCGGCCGAGAAGCTCGGGGCCGAGCTGCTCGCCGAGGCCAAGCGGCACGGTTTCTCCGACGCCCAGATCGCCGCGATCCGCGGCCTGCGCGAGGACGTCGTCCGCGAGGTCCGGCACGCCCTCGGCGTCCGCCCGGTCTACAAGACGGTCGACACCTGCGCCGCCGAGTTCGCCGCGAAGACGCCGTACTTCTACTCCTCCTACGACGAGGAGAGCGAGGTCGCGCCGCGCGAGAAGCCCGCCGTGATCATCCTCGGCTCGGGCCCCAACCGCATCGGCCAGGGCATCGAGTTCGACTACTCCTGCGTCCACGCCTCCTTCGCGCTCAGCGACGCGGGCTACGAGACCGTGATGGTCAACTGCAACCCCGAGACCGTCTCCACCGACTACGACACCTCCGACCGGCTCTACTTCGAGCCGCTCACCCTGGAGGACGTCCTGGAGATCGTCCACGCCGAGACCCTCGCCGGTCCCGTCGCGGGTGTCGTCGTCCAGCTCGGCGGCCAGACCCCGCTGGGCCTCGCCCAGGCGCTCAAGGACAACGGCGTGCCGATCGTCGGCACCTCGCCCGAGGCCATCGACCTCGCCGAGGAGCGCGGCGCCTTCGGCCGCGTGCTGACCGAGGCCGGGCTGCCCGCGCCGAAGTACGGCACCGCCTTCTCCTTCGAAGAGGCCAAGGGCATCGCCGCCGAGATCGGCTACCCCGTCATGGTCCGCCCGTCCTACGTGCTCGGCGGCCGCGGCATGGAGATCGTCTACGACGAGCCGTCGCTGGGGGAGTACCTCACCCGCCACGCCGGCCTGATCTCCGAGCACCCGGTGCTCATCGACCGCTTCCTCGACGACGCCATCGAGATCGACGTCGACGCGCTCTACGACGGCCACGAGCTCTACCTCGGCGGCGTCATGGAGCACATCGAGGAAGCGGGCATCCACTCCGGCGACTCCGCCTGCGCGCTGCCCCCGATCACCCTCGGCGGCCACGACATCAAGCGGCTGCGCACCTCCACCGAGGCCATCGCCAAGGGCGTCGGCGTCCGCGGCCTGATCAACATCCAGTTCGCCATGGCCGGGGACATCCTCTACGTGCTGGAGGCCAACCCGCGCGCCTCCCGCACGGTCCCCTTCACCTCGAAGGCGACCGCCGTGCCGCTCGCCAAGGCCGCCGCCCGCATCTCGCTGGGCGCGACCGTCGCCGAGCTGCGCGCCGAGGGCATGCTGCCCAAGGAGGGCGACGGCGGCACCCTGCCGCTGGACGCGCCGATCTCCGTCAAGGAGGCCGTGATGCCGTGGAGCCGCTTCCGCGACGCCTCCGGCCGCGGCGTGGACACCGTCCTCGGCCCGGAGATGCGCTCCACCGGCGAGGTCATGGGCATCGACTCGGTCTTCGGCACGGCGTACGCCAAGTCGCAGGCCGGCGCGTACGGCGCGCTGCCCACCAAGGGCCGCGCGTTCGTGTCCGTCGCCAACCGCGACAAGCGCTCGATGATCTTCCCGGCGCGCGAGCTGGTCGCCCACGGCTTCGAGCTGCTCGCCACCTCCGGCACCGCCGAGGTCCTCAAGCGCAACGGCATCAACGCCACCGTCGTGCGCAAGCAGAGCGAGGGCGAGGGCCCCAACGGCGAGAAGACCATCGTCCAGCTCATCCACGACGGCCAGGTCGACCTGATCGTCAACACCCCGTACGGCACCGGCGGCCGCCTCGACGGCTACGAGATCCGCACCGCCGCGGTCGCCCGCGCCGTGCCCTGCCTGACCACGGTCCAGGCCCTCGCGGCCGCCGTCCAGGGCATCGAGGCGCTCACCCGCGGCGACGTCGGCGTGCGCTCCCTCCAGGAACACGCCGGAGCGCTGACCGCCGCCCGCGAGGCGTAGGCCACGGAGGGGGACACCGGAAGGTGTCCCCCTCTTCGTGAGCCCCTCGCCCCTCCTCGCCCAAGAAGGCTTGAAATGTACCGTCTCCTCTTCGACCTGCTCTTCAAGCGCATGGACCCGGAGAAGGCCCACCACCTGGCCTTCGCCTGGATCCGCGCCGCCGCCCGCGTGCCGGTCCTGCGGACCTTCGTCGCGGCCGTCCTCGCCCCCCGCCACAAGGCGCTGCGCACCGAGGCCCTGGGCCTGCGGATGCATGGGCCCTTCGGGCTCGCCGCGGGCTTCGACAAGAACGCCGCCGCGATCGACGGCATGGCGATGCTCGGCTTCGACCACGTCGAGATCGGCACCGTCACCGCGCAGCCCCAGCCCGGCAACCCCAGGAAGCGCCTCTTCCGCCTCGTCGCGGACCGCGCGCTCATCAACCGCATGGGCTTCAACAACGACGGCTCGGCGGCCGTCGCGGAGCGCCTCGCGGCCCGCAACCCGGTCTTCGGGACGACGGTCGGCGTGAACATCGGCAAGACCAAGGTCGTCCCCGAGGAGGAGGCCGTCGCCGACTACGTCACCTCCACCGAGCGCCTCGCCGCCCACGCCGACTACCTCGTCGTCAACGTCTCCTCCCCGAACACGCCGGGCCTGCGCAACCTCCAGGCCACCGAGGCGCTGCGCCCGCTGCTGAGCGCCGTCCGCGAGGCCGCCGACCGCACGGTCACCACCCGCCGGGTGCCGCTGCTGGTGAAGATCGCCCCCGATCTGGCCGACGAGGACGTCGACGCCGTCGCCGACCTCGCCGTCGAGCTCGGCCTGGACGGCATCATCGCCACCAACACCACCATCGCCCGCGACGGCCTCGGCCTCGCGACCCCGAAGCGCACCGTCGAGGCCATCGGCGCGGGCGGCCTGTCCGGCGCCCCCCTCAAGGCCCGCTCGCTGGAGGTCCTGAGCCGCCTGTACGCCCGTGTGGGCGACCGGATCACGCTGGTGGGCGTCGGGGGCGTCGAGACCGCCGAGGACGCCTGGGAGCGCATCCTGGCGGGCGCGACCCTGGTCCAGGGCTACAGCGCCTTCATCTACGAGGGCCCCTTCTGGTGCCGCCGCATCCACCGGGGCCTCGCCGAGAAGCTGGCCGCCAGCCCGTACGCCACCCTCGCCGACGCGGTCGGCGCCGAGCACCGGAAGGTGACCGCATGACCCTGGAACCCTTCGGCACCCGCCTGCGCCGGGCCATGGACGAGCGCGGCCCGCTCTGCGTCGGCATCGACCCGCACGCCTCGCTCCTCGCCGACTGGGGCCTCTCCGACGACATCGCCGGCCTGGAGCGCTTCACGCACACCGTCGTGGAGGCGCTCGCCGACCGCGTCGCCGTCCTCAAGCCGCAGTCCGCCTTCTTCGAGCGCTTCGGCTCGCGCGGCATCGCCGTCCTGGAGCGGGCCGTCGCCGACGCCCGGGAGGCCGGCGCGCTGGTCCTCATGGACGCCAAGCGGGGCGACATCGGCTCCACCATGGCCGCGTACGCCGCCACCTACCTCGACCCCGCGTCGCCGCTCTTCTCGGACGCCGTCACGGTCAGCCCCTACCTCGGCTACGGCTCGCTGCGCCCGGCGCTGGACCTGGCGCGCGAGAGCGGCACCGGCGTCTTCGTCCTCGCGCTCACCTCGAACCCCGAGGGCGCGGAGGTGCAGCACGCGGTGCGGGCCGGTGGCGCGAGCGTCGCGGCGACCATGCTGGACCACCTGCGGGCCGAGAACGCGGGCGCCGCGCCCATGGGCTCGTACGGCGCGGTCGTCGGCGCGACGCTGGGCGACTCGCTCGCCGCCGCCGGGGCCGACCTGGCGATCAACGGCCCGCTGCTCGCCCCCGGCATCGGCGCGCAGGGCGCGACCGCGGCCGACCTGCCGAAGGTCTTCGGCGCGGCCGTCCGCGACGTCGTCCCGAACGTCAGCCGGGGCGTGCTGCGGCACGGTCCGGACGTCGCCGCGCTGCGCGAGAGCGCCGGGCGGTTCGCGGACGAGGTGCGGGCCGCGGTGGAATCGGATGGCCCGACGGCAGGTTAGCGCCAATCCCGGACAAGAATTGTCGGCCAGTATGTCCGGAAAAGTCCTGGTCGAGCGAGTCTGACCAGGACTTTTCGTCTGTTCTCGCTGACTGGAGCGGGATCGGCCGCTAGTCTCCGACGAGAGCGAACGTGCAAGCGCGTTGCGCGTTGCTCCGCAGGTGTGGGCCGACTAGGTTCCACACCGGTCCGTTATCCGACAGTTCGATATCCGAGGTGACGTAGGCGTGGCTCTTCCGCCCCTTACCCCTGAACAGCGCGCAGCCGCGCTCGAAAAGGCCGCCGCGGCTCGCCGGGAGCGCGCCGAGGTCAAGAATCGGCTCAAGCACTCCGGCGCCTCGCTGCACGATGTGATCAAGCAGGGCCAGGAGAACGAGGTCATCGGCAAGATGAAGGTGAGCGCACTCCTGGAAAGCCTTCCCGGCGTGGGCAAGGTCCGCGCCAAGCAGATCATGGAGCGGCTCGGGATCTCCGAGAGCCGCCGGGTGCGCGGTCTCGGCTCCAACCAGATCGCGTCACTGGAGCGTGAGTTCGGCGGCAAGGCCGCCTGACGTTCCCAGGCACTCCCGGGAACCGGGATAATCACTGCATGAGTACTGCAGTCTCCCGGGGGACGTCCCCCGTATCCCCGGCCAGACAACCGCGGCTGACCGTGCTCTCCGGCCCCTCCGGGGTCGGCAAGAGCACGGTCGTCGCCCACATGCGCAAGGCCCACCCCGAGGTGTGGCTCTCGGTCTCCGCCACCACCCGCAAGCCGCGACCCGGCGAGCGGGAGGGCGTCCAGTATTTCTTCGTCGACGACGAGCAGTTCGACAAGCTCGTCGCCAACGGGGAGCTGCTGGAGTGGGCCGAGTTCGCGGGCAACCGCTACGGCACCCCGCGCCAGCCGGTCCTCGACCGGCTGGCCGCGGGGCAGCCGGTGCTGCTGGAGATCGACCTCCAGGGCGCCCGGCAGGTCCGCGAGAGCATGGCGGACGCCCGGCTGGTCTTCCTCGCGCCGCCGAGCTGGGACGAGCTGGTCCGCCGGCTCACCGGCCGGGGCACGGAGTCGCCCGAGGTCATCGAGCGGCGCCTGGCCGCGGCCAGGATCGAGCTGGCCGCCGAGTCCGAGTTCGATGTGACGCTCGTCAACACCTCCGTCGAGGACGTGGCGCGCGAGCTGCTAGCCTTGCTGCGTTGAACTGGGGGTATCCCCAGACCCCGAAGTTCTTGATCTCCACCCCCATCGGAAGGCAGACAGTGTCCTCTTCCATCACCGCGCCCGAGGGCATCATCAACCCGCCGATTGATGAGCTGCTCGAGGCAACCGACTCGAAGTACAGCCTGGTGATCTACGCCGCCAAGCGTGCCCGCCAGATCAACGCGTACTACTCGCAGCTCGGTGAGGGCCTGCTGGAGTACGTCGGCCCGCTGGTGGACACCCACGTCCACGAGAAGCCGCTCTCCATCGCGCTCCGCGAGATCAACGCCGGTCTGCTGACCTCCGAGGCCATCGAGGCCCCGGCCCAGTAAACGGCTCGTTTCGACGTCATCGAGGGCCCGGCAGCGCCGCTGCCGGGCCCTTGGTGTGTCATGGGGTAGGTAGACCCACGGAAGTGTGCGAGAGCGCGGGGAGAAGCGAAGCGATGGACAAGCCCAAGGTCGTCCTGGGGGTCAGCGGCGGGATCGCCGCATACAAGGCGTGCGAGCTGCTGCGCCGCCTCACCGAGTCGGGGCACGACGTACGCGTCGTACCGACGGCCGCCTCCCTGCACTTCGTCGGCGAGGCCACCTGGTCCGCGCTCTCCGGCCACCCCGCGGCCACCCAGGTGTGGGACTCCGTCCACGAGGTGCCGCACGTGCGCATCGGCCAGGAGGCGCAGCTCGTCGTGGTCGCGCCGGCCACCGCCGACATGCTGGCCAAGGCCGCCCACGGCCTCGCCGACGACCTGCTGACCAACACGCTGCTCACCGCGCGCTGCCCGGTCGTCTTCGCGCCCGCCATGCACACCGAGATGTGGGAGAACCCGGCCACCCAGGAGAACGTGGCGACCCTGCGCCGCCGCGGCGCGATCGTCATCGAGCCCGCCGTCGGCCGCCTCACCGGCGTCGACACCGGCAAGGGCCGCCTCCCCGACCCCGAGGCGATCTTCGAGGTCTGCCGCCGGGTGCTGGCCCGCGGCGCCCGGGCCCAGGAGGCCGACCTGGCCGGCCGCCACGTGGTCATCAGCGCGGGCGGCACCCGGGAGCCCCTGGACCCCGTCCGCTTCCTCGGCAACCGCTCCTCCGGCAAGCAGGGCTACGCCCTGGCCCGTACCGCCGTGGCCCGGGGCGCCCGGGTCACCCTCGTCGCCGCCAACACCGCGCTGCCGGACCCCGCCGGGGCCGACGTGGTCCGGGTCGGCACCGCGATACAGCTGCGGGAGGCCGTGATCGAGGCCGCGGCCGACGCCGACGCGGTGGTCATGGCCGCCGCGGTCGCCGATTTCCGGCCCGCGCACTACGCCGAGGGCAAAATCAAGAAGCGGGACGGGCAGGAGCCCGCGCCCGTCGAGCTCGTCCGCAACCCCGATGTGCTCGCCGAGCTTTCCGTCGCCCGGGCCCGCCCCGGGCAGATCGTCGTGGGCTTCGCCGCCGAGACCGACGACGTGCTCGCCAACGGCCGGGCCAAGCTCGCCCGCAAGGGCTGTGACCTGCTGGTCGTCAATGAAGTGGGGGAGCGCAAGACCTTCGGCGCGGAAGCGAGCGAGGCCGTGGTCCTCGCCCCCGACGGCTCCGAGACCCCGGTCCCGTACGGGCCGAAGGAGACCCTCGCCGAGACCGTCTGGGACCTGGTGGCCGAGCGCCTCTCCTGATGTGCCGGGGCGTTGCCTGAGGCGGGGATCACAGGTCACGGCGCCGTGGATGCGCGACAGGATGTCCCAATGGCGGGAACGCCGGATAAACTGACCTCTGGATCCCGCGTCGAGCGCAGCTCTCGGCCGGGTCCGTCAATGATCAGCCAGCAGCCGCTGCAACCCCAGGGAGCGATGTGTCCCGCCGCCTGTTCACCTCGGAGTCCGTGACCGAGGGTCACCCCGACAAGATCGCTGACCAGATCAGCGACACCATTCTCGACGCGCTCCTCAAAGAGGACCCGACCTCGCGCGTCGCCGTCGAGACCTTGATCACCACCGGCCTGGTGCACGTCGCCGGCGAGGTGACGACGAAGGCCTACGCCCCGATCGCCACGCTCGTCCGCAACAAGATCCTCGAGATCGGCTACGACTCCTCCAAGAAGGGCTTCGACGGCGCCTCCTGCGGCGTGTCGGTGTCCATCGGCGCGCAGTCCGCGGACATCGCGCAGGGCGTCGACACGGCGTACGAGAGCCGTGTCGAGGGCGACGAGGACGAGCTCGACAAGCAGGGCGCGGGCGACCAGGGCCTGATGTTCGGCTACGCGTGCGACGAGACGCCGGAGCTGATGCCGCTCCCGATCCACCTCGCGCACCGCCTGTCCCGCCGCCTGTCGGAGGTCCGCAAGAACGGGACCATCCCCTACCTGCGCCCCGACGGCAAGACCCAGGTCACCATCGAGTACGACGGCAACAAGGCCGTCCGCCTGGACACCGTGGTGGTCTCCTCCCAGCACGCGTCCGACATCGACCTGGACTCGCTGCTCGCGCCCGACATCCGCGAGTTCGTCGTGGAGCACGTCCTCAAGGAGCTCGTCGAGGACGGCATCAAGCTGGACACCGAGGGCTACCGCCTCCTGGTGAACCCGACCGGCCGCTTCGAGATCGGCGGCCCGATGGGCGACGCCGGCCTCACCGGCCGCAAGATCATCATCGACACCTACGGCGGCATGGCCCGCCACGGCGGCGGTGCCTTCTCCGGCAAGGACCCGTCCAAGGTCGACCGCTCCGCCGCGTACGCGATGCGCTGGGTCGCCAAGAACGTCGTCGCCGCCGGTCTGGCCACCCGCTGCGAGGTGCAGGTCGCGTACGCGATCGGCAAGGCCGAGCCGGTGGGTCTGTTCGTCGAGACCTTCGGCACCGCCACCGTCGACGTCGAGAAGATCGAGACGGCGATCGCCGAGGTCTTCGACCTCCGCCCGGCCGCGATCATCCGCGACCTGGACCTCCTGCGCCCGATCTACGCGCAGACCGCCGCCTACGGCCACTTCGGCCGCGAGCTCCCGGACTTCACCTGGGAGCGCACGGACCGCGTGGACGCCCTGAAGAAGGCAGCGGGCCTGTAGGTTCCGCACCAGGCACGTACGACAGCGGCCCGGCCACCCCTGAAGCGGGGTGGCCGGGCCGCTGTCGTACGCGGGGCCGCGTTGTCAGTGGGGTCTGCTAAGACTTGAGCTGTGAGCAGCGACAAGGGGGCGGGGGAGCCGCAGGGCGGGGAGCAGCTTGCGCTGATCCGGGAGACCGTGCGGCAGGCCAAGGTGCCGCGGGCCAAGCCGCGGACGTGGCGGGGGGCGGCGCTGGCCGAGGAGTTCCCGGTGGCGCGGGTGCTCGTCGACAAGGGGCTCATCCACCTCGACCAGTATTTCGACTACGCCGTGCCCGCGGCGATGGACGCCGAGGCGCGGCCCGGGGCGCGGGTGCGGGTGCGGTTCGGGGCCCGGGTCGCCAAGGGGCGGCGCGAGGGCGGCGAGCTGCACAACGGGTTCATCGTCGAGCGCCTCGCCGAGAGCGAGTACCGCGGCCCGCTGGCCCCCCTCGCCCAGGTGCTGTCCCCGGAGCCGGTGCTCGGGCCGGAGCTGCTGAAGCTCTGCCGCGCGGTCGCCGACCGCTATGCCGGCACCCTCGCGGACGTCGTGCAGCTGGCCGTGCCGCCGCGCAGGGCCCGCGCGGAGGCCGCCGCGTCCCCCGAGCCGCTGCCGCCGCCCGCCGCTCCGGAGCCCGGCAGCTGGTCGCGCTATGCCACCGGGCCCGCCTATCTCGCCGCCGTGGCCCGCGGTGACTCACCGCGCGCGGTGTGGACGGCGCTGCCCGGCCCGCACTGGCCGGACGAGCTGGCGCGCGCCGCCGCCGCCGCGCTGTCCTCGGGCCGGGGCGTGCTGATCGTCGTGCCGGACGGCCGCTGCGCCGCCCGCGTCGACGCGGCACTGACCGCGCTGCTCGGCGAGGGCCGCCATGTGCTGCTGACGGCGGAGACCGGGCCGGAGGAGCGCTACCGCCGCTGGCTCGCGGTCAGCCGGGGCTCCGTGCGGGCGGTGGTCGGCACCCGGGCCGCGATGTTCGCGCCCGTGCGCGACCTGGGCCTCGCGGCCATCTGGGACGACGGCGACTCCAGCCACAGCGAGCAGCACGCACCCCAGCCGCACGCGCGCGAGGTGCTGCTGCTGCGGGCGGCCCATGAGAAGGCGGCGTTCCTGCTCGGCGGCTTCGGCTGCACGGTCGAGGCGGCCCAGCTGGTGGACACCGGCTGGGCGCTGCCGCTGACGGCCGCCCGCGAGCAGGTCCGGGCGGCGGCGCCGCTGATCCGTACGGTCGGCGACGCCGAGCAGGCGCGGGACGAGGCCGCGCGCGCCGCCCGGCTGCCCACGCTCGCCTGGCAGGTCGCGCGGGAGGGCCTCAAACACGGCCCGGTGCTCGTCCAGGTGCCGCGCCGCGGGTATGTGCCGCGGCTGGCCTGCGAGCGCTGCCGGGAGCCCGCGCGCTGCGCGCACTGCGCGGGCCCGCTGGAGGCCCGCGGCGGCGACGGCGGACTGCACTGCGGCTGGTGCGCCCGGCAGGCCCCGGACTGGCACTGCGCCGAGTGCGGGGGCACGCGCCTGCGCGCCATGGTCGTGGGCGCCGGGCGGACCGCCGAGGAGCTGGGCCGGGCCTTCCCTGCCGTGCCCGTACGGACCTCGGGGCGTGACCATGTGCTCGACACCGTCCCCGACCGGCCCGCCCTGATCGTCTCCACGCCCGGCGCCGAGCCGGTCGCAGAGGGCGGCTACGCGGCGGCCCTGCTGCTGGACGGCTGGGCGATGCTCGGCCGCCCCGACCTGCGTGCGGGCGAGGAGGCGCTGCGCCGCTGGCTGGGCGCCGCCGCGCTGGTGCGCGGCCAGGACGCGGGCGGCACCGTGGTCGTCGTCGCCGAGCCCACCCTGCGGCCCGTGCAGGCGCTGGTCCGCTGGGACCCGGCCGGGCACGCGGTCCGCGAGCTCGCGGACCGCGCGGAGCTGGGCTTCCCGCCCGTGTCCCGGATGGCGTCGGTGGCCGGGCCCCCGGAAGCCGTCGCGGATCTGATCGCGTCGGCGGAGCTGCCCGCGGGGGCGGAGGTCCTCGGCCCGGTGCCGCTGCCCGTGACCCTGCCGGGCCGCCCGCGCCGCGCGGGTGACCCACCGCCGGGGGAGCACTGGGAGCGCGCGCTGGTACGGGTCCGCCCGGGGCAGGGCGGCGAGCTGGCGGCGGCGCTCAAGAGGGGCCGGGCGGCCCGGCTGGCGCGCCGCGACGGCGAGCCGGTGCGGCTGCGGATCGACCCGCCGGACATCGGCTGACGTCCCGTGCGCCCGGGCGTACGGCGGGGCCGGGCCGACGACGCGCGCTCGGGCGTTGCGCGTCGGCCGTCGCGCGTCAGCCGTTGCGCGGGCCCGGGAAGGCCGGTGGCCTCGGCTCGTCGCGCGCGACGGAGGGCTGGCCCGGCACCGCGCGGGCGGCGGGCACGACCGGCACGGCGGACGGCTCGGCCGTACGGACCGCCTCCGCGCCCTCGGCGCCGGCCTGCCCGGTGGAGCGGCGCGCTCCGTAGCGCCGGTGCACCGCCTGCTTGGTGACGCCCAGCGCCGAACCCACCGCGTCCCACGAGAAGCCCAGCGAGCGGTCGAAGTCCACCGCCGCCGTCACCAGCGTCTCGACGCTGTCCCGCAGCTCCTGGGCCAGCCGGACGGTCGGTGCGGGCGCCCGCCCGTAGACGACGAAACCGGCGGACGGGCCGGTGCGCCGCGGGCGGTAGACGTTGCCCAGCTGAGCGGTGAGGGTGCGCAGGGCGTCCACCTGCCTGCGGACCCGCTCGATGTCCCGGACCAGAAGATGCAGGCTGGCCCGTGCCTGGGCGTCGTGGGTTGCGTGGTCGGCCATGAAGAAGCCTCTCGGACCGGCGGGGTAAAAGGACTAAAAAAGGGCGAGAGTTGACATCCAACGCAAGCGGGCCGCGGCAGCGGCCCGTTCAGGTCAATCTCTCTTGACCACAACGCGCCACGGCCCGCCGGGTCACGGTATGGGGGCGCACATCCTCCGGAATGGGGCGCGGGACGGCCCGTACGCCCCCTGATCCCCGGGCGCCTAGACTGGTGGGCTGTTCCGTTCGGCGCTCGAGGAGAGGTAGTTCGCCACCCATGAGGCTCGTCTTCGCCGGTACCCCCGAGGTCGCCGTCCCCGCCCTCGACGCCCTGATCGCCTCCGGCCGCCATGAGGTCGTCGCCGTCGTCACCCGGCCCGACGCCCCCGCCGGGCGCGGCCGCCGACTGGTCGCCAGCCCCGTCGCCGAGCGCGCCGAGGAGGCGGGCATCGAGGTGCTCAAGCCCGCCCGGCCGCGCGATCCGGACTTCCTCGCCCGGCTGCGGGAGATCGCCCCCGACGCCTGCCCGGTCGTCGCCTACGGCGCCCTGCTGCCCAAGGCCGCGCTGGAGATCCCGGCGCACGGCTGGGTCAACCTCCACTTCTCGCTGCTGCCCGCGTGGCGCGGCGCCGCCCCCGTCCAGCACGCGATCCTCGCGGGCGACGAGGTCACCGGGGCCTCGACCTTCCAGATCGAGGAGGGGCTGGACTCCGGGCCCGTCTTCGGCGTGCTCACCGAGGAGGTCCGGCCCACCGACACCAGCGGCGATCTGCTGACCCGCCTCGCCTTCGCGGGCGCCGGGCTGCTCACCGCCACCATGGACGGCATCGAGGACGGCACCCTCGATGCCGTGCCGCAGCCCGCGGACGGCATCTCCCTCGCCCCGAAGATCCAGGTCGAGGACGCGCGGCTGGACTGGTCCGTGCCCGCGCTGCGGGTCGACCGCGTGGTGCGCGGCTGCGCGCCCGCGCCGGGCGCGTGGACGGTCTTCCGCGGCGAGCGGCTGAAGGTGATGGCGGTCTCGCCCGCGCCCGGCCGTGACGGTCTCGCGCCCGGGGAGATCGCGGCCGCGAAGAACTCCGTGCACGTGGGCACCGGTTCGCACGCGGTGGAACTGCAGTGGGTGCAGCCGCAGGGCAAGAAGCCGATGGCCGCCGCGGACTGGGCGCGCGGCGTCCGGATCTCCGAGGGCGAGCGGCTCGACGGGTAGGTTTTCGACACCGGGGGCTTGCGCCCCCGGACCCCCGGACCGCGCTTCGCGCGGTGTCCTCAAACGCCGGACGGGCTGGAAGGTCCGCCTCGTGGGCCACCGCGTACGCTGGAGGCTTCACCACCCAGCTTCCGGAGCACCTTCGTGAACGATCAGGCCCCTCGCCGCCCCGCAAGACCGCACCGCCGGCCCAAGAAGGACCCGGTGCGCATCCTCGCCTTCGAGGCGTTGCGGGCCGTGGACGAGCGGGACGCGTACGCGAACCTCGTGCTGCCGCCGCTGCTGCGCAAGGCCCGTGAGAAGGGCAAGGAGAACGGCGGCATCGACGCGCGCGACGCCGCGCTCGCCACCGAGCTGGTCTACGGGACGCTGCGCCGCCAGGGGACGTACGACGCGATCATCGCCGCCTGCGTCGACCGGCCGCTGCGCGAGGTCGACCCGCCCGTGCTGGACGTACTGAGCCTGGGCGCGCACCAGTTGCTCGGCACCCGCATCCCGCCGCACGCGGCGGTGTCGGCCAGCGTCGAGCTGGCGCGGGTCGTGCTCGGTGACGGCCGGGCGAAGTTCGTCAACGCCGTCCTGCGCCGGATCACCGCGCACGACCTCGACGGCTGGCTGGAGAAGGTCGCCCCGCCCTACGAGGACGACCCCGAGGAGCACCTCGCCGTCGTGCACTCGCACCCGCGGTGGATCGTCTCCGCGCTGTGGGACGCGCTCGGCGGCGGCCGCGCCGGTATCGAGGACCTCCTCGACGCCGACAACGAGCGGCCCGAGGTCACCCTCGTCGCCCGCCCGGGGCGCGCCACGCCGCAGGAGCTGCTGGCCGCGGTCGGCGAGGAGTCGGCGCTGCCCGGCCGCTGGTCGCCCTACGCGGTGCGGCTCGCCGAGGGCGGCGAGCCCGGCGCGCTGGACGCCGTGCGCGAGGGGCGGGCGGGCGTCCAGGACGAGGGCAGCCAGCTGGTCGCCCTCGCCCTCGCGAACGCCCCGCTGGAGGGCCCGGACGGCCGCTGGCTGGACGGCTGCGCCGGCCCCGGTGGCAAGGCCGCCATGCTCGGCGCGCTCGCCGCGCAGCGGGGCGCCGCGCTGCTGGCCTCCGAGAAGCAGCCGCACCGCGCCCGGCTCGTCGAGCGGGCGCTGGCCGACAACCCCGGCCCGTACCAGGTCATCGCCGCCGACGGCACGCGCCCGCCGTGGCGGGAGGGGACCTTCGACCGTGTCCTCGTCGACGTGCCCTGCACCGGGCTCGGCGCCCTGCGCCGGCGCCCCGAGGCGCGCTGGCGCCGCCGCCCCGAGGACCTCGCGGGCTTCGCGCCGCTCCAGCGCGACCTGCTGCGGGAGGCGCTGCGGGCGGTACGCGTCGGCGGCGTCGTCGGCTACGCGACGTGCTCGCCGCACCCCGCGGAGACGCGGGCGGTTGTGGAGGA
This sequence comes from Streptoverticillium olivoreticuli subsp. olivoreticuli, assembly GCF_003391135.1. GTDB lineage: Bacteria > Actinomycetota > Actinomycetes > Streptomycetales > Streptomycetaceae > Streptomyces > Streptomyces blastmyceticus. The sequence goes on along the minus strand of NZ_CP031455.1, from coordinate 2,499,448 downwards.
CGTCCTCAAGCGGCAGGGCGTGGCCGCGGAGTGGATCGACGCACGGCCCCTGATGCAGCAGGTCCCGGCGCTGGGCGAGGGCCCGGACGTCCAGCTGTGGCCCCACCTGCACGGCACGGACGCGATGTACCTGGCGCTCCTGCGCCGCACGGCCTGACGAGTCCCGGTGGCGGGAAGCGGCACCCGAATCGGAACCGTGGCCACGACATGGCAAGCTAAACGCATGGCCGCGCAGATCAACCCCAGCATCCTCTCCGCCGATTTCGCCCGCCTCGCCGAGGAGGCGAAGGCGGTCGAGGGCGCCGACTGGCTCCATGTCGATGTCATGGACAACCACTTCGTCCCCAACCTCACGCTCGGGGTGCCGGTCGTCGAATCGCTCAGCAGGGCCACGCACACCCCCCTCGACTGTCACCTGATGATCGAGGACCCGGACCGCTGGGCCCCGCAGTACGTCGAGGCGGGCGCGGGGTCGGTCACCTTCCACGCGGAGGCCGCCGCGGCGCCCGTGCGGCTGGCGCGGGAGATCCGGGCCAAGGGCGCCCGCGCCTCGATGGCGCTCAAGCCCGCGACGCCCATCGAGCCGTACGAGGACCTGCTGCCCGAGCTCGACATGCTGCTGATCATGACCGTGGAGCCCGGCTTCGGCGGCCAGGCGTTCCTGGACATCATGCTCCCCAAGATCCGCCGCACCCGCGAGCTGATCCAGCGGCACGGTCTGGAGCTGTGGCTCCAGGTGGACGGCGGGGTGTCGGCGCAGACGATCGAGCGCTGCGCGGAGGCCGGGGCGGACGTCTTCGTGGCCGGCTCCGCCGTCTACGGTGCGCAGGACCCGGCCGCCGCCGTACGCTCGCTGAGGGCACAGGCGGAGCAGGCCACCGCGGCCGCGCCCTGGGCCTGCGCGCACTGACCCGGTCCCGCACGCGCCCGAAAAACCGCGGCGCGGCGCAGGGCCTGATCAAAGGACCGCCGTTTCTGACAGGATGACGGTCGAGTCCACAGCTTGAACACAGTAGTGAGGAGACCGCGGTGTCGACGGGCCGTTCAGCCACGCCGATGGGGCCCGCCGAGCTGGTGCAGGCGGCGGCCATGGCCCGCCGCTTCTACCTCGAGGGCAAGTCGAAGATCCAGATCGCCGAGGAGTTCGGCGTGAGCCGCTTCAAGGTGGCCCGCGTGCTGGAGACCGCTCTGGAGCGGGATCTGGTGCGGATCGAGATCCGGGTGCCCGCCGAGCTGGACGCGGAGCGCTCCGACGCGCTGCGCGCCCGCTACGGCCTGCGGCACGCCGTGGTCGTCGAGTCCCCGGCCGACGCGGCCGACGACGCGCCCGACCCCGAGAACCTCGGCGAGGTGGCGGCGGACCTGCTCGGCGAGCTGGTGCACGAGGGCGACGTCCTCGGCCTCGCCTGGGGCCGTTCCACCATCCACATGGCCGCGGCCCTGCACCGGCTGCCGCCGTGCACGGTCGTCCAGCTCACCGGCGTCTACGACGCGGGCACCGCCGAGCGCGGTTCGGTGGAGGCCGTGCGCCGCGCGGCGCAGGTGTCCGGCGGCGAGGCGCACCCGATCTACGCGCCGATGCTGCTGCCCGACTCCGCGACCGCCGCGGCCCTGCGCGGCCAGACCGGCATCGCGCGGGCCTTCGACTACTTCGACAAGGTCACGGTGGCCGCCGTGTCCATCGGCTCCTGGGCGCCCGGCATCTCGACCGTCTACGACATGCTCGGCGAGGAGGAGCGCGCGCACTACGCCTCGCTCGGTGCCGCTGCCGAGATGTCCGCGCACCTCTTCGACGCCGACGGCCGGCGCATCGGCCGCGACCTGGGCGAGCGCTGCATCACCGTCGAGGCGGACCGGCTGCGCCGCATACCGGAGGTCGTCGCGATCGCCGGTGGCCTGCGCAAGGCCGCCGCGATCGGCGCGGTGCTGCGGTCCGGCCTGGTCACCAGCCTGGTCACCGACACCGCCGCCGCCGACTACCTGCTGCTCGAGACCGGCCCGGGCCCGCGCCCGGCGCTGGACCGGGCGGACCCGGACGGCAGCTGAACCGCCGTCGGCACCCGGCGTACACAGGGCCTCGCCTTCGGGCGGGGCCCTTTTCGCGGCCCTCTTCCCCGACCGCCCGCTCCCGGCGGCGGCTGACACCCCCTCAGGCGTGCTCTCACGCCACCCGGCTGTGAGAATGCTGCGAGAAGTCCCGTGCCCGCATGTCCGGTTCCGTCGAGGGAGAGCACGCATGACCCGAAAGCCCGTCAACAGCCGCCTGGCGGAGTTCGGCACCACCATCTTCGCGGAGATGTCCGCCCTGGCGGCCCGGACCGGTGCGATCAACCTCGGCCAGGGCTTCCCGGACACCGACGGACCCGAGGAGATCCGCGAGGCGGCCGTGCGCGCCCTGCGCGACGGCCGCGGCAACCAGTACCCGCCCGCCCCCGGCATCCCCGAGCTGCGCCTCGCCGTCGCCGACCACCAGGCGCACCGTTACGCGCTGCCGTACGACCCCGACACCGAGGTCCTGGTCACCGCGGGCGCGACCGAGGCGATCGCCGCCGCGCTGCTCGCGCTGGTCGAGCCCGGCGACGAGGTGATAGCGCTGGAGCCGTACTACGACTCGTACGCGGCCTGCGTCGCCATGGCCGGCGGCAAGCGGGTCCCCGTGACGCTGCGCCCCCGCGACGGGGCCTTCCGGCTGGACCTCGACGAGCTGCGCGACGCGGTCACCCCCCGGACCCGGGTGCTCCTGATCAACACCCCGCACAACCCGACCGGCACGGTGCTCACCCGCGAGGAGCTGACGGCCGTGGCCGCCCTCGCGGTCGAGCACGACCTCCTCGTCATCTCCGACGAGGTCTACGAGCACCTCGTCTTCGACGGCGCGGAGCACATCCCGCTCGCCTCCCTGCCCGGCATGCGCGAGCGCACCGTCACCATCGGCTCGGCGGGCAAGACCTTCTCCTTCACCGGCTGGAAGGTCGGCTGGGTGACGGCACCGGCGGCCCTGGTCACCGCGGTCCGCTCGGCCAAGCAGTTCCTGACGTACGTCTCGTCCGGCCCGTTCCAGTACGCGATCGCGGAGGCGCTGCGGCTGCCCGACAGCTACTTCGAGGACTTCCGCGCGGACATGCGGGCCAAGCGCGACCTGCTGGCGGCCGGGCTCACGGACGCGGGCTTCACCGTGCACCGCCCGGCGGGCACGTACTTCATCACGACCGACATCCGCCCCCTGGGCGAGAGCGACGGCCTCGCCTTCTGCCTCGGCCTCCCCGAGCGGGCGGGCGTGGTCGCCGTCCCCAACGCCGTCTTCTACGACAACCACGCCGAGGGCGCCCCCTTCGTCCGCTTCGCGTTCTGCAAGCGGGTCGCCGTGCTGGAGGAGGCGGTGGCGCGCCTCAAGGGCCTGGCGGCCTAGCGGCCCGGACGGGTCCGGCGCGCACCGCCGGATCCGTCCTGTGCCGCAGACGCGCGTCCCGGGGCCGGACTGCCTCAAACCGCCCTCACCTGCGCCGACTTCCGGTGTGACGTCCATCTCCAGAGGCCTGAAAACATTTGCTACCTTCGCAAAGGTTTGATCTTCTTGGATCGTTGCTTCGTGCACGCATTTTCATACGAGCGTCTGTTCTGGGGGGAACAATGACTGAAGCAGTCCATTCGGCCGGGCTCTTTGCCAAGGGCGAGCGCATCGACTCATGGCGGGTTCGGGCCGTCAAGCCCGTGTCCTACGAAGTCCGGGTCTGCGACGACGCGTTCGACCTGCAGAGCACCGCCTTGCTCGACGTCGGCGGCCGGACCGCCGAGGGCCGTCTCCGCCGGTTCCTCGTGATCGACGAGAACGTGGACGCGTTGCACGGTGAGCGGATCCGGAAGTACTTCGACCACCACGGCGTCGACTACCACGCCCACCTGGTGCACGTCGACGAGACCGTGAAGGACTTCGACACCGCCACGGGCATCGCCCAGGCGATCGACGCCTTCGGCATCGATCGCCGCCGGGAGCCGATCATCGTGATCGGCGGCGGTGTCCTGATGGACATCGTCGGGCTGGTGGCCAACCTCTACCGCCGCGGCACCCCCGTCCTGCGCGTGCCCACCACGCTCATCGGCCTGGTCGACGCCGGCGTCGGGGTCAAGACCGGCGTGAACTTCAACGGCCACAAGAACCGTCTCGGCACCTACTTCGAGACCTCGCTCACCCTGCTGGACCGCTCCTTCCTCTTGACCGTCGAGCGCCGCCACATCTCCAACGGCCTGGCCGAGATCCTGAAGATGGCGCTGATCAAGGACGCGCGCCTGTTCGATCTTCTGGAGGAGCACGGGGCCCGTCTGCTCGACGTCCGCTTCCAGGGCGATACCGCCGCCGAGCAGCGGGTGGCCGCCGAGGTCGTGCAGCGCGCGGTCCACGGCATGCTGGAGGAGCTCCAGCCCAACCTCTGGGAGACCGAGCTGGAGCGCGTCGTCGACTACGGCCACACCTTCAGCCCCACCGTCGAGATGTATGCCCTGCCCGCCCTCCTGCACGGTGAGGCGGTATGCGTGGACATGGCCCTGACCACGGTCCTCGCCTGGCGCCGCGGCCTGGTCGGCGAGGAGCAGCGCGACCGCATCCTCGGGGTCATGCGCACCCTCGAACTGCCCCGCTGGCACGACCTGCTGGAGCCCGGCCTGCTGGCCGCCGCCCTGGCGGACACCGTGCGCCACCGCGACGGCAAGCAGCGGCTCCCGCTGCCCGTGGGGATCGGCGATGCCACGTTCGTCAACGACGTGACGGCCGAGGAGCTCGCCGTCGCCGTCGACGACCTGCGCCGGCTGGGCAGTTCGGACGCAGTGGCCGGTCTGCGGCCCGCGGCCGCGGCCTGATCGCGGTCACGTCATGTCGCACACGACCGACGACATCCACATACCTGGCAGCGCCCACAGATCCGACGGTGCGCTGCCCGTCGGTACCACCGGGGCCGTCGACCCCAAGTCCTCCCGGCTGCCCTCCCTGACCGGCATGCGGTTCCTCGCCGCCGTGCTCGTCTTCGTCACCCACGTCGCCGTGGTCAACCCGTTCACGGACAGCGGGCTGAACCACGCCTTCTGGAAGTACTTCAGCAGGGCCGGATATCTGGGCGTCGGCTTCTTCTTCGTCCTGAGCGGATTCGTCCTGACCTGGTCCGCCCGCCCGGAGGACAGCCCCGGGCGGTTCATCCGCCGCCGCCTGATGAAGATCTTCCCCAACCACCTCGTCACCTGGCTCGTCGGACTGCTGCTGATGCTGTCCGCGGGGATGCATGTCTGGGCCGGCAACACGATCCCCAGCCTGTTCCTCGTCCAGAGCTGGGTGCCCAAGCTGGAGATCATGGCCGGCCCCAACGGGCCCAGCTGGTCGCTCGCCTGCGAGTTGCTGTTCTACCTGGCCTTCCCGGTGCTGATCCGACCGATCCTGAGGATCCGCCCGGAACGGCTGTGGCACTGGGTCGGCCTTGTCATGGCCGCACTTGTGGCCGTGCCCGCGCTGGCCCAGCTGCTCCCGGACAGCCCCGCGGCGCCGGACCAGCCGATGTCCTGGTGGGAGTACTGGACCGTGTACTTCTTCCCGGGCGCCCGGCTGCTGGACTTCGTCCTGGGCATCCTGATGGCCCGGATCGTGCTGACCGGCCGCTGGATCGGCATGAGCCGGCTGACGGCCCTGGTCTCGCTGGCCGCGGGCTACACCCTGATGGTGTTCCTCCCGCACGCCTACGGCATGGTGGCGCCGACCGCGCTCCCGGTGGCGCTGCTGATCGCGGCCAGCGCGGTCGCGGACGTCAAGGGCACCCGCTCCGTCTTCACCGGCCGGACCATGCTGTGGCTGGGCGAGGTGTCCTTCGCCTTCTACATGGTGCACTTCCTGGTCCTCTCCCACGGACCCATGCGCCTCGCGACGGCCCCGCCCGCCGGCCGCCACTGGGACACCCCGGCAGCACTGGGGCTCATGGCGGTCAGCCTCGGCCTGAGCCTGCTGCTCGGCTGGCTCCTGTACAAGCTGGTCGAGGTCCCGGCCATGAGCCGCTGGGCCCGGCCGCGCCGCGTCGGACACGCCACGGCCACCGGTGCCGCGGCCAAGAGAATCGTTTCCACGGGGGATTAGTCAGTGAACGACAACCTGCACACAAAGACTCCGGCCGCCGGTACGGGGGGCCGCCTGACCAATCTGGACCGCCGCCGGTTCCTGCTGCGCGGGTCGGGCGCCGCGCTCGGGGCTGTGGCCGCCACCCAGATCGGCCTGCCCGCGGCGCGGGCCGCCGCGGCCCCGGCGACTGGCACCGCGGCGGCGCCCGCCGTCACCGTGACACCGGACGACACCAGGTACATCGACCTCACCTCCGGGCTCAACCAGCGCTGGACCGCCGAGCCCGAGCGCATCGTGCTGCCCCGGACCACCGAGCAGGTCGTGGCAGCCGTCCAGGACGCCGTACGGCGCGGCAAGCGGATCAGCGTCCGCGGCGGCGGCCACTGCTTCGAGGACTTCGTCTACCACTCCGAGGTCCAGGTCCTCATCAACATGAACCTGATGGACGACGTCTCCTTCGACGAGAAGCGGAACGCGTTCGCGGTCGAGGGGGGCGCCACCCTGCTGCGGGTCTACGAGGAACTGTACGAGAGCTGGGGCGTCACGCTCCCGGGCGGCGCCTGCTTCTCGGTCGGCGTCGGCGGCCACGTCAGCGGCGGCGGGTACGGCATGCTCTCGCGTCGGCACGGTCTGAGCGTCGACCATCTCGAAGCCGTCGAGGTCGTCGTCGTCGACGCCCAGGGCAACGCCCGGAGCGTGGTGGCGAGCCGCGACCCCAAGGACCCCAACCACGAGCTGTTCTGGGCGCACACGGGCGGGGGCGGCGGCAACTTCGGCATCATCACCAAGTTCTGGTTCCGCTCCCTGGACGCGACCGGTACGGACCCCCGCAAGCTGCTGCCCGCACCGCCCGCCGAGGTGTTCGTCACCAGCGCCGTGTGGCCGTGGGAGAAGGTCACCCGCGAAGGCTTCGTCAAGCTCGTCGACTTCTACGGGAAGTGGCTGGAGGCCAACAGCTCCCCGCAGTCGCCGTACGCGGACCTGTGCAGCTGGCTGTTCCTGAACCACAAGTCCCTCGGTTCCCTCGGCATGATGGTGCAGATGGACGCGACGGTCCCGAACGCGGCCAAGCTGCTGACGGACTTCCTCTCCGGCCTCGACCGGGCGCTCGGCGTCAGCGACACCCCCGGCGTGCCACAGCGCAGTGGCGACCGTGCCGTCTCGCAGTTCTTCACCACCCACCGGCTGCCGTGGCTGCGGGCGACGAAGTACGTGGGCACCGCGGCACCGCAGCAGACCGACCCGACCATGCGCGGCAAGCACAAGTCGGCTTTCCACCGCAAGGGTCTGCCCACGGCCGCCATCGAGACCCTGTACACCCAGCTGACGTCGACGACGCACAAGGCGCGGTTCGCCGGCCTGGTCGTCCCGTCGACCGGCGGACGGATCAACAGCCGCTCCGCGACGGACACCGCCGTCGCCCAGCGCGACTCGATCATGAAGGTCACGTACGAGACGTACTGGCAGGACCGCGGCGACGACGACGTCAACATCGCCTGGGTCCGGGACGTGTACCAGGCCGTCTACGCGGACACCGGCGGGGTACCCGTCCCCAACGCGCTGACGGACGGCTGCTACGTCAACTATCCCGACGCGGACATCAGCGACCCGCAGTTCAACAAGTCCTCCGTCCCCTGGACCGAGCTCTATTACAAGGGCAACTACCAGAGGCTGCAGCAGGTCAAGCGGACCTGGGACCCGAAGGACATCTTCCGGCACCGCCAGTCCGTCCGGCCGTGACGCGCACCCGCGCGGCCATCCATCCCCCGAGAGAACGGATCTCAGCATGCGCACCACCACCCTGGGCAAGAACGGCCCGGTCGTGGGCCGCATCGGCCTCGGCACCATGGGCATGTCCTTCGGTTACGACCCCAACGGCCGGGACGACGAGACTTCGGTCAAGGTCATCCACCGCGCCCTCGAACTGGGCGTCAACCTCCTGGACACCGCCGACGTCTACGGCCCCTTCACCAATGAGGAGCTCGTCGGCCGCGCCATCGCCGGCCGCCGCGCGGAGGTCGTGCTGTCCACCAAGGGCGGCCAGACCGTCGACGAGAACGGCATCCACCCCGACGCGGGCCGCCCCGAGCAGCTCCGGGCCGCCGTCGACGCCAGCCTCCGGCGCCTGGGCACGGAATACGTCGACCTGTACTTCATCCACCGCCTCGATCCGAGCGTGCCGCTGGAGGAGAGCTGGGGTGCCCTCGCCGAGCTCGTCCAGGCCGGCAAGCTCCGCGCGCTGGGCCTGTCGGAGGTGTCGCTGGAGGAGATCCGGCGAGCGGAGAAGGTCCACCCCGTCACGGCCGTGCAGTCCGAGGCGTCGCTGTTCACCCGTGGCTCCCTCGGTGACGTCCTGGCCCACTGCAACGAGCAGGGCATCGCGTTCATGCCGTACTCGCCGCTGGGCCGCGGCGTGCTGGCCGGTGCCTTCAGCAAGCCCTCCGACCTCCCCGAGGGCGACTGGCGCAAGTTCCTCCCGCGCTTCGGCGAGGAGGCCATGGCCCACAACAACGCCATAGTGGACGTCGTCCGGGGCGTCGCCGACCGCCACGGCGTCACGCTCTCCCAGGTCGCCCTGGCCTGGCTGCTGGAGCAGGGCGAGCACGTCGTCCCGATCCCCGGCACCAAGCGCCTGAAGTACCTGGAGGACAACGCGGCCGGCGCCGACGTGCGGCTGTCCGCCGAGGATCTCGCGCAGCTCGACGCCCTCCCCGAGCCGCTCGGCGCCTCGGAGTAGGGACACCACGACCCATGAACCCCTCGATCGTGGTCGTCGACGTCGGCGGCACCCATCTGCGCCGGGCCCGCTGGACGGAGACGGACGGACTGACCGAACGGACCGTCCTGCCCTCGCCCGGCAAGGAACGGCACCCCGGGGAGCCGGTCGGCCGGCTGCAGGCCCGTATGGCCGACGCGCTGTGCGACGCCGTCCCGTTCGAGGCGGGGGTCGTCGCCGGGATCTCCTTCGGCGCGGCACTGGACCACCGCGGCTGCGTCGTCTACGCGTCGGCGCCGCTGTGGGGCCCGGCCGGTGAACCGTTCGACCTGCTCGGCGCCCTGCGCCGACGGCGCCCGGACGTCACCTGGCACGTCGTCAACGACGTCACCGCGGCCCTGGTGCACCTCGCCGCCGCACCGGGCCGCGCGCGGCACCGCAGGATCCTGCTCGCGACCATCAGCACCGGCATCGCCTGCCGGACCCTCGACCGGACCACCGGCACCGTCGACGGCTGCGGCCTGCAGGGGGAGATCGGCCATCTGCCGGCCACGGCGACGCTGGCCGGCAGGCCCGTCGAGCTGGTCTGCGACTGCGGTACGCCGGGCCACGTCGCGGCGTACTCCTCGGGGCCCGGCATCCGACGCATGGCCGAGGTGCTGCGGCAGCGGGAGCCGGGCCGCTGGCGGGACTCGCGCCTCGGCGCGGAACACGAGCGCGGCACCGCGTTCGAGGACGCTTTTCCCCGGGCCCTGGAGGAAGGCGACCCGCTCGCCCACGACCTGCTCACCGCGGTCACCGGCCCGGTGGCCGACGTCCTGCGCACGGCGTTGTGCCTGAGCCCGGACATCGACGAGGTGGCCCTCACCGGCGGCGTGGCCGTCGGGCTGGCCGGCCACTACCGCCGGGCGCTCCTCGGCCACTTGGAGCGGAGCGGGCTCTACCTCACCGGCGAGCGCGCGCCCGAGTGGATCGCCGACCGCCTCACCGTCTGCGGACCGGGCGAGGCCGACGGGCTGGTCGGCGCGGGCATCGTCGCGCTGACGGCACTGCGCGCGGCGGACCGGGGAACCGTGGAAACCGCAGAAGCAGCAGGACATCGAATCGGAGGAGAACCCCTGTGAGCACGGCAGTCGCACCGGACGACGCGCAGGCCGGCGCCGGTGAGCAGGTGCCGCTGCCCGTCCACCGCGCCATCGTCCGGGAAGGCGGGGCCGTACGGGTCCGCCGGCGCCCGACCCTGGCGCCGGCCGCCGGCGAGCTGAGCATCGCCCCGCTCGTCGCGGGTCTGTGCGGCACCGATCTGCAGATGCTGCGCGGGCTCCGTGACGACCCCGCCCCGGTCATCGGGCACGAGGGCGTCGCGCGGGTGGTCGCAGCGGGTCACGGTGTCGACAGCGCCCTGGCCCCGGGCACCCTCGTCGTCGTCAATCCCACCCACCCCACCGACCCGTCGTTCCTCCTCGGCCACAATGTGGACGGGCTGCTCCAGGAGCGCACCCTCATCCCCGCCACCGCGGTCCACGGCGGCCAGGTGATCGCCCTGAGCGAGGCGCCCGAACCGGACCTGGCGGCCCTGCTGGAGCCGCTCGCCACCGTGAGGTACGCCTTCTCCGTCCTGGCCGTCGCCCGGCCGCGCACCCTCGTCGTCATCGGCGACGGCACCGTGGGGCACCTCGCGGTCCGTGCCGCCCGCCACTGGCTCGGCGACGGCGTCCGCACCGTCCTGGTCCACCACACCCGGCAGGGCAGGGAGTGGAGCGCCCGCTCCCGGATCCGGGCCGACGTCCTGCTCACGCAGGGCCTCGACAGCGCCGGGGAGTTGACCGGGGCGTTCGCCGACGGTCCCGTCGCCGTCCTGCTCGCGACCCCCCGCGACGCGACTTTGTCCTGTCTGGAGACCGTGCTGCGCGCCGCGCGTGGCGAGGTGACGGTCGACCTCCTCGGCGGGCTGCCGCCCGGCGCGGGGACCGACCTGCTTGCCCGGCGTCGACCTCGCGGCCGTCCGCGCGGCCAACTGCGCGGGCCTGCCCGATCCCGCCGAGACGGTCACGGTCCGCTCCACCACCGGCGTCCCCGTCCGCCTGTTCGGCCACCGAGGTGTCGGCAACGCCCATCTGCTCGCTTCGGCCGCCGAGTTGTGCCGGTCCCCCGAGCGCTACCGCGACCTGGTCACCCACGCCGTCGACCTGACCGAGGCGGCGGCGATCATGGGCCGCCTGGCGCTGAGCCGGGACCGGAACGTTGCCGGACGCCGCCTCATCAAGCTCGCGGTGCGCATCGCACCGCCCCACCGCACCACCCTGGAGAACTGATGCCCGCAACCACCGAACCCCTCGAAGGGCAGCGGGGGTTGGTCGTCGGCGGCTCCACCGGCATCGGCCGCGCGATCGCCGACGCCTGGGCGCGCGCGGGCATGGACGTCCTCGTCCTGGAGACCGACCACCGGGCCGGCGACCCGGCCCGGCTCGCCGAGAACCTCGCTCGCGCCCGGGCCCACGCACGCACCGTCACCCGCACGGTCGCCCCGACCGTTGCCCCACCGTCACGACCGGCAGATGAGGACACACGATGACCGCAGGAGCGGAACTGACCGCCGAATCACTGCTGTTCGACATGGACGGCACGCTCGTCGACTCGACGCCCGTCGTCGAGCGCACCTGGCGGCGGTTCGCCCGCCGCCTGGGCCTCGACGCGGAGGAGATCCTCGCGACGGCGCACGGCCGGCGCACCGGCGAGACCGTCGCCCGCTTCGTGCCCGCGGGTGTGGACGCGGAGGTCGAGACCGCCCGGCTGGTGGCCGAGGAGATCGCGGAAACGGAGGGCATCGTCGCCGTGCCCGGCGCCCGGGAACTTCTGGCCTCGCTGCCCAAGGACCGCTGGGCGGTCGTCACTTCGGCGAGCCGGGAGCTCGCGGTCCGCCGGATGGGCGCCGCGGGGCTGCCGCTGCCCCGGCTCCTGGTCTCCGCCGACGACGTCACCCGGGGGAAGCCGGACCCCGAGGGCTATCTGACGGCCGCCCGCAGGCTGCGGGTGCGCCCCGGCGCCACGATCGTGTTCGAGGACGCCGAGGCGGGGCTGCTGGCCGCCGCCGCTTCCGGAGCCACGCCCGTCGTCGTGGGCGGTCACGCCGGCCCGTCGACCAGGGGCCTGATCCGCGTCGGTGACCTGCGCGAGGTCTCCGCCACAGTGACGCCGCACGGCATCCTGCGCGTGGGTTTCGCCCTGACCGGGGCCACGGCCTGACCGGGCGTCCGCTTCGCCCCTTGTCCTTGATTTTCCCCCCGGTTCTCTCCGCCCCCTGGCCACGATTTTTCTTCTCTCTCACTACGGACGACACGGAACGAGATCGCCATGACAACGACATCCGACAGCGCGACCAGCACGACGCCCCAGGTGTCCGGGTATGTTGCCGAGGGCTTCGAGGCCATCCGGGAGGAGTTCGCGCGCAACCTGCGGGAGCGCGACGAGCTCGGCGGCGCCTTCTGCGCGCGCGTTCACGGCGTCCCGGTGGTCGACATCTGGGGTGGCGTCGCGGATGCCACCACCGGCAGGGCCTGGGAGCGGGACACCCTGGAAATGATCTTCTCGGGCAGCAAGGGCATCGTCGCGATCACCCTGCTGGTCCTGGTCGACCGGGGCCAGTTGGACCTGGACACCCCCGTCGCCCGTTACTGGCCGGAGTTCGGTGCCGCAGGCAAGGACCGCATCACCCTGCGGGAGGTCGTGACCTACTCCGCGCGGATCCCCGGCCTGCGCGCCCAGGTGTCCCAGGAGGAGATCCTGGACCCGCTGGCCATGGCCAAGCTGATAGCCGATCAGGAGCCGGAGAGCGACCCCCGGGCGGAGGGCATCCTCTACGGCCCGTACACCGCGGGATGGATCGTCGCCGAGGTGATCCGGCGTGTGGACGGGCGGACGATCGACCGGTTCTTCGCCGAGGAGATCGCGGACCCGCACGGGCTGGACGTGCACTTCGGCGTCCCCGCCGAGCTGGAGCACCGCGTCGCCCGCCTGGAGTACGGTGCGAACTTCCTCGACCAGTACACGGGCTTCTTCACCAGCGGCGACCCCATGACCCAGCGCGTCTGGCAGAACCCGATCCCGTTCCCCCGCGAGGAGATGCTGTGGAACCGCAGTGAGCGCCGCACCGCCCTGGTGCCGGCGGCCAATGTGTTCGGCACCGCCCGCTCGCTGTCGGCGCTGTACGGCATCCTCGCCACCGACGCCACCCGTGCGCCGGGGGAGGAGTACACCCTGGTCTCGCGGGCCGTCATGGACGACGCCCGCGGTGAGTACATCCGTAAGGTCGACCAGCTGATCGACATTCCCATGGTCTACGGCGGCGCCGGTTTCCGGCTGCGGACCACGCCCCGTCCCGGCGCGGACGGCGACTCCTTCGGCCACGACGGCGGTGGCGGTTCGGCGCACCTCGCCTGGCCGGGGGCGGGTGTCGGGGTCTCGTACATCACGAACCGGCTCATCGCGGTCGGCCCCGACGACAAGCGCGCCGGATCCCTGCTGAAGGCCCTGGCCGCCAAGCTGAACGGCTGACCGCGGGGGCTCTCCGGGAAGACACCGGGGACGGCGGGAAACACCGAGCGGTGCCCGGCGCCGCCGGGCACCGATGAGCACCACCGAACAAGGGGGTACGAGCCGTGGAGACCGGCGCCACCGTCTTCGCCACGACGGCGACCATGGAGCCCGGGGCACTGGCCCGGCGGCTGGAGGAGCGGGGCCACAGCGCCCTGTACTTCGCCGAGCACACCCATCTGCCCGCGAACGAGCGCACGGCGAGGCTGCCGCACGCGTTCCGGAGCACGTTCGACCCGTTCGTGGCGTCCACGGCCGCCGCGCTCGCCACGCGTCGCCTCCGCGTGGGCAGCGCGATCTGTCTCGTGGCGCAGCACGACCCGGTCGTGCTGGCCAAGACGATCGCGAGCGTCGACCAGCTCTCGGGCGGCCGGGTCGACTTCGGTGTGGGAGGCGGCTGGGTCGAGGAGGAGATGGCCCACCACGGTGTGGATCCGGCGCGGCGCTTCGCCCGGATGCGGGAGCACGTGGAGGCGATCAGGACGATCTGGCGGGAGGACGAGGCCTCCTACCAGGGCCCGCACGTGTCCTTCGAGCGGATCTGGTCGTGGCCCAAACCGGTCCAGTGGCCGCATCCTCCGGTACTCGTCGGCGGCATGGGCCCGAAGGTTCTCGACCGTGTTCTCGCGTACGGCGACGGCTGGTTGCCGGACTACGCGAACGCGGAGTCCTTCGAGCGCACGCTGCGGCGGGTGGCCGAGCTGCGGTCCCGCGCCGCCGATGCCGGGCGCGGTCGGATCCCCGTGGTCCTGGCCGGAGTTCCGCACGATCCCGAGGTGCTGGAGCGGTGTGAGGCGGCGGGTGTCAACCGTGTCCTCACCCTGCTGCCGGCCGCCGGCGGCGGGGTCGTCGAGAGGGTGCTGGACGGCTATGAGCGGGCGATCGCCGACTGGCGGGGGGAGTGACCGCGGGCTCCTGGCCCCCCGGTGTCAGGCGTCCGCCGGGGGAGCGGTGACCAGGCCCGCGAAGACGATGTCGCGCATCTCTTCGTAGCGGTCCATCATGTCGGCCCGGCCGTGCAGGACGTCGGAGATGTGCTGCAGGCCGAAGAGGGTGGAGACGAGGACCCGTGCCAGCGCCCCGGGGTCCACCTCGGGGCGCAGCTGGCCGGACTCCCGGGCCGCACGGCACAGGGAGGTGAAGGCCGCGGTCCAGCTGATGTACGGCGTCGGCAGGTCGGCGTTGATGAGCGAGCGCTCCAGCTGGAGGCGCGCGCCCCCCTGGATCATGATGTCCTCGCGGAAGGCCCTCGCGATGCTCTCCAGCACGGCGAACAGGGAGCTCAGCGGGGACAGACCCCGGTCCAGAATCTCCTGCACGATCGGGTCCCAGCGCCGGTAGTGCTCCTGCACGACCGCCACGGCCAGGGCTTCCTTGTTGGCGAAGTGGAAGTACACCGCGCCCTTGGTGAGGGAGACCCCCTCGGCCACGTCCTGCAGGGTCACCGAGGGGTAGCCGTTACGGGCGAACAACTCGGCGGCGGTGTGCAGGATCTGGCCCCTGGTGATGCGGGCGCGCTCCTGCTTGAGTTCCTTCTGCGCCGGACGTGTCGCCCGTGTTCCGGTCGTGGCCTCCGCCGTGCGGTCGGTAGCGGGCATCAGTCGTCCGTCTCCTGGTGTGTCGCGAGAATGTGAATTCTTCCGGCCCCCTCCCGGATATACCTTCCCAAAGGCCTGTTCAGGGCCGCCGACGGGGCCCCCGTTCCCGTCACCTCACCACAAGCCCCGGGCGGCCTTGGCGGAACCTACAAGAGCCGGCCCGGGCACCCTGGCCGAAGTCATGAAATGTGCCCCGGGTTCGCCAGGTCTCGGAGGCATCATGGATGATGGGTCCAGGAACCTCAGCCCGATCCGGTGCTGGCTCGGTGCTGACTCCCCACCCGCTTTGTACTCAAAAACCGCAGGTGAGAGAGCCAGTATGCGATTCCTCAACGACCAGAAGCCGCCGTACGACCTGACGTACGACGATGTGTTCATGGTGCCCAGCCGCTCCGCGGTCGGCTCCCGGCAGGGCGTGGACCTCTCCGCCCCCGACGGGACCGGCACCACCATCCCCCTCGTGGTCGCCAACATGACCGCGATCGCCGGCCGCCGCATGGCCGAGACGGTCGCCCGCCGCGGCGGCCTCGTCGTCATCCCGCAGGACATCCCGATCGAGGTCGTCACCGAGGTCATCTCCTGGGTCAAGGGCCGCCACCTCGTGCTCGACACCCCGATCGTCCTCGCGCCCACGCAGACCGTCGCCGACGCGCTGTCGCTGCTGCACAAGCGCGCGCACGGCGCCGGTGTCGTCGTCGACGGCGACCACCGCCCGGTCGGCGTCGTCACCGAGTCCGACCTGACCGGCGTGGACCGCTTCACCCAGCTCTCCGAGGTCATGTCCAAGGAGCTGCTGCTCCTCGACGCCGACATCGACCCGCGCGAGGCCTTCAACCAGCTCGACGCCGCGCACCGCAAGCTGGCGCCCGCCGTCGACAAGGACGGCCGCCTCGCGGGCATCCTGACCCGCAAGGGCGCCCTGCGCGCGACGCTGTACACCCCCGCCACCGACGCGGACGGCAAGCTGCGCGTCGCCGCCGCCGTCGGCATCAACGGCGACGTGGCCGGCAAGGCCAAGGCCCTGCTGGAGGCCGGTGCCGACACCATCGTCGTGGACACCGCCCACGGCCACCAGGAGTCGATGATCGCCGCGGTCAAGGCGGTCCGCGGCCTCGACCCGCAGGTCCCGATCGTCGCGGGCAACATCGTCGCCGCCGAGGGCGTGCGCGACCTCATCGAGGCCGGCGCGGACATCATCAAGGTCGGCGTGGGCCCCGGTGCCATGTGCACCACCCGCATGATGACCGGCGTGGGCCGCCCGCAGTTCTCCGCGGTCCTGGAGTGCGCCGCCGAGGCGAAGAAGTTCGGCAAGCACGTCTGGGCCGACGGTGGCGTCCGCCACCCGCGCGACGTCGCCATGGCGCTCGCCGCCGGTGCCTCCAACGTCATGGTCGGCTCCTGGTTCGCCGGGACGTACGAGTCCCCGGGCGACCTCCAGCAGACCGCCGACGGCCGGCTCTACAAGGAGAGCTTCGGCATGGCCTCGGCCCGCGCCGTGCGCAACCGCACCAGCGAGGAGTCGGCCTACGACCGGGCCCGCAAGGGTCTGTTCGAGGAGGGCATCTCCACCTCGCGGATGTTCCTCGACCCGGCCCGCCCGGGCGTCGAGGACCTGATCGACTCGATCATCGCGGGCGTCCGCAGCTCCTGCACCTACGCGGGCGCGGGCTCCCTGGAGGAGTTCGCCGAGCGTGCCGTCGTCGGCGTCCAGAGCGCCGCGGGCTACGCCGAGGGCAAGCCGCTGCACGCCAGCTGGCAGTAATCCGCACACCCCGAAGGGGCGCGGTCCGGTTCTCCGGGCCGCGCCCCTTCGCGTTTTCCGGAGCGGCCCTCGCGTTTTCCGAAGCGGCCTTCACGCCGTGCCCCGGTCACACCCCTTGGCGACGACATGTACCGATTCATAAGGTGACGTGCAACGATCGCCCGTTCCGGCCCCCCACGCGCAATGATCGT
Source organism: Streptoverticillium olivoreticuli subsp. olivoreticuli (assembly GCF_003391135.1). Taxonomy (GTDB): domain Bacteria; phylum Actinomycetota; class Actinomycetes; order Streptomycetales; family Streptomycetaceae; genus Streptomyces; species Streptomyces blastmyceticus. Next base: position 2,482,497 of record NZ_CP031455.1, on the reverse strand, counting down.
ACGGGCATACGCAAGAATGGTGCATTACGAGCGCACGCACCCACCTCGTAGGGTCTGCGCTGTACGTGGAGTGGCGGATACCGCTTGCTCGCGGTCCCCCTCCCTCCATGGGTTTGCTCCGCTCTGCCGGCGCGCCCCGGTCGGGTGCCGTCGGCGGTCGTCCCCTCCGCCCTCGACAGGCAGCGACGAATGGAGCCACCCAGTGTTGGACCACGGCACAGCGCCCCCCGCCGCAGGCGACGACCAGCGCTCCGCGCGCCCGGCCGCCGGCTTCGCGGCCGGTCTCATGCGGCGCAAGCCGGTCGAGCGCCTCGTGGCCGAGGGCGGCCAGGGCGAGGGCGGCTCGCTGCGCCGCTCGCTCGGCATGTGGCAGCTGACGATGATCAGCATCGGCGCGACCCTCGGCACCGGCATCTTCGTGGTGCTCGGCGAGGCGGTGCCCAAGGCGGGCCCCGCCGTCATCGTCTCGTTCGTCATCGCCGGCATCACGGCGCTCTTCTCGGCCCTCTCCTACGCGGAGCTGGCCGGCACCATCCCGGTCTCCGGCTCCTCGTACTCCTACGCCTACGCCACCCTCGGCGAGCTCGTCGCCTGGGTCTGCGGCTGGTGCCTGATCCTGGAGTACGGCGTCTCCGTCGCGGCCGTCGCCGTCGGCTGGGGGCAGTACCTCAACGAGCTGCTCGACGGCACGATCGGCGTCACCATCCCCGCCTCGCTGGCCAACCCGCCCGGCGACGGCGGCGTCTTCAACCTGCCCGCCCTGCTCGTCGTGCTGCTGTGCATGGCCTTCCTGCTGGGCGGGGCCAAGGAGAGCGCCCGCGCCAACACCATCATGGTCGCGGTGAAGATCGTCGCGCTGCTGCTCTTCTGCGGCGTCGCCTTCCAGGGCATCAAGGCCGGCAACTACACCCCCTTCATGCCGCTCGGCGTCGCGGGCCTGAGCTCCGCCGGGGCCTCGCTGTTCTTCTCCTACATCGGCTTCGACGCCGCCTCCACCGCGGGCGAGGAGGCCAAGGACGCCCAGCGCGACCTGCCGCGCGCGATCATGCTCTCCCTGATCATCGTCACCGCGCTCTACTGCCTGGTCGCGGCCGTCGCCGTCGGCGCCATGCCCTGGCAGAAGTTCGAGGGCAGCGAGGCCGCGCTCGCCGGGATCATGAAGGACGTGACCGGTCAGAGCTTCTGGGCCGTGCTGCTCGCCGCGGGCGCCGTCATCGCCATCGCCTCCGTCGTGCTGACCGTGCTCTACGGCCAGACCCGCATCCTCTTCGCGATGTCCCGCGACGGCCTGGTGCCCAAGGTCTTCTCCAAGGTCCACGCGAAGAGCGGCACGCCCCGCGCCAACACCGTCATCGTCTCCCTCTTCTGCGGCGTCCTCGCCGCCGCCATCCCGCTCGGCCAGCTCGCCGACGCCACCAGCATCGGCACGCTCTTCGCGTTCGCCCTGGTCAACGTGGCCGTCATCGTGCTGCGCCGGACCCGCCCCGACATGAAGCGCACCTTCCGGGTGCCGCTCAGCCCGGTCTTCCCGGCCATCGGCTTCCTCCTGTGCGTCTACATGATGGGCAGCCTGGACAAGGTCACCTGGATGGTCTTCGGTGTCTGGATGGCCGTCGGGCTTGTGATCTACTTCGGGTACGGGAAGAGCCGCTCGCGGCTCGCCCGGGAAGAGACGCAGGTACCCCTAGAGAAGTGATCCACCCGCAGTGCGACTGAACGATCTCGACGAACGCATCGTCCACGCCCTCGCCGAGGACGCCCGCCGCTCCTACGCCGACATCGGCACCGAGGTCGGGCTGTCCGCGCCCGCGGTCAAGCGCCGCGTGGACAGGCTGCGGGCCGAGGGCGCCATCACCGGGTTCACCGTGCGCGTGGACCCGGCGGCGCTGGGCTGGGAGACCGAGGGCTTCATCGAGATCTACTGCCGCCGGAACACCTCTCCCGAGGCCATCCACCGCGGCCTGTCGCGCTATCCGGAAGTGGCGTCCGCCTCCACCGTCACCGGTGAGGCGGACGCCATCGTCCAGGTCTTCGCCTCCGACATGCGCCACTTCGAGCGGGTGCTGGAGCGCATCGCGGGCGAGCCCTTCGTGGAGCGCACCAAGTCCGTCCTGGTGCTCTCCCCGCTGCTGCGCCGCTTCAGCTCCGGCGCCCCCTCCTGAGCGGCGTGGGCGCAGAACCGGGCGGGCGGCCGCCGGCCCGCGCCACGCCCGACCTCAATCTCCTGACGGCCCTCGACGCGCTGCTCACCGAGGAGTCCGTCACCGCGGCCGCCGACCGGCTCGGGCTGTCCGGCCCCGCCATGAGCCGCACCCTCGGCCGGATCCGCCGCGCCCTGGGCGACCCCGTGCTCGTACGCGCCGGACGCCGCATGGTCCCCACCCCGCGCGCCCTCGCCATGCACGCGGACGTCCGCAGGCTCCTCGACGACGCCCGCGCCCTCTTCGCCGCCGGACGGCCCCTCGACCCCGCCACCCTGGACCGGGTCTTCACGCTCAGCGCCCACGACAGCCATGTGCTGACCTTCGGCACCGGGCTCCTCGGCCGCGCCGCCCGCGAGGCACCCGGCGTCACCCTGCGCTTCCTCGCCGAAGGCGCCGCGGGGGTCCCCTCGCTGCGCGACGGCACCGTCGACCTGGAGCTCGGCGTCATCGACCGCGACGAACCCGAGATCCGGATCGAGCCCCTGCTCACGGACCGCATGGTCGGCGTCGTACGCCCCGGCCACCCTCTCCTCGACGCGCCCGTCACGCTGCGCCGCTACGCCGCCGCCGGGCACGTGCTCGACTCCCGGCGCGGCAGGCTGACCGGGCCCGTCGACGAGGCGCTCGCCGCCCACGGGCTGCGCCGCCGCGTCGTCGCCACCGCGCCCACCCTCGCCTCCGCCCTCTTCCTGGTGTCCGGCGGCGACGCGGTCGGGATGCTCCCCGAGCGGATCGGCGGACCGGCCGCCACCGCGCTCGGCCTGCGCACCTTCGAGCTGCCCCTGGACCCGCCCCCGCTGACGATCTCCATGGCCTGGCACCCCCGCCACGAGGCGGACAGCGGCCACCGGTGGCTGCGCGACCTCGTCCGCGGCACCGTGCGCGGCTCCGCGCAATGAATCGACGCCGAGCCGGGGCAATGCGCAACGAATGACGTGTCGGTACGCAATGGACGCGCCTTGTCGGGCGGAGTTACCGGCCCGTACCGTCAAGGCGTCTCAACGAACATCCCTTCGCAACAGGTGAAGAGAGGCCGCATGACGCCGCTGCGCACCGCGCTGTACCAGGGCCGCCCCGGCGTTCCCTCCTCCACCGCCGAGACCCTCGACGCCCTGGCCGCCGCCGCGCGCCGGGCCGCCGACGCGGGCGCCCGGCTGCTGCTCACCAACGAGCTGTACCTCACCGGCTACGCGCTGGGCGCCGCCGTCCAGGGCCGGGCCGAGACCAGCGACGGCCCCGGCGCCCGGGCCGTCGCCCGCATCGCCGCCGAGCACGGCCTGGCCATCGGCTACGGCTACCCCGAGCGCGCCGGCACGGCGATCCACAACTCCCTCCAGCTCATCGGGCCGGACGGGGACCGCCTCGCGCACTACCGCAAGACCCACCTCTTCGGGGACTACGAGGGCGCCTACTTCACGCCCGGCGACGAGCCGGTCGTCCAGGCCGAGCTCGATGGCGTCCGCCTCGGCATGCTGATCTGCTACGACGTCGAGTTCCCCGAGCCGGTGCGCGCCCACGCCCTCGCCGGCACCGAGCTGCTGCTCACGCCGACCGCGCTGATGCGGCCGTACGAGATCGTCCCGCAGACGATCGTCCCGGCCCGCGCCTGGGAGAGCCAGCTCTACATCGCCTACGCCAACCGCTGCGGCACCGAGGGCGACTTCGCCTTCGCCGGGCTCAGCTGCCTCGCCGCCCCCGACGGGACCGTACGGGCGCGGGCGGGCGCGGGCGAGGACCTGATCATCGCCGACGTGGACCCGGCGCTGCTCAAGGCCTCCCGCGCCGAGAACACCTATCTGCACGACCGCCGACCGGAGCTGTACAGCTCGCTCACCTGACCCGCCCGGGCCCCCACGGCCCCGCTCCGAGCCGCCACCCCCCATCCCCGCAGGAGAGTTCAGCCGATGACGTCCATGGTGCCCAACGCCGCCCACGACGAGCAGTCGCAAGCGGCCCTGCCGCCGATCACCATGTTCGGCCCGGACTTCCCCTTCCCGTACGACGACTTCCTCGCCCACCCGGCGGGCCTCGGGCAGATACCCGCGACCGAGCACGGCGCCGAGGTCGCCGTCATCGGCGGCGGCCTGTCGGGCATCATCGCCGCCTACGAGCTGATGAAGATGGGGCTCAAGCCCGTCGTCTACGAGGCCGACCAGATCGGCGGCCGGCTGCGCACCGTCGGCTTCGAGGGCTGCGACCCCTCGCTGACCGCCGAGATGGGCGCGATGCGCTTCCCGCCGAGCTCCACGGCGCTGCAGTACTACATCGACCTGGTGGGCCTGGAGACCAAGCCGTTCCCCAACCCGCTCGCGCCCGACACCCCGTCGACCGTCGTCGACCTCAAGGGCGAGACGCACTACGCGAAGACCATCGACGACCTGCCGCCCGTCTACCGCGAGGTCGCGGAGGCGTGGAACGCCTGCCTGGAGGAGGGCGCCGACTTCTCCGACATGAACCGCGCCCTGCGGGAGCGCGACGTGCCGCGCATCCGGGAGATCTGGGCGAAGCTCGTCGAGAAGCTCGACAACCAGACCTTCTACGGCTTCCTCTGCGAGTCCACCGCCTTCAAGTCCTTCCGGCACCGCGAGATCTTCGGCCAGGTCGGCTTCGGCACCGGCGGCTGGGACACCGACTTCCCCAACTCCATCCTGGAGATCCTGCGCGTCGTCTACACCGAGGCGGACGACCACCACCGCGGCATCGTCGGCGGCAGCCAGCAGCTCCCGCTGCGACTGTGGGAGCGCGAGCCCGGCAAGCTCGTCCACTGGGCGCCCGGCACCTCGCTGTCCTCGCTGCACGGCGGCGAGCCGCGCCCGGCCGTGACCCGGCTGCACCGCACGGCCGGCAACGGCATCACGGTGACCGACGCGTCGGGCGACATCCGCACGTACAAGGCGGCCGTCTTCACCGCCCAGTCGTGGATGCTGCTGTCGAAGATCGCCTGCGACGACTCGCTCTTCCCCATCGACCACTGGACGGCGATGGAGCGCACCCACTACATGGAGTCGTCCAAGCTGTTCGTCCCCGTCGACCGGCCGTTCTGGCTGGACACCGACGAGGAGACCGGGCGGGACGTGATGTCGATGACGCTCACCGACCGGATGACCCGCGGCACGTACCTCCTGGACGACGGCCCCGACAAGCCGGCCGTCATCTGCCTCTCGTACACCTGGTGCGACGACAGCCTCAAGTGGCTGCCGCTGTCGGCCGGCGAGCGGATGGAGGTCATGCTGAAGTCGCTCGGCGAGATCTACCCCAAGGTCGACATCCGGCGGCACATCATCGGCAACCCGGTCACCGTCTCCTGGGAGAACGAGCCCTACTTCATGGGCGCGTTCAAGGCCAACCTGCCCGGCCACTACCGCTACCAGCGGCGCCTGTTCACCCACTTCATGCAGGACCTCCTGCCGGAGGACAAGCGCGGCCTGTTCCTCGCGGGCGACGACATCTCCTGGACGGCGGGCTGGGCGGAGGGCGCGGTGCAGACGGCGCTCAACGCGGTGTGGGGTGTGATGCACCAGTTCGGCGGCGCGACGGACGCGACGAATCCGGGCCCGGGCGACGTCTACGACGAGATCGCCCCGGTCGAACTCCCGGAGGACTGACCTCGAACGCCGGACGGGCTGGAACCGGCCCGTCCGGCGATCACCCCAGTGGGGTCAGCAGGCAGCGGCTCACCAGGCCCACCGCCGCGTCGAGCCGCTCCGTGAACTCCTCGGTCACATCCGGAAGTTCGCGCATCGCGAAGAGCGCGCGAAACGTCGTCCAAGCCGCGCCCCGCGCAGCCTCAAGACTCCACGCCCCCACCAGATGCGTCAGCGGATCCGCCACATCCACAAGCTCCGGCGCCAAGCCCTCCCGCACCCGCTCCTCCAGGGCGACCAGCACCTCGCCCACCCGGTCGAAGTCGCCTTCGAGCGCGCACGGTTCGAGGCCGAGGGCCCGGCACGTGTCGGCGAGGGCCAGCGGCAGGTCGTGCCCGATGTGCGCGTTGATGCCCGCGAGGGCGAACTGCAGGGGCCGTACGGCCGGGTGCCCGCGCAGCTGGAACAGCGGGCGCCAGCAGGCGGGCGCCCGCCGTCCCGCCGCCGCGCGGTCGACGGCGGTCAGATACCGCGCGGCGAACCGTACGTCCAGCTCCGTCGCCGTCACCCGGTTCTCGAACGCGCCCGCCGCGACCCGCCGTCCGATCTCCTCGGTGACCGTGAGGTAGACCCGGTTGAAGACCGCCACCCCGTCCCGCGGCGGCAGGTCCTGTGCCAGTCGGCGCATCCGCGCCACGACGCCCTCGATGCCGGCCGGTGCCGCCCGTACCCCTGCCGTCGTCATGTGCACACAGTGACATGCGCGTACGCAGCGTAGGTGCCCGGCGTCCGTGGATGACCGGAACGGATGACGGGGTCAGCGCTCGTCGCGGCCCGCGTCCTGCTCGGCGGCCGCGTCGTAACCGCTCGTCCCCGCGTCGAGCAGCGGCTCCTGCTCCCTGAGGTGGGCCGGGGCCAGGGCGCGCAGGACGTGGTAGCCGGAGAGGACCACCATGGTGCCCAGGGCGATGCCGCTGAGCTCGAAGTTGCTGCTGACCTTCAGGCTGACGCCGCCGATGCCGATGATGATGCCCGCGGCGATGGGCACCAGGTTCAGCGGATTGCGCAGGTCGACCTTGTTGTGGACCCAGATCTGCGCGCCGAGCAGGCCGATCATGCCGTAGAGGATGACGGTGATGCCGCCCAGCACCCCGCCGGGCACGGCCGCGACGACGGCGCCGAACTTGGGGCAGACGCCGAAGAGCAGGGCGAAGCCCGCCGCCGCCCAGTAGGCGGCAGTGGAGTAGACGCGGGTGGCCGCCATGACGCCGATGTTCTCGGAGTAGGTGGTGTTGGCCGGGCCGCCGACCGCGGTGGAGAGCATCGTGGCCGCGCCGTCCGCGGAGATCGCGGTGCCGAGCTGGTCGTCCAGCGGGTCGCCGGTCATCTCGCCGACGGCCTTGACGTGTCCGGCGTTCTCGGCGATCAGGGCGATGACGACGGGCAGGGCCACCAGGATCGCGGACCAGCTGAACGTCGGCCCGTGCAGCGACGGCAGGCCGATCCAGTCGGCCTTGGAGACGCCGGAGAGGTCGAGCCGCCAGTGGTCTGTGGCCTCCGGGCCGCCGTTCACGGAGTGGATCTTCCCGAAGACCCGGTCGAACACCCAGGAGATCCCGTAGCCGAAGAGCAGGCCCAGGAAGATCGCGACGCGGGACCAGAACCCCCGCAGGCAGACCACGGCGAGCCCGGTGACGAGCATCGTCAGCAGCGCCGTCCACTGGTCCTGCGGCCAGTACGTCCGCGCGGTGACCGGCGCGAGGTTGAAGCCGATCAGCATGACCACGGCGCCGGTGACCACCGGCGGCATCGCCGCGTGGATGATCCGCGCGCCGAACTTCCGTACGGCCAGGCCGCTCAGGAACAGGGCCGCGCCCACCACGAAGATCGCGCCGGTGACGGCCGCGGTGCCGCCGCCCTGCGCCCGGATGATCGCGGCGACGCCCACGAAGGAGAGGCTGCATCCCAGATAGCTGGGCACCCGGCCGCGCGTGGCGAGCAGGAACAGGATGGTCGCGACGCCCGACATCATGATCGCGAGGTTGGGGTCCAGGCCCATGAGGACCGGGGCCACGAACGACGCCCCGAACATGGCGACCACGTGCTGCGCGCCGAGCCCCGCGGTCCGGGGCCAGGAGAGCCGTTCGTCCGGCCGCACGACGGCCCCGGGTGCCGGGGTGCGCCCGTCCCCGTGCAGAGTCCAGCGCACGCCGAGGCCCATGAGTGCTCCAAGTGTTCGGGGTGGGGGAATCCGGACCATGTTAAGTGGCGCCGGCCCCTGCTCCCGGCCGTCGCCGCCGGGCCGGCCGCGCGCTGAGCTGCTGCAATCGGGGCAATCAATGGTCCGTACGACTGTATGACCGTGAACCGGTGCTGTTTCTTGCTTCATGCGAGGTATGGGTCTCTGTGTCCGATTCCTGCAATCCAGGAGACATTCATGCGTAACCTCGTCGGCCGCACCGCGGCCGCCACCGTTCTCGCAGCGGCTGCCATCGTTCCGATCGCCGGCGTGGCCCAGGCCGCTCCGGCCACGACCGCCACGGTCCAGACGTGGCACCACGACCACGACCACGACGGTGACCGCGGTGACCGTGGTGACCGTGACCACGGCCGCGACCACGGCCGCTGGGACCATGGCCGTGACCACGGCCGCTGGGGCCACGACGACTGCGACCGTGGCTGGGGCGACGGCCGCTGGGGCCACCGCCACGACCGTGAGGACTGCGACGACTGGGGCTGGGGCGGTCGTGGCGGTCGTTGGGGCGAAGAGGGCCGCTGGGGCGGCTGTGGCCGTCACGAGGGTCGCGAGGGCTGGGAGTTCGGCCACCGTGGCTTCGGCGGTCTCGGCGGTCTGTTCGGCATCCTCTAACCACCCACGGCACACCGTCGGCTGGTTCCGGGCCGTACGGGGGATCCCTTGAGGGTCCGCCGTACGGCCCATCACCGTTCCGGACCCGGTGACTCCGCCGCGGAGCCCGAGCGCTCCGGCGCGGCCCGCGCCGCACCCACCGCACCGCGCGCGGGAGTACGCAGCACCCCCGCCCCCACCGCCACCCCCGTCGTCAACACGGTGACCAGGACGAACGACATCACCAGCGAACCGGCGGCCGCGACCTGGCCGATGGCGGCCGGCGCGACCAGCCCCGACGTATAGGTGATCGTCGCGACCCCGGCGATGGCCTGGCTCGGCGCCGGACCGCTGCGCCCCGCCGCCGCGAACGCCAGCGGCACCACCACCGCGATGCCCAGGCCGATCAGCGCGAAGCCCGCGATCGCCGCCGGCGCCCCGGCCGCGGACACCACCAGCACCCCGCCCGCCGTGGCCAGCGCGCCCCCGGCCCGTACGGTCCGCACCGGGCCGAACCGGCGCACCGCCGCGTCCCCCGCGAACCGGGCCGCCGCCATCGTGCAGGAGAACGCCGTGGTGCAGGCGGCCGCGACGCCCGGATCGGATCCGATGACGTCACGGAGATAGACCGCCGACCAGTCCAGGCTCGCGCCCTCCGCGAACACCGCGCAGAACCCCACCGCGCCGATGGCCAGCGCCGCGCGCGGCGGAACCGAGAAGCGCGGCGGCGGGTGCTCCTCGGGCGCGGTCCGCAGATCGAGCACCCACCGGCAGGCGAGCGCGCCGAGCAGCAGGAGCGCACCCGCCGCGATCCCCAGGTGGACCCGGGCGTCCGTACCGGCGTGCGCGGCGACCGTGCCCGCCCCCGAACCGGCGAGCACCCCCACGCTCCACATCCCGTGCAGCCCCGACATGATCGAGCGCCCGATCCGGTTCTCGGTCTCCACGCCCAGCGCGTTCATCGCCACGTCCGCCATCCCCGCCGTCGCGCCGTAGACGGCCAGCGCCGCGCACAGCGCGAGCAGGCCGGGGGAGAGGGCGGGCAGCGCCAGGGACGCGCACCACAGGGACAGCAGTACGCGCAGCGCGGCCCGCGAACCCAGCCGGTGACCCACCCACCCCGCGAGCGGCATCGCCAACGACGCCCCGATCGCGGGGAACGCCAGCGCCAGCCCCAGCCGGCCCGCGCCGACGTCCGTGTGCGCCTGGATCCATGGGACGCGGGTCGCGAAGCTGCCGGTCACCGCGCCGTGCACGGCGAACACCACGGCCACGGCGCAGCGCGCCCGGCGTAACCGGCCGTCCGTACCCCTCTTGTCGGCACCCATGGACGCGCATCCTCCCGGACCCGGACGGGCCGGTCGACCCCCCTTGGCGATCTACATCACCGTGGACACCGCGCCGCCCCTCGGCGTACGCTCAAAGGCGTCGGACCGGCAGTGTTCAAGGAACGCGCAGGTCAGACTCCATGTAGCATCAAAAGACAACTAGTTACGCAGCGCACTCCGGGGTCGGTGAAAGTCCGAACCGGCGGTTACAGTCCGCGACCCGTCCGCATCCAGCGGCCGGTTGACCAGGTGAAATTCCTGGACCGACGGTTAAAGTCCGGATGGGAGGCAGTGCGCGGCGGGCACGCATACCGGCACACCGGCGTCAGGTGATCCGGCCCTCTTCAGGGGCGGACCCCTCTTTTTCGGCCTCGGTGCACCCCCGGTCCGCGTCCCCGCTCTCTTCGTCGTCCCGTGCGACAGCCCCGGAGTCCGTGCCCGAAGAGGCAGGAGGACCCGGTGGCCACCCAGGCCGAAGCCGACGCGATGCGTCGGGCCATCGCACTCGCCGCGCGCGCCCTCGGCTCCACCAGCCCCAACCCCGTCGTCGGCTGTGTCCTGCTCGACGCCCGGGGCCGCACCGCGGGTGAGGGCTGGCACCGGCGCGCCGGAGGCCCGCACGCCGAGGTCGCCGCCCTGCGCGACGCCGCGGACGCCGGCCACGACGTCCGCGGCGGCACCGCCGTCGTCACTCTCGAACCCTGCAACCACACCGGACGCACGGGCCCTTGCGCACAGGCCCTGCTCGCCGCCGGAGTGGCCCGCGTCGTCTACGCCGTCGCCGATCCCAACCCCACCGCCACCGGAGGCGCCGCCACCCTGGCCGCCGCCGGGGTCGACACGGAGGGCGGGCTGCTCGCCGAGGAGGCCGCCGCGGGCAATGCCGCCTGGCTCACCTCGGTGCTCCGCGGCCGCCCCTTCGTGCTGTGGAAGTACGCGGCGACCCTCGACGGCCGCAGCGCCGCCGCCGACGGCACCAGCCGCTGGATCACCTCCGCCGCCTCCCGCGCCGACGTCCACCGGCTGCGCGCAGAGGCCGACGCCGTCGTCGTCGGCTCCGGCACCCTGCGCGCCGACGACCCGCACCTGGCCGTCCGCGGCCGGGACGGTGTCACCCAGCCCCTGCGCGTCGTCGTCGACACCCACGCCACGATCAAGCCGGGCGCCCGGGTCCTGGACGACGCGGCACCCACCCTGATCGCCGTCGGCGAGGACGCCGACACCGGGCACCTGCCCGGCACCGACACCGTCCGGCTGCCGTACGGCGGGGCGGGCCTCGATGTCCACGCCCTGCTCGCCGAGCTCCACGGGCGCGGCGTCCGCTCCGTCCTGCTGGAGGGCGGGCCCTCGCTCGCCGGCTCCTTCGTCGCCGCCGGGGCCGTCGACCGCGTCGTCGGCTACCTCGCGCCCGCGCTGCTCGGCGCCGGGCCCACCGCCCTCGGCGACGCGGGCATCACCACCGTCGCGCAGACGCTGCGCCTGGAGGTGACCGACGTCGCCCGCCTCGGCCCCGACCTGCGGATCACCGCCACCCCCACCGCTTCCGCCCCTGAGGAGAACTGAACGTGTTCACCGGAATCGTCGAAGAACTGGGCGAGGTCGTCGCCGTCGAGAACCGCGGTGACTCCTCGGTCTTCCGACTGCGCGGCCCGCTCGTCACCGAAGGCGCCAAGCACGGCGACTCCATCGCCGTCAACGGCGTCTGCCTCACCGTCGTGGACACCGCCGACGGCGAGTTCACCGCCGATGTGATGGCCGAGTCCCTCAAGCGCTCCAGCCTCGGCGCCCTCGCCCCCGGCTCCCGGGTGAACCTCGAACGGCCCATGGCACTCGGCGGCCGCCTCGGCGGCCACATCGTGCAGGGCCACGTCGACGGCACCGGCACCGTCGTGGCGCGCACCCCCGGCGAGCACTGGGAGATCGTCAGGATCGCCCTCCCGGCCGGGCTGCGCCGCTATGTGGTCGACAAGGGCTCCATCACCGTCGACGGTGTCAGCCTGACCGTGGTCGAGGCGGGCGAGGACTTCTTCACCGTCAGTCTCATCCCCACCACGCTCCAGCTGACCACCCTGGGCATCAAGCAGCCCGGCGACCCCGTCAACCTCGAGGTGGACGTGCTCGCCAAGTACGTCGAGCGGCTCCTGGCCGACGGCGCGGTCCCCGGCACCGGGGAGCCGGTGGCATGAGCGAGCGCAGCGAGCGAATCATTGAAAGGTGCGTGCCGCGCGAAGGCGGGCCCGAGCGAAGCGAGGGACGCGCATGAGCGCCGTGCAGTGGCTCAACGGCGAGGCGTTCTCCGTCCTCGGGCAGCACGTCATCTGGTCCGACATGATCGGCAACACCGTGGGCCTCGTCGCGCTCGCCCTCGGCTGGCGGCGCTCCATATGGACCTGGCCCGCCCAGTTCCTCTCCGGCGTGATCCTCGTCGCCGCCTACGCCTCCGCCCACCTCAGCGGCGGCATCGGCAAGCAGCTCCTGGTCATCGGCGTCGCGCTGTGGGGCTGGCGGCAGTGGCAGCGCGGCAGGCGCGACGCCCAGGACGGCTCGATCGCCGTCCGCTTCGCGACCTGGCGCGAGCGGGGCCTCCTGCTGGCGGGCACCGCGCTCGGCACGCTCGCCGTCGGCGCCCTCTTCACCGCCGTGCCCGAACTGTCCTGGAACCCCTGGCCGGACGCGTACATCTTCGTCGGCACGCTCGCCGCGATGGTCTGCCAGGCCCGCGGCCTCATCGAATTCTGGTTCGCCTGGCTGCTCGTGGACGTCGTCGGCGTCCCGCTCGCCTTCAGCAGCGGGCTCGCCTTCTCCGGCCTCGTCTACGTCGTCTACCTCGCCCTCGTCCTGTGGGGCATGCGCGACTGGTGGCTGCGCTCCCGCGCCCGTACGGACGCCGCCGAACAGACCGCACTGGAAGGGGCACTGTCATGACCGAAGGAAGAGGAATCATGACCGTCGTGCAGAACCGGTCCGAGACCGAGGACTTCGCCCTCGACCCGGTCGAGCGCGCCATCGCCGACATCGCGGCCGGGCGGCCCGTCGTGGTCGTGGACGACGAGAATCGCGAGAACGAGGGCGACCTCGTCGTCGCGGCCGAGAAGGTCACCACCGAGATCGTCGCGTTCATGATGAGCGAGTGCCGCGGTCTGATCTGCGTGCCGCTGGAGGAGCCGGACATCGCCCGGCTCGACCTGCCGCAGATGGTCGAGGCCAACACCGAGTCGATGCGCACCGCCTTCACCGTCTCCGTCGACGCCGCCCCCGCCCACGGCACCTCCACCGGGATCTCCGCCGCGGACCGCGCCACCACCATCCGGCTGCTCGCCGACCCCACGGCCGTCCCCGGCGACTTCGTCCGCCCCGGCCACGTCTTCCCGCTGCGCGCCCGGCCCGGCGGCGTCCTCGTCCGCAACGGCCACACCGAGGCGGGCGTGGACCTCGCCCGCCTCGCCGGGCTGCGCCCCGCCGCCGCGATCGTGGAGATCGCGGGCGAGGACGGCGCGATGCTGCGGCTGCCCGAGCTGATCCCCTTCGCCCGCAAGCACGGACTCGCGGTCATCTCCATCGAGGACCTGATCGCCTACCGCCGGTCCGCCGAGCCCACCGTCCGGCGCGAGGCCGAGACCCGGCTGCCCACCGCCTTCGGCGACTTCCGGGCCGTCGGCTACCGCTCGACCGTCGACGGCGTCGAGCACATCGCCCTCGTCGCGGGCGAGGTCGGCGACGGCGAGGACGTCCTCGTGCGCGTCCACTCCGAGTGCCTCACCGGCGACGTCTTCGGCTCGCTGCGCTGCGACTGCGGCCCGCAGCTGCACGCCTCCCTCGAACGGATCACCGCCGAGGGCCGGGGCGTCGTCCTCTACCTCCGCGGCCACGAGGGGCGCGGCATCGGCCTGCTGCCCAAGCTGCGCGCCTACGAGCTCCAGGAGGACGGGCGCGACACGCTGGACGCCAACCTGGAGCTCGGCCTGCCCGCCGACGGCCGCGACTACGCGGCCGGCGCGCGGATCCTCGCCGACCTCGGGGTGCGCTCGCTGCGGCTGATGACCAACAACCCCGACAAGACCGCGGCCCTCGTCCGGCACGGCCTGAAGGTCACCGGGCGCGAGCCGATGCCCGTCCAGGCGGGCGAGCACAACCTCCGCTACCTGCGGACCAAGCGGGACCGGATGGGGCACGACCTGCCCTGGCTCGACCCCGACCCGGTCTCCGCCTGCGGCAACCAGTAATCCACCCGACCAATCCACTCGACCCGTCACCCGACCAGAAACCCGAGGAGAAACGTGAGCGGCAAGGGCGCCCCCGAGCTGAGTGTGCGGAACTGCCAGGACCTGCGCGTGGCCGTGATCGCCGCGCAGTGGCACGAGAAGGTGATGGACGGACTCGTCGACGGCGCCCTGCGCGCCCTGCACGACCTCGGCATCGACGAGCCGACCCTGCTGCGCGTGCCCGGCAGCTGGGAACTCCCCGTGGTCGCCAAGGTGATGGCGGGCCGCGGCTACGACGCGATCGTCGCCCTCGGCGTGGTCGTCCGCGGCGGCACCCCCCACTTCGACTACGTGTGCCAGGGCGTCACCCAGGGCCTCGCCCAGGTCTCCGTCGACACCGGGGTCCCCGTCGGCTTCGGCGTCCTCACCTGTGACGACGAGACGCAGGCCCTGGACCGGGCCGGCATCGAGGGCTCGCACGAGGACAAGGGACACGAGGCCGTCACCGCGGCCATCGCCACCGCGGCGATCCTCCGCTCGGTGTCCGAGCCCTGGCACTGAAGCGGGCGGGGACCGGCGTAGGGTAGGACCACCATGTCCAAGAAGACGTTCGAGGAGCTCTTCACCGAGCTCCAGCAGAAGGCCGCCACCGGCGACCCCGCCACCTCCCGCACCGCCGAGCTCGTGGGCAAGGGCGTCCATGCCATCGGCAAGAAGGTGGTCGAGGAGGCCGCCGAGGTGTGGATGGCCGCCGAGTACGAGGGCGCCGACGCCACGGCCGAGGAGATCTCCCAGCTCCTCTACCACGTTCAGGTGATGATGGTCGCCCGGGGAATCTCCCTCGACGACGTATACGCTCACCTCTGATCAGCACCACCCCAGCACATCCCCCCAGCATCCCCACGCACAAAGGAAAACGACCTCATGCTGCGCATCGCCGTCCCCAACAAGGGTTCTCTCTCCGAGCCTGCGTCGGCGATGCTCCATGAGGCCGGATACCGCCAGCGCAAGGACCGCAGGGAACTGGTCCTGGTCGACGCCGCCAACGACGTCGAGTTCTTCTTCCTGCGCCCCCGTGACATCGCGGTCTACGTGGGCTCCGGCAAGCTCGACATCGGCATCACCGGCCGGGACCTCCTGCTGGACTCCGGCTCGCGGGCCGAGGAGATCATGCAGCTCGGCTTCGCCGGGTCCACCTTCCGCTACGCGACCCGCCCGGGCACCGCGAAGCACGTCGGCGAGTTCGGCGGGATGACCGTCGCCACGTCCTTCTCCGGCCTGGTCACCAAGCACCTCGCCGACAACGGCGTGGACGCCTCCGTCGTCCACCTCGACGGCGCCGTCGAGACCGCCATCCAGCTCGGCGTCGCCGAGATCATCGCGGATGTCGTCGAGACCGGCACCACCCTGCGCAACGCCGGGCTGGAGATCATCGGCGAGCCGATCCTGGAGTCCGAGGCGATCGTCATCCGCCGCGCGGGTGCCCCGGCCGACGACCCCAAGGTCCAGCAGTTCCTCCGCCGCATGCAGGGCGTCCTCGTCGCCCGCCGCTACGTGATGATGGACTACGACATCCGGGTCGAGCACGTCGAGCGCGCCGTCGCCCTCACCCCGGGCCTGGAGTCGCCCACCGTCTCCCCGCTGCACCACGAGGGCTGGGTCGCGGTCCGCTCCATGGTCCCGTCCAAGGACGCCCAGCGGATCATGGACGAGCTCTACGACCTGGGCGCGCGCGCCATCCTCACCACCGGCATCCACGCCTGCCGCCTCTGACGGCCCGTCCCGCCCCGCACGCGAGCCCCGACGACGCCGAGAGAACGTAACGACGTGTCCACCCCCGCACCGCTGCCGGACCTTCCGGTCACCTTCCGCCCGACCGTCACCCGGGCCGTGCTGCTCGGCCTCGGCGCCGCACTGTTCGTCGTGCTCACGGCGGGTGCCCTGCTGACCGGCAGCTTCACCACGGGGGACCGGATCACCTTCACGGCCGCCGGACTCCTCGTCTTCGGGGTCCTCGCGCTGCTCGCCCGCCCCAAGGTCGTCGCCACCGAGGACGGCGTCACCGTCGTCAATCTGGCGACGACCCGCCGGCTGGCCTGGGCCCAGATCGTCCGCGTCAACCTGCGCGCCGGCGACCCCTGGGTCCGCCTCGACCTCTCCGACGGCACCACCCTGCCCGCCATGGGCATCCAGCCGGGCATCGCCAAGCACCAGGCCGTCGCCCACGCCCGCGCGCTGCGGGCCCTCGCCGAGGCACACGGCACCGCACCGTCCGCGACCTGACCGCGGCCGACCGCCCCGAGATCGCGAGTCCTTGATTACTCTGGTGCCACGGGCACACCTTGCCCCGCCCCGCACCGCGCGATCCCGCCGTGGTCCCCACGGCCCAGCGGGGCACCTGCGAACCGAGGAGTGACTCCCTCCGGCAATGGACGGATCGTCCTGTAGTACCTGCGCCGCCGCCCACCGTGACGAGGCGGCGGCATGAGTGTCACCGTGTCCCTGCTGCTCCTTGCGGCAGCACTGCTCCTCATCCTCGCGAACGGCTTCTTCGTCGCCGCCGAGTTCGGCCTGGTGACCGTCGAGAAGCCGGAGGCCGAACGGGCCGCCGCCGACGGCGACCGCCGCGCCCGCACCGTCGTCGCCTCCCTGCGCGAGCTGTCCTTCCAGCTCTCGGGCACCCAACTCGGCATCACCATCACCTCCTTGGTGGTCGGCATGCTCGCGGAGCCCGCCCTCGGCGGACTGCTCACCGGACCGCTCACCCTGGCCGGACTGCCGGGCGGCGCCGCCCCCGGGGTCGCCGTGGTGACCGGCATGCTGATCGCGTCCGCCGTCCAGATGGTCATCGGCGAACTGGTGCCCAAGAACTGGGCCGTCTCCCGGCCCCTCCAGGTCGCCCGGTTCGTCGCCGGCCCGCAGCACGCCTTCGCGCACTTCTTCCGGCCCGTGATCACCCTGCTCAACACGGTCGCCAACCGGCTCGTGCGGGCCCTGGGCGTCGAGCCCGCCGAGGAGCTGGCCTCGGCCCGCACCCCCGGCGAACTCGTCTCCCTCGCCCGCCACTCGGCCCGCGCCGGCACCCTGGAGCAGGACACCGCCGACCTGTTCGTACGGACCCTCTCGCTCGGCGAGCTCACGGCCCAGCACGTGATGACCCCCCGGGTGAAGGTCAGCGCCCTCCAGTCCACCGCGACCGCCGAGGACGTCCTCAACCTCACCCGCGCCACCGGCCTCTCCCGCTTCCCGGTCTACCGGGAGCGCCTGGACGAGGTCGTCGGCATGGTCCACCTCAAGGACGCCCTCGCGGTCCCCGGCCACGACCGGCTGCGCACGCCGGTCGGCCGGATCGCGGTCGCGCCCATGCTCGTACCGGAGACCCTGCCCGTGCAGCCGCTGCTGGAGCAGCTGCGCAGCGAGCAGCCGATAGCCGTCGTCGTCGACGAGTACGGCGGCACGGCCGGTGTGGTGACCCTGGAGGATATCGTCGAGGAGCTCGTCGGGGACGTGCGCGACGAGCACGACCACGAGGACGCCCACCGGCCCGAACTGGCCCCCGTCGCCTGCGAGGACGGCCGCTCGGCGTGGGACGCCGACGGCGGCTGCCGGGTCGACACCCTGCGCCGCGTCGGCCTGGAGGCGCCCGACGGCCCCTACGAGACCGTGGCCGGTCTGGTCGCCGGTCTCCTCGGCCGGATCCCCGCCCCCGGCGACACCGCGGAGCTGCCCGGCTGGCGGCTGTCCGTGCGGCAGGTGGCACACCACCGTGCCGAACGGGTGCGCCTGGTGCGCACCGGCGGCGCCAAGGGGGAGCAGCGATGAGCGTGCTGCAACTCCTCTTCGCCGTGCTGCTGGTGCTCGCCAACGGCTTCTTCGTGGGCGCCGAGTTCGCGCTCGTGTCCGTGCGCCGCAGCCAGATCGAGCCGAAGGCCGCCGAGGGCTCGGCGCGGGCCCGCACGGTGCTGACCGGGCTGGAGAACTTGCCGCAGATGATGGCGGCCGCGCAGTTCGGCATCACCATCTGCTCCCTGACGCTCGGCGCGGTCGCCGAGCCGACGGTCGCGCACCTGCTGGAGCCCGTCTTCCACGCGGTGGGGCTGCCCGACGGGCTGGTCCATCCGCTGGGCTATGTGATCGCCCTGGCCCTCGTGGTCTTCCTCCACCTCGTCATCGGCGAGATGGTGCCGAAGAACCTCGCGATGTCGGCGCCCGACCGCGCCGCGCTGTGGCTCGGCCCGGGGCTCGTCGCCTTCGCCCGGCTGTGCCGGCCGGTCACGG
This sequence comes from Streptoverticillium olivoreticuli subsp. olivoreticuli, assembly GCF_003391135.1. Classification (GTDB taxonomy): domain Bacteria; phylum Actinomycetota; class Actinomycetes; order Streptomycetales; family Streptomycetaceae; genus Streptomyces; species Streptomyces blastmyceticus. Next base: position 2,464,053 of record NZ_CP031455.1, on the reverse strand, counting down.
CCCTCCTCGGCGCCTGCGCGCACGCGGTGCTGAGGCTGTTCCGGGTCGAGCCCAAGGACGAGGTCGAGGCGGTGTTCACCAGCGAGCAGCTCAACCGCCTGGTGGAGGACTCCCGGCAGGCCGGTCTCCTCGAACCGGCGGAGCAGGAGCGGCTGGAGGACGCGCTGGAGCTGGGCAGCCGCCCGGTCACCGACGTCCTCCTCGACCCGGCGGCGCTGGTCACGGTCGCCCCGTCGGTCACCCCCCGGCAGATCGAGGAGCTGACCGTGCGCACCGGTTTCTCCCGCTTCCCGGTGGCCGGGCCCGGCGGGGCCTTCATGGGCTATCTGCACGTGAAGGACGTCCTGGACCTGGAGGACCGCGAGCGGGCCGTGCCGCAGCACGTCTGGCGGCGCGTCGAGACCCTGCGCGCGGAACTCCCGCTGGACGACGCGCTCACCGTGATGCGGCGGGCCGCCGCGCACTTGGCGGCCGTCGCCGATGCGTCGGGGCGGGTGCTGGGGCTTGTGGCGCTGGAGGATGTGCTGGAGATGCTGGTGGGTGAGGTGCGGGATCCTTCGCACCGGGCGGTCACGACGGTCCGGCCCGTAGTGGCGGACCCGCGCGTCGAAGTCCTCGTCCCTCAGGAACGGGGCGTGATGACGGCCTGAGGCCGGGGGGCTTTTCCCCAGCCCCGCCCCTTCCCGAAACCGGGGGGAGCCCCCCGGACCCCCAAAGCGGCTGCGCCGCTTGTCCTCAAACGCCGGACGGGCTGGATACCGGTCCGTCCGGCCTCACGGAGGATCCTGCGGGTCGCGGGACTCCCGGCGGGGGGAGGACCAGCCCGGGCCCGACAGGACCTCGCCGTACGCCTGCATCAGGTCCGCCAGGCGGAGCGTGGCGAGGTCATCGCGAGTGGGGGTGCCCGAGTACCCCGACAGCCGCAGATCCCTGTACGCGCAGCTCTTCTCGTAGAGCGTGCGCAGGAAGCGGCCGTTGCCGAGCTCGTCGATCCACCCCTGCTCGACGACGTGGGCGCTGATGCTGCGCAGCTCGTCCAGCGCCTCCTCGTCCCACTGGTCGCCGTTCTCCGCGGCCAGCACCTGCCCGATGCTGGTGAGTTCGCGGGGGCGGTAGCTGGGGAAGTCCACCCGGGTGGTGAAGCGGGAGCCCAGGCCGGGGTTGGTGGCGAGCAGCCGGTCCATGCCCTCGGGGTAGCCGGCGAGGATGACGACCAGGCGGTCGCGGTTGTCCTCGGCGCGCTTGAGCAGCACCTGGAGGGCCTCGTCGCCGTAGGCGTCGCCCTTGCTGTAGCCGGAGTTGGAGAGGCTGTACGCCTCGTCGACGAAGAGCACCCCGCCGAGCGCCGAGTCGATCAGCTCATTGGCCTTGACCGCGGTCTGCCCGAGGAACTCGCCGACCAGGTCGGCGCGCTGGGCCTCCACCAGGTGGTCACCGCCGAGCAGCCCCAGGGCGTAGAAGACCCGGCCCAGGATGCGGGCCACCGTGGTCTTGCCGGTGCCCGAGGGGCCGGAGAAGACGAAGTGCCGCTTGGGCGGCTGCACGGGCAGCCCCTGCCCGGCCCGCAGCCGCGCCATGTGCAGCTGGGCGGACAGCGCCCGCACCTGCCGTTTGACGGGCTCCAGGCCCACCATCCGCTCCAGCTCGGAGAGGGCCTTCGCCAGCAGCACCGGGTCGGAGGGGCCCGGCACCGGCTGGGGCGCGGGCTGCCCGGGCACCGGGATGCGGGACATCCGGCGCATGCCGTCGGGCCCGGCCTGCGCCGTCCCCGTGGGCTCGGGTCCGGTGCCCGTGAGCAGGTCGCGGCCGCCCGGGAGGTCCGGCGCGGACAGCGCGTCGGGCTCGCCCGCCGGGTCGGCGGGGCTCCCGGGGTCCTGGCCGCTCGGACCGCCCGACGGCACCGACGCCAGGTCCAGATGGTCGTCCAGGCCGTCCCCGTCGGCGATGGCGGTGAGCCGGGCGGAGGTGTCCATGAACGACGGGTCGACGCGGTGCACGGCGCGGTAGAGGGGGAGGGCGGCGGCGCTGCGGCCGGTGCCCTCGTGGGCGCGGGCCAGCCAGTAGCGCAGTTCCTTGCGCTGCGGCTGCTCGCTGCGGCAGCGCATCAGGGCGGCGGCCAGCAGCGGTTCGGCCTGTCCGTACATCTCCAGGCGCACCCGGGCCATGCCGCCGAACAGCCCGGCCTCGATGCCCAGCAGCGGATCGTCGATCAGCGGCTCGGTGTGCCGGACGAGCTGCTCCCAGTCCTTGACGAGGTAGGCGCGGCACGCGTGCAGGAAGCGGGCCTGGAGGTCGGTGTCGACGGGCGGGCAGTCGGCCAGGGCCCGGTCGAGCTCGGGCACATGGCGGCCGTCGAGCCAGTGCGAGGCGTGGGCGAGGAGCAGGTCGCGGCCGCTCTCCAGCACGGGCTGGACCCACCAGCCCAGCCAGTACCAGGAGTTGAGCGTGCGTCGGTGGCGGGTGCGCTGCTCGCCGAACCGCTCGCGGTGGCGGTACATGCGCAGCAGTGCGGTGGTCGTCTCGGCGCGCAGGGCGTGCAGCCCGAGCCAGGCGTCGGCCATGCCGGGGTCCGCCCGGACCGCGGCCCGGAACTCCTCCTCGGCCTGTGCGTACGCGCCCATGGTGTAGGCGTCGACGGCGCGCAGCCAGGCGAGATCGGCCGGGGCGGGTGGGCCCTGCATGCCGATGTCCATCACGTCCCCCACAAACCCTGCCCCCGTAGCGTGCTGCCGGGCGATTGCCCGGCGCGCCTTTGCCGAACCGCTGTGCTGTGGACGGGAGTTGACCAGTGTGCCGACACGCCAGCCGATAGGTGTGCCGACTGGCATCGTACCTGCGTGGTCGGCATGGGCCGAAGGGTGCCGCACCGCTGTTCACGGCGCGGGGGCGATCCCGAGGGGCCGGAAAGCGCTCCGGAAGATGGTCACCCAGTGTGAAGGGGACGGCGGAGCAAAGTGCTCAAATGGGTGTTCCGCGGAGAGTACGAAGCCCCCGATCACGGGGGAACAACCGGGGGCTTCGCGTCCTGAGGCGGCTTGTGTCAGCTGCCTAATGAGAACGTAAGTCCTGTACGCCCCCTCGGTCAAGCGGAGTTGGCGCACTCGGCGGGGATCGGTCGGCGACGACCGGCTGACCGGCCCCGGTTGCTCACCGAGCGTGACGGTGAGGGCGGTTCACGGGCTCTCGTGGGGTCCCGGCAGCACCTTGTACCCCTCCTGGCACTGGAGAATCAGGAGTTGTGCGCGCGGGCGCGTCGGGTCCGTGGCGAAGTGGCGCTGCTCCGCTCGCTTCCAGCCGTCCCAGAAATCGGTCAGTTCGGGACCGTCACGGAGTTGACCCCTTTCCCACGAGCTCTCATGGGTCAACTCCATCCACAGCAGGCTTGCCAGATGGGGTGACAGCTCCCGGCGGCCGGCGCCCACGCCCTCCACGAGCACGACCGGCGCGGCCGGCAGCTCGCGCTCCTCCGCGAACCGGCGCGCCACCCAGTCGTAGGCGCGGTAGTGGGCGGTCTCGCCCCGGGCCAGGGGTTCGAGGACCCAGGAGCGCAGCCGTCCGGTCCACGCGAAGAGCTCCTCATGGGTGGCGAGGTCGTCCAGATGGAGGACCGGGGCGCCGCCCAGGGCGGCCGCGAGGCGGGCGGCGAAGGTGGTCTTGCCGGAGCCGGCGTGGCCGTCGACGGCGACCAGGCGGGTGCGGCCGATGGACGGGGGCAGGGCGCGCAGCCTCTGGGCGAGGGTCTCGACGGTGGGTTCGTTCACCGCACCACGGTAGGCCGTGACCGGCGGGTTTCTCCCCAGCCCCGCCCCTTCCCGAACCGGGGGAGGCCCCCGGACCCCCGACCGCGCTTCGCGCGGTGTCCTCAATCGCCGGACGGGCTGGAAAACCAGCCCGTCCGGCGATTGAGGACCGGGGTCCGGGGCGGCGCCCCGGTTCGGGAAGGGGCGGGGCTGGGGACAATCGCTTAGCCCCCGCTCCGTCCCCGACCACGAGGCCCGATCATGAGCAGACCCACACCCCGCCGCACCGTCCTGGCCGCCGCCCTCGGAGCGGCCGCCGCCGCGGTCATCACCCCCGGGCCCGCCATCGCGGCCCCTTCCGGAGGAGGACGCATCGACTACCGCGCCTGGCTCACCCCCGCCGACTGGCGGCACGGCACCGCCCACGGCACCTGCCCCCGCACCGGCCACCGCACCGGTCTGGTCATCGACCGCGCCGTCGGCACGCTCGACTATCCCGACCCGCACACCGGCACCACGGCCACCTGGGAGTACGCCACCTGGACCGGCCCGGTCCACCGGTTGCCCGCCCCCGCGAGCGAGGTCGTCGCCTCCTGGAACGCCCACGCGCCCGCCGGCACCTGGCTCCAGGTGGAGCTCCGCGGCGCCTACACCGACGGCGGGCACACCCCCTGGTACGTGATGGGCCGCTGGACCGCCGGCGACGCGATCGGTGACATCCGGCGCACCTCCGTCGACGGGCAGAAGGACGGCAGGAGCAACGTCTCCACCGACACCCTCGCCGTCGACAGCCCCGCGACGGGCCTCCGGTTCGTCTCGTACGAGCTGCGCCTCACCCTCTGCCGCAGGCCCGGCAGCGGCCTCACCCCCGTGGTGTGGCGGCTCGGCGCCATGGGCTCCGACATCCCCGACCGCTTCACCGTGCCGGCCTCGGCGCCGGGGGAGGGGTGCGAGCTGAAGGTGCCGCGCTATTCGCAGGAGATCCACAAGGGGCAGTACCCGCAGTACGACAACGGCGGCGAGGCGTGGTGCAGCCCGACCTCCTCGCAGATGGTCCTCGAGTACTGGGGCCGGGTGCCGTCCGCCGCGGACCTCGCGTGGGTGGACCGGTCCTACGCCGATCCGCAGGTCTGTCACGCCGCCCGGTACACGTACGACTACCAGTACCAGGGCTGCGGCAACTGGCCGTTCAACGCCGCCTACGCCGCGACGTACCGCGACATGCAGGCCGTGGTCACCCGGCTGCGTTCCCTGAACGACGTGGAGAAACTGATCCACGCGAGGATCCCCGTCATCACCTCGCAGTCCTTCCTCGCCTCGGAACTCGACGGCGCGGGATACGGCACCGCGGGCCACCTGATGTGTGTCGTCGGCTTCACCCGGGACGGCGATGTGGTGGCCAACGACCCGGCGAGTCCGTCGGACGCCGCGGTCCGACGCGTATACAAACGCCGCCAGTTCGAGAACGTCTGGCTGCGGACGAAGCGCCGCAATGCGCAGGGGCAGGTCAAGAGCGGTACGGGAGGGGTCTGCTATCTCTACTTCCCGGCGGAACCGTCGGCCGCGCAGCGCCGGGCACTGGCCGCCGTCGGCGTCCGCTGACGCTCTCGCACCGGTGAATACCGCCGCATTCACCGGGCATTCGGAGCGGTCGCCGAGCGCGTTCCACCGGTCCGTACGATCGACGTGAACGTGAACGCCACGTCAATTCGTACGCAGGGAGCGACCGTGACCGTGCATCAGGAAGCCGCCGCCATAACGGGAATCCGCCGGGCGGTGAAGGAGGAGCGGGACGAGATCAGCCTGCTGATCGGGGAGGCGTTCATGGCCGACCCGGTCAGCGGCTGGGTCTTCCCGGACGAGGAGTACCGGCGCGCGGTCCACCCGGTCTTCTTCGGCGTGTATCTCGACGCGGCGCTGCGCGACGGCTGGGTGGACGTGACGGACGACCTCTCGGCGGCCGCGCTGTGGCTGCCGGTCCGGGCGGCCGACGACGGCGCGGCCGGTGGCGGCGAGGACGACGAGCTCGGTGAGCGACTCGCCGGGGCCGCGCCGGACAACGACCGCGCCCGGGTCGTCGGCGAGCTGACGGGCCTCGCGCACCCCATGGACCGGTCGCACTACTACCTGCCGGTCATCGTCGCGGCCCCCGGCCGCCGCGGCCAGGGCCGCGGACGGGCGCTGCTGACGCCCGTCCTGGACCGCTGCGACCAGGAGGGCATGCCCGCCTATCTGGAGGCGAGCAACGAGCGCAGCAAGGCGCTCTACGAGCGCCTCGGCTTCGTCTCCACGGGCACGGTCGTCGACCTCCCCGGCGGCCCGCGGATGTGGCCGATGTGGCGGGAGCCCCGGCCCTGAGCACACGCCCGTTCCTTGCATGATCAAATCGATGTGGGACCGTATAAAGGGTTGTGCACGTGCCTGCTGTGGCCGTAGAGGTATGTGATGGGGGAAGTGAGAGAGATGCATCTCACGTGCGAATGTGGTTTTGGGGTACTTCGGGGGGAGCACCCGCAAGGGGTAGGGGCGAACTGCAGTTAAATGCGGATCGTTGTTTTCCACTTGCTTCTTCCATTCGAACGGGCGATCAGTAGCCTCTGCTCACACGTCCGTTCGATGAGCTGGAGAGACAGACTGATGGAGCGTCCCACCTGGGCCCCCCAAGGCATCGACCTTTCCGTGCCGAGCGTGTCCCGCATCTACGACTACTACCTGGGCGGCTCGCACAACTTCGAGGTCGACCGGGAGGCCGGGCGCCGGGCCATCGACGCCTTCCCGGGCCTGCCGAAGGTCATGCAGGCCAACCGGGCCTTCATGCGGCGCGCCGTGCGGTACGCCGTCGGCCGGGGCGTGACGCAGTTCCTCGACATCGGCTCCGGCATCCCGACCTTCGGCAACGTCCACGAGATCGCCCAGCACGCGGACCCCGGGGCGCACGTCGTCTACGTCGACCACGACCCGGTCGCCGTCGCGCACAGCCGGGCCGTCCTCGCGGGCAACGAGCGCGCCGCCATCGCGTCCGCGGACCTGCGGGCACCGCGGGACATCCTGGACGGCGAGGAGGTCGGCAGGCTCCTCGACCTGCGACGGCCGGTCGCGCTGCTGCTGGTGGCCGTCCTGCACTTCATGGAGGACCGCGAGGACCCGTGGGGCGCCGTCGCGGAGCTGCGCGACGCGCTGGCCCCCGGCAGCCTGCTGATCCTCACCCACGCCACCACCGACAGCGGCCCGATCAAGCCGGAGGAGGGCGAGCGGGTTGAGGGCGTCTACCGCGGGGTCGGTTCACCGCTGCTGATGCGCTCGCACGCCGAGGTGGCCCGCTTCTTCGACGGGTTCGAGATGGTCGAGCCCGGCCTGGTGCCCATGCCGATGTGGCGGCCCGAGGCCCCGGCGAAGGGCCCCGGCGGCGGCGCGGGGAGCACGGACGACGACCCGGCGATGTACGTGGGCTTCGCCGGGGTGGGGCGCAAGCCGTGACCGAAACAGCGAGCGGAACCATAAGCGGAATCGGAAGCAGAGCCGGGGCCGGGGTGACTGCAGGGAGCGGGGCGACGGCCCTGGACGCCGCGGACGGCAGGGCCGCGGGGTTCTGCGTACGCGACGGCCGGGCACCGGACTGCCCCCCGCAGGATGGCCACTTGGGGGCCGGTCGAACGGAAGGCGACCGGATGGGGACCGAGGACCCCTGCTGCGAGGAGGGCCTCACGGAGCCGGGGGAGCCGTACGGCTTCCACGCCCGGGGGCGCAACACCCACGCGTACCGCGAGCGGCATCCGGAACCGGACACCGGCCCGGCCGCGGAACCGGAACGCGCACCGGACGGCTGGGCCGGCGGCCACCGGGGCATCGGCATCCAGGGCCCCGACGGCCGGGCCCTCGGGATCCTCGGCCCTCCCGTCCGCGACGGCGGCATCGCCCGTGACGACAGCCTCAGGCGCTTCGCCGCGATCTGGAGCCGGACGATCTATCCGGCGACGGCCACCCACCTGACCCGCGCCGAGTTCGAGGACCGCCTCGTCCCTCTCGCCGGACGGCTCGGCGCCGCCCTGCGCACCCGCCCGTTCGACCCCGCACCCGCCGCCGAGGTCGGCGCCGCGCTCGTGGGCGCCCACTGCACCGAGCCCGAGGCCCTGCCGCTGATCCTCGGCGCCATCGACTCCTACCTCCTCGTCTACTGCCCGCCCGGCGGCGGCCTCTCCGACACCGAGGCCCGCGCCCGGTGCGCCCGCCTCCAGCACTCCCTCGCCGCCGGCTTCGCCGACGCCCTGCGCGAGCGCACCCTGGCCGAGCAGGAAGCCCTCTCCCGCGCCGCGCTGGCCGCGCAGGCCGAGACGGAGAGGGCCCTGCACACCAGCGAGGCCCGGTTCCGCGCGGTGTTCGAGGGCGCCGCCATCGGCGTCGGCATCGCGGACGTCGACGGCCGCATCATGGACGTCAACGACGCCCTCACCCGGATGTTCGGCGGCATGGCCCACGACGTGATGGGCCGGAACGTCGGCGAGATGGTCCACCCCGACGACTCACCCGACGTCTGGGGCCTCTACAAAGAGCTGATCAGCGGCGAACGCGACTACTACCGCGTCGAGAAGCCGTACTACCGCGGCGACGGCAGCGTGCTGTGGACCGACCTGTCCGTGGCCCTCCTCCGCGATGCCCACGGCCGGCCCCAGTACCAGCTCGCGCTCATGGAGGACATCACCGAGCGCAGGCTCCTCCACGAGCGGCTGCGCTACGAGGCCACCCACGACGCCCTCACCGGCCTGCCCAACCGCACCCTGTTCTTCGAGAGCATCGACCGCGCGCTTAGCCCGGCCGGGGACGACGGCGCACCCGCCCGCTTCGGCCTCTGCTACCTCGACCTCGACGGCTTCAAGGCCGTCAACGACAGCCTCGGCCACGCCGTCGGCGACGAGCTCCTCGTCGCCGTCGCCGAACGCCTGCGCGCCTGCGCCACCGGCCCCGCCGAACTCGTCGCCCGCCTCGGCGGCGACGAGTTCGTGGCCCTCCTCACCGGCCCGTCCGCGCAGGCCGACGCCATCGCCCTGGCCCGCCGCATGCTGACCGCGCTCTCCCGCCCCATCCGGCTCGACGGCCGCGACCTGTCCGTACGGGCCAGCATCGGCATCGTCGAAGGCGCCGCCGGCGAGCTGGGCGCGGCGGAGGTGCTGCGCAGCGCCGACATCACGATGTACCGCGCCAAGGCCGCGGGCGGCAACCGCTACGAACTCGCCGACGCGGACTCCGACGCCCGGGTCATCGCCCGGCACAGCCTCACCAACGGGCTGCCCGCGGCGCTCGACAACAGCGAGTTCTTCATCGAGTACCAGCCGCTCGTCGGCCTCGCCGACGGGGCGGTGCGCGGCGCGGAGGCGCTCGTGCGCTGGCTGCACCCCGTCCACGGCGTGCTCGGCCCCGACCAGTTCATCCCGCTCGCGGAGAGCACCGGCCTGATCGTGCCGCTCGGCCGCTGGGTCCTGGAGGAGTCCCTGCGGCAGGCGCGGGCCTGGTGGCAGGAGGGCTCCGGCCAGGCGCCCATGCGCGTCAACGTCAACCTCTCGCCGTCCCAGCTGCGTTACCCCTCCCTGGTCGCCGACACCGTCGCCGTCCTGGAGAACGCGGGCCTCGACCCGTCCGCGCTCTGCCTGGAGGTCACCGAGAACGCCCTGATCGGCGCCGACGAGGAAGAGCTGCGCCCGCTGCGCCAACTCGCCGACATGGGCGTGGACATCGCGCTCGACGACTTCGGCACCGGCTACTCCAACCTCTCCTACCTGCGCCGACTGCCCGTCAGCACGCTCAAGCTGGACCGCTCCTTCACCCGCGGCATGCAGCACTCGCCCGCGGACCCGGTCGACGTGAAGATCGTCGAGGGAATCGTCTCCCTCGCCCACACCCTCGACCTGTCGGTCACGGTTGAGGGCGTCGAGACCGGCACCCAGGCCGAACACCTGCGGATCCTGGGCTGCGACACCGCGCAGGGCTGGTACTACGCGCGGCCCGGCCCGCCGGAGCGCCTGCGCATGCTGTCGCTGGTGGACGCGGCGTCCTGAGGGCGCTGCCGCCGATCGCCGGGCGGGCCGGGGCACGCGGCCGGTCCGCGCCGCCGGGCCCGCCCGGCGGCCGGTTCCCCGCGGACCGGTCAGGCCGCCTTCAGCCCCGGCCGAACGCCCCCGCCTCCGCGTCCGTCAACAGTCGCGACCGCACCAGGAACCGCACGCCCTCCGGCGCCTCCAGCGAGAACCCGCTGCCCCGCCCCGGCACCACGTCCACCGTCAGATGCGTGTGCCGCCACCGCTCGAACTGGTCCGCCGACATCCAGAACCCGATCCGCTCCGCCACCCCCTCCACCGCGAGCGAGGCCAGCAGCACATCGGAGGCGCCCGTACGGAACTCGCCGTACGGATAGCACATCGGCGAACTGCCGTCGCAACAGCCGCCGGACTGATGGAACATCAGCGGCCCGTGCGCCTCCCGGAGCCGGCGGATCAGCTCGGCGGCGGCAGCGGTGAGCGCGACACGGGAGAGGTCCTTGTCCATTCGCACAGCCTGCACCGGAACGGGCGCCGCCCGCCAGACGCGGTGGCTCCCGCATGCGAACGTCCCCGGGCGGGAGCGGAGTTTGCACCGATCGAGCGGAAAGGGGGGATCTCCAGCATGACCGGACCACCCACCGGCCCGCACGCGCCGAGTCCGCGAAGCCGTGGCGGGCCAGCTCTCTGTTCGGAAGGTGCTCGATGAACCTCCTCGTCCAGGCCTTGCCCATAGCCGCGCCGACCGTCGGCTGGGCAGCACACGCGATCGTCCTCGTCCGCCGCCTCCGCACCGCCCGCACCGACCCCCTCACCGGCCTCATGTGCCGCGATGAGTTCACCTCCCGGGCACGGCGGGCCGTCAAGCACCCGGACGCCGCCGTGCTGCTCCTCGACCTCAACGGCTTCAAGCAGATCAACGACACCCACGGCCACGCCGTGGGCGACCGGGTCATCGCCGCGGTCGGACGGCGGCTCGACGCGTGGTGCCGGGAACGGGGCGGGTTCGCGGCGCGGCTGGGCGGCGACGAGTACACCGCCGTGGTCCGTCTCGCACCGGACGCCGACCTGGACGGCGAGCTGACGTACGGCCTCTCGGCCCGGCTCTCCGCACCGCTCGACACCGGTGCCGTCACCCTCTCGCCCCGCGCGTCGATCGGCCTGTGCCGCGTCGGCCGTCGGCCCGGTGCCGGGCTGTCGGACCTGCTGCGCGGCGCGGACGAGGCGATGTACACGGCGAAGCGCCTCGGCCTGCACTGGCGTCCGGCCGGCCCGGTCGACGTCTACCCCACCGCCAACGGCCGCCGCGCGGGCCGCCCGGGCACGCATCTGACCCTGCTCCCCACCACCCGAAGGAGGGCCTCGTAGCTCCCCCGGGCGGCTTCGCGCGGGGCCCGCTCCCTGTTCCCGTCGGCCGGGACGGCCTACAGCTCCGGCAGTTCGGGCAAGGGGGACGGCGGTGGTGGCGGGCCCTTTCCCGCTTTGGCCTTCGACGTCAGCTTTCCCTCGGCGAGGGATCTCAGCACGTCGACGTGCTTGACCGCGTAATGGCGGTGCCCGGTCGTCAGAATTCCCATCATGCGCATTTCCGCCATGACGTTCTCGATGGTCGCCCGGCCGAGCATCAGGGCCTCACCGAGTTCCGCCTGGGTCGGTCCCGATACCTCGACCGAGGAATCGGGCAGCAGCCGGGAACTCGTGCCGGACGTCCGGTGCAGTTCCAGCAACAGGGTGCAGACGCGCTGAATGGGCGAGTGCCGGGAGTTGGCGTACACCCGGTCATTCGTCTCCAGGCGTTCGGCGATACTCGCGGCCACGCCTTTCATGATGGAGATGTCGCTCTCGGCGAGCATGCGCATCCGGGACATCGCGCAGGACAGGGTCCAGGTGGTCGTCAGGCATTCGGCCGCCGCCGGATCCGCCGCCTCGTTGACGATCTCCACGTCCCCGAGCAGGGAGTCGGCCCCGCGGAAACGCAAGGTGGCGGACCCCGCGGACGTGGTCCGTTCCGCCACACAGCCGGACAGGACGAAATGCACTTCGCCCGCCCCCGGGGCGACTCCGCGCAGCCGGTCCCCCTTTCCGTACTGCCTGCTGACCAGGTGGTCGCCGAGAGCGTCCCGTACGGGCCCGGGCAGGGAGGTGAAGAAGCGGACGGAGCGCGCCCGTTCGGCCTGCCGTATCACCCGCTCGTTGAGCGTCGCCATCCAGTCCGGAGGAAGTCGACGGCTCAACGCCCCACCCCTGACGCCGGGGACACCGGCCTCGGCGGTGGCGCCGAGGGCATCGTGTGGAGCTCGTCGACCAGCGGCACCATCGCGCCGACCAGGGTGGCCAGCGCGACGATCGTCGCCGCTATTCGCATCGGCTGTCCGGCCAGGCGTTTGATCGCGTAGACCACGACGAACGCAATGATCGCAAAGATCGTCACCGCTGCGACAAGGAATGCGGCGTTTCCGCTGTCCACCGTTGATCTCCACTTCTCCGTGAAGTGACTTGGCAGGTCCAGTTCACCTTTGGCCGTTGGTCCGGACCGGCGCCCGTGGTGAGCGAGCGCCCCGAACGAGCGAACTCGGGTAGCCCAGAAGCGTATCCGACAGAGCGGGTACCCGCGCGCTTCGTCCCTGCATGTAGGGACCCACTCTTGACAGCCCGGACCATGGTGGGAATACGGGTACCGCCAGGCGGATCGGCCAGGTGGGTGCTGAATTCGTGTGCTAGGATCCGCGCCCCGACTTCCCTGTGTGCAGGGAATATCGAGGCCCTCGGCGGCGTGCGTCCGTATCCCCGCGCCATATTCCCCGACATCAGGGAAAACGCCGTCAGTTCGAGTTAAGGTCCCTGAGGGTAGGGAATCCTGTGCGGGACTATCGCGTTAGCCAGTCACCGGCCACTGGCTGGACAGAGCGCTGTCGTTGACCCTGGCAGGTCCAGCGCAGCACGGGCGGTCCCCCGGGGGTGGTGCCCCGGGGGACCGGCCTCTCCCCATCCCGCGATGCGGGCCCACTCGCGCGCGACCGGCGGCAGGGCCGGTATGCGATCACGAAGGCGCCGGGACCGCGGCGGCGGCCCCGCGCACCGTCAACTCATCGGCCTCGGAACAGCACATGCCGCCCGGACATCGACCCCTCGGTGGATCTTTAGGCCGGAAAGTCGCTATCCGAGGTTGATCATCTACCCGTAGGAATGGCTCTCGGCCCGACCGGCCGTCCGCGATCAAAAGGAGCCATCACCCATGACCCGCCTCCGCACCACGTGCATGACCCTCGCCGGCGCCGCGGCGATGTTCGCCCTGACCGCCGCGCCCGCCCACGCCGCCCCCGGTGACGTCACCACCTCCTGTGCGAACACGCTCACCCCGACCGGCTTCGTCGACGTCAGCTGGGGCTACAGCAGCAACTGCGGCACACAGAGCTTCAGTCCGAACATCAAGCAGATAAAGCAGCTCACCGGCCTGCCCGTCGGCACCGTGGTCCAGGCCTGCGCCTCCACCTACCAGCCCGCGGGCTGGGTCCAGACCGGTTCGTACTACAGCAGCAGCTGCGTCTACTCCTCGAACCCCAGCTTCAACAACAACGCCTGGCAGCTGAAGCGCGTCTCCTGACCCAGGGCATGTCATGACCCGCCGCCTCATGGGCGAGGCGGCGGGTTGACGCAAAAGATGAGGGGCTGCCGGGGCCGAAAGATGGGACCCTTCCAGGACCGAAGCGCTCACCAGTACGGTCACCGCGCGGCCGCGCGGGACCGGTGTTCGCGGATCGGGACCGGTGACGTGGAGGGGGACGGCGATGAAGAAGGTGCTCCTGACAACTGCTCCCATAGAGGCGTTGGTCGAGCCGAATGGAATCGGCGGGAACTGGTACGACCGGACCGACACATACATGGCCTGGACGTGTGCGGTGGACCTCGAGGACCGGCTGTCCGTCACATGTCCGCCGACGGGTCTCCGCTTCCTCAAGCACAATGTGCCGGACGTCGAGATCCTTGAATATCCGACCTGGCAGGAATATCTCACCGCGCTGAATTCCGAGACGTGGGACATGGTGGGCATCAGCTTCTACACCTGGTCCACGCCGGTCGCCGTCGAGATGGCCGAAGCCGCGCGGGAGGCCGGCGTGCCGGAGATCTGGGGCGGAAACTACGGCGTCCTCACGCCCGGCATCGATCGTCACTTCACCAAGCTGGTGAAAGGCGCGGGGGAGTCGCCGCTCCATCAGTACGTCTACGGCAAGCCGTTGGAGCGGGTGCGGCATCCGGCGATGCTGGGACAGAGCGGCTTCCGCGGCATCAGCTCGCCGGTCGGATATCTCTACTCCAAGCGTGGCTGCAACATCGGTTGCACTTTCTGTTCGACGCCGATCTTCAATCCCAAAGAAGAGGCCATCTTCATGGAGGACACGTACGCGGCGCTCGACGCGTACAGGGAGGCGAAGGTCGCGCACGTCATCATCTACGACGAGAGCTTCTTCCTCACCAATCAGCTGGCGGAGCAGGTCGTGGACGCCCTGGCGGAACGCGAGCTGCCATGGATCTGTCTGACCCGCGCCGATCTGATCCGGGGCCGGATCCCCGAACTCACCGACCGGTACATGGACGGCGCGATCGTCGGCATCGAGTCCTACCGCGACAAGAACGTCGCCGACGTGAAGAAGCGCGACGATGTCTACAACGTCAGGCAGACGGTGCAGGAGCTCATCACCCATGGCCGCCGGGCGCTCGGCACGTTCATGGTCGGGTTCGCCGAGGACAGCATCGAGGACATGCAGTTCGACATCGAGCAGCTCAACCAGGAAGGGCTGTTCGCCTGCCAGTTGACGCTGCTGACCCCGTTCCACGGCACCCGTCTCTACCGGCAGATGGAGCATCTGATCGACGAGCCGGATCTCAGCAAGCACGACCTGTACAACCTGGTGTGGAAGCACCCGAAGATGAACCGCGACGAAGCGCGCGACCTGCTCGCCTGGGCCCAGCGCCGGGTCAACGATCCGACCCGCATCGCCGTCAAGCTCAAGCAGGAGATGAAGGAGAAGGTGCGCAAGCAGCTCGCGCACCGGCACCACGAGGCGCAGGTCCAGTCATGAAGAGCCTCAACATCCTCTGCGTCCAGCTGGGGTTCCACGACGCCTATCCCGACGCGTCGACGCTGGCGACCACCTACAACGACGGCATCTACTACGTCGCCTCGTTCATCCAGCAGGAGTATCCGGACGCGCGGGTCGAGATGTGCCAGATGTTCTGGGGCGAGAAGCCCGAGGACTTCCCCCTCGCGAGCTACGACTACATCCTGATCTCGGCGCTCGCGACACACTTCTGGTCGAACATCGAGACGCTGGAGCTGATCCGGCGCGACAAGCGTCCGGGCTGTGTGGTGATCATGGGCGGGCCCCACGCCGCGTTCGCGCCCTACGAGGCCTTGCGCTACGCCGACTACGCGGTGATCGCCGAGGGGGAGATCCCGTCCGTCCAGCTGATCAGGGCGCTGGAGGCCGGCGACCCCCTCACCGACGTCGACAACCTGGCCTACATCGGTGCCCATGGCGAGCTGACGCTGAACAAGATCGCCCGCTACGGCAATATCGCCAACGCGATCAATCCGAAGTTCCTGGCGCGGGCGCCGAAGCTGCACTGGGCAACGGTCTCGATGTCGCGCGGCTGCCCGTTCGACTGCTCGTTCTGCTACGCGATCCGGCTGCTCGGACGGCGCTTCCGCACCAAGACCGCGGAAGACGTGCGCAGCGAGCTGGACGCCATCCATCGGCAGACCGGCTGCAACCGCTTCTACGTCACGGATCTGAACTTCACGACCCGCAAGGGATATTGCCGTGAGATCGCCGAGACGTTCCGCGACCGCGACTACAAATTCATCGCGATGAGCCGGGTCAACCACGCCGACGACATGGAGCTGGTCCTCGACCTCAAGCGGTCGGGATTCGAGGAATACTGCCTCGGGGTGGAGTCGGAGGACCCCAGTGTCCTGCAGGCGTTCAACAAGCGTGTCGACCCCTCAGAGCAGACCCGGCGCCTGTTGCGCTTCGCCGAGAACGACATAGCCATTCACTCCGCGATCATCTTCGGACTGGAGGTCCAGGACCGCCGGGCGATCGAGGCCACCGCGTATTGGTGTGCCGAGGCGCGGATCATGCACCCGGTCTTCGTATGCCTCGCCGAATACCCGTTCCAGGGCCTGCTCTACGGGGCCCGTCAGGACATCGAGGACCACCGGATCATCATGGAGGTGCCCACCTACCAGCATTACTCGTTCGTCGGCATCTTCCCGCGCCATATGCGCCCCAGTGAACTGCAGCGCGGCATTCTCGACAGCTACGGGATCTTCTTCAAGCGGGCATTCGAAATCGAGCAGCGGCCGCAACGGCGGGCGCGCCTCAAGTCGTACTCGCTCAGTGTCGATCGCGGCCGGGCCGGCATGGAGCACCACATCCGCTTCCTGGAGGAGCTCGAGAAGCCGTACTACACGGCGTCCGGGACGCTGAAGGAGGACTTGCTGAAGGCCGACTTCGACTCGCGGCACGGCGAGCTCCGTACCTGGCTGGAGCGGTCCTCCAAGCGCACCGATCTGCAGTTCGTGAAGGGGTACGCCCGATGACGGGAGGTCATCGACCGGAGACCGTCATCGACGCGCTGCTCGAAAGCGCCGACCGGACTCCGGACCGGTTGGCGTTCCGTGTGATCGAGAGATCCGGGGAGGAGTTCGCACTCGGCTGCGCGGACGTGTACCGCCTCGCCGGACAGGCCGTGGCCGGACTCGAAAGGCATGGAATCGAGGAAGGGGACCGCGTCGTCATCGTCCTGCCCACCTCGCGTGACTTCCTCTCGGTCTATCTCGGCTGTCTGTACGCCGGGGTCGTGCCGATCGTCGTGGCGGAGCCGATGGACGGCCGTATCGCGCACTACGCGGCAAACCTCCGAGGGCTGGCCGAGCACGCGCGGGCCAGGCGGGTCGTCGCGTCCCCGGAGTGGGAGAACGCGCTCGCGCCGGCGCTGCCGATCCCGGTCGTGACGCCGGACGCCCTTCGCGGCTCACCCCTCCACATGGGCCCGCCGCGCGCGACGCCGACGTCGCTCGCCCATCTTCAGGCGACCTCCGGCTCGACCGGCGCGCCGAAGCTGGCCGTGGTCCGGCACGGCAACATCGTCGCCAATGTCCGTGCGATCGCAGAGGCGATCCGGGGCAAAGCCGATGATTCGCTGGTGAGTTGGCTTCCGCTGTTCCACGACATGGGGCTCATCGGGATTTCCTACGCGCTCCACTCCCGCATCCCGATGGTGCTGGCGGACCCGGTCAACTTCCTGCGGAACCCGCTCTCGTGGCTGCAATGGATCAGCCGATACCGGGGCACTTTGTCGCCCGCGCCGAGCTCCGCGTTCCATATCTGCGCGCGAGTCGCGAAGCGACGCCCGCCGGACGATCTCGATCTGTCGTCCTGGCGTGTCGCGCTGTGCGGCGCGGAGCCGGTGCACGAGAGCACGATGCGAGAGTTCCAGGCGATTTTCGGCCGTTTCGGTCTGCCCGGAACGACGCTCAGGCCCGTGTACGGGCTCGCGGAGGCGACGCTCGCGGTCACCATCTCCGACGTCGGCCGGCCGTACTCGGTCGACCGGGTCGACACGGAGGCGATCGCGGCGAGGGGACGTGCAGAGCCCCGCCCGGCCGCGGATCCGCACACCACGAGCATGGTGTGCGTGGGCCGGGTGCTGCCCGGCCATCGTCTGCGGGTGGTCGACGCGGACGGGGCGCCCCTGCCCGACCGTGAGATCGGCGAGATAGAGGTGTCCGGACCCAGCGTGATCGACGGCTGCCTCGCGGCTCCGGGCGACGCGCGGGCGAGCGCGTCCGACGATCGGCTCGAGCGGACGGACGGCTGTCTGCGCACGGGCGACCTCGGATATCAGGTCGACGGAGAGCTGTATGTCACCGGCCGCCGCAAGGACATCGTGATCATCGCGGGCCGCAACTACATCCCCGACCAGCTGGAGACGTTCGTGGAGGCCGTCACGGAGAGCCCGCGTACCCCGGCGGTCGTCGCGGTCGGCATCCCCGACCCGACGCTGCGGACCGAGCAGCTCCACCTCCTGCTCGACGAGCGGCTCGCCGACGGCCGCGACCGACGGGAGGTCACCGGCCGGGTGAGCGACGCGCTCGCGGAGGCGTTCGGCATCGGCGGCGTCACCTTCCACTGGGTCGGCCGAGCCATGCTTCCCCGGACCACCAGCGGCAAGATCCAGCGCCATCTGTGCCGAAAGATGATCGAAGAACGGTTCACCGCGAGCACGAGCGATTGAGAGGTGCGCACGATGCATGACGAGAAGAGGGATCAGGAGCTGTTCGAGAAGATCGTCGGGCACATCGGCGAGTTCGTGGAAGCCGATGTCTCCCATCTCGCTCCGGATTCGCATCTCGCCACGTCCATCGAGGGGATGAGCTCGCTCAAGATGGTCGAGCTGCTTCTCTATATGGAGGACTGTTTCGGGTTGGAGTTCGACGGGTCCGTCATGGACAAGTTCGGGACGATGCGGGATCTCGTGACCTACATACGGGATCTGCAGGACGCACCCCAGCAGCCGGCGTGACGCGGTCCCGACAGTGCCACGACGCAGCGTAGTGGTGACCGGTATGGGGGTGGTCTGCCCGCTCGGCCCGACGGTCGACGACCTGTGGCAAGGCCTCGTCGGCGGCCGCTCGGGGATCGTCCCGCTGACGCGCTTCGACCCCGGCCGTTTCCGCAGCCGGTGTGCGGGCCAGATCGACGACGCCGTCGTGACGTTCCCGCCGGGCCCCTTCCAGTTCGAGATCAAGCGCATGAGCGCTTTCGTGCGCTACGCGCTGTTCGCCGCGGACCGGGCACTGGAGGACAGCTTTCCTCCGGCGGCGGAGGACGACCGGAACGCCGAGGAGGAGCCACCGAGTTGCCCACCGGGCGGGGCCGTCTTCCTCGGCGTGGCGATGGGCGGCCTGCCCAGCATCGAGGCCGGCGTGCTCAAGCAGGAGCAGCAGGGCGTGCGCAGGACCAGCCCCTTTCTGATCCCCTCCCTCATCCCGAACATGGCGGCGAGCGCGATCGCGCTGCGCCACGGGATCGAGGAGGAGCAGATGACGATCGCCGGCGCTTGCGCGAGCGGCACTCAGGCACTGGGCCAGGCGATGCGCGCGATCCGGTCCGGCGCCCGTACGTGGGCACTCGCCGGAGGGGTAGAGGCGGTGACCACTCCGATCACCTACTCCGGCTTCGAAGCGATGAGAGCTCTCAGCGGACGCGACGATCCGGCGAGCACACCCCGCCCGTTCGACCGCGAGCGGGACGGCATGGTCGTCGGCGAGGCGGCCGCCGTCTTCGTGCTGGAGGACCGTGCCCACGCCGAGGCGCGCGGCGCGGTGGTCCACGGCGAACTGACCGGCTTCGCCACGAACGGTGGTTGCGACGGCATCACCGCCATCTCGCCCCGCCACGTCGCGCGTTGCATGACCGGCGCACTCGCCGACGCCGCGGTGGGACCGGACGCGATCGACTGCGTCTTCGCGCACGCCTCCGGCATGATCCAGGGCGATGCCGCCGAACTCGAGGCACTGCGGTCCGTGACGGCGGACGCCCGCCGGAAGCCGATCGTCACCTCGCTCAAGGGGCACACAGGGCATACGTTCGCCGCGAGCGGCCCGATGAACCTCGTTGCCGCACTCATGGCGCTGCGCCACCAGACCGTGCCCCCTACCCTGAAGCTCGAAAAACCCGATCCCGCGTTCGCCGACATGGACATCGCCCGCGAAGCCCGCACCACCGAGGTGCGCCGTTGCCTGGTCAACGCCTCCGGCTTCGGCGGGATCAACGCCGGCCTGGTCGTGTCGCGCGCGTAGTCATGCCCTCGCATTCGGAAGGAGCACCGCCATGGGTTCTTCGTCGACACATTTCGAGAAGCTCACCCGCTGTTGCATGAACTGCAAGATCTCCCGATTCCTGAACAAGACGATCACGATCGAGAAGGCCGGGGCCGCGCGCGTGGCCATTCCGTTCCACGGCGATCTCACGCAGAACTCGGACTTCCTGCACGCCGCCATGCTGTTCGAGGTCGGGGACACCGCCGGGTTCATGGCGGCCAACTCGATGGAGGAGACCTACAGCGTCCTCACGGTCGACTATCACATCAACCTGATCCGGCCGGTGCGGAAAGAGGGAATCCACGCCATCGGCGAGGTGGTTTCCGCGGGGAAGACCGTGTACGTCGCGCGCAGCGACATCTACGCCGACAGCGGCAAACTCGTGGCGGCCGGGCAGGGCACGTACACGGTCTCGAAGATCCTGCTCACCGACCTCGACGGCTACGACGACTGAAGGACCGCCGGATGATCGAGACAGCCGACCACGACGGCATCGCCGTCCTGACCCTGGACCACGGACCGGTGAACGCACTGGATCTCGAGTTGCTCACCGCCGTTCCGACGACCCTGGCCGCCGTCGCCGACGCCCGCGCCGTCGTGCTGACCGGCAGCGGGCGGTCCTTCTCGGCGGGTGTGGATCTGAAGCGGATCGTCGACGGCGGCCCGCCGTACGTCGAGAAGTTCCTCCCGGCGCTGAGCCTCGCGATGCTCGCCCTGTTCGGGCATCCGAGGCCGGTCGTCGCCGCGGTGAACGGGCACGCCCTGGCCGGCGGATGCGTGCTGGCGGCCGCGTGCGACATCCGGCTCATGTCGCGCGGCACCATCGGGCTCGCCGAGCTCGCCGCGGGCGTGCCGTTCCCCACGGTGCCCCTGGAGATCATGCGCCACGCCGTAGGCCCGGCGCTGGACGCGATGGTGCTCGGGGCCGGCCGGCTCGCCCCGGAACAGGCCGCCTCGATCGGCCTGGTGCACGAGATCGTCGAGCCCGACGCTCTGCTCGCCGCGGCGCTGCGCCGGGCGGACGGGCTCTGCGCCACTCCGCCCGACGTCTACGCCTTCTCCAAGCACCAGCTCCACCGGCCCGCCCGCGAACGCATCGCCGCCGCCCGGCCGTCGGAGGACCCCCAGGTGCTCGAGCTCTGGAGTGCCGAGCGCACCGCCCGGACCCTGCGCGACTACCTCGCATCCCTGCGCCGGGACTGAGGAGGGGCGACGGGACCCGGTCGGCTAGGACCGGTTCTCGCAGAGCGCGGTGTCCAGCAGTTTGTACATCTGCGGGGTGGGCGGGTTGGTCGTGAGATGGGCGTTGGTCACCACGGACGCGTGGCGGCCGTCCGCGGTGACGAGCGTCTCCGTGTAGTAGCCCGGCACCTCGCCGTCGTGTCCCCAGGCCACGCCGCCGCAGGACAGGTCGTAGCGGATGAGGCCGAGGCCGTAGGCGAGGGCGTGGCCGTTCACCGCACCGACGGGAACGGTCTTCTCCATCTCGCCCAGGGTCGCCTGCGAGACGACCTTGCCCGCGGCCAGCGCCTGGTAGAAGGCGGTGAGGTCCTCCTGGGTCGAGACGATCGCCCCGGCGCTGTTGAAGACGGACGGGTCATAGCTGACCACGTCGGTCCAGAAGAAGAACGGGCCGACCCGGACGCCGTGGTATCCGTGCACGGCCGGGGCCGGCAGGGAGCGGTCGCCCGGACGCGGGAAGGTGGTCCCGGTCAGGCCGAGCGGCGCGATGATCCGGCTCGTGACGGCCTTGTACACCGGCATTCCGGTCGTCTTCTCGATGAGCATGCCGAGGATCAGATAGTTGGCGTTGGAGTAAGTGAAGGTGCCGCCGGGCGCGGAGGTCGGGGCCGCCTTCAGGGCTTCCCGCACCAGTGCTTCGATCGGGTACGAGCCGTCGGGGTTGGCGGGCGCCGAGGTGAACAGCGGCTCGTACCTGGCGATTCCGCTGGTGTGCTGGAGGAGTTGCCGCACGGTGATGGTGTTGCCGTCGTAGCCGTTGCCGTCGACGACACCGGGCAGGTAGCGCTCGATCGGCGCGTCGAGCGCGACCTTGCCCTCGTCGACGAGCTGGAGCACCACGGCCGCGGTGAAGCTCTTGGTCTGGCTGCCTATGCGGTAGTGGTCGGTCGATTGGAGAGGCGTATTCGTGTTGATGGTGCCCGTGCCGGTGGAGAGCGTCCAGGAACCCGCTCCGTCACCGGCGTGGATGCCCGCGCCCGGACCCCCGGCCGACTGGAACGCCTTCAGCGCCGCCAGCGTCCCGGCGTGGTCGCCGTCGGCCGTCCCGGCCTGCGCCGGGGCCGCCAGTGCCAGCATCGCCGCGCACACCGTGCCGACGACGAACGGCAGCTTCGTCCCGCGCCATTGCATCTTCATCTCTCGTGTCCTGACTCTCGCATACGATCCGATGCCGTCGACAGGGCGATCCACCCTGCCGCGCCGGACCCACCGCGAGCCGGACAGACCTCCTGATGACCGCGTTGCCCCCGAAGGATGACGGGATCAGATCAGAAGGTCCATAACGTTTCTCGTCACAACCCGGGAGGGGCCGTCCCGCAGGAGACCAGGGAACCGCCGTGCCGGACGCGTGACATGGCACTCCGTCAGGGCTGGACGGCGCCCACCGGTGAGCACTCCCGCTCGTGCTGGTCGGGGATGGTGCCGCAGACCGTCACCGAGTCCGGGGCGTCCCCGGCGACCGCGAGCATCCGGGTGTAGGTGTCCGTGCCCACCCTGATGGCGGCCTGCTCCTCGCGTCCCCGTTTGTCCTTGATCGTCACGGAGTCGCCGACCGTCCCGTTCTCGATCCGCCCCCACACCGCCTCACAGGCGGTGCTGTACCGCAGTTGGATGTGCAGACCGCGCAGCCAGGTCTGCCGGACCGTCGTCGCGTCCCAGTGGCAGTCCATCGCCTGCGGCTCCCGGCTGAGACAGCTGTCCCCCTCGCAACCGGGCTTGATGCCGCCGACCGCCGGGGCGACCGCCGGGGCGACCGCCGGGGAGGTGACGGGCTGGGGTGCGCCGCCCTGGGCGGCCGGGTCACCGGCACCGGTTCCGGTTCCGCCGAGCACGGCCACCGTCACCAGACTTCCGGCGGTGGCACCGGCGGCCACGAGGCCGAGGGCATAGCCGCGGCGCAGCAGCCGGCCGGCGAGCCCCTTGTCCCACTTGTTCCACGTGCCCTTGACGTCCCCTTCGGCGCTCTCCTGCTCCTGTTTCCCGTCATCCTCGCTGTCCAGGGCGGGCCGCTCGGCCTCCGCCGGTCCGGCCGCCGGCGCAGTGGCCTCGTCGGCCTTCGGGGGTTCCTCGTCCTGCCGCCGTTCGCGCTCGGTCGCGGCGTCCAGCAGGGCGAGCAGGGCCCGCGGGTCCTCCTTCCCCGCGGCCGCCGCGAACTGCTCCACGGCCACGCGCGTCGGCAGCTGCTTGCCGTTGAGGAACCGCTCCCACGACGAGCGGCTGTAGTGGGTGCGGTCGGCCAACCGGCCGTAACTGAGCTGGGACTCCCCCTTGAGCCGTCGCATCTCCGCGGCCAGCAGGTCTCTCGGTGACAGATCCCCGTCGGCTTCCGCCCTCTGCTCCACCATCTGCCGTTTCCCTCTTCACTCATGAGTCGCGGTCCGCGCGGTCCGCCCGGCGCCCATGATGATCCGCGATCACCCATGACACCAAACGATCGAAGGAAACCCCATATGCAGTCGATTACGACCACAAAGTCGCTGACTCCCGGACAGATCGTCCGAGCGGTCACCGCGGCCGGATGGTACTGAGCACCCGACGACAGCGGGGGAGGGGAGCACCGGCCGCCGCCGGTGCTCCCCTCCCCTGTGCCGTGCCCCTTCGCCGTGGCGGAGCGATCCCGCCTCGGTGGAGGTCAGTTCATGAAGGTCACGTCCCAGTGGCTGCCCTCGTTGGCGTAGATGTTGCCCGAGGGAGCCGTGTACAGGGCGGCGCCGTCACCGCGCGTACCGCTGTGCGTGAACGTGCCGGTGATGTAGCTGCTGAGGCAGCCCACCATGCCGAAGTCGAGCTTGTAGCCGTTGCCGTGGCTGTACGTACCACTGGCGTGGCCCGTCTCGGTGCCGCCGGTGATGTTCAGGGGGCAGCTGCCGACCGCCCGCTTGAGCGCGACGGCGCCGTCCGCGGAGGCGCGGCGGAGGCCGTCGAAGGAGGTGCAGCTGCTGCTGTCGCGGTTGGCGCAGTCGCCCGAGGAGGACCAGGTGATCCCGGCGGCCGAGAGCATCGAGGCGGCCTGCGACTGGCTCAGGTTCCCGCTGCCGGTGTCGCCACCGGTGCTGCCGCCACCGGAGAGCAGGGCGGCCCAGGTGGCCGGGCCGACGATGCCGTCGACCGGGTTCAGCCCCTTGGCCTGCTGGAAGCCCCGCACCTTGGAGTCGGTGCCGGCGCCGAAGGCGCCGTCCACGGCGAGCCCGCCGCCGTGGGCGTTCAGCTGGACCTGGAGCGCCTTGACGGCGTCGCCCTTGTCGCCCTGGCGGACGGTGACGATCAGCTTGGACCAGGTGTCGGGGCCGACGATGCCGTCCACCGGGGTCAGGCCGTTCGCGCCCTGGAAGCCCTTGACCTTGTCCTCGGTGCCGGGACCGAAGGCGCCGTCGGCGCCGGTCTCGTAGCCGTGGGCGGCCAGCAGGTACTGGACGGTGGTCACGCTGTCGCCCCTGTCACCGTTGTGCACGGTGGGCCAGCTCGCGGCCTGGGCGGCGGGGGCGGCGAGCAGTGCCGCGAGAAGCGCGGCGAACATCGCGGCGACCAGGGCCGGGATGCGTCTCATGAAGGTTCCTCACTGAAGCGGAAATCGAAAGGTGGGACGAGGTGGGGTGGGAAAACGTTTCAGCGGTAGCGGACCGACCGCCCGTCAGACGACCAGCCGGCTCCAGGTACGGGTGTCCACCACACCGTCGGCGGGCAGCGACCGGGTGCTCTGGAACCTGGTCACACCGGCCTGGGTGCCGGGGCCGAAAGCGCCGTCCACGTCGGTGGGGATGCCGTGCGCCGTGAGTTGGCTCTGCACGGCCTTGACCGCCTCGCCGGAATCGCCGTTCCGGGCCGGGCCGACGAGCCCGTGCCAGGTCTGGTTGCCGGCGACGCCGTCCTGGCCGGCGTTGACGAACTTCTGGAAGTCGCGCACCGCGGCCTCGGTGGCCGGCCCGTAGGAGCCGTCCGCGGTCAGGGTCGCGCCGTGTTGCCGCAGCAGGTACTGGAGGGTGCGCACCGACTCCCCCGTGGCGCCGGTGCTCATCATCGGCCATACCGGCCCCGTCGGGTC
This sequence comes from Streptoverticillium olivoreticuli subsp. olivoreticuli, assembly GCF_003391135.1. Lineage (GTDB taxonomy): Bacteria > Actinomycetota > Actinomycetes > Streptomycetales > Streptomycetaceae > Streptomyces > Streptomyces blastmyceticus. The sequence continues at coordinate 2,439,111 of NZ_CP031455.1, read as the reverse complement.
GCCGCCGATGCGGGCCGCCACGTCCGCGCGCAGCTTGGGCAGCATGGCGTAGAGGCGGTCGCCGGGGCACTCGGTGTTGTTGAAGTCCCGGTGCCCGTAGATCTGGTAAGCGGCCAGGCCGTACTGGCGGCATATGTACGTGCAGAGGTCGACCAGGGTCGCGTAGTGGACGTCGCGCGGCTCCACCGTGCTGTACGTGCCCTCGTTCTCGATGCCGATCGCGACGGTGTTCTGGCCGGTGCAGTGCGCCGACTCCACCATGTGCGTACCGCCCTGGAGCGTCGCCAGGCTGTTGTGCCGGCCCTCCATGACGACGGCGCCCCGGCTGATCGTGAAGTTCTGGCCGGTGTCGATCCAGTGGCGCACGTCCATCTGGTCGTTCTGCATGATGTGCGCCAGCGAGAAGGCCGCCGTCCGCGAGTAGTCCGTGGTGTTCGGGGTCGCCGTGTGGTGGACGATGATCTTCTGGGGCGGTGTGGTGAGGATCTTGAGGGGACTGCTCGACGGCCGGGCGCCCCAGGTCGCGCAGTCCAGGATCGCGGGCCCGTCCGCGGCGCGCGCCCGCATCGCCGTGGCCAGCGGCAGCACCGTCGCCGCGCCGATCGCGAGCGCGCCGGTGAGCACGGCCCGACGGTGCGGATGAAGGTGCGGCTGATCGCCCGAAGTCATGCTGAAGTCCTTTTTGTGGAGGCAGGGGAGGAGGCGGGGCGGCCGCTCGTGGCAGGTGCCCCGCCGGGCCGCGGGTGGTCCGGCCGCTAGGAGGGCATGTTCGCCCAGCACGTGTTGCCCCAGTCGTGCTCGTTGTGGACGATCAGCTCCATCAGCTGGTGGCCGGTGTTGGTGCCGACGACGCCGTCCACGTCGAGCTTCCCGCCCCACTGGTCGGTGTTCATCTGCTGGAACTTCCGCACGGCGTCCTCGGTGCGCTTGCCCCAGACGCCGTCCGGGTCCAGGCCGGGGTGCACGTTGGAGGCGTTCAGCGCCAGCTGGACGCACTTGACGCCGATTCCGCGGTCGCCGTAGGCGATGACGCTGTCCGTCGGGTGGGCGCTGGCCGTGCCGCCCAGCGCGACCAGCGCCAGACCGGCGGAGGCTGCGACCACGGCGGCGCGCTTGACGTTCGAGAGCTTGAGCATGGGGAGTTCTCCTGAAGCGAAGGACGTCGGTCCGCAACCGGCCGACGCCGACAGACGCTAGGAGGCCCCGGGGGCGTCCCGCCAACGTTCTCCGTCCCAGGGACGCCCCGTCGTCACAGCCGGGACGGCCGGGCGCGGAATCCGGCCGCGCCGACGCTTCCGGCAGGACGGCCGGACACCCTTCCCCGGCCCGGTCCCGGGCGTCCCGGGACGGGGGAGACGGCGCCGCCCACCCCGCGACCCCGGCCCAACGCCACCGCGTCAGGCTCCAGCACCTCTGTGACCTGTGGCAATGGCGACTGAATCCTGTCGTCCGCCTTCCGGACAAGTTCTGTCCGATGGGGTCATTGAGCTCTTATCATCCCTGGACGGAAGCTGCACGGCAGCTAGCTGCCACGGAACGAGAAAGTTGTGTATGAAGACCAAGTCCCGCATTCCGCAGCCTTTGATCAGCGACGAGGTACTGCAGGGGGTGTACGGCTACGCGCTGACCCTTCCACTCGATGACGTCGTCGACGTCGAGGCCGCGGCCGCACAGCTCGACCTCTCCGTCCTCGACACCCGGGCGGCCTTCGCCGAGCTGACCGACATGGGCCTCCTGCGGGACCGGCCGGGGCGCGGCATCGTGGCGGTGTCGCCGGAGGAAGCGGTCAGCCGGGTGCTCGGTCCGCTGGAGTTCGAGATACGCACCCGGCGAGCGCAGGCCGAGGAGGCGCGGCGGAGGCTCATGTCGTTCGCACCGCTCTTCGAGGCGAGCCACAGCGTCAGCGGGCAGCGCCGGCAGGTCGAGCTCATCGAGAGTCTCGCGGAGGTCCGCACCGCCATCGCCGAGTTGTCGGCGAGCTGCAGTTCGGAGATCCTCACCGCTCAGCCCGGCGGCGGGCGCCGGGAGGACGTGCTCGTGGAAGCGGCGCCGCGCGACTACGAGACGCTCCGCAGGGGGGTGGAGATGCGCATCCTCTACCAGCACACCGCGCGGTCGAGCCGCGGCACCCATTCCTACGTCGAGCAGGTGACTCGCCTCGGCGCCGAAGTACGCACACTGGACGACCGGTTCATGCGGTTCCTGATCTTCGACCGGGAGTGCGCGATGTTCGCCACACCCGGCAACCCGAACGGTGCCGCGCTCGTCCGGGACCCCTACGTCGTGGCCTTCATGGTCGAGGCGTACGAGCGGCTGTGGCTGACGGCGGAGCCCTTCGTCGTCGACTGCGACCCGCAGCCCGAGATCGCGGACGCCCTGAAGGAAACCATTGTCCGGCTGCTCACCACGGGCCTGACCGACGAGGCCGTCGCACGGCGCCTGGGCATGTCGGTCCGCACCTGCCGGCGCCACGTCGCCGAGCTCATGGCGGTGCTCAACGCCGAGAGCCGTTTCCAGGCCGGGTACCTGCTCGCATCGCAGGAGCAGTCCGAGTAGCGCCCTCGCTCCCTGCCGTCCTCCTTCGGCTCTCCACCCCAAGAGCGGAAGAATGATCCTTTTTGCCCTCTTCTTCCCTCGGGCATCAAGCTGCCATGCAGCATGATGCTCAGCCGTGCCGACGCATTCCCGGCCCCGTTACTGGCACCGTCATGGCAGAGCTGAGCACCGCCTTCGCAATGAAGCGGAGTTCCGGCGCCGTGGAAGTTGCACCAGGGTCAGTGCGGGGAGCGGGGAAAGTGAAGCGATTTGGCAAGTTTTCCAGCGTCGGGTTCGCGGTTTTCTTGGTCATCGCGATGGGCGAGCACATGACCGCGGCCGAGCCGCGGCATGTGGCCACGGCGACGATCTCGGCGGCCCAAAGCGATACCGGCTGGGGGTGAGCCTGCGTTCGCTCGTCGTTTCCAGTTCCTGGAGTCCTGCGAACGAACCGAGGATTACTTTGCCGATCAACGAACTTTATAAAAACCTGGCCAAGCATGCGGATCGCCGGATGCAATTCTTCGCCATCGACGGGAGAACGGTCACCAAAACGTTCCCGGAAGTCCACGATGACGTCGTACGGCTCATGTCCGAGCTGCGCGACTGCGGTATCGGGGCCGGGGACCTCGTGGGCCTCGCCGGGCCGAACTCATACGAGTGGGTTGTCGCCGACCTCGCTCTGCTGGGGCTGGAGTGCGTCTCCGTGGCGCTGCCGCTGGAGCGCCGGACGGACGCGGCGACAGTGGACGAACTGGCCGGGAAATACGGGCTCTCGGCCGTCCTGGTGACCCGGGCGCCGGCAGGCGAATCCGGCCTTCCGCAGGGCATCGCGCGGCTGGAGGACCGGCCGCTGAGGCTCGAGAGGAGAACGCGGTCCGGGAGCGGGCCGGAATCCGGGGACGGCGGCCGTCCGCCGCTGGCCCTGCCGGACGACGTCTTCTCCATCGCCTTCTCCTCGGGCACGTCGGGCAGCAAGAAGGGCCTGATGATGTCCAAGAAGGGCGTCGAGAACACCATCCGGACATCCGGCGAGGCATGGCGGGTGGACGGGCGTGACAACCTCCTGATCGTCATGCCGTTCTCCAACTTCCAGCAGCGCTACCTGATGTACCTGGCCGTTCGGTACGGAGCCGACGCGACCGTCGTGGCGCCGGAGCGGATGTTCCAGAAGCTCAAGGACTTCGAGCCGACCATCATTCTCGGTCCCCCTTCGTTCTTCGAGGTCGCCTGCAACCGGGTCGACTCCGCCGGGCTGAAGGAAAGGCTGCCGGTGTTGCTGGCCACCGTGCTCGACACCGTGGCGCCGGGCCGGGCCAGCCGGGGTCTGCGGAGGCGCCTGGGCGCGAAGTGGATGGGCATGTACGGCTCCCGGGTACGGCTGATGCTCACCGGATCCGCACCGGTGCCGCCGCGCACGGTCCGGCTGTTCCAGTTGCTCGGAGCCCCCCTCCACGAGGTGTACGGGAGCACCGAGATCGGCTGGATCGCCCTCAACCTGCCGGGGCGCAGCAAGGTGGGCAGCGCGGGCCGGCCGGTCGACGGGATCGAGGTCGAGGTCGCCGACGACGGCGAGGTCGTGGTGCGCACGGACCGTCCGCAGTGCCTCGGCTACGTCTTCGAGGGGACGGAGACCCAGGACGCGGTCTTCCTGCCCGGAGAGCGGGTGGCGACCGGGGACCTGGGCCGGTTCGACGAGGCGGGGTTCCTGCGCCTGGTCGGCCGGAAGAAGAACGTGATCATCACGCGCAGCGGGGTCAAGATCAACCCCGAGGAACTCGAACTCGCCGTGGAGAAGGGCTGCCGCGCCGACCGGGCGATGGTCCTGTCACCCGACGGGGACGGGCTGCTGACCTGTGTCGTCTGGCTCGACGACTGGCAGTCGCCCGAGCGCACGGCCGAGGTCGAGGCGTACGTCAACGAGTCGAACAAACAGCAGGAAGCCGCCCGCAGGATCTCGGACGTCGTCTTCAGACCCGCGTCCGAACTGACGGTGGAAAGCGGTCTGCTGACAAGGAACTTCAAGGTCGACAGGGGCGCGGTCACGCGCAGGATATTCGGCGAGAGCACCCGGGCGGGACGATGAACAAAGGCCATGTGAGCGACGACGAGATCTGCCGGATCATCGCGAGCACAATCGCGCAGAAGGCAGCCAAGAAAGGAGTTTCACCGGAAATGAGCCTCCGGGGCGATTTGGGCGTCGATTCGCTCACGCTCATGAGCATTGTCTTCGTCCTGGAGGAGAAGACCGGCATCGATGTCTTCGGCCGTGTCGAGGAGTTCGTCCGCGCCGAATCCGTCGCGGACATCATCAAGGTCGTACGGCAGAGTTGAGGGGCCTTTCCGTGTCCGACGTTCCGAAGATCATCGATTTCCACAGCCACATTGCCTCGGGCATGTGTTTTCCGCAGTCCTTCCAGGGCGGTGTCGTCGACAACATGACGGTCGCCCTGGAGAGCCACGGGCTGCCCGTGACCCGGGAAAAGGTCGCGAGGATGCACGCCGGCACGCTGACGGACCCGCTCTGCGACGAGTTGGTCGTGCAGATGGACGAGGCCGGCATCGCGGAGTCCGTCCTTCTGCTGCCCGATTTCACCTATGCGCTCAAGGACAGCACGCACACCATCGAAGAGCTCGTCGAGCACCACAAGAAGGTCGTGGAGCGCCACCCGGGCCGTTTCCGGGTCTTCGTGGGCGTCGATCCCCGGTGGGGCGCGGACGGCCTGGCGCTCTTCGAGAAGGCGATCGTCGACTACCGCTTCGACGGGATGAAGCTGTACCCGCCGTGCGGGTACCGGCTCTCGGACGACATGCTCTACCCGTACTACGAGATCTGCGCGCAGTACTCGCTGCCCGTCCTCTCGCACATCGGGGCGACGTCGCCCGTGCTCGACTTCGAGATCGCGCAGCCCATCTACGTCGACAAGGCGGCCAGGGACTTCCCCGGCATCGACTTCGTGCTCGCGCACGGCAGCGTCCACTACCCGGACGAGGTCGCCATGCTGTGCAACAACCGGCCGAACATCTACGTGGACGTCAGCGGTTACGAGGCATTCGGCACCGCGGCACTGAACACGCTCTTCCGGCGCGGGATCAACCACAAGATCCTCTTCGGTACGGACTGGCCGGTGTTCCGGCTCCAGGGCCGTCAGAAGAGCCTGGTCGAGAAGCTCGACAAGGAAGGCGCGTTTCCCGAGTCGATGACCGATGCGGACCGGGATCTCTTCTTCTACAAGAACGCGGCGCGGCTGCTCGGCAAGAACAAGCTGAAGTCCGCAGAGGCCGCTGCCGCGCTCTGACAGCCGGCAACCACAGAAAGGCATGAAGGTGACAGAACCTCAGATGGAGACGGAATTCCTCGGACTGACCGAGGAGCAGATCGAGTTCTTCGAGGAGAACGGTTTCGTGGGGCCGTTCGACCTCTACCCGGAGGAAGAGGCTCCGCTGCTGTGGAACCAGGCCATGATCGAGATGGTCACCTCCGCGAACAAGCCCCACAACTCGACGGTCATCAACTACGACCGGCACCTGGACTGCAACACGCTGTCCGACCACATCGGCCGGCCGGAGATCGTCCACAAGCTCCGCAGCCTCATCGGTGACGACGTCCTGTGCTGGAAGACGAACATCTTCAAGAAGGCGCCCGGTGAGGCCGGAACCGGCTGGCACCAGGTGGAGACCTTCGTGGTCGGCGAGACCACCACCTCGGCCACTCCCTCTCTCAAGTACACCGAGGAGACGGAGAAGGTGACGCAGGAGCTGACCGTGTGGACCGCGTTCTCCCCCGCGGGCCGGGAGAACGGCTGCCTGCGCTACATCCCCGGCAGCCACAAGAGGTGGTACTACGACGAGAGCAAGCCGCTGACGCGCAACGTGGAGAGCAAGTCCCACGACTTCTTCGGATACGACTACGCGGAGCTCAAGCTCGACCAGGACTGGGACCCCAGTGACGAGCGGGTCGTCGAGATGGAGATGAAGCCCGGCCAGTTCGTGATCTTCCTGGCCAAGTGCATCCACGGCTCCCTGCCCAACGTCAGCGACACCACCCGCCTGGGCTTCGCCTCGCGCTACGTCTCGCCGTCGGTGAAGGTGTACGAGGACGTCGACAGCCTCAGCGAGTTCGGCGACACCATCAGCCTCGACTACCACGGCAGCGTCCTGGTCTCCGGCGAGGACAAGTACGGCCACAACCGGCTTCACGACAAGAACCTGAACGGGCACTCCTTCAAGAAGGTCGACGCCGATGAGCACTGATGAATACCGGAAGAAGTTCGCGGAATACCTCCGGACACAGCCCATGACCGAGGGGCTGGCCTACGAGGACGTCATCAAGGCGAAGACGCGCGACGAACTGGGCATCGGCTCGCTGAACATCATCCTGCTCCTGCTGAACTACATCAAGGAGCACAAGAACGACAGCGTGCAGCTCAAGCCCGAATGGGTGTCCCTGCTCAACGACATCGACGGCATCGCGTCCGTACTGCGTGAGATAGACGAGACCGGCCTCGCGCAGGCGTCGGCGTGACGTCCACCGTGATGCGCTCCCCGGGCCCGGAGGCCGTGACGGCCTCCGGGCCCGGTGCGGCGGAGGCGAGGCATGGTGAGCACTGACCACTCCGGCATCGGCATCGGCTCGTTCGCCTGCATCTGGGGAGAACAGCAGCGCACGCCGTACGACATACCGGACTTCGAAAGGCTCTGGCGCGAGAGGTCATCCGACGCCGACTTCTCCTCCATGGGCTGCGAGACCTTCCGGACGATGACGGCTCCGGTCGAGGAGTACGTGATCGAGGCGGTGCGGCGGACGCTGGCCGACGGCTCCGTCTCCCCCGAGGACGTCGACCACATCCTCTTCACCACCAGCGACGGCCGACTGGCCTCGCTCGGCGGCGACTTCACCACCCGCGTCCTCGACGCGCTGGGACTGGTCGACTGCGTCCCGATGATGCTCTCCTTCCAGCAGTGCTGCAGCTCCCTGACGGCCCTGCGCCAGGGGTACGAACTGCTGCTGCGCGATCCGGACGTGCGCAACGTCGTCCTCGTCTCGCTGGACTTCACCCCGGACGACAGCGACCGCGTGCGCTCCTTCGCCCTGTTCGGCGACGCGGTGGCCAGCTGCCTGATCGCCCGGGGCGGCCAGGGGCTGGTGCGGCTGCTCGCCTCGGCGGTGCGTGTCGACCACGAAGGGCTCCTGGGCCGCGAATCGTTCGTCTCGCGGCAGAAGGCCGCGCAGTCCGCGCTCGCCAAGGTCGCCGCGGACAGCGGCCGTCGGCTCGCGGACGTCACCAAGGTGTTCCCCACCAACCTCTACACGCCGATCACGCTGTTCAACAGCACGATCGCGGGGTTGCAGCGGGACCGCCTGCACTTCGCCAGGACTCTTGCCGCGTACGGTCACTGCGGGAACTCCGACTGGATGATCAACCTCGTCGACCACCACGGCGACACCGGGATCCGTCCTGGGGAGACCCATCTGGCCGTTTCCTCGGCACCCGGATTTTTCGCCTGCGGGCTGCTCGAGGGAATCTGAGTCGGCACCGCTGAACAACGTCCGGGGAAACCCGAAGAAAGGGGACACCCATGCAGATTTCCGTCGACGACCTCTCCGGGCCGGAGATCGCCGCCTTCCTGGAGGAGCACGTCCGGGACATGAGGGCCGTCACACCGCTGGAGAGCAAGCACGCGCTCGACCTCGACGGTCTGCGCGGGCCGGAGGTGACCTTCTGGGCGGCCAGGGACGGCGGGACGCTGGTGGGCTGCGGCGCCGTCAAGCGGATCGACGCCACGCACGGGGAGATCAAGTCGATGCGGACCGCCCCCGCGCGCAAGCGCGGCGGGGTGGCCTCGCGCCTGCTGGCCCACGTCATCTCCGAGGCCCGGCGCATGGGGTACACCCGGCTCAGCCTCGAGACGGGGGCGACGGAGTTCTTCGCCCCCGCCCGCGCCCTGTACGAGAAGTTCGAGTTCGAGTACTGCGCACCCTTCGCGGACTACAAGGAAGACCCCAACAGCGCGTTCATGACGCGGCCGCTCTAGCCCGATCCCCGAGGGGGACCCCAACCGATGGACGTGACCTATCCGTACGACAGAGAGCTGTACAGCCGGCTTTTCCTGAATTGTTCCCAGCGCCAGTCGCTCGTGATGCTCGCCGAGCGCGAGCCGCTGGCGTACCAGCTGCTCCACCGGTGCATGGTCAGCACCGACGAGATCCTGCGGCAGATCGTCAGGGAGCAGCGGCCCAAGTACTCCTTCGAGAGCGGGCTCCTCCACCGCGACGACCTGGCGAACATCGGGATCGTCGCGGAGGAGGCCGCCTTCGACACCTACGCCGAGGCGCGCGGGCTGCTGCTGGACGTGGTGGCCCAGGAGGGGTACGCGATCCTGGTGGGGGACGTGTTCTACTGGCCGCACTGTCCCGAGTACACCAACCAGCACTTGATGCACACCATCGTGCTCAAGGGGTATGACGAGGACACCGCCCGGTGGTCGCTCATCGACGACAACCCGGCGAGCCTGCTGTGCGCGTACACCTACCCCGAGGAAGTGATCGCGGCCGGCTTCGACAACAACGAGCTGCGCCGGGTGCGCTACTTCACCACCAAGGACTTCGACGCGTCACAGGCCGCGGCGGCCTCGCGCGGGGCCTTCGCCGGGCAGCTCGACCGGTACGAGGACGGCCTCACCTTGTTCTCCGGGGTCGGGGAGCTCATCGCCTGCCCCTGGATCGCGCCGGAGCGGGTCGTCTTCCTGCTGCACGACGCCTTCTCCCTCTACCAGGGATCGCGCGCCGGACTCCTCGAGTACGTGCGCCGCACGCTGGACGACGCCCGTGCCGAGGAGCTCCTCACGTCGATCGTGCGCCAAAGCGCCGACGTACGGAACCAGTTGCTGCTCGGCAAGGTCACCGGCTCCCTGGACGCCGACCGGACGGCCGCGGCCTGCCTCGTGCTCAAGGAGGCCGAGGAGGAGCTGCTGCCGCGGCTGCGGGCCGCGGCGGGGGAGCGGGCATGACGGAAGGACAGGTCACTCTCCTGCTCGTCGACCTCGCCCTGATCATCGCGCTGGCGAAGGCCGCGGGCCGGCTGGCCCGGGCGCTCGGGCAGCCGCCGGTCATCGGCGAGATCCTGATCGGCGTGGCGCTCGGCCCCACCCTCTTCGGCGGCGCGCTCTCCGACGCGCTGCTGCCGGTGGAGGTGCGGCCCTACCTCGGCGCCCTGGCCAACCTGGGCCTGGTGCTGTTCATGTTCGTCGTGGGCCTGGAGCTCGACTTCGGGCGGCTGCGGGGCTCGGGCCGGATGGCCGGGGCGGTCGTCGCCGGGTCCACCCTCGTGCCCTTCGCGCTCGGGCTGGGGCTCGCGGCGTACTTGCTGCGTACGTACGAGCCTGCCGACCACACCGCCTTCGTGCTGTTCATCGGGGTCGCGGTGTCGGTGACCGCCTTCCCGGTCCTGGCCCGGATCCTGTCCGACCGGGGCATGAGCGGCACCTGGCTGGGCGCCGTGGCCCTGTCCACGGCGGCGGTCTGCGACCTCGCGGCGTGGACGGCGCTCGCCGGCGTCCAGGCCCTGGCCGGCGCGAGCGGCGGGCACCACTGGAAGGTGCTGCTGGTCGTGCCGTACGCGGCCGTGCTGTTCCTGGTCGTACGGCCGCTGCTCAAGCGGTTCCTGTCCGGGGAGAGCGCCACGGGGTCCCGGTCCGCGGGCGGCCTCGCCCTCGTCCTGGCCGGCGCCCTGGTCTCGGCCGCGGTGACCCAGTGGATGGGCCTGCACTTCGTGATGGGGGGTTTCCTGTTCGGGCTCGTCGTGCCGCGTCTGAAGGGGACCTCCGTACGCGAGGACCTGCTGCAGCGCACCCAGTACACGACCGAGCTCCTGCTGCCCGTGTACTTCGTCGTCGCGGGCCTGAAGGTGAACCTCTCCGGTATCGGCGCCGACGGACTGGTGCAGCTGGCCGCGATCCTCTTCGTGGCGATCACCGGCAAGTTCGCGGGCACCTGGCTCGCCGCCAGGTCCCAGGGGCTGTCGGCCCGGGGCTCCGCGGTGCTGGCCTGCCTGATGAACACCCGGGGGCTGACCGAGCTCATCGCCCTGGGCATCGGCCTGCAGGCGGGACTGCTCGACGAGCGGCTCTACTCGCTCTTCGTCGTCATGGCGGTCCTCACGACGGCCATGGCCGGCCCCCTGCTGCGGCTCCTGACGGGGCGCGGCGACGAGCCGCTCGAACTGGACTACATCGTGCCCGCGCCCAGCCCGCGCGCCGAGCCCCGTCCACCGGGGCAGGGCCCCGCACGCGGGCCGAGGACCGCCCCGGCGCGCCCCGAGCTGCCCCGCGCGCGCTGGTGAGCGGAACGTCCCCGCGCGCAGGGGAGTTGTGCCCGATTTGTGGCCCTACTTCTGTCCTGCATCAAGTTGCCATGCAGCTTGTGCGCCGATAGGCCGAACCCATTCGACGGCCTGGTCTGGCACGGTTGTCCCAGCTGCCATACGGAAACCGTCGACATATCGAAATCCGCTGAGCGCCGCCATTGCTGCGCACGGTGGGTCCCATGCGCCTCGATTCCGGGCGCAGCTTTTTCTTCGTGAACCGAATCCTTCGCAAAAAGAATCCTCCGCAAACCGAATGCAACGCTTTCCGGAGCCTTCGCGTGCCGAACGCTCCGGGCGGTTGGATTCCTCGAATTCCCAAGGGGTGAAGTGATTGAGCGGCGTGGTGGGCTGGATCGACTTCCGGCGTGATCTGGGCGACCAGGGCGACGTGCTGTACTCGATGACGGAGGCACTGCGTCACCGTGGCCCGGACACCCAGGACGTCTGGCTGTCCGCGCAGGCCGGCATCGGGCACCGGGGACTGGCCACCTCGGGGTCGCCGGACGACGTCCGGCCCGCGCGGGCCGAGACGGACCGGGGTGTCGTGTATGTCGCGCACGCCGGCGAGGTCTTCAACGGGGACGAACTGCGGCGGGCCGTCGAGGCGGCCGGCGGCCGCCTCAGGAACCGCTCCACTGCCGAGGTCCTGCTCCAGGCATTCCTGCTGTGGGGGCCGGAGTTCGTGGACCGGATCGATGGCACCTTCGGCCTCGCCGTCTGGGACGGCAGGGACCGCCGGCTGCACCTGGCCCGCGACCGGATGGGCATCAAGCCCCTCTACTACTACGCGTACCCGGGCGGCGTCCTCTTCGCCTCCGAACCCAAGGGCGTCATCGCCAACCCCCGCTTCGAGGCGCGCCTGGAGCTCTCCGCGCTGCCCATCGTCCTGCAGCCGAGGCTGAGCCTGCCGGGAGAGACCCCGTTCAAGGACCTGTACGAGGTCCCGCCCGCCCACGTCGTCACCTTCACGGAGTCCGGCACGTCGCGCCGCCGTTACTGGGAGCTGGTCAGTCGGCCGCACCACGACACCTTCGACGTGACGGCGCGGCGTGTGGCCGAGCTGCTCGACGACGCGGTGCGCCGGCAGCTCGTCACGGATGTGCCACTGGGCGCGATGCTCTCCGGCGGCGTCGACTCGACCTCCGTCGCCGCCCTCGCGATGCGGGCGCTGCGCGAGGAGGACCCGGACCGCGAGCTGGACTCGTACTGCGTACGGTTCGAGAGCGACCCGGCGCACTTCGTAGCCACGGAGCTGCGGCCCGACGTCGACGCCCCGTACGCCGCCGCGGCCGCCGAGTTCATCGGCACCCGGCACACCACGCTCACGGCCACGCTCCAGGACGTCCTGGACGTCATCCCCGCCACGCGGCGCGCCCGCGACCTGCCGGGCTGGGGCCAGTTCGACGCGTCGATGTACCTCATCTTCCAGCAGATCAGGCGCGGTTCGACGGTCGCGCTGACGGGAGAGGCCGCCGATGAGATCTTCGGTGGGTACCCGTACTTCTTCAAGCCCGAGGTCGTGGGGCACGACGGCTTCCCCTGGCTCGGCGACGGACCCAAGCTCTCCCGCTTCCTCAGCCCCGAGCTGCTGACTGCGGCCGACGCGGCCGAGGGCGAACGCGCCCGCTACAGCGAGCTGTTGTCGCGCGTGCCGCGCCTGCCCGGCGAGAGCGCCGAGGAGGCCCGGATGCGGGAGGTCTTCTTCCTCGGGCTGTCCGGGCCGCTGTCGGTGATCCTCGACCGCAAGGAGCGGATGAGCATGGCGCACGGGCTGGACGTGCGCGTCCCGTTCTGCGACCACCGGCTCGTCGAGTACGTCTGGAACGTCCCCTGGGCACTGAAGTCCCAGGGCGGTGTGAAGGGCCTGCTGAAGGCCGCCATGGCCGACGTCCTGCCGCCGAGCACGGCCGGCCGCAAGAAGAGCGCCTATCCGCACGTGCAGAACCCGGTGTACGACCAGGCCCTGATCCGCGAGGCCGCGTGGATCGTCGGCGACAAGGAATCCCCGCTGTCCGGGATGTTCGACGGCGAGGGGCTGAACGGGCTGATCGAGCAGATTCGCGCCAACGCGGTGCGCGGCGAGCTGCCCGGCGGATCCAACCAGGCCGCCCTGCTGATCCAGCTCGTCGAAATGCGCAACTGGATGGACGAGTACCAGGTGTCCCTCCCCTGACGGGGAGCCGCCTGATGTCACGACGGAATCCCCAGGGAGTCTCCTTTCATGCTTGAACTGGTCCCCATCACCGATGGCATCGGCACGGAAGTCCGTGGCATCGATGTCTCCGGTCCGATTTCCGACCGCGATTTCGACCGTATCTACCAGGCCTGGATCGACACCACGATCCTGCTGTTCCGCGGGCAGCAGATGACGCCCGAGCAGCACATCGCGTTCACCCGGCGCTTCGGCGAGGTCTACGCCTACACGCGCTCGCAGTTCAACCACGACGAGCACCCCGAGATCCTGATCCTGTCCAACATCACCCGTGACGGGAAGCCGATCGGCTCCGCCTACAGCGGGCGTGTGTGGCACAGCGACGGCGCCTATCTCACGGACCCTCCGGTCGGTTCCATGCTGTACGCCCGCGAGGTCCCGCCGGAGGGCGGCGACACCTGGTACGGCAACATGTACGCCGCGTACGAAGCCCTGCCCCCGTCGGTCAAGGAGCGCATCGAGGACCTGAAGGTGGTCATCAGCCGGGTCCGGTCCCGGCCGTACAACTACCCCGACCGTCCCGCGCCCACCGCGCAGGAGCGCGCCGAGTGGCCCGACGTCACCCACCCGTTGGTGCGCGTCCACGAGGAGAGCGGCCGCAAGGTGCTGTACGCGGGCGGCAACGTGCCCTGGCGCATCGAGGGCATGTCCGAGGACGAGAGCGCACCCCTGATCACCTTCCTTCAGGAGTTCTCGATCCAGCCCCGGTTCACCTACCGCCACCAGTGGCGGGCCGGCGACATCGTGCTGTGGGACAACCGCAGCGCGATGCACCGGGCCACCTACTACGACCACGTCAAGCACCGTCGGCTGATGCACCGCACGACGATCTCGGGGGGCCGCTCATGACCCGCTACGACTACGTCGTCGTCGGCGCGGGCGCCGCGGGCTGCATCCTGGCCGGACGGCTCACCGAGGACCCCTCGATCAGGGTGCTGCTGCTGGAGTCGGGCGCCGAGCGGCGCAGCCCGCTGCTGACCGTCCCCGCCGCCGAGACGGTGCTGATGGGCAACCCGAAGTACGACTGGTGCTTCGAGACCGACGCCGACCCCACGATCGAGGGCCGCAGCGTGAGCATCCCCCGGGGACGGCTCCTGGGCGGGTCCAACGCGATCAACGGCATGATCTTCGTGCGCGGCCAGCGGGAGGACTACGACGACTGGGAGCGGCTGGGCAACCCCGGCTGGTCCTGGGAGGGCGTCCTGCCGTACTTCCGCAGCATGGAGCGCGCCGCCGAGTTCGCGGGCGACAGCCGTGGCCACGCCGGGCCGATCTCGGTCGGGGCGCCGCGCGACCGGGACGAGCTGACGGACGCGTTCCTCGACGCGGCCGCGCAGGTCGGCTACTCGCGGAACGCGGATTACAACTCCGGGGACCAAGAGGGCTTCGGCTACTACCAGGTCAACCACGAGGGCGGACGGCGCTCATCGGCGCTCGGCGGCTATCTCAAGGAGGCCAGGAACCGCCCGAACCTCACCCTGGTCACCGAGGCGCATGTCACCCGGCTGCGCTTCGAGGGCACCCGGTGCACCGGTGTCAGCTTCCGCCATGGCGACACCGAGCGGACGGTCCGCTGCGGCCGCGAGGTGATCGTCAGCGCCGGGACCGTCCAGTCCCCGCAGCTCCTCGAGCTCTCCGGAATCGGCTCGGCGGAGGTCCTGGGCGAGGTGGGGGTGCCGGTGGTGCACCACCTGCCCGGTGTGGGCGAGAACTTCCGTGACCACTTCGCGTCCCGGCTCCGGTGGCGGGTGCGGCAGCCGATCACCTTCAACGAGCGCTCCCGCGGTCTCGCCCTGGCCCGCGAGGTCGGCCGGTACGCGCGCGAGCGCCGGGGGCTGCTGAGCCTGCCCATCGCGCTGGGGTACGGCTTCGTCCGCTCGACGCCGGAACTGACGCGCCCCGACCTGCAGTTCCACTTCGCTCCGGCGAGCTACGGCGGCGGAGCGAGCAGGCGCCTGGACACCAAGCCCGGCATGACGCTCGGGGTGTACCCACTGCGGCCGGAGTCCAAGGGCTCCATCCACATCCGCTCCCGCAACCCGATGACCGCGCCGTCCATCCGACCGCGCTTCCTGGACTCCGAGCGCGACCGCGCCACGCTGATCGAGGGCATGCGCATCGGCCGGAGGATCGTGGGCGGGCCGGGCCTGGAGGACTACCGCTCGTTCGAGCTGATGCCCGGCAGCGACGTGCACACCGACGACGAGCTGCTGGCGTACGCCCGACAGCACGGCGACACCTCGTACCACCCCGTCGGCACCTGCCGGATGGGCAACGACCCACTCGCGGTGGTGGACGAGCGGCTGCGCGTGCACGGCGTGCACGGCCTGCGGGTCATCGACGCGTCCGTCATGCCCGCCATGGTCTCGGGCAACACCAACGCCGCGAGCATGATGATCGGCGAGAAGGGCGCGGCGCTGGTCCTGGCGGACCACAAGGAGCGCGACCGCACGTAGCCGAAGGCACCGAGGGCCTCCAATTCCGATTCCAGAAAGGGAAGTTCCATGTCTGAAAAGCTCACGGCGGACCGCTTCGACTACACCGTCAACCTCGAACGGGCCGGTTCGTACCGCACGCGCCGCAGCGCCTTCTGGCCGCCGTCCGGTTCCTACGCGCTGGGCTGCCTGGACCTCGCCGGGGCGACCCCCGACCTCGGCGACGGCTTCCGCCGGGCGCTGGCCGCCCTCAAGGGCGCCGTCGAGGCCGAGTGGCACACGGTCAAGGAGATCGGCATCCCGGCCCGCCGCCGCTTCAACGACCCGTCGGCGGCCGCCGGGGCCCTGCGCGACGTCGCCGGGCAGCTGCCGGGCGAGGCCGACCGGCGGGCGGCCGAGCTGCGCGCCGAAGCCGTCCAGAACGGTTACGACGACGACATCCTGAAGGAACTCGCCTCCCTCGAGGAGGAGTTCACCGTCGTCGCCGGGCAGATCTCCACCTGGTACGGCAAGGACGTGCGCGGCCTGCCGACGGCCTTCGCGTGCCGCACCGACGGCGCCCGTCAGGAACTGGTCGGCCGGGCCCTGGCCCTGCGGGACGAGGCGGCCGACTACCTGCGCCGCCTCCACCCCGGCCTGCGGCTGGGGGAGCTTCCGGCCTTCGGCGCGGCCGAACTCTTCTTCATGGCCGGCGAGGGCAACCTGCACCCCAAGCACATCGCCTACTTCCTCCCCGAGGACGAAGGCGTGAAGTACTCGCCCTTCAAGAAGACGTACTACTTCGCCAACACCCACCGGGCCCTGCTGGAGACGGTCTCGGCCCCGCTGGCCGCCCGCCACGTCGAGGCCGGACCGCGCTTCGCCCCGGCCGACGAGCGCTTCGCGGCCATCCCGGTACTCGGGGTGCTCGGCCACGAGCTGGGCCACTTCGTCCACCGGGCCGCCACTGACTTCAAGGATCTCAACGCCGAGGACCGCTGGGCCTCCGTGGTCCTCCAGGAAGTCGCCGCCGACGTCTTCGGGATCCTGATCCTGGCCGACGTATGGGCGCCGCGCCTGGGCATCGCCGCCGAGGACTGCGTCGCGTACTACCTCGCGGAGTGCCTGCGCTACCTGGACCGCGGACTGGGCCACTTCCCCGACAGCGACGGCATGTTCCTCCAGCTGTCCTACTTCGTGCAGCTGGGCGCCCTGGAAGCGGATCCGGACGGCACACCGCGCCTGAAGGGCGACCCCGGCGCCGTCCTGGCCGGACTGCGCTCGCTGGCGCGGGTCCTGGCCGACACCCTGCTCGCCACCGACGCCGGCCGGGCGGTCCACCTCCACCGGACCTTCGGTCCGGCGACGGCTTCCCCGCTGTCATTCCTCGTCGAGGAGCTGCGCGGCCAGCCGCTGTCCTCCGTCGAGTACACGCAAGAGCACCTCCACACCGCCGCCACCCCGGCCTCCTGAAAGCGGGACATGATGATCACCGAGACTCAGCAGGACCTCGACCGCGTGCGCGACTACTACACGTCGAGGCGTGCCGCGGGCGACGGCGAGGAGAGCATCTACGCCATCTGGGAGAAGGGCGGGGCGTTCAACGACTCGATAACGCCGTCGACGTACGTGCCCGAGTACCGGTCCCACATGGCGCTCAAGCTGCTCTCGCTGACGCAGGACGGCGCGAACGTCTTCTCCCTGGGCTGCGGCAACGCCGCCGTGGAAGGGGTCGTCTCCGGCCTCAACCGGACGGTGCGCGGCATCGACTTCAACGAGGAGGCCGTCGAACTGGCCCGGCGCAAGGGCGTCGACGCGTTCGCCGCCGACTACTTCGCGCTGAAGCCGTCCGACGTCGCCGACGCCGACCTCATCTACGCGGACGGCTTCTTCGGCCACCTCTTCGACAGCAAGCAGGAGATCGGCCCGGCCCTGGCCAAACTCGCCTCCCTGAAGCCGAAGCCGGGCGCCTACCTGGTGCTCTCCAACGACGCGCCGGCCGACCCCCAGGCGCCGTTCGCCCCGCACGAGCGGGTCGAGGACTTCTGGTTCCTGTCCAGGGGCTACCTCCAGGACCGCCTCTCGGACCTGGGCTACGTCCCGGTGGAGAGCTACTACTTCCCGTACATGCGCCCCGTCAGCGGCATGCGCAACCGCACCGTCTGCGTCGCCCGGGTCCCGTAACCACCGGTCGTCCGTCCCACCCCGAAGGGGAAGACCTTGCCCATAGCCGATGGGTTCGAGCGGCGCCTGCGGCCGCTGCTCGAAGAGATCGTGGCCGTCTACGGCACTCCGTTCCACCTCTACGACGCCCGGGGAATCATCGACACCCACCGTGCGATGGCGGCCGCCTTCGCCGGTGTCCCCTACCGTCAGCACTTCGCGGTGAAGGCGCTGCCCAACCCCGCCGTCCTGTCCCTGCTCCTGGCGGAGGGCAGCGGACTCGACTGCGCCTCGCCCGTCGAGCTGGAACTGGCGCGGAGCGTCGGGGCCGGTGGCGACGACGTCGTGTTCACCTCCAACAACACCACTCCGCAGGAGTACGAACTCGCCCTGAAGACAGGGGCATTGATCACCTTCGACGACCGTTCGCTGCTGGACCGGGCCGACACCCTGCCGGAGACCGTCGCCTTCCGGGTCTCGCCGCACGGGCTCTCCGCCGGCTCCCGCCTCATGGGTGACGCGAAGGCGACGAAGTTCGGGGTGCCGGTGCCCGAACTCGCCGACGCCTACCGGGAGGCCAGGCGGCGCGGGGTCACCCGCTTCGGCATCCACGGCATGACCTGCGCCAACGAACTCGACGTGGACCGGGCGGCGCGCGCCGCGGTGGACGTGATCGAGCTGGGCGCGCGGATCGCCGAGGACGTGGGCATCACGCTCGACTACATCAACGTCGGCGGCGGCCTCGGGATCCCCTACCGCCCCGAGGACCGGCCGTTCGACTTCACGGCGTACGCGGACGCCATCGTGGCCGCCCGCCGCCGCTGCTTCCCCCGCTCGACACCGAGGATCCTGATGGAGTGCGGACGGTACGTCACCGGCCCGCACGGGGTCCTGGTGACCCGGGTCGTCAACCGGTGCAGCAAGGGCCAGGAGATCGTCGGCGTCGACGCCTCGATGTCCGCGCTGATGCGCCCCGGGTTCTACGGGGCGTACCACCACGTCAGTCTGCCCTTCGCCGCGGGACGGCCCGAGTCGCGCTACGACGTCGTGGGCTCGCTCTGCGAGAACATGGACAAGTTCGCGATCGACCGGTCGCTGCCCGACCCCCGCGTGGGCGACATCGCGCTCGTGCACGACACCGGCGCCCACGGGCACGCGATGGGCTTCACCTACAACGGGCGGCTGCGGCCCGCGGAACTCCTGCTGACGCCGGACGGCGATGTCGTCGAGATCCGGCGCGCCGAACGGTTCGAGGACTACGTCGCGACCGTCCGCACGCAGCCCGTCCCCGTCCTGAGCGCGGCGGCCCGCCCCGCCGCCCGGACAGCACGCGCCACAGGCGAACAGGAGTGAACGGCATGGATTCCAGAGCGCTGATCGAGGGCGCCTTCGAGCGCCGCGCCGAGCTGACACCGGCGGACCTCGCGGAGCTCGCCCCGCACGTCGAGGCCGGCCTGGCCGCCCTCGACCGGGGCGAACTGCGGGCCGCGAACCCGGTCGACGGGGCGTGGGTCGCCGACACCTTCGTCAAGAAGCTGATCCTGCTGTCCTTCCCGCTCGGGCGGAACGAGCTCGCGGACTCCGGCCCCGGCCGGCCCAGGACCTTCGACAAGGTGCCGCTGAAGTTCGAGGACTGGCAGGAGGCCGACTTCGAGAAGGCGCGGATCCGGGTGGTCGCGGGAGCCGTCGTGCGCCGCGGCGCCCACGTGGCACCGGGCGCCGTACTCATGCCGTCCTTCGTCAACATCGGCGCCTACGTGGGCGCCGGAACCATGGTCGACACCTGGGCCACGGTCGGCTCCTGCGCCCAGGTGGGCGAGCGCTGCCACATCTCCGGCGGCGCCGGTATCGGCGGCGTCCTCGAACCGATCGGCGACAGCCCCGTGGTCATCGAGGACGACGTGTTCATCGGCGCGCGCAGCGAGATCGCCGAAGGCGTACGGGTGCGGCGCGGAGCCGTCATCGGCATGGGCGTCTACCTCGGCGCGTCCACCCCCATCGTGGACCGGGCGAGCGGCGAGGTGCTGCGCGGCGAGGTTCCGGAGAACGCCGTCGTGGTCGCCGGGGCGCGCACCGACCCGAACCGGCCCGAACTCTCCACGTACGCCGCGGTGATCGTCAAGTACGCCGACGAGCGCACTCGGGGCAAGACCGCGCTGAACGACCTGGTGCGGGACTGAACCGTGAGCCCACTCGCCGGAGCCTTCGCCCGGCTGCGCGCCCTGCAGCACGGCATCCCCACGCCACCGGGGCTCGACCCGGTCCAGCTCCACCTGGGCGAGGCCCGCCTCGGGGGCGGCGGCCCCGACACCGCGCTCCTGGCCGACGCCGACGGCTGGAGCGGCTATCCGCGCCTGGGCGGCACGGACGAGCTGCGCGGCGCCTACCAGGGGTGGCTGGCACGGCGCTTCGGGGTGCGGGAGGGGCCGGCCGACGGACGCGTGGCGGTCGAGCCCACCCCGGGCAGCAAACAGGCCGTGGCCGTCGCCGTGGCCCGCGCGGTGGCCCGGGTCCGGCCGGAGGGCGGCCCGGCGGCGGTCGTCATGCCGAACCCGTTCTACCCGACCTACCACGCCGCCGCCCTGGCTGCGGGTGCCCGGCCGGTGTTCTACCGCGCCGACGGCGACACCGCCGCCGGAGTGGAGGCGGCCGTGGCGGCGGCCGCGGCGGCGGGCGCCCCCGTCGCGGCGGTCGTCGTGTGCAGCCCCGGCAACCCGCACGGCGAGGTCCTCCCCGAGGACGCCCTGCGGGCCGTGGCGAGGACCGCGGCCGCCGCCGGGGCCCTGCTCGTCGTCGACGAGTGCTACACCGACCTCTGGCTCGGACGGCCGCCGACCGGGTTCCTGTCGCTGGTGGAGCGCGGCGATGTGGAGTCCGGCCGGTTCCTCGTGCTGCACAGCCTGTCCAAGCGGTCCGGTGCGCCGGGGCTGCGCAGCGGGTTCGCCGCGGGCGACCCGGCGACCGTGGCCGACTACGCGCACTACAACCGGGCGTGCGGCGTGTCGACCCCCGCGCCCGTGTGCGCCGCGGCCGCCGCGCTGTGGCGCGACGAGAACCACGTACGGCGGGCGCGGCGGGCCCTGGCCCGCAACTGGGAGCTCGCGGGCGAACTGCTGGCCGCCGTACCGGGCTACCGCAGGGCGCCGGCCGGGTTCTTCCTGTGGCTGCCGGTCGACGACGACGAGGCCACGGCCCGCCGGCTCTGGCGCGACCACGCCCTGTCCGTGATGCCCGGCCGCTATCTCGCCGCCGAGGAGCCCGAGGGCGGCAACCCGGGCGCCGGACACCTGCGGATCGCGCTCGTGCACCCGGAGCCGGTGATGCGCACAGCGCTCGACCGCCTGCGGGACGCCATGGTGCCCGGCCCCCGCCCGGCGGCCTGATCCCGGCCGCGCCGGCGCACCACCCGAAGACCCTCTCACCGACCCGAGGACGCCTACCATGACGCACCCCCAGGAGAAGCCGCTGCTGCTGGTGATCACCAGCGGCCTGCGGCACTACCGCGAGTACCTGTTGCGGTCGATGTCCGACCGCTACCGGGTCCATCTGATCGACTCCGCCGCCCCCACCTGGGAGCTGCCCTACCTCTACGGCTCCACCGTGGTGTCCGACACCGGCGCCCGGTCCGTGCTGGAGGCCGCCCGGGAGGTCGCGGCCCGCGAGGCGGTGTCCGGCGTCATGAGCTGGCACGAGGAGCACATCGTGCAGGCGGCCCTGGTCGCCGAGGAGCTCGGCCTGCCCGGCACCGCGGCCGATGCCGTCCGCCGCTGCCGGGACAAGTTCGCCACCCGTACCGCGCTCGCCGCCGCCGGACTGCCCCAGCCGCGCTTCGAGCTGACCGGCAGCCGCGAGGAGGCGCTGGCCGCCGCCGAGCGGCTGGGCTACCCGGTGGTGATCAAGCCGCGCGCCGCCGGCGGCAGCCAGGGCGTCGTCCTGGTCCACGACGCCGCCGGGCTCTCCCGGCAGTTCGAGACCACCCGCGACGTCCCGGTCCCGCACGCACCCGACTTCGACCAGGTGGTGCTCGTCGAGGAGTACCTGGAGGGCCCGGAGATCAGCGTCGACGCGGTGGTCCGAGGCGGCCGTGTCACCCCGTTGTTCGTGGGGCGCAAGGAGGTGGGCTACCCGCCGTACTTCGAGGAGACCGGGCACCGCGTCGACAGCGCCGACCCGCTGCTGAGCGACCCCGACCTCCTGCGCACCCTGACCGGCATCCACGAGGCCCTCGGCTGCAGCGACGGCTGGACGCACAGCGAGCTCAAGCTCACCCCCCAGGGCCCCAAGCTGATCGAGGTCAACGGACGCCTGGGCGGCGACCTGATCCCCTACCTCGGCATGCGCGCCTCGGGCATCGACCCGGGGCTGGCCGCGGCCGACGTCGCCTGCGGCGCCGCCCCGCACACGGACCCGTCGGCCGCGGGCGTGGCGGGCGTGCGGTTCTTCTACCCGGAGCGCAACGACTCCGTCATCGCGTCGGTCGGCTTCGACGACGACGGGCTGCCCGCCGGGACCGACCTGCTGGTGACGCTGGTGGAGCCGGGCGACGTGGTGTCCCCGCCGCGCCAGGGCCTGATCGACGGGCGCGTCGCCCTCGCCACAGCGGTGGCCGCCACCGCGCGGGAGTGCGCGGACGCCCTCGACCAGGCGCAGCGAGCGCTGCGCCTGTCGGTCGCCGAGCCGTCCCTCGCACCGGTGCGATAGGGGAACGCCATGCACATCCTGGTCATGCACCGCGTCCCCGACTCGTTCGTGCGCTACGCCGAACAGATCGACCACGAGGCCCACGACGTCACCTACGTGAGCGCCCCCGACCGGCTCGCCACCCTCCCCGACGGCGTGCGCGGCCGCCGCATCGAGCGCGCGGGCACCGGCGACACCGCCGACGAGGTGCTCGCCGCCGTGGCCGGTCTGCCCCGGCCCGACCTGGTCGTCGCCCTGTCCGAGTACGACCTGCTCCCCGCCGCCCGCGTACGGGAGGCGCTGGGGGTCGACGGCCCCGACGTACGGGCCGTGCTCCCCACGCGCGACAAGGTCGTGATGAAGTCGGCGGTCGCCGCGGCGGGCATCCGCGCCCCCCGCTTCTCCCCGCTGGCCACGGCGCTCGCACAGGGCGCCGGGTCCCTGCCCTGGAGCGGACGCACCGTCCTCAAGCCGCTCGCGGGCGCCTCCAGCGAGGGGATCTCCACGCATCCCGGACCGGCCGAGGCGCTGGCGGCGGCCACCGGCGTCGACGTGGACTCCTTCGAGGTCGAGGAGTTCGTCGAGGGGCCGATCATCCACGTCGACGGGCTGCTGACGAAGGGCGCCCCCGTCGCCGTCCAGGCGAGCCGGTACGTCGGCACCTGCCTGGGCTACGCCGCGGGCCGGCCGCTGGGATCGGTGCAGATCGACACCACGCCCGGGATCACCGAGTGGGCGCTGGCCTGTCTGCGCGCCGTCGGCATCGAGGACGGCCCCTTCCACCTGGAGGGCATCCAGACCCCCGAGGGCCTGGTCTTCCTGGAGGTGGGGGCACGCGTCGGCGGCGCGGACGTGGTCGACACCTTCGAGCTGGCCACCGGGGTGCACATGCCCTCCGTCCAGGTCCGGCTGATGGTCGACGGGTCCGGCGCCCTGCCCCTCGCCCGGACCCCGGGCCCCGACGAGCGGTACGGCTGGTTCGCCGTGCCCGGCCACACCCTCGGCACCCGCTACTGCCGGATCGAGGGGGAGAAGCCTTTCCGCGACGACCCGGTGGTGCTGCGCTGGTTGCAGCGCACCCCCGACGAGCCGGTCAAGGACGTGATCACGTACGCCGACGCCGACGTCCCGATCGCGGGCGTGGTCGGCCCCGCCACCACCGACCGACTGGAGCGCTTCTTCACCGAGTTCTTCGCGTCGGTGAGCGTGACCCCGGCAGAGGAGCCCTCATGACCCTGCAGCCCCGCCTCGTCGTGGCCGCCCGCACCGAGGACGGCACGTCCGTCGTCGCCGCCGACGGCCCCGTCCCGCCCGTCACCGTCGGCGCCTGGCCCGGCTCGCGGTTCCACCTCGCCTGGGGCAGCGAGGACGGTGGCGCCCGGGTCGGCAACGGCACACCCGCGCCCGTCACCCTGCCCTTCTTCCCCGGCCCCGGCGGCACCCGGCTGCTGTTCGCCCACTATGAGCCGCAGTCCACCACCCCGGTGCCGGCGGGCGACCCGGACGAGCTCGCCGCCGAGGTCGAGGAGAAGCTGCCCGGCCTCCTGGATGTCTTCGAACCCGGCGGGTCCCCCCTGCACACCACCGACACTCTCGACTACGGGATCTGTCTGCAGGGCGAGCTCCACCTCGAACTCGACGACGGCCGGGAGGTATTGATCACCCCCGGCACCTGCGTCGTCCAGGTCGGCACCCGCCACGCCTGGCACAACCGCGGCACCGAGGCCGCCCTGATGTGCTTCGTGGGGATCGGGGCCGACCGTGACGGCTGAGCCGAGCCCCCGGCGGGCGGCCGACGGGCCGCGCGAGTCCCGCACGCCGCTCGCCCTGCTGCGCTCCTGGCTGCCCCCCGGCCACAGCGCGCGCAGGCTCATCGCCGCGTCGTTCGTCGACTCCCTGGGCACCGGTCTGTTCATCGCGGGCTCGGCCCTCTTCTTCACCCGGGTCCTGGGCCTTACGACCGTCCAGGTCGGGGTCGGTCTGTCCCTGGCCGGGCTGGCCGGGTTCCTGGGCATGGTGCCGCTGGGCCGGCTGGCCGACCGGATCGGCGGCAAGCGCGCCATCATGGCCCTGTACGTGTGGCGGGGCGCCTGCTTCGCCGTCTATCCCCTCGCCCGCGAGCCCGAGGTCTTCTTCGTCCTCGCGTTTCTCATCGGCATCGCGGAATGGGGCGGCGGCCCCATCGTCCAGGGCATCGTCGGCGCCGTCGAGGGCGAGGCGTCGCGAGTGCGGACCATGGCCGTGATCGCCTCCGTCCGCAACGTCGGGTTCAGCCTGGGCGCGGTGCTCGCCTCCCTCGCCCTGGCCACGGACAGCGGTACGGCGTTCACCACCCTGGTGTTCGCCGACGCGCTGACGTTCTTCGCCGCCGCGGCGCTGCTGTCCCGGCTGCCCGCCGCCGCCAACGGCGCGGCCGCCGGCCCCGCGGCCGCCCGAGCCCCGGCGGGCGGCTCCGTGCTGCGGGTGCACGACCCCAGGTTCCTGGCCCTGTCGGTCCTCAACGGCGTGCTGTTCCTGCACGCCATCCTGCTCACCGCGGCGCTCCCGCTGTGGATCGCGACCAGGACCCAGGTGCCCCCGGCGGCCATCGGCGCCGTCGTCGTTCTCAACACCGTGCTCGTCGTGCTGCTCCAGGTCCGCCTCAGCCGCGGCTCCCTCGACCTGCGCAGCGCCGCCCGCCGCCAGCAGTGGTCCGGCTGGACCCTGGCCGGCTGCTGCCTGCTGGTGGCCCTTTCCGCGAGTGGCGGACCCGTCGTGGCGACCGCTCTGGTCATCGCCGCGACGGTGGCGCTGACCCTGGGCGAGATCTGGCAGTCGGTCGGCGCGTGGCGGCTGTCCTACGCGCTGTCCCCCGAGGACCGCCGCGGCTACTACCTGTCGGTTTACGAACTGGGCACCAGCGGCGCCTCCGCGGCGGGACCCGCGCTCCTCACCTGGGCGGTGATCGAGAACGGCCGGGCGGGCTGGATCGGCCTGGCCGCCTGCTTCGCCCTCACCGGCCTCGCGATCACATCGATCGCGCACCGGGCGGGCCGCGCGGCCGGCGCCCCGGCCCCCACGACGCCGGAGGACCAGGCGCTGTCCCCGGCACACGAGTCATCACAGGAGAGGTGAACCATGCAGAGGCTGCTGCTGGTCGGAGTCGGACTGACGGGGCGGCCCTACGCCGCCGCCGCCCGCCGGCTCGGCGTGCGGGTGCACGCTGTGGAGACCGAGCCCATGGCGGCGGCGCTGGCCGGCCGGGTCGACGAGGTGACGGTGTGCCGGGGCCGCTCGGACGAGCTGTGGTACGAGGCCGTCGGCGCGGCGGTGCGCACCGCCCGGCCCGACGGGGTGCTGGCCTTCAGCGAGCCGCACGTCCTGGCCGCCGCACTGGTCCAGGACGAACTCGGGCTGCCGGGCCCCTCGTTGCGCGCCGCCGCGACGTCGCGCAACAAGGCGCTGCAGCGGGCCCGGTTCGCGGCGGCGGGCATCGGCCAGCCCGACTACCTGGTGACCGACCGGCTCGCCGACGCCGCCGAGTGGGCCGAGTCCCGGTTTCCCGTGGTCGTCAAGCCGCTGTCCTCGGCGGGCAGCGCGGGCGTCGAACTCGTCGCGGACCGGCCCGCGTTCGCCGAGGTGGCCGCGCGCCGGGGCGGCGAGGGCCGCCTCCTGGTCGAACAGGCCGTGAGCGGACCCGAGTACAGCTGGGAAGCGCTGGTGCGCGAGGGCAAGGTGTGGTTCGCCAACCTGACCGAGAAGGAGACCAGCGGCCCGCCCCACTTCGTGGAGACGGCGCACCGCGTCCCGGCCCCGGTCGACGGGGTCACCCGGGCGGTCGCCGACGACCTCGGCGCGGCGGTGCTCGACGCCCTCGGCATGCGCACCGGCATCGTGCACCTGGAGTTCCGTCTCACCCCGACGGGACCCTCGGTCATGGAGATCGCCGTACGCACACCGGGGGACCGCCTCATGGACCTGCTCGGCCTCGCCCACGGCGTCGACTGGTACGAGGCGGCGGTCCGCATGGCGCTCGGCCGGGACCTGCCGGCCCCGCCGCCCGGCCCGGCGCGGCACACGGCGGTCTACCTTCCCTCGGCGTCCCCCGGCACCGTCACCGCCGTCCACGGGCTCGCCGACGTCCTCGCCCACCCTTGCGTGGTGGAGGCCGAGGTGAGCGTCGCGCCGGGCGGTGCCGTCGCACCGGTCCGCTCCTCGGCCGAGCGCGTCGGCCAGGTCCTCCTCGCCGCCGACGACCCGGCCGTGCTCTCGGCGGCGCTCGCCGACGTCCGCGCCGCGCTCCGTGTCGAGACCCGTCCGGAAGGCGCCTGACATGACCGGCATCACCGATGCGCGGGTGAGCGCCGCGCTCGCCCTCGACCTGGCCCGGGCCCGCGAGTCCGTCGGCCTCCACACGTACGACGGGCAGGTCCAGGACCTCTCGCCCGAGGGCGTGAGCGGCACGCTCGCCCGCCTGGGGCGCGGCCCGTCACCCGAGGACCCGTTCGACGCCGAGGTCACGCTGATCCACGAGGACGGCCTGCGCGCCCGGTTCGCCGAGGCCCAGCTGCACCGCCGCGATCCGCTCCTGCACGTCGCCGCCATGGATCTGGCCTGCTACGACCGGCAGTACGCCCCGGCCGGGCAGCGCCACCAAGCCCGGACGCGGCACCTGGCGGGCTGGCCGGACGCGGTGGACAACGCGATCGAGGCCCTGGACCGGGTGCCCGCGCCGGTGGCGACCGCCACGCTGCCCGCGGTCCGCGGCCTCGCGCACGGCGTGGACGACGCCCGCGCCCTGGCCGCGCTGCGGCGCCTGGTCCGCCACGTCGAGAAGGCCGCGCGGAGCGGGGACCCCTCGGCGGCCCTGGGCACCGCCGCGTTCGAGCGGCTGCTGGGCGCCGGAGAGGGCCTCACGTACGACGTCACGGAGCTGACGGCCACGGCCGAGCGCGAACGGGCCCGCCTGTGGGAGCTGTTGAGGGACGCCGTGGACCGGCTCGCCCCCGGCGAGCGCCCCGCCGACGTCCTACGGGCCCTGCTGAGCGATCACCCGGTGACCGCCGACGGCGTCTTCGTCGAGGCCGCCGCCCTGATCGACGAGGTCACCGCTTTCGCCGTCGAGCGGGATCTGATCGCCGACCCCGGCGGCGTCTGCCGGGTCGGACCCGCCCCGGCCTCACGGGCCTTCGCACAGGCGATGATGTCCTGGTCCGCGCCGTACGAGGCCGACGCCCCCAGCTGGTACTACGTCGTGCCGCCCGACCCGGCGTGGCCGCCGCGGGAGGCCGAGGAGTGGTTGGCCGTCTTCAGCCGCACCTCGCTGCCCGCCATCACCGTGCACGAGGTGACGCCCGGCCACTATGCGCACGGCCGTGCGCTGCGGGCGCTGACCAGCGACGTGCGCCGCTCGCTGGAGTCCCCCGGGTTCGTCGAGGGCTGGGCGCACTACACCGAGGAACTGTACGCAGAGGAGGGCTTCAGGGCCGACGACCCGCGCTATGTGATCGGCATGGCCGTCGAGGCGCTGCTGCGGGTGACCCGGCTGGCCTGCTCGATCGGCCTGCACACCGGGGCGATGACCGTCGACGAGGCCACGGCCCGCTTCGAGTCCGACGCGTTCCTGCGCGGCCGGGCCGCCCGGGGCGAAGCCCTGCGCGGCACCGTCGAGTCCACGTACGGGCGGTACACGCTGGGCAAGATGGCGATCCGTCAGGTACGTGCCCGCGCACGCGACAGCTGGGGGCGGCGCTATACGCACCGACGCTTCCACGACGCGCTGCTCGCCCTCGGCATGCCTCCCCTCGGGCTGCTGGAGCGGGCAGTCGTCGGAGACCTCGCGCCCCGGTCACCGACGGCCGTCGGCTGACCGGGACGGCTCGGCCGTCACCGCCACGCCGCCCGCCCCGGGGCGCGGGCTTCGTCGGCGAGGCTCATCGTCGTCCCGCGAAGGGGCCGTCGGCGGTGAAGGCCCGCTCGGCGAAGCGTTCGCCGATGAGCCGGTGGGTGGCGGCGTCGGGGTGGAGCCGGTCGGGCAGCGGCAGCTTCGCGGAGTCGGCCCGGCCGTAGAGGTCACGGCCGTCGAGGTAGTGCAGGTCCGGGTCCTCGGCCGCCCGCTGCTCCACGATCCGGGCCAGCTCGTCCCGGATGACGCCCAGGGTCAGTTTCCCGCTCGCGCGCTCCGCCGGATCACCCGTGGCCCGGAACCGCAGTTGCCCGGTGCGGAGAGCGCCGAAGTCCGGGGCGCTGGGGCCGGGCGTGTCCTCGTGGATGGGGCACAGGATGGGCGAGACGACCAGCAGCGGTGTGGTGGGGTGGCCTTCACGGATGGTGTCGAGGAAGCCGTGGACGGCGGGGGTGAAGGCGCGCAGGCGCATCAGATCGGTGTTGACCAGGTTGATGCCGATCTTGACGCTGATCAGGTCGGCGGGGGTGTCCCGCAGGGCGCGCGCGGTGAACGGGTCGAGCAGGGCGCTGCCGCCCAGCCCCAGGTTGATCAGTTCCACGCCGCCGAGGGAGGCGGCGAGCGCGGGCCAGATGGTGGTGGGGCTCGCGGCGTCGGAACCGTGGCTGATCGAACTGCCGTGGTGCAGCCACACCTTGCGGCCCCGGTCCGGCGTGGGCTCGATGGGGGCGTCGGTGCGCAGGGCGACGAGTTCGGTGGTCTCGTTGTGCGGCAGCCAGATCTCGACGTCCTTGACGCCGTCGGACAGGCCGGTGAAGCGGAGGGTGCCCACCGGGCCGGGCCGGTGCTCGGCGGTCCCGGTGGTCATGTCGACGGTCAGGGTATTGCCGCCGGTCACCCCGGCCCGGCCGGCCGGACGGCCGTCGACGAGCAGGTCGTACACGCCGTCCGGGCGGGGCGGTGCGCCGACGTAGACGCGCTTGGTGGGCAGCGTGTCCAGTTCGACGGCGGTGGCACGGGTCCGGAAGGCCAGCCGTACGCCGGAGGGCTGGGATTCCGCCATGGTGAGTTGTCCGTCGGAGCACTGGGCGCGGGCCCGGGCGGGCAGCCGGTGCGGCAGCAGCCCCTGCGCGGTGCGTTCCAGCTCGAGGGCGCCGCGCAGGATGTCCGCGGTGATGGGCGTGGTGAACCAGTCGGGCTTGTCGGTGTGCATCATTTCAGCCTGTAGATCGGAGGGGCAGGGCCCTGGCGGATCGGGTCGCGCCGCCGGTGTGTCGAACGGCACGGCACACCGGAATCCGCGCCCGCGCCGCTAGTAGCGGATGGCGTCGTCCACGTCGGACTGCCAGTAGGTCACGCGGACCGTGTTGTCGACCCAGGTGTCGGGCAGGGCCGGCAGGACATGTCCGCTCCGCTGCTCCCCGCCGTCCCTGTCCGACAGGGCCACCCGGATGTTCGCGGCGCGGTGCCCGTCGGAGCCCTCGGCGGAGGACAGCAGAATCCCGGCGTAGGCGGACTGCCCGGGGTTCAGGACGACAGTGGACTGCGGCTGGGAGTCCTCGACGACTCCGGCCAGATCCTGACGGGCGCCGAACGTCGTCCACGGAGCACCGTAGGCGATGCAGCGACCGGTGCCGGTGTTGGTGAGCGTCAGCAGGTGGTGGTTGACGGGCCGCGGCAGGTCCCGCACCGTGACCTCGGTGTCGTGGAACGAGCAGGCCGCAATGGCGGTCGGGTCCCCGGCCGGAACGGCCTGGGCCTGGGCGACGGTGCCGGCCAGTGCCGCGGCCGTCAGCGCGCCGGCTGCGAGGACGGTGCCGGTGTTCTTCTTCAAGACTGCTCCCTTGGACTGACGAGATCACTGCCGCGCGGTACGGCCGGTCAAGAATCGGCCGGAGGGAGATCCTGAGGGAGTGCAGACCCTGCCCTGTTCCGTCGCGTCCACAGCCGCTTGCATAGTGGTTTTGACCCGCCTCTGCCGAATGTCAGAATTCCCGGGTGGACTCCAAGATCGCGCTACGTGACTTCCTGCTCTTCTGCCGTTCGCGGCTGAGGCCCGAAGATGTGGGGCTGCCTGTCCACGGTCCCCGCAGGGTCCCCGGCCTCCGCCGGGACGAGGTGGCCGCGCTCGCCTCCGTCAGCGTCGACCAATACATCCGCCTCGAACGAGGCCACGTTTCCCTGATATCCGACTCCGTGCTCGACGCGATCGCGGAGGCCCTGGGCCTCACCCCCGGCGAGCAGGGTTATCTGCGCGCCCTCGCGCGCCGTGGCGCCGCGGACCGCAAGCGGTCACAGGCCGCCGAGAAGGGCGTACGCGACAGCGTGCAGCGCATCCTCGATTCCCTGCACGGCACCCCTGCCTACCTCGTCGGCCGCAACGGTGCCATCCTGGCGTGGAATCGGCTCGCCACACTCGTGTTCTTCGACTTCGCCCGGATTCCGCCGCGCGACCGGTCTCTCGGCCGGCTGGTCTTCACACATCCGCGCGCCCGCTCGCTGTATCTCAACTGGGATGGTCTGACACGGGAGATCGTGGCCTACCTGCGCACGGAAAACGCCAGACGCCCGCACGATGCCGAGCTCTCGGCATACCTGCGCCAACTGATGGCCGACAGCCCCGACTTCCGGCGCCTGTGGACCGAGCAATTCGCCTTCGCCGGCACGCAGACCCCGTCCAGGCTGGCCTGCCCCGCTCTCGGAACCACCCTGCACCTTTCCTGGGAGCTGCTCCAACTCACGGACTCCCCCGAGGAGAAGATCGTCGTGTACACCGCGGCCGAGGGATCGCCGTCCTCCGAAGCGCTGCGCCGCCTCGAGGCTTACGCACTCGCGTGACAGCGGCTGTTCGTCCCATGGTGGTCACGGCACGACGTATGCGCCGCCTCGGGCAACGGAGCTCCTCTCCTGGTGACAGGAGAGGAGCACGGGATCACTTCTTCCGGCGCTTGCGGGGCGCGGGCACGGTCGGCGCCTCGGTTTCGCGGGCGGCGGCGAAGAAGGGCGCCATTACCTCCTCGTACTGCTTAAGGGATTCGGACCCCAGGTCGATTTCGAGCCACTTGGGCACCTGGATTTCCTTGATTTCCGTCACCGGGGAACCGTCCTCGTCCACCTCCCCCGTCAGGTCCTCCATTTCCTCGGCCACCGTTACGGCGAACCTGACCGTGGTCAGATTGTCGGTCACCTCGGGGGCGAGGTCGTCGAAGTCGATCCGCTGCACGAAAATCGGCGTCGTGATCGTCTGATCACCGACCTCGATCGTCTTCACCCCTTCTTCCACGCCGGGCTGACCCTTGTGGGATTCGTCTACCTCAATGAATTTGGTGCCCATGGATGGCGCCCCTCCTTTTGCCGGTACGTGCGGAAATCCTAGTGGAGCAGGGGCTGTTGACGCCAACTCAGAGGGGCGCTGTTCATGCTCGCGCGGGCGTCGGCTGTCGCCGAGCAGTAAGGGGGTAAACCGGGCGGGCAGGGAGGGAAAGGGGCTCCCGAAGCCTGTTGGCGGCTCGACTGGTGAGCCCTTTCCGATTGGAGAACCGAATCACCGGAGACGGCCGCTCTTCGTGGAGTCCGTTCGGAGCCGGTCGGTGACCACATGGGCGTCGTACAGGCGCACCGCCGCCCACTTCCGGCTCTAGAAGAAGCCGAGCTTCTTCGGCGAGTAGCTCACCAGGAGATTTTTGGTCTGCTGATAGTGGTCCAGCATCATCCTGTGCGTCTCCCTGCCGATTCCCGACTGCTTGTAGCCGCCGAAGGCGGCGTGCGCCGGGTAGGCGTGGTAGCAGTTGGTCCAGACCCGGCCCGCCTGGATCGTGCGGCCCGCGCGGTAGGCCGTGGTGCCGTTGCGGGTCCAGACGCCCGCGCCGAGGCCGTAGAGGGTGTCGTTGGCGATCGTCATCGCGTCGTCGAAGTCGGTGAAGGACGTCACCGCCACGACCGGGCCGAAGATCTCCTCCTGGAAGACGCGCATGCGGTTGTCGCCCTCGAAGATGGTGGGGCGGACGTAGTAGCCGCCTTCGAGTTCGCCGCCGAGTTCGGCGCGGGTGCCGCCGGTGAGGACGCGGGCGCCCTCCTGGCGGCCGATGTCGAGGTAGGAGAGGATCTTCTCCAGCTGGTCGTTGGACGCCTGGGCGCCGATCATGGTGGTGGTGTCCAGCGGGTGGCCCGCGACGATGCGTTCGGTGCGGGCGACGGCCGCCTCCATGAAGGCGGCGTAGTGGCCCCGCTGGATCAGGGCGCGGGACGGACAGGTGCAGACCTCGCCCTGGTTGAGGGCGAACATCGTGAAGCCTTCGAGCGCCTTGTCGAGGAAGTCGTCGTCGGCCGCGGAGACGTCGTCGAAAAAGATGTTCGGGCTCTTGCCGCCGAGTTCGAGGGTCACCGGCTTCAGGTTCTCGGAGGCGTACTGCATGATCAGGCGGCCCGTCGTCGTCTCGCCGGTGAAGGCGATCTTGGCGACGCGCGGGCTGGACGCCAGCGGCTTGCCGGCCTCCACACCGAAGCCGTTGACGATGTTGACGACGCCGGGCGGCAGCAGGTCGGCGACGAGGTCCAGCCACACGTGGATCGACGCGGGGGTCTGCTCGGCCGGCTTGAGGACGACCGTGTTGCCCGCCGCCAGCGCCGGGGCGAGCTTCCACGTGGCCATGAGGATGGGGAAGTTCCAGGGGATGATCTGGGCGACCACGCCGAGGGGCTCGTGGAAGTGGTAGGCGACGGTGTCGTCGTCGATCTCGGAGAGACCGCCCTCCTGCGCCCGGATCGCGCCCGCGAAGTAGCGGAAGTGGTCGATGGCGAGCGGGATGTCGGCGGCGAGGGTCTCGCGGACGGGCTTGCCGTTCTCCCAGGACTCGGCGACCGCGAGCTCCTCCAGGTGCTGCTCCATGCGGTCGGCGATGCGGTGGAGGACCAGCGCGCGGTCGGCCGGTGAGGTGCGGCCCCAGGCCGGGGCGGCGGCGTGGGCGGCGTCCAGCGCGCGCTCGACGTCCTCGGCGGTGCCGCGGGCGATCTCGGTGAACGGCCGGCCGTTCACGGGGGTGGGGTTCTCGAAGTACAGGCCCTGCTTGGGCGGTACGTACTCGCCCCCGATCCAGTGGTCGTACCGCGGGCGGTAGGAGACGATCGCGTCGGGGGAGCCGGGGTCGGCGTAGCGAGCCATGGGGACGGCCTTCCGTCGGGAGTGCGGGAGTGAGGGGGCGCGGGAGTGCGCCTGGGGCGGTACGGCGGGGTTGCCGTGCGGCCGGGAGGAAGCTAGTCCCGCGCAGGTTGCGCGAACGTTGCCCCGCGCGGCGCCCGGCGGGCCGCCCCGCCCCGCGCCCCGTACGCCGCCACACCCGCCGCCGCACCCGTCGGCGCGTACGCCTCGCGCAGCCTCCGCGCCTCCGCCGCCACCGACCGCCGCTGCGGCGCGCTCATCGGCAGCGCGGCCAGCAGCCGCTCCCACACCTCGAGGTCCTCCTCGCCCCACGGGGTGTCGGCCCACAGCTGGAGCGCCGCGCTGTCGCCGCCGCTCAGCACCGCTCTGCGCAGCCGGGTCTCCAGGAGGCGTCGCATCCGGCACACGCCGGGCGCCTCCGACATCGGGAGCAGGGGGCCGTCGTAGGCGCGCAGGGCGGCGCGCAGACCGCCCGCGGCCAGTTCCCGTTCCAGGCGGTCGAAGTCCGTGTCGACTTCTCCGCGCAGCCGGTAAGGGCGCGACGCGAGCAGCGGGCCGACCAGCCTCCGCAGCCGGGACAGCTCGGCGCGCAGGGTCACGGACGGCACCGGGCGGTCGCCGTACAGCGCCGTCGCGAGCTGCTCGCCGGTCAGCCCGTCGGGGTGGCCGGCCAGCAGGGCGAGGATCTCGCTGTGCCGTCGGCCCAGGCGTAACCGCCGCCCGTCCACGACCAGCAGCGCCTCGTCCCGGCCGAGCACCGACAGGACGCAGCCGGGCGCGGGCTCCGGCGCGGCCAGCTGCGCCTCGGCCGCGCGCGCCGTCGCCTGGACCAGCGCCAGGCTCTGGGGCGTCGCCAGCCGGTCGCCGCCGGTGATGTCCACCGCGCCCAGCAGCCGCCCGGTGCGCGGGTCGTGGACGGGGGCGGCGGCGCAGGTCCACGGCTGGACCAGGCGGTTGTAGTGCTCGGTGGCGAAGATCTGGACGGCGTGGTCCAGGGCCAGGGCGGTGCCGGGTGCGTTGGTGCCCGCGTGGCTCTCGTCCCAGCGGGCGCCGGGGACGAAGTTCATGCGCTCCGCCCCCCGCCGCAGACCCGCGTGCCCCTCCACCCACAGCAGCCGGCCCGCCGCGTCGCAGACCGAGAACAGGTGCGCGCCGTCGGCGGCGATGGAGCCGAGCAGCTCGCGGAAGAGGGGGAGCGCGGCGGCCAGCGGGTGCGTCCGGCGGTAGCCCTCCAGCTCGGCGCCGGTCATCTCGACCGGCGCGAGGAACTCGGGCGCGGGCAGGGCCGTCGCCGAGCGCCGCCAGGAATCGGCGACCACGGCGCGTACGTGGGGACCGGCCGGGCCCCCGGCCACGAAGGCCGCGTGGGCGCCGCGGACCGTGCGGCACCGCTCCGCGGGGTCGTCGCCGGACACCAGTGCCAGCCATGGGTTGACCATGCGGACCCTCCCAGCCCTTGGCGCCCCCGCAAAGTGGGCAGCATCCCACAGGGGGCGGCGCCCGGACAGGGCTCCGCAGGCCGTGTTCCGCGGCCCGCCCCGGGGGACGTTCCGTACATACACCCCCGTCGGCGCCTCACGGACCGTCAGGCCTTGCGGTACGGGCCACCCACCCACCACGCTGCATCCCGAGCCATCCGACGCGAACGGAAGAGACACGAGAAGGCCATGACTGCCCTGTCCAAAAAAGTCCTCATCGACATCCTCGAGCGCACCCTCGCCGCCTACGTCACCACCTTCCTCGGTCTCCTCATCGCCGACGGCTTCGATCTCACCAGCGTCTCCGCGCTCAAGGCGGCCGCCATCGCCGCCCTGCCCGCCGCGCTCTCCGTGATCAAGGGGGCGATAGGCAGCCGCTTCGGGGACCAGTCCAGCGCCGCCTGGCTGCCCGGCCGGGGCGGCGGGGGCGACGCGGGCAACGCGGGCAAGGACGCCTCGCCCGCGGGGCGGCAGCCGAGCGGAGGCTGACGATTCACACGGGGTGTGCGCGGCGCACCCGTGCCCGGCCCCCGCACACGCTTCCCGGCGCCCCCGCCGCACGGTTGACTCGAAGTCGCGAGTCCCACTGGAGCGACGGGACCCGGGCCGTCGGCCCTTCCCCCGAGTCGACGGCCCACCGCCTCGTACCGCCGGGCGGACGGTACGGGGCGGACCCATGCGCCCGAGCGGGGGGTCGTGCGGGCGTCAAGGCGCCCCCCGCCGTCGGGCCGCGCGGCGCGGGTGCAACGATGTGCACGTCATGAGAGCAGGGCAGGCGCACCAGGGACCGCGAGCGCTGCGAGCCGCGGTGTTCGCAGCGGTCTGTGTGCTGCTCGCTGCCCTGGGACACGCGGTCATGTCCGGGACGACCGTCCCGTGGTGGGCCGTCGCGGTCGCGCTGTGCACGACGGGCAGCGGTGCCTGGTTCATGGCGGGGCGCGAACGCGGTCCGCTGCTGATCACGCTCGCCACCGTCGGGGCGCAGACCGGACTGCACTTCTTCTTCGCCCTCTCCCAGAACGTCGTGGTCAACACGGCACGTGCGGCCGCGGCGGCACGCGCCGGGCTGCCGACGGGCGTGCCGGGGACGGACCCCGGCATGCCCATGGGGCACGACATGGCCGGGTCCATGAGTGACATGGGCGGAATGGCTGGCATGGCCGGTATGCCCATGGGTCATGACATGACCGGCATGGGCGGTGGCATGGACGCCATGTCCGGTCACTCCATGGCCATGCACGCCGGTCACGGCGCCCTCGGCATGTGGTCCGCGCACGTCCTGGTCGCGGTCGTCTGCGGGATCTGGCTCTCCGGCGGCGAACAGGCCGCCTTCCGGCTCGCCCGCACCCTGCGCACCCGGCTCTTCGCCCCGCTGCTCGTCCTCTTCCGGGACGTACCCACGCCTTTTGTCCCGCCGCGCATCCGCGCCGACCGGACGCGCGCCGCGCAGCGGCTGCGGCAGCTGCTCTACGCCCATGTCCTGGCCACACGTGGTCCACCGGCCCGCGTCGCCGTCGCCGTCGCCTTCGGCTGACGGCGACACCTCGCGCCGAACCACGTCACCGGGCGGTCCCGCACTCAAGGGCGCCCGGATTCCAGGAAGGACCCAGGGCGATGACCCCTGCCCGTACACGGGACGTGCCACGAGCGCACGTTCCCCCCGCCGTCGGCACATGCCGTACGGCCGTCCGTAGCGCGTCAGATTCCGGTCCCGTTGCCGAGGCCCGCCGCCAGAAGCCTCAGCCGGCGGGCCCGCTCACCCCAGTGCCGGCACTCGGCGCACTCCCGCAGATGCGCGTCGAGCGCCGGGCCGGAGACCTCCGGTGGCAGCTCCTCGCCGTCGACGCGGGCGGACAGGGCGGTACGGAACTCGACGCAGTGCACCCCGCCATCGTCCCCGGCGCCGCCGGAGCCCCGCGCACCACCCCCCGCGCGGGGGGCCGCCGTGCGTGACGACGAGGCGGTGACCACCTGGGCACTCGCGGCCCGCGGCGGCGACGCCGACGCCGTGGAGCGCTTCATCCGCGCCACCCAGAGCGACGTACGGCGGTACGTTGCGCGGCTCAGCAACGACCCGCAGGGCGCGGACGACCTCGTCCAGGAGACGTATCTGCGGGCCCTGCGCTCGCTGCCGCGCTTCGAGGGGCGCTCCTCGGCGCGCACCTGGCTGCTGACCATCGCCCGCCGCACGGTCGTGGACCGGCTCCGCTTCAACGCGGCCCGGCCCCGGCTGTCCGACACGGACGACTGGCAGTCGGCCGCCGAGCGGACCCAGTCCGCGGAGCTGCCCGGCTTCGACGAGGGCGTCGCCCTCTCGCAGCTCCTCGACCGCCTGCCGTACGAGCGGCGCGAGGCGTTCGTCCTGACCCAGCTGCTGGGTCTGCCGTACGCCGAGGCCGCGGTCGTCGCGGGCTGCCCGGTCGGCACGGTGCGCTCCCGCGTGGCGCGCGCCCGTGAGGCACTGATCTGCCAGCTGGAGACGGCCGAGCGGGAAGCCGTACGGGTGCCGGTCGCGGCATAGCCGGACATACGACGGGCCCTGTTCCTCCCGCACCCTCGGGTGCGGGAGGAACAGGGCCCGTTCTTCCGGGTCCCTACGGCCGGCTTCCCGGGCGGACCACGACGGCCTCGACCTTCACCGGGCCGCTCTCGCGGAAGCGCAGGGTGAGGGGGAGCCGGTCGCCGAGGCGCAGCCGGGGCGGGGACGACACCATGACGTCCAGGCCGTGCGGCGACATCTCCAGGGTGCCGCCCGCGGGGACGGGCGCGGACGGGACCATCCGCATGGAGCCCGCCCCGTTCTCGACCACGGTGCGGCTGAGCATCGCGCGGCCCGCGGTCGGGGCGTCGACGCCGACGAGCTCGTCGTCGACGTCCCCGTCGTTGCGGAGCCGGAAGAACGCTGCGGTGTCGTCCGTGCCGAAGGGGAGCAGGACGCGGGGGTCCTCGACCTCGATGGCCGCGGGCCGGCCCGCGGCGCCGGAGGCGGTCCACGCGCACAGCCCGCCGAGCGCCACCGCGCAGGCGAGCACGGGCACGAGAGCCGCACGGGCAGTGGCGACGACCGGCCTGGCGGCCCGGCCGGGAAGCTGCGTCTTCACGCGTCACCTCGTGTCTCGACGGTGTTGTCCTCGGTCGCCGGACGGGCCCGGCCCGCCGTGCGGCGCTGTGCGGGCGCGTGCGACCGGGCCCCGCCGCGGCCCGCCGCCCGCGCGGGCACCGGCTGCCAGCCGCGCAGGCGGAGGCTGTTCGCCACCACCAGCACCGAGCTGACCGACATCGCCGCCGCCGCGAGCATCGGGCTCAGCAGGCCGACCGCGGCGAGCGGGACGGTGACCAGGTTGTAGCCGAACGCCCAGACCAGGTTCGCGCGGACCGTCGTCGACGTGCGGCGGGCCAGGCGGACCGCGTCCGCCAGCACCCCCATGTCCTCGCGGACCAGCGTCACGTCCGCCGCGCCGATCGCCGCGTCCGTACCGCTGCCCATCGCGATGCCCAGGTCCGCGCCGGCCAGCGCCGCGGTGTCGTTGACGCCGTCCCCGATGACCGCGACCCGGCGCCCCTGGGCGCGCAGTTCACGGACGAGCTCGGCCTTGTCCTCGGGCGTGGCGCGCGCGTGGACCTCGGTGATGCCGAGCTCCTCGGCGACCGCCCGCGCGGCGCCCTCGCTGTCGCCCGTGGCCAGCACCGGCCGCAGGCCGAGCCGCTTGAGGTGGTCGACCGCGCGGTACGAACCGGAGCGCACGGAGTCGCCGAGGGCGAGCACCGCCTCGGACGTGCCGTCCACCCGCACCAGCACCACGGTCCGGCCGTCCCGCTCCGCCGCGCGCACGGCCGAGGCCAGTGATTCCGGCAGCCCGCCCTTGCGCGGCTTCTGCCCCTTCCGCGGCGCTGCGCCGTCCTCCGGGCGCACGACCTCCACGAGCCGGTCCCCGACCCGCCCCGAGACGCCCCGGCCCGGCGTCGCGGTGAACTCCGTGACGTCCGGCAGGGGAGCGGCGTCCGTCACGTACGCGCACACCGCCCGGCCCACCGGGTGCTCCGAGCCCCGCTCGACCGCCGCGGCCAGCCGCAGCGCCTCGTCCTTGCCGAGCCCGTCCGCGCGGGCCGTCACCCCGGTGACCGTCATCGAACCGGTCGTCAGCGTGCCCGTCTTGTCGAGCACGACGGTGTCCACCCGGCGCAGCCCCTCCAGCGCCTGCGGCCCCGCCACCAGGATGCCGAGACCCGCGCCCCGGCCCGTGGCGGCGAGCAGGGCGGTGGGCGTGGCCAGGCCGAGCGCGCACGGGCAGGCCACCACGAGCACCGCGACGGCGGCCGTGACCGCCGACTGCGGTGGCGCGCCCGCGCCCAGCCAGAAGCCGAGCACGGTGACGGCGACGGCCAGCACCGCCGGGACGAAGACACCCGCCACCGCGTCGGCGACGCGCTGCACCCGGGCCTTGCCCGCCTGCGCGTCCTCCACCAGGCGTGCGATCCGGGCCAGTTGGGTGTCCGCGCCGACCGCCCCGGCCCGCACCTCCAGCAGACCGCCGGAGTTGACGGCACCGCCGACCACGGCCGTGCCGGGACCGGCCTCGACCGGGGCGCTCTCGCCCGTCACCAGCGACAGGTCCAGCGCGGAGCTGCCCGAGACCACCACGCCGTCGGTGGCCACGCGCTCACCGGGGCGTACGACGAAGTGGTCGCCGACCCGCAGCTGTCCGATCGGCACCCGGCGCTCGGCGCCGTCGGCGGCCCGCACGACGACGTCCTTCGCCGCGAGCGAGGCCAGCGCCCGCAGCGCCGACCCCGTGCCGTGCCGGGCCCGCGCCTCCAGCAGTCGGCCGACCAGCACGAACAGCGGTACGCCGACCACCGCTTCGAGATAGACGTCCGCCGTGCCGCCGCCCATGGACGGCACCAGCGTGAACGGCATCCGCATGTCCGGATCGCCCGCACCGCCGAGGAACAGCGCGTACGCCGACCAGGAATAGGAGGCCAGCACGCCGAGCGAGACGAGGGTGTCCATGGTCGCGGTGGCGTGCCGCAGGCCGCGCAGCGCCTTCTCGTGGAACGGCCACGCGCCCCACACGGCGACCGGGGTCGCCAGCGCGAAGCACAGCCACTGCCAGTTGCGGAACTGCAGCCCCGGAGCCATGGACAGCACCAGGACGGGCACGGACAGCAGGGCCGTGACGACCAGCCGGGTCATCGCGGAGGCCGCGGCCGCGCCGTCGGCGGGCTCCTCGGGGCGCTCGGGCTCCGGCAGCGACGCCGTGAAGCCCGCGCCCTCCACCACGGCCATCAGCTCCGCCGCGGTCACCGCGGCGGGGTGGCTGACCCGGGCCCGGCCGGTGGCCAGGTTGACGGTGGCACTCACGCCCTCGAGCCGCCCGAGCTTCTTCTCCACCCGCGCCACGCACGCCGCGCAGGTCATCCCGCCGACGACGATCTCGGTCGCGGCGTCGGCGGTCACGGTGCTCGTGGTGTTCGCGGTGCTCATCGGACCACCACCGGGCCCACAGGGGCACCCATGTCGTGCATGCCGTCCATCCCGCCCATGCCACCACCGCCGGAACCCGAGCCGCCGCCGGAGCCACCGCCGGTGCGGTGTATGCCGGGGGCCGCGGGTCCGGCGGCCGATCCGACGGCGTACGCGACACCGAAGAGGGCGGCCAGCAGCAGGACGAAGCCGGTCAGGGATCCGTACGGACTGAGAAGTCGACGAGCGGTCATCGCCGCATCGTGGCACGCCGCGCGCCGCGTTCGGCCGCCCGCGACGGGCTCACGGCGCGTGAGGATTGTCCCTTTCGCGAACGGGAACCAGCGGGCCTTCCCGGCCGACTACCCAGGAATCGCCCGCCACGGTC
Organism: Streptoverticillium olivoreticuli subsp. olivoreticuli; assembly: GCF_003391135.1. GTDB lineage: Bacteria > Actinomycetota > Actinomycetes > Streptomycetales > Streptomycetaceae > Streptomyces > Streptomyces blastmyceticus. The sequence continues at coordinate 2,398,369 of NZ_CP031455.1, read as the reverse complement.
CGTGAGCCGCCTTCGAACGGACGGGAACTCACCGCGCGGCCCGTCCGACTTCCTTGGGGTCCACGACTTCGCGAGGAGACCTCCACCGTGTCGCTGCCCGACCCGATCCGCCTCTACGGACCCGAATACAAGCGGGACCCGTACCCGCTGTACGAGCGCATGCGCGCGGCCGGGCCCATCCACCGGGTGAGCTTCCCCAGCGGGGTCACCGCCTGGCTGGTCACCGGCCACGCCGCCGCCCAGCGGACCCTCGCCGACCCCCGGCTGGGCAAGAATCACGCGCTCGGCAACGACCGCTGGCGCGAACACGCCTCGATCATGCCCGAGCCGCAGCACTCCCAGCTCCAGGTCCACCTCCTCCACCAGGACGCGCCCAAGCACACCGCGATGCGCCGCCTGATCACCGACGCCTTCGCGACGCGCCGCGTCGAGGAGCTGCGCCCCCGCTTCCAGGAGATGGCCGACGCGCTCGTGGACGCCATGCCCGCCGACGCCGGGTCCGCGGACCTCGTCAGCTGCTTCGCCGCGCGGTTTCCCTTCCAGGTGCTCGCCGAGGTCATCGGCCTGCCGCCGTACCTCGCCGACCGCTTCCGGCGCGACTGGGGCAAGGTCGTCGCCCCCGTCGGCCCCACCGACCCGGGCCGCCCCGCCTACGAGGCACGGCTGCACGAACTCCAGGGCTACATCGCCGAGGTGGTCGCCGACCGGCGCGCCGCACCAGGCGACGGGCTGCTCTCCCGCCTGGTCACCGCCCGCGACGAGGGCGAGCTGACCCAGGAGGAGCTGGACTCCATGATCTTCCAGCTGCTGGTGGCCGGCCAGGAGCCCGTCACCAACCAGATCACCACCGCCGTCGTGGCACTGCTGCGGGACCCCCGTCGAGAAGCCGTACTGGAGCGGCTGCGCGCCGAGCCCGCGCTGCTGCCCGCCGCGGTGGAGGAACTCCTGCGCCTCGACAGCGCCTTCGAGCTGACGACCTGGCGCTTCCTCGCCGAGGACGCCGACCTGCACGGCACGCGCGTACCGGCCGGTGACTCCGTCATCGTCTCCCTCTGCGCCGCCAACCGCGACCCCGAGCGCTTCCCCGAACCCGACACCCTCGACCTCGACCGGGCGCAGGGCCCGCACATGGCCTTCGGGCACGGCAGCCACTTCTGCCCCGGCGCCGCCCTGGCCCGCGTCGAACTCCAGGTCGCCCTCGGTACCTTGACCGCCCGCCTGCCGGGCCTGCGCCTCGCCGTCCCCGACGAGGAGCTCCCCTGGATCCCCGCCGTCCTCGGCCGGGGCGTGGGCGAACTGCCCGTCGCCTTCGACCGGCCCGCCTGCCCCTATCGTGGATGACCGACGCATGTCCTACGCAGCAACCCTGACCCAGACCTCCGTCGAGGCCCGCGTGCTGGGCCTCCTCCTGCCCTACCACCGCACCACGGACGCGGCCCCCTCGGAACCCGGTGACCATCCGGCACAGCTGGGACAGATACGGCAGTTCACGGAGGCGGGCGAGACGATCGTCTTCACCCTCCCCGGCTTCCCCTGCAAGTCCCCGAACCCGGCCAAGGTCCTCGGCCACCTCCCCGACGAGGGCGAGCGGCTCTCGCTGCGCTTCCTCGACCGGCTGTGCGCCCGCATCGGCGAGATATACGCGCCCGGGGCCCGCATCGTCATCTGCTCCGACGGCCACATCTTCGGCGACCTCATCCGGGTCCCCGACCCCCACATCGACGCCTACGGCGACGAACTGCGCGCCCTGATCGGCCGGGAGCGGCTGCGCCACCTCGACACCTTCGACCTCCGCGACGTGCACGGGGACCTGGACCACGACACCAAGCGCGAGCTGGTCACCACCGCCTACGCCCCCTCGCCCGACGCGCTGCGCGCGCAGGTCCGGGCCGGTGACGAGGAGACCGTCCGCCTCTACCGCGGCATCACCCGCTTCCTCTTCGAGGACACGCCGGACTTCACCGGCACCAACTCCGCGCTCCAGCGCGAGTGCAAGCGGCGGGCGTACGGGGTCATCGCGCGGAGCCGGGCGTGGGGCGACCTCGTCGCCGACTGCCATCCGCGGGCGGTGCGGCTGTCCATCCACCCGCGGCCCGCGGGCGCCGAGAAGTTCGGCATCCGGTTGCTCGACTCCGCGGATGCGTGGGCGACGCCTTGGCATACGACGGTGCTTCGGGGTGCGGGGGGAGAGGCTCGGCTGATGCATCGGGTGGATGCGGAGCGGTTGGGGCGGCTCGTGTTGCGGGACGGTCGGCCGAGCCATTTCGAAGTGGCGGCCTGAGCGCGGATTCTTCCCCGGCCCCGCCCCTTCCCGAAGCTCGTAACGGGGTGTTCTGCGGATGAGGCTCCGCCCGGCGACCGGGCAGGGCGGGGTGCTTCAGCGGTTCCGGATCACGTCGTCCGGGTGGGGGCCGAAGTCGGCTGCGTGCTCGGGGTGGCGCTCATGCGCTCACCGCCGCGCGGACCCGGTCGAACGTCTCGGGGTTCGGGTAGTCGTAGCCCGTGCTCGCCGCGACGGCTGCCGGACACCGTTCCCTTTGCCCCTCGCGTTCCTCCTCCTGCTTGATCCACTCCTGTATGAACAAGGGGACGAGTGGCCGGGTTCCCTCGGGGATGGGCATGGTCCGGGCGAGAACGTGCGGCGGGATGCGCTTCCGGGGCCCACAGATCACGTGCGAGGTCGGGGTCTGCGGGGGGTTTGTGCCGGGGCAGGTCATGTGCCGCTGTGGCGCCCGTGGGCGGGCAGCAGCCCCGGAACGACGCGGGCGATCAGGCTCGGTAGACGCGGACTTTGCCCGCGCTTCCGAAGGGGTGATCGGGACCCGCCCAGTCAAAGGAATCCCGCCCGCACGCCTCGGGGAAGCGCACGGGCGGGGCGGTCTACGGGCTATGTCGGTCAGCCGGACTGCGGCCGGTGTCGTCCACTCACTTCGTTACGTCCACTCGTTGCCGCAGCTCTGGCAGATGAACTTACGGCCGTCGGGTGTCCACACGAGCGGGCTATGGCAGCTCGGGCAATTGGTGTTCGCCAGGATCGGGAGCCACCGGAATGCATTGCGGAACTGTCGACCGTTCATGATCCCTCCATGCGATTACATGTACTCGTCGGGTTCCCCTCCGTGCTGGTCCATCGGCCAGGCAACCCGACAGCCCAGGCATGTGAGCCGCCACTCCTCTTCGCCAGTGCGCGGGTTCATGGCCTTTGTGGTGATGACCTTGTCGGGGTTCTGGCACTTGACGCACTTCACAGGGGGTTTTTGCGGCCCGCCGGATCGATAGGCGTCGGGCCACGTTCCGTTACCGTTGTTCATGGTCCTCACTGTGTCAGCCCGGGAGTGGCGGCAACCGCAATTCGCGCCGCTGGTCGGCGACTTGACGGCATCATCCCGCGCCCGTCCGGCCGGTGTCGTGACCAGCGACGGCCGGACGGGTGATGCCGAACTCGTCGCCCGTCGCCTGAGCCAACGCGAAGCCAGCGATCACCTCGTCACATCCCACGCACTTCTCAGCAGGGAGCGGGGTGGAAGGGGTGGGCGTGACCATCCAGTGCCCACCGGAGAGTGGGAGGGAGATCGCGGGCGTGGGCATCAGTCCATGCTCCGGGGGCCGAGTCCGAGGGTGCGGCGCTCCTCGTCGGTGGCCAGGTGGACGGCCCTCGCCGGCGCCGTCCACCTCTCGGAGCTTCCGACCCCTGCGAGTGTGTACTTCTCGCCGTCGAACGCGTGGGACACGCCCAGCCGATCGGCGGTCCTGTCCACCAGCAGGGCGCCGGACCGGTAGCCGGTCCACCGCGCCGCACCCGTCGTCTCCGTCATCGTGTTCGAGCCTCCGTGTGTCCCGCTCATGGGGAGCGGGCATCAACCGTGAAGCTCAGGTTCCACCGGCATCGCTACGCTGACCAGGGCCCTGGCCATGCCAAACAGCTTTGGAATAACGGGAGTTGAACGCATGAGCGATGATTCGGAGTCTCCGGCGAAGGAGTTCGGCAAGGAGATCAAGTACGCCCGAGAGGCAGAGAGCTGGTCGCAACAGCAACTTGCCGCCAAGCTGCTCTGCGGGCAGCCGTACGTCAGCAAGGTCGAGACAGGGCAACAGCTGGCCAGCCCGCAGTTCGCGGAACAGTGCGACAGAGTGTTTGGCGCACGCGGCGTCTACGCGCGGATGCGTCAGCGAGCGGCCGACGCGGGCAACCCTGTTTGGTTCATCCCGTACCTGGAGCTTGAACGCGAAGCTACAGCCATCTGCGGTTACTCAAGTCTCTTCGTGATGGGAATACTGCAAACGCCGGAGTACGCCGAGGCTGTCTATCGGGCCGCCCACCCAGAGGAGACTACGGCTCAGATCAAAAAGCTCGTAGAACGGCGCATGCGGCGTCGGGAGCTGTTCGACAGTCTCAACCCGCCATCCCTGTGGGTGATCCTCCATGAGTCGGTCCTGTGGTCCGGCGTGGGAGGCGCAGAGGTCATGCGGGGCCAGTTGGCGCACCTCATAGCGGTCACGGGGTCTCCGCGTATCGACCTTCAGGTGTTCCCCACCGATGCGGGCACTCCGGCCCGAGGGACGCCCTTTATTGTGCTCACACGGCAGGACAGCAGCGAAGTTCTGTACACGGAGACCTATACGAGAGGGCAGGTGGACGACTCGGCGGAAGCGGTCTCCGATGCGCGGGCAGCGTACGAACGACTGCGTGCCGACGCTCTGTCACGTCACGAATCTCTTTCCCTCATCCGGCACACAATGGAGGCGTACACCCATGAGTACCACCCGCGAGTTCCCCAACGCGATATGGGTGAAGTCGAGTTTCAGCGAGGGCAACGGCGGCGAATGCGTCGAATGGGCCCCCGGGTTCGCAGCTTCCGGCGTCGTCCCCGTCCGTGACAGCAAGACCCCGCAGAACCCCGCGCTCATGCTCCCGTCCGGCGCCTGGTCCTCGTTCGTCTCCGCCGTCCGGGGCGACACGTTCACGGTGCGGACCGCGTAGCGCATCTTCGGGTCGATGGCACCTAAACGCAGAATGCCCCAGTTCCCGTCCCTCTGGTGAGGGGTGACGGGAACTGGGGCTTACGAGGCATGGGGGGTCTCCGAAGAAGCGGGGGGATCGTTTCACCAGCCACGTTCGGGTGGCTAGTGCATGTTCCTACGTGGCGCCGGGCAGTCATGCGGCGACTCGAACCAGCCGCCGAGTCAACCCCTGACAACCCTGATCCAAAGAGGAGTTGACGTGCGCCGATTGGTCGCCGCAATCGTCGGAACCGCCTGCATCCTCGGCCGCACAGTCGCCACCGCAACCCCGGCAAGCGCACGGACCTGCGCTGAAGTGTGCAAGGAACGCGGTTATGACTACATCTACGTAGGAGCCCTGGGAAATCTCTGCGTCTGTCTGCCGGAACCAGGCAATGCGTTGGGCTGAACGCCTGCACCCCGTGCCCCCTACCGCCCCCGTAGCCTGATCGGGCTGGTAGGAGCGGTCCCTCCCGTCGCGAGGGGCCTCGCATGGCCCGCGTCCACGGTGGATGCGTCCCGAGGCGGGGTCCGTCCTCGGGCAGGGCGCGGCCGTCACCCGTTCGGACCAATCCATCCCACGCCCCGCATACCCGCCGTGCCGACCGCGCGCATGCTGAAACCAGGGGCTCTTTCGGCGTGGCCCCGCCCACCGGCACCCAGGAGGAGACCGCAATGGGGATCTTCGACATCTTCAAGGACAAGTCCAAGGACACTTCCGACGCCGTTGAGGAAGAGGTCAACGAGAAGACAGGTGGCAAGTTCGCCGACCAGGTCGACGCAGTACAGGAAAAGGCGGAGGGCGCGGTGGCGATCGACGACGATAAGCCCGACGAGTAGCCTCCAACCGCCGACTGCACCCCCGGGGAAGCGCCTTCCCGAGGGGCGCACTCCCCTCGCGAGGGGAGTGCACATGGTCCACGTCCAGCATGCTCACGGGGAAGGGCTCCAGGCGCCAGTAACCGGGGCTTCGCCCCAGACCCCGAAGCCGCGCCGTCACATGGCCCGGTGGTCGAAGGCGATCAGCGGGTCGCCCGTCAGCGGGTGGTCCACCACCGCCACCCGTACGCCGAACACCTCCGCAAGAAGCTCCGGCGTCAGGACCTCGCGAGGGGTGCCCGATGCCACGAGGGAGCCCTCGTGCAGCACATGCAACCGGTCGCACAGGGACGCCGCCGCATTGAGGTCGTGCAAGGACAGCAGCGTCGTACGGCGCTGCGCGCGCAGCAGGGCCAGCAGTTCCACCTGGTGCTGCACGTCGAGGTGGTTGGTCGGCTCGTCGAGGACGAGCACCTTCGGGTCCTGCGCGAGCGCCCGTGCCAGCAGCACCCGCTGGCGCTCGCCACCGGACAGGGCCGAGAAGCGGCGCCCGCCCGCACCGGCCATGCCCACCTGCTCCAGGGCCGCCGTGACCAGGTCCGCGTCGGCGCGGTCCTCGCCCGCGAACGCCCGCTTGTACGGGGTGCGGCCCATCGCCACGACCGCGCGGACCGACAGTTCGAAGTCGCTGCCGCGCTCCTGCGGCAGGGCGGCCACCAGCCGGGCCGACGCGGCCGGGGTCAGCGACCGGATGTCCGTACCGCCGAGCAGCACCCGCCCGGCGTGCGGCCGCAGATAGCGGTAGACGGTCCGCAGCAGGGTCGACTTGCCGCTGCCGTTCGGGCCGATCAGCCCGGCGATCTCGCCGTCCTCCGCGAGCAGGTCCACCCCGGAGACCACCGTCCGTCCGGACAGGGCCACTTCGAGTCCCTCGATGGCGACACGCATGCCGCTACCCCCTCTCCAGCCGTCGGTCCAGCAGATACAGCAGCGTCGGCGCCCCGATCAGCGCGGTGACCACGCCCACCGGCAGCTCCTGATCCGGCAGGGCCGTACGCGCCACGAGGTCGACCACCACCAGGAGCACGGCGCCGAACAGCCCGGCCACCGGCAGCAGCCGGCGGTGGGCGCCGCCCACCACCATCCGGCAGACGTGCGGCACCATCAGCCCCACGAAGCCGATCGCCCCGGACACCGACACCAGCACACCGGTGAGCACGCTCGTGACCACGAACAGCTCACGCCGCAGCCGGGCCACGTCCACACCCAGCCCGGCCGCCGTCTCGTCGCCCATCAGCATCGCGTCGAGCGCCCGGGCCCTGGCCAGCAGCACCACCAGGCCCAGCAGCACCGCCGCCACGGGCAGCGCGAGCGTGGACCACTGGGCCCCGCCGAGCGAGCCCATCAGCCAGAACAGCACCCCGTGCGTCTGCTGGTCGTCCCCGGCCTGCAACACCAGATAGTGGGTGAAACCCGACAGGAACTGCCCGATGCCCACCCCCGAGAGCACCAGGCGCAGCGGCGAGAACCCCCCGTCGCGCCGGGCCATCGCCCACACCAGCGTGAAGGACGCCAGGGCCCCGACGAACGCCGCCGAGGACAGCCCGAGTCCGAGCAGCCCGCCCGCACCCGCGCCCAGCACGATCGCCGCGACCGCGCCCAGCGACGCCCCGCTGGAGATGCCCAGCAGATAGGGGTCGGCGAGCGGGTTGCGTACCAGCGCCTGGACTGCCGTGCCGACCAGCCCCAGACCCGCGCCCACCACGGCCGCCAGCAGCGCGCGCGGCACCCGCAGCTGCCACACGATCAGGTCCCGGGTGCCCGGCACCGGCTCCTCGCCGCTGATGCCGCGCGCCACCGAGGACCACACCTCACCGAGCGGCACGTCGGACGAGCCCAGGCACACGGACGCGATCAGCGCGGCCACCAGGGCCACGCCCAGCAGCGCGCCGACCCACCCGGCCCGCGCGCCCGGCTCACGCTCCGCCTCCGCTTCCGCGGCCGTGGCGAGCGCCGTCATCTACTTCACCAGGTCCGGGTGGAGCGTGTGCGCGATCTCCCGCACGGTGTCGGCGCTGCGCACCCCGCCGATCGTGGTCCGCTCCGAGCCGATGCGCACGAAGTGGCCCTCCTTGACCGCGGTGAGGTCCTTGGTCGCGGGGAAGGAGCGCAGGAAGTCGGCGGCCTCGTCGAACGCCTTCTTGTTCGCCTCGTCACTGCCGCGGTTGCGGACGCCGAGCTGGATCCAGTCCGGGTTCTTGGCGACGACGTCCTCCCAGCCCACCGGCTTGAAGTCGCCGTCGCAGTCGGCGAAGACGTTCCGGCCGCCGGCCTGGGTGATCACCGCGTTGGCGACCTGCCGGTTGCACACCGCCATCGGCTGCTTGGTGCCGGCGTCGAAGTCGAAGAAGAAATACGTCGGCCGCTTCGCCTCGGGCACGCCCTTGAGCGCGTCGCGGACGGCGTCCGTCTTCTTGCGCATGTCGCCGACCAGTTCACCGGCGCGCTGCGAGGTGCCGGTGATCCTGCCCAGGTCCTGGATGTCGGCCTCCACGCCGGAGAGGTCCGTACGCGGGGACTTGCTCATCGCCGCGCACGCCGTCGACTTCAGGAAGACGTGCTTGATGCCCGCGGTCTCGAACTCCTTGGCCGTCGGGGCGTCGCCCATCTTGCCCATGTTCTTCATGGAGGAGAACGCGTCGACATACAGATCGGCGCCCGAGCTCAGCAGCTTCTCCTTGGGGATGCCCATCTTGCCCAGCACCGGCACCTGCGCCGCCCGGTCGGCGAACTGCCCCGGCAGCGCGCCCTTGCCCGGGGGGAAGCCCGTGCCGGCCAGCTTGTCGCCCGCGCCCAGCCACATCAGCAGCTCCAGGCTCGCGGCGTTGCTGGTGACGATCTTCTTCGGTGCAGACTCGAACGTCGTCTTCGCCCCCATGCAGTCGGAGACGCTCACCGGGAAGCCCGCGCGCGCCGAGGACTCCGAGGACGCCGCCCCCGCGTCATCCGACTTCGCGGCTCCGCCGCCACCGCCACAAGCCGTCGCCGACAGGGCCACAGCGGCCAGCACACCGCACCACACACGAGGGCGCATCACAAACACTCCAGAACTCGACATCCGCTCGAGCCCGCCCGTGCGGGCCCGGATCAGGTAGTCGGACCGTCGGCCCGCCCGGTTCCCGCGCGTCGCGAAGAATCACGACGTACGCTGCCCGGACACGTGCCGACGAGCGAAGGAGACCGCCGTGGCGGACCAGCTCAAGGAGATGCCCACCGACTGGCGGCGCGCCCTGGCCGTCGTCGCCCACCCCGACGACCTGGAGTACGGCGCCTCCGCGGCCGTCGCGAGCTGGCTCGACGGCGGCCGCGAGTGCGTCTATGTGCTGGCCAGTGTCGGCGAGGCGGGCATCGACACGATCGCGCCCGCCGAGGCCGGACCGCTGCGGGAGGCGGAACAGCGCGCCTCCGCGGCCGCCGTCGGCGTCGCGACCGTGGAGTTCCTCGGCCACCGCGACGGCGTCATCGAGTACGGGCCCCGGCTGCGCCGCGACTTCGCCGCCGCCATCCGGCGCCACCGCCCCGAACTCGTCCTGACCCTCAACCACCACGACACCTGGGGCGGCGTCTACTGGAACACCCCCGACCACCGGGCCGTCGGCCGGGCCGTCCTCGACGCCGTCGCCGACGCGGGCAACCGCTGGATCTTCCCCGAGCTCGCCGACGAGGGCCTGCTGCCCTGGGACGGCGTCCGCTACGTCGCCGTCGCGGGCTCCCCGCAGCCCACCCACGCCGTCGACGCGAGCGCCGGGTTCGAGCGGGCCGTCGCGTCCCTGCTCTGTCACCGCACCTATATCGAGGCGCTGACGAAGGACGACCCGGAGGAGTACTGCCGCGGCTTCCTCGAGGGCAATATGAAGGCCGTCGCGGAGCGGTTCGGCGGGCGGCCGGGCGTGGCCTTCGAGCTGTTCAGTCGCTGACCGCCCCCGGAGCCGCGCGTTCCATCACCAGCACCGCCACGTCGTCCTGCAGCCTTCCGCCCGTGTGGGCGTCGAGGTCCGCGCGCAGCCGCCCCAGCAGCTCGGGCGTCGGCAGCGTGGCCCACGCGTCCAGCCGTTCGGCCAGCGGGTAGAAGCCGCCGTCCGGGGCGCGCGCCTCCGTCACCCCGTCGGTGCAGGCCAGCACCCGGCTGCCCGCGGGCAGCTCGACCCGCTGGGCGGTGCGCGTCGCCGTGGACAGATCGCCCAGGCCCAACGGCAGCCCGGGGTCCGGCGACTCCAGCTCCCGCACCCGGCCCTCCGGCCCGATCAGGAACGGCGCCAGGTGACCGCAGTCGACGAAGACCACGGGCACCGCGCCGCCACCTTCCCCTTCCTCCGGCTCCTCCTGCCCGGGGCTCTCCTCGGTCCCGAACACCAGCGCCGTCACGAACTCCTCCGACGCGCGCAGCACCACGTCCTCCACGCCCGCCCCCGTCCGCCCGCCGTCCGCCGCCTCGTACGCCGCCGACCGGTGGTAGCGGTAGAGCCCCTGCTCCATCGCCTCCACCCCGCTCTCCAGGTCGCGCCGGTGGTACGCCGCCTCCCGGAACGCCGTCAGCACCGCGGCCCCCGCGCCCAGCGTGCCCAGGCCCTTGCCCCGCACGTCACCGATCAGCACCCGCGTCCCGTACGGCGTGTCCACAACCTCGTAGAGGTCCCCGCCGATCAGCGCCTCCCGCTGCGAGGACACATAGAAGCCGTCCACGACCACGCTGTGCGTACGCAGCGGCAGGGGCCGCAACAGCGCCCGCTGCGCGGCCTCCCCGGTGGCCCGCACCCGCTCCAGCAGGTCGTCCCCGTCGCGCCGCAGCCGGGCCACCGCGATGCTCGCGCCCACCATCAGGGCGTTGCCCACGAAGGACCCGACGCGGTTGACCGCAACGTCGCTCGTCAGCACCCCGTGGTGCGCCACCATCACACAGAAGTCGAGGAGGCCGACGAAGACCGTCTGCCGGTAGGTGCACAGCGCGGCCGCCGTCATCGGCGCGAGCGCCGCGAAGACGTCCAGCCGCAGTTCGGACGGGGTCATCAGATCGATGGCCACGATGACCATGAGATAGACGAGGACGAGCGCGAAAGGCATGCTGCGCGACGACACCGTGGCGGGACCTCCACGCCGGAAATGGGCTGCATAGGGTATTTCGCCAGCTCCAGCCTTCCATGGCCGCCGCGCCTCGGCCACCCGGTGCGATCTTGACTTCGGGTTGCCTCAGAGTTTGCGGTAGGTCCGCGCGTCGTCCGTCGCCGCGAGCACCGCGGCCAGGTCGCCACCGGCCGAGGCCGTCACCAGGGCGGTGACCGCGCCCTCCACGAAGGGGGCGTCCGCGATCCGCGCGTCGGCCGCGCCCAGCGAGCCGTCCGCCAGCAGCGCCTTGACCGTCAGCACCGCGCTGCCCATGTCGCACAGCACCACCACGCCCGCGCCCTCGTCGACGTTCGCGACCGCCGCGCGGACCAGCTCCGCGCTGGTGCCGACGGAGCCGTCCGGCAGGCCGCCCGCCGCCGCGACCGGCGCGGGGGAGCCCGTGCCGGTCAGTGCCCGGGCGAGCGCGGCGGTGGCGGCGGCCACGTCACGGCTGTGCGAGACCAGCACCATGCCGACCCGGCCCGGGGCGCGCTCGGGCTCCGGCGCCGAGACCTCCGTGGCCTCGACGGGTGCCGCGCACAGCTCCGGGTCGGTGGCCTCGTACAACGCCGTCACCAGCAGCGCCGACGACGTGGCGCCCGGGTCCTGGTGGCCGATGCTGCGGTCGCCCAGATAGCTGGCCCGGCCGCGCCGCGCCCGCATCGGAATGGTCGCCTCCGCACCCGCGCGGGCCGCCCGCGCCGCCGCGTCCAGCGCCGCCGTCACCCCGCCCCGCGCCAGGGCCTCGGCGTACGCGTCCGCGGCCGGCTGCAACGCGTCGACCATCGTCTTGTCACCGGGCGCCGCGTCACCGAGCCGCCGTACGCTCGCCACGGCCGCGGCCAGCGCCCGCCCCAGCGCCTCCGGTTCGACGACGGGCTCGTCGCCGAGGATCTTGCCCATCCGGCGCAGGACCGTCCCGTAGAGCGGGCCGGACGCGCCGCCGACGGTGTTGGTGAGGTGCACGCCGACGGCGGTGAGCAGGGCGCCCGGAGTCGCGGGCGGTTCGGCGGCCAGGGCGTCCGTGGCGGAGGTGAAGCCGCGCTTGAGGTTCGCGCCGTGGTCGGCGTCGCCGATGGCGGCGTCGAGGTCGGTCAGATACGCGGCCTCCGCGACGATCACGCGCGTGGCGCGGTCGAGGAACCGGTGGAAGAAGGCCAGGTCGAGCGCTGTCATGGGGGCGGTTCTCCTTGTCGCTGCGGCATGATCTCCGGTCGGGCTCAGGGTACGGTGCGGGCTTTTCCGGGTGCGGGTTGCCGGCGCCTGCGGCGGGCTTGTTCCCCAGCCCCGCCCCTTCCCGGCTGTGTCGATTTGCGGCTCCGCCGCGTGGGGGCTCTGCCCCAGACCCCGAAGCACGCTTCGCGCGCTGTCCTCAAGCGCCGGACGGGCTGGATTTCGCGGACCGTAGCCGGAAATCAGCCCGTCCGGCGTTTGAGGACGCGCCCGCAGGGCGCTCCGCCCAAGGCGGCAACGGACCCGCAGTCTCTAACGGCCCAGCACCGCCCCACCGTTCAGCCCGATCACCTGACCCGTCAGATAGCCCGCCGCCGGGGACGCGATGTAGCGGACCGCCGCCGCGACATCGTCGGGCGTGCCCGCGCGGCCGACGAGTGTGTCGGCGATCTTTCCCGCGTGGAACTCCTGGGTCATCCGGTCCCCGAAGATCGGAGTGTCCGTCACATAGCCGGGCGCCAGCACATTGACCGTGATCCCGTCCGGGCCCAGCGCCCGGGTGAGCCCGAACGCCCAGCCGTGCAGGCCCGCCTTGGCGGCGGCGTACGAGCCCGCCGAGTGGGAGCCCGCCCCGCCGCGCTGGGCCGCCGCCGAGCTGATGACGATCAGCCGTCCGCCGGGGCGCCGCAGGTGATCGGTCAGCGCGGTCGTGAGCAGGACGGCCGACAGCAGATTGACGTCCAGGTCCCGCCGCCACGCCTCGGCGAGCGCCTCCAGACTGCCGTCGGCGGGCGGGGTGATGATGGCCCCGGCGTTGTTCACCAGCACGTCGACGGTGCCCAGGGCGCCGATCGCCTCCGCCGCCCGCGCCACCTGGCCGGGGTCGGTGAGGTCGGCGGGGACTGCGACGGTCCTGGCCGCGCCCACGGCGCCGTCGATCTCCTCGCGCGCCCGCTCCAGGACCTCGGCCCGCCGGCCGATGATCACCACGCGGTGCCCGTCGTCCGCGAGCCCCCGGGCGATCGCCTTCCCGATTCCCGTGCCACCGCCCGACACCACCGCAAGCCGCTCGCCCACTGCCGCCCCCTTCGCCCGAAGATCTTCGTGACCCCACCGTATCGCCACCTCGGTACCGGGGTTGGGCGGGAAAGGGCGGAACAGGCGGGCGGCCGACGGGGGTTCCCCGCTCGGACCGTCGGTGACATAGTGCGTCTCCCTCGCCGACCGCCCGTCCCGGAAGGGCTCCTGTATGCGACGCGCCCTCGTGCCCCTCCTGCCGTTCCTGCTCGCGGCCACCGCCCTGGGCACGGCACCGGCCCGGGCCACGCCCGCGCCGAACCCGGTGATCTTCGTGCACGGCCGCAACGCCGGACCCGGCGTGTGGGACGGCATGCGTGCCGGCTTCGTCCGTGCCGGATACCCCGAGGACCGGCTCGACGCCTGGTCGTACGACACCAGCAGGTCGACCAACGAGGTGCTGGCCGGGGAGTTCGCCGCCCACGTCGACGCCGTGCTGGCCCGCACCGGCGCGGCGAAGGCGGACATCGTCGCCCACAGCCTGGGCAGCCTGCCGTCCCGCTGGTACCTCGCGTTCGGCGGAGGCACCGCCAAGGTCGCGCACTGGGCGTCGCTGGCCGGCCCCAACCACGGCACCACCGTGGCGTATCTGTGCGCGCTGTGGGACCAGGGGTGCCGGGACATGACCCCAGGTTCGTACGTCCTGTCCCACCTCGACGCGGGGCCGGAGACACCGGGCCCGGTGCGGTACGCCACGTGGTGGTCGTCGTGCGACGAGCAGATCGCCCCGGTCTCCAGCACCGCGCTGGCGGGCGCCGTCAACACGCGGACGGCGGCCTGCCTGAAGCACAACGACCTGCTGACCGACGCCACGGTCGCGGAGCAGGTGCGCGCCTTTCTGGCGGGGTGACCCGCGGCGCCGGCCCGGGCGGCTGGCACGATGGCCCGCATGACCGCATATGTGATCTCCGAGTCCGAGGTGCTGGACGAGGAACTGGCCGTCTCCTACCGCACCTTGGCCGCCGCCGCCATCCGCCACCACGGCGGCCGCTACGTCGTCCGCGGCGCGGAACCAGAGGCCGCCGACGGCCTCTGGCCGGTCGGCAGGAGGCTGATCGTCGTGGAATTCGCCGACATGGAGCGGCTCAAGGCGTGGTACGCGTCCCCCGAATACGCCGAGGCCCGCGAGATCGCGAAGAAGGCACTCAAGCGCCGCCTTCTCTTCGTGGAGGGCGCCCCCGGATAGAGCCCCTGTGGGGCGCGGCCGGGGCGCGCTAACCTCGGGCTCCATGACGCGAACGAGCCGTACGCCCATGCGGAAGCTGACCTTCGTCGTCGGGACCGGGCGCAGCGGTTCGTCCGCCCTCTCCCGCGTCCTCAACGCGCATCCCGAGGTGCTCAGCCTCAATGAGTTCCTGGCCTCGCTCGGGTCGGGCGCGCTGTCCGAAGGGGAGCTCACCGGGGAGGAGTTCCGGCGGCTGCTCACCCGGCCGAACCCCGTCTTCGAGACCATGAACCGCAGCGGGATGCCGCTGCCGGAGTTCCTCTACGTCAAGCGGCCAGGCCGGTACGCGACGGGGACCACCGGCATTCCCGCCCTCTCCCTCATGGTCCTGCCGCACCTCACCGACGACCCGGACGGCCTGCTCGACGGGATCGAGGCGCAGGTCGCCGCCTGGCCCGCGCGGACCGCGGCCGCGCACCACGAGGCGCTGTTCGACCTGCTGGCCGCGCGGTTCGGGCGCACGGCCGTCGTCGAGCGCTCGGGGTATTCGGTCCAGTGGGTGCCACGGCTGCGCGCCGCCTTCCCGTACGCCCGCTTCGTGCACCTCTTCCGGGACGGCCCCGACTGCGCGCTGTCGATGAGCCGCCATGTGGGCTATCGGACGATCTTCCTCTTCCGGAGGATCCAGGAGCTGACCGGAGTCAAGGACTTCACGGAGCTGTCCGAGGCCGATGTGCGCTCGCTGCCCCCGGATCTCGCCGGGGTGCTCGGCGAACGCATCGACCCGGCCCTGGTGTGGGACCGGGAGCTTCCCGTCGAGGAGTTCGGCGCGCTGTGGTCGGAGCTCGTCGCCCAGGGCGCCGGGCACCTCGCCGAGGTGCCCGCGCCGCAGCGCACCACCCTCGCGTACGAGGACCTCCTCGACCGCCCGGGGGAGGAACTGGCCCGGCTGGCCCGCTTCGTCGGTGTCGAACCGCTCCCGGAGTGGCTCGACACCGGCCGCGCGCTGCTGGACGGCAGCCGGCGGGGAGCGTCCCGGCGGCTGCCGCCCGGCCGGCTGGCCGCGCTGAGGGAGAGCTGCGCGCCCGGCACGCGCGCCCTGGAGGACTACCGGCGGCGGTGTCGGGTCAGTTGATCGCCTTGATCAGCTCGCCGTTCGCCGTGTCGCCGCTCAGCTCCCAGAAGAACGTCCCGCCCAGGCCCTGCCGGTCCTTGTACGCCATCTTCCCGGCGATCGTCGTGGGGGTGTCGTAGCTCCACCAGTCGCCGCCGCACGCGGCGTAGGCGGTCCCGGCCACCGTGCCGGTGGCCGGGCACTTGGACTTGAGGACCTTGTAGTCGTCGATGCCCTGCTCATAGGTGCCCGCCGCGGGACCCGTGGCGGTGCCGCCCGGCGCCGCCTGGCTCACGCCCGTCCAGCCGCGGCCGTAGAAGCCGATGCCCAGCAGGAGCTTCGAGGGCGGCACGCCCAGCGACCTGAGCTTCTGGATCGCGCTGTCGGTGTCGAACCCGGGCTTGGGGATGCCGTTGTAGGAGGTCAGCGGGGAGTGCGGGGCCGTCGGGCCCTTGGCGTCCCACGCGCCGAAGAAGTCGTAGGTCATGGGGTTGTACCAGTCGACGTAGCGCGCCGCGCCCGCGTAGTCGGCGGCCTCCAGCTTGCCGCCCGCCGAGCCGTCCGCCGTGATCGCCGCGGTGACCAGGTTGTTGCCGCCGAACCGCGTCCGCAGTGCCGCCATCACGTCGCGGAAGGCGTCCCGGCCGCTGGTGTCGCAGGTCAGACCGCAGGCGTTGGGGTACTCCCAGTCGATGTCGATGCCGTCGAAGACGTCGGCCCAGCGCGGGTCCTTGACGAGGCCGTAACAGGACTCGGCGAACGCTGCCGGGTTCTTGGCGGCCTCGCCGAAGCCGCCGGACCAGGTCCAGCCGCCGAAGGACCAGATGACCTTGAGGTTCGGGTGGAGCTTCTTGAGCTTGCGCAGCTGGTTGAAGTTGCCGCGCAGGGCGCCGTTGTCCCAGGTGTCCGCCTGGCCGTCGACGCTGCCGGCCGCGTCGTAGGCCCGGTCGTAGTCGGCGTAGGAGTCGCCGATCGCGCACTTGCCGCCGGTGACGTTGCCGAAGGCGTAGTTGATGTGGGTGAGCTTGGCCGCGGAGCCGGAGGTCTCGATGTTCTTCACGTGGTAATTGCGGCCGTAGACGCCCCAGTCGGTGAAGTATCCGACGACCCGGTGACCGGCCCCGGCATCGCCGGTGCCGTCGCCTCCGTCGGTGGCGGCCGCGCCCGCCGTGCCGGTGAACAGCGTGGTCGCGAGCATCGCTCCGGCGGCGGCGAAGGCCGCGAACAGCGTCCGGGCGCGGCGGCGGGGGGCGTTCTGGTGCGGTCCGTACATGGTTCTCCTCGGTGGGTGGGGAGAGCAGGGGGATGACGCGCACGCGCTCCTGCGTTGGCATGAACGCGGTGAACGGTGCGGAAACCGTAGAAGGACTAGACCAGTACGGTCAATGGTTTGGACCAATTCGGTTCAGTGGTCGGTCCGGCGGTCCTCCGGGATTTGTCAACCCGTGACGTCCGGCCGCCGATCGGGCATACTCCAACCCGCCACAGCCGCAGGTCATCCGATGCCGAGACCCGGCGGGGGACCATGGGCTGGGCACCACGGACGGCGGGAAACACACCCTTGCGCTTCCGTCGCCGCAGCGCCCTACAGGGAGGAGAGCGCCACCATGACCGACCACGGCCCGCAGCCGGTGGAGCGTCAGCTGCCCACCGAGGAGGCCCGCGATCTGATCGCGCTCGTACGCGATCTGGTGCAGCGGGAGATCGAGCCCCACGCGGCCGAGGAGGAGGACGCCGGGCGCTTCCCGCGCGAGGTCTTCGGACTGCTCTCCACGTCCGGACTGCTCGCCCTGCCCTACGCCGAGGAGTTCGGCGGCGGCGACCAGCCGTACGAGGTCTACCTCCAGGTCCTGGAGGAGCTCGCCGCGGCCCGCCTCACCGTGGGGCTCGGCGTCAGCGTGCACACCCTCGCCTGCCACGCCCTCGCCGGCTACGGCACCAAGGAGCAGCAGGCCGAGCACCTGCCCGCGATGCTCGGCGGCGGACTGCTCGGCGCCTACTGCCTCTCCGAACCGTCCGCCGGATCCGACGCCGCGGCACTGCGCACCCGCGCCACGCGCGACGGCGACACCTGGACGCTGGAGGGCACCAAGGCGTGGATCACCCACGGCGGCATCGCCGACTTCTACACGGTCCTGGCCCGCACGGGCGGCGAGGGCGCGCACGGCATCACCGCGTTCCTCGTGCCCGGGGACGCGCCCGGCCTGTCGGCGGCACCGCCCGAGCGGAAGATGGGCATGAAGGGCTCGCCCACCGCCCAACTCCACTTCGACGGCGTGCGGATCCCCGACGCCCGGCGTATCGGCGAGGAGGGGCAGGGCTTCGCGATCGCGCTGTCCGCCCTCGACTCCGGCCGGCTCGGCATCTCGGCCTGCGCCATCGGCATCGCCCAGGCGGCCCTGGACGAGGCGCTGTCCTTCCTCGCCGAGCGGCGGCAGTTCGGCCGCCCCCTGGTGGACTTCCAGGGCCTGCGCTTCATGCTCGCCGACATGGCCACCCAGATAGAGGCGGGCCGCGCCCTCTACCTCGCCGCCGCGCGCCTGCGCGACGCGGGCCTGCCGTTCTCCAAGCAGGCGGCGATGGCCAAGCTCTTCTGCACCGACGCCGCGATGCGCGTGACCACCGACGCCGTGCAACTCCTCGGCGGCTACGGCTACACCGCGGACTTCCCCGCGGAGCGCTACATGCGCGAGGCCAAGGTGCTCCAGATCGTCGAGGGCACCAACCAGATCCAGCGGCTGGTCGTCGCCCGCCACCTGGCGGGGCCCGAGTCCCGCTGAGCCACTCGGTTCGCTTCCGTACGGGGGCGGGGCGGGCGGTCCCCGACCCGTACGGGTGACGATCGACCGGGCGGTGTACGCCCGGACCGGCGCGGCGGGACGATGCCGGTATGAACGCGGTCGACGTGCCGGAGCGGAGGGCGCCGACCGGCGGCGCCCCCGGGCGTCACCGGGACGGGCGCCGCATCCCCGGGACGCGCACCGGGCGCGAGCCGGGGCCGCCGATGTGCGAGAACGGCTGGGTGCGCCAGTCGAGGCTCTCCGGCAGCGTCAGCATCAGGGCCGCGTCGAACTCCTGGGTGCCCTGCGCCTCGTCGGTGGGCGCCGCCTTCTCCACGCCGCTGCCCGAGCCCGGGCAGACCGTGAGCCCGAAGGGGTTCCACGGCGACGGGCACAGGGCATGCTCGGGGAGCACGTCCTCGTCCTCGAGCAGCGCGATCGGGCGCGCGCAGTCCGGGCATGTCACCCGGAACATCGCGGGGATCTCATACGTCTCGTACGGGCTGCTGCCGTCACCCTCATCGAGGCGTTCCAGGCTGGGCATATGTCTTTCTCCCCCTCGGATTGGCCGGCCAGGCACCTCGGCCTCGGCCACAGCAAGCACTTCCCGCGTCGCGAGGGCGGTAATCGCCGCACCCGGGAGGACACGGGTGCATAGGTGTGTTGTTCGTCACATGCTCTGCGCGGGCGGTCGGGCCGTCGACTGTGCCGGGCCGCCTCTCACCCAGTAGGTTGATCCGCGTGGAGGAGCTGGACAGAGAAATCGTGGAACTGCTCGTCAAGGACGGGCGGATGAGCTACACCGACCTGGGAAAGGCCACGGGCCTGTCGACCTCGGCGGTGCACCAGCGTGTGCGCCGGCTCGAACAGCGCGGTGTCATCCGCGGCTATGCGGCCGTGGTCGACCCCGAGGCCGTCGGCCTGCCGCTGACCGCGTTCATCTCGGTGAAGCCGTTCGACCCCAGCGCTCCGGACGACATCGCCGACCGGCTCGCCGAGATCCCCGAGATCGAGGCCTGCCACAGCGTCGCGGGCGACGAGAACTACATCCTCAAGGTGCGCGTCGCGACCCCCTTGGAACTGGAGCACCTGCTGGCGCGGATCCGCTCCTTGGCGGGGGTGTCGACCCGCACGACGATCGTCCTGTCGACGCCGTACGAGGCGAGGCCGCCGAGAGTGGGCTGACTTCCGGGGGAGGGGGTGGGCCCAGGGGAACAACCAGCCGACGGCGGACCCCCGCGTACGGTCACCGCCCCAGGACGCGACAGACTTACCCCATGAGCGACCGCCCCGACACCGCAGGCAACAACACTCGCACCGTGCTGCTGCGCCGCGGCAATGTGCACAGCCCCGCCGACCCCTTCGCCACCGCCATGGTCGTGGAGCGGGGGAGCGTCGCCTGGGTCGGGTCCGAAGGGGCCGCCGACTCCTTCGCCGACGGGGTGGACGAGGTCGTCGACCTCGAAGGCGCGCTGGTCACCCCCGCGTTCACCGACGCACATGTGCACACCACCGCCACCGGCCTCACCCTCACCGGTCTCGACCTCGCCGGTGCCCGCACCCTGGCCGAGGCGCTGGACCGGGTGCGCGCCCACGCGGCCGCCCGGCCCGCCGACCGGGTGCTCCTCGGGCACGGCTGGGACTCCAGCGTCTGGCCCGAGCGCCGGCCGCCGTCCCGCGCCGAGCTGGACGAGGCCGCCGGCGGCCGCCCGCTCTACCTCACCCGGGCCGACGTGCACTCCGCCGTCGTCACCACGGCCCTCCTCGACCTCGTCCCCGACCTGCGCGGACCCCGGCCGGACGCCCCGCTGACCGGCGACGCCCACCACGCCGTGCGCGCCGCCGCGTACGGCAGCCTCACCGCCGCCCAGCGCACCGAGGCCCAGGTAGCGGCGCTCGACCGCGCCGCCTCCCTCGGCATCGGCTCCCTGCACGAGTGCGCCGGGCCGCTGATCTCCAGCACGGACGACTTCACCGCCCTGCTGGCCCTCGCCGCCGAACGCCGTGGCCCCCGTGTCGTCGGCTACTGGGCGGAGGCCATCGGCTCCGTCGCCGAAGCCGATCGCATTCGCGAACTCGGCGCGCTCGGCGCGGCCGGGGACCTCTTCGTGGACGGCTCCCTCGGCTCGCACACCGCCTGCCTCCACCAGCCGTACGCCGACGGCCCGCACGCCGCCCACACCGGCACCGCCCACCTCGACGCCGGCACCGTCACCGCCCACCTCGTCGCCTGCACCGAGGCGGGCCTCCAGGCGGGCTTCCACGCCATCGGCGACGCCGCCCTGACCACCGTGGTCGAGGGCGTGCGGGCCGCCGCGGACAAGCTCGGCCTCGCCGCCGTCCGCGCCGCCCGGCACCGCGTCGAGCACGCCGAGATGCTCACCCCCGAACACATCGCCGCCTTCGCGGAGTTCGCCCTCACCGCCTCCGTGCAGCCGGCCTTCGACGCCGCCTGGGGTGGTGACGACGCGATGTACGCGCAGCGCCTGGGCGTCCCGCGGGCCCGCACCCTCAACTCGTACGCCGCCCTGCTGCGCGCCGGGGTGCCGCTCGCCCTCGGCTCCGACAGCCCGGTCACCCCGCTCGACCCCTGGGGCGCCGTGCGCGCGGCGGCCTTCCACCGCACCCCCGAGCACCGGATCTCGGTCCGCGCCGCCTTCACCGCGCACACGCGCGGCGGCTGGCGGGCCATCGGCCGCGACGACGCGGGCGTCCTGGTGCCGGGCGCACCCGCCGACTACGCGGTCTGGGAAGCCGGCGACCTCGTCGTCCAGGTGCCGGACGAGCGGGTCGCCAGCTGGTCCACCGACCCCCGCTCCGGCACGCCCGGACTGCCCGACCTCACCCCCGGCGGCCCGCTGCCCACCTGTCTGCGCACGGTCGTCGGCGGGCACACCGTCCACACGGGGCAAGGGCGTCCGAACGAGTGATTGAGGCGGCGCCGCGTACCGCCGAACGACGTGCCGTCGGCCTGTCGCCGCACATGATCACCCGCCTTACTGACCTGCTGATTTGAAACATCTGCGCAGGTCAGAGAGGTGTTGACAGGGTGTGGGCGGCGGCGGGTAGGTTCGGCGGAGTCCACCAAGGACGTCCGGCCGGTGAATCTCCACACAGTCGTCGAACGCCGCTGGGCCATGGGGCGGTGCGCCGGACCGGCACACCGCCACTGGCAGCCAGGTTCCAGCGCACGGGGGCGAGGGACGGTTCCGCCAGGCCGGCAGGTGCGACCCGGGTGGGGCCCGGACGTTCAGTAGACAACGGTCTCGGCCGACCCGCAGCCAGCGGTTCCCGGGCCGGCCCGAAGGACGCCGGGCCCCCATTCGCCGCTCGCGCGCGAAAGCGCGTTCTCCATGGCCCAGGATCCGGGGTGCGACCCGCGCGGGGTACCGTCGGCACATCACCGCTCAGCTCGCAGGAAGGCGCGACCGTGCCCCCGGGTCCCGAAACCACCGCCGATGGCGAGAGCCGCGCCGCCGACCTCACCGAACCGGTGCCGGCCGCGGAGCCCGCCGCGCCACCCGCGCCGCGCCCGGGCAGGCTCACCCGTCTCGGCCGCCTCGCCCGCCGTGAGGCGCCCCGCACGGGCCTCGCCGCGCTCGGCGGCCTCGCGCTCGCCGTGGCCTTCCCGCCGTACGACCTGTGGCCGCTGTCGGTCGTGGCCGTCACCGCGCTGGCGCTGCTGACCCGCGGGCGCACCGCCCGCCAGGGCGCCTGGACCGGCTTCGCCTTCGCGCTGCCGTTCTTCTTCGTCCTGCTCCGCTGGCTGCGGGTCGTCGGCTACGACGCGGTGGTCGGGCTCTCCTTCGTCGAGGCTCTGTTCATCGCGGTGCTCGGCGCCTGCCTGGCCCTGGTCTCCCGGCTGCCCGCGTGGCCGCTGTGGGGCGCCTGCCTGTGGGTCGCCGAGGAGCTGGCCCGCGACCGGCTGCCGTTCGGCGGCTTCCCCTGGGGGCGGCTGGCCTTCGCCAACACCGCCTCGCCGTTCACCCCGCTCGCCGCCCTCGGCGGCGCCCCGCTGGTGACCTTCGCCGTGGCTCTCACGAGCGGCCTGCTCGCCTGCGCGGTGATCACCGGCCTTCGGCTGCGCCGCGGGCCCCGTACGGTCCGTATGGCCCTGCCGGGGGTCGAGGCCGTCGCGCTGGCCGCGGCGCTCACCCTCGCCGGATACGCCGTGCCCGTCCCCACGAAGGCCGCCGACACCGTGAAGATCGCCCTGGTCCAGGGCAATGTGCAGCGCCCGGGCATCGACTTCCTCGGCCGCCCGATGATGATCCTCGACAACCACGTCGACGCCACCCTCCAGCTGGCCCGCGACATCAAGGCGGGGCGGACGGAAAAGCCCGACCTGGTGATCTGGCCGGAGAACTCCTCGGACCTCGACCCGTTCCAGTACCCGCAGGCGTACGACCGCATCGACGAGGCCGTCAAGGCCGTCGGCGTGCCGGTCCTCGTCGGCGCCCTGGTCGACCACCCGGGCAAGGGCGGCTACATCGACAACAAGGGCATCGTCTGGGACCCGAGGACGGGCCCCGGCGCCTCCTACGCCAAGCAGCACCCCGTGCCGTTCGGCGAGTACGTGCCCTTCCGCGACCAGCTGAGCAAGGTCATCACCCGGCTCCAGCGCGTCCAGCGCGACTTCTACCCCGGCGACCACACCGGCGTGATGCAGATCGGCCCGGCCCGGCTCGGCGACGTGATCTGCTTCGAGGTCGCCTACGACGAGATCGTCCGCGACACGGTCAAGGCCGGTGCCCGCGCCCTCGTCGTCCAGACCAACAACGCCACCTACGGCCGCACCGGCCAGCCCGAGCAGCAGCTGGCCATGTCCCGGCTGCGGGCCGTCGAGCACGGCCGCGCGGTGGTCACCGCGGCGACCAGCGGCATCAGCGCCGTGGTCGCCCCGGACGGCAAGGTGCTCCAGCGGAGCGAGGAATTCACCCGGGATGTCATCAGTGCCCGGATTCCCCTGCGGGACGGGACCACCGTCGCGGACCGCACCGGTGCGGCGCCCGAATGGGCGCTCGCTATGGTGGGCGTTCTCTCCTGTGCGGCCGCACTCCTGATCGGCCGTCGGGGACGTACGGACGAGAAGGGGCAGCAGTGAACGACGGTGGTCAGCGGAGATACGGTCCGCTCGGCACGGCCTTGGTGATCATCCCGACCTACAACGAGGCGGAGAACATCAAGTCCATCGTCGGCCGGGTGCGGTCGGCCGTGCCCGAGGCGCACGTTCTCGTCGCCGACGACAACAGCCCCGACGGCACCGGCAAGCTGGCCGACGAGCTGGCGGCCGACGACGACCAGATCAAGGTCCTGCACCGCAAGGGCAAGGAGGGTCTCGGCGCCGCCTATCTCGCGGGCTTCCGCTGGGGCCTCGACCACGGCTACGGCGTCCTGGTGGAGATGGACGCCGACGGCTCCCACCAGCCGGAGGAGCTGCCCCGGCTGCTCACCGCCCTCAAGGGCGCCGACCTGGTGCTCGGCTCCCGCTGGGTGCCCGGCGGCCGGGTCGTGAACTGGCCGAAGTCCCGCGAGTTCCTCTCCCGCGGCGGCTCCACCTACTCCCGGCTGCTCCTGGACGTCCCGCTGCGCGACGTCACCGGCGGCTACCGCGCCTTCCGCAGGGAGACCCTGGAGGGCCTGGGCATGGAGGAGGTCGCCTCGCAGGGCTACTGCTTCCAGGTCGACCTGGCCTGGCGCGCGGTCAAGGCCGGGTTCCATGTGGTGGAGGTCCCCATCACCTTCGTCGAGCGGGAGCTCGGGGACAGCAAGATGAGCCGCGACATCGTCGCGGAGGCCCTGTGGCGGGTCACCTCGTGGGGCGTCGGCTCCCGGGTCGGCAAGGTCCTCGGCCGGGGCTGACCCCGGGCCGCGGCGTACGGCGGGCGTCCAGGCACACTTGAGGCATGACGTTCGGAGCACAGCAGACCCCTGAAGGCCGACCGCCGAAGAAGAGCCGCGCCCGCAAGCTCGTCCCCCTGGGGGTGGCGGTGTGGGTGGTGCTGGAGATCTGGCTGCTGACACTGGTGGCCGGGGCCGCCGGGGGCCTCACGGTCTTCGCCCTGCTGGCCGGTGGCGTGGTCGTCGGCTCATATGTGATCAAGCGGGCCGGGCGCCGGGCCTGGCAGCGGCTGACGGTGACGCTCCAGCCCGGGGGAGCGGTGGCCGGGCCGGCGCCGGAGGGCGGGGGCAACGGCCTCACGATGCTCGGCGGGCTGCTGATCATCCTGCCCGGCCTGCTGTCCGACGTGGCGGGCCTGCTGTGCCTCTTCCCGCCCACCCGCAGCCTGCTCCGCAAGGGGTTCGAGCGGCGGCTGGGGCGGCCCGCGGCCTCCGGGACGTTCGGGGACGCCTTCCAGCAGGCGCGCATGCGGATGCCCGACGGCAAGGTCGTCCAGGGCGAGGTCATCCGGGAGGACGAGCCGGCGCGCGCTCCGCGCGAGGACGGGCCCCAGCTGCCGCGTTGAGCGGTACGGGGCTCCGGCCGGGGGCCGGAGCCCCGTACAAGCGCACACCTAAGGGCCGGGCCACTGCCTGAATGCAGTGGCCCGGCCCTTGGGTGTGTCGCCCGCCGCTACGCGGTCAGGCGGACTTGCGGTTGTCCCGCGGATGCACGGCGATGTTCATGGCACCCGAGCGAAGGACGGCCAGCCGCTCGGCCAGCACCTCCTCCAGCTCCTCACGGGTCCGGCGCTCCATGAGCATGTCCCAGTGCGTACGCGCAGGCTTGCCCTTCTTCTCCTCAGGACCGTCGCCGTCCACCAGGAGTGCAACGGCGCCGCACGCCTTGCACTCCCACTCCGGCGGAATCTCCGCCTCTACCGAAAACGGCATCTCAAATCGATGCCCGTTCGGGCATGCGTACTCCACCGCCTGGCGCGGGGCCAGATCGATGCCGCGGTCGGTCTCGTAGCTGGTAACCACAAGTCGCGTGCCGCGGAGAGCTCGCTCACTCATGAATCGTGCCTCCCGGGCTTGGTCGCCCACAGGACAGGTGTCGCTGTCGTCGTCATCCGGTCAACGTCCGGTCGGCGGTGAAGATTCCCGTTGAGGGACATGCGTCGCCCGTCGTGCCGCCCCTTGTTGTACCCACCAGCGCCCGTTTTGTCACATCTGGCAACGGATGTCACCCTGCGTTTCTGTCGCTTTAGCGCGCAGTAACGGTCCGTCCGGTGGGTCGAAGGCGTACACTACCGGCCCACCTCCCCCCGGCCTAAACCAGGTCCGGAAGTTCGCGCGCCGCCGCCGGCTCCGGCGCCGTTCCGGGGGCCGGGGTGCCGTGCGCGGCCCCGCTCGCGACCACCGCCGAGGGCGCCGCCTGGGGCAGGGCGAAGAAGCGCAGGAAGAACTGCGACAGCGGCCCGATGGCCAGCGCGTAGAGCACCGTGCCCGCGCCCACCGACCCGCCGAGCAGGAAGCCCGTCGCCAGCACGACGATCTCGATGCAGGTCCGTACGAGCCGCACCGAGCGTCCCGTGCGCCGGTGCAGACCGGTCATCAGCCCGTCGCGCGGGCCGGGGCCGAACCGCGCGGAGATGTAGAGCCCGGTCGCCACCGAGCAGAGCACCACGGAGAAGGCCAGCAGCGGGATCCGTGCCCACAGCGACGCGGGCGCGGGGGCGAGGGTCAGCGTCGCGTCCAGCGCGAGGCCGATCACCAGCACGTTGGAGATCGTGCCGAGCCCCGGCCGCTGCCGGAGCGGGATCCACAGCAGCAGCACCAGCGCGCCGATGGCTATCGAGGCGGCGCCGATCGAGATGCCCGCGTGCCGGGCGACCCCCTGGTTCAGCACGTCCCACGGGGCGAGCCCGAGCCCCGCCCGCAGCTGCAGTCCCGCGCTCACGCCGTACAGCACGAGCCCGCCGTAGAGCATGAGCAGCCGGCGGGCCAGAAGCAGTCCCCCTGATGCGGACAAAGGATCCTCCCAAGTGTTCGGCGCGACGAATCGGCAGGGATGGTGGTGCAAGTGGCCTGCCGCATGACAGTCTGTGGACTGGACAGGGCAATGATCCATGGCCAATCCCGGAAAGGTGGACCGGTCGGTATGAGTCAGTGGACCTCTTCGGTGGGGGCGCAGAAGCTCGCGCACCTCCTCGGCTCGCAGCACGAGCGCGACGGGCAGGGCGTCGTGACCCTGATCGGCGGCCGCCGCGCACCCGCCTACCGCTCCCTCGCGGACGGCATCCGGCTGCTCGTCCTGGAGGGGCGGGTCCCGGTGGCCGCACGGCTGCCCGCCGAGCGCGAGCTCGCGGCGGCCCTCTCCGTCAGCCGCACCACCGTCGCCGCCGCCTACGAGGCGCTGCGCGGCGAGGGGTTCCTGGAGTCCCGGCGCGGCGCCGGGAGCTGGACGTCCGTGCCCGCCGGGAACCCGCTGCCCACCCGCGGCCTCGACCCGCTGCCGCCGGAGGCCGCGGGCTCCGTCATCGACCTCGGCTGCGCGGCCCTGCCCGCCCCCGAGCCCTGGCTGACCCGCGCCTTCCAGGGCGCGCTCGAGGAACTGCCGCCCTACGCGCACACCCACGGCGACTACCCCGCGGGCCTGCCCGCGCTGCGGCAGGCCATCGCCGACCGCTACACCGCGCGGGGCATTCCCACCATGCCCGAGCAGATCATGGTCACCACCGGTGCCATGGGCGCCGTCGCCGCGATCTGCCGGCTCATGGCCGGGCGCGGCGAGCGGGTCGCCGTCGAATCGCCCTCCTACGCCAACGTCCTGCAGCTGATGCGCGAGGCCGGGGCCCGGCTGGTGCCCGTGGCCATGGCCGACGGGCTCGCGGGCTGGGACCTCCCCGCCTGGCGCCAGGTGCTGCGCGACGCCGCGCCCCGCATGGCCTACGTCATCGCCGACTTCCACAACCCCACCGGCGCCCTGGCCCCAGACGAGCAGCGCCGGGAGCTCGTCGAGGCGGCCCGCGCCGCGGGCACCGTGCTCATCGCGGACGAGACCATGTCCGACCTCGCCCTGGAGCCGGACCTCGAACTGCCCCGGCCCGTCTGCGCCTTCGATCCGGCGGGCAGCGCCGTGATCACCGTCGGCTCGGCCAGCAAGTCGTTCTGGGCGGGCCTGCGGATCGGCTGGGTCAGGGCCGCCCCGGACGTGATCCGCAGCCTCGTCGCCGCCCGCGCCTACGCCGACCTCGGCACGCCCGTGCTGGAACAGCTCGCCGTCGCGTGGCTGTTGAACACCGACGGCTGGGACGCCGCCGTCGCCATACGGCGGGCCACCACGCGGGAGAACCGCGACTCCGTCGTCGCCGCGCTCGGACGGCACCTGCCGGACTGGGAGTTCACCGTCCCGCGCGGCGGGCTCACGCTGTGGGTGCGCACCGGCGGGCTGTCCGGCTCGCGGATCGCGGAGGCGGGGGAGCGGCTGGGCGTGCGGGTGCCGTCGGGGCCGCGGTTCGGCATCGACGGGGCCTTCGAGGGGTTCGTACGGGTGCCGTTCACGGTCACCGGCGCGGTCGCCGAGGAGGCCGCGAGCCGGCTGGCGGAGGCCGCCCGCCTGGTGGCGAGCGGCGCGACGGCGGCCGTCGAGGCCCCGCGTACCTACGTGGCCTGAACCGGCAGCGGCTCCCCGCCGCCGAGGTGGTGCCCGAAGCCCTCGACGGGCGCGGCCTCTTCGGGCGCGTGCCGCCCAGTGCCGTACGGGTCCCGCGCCGGTGTCGTTCCCGCGTCGTCCGGCACCGCCACGTCCGGCTCCGGTGCCGCCTCCACCCCCGCGCCGTACAGCGGGCCGGCCGCCCGGGGCAGCAGCTTGAGCACCGCCTGCCGCTCGGCCTCGGCCGCCTCGTCGTCGAGCGGATCCGGGGTGGCCGGCACCTGCACCCGGTGGACGGGCCCCGAGCCCAGCCGCGCGTAACCACGGCCGGGCGGCACGTCCGGCGTGGGGGTGGTGTGCGGCGGGGCGCCGAGCGCGGCCCGCACCTGCTCGGGGGTGGCGGGGCCGAGGATCACCCGGGCGCCGGTGTGGGCGCGCACCGCCTCGCCGAGCAGGTGGGCGTTCTCCAGGTGGTCGGCCACGGCGACCGTGACATTGGCGGCCCGGCCGTGCCGCAGCGGCACCTCCAGCAGCTCCTGGGGGTCGGGCCGCCCCTCGCCCGCCGCGAGGTGGCTCAGCGCCGTGGGCCGGTCGACGACGATCCACAGGGGGCGGCGGATGTCCTCGGGGAGCGGCCGCCCCTGCTGCCGGGCGTGGTTGGCGGCCGTCAGCCGCCGCTCGGTCTCGTGGGAGGCCCACTCCAGCGAGGCGAGCGCGCCCGCGGGGGAGCACTCCAGGGCCAGCACCCCCTCCCGGCCGGGGAAGCAGGTGTAACCCCCGGCGCCGCCGCCGTCGATCAGCAGCACGTCGCCGTGGTCGAGGGCCTGGAGCACGATCGAGCGCAAGAGGGTGGTCGTCCCGCCGGAGGGCCTGCCGAGGGCCAGCAGGTGGGGCTCGGTGGAGCGGCGGCCCGTGCGCCAGACGACGGGCGGCTCGTCGCGGATCCCCTCGTCGTCGAGCACCGGCAGCGTCCGCTGCACGGAGGACGCGTCGGTGAAGCCGAGCACGGTCTCCCCGGGCGTGGTGACGAACCGCTGGGCGAGGATGTCGGTCGGCAGCGCGGGCAGGACGGTCAGGGTGAGCCGGTTGGCCTCCTCGTCCCAGTCGAACCGGTACTCGCGGCCGCGTCCGGCCTTGATCTGCAGCAGCTGCTCGACCCTGGCCCGGGCCGTGGCCTCGCCGTCGGCGAAGTAGGCGGGGTAGCGCAGCTGGAGGGAGACCAGCCGCCCGTCCTCGAAGGCGTGGGTGAGGAACGCCTCCTCCGGGTCGCCGCCGTGGGCGTAGAGCGGGTCGGGGTCCTCCGGCATCGAGAGGTAGGGCACCAAGGACTCGTACAGCAGCTGGAGCCGCTCGTTCTCCTCGCTGTCGGGATCCGCGTCCCCGGCCGCGCGCTCGCGCCCCGCCCAGCCCGCCGCCACCATCACGGCGATCACGGTGACCGCCGGCCCGTACGGCACGAGCGCCACGATGACGGTGCACGAGCACGCCAGCAGCAGCGCGGGCGCGCGCCGGTCCGCGGGCATCCCCGCCAAGCGGCGCAGCCCGCCCCGGGCCAGCACGCCCAGTCCCCGTGCGACGCTGATCAGCGGGTGGAGGACGTCGGCGGCGTGGTAGGCGGCCGACCGCGCGAACTCCCGCCCGCGGGCGAGGCCGATGCCGCCGGTCAGGCTGCCGGAGAGCGGTCGCCGGGCCATGTCGTCATCCCCGTACGGGGGGCCGGTCAGAATCTGAGGCCGCCCAGCAGCCCGGCGAGGCTCGCGCTGCCCGCCTTGATGCTCGGGGCGATGGCCGTGCCGGCGAGGTAGAAGCCGAACAGGGCGCAGACGATGCCGTGGGAGGGCTTGAGGCCGTCCTTGCGGAAGAACAGGAAGACGACGACGCCGAACAGCACGACGCCGGAGATGGACAGGATCATGGCGTTCTCCTGGTTGATGGGGACGGTCACCACGAGTTCCTCAAGACTCACAGAAAGTGCTAACAAGGCAAAAGCGGATGAATCGCAATTCGATCTTCGGTGGCCCCGTCCGGAGCAAGGGGCGCACGGCCCGGTGGGTGGGGCGAACCGCTTGAACACGGCTCGGAACCCGGCCGGTGGCGATCAGCGCCGACTTGTGGGCCGGTCCGGACGGGGTTTCCCGGGATTCACCCGTTCGGACGCGTCCGAACCCGGTCCGGACCGGGTTCGGACCCCGGCGGCGTCCTGATGGCGATTCAGGGGCCGCCGCGACGCGCGACGGCCGGAGCCCATGGTTCCGCGGCCCGGCCGTACATAGGGTGGGCAGCACCGACCTCACCAGGCCGCCAGCAGCCCAACCCGGAGGACCGCAGACATGACCGAGCAGACCCCCGAGACCGAGCCCGCGCACGACCCCGAGGTGCTCCAGCTCGCGTCCAAGGTCTTCGACCTGGCGCGACACGGTGACACCGACACCCTCGCCGCCTATGTGGACGCGGGCGTGCCGGTCAACCTC
The DNA here is from genome assembly GCF_003391135.1 of Streptoverticillium olivoreticuli subsp. olivoreticuli. GTDB lineage: Bacteria > Actinomycetota > Actinomycetes > Streptomycetales > Streptomycetaceae > Streptomyces > Streptomyces blastmyceticus. The sequence goes on along the minus strand of NZ_CP031455.1, from coordinate 2,368,068 downwards.
ACCAACGACCGGGGCGACTCGCTCATCATGCTGGCCGCCTACCACGGCCACCTCGACGCCGTCACCGCCCTGCTCCGGCGCGAGGCCGACCCGAACCGGCCCAACGACCGCGGCCAGACCCCGCTCGCCGGAGCCGTGTTCAAGGGCGAGGACGAGATCGTCCGCACGCTGCTCGCCCACGGCGCCGACCCGTCCGCCGGATCGCCCTCCGCGGTCGAGGCGGCGGCGGTCTTCGGCCGCCAGGACCTGGTGGAGCTCTTCCGCAGCGCGTGACCCGGGCGGCGCCCTCGATCGCCGGACCGGCTGAATTCGCGCACTCGCATCGGCCACATCGAGCCTGTCCGGCGATCGAGGGCACCGCCGCGCAGCGGTGGTGCGGAACGGGACGGCCGCAGGACAGCGCGGAAGACCGGCCGGACACGGCCGAGTGGCTCGAACGGCACCTCCCGTTCGCGCGGGGTCTTCCCTTCCCGGCGCGGCCCTGAGCGAATGAGGGCCGGACCGCCCGTGCCCGCGGTCCGCCACCGCCTCGCCCCGGAGGTCATCAGCCATGCGCATCGCCTGTCACCGCTCGGGAAGCGCACCGTCGGCGCCCGCCGCCGGGAGGCCGTGATGCGGGCCGTCGTGACCGGCGCGGCCGGTTTCATAGGCTCCCATTTGTGCGCGCACCTGCTGGCGGCCGGTGACACTGTCGTCGCGATCGACGCGCTGACCGACAGCTACGACGTGGCGCTCAAGAGACGCAACCTGCGGGACCTGACCCGCCGCCCGGCCTTCTCCTTCCACCACGCGGACCTGCTGGACACCGGCCTCGGCCCGCTGCTCGACGGCGCCCACGCCGTCTACCACCTCGCGGGGGAGCCCGGGGCGCGGTCCTCCTGGGGGCCCGATTTCGAGCTCTGCGCCCGCCGCAACATCCTCGCCACCCAGGCGCTGCTCGAAGCCGTGCGCGACCGCGCGTCCGGCGCCTTCGTCCACGCCTCCAGCTCGTCCGTCTACGGCGACGCGCGGACGTCCTCCACCGCGGAGACCGCCTGCCCCCGCCCGGTCTCCCCCTACGGCGTCACCAAACTGGCCGCCGAGCACCTCTGCGAGCTCTACCGCACGGCCTACGGGGTGCCCACGCTGTCCCTGCGGCTGTTCTCCGTCTACGGACCCCGCCAGCGGCCCGACATGGCCTTCGCCCGCCTGTTCGCCGCCGCCGCGGGCGGCCGGCCGTTCCCGCTGTACGGCGACGGCGAGCAGACCCGCGACTTCCTGTACGTACGGGACGCCGTCACCGCCATGCGGGACGCGGCCTGCTCCGGCTTCACGGGGGTGGCCGACCTCGGCAGCGGCTCCCCGGTGTCCATGAAGCAGGCGATCGCCGCCGTGGAGAGCCTGGCGGGCCCGGTGGAGGTCCTCCCGAGCCCCGCGGGGCTCGGGGACGCGCGGCACACGGCCGCGGACGTCACCGTCGCTTCCCGGGCGTTCGGCTTCCGCCCGCGCACGGCGCTGCACGAAGGGCTGGCGGCGATGGCCGCGGAGGGTGCCTGACCCGGGAACCCCCGGCGGACGGCTACGCCGTCAAGCGGTCGATCCGGGCCAGCAGCCGGCCGCCGCCCGCCGCCGTGCCCAGCTCGGCGCGCAGCCGTCCGTACCGCTCCTCCATCGCCGGTTCGGCCGCCGGTCCGGCCCCCAGCAGCCGCTCGTACAGCAGCACGCAGCGGGCCAGCCCCACCGCCCGGTGGCACGCGCCGTCCTCCTCGGCCGCCGGGAACGGCTCACGCGCCGCCACCGCGGCGGCACAGCGGCTGCGCGTGCCCTCGTACACCAGCGTCTCGGCCAGCCTGACCGAGGCGGGCAGCCCGGCCGGCGTCGGGGAGAGGACACGACGGCCGATCAGGACGGCGCCCCGCACCGCGGCGTCGATGTGGCCGTCGACCGCCGCGCCGTCGAGCAGGGCCACCTGGGCGACCGTCGCCCGCAGTTCACCGAGCATGCGCGGCCACACCGCGTCCAGCAGCCGGACCGCCGACGCGAAGACGGCCCGGTCGGCGGGCCGCCAGCGGCCGAGTGCGGCGGTCGGCGGGAGTTCGGCCGAGCGGGCCACCGCGCGCCGCAGATGGGGCAGTCCGTCCGGGTCCGCCTGTTCCACCGGCCACTCCACCGGGCCGGTGGCGGCCTCCGGCGGGAGCGCGGCGGACGCCTCGCCCAACTGCCGGGCCAGCTCCGCCGCGCGCTCCGGGGCGAGCGGGTGCTCGCGGCCCGCCAGTCGGGCGGCCTCGACCGCGGCGGGGTGGAGCGGCAGGGACAGCTCGGGCGGCGGGCCGGGCAGCCCCGCCTTCTCCACCGCGCTCAGCAGCAGGCGCCGCAGGGCCTCCTGGTCGCCGCGCGCCGAGGAGTGGTCGGGGTCCAGGTCCAATTCCGTTCCTTCGCTCAGGTCTTCCCGCGCGGCGGCACCGGTCGCGCGGCCGCCCGCCGCGGGCGCGATCGCCGCGTTCCGCCGTGAACGATATGACGAGGCCCGAGGCTTCGGAAAATCCGCCGGCCGGAAGTCGCCGACCGGCGAACAGCGCCGATCAGCGGGGTGCGACGGGCAGGTGTCGGCCAACTTCCGCGCCATGACGGCCACTCCCGCACCGCCGCCGACGGCGGTTGTCAGAAACCTCTTAGATCCGGTCACTATCAACTCTTCATGCGCACCTTCACTTCCTGCCGCACCGTCCGAGCCGCCGCAGTGGCTCTGGCGGTCACCCTCCCGTGTGTCACCCTCGCCACCGACGCCCAGGCCGCCCAGTGGCCGTCCGCCGCGTCCGGCGTCCGGGCGCACGGCCACCTCGTGGACCTCGCCGTCCGGGGCGGCACCGCCATCCTCGACACCACCTCGCTCCGCGTGACCGCCCGCACGGACCAGGGCGCGGCCGTGGAGCTGTCCGCCGCCGCGGCCGAGGCGCCCGGCACGCCCGGCCCCGTGACCGTCAGTGGCGACGGCGCCCGCTGGACGTACCCCGGCACCGGGCTGACCGTCACCGCCCGCTCCGACCAGGGCCGGCTCGTCGTCACCGCCACCTGCTCCGGCAGCGGAGACCGCACCCTCGCCTGGCCCGTCACCGGCACCGACGCCAAGGCGTCCGCCCTGCAACTCCCGCGGGGCGAAGGGCTGTCCATCCCCGTCGCCGACCCCTTCTGGAACTCCTCCGACGCCCGGCTCACCGACAGCGACATCGCCATGGACTCCGGGCTCTCCATGCCGCTGTGGGGCTACACCCTCGGCGCCCGGGGCGTCAGCTACCTCGTGCCCACCGACATCGGCACCTCGCTGCGCACGACCTCCGACCACGGACGGCTGCGCGCCACCGCCACCCACCGCTTCTCCCGCGCCGAGGGCACCACGGACTACACCGTCACCTTCGCCCTCACCGACGGCTCGCCCGTCGCCCCCGCCGTCGACTACCGCGCCTGGCTCCAGCAGCACGGGCAACTCGGCAGTCTGCGCCGCAAGATCGACGCCAACCCGGCCACCAAGAAGCTCCTCGGCGCCTTCCACGCCTACCTGTGGGGCGACGCCCGCACCGCCGACGGCGTGCGCGAGTTGCGCGGCCTCGGCGTGGACCGGATGTGGCTCGGCTACGACGCCGACGACAAGCCCATGGACGCCGCCGCCGTCACCGCCGCCAAGCAGGCGGGCTACCTCGTCGGCCCGTACGACTCCTTCGCCAACGGCCAGGACCCCAGGACCTCCGACGCGCCCACCTCCGCCTGGCCCGACAAGGTCTACCCCGACTTCTGCGTCCAGGACGCCGACGGCAAGCCCGTGCCCGGCTTCCACGACCGGGGCTGCTACCTCAGCTCCGAGGCGTTCGAGAAGGCCGAGCCGAGCCGCCACTACCTCGCCGACCGCACCCGCGAGATGACCGCCAACGGCGCCGACAGCTACTTCCTCGACGTCGACGCGGCCGGGGAGCTCTTCGACGACCACGCCGCCGCCCACCCCATGGACAAGGCCCGCGACCGTGCCAACCGCCTCGCCCGGATGAAGCGCCTCACCGACGCCGAGCTCGTCCTCGGCTCCGAGTCCGCCGGCTCCTGGTCCAACCAGGTGCTCGCCTTCGACCACGGCTCGGGCACGCCGGTCGCCGACGGGCTCTGGGACGCGCAGAAGGACAAGGCGAAGTGGGGCGGTTACGCGCCCGCCGGAGCCCCCGGCATCTTCTTCAAGCCCGCCGAGCTGCCCGCCCCCGTGGCCAAGGCGATGTACGACCCCACGTACCGCGTCCCCCTCTTCGAGACCGCGCTGCACGACTCCCTTGTCAACACCGAGCGCTGGGAGCTCTCCTACGACAAGCTGCCGCAGCAGAAGACGGCGCGGGCACTGCTGGCGATGCTCTACAACACCCCGCTCAACTTCGTCCTCGACGGGGCCTCGCTCAAGCAGCGCGGCGGTGAACTCGCCGCGCTGCAGAAGTACTTCGCGCCGCTCCACGAGGCGGCGGGCACGCAGCCGATGACGGACTTCCGGACGCTGACCGCCGACCGGAACGTGCAGCGGACGGTCTTCGGGGACGGCACGCTCACGGTGACGGCGAACTTCGGCACGTCGGCGTACGAGGGGCTGCCGGGCGGGTGCGTCGACGCGAAGGTGAAGGGCGACAAGGCGCCGCGGCGGCTGTGCCCCGGGGAGGTGAACGTCAACCGCTGAGACGGGGGTCCGGGGCCTTTCGCCCCGGACCCGAATCCCTCAGCTGCCGGACGGGCCGACCGCGTGCGGGCTGCGCAGGGTGCCCGGGGTCGGGGCCGAGGGGTCCGTGCCCAGGGTCGCGATGCGGTTGTCCGCGTCGACGTGCACGACGCGGGGGACGAGGGCGCGGGCCTCCGCGTCCTCGACCTGGGCGTAGCTGATGAGGATGACGAGGTCACCGGGGTGCACGAGGTGCGCGGCGGCGCCGTTCACCCCGATCACGCCCGAGCCGCGCTCGCCCTCGATGACATAGGTCTCCAGGCGGGCGCCGTTGTCGATGTCGACGATGTGCACGAGCTCGCCGGGCAGCAGGTCGGCGGCGTCCATCAGATCGGCGTCGATGGTCACCGACCCCACGTAGTGCAGGTCGGCGTGGGTGACCGTGGCCCGGTGGATCTTGGACTTGAACATGGTGCGCAGCACGCGGATTCTCCTGGCGAATAGGGTCGCGCCCCCGTGGGGTACGCGCCGTCGCAAGCCAGGGTAGCGGCAGCGCGGCGGGCGCCCCGTGCCAGGTGCGGGGGCTACGCCTGCGGGCCCGCAGGTGCCGACCGCACCGTTTCCACCGTGTCCGCCTCCGACGCCCGCTTGTCCTCGCGGTACCGCACGACCCGGGCGAACCGCAGCGTCACCCCCGCCGGGTAGCGGGAGGACCGCTGGACGCCGTCGTACGCGATCTCCACCACCAGCTCCGGCCGGACCCGCACGACGAAGCCGTCGTCGCTCACCGCCAGCTCGCGCAGGCGCTCCGTCTGCCAGGACAGCAGTGCGTCCGTCAGCCCCTTGAAGGTCTTGCCGAGCATCGCGAACGAGCCGTCCGCCCGGCGCGCCCCCAGGTGCAGGTTGGAGAGCCTGCCGGTGCGCCGGCCGTGGCCCCACTCGGCCGCCAGCACCACCAGGTCCAGCGTGTGGACGGGCTTCACCTTCAGCCAGGAGGCACCGCGCCGGCCCGCGCTGTACGGGGCGTCGAGCGCCTTGACCACCACGCCCTCGTGGCCGCGCCGCAGGACCGCCTCCGCGAACTCGCGGGCCGCCGCCCGCGCGCCGTCGTCCGCCGGGTCCGCGACCACCAGCCGCCGTACGCGCGAGGGCTCCGGCACCACCTGCGCCAGCTCCGCGTGGCGCTCGGAAGCCGGCAGGGCCAGCAGGTCACGGCCGTCCACCGCCAGCATGTCGAAGAGCACGAGCGACAGCGGGACGGCGACCGCCGCCCCCGCCACGTCCAGCCGGGAACCCACCCGGCCCGCGGTCTCCTGGAAGGGCCGCGGCCGTCCCGACGCGTCCAGGGCGATCACCTCGCCGTCGAGCACGGCCCGCTCGACCGGCAGTCCCCGCGCCACCCGGGCCGGCTCCGGCAGCCGCTCGGTGATCTCCTCCAGGGCGCGGGTCCAGATCCGTACGCGGTCGCCTTCCCGGTGCACCTGCACCCGGATGCCGTCCAGCTTCTCCTCCACCGCGCACGGCCCGAGCCGGTCCAGCGCCTCGTCGACGTCCTTGGCGGTCTGCGCCAGCATCGGCAGCACCGGGCGCCCCACCTCCAGCCGGAAGTCCGCCAGCGCCGCCGGGCCGCGGGCCAGCAGCTCCCGCGCCACCGCCGCCGGTGAACCCCCGAGCATCACCGCCCGCCGCACATTCTCGGGCGGCGCGCCCGCGGCCGCCGCGAGGCCCTCGACGGCGAGCGCGTCCAGCGCGCCCTGACGCAGCTCACCGCCGAGCAGCCCGCGCAGGAACCGCTGCTCCTCCGCCGTGGCGGCCCCCATCAGCGCGTCGACCAGCCGCCTGCGCTCGGCCTGCGCGCCCTTGCCCGCCACGGCGGCGAACGCGTCGACCGCCCGGTCCACGTCCCCCACGGTCAGGGAGGGCGCGGCCGCGGGCGGCGGGACGTCGCGCAGCACGCTCCAGCCGATCCCCACCCTGCCCTGCGGCAGCCGCCCCGCCAGATAGGTGATGGCGACCGGGACCTCGTCGGGCCCGGCCGCCCGGAAGAGACCGGCCAGCAGGCCGGTCTTCTCCGACCGCGAGCCCGTCGCGGCCACGGCCGCGGACACACGGGCGATCTCGGCCAGGAGCATGCCCTCATCGTGCAACGGCGCCGCGCGCCGCGCAGTGCGGGCCTTTCAGACCCGGTGCGCGTCCCAGAACGCGCAGTGGTGCTCGGCGCCCAGGTCCACCAGCCGGATGCCGTCGGTACCCGGAGCGAGGCTCAGCGCCAGCGGCGCGTCGTTCCGGAAGGCCGGCCACCGCGGTGCGCCCGGCAGGTCCGGGCGGGACGTGTGCGCGAACCGGCTCCAGTAGCCGGTCATCCGCTCCGACAGCTCCCGCTGTCCGGCCGTGAAGGCCGGTTCGACCGGGATGTCGAAGAGATAGGGCAGCTCGAAGGCGTGCGCGGCGCCGTACGGGAAGTCCTTCACCCGCGGGAACCCCGGGATCACCGGCGGGTTCGGGTCGCTGAACTCATAGCCGTACGTCGGCACGTGCGCGGCCAGCGCCCGGTCGGCCCGCAGGGTCGTGCACGTCCACGAGCGGTCGGTGAGCGCGGTGGACCAGGCGATCGCGGGCGTCGGGAACTTCGCCACGGGATAGAGCTCCTCGACGGCACCGGCGGCGCCGCCGAAGGAGCCCTTCATCCGGGCCTGGTAGGCGGCGGCGTCCGCGATGGGGTGGTCGGCCAGCGCCAGGCCGACGAAGAGCCGCATCTCGTCGTGGTTGCTGCCCTGGAGCACCGGCACCCGATGGAAGCGGCCGCCCTCCAGCGCCCGTTCGGGCCGCTCGGGCAGCAGCGCGTTGCCGTAGGAGACGAGCGAGAACTTCTGCGTCAGCTCCGGTGTCACCAGTTTCGTCACCGGCAGCTTGCGCAGACAGGGCAGTGCCTCGGTGCCCGGAAGCGCGCAGCCCAGGGCGCGGGCGGCCGCGGCGCCCGCGTCCCGCACCCGGCTCTGCGGTGCCCACGGGCTGTACGCGGGGCCGCCGGGGTCGGTGGCGCCGGCGGGCATCTCGGTCATGCACGAGCCGCTCTGGATCACGGCCTTGTGGAAGAGGCCCGCCGACTTGGGGGAGACCAGGTGCGCGCAGGTGCTCAGCGCGCCCGCCGACTCCCCGAACAGGGTCACGTCGCGCGGGTCGCCGCCGAAGCGGGCCGCGTTGGCGTGCACCCAGCGCAGGGCCGCCTGCTGGTCGGCGAGGCCGAAGTCGGGCGCGCCGCCCAGCCCCGGGTGGCCGAAGAAACCGAACACGCTCAGCCGGTAGTTGACCGTGACCACGACGGCGTCGCCCCGTACCGCGGGCCGCTGCGCGGGGTAGTCGCTGCCGCCGCCCGACGTGAAGCCGCCGCCGTGCACCCAGACCATCACGGGCCGGCCCCGGCCCGTCGCGCGGGCCGTCGGCGCGGTGACGTTCAGATAGAGGCAGTCCTCCGAGCCGAGCACCTTGCCGGGCTCGTCCGGCGAGACCTGCGCACAGCGCGAGCGCGGCGCGCCCGCGTCCCGCACGCCCTTCCACTTCGCCGCGTCGGCGGGCAGCTGCCAACGCAGCGCGCCGGTGGGGGGAGCGGCGAACGGGATGCCGTCGAAGGTGTTGTACGCGCCGTGCGCCATGCCGCGCACCCGGCCGTGGTCGGTGGTGACGACGGGTCTGTCCGGCGCCTTGGCCTCTGTGGGCGCGGTCATGACGAGGGCGGCGAGCAGGGCCAGAAGTACGGTGCCGAGCACGGTGCTTCGGAGTCGGTGGAGGGGGGCTTCCCGCATGAAGGGTGGCCTTTCGCTGGGGCCGGGCGCAGGGGGTTGGCCCGGGCGCCCGGAATGTACCCAGCAGTCCCCATGTACACCTGTTCTGCTTGTCCCCCTGCCCCGCCCCCGCCGCCGAAGGCCCCCGGCCGCCCGCTCCCCCTAAGGGCGCGGGCCCAGGATCCGCGTCCCGTCCGTCACCGAAATCGCCTGCGCGGGGCAGGAGTCCGCCGCGTCCAGGAGCGTCTCGTCGGGCGCGGCCTCATCGCCGCGCACCCGTGACCGCTCCTCGGTCAGCTCGAACAACTCCGGTGCCAGCGCCGCACAGATGCCCGACCCCAGGCACAGCTCCCGGTCCACCGAGACCCGCCACACCATCGCTCACCACCTCACCGGCATCGTGCGCGGACCGCGGACCAGCATCTCCGTCTTCCACTCGACGTCACCCGCCGCCCGGATGCCGGGCAGCCGCGACACCAGCGCCCGCAGCGCCTCCTGGAGCTCCAGCCGGGCCAGCGGGGCGCCCAGGCAGTGGTGCACGCCGTGCCCGAAGCCCAGGTGCTGGTTGCCCGCGCGGCCGAGATCCAGGGAGTCCGGCGCGGCGAAGCGCAGCGCGTCGCGGTTGGCGGCGCCGACGGCCACCAGCAGGGGCTCACCGGCCCGTACGGGCGTGCCGCCCACCTCGATGTCCTCCGTGGCGTAACGGGCGAACGACGCGCCCACGCCGAGCGGCACGAAGCGCAGCAGCTCCTCGACCGCGGCGGGGACGAGGTCCGGCTCGGCGCGGAGCCGGTCGAACTGCCCGGGGTGATCCAGCAGCGTCCAGAGGAAGTTGGGGATCTGGCTCGCGGTCGTCTCGTGACCGGCGATGAGCAGACCGTCGCACAGGTCGATCAGTTCGAGCTCGGAGAGCCGGTCGTCCACGTCACGCGCCTCGATCAGCGCGGTCATCAGATCGTCGGCGGGCCGCGCCCGGTGCGCCTCGATCAGCCCCGCCATATAGGCGCGGAACTCGTCTCTGCTCGCCGCGATCTCCTCCGTGCTCAGCGGGCTGGTCGACAGCGCGGCGTCGCTCCAGACGCGGAAGCGCCCCTGGTCCTCGGCGGGCACGCCGAGCAGCCGGCAGATCACCCCGACGGGCAGGGGCAGCGCGAAGTGCTCCACCAGGTCGGCGGGCGGTCCCGCCGCCACCATCCGGTCCAGCAGGCTCTCGGCCAGCGCGCGGATGTCCGGGCGCAGCTTCTCGACCCGGTGCACGGTGAACGCCTTCGACACCAGGGTCCGCAGCCGGGTGTGGTCCGGCGGGTCCATGCCGAGGATCCCGGCCTCGCGCCGCCCCGGCGTCCGGCGGGGCTCGTCGTGGTCGGCGGCCGCGGCACGGCTGAACCGGCGGTCGCCGAGGACGAGGCGGGCGTCGGCGTAGCGGGTCACGAGCCAGGCGGGCTCGCCGTGCTCCATCCGGACGCGCAACAGCCCTTCGCCGCGGCGCGCGTGCTCGTAGAGCTCGGACAGGGCGAGGCCGGAGGCGTCGTTGAACGGATAGGTGGCGGGCTCGACATGTGCGGTGGTCATGCGTACCCCTTCCCTTGCGGGATGTGCGCGGTTCGCCTGTCTCTTGCCCACCTCACGGTAAGTGCCTTTGCGTGCAGAGGCCACGGGGCGTCGGGCACTGCGGACGGGCTCGTTCCCCCGCGCCGGCTCAGCCGCGGGCCCTCGGCAGCGGCGCCGCCTCCTGGCGCGCCCGGCCGCCCGAGTCGCTGATTCTGATGAGGGTTGCCACCAGCAGCCAGTTCGCCACCAGGGACGAGCCGCCCTTGGCGAGGAACGGCAGGGCCTTGCCGGTCAGGGGGATGAGGCCCATGACGCCACCGGCCACCACGAAGACCTGCAGGGCCAGCGCCGCCGAGAGCCCCACCGCGAGCAGCTTGCCGAACGGGTCGCGCGAGGCCAGCGCCGCGCTCAGCCCGCGCTGCACCAGCAGCGCGTACAGCATCAGCACCGCCATCGTGCCGGCCAGCCCCAGCTCCTCCCCGACGGTGGTGAGGATGAAGTCGCTGCGGCCCGCGAAGCCGATCAGCTCGGGGTGGCCCTGCCCGAGGCCGGTGCCCGTGACCCCGCCGCTGCCGAAGCCGAACAGCGCGTCCGCGAGCTGACTGGAGATCAGCCCCTTGGGCCGCCGGTCCTCCGGCAGGAAGATGTCGAAGGGGTGCAGCCAGGCGACGATGCGGCCCTTGACGTGCGGCTCGGTCGAACCGACCACGGTGGCCCCCACCACGGCCATCGCCAGCCCGAACAGCACCCAACTGGTGCGCTCGGTCGCCGTGTACAGCATCACCACGAAGAGCCCGAAGAAGATCAGCGAGGTGCCGAGGTCCCGCTCGAAGACCAGCACCAGCAGGCTCAGCACCCACACGGCCAGGATCGGCCCGAGCTGCCGCCCCGGCGGCAGCCGTACGCCCAGCACCTTGCGCCCGGTGAGCGCCAGCGCGTCCCGGTGGGCGACCAGATAGCCCGCGAAGAACACCGCGATCATCGTCTTGACGAACTCGCCGGGCTGGAAGGACAGCGGCCCGATGAAGATCCACCGCTTGGCGCCGTAGGTGTCGCCCGGGAAGAACGCGGGCGCCATCAGCAGCACCAGCGCGATCGCCATCAGCACATAGATGTAGCGCTGGAGCCGCCGGTGGTCCTTCAGCAGCAGGATCACGCCGACGCACACGGCGACCCCGATCACCGTCCACAGCAACTGGCCCGACGCGGTGGGCTCGGCGGTCTTGTAACGGGCGCTGTAGGCGAAGTCCAGCCGGAAGAGCAGCACCAGCCCGAACCCCGACAGCAGGATGGACAGCGGCAGGATCAGCGGATCGGCGTACGGCGCCCAGCGGCGCACCGCCAGGTGCGGCACGAGCGCCAGGCACACCATGCTCGCCGCGAAGCCCGGGAACCCGCGCGGGAAGCTGCCGTTGACCGACAGACCGGCGTAGGCGTAACCGAAGCAGCTGATCAGGACGGCCATTCCGAGCAGCAGCGCCTCACGGTTGCGCCGCCGCCGGGACGCCGGCGGGCGCTCCGTCGTCGCCGGGCTCTCGTCACGGCCCTCGAGTTGCACGGATTCCACGGTCACACTGATCAATGTTGGACCGCACGCGCTGAAGGAAACCTGAAGGCTTCGAGCAAACCTTCAGGAATCGGTGGTCAGGGGGAAGCGGGCCACCAGCCGCGCGCCGCCGCCCGCCCGCTCCCCGGCCGTGAGCGTCCCGCCGTGCGCGTGCGCGATCTCGCGGGCGATGGCCAGCCCGAGCCCGCTGCCGCCGCTCTCCCGGTCGCGCGCCGCGTCCAGCCGCACGAAGCGCTCGAAGACCCGCTCCCGCCGGTCCTCGGGGATGCCCGGCCCGTCGTCGGCGACCTCCAGCACCGCCGCCGCCCCGCCCTCCGCGAGAGACGCGCTCACGGTGACCCGGCCCGCCGCGTGCCGCAGCGCGTTGTCGACGAGATTGGCCAGCAGCCGCTCCAGTTGACTCTCCCGGCCGCGCATCGGCACGGGGGCGTCCGCCCGCACGGCCACGGGCACCCGGGCCCCCGGCCGCCGGGCGGCCTCCTCGGCGGCCAGCAGCGCCAGGTCCACCGGCTCCCCGGCGACGCGCACCCGCGCGTCGAGCCGCGCCAGGAGCAGCAGGTCCGCGGCGACCCGCTGGAGCCGCACGGTCTCCGCCAGCGCGGCCCGTACGGACGCCTCCGTCGGACCGCCGGGGGACGCCAGCGCCACCTCCAGCTGGGAACGGACCGCCGCGACCGGGTTGCGCAGCTCGTGGGAGGCGTCGGCCACGAACTGCCGCTGCCGGCCCACCGCCTGCTCCAGCCGGTCCAGGGTGGCGTTGACCGTGCGGGCCAGCAGCGCCACCTCGTCACCGCCCGCGGGCTCCGGCACCCGCCGGTCGAGACCGCTCGGGGTGACGGCCGCCAGCTCCGTACGGATCGTGGTCACCGGACGCAGCGCGAGCCCGGTCACCGCCCAGGCGATGACGGCGGCCAGGGCTATGAGCGGCGGGGAGCCCGCGAGCAGGCCGAGGGCGATGGCGTGCGTGGCGCCGTCCACGTCGTTGAGCACGGTCAGCGCGTAGACGTAGCGCTCCTGGCCGCCGGCCGACGCCCGGACCACCACCACGTCGCCGCGCTCCCCGCCCACCGCTCCAGAACCGGGCAGGATGCGCGACGCCACGTCCTGCCCCGGCGGCGGGCGCAGCGCCCGGAACTCCGCCGCCAGCGGCCCGGCGGAGGGGCGGGTCGTGGCGACGACCTTGCCGCCGCCGTCCAGGACCAGGACGACGTCGACGCCCGCCCGGGGGGCGGCCAGCAGCGCGGGCAGCCCGCCGGCGTCCGCCTGGGCGGCCACCTCGCGGGCGGCGAGTTCGGTGCGCCCGTTGGTGGTGTCCAGCAGATTGGTACGCAGCACGGCGTAGAGCCAGGTGCCGCCGACCCCGAGGACCAGCGCCATCGCCAGTGCGGCCGCGGCGGCGGCACGGCCGCGGACCGTACGGGGCAGCAGCCGTGACCGCGTGCGGCGGTGGTCGCGGCCGTCAGCCACCGTCGGGCGCGATCCGGTAGCCCGCGCCGTGCACGGTGACGATGGCCCGGCGGCCGAACGGCGCGTCGATCTTCCTGCGGAGCGAGGAGACGTAGACCTCGACGATGTTCGGGTCGGTGTCGGCGGGGGAGTCCCAGACCTCGTCGAGGATGTCCCGCTTGGCCACCACCTGTCCGGCGCCCGCCATCAGGCAGCGCAGCACGGACAGCTCGCGCGCGGTCAGTTCGATCTCCCTGCCGTCGCGCCGGCAGGCCCGCGCCGCCGTGTCCAGGACGAGGTCGCCGGCCTGGAGCGGACGCAGAGCCTCCGCGCCCCCGCGGCGGCCGAGCGCGCGCAGCCGGGCGCTCAGCACCACGAAGGAGAACGGCTTGGACAGATAGTCGTCCGCCCCCGCGTCGAGCCCTTCCGCCTCGTCGTACTCGCCGTCCTTGGCGGTGAGCATCAGCACCGGCGTCCACTGGCCCAGCCTGCGCAGGCGGCCGCAGATCTCGTAGCCGCTCAGTCCGGGCAGCATCACGTCGAGCACGATCACGTCGTACTCACCGGTGAGCGCCGCCTCCAGGCCGCGCGGCCCGTCGTGGACGGCGTCCACGCGGTGCCCCTCGGCGGCCAGCCCCCGGCGGAGCGAGTCGGCGAGCCCCACCTCGTCCTCGACAATCAGTATGCGCACGCCCCAAGCGTCACATATCCGACTCCCGGCCCCCGGGGGTGGTCGGCCCGCTCGCGGTGCGTGATGTCTCGCACACCCGGTGGAACGGCCGTAACCGCCCGCCGCCGTGCCGAGTTGTCGAACGGAGACGATCCGCTACGGGACGGAGCAGTGGTACATCCATGAGCAAGCGCCAGAAAGGCCGTCGGCATCGCAAGGTCAACCGCACCCCGCGGCCTCGCGCCATGGCGGCGCCGCAGCGGCCGGCGGTGGTGGCCCCCGGCCTCGGCAGGCACACCGCCCGCACGTGGCAGGGCCTGCGGGAGTACGGCGCCGCGGGGGCGTCCGTCGAGGAACTGGCCGAGGCGGTGGGCTATCAGGCGCGCACCATCCTCAAACACGTGACCGGTTTCGCCGACCAGGGGCTGGCGGAGTCGCGCGGTGACCGCTGGTTCGTGCGCGCCGGATGACGCGGCGGACGGGCCGGGAGACCCGGCCCGTCCGGGCAGGTGAGGGCCGCGCCCGGCGGGCATCAGTCGATCTGCGTGGCCCCGCCGCTCTCGCGGCGCCCGCGCGCCAGCGCGGCGAGCACCCTCTCGTGGCCGGCCAGCGCGTCCGCCGCCCGCTCCAGGGACCGCGCCGCGGACTCCGCGCGCTCCGCGTGGCCGAGGATCTGCTTCCGCAGGGCCGCGCCCTCCGGGTCGGGGAGCGTCACCGTCATCGCGCCCGCGCGCAGCCGCCGGGCCTGTTCCAGCAGCTGGGTGGCCTCCGTGCGGACGGGCCGCGACCAGGGTCCGGCGCCCGTCTCGTTCCGCTCCATCAGTTGATTCCTCCGGGTCGCAGCATCCGCCAGGGTGAGAACGCGTTCCGCACCCCGTGCAAGGGGCGCGCCAGCTCCGGGTGATGGCGCAGCAGGACGTCGACCATCCCGGTGCGCTCGATCCACTCCAGGCCCTCGGGGGTGTAGACCTCCGGCCGGTAGTCGGTGGTGAAGAAGCGGTCGCTCTTCAGCCGCCGGGACGCCATCAGCACGAAGACCCGGAACGCGGTGTCGCTGAACGCGAAGCCGCGCGGCCGGGGCTCGGCGTACATCCCGACCATGGTGTCGACGCGGTCCAGCCGCCCGTCGTACACCTCGCGCAGCTCCGCCGCCAGCCCCACGTCCCCGCCGGTCAGTTCCTCGAAGTCGGTCACCGGCGGCCGGTGCAGGGCGGCGCGGAAGGCGGTGTAGCGGGGGATGCCGCGCTCCCGGTCGCGCAGCACGTCCACCGTGCCCAGGTCGACCCGCTCCCCGGAGACCCGGGTGAGATCGCGCAGACAGTCGGGGTGGTTGTGCAGGGTGATGTCACCGGGGTTCATGACGCCGAAGGAGTACAGCAGGTCCGACCAGCCCCAGCGGTCCACTGCCTTCCGGGTCGCGAGCGCCTGGAGCTGCTCGAAGTCCGTGCGCTCGATCAGCGCCCCGGTGCGGTGCGAGTGGATGGCGTACTCGTCCCGGATCAGCGGGTGCAGCCGGTAGGAGGTCACGAACTCCTCGGTCATGGAGAACGGGGCCGTGTGGTGGTCGGTCGGCGAACCCAGGATCCCGGAGAGCATCTCGCCCCTGCCGAGCCGCCCGACCCTGCCGCGCACCCGGGCCGGCAGCAGGCCGTACCAGTTGATGTGCATCGCCGCCCGGGTCACCGGCCGGTCGACCACCGCCGGGGTCCACTCCACGGTGTGGATCTTCGCCATGACCGCCGCGTTGACCAGCCGGGCCGTCTGGAAGAGGCGCTCGTCGCCCCACGTGGGGTGCGCGGCCGCGATCCGGTCGCAGATCGCGTTGTGCTCCTTGGCGAAGAGCGTGTGCAGCAGGGAGAGCCCGACCCAGTAGTTGTCGTTGAAACCGGTGAGGTCGATGCCGGACAGGCCCGGCGCGCGCTCGTCGGGCAGCCGCCCGCCCTCCACGGCGAGCCTGCCGCGCTCGCCCGTCCGCAGGGCCCGGCACCGCTCCTCGTCCGATCCGTAGATCTGCGAGCCGTCCCACCAGTGGGTGACGGTGTTCTCGTACGTCGGCGGGCGCATGGGGTCGCAGTGCGGCACCGGGTCGGGGCGGGAGCGGCGGACGAGCATCGGGCAGGCCGGCCAGTCGTCGTCCGCCGCGAGCGGGACGTCCAGCGGCTCGTCGGTCCTGTTGTCGCCGTGGCTGAACCAGCCGTGGTTCTGGAACTGGATCCACGCCGCGGCCAGCATGTTGAGGGAGGGCGCGGGCCGGAAGCCCGAACGGCGGGCCAGCAGCTGCCTGCTGACCTCGCGCGGGCTCGGGTCGAACAGCCCCTTGCCCTCGGCCTCCGGGAAGGTCTCCGGCAGCGTGCAGTTGCGGTCGAAGCGGGTGCCCGCCCGGCCCATGTCGACGTCGTCCGGGTCATAGCCCGAACCGTCGTAACTGCGGTACGGCAGCAGCTTCGGGCTCGGCCTGCGGGGCCGTTCGCCGCCCGCGCCGTAGGTGTCGTGCAGATTGTGCGCGCGCAGCAGCTCCCGCTGTCTCTTGATCTCCAGGAGCGCGAGCGGGAACGGCAGGGAGTGCCACTCGCGGCGGGGGCGCGGCAGGGGCGTCATCGACAGCTCTCCAACAAGGGGAATCGGGGCGGGAATCCGGGCGGGGCGGCGGGGTCAGCGGTCGTGGAGCCGGAGGACGACGGTCTCCTCCACCCGGCCGCGGTACGGCGCGAGCAGGTCGTCCACCTGGTCCCGCGCCTCCGGGACCACCTTGTCGAGGCCCTGCGCGTAGACGTCGACGTTGTGGCACTGAGGGAAGTCGTGCGTGGGATCCGCCCAGGTGATCTCCAGCCAGTCGGCGGGCAGCGGGAAGACCGACACCGGGCTGCGGCCCTCCAGGCTGGGCACCACGTCGTGCTCGTTGACGATGCTGACGACCCGGGTGCGGGGGTCGCGCGGGCGCTTGAAGTCGATCGGCGCGCCGACGGCGACGACGTGCGTCAGCCGCCAGCGCTCGGTGACCTGGGGGAGCTCGGCCAGGCTCATGGCCGTGACCCCGCCCTGGCTGTGCCCGACCAGCGCGATCTCCGCGCCGTCCGGGACGGTCAGCGCGAGGGCCTTGCGGACGGCGCGGGTGTACGGCGAGTCGTTGCGGCCCACGGCGGTGACGGCCCCCACCAGGTCCTGCGGGGTGGGGTTGCGCGGCAGGCCGAGGGCCATGCCCGGCAGCAGCACCAGATAGCGGGTGATGCCGTCCGGGCCGCCGACGCGCTGGACGAGGGCCCGGCCGTCGTTGCCGAGCGCGGCCAGGTTCCGCAGGTGGCCGGTGATGCCGCCGTCGTTGTCGAGACCTGCCAGGAACTCCGGGTCCGGCGGCTGTGCCACGGCCCGGCCCGCGCCCCGGTCCCAGCGGGCCCAGGCCCCGATGCGGATGCCGAGCAGCGGATCGCCGTCCGCCCGGGTGCCCGTGACGATGCACCAGGCCGCCTCGTCGTTGAACGGGTTCTCGTCCACGAGCGCGTTCCACGCCATCACCTCGGCGAGGGCGGGCGCGAGCGCGGCCAGGGCCCGCTGGGCGCCCTGCGCCCGGACGTTCTGCCGGAGGATGCGCAGCGCCAGGAGCTGCCGGTCGGCGTCGATGGCGATCAGCAGCCGCCGCACCGGGCCCTCTTCGACGAACTCAGGGTGCCGCACCGCGCACAGCCGGATCCGGAGCTTGAGCGCGGCCACCGCCACGTCCAGCGCCAGGCTCCGCCTGCTGGTGAGCACCGCGCCCAGCCGGGCCGCCCGGCCCACGCGCCCGCCGTCGGGCGCGAACCCGAGTCCGGCGGGGTCGACGAGCGTACGGGCCAGGGCGCGCACCGCGCGGGTGCCGCTGCGCGGCGAGCGGCCGACCGACCTGAGCAGCGCGGGATCGGTGGTCACGGCGGTCAGGGTCCGCCCGGCCTCCCGTACGGCCCCGGCGACCTCGCTGAGCGTCCGGGCGAGGGCGGCGAGCGACGCGGTGTCGAGCGGGGCGGGTTCCTCCGGCGAGGGCGCGTCCGGTGCGCCGGGGACGGCCTGCGGTACGGCCTCCGGCTCCTGGTCCGGGATGTCGTTCTCGGTCGTCATGCGCCGTCCACCTCCTCGGCCGGGCGGGTCGTGGCACGGACGCCGACGCGCAGGCGCGTCGCGTCGAAGGTGTACGGCAGGGGGCCGGACGGGCTCAGGCGGACGCCGGAGACGGCGAGTTCGCCGCCGCGCAGCAACTCAGCGACGAAGCCGGTGGCCAGCTGGAGTGCCAGCTCCGTGCCGCTGCACTGGGCCTCGCCCCGGCTGAACGGGCTGATCGCCCAGTCGCCCTCGGCCGTGCCGTCGAGCCACAGCTCCGGCGCGAACCGGTGGGCGTATTCGATCCGTTCGCCGTCGCGCGCGTGGAAGCCCGCGGGCACCAGGACGTTGACCCCGCCCGGTGCCACCGCGTCCCGCCAGCGCGTCTCCGCGGTCGTCCGGCGCATCAGTGCGGTCACGGACGGCCACAGCCGCGCCGCGTCCTGGACACAGGCCCGTACGTACGGCATGTCGCAGAAGCCGGCCACCGTGCGGGCGCCGTGCCTGCGGTCCGCGGCCCCGACCTCCGCCAGGGCCCGCTCGTGGTGCCGCGGGTGCGTGGCGAGCAGGGCGAGCGCCTGCACGGTGGCCGCCTGCACCGACGCCAGCGCCATGAACCAGTGCGAGAGCTGGGCCTCCGGCGCCGTCTCCGGTCCCCTGGGCGCGGCGGCGAACAGCCCGGTCAGGCTGCGGGGGTCGGCCTCGGCCAGATAGCGGGCCTGGCGCTGCATCATGCGCCGTCTGACCCGGCGGACGTGCGCCAGGCGCCAGCGCCGGGCGCCCATCCAGTTGGCCTCGGTGAGCAGTTCGCCCAGCAGCCGGGAGAACTCCACGTCGTCCGCGGCGGCCTCGCCCAGGAAGCAGCGCCGCCCCACGCGCTCGAACCGCTCCCGGAACGCGTCCGCGTCCAGCCCGGCCACCGCGCGCGGGCCGAGCAGGGCCGCGGCCTCCTCGCCGACGACCCGCAGGAAGTGGTCCGCGAGCCGGTGCACGGGGCAGCCGGCGTCCAGGACGGAGTCGTTGAACGCCCGGCGGACGGCCCGCTGCCCGCCGTGCGAGGCGACCAGCGCGTCGGGCTGCACCCCCGCGAAACCGGTCACCTTCTCCCAGGTGTCGACCGCGTAGACCTCCACCGGCCCGGCCAGCACCTGCCGCGCGTCGTCGGCGTCCAGGACGAGCAGCGCCGGCCCGGAGGTGCCGCGCACCATGACCGGGCCGCGGCCGTGCCTGCGGCGCATCCGCCGCATGGTGTCCGCGCCGTGCCGGGCGGCGTCCAGCCGGGCGACGAGCGCCGCGACCCGGGGGCGGCCCCGGAAGGCGCCCTTGAGGTAATTGGGCAGGAGATAGGTGAAGGCGAGCCGCAGGTTCTCGCCCGCGGTCGCCGTGGGCAGCGCGGTGTCGTGCTCCGTGCGGACCTCGGTGGTGCCGGAGAGGTGGATCATGCGGCCGCGGCCTCCGCCTCGTCGGGCTCGATGTCGAAATCGTCCGTCGGCAGCGACAGGAACACCGGCCCCCGGGGAGCGGTTTCGGCCACGCCGCCGAAGACGGTGGTCACTCCGGGGCCCGCAACAGCTCGAACACGGCGGCTCGTACGGTCGTCATGGCGCGCACCTCGTGGGATAGGAGTGATCAGGGAGAGGGGAGCATTGCCCGTTCCCGTCCGGCGGAGTCATCAATTCCGAAGATCGGCCGGGTTTTCATTCCCAGGGGTGAACGGCCGTTTCGCGGCGACCGGGAGGCTGGTGTAAAGGGCTCCGGCGCGGGGCGCACGGGAAGGCCCCGCCACCCGGAACGCGGGTGACGGGGCCTGCGGGCGACGGAGATCGGCCCGGTCCTGCCCGGACACCGAGAGCGGAGGCGGAGCGGGCGGGCGGTCACCCGGCGCTTCCGCCCCGCTGCTCAGCGTTGCCGAAGTCCCGGCCGTGCCGTGGCCGAGCGGGACATCCCCAGTCCGGCCAGGGCCAGCGCGGCGAGGCAGGCCACCGCTCCGACGATGACGTTGCTGACGACGGCGCGCGTGGCGAACGCGTGCCCGGCGACGACCCAGGGCGAGACGATCGTCCAGGCCGCGATGCAGAGCCCGGCCCAACTCATGGAGTGCGTACGCTCGTAGGCGTGGCCGAAGCCCCCGGCCAGGCAGGCGAACGCGATGCCGGTGATGAGGTTGTTGACGGCGAGGGTCGTCGCGCCGCTGAAGCCGGCGATCCAGGGGGAGGCGGCCAGATAGACACCGCACAGCAGGGAGAGGGCCTCGACGCCCTGCGCGACGGGGGTGCTGGTGGTCTCCTCGGAGTGGGCGCGCAGCGCCAGGATGTCCGGGTGGTGTTCGATCCGGGGTGAGGTAGGGGCGGTCACGTCAGCCACCTTCTTCTTTCAGTGTCAGTTCGGACCTGCCTGCATTTTATCGTCAATGACCCCTTTTGCCACCTGGCGGGAGGTAGTTCATATCTGGCTATATCCGATGTGGTGGCTTCTGTTTCGACAGGTCACGCTGGGGAAACCCGGGCATCGCATTCCGGACGCGTGAGCCGGCGGCGCCATCGGGTGGACCAGGGGAACAGCGTGCGAAAGGAAGCCGTCGTGGAACAGCTGAAGAGGCAGGGCGACCGCATGCCGGGCCGGGCGGAGGGCCTGGACGAGACCGCGGGGGCCCGTCGCACCGCGCCGCGGGAGACACCCGAGACCACCGCCGAGGAGACCGACGCGGAATCGCACATCATCCGCGGCGTCGACTGACGGCGGTCACCGACGGCGACCGGGCCGCCGCCCCCGGCCCTCCGGTGCGGTTCACTTCCGCACGGGCACGAAACGCACCGGGGTGCCGGGCGCGGCCTGCGCCGCGGCGGCCAGCGACGGCTCGGGGACGACACCGATGACGGGATAGCCGCCGGTCGTCGGGTGGTCGGCCAGGAAGACCACAGGGCGTCCGTCCGGGGGGACCTGGACGGCGCCGAGGACCATGCCCTCGCTGGGGAGTTCACCCTCCCGGGCCCGGGCCAGCGCGGGCCCCTCCGTCCGCAGGCCGATGCGGTTGCTCGCCGGGGACACCCGGTGACCGCCGCCGGAGAGCACGCGCAGCGCCTCCGCCGTGAACCAGTCGTCGCGCGGCCCGAGCACCACCGGCAGGACCAGCCCACGGGCCGGCGGCCCGGCCCAGGGCACCACGTCCGCGCCCCCGGACGGCCCGCAGGGCGCGCCGAGAGGCAGCTTCGCCCCGTCGGTCAGGGGTTCCGGCCCGAGGCCCGACAGCAGGTCCCGGGAGCGGCTGCCGAGCACGGGCGGCACGGCCACCCCGCCGCCGAGGGCCACGTACGCGCGCACCCCGCCGACGGCGGCGCCGACATCCAGGACGGCGCCCGCGGGCACCCGCACGGCCGCGCCCCAGGCCACCGGGCGGCCGTCCACCCGCACCGCGCAGGGCGTCCCCGTGACCGCCGCGGTCACCGCCCGGTCCGGGCGCACCGCGCAGCCGTTGACGGTGGTCTCCAGCGTGGCGCACGGGGCCGGATTGCCGACGAGGCGGTTGGCCAGCCGGTGCGCGGGCCGGTCGAGCGCGCCGGAGAGCCCCACCCCCAGATGCGCGTGACCGGGTCTGCCGAGATCCTGGACGGTCGTCAGCGCCCCGGCACGGACGACGGTGAGGGTGCCGCTCACGCGACCACCTCGAAGCGCACGCGCGTGCCGGGCGAGAGCAGCGCCGCCGGCTCGCGCCCGGCGTCCCACAGCACCGCGTCCGTACGGCCGACGAGCTGCCAGCCGCCGGGGGAGGAGCGCGGGTAGACGCCGGTGTACGGGCCGGCCAGGCCGACCGATCCGGCGGGTACGGCCGTGCGCGGTGTGGCCCGGCGGGGCACGTGCAGCCGCTCCGGAAGCCCGGTCAGATAGCCGAAACCGGGGGCGAACCCGCAGAACGCCACCCGGAATTCGAGTCCGGAGTGGATCCGCGCCACCTCCTCCTCCGAGACGCCCCACAGCGCCGCGACCTCGGCGAGGTCCGCGCCGTCGTAGCGGACCGGCAGGACCACCGGGGCGCCCTCGGTGGCCGTGAGCGGCGGCACGCTCCAGCGCGCGAGGTCGGCGGCGAGGGCGCGCGGCTCGGCCAGGCCGTCCAGCAGGACGGTGCGCGCCGCCGGGACGATCTCCCGCACGGGCGGGAGGGTGCCCGCGGCGCGGCGGCGCAGCAGTTCGGCGTGGAGGGCCTGGGCGTCGTCGCCGGTGGCGGCCTCCACGAGCAGCGCGTGCCGCCCGACGGGCAGGGCGCGCAGCCTTGGTGCGGGCGCGCTCACGCGAACGCCTCCACCCGCACGTTCGCGTCCTCCAGGGCGGCCCGCACCCGGCGGGCGAGGCCGGCGGCGCCGGGGGTGTCGCCGTGCAGACACAGCGAGCGGGCCCGTACGGCCACGTCCTCGCCGGTGAGGGCGGTGACGGTGGCCGAGCGGGCCAGCCGGACGGAACGGGCGACGACGGCCTCGGGGTCGAGCACCACCGCGCCGGGCTCGCGGCGGGAGACGAGCGTCCCGGCGGCGGTGTACGCGCGGTCCGCGAACGCCTCGGCGACCACCGGCAGTCCGGCCTCCGCCGCCGCCTCGTGCAGCCGCGAGCCGGGCAGCCCGAGCACGGGCAGCGCGCCGCCCGCGCGCAGCACGCCCGCGACGACGGCCCGCGCCTGCTCGGCGTCGGCGACCGTGCGGTTGTAGAGCGCGCCGTGCGGCTTCACATAGGTGACGTCCGAACCGGCGGCCCGCGCGAAGGCGCGCAGCGCGCCGATCTGATAGGTGATCTCGTCGGCGAGTTCGTCCGGGGGCACGTCCATGGCGCGCCGCCCGAAGCCGGCGAGGTCGCGGTAGGAGACCTGGGCGCCGATGCGGACGCCGCGCTCGGCGGCGCGCTCGCAGACCCGGCGCATGGTGGAGGGGTCGCCGGCGTGGAAGCCGCAGGCGACGTTGGCGCTGGTGACGACCGACAGCAGGGCCTCGTCGTCGGTCAGGTGCCAGCGCCCGAAGCCCTCGCCGAGATCGGCGTTGAGGTCGAGGACGGGGCGGGCGTCGGTGTCGTGCTCCGGTCCGGTCATGAGGCGGCCTCCCGCATCGTGTCGAGGATGAGCTGCCGCGCGTCATCCAGATAGGTGGTCAACTCGGCCTCCGCGCGGCCGTACTCGCCGTTCTCCAGCAGCGTCGCGAGCGCACGGTTGCGCGTCAGGAACGGCTCGTGGAAGCGGCGGGGCGAGGGCATCGTGTGGAAGGCCAGGCGCAGTTCGGCCAGCAGCCGGTCCATCGCGGAGTCGATGCGGGCACTGCCGCCGAGGCCGGCGAGCGCCCGGTGGAAGCGGAGGTCGGCCGAGCCCACCTCCTGCCAGTCGCCGTCGGCGGCGGCGCGTTCGGCGCGGGTGACGGCCTCGGTGACCGCGGCGCGCGCGGCCGGTCCCGCGCCGTCGGCGGCCCGGACGCCCGCGGTCTCCAGGGCCGCCCGCACACGGTAGATGTCCGTGACGTCGGCGGGTTCCAGCACCCGGACGAAGACGCCGCGGTTGAGCCGGTGCACGACCAGGCTCTCGTGGACGAGCAGCCGGAACGCCTCGCGCAGGGTGTTGCGCGAGACCCCGAGCTCCCGGCCGAGCGCCTCCTCCGACAGCTGGGTGCCGGGCGGCAGCCCGCCGCCCTCGATGCGGTCGCGGAGCGTGTCGGCCACGCGCTGGGCGGTGGACAGGGCCATGGCGTCCCCCCATGGTTTCGACGGGTGTGACGAGCGGTGACGATCAGGGGCGGTCGAGGGCGATACGGAATCGTGAGTCAACCCTCTTGAGGATTGTTGAACAATATCTTAGCCTCCTCGCCAGTCACCTCACCGGAACGAGTGAGGTCCGGGCACCCGGAAGGCAGGGCGCATGATCGTTCTCCTGGGCGTCCTCGTGGTCGTCATCGGCTTCGCCACGAGACGCAATCCCCTGCTGGTGGTCGGCGGCGCCGGCATCGCCACCGGCCTCCTCGGCGGCCTGTCGCCCCAGCGCGTCCTCGCCGCCTTCGGCGAGGGCTTCGCCTCCAGCCGCTCGGTGACGATCTTCGTGATCACCCTCCCGGTCATCGGCCTCCTGGAGCGGTACGGCCTCCAGGAACAGGCCCGCCGGCTGATATCCCGGTTCGGCGCGCTCACCACCGGCCGCTTCCTCGCCCTCTACCTCCTGCTGCGCCAGCTCACCGCGGCCCTCGGCCTCAACAGCGTCTTCGGCCACGCCCAGACCGTCCGCCCGCTCGCCGCCCCCATGGCGGAGGGCGCGGCCGAGCGCCGGCACGGGCCGCTGCCCGACAAGGTCCGCGAGAAGGTGCGGTCCTTCGCCGCCAGCGCCGACAACGTCGGGCTCTTCTTCGGCGAGGACGTCTTCCTGGCCGTCGGCTCGATCCTGCTGATCACCGGCTTCGTCAACACCACCTACCACACCCACCTCGAACCGCTCGACCTCGCGCTGTGGGCCGTCCCCACCGCCCTGTGCGCCCTCGCCGTGCACGGCTGGCGGCTGCTGCGCCTGGACTGCACGCTGGCGCGCGCAGTGGCTCGCACGGCCGACAAGCCCGTGGGAGCCGCCAAGTGATCAAGGCCGAGTGGTTCTACTGGCTGGTCGGCGCCATCTTCCTGCTGATGGCCGCCCAGATGCTCACCGACCGCACCAACCCCAGGCGCCATGGCACCGCCGCCTTCTGGGGCCTGCTCGGTCTCGGCTTCGTCTACGGCACCTGGGTCGCCGACAAGTCGGCACCCGCCGAACCGCTGGGCGCCGCCGTCCTCGTCATGGCCGGCCTCGCCGGATTCGGCTTCACCGGCCGCGGCACGGCCCGTACGACCACACCGCGGCAGCGGGCGGCGAGCGCGCGGCGCCTCGGCAGCAAGCTCTTCGTCCCCGCGCTCACCATCCCCGTCGTCGCCCTGATCTGCGCCGTCGGCGTCAAGAAGCTCTCCTTCGGCGGACAGCCGGTCCTGCAGAAGGGCAGCGAGACCATCCTCGGCCTCGGGATCGGCTCCGTCGTCGCCCTCGCCGTCGCCATGGCGCTGCTGCGCGAGAAGAAGCTCTCCACCCCCGTGCACGCCGGGCGCTCCATGCTGGAGTCGATGGGCTGGGCCATGCTGCTGCCCCAGCTGCTCGCCACCCTCGGCACGATCTTCTCCGTCGCCGGTGTCGGCGACCAGGTCCGCAGGATCACCACGGCGGTGCTCCCCGACCACTCCCTCCACCTCGCGGTCGTCGTCTACTGCGTCGGGATGTTCCTCTTCACCATCGTCATGGGCAACGGCTTCGCCGCCTTCCCGGTGATGACCGCCGCGGTCGGTTGGCCGGTCCTGGTGGTGCAGGAGCACGGCAGCGCGCCGGCGGTCCTCGCCATCGGCATGCTGGCCGGATTCTGCGGCACCCTGGTCACCCCCATGGCCGCCAACTACAACGTCGTGCCCGCCGCCCTGCTGGAGCTCAAGGACCAGTACGGGCCCATCAAGGCCCAACTGCCCACCGCCGTCGCCCTGCTCGGCTGCAACATAGTGATCATGTCCCTGTTCGCCTTCTGATTTCGCCTTCTGATGACGTCCCCAGGAACCCGAGCGGAGGAGCGGCCATGACCCGGGTGCTGCTGACCGGATTCGAACCCTTCGGCGGAGAGACGGTCAACCCGTCCTGGCAGGCCGTGCGGGCCGCCGCCGAGCGGCCGCCCGAGGGGATCGAGCTGACCGTCGCCCAACTGCCCTGCGCCTTCGGCACCGCCCTCGACGCCCTGCGCGCCGCCGTCACGGACACCGGCCCCGACATCGTGCTCTGCGTCGGCCAGGCGGGCGGCCGCCCCGACATCACCGTCGAACGCGTTGCCGTCAACCTGGACGACGCCCGCATCCCCGACAACGCCGGCGCGCGGCCCCTCGACGAGCCGGTCGTCCCCGGCGGCCCCGCCGCCTACTTCGCCACCCTCCCCGCCAAGGCGTGCGTCGCCGCCGTACGCGAGGCGGGCCTGCCCGCCTCCCTCTCCCACACCGCCGGAACCTTCGTCTGCAACCACGTCTTCTACGGCCTGATGCACCTCGCCGCGACCGAACGCCCCGGCCTGCGGGGCGGGTTCGTGCACGTGCCGTACGCGCCGGAACAGGTCACCGACCGGGCGCTGCCGTCACTCCCCGTGGCCGCCGCGGCCGAGGCACTGTGTGTGATCGCGATCACCGCGGCCGGGCGCACGGCGGACATCCGCGCGGTCGGCGGCGCCACACACTAGGACGGGACGGGCATTTCGCCCGTGCCGTTTCGTCCGTTGTCGGTGCGACCGCCTACTCTGTGCGACGTGACTTCTCCAGCCCCGGCGGCCGTTCCGCCCCAGCTCAACGGGCCCTCGCGCCCCGCCCCGGGCCCGGCCGCCGACGAGGGCCTGGCCCGGAGGCTGCGCGCGCTCGCCTGCACGGCACCCCTGCACGACCTCGACGCGCGCAAGGCCAACCTCGCGGGGGAGTACGGCGGCTACGCCATGGCGGAGGTGGCGCTCGCCGCCATCGACCTCGTCACGCTCAACATGGACTTCGACACCGGCGCCGACCACGAGCAGATAGTGTCCCGGCTGCTGCCGCGCGTCGGCGCACAGGCGCCCGGCCGCCCCGCGGCCGAGCACGAGCGCGTCGCGCGGTGGGTCCTGGAGAACCTCATCAACGTCGGCAGCGTCGACCGGGGCTTCCGCGCCGTCTACGGCACCTTCGGCGCCGACGGCGCCTACGTCCGGCGCGACTACGACTTCAAGCTCATCGAAGAGGTCCCCGGCCACGGCGGCACGGTCTTCCTGCGCACCACCGACGAAGCGGTCAACGTCCTCGTCGGCGCTCTCGACACCGACGTCACCAGCGCCCAGATCGCCGCCGAGGTGAAGCTGGAGGTCCTCATCAGCCGGGGCCGCCTCGCCGACGCCCAGCTCGCCGCCGAACAGGCCCGCTACCGCACCGTGCAGTACGCGGAGACCCTCCGCAAGACCCTCGACGCCACCCGGCGCAACGTCCGCGCCGTCGACTGGCTGCGCACCGTCCCCGACATGATCGCCGAAGCGCTCGACCACGTCGCCGACCGCTACCGCCACGAGAACGCGATCCTCACCAACATCCGCAAGGCGCGCGACGAGGCGGAGGATCCGGAGCACAAGCGGCGCGCCGCCGAGCTCGTCGACATCGTCAAGGACTGCATCCGCCGCCACACCCAGCTCCAGTCCAGACTGCTGGAGGCCGGCCCCCTCTTCCGCGCCGAACAGGACCGGCAGGCCTTCGCGCCCTCCACCGCCGGCTCCGGACTCGACCTCTACGGCCAGCTCCTCGCCCCCCTGCTGCCGCTCCCCGTCGAGCGGGCCGGGCGGGTCACCGACGCCTTCTTCGCGGGCGGCACGGGCCTGCGCACCCCGGCCTCCGTGCGCGTCGGCGACCTGGTCGAGATGCTGCTCACCCCGCCCGCGGAGCGGGAGCACCTCGGCGCGGAGATGCCCGAGCCGGACCTCATCACCACCCCCGACGACAGCCGCTTCAGCGAGGCGCAGCTGGCGAGCGCCATGGAGCTCCTCGACCTGCCGGCCGACGCCCCCCGCCGGCTGTCCGGGCTCCTCGCCGAGGCGCGCCGCCGCGACCCCGAACTCCCCTACCTCGTCGCCCTCCTGTCCGTCCACGCCGCGAGCCCGCCGGTCGGCACCGCCTACCGCCAGGGCGAACCGACCCTCCTCTTCGCCGTCGACGACGGCACGGAGCTCGACGACCCGGAGTTCGGCGGCGCCGACCTCATCGTCGGCACGGCCCTCCTGGACGCGGCGGGCATGGCGGCGGACCGCGAGGCGGCGTCATGAGCGGGTTCACGACGCCGCACGGGCCCATGGAAATCTCGACAGGAGCAGCAACCGTGACCGAGTACGACGCCGACGACGCGGCACAGCCGGACCCCGCGGTCAGCGGCGAGGCGCAGACTCCGGCCCCCAGCGGCAACGTCACCCCGGCCGACGCCGCGGATGCGGCCCGGCTCATCGCGTTCGGGCTCCAGCCCAAGCTCCAGCCCGCCCGCGACGCGGAGTACGCGGAGCTGCTGCGCCGCCACCGCGACGACCCCGCCTTCGCGCGCCTCGCCGACGCCGTCGCCGCCGGGCTCGGGCTCATCGTGCTGGAGGTCTCCACCCGCGCCGGGATGGCCGTCACCGCCGCCGAGGACTCCGTCTTCGCCGTACGGATGGGCGACTACGCCCGCCGCGCCACCGTCGACTCCGCCGACCGCTTCCTGCACGGCCTCGCCCACCTCGCGGTCGCCGCCATGGCCTTCCCCCGCCCCGAGGACCTCGCCGACGACGGCTACATCGGCCGCGTCACCGTCAACGGCATCGACGCCTTCGTGCGCCAGGCCTGCCGCAGGCTGGAGGAGCGGGCCGCCGAGCAGGGCGAGAACACCGACCCCACCAGCGACGCCCCCGGGCTGGAGGCCGCCTGGCGGGTCTACGCCCGGCGCAGCGCGACCGGCGCCACCAAGGACGCCCGCCGCCTCGCGGGCTCCACCACCGGCATCATCGCCAAGGCCGTCGCCTTCCTCGTCGACTCCGGCTTCCTCCAGCGCACCGGCGACGACGCGGGCGGCGCGTACCGCACCACGGCCCGCTACCAGCTCCAGGTCCGCGACATGGCGGGCACCGCCGCCATGTCCGAGCTGCTGGAGCTCGGCGTCGTGCCGGTCGGCGACGGCAGCGCGACCCTGCTGCCGCCGGACGACGCCGACGCCCTCGACCTGGTCGCCGACGCCGGCCTGCCGTTCTTCGAGCGCAACTCCTGACCGCACCGCCCGTCACGACCACCGCCCGTCACGACAACGAGAGTCCGCCATGTACGAGCTGTCCCGGGTCCGCCTCTACTCCATCGGGCCTGCCGGTGCGCGCT
This sequence comes from Streptoverticillium olivoreticuli subsp. olivoreticuli, assembly GCF_003391135.1. Taxonomy (GTDB): domain Bacteria; phylum Actinomycetota; class Actinomycetes; order Streptomycetales; family Streptomycetaceae; genus Streptomyces; species Streptomyces blastmyceticus. Next base: position 2,339,422 of record NZ_CP031455.1, on the reverse strand, counting down.
ACGCCGACACCGTGCTGGACCTGCGGGGGGTCGGCGCCCCGGTGCCCGACCCCGCGCCCGCGCAGGCGGAGTTCTTCGAGGACGAGCCCACCGGCCCGCCCCGCCGCCCCGCGCCCGCGGGCGTGCTCTTCCTGGAGAACGGCGGCGGCAAGTCCGTCCTCCTCAAGCTGATCTTCTCGGTCATGCTGCCCGGCCACCGCAACACCCTGGGCGGCGCCAGCTCCGGCGTGCTGCGCAAGTTCCTCCTCGCCGAGGACTGCGGGCACGTCGCCCTGGAGTGGCAGCACGTCCTCACCGGCGAGTCCGTCGTCGTCGGCAAGGTCAGCGAGTGGCGCGGCCGCCAGGTCTCCAACGACCCGCGGAAGTTCGCCGAGGCGTGGTACTCGTTCCGCCCCGGCCCCGGGCTCAGCCTCGATTCGCTGCCCGTCGCCGAGTCCACCGCCCTGCGCGCCGCCGACGGCTCCTCCGGTGCCCGCGGCCGCCGCCGCACGATGAAGGGCTTCCGCGACGCCCTCACCGAGGCCGGCAAGGCCTACCCGAACCTGGACGTGGTCTGGGAGGAGATCCACGAGCGCTGGAACGAACACCTCGGCGAGCTGGGCCTCGACCCCGAACTCTTCCGCTACCAGCGCGAGATGAACGCCGACGAGGGCGAGGCCGCCGGCCTCTTCGCCGTGAAGAACGACTCCGACTTCACCGACCTCCTCCTGCGCGCCGTCACCGACACCCGGGACACCGACGGCCTCGCCGACCTCGTGCACGGCTTCGCCCACAAGCTGGGCCGCCGGGCCGAGCTGACCGCCGAGCGCGACTTCACCGCGGGCTCCCTCGACCTGCTCTCCCGCATCGCCGACTCCGCCGTCAAGCGCGACCAGGCGCGCGGCGTGCACGCGGGCGCCGAGCGCCGCACCCGCGCCCTCGCCCGCACGCTGTCCGCGCGCGGCGCCGAGGAGCGCGGCCGCACCGCCGAACTGGCCGAGCAGGTCGCCGCCGCCGCGCACGCCGTCACCGACGCCGAGACCGAGCGCGGCCGCCGCTCCCTGGTCGCCGCCGAAATCGCCTACCGGCACGCCTCCTTGGCGCTCGCCGCGGCCGAGAAGGCCGCCGCCGCCCAGCGCCGCGAGCTCAACGACGCCCGTACGCTGCACTCCGCGTGGCAGGCCGCCGAGACCGTACTGCGCCACCGCGCCGCCTCCGACCGCTCCGCGCGCGTGGCCGCCGCCATCCGCGAGGCCGAGCGCGACGCCGCCCCCGCCCTGGCCGCCCGCGCCCAGGCCGCCACCGAGCTCGTGCGCGCCCTCAACAGCGCCGCAGAGGAGGGCGAGCGCGTCGCCAACGAGGAGGAGGAGCGCTCCGCGGCCCTCCAGGAGGCCGGCGAGGCCGCCCACCGCGACGCCACCGCCGCCGCCACCGAGGCGCAGCGCGCCCGCAGCGAGACCGGCCACCTGCGCCAGCGGCTCGCGGAGGTCGAGCAGGAGACCGCCGAGGCCGTCCGCGCCGGCTGGCTCGACGACAGCGCCCCCGACGCCGACCCCGCCCGCGCCGCGCTCGCCGCCAGCGACGCCGAGAAACCGGCCGTCGCCGCGTACGAGGCCGCCCGGGAGACCGCCCGCCGGTCCGCCGAGCAGGCCAAGGAGGCGGCCGCCGCCCTGGCCCGTACGGAGCTGTCCGCGGCCCGCGCCGCCGACGCCGCCACCGCCGCGGGATCGGCGTACGACGCCGAGCGGCGCGCCGCCGAATCGCTCGGCGCCGAGCGACGGTTGATCGAACTGCTGGGCCTGCCCGAGCCGATGGCCTCCGGCCAGGTGCCGGGCCAGCGCGGCACCGCCCCCGGACAGGAGGGCGGGAGCGCCGCGGGCACGGGCGAGCGCCCGCCCGCCCCGCGCCGCTCCGCCGAGGGCACCGGCCCCGACGGCGGGACGGCCGCGGCGTCCGCCGCCGCGTACGACGGCGCCCGCCGCCAGGCGACCGGCCCCCTCACCGCCGAGGAGGTCGACCGCAACGCCGACGCGCTGCGCGAACTGCTCGACGAGAGCGTCGCCAACTCCGAGCGGCAGATGTTCGACCTGCGGACCGCCGCCGCCGACGACGCGCGGATCCTCGGCGCGCTCGGCGACGGCGGCCTGCTGCCCCCCAGCCCCGACGTGCTGGCCACCGTGGAGTACCTGGGCGAGCACGGCATCCCCGCCCTGCCCGGCTGGCGCTACCTCGCCCAGGCCGTCGACCCGGCCGCCCACGCGGCCGTGCTCGCGGCCCGCCCCGAGCTCGTCGACGGCGTCGTCATCACCGACGCCGACTCCCACGCCCGCGCCCGCGAAGTCCTCGGCGCCGCCTCGCTGTTGCCGCGCTCCGCCGTCGCCGTCGGCACCGCCGCCGCACTGCTCGCCCCGCCGCCCGCACAGGACGCCCAGGACTCCGGCGCCTTCGGCGTCTTCCTCGTGCCGCCGAACCCCGCCATGCACGACGAGCGCGCCGCCGACGACGAGCGCCACGCGCTGCGCGCCCGCGCCACGGCCCGCGACGAGGAGATCCGCGCCATAGCGGCACGCCTCACCGGGGACCGCACGCTCGCCGCCCGGCTGACGTCGTGGCGCGCGGGCTGCCCGGCCGGCCGCCTCGCCGAGCTGGCCGCCGAGGCCGAGCGGGCCCGCACGGCCGCCGACACCGCCCAGGAGGAGCTGGCCGAGCTGCGCACGGCCCGCGCCGAGGCCGAGGAGAGTGCCGCCGAGGCGGCCCGGGTGCGCGACGAGCGCCAGGAGGTCGCCGCCCGCGCCCGGCGCGTCGCCGACGCCCTGGCCGGGCTCGCCTACCGGCTCCGCGAGCGCGCCTCCTGGCAGACCCGCCTGCGCGAACTGGCCGAGGAGGCCGCCGAGTCCGAGGAGCGCGCCGCCGCGTACGTGGACCGGGCCCGCGCCGCCGACGAGGACCGCCGCGCCGCCCAGCGCGCGGCCGACGACGCGCGCCGCACCGCCCGGGCGCTGCGCGCCGAGCGCGCGGAGATCGCGGGCGCCCCCGACGACGTCTCGGCGACCACGGAGCCGCCCACCGCCTCCCTGCCCGCCCTGCGCGAGGCCTACCGCGCCGCCTCGCAGCTCTACGAGAAGGTCGGCGTCGGCGCCGACCTGCGTGCCGAACAGGCCCGCGCCGAGAGCGACGAGAGCGCCGCCCTCGCCGAGCTCGACCGCCTCACCAACAAGGTTCGCACCCGCGCCGCCCAGCTCCTCGAGGGCACCGACGGCGCCGACGGCCCCTCCCGCCAGGCCGCGGCGGCCCGCGCCGAACAGCTCGTCCAGATGCTGGAGACCCGCGCCTCCACCGCCAGCGAGCAGCTCGGCCGCCTCCGCGGCGAGGCCGAGCGGCTGGCCCCCGCCGACGGCGACGCGCACACCGAACTCCCCGAGGAGCTGGTGCCCACCGACGCCGACCGGGCCAAGGAACTGCTGCGCACCGCCACCGCCGAACTGACCGCCCGCACCGACGCCCTGGAGAGCGCCCGCAGGGCGCACGGCGACCTGCTGCGCGCCCACCGCGCCGCCGAGGACGCCGCCTCCGGCTTCGACGACACCGCGGCCCTCCTGCGCGACCTGCTGCGCGACAACACCCCCGAGGAGGACGCCGAGGAGCCCGAGCCGTACGCGGGCTCCCTGGAGGAGGCCCGGCAGGCCGCCGGAGAGGCCCGCCGCTCCCTGCGCGGCTGCGCCGGGGAGCTCTCGGCCGCCGAGGCGGCGGTCCGCGAGGCGAGCGACATCCTCGTGCGCCACGCCAACTCCACCCGCTACGAGCAGGTGCGCACCCCCGCCCGCCAGCAGATCCGCGAGCTGCCCGCCGCCGCCCTGCCGGAGCACGCGTCCGCGTGGGCCGAGGCGTTCGCGCCCCGGCTGCGGGTGCTGACCGACGAGCTGGAGCAGCTGGAGCGCAACCGCGACAGCATCGTCGACCGGCTGCGCGGGCTCGTCGAGTCCTCGCTCACCACCCTGCGCTCCGCCCAGCGGCTCTCCCGGCTGCCCGAGGGGCTGGGGGAGTGGTCCGGCCAGGAGTTCCTGCGCATCCGCTTCGACGACCCCGACCAGTCCACGCTCACCGAACGCCTCGGCGAGGTCATCGACGAGGCGACCCGCTCCGCGGTCAGGAAGAACTCCGACCTCCGGCGCGACGGAATGTCCCTGCTGCTGCGGGGCGTCGCGGCGGCGCTGCAACCGCGCGGCGTCGCCGTCGAGATCCTCAAGCCGGACGCCGTGCTGCGCGCCGAGCGGGTGTCGGTGGGGCAGATGGGCGACGTGTTCTCCGGCGGGCAGCTGCTGACCGCGGCCATCGCGCTGTACTGCACCATGGCGGCGCTGCGCAGCAACGACCGCGGCCGCGACAAGCAGCGGCACGCGGGCACGCTGTTCCTGGACAACCCGATCGGCCGCGCCAACGCCACCTATCTGCTGGAGCTCCAGCGGGCGGTCGCCGACGCCCTCGGCGTCCAGCTGCTCTACACCACCGGCCTGTTCGACACGACGGCCCTGGCGGAGTTCCCCCTGGTCATCCGCCTGCGCAACGACGCCGACCTGCGGGCGGGCCTGAAGTACATCAGCGTGGAGGAGCACCTGCGCCCCGGCCTGCCGCAGCAGCAGGACCCGGACGAGGAGAAGGTCCACGGGCAGATCACGGCAACTCGCATGTACCGCCGCCCGGCGGAGGAGGAACCGGTGCCCGCGGGGGCGTGAGGGGGCTCGGTCACGGGGAGGGGCGCGACGGGGGAAGGAAGCGCGCCCCCTCCTCGTACCGCTCCCGCGGCAGCGCCCCGACGCGTACGCGCAACCGCCGCACCCGGTCCGACCGGCCGCCCTCGCCCACCCGGCAGTTGACGATCAGGGGAAGCGTGGGCGGCGCGCCCTGCGTATCGGACGGGCCGAACTGCTGGGCACGGAGACCACCCCGTGGCGCTGCCGCCACACCTGCCGCGTCACCCACACATCCAGCACCGCCCAGGTCGCCGCCACCACGCTCGCCAGGACGCACAGCAGCGCGGGCAGCGCGAGCCATGAACCGGCCAGCGCGAACAGCGTCGCGACCATCGCCTCCACCAGCGTCACCGCGATGACGAGGACCGCGCGCACCGCCGCCGTACGGACCGGATCCGGCATCCGCGGCCGACGCGCCGGCTCCTCGACCCACAGCGGGCGGCTCCGGTGCGACGGGATGTCGCGATTCCGGTCCATGACCGCTCACCTCCCCCAGTGGCCGCCCCCGTGGGGCCGCTGCCAAAAGACGCTCACAACAGGCACCAAACAGGAGCAAAAGGAGGGGTGTCGGGCATCGCGCCGCCCTGCCCGTCCCCCGTCCCGTCATCGGTTCCCTGGATGAAGAGCGAATGACGTTGCCCAAAGGTTCCCATGGGGGAGAGGAATCCAGCCAGACCGAAAAGTCCTGGAATCACCGGACAACAGGTGCCCACGGCCGACACGGCCGGAGTCCGGCCACCGTACTGGTCTTCGAGTCCCGTACCACGCAGTAGTAGGCTCACGCCGCATTGTTGTCGGAACACCACCCCGGGGCGCCGGGGTTGACGTTGGGGAGGCCATGCGCTTTCGCGGGAAGTCGATCCGCCGGAAGATCGTGGCGCTGCTGCTCGTGCCACTGGTGTCGCTGACCGCCCTGTGGGTCTTCGCCACCGTGATCACCGGCAGTGAGGCCGCCCAGCTGCTCACCGTCGCCGACGTCATGCGCAAGGTCGGCTACCCCGCCGAGGACCTGGTCCACGCCCTGCAGAAGGAGCGCCGCCAGACCCTCGTCTACCTCGCCGACCCCCGCCGCTCCGACGCCCTCGCCGACCTGCGCGAACGGCAGCGCACCACCGACAAGGCCGTCGCGGTCCTCCGCTCCGGCGCCGACGGCGACCTCCGCGACGGCATGAGCTCCCAGGCCGCGGCCCGCTTCGCCGCCATCGAGAAGAGCCTCGGCGACCTCGACGGCCTGCGCCACAAGGCCGAGGACGCCACCATCAGCCGCCACGGCGCGTTCCAGGCGTACAACGAACTCGTCGAGCCCTACTACGTCTTCCTCGGCACCCTCAGCGCCCTCCAGGACGCGGAGATGGACAAGCAGGGCCGTGCCCTCGTCGGCATCGCCCGCGCCCGCGAGGCGCTCTCCCGCGAGGACGCCCTGCTCGCCTCCGCGCTCACCGCCGGCACCATGAGCCGCCAGGACCTGCGAGCCTTCTCCGACCGCGTCGCCGAACGCCGGGTCCTCTACGGCGCCAGCCTCCCGGTCCTGCCCGCCGGGGACCAGAAGACCTACGAGGACTACTGGCGCGGCAGCACCGCCGAGACCCTGCGCTCCACCGAGGACGCCGTCGTCCTCGCGGGCGCGGACCGCGCCCCGCACACCGTCGACCCCCAGCGCTGGAACGCGACCGCCGGAACGGTCCTCGACGAGCTCGGCCGGATGGGCACCGAGGCCATCGACCGCTACGCGGGCCGCGTCGAGCCCGTCGCCATCGGCGTCCTCATCAAGGCCGCGGCCGCCGGCATCCTCGGCCTCGCCGCCCTCGTCTGCTCGCTCGTCATCTCCCTCAAGGTCGGCCGCGGCCTGATCCGGGACCTGCGCGACCTGCGCAAGGAGGCCCACGAGGCCTCGGGCGTACGGCTGCCCGGTGTGATGCGCCGCCTCGCCGCGGGCGAACACGTCGACGTGGAGGCCGAGGCGCCCCGCCGCGACTTCGGCACCGACGAACTCGGCCAGGTCGGCCAGGCCCTGAACACCCTCCAGCGCGCCGCCGTCGAAGCCGCCGTCAAACAGGCCGACATGCGCCGCGGCGTCTCCGAGGTCTTCGTCAACCTCGCCCGCCGCAGCCAGGTGCTCCTGCACCGCCAGCTGACCCTCCTCGACGCCATGGAGCGCCGCACGGAGGACACCGACGAACTCGCCGACCTCTTCCGCCTCGACCACCTCACCACCCGCATGCGCCGCCACGCCGAGGGCCTCGTCATCCTCTCCGGCGCCGCCCCCGCCCGGCAGTGGCGCAGACCGGTGCCCCTGATGGACGTCGTGCGGGCCGCGGTCGCCGAGGTCGAGGCGTACGAACGCATCGAGGTGCGCCGCCTGCCGCGACTGGCCGTGCACGGGCCCGCCGTCGGCGACCTCACCCACCTCCTCGCCGAACTCCTGGAGAACGCCACCGTCTTCTCCCCGCCGCACACCGGGGTCCAGGTCCTGGGCGAGCGGGTCTCCAACGGCTTCACCGTCGAGATCCACGACCGCGGGCTCGGCATGCCCCCGGACCTCATGCTCGAAGCCAATCTCCGGCTCGCAGAGACCCCCGAGTTCGAGCTGTCCGACACCGACCGCCTCGGCCTGTTCGTCGTCAGCAGGCTCGCCCGCCGCCACGGTGTGAAGGTCTCGCTCCAGCCCTCCCCGTACGGCGGCACCACCGCGGTCGTCCTCGTCCCCCTCGCGCTGCTCACCGCCGTCGGCAAGGGCGCCGCGGCACCTGACGCGGACACCGGGGGACAGGAAATACCTCAGGACCGGCCGACGACGCCCCTGTCACCGCTCTCGGCGCTCGCCGCGCCCGGCCGCGCACCGCTGCGCGGCAGCGGAGCCGAACCGGAGCTTCCGCTCTGCCCGTTCGACACCGGGACGGACGACGGGGACGCACAGCACCACCAGGCGGACGACGGGCCGCAGCCGCTGCCCCGCCGCAGACCCCCCGTCCCGGTCCACGACCACGGCCGCCCGGCCGACGACGAGGAGCGCACCCCGACCGGCGGGCTGCCCCGGCGCGTACGCCAGGCCAGCCTCGCCCCACAGCTGCGGAACGACCCCGTCCGCCGCGCGCCGGACGCCCCCACGGACGCCACCGCTGCGGAACACGAGCGCGACGCCGAGGAGGTACGGGCCCGCATGGCGGCCCTCCAGCGCGGCTGGCAGCGCGGACGGGAGGATCATGGAACCGGCACGACGAGAACCACAGCACCAGGAACCACACACGAGGGGGACGGTCCATGACCGCACCGAAGGCCGCGACACGCACCACCGGGACCCGCGGCGCACAGGCCGCCGCCGAAGAGCGGCAGCCGGGGACCACCGGCGACCTGAACTGGCTGCTCGACGACCTGGTCGAGCGCGTCGGCACCGTACGCAAGGCACTGGTGCTCTCCGGCGACGGACTGGCGACCGGTAAGTCCAAGGGGCTCTCCCGCGAGGACGGCGAGCACCTCGCCGCCGTCTCCTCCGGCTTCCACAGCCTCGCCAAGGGCGTGGGCCGCCACTTCGACGCGGGCAAGGTCCGCCAGACCATGGTCGAACTGGACGACGCGTTCCTGTTCGTCACCGCGGCGGGCGACGGCAGCTGCCTCGCCGTGCTCGCCGACGCCGACTCCGACATCGGCCTGGTCGCCTACGAGATGACGCTGCTCGTCAAGCGCGTGGGCGCGCACCTGGCCACCGCTCCGCGGACCGGCGTGGCCGCCGACGGGTGAAGGCCGGCATGACCGGAGACGACGGCCACCGCACCGCGGATCGGGACGGGGCGGCGCGGTGGTACGACGACGCCGCGGGCCCGGTGGTGCGCCCGTACGCCATGACCCGCGGCCGGACCCGCAGCGCCGACGGCAGCGAGCTCGACCTGATCGCGGTGGTCATCGCCGACGAGGCCCTGGCCGGGCCGTCCGGCGCGCACGTCCTCGCGGACCGGACGCTCTCGCCCGAGCACCTCGACATCGTCGAAGTCTCGCGCACGCGGCCGCAGTCCGTCGCGGAGCTGGCCGCGGGGCTCGACCTGCCGGTCGGCGTGGTGCGGGTGCTCGTCGGCGACCTGGTCGACGCGGGATTCGTCCGGGTGACCCGCCCGGTGCCACCGGCGGAGCTCCCCGACGAGACCGTGCTCCGGGACGTCATCGACGCCCTCCGGGCGCTCTAGCCCCCGGCCTCCCCCGCTGCGTCCCCCGGGCGAGAGGGACGACAGGGGAAACACTTGTCGTGACCACGTCCCGTACGAAACGATCACCCCGAAGGAGGCCGCCCCCATGACGCCCACCCGCACCGACCCCGTCCCGCTCGCCCTCAAACTGCTCGTGGCCGGCGGCTTCGGCGTGGGCAAGACCACCCTGGTCGGCGCGGTCAGCGAGATCAGGCCCCTCCGCACGGAGGAGACGCTCACGGAAGCCGGGCGCCCCGTCGACGACCTCGCGGGAGTGGAGGCCAAGCGCACCACCACCGTCGCCATGGACTTCGGCCGGATCACCCTCCGCGACGACCTGGTCCTCTACCTCTTCGGCACGCCCGGCCAGGACCGCTTCTGGTTCCTGTGGGACGAGCTCGCCCAGGGAGCCCTGGGCGCCGTCGTCCTCGCCGACACCCGCCGCCTCGCCGACTGCTTCGCCGCCGTCGACTACTTCGAACGGCGCGGCATCGCCTTCACGCTCGCCGTCAACTGCTTCGACGGCGCCGACCGCTACCCCGAGAGCGACGTCCGCGACGCACTCGACCTCGACCCCGGCGTGCCGGTCGTCATGTGCGACGCCCGCGAGCGCGAGTCCGTGAAGCACGTCCTGGTCTCCGTCGTCGAACACGCCATCGCCACCGGCGTCGTAGGACACCGCGACACCCCGCAGACCCTCGCCTAGGAGGAGCCCTCCTCCAGCCACCCGAAGCTGCGCTCCACGGCCCTGAGCCAGCGCCCGTACTCGCGCTCCCGCTCCTCCGCGCCCATCCGGGGCGCCCACTCGGCGTCCTGCCGCCAGTGCGTCCTCAGCTCGTCGAGCCCACCCCACACGCCGGTGGCCAGACCGGCGGCGTACGCGGCACCCAGGCACGTCGTCTCGGAGACCACCGGCCGGATCACCGGCACCCCCAGCACATCGGCCTGGTGCTGCATCAGCAGGCCGTTGGCCGTCATCCCGCCGTCCACCTTGAGCGAGGTGATCCGCACCCCGGAGTCCTGGAACATCGCGTCCACGACCTCACGGGTCTGCCAGCTCGTCGCCTCCAGCACCGCCCGCGCCAGGTGCGCCTTGGTGACGTAGCGGGTCAGCCCGGCGATGACGCCACGGGCGTCGGAGCGCCAGTACGGGGCGTACAGCCCGGAGAAGGCCGGCACGACATACGCGCCGCCGTTGTCACGGACGCTCGCCGCCAGCGGCTCGATCTCGTCGGCGGAGCGGATCAGGCCCAGCTGATCGCGGAACCACTGCACCAGCGCACCGGTGACCGCGATCGACCCCTCCAGGCAGTACACGGGAGCTTCCCCGCCCAACCGGTAACCGACCGTCGTCAGCAGTCCGTTCTTGGACGGCACGGGCCGGTCACCCGTGTTGAGCAGCAGGAAACTCCCCGTGCCGTACGTGTTCTTGGCCTCGCCCACCCCGTAGCAGGTCTGCCCGAACACCGCCGCCTGCTGATCACCCAGCGCCGCCGCGACCGGCACCCCGGCCAGTGGACCCACCGCCGTCCCGTACACCTCGGCGGAGGACCGGATCTCCGGCAGCACCGCCTCCGGTATGCCCATCTCGGCCAGGATCGACGGATCCCACTGGAGGGTGCCGAGGTTCATCAGCAGCGTGCGCCCCGCGTTGGTCACGTCGGTGACGTGCACCCCGCCGTCCGTGCCGCCCGTCAGATTCCAGATCAGCCAGGAGTCGACGGTCCCGAACGCGATCTCACCGTTCTCCGCCCGCCGCCGCAGCCCCGGCACGTGCTCCAGCAGCCACGCCACCTTGGGCCCGGAGAAATAGCTGGCGAGCGGCAGCCCGGTCGCCTCCCGGAACCGGTCCTGCCCGTCCGCGCCGCCCAGGTCGCGACAGAGCGCGGCCGTCCGCGTGTCCTGCCAGACGACGGCGTTGTGCACCGGTTTGCCCGTGGAGCGGTCCCAAAGGACCGTCGTCTCCCGCTGGTTGGTGATGCCCAGCGCGCTCAGCTCGTCCGCCCGCAGCCCCGCCGCGGCGAGCGCGCCCGCGACCACGGCGCGCACCTTCGCCCAGATCTCGGCGGCGTCGTGCTCCACCCAGCCAGGGCGGGGAAAGATCTGCCGGTGCTCACGCCGGTCCACGGCCACGACCGTGCCGTCCCGGTCGAAGACGATGCAGCGGCTGGAGGTGGTGCCCTGGTCGATCGCGGCGACGTACGAGCCCGTCATGGCGTCTCCTCGGAGGACTGCGCTGGCCCACACTGCTCGAACGGGCAGTGTTCACCTGCCGTACGGGAGCGTCAAGCGCCGTCGTCACCGGACGGGGAAGTCGAAGTAGGTGTCGGGAAACGGCTCCCCACGGAGTGTGTAGTGCCACCACTCCTCCGCCAGGTTGACGAAACCGGACCGCTCCATCGTGGACTTCAGCAACAGCCGGTGATCCCGCTGCGCACCCCGGATCCTCGGGTCCAGCGTGTGCGCGAGGGTGTCGAAACAGTCGAAGCCGGTGCCCATGTCGACGGAGTTGTCGGGGAACCTCCACTCCCGCGGCGCGAAACAGGGAACCAGGCGCTCCCCGGGGCGGTACGGGCGCGTCGGCCGGGCCGGGAGCCGCACCAGCGTCAGATCCATGGTGCTGCCCCTGCTGTGCCCGGACTTCGCGGCGATGTAACCGTCGTCGAAAAGCCGCGACTTGTCGACGCGGGGGTAGAACTCCGCCTTCATCCGCTCGTCCGCGAGATCCTTCGCCCACGTCACGAAGTCGTCGACCGCCCGCTGCGGCCGGTAGCAGTCGTACACCTTGAGGCTGTAACCCCGCGGCAGCAGGGCACGCTGCGCCCTGTGCAGCGCCTCGGCGGCCGGGCGGGTGAGGAGGCACACGGGGCGGCGGTAGCCGTCGACACGGTGGCCCGTGAAGTTGTGCGCGGTGACGTACCGCATCTCCTGGAGGATCGACGGATCGACGTCCGAGAGCGCCACGAACCCGGCGGGCGGTCTCGGCTCCGGTGCCCGGGCGTGCGCGACGGGAACGCAGGACAGGGCGATGAGGGCGGCGACAGGAAGGGCGAGGGCGCGCAGCGCCGAGGAGAGTCGCGACATGCTGTCCCGGATAGCAGAGGACGGGTGCGTACGGAAGAGCGACGGGCAACCTGTCGGGCGTTCGAGGACCGGGGTCCGGGGCGGGGCCCCGGTTCGGGAAGGGGCGGGCAGAGGGAAAACCAGCCGCCCTAATCGCCCGCACCCGGCTTCGTACCCGCGCTCGTCCCCGCCCCGCGCAAGCGCACCGGATACCCCACTTCCTCCGCCCCCTCCCGCTCCACCACGACCGCACCGTCCCGCAGCCGCGTGGTGAAGCGCACGACCGACGGCGGCGCCCACCCCTCGCCCGTGTCCGGCACGAGCACCCCACCGCCCGTACGCCCGGCGGCCGGCGGCCACACCTCCAGCTCCACCTGACCGTCCGCCCCGGCCACCGGCACGACCGAACCCGCCCGCGCCAGCACCGGGATGCGCGACAGGGGAGCGTCCAACAGCACCTGCCCCGGCCCTTCGTGGGCCTGTCCCGTCGCCGTGTCGTACCACCGCCCGCGCGGCAGCCGCACCGCCCGCCGGTCCGTGCCCTGCTCCAGCACCGGCGCCACGAGCAGGGAATCGCCCAGCAGGAACGCGTCCTCGCAGTCGCGCAGCGCGCGGTCCTCCGGTGAACGCCACCACACCGGCCGCACATACGGCGCGCCCGTGCGCTGGGCCAGGTGCGCGAGCGTCACGAAGTACGGGAGCAGCCTCGTCCGCTCCCGCAGCGCCGCCCCCGTGTGCTCCAGCACCTCGGCCCCGAACTCCCACGGCTCCCGGCGGCCCGCGTCGTGCGCGGCGTGCGTACGGAACAACGGCAGGTACGCGCCGAGCTGGAACCAGCGCAGGAACAGCTCCGGCGACGGGTGGCCCGTGAAACCGCCGACGTCCGGTCCCGAATAGGGCACCCCGCACAGCCCCAGGCCCAGGACCAGCGCCAGTGACGCCCGCAGCCCCGGCCACCCCGTCGCCACATCACCGGACCAGGTGCCGCCGTAGCGCTGCATGCCCGCCCAGCCCGACCGGGAGAACAGGAACGGCCGCTCCTCCGGCCGCAGTTCGCGCAGCCCCTCGTAACCGGCGCGCGCCATGGCCAGCCCGTACACATTGTGCGCCGCCCGGTGGTCACCGCCGCGGCCCTCCAGCGAGTGCCGGGCGGAGCGCGGCAGCGAGGGGTCGCCGAACGCCGCGAACGACACCGGTTCGTTCATGTCGTGCCACACCCCGGAGAAGCCCTGCGCCAGCCGCTCCGCGTACAGCCCGCCCCACCACTTGCGCACCCCCGGATCGGTGAAGTCGGGAAAGACGCACTCGCCGGGCCACACCTCGCCGCGCACCTCCCGCCCGCGCGCGTCCCGCACGAACGCGCCGGCCGCCACGCCGCTGTCGTACTCCGCGACCCCCGGCCGGGCCTTCACGGCCGGATCCACGATGGACACCAGCCGCACCCCCTGTCCCCGCAACTCGGCCGCCAGCCCCGGCAGATCGGGGAACCGCTCACGGTCCACCGTGAAGACGCGATGCCCCTGGTAGTGGTCGATGTCCAGATGCACAGCCGACAGCGGCAGCCCGCGCTCCCGGTACCCCGTCACCACCCGGCGCACCTCCCGCTCGCTGCCGAACCCCCAGCGCGCGTGCTGCGGGCCGAGCGCCCAGGCGGGCGGCAGCGCCGGGGTACCGGTCAAGGTGGCCCAGGTGTGCAGCACGCGCGCGGGAGTGCCCACCATCACCCAGGAGCGCAGCGGGCCGCCGTCCATCCGCACCTCGCAGCTGCCCGGCCGGTCGTGCCCCGACCCCGCGCCCTCCTCGCCCTCGCGCAACGTCACCCGGCCGTCCCAGGTGTTGTCGTGAAAGGCCAGGTGCGTGCCCGCGTCCGCCACCACCAGCTGCACGGGCATCGTGATGTACAGCGGATCGTCACCCGGCTCGAAGGCGCCGCCCGGGTCGGTGTTCCACAGCCGGTACGCACCGTCCCGCAGCCGCGGCCCCACCGCCCTGCCGCCCAGGCCGAAGAACCGCGCGTCCGCCGCCACTTCCGACCGCTGCGTCCACCGCGCCTCCACCGCCTCCCGGGCGGCCGGATCCACCGGCTCCCACCATCGCGGCGGCAGGTCACGCCGCAGCACCACCCCGCCCGGCGTCCGCACCTCGACCGTGCCGTGGCGGCCCACCACCACCAGCACCCTTTCGGACACCACGCGCCAGCCGCCGTCCGTGTCGGGCTCCAGCACCGCGCGCTCGTCCGCCTCCGGCACCGGCCCCGCCAGGGCGTACGACGGCTCCGGCTCCGCGCCGTCCCAGCCGCAGAACACCGCGCCGCCCGCCGCCACCCGCACCCGCAGCGACGACCGGGCGAACCGCACCACCCCGCCGCCCGGCAGCGGCTCGGCCCCCCGCACCGCCCCCGGCACCCGCGCCCGCTCCGCGCCCCGCCGCGGCAGCCCCGCCGCGTCCGCCCGCCGCCTGCGCCACGCCCACCGCACGGACCGCAGGCCCCGTGCCGTCCCGACCGCATTCGCTAACCGCCGCAGATCACGTGCATCCATGCTGCTCAGCCTGCCATCGACACCATCGGGCCGGTGCTGCGTTCAACAGCCGTTCACCCCCTGGGGATCCACCGGACCCCGGCGGGCCCGCCCGCGGGTTATCCACAGGGCTGGTGCCCGAGTCGATCACATGGCATCGTCCTGCTCAGCCGCGTCACGCACAGCACCCCGACGGCGTGCGCGGCGACGCCCACGAAGCGCACAGCCGGGAGCAGCCAGATGACCACCGCACCGCAGCCCGCCGACCGACCGGAGCCCCTCTGGAGCCCCGGTGAGGACCGCGTCGCCCGCGCACAGGTCACCCGCTTCCACGCCTGGGCGGCCGAGCACCACGGCGCGCCCGCCCCCGTCCCCGGCGCCCCCGCCGCGAGCTACGCCGCCCTGCACCGCTGGTCCGTGGCGGAGCTCGAGCGCTTCTGGCAGGCGGTCACCGAGTGGTGCGACGTGCGCTTCTCCAGTCCGTACGAGAGGGTGCTCGCCGACCCCGCCATGCCCGGCGCCGTATGGTTCCCCGGCGCGACGCTCAACTACGCCGAGCACGCCCTGCGCACCGCCGAGGACCCCGCCCGCGCCCACGAGCCCGCCCTGCTGCACGTCGACGAGACCCATGAGCCACGCCCCGTGACCTGGGCCGGGCTGCGGGCCCAGGTGGGTTCCCTGGCAGCCGAGCTCCGCCGGCTCGGAGTGCGCCCCGGCGACCGCGTCAGCGCCTATGTCCCCAACATCCCGCAGGCGGTCGTCGCCCTGCTCGCCACCGCCGCCGTCGGCGGTGTCTGGACCTCCTGCGCCCCCGACTTCGGGGCCCGCAGCGTCCTCGACCGCTTCCAGCAGGTCGAACCCGTCGTGCTGTTCACCGTCGACGGCTATCACTACGGCGGCAAGCGCCACGACCGGACCGACGCGGTCACCGAGCTGCGCGCGGGGCTGCCCACGCTGCGCGCCGTGGTGCACATCCCGCTGCTGGGCACCCCGGCCCCCGACGGGGCGCTGGAGTGGGAGGCGCTCACCTCCGCCACCGTGGAGCCCGTCTTCGAGCAGGTCCCCTTCGACCACCCGCTGTGGGTGCTCTATTCGTCGGGCACCACCGGCCTGCCCAAGGCCATCGTGCAGTCCCAGGGCGGCATCCTCGTCGAGCACGTCAAGCAGCTCGCCCTGCACTGCGACCTGGGCCCCGGCGACCGCTTCTTCTGGTACACCTCCACCGGCTGGATGATGTGGAACTTCCTCGTCTCCGGCCTCCTGGTGGGCTCCACCGTCGTGCTCTACGACGGCAGCCCCGGGTATCCCGACACCGCGGCCCAGTGGCGGGTCGCCGAGCGCACCGGGGCCACGCTCTTCGGCACCTCCGCCGCCTATGTGATGGCCTGCCGCAAGGCCGATGTCCACCCCGGCCGCGACTTCGACCTCTCCCGCGTCAAGTGCGTGGCCACCACGGGCTCACCGCTGCCCCCCGACGGCTTCCGCTGGCTCCACGACGAGGTGGCGGCCGACATGTGGATCGCCTCCGTCAGCGGCGGCACGGATGTGTGCAGCTGCTTCGCTGGCGCCGTCCCCACCCTCCCGGTGCACATCGGCGAGCTCCAGGCCGCCTGCCTGGGCACGGACCTCCAGGCGTGGGACGCGCACGGCGAGCCCGTCGTCGACGAGGTCGGCGAGCTGATCGTCGCGGCCCCCATGCCGTCCATGCCGATCCGGTTCTGGAACGACCCGGACGGCACCCGCTACCGCGACAGCTACTTCGAGATGTTCCCCGGCGTCTGGCGGCACGGCGACTGGATCACCCTCACCTCGCGGGGCAGCGTCGTCATCCACGGCCGCTCCGACTCCACCCTCAACCGCCAGGGCGTCCGGATGGGCTCCTCGGACATCTACGAGGCCGTCGAGCGGCTCCCCGAGATCCGGGAGTCCCTCGTCATCGGCGTCGAACAGCCCGACGGCGGCTATTGGATGCCGCTCTTCGTCCACCTCGCACCCGGCGCCACGCTGGACGAGGAACTCCTCGCCCGTATCAAGCACACCATCCGAGAGCAGCTCTCACCGCGGCACGTCCCCGATGAGGTCATCGAGGTCACGGGCATCCCGCACACGCTGACCGGCAAGCGGATAGAGGTCCCCGTGAAGCGCCTTCTCCAGGGCACGCCCCTGGAGAAGGCGGTCAACCCGGGCTCCGTCGACAACGTCGACCTGCTGCACTTCTACGAGAAGCTGGGCCGCGAGCGGGCGTGAAGCGAGCGGGTGGGGGAGACCCCCACCCGCCCCTCACCGTCACCCTCCGTATGTCGCCTGCCGTTCCCCCAGCGCCTCCGAGAAGTCCGCCGCGAGCCGCTCCGCCTCGGAGGGCAACAGCTCCGCCACCGTGATCCGTACGCCCGCTGCCGACGCCAACCGGAAGCGCGCCCCCGCGGCCACCCACCACCCCGACGACCGCAGCCCGTTCACCACCGCCGCTTCGTCCCGCACCGGCACCCAGACGTTCGGTCCGCTCGCCCCGTGCGCCGCGATGCCGTCGCACTTCTCGCATTGCATCTTGCTCACGTTGGGCGGTTGTGTGGATCGCTTTCGTACACGGCAAGTGGGCGTAAAACGAACACGTTACGACAGTAATTCGTCGCCAAGCGTGCAGAAATAAGGAAACGGTGCCTGCTGTGCGGTTTTGGCTATGCGACCACAAGGTCAGCACTATATTACGCGGCGTGAAGGCGGACATGGGGCGCAGGTTTCGGCTATACCCCACCCGGGCTCAGGAGCGGAGTCTGACTGGGTGGGGCCATGCCACACGCGCTTTGTGGAATGTGGCTCTCGCTCAGCGGGTGCACGTATATGAGCAGCGGGGTCGGACGCTTCGGGCTGTTGAGCAGTGCAAGTACCTGACGGCCGCACGTGCGGATCCCGACCTGGCGTGGCTGGCTGAGCTGCCCGCGCAGGCTGGTCAGCAGGTGCTGCGGCACCTGGACCGGGCATATGACAACTTCTTCAATCCCCAGCATCCGGCAGTCTTTCCGACGTTCAAGAAGCGTGGGCACCGCTTAGCAGTGCCTTTGCCGGGACAAGCGGTTGAGGTGCGCAAATTGAACCGACACTGGGCGGAGGTAAGGCTACCCAAGATCGGCTGGGTGCGTTTCCGACTCTCGCGCGCTTTGGGTGGCGCCATCCGCAACGTCACAGTATCCAGAGACGGAGTTGGTTGGCACATCTCCTTCGGTGTTGCAACTGGCATCAAGCCTGCCACCCCCAACGGCAAACCGGGCTGTGGAGTCGACTTCGGCGTCGCCTCATCCGCCTATGTGTCCACTGAGAACACGCCGCGGATCAAGCCGGCGGGGCTTGCCGGGCGCGAGCGGGACCGGCTGCTGTGCCTTCGGCAGCGGATGGGGCGTCAGATCACCTACGCCAAGAAGTTCAGCGGAGGAAGGTACAGCAACCGGCTGCGCCGCACGATCACAGCCCTTGCGAAACTAAAGGCCCGGGAGGCCAATCGCCGGGCGGACTTCACGCACAAGCTCACCACCGATCTCGCCAAAAACCACGGTTTCGTCGGTATTGAGGATCTGCGCGTGACCAACATGACCGCCAGCGCGAAAGGATCCTGGGAACAGCAGGGCCGGAACGTTCGGCAGAAGACCGGGCTCAACCGGTCCGTTCTCGACAACTGCCCCGGTGAACGTCGCCGTCAGCTGGAGTACAAGTGCTGGTTGTACGGTTCCGAGCTCCGGCCAGTGCCACCGTTCCACACCTCGCAGACGTGCGGGAACCCGGCATGTGGAAGAGTTGACCCCGCGTCCCGCCAGGGGGGCGGCAGATCGTTCGCATGTGTGCACTGTGGCCACGAGGACGATGCCGATCACAATGCCTCGGTGGAGATCGAGGCCCGAGCCCGCCGGACGGGTGGCTCGGTCACCAACAGCACGCGCAGGCGCCACACGGTGCCGAGTCCCGCCCCTTGGCGGAGGCGGATGCGTGAAGCCCAACCGGTCACTCACGGGTAGCCGAAGGGAATCTCCCGGCGGCAGCCGGGAGAGCATCGTCAACAGGCCATCAACCGCACCGTCTCCAACGTCGGCTGGGCCGTCGGCGGCCTCGCGGCGGCGGGCGCGCTCACCGCGGGAACCACCACCGTGTACCGCTGGCTGCTCGTCGGCGACGCCCTCTCCTTCGTCCTCGCCGCCCTCCTCACCCTCCGGTGCGCCGAACCACCGTCGCACTCCTCCCTCGCCACGGAAACCGGAACCGGGACCGGGACCGAAGCCACGCACGACGCCGCACCGGCACCCGCGGGCACCACCAACCCCTGGCGCGACCGCCGTTACCTCGCCTACACCGCCAGCGAGGCCGTCCTCTTCCTCGACGACTCCGTCTTCAAGATCGGCCTCCCGCTGTGGACCGTGACCGCCACCAGCGCGCCGCACCAGGCCGTACCGCTCCTCCTCGTCCTCAACAACGTGCTCGTGGTCTGCTTCCAGGTGCCCTTCGCCCGCTTCGGCTCCACCCCACGCGCCGCACGCGCCACCCTCCTCCCGCTGGCCGCCGTCTTCCTCGCCGGCGGCGCCGCCCTCGCCGCCTCGACCACCGGCACACCCTGGCTCGCCACCGTCGCCCTGACCCTGGCCGCGACCGCCTTCACCGTCGCCGAGATGCTGCACGCCACCGTCTCCTGGGAACTGTCCGTGGCCCTCGCCCCGCCCACCGCCCAAGGCGCCTACCTCGGCGTCCACGGACTCGCCCAAGCCGTCCAGCGCAGCGTCGGCCCGCTGGCCGTGACCGGCGCGATCGCCGCGGGCCCGGCCGGCTGGCTCGGCCTCGGCGCCGCCCTCGCCGCGGTCTGCTGCACCCAGCGCCACCTGGTGCGCGAGCGCGACGCCCGGGCGTTGTCAGTGGCACCGGTTACTGTGAGTGAGCACTGATCGTCCGCGCTGAGGGGGAAACCATGGCGTACACCAGGAACGGCGGCAACCGAGGACCTGCGACACGGCGCGCACTGCGCCGCGAAGTGCCCAGCACGGTGGCCGTGCTGGCAGACGAGGAGGATTTCGCCGCCATGAGGCGATACGGCTCCTTCATGTTCGACGACCACGCGACATATCTGCGGCAGATGGAGGGGCTGCTGCGGTCACTCGCGTCCCAGGGCACACACACCAGCGTGGCCCTCTTCGACCCCGTCGGTTACGAGGAGTTCTGCGCGGACTCCCACCTCGACCCCGACACCCCGGCCAGCCGCACCCGCTACACGGCCGAAGTCGCGGCGACGGGCACCAGAGTCACCTACGAGGGCCAGCCGATCCGCAGACTCCTGCCCCAGCTCGTCAACGAGGCGGAACAGCAGGCGACATGGGAGTACGCCTCGTCACTGCTCACCCGCGGCGGCGACTGCGCGTCCTGCGGGGAGGACATCGGCCGCGCCTCCTTCGCCCGGGCCACCCAGGCCCTGCGGCAGCTCATCGAGGCGGTCGGGCCCGGCACGCACCACCTCGTGTGCAGCGTCCCCGCCGAAGGCGCCACCCCGCTCGTCGCCGTTCTCCACGCCGAGCACGGCGACGGCGGCGAGCTGCACCTCGGGGAGGCCGCAGCCCTCGTGTTCTGCACGGTCCTGGCGGCGGGCATCGCCACGGACCGGCCGGGCGGAGTCGTCCTGCGCACCGCCGCGCCCGGCCGCCGCGACACGGTCCGGGGCTGGAGCCTGCGCGACGGCTGGCTACGGCCCCTGAGCGAAGCGGAAGTCTTCGCCGCCTACTGCACCGACGCCCGGACCGGCGAACCCGTGCCGCCCGAGCCCGGCGTCGACTACCGCGCGGGACTGCACCTGCCCGAGCCCACGGAAGGAGACGGGCACACCACGGCCTGAAACGCGAAAGGTGCCCCGCCGACCGGCGGGGCACCCCTCACACATCAACGACGCGTCACCACGTCACCGGCTCACTCGCCGGACAGCACCGCCTGCGCGGCCACGCGGGCCTCCTCGGCGGTGTCCGTGGCACGGGCGGCGGCAGCGGCGCGCTCGCACTGCGCGAGCGTGTGCTTGGCCAGGGTCGCGCGCACATACGGGATGGACGCGGCGCCCATGGACAGGCTGGTCACGCCCAGACCCGTCAGCACACAGGCCAGCAGCGGGTCGGCCGCGGCCTCACCGCAGACACCACAGCTCTTGCCCTCGGCCTTGGCGGCCTCGGCGGAAGCCGCCACCAGGTCGAGCAGCGCCGGCTGCCACGGGTCCTGGAGCCGCGACACCGCACCGACCTGGCGGTCGGCGGCGAAGGTGTACTGCGCCAGGTCGTTGGTCCCCAGCGACAGGAACTCGACCTCCTGCAGGATCGAGCGGGCCCGCAGCGCGGCGGAGGGAATCTCCACCATCGCGCCGAACTTGGCCCGCAGCCCGGCCTCGCGGCACGCGTCGGCGAACGCCTTCGCGTCCGTGCGGTCCGCCACCATCGGGGCCATGACCTCGAGGTAGACGGGCAGCCCCTCGGCGGCCTTGGCCAGCGCGGTGAGCTGCGTGCGCAGCACCTCGGGGTGGTCCAGCAGGGTCCGCAGACCCCGCACACCCAGCGCCGGGTTCGGCTCGTCGGCCGGCGTCAGGAAGTCGAGCGGCTTGTCCGCGCCCGCGTCCAGCACCCGCACGACCACGCGGCCCTCGGGGAAGGCCTCCAGGACCTTGCGGTACGCCTCGATCTGCTTGGCCTCGGACGGCGCCTTCTCGCTGTCGTCCAGGAAGAGGAACTCGGTGCGGAACAGGCCGACGCCCTCCGCACCCGCCTCGACCGCGGCCGGCACGTCGGCCGGGCCGCCGACATTCGCCAGCAGCGGGACCTTGTGCCCGTCGGACGTCGCGCCCGGACCGGACGAAGCGGCCAGGACGGCCTTGCGCGCCTCGGCGGCCTTCGTCAGCTCCGCGCGCTTCTCGTCGCTCGGCTCGACGAAGATGTCACCCGTGCTGCCGTCCACGGCCACGACCGTGCCCTCGGCCAGCTCACCGGCGCCCGGCAGGGCGACGACCGCGGGCACACCGAGCGCCCGGGCCAGGATGGCGCTGTGGCTCGTCGGCCCGCCCTCCTCGGTCACGAAGCCGAGCACCAGGGTCGGGTCGAGCAGCGCGGTGTCGGCGGGTGCGAGGTCCCGCGCGATCAGTACGTAGGGCTCGTCGCTGTCCGGCACACCCGGCATCGGCACGCCCAGCAGGCGCGCGACGATACGGTTCCGCACGTCGTCGAGGTCGGCCACCCGGCCGGCCAGGTACTCACCCGCGTTGGCGAGCAGCGCGCGGTAGGCGGCGAAGGCGTCGTACACGGCGCGCTCGGCGGTGCTGCCGACGGTGATGCGCCGTTCGACATCCGCCATGAGCTCTGGGTCCTGCGCCATCATGGCCTGGGCCTCGAGCACGTGCTGGGCCTCGCCACCGGCCAGGTTGCCGCGCGCGATG
>NZ_CP031455.1:0-2312500 GCF_003391135.1 Streptoverticillium olivoreticuli subsp. olivoreticuli | reverse complement strand
CGGGTGAACTATGGTTAAGGAACTCGGCAAAATGCCCCCGTAACTTCGGGAGAAGGGGGGCCATTTCCGGTGATGAGTCTTGCACTCTGAGCTGGGGGTGGCCGCAGAGACCAGCGAGAAGCGACTGTTTACTAAAAACACAGGTCCGTGCGAAGCCGTAAGGCGATGTATACGGACTGACGCCTGCCCGGTGCTGGAACGTTAAGGGGACCGGTTAGCTCCATTTCGGTGGGGCGAAGCTGAGAACTTAAGCGCCAGTAAACGGCGGTGGTAACTATAACCATCCTAAGGTAGCGAAATTCCTTGTCGGGTAAGTTCCGACCTGCACGAATGGCGTAACGACTTCTCGACTGTCTCAACCATAGGCCCGGTGAAATTGCACTACGAGTAAAGATGCTCGTTTCGCGCAGCAGGACGGAAAGACCCCGGGACCTTTACTATAGCTTGATATTGGTGTTCGGTTCGGCTTGTGTAGGATAGGTGGGAGACTGTGAAGCGGGCACGCCAGTGTTCGTGGAGTCGTCGTTGAAATACCACTCTGGTCGTGCTGGATGTCTAACCTGGGTCCGTGATCCGGATCAGGGACAGTGTCTGGTGGGTAGTTTAACTGGGGCGGTTGCCTCCTAAAGAGTAACGGAGGCGCCCAAAGGTTCCCTCAGCCTGGTTGGCAATCAGGTGTTGAGTGTAAGTGCACAAGGGAGCTTGACTGTGAGACCGACGGGTCGAGCAGGGACGAAAGTCGGGACTAGTGATCCGGCGGTGGCTTGTGGAAGCGCCGTCGCTCAACGGATAAAAGGTACCCCGGGGATAACAGGCTGATCTTCCCCAAGAGTCCATATCGACGGGATGGTTTGGCACCTCGATGTCGGCTCGTCGCATCCTGGGGCTGGAGTCGGTCCCAAGGGTTGGGCTGTTCGCCCATTAAAGCGGTACGCGAGCTGGGTTTAGAACGTCGTGAGACAGTTCGGTCCCTATCCGCTGTGCGCGTAGGAATATTGAGAAGGGCTGTCCCTAGTACGAGAGGACCGGGACGGACGAACCTCTGGTGTGCCAGTTGTCCTGCCAAGGGCATGGCTGGTTGGCTACGTTCGGGAGGGATAACCGCTGAAAGCATCTAAGCGGGAAGCCTGCTTCGAGATGAGTATTCCCACCCCCTTTGAGGGGTTAAGGCTCCCAGTAGACGACTGGGTTGATAGGCCAGGTGTGGAAGACCGGTAACGGTTGGAGCTGACTGGTACTAATAGGCCGAGGGCTTGTCCTCAGTTGCTCGCGTCCACTGTGTAGGTTCTGAAGTAACGACCGTGTTGCTATCCGGTTGGTTAATTTCATAGAGTTTCGGTGGTCATAGCGTTAGGGAAACGCCCGGTTACATTCCGAACCCGGAAGCTAAGCCTTTCAGCGCCGATGGTACTGCATGGGGGACCGTGTGGGAGAGTAGGACGCCGCCGAACAATTTTTAGCCTCAGGCCCTGGGTCATAGACCCGGGGCCTGAGGCATTTTTGCGTTCATGGCCGGTCCAACGACCCCTCTGCATGAGCCGACCGCGACTCCGGGTAGGGTCATGGGGCATCGTTGGTACATATCCCCACAGGAGGCCCCCGGGTGGAGGTCCAGGAGACGCGCGTACAGACCGACCGCGTGCTCACCATCCCGAACATCCTCAGCATGGCACGCCTCGTCGGCGTCCCCCTCTTCCTGTGGCTGATCCTCCGGCCGGAGTTCGGCGGCCCGCGCAGTGACGGATGGGCGCTGCTGGTGCTCGCGCTGAGCGGGATCAGTGATTACCTCGACGGAAAGCTCGCCCGGCGCTGGAATCAGATCAGCAGCCTCGGCCGGCTCCTCGACCCCGCCGCCGACCGGCTCTACATCCTTTCCACACTTGTCGGCCTCACCTGGCGCGAGATCCTTCCGCTCTGGCTGACCGCCGCCCTCCTGGCGCGTGAAGCGATGCTGCTGGTCATGGTGTGGATTCTGCGCCGCCACGGCTATCCGCCGCCACAGGTCAACTTCCTCGGCAAGGCCGCCACGTTCAATCTGATGTACGCGTTCCCGTTGCTGCTTCTCAGTGAGGGTGAGGG
This sequence comes from Streptoverticillium olivoreticuli subsp. olivoreticuli, assembly GCF_003391135.1. Taxonomy (GTDB): domain Bacteria; phylum Actinomycetota; class Actinomycetes; order Streptomycetales; family Streptomycetaceae; genus Streptomyces; species Streptomyces blastmyceticus. Next base: position 2,310,421 of record NZ_CP031455.1, on the reverse strand, counting down.
CTGGTTGCGCTCACTCGCGGCGATTTTCGGATGGGCGTTCGCCGGATGGGGTACAACCCTCTATTGGTGGGCAGGAATCCTCTATGTGGTTCAGGTCCGCCGACTCGTCAAGACGGACCGACAGGCCCGACTGACCTCGCCGTAGTTCCAGAGCCCCAGCGGGGCCGGATGCCGTATGTGCGATACGCAGGCCGGCCCGGGCGCGTGCAGTCGGGATGACCGTCGTCTCTCAAGGAGGACGCTTCCGACATGAAGGCCGTCGTGATGGCCGGTGGCGAAGGCACCCGGCTTCGCCCCATGACCTCGAGCATGCCCAAGCCGCTCCTGCCGGTGGCCAACCGGCCGATCATGGAGCATGTGCTGCGGTTGCTCAAGCGGCACGGGCTCACCGAGACCGTGGTGACCGTGCAGTTCCTCGCCTCCCTCGTCAAGAACTACTTCGGGGACGGCGAGGAGCTGGGCATGGAGCTCACCTATGCCAATGAGGAAAAGCCACTCGGCACCGCGGGCAGCGTGAAGAACGCCGAGGAGGCACTCAAGGACGATGCCTTTCTGGTGATCTCCGGGGACGCCCTCACCGATTTCGACCTGACCGACCTGATCCGTTTCCACAAGGCGAAGGGCGCTCTGGTCACCGTCTGTCTCACCCGGGTGCCCAACCCCCTGGAATTCGGCATCACCATCGTCGACGAGAACGGCAAGGTCGAGCGCTTCCTGGAAAAGCCCACCTGGGGCCAGGTCTTCTCCGACACCGTGAACACCGGCATCTACGTCATGGAGCCGGAGGTCTTCGACTATGTCGAGGCCGATGTCCCGGTCGACTGGTCGGGCGATGTCTTCCCGCAGCTGATGAAGGAAGGCAAGCCGATCTACGGCTATATCGCCGAGGGCTACTGGGAGGACGTCGGCACCCATGAGAGCTACGGCAAGGCCCAGGCCGACGTCCTCGAAGGCAGAGTCGACGTCGACATAGACGGTTTCGAGATCTCACCGGGCGTCTGGGTGGCCGAGGGCGCCGAGGTCCACCCCGACGCCGTCCTGCGCGGTCCGCTCTACATCGGCGACTACGCCAAGGTCGAGGCGGGCGCCGAGATCCGCGAGCACACCGTCGTGGGCTCCAACGTGGTCGTCAAGAGCGGGGCCTTCCTCCACAAGGCCGTCATCCACGACAACGTCTACATCGGCCAGCAGAGCAATCTCCGCGGCTGCGTGATCGGCAAGAACACCGACATCATGCGCGCGGCCCGCATCGAGGACGGCGCCGTGATCGGCGACGAGTGCCTCATCGGCGAGGAATCGATTATTCAGGGCAACGTCCGGGTCTACCCCTTCAAGACCATCGAGGCGGGCGCGTTCGTCAACACCTCGGTCATCTGGGAGTCCCGCGGCCAGGCCCACCTCTTCGGCGCGCGCGGGGTCTCCGGCATCCTCAATGTCGAGATCACCCCCGAGCTCGCGGTCCGGCTCGCCGGCGCGTACGCCACCACGCTCAAGAAGGGGTCGACGGTCACCACTGCGCGGGACCACTCCCGCGGCGCGCGGGCGCTCAAACGCGCGGTGATCTCCGCACTGCAGGCCAGCGCCATAGACGTGCGGGACCTGGAGAACGTACCGCTGCCCGTCGCACGCCAGCAGACCGCACGGGGCAGCGCCGGCGGCATCATGATCCGTACGTCGCCGGGCGTGCCGGACTCCGTGGACATCATGTTCTTCGACGAGCGCGGCGCCGACCTCTCCCAGGCGGGACAGCGCAAGCTCGACCGGGTCTACGCCCGCCAGGAGTACCGGCGCGCTTTCCCCGGCGAGATCGGCGACCTGTCGTTCCCGTCCAGCGTCTATGACTCCTACGCGGGGTCGTTGCTGAGGTCCGTGGACACCAGTGGGGTCGCCGAGGCCGGGCTGAAGGTCGTGGTCGACGCGGCGAACGGCAGCGCGGGGCTTGTGCTGCCCAGCCTGCTCGGCCGGCTCGGCGTGGACGCGTTCACCATCAACCTCGGACTCGACGAATCCCGCCCGACCGAGACGGCCGACGCCCGCCGCGCCGGACTGGTGCGGCTGGGGGAGATCGTCGCGTCGGCGCGGGCCGCCTTCGGCGTCCGGTTCGACCCGGTCGGGGAGCGGATCTCCCTCGTCGACGAGCGCGGGCGCATCGTGGAGGACGACCGGGCGCTGCTGGTCCTCCTCGACCTGGTGGCCGCCGAGCGGCGCAGCGGGAAGGTGGCCCTCCCCGTGACCACGACCCGGATCGCCGAGCAAGTGGCCGCGTACCACGGCACGCAGGTGGAGTGGACGACGACCTCGCCCGACGACCTGACCCGGGTCGGCCGCGCGGAGACCACCATCTTCGGCGGTGACGGGCGGGGCGGGTTCATCGTGCCGGAGTCCAGCAGCGTCTTCGACGGCACGGCCGCGTTCGTACGCCTGATCGGGATGGTGGCGCGCACTCAGCTCACGCTCAGCCAGATAGACGCCAGGATTCCCCGGGCCCATGTCCTCCGTCGCGACCTCGCGACCCCGTGGGCGGTCAAGGGGCTGGTGATGCGTCATGTGGTGGAGGCGGCCGGTGACCGGTCGGTGGACACGACCGACGGTGTACGGGTGGTCGAGGCCGACGGCCGCTGGGTGATGGTCCTCCCCGACCCCGCGGAGGCCGTGACGCACCTCTGGGCGGAGGGTCCTGACGACGCCTCGGCGCAGGCGCTGCTCGACGAGTGGTCGGCGGTCGTGGACGGCGCCGGGCGCTGAGCTGCGGGCGCCGCCGTCCGGGCGCCGTCTCCTTGTTCCCGGATCCGGCACGCCGGTGGGGCCATTGGGAGACGGCGCCCCCGACGTGCGACGATGTGCGGCATGTCGCAGCAGCCCCCCGTTCGGAGGACGGCACCGCCGTCCCCGCGCCCCGATGCCTCCATGTCGCTGCTGACCAATGCGATGCACCACAGCCTCGACGAGGGGTACGCCGAGGCCGCGGCCCGGCGGGAGGCGGAGGGCGGAGAGGGGCTGCCGACCAGGCTGCGCGCCAAGTTGGGGCTCGCAGCGGCCCTGCTGCTCGCCGCCGTGGTGGTGACGCTCGGGGCGGCGCAGGCGCGGATATCGGCACCGACGCTGGCCAAGGAGCGGCAGCAGCTCATCGACCGCATCAACAGGGAGTCCTCGGACGCCGACGAGCTCCAGAAGAACGTCGACACCCTGCGGAACGCGGTCGGCAACAAGCAGCGCGACGTCCTGCAGAAACACGGCGGGGACAAGACCGACTTGGTGGCCCTGCTCGCGGGTGCCACCGCCGTGCAGGGGCCAGGGGTCAAGCTGGTCGTGGACGACGCCAAGCAGACCAAGCAGAGCAGTGGCAATGGTCCCAGGGAGAGCAACGGTTTCTCCGACACGGGCCGGGTGCGCGACCGGGACATGCAACGCATCGTCAACGGCCTGTGGCAGTCGGGCGCCGAGGCGGTCGCGGTGAACGGGCAGCGGCTGACGGCGCTGTCCGCGATCAGGGCCGCCGGCGACGCCATACTGGTCGACAACAAGCCGCTGGTGCCGCCGTACACGGTGCTGGCGATCGGTGACGGGGAGCGCCTGAGCACTGCGTTCCAGAACAGCGCCGACGGGCTCTATCTGCGCGCCTTGCAGCAGAACTACGGGATCCGCACCAGCATTTCCGCTCAGAGCGAGGTACGGCTTCCGGCCGCGCCGAGCCTGATCGTACGAACAGCGAAGCCGCAGGAGGGTGCCGTGGCAGAGCGCGGCACCGACACAGGGAAGGGCACATCGTGATCGCCGTATTGGGCCTCGTCGTGGGAGTCGTGGTGGGCCTCGTGGTCCGACCCGTGGTGCCGACGGTGGTCGAGCCCTACCTTCCCATCGCCGTCGTGGCGGCTCTCGACGCGGTGTTCGGCGGCCTCCGGGCGATGCTGGACGGGATTTTCGACGACAAGGTCTTCGTCGTCTCCTTCCTGTCCAATGTGGTGGTGGCCGCACTGATCGTCTTCCTGGGCGACAAGCTCGGGGTCGGCGCGCAGCTGTCCACCGGTGTCGTGGTCGTCCTGGGCATCCGCATCTTCTCCAACGCGGCCGCCATCCGGCGGCATATCTTCCGGGCGTGAGGCCGATGAGCAGCGACGACACGCCCGAGGAGCCGACACCGGCCGACGGCCCGGCGAAGGCCGGCGAGCCGGGGCCGAAACCGGAGCCGGACAAGCCCGGTGAGCCCGGCAAGTCCAGCAAGCCCGCTGAGCCCGAGAAGGCGGCGGACGAGCCCGGCGAGGCCGCCGCTTCCGCCGAGCCCGTGGACACCGGCGAGGGCCGGAAGGACGAGAAGCCGGACGAGGCGACAGCGCCCGAGCCCGAGCCCGTGAGCCCGCCCGAGCCCGAGCCTGCGCCCCCCTCCGGGCCCGAGGCTCCGTCGCCGTCGCCGGAAGGTGCGGCCGAGGCCAAGCCGTTGACCGGGCGTCAACGACTGCTGAACGGCCTCTGGCCGCCCCGGCTGACGCGGGCCCAGCTCACGGTCGCCGTGCTGCTCTGCGTGCTCGGCCTCGGTCTGGCCATTCAGGTCCGTTCGACGAGCGACAACAGCGCCCTGCGCGGCGCCCGGCAGGAGGATCTCGTACGGATCCTGGACGAGCTGGACAATCGCACCAAACGCCTGGAGGACGAGAAGCGGCGGCTGGAGAGCCAGCGGACGGAGCTGGAGAGCAGCTCCAACCAGGCCGCCGAGGCCCGTAAGCAGACCGCGCAGAAGGAGCAGCAGCTCGCCGTGCTCGCGGGCACGGTCGCGGCGCAGGGGCCCGGCATCGAGCTCACGGTGAGCGACCCCAAGGGGTCGGTCGAACCGGACAAGCTGCTGGACACCATCCAGGAGCTGCGGGCCGCGGGCGCGGAGGCGATCCAGATCAATGACGTCCGGGTGACCGCCGATACGTATTTCTCGGGTGCCGCGGGGAAGGTGGAGATCGACGGCAAAAAGGTCTCGCAGCCCTATCGGTTCAAGGTGATCGGCAAGCCGCAGGACCTGGAGCCGGCGCTGAACATCCCCGGTGGTGTCGTGCAGACCCTGGAGAAGGAGCAGGCAGGCGTGTCGGTCAACAGGTCTGAGAAGATCATTGTTGATGCCTTGCGCCCGGCGAAGCGGCCTGACTACGCTCGGTCGTCATCGTAGTGAGGCGGGCGGGTCCGAGGGCTTCGAGCGGAGGCCACGAGGTTGCGGGGGGTCGGCGCATCAAGTCGAGGGTGCGTGGTGGAAACTGTCTGTTGACCGCGGACGTTGTATGGATGTCCAGGTCGGACGGTGTGTGCATCGAGGGTTCGTCCTGCCCCACGGGCGGGTCTGTTTCGGTCAAGGGGAATCGCCCGTGAAGTTGTTTGCGAAGTTGTTCGGCAAGAGCGCACGCCAGGAGGGTGGCAGCGGCTCGGCCCGCCACCGGGCGTCGCGCCCCGCGGAAGGCGCGGAAGGTGCCCAGGAGGGGCGCCCCCTGTTCCGCGACCAGGTGGGCGCGCCCGGAGGAGACGTTCCGGGCGGGCCCGGCGCGTCCGCTGTTGACCCTGCCGCGGCCGGACGCATAGGTTTCGGGGCACCAGCGACCTCAAGTGCGGGTGGAGGGTTTGCCTTGCCGGTGTGTACGAGGTGTGGCCATCGCAATGCCGAGGCCAGTCGGTTCTGCTCCAACTGCGGCGCGCCGCTGCGCCCCGGGGCCGTGGCGGAGCGGGCCTCGGAGACGACCTCGACCATCTCCATCTCCGGTCTCGAGGCGTACGACTCCGAGACCACCGGTCAGACGCCGATCCCGACGCTCTCCCCCGAGGCCCAGGCGGCCGTCGACGCCCTTCCGCTGGGCTCGGCGCTGCTGGTGGTCCGCCGCGGGCCCAACTCCGGCAGCCGGTTCCTGCTGGACGGCGACCTGACCACCGCGGGCCGACACCCGCAGAGCGACATCTTCCTGGACGACGTCACCGTCTCGCGGCGGCACGTGGAATTCCGCCGCGGGCAGCACGGCGGCTTCACCGTCGCCGACGTCGGCAGCCTCAACGGCACCTATGTGAACCGGGAGCGGATCGACTCGGTCGAGCTGTCCAACGGCGACGAAGTGCAGATCGGCAAGTACCGTCTGGTCTTCTACGGCAGCCAGCGGGGGATCTGACCCTCCTCCGGTCTCCGTCCGGGGGTATCTCCAGGGAAGGGCCATGCTGCGAACACCGTCAGGCGGCGCCGGGTCATCCGGTGCCGCCGGTGTCGAAGGGCGGCTGGTGAGCATCGGCACGGTGCTCAACCTGCTGCGTGAGGAGTTTCCCGAGGTCACGATCTCCAAGATCCGTTTCCTGGAGTCGGAGGGCCTGGTCGAGCCTCAGCGCACGCCGTCCGGATACCGGAAGTTCAGCCCGGAGGACGTGGAGCGGCTGGGATATGTGCTGCGCATGCAGCGCGACCACTATCTGCCGCTCCGGGTCATCAGGGAGCACCTCGACGCGCTCGCCAGGGGCGAGCACGTGCAGCTGCCCGTCGCCGGTCAGGTGCACGGTATCGACGCCCCCGCGGACGGGGCCCAGGGTGCGGGCGAGGTCGCCGTGGCGGCCTTCGAGCGGCCCACGGCCACCCGTCTCGGCAGGCAGGAGCTCCTGGGCGCCACGGGTGTCACGGAGAGCGAGCTGGCCGAGTGGGAGTCGTACGGCCTGGTCGTGGCCCACTCGGACGGCGGATTCGACATTGATTCGGTCAATGTCGCGAAGCTGGTGACGGACCTGGGGCGGTTCGGCCTGGAGCCCCGGCACCTTCGCGTCATGAAGGCCGCCGCCGACCGTCAGGCCGGCCTGGTCGAACAAGTGGTCGCACCGCTGCGCAGGCACCGCAACCCGCAGACCAGGGCGCACGCCGAGGCCACCGCGCGGGAGCTCGCGGCGCTCTCCGTACGGCTGCACGCGGCGCTCGTGCAGGCCGCGCTGCGGGCGCGTTCGCACTGACCGGCGAGTGCCCGACTACCCAAACCTGCCGGGCACGTCCTAGGGTTGCTGTGTGAACGAGCTCGATGTCGTGGGTGTCCGGGTGGAAATGCCCTCCAACCAGCCGATCGTGCTCCTGCGTGAAGTGGGAGGCGATCGATACCTCCCGATCTGGATCGGACCGGGAGAGGCTACGGCCATCGCCTTCGCCCAGCAGGGCATGGCACCGGCCCGGCCGCTGACCCATGACCTTTTCAAGGACGTGCTGGAAGCGGTGGGGCAGGAGCTCACGGAGGTCCGCATCACGGATCTGCGTGAAGGCGTGTTCTACGCGGAGCTCGTCTTCGCCAGCGGGGTGGAGGTCAGCGCCAGGCCGTCCGACGCCATAGCGCTGGCACTGCGCACCGGTACGCCGATCTACGGCAGCGACGGGGTGCTGGACGACGCGGGGATCGCCATCCCGGACGAGCAGGAGGACGAGGTCGAGAAGTTCCGCGAGTTCCTCGACCAGATCTCGCCGGAGGACTTCGGCACCAACAGCCAGTGAGGCGTACGGCGGCCCTGTGAGCGGCAGGCGCGGCGCATTCGATTAGCCTTTCCCGGCACACGGATACGTAAAACCACTCTCTGGGTGATTATCACTCGGCGTGCCGAGTGTGGCGATCGTTGACGCGCCCCGGGTGACTGCCTACCGTCGAGAAGGCAGGTCAAGGACGGAGGTCGGCGTGAGAAGCATGGGCGACGGTACAGCGGTCGGCAGTCCGTATCCGCTGTATGGGGGAACGGTCGAACAGCCCTCCCGTCATACCGTCCCGGCCGCGGTCAGCGCACCGCAGGGGCCGGAGACCGACAAGATCGGGTACCGGGGGCCGACGGCGTGTGCCGCGGCGGGTATCACCTATCGACAGCTCGACTACTGGGCGCGTACGGGCCTGGTCGAGCCGAGTGTGCGACCGGCCTACGGCTCGGGGAGCCAGCGGCTCTACAGTTTCCGGGACGTGGTCGTCCTCAAGATCGTGAAACGGCTGCTGGACGCGGGGGTCTCCCTGCAGAACATCCGCACGGCCGTGCAGCACCTGCGGGCGCGCGGGGTGGGCGACCTCCCGCAGATGACGCTGATGAGCGACGGAGCCACGGTCTACGAGTGCACCTCGCCCGACGAGGTCGTCGACCTGCTCCAGGGCGGCCAGGGCGTCTTCGGGATCGCCGTGGGCGTCGTCTGGCGCGACATCGAGCACGTGCTCTCACAGCTGCACGGCGAGCGTGTGGACACGGGCGAGACCCTCGTCGGCCACAACCCCGCGGACGAGCTGGCGAGGCGCCGCAACCGCGCGGTCTGAGGGCCGGGCGCGGCCCGCTCGCCGACGCTCCGTCGCACGTCAGCGCGATTGTCAGTGGTGTGCGGGAACATCGGTGGTGTGAGATCCGCACCGACGATCCTGCACCTGGACATGGACGCCTTCTACGCCTCGGCGGAGCAGGCGGCCAAGCCCAGTCTGCGCGGGAAGCCCGTGGTGGTCGGCGGGATCGGCCCGCGCGGTGTGGTCGCCACGGCTTCGTACGAGGCGCGCGTCTTCGGCGTCCACTCGGCGATGGCCACCGCCCAGGCGCGCCGGCTGTGTCCCAACGCCGCCTACCTCACCCCGAGGTTCACGCTCTACCGCGAGGTGAGCGAGGTGGTCATGGGCCTGCTGGGCGAGCTCTCGCCGCTGGTGGAGCCGCTCAGCCTCGACGAGGCGTTCGTCGACCTGGAGGCGGGCGGCGTCGAGCCCTCCGTGCATGCGGTCCGGGCCGTGGGCGAGCGGCTGCGGCGGGACATCCGCGCGGCGACGGGTCTCAGCGGCTCGGTGGGGCTCGCCGGGTCCAAGATGCTCGCCAAGATCGCCTCGGAGCAGGCCAAGCCCGACGGCCTGTTCCTCATCGAGCCGGGCACCGAGGCCGAGCTGCTGGGCCCCATGTCCGTCCGCGTCATCCCCGGGGTGGGCCCGGCCACGGCCGAGACGCTGCGCCGCGCGGGCATCACGACGGTCGCGGAGACCGGCGAGGCCGGTGAGGCGGAGCTGGTGCGGCTGCTCGGCAAGGCCCACGGCGCGGGGCTCCACGCCCTGGCCACGGGCCATGACGACCGGCCCGTCGTCGCCGAGCGGGACGCCAAGTCCGTGTCGGTGGAGGACACCTTCGAGGAGGACCTGACCGATCGCGTCCGGGTCCAGCTGGAGCTCGCCCGCCTCGCCGACCGGTGTGTGCAGCGGCTGCGGGCCGCCGGGCGCTCGGGGCGCACGGTCGTGATCAAGGTGCGCCGCTATGACTTCTCCACCCTGACCCGCTCGGAGACGCTGCGCGGGCCCACCGACGACCTGAGCGTGGTGCGGGAGGCGGCAGGGCGGCTGCTGGAGGGCGTGGACACCACGGCGGGCGTGCGGCTGCTGGGCGTCGGTGTCACGGGCCTCGCCGACTACACCCAGGAGGATCTCTTCGCCCAGGCGGCGAGCGAGGCGGCGGCCGCCGCCGAAGCGGCCGCCGCGGAGGTCCACCGGGCCGAGGGGGAGGAGCCCGAGGAGACCCCGGAGGCCGCCGGGGCGCGGCCGCGCCGCTGGCTGCCCGGGCTGGACGTCCGGCACGCGGAGTTCGGAGCGGGCTGGATCCAGGGCAGTGGGGTCGGCCGCGTCACCGTCCGGTTCGAGCAGCCCTGGTCCGAGCCGGGGAGGGTGCGCACGTTCGCCGTCGACGACCCCGCGCTGGAACCGGCCGAGCCCCTGTCCCTGATACGGGCCGGGGATCAGCCGCCCGAGCCGTTGACCGTGCCGAGCCCCCCGTCGGCCCGCTCGGGCGCCGGGGTCCCGGCCGGGCCGGACGCGGCATCCGTCGCGGGCGGGGAGCCCGTCGCGGGGAGCGCGAGGCCGTAGTGGTGGTAGAGCTGGAGCTCCTGCTCGGGGGAGAGGTGCCGGCCGACCCCGAAGTCCGGGGCGTCCTTGATCAGGGCGCGTTCGTAGGGGACGCGCAGCGTGTCGTCCACGACCTCGCTGGGCTCCAGGGGCACGAAGGCGTCGCGGCTGAACAGCCCGGTGCGTACGGCCGCCCACTCGGGCTCGCCGGTCTCGTCGTCGAGATACACCTCGTCCACGGTGCCGATCTTCGCGCCGTCGCGGTCGAACGCCTTGCGGCCGATGAGACTCCGCGGGTCGATATCGGTCTGCACCGTTCCTCCCATGGTTCACGCCGTCCCCGACCGCCTCGGCAAGCCCTTGAACACCCTCCCGACAACTACGAAAAGGCACAAAGCGGGAACCGGCCACTCGAGGGATCCCCTCCCGGCCGCGCTGGTAGGCTGGCGAGTGGCCGCAGACCCCGTGCGGGAGAGTCCTCCGAGAGCCCTGCCGGGCTTCGACGGGGGCGCCGAAGGAGCAAATCCTCCCCGGAATCTCTCAGGCACACGTACCGCATGGACGAGGTCACTCTGGAAAGCAGGGCGGGCCCCGGTAGGCACGACGCCGAAGCCCGTCCTCACCGACGGTGAAAGCCGGTCCCCCGCGGCCCGGTGAAGCTCTCAGGTTGAGATGACAGAGGGGGAGGCCGTCCGGGTACCCGCGCCGTGGTACCCCTCGCAGGTCGCAATGACCAGGAGGCCTCCGCAGATGACAGCCCACCGCATCTCCCTTTCCGACCTGGAGCGTGGCACGCCCTTCGAGCGGCGCCACATAGGGCCCGACAGCGCGGCCCAGGCCAAGATGCTCGCCCAGGTCGGATTCGGCTCCCTCGACGAACTCACCGACGCCGCCGTGCCGGACGTGATCAAGGCCACCGAGGCCTCGGCCCTGCCCGAGGCCCGCAGCGAGGCCGAGGTCCTCGCCGAACTGCGCTCGCTCGCCGACCGCAACCAGGTGCTCGCCCCGATGATCGGGCTCGGCTACCACGGCACCTTCACCCCGCCGGTGATCCTGCGCAACGTCATGGAGAACCCGGCCTGGTACACCGCCTACACCCCGTACCAGCCGGAGATCTCCCAGGGCCGGCTGGAGGCGCTCCTCAACTTCCAGACCGTCGTCGCCGACCTCACCGGCCTGCCCACCTCCGGCGCCTCCCTGCTCGACGAGGGCACCGCGGCGGCCGAGGCCATGGCGCTCTCCCGCCGCGTCGGCAAGGTCAAGCAGGGCGTCTTCCTCGTCGACGCCGACACCCTGCCGCAGACCGTCGCCGTGATCCGGACCCGCGCCGAACCGACCGGCGTCGAGGTCGTCGTCGCCGACCTCTCCCAGGGCATCCCCGAGGAGACCGCCGAGCGCGGGGTCTTCGGCGTGCTGCTGCAGTACCCCGGCGCCTCCGGCGCCGTGCGCGACCTGCGCCCGGTCATCGAGCGCGCCCACGAGCTCGGCGCGATCGTCACCGTCGCCGCCGACCTGCTCGCCCTCACCCTGCTCACCTCGCCCGGCGAGCTCGGCGCGGACATCGCGGTCGGCACGACCCAGCGCTTCGGCGTCCCCATGGGCTTCGGCGGCCCGCACGCCGGATTCATGGCCGTACGCGAACAGTTCGCCCGCAGCCTCCCCGGCCGGCTCGTCGGCGTCTCCGTCGACGCCGACGGCAACAAGGCCTACCGCCTGGCCCTCCAGACGCGTGAGCAGCACATCCGCCGCGAGAAGGCCACCAGCAACATCTGCACCGCCCAGGTGCTGCTCGCCGTCATGGCCGGAATGTACGCCGTCTACCACGGCCCCGACGGCCTCGCCTCGATCGCCCGGCGCACCCACCGCTACGCCACGCTGCTCGCGGCGGGGCTGCGGGCCGGTGGCGTCGAGGTCGCGCACGGCTCGTACTTCGACACCCTGACCGTGAGAGTCCCGGGCCGGGCCGCCGAGGTCGTCGCCGACGCCCGTGACCGCGGCGTCAACCTCCGGCCGATCGACGCCGACCTGGTCGGGATCGCCTGCGACGAGACCACCACCCGTGAGCTCGTGGCCTCCGTGTGGTCGGCGTTCGGGGTGGACGCCGACATCGAGGCGCTGGACGCCACCACGCCGGACGCCCTCCCCGAGGGCCTCCTGCGCACCGACGACTACCTCACCCACCCGGTCTTCCACGAGCACCGCTCCGAGACCGCGATGCTGCGCTACCTGCGCAGCCTCGCCGACCGGGACTACGCCCTGGACCGCGGGATGATCCCGCTCGGTTCCTGCACCATGAAGCTCAACGCCACCACCGAGATGGAGCCGGTCACCTGGCCCGAGTTCGGTGCGCTCCACCCCTTCGCGCCCGTGGAGCAGGCCGGCGGCTACCTCACGCTGATCACGGAGCTGGAGGAGCGGCTCGCCGAGGTCACCGGCTACGACAAGGTCTCCATCCAGCCGAACGCCGGCTCCCAGGGCGAGCTCGCGGGCCTGCTGGCCGTCCGGGCCTACCACCGCGCCAACGGCGACGAGCAGCGCACCGTCTGTCTCATCCCGTCCTCCGCGCACGGCACCAACGCCGCCAGCGCCGTGATGGCCGGGATGAAGGTCGTCGTCGTCAAGACCGGCGAGGACGGCGAGGTGGACGCCGACGACCTGCGCGCGAAGGTCGCGCAGCACGGCGACGAGCTGGCCGTCCTGATGGTCACCTACCCCTCCACGCACGGTGTGTTCGAGGAGCACATCAGCGACATCTGCGCGCTGGTGCACGACGCGGGCGGCCAGGTCTACGTGGACGGGGCGAACCTCAACGCCCTGGTGGGCGTGGCCAAGCCGGGCCGGTTCGGTGGCGACGTCTCGCACCTCAACCTGCACAAGACGTTCTGCATCCCGCACGGCGGCGGCGGTCCGGGCGTCGGCCCGGTCGGCGTCCGCGCCCACTTGGCGCCGTACCTCCCCAACCACCCGCTCCAGCCCGCCGCGGGCCCGGCGACCGGTGTCGGCCCGATCTCGGCCGCTCCGTGGGGTTCCGCGGGCATCCTGCCGATCTCCTGGGCCTACGTCCGGCTGATGGGCGGCGAGGGCCTCAAGCACGCCACGCAGGTCGCGGTGCTCGGCGCCAACTACATCGCCAAGCGGCTGGAGCCCCACTACCCGGTGCTCTACACCGGTCCGAACGGGCTGGTGGCGCACGAGTGCATCGTGGACCTGCGGCCGCTGACGAAGGCCACGGGAGTGAGCGTCGACGATGTCGCCAAGAGGCTGATCGACTACGGCTTCCACGCGCCCACCATGTCGTTCCCGGTCGCGGGCACCCTGATGATCGAGCCGACGGAGAGCGAGGACCTCGCCGAGCTGGATCGTTTCTGCGAGGCGATGATCGCCATCCGCGCCGAGATCGAGAAGGTCGGCTCCGGTGAGTGGGCGAAGGACGACAACCCGCTGCGGAACGCCCCGCACACCGCCGCCTCGGTGACCGGCGCGTGGGAGCACCCGTACACCCGCGAGGAGGCCGCGTACCCGGCCGGGGTGTCCGCCGACAAGTACTGGCCGCCGGTGCGGCGCGTCGACGGCGCCTACGGCGACCGCAACCTCGTCTGCTCCTGCCCTCCGATGGAGGAGTACGACAGCTGAGCCCGACCGGGACCCGGGAGCGCGGCGCCCGGGTCCCTTGAGGCCGGACGCGAGTCGGGGCCGGTTCGGCGACTGCGCCGGGCCGGCCCCTGTCTGTGCGTGGTGCTGTGCGGTACTGCCGTGCGTGGTGCGGATACGCGCTGTGCGCAGTGCCCGTACTGCGTGTGCGGTAGAGCCGTTTCAGGCAGCGGTCACCACATGACCGGTGCCCAGCGGCCGGTGCGGGGCGATGATCTGCCCGTCCGGCAGCAGCTCACCGGTGTCCTCGAAGCAGAGGACGCCGTTGCACAACAGGCTCCAGCCCTGTTCCGGGAAGTGTGCCACGAGGTGGGCGGCCTCCCGGTCGGCGGAGTCGGCTGACGGGCACATGGGCTGGTGCTGGCACATGGGAGGGTTCTTTCGCTGTGATGTGGTGGCTGTCCTGCGGCTCGGTGCTGTGGTCATGCCGCCCCCCGTTGGCGAATGGTTTGGTCGATACCAGTGTTGCCCCACGGGCGCGATTCCGCAGGGATTTCCCGGCAGCGCTCCTCTCCCGATGAGGACGCGTCACCCGTGCGGGCGGTTGCCGCCAACAAGACTGCCTCTTCGGGGGGTTCGGCGTGGCCGCGGTGGGCTAGTCCGGGAGGGTGAGCACAGATGTACGCCCCGTGGCTGCCGGGGCCACGGGGCGTGTCCGATCCACTGCGGAGAGCGGCTCAGGCCGGTGTTTTGAGCAGCGGCGGCGGAGCGAGCCGGTGGGTGAGCACGGACAGCAGCTCGGCGAAGCGGTGCGCGCGGTGCGCGGCGATCCCGGGCGGCGCGGGGGCGAGCGGCACCAGCAGGTCGCCGGGGCCCGGCAGCCCGGACGCCGCGTCCGCGGCGACGTCGCCGTGCAGCCAGAGGGTGAGCATGTAGAGCTCCGGCACGGACAGCAGCCGTGGCTGGTACGGCGTCGGCAGCGCCTCGGCCTGGCGCACCGCGAGCTCGGTGGAGGCGAGATACGGCCCCTCGAAGAAGTGGGAGAACGCCCAGCCGTCCGCGGTCGGCGCCGTCTCGCCCGCGGCCACCGCGCGCTCGGGCCCCCGGATCAGGAAACGCCAGCCGGTGAGCCGGGTGCGAGGGGTGCCGCCGCGCGGGGTGACCTGCTCCAGGACGTGTACGGGAAGCGGGAGTTCGGGGGTCAGCGGCCCGGCCGCGGACCGCAGGGAGGGGGTGCGGGCCTCGCGTACGGCGGTGGGGGAGCCGAGTGCGGCGACGATGCTGAGCAGGGCGGGCGCGGGGGCGGTCAGGGCGTGCAGCGGCATGGTGGGTCGCCTCTCACTTCGGAGACACGTGGTGCTGGGCAGGTGCGGACGACGCTGTCGGCGTGCGGGGTCAGAGGGGGCCGGGGACCGTACCGACTGCCGGGGCCGGGGCGCTGCTCTCTGCCCTGTTCCGAAGTTTATACGACACATGTTCACATGGTGTTTCGGCTAGCTGTCGCGAGTATTTCTCGCAAGAGGAAATCCGGTGCATCGCCCAAGGGTGGTTTCGGTGATTCTGTGCCGAATTCTCTTCCCTCGCCTCGGGTTATTCACCGGGGAGGGTAGGCTGGATCTCGTCGGTGTTTATCACCAGCGCAATGCGCAAAACCGGAGTATTGCACCATGCCGACGGAATGTGCCACGGCGCACGCCTCGCAGAGCCTACCGGGCATGCGGTGCCGACGGGGCGTTATCGATCACATTGGCTGGGCATCATCGACCGTGACGCGGGCCGCCGACGCCGCGGGCGGCCCAGGTGAGGAGGGCGCTGCGATGGGTGAGAAGCTGGTGGCCGAGGGGTTCGACCTCGCCGACCGGCAACGCCACCGGGACAAGCTCCGGCAGTGCCTGGACGCGCTGGCGCGGCTGCTGGCGGAGAAGCGGTTCGACCGGCCCCGGAATCTTATGGGCCTGGAGATCGAGCTGAATCTCGCGGGACCCGACGGGATGCCGAGCATGGTGAACTCGGAAGTGCTGAAACGTATCGCCAGTGGGGATTTCCAGACCGAACTCGGCCGCTTCAACCTCGAAGTGAACATTGTCCCCCACCAGCTCTCCGGGCGGGTTCTCGACCAGCTCTCCGAGGAGTTGCGCACCGGGCTTTCCTATGCCGACCGCAAGGCTATGGAGGTCGATTCGGGGATTGTGATGATCGGCATTCTGCCGACCCTGGAGGACCGGCACCTGGTCTCCTCGAACCTCTCCGACGACCACCGCTACGCGCTGCTCAACGACCAGGTGGTCGCCGCGCGGGGCGAGCACTTCACCATCGACATCGAGGGCGTGGAGCGGCTGACCTGCACCGCGGGCTCGATCGCCCCCGAATCCGCCTGCACCTCCGTGCAGTTGCACCTCCAGGTCACCCCGCGCCGGTTCGCCGCCGTGTGGAACGCCGCCCAGGTCGTCGCCGCCGCCCAGATCGCCGTCGGGGCCAACTCGCCCTTCCTCTTCGGGCGGGAACTGTGGCGCGAGTCCCGGCCGCCGCTGTTCGTGCAGTCCACGGACACCCGCCCGCCCGAGCTGAAGGCGCAGGGGGTCCGGCCGCGGACCTGGTTCGGGGAGCGCTGGATCGATTCGGCGTACGACCTCTTCGAGGAGAACCTGCGCTTCTTCCCGCCGCTGCTGCCCATCTCCCACCCGGAGGACCCGCTCCGGGCGCTGGAGGAGGGCAAGGTGCCCGCGCTGAACGAACTGATCCTGCACAACGGCACGGTCTACCGCTGGAACCGGCCGGTCTACGGGATAGCCGACGGCGTCCCCCACCTGCGGGTCGAGAACAGGGTGCTGCCCGCGGGCCCCACGGTCACCGATGTCATCGCCAACGCCGCCTTCTACTACGGGCTGATCCGCGCGCTCGCGGAGGAGTCCCGCCCGGTGTGGACCCGGATGCCCTTCGCGGTCGCCGCGGACAACTTCGACACCGCATGCCGCCACGGCATCGACGCCTGGCTGCGCTGGCCGAAGGGCGGCCGGAACGCGCCGCTCGTACGGATGCCCGCCGTGCGGCTCGTCCAGGAGGAACTGCTGCCGCTGGCCGCCGCCGGGCTCGACGCGTGGGGCGTCGAACCCGCCGACCGCGACCGCTATCTCGGCGTCATCGAAGGCCGCTGCGCGCGCCGGACGAACGGGGCGTCCTGGCAGGCGGCCACGTACCACCGGGCGCTGGAGCGGGGGTTGGGGCGGGACAAGGCCCTGGCCGCCACCACGCGTCGGTACTGCGAGCTGATGCGCACGGGGGAGCCGGTGCACCTGTGGAGGGCGGGGCTGGGGAGCTGACGGCGGGTCCCTCCCTCTGACGCGCCCGCACCGCGTGTCCCCGGACTCCCCGTCGGCGGGCTGGATTTCCCAGCCCGCCCGGCGTTTGACAAGCTGGGGGCCCATGACGCTGGGGATACGCAAGGTGGAGGCGGTCGTGCCGCAGAACGGGCGGGGTGAAGTCGGCACCCTGCCGAGCGCCGAGGCGGCCGCCCGCCGGCTGCTGGGCGGGGAGACCCTCCTCGTCCTGGCCCTGTCGCTCGGGGCCAGCGCCGTGTCCTCGCTGATCAGCTTCGTCGGAGCGGCCACCCGCCCCGGCGGCCTGGAGCAACAGGCCGCCCGGCTCAACGCCTCGCACGCCCCCGGCCGCCCCTGGCTGGACCTCGCCTGGCAGGTCTTCGGCATCGCGACCGCGCTGGTGCCCGTCTTCCTCGTCGCCCACCTGCTGCTCCGCGAGGGCGCGGGCCTGCGGGCCATCGGCTTCGACCGGCGGCGCCCCGGCTCCGACCTGGCCCGGGGCACGGCGGTCGCGGCGGCCATCGGCGGCACCGGGCTGCTCTTCTACCTCGGCGTACGGGCCGCGGGGTTCAACCTGACGGTGGTGCCCGAGTCGCTGCCCGACGTGTGGTGGAAGCTGCCTGTCCTGATCGCCTCCGCCGTGCAGAACGCCGTGCTGGAGGAGGTCGTGGTCGTCGGCTATCTCCTGCGCCGGCTGGGGCAGCTGGGCTGGACGCCGATGGCGGCCCTGGCGGCGAGCGCCGTGCTGCGCGGCTCGTACCACCTGTACCAGGGGATCGGCGGGTTCATCGGCAACATGGTGATGGGCGTCGTGTTCGTGCTGCTCTACCGGCGCTGGGGGCGGGTCGGGCCGCTGGTCGCCGCGCACGCCCTGATCGACATCGTGGCCTTCGTCGGTTACGCGCTGCTCGCGGGCAAGGTGGGCTGGCTGCCCACGGCGTGACCCACGGTGCGATGGGGCGGGGGCCGTCCGGCGGCCCCCGCCCCATCGCGTTCCGCCCCGTCTAGGCGCGTCTAGGCGAGCAGTTCGCCGTCGATGACGGTGACGGCGGTGCCGGTCAGCAGTGTGCGGTCGCCGCGCACCGAGGTGCGTACGAGACCGGTGCGCGCGGACGCCTGGAGGCCCGTCAGGTCCTCGCGGCCCAGGCGGGCGGACCAGAACGGGGCCAGCGCGGTGTGCGCGCTGCCCGTGACGGGGTCCTCGTCGATGCCGACGTTGGGGAAGAAGCAGCGCGAGACGTAGTCGTAGCCGCGCGAGGGGTCCTCCGCCGCGGCGGTGGCGATGATGCCCCGGCGGGAATGCCGGCCGAGCGCCGCGGTGTCGGGGGCCAGCGCCCGTACGGCCTTCTCGTCGGCGAGCTCCACCAGCAGGTCGCCGATGTTCGGGCCGGTGTCGTGGGTGCCGACCGGTTCGGCGCCCAGAGCCGTCGCGACACCCTCGGGAGGGGCGGTCGGGGTGAGCGGCGCGGTGGGGAAGTCCAGGGTGATCGAGCCGTCCTCGTGCGCGGTCGCGGTGAGGATCCCGCAGCGGGCGGAGAAGCGCACGGTCCCGGTGGCGGCCCCCGTCGTGTGCAGGACGTGCGCGGTGGCGAGCGTGGCGTGGCCGCACATGTCGACCTCCGCGACCGGGGTGAACCAGCGCAGCGCCCAGTCCGCGTCGCCGCCGTCGGGCAGTCGGCGGGCGAACGCGGTCTCGGAGAGGTTGACCTCGGCGGCGATCCGTTGGAGCCGGTCGTCGTCGGGGAAGGCGTCGGAGTCGAAGAGGAGGACCCCGGCCGGATTTCCGGCGAAGGGGCGGTCGGTGAAGGCGTCGACGATTCGTATCCGCATGACGGGACCGTAGAAGCCCGGCAAAGCCACAGGCCAGAGCCAATGCCTGGGAACTGGACCGGAAAGGTGTTGTCGTTCGATCGGTTCCGATATATCGTTGAAGTATCGCGACCGATCAACGATGGGAGGAACGTCGTGTGGCGTTCACAAGGACACGGACATGAGCACGAGCACCACGGACCCGGTCGGCGCGGCCGGGGCGACTTCGAGGGGCGGCGCGCCGCCTTCGGTCCCTTCGGGCCCGGCTTCGGCGGCCCGCCGTTCGGCGGCGGGGGACCGTGGGGGCGCGGGCGCGGCGGCGGCCCGGGCGGCAGGGCCCGGCGCGGTGATGTGCGCGCGTCGATCCTGGCGCTGCTGAAGGACCGGCCGATGCACGGCTACGAGATGATCCGGGAGATCGCCGAACGCAGCGGCGGCGCCTGGAAGCCGAGCCCCGGCTCCGTCTACCCGACGCTCCAGATGCTGGAGGACGAGGGCCTGATCGAGAGCGTGAGCGAGGGCGGCAAGAAGCTGTTCACGCTCACCGACGCGGGCCGCACCGAGGCGGACGCGGGCTCGCAGACGCCTTGGGAAGAGGTCGGCCGAGGGGTCGACTGGGAGGCGATGCAGGAGATCCGGCAGGCGGGCTTCGGGCTGATGGAGGCCTTCGGGCAGGTCTGGAAGACCGGCAGCAAGGAGCAGCGTCAGAAGGCGCTGGAGATCGTCAACGAATCGCGCAAGAAGCTCTATCTGATCCTCGCCGACGAGGGCTGAGGTCACGGAGCCGAGGAGCCGGTGCCCCCGCGGGATCTCCCGCGGGGGCACCGGCGTCCCTGAGACGCGTCCGCCCTTTGTCCTCCTCAAGGAGGAGGCGCCCGCCGCCCGTGCCCACCTCTCGTCGGATGCGCGAATGCTTCCCGCCGGGGATGCTCCGACGGCGCGTTCCTGGTGGGGTGGAAGGGTGCAAAGCCGTACATGTGACAGCGGACCGGCCGGCACCGTCTGCGCGGGCCGGTTCAGCATCGAGCTGGCCTCGGCGGCCGCGGGTGCCCGCAGGCGCGCCGTGCGCGACGCCGACCGTCAGATCGACACCGCCCACCTGCTGCACACGCTGCTCGAGGCGGACCCGGAGGCGCGGCGGTCGCTGGAGGAGGGCGGTGCGGGCGCGGTCGTACGGCTGCTCGGCTATCTCGTCCAGCGGACCATCGGCTACGGGCTGCGCTGGAGCGGCACGGCCGAGGACTCCGGCGCGCTGCCCGCGTTCCCCGTCGGCCGGTCGCCGGACTGGTCGCCCGCCGCGGCCGCGGCGATGGAGGGCGCGCTCGCCCGGGCCTGCGCGCGGGGTGCGGAGCGGGCCGAAGGGGTCGACCTGCTCGCCGCTCTCGCCCGGGACCGCGGCTGCCGGGCCGCCGAGGTGCTGCGCAGAGCCGGGGTCGACACCGATCTGCTCGTCGCGCGACTCGACGCCACAGCTCATGAGCCGACAGCTGTCATGAGTGAAAGGGGTGACAGTCCTGTCGCCAACTGAAATGCTGCCCCCATGGAGAGATCCCGGGGGAGAAGCACCGGTCTGGGGCCGGCCGTCGTGTCGGCGCTCGCGTTCGGCGGATCGGGTGTGGCGGCCAAGCCGCTGATACAGGCGGGCCTCGACCCGCTCCATGTCGTGTGGCTGCGGGTGGCCGGGGCGGCGCTGGTCATGCTGCCCGCCGCCTGGCGCCACCGGGCCCTGGTGACCCGCCGTCCGGCGCTGCTCGCCGGATTCGGACTGCTGGGCGTCGCCGGAGTCCAGGCGTGCTACTTCGCGGCGATCTCGCGCATCCCCGTCGGCGTGGCCCTGCTCATCGAATACCTCGCCCCCGCGCTGGTGCTCGGCTGGGTGCGCTTCGTCCAGCGGCGGCCGGTGAGCCGGTCCGCGGCCGTGGGCGTCCTCCTCGCCGTCGGCGGTCTCGCCTGTGTGGTCGAGATCTGGTCGGGGCTGAGCTTCGACGCGGTGGGCCTGCTGCTCGCCCTCGGTGCCGCGGGCTGCCAGGTGGGCTATTTCGTCCTGGCCGACCACGGCGGTGACGGCGAGGAGCCCGCCGACCCCGTCGGTGTCATCGCCTACGGGCTTCTCGTCGGCGCTCTTCTGCTGACCGTTGTCGCGCGCCCCTGGGGCATGGACTGGTCGGTGCTGACCGGGACGGCATATATGCAGGGAAGCGGGATTCCGGCCGCGCTGCTGCTCGCCTGGATCGTGCTGATCGCGACCGTCGCCGCGTATCTCACCGGCGTGATCTCCGTACGCCGGCTGTCGCCGCAGGTGGCCGGGGTGGTCGCGTGTCTGGAAGCGGTCGTCGCCACCGTGCTGGCCTGGGTGCTGCTGGGCGAGAGCCTCTCCGTACCGCAGACGATCGGTGGGGCCGTGGTGCTGCTGGGTGCCTTCATCGCGCAGCGGTCGACGCCCAAGGCGGCCGTGCCGGAGCCGGTGGCCCGGGGCGAGGGCGCCCCGGCCGCGGCCGAAGGGGAGTTGTCCAGCGGATCAAGGTCCGCGTAGGGTGCCCGTCATGCCGATGACTGTTCTGCCGCCTCCCGCCGTCTAGCGCGGGCGGCCGCTCCCGGAGGACCGGGCCCGGGGTGTCACCCCCGGGCGGATCGCCGCTGCCCGCACAGGGACCACGCGATCACCTCATGTCTTCCGCGGGAGAACCAGTCATGCAGTCCGTCCCTTCCTCTCTTTCGTCCTGCCCGTCTTCGGGCACGGCGCCCCGCCCCGCCCGGCGGCTTCCCGTCGCCCGGGGGCTCCTCTACGTCGCCTTCGCGGCCACTTCCTGGGGGACCACGGGCCCCTGCGCCGACCTGATCATGGGCAGCAGCGGGCTCGGGCCGATGGCGCTCACCTTCTGGCGCACGGCCGGTGGCCTCGTACTCCTGCTGGTCGTCCGGGCGTTGATGCCGCGCCGTACGCGACCGGACGGAGCGCACCCCGCCCGGACCCACGAGACGACGCGGAGCCGGTGCGCGCGCCTGCTCGTCACCGGTGCCGGGCTCACCGTCTTCCAGGCCGCCTACTTCGCGGCGGTCCAGGCGACCGGCGTCACCGTCGGCACCGTCGTCACGCTGGGCGCCGCGCCGGTGCTGGCGGCGCTGGGCGGGCGGCTGTTCATGGGTGAACGGCTCGGCGCGGGCGGCCGGCCGGCGGTGTCCGGCGCCTTCGCCGGGCTGGCCGTGCTGATGCTCGGCAACGACGGCACGGGCGCGGTGCGCCCCGCCGGGGTGGGGCTGGCGCTGCTCTCCGCCGCCGGGTACGCGGTCGTCACCGTCCACGGCCGTCACGTGGGGCGCACCGGGCGCGCGTCGGACCCCTTCACCACGACGCTGACGTCCTTCGCGGTCAGCGCGGCGTGCCTGCTGCCGCTCGCGGCCGTCGAGGGCCTGTGGCCGCACACCCGTGAACTGGGCCGCACGCTGGCGATGACGGCGTATCTGGTGAGCGTGCCGACCGCGCTCGCCTACGCGCTGTTCTTCGCGGGCCTCGCCGTCGTACGGGCCACCACCGTCACGGTGGTCACGCTCCTGGAGCCGGTCACGGCCGCCGTCATCGCGGTGCTGCTGCTCGGTGAACACCTGACCGCCGCGACCGCGCTGGGCACGGCGGTGCTGCTGTGCGCGGTGGCGGGGCTGGCCGTCGCCGAGACGCGCGTCCCGGCGGCCACCGAACCGGTGGCTCCGGTCAGCGGGCGGTGAGGTAGGAGGGCACCGGTATGCCCGGGGCCAGGTCGTCGGCCGGGACCGGGGTGCCGTAGGCGGTGGTCACGGGGACGACGCCGCTCCAGTACGGGAGGGCGAGATCCTCCTCGTCGTCCCCGGGGCCGGCGGCGCGGACCTTCGCGGACACCTCGGTGAGGTCGATGCGCAGGACCGCCGTCGCGGCGAGCTCCTTGGCCGTCGGCGGGCGGGAGTCCGCTGCCCGGCCCGGCACGACCTGGTCCACGAGGGCGTCGAGGGCGGCGCGGAGCTCGTCCTCCTCGGTCACCGGCCGGGCCGTGCCGTGCACCACGACCGAGCGGTAGTTGAGCGAGTGGTGGAAGGCGGAGCGGGCCAGGACCAGGCCGTCGAGGTGGGTGACGGTCACACAGACCGGCATGCCGGGGCCGTCCTCCCGGCCCGCGCTCCGCAGTGGGCGCGAGCCGGTCGAGCCGTGCACGTAGAGGCGCTCGCCGATCCGTCCGTAGAGCGTCGGCAGGACGACGGGGGCGCCGTCGCGCAGGAAGCCGAGGTGGCAGACGTAGCCCGCGTCGAGGATCGAGTGGACCAGCTCCCGGTCGTAGGAGGCGCGGTCGCGGTAACGGGTCGGGGTGCTCCGCTCGGTCCGCTCGTACGAGCTCTGCCCGGATGCGGCGGGTGGGGTGGATGCGTCAGGCGTGACGGATGCGGCGGACATGGCGGCGTCGACGGGAATTGCCATGGCGAACTCCATTGCACTAGTGCATACTGGGCTTTGTGCTAGGAGAGTATCGGATCGAAGGACGCCGCGCAGCGGACATCTCCACCAGCGTGGAGCGGGCCGTGGGGGCCGGGCTGCTCGCGCCCGGCGAACTGCTGCCGCCCATCCGCGAGTTGGCCATACAGCTGGACGTCAATCCCAATACGGTCGGGGCCGCCTACCGCATCCTGCGCGACCGTGGTGTGATCGAGACGGCCGGGCGCCGGGGCAGCCGCGTGCGCCACCGCCCGGCCAGCACCTCGCGCGAGCTGATCCGCGTGGAGGCGCCCGAAGGCGTGCGGGACGTCTCCACGGGCAACCCCGACCCCGCGCTGCTGCCCCCGCTCGGTGCGGCGCTCGCCGCCGCGGCGGCGAGCGCCGCCGAGCGCCCAGTGCTCTACGGGGCACCCGCCGTGGACACCGAGCTGGAGCGGATGGCGCGCGCCGCCTTCGCCGCCGACGGGGTGCCGGAGGGCCCGGTCGCGGTTACCTCGGGGGCGCTCGACGCCATGGAGCGCGCCCTCGCCGCGCATCTGCGGCCCGGCGACGCCGTCGCCGTCGAGGACCCGGGCTGGGGCAGCCTGCTCGACCTCGTCCCGGCCCTCGGGCTGCGGCCCGTCCCCGTGCGACTCGACGACGACGGCCCGCTGCCCGATGACGTGGACCGTGCGCTGCGCGAGGGCGCGCGGGCGCTGGTGGTCACCGACCGGGCGCAGAATCCCACGGGGGCGGCGATCGGCGCGGCACGCGCGCGTGAGCTGCGCGCCGTCCTCACGGACCATCCTCAGGTCCTGCTGATCGAGGACGACCACGGCCACGGCATCGTCGACCTGCCCCTGTGGCCGCTGGCCGGCGCCACCGACCACTGGGTCGTCGTGCGCTCCGCCGCCAAGGCGTACGGCCCCGACCTGCGGCTCGCGTTGCTCACCGGCGACGCCGTCACCGTGGACCGGGTGCGCGGGCGGCAGCGCCTCGGCCCCGGCTGGGTCAGCCATCTGCTGCAGGACGCCGTGATGTACCTGTGGCGGAGCGGCGCGGTGGATCCCGGGGCGGTCGCCGCGTCGTACGGCCGGCGCAGGGAGGCGCTCGTCGCGGCACTGCGCGAGCGCGGGATCACGGCGCACGGGCGCAGCGGGATGAACGTCTGGCTGCCGGTGCCCGACGAGACGGCGGCGGTGGCGCGCCTGCTGCACGCGGGCTGGGCGGTGGCGCCCGGCGCCCGCTTCCGGCTCGCGTCGCCCCCGGCCGTGCGGCTGACCGTGTCCCCGCTGGCCATGGACGACATAGGGCCGGTCGCGGACGCGCTGGCGTCCGCGACCGGCCCGGTCACGGCGGGGCGGTACGGACGCTACGACTGACGCCCGTACCGGCGGCTCCCGCGGGTCCGTCCTGTGCCTCCCGGGTCAGCTCCGGGCGGCCTTCGGCTTGGCCTTGCTCTGGGTGAGCGCCGCACCGGCGAGCACGATCAGTGCGCCGACCGGGGTGTTCCAGGAGAGCCGCTCGCCGAGGAGGGCGAC
Source organism: Streptoverticillium olivoreticuli subsp. olivoreticuli (assembly GCF_003391135.1). Taxonomy (GTDB): domain Bacteria; phylum Actinomycetota; class Actinomycetes; order Streptomycetales; family Streptomycetaceae; genus Streptomyces; species Streptomyces blastmyceticus. Next base: position 2,285,913 of record NZ_CP031455.1, on the reverse strand, counting down.
GCCCGCCACCGTGGCGACGACCGGGGTGAAGTACGTCGTCAGGGTCGCGGTCGTCGGTCCGACCTCGGCCACCAGCCCGTACTGCACGAGGAAGGCGACCCCGGTGCCCAGCGCGCCGAGCGCGAAGACCGCCAGCACGGACACGGCGGGGAAGGAGGTCGGCAGGGGGCTGACCAGCGGCGCGACGACGGCGAGTTGGACGGTGCCGAGGAGGAGCTGGCCGCCGGCCGTCGACAGGTGGGAGCCGCCGGTCGAGGAGAGGGTGCGCCGCACATAGATCCAGCCGACCGCGTAGCTGGCCGAGGCGACCAGCGCCATCACCGTGCCCGCCGGGTCCTGCCCGGAGAAGCCCTGCCAGGCGCCGAGCACGGTGAGCACACCGAGGAAGCCGACGCCCAGCCCGGCGAAGCGGCGCCGGGTCGGCCGGTCCTCGGACAGCGCGACCAGCGAGAGCACCATGCCCCAGAGCGGGGTCGTGGCGTTGCAGATGCCCGCGAGCGTGGAGGGGATGCTCAGCTCGGCGTAGGCGAACAGCGTGAAGGGCAGGGCGTTGAGCAGGAACGCCGCGACGGCGAGATGGCCCCAGGTGCGGGCGCCGCGCGGCAGCCGCTCCCGTTTGACGGCCAGTGCCACGCCGAGCACGGCCGTGCCGAACAGCATGCGGCCGAGCGAGACGTAGAGCGGGGCGAAGCCGTCGGTGCCCACCTTGATGAACAGGAAGCTGCACCCCCAGATGAGGGCGAGCGCGCCGAACCGGATCCGCCAGTCCACGGCGGGGCGGCCCCGTTGGCCGAGGGCGGCAGGGTCCGTGCCACTCGCGGCCGTCGTGGTCGAAGCCGTCGTGCTCGAAGAGGTGGGAGACGTGGAGGAGGCGTGAGCGGTGGTCGTGGTGCGCATGAGCACAACAATGGCGGCCGTGACGCATTAGAACAAGCAAATAAAAATGCGCACCATCACGTAGCATCACTTATATGTTGAACCTGGACCGCCTGCGGACCCTCAGTGCCGTTGCCCGCCACGGCTCCGTCAGCGGTGCGGCCGACGGGCTGCATGTGACGACCTCGGCCGTATCGCAGCAGCTCGCCAAGCTGGAGCGGGAGACCGGCCAGCAGCTGCTGGCCAAGCAGGGCCGCGGCGTGCGCCTCACCGACGCCGGACGGCTGCTCGCCGACCACGCCTCGCGGATCCTCTCCCAGGTCGAGCTCGCCCAGGCCGATCTGGAGGCCCAGCGCGGCCGGGCCGTCGGCGAACTGCTGGTCGGCGCCTTCCCCACCGCGGCCCGCGGCCTCTTCCCGGCCGCCCTCGCCGAGCTGCGCCAGGCCCACCCCCAACTGCGCGCGCGGCTGACGGAGATGGACCCGGACATCGCGGTGCCGCGCGTGGTGCGCGGCGACATCGACCTCGCGGTCGTCCTCGACTGGTACAACAAGCCGCTGCCCATGCCGGAGGGCCTGGCCAAGGCGCCCCTCCTCGACGACCCCGCCGATGTCGCGATGCCCGTCGGCCACCCGCTCGCCGACCGGGACGAGGTGGACCTGGAGGAGTTCGCCGACGACGAATGGATCTCCTGGCCCAGCGGTGGGTTCTGCCACGACTGGCTGATGTTCACGCTGCGCGGCAAGGGCATCGAGCCCCGCTTCTCCCACATGGCCGAGGAACACCACACCCAGCTCGCGCTGATCGCGGCCGGGCTCGGCGTCGCCGTCGCCCCCCGCCTCGGCCGGGGACCCGTGCCGGAAGGGGTGCGCGTGGTGCCCGTGCGCCACACGATGTGCCGCCACGTCTACGCGGTGTGGCGCGCCGACGCCGACCGGAGGCCGTCGATCCGCGCGGCGGTCGACGCGCTGCGCTCGGCGGGGGAGAAGGTCTCCCAGTGGGGCGAGCGGGGCTGAGGCTCCCCTCCCCGCCGCGCCGCGGAAGCCGTCAGCCGTGCGGCAGTTTGCGGAAGTCCCAGGACGTCAGCGTCTCCGGGACCAGTCGCAGCCAGGCGTGGCGGCCGTCGTGCGGCATGGCCTGCAGGCCGAAGTACTTCGCGGCGAACAGGGCCTCCGGGGCGTCGAGCCCGGGGCACGCCCGCCCGGTGCGCGGTGCCTCGCCGACGAAGGCGGCCGTCCCGGTGAGCTCGACCCCGCGCAGTTCTCCGTACGCCCGGCCGTCGTCGATCACCGCCGCCATGCGGGCGTCGCGCCGGAGTTCGGCCCAGCGGCGGCTGCGGACGAGGGAGTACAGCCAGAGGGCGTGACCGTCCCAGACGAACCACAGAGGGGTGACGTGGGGGCTGTTCCGGCTGATCGTCGCGACCCGGCAGGTGCGCTGTTCCGTGAGGAAGGCGTCGAGCTCCGTGGAGGTCATCATGATGCGGCGGCCCCGGCGTTGGATGGTGGCCATCTGGTCTGCCCCTTCGCTCGTCTGACTGTGTGTCAGAAAGCGTGGGGCGCCTCGCGGTGCCGCGCAATGGGTGACGGTCTCTTTCCCCTGCGGGAAAATCGCGCCCAGCGCCGACCGACCCGCCTCCGTGAGGGAGCCCGCCGTGCCGTCCGAGACCGTGTTGCTCACCGTGGAATGCCAGCGCGGCGTCATAGGGCCGGACAGCGCCCTGCCCGAGCTCGCCGCCACCGCTCGCGCCTCCGGCGTCCTCGCCCGCGTCGCCCGCCTCGTCGCCGCCGCGCACACCGCGGACATCCAGGTCGTGCACGCCGTGGCCGAGCGCCGCCCCGACGGCCGCGGGGCCGGGCGCAACGCGCCGCTCCTGCGCGCCGTCGAGCGGCTGCCCGTGCGGCAATTGGCCGGCACCACGGCCGTCCGCGTCGCCGACCCGATCCCGGTCACCGACGCGGACCTCGTCGTACGGCGGCTGCACGGGCTCTCGCCCCTCGCCGGCACGGGCCTCGACGCGCTGCTGCGCAACCTCGGCTGCCGCACCCTCGTGGTCACCGGCGTCTCGGCCAACGTCGCGATCCCCAACACCGTCTTCGACGCCGTCAACCTCGGCTACACCGCGGTCGTCCCCACCGACGCCATCGCCGGGGTGCCCGCCGACTACACGGCGGCGATGATCCGCCACACCCTCGCGCTCGTCGCCGCCCTGACCACCACCGAGGATCTTCTGCGCGAGTGGCGCGGCCCCCACCGCAAGGGCTGATCACGCCAGCCGGATCGTGTCCCCCTGCACCGTGACCCGCTCCGCGGGCAGCGGCCGCTGCGCCGGCCCGTGCCGCACGCTGCCGTCCGAAGCGCTGAATTTACTGCCGTGGCACGGGCAGTTGATGGTGCCGCCCGATACGTCCCGCACCACGCAGCCCTCGTGCGTGCAGATCGCAGAGAACGCCTTGAACTCGCCCTTCACCGGCTGGGTCACCACCACCTTGCGGTCCGCGAAGACCTTCCCGCCGCCCTCCGGGATGTCGCCGGTCCTCGCCAGCGCCCCGGCCGCGGCCGATGAGGGGGCGGTGGAGGCCCCGGGGGCGGCGGGGGTCTCGGGTGACGCCGGTGCCGGGGTGCTCTTCTTGTCGCCCGAGCCGCACGCGGCGAGCGCGGCGACGAGGCCGGAGGCCCCGGCGGCCGCGACGACGGTACGACGGCTCGCGCCGGGCCCGGCCGGTGACGTGTGCGTCATGTTCGCTCCTCTGGACTTGTCGGTTCCCTGGAGTCATACGGCCCTGGTGGTGCCCGTGTTCAGTGATTCAGCGCGTTTCTCAGGAAATCCAACTCGAACAGCAGCAACTGCCCGGCCGAGCCACCACCCGCCATATGGGTCGCGCCGGACAGCGGCAGCACCGAGTGCGGCCGGCCCGCCGCCAGCAGCGCCGCGGACATCCGCAGCGTGTGGGCCGCGGCCACGTTGTCGTCCGCCATGCCGTGGACCAGCAGCAGCGGCCGGCGCAGCAGCGGCGCATCATGGATCGTGGACGAGCGGGCGTAGTTCTCCGGTTCCTCGTCCGGGTGGCCGAGGAACCGCTCCTTCCAGTGCGTGTCGTACAGCCGCTGGTCGCTCGGGGCCGCGCCCGAGACCGCCGCGTGGAAGACCTCCGGGTGCCTGAGCACCGCGGCCGCCGCGAGCGTGCCGCCGAACGACCAACCGCGGATGCCCACCCGGCCCAGGTCCAGGTCCGGGCAGTGCGCGGCCGCCGCCCGCAACCCGTCGATCTGGTCCTCCAGCACGGGCGTCAACTGGTCGCCGTGGACCGCCTTCTCCCACGCCGGTCCGCGCCCCGGCGTCCCCCGGCCGTCCACCGTCAGCACGGCGAAGCCCTGCTCGGCGAACCACTGAGCCACGCACGCCGCCCAGGTGCGCGCCCGCACGGCCAGCCGCACCCCTGGCCCGGAGTACGGGAAGAGCAGCACCGGCAGCCTCCGTGCGCCCGGCTCGTGCCAGGACGGCAGGAAGAGGGTGCCGGGCAGCTCCCGCCCGCCGAGCGTCAGGAACTCCGGTCGCGGCACGACCAGGGGATCGGCGACCAGGGAGCGGATCGTGCCGACGGGCTCGCCGTCACGGAGGACCGTCACGCAGTGCCCGTCGGGGGTCCGGCTGTCGAGCACCACCGTGGGCCCGCCCATGGCCGCGGTGTGCACCCCGGGCTCCCGGCTCAGCCGGACGAGGCCGCCCTCCGGCCCGTACGACCACACATGGCGCTCGAACGGGCCGTCCCAGGCGGTGAACAGGACCCGCTCGCCGTCCGTCCCGAGCACCTCGGCGACCTGGAGGCCGTCAGGAGTGAGGAAATCGCCGATCCTCAGCCGCCTGGTGCCGCCCCGCTCCCAGGGGACGGCCGGTGTGCCGGAGGCCGTACGGGCCGGGGTGCCGGGCACCAGCTCCACCCACGCCCGGTCGCGCCTCTCGTGCAGCAGCCGCGTCGCGCCCGTGTCCGGGTCCACTTCCAGCACGTGCAGCAGCCGCTGGTCGCGGCTCTGCACGCCGATCACCGGGCCGTGCGCGTCCCAGTGAACCGTGGCGAGATATTCGAAGGCCGCCCGGTCCCACACCACTTCGGTGCGCTCGCCGTCGAGCGTCACCACATGAAGGGTGACCTCGGCATTGGCGGTGCCGGCCGCCGGATAGCGGAAGGCCCGGGGTGGCTTCGCCGGGTCGGCCGGGTCGCCGAGATGCCACAGGGGCATGGGGGTGGGGTCCACGCGGGCGACGAGCAGGGCGTCGCCGCCGGGCGCCCACCAGTAGCCGCGCTGCCGGCCCATCGACTCGGCGGCGGCGTGCTCGGCCAGACCGTAGGCGACCTCGGGAGCCTCCGGTGCCAGACACAGCCGCTCCACGCCGTCCAGGGACATCACGCGCAGCGCGCCGTCGGTGACATAGGCGACGTGGCGGCCGTCGGGGGAGGGCCGGGGATCCACCGCCGGGCCCGCGGCGGGCAGGGGGAAGGGCGCCCCGCCGGACGTGCGGACCGCGTGGAGCGCGCCGTCGGCGGTGTGCACGACCAGCCGGACGTCCCGGTCCGTCGCGTACGACACGATGCCCCCGGACCGTTCGCGTGCCCGCTCCCGCCGGATCCGCTCCGCCTCCGGTATCTCCCCGTCCGCGGCCCGGGGCGAGGCGAGCAGCCGTTCCCGCCCGTCCTCGTACAGCCACAGCTCGCCGAGCGGGTCCAGGCCGTCCCGGGTGCGGGTGAACACGACGCGGCGGCCGTCGGGGGAGACGGTGAAACGGTTCGGGGCGCCGAGCGAGAAGCGCCGGCTGCGGGCGAAACGGCGGGGGAACGCGGAGAGATCCATGGCGGGCACCCTGACAGGGAGCGGGCGAAGGGCGCGACCGGATTCCGGGCACCACCGCAGTAGCCTGGGGCAATGCTCCCCGAAGTCATCGCCACCCGCTATGTCACGCCCTTGCGTGAGGGTGGCTCGCTCCCCGGCATCGTCGAAGCCGACGATCTCGGCACGTACGTCATGAAGTTCACCGGCGCCGGACAGGGCCGCAAGACGCTGGTCGCCGAGGTGATCTGCGGACAGCTCGGCCGCGCGCTCGGGCTGCGCGTCCCCGACCTGGCGCGGATCCAGCTCGACCCCGTCATCGGCCGGGGCGAGCCGGACCAGGAGGTGCAGGGGCTGCTCAAGGCCAGCGGCGGGCTCAACCTCGCCATGGACTTCCTGCCCGGCGCGCTCGGCTTCGACCCGCTCGCCTTCGAGGTCGACGCGGCCGAGGCCGGGCGCGTGGTCTGGTTCGACGCCCTCGTCAACAACGTCGACCGCTCCTGGCGCAACCCCAACCTGCTGGTGTGGCACGGCGAGATGTGGCTCATCGACCACGGCGCCACCATGATCTGGCACCACAACTGGCCGGGCGCGACGGCCGCGGCGGGCAAGGCGTACGACGCCTCCGACCACGTCCTCGCCTCCTTCGGCCCGGACCTGGCCGCCGCCACGGCGGACCTGGCCCCGCGGGTCACCGAGGAGCTGCTGACTGCGGTCGCCGCCGACGTGCCCGACGAGTGGCTCGCGGACGAACCGGGCTTCGACGGCCCGGACGCCCTGCGCCGCGCCTATGTGGAGGTGCTGCTGGAGCGCGCCGCGACGATCGGCGACCGCGTCACCCTCGGCGAACGCAGCAAGGACAAACCCTCGCAGGCGCCGGAGTGGGTGCGTGTCAGGCTCGACGGAAGGGCCGGGAAATGACCGGGCGCCACAACGGACGTGACGTTTTCGAGTACGCGCTGCTGCGCGTCGTCCCCCGCGTCGAGCGGGGGGAGCTGATCAACGCCGGGGTCGTCGTCTACTGCCAGGCGAAGTCCTTCGTCGCCGCCCGCGTCCACCTGGACGAGGCACGGCTGCTGGCCCTGGACCCGACGGCCGACGTCGAGGGCGTACGGGCCGCGCTGGGCGCCGTCGAGGGCGTCTGCCTCGGCGGGGAACGGGCCGGGCAGGCCGCCGGTGACGACCCGGGGCGGCGCTTCCGCTGGCTGATCGCCCCCCGCAGCACCGTCGTGCAGCCCGGACCGGTGCACACCGGCCTCACCGCGGACCCGGAGCGCGAGTCGGAGCGCCTCCTCGACCTGCTGGTCAGGTGAGCCACGAGGCGTTGACAGCGGGTGGCGGGGCTTCTAGCGTCTGATCCGCCGAAGGTACTAAGCGGTTGCTCACCCGCCGGTGCGGGAGGGCGGTCCGCCGGGGCCCCTCGGCGCCGTCGACGTTTCCGAGGTGAGGAGAGCCCCGCATGTCCACCACCGAGCAGCGCGTAGCCGTTGTCACGGGCGCGGCCCGTGGCATCGGCGCGGCGACCGCCGTCCGGCTGGCCGAGGAGGGCCGCGCGGTCGCCGTCCTCGACCTCGACGAGGCGGCCTGCGCGGACACCGTGGCCAAGATCGCGGCGGCGGGCGGCAAGGCCCTCGCCGTCGGCTGCGACGTCTCCGACTCCGCCCAGGTGGAGGCGGCCGTCGCCCGCGTCGCGGCCGGGCTCGGCGCCCCCGTGATCCTCGTCAACAACGCCGGCGTCCTCCGCGACAACCTGCTGTTCAAGATGAGCGACGACGACTGGGACACCGTCATGAACGTGCACCTGCGCGGTGCGTTCCTGATGTCGCGCGCCTGCCAGAAGCACATGGTCGACGCGGGCTTCGGCCGCATCGTCAACCTCTCCAGCAGCTCGGCACTCGGCAACCGCGGACAGGCCAACTACGCCGCCGCCAAGGCCGGCATGCAGGGCTTCACCAAGACCCTCGCCAAGGAGCTCGGCAAGTTCGGCGTCACCGCCAACTCCGTCGCCCCCGGCTTCATCGCCACCGACATGACCGCCGCCACCGCGGCCCGCGTCGGCATGGGCTTCGAGGACTTCAAGGCCGCGGCGGCGAGCCAGATCCCCGTGCAGCGCGTCGGCGAGCCCGCGGACATCGCCAACGCCGTCGCCTTCTTCACCGGCGAGCAGGCCGGTTTCGTCTCCGGCCAGGTGCTGTACGTGGCCGGCGGACCGCTCAACTGACGGGGGAGCACGGACACATGACCACACAGGACAGCGGAAAGGTCGCCCTGGTCACGGGCGCCAGCCGCGGCATCGGCTACGGCATCGCCGAGGCGCTCGTCGCCCGCGGCGACCGCGTCGTCATCACCGGGCGCAACGAGGACGCCCTCAAGGCCGCCGTCGAGTCCCTCGGCGCCGACCGGGTGCTCGGCGTGCCGGGCAAGGCGCACGACGAGGCCCACCAGGCCGCCGCCGTGGAGCGCGCCATGGAGGCCTTCGGGCGCATCGACCATCTGGTCAACAACGCCGGTACGAACCCGGTGTTCGGCCCGATCGCCGACCTCGACCTCGCGGTCGCCCGGAAGGTCTTCGAGACCAACGTCATCTCGGCGCTCGGCTTCGCCCAGCAGACCTGGAAGGCGTGGCAGAAGGAGAACGGCGGGGCGATCGTCAACATCGCCTCCGTCGCGGGGCTGGGCGCCTCGCCCTTCGTCGGGGCGTACGGCATCAGCAAGGCCGCCATGGTCAACCTCACGCTCCAGCTCGCGCACGAGATGGCACCGGGCGTGCGGGTCAACTCCATCGCCCCCGCGGTGGTGAAGACCAAGTTCGCCGCCGCCCTCTACGAAGGGCGCGAGGAGGAGGTCGTCGCCTCCTACCCGCTCGGGCGGCTGGGCGTGCCGGAGGACATCGGGGGCGCGGCCGCGTTCCTGCTCTCCGACGCCGCCGGGTGGATCACCGGGCAGACGCTCGTCGTGGACGGAGGGATCTTCCTCAACGCGGGGTTCTGAACCCTGGCGCGGGATTCCGGCCGGTCCGGCCCCCGCCCCCGGGGGCCGCGCGTCGGGCGTTGTCAGTGGTCGCCGGTAAGTTCTTCGGTGAGAACGGAACGAACCCCGGAGGTTGTTGGCGTGACCGTCACCGACATGCTGCCCGAGTCCTGGCGCGGAGTCCTCGGCGAAGAGCTGGAGAAGCCCTATTTCAAGGAGCTCACCGACTTCGTCGAGGAGGAGCGGGCGAAGGCGCCGGTCTACCCGCCGCGCGGCGAGGTCTTCGCCGCGCTGGAGGCCACGCCGTACGACCGGGTGAAGGTCCTCATCCTCGGCCAGGACCCCTACCACGGCGCCGGGCAGGGGCACGGCCTGTGCTTCTCCGTCCGGCCCGGTGTGAAGACCCCGCCCTCCTTGCGGAACATCTACAAGGAAATGCGGGACGAGCTGGGTTATGAGGTGCCGGACAACGGCTTCCTGATGCCCTGGGCCGAGCAGGGCGTCCTGCTGCTCAACGCGGTCCTCACGGTCCGTGGCGGCGAGCCCAACTCCCACAAGGGCAAGGGCTGGGAGAAGTTCACCGACGCGGTCATCCGCGCGGTGGCCTCCCGGCCGGACCCCGCCGTCTTCGTGCTCTGGGGCAACTACGCCCAGAAGAAGCTCCCGCTGATCGACGAGGAGCGCCACACCGTCGTCAAGGGCGCCCACCCCTCGCCGCTGTCGGCGAAGAAGTTCTTCGGCAGCCGCCCCTTCACCCAGATCGACGAGGCGGTGGCGGCCCAGGGCCACGAGCCGATCTCCTGGCAGATCCCCGACCTCGCCCTCTGACCCGCGGGCTCGGACCAGGCCGTGCCCGAAGGTATAAGGGCACGGCCGTCTCGCCGGGGGTGGTGAGCGCCGGACCGCCGGTGGTCAGTGTCCGTACACCTGGCCGCAGATGCGGGAGGCGTCGCTTCCCTGCTCCCAGTGGCCGTAGGTGTGCCCGAGCGAGCAGACGCCGCCGGAGCTCCGGGGCGGCGGGGCGGGCCGGGGGTCGGCGGCGCGGCCGGACGAGGGGGGTGCCTGCGGCGGGTGTTGGGGGAGAGGGGAGTCCTCGTGTGTCGGTGGCGCGGGTCGGCTCGGAGGCTCCGGAGGGTGTCCGGATGTCTCCGGCGGACGTGAGTCGTGCGACGGGGGCGAGGAGTTCTTCGAGGGGCTCCTCATGGAGTCCGAGGGGTGCGCACGGTCCGTCGGCTCCCGCGGGTCGGCCGGGTCCGCCGGTGCCGGGTCGACCGGATCCCTGGGGTCCTTAGGGTTCTTGGGGTTCCTGGGGTCCTTGGGATCCAAACCGTCCGCGGCCGTACCCGGTGGTGCGTGGGAGGTCGGATCCCGTGAGGGGTCGCCCGGCGGTCCGCCCGAGGCGTCCGGCCCGATGTCGATCAGGGCCTCGCGAGCGTGGCCCGGGCCGATCGGTCCGGCGGGGCGGGAGACGGAGTGCGGCCGGCCGTGGCCGGTGGTCTGCGGGGAGACGGCCACGCACCCGGTGGCGGCCACGAGGGCCGCTGCCACCAGGGTGGTCGCCGCGGGCAGGCGATGCATTCGGTCAACTCTGCTGCCTGGCCTGGTGTGTTGGGAACTCCCCGCATGGGTGATGTGCGCGTGTTGGTGCGGGCCATTGCTCCCCCAGCGGCGGGCTTTTCCCCAGTCCCGCCCCTTCCCGGCTGTGTCGATTTGCGGCTCCGCCGCGTGGGGGGCTTCGCCCCGCCCCCCAGCACCCTGCGGGCGCGTCCTCAGTCGCCGGACGGGCTCGATCTCACTCGCCCGTCGCCCCGTCGATCCGTTCGCGGATGAGGTCCGCGTGGCCGTTGTGGCGGGCGTATTCCTCGATCATGTGGGTGTAGATCCAGCGCAGGTCGAACTCCGTGCCGTGGCGGGGGTGGACGACCCGGTCGTCCAGGGACCGGCCGCGCGCCGCCTCGCGCGCCGCGGTGATCTCCGTCTGCCAGGTGGCGTACGCCTCTTCCCAGGTGTCCTGCCCGGTGACGTGGATATCGCCGTCGGGGTCCTCGTCGCTGTAGTAGATCGGCCCGGCGGACTCCTCTCCGGTGAGCACGCGCCGGAACCAGTTGCGCTCGACCTCGGCCATGTGCCGCACGAGCCCCATGAGGGTGAGCGGCGAGGGCGGCGTCGACGCCTCGCGGAGCTGCCGGTCGTCCAGCCCGGCGCACTTGAGGGCCAAAGTGGCGCGGTGGTAGTCGAGCCAGCTCTCCAGGCCCGGGCGTTCGCCGGAGACGGTGGGCGGTTCGGGGCGTTCATCCATGGTGGTCATGGCGCGCATCCTTCTGCCCGGGCGTACGACACCGCCACGGGTTATCCGTCCAGCATGCCGCGCAGCAGTTCCCCGACCCCGGCGTGGAGCTGCCCGGGGTCCGGGGCCTCGGTGTGGAAGGAACCGGCGACGCGGGAGAACATCATCCCCTCGCACCACGCCACGAGGGACAGGGCGTGGCGTTCGGGGTCGGAGGAGCCGTTCGCGGCCATCAGGAGTGTCAGCGGCTCGCGGAAGACACGGCCCGCCGAGTCGTAGATCCGCCGCAGTTCGGGCCGCCGGGTCGCCTCGAGCGCCAGCTCGTACCGGGCGATCAGCAGGGCGCGCTGCCCGGTCAGCGAGCGGTGCAGCGCGAGCGCGACGGCCTCGGCGAGCGCTTCGCGCCCCGCCGGCGGACCCGGCAGTCCGGGCACGCCGAGCACCTCGCTCTCGCGGTGGGCGAGCCGCCGCACCGCGGCCTCCAGCAGGGCGAGCCGGGTCCGGGCCTGGTTGGAGGTCGAGCCGAGCGGCAGCCCGGCCGCCTCGTCCACGGCACGGTGGGTCAGCCCGCGCATGCCCCGCTCGGCGAGCAGGGCGAGGGCGGTGTCGGCGATCAGCTGGGCGCGCGCGGAACCGGTGGCGGCTTTCTCGACTGGCATGCGACCCAACCTATCGCCATCACTACAACGGTAGTAGCCTCAGGATAACTACATCCGTAGTAATGGAGGGGAATCATGCGCGAGCTCCGTGCGGTCGTCATCGGCGGCGGGATCGGCGGCCTCACCGCCGCGGCCGCCCTGCACCACGGCGGCTGGACCGTCACCGTCCTCGAACGCGCCGCGGCACTCGAACCCGTCGGCGCGGGCATCGCCCTCGCCGCCAACGCCCTGCGCGCCTTCGACACCTTCGGCGCGGGCGACGCCGTACGGGCCCTGTCCGGTTGGCAGGCCGAGGGCGGGCTGCGGCTGCCGAGCGGCCGGTGGCTGTCCCGTACGAGCAACGAGGCCGCCGCCGAGCGCTTCGGCGACCCGGTCGTCGTCGCCCACCGCGCCGAACTCGTCGGCCTCCTCGCCTCGCGGCTCCCCGAAGGGGCCGTCCGCACCGGCGCCCCCGCGACGCTCGTCGACGCCGGCGGCCCGGGCCGGCCCGCCAGGGTCGCCGCCCCCGACGGCGACCTGGAGGCGGACCTCGTCGTCGGCGCCGACGGCATCCGCTCCGCCGTCCGCGCCACCCTCTTCCCCCACCACCCGGCCCCGCGCCACTCCGGGCTCACCGCCTGGCGCATGGTCGTCCCGCCCCCCGCCCGGCCCTTCCCCGCCCACGAGACCTGGGGGCGCGGCCTGCTCTGGGGCACCGTCCCGCTGCGCGACGGGCGCGTCTACGCCTACGCCCAGGCCAAGGCGGCCGCCGGCGGCCACGCGTCCGACGGCGAACTCGCCGCGCTGCGCCGCCTCTTCGGCGACTGGCACCACCCCGTGCCCGCCATCCTCGCCGCCGCCGACCCGGAGGCTGTCCTGCGCAACGACATCCACACCGCCGCCGCGCCGCTGCCCGCCTACCACCGCGGCCGGGTCGCACTGCTCGGCGACGCCGCCCACCCCATGACCCCGCACCTCGGCCAGGGCGGCTGCCAGGCCGCCGAGGACGCCGTGGTCCTCGCCCACCTCCTCGCCGAAGCCGACGGCGACCCCGCCCGCGCGCTGCCCGCCTACACCCGACAGCGCCTGCCCCGCACCATGGACGTCGTCCGCCGCTCGGCCCGCGTCGGCCGTCTCACCGCCCTCTCCTCCGCGCCCGCCTGCGCCCTGCGCACCGCGGCCCTCACCGTCGTGAACGGCTTCGGACCCCGCCTCGCCCTGCGCGGCCTCGACGGGGTGGCCGACTGGCGGCCTCCCGTACACCCGTATGCTGCACAAACGGAATCGCGCTCCCAGGAGGCTCTGTGAAGGTCGGCTGCATCGGGCTCGGAGACATCGCGGAGAAGGCGTACCTTCCCGTACTCGGCTTCCGGCCGGAGCTGGAGCTCCACCTCCACACCCGCACCGAGGCCACGCTCCACCGGGTCGCGGACACCTACCGCGTCCCGAAGGAGCAGCGCCACACCACCCTCGACGCGCTCCTCGCGGCCGGCCTCGACGCGGCCTTCGTCCACGCCGCGACCGCCGCGCACCCCGAGATCGTCACCCGCCTCCTCGAAGCGGGCGTCCCGGTCTACGTGGACAAGCCGCTCGCGTACGACCTCGCCACCAGCGAGCGGCTCGTGGCGCTCGCCCGGGAGCGCGGGGTGAGCCTGATGGTCGGCTTCAACCGGCGCTACGCACCCTCGTACGTCCAGTGCGCCGACCACCCGCGCGAGCTCGTCCTCATGCAGAAGAACCGCGTCGGCCTCGCCGAGGACCCCCGCACGCTCGTCCTCGACGACTTCATCCACGTCGTCGACACCCTGCGCTTCCTCGTGCCCGGGACGGTCGACCACGTCGACGTGCGGGCCAGGGTCCGCGGCGGGCTCATGGAGCACGTCGTGCTCCAGCTCTCGGGCGACGGCTTCACCGCCATCGGCACCATGAACCGGCTGAGCGGCTCCACCGAGGAGATCCTGGAGGTCTCCGGTCAGGACACCAAGCGGCAGGTCAGCAACCTCGCCGAGGTGACCGACCACAAGGGTCAGCCGACGGTCCGCCGCCGCGGCGACTGGGTGCCGGTCGCGCGGCAGCGCGGGATCGAGCAGATCGTGCTCGCCTTCCTGGACGCGGTGCGGGCGGGCACGGTGCTCGACGCGACGGACGCGCTGCGGACGCACGAGCTGTGCGAGCGGGTCGTGCTGGCCGCGCTGGAGCAGGCTTCTTCGTCAGCTTCTCGGCTGTGAACGGCCGGGCTTGCACACAGGGCGCCGCTTGAGACGGCGAACCACTCGCCAACAGACGTACAGCACCACACACCCCGCCGCGCCGGCCGGCGTCCAGTCGCCCGCGCGCACGTACGGGCTCGTGCCCCCTGCCAGCGGGACGTCATAGACCGCCGCCGCGCTGCGGTCCGTGCCCAGGCGGGGGCCGAGCGTCCGGCCGTGCGCGTCGGTCGCCGTGCTGACGCCCGTCAGGGTCGCGTGGATCATCGGGCGCCAGGTCTCGGCGGCGCGGAAGGACGCCAGGGAGGCGTGCTGTTCAGGGGCCCAGCTGTGCTGGAAGGTGGAGGTCGAGGACTGGGCGACGAGTACGGCCGCGCCGTCGTCCGCCAGCTTCCGGCTCATGTCGGGGAACGCCGACTCGAAGCACACCAACGGGCCGATCCGCAGCTCCCCCTGACGGGTGGGCACCCGCATCACCACCTGGTGGGTGCCCCGCATGCGGTCCTCGCCCGCCGCCTTGCCCACCGAGGTGGCCCAGCCGAGGAGCGAGCGCGCCGGTACGTACTCCCCGAACGGCACCAGCCGCATTTTGTCGTAGCGTTCGCCCGTCGGCCCGTCCGGTCCGACCAGTACGGAACTCTTGAAGATGCCGGGCCGGTCCGAGCGCCGCGCGTCGACGTTCACCAGCAGGTCGGCGCCGACGGCGCGGGACAGCGCGGCCAGCCGGTTCCGCAGGTCGGCACTGCGGCCCAGGTCCTCGCCGACGCTGCTCTCGCCCCACACCACCAGGTCGACGCGCTGCCCGGCCAGCCGGCGGGTGAGCTCCTCCTGGCGGTCGAAGCGCCGCTGCGGACCCGAGCCGCCGGAGAACACGCCCGGTTGGACGACGGCGATCCGTACGCTGCCCGCGCTCCGCGGCCGAGGGGCCCACAGCCATACGGCGGTGACGGACAGTACGCACGCCAGCACCCCCGCCAGGCCGGCGGCCGATCCGGTCGTACGTGCGCCGGGCGGCCAAATCAGCAGGGTGACAGCGGTGTTGAGCGCCACCAGGAGGAAACTAACCAGCCAGATCCCGCCTACCGAAGCGACCTTCAAAGCGGGTGCGACCTGCCACTGACTCGCCCCGAACACCCCCCAGGGACCTCCCAAATACTCCCAGGAACGGGCAAGTTCGACCATCAACCAGCCGGACGGCACCAGCAAGAGAGCGGCCGCGGCCCGGCCTGCCCCAGGTGAGCCACTCAGCAGCCGATGCGCGAGCACGCCCCACGGGGCCCACAGCAGCCCCAGCAGTGCGGCCAGCACCAGAATGAAGATATGGAGGCTCGGTAGCAGCCAGTGATGGACGGCCAGCAGGAAGCCCGCGCCGCCGAGCCAGCCGTCGAGGGCCGCCCGGCGCGCGGTGGCGGCCGAGCGGATCAGCAGCAGCCATGGAACAAGGGCCACATAGGCAAGCCACCACCACGCCGGCACCGGGAACGTCAGCGCGGGCAGGGCGCCCACCAGGGCCGAAGCGGCAGCGCGCGGCCAGGGGCGGGTGAGAAGAGCGGCGCACCGCTCGGCCGACGGCGTGATCGCCATCCCGTGCCTCCCTGTGACCCGACGGCCCTCGGGCCTCGGAGATCGTCGATCATTCGTCCGTCCCACGCGTGAGCGAGTTCCGGCCATCCCCGGGATCTTCGAACAGCGCGGGCGGCTGAGGAAAAAACCCCGACAACGGCGTGCAATATTCAACCGTTCCTACCCACCTGGAAAATGCCTTTGGCTTGATTCGATCAAAAACGGTCCATTGTGAACCTTGCGTCCCACGCTGGAAAGGTGTGACCGGGTATGTGCGGCGGGTTATCCGTGGTCCACCATGGGCAGGTAACCGCGCAAAAGTGGACAGGAACGCTGTGAGTCGGCCTGGGGAGGCGGCGTGACAGGCGTGCGAGACCGTATGGCAGTGCAGCCCTTGGAGAGCCTGCCCTTCTACTGTCCGATACCGCCGGCCGTCCATCCTCGCGTCCGGGAGATCGATGACGCCTCGGTGGACTGGATGCTCGAACGGGAGCTCGATACCTCGTCCCATCAGCGGCAGCGTCTCATCAGGTGCGACTTCGGCGGGCTGACCGCCAAGACCATGCCCTACGGCCAGACCGGCCCGCTGGGCGTGGTCGCGAAGCTGCACTCGGTGCTCTTCTCCTTGGACGACGCCGTCTGCGACGAGGCGGGTGCGACGGCTCACGGTCTGGCGCATGTCACCTCGCGCATCATGCGGGTGCTGGAGGCGCCCACTCCGCACTGGCCGGACGACACGCCCCACGCGGCGGCACTTCGCGCCATCCGTATGGAGCTCGACGAGCACGCGACCCCGCGCCAGCTGCGGCGCTGGACCGAAGGCATGCGCACCTATCTGTCCGGTCTGGTGTGGGAGGCGGCCTGCCGCCGCGACCGGGCACTGCCCTCCGTCAATGACTACGCCGCGATGTGGATGCGCGCGATCGGCATGGCACCGTCCACGGCGCTCATGGACATCGCGGGTGGCTATGAACTCCACGACCACGACCTCGACCGGCCCGAGGTCCGGGCCCTCACCGAGATGACCTGGACCCTCGTGGCCTGGGACAACGACTTCTACTCACGGAACAAGGAGATCCAGCGTGCCGGTGACAACCTCAACCTGATCGACGTCCTCGCCCAGGAGCGGGACTGCGAGCCCGCCCGCGCCCAGGAAGAGGCCATGGCGATGCGCGACCGCGTCATGACCCTCTTCCTGCGCTTACGCGAACAGCTCTGGTCACGGGCCGGAGTGGAGCTGCGCTGCTATCTGGTGGCGCTGGGCCACTTCGTCCGGGGCCATCTCGACTGGGCCTCGGAGTGCGCCCGCTACGCCGACCCGTACGGCAAGGCCGTCGCCCGATGGTGGAAGTCGGCCCCCTCGGACGACAGCCTGGCACCCTTGCCCATTCCCTCCATCGCCTGGTGGTGGGAACAGCTGGAGGGCATGTCCTACCAGCGCCGCAGCCAGCTCCGGAGCGACCGCCACCACGACCGCGACCCCGGCGCGGTCGGGGCGTGGGCCGGGGGAGCGGGGGTCGCCACCGGCTGCACCGGCTGAGCGACCCGGTCCGGCGCCGCCGGACCGGGCTTCTCGGCGGCCTCCGGTGGCGCCGGCTGCTGAGGCGTGAACTTGGCGGGAAGTTCCAGCAGATGACGGGACATCAGCGCGGAGGAGTACCTCAGCTCCGACTCCTCCACCGCCATGGTGAGGTCGGGCAGTCGCAGGAGCAGGGCGTCGATGCCCGTGTCCGCGATCGCCCGGCCCACATCCTGGCCCGGGCACTCGTGCTGGCCCCCGCTGAAGGCCAGGTGCGAGCGGTTGCCGTGGATGGGGATGTCGGGGTCGGGGCGGACCACCGTGTCCATGTTGGCGGCGGCCAGCCCCAGCACCAGGGCGTCGCCCTCCTTGATCTGCTGCCCGGCCAGCTCGGTGTCCTGCGTCGCCCAGCGGCCGAGGATGGTGATGAACGGCGGCTCGTCCCACAGCACTTGCTCGACGGCGTCCGGCAGCGTCATATGGCCGCCCGCGAGCGAGGCCCGGAAGCGGACGTCGGTGAGCACCATCTTCAGCGTGTTGGCGATGAGGTTCGCCGTGGTCTCGTACGCCGCGATCAGCACCAGCCGCAGATGCTGCTGCACCTCGTCGTCCGTGAGCCCGGCCGGGTGCTCCAGCAGCCAGCTGGTGAAGTCGGCGCCCGGCTCGACGTGTTTGCGGGCCACGAGCTTGCGGAGCGTCTCCTGGACGTACTCGTTGCTCTCGACCGCCGTCGCGGACCCCTTGATCATGTCCCGGGCGGCGTTGACCAGCCGGGGGCCGTACGCCTCCGGCATGCCGAGCAACTGGGTCATCGCCATCATCGGCAGCTGCTCGGCGAACTGGTGGACGAGGTCGGCGCGGCCCGACGCGCAGAAGCGGTCCACCAGTTCATTGGAGAAGCGGGTGACGTACCGCCGGATCCCGCGCTTGTCGAAGCGGGCGATGCTGTCGTTGACCGCTCCGCGCCAGCGCTCGTGCTGCTGCCCGTCGGCGAAGACGCAGACCGCCTGCCAGGTGGCGATCGGCGCCAGTGGGTGAGTGGGCGTCAGGCGGCCTTCGCGGGCCTCGCGCCAGAGCCGGGAGTCGCGGGAGAACCGCGAGGGGGTGCGGGCCACGTCGAGGTTCTCGCGGTAGCCGAGGACCAGCCACGCGGGGAGGTCGCCGTGCAGCAGGACGGGCGCCACCTGGCCGTGCTCCTTGCGGAGCCGCTCGTACAGCCCCATGGGGTTGTTCTCGGCCTCCGGCCCGTACAGCCGTGTGACACCGCCCGGGCCGTGGGCCGCCGGGCACTGGGGGGGAGGCACGACGGCTGCGTCGGCGCGGGAGTGTTCTGGGGGGAGGTTCACTGGGGCTCCGGGGAGACGGTCGTGAGGGTGTAGAGATAGCGCATGAGGGTGAGCAGGGTGTCGCGGCAGGAGGCGCGGTCCCGGGCGTCGCACTCGACCATGGGCACGGAATCGTCGAGGTCCATCGCCGCCCGCAGCTGTGCCATGGGGTAGGTGGGGGCCTCGGGGAAGCGGTTGACGCCGACGACGAACGGCACACCGCGCTCCTCCAGGCGGCCGATCACGTCGTAACTGACCTCCAGCCGCCGGGTGTCGAGCAGCACCACCGCGCCGAGGGCGCCCTCGAAGAGGCCGTTCCACAGGAACCAGAAGCGCTCCTGACCGGGGGTGCCGAACAGATACAGCACCAGCTGCTCGTTGATGCTGATCCGGCCGAAGTCCATGGCCACGGTGGTCTCGGTCTTGTGCTCGATCCCTGCGAGGTCGTCCACACCGACCCCGGCCTGGGTCATCGTCTCCTCGGTGGTCAGGGGCCGGATCTCGCTGACCGCGCCCACCAAGGTCGTCTTGCCGACCCCGAACCCGCCGACGATGACGACCTTGACGGCCGCGGTGGCCGAGGCCGGCAGGACGTCCTCGCTGCGTGGCCCCGCATGGATGTCGGGGCCACGGGCGTCAGAGCCTTTGCAGTCCATTCATCACCGCCTCCAGAAGTTGGACGTCGGGCAGTGCCGCCGCCGGCACCGGCGGCCGGGCCTCCACCTGGCTGCCGGCCAGCAGCTCCGTGAGCAGCAGGGTCAGCGTGCTGACCGGCAGTTCCAGATAGGCCGATATCTCGGCGACGGACAGTGGGTAGTCGCACATCCTGACAATGGCGGCGTGCTCGGGCTGGAGCCCGGGGTCGGTCTCCGTCCGGGACACGATCAGCGTCACCAGGTCGAGCTCCGCCTTCTTCTCCCCGCGGGCCTGACCGCCGGTGAGGATATACAGCCGGTCCGGACTGCCTGGCGCCGTCGCGGGGTCGGGTCCGGCGCCGCTCATGTCACCGACCCGCTGACCCGCGGCGGGCTGGTGAGGTGCGATCCGATGCGGGCCACCAGGTCCCGCATCCGCATCCCCATCAGCTCGGCGTCCACGTCGTCGTCGGCCAGCACCGCCAGGAACGCCCCGGCCCCGGCGGCCATCAGATAGAAGAAACCGCCGTCGACCTCGATGACGACCAGGCGCATCTGCCCGTCCCCGTGCGGGAATTCCGCGGCGATGGCCGTCGAGAGACTCTGCAGACCGGCGCAGGCGGCGGCGAGGCGGTCCGCGGCATCCGGATCCGTGCCGTGCTGGGCCATGCGCAGGCCGTCCGAGGACAGCACGATCACGTGGCGGGTCTGCGGAACACTGGTTGCCAGGTCCTTGAGCATCCAGTCCATGTTGAACCGCGGCTGCGTCACTTGGCTACTCTTCCTTGTCTGACGAGCTGTCACTGGTGGGCCGGGTGGCATCCGGCTCCGGGAGCTCCCCGTTGAGTCCTCTGGTGAAGGCGCCCAGCCACATGCCGGGCTGCTTCGGGGGCTCCTCCGGGCCGTCCTGCCGGACCGGCCGCGCGGTCTCGGCCCGCTCCCGCTCCCGTTCGCGCTGGGCGGCCGCCGCCCGGCCGAAGGGGAGCGGCGCGGGGCCGCGCCGCCGACGGCGCTGCGGCAGCCCGCTGTCCCCGAGCGGCGGGGGGACGAGGTGCTCCATCATCGGTGGCGGCGTCTCGGGGCCGGGGGCGGGGATCTTCTGGCCGGGCCGCCGCCTGGACTTGAAGGGGGGGAGCTTGGGGGCGCGCGCGATGTCGCCTCCGGGGTGCTTGCTCGCGGTGATCAGGTCCATGGGGATGACCAGCACCGCGCGCACCCCGCCGTAGGCGGAGGGCCGCAGCGACACCAGGAAGTTGTAGTCGCGGGCGAGCCGGCTGACCACCGCCAGGCCCAGCCGCGGCGCCTCGCCGAGGTCGTCCAGATCCAGGGCGCCCTCGCGGTTGAGCACCCGGTCGGTGCGTCGGCGGGCCTCGTCGGTCAGGCCGACACCGGCGTCCTCGATCTCCACCGCGATGCCGGACTGGATGTCCACGGCGGTGAGGTGCACCCGGGTCTGCGGGGGCGAGTAGCGGGTGGCGTTGTCCAGTAGCTCGGCCAGCGCGTGGATCACGGGCTCGACGGCGGCCCCGACCACGGCGACGTCCGCCACCGAGTGCAGGTCGACCCGCCGGTACTCCAGGATCCGCGACATGGCGCCGCGCAGCACGTTGTAGAGGGGGATCTCGTTCTTCCACTGGCGGCCGGGGCGGGAGCCGCCCAGCACCGCGATGCTGTCCGCGAGCCTGCCGGTCAGGGCGTTGCCGTGGTCCAGGTGGAGGAGGTCGCCGAAGACGTCCGGGTCGTTGCCGTGCTTGTGCTCCATCTCCCTGATGTCATAGGCCTGTTGGTGGACGATGGCCTGCACCCGGCGGGCGATGTTGACGAAGGCGCGCTGCGCGGAGTCGCGCAGCCCCTCCTCCGCCTGCACCGCCTCGATGACGGACTTGAGCACCGAGCGGTGCGCCGACGCGTACCCCGGCTCCAGGTCGTGGACCGGGAGGGTGTGGCGCAGCACGACCTCGGTCGGCTCCCCCCGCTGGAGCAGGTGGATCGCCTTGGGCAGCAGCTCCTTGGCCAACCGCCTTGTCTCCGCCTCGTGTTGGTCGAGCCGGTGGCGGAGTGCGGCCTCCTGCTCGGTGCACCGGCGGCGCAGCGCGGCGATCACCCGTCCCCGCCGGGCGGCCTCGGAGGCCGCCAGCGCCACGGCCACGGTGGCAGAGGATCCGCACCAGGCCACCGGTGCGCGGGCGTCCGGTGTCACGGCGAGAATCGCCGTTCCCGTGCACACCGCCAGCACCAGGGGGGAGATCAGCCATATCAGAGCGGAGACGGGCCGCCGTTGAACAGACGAACCGGTACCAACCATCGAGATCCTCGGAACTGTTCGGGAAGGCGTGGGTGCCGGAGCGCAGCGCTCCCCGTGACCCCGGAGAACGGCGGCAGCACAGCACTTGTCCGCAGCGTGCCGTGGTCGTCACGACCCGTTGCGCGTCATGGAGCGTAGCCTGTCGCGCGCCGCTCCGGCGTGAAGTTGTCATATTCGCTGATTGGACTGACGAGGGAATTCGAAAGCCTTCATAATGCCCTGGACGGCAAATTCCGAAAGGGCTTCCGAATTACCTGAATGAGAGTTCGACGATTTTCGGACGTCATGATCCGGCCGGTTCCGGGTCCGGCGTGAAGGTCACGCTCCCGGGTGGTGCCTCCGCCGAACGCTGCCCCCGGCCCCGCGGACGGGGTTAGGCTCGCCCCACCACATCTCCGGGGAGACAACGCCATGTCAGGGCCTCAGCGTGAACAGAACGCATCCGCCGCCCTGTTCGAGCGTGAGCTCGAGCTCAAGACGGCGGTACAGGCCGTGCACCGCTTGTGCGGGCACGTCGAAGAAGGGAGGACCCGGCTCGGTGGCCTGCTGCTCTACAGCGGCGAAGCGGGCCTCGGTAAAACGGCATTGCTCACCGAGGTCCGGCGGTACGCCACGGACAGCTGCCGGTGCACCGTGCTCTTCGCCCGCGGCAGCGAGTCCGCGCAGTCCGTCCCGTTCAACGTCGTCCGGCAGCTGGTGCAGCCACTTCTCGCCACGATGTCGCCGACGGCGCGCAAGGAGCTGCTCAGCGGCTGGTATGACATCGCCGGCCCCGCGCTCGGCATCGCCCCACCGATCGGGCCGCAGGACCCCCAGGGCGTCCGGGACGGACTCGACTGGCTCATCACCCAACTCGCCTCGATCCACGAGTCGGTGGTCATCGTCATCGACGACGCCCACTGGGCCGACGCCGAGTCGCTGTCCTGGCTGACCGCCTTCGCCGCGCGGCTGCGCGAGACGCCGATGCTCGCCGTCATCGCCTACCGGCCGGCCGAACTGCCCGAGCACACACCGGCGTTCCGCGATCTGGTGGAAGGCCGTACCTCCCGGCCCGTCGAGCTGAGGGCGCTGACGCCCGACGCCGTCGCCCAGTTGGTGCACGGAGCCTACGGCGACAAGGCCGACGCCCCGTTCTGCCGCGAGGTCTGGGCGGTCACCGGCGGCAACCCCTACGAGGCCGTGGAGCTGATCGCCAAGTCCCGCGACCGCGAGCTCAAACCGATCGAGGAATCCGCCTCCCTGCTGCGCGACCTCGGCGCGGAGACCCGAGGCAAGGGGCTGGTGGCCGCCGTCGAGCAGCTCGGCGCCCCGGTCCTGCGGTTCGCCTACGCCGCGGCCGTCCTCGGCACCGAGATCTCGCCGACCATGGCCGCGAACCTCGCCGCCATGGGGCCCGCGCAGGCCGACGAATGCGCGGACAAGCTGCGCAAGGCCCGTATCCTCAGCGGCACCGAGCGCCTGGAGTTCGTCCACCCGCTGATCGCCACCGCCTTCTACAAGGGCATCCCGGCGGCCACCCGTACGGCCATGCACGGCCAGGCGGCCTGGTCGGTCACCGAAGCCGGCCAGGGCGCGGCCGCCGCCTCCCGCCACCTGCTGGAGGTCCACCCCGACGACGACGCCGAACTGGTCGCGCAGCTGCGGGTGGCGGCCCAGGAGCACCTCGCCGTCGGCGCCCCGGACGCGGCCCGCCGCTGTCTGGAGCGCGCGCTGCACGAGCCCCCGCCCGAGGAGGAGCGGGCCTCGCTGCTGTACGAACTGGGCTGCGCCACGCTGCTGACCTCGCCGCCGACCACGGTCAACCACCTCAGGACGGCGCTCGCCCTGCCGCACCTCTCCGAGGAGCTGCGCGTCGACGCCACCTTCAGGCTCTCCCAGGCGTACGCCCACAACAACCAGCTCAAGGAGGCGGCGGAAGTCGTCGCCGTCCAGGCCGGGCACACCCCGCCGGGGCCCGGCAGGATGCGGCTCCAGGCCGCCCACTATCTATGGCAGGGCATCCAGGTCGAGGAGGAGGACTCCCACAGCCGGTCCCGGCGGATCGCCGAGCTCGCCGACCACCTCCCCGGCCGGGACAACTCCGAGCGTGCCCTGCTCGTGCTCCGCGCCTTCGACAGCATGATCCGCAGCGAGGACGCCGTGCACGTCGTCGAACTCGCCGACCGCATCATGGTGGACGGCCGGCTGCCCAAGGGCCTGGACTGGACGAACAGCGAGTGGGGCTTCGAGCTCCCCAGCATGATCGGCATCACCTACGCCTACACCGACCAGCTCGACCGCGCCGAGGAGCTCTTCAGCGAGGCCGTGCACGACTTCGAGCTGTCCGGCTGGCGCGGTGCCCATCTCGCGTTCGCCCACCACTTCCTCGGCCTGGCCCACCGGCGTCGCGGTGACCTGCTGGAGGCCGAGAAGCTGATCCGCAACGGACTCAAGCTGGCCAACCGCCTCGGCCCCGACCTGCCCATCCAGTGGGACGGCACCTGTCTGCTGATCGACACCCTGCTGGCCCGCGGCAAGGTCGAGGCCGCGCAGATCGTCGCCGAGGAGAACGGATTCCGCGCGCCCTACTCCCCGGCGATCGTCATTCCGGACGCCGCCTGCCTGGCCGGTCGGCTCCTGCTCGCCCAGGGGCGCACCAAGGAGGCCATCGCCGAACTGGAAGCCGCGGGCCGCAGGCTGGAGGAGCGCGGCAGGTCCAACACCCTCTGGGCGCCCTGGGCGTTCGACCTGGCCGTCGCGGTCGCACCCGACGACCCCGAGCGCGCCCGCTCCCTCGTCGACCAGGCCGTGCGGCACGCCGCCCGGTCCGGCACCGACACCGCCGTCGGCGAGGCGCTGCGCCGGGCGGCCGCCGTGTGCGAGCCGGAGGAGGCGCTGGCGAAGCTCGATCAGGCCGTGACCCACCTGCGCAGGTCACCCTGTGTGTACGAGTTCGCGGCCGCCCTGGTCGACCACGGTGTGGCGCTGCGCAAGGCGGGCCGCACCGAGGAGGCCGCCGAGCGGTTCCGCGAGGGCGGGGCACTGGCCGAGAAGTGCGGTGCGGACGGCCTGGTCGAGACGGTCCGCGTCGAGACCGAACTGGTCGCCGTCCCCGGCGAGGAGGTCGAGTCGCGCTGCCGGTGACCATGACGATCTGAACCCGGTGGGGGAGCGGATCAGGAGGCGCGGCGACCCGTCTTCTTCGCGGCGGCCTTTTTCGTTCCTTTACCGGCAGTGCTCCCGGAGGCGGTGCTCTTGGCGGCACTCTTCGCCGTGGCCTTTCCGGCCCGGGGAGAGGCCGCCGACGGCCCTGCTTTCCTGGTGGCCGTCCGCTTTTCCGTGCTCGACGTCTTCGCCGGGGCCCGCGTCGATTTCCCGGTCGGCCGGCCTTTCCCGGATTCCGCCGTGGTTTTCCCGGCGGCCGTGTCGATGGACGCCTGCAAAGCCGCCATCAGGTCGATGACATTGTCGGGCGCCGGGGTCGTGTCCTTCCTGGACGGCGCCGGTCTGTCGGACAGATGGGCCGAGATGAGTTCACCCAGGGCGACTTCGTACTCGTCCTCCAGCGCGTCGAGGTCGAAGTCCTCGGACAGCGTGTCCATCAGACTCGTGGCCATCTTCAGCTCCTGCGGCCGCACGGTCACCGAGCCGGGCGGGGCCAGGCCCGCGCTGTCGCGGACCTCGTCGGGCCAGTACATGGTGTGGAGGGTCAGCAGCTCGTCGTGGACCCGCAGCAGCGCCAGCGACTCCCGGGTGCGCAGCGCGATCTTGGTCACGGCGACCCGGTCGGTCTGCTTGAGGGTCTCCCGCAGCAGGACGTACGGCTTGTTCGCCGCGGCGCTCTCCGGCGCCAGGTAGTAGGAGCCCGCCAGCTGGAGCGGGTCGATCCGGGCGGAGTCGACGAACGCCAGGACGTCGATGAGCTTCTTGCTGGGCAGCGGCAGCCCCGCCAGGTCGTCCTGGGTGACGACGGCGGTGTGCCCCTCGTCGTCCTCGAAGCCCTTGGCGATGTGCTCGTAGTCGACCTGCTCGCCGCACGCGTCGCAGACCCGCTTCAGATGGATCCGGCCGCCGTCCGCGTCGTGGACCTGGTGCAGCTTGATGCCGTGCTCCTGGGTCGCGGCGTAGAGCCGTACGGGCACCGAGACCAGCCCGAAGCCGATTGCACCCTTCCACATGGTTCGCATAGTTTTGTCCCTCCACGGGGAATTCCTACCTTATGCCCGCACCTTCGGAGAGGCAGACGGTGGAGGTCGGGGGACACCGGCTCTCCCTCACCCACCTCGACCGCGTCCTCTTCCCCGCCTCCGGGCACACCAAGGCCCAGGTGCTGCACTACTACGCCCGGATCGCCACCGTGCTGGTGCCCCACACCACCGGCCGCCCCGCCTCCTTCGTCCGTGCGCCCGAGGGGCCGAAGGGCCAGTCCTGGGTCGCCAAGAACCCGCCCGGAGGGGCGCCCGGCTGGGTGCCCCTGGTCCCGGTGGAGCACCGGGAAGGCGTCACCGAGCAGGTCGTCGTCGACTCCACCGCCGTCCTGATCGCCATGGCCAACCTCGGGGCGTACGAGGTCCACGTCCCCCAGTGGAAGTCCGCCGCCGGGCCCGACGCGCACGACCGCCTCGTCCTCGACCTCGACCCCGGGCCGGGCGCCGACCTGGTCGTCTGCTGCCGCGTCGCCCAGCGGCTGCGCCAGCTCCTCGACGACGACGGGCTCACCGCCCACGCCGTCGTCTCCGGCTCGAAGGGGCTGCACCTCTACGCCCCGCTGCACCCCGCGCCCGGACGTGCCGTCTGCGCCTACGCCAAGGAGCTCGCCGCCCGGATGATGGGCGAACACCCCGGGCTGGTGGTGGTCTCCATGGCCCGCATGGAGCGCCGGGGCAAGGTGCTCATCGACTGGTCGCAGAACGCGAGCGCCAAGACCACCGCCGCCCCCTACACCGTGCGGCTGCGCGAGCGGCCCGGTGTCGCCGCCCCGGTCACCTGGGACGAGGTCGCGGCCTGCCGCGATCCGGACGAGCTCGTCTTCACCCCCGAGCGGGTCCTCGGCCGCGTCGCCGACTACGGCGACCTGCTGGCCCCGCTCACCGGCGACGCCACGCGCGCCGCGCTGCCCTGAACCGACCTGCGGACCGTCATCCCAGGCGGGTCAGGTCCGGGCGCAGCCGGTGCCAGACGGGGTGCCGCAGGTGGCCCGCGGGCGTCCAGCCGGAGAACGTGATCTCGGCGATGAGCTTGGGCTCGACCCAGTGCGCGGCCGGCATGTCGACCGGGCCCGCGAAGGGCGGGTCGGGGCGCGCCACCACGTCCAGATAGCGGGCGAGTTCCCGCCGTTCCCGCTCGGACATGCCGGAGCCCACGGAGCCGACGTAGCGCAGGCCGGTCGGTTCCGCCAGCCCGACGATGACGGCGCCGGGCAGCCCCGTGAGCATGCCGCGGCCCTCCGCCCAGCCGCCGATGATCACGTCGAGGGTGTTCACATGCTTGGTCTTGCGCCATTCGGGTGAGCGGACGCCCGGGGTGTAGACGGACGTCAGCCGCTTGGCGACGACGCCCTCGTACCCGGCCTTCAAGGTGGCCTGCCACGCCTGCCGCCCGTGTCCCTCCATGTGGGCCGGCACCGAGCAGTGCGGCCCGCCGAGGCCCAGCGCGGCGAGGGCGGTACGGCGCTCGCGGTAGGAGGTGGCCAGCAGCGACCGGCCGTTGAGGAACATGATGTCGAACAGCATCAGGTGGACGGGGTACTCCATCGCCAGCTGCGCCGCGCGGCGCGGGTTGAGCACGCCCATCCGGCGCTGCAGCAGCCCGAAGTCCGGCTGCCCCTGGGCGCCCAGGACCACCACCTCGCCGTCGAGGACCGCGGCCCGGCGCCGGAACCGCTCGCCGAGCGCGCGCAGCTCGGGATAGGTCACGGTCGCGTCGTTGCCGGTCCGGGTGACCAGCCGCAGGCTCCCGTCGCCGGGCGCGGCGACCACGCACCGTACGCCGTCCCACTTGACCTCGAAGGCCCACTCGGTGTCCTCGCCCTCGGCGGGGAGCGGGGCGGCGGTGGCGAGCATCGGCTGGATGGCGGGGATGGGGGCGCCCATGTCTCGATGATCGTGGGGAACGGCCGTGCACGCAGCTCGGCGCCCGACCGCGCCCGCCGCACGCTCACCCCGACCCCGCCCACTCCAGGAGCTCCGTGGCCGCCCAGGTCGTGATCACCCGGTCCGCCGGGACCCCGCATTCCGCGGCCCGTGCGCACCCGTACGCCTGCCAGTCCAGCTGCCCCGGCGCGTGCGCGTCGCTGTCGATCGAGAACAGCACGCCGGCGTCGAGCGCCTGCCGGATGAGCCGGCGCGGCGGATCCAGCCGCTCCGGACGGCTGTTGATCTCCACCGCCGTGCCGAAGCGGGCGCAGGCGGCGAAGACCATCGCTGCGTCGAACACGGATTCCGGCCGGCTGCCGAGCAGCCGTCCCGTGCAGTGGCCAAGGACGTCCACGAGCGGACTGGCGACGGCCGCGACCAGCCGGCGGGTCATGCTGTCGGCGTCCATGCGCAGCTTGGAGTGAACGGACGCGACCACCACGTCCAGCTCCTCCAGCAGCCCCGGTTCCTGGTCGAGCGATCCGTCGTCGAGGATGTCGCATTCGATCCCCGTGAGCAGCCGGAACCCGTCGCCCTCGGCGGCGAACCGCTCATTGACCTCGGCCACGACGCCCAGCTGGGCGCGGAGGCGGTCGGGCGACAGCCCGCGGGCGATCGTCAGCCGGGGGGAGTGGTCGCTCAGCACGGCCCACTCGTGCCCGAGCGCCCGCGCCGTGCGGGCCATCGTCTCGACCGGGCTGCCGCCGTCCGACCAGTCCGAGTGCAGGTGGCAGTCGCCCCGCAGCCGCGCCCGCAGCGTCTCGCCGCCCTCGGCGAGCGGCCCGGAGGACTCTTCCTCCAGCCGCGCCAGATAGCCGGGGACGGTACCGCCCAGCGCCTCGGCCACCACGGCGGCGGTCTTGGGCCCGATGCCCTTCTTCTCGGTCAGAGAGCCGTTCTCCGCCCGCCGCCGCACCTCGTCCGCGGGCAGCGCGCCGATCACCTCGGAGGCCGTACGGAACGCCTTCACCCGGTACGTGGGGGCCTGCGCGCGCTCCAGCAGGAACGCGATCCGCTCCAGGGCCTCCACCGGGTCCATGACTCCCACCGCCTCGACTCGTCGGCCGCCCCCGCTCCCCACGGTGCGGGATCGCGGTGCGCCGCGCACCCGCGGGTGGGCCCGTGAGTAACGGCCGCTCCGCCAGGGGAGGGTTCCGGCATGAGCGCCCCCCACAACAGCAGTGCCACCCGCCACGGCAGCCGCGCGGTGGTCCTCGGCGCGGGCATGGCCGGGATGCTGGCCGCGTCCGTCCTCGCCCACCACGTCGAGGAGGTCGTGATCGTCGACCGCGACCGGATGCCCGACGGCGCCCGGCCGCGCAAGGGGCTGCCGCAGGCCCGCCACGCCCACCTGCTGATGTCCGGCGGCGCGCGGGCCGTCGACGCGCTGCTGCCCGGCACGCTGGAGCGGTGGCTGCACGCGGGCGCCCGGCGGATAGCGCTGACGGCGGGCCTGGTGGTGATGGGACCGCAGGGCTGGTTCCCGCGCCTGCCGGGGACGCAGTTCCTCCTGTCCTGCACCCGTGACCTGCTGGACCTGGTGGTCCGCGAGCAGGTGCTGGCCCTGCCCGGCGTCGTCCTGCGCGACGGTACGGAGGCGCTGGCGCTGCTGGGCGACACCGGCCGGGTCACGG
Source organism: Streptoverticillium olivoreticuli subsp. olivoreticuli (assembly GCF_003391135.1). Taxonomy (GTDB): domain Bacteria; phylum Actinomycetota; class Actinomycetes; order Streptomycetales; family Streptomycetaceae; genus Streptomyces; species Streptomyces blastmyceticus. The sequence goes on along the minus strand of NZ_CP031455.1, from coordinate 2,257,014 downwards.
GCGTGCGGATCCGCGAGGACGGGGCGCACGCCGCGGAGGAGCTCGGCGCCGACCTGGTCGTCGACGCCTCGGGCCGGGGTTCCCAGGCCGCGCACCGGCTGACGGACCTCGGGCTCCCGGTCGTCCACGAGGAGACCGTCGACTCCGGTCTGGTCTATGCCACCCGGGTCTTCCGGGCGCCTCCGGGTACCGAGCGCTTCCCCGTGGTGAGCGTCCAGCCCACCCCCCGCTCGCGGCGGCCCGGCCAGGGCGCCACGATGCTGCCCATCGAGGGCGGCCGCTGGCTGGTCACCGTCTCCGGCACGCGCGGCGGTGAACCCTCGCGCAGCGCCGAGGAGTTCGAGCCCTTCACCCGCGCCCTGCGCGACCCGCTCGTCGCCGACCTGATCGACCGGGCCGAGCCGCTCACGGACGTCCACGTCACCCGCAGCACCGTCAACCGGCGCCGCTTCTTCGAGCGCCTCCCCTCGTGGCCCGAGGGCTTCGTCGCGCTGGGGGACGCCGTCGCCACCTACAACCCGGTCTACGGGCAGGGCATGTCCGTGGCCGCCCAGAGCGCCGCCGCGCTCCGCGACGCCCTGCGGGAAGGGGGCGTGGACTCACCCGGCCTGGCCCGGGGAGTGCAGCGGTCGGTGGCCCGGGTGACGGGCGGCGCCTGGGACCTGGCCACCGGGGAGGACATCAACTACCCCGGCGCGATCGGCAAGAGGCCGCCCGCGGCGGCCCGGCTGCTGCAGGGCTATTTCCAGCGCATGATGTGGGCGGCGACCGGTGATCCTCTGGTGCTGCGGGCGCTGATGGACGTCATGACGCTGTCCGCGCCCATGACGCACCTGGTCAGGCCGTCGGTGGCGCTCGGTGTGGCGCGTGGGCCCGGCCGCCGGGCGCAGCGGGGGCCGTCGATCACCGCGGCGGAGCTGGCGCTGTGCGGGCTGGGGCCGCGTTGAGGGGTCAGCGGCGGAGCGCCACCGGCGGCAGGAATTCGTGTTCGAGCGTCCGGTGCCACCAGGCGCCGGTCTCCCGCCGTTCCCGCCGGGTGGTGAAGCGGTAGAGGTAGACCCGGGCCCGGACGTGGGTGGGCGGGGCGTCGGGGAAGGGGTTGTGCCGCAGCAGCCGCAGCGTGGCGGGGTCGCCCAGCAGCAGGCGTTCCACGAACGGGCCGAACCACGGCTCGGCGTACGCGGGGGAGATCCCGGCGAACCACATCATCCAGTCGAGCCGCAGGTGGTACGGCGCGAACTGGCGCGGCAGCCGCCGGGGATCGCCGGGCTTCCCCTTGAAGCCGTACTCCCGCCAGACCGTCTCCCGGGTGAGCCGCTCCTCGTCGGTGCCCTCGACGACGACCTCGTGGCGGCGGCGGTTGATGCTGCCGAACGCGCCGTAGGTGTTGACCAGGTGCAACGCGTTGAAGGACATGTTCATCCGCTGGTGGTGCGAGAGCATGTTGCGGGCCGGCCACCAGCTCAGCACCGCCACCAGCGCCGTCGCGGCGAGGACCAGGACCTCGAACCAGAGCGGGGGCCCGGCGAGGGGGACGTGCCGGGGGAGCCGGAGGAGACCGGCCAGGGCCGTGCCGTCGACCGCGGAGAAGGCCAGCACGATCGTCAGCCAGTTGAGCCAGGCGAAGTTGCCGGAGGTGACCAGCCAGAGCTGGGTGCAGATGATCACGCCCGCGGCGAGGCTCGCGACGGGCTGCGGGGCGAAGAGGCCGAGTGGGACGACGAGCTGGGCCACGTGGTTGGCGGCGGTCTCGACGCGGTGCAGCGGGCGCGGCAGCCGGTGGAAGTACCAGCTCAGCGGGCCCGGCATCGGCTGGGTCTCGTGGTGGTAGTACAGGCACGTCAGATCCCGCCAGCAGCTGTCCCCGCGCATCTTGATCAGCCCGGCGCCGAACTCGACGCGGAACAGCAGCCAGCGCAGCAGCCACAGCACGAGAATGGGCGGGTCGGTCCGCGCGTTGCCGAGGAAGACCGCCAGGAACCCCGCCTCCAGCAGCAGGGACTCCCACCCGAAGCCGTACCAGGTCTGGCCCACGTTGACGATGGACAGGTACATCACCCACAGCGCCGTCCACATCAGCATCGACGCCCACAGCGGCACCGCGTCCGCACCGCCCGCCACCACCGCCGCCGAGAGCAGCGCGCCCGCCGACGCCCACCCGGCGAAGAAACGGTCCGAGTAGTGGAGGTGGAAGACGCCGGGCGAGCGCCGGAAGGGCACCCTCCCGGTGAAGCGCGGCACGGGCAGCATGCCCCGCTCGCCGATGAGCGCGCGGAACTGGAGGAGTGCCGCCAGGAAGGCGACCAGGTAGACCGCGGCGAGCGCCCGCTGGAGCACCAGCCTGCTCAGCCAGTACCCGGACCCCGTGAACCACTCCATGGCGTATCCGTACCACCGAAGCGCACAGTCGCATCGAAGAAACAGGCAAAAGGTGTCAGAGTAGCCCTATGGTTGATCGGGGAGCGTCGCCTGCCGCCGTCCCGGACGCTTCGGTACCGGACGAATGGCCCGCTCGCCCGGAAGTGAGCCTTGCCCTCAACCGCCTCGGCAGCTTCGACTGGGACCTCGACAGCAGCCGGCTGCACCTCGACACCGTGGCCCTGGACCTCCTCCACGTCGACCCGGAGGACTTCGCCGGCCGGCTCGCCGACCTCGCCGGCCGCCTGCCCAGGAACGACGCCGCCCGGCTCGACGGCCTCGTCGCCCGCGCCATGAAGGACGGCAGCGAGAGCTTCGGCACCTACTGCCGCGTACGCGACGACGACGGCGCCCTGCACTGGACCTACGCTCAGGGCCGCATCCTGCGCAACGGCGAGGGCCGCCCCAACCGCATCATCGGGATCGTGCGCGACGCCGACGAGGAACTCCGGCACGCGGGCGAACCCCGCGAGCCGCACGAGGAACACCGCCACCAGACCACCGTCGTCGAGACCACCACCGCCGCCCTCGCGCACGCCAGGACCGTCCAGGACGTCATCGACTTCTTCAAGGACTCCCGCGCCGTGCGGCACCTCGGCGCCGACCTCCTCGTCCTCGGCCTGCTGGAGTCCGGCCGCATCCACATGGTCGCCGAAGGGCCCGAGGAGCACTACATCCCCGGCACCCGCTACACCCGCATCGACGACAACTTCCCCATGAGCGAGGTCATCCGCACCCTCGCCCCCCGCTTCATCGAATCCCCCGAGGAGTTCGCCGGCTCCTACCCCTGGCTCTGGGACAAGATCGAGGACATCGGCATCTCCTCCGCCGCCTACCTCCCCCTGATCGCCCAGGGCCGCCCCATCGGCGCCCTCGGCCTCCTCTACCGCGAGGGACGCGGCTTCACCCGCCAGGAACGCAACCTCTTCATCGCCCTCGGCAGCAGCCTCGCCCAGAGCCTGGCCCGCGCCATGCTCTACGACCAGGAGCACGACCTCGCCGAGGGCCTCCAGCAGTCCATGCTGCCCCGGCGCATCCCCGACATCCCCGGCGCGCAGATCGCCGTGCGCTACCGCTCCGCCCGGATGGGCCGGGACATCGGCGGCGACTGGTACGACGCCGTCCCCCTCCCCGGCGGCCGGGTCGGCGCCGTCATCGGCGACGTCCAGGGCCACGACACCCACGCCGCCGCCGTCATGGGCCAGCTGCGGATCGTCCTGCGCGCGTACGCCTCCGAGGGCCACGCCCCCGCCACCATCATGGCCCGCGCCTCCACCTTCCTCCACGAACTCGACACCGACCGCTTCGCCACCTGCGCCTACGCCGAGGCCGACCTCTCCACCGGCCTCGTCCAGATCGTCCGCGCCGGACACATCGACCCCCTGCTGCGGCACAACGACGGCACCTGCCGCAGACTGCCCGTCGCCGGCGGGCTGCCGCTCGGCCTCTCCGCCGAGTTCGGCCGCCTCGACTACCCCGTGACGACCGTCGAACTCGACCCCGGCGAGACCCTGTTGCTCTTCACCGACGGCCTCGTCGAACAGCCCGGCTCCGACCTCGACGAAGGCATGCAGCTGCTCTCCGACATCGTCCGCGACGGCCCCTACGACCTCCATGAACTCGCCGACCGCCTCTGCGACGTCATCGAGGAACGCGTCGGCGAGGACGACATGGCCGTCCTCCTGCTCCGCCGCCACGGCGCCACCACCCGCAGCGGCAGCCGCCTCCAGCAGCACATCGCCCCCGCCGACCCCGAAGCGCTCCAGGCCGCCCGCCACATGATCCGCGCGGCCGTACGGTCCTGGGGCGCGCGGGAGCGCTCCGACGAGATCGAACTCGTCGCCGACGAGTTGGTCACCAACGCCCTGCTCCACACGGACGGCGCCGCCGTGGTCACCATCCGCATGCTCTCCGGCCCCGGGCGCCGGGTGCGCGTCGACGTCGAGGACAAGTCCAGCGCCCTGCCGAGGCGCCGGGAACCGGGGGAGTCGGGGGTGTCGGGACGCGGCCTGCTGCTGGTCGACCGGCTCACGGACGTCTGGGGCGTGGAGTCACGCGGAACGGGCAAGTCCGTCTGGTGCGAATTCCTCCTGCCGGAGGGTCAGCTGCCCGACCGTCACGAACCCTGAAGGGGCTCCGCCCCGCGTGGCGACCCGACGAAGAGGCCAAGGTCACAGCCGTATGGGCTGCTGCCGGGTGCCTGTACTCCCCTAGCCTTCCCCCATGACGGTCCTGCCAGACGAAGGCTTCCCCCTGGCCGCCGAGTTCCCGGACTCCACCCGCGAGCAATGGCAGCGCCTCGTGGAGGGCGTGCTGCGCAAAGCGGGCACAACGGATGCATCCGGCTCGGCCGCCGAGGGCGCGCTGACCACCCCGCTCCAGGACGGGCTCGCGACCCGCCCGCTCTACACCGCGGAGGACGCCGCCCCCGCGCCCGGCTACCCCGGCTTCCCCCCGTTCGTCCGCGGCGGGCGCACGGAGGGAACGGCCGTCTCGGGCTGGGACGTCCGGCAGCGCCACACCCACCCCGACCCCCGGCGAGCCAACGAGGCCGTCCTCGCCGACCTGGAGAACGGGGTCACCTCCCTCTGGCTGACCGTCGGCACCCACGGCCTGCCCGTCAGCGGCATCGCCACCGCCCTCGAAGGCGTCTACCTCGACCTGGCCCCCGTCGTCCTCGACGCCGGACCCGACGTCGAGGCGGCCGCCCACGAACTGCTCCGCCTCCACGACGAGCACGGCGTACCGCGCGACGCCGCCACCGGCAACCTCGGCGCCGACCCGCTCGGCACCCTCGCCCGCACCGGCGCCGACACCGACCCCGCCGGACCGCTCGCCGTCGCCGCGGACCTCGCGGCCCGCTGCCTGCGCGACCGCCCCGGCATCCGCGCCCTCACCGTCGACGCCCTGCCCCACCACGACGCGGGCGGCTCGGCCGCCCAGGAACTGGGCGCCTCCCTCGCCACCGGCGTCGCCTACCTCCGCGCGCTCACCGGCAACGGACTCGACATCGACCAGGCCTGCGCCCAGCTGGAGTTCCGCTACGCGGCCACCGCCGACCAGTTCCTCACCATCGCCAAGCTCCGCGCCGCCCGCCGCCTGTGGGCCCGCGTCACCGAGGTCAGCGGAGCCACCACCGCGCGCGCCGCGCAGCGCCAGCACGCCGTCACCTCCGCGGTCATGATGACCCGCCGCGACCCCTGGGTGAACATGCTGCGCACCACCATCGCCTGCCTCGGCGCCGGAGTGGGCGGCGCGGACGCCGTCACCGTGCTGCCCTTCGACGACGCCCTCGGCCTGCCCGACGCCTTCGCCCGCCGCATCGCCCGCAACACCTCCTCCATCCTCCTGGAGGAGTCCCACCTGGCCCGGGTCATCGACCCCGCGGGCGGCTCCTGGTACGTGGAACGCCTCACCGACGAACTCGCCCACGCCGCCTGGGCCTGGTTCCAGGAGATCGAGCGCGCCGGCGGCCAGGCCGCGGCACTGCGCTCCGGCCTGATCGCCGAACGCCTCGCCGACACCTGGCGGCAGCGCACCGAGGACCTCGCCACCCGCCGCGAACCCATCACCGGCGTCAGCGAGTTCCCGAACCTCGCCGAGCCGCCGGTGCCCCGCGAACCCGCACCCGCCGCCCCCTCCGGCGGCCTGCCCACCGTCCGCCGGGACGAGGCGTACGAAGCGCTGCGGGCCCGCTCCGACGCCCACCTGGCGGCCACCGGCGCCCGGCCCCGCGTCTTCCTCGCAGCCCTTGGACCCGCCGCCGCGCACACCGGGCGGGCGACCTTCGCCGCCAACCTCTTCCAGGCGGGCGGCATCGAGCCGGTGCACGACCCCGGAACCGTCGACGCGGACACCGCCGCCGACGCCTTCGCCCGCAGCGGCGCCGGCGTGGCCTGCCTCTGCTCCAGCGACAAGCTCTACGCCGAACAGGCCGAAGCCGTCGCCACCGCCCTCCGGCAGGCGGGCGCGGCACGGGTGTTCCTCGCCGGACGCCCCGACGCCGCACAGCAGGAAACGTACCGACGGGCCGGAGTCGACGAATTCGTCTTCGCGGGCGGCGACGCCGTCACCGTCCTCACCTCCGTCCTCGACAGTATGGGAGTGGCGTGATGCCCGTCCCCGACTTCTCCGGCATCGAACTGGGCGCGGCGGACCACGCCCCCGCCGACCCCGGACCGTGGCGGGCCGCCCTCAAGGAGAGCACCGGCCACAGTCCCGAGGACCTCGTCTGGGAGACCCCCGAGGGCATCGGCGTCAAACCGCTCTACACCGCCGAGGACCTGCGCGGGCTGGACTTCCTGGGCACGCACCCCGGCATCGCGCCGTACCTCCGCGGCCCGTACCCCACGATGTACGTCAACCAGCCGTGGACGATCCGCCAGTACGCCGGGTTCTCCACCGCCGAGGAGTCCAACGCCTTCTACCGCCGCAACCTGGCGGCCGGTCAGAAGGGCCTCTCCGTCGCCTTCGACCTGCCCACCCACCGCGGCTACGACAGCGACCACCCGCGCGTGACCGGCGACGTCGGCATGGCGGGCGTCGCCATCGACTCCATCTACGACATGCGGCAGCTCTTCGACGGCATCCCGCTGGACCGGATGAGCGTGTCGATGACGATGAACGGCGCCGTGCTGCCCGTGCTCGCCCTCTACATCGTCGCCGCCGAGGAGCAGGGCGTACCGCCCGAGAAGCTGGCCGGGACCATCCAGAACGACATCCTCAAGGAGTTCATGGTCCGCAACACCTACATCTATCCGCCCGGGCCCTCCATGCGGATCATCTCCGACATCTTCTCGTACACCTCGCAGAAGATGCCGCGCTACAACTCCATCTCCATCTCCGGCTACCACATCCAGGAAGCCGGGGCGACGGCCGACCTCGAACTCGCCTACACCCTCGCCGACGGCGTGGAATACCTGAAGGCGGGCATCGACGCCGGGCTCGACGTCGACGCCTTCGCGCCGCGCCTGTCCTTCTTCTGGGCGATCGGCATGAACTTCTTCATGGAGATCGCCAAGCTCCGCGCGGCCCGCCTGCTGTGGGCCCGGCTCGTCAAGCGCTTCGACCCGCAGAACGCCAAGTCGCTGTCGCTGCGCACCCATTCGCAGACCTCCGGCTGGTCGCTGACCGCGCAGGACGTCTTCAACAACGTCGCACGGACCTGCGTCGAGGCCATGGCGGCCACCCAGGGGCACACCCAGTCCCTGCACACCAACGCCCTCGACGAGGCCCTGGCCCTGCCCACCGACTTCTCCGCCCGCATCGCCCGCAACACCCAGCTGCTCCTCCAGCAGGAGTCCGGGACCTGCCGGGTCATCGACCCCTGGGGCGGCAGCGCGTACGTTGAGAAGCTCACCCACGACCTCGCGCGCCGCGCCTGGCAGCACATCGAGGAGGTCGAGGCCGCGGGCGGCATGGCCCGGGCCATCGACGCGGGCATCCCCAAGCTGCGCGTCGAGGAGGCCGCCGCCCGCACCCAGGCGCGCATCGACTCCGGCCGGCAGCCCGTGATCGGCGTCAACAAGTACCGGGTCGACAGCGACGAGCAGATCGACGTCCTCAAGGTCGACAACTCCTCCGTGCGCACCCAGCAGATCGAGAAGCTGCGGCGGCTGCGCGCCGAGCGCGACGAGGCCGCCTGCCAGGACGCCCTGCGCGCCCTCACCGCGGCGGCCGGCTCCGGCCCGGGCGCGGGCCTGGAGGGCAACCTGCTGGCCCTCGCCGTGAACGCCGCCCGCGCCAAGGCGACCGTCGGCGAGATCTCCGACGCCCTGGAGAAGGTCTACGGACGGCACGCCGGGCAGATCCGTACGATCTCCGGTGTGTACCGCGAAGAAGCAGGATCGTCCTCAGGAGTGGAGCGCACCCGCGCGCTGGTGGAGGCCTTCGAGCGGGAGGACGGCCGCCGCCCGCGCATCCTCGTCGCCAAGATGGGCCAGGACGGGCACGACCGGGGCCAGAAGGTCATCGCCACCGCCTTCGCCGACCTCGGCTTCGACGTCGACGTCGGCCCGCTCTTCCAGACGCCCGAGGAGGTCGCCCGGCAGGCGGTGGAGGCCGACGTGCACGTCGTCGGCGTCTCCTCGCTCGCCGCGGGCCACCTCACGCTCGTCCCCGCGCTCCGTGAGCAACTGGCCGAGCAGGGCCGGGAGGACATCATGATCGTCGTCGGCGGTGTCATCCCGCCGCAGGACGTCGAGCCGCTGCGGGAGATGGGCGCCGCCGCCGTCTTCCTGCCCGGCACCGTCATTCCGGACGCCGCCCACGACCTGCTGAGGACCCTCGCCGGGGTCCTCGGCCACGAGTTGTGAGCCCATGGCACGCTCGATCGATCCGGACGCCTACGTCAAGGGCGTGCTCGACGGCAAGCGGGCGACCGTCGCCCGCGCCATCACGCTCGTGGAGTCGACCCGCGCCGACCACCGGGAGCTCGCCCAGCGGATGCTGACCGAGCTGCTGCCCCACGCGGGCACGGCGCGGCGCATCGGCATCACGGGCGTCCCCGGCGTCGGCAAGTCCACCTTCATCGACGCCCTCGGCACCATGCTGACCGGGCTCGGACACAAGGTCGCCGTGCTCGCCGTCGACCCGTCCTCCAGCCGGACCGGCGGCAGCATCCTGGGCGACAAGACCCGTATGGAGCGGCTCGCCGTCGACCCCGCCGCCTTCGTCCGGCCCTCGCCCACCGCCGGGACGCTCGGCGGGGTGGCCCGCGCCACCCGCGAGACCATCGTGGTGATGGAGGCCGCCGGTTACGACGTGGTGCTGGTCGAGACCGTCGGCGTCGGCCAGTCGGAGACCGCGGTCGCCGACATGGTCGACACCTTCCTCATGCTCACCCTCGCCCGCACCGGCGACCAGCTCCAGGGCATCAAGAAGGGCGTACTCGAACTCGCCGACGTCGTCGCCGTCAACAAGGCCGACGGCCCGCACGAGCGCGACGCGAAGTCCGCGGCGCGTGAACTCGCGGGAGCGCTGCGGCTGTTGCAGGCCCCCGACGCGACCTGGAACCCGCCGGTCCTCACGTGCAGCGCGCGCGAGGGCACGGACCTCGACACGCTGTGGGAGCGGCTGGAGCAGCACCGGCGGGTGCTCGACGCGACGGGCGAACTGGCCGCGCGCCGCCGCGACCAACAGGTGGACTGGGTCTGGACGATGGTCCGCGAACAGCTCCTGACGGAGCTGCGCGAGCACCCTGGGGTGCGGGCTCTTGGACCCGATCTGGAACGGGCCGTACGGGAAGGATCGTTGCCGGCGAGTACGGCGGCCGAGCGGTTGCTTCGCGCGTTCCGGTCGTGACGGGTGGCCGGGGCTCCGCCCCGGACCCCCGAAGCGGCTGCGCCGCTTGTCCTCAGACGCCGGACGGGCTGGGGGCCAGGCCCAGTTCGCGCGCACCCAGCGGAGCGAAGTGGCGGGCAACGTGTGCCTCCGTCACTTCCTGAAGTGCCGCAGGCGACCACCGCGGGCGGCGGTCCTTGTCCACCACCTGTGCCCTGATGCCCTCCACCAGATCCGCGTCGGACAGCGACGCGCACGACACCCGGTACTCCTGATCCAGCACCTCCGCCAGCGTCGGCAGCCGGCGGGCCCGCCGCAGCGCGGCCAGCGTCACCTTCAGCGCCGTGGGCGACTTCGCCGACATCGCCTCGGCCGCCTCCTTCGCCTCCGGGACGCCGGACTCCGTCAGCCGGGCGAGGATCTCCTCGACGGAGTCGGCCGCGTAGCAGCGGTCGATCCACTCCTGGTGCGCGGCGAGCGGGCCGGCCGGGGCGGGCGCGGCGTGGGCGCGTACCGCCTCGGCCGGATCCGTGTCCGCCAGGGCCGCGGCGAAGGCCGCCAGCCGCGCGCGCGGTACGAAGTGGTCGGCGAACCCCGCGCGCACGGCGTCACCCGCGTCGAGCCGCGCCGTGGTGAGGGCGAGGTGCGTGCCCAACTCGCCGGGCGCCCGGGAGAGGAGATAGGTGCCGCCGACGTCGGGGGCGAAGCCGATGCTGGTCTCCGGCATGGCGATCGCCGACCGCTCGGTGACGATCCGTACGCCGCCGTGCGCCGAGACACCGACGCCGCCGCCCATCACCAGACCGTCCATGAGGGCCACATAGGGCTTGGGGTAGGTGGAGATACGGGCGTTGAGCAGGTACTCGTCCCGCCAGAACGCCCTGGTCGCCGTGGCCCCGCCGCCGGCCCGGGCGTCGTCGTGGATCAGCCGGATGTCCCCGCCCGCGCACAGCCCGCGCTCACCGGCGCCGTCGATCACCACGGTGGTCACCGCGTCGTCGTGCTCCCAGGCGGTGAGCGCCGCGTCGACGCGGCGCACCATGTCATGGGTGAGGGCGTTGATGGCCCGGGGGCGGTTGAGGGTGATGCGGCCCGCCCGGCCGTCCCGGCGCAGGATCACCGCGTCGTCGTCAGTGCTCGTCATCGTCCCACTCTCGCAGGAGCGGGGCGGGCGGTGGACGAGGGGGCCGGTGGTTCAGCGGGCCGAGCCGGTCCAGTGGACGCTGTTGTACTTCACGCCGAAGTCCGGGCGCACCTCGACGTCCACCTTGCCGGTGTTCGCGGCCGGCACGTCGAAGGCGAAGGTGGCCGTGTCGGACTTCCCGGGCGGCAGGGAGCCTGTCAGGGGGTTGCCGACGCCGCGTGCGGTGTCGAAGATCTGCTCGGTCGGGTCGCCCTTCTCCCCGGCCTTCACGCGGATCAGCACCCCCGACACCTCGAATGTCTGCTTGGTGTCGTTCGTCAGCGTCACCATGAACGCGATGGGGGAGTTCTCCGGCTTGTGGCCGAGCGATGTGACGCTCGGCTTGAACGCCGTCGGCCGGGTCACCTTGACCTTGAGCCCGTCCTCGTACGCGTAGGTGTCCTCGAACGCCACCACGCGGGAGCCCTCCGCCGACGGCGAAGCGGCCGACGGCGACACCGTGTGCCCGGCGGCCTTGCCACCGCCGCTCCCGCAGGCGGCGAGGGCGGCCAGCGCGCCTGCCACGACCAGGGCGCCCGTCGTCCGCGCGGCGCGCGGCATTCCCGCGCCCCGAGCCCGAACGTGCGCCGCCCGGGGCGGCAGCCTCCTGCCCATGCTCCCAGCCTGCGCCCGACCGGCCCGGAACGCATCTCGAATCGGCCGCCGCGGCCCCGCGCCCGGCGCCACCGGAATTCCGTGACGCAGCTCACGGAGTTTCCCCCGTACGGAAAAGCGGGCCCCTGTGAAGGTATGTCCGCATTGGGGGGCGGTAGTTGGTTGACATTCGGTCGCACCGGCAGGTTGGATAACCGCAAGGGGGACGGTTGTTCTGCATCTTCGCTCGTCACTGTCTGACTCGCCCGAGGGACTCCGCGAGATCACGGTGAGGTGGCGTGCCGCCGTGCCCTAACGGGAGACAGCGTAAGGCGGGGATTCAAGCGTGACGCTTGCTTATGTGCTTGACGGCGGCATGAACGATCAACCAGGAGCCGGGGCGGAGCTCTATGAGCTTTTCCCCGTCGTTCGCCGGAGTTATGAGCAAATAGAGGAGTGGACGGGCCTCGACGCCCAGCGCATTTTCGCCGAGCAGCGCGAGGCCGGGCAGCAGCACCGGCAGGGCATCGGCGCGATTCGCCAGGCCGCCGCCGTGTTCGGCATCGCGGACGTCCTCGCCGAGGAGTACGGGATCGTTCCGGGCGCCGTGTGCGGACTGAGCTTCGGCGCCCTCGTCGGCGCGAGCCTCGCCGGTGCCGTCGACCGCTCCGACCTGTTCAAACTCCTTATGCGCATGCGGGAAGTGCCCACCCCCACGGCCCCCGCCGACAGCGGGTCGGCCCATGGCGTCGCCGCCGTCCGCCTCGCGTACGACACCGACCTCGAGGCGCGCCTCGAAGGGCACCCCGACGTCCATCTGTCCGCGGATCTCGGCCGGGTCGGCACCGGCAGCGAGCGAATGGTGCTGTTGGCCGGATATCGCGCGGCACTTGCCGAATTCGGCACTCAACTCCCCGCCGGGGCACTCCAGATATCCGAGGAGCATGGCGTCGCTTTTCACTCGCCGCTCCAGCAGGACATCAGGGACTTCCTGGAACCGACGCTCCAGGAGATGACCTTCCGTGACCCCAGGGTGCCCGTGCACTCCTGCATGGAGGTAAAGGCCCTCACCACCGGTGAGGAGATCCGCGATCTGTTCCGCCGCAACCCCACCGACCCGGTGAGCGTGCCGCATATGCTCAGCGGCCTGGAGCAGGGCGGCGCCGAACTCGGGCTCGTACTGGGCCCGTGCTCCTTCGGCACCTTCCTCCGTTCCTCGTTCCCCGTCGTGCACGTGGAATCCCCGGACCACGTATTCGAAGCCATGACGGCCATCTATGAGCTCGGCATCGAGCTTCCCTCGCCTGACGCAGTGGGCCGGTGAACGAGATGAAGAACGTAACTCCGCTGATCGAAGAGTGGCTGTCGCAGGACATCGACGAGTGGACGCGACGCGTGGTGCGCCGCCACTTCGACCCCGAGACCGGCAGCCCGTACTGGCTCGAGCGTGCGGCCGAACTCGCCTTCGACCCCCGGGACATCACCCGCTACGAGGACCTGACCCGGTTCGGTCCCATGTCCCTCGGCGACCTGCGCACCCTCGACCCCGCCGACCTCGTGCCGCTGGCCGTGCCCCGGCCGCTCGTGGGCCGCATCTGGGAGTCCGGCGGCACCACCGGTTCGCCGTGCCGCGTGTACTACACCGAGCCCATGCTGGAGCAGCGGGCCGCGTGGCGGCGCTGGGTCATCGAGAAGGAGGGCTTCGAGCCCGGCCGCAGCTGGCTCCAGGCCAGCCCGACCGGACCCCACCTGATGGGCCACGGAGCCTGGGACCTCGTCGACCTCTACGACGCCCGTGTCTACGGCATCGACTTCGACCCGCGCTGGGTGAAGAGGATGCTGCGCGCCGGCCGCCTCAAGGACGCCCAGGAGTACACCGACCACCTCGTCGGACAGATGTCGGCCATCCTGGAGACCCAGCCGGTCGACTACATCGTCACCACGCCCGCGCTGTTCCAGGCCCTCGCCAAGAGCAGGCCGGATCAGGTCGCCAGGCTCAAGGGCGCCCGCCTCAGCGGCACCCACGCCACACCGGCCATGCGCCGCAGCTTCCTCGAGGCGCTCGACGGCGGCCTGCTCGTCGTCACCTACAACAACACCTTCGGCAACACCGTGGCCCTGCCGGTGGAGCAGGACGACCTCATCCCGTGCGTCCCCAACTACCCGCAGGTCACCATGGCCGTGGTGGACCGAGACGACTGGACGCGGACCGTCGGGTACGGCGAGCACGGCCAGGTCCGGCTGACCGTCATGCACGACGACCTGTTCCTGCCGAACATCCTGGAGCGCGACCTCGCGATGCGCTTCGACACCGGCAGCGAGTGGCCCTGTGACGGCGTGGCCAACGCGCGTCCGCTCCAGGTCGTCCGGACCGCGCCGGAAGGCATCTACTAAGCCGTATCCGGCAGGGGGTTCGTCTCCGGGGGCCGCACGCCCCCGGACCCCCGGGCGCGGCGGCGCCGCAATTTCTCGATCACCGAACGGGCTGTCCGCGCCCGCGGTTCGAGCGCTGCGTGTCCAAGGGCCGCGCATCGGACAAGTCGCATCGGAAGAGTCCGGCCCGTCGGGGGCACCTCCGGCGTCGGCCGGGGAAGCCCGAGGACCGGGTCCGGGGCGGAGCCCGCGCTGAGCCACGCCCGCCCCCACCATCACCTCCATCACACCGCCACCGCGAGGAAGCGCGCAACGCGCCCGCGGTCGCGACCTGCTTTGCACGAACAGCTCCTGGGGGAGTCACACTGATGAACGTTTCCGACGCCTCGACCAGCCCGGCGGATACGGCAATCGCTGTGGTCGGCCTGTCCTGCCGACTCCCGGGAGCACCCGACGCGACGGCGTTCTGGCGGCTGCTCCGCGACGGCGTCGACGCCATCACCGACGCACCCGCCGACCGCTGGAACGCGGACGCCCTGTTCGACCCCGACATCACCGCCCCGGGAAAGATCAACACCCGGCGCGGCGGATTCCTGGGCCAGGACCAGGTCGCCGGATTCGACCCCGCCTTCTTCGGCATCTCGCCCCGCGAGGCCGCGGCCATGGATCCCCAGCAGCGCCTGATCCTCGAACTGAGCTGGGAGGCCCTGGAGGACGCCGGGATCGTCCCCGAGCGGACCAGGGGCAGCCGGACCGGCGTCTGCCTCGGCGTGATCTGGGACGACTACGCCACCCTGCAGCGCAGGAGCGACCCCGCAGCGACCGGCATCAACCAGCACAGCGTCACCGGCCTCCACCGCAGCATCATCGCCAACCGTGTCTCGTACACCCTGGGCCTCCGCGGCCCCAGCCTCACGATCGACGCGGGGCAGGCGTCGTCCCTGGTCGCCGTCCACATGGCCTGCGAGCAGATCCGGCGCGGCGAGGCCACGCTCGCCATCGCGGGCGGCGTCAACCTCAACCTCGCCCCGGAAAGCACCATCGGAGCGGCCAAGTTCGGCGGGCTCTCCCCGGACGGGACCTGCTACACCTTCGACGAGCGGGCCAACGGCTATGTACGCGGCGAAGGCGCGGGCGTCGTCGTCCTCAAGCCCCTCGCCGACGCCCTCGCCGACGGCGACCCCGTCTACTGCGTCATCCGCGGCGGCGCCGTCAACAACGACGGCGGCGGCGAGAACCTCACGGCCCCGCACCAGCCGGCCCAGGAGGACGTCCTGCGGCGCGCCTACGAGCACGCCGGAGTCGACCCCTCCGAGGTCCAGTACGTGGAACTCCACGGCACCGGCACCAAGGTCGGCGACCCCGTGGAGGCAGGTGCGCTCGGAGCCGTCCTGGGCACCGCCAGGCCGGCCGGCTCACCCCTGCTGGTGGGCTCGGCCAAGACCAACGTCGGCCACCTGGAAGGGGCCGCGGGCGTCGTCGGCCTCATCAAGACCGCCCTGTGCCTCAAGCACAAGGAACTCGTCCCGAGCCTCCACTTCAGGACCCCCAACCCCCGGATCCCGCTCGACGAACTCAACCTGCGGGTCCACACCGGGACCGGACCGTGGGCCCGCGAGGAGCGCCCGCTGACGGCCGGCGTCAGCGCCTTCGGCATGGGCGGTACGAACTGCCACCTCGTCCTCTCGGAGGCACCCGCACGGGAGCTCCCGGAGCCGGACACCGACGCGATGCCGCCCGTGGTGCCGTGGGTGGTGTCGGGCCGTTCGGACGCCGCGCTGCGGGCGCAGGCGGAGCGGCTCCGGGCATACGCGGACGACCGCCCCGAGCCGGCCGTCGGCGATCTGGGTCTGTCGTTGGCGACGACGCGGTCGGTGTTCGAGCACCGCGCGGTGGTGGTCGCCGGGGACCGTGACGGGCTGCTGGACGGCCTGGGCGCGCTGGCGGAGAGGCGGGACGCCCCGGGACTGGTGCGGGGTGTCGCGGGCGCGGATGCCCGGGTGGCGTTGGTCTTCCCGGGTCAGGGTTCGCAGTGGGTGGGGATGGCGGCGGGGCTGCTGGATGCCTCGCCGGTGTTCGCGGAGCGGGTTGCTCAGTGTGAGGTTGCGCTGGCGCCGTATGTGGACTGGTCGTTGACCGATGTGCTGCGGGGGGTGCCTAGGGCTGCGTCGTTGGAGCGCGTCGATGTGGTGCAGCCCGCGTTGTTCGCGGTGATGGTGTCGCTGGCGGAGTTGTGGCGTTCGTACGGTGTTGAGCCTGCTGCGGTGATCGGTCATTCGCAGGGTGAGATTGCTGCGGCGTGTGTGGCGGGTGCTCTCTCGCTGGAGGACGCGGCGAAGGTGGTCGCGCTGCGGAGCAGGGCGCTGCTGGCGCTGTCCGGTCAGGGTGGGATGGTCTCGGTTTCCTTGCCGGTCGGTGAGGTCGAGGCGCTGCTGAACGACCGGCTGTCGGTTGCGGCTGTGAACGGCCCGTCCGCAGTGGTGGTTTCGGGTGATGCGGAGGCTCTTGACGGGCTGTTGGCTGAGTGTGAGACGAACGCGATCCGTGCTCGTCGTATCCCGGTGGATTACGCCTCGCATTCCGCGCATGTGGAGCGGATCGAGGGCGAGCTGCTGGAGATCCTGAAGGGGATCGAGCCGCGTTCTTCTTCGGTGCCGTTCTATTCCACGGTTTCCGCCGAGTTGATCGATACGGCCGTCATGGACGCGGGTTACTGGTACCGCAATCTCCGTCAGACGGTCCGTTTCGATGAGACCGTACGCGCCCTGCTGGCCGACGGCCTTGAGATCTTCGTAGAGGCCAGCGCACACCCCGTGCTGACCGTCGGCATTCAGCAGACCGCCGAGGCCATGAACGCCCCGGTCGCCGCCATCGGTTCGTTGCGTCGTGACGAGGGCGGTCCTGAGCGCTTCCTGACCTCGCTCGCGGAGGCTTTTGTCGCCGGTGCGCCGGTGGACTGGTCGGTGCCTTTCGCCGGCACGGGCGCGCGGCGGGTCGAGCTGCCCACGTATGCCTTCCAGCGCCGCCGCTACTGGTTCGAGAAGTCGTCGTCAGCGGTGACTCCCGAGGCGGCACCGGCATTCGAGGCAACAGCCGTATTCGAGACGGAATCCGCGCCGGCCGACGATGCCGCGACGTTCCTCCGGCAGCGCCTCGCCCCGCTCGGCGCGGCCGAGCAGGACGGCTTCCTGCTGGACCTGGTACGCGCACAGGTCGCGACGGCTCTGGAGTACGACGGTTCGGAAGCCGTCGACGCCAAGCGGACCTTCAAGGAGCTCGGCTTCGACTCCCTCACCGCCGTCGAATTCCGCAATCGACTCAACGGCGCCACGGGCCTCAAGCTGGCGACGACACTGCTCTTCGACCATCCCACGCCCACGGTGCTCGTCCAGCACCTTCGAGACGCGCTGCTGGGGACGGGGACCGGGACCGGTGCCGCCGGGAACGCGCCTGTGTCCGCGGTGGACGACGACCCGATCGCCATCGTGGCGATGAGCTGCCGATACCCGGGTGACGTCCGTTCACCGGAAGACCTGTGGCAGCTCATGACCTCCGGCGGGGACGCGATCGCGGAATTCCCGGTGGACCGCGGCTGGGACCTGGAAAGCCTCTATGGCGCGGGTGAGGGCCGCCCCGGCCTTTCGTCCGCCCGAGAGGGCGGCTTCCTTTACGACGCCGGTGACTTCGACCCGGCGTTCTTCGGGATCTCCCCGCGTGAGGCCCTCGCCATGGACCCCCAGCAGCGGCTGCTGCTGGAGACCTCGTGGGAGGCCTTTGAGCGGGCCGGAATCGACCCGGAATCCGTACGCGGCAGCCGGACCGGCGTATTCGTCGGCGCGATGGCGCAGGACTACGGCCCCCGGATGCATGACGCGTCCGAGGATCTCCAGGGCTATTTGCTGACGGGAAATACCGTCAGCGCGGCGTCGGGCCGGATCTCCTACACCTTCGGTTTCGAGGGTTCCGCGGTCACGGTGGACACGGCGTGTTCGTCGTCGCTGGTGGCGCTGCATCTGGCGGCGCAGGCGCTGCGCCAGGGCGAGTGCACCATGGCGCTCGCGGGCGGTGTGACGGTGATGTCGACACCCGGTCTGTTCGTGGAGTTCAGCCGACAGAGCGGGCTGGCCCCGGACGGCCGATGCAAGCCGTTCTCCGCGGCCGCGGACGGCACGGGCTGGGCGGAGGGCGCCGGCATGCTCCTCCTGGAGCGGCTCTCGGACGCCCGGCGCAACGGGCACCCCGTGCTGGCCGTGGTGCGTGGTTCGGCTGTCAATCAGGATGGTGCGTCGAATGGTTTGACGGCGCCGAATGGTCCTTCGCAGCAGCGGGTGATCCGGCAGGCGTTGGCGAGTGCGGGTCTGTCGGCGGCGGATGTCGACGCGGTGGAGGCGCACGGTACGGGCACCGCCCTGGGTGACCCGATCGAGGCGCAGGCGCTGCTGGCCACTTATGGCCAGGACCGCGAAGACGGTCGGCCGCTGTGGATCGGCTCGGCCAAGTCCAACATCGGTCACACACAGGCAGCCGCCGGCGTCGCCGGTGTGATCAAGATGGTGCTGGCCATGCAGCACGGCATGCTGCCTCAGACGTTGCACATCGATGAGCCGTCGCCGCATGTGGATTGGTCTGCGGGTGCGGTGGAGTTGCTGGCGGAGTCGGTGCCGTGGCCGGAGGTGGAGCGGCCGCGTCGGGCGGGCGTGTCGTCGTTCGGTATCAGCGGTACGAACGCGCACGTGATTCTGGAGCAGACGACTGAGGCTCCTGTGGAGCGGTCGGCCGAGAGCCCTTCCGCTGTGGGTGTGGTGCCGTGGGTGGTGTCGGGTCGTTCCGTGGCGGGGTTGCGGGCGCAGGCGGGGCGGTTGGTGCCGTTTGCGGGTGCTGATGTCCCGGTGGCGGGTGTGGCGCGTTCGCTGGTGGTGACGCGGTCGCATCTGGAGCATCGTGCGGTGGTGCTGGCCGGTGGTCGTGAGGGTTTTGCGGCTGGGCTGGTTGGGTTGGCTGCGGGTGGGTCTGTGCCGGGTGTGGTGCAGGGGTCTGTGGTGGCTTCGGGTAAGTCGGCGGTGCTGTTCTCGGGTCAGGGGAGCCAGCGGGCGGGCATGGGCCGCGAGTTGTATGAGGCGTACCCGGTGTATGCCGAGGCTTTTGATGCTGTGTGTGCGCGGTTCGATCTTGGCCGGCCGTTGCGTGATGTGGTGTTCGGTGGGTCGGATCTGCTGGATCAGACGGTGTTCACCCAGGCGGCTTTGTTCGCGGTTGAGGTGGCGTTGTTCCGGCTGGTGGAGTCGTGGGGTGTGCGCCCGGACTTCGTGGGTGGTCATTCGATCGGTGAGATTGCTGCCGCGCATGTGGCGGGTGTGCTCTCGTTGGATGATGCGTGTGTGTTGGTGGCCGCTCGTGGCCGTCTGATGCAGGCGCTTCCCGCTGGCGGTGCGATGGTGGCGGTGCAGGCATCGGAGGCCGATGTGCTGCCGCTCCTTGTGGGTCGTGAGGCCGAGGTCAGTATCGCGGCGGTCAATGGGCCCGTTTCCGTGGTGCTTTCGGGTACTGAGGGTGCTGTCGAGGACGTCGCCACCCAGCTCGCGGCGCGGGGTGTGAAGACGAAGCGGTTGCGGGTTTCGCACGCGTTCCACTCGCCGTTGATGGACCCGATGCTGGCCGACTTCGCGAAGGTAGCGGAGGAGCTGACGTATGCGGCTCCCTCGATCCCGGTCGTTTCGAACCTGACGGGTTCGATTGCCGCGCCGGAGGAGCTGTGCTCTCCCGCGTACTGGGTGCGTCACGTCCGTGATTCCGTCCGCTTCGCCGATGGAATCGAAGCCCTTGGCTCCGAAGGTGTTTCCACCTTCCTGGAGTTGGGCCCTGACAGTGTGCTGTCCGCGATGGGCCAGGACTGTCTGCCCGACGCGGCCTTCACCCCCGCCCTCCGCACCGATATCAGTGAGACGCGCACAGTCCTGGAGGCTCTCGCTGGAGTCCATGTGCGCGGTGTACGCGTGGACTGGGTGGAGGTGCTGCGCGCGGGCGGCGTGACCGGCGGCCGTCGCGTCGAGCTGCCCACGTACGCGTTCCAGCGCGACCGCTACTGGCTGGAGACCACGACCGCGGCCACGACCGATACCGCTGATGCCGGGTTCTGGGACGCGGTGGAGCGTGAGGATCTGCCCGCGCTGGCCGACGCGTTGGACACCGAGAGCAGCGAGTCTCTCGCAGCTGTCCTTCCTGTTCTCTCCGCCTGGCGTCGGCAGTCCCGTGAGCGGTCGCTCGTGGACAGCTGGCGCTACCAGGTGCAGTGGGCTCCCGTCTCAGGTGTGACCCCCGAGGCGCTGACCGGTCGGTGGCTGGTCGTGGTTCCTGCCGGTCTCGCGGAGGATGCGTGGATCGCGGAGTGCGTCCGGGCGCTGGAGGCGTCCGGCGTCGGGTTGTCGGTGGTCGAGCTGGATGCCACGGTCGCCGACCGTGCTTCTGTGGCCGAGCGGCTTCGAGAGGTGACGGTCCCGTACGACCGTGTGGTCTCCCTGCTCGGCGAGGCCGGGGGCCGGGATCCGTACGCGCCGTCCGTGCCGGTGGGTGTCGCGCTGACGCTCTTGCTGGTGCAGGCCCTCGGTGATGCCGATATCGACGCGCCCTTGTGGTGTGTCACCCGGGGTGCGGTATCCACCGGCTCCTCGGACCCTCTGCACAATGCCGAACAGGCCCAGATCTGGGGCCTCGGGCGGGTCGCCGCCACGGAGGCCGCGGACCGCTGGGGCGGCCTCGTCGACCTGCCGGACACACTGGACGAGCGTACGGCCGGGCGCCTGCCCGCCGTGATCGCCGGGGCGACCGGCGAGGACCAGATCGCGCTGCGCTCCTCGGGCGTGCTCGCGCGGCGCCTCGCACGCGCGACGGCCCCGGCTTCCGCCGAGTGGCGACCGTCGGGAAGCGTGCTGGTCACTGGTGGTACGGGTGCCCTGGGTGCTCATGTCGCGCGTTGGCTGGCTCGTAATGGTGCCGAGCGCCTGGTGTTGGTCAGCCGTCGTGGTCCCGCTGCCGAAGGGGCGGAGGAGCTGCGTACGGAGCTCACTGCTCTTGGCGTGCGGGTGACGGTGGCCGCGTGTGACGCGGGCGACCGTGACGCGCTTGCGGGGCTGCTCGCGGGTGTTCCGGATCTGACTGCTGTGGTGCATACGGCGGGTGTTCTCGACGACGGTGTGCTGGACGCGCTGACGCCCGAGCGGTTCGAGACCGTGCTGCGGGCCAAGGCGGAGGCCGCGCGACACCTGCACGAGCTCACCGTCGGCATGGACCTGTCGGCGTTCGTCCTCTTCTCGTCGTTCACCGGTGCGGTGGGTGCGGCCGGTCAGGCCAACTACGCGGCCGCGAACGCCTATCTCGACGCGCTCGCCGAGCAGCGCCGGGCCGCGGGCCTGCCCGCCACCTCCATCGCCTGGGGCCCCTGGGCCGACGGCGGCATGGCCGACGCCGTCGCGGAGCGCTGGCGGCGGCACGGCCTGCCGGCCATGTCGCCCGAACTCGCCGTCGACGCCATGCACCAGGCCGTCCGCCGGTCCCTGGCCTGCCCGGTCGTCGCCGATGTCGACTGGGAGAGCTTCGCGCGTGCCACAGCCGATGTCCGCCCGAGCCGACTGCTGGACGGGCTGTTCGACGTACGGCGGTCCGTCACCGGGACCGACTCGGCAGCAGACGCCGGCACGTCCTTGCGGCAGCGCCTGGCCGGACTCTCCGGCACCGAACAGGGCCGCCTGCTCGTGGAGTTGGTGCGGACCCATGTGGCGGCCGTGCTGGGGCACTCGAAGGCGGAAACGGTCGAGACGGGGCGTGCCTTCAAGGAGCTCGGATTCGACTCGCTGGCCTCGGTCACCCTCCGGAACCGGCTGAACGCCGCCACGGGCCTGCGCCTGCCGAGCACCCTCCTCTTCGACCACCCCACCGTCGTGGCAGTGGCCCGGCACCTGCGCACCGAGGCCCTGGGCGCGGACACCGCCTCGGCACTCGTGGTCACGACCTCGGCCGTCGCCGACGAGCCGATCGCCATCGTCTCCATGAGCTGCCGCTTCCCCGGCGGCGTGCGGACCCCCGAGGACCTGTGGCGGCTGCTGATCTCGGGCGAGGACGTCCTCACGGACTTCCCCGCCGACCGCGGCTGGAACCTCGAATCGCTCTACGCCGCCGACCCGGACGCCCTGGGGAAGAGCTACGTCAAGGAAGGCGCCTTCCTCGCCGACGCCGGTGACTTCGACCCGGGCTTCTTCGGGATCTCCCCGCGCGAGGCGCTGGCGATGGACCCGCAGCAGCGGCTGCTGCTGGAGACCTCGTGGGAGCTGTTCGAGCGCGCGGGCATCGACCCGGCCCTGCTCCGGGGCAGCCGCACGGGCGTCTTCGTCGGGAGCAACGGCCAGGACTACGGCACCAGTCTGCGGCAGGCGGCGGAGGGCGTCGAAGGCCACCTGGTGACCAGCAGCGCGGCCAGTGTCGTCTCCGGCCGCATCTCGTACACCTTCGGTCTCGAAGGCCCGGCGGTCACGGTCGACACGGCGTGCTCGTCCTCGCTGGTGGCCCTGCACCTCGCCGCGCAGGCGCTGCGCCAGGGCGAGTGCACCATGGCGCTCGCGGGCGGTGTGACCGTGATGTCCACCCCCGAGCTGTTCGTCGAGTTCAGCAGGCAGCGCGGGCTGGCCGCGGACGGCCGCTGCAAGCCGTTCGCCGCCGCGGCGGACGGCACCGGCTGGGGCGAGGGCGTGGGCGTGTTGCTGCTGGAGCGGCTGTCCGACGCTCAGCGCAACGGTCACCGGGTGCTGGGTGTCGTACGTGGTACGGCCGTCAACCAGGACGGCGCGAGCAACGGCCTCACCGCTCCCAGTGGCCCGTCGCAGCAGCGGGTGATCCGCCAGGCACTGGCCAACGCGCGGCTGTCGGCGGCCGATGTCGACGTGGTGGAGGCGCATGGTACGGGTACGACGCTGGGCGACCCGATCGAGGCGCAGGCGCTGCTGGCCACTTATGGTCAGGAGCGCGCCGAGGGACAGCCGTTGTGGCTGGGTTCGGTGAAGTCGAACATCGGTCATACGCAGGCTGCTGCCGGTGTGGCGGGTGTGATCAAGATGGTGCTGGCGATGCGGCACGGTGTGCTGCCGCAGACCTTGCACATCGACGAGCCCAGTACCCACGTGGACTGGTCCGCGGGCGCGGTCGAGCTGCTCACCGAGTCGGTGCCGTGGCCGGAGGTGGAGCGGCCGCGCCGGGCGGGCGTGTCCTCGTTCGGCGTCAGCGGTACGAACGCGCACGTCGTGGTGGAGCAGGCACCGGTGGTCGCCGAGGAGACCGTCCCTGCGGAGGTTCCCGCCGGTGTGGTGCCGTGGGTGGTGTCCGGCCGTACGGACGCGGCGCTGCGGGCGCAGGCGGAGCGGCTCCGGGCACATCTGGAAGAGCACACCGAGGAGTCCATCACGGACATCGGCCTCTCGCTGGCGACGGCAAGGACGGTGCTCGAGCGTCGCGCGGTGGTGGTTGCCGAGGACCGTGACGGGCTGCTGGACGGCCTGGGCGCGTTGGCGGAGGGTCGTGGCGCTGCGGGTCTGGTCGAGGGTGTGGCTGGTGCCGGTGCCCGGGGGGCGTTGGTGTTCCCGGGTCAGGGTTCGCAGTGGGTGGGGATGGCGGCGGGGCTGTTGGATGCTTCGCCGGTCTTTGCCGAGCGGATTCATGAGTGTGCGACTGCTCTGAGTGCTTATACGGACTGGTCGTTGGTCGATGTGCTGCGTGGTGCGGATGGTGCGGCGTCGCTTGAGCGGGTGGATGTTGTCCAGCCTGCGTTGTTCGCGGTGATGGTGTCGCTGGCTGAGCTGTGGCGTTCGTACGGTGTCGAGCCTGCTGCGGTGATCGGTCATTCGCAGGGTGAGATTGCTGCTGCGTGTGTGGCGGGTGCGCTGTCGCTGGATGATGCGGCGAAGGTGGTCGCGCTGCGGAGCAGGGCGTTGCTGGCGCTCTCCGGTCAGGGTGGGATGGTCTCGGTTTCCCTGCCGGTCGGTGAGGTCGAGGCGCTGCTGAATGACCGTCTTTCGGTTGCTGCGGTGAACGGCCCGTCTGCGGTGGTGGTTTCGGGTGATGTGGATGCTCTGGATGAGCTTCTGGCGACGTGCGAGGCGGGCGGGATTCGTGCCCGTCGTATTCCGGTGGATTACGCCTCGCATTCCGCGCATGTGGAGCGGATCGAGGGCGAGCTGCTGGAGATCCTGTCCGGGATCGAGCCGCGTTCTTCTTCGGTGCCGTTCTATTCCACGGTTTCCGCCGAGTTGATCGATACGTCGGTGATGGACGCGGGCTACTGGTACCGCAATCTCCGTCAGACGGTCCGTTTCGACGAGACCGTACGCGCCCTCCTTTCCGACGGTGTCGGGATCTTCGTAGAGGCCAGTGCGCATCCCGTGCTGACGGTCGGTATCCAGCAGACCGCTGAGGCCGTCGGCACACCTGCCGCCGCCATCGGTTCCCTCCGTCGTGACGAGGGCGGCCTGGACCGCTTCCTGACCTCCCTCGCCGAAGCACACACAGCCGGTGCGTCCGTCGACTGGCGCCCGCTCTTCGCGGGCGCCCGGCAGGTCGACCTTCCCACCTACGCCTTCCAGCACCAGCGCTACTGGGTGCAGCCCTCCGCCGTCGCGGGTGATGTGGCCTCGGCCGGTCTGGGGGCAGCCGACCACCCGCTGCTCGGCGCGGCGGTCGCGTTGCCGGAGTCCGGTGGTTTCCTGTTCACGGGGCGGTTGTCGCTGCGTACGCACGCCTGGTTGGCCGATCATGCCGTTCTTGGGCGGGTGTTGTTGCCGGGTACGGCGTTTGTCGAGCTTGCGCTGCGGGCCGGTGACTCCGTCGGCTGCGATCGTGTGGAGGAGCTCACCCTGGAAGCTCCGCTGGTGCTGCCGGAACACGGTGGAATCCAGCTTCAGTTGATCATCGGCTCCTCGGAGGGTGTCGAAGGCCGCCGTGCGCTGAGCGTCTACTCCCGCCCCGAGGACGCCCCGGACCAGAGCCTCTGGACCCGGCACGCCAAGGGCGTACTCGCCCCTGCCGGTCGGACGCAGCTGTCGGCGCCGTCTTCCGTATGGCCGCCGGCGGGTGCCGAGGTGATCGATACGGAGGGGTTCTACGAGCGGTTGGCGGGGACGGGTCTGGAGTACGGGCCGGTGTTCCGGGGGCTGCGATCGGCCTGGCGGCTCGGTGAGGAGATCTTCGCCGAGGTCGTGCTTCCGGAAGGGGACGCGGCGGGCTTCGGTGTCCACCCGGCGTTGCTGGATGCGGCGTTGCATGCGGGGGTGGGTACGGTCTTCGGTGGTGCGGAGCAGGTGCGGTTGCCGTTCGCGTGGACCGGTGTGTCGTTGTACGCGACGGGTGCGTCCGTGCTGCGCGTGAAGCTCTCGCCCGTCGGCGGTGACGGCGTCGCCGTGCTGGTGACCGACGCGTCGGGTGTTCCCGTGGCGTCGGTGGACTCGCTGGTCACGCGACCCGTCTCCGCGGAGCGGTTCGCCGTCGACCGTGGGCCCGAGTCGCTCTACCGCGTGGAGTGGGTGAGCGCGCCGGCCACCTCCGGAGCGAGCTCCGTCGGCCGGTCCGTGGTGATCGGCGATGGCGGCTTCGGCGCGACCTGGGGGGCCGCGGGGTCCGAACTCCCGCTCCTCGCCGACCTGGAGGCGCTGAGCCGGGCCGTCGGCGCGGGCGACCCGCTGCCGGACCTGGTCCTCGTCCCCTTCGACGCCTCCTCGGCCACCGATGTGCCCGCGGCGACGCGCGGCACGCTGCACCGGGCGCTGGACGTGGTGCAGACGTGGCTGGCGGACGACCGGTTCGTCGGCTCGCGGCTGGTCCTGGTGACCAGGCGCGCGGTGGCGGCGGGCGCGGGTCAGGACGTCCGGGACCTCGCCTCGGCCGCGGTGTGGGGCCTGGTGCGGTCCGCGCAGTCCGAGAACCCGGACCGATTCGTCCTGCTCGACCTCGACAACGAGGATCCCTCGCTCGACGCCCTCGACGCGGCCCTCGCCGCCGGGGAACCGCAGGTCGTGATCCGCGACGGTGCGGTCCTCGTACCGAGGCTCGCCACCGGCACCTCCGACACCGTGCTGAAGCCCGCCGACGGCTCGGCCGCCTGGCGGTTGGAGGCGGGTGGTGGTGGCACGTTTGAGGGTTTGTCGTTGGTGGGGTGCCCGGATGGGGTGCGGGTGTTGGGGGAGTTGGAGGTTCGGGTCGCTGTGCGTGCGGCTGGGGTGAACTTCCGTGATGTGTTGATTTCTCTGGGGATGTATCCGGGGGAGGCGTTGCTGGGTGGTGAGGGTGCTGGTGTGGTGGTGGAGGTCGGTTCCGGTGTGACGGGGCTGGCTGTGGGTGATCGTGTGATGGGGTTGTTCTCGGGTGGTTTCGGGCCGTTGGCGGTGACGGATCACCGGATGCTCGTCCGTATCCCGCAGGGCTGGTCCTTCACCCGGGCCGCATCCGTGCCGGCGGTGTTCACGACGGCGATGTACGCGCTCCGGGACCTCGCCGACGTCCGCTCGGGCGAGTCGTTGCTGGTGCATGCCGCTGCGGGTGGTGTGGGTATGGCGGCGGTGCAGTTGGCCCGTGCCTGGGGCGTGGAGGTCTTCGCCACCGCGAGTCCCGGCAAATGGGAGACCGTACGGGCCCTTGGCGTGGACGACGACCATCTCGCGTCATCGCGAACCCTGGACTTCGAGCACCTCTTCACCTCGGTCACCGAGGGTCGTGGTGTGGATGTGGTGCTGGATTCGTTGGCGGGTGAGTTTGTCGATGCTTCCTTGCGGTTGTTGCCGCGTGGGGGGCGGTTTGTGGAGATGGGCAAGACGGATGTCCGGGACGCGGGTGCGGTGGCTTCGGGGTATCCGGGTGTGCGGTATCGGGCGTTTGATCTGGTGGAGGCCGGTCCGGGTCGGATCGGTGAGATGCTCGTGGAGATTGTGGGGTTGTTCGAGGCGGGGGTTCTTGAGCCTTTGCCGGTGAGTGTGTGGGATGTGCGTCGGGCGCCGGAGGCGTTCCGGTTCATGAGTCAGGCGCGGCATGTGGGCAAGGTTGTGCTGAGTGTTCCGGCGGTGCTTGATGGTGGGGGCACGGTTCTGGTCACGGGTGCCACGGGTGTGCTGGGTGGTCTGGTGGCGCGGCATCTGGTGGCTGAGCATGGTGTGCGGCATCTGTTGCTGGTGAGCCGGCGTGGCCGTGAGGCCGAGGGTATGGCGGAGCTTGAGGCTGAGCTGTCGGCTGCTGGTGCGCAGGTGAGCATCGAGGCGTGTGATGTTGCGGACCGTGATGCTCTGGCTGGTGTGCTGGCGGGGATTCCTGTGGATCGTCCGCTGTCTGGTGTGGTGCATGCGGCGGGTGTTTTGGATGACGGTGTGGTGGAGTCGCTGACGCCGGAGCGCATGGATGTGGTGTTGCGGGCGAAGGTGGATGCTGCGGTCAACTTGCATGAGTTGACGTTGGATTGTGATCTGGCGTTGTTTGCTTTGTTCTCGTCGGCGGCTGGTGTGCTGGGTGCTGCGGGGCAGGGTAATTACGCGGCGGCGAATGCTTTTGTTGATGCTCTGGCTGCGTGTCGTCGGTTTGTGGGTTTGCCTGCGGTGTCGTATGCGTGGGGTCTGTGGGCCGAGCGCAGTGCGATGACGGGGCATCTGGATACGGCGGATCTGGCGCGTATGGCGCGTGGGGGAATGGTTCCGCTGCCCTCCGACGAAGGACTCGCCCTCTTCGACGCATCCCTCACCATCGCCGAATCCCTTGTCGTCCCCGCGAAGTTCGACGCCGCAGGGCTCGCCGCCCTCGCCGGGACCGGCACCGTACCGGCTCTCCTGAGTGCCCTCGTGCAGCGGCCGAGGGCCGCGACCCGACGCGTCCTCAGCGCCGACAATGGTGGCGCCGACGACTCCTCTCTCCTGCGGCAGCTGTCCGCACTGAGCGAGCGGGAGCGCGACCGCTTCCTCCTCGAACTCGTCCGCGCCAACGCGGCCACCGTCCTCGGCCACACCGAGGCGGACGCCGTGGAGGCCGAGCGCCCGTTCAAGGAGCACGGCTTCGACTCGCTGACCGCCGTGGAGCTGCGCAACCGCCTCAACGCGGCCACCGGCCTCCGGCTGTCCGCGACCCTCGTCTTCGACTACCCCAACCCCGCCGCCCTGGCGCACCACCTGCGGACCGAGCTGCTCGGCGCACCGGAGGAGGCCGACGACACGGCCGTCTCCGTACGGCAGACGGCGTCGATCGACGACGACCCGATCGCGATCGTGTCGATGAGCTGCCGCTTCCCCGGCGGGGTGCGTTCCCCGGAAGACCTGTGGGAGCTGCTCACCGAGGGCCGGGACGCCATCACCGGCCTCCCGGCCGACCGGGGCTGGGACCTCGACGGCCTCTACGACCCCGACCCCGACGCCCTCGGGAAGAGCTACACCCGGCACGGCGGCTTCCTGCACGATGCGGGCGACTTCGACCCGGGCTTCTTCGGGATCTCCCCGCGTGAGGCCCTCGCCATGGATCCGCAGCAGCGGCTGCTGCTGGAGACTTCCTGGGAGGCGTTCGAGCGCACGGGCATCGACCCCGCGTCGCTGCGCGGCAGCCGGACCGGCGTGTTCGTCGGCGCCGCACCCCAGGGCTACAGCACCGGACCGCACCAGGGCGCGGACGGCGTCGAGGGCTATCTGCTGACCGGCGACGCGCTGAGCGTCACCTCCGGCAGGCTCGCGTACGTCTTCGGGCTCGAAGGCCCGGCCGTCGCCGTGGACACGGCGTGCTCGTCGTCGCTGGTCGCGCTGCACCTCGCGGTGCAGGCGCTGCGGCAGGGCGAGTGCTCGCTGGCCCTGGCCGGGGGTGTGACGATCATGTCCACTCCCAGCACCTTCATCGGCTTCAGCAGGCAGCGCGGCCTGGCCCCCGACGGGCGGTGCAAGCCGTTCTCGGCGGCGGCCGACGGCTTCGGCCCGGCCGAGGGCGTGGGCGTCCTGCTGCTGGAACGCCTCTCCGACGCCCGCCGCAACGGTCACCGGGTGCTGGGTGTCGTACGCGGCACGGCCGTCAACCAGGACGGCGCGAGCAACGGCCTGACGGCGCCGAACGGCCCGTCGCAGCAGCGGGTGATCCGCCAGGCCCTGGCCAACGCCGGGCTGTCCGCCCGGCAGGTGGACGCG
Source organism: Streptoverticillium olivoreticuli subsp. olivoreticuli (assembly GCF_003391135.1). Classification (GTDB taxonomy): domain Bacteria; phylum Actinomycetota; class Actinomycetes; order Streptomycetales; family Streptomycetaceae; genus Streptomyces; species Streptomyces blastmyceticus. The sequence goes on along the minus strand of NZ_CP031455.1, from coordinate 2,227,995 downwards.
GTCGAGGCGCACGGCACCGGCACCAAGCTCGGCGACCCGATCGAGGCACAGGCCCTGATGGCCACCTACGGGCAGGAACGCGCGGAGGACCGTCCGCTGCTGCTCGGCGCCCTGAAGTCGAACATCGGCCACACCCAGGCCGCCGCCGGTGTGGCCGGTGTGATCAAGATGGTGCTGGCGATGCAGCACGGTGTGCTGCCGCAGACCCTGCACCTCGACGAGCCGTCCCCGCACGTCGACTGGTCGGCCGGCGCGGTCGAACCGATCACCGACGCGGTCTCCTGGCCGGAGACCGGTGAACCCCGCCGGGCAGGCGTCTCCTCCTTCGGCATGAGCGGTACGAACGCCCACGCGGTGCTGGAGCAGGCGCCGGTGGCCGCCGAAGAGGCTGCCCCCGCGGAGGTTCCCGCCGGCGTTGCGCCGTGGTTGGTGTCGGGTCGTTCGGAGGCTGCGCTGCGGGCGCAGGCGGAGCGGTTGCGGGTGTTTGTGGATGGCCGTCCGGGGTTGGCTGTCGGCGATGTGGGTCTGTCGTTGGTGACGGGGCGGTCGGTGTTCGAGCACCGTGCGGTGGTGGTCGCCGGGGACCGGGCCGGATTCCTCGACGGTTTGGGTGCGTTGGCGGAGGGTCGTGGCGCTGCGGGTCTGGTCGAGGGTGTGGCTGGTGCCGGTGGCCGGGTGGCGCTGGTGTTCCCGGGTCAGGGTTCGCAGTGGGTGGGGATGGCGGCGGGGCTGTTGGATGCCTCGCCGGTCTTTGCCGAGCGGATTCGTGAATGTGCGACTGCTCTGAGTGCTTATACGGACTGGTCGTTGGTCGATGTGCTGCGTGGCGCGCCTGGGGCTGCGTCGTTGGAGCGCGTCGATGTGGTGCAGCCTGCGTTGTTCGCGGTGATGGTGTCGCTGGCGGAGCTGTGGCGTTCGTACGGTGTCGAGCCCGCGGCCGTGATCGGTCACTCGCAAGGCGAGATCGCCGCGGCGTGTGTGGCGGGTGCGCTGTCGCTGGATGATGCGGCGAAGGTCGTCGCGCTGCGCAGCAAGGCTCTGCTGGCCCTGTCGGGTCAGGGCGGGATGGTGTCCGTGTCCCTGGCGGTTGACGAGGTGACGGCGCTCCTGGACGATCGTCTTTCGGTCGCTGCGGTGAACGGGCCGTCCGCGGTGGTGATTTCCGGTGACACGGAGGCGCTGGACGAGCTGCTTGCCGTGTGCGAGGCCGGTGGCATCCGTGCCCGTCGTATTCCGGTGGATTACGCCTCGCATTCCGCGCATGTGGAGCTGATCGAGGGCGAGCTGCTGGAGATTCTGTCCGGGATCGAGCCGCGTTCTTCTTCGGTGCCGTTCTATTCCACGGTTTCCGCCGAGTTGATCGACACGTCGGTGATGGACGCGGGTTACTGGTACCGCAACCTTCGCCAGACGGTCCGTTTCGACGAGACCGTACGCGCCCTCCTTTCCGACGGTGTCGGCATCTTCGTAGAGGCCAGTGCGCACCCCGTGCTGACCGTCGGTATCCAGCAGACCGCCGAAGCCGTCGACACCCCGGTCACTGCCATCGGTTCCCTCCGTCGTGACGAGGGCGGGCTCGACCGCTTCCTGACCTCCCTCGCCGAAGCGCATGTCTCCGGCGCCCCGGTCGACTGGCGCCCCCTCTTCGAGGGCGCCCGGCAGGTGGAACTGCCCACCTACGCCTTCCAGTACGAGCGGTTCTGGCTGGAGACGTCCTCCGCTGTGGGCGACGTGACCTCGGCGGGGCTCGCCTCGGCCGACCATCCGCTGCTGGGCGGGGCGGTCGCGTTGCCGGAGTCCGGTGGTTTCCTGTTCACGGGGCGGTTGTCGCTGCGTACGCACGCCTGGTTGGCCGATCATGCCGTTCTCGGGCGGGTGTTGTTGCCGGGTACGGCGTTCGTCGAGCTCGCGCTGCGGGCCGGTGACTCCGTCGGCTGCGGCACGGTGGAGGAGCTGACGCTGGAGGCTCCGCTCGTGTTCCGCGAGCGCGAGGCCGTCCTGATCCAGGTCACCGTCGGCGGGCCCGACGAGGAGGGACGGCGCACGCTGAGCGTGTACGCCCGCCCCGAGGCCGCTTCGGAGCAGGCCCCCTGGACGCGGCACGCCACCGGCACCCTGCTCGGCGGCGAGCCCGAGGCCCCGGCCTCCGGGGCGCTGTCGGTCTGGCCGCCGGCGGGTGCCGAGGTGATCGATACGGAGGGGTTCTACGAGCGGTTGGCGGGGACGGGTCTGGAGTACGGGCCGGTGTTCCGGGGGCTGCGGTCGGCCTGGAGGCTCGGTGAGGAGATCTTCGCGGAGGTGACGTTGCCCGAAACCGATGCGACAGGTTTCGGCATTCACCCGGCGTTGCTGGACGCGGCGTTGCATGCGGGGGTCGATACGGTCTTCGGTGGTGCGGAGCAGGTTCGGTTGCCGTTCGCGTGGACCGGTGTGTCGTTGTACGCGACGGGTGCGTCCGTGCTGCGCGTGAAGCTCTCGCCCGCCGGTGGCGACGGCGTGGCCATCGAGCTCGCCGACGGCGTCGGACAGCCGGTGGCCTCCGTGGACGCTCTCGTGGCCCGTCCGGTGTCCGTCGGACAGCTCGGGACCGACTCCGCCCACGACTCGCTGTTCCGCCTGGAGTGGGTGAGCTCCCCGGACGGGGCCACTGATCCCGTGGCCGCGGTCCGCTGGGCCGTGATCGGCGATGCCTACGGGCCGGAGCTGGGCGCACTCTCGGAGTCGGCCGCGGGAGACGCCGACGCCTACGCGGATCTCGCTGCCCTGTCCGAGGCCATCGGCTCGGGTGCGATCAGCGCACCGGAGCTCGTCCTCCTCCCGCTCACGGCACCGGCAGCGGTGGCGGACGCCCCGTCCGCCACCCGGGCGGTCACCCATCGGGCGCTGGACGTGGTGCAGACGTGGCTGGCGGACGAGCGGTTCGCCGACTCACGGCTGGTCGTTGTGACGCGGGGCGCCGTGCCGGTGGAATCCGGCCCGGACGTTTCCGTACGGGACCTCCCGGTGAGTGCCGCGCGCGGGCTGCTGCGGTCCGCGCAGTCCGAGCACCCGGGTCGCTTCACCCTCCTGGACGTGGACGGGAACGACCTGGCGTGGTCGGTGCTCGTACCCCTGCTGACCTCGGACGAACCGCAGATCGCGGTGCGTTCGGGCGTCGCGTACGTCGCACGGCTGGCCCGCGGAACCACCGCGACGCTCCCCGTCCCGGCCGCAGCGGGGGCCCACACCTCGTGGCGGTTGGAGGCGGGTGGTGGTGGCACGTTTGAGGGTTTGTCGTTGGTGGGGTGCCCGGATGGGGTGCGGGTGTTGGGGGAGTTGGAGGTTCGGGTCGCTGTGCGTGCGGCTGGGGTGAACTTCCGTGATGTGTTGATTTCTCTGGGGATGTATCCGGGGGAGGCGTTGCTGGGTGGTGAGGGTGCTGGTGTGGTGGTGGAGGTCGGTTCCGGTGTGACGGGGCTGGCTGTGGGTGATCGTGTGATGGGGTTGTTCTCGGGTGGTTTCGGGCCGTTGGCGGTGACGGATCACCGGATGCTCGTCCGTATCCCGCAAGGCTGGTCCTTTACTCGGGCCGCCGCCACTCCCACCGTCTTCGTGACGGCGCTCTACGCCCTGCGGGACCTCGCCGACCTGCGCCCGGGCGAGTCGTTGCTGGTGCACGCGGCTGCCGGTGGTGTGGGCATGGCGGCGGTGCAGTTGGCCCGCGCCTGGGGTGTCGAGGTCTTCGCCACCGCCAGTCCCGGAAAGTGGGACGTGCTGCGCTCGCTCGGACTGGACGACGCGCATATCGCCTCTTCCCGCACGCTCGAATTCGAAGAGAGCTTCGTCAAGACATCCGAGGGTCGTGGTGTGGATGTGGTGCTGGATTCGTTGGCGGGTGAGTTCGTCGATGCTTCCTTGCGGTTGTTGCCGCGTGGGGGGCGGTTTGTGGAGATGGGCAAGACGGATATTCGTGGTGCTGAGGATGTGGCGGTTTCTCATCCGGGTGTGCGGTATCGGGCGTTTGATCTGGTGGAGGCCGGTCCGGGTCGGATCGGTGAGATGCTCGTGGAGATTGTGGGGTTGTTCGAGGCGGGGGTTCTTGAGCCTTTGCCGGTGAGTGTGTGGGATGTGCGTCGGGCGCCGGAGGCGTTCCGGTTCATGAGTCAGGCGCGGCATGTGGGCAAGGTTGTGCTGAGTGTGCCGGCGGTGCTTGATGGTGGGGGCACGGTTCTGGTCACGGGTGCCACGGGTGTGCTGGGTGGTCTGGTGGCGCGGCATCTGGTGGCTGTGCATGGTGTGCGGCGTCTGTTGTTGGTGAGCCGGCGTGGTCGTGCGGCCGAGGGTATGGCGGAGCTTGAGGCCGAACTGTCGGCTGCTGGTGCGCAGGTGAGCATCGAGGCGTGTGATGTCGCGGACCGTGACGCTCTGGCTGATCTGCTGGCGGGGATCCCTGCGGGGTATCCGCTGACTGGTGTGGTGCATGCGGCGGGTGTTTTGGATGACGGTGTGGTGGAGTCGCTGACGCCGGAGCGTGTTGATGTGGTGTTGCGGGCGAAGGTGGATGCTGCGGTCAACTTGCATGAGTTGACGCTGGATTGTGATCTGGCGTTGTTTGCTTTGTTCTCGTCGGCGGCTGGTGTGCTGGGTGCTGCGGGGCAGGGTAATTACGCGGCGGCGAATGCTTTTGTCGATGCTCTGGCTGCGTGTCGTCGGTTTGTGGGTTTGCCTGCGGTGTCGTATGCGTGGGGTCTGTGGGCCGAGCGCAGTGCGATGACGGGGCATCTGGATACGGTGGATCTGGCGCGTATGGCGCGTGGGGGAATGGTCCCGCTGCCCTCCGACGAAGGACTCGCACTCTTTGATGCCGCCCAAGCGGCCGCCGACGCGGTCGTGGTGCCCGTACACCTCGACACGGCGGCCCTGGCCGACAGCGCCGATCCGCTGCTCCGCGGTCTCGCCGTCCGGCATCCGGCCGGGAGCGGGGCGGCCGTCACCCGGCGATCCGCGCGGACGGCGCCTCAGCAGGACGGGCCCGCCTCGTTGCGGCAGCGCCTGGCGGGGCTGGGCGAGACGGAACAGCAGCGCGTCGTCCTGCGGTTGGTGCGGGAGCACGCCGTCGCCGTCCTCGGACACACGTCGGCCAACTCCATCGCGCCGGACCGGGGCTTCCTCGAGCTCGGCTTCGACTCGCTGACCGCAGTGGAGCTGCGCAACCGCCTCAACGCGGCCACCGGCCTCCGGCTGCCCGCGACCCTCGTGTTCGACCACCCGACCCCGGCGTCCCTGGCCCGCCACATACGGGAAGAGGTCGCCCCGGCCGTCGAGGAGACGGCACCGGACGCCCCGCAGGCCGCCGGATCCGCGGCGGAATTGGCGGCCGAACTCGACCGACTGGAATCGGCGTTGCTCACCTCGGTGCGGCCCGACGACGCCACGCGGGAATCCGTCACGAACCGGCTGAAGAGCCTCCTCTCCCAATGGGAGGCGACTTCTTCGCCGACTGCCCCACCGGTGGTGAAGCAGTCTCCCGCCGACGTTCCCGAGAGCCCGGAAAGCGTCGCCGAGCAACTCGAATCGGTGTCGGCCGACGAGCTGTTCAAGTTCATCGACTCGGAATTCGGGGACTCCTGACCGTGCGATCCATCCCACTCCTGCCACGGGGCTCCGGCTCCGCACCCGGTGTCGGCACGCCCGGCCCCGGCCCGTGTCCCAAGCCCCTGAATTCCCCGAATTCTCTCCAGCACAATCTCGTGAGGTTCTGATGACGGATCAAGACAAGCTCCTTGGTTACCTCAAGCGGGTGACGGCTGATCTTCATCAGACGCGATCCCGTCTTCAGGAAGTGGAGGCCGCGGGCCGGGAGCCCATCGCCATCGTGTCGATGAGCTGCCGCTTCCCCGGCGGGGTGCGTTCCCCGGAAGCGCTGTGGGAACTGGTCAGGGACGGTGGGGACGCCATCTCCGGGTTCCCCACCGACCGCGGCTGGGACCTCGACGCCCTCTACGACCCGGATCCCGACCGGCCCGGCACCTCGTATGTGCGCGAAGGCGGCTTCCTGCACGATGTGGGCGACTTCGACCCGGCGTTCTTCGGGATCTCGCCGCGTGAGGCCCTCGCGATGGACCCGCAGCAGCGGCTGCTCCTGGAGACCTCCTGGGAGGCCGTCGAGCGGGCGGGTATCGACCCCGCCTCGATCAAGGGCAGCCGGGCCGGCGTCTTCGTGGGCGCCGTGGCTCCCGACTACGGGCCGCGTGTGCACGAGGCGCCCGACGGCGTCGAAGGGCACCTGGTCACCGGCAGCGCGATCAGTGTGGTCTCCGGCCGCATCGCCTACTCCCTCGGCCTCGAAGGCCCCGCCGTCACCGTCGACACGGCGTGCTCTTCGTCGCTCGTCGCCCTGCACCTGGCCGCGCAGGCGCTGCGCCAGGGCGAGTGCTCGCTGGCCCTCGTCGGCGGCGTGACCGTGATGGCGACGCCCGGCACCTTCACCGGGTTCAGCAGGCAGCGCGGGCTGGCCGCGGACGGCCGGTGCAAGCCCTTCGCCGCGGCCGCCGACGGCTTCGGCCCGGCAGAGGGCGCCGGAATGCTGCTGCTGGAGCGGCTCTCCGACGCCCGCCGCAACGGACACCCGGTGCTCGCCGTCGTGCGGGGCACCGCGACCAACCAGGACGGCGCGAGCAGCGGCCTCGCCGCGCCCAACGGCCCGTCGCAGCAGCGCGTCATCCGCCAGGCCCTGGAGAACGCCGGGCTCACCGCGGGCCAGGTCGACGTCGTCGAGGCGCACGGCACCGGCACCAAGCTCGGCGACCCGATCGAGGCACAGGCCCTGATGGCCACCTACGGCCGCGAGCGCTCGGCGGAACACCCGCTGTGGCTGGGCTCGGTGAAGTCGAACATCGGCCACACCCAGGCGGCCGCCGGTGTGGCGGGCGTGATCAAGATGGTGCTCGCCATGCGCCACGGCCTGATCCCGCAGTCACTGCACCTCGACGAGCCGTCGCCGCACGTGGACTGGTCCAGCGGCACGGTCCGGCTGCTCACCGAGGCGACGCCGTGGCCGGAGGGCGAGGAGCCGCGCCGCGCCGGTGTGTCCTCGTTCGGCATCAGCGGCACCAACGCGCACGCCATCATCGAGCAGGCCCCTGAGCCCGAGCCCGTCGCCTCCGAGACCGCCCCGGCCGCGGGGACCACGCCCCCGCCCGTCGTGCCCTGGGTGCTCTCGGGCCGGTCCGCGGCCGCCCTGCGCGCGCAGGCCGACCGGCTGCTGTCCCACGTACGGGCCGGCGTCGAGCAGGCCGACATCGGTCTCTCGCTGGTGGCGTCCCGCTCGAAGTTCGAGCACCGCGCCGTCGTGCTGGGCGCCGACCACGCGGACGCCGTCCGCGCGCTGGAGGCGCTGGCCCAGGGCGGGACGGCGGCCGGACTGGTCGAGGGCGTCGCCCGCCCGGCGGCGGACGTGGCCTTCGTCTTCCCCGGCCAGGGCTCGCAGTGGGCGGGCATGGCGGCCGGCCTGCTGGACGCCTCACCCGTCTTCGCCGAGCGCGTCGCCCAGTGCGAGGCCGCGCTGGCACCGCACGTGGACTGGTCGTTGACGGACGTGCTGCGAAACGCTCCCGGAGCCGCCTCGCTGGAGCGCGTGGACGTCGTCCAGCCCGTCCTGTTCGCCGTGATGGTCTCCCTGGCGGAGCTGTGGCGCTCGTACGGCGTGGAACCCGCGGCCGTCATCGGCCACTCGCAGGGCGAGATCGCCGCGGCGTGCGTCGCGGGCGCCCTCTCTCTGCAGGACGCGGCCAAGGTCGTCGCCCTGCGCAGCAAGGCGCTGCTGGCACTTTCCGGGCAGGGCGGCATGGTGTCCGTACCGCTGGCGCAGGCCGAGGTCGAGGCGCTGCTGAACGACCGGCTGTCCGTCGCGGCGGTGAACGGCCCGTCCTCGGTGGTGGTCTCCGGCGACACCGACGCGCTGGAAGAACTGCTCGCCACGTGCGAGGCGGACGGGATCCGCGCCCGCCGCATCCCGGTCGACTACGCCTCCCACTCCGCCCACGTCGAGCGGATCCGCACGGAGGTGCGCAACGCCCTCGCCGGGATCACCCCGCGCTCCTCGACCGTCCCGTTCTATTCGACGGTCGAGGCCGCGGAGATCGACACGGCGGTCATGGACGCCGACTACTGGTACCGCAACCTCCGTCGTACGGTCCGTTTCGACGAGACCGTACGCGCCCTCCTTTCCGACGGTGTCGGCGTCTTCGTCGAGGCCAGCGCGCACCCCGTGCTGACCGTCGGCATCCAGCAGACCACCGAGGCCACCGGGGCCGAGGCCACCGCCGTCGGCTCGCTGCGCCGTGACGAGGGCGGCCTGGACCGCTTCCTGACCTCGCTCGCCGAGGCGTACGCCGTCGGCGCCCCCGTCGACTGGCGCCCCCTCTTCGCGGGCGCCCGGCAGGTCGAACTCCCCACGTACGCCTTCCAGCACCAGCGCTACTGGATCGAGCTGTCGAAGGCGGCGGCCACGAGCAGCGGCGGCGACGCACTGGACACCGCCTTCTGGGACGCCGTCGAACGCGAGGACGCCGAAGCCGTCGCCGCCACGCTGCACTTCGACTCCGAGGAGCAGCAGGCGCTGCTGGGCACGTTCCTTCCGGCCCTCTCGCAGTGGCGCCGTCAGCGCCGCGCCGAGACCACTGTGGACGACTGGCGCTACCGCGTCACCTGGCGCCCCGCGGGCGCCGCACCGACCGCGACGCCGTCGCTCTCCGGCACCTGGCTGCTGGCCGTCCCCGCCGACGGCACCGGCGCCGAACTCGCCGCCGCGTGCCGGGAGCTGCTGGAGGAGCACGGCGCCGACGTCGAGACCCTGGAAACGGCGCTCGTGGACCGCGCGGCCCTCGCCGAGCGGCTGCGGGCGGCCGGCGCCGCCGGACGCCCCACCGGGATCCTCTCCCTGCTCGCCCTGGACGACGCACCGCACCCCGACCACCCCGGCGTCACCACCGGTCTCGCCCTGAACCTGGCCCTCGTCCAGGCGCTCGGTGACGCGGGCATCACCGCACCCCTGTGGTGCGCCACCCGCGGCGCCGTCTCCGTCGGCAACTCCGACCGCCCCGCCGACGCGGCACAGGCGGCGGTCTGGGGCATGGGCCGCGTGGCGGGCCTGGAGCACCCCGACCGCTGGGGCGGCCTCGTCGACCTGCCCGAAGACCTCGACCGGCGCGCCCGGGCCCGGGTCGCCGGAGTGCTGGCCGGCACCACCGGCGAGGACCAGGTCGCCGTCCGCGGCTCCGGGGTGATGGCGCGCCGACTGGAGCCGGCTCCGCTTGGCGACCGGCGCCCGCGCCGCGACTGGAAGCCGCGGGGCACCGTCCTGATCACCGGCGGCACGGGAGCGCTGGGCTCCCACCTCGCCCGCTGGCTGGCCCGCAACGGCGCCGGCCATCTGCTCCTCACCAGCCGCCGCGGCCCCGACGCGCCCGGCGCGGCCGAACTGGTCGCCGAGCTCGACGGACTCGGCACCCGCGCCACCGTCGTCGCCTGCGACGTCGCCGACCGGGCCGCCCTCGCGGCGGTCCTCGACGCGGTGCCCGGGGACCGCCCGCTCACGGCCGTCTTCCACGCCGCCGCCCACATCGACCTGGCCGGGCTCGCCGAGACCTCGCTCGCCGACTTCGCCGACGTCATCGGCGCGAAGGTCGCGGGCGCCGTACACCTCGACGCCCTGCTCGCCGACCGCCCGCTGGACGCCTTCGTCCTCTTCTCCTCCGTCTCCGGGGTCTGGGGCGTCGGTGACCACGGCGCGTACGCCGCGGCCAACGCCCACCTGGACGCCCTCGCCGAGGACCGGCGGGCACGCGGCCTGACCGCGACCTCCGTCGCCTGGGGCGTCTGGGACGCGACCGGCGACGAACTGCCCGAGGGCCTGGACCTCGACCAACTGCGCCGTCGCGGACTGCGGTTCATGGACCCTGACCTCGGCATCGACGCCCTGCGGCAGACACTGGACCACGACCAGACGTTCCTCGCCGTCGCCGACATGGACTGGGAGAGCTTCCTCCCGGTCTTCACCTCGGCCCGCCCGAGCCCGCTCTTCGACGAGCTGCCCGCGGCCCGGCGCCTGAAGGACGCGGCGGCCGCCGCCGGCACGGAGGACGCGACCGACGCGGCGTCCCGGCTGCGGCAGCGGCTGCGGGACATGACCCCGGCCGAGACCGGACACGCCCTGGTCGAGCTCGTCCGCACCCAGGTCGCCGCCGTGCTCGGCCACTCCACCCCCGACGCGGTCGACGCCGGGCGGGCGTTCAAGGAGCTGGGCTTCGACTCCCTCACGGCCGTCGAGCTCCGCAACCGCCTCAACACCGCCACCGGCCTGCGCCTCCCCGCGACCCTCGCCTTCGACTACCCCACGGCCACGGCACTCGCCGAGCACGTACGGGCCGAACTGCTCGGCGGGCAGCCGGAGACCGCGGACCGGCCGTCCGCCCCGGCACCCGTCGCCGTCGACGAGGACGACCCCGTCGCGATCGTCGCGATGAGCTGCCGCTACCCCGGCGGCGTGCGGTCCCCCGAGGAGCTGTGGCAGCTCATCATGGACGGCGGGGACGCGATCGGCGGGCTGCCCACCGACCGCGGCTGGGACCTCGACGGCATCTACGACACCGACCCGGAAAGCCCCGGGAAGACCTACGTCCGGCAAGGCGGATTCCTCTACGACGCAGGCGAGTTCGACGCGGACTTCTTCGGCATCTCGCCGCGTGAGGCCGTCGCCATGGACCCGCAGCAGCGACTGCTGCTGGAGGCGTCCTGGGAGGCGTTCGAGCGGGCCGGCATCGCGGCCCTGTCGATGCGGGGCAGCCACACGGGCGTCTTCATCGGCTCGAACTACCAGGAGTACGGCCCGCGCGTCCACGAGGCACCGGCGGGCTCGGAAGGCCACCTGATGACCGGCAGCGCGTCCAGCGTGGTGTCCGGCCGCATCGCCTACTCCCTCGGCCTCGAAGGTCCGGCGGTCACGGTGGACACGGCGTGTTCGTCGTCGCTGGTGGCGCTGCATCTGGCGGCGCAGGCGCTGCGCCAGGGCGAGTGCTCCCTCGCGCTCGCCGGTGGCGTGGCCATCATGCCCAACCCCGGTTCCTTCATCGGCTTCAGCCGGCAGGGCGGCCTCGCCCGCGACGGCCGGTGCAAGGCGTTCTCCGCCGACGCGGACGGCATGGGCCTCGCGGAGGGCGTGGGTGTGCTGCTGCTGGAGCGGCTGTCCGACGCGCGTCGCAACGGCCATGAGGTGTTGGCCGTGGTGCGTGGCAGTGCGGTGAATCAGGATGGTGCGTCGAATGGTTTGACGGCGCCGAATGGTCCTTCGCAGCAGCGGGTGATCCGGCAGGCGTTGGCGAGTGCGGGTCTTTCTGCTGCGGATGTCGATGCGGTGGAGGCGCACGGCACGGGTACGACGTTGGGCGACCCGATCGAGGCGCAGGCCCTGCTGGCGACGTACGGCCAGGAGCGGGCGGATGACCGTCCGTTGCTGCTGGGCTCGGTGAAGTCCAACATCGGTCACACCCAGGCTGCTGCCGGTGTGGCGGGTGTGATCAAGATGGTGCTGGCGATGCGGCAGGGAGTGCTGCCGCAGTCGCTGTATGCCGATGAGCCGTCGCCGCATGTGGATTGGTCGGCGGGTGCGGTGGAGTTGCTGGCGGAGTCGGTGCCGTGGCCGGAGGTGGAGCGGCCGCGTCGGGCGGGTGTGTCGTCGTTCGGTATCAGCGGTACGAACGCCCATGTCGTGCTGGAGCAGGCGCCCGAGCCGGTGGTTGAGGCGGATGTCGCCGAGCCGGTTGTGGGCGTGCTGCCGTGGGTGGTGTCGGGTCGTTCCGTGGCGGGTTTGCGGGCGCAGGCGGGGCGGTTGGTGCCGTTCGCGGGTGCTGATGTCCCGGTGGCGGGTGTGGCGCGTTCGCTGGTGGTGACGCGGTCGCATCTGGAGCATCGTGCGGTGGTGCTGGCCGACGGTCGTGAGGGTTTTGCGGCTGGGCTGGCTGGGTTGGCTGCGGGTGGGTCTGTGCCGGGTGTGGTGCAGGGGTCCGTGGTGGCTTCGGGTAAGTCGGCTGTGTTGTTCTCGGGTCAGGGGAGCCAGCGGGCGGGCATGGGCCGCGAGTTGTACGAGGCCTATCCCGTTTATGCCGAGGCTTTTGATGCTGTGTGTGCGCGGTTCGATCTTGAGCGGCCGTTGCGGGACGTCGTGTTCGGTGGGTCGGAGCTGCTGGATCAGACGGTGTTCACTCAGGCGGCTTTGTTCGCGGTTGAGGTGGCGTTGTTCCGGCTGGTGGAGTCGTGGGGTGTGCGTCCGGATTTCGTGGGCGGGCATTCGATCGGTGAGATCGCTGCCGCGCATGTGGCGGGTGTGCTCTCGTTGGATGATGCGTGTGTGTTGGTGGCCGCTCGCGGCCGTCTGATGCAGGCGCTTCCCGCTGGTGGTGCGATGGTGGCGGTGCAGGCTTCGGAGGCCGATGTGCTGCCGTTGCTGGTGGGTCGTGAGGCCGAGGTCGGTATTGCGGCGGTCAATGGGCCTGTGTCGGTGGTGCTTTCGGGTGTCGAGGACGCTGTCGAGGATGTGGCGTCGAAGCTTGCGGCGCAGGGCGTGAAGACGAAGCGGCTGCGGGTTTCGCACGCGTTCCACTCGCCGTTGATGGACCCGATGCTGGCCGACTTCGCGAAGGTCGCCGAAAGCCTGGCGTATGCGGCTCCCTCGATCCCGGTGGTCTCGAACCTCACCGGTGTCATCGCGTCCGCCGACGAACTCTGCTCTCCCGCGTACTGGGTGCGTCACGTCCGCGAGGCCGTCCGCTTCGCCGACGGTGTGCGGGCTCTCGCGGACCGGGACGTGGTCACGTACCTGGAGCTCGGGCCGGACGGTGTGCTGTCCGCGATGGGCCAGGACTGCCTGCCGGAAGCCGTGTTCGCCCCCGCCCTGCGCTCCGGTCGCGACGAGGTCGAGACCGTCTCCGAGGCGCTGGCACAGCTCTATGTCCATGGCGCGGCCGTCGACTGGACCGAGGTGCTGCGCGCGGGCGGCGTGACCGGCGGTCGCCGCGTCGAACTGCCGACGTACGCGTTCCAGCGTGAGCACTACTGGCTTGAGTCCACGACTCCGGCTGCTGCCGGGGAACCGGTGGACGCCGGGTTCTGGGATGCGGTGGAGCGTGAGGATCTTCCCGCGCTGGCCGACGCGTTGGACACTGAGAGCAGTGAGTCTCTCGCGGCTGTTCTTCCTGTTCTCTCCGCTTGGCGTCGGCAGTCCCGTGAGCGGTCGCTCGTGGACAGCTGGCGCTACCAGGTGACATGGTCGCCCGTCTCCGACGCGACGGTTCCGGTGTCCGGCGGTCGGTGGCTGGTTGTGGTTCCTGCCGGTCTCGCGGAGGATGCGTGGATCGCGGAGTGCGTCCGGGCGCTGGAGGTGTCCGGCGTCGGGTTGTCGGTGGTCGAGCTGGATGCCACGGTCGCCGACCGTGCTTCTGTGGCCGAGCGGCTTCGAGGAGTGCAGGCGTCGTACGACCGTGTGGTCTCCCTGCTCGGCGAGGCCGGGGGCCGGGACCCGTACGCGCCGTCCGTGCCGGCGGGTGTCGCGCTGACGCTCTCGCTGGTCCAGGCCCTCGGTGACGCCGATATCGACGCGCCCCTGTGGTGCGTCACCCGGGGTGCGGTATCCACCGGCTCCTCGGACCCTCTGCGCAATGCCGAGCAGGCCCAGATCTGGGGCCTCGGACAGGCAGTGGCGTTGGAACTGCCGGACCGCTGGGGCGGTCTGGTGGACCTGCCGGACACGCTGGACGAGCGGACGGTCGCCCGTCTCCTCGCCGTGGTCGGTGGAGCGACGGCGGAGGGGCAGGTCGCCCTCCGCACGGCAGGCGTGTTCGCCCGCCGTCTGACGCCCGCCGCCGCGCGGCCCGGCGCGGCCGAGTGGCGGCCGTCGGGAAGCGTGTTGGTCACTGGTGGTACGGGTGCCCTGGGTGGGCACGTAGCGCGTTGGCTGGCCGGTAGTGGTGCCGAGCATCTGGTGTTGGTGAGCCGTCGTGGTCTCGCTGCCGAAGGGGCGGGGGAGCTGGAGGCCGAGCTGACGGCTCTTGGCGTGCGGGTGACGGTGGCCGCGTGTGACGCGGGCGACCGCGACGCGCTTGCCGGGCTGCTCGCGGGCATCCCCGACCTGACTGCTGTGGTGCATACGGCGGGTGTTCTCGATGACGGTGTGCTGGACGCGCTGACGCCCGAGCGGTTCGAGGCCGTGCTGCGGGCCAAGGCCGAAGCGGCCCGGCACCTGCACGAGTTGACGCTGGACCGCGACCTGTCGGCCTTCGCGATGTTCTCGTCCGCGTCGGCCACGGTCGGCGGCGCCGGTCAGGCCAACTACGCGGCCGCGAACGCCTTTCTCGACGCGCTCGCCGAGCAGCGCCGGGCCGCGGGCCTGCCCGCCACGTCCATCGCCTGGGGCCCCTGGGCCGACGGCGGCATGGCCACCACCGGCAGCGAGGCGGACCGTACGCTCAAGCGCGGCGGGCTCACCGCCATGGCGCCCGAGTCGGCGATCGCCGCACTCCAGCAGGCCCTCGACCAGAACGACACCTTCCTCGCCGTGCTCGACGTCGAGTGGGAGCGGTTCGCCGGCGCCTTCGACGCGGAGCTCCTCCGGCGGCTGCTGGCCGAACTGCCGCAGCTCCGGCAGCTGAGGGCCGCCGACGCGGGCGCGTCCTCCGCCGACCCGGGTCACTCCGGCGGAGCCTCGGCCCTGGTGCGGAGTCTCACGGGCCTCTCGTCGGCCGAGCAGGAGCGAACGCTCCTGGATCTGGTGCGCGCCGACGTGGCCGTCGTGCTGGGACACACCGGGCCCGAAGCGGTGGGCGCGGGCCGTGCCTTCAAGGAGCTCGGCTTCGACTCCCTGACCGCCGTCGGACTGCGGAACCGGCTGAACACCGCCACCGGGCTGCAGTTGCCCGCCACGCTGGTGTTCGACTATCCCACCCCGACCGTGCTCGCCCAGCACCTGCGGACCGAACTGCTGGGCGCGCGGGCCACGGACGACGCCGTGGACACCCTGGCCCCGATGGACGACGACCCGATCGCGATCGTGTCCATGAGCTGCCGCTTCCCGGGCGACGTACGGTCCCCCGAGGAGCTGTGGCAGCTGCTCGCCGACGGCCGGGACGCCGTATCCGCTTTCCCGACGGACCGCGGCTGGGACCTCGACGGCCTCTACGACGCGGACCCGGAAGCGGTCGGCAAGAGCTATGTGCGCGAAGGCGCCTTCCTCTCCGGAGCGGACCGCTTCGACGCGGCCTTCTTCGGCATCTCCCCGCGTGAGGCCCTCGCGATGGACCCGCAGCAGCGGCTGCTGCTGGAGACCGCGTGGGAGCTCTGGGAGCGGGCGGGCATCGACCCGACGTCGGTCAACGGCACCCGGGCCGGTGTCTTCCTCGGCACCAACGGCCAGGAGTACGTGTCCCTCCTCGACCGGGCACCCGAGGTCGCCGAGGGCTACCTCGCCACCGGCAACGCCGCGAGCGTGGTCTCCGGCCGTATCTCGTACACCTTCGGTCTCGAAGGTCCGGCGGTCACGGTGGACACGGCGTGCTCGTCCTCGCTGGTGGCCCTGCACCTCGCCGCGCAGGCGCTGCGCCAGGGCGAATGCTCCCTGGCGCTCGCGGGCGGCGTGACCGTGATGGTCTCGCCGCGTGGCTTCGTCGAGTTCAGCAGGCAGCGCGGGCTGGCGGCCGACGGCCGCTGCAAGCCGTTCGCCGCGGCCGCCGACGGCACCGCCTGGGGCGAGGGCGTCGGCCTGCTCCTCCTGGAGCGGCTGTCCGACGCCCGCCGCAATGGCCACCCTGTGCTGGCCGTGGTGCGTGGCAGTGCGGTGAATCAGGATGGTGCGTCGAATGGTTTGACGGCGCCGAATGGTCCTTCGCAGCAGCGGGTGATCCGGCAGGCGTTGGCGAGTGCGGGTCTTTCTGCTGCGGATGTCGATGTGGTGGAGGCGCACGGTACGGGTACGACGCTGGGTGACCCGATCGAGGCGCAGGCCCTGCTGGCCACTTATGGCCAGGGCCGCGAAGAGGGCCGGCCGCTGTGGCTCGGCTCGATCAAGTCGAACATCGGTCACACGCAGGCTGCTGCCGGTGTGGCAGGTGTGATCAAGATGGTGCTGGCGATGCAGCAGGGTGTGCTGCCGCGGTCGTTGCACGTGGACGAGCCGTCGCCGCACGTCGACTGGTCGGCGGGTGCGGTGGAGTTGCTGGCGGAGGCGAGGGAGTGGCCCGGGAGCGGTGAGCCGCGTCGGGCCGGTGTGTCGGCCTTCGGCGTCAGCGGTACGAACGCCCACGTCATCCTGGAACAGGTTCCGAACGACGCCCCCGAGGAGCCGGACGCCCCGTCGCCGCGAACGCTCGTGCCGTGGCTGGTCTCGGCCAAGTCGAACGCGGCGCTGCGTGCCCAGGCCGAGCGCCTGAAGACGTACGCGGCCGACCACCCGGAGCTGTCGCCCGCCGACGTGGGGGCGGCGCTGACGGCCACGCGTGCCGTCTTCGACCACCGTGCGGTCCTGCTCGCGGAGGACCGGGACGGGTTCCTGAACGGTCTGACGGCACTGGCCGAGGGCCGCGACACGGTCGGCCTGGTGCAGGGTGCGCTCGCGCCCGAGGCCGGGGACCGGGCTGTGTTCGTCTTCCCGGGTCAGGGTTCGCAGTGGGTGGGGATGGCGGCGGGGCTGCTGGATGCCTCGCCGGTCTTTGCCGAGTGGATTCATGAGTGTGCGACTGCTCTGAGTGCTTATACGGACTGGTCGTTGGTCGATGTGCTGCGTGGTGCGGATGGTGCGGCGTCGCTTGAGCGGGTGGATGTTGTCCAGCCCGCGTTGTTCGCGGTGATGGTGTCGCTGGCGGAGCTGTGGCGCTCGTACGGTGTTGAGCCCGCGGCCGTGATCGGTCACTCGCAGGGCGAGATTGCCGCAGCGTGCGTCGCGGGTGCGCTGTCGCTGGACGATGCGGCGAAGGTGGTCGCGCTGCGGAGCAAGGCGTTGCTGGCGCTCTCCGGTCAGGGTGGGATGGTCTCGGTTGCCCTGCCTGTCGGTGAGGTCGAGGCGCTGCTGAATGACCGGCTGTCGGTCGCGGCGGTGAACGGCCCGTCCGCGGTGGTGGTTTCGGGCGATGTGGATGCTCTGGATGAGCTTCTGGCGACGTGCGAGGCGGGCGGGATTCGTGCCCGTCGTATCCCGGTGGATTACGCCTCGCATTCCGCGCATGTGGAGCGGATCGAGGGCGAGCTGCTGGAGATCCTGAAGGGGATCGAGCCGCGCTCGTCCTCGGTGCCGTTCTATTCCACGGTTTCCGCCGAGTTGATCGACACGTTGGTGATGGACGCGGGTTACTGGTACCGCAATCTGCGTCAGACGGTTCGTTTCGACGAGACCGTACGTGCCCTGCTGGCCGACGGTATCGGGATCTTCGTAGAGGCCAGTGCGCATCCCGTGCTGACCGTCGGTATCCAGCAGACCGCCGAGGACGCGCGCGTCGAGATCTCGGCCGTCGGCTCCCTCCGCCGTGACGAAGGCGGCCTGGACCGCTTCCTGACCTCCCTCGCCGAAGCACACATAGCCGGTGCCCCGGTGAACTGGGAGTCTCTCTTCGCCGGAGTGAGCGCGCGGCGCGTCGAGCTGCCGACGTACGCCTTCCAGAGCCGACGGTTCTGGGTGGAGCCCTCCGCTACCACGGGTGATGTGGCCTCGGCCGGTCTGGGGGCAGCCGACCACCCGCTGCTCGGTGCCGCCGTCGCGCTGCCCGCCTCGGAGGGGCACCTCTTCACCGGGCGCCTGTCCGTACAGTCGCACCCCTGGCTGGCGGACTACAGGATCTCCGGCGCGGTGCTGCTGCCCGGTACGACGTTCGTCGAGCTCGCGCTGCGGGCCGGTGACTCCGTCGGCTGCGACCGGGTCGAGGAACTGATCCTGGAGGCGCCGCTGGTGCTGCCGGAGCAGGGCGCGGTGCAGATCCAGTTGGCGGTCGGCGGGCCGGACGAGTCCGGGCGGCGTTCGCTGGACGTCCACTCCCGGCCGGAGGGCGCGGCGGACGATCTTCCGTGGACCCACCATGCGTCGGGTTCCTTGACCGTGGGTGGGCACCCGGAGCCCGCCGAGTTCGGCCAGTGGCCCCCGGTGGGCGCCGAGCCCGTCGACATCGACGGGCGCTACGAGGGACTCGCCCTCGCCGGCCTGGAGTACGGCCCTGCCTTCCAGGGCCTGCGGGCCGCCTGGCGGCGCGGTACGGAGTTCTTCGCCGAGGTCGCGCTCGCTGAGGAGCAGTCGGAGGAGGCGGCCCGGTTCGGGCTGCACCCGGCGCTGCTCGACGCCGCGCTGCACGCGGGGGAGGACGGCGAGACCGCACGGCTGCCGTTCGTGTGGAACGGCATCTCGCTGCACGCGACCGGTGCGACCGCACTGCGCGTGAAGCTGTCGGCCAACGACTCGGGCGACGTGTCGGTCCTGGTGGCCGACGAGGCGGGTCGGCCCGTCGCGTCGGTGGACTCGTTGACGGCCCGCCCGGTCGCACCGGAGCAGCTCGTGGGCGGCGGTCTGCCGCACAAGTCGCTGTTCCAGGTGGACTGGGTCGGCGCGCCCGCGCTGCCGGCCGCTGACACCGGGTCCACATGGGGCCTGGTCGGCACACCGGCCGAACTGCGGGCCCTCGAGTCGGCCATCGGTACCACCGGGCGGCAGTTCGAGAAGGCCGCCGACCTGGAGACGCTGGCCTCCCTCACCGTGCCCGAGCTGGTCTTCGTACCGTGCCTGACCGAGGACGGGGCCGAGTCGGGACGGCTCGCCGCGGCGACACGCGCGGCCACGCACCGGGTGCTGGCCCTGCTCCAGACGTGGCTGGCGGACGAGCGGTTCGCGGACTCCCGGATGGTGCTGGTCACGCGGGGCGCGGTGGCGGCCGCCGCGGACACGGACGTCACCGACCTGGCGGCGGCCTCCGTCTGGGGCCTGGTGCGCGCGGCGCAGTCCGAGCACCCGGGCCGTCTCACGCTGCTCGACCTGGACGACCAGGACGTCCCCTGGGACACGCTGGCGCCCGTCCTCGCGTCGGACGAGCCGCAGTTGGCGGTCCGGGAAGGCGCGGTGTCCGTGCCGCGCCTGGCCCGTCTGCGTACCTCCGGCGCTGTCGGCGAAGCTGTCTGGAACTCCGAGGGCACGGTGTTGATCACCGGCGCGAGCGGCACCCTCGGTGGTCTGGTGGCGCGGCATCTGGTGGCTGTGCACGGTGTGCGGCATCTGTTGTTGGTGAGCCGGCGTGGTCGTGCCGCTGAGGGTATGGCGGAGCTTGAGGCCGAACTGTCGGCTGCTGGTGCGCAGGTGAGCGTCGAGGCGTGTGATGTTGCGGACCGTGATGCTCTGGCTGGTGTGCTGGCGGGGATTCCTGCGGGGTATCCGCTGACTGGTGTGGTGCATGCGGCAGGTGTGCTGGACGACGGTGTGGTGGAGTCGCTGACGCCGGAGCGTATCGACGCTGTGTTGTGTCCGAAGGTGGATGCGGCGGTGAATCTGCATGAGTTGACGTCGGGTGTGGATCTGTCGGCGTTTGTGTTGTTCTCTTCGGCTGCTGCGACGTTCGGTGCGGCGGGTCAGGGTAATTACGCTGCGGCGAATGCGTTTTTGGATGGTCTGGCGTCGTCGCGTCGTGGTCTGGGTCTTGCGGGTGTGTCGTTGGCCTGGGGTTTCTGGGCCGAGCGCAGTGAGATGACCGGTCATCTGGGCGGCACCGACATGACCCGCATGGCACGCTTCGGCATGACACCGCTGTCGTCCGCCGAAGGTCTCGAACTGTTCGACGCGGCCCATGCCGTGGACGCCTCGTTGCTCGTACCGACCCACCTCGACGTCGCGACACTGCGCGCCCAGGCGAGGACCACGGCCATGCCCGCGCTGCTGCGCGGCCTCATCGGCGCCCCGGCGCGGCGGGCCGTGAGCACCGTCGCCACCAATGGCGACGCGAGCTCGTCCCTGGCCGCCCGGCTCGCCGGGCTGTCCCGGGCGGAGCGCGACCGCACGCTGCTGGAGCTGGTCTCCACCGGCGTCGCGTCCGTCCTCGGTCACGCCACCCCGGACGCGGTCGAGGCCGGCCGGGCCTTCAAGGAACTCGGCTTCGACTCCCTCACCGCGGTGGAGCTCCGCAACCGTCTGAACGCGGCCACCGGGCTCAAGCTCCCCGCCACGCTCGTCTTCGACCACCCGACGCCGGCCGCGGTCGCGCGCTACCTCCACACGGAGGTCATGGGCCCGGACACCGCGGCACCCACTGCCGCGCACCCGGCGCCGACCGCCGTGAACGATGACGAACCCATCGCCATCGTGGGCATGAGCTGCCGCTTCCCGGGCGGCGTGCGTTCCCCGGAGGAGCTGTGGCAGCTGCTCGCCCGAGGAGGGGACGCGATCGGCGGACTCCCCTCGGACCGAGGCTGGGACGTGGAGGGGCTGTACGACCCGGACCCCGACGCGCCCGGCAAGACGTACGCCCGCGAAGGCGGATTCCTCTACGACGCGGGCGACTTCGACCCGGCGTTCTTCGGGATCTCCCCGCGTGAGGCCCTCGCCATGGACCCCCAGCAGCGCCTGCTGCTGGAGACCTCGTGGGAAGCCCTCGAACGAGCGGGCATCGACCCGGAGACCGTGCGCGGCACCCAGACCGGTGTCTTCTGCGGTCTCACCTACCACGACTACAGCGCGGCCGTGCAGCAGGCGCAGGAGGCGTCCGAGGGCTATCTGCTGACCGGCAACGCGGGCAGCGTGGCCTCCGGCCGGATCTCCTACACCCTCGGCTTCGAGGGGCCGGCGGTCACGGTCGACACGGCGTGCTCGTCCTCGCTCGTCGCGCTGCACTGGGCGGCGCAGGCGCTGCGCCAGGGCGAGTGCTCGCTGGCCCTGGCCGGTGGCGCGACCGTGATGGCCAGCCCGGTGGCCTTCGTCGAGTTCAGCCGCCAGCGCGGGCTGGCGCCGGACGGCCGCTGCAAGCCCTTCGCCGCCGCCGCTGACGGCACCGGCTGGGGCGAGGGCGTCGGCATGCTGCTCCTGGAGCGTTTGTCGGACGCGCGCCGCAACGGTCACCAGGTGCTGGCCGTGGTCCGTGGCTCCGCCATCAACCAGGACGGCGCGAGCAACGGCCTCACCGCCCCGCACGGTCCGTCGCAGCAGCGCGTCATCCGCCAGGCGCTGGCGACCGCCGGCCTGTCGGCCGCCGAGGTCGACGCGGTGGAGGCGCACGGTACGGGTACGACGTTGGGCGACCCGATCGAGGCGCAGGCCCTGCTGGCGACGTACGGCCAGGAGCGCACCGGGGACGAGCCGCTCTGGCTGGGTTCCATCAAGTCCAACATCGGCCACGCACAGGCCGCGGCCGGTGTGGCCGGTGTGATCAAGATGGTGCTGGCCATGCAGCACGGCACGCTGCCGCAGTCGCTGCACGTGGACGAGCCGTCGCCGCACGTCGACTGGTCCGCGGGTGCCGTGGAACTGCTGGCCGAATCGGTGCCGTGGCCGGAGACCGGCCGCCCGCGCCGCGCGGGCGTGTCGTCGTTCGGCATCAGCGGTACGAACGCCCATGTCGTGCTGGAACAGGCGCCGGAGGCGCCGGTCGAGGACGACGCGAACGGCCCTGAGGCCGCGGATGGCGTACTGCCCTGGGTGATCTCCAGCCGTTCCGCGGCGGGCCTGCGGGCCCAGGCCGGGCGACTGCTGACGCACGTCAACTCCGAGCGGACCACCACGTCGGCGTCGGAGGTCGGGGTGTCGCTGGTGACGACGCGCTCGGCGTTCGATCATCGTGCGGTGGTGCTGGCCGGCGGTCGTGAGGGTTTTGAGGCTGGGCTGGCGGGGTTGGCTGTGGGTGGGTCTGTGCCGGGTGTGGTGCAGGGGTCCGTGGTGTCGGGTAAGTCGGCTGTGTTGTTCTCGGGTCAGGGGAGCCAGCGGGCTGGCATGGGCCGTGAGCTGTATGAGGCATACCCGGTGTATGCCGAGGCTTTCGATGCTGTGTGTGCGCGGTTCGATCTTGAGCGGCCGTTGCGTGATGTGGTGTTCGGTGGGTCGGATCTGCTGGATCAGACGGTGTTCACTCAGGCGGCTTTGTTCGCTGTTGAGGTGGCGTTGTTCCGGCTGGTGGAGTCGTGGGGTGTGCGCCCGGATTTCGTGGGCGGGCATTCGATCGGTGAGATCGCTGCCGCTCACGTTGCGGGTGTGCTCTCGTTGGATGATGCGTGTGTGTTGGTGGCCGCTCGTGGACGTCTGATGCAGGCGCTCCCCGCTGGTGGTGTGATGGTGGCGGTGCAGGCATCGGAGGCCGATGTGCTGCCGCTGCTGGTGGGTCGTGAGGCCGAGGTCGGTATCGCGGCGGTCAATGGGCCAGTTTCCGTGGTGCTTTCGGGTACTGAGAGTGCTGTCGAAGATGTGGCGTCCCAGCTCAAGGCGACGGGCGTGAAGACGAAGCGGCTGCGGGTTTCGCACGCGTTCCACTCGCCGTTGATGGATCCGATGCTGGCCGACTTCGCGAAGGTAGCGGAGGAACTGACGTATGCGGCTCCCTCGATCCCGGTGGTCTCGAACCTCACTGGTGTCCTCGCGTCTGCTGAGGAGCTGTGCTCTCCCGCGTACTGGGTGCGTCACGTCCGCGAGGCCGTCCGCTTCGCCGATGGCATCGAAGCCCTTGGCTCCGAAGGTGCTTCAACCTTCCTGGAGTTGGGTCCCGACGGTGTGCTGTCCGCGATGGGCCAGGACTGCCTGCCCGACGCGACCTTCACCCCCGCCCTCCGCACCGATCGTGCTGAGGCCGAGGCAGTGCTGCACGCGCTGGCGACGCTGCATGTCCGCGGTGTGACCGTGGACTGGATCAAGCTGTTCGGCGCCGACGGCCCGCCCGCTCGCCGGGCGGAGCTGCCGACGTACGCGTTCCAGCGCGAGCGCTACTGGCTGGCGCCCGCGGCCGCACCCGAGGCCGTGGCCGACCCGGCCGATGCCGGGTTCTGGGACGCGGTGGAACGTGAGGATCTGCCCGCGCTCGCAGGCACGTTGGACACCGAGAGCAGCGAGTCACTCGCGGCCGTCCTCCCCGTTCTCTCCGCCTGGCGTCGCCAGAGCCGGGAGCGGTCGCTGATCGACGGCTGGCGGTACCGGGTCTCCTGGTCGCCCGTCTCCGACACGGCGCCCCCGGCGCCGGGAAGCACCTGGCTCGTGGTCGTGCCCGGCGGGTCCGAGTGGATCGCCGAGTGCGCTCTCGCCCTGGCGCGGTACGGTGCCGAGCCGGTGACCGTGGAGCTCGCGGCCGGCGACGACCGGGTCACCGTGGCCGATCGGCTCCGCAAGGCCGTGGCGGACACCGGTGTACGGTTCGACGGCGTCGTGTCCTTGCTCGGCGAGGCCGGGGGCCGGGACCCGTACGCGCCGTCCGTGCCGACGGGTGTCGCGCTCACGCTCTCGCTGGTGCAGGCCCTCGGTGACGCCGATATCGACGCGCCCCTGTGGTGCGTGACGCGGGGCGCGGTGTCCGTGGGAGGAACCGAGGCACCGCGGAGCGCGGCGCAGGCCCAGCTGTGGGGCATGGGTGCCGTCGCGGCCGCCGAGCTCGCCGAGCGCTGGGGCGGTCTGGTCGACCTGCCCGAGGCGCTGGACGACCGGGCGGCGGAGCGTCTGGTCGCCGTGCTCGGCGGTGCGACGGGCGAGGACCAGGTCGCCGTGCGCGCGGCCGGTGTCTTCGCGCGGCGCGTGGTCCGGGCGGCGGTACGTCCCGGCACCACCGAGTGGCAGCCGTCGGGAAGCGTGTTGGTCACCGGCGGTACGGGCGCCCTGGGTGCTCATGTCGCGCGTTGGCTGGCTCGTAACGGTGCCGAGCACCTGATGTTGGTCAGCCGTCGTGGTCCCGCGGCCGAAGGGGCGGAGGAGCTGCGTACGGAGCTGACGGCTCTTGGCGTGCGGGTGACGGTGGCCGCGTGTGACGCGGGTGATCGTAAGGCGCTTGCGGGGCTGCTCGCGGGTGTCCCGGATCTGACTGCTGTGGTGCATACGGCGGGTGTTCTCGATGACGGTGTGCTGGACGCGTTGACGCCTGAGCGGTTCGAGACCGTGCTGCGGGCCAAGGCGGAAGCGGCCCGGCACCTGCACGAGTTGACGCTGGACCGCGACCTGTCGGCGTTCGTGATGTTCTCGTCGTTCTCGGGGACCGTGGGCGCGGCCGGTCAGGCCAACTACGCGGCCGCGAACGCCTTTCTCGACGCGCTCGCCGAGCAGCGCCGGGCCGCGGGCCTGCCCGCCACATCCGTGGCGTGGGGCCCCTGGGCCGACGGCGGCATGGCCGCCCAGGGCGTGGCCAGCAGCCGGATGGAGCGCTTCGGGCTCCCCGCGATGGACCCCGAGTCGGCGATCGCCGCACTCCAGCAGGCGGTGAATCAGGGCGAGGCCCGGGTGGCGGTCACCGACATCAACTGGCAGCGCTTCGGGGCGGAGCTGGGCGCGACGCGCCTCGGCCTGCTCTTCAGCGAGCTGCCCGAGGTGCGGCAGCTGCGGCAGGCGGCGCCGGGCACCGGCGGGGCCGGTGACAGCGCCCCGACCGACGGGCCCGCGCTCGCGCAGAGCCTGGCAGGCATGCCGGAGAACGAGCGTGAGCGCGTACTGCTCGACCTGGTGCGCACGCACACGGCGGCCGTGCTCGGACACACCTCGCACGAGGGCATCGACGCCGACCGCGGATTCTTCGAGATGGGTCTCGACTCGCTCACGGCCGTGGAGCTCCGCAACCGCCTTAACGCGGCCACCGGGCTGCGCCTCAACCCGACGACGCTGTTCGACTACGCGGCGCCCCTGGCGCTCGCCCGCCATCTCCGCGCGGAGTTGGTCCAGGACGGTGCGCCGGGCAGCGCCTCGCTGTCCGAGGAAATCGACAAGCTTGAATCCGTCATTTCCACAATTTCGCTCGATGGCATAGGACGGGCCAAGGCGGCGGTCCGACTCCAGGCATTGCTCGCGAAGTTGACCGAGGGTGAGAGCGCACCCGTTGATAACGTGAACTACGATCTCGAAGACGTGTCGGTGGACGAGCTCTTCGATGTCATCGACCGGGAACTCGGGGATGCCTGAGATGAGCACGGAATATCTGGTTTCTTCGAGGGGGCAGGGCTAGATGTCGAACGAAGAGAAGCTCGTCGATTACCTGAAGCGCGTCATGGGCGATCTCCGCCAGACACAGCGCCGACTGCGCGATGTCGAGGAGAAAGCGCGGGAGCCCATCGCGATCGTGGCGATGAGTTGCCGGTTTCCCGGTGGCGTGCGCTCCCCGGAAGAAATGTGGGAACTCCTGGCCCGGGGCGAGGACGCCGTCTCCGGATTCCCGGAGGACCGCGGCTGGGACATCGAGGCGCTCTACGACACCGACCCCGACCGCTCGGGCACGTCATATGTGCGCGAGGGCGGATTCCTTTACGAAGCCGGGGAGTTCGACCCGGCGTTCTTCGGGATATCCCCGCGTGAAGCGCTCGCCATGGACCCGCAGCAGCGGCTGCTCCTGGAGACGTCCTGGGAGACCCTCGAACGGGCCGGTATCGCGCCCGCGTCCCTGCGCGGCAGCAAGGCCGGCGTGTTCATGGGCACCAACGGCCAGGACTACGCGGTGGCCCTCCGGCAGGCGCCCGAAGGCGTCGAGGGCTACCTCGCCACCAGCAGCGCCGCCAGCGTGGTCTCCGGCCGGCTCTCCTACACCTTCGGCCTCGAAGGCCCGGCGGTCACGGTCGACACGGCGTGCTCGTCGTCGCTCGTGGCATTGCACCTGGCCGTACAGGCGCTGCGCCAGGGCGAGTGCTCCCTGGCGCTCGCGGGCGGTGTGACCGTGATGTCCACCCCTGGCCTGTTCGTCGAGTTCAGCAGACAGCGCGGGCTGGCCCCCGACGGCCGCTGCAAGCCCTTCGCGGCCGCGGCGGACGGCACAGGCTGGGGCGAGGGCGCGGGCGTCCTCCTGCTGGAGCGGCTCTCCGACGCCCAGCGCAACGGGCACCCGGTGCTGGCGGTCGTCCGTGGCTCCGCCGTCAACCAGGACGGCAGCAGCAGCGGCCTGACCGTCCCCAACGGCCTCTCGCAACAGCGCGTCATCCTGGAGGCCCTGGCCAACGCCCGGCTCTCGGCCACTGACGTCGATGCGGTGGAGGCGCACGGTACGGGTACGACGTTGGGCGACCCGATCGAGGCGCAGGCGCTGCTGGCCACTTATGGCCAGGACCGCGCCGAAGGACAGCCGTTGTGGCTGGGTTCGGTGAAGTCGAACATCGGTCATACGCAGGCTGCTGCCGGTGTGGCGGGTGTGATCAAGATGGTGCTGGCTATGCAGCAGGGTGTGCTGCCGCGGTCGTTGCACGTCGATGAGCCGTCGCCGCACGTCGACTGGTCGGCGGGTGCGGTGGAGTTGCTGGCGGAGGCGAGGGAGTGGACCGGGAGCGGTGAGCCGCGTCGGGCCGGTGTGTCGGCCTTCGGCGTCAGCGGTACGAACGCCCACGTCATCCTGGAAGAGGCCCCGGACGAGGCGGCGCCGGCCGATGCCGCGGACACGCGGGAGGCGCCGGGCGCGCTGCCTTGGGTGCTCTCGGGTCGTTCGGAGGCTGCGCTGCGGGCGCAGGCGGAGCGGTTGCGGGTGTTTGTGGATGGCCGTCCGGAGTTGAGTGTCGGCGATGTGGGTCTGTCGTTGGCGACGGGGCGGTCGGTGTTCGAGCACCGTGCGGTGGTGGTCGCCGGGGACCGGGCCGGATTCCTCGACGGTTTGGGCGCGTTGGCGGAGGGTCGTAGCGCTGCGGGTCTGGTCGAGGGTGTGGCTGGTGCCGGTGCCCGGGTGGCGTTGGTGTTCCCGGGTCAGGGTTCGCAGTGGGTGGGGATGGCGGCGGGGCTGTTGGACGCCTCGCCGGTCTTTGCGGAGCGGGTTGCTCAGTGTGAGGTTGCGCTGGCGCCGTATGTGGACTGGTCATTGACCGGTGTGCTGCGTGGTGCGGATGGTGCGGCGTCGCTTGAGCGGGTGGATGTGGTCCAGCCCGCGTTGTTCGCGGTGATGGTGTCGCTGGCGGAGCTGTGGCGTTCGTACGGTGTTGAGCCGGCGGCCGTCATCGGTCACTCGCAGGGTGAGATCGCTGCGGCGTGTGTGGCGGGCGCTCTCTCATTGGAGGACGCGGCGAAGGTCGTCGCGCTGCGGAGCAAGGCGTTGCTGGCGCTCTCCGGTCAGGGCGGGATGGTGTCCGTCTCCCTGCCTGTTGAGGACGTCGAGGCGCTGCTGAACGACCGTCTTTCGGTTGCTGCGGTGAACGGCCCGTCTGCGGTGGTGGTTTCGGGCGATGTGGATGCTCTGGATGAGCTTCTGGCGACGTGCGAGGCGGGCGGGATTCGTGCTCGTCGGATTCCGGTCGACTATGCCTCGCATTCCGCGCATGTGGAGCGGATCGAGGGCGAGCTGCTGGAGCTCCTGAAGGGCATCGAGCCGCGTTCCTCTTCGGTGCCGTTCTATTCCACAGTTTCCGCCGAGTTGATCGACACGTCGGTGATGGACGCGGGCTACTGGTACCGCAATCTGCGTCAGACGGTGCGTTTCGACGAGACCGTGCGTGCCCTGCTGGCCGACGGTATCGGGATCTTTGTAGAGGCCAGTGCGCATCCCGTGCTGACGGTCGGTATCCAGCAGACCGCCGAGGACGTGAACGTCGAGATCTCGGCCGTCGGCTCCCTCCGTCGTGACGAGGGCGGCCTCGATCGCTTCCTGACCTCTCTCGCCGAAGCGCACACAGCCGGCGCCCGCGTCAACTGGGAATCGGCGTTCCAGGGCGCCCGGCAAGTCGCCCTGCCGACCTATGCCTTCCAGCGTCAGCGCTTCTGGGTGCAGCCCCCGCCCTCCGCCGTGGGGGACGTCGCTTCCGCCGGGCTCGGTGCCGCCGATCACCCCCTGTTGGGTGCGGTGGTGTCGTTGGCGGACGCCGACGGGCTCGTCCTGACCGGGCGCCTCTCGCTGCGTACGCATCCGTGGCTGGCCGACCACGCCGTGCTGGGCACGGTCGTGGTGCCCGGAACCGCCCTGGTCGAGCTGGCGGTTCGAGCCGGTGACCAGGTGGGCTGCGACCGGGTCGAGGAACTGACCCTGGAGGCGCCGCTGGTGCTGCCCGAGCAGGGCGCGGTGCAGGTGCAGCTGGTCGTCGAGGGCCCGGACGGCTCGGGCCGCCGTGCCGTGACCGTCTACTCCCGCGCGGAGGACGCGCAGGCCTCGGACTGGACGCGGCACGCCACGGGAACCCTCGCCGTGGCCGGGACCACGGACGTTCCGGCGGATCTGAGCGCCTGGCCGCCTGCCGGTGCCGAGGCCGTCGGGATCGACGGCCTGTACGAGCGGCTGGCCGGGATCGGCTTGCAGTACGGCCCGGTGTTCCAGGGGCTGCGCGCGGCCTGGCGGCGTGGCGAGGAGGTGTTCGCCGAGGTCGTGCTCCCGGAGGGGCAGCGGCGTGAGGCGGCGCGCTTCGGCCTGCACCCCGCGCTGCTGGACTCCGCGCTGCACATGGCCGGGCTCGGCGGCTCCACGAGCACGGAGGACGGGACCGCCCGGCTGCCGTTCGCGTGGACCGGTGTGACGCTGTACGCGACCGGGGCCGACGCCCTGCGCGTACGCCTGGTGCCGCAGGGGAGCGAGGGGCTGTCGGTGCTGGTCGCCGACGCTGCGGGAGCGCCCGTGGCATCCGTCGACTCGCTGGTCGCGCGCCCGGTGGACCCCAAGCAGCTGACTGGCGCCCGCACGGCGCACGAGTCGCTGTTCGGGGTGGAGTGGGCGAGCGTGTCCGCCGCTTCCGCGACCGCCGACGCGGATCCGTGGGCGATCGTCGGAGCGGACGAGCTGGAGCTGGGCGCGGGCCTGGAGTCCGCCGGACGCCCGATCGAGGCGTACGCGGATCTGGAGGACCTGGCCGGGAGGGACGTACCGGCGCTCGTCCTCGCGCCGTTCGCGTCCGGAGACCGGACGGGCGGCATCGCCCCGGCCGCGCACGACGCGGCGCGCCGCGTGCTGGCTCTTCTCCAGGCGTGGCTGACGGACGAGCGGTTCGCCGGCTCACGGCTCGTCGTCGTGACGCGCGGTGCCGTGGCGGCCGTCGCCGACGCGGAGCTCACCGACCTGGCCTCGTCGACTGTCTGGGGCCTGGTGCGCACGGCGCAGACGGAACACCCGGGCAGATTCGCCCTGGTCGACGTGGACGAGGACGATGCCTCCCTCGCCGCCCTCGGGGCAGCGGTCGCCCAGGACGAGCCGCAGCTGGCCGTACGCGGCGGAGCCCTCTTCGCGCCGAGGCTCGTACGGGTGCCTGCCGTGACGGATGAGACGACGGACTCCGTCTGGGGCCCGGACGGGACCGTGCTCATCACCGGTTCCACGGGTGTGCTGGGTGGTCTGGTGGCGCGGCATCTGGTGGCTGTGCATGGTGTGCGGCATCTGTTGTTGGTGAGCCGGCGTGGCCGTGCCGCTGAGGGTATGGCGGAGCTTGAGGCCGAACTGTCGGCTGCTGGTGCGCAGGTGAGCATCGAGGCGTGTGATGTTGCGGACCGTGGTGCTCTGGCTGGTGTGCTGGCGGGGATTCCTGTGGATCGTCCGCTGACTGGTGTGGTGCATGCGGCGGGTGTTTTGGATGACGGTGTGGTGGAGTCGCTGACGCCGGAGCGTGTTGATGCGGTGTTGTGTCCG
The DNA here is from genome assembly GCF_003391135.1 of Streptoverticillium olivoreticuli subsp. olivoreticuli. Taxonomy (GTDB): domain Bacteria; phylum Actinomycetota; class Actinomycetes; order Streptomycetales; family Streptomycetaceae; genus Streptomyces; species Streptomyces blastmyceticus. Next base: position 2,198,275 of record NZ_CP031455.1, on the reverse strand, counting down.
AAGGTGGATGCGGCGGTGAATCTGCATGAGTTGACGTTGGGTGTGGATCTGTCGGCGTTTGTGTTGTTTTCTTCGGCTGCTGCGACGTTCGGTGCGGCGGGGCAGGGTAATTACGCTGCGGCGAATGCGTTTTTGGATGGTCTGGCGTCGTCGCGTCGTGGTCTGGGTCTTGTGGGTGTGTCGTTGGCCTGGGGTTTCTGGGCCGAGCGCAGTGAGATGACCGGTCATCTGGGCGGCACCGACATGACCCGCATGGCACGCGGCGGAGTGATCCCGCTGTCCTCCGCCGAGGGCCTCGCTCTCTTCGACGTCGCGACCGCAGTGGACAGTGCCCTCCTTGTGCCGGCCCGCCTCGACCCCGCCGCCCTGCGCGGCGGACGCGGGCCCGTGCCGCCGCTGCTCCGCAAGCTGGTGAGCGCGTCGACGCGCCGGACCGCCAAGTCGGGTGCCGATTCGGACGATTCGCTGAGGCGACGCCTCGCCGGGGTGCCGGAGGCCGAGCGGGACCGTGTCCTCCTGGACCTCGTGAGCACCGCTGTGGGAGCCGTCCTCGGCTACGCGGAGAACGACGTCGTCGACGCCGGGCGGGCGTTCAAGGAACTGGGCTTCGACTCCCTCACCGCGGTCGAGCTCCGCAACCGCCTCAACGCGGCCACCGGCCTCCGGCTGCCCGCCACCCTCGTCTTCGACTACCCGACGCCGCTCGCCCTCGCCCGCCACCTGCACGGTGAACTGGCCGGGGACGAGCAGCGGTCCGGGGCGTCCGCGGCGGCACCGGCGCCCTTCGCCGCGTCGGACGACGAGGCGATCGCCATTGTGGGCATGAGCTGTAGGTACCCGGGCGGAGTGCGGTCCCCGGAAGAGCTGTGGCAGCTCGTCGTGCGCGGAGGGGACGCGATGTCCGACTTCCCCGACGACCGGGGCTGGGACCTGGAGCGCCTCTACCACCCGGACCCGGATCACCGGGGCACGGCTTATGCCCGACAGGGCGGATTCCTTTATGAAGCGGGCGAGTTCGACCCCGCGTTCTTCGGGATATCCCCGCGCGAGGCCATTGCCATGGATCCGCAGCAGCGACTTCTCCTGGAGACGTCCTGGGAGGCGATCGAGCGGGCCGGAATGGATCCGGAATCCCTGCGCGGCAGCCAGACCGGCGTCTTCGCCGGAATCATGCACCACGACTACGCCTCGGGAATTCGGACGGCCCCCGAGGACATCGAGGGATACATCGGCAACGGAACTGCCGGAAGCGTGGCATCGGGCCGGATCTCCTACACCTTCGGTTTCGAAGGACCGGCGGTCACGGTCGACACGGCGTGTTCTTCCTCGCTCGTGGCATTGCACCTGGCGGCGCAGGCGCTGCGCCAGGGCGAGTGCTCCCTCGCACTCGCGGGCGGCGTGACGGTGATGTCGACCCCGGGATTGTTCGTCGAATTCAGCCGCCAGCGCGGGCTTTCCCCGGATGGCCGCTGCAAGGCATTCGCGGACGCGGCGGACGGCACGGGATTCTCCGAAGGCGCCGGCGTGCTGCTGCTGGAGCGTTTGTCGGACGCGCGTCGCAACGGCCACGAGGTGCTGGCCGTGGTCCGTGGCTCCGCCATCAACCAGGACGGCGCTAGCAACGGCCTGACGGCGCCGAACGGCCCTTCGCAGCAGCGGGTGATCCGCCAGGCGCTGGCGAGCGCGCGGCTGTCGGTTGCGGATGTCGATGCGGTGGAGGCGCATGGTACGGGTACGACGTTGGGTGACCCGATCGAGGCGCAGGCTCTGTTGGCGACGTATGGGCAGGAGCGTGCGGACGGTCGTCCGTTGTTGCTGGGTTCGGTGAAGTCGAACATCGGTCATACGCAGGCTGCTGCCGGTGTGGCGGGTGTGATCAAGATGGTGCTGGCGATGCGGCACGGTGTGCTGCCGCAGACCTTGCACATCGACGAGCCCAGTACCCACGTGGACTGGTCCGCGGGCGCGGTCCGGCTCCTCGACGCTACGACGCCCTGGCCCGAGACCGGGCGGCCGCGCCGCGCGGGAATCTCCTCCTTCGGCGCCAGCGGCACCAACGCCCACGTGGTGCTCGAACAGGCCGAGACGGCGCCCGTCGCCGACAGCGCCGCCGTGCACGTCCCGGTCGTCCCCTGGCTGATCTCCAGCCGTTCCGCGGCGGGCCTGCGTGCCCAGGCCGGACGGCTGCTGCCGTACACCGATGCCGAAGCCGCCGTTTCCACGGCCGATGTGGCGCACTCGCTGGTGACGACGCGCTCGGCGTTCGATCATCGTGCGGTGGTGCTGGCTGGTGGTCGTGAGGGTTTTGCGGCTGGGCTGGCTGGGTTGGCTGCGGGTGGGTCTGTGCCGGGTGTGGTGCAGGGGTCCGTGGTGGCTTCGGGTAAGTCGGCTGTGTTGTTCTCGGGTCAGGGGAGCCAGCGGGCGGGCATGGGCCGCGAGTTGTACGAGGCCTATCCCGTGTATGCCGGGGCCTTTGATGCCGTGTGCGCGCGGTTCGATCTTGACCGGCCGTTGCGTGATGTGGTGTTCGGTGGGTCGGATCTGCTGGATCAGACGGTGTTCACCCAGGCGGCTTTGTTCGCGGTTGAGGTGGCGTTGTTCCGGCTGGTGGAGTCGTGGGGTGTGCGTCCGGACTTCGTGGGCGGGCATTCGATCGGCGAGATCGCTGCTGCTCACGTTGCGGGTGTGCTCTCGTTGGATGATGCGTGTGTGTTGGTGGCCGCTCGTGGCCGTCTGATGCAGGCGCTCCCCGCTGGTGGCGCCATGATCGCGGTGCAGGCATCGGAGACCGATGTGCTGCCGCTGCTGGTGGGTCGTGAGGCCGAGGTCGGTATCGCGGCGGTCAATGGGCCGGTGTCGGTGGTGCTTTCGGGTACCGAGAGTGCTGTCGAGGATGTGGCGTCCCAGCTCAAGGCGACGGGCGTGAAGACGAAGCGGTTGCGGGTTTCGCACGCGTTCCACTCGCCGTTGATGGATCCGATGCTGGCCGACTTCGCGAAGGTAGCGGAGGAACTGGCGTATGCGGCTCCCTCGATCCCGGTGGTCTCGAACCTGACGGGTTCGATTGCCGCGCCGGAGGAGCTGTGCTCTCCCGCGTACTGGGTGCGTCACGTCCGTGATTCCGTCCGATTCGCCGACGGCATCGAAGCCCTTGGCTCCGAAGGTGCTTCAACCTTCCTGGAGTTGGGTCCCGACGGTGTGCTGTCCGCGATGGGTCAGGACTGCCTGCCCGACGCGGCCTTCACCCCCGCCCTCCGCTCCGGTCGCGACGAGGTCACCGCCCTGTCCGAGGCGCTGGCACAGCTGTACGTGCGCGGCGCGGCCGTCGACTGGACCGAGGTGCTGCGCGCGGGCGGCGTGACCGGCGGTCGCCGCGTCGAACTGCCGACGTACGCCTTCCAGCGCGAGCACTACTGGCTGGAGTCCACGGCCGACGCGGTCGGCGACGTCGCCTCGGTCGGTCTCGGCACGGTGGAACACCCGCTGCTGGGCGCCGCCGTCGCTCTCCCGGACTCCGACGGATGGCTGTTCACCGGCCGCCTCTCGCTGCGTACACACGCCTGGCTCGCCGACCACACCGTCATGGGCTCGGCCGTGCTGCCGGGTACGGCTTATGTCGACATGGCGCTGCACGCGGGGGACCGGGTCGGGTGCGGGCGGCTGGCGGAGCTGGTGCTGGAGGCGCCGCTCGTCCTGCCGGAGCGCGACGGTGTCCACCTCCGGGTGGTCGTCGAAGGCCCCGCCGAGAGCGGCGACAGGCCCGTACGCGTGTACTCCCGGCCCGAGCAGGCGCACGACAGCGACCTGCCGTGGACGCGGCACGCCACCGGAACCCTCGCTCCCGGCACGGCCGAGGGCACGCCGGACCTGAGCGCCTGGCCGCCCGTGGGTGCCGAGGTGCTCGACACCGACGGCATGTACGAGAGCTTCGCCCTCGGCGGCCTCGGGTACGGGCCGGTGTTCCAGGGTGTCCGGGCTGCGTGGCGGCGTGGCGACGAGGTGTTCGCCGAGGTCGTGCTGCCGGAGGAGGAGCGGCGTGACGCGGCCGGGTTCGGCCTGCACCCGGCGCTCCTCGACGCGGCCCTGCACTCGGCGGGCCTGGCCGGGCGGCCGGAGCCGGAGGCGCGGCAGCAGGTGCGGCTGCCGTTCGCCTGGACCGGTGTGTCCCTGTACGCCACGGGCGCCTCCGCGCTCCGCGTACGCCTCGTGCCGGCCGGGGCCGACGGCATCGCCGTGGCCGTGGCCGACGAGTCCGGGCGGCCGGTGGCGTCGGTGGATTCCCTGGTCGTGCGCCCGGTCTCGCGCGAGCAGATCGACGAAGCGCGCGGCGGGTTCGCCGAGTCCATGTTCCGCGTGGAGTGGAAGAGCGTGCCGGTCCCGGCGGAGCCGCCGGCCGCCGCCACCCGCTGGGCCTTCGTGGACGCCCGGGCGGCGGCCTCGATCGCCGACGTCGACGCCTCACACACGGACGTCGTCTGCGTCTCCCTGGAGTCCGGGCACCCGGCCGACGCCCCTCTCGACCCCGCCGCCGTGCGGGCCGCGACCCACACGGCACTGGAACTGGTCCAGCGGTGGCTGGCGGACGAGCGGTTCACCGACACCCGCCTGGTCCTGGTGACCCGGGGCGCGGTCGCGGCGGGTCCCGGCGATCCCGTGCGCGACGTGACGTCGGCCGCCGTCTGGGGCCTGGTGCGCGCCGCGCAGTCCGAACACCCGGACCGCTTCGTCCTCGTGGACACCGACGAGGAAGGGACGCCCGCCGACAGGCTGGCCGCGGCCGTCGCCACCGGAGAGCCGCAGCTCGCCCTGCGCCGTGGCGCCGTCCTCGCCCCGCGCCTGAACCGGGCCGCGCCCGCCGCCGAAACGGCGGCCACCGGGTGGGACCCCGACGGCACCGTCCTGATCACCGGCGCGAGCGGCGCCCTCGGCGGGCTCGTCGCGCGGCACCTGGTCGCCGAGCGCGGCGTACGGCACGTGCTGCTCGTCAGCCGACGCGGTGCCGACGCGGCCGGAGCCGGGGAACTGGAGGCGCAGCTCGGCGCGCTGGGTGCCTCGGTGGCCTGGGCCGCCTGTGACGTGGCCGACCGTGGGGCCCTCGCCTCCGTCCTCGCCGCGATACCGGCGGCGCACCCGCTGACCGCCGTGGTGCACGCGGCCGGTGTGCTGGACGACGGGGTCGTCGAGTCCCTGACGCCCGGACGGCTGGACGCGGTGCTGCGCCCCAAGGCGGACGCCGCGGTGCATCTGCACGAGCTCACCCGGGACTCCGGGCCGGCGGCGTTCGTCCTGTTCTCCTCCGTGTCCGGCACGTTCGGCGGCGCCGGGCAGGGCAACTACGCGGCGGCGAACGCCTTCCTGGACGCACTCGTCGCCCACCGCAGGGACCAGGGCCTGCCCGGCGTGTCGCTGGCCTGGGGCCTGTGGGACCAGCAGGGCGGCATGACCGACGGGCTGGGCGCGGCCGACGTCCACCGCATGGGCCGGGCGGGGATCGGCGGACTGTCACCCGCCGAGGGCCTGGCGCTCTTCGACGCCGGGTGCGCGGGCGGGGAACCGGTGGCCGTACCGGTGCGCCTGGACCTCGCGGCCGTGCGCTCCGCCGCGCGGGAGTCCGGACAGCCGGTGCCGCACCTGCTGCGGGACCTCGTACGGGTCCCCGTCCGCCGCGCGGCCCTCGAAGGCGGCGCGGGCACGGGCGAGGACGCGGCGGCCGCGCTCCGGCAGCGGCTGTCCGGAGCCACCGGACCCGAGCGCGAACGGGCACTGCTCGACGCGGTGCGCGGACACGTCGCCGCCGTGCTCGGGCACGCCGACGCCGGGGCCGTCGAGCCGGAACGAGCCTTCAAGGACGTCGGGTTCGACTCGCTCACCGCCGTGGAGCTCCGCAACCGCCTCGACGCGGCCACCGGTCTGCGGCTCACCGCGACCCTCGTATTCGACTACCCCACACCCCTGGCCCTCGCCCAGCACCTCCACACGGCGCTGTTCCACGACGGCACGACGCGGGACGACGTCCCGGTCGCCGTGGAACTCGACCGGCTGGAAGCCGGGCTGGCGGCCATGGACTGGGAGGAGATCGGCCGCACCGGTGTCGTGGCGCGGCTGCGGGACCTTCTGACGAAATACGGCGACGCGCAGGACCTGTCGCACAGCACTGCCCTTGTCGACAAGCTCGATTCGGCGACCGACGACGAGCTCTTCAGCATGGTCGATCGGGACCTCGGTCTCTCCTGATCCGGTCATCCGAGCCAATCGCGACATGTCGACAGCAATATTCATGGGGGAAGCACGATGAGTAACGAAGACAAGCTCCGGGATTACCTCAAGCGGGCGATCGCCGATCTGCACCAGACGCGGGAACGCCTCCAGGAGGTGGAGTCCGCCGACCGCGAGCCGATCGCCATCGTGGCGATGAGCTGCCGCTACCCGGGCGGCGTACGGACCCCCGACGACCTGTGGCGGCTCGTATCCGCGGGTGAGGACGCCATCTCGACGTTCCCCACCGACCGCGGCTGGGACGTCGAGGGGCTGTACGACCCCGACCCGGGCACCCCCGGCAAGAGCTACGCCCGGGAAGGCGGCTTCCTGCACGCCGCGGGCGAGTTCGACCCGGCGTTCTTCGGGATCTCGCCCCGTGAGGCCCTCGCCATGGACCCCCAGCAGCGGCTGCTGCTGGAGACCTCCTGGGAGGCGTTCGAGCAGGCCGGGATCGACCCGGCCGGGATCCGCGGCAGCAAGACCGGTGTCTTCGCCGGCGTGATGTACCACGACTACGGATCCGGGCTCACCTCCGTGCCCGCCGGCGTCGAGGGCTACCTCGGCAACGGCACCGCGGGCAGTGTCGCGTCCGGCCGCGTCGCGTACACCTTCGGACTCGAAGGACCCGCCGTCACCATCGACACGGCCTGCTCCTCGTCCCTCGTGGCCCTGCACTGGGCGAGCCAGGCGCTGCGCCGTGGCGAGTGCACCCTCGCCCTCGCGGGCGGCGTCACCGTGATGTCCACCCCGGGCACCTTCGTCGAGTTCAGCCGCCAGCGCGGGCTGGCCCCCGACGGCCGCTGCAAGCCGTTCGCCGCGGCCGCCGACGGCACCGGCTGGGGCGAGGGCGCCGGAATGCTGCTGCTGGAGCGGCTCTCCGACGCACGCCGCAACGGACACCCCGTGCTCGCCGTCGTCCGCGGCTCCGCCATCAACCAGGACGGTGCCAGCAACGGCCTCACCGCCCCCAACGGCCCGTCGCAGCAGCGCGTCATCCGCCAGGCCCTGGCGAGCGCCCGGCTGTCCGCCAAGCAGGTCGACGCGGTCGAGGCCCACGGCACCGGCACGACCCTGGGCGACCCGATCGAGGCGCAGGCCCTGCTGGCCACCTACGGCCAGGACCGCGCCGACGACCGGCCGCTGTGGCTCGGCTCGGTCAAGTCCAACATCGGCCACACCCAGGCCGCCGCGGGCGTCGCCGGTGTGATGAAGATGGTGCTGGCGATGCGCCACGGTCTGCTCCCGCAGACCCGTCACGTGGACGCCCCCACCCCGCACGTCGACTGGTCGGCGGGCGCCGTGCGCCTGCTGACCGAGGCACAGGCATGGCCGGAGAGCGAGGAGCCCCGTCGCGCGGGTGTGTCCTCCTTCGGCATCAGCGGCACCAACGCCCACATCATCCTCGAACAGCCGCCGCTGGACGAGGCCGCCGAGGCCGACCGCGACGGCGAGCCGTCCACCGCGCTTCCCTGGCTGCTCTCCGGCAAGTCCGAGAGTGCCCTCCGGGCACAGGCCGCACACCTCCTCGCGTACGTCCAGGAGCGCCCGGAGCTCTCGGCCGCGGACGTCGGCCTCTCCCTGGCGACCACGCGTGCCGCGTTCGAGCGGCGTGCGGCGGTGGTCGCCGAGGACCGCGCCGGATTCCTCGACGGCCTGGCCGCGCTGGCGGAGGGCCGTGGCACGACCGGACTGGCCGAGGGCGCGGTGGTGCACACCGCGGACCGTCCGGTGCTGGTGTTCCCGGGTCAGGGTTCGCAGTGGGTGGGGATGGCGGCGGGGCTGCTGGATGCCTCGCCGGTGTTCGCGGAGCGGGTTGCTCAGTGTGAGGCTGCGCTGGCGCCGTATGTGGACTGGTCGTTGACCGATGTGCTGCGTGGTGCGGCGTTGCTTGAGCGGGTGGATGTTGTCCAGCCTGCGTTGTTCGCGGTGATGGTGTCGCTGGCGGAGTTGTGGCGTTCGTACGGTGTCGAGCCTGCGGCGGTGATCGGTCATTCGCAGGGTGAGATTGCTGCTGCGTGTGTGGCGGGTGCGCTGTCGCTGGACGATGCGGCAAAGGTGGTCGCGCTGCGGAGCAAGGCGCTGCTGGCGCTCTCCGGTCAGGGCGGGATGGTCTCGGTTTCCCTGCCGGTCGGTGAGGTCGAGGCGCTGCTGAACGACCGTCTTTCGGTCGCGGCTGTGAACGGCCCGTCCGCAGTGGTGGTTTCGGGTGATGCGGAGGCTCTTGACGAGCTGTTGGCTGCGTGTGAGACGAACGAGATCCGTGCTCGTCGTATCCCGGTGGATTACGCCTCGCATTCCGCGCATGTGGAGCGGATCGAGGGTGAGCTGCTGGAGATCCTGAAGGGGATCGAGCCGCGTTCGTCCTCGGTGCCGTTCTACTCCACGGTTTCCGCCGAGTTGATTGACACATCGGTGATGGACGCGGGCTACTGGTACCGCAACCTTCGCCAGACGGTGCGTTTCGACGAGACCGTACGTGCCCTGCTGGCCGACGGTGTCGGGATCTTTGTAGAGACCAGTGCGCATCCCGTGCTGACCGTCGGTATCCAGCAGACCGCCGAGGCCGTCGGCACACCTGCCGCCGCCATCGGTTCCCTCCGCCGTGACGAGGGCGGCCTGGACCGCTTCCTGACCTCCCTCGCCGAAGCACACACAGCCGGTGTCCGCATCAACTGGCGTGCGGTTTTCACCGGTTCCGGTGGCCGTCGCGTCGAGCTGCCCACGTACGCCTTCCAGCGGGAGCGGTACTGGCTGGAGGCCGACGGCTCGGTGGCCACCGCGGGCACGGCGGCGGGGCTCGGCCTCGGCACCGCCGACCACCCGCTGCTCGGCGCGGTCGTGGCCCTGGCGGACGCCGAAGGGTTCCTGCTCACCGGACGGCTGTCGCTGCGTACGCACCCCTGGCTCGCGGACCACGCCGTCGCCGACACCGTCCTGCTGCCCGGCACGGCCTTCGTCGAACTCGCGCTGCGCGCCGGGGACTCCGTCGGATGCGACCGGATCGAGGAGCTGACCCTGGAGGCGCCGCTGGTGCTGCCGGAGCGCGGTGGCGTACAGGTGCAGCTGGCGGTCGGCGGACCGGACGCGTCGGGGCGGCGCGCCCTGAGCGTCTACTCCCGGCTGGAAGAGACGGGGGACGCGCCGGAACAGCCGTGGACCCGGCACGCCAAGGGTGTGCTCGTGACCGGCGCGGCCACCGCCGAGGCCCCGGAGGGCCTCGCCGTCTGGCCGCCGGAGGGTGCGGAAGCGGTCGAGACGGCCGGGACGTACGAGCGGCTCGCCGGGATCGGCCTGGAGTACGGCCCGGTCTTCCAGGGGCTGCGCGCGGTCTGGCGGCGCGGCGACGAGGTGTTCGCCGAGGTCGTCCTGCCGGACGAACAGCGGCAGGACGCGGGCAGGTTCGGCCTGCACCCCGCGCTGCTGGACGCGGCCCTGCACGCGATGGCCTCGGGCGATGCCCGCGACGGCGCCGGGCAGCCGAGCCTGCCCTTCGTCTGGAGCGGGGTGTCGCTGTACGCCACGGGCGCGTCCACGCTGCGCGTGCGACTGTCCCCGGCCCCGGGCACGGAAGCGGTCGCCCTGCTGGTGACCGACGCCACCGGTGCGACGGTCGCCTCGGTGGACGCGCTGGTGACACGCCCCGTGTCCGCCGAGCAGATCGGTGCCGCCCGCAACGCCTTCCACGAGTCGCTGTTCCACGTGACCTGGAGCGAGGCCCGGTCCGCCGGGACGCCGGTGGCCGCCGGGACCTGGGCCGCCATCGGCGACAGCGCCGGTGCCGACATCGCCACCTACCCCGACGTGGCCTCCCTGGTGGCCGCCATCGGCGACGGCGCCCCGGCCCCCGATGCGGTACTGGCACCGATCGCGCCGAACGCGTCCGGCCTCTCCGACGCCGTGCACGCCGTGACCCACCAGGCGCTGCGCCTCGTCCAGGAATGGCTCGCGGACGAGCGGCTCGCCGGGTCGCGGCTGGTGATCGTGACGCGTGGCGCGGTCGCGGCCGGTGCCGCCGACGAGGTCGGCGACCCGGCGTCGGCGGCGGTGTGGGGCCTGATCAGGTCCGCCCAGTCCGAGCACCCGGACCGGTTCGTCCTCGTCGACGTGGACACCCCCGGGACGGCCGTCGACGCGCTGCGCGCCGCCGTGGCGTCGGGCGAGCCGCAGACGGCCGTGCGCCGGGGAACCCCGCACACCCCGAGGCTCGTACGGACCGCCGTCGAGGAGGACGGCTCGCGCGGCGGGTTCTCCTGGACCCCGGACGGCACGGTGCTGCTGACGGGCGCCGGTGGCACCCTCGGCGGCCTGATCGCCCGGCACCTCGTCGCCCGGCACGGCGTGCGCCACCTGGTGCTCGCCTCCCGCCGCGGCCGGGCCGCCGACGGCATGGCCGCGCTGGAGACCGAGCTGACGGCCCTGGGCGCGTCCGTGACCGTCGCGGCCTGCGACGCCGCGGACCGGGACGCGCTCGCCGCGCTGCTCGCCTCGATCCCCGCCGCGCACCCGCTGACCGGCGTGGTGCACGCGGCCGGTGTGCTCGACGACGGCGTGGTCGAGTCGCTGACCCCCGACCGCGTCGACGCGGTCCTGCGCCCCAAGGCCGATGCCGCGGTCAACCTGCATGAACTCACCGCGGGAATGGACCTGTCGGCGTTCGTGCTGTTCTCCTCCGCCGCCGGTACGTTCGGCGGCGCCGGCCAGGCCAACTACGCGGCGGCCAACGCCTTCCTCGACGCCCTCGCCGCACACCGGCGCGCCCAGGGCCTGCCTGCCGTCTCGTTGGGCTGGGGCTTCTGGGCCGAGCGCAGCGGCATGACCGGACACCTCGACGACGAGGACGTCCGGCGCATGCGTGAGGGCGGCATCACCCCGCTGACGTCGGAAGAGGGCCTCGCGCTGTTCGACGCCGCCGGGACCGTGGCCGAAGCGGCCCTCCTGCCCGTGCGCCTGGACATCCCCGTGCTCCGGGCCCGCGCCCTCACCGGCGGGGTGTCGGGACTGCTGCGTGGACTCGTCCGCGTACCCGCGCGGCGCGCGGTCGACACGGCCGCCGACGGCACGGGCGACTCGCCGCTCAAGCAGCGGCTCGCCGGCCTGTCGGAGAACGGGCGGGACACCCTGCTCCTGGAGCTCGTCCGCACCCATGTGGCCGCCGTGCTCGGCCATGCCGGGACGGACTCAGTCGAAGCCGGGCGGGCGTTCAAGGAGCTGGGCTTCGACTCCCTCACCGCCGTGGAGCTCCGCAACCGCCTGAACGCGGCCACCGGTCTGCGGCTCCCCGCCACCCTTGTCTTCGACCACCCCAGCCCCACCGCCCTCGCCCGGCACCTCAAGCGGGAACTGGCGGGCACCCGTACCGGTTCCACGGGCACGGCCCCGGCACGGGCCGCGCACGACGAGCCGATCGCGATCGTGGCCATGAGCTGCCGCTACCCGGGCGGGGTGACCTCCCCCGAGGAGCTGTGGCAGCTGCTCGCCGAGGGCGGGGACGCGATCTCCGGCTTCCCCGAGGACCGTGGCTGGAACGTGGAGGAGCTCTACGACCCCACCCCCGACACCCCCGGCAAGAGCTACGCCCGCGAAGGCGGATTCCTCTACGACGCGGGCGACTTCGACCCGGCGTTCTTCGGGATCTCCCCGCGCGAGGCCGTCGCCATGGACCCGCAGCAGCGCCTGCTGCTGGAGACGTCCTGGGAGGCGTTCGAGCGTGCGGGCATCGATCCGGAAATCGTGCGCGGCAGCCGTACTGGTGTCTTCGCCGGCGTGATGTACCACGACTACGGGCTCCAGCAGGGCCCGGACGGCGGACCGGGCAACCCCAGCGCCGGAAGCATCGTCTCCGGCCGCGTCTCGTACACCTTCGGGCTCGAAGGTCCGGCGGTCACGGTGGACACGGCGTGTTCGTCGTCGCTGGTGGCGTTGCATCTGGCGGCGCAGGCGCTGCGCCAGGGCGAGTGCACGCTGGCGCTCGCGGGCGGTGTGACCGTGATGTCGGCGCCGAGCCTGTTCGTGGAGTTCAGCCGTCAGCGCGGGCTTTCCCCGGACGGCCGCTGCAAGGCGTTCGCGGGCGCCGCGGACGGCACGGGCTTCTCCGAGGGCGCGGGTGTGCTGCTGCTGGAGCGGCTGTCCGACGCGCGTCGCAACGGGCACAAGGTGCTGGCTGTGGTGCGTGGTTCGGCTGTCAATCAGGATGGTGCGTCGAATGGTTTGACGGCGCCGAATGGTCCTTCGCAGCAGCGGGTGATCCGGCAGGCGTTGGCGAGTGCGGGTCTGTCTGCTGCGGATGTCGATGCGGTGGAGGCGCATGGTACGGGTACGACGCTGGGCGACCCGATCGAGGCGCAGGCCCTGCTGGCGACGTACGGCCAGGAGCGGGCGGACGATCGTCCGTTGCTGCTGGGCTCGGTGAAGTCCAACATCGGTCATACGCAGGCGGCTGCCGGTGTGGCGGGTGTGATGAAGATGGTGCTGGCGATGCAACACGGCATGCTGCCGCGGTCGTTGCACGTGGACGAGCCGTCGCCGCACGTCGACTGGTCGGCCGGCGCGGTCGAGCTGCTCACCGAGTCGGTGCCGTGGCCGGAGGCGGAGCGGCCGCGCCGTGCGGGCGTGTCCTCGTTCGGCATCAGCGGTACGAACGCCCACGTCGTACTGGAGCAGGCACCCGAGCCGGCGGTCGAGCCGGACACCGCCGAGCCTGTCGTCGGCCTGCTGCCGTGGGTCCTGTCGGCCAAGTCGGACGCGGCGCTTCGGGCACAGGCCGCACGACTGCTGACGCATGTGACGGGCCGGCCGGAGCTGACGGCGGCGGAGGTGGGGGCGTCGCTGGTGACCGCGCGCTCCTCCTTCGAACACCGCGCGGTGCTGCTGGGACGAGACGCGGAGGAATTCCGAGCCGGTCTGACGTCCTTGGCGGAGGGCCTCGGCACGCCGGACATGGTGCGCGGTGTCGCGGGCACGGGCGGCCGGGTGGCGCTTGTCTTCCCGGGTCAGGGTTCGCAGTGGGTGGGGATGGCGGCGGGGCTGTTGGATGCCTCGCCGGTCTTTGCGGAGCGGGTTGCTCAGTGTGAGGCTGCGCTGGCGCCGTATGTGGACTGGTCGTTGACCGATGTGCTGCGTGGCGCGGCGTTGCTTGAGCGGGTGGATGTTGTCCAGCCTGCGTTGTTCGCGGTGATGGTCTCCCTGGCGGAGTTGTGGCGCTCGTACGGTGTTGAGCCCGCGGCCGTGATCGGTCACTCGCAGGGCGAGATTGCCGCGGCGTGCGTCGCGGGTGCGCTGTCGCTGGACGATGCGGCGAAGGTGGTCGCGCTGCGGAGCAAGGCGTTGCTGGCGCTCTCCGGTCAGGGTGGGATGGTCTCGGTTTCCTTGCCTGTCGGTGAGGTCGAGGCGCTGCTGAGCGACCGTCTTTCGGTTGCTGCGGTGAACGGCCCGTCCGCAGTGGTGGTTTCGGGCGATGTAGACGCTCTGGGCGAGCTGCTTGCCACGTGTGAATCGAATGAGGTCCGCGCTCGTCGGATTCCGGTGGATTACGCCTCGCATTCCGCGCATGTGGAGCGGATCGAGGGCGAGCTGCTGGAGATCCTGTCCGGGATCGAGCCGCGTTCCTCTTCGGTGCCGTTCTATTCCACGGTCTCGGCTGAGTTGATCGACACGGCCGTCATGGACGCGGGGTACTGGTACCGCAACCTTCGTCAGACGGTCCGTTTCGACGAGACCGTACGTAGCATGCTGGCCGACGGCCTGGGCATCTTCATCGAGGCCAGCGCACACCCCGTGCTGACGGTCGGTATCCAGCAGACCGCCGAGGACGCGCACGTCGAGATCTCGGCCGTCGGCTCCCTCCGCCGTGACGAGGGCGGCCTCGACCGCTTCCTGACCTCCCTCGCCGAAGCACACACAGCCGGTGCGTCCGTCGACTGGCGCCCGCTCTTCGCGGGCGTCCGGCAGGTCGACCTTCCCACCTACGCCTTCCAGCACCGGCGCTACTGGCTCGAACCCTCGGCCGCCACTCCCGGCGATGTGACCTCGGCCGGGCTCGGCGCGACGGAACACCCGTTGCTGGGCGCGGTGGTGACGCTGGCCGACGCCCATGGTTCGGTGCTCACCGGCCGGCTGTCCCTGAAGTCGCACCCGTGGCTCGCCGATCACACGGTGCTGGGTCATGTGCTGCTGCCGGGAACCGCGTTCGTCGAGCTCGCGCTGCGGGCCGGTGACGCCGTCGGCTGCGACCGGGTGGAGGAACTGACCCTGGAGGCGCCGCTGGTGCTGCCCGAGCACGGTGCCGTCCACGTACAGCTCGTGGTCGGCGCGCCGGACGGGACCGACCGCCGGTCGGTGGGCGTGTACTCGCGGCCGGAGAGCGACGACGCCTCCGACGAGCCCTGGACGCGGCACGCCGCCGGCATGCTCGTCCCCGAAGCATCCGGTGCCGCCGGAGCGGTGGGCGCGAGCGGCCTGGCCGCCTGGCCGCCGCCCGGTGCCGAGCCCGTCGGGACCGGCGGTCTGTACGGGCAGTTGGCCGAGGCGGGCCTGGGGTACGGGCCCGCGTTCCAGGGGCTGCGCGCGGTGTGGCGCCGTGGCGACGACGTCTTCGCCGAGGTCGCCCTGCCGGAGGAGCAGCGCGCGGAGGCCGGAAGGTTCGGTGTCCACCCGGCGCTGCTCGACGCCGCCCTGCACGCCGTGGCGGCCGGCGCCGGTGCCGACGACCGCGAGGGGACCCGGCCCAGCCTCCCGTTCGTCTGGAACGGTGTGTCCCTGCGGGCCACCGGTGCCACCGCGCTGCGGGTGCGCCTGTCGCCGACGGGGCGGGGCGGGCTGTCGGTACTGGTGGCCGACGCGAGCGGCGAACCCGTCGCTTCTGTCGACGCCTTGGTGACCCGGCCCGTCTCGGCGGAGCAGCTGGGCACCGCTCGCGGGGTGGCGCGGGACGCGCTGTTCCGGGTGGACTGGGCCCGTGTCGAGGTTCCGGCGGAAACCGCCGTCGCCTCTTGGGCCGCCCTGGGCGGCGACGTCCTCCCCGGCGCGGCCGTCCTCCCCGACCTGGGGGCGCTGGACCGGGCCGTGGCCGCGGGCGAGCCGCTTCCCGGGACGGTGTTCGCCTCGTTCGCCCCGGCCGCCGCCATGGACGCCGCCGGGGTACGCGGCGCGCTGCACCGGGCGCTGGAGCTGGTGCGGTCGTGGCTGGCCGGCGAGCGGTTCGCGGCGGCCCGGCTGGTCGTGCTGACCCGGGGCGCGGTCGCGGCGGGTACGGGCGACGACGTACAGGATCCGGCGGCGGCCGCCGTGTGGGGCCTGCTGCGCTCCGCGCAGTCCGAGCACCCCGGCCGCTTCGTGCTGCTGGACGTGGACGACGACGCGCCCGCCGACGTGCTGCGCGCCGCCCTCGCCACGGACGAGCCGCAACTCGCGGTGCGTCGAGGCGACGTATTCGCACCCAGGCTGGCCCGTGCCGCGGTCTCCGAGGAGAGGTTCTCCTGGGACCCCGAAGGCACGGTCCTGCTGACCGGCGCGACCGGCACGCTGGGCGGCCTCGTGGCCCGTCACCTCGTCGCCGAGCACGGTGTACGGCACCTGTTGCTCGTCGGCCGTCGCGGGCGGGACGCCGAGGGCGCCGCCGAGCTGGAGGCCGAGCTGACCGCGGCCGGTGCTTCCGTGACGGTCGCGGCCTGTGACGCCGCCGATCGCGCCGCGCTGGCCGCCCTGCTGGAGTCGGTGCCCGCCGGCCACCCCCTGACGGGTGTCGTGCACGCCGCAGGTGTCCTCGACGACGGGGTCGTGGAGTCGCTGACCCCGGAACAGCTGGACGCGGTGCTGCGGCCCAAGGTCGACGCCGCGCTCAACCTGCACGAGCTCACGGCCGGTTCCGGCCTGTCGGCGTTCGTGCTGTTCTCGTCCGTCTCCGGGACCATCGGTGGCGCGGGCCAGGCCAACTACGCGGCGGCCAACGCCTTCGTGGACGCCCTCGCCGGGCACCGGCGCGCCCAGGGCCTGCCCGCGGTGTCGCTGGGCTGGGGCTTCTGGGCCGAGCGCAGCGGCATGACCGGGCACCTCGGTGACCGGCAGGTGCGGCGCATGCGGCAGGGCGGCGTCACCGCGCTGTCGTCCGCGGAGGGCCTGGCCCTGTTCGACGCGGCCGGGAGCGCGGACGACGCGGTGCTCCTGCCCGTACGGCTGGACCTCGCCGCCCTCCGTGCCCGGGCCGCTTCCGGGAGCGCCGTACCGGCGCTGCTGCGGGGCCTCGTGCGGGCCCCCGCGCGGCGGGCGGTGGAAGCGGTGTCCGGCGACGGCTCGCCGCTGGAACGGCGGCTGACCGGGCTGCCCGAGGCCGAGCGGGACGCCGTGCTGCTGGAGCTCGTACGGACCCAGGTGGCCGCCGTGCTCGGGCACGGCGACGCGCGGGACATCGAGGCCGGACGCGCCTTCAAGGAGCTCGGTTTCGACTCGCTGACCGCGGTCGAGCTGCGCAACCGGCTGAACGCCGAGACGGCCCTGCGGCTGCCCGCCACGCTCGTCTTCGACTACCCCACGCCCGCCGAACTCGCCCGGTACATACGGTCCGAGCTGCTCGGATCGGGTGCCGCCGCCGCGGCCGCGCCGCCCGTCGCGGCCGTTGTCACCGACGACGAGCCGATCGCGATCGTGGCCATGAGCTGCCGCTACCCCGGCGGGGTGACCTCCCCCGAGGAGCTGTGGCAGCTGCTCTCCGACGGCCGTGACGTGGTGTCCGGCTTCCCGGAGGACCGAGGCTGGGACCTGGAGAATCTCTACGACCCCGACCCCGACGCGCCCGGCAGGAGCTACGCCCGTGACGGCGGATTCCTGCACGACGCGGGGGAGTTCGACCCGGCGTTCTTCGGGATCTCGCCGCGCGAGGCCCTGGGGATGGACCCGCAGCAGCGGCTGCTGTTGGAGACGTCCTGGGAGGCATTCGAGCGTGCGGGCATCGACCCGGAGACCGTGCGCGGCAGCCGGACCGGTGTCTTCGCCGGTGTGATGTACCACGACTACGGGCTCGGCCAGGGGGCCGCCGGCAGCATCGTCTCCGGCCGGGTGTCCTACACCTTCGGGCTCGAAGGCCCCGCCGTCACCGTCGACACGGCGTGCTCGTCGTCCCTGGTGGCCCTCCACCTGGCGGCGCAGGCGCTGCGGCAGGGCGAGTGCACCCTCGCCCTGGCCGGGGGCGTGACGGTGATGTCCACGCCGGGCTCGTTCATCGAGTTCAGCCGCCAGCGCGGGCTGGCCCCGGACGGCCGCTGCAAGCCGTTCGCGGCCGCCGCCGACGGCACCGGCTTCTCCGAGGGCGCGGGCGTGCTGCTGCTGGAGCGGCTCTCCGACGCACGCCGCAACGGGCACCCCGTGCTCGCGGTCGTGCGCGGCTCCGCCGTCAACCAGGACGGCGCGAGCAACGGCCTCACCGCCCCCAACGGCCCCGCCCAGCAGCGGGTGATCCGCCAGGCGCTGTCGAGCGCCCGGCTGACGCCGCAGCAGGTCGACGCGGTCGAGGCGCACGGCACGGGCACCACGCTCGGCGACCCGATCGAGGCGGGCGCCCTCCTCGCCACCTACGGCCAGGAGCGCGCCGAGGACCGGCCGCTGCTCCTGGGGTCGGTGAAGTCCAACCTCGGGCACACCCAGGCGGCCGCCGGTGTCGCCGGTGTGATCAAGATGGTGCTGGCGATGCGGCACGGCGTGCTGCCGCGGTCGTTGCACGTGGACGAGCCGTCGCCGCACGTCGACTGGACGGCCGGAGCCGTACGGCTGTTGACCGAGACGGTGCCCTGGCCCGAGGGCGCGGAGCCGCGCCGGGCCGGTGTGTCCTCGTTCGGCATCAGCGGCACCAACGCCCACGTCATCGTGGAGGAGGCACCGGCCGGACCGGTGGAGCCCGTCGCGGACACCGCCGACGGCGGCCTCCTGCCGTGGGTGGTGTCGGGCCGGTCCGAGGCCGCGCTCCGCGGCCAGGCGCTGCGGCTGCTGTCGCTCGCCGGGCCCGGCTCCGGCGCGGCCGCCGCCGACGTCGCGTACTCCCTGGCGGCCACCCGGTCCCGACTGGACTGCCGGGCCGTGGTGCTGGCCGAGGACCGTGCGGGCTTCGCCGAGGCGCTGACGGCCCTGGCCGAGGACCGCTCCGCGCCGGGCCTGGTGCGCGGGTCCGTGGCCGAGGGCAGGCTGGCGGTCCTCTTCACCGGGCAGGGCAGCCAGCGCGTGGGCATGGGCCGCGAGCTGTACGGCGCCTTCCCCGTCTTCGCCGCCGCCTTCGACGCCGTGGTCACCGAGCTGGACCGGCACATGGCAGGGTCGGTGCGCGAGGTCGTCTGGGGCGGTGACGAAGAAGCGCTGGGCGGGACGGCGTTCACCCAGGCCGCGCTGTTCGCGGTGGAGGTGGCGCTGTTCCGGCTCGTGGAGTCCTGGGGCGTACGCCCGGACTTCGTGGGCGGGCACTCCATCGGTGAGCTGGTCGCCGCGCACGTCGCCGGAGTGCTGTCCCTGGAGGACGCGGCCCTGCTGGTCGCCACCCGCGGCCGGCTGATGCAGGCGCTGCCCGCGGGCGGTGCCATGGTCGCCGTGCAGGCGGGCGAGGACGAGGTGCTGCCGCTGCTCGACGGGCGGACGAGCGTCGCGGCCGTCAACGGCCCCTCGTCGGTGGTGGTCTCCGGCGACGAGGACGCCGTCCTGCGGGTCGCCGCCCGCTTCGAGGAGCGGGGGCGCAAGACCCGTCGGCTGCGGGTGTCGCACGCCTTCCACTCGCTGCTGATGGAGCCCATGCTCGCCGAATTCATGGCTGTGGCACGGGAATTGACGTACGACCGGCCCCGGATCCCGGTCGTGTCCAACGTCACCGGAAACCTCGCCGCGCCGGAGGAGCTGTGCTCCGCCGACTACTGGGTGCGGCACGTCCGCGAGGCCGTACGGTTCGCCGACGGCGTCCGGCGGCTCGCCGACGAGGGTGTGACCACCTTCCTGGAGCTCGGCCCGGACGGCGTGCTCTCGGCGCTCGGCGGGCAGTGCCTGCCCGACGGCACCGACGCGGTGTTCGCACCGGTGCTCGGCGCCGGGCGTGCTGAGACCGCGACGCTGCTGGAGGCGCTGGCCCGCGCCGATGTGCGGGGCGTGCCGGTCGACTGGGCCGCCGTGCCCGCCGCCGGTGGCCGGACCGTGCGCCGGGTGGAGCTGCCGACCTACGCGTTCCAGCGGCAGCGGTACTGGCTGGAGCCGGCCGCCGGGACCGGGGACGTCTCCTCGGCCGGGCTCGACGCCGCCGGACACCCGCTGCTGGGTGCCGCGGTGCCGCTGCCGGACTCCGAAGGGTTCCTCCTCACCGGCCGGCTGTCCCTGAAGACGCACCCCTGGCTGGCCGATCACGCGGTGGCGGACACCGTCCTGCTGCCGGGTACCGCCTTCGTGGAACTCGCCCTGCGGGCGGGCGACGCCGTCGGCTGCGACCGGGTGGAGGAGCTCACCATGGAGGCCCCGCTCGTGCTGCCCGAGCACGGCGCCGTCCAGCTCCAGCTGGTCGTCGGCGGGCCCGGGGAGGCGGGGCGCCGCCGCGTGAGCGTGTACTCCAGGCCGGAGGGCGCGCCCGCGGACGCCGACCCGCAGTGGGTCCGTCATGTGACCGGTGTCCTCGCCGCCCACGGCCCGGCCGACCGGGAGCCCCTGGACGTCTGGCCCCCGGCGGACGCCGAGCCGGTCGACGTCCGCGGCCTCTACGAGCGCTTCGCCGCCACCGGCCTCGGCTACGGGCCCGTCTTCCAGGGCCTGGGCGCCGCCTGGCGCCGTGGCGAGGAGGTCTTCGCCGAGGTCCGGCTGCCGGAGGAACAGGCGCAAGACGCGGCCCGCTTCGGCCTGCACCCCGCACTCCTGGACGCCGCGCTGCACGCGATGGCCCTCGGCGGCTTCCTCCAGCAGCCGGACGACGGAACGGGCGCCGGGCGGATCCGCCTCCCCTTCGCCTGGGAAGGCGTCGCCCTGCACGCCGTCGGAGCCGCCGCGCTGCGGGTCCGGCTCGCACCGGCCGGGACCGACGCGGTGTCCGTGACGGTGGCCGACGCCACCGGGCGCCCCGTGGCGTCGGTGGCCTCCCTCGCCGTCCGCTCGGTGGCCCCCGAGCAGCTGAAGGGTGCTCACACGGCCTTCCACGACGCGCTGTTCCGCCTCGACTGGACCGCCGTCCCCACCGGGCCGGCCCCGGCGGGCGCGACCCGCTGGGCCGCGCTCGGCGGTGACGGTTCGGAGCTGCTGCCCGCACTGAAGTCGGCGGGGGCGCCGGTCACCGCGTACGAGGACCTCGACGCGCTGCGCCACGGGCTCACCCCGGACGGCACCGCCCCGGACCTCGTGTTCGTGCCCTGTGACACGCGGCCTTCCGGCGCCCCCGTGCACAGCGCGGTCCACCGGGCGCTCGGCCTGGTGCAGTCCTGGCTGGGCGACGAGCGCTTCGTACGGTCCCGGCTGGTGCTGGTGACGCGCGGCGCGGTGGCGGTGCGGGCCGGTGCGGAGCTGACCGACCCGGCGCACGCCGCGGTGTGGGGCCTGGTGCGGTCGGCGCAGTCCGAACACCCGGACCGGTTCGTCCTGCTCGATCTCGACGGCCAGGACGCGTCGTTCACCGCCCTGCCCAAGGCGCTCGCCTCCGGCGAGCCGCAGCTGGCCGTCCGGGACGGCGGGGTCTTCGCGCCCCGCCTCGCCCGGGTGCCCGCCACCCCGGACGTGGACGACAGGACGGTGTTCGGCGGGCCGGAGGGGACGGTGCTCGTCACCGGCGCGACCGGCGTGCTCGGCGGCCTGGTCGCCCGGCACCTGGCGTCCGCGCACGCCATACGGCACCTGGTGCTGGCCGGCCGCCGCGGCCGCGAGGCCACGGGCGCGGTGGAGCTGGAGGCGGCGCTGACGGCCCTGGGCGCCACGGTGACCTGGGCCGCGTGCGACGCCGCGGACCGGGACGCGCTCGCCGCGCTGCTCGCTTCGATCCCCGCCGCGCACCCGCTGACCGGTGTGGTGCACGCGGCCGGTGTGCTCGACGACGGTGTGGTGGAGTCGCTGACCCCCGACCGTGTCGACGCGGTCCTGCGCCCCAAGGTGGACGGCGCGCTCAACCTGCATGAACTCACCGCGGGGATGGACCTGTCGGCGTTCGTGCTGTTCTCCTCCGCCTCGGGCACCTTCGGCGGCGCCGGCCAGGCCAACTACGCGGCGGCCAACGCCTTCCTCGACGCCCTCGCGCAGCAGCGCCGGGCCCAGGGGCTGCCCGCCGTCTCGCTGGCCTGGGGCCTGTGGGCCGAACGCAGCGGCATGACGGGGCAGATGGCCGACACCGACGTGGAGCGGATGAACCGCGCGGGTGTGGCCGCCTTCACCTCCGAGCAGGGCCTCGCCCTCCTCGACACCGCGGGCGCGGTGGACGAGGCGGTCCTGGTGCCCGTACGGCTGGACCTCCCGGCCCTGCGCGCCCAGGCCGCTTCCGGTGCGGTGCCGCCGCTGCTGCGGGGCCTGGTCCGGGTCCCGGCCCGGCGGGCCGCGGAGGCCGCGGCCCCGGCCGGGCCGTCGCTCGCCCAGCGGCTCGCCGGGCTGGGCGCGGCCGAGCAGGCGAAGGCCGTGCTCGACCTGGTCCGCACGCACGTGGCGACCGTGCTCGGCCACGCCACACCGGACGCGGTCGAACCAGGGCAGTCCCTCCTGGAGCTCGGGCTCAACTCGCTGACCGCCGTGGAGATCCGCAACCGGCTCGACCAGGCCACCGGCCTGAGCCTGCCGCCGACGCTGCTCTTCGACCAGGGCACGCCGGAGGCGGTCGCCGACCATCTGCGCTCGCAGCTGACCGGCGGGCAGCCGGGCGCGGCGGCGGACGGCGCCGCGCCGGCCCCGGGGGCTCCGGCGCCCGCGCGCACGGAGTCCGGGTCGACCGTCGAGGGCCTGTTCCGGCAGGCGCTCGCGGACGGGGAGTCGGTCGCCGGCACCCAACTGCTCATGGCCGCCTCGCGGCTGCGGCCGTCGTTCCGCACGGCTGCGGAGCTGGAGAACCCGCCGAAGCTGGTGCGGCTCTCCAAGGGGAATACGGGACCGCAGCTGATCTGCTTCCCGTCCCTCGTCGCCATCTCCGGTCCACGCGAATACGCGCGCTTCGCCGCGAGCTTCCGGGGGCGCCGGGACGTCACCGTCCTGCCCGAACCCGGATTCGTCAAGGGCGAATACCTCCCCGCGAATATCGACGCCATCGTGGAAATGCAGGCGGAGGCCGTACTGCGGTGCTCCGGCGACAAGCCCTTTGCCCTCGTGGGCCGTTCGTCGGGCGGCTGGATCGCACACGCCGTGGCGCAGCGGCTGGAGCAGCGGGGAATAGCGACGGCCGCCGTCGTATTGCTGGACACCTATCTGCCGCGTGGTGAAGCGCTGCCTTGGATCCAGACGACGCTCACGGGCAAGATGTTCGAGCGGGAGAAGATGTTCGGCGCGGTGGACGAGGCCAGGCTGACCGCGATGGGCGCCTACATGCGCCTGTTCATGGACTGGCATCCCACGCCGATCGCCGCCCCGGTGCTGTCCGTCGAGGCCACGGAGTCGTTCCCGACTTCCGCGGAAGGCGGTTCGGCGGCAAGCGCGCCGGAATCGTCGGCATGGGGTCCGGCTCATGCAGCCGTGAATGTCCCCGGCGACCACTTCACGATGATGGAGGATCACGCGGCCTTGGCGGCGGAAGCCGTTCAGCAATGGCTGACCGACCGGAATTAACAATTCCGTTAGCAGGAGGCCCAGTTGGCCGGGCCTCCTGCTAGGCTCGTGATCACCGAAATGCGTTGTTCATTTCGCAGCAATATTCGCTGTAACGGTGGGAGAAAGACATGACGACGACCGATTCCGCTGGTGTGACCGCTCAGGTCGGCGCCTTCTACGACCAGTTGGCCGGTCTCTTCGACGCGGCGCTCTACGGCCCGAACGTCCACGTCGGTTACTGGGAGAGCCTCGAGGACACCACCGGTCTCGCGGACGCCGCCGACCGCCTGACCGACATGCTGATAAAGCGGCTCGGCGTCGGCCCCGGCGACCGGGTGCTCGACATCGGCTGCGGCGTCGGCGGCCCCGCCGTCCGCCTCGCCGCCACCACGGGCGCCGAGGTCGTCGGCATCAACGTCAGCCGCAAGCAGGTGGAGAAGGCGACCGAGCTCGCTGAGTCCGCCGGGGTGAGCGACAAGGTGTCGTTCCAGCACGGCGACGCGATGGCCCTGCCGTTCGAGGACGCCTCCTTCGACGCCGTGTGGCTCGTGGAGTCCGTCATGCAGATGCCCGACCGCGCCACGGCCCTGGCCGAGGCGGCGCGCGTCCTGCGCCCGGGCGGCCGCCTGACGCTGACGGACAACTTCGAGCGGGAGCCGATCACCGAGGAGCGGCGCCCCGTCATCGAGAAGATCCTCAAGACCTACCTCACGCAGTCGGCCGCGAGCCTCGAGGCCTACCCCGCGCTGCTCCGCGAGGCCGGGCTGCGCTGCACGGAGATCCTCGACGTCAGCGAGCAGACCACCAAGCAGTCCGCCAAGCGCCTGACCGAGCACGCCATGAAGAACCTGGCGCAGCTGGAGGCCAAGGCGGGCGCCGAGATGATCGCCAAGCTCAAGCCGGCCGACGGCGAGAGCATGGAGATGCCCGAGCTGGGCTACCTCATCGCGACCGCGCGGCGCGTGCAGGGCTGACCCTCCGCGGTGACCCAAGGGTGCGGGACGGGCCGACCGGCCCGCCCCGCACCCGTGTCACGCCTGCCCGGTCTCGAAGCGGCTGACCTTGCCGCCGCCGTCGACCGTGAAATGCCACCGCGTGCGCATCGCGCCCCAGGTGTCGTTGCTGTAGCGGGCGACGAGCGAGCGCCCGCCGTCCGACTCGGACTCGATGTCCATGTGCCCGTGCGAGGAGAAGATCTCCTTGTCGGCCCACTGGGCGAGATCCCGGTCCGACCCGTCGTCGGACATGGTGGCCCCGGGCGTCAGCGCGGCCCGGAACGCCGCGACGTCATTGGTGTTGATGGCGTTCACCAGGGCCCGTACGGCAGGATCGGACAGGTCGTCGGTGGGGATCACGGGTCTGCTCCTCGCGGGTGCGCCTGATGTGCGGGCGTGTCCAGGACAGCATTCCCGGGTGGTGAACGCCCGTTGTGTTCCCCCGTCCGCGCACCGCCCGATACCACGTGGAGACCGGCACCAGCTCGGGCAGCAGCGAGGTGGGCGTGCGCAAGGACGAGTCCGCCGACGCGAAGCTGTCGGTCCGCACCAGCTCCGGCAACGTGAAGATCGACGCGAGCTGACGGCCCCGCGCGGCCGGCGGTCGGGTCACGTGCGGGACGCCCGCAGCGCCCGCCCCTTCCTGCGCCACGCCACGACCACCGCCGCGAGCCCGGTGACGGCGATGAACGCCGTCGCGCCGAGGAACGCCGGTGACGTCGGGGAGGACGCGTGGCTGCCGGCGACGACGTACGCGGCCGTGTTCGGCAGGCTGCCGAGCCCGGTCGCCAGCAGGAATGGCGCCCAGCCCATCCGGGAGACCGCGGCGCAGTAGTTCGCGGCCGCGAACGGCACCCCGGGAAACAGGCGGATCGCCAGCATCGACCGGAAGCCGTGCCGGCTCAGCTGCCGGTCCGCCGCCGTCAGCCACCGGCCGCGCAGCAGCGGCCGCAGCGCGTCCTGCCCCAGCAGCCGGCCCAGCCCGAAGGAGAGACCCGACCCCAGCACCGTGCCCACCACGGCGGCCGCCGTCCCGACCGGGCCGCCGAAGAGCGCGCCCGCCGCGAGGTTGAGGATCGGGCGCGGCACGAACGCCGCCGTGCACAGCCCGTACGCACCCGCGAACAGCACCACGGCCGCACCGCCGGACGTGTGCGGCGGCCAGCCGTCGGCGAGCAGCCGCTCCGGCCGGAACGCCAGCACGGCCGCCGCGGCACCGGCGAGCAGCGCGACGAGCAGCCCCAGGCGGAACCACGGGGACAGCAGCGCACGGGCGCGGCGTCCTGCGGGACCGGGGGAGGGCGGGGCGGATTCGAGCATCGCTGGAGCGTAACCGACCTGTGGGTAAAGCCGCTGTGATCACGGTGAGACGGTGCAGAACGCGCACATTCGGTCGTCGCCCGTTCGCCCGCCGGACACCGGGCCCGGAGCGATACGGGCAAATCGCCGCCCGGCCTCGCACACCCGCGGGGAGCACCAACACCCGTACAAGGGAAAACCATTCGACGCCCCGCACCCCGTGCGCGAGCATCGACAGCGTGTGCCGGCATGCCCACCCCCTGCCGACGCCCGCCCCCGCGGGCGCGCCGGAGGCTGCCGCCCGCCCCCGCCGGGCCGCGGACCCACTCGGCCACGACCTCAGGCGACGCCGACTCTCCCCGGATCGCTCCGCGGACCCCGAAGGGGAGGGTCGGCCCGGCCCTCGGGGTCCGCGCGAAGGCACGCACCACAGCACCCGGGGAAAGGAACCATGCCCAAGCAGGCATACGTGCGCACCAAGCCGCACCTGAACATCGCGACCATGGGACACACCGGCCATGGGAAGACCACGCTCACCACCGCCATCACCCGACTGCTCGGCGCCCGCCCCGCGCACCACGGCCCCGGCGCACCGCACGTCACCCACGTCGCCTACGAGACCGGCACCCGCCACTACGCCCACGCGGACCTGCCCGGCCGCGCCGACCGCGTCAAGCACATGATCGCCGCGGCCGCCGGGCTCGACGGGGCGATCCTCGTCGTCTCCGCGCTCGACGGCGTCGGACCGCAGACCGCCGAGCACCTCCTGCTCGCCCGCCAATGCGGAGTGCGGCACCTGGTCGTCGCCCTCGCCAAGGCGGACGCCGGCGGCCCGGAGATCACCGAACTCGTCGAACTCGACGTCCGCGCGCTTCTCACCGCGCACGGCTACGACGGGAACCGGACGCCCATCGTCCGCGTCTCCGCGCTGCGCGCCCTGGACGGAGATCCCCGCTGGACGGGGACGATCGAGGCGCTGCTCGACGCCGTCGACACCTATCTGCCCACGCCGGTGCGCCGCACGGACGGGCCTCTCCTGCTGCCCGTGGAGCGGGTGTTCACCCTCGCCGGACGGGGCACGGCCGTCGCCGGGGCCATCGAGCGCGGCACCGTCCGCCCCGGCGCGGCCGTCGACGTCGTCGGCCGCCCGGCGCGGCCCCGCGCCGCCCGCGTCACCGGCCTGGAGACCTTCGGGGAACCCATGGCCGCCGCGCGGGCCGGCGACAGCGTCGCGCTGCTCCTGCACGGGGTGGAGCGCCACGAGGTGCACCGCGGCGATGTCGTCGCCGCGCCCGGCAGCGTCCTGCCCCGTCGGCGCGTCCACGCCCGCGTGCGGCTGCTGCCGCCGGACGACGGCGGCCGCCCCCGGCCCCTGGCCACCGGCCGTCGGGTGCAGCTCCACTTCCGTACGGCCGACGTCCCCGGCACGGTCGACCTCGGACCGCACGGCTCCGCCCCGCCCGGCCGTCCGCTCACCCTCACGCTCACCCTGGACCGGGCCGCCCCGCTCGAACCGGGCCTTCCCGTCGTCCTCCGCGAATCCGGCCGCACGGTCGGTGTGGGCCGGGTCCTGTAGGCCGGACCCCGGAAGTGCCGCAGACCGGCGATCACGCGCGGGTCCGGGGGCGGAGCCCCGGCACCTCACAATGGGGGAGTGGACGAACCCATACCCGTGACCCAGGACGTCGACTGCGGCACCGCCAAACTGCTGCCCGACGTCGACCGCCGCCGAGCCTGGCTGCTCACCGTCGACGGCTCACCCCAGTCGTACGTGGACCTGGACGACCCGACCCACCTCGAATTCGAGTACACCCAGCGCATCGCCCACGTCCTGGACGCCGCCGCGGAACCCGGCCGCGCCCTGGACGTGCTGCACCTCGGCGGCGGAGCCCTCACCCTGCCCCGCTATGTCGCGGCCACCCGCCCCGGCTCCCGGCAGCGCGTCGCCGAGGCCGACCGCGGCCTCCTCGCCCTGGTCGCCGAACACCTCCCGCTGCGCGAGGGCTCCGGCGTCGACGTACGGGCCACCGACGCCCGTACGGAACTGGAGGCCGCGCCCGACGCCTCCGCGGACGTGATCGTCGCCGATGTCTTCGGCGGCTCCCGGGTGCCGGCCCACCTCACCTCGGTGGAGTTCGCGCGCTCGGCCGCCCGGGTGCTGCGCCGCGACGGCAGCTACGCCGCCAATCTCGCCGACGGCGCCCCCTTCACCTTCCTCCGGTCCCAGGTGGCGACCTTCCAGGAGGTCTTCGCGCACCTGTGCCTGATCGTCGAGCCCTCGGTGCTGCGGGGGCGGCGCTTCGGCAACGCCGTGCTCGTCGCCTCGCACACCGAACTCCCGGTGGCCGCCCTCGCCCGCCGTACCGCCGCCGACGCCTTCCCGGCGCGCGTGGAGCACGGGGAGGCGCTGGCGCGGTTCGCGGCGGGCGCGGCCGTGGTGGCGGACGCGGACGCCGTGGGCTCGCCGGAGCCGCCGGGCGGGGCGTTCAGCGTGGGCTGAGCGCCCCGGCGGCCGGCCTGCTCAGGAGCTCTTGAGCGGGCGCAGCGAGCTCATGATCTTCTTGACGGTGTCGTCCGGCAGCTCGCCGTCGACGCCCTTGTCCGCGTAGAGCACCCACGTCGCCAGGTCGCCGTTGGTGTCCTTGTACGTCACCGTGAAGGACTTGCCGTCGGACGAGCACTTCTCGGTCTTGGTCACCCCGGTCACCGTGGCGGAGGACGAGTAGCCGGTGAGGCCGTGGTCGCTCTTGAAGGGCTTGGCGTCGGTGCTGTCGAGCTTGCCGGTCTGCTTCTGGTCGTAGCCCGCGATCAGCCAGTTCTCGGCCTCGATCTTGGCGGCGCTCTCCTCGCTCTTCGCGCCCTGCGCGCCCTTGGTGCCGACCGCGGCCGACTGGGTGTTCTTCCCGCACACCCCCTGCTTGTAGTAGGCGGGGGAGCTCATGGTGATCAGGGGCTTGCCCTTGTCGTCCGAGAAGCCGACCGACATGCCGGGGCTGTCGACCGACCATTCCGCGGGGACGTCGTAGGCGATGTGCCGCTTGCTGCTGACGACCACCTTCCAGCCGTCGACGACCGGCTTGACGTCGTCGCCACCGCCGCGCGGGTTGTCCACGGGCGCGTCCGTGGAGCCGGAGGAGGGGGCCGGCGAGGACGGCGCGAGAGACGGGGCCGACGTGGGGTCCTTCTTGGCCACGGTCTCCTTGCCGTCGTCCTTCATGACGACGACGCCCGTGATCACGGCGGCGGCGACCACGGCCACCGCGGCGGTGATCGCGATGATCGTGGTGCGCCTGCTCCTGTCCTTCGGCGGCTGCGGGCCGCCGGGACCGGCCGGTCCGGTCCACTGCGGCGCGGTCTGCGCGGGCGCCCCCATGGGCGGGCCCGCCGGGGCGGGCTGCTGGTACGGGTTCGGCTGCGAAGGGCCGGGCTGTCCGTACCCCGGCTGCTGGTACGGGTTGGGCTGCTGTCGGTACCCCGGCTGCTGGTACGGATTCTGGTCCTGCGGGTTCTGCTCGCCCCCGGGCGGCTGCTGTCCTGGCCACATGGCGGATAACCATAGAGGGAGCCGGGGACCCGGGTGACGGGAGCCCCTTCCCGCCATTGCTACTGACTGGTAACTTCTGCGGTATGTCTGAGACCCAGCCCTCGATCGGCGACATGCTCGTGGCCACGGTGCCCATGGCCCGTACGCTCAACCTCGTCTTCGAGGAGACCACCGCGCAGCGTGCCGTCGTCCGCCTGCCCGACCAGCCCGACTACCACAACCACGTCGGAGGCCCGCACGCCGGCGCGATGTTCACCCTCGCCGAGTCCGCGAGCGGCGCCATCGTCCTCGCCGCCTTCGGCGACCAGCTCTCCCGCGCCGTGCCCTTGGCCGTGCGCGCCGAGATCGGCTACAAGAAGCTCGCCAAGGGCCCCGTCACCGCCACCGCCGAACTGGGCCGCCCGGCGGCCGAGGTCGTCGCGGAACTGGACGCGGGCGAGCGCCCGGAGTTCCCCGTCCGCGTCGCGATCACCCGCGAGGACGGCGCGGTGACCGGCGAGATGACCGTGGTCTGGACGCTGCGCCCGAATTCGTAGCATCCGGCCCGGGAAGCGGAAGATCTGCCGGCCGCGGCCGCCTGCCCCGTCACACGGCCTCCGCGGCGCCGCGCCCCAGGAGGTCGTGGAGGAGCCGGGTGGCGGGCAGGGAAGCGTGCAGATAGACGTGTTCCCGGTGCCGCTCCACGGCGGCGAGCAGGGTGCGGAAGGTCGTCCGCGCCTCCTCGGTCCGGCCGGCGTGGTGCTGGGCCTGGCCGAGCAGGCCCAGGTGGAGCGGGTGGCGGATGTGCGCATTGCAGCCGCGTAATCCGGTCAGCGAGGCGTGCATCAGGGACAGTCCGTCGTCCGCACGCCCGGAGTGGGCCAGGCCCCACCCTTCGAGCAGACCGAGCATGGCCTTCCAGTAGAGCAGCCCGTGTTCGCCCGCCAGGCGGGCGCCCCCGGAGCCGGAGGAACGCGCCGTGGCCGCGTCGCCCTCCCAGGCGGCCACGACCGCGTCCGCATAGAGGGCGAAGCACCGGTCGGAGGGCCTGCTTTCGAACCCGGTCAGGTGCAGCAGCTCGCGGCGGCGCGTCCCCGCGGTCCGCCGGTCGCCCATGAGCCAGTGGGTGAAGGCGGCATAGGAACGGCACGAGACGCGCGGGTCGTGCCGGAAGGTACGGGCCGGCGAATGGCCCTCCAGGGCGAAGCGGTCCGCCGTCTCGATGCCCTGTTCCAATTTGGCGAGCGCTTGTGGCAGTTGGCCGCGGACGTGCAGCACGATCCCCTCGCCGTAGGCCGCGCCGAGCAGCGCCACGGGCTCGCCGGTCCGTCGCGCGATCTCCCGCAGCCGGCCGGAGAAGCGGCGCGAGGCGTCGTAGCGGCCGGTGACCAGGGACGCCGCGCACAGGGCCCAGAGCGCCGACGGGTCCTCCGGGGCGTGGGCGGCCGCATCGAGGGTCCGCCCGTGCGCGAGCTGCGACTCGGCCTCGGGGTGGCCGTGGCCACGGGTGGTGGCCAGCACCTGGCCGAGCTGGATGTGCAGTTGCCGCTCCAGCCGCACGGCCGACGGATCGTCGGAAGGCAGCAGGCCGACCAGGTGCACCGCCCTGCGCAGCCAGGTCTCCACCTCCTCGTACGCCCAGTGCCGCTCGGCGTGTTCGGCCGCGCGCAGCAGCCGGGGGAGCGCCCGCGCGGCGGGAATCACGCACTGGGCGTGCCAGGTGTGATGGGCGACCCGCTCGATCTCCTCGTTCTCCACCCCCAGGGGCCTGCGGGCGCACAGCGCCTCGGAGACGGCGGCGTGCATGCGGTGCCGCTCCTCGTGCGCGAGTTCGTCGATGAGCGTCTCCCGGACCAGGGCGTGGGCGAAGTGGAGCCGTCCGGGGTGGTGCGGGTCCTCGTCGAGCAGCCCGGCGCCGATCGCCGCCTCCAGCGCGGCGGCGACGGGTTCGTCATCGGCCGCGGTGCGGCGCAGCAGGTCGGTGTCGACCTCGGTGCCGATGACGGCGCACAGCCGCAGCACCCGGAGCACCGGCTCGGGCAGCGCGGCGAACCGCTGGTGCAGCACCTCGCGCACGCCGGCCGGAACGCGGGTCAGGAGCACGTCCACCGCGTCGGGGCGGTGCAGGCCGCGGGCGTCGTCGAAGAGGGAGAGCAACTGCGTGACGAAGTACGGGTTTCCCTCGCTGCGCCGGTGCAGCACGTCGACCACTTCCGGGTTCACACCCGGCCCGGCCTGCGCCCCGACCAGGGCGGCGACGGCCTGCCGGGAGAGGCCGCCGAGCCGCAGGGTCTCGGTCCTGGGGCCGCGCAGGACCTCGGAGAGCGTCCGGCGCAGCGTGGGGTCGGACTCGGCCTCGAACTCGCGGGCGGTCAGCACGATCCCGAGCGGATGGCCCTGGCGGCGGATGCCCAGGAGTCCGAGCAGTTCCAGCGAGGCGGCGTCGGCCCAGTGCAGATCCTCCAGCAGCAGCACCAGCGGGCTCCGCCCGGCCAGGGCGAGCAGGACCTCGCAGACCGCGTCGTGCCTGAGGAACCGGGCCCGGCCCCGGTCGGAAGCGGGGCCCGGCCCCTCGGGCACGGCCGAGCGCTCGGGCAGCAGCGGGGCGAGCAGGGTGCCGAAGGGTTCCACCGCGTGGCGGAAGTCGTCCGGGCGGGTGGCCGAGAGCCGGCGCAGGATCTGGGTCCACAGCCAGTAGGGCGGGACGCCCTCGCCGGGGAAGCAGTGGCCCCAGACCACCTCGAGGCCGGTGCCGTCCCGGCCCGTGACGGCGGCTTCCAGCCGCGGGGCGAGTTCGAGGAGCAGCCGGGTCTTGCCGACGCCCGCCGGGCCGAGGACGCCGGCCACGTGTCCGTGACCGATGAGCGCGCTCGCCGCCGCGGTCGTCAGGCGGCGCAGTTCCCGGCCGCGGCCGGTGAACGGCGAGGGAGCGGCCGGCCGTTCGGACGTCGCACCGGCCGACGTCACTTCCGCGTCCTCGGTGGCCCGCCCCGGCCCGCTCGACCGCTGTATCCCGTCGGCCTCCCGGTCCACCTCGGCCTCGCCGGACCCACGCGTCCCCGGACCGTGGTCCGCGCGCCCACCGGCCGCCCCGGCGTCGTCGTCCCCGCCGTGCTCCCCCGATTCCCCGGCCTGCTCCGGCTCACCGTCCGGGTGCCCGGCGGGTCCGCCCGCCTCCGGTTCCCGGCGCAGGATGGCGGTCCTGATCCGGCGGAGTTCGGCGGCGGTGTCCACGCCGAACCGCTCGACCAGGTGGCCGCGGGTCCGTTCGTACACCTCCAGCGCCTCGGCCTGCCTCCCGAGCCGGGACAGCGCGGTCATCAAGTGGCCGACGAGGCGCTCGCGCGCGGGATGGCGGCGAACCTCCGCTTCCAGTTCCGTGGCCACCTCCTGGGCCGCCCCGAGGGCGAGGCGGGCCTCCGCGCGCGACTCCAGCGCGGTGAGCCGGACCTGTTCCAGCCGTGTGCTCTCGTCGTACAGCGCCGGATGGTTGTCGAACTCCGCGTAGGGCGTGCCGTGCCACAGCGTCAGCGCCGCGGTGAGCCGGTCGTGCGCGGCGAGCGGGTCGCCGCGTTCCAGCAGCCGCCGCCCGTCGGTCACCAGGCGTTCGAAGCGGCAGAAGTCGATGTGCTCGGGATCGAGTTCCAGGACGTAGCCGGGCGCCCGGTGGCGCAGCACCGGGGGGTGGCCCGGAGCGGCCGCCGGGTGCAGGGCGCGCCGCAGCCGGGAGAGATGGCTCTGGAGGCTGACGACGGCCTGGCGCGGCGGCCGTTCGCCCCAGAGTTCCTCGACGAGCAGCTCCGTGGGCACGACGCGGCCCAGACGTATCAACAGCAGGGCGAGCAGGGCGCGTTGGCGTGGCGGGCCGAGCGGGAGGTCGCGTCCGTCGTGGTGCACCGACATGGGGCCCAGAACGCGCAGCAGTGGTCCGGTCCGGTCGGCGGTCCGTGACGCGGCCGTGGTGGTCGGGCTCGGAGCCGGTGGTACGGGCATGTCGGTCCCTGTCGTTCTGGCACCTGCGACGGTGCTCGAAAGGCGGTCGGTGCCGCGCGGCGGACCGAGACGATCCGGATAGTTGCACAGGGTTTGGCGCATTCAAAGGCCCTGTTCAGTCGCCTGCAAGCGAACGTCAAGCAATCCACAAGGATTTTTCGGCACGGGCGGCGGGAAACCGCCTTTCCGCCACCGGCGAGGAATCGTTCGTCAGCGCCGGACCAGCTCACGGCAAGGGCGGTGACGCACGATGTCCGGCATCGGGGGAGCGCCGCCGGACGGAGGGAATCGTGTGCGGGCTATGGCTCAAGAATTCGCCGCCAGGGCCCAGGGCCCGAACGGGGAAGGAGAAAGAATGAGAAGGTCGGCCCGCTCCGGTCAACTCACCATGGAAAAACCGCATCGGATCCGCACATCGGCCGCCGGTGCCGCCCCCGCCGCGATATCCGCCTTCGGCAGAATGACCGTGCGGCTGCCCCAAGGGTCGCTGGAGCTGGGGCCGCCGCGGCGGCGCGCCGTGCTCGCGCTGCTGCTCATCAACGCCGGCAAGGTCGTGTCGACCTCGTCGATGATCCGGAGCATCTGGGAGACCGGGCCGCCCGATCACGCCGTCGCCACCCTGCAGTCGTACGTCTCCCGGTTGCGCAGGCTGATCGCCGCCCAACCGCTCTACGGCGGGGCGGCACTCCGGCTGGAATACCGCTCGCCGGGGTACGTGCTCGACGCGGCCCCGGACCACGTCGACGTCATGAGATTCGAGCAGACCGTGGGGCGGGGGCTCGTCGCCCAGCGCCGCGGCGAGCCGTCCGAGACCTTCGCGCTGCTGTCCGAGGCGCTGCGCCTGTGGGCCGCGCCGCCCTTCGAGGATCTCGCCGGCTACGAATTCGCGGACCAGGAGGCGGTACGGCTGGACCACCTCCGGCTGACCGCGGTGGAGACGCGCGCCGAAGCGGCCTTCGCCCTGGGCCGCAGCGAGGAAGTCCTGCCCGAGCTCGAAAGCGAGGCGACCCGCCATCCGATGCGCGAGCGGCTGGTGTCCCAGCTGATGCGCGCCCAGTACCGCGACGGCCGACAGGCCGACGCGCTGCGCCAGTTCGAGCACACCCGGCAGTACCTCGCGGATGAGCTCGGCGCGGACGTCGGCCCGGAGCTGCGGCGGGTCCACGAGGAGATCCTCCGTCACGACCCCTCGCTCGCCTCCACGTCCTTCCACCACGCGTCCGGGTCACCGTTCGTGACCGCGCGCCCCGCCCCCACCGAGGAGCCGCTCGCCGCTGCCGGGCCGTGCGGCACGCCGGAACAGCGGGCGGGCGGCGATTCCGCGGCGTTCGCCGGGCGGCGGAGCGAGTTGCGGCGATTGCTGGCCGCCGTGGAGGCGGGCCACCGCGGCGAAGGACGCACCGTGCTGGTCGCCGGGGAGGCCGGTGCGGGCAAGACCAGGCTCGTCCAGGAATTCGGGCGCCTGTGCCAGGAGGCCGGCACCGACGTCGTCACCGTCCACTGTCCGCCGTGCGACGACATGCCTCCCTACTGGCCGTGGACGCAGGGGCTGCGCAGGGCGGCGGCCCGCCGGCCGGACGCGGTCGAGGCCCTGCCGGAGAGCGTCCGGCACGTGCTGGCCTCCCTCGTGCCCGAGCTGGACCGGGACCGGAGGGCGGGCGACCGTCCGCTGCCGTCCGGGCCGGGCCGGTTCGAGTTCCACGACGCCTTGAGCCAGGCCCTGCTGGGGCTCTCCCGCCGACCGCTGGTGCTGGTGCTGGAGGACTTCCAGTGGGCCGACACCGCCTCGCTCTCCCTGCTGTCCTTCCTCACCCGCCAGTCGGCCGAATCGCGGTTCCTGCTCGTCGTCACGTCACGGACCTTCCGTATCGCCGACGACCCAGGTCACCGGGCGGCGCGGGCGGCGGTGCTCCAGTCGCTCAACGCCGAGGAGATACAACTCGGCGCACTCGCCCCGCAGCACACCGGGCAGATCGTCACGGCCGCCCGCGGCCATGACGTCGGCCCGGACCTGTGCGCCGCGCTCCACGAGCGCTCCGGAGGCAATCCGTACTTCCTGCTCGGCCTGGTGGAGGCGCTCCCGGACGGGGCGACGGCCGAGGACGTGCGCGACCTGGTGCCGACGGTGACACAGGAGGTGATCATCGAGCGGCTGTCCGGGCTTCCGGCGGACATCCTCGCGGTGCTCAACGTATGCGCCGTGCTCGGCCCGGACCGTGTCCACGGCGCGGTGGAGGACGTGGGGTCCGGCGACTGGAAGTCGTCCGACGCCGCCCGCAGGGCCGTGCGCGGCGGCCTGCTCGCGGTGGACGAGAGCGCTCCGGAGCGCATCGACTTCGTGCATCCGCTCGTACGGGACGTCGTGCGCCGGGAGCTGGCACCCGCGGAACTGAACCGCCGCACCGTCTGCTCGTTCGTGGCCGACGCCATGGATCTCGACAGGATGCGCGAGGTGACGCACGGGCGGGCGCACCACGGCTCCCTGCGGGCGGTGGCGTCGCCGTGAGCGCTCGACCCGCCTTGCGGGCCGCTTGACGTTCCGCTCGTGTTCCGTGTCAGCGGAACACAACGCCCGGCTGTAAAACTGCCTGCGATCCGGGAGCCGTTCGTCGCGACCGGGTGCACTCCCCCCGGTGGGGTCTTCCTCCCGCAGGTGTCAACGCGTCGAAGGACCATCCGCAAAGGAGCTTGCCTCATGCCCAATTCCCCGGCGGCATCGATTCCCGGTCCGGAGATTCCCGCTTCGGGGATTCCCGCTTCGGAGAGGACCGCACAGTGGGTCCGGGCCGACCGTGACCGGCTGATGCATCCCAATCTGCCGGACAGCCGCACGGAACGCACCGTCATGGTCGAGGGCCGCGGGTGCTATGTCCGCGACAGTTCGGGGAGGAAATACCT
Source organism: Streptoverticillium olivoreticuli subsp. olivoreticuli (assembly GCF_003391135.1). Taxonomy (GTDB): domain Bacteria; phylum Actinomycetota; class Actinomycetes; order Streptomycetales; family Streptomycetaceae; genus Streptomyces; species Streptomyces blastmyceticus. Next base: position 2,162,599 of record NZ_CP031455.1, on the reverse strand, counting down.
GGACGCCGCGGCAGTGCTCGGGATGATGCAGGTGGGTCACGGCCGGAGCGAGATCGTGGAGGCCGCCACCGCCCAGATGTCCTCCCTGGAGTGCTTCCACATCTGGGAGACCATGAGCAACGACAAGGCGATCGAGCTGGCCGTACGGCTGACCGATCTCGCACCGCCCGGCCTGGAGCGCGCGTACTTCACCAGCGGCGGGGCCGAGGGCAACGAGATCGCCCTGCGCATGGCGCGCTACTTCCACTACCGCAGGGAACAGCCCGAACGGACGTGGATCCTGTCGCGGAAGACGGCCTACCACGGCATCGGCTATGGCAGCGGCAGCGTTTCGGGGCTGCCGGTGTACCACCAGGGCTTCGGTCCCGTCATGCCGGACGTGCATCACCTGACGGCTCCCGACCCGTATCACTCCGAGGCGTACGGCGGCGAGGACGTCACCGAATTCTGCCTGCGGGAACTGCGGGAGACCATCGAGCGCATCGGGCCGGAGCGGATAGCGGCGATGATCGGCGAGCCGGTCATGAGCGTCGGCGGCGCGGTGATACCGCCGCCCGACTACTGGCCGCGGGTCGCGGAGCTGCTGCGGTCCCACGGCATCCTGCTGATCTTCGACGAGGTGGTGACGGGTTACGGCCGGACCGGGCGCTGGTTCGCCGCCGAACACTTCGGGGTGACCCCGGACATCATGGTCACCGCGAAGGGCATCACCTCCGGCTACGTCCCGCACGGCGCGGTGCTCGTCACCGATGAGGTGGCGGCCACGGTGACCGGTGCCACCGGCTTCCCCATCGGGTTCACCTACACCGGGCACCCCACCGCCTGCGCGGTCGCGCTCGCCAATCTGGACATCATCGAGGGGGAGAACCTGCTGGAGAACGCGGCGAAGACCGGCGGGTATCTCGCCGACCGGCTGGCGCCGCTCCGCGACCTGCCCGTCGTGGGAGACATCCGCCAGATCGGCCTGATGCTGGGCGTCGAGCTCGTCGCGGACAGGACGGCCCGGACGCAACTGCCCACCGGGGCGGCCCCGGTGGCCCAGGCCCTCCGGGAGGACGAGGGCATCATCGTGCGCGGCAACCCGCGGTCCCTTCTGATCAACCCCCCACTGGTGATGGACCGCGGCGAGGCGGACGAACTGGCCGACGGGCTGTTCTCGGTCCTCGAACGTGTCGGGCCCGACGGCACGGTCCGGCCCTAGCACCGCACCCGGCACCCGGCACCCCGTTCCCCGAGCCGCCCGAGAACACCGAAGGACCGCCTCATGTCGCTTTTGGACCTCACCCCGGACGAACTGCTGACGACCACCCGCTCCGTGCGCAAGAGGCTGGACCTGACCCGCCCGGTGCCGCTGGAACTCGTCAAGGAATGCATCCGCGTCGCCTTGCAGGCCCCGTCCGGGAGCAACCGGCAGACCTGGCACTGGATCGTCGTGACCGACGCGGAGCAGCGGGCCGCGATCGGCCGGTACTACCAGCGCGCCGTGCGGGCGTATCTGGAGTCCGAGGGGTCGTGCGCGTCGCTCTACCCGGACGACCCCGAGCGCCATGCGGTGCAGAAGCGCGTGGGCAGCAGCGTCGCCCACCTCGGCGACCGGATGGGCGATGTGCCCGTCCTCGTCATCCCCTGCCTGGACGTGAGCGCGGCCCCCGAGTACAACGAGGCCGGCAAGTGGGCGTCGGTCATCCCGGCCGCCTGGAGCTACATGCTCGCCGCCCGGGCACGCCGGCTGGGGACCGCCTGGACCACCCTGCACCTGATGTACGAGAAGGAGATCGCCGAACTGCTGGGCCTGCCCGAGGGCATCGTCCAGGCGGCGCTGATCCCGACGGCGTTCTCCCTCGGCACGGACTTCAAGCCCGCCGTGCGCCAGCCGCTCGAACAGGTCCTGCACATCGACTCGTGGTGAGACCCGGCTGTTCACGCAACGACGGCCGCCCGCGCGCATGAGGAGCAGACAGATGACGACCGACGACCCACCCCTGCCGACCCGCAGACTCGGCGAACTACAGGTACCCGCCCAGGGATTGGGCTGCTTGAGCATGACCTCCTTCTACGCGCGGTCCGACCCCGCCGAGGCCGTCGCCACCGTGCATCGGGCGATCGACCGGGGTGTCACCCTGCTGGACACTGCGGACGTCCAGGGACTCGGCGAGGGGGAGCGGCTGCTCGGGAAGGCCGTCGCGGGCCGGCGGGACCGGGTGCTGATCTCCACGAAGGTCGGCCTGGAGCGCGACCACAGCGGGGAGTTCCTCGGGGTCCGCGGCGACCGGGCCTACATCCGGGAGCGCTGCCACGGTTCGCTGCGCCGCCTCGGCGTCGACCACCTCGACCTGTACGTCAAGCACTGGGCGGCCCCCGGGGAGCGGATCGAAGAGGCGGTCGGCGCCCTGGCGGAACTCGTCGCCGAGGGCAAGGTGCGGCACCTGTGCCTGTCCGAGGTCTCCGCCGACACCATCCGCCGGGCCCACGCGGTGCATCCCGTCACCGCCGTGCAGAGCGAGTGGTCCCTGTGGAGCCGGGGCATCGAGGAGCAGGTCGTGGCCACGTGCCGGGAACTGGGCATCGGCATCATCGCCTCGTGCCCCCTCGGGCGCGGCTTCCTGACCGGCCGGATCGGCTCGACCGCCGACCTCGGCCCCGCGGAGGACTTCCGGCACACGCTCCCGCGGTTCTCCGGAACCGGCCTCCCGCGCAATCTGGCGGTCGTCGAGGCGCTGCGGCCACTGGCCGCGAAGCGCGGCATCACCGTCGCACAGCTCGCACTGGCCTGGCTGCACCACCAGGGCGACGACGTCGTGCCCATCCCGGGCACCGCCCGCCGCGACCACCTGGAGGAGAACCTCGCCGCCGCCCGGGTCGGACTCTCCCCCGAGGAGCGGGCGGCCGTGGAGGCCGCGGTCCCGGCCGCGGCCGTGCACGGCGACCGCTACCCGCCCTTCCTGATGCGGCTCGTCGACAACTGAAGCCGCACCCCGCCTACTCATGGAGGTACGTGAAAGAGCATGAAATTCCTGCAACTTGACCACGATGCCTGCGAAAAGCTCCTGCCCGGCCTCGCCGGCCGCCTCGCCGACGTGCCGTTCGACCGGCTGGAGTCCCCGGAGAGCCCCGCGATCCAGCTGTTCCGGGACCACGGCGGCACCAACCTCCTGGTGCCCCGCGCCTTCGGCGGCATCGGCGCCTCCGCCCTCGAAGCCGTCAGGGTCATCCGCGCGCTGGCATCGCTCGCCCCCTCACTGGCGGTGGCGACCGCGATGCACCACTTCTCGGTCGGCATGCTCTACTCCGTCGGCCCGCTCTACGAAAGCACCACCGGCATCCGCGCGTCCGTGCTCGACGTCCTGGCGAAGAACCGCTCGCTCATCGCCTCGGGCTTCGCGGAGGGCCGCTCCGGCCGCGGCATCCTCAGTCCGACGGTCCAGGCTCGGGAAGCGCCCGGTGGCTACCTCGTCACCGGCTCCAAGAAGCCCTGCAGTCTTTCGCGTTCGATGGACCTCCTCACCGCCAGCGTCGCGGTGCGCGGGGACGACGGCGCCACCGAGATGGGCCTGCTGGTGCTCCCCGCCGACAGACCGGGAATCTCCGTCCACGACTTCTGGTCGACCTTCCCGCTGGTCGCCGCGGAGAGCGACGAGGTCCGCCTCGACGACGTCTTCGTCGAGTCGGAGCACATTCTGCGGACCCCGCCGAACGCGGCCGAGAAGCTGGACGAGCTCAACGAGGCCGGCGTGATCTGGTTCCAGATGATCATCGCCGCCTCGTACACCGGCGTCGCCAGCGCACTGGTCGACCTGGTGCTGCGCAACGGGCGCGGGTCGGCGGCGGAGCGCGCGCAGCTCTGCCTCCTCGTCGAGACGGCGGCGTTCCTCGTGGAGGGGGTCGCCCGCAGGATCATGGACGGCGACCTCGGCAACGACTGCGCCGCGGCCTCCCTGTTCACCCGGTTCTCCGTGCAGGACATCATCACCAGGACCGTCGGCCAGGCAGTGGAGATGCTGGGCGGTATGGCGTACATAGCCTCCCCGAAGATCGCCTACCTGGCGTCCGCCGCGCAGGCCATCGTCTTCCACCCCCCGTCGCGGACGAGCATGAGCGAGGCGGTCGACGACTACTACGCCGGAAAGCCTCTGTTCTTCTCCTAGCCCGGGCCCCGGGCCGCATCCGACAAGAAGGCACGCACAGAGGTGGAGTGAGTCATGGTGGGAATAGTCGATTTCGAGATCTCGCTGCCGTCGTCGCGGATCACCGTCCGGCAGATGGCCGCGAAGTCCGGCCTGCCGGAGGAGGAGGTGCGAGCGGTCACCGGCTGCGACGGCATCCCCGTGCTCGGAGCCGGCGAGCGGGAGTGGGAGCTCGCCCTGCGGGCCGCCCGGACGGTGATGGAACGGACCCAGGTCCCGCCGTCGGCCGTCCGGACCGTGATCTATGCCGGCTCGGGCGAGTGGGACACCCCGTTCTGGTCCCCGGCGGCCAAGGTGGCCCACGAACTCGGGATCGAGCGGGCGTTCTGCTTCGAGCTGGCGAACTACTGCAACTCCGTGACGGCCGCGGTGCAGATCGCGTGCGACAAGACCGCGTCGAGGCCCGACGAGTACGCGCTCGTGCTGATCGGTGACCGGGTCAGCACGATGCTGGACTACGGTGAGCCCGGGGCCAAGGAGCTGTTCAACAACGGGGACGCGGGAGGCGCGCTCCTGCTGTCGGCGTCCGGCCGGGTGGCCGGGTTCCTGGGCGCTGAGATGCGCACCGACCCGAGCTGGTCCGACTACTACACGGGCGTCCGCGAGGGCGAGCGGATCGCCGTCCGGCGCCACGGCAGCCGCGACGGCCTGGGCGACGCCTACATCGAGAACTTCGCCGGGCTCACCACGGACCTGCTCGCCTCGATCGGCAGGGACATCACCGATGTCGCCTACATGCTGGTCACCCATGGCGACCGGCGGATCCACGAACGGCTGCTGCGGGAGCTGGGCCTGCCCGAGGCCAAGAGCGTCTTCAACTACCACCGGTTGGGGCACATGGGCAACGCGGACACCCTGATCGCGATGCAGGACCTGATCACCGGCAAGAGCCTCGGGCGCGGTGACCTCGTCCTGCACGCCACCAGCGCCCTGGGCTTCAGCTGGGGGGTCATGGCCATGGAGTACACCGGCTGACCGGCCGGCCGCGGCGGGCCGGCGGGACGTGCCGCGCCCGCCGGTCCGCCGAGCCTGTGCTCAGGTCGAGTAGTCGGCGTTGATCCGGACGTACCCTTCCGTCAGGTCGCAGCCGTACACGGTGAAGGCGCCGTCCGCGATGCCGAGATCGATGCCGATGACCACCTCGCTGCCCCGCATCCGCTCGGCGACGGCGGCGCGCACCGCGTCCTCGTCCTGGGTGCCGTGCCGGCCGGGCGGGTAGACGGCCACGTCGCCGAAGCGGATGACGACCTTGTCCTGGTCGATGTCGGTGTCGTCGGAGCACTTGCCGATCGCCATGGCCACCCGGCCCCAGTTGGGGTCGCCGCCGTGCACCGCGGTCTTCACCAGGGGCGAGTTGACGACGGCCTTGCCCACACGTTTGGCCTGCGCGGTGTCACGCGCCCCGCCCACGTGCACCTCGATGAGCCTGCCCGCGCCCTCGCCGTCACCGGCGATGTCCTTCACGAGTTTCAGCGCCACCTCGTGCAGGGCCTCCTCGAACTCCGCGGGGTCCACGGGGCCGGCCAGCCCGTTGGCGAACAGCGCCGCCGTGTCGCTCGTGGAGGTGTCCGTGTCGATGCTGACCGCGTTGAAGGTACGGTCCATGACCCGGCGGAAGATCCGGTCCTGCTCCTCGGGGTCCAGCCGGGCGTCCGTGGCGAAGAAGGTCAGCAGCGTGGCCATGTCGGGCTCCAGCATGCCGACCCCCTTGGCGATGCCGGTGATCACCGCCCGGCCGACCCGCGCGCAGGCCACCTTGGGCCGGGTGTCCGTGGTCATGATGGCCCGTGCCGCCCGGTCGAAGCCGCCGTCGGGGAACGGCGGGGACAGGGTCTTGATGTGGTCCCGGATCCGCTCCATCGGATACTGACGGCCGATCACACCCGTGGAGGCGATGAGCAGTTCGTCCTCGGGCAGGCCCACCGCCTGTGCCACCGAGGCGCGTACTTCACGCGCGTTGTCCTCGCCCTCCGCGCCGGTGGCGACGTTGGCGTTGCGGGCGAGCACCACGACTCCCCGGGCCGTGCGGTCGGCGGCCGCCGCGCGGCTCAGCGTCACGCTGGGGCCGACGAAGCGGGAGCGGGTGAAGACCGCGCTCACCACGGCCGGCGCGGTGGAGATCAGTACGGTGAAGTCGTCCCGCCCGTCGTCCGCCAGCCCGGCCGGCGCGGTGTGCACCGCGAATCCCCGCGGCTCATGGACTGTGCCACCCGTCATGAATATCCACTCCTCCGTATAAAGATGCTGGCTTTCAGCTTGGCAGACGGCCCGCCGGACGCGCCAGTGGGCCGCCTCCCGGCGGCCCACCGGCCTCTGTGCCGATCAGCGGGTCAGCGGCGCGGCACGAAGTCCACGACGTCCCCGGCCCGTTCCCCTCCGGACAGCTGCCCGTTGCGGTCGGTACGGATGTAGACGCGGTGCAGCCACCGGTCCTTGCCGTCCCACCGCGGTGCGAAGGGGGTGCGGGCGTGGGTGGTGCGGAAGTTGTCCACGATCAGGATGTCGCCGGGAACGAGGCGTACCGCCTCGCGCACCTCGTCGAGCGCCTTCGACAGCACGGCGACGGCTTCGACGTCGGCTGCCTCCCGCGGGGCGAGCAGCTCGCGGTCGTACCCGAGGAACGGGTCCCGCGGGTCGCCGTAGAGCGGCTTGACGTCGGCGATGGCCCCGGGGTCCTCGACGCCGCCGCGGAAGGCGACGTCCACGCAGCAGGGCACGGGCCGGTCGAAGAGGTGCGCGCGGACGTCGTCGGGTATGAGGGGCAGCGCCTTGCGGATCGAGCCCACGAGGGTGGCCGCCTTGCGCTCGTGGTCCGCCCGGGAGCAGGCGAGCATCACGTAGTTCGGCTGCCGCACGTGGTACGCCATCTCCGTGTGGAACTCCAGCAGGGTCTCGGAGGTCTCGGAGGAGAGGTGATGGGCACCGGGTGAGGGGTAGACGTCGTGGTAGACGGTGGCGGAGCGCAGTTCGCGGTAGCCGGTGTGCAGGCCCAGACGGCGGCCGACGATCGCGAGCATGGCCTCCTGGTTCAGCAGCGGGCGGTCCACCGGCGCGGGCGTGCTGTCGGGGGTGGGCGGCAGGGCGCCGTCCTCCTCCACCGGCAGGCCGCGCAGCAGCAGGTACCCGTTGTCGTTGCCGTGGGCGTTGAACTCGTCCAGCGCCGTCGCCAGGGGCTCGGGCAGCGCCGCGGCGGCGGCGTGTGCCGCGTCGAGGAAGCCGTACAGGTCCTCGCGGGGAACCCTGGGCAATCGCGCGGCCAGCGTGAGCAGTTCCGCGGAGTGTTCCGAGCAGTGCAGCACGGTCACGAGGAATTCCTTTCTCGGGTGTGTGCGCGGGCGTACTGGTACAGGAGCTCGGCGCCGATCTCGGTGGCCAGGACGGCGGTGATGCCGCCGTGGTCGTAGAGCGGCGAGACCTCCATGACGTCGAAGCCCACCGGACGCAGATCGCCGATGCCGCGCAGCAGGGCGAGCACCTCGCGCGAGGTGGGGCCGCCCGGGGCGGGGGTGCCGGTGCCCGGCGCGAACGCCGGGTCGACGACGTCGATGTCCACCGACACATAGACCGGCGCGTCGCCGACGAGGTCCCGCACCAGCGCACCGGTGGCCGCGGGGCCGAGCTCGCAGAACGCGTCGGAGGTGACGATCCGCACCCCGTGCCCGCGGGCGTAGTCCAGCGAGTCGGGCCGCGGGTTGTGGCCCCGGATCCCGATCTGCACCATGCGCCGCGGATCGACGAGCTTCTCGTCGATGGCGTGCCGGAACGGTGTGCCGTGGTGGTATTCGCCGCCGTAGAAGGCGGGGTTGGTGTCGGAGTGCGCGTCCAGGTGCAGGACGGCGACCGGCCCGTGCTTGGCCGCGACGGCGCGCAGGGCGGCCAGCGTCAGCGAGTGATCGCCGCCGATCATGAGGAAGGCGGCGTTGTCGGCGAGCAGGCCGCTCAGCCGCTCCTGCGCGGTGTCCATCGCGATGTGCATGTTGAACGGGGTCAGGTCGATGTCCCCGGCGTCGACGCAGTCGATCAGGTCGAAGGTGCCGGGCCCGCGGTCGATGCCCACGCCGTGGATGAGCCCGGACTCGTTCCGTACGGCTCGCGGGCCGAAGCGCGCGCCGGGCCGGTAGCTGGTGCCGCCGTCGTAGGGGGCGCCGATGACGACGACGTCCTTGCCCCGCGGCGACGGGTCGTGCGGAAGGCGCATGAACGTGGGGATCTGCGCGTAGCGGGGCGAGACGGTGGTGTCGATGCGTTCCACTGGGTGCTCCCTCCTCAATGTGCGGGCCGACGGTCGGCGACGGGCCGTCTCACGGCGGTCGTGGCCGGCGTCATCGCGGGACCGGCCGGGCGCCGGACATCAGCCGGTCGGTGACCAGCTCCACCACCGTGCCGGTGGCCACCTCGTCCGGATGCCGGCCCTCGACGACGACCTGGTCGAACAGCTCCTGGACGACCAGTTGCTTGGCGCGGCGCACCCGGTCCCGCGGGACACCGGCGTCGGTGAGCAGCCGGGTGAAGGACGAGGTGGTGCCCGACCCCTCGTGCACGCCGAGCTTGGGGCGGACGACGACCTCGTGCGGCAGGACGTCGCCCATGGCGGCGCGCAGGACCCACTTGTCCTGCCCGTAGCGGCGCTTCAGCCCGGCCTCCAGCGACACCAGGAGGTCGAGGACGTCGCGGTCCCAGTAGGGGTGGGTGGACCAGTGGCCGCCGATCCCGGAGAGGGCCGGCGTCATCTCGTTCAGCCCGTCGAAGGTGTCCATGTCCCGGCAGACGGCCGTGTCCAGCTCCGGCAGCCGGTCCTCGCGGTGCATGCCGCCGAGCGGGATGTCCGCCCCGTAGCCGGTGAGGATGCGCCGGCCCTGCTCTCCCAGCCGCAGGTACAGCGCGGTCAGCGGCAGCAGGTACTCGACGATGTCCGCGTCGAGGCACTCGGCCGCCCGGACCGTGTGGGGGAGCCGGCGCAGCAGGTCGGCGGTGGGGATGGTGATCTCCCGGTGCGCGGAGCCGATGTGCCCGGCGACGACACGCGCCTGCGGGAACTCGTCGGCCTCGTCGGTGCCCATCGAGACGGTGTCGATGGGCCCGGCCGACCGGCGGGCGGCCAGCGCCGCGACGGTGGAGGAGTCGATGCCGCCGGAGAGCACCACCAGGGGGATGTCCGCGCCCGTACGGACCCGCACCGCGTGTTCCACGGCGTGGCGGACGGACTCGACCGCCTCCTCCTCCCGCATGATCCGGCGGGCCAGCGGTGGTGCCCAGGTGCGGTGGGTGACGCAGTTCCCGGTGGCCACCTCGATGTCGAGCACCGTGCCGGCCGGGACCTGGTGGGTGCCGGGCAGCCGGCGGACCGGCCGGGCGGCGAGCGGCCGCCCGGCGGGGGCGGTCCGCAGCGCCTTCGCCTCCGTCGCCGCCAGCACCCGGCCGGGGGCGGCGGAGGCGTAGAGGGGCACCGAGCCCGCGTGATCGGTGGCGAGCACCGCTCGCCCGGGGGCCGCGACCAGCGCGGCGAACCGCCCGTTGAGCAGCCGGAAGGCGTGCGCGTCATAGGTGTCGAAGAGGGCGAGGACGAGAGCGGCGTCGGTGTCCGGCAGGGCGTGCCCGGCGGGCAGCAGCCGGAGCAGCTCGTCCTGGTTGTACAGCTCTCCGGCGAGCACCAGCGTCCTGCCCCGGGCGCGGGCGTGGGCCCCGTCCGGCGCCCCGGAGTGCAGGACGACGGTGCGCAGGCTCTGGTCGGCCGTCCGTTCCTTCAGCTCGGCCCGGGAGCCGAGGGAGGCGAAGACCGCGTCGAGGGGCCGGCCGCCGTCCTGGCGGACCTCGGCGAGGAAGCCGACGGCGGCGGGAAGCGTCGGCGCCATGATCAGATGCTCAGGGCGCCGAAGCCGCCGGCCTGGAAGTCGTAGTTCACCGGCACCTCGATCAGGAACGGCCGTCCGAGGCCGGCGCCCTTGCGGAGGGCGGACAGGAGCTCTTCGCGGGAGGAGGCCTTGACGGCCTCGACGCCATTGGCCTGCGCCAGGGCGACGAAGTCGACACCGGTGAACTTCACCGCGGGGTCGTGGCTGCGGTGGTGTCCCATGTTCTGGTAGAGCTCGATCAGGCCGTTGGTGTCGTTGTTGACGACGACGGTGACGATGGGCAGGTTGAGCCGGGCGATGGTCTCCAGGTCGGAGCTGTTGGAGTGGAAGCCGCCGTCTCCCGCGATGAGGAAGGTCGGCTGTCCCGGGCGGGCCAGCTGCGCGCCTATCGCGGCGGGGATGCCGTAGCCGAAGCTGGAGCAGCCGGCCGAGGTGAGGAAGCCGTACGGCTGGTCGGCACGGGCGAAGAGCACGCCGTAGTGGCGGAAGAAGCCGATGTCGGAGACGATCGTGCCCTCGCCGTCCTCGGCGGTCTCCTCCATCACCGTGTTCATGGAGTCCATGACCTGGTGCACCCGCATGCCGTCGTCGTAGGACGTGGGGTCGGCCAGGAACTCGGCGATCCGCTCCCGCAGCGGCGTGATGTCGTGCGGGGTCTTCGCGGCGAGGCCGGCGGTCGCCGCGTCGAGGTGCTCCACGAAGGCCAGCACGTCGGTGACGACGTCGACGTCCGGGCGGTAGACCCGCGGGATCGGGTTGGCGGTCGGCGAGATCCGGACCGTCGTCTTCTCCCCGCCGTGCCGCCACATGGAGGGCCGCAGGTCCTCGGCGTAGTCGTAGCCGACGGTGAGGATGACGTCCGCCGGACCGAACAGGGTCTCCAGGGCGGGGAAGGACAGGATGCCGTCCATGTAGCCGGTGACCGCGCCGTAGTTCAGCTCGTGCCCGTGCGGCAGCACGCCCTTGGCGATGTACGTGGTGATGACCGGGATGTTCAGCCGCTCGGCCAGCGCGCGGATCGCGGGCACCGCCCCGGAGCGGATCGCGGCCGCGCCGACGACCAGCACGGGGTGCTGCGCCGAGGCGACCAGCTCCGCGGCCCTGCCCGCCGCCTCCTGCCAGCCGTCCTCGACCGCGCCGATGGGCTTGGCCGGGGTCCTGGCCCCGGGGTGCTCCAGCGAGGTGTCGATCTCGCTGCCGAGGAGGTCGACGGGCAGGGAGATGAAGCTGGGCCCGACCGGCTCGGTCATCGCCGCGGAGACGGCCGAGTCCACCAGGTCGGTGATGTCGTCGGGGCGCTGGAGCTCCACCGCGTACTTGGTCATCGGCCGCATGACCGCCGCCGAGTCCAGGCACTGGTGGGTGTCGTTGGGGAAGATGTCGTGCGACTCGGACTGGGCGGCGAGCGCGATCACCGGCGACCGGTCGAGGACGGAGGTGGCGACGCCCGTGGACAGATTGGTCATGCCGGGGCCCAGCGTGGCCCAGCACGCCTGCGGCCGGCCGCTGATGCGGGCCAGCACGTCGGCCGCGACACCGGCGGTGAACTCGTGCCGGGTCAGGACGAAGTCGATGCCGTCCACCTCGTCGAAGAGGATCGACGCGGCCTCACGGCCGACCACCCCGAACACGGTGCGCACCCCGTGGTCGTGGAGGCGCCGCAACAGCGCGTGGGCGGTGGTCGGGTTCGTGCTCTTGCCGGTGGTGGAGACACGGGACATGGCTGCTCCTCTGCGTGGGAACGGTCCGCGACCGCGTCCGGGCATGCGGGCGGAAGGGAACCGGAAGGACTGTTCGGCGAGCACTGACCACTGTGCCGACCACACCTTGTGGGGGAATGGACGGTCTGCTTGCATCGCCCCTGACGCATGCGACATGTCACGTTATTGCCGGTTTGTGCGGATCGCGGGATCCGGTCCTCCCCGGTCGCCCGGCATCTGTGGCCGAACACATAGGCCATCGCTCGCAACCCGCGGGCCGCTGGGGGAGTCCTCTCCTCCAGTAGGCTTTCGCGGCGTGCGCCCGAACGGCGTGCGCCGGGTAAGGGTCGTCAACCGGGGAGGAACCGGCGTTGCACATCCAGGAGTGGCTCGAAACAGTACCGGCGGTCGCCGTCTACCTGTTGGTGGGCGGGGTCATCGGGCTGGAGAGCCTGGGTATCCCGCTTCCCGGTGAGATCGTCCTCGTCAGCGCCACGCTGATGGCCGCCACGCAGGACCACATCAACCCGTACGTCCTGGGGGTGTGCGCCGTCGCGGGCGCGATCATCGGCGACTCCATCGGCTATCTGATCGGCCGCAAGGGCGGCCAGCCGCTGCTGGACTGGCTCGGCCGGAAGTTCCCCAAGCACTTCGGCCCCCACCACGTGGCCACCGCCGAGCGCTCGTTCAAGAAGTGGGGCATGTGGGCGGTCTTCGTCGGCCGCTTCATCGCCCTGCTGCGGATCTTCGCCGGCCCGCTGGCGGGCGTGCTGAAGATGCCGTACTGGAAGTTCCTCATCGCCAACGTCCTCGGCGGCATCGTCTGGGCCGGCGGCACCGTCGCGGTGATCTACACCGTCGGCAAGGTCGCCGAGAAGTGGCTCAAGCAGTTCTCCTACCTCGGCCTCGTCGCCGCCGTGCTCTTCGGCCTGGGGTCGTTCGTCGTCATGCGGATCAAGGCCAAGAAGGCCGAGGCGGCGAAGCCCGCCGGGACGTCCTCCGAGACCGAGGCCGTGGCCACGGTCGACTGATCCACCACAGCCGAAGGCCCCCGGGCCCCTTCCGCCGGAGCGGCGAGGGGCCCGGGGGCCTTTTTCGCGCTCGCGGCCGGGGCTACGCCCCGCCGTCCTGCGTCAGGCTCAGGCGGACCAGGTCCGCCAGCGTCGGCGCCGGGCGCTTGGCCCGGATGCGGCGGGTGTAGGTGCCCACCGTGTGGACGCTGATGCCCAGCCGTGTGGCGATCTGGTGGTAGGTGAATCCGGCGCCGATGTGGGCGAGCACCTCGCGCTCGCGAGGGGACAGGCTCTGTACGACGCTGCGGCCGGGCATCTCTTCTCCATGAGCTGTTACGGCGGAGACGGCGGGTACGGGTGGGCCACCGGTGGACTAAGCACATCCCCTACCTGACGCACAAGGGGATCTAATCACGGACTCGGTGAAAAGCAAGCAAAAGGTGGCCGCCCGCCGCACAGTTGGCCGGTCGACGCCCTTATGAGGCGCGGTGACCACCTGTCAAGTCCCCAACACACGTGGCTCCATGACCGGCTCGAACCGGGCGACTGTGGACGTGTCCACCGCTGCCCGCGGCGGCGACCCGGCTGCCGAGCGGAGTGGAGGGGAACACGTATGGGCCATTTCCGGCTGCTCGTCATCGGCAACGGCGTCTCCGCGTACGGCAGCTACCTCAACATGGTGGCCCTGAACGTCTTCATCTACCACGTGACGGGCAGCGCGCTCACCGCGGGCCTCTTCATGGCCGTGCGCCTGCTGACCAACGTGGCGGCCGGGCTGGTGAGCGGGCGCCTCGTCTCCCGCTACGACCGCAAGCGGCTGATGGTCGGCGCCGACCTCACCCAGGCGCTGGCCCTGCTCCCGCTGTTGATCGCGCCCGGCGGCGCGCGGGTCGCGCTGCTCTTCGCGCTGGCCGTCGTGACCGGCGCCTGCTCGACCCTCTCCCAGGTCGCGCTCCGCAGCAGCGTCCCGGAGATCGTCGGCGCCGACCACCGGGCCCGTGCCAACGGTCTGCTGGTCACCGGCCGTTCCCTCGCCATGATCGCCGGATTCGCCTCGTCGGGCGTGGTCGTCGCCCGCTTCGGCTACTCCACGGCCTTCGCCCTGGACGCCGCCACGTTCGTCGTCTCCGCCGGGATCCTCTTCCTGCTGCCGGTCCGCACCCGGGCCGCCGCCGACACGGCGGGGGAGGGCGACGGCGCCGACGAGGGGGCGGGCCGGTCGGCGTACCGCGCGCTGCTGCGCACCGCGCCGCTCCTGGCGGTGATGATCGCCGTCCGCGCGGTCGACGGGCTGGGCTCCTCGTCCCACAACGTCGCCCTGCCCGTCTACTCCGACAGCCTGGACCCCGCTCATCCCGCCACGTTCGTCAGCCAGTTCTGGGCGACCTGGGCGCTGGGCAACATCGTCGCGCAGCAGCTGTGCGGCCGGCTGATGAACAAGTCCGGCCGCACCCCGGGCGAGCGCGCCTTCGCCGTCGGATCCTGCGTGATGTCCGCGGCGTTCATCCTGGTCTTCACCGGGCTGCCCACCGTGCCCGCCGTCGCGGCGGCGCTCGTCGCGGGAATGGCCGACGGCTTCACCGAGATCGTGTACGTCTCACGGCTCCAGGCCGCCCCCGACGAACAGCGCGGCCGCCTCTTCGGGCTGTCGGCCTCGGCCGAGAACACCGGCTTCGGCCTCGGAATGATCGTGAGCGCCGCCCTGCTCGACCGGTTCGCCCCCCTGCCGGTGGTCGCGCTCTTCCACGGCCTCGCGATCGTCCTGTGCGCCGCCCTCCTGGTCGTGCTCCTCCGGCGCGGCGGCACGTACGCGCGGCGGCAGGCCGGGCGGACGGCCGGCGGGCCGGCACCGGACACCGGGGGAGCGCCGGGCAGGGACGTCCCCACCGCGGAAGGACACAGCACATGAGCCCCTCCACCGACCCCCGCATCGCGGTCATCGGCATGGCCTTCCGGTTACCCGGGGCGGACACCCCCGAGGAGTTCTGGCGCGTCATCCGCGACGGCACGGACTGCGTCACCCGCTTCACCGACGAGGAGCTCGCGGCCGCCGGGGTGCCCGAGGAGCAGTACCGGTCACCGGAGTTCGTCGGCGCCTCCGGCATCCTCGACGACATCGCGGGATTCGACGACCGGCACTTCGGCATGAGCGCCCGCGAGGCCCAGCTCACCGACCCGCAGCACCGGATGTTCCTGGAGTGCGCCCAGCACGCCCTGGAGAACGCCGGATACCCCGGCGAGCGCGACGGCACCCGCGTCGGCGTCTACGCCAGCACGGGCTACCACCTGTACTCCATGGAGAACTACCTCCTCAACAACGTCCTCCAGGGCGCGCCCGGCGACGACTGGCTCTCCCGGATGCAGACCATGGTCGGCAACTACGCCGACTTCACCGCCACCCGCGTGGCCTTCCGGCTCGGCCTCACCGGCCCGGCGGTCAGCGTCCAGACCGGCTGTTCCAGCTCCCTGGTCGGGGTGCAACTCGCCGCGCAGTCCCTGCTCATGGGCGACTGCGACATCGCACTCGCCGGTGCCACCGCCGTGCACGTCCCCCAGGTGCTGGGCTACCGCTACGTCAAGGGCTCGATCCTCTCCAGGACCGGCCGGCTGCGTGCCTTCGACGCCGGGGCCGACGGCACCGTCGGCGGTACGGGCGTCGCCGCGGTCGTCCTCAAGCGGCTCGACCGGGCCCTCGCCGACGGCGACACCGTCCACGGCGTCATCCGCGGCTGGGGCGTCACCAACGACGGCTCGGACAAGAAGGCGTACACCGCCCCCAGCGCGAGCGGTCAGCGGGACGCCATCCGCCGCGCCCTGGACCGGGCCGGTGTCGGCGCCGGCACCATCGGCTATCTGGAGACCCACGGCACCGGGACGCTCAAGGGCGACCCGATCGAATTCGACGGCGCCACCGCCGCGTACCGCGAGGACACCGACCGGACCGGCTACTGCGCGCTCGGCTCGGTCAAGGCCAACATCGGCCACCTCGACGTCTGCGCGGGCCTGGCCGGACTGATCAAGACGCTGCTGGTCCTGCGGCACGGCGTCATCCCGCCGATGGCGAACTTCACCCGCCCCAACCCCCTGCTCGCCCTCGACGGCAGCCCCTTCCGCATCCCCCGCACCGCCACCCCGTGGCCCGAGGGCGACACCCCGCGCCGCGCCGGTCTCACCTCGCTGGGCGTCGGCGGCACCAACGTCCACCTCGTCCTCGAGGAGGCCCCCGCCCCCGCGCCCCGCACGGGGCGCACCGCACCGCCGGGAATCCTGGTGCTCTCCGGCAGCGGGGAAGCGGCCCTCGCGGCCAACGCCCGTGCCTTCCGCGACCGGTTGCGGCAGCGGCCCGGCACGGACCCGGCGGACCTCGTCACCACCGCGGCGCTCGGACGCACCCACCACCGGCACCGGCTGGCCGCCCGGGGCGACACCGCGGCCGAATTCGCCGACGCCCTCGACGCCTGGCTCGCGGACCAGCGCACCCCGGCCGTCACCACCGGCACGGCGCCCCGCGAGGAACGGGCCAGGACCGCCTTCCAGTTCACCGGCCAGGCCGCCCCCTACCCCGGCATGGCACAGGCCCTGCACGAGCGCTTCCCCGTCGTGCGCGAGACGCTCGACGCCTGCGAGCGCCACTACCGGGACCTGTACGGCGGCACCCTGCTCGACGGGCTGCTGGGCGGCGACGGCGCGGGCGGGATCTGGCACACGGACACCGCGCAGCCCGCTCTCTACGCGCTCCAGTGCGCGCTCGTGCGGCTGTGGCGGGACCTGGGCGTCACCCCGGACACCGTGACCGGACACA
Source organism: Streptoverticillium olivoreticuli subsp. olivoreticuli (assembly GCF_003391135.1). Lineage (GTDB taxonomy): Bacteria > Actinomycetota > Actinomycetes > Streptomycetales > Streptomycetaceae > Streptomyces > Streptomyces blastmyceticus. The sequence continues at coordinate 2,146,048 of NZ_CP031455.1, read as the reverse complement.
GCGTCGGCGAGTACGCGGCCCTGTACGCCGCCGGGGCGCTGTCCCTGGAGGACGGCCTGCGGGTCACCGCCGAGCGCGGCCGCCTCATGCAACGGCACTGCGCCGAGGGCGTGATGGTCGCGGTGCCCGTCGACCGCGCGACCGCGGACGCGCTGGCCGCCGAGGTCCCCGGCGTCGAGACGGCCGTGGCCAACGGCGAGCGCGCCCACGTCCTCGCCGGACCCGCCGCGGCCGCCCCGCGGCTGAGCGCGCTGCTGGAGGAGCGCGGCATCCGGGGCGAGCGGCTGCCGGTGGCACGCGCCTTCCACACCGCCCTGATGGACCCGGTGCTCGAACCCTTCCGCGCGGTGCTCGCCGCCGTGCCGTTCCGGCCGGTGACGGTCCCCTTCGTCAGCGGGCTCGACGGGATCGTCCGCCCGCCCGGCTGGACCCCCGACGCCGACCACCTCGTCCGCCACACCCGCGAACCCGTGCGCTTCGACGAGGTGTTGCGCACCCTCGGCACGCACCGCCTGGACGCCCTGGTCGAGATCGGCCCGCACACCACCCTCAGCGGTCTGGCCCGGCGGGCCCTCGCGGGCGTACGCGCCGTGCCCACGCTGCGCCGTGGCGCCGGGCTCGCGGCACTGTGGTCGGCGGTCGCGGAACTGCACTGCGCCGGGGCGGACATCGCCTGGAAGGCGCTGGTCGAGGGCACCGGCGGGCGCAGGATCCCGCTGCCCGGCCACCGATTCCAGCACAGGAACCACTGGACGGGACCGGAGCCGACGGCTGTCCGGTCCGGCACACCAGCGAGAAAGGGAGCCGTAGTGGCACAGCACGAGGCAGCGGCGGTCGAACGCGTCCTGCGGAGCATCGTCACACTCACCGCCCGGCATCTCGGCCATGGCCCCGAGGAGATCACCGGGGACACCTCCTTCTTCGACCTCGGCGCGGACTCGCTGCAGATGATCAGCGTGCTGCGGGAGCTTGAGCAGGAGCACCGGGTCAAGGTGTCGATGCGCGAACTCTTCGAGGAGACCGGCACACCGCGGCAGCTCGCGGAGCTCATCGTGCGCCGCCTCCCGCTCTCCCCGGGCGACGCGCCCGCGGGCCCGGCGGAGCATGCCCCCGAGCCGGTACGGGCCCCGGAGCCTGTACCGGTCGTCACGTACGAGCCCGTACCGCCCGCCTCCGAAGACGCCTACGCCACCCGCGGCGAGCTGGAGGACCTTGCCCAGAAGCTGCACCAGATAGCGCAGATCCAGCTCCAGATGATGTCCCAGCTGTCGCAGCTGCTCTCGCTCCAGACCGCTGCCGCCACCACCCGGATCAACGGCAAGGTCGCCCCGTGACCGGGCTCGCCGCCGCCTCCGCGGCCCTCGACCAGGATCTGGCCGCCATGGCCGAACTCTCCAAGCGCATCGCGGGCCAGCTGGCAGCCCCGGACGAGGCGCGGCCCGCCGGGCCGCAGCGCCCGCACGGCCCCCGCGTGAGCGTGCCGCGCTCCGCCGGGATGGTGCAGGGCGCCTCGCCGCGCTCCCAGCAGGAGCACCTCGACGATCTCGTGCGCCGCTACACCGCCCGGACCCCGACCTCCAAGGAGATCGCCCAGCGCCACCGCCGGGTCCTCGCCGACAGCCGGGCCGTCGTCGGCTTCCGCAGCGGCACCAAGGAGATGCTCTACCCCATCGCCGGGCGGCGGGCGAGCGGCTCGTGGCTGGAGGACATCGACGGCAACCGCTATGTCGACATCACCATGGGCTTCGGGGTGCTCCTCTTCGGCCACGAGCCGCAGTTCGTGACCGAAGCCGTCCGTGAACACCTGTCCCGCGGCATCCAGCTGGGCCCGCGCACGACCGAGACCGGCGAGGCGGCCGAACTGCTCGCCGAGCTCACCGGAATGGAGCGGGTGGCGTTCGCGAACTCCGGCACGGAGGCCAACTCCGCCGCGATCCGCCTGGCCCGCGCCGCCACCGGCCGGGACAGGGTGGTCGTCTTCAACGGCGCCTACCACGGGCACGCCGACACCGTGCTCGGCCGCTCCTCCGGGCCGGGGGACGACCGGGTCACCGTGCCCGTGTCCAGCGGCATCCCGCACAGCGCCGTCGCCGAACTCCTCGTCCTCGACTACGGCGCCGAGGCGAGCCTGGAGGCGATCGAGCGGCACGCCGCCGAGATCGCCGTGGTCGTCGTCGAGCCTGTGCAGAGCCGCCACCCGTCCCTCCAGCCCGTCGAGTTCGTGCGGAAGCTGCGCGAGCTGACGCGGCGCCACGGCATCGTGTTGATGTTCGACGAGATGCTGACGGGCTTCCGCCCGGCCCCGCGCGGCGCGCAGGAGCTCTACGGCGTCACGCCCGACCTGGCGACGTACGGGAAGCTGCTCGGCGGCGGCTTCCCGATCGGCGCCATCGCGGGCCGCGCCGACATCATGGACGGCGTCGACGGCGGCTACTGGAGCTACGGCGACGACAGCTACCCGCCCGCGGACACCACCTTCTTCGGCGGCACGTACATCCAGCACCCGGTGTCGATGGTCGCCGCCCGCGCCGTCCTCACCCACCTCAAGGAGCACAGCCCCACTCTCCAGCAGCGGCTCAACGCGCGGACGGCCGAGCTCGCGGCCACGCTCAACGGCTTCTTCGAGGAGGGGGAATTCCCGCTCCGGATGAGCCACTTCGGCTCGCAGTTCCGCTTCGACCACCGCGCCGACATGGAGCTGCTCTACCACCACCTGATGCTGCGCGGCGTCCACGTCTGGGAGTGGCGCAACTTCTTCCTGTCCACGGCCCACTCGGACGGCGACCTCGAATTCGTCGCTGAGGCGGTCAAGAGCTCGCTGCTGGAGCTCCGCGGGGCGGGCTTCTTCCCGGGCGCGAAGCGGGCCGCGCCCACGCCGCCGCCCGCGCCCGCACCGGCCGCCCCCGCCATGCCCTGGAACGCCGCCGCGCGGGCGGCCACCCGCACGGAACCCGTGGCGCCGGCCGTCCCGGCGCCACCCAGGAGGACCGCCCCCGACTTCAGCATCTACTTCTTCGGCGACTACCCCCAGGACGAGGCCCCCCGCCACGGCAAGTACGACCTCGTCCTCGAAACCGCGCGCTTCGCCGACCAACACGGCTTCCACGCGCTGTGGATGCCCGAACGGCACTTCCACTCCTTCGGCGGGCTCTTCCCCAACCCCGCCGTCCTCGCCGCGGCCCTCGCCCGGGAGACCGGGCGCATCCGGCTGAACGCCGGTTCCGTCGTCCTGCCCCTCCACGACCCGATCCGGGTCGCCGAGGAGTGGTCGATGGCCGACAACCTCTCCGCGGGCCGGATCGGCATCGGCGTGGCGAGCGGCTGGCACGCCCGCGACTTCGCCTTCTTCCCCGACCGCTTCGGCCGCCACAAGGAGACGATGTACGAGCAGGTGGAGGAGGTACGGCGGCTCTGGCGGGGCGAGGCGCTGAACCGGACCACCGGCGACGGCGAGGCCGCCGTCCGGCTCTTCCCCCGGCCCGTCCAGGACGCTCCGCCGATGTACACGGCCGTGGTCGGCAACCCCGCCTCGTACGAACTCGCCGCCCGCCACGACCTGGGCATCGTCACCAACCTCATGACCCAGACCGTCGACCGGCTCAGGGAGAACATCGCGCTCTACCGGCGCACCCGGGCCGCACACGGACTGGACCCGGACACCGGCCGCGTCGCCGTCCTGCTGCACACCTATCTGGCCGACGACCACGAGACGGCGCGCGCGGAGGCGTACGCACCCCTGTCGCGCTATATGCGCGCCTCGCTCTCGCTGTTCGGCGGCGTCACCGACAGCCTCGGGCACCGCGTCGACCCGGAGGCCCTCGGCGAGGACGACCTGGACGCGGTCTTCCGCCGCGCCTACGGCCGCTACTGCGACCAGCGCGCCCTCATCGGCACCGTCGACACCGTCTCGCCCGTGGTCGACGAGGTCACCGCGGCGGGCGCCGACGAGATCGTCTCGCTCGTGGACTTCGGGGTGGCGCCCGACGCCCTGCGCGCCTCCCTCACCCGCGTCGACGCGCTGCGCCGCCGCTACCGCCACACCCCGCCCCCGCCCACCCCCGCGCCCGCCCCGCTCTCACCCGGCCAGCAGCGCATCTGGTTCCTGGAACACCTGCTCCCGGGCCGCACCGCCTACAACGAGACCAAGGCCGTACGGCTCGACGGCCCCCTCGACGTGCCCGCCCTGCGCGCGGCCCTGCGCGCACTCGTCGAACGCCACGAAGGGCTGCGCACCGTCTTCCGGGAGGTCGACGGCGAGCCACGGCAGTTCGTACGGGCCCCGGGCGAACCGGACTTCGCGCTGGTCGACGGCGCGGACGGCACCGTGCGCGAGGTGCTGGCCGCCGAGAGCGCGCGCCGCTTCGACCTCGTCGACGGGCCCCTGTTCGTCACCCGGCTGGTGCGGGAGGCCGAGGACCGGCACGTCCTCGTCCTCTCCCTCCACCACATCGTCGTCGACGCGGCGTCCGCCGCCGTCCTGGCCCGCGACCTGTCCGCCCTCTACCGCGCCGAGCGCGACGGCACGCCCGCCGGGCTCCCCGCGCTGACGCGCGGCTACGCCGACCACGCCCGCGAGCAGCTCGCCGAGCAGGACGGACCCAAGTCGGCGGAGGACCTGGCCCATTGGCGGGCCGCGCTCGGCGGCGGGCTGCCGGTCCTGGACCTGCCGACCGACCGGCCGCGGCCCGAGACCATGACGTCCAACGGCCGGGCGGTCTTCCGCACCCTCGACCCGTCCCTGTCCGCGCGGCTGCGCGAGCTGAGCCGCGGCCGCCGCGCCACGCTCTTCATGACGCTGCTCGCCGGCTACGCGGCGATGCTGCACCGCGTCACCGGGCAGGAGGACATCGTCATCGGCACCCCGATGTCGAACCGGCCGCAGGACGCCGCGGACCTGCTCGGATTCTTCGTCAACACCCTCGCCCTGCGCGTCGACCTCACCGGCGACCCGGCCTTCACCACCCTGCTGGACCGGGTGCGGACCGTGGCCCTGGACGCGTACGACCACGCCGACGTGCCGTTCGAGACGGTGGTCCGCGAGCTCGCCCCGCCCCGCGCCACCGACCGCACGCCGGTCTTCCAGGTGCTCGCCGAGTTCGAGCGCAGCGAGCCGTTCCGCTTCGACCTGCCCGGCATCCGGGCCACTCCGCTGGAGGAGGGCCCGGACAAGGCCCTCACCGACCTCGCCGTCTACTTCACGGACCAGGCGGAGGGCATCCGCTGTCACCTGGAGTACAACACCGACCTCTTCGACGCGGAGACCGTCGACGGCTTCTTCGCGACCTTCCGCGAACTCCTCGCGGCGGCCGTCGAGGCGCCCGGGACCCCGCTGTCCCGGCTCGCCGCGCCGACCGCGCACGGCGACGCCGTACCGCGGCCGTGGGAGCGCGGCCCCGTCCGGCCCCTCGACGGCACGACCGTCCACGAGCTCGTCGCCCGGCAGGCGGCCGCGGCACCCGACCGCACCGCCGTGCTCTGCGGCGATGTCGCGCTGACCTACCGCGAACTGGACGCGCGCGCCGAACGGCTGGCCGCCGCGATCACGGAGCGCACCGGCCCCGCGGGCCCCGACGGCACGGTCGCCCTCTGGCTGCCGCGCTCCCCGGAACTCGTCGTCGCCATGCTCGCCGTCCTCAAGAGCGGTCACGCCTACCTCCCGCTCGACCCCGCCCTCGGCCGGGCGCGGGCCTCGGCGGTGATCGCGGAGTGCGGGCCCCGCGCCCTGATCGCCACCCCGTCCGGCACCGCCCTGCCGGACCTGCCCGACGGCCTGCCCGTCCTCGCCCCCGACGCGGCCCCGGCCACCACCACCGCTCCGGCCGCCGTCGGCCGCGAGTCACTGTGCTACGTCATCCACACCTCCGGCAGCACCGGCAGCCCCAAGGGCGTCGCCGTGCCCCACAGCGCCGTCCTGAACCTCTGCCAGTGGCACCACCGACGCTTCGGTTTCACCGCGGCCGACCGCGCCGCCGTCGTCTGCAGCCAGAGCTTCGACGCCTCGGTCCTGGAGATCTGGCCCGCGCTCACCGCGGGCGCCTCCCTCGCCATCGCCGAGGACGACGCCGTACGCAAGGACCCCCTGGCCCTGGCCCGTTGGTACCGGGCGCGGAACGTCACGTTCTCCGTCCTGCCCACCGCCCTCGGCGAGACCGTCCTGGAGCTCGCCCCGGACGACCAGCCCCCGCTGCGCCACCTGCTGATCGGCGGCGACGTCCTGCGCACCCGCCCGCACCCCGGCGCGCCGTACGAGACGCTCAACATCTACGGACCGACCGAGGCCACCGTGCTGTGCACGGCCGAGACGGTCGCACCGGACGGCCACGGCGCGATCGCGATCGGCCGCCCTGTCGACAACGTCCGCCTGCGGGTGCTCGACGCGGCGGGCGACGCCGTTCCGGTCGGCGCGGTGGGGGAGTTGTACGTCGCCGGTGCCGGCGTGGCCCGTGGCTATCTGGGCAGGCCCGACGCGACGCGGGAGCACTTCCGGCAGGACCCGGTGGCCGGCCGGGCGTACCGCACGGGCGACCTCGTCCGGTGGACCGAGGACGGGCGCCTGGAGTTCCGCGGCCGGACCGACGAGCAGGTGAAGATCCGCGGTTTCCGGGTCGAACCGGAGGAGACCGCCCGCACGCTCGAAGGACTCGACGGCGTACGGGACGCGGCCGTGCTCGCCCGGCGCGACGGCGGGGGCGAGGCCCGGCTCGCCGCCTACGCCGTGCCCGCCGACCCGGTCGGGGACACCGCCGCCGACCGGCGGGCGTTCGCCGACCTCATGGCGGACGAACTCGCCGCACGACTGCCGGAATACCTCGTACCGCGGGAGTGGGCGGTCCTGGCCGCCCTGCCGTACACGGCCAACGGCAAGCTGGACCGGGCGGCGCTGCCCCAGGCCGACATCGTGACCCGGGCCCCGGCGCACGAGGCCGCGATCCCGCCCGCCGGACCGGATGCCGATCCGCCCGCCGCCGATCCGCTCCCCGGCGTCGAGCGGCGCCTGCGGGCCCTGTGGGCCGCCCAGTTCGGCACCGACGCGGACGCCGTCCGGCCCGACGCCTCGTTCTTCGACCTCGGCGGCCACTCGATCACCGCGATCCGGCTGCTCAACCGGGTCCGCACGGAATTCGGCACGGACTACCCCATGGCCCGCTTCTACCAGGAGCCGACGGTCCGGGCCATGGCCGCCCGGCTGGCCGGGGCGCACCCGCACGCGGGGGAGCGGGCACCGGTCACGCCCCAGCAGACCGGCTACCTGACCGCCCACGAACAGCACGCCCTGCCCCAGGTGTTCAACGTCGCCCTGCGGATCGCCCTCACCGGCACCCTGGACGCATCCGCCCTGCGCACCGCGCTCACCCGGCTCGTCGGGCGCCACGACGGACTGCGGACCCGCTACGCCAAGGACGCCGGTCAGTGGTGGCAGGAGGTGCTGCCGCCCCGGCCGGTGGAACTGCCGGTCGAGGACCTCACGCCGTACGCCCCCGAGGCGCGCGCCGCCGAGGTGGAGCGCATCAGCGGGCAGGTCGCGAACACCCCCTTCGACCCCGCGGCCGGTGTCGCACCGGTCTTCCGGCTGCTGCGCACCGGCGGGACGAGCTGGGTGCTGCTCTGGGTCCTGCACCACTCCATGTGCGACGGATGGGCGGTCAGCGTCCTGCTGAAGGAATTCGCCGCCCTCTACACGGCCGCCGTGACGGGCGTCCCCGACGCGCTGCCGCAGCCGCCGCAGCCCGCCGCGTACGCCCGCAGGCAGCTCGACCACGCCCGGGAGCCGGACGACGGGCGCGAGCTGGCGTACTGGCTGCGCGAGTTCGACGGCGCGCCCCTGCGGCACGACCTGCCGCTCGACCGGCCGCGGCCACGGGTGCCGAGCGGGCGGGGCGCGGTGGTGACGTTCACCGTGCCCGCACGCACCCGGGCGGACGTCGAGGTGCTGGCCGCCGGCCGGGGCACCACCCCGTTCGCGGTCACGGCGGCCGCCGCGGCCCTGCTGTTCGCGGGGAAGTCCGGCCGCCCGGACGTCCTCTTCGCCGTGCCGTACGCCAATCGCGGGCGCCACGAGTTCGAGGCGCTGGTGGCCTGCACGACCCTGCCCTTCGGGCTGCGGGTCCGCACCGACCGGAGCCCCGCCTTCACCGACCTCGTGGACCAGGTCGCGCGGACCGCGATCCAGGGCATCGACCACGTCCTGCCGCCCGCGAGGATCGCCGAGGCCGTGCGCGAGCGGCTCGGCGTCGACATGTCGGCCCGGCTGCCGCTCGGCTTCGCCTACCAGAACTCGCTGGAGACGGACATCGAGCTGCCTGGCGTGACGACGGCCGTGGAGGATCTCGCCCCGTCCGGCTCCCGCGCGGAATTCAGCCTCGGGCTGGTGCCCGCCGGGGACGCCCTCACCGGATTCGTCGAATACGCCACCGACCTGTGGGACCGGACGACGGTGGAGCGCTGGGCGCGCGACTACACGCAGCTCCTGGCCGAGGAGGTCAGGCGGGCCCTGCGGGGGGCCGCCGACGGCGGGTAGGGGGAAGATCACAGCGCACCGCCTCGGCCGGGACGGACCCGGCTGAGTACGGTGAGCGGGTGCCGAAGAACCGGAACACGTTCTCATTCGACGCCCCCGAGGCTCTCCGGGCCTGGGGGCGTCGCGCCGCGTCCCGCGCGGTCCACCACGGCTGGCGCTGGGTCCAGCGGGCCGGCGCGGTCACCGCCGAACACCCCGGCCCGTACCGCTTCGCCCGCATCGGGCCCGCCACCCGGCTGGCGTTCCCCCTGGGCACGGTGTTCGGCGAGCAGTGGATCGAGCTGGGGGACCACTGCATCATCGGCGAGCAGGTCACCCTCACCGCGGGCATGATGCCCGGCCTCGACCTCGGCCCCGAACCCGTGCTGAGCCTGGGCAACGGCGTGGTCCTCGGCCGGGGCAGCCATGTGGTCGCGTCCCGGCGGGTGACCTTCGGCGACGACGTGTTCTGCGGCCCGTACGTCTACGTCACCAGCGACAACCACTCCTACGACGACCCCGACCAGCCCATAGGCAGGCAGTGGCCGCGCAGCGCGCCCGTCACGATCGGCTCGGGCAGCTGGCTCGGGACGGGCGCGGTGATCCTGCCGGGCGCGCGGCTCGGCCGGAACGTCGTCGTCGCGGCCGGCGCGGTGGTCCGCGGCGAGGTGCCGGACCACTGCGTGGTGGCGGGCACGCCCGCGAAGGTCGTACGGCGCTGGGAGCCGGAGACGGGCTGGACACCGCCGCTGCGCACGCCGACGCCGGTGCCGATCCCCGACGGGGTGACCCCGGAACAACTCCTGGCCCTGGAAGACCCGGGCCCCGGGACCCCCTGAAGCGACTGAGGACAAGCGGCGCAGCCGCTTCGGGGGTCCGGGGGTTTCCCCCGGTTTCGGGAAGGGGCGGGGCTGGGGAAAAAGCCCGCCGCAGGCGGAACACGGCTCAGCCCGCAGCCAAAAGCACCGTTCCCACCAACGCCAGCCCCGCGCCAGCGGCCTGCATCGAGCGCAGCCGCTCGCTGAGAACACCCCGCGCGGCCAGCGCGGTCACCACCGGATAGAGCGAGGCGAGGACGGCGGCCACGGTCACCGGCCCGCTGTTCGCGGCGAGGTTGTACGTGCCGTTCGCCGCGACGTCCGCGAGTCCGACGAAGGCGAGTGCGGGCAGCGCGGCCCGTACGGCGCCCGCGCCGCCGTCCTGCGGCAGGGCCCGGCCGCCGCGTCGTACGGACACCCACAGTGCGGTGCCGCCGACGAGCACGTTGCACACGCGCTGGACGAAGAGGGCGAGGAAGAGCCCGGTCAGGGTGGTCGACGCCTCGGCGATCAGGGCCATCACCGCGCCGAACCCGAAGGCCGCGCACACCGTGTGCACCAGCGTCTGCCGCTGGATGGGTGCGCCGCCGCGTGCCGGTCCGCTGGCGAGGACGACGCCGGCGACGGCGACGAGGATCCCGGCGAACTGGAGGAGTCCGGGCCGCTCCCCGGCGGCGATGCCGACGCCGACCGGCACCGCGACCCCGCCGAGTGCGCCCAGCGGTGCGACGACGCCCATCGGGCCGAGGGCCAGCGCGCGGTAGAAGCAGAGCATCGCGGCCGGGCCGATGAGGCCGGCGGCGGCCGCGAACCACAGCCGGGGTCCGGCCTCGGTCCAGCCGCCGGTGGCGACGACGATGGTGCCCAGCACGCCGACGGCCAGCAGCTGGGAGACCAGCACCACCGTCAGGGCGGGGATGCGACGGGTGAGCAGCCCGCCGCCGAAATCGGCCAGACCCCACAGGAGGCTGGTGGTCAGGGCGAAGACCGCTGTCATCGGAGAAACCTCGCAGTACAGTGTGCTGAACAGTGCGGTACAGCGCACCGTAGTGCAATTCATTAGACCGTGCCAATAAAATGTTGCACCGAAGAGCCCGAGGGAAAGACTGAAGACCGTGACGGACCTCGATCAGCTCACCCAGTCGCTCGCCCGCAACCTCAAGCGCTGGCGCGGCGAGCGCAACTTCACCCTCGACGCCCTGGCGGCCCGTTCCGGGGTCAGTCGCGGCATGATCATCCAGATCGAGCAGGCCCGCACCAATCCCAGCGTCGGGACGACCGTCAAGCTCGCCGACGCGCTCGGCGTCAGCATCACCACCCTCCTGGACCAGGAGCGCGGCGCGCGGGTCCGGCTCGTGCCCGGGGGCGAGGCCGTGCGCATGTGGTCGACGGAGGCGGGCAGTCACACCACGCTGCTCGTCGGCGCGCAGGGGCGGGGGCCGCTGGAGCTGTGGGACTGGCGCATCGCCCCCGGCGACAGCAACGACTCCGACCCCCACCCGCCCGGCACGGTCGAGCTGCTCACGGTGACGTCCGGCGATCTCACGCTCGTCGTGGACGGCGAGGAGTACGCCGTGCCCGCGGGGACATCCGCGACCTTCGACGGCGGTGTCCCGCACACCTACCGCAACGACGGCACGGAAGACGTCACGATGACGATGGCGGTGGCGGTCGCCCCCGCCCACTGACGGCCCCCGGCGGGGCCCGGGTGACCCCTCAGGTAAAACCTCTCCCACGCCCGCGCATCGCGCGGACCAACTCCGGCCGCCGAAGCGGACCGAGGCATACCGCAAAGCCGCAGTTCAGGGTCGGCTCCGCTCGTGCCCGTCCGGGTCGTGGCGGCGCGCGGCGCGGCTACGGGCGTGTTACGGCGAGGTTGACGGGGCCGCACCCGAGGCGGACGATTTATATAGGTGCTCGATACAACAGACATGCGGGGGTCGCCGTGCCGCCGCGCCTCATCGCGCCCGCTCACGGCGTCCGGCGGTCCCGCGTCGGATCAGGAGGGCATGGCATGTGTGGCATCACCGGCTGGATTTCCTTCGACCGTGATCTGCGCTCCGAACAGGAGACCGTGGACGCGATGACCGAGACGATGTCCTGCCGCGGGCCCGACGACCGCGGCACCTGGGTGAAGGGGCCCGCGGCGCTCGGCCACCGCCGCCTCGCGATCATCGACCTGGCCGGGGGGCGGCAGCCGATGACCGCCCGCAGGGCGGACGGCGGCGAGGTCGTCCTCGTCTACTCCGGCGAGGCGTACAACTTCACCGAACTGCGGGCGGAGTTGACCTCCAGGGGCCACCGCTTCACGACCGACTCCGACACCGAGGTCGTCCTGCGCGGATATCTCGAATGGGGCGAGGCCGTCGCCGAACGCCTCAACGGCATGGCCGCGTTCGCGATCTGGGACGACCGGGCCCAGCGGCTGGTCATGGTCCGCGACCGCATGGGCATCAAGCCGTTCTACTACCACCCCACCTCCGACGGCGTGCTGTTCGGCTCCGAGCCGAAGGCGATCCTCGCCAACCCGCTCGCCGAGCGGAAGGTCGGCCTCTCGGGGCTCCGCGAGCTGTTCTCGTTCATCAAGACGCCCGGCCACGCCGTCTGGGAGGGCATGCACGAGGTCGAGCCCGGCACCGTGGTCACCGTCGACCGCAACGGCCTGCGCACCCACGTCTACTGGGCGCTGCGGACTCGTCCCCACCCGCACGACAAGGACACCTCGATCGCGCACGTGCGCACGCTGCTCGACGACATCGTCCGCCGTCAGCTCGTCGCCGACGTGCCGCGCTGCACCCTGCTGTCCGGCGGTCTCGACTCCTCGGCCATGACCGCGCTGGCGGCCCGTCAACTGGGCGAGGTGGGCGAGACGGTGCGCAGCTTCGCCGTCGACTTCGTCGGCCGGACCGAGAACTTCGTGGCGGACGACCTGCGCGCCACCCCCGACACGCCGTACGTGCACGACGTGGCCCGCCTCGCCGGCACCGACCACCAGGACATCGTGCTGGACTCCACCGCCCTGGCCGACCCCGAGGTGCGCGCCAAGGTGATCCGGGCGCGGGACATCCCGGTGGGCTTCGGAGACATGGACTCCTCCCTCTACCTCCTGTTCAAGGAGATCCGCAAGCACTCCACGGTCGCCCTCTCCGGCGAGTCCGCCGACGAGGTCTTCGGCGGCTACAAGCAGTTCTTCGACGAGGAGGCCCGCCGGGCCGACACCTTCCCCTGGCTCGTCCGCCACGCGCGGGACTTCGGTGACGACAACAACATCCTGACCGCCCGCGTCGCAGGCGCCCTCGACCTGGACTCCTACGTCCAGGACGGCTACGACGCCGCGGTCAAGGACGTCGAACGCCTCGACGGGGAGAGCGACTTCGAGTTCCGCATGCGCAAGATCTGCTACCTCCACCTCACGCGCTTCGTGCGGATCCTCCTCGACCGCAAGGACCGCGCGAGCATGGCCGTCGGGCTGGAGGTGCGCGTGCCCTTCTGCGACCACCGGCTCGTCGAGTACGTCTACAACACGCCGTGGTCGCTGAAGTCCTTCGACGGACGCGAGAAGAGCCTGCTGCGGGAGGCCACCGCGGACGTCCTGCCGCAGTCGGTCTACGACCGGGTCAAGAGCCCCTACCCCTCGACCCAGGACCCGGAGTACGCCGTCGCCCTCCAGCGCCAGGCCAAGGACCTGCTGTCACGGCCCTCGCACACCGTCTTCGACATCGTCGACCGCGACTGGCTGCGGCGGGCGGCGGACCACGACTCGCCCCAGATCACCCAGGCGTCCCGGCACGGCCTCGAAAGGACCCTGGACCTGGCTCTGTGGTTGGACATGTACTCGCCCACTATCATGCTCCCCTGACCTGGACCGCACGGTGCGATGGGCTTGAGCCATGACGATCGGTGACGACGAGGCACTGCAACTGGTGATCTCCCTGCACCGGCTCACCCGCAGCCTGCGCAAGGCCTCCACGGCGGGCAGCCTCCAGCTGACGCACGTCGCCGTCCTGGCCCTGCTGGCCCAGAAGGGCCCCTCCCGGATCGGCGAGATCGCCGCCTGGGTGCCCTGCTCCCAGCCGACCGCCACCTCGGCCGTCCTCGGGATGGAGGCGTCGGGCCTGATCCGCCGCGAGCCCGACCCGACGGACGGCCGCGCCTGCCGGGTCACGCTCACCGAACACGGCGTCGCCGCGCTGGCCGGTCTCGCGCGCGGCGAGGCCGAGGTGCTCGCCAGGCGCCTCGCCTCGCTGCGCCCCGACGAGATCCGTCGGCTCGTCGAGGTGGGGCCGCTGCTGCGGCGGCTCGCGGAGACCACCGACTGAGAAGGGCCCGGCCCCCGGTCAGCGCAGGCGGGGGATCTCGATCGCCGGGCAGCGGTCCATCACCATCGAAAGACCGGCCGCACGGGTCCGCTCGTACGCCCCCTCGTCGACGACGCCCAGCTGGAACCACACCGCCTTCGCGCCGATCGCGACCGCCTCGTCCGCGACGCCGCCCGCGAGGTCGCTGTTGACGAAGACGTCCACCACGTCGACGGTAAAGGGGATCTCCGCGAGCGACGCGTACCCCTTCTCCCCGTGGACCGTCTCGGCTCTGGGATGGACGGGCACGATGCGCTTGCCGTGACGCTGCAACACCTCGGCGACGCCGTACGCCGCCCGGCCCTCGTTGGACGACAGACCGACGACCGCCCATGTGTCGCCGGTCTCCTCGATGATCCTGCGGATGATCCCCGCCTCTGCATACATGCCCGCTCAACGAGCATCCCCGCCGGACCATTCCCGAACTGCGCATAGGGTGGCGGGATGCAGGACCAGTACCGGACAGTGACGCGCGAAGGCGTGCACGAGATCGAGATCAACAAGTCGCGCTTCCTCTGCGCGCTCGCGCCCGCCGCGACCGAGGAGGAGGCCCAGGCTTTCATCGCGCGCATCCGCAAGGAGCACCCCACCGCCCGCCACCACTGCTTCGCGTACGTCCTCGGCGCCGACGGCTCCGTCCAGAAGGCGAGCGACGACGGGGAGCCGGGCGGCACGGCGGGCGTCCCCATGCTCCAGATGCTCGTGCGCCGCGAGGTCCGGTACGTGGTCGCCGTCGTCACCCGCTACTTCGGCGGCGTCAAGCTCGGCGCGGGCGGGCTGATCCGGGCGTACGGAGGCGTCGTCGGCGAGGCGCTCGACGTCCTCGGCACGGTGACCCGGCAGCGCTTCCGGCTGGCCACCGTCACCGTCGACCACCAGCGGGCCGGGAAGCTGGAGAACGACCTGCGGGCCACCGGCCGGGCCGTGCGCGAGGTGCGCTACGGCGCCGACGTCCGCATCGAGGTCGGCCTGCCCGAGGCCGAGGTCGAGGGCTTCAGGGCCTGGCTGGCCGACTCCACCGCGGGCACGGCGGGCCTGGAGCTCGGCGGCGAGGCGTACGGGGACGCCTGACCTCGCCGGCCCGCCGGGTCAGATGTAGTCCTCCAGCCGCGCCAGCGCGTAGCCCTGCTCCGTGGCCTTGCGCAGCACCGTGCGCAGCATGTCCGGCATGGTGGCGTTCCACGCCTGGGGGCCGTTGAAGTGCGTGAGGATGATGTCGCCGGGGTGGAACTGCGGGTCGTCCTCCCGGAAGTCGATCCGGTCCGGGAACGCCTCCTCGTTCCACAGCGGCGCGGCACGCGCGCCGCACTCCTCGGCGACGGCGAGGGTCCCGGCGTCGAAGTCGCCGAAGGGCGGCCGGAACAGCCACGGGCGGACGCCGATCTCGTTCTGGAGGATGTCCTGCTGGCCGCAGACCTCCGCGCGCTGCTCGTCCTCGGAGATCGTGATCATCTGCGGGTGGTGCAGCGTGTGGTTCTGGATGGACGCGCCCTGCGCGTGCAGGTCGCGGAAGTAGCCGTAGTCGTCCGCGGCGGACTCGTCGGTGAGGAACGCGGTGACCGGGACGTCGAGGTCCCGCAGCATCTGCAGGAACGAGTGGTCCTTCGCCGCCCCGTCGTCGATCGTCAGGAAGACGACCTTCTCGGTGGTCGGCACGCTGGCGAAGACGGGGATCAGCCCGGGGCCCTGGTCCGCCCAGTCGGGCGTGGTCAGCTGGGGTTTGACCTTGGGCGGGGGCGGTGCCACGAGCGGCGGCTGGTCCAGCCCCCACTTCTTGGCGGCCGCCATCCGCTCTTCCCGCGTCAGCAGCTGCGCCTGGACCTGACCGGCTTGCGCGTGCGCGTCGTCGTGGGCCTCGATGGGCGGGCCGCCCAGGGTGGAACAGGCGGTGGCGCCGGTGAGGAGCACAAACGCGGTCAGCAGATGGGTGACGGGACGTCGGCCTGCCGCCGGGGGCGTGCGTACGGAGCGTATGAGTCGCATAGTCCGGATCCTGGCAGTGCCGTCCGGCGGGCGCGCGCCCGGTTACGCCCATCGGGTCCGGCCGTCACGGGGTCGGCCGAACGGGGGTGGTCCTCCCGCGCGTACGGCGTCAGGACGGAACGGGCCGCCGGACGTGGCAGGCCTCGATCAGGGCCCGCAGCTCGGCGCGGGGAGGGTCGGGACGCACCGCGAGGTAGGTCGGCATCGAGGGGGCGGGGTTGCGCAGGGGGCGGAAGACCACGCCAGGCACGGTCAGTTGGCGGGCGTAGGGGGCGTAGTAGACCGTCCACGACGGCTTGCCGTAGCCGATGGTGGCCAGGGTGTCCTGATCGGTGGTGAACTCGGGGCCGAGGACCGGTTCGAACCTGGCCTCCCGGCAGGAGCGCGTGACCAGCTCGTACAGCGCGGGGTTCCTGGCGTGACCGGCCAGCCGCAGGGGCAGCCCGGCGAGGTCGGCCATGTCGATGGTGCCGCGCACGGCGAGGTCGTGGCGGGCGGGCAGCGCGACCATGAGGGCGTCCTCCCAGAGCGGCAGCAACTCCAGCTCCGGTACGTCCCTTTCGCCCCGCAGCAGTGTCGCGTCCAGCTCACCGGAGCGCACCCGCTTGAGCCGGTCGTCGGTGGCCGCCGTGACCAGTTCGAGCTGGGCGTGCGGGGCGAGCCCGGCGAACTCGGCGAGGATCGCCTCCAGCCGGGTGCCGAGCCCGGAGCTGGTGCCCAGCCGCAGCGTGGTGGCCCGCTCGGACCGCAGCTCGTCGATCGCCTCCCGCGCCCGCGCCTGCGCGGCCAGCACCTCCCTGGCGTGGGGCAGCAGCCGCCGGCCCGCCTCGGTCAGCCGCACGGCCCGGGTGGTGCGGTCGAACAGCTCCACCCCGAGCTCCCGCTCCAGCCTGCGCACCTGCTGGCTGACGGCCGACTGCACGATGTGCAGCCGCTCCGCGGCCCGGCCGAAGTGCAGCTCTTCCGCCACGGTCAGGAAGTAGCGCAACTGCCGTATCTCCATGCCCACCCCATTGATCAGCATCCGCGATGAGTGTAAGCGCGGTTCGCCTGTTGGCCGACGGCGCTGATCGCGGTGAAGTGGGGAGCGTCCCCGAAGGAACACCGAGGAAAGAGGAACACCGATGCCCAGGACCACCCTGCCGATCAGCGGCGGCACGGCCACCGTCGAGTACGACGTCACCGGGACCGGCCCGGGGCTCGTGCTCGTGCACGGCACCGCGGCCACCCGCGAGCAGTGGGTGCCGCTGACCGAGGCGGTCGCCGACCGGTTCACGGTGGTGGCCCCCGACCTCTCGGGGTCGGGCGGCACCACCGACCACGGCGGCCCGGTCACCCTCGCCGATCTCGCCGACGAGGTGCTCGCGGCGGCCGACCACGCCGGGCTCGACTCCTTCCACCTGGTCGGCCACTCGCTCGGCTCGGCCGTCGCGACCCACGTGGCGGGCACCCGCCCCGAGCGCGTCCGCTCCCTCGCGCTGCACGCGGGATGGGTGCGCACCGACGTCCGGATGGCGGCCGAATTCCGCTCCTGGCTGGAGATGCTGCGCGTGGACGCGGAGCACGGGACGGCCCTGTTCGCCCGGGCCGTCCCGCTGCTGGCCTTCGGCCCCCGCTACTGGGAACGCGTCGACACCCCGGCCCACGAGGAGTTCGTCCGCGTGTTCGCCGGGATGATCGGGGCGGGCGCGGCCCGGCAGACCGAGGTCGACCTCACGGTCGACCTGCGCCCCCTGCTCGGCCGGATCACCGCCCCCACGCTGGTGCTGGCCAGCTCCCACGACCGGGTGATCGGCCCCGAACAGCAGGAGGCGCTGGTGGCGGGCATCGCCCGGGCGCGCTACGCGGAGATCGACGCCGGGCACGGCGCGCCCGGCGAGGACCCGGCCGGTTTCGCGGCGAAGCTGACCGCCTATCTGGACGAGCGGCTCGCGGCGGACCGGGAGCCGGTGACCGCGCCCTGAAGGCTCAGACCTCCAGCTCCGCCTCTATCCGCTTCAGCTGGTGCCGGGCCATGGCGAGATTCGCCCGCTGGGCATCGAGGACGAGGTAGAGGAAGAGGCCGTTGCCGCCGCGCCCGGTCAGCAGCCGGATCAGGTGGTACTGGGAGCCGAGCGTGATGAGGATGTCCTCGATCCGGTCCTGGAGGCTGAGCATTTCCATGGCGCGGAGCTTGGCCCGTACGACATCCGTGTTCGCCGCGGCGGCGACGTTGAGGTCGAGCGACTGGGACCCGCCGAGGGTACCGAGCGCCATGCCGCTGCCGTAATCGACGAGGGCCACGCCGAGGGCCCCCTCGATCGAGCCCATCGCGTCCTTGAGTGCCATTTCCGTGTTCGCCATGACTGATCCGCTTTCGGTGTCGGTGATGGTGATGGGTTTCGGGTTCCGAGGTCTCGGTGCGGGGCGCCTGCGCCCGCTCACACCTGTCGCCGGTGCGCGGGCGACGCGTCGAGCAGAGCGGCTATCCGGGGGCAGGACCGGCGGGCCTCCAGATTCAGCCGGCCCACATTGGCGTCGGCGGCGGCCAGCAGCGTCAGCACGCTCGACGTACCGGCCGCGTAGGTGGCCACATAGCCGAATTCGCCGCTGACCAGCAGCTCGCGGAAGCCGCCGTGGCCCACGGCGTCCGTCAGCCGGGCGCCCACCCCGAGGGCCGCGGCGGTCAGCGCGGCCATGCCGTCGGGCTCCGCGTGGGAGAGAAGGTGCGCTATCACCAGCCCGTCCGTGCTCGCCACCATCGAACCGGTCAGATGGGGTACCCGGATCCGTAACTCCTGGAGCTCGGCGAGCACTTCGGGTGGTGCTGCGGTCATCGACTGCCTCCTTCCGGCGAACTGCCTCAAAGTGCGCCTCATCATGGGATCGGTCGAAACTGGCGGCTGCACGGCACGGTCACACATTCCTCTCCTGCCCGTGGGCGATTACCGGTGGCGTGTCCGTTGCGACGGAAGGTAACCGATCGTGCGGCTGTGGCTCAGGCTTTTGGCATTTGTCGCCGGAAAATCCGGCTCCGCCCTCCGGGCGCCTCCCGCATCGGATAGAGATGTCGTACCCGGGTGCGAAAATGGCCGCCGGTCCCCTCGAGCAGGCGCGCGGGGCCGGAGCAGAGCCGGAGGATCGAAAGACATGGAGGTCGGAGCCGCGACATGAGAATGCTGCACACCTCCGACTGGCACCTCGGGCGCTCCTTCCACCGCATCGGCCTGCTGAAGGCCCAGCGGCAGTTCATCGACCACCTCGTGAGCGCGGTCCACGAGCACGAGGCCGACGTGGTGCTCGTCTCCGGGGACGTCTACGACCGGGCGGTGCCACCGCTCGCCGCCGTCGAGCTGTTCGACGAGGCGCTGCACCGGCTCGCCGACGCCGGGGTGCCCACCGTGATGATCTCCGGCAACCACGACTCGCCCCGCCGCCTGGGCGTCGGCGCCGGGCTCATCGAGCGGGCGGGCATACACCTGCGCACCGACCCGGCGGGCTGCGGCACCCCCGTCCTGCTCACCGACGCGCACGGCGACGTCGCCTTCTACGGCCTGCCCTACCTGGAGCCCGCCCTCGTGCGCGAGGAGCTCGGCGCCCCCCGCGGCGGTCACCAGGCCGTGCTGCGGGCCGCCATGGACCGGGTCCGCGCCGACCTCGCCACGCGGCCCGCAGGGACCCGGTCCGTCATCCTCGCGCACGCCTTCGTCACGGGCGGCGCGGGCAGCGACAGCGAGCGCGACATCACCGTGGGCGGCGTCGCCTCCGTCTCCCCGGAGACCTTCGACGGCGTCGACTACGCCGCCCTCGGCCACCTCCACGGCTGTCAGACCATCACCGAGCGCGTCCGCTACTCCGGCTCGCCGCTGGCGTACTCCTTCTCCGAGGCCGACCACCGCAAGACCATGTGGCTCGTCGATCTCGGCGCCGGCGGCGCCCTGACCGCCGAGCGGCTGGACTGCCCCGTGCCGCGCCCGCTCGCCCGGATCCGCGGCCGCCTCGACGAGCTGCTGGGCGACCCGCGGCTCGAGAAGCACGAGCAGGCGTGGGTCGAGGCCACCCTCACCGACCCGCACCGCCCCGAGGAGCCCATGGCCCGCCTCGCCCGGCGCTTCCCGCACGTGGTCAGCCTCGTCCTCGAACCCGACCGGGCCCCCGAGGACCCCCACGCCTCCTACGCCCAGCGGCTCCGGGGCCGCACCGACCACCAGATCGCCGAGGACTTCGTCGCCCATGTGCGCGGCGGCCGGGGGGCCGACGACGCCGAGAGCACCGTGCTGACCGGCGCCATCGACGCCGTACGGCTGGCCGCGGCCCTCGGCGAGGAGGCCCGATGAGGCTGCACCGGCTCTCCCTCCACGCCTTCGGGCCCTTCGGCGGCTCCCAGGACATCGACTTCGACGCCCTGTCCTCCGCCGGGCTCTTCCTGCTGCACGGCCCCACCGGCGCCGGGAAGACCTCCGTCCTCGACGCGGTCTGCTACGCCCTCTACGGCGGGGTGCCCGGCGCCCGCCAGGGCAGCGGCCTGACCCTGCGCAGCGATCACGCCGACCCGGGCACCCTCACCGAGGTGACCCTCGACCTCACCGTCGGCGGCCGCCGGCTGGAGATCACCCGGCGGCCCGAGCAGCTCCGCCCCAAGAAACGGGGCGCCGGCCACACCCGGGAGAAGGCCCACAGCACGCTGCGCGAGCGCACCGACGACGGCCGGTGGCAGGGCCTCAGCCGCTCCCACCAGGAGATCGGCGAGGAGATCACCCAGCTGCTCGGCATGAGCCGTGAGCAGTTCTGCCAGGTCGTGCTGTTGCCGCAGGGCGACTTCGCGCGCTTCCTGCGCGCCGAGGACACCGCCCGCGGCAAGCTGCTCGGCAAGCTCTTCGACACCAGCCGCTTCGCCGCCGTCGAGGACCGCCTCGCCGAGCTGCGCCGGGCCGCCGAGAAGCAGGTCACCAGCGGCGACGAGCAGCTCCTGGCCCTCGTTCACCGGATGCAGCAGGCCGTCGCCGACCCGTCCCTGCCCGCCCTCGTCGCCGTGCCCGGGCAGCGCGCCTCCTCCCGTACGGCACCTCCCGGCGGAGCGACCCCGGCCCCCGGTGACGCCGGGCTGGCCGAGGCCGTGCTGGCCTGGGCGGCGCTGGCCCGCTCCGGCGCCCGGGAGCGGCGGGACGCCGCGGCCGTCGCCGTGCGCACCGCCGAGGCCGCCCACCGCGCCGCCCAGCACCACGCCGACGCCACCCGCGAACTGGCCGGACTCCAGCGCAGGCACGCCGCGGCCCGGCAGCGCGCCGCCGCCTTCGAGGAGCGCGCGGCCGAGGCCGAGCGGCTGCGCGAGCGCCTGGAGCGGGCGCACGCCGCCGAGTCCGTCGTCCCCGCCCTGGAGCTGTACGAGGAGGCCGGGCGCGCGCACCGCGCGGCCGCCGGCGCCGAAGCACACGCCCGCGACCGGCTCCCCGCCGACCACCGGAGCGCCGCCGCGGCCGAGCTCGCCGCCCTGGAGCGGACCCACCGCGAGGACCTCGGCTCGCTCTCGGCCGCCCGCCGCGCAGAACAGCGCGCCGCCGAGATCGCCGCCGAACTCGCCGACCTGGACCACGAGGCCCGCTCCGACGAGGACGCTCTCACCGAGGCCGCCGACTGGCTCGCCGGCCGGGAGGCCCGGCACGCCCACCACCGGCAGCGCGTCGAGCGCGCCCAGGAGGCGGCCACCCGGGCCGCCCGCCTGGAGGGCGAGGTGGCCCCCGCCGGGCGCAGGCTGGACGCCGCCCGGGAGCGCGACCGGCTGGCCGGGCAGGCCACCGGCGCCCGGGCCCGGCTGCTCGAGGCGCGCGAGCGGGCCACCGCGGCCCGCGAGCGCTGGCTCGACCTCAAGGAGCGCCGCCTGCTCGGCATCGCCGCCGAACTCGCCGCCGGGCTGACCCCCGGCACGGCCTGCAAGGTGTGCGGGGCCACCGAGCACCCCGACCCCGCCCGTACCACCGCCGGTCACGTCGACCGTGCCGACGAGGCCCGTGCCCTCGACCTCTCCCAGCACGCCGACGCCGCCCGCGAACGGTCCGAGCGGGAGCTCCAGGCGCTGTGCGACGCCCTCGCCCACGCCGAGACCGACGCCGGCCCGGCGACCGTCGCCGAACTGGCAGCGGCCGCCGAGGACATCCGGCGCTCCTTCGCCGAGGCCCGGGCCGCGGGGGCGGACGCGCACCACGCCCGCGAGGCGCTGCAGGGCGCCGAGCGGGAGTACGAGCTGCGCAGCGCCGGGCAGCGGGCGGCCCAGCTGCGCGTCACCGCCCGCACCGCCCGCAGGGAGCACCTCGACGCCGAACTGCGCGCGCTGGAGAAGGAACTGGCGAAGGCGCGCGGGGGAGCGGCGACCGTCGCCGCGCACGCCGCGCGGCTGGAGCGCCGCCTGACCCTCCTCGCCGACGCCGCCGAGGCCGTACGGGCCGCGGAGAGCGCGGCGGACGACCTGGCGAAGGCCGGGGCGAGGCTCGCCGGGGCGGCCGCCCGCGCCGGATTCGCCACGCCCTCGGACGCGGCCGGTGCCGTGCTCCCCGGCGCCGAGCAGCGCGCCCTGCGGCACCGCCTCGACGCCTGGCGGAGCGAGGAGGCGGCCGTCGCCGCCGAGCTGGCCGACCCGCGGAACGCGGCCGCCGCCGGGCGGCCTCCCGCCGACCCGGCCGCCGCCGACGCGCTGCTGGCCGCCGCGACCCGGCGGCTGCGCGAGACCTCCGCCGCCGAGTCCGCCGCCCGCACGCGCTGCGCGGAGCTGGACCGGCTCTCCGCGCAGGCCGCCGCCGACGTGCGCCGCCTCGCCCCGCTGCGCGAGGAGCACCACCGCGTGGCGGGCCTCGCGACGCTCGTCGCCGGGACGTCCGCCCACAACGAGCGGAAGATGCGCCTGGAGTCCTATGTGCTCGCCGCCCGGCTGGAGCAGGTCGCGGCCGCCGCGACCCTGCGGCTCCGGCGGATGTCGGGCGGGCGCTACACCCTCGTCCACTCCGACGCCCGGTCCGGAGCGCGCCGTTCGGGCCTCGGCCTGCATGTCGTCGACGCCTGGACCGGCCGCGAGCGCGACACCGCGACCCTCTCCGGCGGGGAGACCTTCTTCGCCTCCCTGGCCCTCGCCCTCGGTCTCGCCGACGTGGTGACGGAGGAGGCGGGCGGCATCCGGCTCGACACGCTCTTCATCGACGAGGGCTTCGGCAGCCTCGACGAGGAGACCCTCGACGAGGTGCTGGACGTGCTCGACTCCCTGCGCGAGCGGGACCGCACGGTCGGCATCGTCAGCCACGTCGCCGACCTCCGCCGGCGCGTCCCCGCTCAACTCCAGGTCGTCAAGGGCCGGTCGGGGTCCGCCGTGCGCCACCGCACGGCGGGGGTCACCGGCTGAGCGCCCGGCGGGCGAGCGGTGAGGAGTAGACCACGCTCGTGGTCACCGCGCCGAGAGCGCCGATCCGCCCGGCGACCTCCTCCAGGTGCCGCATCGACCGGGCCGCGACCTTGATCACGAAGCAGTCGTCGCCCGTGACGTGGTGCGCCTCCAGGATCTCCGGCGTGGTCGCCAGCAGATCGTGCAACGGCTCGTAGTTCCCGTTCGGACAGCGCAGCCGGACGAAGGCGAGGACGGGCAGCCCCAGCTTCTCGGGGTCGACGACGGCCGTGTACCCGCCGATGACACCCGCCTCCTCCAGCCTGCGGACCCGCTCGGTCACGGCGCTGGAGGACATCTCCACCGTGCGCGCCAACTCCGCGAAGCCCGCACGGCCGTTGCTCTGGAGGGCATCGAGGATGCGCCAGTCGGTGGCGTCGGGGGAATAGCCGGTCATGGGTGATGTCTACCGTGGAAACCCCAGCCGAACAAGGGTTTTACCGGGGATTGACCGTTCGACCGGCAGGCGCGGACGGATCCGCGAGGGCCGGTCGGCCCCTGCCGCGTCCGGTACTGGGCCGGTACCGTGGAGCCATGCCGGCACTCAACATTGAATTCACGGAAGAGGAGCTCGCGGCCATCCGTGAGGCCGCTGCCGCCGACGGGAAGAGCATCAAGGCCTATGTGCACGACCTGTCCGTGCGCGAGCAGCAGCGACGCCGCTTCGTGGAGCGTGCCGCGAAGTTCTGGAACGAACACATAGAGGAATTCGACGCCGCCTTCCCTGAGGAGGCACCTCCGTCCGAGGGCGGTGCGGCCGCCTGATGACGTTGCTCATCGATCTGCCCTGGCTCCTCGGTGTGCAGGAGCAGAAGCTGTACGAAGAGCCCGCCGTCCACGACTACACCGCCCTCGCCGCCGCGGTCTCCCGGCACGCCTTCGACGTCGCGAAGTTCGACCACGAGCCCGACGCCGCCTGGCGTGCCGCCGCCCTGATGCACACCCTGGTCCGGCTCCAGCCGCTGCCGGTGCGCAGCAGTCTCTACGCCTGCATGGTCGTCGTCGCCTATATGGCCGCCGCGGGCGAGGGCATCGACCCGCCCTACGGCTCCATAGTCGATCTCGCCCGGGACATCAAGGAATACCGCGTCGACGTCTACGAATGCGCCGACCGCATCCGGACCTGGCGCATCTGAGCCGCCCCGCGCGGGGCGGGCCCGGATGCTGCACCGGGCCCGCCCCCGCGTCCGTGCGTCAGAGCGCCGAGAGCTCCGCCAGCAGGTCGTCCAGGCCCAGTGATCCCTGTGACAGCGCCGCCATGTGCCAGGCCTTCGCGTCGAACGCGTCACCGTGCGCCTTGCGGGCCGCGTCGCGCCCGGCCAGCCAGGCCCGCTCGCCGAGCTTGTAGCCGATGGCCTGGCCCGGCAGACCGAGGTAGCGCACCAGCTCGCTGTCGACGAAGCCCGCCGGGCGGCCGCTGTGCAGCCCGAAGAACTCCCGTGCCAGCTCGGGCGTCCACCGCTCGCCGGGGTGGAACGGCGAGTGCTCCGGGATCCGCAGCTCCAGGTGCATCCCGATGTCGATGATCACCCGCGTGGAGCGCATCATCTGGGCGTCCAGATAACCCAGTCGGCGCCCGGGGTCGGTGAGGAAGCCCAGCTCGTCCATGAGCCGCTCCGCGTACAGCGCCCAGCCCTCGCAGTTGGCGCTGACGTTGCCGATCGTGGTCTGGTAGCGCGAGAGCCGTTCCGCCACGTGCGCCCACTGCGCGAGCTGGAGGTGGTGGCCGGGCACGCCCTCGTGGTACCAGGTGGACACCAGGTCGTACTCCGGGAACCGGGTCTCGCCCATCGTCGGCAGCCACGTCCGGCCCGGGCGCGAGAAGTCCTCGGACGGCGAGCTGTAGTACGGGGCCGCGGCGCTGCCCTCGGGCGCGATCCGGGACTCCACCCGCTTGACCCGCTCGGCCAGCTCGAAGTGGGTGCCGTCCAGCGCCTCGATGGTCTCGTCCATCAGCCGCTGGAGCCACACCCGCACCTCCTCGACGCCCTCGATGTGCGGCCCATGGACGTCGAGATGGGCCAGCGCCTCCCACGGGGACTTCGCGCCGGGCAGGATCTTCTCGGCCTCGGTGCGCATCTCGGCGAGGATGCGGTGGAACTCCGACCAGCCGTACGCGTACGCCTCGTCGAGGTCGAGGTCCGTGCCGTTCCACAGGCGCGACCAGCGGGCGTACCGCTCGCGGCCCACCACCTCGGGGGCGCCCTCGACGGCCGGGGCGTAGACGTCGCGCAGCCAGTCGCGCAGCGCGACGAGCCCGCCGGTCGCGGTGGCGGCGCTCCCCTCCAGCTCCGCGCGCAGCTCCTCGGGTCCCTGCGCGACGAACTCCGCGAACCAGCCGCCGTCCGTGCCGATCCACTCGCCCAACTGCCCGATGACGGTGGTCACCTGGCTCGGACCGGCGGGCAGCTTCTGCGCGAGGCCCTCGGCGAGGGCCTCGCGGTAGGACTCCAGCGCCGCGGGCACGGCCCGCAGCCGCTCGGCGACCGCCGACCAGTCCTCGGCGCTCTCCGTCGGCATCATGGTGAACGCCTGCCGCACGGAGTGCACCGGGGAGTGGATATTGCTCACCGCGCGCAGCTGCTCGCCCGCCTCGTGGACGGCGAGTTCGGCGGTGAGCCGCTCCCGCAGCAAGCGGGCGCAGCGCCGCTCGATGTCGCTGTCCGCGCCCGGCCGCCGCTCCGCCTCGGCCAGCCGGCCGAGGGTCGTGCGGGCCAGGTCGGCCAGCGCCCGCCCGCCCGCGGGCGAGAAGTCCGGCAGCCGCCGCGAGGACTCCGCCACCCCGAGGTAGGTGCCGGCGAGCGGGTCGAGTTCGATGAACGCGTCGACGTAGGCGTCGGCGACCTGGCGGGGAAGCGGGTTCACGGTGTTGTTCGGCATGCGGTCATCCTCGTACGCGTGGGGCGGCCGCGTCACCGGCATTTCGGGATCCGGATCCCGGAGCGGGGCGGCTTTTCAGCGCTTGCGGGCGGAAGATCCCGTACGGGTCGCGGGCCCGGCCGGTGCCGGGGCGAGGCGGGCCGTGACGACCAGCGTGCCCTCCTCGATCAGATAGTCCAGCGGCAGGTCCAGCGCGCGCATCGCCGCCACCATCGCGGTGTTGGACGCCTGGGTGACGGCGTAGACGCTCTCGCACCCCGCGTCGGCGGCCATCGCCACCAGCCTGCCCAGCAGTTCGCCGCCGACTCCGCGCCGCTGCCACGCGTCCTCGACGAGCAGCGAGATCTCGGTCTCCTCGCCGTCCCACAACAGATGGCCGAGCGCCACCAGCCGGCCGGACGCCGTGTACGCGGCCAGGGTGCGGCCGAAGCGCGGGCTCAGCAGGTGGCGGAGATAGCGGTCGGCGTCACCGACCGGTCCGTGGTAGCGCCGGGACAGCGTCGCGGCGGAGCAGCGCTCGTGCATCTCGCGCGCCGCGGTGAGATCGTCGAGTCCGGCGCGGCGCACGGTGATCTCGTTGCCCTCGGGCAGCGTCAGCACATCGCTGCGCGGCGGGACGCGCGGGCCGAGGCGGGCGTCCAGCTCGACCAGCGCGCGGGCCCGCGCGAACTCGGTGGGAGTGAAGGGGAGATGGGGGCGCTCGATGGTGATCGTCCCGCCCGAGGGGTCCGGCAGCCGCATCACCGTCTCCTCCCACACCCCCTCCGGGGGTACCGCCGGATCCGGGCCGCCGTCGGCGGCGGGCACCGAGCGGATGGCGCAGCGGCCGAACAACTGCCGCAGCGCGAGCGGGAGTTCCGCCGCGTCGAGGGCCGTGCGGGTGGCGAGTGTGAGCGCCCGGGTCGGGGCGTCCACGAGATCGTGGGCGTCGGCGCGCTCCAGCCAGGTGCCGCTGCCGCCACCGGCGGCAGCGGCGTCCGCCAGCTCGGCGGGCGTCAGGGCGTCCGGGGCGCGCAGCAGGAGCTCGTCCACGGCGCCGTCGGCCAGCGGATGCGTCTGGAGCGCGAGGATGTCGACGTGGTGGTGGGCCAGCGCCATGCACAGCGCGGCGAGACTGCCGGGCTCGTCCCGCACGGTCGTCCGCATCCGCCACAGGGCGGTGCTCTGCCCGGTGACGGACGAGGGTGCCGTGCCGACTTCGCCGTTCGCGACGGGGAGGGCCTTGCCGGGCCGCGGGGGAGCGGCGTGGTGCCGCCGCGCCCACCAGGTGTGGAAGCCCGCCGTGGCGAGCAGCGCGGCGGCAGAGGAGACCAGCAGGACGGGGCCGTCCGGGCCGTGCGCGACCGTGTTGGCCACGGAGTCGGCGGCGGCGACCGCGGTGAACAGGGCGGCCAGCTCCACCAGATCCCGCCGCCAGTGATGGCGCGCGTGCGCGCTCTTCGCACGGGTCTCGTCAGTCATGGGCCCACCCTGACCGAACGGTGTTGCGTGATCACGAACGGCTTGTGACCGACGGGTTAAGGTCGGCCTTGTCGCCAACTGTCCGGGTTACCGGCGGTCCGGGTTGTCAGCGGTCCGGGTCGTCAACGGTCCGCCGCCCCGTGGTCGTCGCCCGACCGGAGGTCGGCGAGCGCGGCCTCCACGCCCCGGTGGAAGGTCGGGTACGCGTAGATCATGTGGCGCAGGGCCTCCACCGGCACCTCCGCCTGGACCGCCACCGCCAGGCCGTACATCACCTCGCCGCCCATCGGACCGACCGTGGTCGCCCCGACCAGGACGCCGCGGTCCGCGTCCTCGACCAGCTTGACCAGACCGTCGTTGCCCGCCTTGTGGATCCAGCCGCGCGTCGACGACGGCACCCGCGCGAGGCCGGTGCGCACGCGCAGCCCCTTCTCCCGTGCCTGATGCTCCGTCAGCCCCACGGCCCCGGCCTCCGGGTCGGTGAACGTCACCCTGGGCAGCGCGCGGTAGTCGGCTTCGGGCCCCGCCTCGCCCAGCACCGCGCGGATCACGATCTCGGCCTCGTACATCGCGACGTGCGTGAACGCCCCGTGCCCCGTCACGTCGCCCACGCCCCACAGCGCGTGCCCCGCCAGCAGCCGGCCGTCGACCTTCAGCGACCGCGCCCGCGGATCGAGCCCCACGGTCTCCAGGCCCAGGTCCGCGAGGTCGACCCGGCGGCCCGTGGCCACCAGCAGCCGGTCGGCCGTCAGCTCCGTGCCGTCCTCCAGGGTGAGCGTGAAGGTGTCCACGTCATGCCGCACCCCGGCCGCCCGGGCGCCGGTCCGGATGCGCAGCCCCTCCCGGCGCAGCACCTCCGCCAGCAGCTCGCCCGCCTCCGGCTCCTCGGCCGGGATCAGCCCCGCCATGGCCTCCACGATCTCGACACGGGTACCGAACCGGGCGTAGACCTGCGCGAGTTCCAGCCCGATGGCACCGCCGCCGAGCACGAGCAGCGAGCCCGGCGCCTCCTTCGCGGACACCGCGTCGCGATTCGTCCAGTACGGCACCTCCGCCAGGCCCGGCACCGGCGGGACGGACGGCTTGGTGCCGGTCGCGATCACGACCCCGCGCCGGGCCTCGAAGACCTCGCCGTCCACCTCGACCCGGCCGGGCCCGGCCAGCCGCCCGCGCCCCCGGACCAGGCGGCCGCCCTTGCCGGTGAAGCGGTCGGCCGCCACCCGGTCGTTCCAGTCGTCGGTGGCCTCGTCACGGATCCGGCGGGCCAGCGGCGCCCAGTCCGGCATCACCTGCGACGCCCCGGCCATGCCGGGGATCCGGCGCCCCTCCGCCAGCAGGTTCCCCGCCCGGATCATCATCTTGCTCGGCACGCACCCCCAGTACGGGCACTCGCCGCCGACCAGCTCCGCCTCGACGCCCACCACGCTCAGCCCGGCCTCGGCCAGCCGCCCCGCCACGTGCTCGCCGCCCGGCCCCATGCCGATGACGACGACATCCACCTGCTCGGCCATGGCGCGCAACCTTCCGTCGGCGTTCCCCGGTGTACGCGCACCACCATCCCACCCGCCGCCGCGCCCGGCACGCGCACGACGCGTCCCGCGGCTCCCCTCTCGTAGCAACTCTCGTAGCAACGCACGAACCGAGCCGGGGCGCTGGCCTGCGGGAACCGCCAGTAGACTCTGGTCGTGTGACAGCTGCGCCTTTGAAGCCCCGCATCCCCAACGTCCTCGCCGGCCGCTACGCCTCCGCCGAGCTCGCCGTCCTGTGGTCCCCCGAGTACAAGGTCACCCTGGAGCGCAGGCTCTGGCTGGCCGTGCTGCGCGCCCAGAAGGACCTGGGTATCGAGGTGCCGGACGCCGCCCTCGCCGACTACGAGCGCGTCCTGGACCAGGTCGACCTGGCCTCGATCGCCGAGCGCGAGAAGGTCACCCGCCACGACGTGAAGGCCCGGATCGAGGAGTTCAACGCCCTCGCCGGCCATGAGCACGTCCACAAGGGCATGACGTCCCGCGACCTCACGGAGAACGTCGAGCAGCTCCAGATCCGGCTCTCGCTGGAGCTCGTCCGCGACCGCGCCGTCGCCGTGCTGGCCCGGCTGGGCAAGCTGGCCGGCGAGCACGCCGAGCTGGTCATGGCGGGCCGCTCGCACAACGTCGCCGCCCAGGCCACCACCCTCGGCAAGCGCTTCGCCACCACGGCCGACGAGCTGCTCGTCGCCCACGGGCGGCTGGAGGAGCTGCTGGGCCGCTATCCGCTGCGCGGCATCAAGGGCCCGGTCGGCACCGCCCAGGACATGCTCGACCTGCTCGGCGGCGACGCCGCGAAGCTGGACGAGCTGGAGCGCCGGATCGCGGGCCACCTCGGCTTCGCGCAGGCCTTCACCTCCGTCGGCCAGGTCTACCCGCGCTCCCTCGACTACGACGTCGTCACCGCGCTGGTGCAGCTCGCCGCGGCCCCCTCCTCGCTCGCCAAGACGATCCGGCTGATGGCCGGCCACGAGCTGGTGACCGAGGGCTTCAAGCCCGGCCAGGTCGGCTCGTCCGCGATGCCGCACAAGATGAACACCCGCTCCTGCGAGCGCGTCAACGGCCTCATGGTCATCCTGCGCGGCTACGCCTCGATGACCGGCGAGCTGGCGGGCGACCAGTGGAACGAGGGCGACGTCTCCTGCTCGGTGGTGCGCCGTGTCGCGCTGCCGGACGCGTTCTTCGCGCTCGACGGCCTGCTGGAGACCTTCCTGACGGTCCTCGACGAGTTCGGCGCCTTCCCCGCGGTCGTCGCCCGCGAGCTGGACCGCTACCTCCCCTTCCTCGCCACCACCAAGGTGCTGATGGCCGCGGTGCGGGCCGGGGTCGGCCGGGAGGTCGCGCACGAGGCCATCAAGGAGCACGCGGTGGCCTCCGCGCTGGCCATGCGCGAGCAGGGCGCCGAGCGCAACGAGCTGCTCGACAAGCTGGCGGCCGACGACCGCATCCCGCTGGACCGGGCGGGCCTGGACGCGCTGATGGCCGACAAGCTGTCCTTCAGCGGTGCCGCCGCCGACCAGGTCGCCCTGGTCGTCGCCCGCATCGAGGAGATCGCCAAGCGGCACCCGGAGGCGGCCGCCTACACCCCGGGGTCGATCCTCTAGCCCCGGCGGGTCCTTCACGAGCTCCGGCCGCCCGTGGCGGTGTCCTCCCCGAGGGGGACACCGCCACGGGCGGTCCGTGTATCCGGGTCGGCCGCGCCGTACCACCGGAGGCGGAAGCCCGGAATGTACCGTTCTGCGTGGTCTCATCGGATGCCCGACGCTAGGAGACGGCCGTGCTCAAGGGATTCAAGAACTTCATCATGCGCGGTGACATCGTCACCGTGGCCGTGGGCCTGATCATCGCCCTCGCGATGAGCACGCTCATCAAGGCGTTCACCGACTTCGTGGTCAACCCGGTCATCACCCGTGCCCAGGGCGGCCACTCCATGGGGCTCGGCTGGCAGCTCGGCCGGACCGGCAACCGCGCCACCTACCTCGACCTCGGGGCGTTCCTCTCCGCCGTCGTGTACTTCCTCATCTTCATGGCCGTCGTCTACTTCCTCATCGTCGTCCCCTACAAGCACGTCCAGGCGCGGCGCGGGCTCGTCGTCTTCGGCGATCCGGGACCGCTCAAGACCTGCCCGGCCTGCCTGTCCGAGGACCTCCCGGAGCGAGCCCGCAAGTGCCTCCACTGCGGCACGGAGCAGCCCGCGGTATAGGGTTCCCGGGAACTCGGAAAAGGGGAGGGGGCGCCCGGTGGTACCCGATGTCGTCGCGGAGGATCTCCGCGTGCTCTTCTGCGGCATCAACCCGGGCCTGCTGTCCGAGGCCACCGGCCACCACTTCGCCCGCCCCGGCAACCGGTTCTGGCCCGTCCTCCACCTCTCCGGCTTCACCCCGCGCCGCCTCGCCCCGGCCGAGCAGGACGAACTGCTCTCGTACGGCCTGGGCATCACCAACGTCGTCGCGCGCCCCTCCGCGCGGGCGGACGAGCTGAGCGACGAGGAGTTCCGCGAGGGCGGCCGCATCCTCACCGAGAAGGTCGCCCGGCTGCGCCCGCGCTGGCTGGCCGTCGTGGGCATCACCGCCTACCGCGTCGCCTTCGACGACAAGCGAGCCCGGATCGGCCCGCAGGACCGCACGATCGGCGCCACCCGGATCTGGGCACTGCCCAACCCCAGCGGCCTCAACGCCCACTGGCCGCTCCCGAAGATGACCGAGGAGTTCGAGCGGCTGCGCGCCGCGACGGGGCTCCCCGGCTGACCGGACTCCGCCGTCGGCCGCCCGGGACGGCGAAGAGGCACGTCAGCGTCGTCCCGGGCGGGCCGGGGGCGCGGGAGCGGACCCGGCCGGGATCCGTCACCCACGGGTGAGGTCCCGAGGCTCGCCGCCCTCCCCGGCACCGGATACCATCCGACCCGACAGCAAAGGGCACGCAAAGCGAGGAGGCGGCACGTTGGGGCGGCTCACCGGTGGGGATCCGTCTCTGCTGCGGCGGATCAATTCGGCCGTGGTGCTGCACGCGCTGCGCGCGGCGGCTCCTCCCGCTTCCCCCACGCTCACCGACCTGACCAAGGTGACGGGCCTGTCCCGGCCCACCGTCGAGGGTGTGGTCGAGGGGCTGATGGAGTCCGGCCTGGTGGTGGAGGTGCCCGCCGAGGAGGGCGAGGCCCGGCGCCAGGGCCGCCCGGCGCGGCGCTTCCGCTTCCGCGTGGAGGCCGGCCACCTGATGGGCATCGAGATCGGCCCGCACCGGATCGCCGCCCTGATGGCCGACCTCGGCGGGCGGGTCATGGGCGCGACGTCCCTCGACGTCGCGGAGACCGCCTCGGCGGACGAGCGCCTGGGGTGCGTACGGGTCGCGGTCGCCGACCTGCTGGAGCGCTCGGGCGTGCCCCGCAGCAGGCTGCGGGCCGTCGGCGTGGCCAGCCCCGGCATCGTGGAGGCCGACGGGACCGTACGGCTGGGGACCGCCCTGCCGGGCTGGACGGGCCTGCCGCTGGGGGAGCGGCTGCAACGCTCGTTCCGCTGCCCGGTGCTGGTCGAGAACGACGCCAACGCGGCCGCCGTGGCCGAGCACTGGAAGGGCGCGGCCACCGGCTCGGACGACGTGGTGTTCGTCCTGGCCGGGCTGAGCCCGGGCGCCGGTTCGCTGATCGGCGGCCGGCTGCACCGGGGGTACGGCGGCGCGGCCGGGGAGATCGGCGCGCTGCACCTCCTGGGCCGGGAGGCCACCCCCGAGGTGGTGCTGTCCACGACGGGCGAACCCCTGCACCCGCTGGACGAGGCGCAGGTGGCACGGGTCTTCACGCTGGCCCGGGAGGGCGACGAGCGCGCCCGTGCGGCCGTCGACCGGTTCATCCGGCGGCTGGTGCACGACGTGGCCGCCCTGGTGCTGGCGCTCGACCCGGAGCTCGTCGTGGTGGGCGGCTGGGCCGCGGGCCTCAGCGGCGTCCTGGAACCCCTGCGCACGGAGCTGGCCCGCTACTGCCTGCGCCCGCCGCGGGTGGTGCAGTCGCTGCTGGGCGAGGCGGCGGTCGCGACGGGCGCGCTGCGCCTGGCCCTCGACCACGTGGAGGAGCAACTGTTCGCGGTCGAGAGCACGGTGACGGCGCGGCGCTGAGCCACGCCCGCGCCCGCCGTCAGCCGGCCAGCAGCTGCATCCCCGAGTCGCCGAAGGTGAGCCTGCAGGTGTCGGCCCGGTAGGTGGCCACCGCCACCGCTCCCGTGCGGCCCGCCGTGAAATAGCGGGTGGTCACGACGAGCACGGGAGCGCCGGGCAGCCGGTCGAGCTGCTTGGCGTCGTCGGCGCGGGCGGAGCCGAGCTCCACGGCCTGGTCCTGGCCGTCGAGCTCCAGGCGCTGCAGTTCCCGCAGCACGGCGCGGGCGCGGGCCGCGCCCGACGGCGCGTCGATGCCGGCGAGCCCCGGCACGCTGCTCGGCGGGACGTACAGCAACTCGGCGGCCACGGGCTGGCCGTGGGTGCGGCGGGTGCGGCGGACGGTGTGCACGATCTCGCCGCTGCCGGTGTCCAGGAGGCGGGCGACGGCCGCGGGCGGTGCCGCGTCCGCGCAGTCGACGGCCAGCCAGGCGTCCGGACCGGCGCCGGGCCAGGAGTGCTCGGTGTCACCGACGGCGACGCCCATGCGCGGCGGGGCGACGGTGGTGCCGACGCCGCGGCGGCGCTGGAGGCGCCCTTCCAGCTCGAGCTGTTCGAGGGCCTGGCGGAGCGTGGCCCTCGCGACGCCGAAACGGGCCGCGAGCTCGCGCTCGTTCGGCAGGATCTCGCCCACCGCGAACTCGGAGTCGAGTGCGTCGGTGAGCACGGTCTTCAGGTGCCAGTACTTCGGCTCCGGCACCGTGTCCAGCTGCGTGGTCCCCACCCTGATCCTCCGCAAAGGCTTTTCGCGCGCTTCTTTATTAAAGGTTGTTGCAGTATGCCTGCGACCATAAGGCGGCACACAGACTTGGTCAAGACCAATGCCGTGATTGTCGGACCGGGCGGGCACGGGCCCGGGCCGGGCGCCGTCCGCGGGGGCGCGCCGTCTAGGGTGCGGGCATGACTGCGCGGGCGTATCTCTCCGAACTGTTCTCGCTGGACGGCCGGGTGGCCGTGGTGACCGGCGGGAGTTCCGGCATCGGCCGGGCCATCGCCGGGGCCCTCGCGCGTGCCGGGGCGGGCGTCGTGGTCGTGGCGCGCAGGGAGGCGGAGCTGACCGCCACGGTCGACGAGCTGACGGCCGACGGCTGCCGCGCGGGCTGGTTGAGCGCCGACCTGGGCACCCGCGACGGTGTGCGCGCCGCGGCCGAGGAGGCGGCCGGGGTGTTCGGGGAGCCCGACATCCTCGTCAACTGTGCCGGGGTCAATCTGCGGCCGCCGATGGGCGAGCTGGGCGACGAGGTCTGGGACGCCACGATGACGGTGAACCTGGAGGCGCCCTATCTGCTGGGGCAGCGGTTCGGCCCCGGCATGGCCGAGCGCGGCTTCGGCCGGATCATCCACATCACCTCCCAGCAGGCGCACCGGGCGTTCGTCCAGAGCGGCGCCTACGGTGTCTCCAAGGGGGCGCTGGAATCACTGGCCCGCTCACAGGCGGAGGCGTGGTCCCGGTACGGCGTCACCTGCAACACGCTCGTGCCGGGCTTCGTGATGACGCCGCTGAACGAACGGCTGTCGTCCGACCCTACGAGGGTGGCGGCGCTTGCGGCGCGCACGATGGTCGGACGCAACGGCCTGGCCGAGGACTTCGCCGGCGCGGCGGTGTTCCTCGCGAGCCGCGCCTCCGCCTATGTCACCGGCCAGTCGATCTTCGTCGACGGCGGTTTCTCCGTGCACTGAGCCATGTGACACCGGGGTCAGGGCGCGAGCCCCGCGAGCTTGTCGGGGTTGCGCTGGATGTAGACGGCCGCGATCCGGCCGTCGCCGGAGAGCTCGACGCTGAGGACGCTGTCCGGCCGGCCCGCCGACAGGACGAGCAGCGCGGGCCCGCCGTTGAGCTCCAGGAAGCGGAACTCCGGCTCGGCCACGCCCGTCCGGGACACCGCGAAGAGGAACCGCCCGACCTTGTCGGCGCTCTCCAGGACCCGCAGCGGGGCCTTGGACTTCCCGCCGCTGTCGCCCACGAGCCGCACGTCGGGCGCGAGCAGCGCCAGCAGGTCCTCGATGCTCCCGCCGGTGGCGGCCGCCAGGAACTTCTCGGTGAGGGCGCGCTGTTCGGCCGCGTCCACCGGGAACCGCGGCCTGCCCTCGTCGACATGGCGGCGCGCCCGTCCGGCGAGCTGCCGCACGGCCGCCTCGGAGCGGTCGAGCACGGCGGCGATCTCCTGATGCGGGAAGGCGAATGCCTCGCGGAGCACGAAGACCGCGCGCTCCAGCGGCGAGAGCGACTCGAGGACGACCAGCATGCCCAGCGAGACGGACTCGGCGAGCACGGCCCGCTCGGCGGTGTCGGGGACGCTCGCCCCGAAGTCCGTGGCGAGCGGCTCCGGGAGCCACGGGCCGACGTAGGTCTCGCGCCGGGACTGCACCTGGCGCAGTCGGTCGATGGCCAGATGGGTGGTGACACGCACCAGGAACCCGCGGGCGTCGCGGACCTCCTCGCGGTCGGCGCGCGACCAGCGCAGCCACGCCTCCTGCACGACGTCCTCGGCGTCCGCGACGCGGCCCAGCATGCGATAGGCCACGCCGGTCAGGACGCCGCGGTGCTCCTCGAAGGTGTCGAGCACGGGATCACGTACGGTCACGGGGTCCATCCCACCGTGGCCGGGCCGGAGTTGTCCATATGAGCCGTCTCTCACCCGCGGCAGCCGTGCCGCTCCGGGGTCTACCCAGCGGTAATCGTTGCTGACATCCTGTCTCAACAGCCCAGCAGTGACCCGTGGATGACGAGGAGCCGCCCCATGGCCGACACGGTCGCCTTCCCCATCGACACCCCCGCCGGAGAGCGGACCGTCGAGGTGTCCTACGAACGGCTCGGCGGCGGGGAGCCCCTGGTCCTGCTGCACGGCATCGGCCACCACCTCCAGGCGTGGGACCCCGTCGCGGGCATCCTCGCGGCCGAGCGCGACGTCATAGCCGTCGACCTGCCGGGCTTCGGCCGCTCCCCGGCGCTGCCCGACGGGATCCGCTACGACCTCCACGGCGTGCCCCCCGTCCTGGCCGCGCTCTTCGAGGCGCTCGACGTGCGGCAGCCGCACGTCGTGGGCAACTCCCTCGGCGGGCTGCTCGCCCTCCAGCTCGGCCACGACAAGCTCGTACGCTCCGTCACGGCGCTCTCGCCCGCCGGGTTCTGGAACGAGGCCGAGCGCCGTTACGCCTTCGGGGTGCTCAGAGGGATGCGGCGCGGCGCCGTGACCATGCCCCCGCAGCTGGTGGCCCGGCTGGCCCGTACGGCTGCCGGCCGGGCGGCGCTGGCCGGGGCCATCTACGCCCGGCCCGCGCGCCGTTCGCCCGACGCCGTGATCGCCGAGACGCGGGCCCTGCGCGAGGCCACCGGCTTCGACGCGACCCTGGCCGTGGGCCGCTCGGCGCGGTTCACCCACGACGTGCCCGACGTCCCGGTCACCATAGGCTGGGGCAGCAAGGACCGGCTGCTGGTGCCGCGGCAGGGCATCCGCGCCAAGAAGACGATCCCGGGCGCCCGGCTGCTGCGGCTGTCCGGCTGCGGGCACGTGCCCATGAACGACGACCCGGAACTGGTGGCCCGCGTCATCCTCGACGCGTCCCGCTGAGCGTCAGCCGTCGGTGCGCGACGGGCCCAGGACCACCGGCCGGGCCACGCCCAGCCCGGCGTCGAAGTGCGCCCCCACCCGTCCGTCCCCCGACGAGCGGCCCGTCAGCCGGCGCCCGACCCACGGCAGCAGGTGCTCCCGGGCGAACCGCGCGTCGGAGACCCGGCGGGCGGCCCAGCCGGGCCGGACGAACGGGGGCAGCGGGGCGCGCCAGTCGAGCTCCGGCTCATGGCCGAGCGCCTGCCACACGGCCTCGGCCACCCGCCGGTGGCCCTCCGCGTTCAGGTGCAGCCGGTCCTCTGCCCACATCCGCGGGTCACCGAGCACATCGGCCCCGAAGAGGTCCACCACCAGCGCGCCGTGCCGCGCGGCGAGCTCGTCGACGAAGCCGAAGAGCTGCTCCATGCGCGGCCGGAACCGCTCAAGCACCGGACCGTGCCGCCCGGGGCTGCGCATCAGCACCAGCTGCTTGCAGCTCGGCGCGATCCGGTCCGCCGCCTCGGCCAGCCGGGCGCACACCAGGTCCACGTCGCACTTCGGGCGCAGCACGTCGTTGAGCCCGCCGACCAGGGTCGCCAGGTCGGCGCCCATGGCCGCGGCGGCGGCCGACTGCTCGTCCGCGATCTGGCCGATCAGCTTCCCGCGCACGGCCAGATTGGCGTAGCGGAAGCCGGGCGCACGGGCCGCCAGCCGCGCCGCGAGGAGATCGGCCCAGCCGCGGTAGGAACCGTCGGGCAGCCGGTCGGACATCCCCTCGGTGAAGGAGTCGCCGACCGCGACGAAGCTGGTGTATGTGGCATTCATCTGCATGGCGCCGCGATCCTACTCCTGCCCGCTCCGGTCGGGCGGGCGGCCCCGGGGCGGTGCCATACACCGCCCCGGGGCGCGGGCCTCTACGGGCGCTGCCCGACCAGCTCGCGCAGCACGTCCTCCAGGGTCACCAGCCCCACCGGCCGGTCGTCGTCACCGATGACCGCCGCGAGATGGGTGCCGGTGCCGCTCATCGTCGTGATCACGTCGTCGAGCGGGGTCGCCGCCCGTACGGTCGCGATCCGGCGCATCCGCTGCAAGGGGAACGGCTGGTCGCGCGGGGTGGTGTCCAGCGCGTCCTTCACATGGATGTAGCCGATGAGCCTGCCGGTGTCGTCGAGCACCGGGAAGCGGGAGAAGCCGGACTCCGCGGAGAGCCGCTCCAGCTCCTCGGGCGTGACCCCGAGCGGGACGGAGACCACCTGCTCCACGGGGGTGACCACGTCCTTCACCGGGCGGGTGCCCAGCTCCAGGGCGTCCCGCAGCCGCTCGGTCGCGCGGTCGTCGAGCAGCCCCGCCGCGCTGGAGTCGGCGACGATCCGGGCCAGCTGGTCGTCGGAGTAGGTCGCCGCCACCTCGTCCTTCGGCTCGACCCGCATCAGCTTCAGCAGGGCGTTGGCGAGCGAGTTGATGGTGAAGACCACCGGGCGCAGCGCCCGCGCCAGGGTGACCAGCGGCGGGCCGAGGAGCAGGGCGGTGCGCACCGGCTCGGCGAGCGCCACGTTCTTCGGGACCATCTCGCCGAAGAGCATGTGGAGATAGGTCGCCACGGCCAGCGCGATCACGAACGACACCACGTGGATCAGCCCGACGGGCAGTCCGACCGCGTGGAAGACCGGCTCCAGCAGATGGGCGATGGCGGGCTCGGCGACCACACCGAGCACCAGGGTGCACAGCGTGATGCCGAGCTGGGCGGCGGCCATCAGCGCCGAGATGTGCCGCAGGCCCCACAGCACGCTGCGGGCCCGCCGGTCGCCCAGGTCGGCGTGCGGCTCGATCTGGCTGCGGCGCACGGAGATGAGCGCGAACTCGGCGCCCACGAAGAAGGCGTTGACCACGAGGGTCCCCAGGCCGACGATCAGCTGGACGACGGTCATCGGCCCGCCTCCTCACCGGTGCGCGGGCCGTTGCCGGGCGCCGGGGCCGCGAGCCGGACCCGGGCCGCGCGGCGGCCCGTGGCGTCGACCACGTCGATCCGCCAGCCCGCGATCTCGACGGTGTCGCCCGCGGCCGGGATCCGGCCGAGCTCGGTGGCGACCACTCCGGCGAGGGTCTCGTACGGGCCGTGCGGCGCGCGCAGCCCGATGATCTCCAGCTGGTCGGTCCGGACCGCGCCGTCCGCGTCGTAGAGCCGACGGCCCTCGGGGTCCGTGCCGGCGGGCGCCAGGTCGGGCAGCTCGTCGGGGTCGTGCTCGTCGCGGACCTCGCCGACGACCTCCTCGACGATGTCCTCCAGGGTGGCCACCCCGGCCGTGCCGCCGTACTCGTCGATGACGACGGCCATGGTGCGCCGGCCGGACAGCCGGTCCAGCAGCCGGTCCACGGTCAGCGACGTGGGGACGAGCAGCGGCTCGCGCAGCATCGTGGTGACGGGGTGGTGGGGGCGCTGCTCCGCCGGTATCGCCAGGATGTCCTTGACGTGGGCGGTGCCGATGACGGAGTCGAGGTTGCCGCGGTAGACGGGGAAGCGCGAGAGCCCGGTCGCCCGGGTGGCGTCCACGACGTCCTGGGCGGTGGCGTGCGAGTCGAGCGCCGTGACCTGGACGCGGGGCGTCATCACGTTCTCGGCCGTCAGCTCGGCGAGGTTCAGCGTCCGGATGAACAGCTCGGCTGTGTCCGCCTCCAGCGCGCCCTCCTTGGCGGAGTGCCGGGCGAGCGCGGCGAGCTCCTGCGGGCCGCGCGCGGAGGCCAGCTCCTCGGCGGGCTCCAGGCCCATCCGGTGCAGGGCGCGGTTCGCGGTGTTGTTGAGGTGCCGGATCAGCGGGCGGAAGGCGGCGCTGAAGGCGCGCTGCGGCCCGGCGACCTTCTTGGCCATCGGGAGCGGGCGCGAGATCGCCCAGTTCTTGGGGACCAGCTCGCCGATCACCATGAGGACGACCGTGGAGAGCACGGTGCCGAGGACCAGCGCGGTCGAGGAGGCCGTGGCGCGGGACAGGCCGAGCGCCTCCACGGGGCCGGTGAGCAGCGCCGCGATGGACGGCTTGGAGATCATGCCGATGATCAGCCCGGTCACCGTGATGCCGAGCTGGGCGCCGGAGAGCTGGAAGGTCAGGGTGCGCACGGCCTTGAGCGCGCTCTGCGCGCCGCGGTCGCCCTGGGCGGCGGCCCGCTCCAGCTCGCCGCGCTCGACGGTGGTGAGCGAGAACTCCGCCGCGACGAAGACGGCGCACGCCAGCGTCAGCAGCAGGGCCACCGCCAGGAGCAGCACTTCCATCATCGGTTCCACACCTCCGTCCCATGATCGGGCAGGGCAGGGAGGATCGCGCGATGTCGGCTACTGGGAGGCTCGCCCATGGGCGGACGCTCACACCTTTCGAACAAGTGAAGGTACGGGTGACCATCCATGGTAAAGGACGGGCAAAGCGGCGAGTGGATCAGGGGGCGCGGCACCCGCGCCCCCTTCCGGCGTGGGCGTCAGGCGCGCAGCTCCTCCATCACCCGGGCGAACGCCTCCATGTTCGGCTCCAGGATGGTGAAGTAGGTGAAGCCGTACCGCTCGCGGTGCCCGCGCACCTGCTCGGCGATGTCCTTGACCGAGCCGGCCAGCACCGCCGGGTGCTCGATCAGCTCGTCCTCGGTGAGGTCCGGGGCGTGCTCGCCGAGCTTGCGCGCCGTGGCCCGCCGGTCCGCGTCGACGGCCACGACCTGCGACAGGTAGTTCAGCTCGGCGGGCGTCTCGCGGTCGGCGGCGAACTCGTGGTAGACGGCCATCCGCTCCTCGATGACGGCCGGGCTCAGCAGCCGCAGGGCGCCGGAGTCGGTCGTGATCGCCCCGGTGAAGGCGGCGATGTCGGCGTATCGCGCGGCGAGCCGCAGCATGCGCTTGCCGTTGCCGCCGAGCAGCAGCGGCGGGCGCGGAGCCTGCGCGGGCTGCGGTACGTGCTCCGGGTCGCCCAGCAGCCGGGTCAGCTCGGTGACCGTGTGCTCCAGGTGGTCCACGCGCTCGCGCGGCGAGCCGAACGGCAGCCCCGCCCTTTCGTGCTCCTCCTTCACATAGCCCGCGCCCAGCCCGAGTTCCAGGCGCCCGCCGGTGAGCTGGTCGGTGGTCGCCACCTCGCGCGCGAGCAGGGCGGGATTCCACAGCCCGGCGTTGAGCACGAAGGTGCCCAGGCGTGGCCGCTCGGTCGCCTCCGCCGCCGCGACCAGCGACGGGAACGGCGCGGGCATGCCGAGGTGGTCGGGCACGAGGATGACGTCGTAGCCCAGGGACTCGGCCCGGCGGCACTTCTCGCGCCACTCGGCGGCGGAGCCGGGCGAGAGCATGTTGACGGCGAAACGGAACGGACGTGTCATGAGGGCCCCCTTGATCGTTCTCTGCCCGGAATATTAACGGAGGTTCCCTCCGGTTGTTGTCCGCGGGTGATCCGGTTCACGGACCGACGCCGTCGCCCGGCGCGGCCCGCTCCCGCTCGGCCGGACGCCGGGCCACCCCCAGCACACAGGGCGAGGCCGGGGTCGGCACCCTGCTCGCAGGGACCCGCAGCCGCCGGTACTCCCCGAGCTCGAAGCCCGCCGCCTCGATCGCCGCGAGCGGCTCCCTGGCCGTGTGGCAGCCGCCGAACAGCACGGGCCACACCGTGGCGTCCAGCGCCCGCTGCACCGTCCCCAGCACCGGGCCCTCCGCCCGGCCGTGCTCGAAGAACCGCAGCTCGCCACCCGGCCGCAGCACCCGCCGCAACTCCGCGAGCGCCCGCCGCACATCCCGTACGGAACACAGCACCAGCGACGCGACCGCCGCGTCGAACGCCTCGCTCTTGACCGGCAGCGCCTCCGCCGCCCCCGGCACGACGTCGACCGGAACGCCCGCCCGGACCGCGGCGTCCACCGCGCGTCTGCGCAGCAGCCGTTCGGGCTCGATCGCCACCACCTCGGAGACCGTGTTCGGGTAGTGCGCGAAGTTCAGGCCGTTGCCCGCGCCGATCTCGATCACCCGGCCCGACAGCCCGGCCAGCAACTCCTGCCGGTGCGCGGCCACGCCCGCGCGCTCGTCGACG
This sequence comes from Streptoverticillium olivoreticuli subsp. olivoreticuli, assembly GCF_003391135.1. Lineage (GTDB taxonomy): Bacteria > Actinomycetota > Actinomycetes > Streptomycetales > Streptomycetaceae > Streptomyces > Streptomyces blastmyceticus. The sequence continues at coordinate 2,104,381 of NZ_CP031455.1, read as the reverse complement.
ACCGGGCTCAGCTTCGCGTAGAACCGGGCGAACACCGGATGGTGCACGGTGTCGTGCGGCGTCGTGGTGGACCGGAGCGGCATGGCACACCCCTTCCCGGGGATACGGCGGTTACCGCGATTCTTCCCCCGCCCGGCCCACCCGCACCTTCGGCACGCCGCCGGGTTCCGGGGCGCGCCGGTGCTACCGGCCGTGCCCGGCCGCCGCGAAACGGGTCGCGTCCCAGGTGCCGTTGAGCTCCGGCGCCAGCCAGCCGGGGGCCGCGGCGCGGAAGTCCGCGGGCGGCAGCGCGCCCGCGCCCTCCGGCACGGCACCGAGCAGCGGCGCGCCCGCCGCCTCGGGGAGGTCCGCGAGGTTGCAGCGGGCCGCGAGGCCGGGGTCCGCCGGCCAACTGCCGATCACCACACCCTGACAGCGCAGGCCACGGGCGCGCAACGCCTCCGCGGTGAGCGCGGTGATGTTGAGCGTGCCGAGGCCCGCCTGCGCCACGAGCAGCACGGGGGCGGCCAGCAGGCCCGCCACGTCCGCCAGCGTCGAACCGGCCTCGTCGAACCGGACGAGCAGCCCGCCCGCGCCCTCGACCAGGACCAGGTCGTGATCGCCCGCGAGACGGGTCGCGGCCCGCTCGACCTCGCGCGGCCGCACGGGCGCGCGGCCCGCCCGGCGGGCGGCGGTCGCGGGGGCCAAGGGGTCGGGGAAGCGGGCGAGTTCGGCGCCGGTGACCGGGCCGGCGAGCCGCCGCACTTCCGCGATGTCTCCGGGTTCGTCGGGGGCGACGCCGGTCTGCGCGGGTTTGAGGACGGCGACGGTGCGGCTCGCTGCCAGGGCCGCTGCCGCGATGGCCGCGGTGACGACGGTCTTGCCCACTTCGGTGTTGGTGCCGGTGATGACCGTGACGGTCATGGTTCTCTGCCTCCGTTACGTTGTTGGGGGGCAAGCCCCCAGACCCTCAGGGGCGCACAAATTCAGCCCGTCCGGCGCTTGGGCGCTCCCGCCGCAGGCGGCAACCGGGGAGCCGCCTACCCCACCCGCGCGGCAGCGCACACCGCCGCGCAGATCCGGGCCACATCCGAATCACCCGTCACATACGGCGGCATCGTGTAGATGAGGTTCCGGAACGGGCGGAGCCAGACCCCCTCGCGCACCGCCGCCCGCGTCGCCGCGACCACGTCCACCTCGTGGTCCAGCTCGACCACGCCGATCGCGCCGAGCACCCGGACGTCCCGTACCGAGGGAAGCGCCGCCACATCGGCGAGCCCGTCGCGCAGGGCGGACTCGATGCGCTTGACCTCCGTCTGCCAGTCCTGGGACAGCAGCAGGTCGATGGACGCGCACGCCACGGCCGCCGCCAGCGGGTTGCCCATGAACGTCGGGCCGTGGGCCAGCACCGGGACCTCGCCCCGGGAGATGCCGTCCGCGACCCGCGCCGTGCACAAGGTCGCGGCCATCGTGAGATAGCCGCCGGTCAGCGCCTTGCCCAGGCACATCACATCGGGGGTGATCCCCGCGTGCTCGGCCGCGAAGAGCCTGCCCGTACGGCCGAAGCCGGTGGCGATCTCGTCCAGGACCAGCAGCACGCCGTGCTCGTCGCACGCTTCGCGCAGCACCCGCAGATACACCGGGTCGTGGAAGCGCATCCCGCCCGCTCCCTGCACCACCGGCTCCACGATCACGGCGGCCAGCTCGTGCGCGTGGCGCGCGACGACCTCCCTCAGGTGCGCCGAATAGGCGGGCACCGCGTCCGTGTCGTAGTCGTGCGGGGGCGCGTCCGCGAACACCTGCCGGGGCAGCGCCCCCGACCACAGCTCGTGCATCCCGCCGTCCGGGTCGCACACGGCCATCGGCTGCCAGGTGTCCCCGTGGTAGCCGCCGCGCCAGGTCATCAGCCGGCGCTTCTCCGGCCGTCCGACCGAGCGCCAGTACTGCAGGCACATCTTCACGGCGACCTCGACCGACACCGAACCGGAGTCGGCGAGGAAGACGTGTTCGAGACCCTCGGGCGTGATCTCCACCAGGCGGGCCGCGAGCCGCACGGCGGGCTCGTGCGTGAGCCCGCCGAACATCACATGGCTCATCCGGCCCAGCTGTTCCTGCACGGCCGCGTTGAGGACGGGGTGGTTGTAGCCGTGGACGGCGGACCACCACGACGACATCCCGTCGATCAACTCGTCCGCGCCGTGGGCCGGTTCGGCGAGCCGCAGCCGCACCCCCGACGCGGACGCGACGATCAGCGGCTCCGTACGGCCCGGCATCGGGCCGTACGGGTGCCAGACGTGCTGCCGGTCGAGGGCGAGCAGCTCACCGGGGGCGAGGGGGTCAGGCATTGGGCGGCAGGTCCGTCCCCGCGCCGCGGCGGCGGACGGCGACCAGATCCGTGCGCACCTCACCGGCGCCCGCGGCCGGCGCGCCGGCCTCCGCGACGGCGGTCTCCGGCACGGCCTCGGCCCCGCCGTCCCCGCACGGCCCGCAGCCGCCACCGCCGTGCCCGCCGCAGCCGCCGGCCAGGGCGTCGGCGCGGTGCTCGGGCAGGGTCGTGGTGTCCGCGCCCTCCACCTCGAAGCCCGCGTCCTCGATCATCGCCAGGTCGGCCTTGCCCTCCTGGCCCTCACTGGTCAGATAGTCGCCGAGGAAGATCGAGTTGGCCAGGTGCAGGGCGAGCGGCTGCATCGACCGCAGGTGCACCTCGCGCCCGCCCGCCAGCCGGACCTCCACGTCCGGGCAGACGAACCGCACCATCGCCAGGATCCGCAGCGCGCGCTGCGGGGTGAGGTTCCACTCCTTCGCCAGCGGCGTCCCCTCGAAGGGGATCAGGAAGTTGACCGGCACCGAGTCCGGGTCCAGCTCGCGCAGCGAGAACACCACGTCGACGAGGTCCGCGTCGGTCTCGCCCATGCCCGCGATCAGCCCGGAGCAGGCGGACATGCCCGCCGCCTGCGCCTGCTGCACGGTGTCCACGCGGTCGGCGTAGGTATGCGTCGTGGTGATGCCGCCGTACGTGGCCTCGGAGGTGTTCAGGTTGTGGTTGTAGGCATCCGCACCCGCGGCGCGCAGCCGCTCCGCCTGCCCGGCGGAGAGCAGCCCGAGGCAGGCGCACACCTCGACGTCCTCGTTCTGTTCCTTGATCGCCTCGATGGTCCTGGTGACCCGGTCCACGTCCCGGTCCGTCGGCCCGCGCCCACTGGCGACCAGGCAGACCCGCTTCGCACCGCCCGCGACGCCGGCGGCCGCCGCCTGCGACGCCTCCTCCGGCTTCAGCCAGGTGTACTTGAGGATCCCGGTCGTGGAACCGAGCCGTTGCGAGCAGTAGGAACAGTCCTCGGGGCAGAGCCCGGACTTGAGATTGACCAGATAGTTGAGCTTCACCCGGCGCCCGAACCACTTGCGGCGCACCTTGCCCGCGGCAGCCACCACATCGAGCAGTTCGTCGTCGGAGGTCGCCAGTACGGCGAGCGCCTCTTCACGGGTCGGCAGCTCCCGCCGCAGCCCCTTGTCCACCAGCGTGTTCAGCAGGTCCATGGCGGAGATCCTTACGCACCGCACCGTCCCGGGCCAATGGAGATATCGCACAACAGCCACCTTTTGAGGTGTGTGTATTGCCACACCCTGCCCGGACACGGCGAGGACTACGTTCTATGCACTGCATACAAACCGGGCCCCTCGGGCCCCACACTCCCGCCGGCGATCCCCCCGCCACGGAACGAGAAGGACGGCCGATGCCCCAGGACCCGTTCGACTGGATCGACCGGCACCACGAGCGCCGCCTCGCCGCCGGTCTGGTGCGGGACCTGCGCCCGCGCCCCGCCGATTCGCCGCTGGTCGATCTGGCGGGCAACGACTATCTGGGACTCACCCGGCACCCCGAGGTCACCCGGGCGGCCGCCGACGCCGCGCTGCGGTGGGGCGCGGGCTCGACCGGCTCGCGGCTGGTCACCGGCAGCACCGCGCTGCACGCCCGGCTGGAGGAGGAACTGGCCGATTTCTGCGGGTTCGAGGCGGCCCTGGTGTTCTCCTCGGGCTACGCGGCCAACCTCGCCGCCGTCACCGCGCTCACCGGGCCGATGGACAACGGCACCCTGGTGGTCTCCGACGCGGGCAACCACGCCTCGCTCATCGACGGCTGCCGGCTCGCCCGCGCCGAGACGGCCGTGGTCCCGCACGCCGATCCGGCGGCGGTCCGCAAGACGCTCGACGCCCACGGCGGCCGCGCGCTGGCCGTCACCGACTCCGTCTTCTCCGTCGACGGCGACGCCGCCCCGCTGGCCGCGCTCGCCGAGGCCTGCCGGGCGCACGGCGCGGCCCTGCTCGTGGACGACGCGCACGGTCTGGGAGTGCTCGGCGACGGCGGCCGCGGTGCCGTGCACGCGGCGGGGCTGGCGGGCGCGGGCGACGTCGTCACCACCGTCACCCTGTCCAAGTCGCTGGGTAGCCAGGGCGGCGCGGTCCTCGGCCCCGCCCGGGTGATCAGGCACCTCGTCAGCAACGCCCGGACCTTCATCTTCGACACCGGCCTCGCCCCGGCCGCCGTGGGCGCGGCCCTGGCGGGCCTCGGGGTGCTGCGCCGCGAGCCGCGGCTCGCGGCCCGCGCCCGCCACGTCGCCCGCGAGCTGCACCGGAGGGTGACGGCCGCGGGTCTCGAAGCCGTGCGGCCCGACGCGGCGGTGGTGTCCGTACGGGCGCCGTCCCCCGAGGCGGCGGTGCGCTGGGCGGCCGACTGCCGGGCCGCGGGTCTCGCGGTCGGCTGCTTCCGGCCGCCGTCCGTGCCCGACGGGGTCTCGCGGCTGCGGCTGACCGCCCGCGCGGACCTGTCGGACCGGCAGGTCGAGGAGGCGGCCGGCACGGTCGTACGGACCGCACCGGCCGCCTGACGTCAGGACGCGACGTCGGGGCGGTCGAGGGGACGGAGGGAACCGTCGCACAGTCCTCCGACGAAGGAGGACCAGGCGGCGGGGGAGAACAACAGGGCGGACAGGGCGGTGTTCTTCGAGTCGCGCACGGCCAGGAGCCCCGGGCCCAGGCCGGCCGTCTCCACGCAGTTGTTCATTCCGGTGCTGTAGCTGCTGCGTCGCCACACTGCGCCGCACAGAGCCGATGGAGAACGTACGTACCGAGGCATTGCGGACATGGTGCCTCCTTACGCGCCGTCGTTGATCCCGGCGATGAAATCCAGCGAGTTCTCGTGCGAGAGGGCGTGCGCCCGCAGCGTCGTGAATGCCGCGCCGTACGCCCGGAGGTCTTCTTTCCGCTCGAGGTAGAGGCTACTCGTCAAATGGTCGAGAACAACCACGTCCAGATCAGCAATGCGCGGAAATGAGAAGATAACAAAAGGCCCTGTGATGCCAATATGACCGCTGCTGGAGAACGGCAGTACATGCAGCCGCACATGGCGCAGCGAACCCGTTTCCACCAGGTGTCGCAACTGCCCGGCCATGACCTCCCGTCCGCCGACCTCGTGGCGGAGCACCGCCTCGTCCAGCACGGCGCACAGCTCCAGCGGACTGTCGCCGCGGAGCACCGACTGCCGCGCCATGCGCACCCGCACCAGCTTCTCCACCTGCTCCGGCGGCGGGTCGTTGAGCGCCGCCCGGGTGACGGCCCTGGCGTAGGCGGGAGTCTGGAGGAGCCCCGGCACGACCGTGGTCTCCAGCGTGCGTAACCGCGAGGCCTCCGATTCCAGGCTGATGAAGTCCAGATAGGCCGGGGGCAGCAGATTGCGGTAGGCGTACCACCAGCCCCGGCGCGCGCCTTCCGCATCGGCGGTGCCCGCGCCGCACAGCGCCCCCAGCAGCGCCCGCAGTTCGGGGTCCGACACCCCGTACGCATCCAGCAGGAGCGCCACGTCCGAGGACTTCACGCCACTGCTGCCCGTCTCGATCCGGCTGATCTTCGACTGGTGCCAGCCCACCGAGTGTGCGGCCTCCAGGCTGGTCAGCCCGGCGAGTTCGCGCTGGCGGCGCAGCTCCCCGCCGAGTTTGCGGCGGCGCACCGCGGGTCCGTTTCGCATAGCCCTGCCTCCGCCCGTGGTGAACATGGTGTTTCTCGTCAATAGACCAGTGTGCCGTCGATATCCGGTCTCCCGTCGCAGAGTTCACCGCTTCGAGCGACAGATATATGCACATCTTGAGGGATCGCCCGCATCACCACCGTTTTCGGTGGCAGTCTGTCGCTCAGAGCCGTCCGGGAACGCTCTCGACTTCACGACGCATTGCGTCGGAGTCCGTACCCGGCGGGAAAGGGACAGCGTCATGGCAGACCACCAAGAAGCCACCGTCACCCTGCCGAGCGCCCCCGCCTCGGTCTCCACCGCACGCCGCTATGTGGCCGGTGTGCTCGCGGACTGGGGGCTGCCGGGCGACACGGACACCGCCGAGACCGTACGTCTGATCGTCTCCGAGCTCGCCACCAACGCCGTGCAGCACACCCGGGGCCAGTCGCCCACCTTCACCGTCGACGTCCGGCTCGAACTCGACCGGCAGTTGCGGATCGGGGTCACGGACAGCCACCCGCGCTTCCCCCGCCGGCTGCCCGCCGCCGTCCAGCAGGACAACGGGCGGGGCATGGTCATCATCCGCTGTCTCACCGCGGAGCGCGGGGGAAGACTCTTCTTCACCCCGAACCCGGACGGCGGCAAGACCGTGTGGATCTCGCTGCCCTGGACCGTGCCCGCCCTCAGCGCCGAGCGCTGAGGCGCGGGCCGGGCCCCCGCACGCCGTGCGGGGGCCCGGTGCGGCGCGGCGCGTGGGGCCGGTCAGTCCACCCGGCCGTAGAGGACGCTGTTGCTCCAGATCCGCTCCAGGCGGACCACCGCCCCGGTCCTGGGCGCGTGCCAGATCTTGCCGTCACCCGCGTATATGCCCACGTGGTAGACGCCCCGGCCGGACACGAAGAACACCAGGTCCCCTCGCTCGCGGTCGCCGCGGGAGATGTGGGTGGTCCGGTTGTACTGCTCGGCGGCGGTGCGGGGCAGGGTCTTCCCGGCCCGCTTGAAGGAGTAGAGGGTCAGGCCCGAGCAGTCGAAGCGGTAGGGGCCGGTCGCGCCCCACTGATAGGGGGAGCCCTGTTTCGAGGCCGCGATGTGCAGTGCGTTGGTGGCGACGGTCGATGCCTCTGCCCCCGTCGCGCCGCCCGGCACCAGCACCGTGGCGCCGACGGCGGCGAGCGTGAGGGCCGAGGCTGCGCCGGCCCTGGACATCATTGACGGACGTTTGTGCGCGCCCATGTGCCAACCCTTCGTCAGCCGCCTGTGAAGGATGACCTGTCGGGTTCGGGCAGGCGAAGAATGCCCGGCCGTGTCAACGGCTTCACCCCAAGGGCCGACCGCACTACTCTTGGTCGTCCCACCGTGCTCGGGTCCTCCATCCCCACCGGTGCGTTCGGTCGACCCGGCATCCAGACAGCGGCGGGGTTCGGCGTCCGCCTGGACCGCCCCGCCGGGATGGCGGGGTCTTGTCGTCGACGGGATCTTGGCGCAGCCCGGGTACGGATTCCGAGCGGAACCAGAGGTATGTGAGGCTGCTCACTCCCGGGCAATTCCGCTGGACACGGCGGGGATTGTCCGGTTCGGGAAAACCCTGTTGAGCCCCTGGCCTGGGGCCCGTCGTCACCGCTCCGGCGCGGCGTGCGTGCCCGGTTGAAATCGATCACCGCGCGCCGTCTACGACACCGTCCGGCGTCTGGGGGAGCGGTGTTTATTCGCCCGCCGACCCGTGATCCATGGGTGTGGGCGGGAGTGTGAGCGGGACAGCGCCCCGACGCGCCCGCCGAGCCCCCGCCGGGACCGGCATCGGGCGCGCCAGGGTGCCCCCGAGCAACTCCCGCCCGCTGCCCTCGAACACGGCTGCGAGGGACTTCGGCGGCCCGGCGCCGGCGACGGGCGCGGTCTGCTGTGCCCGTAGCCCGCCGTACGTGTCGTGCGGGTGGAGCGGAGTGATCCGGCCCAGGAGATCCCGTAGGTGCAGACGGCAGCTGCACGAACCCTTGGCCCTGACCGCCGGGCCGGCCCGGCCGGACCCGCGCCCTCACCTCTGGCCATGGATGCGCAAAGAGTCAGTTAACGCGTTGGAAAAGGTTCCGCTCTAATCTGCAATCCCTGGCTGTCCGATGAAGAACCCCAGGTCAACAGTGTGTAGAACTCTTGTGTGCCCCCGTTGGGTTCCGCTAGGGGGCCTGGTTCGTCAGTGAGGTGGACGCATGCAACTCTCCCCGCATGAGCAGGAACGCCTGCTTCTCCATGTGGCCGCCGACGTAGCCGAGAAGCGCCGCGCCCGTGGGCTGCTGCTCAACCACCCCGAGGCGGTGGCCCTGATAACCGTCCATGTCCTCGAAGGCGCCCGCGACGGCCGGACCGTCGCCGAGCTGATGTCCTCCGGGCGCAGGGTGATCGGCCGCTCCGAGGTGATGACGGGCATCCCCGAGATGATCCGCGAGGTCCAGGTGGAGGCCACCTTCCCGGACGGCACCAAGCTCGTCACCGTTCACGAACCCATCGGCTGAGGGAAGGGCCCACCGTGATACCCGGAGAGATCCTCCTCGCCGACGCGCCCGTCGCCCTCAACCAGGGGCTCCACCGCACCCGCGTCACCGTGCTCAACGCCGCCGACCGGCCCGTACAGGTCGGCTCGCACTACCACTTCGCCGAGGCCAACCCCGGCCTCGACTTCGACCGCGCCGCCGCCCGCGGCAAGCGGCTCGACATCGCCGCGGGCACCGCCGTGCGCTTCGAGCCCGGCATCCCCGTCGAGGTCGCGCTGGTCCCGATCGGCGGCAAGCGCATCGTCGAGGGGCTGCGCGGCGAGTGCGGAGGGCCGCTGGATGACTGAACTCAGCAGGGCCGCGTACGCCGACCTGTTCGGCCCCACCACGGGGGACCGCATCCGGCTCGCCGACACCGACCTCCTCGTCGAGATCGAGGAGGACCGCAGCGGCGGCCCCGGCCACGCCGGGGACGAAGCGGTCTTCGGCGGCGGCAAGGTCATCCGCGAGTCCATGGGCCAGTCCCGCGCCACCCGCGCCGACGGCGCCCCCGACACCGTCATCACCGGCGCCGTCGTCCTCGACCACTGGGGCATCGTCAAGGCCGACATCGGCATCCGCGACGGCCGCATCACCGGCATCGGCAAGGCCGGCAACCCCGACACCATGGACGGCGTCCACCCCGATCTCGTCATCGGCCCCGAGACGGAGATCATCGCGGGCAACGGCAGGATCCTCACCGCCGGGGCCGTCGACGCCCATGTCCACTTCATCTGCCCGCAGATCGCCGACGAGGCGCTCGCCTCCGGCGTCACCACGCTCGTCGGCGGCGGCACGGGCCCGGCCGAGGGCAGCAAGGCCACCACCATCACCCCCGGTTCCTGGCACCTCGCCCGGATGTTCGAGGCGATGGAGGGCTACCCGCTGAACATCGGCCTCCTCGGCAAGGGCAACACCGTCTCCTACGACTCGATGCGCGCCCAACTGCGCGCCGGAGCCGTCGGATTCAAGATCCACGAGGACTGGGGCGCCACCCCCGCCGTCATCGACGCCTGCCTGTCCGTCTGCGAGGAGAGCGGCGCCCAGCTCGCCATCCACACCGACACCCTCAACGAGGCGGGGTTCGTCGGCGACACCCTCGCCGCGATCGCCGGGCGCACCCTCCACGCGTACCACACGGAGGGCGCGGGCGGCGGGCACGCGCCCGACATCATCACCGTCGTCTCCGAGGCCAACGTCCTGCCCAGCTCCACCAACCCCACCCGCCCGCACACCGTCAACACCGTCGACGAACACCTCGACATGCTGATGGTCTGTCACCACCTCAACCCCGCCGTGCCCGAGGACCTCGCCTTCGCCGAGTCCCGGATCCGGCCCGGCACCATCGCCGCCGAGGACGTCCTGCACGACCTGGGCGCCATCTCGATCATCTCCTCCGACTCCCAGGCGATGGGCCGCGTCGGGGAGGTGGTGCTGCGCACCTGGCAGACGGCACATGTGATGAAGCGGCGGCGCGGCGCCCTGCCGGGCGACGGCGCCGCCGACAACCGGCGGGCCCGGCGCTATGTCGCCAAATACACCATCAATCCGGCCGTCGCGCAGGGCCTCGACCACGAGATCGGCTCCGTCGAGACCGGCAAGCTCGCCGACCTCGTGCTGTGGGAACCCGCGTTCTTCGGCGTCAAGCCGCAGCTCGTCATCAAGGGCGGGCAGATCGCGTACGCGCAGATGGGCGACGCGAACGCGTCCATCCCCACGCCGCAGCCGATCCTCCCGCGCCCCATGTTCGGCGCCATCGGCCGGGCCCCCGCCGCCAACTCCCTGAACTTCGTCACCCAGTGGGCCCTCGACGACGGGCTCCCCGAGCGGCTCGGCCTCGGCAAGCGCTTCACCCCGATCCGCAGCACGCGCGGCGTCACCAAGGCGGACATGCGCAACAACGACGCCCGCCCCCATGTGGAGGTCGACCCCGACACGTTCACGGTCACGGTCGACGGCACGGTGATCGAACCCCAGCCGGTGGCGGAACTGCCGATGGCACAGCGCTACTTCCTCTTCTGATGGCCGTGGGGGAGGCGATACCGCCGACGGCCTCGCGGGCCGCGCTGCTCGTCCTCGCCGACGGACGGTTCCCCGCCGGAGGCCATGCGCACTCCGGCGGGGCCGAGGCCGCCGTCAAGGCCGGCCGGGTCCGGGACGCGGGCACCCTGGAGGCGTTCTGCCGGGGGCGGCTGCACACCGCGGGGCTCACCGCGGCCGGGCTCGCCGCCGCGGCCGCCGCGGGCCTCGACCCGCTCGCGCTCGACGAGGCCGCCGACGCCCGGACCCCCTCACCCGCCCTGCGCGCCGCCGCGCGTCGGCTCGGGCGGCAGCTGACCCGCGCCGTACGGGCCACGTGGCCCTCGCCCGAACTGGACGCGCTGGCGGCGGCCCGGCCGCGCGGCGCCCACCAGCCCATCGTCCTCGGGCTGGCCGCCCGTGCCGCCGGGCTCACCCCGCTGGACGCCGCGTACGCCGCCGTCTACGAGTCGGTCAGCGGTCCCGCGACGGCGGTCGTACGGCTGCTCGGCCTCGATCCGTTCGACGCGACGGGTGTCCTGGCGCGGCTGGCACCGGAGCTGGACGCGGTCGCGGCCCGGGCGGCCGACGCGGCGCGCGGGGGTCTGGACGCGCTTCCCGCGGGTGCGGCGCCGCTGCTCGACATCATGGCGGAGGTGCATGCGGCGTGGCCTGTGCGGCTGTTCGCGACGTAGGGGGACTTTTCCCCAATCCCACCCCTTCCCGAAACTGGGGCTCCGCCCCAGACCCCGGAGCACGCTTCGCGCGCTGTCCTCAATCGCCGGACGGGCTGAAATTGCGCACCCCCGGGGGTCTGGGGGCGGAGCCCCCAGTTTCGGGAAGGGGCGGGGCTGGGGAAACAAACCGGCCGGGCCGCACCCGGGCACGGGTCCGGGGCGGATCCCCGGCCGCGGCGGAGCCGCGCATCAGGCACACGACGACCACCGACATCCCGGGAGGGAAAATGCACCTCGACCACCCTGACGCCTACCCCCACCGCCACACCTACAGCGCCGCCCACCCGCTCCGCGGCGACGGCTCGCGCCGCGCCCTGCGGATAGGGCTCGGCGGACCCGTCGGTTCCGGCAAGACCGCGACCGTCGCCGCGCTCTGCCGCGAGCTGCGCGACCGGGTTTCCATCGCCGTCGTCACCAACGACATCTACACCCGCGAGGACGCCGAATTCCTGCTCCGCAACGCCGTGCTGCCGCCCGAGCGCATCACGGCCGTCGAGACCGGCGCCTGCCCGCACACCGCGATCCGGGACGACATCTCCGCCAACCTCGAAGCAGTCGAGGATCTGGAGGAGGCGGTCGGGCCGCTGGACCTGATCCTCGTCGAGTCCGGCGGCGACAACCTCACCGCCACCTTCTCCAAGGGGCTCGTCGACGCGCAGATCTTCGTCATCGACGTCGCGGGCGGTGACGACATCCCCCGCAAGGGCGGCCCCGGCGTCACCACCGCCGACCTGCTCGTCGTCAACAAGACCGACCTCGCCCCCTACGTCGGCGCCGACCTGGAGGGCATGGCCCGCGACGCGAAGGCCCAGCGCGGCGACCTCCCCGTCGCGTTCACCTCCCTCGCGGCCGAGGGCGGCGTCGGGCCCGTCGCCGACTGGGTGCGCGCGCAGCTCGCCGCCTGGACCGCCGGCCCCCGATGACCACCGCACCCGCACGGCCCGGGCTCGCGCCGGGGATCCGCGCCGCCGCCCGGATCGTCGCCGCCCCCGACGGCAGGGGCGGCACGGCCCTGCCCGTCCTGGACGGCGCGGGCCCGTTCGCGCTGCGCAGGCTGCGGGCGTACGGGCCCGAGGCGCGGGTGGCCCTCGTCGGGGCGATGAGCGCGCCCCTCGGCGGCGACCGGCTCACCCTCACCGCCGAGGTCGAGGACGGCGCCGCCCTGCGCTTCTCCACCACGGCGGCGACCATCGCACTGCCCGGCCGTACGGGCGCACCGGCCACGTACGACACCCGGATCCGGGTCGGCGACGGGGCCACGCTGCACTGGCTGCCCGAGCCGCTGATCTCCGCGCGGGGCAGCGACCTGCGGAGCACCACCCGCGTCGAACTCGCGCCGACCGCGCGGCTGGTGCTCCGCGAGGAGCAGATCCTCGGCCGCGCGGGTGAGCCGCCCGGCCGGCTGAGCGCCCGGCTGACGGTCCACCGGGACGGCCGCCCGCTCTTCGACCAGGAGCTGTGCTACGGGCCCGGGGTGCCCGGCTGGGACGGCGGCGCGGTGCTGGGCGGGCACCGGGCCGTGGGTCAACTCCTCGTCGTCGACCCGGCCTTCGAGGACGCCCCGGTGGCACCACGCGCGCTCGGGGCGACGGCCGTCCTCGCACCGCTCGCCGGTCCGGCCGCCGTGGTGAGCGCCGTCGCCCCGGACGGCCTCCGGCTCAGAAAAGCGCTGGAATCAGGTGACTTGCTGGCGGATGGTGCCATGTGGGCGATTTGAGGCGGCGAGGGGCGAACGTCGCCACATGTGGCATCTTTTGTGTCTTCATTCTTACGGATTAGTAAAGAAACCCCCGCACAACCTGTCCTTTATGGCATGGGAGACGGAAGGATCCGAGCAGCAGTATTGCGATCATCGTCGCGCCAAGCGGCGCACCCAGCAGGGGGATTCCTACGTGAGACCTACATCAATACTCGGCGCGGCCGGCACTGCGGTGACCGGCGCGCTGGTGGCCGGGTTCCTGACCGCCCCGGCCGCCGGCGCCATCGAGCGCGTGCCGGGCGGCGCCGCGGAGGCGCACGGTGTGCAGGTCGCCGCCGCGAAGGCGGCGAAGACGGGCATCAAGTGGCAGGACTGTCCTGCCGATTGGGCCCTGGACAAGCCGATCGAGTGTGGCTTCGTCACGGTTCCCGTGGACTACCGCAAGCCCAACGGCCGCACCATCAAGATCGCCGTGGACCGCGCCCGTTCCACCGGCACCGCCGCCGAGCGCCAGGGCTCACTGATCTACAACCCCGGCGGCCCCGGTAGCTCCGGCATGCGGTTCCCCAAGCGGATCACGACCAAGAGCCCGCTGTGGACCAAGACCGCCAAGGCGTACGACTTCGTCGGCTTCGACCCGCGCGGCGTGGGCCACTCCGCCCCGATCTCCTGCATCGACCCGCAGGATTTCGTGTCGGCCCCCAAGGCCGACCCGGTGCCCTCCAACGAGGCCGACAAGCTCGCCCAGCGCAAGCTCGCCCGCCAGTACGCGGACGGCTGCGCCGAGCGCAGCGGTGACCTCCTCCCGTACCTCACGACGGCGAACACCGCCCGTGACGTCGACGTCGTGCGCGCCGCCCTCGGCGAGAAGAAGCTCAACTACCTGGGCGTCTCCTACGGCACCTACCTCGGCGCCGTCTACGGCACGCTCTTCCCGGACCACGTCCGCCGCCTGATCGTCGACAGCGTCGTCAACCCGGCGCAGGAGAACATCTGGTACCAGGCCAACCTGGAGCAGGACGTCGCCTTCGAGGGCCGCTTCAAGGACTGGGAGGCGTGGGTCGCCCAGCACGACGCCGTCTTCCACCTCGGCACCACCCAGGCCAAGGTCCAGCAGGGCTGGGAGAAGATCCGGGCCACCGCCAAGAAGAGCCCCATCGGTGGCGTCGTCGGCCCGGCCGAGCTCATCAACTTCTTCCAGAGCGCCGCGTACTACGACTCCTCGTGGGTCCCGGTGGCCGACGCCTGGAGCAAGTACGTCGCCGGTGACAGCAAGCCGCTGATCTCCGCGGCCGGCCCGGACCTGGCCGACAAGGCCGGCAACATCACCAAGGAGAACGGCAACGCCGTCTACACCGCGGTGGAGTGCGCCGACGCCAAGTGGCCCACCAGCTGGAAGAAGTGGGACCGCGACAACACCCGCATCGACAAGAAGGCCCCTTTCATGACGTGGGCCAACGCCTGGATGAACCTGCCCTGCGCCACCTGGAAGGGCCCCCAGGGCACGCCCGTCGAGGTCGCCACCCACAAGGGTCTGCCGCAGACGCTCATCGTCCAGAGCACGCGTGACGCCGCCACCCCGTACGCGGGCGCGGTCGAGCTCCACAAGCGCTTCAAGGGCTCGCGCCTGATCACGGAGCAGGGCGCCGGTTCCCACGGCGTCACGGGGCTCGTCAACCCCTGCATCAACTCGCGCGTCGACGCCTACCTCCTCGAGGGCAAGGTCGACGCCAAGGACGTGACGTGCACCCCGCACGCCATCCCGGAGCCCTCGCAGGGGAAGTGACCCCGGGCCCACGCCTCTGAAGCAGCACACCTTGCCCCGGTCCCGCGCGGACCGGGGCAAGGCCGTTCCCGGGGGCCGGAAGCCGCCCGCCGCGGCGCTATCCTCTGTCGCGGCGGAGGGGATTCCGTGCGGCACCGCGGCGCGGCCGGGTGGGTGACGGTGTGCCGCCGGTCGGACGACCGTCCGGTGCGGTCGCTTGCGTCGCGGCTCCCGCGCGCGATGAGCTTGCTCCGGGCACCCCCGCGCCCCAGGAGGCACCGAAATGTCCGTACGTACCGCCGCCACGGCAGCCGCGGCGAGCGCCGCCGCACTGCTCGCCCTCGCCGCGCCCTCCGCGGCCGCCGGCGAATCCGAACACGGGCGGCTCTTCCTGACCGTGTCCGGTGCCCAGAACACCTGGACCCGCGGGCTCCAGCTCACCTGCCCGGAGGCGGGCGGGCACCACCCGCACGGGGCGGAGGCCTGCGCGGCGCTGCGCCGGGCGCAGGGGGAACCGGGCGAGGTGGCCGGCGAGAACCACCTCTGCACGCGGGAGTACGACCCGGTCACCGCGACGGCCGAAGGCGACTGGAACGGGCGCCCGATCGTCTGGCACAAGACGTACCCCAACGCGTGCGCCCTCGATGTGGCGACGGGTCCCGTCTTCCGCTTCTGACGCGGCCGCCCGGGCCCGGCCGGGCGCCCCCTTACGTTCTCCTGGCAGCCGACGCCCCTATCGTCAGCAGCCCCAGCATCACCCATGTGAACCACAGCCAGCCGTCGCCGCCGATCGTCACCGTGTACGCGGTCACGACGACGAGGGTGCCCACCGTCAGCCCCGCCATCGCCTTCGTCGATCCGGGCATGCCCGTACCTCCTCACGGCGGCCCGGGTGCGTGGAAGAACGAAGGGCCGCGGCCAGGAGACCATCGTCTCCCGGCCGCGGCCCCTGCCGCTACGGCGTCCGCCTACTGCCCACGGCCCTGGAGCGACGCCAGGTACGCGTTGTAGGCCGCCAGCTCCTTGTCGCCGTCGCGGTCCGCGGCCCGGTCGAAGCGCCGGGCCTGCCGCTGCTCCGAGCGGTACCACTGGAGGACGAGGGCCAGCAGCACCACGACCGAGGGGATCTCGCTGAACGCCCAGGCGATGCCGCCGCCGGCCTGCTGGTCCTCCAGGGCGTCGATGCCCAGCGACGCCGGGGGGTGCATATACGTGCCGATCATCGGCTCCGACGCCATCATCAGCGCGATGCCGAAGAACGCGTGGAACGGCATGCCCGCGAACAGCTCCAGCATCCGCATCACATAGCCCGGCCGGTGCGGCCCCGGGTCCACGCCCATGATCGGCCAGAAGAACACCAGGCCGACCGCGAGGAAGTGCACCATCATCGCGATGTGCCCGGTCCTGGACTCCATGAGGAAGTCGAAGATCGGGGTGAAGTAGAGCGCGTAGAGGCTCGCGATGAACAGCGGGATCGTGAACGCCGGGTGCGTGATGATCCGCATGTAGCGGCTGTGCAGCAGCGACACCAGCAGCTCGCGGGGCCCCTTGCGGCCCCGCCCGGCCGTGGGCAGCGCCCGCAGCGTCAGCGTCACCGGCGCGCCGAGCAGCAGCAGGATCGGCGAGAGCATGCTGATCACCATGTGCTGCACCATGTGCACGCTGAACATGACCATGCCGTAGTCGTTCAGCTTGGTGCACATCACCAGCGCCACCGTCAGCACGCCGGCCACGAACGCCACGATCCGGCCCACCGGCCAGGCGTCGCCCCGCCGTCGCAGCCGGACCACGCCCCAGCCGTACAGTCCCAGCGCCAGCAGGCAGCCGATCAAGAAGAAGGGTTCGCTGCTGTACTGCAACCCCCGTCCCAGCGTGAACGGCGGCATGTCCATCATCATGCCGTGCCCGCTGTGATCCATCCGCTCTCTCCCATTTCGCACCAATGCGCCTCGTCAAGACTAGAGGCGCTCCTGGCCGGAGCTCCGGGCGGGGGCGGCTTGCGGCGGCGGCCGCCGGGAGCGGCTAGAGCACGCACTCCACTTCCGCGTACCGCTCGTGCGGCACCGTCTTGAGCCGTTCGACCGCTTCCGCCAGCGGCACCAGCGTGATGTCCGTGCCGCGCAGCGCCGTCATCATCCCGAACGCCCGCTGGTGCGCGGCCTCCACCGCGTGCCAGCCGAACCGCGTCGCGAGCACCCGGTCGTACGCCGTGGGCGTACCGCCGCGCTGCACATGGCCGAGTATCACCGGGCGGGCCTCCTTGCCCAGGCGCCGCTCCAGCTCACCGGCGAGCTGCCGGGCCACGCCCGCGAAGCGCTCGTGTCCGTACACGTCCGTGGCGCCGATCTCGAAGGCCATCGAGCCCTCGCGCGGCTTGGCGCCCTCGGCGACCACCACGATCGCGAAGCGCTTGCCGTCCTCGAAGCGGCGGCCGACGACCTCGGTCAGCTCGTCGATGTCGAAGGGCCGCTCCGGTACGACGATGGCGTGCGCGCCCGCGGCCATGCCCGAGTGCAGGGCGATCCACCCCGTGTGGCGGCCCATGACCTCGACGATCAGTACGCGCTGGTGCGACTCGGCGGTCGTCTTCAGCCGGTCCAGGGCGTCCGTGGCGACGCCCACGGCCGTGTCGAAGCCGAAGGTCACGTCGGTCGACGCGATGTCGTTGTCGATGGTCTTCGGGACGCCCACGACGGGCAGCCCGGCGTCCGACAGCAGCCGCGCCGCCTTCAGCGTGCCCTCGCCGCCGATCGGGATGACGACGTCGAGACCGAGGTCGGCGACATGGCCCCTGGCCCGCTCGACCCCGTCCCGCAGCTGCGCGGGCTGCACCCGCGACGAGCCCAGGACCGTGCCGCCGGTGGCGAGGATGCCCGCCACGGAGTCCAGGTCGAGCTTGCGGTAGTCGGCCTCCAGCAGCCCCCGCCAGCCGTCGTGGAAACCGATGACCTCGTCGCCGTGGTCGACCACGGCGCGGTGCACGACGGACCTGATGACGGCGTTCAGACCGGGGCAGTCGCCACCGGAGGTGAGTACACCAATGCGCATGACAGGGAACCTTCACAACAGGGGCCGGAGACCGGACCCCGTCGTCCGGCTGGATCCCCGCCACCCTACAAGCGGTGGGTGGCGGGGAACACAACCGTCCGTCATACGGGCCGAACGGCCCGTACCGCGTACTACGCGGGCTGGGTCGCCGCCGCGATCCGCTCGTCGCGCAGCGCTTCGTACCAGCGGTCGTCGACCGGCGGCAGGGCGTTGACGTCCAGCGCCAGCTTGATCAGCATGTCCGCGATGTGCGGGTTGCGGGCCATGACCGGGCCGTGCATGTACGTACCGAAGACGGTGTCGTTGTACGCGCCCTCGGTGCCGTCGCCCGTGCCGTTGCCCCTGCCGATCCGGACCTGCGCGAGAGGCCGCGCGTTCCGGCCGACATGGGTGATGCCCTGGTGGTTCTCGAAGCCGCTCAGCGGGGGCAGGCCCAGCCGGGGGTCGATGTCGGCCAGCACGTCACCGACGCACCGCTCGGCCTCGCCGCGGGTGCTCACGACGTCCAGCAGCCCCAGGCCCTGCTCGCGCTGGCCCAGGTCGTTGATGAACTCGTTGCCCAGGATCTGGTAGCCGGCGCACACCGAGAAGACGATCGCGCCGTTGGCGACGGCCCTGTTCAGACCGCCGTCACGGCGCAGCCGCTCGGCCGCCAGCCGCTGCGGACGGTCCTCGCCGCCGCCGATCAGGTAGATGTCACCCGAGGTCGGGATGGGCTGGTCGGAGCGGATGTCCACCCGCTGGACGTCCAGGCGGCGCTGGCGCGCGCGCCGCTCCAGGACCAGGGCGTTGCCCTGGTCGCCGTAGGTGCTGAGCAGGTCGGGGTAGACCCACACCACACGCAGACTGTTCTGGCTCATGCTCACAATCCTTCGGTGCTTTTGTGGGGTCTTCAGTTGCCTACGCGACGGCGCACGTCCTGGAACGCCGTGTAGTTCGCGATCAGCTCGATCCTGCCGGGCGGCGCGGACTGCACCGCCTCGTCGACGGTCTCGCAGACCCGGAAGTCCAGGCCCGCGACCTCCAGCCGCACCGCGAGGTCGAGCTTGCGGTCGCCGATCACGAAGATCGGGTGCCCGGCGAGGCGGGTGTAGTCGACGTCCCACAGCCACGAGGTGTCGGTGCCGTCCGCGCCGCGCGCGTTCACGCCGAGGATCACCGGGGCCGGCGGTCCGTCGATGAGGGAGAAGGTCTCCAGCCAGCCGGCCGGGTTCTTCGCCAGCAGCAGCCGGACGTCACGGCCCAGGAACGACACCACGTCGAACCGGCCCGCGACCGCCTGCACCTGGTACATCCGCTCCAGCGCGACCTGCGGCGGCACCCCGAAGGTGGCTGCGACGGCCGCCGACGTGGTGGCGTTCGCCTTGTTGGCCCGGCCCGGCAGCTGCAGGTGGATCGGCCACGCGCTGCCGTGCGGGTCGAGGACGTAGTCGCCCGACAGCGCCCAGCTCGGGGTCGGCCGGCGGAAACCGCACTCGCCGCAGAACCAGTCGTCGCCGGGGCGCTGCATCACGCCACCGCACGACGGGCACGACCAGGCGTCGTCCTTCCACTCCTGGCCGGCCGCCACCCACACCACGTTCGGCGAGGAGGAGGCGGCCCATACGATCAGCGGGTCGTCGGCGTTCGCGATCACCACGGCCTTCGTGCCCGCCAGGCCCTCGCGCCAGTGCTCGGCGAGCATGCGCGTCTCCGCGGCCCGGTCGAGCTGGTCGCGCGAGAGGTTCAGCAGCGCTATGGCCTTGGGCGAGACATCCCGGGCGACTCCCGCCAGGTACTTCTCGTCCACCTCGATCACGCCGTAGCGCGCGTCCGAGCCGCCCGCGAGGGCGGAGGTGATGCCGGCCGGCATGTTCGCGCCCAGCGCGTTGGAGACCACCGGGCCGCTGGCCCGCAGCGCCTCGGCGATCAGCCGGGTCGTGGTCGTCTTGCCGTTGGTGGCGGACACCAGGACCACGTCCAGGTGGGTCGCCAGCCGGGCCAGCAGATCGGGGTCGAGCTTGAGCGCGACCTTGCCGCCGATCACCGATCCGCTGCCGCGGCCCGCGGCTCGCGACACCGCCGCAGCAGCCTTGCCCGCCGTCACGGCCAGCTTGGCCCGCGGCGACAGCGGCCCCGTGTTGCCTGCCATCGTCCTAGATCCTCCTTGCATCCGGCGCCGCTGCCTGTCCCTGGTCCGCCGGTGGAACGCCCCCTCCGCGCCGAATCGCCAGCCAGGAGGCTTCGGTCGGGGCTCAGCCTATCGAGATCCGGCCGCGGGCCCGAACCCAGAGTCCCCGGAACGTACGCTTGACCCCATGCGAACAGGCTCGATTCCCGGCAGTGCAGGACAGGTGCGGCCCATGCGGCTGCTCGGCGACCGGGGTCTCGGCGCACCGTGCGAGGAGGTCACGGACTTCGGTCCCGACCTCGCGAAACTCATCGAGGACATGTTCGCCACGATGTACGCGGCCGAGGGCGTGGGCCTGGCCGCCAACCAGATCGGCGTCCCGCTGCGGGTCTTCGTCTACGACTGCCCGGACGACGAGGACCGCCGTCACCTCGGCCACCTCGTCAACCCCCGGCTGGTGGTGGCCGACGGCGTCACGGTCCGCGGCCCCGAGGGCTGTCTGTCCGTGCCCGGCATCGAGGCGGGCACCCCGCGCTTCGACCACGCCGAGGTGGAGGGCTTCACCGCGGACGGGGCGCCGGTCCACGCGCGCGGCACCGGGTTCTTCGCCCGGTGCCTCCAGCACGAGTGCGACCACCTCGACGGCGGCCTGTACCTCGACCACCTCACCGGCCTGCGCCGCTACCGGGCGCTGCGGGCTGCCCGGAGGGCGCCTTGGGCTGCAGCCTGACCGGTTGACCGTGCGGGCCGGACGGGCTGGATGTGCCGCACCTGATCCTCGACCTGCGGCACATCCAGGCCCGTCCGGCGCTTGAGCCCCGGTCAGAAACCCGGCCCGCCCTCCAGGTCGCCCGCCGCCGCGAGCCGGCCCCACAGCAGATCCGCGAGGTGGCGCACCAGATGCGCGCGCGGGAACGGCCGCTCGCGCAGCCACCAGTCACCCGCCGCGTGCATCATGCCGACGATGCCGTGCCCCCACGCGCGCGCCAGCTCGTCGCTGCCCGGCCCGAGGTCGACGCGCTCGGCTATCACCTGGGCCAGCTCCTCGCCGAGCCGGCGCAGCAGTGGAGCGGAGTGCCGGCCCACGTCGAAGCCCTGCTCGCCGTGGTCGGAGGGGTGGCCCTCGTCGGCGGGGTGCATCAGGAAGCGGTAGACCTGCGGCCGTGCCTCTATGGCCGCGAGGTACGTGTCGAGCGTCGCCTCGACGCGCTCGCGCCGGGTGGCCGCCGGGGCGTCGAGCGCGGCGCGCAGCCCCGCGAGCAGCGCGTCCGTGTGCCGTACGGCCAGGGCGCGGTAGAGGCCGCCCTTGTCGCCGAAGTGCCGGTAGAGGATGGGCTTCGTGATGCCCGCCTCGGCCGCGATGGCGTTCATCGACGCCCCCGGCCCGTCCCTCAGCACCACCCGGTCCGCGGCCTCCAGCAGCTCTTTGCGCCGTCGCTCCGCCGCCCGCTGCTGATCGTCCCGCTGACTGGTTTCCATAGGACCTGCCTCCCCGCCCCTGTGTTCCGGTAACGCCTGCGCAACGTAACACCAAGCCCACTCAGCGAATCCGGGAGGTTGGGCAGTTGACACCTCTACTGGTGGGTAACATACTCATGTTACCGCGAGTAATGACGAGTTGGAGGGGTCGTGACGCAGTTCATGATGGAGCTCGACGAGGATCAGCGGGGCATTCGTGACTGGATCCATGGCTTCGCGGTCGACGTGATGCGCCCGGCCGCCGCGGAGTGGGACGAGCGCGAGGAGTTCCCGTGGCCGGTCGTCCAGGAGGCGGCCAAGATCGGGCTCTATTCCCTCGACTTCTACGCCCAGCAGTTCTTCGACCCCACCGGCCTGGGCGTTCCCATGACCCTGGAGGAGCTCTTCTGGGGCGACGCGGGCCTCGGGCTCGCCATCGCGGGCACCGGCCTCGCCGCGATCGGCGTGCTCACCAATGGCACCGAGGAGCAAGTGGGCACCTGGGTGCCGCAGATGTACGGCGACGCGGCCGATGTGAAGGTGGCCGCCTTCTGCTCCTCCGAGCCCGACGCCGGCTCGGACGTCTCGGCCATGCGCACCCGCGCCGTCTACGACGAGGCCAAGGACGAATGGGTGATCAACGGCACCAAGACCTGGGCGACCAACGGCGGCATCGCCAATGTCCACGTCGTCGTCGCCGTGGTCGACCCGGAGCTGGGCTCGCGCGGCCACGCCTCCTTCATCGTCCCGCCGGGCACCCCCGGGCTCTCCCAGGGTCAGAAGTTCAAGAAGCACGGCATCCGCGCCTCCCACACCGCCGAGGTCGTCCTCGACGGCGTCCGCGTCCCCGGCCACTGTCTGCTCGGCGGCAAGGAGAAGCTGGACGAGCGGCTGGCCAGGGCGCGCGAGCGGGCGGCGGGGGAGCGTGGCGCGGGTTCGCCGAACGCCGCGATGGCCACCTTCGAGGCGTCCCGCCCGGCGGTCGGCGCCCAGGCGGTCGGCATCGCCCGCGCCGCGTACGAGGTGGCGCTCGACTACGCCAAGACGCGCGTCCAGTTCGGCCGCCCCATCATCGACAACCAGGGCATCGCCTTCCAGTTGGCCGACATGCGCACCCGGGTGGACGCCGCCCGCCTCCTGGTCTGGCGCGCGTCCTGGATGGCCACCGCGGGCAGGCCCTTCACCGCGGCGGAGGGGTCGATGTCGAAGCTCTTCGCGGGGGAGACGGCGAAGACGGTGACGGCCCAGGCGATGCAGATCCTCGGCGGCAACGGCTACACCCGGGAGTATCCGGTGGAGCGCATGCACCGGGATGCGGCCATTTACACGATTTTTGAGGGCACGAGCGAGATCCAGCGCCTCGTCATCGCGCGGACGATCTCGGGCATGCCGATCCGCTGAGCGCGACCGCCGGTGACCTCGCCACGGAATCATCGCGGACATGTCACAGGATTCCCACAGGGCCCCCGTTTGGTGATCTTGGCCGAAAAGCGACGCAAGAATGAGCCGGTCAGCAGAACTCACCAGGGGGATTTCCACCATGCGCCGTCAACTCGCCGCCGTCGCGGCCGTCATGGCGATCGCCGCCACGGCCACCGCGTGCAACGAGGACACCAACGCCACCGGCGGTCAGTCGAGCAAGCCCGCCACTGCCGACAAGAGCCCTGGCCGGCAGGGATCCCAGCCCGCCGACGGCGGCAACGGCAAGGGGGACAAGGGGAGCGAGGGAGGGGTCGAGCAGCGCGGCACCGCGGCCACCCTCAAGGGGATGAAGCCCGGCGAGCAGCTCGACGTCACCTTCAAGGACTGGAACGACAAGGTCACCACGACGAATCAATTCAGCCGGCCGAAGCCTGGCGAGAAGTATGTCGCCGCCCAGTTCGAGCTGGTCAACACGGGCACGGTGCAGTACGAGGACAGCCCCCAGAACGGCGCCAAGGCCATCGACGACAAGGGTCAGAGCTACAAGGGGACCATCCTCGGGTCCGCGAGCGTGAGCCCCGAGCTGGAAGCCGGGCTCAAGCTGCCCGTCGGTCAGAAGGCCCTCGGCTGGATCGTCTTCTCGGTGCCCGAGAAGTTCAACGCGCAGACGATGCAGTTCGGCCTGAACTCCGGCCTCGCGTCGCAGTCGGCCCAGTGGTCCATCAAGAAGTGATCGGCTGAGCGCGCTCATCGGACAGGACGTCACGGCCCCATAAGGTGGCGAAGTGACGGTGTGCGGCGGGGCCTCGGCAAGAGCCCTGCCGCACAAGGCTGTTCGTCACTCTTGATCAAGTTTGTTCCGTATGCCGAATTTTCGTTGGAAGGAACGACCGACCCGTGATCGACAACACCGAGGACAACGGCCTGTGGGTCCGCAGGTTCCACCCGCGCCCGGACGCCGTCACCCGGCTGGTCTGCCTGCCGCACGCCGGTGGCTCGGCGAGCTTCTACTTCCCCGTGTCGCAGGCCATGCCGGACTCCGTCGACGTGCTGTGCCTGCAGTACCCCGGCCGCCAGGACCGCCGCGCGGAGCCGCTCATAGACAACATCCCCGACCTCGCCGACCGGGTGTTCGCCGCGCTGCTGCCGTGGGCCGACCGGCCGCTGGCGCTGTTCGGGCACAGCATGGGCGCCACGCTGGCCTTCGAGGTCGCCCGCCGCTTCGAGCGGGAGAAGGGCATCGTCCTCGCCGGGCTCTTCGCCTCCGCCCGCCGCGCGCCGTCCAGGCACCGGCACGAGACCGTGCACCAGCAGGACGACAACGGCATGATCGCCGAGCTGAAGAAGCTGAGCGGCACCGACTCGCAGCTCCTCGGCGACGACGAGATCCTGCGCATGGTCCTCCCGGCGATCCGCGCCGACTACCACGCAGCGGAGACCTACACCTACGAGCCGGGCGAGCCGCTGCGCTGCCCGGTGACCGCGATGACCGGGGACGAGGACCCCAAGGTCACCCTGGAGGAGGCCCGGGCGTGGGCCGGGCACACCGAGGGCCCGTTCGACTTCCACGTCTTCCCGGGCGGCCACTTCTATCTGGCCTCGCACCAGAAGGCGGTCAACACCCTGATGGCCGACCGGCTGCTGGCCCACCAGGGCGCCTAGCCACAACTGCCGCCGCCCTTCCCCGCGATGCGGGGAAGGGCGGCGGTCCCGCCTCACGGGGCGGTGAACTCCTCTGTGGGGACTACGACTCCAGGTCCGCCTGGGCCGTGCCGTCGTGCGACAGCCAGTCCGTGAACCCGGACTTCCCCGAGCCCGTGTGCCGGGCGCTGCTGAGCCTGCCGTCCATGCCGAGGACGACGGCGACCGTGCGGCCCTTGGCGTCCTGGGTCATCCCGGCCGTGCCGCGATGCGGAATGCCCTCGTCCAGCCAGGGGCCCGGGCGGCCCGAGCCGGCCGACAGCCGGACGAGGCCCTTGCCGTCCCGCGCGGCGAGCACGGTCACGGTCCCCGCCTGGGCGAGCGCGACGCGGCCGTAGCCGCTGACCGTCGGGCACTCCGTGGCGACCTTCCAGCCCGCGCTGTCCGTCAGCCGGTCGGCGACGACGATGCGGGAGGTGTCCGGCTGGCGCACCGCCATGCGCATGCCCCCACCGGAGAGGGGGGCCAGGGTCAGCGGGCCGGTCGTGGCGGGGAGCCGGGTCGGCTCGGCCTGCTGCAGCGGCCCGCCGGGGCCCTGGGACATCCAGTGGTGGACGGTCTTGACGTCGGCGGCGACGAGGTGGATCCGGCCCTCGCCGTCGAGCGCGGCGTCCAGACCGTCCTGGAGCTTCATCCGCGGATCGGCGGCGGGCAGCGGGGCCCAGCCCGTCCAGCCCTTGCCACCGGCGCCGCTGCGGAAGCTGATGCCGCCGTCCCAGTTGCGTACGAAGACGTGCACCGTGCCGTCCTTGGCCACGACCGCGACCGGGTAGCCCACCTCCATCGAGCGACGGGGGTCGTCCTCGGGGGAGTCGAGGGACTGCCAGGGGCCGAACGCCGGGGCGCCGCCGGGGCCCATGCCCGTCTGGAGGGCGGTGGTGACCTCGCGCCGGTGGGTTCCGCCCTTCACGGGCAGCACGGTGCGTATGGAGAACAGCTGGAGCTTGCCGTCCTCGTGCCGCACCGCCTGTATCTGGCCCTCCAGCATGGTGCCGCCGACCGCGACGGGCGAGGACCAGATGCCGCTGCCCGCCTTGCGCTCGGTCCAGCACTGGGCGGCGCCGTCGAGGATCGAGAAGGCCGCGAGCCGGCCGTCGGGCAGCGGCTGCACCCAGCGCATGGTGCCCGGGGCGCGGTGGCGGCAATTGCTCGACCAGCCGTGGTACTTGGTGGCGGACAGGTCGCCGACCTTGCGGTCGCCGCAGCCCGCGGCGTCCCCGCAGTTCTTGCCGTTGTCGGCCCAGCCGTAGATGTCCAGGAAGGTGATCTTGCGGTCGGTGGTGGCCTTGTCGAGGTTGCTGCGCAGCACGTCGACCTCGTAGCCGACATAGCTCTCGACGGCGGTGGGCCGGGAGTGCTTGCGGCCCCAGTACTCCGCGAGGGCGGCCTGGGCGAAGAAGGCGGAGCTGGTGTGGTCCTGGTGGTCGTGGCTGTAGATGCCGTCCAGGACCGGCGGGGCGTTGTGGTACTCCGGCTGCTTCGCCAGGTGGGCGGGGTTCGGGTCGAGGGTGCGGACCACGGTCGGCTGGTAGCGCTCGAAGACGGCGGCGAGCGTGTCGATCAGCTGCTGGCGCCCGTACTGGAAGGTGCGGGTGACCGGGGTCCCCGTCGGCGTGAGCGTGGTGAGCCGGGGCGTCGCCCCGAGCCACAGACCGCGCAGGCTGTCCTTGTGCGGGTACCGCAGCGCCCGCGCCTCGATCAGCTCCACGAAGATCAACTGGACGTGGGGGGCGGCGCGCAGCGTCTGGAGCTCGACCTCGAAGCCCGGCAGGAGACGCAGGGTCTCCACGTCCCAGGGGCTGAGGGAGTTGCCGGTGGCCATCTGGGCCGTGGCCGCGCGGAAGCCGTTGATCCGGGCACGGACGAACTCCGGCCGCTTCTGCGGCATGCGCTCGAAACCGCGCGTCGTCGAGAGCGCGTTGCGGCCGTCCGACTCGCCGCCGGTCAGGCATACGGTCACGGCGGGTGCGCCGCTGAGTATGGACTGCTCCAGCTCCGGGTTCATGAAGTAGAGCGAGTCGTCGGGGTGGGCGATCACATGGACGAACGACGCGGACGTCGACGCCTTCGCGGCACGCACCGGGGCGCCGTCGGTGCCGGTCTTCTTCACCTCGGGGGCGAGCCACTGCCAGGCGCCCACGGCACCCGCTCCGACGACAAGGCCCCCGCCGGCGACCTGCAGCACACGGCGACGCGGTATGTGCCCTGGCACAGGTGTCCCCCTACTCTCCTGCGCCAAGAGCGCGTAATGATCAAACGGTCGAACAAGGCGGGGGTTGGAACTGATCACCCCCTGATCGAGAGTTCGATCCTATGACCCGGCACCTGCCGTTTCCCTGCTGTTTTGTAACAGCTGCCCGTCGACCGGATGTAGGTTCCCAGGCGGTTGGGCAACACGACCCCATGGACGCAAGGCAGCGCGCGGATCGGGGGCCGATATGCGAAACCGCGGGACGCGGGGGCGCCGTGAGCGCCTCAGGCCGGGCCGGGCCGGTCCGCGTCGTGGGCGAGCAGGGCGATCTGGACCCGGTTGTTGAGATCGAGCTTCGTCAGGATGCGGGAGACATGTGTCTTGACCGTCGCCACGCTCATATACAGGGCGGCCGCGATCTCCGCGTTGGACTGCCCGAGCCCGACGGCGGCCGCGACCTCCCGCTCCCGCTCGTTCAGCGCGGCCAGCCGGGCCCGCGCCCGGCTGCCATGGGTGTCCGTCCGCTCCCCGTCCGTCACCCGGGCGATCAGCTGACGGGTCACGGTGGGGGAGAGGACGGGCGCGCCCGCCGCCACCCGGCGCACGGCCTCGACGATCTCCGCGGGCGGGGTGTCCTTGAGGAGGAACCCGGCGGCCCCGGCCCGCAGGGCGCGCAACACCTGCTCGTCCGCGTTGAACGTGGTCAGCACGATGACCTCCGGCGCCTGCTCCCGGGCACGCAGCTGCTCGGTCGCCGCCAGCCCGTCCATCGACGGCATCCGGATGTCCATCAGCACCACATCGGGTGTGAGCCGCTCGACGAGGGCGGCCACCTCGGTGCCGTCGGCCGCCTCCCCCACGATCACGATGTCGGCCGGACCGCCCAGCATGAACGACAGCCCGGCCCGGACGAGCGGGTCGTCGTCGACGAGCAGGACACGGATCGGCTGGGGTGTCGACGCGGTGGTCATACCGGCCACGGTAGCCAGCTGCGAACACGGAACCCGCCGTCGGGTGCGGGCCCGTGCTCCAGCCGCCCGCCGGCCAGCGTGGCGCGCTCGGTGAGGCCTATGAGTCCCTGCCCGGATCCGGGCACCGCCGTGCCTCCCGACACTCCGGCCGGATTGGTGACCACAACGGTGAGCCCCTCCTCCGGTGAACCCCCGACGACCACGCCCACCTCCGCGCCCGGGGCGTGCTTACGGGCGTTGGTCAGCGCTTCCTGGACGATCCGGTAGGCCGTACGACCCGTGGCCGCGGGCACCAGCAGCGGATCGGCCACCCGCTGGTCGAGACGGACCGCCATGCCCGCCTGCCGGGACTCCTCCAGCAGTCCCTCCAGCGCCGCGAGGGTGGGCTGCGGCCGGTCGGCGGCGGGCCCGGACCCGGCGCCGGGCGTGCCCTCGGAGGCGGCGGAACCCTCGGGGGCACGCAGCACCCCGATCACCTCCCGCAGATCCTGCAACGCCTGGTGCGCGCTGCTGCGGATCACCCCGGTGGCACGCGCCATCTCGGCGGGAGGCGCGTCCGGCCGGTATTCCAGGGCGCCCGCGTGCACGCACAGCAGCGACAGCCGGTGGGCGAGCACATCGTGCATCTCCCGCGCGATGCTCTCCCGCGCGAGGCGCTGGGCCCGCTCGGCCCGCAGCTCGGCCTCGGCCTCCGCGCGCACCGCGCGCTCGCGCAGCGACAGCACCAACTGCCGCCGGGACCGCACGAACATGCCCCAGCCGATCATGGTGAGGACCAGCAGCACCCCGATCGCGGACGACCCCATGAACCCCAGACCGGGATCGGGCCGGACCGCGGCCTGGACCGGCTGGCTGATCATCGCCAGCCCGCCCGCCACCGCCACCGCGCGGAACGGGCGGTGCACCGCCACGGTGAACGCGGCCACCAGCATCGCCCCCGCCGCGCACGGCGTCACGGCGCTGACCGTTGCCAGCGCCACGGCCAGCTCGGTCGGCCACCGGCGCCGCAGCCACAGCGCCGTGCAGGCCGCGGCCCCCACGATCTGATCGGCGAGGAGGGCCCCGTCCGACACCGCGGCCGCCCGTGCGTCGTCCGCCGCGAGCAGCCCGATGAGAGCGGCGAAGGCGAGGCAGACGATGTCGACCGCCCAGTCGCGCGCGGTCCGCCGCGCCCCGCCGCCACCGGCGCGGGGCTCCATGACGGCGGACGGCAGCAGCCACGGATAGGCCGCGTCCGGCTGGGGCAGGTCCTGAGCTCGCTCGCCTTTCATGACCACAAATCTACTGACCGGCCGAGCGCCCCGGGAGCGCCGGAGAGCGGCCCGCGACCAAAGTCGCACGACCGGAGACTTTGGTCGGCGAAGGCCCGGTGACCTCGCTACTTCCGACCGTGGGCCGCCATCTTCCGGGCGATGCCCGGCCGCCGGGACCGCAGGATGATCGTGGTCATGAAGAAGCTGCTGGAGGGCATCGGCGTCATCCTCCTCATGGGAGGCATCAGCACCGTCGTCCATGAATTCACGGGGTTCTTCCGGCTCTGGGCGCCGTGCGCTACATCGGATTCCTCGGATTCCTCAAGGGGTCTTCACCTGCTGGTTCTCGAAGTCGGTTAAGTGAGCGTAACCATGTATGAGTGAGTGTCGTTGTCGGGGTGTGAATCTGACGGAGTGGGCGAAGACGCAGGGCGTGCATCCGCAGACCGCGTATCGCTGGTTTCGTGAGGGGACGTTGCCGGTACCGGCTCAGAGGGTCGGACCGCGCACGATCCTGGTGAATATCGCTACCGGCACAACTCCGGAACCGGCGGGCGGCCTGGGTCTGTATGCCCGCGTCTCATCGCACGACCAGAAAGGTGATATCGAGCGGCAGTTGGCCCGGTTGTCCGTGTGGGCGGCCAGAGTCGGCGGCAGGGTCGTCCGGGTCGAGTCCGAGATCGCGTCCGGCATGAACGGGGCCCGCTCGAAGGCTCGTCGGCTGTTGGCCGACCCGAATGTGACAACCGTGGTGGTCGAGCACAAGGACAGACTTGGGCGGGTGAACGTCGAACTCGTCGAAGCCGCATTGTCCGCCTCGGGCCGTCGCCTCGTCGTCCTCGACGACGGTGAGGCCGAGGACGACCTGGCGCGGGACATGGTGGAGGTGCTGACGTCGTTCTGCGCCCGCCTATATGGTCGCCGGTCGGCGAAGAACCGGGCCCGCAAGGCGCTGGAAGCCGCCGGGCATGGCTGACTGCGGACTGCGTCCCATCGAGGTACCGTTCGTCGCGCCCGGGCCGTCCGGTGTGGCGGTACGGGACCGCCTCAAGGGCCTCACGCCTGAGGATGAGAAGGTCAGCTGCCAGCTCGCCCACATTCAGTCTCTCGAGGCCGGCGTTGGCATGGTCCGGCGTCGGCTGTCGCTACCGGTCGGAAAGAAAGGTTCCAAGCGGGCGCCGGGCGGATACCGCAGCAGGCAGGAGTGGCATGCGAAGACACGCAGCCTGTGCGTCCTTGAGGATCGTCTGGACCGGGAACGGGCCGATCGTCAGGCTGGTGTCGTGCACGTGGTCCGCGGCGGAAAGCGGCTGGCCCGCAACCGGCACAACCTTGCCGATGCAGGGCTGAGCGAGGCCGAGTGGCGTGAGCGCTGGGAAGCCGGGCGCTGGTTTCTTCAGGCGGATGGCGAGTCGGGCAAGCGGTACGGCAACGAGACGATCCGCGTGACACCCGAGGGCCGGATCAGCATCAAGCTGCCCACCCCTCTCGCCGGGCTGGCGAACGCCAGGCACGGCCGGTACGTCCTCACCGCGCGGGTGCAGTTCCCGCACCGGGGAAACGAGTGGGCCGACCGCGTGGAAGCGAACCGGGCCGTCGCGTACCGCATCCACTTCGATATGCCACGAGGGCGCTGGTACCTGACCGCCTCGTGGCAGATCCCGCCTGCCAGGACCATTCCACTCGGCGCCGCACTTGCCGAGGGCGTGGTAGGCGTGGACACGAACGCCGATCACCTGGCCGTCTGGCGCCTCGATGTCCACGGCAACCCGGTCGGCGAAGCGAAGACGTTCGGCTATGACCTGTCCGGCACCGCACAGCACCGGGAGGCACAGCTACGGCACGCCTTGATCCGACTGCTGCACTTCGCGGCCCGGCACGGGCTCGCGGTCGCGGTCGCGGTCGAAGACCTCGACTTCCAGGCCGAGAAGACCCGCGAGAAGCACGGCAGGCGCAAGCGGTTCCGAAACCTGATCTCTGGCATGCCGGTGGCCAAGCTGAGAGCCCGACTGGTATCCATGGCCGCCGAACTCGGTGTGACCGTCGTTGCCGTCGACCCCGCCTACACCTCCAGGTGGGGCGCCCAGCACTGGAAGCACCCCCTCACTAGCAAGAACAGGAAGACCTCTCGCCACCATGCGGCAGCGGTGGCGATCGGCAGGCGCGCCCTGGGGCACCCGATCCGGCGACGGACGGCACCGCCCCCGCACGACCGGAGCGATCGTGCGGGGCATCGGACCGTCCAGGCAGCACCGGTGGCTCCGGGGCGCGAGGGACCCCGTCCCCGTATTCCCGGACCACGGACACGATCCGTGCGCGCTGGAACGGAGCGAAAACGGGTGACCAGTGTGCCCAGCACCGTTCGGGGCACACGGCTGAGCATGGGTCCTGACAACAGGACTCACTCCCGCTCAGTCTTTTAGAAACGGTACGAGATATTCGCGGGCATCGTGCTCGCGGTGCTGGGCATGGCCCTGCTGATCGCCTCGGACACGGTGAAGGGCGAGTCCGGGAGTGAGACGCGGCGGGGCGTGCGCGAGAAAGGATGAAGATGGCGGACATCTCCGGGCTCGTCACGGCCCTCGGTCTCCAACCGCACGTCGAGGGCGGGTGGTTCCGCGAGACGTGGCGGACCACGGCCGAAGCCGTCCCCGACGGATACGGCGGCCCGAGGGCGTACGCGACGGGCATCTACTACCTGCTGCATCCGGGCGAGGCGTCGCGCTGGCACCGGGTGCGGTCGGACGAGCTCTGGCTGTGGCACACGGGCGGGCCGCTGCGGATACGGCTGGGAGGGGAGGGGAAGGCCCCGAGCGAGGCGGACGCCGTCGAGGCGGTGCTGGGGGTCGCGGTCGAGCGGGGCGAGCGGCCGCAGTTCCTGGTCCCCGGAGGGCGCTGGCAGTCGGCGGAACCGGCCGGCGACGAACCGGTGCTGGTCACCTGCGTGGTGGCCCCGGGCTTCGACTTCCAGGACTTCGAGGAGGTCTAGGAGGGCCGAGTCGGCGCCGGTGCGCCCGCCGGGGCACGAAGACGCCCGGGTCCATGGCTACGCGTTGGCCGCCCGGCCCGACGGCCACGGCCGCGCGCGGCCGACTTCCTCGCACACCTGCCCGAGTCGGCCAAACTCCTTGCCACACCAGTCAGATGGGCGTCAAGGCTGGACGCCGGTGAGTGCCTCCGACGGTCTATCGTGGGCGACATGTCCGCCCCTGAACTGATCCGCATCGTCTCCCGCGACTCACCCATGGCCCTGGCCCAGGTGGAGCGCGTCCGCGCCGAGCTGGCCGCGCTCCACCCCGGCATCCGCACCGACGTCGTCCCCGTCAGAACGACCGGCGACAAATGGATGGGCGACCTCTCCCAGGTCGAGGGGAAGGGGGCGTTCACCAAGGAGGTCGACGCCGCTCTCCTCGCCGGTGAGGCCGATCTCGCGGTGCACTGTGTCAAGGACATCCCCGCCGACCGCCCGCTCCCCGCGGGCACGACCTTCGCGGCCTTCCTCAAGCGTGACGACATCCGCGACGCGCTCGTCCACCCCGGCGGGCTCACCCTCGACGAGCTGCCCCCGGGCACCCGCATCGGCACCTCCTCCGTGCGCCGCGCCGCCCAACTCGCCGCTTCCCACCCGCACCTCGACTGCGTACCGATGCGCGGCAACGCCAACAGGCGGCTGGAGAAGCTCGCCGCGGGCGAGGCCGACGCCCTGCTGCTCGCTGTATCCGGCCTGGAGCGCATCGACCGCCTCGACACGGTCGCCGAGATCCTGTCCGTCGACACGATGTGCCCGCCGATCGGTGCGGGCATCCTGGCCCTCCAGTGTCGCGAGGGCGACACCTCGGTCATCGACACGGTCAGTGGCCTCGGCGACCCCGCCACCTACCGCGAGGCCACTGCGGAACGGATGTTCCTCCACGTCCTCCAGGGCCACTGCAACAGCCCCATCGCCGGTTACGCCCGTGCCGAGCGCAGCGGCGATCTGTCGCTGCGGGCGCGCGTGTTCACCCCGGACGGCAAGACGGTCCTCAACGCCCATGAGTGGGCCGGGCCTCTCGACCCCGCCACTCTGGGCACGTCGGTGGCCGTCGCCCTCCTGCGCCAGGGCGCGCGCGAACTGATCGACAGCATCGCCCACTGAACCACCGCTCGCGACGCGCCCCGGACCCCGGCCCTCACGACCGCCGGGCGGGGGCGGTCGCCGCGAGGACCGCCGTGAGCAGCCCGGGGAAGCGCGTGTCCAGATCCTCCCGGCGCAGCGAGACGGCCTTGGTTCGGCCCACCTTGTGCTCCCGGGTGATCCCCGACTCCCGCAGCACCCGCCAGTGGTGCGTGGCCGTGGCCTTGGTGATCTCCAGCGGCAGGCTGCCGCAGGTGCGCTCGCCGGGCGAGGCGTCCAGCTCGCGCACGATGCCCAGGCGTACGGGGTTGCCGAGGGCCGCCAGCACGTCCTCGATGAGCAGCTGGTCGCGGTCGGGGTGGTAGGCGCTCATGCAGGTGATTGTACGAGGCATCTCGTACTGACCGATTTGCCCGACCCTTCCGTTCGATTGTACGGTTTATTTCGTACCGTCGTACCGAAATCTGCCCGGAAGGCCCCCATGAATCCCGTTGCCATCGTCACCGCCGCCGCCTCCGGGATAGGCCGCGGCATGGCGTCCGAACTGGCCGAGGCCGGGCACCGGCTCGCCCTCCTCGACATCGACGAAGGCGTCCACGACCTCGCCCGCGACCTCGGCGCCATGGCGATGACCGGTTCGCTCACCGCGCCCGCCGACCTCGCGCGTCTCGTCGACGGCACCCTGGAGCGCTACGGCCGGATCGACGCGGTGATCAATGGCGCGGGGCACGCGAAGAACGACGACCTGCTCGACGTCACCGACGAGGACTGGCACGCCGGGCTCGACATGCTGCTGCTCGGCGTCGTGCGGATGGCCAGGCTCGTCACCCCGCACATGGAGCGGGCCGGGGGAGGCGCGTTCGTCAACCTGTCCTCGTACACCGCGTTCGAGCCGCTCGGGATGATCCCCGTCAACTCCAGCCTGCGCGCGGCCCTCACGTCGTTCACCAAGCTGTACGCCGACCGCTACGCGGCCAAGGGCATCCGAATGAACAGCATCATGCCCGGCTACGTCGACAGCTGGCCCGAACAGCCCGAGTTCCTCGCCCGCATCCCCGCGGGCCGCTACGCAACGGTCTCGGAGATCGGCAAACTCGCGGCCTTCCTGGTCTCCGACGCGGCCGCGTACATCAACGGCGAATCCATCCGCATCGACGGCGGCGCCGCCCGCTCGCTCTGATCGGGGGACCGGCCTGGCAGGCCCGCGACCGGGTTCCGTACCGTGCTGATCATGTTGAGAAGATCATCGCTTCCGCACGGTAGGACAACACGGCGGTCCTTCGTGGCCGCCGCGCTCCTGCTGGCCTTTGCCGCGCCCGCCGCACCGGCCGTCGCGGCGGACTCCCCGGGCAGGTCCGCCGTCGAGACGCCCGCACCGACGACGGGGCAGCCGCTCGGCACGAAGACCCTGCACCTGGTCGACACTTCACGCCCCGACCCCTGGAAGCCCTCCGCGGGCCACCGCGAACTCATGGTCTCGCTCTGGTATCCGGCCCTGCCGTCCCGGGTCGGCCGGGCGCCCTACATGTCGGCCGCGCTGTCGAAGGCGATGCTGGGCAGTGATGTGCTGGGCGGTGTACGCACCCATGCCGTCGCCGGTGCGCGCCCCGCGCCCGTGGCCCGGCCGCTGGTCGTCCTGTCGCCGGGCTTCCAGATGAGCCGCCTGACCCTCACCGCGCTGGGCGAGGACCTCGCCTCCCGCGGCTACGCGGTCGCCGCGCTCGACCACACCTACGAGGCGCCGGTGGAGTTCCCCGGCGGCCGCATCGAACCCTGCCTGATCTGCCAGAAGCCGGACCTGAACGCCGTCGTGCGGAACCGGGCCCAGGACATCCGGTTCCTGCTCGACCGGCTCACCGGCCCCGGTGGCGAACTGCGCGTCGACCGGCACCGGATCGCCGTCGTGGGGCACTCCATCGGCGGCGCGAGCGCGGTCGAGACGATGCGCGAGGACCCGCGGGTGGCCGCCGCGGTCAACCTCGACGGCGACTTCTTCCTCGACCCGCCCGCCAAGGGCCCGAACCGGCCGGTCCTGCTGCTGGGCGCGCGGCGGGGCGGGAACACCGAGGACTCCCGGGGCGACTGGGAGCGGAACTGGTCCCACCTGACGGGCTGGAAGCGCTGGCTCGACGTGCCCGACGGCGGGCACATGACCTTCACCGACGTCCCCTGGATCGTGGACCGCTTCGGCCGGCCCGCCCAGATCCCGCCGGAGCAGGTCCCGGGCCAGTTCGGCACCCTCGGCGGCGCCCGCGCGACCGCGCTCACCAGGGCGTACGTGGCCGCCTTCCTCGACCGGCAGCTGCGCGGCCGGCCGAGCCCGCTGCTCGACCGGCCCTCCACGGCGTATCCGGAGGTGACCATTCTCAAGTAGCGGACGGGCAAGGGGTGGTGGATGTCCGGTAACCGACTGTGGAGGACAGGTGAAGGGCGTACAGAATGCTCAGCCCCGACACCTCGGAACGGCGCCTGACATCCATTCACCCCAACCCCCGTGAGGATCCGCCATGCGCTCCGCCCACACCACGCGCCTCGCCAAGCTGGCCTCGACCGCCGGCGCGGCCGCCCTCGCCGCGACCGC
This sequence comes from Streptoverticillium olivoreticuli subsp. olivoreticuli, assembly GCF_003391135.1. Classification (GTDB taxonomy): domain Bacteria; phylum Actinomycetota; class Actinomycetes; order Streptomycetales; family Streptomycetaceae; genus Streptomyces; species Streptomyces blastmyceticus. Next base: position 2,068,804 of record NZ_CP031455.1, on the reverse strand, counting down.
GCTCCTCTGTGCTCCCACCGCCGCGCACGCCGCGCCGCCCGCCACCCACCCCGGACTGACCTGGGCGGCGATCTCCCAGGGACCCGACGGAACCGTCCACGTCGGTGGCCTCGGCGGCACCCCGAGCGACCCCTACCGGGGCGACACCCCGGCGAGCGCGGTCCGGCCCGTGCTCTGCCTGAAGGTCGACGGCAGCCCCGCGCCCGACGGCATCACCCCCGACTTCTACGCGGGCTGGGCCCAGGGCACGGTGGCGGCCAGCAGACCCGTACGCGGCTCGCGCCTCAACAGCCGGGGCGCCGCGGACAGCGTCTGCCAGGCCGAGTTCGGCGCCGGCTGGCGGATGGCCGAGTTCCACGACGGGCACTACGGGCCGGACCTCGGCGCGACCGGCGGCTGGTCGTTCTGGGCGTACGGCGACCTGCCCGTGGGCACCCGCCTGTGGACCGCCATCAACGACCAGCGCGCCAACCCCTGGGACTGATCCGCCCCCAGGGGTGCAACTGGTGCCACCCCCGGAACGGATGCCAGTGGGATCGACCGTGATCTTCCCGAACAGGAACATCTGAGGTGCAGGGAGAACACCTCAGGAGGAACGATGTTCGAGTTCAGGAAGTCGCGGTGGACCCGCTCCGCGGTGACGGGTGCGATGGCGACGGCGATCGCGGCCGCGGTGCTCCCGGTGGCCACCGCGGCCGCGAGGACCCCCGGCCCCCCGCCCGTACCCGAGCGCTACACCGCGCAGAAGCTCGCGTGGCAGCCCTGCCGGCAGGGCGACTCGCTGGAGTGCGCGCGGATGAAGGTCCCACGCGACTGGTACCACCCGGGCACCGGTGAGGACCTCACCATCGCGGTCTCGCGGCAGCGGGCGAGCGATCCGGCACGGCGTCGCGGCGTGCTGATGATGGCCGCGGGCGGTCCGGGCGGGCAGGGGCTGCCGCGCCCGGCGACCCTGGTCAAGAAGTCCCCCGAGATCGGCGCGCCCTACGACGTGGTGAGCTTCGACCAGCGCGGCGTCGGGCAGAGCTCGCGGGTGCGGTGCGAGACCGACGCCGAGTTCCAGGGCTACTTCGACGGCGACTCCCGGGACCGCTCGCCCGCGGCCGTGCGGCGCGAACTGGACAACGCCCGCAAGTTCGTGGACAGCTGCCGCGAGCGCAGCGGCAACCTGATGAACTACATCACCACCGACCAGACCGTCCACGACATGGACCTCTACCGCGCGCTGCTGGGCGAGAAGAAGGTCTCCTACTACGGCCCCTCCTACGCCACGGTGATCGGCGCCTACTACGCGACGGAGTTCCCGCAGCGCGTCGAGCGCGTCGTGCTGGACAGCAACATCGACTTCACCGGCACCTGGGAGGGACACGAGAAGGGCCAGCCGCTGAGCTTCCAGCGCCGCTTCGAGCAGGATTTCCTGCCCTGGCTCGCGAAGAACGACGGCACCTATCACTACGGGAGCACCGCCGCCGAGGCCCGGGCGAAGTACGAGAAGCTCCGCCGGCAACTACGGGACCACCCGCTGCCGATCGCCGGGGGCAAGGCCCTCGTCGACCCCAACCGGCTCGACAGCGTCGTGATCTCGGTGATGTACAACGGGGAGAACTTCCCCGGCCTGGCGAAGTCGCTCGCCGTCCTCGACCACTGGGACCGGGCGACCGCCGAAGAGAAGGCGATGATCGACAAGGGCTTCGGCCAGTCCCCGAGCGCGGACTTCTTCGCCGAGTTCTTCTCGGTGACGTGCGCCGACACCCCGTGGAACCGCGACATCGGCCAGTGGACGAAGAGCGCGGCCGAGGACAGCGGGAAGTACCCGCTCGCCGGCGCCCGGGAGCTGACGTACACCGCCGTCTGCGCCAACTGGCCCGAGGCCGGGGCGCCGCAGATCAAGGTCACCGGCAAGGGGCTGCCGCCCGTCCTGATGGTCAACGGCCGCCACGACCCGGCGACGTACTACGAGGGCGCGGTGCGCGCGCACCGCGCGCTGCGGGGGTCGCGGCTGGTCACGGTCGACGGCGGCGACCACGGCCAGTACCAGGACGGGAGCGCCTGCGTGGACTCCGTCGTGAATGACTACCTCCTCAAGGGCACGATGCCCTCGCACGACATCACGTGCGAGGGGGCGCCGTTGCCCTCGCTCTCGCGGGAGGCGGGTCGGAACGGCTAGGTCCGCCCCCTTCGCGCCTCACAGCTGTCGGTCCAGGAAGTATTCGGAGAGCGCCACGATTTCCCGTGTCGCGCTCTCCGCCAGCGGCACCGCGGTCAGGCAGTCGCGCGCGGCGGCCACATGGCGGCGGGCGTCCTCCAGGGCGAAGTCCCTGCCGCCCGCTCCTTCCACGATCGCGGCCGCGCGCTCCGCGTCGGCGGTGGACAGCGGCCCCGGCGAGCCGAGCAACCGGCCGAGCCGCTCGGCCGCCGTGTCGTCCAGGGCCATCGCGGCCAGCACGGGCAGCGTCTTCTTCCGGCGGCGCAGATCGCTGTGCACCGGCTTGCCCGTGGTCCGCGGGTCGCCCCAGATCCCGAGCAGGTCGTCGACCACCTGGAACGCCAGCCCCAACTGCCGCCCCGCCTCGGACAGCGCGCCCACCACCGGCGGCGCGGCACCCGCGAGCACCGGCCCCAGCGCCATCGCACACCCGAGCAGGGCCCCCGTCTTGCGGTCCGCCATGGCCCGGTAGTCGGCAAGGCCCACCGCCTTCGGCCCCGTCCACGGCCGGGTCTCGAAGAGCAGGTCGTCGGCCTGACCGTGGACCAGATCGCCCAGGGTCTCGGCGAGCCGGCACACGGCCGTGGCGCCGTGCTCACCACCGGCCCCGGCCAGCGTCCGCACCCCGAGGGCGAAGAGCGCGTCGCCCGTCAGCACCGCCGGTCCCGTGCCGAACGCCTTCCACACGGTGTCCCGATGCCGCCGCCGCTCGTCACCGTCCATGATGTCGTCGTGCACCAGCGAGAAGGTGTGGATCAGCTCCACCGCGACCGCGGCGGGCACGGCCAGCTCCGCGGGCGCGCCCACCGCCTCGGTGGCGAGGAGGGCGAGCGCCTGCCGTACGCCCTTGCCGCCGGAGCCCGTGCTCGGCGTGCCGTCGGCGTCGCACCAGCCGAGCGAGAACGACGCCATCCGGCGCGGCTGGGGGTGCAGGCTCGCCACGGCCGCCCTGAGCGCGGGTTCGACCGATTCCCGGCAGCGCGCGAGGGCGCTGGGCGCGGTCGTCCGTGGTCCGGCGTGCGTGGTCATGGAAGCTCCTGTGGTGGACCGGTTCGGGTACGGCGGACGGGGGCGGGTGCGGTCAGCCGGCGGCCAGGACACCCAGCTCCGCACGGGCCTTGTCGACCATGTCCCGGGCGTGCAACAGACCGATCCCGCCGAGCGTGCGGTGGAGCTCGTCGAGGTCGGCGGCGGTCTCCGCGGTGTCGCGGCCCAGCCGGGCGCGGGCCTTGACCCACCCCAGCCGGGCGAGCGCCGCGCCGCGCGGCTCGTCCATGGCCCGGAACTCCTCCAGGGCGCCGCTGTAGCACGCCTCGGCCTCCGCGTAACGGCCCGCGCGGAAGAGGACGTTGCCGCGCATCTTGTGGTTGTACGCCAAGGCGCTCACCAGCCGCATCTCCCGGCAGGTGGCCTCCGCCTCCGACAGCAGCGCCAGCGCCCGCCCGGTCTCGCCCCGCAAGGACAGCACGTCCGCTATGCCCCGCAGCGCCCAGGCGCGGCCCCGGGCGTCGTCGGCGCCGCCGGCTATCGAGGCCGCTTCCTCGAACATCGCCAGGGCCGTGTCGTACGAACCGGTGTTGCGGTGCATCTGCGCGATGCCCTCGAGCGCCCACACCGTGTGCCGGGCCTCGCCGCGCCGTCTGGCCTCCGCGAGGAGCTTCTCGTGCAGCTCGCCGACGGCCTGGTAGTCCCCCTGGATGCGGCCCGTCTCGGCGAGCCCCGCGAGCGAGTAGCCGCGGGCGACGACGTCCCCGCCCTGCTCGGCGAGTTCGGCGGCCAGCGAGAGCCACCGCCAGGCCAGGGCGAGGGCGCCGCGCTGCCGGGCGAGGGTCCCGCCGCTCCATACCGCCCAGGCCATCGCCCCGCGGTCCCCGGCCCGCCGCGCGGCCCGGTAGCTGGCCTTCCACGCGGCCTCCGCCTCCGCGACGCGGCCCAGCCGCCGGCATGCCTCGGCGACGGCGAGCCCGGCGTGCGCGGACTCCAGGGCTGCGCCCTGGAGTTCGGCCTCCCGACGCCGCGTCAGGGCCGTCTCCAGGACCTCTTCGAGCGAGGCGTTCACCGAGAGGCCGCCCAGTGAGCCCCGGTACTCGGGTGCGAATGCCTTGCCGTACATGGTGTGCCTCACTTCGGGTCGATCGACGGCGGGTCAGCCGCTGATCAAGAAGCTATGGCCGGGGGCGGCAGGGCGGCATCCGTCCAGGAGTCGGTGTGCCGTACATCTGAGGACCGGTCACCGGACCCCGGGTCATACGAGAGATGTACGAATACCCCTGACGGCTCTCAGGGTTGCGCCCCTGTGAAAGCGGTGGATTCCCGTGGTTGTCAAGGCCCGCAAGCATGATCTTCCGGGCAGCCGTGCGGGGGGTCCGTACCCTTCGGCGGAGGGACGGCGCGGCCCCGTGGGGCTGATAACTTCAAGGTGTTGAACACTTGACACCTCGATAAGGATGCAAAATTGGCTCGCCACCGGCTCCGCCGTTTAAACCGTCTCGCAGGGTGCGCGGCGGCCTCGGCCATCGCGCTCGCCGTGCTGCCCGCCTCACCGGCCCTCGCTGATTCCGCCGACGGCCCGGGCACCCCGCACCTCGACGCCGTGGAGCAGACGCTGCGTCAGGTCTCGCCGGGACTCGAAGGCGATGTGTGGGAGCGGACCAGCGGCAACAAGCTGGACGCCTCCACCGCCGACCCGACCGACTGGCTGCTCCAGACCCCCGGCTGCTGGGGCGACGACAAGTGCGCCGAACGCCCCGGTACGAAGCGGCTGCTCGCCAAGATGACCGAGAACATCTCCAAGGCGAAGCGCACGGTCGACATATCCACGCTCGCGCCCTTCCCCAACGGCGCGTTCCAGGACGCGATCGTCGCCGGTCTCAAGTCCGCCGCGGAATCCGGCAACAAGCTGAAGGTCCGGATACTCGTCGGCGCCGCCCCGGTCTACCACTTGAATGTGGTGCCGTCGAAATACCGTGACGAGCTCAATTCCAAGCTGGGCAAGGCCGCGGGCGACGTCACGCTGAATGTCGCGTCGATGACCACGTCGAAGACCGCTTTCTCGTGGAACCACTCCAAGCTCCTCGTCGTGGACGGCCAGTCGGCGATCACCGGCGGCATCAACGGCTGGAAGGACGACTACGTCGACACGGCCCACCCGGTGTCGGACGTCGACCTCGCGCTGACCGGCCCCGCCGCCGGTTCCGCGGGCCGCTACCTGGACCAGCTCTGGTCCTGGACGTGCCAGAACAAGAGCAACGTCGCGAGCGTCTGGTTCGCCTCGTCCAACGGCGCCGACTGCATGCCGACGCTGCAGAAGGACGCGAACCCCCAGGCGGTCCCCGCCACGGGCAATGTGCCGGTGATCGCCGTCGGCGGCCTCGGCGTCGGCATCAAGGACAAGGACGCCTCCTCGTCCTTCCGCCCGGACCTGCCGAGCGCCTCCGACACCAAGTGCGTCGTGGGCCTGCACGACAACACCAACGCCGACCGCGACTACGACACGGTCAACCCCGAGGAGAGCGCCCTGCGCGCGCTCGTCGGCAGTGCGAAGAAGCACGTCGAGATCTCCCAGCAGGACCTCAACGCCACCTGCCCGCCGCTTCCGCGCTACGACGTCCGCCTCTACGACGCCATCGCCGCGAAGATGGCCGCCGGGGTGAAGGTCCGCATCGTGGTCAGCGACCCCGCCAATCGCGGCGCCGTCGGCAGCGGCGGCTACTCGCAGATCAAGTCCCTGTCCGAGGTCAGCGACCTGCTGCGCAACCGCCTCGCGCTGATCACCGGCGGGCAGCAGGGCGCCAAGGCGGCGATGTGCTCCAACCTCCAGCTCGCCACCGCCCGTAGCTCCGACAGCGCCAAGTGGGCCGACGGCAAGCCGTACGCGCAGCACCACAAGCTGGTCTCCGTGGACGACTCCGCCTTCTACATCGGCTCCAAGAACCTGTACCCGTCCTGGCTCCAGGACTTCGGATACATCGTGGAGAGCCCGGAGGCGGCCAAGCAGCTCGACGCCAAGCTGCTCGCCCCGCAGTGGCAGTACTCGAAGGCGAGCGCCACGTTCGACTATGAGCGCGGCCTCTGCCAGGGCTGACCCGGCCCACGACAGATGAAGGCTCCTGCCGGACGTCCGGCAGGAGCCTTTCCGCACGGTCGGCGCGATGTCAGTGCATCGTCGCCAGCGCCGCCGACAGGTGCGACGGCGCGGCGCCGGGCGCCTTGCCGCAGTACTCCGCCTCGATCAGGGCGCCGGTGTCGCCCGTCCAGTCGGCGTTGAAATTGAAGGCCGCGGTGTGCCGTCCGTCCGGTGTCGAGGAGACGACCGACGTGGATCCGGGGATCCCGCCGTCGTGTGCCCACACCTGCACCCCGCACGACAGCGTCCCGGTGAGGACACCGAGGCCGTACGCGAACCCGGGGCTCCCCGTCGGCACCGTGGTGAGCAACTCCCGCTGCTGGCGCTCCGGGAGGAGCTTCCCGCCGAGCAGCGCGTGGTAGAAGCGGTTGAGGTCGCCGGTGGTGGAGATGATCTCGCCCGCGGAGGACGCCCACGAGGGGTTGAAGTCGGTGACGTCGTGGATCTTCGCGTCCGGGGCGTCGTCCAGCTTGCCGTATGCCCGCCCGTGCGGGTCCGGCATCCACGGCGAGGTGCCCGGCAGCGTCGTGGCCCGCAGGCGCAGGGGCTCGATGACGCGCCGGGTGATCTCGGAGGCGTACGACCGGCCGGACACCTTTCCCGCGATCATGCCGGCGAGGACGTAGTTGGTGTTGGAGTAGTGCCAGCCCTTGCCGGGCCCGAAGTCCGGCGCGTGGGTCATGGCGATGTCCACCAGCTGCCGCGGGGTGTGGACGTCGAAGCGGTGCCGGTAGAAGTCCTTGGTGAGCGTCTTGAGGAGATCCGGGTCCTCGGTGTAGTTGTAGATCCCGCTGGTGTGGTTGAGGAGTTGACGGACCGTGATGCCGCGCCCGTCGTGGCCGTGGCCGCGGACCACGCCCGGCAGCCAGTGCTCGACTGTGTCGTCGAGCCGGATCCTGCCCTCGGCCTCCTGCTGGAGGAGGACGACGGAGACGAATGCCTTGGTGATGCTGCCGACCCGGAAGCGGTCCTGCGCCGCGCGCGGCCGCTGCGTGGTGCGGTCCGCGACCCCGGCGGACCCCTGCCAGACCCCGTCCTCATCCACGCTCCGCCCCAGCACCCCGGGCACCCCGGCCCGTACCTGTGCCTCCATCGCGGCCCGGGTCGCGGCGTGCGGGTCGGTGCCGCGGCCCGGCGCGGCCGAGGCGGGTGCGGTGAGGGCGGTCGCGGTCACCGCGGCGGTGACCAGCGCGCCCACCAGTGCTCTGTGAATCGTGCGTACCTTCATGCTCTGCGGTCCCTCCGCTTCGATGGACAGTGCACGGGGCAGGACTCGTCCAACACCCTGCCAGTTGAGCCGCGTTGACCGCGGCGGGCGGAATCCGGCCATGCGGCACTCTGCGTGCCTGAAGGGAGCGCCCGGCGGTGTCCGGAGCGCCCAAAGGCGACTAAAATGGGCATTCGGTCGTGCGGGGCGTGATGGTGGTGAGCGCAATGGACGTCGAAGAGGTCTGGCGGACGACCGGCGCCGAGCGCCGGAGCCTCGCCGACCTGCTGGACCGGCTCTCCGACGAGGAGTGGGAGCGCCTCTCCCTCTGCGAGGGCTGGCGCGTACGCGACGTCGCCGCCCACCTCGCCCTGTCGCACACCGGCCCCGGCGCCGCGCTGATCGGTCTCGTACGGGCGCGGGGCAGCTTCCACCGCATGGTGCGCGACACCGCCCGGCGCTACGCCGCGCGGCGGCCCACCGCGGCGCTGGCCGCCGAGATCCGCGCGACGGCCGCCTCCCGCCGCCACGCCGTGGGGACGAGCCACCTGGAGCCGCTCCTGGACGTCCTCGTGCACGGCCAGGACATCGCGCTGCCCCTGGGCAGGCCGCGCGAGATGCCGCCGCAGGCGGCGGCCGTCGCCGCCACCCGCGTCTGGACGACGGGCTTCCCCTTCCACGCCCGGAAGAACCTGTACGGGCTGCGGTTCGCCGCGACGGACACCGAGTGGGCCGCGGGGGAGGGCCACGAGGTGGAAGGGCCGATCGGCTCGATCCTGCTGCTGCTCACCGGCCGCCCGGCCGCCCTCGACCGGCTGTCGGGGGCGGGGGCGGAGGAGCTGCGCCGCCGCCCTCAGTGGGAACCGGGCGCAGGGAGCACCCCGTCGAGGATGTGCCGCACGCCCCGGAGGTAGTGGTTCCGCCCCTCGGTCCCGGCCGGGGCGGCCGCCGATGGGAGGCCGGGCCCGCCCGGCCGTGGCACGGTCGCGAGGATCTGCCCGGCCGTGTAGTACCAGATCGTCCGGTGCGCCTCGACCGCCCGCTCCCGGCTGAGCCCGCAGCCGACGAGCGCTCCGACGATCTCCTCCGTCATCCACACCGCGGGCATGTCCGTCGGCTCCCCGCGCGCCACGATGGGCACCACCCACGGGTTGCTCACGAAGGCCTGGTGCATCAGCCCGCAGACCGTGGCCAGCCGCTCCCGCGGTTCCTCGGGCAGCTCCGGCCGCGGCAGCGCGCGGGCGGCGTGCTCAAGGGTCAGCGTCAGCAACTCGTCCTTGTCCCGTACGTGGTGATAGACCGCCATCGCCGTGCTCCCCAGCGCACTGGCCAGCCGGCGCATCGTCAGATTCTCCGCGCCCTCCTTGAGGATGATCTCGTAGGCGGCGGTGACGATGTGCTCGCGCGACAGCCGGGACGGCCGTCCCCGCTTCGGGCGTTGGGGTGTGCTGCCGGTCAGTGTTCTGCCCTCTCTCGTACGCGTGCCGCCGGGTCCGCCGCCGACGGGGGCGCAAGGGCGCCGGGTGACGGTGTTCCGGATCTTCGCAGGCGTTTGAGGATACTGTTTCCGTATGTGTACGGTAACGCGCCGTCGCACTCCGGGGGTCCGGCCGGTGAAGGGGGAGCGGGGCGAGCGGGCGTCGCGTGTAGCTTTGCGTACAGCCGTGCCGACGACCCGCGCGGCATTGCGCTCGTCACCTGCGCGTGTACTGCTGTGCCGGTACCGCCCTACCGATACAAAGGACGCCCCACCCATGCCGTACGTGCGCCACTGGTTGCGCAACTCCATCCTGCTGTTCGCGCTCGCGATCACGCTGGGACTGGTCGCCGCGCACACCCATCTGATCCAGCCGCACGACCTCCAGCTGGACCGCACGATCCAGAAGCTCCGCACCGGCTGGCTGAATCACACGATGGAGGGTGTCAGCTACCTGGCCTCGCCGGTGGCCGGAGTCGTGATCCTCGCGCTCTGGAGCGGCTGGCTGCTGTTCGTGCGGCGGCGGCCGATGCGCGCGGTGGCCACCTTCCTCGTCGTCGCGATCGGCTGGAACGGCACGCAACTGGCGAAGGCCGTCGTGGCCCGCCCCCGGCCGCCCCGGGAGTTCATGCTCGACCCCGAGATCGGCTCCAACAGCTTCCCCAGCGGCCACACCGCCTTCACCGTCGCCGTGGCGGTCGCCGCGTACTTCCTCCTGCGGGAGAGCCGCCACCGGCGGACCGCCGTGGTCTGCGGCGTCCTCGCGGTGCTGCTCGTCGCCTTCTCCCGGATGTACGTCGGCGCCCACTACCCCACGGACACGTTCGGCTCGGTGCTGATCGCCGGTTCCGCGATCTTCTTCGTGACCGGCGTCTGGCACGCCTGGGCGCTGCCGCGACTGCACCGGCTGCCGCTGATGGAGCGCTACGGACTCTCCCGCGAGCTGGGCGAGGGCGACGCGGCGCACGTCCACGGGGCCGTACCCGGCGGGCGCAGGCGGGCGGCGGGCAGCGGCCCCGCGTCCACCGGCGGGCGGCACCGCAAGCACGCGGGGCGCTGACGCCTCCACCACAACCAGCGGGCCGGTCGCCAGTGGCGGCCGGCCCGCCGTCGTTCCCGGCGCCTTCCGGATTTCTGCAACGGGTTCTAGTGTGTGCGCCGTCACCCGCGGCGACGGCGCGACCCTACGGAGGGCCCATGGACCTCAGCCACACACCCGAGCAGCGGCGGTTCCGCGCCGAACTACGGGACTACTTCGCCGGCCTCGTCCCCGACAACGCCTACGCCCGGCACACCGACCCCGCCCTGCAGAAGCGCTTCTACCGCGACACCATCCGCCGGCTCGGTGCCGACGGCCGCCTGGGCGTGGGCTGGCCGAAGGAGTACGGGGGCAGCGGGATGACCCCGATGGAACAGTTCGTCTTCTTCGACGAGGCCGCACAGGCCGGGGTGCCCCTGCCGCTCATGGCGCTCAACACCGTCGGCCCGACGATCATGCAGTACGGCACCGCGGAGCAGAAGGCGTACTTCCTGCCGAGGATCCTCTCCGGGGAGATCGACTTCGCCATCGGCTACAGCGAGCCCGACGCGGGCACGGACCTCGCCTCGCTGAAGACCCGCGCGGTCCGCGACGGCGACGACTACGTCGTCAACGGACAGAAGATCTGGACGACCAACGGCGACACCGCCGACTGGATCTGGCTCGCCGTGCGCACCGCGCCCGCCGAGGACGGCGTACCGCCCCACCGCGGCATCAGCATCCTCCTCATGCCGACCAGCGCCCCCGGCTACTCCTGCACCCCCATCGACACCCTCGCCTCCCACGGCACGACCGCCGGTTACTACGAGGACGTCCGCGTCCCCGTCCGCAACCGGGTGGGGGAGGAGAACAAGGGCTGGCGGCTGATCACCACCCAGCTCAACCACGAGCGCGTCACCCTCGCTGCCCATGGCACCACCGCCATCCGCGCCCTGCGCGACGTCCGCCGCTGGGCGGCGGCCACCCGGCTGCCCGACGGCCGCCGCGTCGCCGACCTCGGCTGGGTACGCGGCCGGCTGGCCCGCACGCACCTGCGCCTCGACGCGATGAAACTGCTCAACTGGCAGATGGTGGACGCCCTCCACCGGGGCACCCTCACCCCGCAGGACGCCTCGGCCGTCAAGGTCTACGGCTCCGAGGCGCGCCGCGACGCCTACGCCTGGCTGATGGAGGTCCTCGCCGCCGCGGGCCCCCTCAAGGAGGGCTCGGCGGGCGAGGCCCTCCACGGCGAACTCGAACGCGGCTACCGCAGCGCCGTCATCTTCACCTTCGGCGGCGGCAACAACGAGATCCAGCGGGAGATCATCTCCTGGATCGGCTTGGGCATGCCGCGGGTGCGGCGGTGACCCGGTGTGGCGACAGGCGATAGTTGACACAAACCAGGGCTCTCATGTGGACACGGGCTCGGAGCTCGCGGCGTCGACGAGGGCGGCGGAGGGTTCGGCAACAGACGAGGCTTCGATCTGGAGCCGGGCGTAGTGGAACGCTATGCGGGCGAGCAGGGAGCTGACCTCGTCGGTCAGCTCCTGTCAGGCGTCTGACGAGGCGGACTCTCCGCCGGTGTAGCGCCACTGGTACTCCAGGAACAGGTGCGTGCGGACGATCTCGACCAGTTCGAGAAGGCTCTTCGAGCTTGTCCGGCGATGCTCATCAGGGTCGTCGGCATCCAGAGGCACAGAGCATCGTCACCGCTGTAGCGGTGCTTTGACGCTGCGCCGAGGGTTGGCGTTGACGCGAGGGAAGCCCTGGGGTGGTTGGCCGTAGGTGGGGTATCAAGGCTCGTCTAAGAAGCGGCTTCCACATCCTCGGCATGCCGATCACACACCAGATCTTCGATGCCGACGGCCGCACCCTGAACGACCACTGGAAGGGCAGCCCGCAGGCTTACCTGGGCGCCATGGTGGACGGGATTTCCGAACGTCGTCCTGCTGCTCGGCCCGAACTTTGGGACGGGGCACTCTTCGGCGTGCACTGTCCTCGAAGCTCAACTCCGGTACCTGACGGACGTCGTCCGCGACCTGGACACCCACGGTGGCACCACCCTGAACGTGCTCCTTGAGTCATAGACCAGTGTTCAGCGTCGAGGTACAGCGCGCCCTGCCGCGCACCGTCTACAACTCCGGCGGCTGCTCCAGCTACTACTTTGATCCGACCGGCCGTAGCACTTCAGCTGGTCATGGTTCACCGGCCATCTCCGTACTCGAATGCATGCCTTCGACGCCACTGCTCACACCATCGACGGCGCATCCCAGAGCTTCTGACGCCGCGCAACCCCGGCGTACTGCGTCTGGTTCGGCAAGCCCACTCGTTCGCCGGCCAACCACCGCAGAGCAGAGATAGGTCGGTCCGTCGGCGTGGCCTGCGGACAGTCCTGACTGTGTACCCAGTCGGCCGACTGGTGGCTCTTCCTCCGGCCGGGCGAAATCTGCGCGATGCAACGGGAGTTCGCGCGGACTGGACCCTATGGCTTCCGTCTGGCAACGGCCTCATGATGGACACGTCACCCTCACCGTGGAGGACTCGAATGGACCCTTTGTCCCTTGCCATCGCCGGAGCCCTCGCCGCCGGTGTCGCCACCGGTGTGGGTGAGTCTACCGGGGCAGCTCTGTCGGCCCTTGTCTGGAGGATCAGGGAGCGTTTCGCAAACCGTTCGAATGATCTGGAGTCCCAGGCGCAGCTCTCGGTGGCCCTCGACGAGGAGTTCACGCGCGACCCTGCGTTTCGGCAGGAGTGCCAGGTCCTATGGAACCAGGCAGCCAGCGAGGGTATCGCCAACTCGTTCCACGGTCAGGCCGAGAACGTTGTTCAGGCCCGTGACATTCATGGTGGGTTCACGATCCAATGAAGCGCTGCCCGTTGCTCCTCGGTGGGCAGCGGGGTTACTGCTACCGGACGTGGGGGAGCTCCATCTCTCTTGTGATGGCCCAGCGTTCGTGGTCGCACCAGACTCCGTCAATCTTGATGAAACCGGGTGAGACGCCCTCCTTCCGGAATCCGAGTTGTCGGACGAGTCTCAGCGAGGCGGTGTTGCCCGGCTGGATATCGGCTTCCACGCGATGGAGCCTCAACTGGTCGAAGGCATAGTGCACCGCGAGCGCGACGCCCGTGGACATGTAGCCCCGACCTGCGTAGGGCAGGAAAGCGGCGTAACCAAGCACGCCCCGTTGGTAGGGGCCTCGAACGATGCCGTTGATGTTGATCATTCCGACCAGGTCGGCCCGCTCCTTGAAGCAGACCACCATGCAGACGGCAGTTGCCTGATCGGATCTCGCCAGATAGGTCGAAAATTCACTCGACGTGCGAGGTGTTCCGACCCACGGGCGATGGAGATCGACGCTCATCCGAGCCAGTTCAATGAATCTTGCTTCGTCCTCTGCCGTGAGCAACCGGAGAGCGATCTGTGATCTCTGAGCCGGTTCGATATTCACCGGCTGAAGTGTACGCGACCTGGGAGCGGAAGTATCCGGAAGCCTGGGAAGGCGGAGGGAGTCGGTGCTATTCTGATACCGCTGGGGGAGGTCCGTGGACCTTGCGCGTGGATGATCGCCGCCTCTGCGCGTGCGCCCCTGTGGGCTCTGCGTGGGTGATTCCTTTCTCTGCGACGGAAAAGGTGACCATGAGCGATGTAAATCTCCCTGGACGTCCCCTCCCGGACATCGGAGAATTAACCCTGGCCGACCTGCGCTCCGATTCGGCTGCCACAGCTGCTGAATTCTGTGCGCTGATCTTGAACCCCAACATGCCCGGGCGGATGGCAGTCTTTAATTCTGAAATCGGAGGCGATGAGTGCCTCCCTACATCGACCAATTCGTCCTGAAGGTGCACGGCGGCTGCAACCTGGCCTGCGATCACTGCTACGTCTACGAGCACGCCGACCAGAGCTGGCGCGACAAGCCACGGACGATGAGTCCGGCAGTCGTGACGCAAGCGGCGATACGTATCGCGGAGCATGCCCGTATTCACCAGCTGCCTGTGGTGCGAATCAGTCTTCATGGTGGAGAGCCGCTCCTTCTCGGAACGAAACGCTTGCGTCAGATCGCCGCAACACTGCGAGATGTCGTGGGTGGTGAATTCGAGCTCAGTCTTCATGTGCAGACCAATGGCGTGATGCTCAATGAAAAATTCTGCACGCTGTTCGATGAATTCGGCATCCAGGTCGGTGTCTCGCTCGACGGTGACCGGACGGCCAACGACCGCCACCGTCGATATGCGAGTGGCCGCAGCAGTCATACAAGGGTGCTTCGGGCTCTCGAGCTGCTGAGGCGATCGGAGTTTCGTCATCTCTATGGCGGGATCTTGTGCACAGTAGATCTGGCGAACGACCCGATCTCGGTTTATAAAGCGTTACTGGAGGAGTCACCGCCCCGCGTGGACTTCCTGTTTCCGCAGGCGACATGGGAGAATCCGCCACCCCGGCACGGAGAATCACCGGCCCCCTATGCTGCCTGGCTGGGACGCATTCACTCCAACTGGCTTGCTGACGGCACACCTGTTCCGATCCGGCTGTTCGAGGCTCTGACGGCCGCATCCCGAGGCGAACCCAGCGGAAGTGAAGCTGTGGGGCTCCGACCAGTCACCCTCGCCGTGGTGGACACTGACGGCTCGTGGGAACAGGCCGATTCCTTGAAGACCGCTTATGCGGGTGCACCTGCCACCGGCATGTCCGTCTTCGGCCACAGCCTGGACAGCCTCATGTCCCATCCAGGCGTGGCCGCGCGGAACGAGCGCTATGCGGAGCTGTGCGAGACCTGCATGGCCTGCCCCGTGGTGCGAACCTGCGGTGGTGGTCTCTACGCCCATCGCTACAGCTCCGGGAGCGGCTTTGACAACCCGTCGGTGTACTGCGCCGACCTTCTGGTCCTGGCGGCACAGGTCCCGGCGGCGCAGGCCGGGCATGCAGCTGGTTCCCGCGCCGGTGCTCGGCAACGAGTCACCGATCACCTACCGGACGGCGCGTTCGACGCGTTCGCCGCAGGTGCGGGGACCGCAGAAGGTATCCATGCGCTTCAGGGCATGCAGGTCACACTGACGAAGACCCTGATAGCGGGCACGGCCGCACGGCCGGTCAGCCGATCGTCCCTGGGATCTGCGGCCTCCGACGGCTGGGATCTGCTGATCGAGTTGGAGAGCCGTCACCCGGCCGAAACTCGGGAAGTCCTGTGCCACCCCTTCGTGCAGGCGTGGGCGAACAGCTGTCGGCGTCCCGTCGGCGATGTGGAGGCCGAGCGGGACAGAGCGCACATCGCCGGCGTCGCGGCCGCCGTCGCCTGGCAGGTGGGCGTGAACGTGAGCCTGCCGTTGCCGGTGAGAGCCGGGCTGGTCCATCTGCCAGGCGTGGGCGCGCTACGGGTCCAGGGCGATGGGCCCATCGCGGTCGTGTCGCTTAACGGTGTCGGCCTGGCAGGGGGCGAACCGCTCATGATCAGATGGCTGACCGCAGTCTCGCTGCCCGTTGCTGTCGAGGACCTCGACCCGTATCGCGCCGACGACGACTTGCCTGCTCTCGGCCGCCTTTCCGCACCGGAATGGGATATCTGGCGTACCGCGCTGGTCGACGCGGGAATCGAACTCTCGCGGCTGGTCCCCGCCTACGCCGCGACGTTGAGGGCGGGACTGCGCGCGGTCGTCCCGCTCCGTGACGCGGTGACAGAGTACGGCGTCCGATACCACGCTTCGAGGCGCGCGTTCGGGGGCGTCGGCTTGGGGGCGAGAAGGGGGCCTGCCGGCAGTGCCGTTGCGGACCCAGCTGCTGCCCTGCTCTGCGAGTTCCAGCACACCAAGCTGGCTGCACTGCTGGACGCGTACGCATTTTTCACGGCGGCAGACGCCGCCCTGGTGTCCATACCGTGGTGGCGTGAACCGCTGCCGGTCCAGCAGGTGCTCCACGGTCTCTATGCCCAAGTGGCCCTCGTGGAGCTGTGGCGCGCGCGTTCGGTCGAGATCTCGCGCCCGGTGGCTTCGGAGGAGCACCGGGAAGCCACGGCAGCGTTCCGGCGGTACCTGAACTGGGCGGACATCACCGTGGATGCTCTGGCGGCCGAGGCGCCGATGGAACCGGCCGGTGTCCACTTCGTGGCCGGCCTGCGCGCCACCGTCGACCGGCTGGCCGCCGGTGCCCGCCCGGGCGCACGTCGCGTTCCGGCCGACGGAACAGGGACAGTCTGACACGTACAAGCAGCCAGACCCGGAGAGAAGGCACATGGTCGCAAACGGTAAAGCCAACGCCTTCGCCGGACAGGCCACGCATGTCGTGCAGGCCGCGAACATCTACGGAGGCTTGAACAGTGGGCAGCACGTGTTGCCGGTGCCGAGGCAGCTGCCTCGGGCCGCGACCCACTTCACGGCACGCACCGATGCCCTCGACAGGCTGGACGAGCTGGCCGCGGCTGAGAACGGCATCGCTACAATCTCGGGGCCGGCAGGGGTGGGCAAGAGCGCCCTCGCCGTTTACTGGGCGCATTCGCGCAAAGAGGTGTTCCCCGACGGTCAGCTGTACGTCAACCTCTGTGGTTACGACCAGCGGGCCCCGCTGCGGCCCGAGGACGTACTCCACGGTTTTCTCTATGCCTTAAACGCGCCGGCCGACCGGGTAGTGGGTGATCTGGACGCTGCGTCGGCGCTGTTTCGCTCCCTGATCGACGGGAAACGGCTGCTGGTCGTGGCAGACAACGCAAGCAGCGCAGACCAGGTACGGCCGCTGCTTCCGTCGTCGCCAGGCTGTTTCACGCTCGTTACGAGCAGGAACCGCTTGGGCAGTCTGACCGTGGTGGACGGAGCCACGCTGCTGCCCGTCAGGCCGCTCGACACCCCGGAGGCGGTTCAGCTGTTCCAGAGGCTCTCAGGTCACCAGGACACGCGGAGTGTCACTCAACTCGTGCTCCGCTGTGGTTGTATACCGCTCTTCGTCAGGATCACAGCTGAAAGGGCGAGTGCTGTCACGTATCTGAGCGGGTTGGTCGAAGATCTCACGCGCGACAGTGATCGACTCGAAGCACTTTCCACACTGGACGATGGAATGGATGCCCGCATGGTGCTCTCATGGTCTTACAGGGGACTGCCTTCATCGGCCGGCCGAGCTTTCCGGTTGCTTGCTCTCCACGCCGGTCCTGACTTCTCCATCACGGCAGCCGCCGCGTTGATCGACCGTCCCGAGAACGAGACCCGGCGCATCCTTGAGAAGCTGGGTGCCGTCAACATGCTCGAGGAAGTGGGAGGAGGGCGGTACCGGTACCACGACGTGCTGCGGGACTATGCCCGGGAGCGGGTGGTGGAGGAGGAGACGCCGTCGGTGAGACTGAGCGCGCTGCGCCGGGAGTTGTCGTACTACCTTCGGAGGGTGGACGCCTGCGACCGCATTCTGGCTCCCGAGCGACAGCATGTGCCGCTGGACCAGGGGATGGAACAGGGGCCGGCGCCATTCTCGGGTCCCGATGCCGCCCTTGCCTGGTGCGAATCCGAACTGCCGAGTCTCGTTGACGCTGTCGGACAGGCCGTCGAGCTCGGCTTCGACGATATTGCATGGAAGTTACCGGTGGCGCTGGTCTACTTCTTGCGTTTGCAGAGGCGCGACACGTACCGGTTCGAACTGTCCGCGATCGCGGTCGATGCGGCGCGCCGAGAGGGTGACCCGTGGGCCGAGGTCTGGAGTCTGATCTGTCTCGGAGGGGCGAGTTCCGACCTGGAGCGCCACGAGGATGCGCTCGGGCATTTCACCGAGGCGCTACGGATCAGCCGGGAGATTCAGGACCGCCGCTGGGAGGCTATCAGCATCTACAACCTGGCCTGGACATTGCGTCTGCTGGGACGGAACGCTGAAGGGTTGGAACGGCAGCGTCAGGCGCTGGTGATCCAGCAGGAGAGCGGTGACCGGCGCAGCGCGTCGATCACCTTGACCGAGATCGGTGCACTGGAACTCAATCTGGGCAGGCCCGACCGGGCGCACATCGAGTTCGAGCGGGCGCTCGCCGGAGCACGTGCGACGGCCGATCTGCCCACGGAGGGCAAGTCGTTGCACGGGCTCGGCGATGTGTGCCGCACAGCCGGCCGGACGAGCGAGGCGATCGAGTGGTACCGGCAGGCTGCCGACGTTCGTCAACGGGTCGGCGATCGCTTCGGACTGGCCTGCTCGCTCTTCGAATTGGGCAAGCAGCTCGCCACTGTCGGCCGACCGGCCGAGGCAGGCCGGACGCTGGCCCAAGCCGTTGTGATCCTCGACGACCTTAAGGACCCGCTCGTAGAAGATGTACGGCGCTGTCTCGCGGACAACGGGGGTGAGATGGACTGAGCATGGCATGTGCCCAGCCGGTTGGGCGCCCTTCTGATGGGGGCGGACGCGCGCGTTGCCGACGGGTGAGGACGTGTCCGTGAACGGGCCCGTGCGCGGTTGTCCCTCGCGGGGCGCGGCGCTATAGCTGGGCTGATGTACGGGGATCCGGGTCGGGGCGGTCGGTTGCGGCTGCGTGGGCGCCGCGTGCAGACCGCCTTTACCGAGCTTCTCTCCGAACCGGGCGACGGCTGACGTGGCGACACCAGCGGGTCGTGCATTACATATCGGCACTCACACTGAGAATCAGCCGAAATGCGGCTTGTGAGGTGGTGAAAGGTCGCATTGTGCAGAGCGCGTGCCTCGTCTTCGACGTGAGCGGTGGCCGACTGCTCGGTACCGGCGTATTCAAGGTCATCGTTGAGGCAGGTGTGGACGAACGCGACGAGCGCCTCGTGCTGCCACCGGTCCGGGTCGCAGGATCCAGTACCAGCCTCGGCTGGGGCGGAACGGGGCCTCGGCGAGGCGGTAGGTGAGCCAGCCAGTCCGGCCGCGTCGCAAGGTTCGCGCTCCGGGCGGCAGCGGGCGGTGGTAGCCGGCGCAGAAGTCTTCGTACTTGTTCATGCCATTGTCATGATTGCGCTGGCCCGCCGTCAGGGCTTGCCAGGTAAGTGGTGGGCACGGTGGCGGCGTACTTGCAAGCACCCGGCACGAGAGCAACACCCGCTCGCGCTAGTGTGCGTGCGTGAGTCTTTATGTCGTCGTGGGATTCGGGCCCGCCGGGGCGGCCACTGCTCGGTTGCTGGCCGGGAAGGGGCACTCGGTACGGGTCGTCACCAGGTCGGGCCGGAGCCCGGCATCGAGCACGTCGCGGCGGACGCGACCGACAGCGAGCGGCTGACCGAGGCGGCGCGGGGCGCGGCCGCGATCTTCAGCTGTGCCGCACCGCCCTACCACCGCTGGGCGAGCCAATGGCCGCCGCTGGCCTCGTCGGTCTGCGCGGCGGCCGAGGCGACCGGGGCCGTCCTGGTGATGCTGGGCAACCTCTACGGCTACGGTCCGGTGGACGGTCCCATGACCGAGTCGCTGCCGCTCGCGGCGACCGGCACCAAGGGACGGGCGCGCGCCGCCGTTTGGGAGCAGGCACGGAAACTGCACGAGCAGGGTCGTATCAAGGCGGTCGAGGTGCGGGCCTCGGACTTCTTCGGGCCCGGCGTGACCGATGGCGGACACCTGGCCGCGCGGGTCGTGCCACGGCTGCTGCGCGGCAAGCCGGTCTCCGTGCTTTGGGGATCCGGACGCCCCGCACAGCTGGAGCTATCTCCCCGATG
This sequence comes from Streptoverticillium olivoreticuli subsp. olivoreticuli, assembly GCF_003391135.1. Taxonomy (GTDB): domain Bacteria; phylum Actinomycetota; class Actinomycetes; order Streptomycetales; family Streptomycetaceae; genus Streptomyces; species Streptomyces blastmyceticus. Next base: position 2,049,155 of record NZ_CP031455.1, on the reverse strand, counting down.
TGGCCGGGGCCTTGGCCGAGGTCGCGGGCGAGGAGCGGGCCTGGGGACGGGCCTGGCACGTCCCGACGGGGCCCGCGCTGTCCACCCGGGAGATGATCGGCCGCCTTGCCGACCGGTCGCGAACGGGACCGGTCGCGGTGCGCGGGCTCTCGCCGGCCGTGCTGGGTGTCGTGTCGGTCTTCTCCCCGCTGATCCGCGAACTGAAGGAGATCCGCTATCAGTTCGACCGTCCGTTCGTAGTCGACTCAAGCGCTTACGAAGCCGAATTCGCGGTACGGGCCACCCCCGTCGACGAGCAGGTCGAGGCGACGGTGGACTGGTGGCGAGAGCGATCGGCCACCACGGGATGACATTCCGGGACGCCCGGTCGTAGGTCTACAGCGGGGCGTCCGCGTCGAGGGCCGCCGTGCGCAGGGCGTCCGCGACGAGGCCGGCCGCTTCGGTCAGTTGGGCCGGGAGGTGCGCCAGGAGCAGGCGGCGCTGCTCCTGCGGGCCGCCGCGCACGGGCAGGACGCGTACGCCCGGGGGCGCGGCGGGGACGAGTGAGGCGGGCACGGTGGTCAGGCCGCAGCCCGCGGCTACCAGGTGCAGTTTGGCCAGCCAGTCACGAGCGGTGTGAGCGATCTCCGGCCGCTCGTCGAGGCCGGGCCACACCCCCATCAGCTTGTCCTCGCCCGCGGAGGGACCGGCGATCCAGCACTGGCCCCGCAGGTCGGCGACGTCGACGAAGTCGCCGCGGGCGAGCGGATGGGCGGCCGGCACGGCGAGGCGCAGGCTGCGTTCGGTGAGGGTCCGCAGGGTCAGCGGGGGCGACTCGGTGTCCGGCGGGCGGAACGGCGGCGCGGTGGCCAGCAGCGCGAGGTCCACGCTGCCCGCCCGCAGCGCGCGGACCAGCGCGGGCGTGGTGCCCTCGCGGGTGGTGACGGTGATGGCGGGGTGGCTGCGGCGCAGGGCGGTGACGGCCCGGGGCAGCAGGGCGGCGCCCGCGCTGGGGATCCAGCCCACCCGTACGGTCCCGGCCTGGGCGGGCAGCCCCGCCAGCTCGCGGGCCGTGGCGTCGATCTGGTCGAGGACCGTCGTGGCCCGCCGCAGCACGAGGTGCCCGGCGGCGGTCAGCCGTACCCCCTCGCGGCGCCGCTCCAGCAGTTCCGCGCCCGCCGCCCGCTCGAGGGAGGCGATCTGCCGGGACACCGCGGACTGGGTGTAGCCCAGCGCGGTCGCCGCGGCGGTGAAGGTACCCCGCTCGGCCACCTCGCGGAAGACCCGCAGTGCGGTCAGTGAGACATCGCTGAAGTCCATGACTTCTACGCATACCAGATATGCGTAACTTTCGTTGGCCTCATGGGCGGGAGGTCCCTAGCGTGGATGCCATGACAGCTTCACGCATCGCTCTGGTCACCGGCGCCAACCAAGGACTGGGCCGCGCGCTCGTCGAGGGGCTCGCCGCCCGGATGGGCCCGGACGACCTCGTCCTGCTCACCGGCCGCAACGCCCGGCGGGTCGCGGAGGCCGCCGAGGACATCGCGTCGTCCGGCACGCGGGCCGGGGTCGAGGGCCGGGTCCTCGACGTCACCGACGCCGACGCCGTGGCCGCGACCGCCGCCGAACTCGCCGAGCGCCACGGCGGGGTGGACATCGTGATCTCCAACGCCGTCGCCCGCTTCATGCCCGACCGGTCGCAGGCGGAGCAGGCCGACGAGGCCATCGACGTCGCCAACGGCGGCACACACGCCGTCCTGCGCTCCTTCGGCCCGGTGCTGCGCCCCGGCGGACGGCTGATCGTCGTCGCCAGCTCCCTGGGCACCCTCGGTCACCTCGACCCCCGGCTCCACCCGCTGTTCGACGGCGCGTCCCTCGACCAGGTCGAGTACGCCGTCGAATCCTGGCGCAGCGCCGTCCACTCGCGGACGGCGGAGGAAGCGGGCTGGCCGCGCTGGCTGAACGTGCCGTCCAAGGTGGCCCAGGTCGCCGCCGTGCGGGCGGTCGCGGCCGAGCGGCGGGACGCCGACCTCGCCACGGGCACCCTGGTCGCCTCGGTCTGCCCCGGCATGGTCGACACCGCCACCTCGCGGCCCTGGTTCAGCGACTTCAGCCAGGCCCAGGCGCCGGCCGACGCCGCGCGCGCCGTGCTCGACCTGGTGCTCGCCGAAGAGGTCGACCCCGCGCTGTACGGCGAACTCGTGCGCTTCGGCAAGGTCCTGCCCTGGCACGACGGGACACCCCCCACCGAGCAGGACGAGCTGCTCACCCCATGACCGCCCCACTTACCGAGGAGTTCCCCATGAGCGCGCTCATCCGGACGCCGTTCGGCTTCGCCAGCACCGCCGGTGAGGTCGCCGCCGGCATCGACCTCACCGGCCGCCGCGCCGTCGTCACCGGCGCCTCGTCCGGCATCGGCGTCGAGACGGCGCGCGCCCTGGCCGGCACCGGCGCCGAGGTCACCCTCGCCGTCCGCGACACCGCCGCGGGCGAACGCGCGGCCAAGGACATCACCGGGTCGACCGGCAACCGGGCGCTGCGCGTCACGCGCCTGGACCTGGCCGACCCCGCCTCGGTCGCGCAGTTCACCGCCGCCTGGCGGGGCCCGCTGCACATCCTGGTGAACAACGCCGGTGTGATGGCCTGCCCCGAGCAACACACCCCACAGGGCCGGGAGTTGCAGTTCGCCACCAATCATCTCGGCCACTTCGCCCTGGCCACCGGCCTGCACTCCGCGCTGGCCGCCGACGGCGCGGCGCGGATCGTGGTGGTCAGCTCCACCGGCCACCAGTCCTCGCCGGTGGTCTTCGACGACGTCGACTTCGCCTTCCGCGCCTACGACCCGTGGCTCGCCTACGGCCAGTCCAAGACCGCCAACGTGCTCTTCGCCGTGGAGGCGACCCGCCGCTGGGCGGACGACGGCATCACCGCCAACGCCCTGATGCCCGGCGCCATCTACACCAACCTCCAGCGCCACACCGGCGGCCGGGGCAGCGGAAAGGTCCCCGCCGAACTCATCAAGACGACCGAGCAGGGTGCGGCCACGTCCGTCCTGCTCGCCACCTCACCGCTCCTCGAAGGCATCGGCGGACGCTACTTCGTCGACTGCAACGAGACGGAGACCGTCGACCGGCGCTCCGGCACCCTGGGCGGAGTGGCCCGCTACGCCCTCGACCCCGACAACGCGCGGCGCCTGTGGACCCTGTCCGAGGAACTGCTCGCGGGCGCGGCCTGAGGCAACGGCTCCGCTGGAGCGGGGGCCCGCGTCAGCCCTGGACCGTGGGCCTGATGACGATTTCGTTGACATCGACCTCCAGAGGCTGGCCGACCGCGTAGTCGATCGCTTCGCCGATGGCCGAGGCGGGGATGGCCATGCCCATCTGGCCCTGGACCGCCTCGCGTACCCCGGTGTCGCTGATGCCCTCGGTCAGCTCGCTTCGGGTGAAGCCGGGGCTGATCACGGTGACGCGCAGGTCGCGGCTCTCCTGCCGGAGCCCCTCCGAGATCGCGCGGACCGCGAACTTGGTGGCGCTGTAGACGGCCGCGGTGGGGTCGACGCGGTGTCCCGAGACGGAGGCCACGTTCACGATGTGCCCCGCACCCTGGTCGCGCATGAGGGGGAGGACCGCGGCGATGCCGTGCAGGACCCCGCGGATGTTGACGTCGATCATGCGGTTCCACTCGTCGACCTTCAGCGCGTCCAGCGTCGACAGCGGCATCACCCCCGCGTTGTTCACCAGGACGTCCACCCGCCCGTGCCGGTCGTGCGCCTCCCGGACGAAGGACCGCATGCTCTCCAGGCCGGTGACGTCCAGCTCGCGGTGGTCGGCCGCGCCGCCGGCGGCCCGGATGTCCGCGGCGACGGCGGCGACGCGATCGGCACGCCGGGCGCCGAGGACGACCCGGTGGCCGGAGGCGGCCAGGCGCCGGGCCGTGGCCTCGCCGATCCCGCTGCTCGCCCCCGTGACCAGGACGACCTTGCTGCGGGAGGTGGTGGGCGGGACGGTCATGGGAACCCCTTCGGTCGGGAGCCGGTGATCGCGGCGGTTTTCCGCCACGGACTTTCGAGCATGCGCCGGGCCCCGCCGATCAGGCAGGACGTGACTTCCTGGGTGCGCCACACCCAGGAAGAGGCGGCGTAGCCTTTTTCGCATGGGCGGCGACGAATGAGTGGTGACGAACTGGGCGACTTCCTGCGCGCGTGTCGCTCCCGGGTCGGCCCCGCGGACGTGGGCCTGGCGCCAGGTTCGGGCGCGCGCCGGGTCGCGGGGCTGCGGCGTGAGGAAGTGGCCGTGCTGGCCGGGGTCAGCGCCGACTACTACGCCCGCCTGGAGCAGGGCCGGGAGCGAAACCCCTCCAGCCAGGTGATCGACGCCATCGCCCGGGCCCTGCGCCTGGACGCCGAAGCCCACTGGCACGCGTACCGCCTCGCCGGTCTCGCGCCGAAGCAGACACCCCCGGCGCGGCCCGACCACGTCGACGCCGCGCTGTCGCGGCTGATGGACGCCTTCCCCACGGCCGTCGCCTACATCGTCAACCGCCGCCTGGAGATCCTCGCCTCGAACGCGCTGGCCGACGCCCTGCTCTCGCCCCTGGCCGACCCGCGCGGCATGATCCGCTCCCTCTTCCACGACCCCGCCGCCCGGGAACTCTTCGCCGACTGGCACACCGTCGCACGCGACTCGGTAGAGGCCCTGCGGCTGGCCGCCGGGCACGACCCGAAGGACCCCGGGATCACCGCGCTCGTCGCGGAACTCCTCGCGGGCAGCGAGGAGTTCGCGGCGCTGTGGCGCACCCACGGCGTCAGTGCCCTCGGCCGCCGCACCAAGGTCTTCCAGCACCCCGAAGCGGGCCGGATCGAGCTGACGTACCAGACCTTCGACGTGCAGAGCGCGCCCGGGCAGCAGCTCCTCGTCGGCATCGCCGAGCCGGGCGGCCCGGACGCCGCGGCCCTCGCCCTCCTCGCGAAGGAGACGGGGGATACGCCACCGTCGGGCTCTGCCGCGTGAGGCCGAGGGTGTCCCCACCCGACACCGGCCGGGGTCAGGCATCCGCGCCCGGAAACCCCGGTGTGCGGTCCGCGCGGCCGGTGGTGTCGATCGTGAGGGCCTCGTGGCCGTCGAGGGACGACACCCAGGCCAGGGCGGCCGCCGGGCCCATGGCGAACGCCGCCGTCGCGTAGGCGTCCGTCGTGGTGAGGCGCCGGCCCACCATGGTGACCGAGGCGCAGCCGGAGGCGGGCTCGCCGGTGTGCGGGTCGAGGATGTGCGGACCGCGTTCTGCGGTGCCCGAGGTGGCGACGGCCAGGTCGCGGCCCGTCACGACGGCGGCCACCGCGCCGGGGCGCAGCGGGTGCGCGATGCCCACCCGCCAGGGGACGCCCGGCGCCGCCTCCCCGCGCAACTGGAGGTCGCCGCCGCCGTTCACGCAGGTGTTGCGCGCCCCCGCCGCGTGGAGGAGAGGTGTTCGGGCGCTTCGTCCGCGCGGACCTCAGCCGTTCGCGGGCCGCGGGCCCCACCGGCCCGGGCCTGGCCATCGTGCGCGCCGTCGTCACCGCGCACGGCGGCACCGCCGAGGTGAGAAGCCGGCCGGGGCACACAGCCTTCCGCATCACCCTGCCCGGGCGGGAGGCCGCCGGCTGAACCGGCCCGGCGCTCAGCTCTCGTCGGGCGCGCGCAGGGCGAGTACGGCCATGTCGTCGTGTCCGTCGCCGGGCCGGGCGTCCGCGACGGCCCGGGCCAGCACTTCGAGAGGCTTTCCGGCATGCGCCGCGGCGACATCCGTGATGATGCGCAGGCCCTCGTCGAGGTCGCGGCCCGGGTGCTCGACCAGGCCGTCGGTGAACATCAGCACGGTGGCCCCCGGCGGCAGCGTGTACCGGTGGTCGCACCGCGCGAGCCCGGCGTCGACCCCGATCGGCACATCGGCCTCGGCGTCGAGGAGACGCGCGTCGCCGTCCGTGGTCACCACGAGCGGCGGAGGATGGCCCGCGCTGCTCCACAGCAGCGACCAACCGCCCTCGCACGGCGCGATGCGGGCCAGGCACACGGTGGCCATCGTCGGCTCCGTGACGGCCTCCAGGGTGCGGTCGAGGCGGCTCAGCAGCTCGCTGGGCAGCGCGTCGGAGTCGAAGGCCAGGGCGCGCAGCATGTTGCGGATCTGCGCCATCGTGGCGGCAGCCCGCACGTCGTGGCCGAGGACATCGCCGACGATCATCACGCGGGTGCCGTCGGGCAGTACGAGCGCGTCGTACCAGTCGCCGCCCAGCAGCGCCGGATCCGCGGCGGGCTGGTAGAAGGCCCAGGAGTCGAAGGGGGAGAGGTCGGGCAGGCTCGGCAGCAGCAGCCGCTGGAACTGCTCGGCACCCGCGCGGACCTGGCCGTACAGGCGGGCGTTGTCGATGGCGACACCCGCCGCGCCGGCCAGCGCGACCACCACGGCCTCGTCGGCGGCGTCGAAGGCGGCGCCGTCCTCGCGGTCGGTGAGGTAGAGATTGCCGTAGACCTTGCCGCGCACGGTGATGGCGACCCCGAGCAGCGAGCGCATCGGAGGGTGGCCCGGCGGGAACCGCGCCGCCTGCGGGTGCTCGGCGATCGCCTCGACGCGCAGCGGCTCCGGGTCGCTGATGAGCAGGCCCAGCAGCCCCCGGCCGTGCGGCAGCGCCACCCCCGCCAGCCGCTCCCGCTCCTCCTCGGTCAGGCCCACGGGGATGAACTCGGCGAGCTCCGTGCCGTCCTCGTCCAGGACGCCGAGGGCTCCGTAGCGGGCCCCGACGAGGTCCATGGCGGTGGTCACGATGCGACGCAGCACGACGGGGAGGTCCAGCTCCCCGCTGACCGCGAGTATCGCCCCCAGTAACCCGCGCATGCGCTCTTGCGTGCGGGCGAATTCGGCCAGCTGCTCACCGAGCCGGTCGAGGTCCGCGTCCAGGGCCGGCCGGCGGCCGGTGAGATCGTGGTGGGGATGTCCGTTGTCTGTCTCGCTTGTCGCCACCGCTCAGACACTAGTGAATCGGCAGCCGCGGGGTGGGCAATGACCGCATGTCAGCGCGGTGATCGCCGCATGGGCCAAGGCACGGCGCGGGCGTGCGCGGCCAGGACGTCGAGGAACGCGGTGGTCAGCGGGCCGGTGGCGGGACCGGGCCCGGTGGCGGCCTGTTCGGTGCGCACCGCCGCGCGTGGCCGGAATCCGGCGGCGGCACACGTACGGTCGAGGATCCGGTGCCATGACCGCCGCCGAGTCCAAGGACGGCCCCAACGCGCTGCTCCCGCCGCCCGGTTGACGGCTACGCGGTGCGGCCCGGTGTCGCGTACGTGGCCCGGAGCAGCTTCTTGTCCGGCTTCCCCACCGGGGTCAGCGGGATGGCCGCGCGCACGTGGACGGCGCTGGGCGCGTACATCGCACCCTTGCGCGCCGTGACGAACTCGCGGAGCGAGTCGGTGGTGACGCTCCGGCCCGGCGCGGGGACGACGGCCACGTGCACCTCCTCGCCGCCGTCGCGGCCCGGCGCGCCGAAGGCGGCGCAGGCGGCGACACCGGGGTGGGTGAGCAGCAGCTCCTCCAGTTCCGTCGGGTACACATGCCCGCCGACGACGATGATCATGTCCTTGAGGCGGTCGACCAAGTAGAGGAAGCCCTCGTCGTCCAGGTAACCGACGTCGCCCGTGCGGACCCAGCCGTCGCGCAGGACCTCGGCGGTGAGCTCCGGCTGCTGCCAGTAGCCGGTCATGGCCTGCGGGGAGCGGACGGTCACCTCGCCGGTGCGGCCCGGGGCCACGGGGTTCCCGTCCTCGTCGCGGACGGCGATCTCGACCCCGGGCGCGGGCCTGCCGACCGTGGCGTGCGTGGTCAGCCGGGCCGGGGTGTGCTCCTCGGGGGCCAGCTCGGTGATGTGCCCGGCCTCGGACTGGCCGTAGCCGCCGTACAGGACCGGACCGAACAGCTCCTTCGCCCGGAGCAGGCGCGCGGGGGAGGCGGGGCTGCCGCCATAGGTGATCCTGCGGAGGCTGGAGAGGTCGGTGGTGGCCGCGGCGGGGTGGTCGAGCAGCCGGTGGAGCAGCGGTGGCAGCAGCCACAGACAGGTGATCCGCTCGCGCTCGACGGCGGCGAGCACCTCGCCCGGGTCGAAGGCGCGGTGCAGGACGACCGACCCTCCGCACAGCAGGGTCGCGTCGGCGACCATCCCGGCGAAGTGGGCGAGCGTCGAGCAGGCCAGGAACCGGGGCGGGGAGCCCGCGTCGACGGCGATCCGGGCCAGGGCGTGGGGATAGGCGGCGAACGACAGGCGAATGCCCTTGGGGACGCCGGTGGTTCCTCCGGTGTGGCGGATGCACCAGTCGTCGTCGGGGCGCGCCGCGCCCGGCACGGGGTCCGCCGAGCGGCGTGCGGCGCACGCGAGGAGGTCGTCGCCGAGCGGGCTCGGGCCGAGGGCCAGCACCGTGGGAGGCCGCACGTGGGACAGGAGCTCGTCGGCGGCCTCCCGCGCCCGCGGCTCCACGATCAGCACGGCGGGCTCGACGCTCGCGGTGATCCCGGCCAGGGCGGCGGGGGCCATGCCCTCGTAGAGGGAGACGATCCGGGCGCCGAGCAGGTTCGCCGCGTACCGGGCGGCGAGGGCCTCGGGCCGGTTGCCCGAGAGCAGCGCCACCGTGCCGCCGCGCCGCACGCCGCGCGAGGCGAGCTCCCGCGCCATGCGGTGCACGCCGTCACGGAACGGACCGGCCGCCGTCTCCCGGCCGTCCGCCTCGGTGAGGACCACCCGCCGCGGGTCCTCCGAGAGGGCGTCGAGTATGGACTCGGCATAGCTCACGAACCGGCCCGGGGCGCCGACGGGCGCCTGCGCCGTGGGGCGACTGCTCATGGGAACTCCTCGTGGAACGGACAACGGCCTTGGTACCGCCGGGGATTGAGCGGCCTCGGCAGCACGTATCGTATGAGTCGCAGCCGACCACCGGAGGTGCGCCCCATGCCGCAAGCCGACCCCGGGCTCTTCGGACCCGCCTCGGTCACCTGGCAGCTGCACGGTGACCCGATGATGTGGATCGCGGGCGTCCGCGCGCTGTGGCTCCAGGCGCTGCACCCGCGCGCGGTCCGCGGCGTCACCCAGAACTCCGCTGCATTTAAAAAGGACGAGAGGGGCCGGCAGGACTCCTGGGGGCGGCTGCGGCGCACCGCGAACTTCGTGGGCACGACCATCTACGGCACCACGGAGGCCGCCGAGCGCGCGGGCGCGGCCGTCCGCGGCATCCACCGGCGGCTGTCCGCCGTCGACCCGGACACCGGCGAGCGCTATGGCGTCGACGACCCCGAACTGCTGCTGTGGGTGCACTGCGCCGAGGTCGACTCCTACCTCCAGGTCGTCCGCCGCTCCGGCGTGGCGCTCACCGCCGCCCAGGCCGACGCCTTCCTGGACGAGCACCGGGTCTCCGCCCGGCTCGTGGGCCTCGACCCCGCCGACGTCCCGGCCACGACACGGGCGATGGCGGCGTACTTCGAACGGGTGCGGCCCGGCCTCGCGCTCACCCCCGAGGCGCGACAGATCGACGACTTCCTGCGCCGGCCCCCGGTCCGCCCACCGCTGGGACCGGCGCGCGACCTGCTGTGGGGGAGGGTGGCCTCCCTCGCGTACGGGGCGCTGCCCGCCTACGCCCACGAGCTCTACGGGCGGCCCGCCCCGGCCGCCCCCGTCGTCACCCGCCGGCTGCGACTCGCCGGTACCGTCCTGCGCTCCGTCCCCTCCACCGTACGATGGCAACTCCCGCCCAAACACATCCTCCGGGCCGTCGGCAGGCTGGGCGCCGGTAGCCGCCCTTCCTCCTACAACCTGCAAAGACGGGCCGCCATACTGGTCGGGCCGGGGGAGGCACAGCGACGCGACGGGGGCGGCGGCGAGGGATGGCGGAATCCAGGCTGATCCAGGGCCGGTACCTGCTGCTCGAACGGATCGGGCGGGGCGGCATGGGCGAGGTGTGGCGGGCGCGCGACGAATCACTCGGCCGCCAGGTGGCCGTCAAGTGCCTCAAACCGATGGGACCCCAGCACGAGCAGTCGTATCTGCGGGTGCTGCGCGAGCGGTTCCGGCGCGAGGCGCGCGTCGCGGCGGGGCTCCAGCACCGCGGCATCACCGTCATCCATGACTTCGGCGAGTCCGACGGCGTGCTGTTCCTGGTCATGGAGCTGCTCGACGGCCGCAACCTCAGCGAGCTCCTGGAGGACAACAAGCAGCACCCCCTGCCCGTGCCCGAGGTGATCGGCATCGCCGAACAGGTCGCCGCGGCCCTCGCCTACACCCACCGGCAGGGCGTGGTGCACCGCGACCTCAAGCCCGCCAACATCATGCGGCTCACCGACGGCGCCGTGAAGATATGCGATTTCGGGATCGCCCGGCTCGGCCACGACATCGGCCTCTCCGCGCCGTCCTCCCGCCTCACGGGCACCGGCATCGCCATGGGCACCCCGCACTACATGTCGCCCGAACAGATCGGCGGCGGCCAGGTCGACCACCGCAGCGACCTCTACTCCCTGGGCTGTGTGCTCTACGAGATCGCCACCGGCGCCCCGCCCTTCGACATGGACGACGCCTGGGCCGTCCTCGTCGGCCACCGCGACACCCCGCCCACCCCGCTGCGGGAGGTTCGCCCCGAACTGCCCGGAACGTTCGAGGAGATCGTCCTCGACCTGCTCGCGAAGGATCCCGAAGCCCGTCCGCCCGACGCCGGTGTCCTCCATGAACGGCTGCTGGAGCTCGCCCTGTCCGGGCACGCCACGACGGTGCCCCGCACGCTCCCCGAGGCGCGGCCGCGCCCCCTGCGGGCCTCCGTCCGGCTGCCCGAACCGCCCCGGCTCCCGCACTGGGCCCGCAACATGACCACCGGCTCCAAGGCGACCGGGACCGGTCTCCTGCCCGCCCCGCCGTCCGGCCCCGTCGCCTCGCTCACCGGTGCCTGGACCGGCCCCGCCGCGCCGCGCCCCGAGGCCGCCCTGCCGCCGCCGTCCCCGGAGGTCCTCGCCGACCTCACGACGCGCCACCAGGAGGCGCTGCGGCTGGGCAGGCTGGGCCGCTGGGCCGAGTCGGGCGAGGCGCACCGCGAGGTCGCCGCCGAGCGCGAGCGCGTCCTCGGCGCCGACCACCCCGACACCCTCGCCAGCCGGTACGAGGCCGCGTTCACCCTCAGCAGGCAGGGCCGCCCCGCCGACGCCCTGCGTGAGTACGCCCGCGCCGCGGCCGGGCGCGAGCGCGTCCTCGGCCCCGACCACCCCGACACCCTCGCGGCCCGCCAGGAGACCGCCTATGTGCTCGGGCAGCTCGGCCGGCACGTCGAGGCCCACGAGGTCTACGCCGCCGTGCTCGCCGTCCGCGAGCGCACCATGGGCCCCGACCACCCCGACACCCTGCGCTGCCGCCACAACCTCGCCTTCAACCTGGGCCGGCTGGGGCGCCCGGAGGAGTCGTACGGCATGGCGCGCGAGGTCGCCGACGCCCGCGCCCGCGTCCTGGGCGCGAGCCACCCGGACACCCTCGTCACCCGCTACGAGGTCGGTTACGCCCTCGGTCAGCTGAACCGCTGGACCGACGCGCTGCGGACCTACCGCGAGGTGGCCGCCGCGCGGCAGCGGACACTCGGCGCCGACCACCCCGACACGCTCGCCGCCCGCTACGAGGCCGGGATCTGCCTCGGGCGGCTCGGCCGCAGCGCGGAGGCGCTCCGGCTCTTCCGCGACCTGGTGGACGAGCGCACCCAGGCCCAGGGCGAGGACCACCCCGACACCCTGCGGGCCCGGCACTGTCTCGGTGTCAACCTGGGCCGGCTCGGCCGCTGGGAGGAGGCCCTCGCCGAGGCGCGGGACGTGTGCGTGATCCGCGAGCGGGTGCTGGGCGCCGACCACCCCGAGACCCTCGTCAGCTGCCGCGAGATCGCGGTCGCCCTCGGTTGGCTCGGCCGCTGGACCGAGGCCCTCGCCCGCTACCGCGAGGTGGCCCAGGCCCGCCAGCGGGTGCTGGGCGCCGACCACCCCGACTCTATGACCAGCCGCAGCGACGAGGCCCACTGCCTGGAGCAGCTCGGCCGCTCCACCGAGGCCGTCGAGCTCCACCGCCAGGTCGCCGCGCTGCGCCGGACGCGGGCCACCCGGGGGAGATGACCTCCGTGAACTGACGTTGCGTCAGAAAACCTCTTCCCTCGCCCGGCCCGCTGCGGCATCCTGCCGCCCATGCAGACGGACCTGAGCCGGCGACTGGGAATCGAGCACGCGCTCTTCGGCTTCACCCCTTTCCCCGCGGTGGCCGCGGCCGTCACCCGCGCCGGGGGCCTCGGCGTGCTCGGCGCCGTGCGGTACACCGACCCCGGAGCCCTCGCCAGGGACCTCGACTGGATGGCCGCGCACACCGACGGCAAGCCGTACGGGCTCGACGTCGTCATGCCCGCGAAGAAGGTCGAGGGGGTCACCGAGGCCGACGTCGAGGCCATGATCCCCGACGCGCACCGGCGCTTCGTCCGCGAGACCCTCGCCCGGTACGGCGTACCCGAACTCGCCGCCGGGGACCGCTCCGGGTGGCGCATCACCGGCTGGATGGAGGAGGTCGCCCGCGCCCAGCTCGACGTCGCCTTCGACCACCCCGTCAAGCTCCTCGCCAACGCCCTGGGCCCACCGCCCGCCGATGTCGTCCGCCGGGCCCACGACCACGGCGTCCTCGTCGCCGCGCTCGCCGGGAGCGCCCGGCACGCCGTCCGGCACGCCGAGGCGGGCATCGACATCGTCGTCGCCCAGGGCTACGAAGCGGGCGGCCACACCGGCGAGATCGCCACCATGGTGCTCACCCCCGAGGTCGTACGGGCCGTCGACCCGCTGCCCGTCCTGGCCGCCGGCGGCATCGGCAGCGGCGAACAGATCGCCGCCGGGCTCGCGCTCGGCGCGCAGGGGGTCTGGCTGGGATCGCTCTGGCTCACCACGGAGGAGGCCGAGCTGCACTCGCCCGCCCTGACCGCGAAGCTCCTGGCCGCGGGCTCCGGTGACACGGTGCGCTCCCGCGCGCTCACCGGCAAACCGGCCCGCCAGCTGCGCACGGCCTGGACCGACGCCTGGGACGACCCGGGCGGCCCCGGCCCGCTGCCGATGCCGCTGCAGGGCCTGCTCGTCGCCGAGGCGCTGTCCCGTATCCAGAGATACGAGGTGGAGCCGCTGCTGGGCACGCCGGTCGGGCAGATCGTGGGGCGGATGGACGAGTGCCGCAGCGTCCGGGCGGTCTTCGACGACCTGACCGCGGGCTTCGAGCGGGCGGTCGCCCGCCTGGCCCGCATGGCCGAGCACGTACCGGATTCTTCTCAGCCCCGCCCCTTCCCGTGACCGGGGGCTCCGCCCCCGGGGCCGCACCCGAAAGGAGCCCGCACCCACATGCCGAACCCACCCCGAGGATTCTGGGCCCAGGCCACCGCCGACCCCGACCGCACCGTACTGATCACCCCGCACGGCGGGGCCTGGACCGCGGGCGAACTGCACGGCGCCGCCAACCGGCTCGTGCGGGGCCTGCGCGCCGCCGGCCTGCGGACGGGCGACTCCTTCGCCGCCGTCCTGCCCAACGGCGCCGAACTCCTCACCGCCTACCTCGCCGCCACCCAGGCCGGTCTCTACCTCGTGCCCGTCAACCACCACCTCCTCGGCCCGGAGATCGCCTGGATCGTGGCCGACTCGGGGGCGGGGGCGCTCATCGCCCACGAGCGGTTCGCCGCCACCGCGACCGCCGCCGCCGACGAGGCGGGACTGCCCGCCGCCCGCCGCTACGCCGTCGGCGACATCCCCGGCTTCCGCCCGTACGAGGGGCTCCTCGCCGACTGCCCCGACAGCCCGCCGCCCGACCGCACGCTCGGCTGGGTCATGAACTACACCTCCGGCACCACCGGCAGGCCCCGGGGCATCCGCCGCCCCCTGCCCGGGAAGCCGCCCGAGGAGTGCCATCTCGGCGGATTCCTCGGCATCTTCGGCATCGAGCCGTTCGACGGCAACACCCACCTGGTCTGCTCGCCGCTCTACCACACCGCCGTCCTCCAGTTCGCGGGCGCCTCCCTGCACGTCGGCCACCGGGTCGTGGTGATGGACAAGTGGACGCCCGAGGAGATGCTGCGCCTCATCGACGCCCACCGCTGCACCCACACCCACATGGTCCCCACGCAGTTCCAGCGGCTGCTGGGGCTGCCCGGCCACATCCGGGCCGCGTACGACGTCTCCTCCATGCGGCACGCGATCCACGGAGCCGCGCCGTGCCCCGACCACGTCAAGCGCGCGATGATCGAATGGTGGGGAAGCTGCGTCGAGGAGTACTACGCGGCCAGCGAGGGCGGCGGAGCCTTCGCCACCGCGAAGGACTGGCTGAAGAAGCCCGGCACGGTCGGCAAGGCCTGGCCCATCAGCGAACTCGCCGTCTTCGACGACGACGGCGCACGGCTCCCCGCCGGTCAACTCGGCACCGTCTACATGAAGATGACCACCGGCGGCTTCGCGTACCACAAGGACGACGACAAGACCCGGAAGAACCGCATCGGCGACTACTTCACCGTCGGCGACCTCGGCTTCCTGGACGAGGACGGCTATCTCTTCCTCCGCGACCGCAAGATCGACCTGATCATCTCCGGCGGGGTCAACATCTACCCCGCCGAGATCGAATCCGTGCTCCTCGCCCACCCCGCCGTGGCCGACGCCGCCGTCTTCGGCGTCCCGCACGACGACTGGGGCGAGGAGGTGCGAGCCGTCGTGGAGCCGGCCGACGGCCACGCGCCCGGCGCCGCCCTGGCCACGGAGCTCCTCGCCCACTGCGCCCGCCACCTGGCCGGCTACAAGCGCCCCCGGTCCGTCGACTTCATCGTCGTCATGCCCCGCGACCCCAACGGCAAGCTCTACAAACGCCGGTTGCGCGACCCGCACTGGCGGTCCCGGGGGCGCGCGCTGTGACCCCGCTCAGGGCTTCGGCGCGCGCTCGTCCACGACGCGCCCGAGCTTGCCCGTCGAGCGCTCCAGGGTCCCGGGATCCACGATCTCGACGGCGACCGTCACCCCGATGCCGTCCTTCACCCGACGGGCGATCTCCCGGGCGGCCGCGGCACGTTGCCCGGGTGCCGCGCCGGGGCGGGCCTCGGCACACACGGTGAGCCGGTCCATCCGGCCCTCACGGGTGAGCCGCAGCCGGAAGTGCGGAGCGACGCCCGGTACGCGCAGCACGATCTCCTCGACCTGGCCGGGAAAGAGATTGACCCCTCGCACGATGATCAGGTCGTCGCTGCGCCCGGTGATCCGCTCCATGCGCCGGAACACCCGGGCGGCGGTGCCGGGCAGCAGCCGGGTGAGATCGCGGGTGCGGTAGCGGACGACGGGCATGGCCTCCTTGGTGAGCGAGGTGAGGACCAGCTCGCCCCGCTCGCCCTCGGGCAGCACCTCGCCCGTGACCGGGTCCACGACCTCGGGGTAGAAGTGGTCCTCCCAGATGTGCAGGCTGCCCTTGGCCTCCGCGCACTCCTGCGCGACGCCCGGCCCCATGACCTCGGAGAGGCCGTAGATGTCGACCGCGTCGAGCGCGAATCTCTCCTCGATCTCACGGCGCATCCCCTCCGTCCAGGGCTCGGCCCCGAAGATCCCGATCCGCAGCGAGGTGGAGCGGGGGTCGACGCCCTGGCGCTCGAACTCGTCGAGCAGGGTGAGCATGTAGGACGGTGTCACCATGATGACCTCCGGGCGGAGGTCCTGGATGAGCCGGACCTGGCGCGCGGTCATCCCGCCGGACGCGGGGATCACCGTGCAGCCCAGCCGCTCCGCTCCGTAGTGCGCGCCCAGGCCGCCGGTGAACAGGCCGTATCCATAGGCCACATGGACCTTGTGCCCCGGCCGGACGCCCGCGGCCCGCAGGGAGCGCGCGACGACCTCGGCCCATGTGTCGAGGTCGCCCCGGGTGTAGCCGACGACGGTCGGGGTGCCCGTGGTGCCGCTGGAGGCGTGGACGCGCCGCACCTCGGTCTCCGGCACGGCGAGCATCCCGAAGGGGTGGTTCTCGCGGAGGTCGGCTTTCGTGGTGAACGGGAACCGTGCGAGGTCGGCCGGCGCCTGGCAGTGCTCGGGGCGGGTGGCGGTGGCGTCGAAGGCGCGCCGGTAGAAGGGAACGCGCTCGTAGACGCGCCGCAAGGTGTCGCGCAGGCGCGTCAGTTGCAACTGGTCGAGCTCGGCCCGTGACATCTGCTCCGCTGCGTCCGCCATAGCGGGGATCTTCCCCAGCCCCGCCCCTTCCCGAAACCGGGGCTCGTGCCCCGGCTGAAGGGACCCCTGCCGTCAGTCGAAGACCCGTCCCGCGAAGCGCCGTTCGAAGCCGTCGCCCACGTCGGCCGTGACGGTCACGTCATACGCACCGGACGCAGGCACGGCAACCGGAACCTCCACCCGCCCGCCGCCCGCGACAGCGGCAGTCGTACCGTCCGACACGGTGAAGAGCACACCCGCGCCCCCGCCATTGGTCAGAGTCAGCCGCAGCCCCTGCGAGGAAGCCGTCACGGACGCCTCCGGGTGCCCCTTGGCCGGGTTCGTCCACGTCCGGACGTCCCCCTTGAAGCCGCGCAGATAGCCGTCGGGGCCGTGCAGGTCGATGTCGTACTTGCCGCCGCCGTAGGTGAGGGCGCTGAAGTAGTCGCTCGCGCCGCCGCCCACCGGGACGGTGTAGTGCCAGGCCTCGTACGCGCGGTGGTTCACCGTGTAGGCGGTGAAACCCGCGCCCAGCCGACCGGTGTTGACGACCTTGAACCACAGGCGGTTGGTGGAGGTATCGGTCCAGGACGTGGTGTCGAAGCCGTAACCGGTCGGCCGGGCAGGGCGGGTCCCCTCCTCTTGGACGGGCCGGGTCGCGGTGGCCGGGGGTCTGGCGTCGGGCAGGGAGTCCTGCTTGTCGCAGGCGGCGACGAGGGCCGTGGTGTCCGGCAGGGCGGGGAAGGAGGCGTTCTTCGAGGAGAAGTCGAAGGCGCTCATCAGGTCGCCGCACACCGTGCGCCGCCAGGCGGAGATGTTGGGTTCCTTGACGCCGGTCCAGTTCTCCAGGAAGCGCAGCGGCGAGGTGTGGTCGAGCACCTCGGAGTGGACGTGGCCGCCCCGGCTCCACGGCGAGATCACGGTCATCGGGACCCGGGGCCCGAGCCCGATGGGCGCGCCGCCGATGAACTCGTCCGGGGTGCCGGACGGCGGCACCGGCGGGGCGACGTGGTCGAAGAAGCCGTCGTTCTCGTCGAAGTTCAGGAAGACCACCGTCTTCGCCCAGACCTCGGGGTGCGCGGCCAGCGACTCCAGGACGTACTTCGCGGTGTAGTCGGCGCCGTACGCGGGCGGATACGCGGGGTGCTCCGACTGCCGCTCGGGCGCGACGACCCAGCTCACGGCGGGCAGCGTGCCGTTCGCGACGTCCTGGTTGAAGGCGTCGGCCGAGCGGCGCTGCATGCCGCCCACGTACAGCGGAGAGTCCTGCTTCGCGCTCTTGAACCGGCCGAACCAGGCCAGCGGGTTGTCGTCGTAGTTGTCCTGCTGCTGATAGACCCGCCAGGAGATCCCGGCGGCCTCCAGCCGCTCCGGGTAGGTGGTCCAGGAGTAGCCCTTCTCGGAGTTGTCGGTGACGGGGCCGCCGTTCCTGCCGCCCGGGTCGATCATGCCCGTCCACTGGTAGAGCCGGTTGGGGTTGGTCGGCCCCTGCACGGAGCAGAAGTACTGGTCGCAGATGGTGAACTCTTCGGCCAGCGCGAACTGGAACGGGATGTCGGCGCGCTGGTAGTACCCCATGGTCCAGGCGCTCTTGGCGGGTATCCAGTTGTTGTATCTGCCGCCGTTCCAGGCGCTGTGCGTCCCCTGCCAGCCGTGGTCGAGGTCGCGGACCCGCTGGGCGTCGGTGGTGGCCGTGTCCAGGTGCCAGGGCGTCAGCACACTGCCGCCGACCGGCCCGAGCGTCGTCTGGCGCAGGACGTCGGAGCCGCCCGGAAAGCGCAGCAGGGAGCGGTCCCCGAAGCCCCGCACGCCCTTGAGGGTGCCGAAGTAGTGGTCGAAGGAGCGGTTCTCCTGCATGAAGATCACCACGTGCTCGACATCGTCCAGCACGCCTGACGGTGAGCTCGCGGCCATGGCCTGCTGGAGCGAGGACGGCAGGGCGCCGAGCGCGGCGGCGCCGGCGGCCGCGCCGAGGAAACCACGACGGGACAAGGGGGTCACGGTGACTCCTGGAGGCAGGGGCGGAAGGGGACGCGCCGATTGAAGGGCCACGCGGCCACCGGCGCCCCAACGCGCGCGGAGTGCGCCGTGTCCACCGCGCGCACAGCAGGTGGCCCGTGCGTCAAGACCTGGCAAAGGCGCTATGGGGTCCGCTCACCGGACGCCACCGCCCGCGCCCACCGGTAGTCCGCCTTGCCGCTGGGCGACCGCTCGATGCGGTCGGTGACGACGAGGCTGCGCGGCACCTTGTACCCCGCCAGCCGGGCGCGGCAGTGCGCCTGGAGCGCGCCGAGCGTCAGCGCGCCCGCTCCGGGCCGCGGCTGTACGACGGCCGCGACGCGGTGCCCCCACCGGGCGTCGGACACGCCGGTGACCAGCACGTCGTAGACGTCCGGATGCGCCTTGAGCGCCTCCTCGACCTCTTCCGGATACACCTTCTCGCCGCCGGTGTTGATGCACTGCGAGCCGCGCCCCAGGACCGTGACGACACCGTCCGTGCCGACCGTCGCCATGTCCCCGAGCAGGACCCACCGCTCGCCGCGCGCCTGGAAGAACGTCTCCGCGGTCTTCGCGGGGTCGTTGTAGTAGCCGAGGGGGACGTGGCCGCGCTGGGCGACCCGCCCCACCTGGCCGGGCCCCACCGGTTCGTACGTCGCCGGGTCGATCACGGCCGTACGGTCGTTGACGCGCACCCGCAGACCCCGTCCGCGGTCGTCGGTGGCGGTGCCGTTGAAGCCGGACTCCGAGGAGCCGAAGTTGTTCAGCAGCGCCACGTGCGGCAGGAGCGCCGCGAACTCCTCGCGCACGGTGTCCGAGAGGACGGCCCCCGAGCTGCTGACGCTGAACAGCGACGAGCAGTCGGTGCCCCGCAGCGGCCCCGCCAGCGCCTCCACCAGGGGCCGCAGCATCGCGTCACCGACCAGCGAGACGCAGGTGACCCGCTCCTCGGCGACGGTTCGCAGCACCTCTTCCGGCACGAACTTGCGGTGCAGGACGACCTTCTGGCCGAAGTCGAAGGCGACGAACGCCGTCAGCGTGGACGTGCCGTGCATCAGGGGCGCGGTGGGGAAGAAGACGAGCCCCTCGCCACCGGCCGCGACCCGCTCGGCGAGCTCCTCCGGCCGCCGCACCGGCTCGCCCGTCGGCGCGCCGCCGCCGAGCCCCGAGAAGAAGAGGTCCTCCTGCCGCCACATCACGCCCTTGGGCAGGCCGGTGGTGCCGCCGGTGTAGATGATGATCTGGTCGTCGCCGGAGCGCGGCCCGAAGTCGCGCCCCGGCGCGCCCGACGCCTCGGCGTCCGCGAAGGGCACCGGCTCGACGCGGGGTTCGGGGGCGTCCCCGGACGGGGAGCCGACGCGGACGAGGTGGCGCAGCCGCTCCGCCCCGGGCAGCGCCGCCGCGACCCGCCCGGTGAACTCCGCGTCGAAGACCAGCGCCGCGAGATCGGCGTCCCGGTAGAGATAGGCCAGCTCCTCCTCCACATAGCGGTAGTTGACGTTGACCGGCACGGCCCGGAGTTTCAGGCACGCCCAGAGGGTCTGGAGGTACTCGACGCCGTTGTAGAGGTGCAGGCCCACGTGCTCGCCGGGCCGGATGCCGCTGTCCCGCAGGTGGTGGGCCAGGCGGTCGGCCGCCGCGTCGAGCTGCGCGTACGTCAGCCGCCGCTCGGCGCCGTCGCCCGGGCGGCCGACGTGGACCAGGGCCTCGCGGCCGGGCACCGTGTCGACGACCGACTCGAAGAGGTCGGCGAGGTTCACGTCCATGTCTCCTCCTGCCGGGCGGTGCGGCGCGGTGCGTCGGTGGTGCGGCGATGGGGCGGCCCGGCGGTCATTAGAGCGCCGGGCGCGGTGGGTGGGAAGGGGAGGCGCCCAAGAAATCTGACGGGAAGTCAGAAAAGCCTTGAAGTGCGGCCCCGCCTCCGCCACCCTGTTCTGCGTCGCCGGACAGGAGGACACCCCATGGGCGGGACCGCACACCTGAAGGCCGAACGCGTCGGCGCCACGCTGGTGCTCACCCTCGACCGGCCCGAGGCCAGGAACGCCCTCTCCCTGCCGATGCTGGTCGGGCTCCACGACGGCTGGGCCGAGGCCGACGAGGACGACTCCATCCGCTCCGTCGTCCTCACCGGCGCGGGCGGAGCCTTCTGCTCCGGCATGGACCTCAAAGCGCTCGCCGGGCAGGGCGCGGCCGACGACGACACCTGCCGGGACCGGCTGAAGGCGGACCCCGACCTCCACTGGAAGGCCATGCTCCGCCACCACCGCCCCCGCAAACCCGTCATCGCCGCCGTCGAGGGCCCCTGCGTCGCGGGCGGCACGGAGATCCTCCAGGGCACCGACATCCGCGTCGCGGGCGAGAGCGCCACCTTCGGCCTCTTCGAGGTCCGCCGCGGCCTCTTCCCCGTCGGCGGCTCCACCGTCCGCCTCACCCGCCAGATCCCCCGCACCCACGCCCTCGAAATGCTGCTCACCGGCCGCGCCTACTCCGCCCGCGAGGCCGAGCGCATCGGGCTCGTCGGCCGGGTCGTGCCCGACGGCACCGCCCTGGAATCGGCCCTGCAGACCGCCGAACTCATCAACGCCAACGGCCCCCTGGCCGTGGAGGCAGTCAAGGCGTGCGCGTACGAGACCGCCGGCCTGGCCGAGCCCGAAGCCCTCGCCCTCGAACTCGAGCGCGGCATGCGGATCTTCGGCACCGCCGACGCCAAGGAGGGCACCCGCGCCTTCGCGGAGAAGCGCCCGCCCGTCTTCCGGCGCGCCTGAACACGGCCGGGAGCGCCCGGCCGCCCGAGACAGTCCAGACAAGGAGAGCCGCGGCCGTGTCCGAGATCCTCACCGCGCCCCTGGTCGTCGAGTTCCCCTTCACCCGCTCCCTGGGCCCCGTCCAGAGCGCCTTCCTCACCGGGCTCCGCGAGCGCGTCGTCCTCGGCGTCCGCACCACCGACGGCCGCGTCCTCGTGCCGCCCGTCGAGTACGACCCCCGCACCGCCGACGAGATCCGCGAGCTCGTCGAGGTCGGCGCCACCGGCACCGTCACCACCTGGGCCTGGAACCCCGCCCCCCGCCCCCGGCAGCCCCTGGCGACCCCCTTCGCCTGGGTCCTCGTCACGCTCGACGGCGCCGACACCGCCCTGCTCCACGCCCTCGACGCCCCCGGCCCCGACGCCGTGCGCACCGGCATGCGCGTCCGTGTCCGCTGGGCCGCGGAGCGCACCGGGGCGATCACCGACATCGCGTGCTTCGAACCGCACGAAAGCGGCGGAGCGGGCCCCGCGACCCCGCACACCGGTGTCTTCGCCGACCCCGTCACCGGCATCACCACCCCTGCCCGCCTCGACTACACCTACGCCCCCGGCCGCGCCCAGAGCCGCCACCTCGCCGCCCTCGCCCGGCACACCACCATCGGCGAACGCTGCCCCGCCTGCCGCCGCGTGTACGTACCGCCCCGCGGCGCCTGCCCGACCTGCGGCGTCGCCACCGGCGAACAGGTCGAGGTCGGCCCGCGCGGCACCGTCACCACCTACTGCGTCGTCAACATCAAGGCCAGGAACGCCGCGATCGACGTCCCGTACGTCTACGCCCACATCGCCCTCGACGGCGCCGACCTGGCCCTCCACGGGCGCATCGCCGGGATCCCCTGCGACCAGGTGCGCATGGGCCTGCGCGTCGAGCCCGTCTGGACCGAGGGCGCCCGCCACCCCGACCACTACCGGCCCACCGGCGAACCCGACGCCGCCTACGACACGTACAAGGAGCTGCTCTGATGCGGTACGCCCGCGACGTGGCGATCGTCGCCTTCGCGCAGACCGCCCACCGGCGCTCCTCGCAGGACGTGTCCGAGACCGAGATGCTGCTGCCCGTCCTGCGCGAGGTGCTCGACCGGGCCGGACTGGCGCCCGGAGAGCCCGGCTTCACCTGCTCGGGGTCGAGCGACTACCTCGCCGGACGCCCCTTCTCCTTCACCATGACCCTCGACGGCGTCGGCGCGTGGCCGCCCGTCGCGGAGTCCCACGTGGAGATGGACGGCGCCTGGGCGCTCCACGAAGCCTGGGTCGAACTCCTCACCGGCGCCGCCGACACCGCCCTCGTCTACGCCTACGGCAAGTCCTCGGCCGGCGACCTGGGCGCAGTCCTCACCCGCCAGCTCGACCCCTACTACACCGCCCCGCTCTGGCCCGGCCCCGTCGACCTCGCCGCACTCCAGGCGCAGGCGCTCATCGACGCGGGCGAGACCGACGAGCAGGCCCTCGCGGACATCGCCGCCCGCAGCCGCACCGCCGCCCGCGCCAACCCCCACGCACGGCTGCGCGGTCCGGTGCCCATGGGCGACCACGTCGCAGGGCCGCTGCGCACCGGTGACTGCCCGCCCGTCAGCGACGGCGCCGCCGCCCTCGTCCTGGCCGCCGGGGACACCGCCCGCCGGATGTGCGAACGGCCCGCCTGGATCCGCGGCATGGACCACCGCACCGACCCCCAGGGCCTCGGGCTGCGCGACCTCACCGACGCCCCCTCCGCCCGGCTCGCCGCCGAGCACGCCGGGGCGTTCGACGCGCCCGTCGACACCGCCGAGATCCACGCGCCCTTCACCGCGCAGGAAGTGATCCTGCGCAAGGCACTCCGGCTCGGCGACGACGTGTCGGTCAACCCCTCCGGCGGCGCCCTCGCCGCAGACCCGGTCATGGCGACCGGGCTGATCCGCTTCGGCGAGGCGGCCGTTCGCGTCCACCGGGGCGAGTCGGACCGGGCACTGGCCCACGCCACCTCCGGCCCGTGCCTCCAGCAGAACCTCGTCGGCGTCCTGGAAGGGGAGAGCCGGTGAACCCCGCGAACAACGAACCCGTGGCCGTCGTCGGCATCGGCCAGACCGAACACGCCGCCGCCCGCCGGGACGTGTCGATCGCCGGGCTCGTCCGCGAAGCCGCCCTGCGCGCCCTCGCCGACGCGGAGCTGACCTGGTCCGACATCGACGCCGTCGTCATCGGGAAGGCGCCCGACTTCTTCGAGGGCGTCATGATGCCCGAGCTCTACCTCGCGGACGCGCTCGGAGCGGTCGGCAAGCCCCTGATGCGCGTGCACACCGCCGGTTCCGTCGGCGGCTCCACCGCCCTCGTCGCCGCCAACCTCGTGGCCTCCCGCGTGCAACGCACCGTACTCACCGTCGCCTTCGAGAAGCAGTCCGAGTCGAACGCCATGTGGGGGCTGTCCCTGCCCGTCCCCTTCCAGCAGCCCCTGCTGGCCGGTGCCGGCGGCTTCTTCGCCCCGCACGTACGGGCGTACATCCGCCGTACCGGAGCGCCCGAACACGTGGGCTCCCTCGTCGCCTACAAGGACCGCCGCAACGCCCTGAAGAACCCCAGCGCCCACCTCCACGAGCACGGCATCACCCTGGAGAAGGTGCAGTCCTCACCCATGCTGTGGGACCCGATCCGCTACTCCGAGACCTGCCCCTCCTCCGACGGGGCCTGCGCGATGGTCCTCACCGGCCGCCGGGGCGCCGCCCGCGCCCCGCGCCCGCCCGCCTGGGTGCACGGCGGCGCCATGCGCAGCGAGCCGACCCTCTTCGCGGGCAAGGACTTCGTCTCGCCCCGCGCGGGACGCGACTGCGCCGCCGACGTCTACCGCCAGGCCGGGATCACCGACCCGCGCCGCGAGATCGACGTGGCCGAACTCTATGTGCCCTTCAGCTGGTACGAGCCGATGTGGCTGGAGAACCTGGGCTTCGCGGCGGAGGGGGAGGGCTGGAAGCTCACCGTGTCCGGCGCGACCGAACTGGACGGCGACCTGCCGGTCAACCCCTCGGGCGGCGTGCTGTCCACCAACCCCATCGGCGCGTCCGGCATGTTGCGCTTCGCCGAGGCCGCGCTCCAGGTGTGCGGCCGGGCCGGCGCGCACCAGGTCGACGGCGCCCGCAGGGCCCTCGGCCACGCCTACGGCGGGGGAGCGCAGTTCTTCTCCATGTGGCTGGTGGGCGCCGAGCCGCCCGCCGGCTGAGGCCGCGCGGCCTGTCCGGCGCACGCCGCGCTCGCTAGTGTGGGCCGGGACGACGACCGGGAGGAGCTACGGACGTGGCGAAGAGCACGACGGACCAACTGGCCGGTGGCACAAGGCCGGAGCTCGACCTCGCGAACGCCGCATGGCAGCCGGGCAGCCAGGGCGTCGGTGACGTCCAGATCGCCTTCGTCGAGGGCTTCATCGCGATGCGCCACGGGCGTGCGCCGGGTGGTCCGGCCGTGGTCTTCACCCCGATGGAGTGGCGCGCCTTCGTCCGCGGCGCCCGCATCGGCCGCTTCGACGCTCCCTGACCCCCGCCGCGGGCGGCGCACCGCCCGCGGCGGGACACAACGCGTCAGCCGACCGGGCTGCCCTCCGTCAGGAGCCCCGAGTGGTAGCGGCGGGCGACCTCCGGGTGGGCGCGCAGCCAGCCCTTGATCTCGTTGCGGCCGTACTCCGCGAACAGCGGGTTGGAGGAGTCCTGGGTGACCCCGGGCGCCCGGTGCGCGTGCGGGAAGGGCACGGGCTCGATGCGCGCGTCCAGCCTGGGGTTGTAGAAGAACGGGACGGAGTAGCGCTCCCGGGTGCCGGGCGGGCTGACCACGCGGTGGTTGGTGGCCTTGAGGTAGCCGTTGGTCGCCACCTCCAGCAGCTCGCCGAGGTTGATCACGAACGCCCCGGGCATGGGCGGCACATCGCGGAACACCCCGTCCGCCCCCTCCACTTGGAGGCCCCCGACCTCGTCCTGGAGCAGCAGCGTCAGGAAGCCGTAGTCCTTGTGCGCGCCCACGCCCTGCGCCGCGCCGTCCGGAGCGCTGCCGGGGTAGCGGACGAGCTTGAGGTGCAGGTGGGGGCGGTCGGCGAAGGCGTCGTCGTAGAAGGTGGCCGGGGCGCCGATGGAGGCCAGCAGTTCGTGCAGCAGCCGCTCGGCGACCGTGCTCAGCCTGTCGATCCAGTGCAGGGCGGCGGTCCGCAGCTCGGGGAGGGCGGCGGGCCACTGGTTCGGGCCCTCCAGCCACCAGTAGCCGGGCTCGTCCGCGCCGGGTATGCGGGGCGCGCGCTCGGCACCTATGTCGATCTGGTCCCGCCAGTCGGGGCTGCCGCCGGTCCGCTCGTCGCCGATCCGGGTGTAGCCGCGGAAATGGGGCGAGTTGAGGTTGCTGATGGACAGCCGCTCCGCCTCGGGGAGGGCGAAGAACGCGCGGAGTGTGCGCATCAGTTCGGCGGTCTCGGACTCGGTGATCCCGTGACCGGTCAGGTGGAAGAAGCCCACGTCGCGGGCTGCGCCGTGCAGCGCCTCGTGGAAGGCGGCGCGGGTCGCGGCGTCACCCGACGCGGCGGAGAGGTCGATGACGGGAAGCTTGTTGCTCATGAGGACATCCACTTGCGTGAAGGCCCGGTACGTACGGCGGTGCGCCGGACGGCCGCGCTGCCGCCGCGGGGTGTGCGGACAGGGCAGGCGGGGGGACCGGGAAGCGGCAGGAAGGAAGAAAACAGGCCACGGCCCGGGAAAGCGGGCTGGGCGGGGTGAAGGTCAGCCGTAGCGGCGACAGGACATGCTCGTGACGCGGAGGAGGTCCACGTGGCGGCGTTTCACGAGCATGGTCACGTCGCCCATCGTATACGACGCCGTAACAAACGGATCCGGGGCAGTCGCCCCTCGGGCTGCCGGTCGACGGCCGGACCCGGGCGGTCCGCGGCCTTGTTAAGTCGATATGCAATTCCGATACACGATTTCGGTGCATGGTGCTTGACCGGCAGATATTCCGGTCAGCATACAGAGAAACCCCCTTCCGCGGGGCCCGTGCACCCGCGGAAGGGGGAATTCTGTTCGAGCTTCTCGGCGCTGCTAGAGCCCTCGGTTGCCCGAGCCGTTGCCCGAGACGACCGGGATCTCGTCGAGGATGTGCGACAGCGGGTCGTCCCCGTCGCTGATCGTCGAGTTGTCGGTGCACTGCTGCTGCTGCTGAGAGCTGAGGATCGGGACGTCCTGGACGCCGATGTTCAGCAGCGCGATCAGGGACTGCAGACCGATCTTGCCGATGCCGAGGCACGGCTTGTTGAGCGTGCCCTGGACCAGGCTCATCTGCGGGCTCTGCTCACCGCCGGTCTTGGTGTTGCCGTAACCGGTCTTGGAAGCGTTGCCGTTCGCGACGTCGCTGTCGTTGCCGATCGCCATCGCGGGTGCGGCGACGGCGCCGACCGCGGAGGCCGTCAGCGCGGCCGTGGCGAGTACCTTCTTGAGCACGTCTGTGCCTTTCGATCGATTAGCGCCTTCTCAGGGGAAGTGACCTGAGTAACTCGGCCCCAATTGATGAGGTTTCGGGCATTCACTCATTTGCGTCACGGAGCGGTCGGTACGGAAATATCGGGAGTGTCGCCGCCGCCCCGGGTTATTCCTCCGCTAATGCGGCGCATTTGAGTGATGGCGGCGGAACCGTACGTATATGCCTGGTAGCGTGCTGTGCGCGGCGGATCTTCGGCCGTCAGTCCGCCCGGACAGCGCCCCCACAAGCTGCGTCCGGGCGGGCTTTTGCGTACGCGGGCCGGGCGGGTCCGCCGTCCACGGTGCACTTGGCTTGCCCATGCCAAAAGCCACCCGTTCGGCCCCACGGCCGCCGCGTGCGCCACCTGCCCCGTGGGCCGCCGTGGCCCCGCGTCGCGGCCCGCGCCGGGGGTCTCCCCGGCGTCACGGCGCGGTGCGGGGCACGTACGATGTGAGCATGTCGTTCCTCCGCCGCCGCAGCGCCGCCACGCCCACCGGGCCGGACTTCGACGTCCTCGCCATGGACCCGGGGGACTGGCCCGGCGACCTCGGCGCCGGGCTGCTGCCCGCGCCCGATGGCAGCTGCCAGGGCGTCTTCCTCCGCTACGACCTCTTCGGCGGGCGCGGCCCGGCGATGATCATCGGCAATCTGCCCGAGGGCTCCCCGGCCCGGGAGCTCGGCGAGGGGCAGGTGCCCTTCGAGGTGGCACAGCTGCTCGTGGCGCTCGGCAACGAGGAGCCCGTGCAGGTCCTGGAGACCGAGGACATCCCGGTCATGCACGAGGACAACCTGCTGATCGTGCGCCGCCTGAAGTGCTCCGAAGGCCGCATCTCCTGCACCCAGTTCGACCGCAGCGACGGCGTCCTCGTCACCATCGCCAGCTGGGACCGCCCCATCACCGACGAGCTCTACCAGCTGCTCAAGCCGCTGCCCGCGGAGATGTTCCAGCAGGTCTGACCGCGCCCGCGGAGATCCCCGACCGACACCGGAGCCCGGTACGCCTGCCGTACCGGGCTCCTTCGCTGCCCGCGTCCTCAGCGATCGGACGGGTGCACGGTCACATCGGCTGCCTTGACGAAGGCCACCCGGTGACCGAACTGGATCTCGTAGTAGACGTCCTTGCCCCGGATCACCTTGTGGCCGGCCGGATCGAAGGTCTTCGACCACAGATACTCGCTCGGCACCCGCCCGCCCAGCGCATACGCCTGCCCCGCGAGCAGCTTGTAGGGCAGCGGTGTCACGTCCTGCACGGGCACGCCCGCGGGGTACGCCTCCTTCTCCGGATAGGCCCGCCCGTACACCGGGATCCCGGCCACGCCCGGCCTCGGAGTGACCACGGGCCCATAGGCGTTGACCACGGTGGGCTGCCACCACGGGTTCCGGAACCACGCCTTCTGGCCCAGGTACCAGATCGCCGTCCACCCGCCGTGCCGGTCGGCGACCGCGAACTGCTGGCCGGTGGAGGCCCGGGCGCCCGTGTCATTGACGTCGGTCGTCGACGGGCTCCCGTCCGGACGCAGACCGATGTCCTTGACCAGCGGAGCGTCCTCCGTCGGCGCCGTGTACAGCCGGACCGCGCCCGAACCGTGCGGAGCGCAGGGCTTCCCCGGCTCCACACAGCCGGTGTACGGCGGGGTGTTGACGTCGTAGTCGGGCCGGATGGTGACCATCCCGCCGAACATGCCGCCCGTGGGGTAGAAGGGCTCGCCCAACAGCTCGAAATAGTGGTCCCAGTCCCAGAAGGGGCCCGGGTCTGTGTGCATCCCCCTGATGGTCGCCGGGGTCGTGCCCGGGACGTTGTCGTGGCCCAGGATGTGCTGCCGGTCCAGCGGGATGTCCAGCTCGTCGGACAGATAGCGCACCAGACGGGCCGACGTGCGGTACATCTCCTCCGTGTACCAGGCGTCGGGCTGGGCGAGGAAACCCTCGTGCTCGATGCCGACGGACGTGGAGTTCACGTACCAGTTGCCCGCGTGCCAGGCCACGTCCTTCGTCGGCACGTGCTGGGCGATGTGCCCGTCCACGGAGCGCACGGTGTAGTTCCAGGAGACGTACGTCGGGTCCTTGATCAGCTTGACGCTCGTCTCCCACGACCCCTCGGTGTCGTGGATGACGATGAACCTCACCTTCTGCGAGGGCTTCTCGGGCCGGTCGGCGACGTCGTGATTGCCGTAGTCCGAGCCCTGCAACTGCTGGTACGGCGCCGGGATCGACTCGCACGCCACCGACTCCGGGCACTCCACACCGTCCCGCGAAGGCGCCGTCAGCCCCAGCCGCCGCACCAGATCCGCACGGTCGGCCAGACGGGGGCTCGCCTCCAGGGCGACCAGTTGACCGGCATCCGTCGTGCGCCGCTCACCGGAGCGGATCACCTCGAAGACATCGTGCGCGAACGTGCCGGCCGACACCGCGTCCGCGGCACCCGGATAGCTCGCCACCGCGCCGAACCAGTCCGCGGGATCGGTGCTCGGCGGGAGCCCCAACCGCCGCTGCGCGGCGGCCAGCAGGGCCGCGCCGCCCTGGACATTGGCCGTCGCGTCCCGGCGCAGTGCCTCCGCCGACAGGCCGGAGAGCCCGGCGGCCCGGTCCAGGGTGCGCAGCCGCGCCGGGACCTCGGCGGGCACCGCAAGCTCCGGACGGACGGAACGCGTCGCCGCGAGCGGCCGGGCGCCGTCGCCGCGCGGGTCCTGAAGAGCGTCCGCGTGCCGACCGGCCGCGGCGAGCGCGGCGGAGGCATCGGTGAGATGCATCGGGCCGTAGCCGCCGGTGACGCTGGGCGCGCCGCCATGGCTGTTCCAGCGGGACTGGAGATACGAGACGCCCAGCAGCACGCTCGTGGGAACGTGATACTTCGCGGACGCGGCGACGAAGGCCCGTTGCAGCGCGCCGGGGCCCGGCTGCTCGTCGGCGCTCGCCGTGGGACTGCCCGCGAGGGCGGGCAGCAACAGGGCGGCCGACGCCACGACGCCGGCCGCCTGGAGTCTGCGGCGGTTTCTTCGCCGGGCTCTCGGCGGGGTGGTCCGGGGTACGGGGGCTGATCCTCGCAATGCGGCCTCCTCGGGACGGCAGTGCCACCGAGCTGGGATGGTAGGTGCGCGATCGGGCGTGTGCGGGACCGGACGTACCAGAGGTAGCCGCTGGATGACGATCCGTCAATCATGCTGATGCGCCCGTGTGAGGGACACACGGGCGCATGGGGGGATCGTCGTCCGTACCGGTGAACGGCGACACGCCGCGCGGGGAGGGTGCGCGGCGTGTCGGGGCGGACCGGGCGGGAGGGGCGGTCAGCGGGTGCCGACCGCCGCCCGTACGGCACGCCTGGCGAGCGCGCAGTCGTCATGCAGGCGACGCAGCAGCAGCCGCTGCTCCTCACCGGACTCGGCAGCACCGGGTGCGGTCGGCGCGGGCTCCTGCAAGGCGCGCTGAACGGCCGTTTCGTACGTGCGGATCTCCCGTGTCAGCACGAGCATCAGATTCACCAGAAAGGCGTCACGGGAGACCGGGCCGGCCTGCTGTGCGTACTGGCTGATCTGACGGCGGGCCCCCGGGGCGTCGCCCAGGACGGTCCACAGCGTGGCCAGGTCGTACCCCGGGAGATACCAGCCGGCCTGGTCCCAGTCGACGAGCACCGGACCGGCGGGGGAGAGGAGGATGTTGGAGAGCAGCGCGTCACCGTGGCAGAACTGCCCCTGGACATGGGCCAGCCCGTGCAACAGCTTCTGGAGGTCGCCCAGATCCCGGTCGGTGAGCAGGCCCAGCTCGTGATAGCGGGTGATGCGCTTGCCGTAGTCGAGCGGCATGTCGAACATGCCGGCCGGTGGCCGCCAGAGGTTGACCCGGCAGACCGCGCCGAGCGCCGCGCGGACGTCCGCGCGGGGCGGGGAGTCCGCGGGGTGCCGCTGGGCGGCGGCCGGCCGGCCGGGCATCCGCTCGATGACCAGGGTGCAGTTGTCGGGGTCCGCGGCGATCAGCCGGGGCACCCGCACCGGCGGGCGGTGCCGGACGAACGCCCGGTACGTAGCTATTTCGTGGCGGAACCGCTCGGCCCACGCCGGAGAATGATCCAGTAAACACTTGGCCACGGCTGTGCTGCGGCCGGTGGATCCGACCAGCAGGACCGAGCGGCCGCTGCGGCGCAGCACCTGGACCGGGTTGAACTCCGGGCAGATGCGGTGCACCGCGGCGATCGCCGTGCGCAGTTGCGTGCCCTGAGGGCCGGACAAGTCGATTCTCCCGCTGAGCGGTTGGCCGCCGAGCCCCGGGGCCCGCCGGGCCCGTCCGCCCCCGAAGGCAGCTCCCGCGGCGTGGGAGGGGTCGAGGTACGGCCCGCCGCCGGCGTGCTGCGGACGGAGCTGCCGGGGCGGGGCGGACACGGAGGACGAGGCTGCATACATGTGCGGAACAGATCCCTTCGTGTGCCGGCGAATTACGGCGCTCCCCGGTCCCCGGGCCATGGGGCACCCTGGGGAATGCCTTCCGGCTGCGGGGTGGCCGGGGTGGCGCGTTCCTACATCACACCCAGTCGCGGGTGGCACACCATCTGGCGGACCCTGGCGAACCCTGGCGAATACTCGCTTGGCCCATGACGGCCCGCTACCTTCAAGTCAGCCGAGAACCTGGGGGCTTGACGTGACGAGGGAACCCAACACCCGCCTAGCGGATCTGTTCGGCCTGGCCGGATGGTCCAAGGGCGAGCTGGCGAGACTGGTGAACCGGCAGGCGGCCGTCATGGGCCACCCACAGCTGGCCACCGACACCTCGCGAGTGCGGCGTTGGATCGACATGGGGGAGTCCCCGCGCGATCCCGTGCCCCGTGTGCTGGCAGCCCTTTTCACCGAGCGGCTCGGTCGTGTCGTGACCATCGAGGACCTCGGGTTCGGCCGGCGAGGGCGCGCGGGTAAAGGGCAGTCCGCGGACGGGCTGCCCTGGCCGCCCGAGCGGACCGCCGCGGTCCTCACCGAATTCACGGGAATGGACCTCATGCTCAACCGACGCGGCTTGGTGGGCGCGGGCGCCGCGCTCGCCGCAGGCTCAGCACTCAGCAGCGCTATGCACGACTGGCTGCACTCCGATCCGGTTCTCGCCTCCGACGCTCCTCGCTTCACCGACCCCCTGCACCTGGACTCCACGCACGCCGAGGCGGCCGGGCTCGACCGCTATGAGGCGGCGCCCGTGGGCTCCACGGAGATCGACGCCCTGGAACACTCGGTCGATGTCTTCCGCGCCTGGGACGCCCAGCGCGGTGGCGGGCTCCAGCGCAAGGCCGTCGTGGGCCAGCTCAACGAGGTGGGCGGGATGCTCGCCTACCACCACCCCGACCACCTCCAGCGGAGGCTGTGGGGGGTCGCCGCGAACCTTGCGGTGCTCGCCGGCTGGATGTCCCACGACGTGGGCCTGGAGCCCACCGCGCAGAAGTATTTCGTCATCGCCGCCCACGCGGCGCGCGAGGGCGGCGACCGCCCACGGGCGGGCGAGGCGCTCTCCCGCGCCGCGCGCCAGATGGTCCACCTCGGCCGCCCGGACGACGCGCTGGACCTGATGAAGCTCGCCAAGTCCGGCTCCGGCGAGGAGACCCTGCCCCGCACCCGCGCCATGCTCTACACCATCGAGGCCTGGGCACAGGCGTCCATGGGCCGGGGCCAGGCCATGCGGCGCACCCTGGGCGAGGCCGAGGAGCTCTTCGTCTCGGACCGGGGGGACGTGCCACCGCCCAGCTGGATGCAGTCGTTCGACGAGGCGGATCTCCATGGCATGGAGGCGCTGGCGTACCGCACGCTCGCGGAGCACGACCCGGCGGCCGCGGCCGTCGCCCAGCAGCACGCCAGGGAGGCGCTGGCCCTCCGGGGGAACGGCTACCAGCGCTCCATGATCTTCGACTACATCTCCATGGCGTCGGCCTGCTTCATCGGCAACGACCCGGAGCAGGCGGACACCTATGCCCGGCTGGCGCTGGTGTCCATCGGAGAGACGTCCTCGCACCGCACCTGGGACCGGCTGCGCGTGATGTACCGGCTCACCGGGCGGTATGCGGGCTACGGCCGGATCGAGGAACTCCGGCAGGAGATCAAGGAGGCCCTCCCCAAGGCTCCCAGGAGCCCGGGGAAGGCCACCCGCAAGGACCCGGGGGCGGACAAAGGCGGCAAGGGCATGGCCGTGTAGGGCCGGTCTGGAACGGTCCCGCGATCGATCCCCATGCGGAGCCCTGCGCGGCGACCTTCAGCGGCGAATACGGGCGATCAGCACGCAGGCGTCGTCCTCGCGCTCCTTGCCCCCGAACTCCTCCAGCACGGCTCTCACGCACTCCTGGGCACTCCTGGCCACGGCGAACCGTGGTGCGAAGCCCAGCAGCCGCTCCGCGATCGAATCGGTCGGCTCGGTGCTGCGGGGTGACAAGCCGTCGGTGTGCAGCACCAGCACATCGCCGGGCTCCAACTGCTCTTCGGCCTGGGCGTACGAGGCATCGGGGACCGCCCCGAGCAACATGCCCTCCGGCGGCCGGAGCGCGATTCCGCTCCCGTCGCGGAAGAGCAGCGGGGCGGGGTGGCCGGCCTGCGACCAGCCCAGCGTCATGGTCGTGGGGTCGTAACGACAGCAGACCGCGCTGCCGAGCGCAGGCTGCGCGGAGGCGTCGAGGAGGTGATTGAGCCAGCCCATCAGAGGGCCCGGCTCGGCCCCGGTGATCGCCATGCCGCGCAGCGCGCCCAGCAGCATGGCCATGCTGGAGGTGGCGGCCACACCGTGCCCGGTGAGGCCGCCCACGCTCAGCAGCGTCCTGCCGTCGGGCAGTTGGAGGGCGTCGAACCAGTCCCCGCCGACCAGGGCGCTGCTGGCGGAAGGGAGATAGTGCGCGGCGAGATCGAGGGTGCCGGGGGCCGCTTCGGCCTCCGGCACCGTGCTGCCCGGGAAGCGCAGGGAGCCGCGCCACGGTGGCAGCACCGCTTCCTGGAGCTCGACCGCGAGCCGGTGCTCGGTCCGCGCGGCGTGCTGGTGGTGCCGCAGCGAGTCACGGGTCTCGTGCACGGCCTGACGACTGCGGCGCAGCTCGCTCACATCCCGTAGGACCGCCCACATGGAGGCCGTGGCACCGTCGGCGTCGAGCACCGGCTCGCCCATCATGTGCACGGTGCGCAGGGAGCCGTCGCCGCGCACGATGCGGAATTCCCCGTCGATCGGCTTCCCGTCGACCAGACAGTCGGTGACCATCGCGGTCAGCAGCCGGGTGTCCTCCTCCAGGACCCAGGAGGGAAGTTCGTCCAGGGTGGGCGCGCCGTCCTCGGGCCGACGGCCGAAGAGCTCGAACAGGTCGTCGGACCAGGCGACGTCGTCGGTGAGGAGATTCCACTCGGCGCTTCCGGCCCGGCCGAGCGGTGCGCCGGCCCGCTGTCCGCACGCCCCGGCCGGATCCGTCGGCGCCGTGGGTGTCTCCGGGCCGGGCTCCCCGGGCCGGGCCGCGGAGCCGTCGTCGGGCGGCCCTTCCCGCAGCTGGTCCAGGTGCTCGCCGAGGTCGTCGAGCTGATGGACGGCGAGCTCGCACAGGGCGCGCTGCCAGCGCGCCCGGGGGTCCGTCGGCAGCTCCTCGCCCACGGTCTCGCGGCGCACGGCGTCGATGTCGCCACGGAGCCGGCGCGTGAGCGAGATGAGCGCGTCGACGGTCTGCTCGGGCGGCTGAGCGGCGGAACGATCCGTGTGGAGAGGGGACGGCATGACGTACTCCGATACGGGCGCGGCGCGGCCGGCGCTGGGTCCGGGGAAAGGGCCGGTAACGACTGTTGCACAGGGAGCGAGGGCCTGTAAGCGGTTTGGCAACACCCGATCTGGTGGTGTCATCGGCATATGTCATGGGCAATAGGGGGTTTTGTCAGGGGCATGAAATGCGGATCGTCGCGCGTGTGACAGGGGGCTGCCGGAGGTGGGGAAGGGGGGTGTCGTGGACATGGAGGGCCGATGTCGGGCGGGGCGCCGGGAGGGGAAGGCCGTCAAATGCGGTCAAAGATCAATTGCGCGGTCATCCCGGACCTCGGGCGAAGCCGCCATGGGCGCGGAAGCCGGGAGTCCGGGGGTGGGGGCGCCGGTGGCGGCAGGTGGTCGCGGGAGGGGCGGAGCCGGGCAATTCGGGCGCGACTCGGCGGAATGCTCGGCTCCGGGTAGGCTGCGGGCGCTCGGAAGACCGCGAGTTCCCCCTGTTCACCAGGCATAGCACCAGTGGACACCGGCAAGAATGCCGGACGACGGAAATCCCGTTGCCAGCCGACTCCCCGCACCGGATGCTGACCCCATGTTCGATCCAGACATAGCGCCCAGCGGCACCCTGCTCGGCCTCCTTCAGCGAGGCCGCGGCGACGGGACCCTGCATGCCCTCGCGGCGCCGCGGGCGGAGGCGCTCGCGGCGCTGCACCACTGCGTGCTGCACGACCCCAGGCGTGACTGGCAGGTCGAGAACCGCTCGCTCTATTACGCGCGCCTCCACCTGGATCTCGACGGCGGGCTCGACGAGATGGAACAGCACCTTTTCCACGTCGACGACCTGCTCGACACCGCCGAGGAGCGCACCGGGCTCGCCCTCGCCGTCCTCGGCCACCTCGCGTCCTACGGCCGCACGGACGCCCTGCTGCTGCTGCGCCGCTACGCGATCTCCGGGGCGAACTGGGCCTGGGCCCTCGACGAGCTGGCCCTGCGGGACGACGACGCCGGACTGCTCGGCATCGGCGAGAGCATCCTCGCCCGCTTCCCCGCCACCCCCGCGGGCGAGACCGCGCTCGCCGCGGCCGTGCGCGACGCCTTCGAGCCCCGCCCCTGGCGGCTGTGGGCCGACGGCCGGCAGTCGCCCTCGACCGCCGAGCGCGTCCGTGCCGCCGGGGAACAGGGCTCCTTCGACCGCTGGCAGCGCCAGCTGCGCCCGACGGGCCCCCGGCCGGGCTGGAGCGTGCGCGAGGTCCTGGACTGGGCCCAGGAGGGCCTCGCCCTGCAC
Organism: Streptoverticillium olivoreticuli subsp. olivoreticuli; assembly: GCF_003391135.1. GTDB lineage: Bacteria > Actinomycetota > Actinomycetes > Streptomycetales > Streptomycetaceae > Streptomyces > Streptomyces blastmyceticus. Next base: position 2,013,735 of record NZ_CP031455.1, on the reverse strand, counting down.
CCCACCCAGCTGCGGCACGTCCCCGCGACCCGCTGCCTCACCGCCGTGGCCGGCCCCGAGGACCGGCTGGAGATCATCCAGGCGGCCGCGTCCGGCCCCGAGGCCGCGCGCGCCACCGCCCTGCGCTATCTCGCAGAGCACCACGACCCCCAGGCCCTCGACCTGATCGAGGCCGCCGCGGCCGACCCGGCCGAGCTGGTCGCGGAGGCCGCCGTCACCGCCTTCGAGCGCATGCGCAGCACCGCGGCCCTGGAGCGGGCCCGCGGCTGGATCCACCGCGCCGACGGCCTCGGCGCCGCCGCCGCCGGCATGCTGGCCTGCCGGGGCGCGGCGTACGACTCCGCGCTGGTGCTCGGCGCCCTGCGCCGCACGGTGCGGGCCGAGGGCCCGGACGCGACGGTGCTGTGGGAGCTCGTCCAGGGGGCCGGGCGGCTGTCGATCGGGTGCGCCGCGCCCGTCCTGCGCCACATCTACCGCGAGACCTCCTCCTCGCAGCTGCGCGGGCGCACGGCGCGCGCCCTGGCGGCCACGGACCCGTCGTTCGCGGCCGGCTTCGCCGTCGAGTGCCTGTGGGACTGCGAGGAGACCACCCGCGAGCTCGCCGCCCACCACGCCACCACGGCCGACGCCCGCGTGGTCGAGCAGCTCCGCAGACTCGCCGCCGACCCGGCCGAGGAGGCCGAGGTCCAGACGGCGGTCCGCAGCCGCTTTGGCCCCGAGGCGTCATCGGCGGGATGATCTCCGGCATGACTTCCACGATCATGCCGCGCATGGCGGCGGGCGGCCGGGCGCTGCTGCTGTCCGCCACCCTCATATCCGTCGTCGCCGTCCCGCTCGCGGCCGGGCCCGTCGCCGAGGCCCGGCCGCGTGCCGCTGCCGCCGCGAACAGCGACACGGCCGCCGTCCGGATCACCGAGGGCCAGGTCGCCGAGGCCGGGCCCGGCAGGCCGATCCTCTACCCGAGCGTGACGAGCTGCCTGACCGTGACCGTCCGGCTGCGGGACGGCGGCAAGGCGGGAGCTCACGCCAGCCTGTTCCAGGTGCCCGGTGAATACCGCTCCGACCAGATCCTCGCCGCCCTGAAGAACCGGGTCGGCAAGCGGGCCGTGAGCCGCGTCGAGGTCAAGGGGGCGGTCGGCGCCTGGTATCCCGGCTACTTCACCAAGGCCATCGAGAGCTACGGCGAGGGGGAGACCGTTCCCTACCCCACGGCGCCCGACGCCGAAGGGATCGCGAAGGCGGTGGCCGCGGGGCTCGGCGTGCCCCGCGCGAAGATCGCCGTCGAGGACCTCCCCGACGGCGATCTGACCATTGACTGATTCCCCCGGAACCGCAATTCCCGGTGCGCGCGGGCAGATCCGGCCGACCGCCGTGCGCCCGGCCGGCCGCCGATGACGGCTTTCCCGCCGTTACCTGCTTCAATCGGCTCAGCTGAACGTCAACCGGACTTCAACTGAACGAGCCGTCGTGCGAAGCTGGGGCGACGGCCGCCATGACCAGGAGGTTTTTGATGACGGACAGCACCGCGTCCCAGGACACGCCCGAGACCGGCGCCGAGGACGATGTGAAGCGGAAGTTCCGCGAGGCCCTGGAGCGCAAGCGCGGTCAGTCGGCCGACGGCGCCGCGGGCGGCCAGGGCCGTGACGGCTCCAAGATCCATGGCACCCACGGCAAGGCGGGCGGCCAGCGTTCGTTCCGCCGCAAGAGCGGCTGACCGCCCGATCGGTCAGGTACGGCGGCGCCCGAAGGCCCGCCGTGCCAGCCGGATCGCCAGCGCGATCAGCACCACCACGAAGAGCACGACGAGGATCAGCACCACCAGCAGGAAGATCCCCAGCTTCGCGAAGAAGCCCTTCTTCTTTTTCTTCGCCTTCGCCGCCGTGACCACCCGGTGGTCGGCGGCGGTGCGCCCGGTCAGCCGCACCGAGCGGTGCGCGGGGGCGAGCGCCGCGCCGCCGCCGGTGTCCGCGGCGGTCACCGACCGGCCGACGGAGGTCACCGTCCGGGCCGGGCTCTCCGCCGACGCGGGCGGTACGAGCAGTGCGGCACCCAGGGCCAGGGCCGCGACGACGGCCGCGCGGCGGGTACGGCGGCCCCGGCGGCGCCCGGCGGATGCCACCCGCCGGTCGCGCGGTGGCCCGTCCAGTTCCAACTCAGCGATCATCCAAGCCCCCATGGTGTGCCGGGTGTCCCCCGGCAGCGCAGGCGGTACCGGCGGGCGAGCCGCCGGCGTCCCCATTATCGGCCCACCGCACATGCCTTGAGCAGGGCGCGTTCCGGACCGAAGGGCGCGACGGAATTCCGGGACACGCGCCCCGCGACCGGGTCAGGCCGTGGACGACCGGCGCGCCACCACGAACCGGCGCCCCCTTCCCCGGCGGCGCGCGCTCACGTCAACACCCCACCTGTCACTGTCACCCCACGGGACCGTCCCGCATCGCGTCGCGCCCCCGGCACCCGCCGCCCGCCTGGAAAGCTGGACCAGCGAGGCCCCGGCCCCGCCGACGCCTCCGATTCCCGAACGCACCCGCGAGGACCCGTGAACCTCGACCCGCCCCTGCACTCCGCCGCCGAGCGGTCCCCGGCCGCCCTCTTCTCGCGCTACTACACCCGGCGCGCGGAGGAGCTGTGGCCCAAGGCCGACGACGCCCTCGACTCCCTGGCCCGCTACGCGCTGCTGCCCCACGGCAAACTCCTGCGCCCCAGGCTGTTCCTGCTGTGCGTCGCGGCGCTCGGCGGCGACCTCGCCCAGGCCTCGGTCATCGCGGCCGCCCTGGAGAGCCACCACACCGCGAGCCTGGTGCACGACGACCTCATCGACGGGGACGCCGAGCGCCGGGGCCGCCCCTCGGTCCACGCGCGCTTCGGCACCGACCAGGCCCTGCTCGTGGGCGACGCCCTCGTGTGCCGCTCCTTCGCGGACGTCGCCGACTGCCGCGGCGAGGGCCTGGCCCCCGAACTGCTGCTGGACATCGTCGCGCTGTCGGGCAACACGGGCGTCGAGATCTGCCGGGGCCAGCTGCTGGAGGACCGGATGCGCACCGACCTGGCCTGCGGCCTCGACGCCTATCTCGCCATGGTCACCCTCAAGACCGCGGCCCTGCTGCGGGCCACCTGCCGCATGGCGGCACTCCTCACGGGAGCCGGCCCCGAGGTCACTGCCGCGCTCACCGCCTACGGCGAGACCCTGGGCATCGCTTTCCAGATGCGCGACGACCTGCTGCCGTACCGCGTCCAGGACGTACGGTCGCAGCCCGGCAAGCCGATGGCCAGCGACCTGCGGAACCGCCGGCCCACGCTGCCGCTGCTGCTCGCCGTGGAGCGGGCCACCCCGCGGCAGGCCCGGCAGCTGCGGCGGCTGTTCCTGCGGGGCGAGGGACGGCGGGCGCGCCGCCGGCTGACGGCGTTGGTGCACGAACTGAAGGCCGTGGAAGCGGCGGTGGGGATGCTCGACGCGTACGTGGAGACCGCGCGCACGCATCTGAACCGGTTGCCGGACACGTCGCACCGGGAGCAGTTGCACCGGTTGACGTACGCGATGAGCACGAGCTGAGGGATCCTCAGGGCCCCTTCACCCCGGCCGGACCGCCGTGGCCGGTGTGCCGAACTCGCGCAGGGCCTCGTTCACGATCGCCTCCAGGCGCTCGTGGTGCGCTCCCCGCCAGTACACGCGCTCGCACTCGACGCACTGGGCGAAGACGTCGTACGTGGAGCGCGTGCCGTGTTCCAGACGGTCGCCGACCGACTGCTTGTCGGCGTCGCGGAGCGGGCCGTTGCAGGCGGTGCACCGGCTCCAGGGCGCGAGGCGCGGGGCGAAGCGCCCGAGGATGTCGCGCAGTTGCTCCTCGGGCCGGTCGCTGTAGACGTACGCGCCCGCCCAGATCTCCCGGCGCCGCAGCAGCCCGCGGTCGCGGGAGAGCAGCACGCGGCGCTCGGCCGCCGAGAGCGCGGCGAGCGCCGGGTCGCCGAGGTCCTCGCTCTCGTACGCCGCGTCCACGCCCAGCAGCCGCAACCGCCGCGCCAGCGTGCCCAGGTGCACGTCGAGGAGGAACCGCAGCGGGGCGCCGGGCACCTCCTGCGGGCGCGCGACCGAGCGCACCTCGACCTCCTCGTCCGTCCCCGGTACGTAGGACACCGGTACCCGCCGCCCGTCGACCAGCAGCGCGCCCACCTCGGTGAGCGGGACGCCGAAGGACTCGACGACGTGGCCGAGCGAGGACGAGCCGTCGGTGGCCACGGGCGTGCGCTCCGCGCGGCGGTCGGCAGCCGCGAAGAGCCGCAGTTCGGGGGCGAGGGTGAGGCGGATCCGGCAGTGGTTCACACCATCAGCATAGGAAACGGCCCCGGCCCTGTGGCCGCCGCCCCGAAGGCTCAGGCGGCGCGCGCCACCCGGCCGCCGATGTCGATCGTGCCGTCGGCGCGGGGCCGGGTGAGGATCTGCGAGGCCGCGCCCTGGCGGATGTCGAGGGCACGGTCCAGCCGGTCGGTGAGCACCAGCGCGGCAGCGCCCGTCGCCTCGTCCTCGACGATGCCGTCGCCGCGGCGGGGAAAGCCGCGGGCGCGCACCCGCCCCGCGCGCTCGTCCTGCCAGGCCCAGGCGTACAACCAGCCCTCGCCCTCGGGCGGCGCGGGCAGCTCGTCGACCTCGGCGGCCGACGCGTACCGCTCGGTGTGCCGTCCGGCGGCCCACGCGGCGCGGCCGCGCACCCAGGTGAACTCGCCGTCCCCGTGGACGTGGACCTCGCCCGCGGGCGGCCGCAGCACGTCCGTCCCCAGCAGCCACCCCACGCCGACGAGCGGGTGGCCGGCGAAGGGCAGCCGGACGCTGGGCGTCCAGATGTCGACGACGCCTCGCTCGGCGTCGTCGACGAACACGGTCTCGCTGTAGCCGAGTCCGGCGGCGAGTTCCTTCCTGGCGGCGTCACCCCGCACGGCCGCGCCGTCGCGGACGACGCCGAGGGCGTTGCCGCCCTCGCCGTCGGGCCCGGTGAAGACATGGAGCACCTGGATATCGATCATCCCGGCATTCAACATCAGGCCGTGTGCGCCGGTCGGGGTCAGGGCTGCCGGGCGTCCGGGGCGGCGGTGGACTCCTGACGCAGGAACAGCAGCAGCCTGGCGAGCCTTCCGGGCGGCCGGGGGACGGCCCGCAGGACGCGTTCCGGCGGAGCGGCGGCCGGGGCGTCCGGCTCCGCGACCGAGGGGGAGCGGTCGGGGGGTTCGGGCCGGTCCGAGGGCCCTTCGGGGGTGACGGCGGGCGGTGGCCCGGAGGCGTGGTCGCGGTAGACCTGGGCGCGCAGATAGGCACCCATGGCACGCGCGGGGTCGAGGGGCATGACGACTCTCTCTGCTCTCGTACCTGCTGGATGTGCGGGGGCGGTGGACGGCGCGGCGGCCCCCGGGCAGGGGCCCGCGCCTCACCCTCAGCAGCGCAGGACGGTGTGACCCGCGCGGGCGGCGCACGCCGGAGCGGCGTCGGCGCGGGAGACGAGCAGGGGGACGCGCAGGCGGGCGACCGGCGTGGTCGGGCCGGTGAGCAGGGGGACGCGGTGCCCGGAGCGTCGCCCCTCGCGCACGGCGCTGCCGGGGAGCAGCAGCACGGAGGTGGCGCAGTCGTCGGACGGCGTGAACTCCAGCGAGGAGGAGCCCTCTTCGCGGTCGTCGCCGTAATCGACGGCCTGGACGCCGCCGCCCGCGAGGATCAGCAGCAGGGAGATCAGCACGGCGGCCGCGGCGCGGAGCACGGACTGCGGCAGAGCGAGACCCCAACCAGGCATGCGCTCAGCGTAAGATTGCCATTACTTTGCGCGCATTCCCGCGTTCGGGTGATTTTTCGGGATCCGGCATGGAGCCGGGATCCCGCATGGAGCCCGGAGCTACTTCTTCGCGGAGAGCTCCTTGTCCAGCCAGCCCAGCACGAGCGGGTACTCCTCGCGCCACGTCTGGAAGTTGTGTCCCCCTTCGTCGCGGATGAGCTTGGTGACGTGGGTCGGAGCCTTTGCCTTGGCCGCGAACTTCAGGGTCGGCTCGTAGTTCTCCTCGCCCGTCTTGCTCGTCGACACCAGCAGGGACACCGGCGGCGGGGGCATGTGTTCGAGGCGCCAGGTCAGGTCGTTCTCGTTCTTGTACGCCTTGCTGCCGGCGTAGAGGTCGCCGGTCTTGCCGTCCTGCCGGGCGAAGTAGTCCGCGGACAGGCCCGCTGCCGCGCCGTACCGCGCGGGGTTGGTCATGGCGAGCTTCAGCGCGCAGTAGCCGCCGGTGGAGTTGCCCACGGCGCCCCAGCTGCCCGGGGTGTCGGCCGCGCGGTACTGCTCGTACACGGCCAGCGGGAGGTCCTGGTTGAAGAAGGTCAGCGCCTGCGGGCCGCCCGGCACGTCCGTGCAGTTGGTGTCGCGGTCGGCGACGACCGAGGGGCGCACCAGGAGATAGATGGTCGGCCGGATCCGCTTCGCCATGATGGCGGACGAGGCCGACTGCGGGACCTTGAGCTGGGTGATGAGGTTCTTGGAGACCCCCGGCTGGCCCGTGATCGCCACGACCACGGGGAACTTCTCGTTCGCGTGTTCCTTCTGGAAGTACTGCGGCGGCAGATAGGCGTAGCCGTCCATGCCCAGCCCGCTGACCGGTCCGCGGATCTCGATCCGGTCGACCTGACCGGCCTTTTCCCGGCCGCCCTTCAGGCCCGCGGACTCCTGGCCCTTGACCGTGAGCGCGGGCACCCGCTCGCCGCCCTCCGCGCCCGGCTGGAGCGACTGCCGGCTGGAGGCACGGCCGAGGAGCTCGTTCCAAGTGGAGTAGAAGCCGTAGATGTTGTTCCCGGCGACCAGGAGCAGCGCCAGGATGCTGACCTGGGTGACGACCAGCAGCCCGATCCGGCCGGCCAGGGCGAGGAGGCCCTTCTTCGCGACGCGCGGCCACAGCCAGATCACGAGCGCGCACACCGCGAGGGCGACGAGCGCGAGGACTGTCAGCAATGCCTGGGACGTGAGGCCCACGGTGGTGACTCCTCTTGGAGGGGATTTCTCCAGGGGAGACGGGACAGGACCGGTACGGGTTTACCGTTCGATGATCATTGTCATTTTATGTCGGCGGGTGCGGCCCGGCGATTCCGGCACCGGGCGGGCCGTCCGGCCCGCCCGGCACGCGAGGTGTCAGCCGCCGGCGCCCAGGACCTTCGCCTCCAGTTCGGGATCCAGCCCCGGAGCCGGGCGGTCCGGCCGCTGCGGTGCCACGCCCCCCAGCGACCGCAGCCACGCCCACGTGTCGGCCACTGTCTCCTCCGCGGGCCGGCACCGCAGCCCCGCGGCCAGGGCCTTCGCCGCCGACCCCCGGTGCAGCGTGTCGTACAGCTCGCCCCGCGGCACCCACACCGGAAGGTCCGTCCAGGGCCGGACGCCCGCCGCGAGGATCGGTTCGGGGTCGGTCCAGCGCAGCTCCGCGTCGGAGCCGGTGACGCGTACGCAGGCCTCCAGCAGGGCGCCCGTCGTCGTGTGGCCCGGCGGGGCGATCAGGTTGTACGGGCCCGCGAGCCCGTCCGCGACGGCGTCCAGGGTCCAGGCGGCGAGGTCGCGCACGTCGATGAACTGCAACTCCAGATCGCGCGGCCCCGGCGCCAGGACCGGCCCGCCGCGGGCGATCCGGTTCAGCCACCACGGCAGCCGGCCGATGTTCTCGCGGGGGCCGAGGATCAGCCCGGAGCGCACCAGGAGCGTCGCGTCGTCACCGAAGGCCGCGGTCGCCGCGAGCTCTCCGCCGCGCTTGTCCCGCGCGTAGTCCACGGCGTCCGCGTCCGGCGAGCCGTCGACCACGGGGTGGCTCTCGTCGTGCCCGTCGGGCGAGGGGTAGGTGTACACGGAGCCCGTCGAGACATACGCGTACCGCCCGACCCGCCCGGCCAGGGCCCGTGCCGCGTCGCGCACGGCCGTCGGCGCCGCCGACCAGGTGTCGACGACGGCGTCCCACTCGCCCGCGCCCAGGGCCGCGTATCCGCCCGGCGCCGTGCGGTCGCCGTGCAGGGCGACCGCGCCCGCCGGTGCCGCGTGCCGCCCCCGGTGGAAGACGGTCACCTCCCAGCCGCGGGCCAGGGCCGCCTCGGTGACGGCGTGGCCCACGAATTCCGTTCCGCCCAGTATCAGTAGCCTCATGCGGGAAACCCTGCCTGGTCACGGGCGTTCACGGAAGTGCTCCGAGCGCTGAGCGGATCTGCCGGGAGCAGATAACCGGGGGATAAAATTCCGTTTCCTGCGAGCGATTCTCCAACATGCTGCGGGTCAACCGGAGTTGATCCATCCCCCAAGGATTTGAGGACAACCTTACTTAGAGGGGGGAGCGTTGCTTCCGGTTGCCTTTCCGGCTTTGAATGGATCTTGAAAACCGCGGTCACGGAGATCGACGAGCGGGGGATGTATCCGACAATTGACGGGTGCAACGGGCAAGCCGGACAGTAATCATCAGGCCGATCTCCGGGCGCTCCGTTCCCCGGGTGACCCGTGCGACACGGCGCGACGACGGTGCGCATCACGGCGGTGCACACCAATGTCGGCACAGGTCACCCCGGAGGTGACCGCGGCAGTCGGCGTCCCACGGCCCGGCCGGGGCCCCGGCGGCGGTGCGCTCAATTCCGGACAGACCCCGGTCACATGCGTCCGGGCTACTCGGCAGTGCGCCAGCGAGACGTTCGGCCATGGCGCACTATATGGCTGGGCGGTCGAGAGGCATCGGTGCCTCTCGAGGTCGCGGCACCGCCGTGCCCTGCGCTCGCGGACACCGTCGTACGGCATCGGCTCCGGCCGTACGGCATCGGCGACGGACATGGCGTCCGCGCAGGGTGCGGGAGAAGCGGGCGGTCGGGTGGGGAGGCGCGACCGCGAAGGGGCCGCTCCTGGGGACTTATTCGATGTGCCGTGGTGCCGGGTCCGGTGCTGCGTGCACGCGTTCTTACCGGACGGCGGCGCACGGGGTGCGCGTGCCCGTTCTGGGGGGAGAAAATCATGGGTCGTTCGACCCGTCTTGCCGCGGCCTGCGCTGCGGGCGCCCTGCTCGCCATGGCCGTTCCCGCGGCCGGGGCGCAGGCCGCCGACACCACTGCGAGAATCGATCTGCGGGTGCTCGTCGTCGACGACGGCGGTCCCGCCACCGAGGCGATACGCGCCGAACTCGACGGCGCCGGCACGCCGTACACGAGCATCGCGCTCTCCGACTCCGGGCGCGCCCGGATCGACGACGCGTTCCTCAGCGACACCGTCGACGGCAGACCCAGGGCGAAGTTCCAGGGCGTGGTGCTGCCCAACGACAGCCCGTTCGGCGCCAATTCGCCGGAGATGGCGGCGCTGGCGTCCTACGAGAAGCGCTTCGGCATACGCCAGGTCGACGCCTATACGTACGCCCGCCCGGCCGTGGGCCTCAACACCCCGCAGGACTCCGGCTACAGCGGCAGCCTCGACGGCAAGTCCGCGCAGGTGACCGCGGACGGGGCCGCCGGGCCGTTCGGATACCTGAGGAAAAACGTTCCCTTTGAGGACAACGATCCCACTGTGAACGAGAGTTGGGGCTATCTCTCCACCCCGCTGGACAAGCAGGCGGACGGCGCCACGTACACCAGCTACCTCGACGCGCCCATACCCGGCGGCACCGGGCGCGGCTCGCTGATCGGCCAGTACGCCCACGACGGCCGCAGCGAGCTGGTCGTGACCTTCGTCTACAACCAGTACCAGCAGCAGTTCCGGCTGGTCTCCCGCGGCATCGTGGAGTGGCTGACGCAAGGGGTCCACCTCGGCGCCTCCCGCAACTACTTCGGGGTGCACGTCGACGACGTCTTCGCCTCGGACGACCGCTGGGACACCAAGCTCAAGTGCACCCCCGGCGACGTCGACTGCCCCGGCAACCCCACCCCCGACCACCCGGCGCTGCGGATGACCGCGGCCGACGCGCAGTACGCCAAGCAGTGGTCGCAGAGCCACAACCTCCCCATCGACTTCGCCTACAACGGCGTCGGCAGCGAGGAGTACCGGGCGGACCACGGCGGGGCGCCCGACCCGCTCCTGAACCAGCTCGTCGCCGACCAGAAGTCCTTCCGCTGGATCAACCACACCTACACCCACGCCTTCCTCGGCTGTGAGCAGAACACCACCGTCGTGCCGTGGAAGTGCCAGACCGACCTCTTCGGCAACACCAAGTGGGTCAGCGGCGCCTACATCAACAGCCAGATCAACGACAACCTCAACTGGGGCGCCCGGCAGGGGCTCACCCTCGACAGGGACGAACTCGTCACCGGCGAGCACTCCGGCCTCAAGACGCTCCCGCAGCAGACCCAGGACAACCCCAACCTCGCCCCGGTGCTGGCGCTCAACGGTGTGAGCTGGGTCGGCAGCGACACCTCGCGCGAACCGCAGCAGCGCCCGGTCGGCGCCGCGCTCACCGTGCCCCGCTACCCGATGAACATCTTCTACAACACCGGCACCGCCGCCGAGGAGACCGACGAGTACAACTGGCTCTACACCAAGAAGGCCGACGGCGGCAGCGGCATCTGCGAGAACTCCAAGGTGACCACCTGCCTGAAGACCCCGCTGGACGTGAAGACGGGCTTCAACTCCTACATCGTGCCCCTGGAGACCCGGATCGCCCTCGGCCACGTGCTCGCCAACGACCCGCGGCCGCACTTCATGCACCAGTCCAACCTCTCCGAGGAGCGCATCGGTTACGCGGTCCTGGAGAAGGCGCTCTCCGACTACGCCGGCCTCTACGCCGACAGCACCCCGATCGTCAACCTCCGCATGCGGGACATCGGTACGGAGCTGAGCAAGCGGGCCGCCTGGAAGTCGGCGCTCGCCTCCGGCAAGGTCACGGCCTACCGCATCGGCTCCGCCGTCACCGTCAGCGCCCCCGGTGGCGTGCAGACCACCGCGACCTTCCCCGAGGGCACCGTGCAGCTCCAGGGCGGCACCACCGCCCCCTTCGGCACCGCCTACGCCGGAACGCGCTCCGGCTGGGCCGCGCCCGCCGCCGGACAGCCCCAGCTCTCCTTCACCCTGCCGACCGCCGCGACCCCGGCGACCTCGTCGCCCACGGGCCACGCCGCACGGGTGCAGGCCCCGGCGGCCCGGCTCACCGTTCCCCAGGGCGTCGCCCACGCCGTGCCGTACGGCCCGGTGCCGACCGCCCGCCGCTGAACCCGCTCGCAGGCCCTCCGCGCACCCCACCACCTCAGGCCGCGCCACCTCTGGAGAACCGAATTTCATGCACGGACCGCTTGCCGAAACGGCATCCGACACCCTCTCGGTGACGCTGCTCACCGAGGGGACCTACCCGCACAGCCATGGCGGAGTGAGCGTGTGGTGCGACCAGTTGGTGCAGGGCATGCCCGACGTCGACTTCCGGGTCATCGCGGTCACGGGCACCGGCCGGGAGTCCCTCGCCTGGGAACTCCCGGCCCACGTCCGCGGCGTCGAGTCCCACCCGCTGTGGGGCCCGCCCCCGGCCGGCCGCGCCCCGCGCGGCCGGGCCCTGCGCTCCTTCCTCGCCTGCTACGAACAGTTCCTGCTCGCCCTCCTCGACCCCGCGCAGGAACACCACTTCCCGCGCGCCTTCTACCGACTGGCCGACCACGCCGCGGCGGGCACCCTCGCCCCGGCCCTGCGCGGCGAGGCCGCCGCCCGCGCCCTCGTCCGCGTCTGGAACCGACCCGGGCTCGCCGCGGCCGCCGCGCGCCCCACGCTCCACGACGCGCTGACCGCCACCGACCTGCTGGAGCACGCGCTCCGCCCGCTCGCCGCCGACCCGCCCGCCGGGGGCGTCACCCACGCGGTGAGCGGCGGACTCGCGGCGCTCCCGGGCCTGATCGCCCACCACCGGCACGGCACCCCCTTCCTCCTCACCGAACACGGCATCTACCTGCGGGAGCGCTACCTCGGCTTCCGCGCGGAGCCGTACACCTGGCCGGTCAAGGCCCTGATGCTGGGCCTGTTCCGGCTGCTCGCCGTCGAGAGCTACCGCTGCGCCGCGCTCGTCACCCCCGGCAACCGCTACAACCGGCGCTGGGAGGAGCACGGGGGCACCCCGCCCGCCCGGATCCGCACCGTCTACAACGGCGTCGACCCGGCGGCGTTCCCGCCCGCCGGACCGGAACCGAAGACCCCGACGCTCAGCTGGGCCGGGCGCGTCGACCCGATCAAGGGCCTGGAGACCCTGATCCGGGCGTTCGCGCTCGTACGGGCCGAGATACCCGAGGCGCGGCTGCGGCTCTTCGGCGGCACCCCGCGTGGCGGCGAGGCCTACCGCACCTCCTGCGAGAAGCTCGCCGCCGAGCTCGGCGTGGGCGAGGCCGTCGTCTTCGAGGGCCGGGTCGAGGACATCCGCGACGCCTACGCCGCGGGCAACGTGGTGATGCTCTCCAGCATCAGCGAAGGCTTCCCCTTCACCCTCATCGAGGCCATGTCCTGCGGCCGCGCCACCGTCTCCACCGACGTGGGCGGGGTCTGCGAAGCGGTCGGCGACGCCGGGCTCGTCGTCCCGCCCCGCGACCCCGAGAGCATGGCGAAAGCGGCCCTGAAGCTGCTGCGGGACGACGGGCTGCGCGCCCGCATGGGCGAGGCCGCCCGGCTCCGCGTCATCGAGCAGTTCACCCTCCGCCAGACGATCAGCGCCTTCCGCGACATCTACCGCGACCTCGCGGGCGTCGGACAGCGGCCCGTGGAGCGCCCCTGGCGCCGGCCGCAGCCGCAACCGCTCCTCGACGAGGCCGCTCTCGGCCCCGTCATGGCCATGGCGGCAGGTGACGCCGGATGAGCGGCTTACTGCGCCTCGTGCCCGACGAGCCCGAGCCCACCCACGATCTCGCCGCCACCCCGGGGTCCCTCCGCCCGAGACCCCGGCCGCGTTGGGCCGCGGACCCGATCGACGAACTCGCCGAGGAACTGGCCGAGGTGTGCGCCGTCGCCGTGCACCCCGACGAGATCGCGGCCGTCCTGGAGGCGGACGGGCTGACCGGGGAACAGATCACCGAACGCTACGGCCGGGCCGACGCCTTCGAGCTCGCGGCGGAGCTCTACGCACGCGTCCCCCGCAGCCATCCCGAGCCCGGCCCCCGCCCCGACCCCTGGCGGGTGCACCCCGCCCAATTCCTGCTCAGGGCCCTGGTGTTCACCCTGCCCGGCTTCGGCTACGCCATCGGCGCACCGCTGATGGCCGGCGCCCGGGACGGCTACGGACTGCCCCGGGGCACCGTCGGACTCGTCGTCTCGGCGCTCGTGGCCTGGGCCTGGAACCAGGGCTTCGCCCACCGCGCCTACCTCCGCCTCGCCGTCGGCCGCCCCGCCGCCGGGCGCTGCCTCCAATGGGGAGCGCCGCTGGGCGCCCTGCTCGCCACCGCGGCCACCCTGACGGCACCCCGGAGCACCGGGGTCACCTCCTTCGCCGCGGGTCAGGCCGTCTATCTCGCGGCGGCCACCGTCCTGCTCGTCCTCGGCAGGGAACGGCTCCTGCTGCTCACCCTGCTGCCCACCGCCGCCGGGGGAACCCTGCTCCTCGCCGTCCCCCTGCCCGCCGCCGTGCGGATCGCCCTGCTCCTCGCCACCGTCACCGCGGTGACCGGCGCCGCGGCGTACGAGATCCTCCGCACCCGCAAGAGCGACACCCCGTACACCCCGCCGCCCTCGCTGTCACCGCTCGCCTCACTGCCGTACGGGCTGTTCGGCCTGGGCTGCGGAGTACTCACCACCCTCGCCGCGCTGGGCGACGTCCTGCGCCACAGCCCCGGAGCCCGCACGGCCGGTGCCGCCGTCATCGCGCTCACCCTCAGCATGGGAGCCGCCGAATGGCTGCTCTACCGCTGCCGGAGCATGGCACTCGCCGCGCTCACCCGCGCCACGACCCCCCGCGGACTGCTGACCGGCGGGGCCCGGGTGCTCGCCCTGTGCGCGACCGCCTACCTCGCCGCCCTCACCGCCCTCGCGCTGACCACCGGCGCGCTCTGGCCGGACGGACCGCCGGTCACCGCCGTACGGCTCACCGGCCTGCTCGCCCTCGGCACGGTCCTGTGGGCCGGACTGCTGCTCCAGGCGTTCGGCGTCGCCTGGGCCCCGGCCCTGCTGTGCCTGGGCGCGGCCGGTGCCGAATCGGCCGCGCTCGCCCTGCGGACCCCGGCACCGGCCACGGCCCAACTCGTCATCTGTACGGGCGCGGCGGCCACCCTGCTGGCCGTCGCCGCCCAGCGGCTCGGACGGCTCACCACGCACCGCTGACCCACAGCACACGCACCGCCAAGCACACAGTCCGTCACCAAGGGAGACCCTCATGCCCGCACCCGCACTCGTCGCCGTCACCGGCGCGGAAGGCTTCATCGGCTCGCACCTCGTCGAGACGCTCGTCGCCTCCGGCCACCGGGTCCGCGCCATGGTGCAGTACAACTCCTTCTCCTCGTACGGATGGCTGGAGACGCTGCCCGAGGACGTGATGGAGCAGGTCGACGTCGTCCTCGGCGACGTCCGCGACCCCGGCTCCGTCACCGGGCTCGTCACCGGCACCGAGGCCGTCTACCACCTGGCCGCCCTGATCGCGATCCCGTACTCCTACCGCGCCCCGCACAGCTATGTGGAGACCAACGTCACCGGCACCCTCAACGTGCTCGAAGCCGTACGCCACCTGGGCATCCCACGCCTCGTCCACACCTCCACCAGCGAGACCTACGGCACCGCGCGGACCGTGCCCATCGGCGAGGACCACCCCATCAACACCCAGTCCCCGTACGCCGCTTCGAAGGCCGGCGGTGACCGCCTCGCCGACAGCTACCACGCCAGCTTCGGCGTGCCCGTGGTCACCCTGCGGCCCTTCAACACCTTCGGGCCGCGGCAGTCGATGCGCGCCGTCATCCCCACCGTCATCGGGCAGGTCGCCGCCGGACAGCGCGTCATCACCCTCGGCGACCTCCGCCCCACCCGCGACTTCAGCTACGTCAAGGACACCGTCGCCGCCTTCCTCGCCGTCGGCACCGCGCCCGCGGACGAGGTCGTCGGACGCACCTTCAACTCCGGTACCGGCGAGGAGATCTCCATCGGCGACCTGGTGTCCCTGATCGGCAAGCTCATGGACGCCGATCTGGACGTACGCCCCGACCCCGAGCGCATCCGGCCGGAGAACTCGGAGGTCATGCGGCTCGTCTGCGACGCCACCAGGCTGCGCGCCGCCACCGGCTGGGCCCCCGCCCACACCCTGGAACAGGGCCTCGCCCGGACCGTCGAATTCTTTCGCGACCCGCGGAACCTCGGCCGCTACAAGGCCGGAATCTACAACGTCTGACGCGGCGGGACCGCTCACCGCCACGACGTCACCCACGCAGAGAGGACGGCACCCATGCACGCAGTCATACTTGCCGGAGGCAAGGGCGTCCGGCTGCGCCCGTACACCACGGCGCTCCCCAAGCCCCTCGTGCCCATAGGCGAGGAGCACGCGATCCTGGAGATCGTGATGCGCCAGCTCGCCGGGGCGGGCTTCACCAGCTGCACCCTCGCCATCGGCCACCTCGGTCACATCATCCGCGCGTACGTCGGCGACGGCTCCCAGTGGGGCATGAGGGTCGACTACACCACCGAGGAGAGCCCCCTCGGCACCATGGGCCCCCTCCTCACCATGATCGACCGGCTGCCCGAGCACTTCCTCGCCATGAACGGCGACATCCTCACCGACCTCGACTTCGGTGACGTCCACCGCACCCACGTGGCCTCGGGGGCACCGCTCACCATCGCCACCTACGCCCGTCAGGTGAACATCGACTTCGGGGTGCTCACCACCGACGCCGGTCGCGTCGTCGGCTTCGCCGAGAAGCCGAGCATGGACTACCGGGTCTCGATGGGCGTCTACGGCGTGTCCCGCGCCGCACTCGCCCGCTACACCCCCGGACTCCCGCTCGGATTCGACGAGTTGGTCCTGGACATGCTGGAGGAGGAGACCCCGCCGCACGCCTACGACTTCGACGGCTACTGGCTCGACATCGGCCGCCCCGACGACTACGACCGGGCCAACCGGGAGTTCTCCGGCCACCGCGATCTGCTGATCAAGGGAGCGTGACCGGCCCGCATGCGCATTCTCGTCCTGGGCGTCACCGGCTTCCTGGGCCGGCACACCGCCGAGCTCCTGCGCGCCCTCCCGGGCGCGCAGGTCCTCGACGCCGGCCGCGGGCCGGGTGCCGGACTGCCTCTCGACCTGGCCACCGCCGATCCGGGTCCGCTGGCCGCCGCCCTGCGGACCGCCGCCCCCGATGCCGTCGTCAACTGCGCGGGCGCGGTCGGCGGCAGCCCCCTGACCCTCACCGCCACCAACGCCCGCGGCCCCGCGGCCCTTTGCGAAGCGCTGCGCGAGGCGGCGCCAAGGGCCCGCCTGGTCCACCTCGGCTCCGCCGCCGAGTACGGCGCCACCGAAGGCCGTACGCCCCTCACCGAATCCGGCACCACCTGCCCGGCCGGCCTCTACGGCGCCGCCAAGCTGGCCGGCACCCTCGCGGTCACCGGCTCCGGCCTCGACGCCGTCGTCCTGAGGGTGTTCAACCCCGTGGGCCCCGGCGCGCCCGCCGCCTCCCTGTCCGGCCGCCTCGCCGCCGAGCTGCGCCGGGCCGGACCCGACGGCCGGGTCCGCGTCGGCGACCTCTCCACCCACCGCGACTTCGTCGACGCCCGCGACGTGGCGGAGGCCGTCGTGCGCGCCGTCACCGCCCCCGGGCCCCTGCCACCCGTCGTCAACATCGGCAGCGGCACCGCCCGTTCGGCCCGGGAGCTCGCCGAGGAACTGATCCGGGCCGCGGGCTTCCGCGGCCGGCTGGACGAGGACGGCGACGGCTCGCACCGCTCCGCCGCCGTACCCTGGCAGCAGGCGGACATCACTCTCGCCACACGCGCCCTGCACTGGCAGCCGCGCCGCACCCTCGCCGAGTCCCTCACCGACCTGTGGGACGGGACCGCCCGACCGCCGGAGTCCGCCCCATGAACCGTACGGCCGCGGAGCCACGCGGACTGCTCGTCCCGCTCTACGTCCATCCCGCCGTCGACCCCGGGGCGTGGACCGCGCTGGAGGCGGCCGCCCCCGCGCTGCGCGGAGTGGTCCTCAACGTCGCCGACGGGCCGGGCGGCCGTCCCGACCCCGCCTTCTGCGCCGCGGCCGCACGCCTGCGCGCCGCGGGCGTCCCCCTGCTCGGCTACACCGACACCGGCTACGGCCACCGCCCGGCCCGCGAGGTTGTCGCCGACATCCGCCGCCACCGCAGGTGGTACGAGGTCGACGGGGTCTTCCTCGACCAGGCCGCGGCCCACCCGGCGCTGCTGCCCCGCTACCGACGGCTGGTGCTGCTCGCCAAGGCGCTGGGCGCGCGGACGGCCGTGCTCAACCCCGGCATCCACCCCGACCCCGGCTACGCCCACCTCGCCGACCTGCTTGTCACCTTCGAGGGCGACTGGGAGGCGTACCGGCGGGCCGAGGTGCCGGTCTGGACCGCTGATCACCCGCCGGAGCGCTTCTGCCACCTCGTCCACGGAGTGCCCCAGGAGCGCGCCGAGCAGGTGGCGCGCACCGCCGAGCGGCGGGGCGCGGCCGTGCACTGCGCGGTGCCGGGCGAGGGGCCCAACCCCTGGCAGGCCGTGCCCCGGGCGGCCGCGATCGCGGGGGAGGCGCGATGAGCCGCAGGTGGTGGGCCGTGCTGCCGGCCGTGCTGTTGCTCCTCGCCGGCTGTTCGTCCACCGGCTCGTCGCAAGGGGAGCCGGACGACGGGGCGGACCCGACGGCCCGCCCCGCGAGCCCGCCGTCAGGTCACTGGCAGCCCCGGCCCGGCACCCGCTGGCAGTGGCAGCTCGACGGGAAGGTCGACACCGGCGTGGACGTCCCCGTCTACGATATCGACGGATTCGAGAACTCCGCCGAGGTCGTCGACCGGCTCCACGCCCGCGGCCGGAAGGTGATCTGCTACATCAACGCCGGTGCGTGGGAGGACTTCCGGCCCGACCGCGGCGCCTACCCCAAATCCCTGCTCGGCGACAAGAACAAGGGCTGGAACGGTGAGAAGTGGCTGGACATCCGCCGCCTCGACACCCTCCGCCCGATCATGGCCGCCCGCATGGACATGTGCCGCAAGAAGGGCTTCGACGCGGTCGAACCGGATCTGACGGAGGGCTACCGCAACCACACCGGCTTCCCCCTGACGGCCGCCGACCAGCTCGCCTTCAACCGCATGCTCGCCCGGCTGGCCCACGACCGCGGCCTCTCCATCGGGCTGAAGAACGACCTCGAACAGATCCCGAAACTGGTCTCCGACTTCGACTTCGCGGTGAACGAGCAGTGCGCGCAGTTCGAGGAGTGCGACGCGCTGACGCCGTTCGTGAAGAAGGGGAAGGCGGTGTTCCATGTGGAGTACGAGCTGGCCCGGGGCGATTTCTGCGCCGAGGCGAAGAGCCTGGGACTGAGCTCCATGCGCAAGCGGTTGGCGTTGGACGCCTGGCGCGAGCCGTGTTGAGCGCGGGGCTCCGCCCCGGGCCCTCAGTCGAGCGCGTCGACGTAGACCCACTCGCCGTTCACGCGCGCGAAGCGGCTGTTCTCGTGCTGGTCGCCCGCGCGGCCCCGCGCCGTGAAGTGGGCGCGGAATTCCACGGTGCCCTCGTTGTGGAACGCCGTGCCGCCCGTCGTGCCGAGGATCTCCAGCCGGGTCCACCGCTGCTCCGGGTCGAAGTCGAGGCTCTCCGGCCGGGTGTCCGGATGCCACGACCGCAGCAGATAAGCGGCGTCGCGCACGGCGAACGCGCTGTAGCGGGACCGCATCAGCGCCTCGGCGGTGGCCGCGCTCCGGGCGCCCCGGTGGAGGGCGCCGCAGCAGTCGCCGTAGGGCTTGCCGAGACCGCACGGGCAGTCGTCGGTGAGGGGGGTGGTGCGTGTGTTGGACATCCTCCGATTGTCCATGCCGCGGGGGAGCACCCGGCCCGGCACCCCGGTCAGCGGGCGGCCGGGATGTAGGCGAGGCCGTGCGCGCCCGCCTCCCCGGCCCGGTCCACCTCCAGCGTCGTGATCACCCGCAGCCGCTCCACATCGACGACCGTGACCGTGCTGGACAGGACGTTGGAGACGTACGCCACCGCACCCGACGGCGACGAAGCGATCGTCAAGGGGAACCGGCCCACCTCCACCTGTCCGGCCACCTCCAGCGTGCCCGGCGCGAACACCGTGAGCACGCCGTCGGTCTGCGCCCCCAGCGAGCCGCCGCCACCGGCCATCCGCAGCTCGCCCGCGAGGACCGCCCCGGTGGCGGTGGTGTGCACGGGGAAGACCACACCGCCGGTGGGCAGCGTCCGTACGGTACGGCCGGTGGCGACGTCGATCACCCGGACCCCCGGCGGCTCGGCCGGCCCGTCGCCGAAGTCGCCCTTGAGGGCCGCCACGAAGACCTGTGTGCCGTCGGGCGAGACGGCCAGCCCCTCGCTCCCGGGGACCGCGACGCGCCCGACGAACTCGTCGCGCTCCAGGTCGACGACGGACACGAACGGGGCCTCCTTGTTGGTGGAGTACCCGCGCCGCCCGTCCGGAGTGATCGCGAACCAGTGCGGGCCGTCGGCCATCAGCGGGATCCTGCCGACCGGCTTGTGGGTCCGCGTGTCGAGGACGAGCACCGCCCCCGGCCCGTCCGCGGTGGCCTCGACGCTCACATAGAGCCGGTGGCGCGCCCGGTCCAGGGCGAGCCCGTGCGGCGCGTGGTCCGGCCCGATGTCGATCGTGTCGACGACCGCGCGGGCGTCCACGTCGACGACCGCGATCTGCCGCGCCCGCCCCTGGTGCGCGTGGTAGTAGCCGGCCACATAGGTGCAGGCGCAGTACAGCAGCCGCCGGTCCGGGTCGAAGCACAACTCGTGCGGCTGTGAAGGGACTTCGAGCACGTCCAGCCGCTCATGGGTGACCGCGTCGAAGAAGGTGACGGTCGGTCCGGTCTGGCTCACGACAGCCAGCAGGTCACGGGCGGAACCCGTATCGGTGAGGTTCATGGCCCGTATCCTCGGCGCTCCCGCCGCGCCGCTCCAGTGCGTTCCGCTCACGTCATCCTTGTCCCGCGCGCAATGACTCAGGTGAGGCCGCGGGTACCCCGGAGCGGGAGTGACCCGCATCACATCGGAGCTCGTCGCGCCGTGCGGCCGACACGCCTCCCCGCTGCTGGCGGCGCGCCCCGGCCGCCGGGATGATCGGACCCCCATTGCGGCCGGAAGAGGAGTCCCCGGATGTCCGGTTATCGGAAGAGCAGGCGAATCGCGCTGGTCGCGGCCCTGACCACCCTGGCGCTGGCCCTCGCCCCTGCCACCGTCAACGCCGGTGCGCACCGGGCCGTCCCGTACGACCACCAGCGCTGCGGCAACACCTCGGGCAGAGTGCTGCTGACATTCGACGACTGGTCCTACGACGACCCGGACCTCACGGTGGAGGTGGGGGACTATCTGCGGAGCCGGGGCATTCGCGCCGCGTTCTTCCTCATCAACGAGTTCGCCTCCCAGTACCCCGGCATCACCGAGACCTTGCGCGCCCAGGGCCACTGGGTCGGCAACCACACCTACTCCCACCGGCGCCTGACGGAACTCTCCGAAGCGGACGCCCGCGCGGAGATCCGCGACGGGCTGGACAGCACACTGCTGCGGCCGCCCTTCGGCGACTACGGGGACCGGGAGACCCGGATCGCCACCGAACTCGGTTACCGCATGTGCACATGGACCGTGGACACGCTCGACTGGGACGGCTCCGGCGGGAGCCTTCCCGGCGCGGCCACCGTACGGGCGCGAGTGCGTGAGGCCCCGGCGGCGGACAAGCGGGGCGGAGTGGTGCTCGGGCACCTCTTCACGCACTTCCCCGAAGCGTTGCCGGGGATCATCGACGACCTCCGCGACGACGGCTACGGGCTGTGCCGCAATTCGGGGTCCACGTCGCGGAACATCCCCATGCCCCTGAATTGCTGAGCGCGGTATTCGCCGAATTCCATTCCGGCCGTCCGGAGACCGGGGGCGGAAAGCGGTACTGCTCGCCGCGCATTCCCCGGGTTGCGGCCGACAAGGGTTCACTTAACGTGAGGAAGGTGACGGCCGGTACCCGCCCATGCGCATGAGAGCGCTCCTGCGGCTGCCGGACGCGCGGGAGTCGGCACGCCGCGCGCTCTGGGTGGCCGCGGCGGGCTGCCCGGGCTTCTACCTCTTCCGCTACGGGCTGCACGACCCGGTCATCGCCATGTACTCCATCTTCGGCGCCCTGCCCCTGATCATGTTCTGCCAGGTGCCGGGGGCGCCGCGCGAGCGGACCCGTACGCTGCTGACGGCCCTGCCCGTCGGCGCTCTCCTCGTCACCGCGGGCACCCTGCTCGCGGTGAGCTCCTGGGCGGCCGCCTGCGGGATGTTCGTCGTGGGGTTCGTCATCTCCTACTGCTCGGTGGGCGGCCCCCGCCTGACCGGACTCGCCACCGCCTTCCAGCTCTACTACGTCCTGCCGTGCTTCCCGCCCTACGCCCCCGAGACCCTCGGCTCCCGGCTCCTGGGCCTCACGCTCGGCGTCCTGCTCACCGTCCTGGCCGAACGGTTCCTGTGGCCCGAACCGGCGCCGGAGCCCTACCGGATGCGCCTCGCGGGCGCCGCGGCGGCCGTCGCCGACTGCACCCGCGCGGCCGCCGACCGGCTCGCGGCCGGCTCCGGCGCGCCCCTGGCCCCCGACACCCGCGCGGCTGCCGACCGGGCCCTGGACGGGGTCCGGCTGTCCCGCGTGCCCTTGATGGAGCGGCCCGTCTCCCCGGCGGCCCGGGTCCGGGCGCTGCGCCACACCCACGCCGCGATCCGGCATGTGATGGACCAGTTGGACCGCCTGTTCACCGGGACCGGCGGCGCGCCCGGCGCCCCGCCCGCCACCCTGGCCCTGCTGCGGCACACCGAGAGCGGCCTGCGCCGCGCCGCGGCGGCGCTGCGCGCGGGGACCGCCGAGGACGACGGCACCCTCCCCGAGGAGCTCGACGCCTTCGACGCGGCCCGCGCGGAGACGCTCCCGGGTGCCACGGCCGGGCGGCTGCGGCAGGACGCGGTCGTCCGCGCGGTGGCCGAAGGGGCCCGCCTGGTCACGGAGGCCGCCCGGATCGCGCTCGGCGGCCGGCCGCCCGGAGGCCGTACCCCGCGCTCCCCCTTCACCTACGCCGCGACCCCGGCGCCCGTCCTGTGGTGGCGCAGACTGCGGATGCACCTCACGCTCCGCTCCGTGCACCTCCAGAACGCCCTCCGGGTCGCCGCCGCCCTGGCCTGCGCGCGGCTGCTGGTCGGCGCGCTCGGCCTGGCGCACGGCTTCTGGGTGCTGCTGGCGACCCTCAGCCTGATGCGCACCTCGGCGGCGGACACGCGCGCGGGTCTGGGCCCGGCCTTCGCCGGTACGGCCGTCGGGGCGGCGGTCGCCGCGGGGCTGTTCTATCTCGTCGGTGAGGTCCCCGTCTTCTACGCGGTCGCGCTCCTCGTCGTCGTCCTCGTCGGTTTCACGGTGGCCCCCCTGCTCGGACCGGCCTGGATCCAGGGGGTGTTCACCCTCGCCTTCGTCCTGATCTTCACCCAGCTGTCCACCGCGGACTGGCGGATCTCCGAGGTGCGGATCGTCGACGTCCTCCTCGGAGGGGCGATCGGCGCGGTGGCGAGCCTCCTCGCCTGGCCCCATGGCGGCCAGGGTGAACTGCGGCGCGACATGGCCGACTTCCTCGCCCGGGGCGCCGCGTCCTGCCGTGCCGTCATCGCCCGGCTCGGCGGCGCGCCCGGTCCGGCCGACCTGCTGCTGCCCGTGCGCCACGCGATGCACTTCGCGGAGGCGTCCTCCGCGCAGTACCACATCGAGTGCGGGGGCCGGCATCCCTCGGACCGGCCCTGGGAGGCGGTCCTGACCGTCGGCTACGACATGGTGCACGGCGGAGACCTGATGCTGATGAGCCATCAGCAAGCGCCGCTGCCGGCGGCCGTGGCCGTCGAACTGACCGGCCTGGCCGAGCGGGTGGCGGCGGAGGTCCTCCGGGCCGCGGACGCGCTGCGGGCCGGTGACGGCGGCGGCGCGGACCCGGCGTGGACGCCTCCGGCCACCTGTCCGCCCGAGGCGTCCGGGCCGCTGCGCTACGTCGAGCACGGGACGCCCGGCATCCCGGACGCCCAGGCCCTGCTGATCGCCGACGCCGAGGCCTGGCTCAGCGGAGTGGCCCGCGCCGCGGCCCGCATCCGCGGGGCGCCGGGCTGACGGGAGCCGCCGGGCCCGGCTCCCCGCCGTCCGGCACATCCGGCCGCCCCGGGAGAACCGGCCTATCGTGGTCCACAGGAACGGCGCCGCTGTCGGAGGCGGCGCGCATGCGGGAGGACGGTCCCATGGAGTCCGATTCCGGCGCGCCGGTGACGGTGGTCGTCGCCGACGACCACCCCGTCTACCGCGAAGGCATCGCCCGCGGCCTGCGGCTCAGCGGCCGGATCGAGGTGCTGGCCGAGGCCGGGGACGGCGCGGAGGCGCTCCGGGTGATCCGGGAGCTGGAGCCCCAGGTCGCTCTGATCGACTACCGCATCCCCACGATGGACGGCATCGCCGTCGTGCACGCCCTCGTACGCGATCAGCTGCCGACCCGCGCCATCCTGCTGTCGGCCACGACCGACGCCGCCGTGGTCTACCGCGCCGTGGAGGAGGGAGCCGCCGGCTATCTCGCCAAGGACGCCAAGCGGGCCGAGATCGTCGACGCCGTGCTCAGGGTCGCGAGCGGCAAGCAGGTGGTCTCGGAGGACCTGGCCGGCGGGCTCGTCGACGAGATCCGGCTGCGGGCGGACCGGGACACCACGATCCTCTCCGAGCGCGAGCGGCAGGTGCTCCACGGCTTCGCCGAAGGCAAGAGCATCCCCCAAGTGGCCGCGGAGCTTTATCTGGGCGCGAGCACCGTCAAGACCCACACCCAGCGGCTGTACGAGAAGCTCGGCGTGTCCGACCGCGCCGCCGCCGTCGCCGAGGCGATGCGGCGGGGGCTGCTGGAATAGCGCCCCCGGCTCATACGGCGATCTCCGCGCCCGACAGCTCCCGCGCTACCTGCCGCGCCTGCCGCACCACGTTGCGCAGGTGATTGGCGAACGGGATGCGGACGTGCGTCCCCACCCCCACCACCCAGACCCGCTCAGGCGCCGCCCCGGCCGCCCGGCGCACCCGGAGGTCCCCCTCCAGATGGTCGACGGCCGTGGCGCGCGCGGGCGGATCGCCCAGGTGCAGCGCGGAGCCCTCGCGGTCCCAGTGGAGCACGGGCGGGTGATAGCCGGTGGCGTTGACGACGTAGTCGAAGCGGTCCACTCGCCCGTCCGGCTGTTCGACCCGCCAGGCGCCCTGGGCGAACGAGACGGCGGAGGGATAGGAATCCGCCATCCGCAGCGCGCCTGACTCGAAGCAGGCCAGCAGGCGGCGGGCATTGACGACGGTCATCGCCGTGGCGTACCGGCCGGTGAACCAGGAGAAGCGTGCCATCAGCGCCCGGCGACGCGCGGGCCGCAGCGAGGGCGCGAGGGCGATCACGGTCTCGATCAGGGGCACCATCACCTCCGCCCACGGACAGGCACCCTCCTCCACCAGCGCCGTCTCCTCGCGCAGCCGCCGTACGGGGTCGGCCGCCCGGGAGGTCTGGAGCCGCAACGGCCGCCGGTCCAGCAGTCGGATCGACTCCACCACACAGCGCATCAGCCGCTCCTCCAGCAGCGGGTCGGCCGGGTCGAGCAGGGAGATCCGGTCCAGCGGCGGTAAGTCGCGCGTGGCCATCGACAGCGACACCCGTGCGGGCGGCAGCAGTCCCGAGGGCGAGGTCACCGTCGTCCGGTGGCCGTCACGGCACAGCAGCAGCGCGGCGTCGACCGCCGACAGGCGGCTGCCGAGCACCAACACCCGGGAGTCCGGCGGAAGCCGGCGGATCCGGTCGGCCGGGTAGGGGCTGTCCAGATAGTGCGGGTGGCCCTCGAAGGCGGCGAAGCCGTCCGGTGTGCGGGGGCGGTGCACGCCGGTGCAGACGACGACCTCGTCGGCCCGCAGCTCGCGCCCGTCGGCCAGCCGGACCCGCTGCGCGCCGTCCGCGCCGCCCACGTGGACGGATTCGGCCGTGCCGTGCACCTGGCGAACGGCGACACCGCGGGCCGCCGCCTGTTCCCGGGCCCACGCGTAGCGGTCGTGACCGTACTCGGCCATCCGGGCCCGGGGGACGCAGTCCTTCCCGCCGCCCGTCCAGCCGTGCTGGCGGAGGTAGCCGACGAAGTCGTCGGGCCGGTCCGCGAGCAGGGAGTTGATCTCGACGGCCGTGTTGCACAGCAGCAGCGGGTCGGTGTCCCCGAAGGCCAGCCCCCAGCCCGCCGGGTGGGGGTCCACCAGTCGGACGGACCTCACCGGGCTCTCCCCGGGGCCGGGGTGCTCCGGGTCGAGGAGCGCGCGCACCAGGTGCAGCACGACGCTGGTCCCGGCGACACCGGCCCCGATCACGACCACATCCCGCCCCGCCCCGTGCCCTGGCCTCCGTTCGGACTCCCTCGCCCCGGCGGACTCCGCGATACGTCCCACGGGCACCTCCTTTCCGTAGAGGCACCCTGCCCAATCGGCGGTTCACCGGAACCCGTGCCACCGACAGCGGCGGGAAAGACGCACGGCGCGGCCGCCGGGCGGGACATTCCCCGGGATGCGGCCCGCCGGACAACGGATTAGGTTCCGTTCCGGGACGGGGACCACCCCCGCCCCGGGATCGCACGTGATCCCCCAAGGGACGGGACGTCGCGTGGACCATGGCACCTCGGCAGCCCCTTCCGGCCCGGACGCGCCCGACCCCGCCCGCTGGGCGATGCTCGCGGTCCTCTGCGCCAGCCTCCTCCTGGTGGCCATGGACGCCACCATCCTCAACGTGGCCCTGCCGTCCCTCATCAAGGAGATGCGGCCGGACGCCCTGGAACAGTTGTGGATCATCGACATCTACGGGCTGGTGCTGGGCGGACTGCTCGTCACCGCGGGCGCGGTGGGCGACCGGGTGGGCCGGAAGCTGCTGTTCGTCGCCGGGTTCTCCGTGTTCGGGGTGGCCTCGGTGCTCGCCGCCACGGCCGGGCTCACCGAGAGCGTCCTCCAGCTGATCGCGGGCCGGGTGCTGCTCGCCATCGGCGGGGCCATGGTGATGCCGTCCACCCTCTCGCTGATCCGCACCATCTTCACCGACGCCCACGAACGCACCCTGGCGATCGGGGTCTGGGCCGCCGTCGCGGGCGCGGGCGCGGCGATCGGCCCGCTGGTCGGCGGCGCGCTGGTGAACGCCTTCTCCTGGTCGGCGGCCTTCTGGGTGAACGTGCCGGTCGTCGTGATCACCGTCGTCGCGGCGGTCCTGCTGCTCCCCGAGTACCGCAGCCCCTCGCACCACGACCTCGACCTCTGGTCCGCCGTGCTGTCCGTGGCCGGCGTCATCGCCACCGCCTGGGGCATCAAGCACCTGGCGGGCGGCTTCCGGCCAGTCGACCTGGCCGCGCTGCTGGTCGGCCTGGCGGCGCTCACCTGGTTCGTACGCCGTCAACTGGTCGCCGCGGACCCGCTGCTGGACGTCCGGCTCTTCGCCAGCCGCCCGTTCCTGGCCGCCGCGCTCGCCACCCTGACCGCGATGATGGCGATCGGTGCCGCCCTCTACCTGATCTCGCTCTGGCTCCAGTACGTCCACGGCTACGACGCCCTGGCGGCCGGGCTGCGGACGCTCCCCGTCGCGCTCGCCCTGCTCGCCTCGTCGCTGCTGACGCCCTGGCTGCTGCGCCGGATCGGCGTGCGGACCGTGCTGACGGTGGGTCTGGCCGCGCTGCTGTGCGGCTTCGCGCTGCTGGCCGCGGCCCCGCAGCCGCTGGCCTACGGCGTGGTGGCGATCGCCCTGGTCACCTTCGGTATCGGCGACGGCATGGCCATCACCGCCTCCGCGGCGGTGATGGTCTCGGCCGTGCGCCCGGAGCGCGCGGGTCAGGCCGGCGCCGTCTCGGAGAGCGCGTACGAACTGGGCATCGGCTTCGGCGTGGCGCTGCTCGGCAGCATCCACACCAGGCTGTTCCGCTCCGGGATGACCGGCCTCCCACCCGGGCTGCGGGGCGCGGACCTGACGGCCGCGCGGCAGTCGGTGGGCGGCGCGGACGAGGTGGCCCGCTCCTTCGGCACCGACAGCGGGGTGGGCCGCGCGCTGCTGGCGACGGCGCGCTCGGCGTTCAACGACGCGCTGACCACCACGGCGCTGGTGTCCGTGGCCATCGTCGCGGTGGCGGTGGCCCTGGCGGCGATCCTGGTTCCGAAGAACTTCCGCGCGGATTCGGCGCATTGACGGCGGCCCTTCCCCGGCCCCGGTGCGGACACGACAGCTCCAGGGTTCCTCACGCGCGCCAACGACCGCGGCACGCGGCCGCCAGAAAGCCCGGCCCGAACGACAGCAACAGCCCCCGCTCGTCGTCGCACGGCGGGTCCTCGTGCGTGCGGGCGAGGACGTCCAGGACCGCGACGCCGCCCAGGTTCCCGTTCTCCGCGAGGCTGTCCCAGGAGTGCCGCAGCATCTTCGCGTCGACGCCCAGGCCCCGCGCGGTGTCGTCGAGGACCCGCGGCCCGCCCGGGTGGACGACCGTCCACTGCGGCTCGGCGGGCGGTGCCTGCACGGTCTGCAGCCAGGCGCGCAGTGCGGGCATCACCTCGCCCGTGGCCTCGGCGGCGGCGCGGGTGGAGTCGAAGTGCAGACCGGCCCCGTCGAGCCGGCCCCGGTAGCGGTGGCCGCTCTCGGGCAGCAGGTACTCCCAGGTGTCCTCGACGCACAGGCCGGGCCCGAGCGGGGCGTCGGTGACGACGCAGGCGCCGGAGCCGTCCCCGAACAGCGCCTTGTAGATCATCGACTCGAAGGTGGTGTTGCGGTGGTTGTAGATGGTGCTGATGGTCTCCGCGACGACCACCAGGACCCGGCTCCCGGGGTGCGCCCGCACATGGTCGGTGGCGCGGACCAGGGCCTGCGCCCCGCCCACGCAGCCGAGGGACGTCATGGGGATCCGGCGCACGTCGGCGCGCAGCCCGAGCGCGCCGATGAGGTGGATGTCCAGGCCCGGCACGGCCCATGAGGTGGAGTGGCTGGTGACGACGCAGTCGACGGCCGACGGCTCGAGGCCGGTGTCCGCGAGCGCGGCCCGCGCCGCCCGGGTGGCCAGTTCGGCGGAATCGGCGAACGCCACCCGGTTGCGTTCCTCCACCGTCGCGGTGCCGGAGACCGTGGGGGAGTCCAGGGGCTGGGTGAAGCGCCGGGTGCGGACACCGGTGGCGCGGGCGACGCGCAGCACGGATTCCAGCCGTGGGTGGTCCGCGTGGTGCTCGCGGATGTCCTCGACGATGTCCTCGGTGGTCACACGGTGCCGGGGGAGGGCTATGGCGGGGCGTGAGACGTGCGCTGTCACGGGAGCTCCACGGGTCGGGGCGGCCGTCGGCCTGGGCCGGCGGGGGCGGTGCCGGTACCCGGCGCGGGCCGCCCCCGCACGGTCATCCTGCACGCAGCATGGGCCGGCGGGTGGGTCCGCTCCGGTCACCGGGGCGGAAGACCAGCACCATAAGCCGGGCACGCGGTGACGCGAGAGGCTCGGCGCTGCACAGCGACACCCAGCCGGGGCCCCGCACCGGGTGCAGCAGCGGCCGTTCGTCGCCGTCGGGATGGACGTACGCCCGGCCGCCCGCCTCGTACAGCGGTCCCACCACCGGGTCGGCGAGGATGTCCGCCTCCAGTTCGGCGAGCGTTTCGTCGTGGGGCAGCGCGGCCATGGCCGCGCGCATCTGCGGCAGGATCATCGGCACCCAGTGCTCCTGCCAGCCGGTGAGGATCGTACGGGCCTCCGGGTGGAGCGTCATCCACCGCATGGTGTTCTCCGGCACCTCGCGGCGCGGGAACATCTCGGTGAACGCCTGGTTGTGCGCGAGCACCCGCCAGGACTGGTCGTTGATGTACGCCATGTGGGACTGGCCCTCGACGACGTCCTGCCAGGCCCGGGGCACCTCCGTGCCCGAGCGCTGGTGCAGCGGGTAGGGCGGGTCGCGGCGCACGGCGTAGAGCCACAGCGACGTCCACTCGTGCTCGGTGAACGCCAGCAGCCGGGCGACGTCGCGCAGCAGGTCCTCCGGCGGATGGGGGTAGGCGCCCGTCTCCAGCCGGTTGAACGTGCCGTGGGTGCGGTGCAGCAGCTGGTCGATCTGGCTCTGGGTCAGCCCCGGGGCGCGCCGACCCTGACGCGAGGGGCGGAGGAGCCCGTGGTCCTCCGGCGCGATACGGCCCCGGCGTTCCCGGAGCAATGCCTGAAGGGCTTCCTTGTCCAACGGAGGTTCCCCCAATATCACGAACGGCGCCGCCAGGGGAAGCCGATTTCATAGGCGAGTTTTTCCTGCAAAAAGTTCTCAGCAGAAATGATCGCATCCCTCCTGCATGATCTACCTGCGGGTCAGCAGCCACGGGGGTGCCGCTGACCTGGCCGACTTCACCGCATCCTGCGGTTGCGAGGGAGCTGGAGGGAGGGGAACACCATTCGTTCGCTGACCGACCGACAGGGACAGCAGTGGGCGGGGAACATCCGCCGGCAGCTTCCGCGAGCGGCGTTATGTAGACGGCGGGGTCATGGCCCCGCCCCCGCGACCGTGCCCGTCTGCTCCGAACGGGCGTCGCCCGGCTCCGCGCCGGGCTGTCCACGCGGCTCCGCCGGTACCTGCTGATAGAGCGACGGGTACAGGCGCGACGCGAAGGAGCCCGTCATGCGCGAGACCCGAGGGGTGCCCTCCGCGGCGGCGAGCGCCGTACGCATCGGTGCCGCCTGCGCCGGCGCGGTCCCCGCGGCGGTGCTGCGCCTGAGCGGGACCGAGCTCTCACCCGGGTGGGCCGTGGCCGTCTTCGGCCTGGGCGTGCTGTGCTCGGCGCTGCTGCTGATGTGGGCGGCCGAGACCGCACGCGCCGACATGGCCGGCGCGCTCGCGCTCGCCCTGCTCGCCTTCATCGCGGTGCTGCCCGAGTATGCCGTCGACCTGTACTTCGCCTACGCGGCCGGCTCCGACCCCTCGTACGCCGCCTACGCCGCGGCCAACATGACCGGCGCCAACCGGCTGCTCGTCGGCGTCGGCTGGCCGTTGGTCGCGCTCGCCTCGGCGCTCGCGCTGCGCCGGCGGTCCGCGCCGGACACCGGGATCGTGCTGGAGCCGCACCGGCGCATCGACGTCGCGTTCCTCGCGGTGGCCGCCGTCCTCGCCTTCGTGATGCCGCTGACCCGGGAGATCGGCTGGTACGTCCCGGTGGTGCTCGTCCCCTGGTACGGCTACTACCTCTACCGGATCGGCAAGTGCAGTTCGGGCGAGATGGAGGAGCTCGTCGGGGTCCCCGCGCGGCTCGCCACGCTGGCAGCACCCCGCCGCCGCGCCACCACCGCGACCCTGTTCGCCGCCGCCGCGGCTGTCGTCTTCGCCTGCGCGGAGCCCTTCGCCAACGGTCTGGTGGAGGCGGGGGCCTCGCTGGGGATCGACCGCTTCGTCCTGGTGCAGTGGCTCGCGCCGCTGGCGTCGGAGGCCCCGGAGCTCATCGTCGCCGTGGTCTTCGCCTGGCGGCTGCGGGCGAGCGACGGGCTCGGCGCGCTGCTCTCCAGCAAGGTCAACCAGTGGACCCTGCTGGTCGGTTGCCTGCCCCTGGCCCATGCGCTGGGCGGCGGCGGGGCGGCCCTGCCGCTGGTGACCCGGCAGGTCGACGAGGTCGCGCTGACCGCCGCCCAGACCGTCCTGGCCGTGGTGGTCCTGCTCGACCTGCGCTTCGCCCGCCTCCAGGCCGCCGGGCTGTTCGTCCTCTTCGCGGTGCAGTTCGCCCTGCCGGGGGAATCCGCCCGGCTCGTCCTGACCTATGTGTATCTGGGCCTCGCCGTCCTGCTGCTGACGACCCGCGTCCGCCATCTCCCCGCCACGGCGCGCGCCCTGGGCGGCCGGATCGAGGGCGACCCGCACCGCTGAGGCGGCGGCGCGCGGCCCGGGGGCCCGTGGCGGCCGCCGGTCACGGTTCGGTGATGAGGTCGGTGAGGGCCTTGATGCCGTCGGCGGCCAGCACCCGGCGCTGCCGGTCCGCCGGGGTGCCCCGCCGCAGCAGACGGTGCACCGACGAGCTCACCTGACGGATGTCACCGGCCTCCTCCAGCGCCTGCCCGATGTGCCCGAGCAGGGAGCGGACGACGTCGTCGGCGCCGCGGCGCCTGCCCTCGGGGTCGACGAGCACACCCTCCAGACCGTGCCGGGCGGCATGCCAGTTCGCGGCACTGAGCAGCTCCGGCGGGCAGTGCGCAATCCGGCGGCCGCTCTTCTCGTCACGGATGGCGGTCGCCACCATGCCGCGCACTATCCCGGCGAACATCACGGCGTCGTCGGCGCGCAGCTGGACGTCCAGGCAGCGCACCTCGATCGTGGGGTAGCGGTCGGACAGCCTGGCCTGCCAGTACAGCTGCCCCCGGTCGCTGATCGCCCCGGCGACGAACAGCGCCTGGATACGCTCCTCGTAGTCGGCGAGATCGGTGAAGTGCGGGGGCGGACCGCAGACGGGCCAGCGGCTGTAGACCACGGTGCGCCAGCTGGCGAAGCCGGTGTCCTGGCCGTGCCACATCGGTGAGTTGGCCGCCATGGCCACCAGCACCGGCAGCCAGGGGCGGACGCGGTTGAGGACGGCGACGCCCATCTCCCGGTCGGGGATGGCGATGTGCACGTGCATCCCGTTGACCAGCTGTTCGTCGACCAGTTGGGCCGCCCGGCCGCGCATCGCCAGATAGCGCGGGTTCCGGGTGACGGGTATGGGCACCAGGCCCGCGCGGGGCGACGTGCCGCTCGCGGCGATCCGGCAGCCGTTCCGCTTGGCGGCGGAGCTCACGGCGTGGCGCAGGCGCAGCAGATGGCTGCTCGCCTCCGCCAGGTCCGCACAGACCGGAGTGGCCACTTCCACCTGGGCCTGCAACAACTCCGCCTGAATCTCCCGCTCGTGCACGACCGGTTCCAGGTCCACCGCTGCGCAGACCTGCTCTGCCTTGGGGACGGGCAGTGCGGTGGCCGGGTCGAGCAGAAGATACTCCTCCTCGATCCCTAGGGTGAGCATGTCGTAGGGCTACCCCCACGCTGTCACGGCGAACCGCACGTCCCCCGTGGTCGCGTATTTCTGACGCAAAGACGTCACGCCCTCGTGCGCGTACTCGCGGCGGACGGAGTCGTATGACTGGATTTCAGTCCCGGATTTCCCTCAACTCCCAAGATTGAATGGGAGTTGACCGGGTTGTGTGCGACGGGAAAGTACCCCGGTTCCATGAATGCCGGGAAGTGAAGAAGTTCACAGAAAGCCGTCCTGGCTCCGGTTTCCGGCTCTTCGTGATGCAGGATCGTGACTCGAACACAAGATCCCGTCACCGAGACGGGCACCCCGGGCGGACGCCGAGTCCTGCCGCCGTTCCGGGTGCGGAGCAGACCGAATGGATCGGCAGGAGCGGGAGACCCAGGTACGACGGACCACGATGGCGGTGGTCCTTGGGGTGAAGCCACGTATGTGGCCGGGCAACTTCGACAGCCCGAACCCGACAGGTCATCTTTCGCAGGCGGATGACGAAGGGTTTGACATGTCTGCGTTCCCCGGCATATCCACGCTCGTGTCCAGGGCCGGCGCCGCGACCGTCCTCACCGCCGCCACCGTCACCGCCTCGATGCTGCTGCCCGGTGTGGCGGCCGACGCCCAGGCGGCGACCCCGGGTCAGGCCGCGCTGAAGGTCGCCGCCTCCAAGAAGGGCTCGCCCTATCAGTACGGCGCCGCGGGCCCCAACCGGTTCGACTGCTCGGGCCTCACGCTCTACTCGTTCAAGAAGGTCGGCAAGAACCTGCCGCGTACCGCCCAGGACCAGTACAACAGGACCCGGCACCTGTCCGCGGGCTCCCGCCAGACCGGCGACCTCGTCTTCTTCCACTCCGGCAGCAACGTCTACCACGTGGGCATCTACGCCGGGGACAACAAGATCTGGCACTCGCCCAAGCCCGGCGCGTCCGTCCGGCTGGAGAAGATCTGGAGCAACAGCGTCTGGTACGGCCGCGTCAACTGACCCGGGCCCTGCCGCGGCGAACGGCCCCCGGCGCCGGAAGGCGCGCACAGGGGCCGTGTGCCGGTGGCCGGGCGGTGCAGCTGTCCGGTGGAGGATCAGGGCAGCTGCGCCCCGAGGGCCTGGAGGGCCGCGGGAACCGGCTGGAAGAAGGTCTCGCCACCGGACGAGCAGTCACCGCTGCCGCCCGAGGTGAGCCCCAGCGCCGTGTCGCCGTCGAACAGCGCGCCGCCGCTGTCGCCCGGCTCGGCGCACACGGAGGTGTCGATCAGGCCGTCGACCGTGCCCTCCGCGTAGTTGACGGTCGCGTTGAGGCCGGTGACCTGGCCGCTGTGCAGGCCGCTGGTGCTGCCGCTGCGCTGCACCTGCTCGCCGACCGTCGCCTCACCGGCCCGGCTGATGTTCTGCTGGCTGCCGTTGTAGAGGTCCACCGCGCTGGAGTGGTCGGCCGAGCCCGTGTAGCGCACCAGCGCGTAGTCGTTGCCGGGGAAGACCGAGCTCTCCGTCGTACCGGCCTGGGGGCCGCCCTGTGAGTCGGACCAGTCGGCCGAGGCGTTGCCGCAGTGCCCGGCCGTCAGGAAGTAGGGCTGCCCGTCCTTGGTCACGTTGAAGCCGAGCGAACAGCGCACCCCGCTGCCCCAGATGGCGTCGCCGCCCGCGATGAGCGGCCGGAAGGTGCCGGCCGTCCTTCTGAGCGTGGCCTTGTCGCCCAGGCTCGCGACGACCTTGCCGAGCCGGCTCAGGCGCGCCCCGCGGACCGTGCTGTCGGCGGTGACCACGACCTTGTCGGTCCTGGGATCGACCGACCAGGCAGTGCCCGGGATGGACGCCTGCGCCTTCAGGGTCGCCCTGGCCGACGCGACGTCGGCCGCCGAGTGCGCGGCCGGGGCGGGCGTCGCGTGGGCGGCGGGCAGGGTGAGCGCGGCGGTCGCCAGGACCGCGGCGGCCGTACCGGCCATGGCGGAGCGGCGTGCGGATATGCGAGGACGTTTCACGAGACCTCCTGTGGGGGGTGCCCGGTGAGACCGATGTCCGGGCACGGAGGGTGCATGTGACGTGACGACAGGGGCGTGACGGCCGATGCGCGGCCCGGCGGTGGCCGGGAGACGCTAGTCGCGTCCATGTCAATTCCCGGAGTATCCCGACCGTCCGCGTGAACGTTCAAGAGCGACATTCGGTCGTACGGGCCGTGCTCCGGCAAGCCCCGCGCGTCACAGGGGCATCGCGAACCGTCCCCGTAAACGCCTGTGACGGGCGCGGATGGGCGCTGGGCGGTGAGCGGACAAGAAGGGGTGCGGCTGTCCGGTAATCGCTCTCTTTGGGAGCGGGCGGACGGTTTCTTTGCGCTCCCTTAACGGACCGTCAGACGCGCCGACGACGACGGGCCCCCGACCGCTTCCGCGATCGGGGGCCCGTCGGTGCCGGCCGCTCACGGCCCGGCTGCCGCGGCCTACTGCGCGCCCGTCGTGTGGGTCGGGTGGATCGGACCGCTGTGCTCCGTGCCCGGGATCGGGGCGCCCTCCGTGTGCTCGATGGGCGCGCCCAGTCCGGCGAGGATGGCCTGCTCGCTGGGCGTGTTCTGCTCGGCGGGCTGCGCGGCCTCGGCGGGCTTCGGGGCCTCGGTGCTCATGGGAACTCCTGTCATGCGGGTCGAACACGGTCTTTCCCCGCAGTATGTGACACCGCGATCAACAGACGATCAATAGATGAGTACCGGCCAGGTCACGGGCGGCTCCTGCGGCACGGAGCCCTGAGATACTGTCCCCCTTGTCGCCGGGCGGAGTGTGCGCGGCGAGGTCGGGGGAGACATGGGCGCCAGCGGAGCGACAACCGGAGCACAGCTCTCTTTC
Organism: Streptoverticillium olivoreticuli subsp. olivoreticuli; assembly: GCF_003391135.1. GTDB lineage: Bacteria > Actinomycetota > Actinomycetes > Streptomycetales > Streptomycetaceae > Streptomyces > Streptomyces blastmyceticus. The sequence continues at coordinate 1,978,775 of NZ_CP031455.1, read as the reverse complement.
CAGCTGCTCGGCCCGGTGCGCGCGCAGCTCGACGGGCGGCAGATCGAGCTCGGAGCGCGCCAGCAGCGCGCCATGCTCGCCGTCCTCCTGCTGCGCGGAGGCCGCACCGTCTCCAGCGACGAACTGATCGACGCCCTGTGGGGCGAACTGGCACCGCCCCAGGCGCTCGGCACCATCCGCACCTACGCCTCCCGCCTGCGCAACCTCCTCGAACCCGGCCGCGTGGCCAGGACCCCGGCCACCGTCCTCGTCTCCTCCGCCGGCGGCTACGCCCTGCGCATACCGCCGGAACAGGTCGACGCCGTCGTCTTCCAGCGCCGCCTCGCCGAGGCCGCCGACGCCCGCGAGGCGGGGGACACCGAGACCGCGCACAGCCGCTACGCCGACGCCCTGGACCTCTGGCACGGCGCCGCGCTGGCCGGTCTCCCCGGCCCGTACGCCGAACGGCAGCGGCACCGGCTCTCCGAGGCCCGCCTCGTCGCCCAGGAAGGGCTCTTCGACTGCGCCCTCGCCCTCGGCCGCCACTCCGAGATCGTCCCCGAGCTGAGCTCCCTCGCCGCCGAACACCCCCTGCGCGAACGCCTCCGCGCCCTGCTGATCCTCGCCCTCTACCGCTGCGGACGCCAGGTCGACGCCCTCGCCGCCTATGCCGACACCCGGCGCCTGCTGGTCGCCGAGCTCGGCGTCGAACCCGGCCCCGAACTGACCGAACTGCACGCCAGGGTGCTCGCCGCCGACCCCGCGCTGTCCTACGCCCCGTCCGCGGGCCCCGGCCCCGCGCCGGCCCCGGCCGAGCCCGCGGGCCCCGCCCGCCCCGTGGCCGTCCCCTTCCAGCTGCCGGCCGGCATCCCCGACTTCACCGGCCGCGAAGAGCTCGTCCAGGACGTGCTCGCCGCCCTCACCGGCACCTCCGGGCCCGCCGTGATGATCGCCATGCTCACCGGCATCGGCGGTGTCGGCAAGACCACGCTCGCCGTGCACGCCGCCCACGCCGCCCGGCCGGAATTCCCCGACGGCCAGCTGTACGTCGACCTCCAGGGCGCCGGGCCGCACCCCGCCGACAGCGGCAGCGTCCTGTCCCACTTCCTCCAGGCCCTGGACGTCCCCGAACCCGATATCCCCGACGAACTGGGGCAACGCGCCGCGCTCTACCGCTCCGTGCTCGCCGACCGGCGCGTCCTGCTCCTCCTCGACAACGCCAGCGACGCCGCCCAGATCCGCCCCCTGCTCCCCGGCACCGCGGGCTGCGCCGTCCTCGTCACGACCCGGTCCCGCGCCATCACCCTCGGCGGCGCCCGCCACTTCCACGTCGGTGTCGCCACCGCCCCCGAGGCCCTCTCGCTCCTCGCCACCATCGTGGGCGCCGAGCGGGTCGCCGCCGAGCCGCGGGCGGCCGCCGCGCTCGTCGCGGCCTGCGGGCATCTGCCGCTCGCCGTGCGCATCGTGGCCTCCCGGCTCGCCGCCCGCCCCGGCTGGACCATCGCCTCCCTCGTCACCCGGCTCGACGACGAACGCCGCAGGCTCGACGAACTGCAGGCCGGCGACCTCACCGTGGAGGCCACCTTCAGGCTCGGCTACGGCCACCTCGCCGACGACCAGGCCAGGGCCTTCCGCCTGCTGGCCCTCGCCGCCGCCCCCGACCTGTCGCTGTCGGCGGCCGCCGCCCTCCTCGGCTGCGACGAGTTCACCGCCGAGGACCTCGCCGAGGGCCTCGCCGACGCGGGCATGCTGGAGTCGTACGCCACCGGCCGCTACCGCTACCACGACCTGCTCCGGCTCTACGCGCGTCGGCAGGCCGAGCAGACCGACACCGGGCAGGAGCGCCACGCCGCCGTCCAACGGCTCCTCGACCACCACCTCGCCACCGTCGGCAACGCCTCCCGGACCCTCGAACCCGACCACGCCCTCCAGCGCCACCTGCACCCCGTCACCCTGCCGGGCGTGCCCTTCACCGACGCCGACGGCGCCCGGCAGTGGCTGCGCCACGAGCACATACCGCTGGCCTCCGTCCTCGCCCAGGCCGTACCCGGCGCGCCCGACGCCCTGCGCCCCGCGGGCGACCTGCTGCTCACCTGGTCCGGTCTGATCGAGGGCCCCGCCCACCGCGAGGAGCTGCGCCGCCTCTCCGAGCTCACCGCCGACACCGCGCAGGCCCGCGGGGAACCCCGCGTCGAGGCCCGCGCCCGCTACACCCTCGGCAACCTCCACTACCTCACCGATGTGTACGACGCCGCCGAGCGCGAACTCTCCACCGCGCTGCGGCTCGCCGAGGACTCCGGGGACAGCCTCTGCCGCCACCTCGCCGCCAACGCGCTCGGCATCCTCCACCTCGCCACCGACCGCCCCACCCGGGCGCTCCCGCTGCTGGAGCTCGCCCGCTCCCTGTGCGACGGACTCGACGACAAGGGCAGCGAGGCACGGGTCCTCGCCAACACCGCCCGCGTGCACCTCGCCCTCGACCAGCCCGAGCAGGCCGAACGCGCCGCCGCGGACGCCGTCCGGCTGGCCGAGGCGACCGGCAACGGACCGACCATCGCCATGACGCTCTACCAGCACGGCTTCGTGCTGCGCAGGACCGGCGCCCCGGCACTCGCCGCCGACCGGCTGCGCGGCGCGCTCGGCCACTTCATCGCCCAGCACCAGCGCGGCTGGGAAGGGCTGGCCTGGGCGCGCCTCGCGGAGTGCCGCCTCGACGAACGGCGGGACGAGGACGCGGTCTCCTGCGCCGAGGAATCCCTGCGGATCGCCCGCGACCTGGGCAAGAGCTACTGCCAAGGGCTCGCCCACGCCGTACTCGGCCAGGCCCTCCCGCGCCTCGGCCGCCCGGACCGCGGCCACGACCACCTCCGCGAGGCCCTCACCCTCTTCACCCGCCTGGGAGTCCCGGAGGCGGCCCCGACCCGCGCGCTCCTCGACGCGGCGACGACACCGGCCACCTGAGGTCGCGGTCGGGAAGCCCGAGCCTCTTTGCCGTCCCTTCGAACGGACCCGGGCGCGGAGCCACCTGTACGGGTGACGGCCGTGCCGGAGCGCGGGAACGCCCGCCCGCGACTGCCAGGCTGACCCCCATGAGCCGTCGTACGTTCGTCGTCTCGGCCGCCGGAGCGGCTCTCGCAACGCCGGCCACCACGGCCCGCAAGGCCCCCGCCACCTCCTCCTCCACCACACCGGACCGTACGGCCGACACCGCGCCCCCCGTCCTCGGGGTGCCCTTCCCCGGCACGGGGGACGGCTACTGGCAGGACGGCAGGCCGAGCCCCGCCCTCCACCGCGACCTGGACACCCTGCGGGCGTACGGCGTCGAAGTCGTCCGCGTCGACGTCTCCTGGCACCGCAGCCAGCCCGAGGACAGCGCCCCCTGTGCCGGGCACCCCTACAACCAGCGCCTGGCGGGAGTGCTCGACGCGGCGGCGGAACGCCGCATCGCCGTCCTCGTCACCCTGCACGAATCGCCCCTGTGGACCCGCGGCGGCGCCGCGCCCCGGGGCTCGCACGCCCGATTCCCCGACGACCCCGACACCATCCGCCCCTGGGCGAAGTGGCTGGCCGCCACCTACGGCGACCGGGTCCTCGCCTGGGAGGTGTGGTGCGAACCCAACCAGCCCGCCACGACCGGCGTGACCGCCCCCGCGGAGCGCGCCGCCCGCTACGCGGCCCTCCTCCGCGCCTGCGCCGCGGGCCTCAGATCCGTCCCCGACCCCGCCCCCGTGGTGCTCGGCGGCCCCTGCCACACCGACCACCGCTTCGTCCGCGACATCTATGCCGCGGGCGGCCGCGACCACTTCGACGTGCTCGCCCTCCGGCCGCGCCTGGACGGGCGGGCACCCGACGCCTGGTCGGAGGAGGCGCCGGGGATCGACCGGGTGACCAACTTCCCGGCGGTGGCCGAGGCGATGCGCGCCTACCGGGACGGGGACAAGCCGGTGTGGTGGACGGAGTTCGGCTTCGCGCCGCAGTCAGCGGAGGAGACGCCACGGGGGCTGCACGAGCCGGCGGAGGCGACGCGGCTGCTCGTACGGTCCTTCGAGCTCGCCCGCGTGCGCTATCCGCAGGTGCGGCTGGCGGTGATCAGCACGGTGCCGTGGCCGCTGCGGCCGCAGCTCCCGGGGCTGCGCGACTACTTCGCCGCCCACCCCGCAACCCGTCCCCTCCTCTGAGCCGCCCTCGCGGGTTGGGGAATGGATTCCAAGCCTTTGACCTGCGCTTTGCCACCCCCGACCTGCCCGTAGATCCACTACGGGCAGGGCTACGCTGGGCGACCGTGGCACTGACAAACCTCACCCCCGCCCGGGCCATCGGCACCTGGCAAGCGGACCCCTTCGGCCTCGCCCTCATCATCGTTCTCGGCGGGCTCTACGCCTGGGGCGTCCTGCGGGTGACGCGGAAGGGGGAGCGCTGGCCCGTCGCCCGTACGCTCGCGTTCGTGACCGTCGGGCTCGGGACGATCGCCGTCGCGACCCTGTCGTCCCTCGCGGTGTACGACCGGGTCCTCTTCTGGCCCGCCGCGGTGCAGAACATCCTCCTCGACCTCATCGCGCCGCTCGGCCTCGCCCTCGGCGACCCCCTCGCCCTCGCCCGCCGCGCGCTGCCCGCCCGCGGCGCCGAACGGCTGGGGCGGGCGATGCGTGGGCCGGTCGTGCGGGCGCTGACGTTCCCGCTGGTCAGCACCCTGCTCGTGCTCACCACGGAGCTGTGCGTCTACTTCACGCCCTACTTCGAGGCTGCCCTGCGGAACGAGGCGGTCCATCGGCTGATGTACCTCCACCTCCTCGCGGCGGGCAGCCTGTTCGTCCTGCCCATGCTCTCCCGCGAGGACCTGCTGCCCGCTTGGTGCAGCCACCCCGTGCGGGCACTGCTGGTCTTCCTCGACGGGCTCGTCGACGCCGTCCCCGGCATCGTCGTGATGACCAGCGGCACCCTGATCGCCGGCGGCTGGTACGGGTCGCAGCAGCGGGGCTGGGGCCCGAGCCCGGAGCGGGACCAGGCGCTGGGCGGCGGACTGATGCTCTCGATCGCCGAGCTCGTCGGCATGCCCTTCCTCATCGCCGTCTTCGTCGAGTGGCGCCGCGCCGAGCGGGCCAGGACCGCCGAGCTGGACCGACAGCTCGACGAGGAACTCACCACGATCCCCGCCCCCGCGGCCTCCGCGAACTCCGTGACCCCCGTGGCCCCGGAGCGGGCCGACGCGCCCCCCGCCCCCGAGCTGACGCGCCCCTGGTGGGAGACCGATCAGGGCGTCGTCGGCGAGCGCTACCGGCAGAGCCGGGACAGCCGCTAATTCGCTTTCCCCGCCGCCCGGATCACCGACAGACTTGCCGCATGCACGATCAGAACCGCCGGATCCGGGCGGCGCACACCGCGACGACCATCACCGTCTACCAGGCATACGCCCCTCACCTCGGCCACCCCGCCGCCCGCGACGGCCGCTTCCCCCCGGCCTGGAAGCGCGACCGGATGACGTGGATCAAGCCCTCGTTCCTCTGGATGATGTACCGCTGCGGCTGGGCCACCAAGCCCGATCAGGAGTGCGTCCTCGCGATCGAGATAGACCGCGCCGGCTTCGACTGGGCGCTGAGCAACGCCTGTCTGTCCCACTTCGACCGCGATGTGCACCCCGACCGCGAGACTTGGCAGCGCGAGCTGAAGTCCTCACCGGTCAGGGTCCAGTGGGACCCCGAGCGCGATCTGCACCTCCGCGCGCTGCCCCACCGCTCACTCCAGCTCGGCCTCGCGGGCGAGGCCGCCCGCCGCTACGCCGACGAGTGGACGGTCTCGATCACCGACGTGACCCCGCTCGCGAAGGAGATCCACCACCTGCTCACCACCGGCAACCCGGAAGCGGCCGCCCGCCTCCTCCCGGAGGAGCGCCCGTACGGCGGCTGACATCTTTCGGCGGTCGGGGCCCTGGCTGCCGTAGCCTGCTGGGTGATCAACGTGGTGACCTCGATCGGAAGTCACGCGGTATGACGCGGTGAGGGCATCTGTGGGTGTTCTCACCTGAGCCGAACAGTGGGGTCAGCGGATAGCGCCGGTGCCGCGGCAGCAGCGCCGCCATCGTCCGGAGCAGGTCGTGAGGCGTCGTTCGCCCTTGCGGACGGGGTGCCACGCGGGGCGCATGGGCATGCAGGAGCCTCGGTCAGGGGTGGGTGTGGGTGAAGCCGGACAGGCACCAGGTCACGAAGCTGTTGATCGCGAAGATCACCGGGGTCTGACCCAGATAGGTGCCGAACAGGCCGATCAGCACGGCCTCCCACCAGCGCACGTCACGGGAGCGGACCAGGAGGATGGTGATGATCCCGAGCGTCACCATCAGCGGGAGAACAGCAGAGTCCTTCACGCCTCCTCACCCACCCCGGCCATCAGCAGCGCCCGCCTCACCTTGAGCAGCTCCGGGGTGAGGTGCATACAGGCTGCGGCGGTCTTGCGGGAGACCTTGATGGTCGTCAGGTGGAAGCGTGCGTCCCGTGTCACCATCCGCAATCGCCTCGCTTCCTTCGTCGCTTACTGGCGAAACTGGTGCTGTTCGGGCTGTGTTCGGTCCCTTTTGGCTTATGGCTTTGCCGTGCGGGCGGAGGCCACGCTGGGAGTAGTCCGATGCGGCGGCGGTGGGGGTGGGGATGGATCCGGTGACGATGGCGGCGGGTTCGGCGCTGGTGGCGGCGATGGCCACCGATGCCTGGCAGCAGGCCCGCGACGGTGTGGTCGCCCTGTGGCGGCGTGTGCATCCGGAGCGGGCCGAGGTGGTGGGCGGTGAGCTGGAGGTATTGCGTACGCAGGTCCTGGAGGCCCGCCAGGCCCAGGACCCGGACACCGAGCAGGCCCTGGAGGGGGTGTGGCGGGTGCAGTTGCAGGCATTGCTGCGGCGGGACCCGCAGGCGGCCGGTGAGCTGCGGCGGCTACTGGACGACCAGCTTGATCCAGTACTCAACCCTGGAGAGCGCGAGAGGGTGCATTCCATCATCCAGAACGCCACCGTCTCCGGTGGTACCAGCATCCAGGTCGGGCGCGACTACCACGGGAACCCACCGGCCCCAAAAGCCTGACCGCCCCTGGTGAGCCGCCGGTTTCACCGGTCAACCAGCAGGCGATGCTCTACAGCGGCGCGTCCATGCAGGCGGGGCGGGACATCAACCGGCCCACCATCATGGAGGCGCCAGCCCCGGTCCGGCCGACGGTGACCCACAGCCTGCCCCAGGACATTGCAGACTTCACCGGCCGTGACGCCGAGCTGCAACGCCTGCTGGCCGCCGCAGCCCCGGGACAGGTGGCGACCGTCCATACGGTGGACGGGATGCCCGGGGTCGGCAAGACCGCCCTGGTCACCCGCGCCGCGCACCTGCTCGCAGAACGGTTCCCTGACGGGCAGTTCTTCCACGAGCTGCACGCCCACACCCCTGGCCAGGCCCCGGCCCAGCCCGTCGATGTCCTCGCGGTGCTCCTGACCGACCTGGGGATTGATCCCCGTAACCTGCCCCCCACTCTGGAAGGGCGCTCGGCTCTGTGGCGTGACCGGCTCGCCGGTAAGCAGGTGCTGCTGGTGCTGGACGACGCCGCCGACCATGCCCAGGTAAGGCCGCTCCTGCCAGGCAGCATCGGCTGCCTGACGCTGATCACCAGTCGGCGCCGTCTGGTTGCCCTGGACGGCGCCCGCCCCCTGCCCCTGGCGGCCGCCCTCGATGGCGCCCCCCTCGCCGCAACACGTCGCCGGCTGGAGATGCTCTACACCGACCACCTCCTAGACGAAACTGCCCCCGGCCGATACCAACCCCACGACCTCCTACGCACCTACGCCCACACCACCCACAACGATCCGGCCGACGACCGTGAGCACTCCGCCGAACGGCTGTGGGACTACTACCGGCACACCGCCCAGACCGCCGACCACCTTCTCTCAGGTGCCCCCCAACCCGACGCTCCACCCACAGCCGCCCCGACTCTTCCCGACCGGGCCAGCGCCCTGGCCTGGATGCGTACCGAACGTGCCAACCTCATCGCCTGCCTCGACACCGCCACCACCGACCAGGCAACCCGCATGGTTCACCTGACTGCTGCCATGGCAGCCTTCCTGATCCTGGAAGGCCCCTGGACTCAGGCAGCAGTCCTCCACCAGCGCGCTGCTACCGCCGCCCACCACCGCGCCGACGCCCGCGCTGAAGCCATTGCCCTCGATGACCTGGGCATCGTGCGGGTGGCGACCGGGGAGTATGCGGAGGCGGCCCGGCTCTACTCGCGGGCCCTGGCCCTGTACGAGGACCTCGGCGACCGGTACAGGCAGGCCAACACCCTCAACAACCTGGGCATCGCGCGGCTGGCGGCTGAGGAGTATGAGGAGGCGGCCCGGCTCCACTGGCGGGCCCTGACCTTGTACGAGGACCTCGGCAGCCAGTACGGGCAGGCCGACACCCTCGACAACTTGGGCAACGTGCGGTACATGGCCGACGACTATGCGGAGGCGGCCCGGCTCTACGAGCAGGCCCTGGCCCTGTTCCAGGACCTCGGCGACTGTCGCGGCGAAGCCAACACTCTCAACAGCCTGGGCAACGTGCGGTATGTGGCCGACGACTATGCGGAGGCGGCCCGGCTCTACAAGCGGGCCCTGGCCCTGTACGAGGACCTCGGCAACCGGTACGGGCAGGCCAACGCCCTCGACAGCCTGGGCAACGTGTGGCAGGCGACTGAGGAGTATGAGGAGGCGGCCCAGCTCCACGAGAAGGCCCTCGCCCTGTTCCAGGGCCTCGGCAACCGTCTCGGCGAGGCCAGCACTCGCAACGACCTGGGCAAGGTACGGCAGGCGACCGGGAAGCACGCGGAGGTAGCCGCGCCCGAACTGGACTCGTCCGCTCAGCCCAAGATCTGATCCCTGCCGATTGCGCCTGGTGACACGATTCCTACCGACACCCTGAGACCGGCGATCGGTCGAAACCTTGTTCACTTACTCAAGGGCGCGCCTGCGGCGCGCCGGGCGGCGGGGCCGCCCCGGTCCGGGCTGCGGCCTGGCGGCCGGTCCCGGCCGGGCGCCCCACCGCCCGCACCCGCACCACGCCCCGAGCAGTGCAACGGCCGGACGACGACGCGCAGCACGCAGCGGCGAGGGCCAAGCCGAAGACGCCCGCAACCGTGACCGCGGGCCGCGCGCCGTGACGTTCACAAGCAGATATCTTGGCTGAGACCGGAACATGGTGCAGGTGGCACACGTGGCGGGTAATCATTCGGCTGCCCGCATCGTCGTGGCTGGCTTTCCGTGGCCAAGGCCCAAGCCGGCGACCGTCCCAGCCTCCGCCGTCATCACCGCTCAGCTCGCCTTCCCGAACCGCGCAGCCAGCTGCGTAACCTCCAGGGCCGCCGCCGTCGACAGCTCCAGCCGCACCACCCCCGAGCCGTCCGCCGCCGAGCCCGCCCGCAGCCGCACCCCGGACGCCTCCACGCCCGCCGACACCAGCGCCTGACCGAGCTCCGCCGCCGCGTCACGCGCCGCAGCCCAGCCCGTCACGTAGTCCACCCCGCGCACCCACAGCGCCGCGTCCGGGTCGAACCCCTCAGCCCCGAACTCCACGTTGCCGATCTCGAACGGCTCGTCACCCGGCCCGAACATCAACTCTCCACCCCTCAAAGAACCTTGGATGATTCTGGGTCTTGCGGGGCGTCACGTGAACGCACGACGAGCGCCCCGGTACCATCGGCACCGGGGTCGCTCTCGATCCCTGCCGGACCACCCCCGCCTGCCAAGGTATTTAGGGGTGGTCCGGTCTCGTATCCGGCTGTTGTGTGCGGTCCTGCTCCGGTCACCAACCGGAGCAGGACCGCGGGCGGCGCACGGACAACACCGCCTCTCCCAGGTGCGGGCCGACCTGCCCAATGGTGGAGACGCACACCTGAGGACTCAGGGGGCAGGAGCCGTCTGACGGCTCTGCCCGGTCTACGGGGGAGACGGCCGCGCTTCGGTCCGCGTCGCGCGGAAGAAGCTCGTGTGCACGGCCCTGAACATTGTGTGCCCGGTGCGACTGGCGTGCTTCAGTGCCCACTCCTGCGGCTCTGCCGGGGCCCCCGCCGCCTCGGACGACGTGCCGCACGAAGTGCACTCCAGTTCAAAGATCGGCGGACTCCCTGACGTGTCGAGGAGCAACACCCAGTTCACGAACCGGAATACGGACCTGACGGCCATCACCGCCTCCCGCGCGGATTGCGCAGGACGTCGATCTGCTCCGTCGTGCCCACCCGCATCGAGCGCGAACCTTTGAGGACCAGGACCACCTCCCGCTTGCCCAAGCGATCCAGGTCCGTCCGGATCGCCTTGACCTCCGCCCACCCGCCGCGGACGCCCACCATGTCCCCGGGGCGAACCGTCAACCCCAACACCCGTGCCATCAGGTACGCCCTTCTCTTTTCGAAGCCGTCGGTGCGGCTTGTGGTGATTCGTTGGACGCGGCCCCTCGCGCGGGAGGGGGCCCGGGGGAGGGGCCGCGTCGAGCCGGACAGGGAGGTCAGTTCCTGTTCCGGCAGGGGCCTGCTGCCTGCTTCCCGTGGTCGCGCAGGGAGGCTGTACGAAGGGCAGCGGCCAGCTTTCTCTACGGCGACTGGGTGCCGGACCCCGCGCTCAGGTTGAAGCGGCAGAGCACTGTCTTGCCGCCCGTTTCCCCCGGGGACCACCACACCGCATCGGCCAAGCGCTGGATGATGAGGAGCCCGCGCCCATGGTCGGGGATCAGTGCCTCTTGAAGGTCGCCGACCAGTTGTGGGGAGAACCCTTCGCCGATCGGGAGCGTGGGAGGATGCGAATCCTCGTCCGTCACCCCGATGACCAGCCAGTCCGGCCACTTTCGAAGCGTTACGTCGATGCGGCGAGGAGCGCCGGGGACTGCCAGGCAGTCATCCGGAATTGCATGATGGAGCACGTTGCCGACGAGTTCCGAAATCGTCAACCGTACGTCTTCCGCCAACTCGTTCAGGCCCCAGTCCTCCAGCGCGGTCCGTGCCATGTTGCGCGCAGCCTGCACCGTGTCCGGCGCCTCGGCGAAGAGCGTCATTGCCCGAAACGACTCCAGCGGAGCAGATGGCGTTACGTCGCACGAGGGGATCACAGACAGGGCCGCTGCCGTGCCTCTGATCTTTCTTGATCTCACTGCTCGCCCTCCGTCCGTCGACGGAACCTCTGTTCCGCTGCCGTGTGACGAACAGTGAACGGCTTCGCATCGGAGAGCGGGAGCGTTCACCAGGAGGTTCATGCGAACACCCAGGACAGGTAAGGGGGTTCACGAATGAACCCCCGGTGATGGTCGGCTGTGCCACGATGAACCCCAGCCGTCGACCAGGGGTTGGCAAGGGACATGAACCGAGAGCCGAACGCGCAGTTGATCTCACTCATGGATGAGGCCAACGTCTCGAACAAAGGTCTGGCCAAGCGCATGCGAGATCTCGCCATGCAACGCGGCGAGGTAGTGGGCACTACGCATGTCTCCGTGCAGCGGTGGCGCGATGGATCAGGTATCCAGCCCAAGACGGCCGCCATCATGGCGAATGCCCTCAGCGCCAAGCTGCAACGGCGCATCAGCCCGAGCGACCTAGGGTTCTTCGGCGGGACCGACACGGCCGCCGCCGTGACCGAGAGCTACCCCGCTACATCCACAGAAGCGTTGGCCAGGCTGGACAGCCTGAGTTCGCAGAGCTCGGATGTTCCCGAGACCCGGGGGCTGATCATCGCCGACGGCGACTTGAATGCGGCGGTGCTGTCCTGGATCACCGCTCGCCCTGACGGCATCACCGCCGACCGGCCAGGGCGTCAGCGTGTGGGCATGCGAGACGTTCGGGCAATCCGCACAGCAGGCAAAATGTTCATGGAGCTCGACTTCCAGTTCGGCGGTGGGCACGGCCATAAGGCGCTGCGGCATTACTTCCGCCATGAAGTGCTGCCTCTGCTCAGTGTCAGCTACAGCGAAAAAGTGGGCACCGCGCTCTTCGGCGCCGCTTCGGAGATCGCTCAGTTACTCGGATGGACGGCATACGATTCCGGGAATCACCGGATTGCCCACCGCTATCTGACTGCGACCCTGCGCCTGTCTCAATTCACGGATGACCGAATGTTCGGCGGCCGCATCCTCTCCAACCTCAGTCACCAGGCGAACTACCTCGGGAACTACGCGCAGTCGACCCAGCTGGCGCGTGCCGCACTCGAAGGCGCCAGGGGCCGAGCCACCCCGCGGGCCATGGCCATGTTCGCCTCCATGGAGGCGCGCGCCCTGTCCAACGCCGCCGATCCCGTCGGAGCAGGCCGGGCCATGAATGAGGCCGAGCGGTACCTTGAGCGGGCCGATACCACGACCGACCCTGAATGGCTCTCGTACTTCACCCCGGCCGAGCTCATGGGAGAGTTCTGCCACTGCTTCCGCGACCTCAAGCAGCGCAAGGAAGCCCTACGTCATGCTCAACGGGCCGTGGACATCACCGATCCCAAGTACGCGCGGAGCGTCGGCTTCTGCCGCATGGTCCTCGCTCAGAGCCAACTCCTCAACGGCGAGCTGGAAAGCGCTCTCACCACAGCCGGCCTGGCGGTCGAAGCAGGCGACTCCCTCCAGTCTGCCCGCTTCCAACGCTACGTCGGAGACTTTCAGACCGAGGTCAACGCTCACTCCGGCAACCGAGCCGTGGCCGAGTTCAACGAGCGCGTACGGGAGGCAATCGCCCGTCTCGAAGAGGAGTAAACCCCTTCTACCAAGGACGCCAGTTCCGCGGCGAGTCGTCATCCCGTAGGGAAGCGATACGCCGTGCGTATTCCTCGGCAACCTTCGTATTCTCGGCAGCGTTCTGCATGAGCCACGTGGTCATGTGGAACTCCTGTATGCCGCGCACTGTCTTGAAGCCGGGCCAGTCCCGCAGGTCGCGCCCGTAGGACTTGACGAAGTCGGCGTACTGCTTCTCAGTCTGCCACCGCAGGCTGTGATGCTCGACTGCCGTCACCATCAGGTCCCACTCGGGGTGATCGAAGCTGAAGCCTTCGAAGTCGATGAGGATGACACGATCCCGATCGTCCACCATGAGGTTCTGCCTGTGGGCATCCCCGTGCACAGGACCCTTGGCGGAGTCGAAGCACAGCTTCGTGACTTCCTGCCGAAGTGTTTCGTGACGCTCACGCAAGAACTCTCGATCGTCATCCGACACGCCCCGAGCCTGCTCGATGCGGAGCTCCGACCGGCCGAACACGTCGTACGGTGGAAGTTCCAGCCCGGCGGGGAGCGGCAGCGAATGGAGGTCGCGGAGGACTGCACCCAGCTCTCCGTATGTCGGCTTACGGTCACCTTCGTTGATCAGGTGCCAGAAGGTCACTGGGTGCCCGTCGACGAGAACCGGCTGTTCCAGGTCTTCTACCACGCGACCGGCGGGAAATCCCTCCCGCGCCAACCAACGCGAGACCGCCACTTCGTTTCGCACTGATGGCAGATATCGCGCTGAGCGAGCCACCCGTACGATCACTGGATCGGAAGCCAGCCGGAAAAGGGCGTTCTCCCCGAAGCGGATCAACTCCGCGCCTCTGGCGTCCAGTTTCGCTGACTGGCAGGCAGCAGCCATCACCTGCGTCATTCCTGCCGTGGTGAACCCCTCTAGCGATGTCCGTGCAACGTCAGACGCCATGCCGGTACCAACTCCCCAAGTCGTGCGCGACCTTCCGCCGCGCGCAACTAACTGGTGACCAACCGGCGCGCGCCGGACACGACAGAGACCGTACCCATGTCGGGAGGCGTGAGACGAGGGCGGGGCTGACTGCTGACCTTTCGGCCCCCGGATCGGTTGGCCGACGGAGCGTTGTTGCCCGAACGGCGTCACACTTTCGAGGTGGCCGACCGCCTGACCTGTGCGAATTCGACCAGATAGAAAAGGAATACGAACACTGCTTGACTTGGATCAAGCCCTCGTTCCTGTGGATGATGTACCGCTGCGGCTGGGCCACCAAGCCTGATCAGGAGTGCGTCCTCGCGATCGAGATCGACCGCGCCGGCTTCGACTGGGCACTGAGCAACGCCTGCCTGTCCCCGCCTCCTCCCGGAGGAGCGCCCGTACGGCGGCTGACGCCCCCATTGCGAGGGCAGCTTCGGCGTAGACCGTAACCGGACGGATTTCGGGCGCCCGGAGAGTCGCCGCTGCACCGGAGGGGCGCTGCCCCTGACCGGGATTCCGCTGGTCGCAAGCCGTGACGTGCCTGGACCGAACCGATCCGGGACGCACCGCCCACCGGACACGGTGAGCCGACCGGACCGTTCAGCTCACCGACCACTAGCCCCTCGGCTCCCGGCTGCGCCATCCTCGAGCCGTCACACCCGAACGCACATCCCGACAGACGTGAATCCGCAGTTACTCGGTCCGGGAGGTTCGCAGATGAGAATGGGTCCGATTCGAAGACTGGCGGCTCTGATAGCCGCAGGAGCGGCTGCCCTGGCCCTCGCCGGTGCCACCACGAACGCCTCCGCCAGTGTGGCCGGGAACTCCTCGGATGTGTTGTGGCACAACACGACCACCGGTGAGCTCGCTGCGTGGTTGCTCGATGGTAGGGGCAATGTGACGGGTGACCCGCGTCTGTCGTGGAGGTGCGGTCCGGATTGCACCCGCGACTGGAAGGTGGTCGGCACCGGGGACTTCAACGGTGACGGCAGGACTGACGTCCTCTGGCACAACACGACTACGGGTGAGCTGGCTACGTGGTTGCTCGATGGCAGGGGCAATGTGACGGGTGACCCGCGTCTGTCGTGGAAGTGTGGCCCGGACTGTACTCGTGACTGGAAGGTCGTTGGTACGGGGGACTTCAACGGTGATGGCAGGACTGATGTGTTGTGGCACAACACGACCACCGGTGAGCTGGCTACGTGGTTGCTCGATGGAAAGGGCAACGTGATGAGTGATCCGCGCTTGTCGTGGAAGTGTGGCCCGGACTGTACTCGTGACTGGAAGGTGGTCGGTACGGGGGACTTCAACGGTGACGGCAGGACCGATGTCCTCTGGCACAACACGACCACCGGTGAGCTCGCTGCGTGGTTGCTCGATGGAAAGGGCAATGTGACGAGTGACCCGCGTCTGTCGTGGAGGTGCGGTCCGGATTGCACCCGTGACTGGAAGGTGGTCGGTACGGGGGACTTCAACGGTGACGGCAGGACCGATGTCCTCTGGCACAACACGACCACCGGTGAGCTGGCTACGTGGTTGCTCGACGGCAAGGGCAACGTGACGAGTGACCCGCGTCTGTCGTGGAAGTGTGGCCCGGATTGCACCCGCGACTGGAAGGTCGTCGGCACCGGAACCTTCGGCTGATCCAGCGCTACCGCCCGGCGTCACCGCTCAACGCGTCCACAGCGCTTTCCCGCGACCTGCCCGATCACGCACCGAGCATGCAAAGGCAGGCGCGGGGGCTTCGGTCCGTCACTACTCTCCGGCGACGCGGTGGTCCCTCCGGCGTCGCCTGATGGATGCCGCGTACGTGATCAGGCACATGGTGATGATCACGACGGTGGCGCCGAGCAGCAGCTGGTCGGTGTCCGCCACCCGGGTCAACGCGTAGGCAATGCCCGCAAGCACCGCGCAGACCCCCAGGCCCTTGAGGGAATTCATTGTTCTCCTTGAATCATTTCCACGCGGATACGCGGGTCACATAGGACTTCACGATGGACGAAACGAGCCAGTAGGTCCGCACCACGGTGAACACCAGCTCCGGAATCAGCAGGGCCTCGACCAGCATGGCCTTCCATCCGAGATTCCGTACTCGGAGTGCGGGATAGACGATCCAGAAGGCGAAGAGCAGCAGGAAGAGCGGCCGCTGGGAAAAGCCGTTCTTCGCGGCCATCACGAGGTGGGGCGAGCCCCAGCCCAGAATGTAGGCGGCGCCGATGAGCCCCAGGATCATGGTGGCGATGGAATGCCAGGTGAACTTCGTCCAGCCGCGGGCGCGCAGGGTGTCCACGGTGCCGCGGCTCCACCGTTCGCGCTGCTGGATCAGTTCGCGCAGCGTGGGCATGAGGTCGGTGTACGCGATGCAGAGCTGGTTGGCGGTGACCTTCCAGCCGGATTCCTTCAGAGCGAGCGTGGTCTCGTAGTCCTCGACCAGATTGCTGTGGTCCTCCCAGAAGACCTCGCCCCGCCAGTCGAGCAGGCTCTGCAGGGCCTCGGCCCGGTAGAAGGAGCCGGCCCCCGACATGGTGTGGACGTCCCTGCGGAACCGGGTGTTCGCGGCCCGGCCGTACTCGATGATCTGCATGCCGAGGAGGTACCGCTGCCACGGGTTGCGCCACAGGCCTGTGCGGCCGAGGCAGGCGGCGCTGACGCCGCCGAGCTCCGGATCGGACGCGATGACGTTGCGGGCCCGCTCGATGAACTTCGGGTGCAGCTCGGTGTCGGCGTCCATGACGAGGACGTGCCGCACCTTGTTGGTCAGCCGGCCCCCGACGGCCTCCCTGAGCCAGCGGAGGCCGTGGTTGAGGGCGCCCGCCTTCTTGTGCGGATTGTCGTCGAGGACCAGCACGACCGTCGGCGGCGTCTGCTCGTCGTCCGCGAACTGACGCGCGAACTCCTCGGTGCGGTCGGTCGAGTTGTTGACCACCACGACGATGAGGTCGGGGCGCCGGGTCTGGGAGGCCAGGGACCTCAGCGAGGTGAAGACCCCGACTTCCTCGTTCCGCGCCGGAACGAGGATCACGGTGTCGTAGAGGGCGGCACCGCCCACCTCGTCGGGGGAGACGCGGCCCCTGCGGTGCCGGCTGCTCGTCGTACGCGGCGCTTCGGCGCGCGGACGACGGCCGCGGCGCGCACGGTGATCCCGGCGCGCAGTGGTGCCCGACAAGGTCTTCCCCCCGCTTCACATCAAACGCACAAGACCGGCATGTTGTGCGGATCCCGTGAAAACAGAACAAGAAGGTACCTCACGCGCACGGCCGCCCGAACAGGTTCGATCCGGTCGATAGGCCTTAGTGATCATGCAATTAGAGATCATTAAGCCGTTCGACCCCGGTAAATCGGGGTCGATCGGGCTTCGTGGGTACATGTCGATGGTAAAGCAGTGATAAAGAACACCTATAGCGGTTGCCTCGTCGCGGCATCGGCCCGGGACGCTCCGGGCGCGGGCCCCGACCCCGGCTGACAGGGGTGAATGGCGTGAACCGGCGGGTTGTCGATGGCTCGGGGACCCCGGCGGGGGGTGGTTACGATGGTGCGGAATATGACCATTCGTGAATGTGATGCGAAGTGCGTGCGCCCGGCGCCGACCCCGCATCTCAATCTCACCAAGGAGCTTTAGTGAGCCGCGCCCTCCGCAATTCCCGTCATCGCGGACGGGTCGTTTTCAAAATACTGCTCGCCATGGCCGTACTCGTCGCCGGCGGCACCGCGGCCTATTTCACCTGGTGGGGTTCCGACGACTCCGGATCCGCGCAGCTCACGGTCCGGTACCGGACCGATGCCCCGGCCAAGACCGGCACGGCCAAGCCGTGGCTGGAAGTCATCAACGATTCCAAGAAGACCGTGCCCCTCGGTGATGTGACTCTTCGGTATTACTTCACCGCGGACGACGGGGCCGCGTACGGCGCCAACTGCGTCCAGACGAGTGTCGGCTGCTCGAACATCACCCAGAAGATAGGCGCGACGACCGGCAAGGCGGCCAACGCCGACCATTACCTCGAGATCGGCTTCACGAAGGGGGCCGGCGAGCTGGCGCCCGGCGGGACCAGTCAGGCGATCGGGCTCCAGCTCTACCGGCTCGACCGCAAGGAGCTCAACCAGGCGAACGACCGCTCGTTCGACGCCAAGGCCACGCACTACGCGCCGTCGAAGCTGGTGACCGCGTACCACCGCGGAGCGCTCGTCTGGGGCGAGGAACCGGGCGGCGGCACCCCCGGCCCGGGGCGGGGAACGTCCGACGCGGCGCCCGCCGGGGTCGTGTTCGACAACTTCCACTACAGCGGGGCCGACGACCCCGCGCTCGCCGCCAACGGCTGGCGGGCCCGTACCGAGGGGGGCGGTCCCGGTATCCCCAGCACCTGGTCGGCCGACGGCGTCACCTTCCCCTCCGAGGCGAGCGCCAGGGGCGGCCAGGCACTGCAGCTGCGGGTCACCAGCGACGGGACCAAGGAAGGCACCAAGCAGGCCGAGCTGCAGAGCACCCGCCCCGAGTTCTTCACGGGGACCATCGCCGCCCGGGTCTATTTCAGCGACAAGCCCACCAGCGGCCGCACCGGCGACCACCTCAACGAGTCCTTCTTCGCGATCTCCCCGAAGGACAAGTCGAACAATTACAGCGAACTCGACTACGAGTACATGCCGAACGGCGGGTGGGGCGCGCCCGGCCCCCGGATCGACACCACGAGCTGGCGCAGCGGCAGCGGCAGGCCGGAGGACCGGGTCACCCGCTTCCAGAGCCGGAGCCTCCAGGGCTGGCACACGATGATGATCACCGCGGTGAACGGGACGGTCACCTACTCCGTGGACGGCCGCGAGCTGTTCAGCCACGACGACAAGAAGTACTTCCCGCGCGAACGCATGGGCGTCCACTTCAGCGCGTGGCTCGTCGACCTCCCCTTCAAGGGCCCGCGCACCTGGGACATGAAGGTCAACTGGCTCTACTACCAGGCCGACCGGGCCGTTCCCCTGGCCGATGTCCAGAAGGCCGTGGACGGCTTCTACGCCGGCGGCACCAACTACGTCAACACCCTGCCGAAGTCCTGACCTCAGGGGGGCGGCGGCAGCACCCCTCGTCGAGCTTCGCCCGCAACCGGGATCCGCTGTCCAGATCTCACGCTTGTCGGGACTCGTGGGGAGCAGGAGAGTGGGGCGCGATCACTTCTGCCGCGATGAGGAAGAAAGGGATCACCATGGGCAGACGCACGGTTCGGTCCTGCCGAAGAGCGCTTACGATCCTGCTGGGAATGGCGTTGGGTACCTGCCTGATCAACGCCGCGCCCGCGTCGGCTGTCGGCAACGAGGATTTCAAAGCATTCAACATGTGGTTCGACGTCACCAGCCTGTCCAACACCAATGAGTGCATCCCCTCGTGGGTCACGGCGCGCTACCGGGACCCGGTGTCCGGCAGCGACACATGGACCAAGCTCGTTCGGACCAACAACAACGGCTGCGAGACCGACCAGGAGCGCCTTCAGAAGTTCGGCGACTTCCAGAACACGTGGAGCAAAGTCAATCTGCTGGGCGGGCCGAAGCCGGGACAGCATCTGTATTGGAAAGACCTCACGAGCCTGACGCTGACCGTGACCACTCCGAACACCCCGCCGGGGCGGCAGAAGTGCGTGAGCGTCAACAAATTCGGCATCTGGGCGCTGGACACGAACAACTACTGGCACGAGCTGGTCAACGAGCAGTTCGACTATGTCTTCTGCGACGGCCACAACGACCTTGAATTGTTCGTCAAGCACTGAGCCCCGGCCGTGTCAGGAGCGTGACGTCGCTGCTCGTGACGACCGTCAGCACTCGCCCTCCCGGCCTCATGGCAGGTCGGCCAGGGCGGGGTTGGGGGTGAGGATGCGGCGGAGGATGTCCTCCACCTCGGCCCGGGTCGGGGCGTGGGAGCCGGCCAGGCCGCGGAGGGTGAGGCCGTTCATGGCCACGGCCGCGGTGCGGGCGGTCAGCGGGTCGACATAGTTGAGCAGGGTCTCGAAGCTCAGCTCGATGTACTGATCGGCGATCGGGCGCAGGTGCGGGCGGCGCAGCGCGGCCACATAGAGCTCGAACTCCATGACCTGCGTGTCCCGTTGGCCCACGAAGGCCGGCATCAGCGCGTCCGTGAGCAGGACCACGAGCTGGTCCACGGTGAGCCGGGGCCGCTGGGCGACCCACTCCTGGAGATAGGCGGCGAAGCGGTCGACGGCGGCGCGCAGGGCCGCGGTGATGAGGTCGTCCTTCGTCGCGAAGTGGTAGGTCGTCGCGCCCAGCGGGACACCGGCCTCCTCCGCCACGGCCCGGTGGGTCAGCCCCTCGATGCCCCGGGCGGCGATCACGATCTCGGTGGCGGCGACGATCTCGGCGATCCGCTTCTGGGGGTCGCGGCGGCGCTTCGCGGGGCCCGTCTGCTGCATGGCACTGCTCCGGATGTCGGGGAAGAGCCATGGTAGTACGCATGTCCCGCGCCACCCACCTGAGGCGATCGGCACGGGAGGGGACCGTACGGGACAGACGTACAGCTCCGGAGGTGAGGGCGCCCCGCCCAGTGGCGGGGCACCCGGCCCGGTCAGTGGCCCCGGGCGATCCAGTCCTCCAGCGCCGGTGCCTCGGCACCGATCGTGGTCGTGTCGCCGTGGCCCGTGCGCACCACCGTCTCCGGCGGCAGGGACAGCAGCCGGTCCCGGATGGAGCCGATGATGGTGGGGAAGTCCGAGAAGGACCGGCCCGTCGCGCCGGGGCCGCCCTGGAAGAGCGTGTCGCCGGTGAAGACGGTCCCCAGCGCCGGTGCGTACAGGCAGATGCCGCCGGGGCTGTGGCCCGGGGTGTGCAGCACCGTCAGCTCGACACCGGCGACCGACAGGACCTGGCCGTCCGTCAGTTCCCTGTCGGGCGCGACGTCCGGGTGCGTCCGGTCCCACAACTCGCGTTCGGCCGGGTGCAGCAGCACCGGCGCGCCCGTACGGTCCGCCAGCGCGGGGGCCGCGTCGATGTGGTCGTTGTGGGCGTGGGTGCACACGATCGCGACCAGCCGGCGGCCGGCCACCGCCTTCTCGATCGCGGCGGCGTCGTGCGCCGCGTCGATGACGAGGACCTCCTCGTCGTCGCCGACGAGCCAGACGTTGTTGTCGACGTTCCAGACACCGCCGTCGAGGGCGAAGGTCCCGGACGTGACCAGGTGCTCGATGCGCGCCGTCATCACAGCATCACCACCGAACGCAGCACGTCGCCCTTCTCCATCCGGTGGAAGGCGTCCTCCACCTCGTCCAGCGCGATGGTCTCGCTGACGAACGCGTCGAGGTCGAGGCGCCCCTGGAGGTAGAGGTCGATGAGCATGGGGAAGTCGCGGGAGGGCAGGCAGTCGCCGTACCACGAGGACTTCAGCGAGCCGCCGCGCCCGAAGACGTCCAGCAGCGACAGCTCCAGCTTCATCTCCGGCGTCGGCACGCCGACCAGGACCACGGTCCCGGCCAGGTCCCGGGCGTAGAAGGCCTGCTCGTACGTCTCGGGGCGGCCCACCGCGTCGATGACGACGTCCGCGCCGAAGCCGCCCGTCAGTGAGCGGATCGCCTCGACGCCGTCCACGGAACGGGAGTTGACGGTGTGTGTGGCACCCAGCGCCTTCGCCGTCTCCAGCTTGGCGTCGGCGATGTCCACCGCGATGATCTTCGAGGCGCCGGCCAGCCGGGCGCCCGCGATCGCCGCGCCACCGACACCACCGCAGCCGATGACGGCTACCGTGTCGCCGCGCCCCACCGCGCCGGTGTTGATCGCCGCGCCCAGACCGGCCATCACACCGCAGCCCAGCAGGCCCGCGGCGGCCGGGGAGGCGGCGGGGTCGACCTTGGTGCACTGCCCGGCGGCCACCAGGGTCTTCTCCGCGAAGGCGCCGATGCCCAGGGCGGGGGAGAGCTCGGTGCCGTCGGTGAGCGTCATCCTCTGCTTGGCGTTGTGGGTGTTGAAGCAGTACCACGGGCGCCCGCGCAGACAGGCCCGGCACTGGCCGCATACCGCACGCCAGTTGAGGATCACGAAGTCGCCCGGGGCCACCTCGGTCACCCCGGCGCCGACGGACTCGACCACACCGGCCGCCTCGTGACCGAGCAGGAACGGGAACTCGTCGTTGATCCCGCCCTCCCGGTAGTGCAGATCGGTGTGGCACACCCCGCACGCCTGGATCTTCACCACGGCCTCGCCCGGACCGGGGTCGGGGACCACGATCGTCTCGACCCGGACCGGTTCGCCCTTGCCTCGGGCGATGACACCGCGTACTTCTTGCGCCATGGGGTGCAGCCTGCCTTTCTCGGTGAGTCAGCTGCTCCCACTCTGCGCCGGAAGTGACGCTGTGTCCAACATCCCGTTCCGATCACATTCAGCAGCAGGGCTGCTCAATCGCCGTCGCGATGCCCGATCGTCGCCAGGAGCGCCCGCGCCGCCGCGGTCGGCTGCCCCGCGGCGGGTACGGCGACCCCCACCTTCCACCGCACCGGCCCTTCGAGCGGCACCGCGCTCAGCCCCCGCGCCTGCTCCTTGAGCGTCACCGGGCGGGGCACCACCGCGGCCCCCAGGCCCCGCGACACCAGATCGAGCAGCGTATAGACGTCATTGACCTGGAGCGCCACCTTCCGGACCACGCCCGCCTCGGCGAACGCGAGATCCGCCGCCCGCCGCGCGCCCCAGTCGGGATGGAGGTCCACGAACACCTCCCCGGCCAGCCGGGCCGGTGCCACCGGCCCGCCGATCCCCGCCAGCGGATGGTCCGCCCGGCACAGCAGCATCAGCGGCTCCTCGGCGATCCGGCGCAGCCGCACCCCGTCGTGGACGTCGTCGTGCACGACGAAGGCCAGGTCGAGCTCGCCCCGGCGCACCTGCTCCAGCAGCCGCCCGGAACCCGCCTGCTCCATGTGCATCTCCACCTGCGGATGGAGCGCGTGGAAGGAGGCGAGCAGCGCTCCGGCGTCGACCGTGCCCATGCACTGCTCGGTGCCGACCGACAGCGTGCCGCCCATCAGCCCCTGCACGGCGGCGACGGCCTCCCGGGCGGCCGCCGCGCAGGCCAGCGTCCGCCGCGCCTCGACCAGCAGCGCCCGCCCGGCGTCCGTCAGCCCGACCCGCCGGGTGGTGCGGATGAACAGCTCCGCACCCAGCTCCCGCTCCAGGGCCCGCACGGACGCCGACACCCCGGACTGGGCGACGCGCAGCCGCTCGGCGGCGCGTGTGAAGTGCTGCTCCTCCGCGACCGCCACAAAGTGCTCGAGGTGTCTGAGTTCCATGATTGAGCATGGTAGGTGCTGGATGCGCGAGCCTCTGAATGATCGGGAGCGGTGTACGGGCAGGAGGAAGGTCCGCGACGGCCGACAGGAGCCCGGCGGGCGTCATGGGGGCGTCTCCACACCCCCTCCACATGGGCATCACCAACACTTCCCGGCCAACTCGCAACATCGCCGCAACACTGTCACATGGCTCACACCTGCTCCGGAGGTCACATTCCGGTTGGGGGCGTTGGCCGGTCCTGTTCGGTGGGTGCAGCCAAGACGCGGGGGTTCTGTCTAGTGTCCCTCGCCATGCGCAGAACAACATTGGGACGGCTCAGCCTGTCCGCAGCCCTCGCGTCCGTCGTCGCCCTGCTCGGCCTGGCCCAGCCGGCCTCCGCCGCACCGGTCGAGCCCATGAGCATCACCGTGGACAAGACGTCCGCGACCCCCGGATCCACGGTGAACATCACCCTGAAGTTCACCAACGACCAGGCCACGAACGCCCAGTTCGTCTACCAGTCGATCCAGCCGACCTACGCCACCACGTCGGACCCGGCCGTGAAGTACGCGTTCACCACGTGCACCGGTGACACGAGCTCCTGCACCGTGCCCACCAAGCAGAGTGGTGCCGCCGTCTTCAACGCGCCCGTCCTGCCGGGTGCCTCCAAGACCGTCACCATGAGCTACCAGATCGCCGCCGACTCCGCGTGCGGCCCGTCCCGGCGGGTCGAGTTCTACACGTACCTCTACTACGAGTACCAGGGCGGTCAGCTCAACAAGAGCGGCCTCTTCCCGGTGGGCGGCACGGACATCGCGTGCAAGCCGGCCCTGGCGCACTCGGGGCGCTGACACACCGGCCCCGTAGCTGATCAGGCGCCGGACCGCGCCGCTTTGCTGAGCGCGTCGGCACTCGCGTACCACCGGCACAGCAACAGCCAGAGGTTCGGCCCGGCCGGGAACGCCCCGGCCGGGCCTGGCCGCGCGCGGCGGCGGCGATCCCCGAGGGGCTTACAGCCCCGCCACGTCGTCCGTCATCTCGTCACGGGCCGTCAGGCCCGCCGTCCACAGCGGCATCAGCCACAGCGTCACCAGCACGACCACGAGCACCGGCAGCAGCGCCGCCGACCTGAACTCGCCCTGAACCGCGCCGATCGCCCCGAGCGCGACGACCGCGCCGAACAGTCCGGCCACCGACAGGCGGTGCGCCCGGGCCTGCACCCGGTGGCGGTCCGCGAGCTGACGCTCGTCCAGCATCCGGGCGCGCAGCTCCAGCAGGCCCCGCGTGCAGCCGTTGATCGCGCCGGTCGCGAAGCACCACAGGGGCAGCAGCACGACCACCCCGCCCAGTATCAGCCAGGGCAGCCGTTCCGCGATGCCGCCGAGCAGCACGGCCAGCAGCGCCGCGGTCAGCGCGATGTGCGCGGCGACGAGGCCGCGGCGCCGTGCGGCGGTGGCGTACAGCGGCCGCCCCGCCGGATTGTTCATGATCTGGACCATGCGCCGGTCGTAGCGCGTGACCCGGTCGAGCTGTCGCGTCGTCATGACGTCCTCCCGTAGACCTCGTCGGTGAGCGGCCGGAACGGCTCCAGTGAGAACAGCGCCTCGACCGGCAGCCGGAAGAAGCCGGCGATCCTCAGCGCCAGGTCGAGGCTCGGGTTGTACTCGCCGCGCTCGATGTAGCCGATGGTCTGGTAGTGGGCCCCGACCGCCTCCGCGAGGCTCTGCCGGGACACCTTGCGCTCCGCGCGCACCATTGCCAGCCTGTTGTGCACCTGCTCGCTCATGTATAAGAAGTACTACATCGCGTCCAAGATCCGCAACGCGTCGATCCGCAGGTGGGGAGAGCGGGCGGGTGCCGTCAGGCCGCGGGGTGTTCGTGCCACCGCGCCGACGCCGCGTCGAAGCACGGGCCGCAGACGGGGAAGGAGACCTCGCCCACCGCCGGGAGGTGGAAGGTGAGCCGGAGGTCCGGATAGGCGTCTTCCGAGCAGACGTGCTGCCCGTGGTGGGTGACCGAGCACATGCAGTGGCAGGGCTCGATCTGCTCCATCGAGGCGATCTGCGGAGAGGGGATTCTCTTCAGGCTCCCAAAGATGGCCATGCGTCGATTGTAGGTTCGATGCCTCTTTCCGTCCTGGTGTGGCCGGGACCCCCGTACGGGAGCCCGTCGCCCCCGTCGTTCCCCCCGGAGGGTGAACGACGGGGGCCGAAGAGATTCCCCCGCCCGCGGGCAGGGGAAGGTTCCGGGGCCGGGACCGGTGCGTCGAGGTCGTGCCGGTGGCAAGGAAGAAGGAAAGCGCACATGTCAACAGGCAAAGTGAAGTGGTTCAACGCGGACAAGGGCTTCGGCTTCATCGCGCAGGATGACGGGGGCCCGGACGTGTTCGTCCACTTCTCGGCCATCCAGAGCACCGGCTTCAAGGAGCTCTACGAGGACGACAGGGTGGAGTACGACGTCACCCAGGGCCCCAAGGGACCCCAGGCCGAGAACGTCGTCCGTCAAATGTAGCAGTAGGAGTCCGAGGACGCGTCGCCGCCCTGCAGCCGCGTCTGATGCACCCGGAGGCCCGCGAACTCCGCGCCGTGCGGGAAGAAGCGCGGATCCACCGCGAGGTCGCCCCGGGCGGTGTCCGCGTCCAGTTTGATCAGCCACGGCTCGATGCCGTCGGGATAGAACTGGTCGTCCCACGAGCCGTACAGCGAGTTGGACAGATACACGCGCCGCCCGTCCCTGCTCAGCTCGACCATCTGTGGTCCGCCGCTGAGCGGGGAGCGCGGCGCGGTGGGGTGCGGGGCCCGGCCGGTGATCCCGCCGAGGCGGACGGAAGCCGTCCGCCTCGGCCGGAACGGGTCGCTCACGTCGTACTGCAGGAGCTCGCCCGTCCCCCACGCCGACACGTACAGCCAGCGGTCGTCCACCGACAGATTGATGTCCGTGACCAGGGGCGGCACGGCCGTGAACGGCTGGAGCGCAGACGGCAGGTCCTCGGGCTTCGCGGGCTCCGCCGGGATCGTGATCACCTTGCGGACCGTGAAGGAACCGGCGGCCTCGCGGTACCACAGCCACACGGACGCCGACAGGTCCACCGCGCTGACGACGACCCCGGCGAAGCCCCACGCCGCCTGCGGGGCGTGCGCCGGGCGCAGCTCCAGCACCATCTGGTGCTCGTCGCCGAGATCCACGCGCTGGAGATGACGGCCGGAGTCCAGCTCCCAGAAGTGCAGGGCGTGGCCGTAGGCCCGGCCGAGCAGCAGCTCGGGGTCGAGCCCGTCCTCGATCATCGACGGGGTGCCCCACTCGCTGGTCACCGCGGTGTTGTGCCGCAGGTGCCACCACACGTCGTACGCCAGCCGCTGCGGCCCGCGGTCGGTCTCCCACGCGCGCAGCACCTCGGTGCCGTCGTGGGAGAGCAGCGCGATGCCCCCGGGCCCGTCCCGGCCGTCCGCGCCGCCCAGGCAGGAGAGGAAGACGCCGTCGGGCCCGCAGTGCAGGGTGTGCGGCCGTGAATAGCCCGCGCGCTCGGCCAGTTCACCGGCCTCGACCACCTTCACCAGCCGTGGCCGGACCGGGTCCGGGCGCGTGTCGAAGACGTACAGCCGGGACGAGCGCAGCCCCGGCACGAGCAGATGGCGCCGCTCGGCGTGGTGGTGCCCCTCGTGCGCCAGCGCGCTGGAGCACGCGTTCCAGCCGAAGTGGTGCAGCTCGTCACCCAGGTGCGGCACGTCCGCACGGCTCAGCACCCGGCCGTACGACGGCGAGGCCGGGTCCGTGCCGATGGTGAACAGGGCGTCCGGGCGGCGCGCGCTCCGGTCGAACCCCACCACGTAGGCGAGCTTCTCCGGCGGTGCCGCGATGGCGTCCGCCGGAGACCGGTAAAGAGTCGGGTCGTTCACATGGGGCGCCACGACGGCGAGCCTGACACAGGCCGCCGAAGCTGCCAAGTGTACGTAGACATGCGGTAGTTGAGGTCAGGCCAGCGCCTGCCGCATCCTGCCGACCGCCTCCGTGAGCAGCTCCGGCGACGTCGCGAAGTTCAGCCGCACATGCCCCGAACCCCCCGTGCCGAAGGGCACGCCGCTGGTGAGCGCCACCCGGCCGCGCTCCAGGAAGACCGAGGCCGCGGTGTCGCCGAGGCCGAGCGCGCGGCAGTCCAGCCACGCCAGGTACGTCGCCTGCGGCGGCGCGTACCCCACCTTGGGCAACTGCCGCGCCAGCAGGTCGGCGAGCAGCCGCCGGTTCTCGTCCAGCCCGGTCAGCACGGCGTCCAGCCAGTCGCCGCCGTGCCGCAGTGCGGCCGCGTGCGCGATGATGCCGAGGTGGCTCGGGCCGTGGCTCACCTCCCCGGGCAGCCGCGCGAGATCGGCGGCCGCACCCGGGCCCGCCACGGCCAGCGCCGCCTTCAGCCCGGCCAGGTGCCACGCCTTGGAGGCCGACATCACGCTGAAGGCGCTCTCCGCGCCCGGGACCGACAGGTACGGCACGAACCGCGCGCCGGGCAGCACGAGCGGCGCGTGGATCTCGTCGACGACGACCCGCACGCCGTGACCGGCCGTCAGCTCCGCCACCGCCGCGAGCTCCTCCGCGGTGTGCACCGTCCCCGTCGGGTTGTGCGGGCTGCACAGCAGATACGCGGCCCGCCGCCCGCCCGCCACGGCCTCCCGGCACGCCGACTCCAGCGTGGCCGGGTCGATCCGGCCCGCCCCGTCCAGCGGCGCCTCCACGATCCGCCGGTCCATGTGCTCCACGAAGGCGTAGAACGCCGGATAGACAGGGGAGTTCACCACCACGGCGTCCCCGGGCGCGGTGATCAGCTTGAGGATCTCCACGATGCCGAGCATCACGTCCGGCACGATCGCCGTGCGTTCCGCGACCACCCCGTCCCAGCCCCAGCGCTCGCGCGCGAAGACGTCCAGCGCCCGCGCGTACTCCGTGCCGCCCGCATAGCCGGTGTCGCCCCGCTCCATCGCCCGCGTCACCGCGCGCACCACCGGCTCGGCGACCGGGACGTCCATCTCGGCGACCCACAGGGGCAGGACGTCCGGCGGATAGGCCGTCCACTTCGTGCTCGTACGCAGCCGCAGCTCTTCCAAGGAGAGCCGGCGCAGCGGGTTTATCTCATCGGTAGTCATGGCAACCATTGTGCGCATGATCGTCAACCCGCCCCAGGGGGTGGCGGATCAGCCCATGCGCTCGCCCTCGACCCGTGCCGCCGCCCAGCCGCGGTGCGCCGGGCGACGGCCGGGCGGCTGGGCCGGTTCGGGCCTGTCGGGCGTCGCCGGCACCTTCCTGGCCACCGGGTGCTGCCGCGTCACCGTCAGCCGCTCCGCGTAGTGGTCGACCTCCAGCCGGTCGCCCTCCGCGAGGGAATAGGTGACGGTCTCGTCGGTGATCTCGACCCGCAGACGGCAGCGCAGCACCTGCACCGTGAAGGCCAGCCGCCCCAGCTGCTCGGGCAGCTTCGGCGCGAAGGAGACCGTGCCGTCGCAGTGCCGCATCCCGCCGAACCCGGCCACCAGCGCGATCCAGGTGCCCGCCAGCGAAGCGATGTGGACCCCGTCCCGGGTGTTGCTCTCCAGGTCGGAGAGGTCCATCATCGCCGCCTCGCCGAGATAGTCGTACGCCAGCCGCAGATGGCCCACCTCGGCCGCCATCACCGCCTGGACGCACGAGGACAGCGACGAGTCCCGCACGGTCAGCGGGTCGTAGTACGCGAAATTCCGCGCCTTCTCCTCGTCCGTGAACGCGTCACCGCGCAGATACATGGCCAGCACCAGATCCGCCTGCTTGATCACCTGCTTGCGGTAGATGTCGAAGTACGGGAAGTGCAGCATCA
Source organism: Streptoverticillium olivoreticuli subsp. olivoreticuli (assembly GCF_003391135.1). Taxonomy (GTDB): domain Bacteria; phylum Actinomycetota; class Actinomycetes; order Streptomycetales; family Streptomycetaceae; genus Streptomyces; species Streptomyces blastmyceticus. Next base: position 1,950,052 of record NZ_CP031455.1, on the reverse strand, counting down.
GCGGATACTGGTCCGGCCGCGTCCCCGCGAAGTCCCACTGCTGGTGACCGGTGAAGTCGGCGGACTGCTCATGGACCCCGAGCGTCTCGTTGTACGGCAGCGTCATCCGCGCCGCCGCGTCCCGCCAGGCCGCCGTCTCCTCGTCGTCCACCCCGAACGCGGCCGAGAGATCCGGGTGCCGCTCCGCCGCGTCCGCCGCCTCCCGGAGGTTCTGCTGCGCCATCAGATTGGTGTAGACGTTGTCGTCGGCGATCGCGCTGTACTCGTCGGGCCCCGTCACCCCGTCGATGTGGAACTGCCCTTGGTGGTCGTGGTGCCCCAGCGAACGCCACAGCCGGGCCGTCTGCACCAGCAGCTCCAGCCCCACCTCCCGCTCGAAGGTCTCGTCACCCGTCGCCGCGAGATAGCGCACGACCGCGTCCGCGATGTCCGCGTTCACATGGAACGCCGCCGTACCCGCCGGCCAGTAGGCCGAGCACTCGTCGCCGTTGATGCTCCGCCACGGGAACGCCGCCCCCTCCAGGCCCAGCGTCCGCGCCCGGTTGAGCGCCGCGGGCAGCGTGGCGTGCCGCCACCGCAGCGGCTGCGCCGCCGCGAGCGGCACCGTGCCCGTCAGCACCGGCAGTACGAAGGTCTCGGTGTCCCAGAAGCTGTGCCCGTCGTACCCCGGCCCCGTCAGACCCTTCGCCGCGATCGCCCGGCTCTCCGCCCGCGCCCCTGCCTGCAGCACGTGGAACAGCGCGAACCGCACCGCCTGCTGGATCTCCGCGTCCCCGTCCACCTCGACGTCGGCCCGGTCCCAGAAGTCGTCCAGATACGCCCGCTGCTCGTCGCACAGCCCCTGCCAGCCCGTGCTGGTCGCACCCGCCAGCGCCGCGTCCACCTGGTCGTGCATCGCGGGCAGCGACCGCCTGCCCGACCAGCCGTACGCCACCGTCTTCTCCAGCCGCAGCCGCTGACCGGGCTTCAGCGACGACGTCACCGTGAACCGGGCCAGGTCGTCGCTGCTCTGCGAATACGTCCGGGTCTCGTCCGGGCCGTCCACCGTGTGGACCGCGGCCGTGGCCACCCGCAGTCCGCTGCGCACGGTCCGGTGCACCAGCCGCAGCGCGCCCCCGTCCGCGCTGTGCTCCTCGGGGACCAGCGGTGACTCCAGCACCGCCGCGACCCGGGGGTCGCCACCCGCCTCGGGCAGCTGCTCATTGGCGACCAGCTCCGACTGGAGGACGATCCGGGTCTCCTCGTCGACCGCCTCCACCTCGTAGCAGACCGCCGCGACCGCCCGCTGGGTGAAGGAGACCATCCGCGTCGAGTACACCCGCACGGTCCGCCCGGAAGGGGACGTCCACTCGGTCGTACGGCGCAGCACGCCCGCCCGGAAGTCGAGCAGCCGCTCGTGCCGGATCAGCCGGCCGTAGCGCAGGTCGAACGGCTCGTCGTCGACGACGAGCCGGATCACCTTGCCGTTGGTGACGTCGATGACGGTCTGGCCGGACTCCGGGTAGCCGTAGCCGGCCTCGGCGTAGGGCAGCGGCCGCAGTTCGTACACGCCGTTGAGATACGAGCCGGGCAGGCCGTGCGGCTCGCCCTCGTCCAGATTGCCGCGCCAGCCGATGTGCCCGTTGGCGAGCGCAAACACCGACTCGCTCTGCGGCAGCACCTCCAGATTGAGCTCGGTCTCCCGCAGGCACCAGGGTTCGACCGCATACGCCGGATGGGTGATCACGGGGCGCCTCCCAGCAGCTGGTCCAGATCCTGCACGACCACGTCCGCGCCGTGGCTGCGCAGCGCGTCGGCCTGGCCGACCCGGTCCACGCCGACGACGAATCCGAACCTGCCCGCCCGTCCCGCGTCCATGCCCGCCAGGGCGTCCTCGAAGACCGCCGACCGCCCCGGCTCCACGCCCAGGTCGTGGGCCGCGGCGAGGAAGGTGTCCGGGTGCGGCTTGCCGGGCAGGCCCCGTTCCGCGGCCACCAGGCCGTCGACGCGGACCTCGAAGAGGTCGTCGATGCCGGCCGCGACCAGCACGTCGTGGCAGTTGGCGCTGGAGGAGACCACCGCACGGCGCAGTCCGGCGGCGCGCACGGCGTGCACATAGCGCACGGAGCCCTCGTACGCCTCGACGCCCAGCTCCTTGATCTTCTGGAGGACGAGCGCGTTCTTGCGGTTCCCGAGCCCCCGCACGGTGTCCCGTTCCGGTGGGTCGTCCGCGGTGCCCTCGGGCAGCTCGATGCCCCGCGAGGCGAGGAAGGACCGCACGCCGTCGGCCCTCGGCATCCCGTCCACGTACTCGTCGTAGTCCTTGACCGCGTCGAACGGCCGGAACCCCGCCCCGTCGCGGGCCAGCAGGAACGCGTCGAACGTCTCTTTCCACGCGGCGGCGTGCACCGTCGCCGTGCGCGTGAGCACGCCGTCGAGGTCGAACAGACAGGCGCGGATGCCGGAGGGAAGTCCGAGGCTCGTCACCCGGCCATGATGCCTTGTCCCCGGCGGGACCGCAGGGCTTGGGGACCGTCTGCTGCACGACCGTGCAGGGCCGTGCGGAGCGCACGGGTCCGCACCGTAAAGTGATCAAATGACCCAAGCCGTTGACGCCGTCGAGGCCGCCGCGATCGCCCTGGGCCAGGGCGCCTGGACCCCCCGAGGCGAGGAACAGGCCATGGGAGGCATGTTCCTCTCCCACCGTGACGCCCTGGAGCCGCGCCGGCTCCCGGACATGCCCGCGAGCCGTGACCCGCAGGGCTGGGTGTCCCAGCACGTGCTGTGGCTGGAGGACGTCGCCGCCCTCGCCGCCTCCGTGCGCGACCAGTGGTACGCCCACCTGCCCACGAGCCATATGACCGCGCTGATCTCCGCCTACGCCGACCAGGCCGCCGTCGCGGTGCCGCTCGCGGACCGGCTGCGGGCATCCTGGGACGCGGAGCGGCCCGACTCCCTCTCCCAGGAACAGGTCACCTGGTGGGAGCAGTGGCATGTGCCGGCCGCGGAGCGGCAGCAGCTCGACGCGGTGACGCACCGTCTGATCGTGATCGGCTCGGTCGTGGTGGCGGCCGTCACGGGGGCGTGGAGCGGCGGCCGGTCCTGAACCAGGGCTTCCGATCCCCGCCCGTCGGAGGCGGGCCCTCACCCGGAGCGATTTCGGGAAGCGCGCGGGCGTGAGAATATGTCGAAAAGTGCGATATGCGGCACGTGTGACCCGAAGGGACGGCCCGATGGCACGCACCGACATCCTCACCGAGCTCGAGACCGACCACCGGGTGATCGAGGCGCTGTTCAACTCGATCCACCGGACCCGCCTCGAGGATGTGCGCCGTGAGGACCTCCTGGAGGAGGTGGCCACCGCGCTCGCACGGCACTCGGCGGCCGAGGAGGAGTACCTCTACCCGGCGGTACGCGAACAGCTCGCCGAGGGCGACACCTTCGTTGAGAAGGAGCACGGCGGCCAGGAGCGCCTGACCGCCATGCTCCGGGGGCTGGAGTCCAGCACGGTGTACGAGCCGGGCTTCGACGCGCGGGTCCGCGCGCTGGAACGCGAGGTCGGCCAGCACGTCCGGCACGAGGAGCGCGACGTCTTCCCCATGCTGCGGCACGCCTGCCCCCTGGAGATGCTCCGCCGCCTCGGCGAGCAGGTCAGGGAGGGCAGGCACGGGTCGCTGCGCGGCCCGGCGGGAGAGAGCTGAGGCCCGGCGTCCGCAAGCCTGGGGACGGCCGGACGTCAGGTGAGCGTGAAGTCGTCGGCGTAGACGTCGCCCTGGCCGTACCAGCCGTGGACGTACACCGTCACCTTCCCCGACGCGTCGGTCGTGAACGGCACCGACAGCCGCGTCCAGGTCCCCGCCGACACCCACTGGCTCGCCGTGGCCCCGCCGCCGACCCCGATGAATGCGTAACCGCCCTGCACCCAACCGGTCAGCGTGTGCGCCGTGTTGGGGGCGAGCGTCACCGTCTGCTCGCACTGCCCCGTCCGGTCCGCGGCCGGTGCCACCTTCAGGGCGTGCCCGCCCCCGTGGACCGGCGAGCCGACCACCGCGCTGCCCGGCTGGCACGACCACGGGCTCGCGGCGCCCGTCTCGAAGTCACCGTTGACGAGCGGGCCCGTGCTGCCGGAGCCCGTGACGGTCAGCGTGTACGTGGCGGTGTGCCCGCCCGACGGCGCGGAGCCCCGGACCGTGATCGGGTAGGTGCCGGGCGCGGCCGACGCGGTGGCGGCCACCGTCAGCCGCGCGGAGCCGCCCGCCGTCACCGAGGAGGGGCTGAGCGACAGGCTCACCCCCGAGGGCGCGCCGTCGGCCGACAGGTTCACGGTCTGCGCGGACCCGGCGACCACCGCGGTGTTCACCGTCGCGCTCGCCGAGCCGCCCGGAGGCACGGACGCGGAGGCGGGGGAGACGGACAGCGAGAAGTCGGGCGAGGTGGGGGAGCCGCCACCGGTGAAGGGCGCGAAGGTGTGGCTGAAGTACCACGTGTCCTGCGCTATCCCCGAGCAGGAGTCGGAGCCCTTGGTGCCAGGGCAGCCGCCGTTGTCGCGCTGGAGCGCCCAGAAGGAAAGGGTGTTGACGCCCTGGGCGACCGCCCAGTCGTAGACCTTGACGGCGTCCTGGGTGCCGAAGGTCTCGGCGGGGCCGTAGTCGTCGATGCCCGGCATCTCGGTGATGCCGGTCATGGCCCAGAGTTCGGCGGAGGACTTCGCGGGGTACAGCCCGCCCAGCTGTCCGTGCAGCCCCTCGGCGGCGGTCCTGGTGTCGGCGGCCATGTCATGGGTCGCGCCGTCGTAGTAGTCGAACGTCATGATGTTGACGACGTCGACGCGGGCGCCGTTGGCCACGGCGCTGCGCAGGACGGCGAGCCCGCTGTCGGCCAGGCCGTGGGTGGTCGTCGGCAGCGTGTACGAGAACTGCACCGTGCGGCCGGTGCTCGCCGCCCAGTCCTGCACCAGCTTGATCGCCTGGTTGCGGCGGTCGATGCCCGCGCTGTTCGTCAAGGAGTTGTCCTCGATGTCGAGGTCGAGGCGGGACACCCCGTAGGTGGTGATGACGTTCTCGTACGCGGCGGCGATCTTCGCGGCATCCGCGCAGCTGTCGGCGAGTTCGGTGCCCGTGTTGTCGGCGGCGTAGCCGCCGAAGGACGGGATGACATCGCCGCCGTTGTTCCGGATGGTGGTGATGTCGGAGCCGAAGACGGACTGCGAGACGGGCTTGCCCGTGTCGCCGTTCCAATAGGGCGTGCAGGAGCCCTTCGCCTCGGTCTGGAGGAAGGCCATGGTCAGGAATTTCGCGCCTGACTGTGCGGACAGCGCGGCGGGGCTCTCCGAGCCGTAGGTCTCGAAGTAGGGCGCGAAGACGTGGGCGGGCAGGGGTGTTGACGCGGCGTGCGCCGTGCCGCCGGCGCCCAGGGCGAGCCCGGCGGCGGCGGTCACGGTGGCGAAGGCGGTCAGAAGGGTCCGAAGAGGGCGGAGTCGTCTCAACTGATGCTCCCGGTGGGCCGGTCGTGCGTGACAGGTGGGGGACCGGTTGCGCGGTGAACATCGTTGGACTGGACCAGAGTTGCGTCAAGGGTTCGGACGGGACCTCCGTCGCTCGTAGGGGCGACGCCTGCCGGGCGCGGGCGGTCAGCGCACGGGAACGGTCGTGACGGGTGAGCTCCGCAGCTCCTCCGGGTGGGGATCGTCCCGCTCGCTCAAGCCGTAGAGCACGCCGCGCAGCTGGAGGATGCCGCCGTGCCTCGGCCGGACGTCCGCCTCCACCCTGGCCCCTGCGCCCGAGGTCATCACCGCGCCGCACCCCGCGGTGTGCCACGCGCCGTGGTCGCCGCCGCGCTCCTGGACGCACGCGCGCAGGAAGCGGGCCGCGTCGTCGTCACCCTTCCCGCTGATGTGCACGAGTCGGCCGGTGCGTACGGGATGCGTGGGTACGGTGATGTCCATCGCGCCCTTGGCGAAGGCCGGGGCCGCGGTGAGCGCGAGCACGGCGGCTCCGAGGAATCCGGCCGCGGCGACATACGGAATTCGGCGTTTCATATCGAGTGTCATGGCCCACCTCTCCAGTAATTCGCTCTTCCACGCCGGGCCCTTTCCGGGTGTGCCGCCGTGAACTCGGCAGGGAAGACGGCTCGTTGCGGGAGGGCGTTGTGCCCTTTTCCGTCACTGTCGGGTAACGGTCGTGGGCGGGGTGTCATGGAGACGCTACGGGTCGGCGGGACCCGCCGCCCGGCGCGGTGGCGTGTGGCAGACTACAGTTTCGCAGTTGCGCAATAACTGAAATGACCGGGCCGCGCGGCCGCTCGTGCCGTGCCGCAGGTGGAACGACCGAGTGTGTGGAGGTAATTCATGGGTGTGACCTTGGCCAAGGGCGGCAACGTCTCCTTGAGCAAGGAGGCTCCGGGGCTGACGGCCGTCGCGGTCGGCCTGGGCTGGCAGGCGCGCACCACCACCGGCGCCGATTACGACCTCGACGCGAGCGCGCTGCTGTGCGGTGAGTCGGGCAAGGTCATTTCCGACCGGCATTTCGTTTTCTTCAACAATCTCGCCAGCCCCGACGGTTCCGTCCAGCACACCGGTGACGAATTGACCGGCGGCACGGGCAGCAGCGACGACGAGACCATTCACGTGGATCTGGCGCGCGTCCCCGCCGAGATCACCAAAATCGTCTTCCCGGTCTCCATCTACGAGGCCGACATCCGGGGCCAGGCCTTCGGCCAGGTGCGGGGCGCCTATATCCGGGTGGTCAACCGCGCGGACGACCGCGAACTGGCCCGCTACGACCTGACCGAGGACGCCTCGACCGAGACCGCGATGATTTTCGGCGAGCTCTACCGCCATGCTTCCGAGTGGAAGTTCCGGGCCGTGGGCCAGGGTTACGCCTCCGGCCTGCGCGGCATCGCGACGGACTTCGGCGTCAACGTCGGCTGACGCGCGGCACCGGCCGGGCGGCCGTACGGGCGGACGTGTGCCCGTACGGCCTCGCGCCGACGGGGCATTTCCGGTACACCCATCCTGTTGTCGGGGTCCCCGACCACGCTCGGGTGACCTATGACCAACACTTGCTATATTGCGCAATTGAGCAAGTAAAGTGGCTGTCGCCCGCGGCGGCTGCCTGAACGGATGGGGAGCGCGCATGGCCGGCAGGCGAACCGAGACCCTGGGGGAGGAGGCGGGACGCCGCGGCGCGCGGTCCCGCACCGCGCCCCATGCGTCGGCCCGGGTGCCGGACCCCAGATCCGCGCGCACCACGGCGCGCAACACCCGCGCCCGCACCCGCGACGGCCGTCCCCTGCTGCTCGGCGCGGGAGCCCTGCTGGTGGTGGGCGCCGTCGTCGACGAGGCCCGCGGCACCGGGCTGGGCTGGCTCTTCGTCCTCGCCGCCGCCGCTTCCGCCGTCCTCGCCGCCCTCGCCTGCTCCCGTGAACTGACCTGGTGGGCCTTCGCCCTGCCCCCGTGGGCCATCGCCGTGGTGGGGCTGACCGCCCAGCTCCTCGCGGACTCGTCCGCCAAGGGCGGCAACACGGCGACCACCATGACCACGGCACTGCACTGGGCCATCGACACCTTCCCCGCCATGGCGGCCGCCGAGACCTCGGTGCTCGCGGTGGGCATCTTCCGTACCGTACGGTCCAGGCGATACAGGAGGGCCGTCCATGCGTGACCGACACCGTTCCGCCGACCGGGCACAGGCCCGCCGCGACCCCCGCGGCCGGAGCCGCGCCGGCCGCCCCGTACGAGCCGCGGCCGCCGCCCGGATCGCGGTCTGCGTCACCTCGGCGGCCGTCATGCTCACCAGCGGCGTCGGCTGGTTCGCCTACCACTGGGTGAACAACGGCCTCATCACCTCCAGCGCGCTGGACGCCCTGCGCAAGGGCGCGCCGCCGAGGCTGGACGACTCGGTGAACCTCCTGCTGATCGGCCTCGACAGCCGCAAGGACATGGACGGCAACGACCTCCCCAAGGAGTTCGTCCAGCAGGAACTGCACGCCGGCTCCAGCGGCATCGGCGGCTACAACACCAACACGCTGATCCTGATGCACATCCCGGCGGACGGCGGCAAGGTCACCGCCTTCTCCATCCCGCGCGACGACTACGTCGAGATCGCGGGCGGCCGCGGGGAGCACAAGATCAAGGAGGCGTACGGCATCGCCAAGGCGGAGGCCGAGGACAAGCTCACCGCCCAGGGAATCAAGGGCGCCGAGCTCGAACACCGCGGGCGGGAAGCCGGGCGGGAAGCCACCCTGGCCACCGTCCAGCAGTTCCTCGGCGTGCCGATCGACCACTTCGCCGAGGTCAACCTGCTCGGCTTCTACGACATCGCCAAGGTGGTGCAGCCGGTCCAGGTGTGCCTGAAGAAGCCCGTGCGCGACCGGTACTCCGGCGCGGACTTCCCCGCCGGCCTGCAGGACCTCGACGCCCGGCAGGCCCTGGCCTTCGTGCGGCAGCGGCACGGCCTGACCGGCGGCGACCTCGACCGCACCCACCGCCAGCAGGCCTTCATCTCGTCCGTCACGCACAAACTCAAGTCCCAGGGCGTGTGGAGCGACCTCGGCAAGCTCCAGGGGCTGTTCGACGTCGTCAAGAAGGACGTCGTCATCGACGACCGCTGGAACATCCTGGACTTCGCCCGGCAGGCCCCCAACCTCACCGGTGGCAACGCCGAGTTCCACACCCTCCCGATCGCCGGATTCGCCACCCGTAAGGGGGAGGACGTCAACCTGGTGGATCCGGTGAAGGTGAGATCCCTCGTTCAGGCGATGATCGGCCGCCAGGCGCCCACGCCGGACGAGCCGTCCGCGCCCGCCCGGAGCGCCGCCCCCGCGGACGCGGCCTCGACCACCGTGGACGTGCACAACGCCTCCGGCGTCGTGGGCGCGGCCGCGACCGAATCCAAATCCCTGAGCGCCCTGGGCTACCGCACGGGCCAGGTCGCCAACGCGCCGGTCTCCCGCACGACGACCGTCGTGTACGGCAAGGGGGCCGAGGCCGCCGCCCAGCGGATCGCCGCCTCGCACGGGGTGAGCGCGGTCCCGGGCGCGGCCGTTCCGGCCGGACACGTCGTCGTGACCCTCGGCGTCGGCTTCACGACGTCGGCCCCGCCGTCCCCGTCGCCCCACCCCTCCGGCGGCGACGCGAAGCCGGCCGCGCCCTCGCCCGTGCCGTCGGACGCCTTCCAGGGCGATGCCGTCAAGATGGGCGGCGTGCCCTGCGTCGACTGAGGGTGCGCCCCGGCGCGGGCGGGGGTCCGGGGGACAATCGACGGGGACGGCCACCCCGGAGCGGTGGCGCGGCGGAAGGAGCGAGCGTGCGGCACCCCTGGAAGCGACGGGCAGGACTCGTCGCCGTGACCACCGTGACGATCGCCGCGGCGGTGGCGTGCGGCGGGCACGGACCGGCCGCGGACCCCACGCGCGCCCCGTCCGCGGCCGCCGGAACCCCCGGCCCGAGCGCGTCGAAGGCCACCGGCAAGCAGGACGTCGCGCAGTGGGCCCCGCAGGTCACCGCATACGCGAAGAAGGCGGCCGTCGACCCCAGGCTGTTGATGGCGATCCTGTACAACGAGTCCTACAAGCCGCACGACCCCGAACTGGAGCGTGCCTGGCAGCGGCTCAAGCCGGACTCCGCCTTCGGCATAGCGAACATGCACAAGGCGGCGTTCGACGACACCAAGCCCGGCCGCTTCGCCGACCGGGACTGGCAGGAGCTCCCCGACGACCCGAAGCTCGCCGTCGAGGCCGCCGCGTGGTACCTCCACGACCTGGCCGCCCAGCTGCCGTCCTCGCCGTCCGGCACCTACACCAGGAACGAACTGCTGGCCCTGGGCTACAACGCCGGTGCCGGGAACATGCTGGCGTTCGCGCGGGGCGCCAAGCCCGGCTCGATGGCACAGTCCTATCTGGACCGCCTGCACCAGAACTGGGACAAGGCGGGCGAGGCCGTCGGCAAGCGGGGATGACGGTGAGTCGCCGGACCGCCGTCCGGCGACTCACCGTCGTATGCCCGCCGGTGCGTCAGTTGACGTTGACCGCGGTCCAGGTGGCGGCGACGGCCTGGTACTCGCTGCCGCCGGTGCCGTACAGGTCGCCCGCGGCCTGGAGGGTGGCCTGACGGGCGGCCGCGTAGTCGGTCGTCGACGTGAAGTACGTGGTCAGCGCCTTGTACCAGATGGCCAGGGCCTTGTCGCGGCCGATGCCCGTGAGGGTGGAGCCGTCGTAGGTCGGGCTGTTGTACGAGAAGCCGTTGACCGTCTTCGCGCCGCTGCCCTCGGACAGCAGGTAGAAGAAGTGGTTGGCGATGCCGGACGAGTAGTGCACGTCCACGTTGCCCGCGTCCGCGCTCCAGTAGTCCAGCGACGAGCCGTCCTTGCTGGGCTGGTCCATGTAGCGCAGCGGTGTGCCGTCACCGTTGATGTTGATCTGCTCGCCGATGAGGTAGTTGGCCGGGGTCTTCGGGTTGTTGGCGAAGAACTCGACGCCGGTGCCCATGATGTCGCTGGTGGCCTCGTTGAGCCCGCCGGACTCGCCCGCGTACTCCAGACCGGCCGTCGCGGAGGTCACACCGTGCGACATCTCGTGGCCCGCCACGTCGAGCGCGGTCAGCGGGTTGTTGTTGCCCTGGCCGTCCCCGTAAGTCATGCAGAAACAGGAGTCGTCCCAGAAGGCGTTCACATAGTTCTGGCCGTAGTGGACGCGGGAAGACGAGGCGACGCCGTCGTTGCGGATTCCGCTGCGGCCGAACGTCTGCTTGTAGAAGTCCCAGGTCTCCTGCGCGCCGTAGTGGGCGTCGACGGCGGCCGTCTGCCGGTTGCTCTGGCTGCCGTTGCCCCACGTGTCGGAGGAGTTGGTGAAGAGCGTGCCGGCGCCGGAGGTGCCCTGCTTGAGGTCGGTCGTCCGGTGGGCGCCGCGCGTGTTGTCCAGCAGCTGGTAGGAGCTGCCGCTCTTCGTCGTCCCGATGGTGACCCGGCCGTTGTACTGGCCCGTGCCGGTGCCGGTCTCGATGCCGTCGAAGGAGTACAGCTTCTTCCCGGTGGTGGCGTCGGTGATGACGTGCAGCTGGCTGGGCGTGCCGTCCTTCTGGACGCCGCTGACGACCGACTCCCAGGCCAGGACCGGCTTTCCGGTCACGGCCCAGACAACCTTCCGGACGACGTCCGGCGTCGGCTTGGCGGTCTTGGCGTCCGAGGCCGCCCGCAGCGCGCTCTTCTGCGCCGTGGCCGCCGGGACCTTCGGGGTGGTGCTCGGCACGGCCACGCTGCGGGCGGTGGACGCCTTGGTGACGGTCTGCCGCTTGCCCTTGGCGTGGACGACCAAGTCGCCGCCGAGGACCGGCAGTCCGGCGTACGTGCGGTCGTAGCGGGTGTGCACGGTGCCGTCGGCGTCCTTGACGACATCCTTGACGACGAGCTGCTCCTGCGCGCCGAGGCCAAGGGAGCGGGCGGTGGCCGTGCTGCCGCCCTGGGCGGCAGCTATGAGGGCGGAGCGCTGGGCCGTGGAAAGGGGGGCGAGAGGGGCGAGGTGGGCGCCGGACGCGTCCACGTGGTCGGCGGCCGGCGCCGCTCCGGCCGGGCCGGCCTGGACACCCGCGGCCACCAGGGCGGCGAGGGCGATGACGGTGGCGCTGCTCCTGACGCGGCGCGAAGAGTGGGGGGTCGATCTCACACGGACTCCTTCTGCCTGGCCGCTGGTGGCGGCCCGCTGTGCGACGGCACGGATGTGCCGCCGGTGGTGCGTGGAGGCGAACGGCGCTCACCGATGTGCGCTCTGTTCGAACCGAGGCGAGCGTGCCACCGAATCCGCGAACTTGGCAGGTTCACGGCGAAGAGTTGGCCGTGAGTTGACCGATGGGCGAATCTCCGCGTCCGATATCCGGAAAGTGGCACCCGTGGGCGGCTGTTCACCCCGACGCGAGGCCACCGCCCCGCGGCCCGCTCGCCCGTGCGGGTGATATCTCGTGACCCGGTGACGCCGGACAGCGGCCCCCGCGCCCCGGCGCGCGACCATTCCCGGGTGGGGGTTCGTGACGATCGGCCCCAGCCCAGACCGTTTCCCCTTGCGTGGAGGTGCCGTGTACACCACCGAGCCAGTCGCCATGTCACTTCATCCGTCGTCCCAGGAGGACCAGCTGGCCGAGGACTACGCCAGCCTCCTCGGCACCGTCTCCCGCATCGACCAGGCCGTGCGCGACGGCGCCTGGGACGGTGTGCGTGACGAGCTCGACCAGCTCATCAGCGCGGCCGAGGACATGTGGGCCACCCTTTCCGAGACGGACGACGACGCCGAGGACGGCGACCGCTACCAGGCGCCCGTGACCATCTCCGCCGACTCCGCGACGGTCCGCCGGCTGGTCGCCCTCTACGCCGAGCCCCACAGTGTCGGCCGGCTCCTCCACCCCGCGCCGTCCGACATCCGGGCCGACGACGTCGGCGGCCCGGAAGCGGCACTCCTCGACGAGGACTTCCTGGACGAGGAGCTGCCCTCCGCCGCGCACTGACGCGAACCCCCCGTCGGCCTCCGCCGCGGCCTTCCGCCAGGGCCCGGTGGAAGGCCGCACCCATCCAACCGTCACCGAGGCACAGCAGCCCCTGCTGTGGTCCACGCCCGGCTGCTCGGACTGCTGCCCGGACGGCGGCGGCTGCATATCGGCGTACCCCTGATGACGGGGCTCACCAAGATTTAACGGCCCTGCGCAAGGGCCGCAAGGCCAAGGAAGTGGACACCAGCGGCGTCGGGTTCGGCCACCGCCTGATGGCCGGACCCTTCATCGCCTACGGCTCGTTCTGTCTGCGCGCCACCCGGAGCGCGGGCCGCCGACAGGAACTCGCCGCCGACCGGATGGCCGCCCGCATCGCGGGCCGCGACGCCGCCGCCTCCGCCCTCCGCGAGGTCGCCGTGCTCGATGCCGCCCACGACTGCTACCTCGGCGACTACGCCTCCGCGGGCGCCCCCGCGGGACTGCTGCCGCCGCACGGGCAGTTGCTCCAGGCGCTCCCGGACGACGGCCGCGCCACCCGCACCCCCGAACGGCACGCCCTGGCACTGCTGCACGACCCCGAGCGGGTGTACGCCGACCTCGAAACGGCCACGTTCGCCCCGGAGGCCCTGGCCATGCGGCCGCGCGCAGTGGCCCGAGCCGAGGGTTGCCGGACGGGCTTCGAGGGCGAGCGCGTCCGGCAAGCGCGGTCCGGGGGAACTCTCGGTCACGGAGTGCCCAAGTGCCCACCGCGCGCCCGCGCGAAGTGCTCGTCCGTGACCTCGTATGTCGCGCTCGCGTGCAGCCCCCGCTCCCGCCGCGCCGGGTCGGGGTGCGGGTTGCGGGAGAGCCGCTCGGCCAGCTCGCGCAGCGCCAGCATCCCCGGCACGGCCCTGCCGAGGGTCTCCGGATCCCCGGTGAACGCGCCCTCAAGAACGCACAGCAGCTGTGCATACCCCTCGTTGAACCGGTCGGCGGCCCGACGCACCTCGCTCCCCGCCGGGAAGTCCGCCGCCTTGGCCTCCGGGTCGATGGGATACGCCGCCGCCCAGTCCACGTCGAGGGCCGCCCCCGTGGGCCCGGAGGCGGGCGTGTCGTACGGCCCGTACTTCCGCTGCCGGAGGATCTCGTCGAACCGGAAGTAGTGCGCGGGCTCCCTGACCTCGCCGAAGATCCGGTCGTCGGTGTTGTAGACCGTGTGGTCCACGCCTTCGCCCTGCTCGGTGATGACCCGCAGGGCCTCCAGCGCGGAGGGCAGGTCCGTGACGCGGAAGATCTCGCCGCCGGAGTTGTAGAAGTGCTCGGGGCCGACCTGCCGCCGGGGGTCGCCGCGGAAGAGCTCCGCCTCGCCCAGCTCCCCGGCCAGCCGGACCAGGCCCGCACCGATCGTGTTGTAGAACTGCCCGATCGAGGTCCAGCCGTCGTCGTCCGCGACGGAGGGGTGCCCGGGCGGCTCGGCCACGTACTCCGGGCGCTCGATGTGGAGGAACGTCTCCAGCGCCGCGACCCCGAAGTGCCGCAGTGCGACGGGGAAGCGGTCCTTGCTGTACGGCAGCCGGGCGGGGTATCCGGTGACGAATCGCGAGTGGGCCACCCGGGGCCTGCCGTCGACCGCGTTGAGCACATTGGCGACGAGTGCCATGTGGAGCATCTCCTCCAGCACGACGGCCCGGACGGCGTAGAAGGCGGGGCGGTTGGCGCCGGGGTGCAGGGTGTACATCGCCGTGAGGTAGGGCGGGATGGTGAGGTGCTCCAGAGCCAGCGCGGCCTGGAGGAAGAGGTGCAGGTCGGCGCGGTCGCGCGGCACCCTGAACGGGGGCTCCTCGACCAGCGCGAGCTCACCCGCCACATCGGTGTGCCCGGCAGGCGGGCGGACGGTCGTCACGGTTGCCCCTCCGGGCCTCGGTGGTGGGTGACAGGGGTCGGCCCCGGTGCGGTGGCCGGTGCGGGGACCGCACCGCCGGAGAGTGGCGCGGGAGCGGGAGCCGGCACGGCCCGTACGACCACCGGCCGGTGCAGCTCCGTCAGGTCGCGGTGGATCTGCTCACTGCTGCGCAGGGCGAGGGCCGCCAGCGTCAGCGACGGGTTGGAGGTGCCGACCGACGGCATGCTGCCGCAGCCCACGGCATAGAGGTTGGGGTGCTCCCAGCAGCGCTGCCACGCGTCGACCACGGAGGTGTCGCGCGAGTCGCCCATGATGTGCGTGCCCGCCCCGTGCCCGGCGCCGTGGAAGACCCAGTCGCGGCCGGCGAAGCGGAAGTGGCCGGGGGAGAAGGGGCCGGGGCCGTACGCGGTGCGGTCGTCCGCGCCGAGCCGGGCGAAGATCCGGTCGGAGACGGCCTTCGCGGCGACCATCCCGCGCTTCACCCGGTCCGAGAGGTCGTAGGTGAGCACCGGCCGGGGGATGCCGAGCCGGTCGCGTCGGCCCGGGTCGACGGTGACCCGGTTGCGGTCCTCGGCGTCCTGCTCCAGCGCGAACTGGAGGGAGAACTGCCGGCCGATCTCGTCGCCCAGGGTGGCCCGCAGCGCGCTCCCGAACAGGCCCTTCCCGCGCGGCTGCCCGGAGTCGCCGGTGATGCCGAGCAGCCGGGCCACATCGCTGCCGGGGGCGCCGGTCGGCCAGCTCCACCCCCAGTTGCTGATCTCGATCCGGAACGGGGCGCGGTCCCGCCGGGCGCGGCCCGCGCGGAAGCTCTCCAGCCCGGAGGTCGAGCCGGGACCGCGGAAGGGCCCCGTCGGCGCGCGCAGCAGCCCCCAGGTGAGCAGCACCGGATGGTCCATGAGATTGCGGCCCACCTGGCCGCTGTGCCCGGCCAGCCCGGAGAGCAGGAGCAGCTTGGCGTTCTCGACGGCGTGCGCGGCCAGGACGACGATGTCGGCCTCGGCGGTGTGGGTGGTGTGCGCGGGGGCGGCGGGGTCGTCGTAGGCGAGATACTCGACGCCGAGGACCCGGCCGTCGCCCCGCGTCAGGACGCGGCTGACCACGGCGTGGGTGACGAGGGCGACCCGGCGGTCCCAGCGGGCCTGGGTCTTGAGCGGGGTGTATTTGGCCTGGACGGGGCAGATCGGCACGCAGGAGGCGTTGCCCACGCACCGCTCGCCGTAGTTGGGCAGCCCGGCCGCGCCCACCGGGCGGTAGCCGCGGCCCCCGTCGTACCGCGGGTCGGGAGTGCTGTTGCGGGCGTGCGGGGTGGTGACCACCCGGAGGACGGTGTCCGGCGCGCCCTCCGATTCCTTGACGGGGAACCCGTCGAGCTCGGTGGCGAGGAGGCGGTCGAGGTGGCTGCGGGGGATCTCCCGCATCGGATAGACATAGCCCTCGGGGAAGGGCAGCCCGATGGCCTCGGACTGCTCCGCGGCGTCGCCAGCGACCCCCAACTCACCTTCGGCCGCGCGGTAGTGGGCCTCCAGGTCGGCGTATCCGATCGGCCAGTCCCTGCCGTATCCGTAGGCGCGGCGGACGGTGAAGTCCTCCGGGAGCATCCGCGGCGTCAGGCCGAGCCAGTGCAGTGTGGTGCCGCCCGTGGCCCGCAGATAGTCCGTGCCGTAGGGCAGGGGGCCGTCCTGGAGGAAATAACCGTGGCTGCGGTAGCCGCCGCCGGGCAGGCCCTCGATGTCGAGGAGATCGGGGGAGGGCGCGGCGGGGTTGGGCCGGTAGGGCGAGTTGGGGACCTTGGCCGTCGCGGAGTAGAAGGTGTCGAGCGCGTCGAGGTGGCCGGGCCAGGTGCTCAGGGTGTCGGTGCCCGCCTCCAGGACGAGGACGCGCCAGCCCTGGTCGCCCAGTTGCTTGGCGACGAGCGTGCCGGCCAGCCCGGCGCCGACCACGATCACGTCGTACCGGCGCGCGCCCGGGTGCGGCGGCGTCGCGGTCATGAGGCATTGCCCCGTCCCGCACCGGCCCGGGCCGGTGCGCTCGCGTCGGGTGGCGGGTCGGCCCAGGTGCCGAAGCCGGGCGCCTTGGCGCCCGCGGGGTGGCCATGGAAGGTCCGCCACACCAGGCCCTCCGTATACGCCTCGGGCGAGACCGTGAACGCGACGTTCGCCTGCTCCCGGCCCAGCGCGGCGTGGACGGGCCGGGAGAGCTGCGGCCAGACGCCCAGATACCACAGGTGCGTGATGGCGCGGGCGATGTCACGGGAGGTCTCGTCGACGAGCCGGTCCGGGTCGCCTCCGACGGACTCCAGGTCCGCCAGGAAGCGGCCGATCGCCTCGCGCCCGATCTGGTCGAGCGTCGTGTCGTGGTACAGCCGGACCATTCCGGTCGCGTGCAGGTCGAAGGCGTCGAAGCCCGTCAGCCGGACGGAGAGGCCGACGAATCCTGTGAGTTCCGCTGTCATCCGCGACCACCCGTGTGTGAGGACTTGCCACCTTTCTAGCGGAGGGTCCGGTAAGCGGAGAAGGAGAATGAACTCACTTCACCCGTAAGGGTGTTCGCAAGGGGCGGGCTCGAGGGCGCGGGCAGGCGCGCACCGCCGAGCCCGTCCGGACCGCCGGACCGGCTCAGGTGCCGGGCTTCCGGCCGTAGACGAAGACGTTGTCGCCGTTGTGGAGCATGGACCAGTACTTCTTCGCGTCGCCCGTACGCATGTTGACGCAGCCGTGCGAGCCGGGCGGTGACCAGACGCTGCCGTCTATCGCGTGGAACGCCTGCCCGCCGTCGAAGAACTGGGCATAGGGCATACGGACGTTGTAGAGGGTGGACCAGTGGTCGATCGAGCGCCAGTAGATCTTCTTCGCGCCCGTCCGCGTCTCATAGCCGTTCCGCCCCGTCCGCACCGGCACCGGGCCGAACTTGACGGACTTGCCGTCCTGTATCCAGCTGATCTGGCGGGTGAGGTCGACGCAGGCGATGCGCCCCTTGTTCACTGGGCACTTACCGGCCGCGTTGGGATCGCGCCGGGTGGCCTCGGCCTGCATGGCGGCCCATGTCACCGGGCCCGCGTAGCCGATGTTCGGGCTGATGCCGTTCTTGGTCTGGTAGCTCTGGATCACCCGGCAGTCCGCTTCCGACTGGCGCCCGTCGACCGGTCTGCCCAGGAACTTCTCGACGTCCTTCTGGTACGGGCCGGTCCGCGTCGTGCAGGCCGGCGTCGCCGCCTGCGCCGTGCCGCCGACCGCGATCGTCAGGGGGGCCACGATGCCCACCGCGCCGAGCAGGACGCCCAGCCGGCACGCGAGGACCGGGCTCGCTTTCCTCTTCGCTTCTGCACTCATGATAAGTATGACAACGCAGGCTGTTGAGGGGTTGCAGGCCGCGCCCCACGGGACGGAAAAGTCCACGGCGGCCGGAGGGCCCGCCCGGGGCGTGGGCGGGCCCTTGTGCGCCGGGTGGTCAGGAGATGGGGGCGCCGGTCGGGATGTTGGCGAGGGCGCCGGAGGGCACGCCGGCGATCTTGTTCCAGGCGAAGAAGTACTTGTCCATCGCCGCCGGACTCGTGATCCAGCGCTTCACGCCATTGCTGATCAGGTAAACCTCGGGCGCATTGGGGGACTTGCCGAGGATGGCGCCGTCGGACAGCTGCCCGCCGTCGTCGATATTGCCGATGTCGATGACGGACTGAATGCCGTCCCAGCTGCGGAACAGATTGTTGTAGGTCGCCGGGTTGGGGATCCAGCGGCGCTTGCCGTCGAGGACGAGATAGACGGCCGCGCCGTTCACGGCCTTGATGCGTTTGCCGTTGAGCTCCGGGTGCGGCCGGGAGAGCCGGCTGTCCGACTGGTGAACGGCCGTGCCGCCGGAAGCGCTGCTCGCGGCCTCCGCCGCGGGCACGGCCGTGAGCACGGCCAGGGGGACGAGGCCGAGACTCAGTGCAGCGAACCACGAGCGTCTTTTCACGGGTTCCTCCGCGGAATCGAGAAAGGCGGCAGAGATCCTTGATTCCGCAAGGATCTCCATCTCCTTTACGGCTGCTTCACATTCCACGGTGTGCGACATGATTGTCAATGCGCGGACCCGAGCCCGGAAAACGGTCATCGATTCTCCGCCAGGGGCGGTGGCGGCAATTCCGCGGGAGCGCCGACCGGCTTCCCCCGCTGTACGGAGCCGGTCGGCGCGACGGGGCCGGCCCGCGCCGACAACGGACCGTCAGGACCCCGGACGGCGGCGACATGGCCGGAACCCTCGGCCTCCGCTACGGGCGGGCGCCCCGGCTCACCCGGACGCCGGCGGAGGCACGGCGTCGCGGCCGTCCAGCGCCCGCACGACACGGGCCGGATTCCCGACCGCCAGCACGCCGGCCGGCAGATCCCTGGTCACCACGGCCCCGGCCCCGACCACGGTGTTCTCACCGATGGTCACCCCGGGACAGACGATCACCCCGGCACCCAGCCAGACATTGTCGCCGACCACGATGGGCAGGCCCCGCTCCCACCCGGCCCGCCGGCGCTCCGGGTCCAGCGCGTGAGTCGGCGTCACCAGCTGCACGTTCGGACCGATCTGGACATCCGCGCCGATCGTGATGGGCGCGGCGTCGAGGAACACCGCACCGAAATTGACGAACGTATCGGCACCGATGCTGATGTACGAGCCGAAGTCGCAATGGAAAGGCGCCCGGATGCGCACCCTTTCCCCTACCGAACCGAGCAGTTGTCCTAGAATTTCCCGGCGCTCCACCGGAGAGCGCGCGGCCGTGTTGTAGGCGGCGCACAGCTCGGCCCGGCGCTCGGACTCCCTGCGCAGATCCTCGTCGTCGGGGACGTACCAGTCCCCGGCCAGCATCCGCTCCTTGTTCTCGCCCACGCGAGTGTCCTCTCCTCGGATCGGCACACGTTTCCGGAGCGCCGGGGAGATCGTCAAGGAGTTTTGCCGCAGCGCACGGAAAAGGGCCGGTCGGCGGTGCTGACCACATCACCGCCGACCGGCCCCGTGTTCCGCCGGGCGCCGCGCGCCCGCTACACGTGGCGAGGCGTGAGCTCCGCCATCGCGGACCAGCCGCTGCCGGGCGCCTCGGTGCTGATGATCTGCGGGGTGGTGGCGATGGCATCGGCCATCTTGTCCATGGCGGCCTTGAAATGCAGCGAATTGACGTGTGCCTCGCCGGCCTCGCGGGAGGCGAAGCCCTCGACCAGGACGAAGTGATTCGGGTTGTCGACACTGGTGGACCACTCGAAGAAGAGGTTGCCCGGCTCGTCGCGCGTCGCCCGGGTGAAATCGTCGACGAGCTCCAGCCAGTCCTTGGTGCGCTCGGGTCGTACGTTCATCTTCACGACGATGAAGATCATCGATGTCTCCTGCGGTCTCGTGCGGCAGGGCCGTGGATACGGCGCCGAAGGTGAGGGGCGGGCGGGGAAGTGCCCGTGTCGTTGTCCACGGTGCGGCAGACGGCGGCGATTGCCGAAGCGGACACGGGCCCGATTCCGGCCCTGCCGGAAAATTGAGCCGAGCGGGAGCCCCCTACCCCTCGGCCGGCAGCGTCCGAGCCTCCACGGGCCGCCGCGTGGCGGGGGCCGCGAGCCCCTCCGCGCCCTCGGGCACGGGCACCGACGCGAAGATCGCGCCCTGCTGCTCCTGGAGATCCTTCGCGCGAGTGGGGGGAGTGCTGGGAAGCCGCTGCTCCTCGTAGAGCTTGTGGGTCACTTCCTGCGCCCACTTGCTCGACGGGGTGTGGAACTGGACCTCGAAGACGTGCCCCGACCGGATATCGCGCCAGGCGGAGTTGATCCCCTTGTAGCCGTTCCTGCGGCCCCAGGTGTTGGACCATTTGGTGCTGTCGTTGCCCCAGCTCGCCAGCATCGACGAGGCCGCGGCGACACCTTGGGTGTACCGGCCGTCCGGCCACTCCAGCGTGTAGCGGATCGAGTCGCTGATCCTGGCGAGAGCCGCGTCGACGGTCTGACCGGGTTCGGCCTGCAGTGACGTGGCGACCTTGCGCTTGAGCGAGTCCGGGGACTTCAGCCGCTGGTCGAAGCCGATCAGGGTGGCGTGGCTGACCTGGGCGACCGCCCTCATCTCGGGGCTGATCGACTGCTCGGCCCGCTGGGCGTGGGAGAGGAAGTCGTCGACCTTCCTGTTCTCCGCGGCGTCGAGCCACAGTCCGTCACCGTGCCAGCCGTCGTCGTCCAGTTGGCGCCCGGCCTTGACCACCGTGCCGGAGGGCCCCGGGTGAGGCCCCGCCGCCCCCTGCGCGAAGGCGCCCGAGACGGAGCCGGCGCCGAGCGCGGCGGCCAGCGCGGCGGCGGCCGCGAAGCGGTTGAGAGTGCGGTTGATCATCATTCGTGAGTTTCGTCCTTGTCTCGGCGGGCGCCGCCCGCACTCCCTGAAGCGCGGATCGAACGGCATGCGGCGAGAGGTACAACGCGGGAGGCGCCTCCGAGTAACCACGAAGTGGGGCTGTACGGGTGGTTTATGAGTGCGCAATGAGTGTGATGGTCACATAAATCACTTGATGGGTGGTTAGGTTTTTTGGGCTGGTTGTGGTGGTTGGTTCGGTGGGGGGAGTGGGTGGTGGTTGTGGTGGGTGGTGTGTGGGTGCCGGGGCCGGCGGGTGTGGTGTCGGGGGGTGTGGGTGGTGTTGGGGGTGCCGGGGGTGGGGGTGGTTATGACTATGTGGGTTTTAGTGAGTTGGCGGGGGTGGTGGTGGATCCGCCGGTGGGGGTGTTCCGGGTGGGGTTTCGGAGGTTGCGGGAGGGGGGTGGGGTGGGGGGTTTGTTGTTTTTGGTGTGTGGGGCGCCGTTGGTGTCGTTGGTTTTGTTGGTGTGGTTGTTGTGGCCGGTGCATTGGGTGGTGCGGGGTGGGTGGTTGGGGTGGGTGGATGGGTTGATGTTGGTGTCGGTGGGGTTGGTTGAGGTTTTTCGTGTGGTGAATGTGGTGTCGGTGGCGCATGCGTCGTGGGTGGCGCGGGATCCGGTGCCGGTGCGGGTGCAGCCGGGGTGGCGGGTGGCTTTCTGTACGAGTTTTGTGCCGGGGAAGGAGCCGTTGTCGATGGTGGAGGCGACGTTGGAGGGGGCGGTGCGGGTGGGGTATGAGGGGGTGGTGGATGTGTGGTTGCTGGATGAGGGGGATGATCCGGGGGCGCGGGCGTTGTGTGCGCGGTTGGGGGTGCGGCATTTTTCGCGTAAGGGGGTGGCGCGGTGGAATCGTCCGTCGGGTCGTTTTCGGGCGCGGACGAAGCATGGTAATTACAATGCGTGGTTGGATGCGCATGGTGATGGTTATGATTTTTTGGCGTGTGTGGATACGGATCATGTGCCGTTGCCGAATTTTCTGGAGCGGATGCTCGGGTATTTCCGGGATCCGGATGTGGCGTTTGTGGTGGGGCCGCAGGTGTACGGGAATTATGTGTCGGGGGTGACGAAGGGGGCGGAGTCGCAGCAGTTTTTGTTTCATGCGTTGGTGCAGCGGGCGGGGAATCGTTATGGGTCGGCGATGTTCGTGGGGACTTCGAATTGTGTGCGGATTAGTGTGCTGCGGCAGATCGGGGGGTTGTTCGATTCGATTACGGAGGATATGGCGACGGGGTTGGAGATTCATCGGCGGCGGAATCCGGTGACGGGTGGTCGGTGGTGTTCTGTGTATACGCCGGATGTGTTGGCGGTGGGGGAGGGGCCGTCGTCGTGGACGGATTTTTTTTCGCAGCAGTTGCGGTGGTCGCGGGGGACTTTTGAGACGTTGTTGTGTCAGTTCGGTGGGGCGGTGTGGGGGTTGTCGTGGGGGCGGTTGTGGAATTATGGGTTGTTGGTTGCGTATTACCCGATGGCTGCGTTGACGTGGGTGTTGGGTGGGGTGTCGTGTGTGTTGTTTTTGGGGTTGGGGGCTGCGGGGTTGGGGGTGTCGTGGCCGGTGTGGTTGATGTTGTATGGGGATGCTTTGGTGTTGCAGGTGGTGTTGTATGTGGTGAATCGTCGTCATAATGTGTCGCCGCATGAGCCGGTGGGGTCGTCGGGTGTGGCGGGGATGGTGATGTCGGCGGTGTCGGCTCCGTTGTATGCGCGGGCGTTGGGGCAGGCGTTGTTGCGGCGGCGGTCGGGTTTTGTGGTGACGCCGAAGGGGGGTGCGGTGTCGGGGGATTGTGTGGGGACGTTTCGGACGCATGTGGGGTGGGCGTGTGTGTTTGGTCTGTGTCTGGTGGCGTCGGTGGTGTGGGGTCATGATTTTGTGGTGATGCGGGTGTGGGCGGGGTTGGCGTTGGTGACGGCGTTGGGTCCGTTGTGTTTTTGGTGGGTGGGCCGCCTGCGGGGTGGTGTGGGGGGTGGTGCGGTGCCGGTGGTGAGGGATGAGGGTGGTGTGGAGTCGGCGGGGGTGGGTGGCCGGGTGGGTGAGCGCAGCCCGGTGGGCGTGCGGAGCGGGGTGAAAGAGCGGACGCTGGACGCGGGATCACCATGAGGAGGGCTCGTATGGTCACCGACGCTTCGCCCCCGCCGATGCGCGTACTGGTCCTCGGCGCCTCGCTCCGGGCCGGCTCGCTCAACGCCCGTCTGGCCGCGCTGGTGGCCCGGCTGGTCCAGGAGGCCGGGGCCACCGTGGGCCTCGCCCATCTGGGGGAGTTCGCCATGCCGGTGTACGACGGCGACATCGAGGCCGCCGAGGGTCTGCCTCCCGGGGCGCTGGCGCTGAGCGAGCGGCTGAGGCTCAGTGACGCGGTCGTGATCGCCTCACCGGAGTACAACGCCTCGGTCCCTGGCGGGCTCAAGAACGCCATCGACTGGGTGTCCCGGATCCGGCCGCAGCCGTTCAAGGACAAGCACGCGCTGCTGGTCTCGGCGTCGCCCTCTCTCGTCGGCGGCAACCGCGGCCTGTGGGCCCTGCGCGTGCCGCTCGAACACCTCGGCACCCGCGTCTACCCCGACATGTTCAGCCTCGCCCAGGCGCACGAGGGCTTCACCGACAGCGGGGACCTCACCGACAGCGGGCTCCACGAGCGGCTGGTCGAGGCGGTCGCCGCGTTCCTCCAGCTGGTGGAGGCGGACACCCGCTACGTATGCCTGCGGCGCCGCTGGTACGAGTTCCTCGGCGACCGTACGAACGCCGAGGTCACCCAGCGCGCACAGGACTGACCCGCCACCAGCCCGTACGGCCGCGTGATCAGCCGCCGAGGACGTCGGCGAGGTCGAAGCGGACCGTCTCCTCCAGCTGTGCGTACGTGCACTGTCCGGGTTCCCGGTCGGGACGCCAGCGGCGGAACTGGGTGGTGTGGCGGAAGCGGTCCCCCTGGAGGTGGTCGTAGGCGACCTCGCAGACCCGCTCCGGACGCAGCGGGAGCCAGGAGAGGTCCTTGGTCCCGGTCCACCGGGACGGGCCGCCGGGCAGCCTCCCTGTGGCCTGCGCCTGCGGGTCGGTCCACTGCTGCCAGGGGTGGCCCTCGGCGCTTTCCATGCGCAGCGGTTCCAGCTCGGTCATCAGCTCCTGGCGGCGGCGCATGGGGAACGCCGCGCACACGCCGACGTGCTGGAGCCGGCCCGTCGCGTCGTACAGCCCCAGCAGCAGGGAGCCGACGACGGGACCGCTCTTGTGCAGCCGCAGGCCCGCGACCACGCAGTCGGCGGTCCGCTCGTGCTTGACCTTGATCATGACGCGTTCGCCGGGCCGGTAAGGGAGGTCCGGCGGTTTGGCGATCACACCGTCCAGACCGGCCCCTTCGAACTGCTCGAACCACGCCTGGGCGACGGCCGGGTCATGGGTCACCGGCGCGAGGTGCAGCGGCGCCGAGGCGCCGCGGAGCGCGGCGGCGAGCGCCTCGCGGCGGGCGTGCTGCGGGGTGTCGAGCAGCGAGTCGTCGCCGAGGGCGAGCAGGTCGAAGGCGACGAAGCTCGCCGGGGTGACCTCGGCCAAGTGGGTGACGCGAGAAGCGGCCGGGTGAATGCGTTCGAGCAGGGCGTCGAAGTCCAGGCGGCCGCCCCGGGCGATGACGATCTCGCCGTCCACGACGCAGCGCGGCGGGAGTTGCGCGAGCAGCGTGCGGACGACCTCGGGGAAATAGCGGGTCAGCGGCTTGGTGGTACGGCTGCCCAGTTCGATGGAGTCGCCGTCGCGGAACACGACGGCCCGGAAGCCGTCCCATTTCGCCTCGTACTGCATGCCGGGCGGAATGGCCGACGCCGTCTTCGCCAGCATCGGCCGCAGCGGCGGCATGACGGGGAGTTCCATGACGGCGATTGTGCGGGCTCGTGGATCCCCGCGCCCGTCGGCCCCTCGCGGCCGGGTACGCGGAAGCGGACGCGGTGTGTTGTGGTGCGCCGGGGGCGCGCTTAGCGTGAGGGCATGGGCGAGGCAATGGAACTCACCATCGGTGAACGGGTCGTGCGGCTGTCGAACCCGGACAAGGTGTATTTCCCGGAGCGCGGTTTCACCAAATACGACGTGGCCCGCTATTACCTCGCCGTCGGGGACGGAATCGTCCGCGCGCTCCGGGACCGGCCGACGACGCTGGAGCGCTATCCGGACGGGGTCGACGGCGAGTCGTTCTTCCAGAAGCGTGCGCCGCGCAACCTCCCCGACTGGATCCCCACCGGCCGGATCGCCTTCCCCAGCGGCCGTTACGCCGACGAGCTGTGTCCCGGCGAGGTCGCGGCCGTGGTGTGGGCGGCGAACCTGGGGTGCCTCACCTTCCACCCCTGGCCGGTGCGGCGCGGCGACACCGACCACCCCGACGAGCTGCGCATCGATCTGGACCCGCAGCCCGGCACGTCGTACGCGGACGCGGTACGGGCCGCCCTCGATCTGCGCGGCGTGCTGGAGGAGCTGGGGCTCTTCGGCTGGCCGAAGACCTCCGGCGGGCGGGGCCTGCACGTGTTCGTGCCGATCCTGCCCCGGTGGACGTTCGTCCAGGTGCGGCGCGCGGCCATCGCCGTCGCCCGTGAGCTGGAACGCCGGACACCGCTGACCGTCACCACGAAGTGGTGGAAGGAGGAGCGCGGGGAGAAGGTGTTCGTCGACTACAACCAGACCGCGCGCGACCGCACCATCGCCAGCGCCTATTCCGTACGGCCCCGTCCGCACGCCCCGGTGTCCGCGCCCCTCCTGTGGGAGGAGGTGCCGAGCGCCGTGCCGGAGGACTTCGACCTCGGCAGCATGCCGGCCCGTTACGCGGACGTGGGGGACGTGCACGCGGGCATGGAGGACCGGCCCTGCGGCCTGGAGGCGGCGCTGGAGCTCGCGGACCGCGACGAACGCGACCACGGCCTGGGCGATCTGCCGTATCCGCCGGAGCACCCCAAGATGAGGGGCGAGCCGAAGCGGGTCCAGCCCAGCCGCGCCCGCAAGGGGGCGCCGCCGGCCGAGCCCGGCGGCTGAGCCGGGCGCCCGGCGGGAGCGGGGCGGAGGGGCGCGGTCCGGGCGACCATGAGGTCTGGATGGGTTTGTCTGTGTTTATTCCGGTTTACTGCTGCTTGAGGGGTGGGAAATTGGGCAGTGCGTTATCCACTCCGGACAACAGGGAGCTGTTTATGACCCAGACACTCGTGGCCCGTGGCGTGGCATTCTCGGTGGCCGTGCTGGCCGGGGGGATGCTGGCCGCCACGCCCGTACAGGCGTCGGCGCCGGTCCCGGTACCGGGCAAGCCGTACGGCACCGTCAGCAGCACGACGGGCCTCAACGAGCGTGCTTACCCCAGCACCGACTCCGCGGTACGGTCCACCCTCGCCCGCGGGACCAAGGCCGCACTGCGCTGCAAGGTCCGCGCACAGGAGGTCGGCGGCAACAACGTGTGGTACCAGCTGAAGGACCGCCCCACCTGGGTGCACGCGTCGTACGTCACCAGCAACGGCGCCGTCCCGCTCTGCCGGGACATCAACCGCACCGCGCTGGACGACAGTCCGACCGTCCGGGCCGCGATGGGCTGACGCGGTTCGGGCGGGGGCGGCGGCGCGCGGCGCCGCCGCCCCTCCTGGCTGCGGCCGTCGCGCCCGGATCGCACCGATTCCGGTAGCAGGGGCCGGATTTGGGCGCGTCCCGGGCGCGGTGGCCGTGGGGCATCCCGCCCCCGACGGGGGCCATGGCCTCTACAGTTGCTGTTGCCTCCCCGTGCCGCCCGGGGTGGCGGGGGTGCGGCTGGGGGAGCGCGGTCGATGCACTGGCAGGCCGGAGGGATGTGGGCTGTGAATCACCCGAGTCGGGGTTGTGTGCTGTTGCTGGACGGCACGCCTGACCGGCGTCGTGGTGCGGTGCCGAATCCGACATTGCACGCAGTGGTGGGGGCGGATCCACGGGGGCTGGTGGCGGCGGACGCGGTCGACGTCGTCCAACTCCCCGGCGCGGCCGGACAGCAGAGCGTGCTCGCCTATCTCCAGCACGCCGCCGCGGGCCCCGGCCCGCTGCTGGTGTGGGTGACCGGGCGCCTGATGGCGTCCTCCTCGCGCCGTGGCGGCGGTGAAGTGCACCTCGCCCTGTCGGGCAGCACCCCCGGGAACGTCCGCTATACGGGACTGCCGTGGTCATGGCTGACGCGCACACTCGGCGCGCACGCGGGTCCGGCGCTGCTGGTCGCCGATGTCGAGGCCGACGCGGCCACCTGGCCGAAGGTCGTGTCCGCCGCGGAGAGCGGGCAACTGTCCGAAGGCATCGCGCTGTTCGGTGCCGTCACCCCCGCTCCGCCCGCACCCGCGCAGGAGGCGGGACCGTACACCCGAGGCTTCCTCGGCGCGCTGCGCGCGGGCAGTCCGGGCGCGGGGCCCGCCGTGGACGTGGCGGCGGTGCACCAATGGGCGCTCGCCGAGCCGGGGCCGGCCGGCCAAGTGCTGCCTCTGGCCTACGGCGCGCCGGGACCGGTCCTGAACAACGCCGCCCACCGGGCCCGTTCGTCCCACCCCGATCCCGTACCCGCGGCGGCGCCGGTGCGCGACGCCGTGCCGGCGCCCCGGGCCGAGCCCTCACCGGCCGCGCCCGCCGACGCCGTGCCCGCCCCCGCCCCTGCGGTGCCCGTGCAGGACGACCTGCTGGCCGGGATCCTCGCCTCCGCCCGCGCCGGGCGGCACAACGAGGCGGCCGCGATGGCCGCGGCGTGGGAGCAGCAGGCGCT
This sequence comes from Streptoverticillium olivoreticuli subsp. olivoreticuli, assembly GCF_003391135.1. Taxonomy (GTDB): domain Bacteria; phylum Actinomycetota; class Actinomycetes; order Streptomycetales; family Streptomycetaceae; genus Streptomyces; species Streptomyces blastmyceticus. The sequence goes on along the minus strand of NZ_CP031455.1, from coordinate 1,922,653 downwards.
GCGTCAGTACGGTCCGCACAGCCCGGAAGCGGGGCTCTGGACGGAAGTGCGGGCCGACCTGGCCCGGCTGGCGGGTGATCACGGCCGGGCGGCGGAGCTGTGGATGTCGGCCGCGCACGCGCGGCTGGAGCGCGGCGGGGCCGGGGACGCCGAGGCGGTCGCCGCGGTGAAGCGGGCGCACTACTGCTGGCAGCACAGCGGTGAGCAGGCGCCCGGCCTGGCCGCCGAACTGCTCGCCCTGTGGGAGCGGGTGCCCGGTGGCGCGGGCGCCGCCGACCACGTCCGCACGCACCTGCGCACCCTCCAGGGCGCGCCGCCCGCGGCCGCCCGCTGAGGCGTCGGCCTTCCGCCGCGCCGGGTGGGCGGGAAGAGCGGCGGGTGGTGGCCTGGACCCAGCGGGCCGCGTGGGACACACTCGGCCCATGCAGTGGACTGACATCGATCGGATCGCCGCGGGTCTCGCCGAGAAGCACCCCGCCGTGGAGCCCCTGAAGGTCGACTTCCTGGACCTCCGGGACCGGGTCGCCGGGCTGAGCGGCTTCAGCGGCGACCCCACCCGGGTGAACATGCGCATCCTCGAATCCATCCAACTGGCCTGGCTCGACCGGATGGGCATGGGCTGACCGCCGGCCCCGTCCTCCCTGGTGGGGCCGCTTTTTGCCGATCGGCGGGCTGCCGTGGATCATGCTCCTCATGCACAGCGACCTCTTCGCCGCCGAGAACATGGTCATGCCCGCCACCGCGCCGGGCATGACCCTCCAGAACGCCAAGTCGATCAAGTACGTCGTCCAGGGCGAGTGTTACGCGCGCCAGGGAGCGATGGTCGCCTTCCGCGGCAACCTCCAGTTCGAGAAGCTCGGTCAGGGCGTGGGGAAGTTCCTCAAGCGCGCCATGACCGGCGAGGGCCTCGCGCTGATGACCGTGAAGGGGCAGGGCGACGTGTGGTTCGCGCACGAGGCCGCCAACTGCTTCATCGCGGACATCACGCCGGGGCAGAGCCTCACCATCAACGGACGTAACGTCCTCTGTTTTGACCCCACCCTCTCCTACGAAATCAAGGTCGTGAAGGGCGCGGGCATGACCGGCGGCGGAATCTTCAACTCCGTCTTTACCGGCCACGGCAAGCTGGGCGTCATCTGCGAGGGCAACCCCATCGTCATCCCCGTCGCCCCCGGCGCCCCGGTCTTCGTCGACACCGACGCCGTCGTCGGCTGGACCAACGACCTGCACACCTCCCTCCACCGCTCGCAGAGCCTCGGCTCCATGCTGCGCGGGGGATCGGGCGAGGCGGTCCAGCTGAAGCTGGAGGGGCAGGGGCACGTCATCGTGCGGCCCAGCGAGGCCAAGCCGGAGCGCACCGGCGGGCACTGACCGGGTGTGAGGGCCGGGGCGGCCCCGTCGCTGTCCCGTCGGGTCCAGCCGTACGGGGCCGCCGCTTCCGGGTCGGCGGTCAGAGCAGGGTTTCGAGGAGGCCTCTGACCAGGAACGACAGGCCGTTGGCCAAGGGGCTGAGGGCGCCGACGAGGCCGCCGACGAGTCGGGTCGCCACGGTCAGCAGGCCACCGCCGAAGTGCATCCCGTTCACGTTGCGCGTGTCCGGGGCGATGCCGATGTCGTCCTTGGCGAGCTGCGCCGTCGCCCCGACGGCCTCGGTCGTCGCCCCCGCGATGGCGTTGACGTCGGGTGCCGCGGCCGTCGACTGCTTCTGGAGCGCGGCCCGTGCCGTGGTGAGCGCGGCCAGTTGCTGCTTGACGGCGGCACAGTTGCGGATGTCCTTCTGGGGCGCCGGCTGCGCCGCGTCACAGCTCTGCGCGGCCGTGTTGGCCGCCGCCGTGACGACGTTGGTGTCGATGGCCTTCATGCCGTCCGCGGCGGCCCGCCGCAGCGCGTCGGGTGCCGGAACGGCGGATGCGGTATGTGCGGCGGGCGCCGCCGGTACGACAGGCGCGGTGACCGCGGCCTTGGTGATGTGCGGGGGAGCCGCGGGTGCGGGCGTCGCCAGAGTGGTCGTCATGACGAGGGCGACGGTGCCGCACGCTGCGCTGACGAGGACGAGGCCGGTGGTGCGAGGAGCGGGCATTGACGTACTCCTTGGAGCGGAGGGATCTTCACGATCACCTTGCGGCCGCCTCCGGGACCCCGCAATCGGACAGCGGCCAAGGGGGTGTCCCGCGGCCGCTTCCCGCACCGTCTTTCCCTCCGTCAGAAACCCCGCCCACCCTCCATTCCACCTGTGTTTACGGCCCCTTGACGGGATGCCAGTCACATTTTCGGCAGCTGATGGGCCGTCCGGTACGGGGGTGACGCCCTGTCGGCCGATCAGCCGAAAGCCCGTCAGGGACGGGTCAGTGGGCGGCCGCGTAGACCCTCGCCGCGAACTCCGCGATCTGCTCGTCGCTGAGGTTCTTCGCGAGGTTCGCCTCCGTGATCATGCCGACCAGGCGGTGGTCGTTGCGGACGTCGATGACCGGGAGACGCTTGATCTGGTGCCGTTCCATGGTCTCCAGCGCCTCGGTGGCGTCCGCCTCGGCGTCGATCCAGTGCAGCTGCGAGCCCAGCTCACCGGCCTTCATGCCTGCCGGGTCATGGCCCTCCGCCACACACTTGACGACGATGTCCCGATCGGTGATCAGGCCCTTGAGGCGGTTGTCGGAGCCGCAGATGGGCAGGCAGCCGACCGCCAGGTCGCGCATCATCTCCGCCGCGTCGGCCAGCGACTGCTGCTCGTCGACACACTGCACGCCCGCGGACATGATCTCGCGGGCCTTGAGCTGCTTTCTCATAGCCATGATCGCTCCTGACTTGCGCGCACGACGACGGTGTGTGCCGGGCCGCGTCCGGCGGCCCCTTGGGCCCCGGGCCGTGAACAGACCGGCCGGAGGGCCCTCCACTTCCTCCATCGCAACACGGATGGCCCAACGCCGCCACGCTGGACGTCACCCCGCGGCGTAGCCGTCCGGCACGTGCCGCTCCATGAGCTCGACCTTGCCGTCGAGCGGGCGCTCCATCCCCGGCCACAGATCGGCCTGGAGGACGAGCTGGACCCGCGGCGCCCTGGCGGCGACGGCCTCGGTGGCGCGCTTGACGACGTCCATCACCTCGTCCCACTCGCCCTCGATCATCGTGGACATCGCATTGGAGCGGGTCGGCAGCCCCGACTCGCGAATGATCTTCACCGCGTCCGCGATGTGTTCCGGGAAGGACTCCCCGACGCCCAGCGGCGTCAGCGTGAAAGAGATGAGCACAGTGCTTTTCCTTTGTCGAGAGACGGAGAGACGGAGAGACGGAGAGAGGGACGGGGCGGGAACCGGATCAGGCCGGGCCGCCCAGTGAGGCCCGGTAGGCGTGCACGGCCGGTGACCGGTACGCCGACGCGACCTCGAGCAGGCTGCCGATCTCCTCCGCGAGATCCTGTGCCCCGGGGCCCGCCAGATTGGCCGTCTGCGCCTGCGGGTCCAGCCCGGAGCGCTTGGCGTGCAGGGCCGCGGCCAGCCAGCACGCCGTCACGTGCGCGTCGACCAGGGGCTCGGGCACGCCCTGGCCCGCGACGTGTGTACGGACGACGCCGAGGGTCGAGGGCGGCACGTAGTTCCGCAGCACGATCATCGCGTCCCTGATCTCGATGACCCTGCGGTAGAGCAGCAGCTGGAGCGGCACCGCCGCCGCGCCCAGCCGGTTGCCCGGCCGCAGCACCACGTCCGGCGTGGTCGACGTCAGGTCCTGCCACAGCCGGTCCAGCCCGCGGTACGACCTGCGGTCCCGCAGGTGGTCCCGGGTCCGGGCCAGTACGGGCAGCGCCGCCCCGACCGCCATGAACGCCGCCTCCACGCCGGTCACCGGCGAGAACAGCGGGGCGAAGGCCGTGGAACGCGTCTGCAGGTAGAACAGCTTCAGCACCCACAGCAGGGACGCCAGCAGGATGCCCGTGCCGAACAGCCGCAGCCCGAGGCGCAGCAGCCGTGGCGTGCCCGGTCTGCGGCCGTAGCTCCAGCACACGATGCCGCACGTGGTGTCGGCGGTCAGGTGGAAGGCGAAGAACACCCACCAGTAGGCGTCCGGCACGCTCGCGATGTCCCGCGACGGGGCGATCTGGTTGCGGGCGTGCGCCGGCCCGCCGAGGTCCAGCAGCACCAGCGTCACCATCACCGCGAGCGCCGCGCCGAACACCGGTGCCGTACGGCGCTGTCTGCTCGCCGCGCCGAAGATGAACCACAGCACCGCGGCCGCGTCGACGATGCTGAACAGATGCGTGGACAGGTCGATCCAGTGCGCGTCCGCGATCAGCCGCGACAGCACGGCGGTGACCGGGTCCAGATGCATCGACATCGCCAGCGCGATCATCACGATCGCGAACCACAACGGCCGCTGCTCACGGTGCCGGATGCCCTGCGGAGCCCGGACGACCGCCACCGCCCACAGCGCGACGATGCCGCCGTTCTCCACCCACGGCTGGTCTAACCAGCGGAACACGACGCCCCCGTACGATGACCCGTCCGCAGCCCCATGGCCGATTCCAGCCCGCCCAGCATCCCCGACAGCAGCGTCGGCGCGGGGACCCGGCCGGCGGCCTCCAGGATCAGGGTGGCGATCATCTCCGCCTCCTGCTCCTGTTCGTCGCCGTAGCGGATGCGGGCCAGCACCTGCCGGACGGACCGCGGGTCGCCGATGTCGAGGTGGCGGTGGAGCTCCCGGTCGTCCACCGCCGAGCGGTGGTTGCAGACCAGGTGCCCGATCTCGTGCACGATGATGTGCTCCTGGTGCAGGGGACTGGTCTGCGCGTCGTAGAGGATGAAGTCCTCCGTGTCCACCGCCAGCAGCAGTCCTGACGGAGTGCCGGGAACCGTCGGGGTGGGCAGCGCGAGCAGCCGCAGCGGCCGGTCGCGCTCGACCGCCAGCCGGGCGCACAGCTCCTGGGCGGAGAACGGGTCGGGGATCGGAATGCCGCCGATGACCTGCTGACATCGACGGCGCAGACGCCTCCAGTGCATCTCGGTCGGCTCTCCAGGAAGGGTCGGGACGGGGGGACACAGAACCCGGTAGCCGCGGCGCGTCACGGTGCCACCGCGAGAGAACGGCGGCCGGGCGTGCGCACGGTGCGGCTCCCTCGCTGCCTCTTCCCCCGGACAGTCACTGGCAGCATCACGAGCCCCTTCGCGCTTGTGCCACGGCCGGTGCGATCGTAGATCGTCACGACGCCTCCTGCCAGGTCCTGGGCCATAGTTGACCGTTACGGTCCGTATGGTCACGCCAACTTCGCGCAATGTCGCCCGTATTCCCCGCGCCGCGCCCGGCGGCGGCTCAGCCCAGGGTGCTGCGGCGGCCGGAACGGCTGCTGCGCAGGCGGCGCTTGAGGCTTTCCAGCACCGGATGGCGTTCGCGCTGCTCCTGCGAACGGCGGTCGAGCTCCTCCACCAGGCGCTGCGACCGCTTCTCCACGTCCAGCTCGTCCAGGATCCGGTCGACCTCGGTCAGCAGCGCTCCGTGCAGCTGCCACTGGCGCGGATGCTCCAGGACCTTGTCGAGCAGCAGGTCGGCCGCCCGGTCGCGGGCGGCGCGCCCGGCGGTCAGCGCCTGGCCAAGCCGGGCCTCCGCGTCCTGCGCGTTCGCCGTCACCTGGGTGGTGATGACCACCGCGAAGCTCTCCACCGCCCGCGCGAGCCGGTCGAAGACCTCCTCCAGCGCCGCCGCCACGTCCTGTGGGAACAGCGGCTCGTCGGTGCGCTCCTTGGCCAGGTCGGTCAGCGTCCTGGCGGTGACCCGCAGCACCACCGCCGAGATCTCCAGCGCGTCCAGCCCCGTCCGCAGCACCACCCGGAACAGCAGGCCCTCCCGTACACGGGGGTTGAGCCGCAGGCTGTCCTCCGCCTGCCGCAGGGCGGCGTCGACCTCGACGATGTCGTGGTCCAGCTTCCGTGCCTCGTGCAGCCGGGCCGCCGCCTGGGCGACGGAGGTGTGACCGCTGATCTCGCCGCCGATGTCCTGGAGCAGCCGGCGCATCCGGCCCGCCAGGTCCTCGATGGCCTCCCCGGCCGGCTGCACCCACACCGGCGGCACGAACAGGACGTTGAACAGCATCCCCACGACCGCGCCGATGAGTGTCTCCAGCACCCGGTCCCAGGAGGTCTCCGCGACCCGGGTGACGCCGAGCACGAGCATCGCGCTGATCGCCACCTCGGGAACGAACTCCCCCACCCGCACGAACCGGCCGATGACCAGCGACGCCAGGATGATCAGCCCGAGGCTCCACCACGTCAGCCCCACGAGCACGCTGAAGCCGATGGCGATGAGCACGCCCGCCACCACCGAGTTCACCCTGCGGATGCCGGTGGTCAGCGTGGCGTACAGCGTCACCTGCACCACCAGCAGCGCGGTCAGCGGCGCGGTCAGCGGCGCCGGTTCCCGGCTGAGCCACAGGGCCACGACATAGGAGATCACCGCGGCCAGCGTGGAGCGCACCGTCTGCACGACCGCCGGTTCCCGGCCGCGCCGCACCAGTGTCGTCAGAGGGTCGGAGAGCGCGGGCACCCTGTGCCCCTTCCCCCTCACCACCACCCCGGACACCCCATCGGCCGTCGCGCCACTCGGGCGGTCGCCCGTCACCGGGCCGGTTCCCGTACGCGATAGCGTCCAGGGACGGCGCCGGGCGGTTCAACGGCCGATTATAAGATACGAACTGGCCGGTTTGATCTTCGTCCGACACAGGAGGTGCCCTCGTGGCGAAGCAGGCGCGGGCGATCCAGACCCGCCGCACGATCCTGGAAGCGGCCGGCGCCGTCTTCGACGAGTTCGGGTACGAGTCCGCGACGATCGCGGAGATCCTCTCACGGGCGGGCGTGACCAAGGGCGCGCTGTACTTCCACTTCGCGTCCAAGGAGGAGCTGGCGCGCGGGGTGCTCGACGCGGCGATCACCACCGAGGGCGTCATACCGCAGGAGTCCAAGCTCCAGGAGTGGGTGGACGTGGGGATGGTGCTCGCCCACCGGCTGCCGCGGGAGCCGCTGCTCAGTGCCCCGATCCGGCTGTCCGCCGACCGCAGGGCGCGGGAGCTGTTCGGTACGTCGTGGGCGGGCTGGATCGACTATCTCGCCGAGATGCTGACCGTGGCCAAGGAGCGGGGCGAGCTGCTGCCGCACGTCGACCCGCGGCAGATCTCGATGCTGTTCGTGAGCGCGTGGACCGGTGTGGAGATCGTCGCCACGGCGGCGGTCAGCGACGGCGACACGCTGGAGGACCGTATCGCGATGCTCTACGACTGCTTCCTGCCGAGCATCGCCGTGCCCGGTGTCCTGGGCCGGCTCGACACCGCCCCGGACCGCGGCGGCCGGATCTGGGAGGCGCACAAGGCGCAGGCGCTGGCGGCCGCAGATGGCGACGGGCAGGCCCTTCGGCGCTGACCTGTCGACAGAAGGCCGGGCCGCGGGAGAGGCAGCCCGGCCTTCTGTGTGCCTGGGGCAGGGCGGAAAACCGACCGGTTGGCTCTCCGTTCCGTCTGTTGACTTCTCGGTCAGGTCGTGGGACCCATGACGCGTACACGTCACTCGGCTTTTCGTGTCCGTCCGGCAACCCCCACCCCGGACAGGAAGGAAGCACACGATGCGTACGACCAAGAGACCCCCCGGCCGCACCCGGACGATCACCGGGGCGGCCATGGCCGTCGTCCTCGCGGGCGTCGGCGTCGGGCTCGCCGCACCGCCCGCCCTGGCCGACACCGTCGCCGTCCAGTACACCTGCACCGGACCGGGCGCCCCCAGCGGCGTCCAGTCCCTGAGCATCGCCGTGACGGCTCCGGCCAGTGTCCAGCAGGGCGGCACCGCGGACCTCACCGTCGATGTGATCACGACCCTCACCGCCCCCATCGACCTCCCGGCGGGCAGCGTGAGCGGGGAGCTGACCCTCGACCTCGGCGGCGTGGCGACGGGCAGCGTCACCGCCACCGGCTTCGGCAACGCCGACACGATCCCGAGCGGCACCCCGGTCACGGTGACCGGCGGCAAGGCGTCGGCCCAGCTGGACAGCGCGGGATCCGCGACGTTCTCGCCCGGCGCCGCCACCGTGCACGTCTTCGGCATCACCGTCGCCTGCTCGATATCGGGCACCGCCCCGGTCGCCGCCACTACCGTGGTCGTGGGCTCCTGACCGATGACCGACGCCGCCGGGCCACGTGTCAGACGCGGGTGAGCCCGGCGGCGCCGAACGAGACGTCGAAGCGGTCGCACCAGATGCTGACGCTCGTGAACCGGTCGAGGTCCAGACCGGCGGGCAGGGCGTAGTTCTGGTCGCCCTTGTTGCCCTTGAGCGAGCCGAGGCTGCGGTGGGCCCCGTCGTCGAAGACGTACCAGCCGGCCCGGCCCTCCTTCACCGGGGCGTCGGTGATCAGGACGCGCAGGTCCGGGCCGTTGCTGGTGTCGAGGTTCTCCAGCCGCAAGGTGCGGGTGCCGTCGGGCAGTTCGAGGATCCGCACCGTGCCGCTCGTGCTGTGCTCATGGCTGATCAGCTCGCCCACGGCCAGGGTCCGCGGGCCGCGGCCCGGCCCGTCCGCCGCCGCGGGCACGGTCTCCCGCACCGTGGTGTCCACCCACAGCTTCCACGGCTGGAACCAGACCACCCCCGCGCCGACCGCCACCAGCCCGGCCACCAGCAACCCCACCACGACCGGCCTGCCGAGCATCCGTCGTACGCGTCCCATCTCGTCCTCCTGAAGCCATGTGCTGTCAGTGGTTCCAACGGGCCACGGCGGCGGATGCGATCCGGGACGCCGATGACGAAAGTCTTACGCGCCCTCCCGGAGCGCGGGTGCCGGGGCGGGTGCCGTCCGCGGTCCGGGAACGCCCGGGGCGGCAGGGCGGAACTCCACCGCCGCCACCAGCTGCCGCGACGCCCGGTCGAGCAGGACGACCGAGGCCGCCTCCGGGACGGCGCCCGCCCCGCCGGGGCCGGACAGCGCCCGCAGCAGCAGGCCGAGCCGCCGGTCGTGCCGGGCGAAGACCCGGCCCGGAGCCCACCGGCCCCGGGCGTCCTGGCCCGCCAGCGCCTCGGCCGCCCCGACGTCCAGCAGCACCAGATGCAGCTCGCGGCCCCGCCGTCCGGCGGTCCGGGCGAGCCACCGCCGCAACCACGGGCGACTGCCGCAGTCGTGCACCAGCACCGGGTCCCCGGTGCGCACCGCCGCGCGCAGCCACCGGACGTGCTCCAGCCGTGCCCACGGCCGGTAGACCGCGTACGGCAGGGCTGCGGGCATCACCGCCTCGCACGCCTCGTGGACATCGCGCGGATCCACCGCGGTGGCGGCCGCCGACCAGCGGCGCAGCAGGGTGCTCTTGCCGCTGCCGGGCAGGCCCGACACGACGACCACGGCGCCCGGCGGATACGACAGCAGCGCGGGAGCGCCGCCCGATCCCCGGAAGTCCACCAGGCCGAGTGGCCGCAGACTCCCCGCCGCCTCCCTGCCGGCCGTGCCCGACCTGCCCGAATCACTCATCACTGCCCCCTGCCCGAACTGTTGACCACAGCTTCGCACGGGCGGTCGCCATGGGATCTGACGCGCCGTCGACAGCCGGACGGGTCCGGCGGTGCGGACCGCACGCGCGCTTCAGCCCGTCCGGTGCTCGCGGCCGTGGGGCAGTGACCTGCCGCAGGAATATCCGTTTACCAGGACATGAAGCGCATTTCCGCAGTTCTCGTACTCGCCGCCTCGGCGCTGGCCCTCGCCCCCACCGCCCACGCGGACGACCCCGTGTCCCAGCTGGCCCGGCTGAGCGACGCACCGAAGCGGCTGCCCGCCAACGGCATCCACAAGATCAAGGGCGTGGGCGAGGCCCTCACGAGCCATATCGAGCAAGGGAAGTTGGTGCCCGACAGCGAAGCCTCGCTCCGCCTGACCCACCGCTGAGAACCGGCCCCGCGCCGGGAACGGTCACCGCGCGCCCCGGTCCTGCACCTGTCGGCAGGGCCGGGGCAACGCCCTACGGCAGGTCGCCGTCGCCACCGAGGTTGGCGACCATCCGCCGCAGCACATCGACCGTGGCCGCGTACTCCTCCGCCCCGATCCCCGCGTGCATCTGCTCGTGCGCCCGCCCGTTCCGCTCCGCCGCCCGGATCCGGCCCGCCTCGCCGTCGGCGGTGAGCGTCAGCCGCCCCGCCTCCTCCCTCATCCACTCGCGCGCGAACAGGTCGTCGTAGACCGCCTCGAAGTCGATCCCGAGGTCGTCGAACGGGCGCAGCCGCTCGGTGAGTCGCGCGCGGTCCCACGCGCCCGGTGCGCCCGCGACGTGGTTGAGCGTCCACCAGTGCGGCTGGGTGAGCTCCTCCACGGCCAGCTCGGCGCGGAGCCGGCCGACCACGGCACGGTAGGCCTCGCCGCTCCAGTGGCCGATCGGCTGCGCGGCCAGTTCCTCCCGGGTGTACTCCTTCATGGTCACAGCCGCTCCTCTTTCTCCTCGCCCGCCTCGCTGATGCGATCACCGTAGAAGCTCGAGCAAGGTTGAGGTCAAGGCGCTTTTTCCGCCCGAGTTTCCCGTCCGGAAGCGGAAACACTTCGTACGCGCCCCGTGTTACTCCCGTGACGGCCGGAGTTCCGCGACACCCGCCGGCCTACCCCGTAGCGCGACACGGAAGGTGCGTCACATGAAGATCGGCATCATCGGAGCGGGCAACATCGGCGGCAACCTCACCCGCCGGCTCACCGCCGTCGGCCACGACGTGGCGGTCGCGAACTCCCGCGGCCCGCAGACCCTCACCGAACTGGCCGAGGAGACCGGCGCCACCCCCGTCACCGTCGAGCAGGCCCCGCGCGGCGCGCGTGTCGTCATCGTCACCATCCCGCTCAAGAACATCCCCGGCCTGCCCGCCGGGCTGTTCGCCGACGCCCCCGAGGACCTGGTCGTCATCGACACCGGCAACTACTACCCCCAGCAGCGCGACGGCCGCATCGCCGAGATCGAGGAGGGGCTGACGGAGAGCCGCTGGACCGAGCGGCACCTCGGGCGTCCCGTCGTCAAGGCGTTCAACGGCACCTACGCCCAGGACCTGCTCGACCGCCCCCGCCCCAAGGGCGACCCCGGCCGGGTCGCGCTCCCCGTGGCCGGTGACGACCCGGAGGCCAAGCAGGTCGTCCGGGCCCTCCTCGACGACCTGGGCTTCGACACGGTCGACACCGGCGGTCTCGACGACTCCTGGCGCCAGCAGCCGGGGACGCCGGTGTACGGGGAGGCGGCGGACGCGGAGACGGTGCGCAAGCTTCTCGTGGCGGCGACCCCCGAGCGCACGGCGGAGTGGCGCGCCTGACCTTTCGCGGGGCCGGACGGGCCGGACCTTCCGGCCCGTCGGGCAGAATGACCAAGGTCACGGTCTCCGGCGGGAACCCCCGGCGGGCTTCGGCGCTCCAGTAGGACGGAACAGACCATCATGTCCTTCGGGGCAGCAGCATCATCCGGAGCGACGCGATGACGCACTCACCTTCCGGGGCCTACCAGTCCCGGGGCCACCGCCGTGCATCCCGCGCCAAACGATGGACCATCGTTGTGGCGTCCATAGCCGTACTCGGGCTGATCACCGGAGGCGTTCTCGATTACCTCAAGATCGGGCCGTTCTCCGACAAGGGTGAGAAGGTCAGCTTCGGCCAGCAGGCGCCCGCCGGGAGTGGTGGTCAGGCCGGTGGGAACAACGGCGCCCAGCCCGCGGCGGACTCCAAGGTCCTGATGCCGACCGGCCCCGCCGCCGAGTTCAAGAACGTCAACACCCTGGGCGACGGCACGCACATCGCCGTGACCACCCTGGAGGGCAAGAAGTCCGGTTTCACGGGCAAGGTCTGGGTCTGGGCCCCGAAGGAGTACGGGGACCCCAAGTTCGCGAACAGCGGCTTCCCCGTCCTCGTCGCCCTGCCCGGCGGCCCCGGCTTCCCGGACAACTACTGGATGGGCACCAACCTCAAGCTCCAGTCGTCCATCTCCAAGTGGTACGCGGAGGGCAAGAGCAAGCCCTTCCTGCTGGCCATGCCGGTGCTGAACCCGAAGAACAACGGGACCTACTGGGACGGCAGCGACATTCCCAACCAGCCGAAGATGGGCACCTGGCTCACCGACGACGTCCCGGACCTGATGAAGCAGAACTTCCGGACCATCAAGTCGCGTGACGGCTGGGCCTTCATGGGCTCCTCCTCCGGTGGCTTCGCGGGCATGAAGGCCGTTCTGAAGCACCCCGACCGCTTCAAGGCGGCCATCGCCTCCGGCCCGGACATCGTCCCCGACTCCCCGCTGTGGAAGGGCCACCAGAAGGAGATGGACGAGAACAACCCCGAGCTGCTGGCCAAGGACCTCATCGCCAAGGGCGGCCCGGACGTCTACATCGCGTTCCAGTACGGCACGCGGGAGGACCCCATCACGATCAACGGGGTCAAGAAGTTCGTCGCCACCTACGGCAAGGGCCCGGTGCACACCGACGTCAAGGTGATCGAGGGCGGCAAGCACGACGCGTACACCTACGTCCCGAGCATGGGCCAGGGGCCGATCCAGTGGATCAGCGAGCAGCTGGAGGGCCCGGTCCCGGCCTCCTGACGCAGCGCCCCTCCCGAAGCCGCGAGACCACGCCCGGTCTCGCGGCTTTCCGCTTGTCAGGGGGCGTCGCGCACCACGGCGCCCCCTGCGAGGGCGGCCGGAACCGTCCGTCGCACGACGGCTCCCGCCCGGATCGCTCACCGGCACTTACCCTGTGATCAGGGAATCTTTGTGCGAATAGGGGCTTTGGGCATGGGTGGGGCAGAACCCGCGGATCCGTTGCGTTTCACCGTCCTCGGGCCGGTCCGCGCCTGGCGGGGAGGCACGGAACTGCCGCTGGGCGCGCGCCAGCAGCGCTGCGTCCTGGCCGTGCTGCTCCTGCGCGGCGGCACGACCGTCTCGGCGGAGGAACTCGTCGACGCCCTCTGGGGCGACCGGCCGCCGCCCTCGGCCCTGGGCACCGTGCGCACCTACGCCTACCGGCTGCGCAGGGTCCTGGGGCACGGCACGCTCGGCCCCGACGCCGGCGGCTACCGCGTCGTGACCGCCCCCGGGCACCTCGACTCCGCGGAGTGCGAGCGCCTGGCGGCGGAGGCGGCCCGCCACCGCGCCGCCGGGCGTACGGGAGAGGCCCTCACGGCCCTGCGCCAGGCCCTCGCGCTGTGGCGCGGCGAGGCGCTGCCCGGCCTCCCCGGCCCGTACGCCGAACGGCAGCGCGCCCGCTGGTCGGAGCGCCGCCTCGAACTCCTCGAAGCCCGGCTGGCGGCCGAGCTGGACCTCGGCCGCCACGACCGGATCACCGGTGAGCTCGCCGAGCTGGCCGACGAGCACCCGATGCGCGAGCGCGTCTCCCAGCTGCGGATGCTCGCCCTCTACCGCGCCGGACGCCAGGCCGAGGCCCTGGACGCGTACGCCGCCGCGCGCCGCACCCTGGTCGTCGAGCTCGGCGTCGAACCCGGCCCGGAGCTGCGGGAACTGCACTGCCGGATCCTCGCCGCGGACCCCGCCCTCGCCCTGCCCACCGACTCCGCGGACCTCGCGGCGTCGCCACTCCACTCCTTCGGGGAGCCGGCCGCCACCCCGCCGGCCGAGCCCGCGCCCCCGCCCGCACCCCGGCAACTCCCCTCCAGATCGGCCGACTTCGTCGGGCGGCGGGCCGAGACGGCCGCGCTGCGCGAGACCCTCCTCGCCCCCGACGCCACGCCCGTCGTGGCCGTCTGCGGCCTCGGCGGCGTCGGCAAGACCGAGCTCGCCGTCCACCTCGCCCACTCCCTGGCCCCGCGCTTCCCCGACGGCCAGCTCTACGCCGACCTGCACGGCGAGGCCGGCCGGCCCGTCCCGCCCGAGGAGATCCTCGGCTCCTTCCTCCGGGCCTTCGGCCTCTCCCGCGAGGCACTGCCCACCGGGCTCACCGAACGGTCCGTCCTCCTGCGCTCCGTCCTCGCCGGACGCCGGGTCCTCCTCGTCCTCGACAACGCGCGGGACGCCCGGCAGGTGCGGCCGCTGCTGCCGGGCGCACCCGGCTGCGCCGTCCTGGTCACCAGCCGCGCCCGGCTCACCTCCCTGACCACGGCCCGCTCCACCGAACTCGGCGTACTCGGCCCCGCCGAGGCCCTCCGGCTGTTCACCGGCATCGTCGGAGAGGGCCGTGTGCGGGCGGAGGAGACCGCCGCGCGGGAACTGATGGCGGCCTGCGGCCACCTCCCCCTGGCCGTCCGGATCGTCGGCGCCCGGCTCGTCAACCGCCCGCACTGGACCCTCGCCGGACTCCTGGACCGCCTCGCCGACGACCGGCGCCGCCTCGACGTCCTGCGCACCGGCGACCTCGCCGTGGAGACCACCTTCCGCCTCGGCTACGACCGGTTGGCGCCCGCCCAGGCCCACGCCTTCCGGCTGCTGGCCGTCCCCGCCACCCCCGACCTGCCGGTCGACGCCGTCGCCGCCGTGCTCGACCTGCCCCGCCACGCGGCGGAGGACCTCGCCGAATCGCTCGCGGACGCCTCCATGCTGGAGACCCCCGCCCCCGAGCGCTACCGCTTCCACACGCTCCTGCGCGACTTCGCCCGCGGCCTCGGCGCGGACCGGACCGGCGCGCTGGACCGGCTCGTCCGCCACTACCGCACCGCCACGGCCGCCGCCCTCGGCCCGGCCGCCGCACGCCGCGCCGGACTCCACACGCCGGACACCCCCGACGCGCCGGGCCCCGTACGGGTGGAACACCGGGGCATCGCCGAACTGATCGTCCAGTGCGCCGGGGAACCCGATCCCGGCCTCGACCTGCGCCCGGTCGGCGAACTCCTGCTGGGCGCCGCCCTGCTGTACGGGTCCGGGCAGGCCGCCCGCGAACTGGCCCGTGCCGCGAACGCGCTCCTGCACGCCGTCCGGCAGCGCCGGGACCACTCCGGCGAGGCCCGTGTCCGCCTCGTCCTCGGCGGACTGCTGCTGGAAGCCGGCTCCACCGCCCCCGCCCTCGCCGAACTGCTGCGGGCCCGCGAGCTGTGCGGGACGCACGAGCTGCCCCGCGCCCTGCACGCGCACATCCACGCGGCGCTCGGCGCCTGCCACACCCACAGCGGCCGGCACGAGGACGCGATCACCTGCTTCATGGCCGCCGCCGACATCCGGCACGGACTCGGCGACCCCGCCGGGGCCGCCGTCGAATCCCTCGGCATCGCCGGGGTGCTCGCCGGGCTCGGCCGCTTCGACGACGCCGTGCGCGTCGCGGCCGCCGCCCGGACGGTCTGTCACCGGCACGCCGACACCGATGGCGAGGCCCTCGCCGGGAACGCCCTGGGGCGCATCGCGCGGGAGCGCGCCGACCACGCGCAGGCCGCCGGGCACCACAGCGCGGCACCGTGCCCGCACGGTCTCCTCGCGGTGATCGGCGCCTCCGAGGCCGGCACGCCGCCGCCCTGGCAGTCCCGGACACCGCGTCAGGACGCGGGCGGTGCCGTCTGAGCGTGGCCGAGTGTCATGCGCAGGAAGCGGGGCCGGTAGATGTCCGCGCGACGGATGACGTCGTCCGGGACGAGGCTGTTGACGTTGTAGGAGACGACGAGCTCGCCGCGGCGTTCGAGCTCCGGGTGCTCATGGGGGTTGTAGGCGAAGACGTTCCGGTTGCGGTAGGTGCCCGTCGGCCCTGCCTCCGGGGCGGTGAACACCGTACGGGGGCGGGTGAACGGCCCGCTGGGCGTACGGGACCAGGCGAGCTGCACCTCGGCGCTGAACGGCTGGTCCGCGCGCTGGGTGCACAGCGCGTACCAGCCGCCGTGCCGTACCACGCTCAGCTCGTCGGAGGCGCGCAGCGCGGTCCCGTCGGGCCCGGACAGCCGGGCGGAGCGGCGCTCGTCGCCGGACCAGGTGCCGTGGCCGGTCCAGAACTGCCAGGGCCCGCGCAGGTCCGACCCGGGGACCCGGGCCAGGTGGAGATGGTTGCCGGGGCCGCGCGCCTTCTCGGTGCCGTAGACATAGGTGTGCCCGTGTTCCCTGGACAGCCACGCGCCCCAGGAGATGCCGGCCGACGACGGCAGCGGGGTCAGCGACCGCGGCCGGGACATGCCGCCGGGGCCGAACCGGCCCAGCGCGTTGCCCCGCCAGGCCACGTCCAGGGGACCGGGCCCGGTCCGTGCGTAGCGGGCGTAGACCACCTCGACCCCGCCGCCGTCGGGGATGCCGGCCCGCGACCAGTACCAGTCGCCGGGCCCCGCACCCGACACGATCGACGCGGGTCCACCGGCCGCGTCCCGCCCGGTGACGGTGTGCGGTCCGGTGGCGTCCCAGCGGACGAAGCTGTTGTGGACGAAGGGCGTCGAACCGCCGTCGTCGGTGACCGGGGAGCGCGATCCGTCGGGCCGTACGGTGCCGAGGAAGGTGTCGGAGAAGATCCACAGCTCGCCCCCGGGCACCGGCACGGAGTACGTGCTGTCGCCGCCGGTCCAGTGCCCCGGCGCGCGGACCCGCTCGGCGTACCTCCCGAACGCGTCGCCCGTCGCCGCGTCCGCCCGCACCCGGGTGACCTCCGGCGGCCGCGCCACGGACGGCACGAACGCGCAGGTCGCGACGAGAGCGCAGACCAGCAGCCCGGGGGAGCGCAGCCGGGGGAGGGGACGGGGAGTTCGCATGACGCCAGTCCCAACGAGCGAACGCCCACGGGGTTGCCACCGGCCACCCGCCCTGGCCGCGTCAGCCGGCCGACACCGAGCCCAGCGCCACCTTCAGCAGCTCGTCCGGCGCGTTCCCCATGACGTTGTGCGTGGACGCCAGCGCGTGCACCTTCCACTGCGGGTCGTCGAGCAACCGCTCGTACGTGGGCCGGAACGGCGTCTCCCCTTCCCAGAGCTCCGCGTACACGTAGTCCCTGCGCCGCACCTGGTCGAGGCCGCCCCGCAGGCGGATCGACTGGAGCAGGCTCGCCAGCGGATGCGCGGTCGCGCGCGGGTCGAGGAACGGCAGCGGCGCGGTCGCGTACCCGAGGGTGCCCACGCCCCGCAGATACCAGTCCCGTACACCGTCGTTGGCCAGCGTCCAGCAGGAGTCCCCGTCCGCGGGGACGAACGCGTCGACGTATATCAGGCCCGCCACGCGCTCGGGCAGCCGGTCGGCGGCGCCCGTGATCACCATGCCGCCGTAACTGTGCCCGACCAGCACCGCGTCGGTGATGTCCTCGTCCACCAGCAGGTTCACCACGTCGTCGATGTGCGTATCGAGGTTCACCGAAGCGCCGAGGAGGTGCTTCCGCGCCCCGAGCCCGGTCAGCGTGAGCGGATACGCCTCGTGACCGTGCTGCCGCAGTTGGCGCGCCAGCGGCTCGAAGCACCAGGCGCCGTGCCAGGCGCCGGGAACGAGTACGAAAGTGGCCATGTGAGGCTCCTTTTGACGCAGTGTCGGATCAGTGAATGTCAGATCAACGGATGTCGGGTCATTGAACGTCAGGTCAGCGAGGTGTCAGGGAAGCGCGTGCGTTGAGCGTGTCCACGTCGCTCCCCGTGGTGTGCCGATAGGTGTCGGTGATGCGGGCCAGGTCGTGCGGGGTCCGCCCGCCCGCACGGTTCATTCTGCGGTTGGCCAGGACGACTGCCGACGTCGCCTCCCGGCGGGCGTCCTCATAACGGGCGAGCCCCTGGGCCGCGTCGTCGGCCCGCGCGAGTTCGTACGCGAGCACCCGCGCGTCGACGACCGCCTGCGAGGCGCCGTTGGCGCCCACGGGATACATCGGGTGCGCGGCGTCACCGAGCAGTGTGACCCGTCCGCGACCCCAGGCCGGGAGCGGGTCGCGGTCGACCATGGGGTAGGTGAGGATCTCCCCGCTCCCGGCCAGCAGGGTGGGCACGTCGAGCCCGCCGAGCTCCCACCCTTCGTAGTGCGGCAGCACGTCGGCCACGCGGGCGGTACGGTTCCAGCCCGCTTCCTCGGCGAGGGGCACAGGAGCGGACTCCCGCACCTGGCACACCCAGTTGAGCCGGCCGCGGCCGATCGGGTAGGCGATGAGCTGAGTGCCGCCGTCGCGCAGGATCGCCATGGAGCGCCCCGCGCGGAACGGTTCGGCCGGGGTCGTGCCCCGCCACATCCGGACGCCCGACCACAGCAGCGGCCCGCCGTCCGGGTGCAGCCGGGCGCGCACCGCCGAGTGCAGCCCGTCGGCGCCGACGAGGACGTCGGCGGCCATGGGGGCGGTGGTTCCCGTCGCCCGGTCGAGGAGGCGGGCCCGTACGCCGCCCGCTTCCTCCTCGAAGTCCGTCAGGCGGGTTCCGGTACGGACCGCCGCGGCGCCCAGCCGTTCGCGGACCGCCGACAGGAGCAGCATCTGGAGTTCGCCGCGGTGGACCGAGTACTGCGGCCAGCGGTAGCCCTGGGCGACGCCGCGCGGTTCGGAGAAGATCTCCCGGCCGTGCCGGTCGCAGTGGACGATCTCGGCGGTCGCCACCCCGAGGGAGGCGAGGGCGCCGCCGAGGCCGAGTTCGGTCAGTTCGCGCACGGCGTGCGGCAGCAGGTTGATCCCGACGCCGAGCGGCCGGATCTCCCGGGTGCTCTCCACCACGACCGCCCCGATGCCCGCGGCGTCAAGGCTCAGCGCGGCGGTCAGGCCGCCGATGCCCGCCCCGGCTATCAGTACGGTCATCGGTCGGCCGGGAGCTCGGGGCGGTCGATGACGCGCAGCCAGGTGCCGTCCGGCTGACGGCGCGCCACCTGGACGCGGCCGCCCGTGCCGTCGGAAGGCCGGGTGGAGGTGAGGGCGAGGTCGCCGTAGCGGACCGTCGGCAGGGGCTCCTCCACCACGAAGGGCAGCGGTGCGTGGGCGAGCATCCGCTCGCACACGGCGCGGATCGCCTCCCTGCCGACCGTCGCGGTCCCGGGCGGGAAGGCGAGCACGGCGTCGGGAGCGTAGAGCTCGGCCAGGCCCTCGGCGTCGCGGGCGTTGGCGCGCTCCACGAACAAGCGGGCCAGGTCCTCGGGGGTGCGGGCGGGTTCGCGGTTGTCGGTCATGGTGACGTCCTTTCTCCTGCCTCCACTCTGTGCCGACGATGATCAGAAGTCCAAGAGATGGTTTTTCTGATTGCTAGAATCAGCAGTTATGGAACTCCGCCAGCTCGCCTACTTCGTGGCCGTGGCCGAAGAGCGCAACTTCACCCGCGCCGCGGAGAGGGTCCACGTGGCCCAGCCCGGCGTCAGCGCCCAGATCCGCAAGCTCGAACGGGAGCTCGGCCAGGAGCTGTTGGACCGCTCGGGCCGCGAGGTGCGGCCGACCGAGGCGGGCGAGGCCGTCCTCCCGTACGCCCGGGCCGCCCTCGCCGCGGTCGAAGGCGCCCGGCTCGCCGTCGACGAGCTCACCGGACTCGTCCGCGGACACGTCGCCGTGGGGACCGTGACCTCGCACAACGTCGACCTGCCCGGACTGCTGGCGGGATTCCACGACGACCACCCGGCGGTGGAGATCACCCTGACCGAGGCGAACTCGGACCAACTCATGGACGACCTGCGGGCCGGCCTCCTCGACGCGGCGATCATCAGCATCGGCGGCACCACCCCCGCCGGGCTCGATATCCGGGTGGTCGACGACCAGCCGATCGTCGCCGCCGTCGCCCACGACCACGAACTCGCCATCCACCAGGCCGTGTCGGTCGACACCCTGCGTGAACGCCCCCTCATCAGCCTGCCCAGGGGCACCGGCCTGCGCACCCGGCTCGACGAGGCATGCGCGGCCGCGGGCTTCACCCCGCGGATCGCCTTCGAGGCGAGCGACCCCGGCGTCCTCGCCCAGCTCGCCGCCCGCGGCCTGGGCGCGGCGATCCTGCCCGGCGCGTTCGCCGAGGCGCGGGCGGACGAGCTGCGCAGCATCGCGATCGACCGCCCGGCGCTCCGCGGCCGCCTCGCCTTCGCCTGGCGCACCGACGGCCCGAGCAGCCCCGCGGGCCGCGCCCTCATCGCCCGGGCCCGGCACGGCCTGGGCGCGGCAGCGCATCCCGCCGCGCGGGCCGATGAGCGTACCCCCGCCGACGGCACACCGCCATGACCGGCATCGCACCATCCGCCCCTGGTGACGCCCGCACGCCGTGCCCGAGACTGTCCCTGCGACGGCGCACCGACCACACGGCGACGAGGTGAGGCGCTCACATGACGTCAGGCTCCACGAGGCTGCCCGAGTCCTTCTACCGGCACACCGGCGACGGGAGCTACCACAGCACACCCGCCACCGCGGGCCCGTGGAGCCCGAAGGCCCAGCACGCGGGCCCGCCGTC
Source organism: Streptoverticillium olivoreticuli subsp. olivoreticuli (assembly GCF_003391135.1). Classification (GTDB taxonomy): domain Bacteria; phylum Actinomycetota; class Actinomycetes; order Streptomycetales; family Streptomycetaceae; genus Streptomyces; species Streptomyces blastmyceticus. The sequence goes on along the minus strand of NZ_CP031455.1, from coordinate 1,902,426 downwards.
CGCCCTGCTCGGCCGCGCCCTCGAACGGCACGACGCGCGCGACGGCTTCCGGGTCGCGCGCGTGACCCTGGAGATCCCGCGCCCCGTCCCCGTCGCCGAACTGCGCGTCGACGTCCGTACGATCCACTCCGGCGGACGCACCGAACTCGTCGAGGGCGAACTCACCGCGGACGGCAGGACCGTCATGCTGGCACGGGCCTGGCGCATCGCCTCCGGCCCGGCCGACACCCCGGCGCTGCGCCCTGAGCCGGTCCCGCCGCCGATACCGGGACCCCAGCCGTCACCCACGATGACCGGCGCCCACCTCGACGGCTATGTCGCGGCGATGGAGTGGCGCTTCGTGTCCGGCGGGGGATTCGACACCCCCGGGCCCGGCACGGCCTGGGCGCGGCAGCGCATCCCGCTCGTCGCGGGCGAGGCGGACACCCCGCTGACCCGCGCCCTCACCCTCGCCGACAGCAACTGGGCCGTCGCCTCCGAACTCGACCACATCCGCAAGCTCGTCATCAACACCGACATCACCCTCGCCCTGCACCGCGACCCTGTCGGCGAGTGGCTGTGCCTGCGCGCGGCGACCGCCGCGAGCCCCACCGGCTCGGGCCTGGCGTCCGGCCGCCTCGACGACGAGTCCGGGGACTGCGGCCGCGTCCTCCAGACCCTCCTCGTCGCCGAACGCTGACCCCGGCCCGCCCTGTCACGTCCCCTCCGCGCGGCCCGGCAGCCGGGGGAGCACCTTCGTGCGGTAGAAGTCGAAGAAACCTTGCTGGTCGGGGCCGATCTGGTGGATGTAGACCGTGTCGAAGCCCGCGTCCGCGTACGCCGAGACCGCCTCGATGTGCGCGTCCACGTCGTCGCCGCAGAGCACTGCGTCCGCCACCTGATCCACCGTCACCAGTTCGCAGGCCTGCTCGAAGTTGCGTGGCGTCGGAAGCAGTTGGATCAGTTCGCCGGGGAGCCGGTCGACGGCCCACAGGCGGTGTGCCGTGCGGACGGCCTCGTCGCGGTCCGGTCCCCAGCACACCTTCAGCCCGGCCTGCGCCGGCTTCACCCCGCCGCCGCTGCGCCGGAAGCGGTCCACCGCCTCGCCGTCGGGCGCCATGGTGATGAAGCCGTCCCCGATCCGCCCGGCGAGCTCGGTCGCCGCCGGGCCGAACGCCGAGATGTCGATGGGCACGGGTTCGTCGGGCACCGTGTGGAGCCGGGCGTTCTCCACCGTGTAGTGCTTGCCGTGATGGCTGACCTCACCGCCCTCGAACAAGAGCCGCATCACATGGACCGCCTCCTGGAGCATCTCGAGACGGACGGCCGTCTGGGGCCAGGGGTCGCCGAGGATGTGCTCGTCGAGCGCCTCACCGCTGCCCACACCGAGCCGGAACCGCCCGCCCAGCTGTACGGCACAGGTGGCGGCGGCCTGTGCCGTCACCGCCGGGTGCATCCGCATCGTCGGACACGTCACCGCCGTCTGCACCGGCAAGGACGTGGCCTGGGACAGCGCGCCGATCACCGACCACACGAAGGGGCTGTGGCCCTGCGCCGAATTCCACGGGTGGTAGCGATCGGAGATCCACAGTCCGGTGAAGCCCGCCTGCTCGGCCATCCGCGCCTGCTCGACCAGCTCGTCCGGCCCGTGTTCCTCACTGGAGAGGAAATAGCCGTATTCCGTCATCGGGATGACCTCCTGGAGGGCGGCTCTCAGCCACCGGGTAACCATCCGGCCGCACGGGAAACCCCCGGTCATCGGTTGCGCTGCCCGCGATCCCGGCACAGGCTGGAACGGACCGTTTCCCCGTTCGAGCGCCCGGCGAGGCACCCGGGACCGGCCGCTCTCCTCAGCCGGTGAACAACTGCCGCAGCTTGAGGGTGAGTTCGTAGACCCCGTAGGCGAAGGGCGCTCCCACCCACAGCCAGGCGGACACGAGCAGGGCCTTGCGGGCGGGCGTCATGGCGTCACGTCCTTCTCCGGCGCCGCGTCGGTGCGCTCCTCTTCGGCGGGCGGCTCGTGGTGGCGGAGGTGGACGGGCCGGACGAGCTCGTTGGCGGCGAAGCCCACGACCAGCAGCCCGATCATGATGACGAAGGACGTGGTGTAGAGGTCGGGGCCGGTGCGGCCCGCGGACTTCCCCGCGTCGGCGACGGCGTTGACGATCAGCGGCCCGAGGATCCCCGCGGTCGACCACGCGGTCAGCAGCCGACCGTGGATCGCGCCCACCTGGAAGGACCCGAAGAGGTCCTTCAGATAGGCGGGGACGGTCGCGAAACCACCGCCGTAAAAGGACAGGATGACCGCGGCGCAGACGATGAACACCGGCTTCGAGGAGTCACCGGCCAGCGCGAGCACCAGATACATCAGCGCGCCGGCGCCGAGGTAGAGCCGGTAGATGTTCTTGCGCCCGACCCGGTCGGAGGCGGAGGACCAGCCGATCCGGCCGAGCATGTTGGCGAACGAGAGCAGGCCGACGAAGCCCGCGGCCGCGGAGGCGCCGACCGGCGAGGAGGAGCGGGCGAAGAAGTCCGTGATCATCGGCGCCGCCTTCTCCAGGATGCCGATGCCCGCCGTGACGTTCGTGCACAGGACGACCCACAGGCACCAGAACTGCGGCGTACGCAGAGCCGTGCGGGCGGACACCCGCGCCGTGGTGACGAGGGGGTCCCGCAGAGCGGGGTCCCGCACGGCGGGGGAGGGGGCACCCGGCGGCCGCCACCCCTCGGGCGGTACGCGCACGAGCAGCACACCCAGCGTCATGAAGACGGCGTACGCGGCGCCCATGACCAAAAACGTACGTGCGATGCCGGGCGCGCCCGAGCCGAAGGCGGACAGCAGTTCGGCCGACCACGGCGAGGCGATGAGGGCGCCACCGCCGAAGCCCATGATGGCGATGCCGGTGGCCATCCCCGGGCGGTCGGGGAACCACTTGATCAGCGTGGAGACGGGGGAGATGTAGCCGATGCCGAGCCCGATGCCGCCGATGAGGCCGTACCCGGCCACCACGAGCCAGTACTCCCGCGTCGCCGCCCCGAGCGCGGCCACCAGGAAGCCCGACGAGAAGCAGACGGCCGACACCGACATCGCCCAGCGCGGGCCGTTCCGCTCCACCAGGGTGCCGCCGAAGGCGGCCGACAGGCCCAGCATGACGATCGCCACCTGGAAAGGCAGCGCCGACGCCGTGCCGGACAGGCCGAGCGAGGACTCCAGCGGCGGTTTGAAGACGCTCCAGGCGTACGCCTGGCCGATGGCGAGATGAATGGACAGCGCGGCGGGCGGGACAAGCCAGCGGCTCCATCCCGGTGGCGCGACGGTACGCGAGCGGGCGGGCATGAGGGGGAAGGTACAGCGCCCGACAATCTCGCGGAAAGGCCACCGGCCTTGTGACGGAGGCCAGTTCGATCGATCCGGGCCGTAGGTGGGGCGCGGCTTTCCGCACCCCACCCCCTTGCGGGGTTTACGCCCCGCTGCTCCCGTCCGCCGCGGCCCGCAGCGCCGCCAGGTCGAGCTTCTTCATGCCCAGCATCGCCTTCATGGCCCGCTGCGCCCGCCCCGGGTCCGGATCGGCGAGCAGCGACTTCAGCTCGGCGGGCACGACCTGCCAGGACAGCCCGTACCTGTCCTTCAGCCACCCGCACGGCCCTTCCTCCCCGCCCTTGGAAAGGGCGGCCCAGTAATGGTCGACCTCCTCCTGGTCCGCGCAGTCGATGCTCAGCGAGATCGCCTCGTTGAAAGTGAACTGGGGTCCGCCGTTGAGCGCGAGGTACTCCTGCCCGTCGAGCGCGAACTCGACGGTCATCACCGTGCCGGCGGGCTGTGGGCCGGCCTCTCCGTAGTACTGAACGGTCTTGATCTCCGAATTGGGGAAGATCGATACGTAGAACTCGGCGGCTTCCTTGCCTTCGGTATCGAACCAGAGGTTGGGCGTGATCCGCGGCATGGGGCTCTCCCGTTTGTGTGGGGTGCTGTCCGTTGTACGACGGTGACACCGCGGCGAGGGGGCCGCTACTCCGTGCGCGGGTCCGTTGCCGCCTGCGGCGGGAGCGGCCTGCGGCCGCGTCCTCAAACGCCGGACGGGCTGATTTCAGCCCGTCCGGCGTTTGAGGACAGCGCGCGGAGCGTGCTTCGGGGTCTGGGGCGGAGTCCCCCACGCGGCGGAGCCGCATATCGGATGCAGCCGGGAAGGGGCGGGGCTGGGGAACAAGCGCCCGCCGGGCCGCACCCGAGCACGGGTCCGGGGCGCAGCCCCGGCCGCGGCGAGCCGCGCATCAGGACCTGCTCCCCCGCCGCACACGGGCGCTCACGCGTAGTGACCCGCGCACCCCCCGGGTGTGAGCCCCCGCATAGGGCCCACGTCACGTACGACTCCGGCTAGTGGCCCCGACCCGCCCAAATCGGACGTTCCGGGCGTGGTGTGGGGGTGTGTGCCTACGAGCCCCGGTCGTAGGTCACACCTTTGCCACCCCCGTTTCCGGCCGCTAACAATTGCCGAGTCGCACCGCGCCGCACCGGCCTCCGTACGACATCCGCGAAACTGGAAGAGGTTCAGCTCCGTATGCGCTCCACCGTCTCCCGCCACCGCCTGACCGCCGCCCACAAGCTCTCCGCCGCCGGCCTGACCGCCGCGGGCCTCACCGCCCTCGCCCTCGCCGCGGTCCCCGGCCAGGCCACCGCCGCCCAGTCCATCGACGTCAAGCACGTCGCCTGGACCACCCACGACGCCGGCACCAGCGACCAGGAGCAGCAGGAGCGCCTCACCCAGGCCACCGGCCAGGCAGCCGACCGGGCGAAGACCGAAGCCGCAGCGCAGCACAGGACCGCCACCGACGCCGCCGCCAAGGCCACCGCCCAGGCCAAGGCCAGGGCCGAGCAGGACCGCGCCGCCAAGGAAACCGCCAGCCGCTCCCAGGACCGCACCCCCGTCCAGAACACCCCCGCCGCCCCCGCCCAGCAGGCCCCGGCCCCGGCCCCCGCGAAGGCCTACGGCGACAACCTCGACGGCTGGATCAACCAGGCCCTCGACATCATGCACACCAAGGGCATCCCCGGCACCTACGAAGGCCTCAAGCGCAACATCATGCGCGAGTCCACCGGCAACCCCCAGGCCATCAACAACTGGGACTCCAACGCCGTCGCCGGCATCCCCTCCAAGGGCCTGCTGCAGATCATCGACCCCACCTTCAAGGCCTTCCACGTCGAGGGCACGTCCTGGGACATCTACGACCCGGTCGCCAACATCGTCGCCTCCTGCAACTACGCCGCCAAGACCTACGGCTCCATGGACAACGTCAACTCCGCCTACTGACCGGACCGACACACAGCGGGAACCTCACACGCCGAAGGGCGGCAGCACCACACCGGTGCCGCCGCCCTTCGGCGTACTCAGAGGCCCTGCAGACGCTCCAGTTCGCGCCGGTCCCGCTTGGTGGGGTGGAGATGCGCACACCGGGCGCCAGGCGGAGCCGTCTCGTCGCCGTGGCGGTCCTCGCGTCCGCCGTCGGCTGCTCGTCCTCCCCAGGTCTCGCGCCGGGCGGGTCGATGGCGCCGGAGGCACGGACGTACCTCGCGACGGCGTTGGACATCATGGAGAAGAACGCGCTCGTCCGGGACGACGTGGACTGGCCCGCATTACGGCGCAAGGCGTTCGCGACGGCAAAGCGGGCTCGGACCTCCGGGCAGACCTACGAAGCCGTCGACGCGGCGCTGATGTCCTTGGGGGACCGGCACAGCCGTTTCATCGCCCCTGGCGATGCCAAGCGGAACGCCGAGGCCCCGCTCGACTCCTCCGGCACGTCACGCGGCCGGATCCTGCCCGGCGGCATCGGCTACCTGTCCCTTCCTGCCATCCACTCCCTTCGGGCGGCCCCTGAGTACATACGCCAGGGGCGCGCTGTCGTCGGCAGTGTGGACCGGGCGGGGGCGGACCGTTGGATCATCGACCTGCGGGACAACCACGGCGGGAACATGTGGGCGCCGCTCGCCGTGGTCGGCGCGATCCTCGGTGACGGCGATGTCGGCGCGTTCGTGGCGGCCGACGGTACGAGGCAGCCCTGGACGATCAGGAACGGCACGCCGCCGCAGTACGCGAACTCCCCGGGCCCCGCCGAGCCGCTGTCCCACCCGCGGCCGGCGGTCGCCGTTCTGACGGGAGGTGTCACCGCCAGTGCCGCGGAAGCGGTCGCGATCGCCTTCCGCGGCCGCCCCACGACCCGCGGTTTCGGTGAGCCCACCGCGGGTCTCCCCACGGGCAACGTGGCCCACACCCTCTCCGACGGCGCGGAGCTCGTCCTCACCGAAGCCCGGGAAGCCGATCGCACCGGACGCCTCTACGACGGGGCGATCCCGCCCGACGAGGAGGCGCCCGAAGGTCCCTCGGACAGGGGGCCCGACCGGGGTGTGGAAGCGGCCACCCGCTGGCTCGCCGCACAGCGTGCCTCGGGCTCCTGAACGTCTGCGTCGCCAGTCGGGAGTCAACGCCGTTCTGGTCCAGACTTATTGACGGTTCATCAGCCCCGCCCTACCTTCCCGGTGAGCCGAGCCGCGGGCGTGACGTGCGGTCGTCCGTGGTCGGCCCCGGGAAGGGAGTGCCGTATGAGCCGTCGAATGTCGCGCCTGCTGGGTGTCGCCCTGGCCGTCGCCTTCGTGGCGCAGGTTCCGGTCGCCGGTGCGGTGGGTGCGCCGCGTGAGGACACCTGCGCCGTCAAGCCGAGACCGGAGGGCAAGGTCCTCCAGGGGTACTGGGAGAACTGGGACGGCGCCGCGAACGGCGTCCACCCGCCGCTCGGCTGGATCCCGGTCACCGACGCCCGTATCCGCGACCACGGCTACAACGTCGTCAACGCGGCGTTCCCGGTCATCCGCTCCGACGGGACCGCGCTGTGGGAGGACGGGGTGGACGCGACGGTGAAGGTCGCGACCCCTGCCGAGATGTGCCGGGCCAAGGCGGCCGGTGCCACGATCCTGATGTCCATCGGCGGCGCGGCCGCCGGGATCGACCTCGGTTCCAGCGCCGTCGCCGACCGCTTCGTCGAGACGCTGGTGCCGATCCTGAAGGCGTACAACTTCGACGGCATCGACATCGACATCGAGACCGGCCTCACGGGCAGCGGTGACATCACCCAGCCGTCGGCGTCCCAGGCCAATCTCATGCGCATCATCGACGGCGTCCTCGACCGGATGCCCGCGGGCTTCGGGCTGACGATGGCGCCCGAGACGGCCTATGTCACCGGAGGAAGCGTGACATACGGCTCGATCTGGGGCGCATACCTGCCGATCGTGAAGAAATACGCGGACAACGGCCGGCTCTGGTGGCTGAACATGCAGTACTACAACGGCAACATGTACGGCTGCTCCGGGGACTCCTACTCCGCCGGGACCGTCGAGGGATTCACGGCGCAGACGGACTGCCTGGACAAGGGGCTCGTCGTCCAGGGCACCACCATCAGAGTTCCCTATGACAAGCAGGTCCCCGGATTGCCCGCGCAACCGGGCGCCGGGGGCGGCTATATGGACCCGAATTCGGTCGCCCAGGTCTGGACCAATTACCGCGGTGGACTGAAAGGTCTGATGACCTGGTCCCTCAATTGGGACGGTTCGCGAGGGTGGACGTTCGGCGACAACGCGAAGGGTCTGGAAGGGCGCTGAAGCGGTCCGGAACAAGCGTCTTGCGGACATGTTGTTGCGTTGTCCGATCCGTGATCCGATCACGCGTCCACGGCGGCGGAAATTTGTGCGAAGATCCCTTTTCCCCGGTCCGCCCGGACCGGGGATACAAGGGGAAACACGTGAAAGCAACGACGTTGAGAACCGCCGTCGGGGCGGTATTGGCAGTGACCGTGACGACCGTGCTGCTGCCCTCGGGTGCGAGCGCGTCGCAGACGAAGCAGCCGAAGCAGGCGGACGGCAGGACGGTCGAGTCCTTCGGCCGCGTCGCCGACGCCGTACTGAAAGACCGTACGGCCGCACTCCTGGACACCAAGTCCACGCGGCGAATAGCCCCGCCGCTCCGCGACGGGAATGTGAGCGTCGCGTCGAGCCTGGCGCGGACGGAGGACGGCGCGCTGTCCTCGCTGCGCACCCGCAAGGCGCGCCTCGCCTCCCTGGGTGAGGCGTACACCGCCGCCGACACCCAGGTGTCCGTGGACAGGACCCAGGTCAAGAACGGGCGGGCCACGGTCGAGGTCACCGAGACCACGACGCTCGCCTACAAGAAGATCCGTGGCGACGAGCCCACGACGACGGGCTTCAAGGCCCACCACGAGCTCAGCTTCTCCAGCACGTCGAAGGGGAAGTGGGAGCTGACGGGCATCAGGCCCACGGACGCGGGCCCCCGGGCGGTCAACGAGCCCCGCACCGCGGTCGCGGCCACCCCCGAGGTAGCCCCCGACGGCACTCCCGCCGACATCTCGTGGCCCGCCCCGGCGAAGCCCAAGAAGTTCACCGGCACCGGTTACAACTACGCGGCCATGGCGGCCTATGCGGAGAAGTACTGGAGGAACTACAACCCGGACTACCGCCAGTTCAACGACGCGGGCGGCGACTGCACCAACTTCATCAGCCAGTCCCTCAAGGCGGGCGGCTGGAAGACGGTGCCCGGCGCGTATTCCGACTACCACAATTGGTCGTACGGCCCCTCCGGTCAGACGGATTCCTGGGTGGGTGCCAACGAGTGGGCGTGGTTCACGCTGTCCTCCAAGCGGGCGACCAACCTGGCCAGCGTCTATCAGCTGGACGTCGGCGACATCCTGCAGATGGACTTCGAGGGCGACGGGTCCAAGGACCACTCGATGATCGTCACTTACCGGAGCCGGATCGGCGTCCCGTATCTGACGTACCACTCCACGAACACCTACCGGAAGTCGGTGGCGAGCATCATCGCCTCCAACCCGGACGCGGTCTACTACGCCTACCGCACCTGACAGCCCGTGTCGGGCCCCGCCCGTGCGGGGCCCGGCACTCGCGGATTTCACCGCTCCCGGCACGCGTCGAGCACGTCCCCTTTCAGGCCGCCTTCGCCGGGAACGCGTTCAACCCGGTGAGCTCGCCGGAGAGTTCCCACAGGCGGGCCGCCGCGGAGGGGTCGGTGGCCCAGGGTTTGACGCCGCCGACGAGCATGTCGTCGGTGGTGGCCGGAGCGGCGATGTCGCAGTCCTGGCAGTACGCGCCCCCGCGGTCGTCGAGCAGGGGCGACGTGGCCGCCCACACCGCCGTCGCCGCACCTTGCTCCGGAGTCTTGAAGCCGGCCGCCGGAGCGCCGTCCTCGGTCACCCAGCCGAGCGCGCGCCACTCCTCGCGGGGGATGTGCCGTTGCAGCGGCGTGAGGATGCTGCCCGGGTGCACGGCGAAGGCGCGCAGCCCACTGTCCGCGCCGAGGGCGTCGAGGTGCACGGCGAAGAGCGAGTTGGCCGTCTTGGACTGGGCGTAGGCCGCCCAGCGGTCGTAGCCGGTGCGGAAGTGGGGGTCGTCCCAGCGGATGTCCGACAGGAAGTGCCCGGCCGAGGCCACGGACACCACCCGGGCCCCGCCGGGTGCGAAGGCCGGACGCAGGCGGTTGACGAGCGCGAAGTGGCCGAGGTGGTTGATCGCGAAGTGCGCCTCCCAGCCGGGCCCGACACGGGTCTCCGGGCAGGCCATCACACCGGCGCCGTTGATCAGGACGTCGAGGGTGCGGCCCGTTTCGAGGAAGCGGTCTGCGAAGACCCGGACGCTCTCCAGGTCCGCCAGATCGAGCGCGTGCACCTCCGTCCCGGGCAAGCCGCGCAGGGCGGCCTCGGCGGTGTCGGGCCGCCGGGCGGGGACCACGACCCGGGCCCCGGCCCGTACGAGCGCGCGGGTGGTCTCCAGGCCGAGCCCGGAGTAGCCGCCGGTGACCAGCGCCGTACCGCCCGACAGGTCGATCCCGGCGAGCACCTCGTCGGCCGTGCTGTGAGCACCGAATCCGGTGCCGATCCTCTGCTGCTTTGTGATCATGAATCCGACGCTAGGACCTGGAGTGCACGCGAAGTCAAGCGAGCGGACGGCCGCGCGACCACGCGACGTCAGGGCCGACGGCTCCGGCCGCCTCGAACCGGGCGCCCGGACCATGGCGGCCGTCAAGCTCCGCACCCCCGCCGACCTCGACGCCGAGCTCTTCGCGACGTGGCTGCGCCTGGCACGGGAGCTGGAGGAGCGCTCTTGAACGACAGGAAGGCCCTCGCCACCGCCTACGCGGCGCTCGTCCTGGTCCTGGCGGCCGACGCGCGGTGCGGACGGTTCGCCTGGCGGCCGCGCGTGAAGGACGACGCGGCGGGGGATCCCGTACGCGATACCCGACGTGAGCGATCGGCCGCGCCGGGCCCGCGCGCGACCGGGGCGGACCGTACGGTGGCCGTACGTGCCAGTACACCCGGTTCACGAAGAAAGCGCTGTCATGACGGTTTCCGTCGTCCTGTTCACCTCGGACCTCAGGCTGCACGATCACCCGCCACTGCGCGCGGCCTTGCGGAGCGCGGACGAAGTGGTGCCGCTGTTCGTCCATGACGACGCCCTCGCCGCCACCGGATTCGCCGCACCCAACCGGCGGGCCTTTCTGGCCGATTGCCTGGCCGACCTCGACGCCGGGCTGCGGGCACGCGGCGGCCGCCTGGTGGTGCGCTCGGGCGACGTGGCCGACCGGGTCCGCGAGGTCGCCGCCGAGGCGGGCGCCGGAGAGGTGCACATGGCCGCCGGCGTCAGCGGCTTCGCCCAGCGGAGGGAGCGGCGTCTGCGCGACGCCCTGCTGGCGGACGGACGCCACCTGCGCGTCCACGACGCGGTGGTCACCGCGCTCGCGCCCGGCGCCGTGACACCGGCGGGCTCGGACCACTACGCGGTGTTCACCCCGTACTTCCGCCGCTGGTCGCGGGAGCGGCTGCGCGACGTGACGGGCGCCCCGCGCGCCGTACGCGTCCCGGACGGCATCGGCTCCGGACCGGTCCCCGCGCGCGAGCGCGTCGACGGGGTGTCGCCCGGCCTCGCCACCGGCGGGGAGAGCGAGGGCCGCGGACGCTGGACGGCCTGGCGGCGCCGGGGGCTCGCCGCCTACGAGGACCGCCACGACGACCTGCCGGGGGACGCCACCTCACGGCTCTCCCCGCACCTGCACTTCGGCACGCTCTCACCCGTCGAACTCGCCCACCGCGCACGGGCGTCGGACGGGCCGGGCGCCGCGGCGTTCGTCCGGCAGCTGTGCTGGCGCGACTTCCACCACCAGGTCCTCGCCGCCCGCCCCGACGCGGCCACGGCCGACTACCGCCCCCGGCACGACCGCTGGCGCACCGGATCCACCGCCCGGGAAGAGATCACGGCGTGGAAGGAGGGACGCACCGGCTACCCCGTCGTCGACGCCGCGATGCGCCAGCTCCTCCACGAGGGCTGGATGCACAACCGCGGCCGCCTGCTGGCCGCGAGCTTCCTCACCAAGACGCTGTACGTCGACTGGCGTGTCGGCGCCCGCCACTTCCTGGACTGGCTGGTGGACGGCGACGTGGCCGACAACCAGCTCAACTGGCAGTGGGTGGCCGGCACCGGCACCGACACCCGCCCCAACCGGGTCCTCAACCCCGTCGTCCAGGGCAGGCGCTTCGACCCGGACGGCGCGTACGTACGCCGCTGGGTGCCCGAACTCGCCGGGATCGACGGGCCCGCCGTGCACGAGCCGTGGAAGCTGAGCGGGGCCGAGCGGGCCCGGTACGCCTATCCCGAACCGCTCGTCGACCTCTCCGACGCCCTGACCCGCTTCCGACGGGCCCGCGGGCGGGAGTGAGGACGCCGCACGGCCGCACCCGCCGGATCTCTCCGTGCGGCACCCGGCAACCGGTGCGAGGGTGGAGGGAACCACGACGGCGACGACGAGGAAAGGCGCCCGGCCCATGCCCCCACCACCGGCGGGATCAGGTCAGTCGTGCCTGGTCACAGGGGTGACCGGGTACATCGGCGGACGGCTGGTGCCCGAACTGCTGCGCGCCGGCCACCGCGTGCGGTGCCTGGTCCGCGACCCTCGGCGGGTGCGCGACCAGCCCTGGGCCGCCGACGTGGAAGTGGTCCGGGCGGATGTGACCCGCCCCGACACCCTGCCGGCCGCCTTCGAGGGCGTCGCGGTCGCCTACTACCTGGTGCACGCGCTCGGCACCGGCCGGGACTTCGAGGCGACCGACCGGCACGCCGCACACGCCTTCGCCGCCGCGGCCAGGGCCGCGGGCGCCCGCCGCATCGTCTACCTCGGCGGCCTGGCCCCGGCGGGAGTCCCCGAGGAGGAGCTCTCACCGCACCTGCGCTCCCGCGCCGAGGTCGGTCGCATCCTGTTGTCCAGCGGAGTGCCGACCGCCCATCTGCGTGCCGCGGTGATCATCGGCTCCGGCTCGGCGTCCTTCGAGATGCTGCGGTACCTCACCGAGCGCCTGCCCGTCATGGTCACCCCCCGCTGGGTGCGCACTCGCATCCAGCCGATCGCCGTCCGCGACGTCCTGCACTATCTCGTGGGCGCGGCCGCCCTGCCGCCGGACGTCAACCGCGGCTTCGGCATCGGCGGCCCCGACGTGCTGACCTACCGGCAGATGATGCGGCGCTACGCCGCCGTCGCGCGGCTGCCGCACCGGGCCGTCATCCCCGTACCCGTGCTCTCCCCGGCCCTGTCCAGCCTCTGGGTGGGGCTGGTCACCCCCGTGCCCCACACCATCGCCCGCCCGCTGGTGGAATCCCTGCGGTACGAGGTGGTCTGCGGCGAGCACGACATCGCCGCGTACGTCCCCGACCCACCCGAGGGGCTGACCGGCTTCGACGGAGCTGTACGCCTCGCCCTCCAACGCATCAAGGACGCGGACGTGACCACCAGATGGTCCTCCGCGACCCTTCCGGGTGCGCCCAGCGACCCGCTGCCCTCCGATCCCGACTGGTCGGGCGGCAGCCTCTACGAGGACGTCCGCAGCGTGCGCGTCGCCGCGGACGCCGCCACGCTGTGGGACGTGGTCGAGGGCATCGGCGGGGACAACGGCTGGTACTCCTTCCCCCTCGCCTGGGCCGCCCGGGGCTGGGCGGACCGCCTCCTGGGCGGGGTCGGCCTCCGCCGGGGCCGCCGCGACCCACGGCGGCTGCGGGTCGGCGACGCACTGGACTTCTGGCGGGTCGAGGACATCGTCCCGGGGAAGCTGCTGAGACTACGGGCCGAAATGCTGCTGCCCGGCCGCGCCTGGCTGGAACTCACCGCCACCCCCGACGGCCCCCACCACGCCCGCTACGAACAGCGCGCCCTCTTCCACCCCCACGGCCTGGCGGGCCACGCCTACTGGCACTCCGTCGCCCCCTTCCACGCCCTCGTCTTCGGAGGCATGGCCCGCAACATCGCCCACCACGCGGAGTCCAGGGCGGGCGGGCCCGAGGTCGGCTGACTTGTCGTGGACGTGACGCGTCACAAGATCGTTGAGCAGAGGATCGCTCGCGCGCTCGGCGAAATCGAAGGGCGGGCATTCGGCCGTCGGCACGGGTTGCGTTACGACCGGCTGTCCCTGGCGGGACTGCGGGAGATGCGCGACGAACTCCTCGACCACGTCGCCGCTCGCGCCCTGCAGGACCCTGCGCTCACCGCCCCGCGCACGGCCGGCAGCCGGGCATCCGCTCCGGCTACGCGCCCGATGGGCTACTGCGCGGCCTACAGCCGTAGCTGATCCCCCATCAGAAAACTCACACCCAGTCACCCTCCGGAGCGGCCGACCGGAGCACCGCGCCCCCGTCCCTCACCAACGGCCGGCCATGAGGCACACACACGGTCTCCACCTCCAGCGCGGCGAGCCGTCGGAAGGAGGCGATGGCCTCCTTCCTGTCCACGTTGAACGGGCCGAGGATCGCCCGGCCCTCCGCGGTGGCGACGATGTCACCCGGGAACAGCACGCCGCTGGAGGTGAGATGGAGCGCGACGCCTCCCGGCGTGTGACCCGGCACGTGCAGGACGCGGACGGGCTCGGCCCAGCCGTCGAGGGTGTCGCCGTCGCGCAGCTCGATGTCCACCGGCACATGCTTCACAGGAGGCATGTTCGCGTCGGCGAATCCAGCGGTGATCTGCTCGTGAAGGGTGCGCTCCGAGGCGGTGAACACCGGCTCGGGTTCGGGGGTGGTGCCGCGGATGAACGGCGCGTCCAGCGCACCGGCCAGGACACGGGCGCCGGTGGCCGCGACGAGATCCGCGGCCGAGCCCATGTGGTCGACGTGAAAGTGGGTCAGAACGATCTGCCGCACGTCTTGAGGGCGGCTGCCGAGCTGTTCCAGGGCGTCCAGGATCGCCGGGGCGGACCCCGGCACACCGGTATCGATCAGGGCGTACCCGTCCGGCAGGCGCACGAGGTGAACGTGCCCGACCGGGAACGACAACTGCCAGACGGCGGGGGTGATCTGAATGAGTTCCATGGCGTGACGCTAATCGGTGGGCGAGCCACGGCCGACTGCTTTGCGCTGCGGGCGAATTGTGTGTGGGGGTATTCGTCCGCACTGGTGCTGGCCCCACGGCCGGCACGGGGGCTTCCTCGATCGTCGGCTGCGGGAAGGGCCCGTAGCGTTGCCGACATGAAACCTGGCCGTCCGGCATTGAGCGGCGCCCTGGCAGACGGTCACCGTGTGATCGGTGCCAAGCGGCGTGTCCACACAGTTCTTCTCCTCGCGGTTGTCGTCCTGGCGGGCGCGTTCACGGACGCGGCGACGGCGGCGCCATCGATGCCGACACCGATATCAGCACCGGCATCGGCATCGATATCGGCCCGGGAACCGGCAGACGGACCCGCGGCGGATCCGATCCGCGAAGAAGTTTCCTTCCGCAGCCACGGCCTGACCCTGCATGCCACCGTCGTCGCACCCGCCACCACCGCGGGGCGTGGCACAGGAACGACGTCACGCCACCCGGGAGTCGTGCTCGTGCACGGGTCGGGCCCCGGTCCTCGCGAGGAGTACATGCCGGAGGCCGAGGCATTCGCCCGTGCGGGGATCGCAGCGCTCGTCTACGACAAGCGGACGGTCGGCTACTCCCACCTCCACCGCGACTTCCCGCTGCTCGCCGACGACGCCCGCGCCGCGATGGAGACCCTGCGCGCCCGCGGTGACGTGGACCCGGCGGAGGTCGGGCTGTGGGGGTTCAGCGAGGGCGGCTGGGTGGCACCTCTGGCAGCGACGAAGGCCCCCGGTACGGCCTTCCTGATCACGGTCGGCGGACCGGGCGTCACGCCGTTGCGCGCACAGACCTGGAACCTCGGCAACCAGCTGCGCCACGGCCATGTCTCCGGATCGATACGCGACGCGGTCACCGTGCCCGCGGCCCATCTCCTCTCCGGCGCGGGCCTGTTCCCCGCGGCCGACTACGACCCGGTGCCGGTCCTGGAGCACGTACGTCCTCCCGTGCTGGCCCTCTGGGGCGAGTACGACACCCAGGTGCCGCCCCGGGAGAGTGCCCAGGTCTTCCGGCAGACCCTTGCCCGCGCCGGGAACCGGCATGTGACGATCCGTTTCGTCCCCGGCGCCGGCCACAACGGACACCGCACGAAGGACGGATTCGAGAAGCTCGGCGGCCCGGTCGTCGACGGCAAACGCCTAGGCGCCCTCGGCCCCGGCTACGCGGACGTCATGACCTCATGGGTCCAGGCCGTGGCCGCCGGGCAGCCCCCGGTCTCCAGCGCCGCCTCGCCCCCGCGCCAGGAGTTCACCAGCCGCGCGGCGACAACCGGCGTCTGGTACGAGTCGATTTCCCTCCAATACGCGGTCCTCGCGCTCTTCCTCGTCGCGTTCGCCGGGTACCCGGTGATCGCGGGAGTACGCCGGATCACCGGACACCGCGGGCGCCCCGCCGCCTCCCGCCCGGCACTCTGGCTGGCCGCCACCGGCGCCGCGGCCGTGGCGGGCACGTTGACGTTCATGACCTCGGTCTTCGCCCTCGGGGGCAAGAGCGTGACGCCTTTCGTCCTCGGCCGGCCGCTGCCCTGGATCGTGCTCCAGGCCCTCGCCCTCGCAGTCGTCGTGGCGACCGCGGCCACCGGCCTGTCCTGGTGGCGCGCCCGGCACGAGGTGAACGGAACGATCCGCATCCGACTCGCGCTCCTGCTCACCGCCGGGACGGTGTTCGTCCCCTGGGCCCTCTACTGGCGTCTGCTCCTCCCGTAGGCCGACCCATCCGGCCCAGCCCCGCTGCCGCTGCCGCCGCACAGAGTCGGGCGGCCATCCTCTCCCCGTGTGGATGGCCGCCCCTTGCTTTCGTACGGTCCCTCGGCATCGCGTGGCCGGGACGGCCCGCGGTGCGTCGGAAATCCTCCGAGCAGTTGTCAGCCGCTGCCGCTGGCCAGCAACGCGGCTTCCCCTGTGGTGATCCAGACTTCGTCATCGTCGGCTGGATGCTCCGCCACGGCAGTTCTGGCCAGGCGTTGCGCGGTGCTCAGCAGTCCCTGAAGGCGTCGGCGCGTTCGCGCCGCCGTGGCTCTGCGGATGCTGTTCGCCATCGCCCTGTCCCGATCTCCTCCTCCCGGCACCGGTTCACCTCGTAGCTCTTTCGACAGGGCAGCGGACGGCACGACGGCCGATACGTCATCGCCGCGAGGGCACGGCGTGTGCCCACGTGCCGGCTTCTGTGCCGACGATGTCCCCTCCTCTTCCAGGAGTGCCAGGTAGTCGACGGCGTCGGCGTCCCCGAGTTCCGCTGCCAGCTTCCACCAGCGCACTGCCTCCTCATCGGCGTCCATCAGTTCCAGCAGTTCCGCGGCCCGACGGGCCTGGGCCCCGGTGAGTCCCTCCTCCACGCCCAGCAGGTCCACCAGTTCACTGATGGCTGCCGTCGCGTGACGGAGGTGCTCGGCCGTACCCGCCCCGGCGGGGACGGCCCCGGGGGGGCCGGCCGCCTGGTGGCGGCCGGCCCTCTCGCTCTGATCGTCTTCTGCGGGCCTCCGGGCCGGCTCGGACAGCCAGCCCTTGATCAGTGACTGCAGCAGGGCGGCAGCCACCCGGTCGAGGCGGTGCAGTTCGTCGACGATGAGCAGATCCCCGTACTTCACGCGACCACCTCCTTCACGATCTCCTGCGCACCGGCCTTGAGGTTCTTCTTCGCCAGGCGCAGGTACTTGTCGACGGACGTGACCTTGATGCCGAGGTGGGCGGCCACCTGGGCCTTGTCCATCTGCTTCCAGAACATGAGCTTCACGACCTCGCGCTGCCGCTCGGGCAGCTTGTCGAGGAGGCTGTTCACCCGCGCGGCCACCTGCCGGTACGCCTGTGCGAGAACGACGTCCTCGGGGGTGTCGTCATCGGACGCTTCCCGCGACGACGGGATGTCCAGTCCCTGGGGGATCATGCGGTTCCCGTACGTGCGGTAGTGGTCCGTGGTGGCATTGTCGATGGCCCTGCGCATGTAGTGGCTGAGCGCGACCGGATTGTCCGGGACCGCGAGGTCCCTGGCGATCCGGCGCAGCACCTTCTCGTAGACCTGCTGGAGGACGTCCTCCGCCAGGTGCGGGTCTCCGTTGGCACGCCACCGGGCGCGCTTGAGGAGATCGGGATGGTGCTCGTCGACGGTGGCCTCGAATACGGTGCGCGGCAGGGACGCCGGGCCGAGCGTCCCTGCCACCGGGTTGGGGTTGGTCACCGGGTGGACCTCCGGGCGGTGACCGGGAAGCAGTGGGGGGACACCCGCACTTCCCAGCCCTGGCCACCGTCATGGGCGATGGTGACGTCGCCGTGCGGCAAGGCCGCCATGACGGTGGTGATGGTGCCCCGCCGCTCACGCTCCCGACGGAGCAGGAGCCGGCCGGTCACCCACGAGTTCACTGCAGGGGCCAGTGCTCTCGTGGCGGTGGAGAGGTACGCGGAGACGGACAGCGCCACGACCTCACCGCCGTTGAAGAGGGTCCAAGCCATTGGAGCTCGGCTCCTTTCGACAACAAGGAGGGGGCGGGGAACCCCCTCGCTATATACACGAGGCAGGAGCCGAATCGCGGATGCCTCTGAGGGACAAGCGCCTGAAAGACACTCAGGTACCGGTGGTTGCGGCGGAGGTGACGCCGGCGACGACCGCGGTCACGGCCCTGCGGACGGCTCCGGTCTCCGGTGGGGTGCCCTTCCGGTCGGCGAAGAGCATGTGGCCCGTCCCGACCAGCGTGGGAGCGAGGGCGTCGACGTCGGCGTGCGCCGCGATGCGGCCCAGTTCGCGCTCGACGGTGAGGTAGGAGGCGATCGCGGCGGTGGCTTCCGTCAGTACCGGGATGCCGGTCGGCGTGGTTCGACGGAGCCGGGTGCGCAGGTCGTCCCGCGAGGTGACGAGACCGACGATCGCCACGGCGACCGACTCGAACAGATCCGTCAGCGCGTCGGCGAGGTTGTCGGCGACGGTGCCGGTCCCGGCGGAGTCGCGCAGGGTGGCGGCCCGGCTTTCGAGCCGGGCGATGCGGTCCAGTACGAGCTCGGCGAGGAAGGCGTCGAAGTCGGCGAAGTGCCGGTGCAGGACGCCCTTGGCGCAGCCCGCCTCCGTGGTGACCGCCCGGCTGGTCAGCGCACTCGGCCCGTCCCGGAGCAGGACGCGCTCGGCGGCGTCGAACAGCTGCTCGCGCGCGTCCCGGATGGCCACTCCCGTCGGCACCGTGCGTCTCCTTGCTTCTCTCATCCGGTCTCATCCGGCCCGCACGATTGACGAGTGGGCGCACGCCCACTCATAGTGGGCAAGTGCCCACTGTACCGCCGGAACAAGAGCGGCCGTCCGAGCGCGAGCTTCATCAACACCGAGAGGTGGCCGAGTCGTTCGGCGTGGACGCCGAGCGCTACGACCGGGCCCGGCCCCGCTACCCGCAAGCTTTGGTGGACCGAATCGTCGCCGCCTGCCCCGGCCCCGACGTTCTCGACGTCGGCTGTGGTACCGGCATCGCGGCCCGGCAGTTCGCGGCGGCCGGCTGCAAGGTGCTGGGGGTCGACGTCGACGTGCGGATGGCCGACCTGGCGCGACAGCGTGGACTCGAGGTCGAGGTGGCCGCGTTCGAAGCCTGGGACCCCGCCGGCCGGAAGTTCGACGCGGTCGTCTCCGGACAGGCCTGGCACTGGGTGGACCCGGTCGCGGGAGCGGCCAAGGCGGCGCGGGCGCTACGGCCCGGTGGCCGGCTGGCCATGTTCTGGAACGCGGCCCAGCTCCCGCCCGAACTGCTGGAATCCTTCGCCGAGGTCTACCGCAGGGTGCTTCCCGACCCCCTCGCAGCCCGCCAATGGACGATGTCGGCCCTGGACGCGTACGCGGCGCTGTACGCCAGGGTGGCCGACGGGATAGGGGAGACGGGCGAGTTCGGCGACCCGGAGCAGTGGCGATTCGACTGGCAGCGGCCCTACACCCGTGACGAGTGGCTGGACCACCTGCCCACCACCGGCGGCCACACCCGGCTCCCGCGGGCCGAGCTGCAGGAAGTGCTCACGGGCATCGGCGCCGCCATCGATGCGGTGGGAGGCGCCTTCGTGATGCGCTACGCCACGGTGGTGGTCGTTGCGACGCGAGGCGATGCGGCCTGATCCGGCGAGTACGTCGTATTGGGCATGCGGTGAGGGATGGTCATGCTGCACACTCCGCAGGTGATCATCATGCAGCCCGTGCTGGAAACCCGTTCCTCCGATGACTTCTCGCTGTGGCCGGTCGCCTCGACCGAGGCGTACGGGTTCATGCCGCTCAGCGGTGTGCTCGGCCCCGAAGAGATCGGCACCGCGGTGATGTACGTCGCCGCCTGCAACGACGTCGCCCCGGAGCCTGACGACCACCCGCCGGGCCCCGCCGACCCGCTCGGGAGCTTCCTGCACGGGCTGCTCACCATGGATCCCCTCTTCGCGGCCGGTGGCCTGCAGGTCACAGACACCGCGACCGGTGCCACGCTGCTGCCGGGCTGCTGCAACGGCCTTGACGAACGGAGCGACTGGCTTGAGGCTCTCGACGGCGACGGCTGGGCCTCCTTCGGCCACGACCCCACCCCGCTCGCCGAACGCCTCGGCGACAGCGTCCGGCTGACCATCGATGCAGAGCAGGACGACAGCCCTGTGATCGAACTGCCCGCCGACGAGCTGCGCCGCCTGCTCATCGGCGCGGAGAGCGACCTGGCCGACTTCCTCCGACTGGCCACCGCCTGGGCCGCCCGACACCTGCCCGGCTACGCCGCCCCCGTCTCCGCCGCCCTCGCCCGCGCTCTGGCGCTGCCCACCCCCGTCGTACAGCCGCTGCCGTGAGGCCACAGCGGCACCTTCCCGTGGTCGCCGGGGGCGGTGGGCTCGTGCAGCACCTCGTACCGGCGGCAGGGGTCGATATAACTGGCCACATGGCATTGAACTGGAAATTGGTCATCGACAGCACGAACGCATCCACCCTCGCGGACTTCTGGGCCGCGGCCCTGGAGTACGAGGTGGAAGACCCGAGCGCTCTCATCGAGCAGCTGCTGGCCGCCGGACACGTCGGCGAGGAGGCGGTCGTCGAGCATCGCGGCCGCAAGAACTTCCGCGGCTACGCCGCGATCCGCCATCCCGAGGACCCGTTCGACGGGACCAGCGGTATCGGCCGCGGCCGACGGCTGCTCTTCCAGGACGTGCCCGAGGGCAAGTCCGGCAAGAACCGCCTGCACCTCGACGTCCACAGCGAGCCCGGCGGCCTCGACGAGCTGGTGGCCCGACTGGAAGACCTGGGGGCGACCCGTGTCCGCGAGGTCGACAAGAGGCCTGCCGGGCATTGGTGGATCATGCAGGACCCGGAGGGCAACGAGTTCTGCGTGGCCTAGGCCGGGGCGTCGGGAGGTCAGCTGATCCGAACGCTGTGGCCTCCCGCGGAGGACGCGGACTGGCGTGCCGGGACGGTCTGGGCCGGGCCCGTGCAGTCCCGGCTCGTGAAGACGTACGCGACGGTGCCGGTGCGGTTCTGCACCGACAAGGGGGCGTTGAGCTCCCTGTAGCAGCCGGACGGGTTGGTGAAGATGCGGCCGTTGAGGACGAGGTCTCCTGACGTGGAGTGAGCCGGGCCGGGGAGGGCCAGGGAGAGCATCCCTGCGGCAGCAAGGGCACCAAGTGCCGTGACGACGCGTCGCATTGACGCCTCCTGTTCCATCAGTCGACAGGTCGCTCCGAACGCTTCCCCGGTTCCGGCACCGGTAAGTGCTCAAACTGCCGTACGGGCACGTCCGGGCGTCGCGGCGACCGCGGCCCTGTACACCTCCAGCGCCGGCCGGGGCTCGCGGCCGAGGAGCGTGCGCAGGGCGTTGTCCCCGATCCCGCTGCCGTCCAGGAAGCCGCCGGCGATCGCCGAATACGTGCTCAGCAGCATCGGCACCTGGTAGGGCAGCGCTTCACCGGCGGCGGTGATCGCCTCGCGGGCCGCGCCGAGCGAGCCGGGTTCGTACGAGCCGCCGACCGCGTCCGCCAGGTCGGCACCGCCCAGAGGCCGCTCGCCGACGAGCTCGTACACCCGCCCGGCGTGCGCCCCCGGCGCGCTCGCCACCCGGGCCGCCACTGTCGCGAGGTCGGCGCGGGCCACCGCGGCCAGGCGGCCCGTGCCCAGCGGCGCCGCGATCGTCCCGTCGGGGCCCGGGGCGGCGATGCCGGCGAGGAACTCGGCGTAGAGCCCGTTGCGCAGGATCGTCCACGCCAGAGGGCCGCGCCGGAGGCGGCGTTCGGTCCAGCGGTGGGCCAGCGCGTACGTCAGATGGTCGCCGTCGCCGCTGAGGCTGGTGTAGACGACGTGCCCTACGCCCGCTCTCTCGGCCGCCGATATCGCCGCGTCGTGGCGGGCGATGACGACATCGTCCTCGCCGTACCCCGCGGAGACGAGCAGCAGGGTGTCCACGCCGCTGAAGTCGAGCGAGGACGGATCGTCGAAGTCGACGTGCCGCTCGGTGGCGGAGCGGGGGGTGCGGGTGCCGAGGACGACGTCGTCCCGCCCCGCCGTCTCGGCGGCGACGAGCTGTCCGAGCGCGCCGTTGGCACCGGTGAGCAGAATCATGAGATCTCCCTCCTGAGCTGTGTGTTTCCATCTTCGGGAGCGAATTTCGATCGCGTAAGGAGGCACATTGATGTCAGCAGGGCACACCGCGGTAACCGCCCCGGTGCCGGACGGACCCGTGATCGTCTGTGAGACGCCGCAGGACGAGTGCGGGGTGAGGGACGTGCTGGACCGGCTCGGCGACAAGTGGTCCGTGTACGTGGTGGTCGAACTCGCCTCCGGCATACGGCGCTTCAAGGAGCTTCAGCGCGCCATCCCCGGCGACATCTCGCAGCGCATGCTCACGCTCACCGTCCGGCGCCTGGAGCGCGACGGGCTGGTGAAGCGGACGGTATACCCCACGGTCCCGCCGCAGGTCGAATACGAACTGACGGAGATGGGCCACAGCCTCACCCACCTCGTCAAAGCCCTGGCGGACTGGTCGATCGCCCACCGTCCGGCCATCGCCGCCTCCCACGCGGCCTGGGACGCCGCCCACGCGGAGTGATTGCGGGCGCCGCGGTGTCGAGTCCTTCGAGGGTGGCCTCGCGGATGTTCTCGCGCTCGGTCCCGGCCATTGCGGCGAAGAACCCGAACAGCGGGCGTATCCGATGCGGATGTCCGCGCCGGAGCGCGATACGCGCGCCCCGGAGGCACGTTCACACATCGCGATGCCGTACGACGACCACCGCGAGGGCGACCGCGACCAGCGGCCAGAGCGCGTACACGGCCCAGGAGCCGGGGAGCGTGGCGGTGTAGCCCAGGGACGCGGGATCCGGCTCCCAGGTCTGGACCAGGCGAGTCCAGGCGGCCGAGACCGTCGCGTGTTTGACGTCCGCCGACCAGCGGTTGCTCTCCGAGAACATGGTGGGCAGCATCAGCAGGGCGAAGACGCTGGTGAGCATGGTCCCGGCGGCATGCCGGAGCAGGACGCCGAGGCCCAGACCGACCAGGGCACACACCGGAGCCAGCAACGCGGATGCCACCAGCGGCCGGAACACATCGGGGTGGGTGATCGGAACGCCGGCATCGTGCCCGGCCAGGATGGCCTGGGAGATCAGGAAGGAACCGATGGAGGCGGCCGTGCCGACCACGGTCCACAGCGCGGCGGTGACGACCGCCTTGGCCAGCATCACCGCACCGCGGTCGGGGACGGCCACGGTGGTGGTGCGGATCAGGCCGCTGCTGTACTCGCTCACGACGGTGAGGGCGCCCATGCTTCCGGCGACGAGTATCAGCGTCATGTAGCCGGTTTTCGGGAAGGCGTCGTAGGCCAGGAACGCAGCGGGTTCGGAGCCCGCGGCCTTGTCCGCCATCGTGGCCACGGCGGCGGACCCGATGACGAACAGGGTGATGAGTGCGAGGGTCCACGGGGTGGAGCGCAGGGACCGCGTCTTGATCCACTCGGAGGCGAGCAGGTCGCGGAAGCGGGCGGGCGGCTCGGCGAGGGACCCGGCCGAGGTGGTCGCGGTGGCGGAGGCGAGTGTGGTCATCGGGTCTGTCCTGCCTGGTATTCGACGCTGTCGGCGGTGAGTTCCATGAAGGCCTCCTCCAGCGAGGCGGTCCGGGTGGTCAGCTCGTCGAACAGGATCCGGTGCTCGAAGGCGAGCGCGGCGATCCGGTCCGCCGGGAGTCCGGTCACGGAGAGCTTCTCGGCGCCCGCCGATCCCTCCGGCTCGACCGACGCGCCTGCGGCGGTCAGCACTGCCGTCAGCTCGGCGGCCTGTCGCGTGCCGACCACGACGCCGAGGCCGGTGCTGCGGGCCGCGAAGTCCCGTACCGACTCGGCGGCGATGAGCCGGCCCCGGCCGATGACCACGAGCTGGTCGGCGGTGTTCTCCATCTCCGACATGAGGTGGCTGGAGAGGAAGAC
Source organism: Streptoverticillium olivoreticuli subsp. olivoreticuli (assembly GCF_003391135.1). Taxonomy (GTDB): domain Bacteria; phylum Actinomycetota; class Actinomycetes; order Streptomycetales; family Streptomycetaceae; genus Streptomyces; species Streptomyces blastmyceticus. Next base: position 1,878,612 of record NZ_CP031455.1, on the reverse strand, counting down.
CGTACGGCCCTCGGCGGCGAGGCGCCGGAAGAGGCGGCGCATCCAGAGCACGCCTTCGGGGTCCATGCCGTTTACCGGCTCGTCGAACATCAGCACCGGCGGGTCGCCGAGCAGGGCGGTGGCGACCCCCAGCCGCTGCTTCATGCCGAGCGAGAATCCGCCGATGCGGCGGTTCGCCGCGTCGGCCAGGCCCACTTCGTGCAGCACCTCGTCCACCCGGCGCCGGGAGATCCCGTTGCTGCGGGCCAGGGCGGAGAGGTGGGCCGTGGCGGTGCGTCCGCCGTGGACCTGGCCGGCGTCGAGGAGGGCGCCGACGTGCCGCAGTCCGCGGGGGTGGCCGCGGAAGGGGACCCCGCTGACGGTGGCGGCGCCGCCGGTGGGCTCCTCCAGGCCGAGGATCATCCTCAGGGTGGTGGACTTGCCGGCTCCGTTGGGGCCGAGGAAGCCGGTGACCTGGCCCGGCCGCACGGTGAAGGACAGCTGGTCGACGGCGGTCTTGGCGCCGTAGCGCTTGGTGAGTTCGTTGACTTCGATCACGTGGACAACACTGCCGGGCGGGCCCCGTCCGGTCATGTGGCCGTGGGCGGCAATCGTGCGGCCGGGTTCGCCCGTGGGCGTACGCCCACGGGCCGATGCCGCGGCGTCGGCGGCTGGATAACCTCGCGGGATGAACGACATACCGACCACCCCGTTGCCCGCGCGACTCGCGGGGCACGACCTTTCTCTTGAGTGGGCACACCGCCTCGAGAGGGCACACCGTCGATGACGAGAACGAAGGTCATGGCCTGGGTGGGGGGTGTTCTGTACCTCCTCGCGGTGGGTCTGCTCATAGGAGGTGCGCCGCGGGCTTCGGGCACGGTCCACGGCATCGGGGCACTGCTGGCGGCGAGCCTGCTCGTCGGCGTCCTGCGTCGCGGGCCGGTCCTGGCCCTGGCCATGGCGCTCTTCGGATCCACGGCCGTGGTGGTGGGTCCCCCGAGCTCCGCCCATGTGGACCTGTCGGCTTCGTACCAGGGCGAGTTCCTGTCGTATCTGGCGGTGGACCTCGTCCTGGGCTTCATCGTCGCCACCCGCGCACGGCGGACTTCGACCGCCGCGGCGGCCACATCCCTCGTCGTCCAGCTGCTGCTCGTCGGCGGCTTCGCACATGGCGACAGCCTGATCGTCAACCTCGTGATCGCCCTCCTGGCGATGGCCGCGGCCTGCACGGCCGGCCTGCTGAGCCGCGAGCGCCGCGAGCACGCGGTGGAGCTGCGCGCACAGGAGGTGGCCGAGGCGGTGGTCGCCGAACGGCTTCGGATCGCACGGGAGTTGCACGACATGGTCGCGCACAGCATCGGCATCATCGCCATCCAGGCCGGGGTGGGGAGCCGGGTCATCCAGACGCAGCCCGAGGAGGCCCGTGAGGCGCTGCGAGCCATCGAAGCCACCAGCAGGGAGACCTTGTCGGGCCTTCGGCGCACGCTGGTCGCACTCCGTCGGGCCGACCCGGACGCGGAGGCTTCGGGGCGGGCGCCGCTCGCGCCTTCGCCCGGTCTGGCGGACCTCGAACGGCTGGCGGCGGCGACGGCGGACGCCGGCGTGAGCGTCGACATGCGCCGCGGCGGGGAACAGCGCCCGCTGCCGACCGACATCGACTTGTCGGCCTACCGTATCGTCCAGGAGTCGCTGACCAACGTGGTCCGCCACGCGGGCACCGGACACTGCCGGGTGACCATCGAGTACGGGGACGGGGAACTATCCGTGGAAATCGTCGATGACGGGCGCGGCGCCGCCGAGGACGGCCCGGCCCACGGCTTCGGCATCGTGGGCATGCGCGAGCGGGTCGCTCTGCTGCACGGCCGCCTCAGCGCCGGGCCGCGACCCGAGGGCGGCTTCCGGGTGGCGGCGCGACTGCCCCTGCCCGACCCCGCCGGAGTTCCGATGGAGGCCCGATGACGACCGGCAGTCTTGCACGCGTCCTGCTCGTCGACGACCAGCCGCTGGTGCGGTCCGGCCTGCGCGTGATCATGGCCGACCACCCCGACCTGGAGGTCGTCGGTGAGGCGTCCACCGGTGCCGAGGCGGTCCAACTGGTCGAGGACATATGCCCCGACGTCGTGGTGATGGACATCCGGATGCCCGACATGGACGGGATCGAGGCCACTCGGCGGATCACCGCCGGTCCGGCGACCGCCCGCGTCCTCGTCCTGACCACCTTCGACGAGGACGACCACGTCTACGGCGCGCTCCGGGCCGGAGCGAGCGGCTTCATGGTCAAGGACATGGCGCTCGACGACATCCTCGCGGCGATCCGAGTGGTCGCCGCCGGCGACGCGCTGATCGCCCCGGGTGTCACGCGCCGTCTGATCGCGGAGTTCGCCGGGCGCCCCGAAGCCGCCCCGGCACGCTCCCCACGGCCGGTCGAGGGCATCACCGAGCGGGAACGGGAAGTCCTGACCCTGGTCGGGCGCGGCCGGTCGAACACCGAGATCGCGGAGGACCTCTTCATCACGGTGGCCACCGCCAAGTCGCACGTGTCTCGCCTGCTCACCAAATTGGGCGCCCGGGACCGGGTTCAGCTCGTGATCACCGCCTATGAGATGGGGCTCGTCACGCTGCCCGGCTGAGCGCGTCCGACGGCGACACCGGTTTCCTGATCCGTTCCTCGCACAGCCCTGCCGCGCCGCCGCTCACGACGTTGCCCGGGACGCTTCAGCGTCCCGGGCAACGTCGTCTTCACCACGGCTCCGGCCAGGCCCGGAGCGTCACGCCGGGATGCTTGCGGCCTCCTCCTGCGGAGTGCGCGGGCCGGGCACTGCCGGGCCACCGCCAGCCGCTCCTGCGTTCAGCTCGACGAGGCGGTCAGGGCGGGGAAAAACGAGGGCTATGGCGGTAGCCATACGAGAACAGGGCCTCCGCTGCTGTCTGGACCGGAGCGGGCGGCCGTAGGGTGGTCCGCGTGGGGAGACATATCGCGTTCGAGCGCCTGCACAACTTCCGGGACCTGGGTGGCTACCGGGCCGCCGACGGCCGTACGGTGCGCTGGGGGCGGCTGTTCCGCTCCGACTCGCTGGGCAAGTTGCGCGGCCATGACCAAGACCGCTTCCTCGCCCTGGACATCCGCACCGTGATCGACCTCCGATACCCCTGGGAGATCGAACGCAGCGGACGCGTCCCGCCCCACCAGGGCCTCGCCTACCACAATCTGAGCATCGAGCACCGGCCGTACGACCAGGCGGGCCTGGACCCGGACGTCGAGCCCGCGCGCTTCCTGGCCGGCAAATACGCCGAGGTTGCCCACGACGGCGTCGAGGAGCTCCGGCACGCGCTGGAGATCATCGCCGAGGACACCGCTCCGCTGGTGTTCCACTGCCACTCCGGCAAGGACCGCACCGGCCTGCTGGCCATGCTGGTCCTCGCCCTGATCGGCGTGCACGAGGACGACATCGCCGCCGACTTCGCCCTCACCGAGCTGGCCACCGACCGCCTGGTCGCCGATTGGCACGCCAATTACCCGGACCTGACCCTCAGATGGCCCGCCTACGGCCGCGCCCCCGCCGAGACCATGCGGCTCTTCATGGCCGACCTGACCACACGGTACGGATCGGTGCGCGGCTACGCCGCCGAGCGGCTCGGCGTCGATGACGACCTGGTGGCGGCATTGCGCGGGCGGCTACTGCATGCCTGAGCCCGCGCTTGTCGGGATGGCAGGGGCGCTGGGAGGAGAGGGGCTCAGGATCCGGCGCCGTCAGGCCTTCCTGACCACGCTGGACTTCAGCTGCATCGCGCCGAATCCGTCGATCTTGCAGTCGATGTCGTGGCCGTCCACGCCGCCGCCCTCGATGAGGCGGATGTTGCGGACCTTGGTGCCCGCCTTGATTCCGCTCGGGTTGCCCTTGACCTTCAAGGTCTTGACCACCGTCACCGTGTCACCGTCGGCGAGTACGTTGCCGACCGAATCCCTGATCACCGAATCCTCACCGCTCACGGGTTCGGCGGCCGCGGGCGACCATTCGTGCCCGCACTCCGGGCAGATCAGGAGGGTGCCCATCTCATAGGTGTAGGCGCTGGAGCACTCGGGGCACGGGGGCAGAATTTCGTTCACCGAGAGAGTGTATTGCAGGCCGGGCACCCCTCAGTGGGTCGCTCCCGCCGTGCGGAATTGGTCGCTCGTCCGAGTGGGTCGGTGATTCACCTCTCCTTGAGGTGGGAATTCGCCATATGGGGCTCGTACTCCGCAATGCCGGGGGAGGTAGCAGTCATGCCTGACGTAACGATCGCGAACCATGCCTTCAACCCCGCCGAGCAGCCCGTGAGGGCCGGCGAAACGGTCACCTGGACCAATGTCGAGGACGGCGTGCCGCACACGGTGACGTCCGACACCAGGCTGTGGGATTCGGGAGTGATCGACCCGGGTTCCACCTTCTCCCGGGTGTTTCCGGCCCCCGGCACTTTCCGTTATCACTGTGACATCCATCCGGATATGAAGGGCGCGATCCTCGTCACCTAGTGCCGGGCGCGCGGGGGCGCCGCTATCGTCGGGCGTCATGCGGATTCTCGTACTGGGCGGGACCTCGTTCGTCGGCCGCGCGATCGTCGAGGACGCGCTGCGCAACAGCGCCGAGGTGACCTTGTTCGGCCGGGGCAGGACCGGCACCGGCCTGTTCCCCGACGTGCCGCGGCGCATCGGTGACCGGGACACCGGCGACTACGCCGCGCTGGGTGAGGGCAGCTGGGACGCGGTCGTCGACGTCAGCGGATACGTGCCGCGCCACGTCGGGCAGGCGATGGAGGCGCTCGACGACAGGGTCGGCCGGTATCTCTTCATCTCCAGCCACGCGGTGTACGCACGGGCGGGCGTCGGGCCCGGCTCCGCCGAGGACACCCCGCGCCGGGCTCCGGTCCGCGACACCGAGGAGCTGACCGAGGCCACCTACGGGCCCCTCAAGGTGGCGTGCGAGGACGACGTACTGGCCCGGTACGGAGCTCGGGCCACGGTCGTGCGCCCGGGGAAGGTCGCCGGGCCGCACGACCGGGCGGATTCGTTCCTGTACTGGGTGCGCCGGGCGGCGCGCGGTGGGCGGGTGGCGCTGCCGGGTCGTCCCGAGCAGCCTGTGCAGGTCGTCGACTCAACGGACGTGGCCCGTCTGGTGGTGCGGCTGCTGCTCGACGACCGGCCCGGCGCGTTCCACGCCGTGGGGCCGGCCGAGCCGGTCACGCTCGGGGGACTGATCGAGACCTGTGCGCGGGCGGCGGGCAGCGAGGTCGAGATCGTGCCGGTGGACCCCGCGTCGGTACCGCCCGGGTTTCCGCTGGTGCGGCCGGACTGGTCCACGCAGCAGCGCAGCGCGGCGCGCGCCAGGGCCGCGGGCCTGCCCGCGACGCCGCTGGCGGTGACGGCGGCCGACGTGCTGGCCTGGGACCGCGAACGCGGCGAACCCCCGCTGGAATGCGGCCTGTCCGCCGCGGACGAGGAGCGGCTGCTCGCCGGAAGGTGATCCCCGCCGGCACATGTTTGTCTCATCCCTGTCTCGGCGTGAAGGTCGGCTGGCAGACCGGCGGCGCCGATCACTACGCTCGGGCGGCACAGCGCCACTGGCCTGGCGGACATGACGTGGACGGGGTTTTCCATGCGCTACCTGGTACGCGATCGCGTGCTGGCCTTTCACGAAGAAGCCTGGATCGAGACCGAACACCGCGAGAAGATCTACAAGGTCAACAGGAAACTGCTGCGGTTGCGTACGACGTTCACCATCGTGGACACCCACGGCCATCAGGTGGCCAGCATCGTCAAGAAGGCGTTCACCCTCCATCACACCATCCTGGTCAAGCGGGACGGCTGGCTGGAGGCCCGGATCAGCAAGCGGGCGTTCACGCTCTTCGGGGACCGTTTCAAGGTGACGCTGCACGACGGGCGGCGGCTGCGGATCACCGGCAACCTCTGGGACCGGGAGTTCGACATCCAGCACGAGGGCACCACCCTCGCGCATGTCTCCCGGCGTTGGTTCAGCATGCGGGACGCCTACGCGGTCGACGTGCTGGACCCGGAGGACGAGACGCTGATGATCATCCTCGCGGTGTGCGTGGACCACACGCTCCAGGACCGCAGGCGGGAACAGCTCGCCAACCGCTGAACCGGCGGTGCACGAGCGCTCGTCAGTGCTCGGCGTCGCCCGTCGGCCCCGGGGCCGGGCGCAGGACCAGCGGCAGGTACACACTGTCGACGATGTCGGTGATGATCCCGTCGTCGACGGGCGCGCCGAACAGCAGGAACTCGTTGCGCAGCAGGTCGGTCGCGACCGTGGCCCGCCGGGAACCCAGGATCCAGGGTTCGACCTCGCCGCGCTCGACGGCCCGTTGCAGAAGGGCGCGGATGGTCACGGGCCCGGCGGTGTGCACCCGGTCCCGGATCAGCCTGGCGAAGTCGGGATCGCTCGTCATCTCGGCGAGCAGGCCGCGCAGGATGCTCCCGAAGGGGCTGGCCATGTGCGTGGACATCCGCCGCAACAGGGCGATCACATCGGTGCGGAGTGCGCCGGTGTCGGGGAGTCCGCCGTCGGGGAAGGCGCGGAGCTTGCAGGCGTCCAGGACGAGTTCGGCCCGGCCGGACCAACGGCGGTAGAGGGCGGCCTTGCTGGTGCGGGCGCGGGAGGCCACCCGGTCCATGGTCAGGGCGGCGTAGCCCACCTCGGCGAGTTCCTCCAGAGTCGCCGTCAGGATGGCGTTCTCCAGCTCCTCGCCCCGCCGGCGGGGGCCTTTGCGGTGGTCGACGGCCGATTCGACGGCTCGGCCGACGTTCGGTGGCACCGGGACTCCTGAGAGGTTGTCGAGAGGTCGTTGCGTTCCTTGTGGGGACACCTTAGCCTCGTATTAGAGAACTGACCGTTCTTTAAGTGTCAGAGAGCTCGAGGGGATCGATGACCGAGACCGTTGCGACGCCCCAGACCGAAGACGCCCCCGCATTCCCCGACGACCGCACCTGTCCCTATCAACTGCCCGAGAGTTACGTCAGTTGGCGGGACGAGCCCCGTTCCCTGAGCAGGGTGACCCTCTACGACGGCAGCCACGCATGGGTGGTGACCAAGCACGAGGCCGCGCGCAAGCTGCTGGCCGACCCCCGGCTGTCCTCCGACCGCACCCGCGCCGGCTTCCCCGCCACCTCGGCGCGCGTGGCGAGCTTCCGGGACAGCCGCCGGCCGTTCATCGGCCTGGACCCGCCCGAGCACGGCCCCCTGCGCCGGATGACGATCAGCGAGTTCACCGTGAAGCGCATGAAGGGCATGCGCGCGGACATCGAGCGGATCGTGCACGGCTTCATCGACGACATGCTCGCCGCGGGCCCACCCGCGGACCTGGTCGGCAGCTTCGCGCTGCCGGTGCCCTCCATGGTGATCTGCCGGCTGCTCGGAGTGCCCTACGCCGACCACGACTTCTTCCAGGACGCCAGCAGGCGGCTGGTGCAGGCGCCGGACGCGCCGAGCGCGGTCGCCGCGCGCCAGGACCTCGAACGCTACATGGACGGGCGGATCACCGAACTGCAGACCCGGCCCGGCCCGGGGCTGCTCGGCAGCCTCGTCGCCGAGCAACTGGCCAACGGGGAGATCGACCGCGAGGGACTGATCGCGAACGCCCTGCTGCTGCTCGTCGCCGGCCACGAGACCACCGCCTCGATGACCTCGTTCGGCGTGATCACCCTGCTGGAGCACCCCGACCAGCTCGCCGCCCTGCGCGCCGACCCCGGCCTCGCGCCCGGAGCGGTCGAGGAACTGCTGCGCTACCTCGCCATCGCCGACCTCGCGGGCAGCCGCGTCGCGACGGCCGACATCGAGATCGACGGGCAGCTCATCCGGGCCGGTGACGGAGTGATCGTCACCAACTCCATCGCCAACCGCGACGGTTCGGTCTTCGCGGAACCGGACACCTTCGACGTACGCCGCTCGGCCCGCCACCACATCGCCTTCGGCTACGGAGTGCACCAGTGCCTCGGCCAGAACCTGGCCCGCCTGGAGCTCGAAGTGATCATCACCGCGCTGTTCGACCGCATCCCCACGCTGCGCCTGGCCGTCCCGGTCGACCGGCTCACGCTCCGCCCCGGCACCACGATCCAGGGCGTCAACGAACTCCCGGTCACCTGGTGACCGCGGCGGAAGGAGTGGCCATGCGAGTGACCGCCGACCGCGGCGTCTGCGTCGGCGCCGGACTGTGCGCGCTGACCGCGCCCGGCGTCTTCGACCAGGACGACGACGGCGTCGTCACCGTACTCGCGGCCGATCCCGCGGCCGACCGGCGGCCCGATGTGCGCGAGGCCGTCGACCTCTGCCCGTCCGGCGCCGTACGGATCATCGAATAGCCCCTGGGCCGGGGCGCGGCCACGGTCGGGTCCCGGCCCTGAGCGCTCCTACCGCCGACGGTAGACCGAGCGCAGCAGCTGATCCTTCTCCGGTCCGGTGGTGCGCCAGCGCACGTGCCATTCGCCGGGCGAGACGATGGTGAAGGTGCCGTCGTAGAGGTCCGCTGCGCACGGGTGGCGGGTGGTCCAGGAGTCGCCGCGCAGGTCCAGATCGTGGAAGAACCGGCCGTCGGCGAACGTCACCTCGGCGGTGCCGTCCGCCCGGGGGAACAGCTTGAGCGTCCGGCCCGCACGGTTGACCGTGCCGTTCCAGCTCAGCTCGCCGTCCTCGACGTGCAGTACGCACGCGTCGTCGGACCGCCGGAATTCGGCCGTGCCGTGGAACGTCCCGCGGGAGTCCGTCCGCAGGTCGACAAGGGTCCGGTCGACCGTCCACCAGCCGGTCAGAAAGGCCGCGGTGTCGCGGACGGGAAGCGGGTGGGGCGTCCCGGGCGGCGGGGGAACGGGGGCGATGGAGCTCACGTGCCCAGTATGACGAGCGCCGCCGTGCGCGTGCCGGGCCCTCGTGGCGGGACCGCCGACGGGCTCGGGCGTGTGGGTGACATACCGGGGTGTTCCAGACATGCCTCGATCGTGGCGGGGCGGGCGGGAGTCAGGATCGCCGTGGGCGTCCCGCCGACGCGGGCCGCCCCGCCGCCGCTCGACGCGAGACCTGTCCGGAGGTCGCCCATGAACATCCTGCTGCTCGCCGACGCGTTCGACAGCCTCACCCAGCGCGTCTACGCCGAGCTGGGCGACCACGGGCACACGGTGGTGGTGGAACAGGTGCCGCACCGGGCGGACGTGGGCGGGATCGTGGGGCGCCACCGCCCGGAGCTGATCCTCGCACCGGTGCTCACCGCGGCCGTCCCGCGCGAGGTGTGGTCCGCGTACCCCTGCCTGATGGTGCACCCCGGCCCGGTCGGCGACCGGGGTCCGTCCTCGCTGGACCGGGCGGTCCACGAAGGGGTGCGGCAGTGGGGCGTCACGGTCTTCCAGGCCGCCGAGGAGATGGGCGCGGGTGACGTCTGGGCGGCGGTCACCTGCCAGGTCCCGGCGGTGGCCAAGAGCGATCTGTACCGCAACGAGATCGCCGACGCCGCCCTCGAAGCGGTGCGGCTGGCCGTGGAGCGCGTCGCGTCCGGAACGTACATCCCCGTCCCGCGGGAAGCCGTGGCGCAGGCGCCCCCGTACTTCCGGCAGGAGCTGCGGCGCATCGACTGGGAGAGCGACCCCACCGGGACGGTCCTGCGCAAACTGCGCGCCGCGGACTCGCGCCCGGGCGTGCTGGACACCCTGCTCGGCGAGGAGTGGTATCTGCACGGCGGCCACTTCGAGGACCGGCTGAGGGGCCGCCCGGGCGAGCTGCTGGCCACCCGGGCGGGCGCCGTCTGCCGGGCGACCGCCGACGGCGCGGTGTGGATCCCGCAGCTGCGCCGGCGCAGCGGACCGGGGGAGCTCCCGGGGCTCAAGCTGCCGGCGACGCTCGCGCTGGGCGACCGGCTGCCGCGCGTCCCCGAGGTGACGGCCCCGCTCGATCTGGCGGACGACCGCTGCACCTGGACCGACATCCGCTACCGCGAGGACGGGCGGACCGGCTTCCTGCGGTTCTCCTTCCCCGGCGGCGCGATGAGCACGACCCACTGCCGGAGGCTGCTCGCCGCCTACCGCTACGCCCGCTCCCGGCCGGTCTCCGTGCTGGTCCTCGGCGGCGGCCGGGACTTCTTCTCCAACGGGATCCACCTCAACGTCATCGAGGCGGCCGCGGACCCGGCCGAGGAGTCCTGGGCCAACATCAACGCCATGGACGACCTGGTCCACGCCGTTCTGACGACCACCGACCGGCTGGTGGTCGCGGCGCTGGGCGGCAACGCCGCGGCGGGCGGGGTGATGCTGGCGCTCGCCGCCGACGAGGTGTGGTGCAGAGCCGGGGTGGTGCTCAACCCGCACTACCGGCTGATGGGGCTGTACGGCTCCGAGTACTGGACGTACTCCCTGCCGCGCCGCGTCGGCGCCGGAACGGCCGAGCGGCTCATGGACGACGCCCTGCCCGTCAGCGCGGTGGCCGCGGAGCGCATCGGACTGGTGGACCGCGTCGTCGACTCCGCCCCCGGCGAGTTCGGCGCGCAAGTGGCCGCGCTGGCCGTCCACTTGGCGGACACGCCCGCGGCCCGGGCGCGGATCGCGGCGAAGAAGGCCGAGCGGGAGCAGGACGAGGCCCGCAAGCCGCTGGCCGCCCACCGGGAGGAGGAGCTGGCCCGGATGCGCGCGGTCCTCCACGACCGCGCCGCGCCCTACCACGCCAGACGCCGGGCCTTCGTGCGCAAGGAGCCGGCCGGGAGGGGCCGGCGGCCTGTCGGCGCGCCAGGGATTGGCGGAAAATGAACCTTCGAGAGGGTCCTACTGCTCCGAGCGCTCGGGGCACTTCTTCCAGGCGAAGTGGTAGAGGGTGTTGATGTTCCCGTCGGTCGAGTCCATCGCCAGGAGGCTGGTCGTCCTGGTGGGATCGGAGGTTCCGGCGTCCACGCGCAGCTCGGTGTTGATGTTGAAGTACCGGATGGCCCCGCAGGGGGCGTAGATCAGGGCGTCGATGTCCGTGGTGTCGGAGGTCTGCCAGTCGTCGCCGGCCGGGCCGGTGAAGTGGTGATTCATATAGGCCGTCTGCGACATGCCCTGGAAGTAGTAGTTGGCTCTCTCCAGGCCGGTGGCGCCCGCTTCCAGATGGGCGTAGCCGCGGTAGTCGGCCTGGGCGACGGCGTAGGTGAAGCCCTGCGGCACATGGACGTTGAGGCCGAGCTGGCAGTTCTTGCGGGCGTCGGTCGGCTTGGAGCCGACGCCGACCTGGGCGATGTAGTTGCTGTAGGAGACGGTGAAGGCGGTGTTGTCCGGCGAGACCGCCACGTTCGCCGTGCCGGTGGGACAGCCCGATCCGTTGACGGACACCACATCGATCACGATCTTGTCCGGCGGAGGCACCCCGTCCAGAGCCGCTGCGCGCGGCGAGAACGACGTGGCGAGCAGTGCCGCGGCCGCGCCACACATCATCACCGATCTGAACACGAAGACCCCTTCCCCTGCATTTCGTTCCCCTGCTTTTCGGGAGCCGATCGGACACGTGCGGGACAGCTGACGCCGGGCCGGCGAACCGCGATGTCTCCGCCGGCCCGGCCCGGGATCACCTCATGAGCCCTGGCACCTGATCAGGGGCATGCCTTCCAGGAGAAGTGGTAGAGGGTGTTGACGCTGCCGTCGGTCGAGTCCATCGCCATGTAGCTGGTGGTCGTCGCCGGATCGGAGGTCCCGGCGCCCGCCCGCAGCTCGGTGTTCACGTTGAGGATCCGCGAGGCGCCGCACGGGGCGTAGACGAGGGAGCTCGCGTCCGTGGTGTCGGTCGTCTGCCAGTCGTCGTCGGCGGGACCGGTGAAGCGGTGGCTCACGGCCGTCGTCTGCGACGTGCCCTGGAAGTAGTAACTCGCCTTCTCCAGGCCGATGGCGCCCGGTTCCAGGTGGGCGAAGCCGCGGTAGTCGGCCTGGGCGATCGCGTAGGTGAAGCCCTGCGGGACGTGGACGTTGAGGCCGAGCTGGCAGTTCTTGCGGTTGTCGGTCGGCTTTGAGCCGACGCCGACCTGGGCGAGGTAGTTGCTGTAGGAGACGGTGAAGGCCGTGTTGTCGGACGCGACCGCCACCGCGGCCGTCCCGGCGGGGCAGCCCGATCCGTTGACCGTCACCACGTCGATCACGACCCTGTCCGGTGGAGGCACCCGCTCGGCCGCCGACGACGGCGTGAACGAAGCAGCCACGAGCGCCACCGCCGCACCGCCGATCATCACGGGCCTGATCATCGCCGATGTGGACATCGCCGGTTTGAACATGGGACCTCCTGCTGCCGTGCGGACCCGCTGGGGACGCCCATGCCACCACCGGACGAGGGGCGTGTACAGGTCAAGTTGAGCCGTCCCTGGAAGCCGGCCGGTCAGCGGCAGGAAGACGCAAGGGGCGGGGCAGTGGCGGCAGCCGCATCCGCGTCAGGGCGGCGCGTCGCCCGTGACGCGGTCGTGCGCGGCGGTCGCGCCGCAGGACTCCAGGCAGCGGGCCAAGTGCCGGTGCAGGGCTTCGAGAACGGTGAGCGGGCCGGTGTCGGGGGCGACGGGCACGGGCGCCAGGGGACGGCAGACCCCGTGGACGAGTTCCAGGATCCGGCGCCGCCACCGTACGACGTCCTCACCGGCCATCGCGGCCGCGGCCAGGACGACGGCCCGGGTACGGGCCCGGTCGGGCACCGCCGCGTCGGCGGCGCTCCCGGCCCGGGCCACGGACGCGGTGGCGGTGTCGAAGGCGCGCGCCACCGCGGGCACCCGCGCCGCGAACCGCCCGCCCGGGGTGCCGTCCGGCGGCGCCTCGCGGCCGTACGACAGCCTGCCGCCGAGCCGGTCCGCCACCTCGACGACCGCCTGCTCCGGGCGCGTCAGCGACACCAGACGCTCGACCGCCCCGGCCGTGAACACGGCGTGCCCCGTGCGCTGCGCGTGCGCGGAGACCGACGTCGCCAGCTCGTGGGCCAGGCTCGCGGCCGCCCGCCGGAGCAGGTCCGTGAGCAGGTTCCCGTAGGTGCCGTCGCGCAGCACCGGCCGGCCCGCGGCGAGCAGCGCGGCGACCCGGTCCCCGCACTCCCGGGCCCGCACGGTCCACTGGCGGAGCGCGTGGTCGACAACGCGCTCGGCGTGGGCGCGGAACATCTCGGAGCGGGCGGCGAGTTCGGCCTCGGCCAGGGCGGTACGGGCGCGCTCCTGTGCCAGGACGGAGCGCTGCTCGCGTATCCGGAACGCGGCCTCCTCGGCGTGCGGGCGCAGCAGGGACGCCGCCCGCGCGCGCCTGGCCGCGGCCGCGCCGCCGTCGCGGGGGCCGGTGAGCCGGGCCAGCAGGGCGCGGGCCTCCGGGCCGCCGAAGCCGGTGGGGTCGGCGGTCGCGGCGCGGACGCCGACGAACGCGAGCCCCGCGGGCCGCGCGCCGTCCAGGGCGGCGGCGAGGCGCCGCCGGTGCCACTCGGCGCGGGTGCCCAGGAAGCGGTCCCAGAGCTCGGGGGTGTCCTCGGTGAGGAAGACGTTGACCAGGACGGCCAACGAGGCGGGCCCCTGGCGTCGGAGGTGCTCGCGCAGGAAGTCCTCCTCCGTCATGGAGAGCGGCTGCCGGGAGTCGGTCACCCACACCAGGAGGTCCGCCTGCCGGGCGGCCGCGGCGGCGCGGCGGGCCGTCACGCCGGTGCCGTCGATGCCCGGCGAGTCGATCCACCGCACCCCGGGCGGCACGGCGGAGTCGGCCAGTTCGATGTCCACCCGGCCGGGCCCGCCCAGCACCTCACCGCGGTACGGGCCGTCGGCCGCGATCAGCGAGACGGCCCCCGCGATCGCGGCGGGGGTGCAGGGCAGGATGTCCCGCAGCCCGTCCGGGCGGGGGACGGTGACCCGGTCGGCGGGGCCGCCGCGGATCACGCAGGCCACCCCCGTCTCCGGGAAGTCGCCGACCGGCAGGAGCCGGCGGCATGTCAGCAGGTTGAGGAGGCTGGACTTCCCGGCGCCTAAGTGACCTCCGAAGACCACCGTCGTGACCGGCCCGGCCAGGGCCTCCCGCACCCGCTCCAGCCTGGCGCACAGCCGGTCCCGGTAGCCGGTGCCGTGGTGGCGCGCCAACTGCTCGGCGAGGGGCGGCGGGAGGACCACCGTCGGGGTCCCGGTCACCGGACTCACACCTGCCGGGCGGTGGTCAGGGTCCGCCGGCGCCGGCCCAGGTGCCCGGAGACCGCTTCCTCGGCCTCGCCGAGCCGGGGCGTCACCATCAGGTCGAAGGTGTCGGAGCGCAGTTGGGCGGCCGTCGCGTCCGGCCGCGCCGCCGTCTCCTTCATGTCCGGCTCGTGTGCCAGGGCCACCAGGCCGTTGATGGCCGATCCCGCCTCGCTCCTGACCTGACCGGCGCCCTCCGCCATCATGTCCGCGGGCGTGCTGATCGTCCCCCGTGTCATCGTCCCTCCCGTTCGGCCGTGCCGGGCGGTGTCACCGCCCGTCGTCCTGGCGTGGGTGAATCATCGTCAGCCGGCCGCCGCCGTCCCCTCCAGCGCGGCCAGCCGCCGCCGCAGCCCGCCGAGTGCTCCGGCGGCCTCCGCGTCGGTGCCGCGAGCGGATCGCGGACCGTCCTCCCGCGGGCGCGCCGCCTCCAGATCCCCGCCGATCCGGTCCAGCGTCCGCTCCGTCGACCGCCGTAGCACCTCGGTCTCCCGGCGCACGGCGGCCGGGACGCCGACCACGAGGGCGCCGACGCGCTCCCGTACGGCGGACCTGCCGTACGCGGCGGCGCGGCCGATCTGCAGCTCGGTCTGGCGGTGGTGGAGCACCCCACCGGCCGCGGCGCCCATCCCGGCGCCGAGCAGGGTGCCCAGCCCGCTGGTCAGCACGGCCCCGGCCGCGGCCCCGAGCGCACCGCCCACCACCATCTCGGTCGGCACTCCGGACGGCTTCCCGCCCGTCGGCCTGCCGCCCGGGGCGGCGGCCGGGCCGCGCGCGGCGCCGTCGAGCGACACCGACGGCGGGGCGCCGACCGTGACCCCGTCCACGCCCCGCGCGGCGACGGTCTGTTCCAGCTCCTGGAACACCTCCGTGGCCACGAGGTTGATCCGGGCGGCCCGGGCCCGCAGCCCGGACACGGTGGCGGCGGCCCAGCCGCCGGTGCCCCGGTCGACGTAGCCGGCGACCAGACCTCGCGCCCGGCCCGGCTCGGACACCTCCTGGCGGTGCCGCTCCAGGAACCCGCCCAGCCCCCGCAACAGGTCCTGCTCCACCACCCGCAGGGTGGCCACGATCTCCCGCTCCGCCGCCGCCGTCTCGGCGTCCACGGCACGGAGCACCTTCCGGCGCCCGCTCTCCAGCACCGCACGCGCCTCGGCGACGCCGTCGGCGGTGGGCCCGGCGAGCAACCCCGCGGCGAGGCCGAGCAGATGGACGGCGCGGTCGTGGAGCAGCTCGGGCGGCGCGGTCACGGCCGACCGCAACCGCTCCTCCAGCACAGCCGCGTCGCGGGCGAGCACCCCGTGCAGCGGCTCGGTGGTGTCCGCCGGATCCTCGGCGCTCCACAGCAGACAGCCGAGCTCCGCCAGGCCCCGGCCGGTCCACTGCTCGTCGGCGTCTGCGTACAGGACACGCCAGATCCGCCGGGCCACCAGGGCGAGGTCGTCGTCCCCGGACAGCGCGTCGGCTCCCGTGAGGACGACGAGGACGGTGCCCGGCGGACGGGCCGCCAGGGCACTGCCCGCCGCGGCCGCCGCGGGGCTGAGTAGCTCGGCGCAGCCCAGGGCGAGGACGACGCGGTTGGCGCGCAGCGCCTCGTAAGGGTCCGTGTGCAGTGGCTCCAACGGGGCTGTACGCAGCTCCAGTTCCGGCAGGCGCGTGCGCAGGTGCGCGGCGAGGGCGGAGCCGTCGGCCTTGGGCGAGGCGCACAGCAGGACGCTCCGGTCGTCCCGCTCCGGCAGCGCGGCGGCCGCCTCGGCGACGGCGGCCCAGCCGTGGCGCGCGGCGGCGCGGGCGGTGTCCTCGATGAGCGCTTCCAGGTCGGTGACGAGCGCGTCGCCCGTACGGTCCGCCGGACCGGGGGTGTCGGGATCGGCCATCACTGCTCCATCCAGGAGTAGAAGTCGGGTGTCGGGGCCCGGCCCCGGGCGTGGCACTCCCTGTCCGGGGCCGAAGGCGCGGACGGCCGGGGCGCGCCGGACCCGGCTCGCGGCATGGCCGCGCGCTTCATGTGCCGGGTGGGGTCGTACGCTCCCGTGCGGTCCGGCCCGTGCGGGCGTCGGGTCAGGGAGTGGCGGGGTCGTCGCCGCTCTGCCCGGTGGGCGGGTTGCCGTCCTGGGCGCCCGTGGTGGGGACGCGGCGCAGCAGTCTGGTGATCTGCCGTGAGAGCGTGCCCATGGCCTGGGTGGCCGGCACCTTCTTCAGGGCGAAGATGGAGGCGACGGAAGTGACGGGCATTCCGCACAGCAGCACGCAGTAACCCGCGTCGCCTCTCTGCACCATCTGATATCCGACCCAGAGATAGGCGAGGACGAGCGTGCCGGAAAGGCATTGCCCGAGAGCCGTCGTGGCATTTCCCAGGATGACGTCGAGCCGTTGATTACGGGCCTCCATGTTGATGGACCGCATGGCGCGCCGTAAATTTCTTGATTTCACGTTCTCGAGATTCTTCACCAACTCCATCAACTGGTCGAAATCGACCGTCGATCCATTGGTGCCCCCGTTGTCGGTCATTAACGCGCCTCGCTCACATCCGCGTCCACGTCCGAGGCCAGCCGCCGAAGTGTACGGGCGATCAGATGGTCCTGGTTGGCCGGGTTCGTCATCTTGCCCACCAGGACGGAGAATGTTTGATGCCGGCCCAATTCCGTGTGCTGTTCGGCCGACTGCTCGGCGTCGGTGTACTCGCGGACGATGCCCGCGAGGATGGCATTCGCCAGCTCCGGATCGTCCTGGCTGCGCCGCAGCAGCTGCTTCGCCTCCAGGTTGAGCACCTGCTCCTCGGCCATGCCCCGCAACGTGGCGCAGAGCGTCGACCGCGAGGCCCGGAGCTGGTGCGCCTGCTGCTTGGCCAGCGCCCGGCGCAGCGCGGTGAAGAAGGCCAGGATGGCCAGGGTGGCGCCGGCCGAGACCGTCCAGACGCCTATCAGCGGCCACTCCGCATGGCTCGCGAAGGCGAGCGTGCAGAAGCCGAGCGTCGACACCGCCGAAAGAAAGCTCCCCGTCACCGCCGCGGTGCGCAGCCTGGTCAATTCCGGGTGTCTGCCGAACTCCTCCTGACGCCCCGCCCGCACCGTCCCCGTGATCTGTCGGGCCTCTTCTTTCCGCAGCGCGGATATGAGTGCCCCTGTGCCTTCGTCGAAGGGTCGCGGCCGCGTCACGCGAGGGGCTGAGCGTGCGGGAAAGGATTGGCCTTCCGGATCAATCAGGCTGCGCACGCCCACAGCGAATTCTTTTCTCCGCACGGCGCCCCCCTGAGGTATCTCGAGCGTACCCAACGTAGCAGATCGTCAACCGTTGGTGAAGCTGTGTCGAAAGATTTGGGAGGCCCGGAAAGGCGCGCTCGGGCGACCGTCGCGAGATGTCCCGGATTACTCGGTGGTAGAACGATCAAGTAGCTGTGAAAGAACGATTCTGTAGCGGAAATTCCGGCATCGTCGGACTCCTGTGCTACCGGCGGAACGCGAGAGCCGATTCACCGGGACAGGCCGAACAGCTGGGTCCAGTAGGTACCCGCCCGGCCGCCGCCGACAAACCCGATGCCGATGTGGGTGAAGCCCGGATCGAGGATATTGGCGCGATGCCCGGGGCTGTCCATCCAGCCCTGGACGACCTCGGCGGGGGACCGCTGCCCGCACGCGATGTTCTCGCCGATGCCCCGGTGTCGGCATCCCGCCGCCGCGGCCCGGTCCCACGGCTGCCGTCCCTCGGGCGAGGTGTGCGCGTAGAAATCGCGCGCGACCATGTCCGCGGAGTGGGCCTGCGCGGCCACGCCCAGGAGCCGGTCGTCGGCCAGCGGCGGCAGATCCGCCGAAGCGCGCTCGGCGTTGGTGAGCGCGACGACCTCGGCCGCGGTGCGCGTCAGACCTGCCGCGCTGAACGGGCTTGCCCACAAGGCCGTCCAATAGGTGGTGCCGGAGCGGGCGTCCACGGACTGCGCGATGCCCACGGCGGTCAGCGCGGGGTCCAGGAACGGGTGCCGTGCCTGTGCCCCGCCCAGGCAGTAGTCCACGAACTCCGCCGGGGTGCGGGGCCCGGAGACCAGCTGCTCGGCTATCCGCAGATAGGCGTAGCCGTTGCCGGTGACGCGCTGGAAGACGGAGAGCCCGTCGGCGCCCTCGGCGGCGAGACATCCCTGGGCCGCCATCGCCGCCGCGTGGCTCCGTGCGGCGGCCGTGAGCCGTGGGTCCACCGCCACCGGCGGGGCGCCGCTGCGCGAGCGCCCCGAATTCACCGTCTCCGCAAGGGGATCGGGGACATCCGCCCCGGCGGCGGGCTCCTCGTCCAGCACGTCGACACCGAAGTCACGGGTGATCCCGGCCAGCCCGTCCGCGTACCCCTGACCGAGCGCGCGCAGCTTCCACCCACCGCCGCGCCGGTAGATCTCCGCGAGCAGCAGCACGGTCTCGTGGGTGGGGCGCGGCGGCGTGAACCGGGCGAGCACGCCCTGCCCGTCGCCCGTCACCGACAGGGCGGGCGCGGGCAGCCGGCCGAGCGGCGTGCCCGGGTCGGCGGGGCTGACCACGAGCGTGACCCGGCTCGCCCCGGCCCGCAGCCGCGCCGGGTCCACGGTGAGGACGCCGTCGTGCAGCCGGGTGCCTGGGGCGGCCGGCTGGTTGTAGAAGACGAAGTCGCCGTCGCCGGTGACCTTGCCGGTGTCGTCGGTGATGAGGGCGGAGAGGTCGAAGGGCCCGGAAACGCGGAGGGACACCGGGCCGTGGGGGAGAGGGGTATTGCCGCCGGGTACCAATGGGGTCATCGCCGCACCTGTGTCCTCGTCGTCCGTGGGGGCATCGCCCGAAGAACGGCTTGCGGTGCGGCGCGGGTTCCCGCTCGCCCTTCCCGGCCGCATCCGGGCCTCCTACCCGGGCCCTGCGGATGCGCGTCTAGGGTGGGGGCATGACCGATGATCCAACCGTGAATGACGTGCAGTCCTGGCGCCGGGAGCGGCGTCACGTCTTCGGTGAGGACGCCGAGATCTACGACGCGTCCCGCCCCGGCTATCCCGAGGCCCTCGTCGCCGATGTCGTCGAGTTCGCGGCCCTGGACGGCGCCCCGGTCGTGGAGGTCGGCGCGGGGACGGGGAAGGCCACGCTCGCCTTCGCCGCGCGGGGCCTGTCGCTCACCTGCGTCGAGCCCGATCCCCGGATGGCCGACGTGCTGGCCCGCAACTGCGCGGGTTCGGCCGATGTCACCGTCGAGGTGGGCGACTTCGAGACCTGGCGCCCGGCCGTCCCCTACGGGCTCCTCTACTCCGCACAGGCGTGGCACTGGCTCGACCCCGAGGTGCGGTGGGCGCGGGCACGTGCCGCTCTGCGCCCGGGTGGGGCCCTCGCGCTGTTCTGGAACGACTGGATCGTCGCCGGGGACGGAGTCGAGGAGGAGCTGGCCGCGGCGCACGAGCCGCACCTCGCGGGCGTGGCGTCGGGCGCCTTCAACGAACTGCGTCCCAGGTCGACCGTCGAGGGCACCGAGTCGTGGGTCCACGAGGAGCTGGCGGCCGACGGCGGCTTCACGGATGTGACGTACCGGCGGTACGAATCCGTGCACGAGCGCTCCGCGCAAGGGCTCGTCGACCTGCTCGCCTCGCACTCCGCGTACCGCGTGATGCCGGAGGAGGCGCGGCAGGCGCTGTTCGCCGACGTGCGACGGGTGGTCCAGGCGCGTGGAGGGACCGCGCGCCTGGAGACGACGACGGGACTCTTCCTGGCGAGGACGGTGTGCTGAAGGCCGTCCTTCCCGCGCGGCGCGCCCCGCCCTCAATCCCCCTGGGGCATCCGGCGCGGCGCGCCCGCTATCGCCGCTTCCACCGCCGCCAGGCGGTCCGCCAGGACACCCAGCGCGGCGACCGCCCGCGTGACCGGGTCGCCCTCGGGCCCGCCCAGCCGCAGCCCCCGTACGTAGGCCGCCTTGACCTCCTCCCACCGCTCCGCCTGACTCGCCGTCAATGTGCCGCGCAGTTCGGCGAGTTTGAGGAGATTGGCCTCGGCGCCGTCCGTCAGCGTCTGGGCCTCGCCCTTGTAGTGGTCGTCGACGACCGCGGCGAGCTCGGCCTCGTTCATGACGGGGTCGATGCGAGAGATGATCTTGTTCATGTCGCGGTACGAGCCCTGGAGCCGGAACGGCGGCTCGGTGCGCGTCGCCTCCGACCGGGCCGCGGAGGCGATGTAGGCCGCGTTGACGGCGAGCACGGTGCGCCGCACGGTCAGCGCGTGGCGCAGGACGGCGAGCACGCGGTCCAGTTCGGCCGGCGCGTACGGGTGGGCGAGCCGGTCGGCCCGTACCGTCGCGTCGCCCGCGGCGAGGCGGAGCAGCAGCTCCAGGTCGGCCTGTCCGCGTGCGGCGAGCGGGGCGAGGGCCGGGTGGGAGGTCAGGGCGTTCTCCACGAAGCTGAGCGCGAAGACCTCCTCCTTGCCGCTCAGGACGTCACCGAGGTTCCACACGTCGGCACGGTTCGCGAGCATGTCGGGCACGCGGAAGACCCCGCCCGACTCGGTGTAGGGATTGCCGGCCATGCAGACCGCGAACCGCTTGCCGCGCAGGTCGTACGTGCGCGACCGGCCGCCCCACACCCCCTCCATCCGCCGCTGCCCGTCGCACAGGGAGATGAACTTCTGGAGCAGCTCGGGCGAGGTGTGCTGGATGTCGTCGAGGTAGAGGAGGACGTTGTTGCCCGCCTCCAGCGCGAAGTTGATCTTTTCGACCTCCTGGCGCGCGGTGGCGTCGGGCGCCTGCGCCGGGTCGAGCGAGGTCACGGAGCGGCCCAGCGCGGGCCCGTCGACCTTCACGAGGACCAGACCCAGGCGGTCGGCCACGTATTCCATCAGGGTCGTCTTGCCGTAACCGGGCGGCGAGACGAGCAGCAGCAGACCGCTGTTGTCGGTGCGCCGCTCGTCGCCCGCCGCGCCCAACTGCCGGGCGAGGTTGTCACCGATCAGCGGGAGGTAGACCTCGTCGATGAGCCGGTTGCGCACGAAGGCACTCATCACCCGCGGCCGGAACTCCTCGATCCGCAGCCGGGAGCGCTCGGCCGCGACGAGCGCGTTGCGCTGCCGCTGGAACGCGCGGAAGCCGGGGACGGTCTCCTCCCGGAACCGGCGGGTGCGGGCCAGGACCTCGTCGAGACGCAGCACGAGCCGGCGGCCGCCGATCCGGGGATGGTCGCCCAGCAGTCCCTCGACGGCCTCCGAGAGCGGCGCCGCCGAGTCGTACCGCGCGATGTCACCGCACAGCTCCACGGCGACCGCCTCCGCGAGGTCGCCCGCGTCGACCGCTTCACCGCGCCCGGCGGCGTACGAGCCGAGCCAGCCCTCGACGAGCTGACGGCGCGCCGCGAGGAGGCCGTCCCGCGCGCCGAGCGCCCGCAGTTCGTCGTCGTACGCCGGGCCGCCCACCGCCCGGCGGAAACCACCGATGAGCTCCCGCGCCGCGGCGCCGGTCACGAAGCCGTCGCGCTCGTGGGCCAGCTCCTCGAAGAGGTACTCGGCCGCGAGCGCGGCATCGGCCGCCAGGGCGCCGCCGTCCTCGAACGAGACCATGGCGGCCGCCAGTTCGGCCGTGAGGTCGCCGATCGCGGGCGCGAGCCCGAACGTCCCGCGCGCCCGTGAAAGCGACCGGGCCCGCAGCGTCCACGCCTCGCGCGCCGTGCTGTCGGTGCCGTACGTCCAGAACAGCTGGGCGGCCGCGCGGGCGGCGGGCGGATAGCGCAGGAGGCCCGCGCCCGAGTGCAGCCGCAGCAGGGCGGCGAGGATCGCGGTCGCGTCGTGGTCGTGCACGCCGCGCTCGTAGCCCTCGTCGTACGCCGCGTCGGCCGCCGCCCTGACGAGAGCGGCCAGGCCGTCCGGACCGGCGTCCCGCAGGACGGCGGGGCCCCGCGCCGCGAGCAGGCTCGCGGCCAGGTGCTCGGCGCGGTAGACCGCACGGCTCTCCGAGGGCAGCAGCTGCTCCCAGTAGGGGCGGGTGGCCGCGAAGCCGGGGTCGGCGACGGGGGAGCGGTAGTCGGTGCCGGTCAGGGCGAAGGCGAGGCCGTCCCCGTGCGGGACGAGGGTGAGGTCGACGGGCTGCGCGTTGACGGTGAAGCGGTGGCGGCCGAGCCGGACGGCCGCACCGCCGTCGGCGTACAGCTCGGCGCGGTCGCGCACCGCGCGCCCTGCCTCCTGACGCGCAGCCTCGATCCGCCCGTCGAGCTCGTCGGCCCGCACGCGGTCCCCGAGCCCGCGCAGCTCGCCCGCCGTGCGGCGGACCTTGGCGACCATGGGATCGGAGGCGAAGTAGGTGTTGACCGCGTCGGCGTCGGGGAGGGCGGTGGCCCGGCGCCGGACGGTGCCGAGGATCCGGGCCGCGGAACCGGCCAGCCGCTCGGCGCGCCGGGCGAGGCCGTCCTCCAGGATCTGCTTCCGGGAGGCGAAAGCCTCGTGGACCTCGACGCGCTTGGCGGACAGCTCCTCCAGGAAGCCGTCCGACTCGGCGTGGCGCGATTCGAGGTTCTCCAGCTGGAGCAGGACGCGCGCGAGCTGCTCCTCGCACGCCCGCGGGGTGTCGGCGGCGGCGAGCGCCCCGGTGACGGCCTGCCCCAGCAGCGCGAACTCGGCGGCGAACCCGGCCCGGCCCTCCCTCTCCCGCAGTTCGCGGCGGCGCGCGGAGAGCGTGGCGCGGGCGCGGTTGACCCCGCCGAGCGCCTCGGCGATCCGCTCCAGGATCGAGGTGCGCACGGTCGCGTCACCGATGTCCAGGCCCGCGACCACCTCGGTGAGCACCCGCAGGCCCTCGGCCCGCTCGTCGAGCCGCTCGGCGACCGGCGCGGCGGCCGCGGTCGACTCGACGGCCGCGGCGTCGGCCGTCAGCCGCTCGACGTCGGAGTGGTAGCCGGTGAAGGCGTCGTCCTGCTGGAGGAAGGCGATGGCCCGCTGCGCGGCGGCGGCGATGTCGCCCTCGACATCGGAGGCCAGGGAGTCGACGCGCTCGACATCGGCGTACCGCAGCTCCCGCAGGGTGGCCAGCCTGCCCTGCGCCCGCCGCAGTTCGGTGAGCTGCCCGACCCACGCGTCGGCGGTGCGGGGCGCCTCGCCGCGGACGCGGCGCACGAGCGAGGCGATGTGGACCGCCGCCTTGCCCAGTGCCTCGGCGGCCTGCCGGGTGAGCGCCCGCACGGTCTCGAACTCCCGCAGCACCTGCCCGGCCGTGGCCCGTATCGCCGTGAGCGGGGCGAGCAGGTCGCCCAGTTCGGGGTCCGCGAGCCAGGGGAAGCGGTCCGCGGTCCGCACGCACGCGGCGTCGATCTCCTCGAAGACGGCACCCGTCGGAGAGGTCCCGGCCGCCATCCGGGCCACGGTCAGGCACGCGGAGACCCCGCGCACCAGATCCGCGTTGCCGACCCGCCCCAGGGGCCCGCTGCCGGTGGGCTGCGAGGCGGCGTGGGTGTCGGAGGCGTACGGGCTCCGCCAGATCTGCACCGCGTGCACGCGCGCCGCCTCGCCGGTGCCCGGGCGGAGCGTGACGAGCGTGCCGTCGTCGAAGAGCGCATGGCCCTGGCAGAGCACCGGGGCGGCGACCTCCTTGCGGATGAGGTTGTAGGAGAGCAGCAGCGTCCGGCCGTCGGCGGGGGAGCGGAAGACGTAGAGGATGTCCTCGCCGTTCGGGGACCGCACGGACCGCTCGAAGGAGAGCTCCTCCCCCTCGGCGCCGGTGTCGAAGGTCCTGGTGTCGCCGGTCGCCAGGCAGTAGCCGCCCGGGAAGACGATCCCCTGGTCGTCGGGGAGCGGCAGACAGGCCCGCCCGATGCCGTCGAGGCGCGCCACGGTCCCGGTGACGGTGTGGAAGACGAGGTGGCGCCAGGCGTCCTCCTTGTACGGGCGGACGCGCACCAGGAGCAGCGGGCCGGTGCGGGCGTGCTCGACGGCGGCGTCGGCGAGCGATTGGAGCGGCTCGTCGACCGGCTCGCTGTGGATGCCCTCGGACGTCTCGGTGGAGTCCTCGGTCTTGACGGTCAGGGCACCGCCGACCGTCGAGACGAACAGCTCACCGCCGATGGAGATGTGCGGGTGGCGGCCGAGGACGTGGTCGTCACGGGTCGTCGGCGTCCACGCGAGTTCCCCGCCGAGCGGCGGGACGTCGTCACGGTCGCCGCGCGCGTCCAGGTAGTCCGGTGTGCCGTCGGCGTCGAGCCGCCAGCGCAGGACGCGCCGGTCGCCGGGCAGCGGACCGGTCCGGAAGACGGCGAGGAGCCTGCCGTCGAGCGGCCGCAGCCGGGTCAGCTCGGCATCGCGGTAGTAGCGGTGCAGCTCCCCGAACTCCTTGCCGAAGGCGGGGTCGTGGAGCAGTCCGGGCAGCGTGCCGTCGGGGGCGCGGTCGAGCCCGGGGACGGTGTGGAGTGCGAATACGTGGTCCGCGGCGGTGTCCGCGTAGCCGACGAGCAGGTGCCCGCCGACCGCCGCGACGTCGCGCGGGGTGCAGGTGCGGTCGGTACGGAGCAGGCCGGTGCGCAGGAGCTGCATTTCGGTGGTGCCGAACGTCTCCGTGCGGCGGGTGTTGAGCGCCTCGGCCGCCCGGGTGAGCGTGGTCGCCTGCGCGGCTAGGCGATCGCGCAGTACGTCGTAGGTGCCGGTGTCCATCGGGCAGTTTGCTTCCTGTTGTGCGGGCACTCGTCGCGCCGTTGCCGCCTGCGGCGGGAGCGGCCTGCGGCCGCGTCCTCAAACGCCGGACGGGCTGAAATTGCGTACCCCGGAGGTCTGGGGCGGAGCCCCCGGTTTCGGAAGGGGCTGTGCTGGTTACTTGTGGGTGCCGTTGACCTTGGTCGCGCGACCGGCCAGGTCACCCAGCTTCACTTCGCTCAACCCACCGGCCTGCGCGGACTCCAGCAGGCCGGACAGCGCGCCCGCGATCGTCACGTCGCGCAGGCCACCGGCGCCCAGCCCCGCCGCCAGCGCACCCAGGTCCTTCGTGAAGGAGGAGTCCTCGGCGAGCCAGGGCCCGGCCAGCGTCCGCACCGTCTCCGAGCGGTCGACGAAGGCGTCCACGCCCTTGCCCAGCGCGATGGAGTTCACGAGCCGGTCGAAGAAGACGCTCTCCCCGCCGACGATGTCGATCTTCGCGTTCTCCAGCCCGGTGGCCAGCACCGTCGCCTGCGCCTCGGCGACCTGGCGGTGGACGTCGATGCCGGCCAGCCGTACGTCCTTCTCCGCCTCCAGCCGCAGCCGGAACTCCTCGTGGTCGCGGCTCGCCGCGTCCAGCGCCGCCATCGCCGCGGCCTTCTCCGTCAGGCCCTCGGCCTCGCACTTGAGCTTCTGCTTGAGGCCCTCCGCGCTCGCCAGGGCCTTCTCCCGGGCGACCTCCGCCTCCGCGTGGCCGACCTTCGCGATGGCCTCGGCCTCGCGCATGCGCACCTCCGCCTCCGCGAGACCGATCGCGGCCGCGTCGGCGCGCTTGCCCTCCGCCAGCCGGACGGCGGCCTCCGCGTCCAGCTCGGCGGCCTTGCGCCTGGCCTCGGCCGCCGTCAGCGTCTCCGCGGCCCGGTGGGTCGCGGCCGCCTCCGCGGCCTCGGCCGCCTTGATGTCCTTCACCAGCCGCTCCTGCGCCTCGGCCTCGGCGCGGATGACCAGCGCCTGCCGGTCCCGCTCGGCCTCCTCGACCTTGCGGAGCTTCTTGATCTCCTCCTCCTGGGCGGCCACCGTCCGCTCGACCGCGATGCGCTCCCGCACGACGTCGGCGATCTCGCGCTTCTCCGCCTCGACCTCCTTGTCGGCGGCGATGCGCCGCAGCTGCGTCTCCCGCTCCCGGGCGATGACCTCCAGCAGCCGGTCCTTCTCTATGCGCTCGTTCTCCACGGCGATGACCCGCTCGCGGTTCTTCTGCGCGACGGCGACCTCGCGCTCGCGGTTCTCGTTCTGGACGCCGAGCTGCTCCTCGGTCCGGATCTGCGCGGTGTGGGCGCGCAGCCGCTCCTCGGCCTGGACGCGCGCCGTCTCGGCCTCCTCCCGGGCCCGGGAGGTCTCGATCTCCCGCGTCTGCTTGATCTCGGCGTCGGCCTGCCGCCGCTCCAGCTCCAGGACCGCCTCGCGGGCCTCGACGTTCTGCCGGGTGATCTCCTTCTCCTCGGTGCGCCGGAACTCGTTGGTGCGCACGTGCTCGATCGCCGTCAGCTCCGTGATCTTGCGGATGCCCTGGGCGTCGAGGATGTTGGCGGAGTCGAGCTGGGTCATCGGGGTCTGCTCGAGGAAGTCGATGGCCGCGTCCTCGAGGTGGTAGCCGTTGAGGTCGGTGCCGATGACGGCGATGATCCGGTCCCGGAACTCCTCGCGCTTGGTGTAGAGGTCCACGAAGTCCAGTTGCTTGCCCACCGTCTTGAGCGCCTCGGAGAACTTCGCGGCGAAGAAGTCCTGCAGGGTGGCCGCGTCGCTGGCCCGGTGCGTGCCGATGGCCTGGGCGACCTTGACGACGTCCTCGACGGTCTTGTTGACCCGGACGAAGAAGTTGATGTGGATGTCGGCGCGGATGTTGTCCTGGCAGATCAGCCCCTCGCGGCCGGTGCGCCGGATCTCGATGGTCTTCACCGAGATGTCCATGTACTCGGCCTGGTGCAGCACCGGCAGCACGACGGCACCGGTGAAGGTGACGTCGACCCGCTTCGTCTTGGAGATGATCAGCGCCTTGCCCTGCTCGACCTTGCGGAAGAGGCGGCTGACGGTGAACAGCACGCCGAGGGCGATCAGCAGCAGGACGGCGACGAGCACGCCGATCCCGATGGCGGTGGCATCCATGGTGGAACCTCTGTCGGTGAGTTGGTGAAGGGGCGGCCGGGAGCGGCCGCCGGGCCGCTCAGACGGCCGGGAAGCCGGGGTCCAGGGCGGCGTCGAAGGGCGTGACCCGGAAGAACTCGCCCTCGGCGTCGTAGTCGAAGATGAGGGCCGTCGCGCCCGAGGCGAGACCGGGGTCGTCCGTGCGGACCTGGACGATCGCCGTCGAGCCGTCCTCCGCGGCCACCTCGGCCTGCCCGAACCCGCTGTCCACCCGGCCGGTGCGGATGACGCAGACGCGGCCGACGAAGTCGAGGCGGGAGGGCGGGCGTTCCTCGGGGAAGAGCCCGCGCAGCGGCCGTACGAGCTGCCGGGTGACCGCCCACGACCCGCCGAGCGCGCCCGCGAGCACCCCCGCGGCGGGCAGGAGCCGTACGGGACCTGACCAGTCCGCGGTGTGCAGCAGGGACGCGCCCGCCAGCGAGAGGAACCAGGCGACGGCGATCAGCAGCGACACGGCGACGGACACCGGGACCCCGCCGAGCCCGGCCGCGGCCAGCAGGCCGGCGGGCCCGCCCGGAGCGGAACCGTCCGCGTCGTCGTGGGCATGGCCGTGCGCGTGGCCCCCGCCGTGGTGACCGCCGTCGACGCCACCACCGGGCAGCATCAGCAGCCAGTAGGCGATGACGACCAGCAGCGCGAAGCTGAACAGGGCGGTCGGGAAGCCGAGGGCGGCCGCGAGGAAGTCACTCATCCGCCCGCCCCTCCGTTCCATGTGCCCGATCCGGACCGGCAGGAACTCGATGCCAGGCTTCCGCTTCCGGAACCCGGCATCGAGTTCATCCCCCGTGTCCGCGGACCCATGGTGACAGCCGTGAACGTCTGTGCGCATTGCCGGACACCGGCAATCTTTACGCTTCCCTGATGCAGGGTGCTGTCACTTTTCGGCGTCTGGCACCCTTGAGCCGCGCGCTAGGAATTCATCAAGGGCGCATCAAGGATCGGGAGAGCGCGTGACGGACCGGGAGATACCCGCCGACTATCTGAAGGGCTATGCGGACCTGCTGACCGAGGCATCGGCCACCGGCAGGCGCCTGCGCCGCGAAGAACTGGAGTCGCGCCGCCTGCTCGGGGAGCGCGCCGCCGAGAACGGGCAGGGGCTGCGCACACTCGTCGTCGGCCACCTCTCCGCGACCCGCGCCCTGTGGACCCGGCTGCCCTCGGCCCCGGGCGCCGACGGCGCCTCCGGGGTCCGCGCCACCGCCGCGACCGTACTCGCCGCCGCCGAGCAGGCCATCGACGCGTTCGCGGAAGGGTACGAGCGGGCCCAGCGGCTGGCCGTCCGCAAGGAGGAGGCCGCCCGCCGGGAGTTCATCGACGACCTCCTCTACGGCCGCAGCGACCTGGGCCGGCTCTCCGAACGCGCCGAGCGCTTCGGACTGCGGCTCGCCCACGCCCACGCGGTGGCCGTCGCAGCGGGACCCGAACCGTACGACGACGCCCACCCGGTCATGCGCCGCGTGGAGAGCGTGCTCAACGTCCGCTTCGGCGAACGGCAGATCCTGCTGACCACCAAGGACGGCCGGCTCATCTGCGTCGCGCCGGGCGACCAGGACGACGTCCTGCGCTTCTTCACCAAGCAGGCGTACGCGGCGACGGACGGCGGCCGGGTGGCGATAGGCCGCCCGCACCCCGGCGCCGGAGGCGTCGTCCACTCCTACGAGGAAGCCCTCGGCGCCCTGGACCTCGCCGAGCGCATGGCGCTGGACAGCCCCGTGCTGCACGCCGCCGACCTGCTGGTCTTCCCCGTCCTGACCCGGGACCGGCAGGCGATGGCCGACCTCGTACGGTCGACGCTCGGCCCGCTCCGCGAGGCCCGCGGCGGGGCGGTGCCCCTGCTCGAGACATTGACCGCGTATTTCGACTCGGGGTGTGTGGCCGCCGAGGCGGCACGCCGACTCTCCCTGAGCGTACGGGCCCTGACGTACCGTCTGGAACGCATCCAGCGGCTGACGGGGTCGGACCCTGCGGACCCGATGCACCGCTATACGCTGCAGACGGCGGTGATCGGGGCCCGGCTCCTGGACTGGCCGTCGAAGGAGCTGTGATCTTCCCCGGTCCCGCCCCTTCCCGATGCGCCGAAGTCGTATCGGCCATCCGGCGCTGTGGGAAGGGGCGGGGCCGGGGACAAAGCCCGCCGCAGGCGCTCAGCCCTCCAAGCCGTACCGCCGCGCAGCGTCCCGTACGGTCTCCGGCTTGACCTCGCCCCGGCGCGCCAGTGCGGCCAGCGCCGCCACCGTCACCGACTGCGGGTCCACGCCGAAGTGGCGCCGCGCCGCCTCGCGCGTGTCGGAGAGGCCGAAGCCGTCCGTGCCGATGGACGTCCAGTCCTGCTCGACCCAGGGGGCGATCTGGTCGGGGACCGCCCGCATCCAGTCGCTGACGGCGAGGACCGGACCCGGCGCACCGTGCAGTGCCTGGGTCACGTACGGGACCCGGTCCTCGCCCTTGAGCTGCGCCGCGTCACAGGACAGGGCGTCGCGGCGCAGCTCGGTCCAGGAGGGCGCGGACCACACGTCGGCGGCCACGCCCCAGTCGTCGGCCAGCAGCCGCTGGGCGTCCAGGGCCCAGTGGACTGCCGTGCCGGAGGAGAGCAGTTGGAGGCGCGGGGCCTCGGCCGGGGCGTCCGCGGCTTCCTTGAAGCGGTAGAGACCCTTGAGGATGCCCTCCTCGACGCCCTCGGGCATGGGCGGCTGGATCTTGGTCTCGTTGTAGACGGTGAGGTAGTAGAAGACGTCCTCGGCGTCGGGGCCGTACATCCGCCGCAGGCCGTCCCGGACGATGACCGCGATCTCGTACGCGAACGCCGGGTCGTAGGAGACCGCCGCCGGGTTGGTGGAGGCGATCAGGTGCGAGTGGCCGTCGGCGTGCTGGAGGCCCTCGCCCGTCATGGTGGTGCGGCCCGCCGTGGCGCCGATGACGAAGCCACGCCCCAACTGGTCGGCCAGTGCCCAGAACTGATCGGCCGTCCGCTGCCAGCCGAACATCGAGTAGAAGATGTAGAACGGGATCATCGGCTCGCCGTGCGTGGCGTACGACGTGGCGGCCGCCGTGAAGTCGGCCAGCGAACCCGCCTCGGTGATGCCCTCGTTGAGGATCTGGCCGTCCTTGGCCTCCTTGTAGTAAAGGAGCTGGTCGCGGTCCACGGGGTCGTAGGTCTGGCCGACGGGGGAGTACAGGCCGGCCGAGGGGAAGAGGGACTCCATGCCGAAGGTGCGGGCCTCGTCGGGAACGACGGGCACCCAGCGCCGGCCGGTCTCCTTCTCCCGCATCAGGTCCTTGACCAGCCGGACGAACGCCATGGTCGTGGCGATCTCCTGGCGGCCGGAGCCCTTGTGCAGGGCCTCGAAGGGCTTGGCGGACGGCTCCGGCAGCGGCTTGGCGACGACCTTGCGGGCCGGGGCCGGGCCGCCGAGCGCCGCGCGGCGCTCGCGCAGATACCGCGCCTCGGGGGAGTTCTCGCCGGGGTGGGCGTACGGCACCAGCTCGCCGTCCAGCGCGCTGTCGGGGATCGGGAGGCCGAGCAGATCCCGCATCGCCCGGAACTCCTTCCCCGTGAGCTTCTTCATCTGGTGGTTGGCGTTGCGCGACTCGAAACCGGGGCCGAGCGTATAGCCCTTGACGGTCTGCACGAGGATGACGGTCGGCGCACCCCGGTGCTCGACGGCGGCCCGGTAGGCGGCGTGGACCTTGCGCGGCTCATGGCCGGCGCGGGAGGTCCGGAAGAGCTCCAGGAGCCGGTCGTCGCCGAGGCCCGCGCCGATGGTGTGCAGCGGGGAGCCGGGGCCCTCGGCGCCGAAGAAGTGCTCGCGGAGATAGGCGGGCTCCACGGTGGCGTACGTCTGGAACTGCGCGTCCGGCACCTCGCGCAGCCGGCGCACGAGCGCACCCTCGGTGTCCTGCGCGAAGAGCTCGTCCCAGGCCGTGCCCCACAGGGACTTGACGACGTTCCATCCGGCGGCGCGGAACTGGGCCTCCAGCTCCTGCACGATCTTGAAGTTGGGGCGGACCGGGCCGTCCAGGCGCTGGAGGTTGCAGTTGATGACGAAGGTCAGGTTGTCCAGTCGCTCCCGGCCGGCGAGGGCGAGGGCGGCGGTCGACTCCGGCTCGTCCATCTCGCCGTCGCCGAGGAAGGCCCAGACGCGCGACCGAGAGGTGTCCTTGATCCCGCGGTGCTCCAGATAGCGGTTGAACCGCGCCTGGTAGATCGCGGAGAGCGGGCCCAAGCCCATGGAGACGGTCGGGAACTCCCACAGCCAGGGCAGCCGGCGCGGGTGCGGGTAGGAGGGCAGCCCGTCGCCGCCCGCCTCCTGCCGGAAGCGGTCCAGCTGACCCTCGGTCAGGCGGCCTTCCAGGAAGGCACGCGCGTAGATCCCGGGGGAGGCGTGGCCCTGGATGTAGAGCTGGTCGCCTGAGTTGTCGGCCTCCTTGCCGCGGAAGAAGTGCTGGAAGCCCGTCTCGTAGAGCCAGGCCGCCGAGGCGTAGGTCGCCATGTGGCCGCCCAGGCCCGCGCGCTGGTTGCCACGGGTGACCATGGCGGCCGCGTTCCAGCGGTTCCAGGCGGTGATCCGGGCCTCCAGCTCCTCGTCGCCCGGGTAGTCGGGCTCGGCGGAGGTCGGGATGGTGTTGAGGTACGGGGTCTCCAGGAGCGGAGGGAGGTCCAGCCCGGACCGCTCGGCGTGTTCGGCCATACGGCGCAGCAGGTACGCCGTCCGGTTGGCTCCCCCGAACCGGACGGCGGAGTCCAGGGACTCGCACCACTCGGCGACCTCTGACGGGTCCTTGTCGGGCAGTTGGTCGAGCTGGGACACGGGTGATCCTCTTTCACGATCCCGGGTGGGGGCCGGGGGCGCCGCGTGCTGCCGCGGTGCCCCCGGCTGTGGTGACGCGCGGCCGGGCATGCGGGTGGACCGGCCGCCGGGGCCGGCGGTGCGCCCCGTCAGAACCTCTGATTCCGTGTGGCGGAACCGCGTTTCCGTCCGGCAACGCTAGGAGTGACAAGTTGGTGTAGTCAACATCTACTCACCGGTAATGAACGATGATCGATCATTTTTCCCCGTGGGCCCGCCCGGGCCGTTCTGACCTGTGAGTCAGTCGGCCGCGCGCTCCAGGATGGCCTCGTAAACGCCCCGGTCATTGGCCGTTACCTCGGGAAAGCCCGTTCCGTACGCGCCGTGCCAGCGCGCCGCGACCCCGGGATTGGCGTGATCTGATCCATCGGGGAGGTAGAAGTGCGGGCTGCATATGACGCCGTGTTCCTTCGCGCAGAGGAAGTCGCGCGCGATCAGCGCGCGGGCCCGGCCCCCGGCCAGCCCCTCGGCGATGGGCTGCGGATCAATCCCTTCCGTCTCCTTGGCGACGGCCAGCACGACCGCGTACGCGCCGATGGACCGGCTCTCCGCCCAGAAGGCGCGGCGCAGCGCCAGGTCCAGCCGCTCGGACGCCTCCAGGCCCTGCTCCTTCGCGAGCTGCACCGCCTCCAGCGCCGGCAGCGAGGTGGAGGGGAACTTCCAGTCGGGCGCGCGCCAGAGCTGCCAGCCCGCCTCGGGCTCGATATGGGCCACGCCGCCCACCTCGGAGTCCGTGCCGGGGCGCGGGCTCGGGCCGTTGTTGAACATCTCCAGCGGGAACGCGCGGTGGTTCAGCCTGACGCGGTCCTCCAGTCCCAGCCGTGCGCGGGTGGTGTGCAGCCGGTGCATGGCCACGTGCGCGAACGAGCACCAGATGTCGGAGAAGACGGTGATGACCCCGGGACGGACCTCGTCCCGGGGCGCGGGTGTGGTGGTGGTCATGACGCTCCGATCGGTTCATGGGCGTAGCCCAGGATGTGCAGTTGCAGCAGCCGCCCGGCTTCCGGGTCCTGGCGCCGGAACGCCTCGACGAGGGGCTCGTGGTCCGAGGCGTTGTCGTGCAGCTCGGTGCGCAGCCGG
Organism: Streptoverticillium olivoreticuli subsp. olivoreticuli; assembly: GCF_003391135.1. Classification (GTDB taxonomy): domain Bacteria; phylum Actinomycetota; class Actinomycetes; order Streptomycetales; family Streptomycetaceae; genus Streptomyces; species Streptomyces blastmyceticus. The sequence goes on along the minus strand of NZ_CP031455.1, from coordinate 1,845,746 downwards.
GTGAGGGAGAGCCGGGTCCACAACTCGATGGTCAGCGACTCCCAGTTGGGCAACAGTACGGAATTCCCGGCCGCTTCGACGATCTCCCGGTGAAAGGCCACTCCGTGGCGGACCTGTCCGTCGACGTCCCCGGCCCTCGCCGCGGCGTGCATCCGGGCCGTGTGCTCCTCCAGGACGTCGACGCGGTCCGCCAGTTGTTTGTGTGCGAGCTCCGCGGCCAGCCGCTCCAGGGCGCCGCGGACCGGATAGACCTGGCCGAGCCGCTGGGGCGTCAGCTCGCGCACCCACGTCCCCTTGTTCGGCGACAACTCGACCAACTGCAGCGCCTGGAGATCCCTCAGGGCCTCCCGAACGGGCGTCTGGCTCACCCCCAGTTCCATCGCGACCCGGCGCTCGACGATCCGCTCGCCGGGCAGCCAGCGACCCCGCGAGAGATGGTCGAGCAGGATGCGCCTGACCTGGTCGCTGAGCGGGGCACGGGTCGGCCCGGTCATGGGGCCTGGGCGGTGGAGCGACTCTCCAGTCATGGACGTGGGTCTCCCAACAACCTTGAGCGATGATCGATCATCGGTTAACGTACGTTATACGGGGGTCAATTCGCGGGTGCTTCACGCCACTTCGCCGTCGACCTCCGGCCAGGCCGGATGCGGGTCCGGCGTCATCACGCGGCCCACGCGTTTCCGACCAGCGCGCTCTCGTTCCACGCACGTCGCCGTGCGGAACCTCCGGTTCGTATTCCCACCGCCGTCACGCGGGCCCGTGCGCCATCCGCCCGGACCCCGTCGGCGCGCCTCTTCACCGCGGGAGCCCATCGGCACCCGTGGCGTCTGACTGTCGCTCATCTGCCACAGCACGCGAAGGAGAACCCGTGACCGAGCAGCTTCTCGACCTCACCCAGCACGAGATCGAGGCACTCAAGACCCGTTTCAACCTCGCCGATGCCCACACGCACCAGCAGCAGTCCCCGGGCCAGCAGGAGATCGTGGCAGCCCTGCCCGCTCTCTGGTACGAGGCCGAGGCCACCAAGCAGGCCGATCTCGAGGACCGATTCAAGGAGGTCTTCTTCCGGCTGCACGGTCAGAACAGCGTCCGCGCCGAATCGACCATGCTCTCCTACGCGGCCTCCATATCGACGCTGGTCGCCGGCATGTACCTCAAGAGCCACGACATCACCGTCAGCCTCGTCGAGCCGTGTTTCGACAACCTTCCCGACGTGCTGCACAACGTCGGTGTGCAGCCGGTGCCCGTCCCCGAGGACGCCCTGCACGACGTCGACCGCATCTACGAGCGGCTCGCCGCGTCCGTCACCACCGACGCGCTCTTCCTCGTCGACCCCAACAACCCCACCGGGTTCAGCCTTCTCTCCCACGGCCGCAAGGGCTTCGAGGAGGTCGTCCGCTACTGCGTCGACCACGACAAGCTCTTCATCGTCGACCTCTGCTTCGCCGCCTTCGCCCTCGCCGACCCCCGCTTCGGCCGCTTCGACCTCTACGAGCTGCTCGACGCCTCCGGGGTCCGCTACATCGCGCTGGAGGACACCGGCAAGACCTGGCCGCTCCAGGATGCCAAGTGCGCCCTGCTCACCTGCAGCCGCGACCTCTACGAGGACGTCTACAACATCCACACCAGCGTGCTGCTCGACGTCTCGCCCTTCATCCTCAACTTCCTCTCCCGCTATGTGGAGGACTCCATCGAGGACGGCATGGCGTCGGTCCGCGATGTGATCACCCGCAACCGGGAGGCCGCGCAGAAGGCCCTCGCCGGCAGCCTTCTGGAGCACATCGAACCGGCCGTCAACGTCAGCGTGGCCTGGTTCCGTATCCAGGACGGGAACGTCAAGGCGACCGACCTCCAGCGGCACTTGGCGCAGCACGAGGTCTATGTGCTGCCCGGCACCTTCTTCTTCTGGAACGAGCCCGAGCGCGGCGAGTCCTATGTCCGTCTGGCGCTCGCCCGCGACCCCGGCGAGTTCCTCGCCTCCGTCACCCGCCTCCGAGAGGCGGTGGACGGCTATGGCGTCTGACATCTACCTCGACGCGTCCCTCTTCATGGGGATGCACAGCACCGACCCGGCCGTACGGGCGGCCTGCACGGCCTTCTTCGCGTCCCACCTGGACCGGCCCGTCGTGATGACCTACGAGGAAGTGGGCCGCTGCGACGACTTCGTGTGGCATCTGCCGCGTGACGTGCAGGACGCCTACTACCCCTTCATGGATGTGCTGCACTCCCTGATGCCGATCGCCCGGCGCGCCTACACGGACGCCGATCTGGCCGCCGCCGCGGCCCTCCCCGCGGAGACCTCCGGGCTGCGGGTGCGCGACCGGCTGCTGCTCGGCTCGGTCGTCGCCACCGGCGGCCGGCTGGTCACCGTCAACCCGCGGCTCACCGCCCTGACCGGACTCGGACCCTCCGTGCGGGAGCCCGAACCGGCCACGGAGCGCGGGGTCTTCCCGGACGCGCTCGACAAGCTCTACGAACGGTCCCTGGTCCTGGAGGCCGACCATGGCGGGCTCTGACCGCGCGGCGGCCGTCCGGCGGCTGAAGGGCCTGCGCGGCACGCTCGTGCCCCTGGTCACCCCGGTCGACGAGCACCGCCGGGTGTGCGCGGAGAGCGTCGAGCGCCTGGTGCGGTCACTGCGGGACGACGTCACCGGCTATGTGCCGGCCCTCAGCACGGGCGAGGGCTGGACCCTCACGCCCGAGCAGTGGACCGACATGGTGCGGCTGACCGTCGAGCACGCGGACGGCGCCCCCGTCCTCGCCGGCGCGGCGCTCGGCGACGTGGACGGCATCCTGGCCCGCGCCCGGCTGGCGGCCGGGCTCGGTGCCGACGCGGTCGTCGTGCCCCCGCCGTTCCCCGACGCCGACGGGGGGCGCCGTGGGCTCGTCGACCACTTCGCCGAGGTCCTCGACGGCAGCCCGCTGCCGGTGTTCGTCTACCACGAGCACGTGGTCTCCGGGGCGCCCCTGGACATCGACGCGCTGCGTGAGGTCTGCGACCTGCCCGGCATCGTCGGCGTCAAGGACTCCGGCGGATCGGCGGAGTTCACCCGGGACCTGCTGGGGAACGCCGCCGCGGTGCCCGTCTTCCAGGGCTGGGAGCAGCTGCTCACCCGGGCGCCCGGGGTGGCGGGCTTCGTCGGACCGCTGGCCAACCTCGAACCCTCGGTCTGCGCCGCGGCGCTCGCCCGGCCGGGCGAGGAGACGCAGGCCCGCATCGACGAGCTGTCCGAGCGCCACCGCCTGCTGACGGACGACTGGTACCTGCACGTCAAGGCGGAGCTGGTCCGCCGGGGCGTCATCGGCACCGCGCTGGCCGTCGACTGACCGGACGCGCAGGCCCGGACGCGCCGCCCCACCGGCCGTGCGTCCGGGCCGGCGCCCCATCCGTATCCGTGAATCCGTTTTCCGCCGGGAGTCTTCCGTGACCACCACGACCCGTACGGCCGGCAGCCGCCTCTTCGTACTCAACCGTTCCATACCCACCCCCGATGAACTGCGGGAACTGCTCGACCTGGAGGAGCGGCTGATCGTCGGCCGCGCCCGTGAGATCGAGGCGGCCGCGCCCGGGATGGCCGACCGGGCGGCCCTGACCCGTCAGATGAAGGCCCTGCTCGAGGCGGAGAAGGCCGACGCGCCCGAATTCGAGCGGGTCCTGGCCGAGGACCTCGACCGCGAGCAGTTCAAGGAGGTCGTCGCGCAGTTCGCCGTGGACGGCCTGACCGAATCGGAGTCCTTCCTGCCCATCGTGTGGCGGCTCCCGAAGAAGGCCAAGATGGCGGTCTTCCGGGTGCTCGTCGACGAATTCGGCTGCGGGAACCTCGACCAGGCGCACTTCAACATCTACCGCGACCTGATGACGGAACTGGACATGTCCCTGGAGGTCGGCGACTACCTCGACCGCACCAACGAGGAGACGTTTGCCTACGTCAACACCTTCTTCTGGGCCGCCGCCCGCGCTCCGCGCCCGGAATACTTCCTCGGCGCGCTGTGCTACCTGGAATCCAGCATCCTCTACGCGTTCCAGTGCTTCGCCGACGCCGCCACCAGGCTCGGCCTGACCGGCGCCCGCTACTACACCGAGCACCTGCACATCGACAACTTCCACGCCAAGGAACTCCAGTTCGCCATCAGGGAGTTCGACTCCGAGGCCGACCTCCACCCGGCCAAGGTGTGGACGGGATTCAAGCTCGCCAGTGACGTCATCGGCGGTGCCACCGAGGCAGCCGTCGCCTCAGCGCTGAAGGTGGGCTGAATGCCGGACACGACAGGACCGGTAACGGTCGAGAAGATCGGCGAGGACCGCATCCGAATCCGCGTCGGCGAGCGGGAATTCGAAGCCGATTCCCTCTGCCCGCACCGCAAGGGATTTCTTGCCCACGGCTATGTCAACGCCGCCCGGCTGCGGATCACCTGCCCGCTGCACCACTCCAGCTTCTCCCTGGAGACCGGTGAGGCCGTCACCGGCCCCACCCGCACCCCGCTGTGCGTACGGGAGACCACGGAGCGGTCGCCCGAGCCGGTGAACTGAGAAAACCCGGCCGGAGCCCGACCGGTCGTGCGGAAGCGCGCGTGCCGCTTCCGTGCGACCGGTCTCCGGCTCTGTCAGTGCGTCAGATGCGCGCGCTCGTAGGTGAGTTCCTCGATGTCCACGCCCGCCTTCTCCAGCAGCTGTTCGGCGAGGCCGTACAGCGCGCGGGCCGCCGCGACCTCTTCGCCGACCCGCTGCTGGCCCGGGTCGTCCGGGTGACGGTTGGTGACACCGTGCGCCGTGAATTCCGAGCCGTCGCGCATGCGCAGCCGCGCGGCCGCCTGGGTCAGCGGCCCGGCCTCACGGAACTCGAGATCGATGGTGCACTCGACGATCGTCTCCATGGCAATCACACCTCCAGCGATTCACGGTCCGGCGCCGGGGCCGGACCGCGCCGTACTGCTCCGCCGCAGCAGATCGACGACCTCCTCGTCCGTCGTCTGGGAAAAGTCCTGGTACCACTCGCCGACCGCGAAGAAGACGCTCGGCACGCTGAGACAGACCAGCTCGTCCGCCTCCGCGCGCAGCTCCTCGGCCGCGTCCGGCGGGGCCACCGGCACCGCCAGCACCACCCGGGCGGCGTCCTGCGCCCGCGCCACCCGGCACGCGGCCGCCGCGGTCGCGCCCGTCGCGACGCCGTCGTCCACCACGACCGCCGTACGACCCGCGAGCGGGATCCGCTCCCGCCCGCCGCGGAACCGCTCCGCCTGCCGGGCGAGTTCCGCCTCCTCGCGGCGCTGCACGTCCGCGAGGTCGTCCTCGTCCACCCGGCTCATCCGCACGATGTTGTCGTGGACGACGCGTACGCCGTCCTCGCCGATGGCACCGAACCCCAGCTCCGAGTGGCTGGGCACGCCGAGCTTGCGGACGAGGATCACATCCAGCGGGGCCGCCAGGGCCCGGGCCACCTCGAAGGCGACCGGAACGCCTCCGCGGGGCAGGCCGAGCACGACCGCGTCCGCGGTGCGCAGGTGCCCCAGCCGCTCGGCGAGCCGACGGCCGGCGTCCACGCGATCGCGGAACCTCAAGCTGGCCATATATCCAATATGGACAGCTTCGCTCGGATAGTCCATGGCGGGCCCCGGCCCCGCACACCTGTCAGACGAAGGCCCCCCGGACCCTCGCCGCCACCTCCGCCGCCGCTTCCCGCGACGCATAGCGCGTCCGCGGCCAGAAGAACCCCCGCAGCCCGTCCTTGCGATTGCGCGGCACGACATGCACATGGAAATGCGGCACGGACTGGCTGACCCGGTTGTTGGCCGCCACGAACGACCCGGCGGCGCCCATGCCCCGCTCCACCGCCCCCACGACGCGCTGCACCCGGGTGAAGAACGGCCCGACCTCCGCCACGGGCAGATCGGTGAGCGTCTCGGCGTGCCGCCTCGGCACGACCAGCACATGCCCGGGGAAGAGCGGCCGGGCGTCCAGGAAAGCCACCGCGGCCGTGTCCTCGAAGACCAGGTGAGCCTCCGACTCGCCCGCCACGATCGCACAGAAAGCGCAGTCCACGTCATCGCACCCTTGCTGGTGGCGGATCCGGTGCCCCCGGGCAAGGATCATTCCATGCCCCTGTTCGTCGGCACCTCGGGATGGCAGTACAAGGACTGGCGCGGCGGCCTCTACCCCGCCGACCGGCCGCAACGCCTGTGGCTGGAGGAGTACGCCCGCCACTTCGCCACCGTCGAGAACAACAACGCCTTCTACCGCCTGCCCGAGACCGCCACCTTCGCCGACTGGCGCGACCGCACGCCCGACGGCTTCGTGATGGCGGTCAAGGCCAGCCGCTACCTGACCCACATCAAGCGGCTCCACGACCCAGAGGAGCCGGTGGACCGGCTGCTGCGGCGCGCCGCCGGCCTCGGGGACCGGCTCGGCCCCGTACTGCTCCAGCTGCCGCCCACCCTCCGCGCCGACCCCGCGCTGCTCGACACCGCCCTCGCCTGCTTCCCCACAGGCGTCCGGGTGGCCGTCGAACCCCGCCACCCGTCGTGGTGGACGGACGAGGTGCGGGCCGTGCTGGAGGAGCGCGGCGCGGCGCTGTGCTGGGCGGACCACGACTCCCGGCCCGTGACGCCGCTGTGGCGGACGGCCGACTGGGGCTATGCGCGCTTCCACTGCGGCCGGGCCCGGCCCTGGCCCCGCTACGGGCACCAGGCGCTCACGAGCTGGGCCCGGCGGATCGCCGAACAGTGGCCAGACCGGGCCGATGTGTACGCCTACTTCAACAACGACCCCGGCGGCGCGGCCGTCCACGACGCCGCCGCCTTCGCCCGCGCCGTCATCACGCTCGGCCGCACCGTGACCCGCACGCCGGACGTGCGCGACTGAGCCCCACAGGAAGCCGTACCACCGGGAACGGGAACGCGGGCCGCGCCGTCTGAGCGGATGTGGCCCGAACGCGCACGGCCCGGAACGCGCCGTCCGTACGGGGAGGGGGCGTACGGCATGGACGCGGAGCACCGACCTCCACTGCTCGCCGGGCGGTACCGGCTGCTGGACCAGCTGGGCAGCGGCGGCATGGGAGTGGTCTGGCGCGCCTTCGACGAACTGCTCGACCGGGAGGTCGCCGCGAAGGAGGTCCGGGCCCCCGAACACCTGCGGGAACAGGACGTACGGATCCTCTACGCGCGCCTCGAACAGGAGGCCCGCGCCGCCGCCCGCGTCAGCCACCCGAACGTGATCACCGTGCACGACGTCGTGGAGCACGACGGCCGCCCCTGGATCGTCATGGAGCTGGTGCGCGGCCGCTCCCTCGCCGACGTCCTCCAGCACGAAGGCGTGCTCCTGCCCAAGGAGGCCGCCAAGGTCGGCTCGATGGTCCTCCAGGCGCTGCGCAGCGCGCACTCCTCCGGGGTGCTGCACCGCGACGTCAAACCGGCGAACGTGCTGCTGGAGCCCGGCGGCAGGGTGGTGCTCACCGACTTCGGCATCGCCCTCGTCGAGGGCTCCGGCACCCTCACCCGCACCGGTGACCTGGTCGGTTCCCCCGACTTCCTCGCCCCCGAGCGCGCGCTGGGGCAGCGCCCCGGGGCCCCGTCCGACCTCTGGTCGCTCGGGGCGACCCTGTACGCGGCGATCGAGGGCGTCTCGCCCTTCCGGCGCGGCTCGCCGCTGAGCACGCTCCAGGCCGTGGTCCAGGACGACCCGCCACCGCCCCGGCGCGCAGGGCCGCTCACCCCGCTGCTCGAAGGTCTGCTCCGCAAGGACCCGCGGACCCGGATGGGCTCGGCGGAGGCACAGCGGATGCTCGACGCCGTCGCCGCCGGGCACATGACCACACAGCCCGGCTGGAGCGGCGGGGGATACGTGCCCACCGAGCGCGCGGCACCCGCCCCGCAGCCGCCGCCCCCGGCCACGCCGCCCGCCCAGGGCAACGCGTCGCTGTCCACCGCGGGCTCCGGCCCGGTCGTGCCGCTGTACAGCAGCCCGGCGTACTCCCCGGCCCCGCCGTCGCACGCACCTGACGCTCCGTCACCTGCGGGGTATGCGCCCGCCGGTGGTCATCCGGTGGGCGCGGGGTATCCGGCGGGCGGCGCGTACCCGGTGGTCGCCCCGGCACCGGACGGACGGCGGCGGCTGATCGCGCTGCTCCTCGGCTCGGTGCTGGCCCTGCTGCTCATCGGCGGCGGCACCGCCGCCGTGCTCGCCGCGCGGGGCACGGGGGACTCCGGCCGGACCCCCTCGGGGGTGTCGAGCGCGACCTCCGGGCCCGCGGGCGGCGGGGGATACGACAGCCCCGCCCCCTCCGCCGGCTCGTCGGCCTACCCCTCGCCCGGTGCCACCACGGCCCCGGCGGGCGGGAGCTCGGCCGGACCTTGCAACGGGGGGTGGCTGCAGACGTGCGGAACGGGGTGAGGCCTCACTCCGCGCAGGACCACATACGCAGGACCACTTCATACCGGCTATCGGGGGTGCATTCATGCGGCTGGTGTCCGATTCATTCGCGAGTCTTCCGTTCATGGAACCGGGGCGCACGTCCTCCGCGCGCCGCGCCGCACTGCGGCGCAGGAGGCTGCGCGTCGTCTCACTGCTCACCGTGCCCGCGCTGCTCGGCGGCGCCGCGGTGGCGGGGTGCACGTCGGCGCAGAAGAAGAAGGTCGCCGAACTCACCCTGGAAGCCGTGGGGGTGACCGGTGACCACCCGTTCCTGCGGAACCCCGGCACCGACCTCAAGGGCGTCAACTCCCCGACCGGGGGCGGCGGCGAGAAGCCGGTGGACGCCCGCGGCGCCTTCGGCGGCACCCCCGGCGCCGCGCACTGCGACAAGGCGCTGCTGATCAAACAGATCACCCAGGACCCGGTCGAGGCCGCGGCCTGGGCCGAGGCACGCGGCATCGACCGGAACCGCATCGCCGCGCACATCGACAGCCTCACCGAAGTGGTCCTGCTCGACGACACCCTCGTCAAGAACCACGACTACCAGGGCGACGGGAGGACCAGGGAGTACCTGTCGGTGCTCCAGAAGGGCGTGGCGGTCCTCAACGACCCCTACACGGGGCCCGCGGTCAAGTGCAACTGCGGAAACCCGCTCGGCGAACCGGACCGCGACGTGGACCTCAAGGCGTCGACCTACACGGGGGTGCGCTGGGAGACCTTCAGCGACACGGAGATCACCGTCATCACGCCCCGGGCCGAGGACAAGGGCCCGGTCAGGAACGTCCAGCTGGTCGACCCCTTCGAGAGCGACAAGGCCTTCGACCGGGGAGTGGGCACGGACGGCGACCAGGACTCCGCGACCTTCCACTGGAACCCGCCGCCCCGCCGCACGCAGCAGCCCTCGCAGGGACGCCCGTCCAGCGCGGGATCCGGTTCGCCCGGGGAATCCTCCGGCGCGCGCACGCCCACGGGGTCCGGCACGCCGGGCGCCTCCGCCGGGACGCCCACACCCGGCGGGGAGCGGTCGCCCTCGCAGGCGACGGAGCCGCCGTCGGGCGGCACCGGGCCGACGACGGCACCGCCGACGGGCGCGTCCCGGTCCCCCGCGACGCCGGTGCCGCCCACCGCTTCCCGTACGGGCACCTCGCGGCCGCCGGACACGGGACGGGAGGTGGTCCCGACGAAGGCCGCACCGACGAAAGCCCCGCCGGCGAAGAGCGACCGGCCGCCGACGGAGGCCGAGCAGCCGTCGGCGCACGCCAAGCCCCCGTCGGCGGCAGTCAAGGAGCCGTCCACGGACGCCAAGCCTCCGCCGGCACACGCCAAGTCCCCGCCTGCGAAGGAGAATCCGCCGTCCGCGCCCGTGCCCACCCATCCGGCCCAGCCGTCCTCCGCAGCGAAGCCGGAGGCGCCCACGTACCACCCGACAGCGCGGGCACCCGCCCCCGCCGACCCTCCGGCGGCTCCCCGGCAGACAGCGGAACCGCACGGCCCCACCCCGTACGGGTCGCATCAGGGGAACCGGTGAATCCGGTGAAAAACCGCCGTCAGGGTACGTTGGGTGCCGGAAACGACGGGACCGTTCAGAGGGGTGGGGCATGGCGATGCTCAAGGGCACCAACATCCGGATTCCGGCATCGGCCGTGCGGATCGAGCTGGGCTGGCGCGCGGGCCCCGGCATACCGGACGTCGATGCCTCCGCGCTGCTGCTGACCACCGGCAAGGTCCGTTCGGACGCGGACTTCGTCTTCTACAACCAGGCCGTCCACCCCTCCGGCGCCGTCCGCCACGAGGGCAAGCGCCCGGCGGGCGACAGCGTCACCGACACCCTCACCGTCGACCTCGCCTCCGTCGAGCCCGCGATCGAGACCGTCGTGCTCGCCGCGTCCGCCGACGGAGGCACCTTCGGCCAGGTGCCCGGGCTGCACATCCGCGTGCTCGACCAGGCGAACGGCGCGGAACTGGCCCGGTTCGACAGCTCGGACGCCACGGTCGAGACCGCCTTCGTCCTCGGCGAGCTCTACCGCCGCCAGGGCGAGTGGAAGTTCCGGGCCGTCGGCCAGGGCTACGACAGCGGCCTCGCCGGACTCGCCACCGACTTCGGCATCTCCGTCGACGAGCCCCGGCCGGCGCCCCCGGCCCCGCCCGTGGCGTACGGCCGGCCCGTCCCGCCCGCGCAGGCACCCGTACCGCCGCCGGTGCAGCCCGTCGCCCCGCCGCCGCCCGCCGCCCCGCCGGCCCCGGCCCCCGCGCCCGTGCGCCTGACCAAGGTCACGCTCACCAAGGACACCCCGACCGTCTCCCTCACCAAGCAGGGCGGCACCTCGGGAGCGCTGCGCGTCAACCTCAACTGGCAGATGCGCAAGCAGGCCAAGGGAGGCTGGCAGCAGAAGCTCGGCCAGGCCATGGCGATGGCCACGCAGAGCGGGCTGGACCTCGACCTCGGCGCCCTCTTCGAGCTCAGCGACGGCCGCAAGGGCGTGGTCCAGGCCCTCGGCAACTCCTTCGGCTCGCTCCACCAGCCGCCGTACATCCACCTCGACGGCGACGACCGGACCGGCGCGTCCGAGGCCGGCGAGAACCTGACCGTCAACCTCGACCACATCGCCGACTTCCGGCGCATCCTCATCTTCGTGACGATCTACGAGGGCGCCCGCAGCTTCGCCGGCCTGCACGCCACCGTCACGCTCCAGCCGCAGCACGGCGCGCCCGTCGACTTCTCGCTCGACGAGTGCACCGTGCCCTCCAACGTCTGCGCCCTGGCCCTCATCACCAACAACGGCGGCGACCTCGTCGTCCAGCGCGAGGCCCGCTACCTCGTGCCGGACCGCGGCGTCAGCCCGCAGCGCACGCTCGACCGCGCCTACGGCTGGGGCATGAACTGGACACCCGGCCGCAAGTGACCCCGCGGCCCGCTCAGGGCGCGGCCTCGGGGCGGGCGTACGTCCGCCCCTTCCAGGCCGCGCCCCGGCCCCGGTGGTGCTGCACCGCCGAATCCACCGTCATCAGCAGATACAGCAGGCCCGTGAACGGCAGGAGCGGCGCCAGCGCGGGGGACTGCCGGTAGTAGCGCAGCATCGGTACGTAGGTACCGGTCATCACCGCCCACGCGGCCGCGCCCGCCGCGAGCGTCACGGCGTCGCCGGTCAGCGCGCCCGCGAGCACGGCGGCCGGCGGCGCGAGATACAGCACCGCCATCCCCACGACCGTCCCAGCCAGCAGCAGCGGATTGTGCCGCAGCTGCGCGTAGGCGCTGCGCGAGACCATCCGCCACAGCGGAGCGAGCCCCGGATACGGCCGGACGCTGTCCACCCGCTCCGCGAGCCCCAGCCAGATCCGGCCGCCGGCGCGCTTGACCGCCCGCGCCAGCGACACGTCGTCGATCACCGCCTGCCGGATGGCGTCCGGGACCCCGGCCCGCTCCGCCGCCTCCCGGCGCAGCAGCACACAGCCGCCCGCGGCCGCCGCGGTCCGCGCACCCGGCCGGTTGACCCACCGGAACGGATACAGCTGCGAGAAGAAGTACACGAAGGCCGGGACGACGAGCCGCTCCCAGGAGCTCGCCACCCGCAGCCGCGCCATCTGCGACACCAGGTCGAGCCCGCCCGACCGCGCCGCCGCCACCAACTCCCGCAGACTGTCCGGCGCGTGCGCGATGTCCGCGTCCGTCAGCAGCAGGAACTCGGCGTCCGTACGGGCACGGGCGAGCGCCATGCCGTGCCGCACCGCCCACAGCTTGCCGGTCCAGCCCGGCGGCGGCTCCCCGGGCGAGTCCACGGTCAGCGGCAGGCCGCCGCGCCCGTCCGCCAGGGAGCGGGCCAGCGCGCCCGTGCCGTCAGTGCTGCCGTCGTCGACGAGGAAGATCTCCGCCCGCCCCGGATAATCCTGTGCGAGCAGCGACGGCAGGCTCGACGGCAGCACCTCCGCCTCGTCCCGGGCGGGGACGACGATCGCCACGGACGGCCACTCCCCGGGCGGCGTACGTGACGGGAGCCGCACGTCCGTGCGCCAGAAGAGCCCTTGCCCCAGCAGCAGCCAGACCCACGCGGCCAGGGAACCGACAGTGATCCACATCAGCGTGCTCATCCGTCGCAGTCTGCCGCACGGCGTGCCCGGCCGGAGGGCTTTCCCCGCCCCGGGCCGCCGGGCCGTGCGATCGGGCCCGTCCGGCGCCGGGGAACGGGGGTTTGAAGGGGGCCGAGGGGGTCCGGAGGGCCCATCCATTAAAGTGACCGGGTGAAGATCGCGCTCATTGACTCCGGCAACGGCCTCCTGGCGGCGGCCGCCGCTGTGCACCGCCTGCGGCCCGACGCCGATCTCGTCCTCTCCTCCGACCCCGAGACCATGCCCTGGGGCCCCCGGACCCCCGAGGACGTCATCGCGCAGGCCCTGAACTGCGCCCGCGCCGCCGCCGCGCACCGCCCCGACGCGCTGATCGTCGCCTGCAACACCGCTTCCGTGCACGCCCTGGCCGCCATCCGCGCCGAGCTGGAGCCCGGTCTCCCGGTGATCGGCACCGTGCCCGCCATCAAGCCCGCCGCGGTCGGCGGCGGCCCGTTCGCCATCTGGGCGACCCCGGCCACCACCGGCAGCCCGTACCAGCGCGGCCTGATCCGTGACTTCGCCTCCGGCGTCCGGGTCACCGAGGTGCCCTGCCCCGGACTCGCCGACGCCGTCCAGCACGCCGACGCGGCCGGCATCGACGCCGCCGTGGCCGCCGCCGCTGCCCTCACCCCCCGCGATGTAAGGGCCGTCGTCCTGGGCTGCACCCATTACGAGCTCGTCGCGGAGCGTATCCGTGGGGCCGTTCAGCCGCTCCTGCGTCCCTCGGACGAGCCCCTCGCGCTCCACGGGTCCGCCGAGGCCGTCGCCGCCCAGGCGCTGCGCCGGATCGGATCCGCGCCGGCCCCCGACGCCGAGCCGTCGGGCACCCTCACCGTGCTGCTCAGCGGCCGTGAGGCGGCCCTGGAGCCGTCCTCCCTCACCTATGCGGAGGGCCGCTCGCTGAGCGCGGTCGGCGCCGTACGCCCCTGACCGCGCTCCGGCCGCCCGATCCGGTTCCGTCCGCGCATCACCCCTGCCATGGTGGCGGAAGGTGAGTAGGCTGCGTCATATGAGGGACCACTCCAAGGGCCCGCAGGGCCACGAGGGCGACGAGAAGCCGGACGCGGTCGGAACCCCTTCCCCAGCCGACGGCGGCACCGAACTCGGCGTCTGGACCGGCCGTGCGACCAACCGGATCCAGTGGCTGCTGGCCGCTGCGGGCGCAGCCTGCCTGGCGCTGGGCGTCGAGCTGGCCGTCGACAGCGCGTGGACCTCGGGGCTGGCCCCTCTCGTCATGTCGGTCGTCGGCTGCGTCGCCGCGGGCCTGCTGATGCTCTACGGCACCCTCGCGTTCGTCCATGTGGCGGTACGGGTGGACACCGAAGCGCTGGAAGTGCGCTGCGGCCACATCGGGGTGCCCCGCACCCGCATTCCGCTCGCCCACGTGGTCGGCGCCGACTTCGACCCCCGGGTCACCCCCCGCCAGTGGGGTGGCTGGGGCTACCGCTGGCGCCCGGAGAAGGGCACGGCGGTCGTCGTGCGCCGGGGCGAGGGCTTCGTGCTGCGGCTGGGCGACGGGCGCTCCTTCACCGTCACGGTGGACGACGCGGAGGCCGCGGTGCGGGTGATCCGTGACGGGCTCCGCCGGGCCGCCGGGCGCCGGGCCACCGCCTGACCGGTGGACCGACGGGTAACGGCACCCCGGACACCCCCTAGGCTCGACCCATGCCGACTCCCGACTTCATCACAGACATCCGCGCCGTCGCGGGCCACCAGCTCCTCTGGATCCCCGGGGTGAGCGCCATCGTCCTCGACGACGCCGGACGGGTCCTCCTCGGCCGCCGAGCGGACACCGGGGAGTGGTCGATCATCGGCGGCATCCCCGACCCCGGTGAGCAGCCCGCCGCGGCGGTGGTGCGCGAGGTGTACGAGGAGACCGCCGTCCACTGCGTGCCGGAACGCGTCCTCCTCGTCCAGGCCCTGGCCCCCGTCACCTACCCCAACGGCGATCACTGCCAGTTCATGGACGTCTGCTTCCTCGCCCGCGCGGTCGGCGGCGAGGCGCGCGTGAACGACGAAGAGTCGCTGGAGGTCGGCTGGTTCGAGCCGGACGCCCTGCCGCCGATGGAGGAGTTCGCGGTGTCCCGGATCAAGCAGGCCACGTCGGGCGGACCGACCTGGTTCGAGGGGATCGGGGAGGGCCGGGACGGGGGCTGGTGAGCGGCGCCGGGCGCGGCGGTCGGGAACCGGGCCCGTATCGCGCTCGGGTCAGGCGCGGTCACTTTCGTCGGCTTCGAGCTCCGCGAGCTTCTCCAGGACCAGTTCCGCGTGGCGCTCGGGCTCGGGCACCGGGTGCAGCACGGCCCGTACAGTGCCCGCGCGGTCGAGGATCACGGCGGCGCGGGCGAACAGCGTGCGCTCGCCCGCCCGCACCTCGGGTATGCCCAGCGTCCGGCCGAGCGTCAGCTCGCCGTCGCCGACGAGCGGATAGCCCAGGTCGCGGGCCTGTGCGAACTCGGCCAGGTGGCCCGGGGCGTGCGCGCTGACGCCCAGCACCCGGACGTCGGCCCGCGCGAACCGGGCGGCGTCGTCGCGCACCGAGCACAGGCCGGTCGTGCAGCCCGCCAGCTCGGGGAGAACCTCGCCGATGCCCGGCTCGGTGATGAAGAACAGCGTTGTCCACCGGTGGCCGGGGGAGGGAACGGCCGTCCGGCCTTCGGTCGTCTCGACGGTGATGTGCATGGATGATTCCTCGCTGTCGGGTGGGCAGCGGGAGGATACCGCGCGTGGCGAGGTCCTCCGCGGTCAGCAGGTCGGCCGGCTCCCCGTACTGCTCCTGCTCAGAGGAAACGGGCGGGATCGAACACGGAGGGGATGCCGTCCCCCCGGCCGCCGCGGATCCGTTCCGCCAGTTGTTCCGGCATGACCTGCGAGTACGGCATGCCGGAACCGTTGAACGCGGCCAGCACCCACAGCCCGTCCACGCCCGGCCAGGCGCCGACCAACGGGCAGCGGTCCGGGGTGAACGCCATGACTCCGCTCCAGGCCCGGACCACCGGCACACCGGTGGCCCGCGGCAGCAGCGCGGGGAGCGCGTCGGCCAGCCGGTCGGCCAAGTCGGGCGAGAAGGCGGGGGTGTTGCCGTCCTCCGGCGGGTCGATGCCCTCGTCACGGCCCGGGACCGTGTTGCGCAGACCGCCGATGAGCAGCGAGCCGTCCCGGGCCTGACCGCCGTACAGGAGCCCCCGGTCGAGCCCCCACTGCGGAATGCGGAAGGGCACGGGCGCGGTCTGGACCACCTGGCCACGCACGGGGGTGATGACCGGAGCGAGCTCCGGCAGCAGCCGGGGCGTCCAGGCGTTGAGCGCGACGACCACCTGGTCCGCGGCCACCCGGCCCGCGTCGGTGGTGACGAGCCATCCGCCGCCGGAGGCCGGTTCCACGGACGTCACGGTGATGCCGCACGCGAACTCCGCGCCGCCCCGCGCCGCCGCGGCCGCCATTCCCCGTACGTACGCGACCGGGTGGACCGAGTCCTGGTCCGGTCGGTACAGCCCGCCCAGGAGGGTGTCGGGGAGGTCGGTGCCGAACACCCCGCGGGCGGCCGGGAGGTCCAGCCAGTCGGCGGCCATGCCGTCCGCCCGCAGGGCCTCGGCGGTCCGCTCGAGTTCGAGGGCCTCGTCCCGGCAGGCGGTGAGGTCGAGCTCGGCCGTCGGGAAGCGGGTCGCCTCCAGCCTCTCGCGCGCGGCCACTTCGCGCACCAGGTCCCGGTTGACGAGGGTGGCCCGGTAGATGGCCAGCGCCTCCGCATGGCCGAACTCCTCGATCGCGAGGGCGTGCTGGGCGTTGCCGCCCTGGATCAGCCGTCCGGCGTTGCGGCCGGAGGAGCCCATGGCCGGGCCGGGGTTGCGCTCCAGCACCAGGGGCCGCAGCCCGGCCCTGGCCAGCCAGTAGGCGAGGGCCGAGCCCATCACGCCGGCACCGAGCACACAGACGCCGGTGCGCCGCGGCAGCGCCGCGCCGTTCCCGGCCCAGCCCGGGCCGGTCTCCAGCCAGTAGGAATCAGGGGATCGCATGGAAGTCCTCGTCGAAGTGCCGTCGGCCATCAGGCCCAGCACTCCGGGCTGCAGTCGTCGGCGGTCGGGATCATCTCGGCGCGCGCGATGCCGTGGCCGACGGCCTTCAGCGCGGCGGCTGCCGGCGGTGTTCCGGTCGAGGACGTCCGCCTCGAATCCGGGACGTACGCATGAGAGACCTCCCCGTCGATGGTGCGGTTCCGCGGCGTCGTTCCCGCTCCCGCCCAGCTTGACGGGGCCCTCTGGCGTTCCGCTCACGCGCGGCTCACGTCCCGCTGACGCCCCCCGGCGAAGGCCCTTACTCGCGGGCCGTGAGCCGGGCGAGCGCCGCGTCGTACCGCGCCTTGAACCCCTCGTCCGACGACACCCGCAGCAGCGCTCCGAGGGCCCGCACGGCGCCGTCGTCGAAGCCGGTCGCCTCCGCCTCCCGTGCCGCCCGGTCGAGCCGCCGGATGCCCTCGTCCACGTCGCCGAGCCCAAGCAGGGCCTCCCCGACCGCCGAGGACAGCAGCACCCGGGACGCGGCCTGCGCCTCCGAGCGGTCGTCGAGGGCGAGGGCCGCCGTCGCCGTGTCGAGGGCCGACCGCCATTCCCGGGCCTCCAGCCGGTGCCGCGCGAGGTGGTAGAGGGCCAGCCGCTCGGTGTGCCGGTCACCGGCCTCGCGGGCCAGTGCCGCCGCCCGCACACAGCCCTCCGCCGCTTCCTCCGGGTCGCCCAGCGACGCCTGTGCCAGCGACAGGTTGACCAGCGCGGTCGCCTCGCCGCTCAGGTCACCGGCGCGGGCGGCGAGCGCGGGGGCGGACTCCAGGCAGGGCAGCGCCTCGTCGGTGCGGCCCTCTTCCGTCAGCACCCAGCCGAGCAGGGCCAGCACCCGCGACTCGGCGTACGGGTCGGCGTCGGCCCGTGCCGCCGCCAAGGCCCTCTCCAGCAAGGGGGTCCAGCCGTCGAGCACCCGCCACACCATCGGCGGCCACAGCGCCAGGACGATCCGCCAGGTCCTGTCGTGCAGTCCCGCGGAGTGCGCCGCGGCCGCCGCCGAAGCGAGGTCGTCGCGCTCGGTCGCGTACCAGGCCATGGCCTCGGCCCGGTCCTCGAACGCCCTTGCCACGACGGGGACATGGAAACCGGATGGCTGCGCGAAGCACGCCTCGTCGCCCGGCTCGGCCGCGCGGACCGCGGCGAGGGCGGTGGCGATGTAGTGGTCGAGTACGCGCGTGAGGGCGTCGGGCCCGGCGTCCAGGCCACGCGCGTAGAGCCGGACGAGATCGTGCAGCGCCCACCGTCCCGGAGCGGTCTCCGTGACGAGGTGCGCGGCGGCCAGCCGTTCCAGCGCGGCCTCGGCCACGTCCGGGTGCGTGCCCGCCAGGGCCGCCGCCGCGTACCGGTCGACGTGTGCGCCGGGATGGCGGCCGAGATGGGCGAAGTGGTGGACGACGGACTCCGGGAGCTGCCGCACGGTGAGCCGCAGCGCCGCCCGTACACCGGTGTCCTCCACGTCCAGAAGGCCCAGCCGACGGGTCTCGTCGGAGAGTTCGGCGCTCAGCGAGTCCAGCGGCAGGTGCGGCCGGTCCGAGAGTCTGGCGGCCGCCACCCGCAGTGCGAGCGGCAGCCCGCCGCACAGCTCGGCCACCCGCCGCGCGGCCGCCGGCTCCGCGAGCACCCGGTCCTTGCCGAGCACTCCGGCGAGCAGCGCCGTGCCGTCCTCCGGCCCGAGCACCTCCAGGGGGACGGGGCGGGCCGCGTCGGAGGCGATCAGCCCGGGCAGCCGGTGCCGGCTGGTGACGACGGTGACGCAGTGGGCTCCGCCCGGCAGGAGCGGCCGGACCTGCTCGGAGTCGCGCGCGTTGTCCAGGACTACCAGCAGGCGGCGGTCGGCGGCGAGCGACCGGAAGAGCGCGGCCGAGCCGTTCGCCGTCTCCGGTATCCGGCGCGGCGCGACACCCAGCGCCAGCAGGAACTCGCGCAGTATCTCGCCCAGTGCGGGCTCTCCGGTGTCGCTGAAGCCGCGCAGGTCGGCGTAGAGGCGGCCGCCGGGGAACATGGCGTGGTTGCGGTGCGCCCACCGCACCGCGAGCGCCGTCTTGCCGACTCCGGCGGGACCCGTGACCAGACAGACGGGTGCCTCGCCCGCGGCGGCCCGGGACAGGGCGGTCAGTTCGGCCACCCGCCCGTGGAAACCACGCGGTGCGCGGGGCAGCAGATCGGCCACGCCGGAGTGCGGGACCGGCGGCGGCACGGGTGCGGGCCGGACGGCTGCCGGGGCGGCCGCGGGCGGGGCCGGTGCCGCCTCCTTCATGGCCTCGCACTCCCCGCGCAGGGCCAGCGCGTAGGCGTCCGCCAGTTCCCGGCCCGGGTCGACCCCCAGCTCGTCCGCGAGCAGCCGCCGGGTGCGGTGGAACCAGTCGAGGGCCTCCGAGCGGCGGCCCGCCCGCTGGAGCACCTGCATGAGGGCGACGGACAGGGACTCGCGCAGCGGATGGGCGATCGCCGCCGGGCGCAGGACCGCGGCCGCTCTGGCGTGCTCGCCCAACCGCGAGTAGCAGGAGGCAAGTTGCTCCGTCGAGGCCAGCCGGAGCTCTTCCAGCGCGTGCGCGGCGGCCTGGAGCGGCGGGCTCGGGTAGGTGTTGGCCAGCGCGGGCCCCCGCCACAGGGACAGGGCCTCCTGGTACATCTCCACCGCGTCGGCCGGGTCGCGTCGGCCGCGGGCCTGTGTCACCAGCTCCTCGAAGCGATGGGCGTCCAGCAGGGTCTCCGGCATCCGCAGGACGTACGCCGTGCCCTGGGTGACCAGCTCGACGCCGTGCATCTCCGCGCCGGCCGAGGTCAGCAGGGTCCGCAGCCGTGACACATGGCCCTGGATGACACCGCGGGCGCGCGGCGGCGGTTCGTGGTCCCACAGGGCGGCCGTCAGCTGGGCGACCGTAACGGGACAGTTGGGACGCAGCAGCAGGGCGGCGAGCAGGCTGCACCGCTTGGCGGGCCCGGGCGGGAGATCACCGGTCCCGGTGGCGACCGATACCGCTCCGAGAAGCCGGAATTCCATCGGCGCACAACCTCCTGCGGGAAAGACCCCAGAATACCGGGGCGCGAAGCGCCCGCAGACCTCCGCTCGGGACGAACGCCCTGGTCAGGCGGTACGGGGCTGCGCGCGGACGTGCATGCGCTCGCCCTGTGGCCCGAACAGGCTGAGAACCTCCACCGGCGCCTCCCCGGTGCTGCCGAACCAGTGCGGCAGCCGGGTGTCGAACTCGGCGGCCTCACCCACCTTGAGCACGATGTCGTGTTCGGCGAGCACCAGCCGCAGCGCGCCGCTGAGCACGTAGAGCCACTCGTAGCCGTCGTGCGTCCGCAGCTCGGGAGTGCTGCGGGTGGTGCCGATGACCATCTTGAACGCCTGCAGGCCACCGGGCTGCCGGGTCAGCGGCACCACCGTCGCACCCCCGCGCTCGACCGGTTTCATCCGCACCCGCGGATCACCCACCGGGGGCGCTCCGACCAGTTCGTCCAGCGGCACCTGGTGGGCGTGCGCGATCGGCAGCAGGAGCTCCAGGCTCGGCTTGCGCTGCCCGGACTCCAGCCGTGACAGCGTGCTCACCGAGATCCCGGTGGTCCGCGACAGCGCCGCGAGGGTGCATTTGCGCTGCTGACGGATCCTTCTGAGCCTCGGTCCGACGGCGGCGAGTACGTCTTCCATCCCCTTATTGCAGAAACGGCAACAAGGTTTGTCAATCCGCCCGGGGCGGGCGCATGGTCGGCGTCAGTGAGGTGTCCGACGACGAATGACGTCGAAGAGCTGAAGGAGCGGGTGGGATGAACGACTTCGACTGGGCCGCGATGGCCGACATGCTGGAGCGCGAGGGCGAGGCGCATGGCCCTTATGTGCGGCAGGCCCTCGACGAACTGGGGGACCTGGCCCCGCGGCGGGTCCTGGACATCGGCAGCGGGCCGGGCGTCGCGGCCTGCCGGATGGCGGCGCTGTTCCCGCGGGCGGAGGTCACGGCGGTGGACGGCTCGCCCGAACTGCTGGCCCGTGCCGAGGAGCGGGCCGGGCGGCTCGGCGTCCGGCTGCGGACCGAGGTGGCGGAGTTCCCCGGGGGACTGGCCGGGCTCGGGACCGCGGACCTGGTGTGGTCGGGGCAGGTCGTGCACCACGTCGGCGACCAGCAGGACGCGCTGGACCGGCTCGCCGGGCTGCTCGCCCCCGGCGGGGTCCTGGCCGTCGTCGAAGGCGGGCTGCCCGCCCGCTCGCTGCCGAGGGACCTGGGCTTCGGGCGGCCGGGCCTGCAGACCCGGCTGGACGCGGCGATGGCCGACCGGTTCGACCGGATGCGGACCGAGCTGCCCGGCTCGGTGGCGGTGATCGAGGACTGGCCCGCCATGCTGCGCGCCGCGGGACTCACCGAGGTGCGGGCCAGGACCTTCCTCGTGGACCACCCCGCGCCGGTGTCCGACGAGGTGCGGCAGTCGGTGCGCGGCACGCTGGAGCGGTGTCGCACGGGGCTCGCGGAAGTCCTCGACGCCGAGGACGCGGCGACGCTCGACCGGCTGCTGGACCCGGCCGACCCGGCGGGTGTCGACCGGCGCCCCGACCTGTTCCTGCTCACCGCGAAGACCGTGCACTTCGGCCGGCGCCCCGGGAACTGACCGGCCCCGCCGCCGGGCACGCTTCTCAGAGCTCGCGCAGCGCCGGGAGGAGTTCTTCCTCGGCCCAGGCCAGGAAGGGGGCCTGCTGGTCCCCGCCGATCTGGATCAGGGCCACCTCCGAGAACCCCGCGTCCGTGTAGGCCCGTACCGCGTCGACGAAGTCGTCGACCTTGGCGCCGCAGGGGATCCACTCCACGACGTCGTCCTTGGTGACGGTGCGGGTCGCGGACGCGAAGGCGCCGTCGTGGGGCAGCTCGGAGTTGACCGGCCAGCCAAGACCGGACCAGCGGAACTGGTCGTGCGCCCGGTCGATCGCCGCGTCGCGGTCCTGGTCGTAGGACACGGGCAGCTGCCCCACCCGCGGCTTGCCGGCCCCGCCGTGCCGGTCGAAGAGCTCCAGGAGCTCCTTCCTCGGCTCGGTGGCTATCACCAGGTCGGCCAGGTGCCCGGCGAGCCGGCAGGAGACCTCGCCCGAGACGGCGATGCCGATGGGCGGGGGCCGGTCGGGAACGTCCCACAGCTTGGCGTGCTCGACCTGGAAGTGCGTGCCGCGGTGGGTGACGACCCGGCCCTCGAAGAGGCGCCGGATGATCCCGACCGCCTCCGCGAGCTTCTCCAGGCGCAGGTCGGCGGAGGGCCAGCCGCCGCCGACGACGTGCTCGTTGAGGTTCTCGCCCGAGCCGAGGCCGAGGCGGAAGCGTCCCCCGGACAGCAGCTGGAGCGTGGCGGCCTGCTGCGCGACCACGGCCGGGTGGTAGCGGGTGGTCGGGCAGGTCACGTACGTCATCAGCGGGATCCGGGACGTGGCCCGCGCGGCGGCGCCGAGGACGGTCCACGCGTGCGGCGCGTGGCCCTGGGAGGCCAGCCACGGGAAGTAGTGGTCGGAGGTCACGGAGAAGTCGAACCCGGCCTCCTCGGCGCCCACCACATGATCGACGAGGTCCCGGGGGCCCGCCTGCTCGGTCATCATCGTGTATCCGATTTGCACCATGCGACCCGGGTTCCCCCGTCGCCGTCGGCTATGCGGCGTCGATCCGTGGAAACGCGGATTCCTCCAGCACGATCCCGATCCCGGCGGCGACCGGAATGGCGATCAGCGCCCCGACGATCCCCAGCAGGGCACCGCCGAGCACGACCGCGACGACGGTCACGAGCGGGTGCACGTCCACGGCGTACCGCATCGCCTTGGGCATGATCAGATAGTCCTCCGCCAGCCGGAACGCGATGTAGAAGCCCGCCGTGCCCAGCGCGACGGGGAAGGACACCGCCAGGGCGACCAGGCTCACCACCACCCCGCCGACGGTCGACCCCACGACGGGGACCATGTCGAGCAGCGCGACGAGCACGCCGAGCGCCGCCGCGTACGGGACGTCCAGCACCGCGCACCAGGCGAACGTGGCCAGGCCCGCGACGGCCGACGTGGCGGCGTTGCCCAGCATGTAGCGCCCGACCCGCACGAGCGTCGCCTCGGTCAGCGTCACCACCCCGGCCCGGCGGCTGAGCGGGACGAAGCGGTAGACGAACCGCTTCAGCTGCTCCATCCCCACCATGAAGTACACCGTCAGGATCACGACCAGGGCGGTCCCGGTGACCGCGCTGACGACCAGGTGGCCCGCGCCCAGCAGCCCGCCGACCACGGCCGGGCCCAGACCGGAACCGAGCTGCCGGCGGGCCTTGGAGACCAGGTGGTAGCGGTCCTCCAGACGGCCCAGCGCCGAGTGGTGGTCGTGCAGCTGCCCCAGCCACTTCGGCACCGCGTCGACCAGGGCGGCGACCTCGGTGGAGACGGGCGGGATCACCAGTGCCAGGAAGCCCGCCAGGAGGGCGAGCGACGCGATGATCACGACGGTCACCGCCCAGCCCCGCCCGAGCCGCCGGTGCGCGAGCCAGGCCACCACCGGCTCCAGGCTGATCGCCACGAAGAGGGCCAGCAGCAGGAGGGTGAGCACACCGCTGATCCGCAGGACGGTCTGCACGGCCAGATAGGCCAGCGTCAGCCCCAGCCCGGCGCTGAACCCGGCCGCGAACCAGGACGCCGTCGGCCGCACCAGCACCCGCCGGCCACGCTCCGCACGAGGGCCGCCCGGCGCGCCACCGGACGGCTCACCCCCCTTCCGCGGGCCGTTCTCCGACTGCATCGCACCCTCTCCGACAAGCCCGCGGGCAGCTGACGGCCCGGCACCGCGCCCACCGGGGAGCACCGGTCCTCGACCCTGGACCTCTCCGTACCCCGCGGCGCCACCGGAGCACCGGACGCCGCCCGAAGACCACCTGCTGAGCCGAGCGTGCCCCGTGAGGGCGGCAGTCGGCTGACACCGGACGCCGGACCGCGCATTCCGCGCCCCGGCGGGTACACGTCCCCCGTGATCACCATGGGAGTGGAGGAGGAATACCTCCTGCTGGACCCCGCCACGGCCACACTGGTGCCGCTGGCGGACGAGGTGCGCGCGGTGGCGGGCCTCCAGCCGGCCGTGGACGCGCGCGAGGTGCAATCGGAACTGCTCCAGGCCCAGCTGGAGGTCGCCACCCCCGTCTGCACCGAGCTGGCCGACGTGGGCGCGCACCTGCTGCGGCTGCGCCGCGCGGTCGGCGTCGCCGCCGACAAGGCCGGCTGTCTGCCCGCCGCGACCGGCACCGCGCCCCTCGCCTGCGCCGCGCCGCCCGCGGTCACCGAGCAGCCCCGGTACGCCGCCGTCGCCGCGCAGGTGGCCCGCCTTGCGGACGAACAGCTGGTCAACGGCATGCACGTGCACGTCGCCGTCCCCGACCGGCGGGTGGGCGTGGCCGTGCTCAACCGCATCCGCCTCTGGCTGCCCGTGCTCGTCGCCATGGGCGGCAACTCCCCGCTGTGGTGGGGGCGGGACACCGGCTTCGCGAGCTGGCGCACCGTCGTCTTCGGCCGCTGGCCCGTCAGCGGCCCCCCGCCCGGCTTCGACGGCCCGGCCGACTACGAGCGACGCGTCGACGCGCTGCTCAGGGCCGGAGCGATCATGGACTCCGGGCAGGTCTACTGGCAGGCCCGGCTGTCCGAGCGCTACCCCACGATCGAAGTGCGCTGCCTGGACGTCCAGCTCACCGCCGACGACGCGATGATGTTCGCGGGCATCGTCCGGGGCCTGGTGGCCACGGCCGTGCACGAGGACCGGCAGGGCCTGCCCGTGACGCCGTGCCCGCCGGAGATGCTCCACGCCGCCAACTGGCACGCCGCGCGCCACGGACTGCGCGGCGATCTCCTCGACAGCCGGGGGAGGCGGCACCGGGCCGACGACGCGGTGCGGGCGCTCGTCGACCACATCACGCCCGCGCTCGACGAGGCGGGGGACACGGCCGAGGTGACGCGGCTGCTCCGCCGCTTCCTGCGGCACGGGGCACCGGCCGACCGGCAGCGCCGCGCGCTCGCCTCCGGCGGTCTGGAAGCGCTGACCGATCTGGTCACGGCCATGTAGCGGGCGCCCTGCTCTGTTCTGGCTAATCGCCGGTTGAGCGCCCGGCACCCGGGTTACCCATCACTCCATGCTGTTCCGGAGACGGGGAGAGAGGGCCGCGCAGCGGGCCCGGGCGGCCGCCGCGGGCGGATTCGTCGCGATGGACCGGCGGCTCCCCGTCGCGGAAGCGGGCCGGGCGCTGCTGCGCAAGGCGTTCCCGGACCACTGGTCGTACCTGCTCGGCGAGCTCGCCCTGTACAGCTTCGTGGTGCTGGTGCTCACGGGGTCCTACCTCGCGCTGTTCTTCGACCCGGGCATGGCGCAGAGCGTCTACCACGGCCCGTACGCGCCGCTGCGCGGACTGCCGATGTCGCAGGCGTACCTCTCCACGCTCGACCTGAGCTTCCAGGTCCGCGGGGGGCTGCTCATGCGGCAGATCCACCACTGGGCGGCGCTGGTGTTCGTCGCCGCGGCCGCGGTCCACATGCTGCGGGTCTTCCTCACCGGCGCCTTCCGCAGGCCGCGGGAGGCCAACTGGCTGGTGGGGATGACCCTGTTCGTCCTCGCGATGCTCGAGGGCTTCTGCGGCTACTCCCTGCCCGACGACCTGCTGTCCGGCACGGGGATGCGCACGGCCAACACGATCGTGCTCTCGATCCCCGTCGTGGGCACGTACCTGAGCTCGTTCCTGTGGCGCGGCCCGTACCCCGGCCATGTGATCCTCCCGCGGCTGTACATCGTGCACGTGCTGTTCGTCCCCGGAGTGCTGATCGCGCTGCTCACCGCTCACCTGCTGCTGGTCGTCTACCTCAAGCACACCCACTGGGCGGAGCGGGGCCGGACCAATCGCAACGCCGTCGGGCAGCCGATGTTCCCGCAGTTCCTCACCAAGTCCACCGGCCTGTTCCTGATGCTCTTCGGCCTGCTGGCCGCGCTCGGGGCGCTCGCCCAGGTCAACCCCGTCTGGAACTACGGGCCCTACCGCCCCGACCAGGTGGCGACGGACGCCCAGCCCGACTGGTACGTCGGCTTCCTGGAGGGCGCGCTGCGCGTCATGCCGCCGTGGGAGACCGTGCTGTGGGGCCACACCTGGATGTGGAACGTGCTGATCCCCGCGGTCGTCCTGCCGGGCGTGCTGTTCACGGCCCTGTATCTCTACCCCTTCCTGGAGAAGTGGGTGACGGCCGACGGCGTCGAGCACCACCTGAGCGACCGGCCCCGCAACCGGCCCACCCGCACCGCGCTCGGGGTCGCCGGCATCGTGTTCTACGCCGTGCTGCTCGCGGCCGGCGGCAACGACGTGGTCGCGTACTCCTTCCGGGTCTCGATCGACACCCTGACGTGGATCTTCCGGGCCGGGGTCGTGCTCGGGCCGGTCGTGGCCTTCCTGGTCACCAAGCGGATGTGCCTCGCCCTCCAGGACCACGACCGGCTGACGCTGGCCGAGGGCGAGGAGAGCGGCGAGGTGGAACAGAGCGTCCACGGCGGGCTCGGCGAGGGCCACCGCCCGCTGTCCGCCCGGCGCGGCTACCGGCTGATGGTGCGTGAGGTCCCGCTGCCGCTGCCCGCGGGCGAGGGCCCGGTGCCCCGCGTGCAGCGGCTCCGTACGGCCCTGAGCAGCTGGTACTACCGTGACCGCGTGGAGCTGCCCGTGACGCCCGAGCAGCGGCGGGAGATCGAGGAGCGGACGGCCGCGCCGGTCGAGCCGGGGGAGTGACGCGACGGCCGCCGGTCAGTCGCGGTGGACGTACTGGAAGGCCAGGCCGAAGACGCCCGCGGCCAGCAGGCCGAAGCCGATGATGAAGAGCCACAGGCCGTAGACGACGCCCAGCGCGGTGAGGGCGGCGCCCAGGCCGGTCAGCGGAGGGTAGCCGCTGCGCGGCGGGAAGAAGTCGAGCGGACCGGCGCGTTCGGCGATCTCGCCGCTCTTGCGGTCCTCCGGCCGGGGGCCCCGGCGCCGGTGGTTCATGGCGCAGAAGAAGGAGACCAGCGACGCCATGACGAAGGAGACGGTCAGGGCGGCGGTGCCCGCGGGTTCGCGGCCGGACAGCCAGGTGTAGAAGGCGCCGGTGGCGAGGAAGAAGCCGGCCACCCCGGCGAAGAGCCATGCCTCGGTCTTCATGTGTTCGTGTCTCCGTGCGGAAGGGCCCGGTCCGCGGGCGGCGGGGCTGCCGCTTCCGCGGCTTCGGGGTGGTGCAGGTCGAAGGCCGGGGAGTCGGACCGTACGCGCGGCAGGGACGCGAAGTTGTGCCGGGGCGGCGGACAGCCGGTGGCCCACTCCAGCGAGCGCCCGAAGCCCCAGGGATCGTCCACCGTCACCTTGGGCGCGTGCCGTGCGGTGTGCCACACGTTGTACAGGAACGGGAGGGTGGAGATCCCCAGCAGGAACGCGCCGATGGACGAGACGGTGTTCAAGGTGGTGAAGCCGTCCGCGGCTAGGTAGTCGGCGTAGCGCCGGGGCATCCCCGACTCGCCCAGCCAGTGCTGCACCAGGAACGTGATCTGGAATCCGGTGAACAGCGTGAAGAAGTGGATCCTCCCCAGCCGTTCGTCGAGCATGCGGCCGGTCCATTTGGGCCACCAGAAATAGAAACCGCCGAACATCGCGAAGACCACGGTGCCGAAGAGCACGTAGTGCAGGTGCGCCACGATGAAATAGCTGTCGGTGACGTGGAGGTCGAGCGGTGGCGAGGCGATGAGGACGCCGCTGAGCCCGCCCAGGAGAAAGGTCACCAGGAAGCCGACCGCCCACAGCATGGGCGTCTCGAAGGAGAGGCTGCCGCGCCACATGGTGCCGATCCAGTTGAAGAACTTCACGCCCGTCGGCACGGCGATCAGGAACGACATGAGGGAGAAGAACGGCAGCAGCACGGCCCCGGTCGCGAACATGTGGTGTGCCCACACCGAGGCCGACAGCATGGTGATGGCGATCGTCGCCCCCACCATGCCCGTGTAGCCGAAGAGCGGTTTGCGGCTGAAGACCGGGATGATCTCGGTGATCACCCCGAAGAACGGCAGGGCGACGATGTAGACCTCCGGGTGCCCGAAGAACCAGAACAGGTGCTGCCACAGGATCGCCCCGCCGTTCGCCGCGTCGAAGACGCGCGCCCCGAACTTCCGGTCCGCCTCCAGCACCAGCAGCGCCGCGGTGAGCACCGGGAAGGCGAGCAGCGCCAGGATCGAGGTGAAGAGGATGTTCCAGGTGAAGACCGGCATGCGGAACATCGTCAGACCGG
Source organism: Streptoverticillium olivoreticuli subsp. olivoreticuli (assembly GCF_003391135.1). Taxonomy (GTDB): domain Bacteria; phylum Actinomycetota; class Actinomycetes; order Streptomycetales; family Streptomycetaceae; genus Streptomyces; species Streptomyces blastmyceticus. The sequence goes on along the minus strand of NZ_CP031455.1, from coordinate 1,817,914 downwards.
GCGCCCGCAGACACAGGATCGTGGCGATGAAGTTCACCGAACCCAGCGTGGTGCCGACCCCGGCGACCACCAGCCCCATGGCCCACAGGTCACCGCCCGCCCCCGGCGAGTAGACCGCGCTGTTCAGCGGCGCGTAGGCGAACCAGCCGAACGGCGCGGCCCCGCCCGGCACGACGAGACCGGAGACCACGATCAGCCCGCCGAAGAGGAACAGCCAGTACGACAGGGCGTTCAGCCGCGGGAAGGCCACGTCGGGCGCCCCGATCTGCAGGGGCATCACGGCGTTGGCGAACCCGGCGAACATCGGCGTCGCGAACAGCAGCATCATCAGCGTGCCGTGCATCGTCACCAGCTGGTTGTACTGCCCCGTGGAGACGATCTGGAGGCCGGGCCGCGCCAGTTCGGCCCGCATCAGCATCGCCATCAGACCGGCGGCGAGGAAGAACGCGAACGCCGTCACCAGATACATGTTCCCGATCACCTTGTGATCGGTGGTGGTGGCGTACGTCAGGAGTCGGCCGCCCAGCCGCACCCGGGGATTGCCTGCCGCCCGCCGTGTCCCCTGTGCCGTCCCCTCTGCCGTCCCCTCTTCCGTCTCCTCGGAACCCTCGTGCTCAAGCTGCGGCATTCGCCCCTCCGTGGGCCCGGCCCGGCGCGGGCTGCGACGGGACCGGCGTCCCTGTGCGGGCGCCTCGTGTGTAGCCGTGGCCGCCGCCGGGCAAACCCGGGCGTACGCCAACCGGCGGACGCCCGGCCGCGCCGCTCACGCCAGGACGTCCTCCGCGGGTGTGCGGGCTGCGGGCAGGGAGACCACCATCGTCAGGCCCCCGCCCGGGGTGTCCTCCGGGGTGAGCGTGCCGCCCATGGCCTCCGTCAGGCCCCGGGAGATGGCGAGCCCCAGACCGAGCCCGGTGGTGTTGTCGGTGTCGCCCAGCCGCTGGAAGGGCGCGAAGGCCCGCTCCAGGTCGGCGGGGCTGATCCCAGGCCCCCGGTCGATGACACGGAGCTCGACCCGCGCGGCGAGGACGCTGGCCGCGACGGTGACCGGGCGGTCCGGGGGAGAGTGCCGGGTCGCGTTGGCCACGAGGTTGGCGACCACCCGCTCCAGCAGCGGCGGGTCGGCGAGCACGTCCGGCACCCCCTCCAGTTCGTGGGAGACGACCGGCACCGCCGGGGACTCCGGCAGGGTGTCCAGGGCCAGCGCCAGGACCCCGGCGAGCCCGGTGGGCTGGAGGTGCAGCGTGAGCGCCCCGGCGTGGATGCGGCTCATGTCCAGGAGGTTGTCGACCAGCCGGTTGAGCTTGACGAGGGACTCCTCCGCGGTGGCGAGCAGCTCCTCCCGGTCGGCCTCGGAGAACTCGACCTCCCGGCTGCGCAGGGAGCTGATGGCGGCCCAGCTGCCGGCGAGCGGGGTCCGCAGGTCGTGGCTGACGGCGGCGAGCAGGGCGGTCCGCATCCGGTCGGCGGCCTTGACCGGCTCGACCTCGGCGACGGCCTCGGCGAGGCGGGCGTGTTCGACGGCCGCCGTCAGATGGGCGGCGAAGGCGGTGAGCACCCGGCGCTCGGTGGCGGGCAGCGCCCGGCCGCGGAGCACCAGTTCACCGTCGGCGCCGATGGGCACCGTCAGCCCGGCCCGTACACCCTCCGGGTCCGCCGCCCGCCCCGGATCGGCGCCGCGGGGGCGCAGCTCGGCGGACTCCATCCCGAACGTCTCACGGGTGCGTTCCAGCAGGACGGGCACGTCGTGCTCGCCCCGCAGGATGCCGCCCGCCAGCGACGACAGCGTCTCGGCCTCCGCGGTCGCGCTCGCGGCCCGGCGGCTCAGCCGCAGCGAACGGTCCACGACGGCCGCGACGGTGACGGCGACCACGGCGAACACCACCACGGCCAGGACGTTGTTGGTCTCGTCGATGGTGAAGCGGTCGACCGGTGGCACGAAGGCGTAGTTGAGCAGCAGCGAGGCCGCGACGGACGCGAGCAGCGCCGACAGCACCCCGCCGATGCAGGCGACGCCGACGACGGCCAGCAGGAAGAGCAGCGTCTCACTGGTCAGGTTGAGGTCCAGCGGCCCGGAGAACTCCCGCAGCAGCAGGGTGAGCAGCACCGGCACGAGCAGCCCCGTCACCGGACCGCCGATCCGCCGCGCGGACGACAGGTCCCGCCGGGGCGCGGGCAGGGCCCGGCCCTGCCCCGCCCGCTCGTGCGTGACCATATGGACGTCGATGTCCCCCGACAGCGCGACCGTCGTCTCGCCCACACCGCGCGAGAACCGCGGCAGCAGGCCGCGGCGGCTGACGCCGACCACGAGCTGGGTGGCGTTCTCCGCGCGGGCGAAGTCCAGGAGCGCGGACGGGACATGGTCGCCGACCACCGTGTGGTACGTACCGCCGAGGCTCTCCACGAGCCGCCGCTGCTTGGCCAGGGCGGCGGGCGAGGCCCCCGCGAGGCCGTCGCTGCGGGTGACGTGGAGGGCGAGCAGGTCACCGGAGGAACGGGCGGTGATCCGGGCGGCCCGCCGGATAAGGGTCTCGCCCTCGGGCCCGCCGGTGAGCGCGACGACGATGCGTTCGCGGGTCTCCCAGACGCCCCCTATGCCGTGCTCGGCGCGGTAGCGCTGGAGCGTCTCGTCGACGCGCTCGGCCACCCACAGCAGGGCCAGCTCCCGCAGCGCGGTGAGATTGCCGATCCGGAAGTAGTGCGACAGCGCCGCGTCTATCTTCTCGGGCGCGTAGATGTTGCCGTGCGCCATCCGGCGGCGCAGCGCCTCGGGAGGCATGTCGACGAGCTCGATCTGGTGGGCACGGCGCACCACTTCGTCCGGGACGGTCTCGCGCTGCGGCACATCGGTGATCTTCTGCACCACGTCGTTGAGGGACTCCAGGTGCTGGATGTTGACGGTCGTCACCACATCGATGCCGGCGGCGAGCAGCTCCTCGATGTCCTGCCAGCGCTTGACGTTGCGGACCCCCGGCACGTTGGTGTGGGCCAGCTCGTCCACCAGCGCCACGTCCGGGCGCCGGGCCAGCACGGCGTCCAGATCGAGCTCGGTGTGCGCCGTGCCCCGGTAGGAGTGCCGCGCCCGCGGGACGGCCTCCAGCCCGTCGAGCATCGCCTCGGTGTGCGGCCGCCGGTGGCACTCGGCGAAGGCCACCACCACATCGGTGCCCCGCCGGGCCCGGCGCCGCCCCTCGTCCAGCATGCGATAGGTCTTGCCGACCCCGGGGGCCGCCCCGAGGAAGACCTTGAGCCTGCCGGGACGCGGGCCCGGCGCGTCGGTCGGAAGGCTGCCCTGCACCATCGGTCGCTCCTCTGCGGAAAGGGGGTGCCACGCCGGGGAGAGCGGCGTCGCGCCCGGTACGGGTGGTTTCACATACGCACTGCTCATCGTCGGGTCGCGGCACCGGATCGGGACCGGGGGCGTCCCGACGTTGACACGTTCCTGACCCCGGTGGCCCGGTCCGGCGGGGGCGCCATCGTTCGCGCCGCGCAAGAGGGCAGGGTAGACATGGGGGTATGGCCCGAATCCGGGGCCGCTCCTGGGGCCTCTCGGGCCGCTGGTTCGCCCGGCGCCCGGGGCGCCGTCATGAGCGGCGAGAGAGGCGCCAAGGCTCGCGGGCGGCGTCGGCACGGCGACTGCGACTGGTGGCGACCCGCAGCGTCGCCGGTCAGATGTTCCTGCTGCAAGTGCTGATCGTGCTGCTGCTCGTCGTCGCCGCCGTGATCACCCTGCTGGTCCAGGCGCGGAGCGACCGCTTCCAGGCGGCGCGCGACCGCTCGCTCGCCGCCGCCGAGGCCTTCGCCCACGCGCCCGGCCTGGTCGCCACGCTCGCCGGCCCCGACCCCAGCGCCGTCCTCCAGCCCCTGACCGAGGCCGCCCGCAAGCAGGGCGGGGTCGACTTCATCGTGGTGACCGACCGCAACGGCCTGCGCTACACGCACCCCAAGCCCGAGCTGATCGGCAAGCACTTCATCGGCAACATCGGCCCCTCGCAGGCCGGCCGCATCACCATCGAGAGCGTCCACGGCCCACTGGGCGAAGAGGTGCAGGCCGTCGTCCCCGTGACCGACTCCCACGGCACGGTCGTCGGCCTGGTGTCGTCCGGGATCAAGGTCAGCGCCGTGAGCAGCGCCTTCGACCGCCAGCTGCCCGTCGTCCTCGGCGCGGGCGCCGTCGCGCTCGCCCTGGCGACGGCCGGGACGGCCCTGGTGACCCGGCGGCTGCGCCGCCAGACCCACGGCCTCGGCCCGACCGAGATGACCCGGATGTACGAACACCACGACGCGGTCCTCCACGCGGTCCGCGAAGGCGTGGTCATCGTCAGCGGCGACGGCCGGGTCCTGCTCGCCAACGACGAGGCGCGCCGCCTCCTCGACCTGGCACCGGACGTGGAGGGGCGCACCGTCGCCGAACTCGGCCTCGACCCCCGGATGGCCCAGCTCCTCGTCTCCCGCCGGGTGGCCACCGACGAGGTGATCCCCTTCGGGGACCGGCTGCTGGCCGTGAACAACCGGCCCACGGACCGCGGCGGCGGCCCGCCCGGCAGCGTCGCCACGCTCCGTGACTCCACCGACCTCCAGGCCCTCGCCGGGAAGGCCGAGGTCGCCCGCGGCAGGCTGCGGCTGCTGTACGACGCGAGCGTGGCCATCGGCACCAGCCTCGACGTACGGCGTACCGCCGAGGAACTCACCCAGGTGGCCGCCCCCCGCTTCACGGACTACGCCACCGTCGACCTCGCCGAGCCCGTCCTGCGCGGCGAGGAGCCCCAGGCCGTGGGCACCGAGGCGCCGGAGCTGCGCCGGGTGGCGCTCACCGGCGTCACGGACGACCACCCCCTCTACCGCGCGGGCGAGCTGCACCGGTTCGCCGCGCCCACCCCGCAGGCCACCGGCTTCGTCAGCGGGCAGCCCGTGCTCGTACCCGACCTGGGGACCAACGCGGGCTGGCGTACCCAGGACCCGGAGCGCACCCAGGAGATCCTCGACTACGGTTTCCACTCGCTCATCACCGTGCCGCTGAAGGCGCGCGGCGTCCTCATGGGCATCGCCAACTTCTGGCGCACCCGGCAGAGCGACCCCTTCGAGGAGGACGACCTGTCCCTCGCCGAGGAGCTCGCGGCCCGCGCCGCCGTGTGCATCGACAACGCCCGCCGCTACACCCGCGAGCACGCCATGGCCGTGACGCTCCAGCACAGCCTGCTGCCGCGCGGGCTGCCCGAGCAGACCGCCCTCGACATGGCCTACCGCTACCTGCCCGCCCAGGCCGGGGTGGGCGGCGACTGGTTCGACGTCATCCCGCTGCCCGGCACCCGCGTCGCGCTGGTCGTGGGCGACGTCGTCGGCCACGGCCTGCACGCCGCCGCCACCATGGGCCGGCTGCGCACCGCCGTGCAGAACTTCTCCTCCCTCGACCTGCCGCCCGAGGAGGTACTCGGACACCTCGACGAACTGGTCGGCCGCATCGACCAGGAGGCCGCTGAGGCGGGCGGCGAGACCGCGATCGCGGGCGCCACCTGCCTCTACGCCATCTACGACCCGGTGTCCGGAACGTGCAGCCTGGCCCGCGCCGGGCACCCCCTGCCCGCGCTCGTCCGCCCCGACGGCACCGTGGAGTTCCCCGAGCTGCCCGCCGGGCCGCCGCTCGGCCTGGGCGGCCTGCCCTTCGAGACCGTGGAGATCTCCCTCCTCGAAGGCAGCAGGCTGGTGCTCTACACCGACGGCCTCGTCGAGGACCGCACCCGGGACATCGACGTCGGCCTGGACATCCTCAGCCGCACCCTGGCCGGGCCCGGCAGAACCCCGCAGGAGACCTGTGACGCGGTGCTCGGCGCGCTGCTGCCCGCCCGCCAGAGCGACGACATCGCCCTCCTCGTCGCCCGCACCCGCATCCTGGGAGCCGACCGGATCGCGGAGTGGGAGCTGCCCTCCGACCCCGCGGTCGTGGCCGGGGCACGCGCCGACGTCACCCGTCAGCTGACGGAATGGGGCCTGGTCGAGGCCGTGTTCACCAGCGAACTGATCCTCAGCGAGCTGATCACCAACGCCATCCGGCACGCCGCCGGGCCGATCCGCGTACGCCTGCTCCGCGACCGCAGCCTGATCTGCGAGGTCTCCGACACCAGCAGCACCTCTCCCCACCTGCGCTACGCCGCCGCGGAGGACGAGGGCGGCCGCGGCCTCTTCCTGGTGGCCCAGCTCGCCGACCGCTGGGGCACCCGCTACACCCCCGACGGCAAGGTCATCTGGGCGGAGCAGCCGCTGGCCTGACGCACTTCGGGCGCCCGACGACTCCTCGACGCGTGGCCATGAGCGCCCTGTCCCGGGGCGCCCATGGATCCGGCCGCGCGCTGCGATCACGAAGTGGCGTGCGTGAGCTCCTGGCCGAGGTAGTGGGCGAGCCGGGCGGGGGTGGGGTGCTCGACTATGGCGACCATGGGGATCTCCATGCCGGTCAACACCATGAGGTTCTTGGCGAGTTCGAGGGCGGCGAGGGAGTTGAGGCCGTTCTCGAGGAAGTTGCCGTCGTCGGCGAGCGAGGTGTCGAGGAGCGCGCCCGCCTGGGTGCGGATGGTGTCGGTGAGGAGCCTCTCGCGCTGCTCGGGGGTGGCGGCGGCGAGCTGCTGCTCGATCTCGGCGGCGTCCTGGTCCGAGGTGTCGGGGGTGCTGGTCATGAATGCTCCTGTGGTGTGTCAGGCGGTGGTGGCGGTGGTGTGGTCGTGCAGCCAGTAGCAAGTGGTCTGGAAGGGATATGTCGGGAGGTCGACGGTGTGCGGGTCGGGGGCGTATTGCAGGAGGGGGGTCCAGTCGACGGTGGTGCCGGTGGTGTGGAGACGCGCGAGGGCGGTCAACAGGGCCTCGGTGGCAGTCGGTCGGCCGTCGAGCAGGCCGTGTGCCGCGGGGGTGCCCTGAGGTGAGGAGCCCAAGTGGAGCAGCGCGTGCGTGTCGGGAGTGGGGGGTGAGATGGGAGAAGGGGAGTTGAGGTGGTGGTGCCAGTAGGCGGGCGTGGTGAGGGTGGCGTCCACCGGGGCGGTGGTGGTCAGCGTGAGTGCGGGGGGCTGGAACGTGACCTGGTCCAGGACGGGTTTGTACGTCTCCGCGGTGGGTGGCCGCGCGGGGTCGGCGGTGGCCTGGGCGTGGGCGGCCGCCAGGCGGCACGCGTCGTCGAGGGTGAGGACGTGGGCGGTGTGCGCGGCGGCGATGTGGCCGACGCCGTCGCCGACGAGCGTGTGGGGACGGACCCCGGCTTCTACGAGCAGCCGGGCGAGCGCGGTCTGCAGGGCGAAGAGGAGGGGCTGAAGGTGACCGGGACGGGGGGAGTCGAGGGGGCTGGGCGGCAGAGGGTCGGCAAGGTGTGTGTCGAGGAGGGCGCAGACCTCGTCGAAGGCGGCGGCGAAGACCGGGATGTGGGTGCGGAGGTCGACGCCGAGCGACGCGGGGGCCTCGGCGCCGAAGTACCAGGTGACCTTCTTCGGGGTGTCGTCGGGAGCGCTCAGGGCGAGGCCGGGGTGGTCGCCTCCGGCGGCCAGCGCCTCGGCTGCGGCGAGCAGTCGGTGGTACTCGGTGCCGACGAGGACGGCGCGGTGTTCGAAGGGGGTGCGCGTGGCGGCCAGGGAGTAGCCGACCTCGGCGGGGGCGGGTGCCGGGTCCGCGGCGGCCAGATGGGCGACGAGGGCCTTCGCCTGGGCCCTGAGGGCCTCGGGCGTACGGGCGGACAGGGGCCAGGCCACGGGACGCGCGGACGGGACGGTGTGTGCGGCTGCTCCGGCCGGCGCGGGGGGCTCCTCGATGATGAGGTGGGCGTTGGTGCCGGATGTGGCGAACGCGGAGATGCCGGCGCGGCGGGGGCGGTCGTGGCGGGGCCAGTCGACCGCGTCGGTGAGCAGCCGCACCGCCCCCTTCTTCCACATGGCGAGGGGCGTGGGGCGGTCGACGTGGAGCGTGGGGGGAAGGGTGCCGTGCTGCAGGGCCTTGACCATCTTGATGAGGGCGGCGGTACCGGCGGCGCCTTGCGTGTGCCCGGTGTTGGACTTGACGGACCCGAGCCACAGGGGCTGTTCCCGGGGGCGGTGGGCGCCGTAGGCGGCGATGAGGGCCTGGGCCTCGATGGCGTCGCCGATGGGAGTGCCCGTCCCGTGGGCCTCGACGGCGTCGATCTGGTCCGGGGTGAGCCGGGCGTCCGCGAGGGCGGCCCGGATGACGTGCTGCTGGGAGGGGCCGTTGGGGGCGGCGAGACCGTAGGCGGCGCCGTCCTGGTTCAGGGCGGAACCCCGGATGACGGCGAGCACGGGGTGGCCGTTCGCCTGGGCGTCACCGAGGCGCTCCAGGAGGATCAGGGCGGCGCCCTCCGCCATGCCCATGCCGTCCGCCGCCGCGGCGAAGGGCTTGCAACGCCCGTCGGCGGCCAGGGACTTCTGGTGGGCGAAGGCGTGGAAGGTGTGCGGGGTGGACATGACGGTGCCCCCGCCGGCGAGGGCCAGACGGCACTCGCCGCGGCGCAGGGCCTGGCAGGCCAGGTGGATCGCGACCAGGGAGGACGAGCAGGCCGTGTCCACGGTGATCGCGGGGCCCTCCAGGCCGAGCGCGTAGGCGATACGGCCGGAGACGAGGCTGCCGGAGGTGCCGCCGCCCAGGTAGGGCAGGAGCTCGTCGGGTGCGCTCTCCAGCCGCGTCGCGTAGTCGTGCCCGGTGGCGCCGACGTAGACGCCGGTGAGGGTGGAGCGCAAGGTGTGCGGGGCGATGCGGCCGCGCTCGACGGTCTCCCAGGCGAGCTGGAGCATGAGCCGCTGCAGGGGCTCGGTGGCCACGGCCTCGGTGGGGCTGATGTCGAAGAAGCCCGCGTCGAAGCCGGTCGCGTCCGGGAGGAAGCCGCCGAGCTCGGCGTACGGGGGCTCCTCGGGGATGTCCCAGGCGCGGTCGTCGGGGAACCCGGTGACGGCGTCCCGCCCTTCGGCGACCAGCTCCCACAGATCCTCTGGGGTCCGGGTCCCGCCGGGCAGCCGGCAGGCCATGGCGACGACGGCGACCGGCTCGTGTCGGGCCGCCTCGACGTCGCGCAGCCGCTGCTGCGTCCGATGCAGCTCCTCGGTGGTCCACTTGAGGTACTCGACCAGCTTCTCTTCGTTCGCCACGGGGATGGTCAGCCTTCCTTGTCGCGCGTGAAGCCTCGAGCAGGGCGGGTGGGCAGGCGTGAACCGCACGCTGCCGCAGCCAGGGTCGCCGCGGCCGCTTAAGCGGATCTAACTCCCGCCTTGTCGCCCGCGCCCGGCGCCCGCCGCGCGGGGTCAGCGGGGCGGTGGGACGTCCCGGGCCAGCCGGAGGAGGTCGTCGGCGACCCGGCCGGGGGCGCCGGCGTGCAGGTCGTGGCCGGAGCCGGGGTACCAGCGCACGCTCACCCGCTCCAGGGCGGCCTCGGCGGCGGCCACCCACGCGCGTACCTGGTCGGCGAGTTGGGGCAGGGCCGGTATGACGGGCAGGAGCACGACCGGCACGGTGATCTTGGGATACCAGTCGGCGGGGGACTCGCGCTGAAGGCTTTCGACGATCGACATGACCTGCGTCGCCGTCATACGGGGAACCAGCAGGCCGTCAGGGCCGACGTGGTAGTCGGCCAGGCGCGCCTCGACGGCGGCGGGGGACCAGTCGGGGTGCGTGCTGCGGAGGTAGGCGCGCATGTCCGCGGCGCTGGTGGTGCCCTCCTGCGCGCGCCGGACGATATCGGCGGTGCGCTCCCAGAAGGCGCGCATCACCGGCCCGTCGAACTCGTACCAGCCGCCGTCGACCAGGGCCAACCCGGCTGCCAGGTGCGGGTGTTCGGCGGCCAGGCGCAGGGCCAGGTGCCCGCCCCAGGAGTGCCCGGCCACGAGGGCGTGCTCCAGGCCGAGGGCGGCGAAGACCTCGACCAGGTCCATGACGACGGCGGCGTGCTCGTACCCGTCCGCCGGCGCGTCGGAGGCGCCGTGGCCGCGCTGGTCGACGGCGTGGACCGGATGCCCGGCGGCGGCGAGGCGTTCGGCGACCTCGTCCCACATCCGGGCGTTCGACAGCATGCCGTGCAGCAGTACGAAGGGGCGGCCCGTGGCTTCCGGTCCGTCTGCGGGCCGGTGCCGGACGTTCAGGGAGACGGTCTTCGACACGGGGATACGGAGGTTCTTCACAGAGGGGTCCCTCGATAGGGGGAAGTGAAGCAAGGAGAGCGCGGCCGGGCGGCACGGGCCACGGGCGCGCCGTGCCGTGGCGACGGCGTGGCCGGGTCCGGACATCTTGCCGAGGGCTTCCCGGTGTTCGCAAGGAGAGCTCACGCCACCTCGATGCCGATGGTGCGGGCGCCCGGGGGTACACGGACGAGAAAATGAGAGTACGCTCCGACAAGACATTGAACTCTCGTTAGGAGGTGGACTCTCGTGTCAGCAGATCTGGGTGCGCGCAGGTGGTGGGCCGTCGGTGCTCTCGTGCTTGCGTCCCTGGTCGTGGGCTTCGATGTGACGATCCTGAGCCTGGCCCTGCCGGCCATGGCCGGTGACCTGGGCGCGAACAACGTCCAGCTGCAGTGGTTCGTCACGTCGTACACGCTGGTGTTCGCGGCCGGGATGATCCCGGCCGGCATGCTCGGAGACCGGTACGGGCGCAAGAAGGTGCTGCTCACCGCCCTGGTGATCTTCGGGTTGGCCTCGCTGGCCTGCTCCTATTCCACGTCCTCGGGCACGTTCATCGCCGCGCGTGCGGTGCTCGGCCTGGGCGCCGCCCTGATCATGCCGACCACGCTGTCGCTGCTGCCGGTGATGTTCTCCGACGAGGAGCGTCCCAAGGCGATCGGCGCGGTGGCGGGTGCGGCGATGCTCGCCTATCCGCTCGGCCCGATCCTGGGTGGCTACCTCCTCAACCACTTCTGGTGGGGAGCGGTGTTCCTGATCAATGTGCCGGTGGTGATCCTCGCCTTCCTGGCGGTGTCCGCCTGGCTGCCGGAGTCGAAGGCCAAGGAGGCCAAGCGGTTCGACCTGGGCGGCCTGGTGTTCTCCAGCGTCGGCCTGGCCGCGATGACCTATGGAGTGATCCAGGGCGGCGAGAAGGGCTGGGGGGACGTCACCACACTGGCGCCGCTGCTCGGCGGCCTGCTCGCCCTCGTCGTGTTCGTGCTCTGGGAGAAGCGGGTGGCCGATCCGCTGGTCGACCTGTCGCTCTTCCGCTCGGCCCGGTTCACCTCCGGCACCATGCTGGGCACGGTGATCAACTTCACCATGTTCGGCGTGCTGTTCACGATGCCGCAGTACTACCAGGCGATCCTGGGCACCGACGCGATGGGCAGCGGTTTCCGGCTGCTGCCGATGGTCGGCGGCCTGCTCGTGGGTGTCTCGGTCGCCGGCAGGCTCGCCAAGGCGATGGGACCGAAGACCGCGGTCGGCCTGGGCCTCACGCTCCTCGCCGCCGCCCTGTTCTACGGCGCCACCACGGGCACCGGAAGCGGCACCGGCCTCGCGGCCGCGTGGACCGCCGCGTACGGCCTGGGCCTCGGCTTCGCGCTGCCCACCGCCATGGACGCGGCGCTCGGCGCGCTGTCGACGGAGAGCGCGGGCGTCGGCGCGGGCGTCAACCAGTCGATCCGTACGCTCGGCGGAAGCTTCGGCGCGGCCATCCTGGGGTCCATCCTGAACTCCGGCTACCGCGGCAAGCTCGATGTCGCCGACCTGCCCGAACATGCGCAGGCGGCGGTCAAGGACTCCGTCTTCGGCGGCCTGGCCGTGGCCCGCGCGGCCAAGTCCTCCGCGCTCGCCGACTCGGTGCGGTCCGCGTTCGTCCACGGACTGGACGTCGTCCTGGTGGTATCCGGCGGCCTCGGCCTGTTCGGCGTACTGCTCGCCATGGTGTGGTTGCCGCGTCATGTTGGTGAGAGCGCCACCGGAACCGCAAAATCTGATCATGAAGTCGCAGACGCAGTCTGACCAGGCCAAAACGGTGCCTGGCCTGAGAGAACGCAAGAAGGCCAGGACCAAGGCCGCAATCCAGCGGGAGGCGGTGCGGTTGTTCAGGGAACAGGGCTACACGGCCACGACCATCGAGCAGATCGCCGAGGCCGCCGAGGTCGCTCCCAGCACCGTCTTCCGCTACTTCGCGACCAAGCAGGATCTGGTCTTCTCACACGACTACGACCTGCCCTTCGCGATGATGCTCCAGGAACAGTCGCCCGACCTCACGCCGATCCAGGCGGAGCGCCAGACGATCAGATCGATGCTGAAGGACATCTCCGCGGAGGAACTGGCCCTGCAGCGGGAGCGGTGGGTGCTCATCATCTCCGAGCCGGAGCTGTGGGGGGCCAGCCTGGGCAACATGAGCCGGACCATGGAAGTCATGTCCGAGCAGGTCGCCAAGCGGGCCGGCCGCGACCCGAAGGACGCCTCGGTGCGCGCCTACACCGGGGCGGTGTTCGGTGTGATGCTCCAGGTCTCGTTGGAGTGGGCGAAGGATCCGGAGATGGACTTCGCCCAAGCCCTGGACGAAGCGCTGTTCTGCCTGGAGGACCTGCGGCCCTGACCGCGGGCCGGCACCGAACAGCCACCGCATGGGGCGGGGGCATCCCCCTCGCCCCCGACCGACAGCCGTGCGCGGCGGCACGCCACCGCCCGCCGCGCACGGCACCCCGCGAGTCCCGGACAAACCCCGGCGGGACTCGCGGTGCCCCGGACGACTGTGCGCTGCTCGATCCCCCGGCCGGCGCGCACGGTCCCCTCCCCGGCGCGCCCCGGCCCCCGGCGGGGCGCGCCGGGGACTCCGGCCGTCAGTTGCCCGTACGTGCCGGGGCCGCCGCCGGGCGGTCCGCGCCCAAGGCGTCGGCGACGATGCCGGCCACCTGCTCCTGGCAGTCGTCGAGATAGAAGTGCCCGCCGGGCAGCACATGGAGGTCGAAGGCGCCGCCGGCGCGCTCCTGCCAAGCGGCCGCCTCCTCGGGCGAGGTCCGCTCGTCCGCGTCCCCGATCAGTGCCGTGATCGGGCAGCCGAGACGCTCGGGACCGGGAGGCTCGTACGCGGCGACGGCCCGGTAGTCGGCCCGCAGCGCGGGCAGGATCAGGTCCTGCAGCTCCTCGCTGGCGAAGAACCTCTCATCGGTGCCGCCCAGCGCCCGCAGGTGCGCCAGGATGTCCCCGTCGCCGAGCACCTCCGCCGAGCCCTCCGGCCGGTAGGGCCGCGCGATGCCCCCGGAGGCGAACAGGTGCACAGGGCGGCCGGGGCCGGCCGGCCCCTGGAGCCGCCGCGCGACCTCGAAGGCCACGATGGCACCCAGGCTGTGCCCGAACAGGGCGAAGGGCTTGCCGTCCGAGGGGAGCTGGGCCACTACGCCATGGGCGAGGCCGGCCACCGACTCCAGACACGGCTCGCGATGCCGGTCCTGCCGCCCCGGGTACTGCACGGCCAGGACCTCGACGCCGGGCGAGAGCAGGCGCGAGAGGCCGAAGTAGTAACTCGCCGAGCCGCCCGCGAACGGGAAGCACACCAGCCGCACCGGCGCCCGCGCGGTCTCGTGGTAGCGGCGCAGCCACTCCCCGGTCCCGGTTCCCCAAGCCGCTTGTGCCGTGCCCCTGTCCATGGCCCTCCCTCTCGTCCCGCCGTGCCGCGGAATCTCCGCGCAGCGCGCCGCGGATCTGCCGCCTGTGCCGGCCCGGACCGCCCGGGGCGCACCGGTGCCGATCGCGCCCGATGCTGACCGCAGCCCATAGCGCCGGACTAAAGCGCCAGGCGGCAAGGCGGGGTTTGGCTCCCCTTTAGAGACCCCGCTCACGATGAGCGCGGTACTCGAAGTGATCTCCGATTTCGGACCGGGAGCGCCGTTGATGTTTTGTGGCAGCCAGTTGTCCCCCCAGCGACCGCGCCTGACGTGATGGCCACGCCCGCCACGGGCCCCGACGCCCGCCACGAGCCCGTCGCCGTCGTCGGCATGGCCTGCCGCCTGCCCCAAGCGCCCGATCCGGCCGCGTTCTGGCACCTGCTGCGCGAGGGCCGCAGCGCCGTGAGCCCCGCTCCGCCCCGGCACCGGCAGGCGGATTCGGGGCTCGAAGGGCCGGGCGGATACCTGGACCGCATCGACACCTTCGATGCCGCGTTCTTCGGCATCAGCCCGCGCGAAGCGGTGGCGATGGACCCGCAGCAGCGGCTGCTCCTCGAGCTGAGCTGGGAGGCCCTGGAGGACACCGGGATCAGGCCGCCCGCCCTGGCCCGCAGCCGCACCGGCGTCTTCGTGGGAGCGTTCTGGGACGACTACACCCACGTCCTGCGCCGCTGTGCGGCACAGGACGTCACCCGCCACACCATGACCGGCGTGCACCGCAGCATTCTCGCCAACCGCATCTCGTACACCTACCACTTGACCGGGCCGAGCCTGACCGTCGACACCGCGCAGTCCTCCTCACTGGTCGCCGTGCACCTGGCCTGCGAGAGCGTCCGGCGCGGCGAGAGCGAGCTCGCTCTCGCCGGCGGGGTCAACCTCATCTGCTCCCCGGAGACCACCGAGCTGGCCGCGGCCCGCTTCGGCGGCCTTTCGGCCACGGGGCGCTGCCACACCTTCGACGCCGCCGCGGACGGATTCGTCCGCGGCGAGGGCGGCGGCCTGGTGGTGCTCAAGCCGCTCGCCGCCGCGCGGCGCGACGGCGACACGGTGTACTGCGTGATCCTGGGGAGCGCCGTCAACAGCGACGGCGCCACCGACGGCCTCACCCTGCCCAGCGGGCAGGCGCAGCAGGATGTGGTGCGCCTCGCGTGCCGGCGGGCCCAAGTGGCGCCGGACCAGGTCCAGTACGTCGAGCTGCACGGCACCGGCACCCCTGTCGGGGACCCCATCGAGGCAGCCGCCCTCGGTGCCGCCCTCGGACAGGACGGCGCGCGCACGGCGCCGCTCGCGGTCGGCTCCGTCAAGACGAACGTCGGTCACCTCGAGGCCGCCGCCGGGATCGTCGGGCTCCTCAAGACGGCCCTGAGCATCCACCACCGGCAGCTCGCGCCGAGCCTGAACTTCACCACCCCCAACCCGGCCATCCCGCTCGCCGACCTCGGCCTCACCGTCCAGGACGAACCGGGCGACTGGCCGCAACCCCAGCAGCCCCTGATCGCCGGGGTGTCCTCCTTCGGCATGGGCGGCACCAACAGCCACCTCGTCCTGGCCGCGGCGCCCACCCCGGCAGCCCCGCCGGCCGTGGCGCCGGACCGTCCCTCGACCGCGCCCCCGGTGCCGTGGACAGTCAGCGCCCGCACCGCTCCCGCGCTGCGCGCCCAAGCCGCCCGGCTCCGCGGCCACTTGACCGCCCCGGACCCCGTACAGGTGGGCCACGCGCTGGCCATCGGCCGTGCGGCCCTGGCCCACCGGGCGGTCCTGCTCGGCGGCGACACCGGTGATCTGCTCGCCGGCCTCGACGCGCTCGCCGAGGGAAGGGGGGCCTCCTCCCTGGTGACCGGCGAGGCGGTCGGCGGCGGCAAGCTGGCCCTGCTCTTCAGCGGCCAGGGCGCTCAACGCCTGGGCATGGGACGTCAGTTGTACGCCGTCTTCCCCGTCTTCGCCGACGCCCTCGACGAGGCGATCGCGGCACTCGACACCCATCTGGACCGCCCGCTGCGTGAAATCATCTTCGGCGAGGGTGACGGCGCCGGCGGCAGCGCGGGAGCCGATCGTCGAACGCTGCTCGACCGGACCGCCTACACCCAGCCCGCGCTCTTCGCGATCGAGACGAGCCTGTACCGTCTCGTGTCCTCCTTCGGCCTGAAGGCCGACTACGTCCTGGGTCACTCGGTCGGCGAGATCGCCGCCGTACACGTGGCCGGTGCCCTTTCGCTGCCGGACGCGAGCGCCCTGGTGGCCGCACGTGGTCGCCTCATGCAGGCGGTGCGCGCCAACGGTGCGATGGCCGCCTGGCAGGCGAGCGCGGACGAGGCCGCCGGCATGCTCGCCGGACATGAGCGGCGGGTCACCGTCGCCGCCGTCAACGGCCCCGCCTCCGTGGTCGTCTCCGGCGACCGCGACACCGTGGAGGAACTGACCGCCGCCTGGCGGGAACGCGGCCGCAAGGCCCACCTCCTGAAGGTCAGCCACGCCTTCCACTCGCCGCACATGGACACGGTCCTCGACGAGCTGCGCACCGTCGCCGCGCGCCTGACCTTCCGTACGCCGGTCATCCCTGTCATCTCCGACGTCACCGGCCTGCCGGTCACCGGGGCCGAACTGTCCCGCGCGGACTACTGGGCGCAGCAGGTGCGCGAGCCTGTGCAGTTCCTGTCCGGCATACGTCACCTGTGCGAGCAGAACGTGGCCACCTTCGTCGAGCTGGGCCCGGACGCCCCGCTGTCCGCCATGGCCCGCGAGTGCTTCCCCGCGCCCGAGGGCACGGGCCGCCCGCGCCCCGCGGCGGTGGCGGTCTGCCGCCGGGGCCGCGACGAGACGGTCACGTTGATGACGGGCCTGGCGCAGGCGTACGTGCGCGGCGCCGACGTCGACTTCACCGCCGGGCGGGCCACGTGCCCCGAGGGCCGGGTGAGCCTGCCGACGTACGCCTTCCAGCGCGAGCGCCACTGGCCGGAGGCCCCGGCTGCCGTCCCTGCCCCGGGGCGGGAGGCTCCCGTACGGGAAGCACCTCTCGTGCGGGAAGAGGTGGCGTCGGCCGACGAACCGGCGCAGGCGGGGTTCGCCGCGCGGCTCGCCGGGCTCTCGGCGGCGGAGCAGGAGCGCACCGTCCTCCGTCTGGTCGCCGAGCAGGTGGCCGTGGTCCTCGGCGCCGCGTCCGGAGCGGTCGAGACGGCCCGGACCTTCAAGGAGTCCGGTTTCGACTCGATGGCCGCGGCGGAGCTGAGCGAGCGGCTCGGTACGGCCACCGGCCTGGCGCTGCCCGCCACGCTCACCTTCGACCACCCGACCCCCGCGGCGGTCGCCGGTCACCTGCGCGCGCTGGTCTCCGGCGCACCGGACCGGGCCGCCGCCACGCCCGCCCGCGCCGATGCGGCCGACGACCCCGTCGCCATCGTGGCCATGAGCTGCCGATACCCGGGCGGGAGCGGCTCGCCCGAGGAGCTGTGGCGGCTCGTCGCCGAGGGCGGTGACGCCATCGGGGACTTCCCCACCGACCGCGGCTGGGACCTGGAGCGGCTCTTCCGCGGCGACGCCGACCAGTCGGGCACCAGCAGCACCCGGCGGGGCGGATTCCTTTACGACGCCGCCGACTTCGACGCCGAGTTCTTCGGCATCAGCCCGCGCGAGGCGTTGGCCGTCGATCCGCAGCAGCGGCTGCTCCTGGAGTGTGCCTGGGAGGCGTTCGAGCGGGCGGGTCTGGACCCGCGGGCGCTCAAGGGCAGCCCCACCGGCGTCTTCGTCGGCATGACGGGGCAGGACTACGGCCCCCGGCTGCACGAACCCTCGCAGTCCACCGACGGTTACTTGCTGACCGGCAGTACGCCCAGCGTGGCCTCGGGCCGCCTCTCGTTCACGTTCGGCCTGGAGGGACCCGCCCTCACGGTGGACACCGCCTGCTCTTCGTCCCTGGTCACGCTCCACCTGGCGGCCCAGGCGCTGCGGCGCGGCGAGTGCGGCCTGGCTCTTGCCGGGGGTGCCACGGTGCTGTCCACGCCGGGCATGTTCACCGAGTTCTCGCGGCAGCGAGGCCTGGCCCCCGACGGCCGCTGCAAGCCGTTCGCCGCCGCCGCCGACGGCACCGGCTGGGCCGAGGGCGTCGGCCTGGTCCTGCTGGAGCGGCTGTCGGACGCCCGCCGCAACGGGCATCGCGTACTGGCCGTGATCAGGGGATCCGCCGTCAACCAGGACGGCGCGAGCAATGGGCTCACCGCCCCCAACGGCCCCTCCCAGCAGCGCGTCATCCGGGCCGCCCTCGCCGACGCCCGGCTCGAAGCGGCGGAGCTGGACGCGGTCGAGGCGCACGGCACCGGCACCACGCTCGGCGACCCGATCGAGGCGCAGGCGCTGCTGGCCGTATACGGGCAAGACCGGGACGCGGAGCGGCCGTTGTGGCTGGGTTCTGTGAAGTCGAACATCGGCCACACCCAGGCGGCCGCCGGTGTCGCCGGTGTGATCAAGATGGTGATGGCGCTGCGGCACGGACTGCTGCCCGCCACCTTGCACGTGGACGAGCCGAGCGGGCACGTGGACTGGTCGGCGGGCGCCGTACGGCTGCTCACCGAGCCGGTCGTGTGGCCGCGCGGCGAACGCCCGCGCCGGGCCGGGATCTCCTCCTTCGGGATCTCGGGCACGAACGCGCACCTGGTCCTGGAGGAGTCGCCCGAGGACACGGGCGACGCCACCGCCGAGGCGGCCCCGGAGACCGGGCCGAGTGCGGCGGTGGTGCCATGGGTCGTCTCGGGGCGGACCGGGCAGGCGCTGCGCGAACAGGCCCGCCGCCTGGAGGCGTTCCTGGCCGGAGGCACGGATGTCTCCGCGACGGAGGTCGGCCGGTCGCTGGCCACGACGCGGTCGGTGTTCGAGCACCGGGCCGTGGTCGTGGGCCATGACCGTGCGGAACTGCTGGCCGGGCTCGGGGCGCTGGCCGCGGGCGAGACCTCGCCGGATGTGGTGTCCGGGGTGGCCGGTTCCTCCGGTGCCGGTCCCGTGCTGGTCTTTCCCGGGCAGGGGTCGCAGTGGGCGGGTATGGGGGCCCGGCTCCTGGACGAGTCGGCGGTGTTCGCGGCCCGGATCGCCGAGTGCGAGCAGGCTCTTTCCCCGTACGTCGACTGGTCCCTGACAGAAGTGCTGCGTGGGGACGGCGGTGAGCTGTCCCGGGTGGAGGTGGTCCAGCCGGCCCTGTGGGCGGTGATGGTCTCCCTTGCCGCGATGTGGGCCGAGTACGGCATCACGCCCGCCGCCGTCGTGGGCCACTCGCAGGGCGAGATCGCGGCCGCCTGTGTGGCGGGGGCGCTCAGTCTGGACGATGGTGCCAAGGTCGTGGCGCTGCGCAGCCAGGCGCTGCGGGAGCTGTCCGGCTCCGGCGCGATGGCCTCCCTCGGGGTGGGCCGGGAACAGGCCGCCGAGCTCGTCGACGGACGCCACGGGGTGGGCGTCGCAGCGGTCAACGGACCTTCCTCCACGGTGATTTCCGGGCCGACCGAGCAGGTCGCCGCCGTGGTCGCCGACGCCGAGGCGCGCGACCTCCGCGCCCGCCTCATCGACGTGGACTACGCCTCGCACGGCCCCCAGGTCGACCGGATCACCGGCGAACTGACCCGCATCCTGGCCGGTGTCCGGCCCACCGCCACGGACGTGGCGTTCTACTCGGCCGTGACCGGTACCCGGATCGACACCACCGGCCTGGACACCGACTACTGGGTGACGAACCTGCGTCAGCCGGTCCGCTTCGCGGACGCCGTCGAGGCGCTGCTCGCCGACGGCCACCGCATCTTCATCGAGTCCAGCCCTCACCCGGTGCTCACCCTCGGCCTGCAGGAAACGTTCGAAGAGGCCGACGTCGACGCTGTCACCGTCCCCACGCTGCGGCGGGACGAGGGCGGCCTGCCCCGCTTCGCCCACTCCCTGGGCGAGGCCTTCGGCGCGGGGTGTGCCATC
This sequence comes from Streptoverticillium olivoreticuli subsp. olivoreticuli, assembly GCF_003391135.1. Lineage (GTDB taxonomy): Bacteria > Actinomycetota > Actinomycetes > Streptomycetales > Streptomycetaceae > Streptomyces > Streptomyces blastmyceticus. The sequence continues at coordinate 1,798,383 of NZ_CP031455.1, read as the reverse complement.
AGATGGGCGAGCTGGTTCGCCGACCCCGGTACGTCCGTCCTCGACCTGCCCACGTACGCCTTCCAGCGTCGGCGCTACTGGCTGGACGCCCCCACCGGCACACTGGACGCGGCCGGTCTCGGACTCGCCGCGGCCGGTCACCCACTACTGGGCGCGGCCGCCGAACTCGCCGATGCAGACGTACGGTTGCTCACCGGCCGCATCAGTCGGAACAGTCACCCCTGGCTCGCCCAGCACACCCTCTTCGGCACCGTCGTCGTCCCCGCCTCGGTCCTGGCGGAGTGGGCTCTGCGGGCCGCCGACGAGGCCGGGTGCGCGGGCGTCGACGACCTCACGCTGCGGGCCCCGCTGGCGCTTCCCGAGGCCGGAGCCGTACAGGTGCAGATCGTCGTGGGCCCGGCCGACGAGCGGGACGGACATCGTGAGATCCATGTCTACGCCCGCCCCGACGAGGAGGCGGCCTCCGACCGGGGCGCGCCGTGGACCTGCCACGCCAGTGGCCGGCTGGCCGCCGAGTCCGCCCGGCCGGCGGCTGGGGCAGAGGCGGTGTGGCCGCCGTCCGGCGCCGAACCCGTCGACCTGGGCGACTTCTACGAAAGGGCCGATACGACCGGTGTCGGCTACGGTCCCGTCTTCCAGGGGCTGCGTGCGTTGTGGCGCCAGGGCCCGGACCTGTATGCGGAAGTGACGCTCCCTCAAGAAGCGTCAGGGGTCGATGGATTCGGCATTCATCCGGCTCTCCTCGACGCCGTCCTGCACCCCGCGCTGCTCGGCGAAGCGCCCCGGGCGGACCACGTGTGGGTGCCCTTCACCCTGACCGGGTTGTCCCTGTGGGCCACCGGTGCCACTTCCGTGCGCGTCCACCTCTCGCCTCTCGAAGGACAGGACGAACAGGCCGGGCGGGCCTGGCGGGTCGGGGTGAGCGACCTCACCGGGGCCGAGGTACTCACGTGCGAGGGCCTCGTCCTGGTGGCGGCCGGTTCCCGGCAGCTGCGGGCCGCAGGAGAGCGCACGCCCGACCTGTACGCGCTGCGATGGGAACCGGCGTCCGTATCCGAGGCACCGGCCGACCGCTCCACCTGGGTGACCCTGGGGGAGGGGTTCCCGGACCTGGACGCCCTGCTGGCCGCGCTCGACGGTGGGGCGGCGGTGCCGTCCGTCGTCATCACCACTGCCACGGCCACCGGGGGCGTCGGTGACGAGACCATCGACGGCCTGGCCGCCGCACAGCACGCGGCCGCACTGGCCGACCGCTGGCTCGCCGACGCACGCCTCGCCGGCAGCCGCCTGGTGGTGATCACGCACGGCGCGGTCGCCACCGGAGACGGCGGCCTTCCCCGGCCGGTGGCCGCCGGTGCATGGGGTTCGATCGGCAACGCCCAGGTCGAGCACCCCGGCCGCCTCGTCCTCATCGACACCGATACCGACGTTCCCGTGGAGTCGGAGTCCGTGGCCACTGCGCTCGCCGCCGACGAGCCCCGACTCGCACTGCGCACAGGGACCGTCCTGGTGCCTCGCCTCGCGCCCGCACCCCGGACGGCCGGAAGCGGACCCCACCCGCTCGACCCCGACGGCACCGTGCTGCTCGCCGGGCCCGGCGGTGCCCTGCTCGCCGCGCTCGCCGAAGACCTGATACGCACCCATGAGTCGAAGCATCTGCTGCTGCTCGTCCCGGGACCGGAGGAGGACAAGGAGGCGACAGCGCTCGTCTCCCGGTTGCGGGACCTCGGTGCCACGGTGCGACTGGCCGTCGCCGATCCGGCGGATGCGTCCGCCGTCGCCGAAGCGATCGCCGCCGTCGGCGTGGACCACCCCCTCACGGGTGTCGTCCACGCCGCCGACGCACAAGACCCTTCCGACGGTGCCCTGTTCGGCGCCGCATGGACGGCCGGGGCCGCGGTCGTGGCCGCTCTGCACTCCGCGACCGCCCACCTCCCCCTGGCCCTGTTCGCCGTCCTGTCCCCGGCGAAGGGGGCCCTGGGCATCCCTCGGACGGCGGCGGCCGCCAGTGCCGACGCCTTCCGCGAGGCCCTCGCCCTGAGGCGGAATGTCACCGGCACGACAGGTCTCGCCCTGGCCTACGGCCCGCCCGCCGCGCCGAGGCCCGGCATCGAGGCGACGGCCCCCGGTCGGGTGCCCGCCCTGCTCGACGCGGCGCGCAGGCACGGTGGTCACTCGTTCCTCGCGGCCCGGCTCGCCGTCCGTGACCTGGCCGCCGAGGATGCCGCCGCCCTGCCCGCGCCGTTGCGCGCCTTGGCCGTCCCGCACACCCCTGCCCGGCGCACCGCCGCCAACCGCCGTCCCCCCATCGACTGGTCCGGCCGGCTGGCCCTCCTGTCCGCCGCCGAACAGCTCCGCCTGCTCGTCGACGCCGTACGCACCCATGCCGCCGAAGTCCTGGGCCGCACCGATCCGGAGGCGCTGCGCGGCGACGCCACCTTCAAACAGCTGGGGCTGGACTCGCTGACCGCCGTCGAGCTGCGCAACCGGCTCGCGGCGGACACCGGGCTCCGCCTGCCCACCGCCCTCGTCTTCCGCTATCCGACCCCCACGGCCGTAGCCGGCCATCTGCGCGAACGGCTGACCGGCCGGGAGAAGGCGCCCACAGGCGTGACAACACCTCAGGCACCGGCCGGGCCTCCCGGCGCCGGCACCGTCCTGAGCGATCTGACCCGCATGGAGAACACTCTGACCGCGATCGCCGCCCAACTGCCCCACGGGGACGCGGGCGAGATCACCACCCGGCTCGAGACGCTGCTGGCCCGGTGGAAGTCCACGAACGTCGCAGCGGACGACGACAGCGCCGCCCATCGGCTCAAGGCCGCATCCGCCGATCAGATCTTCGACTTCATCGACAACGAGCTGGGCGTCTCGCGCGACAACGCGCCCGCGACCCCTACTCCGAAGGCCGGGTGACCCCACATGCCGAGTGAAGAGCAACTGGTCGAGTATCTGCGCAGGGTGACCACCGAACTCCACGACACGAAGCAGCGTCTGCGCCAGGTGGAGGACCGCCGCCTGGAGCCGGTGGCCGTGGTCGGGATGGCCTGCCGCCTGCCCGGCGGTGTGGCCTCGCCGGAGGATCTGTGGGACTTGATCGGCGCGGGCAAGGACGCCATCGAGGACTTCCCCACCGATCGCGGCTGGGACCTGGAAGCGCTCTACCACCCCGACCCCGCCCACTACGGCACCAGCTATGTGCGCCACGGCGGGTTCGTGGACGGAGCGGGATCGTTCGACGCCGACTTCTTCGGGATCAGCCCGCGCGAGGCGTTGGCCATGGACCCGCAGCAGCGACTGATGCTGGAGACGTCCTGGGAGCTGTTCGAACGTTCCGGTATCGACCCCGTCACCCTCAAGGGCAGCCGCACCGGCGTCTACGCAGGTGTGTCCAGCGAGGACTACATGTCCCAACTGCCGTACATACCCGAGGGTTTCGAGGGGCATGCCACCACCGGCAGCCTCACCAGCGTCATCTCGGGCCGCGTCGCCTACAACTACGGCCTGCAGGGCCCGGCGGTCACCGTCGACACGGCCTGCTCCGCCTCCCTCGTCGCCATCCACCTGGCCTGCCAGGCGCTGCGCCAGCGCGAGTGCGACCTGGCCCTGGCCGGCGGAGTGCTCGTGCTGTCCAGCCCGCTGATGTTCACCGAGTTCTGCCGTCAGCGCGGCCTGGCCCCCGACGGCCGCTGCAAGCCGTTCGCCGCAGCCGCCGACGGCACCGGCTTCTCCGAAGGCATCGGCCTGATCCTCCTGGAGCGCCTCTCCGACGCCCGCCGCAACGGTCACGACGTCCTGGCCGTCATCCGTGGTTCGGCCGTCAACCAGGACGGCGCGAGCAACGGCCTGACCGCCCCCAACGACGCCGCGCAGGAGAACGTCATCCGCGCGGCCCTCGAGAACGCCCGGCTGACCCCGGCCGAGGTGGACGTGGTCGAGGCGCACGGCACCGGCACCAGGCTGGGCGACCCCATCGAGGCCGGGGCCTTGCTCGCCACCTACGGCCGGCACCGCGACCGGCCACTCCTGCTCGGCTCGCTCAAGTCGAACATCGGCCACACCCACGCCACCGCGGGCGTCGCGGGCGTCATCAAGACCGTCATGGCGATCCGCCACGGCGTGGTGCCCGCCACCCTCCACGTCGAGGAGCTGAGCCCGCACGTCGACTGGGACGCCGGAGCGGTCGAGGTCGTCACCGAGCCCACCCTGTGGCCGGAGACGGGCCGTCCGCGCCGGGCGGGTGTCTCCGCGTTCGGCATCTCGGGCACGAACGCGCACGTGATCCTGGAGGAAGCGCCCGAGGACACGCCGCAGGGGGCGCCGAAGCCCGCTCCTGGGCTCCCGGCGGGTTCGGTGGTGCCATGGGTGGTGTCAGGACGGACCCCGGAGGCACTGCGCGAACAGGCCCGCCGCTTGGGCGTGTTCCTGGCCGGGGACACGGATGCCTCTGCGACGGAGGTGGGCTGGTCGCTGGCCACGACGCGGTCGGTGTTCGAGCACCGGGCCGTGGTCGTGGGGCGTGACCGTGCCCAGGCCGTCGCCGGGTTGGAGGCGCTGGCGTCCGGCCAGGCGTCTTCGGGCGTGGTGTCCGGTGCGGCAGACGCGGCGGGCCCGGGCCCGGTGCTGGTGTTCCCGGGGCAGGGGTCGCAGTGGGCGGGCATGGGTGCCCAACTGCTCGACGAGTCGCCGGTGTTCGCCGCCAGGATCGCCGAGTGCGAGCAGGCCCTGTCCTCATACGTCGATTGGTCGCTGACCGGCGTGTTGCGCGGGGACGGCGGCGAGCTGACTCGGGTCGAGGTGGTTCAGCCGGTTCTGTGGGCGGTCATGGTGTCCCTTGCCGCCGTGTGGGCCGACTACGGGATCACCCCCGCCGCCGTGGTCGGGCACTCCCAGGGCGAGATGGCCGCCGCGTGTGTGGCAGGAGCTCTCTCGTTGGAGGACGCGGCGCGCATCGTGGCCGTGCGCAGTGACGCCCTCCGGAAGCTCGCCGGGCACGGCGCCATGGCCTCGCTCGCGGTCGGCGCCGAACAAGCAGCCGATCTCGTCGACGGACACCCAGGGGTGGGGATCGCCGCGGTCAACGGTCCCTCCTCAACGGTGATTTCGGGCCCGGCCGAGCACGTCGCGGCCGTGGTCACCGAGGCGAAGGCGCGTGGTCTGCGCGCCCGTACGATCGATGTGGATTACGCGTCCCATGGCCCGCAGGTGGATGAGATCGCCGGTCTGCTGACCGATCGGCTGAGTGGCATCCGGCCGGTGGGCACGGATGTGGCGTTCCACTCCACCGTCACGGCCGGACGTATCGACACCAGCGCCCTGGATACGGGTTACTGGGTGAGGAATCTGCGTCAGCCCGTCCGCTTCGCCGACACTGTCGAGGGCCTGCTCGCGGACGGCTACCGCGTCTTCATCGAGGTCGGTCCTCACCCGGTCCTGAATCTGGGTATGGAGGAGACCATCGAGCAGGCGGGTGTGTCCGCCACGGTGGTCCCGACCCTGCGCCGTGACCATGGGGATGCCGCCCAGCTCGCCCGTGCCGTCGCCCAGGTTTTCACCGCCGGAGTGGATGTGGACTGGCGGCGCTGGTTCCCGGCCGGGCCCACCCCTCGTACGGTCGACCTGCCCACGTACGCCTTCCAACGCCGGCGCTACTGGCTGGCCGACACCGTGTCCACGGCGAGTGCCGTCGACGGCGTCCGGGCCGGGTCGGGGCACGCCCTGCTGCCCAGCGCGGTCTCCCTGGCCGACGGGGGAGTGGTCCTCGACGGCCGGATATCGGCCAAGGGCGCCGGCTGGCTCGGCGGGCATGTGGTGGCCGGGACGGTGCTCGTGCCGGGCACGGCGTTGGTGGAGTGGGTGCTGCGGGCCGCCGACGAGGCCGGCTGCCCCACCCTGGAGGAGCTGACGCTGCAGGCGCCGCTCGTGCTGCCCGAATCCGGGAGCCTCGACGTCCAGGTCGTCGTTGGCGCGGCCGGTGAACAGGGCCGGCGCGACGTACGCGTGTACTCACGCCCGGAGCGGGGCGCCGCGGTGTGGGCGTGCCACGCCGTCGGCGAGCTGAGCCGCGAGTCGGCCGACCGGCCGCCTCGGCAGGCCGGACAGTGGCCCCCGCCCGGGTCCGAGCCGGTGGATGTGACCGGTTTCTACGAGCGCGTCGCCGCTGCCGGTTACGAGTACGGCCCGGCGTTCCAGGGGCTGCGGGCACTGTGGCGGCACGGCGCCGACCTGCTGGCCGAGGTGGAGCTTCCCGAACAGGCCGGTGACGCGGGCGGGTTCGGGATCCACCCGGCGCTCCTTGACGCCGCCCTGCACCCACTCCTCGCGCAGCGGGACGAGGACGCGTCCGGCGGTGGGCAGGTGCTGCTGCCGTTCACGTGGAGCGGTGTGTCGCTGTGGGCCACCGAGGCCACCACCGTACGGGTGCGGCTCGCCGGGCTGCGCGGGGGTGCCGAGGAGACGGTGCGCGTGAGCGTGACCGATCCCGCGGGCGGGCCGGTGGTGGACGTGGCGGCGCTGCGGCTGCGTGCGGCCGACGCCCAGCAGGTGCGGGCCGCCGCGGGGCCGGGCACGGACGGGCTCTACCAGCTGCAGTGGACACCGCTTTCCGTGCCGGCGGCAGACGGCCCCGGCGCGGGCGACGACACCGGCTGGGCTGCCGTGGGCGGTCTCGACCTGGGCGGGGACCGCTACCCGGACGTGGGCGCGCTCGTCGACGCCGCCTCGGGAACCCCCGCGCCCGGCCTTGTGTTCGCGGCCGTGGATACCGGTGCCGGAGACGAACTGGACGTCACCGGCCGAGTGTTGGGCCTCGTACAGGAGTTCCTGGCCGCGCCCCGCCTGGACCAGGCCCACCTCGTGCTCGTGACCCGGGGTGCGGTGGACGCGGCCGACCCCGCCGACGACACCGGGGCCCCGGGCGATCCGGACCTGGCGGGCGCCGCCGTGTGGGGCCTGGTCCGCAGCGCCCAGTCGGAGAACCCGGGCCGCCTCGTGCTGCTCGACGTCGACGGGCCTCTCGGTCCCGACACCCGCGACGCCGTCGTCGGCGCGGTGCGCGGCGCGGTGGACGCGGACGAGCCGCAGATCGCCCTGCGCGGCGGCACGGCCCTCGTCCCCCGATGGGCGCGGGCCACCGGGCCCGCAGAGCTGACCGGGCCGCCCGGAGAGCGGGCCTGGCGCCTTGTCGGCGGGTCGTCCGGGACGCTGGACGCCGTCACGGCGGTGGCGTGCGACGCCGCACTGCGGCCGCTTGAGCCGGGGCAGGTGCGCATCGCCGTGCAGGCGGCGGGTGTCAACTTCCGTGATGTGCTGATCGCATTGGGCATGTACCCGGACCCGGGCGCCCTGCCGGGCACGGAAGGCGCCGGCGTGGTCACCGAGGTCGGCCCCGGTGTCACCCGCCTGTCGGTCGGCGACCACGTGATGGGCATGCTGGACGGCGCGTTCGGGCCGTGGGCCGTCGCCGACGCACGGACGCTGGCACCCGTCCCACAGGGGTGGGACACGCGGCAGGCGGCCGCCGCCCCGGCCGCGTTCCTGACGGCCTGGTACGGCTTGGTGGAGCTGGCCCGGCTGAGGGCGGGGGAGTCGGTGCTGATTCATGCCGCGACCGGTGGTGTGGGGATGGCGGCGGTGCGGATCGCCCGTCATCTGGGTGCCGAGGTGTTTGCCACTGCGAGTCCCGGCAAGCATGGTGTGCTGGAGGAGATGGGCGTCGATGCCGCTCACCGTGCCTCCTCGCGTGATCCCGGTTTCGAGGAATCGATCCGGCAGTCCACCGGCGGGCGTGGGGTGGACGTCGTACTCAACAGCCTCACCGGTGAACTCCTCGACGCCTCGATGCGGTTGCTGAAGGACGGCGGCCGGTTCCTGGAGATGGGCAAGACCGACATACGCGATCCCGAGCTCGTCGCGCTGGAGCACCCCGCCATCTCGTACGAGGCATTCGACCTGGTCGTCGACACCGGCGCCGAGCGGCTCGGGGGGATGCTGGACCGGCTCGCCGAGCTGTTCGCGTCCGGCGATCTGAGCCCGCTGCCCGTCACCGCCTGGCCGCTGGGCCGGGCGCGGGAGGCGTTCCGGTTCATGAGCCGGGCCAGGCACACCGGCAAGCTGGTGCTCGACGTGCCCGTCCCGCTCGACCCCGACGGCACCGTCCTCATCACCGGTGGCACCGGCACCATCGGCGCCGCGGTCGCCGAACATCTGGCGCGCACAGGGGAGAGCACCCGCCTGTTGCTGGTCAGCCGCAGCGGACCCGCCGCGGACGGCGCGCCGGAACTGGCCGCCCGCCTGGAGGAGCTCGGGGCCGAGGCCACCTTCGTGGCGGCCGACGTGAGCGAGCCCGGCGCGGTGGCCGGGCTGATCGCCGGGATCGACCCTGCCCATCCGCTGACCGGCGTCGTGCACGCCGCCGGAGTGCTCGACAACGCCCTGATCGAGTCCCAGAGTACCGAGAGCCTCGCCAGGGTGTGGCGGGCCAAGGCCGCCGCCGCACGTCAACTGCACGAGGAGACACATGGGGTGAGGCTTGGCATGTTCGTGATGTTCTCCTCCTTCGCCTCCACTCTCGGCACCCCCGGCCAGGCCAACTACGCGGCCGCCAACGCCTATTGCGACGCCCTTGCCCGGCACCGCCGCGCCCAGGGCCTGACGGGCCTGTCCGTGGCGTGGGGGCTGTGGGAGACCGCGAGCGGCCTCACCGGGACGCTGTCCGCCGCCGACCGGGCCCGCATCGACCGCTACGGCATCAGGCCGACCGGCGCCGCGCGGGGCTGCGCCCTGCTGTCCGCCGCCCGCGCCCACGGCCGCCCCGACCTGCTCGCCCTGGACCTGGACGCCCGCGTCCCGGCCGCCTCCCCGTCGGCCGTACCGGTCGTGCTGCGCGCCCTGGCGGCCGCCGGCGCGCCCGCCTCGGCCCGGCCCAAGGCGGCCGCGGGCGGCGACGCGGCCGACTGGCCCGGCAGGCTCGCCGCCCTGTCCGGCGAGGAGCGACTGGAGCTGATGACCGACCTGGTCCGCACCCACGCGGCCGGCGTGCTCGGCCACGCCGACCCGGGCGCGGTGCAGGTGGACACGCGCTTCAAGGAGCTCGGCTTCGACTCGCTGACCGCCGTCGAGCTGCGCAACCGGCTCGCCGCCACGACCGGCCTGAAACTGCCCGCCGCCCTGGTCTTCGACTACCCGCGGGCCCAGGCGCTCGCAGCCCACCTCGTCGAACGGCTGGCGCCCGACGGCGGGCCGGCCACGGCGGGCGACATCACCGCGCAGGTCCTGCAAGAGGTGGCCCGCGTCGAGCACACCCTGTCGGCCGCCGTCGCACAGGGCCTCGACCAGGCGGCGGTGGCGGCACGGCTGGAGGCGCTGCTCGCACGCTTCACGACGGCCGCGCCGGACGGCGACGACGCCGTGGACCACCTGCGAGCGGCCACCGCCGAGCAAGTACTGGACTTCATCGACAACGAACTGGGGGTGTGAGGCGCGTGCAGACCGAACACCTCGCGACCACGGGCGGGGAGCGACAGCGCACATGGTGAGCGAAGAGAAGCTGGTCGACTACCTCAAGCGCGTCTCCGCGGACCTCCACGCGACCCGGCAGCGGCTGCGCGAGGCCGAGGAACGCGACCAGGAACCGGTGGCCGTGGTCCAGATGGCCTGCCGCTACCCCGGCGGGGTGCGCAGCCCCGAGGACCTGTGGGACCTGGTCGCGGCGGGCGGCCACGGCCTGGGCCCCTTCCCCGACAACCGCGGCTGGGACCTGGAGCGGCTCTTCCACCCCGACCCCGACCACCCCGGCACCACCTACGCCGACGAGGGCGGCTTCGTCCACGACGCCGACCTCTTCGACCCGGAGTTCTTCGGCATCAGCCCGCGCGAAGCGCAGGTCCTGGATCCACAACAGCGGCTGCTCCTGGAGTGCGCCTGGGAGGCGCTGGAGCGCGCGGGCATCGACCCGCAGGCACTGCAGGGCAGCCGCACCGGCGTCTACGCGGGCGCGGCCCTGCCCGGCTTCGGCACCCCGCACATCGACCCCGCCGCCGAGGGTTACCTGGTCACCGGCAACGCGCCCAGCGTGCTCTCGGGCCGCCTTGCCTACACGTTCGGCCTGGAGGGCCCTGCGGTCACCATCGACACGGCCTGCTCGTCGTCCCTGGTCGCCGTGCACCTGGCGGCCCACGCGCTGCGCCGGGGCGAGTGCGACCTGGCCCTCGCGGGCGGCGTCACGGTGATGACCACCCCGTACGTGTTCACCGAGTTCTCCCGCCAGCGGGGCCTGGCCGCCGACGGGCGGTGCAAGCCGTTCGCGGCCGCCGCCGACGGCACCGCCTTCTCCGAGGGCGCGGGCCTGCTGGTGCTCGAACGCCTCTCCGACGCGCGCCGCAACGGTCACGAGGTCCTTGCCGTGATTCGCGGTTCGGCCGTCAACCAGGACGGCGCGAGCAACGGCCTGACCGCCCCCAACGGGCCCTCCCAGCAGCGCGTCATCCGTGCGGCCCTCGCCGAGGCGCGGCTCTCGCCCGCCGAGGTGGACGCCGTCGAGGCGCACGGCACCGGCACGAGACTCGGCGACCCCATCGAGGCACAGGCGCTCCTCGCCACCTACGGCCAGGAACGGCACGAGAACCGGCCGTTGTGGCTCGGCTCGGTGAAGTCCAACATCGGCCACACACAGGGCGCCGCCGGTGCGGCGGGGCTGATCAAGATGATCCAGGCGCTGCGGCACCGGATATTGCCCACCACCTTGTACGTCGACGAGCCCACCCCGCACGCCGATTGGGAGTCGGGTGCGGTGCGCCTGCTCACCGAGCCGGTCGCCTGGCCGCAGGGGGAGCGGGTCCGTCGCGCGGGCATCTCCTCCTTCGGGATCTCCGGGACGAACGCGCACCTGATCCTGGAGGAGCCGCCGACGGCGGACACCGGGGAATCCGCCGGGGGCGGGGAACACCCGCGACCCACTGCGACCGGCACGAGCACCGGGCAGGCGCGGCCGCCGCTGCCCTGGGTCCTCTCCGCCCGCAGCGCCCCGGCCCTGCGCGCCCAGGCCGACGCCCTGGCCGGTCACGTCGCCGCCCACGAAGACGCCTCCGTGGCCGGCATCGGCGGCACTCTGCTGCGCCGCTCCCTGTTCGAGCACCGTGCCGTGGTGCTCGGCGCGGACCGCGACGAGCGGGCCGAGGCCCTGGCCGCCCTGGCCGGGGGCCGCACCCACCCGGCGCTCACGCGCGGCACGGGCCCGGCCCGTCCCGGAGGCACCGCCTTCCTCTTCACCGGCCAGGGCAGCCAGCGGCCGGGCATGGGCGCCCGGCTCCACGGCACCTTCGACGTCTTCGCCGAGGCCCTGGACGAGATCTGCGCCCACCTGGACCCGCTGCTCGAACAGCCCCTGCGGCAGGTCCTGTTCGCCCCTCCGGGCACCGAGCAGGCAGCCGCCCTGAACCGGACCGACCTGACCCAGGCCGCCCTGTTCGCCCTCGAAGTGGCCCTGTACCGCCTGGTCACGTCCTTCGGGATCACCCCGACCCACCTGACCGGACACTCGGTCGGCGAGATCGCCGCCGCGCACACGGCCGGCGTCCTCTCCCTGCCGGACGCCTGCGCGCTGGTCGCCGCCCGTGGCCGACTGATGCAGGCCCTGCCCGCCGGCGGCGCCATGCTCGCCGTCCAGGCATCCGAGGACGACGTACTGCCGCTGCTCGCGGGCCGCGACGAGCAGCTCTCGCTCGCCGCCGTCAACGGGCCCGCCGCTGTCGTCGTGTCCGGCGAGGCCACCGCCGTCACCGAGCTCGAGCGGATCCTGCGCGGGCGTGGGTCCAAGACGAAGCGACTCAACGTCAGCCACGCCTTCCACTCGCCGCTGATCGAGCCGATGCTGGACGAATTCCGCCTCGTGGCACGCCGGTTGACATTCCACGCACCGAAGATCCCCGTCGTCTCCAACCTCACCGGGGGCCTCGCCGACGCGGAGCTCCTGGCCGACGCCGAGTACTGGGTACGGCACGTCCGCCGGCCGGTGCGTTTCCTCGACGGGCTGCGCACCCTCGACGGCCAGGGCGTCGTGCGCTACTTGGAACTGGGGCCCGACCCCGTCCTGGCCACCATGGTCCAGGACTGCCTCCCGGCCCCTGCGCCCGACGAGGACGCCGAGCCGGTCGTCGCCGCCGCCCTCCGCTCCGGCCACGACGAGGACCGCACTCTGCTGACCGCCCTCGCCGCGCTCCACGCCGACGGGCACCCGGCCGACTTCACGGCCCTCTTCCAGGCCGACACCGAGCGGCTGCCGCTGCCGACCTACCGCTTCCAGCGCCGGCGGTACTGGCGCTCCACCCCGGACGGCACGGCCCCGGCCCGCGCCGCCGACCTCGACGAGACCGGCCACCCGCTGCTGCCCGCCGTCATCCGGCAGGCCGACGGCGGTCTGCTCTTCGCCGGGCGCCTCTCCCTGCGTACGCACCCCTGGCTCGCCGACCACAGCATCGCGGGAAGCGTCCCGCTGCCCGGCACCGCCTTCGTCGAGCTCGCCCTGCTCGCAGGGCGGCATGCCGACTGCGACACCATCGACGACCTGACGCTGGAAACCCCGCTGCTGCTCGACGGTACCGGCACCGTCAGCGTCCAGCTCGCCCTCGGCGCCCCGGACGCCTCCGGCCGCCGCGCCCTGACCGTCCACGCCCGCCCCGTCGACGACACCGGGGACGGCGAGGCGGACGGCGCGCACGGCTGGCGCCGCCACGCCACCGGCGTCCTGGCCGCGGGCCCGGCCACCGAGCCGCCCGCCGACGGCGCGACGCCCTGGCCGCCCGCCGAGGCCACCGCCCTCGACGTCGGCGCGCTGTACGCCCGCCTCGACGAGCAGGGCTACAGCTACGGTCCCGCCTTCCGCGCCGTCCACGCGGCCTGGCGGCACGGCGACGACTTGTACGCGGATGTCCGCCTCGCCGACGAACAGCTCGACGACGCGGAGGCGTTCGCGCTCCATCCCGCACTGTTCGACGCCGCGCTGCATGCCGTGGACGAGCTCTACCGCGAGGGCGAGGGGGACGCCCCGGTGCGGGTGCCGTTCTCCTTCAGCGGCGTGCGCCACTACGCCACCGGCCCCACCCGGCTGCGCGTCCGTCTCAGCCCCCAGGGCGACGACCGGCTGCGGCTGACCTTCTCCGACACCGACGGTGCCCTCGTCGCCGCCGTCGACGCCCTCCGGCTGCGGCTGATCCCCGCGGACCGCTGGCGCTCCGCCCGCCCCGCCACCACACCCCTGCACCACCTGGCCTGGCAGGCGCTGCCGCTGCCCGCGGCCGAACCGGCCCCCGGCACGTGGGCCGTGCTCGGAGCCGACGGCGCGGGGCTCGTCCCCGGCGCGCCGCGCCACCGGGGCCTGGCCGCCCTGACGGCCGCGGTCGCGGAGGGCGGGGCCGTGCCCGACGTCGTGGTCGCACCCTTCCCGCCCACCGCCTCCGACATCACCGTCTTCGATGCCCCGGGCGGTGTCCCCGCACGGGCACGAGCACACGCCCACGACGCCCTGAACCTGCTGCGCGACTGGCTCACCGCGGACACCCTCGCCTCCGCCCGGCTCGTCATCCTCACCACCGGCGCGGTCGCCGTCCACCCGGACGACGCCCCGGCCGACCTGACCACCGCGCCCCTGTGGGGCATGGTCCGCGCCGCCCAGGCCGAACAGCCCGACCGGATCCTGCTGTTGGACGTCGACGAGGACGCCGCATCCGGCCGTGCCCTGCCCGCCGCCGTGGCCGCCGCGACCGCCCACGCCGAGACGCAGCTCGCCCTGCGCACGGGCGCCGCCTTCGTGCCGCGGCTCTCAGCTGCCCTACCCGGCCCCGAGGGGTCCGAGGTGGCGCCCGGCACTTCCGGGCCCGGGTCCGGGGCGTCCGTGCCGGGGTCCGACACCTGCGTGCCCGGCCGCGAGGCGTCCACGCCGGAGCCCGGCACATCCGTGCCCGGGCCCGAGAAGCCCGTGCCAGGGCCAGACACCTCCACGCCTGGGCCCCGCACCCCCGTACGACACCTCGACCCCGAGGGCACTGTCCTCATCACCGGCGGCACCGGTGGCCTCGGCCGGGCCACGGCCCGCCACCTGGCCACCGCGCACGGGGCCCGCCACCTGCTGCTCGCGAGCCGACGCGGCGAGGCCGCGGAGGGCCTCGCCGAGCTGCGTACCGAACTCGCCGCCGACGGCGTCGACGTCCGCGTCGCGGCCTGCGACATCACCGACCCCGACGCCCTGTCCCGGCTCCTCGCCGACATCCCCGCCGCCCACCCGCTGACCGCCGTCGTCCACACTGCGGGCGTCATCGACGACAGCCTCATCACGGCGATGACCCCCGAGCGCCTGGACGCCGTCCTGGCCCCGAAGGTCGATGCGGCCTGGCAACTGCACGAACTCACCCGCGAGTCGGACCTGGCGGCCTTCGTCCTGTTCTCCTCCGGCGCCTCCGTCATGGGCAACGGCGGCCAGGCCAACTACGCGGCCGCCAACGCCTTCCTCAACGCCCTGGCCGAACACCGCCGCGCCCACGGCCTCGCCGCCACCTCTCTGGCCTGGGGTCTGTGGGAATCCGCGAGCGGCGGCATGGCCGCCCGGCTCGGCGCCACCGACCGCGCCCGGATCCACCGCACCGGCGTGGCCGGGCTGACCGACGAGCAGGCACTCGCCCTGTTCGACGCGGCCCTGACCGCCCCGCACGCCACGGTCCTCGCCACCCGCTTCGACCGGGCCGTCCTGCGCGGCCAGGCCGCCGCCCACACGCTGCAGCCCGTCCTGCGCGGCCTCGTGCGCACCCCCCGGCCCCGCGCCGCCACGGCCGGAGCCGACGAGGCCACGCCCTCCTCGTGGAGCGCACGCCTGGCCGCGCTGTCCGCCACCGACCGGGACCGCGCCCTGGGCGAGCTCGTCCGCGACCAGATCGCGACCGTCCTGGCCCACCCCTCACCCGAGTCCATCGAACCGGGCCGCGCCTTCCACGAGCTCGGCTTCGACTCGCTGACCTCCCTGGAGCTGCGCAACCGGCTCTCCACGGCCACCGGCATCCGGCTCCCCGCCACCCTCGTCTTCGACCACCCCACCCCCGGCGCGCTCGTGCGCCACCTGAGCACCCACCTGCCGGACGGCGAACAACACACCTCCACGGCCACGCCCGTACCACTGGTGCGCGCCACGGCCACCGACGACGACCCCATCGCCATCGTCGGCATGGCCTGCCGCTATCCCGGCGGCGTCACCTCGCCCGAGCAACTGTGGCAGCTCGTCGCCACCGGCACGGACGCCATCGGCCCCTTCCCCGACGACCGCGGCTGGGACGTGACCGGCCTCTTCGACCCCGACCCCGACCGGGTCGGCCACAGCTGCACCCGAGAAGGCGGCTTCCTTTACGACGCCGCCCGTTTCGACGCGGGCTTCTTCGGCATCAGCCCACGCGAGGCGGCCGCCGTCGACCCGCAGCAGCGGCTGCTCCTTGAGTGTGCCTGGCACGCCTTCGAGGACGCCGGTATCGACCCGGCCACCCTGCGCGGCACCCCGTGCGGAGTCATCACCGGGATCATGTACGACGACTACGGCTCCCGCTTCCTGGCCCGCAAGCCGGACGGCTACGAGGGGCGCGTCATGACCGGCAGCACGCCGAGCGTGGCGTCCGGCCGGGTCGCGTACACCTTCGGCCTCGAAGGCCCCGCCATCACGGTGGACACCGCGTGCTCCTCCTCGCTGGTGGCGATGCACCTGGCGGCCGACGCGCTGCGGCGCGGCGAGTGCGGCCTCGCCCTGGCGGGAGGCGTGACCGTGATGGCCACCCCGAACACTTTCGTGGAGTTCTCGCGTCAGCGCGGCCTGGCTCCCGACGGCCGGTGCAAGCCGTTCGCCGCCGCGGCCGACGGGACCGGCTGGGGCGAGGGCGCAGGCCTGGTCCTGCTGGAGCGCCTCTCGGACGCCCGCAGCAACGGCCACAAGGTGCTTGCCCTCCTGCGTGGCTCGGCCGTCAACCAGGACGGTGCCAGCAACGGGATGACCGCTCCCCACGGCCCCTCGCAGGAGCGCGTCATCCGCGCCGCCCTGGCCGGAGCGGGCCGGAGCCCCGACCAGATCGACGTGGTGGAGGCGCATGGGACGGGCACCACACTCGGCGACCCCATCGAGGCGCAGGCCCTGCTGGCGACCTACGGCCAAGAGCGCCCTGAGGGCCGGCCGTTGTGGCTGGGTTCGGTGAAGTCGAACATCGGTCATACGCAGGCTGCCGCGGGTGTCGCCGGTGTGATCAAGATGGTGATGGCGTTGCGGCATGGGTTGTTGCCCGCCACTCTGCATGTGGATGAGCCCACTCCGCATGTGCAGTGGGAGGGTGGTGGTGTGCGGCTGTTGACCGAGCCGGTGCCGTGGTCACGTGGTGAGCGTCCGCGCCGGGCCGGGGTGTCCTCGTTCGGCATCTCGGGGACGAACGCGCATCTGATCCTGGAGGAGGCGCCGGAAGAGGAACCGGGTGAGGCTTCTCTGCCGGCGGAGCCCGAGCCCGTGGGTTCGGTGGTGCCGTGGGTGGTGTCCGGACGGACCGGCGAGGCGTTGCGTGATCAGGCCCGTCAGTTGGTCGAGTTCGTGGCCGATGGCACGGATGCGTCTGCGGTGGAGGTGGGGTGGTCGCTGGTCAAGAGCCGGTCGGTGTTCGAGCACCGGGCGGTCGTCCTCGGGCAGGACCGGGAGGCGCTGACTGCCGGGCTGGGGGCGTTGGCGTCGGGTGAGGCGTCGCCGGATGTGGTGTCCGGGGTGGCCGGTTCCTCCGGTGCCGGTCCCGTGCTGGTCTTTCCCGGGCAGGGGTCGCAGTGGGCGGGCATGGGGGCCCAACTGCTGGACGAATCACCGGTGTTCGCTGCCCGTATTGCCGAGTGCGAGCAGGCTCTTTCCCCGTACGTCGGCTGGTCGCTGACGGAGGTGCTGCGCGGGGACGGCGGTGAGCTGTCGCGGGTGGAGGTGGTCCAGCCGGTTCTGTGGGCGGTGATGGTCTCCCTTGCCGCCGTGTGGGCCGACTACGGCATCACCCCCGCAGCCGTGGTCGGCCACTCACAGGGCGAAATGGCCGCCGCCTGCGTGGCCGGGGCCCTGTCGCTGGAGGACGCGGCACGGATCGTCGCCGTACGCAGCGACGCCCTCCGACAGCTCGCCGGACACGGCGCCATGGCCTCCCTCGGAACCAGCGCCGAGCAGGCCACCGAGTTGATCGGTGACCGGCCGGACGTGGGAGTGGCCGCCATCAACGGCCCCTCCTCCACCGTGATCTCAGGCTCGCCCGAACACGTCGCCGCGGTCGTCGCCGACGCCGCGGCACGCGGCCTGCGCGCCCGCGTCATCGACGTGGACTACGCCTCCCACTCACCCCAGGTCGACGAGATCACCGGCCGACTCACCGAGCGCCTGACCGGCATCCGGCCAATGAACACCGACATCGCGTTCTACTCCACCGTCACCGCCGGAAACCTCGACGACACCAGCACCCTCGACACCGACTACTGGATCACCAACCTGCGCCACCCCGTCCGCTTCGCCGACACCATCAAGGCTCTCCTGGCCGATGGGTACCGCATCTTCATCGAAGCCGGCCCCCACCCCGTCCTCAACCTCGGCATGGAGGAAACCATCGAGCAGGCGGACGTACCCGCCACCGTGATACCCACCCTGCGCCGCGACCACGGCGACACCACCCAGCTCACCCACGCCGCCGCCCAGGCCCACACCGCCGGAGCGGACATCGACTGGACGGGCTGGTTCCCGGCCGTTCCACTGCCCCGGGTGGTGGATCTGCCCACGTACGCCTTCCAGCGCCAGCACTACTGGCTGGAGGCGCCCGCCGGGCTCAACGGGGACCCCGCCGACCTCGGCATGGTCTCCGCCGGGCATCCTCTCCTCGGTGCCGGAGTGGAACT
The DNA here is from genome assembly GCF_003391135.1 of Streptoverticillium olivoreticuli subsp. olivoreticuli. GTDB lineage: Bacteria > Actinomycetota > Actinomycetes > Streptomycetales > Streptomycetaceae > Streptomyces > Streptomyces blastmyceticus. The sequence goes on along the minus strand of NZ_CP031455.1, from coordinate 1,780,461 downwards.
CGCCGACACCGACTCGTACTTGTTCACCGGACGGCTCTCCCGAGAGGCCCCCTCGTGGCTGGCCGAACACGTGGTGAGCGGGACGGTGCTCGTGCCGGGTGCGGTGTTGGTGGAGTGGGCGCTGCGGGCCGCCGACGAGGTGTGCTGCGTCACGGTGGAGGAGCTGACGCTGCGGGCGCCGCTCGTGCTGCCCGAATCCGGAGGCTTGCGGGTCCAGGTGGCCGTGGGTGCGGCCGACGAGCAGGGACGACGTGACGTACGCGTGTACTCACGCCCGGACCGGGCGGGTGGAGCCGCCTGGGTGTGCCACGCCGTCGGTGTGCTGAGCCCCGAACCGGCAGCCGTGGACGATGAGATGAGCGGACAGTGGCCTCCGGCCGGTGCCGAACCAGTGGACGTCGAGGACTTCTACGCGCGGGCCGCGGAGGCCGGATACGGCTATGGGCCGGCGTTCCAGGGGGTGACGGCGCTGTGGCGGCACGGCGAGGACCTGCTGGCCGAGGTGGCACTGCCCGAACAGGCGGGCAACGCGGACGGGTTCGGAATACATCCGGCGCTCTTGGATGCCGCCTTGCACCCGCTGTTGCTCATCGACCGGCCCCGGGACGGGCGGATATGGCTGCCGTTCGTGTGGAGCGGAGTGTCGCTCCGCGCCGACCAGGCCACTCGCGTCCGCGTCCGGCTGTCCCCGCAGGAGGGCTCGGCCGAGCGGGATCTGCGGATCGCGATCGCCGACGGAACCGGCGCCCCCGTCCTCGGCGTCGACGCGCTGACCCTGCGGGCGGCCGACCCCACGAGGCTCGCGGCCACCGCCCCCGGCGGTGTCGACGGGCTCTACACCGTGGACTGGACGCCGCTTCCTGCTCCGGCGCCGGAGGAGGGTGCATCGGTCGGCGGCTCCTGGGCCACGCTCACGGATGGTGTCGGCCTGGCGGATGTGGTGCAGGACAGTGGTGTGGTGCCGTGGGCGGTTGTCGTCCCCGTCTCCGACACGACCGGCGGCGGTGATGGTCCGGCGGTCGCGGAGCGGGTGCTGGCCCTGGTGCAGGAGTTCCTGGGTGTACCTCGACTGACCGAGTCCCGCCTGATTTTGGTGACGCGGGGCGCCGTGGCCACCGAAGCCGACACCGGCATCGATCCGGCGGCCGCATCCGTATGGGGCCTGGTCCGTAGTGCCCAGTCGGAGAACCCGGGCCGCTTCGCCCTGGTGGACGGCGACGTCGATGAGCTTCCGCAGGCCGCACTGCGCCACGCCGTCGAAGAGCTGGACGAACCTCAACTCGCCCTCCGGGAAGGGAAGTACCTCGTCCCCCGGATGATGCCTGCGGGCGCCCCCGAAGAGCTGGTCGCGCCGGTCGGCACGCCCGCCTGGCGCCTCGGCGCCACAGGCACGGCCACCGTGGAGAGCCTCTCGGTGATCGAGGCGCCGGAGGCGCTCGTGCCACTGGAGCCCGGCCAGGTGCGGATTTCCGTACGGGCGGCGGGCATGAACTTCCGTGACGTGCTGATCGCGCTCGGCATGTACCCCGACAAGGGCACGTTCGCGGGCAGTGAGGGCGCGGGTCATGTGACGGAGGTCGGCCCCGGCGTCACCCGCCTGTCGGTCGGCGACCGCGTGATGGGCCTGTTCGAGGGCGCCTTCGCCCCGGTGGCGATCGCGGACGCCCGGATGATCGTGCCGGTGCCGGAGGGCTGGAGCCTCCAGGAGGCCGCGGCGGCGCCGGTGGTGTTCCTGACGGCCTGGTACGGCCTGGTGGATCTGGGACGCCTCGGGGCGGGCGAATCGCTGCTCATCCACGCCGGAACCGGCGGTGTGGGCATGGCCGCCACCCAGATCGCCCGCCATCTGGGCGCAGAGGTGTACGCCACCGCCGGCCCCGGCAAGCACGCCGTGCTGGAGGAGATGGGCATCGATGCCGCCCACCGGGCGTCCTCCCGTGACCTCGACTTCGAGCACACCCTGCGGGAGGCCACCGGCGGGCGGGGCATGGACGTCGTACTCAACAGCCTGGCGAACGAGTTCACCGACGCGTCCCTGCGGCTGCTCGCCGAGGGCGGACGCATGGTCGACATGGGCAAGACCGACAAGCGCGCCCCTGAACAGGTCGCGGCCGACCATGCGGGTGCCCGGTACCGGGCCTTCGACCTGGTGCCGGACGCCGGGCCGGACAGGATCGGCGAAATGCTGTCGGAGATGGGAGAGCTGTTCGCCTCCGGGGTGCTGGAACCGCTGCCGGTCAGCGCCTGGCCGCTGGGCCGGGCGCGGGAGGCGTTCCGGTTCATGAGCCAGGCCAAGCACACCGGCAAGCTGGTCCTGGAGATCCCGCCCGCCCTCGATCCCGAGGGCACTGTCCTGATCACCGGTGGCACCGGCGTGCTCGGCCGGGCGGTGGCCGAGCATCTCGTACGCTCATGGGGTGTGCGGCATCTGCTGCTGGCCGGTCGGCGCGGCGCGGAGGCGCCGGGGTCCAGTGAACTGATCGAAAAACTAGGTCAGTCGGGTGCCGATGTGTCCATCGTGGCGGCCGACGTGAGTGACCCGGAGTCGGTGGCCGAGCTGGTCGGCAGGACGGATCCGGCTCACCCCCTGACCGGGATCGTGCATGCCGCGGGTGTCCTGGAAGACGCCGTGGTCACGGCGCAGACGCCCGAAGGGCTGGCGCGGGTGTGGTCGGCGAAGGCGGCCGCGGCGCATCACCTGCACGAGGCGACCCGTGATCTGTCCCTGGGTCTGTTCGTGGTGTTCTCGTCGGCGGCCGCGACGCTGGGCAGCCCCGGTCAGGCCAACTATGCCGCGGCCAATGCCTATTGCGATGCCCTGATGCGGCAGCGCCGGGCCGAGGGGCTAGCGGGCCTCTCCGTCGGCTGGGGTCTGTGGCAGGCCGCCAGCGACATGACCGGGCATCTGAGCCAGACGGACCTGGCCCGCATGAAGCGCACAGGGTTCACGCCTCTCACCACCGAGGCCGGCCTGGCCCTGCTGGACGCCGCCCACGCGCACGGCCGCCCGCACCTGGTCGCGGTCGACCTCGACGCGCGAGCTGCCGCCGCACAGCCCGCCGAGTCCCGGCCCGCCCTCCTGCGCACCCTGGCCACCACGGTCCCGGGCGGCCGCGGCAGCAGACCGGCCGCCGCCGTCGGCACCGGCCCCGGGGACGGCCTGGCCGACCGGCTCGCCGGGCTGCCGCCTGCCGAACAGCACCGCCTGCTGCTCGACCTCGTACGCGGAAACGTCGCCGGAGTCCTCGGCCACACCGACCGCGACACGATCCGCCCGGACACCTCGTTCAAGGAGCTCGGCTTCGACTCCCTGACCGCCGTGGAACTGCGCAACCGGCTCTCCGCGGCCACCGGCCTGAAGCTGCCCGCGGCACTCGTCTTCGACTACCCGGAGAGCGCCGCCCTCGTCGGCCACCTCCTGACGCTCCTGTCGCCCGACGGAGCGCCCGCGCCCCTCAAGGACGCGGCCGATCCGGTCCTGAGCGACCTGGGCCGGATCGAGTCGAGCCTGGACGCCCTCGCGCTGGACGACGAGGCGCGCGGCCGGGTCGCCCGGCGCCTCGACGCCCTGCTGTCGAAGGTGAACGGCGCACACGCCAACGCCGGCGGTGGCGCGGACCTCGACGCGCTCGACGGCGTCTCCGACGACGAGATGTTCGCGTTCATCGACCGGGAGCTGTGACCTTCTGCGCCTTCGCTGACGGACTTCTGTGCCCCTCACTGATGGAACTGATGGAGACGTGACGTTCGATGCCGAGTACCGAACCGAGTACTGAAGAGAAGCTTCGTCAGTATCTGAAGCGGGTGACAGTCGATCTCGGGCAGACGCGCCGGCGCCTGCGCGAGGTGGAGGAGCGCCACCAGGAGCCGATCGCGATCGTCTCCATGGCGTGCCGCTTCCCGGGCGGCACCGGCTCGCCCGAGGCGCTGTGGGAGCTGATCGCCGAAGGCGGTGACGCCATCGGCCCCTTCCCCGCCAACCGCGGCTGGGACCTGGAGAGCCTCTACCACCCCGACCCCGAACACACGGGCACCAGCTACGTGCGCCACGGCGGGTTCCTCCACGACGCCCCGGGCTTCGATGCCTCCTTCTTCGGTATCAGCCCGCGCGAGGCGCTGGCCATGGATCCGCAGCAGAGGGTGCTCATGGAGACCGCCTGGCAGCTCCTCGAGCGGGCCGGAATCGACCCGGCCGCGCTGAAGCTCACCCCCACCGGTGTCTATGTCGGCGCGGGCGTGCCCGGCTTCGGCGGCGGGCACGCCGACAGGACGGTGGAGGGCCACCTCCTGACCGGCAACGCCCTGAGCGTCCTGTCCGGCCGCATCTCCTTCACCCTCGGACTCGAGGGTCCTGCGGTGAGCGTCGACACGGCGTGCTCCTCGTCGCTGGTGGCCATGCACCTGGCGGCCCAGGCACTGCGGCAGGGGGAGTGCAACCTGGCCCTGGCGGGCGGCGTGACCGTGATGTCGACCCCCGGCATGTTCACCGAGTTCTCCCGCCAGCGTGGGCTCTCTCCGGACGGCCGTTGCAAGCCGTTCGCCGCCGCGGCCGACGGGACGGGCTTCTCCGAGGGCGTCGGCCTGATCCTGCTGGAACGCCTGTCCGACGCCCGTGACAACGGCCACAAGGTGCTGGCCCTCCTGCGCGGTTCGGCAGTCAACCAGGACGGCGCGAGCAACGGCCTGACCGCCCCCAACGGACCCGCTCAGGAACGCGTCATCCGCGCCGCCCTGGCCAACGCCGGACTGGGCGCCGCCGAGGTGGACGCGGTCGAGGCGCACGGCACCGGCACCAGACTGGGCGACCCCATCGAGGCCGGTGCCCTGCTCGCCACCTACGGCCGCGACCGCGACGAGGACCGGCCACTGTGGCTCGGCTCGGTGAAGTCGAACATCGGCCACCCCCAGGGCGCCGCCGGTGTGGCCGGAGTGATCAAGATGGTGATGGCGCTGCAGCGTGAACTGCTGCCCGCCACCTTGTACGCGGACGAGCCGACCCCGCACGTCGACTGGTCCTCCGGCTCCGTCCGGCTCCTGACCGAGCCGGTGCCGTGGTCGCGCAGTGAACGCCCGCGCCGCGCCGGGGTGTCCGCGTTCGGGATGTCCGGCACGAACGCACACGTGATCCTGGAGGAGGCGCCCGGGGAGACCGCCGAGGAGCCCGGGTCCGAACCTGCTCCGGAGCGCGGAGCGGGTGCGGTGGTGCCGTGGGCGGTCTCGGCGCGTGGTGCGGAGGCGCTGCGGGCGCAGGCCGGGGCGCTGGCCGAGTGGATCGCCACCGATTCGCGACGGGCATCACCCGTGGAGGTGGGCTGGTCGCTGGCCACGACGCGGTCGGTGTTCGAGCACCGGGCCGTGGTCGTGGGCCATGACCACGAGGAACTGCTGGCCGGGCTGGGGGCGTTGGCGTCGGGTGAGGCTTCGCCGGATGTGGTGTCCGGGGTGGCGGGTGCCGTGGGTCCGGGGCCGGTGTTGGTGTTCCCGGGGCAGGGGTCACAGTGGGTGGGTATGGGTGCCCGGCTGCTGGATGAGTCCCCGGTGTTTGCTGCTCGTATCGCTGAGTGTGAGCGGGCTCTGTCTTCGCATGTCGAGTGGTCGTTGACGGAGGTGTTGCGCGGGGACGGGAGTGAGCTGTCGCGGGTGGAGGTGGTTCAGCCTGTTCTGTGGGCGGTGATGGTCTCCCTTGCCGCTGTGTGGGCCGACTGCGGGGTTACCCCTGCGGCTGTGGTGGGGCATTCGCAGGGTGAGATGGCTGCGGCGTGTGTGGCTGGGGCCCTGTCGCTGGAGGATGCGGCGCGGATCGTCGCCGTACGCAGCGACGCACTCCGACAGCTCGCCGGGCGTGGTGCGATGGCTTCTCTCGGTGTGGGCCGTGAGCAGGCCGTCGGGCTGATCGGTGATCGGTCGGGGGTGGGGGTCGCTGCGGTCAATGGGCCGTCTTCGACGGTGATTTCGGGTCCGCCTGAGCAGGTTGCCGCAGTGGTCGCGGACGCCGGGGCGCGCGGTCTGCGTGCTCGTACGATCGATGTGGATTATGCGTCCCATGGCCCGCAGGTGGATGAGCTCGCCGGCCTGCTCATGGACCGGTTGAGCGGTATCCAGCCGGTGAGCGCCGAGGTGGCGTTTTACTCGACGGTGACCGCGGAGCGCGCCGATACCACCGGGTTGGATGCCGACTACTGGGTGAGGAACCTGCGTCAGCCCGTCCGCTTCGCCGACACTGTCGAAGGCCTGCTCGCGGACGGTTACCGCGTCTTCATCGAGGTCGGTCCTCACCCGGTCCTGAATCTGGGTATGGAGGAGACCATCGAGCAGGCGGGTGTGTCCGCCGTGGTGGTCCCGACTCTGCGTCGTGACCATGGGGATGCCGTCCAGCTCGCCCGTGCCGTCGCCCAGGTCTTCACCGCCGGGGTGGATGTGGACTGGCGGCGCTGGTTCCCTGCCGGGCCCACTCCCCGTACCGTCGACCTGCCCACGTACGCCTTCCAACACCAGCAGTTCTGGCTGGCCTCCTCCGGCGGACGGGCGGGCGATCCGGCAGGCCTCGGACTGGTCGCGTCCGGCCATCCGCTGCTCGGCGCCTCCGTGGGCCTGGCCAGTGGGGACGTTCGGCTGCTGAGCGGCCGGGTGTCGCGACAGTCGGGTTCCTGGCTCGACGATCACGTAGTGGCGGGCCAGGCCCTGATGCCCGGTGCGGCGTTGGTGGAGTGGGTGCTGCGGGCCGCCGACGAGGTGGGCTGCCCCACCCTGGAGGAGCTGACGCTGCAGGCGCCGCTCGTGCTGCCCGAATCCGGAGGGCTGCAGGTCCAGGTCGTCGTGCACGCGGCCGACACGCACGGGCGGCGCGACGTCCAGGTGTTCTCCCGCCCCGATGACGACGACGCCTTTGAGGCGTCACGGCCGTGGACCGGCCACGCGACCGGTGTGCTCGGCCCCGAAACGGCGGTCGGCGGAGTCGAGACCCTGGATGGCGCGTGGCCCCCGGCCGGTGCCGAGCCGGTGGACGTCTCCGACCTCTACGCGCGGACCGAGCGGGCCGGGTACGGCTACGGGCCGGCGTTCCGCGGCGTGCGGGCGCTGTGGCGCGAGGGTGGGGATGTCCTGGCCGAGGTGACGTTGCCGAAAGAAGCCGGTGACCCGGACGGGTTCGGCATCCACCCGGCCCTCCTCGACGCCGTCCTCCAGCCCGCGGCGCTGCTCCTTCCGCCCTCCGACGGCGGGCAGATCTGGCTGCCGTTCGCCTGGAGCGACACGGAACTGCACGCGGTGCGGGCCACCACGGTCCGGGTCCGCCTCTCGCTGCTCGGCGAGCGGGTCGAGCAGGGGGTCCGGATCACCGTGGCCGATGCCGTCGGCGCCCCCGTGCTCACCGTGCGCGGCCTGCACTCGCGCCCGGCCGACACCGACCGCCTCGCCGCGGCGGCCACCCGCGACCGGCGGCACGGCCTGTTCGACCTGGAGTGGATCTCGCCGCCGTCCACCGACGGACAGCCCGAGGCCCCGGACGGCAGCTGGGCGGCGCTGGGGCGGAACGGTGCCGGCCTCGGGGACCTGGTGGCGTCCATCGAGGCGGGGGCCCCGGCGCCGTCGGCGGTGGCCGTCCCCGTCGAGCCCGACCCTGGTGACGACGGCCTGGCGCTCGCCTCGCGCGTCCTTGACCTCGCACAGGCATGGCTCGCCGCACCACAACTCGCCGACGCTCAGCTGGTGTTGACGACGAAGGGGGCGGTGCTCACCGGCGGTGACAGTGGCGTGGATGCCGCTGCCGCAGCCGTATGGGGTCTCGTCCGCAGCGCCCAGTCGGAAAACCCCGGCCGCTTCACGCTGGTCGACCTCGGCCCGGACGACACGCTCGCCACAGCCATGTCCGTGGCGCGGCACGCGGACGAGCCGCAACTCGCCTTGCGTGGCGGTGGGATACGAGTGCCCCGGCTGACCCGGGCCGCCGCCACGCACGAGGGCGAGCGCGATGCTGCCGTGGGCGTCGATCCCGAGGGCACTGTCCTGATCACCGGTGGCACCGGTGTGCTCGGCCGGGCGGTGGCCGAGCATCTCGTACGCGTATGGGGTGTGCGGCATCTGTTGCTGGTGAGCCGACGCGGCGCGGAGGCGCCGGGCAGCGCCGGACTCGCCGACGGTCTTGGTGAGTTGGGGGCCGAGGTGTCCATCGCGTCGGCCGACGTCGGTGACCCGGACGCGGTCGCCGAACTGCTCGCGGGAGTCGACACGGCCCACCCCCTGACCGGGATCGTGCACGCTGCGGGCATCCTGGAAGACGCCGTGCTGACCGCGCAGACGCCCGAAGGGCTGGCGCGGGTGTGGTCGGCGAAGGCGGCCGCCGCGCATCACCTGCACGAGGCGACCCGTGATCTGCCCCTGGGCCTGTTCGTGGTGTTCTCGTCCGCAGCGGCGACGCTGGGCAGCCCTGGTCAGGCCAACTATGCCGCGGCCAATGCCTATTGCGATGCCCTGATGCGGCACCGCCGGGCCGAGGGGCTCGCGGGCCTCTCCGTCGGCTGGGGCCTGTGGCAGGCCGCCAGCGAACTGACCGGGCATCTGAGCCAGACGGACCTGGCCCGCATGAGGCGCACCGGCTTCGCCCCGCTGACCACCGAAGGCGGTCTGGCCCTGCTGGACGCCGCCTGCGAACACGGCCGCCCGTACGTCATGGCTGCCGATCTCGACCCGCGCGCCACGGCCGACGGCCTGTCCCCGCTGCTGCGTACGCTCGTCGTGCCCACCACGCAGCGCCGCGTGGCGTCCGCCGGGCTCTCCGACGGAGCGCTCGCCGCGCGCCTGACCGGCCTGGACGAGCCCGGGCGCCTGGCCGCCGTGACCGACTTGGTGCGCGAGTGCGCCGCCGCGGCGCTCGGCCACGGCTCGGCGGCCCAGGTGAATGTGGAGGCGGCTTTCAAGGATCTCGGCTTCGACTCGCTGACGGCGGTCGAACTGCGCAACCGTCTGTCGGCGGCCTGCGGCCTCCGGTTGCCCGCGACGCTGGTCTTCGACCATCCCACCCCCCAGGCTCTGGCGGCCCACTTGGTCCACCGCCTTGCGGGCACCTCGGCGCCCGTGACCGCCTCCCCCGTGACGGCGGCAGCGTCCGGTGCCGACGAGCCGATAGCCATCGTCTCCATGGCCTGCCGCCTCCCGGGCGGGGTGACCTCCGCCGACGAACTGTGGGGCCTGGTCGACTCCGGCAAGGACGCGATGGGCGCGTTCCCCGCCGACAGGGGCTGGGATCTGGAGCGGCTCTTCCACTCCGACCCGGACCACCCCGGCACCAGCTACAGCGACCAGGGCGGGTTCCTGCACGACGCGGGCGACTTCGATGCCGCGTTCTTCGGGATCAGCCCGCGCGAGGCGCTTGCGATGGATCCGCAGCAGCGGTTGCTCCTCGAGGCGTCGTGGGAGGTGTTCGAGCGGGCGGGCATCGATCCGACGACGCTCAAGGGCAGCTTGACCGGTACGTACGTCGGCGTGATGTACCACGACTACGCCAACACGTTCCCCGAGGCCGACGCCCAACTGGAGGGCCATGCCTACCTGGCGAGCTCCGGCAGCCTGGTCTCGGGCCGGGTGTCCTACACGCTGGGTCTGGAGGGTCCGGCGGTCACGGTGGACACGGCGTGCTCCTCGTCCCTCGTCTCGATTCACATGGCGGCGCAGGCGCTGCGGCAGGGCGAGTGCGACCTGGCTCTGGCGGGCGGCGTGACCGTCATGGCCGACCCCGACGTGTTCGCGGGCTTCTCGCGTCAGCGTGGCCTTGCCCCTGACGGCCGCTGCAAGCCGTTCGCGGCCGCAGCCGACGGAGTCGGCTTCTCCGAGGGTGTCGGCCTGATCCTGTTGGAGCGTCTGTCGGACGCGCGGCGCAATGGGCATCAGGTGCTCGGGATCGTACGAGGGTCCGCGGTCAATCAGGATGGTGCGAGCAATGGGTTGACCGCGCCGAATGGTCCGTCGCAGGAGCGGGTGATCCGGCAGGCGTTGGCGAGTGGTCGGCTGTCGGTGGCGGATGTGGATGTGGTGGAGGGGCATGGCACGGGTACGACATTGGGTGATCCGATCGAGGCGCAGGCGTTGCTGGCTACGTATGGTCGGGGCCGGGATGCCGAGCGGCCGTTGTTGTTGGGTTCGGTGAAGTCGAACATCGGCCATACGCAGGCTGCCGCTGGTGTTGCCGGTGTGATCAAGATGGTGATGGCGATGCGGCATGGTGTGGTGCCGGCGAGTCTGCATGTGGATGAGCCGACGCCGCATGTGGATTGGGAGGCGGGGGCGGTTCGGCTGGTGTCCGAGCCGGTGCTGTGGCCCGAGGTGGACCGGCCACGCCGGGCGGGTGTCTCGTCTTTCGGCGCTTCGGGCACCAACGCCCATTTGATCATTGAGCATGTCCCTGAGCCGGCTGCCGTGAGCGAGGAGCCGGAGTGTGCTGGTGCGTCTGAGGGCGCGTTGGTGCCGTGGGTGGTCTCGGCTCGCAGTCCGCAGGCTCTGCGTGATCAGGCGCGTCGCCTGGGCGACTTCGCTGACGGCGTGTCCGGTGTGTCGCTGAGTGATGTGGGTCGGTCGTTGGTGACGACGCGTGCGTTGCACGGGCATCGGGCTGTTGTGGTGGGTCGGGAGCGGGCTGAATCGGTTGCCGCTTTGGAGGCGTTGGCCGCGGGGGAGACGCATCCGGCGTTGGTCGGTCCGTCTTCTTCGCGGGTTCGCGCGAGCGGTGATGTGGTGTGGCTGTTCAGTGGTCAGGGCAGTCAGCTGGTGGGGATGGGTGCGGGGTTGTATGAGCGGTTTCCGGTGTTCGCGGTGGCATTTGATGAGGTGTGTGCCCTGCTGGAGGGGGAGTTGGGGGCTTCGCCGAAGGAGGTGGTCTTCCGCGGTCCGAAGGAGCGGTTGGATCACACGGTGTGGGCGCAGGCGGGGCTGTTCGCGTTGCAGGTGGGCCTGGCCCGGCTCTGGGAGTCGGTCGGGGTGCGCCCTGATGTGGTGATCGGGCACTCGATCGGGGAGATCGCGGCCGCGCATGTGGCCGGAGTCCTCGATCTGGCGGGTGCGTGCCGGGTGGTGGGTGCGCGGGCCCGGCTGATGGGTGCGTTGCCCGAGGGCGGTGCGATGTGTGCGGTGCAGGCGACGCCTGTTGAGCTGGCTGCTGATCTGGAAGGTTGTGCCGTCGGTGTGGCGGCGCTCAATACCCCTGATTCCACGGTGATCTCGGGCCCGGCCGGTGAGGTGGAGCGGATCGTCAAGCTCTGGTCGGGGCGGGGGCGTAAGGCGAAGGCGCTCTCGGTCAGCCACGCGTTCCACTCGGTGTTGATGGAGCCGATGCTGGAGGACTTCACCGAGGTGATCCGTGAGGTGGAGTTCAAGGAGCCCGTGATCCCGCTGATCAGTAATGTCTCCGGGCGGCCCGCGGGTGAGGAGATCGCGACGCCGGAGTACTGGGCCCGGCATGTGCGGCGGCCTGTTCTCTTCCAGCCCGCCATCGCCCACGTCGCCGAGCGCGCCGGGGTCTTTGTGGAGCTCGGTCCCGCCCCGGTCCTGACCACCGCCGCCCAGCACACCCTGGACGGGTTGGACGGCCCGGAGCCGGTGCTCGTCGCGTCGCTGGCCGGGGAACGCCGGGACGACGAGGCGTTCCTGCGAGCCGTGGCGCGGCTGCAGGTCAGTGGTGTGCCCGTGGGCTGGTCCGTGTGGTTCGCGGCTGATCCCGTGTCGAGGGCGGTGGATCTGCCGACGTATGCGTTTCAGCGGGAGCGCTTCTGGCCGACCGGTAGGGCGGGTGGTGTGGATGCGGTGGGCTTGGGGTTGGTGGCGGCGGGGCATCCGTTGTTGGGTGCGGCGGTGGAGTTCGCCGACCGGGGTGGTTGTCTGCTGACGGGGCGGTTGTCGCGGTCGGGCATGTCGTGGCTTGTTGATCATGAGGTTGCCGGGACGGTGCTTGTGCCGGGTGCGGCGCTGGTGGAGTGGGTGTTGCGGGCCGGGGATGAGGTCGGTTGCGCCACGGTCGAGGAGTTGATGTTGCAGGCTCCGGTCGTGGTGCCGGAGTCGTCCGGGTTGCGGGTGCAGGTCGTGGTCGACGCGGCGGCGGACGACGGCCGCCGCGAAGTCCGCGTCTACACCCGCCCCGATGCGGACGCCACCGGAGGCGACGACACCTGGGTGTGCCACGCGGCCGGTGTCTTTGCCCCGGGGCCCGCGCCCGTGGCGGACCGGACGATCGGATCCTGGCCCGCGGCGGGTGCGGAGCCGGTCGACTTGGAGGGCTTCTACGAGCGGGTGGCCGCCGCCGGATACGTGTACGGCCCGTCGTTCCAGGGCCTGCGGTCGTTGTGGCGGGAGGGCCGGGATCTGCTGGCCGAGGTCGCTCTGCCCGAGGCCGCCGGTGCTCACGACGGATACGGCATCCACCCCGCTCTCCTCGACGCCGCACTCCACCCCCTCCTGGCCGCCCGCTTCCAGGACGGCTCCGGGGACGACCGGATCCATGTGCCCTTCGCGTGGAACGGCGTATCACTGCAGGCAGTGGGAGCCACCACGGTCCGCGTACGCATCGGCCCGGTCGGGGAATCCACCGAGCAGGGACTGCGCGTGACGGTCACCGATGCGACCGGCGGTCCCGTCCTGAGCGTCGCCGCCGTGCGGATGCGTCCCATAGAGCCCGGCCGACTCCTGGCCTCCCGACAGCGCGACGTACGTGGTCTGTTCACGGTGGATTGGACGCAGCTTCCGGCTCCGCAGCCGGGTGCCGCGGATGGCGGCGCGTGGGTGACACTCGCCGACGATGTCGGTCCGGCCGATGTGGTGCGGGACGGCGGTGAGGCGCCGTGGGCAGTCGTCGCCCACGTCGAGACCGCGCCCGACGGCGGTGGCGGTGATGGCCTGGCGGTCGCCGGGCAGGCGCTGGCCCTGGTGCAGGAGTTCCTGGCCGTCCCGGAGCTGGCCGAGTCCCGTCTGCTGGTGGTGACGCGGGGCGCGGTGGCCACCGGCAGCGACGACGATGTGAATGCGGCGACCGCATCCGTATGGGGCCTGGTCCGCAGTGCCCAGTCGGAGAACCCGGGCCGCTTCGTCCTGGTCGACGGCGACGGCGGCGAGCTCCCGCAGGCCACCTTGCGCTACGCCATCGAGGAGCTGGACGAGCCCCAACTTGCCCTGCGCGGATGCCGGATACTCGTCCCCCGCCTGGCCCAGGCGCGCAGAGGTGCCGAGCTGGTCGCGCCGCCCGGCGTACCGGCGTGGCGCCTGCAGCTGGCGACGGGCGGCTCGCTGGAGGACTTGACGGCGGCAGCCTGCCCGGAGGTACTCGGGCCTCTTGCGCCCGGACAGATCCGGGTTGCGGTGAGCGCCGCGGGCATCAACTTCCGTGACGTTCTGGTCGTGTTGGGCATGGTCGCCGAGTACGGAGCCATGGGTGGTGAAGGTGCGGGTGTGGTGACGGAGGTCGGGCCCGATGTCACCCATCTCTCAGTCGGTGATCGGGTCATGGGTGTTTTCGAGGGGGCGTTCGGCCCTGTGGTGGTTGCTGATGCGCGGATGGTCGCGCCGGTTCCGCAGGGGTGGGGGATGAGCGAGGCGGCCGGCGTGCCGGTTGCGTATCTGACGGCTTGGTACGGTCTGGTGGAGCTGGCCCGGTTGAGGGCGGGGGAGTCGGTGCTGGTCCATGCCGCGACCGGTGGTGTGGGGATGGCGGCGGTGCGGATCGCCCGTCATCTGGGTGCCGAGGTGTTTGCCACTGCGAGTCCCGGCAAGCATGGTGTGCTGGAGGAGATGGGCATTGATGCCGCTCACCGTGCCTCCTCGCGTGATCCCGGTTTCGAGGAATCGATCCGGCAGTCCACCGGCGGGCGTGGGGTGGATGTCGTGCTCAACAGCCTGACCGGTGAGTTCATCGACGCCTCGATGCGGCTTCTGGGTGAGGGCGGTCGGTTTCTTGAGATGGGCAAGACCGACCTGCGTGATCCCGGGCGGGTGGCCGTCGAGCATCCCGGTGTGACGTACAAGGTCTATGACCTTGTCACGGACGCGGGCCCGGACCGGATCGGTCAGATGCTGGAGCGCCTCGCCGAATTGTTCACCTCAGATCGGCTTAAGCCGCTGCCGGTACGTTCCTGGCCGTTGGACCGGGCGCGGGAGGCGTTCCGGTTCATGAGCCAGGCGAGGCATATCGGCAAGCTGGTGCTGGAGATCCCGCCCGCCCTCGATCCCGAGGGCACGGTGGTGGTCACTGGTGGCACCGGCATGCTGGGTCAGCTGGTCGCCGAGCATCTCGTACGCGTATGGGGTGTGCGGCATCTGCTGCTGGCGAGCCGGCGTGGCGCGGAGGCGCCGGGCGTCGGCGAGTTGATCGAGCGGCTTGGTGAGTGGGGTGCCGAAGTGTCCGTCGTGGCGGTGGATGTGAGTGAGCCGGAGTCGGTGGCCGGGCTGGTCACCGGGATCGACCCGGTTCATCCGCTGACGGGTGTGGTTCATGCGGCGGGTGTTCTGGACGATGCTGTGGTGACTGAGCAGACTCCGGAGGGGTTGGCGCGGGTGTGGTCGGCGAAGGCCGCCGCCGCGCACCACCTGCACGAGGCGACCCGTCATCTGCGGCTCGGCCTGTTCGTGGTGTTCTCGTCCGCAGCGGCGACGCTGGGCAGCCCCGGCCAGGCCAACTACGCTGCGGCCAATGCCTATTGCGATGCCTTGATGCGGCACCGCCGGGCCTCTGGCCTGCCTGGCCTGTCCGTGGGCTGGGGTCTGTGGCAGGCATCGGGCGGTATGTCGAGTGGCATGACCGGTGGCCTGAGTGGGACCGATCTGGCGCGGATGGGCCGTAGCGGGGTCAAGGCGATGAGCATCGAGCAGGGACTGGCCCTGCTCGATGCCGCGCACCGCCACGACCACCCCCACCTGGTGGCACTCGACCTCGACCTCCGGGCCCTGGCCACGCACCCTGTGGACACCCGGCCCACCCTCCTGCGCGGCCTCGCCGTCCCCACGACGGGTGGGGCGGGCAGGCCGACCGCGACGGCGGGTGGGCAGCCCGCCGGCCTGTCGAGCCGCCTGGCCGCCCTGCCGCAGGCCGAACGGCACCACACACTGGTCGGCCTCATCCGTGAGCAGGCCGCCACTGTCCTCGGGCACCACACCGACAGCCTTACAGCGGGCAGCACCTTCAAGGAACTCGGCTTTGACTCCCTCACCGCGGTCGAACTGCGCAACAGGCTGTCCGCCGTCACCGGACTGCGCCTGCCCGCCGGGCTCGTCTTCGACTACCCGGACGCCGACACCCTGGCCGAACACCTCGGCGGGCAGCTGGCTCCCGACGGTGATACCGCCGCAGGAGCCGCGGGACAAGAGGCCACCGACCCTGTCCTGCGCGAAATGGCGAAGCTCGAGAACACCCTGTCCTCCGCCCTCGTCGAGCACCTCGACACCGAAACGGTCACGGCCCGCCTGGAATCCCTCCTGTCGAAATGGAAGGCGGCCACCGCGTCGCCCGATTCCGGCAGCGCGAAGGAACAGCTCCAAGTCGCCACGACCGACCAGGTCCTCGACTTCATCGACAAAGAGCTGGGTTTGTGAACCAACCGTGCGCGGCGCGACAACAACGTTGAAGGCTGGGTGAACTCTCATGGCGAGTGAAGAGCAACTGGTCGACTACCTCAAGCGGGTCGCCGCCGAACTGCACGACACCCGGCAGCGGCTGCGCGAGGTGGAGGAGCGCGCCCAGGAGCCGGTGGCCGTCGTCGGCATGGCCTGCCGCTTCCCCGGCGGCGTCGAGTCGCCGGAGGGCCTGTGGGAGCTGGTCGCCGGGGGCGGCGACGCCATCGAGGGCTTCCCCACGGACCGCGGCTGGGACCTGGACGGCCTCTACCACCCGGACCCCGACCACCCGGGAACCTGCTACGTCCGCGAGGGCGGATTCGTCGGCGCCGCGGACCGGTTCGACTCCGGGTTCTTCGGTTTCAGTCCGCGCGAGGCCCTGGCCAGCAGCCCGCAGCTGCGCCTGCTCCTGGAGGCGTCCTGGGAGGTGCTCGAACGGGCGGGCATCGACCCCACCACGCTCAAGGGCAGCCCCACCGGTGTCTACGTCGGCGCCGCGACCACCGGCAATCAGACCCAGGGCGACCCCGGAGGCAAGGCGACCGAGGGGTACGCGGGCACCGCCCCCAGCGTCCTCTCGGGCAGAGTCTCCTTCACCCTCGGACTCGAGGGCCCGGCGGTCACCATCGAAACCGCCTGCTCCTCCTCGCTGGTGGCCATGCACCTGGCGGCCCAGGCACTGCGGCAGGGGGAGTGCGACCTGGCCCTCGCCGGCGGTGTGACCGTGATGTCCACGCCCGAGGTGTTCACCGGCTTCTCGCGTCAGCGCGGCCTGGCTCCGGACGGCCGGTGCAAGCCGTTCGCCGCCGCGGCCGACGGGACCGGCTGGGGTGAGGGCGCGGGCCTGGTCCTGCTGGAGCGTCTCTCGGATGCCCGCCGCAACGGCCACAAGGTGCTGGCGCTCCTGCGTGGCTCGGCCGTCAACCAGGACGGTGCCAGCAACGGCTTCACCGCTCCCAACGGTCCCTCGCAGCGCCGGGTCATCCGCCAGGCGCTGTCCAGCGCCCGGCTCTCCACGGCCGAGATCGACGTGGTGGAGGCGCACGGGACGGGCACCAGGCTCGGCGACCCGATCGAGGCCGAGGCCCTCATCGCCACGTACGGCAAGGAGCGCGACGAAGACCGGCCGTTGTGGCTGGGTTCGGTGAAGTCGAACATCGGTCATACGCAGGCTGCCGCGGGTGTTGCGGGTGTGATCAAGATGGTGATGGCGTTGCGGCATGGGTTGTTGCCCGCCACTCTGCATGTGGATGAGCCCACTCCGCATGTGCGGTGGGAGGGCGGCGGTGTGCGGCTGTTGACCGAGCCGGTGCCGTGGTCACGTGGTGAGCGTCCGCGCCGGGCCGGGGTGTCCTCGTTCGGTATCTCGGGGACGAACGCGCATCTGATCCTGGAGGAGGCGCCGGAAGAGGAACCGGGTGAGGCTTCTCTCCCGGTGGAGCCCGAGCCTGTGGCGGGTGCGGTGGTGCCGTGGGTGGTGTCCGGGCGGACCGGTGACGCGCTGCGCGAGCAGACCCGTCGGCTGGGCGTGTTCGCGGCCGAGAACGCGGAAGCGTCGTCGGTCGATCTTGGCTGGTCGCTGGCCACGAGCCGGTCGGCCTTCGAACACCGGGCCGTGGTCGTGGCGGATGACCGCGCCCAAGCCGTCGCCGGGCTGGAGGCGTTGGCCTCGGGTGAGGCTTCGCCGGATGTGGTGTCCGGGGTGGCCGGTGACATCGGCCTGGGGCCGGTGCTCGTCTTTCCGGGGCAGGGGTCGCAGTGGGTGGGCATGGGTGCCCAACTACTCGATCAATCACCGGTGTTCGCGACTCGGATCGCCGAGTGTGAGCGTGCTCTTTCGCCACACGTCGAGTGGTCGTTGACGGAGGTGTTGCGTGGGGACGGGAGTGAGCTGTCGCGGGTGGAGGTGGTTCAGCCTGTTCTGTGGGCGGTGATGGTCTCTCTTGCCGCTGTGTGGGCAGACTATGGGGTTACCCCTGCGGCTGTGGTGGGGCATTCGCAGGGTGAGATGGCTGCGGCGTGTGTGGCTGGTGCGCTGTCGCTGGAGGATGCGGCGCGGATCGTCGCCGTACGCAGTGAGGCTCTCCGTCGGCTTGCGGGGCGTGGTGCGATGGCTTCTCTCGGTGTGGGCCGTGAGGAGGCCGTCGGGCTGGTCGGTGATCGGTCGGGGGTGGGGGTCGCTGCGGTCAATGGGCCGTCTTCGACGGTGATTTCTGGTCCGCCGGAGCAGGTTGCCGCAGTGGTCGCGGACGCCGGGGCGCGCGGTCTGCGTGCTCGTACGATCGATGTGGATTATGCGTCGCATGGGCCGCAGGTGGATGAGATCGCCGGCCTGCTCATGGACCGGTTGAGTGGTATCCAGCCGGTGAGCGCCGAGGTGGCGTTCTACTCCACCGTCACTGCGGAGCGCGCGGATACCACCGGGTTGGATGCCGACTACTGGGTGAGGAACCTGCGTCAGCCCGTCCGCTTCGCCGACACTGTCGAAGGCCTGCTCGCGGACGGTTACCGCGTCTTCATCGAGGTCGGTCCTCACCCGGTCCTGAATCTGGGCATGGAGGAGACCATCGAGCAGGCGGGTGTGTCCGCTGTGGTGGTCCCGACCCTGCGCCGTGACCATGGGGATGCCGCCCAGCTCGCTCGTGCCGTCGCCCAGGTTTTCACTGCCGGGGTGGATGTGGACTGGCGGCGCTGGTTCCCGGCCGGGCCCACCCCTCGTACCGTCGACCTGCCCACGTACGCCTTCCAACACCAGCGCTACTGGCTGGAGATGGATGGTGTAGGCGACATGCGCGCGGCGGGGCTGCGGCGCCTGGAGCACACGCTGTTGCCCGCGGCGCTGGGTCTCGCCGACGGTGCGCTCGTGCTGACCGGCCGTCTCGTGGCGTCCGGTGGCGGCGGCTGGTTCGTCGACCACGCGGTGGCGGGCACGACGCTGGTGCCCGGCGCGGCGCTCGTGGAATGGGCGCTCCAGGCCGCCGACGAGGTGGGCTGCCCCACCCTGGAGGAGCTGACGCTGCGGGCGCCGCTCGTGCTGCCCGAATCCGGAGGGCTGCAGCTCCAGGTCGTCGTGAGCCCGGCCGATGAGGCGGGTGGGCGGCGCGAGGTGCGGATCTTCTCCCGCCTCGACTCCGACGCGGAACTGGACCAGGACGAGGGATGGGTGTGCCACGCGGCCGGTGTTCTGAACCCCGAACCCGCCGCAGTGGCGGATGAGTCGAACGGTCAGTGGCCCCCGGCGGGCGCCGAGCCGGTGGAGATCGGTGATCTCTACGGGCGGGCCTCGGCCGCCGGGTACGACTACGGCCCGGCGTTCCAGGGGCTGCGCGCGGTCTGGCGGCACGGCGAGGACCTGCTGGCCGAAGTGACGCTGCCCGAACAGGCAGGCGCCCACGACGGCTTCGGCATCCACCCCGTACTGCTGGACACCGCGCTGCATCCGGCGTTGCTGCTCGACCGGGACACCGATGGGGACGGTGCGGGCGTCCGCCTGCCGTTCGCATGGAGCGGGGTGTCCCTGTGGGCCACCGGCGCAACCACCGTGCGGGCGCGCCTGTCCCCGTACCAGGAAGAGGGGGCGGAGAACGGGCCGGGCCTGCGGGTGACGCTGACGGACGCCGCCGGAGCGCCGGTGCTCAGCGCCGCCTCCCTCGCGCTGCGCCAGGCAGACCCCGAGCAGCTGCGCGCGGCGAGCAAGGCGGGAACCAGCGGGCTGTTCACCGTGGAGTGGACCGCTGTGTCCTCCACGGACGCGGAGACCGGCGGCGACGGCTGGGTGCTGCTCGGCCAGGACGTACCGGCCTGGGCCGGAGCGGACATCCCGCGGCACCCGGATCCGACGGCCCTGGCGGCAGCCCTCGAAGAGGGAACACGGGCCCCCGCGACCGTGCTCGTCGAGACCCCCGCCGACACCGCGGGGACCGTCGATGAGCGTGGCCGCGCCCTGGCCGAGTGGGCGCTGCGCCTGGTGCAGGAGTGGCTGGCCGAACCGCGCCTGTCCGACGCCCGGCTCGTCCTGCTCACCCGCCACGCGGTGGCGGTGCCGACGGACGGCAGCCAGGACACAGCCGCCATCGACGTCCCGGCCGCCGCCCTGTGGGGACTGATACGCAGCGCACAGTCCGAGCACCCGGACCGCTTCGTCCTGCTGGACGTGGACCACGGCACCGACCGCGCGGCCATCGCGCGAGCCCTCGCCACCGGCGAACCGCAGCTGGCCGTGCGCGAGGGCCAGGTGTTGGCCCCCCGCCTCGTACGCGCCACCGCCACCCCCGCCGAGCCCGGCGCCGGCGCGGCCCTCGCCCCGGACGGCACCGTACTGATCGCCGGTGGCACCGGCATGATGGGCGGCCTGGTCGCCGAACACCTTGTCCGCACCTGGTCGGTGGGACACCTGCTGCTCGTCGGCCGACAGGGTCTCGACGCGCCCGGGGCCCGCGACCTCGCCGGCCGGCTGACCGCCCTCGGCGCCGAAGTGCGGATCGTCGCGGCCGACCTCACCGACGAGCGGGTCACCGCGGAGCTGGTCGCGGCGGTCGACCCTGCGCACCCCCTGACCGGTGTGATCCACGCGGCGGGCGTCCTGGACGACGCGGTGGTCACCGCACAGACCCCCGACCGGCTCGCCCGCGTGTGGGCCGCCAAGGCCACCGTCGCCGCCAACCTGGACGCAGCCACCCGGCACCTGAGCCTCGGCCTGTACGTCATGTTCTCCTCGGCCGCCGGTGTCCTGGGCAACGCGGGCCAGGCCGGATACGCGGCCGCCAACGCCTTCGTGGACGCCCTCGTGGCCCGCCGCCACGGCACGGACGCGACCGGTCTGTCGATCGCCTGGGGCCTGTGGGCGCGCGACAGCGCCATGACCCGCCACCTGGACGAGACCGACCTGGCGCGGCTGCGCGCGGGCGGTATGAAGCCGCTCTCGGACGGGCAGGGCCTGGCCCTCCTGGACGCGGCGCGTGACGTGGCCACCCCCTTGGTGGTCGCCGCCGGAATCGACGTACGCGGCCTGGCACAGGACACCGCCCCCGCGATCCTGCGGAAGCTCGCCGGGCGGCCGCGCCGCCGGGCGGCCGCCGGCTCCGACGTGGACCCGGACGCTCTGGAGACCCGCCTCGCGGGCCTGGACGCGGCCGAACGCCGGGTCGCCGTCACCGACTTGGTACGCGAGTGCGTGGCAGCGGTGCTCGCCTACCCGTCGGCAGCCGACGTCCGCACCGAGGCCAACTTCAAGGACCTCGGCTTCGACTCGCTGACGGCGGTGCAGCTGCGCAACAGCCTGGCGGCGGCCAGCCGCCTGCGGCTTCCCGCCACTCTGGTCTTCGACCACCCCACGCCCCAGGCACTGGCCACTTACCTGTGCACCCGCCTGGGCGGCCCGACCACTGCACCCGCCGTCCCCGCCGCGCGCCCCGCGACCACCGGGACGGACGATCCGGTAGCCATCGTCTCCATGGCCTGCAAATACCCGGGCGGGGTGACCTCGCCGGAAGGCCTGTGGGACCTGGTCGCCGCGGGTGTGGACACGGTCGGGGAGTTTCCCACGGGCCGCGGCTGGGACCTGGAGCGGCTCTTCCACCCCGACCCGGACCACCCCGGCACCAGCTACGCCGACGAAGGAGCCTTCCTGCACGACGCGGGCGACTTCGATGCCGCGTTCTTCGGGATCAGCCCGCGCGAGGCGCTTGCGATGGACCCGCAGCAGCGGTTGCTCCTCGAGGCGTCGTGGGAGGTGTTCGAGCGGGCGGGCATCGATCCGACGACGCTCAAGGGAAGCCTGACCGGTACGTACGTCGGCGTGATGTACCACGACTACGCGGCGGGCCTGGCCGGCGGCCGGGATCCCCAGCTGGAGGGCTACTCCATGCTGGCCGGTTCGGGCAGCGTGGTCTCGGGCCGGGTGTCCTACACGCTGGGTCTGGAAGGGCCGGCGGTGACGGTGGACACGGCGTGCTCGTCGTCGCTGGTGTCGATCCACTTGGCGGCGCAGGCTTTGCGGCAGGGTGAGTGCGACCTGGCTCTGGCGGGCGGCGTGACCGTCATGGCGACACCCGAGGTCTTCACCGGCTTCTCGCGTCAGCGTGGCCTTGCGCCTGACGGCCGCTGCAAGCCGTTCGCCGCCGCGGCCGACGGGACCGGCTGGGGCGAGGGCGTCGGTGTGCTGCTGCTGGAGCGTCTGTCGGACGCGCGGCACAATGGGCATCAGGTGCTCGGGATCGTACGAGGGTCGGCTGTCAATCAGGATGGCGCGAGCAATGGGTTGACCGCGCCGAACGGTCCGTCGCAGGAGCGGGTGATCCGGCAGGCGTTGGCGAGTGGTCGTTTGACGACTGATGACGTGGATGTTGTGGAAGGGCATGGGACGGGGACGACGCTGGGTGATCCGATCGAGGCGCAGGCTCTGTTGGCCACGTACGGTCAGGGTCGGTCCGTGGAGCGGCCGTTGTTGTTGGGTTCGGTGAAGTCGAACATCGGCCATACGCAGGCTGCTGCTGGTGTTGCGGGTGTCATCAAGATGGTGATGGCGATGCGGCATGGTGTGGTGCCTGCGAGTCTGCATGTGGATGAGCCGACGCCGCATGTGGATTGGGAGGCGGGTGCGGTTCGGCTGGTGTCCGAGCCGGTGCCGTGGCCCGAGGCCGGGTCCGGTGCTGGGGTGGTGAGGCCGCGTCGGGCAGGCATCTCGTCGTTCGGCGCTTCGGGCACCAACGCCCACCTGATCATCGAGCATGTTCCCGAACCGACCGATGCCGGAGCGGAGTTGGAGCCTGTCGACGCAGGTGAAGGCGTGCTGGTTCCGTGGCTCCTTTCGGCCCGCAGCCCGCAGGCCCTGCGCGAGCAGGCACGCCGCCTGAGCGACGCGGTGTCGGCCGCTCCTGATGTGCCCGTACGCGATGTGGCGTGGGCACTGCTGCGCACGCGTTCCCTGTTTGAGCAGCGGGCCGTCGTGGCGGGTGCGGAGCGTGCTGAACTGGTGGCTGCGCTTGGGGCGTTGGCTGCGGGGGAGGTGCATCCGGCGTTGGTCGGTCCGGCTGCTGTGGCTCCGGTCGGTAAGGAAACCGTGTGGCTGTTCAGTGGTCAGGGCAGTCAGCTGGTCGGGATGGGCGCCGGGCTCTACGAGCGGTTCCCGGTGTTCGCGAAGGCCTTTGATGAGGTGTGTTCCCTGTTGGACGGGGAGCTGGGGGGTTCGCTGAAGGAGGCGGTCTTCCATGGTCCTGAGGAGCGGTTGGATCACACGACGTGGGCGCAGGCAGGATTGTTCGCGCTTCAGGTGGGTCTGGCTCGGTTGTGGGAGTCGGTCGGGGTGCGTCCCGGTGTCGTGGTGGGTCATTCGATCGGGGAGATCGCTGCCGCGCATGTGGCGGGGGTCTTCGACCTGGCGGGTGCCTGCCGGGTGGTGGGCGCACGCGCACGGTTGATGGGTGCTCTGCCCGAGGGCGGGGCGATGTGCGCGGTGCAGGCCACCCCCGGGGAGCTTGGCGGGGATATCGATGGTACGTCGGTGAGTGTGGCGGCCGTGAACACCCCTGATTCCACGGTGATTTCGGGCCCGGCGGATGAGGTGGAGCGGATTGCCGGGCTGTGGCGGGAGCGTGGGCGCAAGTCCAAGGCGCTGTCGGTCAGTCATGCTTTCCACTCGGCGTTGATGGAGCCGATGCTGGAGGACTTCACCGAGGCGATCCGCGGGGTGGAGTTCCGCGAGCCGGCGATCCCGCTGATCAGCAACGTCTCCGGTCGGCCCGCCGGTGAGGAGATCACCACCCCGGAGTACTTGGCGCGGCACGTACGCCGACCGGTCCTCTTCCAGCCCGCGATCGCCCAAGTCGCGGAGAGGGCCGGGGTGTTCGTGGAGTTGGGCCCGGCCCCGGTGCTGACCGCTGCCGCCCGGCACACCCTCGACGACCTGGCTCGGGCCGACGTACCGGAGCCGGTCCTTGTGTCCTCGCTCGCCGGAGAACGGCCCGAGGAGCAGGCGTTCCTGGACGCCTTCGCCCGCCTTCACTCGGCAGGCGTCGCGTTGGACTGGACGGCCTGGTTCCCGGCCGAGGCCGCGGCGCGGGTGGTTGATCTGCCGACGTATGCCTTCCAGCGGGAGCGGTTCTGGCTGGCCGGTAGGGCCGGCGGCGGGGATGCCGCTGGTCTGGGGCTGGTGGCGGCGGGGCATCCGTTGCTGGGTGCGGCGGTGGAGTTCGCCGATCGAGGTGGGTGCCTGCTGACGGGGCGGCTTGCGCGGTCGGGAGCCACCTGGCTGGCGGATCATGAGGTGTCCGGGACCGTGCTGGTCCCGGGTGCCGCGTTGGTGGAGTGGGCGTTGCGGGCCGGTGATGAGGTCGGGTGTGCGGCGGTCGAGGAGTTGATGTTGCAGGCTCCGGTCGTGGTGCCGGAGGCGTCCGGGCTTCGTGTGCAGGTCGTGGTCGACGCGGCGACGGAAGACGGCCGCCGGGAAGTCCGCGTCTACAGCCGTGCCGATGCTGCCGCTGGTGACGACATGTGGGTGTGCCACGCGAGCGGTGTCCTCGCTCCCGAACCCGCCCCTGTGGCCGACTGGTCGATCGGGGTCTGGCCGCCGGCGGGTGCGGAGCCGGTCGACGTGGACGGGTTCTACGAGCGGGTGGCGGACGCCGGGTACGACTACGGTCCGGCGTTCCAGGGGCTGCGCGCGGTGTGGAAGGACGGTCAGGACCTCCTTGCCGAGGTCGCCCTGCCCGAGGCCGCCGGTGCGCACGACGGCTACGGCATCCACCCCGCCCTCCTCGACGCCACACTCCACCCGGCCCTCCTGCTCGACTGGGGCGCGGAGCCCCGCGACGACGGCAAGGTCTGGCTGCCGTTCGCCTGGAACCAGGTCGGTCTGTGGGCCGCGGGCGCCGACACCGTGCGGGTGCGCGTGGCACCCGGCGCGCACGACGAGACGGAGCGAGAGCTGCGGCTTCTTGTGACCGACGCCGCTGGAACGAACGTACTGAGTGCTGGATCGGTGACCCTGCGGCCCGCCGACATCGGGCAGTTGAAGTCCGCGCAGCAGCGCGGTGACGACGGCCTGTTCGCGGTGGAGTGGACGGCGCTCCCGGCTCCGGCGCCGCAGTCGGACGCATCGGACGGCGGCGACTGGGTGGTGGTCGGGGACGGCGCCGGCCCGGCTGATGTGGTGCCGGACGGTGACGAGGTGCCGTGGGCACTGGTCGCGCACGTCGAGACCGCTGACGGTGACGGTCTGTCGGCCGCCGGGCGGGTGCTGGCACTGCTGCAGGAGTTCTTGGCCGTCCCGGAGTTGGCCGGGTCCCGTCTGCTGGTGGTGACGCGGGGCGCGGTGGCCACCGACAGCGACGACGATGTGAATGCGGCCGCTGCAGGCGTATGGGGCTTGGTTCGTAGTGCCCAGTCGGAGAACCCGGGCCGCTTCGTCCTGGTCGACAGGGACGGCGGTGAGCTGCCGCAGGCTGTACTGCGCCAGGCGGTGGAAGAGCTGGATGAACCCCAGCTCGCCCTGCACGAAGGCAAGGTCCTGGTGCCACGGCTGGTCCGAGCGACCGGCGGCCCCCTGGTCGGAGCGCCCGCCGAACGGGCATGGCGGCTGGAGACCAGCGGCACCGCGACCCTGGAGAGCGTGGCCCCGGTCCACTGCCCCGAGCTCATCGAGCCCCTGGCCGCCGGCCAGGTGCGCCTCGAGGTCCGGGCCGCGGGCATCAACTTCCGCGACGTACTGGTCGGCCTCGGCATGGTGCCGGGACAGACCGGCCTGGGCGGTGAGGGCGCGGGCACCGTGACGGAGGTCGGCCCCGACGTCACCCACGTCTCGGTCGGCGATCGGGTCATGGGTGTACTCGGCGGCTCCTTCGGCCCGGTGGCCGTATCGGACACCCGCATGATCGCGCCGGTTCCGCAGGGCTGGGACATGCGGGAGGCGGCGGCGGCCCCGGTGGCGTTCCTGACGGCCTGGTACGGGCTTGTGGAGCTGGCCCGTCTGCAGCCGGGGGAGCGGGTGTTGATCCATGCGGCGACCGGTGGTGTGGGGATGGCGGCGGTCCGCATCG
Source organism: Streptoverticillium olivoreticuli subsp. olivoreticuli (assembly GCF_003391135.1). GTDB lineage: Bacteria > Actinomycetota > Actinomycetes > Streptomycetales > Streptomycetaceae > Streptomyces > Streptomyces blastmyceticus. The sequence continues at coordinate 1,754,845 of NZ_CP031455.1, read as the reverse complement.
CCCGCCATCTGGGCGCGGAGGTGTACGCCACCGCGAGTCCCGCCAAGCACGGGGTGCTCGAGGAGATGGGCATCGATGCCGCCCACCGTGCGTCCTCCCGCGACCTCGACTTCGAGGAGGACATCCGCCGGGCCGCCGACGGCCGGGGTGTGGATGTCGTGCTGAACAGCCTGACCGGCGAGTTCATCGAGGCCTCGCTCCGGCTCCTGTCGGAGGGGGGCCGGTTCCTGGAGATGGGCAAGACCGACCTGCGTGATCCCGGTGAGGTGGCTGCCGCGTACCCCGGTACCTCGTACCAGGTGTACGACCTCGTCACCGACGCCGGACCGGACCGGATCAGCGAAATGTTCGCGGAATTGGGCGAGTTGTTCGGCTCCGGCGCGCTTGCTCCGTTGCCGGTGCGCTCCTGGCCGCTGGAGCGGGCGCGGGAGGCGTTCCGGTTCATGAGTCAGGCCAAGCACACCGGCAAGCTCGTCCTCGAGGTCCCGCCCGCCCTCGACCCCGACGGCACCGTCCTGATCACCGGTGGCACCGGCGTACTCGGTCGGGTCGTCGCCGAGCATCTCGTACGCGAATGGGGTGTGCGGCATCTGCTCCTGGCCGGCCGTCGGGGCCCTGATGCCCCAGGCGCCGGTGAACTCACCGAACAGCTGGCGGAGTTGGGCGCGAAGGTGTCCGTCGTCGCGGCCGATGTGGGTGATCCGGAGTCGGTGGCCGAGCTGGTCGGCAAGACCGACCCGGCCCACCCCCTGACCGGGGTCGTGCACGCGGCGGGTGTCCTCGGCGACGCCGTCGTCACCGCGCAGACCCCTGAGGGCCTGGCCCGCGTGTGGTCGGCGAAGGCGACCGCCGCGGCCAATCTCCACGAGGCGACCCGGCATCTGCGGCTGGGGGTCTTCGTGGTGTTCTCCTCGGCGGCCGCCACCCTCGGCAGCCCTGGCCAGGCCAACTACGCTGCCGCCAACGCCTATTGCGACGCCCTGATGCAACACCGGCGAGCCACCGGGAAGGCCGGACTCTCCGTCGGCTGGGGCCTGTGGCGGACATCGGGCGGCATGACCGGAGGGTTGAACGACACCGACCTCGCCCGCATGGGACGTATCGGGGTCAAGGCGATGAGCAGCGAACAGGGCCTGGCCCTGCTGGATGCCGCGCACCGCCACGGCAGCCCCCACCTGGTCGCCGCCGACCTCGACACCCGCATGCTGGCGGGCAGATCCGCCGCCGCGCTGCCCGCTCTGCTCCGCGCCTTCGCGGGCGGGCAGGGCCCCGCGCGGCCGACCGCCGCCCGGCCGAGCGCCGACTGGGCCGGGCAGCTGGCCACGCTCCCTGAGGAGGCGCAGCGCCGCACCCTGCTCGGCTTGGTGCGGACCCACGCGGCGGCCGTCCTCGGGCACGCGGGCACCGACGCCGTGCACGCCGACGTCCCCTTCACGGACCTCGGCTTCGACTCCCTCACTGCGGTCGAACTGCGCAACAGGCTGTCCGCCGCCACCGGCCTGCGCCTGCCCGCCACCTTCATCTTCCGGCACCCCACCCCGCTCGCCATCGCCGAGGACCTGCGAGCGCAGCTGTGCCCCGCGGCGGCCGACCCGTCGGCGCCGCTCTTCGGCGAACTGGACAAGCTGGAGGCGGTGATCGTGGGCCACGCGCACGACGGGGACACCCGCGACCGCCTGGTGACCCGCCTCCAGTCGCTGCTGTGGCGCCTTGACGACGGCGGTGCTGGTGACGGCGGTGACGCCGTCGAGAGCGATGCCCTCGAGTCCGCATCGGACGACGAGCTGTTCGAGCTGATCGACCGGGAACTGCCTTCTTGATCAGGAGTGGAAAGACATGCCGGGTACGGAGGACAAACTTCGCCACTACCTGAAGCGGGTGACGGCGGATCTCGGGCAGACCCGTCAGCGCTTGCGCGAGGTGGAGGAGCGACAGCGGGAACCGGTGGCCATCGTCGCGATGGCCTGCCGGTACCCGGGCGGCGTGACGTCGCCGGAGGAGCTGTGGGACCTGGTCGCCTCGCGCGGCGACGCCATCGAGGAGTTCCCGGCCGATCGTGGCTGGGACGTGGGGAGCCTCTACCACCCGGACCCGGACCACCCGGGCACCAGCTATGTACGGGAGGCCGGCTTCCTGCGGGACGCCACGCGCTTCGATGCCGACTTCTTCGGTGTCAACCCGCGCGAGGCGCTGGCCGCCGACCCGCAGCAACGGGTGCTCCTCGAAGTGTCCTGGGAACTGTTCGAGCGGGCGGGCATCGATCCGACCACGCTCAAGGACAGCCTCACGGGCGTGTACGCGGGGGTGTCCAGCCATGACCACATGTCCGGGTCCCGGGTGCCGTCCGAGGTGGAGGGATACGCCACCACGGGCACCCTGGCCAGCGTGATCTCCGGCCGCGTCGCCTACACGTTCGGCCTCGCCGGGCCCGCGGTGACACTCGACACGGCGTGCTCGGCGTCGCTGGTCGCGATCCACTTGGCGGCGCAGGCGCTGCGGCAGGGCGAGTGCAACCTGGCCTTGGCGGGCGGCGTGACCGTGCTGTCCACGCCCACCGCGTACGTCGAGTTCTCCCGCCAGCGGGGCCTGTCCCCGGACGGCCGCTGCAAACCGTTCGCCGCCGCGGCCGACGGCACCGGCTTCTCCGAGGGCGTCGGGCTGATCCTGCTGGAACGCCTCTCCGACGCGCGCCGCAACGGTCATCAGGTGCTCGGCGTCGTAAGAGGCTCCGCCGTCAACCAGGACGGCGCGAGCAACGGCCTGACCGCCCCCAGCGACATCGCCCAGGAGCGGGTGATCCGTCAGGCCCTGACCAATGCGCGCGTCACCGCGGACACCGTGGACGCCGTGGAGGCACACGGGACCGGTACGACGTTGGGCGATCCGATCGAAGCGCAGGCGCTTCTCGCCACGTACGGCAAAGAGCGCGAGGAAGACCGGCCGTTGTGGCTGGGTTCGGTGAAGTCGAACATCGGCCACACGCAGGCTGCCGCGGGTGTCGCCGGTGTGATCAAGATGGTGATGGCGATGCGGCACGGGGAGCTCCCGGCCTCATTGCACATCGACCGGCCCACGCCCCACGTGGACTGGGAGGGCGGGGGAGTGCGACTGCTCTCCGACCCTGTGCCGTGGCCACGGGCCGACCGGCCCCGGCGGGCGGGCATCTCCTCGTTCGGCATCAGCGGCACCAACGCACACCTGATCCTGGAACAGGCCCCTGAGCCGGCTGACGAGGAGGCCCCGGGGTCGACAGGCGCCGAAGTCTCCGACGGTGCCGTGGTGCCGTGGGTGGTCTCGGCTCGTGGTCCGCAGGCTCTGCGTGATCAGGCGCGTCGCCTGGGCGACTTCGCCCGTGGCGTGTCCGGTGTGTCGCTGAGTGATGTGGGTCGGTCGTTGGTGGCGACGCGTGCGTTGCACGGGCATCGGGCTGTTGTGGCGGCTTCGGAGCGTGCGGAGTTGGTGGCGGGGCTTGAGGCGTTGGCCGCGGGGGAGACGCATCCGGCGTTGATCGGTCCGTCCTCCTCGCAGGTTCGCGCGAGCGGTGATGTGGTGTGGCTGTTCAGTGGCCAGGGCAGTCAGCTGGTGGGGATGGGCGCGGGGTTGTATGAGCGGTTTCCGGTGTTCGCGGTGGCGTTTGATGAGGTGTGTGCCCTGCTGGAGGGGGAGTTGGGGGCTTCGCCGAAGGAGGTGGTCTTCCGCGGTCCGAAGGAGCGGTTGGATCACACGGTGTGGGCGCAGTCGGGGTTGTTCGCGTTGCAGGTGGGCCTGGCCCGGCTCTGGGAGTCGGTCGGGGTGCGCCCTGATGTGGTGATCGGGCATTCGGTGGGGGAGATCGCGGCCGCGTATGTGGCGGGGGTTTTTGATCTGGCGGGTGCGTGTCGGGTGGTGGGTGCGCGTGCCCGGTTGATGGGTGCGTTGCCCGAGGGTGGTGCGATGTGTGCGGTGCAGGCGACGCCTGTTGAGCTGGCTGCTGACTTGGAGGGTTGTGCCGTCGGTGTGGCGGCGCTCAACACCCCTGATTCCACCGTGATCTCGGGACCGGCCGGTGAGGTGGAGCGGATCGCCAAGCTCTGGTCGGAGCGGGGGCGCAAGACGAAGGCGCTCTCGGTCAGTCATGCTTTCCATTCCGGGCTGATGGAGCCGATGCTGGAGGACTTCACCGAGGCGATCCGTGAGGTGGAGTTCAAGGAGCCCGTGATCCCGCTGATCAGCAATGTCTCCGGACGGCCCGCGGGTGAGGAGATCGCGACCCCGGAGTACTGGGCCCGGCACGTGCGGCGGCCTGTTCTCTTCCAGCCCGCCATCGCCCACGTCGCCGAGCGCGCCGGGGTCTTCGTGGAGCTCGGTCCCGCCCCGGTCCTGACCACCGCCGCCCAGCACACCCTCGACGACATGGCCGAGGCGGACGCACCCGAACCGGTCGTCACGGCCTCGCTCCACCCCACGCAGACGGACGACGTGGCCTTCACGCAAGCCGTGGCCCGCCTGCACGCGGCAGGGATCGCCGTGGACTGGTCCGGCTGGTTCCCGGCCGAACCCACTCCCCGTACCGTCGACCTGCCCACGTACGCCTTCCAGGGGCGGCGGTTCTGGCTGGCGGACAGCCTGGTGCCCGAGGCCGCGCAACAGGCGGACGGCGGAGAGGCCGGGTTCTGGGCGGCCGTGGAGGGCGAGGACGTCCAGGCGCTCTGCGACACCCTGCACCTCAAGGACGACGCGCGCAGGTCGGCCCTGGAGACGGTGTTCCCGGCCCTGTCCGAGTGGCGGCGCGAGCGGCGCGTGCGGTCCGTCGTCGACTCCTGGCGCTACCGCGTCGACTGGCGGCGCGCGACCCTCCTCGCCCCCGCCGCCCCGGACGCTTCCGCTGCCGGAACGGGTGCCTGGCTGATCGTGGTGCCCGCGCAGGGGGCCGGGGCCTGGACCCAGGCGTGCGTCAGCGCGCTGGAGCGGTCCGGAGTCCCGGTGGCGCTCGTCGAAGCCGGTCCGAACCCGAGCCGGGCGGACCTGGCCGACCTGCTCCGCTCCCACCGGGCCGGGCACCCGGACGGCACGCCGCCCGCCGGAGTCCTGTCCCTGCTGGCCCTCGGCGAGCAGTCGGACGCCTCTCGGAGCACCGACGGTCTGACCGACACCCTGGCGCTTTTCCAGGCCCTGCTGGACGCCGGCCTTGACGCACCCCTGTGGTGCGCCACCCGCGGCGCCGTCTCGTGCGGCGGCACCGACCCGGTCACCTCCCCGGGGCAAGCGGCGATCTGGGGCCTCGGCCGGGTCGCCGCCCTGGAGCATCCGGAGCTGTGGGGCGGCCTGGTGGACCTGCCCGCCGATCCGGCGGACCTCGCGGCGGCACCGCTGCACGCGGTGCTGTGCGGGGACGGTGCCGAGGACCAGGTCGCGCTGCGCCCGACCGGGGTCCTCGGCCGCCGCCTGGTGCCCGACGCGGCACCCGACGATGGCATCGGGGAGAGCCGGCGGCCGTACGGCGCCGTGCTCGTGACGGGTGGCGTCGGGCATCTGGCGGACCACGTCGTGCGGTGGCTGGCCGCGTGCGGTGCCGAGCACGTCGTACTCCTGGACACGGACGGAACCGGCAGTCGTCAGGAGGCCGGGCTCGCCGCCGAAGCGGCGCAGCACGGCACTGAGGTGACGGTGGTGGCGTGTGCGCCAGGAGACCGGGAGGCGGTGGCGCGGGCACTCGGGGAGCTGACGGACGTACGGATACGGACGGTCATCCACACCTCCCTGCCCGGTCGGCCGGCCCCGCTGGCGGAGGTCACGCCCGACGAGCTCGCCGCGGCCCTCTCCGCCGCCGTGGACCTGGGCGAACCGGTCGGTGCCGGCACGGTGGAGACCGTGCTGTTCTTCTCGTCCGTGGCGGCCGCGCTCGGCAGCAGGGAGCACGGCGCCCACGCGGCCGCCAACGCCTACCTCGACGCGCTGGCGCAACAGCGCAGGCCTGAGGGCCCCCGTACGGTCTCGGTGGGCTGGGGCATCTGGGATCTGCCGGACGACGGGGACCTGGCGCTGCGGCACACCGGCCTGTCGAGGCGGCAGGGGATGTTGCCGCTGGAGCCACAACTGGCGCTCGGTGCCCTGCATTCGGTGCTCGACGGAGGCGACGGACACGTGCTGGTCGCCGACATCGAGTGGGAACGCTTCGCGCCGCTGTTCACGCTGGCCCGCCCCACCCGCCTCCTCGACGGTGTTCCCGCGGCCCTGCGAATCCTTGACGCTGCGTCAGATGATGTGGAGGGGGCGGACGTCTCGGCACTGCGCCGCGACCTGTCCGCCCTGCCCGGGCGTGAGCGGCTCGGCTCGCTGCTGAAGGTGGTCCGTACACAGGTGGCGGCCGTGCTGCGCTACGAGCCCGGGCAGGACGTGGAGCCGGAACGGGCCTTCAAGGACCTGGGCTTCGACTCCCTCGTGGTGGTCGAACTGCGCAACCGGTTGCGCGCCGCCACCGGGCTCCGGCTGCCTGCCACGCTCGTCTACGACTACCCGACGCCGCGCGCCCTCGCCGAGCACCTGCTGGAACGGATACTGCCCGACGGGGGTGCGGCGGAGCTGCCGGTGGCCGCGCACCTCGACGACCTGGACGCGGTGTTGGCGGGCCTCGCGGCGGACGACCCGCGCCGCCGGGGCCTCGTACGGCGGCTGCAGGCCCTGCTGTGGAAGCACCTCGGCACCGCGGGCCCGGACGCGGTGGACGAGGAGGAAGCGCAGGGCGGGCAGCAGGACCTGTCCGGGGCGAGCGCCGACGACATGTTCGCGCTGATCGACCGCGAGTGGGGCAGCCGGTGAGCCGCCCGGCCCGGCCGCCCGCCGCCCGGCCCGGCGGGTGAGTGACGGTACCCCTGAAGTGCACGCCCGCTCACACACGGACGGCGGCCCGCATCACATCCGATGCGGGCCGCCGTCCGTGCGGAAGGACGTGCCGGTCAGGAGCGCACAGCCGCCGGAGCGATCCGCGCGGCGTCCAGGTTCACCACCGCCAGCTCGTCCGGGCTCAGCGGGGGAGCGGTCAGCTCCGGGCGGCGTTCGCTGGAGCGCATCGCCAGCAGGAAGCGGTTGGAACCCAGCTCGGACTGCGGGGAGTTCAGGCTCATGACGTCCGTGACGATCTCGGACGCCTCCGGAATGCGGATCGACGCGGCGGTGATGGCGTCGGCGAACCGCAGGCGCTGCTCCGTGTCGACACCGACGAGCCGTGGATCCGTCGCGTCCACACGGCAGTTGATGTAGTCGATGTCCTTGGACGCGGCCAGGATCCACGGGTCGTCGACGGCCGCGCCGATCGCCTTCTGGACGAGCCGCCCGGCCCCCGCCTCCGATGGTCCGCCCCGCGCGAGCTCCCGGTCGAGCGTGACGGCGCAGCGCGCGGCCGAGCTCATGCCGTGGCCGTAGATCGGATTGAAGGCGGTCAGGGAGTCGCCGACGACGAGCAGCCCGTCGGGCCACTGTTCGAGCCGCTCGGGATACAGGCGCCGGTTGGCGCCGGAACGGGAGCCGTGGACGGGCGTGAGCGGCTCGGCGTCCCGCAGCAGCTCGGCGATGAGCGGATGGGCCAGATCCTTCGCGAACGGCAGGAACTCGTCCTCGTCGGAGGGCAGCCGGGCGCCGCGGGTGCAGGAGAGCGTCACGATCCAGCGGTCGCCCTCGATGGGATAGACCACGCCGAAGCGGCCGGGCTCGCGGAGGCTGTCGTCGGCGGCGATGTTCACGGCGGGGAAGCGGGTCGTCGCCCCGGGCGGGGCCTGGAAGAACCGCGTCGCGTAGGCGACACCCGCGTCCACGACGTCCTCTTCGAGCGCGGGCACGCCCAGCGCCGACAGCCACTGCTTGAGCCGGGAGCCGCGCCCGGTGGCGTCGATCACCAAGTCGGCGTCGAGCGGTGTCCGTCGCCCGCTTCCGAGGTCGCGTACGACGACGCCGGTGACCCGGCCGGCGCTGCCGGTCAGCTCCACGGCCTCGGTGCGCTGCAGGACGGTGACGTTCTCCGCCGTCAGGGCCTGCTGCCGGACGGTCAGGTCGAGCAGCGGGCGGCTGGCGAGGAGGGCGAACTGGGTGGCGGGGAAGCGGTGCTGCCAGCCCTGCCCGGTGAGGGTCACCAGATCCTCGGGGAAGCCGAGTCGGCGGGCGCCCGCCGCGAGGAGGCGGTCGGTGGTGCCGGGCAGCAGGTCCTCGATGAGACGGGCGCCGTTGGACCACAGCAGATGGGCGTGGCGCCCTTGGGGAACTCCCTTGCGGTGCCGGGGTTCTTCCGGCAGGGCGTCGCGCTCCACGACGGTGACGGTGCCGGCGTGGCGGGCCAGGACATGGGCCGCGAGGGTCCCTGCCATGCTGGCGCCCAGAACGACGACGTGTGCGGGGCGGGTGATGGTCACGCGCGGGTCCCTTCGGGGTGGGTGGTGTCGGTGACGGCCGCCGTGCCGGTCGTGCCGGGCTCGTCCATGGTCACGTCCGTCACCCCCCAGAACGCCTGGACCCGGCGGCCGAGCCCGTTCTCGTCGAGCTCGACGATGCCGACGATGCGGAAGGTCATCGGCCGTGGCCTCTGCACGGTGACGGTCGTCGGCGTCACGACGAAGCGGTCGTCCATCGAAGTCATCGGCGGATCGGGAACCTCGTACGTCCCGCAGGAGACCGCCAGTTCGAGATGCCTGCGCAGATCGTCCTTGCCCACCATCGGCGGCCGTCCCACCGGGTCCTCGAAGACGATGTCGTCCGCGAACAGGTCGAGGACGCCTTCGATGTCGCCGGCGTTGATCCGCTGGGCGTAGTCGAGTGCCATCTTCTTGCGCGCGGCCTCGTCGGGCATAACACCTCCAGGATGGATGGGCGGGCCTGAGCCGCCGGTCAGTCGAGGACCGTGAGATCGGATGTGCCCCAGTAGGACTTCACGTGCCGGATGAGGCCGGCCTCGTCCAGCCGCATCACGAGCATGGCCGTGCGCCGAAGGCGGGCCGTCCGTGGATCGTCGGGGGCCTTGAGCCGGCCCCGCTCGGCGTGGAGCGGGCCCGCGGGCAGATAGTCCATGACCGAGGTGACCTGCAGCAGTACGTGGGTGCCGTCCTGTCCGGCGACCGGCTCGGCCGCCTCCTCCCGGACGTGGGCGGCGAGCAGGCTCCCGTAGTGCGCGCGCAGAGCCTCGTGCCCGCTGATCGGCGGCAGGCCGACCGGGTCCTCCAGGACCGCGTCGGGCGCGTACAGCTCGACGACCGCGTCGACGTCCCCGGCGTTGATCCGGCGGCTGTGCTCGAGGGCACGCCGTTTGCGGGTGAACTCGTTCATCGCTGTCCTTCCACTGCCTGGCCGTTGCGTCCGTCGCCGGTGTCCTTGCCGAGATCCCGGTCGATGAACGCGAAGATCTCGTCGATCGACGCGTCCTGGATGCGGGCGGTCACCGCGGCGTCCTCGGCCGCGCCGTCCGGCACGTCGAGGCGGGACAGCGTGGCGCGCAGCCGCCCGGCCAGCTCGGACCGTGCCGTGCCGTCCCGCGAGGAGACCGCGAGCAGCGTCGACTCCAGGCGCTCGAACTCCTCCAGGACACCCGCGAGCGGATCCGCCTCCTGGGGCGCCAGTTCCAGCCCCAACCGGTGGGCGAGCGCCGTCGGATCCGGGTGGTCGAAGACGAATGTCGCGGGCAGCTTCAGGCCGGTGGCCGCGGAGAGCCGGTTGCGCAGCTCCACGGCGGTCAGGGAGTCGAAGCCCAGCTCCCGCAGCCCCTGCGCGGCATTGACGGGCGTGGCCGCGTCGTACCCGAGGACCGCCGCGACGTGCGAGCACACCAGGTCGAGCAGCGCCCGCTCCCGCTCCGCCGCGGGCAGCGCGCCCAGCGACTTGCGGAGCGCGGACGCCCCCACCGAGCCGCCGGCGGCCTTGCCCGCGCCGCCCCGCACCAGATCCCGCAGCAGCGTCGGGGCGGCGGAGTGACTCCGCGCCTGCCTGCGCATCCGGGCCAGGTCCAGGCGGACCGGCGCGAGCAGCGGCAGACCGCTGCTCCACGCGGCGTCCAGAAGGGCGAGGCCCTCGTCGGCGTCGAGCCCGACCACACCGGCGGCGGCGTGCCGCGCCCGGTCGGCGTCGCTCAGGCGCCCCGACATCCCGTCCGTCAACTGCCAGTAGCCCCAGGCCAGGGAAAGCGCGGCGGCCCCGCTGCCCTGGCGGTGCCGGGCCAGCCCGTCGAGGAAGGCGTTGGCGGCCGTGTAACCGGCCTGCCCGGCGCCGCCGAGCAGCCCGGCCACCGAGGAGTAGAGGACGAACGCCGACAGGTCCGCGTCCGCGGTCAGCTCGTGCAGGTTCCAGGCCGCGTCCGCCTTCACCCGCATCACCTCCTCGACCTGGTCGGCCGTGAGGTTCTGGACCACCGCGTCGCTCACGGTGCCCGCGCAGTGGAAGACAGCGGTCAGCGGATGCGCCTCCGGCACCGACGCCAGCAGGTCCGCGGCCGCGTCCCGGTCGCCCGGGTCGCAGGCGGCGAAGGTGATGTGCGCGCCCAGCGCGGCCAGTTCGGCCGCGAGCTCCAGCGCACCGGGCGCCTCGGCGCCACGCCTGCTGGACAGGAGCAGATTCCGCGCCCCATGGCGACCGACGAGATGACGGGCCGTCAAGGAGCCCAGGGCGCCGGTGCCACCGGTGATCAGAACGGTGCCGTCGGGGTCGAACGCGACGGGCAGCGTGAACACCGGCGGGTGTGTCCCGGGGGACGGGGCGCCCAGCGCCTCGGGCGCCCGCCGGATGTCCCACACGCTGACGCCGAGAGGCTCCAGGAGACCTCGCGCACCCAGCTCCGCCCATGCGGCGAGCACGTCACGTACGCGGTCGGGCGTGGCGGGCTCGACGATCCGGTCCGCGCCGCCCTCCCGCCGGACCACCAGCGCACCGTCCTGGACCGCCAGGACCACGGCGGGGGAGTGCTCACGGCCCCTCCCGCGCGCGAGCGCACCGCCGCCGGCGTCCACCTGCCAGTGCCGGGCCAGCTGCAGCGCGGCCCACCCGACGGCGCCCGTCTCCTCCTCGACGAGGAGCGGCGCACCGTCGCGCAGCGCCGCCACGTCCGACAGCGCGTGGTACGCGGCCACGAAGGCGCCCACGGATCCGGCCGCCTGCGTCCAGCTCCAGCCGGACGGCACCGGTGCGAGCAGCCGCTCCTCGGCGACGGCCACCGGCCCCACCGCCTCGAACAGCCCGAGCACCCGGTCGCCCACCGCCACGGCGCCGACCGCGGCGCCCACCTCCGTCACCACACCGGCACCCTCGACCGCGGGCGTGGGAGCGGCGAGCGCGGCCGGGTCCGGCGCGGCCGCGCGCAGGGCCACCCGCACCTCGTGCGCCGCCAGGTCCCGACCGGCCTCGGGGGCGTCGACGAGGGCCGGCCGCCCCCCGTCCCCCGCCGCCAGCCGCCACATGGCGGAACCGACCGGCGGCGCGAGGCGCCCGGAGGCGTCGTCACGTACGAGCCGCGGCACGTGCATCCGCCCGTCGCGCAGCGCCAGTTCCGGCTCACCGGACGCCAGCGCGTCCGGCACCGCCTCAAGGGATGCAGCCAGGTCGTCGATGTCGAGCAGCGTCAGGCGGCCAGGGTTCTCGGTCTGCGCGCTGCGCACCAGACCCCACAGCGACGCGCCGGGCAGATCGCCGACCCCCTCGCCCGGGAGGGCGGCGACCGCACCTTGGGTGACGACGACCAGGCGGCTCGCCTCGAACGCGGAGTCGGTGACCCACTCCTTGAGCAGGGACAGCAGCGCGACGGAACCCAGCCGTGCGTACTCGGCCGCGTCGTACGCACCTTCCTCGGGCGTGACACACACGGCGAGTACGACATCGGGCGCCTCGGCCCCTTCGGCCACCTCCGCCCGCAGCGCGCCGAAGGTGTCCCGCACGGGAGTCCCGGGCAGCACACCGGCGAGGTCCGCGGCCAGCGGGTCCCCGGCCGGCGCGACAAGAGCGGGCCGCACGGAACCGCCGCCGCCCTCCGCGCCCGCCCGCGCCCGGTCGAGCTGCGGCCAGTCGAGCCGGAACAGCGCGTCGCGGTCCACGGCCCGTGCACCCGCGATCCGGTGAGCCGCCACGGGCCGCACCGTGAGCGCATCCAGCGTCAGGACCGGCGCGCCGCCGGTGTCCACGGCCGTCAGGGACAGCTGGTCCGGTGCCGTACGGGCGATACGGATCCGCAGAGCGTCCGCGCCCGCCGCGTGCACCCGCAGCCCGCTCCAGGAGAACGGAAGGAGCACCTGGTCCGTGTCCGCGGACGATGTGACCGCGTCCAGGATCAGCGCGTGCAACGCGGAGTCGAGCAGCACCGGATGCACTTGGTACCGCCCGGCCCCGCCGCTCTCCGTCTCGGGCAGTGCCACCTCGGCGAAGATGTCCTCGCCCTGTTTCCAGGCGGCCACGAGCCCCTGCGACGCGGGCCCGAATTCATAGCCGTACGAGGCGAGGTCGCCGTAGGGATCACGGCTGGAGACCGGCGTGGCGCCGGGCGGCGGCCAGGCCCCGCCGAGGGCCGCGTCCGACGCGTCCGGGCCGGCGGGAGCGAGCACACCCGCGGCGTGCTTGGTCCACGCGGCCTCCTCCTCGCCGTCGCTCGTGGGCCGGGAGTGGACGGACACGGCGCGCCGTCCGTCCCCGTCGACGGCGCCGACCGACACCTGCAGGTCGACCGCGCCCCCGTCCCCGAAGGCGAGCGGCGTGTGCAGCGCGAGCTCCGCCAACTCCTCGCAGCCGGTGCGCACGGCGGCCTGCAGGGCGAGCTCCACGAAGGCCGAACCGGGCAGCAGCACGGTGTCCATGACCCGGTGCTCGGCCAGCCACGCCTGGTCCCGCGGCGAGATCCGGCCGGTCAGCAAATGGCTGCCGCCGTCGGCGAGCCCCACGGAGGCCCCGAGCAGCGGATGCCCCGCCGAGGCGAGCCCGAGCCCCGACGGGTCCCCGGCGAGACCCCGGCGCCCCTCCAGCCAGTACCGCTCCCGCTGGAAGGCGTACGTCGGCAGATCCACCACCCGGGGCAGCGGAACGGCCGGGAACCAGCCCGTCCAGTCGACGTCCGCTCCGGCGGTGTGGGCCTGGGCGGCGGCGTGGGTGAGCTGGGTGGTGTCGCCGTGGTCGCGGCGCAGGGTGGGTATCACGGTGGCGGGTATGTCCGCCTGCTCGATGGTTTCCTCCATGCCGAGGTTGAGGACGGGGTGGGGGGCGGCTTCGATGAAGATGCGGTAGCCGTCGGTGAGCAGGGCTTTGATGGTGTCGGCGAAGCGGACGGGGTGGCGCAGGTTGGTGATCCAGTAGTCGGTGTCGAGGGTGCTGGTGTCGTCGAGGTTTCCGGCGGTGACGGTGGAGTAGAACGCGATGTCGGTGTTCATTGGCCGGATGCCGGTCAGGCGCTCGGTGAGTTGGTCGGTGATCTCGTCGACCTGGGGTGAGTGGGAGGCGTAGTCCACGTCGATGACGCGGGCGCGAAGGCCGCGTGCCGCGGCGTCGGCGACGACCGCGGCGACGTGCTCGGGCGAGCCTGAGATCACGGTGGAGGAGGGGCCGTTGATGGCGGCCACTCCCACGTCCGGCCGGTCACCGATCAACTCGGCGGCCTGCTCGGCGCTGGTTCCGAGGGAGGCCATGGCGCCGTGTCCGGCGAGCTGCCGGAGGGCGTCGCTGCGTACGGCGACGATCCGCGCCGCATCCTCCAGCGACAGGGCCCCGGCCACGCACGCGGCGGCCATCTCGCCCTGTGAGTGGCCGACCACGGCGGCGGGGGTGATGCCGTAGTCGGCCCACACGGCGGCAAGGGAGACCATCACCGCCCACAGAACAGGCTGGACCACCTCCACCCGCGACAGCTCACCGCCGTCCCCGCGCAGCACCTCCGTCAGCGACCAGCCGACGTAGGGGGAAAGAGCCTGCTCACACTCGGCAATACGGGCAGCGAACACCGGTGACTCATCGAGCAGTTGGGCACCCATGCCCGCCCACTGCGACCCCTGCCCGGGAAAGACCAGCACGGGACCGGCACCGGAGGAACCGGCCACCCCGGACACCACATCCGGCGACGCCTCACCCGACGCCAACGCCCCCAGCCCGGCAGTCAGCGCCTCCCGGTCCTGCCCGAGGACGACCGCCCGGTGCTCGAACACCGACCGGCTCTTGACCAGCGACCACCCCACATCGACGGGTGACGCCGGCCGGGGATCGGTGGCCAGCCGGGCGGCAAGGACACCGGCCTGCGCCCGCAGCGCCTTCTCGTCACGCGCCGAGACGACCCACGGCACCACCCCGGCCGGAGAGTCGGACGAGGGCGCGCCCACCGGCTCCGGTACGTCCGGGGCCTGCTCCAGGATCACGTGCGCGTTCGTCCCCGAGATGCCGAAGGCGGACACCCCGGCCCGGCGCGGGCGTTCGCCACGCGACCACTTCACCGGCTCGGCGAGGAGCCGCACTCCGCCGCCGTCCCAGTTCACGTGCGGCGTGGGCGCGTCGATGTGGATCGAGGCGGGCAGCTGCTCGTGCTCCAGGGCCTTCACCATCTTGATCACACCGGCGACACCGGCCGACGCCTGGGCGTGGCCGATGTTCGACTTGATCGATCCGAGCCACAGCGGCCGGTCCTCGGGCCGGTCCTTGCCGTATGTGGCGAGGAGTGCCCCGGCCTCGATGGGGTCGCCGAGTGTGGTGCCGGTGCCGTGTGCCTCCACCACGTCGACGTCCTCGGCGGAAAGCCGGGCGTTGGCGAGGGCCTGCCGGATCACCCGCTGCTGCGCCTGCCCGTTGGGCGCCGTGAGGCCGTTGCTCGTGCCGTCCTGGTTGACGGCAGAACCGCGAATGACGGCGAGGATCTTGTGGCCGTTGCGCCGCGCCTCGGAGAGCCGCTCCAGGACCACGAGACCGACACCCTCGGCCCAGCCGGTGCCGTCGGCCGCGGCGGCGAACGGCTTGCACCGCCCGTCCGAGGCGAGGCCCCGCTGCAGGGAGAACTCCACGAACGCACCCGGCGTCGCCATCACCGTCGCGCCACCGGCGAGCGCCAGTGAGCACTCGCCCTGGCGCAACGCGTTGGCCGCCTGGTGGATCGCCACGAGGGACGACGAGCACCCGGTGTCGAGCGTCATCGCCGGGCCTTCGAGACCCAGTACGTACGACACGCGGCCCGAGGCGACACAGCCGAGGTTGCCGGTGCCGATGTACCCCTCCACCTCGGTGGGGCGCTCACCGACGAGCGCCAGGTAGTCGAAGATGGTCAGGCCGGTGAACACCCCGGCGTTGCTGCCCTTGAGGGCCTCGCGGTTGATGCCCGCGTGTTCGAACGCCTCCCAGGCGGTCTCCAGGAGCAGCCGCTGCTGCGGGTCCATGGCGATGGCCTCGCGCGGGCTGATGCCGAAGAACGCGGCGTCGAAGTCCCCCGCGTCGTAAAGGAATCCACCCTCGCGCACATAGCTCGTCCCGCGGCTCTCCGGATCCGGGTCGTACAGCGCCTCCAGGTCCCAGCCCCGGTCGTCGGGGAAGTCGCCCATGGCGTCCCTGCGGGCCATGACCAGGTCCCACAGCTCCTCGGCGGAGCGCACGCCGCCCGGGTACCGGCAGGCCATGCCGACGATCGCGATCGGCTCGTCTCCGGCGGCAGCGGTGGCCACCGGCACCGCGTCGGCGGGTGTCGCCCCACCGGACAGCTCGGCCTGGAGGACGTCCGTGAGGGCCTCGGGCGTGGGGTGGTCGAAGACCACCGTGGTCGGCAGGGTGAGGCCCGTGCTCTTGTTGAGCCTGTTCCGCAGCTCCACCGCGGTCAGGGAGTCGAAGCCGAGCTCCTGGAACGGCTTCGCCGCCGGCACGGCGTCGACATCCGAGTGCCCCAGCGTCGCCGCCGCCTGGGAGCGCACGTGCTGCAGCAGCAACTGTCGCTGCTGAGCGGGCTTCGCCCCGGTCAGCTCCTGGTGCAGCGACGTCCCCTCCACGGCCTCCTGCGGCACCGGGGCATTCACCCGCCGGTTCTCGGGCAGGTCCCCGAGCAGTGGACTGGGCCGCTGCGCGGTGAATGTCGGGGTGAACCGGGACCAGTCGAAGTTCGCCACGGTCAGCGTGGTCTCACCCGAACTCAGCGCCTGGTGCAGCGCCTTGACGCACAGCTCAGGGCTGAGCGGGTGCAGACCGAAACGGCTGAAGAAGGCCAGAGCGGCCTCATCGGCCGCCATCCCGGCTTCGGCCCAGGGTCCCCAGGCGATGGAGGTGGCGGGGAGCCCTTGGGAGCGGCGGTGTTCGGCGAGGGCGTCGAGGAAGTGGTTGGCCGCGCCGTAGGCGCCCTGCTGGCCGCTGCCCCATACTCCGGCGCCGGAGGAGAACATCACGAAGGCCGTGAGGTCCGAATCCCGCGTCATCTCATGCAGATTGAGAGCGGCACGCGCCTTCGGCTGAAGCACTGCGTCCAGCTCCGGCGCCGAGAGGTCGTTCAGCGCGATGTAGTTCGGCACTCCCGCGGCGTGGATGACGGTGGTGAGGGGGTGTTGGTCGGGGATGTTGTCGAGGAGGTTCTGGAGTTGGTGTGGGTTGCTGACGTCGCAGGCGGTGATGGTGATGGTGGTGCCGAGTTGGGTGAGTTCGTCGGTGAGTTCCTGGGCGCCGGGTGCGTGTGGTCCGCGTCGGCTGGTGAGGTGGAGGTGGGGTGCGCCTTGGTGGGCGAGCCAGCGGGCGAGGACGGCGCCGATGCCGCCGGTGCCGCCGGTGATGAGGGTGGTGCCTGTGGGTTGCCAGTGGGTGTTGTTGTGGGTTGGGGTGGTGGTGGTTGGTGCGTGGGTGAGGCGGCGGGCGTGGGTGCCGGTGGGGCGGATGGCGGTTTGGTCTTCGTGGTGTGGGGTGGTGAGGGTGGTGGCGAGGCGGGTGAGGGTGTGGTGGTCGATGTGGGTGGGGAGGTCGGTGAGGCCGGCCCATAGGTGGGGGTGTTCGAGTGCGGCGACGCGTCCCAGGCCCCAGATGTGGGCTTGGACGGGGTGTGTGAGGGGGTCGGTGGTGCTGGTGGAGACGGCGCCTTGGGTGAGGGTGTGGAGGGGGGTTGTGGTTCCGTTGGTGGTGAGGGCCTGGATGAGTGTGGTGGTTGCGGCGAGTCCGGCGGGTACTGCTGGGTGCTGGGGGTGTGGTTCCTCGTCCAGCGCCAACAGATTGACGATCCCGGCGTATGAGTCTCCATCCATCAGCGCGCGCAGCTCCTGGGCGAACCCCTCACGTTCCACGGCACGTGCATCGACCACGTGACGCCGCGCCTCGGCGCCATGGGCGGTCAGTGTCTGCGCGGTCGCGAGGACGGCGGGGTGATCGGCGTGTGCGGCGGGAACGAGCAGGAGCCAGGTCCCGCTCAGCTCCGGTGCCGCCGCGTCGGCCAGGTGCTTCCACGTGACGTGGTAGCGCCAGGAGTCGATCGTGATCTGCTCCCGGTGTCTCCGCCGCCAGGCCGACAGGGCCGGCAGCGCGGGCTCCAGCGCACCGATCGTCTCCGACTGGCCCTCGATCTCCAGACTGCTGGCGAGCGCCTCGATGTCCAAGTCCTCGATCGCTTGCCACACCTGGGCCTCGACCGGATCGTGGCCACCGCCCGTCGTGGGCGCCGCCGCGGGCGGCTCCACCCAGTAGTGCTGGTGTTGGAAGGCGTAGGTGGGGAGGTCGATGGTGTGGGGGGTGGGTTCGGTGGGGAACCAGCGCTGCCAGTTTACTTCCGCTCCGGCGGTGTAGGCCTGGGCGGCGGAGTGGGTGAGTTGGGTGTGGTTGCCGTGGTCTCGTCGGAGGGTGGGGATGGTGGTGGCTGTGGTGCCGGACTGGTCGATGGTTTCTTGTATGCCGAGGTTGAGGACGGGGTGGGGGCTGGCCTCGATGAAGATGCGGTAGCCGTCGGCGAGGAGGGTTTCGATGGTGTCGGCGAAGCGGACCGGCTGACGCAGATTCGTCACCCAGTAACCCGTGTCCAGGCCGGTGGTCTCCAGGCGCCCGGCGGTGACGGTGGAGTAGAACGCCACGTCGGTGTCCACCGGCTGGATACCGCTGAGTCGCTCGGTGAGCTGGTCGGTGATCTCGTCGACCTGGGGTCCGTGGGAGGCGTAGTCCACGTCGATGACGCGGGCGCGAAGCCCGCGTGCCTCGGCGTCCGTGACCACTGCGGCGACCTGCTCGGGCGGGCCGGAAATCACCGTCGATGCGGGGCTGTTGATGCCGGCGATGCCCACTCCTGGCCGGTTGTCGATGAGCTCGGTGGCCTGCTCGGCGCTGGTTCCGAGGGAGGCCATGGCGCCGTGTCCGGCGAGCTGTCGGAGGGCGTCGCTGCGTACGGCGACGATCCGTGCCGCGTCCTCCAGGGACAGGGCTCCGGCGACGCAGGCGGCGGCCATTTCGCCCTGTGAGTGGCCGACCACGGCGGCGGGGGTGATGCCGTAGTCGGCCCATACGGCGGCAAGGGAGACCATCACCGCCCACAGGACGGGCTGGACGACCTCCACCCGCGACAGTTCACTGCCGTCCCCGCGCAGCACTTCTGTCAGGGACCAGTCGACGTAGGGGGAAAGAGCCTGCTCGCACTCGGCGATCCGGGCAGCGAACACCGGTGATTCATCGAGCAGTTGGGCACCCATGCCCGCCCACTGCGACCCCTGTCCCGGGAACACCAACACCGGGCCCGGACCCGTGTCACCGGCCACCCCGGACACCACATCCGGCGAAGC
The DNA here is from genome assembly GCF_003391135.1 of Streptoverticillium olivoreticuli subsp. olivoreticuli. Taxonomy (GTDB): domain Bacteria; phylum Actinomycetota; class Actinomycetes; order Streptomycetales; family Streptomycetaceae; genus Streptomyces; species Streptomyces blastmyceticus. The sequence continues at coordinate 1,736,165 of NZ_CP031455.1, read as the reverse complement.
CTCGCCCGACGCCAGTGCCTGCAGCCCGGCGACGGCCTGGGCACGGTCATGGCTCACGACCACGGCCCGGTGTTCGAACACCGAGCGTGACGTGGCCAGTGACCAGCCCACCTCGGCTGTGGAGGCATCCGTATCCCCGGCTGCGAACCCACTCAGTCTGCGGGCCTGTTCGCGCAGCGCATTCCCGGTCCGACCGGAGACGAGCCACGGCACCACCGCACCCGCCGCGGGCTCGGGTGCGGGGCCCACCGCCTCCGGCCGCTTCTCCTCCGGTGCCTCCTCCAGGATCAGATGCGCGTTCGTGCCCGAAATCCCGAACGCCGAGATGCCCGCCCGGCGGGTACGCTCCGCCGGCCACTCGACCGGCTCGGTGAGCAGCCGTACGCCGCCCTGCTCCCACTGGACGTGTGGTGACGGCGCGTCGATGTGCAGCGAGGCGGGCAGGAGGCCGTTGCGCATGGCCATGACCATCTTGATCACTCCGGCGACACCGGCGGCCGCCTGCGTATGGCCGATGTTGGACTTCACCGATCCGAGCCACAGCGGCCGGTCCTCGGGCCGGTCCTTGCCGTATGTGGCGAGGAGTGCCCCGGCCTCGATGGGGTCGCCGAGTGTGGTGCCGGTGCCGTGTGCCTCCACCACGTCGACGTCCTCGGCGGAGAGGCGCGCGTTGGCGAGGGCGGCGCGGATGACCCGCTCCTGCGAGGGCCCGTTGGGGGCGGCGAGCCCATTGCTGGTGCCGTCCTGGTTGACGGCCGAACCCCTGATCACCGCAAGGACCCTGTGCCCACGACGCCGCGCTTCCGAGAGCAGTTCGAGCGCCACCATACCGGCGCCCTCGCCCCAGCCGGTGCCGTCGGCGGCGGCCGCGAACGGCTTGCACCGCCCGTCGGGTGCGAGCCCGCGCTGCCGCGAGAACTCCGTGAACGAGCCGGGCGTCGCCATGACGGTGGAGCCGCCGGCGAGGGCGAGCGAGCACTCGCCCTGCCTCAGCGCCTGGGCCGCCAGGTGGATCGCGACCAGCGACGACGAGCACGCGGTGTCGACCGTCACCGCCGGGCCTTCGAGCCCCAGGGTGTAGGAGATCCTGCCCGACACCACACTGCCGAGGTTGCCGGTGCCGATGTACCCCTCCACCTCGCTGGCCGTCTGGCTGATCAGCGTCAGGTAGTCGTGGGCGCTCACCCCGGTGTAGACGCCGGTGTCGCTGTCCTGCAACGCCCGCGGGCTCAGCCCCGCGTGCTCGACGGCCTCCCAGGCGGTCTCCAGGAGCAGCCGCTGCTGCGGGTCCATCGCCACCGCTTCGCGCGGGCTGATGCCGAAGAACTCGGCGTCGAAGTCGCCCGCGTCGTAAAGGAAGGCGCCGTCCCGCACATAACTGGTGCCCGGGTGCTCGGGATCCGGGTGGTAAAGCGCCTCCAGGTCCCAGCCCCGGTCGTCGGGGAACGCCGAGACGGCGTCGCCCCCATCGCGTACGAGACGCCAAAGATCCTCGGCGGACCGAGTGCCACCGGGATAGCGGCAGGCCATCCCCACGATGGCGACCGGCTCGGCCGATTCCTTGTCGCGGAGCCGTTGGTGGGCCTCGCGCAGCTCCGCGGTGACCCACTTGAGGTGATCGAGAAGCTTCTCCTCGTTCGACATCTAACCCAGGCTCCTTGGCGCTACGTGGATGATCGAGGTCATGGGGGACGGGACGGGAACGGAGTCAGGACTTTCCGAACTCGCTGGAGATGAGGTCGAAGATGTCGTCCGCGGTCGCGGACTCCAGCTCGTCATGGGCGGAGTCGGAACGGTCTCCGTCACCCTGGGACGGGCTCCACTTCGACATCAGCGCCTGCAGCCGGCCCGCGATCCGCCGCCGGGCCGCCTCGTCCATCTCGGCTGTGCCGTACGTCGCGTCCCACTTGTCCAGGGCCGCGAGGACACCGCCCTCACCGGTGACCTCGCCCGCGACACCGAGCTGCCCGCGCAGATGCGTGGCGAGCGCCTCGGACGTGGGATGGTCGAAGATCACGGTGGCGGGCAGGGAGAGCCCGGTCGTGGTGTTGAGCTGATTGCGCAGCTGGACCGCGGTCAGGGAGTCGAAGCCGAGCTCCTGGAACGGTTTCGCCGCCGGGATCTCCTCCACCGTCCGGCCGAGCGTCGCGGCCGCGTGCGTCCGGACATGCTGGACCAGGAAACCGTGCCGCTGCGACGCGGGAGTTTTCGCGAGTTCCGCGCGGAACGCGCTGGTCTCCGCTCCGGAGCCCGTCCGCTCGGCCTCCCGCTGGTTCTCGGGAATGTCGTCGAGGAACGGGCTGGGCCGCTGTGTGGTGAACGTCGGGGTGAACCGGGACCAGTCGAAGTTCGCCACGGTCAGCGTGGTCTCGCCCGAACTCAGCGCCTGGTGCAGCGCCTTGACGCTCAGGTCAGGACTGATCGGATGCAGACCGAAGCGCTTGAAGTACATGAGCGACTCCTGGTCCGCGGACATCCCGGCTTCGGCCCAGGGTCCCCAGGCGATGGAGGTGGCGGGGAGTCCTTGGGAGCGGCGGTGTTCGGCGAGGGCGTCGAGGAAGTGGTTGGCCGCGCCGTAGGCGCCTTGCTGGCCGCTGCCCCATACTCCGGCGCCGGAGGAGAACATCACGAAGGCCGTGAGGTCCGAATCCCGCGTCATCTCATGCAGGTTCCAGGCCGCGTACGCCTTGGACCCGAGCACCTCGTCCAGGCGCGCGGACGTCAGATCGCCGATCGGCGTCAGATCTGTGATGCCCGCGGCGTGGATGACGGTGGTGAGGGGGTGTTGGTCGGGGATGTTGTCGAGGAGGTTTTGGAGTTGGTGTGGGTTGCTGACGTCGCAGGCGGTGATGGTGATGGTGGTGCCGAGTTGGGTGAGTTCGTCGGTGAGTTCCTGGGCGCCGGGTGCGTGTGGTCCGCGTCGGCTGGTGAGGTGGAGGTGGGGTGCGCCTTGGTGGGCGAGCCAGCGGGCGAGGACGGCGCCGATGCCGCCGGTGCCGCCGGTGATGAGGGTGGTGCCTGTGGGTTGCCAGTGGGTGTTGTTGTGGGTTGGGGTGGTGGTGGTTGGTGCGTGGGTGAGGCGGCGGGCGTGGGTGCCGGTGGGGCGGATGGCGGTTTGGTCTTCGTGGTGTGGGGTGGTGAGGGTGGTGGCGAGGCGGGTGAGGGTGTGGTGGTCGATGTGGGTGGGGAGGTCGGTGAGGCCGGCCCATAGGTGGGGGTGTTCGAGTGCGGCGACGCGTCCCAGGCCCCAGATGTGGGCTTGGACGGGGTGTGTGAGGGGGTCGGTGGTGCTGGTGGAGACGGCGCCTTGGGTGAGGGTGTGGAGGGGGGTTGTGGTTCCGTTGGTGGTGAGGGCCTGGATGAGTGTGGTGGTTGCGGCGAGTCCGGCGGGTACTGCTGGGTGCTGGGGGTGTGGTTCCTCGTCCAGCGCCAACAGATTGACGATCCCGGCAAGCCCGGAGGTATCCACCGAGGCCAGGGCCTCACACCGTACGCGACCCGTCTCCACGGCATGCAGCCGGACGGTCGCGCCGTGCTTCTCCAAGGACTCCGCCGTAGCTCGTACGGCAGGGTGGTCGGCCTGTGCGGCAGGAATAAAGAGGAGCCATTCCCCGCTCAACTCCGGTGCCGCTGGAACATTGTCGAGATGCTTCCACGTGACGTGGTAGCGCCAGGAGTCGACCGTGGACTGCTCCCGGTGTCGTCGCCGCCAGGCTGACAGGACCGGCAGCGCGGGCTCCATCGCCTCGACCGCCTGCTCGCCGCCCTCCTCCGATCCCAGAGTGCCGGCCAGCAGACCGAGATCGAGTTCCTCGATCGCCTGCCACAGCTGCGCTTCGGCCGCGCTGTGACCGCTGTCGGCGGTGGCGGCGGTTGTGGCGCGCTCGAGCCAGTAGTGCTGGTGTTGGAAGGCGTAGGTGGGGAGGTCGATGGTGTGGGGGGTGGGTTCGGTGGGGAACCAGCGCTGCCAGTTTATGTCTGCCCCGGCGGTGTAGGCCTGGGCGGCGGAGTGGGTGAGTTGGGTGTGGTTGCCGTGGTCTCGTCGGAGGGTGGGGATGGTGGTGGCTGTGGTGCCGGACTGGTCGATGGTTTCCTGTATGCCGAGGTTGAGGACGGGGTGGGGGCTGGCCTCGATGAAGATGCGGTAGCCGTCGGCGAGGAGGGTCTTGATGGTGTCGGCGAAGCGGACCGGCTGACGCAGATTCGTCACCCAGTAGTCGGCATCCAACTCGGTGGTGTCGGCGCGTCCGGCGGTGACGGTGGAGTAGAACGCCACCTCGGTGTCCACCGGCTGGATACCGCTCAAACGGTCCGTGAGGAGGTCGGCGATCTCGTCGACCTGGGGGCCGTGAGAGGCGTAGTCCACGTCGATGACGCGGGCGCGAAGCCCGCGTGCTTCGGCGTCGGCGACGACTGCGGCGACCTGTTCGGGCGGGCCGGAAATTACCGTTGATGCGGGGCTGTTGATGCCAGCTATGCCCACTCCTGGCCGGTTGTCGATGAGCTCGGTGGCCTGCTCGGCGCTGGTTCCGAGGGAGGCCATGGCGCCGTGTCCGGCGAGCTGCCGGAGTGCGTCGCTGCGTACGGCGACGATCCGTGCCGCGTCCTCCAGGGACAGGGCTCCGGCGACGCAGGCGGCGGCCATTTCGCCCTGTGAGTGGCCGACCACGGCGGCGGGGGTGATGCCGTAGTCGGCCCATACGGCGGCAAGGGAGACCATCACCGCCCACAGAACGGGCTGGACGACCTCCACCCGCGACAGCTCACCGCCGTCCCCGCGCAGCACTTCTGTCAGCGACCAGTCGACGTAGAGGGAAAGGGCCTGCTCGCACTCGGCGATCCGAGCCGCGAACACCGGTGATTCATCGAGTAGTTGGGCACCCATGCCCGCCCACTGCGACCCCTGCCCCGGGAACACCAACACCGGCCCCGGCCCGGTGTCACCGGCCACTCCGGACACCACGTCCGGCGAAGCCTCGCCCGACGCCAGTGCCTGCAGCCCGGCAGTCAGCGCGTCCCGGTCCTGCCCGAGGACGACCGCTCGGTACTCGAACACCGAGCGTGACGTGGCCAGTGACCAGCCCACCTCGGCCGCGGAGGCATCCGTATCCCCGGCTGCGAACCCACTCAGTCTGCGGGCCTGTTCGCGCAGCGCATTCCCGGTCCGTCCGGAGACGAGCCACGGCACCGCCGCACCCGCCGCGGGCTCGGGCGCGGGGCCCACCGCCTCCGGCCGCTCCTCCTCCGGCGCCTCCTCCAGGATCAGATGCGCGTTCGTCCCGGAGAACCCGAAGGAAGAGACCCCGGCCCGCCGCACCCGCTCGCCACGCGACCACTTCACCGGCTCGGTGAGAAGCCGCAGCCCGCTGCCGTCCCACTCCACGTGGGGCGAGGGGGCGTCGATGTGCAGGGTGGCGGGCAGCAGTTCGTGCCGCAGCGCGAGGACCATCTTGATCACTCCGGCCACTCCCGCAGCGATCTGCGTGTGGCCGATGTTGGACTTCACCGCCCCGACCCACAGCGGTCGGCCCTCGGGCCGCCCCTGCCCGTAGGCGGAGGCGAGTGCGCCCGCCTCGATGGGGTCGCCGAGTGTGGTGCCGGTGCCGTGTGCCTCCACCACGTCGACGTCCTCGGCGGAAAGCCGGGCGTTGGCGAGGGCTGCGCGGATGACCCGCTCCTGCGAGGGCCCGTTGGGCGCGGTGAGTCCATTGCTCGCACCGTCCTGGTTGACGGCCGAACCCCTGATCACCGCAAGGACCCTGCGGCCGTTGCGCCGTGCGTCGGAGAGGCGCTCCAAGAGCACCACGCCGGTGCCCTCGGCCATGCCCATGCCGTCGCTGCTCGCCGAGAACGGTTTGCACCGGCCGTCGGGGGCCAGGCCGCGCAGCTCGCTGAAGCCGATCAGCGGGGCTGGTGACGACATCACGTACGTGCCACCGGCCAGGGCCAGTGAACACTCCCGCGTACGCAGCGCCTGGGCCGCGAGGTGAAGGGAGACCAGGGACGAGGAACACGCGGTGTCCATCGTCACCGCCGCACCCTCAAGGCCCAGGGCGTAGGCGACGCGACCGGAAGTGACGCTGGCGGAGTTGCCGATGGTGAAGTACCCGGCGGTGCCCTCCGGTACCTCGGAGGCGCCCAAGGCGTAGTCGAGGCCGTCGCAGCCGATGAAGGTGCTGGTGGAGCTGCCGCGCAGGGAGAGCGGGTCGATGCCCGCGCGTTCGATGGCCTCCCACGCGGTCTCCAGTGCGAGCCGCTGCTGCGGTGCCATCGCCAGTGCCTCGCTCGGGCCGATGCCGAAGAAGGTGGAGTCGAATTCACCGGCGTCATAGACGAAACCGCCCTCGCGGACGTAGCTGGTGCCGGTGCTCTCCGGGTCCGGGTCGTAGAGGGCGTCGAGGTCCCAGTTGCGGTTGCCGGGCAGCGGTGCGACGGCGTCGCCGCCCGCCGAGATCAGGTCCCAGAATTCTTCGGGGGACCGCACTCCGCCCGGCAGCCGGCATGCCATGCCGACGACCGCGATCGGCTCGTGGGCCGCCGACTCGACGTCCTGCAGCCGCCGTTCCGTCTGACGCAGGTCCGCAGTGACACGCTTGAGGTATTCAAGAAGCTTCTCTTCGTTGTGCGCCATCCCGGTGACAACCGCTCCTCTCCGCAAGAACAAGCGGACCCCTGACCCGAATGACCGGACAGCCGGACGGCGCGAGCATCGGGCAGGTGGGGCCCACCGGGCTGCAGAATTGTCGACGGCGCTAAAGCCCTCCTAATACACCGCTGCGCGCGGCGAGCTCTTAGGAGCGCTTAAGCGGCGGCCGCCAAGGTGAGCGCGTGCCAGGTCGTCATGCTCTGATCAGCGGAGTCGCCCCGATGTCCGGTGGAGTCGGTCGATCTGACCGTCGGTCCGGACAACGCGAATCGAGGCATCGTGTCCCTCACGCAGAGCAAGCAGTCCACAGCCCCCCTGCCCGACCTGGTCGACCCGTCCTTCTGGGCGCGGCCGCACGAAGAACGCGTGGCGCTCTTCGAAGAGCTGCGCAGGCTGCCGCATCCGGCGTTCATCCAGCAGAGCATGCCCGGCGTGCCCTGGGCGTTCGGCTACCACGCGCTGGTCAAGTACGCCGACATCACGGAAGTGAGCCGCCGCCCGCAGGACTTCTCCTCGAACGGCGCGACCACCATCGTCGGCCTGCCGCCCGAACTGGACGAGTACTACGGCTCGATGATCAATATGGACAATCCGGAGCACTCCCGCCTCCGGCGCATCGTCGCGCGCTCCTTCGGCCGCAACATGGTCCCCGAGTTCGAGGCCGTGGCGACCCGAACCGCCCGGCGCATCGTCCGCGAGCTCGTCGCGCGGGGGCCGGGTGACTTCATCCGGCCCGTCGCCGCGGAGATGCCGATCGCCGTGCTCAGCGACATGATGGGGATCCCCGAGGAGGACCACGACTTCCTCTTCGAGCGGTCCAACACGATCGTGGGGCCGCTCGACCCCGACTACGTCCCCGACCGGACGGAATCCGAGCGAGCGGTGATCGAGGCGTCACGCGAACTCGGCGACTACATCGCACGGCTCCGCGACGACCGGCTCGCCGACCCCCGTGACGACCTGATCACCAGGCTGGTGCAAGTGCAGGCGGACGGCGAGCAGTTGACCCGTCAGGAACTCGTGTCGTTCTTCATCCTGCTCGTCATCGCCGGCATGGAGACCACGCGCAACGCCATCTCCCACGCTCTGATCCTGCTGACCGGGCACCCCGAGCAGAAGCGGCTGCTGCTGTCCGACTTCGATACGTACGCCAAGGGCGCGGTCGAGGAGATCCTCCGCGTCTCCACCCCCATCAACTGGATGCGCCGGGTCGCCGCCCGCGACTGCGAGATGAACGGCCACAAGTTCCGCAAGGGCGACCGGATCTTCCTGTTCTACTGGTCGGGGAACCGGGACGAGAGCGTCTTCCCCGACCCGTACCGCTTCGACATCGCACGCGGGTCGAACGCGCACGTCACGTTCGGCGCGGTGGGCCCACACGTCTGCCTGGGCGCCCACCTCGCCCGGATGGAGATCACCGCCCTGTACCGGGAGCTGCTCGCCGCGCTGCCCCAGATCCGTGCCGAGGGGCGGCCCAGGCGCCTGGAATCCAGCTTCATCGTAGGAATCAAGCACTTGAACTGCGCTTTCTGAAGCCGCCCCGGACGCGTCGGAGCTCCGTACACCGAGAAGGGCGTCATCCGGTGTACGGAGCTCCGGTCATCGGCCCGACAGGGCCAAGGGCGGCGTCATCAAGCACTTGTCTCCCGCGAGTATCGCCCGCTGCAGATCCTGGAGCGGGCGCCCGGGCTCCAGGCCCAGTTCGTCCTTCAGGGTCCTGCGCACCGTCTGGTAGACCTTCAGCGCGTCCGCCTGCCGCTCGGAGCGGTAGAGCGCCAGCATGAGCTGACGGTGGAACACCTCGCGCATCGGGTTCTCCGCGGTGAGCGCGTACAGCATGCCCACGGCCTCCCGGTGGCGGCCGAGCCGGAGCCGGCATTCGGCCAGCATCTCCTGGCTCTCCAGGCGGGTCTCCGTCAGCCAGGTCGAGAACCCGTCGATGATCGGGCCGCCCACGGCCGGTCCCTTCTCGCCGTATCCGAGGGTCGGGCCGCGCCACAGCGCGAGGGCCTGCTCGAAGTGGCAGGCGGCCTCGTCATGCCGCTCCTCCCTGAGGAACGCCCGTCCCCTGTCGACGAGTTGCAGGAAGACATGGGCGTCGATCTCGTCGTCGCCCTTGCGCAGCACATACCCGGGCGCACGGGTCTCGACGGGGTTGCCGACCGCGCCCAGCGTCTTGAGGAACTTGCGCAGCTGGGAAATGTACACATGGAGTCCCGCGGTCGCGCGCCGCGGCAGGTCCTCTCCCCAGATCTCCGCCATCAGCTGCTCCGGCGAGACCACCTGGTCGGCGCGGATGAGCAGGACGGAGAGGACGATCTCCACTTTGTGTGCGCTGATGCTCATGCTCTTGGTGCCGTCCGTGACCCGGAGCGGCCCCAGTATTTCGTACCTCACTGAGCGTTCCCCCTAAGTGTTTCCCCTTGCCGTGCGGCGTCCGCGAGAGCTGTGGAGACGACGTCTGCCATGTCCTGCCGACCGTCGTTGCGGACGGGCGGTGCGCGACGCGGCCGGAGGCGTCGTGTCCAGGGATCCGACGTATCAGAGAGAGAGGAGGCGGACATGGTCTTTCCCTTCGTCAGAAGCTCTGATAACGATGCCACCGCATCATCGGGCTCCTCGCGGCGACAGCACGGCGAGGCGCTTCGTGATCGTCGTTGACCACCCGTGGCGCGTGGTCGCATCTACGCGGCGTACGGCTCGGCCCGGCCGACGTGCTCGGCCCGTGTCGCCTGTTCGGTGCGTGTCGCACTCGAGACGCTCGCCAACAGGATGCGGTAATTACTCACAGCGTTGCTTGAAGCGACAGCGATCCTCCAAGGGCCGGTTCTCCGCCGGACGGAAGCGTCGAACCCGAAGAGGTTCCGGAGATCATTGCCCCACGCATCGATGATGCAAGGCTGAAGTGCCGAGGGCAATGGCGTAAAGACGATACCCGGACGGAATGAGACAGTCCATTTGTTCGAATTCCGATCCGGGGCGGCGACTTAATGGCACAAGAGCCACGAAAGCGTAGAAGATCCAATTCGGAGACATGTCGCCCAATGGCCGACGCCGGGCCTGCGTGGAACCGTGAAATGCCGGGTGACCTGGCGGCTTGGCGTAAGGGTCGGGCCTCTTGCGGGTGGTGCGGGATGCTAATGGCTCCTTGTTTCGGGCGATGGGTGGCCCTGTTGAATTCCGTGGGCCCCGGGTGAAATGGGTCCGCGATGCGGGCGTGGGCGGTGAAGCGGGCGGTCCGCAGGGCCTATTTCGGCCGCGGCGAGGAGTCGTAGGGCCGCGGGCGGCATGCGGGGCGCGGCCGCGACCGACCGGACCGCCGGAATCAGACCGATGCGTCGGTATGTGCTGGTGGCGACCCGCGTGTTCACGCCATGGCGGGAGTGGTGGGCCGAGGGGCGTGCCCCATCCGCCCGGGGGCGGTCGGCGAGAGCGGGGGCGCTGCCCATGATGGCGAGAATTAGTGGGTCCGCAATGGCTGATGTGTGTTCTCGCTGTGACTGGACACTCATGGCGAGTGTCAGGAATCGGCCACTCCTCGCCCTGGATCCCCGCCGCGTCGGCTGCCCAACTCGTCAGGCACAGAGCCGAGATGACGACGGCCGCGCCGGGCTCCAGGAGAGGCCGCGACGGCCGGATGGCAGCGGGGACGCCAGGGCCGTGAACCGCGGGGTTCCGCGCGGCACGTGTGCCCGGGGCGGGTCGGCTACGCCTGGGCGGCCTGTCGGGCGAGGACTTCGTCGAAGACCCCGGAAGCGACCGAGATGAACTGGCGCATCGTTTCGTCGTCGTACCAGCGGCGAGGGTAGGGGAGGTCGATCGCGAGTCGGTCGCCGAACCGGGTGACGGTCGCCAACGGGACCGGCATGTCCACCAACGGGAGAATCCTCCACCCGGACACCGTCAGGCCCGTGGGCAGAGTCGGATGCGGGATCTTGTGGAGGTTGGTGACGATCAGAGTGGGCAGGCGCGGGACCGTCTCGTCGGTCAGGCGGGGGATCGTGGCGACATCGAGGTCGGGAACCCGTGCGGCGAGGTCGGCCCGCAGTTTCTCCGACACCGACCGTCCCAGCTCCACCGGGTCGGGCGACTCGGAAACCTCCAGCGTAATCGTGCTGGAAGAAGCGGACGACTGCACACTTTCCGGTTCGATGGGTGGAGAGATCCGTGAGCGCAGGTCGACCGCCGAGACACAGGCCAGAGTGATCGGCCCCGACGATGGTGGGAGGAAGGCCCGTGCCCCGGTCAGCAGGACCCCGCATATCAGGCTGTGCACGGTCAGGCCGGCAGCATGGGCGTAGTCGACGAACCGCCGCGTGCGTTGTGCGTCGAGCTCGAGCCGTACGACACCGAAGGTCCCGGGCTCGCGGCCACGAACGGACAGCACCGACGGGACGGCTTCGCGCTGGGTGGCCCTGGACGTCAGGAAGTCCGACAACTCCTCTTCGGTGAACCCCTCCTGGACGCGGTCGTCGAGCGAGGGCGAGGCCAGCCCACCCGCGATGAGGTGCGTCGGAACGGTCTTGCCGAGCGACAGGTCTGTGTAGATGGACCACAACCTCTTGTACAGGGCGACGTAGGCCGCGCCGTCCACCACGGCCCGCGGCATGCTCAGCGCCACCGTGCTGCGCGGATCGCCCTCGGAGACGGCCACCCGCAGCAGCGGGCCGGCCGACCAGTCCTGGACCACCTGCAGTTCCTGCTGCAGATCCGTGAACTTCTCGATCTTCACCCTCTGCGTGCCGGGGTCACCGTCCCGGACGACGCAGGACTCCTGGTCAGGGACGAACCTGCCGAGGAGAACAGGGTGGAACTCGGTCAGGATCCGCAGCGATTCGGCGAGCAGCCCATGGTCGATGCCCCCCTCGAGCTCACAGGTCACGAGCACACGACCGCCGCTTCGGAAGATCGCCATCTCGTGCGCGCCCAGGCGACGCTCCATGCCATCCTCCGCTCGAAGTCCAGCAACCACCTCCAACTATCCACACCGAGCGGATCACTGACAAGAACACAGAAATGGCGAACTTCCCCAGCAGTCGCACGAGTTCATCAGGGGAATCCACCTGGGGAGTCCCGGCCAGGCGCTCCGCCAGGTCGCCTCAGCCGGTGCGGCGGGCGCGCAGCAGTTCCAGCGCCAGCGGCAGCAGCGACAGTGCGACGACGAGTCCGACGAGGGGCAGGAGATAGCGGTCGACGTTCGGGACCGCCGACCCCAGCCCGTATCCCGCCAGGACCAGACCCACCGTCCACACCAGCCCGCCGGCCGTCTGCCAGAGCGTGAACGTGCGCGGCGCCACGCCCAGGGCGCCCGCGAGCGGGTTGAGGACAGTGCGGACCACCGGCACGAAGCGTGCCAGCACGATCGCACGGGCATGGCCGTACCGGTCGAGCAATTCCTCGGCCCGCGCGGCCCCTTCGTGCAGCCGGCGGTTGCCGGAGCGGCCGAGCAGGGTGCGGCCGCCCCGCCGCCCGAGGACGTATCCGCACTGCGCCCCGGCCAGGGCCCCGACGGCGGCGGCGATGAGCACCTGCGTCAGGTCCAGGCGCGGACCGGAGTGCGCGCCCGCCCTCGCCAGCAGCCCGGCGGTGAACAACAGCGAGTCCCCGGGCAGGAAGAAGCCGATCAGCAACCCCGTCTCCGCGAACAGCACCACGGCGATCCCGAGTGCTCCGAAGGCCGCCAGCAACGAGGAGGCGTCCAGGGGATTGACGGCCAGATCGGCGGCGGTATGGGTGAGCACGTGAAACGCCTCCGCTAGTCGAGCGCGGGGCCGGTCCGTCCCGGCCCCCGGGACTGTATGACGATCCGGGGCGGCGAAGGATGCGGGTCGGCCCGCGGAATCAGGGTCCGCCCGGCGGCTCGGACCGGGGCGCGAAAGGGGGTGCGGGGGAGGGCGCGCCGCTCCGCGCCGTCACCTCCCGTGCTGCCGCGCAAAAGCAAATGCCCCACCAACGAGCCCTGTCGGCAAGGGATCTGCTTTGCTAAAGTGTCTGGCGAAGTGTCCGTCAGGAAACGGCCGGGGGTCATCGCAGATGGACCGCAAAAACATATGATCGGCCGCTTCCCGAGGTCGTCGAACGCGACCTTCCACTGACCGGAACAGCGAGCCGACGAGCCGTACACCGGGGCATCCCGGCCTGTGAGCGGGCCGAAATCATGGTTGTTTCCCCGACCGCGGTCGCCTGTCGGTCGGGCCCGTACAGGGGCGCGCATGAGAATGTTTCTGGCGGTCCGGGAATTCCCTCTGGCATTGCGGTTGCTATTCATCAATCAGTTTGGCGTCGACATCGGCTTCTGCGTCCTGATCCCCTTTCTCGCAAAGTATTTGGAACAGGATCTCGGGATGTCGGCGGCCCTGGTCGGACTCGTGCTCGCCGTACGGAACCTCAGCCAGCAGGGGCTGTTCGTCGTCGGCGGCACCGCGGCCGACCGGCTCGGCGCGCGCACGGTGATCGTCACCGGGTGCGCCCTGCGGACCGCGGGCTTCGCCCTCTTCGCCTTCGGGAACTCCCTGCCCCTGCTGCTGGCCGCCTCCGTGCTCAGCAGCCTGGCGGGGGCGATGTTCTATCCGGCCGTACGCGCCTACGTCGCCCAGGAGATGGGGGAGCGCCAGGCCGAGGCGTTCGCGTTGCTCAACGTCTTCGCCACCAGCGGCTGGCTGATCGGACTCCTGCTCGGCAGCCTGCTGTTCCTCGCGGACATCAGGGTCTGCGCGCTGGCCGTGTCCGGCTTCTTCACCCTGCTGACGATCGCCCAGGCACTCACCCTCCCGGCGCGCAAGGCCGTCCACGCGCCCGAGACGGTCCTCGCGGACTGGCGCGAGGTGCTCGGCAACCGCCGGTTCCTGTGCTTCTCCCTCGCCGCCACCGGCATGGTCGTCATGGAGAACCAGCTCTTCGTCCTGCTGCCCGAGGGCGCGCGCACCGTGTCCGGCTGGGACGGCGCGGCCGGGCTGCTGCTGGCCTCCGGCGCTGTCGTCCACCTGCTCTTCCAACTCCCGATCACCAGAACCCTGGAGCGGCGCGGCGGCGGCGCGCGCTGGCTGGGGGCCGGGATCGCCCTGATAGGGGCCGGCTTCGTGCCGCCCCTGCTGGTCTGCGCCACGACCCGGCCGGACGGCCCCGGGCAGGGCATCGCCCGGCTCGCCGTCATGATCACCGGTGCGCTGCTGCTCTACGCCGGGGGCATGATCGCCTATCCGTCGGCCATGGAGGTCATCCCCCGGTTCGGCCGCGAGCGGCTGACCGGAACGTACTTCGGGCTCTTCTACATGCTGTCGGGCACGGCGGCGGTCGGTGGCAACGCCGTCGTCGGCTGGGCGATGGATCTCGCCGACTGCACCGGCAGACGCTGGCTGCCGTGGCTGTGCTGCGTGGGCTTCGGGCTGACGTCGGCCGTGGCCGTCAACTGGCTCTACCGCACCCGGGTGCTGCCCCGCGCGCCCGCCGCGGTGCCGCGGCCCGCGATCGAGGGCCCGGCCCGGCTGCCCGGCCCGGCGCACGCCCCCGACGAGGCGCGGGAGCAGCCTCCCCGCTGAGCACGTGACGACCCCGCCGTACGGGCCGGGCCCGTGGCGCCCGGCCGCATCACGTCTTGCGCGCCCGCGCGGACCCCTGCAAGGTCGAGGCATCGAGCACGAGGAGCAGGAGGAGGCGGACGACCGTGCCCATCGCGACGGTGAACCCCGCGAACGGCAAGACGCTCAGGACCTTCGACGAGCTCGGGGCGGAGGGGATCGAGCGGTGCCTGGCCGCCGCGGTCTCGGCGTTCCGGCGCTACCGCACCACCGACCTCCCCGAGCGGGCGCGGCTGATGAGCCGTGCCGCGGACCTCCTGGAGGAGGACCAGGAGAGCATCGCCCGCACCATGACCACCGAGATGGGCAAGCCCCTGGCAGCCGCCCGGGCCGAGGCGGCCAAGTGCGTGAAGGCGATGCGCTGGTACGCCGGGCACGCCGAGATCCTGCTGGCCGACGAATACCCCTCCGACACCGAGGTGAAGGACTCCGGCGCGGCCCACGCCCGGGTCCACTACCGCCCCCTGGGCGCGGTCCTCGCGGTCATGCCGTGGAACTTCCCGCTGTGGCAGGTCGTGCGCTTCGCGGCCCCCGCCCTGATGGCGGGCAACGTGGGCCTCCTCAAGCACGCCTCCAACGTGCCGCAGACCGCGCTCTATCTGGAGGACCTCTTCCGCCGCGCCGGATATCCCGAAGGGTGCTTCCAGACGCTGCTCGTGGGCTCCCGCGCCGTCGAGGGCATCCTCCGCGACCCCAGGGTCGCCGCCGCGACGCTCACCGGGAGCGAACCGGCGGGCCGGTCCGTGGCCGCGATCGCCGGCGACGAGATCAAGAAGACCGTCCTCGAACTCGGCGGCAGCGACCCGTACGTCGTGATGCCGTCGGCCGACCTCGACCGGGCCGTGCGCACCGCGGTGACCGCCCGCGTGCAGAACAACGGGCAGTCCTGCATCGCCGCCAAGCGCTTCATCGTCCACACCGACGTCTACGACGAGTTCGCCGAGCGCTTCACGGCCCGCATGGCGGCGCTGACCGTCGGTGACCCCATGGCCGACACCACCGACGTCGGCCCCCTCGCCAGCGAGCAGGGGCGGGCCGACCTGGAGGAGCTCGTCGACGACGCGGTGCGCCGCGGCGCCACGGCACTGTGCGGCGGCGGCCGGCCGAAGGGGCTGGACGAGGGCTGGTTCTACGAACCGACGGTCCTCGCCGGGATCACCCCCGGGATGCGGATCCACCACGAGGAGGCGTTCGGACCGGTGGCGACGCTCTACCGGGCGGGCGGGCTCGACGAGGCGGTGGAGCTCGCCAACGACACCCCCTTCGGGCTGAGCTCCAATGTCTGGACCCGTGACAAGGGGGAGCAGGAGCGCTTCGCGCGGGACATCGAGGCCGGTGGTGTCTTCTTCAACGGCATGACCGCCTCGCACCCCGCGCTGCCGTTCGGCGGGGTGAAGCGCTCCGGCTACGGCCGGGAGCTGTCGGGGCACGGGATCCGCGAGTTCTGCAACATCACCACGGTGTGGCACGGGGCGGACCCGGAGGCCTGAGCCCCCGTTCCCGCCGCCTCCGGGAAGGCCGTCCCTCCCGGCCTTCCCCGGCGCGGCCGCTCCACCGATGGCACGATGCCGCCGCATCTGGTCACCTGGAAGGGGTAACCGGATCCACGGGCCCCGGGGGTTTCGGCCCCCGGGCGGACGGCACTGTTCCGTCGAAGGAGAACCCCATGACCACTGCCACAGCCACCGACACCGGCACGCTGCGCGACCTGCTGCAGGCGCCGGGCCCCTTCCTGTCGGTGTACTTCGACCGCGAGGCGCGACCCCAGCTGGCACAGGCGGCCCAGTCCCGGTGGCGTGGCCTGACCGGACGGCTGGCCGAGGAGGGAGCCGCCCCGGCCACCCTTGACGCGCTCACCGCCGAGGTCATGGACCGGCTGCCGGGCACCGGGGTGCTGGCCGCCTTCGCGGCGGAGGGCAAGGTGCGGCACGTCGTCGAGCTGCCCGGCGGCGGGCACGGCGACCTCGCCGTGTCCGGGCCCCTCCCGCACCTGCTGCCCCTGATGGAGTGGCGCCAGGACCACCCGGCCCACGTGGTCGTCGTCGTGGACCGCTCCGGAGCCGACCTGCTGCTGTACGCGGAGGGCTCCACCGAGCCCGTACGCCGCACGGTCACCGGCCCCGACGACGAGATCGGGCGGAGCTCAGGGCTGCCCCAGATGCGCTTCCAGCACCGGGCCGAGGACTCCTGGGAGCACAACGCCACCGCGGTCGCCGACGCCGTGGCCGAGGCCCTGGGCGAGGTCTCCGCCCGCCTCCTCCTGCTCGCCGGCGACGTACGGGCCCGGCAGTACCTGACCAAGCACCTGCCGTCCCGGGTCCGGCGCGACGTGGCCATCGGCCAGGTCAGCGGCAGCCGCAGCGAGGACGGCTCCGGCGGCGAGCGCGCGGCCCAGGTGGCGGCCGAGGCGTCCGCGGCCGCCCGGGAGGAGACCGCCGAACTGCTGCGCCGCCTCGACGAGGAGCGCGCGCCGGGCGGCCACGCCGTGGAAGGCGTGCACGAGACCCTGGAGGCACTGGCCGCGGGCAGGGTGGGCACCCTGGCCGTCACCGACGACCCCCGGGACTCCCGCACGGCCTGGTTCGGGACCGCGCCCACGGACGTCTACGAACGCCACGAGGACTTCGTGCCCAACGGCGGCGGCCCGCTCGTCAGCGGCCGCCTGGCCGATGTCGCCGTCCGCTCCGCGCTGCTCACCGGCGCCGACGTACGCATCCTGGAGCCGGACACCCCCGGCGCCCCCGCGCAGGGCACGGGCGGCATCTGCCGCTTCGGCTGACCCTGCGGGCGTTCACGGCGCCATGGTGCGCAGCGTCTGTTCCCGTACGGCGTCGAGGAAAGCCGGGACGTCCTCCATTTTCGTCCCCAGACACTCCACGATCAGCCCCATGACATCGCCCGCCGAGAGCGCGCCCACCACAGGATGCACATGGGCGAGCTCCACCCGCTGCTCGATCCGCTCGACGAAGAGCAGGGCCAGGGCGAGTTCCGGCACATTGCCGGTGTTGCCGTATGTGAAGTCCTTCTTGACGACCCACATCTGCGGGATGACGGCCCCATAAACAATGATGTGGGCCAGCGCGAACATGGCCCGCGCCGTCTCCCGCGCCGACCGCTCGTCCTCGTCCAGACCCTGGAGGGCGGCGATGGCGTCCATGTCCTCCGCGAGATGCGCCTTGATCAGTGCCACGCCGTGGAGCACTTCGTCCTTCGTGTAGGGGCGCTTCCGCCTGTCGCTCACTGACCACCAACTCCTGCTCACTGTGGCTCCGTCGCGGTGCGCCCAGTCTGGCAGGCACCCGGCCGCTCCCGCAGGGCGTTGGAATGCCCGGTCGTGAACGCAATTCGAAACCGGGGCTCCCACCCGTTCGGCCTAATTGGTTGTGGGCCGTCCGGGGTAGGGGGGAGAGTGGTCGCCCGGGCCCGGTCCGGCGTTCCGTCCGTACCGGGAATTCCCTTCCGAGCACCGCGAACGCGACAGCATGCGGGGGCGTCATGAGCACACCGGCTCCGATTCGGGTCCTGCGCGGCACCGATTTGCTGGACCTCACCTTCACTTTCCCCGGCCTGGAGTTCCAGGGCGGACTCGGGCCACGGCGGCTGGTCCGGGCGGATCCCCAGGCGGACGCCCTCCTCGTCGTCACCTTCGGACCGCAGCACGTGGTGGAGCAGGCATTCGACGCGGAACTTCCCACCGAACCAAAAGACTTGCCCGTCGAATCCCTCATCAGCGGCAAAAGCGTGCTCGTCTTCGAAGTCGGCGCGCAGGACGTCATCGACTACGACGAAGGCGGGCTGCTCGACGCGATGGGACGGCTGCCGCTCAGGGTCGTCGACGCCGCCCGCGAACCGGACACCGCCCCCGTCGGCGCCCTCCGGCTCCCGGGGCCCGCCCCCGACGGCACCGGTGACCCCACCGCCCGGGCCACCTCCCTCGTGCGCCTCCTGCGCACCACCGCCGAGCTGAGCGCGCGCTACGGGGTCGAGGCCGCCCTCTCGGCGGCCGCGGCGGCCGGAGCGGTCATCGCGAGAGCCGCCACCGCCACCGGTGGCCCCCAGGACCCCCTGGCCGACCCCGCCCACCCCTTCACCGGCGTCGAACTGCCCTACCGGCTCTACCTTTCCCCCACCCAGAAGGCGCGGTGGAGCCACCGGGGAACCGTCGCCGACCCCGCGGCCGGCGAGCGGGTCGAGCTCTGGCACACCCGGTCGACCGGCACCACCGCGCGCGCCGTGTGGAACCGCGACCGCGCCACCGACCCCGGCGCCCCCGCCGACTTCCGGCAGCCGCTGACCGCGCAGGACCGCGGATGGATCGTCGACCTCACCTCCGGCGCCGGGCTCACCACCCCCGGGGCGAAGCCCTATGTGCCGGTGCCGATCGCCGTCGACAAGCTGATGCTGTCGGCCATGGGCGGCTGGCTCGACAGCCTGGGGGAGTGGCCCGAGCGGCCCACCGGAATCCCGCTCACCGAGTGGCGGCACCGTGCCGCACTCGGCAGGGACCACTACGTCAGGGTGATGTACGCGGGCTTCCTCTGCCCCTTCGGCCACCGGGCCAACCTCGTCAAGGTCACCGAGCGCACCTTCGGCGACCCGCGCGCCGCCTATCTCTCCCAGCGGTTCTTCATCGTCGTCCGCCAGCCGCTGCGTAGCTACGACCCCGGCCGCCCCCTCCCGGCCGGACCCGGCGACACCGGTGAACTGACCAACGTCCTCTTCCCGTTCACCCACGTCCACCTCGACACCCTCGTCACGCCCGACCTCACGGACGTACCACCCGGCATCGAGGCGTTCTTCCCCGCCACCCGCGCCGAGACCCCGTTCCGGTTCAAGGCCACCGCGGTGGACCACGACGGGCGGACCGTGGAATTCCGCACTCCGCTGAAGTTCGTCCCCGACACCCTCGCCACCGGCGCCGCACTCACCACGGTCGTCAACGATTACAACAACGAGGACCCCCGGCACCCCCTGGCCGCCACCCTCCAGGTCGACCCGCCCCCGCGGACCAGCGCCGCCCTGCTCGGCCAGTCCGTGGCGCTCGCGCCCAGCGCCAAACCCGACGACACCCGCCTCGACGTCGCCCACCTGGTGTGGGGCATGGCCGCGCCACCGGCCCTGGCCCAGCAGGACCCGGCGCACCCGGGCGAGGCCGCGTTCATCCCCCAGCTCCGCTGGGCGAACGTCACCGTGCCCGCCGTCGGCCACCTCACCGGTGCGAACACCACCGTGCCCGTCCGCTACGCCGAGCGCTATGCCCTGTCCGCCTTCCAGCAGGTCACCCAGGGCGCGCGCACGGCCAACAAGGGCGAGGTCTTCCTCAGCCTGCTCACCGACCCGCACAACCCGCTCACCATGAACTTCAACAGCCGGAGCGACCGTTCCGGCGGACTGGTGGCACCCAGCTTCGACGTGGCCGGGCTCTCCCGCAGGACCGGACCGGTCTCCGGCGTCGCGGCCGCCGGCGCCGACGCGCTCGCGAAGATCGCCGACGGCACGTTCGAACCCACCGACTTCTTCCACGTCTCCGACGTCCTCGGGCTGCTGGGCGCCAATCTGCTGGGCGTCGTCCCCCTCGCCGAGCTCATCAAGCCCGCCGGACTCGACCAGCCCCTGAAGGTGCCCAACTTCTTCACCGAGACCGTCAACGCCGTCACCGGCTTCCTGTCCGACCTGAGCCGGATCCGCGGCCTGATCCTCAACGAGGCCGACCGCTACCCGCCCGCCGCGCGACAGGTCGCCGACACCGCCCAGGCCCTGGTCACCACGGTCGGCGACTTCCTCGCCCAACGCCTCGCCGGAGCGCAGGGCCCGCTCACCATGCAGGACGTCGACCGCGCCTTCGACGCCTTCTCCGCGGCCCTCACCAACCTGCTCAACACCCTTCCTCCCGGCGCCGACCCCGGCGTCCGCGCCCTGCTCTCCCGCGTCCAGCAGCAGGTCGCCACCTGGAACAACGCCGCCGGACAAGTGCTCTCCCTGCGCCAGGCCGTGGAGAAGGCCGCGAACGCCGCGAAACTCCCCGAGACCGTCAACGCCCGGCTGGAGTGGAACCCGCAGATCCAGTCCTGGACACCGCACGGAGTCAGCGGCCCGGTCTTCGTCCCCGACCCCGACGGACGGTTCTCCGTCGTCGTCGACCTCCGCGGGTCGCTGCGCCCCGACCTGTCCTCCGGAGCCGACGTCACCTGCACCCTGGAGAAGTTCAAGCTCTTCCTCGTGCCCGGCTTCAACGCCCTCGAACTCGACTTCGAGCACATCCGCTTCACCGCCCGGGCCGGCAAGAAGCTCGACGTCGACGTCGCCTTCAAGGGCGTCCACTTCATCGGCCCGCTGTCCTTCGTGGAAACCCTGCGCCGGCTCATCCCCCTCGACGGGTTCAGCGACCCGCCCGGCATCCAGGTCACCCCCTCCGGCATCGTCGCCTCGTACGGACTGCCGCTGCCCAACCTCGCGATCGGCGTGTTCAGCCTGGAGAACCTCCGCCTCGACGCCTCCCTCGACCTGCCCTTCGTCGGCCGGTCGATGGAGGCCGGCTTCTCCTTCTGTACCCGGCAGGCGCCCTTCCGGCTCACCGTCTCCCTGCTCGGCGGCGGCGGATTCTTCGGGATCGTCCTCACCCCGCAGCGCATCGCGGTGCTCGAAGCGGCGCTGGAGTTCGGCGCCGCCCTGTCCATGAACTTCGGTGTCGCCAGTGGCAGTCTGTCGGTGATGGCGGGCATCTACTACCGGCTGGAGATCGACACCGGGGAGTCCCGGCTCACCGGATACTTCCGGGCCCGCGGCGAGGTCGACGTCCTCGGCATCGTCTCCGCCTCGGTGGAGCTCTACCTCGAACTCACCTGGGACATGGGCACCCACACGGTCTTCGGCCGGGCGCGGATCACCATCAGCGTCCACATCGGCTTCTGGTCGCAGTCGGTGACCATCGAGTGCGAGAAGCGGTTCGTGGGCTCCGGCCCCACCTCCCTCGCAGCCCTCCCCGGTGCGGCGGACCCCGTACGGCCGCCCACCTTCGCCGAGATGATGGCGCCCTACACCGACCCGGTGACCGGCGACACGCGCGTTCCCGTCGACGAATACTGCACCGCTTTCGCGGAGGTGAGCTGAGCCATGCCCGAGACGATCCGGTGGACCGTACTGCCCGACGGGGTGAGCGCCCAGGGCAAGCTCCGGCTGACCGTGCTGGTCAGCCCGCGCCTGACCGGAGGAACCACGCTGAACGACTTCGCCGGCTTCCTCGACTGGCCGACGACCCTCGCCACCTACGCCAAGGCGCTCCAGGTGGAGTTCGCCCCACCCGGCGGCGGCACCGGCACCGCCGTGCCCACCGAGCCCCGCACGGACCGCTACCCGCCGCCCGACAGCACCCTGTGGCAGCAGCTCTTCCACCGCGACACCAAGGTGACGGACCCCACCCGGCCCACCGCCCTCGCCCAGGGCGTCCCCCCGACGCTCCGCTCCTTCCCCAGCAAGGCCGTCCACGGACAGATCGGCAACCTCTACCAGGTCGCCGTGACGACCACCGCCCGCAGCAGGGCCTTCCCCGGCAGCGGCAGCGGCGGCGAGGGCCGCGCCGAAGGCACACCCACCCCACCGCCCACCTGGGACCTCCCCGACCTCTTCGACCTCCTCGTCCCCCTCAACGAGCGCATCAGGACCCTCGCCAGAGCCGTCGAATCGACCTACGGGCGGCTCGACCGGCTCATCCAGGGCACGACCGGCGGCGGTGGCCCCGCCGCGACCGGCGGCAGCCCCAACCCCTACCGGCCCCGCTGCATGGACCGCTCCACCCCCGACTACCGGGGCGACAGCGCCATGCTCAACTTCGCCGAGCTGTACCGCTTCTACGACCGGCGGCCCGCCACAGCGGCCCCCGGCGACCGGACCGCCGCCACCCCCGACCCGCCGCAGCGCCCCGACCTCGACTTCCACGGCGCCTGCGCCCTCCTCGCGGACCACCCCGAACTGCTGCGCCGCTTCGGCCTCGCCCTCGACCTGCTCGTCACACCGCCACCGGGCCTCGCCGACCAGTGGCAGGCACGCGTGACCTTCACCGCCCCCCAAGGGCGGCTCAACACCGACGAGAGCCTGCGGCCCTGGACCAGGCTGCGCTACGTCGCGGGCGCCCGCTGCGAGGCGTACGCGGAGGACACCGGCCCGTACGGCCGCCGGATGCTCGGGCTCGGCACCGACGCCGTGCACGTCACCGACCTCGACGTGGACGGCGCGGCGATGAAGTTCGTCGAATTCGCCCGGATCGTCGGACAGACACAGATCGGCCCGGCCGATCCCACCGGGCCCGGCTCCGTCGCCTCCGACGTCACCGCCCTGCCCGCGCTGCACGGCGCCGGGATCACCGTCCTGTACGAAGGCCGCGACGCCTCGCTCGCCCGGCAGATGGAGGACGACGCCCGGCACGCCGCGGGCGTCGGCCCCGGGCCCGGACCCGGCACCGCGGTCCCCGCCGCCCTGCTCGACGCCTCGCACCTCGTCCGCGGCTACCGCGTCGACGTCGGCGTCGTCGACGACGCCACGGGCCGCATCACCGCCTGGCACCCGCTGTGCGCACGGACCGGCAGCTACGCCCTGCGACGGCCCGGACAGGCACCCGTCCCGCTGACCGTGGCCCCCGACGAAGGACACGTCAAAGCCAGCGCGGTCACCCAGGACAAGGTCCACGCCGACCAGCTCTACGTCCACCAGGCGCTGTTCGGCTGGCACGGCTGGTCCCTCGCGGCCCCGCCGCCCGGCCGGACCATCGGCCTCGACGACCGGCCGCAGATCTCCGACCCCGAGGTCTCGGCGGACTTCCCCCTCGACGCCCGGTTCCGGCCCACCACCGGCACCCTGCCCGCGCTGCGCTACCGCCGCACCTACCGGCTGCGCGCCCGCCTCACCGACCTCGCAGGGAACAGCCTCGGCCCCGACACCGACCCCGCCGGCGCCGAGGGCACCGTGACGGCCCCCCTCACCTACAGCCGGTGGGAGCCCGTACCACCACCCGTCATCGTGCCCCGGTGGCCCTTCCTGGAGGGCGAGTCGGAGCCACGGCTCGTCGTCCGCTCCACCGTCGAGGACGACGGCACCCCCGTCCCACCGGTCCTCTGGGCGCTGCGCAGGAACGCCGAGGTCCCCGACCACGAGCAGCACTCACCCGCCGACGGGCTCGACCGGCGCTACCGCCCCTTCGACGAACGCCACGTCAGCCCCCCGAAGACCGCCCTCCAGATGGCCGAGCAGCACGGGATGTACGACGCCGCCTTCGGCCCCGGCACCTCGGCCGGAGCGCGCCACCAGTACTTCGCGTCGGCGTCCCGCGAGGCCGGCACCTACCTCGACACCCTCGTCAGCTTCCCGGAGAACCCGAGCCTGACCCGCGACCTCAAGTTCTTCGGCGAGATCCACGTCGCCAAGCACAACCCGCACGACACCGAACCGCCCACCGAACTCCCCGTGTCACGCGGCGACGGGCTCAAGCAGGGCGAGTACGTCGTCCACGACGCGGCCCAGCTGCTCCTGCCCTATCTGCCCGACGTCCTGGCCCGTGGCGTCTCCTTCCGCGGGCTGCCCGGCGCGGACCCCAACGAGACCTACGACTTCCCCGGCCCCTGGCCGCAGGCGCAGCCCCTGCGACTGCGGATCGAGGAGGGCACCGGACGGCCCGACTGGCCGCTGCTCGGCCGCCAGTTGACCGTGTACCTGCCCAAGGCCGAGGTCGCCACCGTCCGGATGAGCTGCCGGATCGACGCCGCCGACCTCGACGTCTTCCGCGCCTGGCAGCTCCTCACCGGCTCCCCGCTGTGGAACGACCCCGTCACCGGGCTGCCGCAGCAGAAGAAGGACGAGCTGACCGCGGCCTCCGCCGCCGGCGAGAACTGGATGATCACCCCCTGGGTGGAGCTCACCCTCGTCCACGCCGTCGAAAAGCCCCTGGAACGACCGGTGCTGAGCGACCTGGCCTTCCTCCGCGCGGCCGAGGAGACCTTCACCGACCTCGTCGGCAGCGTGACGTCACACGCGAAGAGCACCGGCCGGATCGACGTCGACGCCACCTGGACCGAGTGGTCCGACGACATCACCCAGGACGCGCCCGAGCAGGTCACCGGCCACGCCCACGCCGGTGACCTCACCCTCCAGCCCTGGCAGGACCAGCACTCCCTGGCCGGGATCCGCCATGAATTCCGGGACACCCGGCACCGCAACATCACCTACACCCCCACCGCCACCACCCGCTTCCGCGAGTACTTCCACCCGGCGATCACCGACCGGCCCGAGCTCATCACCAGGACCGGGCCCGCCGGCGCGGGTCCGACCGGCGGGGGCTGGCCCGTCCCCAGCTCGCGCCGGCCCGAACCGCCCGTGGTCAGCCACCTCGTCCCCACCTTCCGCTGGGAGAGCTCCGTCGACCACGGACAGCACCGGGTGACCCGGATCCGGCGGCGCGCCGGAGTCCGCGTCTACCTCGAACGCCCCTGGTTCTCCTCGGGCGACGACGAACTCCTCGCCCTCGTGCTCGACCCCGGCACCGACCTGCCGGACGAGCTCGTCACCCGGCGCGCCGCCGACCCGGTGGGAGCGGACGCGACTGTCCTGCCCCACCTCACCCCGGCCCACTTCCCGAACGCCACCCTCAGCGCCACCGGCGTGCCGACGGCCGAGCTCGTCGCCGGGGCCCCGGCCTCCGTCACGGTCGTCGCCTTCACCCCGGTCTTCGACCAGCGGCAGCGGCTGTGGTACTGCGACATCGACGTCGACCTGGGCCAATCCGCCGACGACACCGCCTACTTCCCCTATCTGCGGCCCGCGCTCGCCCGCTACCAGCCGTACTCCGTCGCCCCGCTCCACCTGTCCAAGGTGGTCCTCGGCGAATTCGGCCAGCTGGTGCCCGACCGTACGGTCAGCGCGGCCATGACGGCGAGCGGCCAGTTCCGGATCGAGCTGAGCGGGCCCGCCACCGTGAACGCCGTCGGCAAGCGGGCCGGTGCCGGGCAGCCGGGCATGGCCGCGAGCCGCCGTGTCGTCGTCTCCGTCCAGCAGCGCCCGCTGACCGGCGGCGACCTCGACTGGGCCGACACCGGCGCCGCACTCGAACTCACCTGCGTCGCCCGCGGCACCGGCTTCGCCTGGACCGGCGACCTGACCCCGCCCGCTCCCCGGCTCCCGCAGCTGTCCTCTTTCCGGCTCCGGATTGAGGAGTACGAGACCTACCTGACCGACCGGACCACGGCCACCGGCACGGTCACCGCGGGCGGCACCGCGCTGCCGGTCGGCCACCGGCTCGTCCACGCCGACCACTTCGCCCTGGCCACGACGCTGCTCGGGAGGGTCGTCCTGCAGGAGTAGAGGGGCCGGTGAAGGGGAGGGTTCAGCGTCCCCAGCGGAGGCCCGGGGTCTGCACCGGCGCGTCCCACAGCCGGAGCAGCTCCTCGTCCGCCTGGCACAGCGTCACCGACGCGCCCGCCATGTCGAGGGACGTGACGTAGTCGCCCACCAGCGTGCGGGCGACCGTCACGCCCCGCTCGGCCAGCACCCGGTGGACCTCCGCGGTGAAGCCGTACAGCTCCAGCAGCGGGGTCGCCCCGGCCCCGTTGACCAGCAGCAGCACCGGGCCGGTCGGCCGCAGGTCCGTCAGCACCGCGTCCACGGCGAAGTCCGCGATCTCGCCGGACGTCATCATCGCCCGCCGCTCCCGGCCGGGCTCACCGTGGATGCCGACCCCCAGCTCCAGCTCCCCGGCCGGGAGGTCGAAGGTGGGGCTCCCCTTGGCCGGGGTCGTACAGGCACCGAGGGCCACGCCGAAGCTGCGCGAGGACTCGTTCACCCGCCGGGCCAGGGCCTCCACCCGCTCCAGCGGCGCCCCCTCCTCGGCCGCCGCGCCCGCGATCTTCTCGACGAAAAGAGTGGCACCGGTGCCCCGGCGGCCGGCCGTGAAGAGGCTGTCCGTCACCGCGACGTCGTCGTTGACGAGCACGCTGGCGACCTGGATGCCCTCGTCCTCGGCCAGCTCGGCGGCCATGTTGAAGTTGAGGACGTCGCCGGTGTAGTTCTTCACGATGAACAGCACGCCCCGGCCGCTGTCCACGGCGGCCGCCGCGCGCACCATCTGATCCGGCACGGGCGAGGTGAAGACCTCACCGGGGCACGCGGCATCCAGCATCCCGTGCCCCACGAACCCACCGTGCAACGGCTCATGCCCGGACCCGCCCCCCGAAACCAGCCCCACCTTCCCCGCGACGGGCGCGTCCCGCCGCACGACGATCCGCCCCTCGACGTCGACGGCCAACTCGGGATGCGCGAGCGCCATGCCGCGCAGGGCGTCGGCGACGACGGTCTCGGGGGTGTTGATGAGCATCTTCACGGGGACTCCTCGTGTGATCGGTGGACTGATGGAGTGTCAGCTGCGTTGGGAACCGCTCAGCGTGACAACCCGGTAGTGACCGAGAGTGAATGCGAGGATAGTCGCGCCTTCGGCGCCGCCACCCCCGTACGAGCCCGTGCGGGGCGGCACGGGCGCGTCTTGCTCAGCACCTCGTCAGCACCGCCTCCGCCGCGCCCCGGCCCACCAGTTCGTGCAGCAGGCGGGTGGCGGGCAAGGCCGGGTCGAGGTATACGTACTCGCGGCGGTGTTCGACGGCGGCGAGCATCCTGCGGAGCGTCTCCGTCGCCTCCTCCCGGCGCCCGGCGTGGAACTGCGCCTGCCCCAGCAGCCCCAGGTGCAGCGGGAGGCGCAGATGCGTCCGGGACGGACACAGCTCGTCCAGCGACGTGCCCATCAGAGCCAGGCCCTCCTCCTCGCGGCCGGAGTGCGTCAGGGCCCATCCGGCGGGCAGGTTCAGCATCGCCTTCCAGTAGAGCAGCCCGTGCTCGGCCGCCACCCGGGCCCCCTCGCCGCCGGAGGCGAGCGCCGTGTCGACGTCGCCCTCCCAGGCGGCCACGACGGCGTCCACGTACAGCGCGAAGGCCCGGTCCGAGGGCCTGCTCTCGTAGTCGGTCAGGCGCAGCAGCTCGCGGCGGCGCTCGGCCGCCGTCCGCCGGTCGCCCAGGAGCCAGTGGGTGAACGTGTCGTACGAGCGGCACGAGACGCGCGGGTCGTGCTGGAACGTCCGGGCCAGCGAGTGACCCTCCCTTGCGAAACGATCCGCCATCTCGACACTGTGCTCCAGCTCCGCCAGCGCCTCGGGCAGCCGGCCGCGCACGTGCAGCACGATGCCCTCCCCGTACGCCGCGCCGAGCACCGCCACCGGCTGCCGGGTGCGCCCGGCGAGGTCCCGCAGCAGTCCGGAGAACTGCCGGGAGTCGTCGTAGCGGCCGGTGACCAGGAGCGCCGCGCACAGCGCCCACAGCACCGACGGGTCCTCGGGGCTGTGCGTGACCGCGCTCAGGGCGCGGCCCCGGCCCAGCGCCGCCTCGGCCTCGGCGTCGCCGTAGCCGCGGACGGTGGCCAGCACCTGCCCGAGCTGGATGTGCAGCCGCTGCTCCAGGCCCGGGGCCGAGGGGTCGTCGGCGGGCAGGAAGCCGGCCAGGTGCACCGCCCGCCGCAGCCAGGTCTCGACCTGCTCGTACGCCAGGTGGTGCTCGGCCTGTTCGGCGGCGCGCAGCAGCCGGGGCAGCGTCTCCCCGGGCGCCAGCGCGTCCTTGGCGTTCCAGGAGTGGTGGGCCACCCGCTCGATCTCCTCGGCGCCCATCTGTCCGCGCCCGCGGGCGCACAAGGCTTCGGCGACCCGCGCGTGCAGCTGGTGCCGCTCCTCGCGGGCCGGCTCCTCGGCGAGCGTCTCCTGCACCAGCGCGTGGGCGAAGTGCAGCCTGCCCGGGTGGTGCGGGTCCTCCCCGAGCAGCCCGGCCTGGATGGCCGACTCCAGCGCCTCGGCGACCGGTTCGTCCTCGGTGGCGGTGCGGCGCAGCAGGTCCGTGTCCACCTCGGCGCCGATGACCGCGCACAGCCGCAGCACCCGCATGACCGGCTCGGGCAGTGCGGCGAACCGCTGCCGCAGCGCCTCGCGGACGCCCGTCGGGACCCGGGCGAGGAGGACGGCCGAGGCACCGGGGTCGTGCAGGTGCCGGACGTCGCCGAGGAGGGAGAGGAGCTGCATGACGAAGTAGGGGTTGCCCTTGCTCCGCCGGTGCAGCGCCTCCACGACCTCCGCGCCCACGCCCGGGCCGGCCTGCGCCTCGACCAGGGCCGCGACGGCCTGCCGGGGCAGTCCGTCGAGCCGCAGGGCCTCGCTCCGGGGGCCGCGGACCACCTCGGCCAGCAGCCGGCGCATCGTGGCGTCGGACTCGATCTCGAAGTCACGGGCGGTCAGCACGACGCTCAGCGGGTGGCCCAGGCGGCGGACGCCGAGCAGCCTGAGCAGGTCCAGGGAGGCGGTGTCCGCCCAGTGCAGGTCCTCCAGGAGCAGCACCAGCGGACGCTCCGCGGCCAGGGCCAGCAGGACCTCGCAGACCGCGTCGTGGGTGAGGAACCGGGCCTGGGCCCAGTCGACCTCGGCGCCCTGCGGGCCGCCCGGCCCGGCCGACTGCTCGGGCATCAGCGGGGCGAGCAGCGCGCCGAACGGCGCCGTCGCCGCGCGGAAGGCGTCCGGCCGGGTGGCCGACAGCCTGCGCAGGACCTGTGTCCACAGCCAGTAGGGCGGGACGCCCTCGCCGGGGAAGCAGTGGCTCCAGACCACTTCGAGGTGCTCGTCCGCGGCCTCCAGGCGTGGGGCGAGCTCCATCAGCAGGCGGGTCTTGCCGACCCCGGCGGGGCCGAGCACGGACACCACGTGCCCGTGGCCGGTGAGGGCCCCGGCCGCCGCCGTCGCCAGGCGGTTCAGCTCCTGGTCCCTGCCGGTGAACGGCCAGGGCGCCGACGGGTCCCCGGCGCCGGCGTTCCCGGTCGGCGCGGGCGCGGCGGGGGCCGGTGCCGTGGCGCGCGTCGGCCGGGCCGGGCCCGCCTCCGGCGTCCGCGCGGTCGCGCCGGAAGCAGCGGAAGGACCGGAAGCAGGGGAAGCCGGTGAAGAGGGGGTGACGGGGGAGGCGACGGGGGCGGCAGTGGGCGGCGCCACCGCCCGGTCGCCCGGTCCGTCGTCGCACAACTCCTGCCGCAGGATGGCGGTGCGCACCCGCTGGAGCTCCACGGCGGTGTCCACGCCGAACTCCTCGACGAGGTGGCTGCGCGTCCGCTCGTACACCTCCAGCGCCTCCGCCTGCCGCCCGAGGCGGGTCAGCGCGGTCATCAGGTGGCCGACGAGCCGCTCGCGCATCGGGTGCCGGCGAACCTCCCGGTCGAGGTCGGCCGCCACCTCCTCGGCTGCGCCCAGGGCGAGCCGGGCCTCGGCGAAGGACTCCAGCGCGGCCAGCCGGACCTGCTCCAGCCGAGCGGTCTCGTCGGCCAGCGGCGGGTGGGCGGAGAACTCCGTGTACGGGGAGCCGTGCCACAGCTCCAAGGCCTCGGCGAGCCGCTCCCGCGCGGCCGTCGGATCCCGCTGCTCCAGGAGCCGGCGCCCGGTGGACACCAGGTCCTCGAAGCGGCAGAAGTCCACCTGTTCCGGGGCGAGCTGGAGCACGTAGCCGGGCGCGCGGTAGCGCAGCACCGACGGGGCGCCCGGCCCGGTCGTCGGGTCCAGGACCCGGCGCAGGTGGGAGACATGGCTCTGGAGCGTGGCGACGGGTTGGCGCGGCGACTCGTTCCCCCACAGCTCGTCGACGATCAGCTCGGTGGGGACGATCCGGCCCAGCCGGATGAGCAGCAGGGCGAGCAGTGCCCGCCGGCGCGGCGGGCCGAGCGGCAGGTCCTGCCCGTCGAACCGCGCCGACATGGGGCCGAGCACCCGCAGCAGCGGTCCGGCCGGGTCCGCCCGCTCCGGCAGCGGCGACGGTCTCGGCGTCCGGAGTGCGTGCATGTAGGTCCTCATCGTCCTCGCGCGTGCGGCTGTGCCGGCGGAGCGCCGGGCGACATCGCGCCGCCGACCCTCTCCGGAAAATGATCTTGGCATAGCGGACAGGCCGTTCCAAGGCCGTCAAACCAGCAATTGCCAAGCGATCGGCAAGCATCCCGCAGGGGTGTGGCAAGGGAGCGAGGGAACCACAGAGCTTTGCAAGGTGCCGTCAGCGCGCGCACCAGAGGCCCGCAAGGGAGCCGTCGCACCATGATCGTCGTCGGAGTCCCCGCCGGCCGAACCGCGCCGCGGGGGAGCCGGCATCGAGCTGAGAGGCGCCATGGCGTTCGCGATTCTCTTCCCCGGGCAGGGGGCGCAGTTCCGTGGAATGGGCGCGGACGTCTTCGACCGCTATCCCGGCCTCACCCAGTTCGCCTGCGACCTCCTCGGGTACGACCTCGCGGCCCTGTGCCGCGAGGACCCCGGCGACGTGCTCTCGCGCACCGAATACACCCAGCCCGCGCTCTACACCGTCAACGCCCTGCGGATGTTCGAGCGCGAGCACCGGGAGGAACGGCGCGCCGATCACTACCTCGGCCACAGCCTCGGCGAATACAACGCGCTCCTGGCGGCGGGCGTCATCGATTTCGAGACCGGTCTCCGGCTCGTCAAGCGGCGCGGGGAACTGATGGCCGCGGCGTCCGGCGGCGGAATGACCGCGGTCATGGACGTGCCGGCCCCCCGCCTGCGGGAGATCCTCGCCCAGGACGGTGTCGAGGGCGTCGACGTGGCGGGTTTCAACACCGACACGCAGATCGTCGTCGCCGCCCCGGCCGAGGTGCTCCGCGCCGCCCACGGCGCGTTCGCCCGCCGGGACATCCGCTTCGCCCCGCTGCGCGTCAGCGCGCCGTTCCACTCCCGCTATATGGAGCCCGTGCGCGCCGAATTCGAGAACTACCTCCGGGAGTTCACGTTCCACAGGCCGACGACCCCCGTGATCGCCAATGTGACGGGCCGCCCCTACGAGCAGGGGGCCGTCGTCCGCCTGCTGAGCGACCAGCTCGTCGCGCCGGTGCGCTGGACCGACAGCGTCCGCCACCTGCTGGCCCTCGACCCCCGGACGGAATGCGAGGAAGTGGGCGGCAAGGCCCTCCTCGGCATGGTGCAGAAGATCCGGCGGTCCGCCGACCGGACCCCCCTCCGCGAGACCAGGACTTGAGACATGGACAGAACAGACAGGATCCGGCAGTTCATCGAGGACCGCTTCCTCGTCGAATTCGGCGGTGAGATGACGGACGGGACCGACCTCTTCAAGACGGGGGTCATGGATTCCTTCGGATACATCCAGCTCATGAGCTTCCTGGAGGACGAATTCGCGATCGGCGTCACGGACGAGGAGATCCTCACCGACGTCTTCGTCTCGCTCGACGCGATCGACGCCTTCGTGGCCCGCAAGCTCGCCGGACAGGGCGCGGGGCAAGGGGACGCCTCATGTGCGGGATAGCCGGCTTCCTCGCGCCGTCGCTGCACCCCGACGCCGCCCCCGGGGTCGTCACCTCCATGCTGTCGCTCATCCGGCACCGGGGGCCGGACGAGGCGGGCTACTACCTGGACGACGGCTTCGCGATGGGCACGGTCCGGCTGGCGATCGTCGACCTCGCCTCCGGTTCGCAGCCGATGTCCGACCCCGCGGAGCGCTACTGGATCTCCTTCAACGGCGAGCTGTACAACCACCTCGAACTGCGGGAGGAGCTGCGGGCTCTCGGCCGGCCGTTCCGCACGACTTGCGACACCGAGGTCGTCCTCCAGGCCTGGGTCCAGTGGGGGCCGGAGTGCCTCACGCGCTTCAACGGCGCCTTCGCCTTCGCGATCAGGGACGCGGTCACGGGCGACCTCTTCCTGGCCCGCGACCGCTACGGCAAGCGCCCGCTCTTCTACACCGAGCACGACAGCGGCCTCCTCTTCGCGTCGGAGATGAAGGCGTTCCGCGCCTTCCCCGGCTTCCGCTTCACGCTCGACCCGCGCGAGCTTGCCTCGGTCTTCGCCGTGTGGACGCCGCTGCCCGACCGCACCCCCTTCGAGGGCGTCCGGCAGCTCCCCATGGGCGGCGTCCTCACCGTCCGGGACGGGCGCCGCACCCTGCGCACGTACGAGGAACTCGCCGTCTCCGCCCCGCCGTTCGAGGGCTCCGAGGACGACGCCGCCGCGTTCGTCCGCGAGACGCTGCGCGCGAGCGTCGAGATGCGCCTGCGCAGCGACGTCGAGGTCGGCGTCTACCTGAGCGGCGGCCTCGACTCCTCCATCGTCACCAAGCTGGCGACGGACCTCTCCCCGAGCGAAGTGCGGACGTTCTCGGTCGAGTTCGAGAACGCGGAGTTCGACGAGTCCGCCGACCAGCGGGTCGTGGCCTCGCACCTGGGCACGCGGCACTCGTCCGTCACGGTGTCCGGCGCCGACATCGCGGAGCATTTCCCCGCGGCCGTCCGGCACGCCGAGGTCCCGACCTTCCGCACCGCGTTCGTCCCGATGTACCTCCTGTCCCGCCATGTGCGGGACGCCGGGGTCAAGACGATCCTGAGCGGCGAGGGCGCCGACGAGGCGTTCCTCGGCTATTCGCTGTTCCGCGAGACGATGCTGCGCGCCTCGTGGCACGAGCTGTCCGGCGAGGAGCGGAAGGCGGGGCTCGCCCGCCTCCACCCCGAGCTCGCCCACTTCGGGCCCGCGCACCAGAAGCACATGGCGGGCCTTTTCCAGCAATTCTCCGAGGAGCGTCTCCCGGGTCTCTTCTCCCACGAACTCCGCTACCAGAACGGCCGGTTCGCCGCGCGCCTGCTGAAGGACCGCACCGACCCGTTCGCCGACGCCCTGGAAATGGTGCGCACCGCGCCCGGCTACGCGGATCTGAGCGCCGTCCAGAAGGCGCAGTGGCTCGAGTACAAGACGCTCCTCGCCGGCTATCTCCTCTCCACCCAGGGGGAGCGCATGGGTCTGGCGCACGGCGTCGAGAACCGGTGTCCCTTCCTCGACCCCGCCGTGGTGCGGGCCGCGGCCTCGGTGAACCTCCGCTTCGACGACGGGTCCGAGGAGAAGGCCATCCTCAAGAAGGCCTTCCGCGGGGAGCTGCCCGCCTCCAGCCTGGCCCGCCGGAAACAGCCCTACCGCGCTCCCGGCAGCGCCGTGTTCAAGGACCGGCGGCCCGACTACCTGGAGCTGGTGCTCTCCGACACCGAGCTCGGAAAGCTCGACTGGGCCGACCCGGTCTTCGCGCGGAAGCTCGTCGCGAAAATCATGGCCACCCCCGCCGAGGAGATCAGCACCAAGGAGGACCAGGCGTTCGTCCACCTGCTCTCCACCGCGGTACTCGACCAGCAGTTCGTGAGGGACACGGCATGGCCGGACGCCTCGCCGGAAGCCGATCTGAAGATACGGACGGTCGTCGACAAACGGCGGGTCCTGCCGCGCGCCGGAGGAATGCGATGAGCACGTTCACAGCCCCGGAGAACCCGGACAGCCCCGAGAACCCGGCGGACGCCCCGGAGAGCACCGACGACGTCGCGATCATCGGACTCGCCCTGCGCCTCCCCGGCGCGGACACCCTTGAGGAGCTCTGGCGCCACCTCGACGCCGGCCGTTCGCTCATCTCCGAGGTACCGGCCGAACGCTGGTCGAAGGAGAGGTACTTCGGCGACCCCCGGCGCGGAGCCGAGAAGACGAGCAGCGTCTGGGGCGGCTTCGTCGAGGACGCCGACCGCTTCGACGCCTCCTTCTTCCAGATCTCCCCGCGCGAGGCGGAGACCATGGACCCGCAGCAGCGGTTCGCACTCGAACTCGCGTGGCGGGCCATCGAGGACGCCGGATACCGCGCGAGCGAGTTCGCGGGCACGCGGACGGGCGTCTTCATGGGCGTCTGCCACGCCGACTACGCCGAACTCATGGAGCGCGGGAAGGCCAGGACCGACGCCTATTTCCCCACCGGCACGGCCTATTCGATCATCTCCAACCGGGTCTCGTACTTCCTCGACCTCCAGGGCCCCAGCATCACCAACGACACCGCCTGCTCCAGCTCGCTGGTGTCCGTCTACGAGGCCGTCTCGGCCCTGCGCAACGGCGACTGCTCCGTGGCCCTGGCCGGCGGGGTGAACCTCTGCTGGTCCCCCAAGCACTTCGTCGCGTTCAGCCAGGCGAGCATGCTCTCCCGCACCGGCGAGTGCCGGGCCTTCGACCAGGGCGCCGACGGCTACGTCCGCGGCGAGGGCGGCGCGGTGCTGCTCCTGAAGCCCCTCGCGCGGGCGCTCGCCGACCGCGACCCGGTGCACGCCGTCATCAAGGGCGTCGCGACCAACCACGGCGGCCGGACGAGCTCCTTGACGGTCACCAACCCGGCCGCGCAGGCGAGCCTCGTCGAAGGGCTCTACACCCGCGCCGGCATCCGGCCGGAGACCGTGACGTACATCGAGGCGCACGGCCCCGGCACCCCGGTCGGCGACCCGATCGAGATCATCGCGCTCAAGCGCGCCTTCCACGCGCTCCACGAGGCCCAGGGCACCCGCCCGGAGCCGGAGTCCTGCGGGATCGGCTCGGTCAAGACCAACATCGGGCACCTCGAAGGGGCCGCCGGCGTCGCCGGGATGGCCAAGGTGATCGGCGCCCTCGCGGGCCGGAAGCTTCCCGCGACCGTCAACTTCGAGGTCCGCAACAAGCTCATCAAGCTCGACGGCAGCCCCTTCCGCATCGTCCGCGACACCCAGCCCTGGGCCGAGCCGCCCGCCGGGGCGGACGGCCGGCCCGCGCCGCGCCGCGCGGGCGTCAGCTCCTTCGGCTTCGGCGGCACCAACGCCCACGTCGTGCTGGAGGAACACCTGGCGGACGGCTCGCCGGAGCCCGCCGCCCCCGCGGGTCCGCACCTCGTCCCCCTCTCGGCGAAGACACCGGACCGGCTGCGCGCCGTGGCCGAGGGACTCCTCGCCCACCTCCGCCCGCCGAAGCCCGGCGACGCCGCCGCCGCGCTCAGGCTGCCCCAGGACCTCGCCGACATCGCGTACACCCTGCGTGCCGGCCGGGAGCCGATGCCCGCCCGCGTCGCGTTCGTCGTGGCCTCCGTACCCGAACTCACCGAGGTCCTCGAGGCGTTCCTGGCCGGCACGCTCGCCGGGGCCGGGGCCCACGCCGGCCCGGCCGTACGGGCCGGGGGCGCGCCCGCCGAGGACGCGGCCGTACTCCTGGAGACGGCCGTCCGCTGGGCGCGGGGCGAGCAGGCGGACCTGCCGGAGCCGCAGCACGCCGCCGGGTCCGCCGGGCCGCGCCGCGTCCGGCTGCCCGCCTACCCCTTCGCCCGTGAGCGCCACTGGTTCAAGACCCCGGAGGCGGACCCCGGGCAGCACCCCGCCGCCCTCCACCCGCTCCTCCACCGCAACACCTCCGGCCTCGCCGGACAGCGCTACACCTCCACGTTCACCGGTGACGAGCCGTTCCTCGCGGCACACCGGGTGGGCGGCGCGCGCGTCCTGCCCGCCGTCGCCTACCTGGAGATGGCCCGCGCGGCGGTGGCGGACGCCACGGGGGCGCCGGCCGGCGGGAGCCCGGCCATCCGGCTCCGCGAGGTCGTGTGGCTGCGCCCGCTCGTCGCGGGCGACGCGCCCGTCGACGTCCACATCGGCCTGACCCCCAGGGCCGGGGAAGCGGCCGGGGAGCTCGCGTTCGAGGTGACCACCACCGCGGACGACGCCGCGACGGCCCTGGTCCACGGCCGGGGAACCGCCGAACTCCTCCCGCACGAGGAGCCGGAGACCCTCGACCTCGGCGCGCTCCGCGCCGCCTGCCGCACGCCCCACGCCCCCGAGGACGCCTACGCCGCCTTCCGGGACCAGGGCCTCGACTACGGGCCCGCGATGCGCGGCCTGAGCGAGATCCACCTCGGCGAGGGGCAACTCCTCGCCCGTATCCAGGCGCCCGTACCGGATTCCGGCCCGGCGGAGGGCTGCGTCCTGCCCCCGAGCGTGCTGGACGCGGCCTTCCAGGCCTCGCTCGTCCTCATGGCGGGGGATGCCGGGCCGACCATGCCGTTCGCACTGGAACGGATCGACATCCACCGCCCGTGCGCGGCCGTGACCTGGGCCCGGGTCCGCCGGCGGCCGGGCGGCGGCACGGCCGCCGCGTTCGACATCGACCTCTGCGACGCGCAAGGCGTCGTCGGCGTACGGCTGCGCGGGCTGGTCCAGCGGACGGACGCGTCGAAGACGGCGCCCCCGGCGCCCGCCGGGCCGCGCGTCGTCACGGCCACGTGCCGGTGGACGGACGCGTCGCCCGCCGCGGAGACGGATACGGAGACGGGCACGGAGACGGTGCACGCCTTCCTCACCGGAAAGGCCGCGGCACGCACCCCCGGCCTCGAGGGCACCCCCGGCCTGACGGTCACACACCTCCCCGACATCGCGCCCGGCCGCGTCGCCGACGGCGTCGACGCCGTGCTCGGCCTCGTCCTCGCACGGGTCCAGCAGGTCCTGGCGACGCGCCCCAGGACGCCGCACCGCTTCGTCGTCCTCGTCGACGACCGCGTGCCCCGGCACTTCCACGCGCCGCTCACCGGCCTCCTCGCCACCGTGGCCCTGGAGAACCCCCTGGTCTCGGGGCGCGTCGTCCGCGTCGCCGGGCTCGACACCATGGCCCCCGGGCGGATCGCCCGCGTCCTGCGCGCCGAGACCGCCGACCGGGAGCCCGTCACCGAGATCCGCCACACCGCCGACGGCACGCGCCAGGCGTGGCGCCCCGTCGACGTCGCGCTCGGCGCGGGGCCCGAGGTCCCGCCGCTGAAGGAAGGCGGCGTGTACTGGGTGACGGGCGGCCTCGGCGGTCTCGGCCGGCACGTCGCCCGCTACTTCGCCCGGCACCCCGGCGTGACCGTCGTCCTCAGCGGGCGCTCGGCCCCCGGCCCCGCGAGCGAGGAGGCCCTCGCCGAGCTGCGGGCGGTCGGCGTCGACGCCCACTACCTCCCCGCCGACACCGGCAGCGCCGACGACGTCGCCCGCGCCGTCCGTACCCTCACCCGCGAGCACGGGGGCGTCGACGGGATCGTCCATGCCGCCGGTGTCCTCCGCGACGCCTACGTGCTCCGCAAGGAGGCGGCCGACCTCCCCGCCGTGCTGGAGCCGAAGGTGCGCGGTGTCCTCAACCTCGACGCGGCGACGCGCGCTCTCGCGCTCGACTTCTTGGTCGTCTTCTCCTCCGTCGCGGGTGTCTACGGCAACCCCGGGCAGGCGGACTACGCGGCGGCGAACGCCTTCCTCGACGCCTTCGCGCACCATCGGCAGGCGCTCGCCGACGCCGGTGAGCGCACGGGCCGGACGGTCGCCGTGAGCTGGCCGCTCTGGGCGGACGGCGGGATGACCGTCGACGACCTGACGCGCGAGTCGATGCGCAGGCAGCGCGGCTGGGAACCCCTCCCCACGGAGGAGGGCCTCCGGGTCCTCGGCCGTGTCCTGGACGACGCGCCGGAACACGTCGTCGTCGCCTACGGGGCCGACGCGACCCTGGCCCACCTGCCGTCGGGCCCGTCCCCGGAGCCCGCCGGCGCCGCCCCCACCGGGGCCGCGCCCGCGGACGGCGGCGCGCTCCAGGAGCGCGCCGAGGACCTCCTGAAGGAGCTGCTCGGCGAGGTGATCCACCGCGACCCCGCCACGATGGAGGCGACGGTCAACCTCATCGAGTACGGGATCGACTCCCTCAGCATCCTGGAGATGACCGCCCGCCTCGAAGAGCGCTTCGGGCCGCTGTCGAAGACCCTCTTCTTCGAATACGTGAACATCGAGGGCGTCGCGGGCTACTTCGTGGAAGCGCACCGCGAGCGGCTGGAGACCGTCCTCGGCACGGCACCCGCCGCACAGGAGACGCCGCCCGTGCCCGTCCTCGAACCCACGGTCGCCCCCGCCCCCGCCCCGGCCCCCGCACCCACGGCGTCCCGCGACGACCGCCACGACATCGCCGTCATCGGCATCTCCGGCAGGTACCCCGGAGCGGGCACCCTCGACGAACTCTGGTCGCTCCTCGAAGAGGGCCGCCACACCTTCGAGGAGATCCCGCGCGACCGCTGGGACCACGACGCCGTCTACAGCCCCGACCGCTCCGTCCCCGGCAAGAGCGCCATCCGCACCGGGACGTTCCTGCGCGACATCGACAAGTTCGACCCCCGCTACTTCCGCGTCTCCAAGCGCGAGGCGGAGCGGATGTCGCCGGAGGTCCGCCTGTTCCTCCAGGCCGGCGTCGAGGCGCTGGAGGACGCGGGCTACTCGCGGGAGACGATCCAGCGGCAGTACCAGGGCGACGTCGCCGTCCTCGCCGGGACGATGAGCAACCACTACAACCTCTACGGCTTCCAGAACAGCCTGACCCGGGGGGCCCCGGCCACCGGCAGCTACACGGGGACGCTCCCCAACATGCTGTCGTACTTCTACGGCCTCACGGGACCGTCCATCTTCCTGGACACCATGTGCTCGGCGTCCTCGACCTGCATCCACCAGGCCGTGCAGATGCTGCGGGCGGGCGAGTGCCGGATGGCCGTCGCAGGCGGCGTCAACCTCCTGCTGCACCCGTACAACCTCGTCACCTCCTCGCAGGAGCACTTCACCACCGCGACCTCCGACGTCATCCGCAGCTTCGGCCTCGGTGCCGACGGGACGATCCTCGGGGAGGGCGTCGGCGCCGTCGTCCTGAAGCCGCTCGTCGACGCCGAGCGCGACGGCGACCACATCCACGCCGTCATCAAGGGAACCGCGCTCACCAACGCGGGCGTGCGCAACGGCTTCACCGTCCCCAACCCGCACATGCAGGCGCGCGCCGTCGAGAAGGCCCTGGCCGACGCCGGGGTCGACGCCCGGACGATCAGCTACGTCGAGGGCCACGGCTCGGGCACGTCGCTCGGCGACCCGATCGAGGTCAAGGCGCTGACCACCGCCTTCGGGAAGCACACCCCGGACACCGGGTTCTGCGCCCTCGGCTCGGTCAAGTCGAACGCGGGCCACCTCCTGGCGGCCGCCGGCATGATCGGCTTCGCCAAGGTGGTCCTCCAGCTCCGGGAGGGCAAGCTCGCCCCCTCGCTGCACAGCTCCGAGCTCAACCCCGACATCGCCTTCGCGGACACCCCCTTCCGCGTCCAGCGCGAACTCGCCGACTGGAAGCCGGCCGTCACCACGGACGGCGGGCGCGAGACCGTCCACCCCCGGCGGGCCGGCCTCACCTCGATCGGCGCGGGCGGGATGAACTCGCACATCATCGTCGAGGAGTACCGGGGCGCCCCCGCCCCGGCGTACGACCACGACGGCCGCGAACAGCTCTTCGTCTTCTCGGCGATGACCGACACCGCCCTCGCCGCCTCCCTCACCCGCTTCCGCGCCTACCTGGCCGACGCGGCGGAGGACTCGCTGCCGTCGATCGCGCACACCCTCCGCGTGGGCAAGAACGAACTCCCGCGCCGCTGGGCGTTCCTCGCAGGGGACAAGCGGGCGGCCCTCGCGGCCGTCGACCGCCACCTCGCGGGCGACACCGACGCCGCGCTCGCGAGCCACGACCGGCGCACGGGCACGGCCCGCACGCTCGCGACGGCATGGCTGAAGGGGAAGAGCGTCGACTGGAGCGAGCTGACCGGCCCGCGCCCGCCCCGGCGCGTCCCCCTGCCCTCCTACCCCTTCGAGCGGGTGCGCTGCTGGGCCGAGGAGGAGCCGGAGGCGCCGTCCGTGACCGCGCCGCTCGCGCTCCGGGAGAAGCTCCACCCGTTCCTCGGCCGCAACGCGTCCGACGTCGACGGGCTGCGCTACGTCCTCGACGTCCACCTCGACGACCTCCTCGACTACGGCCACCGGCACGACGGGGAACCCGCCGTCGCCCCGACCTTCGCCGTCGACCTGGCCCTCGCCGCCGCCAAGGTCTCCGGGTTCGCCGCCGCGCCGGTCGTACGCGGCCTCCGGCTGCCCGGCCCGGTCCCGTGGGCGTCCACCACCCGCCTGGTCACGACCTTCGCCGTCACGGGCGCCGAGGCCGCCTCCGGCGTCGTGACCGCCGAGGACGCGACCGGCGCGCGCACGGTCGTCGCCGAGTTCGACATCCACCCGGGCGGTGCGCCGACGCGCGCCCAAGAGGTCCTCCCGGTCGACGCGCTCGGACAGGACGCCGTACACGCCCTGTCCGGGGACGAGTTCCTCGCCGAGCTCGCCGAGGGCGGGCTCGACCACGACCCGCTGTACTCCGGCGTCCGGAGCGCGTACTGGCTGCCCGGCGGACGGCTGCTCCTCGCCCTCGCCGCGCCGCGGCTCCGGCAGGACCACAGTGCACGCCACCTCACCCTCGCGCCGCACGTCCTCACGGCCGTCGCCCAGGGCCTGCTGCTCGTGGCGAAGCGCGCGCACGCGCCGCGGTGGGCCCGGTCGGCCCTGCACGGGATCGAGGAGGTCCGGGTCTCCGGCGCCCCCGCCGAGGTGGCCCACGCGCTCTTCGAGCCCGACGGCCCCCGCGGCCGCGTACGGCTCCTGGACCGCGCCGGCCGGACCGTCGCGGAGCTCACGGGAGTGCGGAGCGGCGACGGTGGACCACCGCGAAAGGAAGCGGACATGAAGAGGGAGGAGCGAACCGTGCCCGCCCCGCGGCCACAGCCCACGGCGGCTCCCGCGCGGGACACGGCCACCGGCGCCGGGATCGTCCCGTTCGCCGTCGCCGAGCTGCGCGAACTCGCCTCCGCGATCCTGAAGTTCGCCCCCGGCGAGCTGGACGACCGCACGACGTTCGACGCCTTCGGCTTCGACTCGATCTCGCTCGTCACCTTCTCCGAGCGGGTACGCGAGCGCTTCGGGGTCACCCTGAGCCCCGCCGTCTTCTTCGACCTGCGGACGCTCGGCGCGCTGGGCCGGCACCTCGCCGAGGAGTTCGAGGGGCCCGTCCGCGAGGCGTACGCCCGGTCGCTGCCGGCGGAGGACGCCTCCCGGGCCGTCGGCACCGGGACTCGGCCCGCCCCCGCGGCCCCGGCCGCCGGCGCGCCGATGCCCATCGCTGTCGTCGGCGCGGCGGGCCGCTTCCCCGGCGCGCCCGACCTCGACACGTACTGGGCGAACCTGGCCGAAGGCAAGGACTCCGTCACGGACTTCCCCGCCCACCGCCACGGCGCGGCCTACGCCCGGGTCGTCGCGGACGCCGACTTCCCGAAGCGCGCGGGCGTCCTCGACGGCGCCGACGGGTTCGACGCGGGGTTCTTCCGGATCTACCCGCGCGAGGCCGAGCTCATGGACCCGCAGCACCGCCTGGCCCTGGAGACGGTCTGGAACGCCGTCGAGCACAGCGCGTACACCCCCGCCGCCCTGCCGGAGAACACCGGCGTCTTCCTAGGTGTCTCGGGCAACGACTACGCGACGCTGCTCACCACCCACGGCGTCGCGCCCGACGCCTTCACCTCGACGGGCAACGCGCACTCGATGCTCGCCAACCGGATCTCCTACGTCCTCGACGTGCGAGGCCCCAGCGAGCCGGTGGACACCGCCTGTTCGAGCTCGCTCGTCGCCGTCCACCGCGCGATGGAGGCCATCCGGTCGGGAGCCTGCGACGCCGCGATCGCCGGCGGTGTGAACCTCCTCCTGAGCGTCGACACGTTCGTGAGCGCGCACCGGGCCGGGATGCTGAGCCCGGACGGCCGGTGCAAGACCTTCGCGAGCGACGCGGACGGCTATGTGCGGGGCGAGGGCGTCGGCGCGGTCGTCCTGAAGCCCCTCGCCGCGGCCGAGCGGGACGGTGACGCCATCCTGGGCGTGCTCGTCGGCAGCGCCGAGAACCACGGCGGGCGTGCCAACTCGCTGACCGCGCCCAACGCCGACGCGCAGGCGGACCTGGTCACCGCCGCCATGGGCGCGCTCGACCCGGACACCGTCGGCTACATCGAGGCGCACGGCACCGGCACCGCCCTCGGTGACCCGGTCGAGGTGCGCGCGCTCACCACCGCGTTCCGCAGGCTGGGCGCCACCGGCCGGGGCACGTGCGGGCTCGGCTCGGTGAAGACGAACATCGGCCACCTGGAGGCGGCGGCGGGCATCGCCGGCCTGCTGAAGGTGCTGCTGGCGATGCAGCACCGCGTCCTGCCCGCGACGCTCAACTGCCGCGAGCCCAACCCGTACATCGAGCTCGACGGCGGCCCGTTCCGCATCGTGCGGGAGACGGAGCCCTGGCGGCGGCCGCGCGACCGCGAGGGCGCCCCCGCCCCGCGCCGGGCGGGTGTGAGCAGCTTCGGCTTCGGCGGCGCGAACTGCCACGTCGTGGTCGAGGAGTACGAGGACCACCAGGGTGACGACACGCACGAGGAGTACGAAGCTGTGGATGCCACCCACGGGAACGGCCGCGGGAACGGCCTGGC
The DNA here is from genome assembly GCF_003391135.1 of Streptoverticillium olivoreticuli subsp. olivoreticuli. GTDB lineage: Bacteria > Actinomycetota > Actinomycetes > Streptomycetales > Streptomycetaceae > Streptomyces > Streptomyces blastmyceticus. The sequence goes on along the minus strand of NZ_CP031455.1, from coordinate 1,693,703 downwards.
GGACGGCGCGGAGGCGCTGATCCCGCTGTCGGCCCGCACGAGCGAGCAGCTCCACGAGCGCGCGCGGGACCTCCTCGCGTACCTGGAGAAGACGGACGGGCCCGCCGGGCTCCACTCGATCGCGTGGACCCTGCAGACCGGACGCGTGGCCATGGCCGAGCGCGTCGGATGGGTGGTGGCCTCGCACGGTGAACTCGCCGACAGGCTGCGGGAGTTCCTCGCCGGTGACGGGCGCGCCGTCGGCGGCTCGCGAGGCCGGGTCGCGCACGACGGGGGTCCCACCGCGCACCCGCCCGTACCGGACGTCCGGCCCGGTGCCACGGCGGACGGCGACCTCACGTCGCTCCTGGCCCGCTGGAGCGAAGGCGCGGCCGTCGACTGGCGCGCCCTTCACGGGGCGCGGCCGCCGAAGCGGGCCCACCTGCCGGTGTACCCGTTCGCGTACGAGCGCCACTGGATCCCGGAAGGCCCGGAGGCTTCGGTGGCCGTCGGGGCCGTGACCGCCCGTACCCACACCCGGACCGGCACCCGCGTCGACCGGCGTCGCGACGGCGGGCCGGGGCAGGCCGCCGACTTGCGGGTCTCCGTCGACGAGCAGGCGGCCGCCGCTCCCCGCACCGTGCTTCTCGTCCCCGCCTGGGCACCCGCGCCTCTCGCCGGGGGCGGGGCGGGCGAACGCCCGTACGCCCACCGCGTCGTGATCCTCTGCGGCGCCCTCGCCCAGGCACGGCCGGACGTCGAGCGGCGCGTTCCCGGCGCCGGCTGTGTCACCGTCACCACGGCGGCGCAGCGCCTCGACAGCCGTTTCACCGACCTCTCGCGGCAGGTCTTCGAGGCCGTCCGCGACCTGGTCGCGGAGGAGCGCGACGGCACGACGCTCGTCCAGGTCGTCACGCCGTCGGGCGGTGACGACACCGTCGGCACGGCCCTCGCGGGCCTCCTGAGCACCCTGACCCTGGAGCACCCCCGGATCACCGGGCAGGTCATCGGTCTCGACGGCACCCCCGCGGGTGACACCGTCGCCGCGCTCGTCGCGGAGAACGCGCGCAGCGCCGGCGAGGACGCCGTCGTCCGCTACCGCGACGGTGAACGCGCCGTCCGCGAGTGGACTCCCGCGGCGCCCGGCACGGGTACGGCCGACATTCCGTGGCGCGCGGGCGGCGTCTACCTGATCACGGGTGGCGCGGGCGGCATCGGCGCCGTCGTCGCGCGGCGGATCGCCCGCGACGTCACCCGGCCGGTGCTCGTCCTCGTCGGGCGGCGGCCGCGCGACGGGCGCGCCGACGCGCTCCTCGGCGAGCTGAGGGCCCTGGGCGCAGAGGCCCGCTACGAGCGGGCGGACGTCTCCCGCTGGGAGGAGGTGCGCCACCTGGTCGCCCGCGTCCGCGAGGACGCAGGCGGGGTCCACGGCATCGTGCACTCCGCCGGGGTGCTCCACGACGCCGCGCTCGCGCGGCAGACACCGCGGGAGTGGGCCGAGGTCCTCGCGCCGAAGGTCGCCGGAACGGTCCACCTCGACCGGGCCACCGAGGCGGCGCCGCTGGAGTTCTTCCTCACCTTCTCGTCCGGCGCGGCCGTCACCGGGAACCGCGGCCAGGGCGCGTACGCCACTGCGAACGCGTTCCTCGACGAGTTCGCCGCGCTGCGCACCGCGCGCGCCGCGGCGGGGGAGCGGTCCGGACGGACGCTGTCCCTCGCCTGGCCGCTGTGGAAGGACGGCGGGATGACCGTCGACGACGCCGCGCGCGCCGCCCTCCGGCGCGATCGCGGCCTGGTGCCCATGGAATCGGCCGACGGCATCGCGGCCCTCCTGGACGCGTGGCGGCTCGGCGGCGACCGGGTGTGGGTGCACCACGGCGACACCGCGCGGCCGCCTGCCGGGGCCCGGACCGCTGTGGACCGGGCCCGCGCGACCGAGGAGAGAACGGCCCCGGCCGCCTCCGCGCGGGACACCCTCCGCCTCCTGGTCGACCTCTTCGCCCGCGTCACCGGATCGGCTCCCGGCACCGTCGACGCCGACGCGTCGCTGGGCGCCCTGGGACTCGACTCGATCATGGTGCTACAGCTGAACAAGGAGCTTTCCGCCGTGTACGGCGACGTCTCGAAGACACTCTTCTACGAGCGGCCGACGCTGCGCGCGGTCGCCGAGCACCTCGCGGCCGAACACGCGCCGCGGACCGCGCGCACGGACGCGGACACCGCCTGGGCCACGCGCCCCGCCGAGACCGACGAGCGGCCCCTGCCGGCCGTCGGCCCCGCCGCGCCGGCAGCGCCCGGGCCACGCGAGCCGATCGCCGTCATCGGGATGAGCGGCCGCTACCCGGGCGCCGGGAACGTCACCGAGTTCTGGGAGAACCTCAAGGCCGGGCGGGACTCGGTCCGCGAGATCCCGACCGACCGCTGGCCGCTGGAGGGCTTCTTCGAACCGGACCGCGACAAGGCCGTCGCGACCGGCCGCAGCTACAGCAAGTGGGGCGGTTTCGTCGACGACTTCGCGGCCTTCGACCCCCTCTTCTTCAAGATCGCGCCGCGCGACGCCTACGCGATGGACCCGCAGGAGCGGCTGTTCCTCCAGGCGTCCTGGGAGGTGCTGGAGGACGCGGGCTACACGCGTGAGGAGCTCGCGCGCCGCCACGGCCGGCGGGTCGGCGTCTTCGCGGGCGTCACCAAGTCGGGCCACGCCCGGCACGGCGCGGGACGGCTCCCCTCGGGCGGGACGGTGGTGCCCGGCCTGTCCTTCGCGTCGGTCAGCGCGCGCACCTCGTACGTCCTCGACCTGCGCGGCCCCAGCCTGACGGTCGACACGATGTGCTCGGCGTCGCTCACCGCGATCCACGAGGCGTGCGAGAACCTCCACCGGGGATCCTGCGAGGTCGCCATCGCGGGCGGCGTGAACCTCTACACGCACCCGCTCGACTACACCGAGCTGTGCCGCTCCACGATGCTGGCGTCCGGCGCGCGCTGCCGGAGCTTCGGCGCCGGCGGTGACGGCTTCGTCCCCGGCGAAGGCGTCGGCTGCGTGCTGCTGAAGCCGCTCTCCCGCGCCCTCGCCGACGGGGACCGCGTGCTCGCGGTGATCCGGGGGACGAGCGTCAACCACGGCGGGCACTCCCACGGTTACACCGTCCCGAACCCGGGCGCCCAGGCGGAGCTGGTCCGCGACGCCCTGGACCGCGCGGGCCTCTCCGCCCGCGACGTGAGCTACGTGGAGGCGCACGGCACCGGCACGGAGCTGGGTGACCCGATCGAGGTGAAGGGCCTCACCACCGCGTTCGCACAGGACACGGACGACAGGGGGTTCTGCGCGATCGGTTCGGTGAAGTCGTCGATCGGCCACCTGGAGGCCGCGGCCGGCGTCGCCGGCCTCACCAAGGCCGTCCTCCAGCTGCGCCACGGACAGCTCGTGCCGAGCCTGCACGCCGAGGAGCCGAACCCGAACATCGACTTCGGCCGGACGCCGTTCTTCGTCCAGCGCGAACTCGCCCCCTGGCGGCCGGAACACGGTCGGCGGATCGCGGCGGTCTCGTCGTTCGGCGCGGGCGGCTCGAACGCGCACGTGATCCTGGAGGAGTACCGCGACGCCCACGACACCGGCTCGCCCGCGGCGGACGGTACCGAGCAGGTCGTCGTCCTCTCCGCGCGGACGCCGGACCGGCTCCGCGAGGCCGCCGCGCGCCTGGCGGACTTCCTCGACCGCGAGGAGGAGGGCGACAGGACCGTCCGCCTGGCCGACCTCGCCCACACCCTCCGCACCGGTCGCGAGGCGATGAAGGAGCGGCTCGCCGTGGCCGTGGTCTCCACGTCCGAGCTGCGCCGCGTCCTGCGCGCGTACCTCGCCGCGGGCGAGCCGGTGCCCGGCCTCCACCTCGGCACCGCCGGCGGCGCCCGGGGCGCCGCCGCCGAGATCGCCGCCGACTCCGACCTCCAGGAGCTCCTCGTGGCGCGCTGGGCCGCGGCCGGGAAGCTCGACAAGCTCGCCGCCCTGTGGGCCGGCGGCGTGGACCTCGACTGGCGCGCCCTCCACGGCCCCGCCGCCCGGCGGATCTCCCTGCCGACGTACCCCTTCGCCCGCGACCGGTTCTGGATCGGCGACCTGGAGCCGGCGGGCGGGAACCACCCGGCCCCGGCCTCCGGCGGGAGCACGGCGACCGTGGCGCCGGAGCGGCCGGACCCGCACACCCGGCCCGGCACCCCCGCACCGCCCACCGGGCCGCGGGAGACGCCCGGTGACCGGGACCCGCTCGACTCCTACGTGCCGCGGGTCGTCCGCGAGAAGATCGCGGCCGCGCTCGCCATGGACGAGGACGCCCTCGACGGCAGGCTCGCCTTCGCCGACTACGGCGTGGACTCCATCCTCGCCGTCCGCACCGTGCACGAGCTCAACGAAGCGCTCTCGCTGTCCCTTCCGACGAGCGTCCTCTTCGACCACAGCTCCGCCGACCGCCTCACCGCGCACCTGCTCGCCGACCACGGCGACAGCATCGCGCCCCCGGCGGCCGCGGCCGTCACCACCGCGTCCGCCGCGGACCGGCCGCGCGACGTCCCCCGCCCGCCGGCCGGCGCGCGGGAGCCGATCGCCGTCGTCGGGATGAGCGGCCGGTTCGCCGGCGCCGACTCCCTCGACGAGCTGTGGCGGCACCTCGCCGACGGCGACGAACTCGTCACCGAGGCGACCCGCTGGGACCTCCGGGGCAGCGGTGACGACGCGTCGGACCGCTGCACGCGCGGCGGGTTCCTCGACCGGATCGACACCTTCGACCCGATGTTCTTCAACATCTCCGGCGCCGAGGCCGCCGTCATGGACCCACAGCAGCGGCTCCTCCTGGAGGAGTCGTGGAAGGCCCTGGAGGACGCCGGGTACGCCGGCCGGACGGGCGACGGCCGCTGCGGCGTCTACGTCGGCTGCTGGGACGGCGACTACCAGGAGGTCGTCGGCGAGGACGCGCCCGCCCAGGCGTTCTGGGGCAACACCGCCTCGTTCGTCCCCGGCCGCGTCGCCTACTTCCTCGACCTCAAGGGCCCCGCGATCGCGGTCGACACCTCCTGTTCGAGCTCCCTCGTCGCCATCGACCTCGCCTGCAAGGACCTGTGGTCGGGCGAGACCGGCATGGCCCTCGCGGGTGGCGTGTTCGTCCAGGCCACACCGCGGCTGTACGAGCTCGCCGGGCGCGCCGGAATGCTGTCGCCGACCGGCCGCTGCCACACCTTCGACCACCGCGCCGACGGCTTCGTGCCCGGTGAGGGGGCCGGCGTCCTCGTCCTGAAGCGGCTGTCCGACGCCGTCGCCGACGGGGATCACATCCACGGCGTGATCCGCGGGTCCGGCGTCAACCACGACGGCGCGACCAACGGCATCACGGCGCCCAGCTCCGTGTCGCAGGAGCGCCTGCTCCGCGACGTCTACGAGTCGTTCGGCGTCGACGTCGAGCGGATCGGGCTCGTCGAGGCGCACGGCACCGGGACCAGGCTCGGCGACCCCATCGAGTTCCGGGCGCTCACCCGGGCGTTCCGCGCCGGCACCGACAAGTCCGGCTACTGCGCGATCGGTTCGGTCAAGACCAACCTCGGCCACACCCAGTACGCGGCCGGCGTCACCGGCGTCCTCAAGGTCCTCCTCGCGATGCGGCACGGGCAGATCCCCGCCTCGCTCCACTTCGAGACGGCGAACGAGGCCGTCCTGCTCGACGGCAGCCCCTTCTACCCGAGCACTCGCACCCACCCGTGGGAGACGCCCGACGGCACCCCGCGCCTCGGCGTCGTCAGCTCCTTCGGCGCGAGCGGCACCAACGCCCACCTGGTCCTCGAAGAGGCCCCGGCCGCGCACCGCGTCCCCGCGCCGCGCCCCGCCCACCTCGTCGTCCTCTCCGCGCGGTCGCGTGAACAGCTCGCCCGGCAGGTCACCGGCCTCGCCGAGCACTGCCGCCGCGAGACCGCCCTCGACACCGGCGACGTCGCCTGGACCCTCCTGGCCGGCAGGGAGCACTTCGCCCACCGCTTCGCCTGCGTCGTCCGCGACCGCGCCGAGCTCCTGAGCGTCCTCGCCGAAGGCCTCGACGGCCCACGGGCGTTCACCGGCGAGGCCGCGACCTCCCGCAAGAAGCACACCGGCACCGCCGCCGACCGGGACCGGGGCGAGGAGTGCCTGCGCCGCTGCGCCTCGCCGAGCGGCACGGACCACACCTACCGCACGGACCTCGGCACGCTCGCCGGGCTCTACGCCCGGGGCACCGCGCTCGACTACGACCGGCTGTTCCCGGCCGGCGCCCACCTGCGCGTACCGCTGCCCACCTACCCGTTCGCCCGCGAGAGCCACTGGGCCGCGCCCACGCCCCCGGCGGCCGCGCGTGCCACCGAACAGCCCGTCACCTCTCCCGTCCCGGACCACCCCCTCGTCCACGCGACGACCCCCGTGCCCGGCGAGCCCGGCGCGTCGCGCACCCTCCCCGACGCCCACGCGTCGCGCCGCGCGGCCGAGCCGGTGCCCGCGCTCCACACGACCGTCTGGGACGCCGTCCCCGCCGGGACGCTCAAGGCGGCCGTACCGAGCCGCGGGCAGCGGGTCCTCGTCGTCGGGGGCACCGCCGAGCAGCGCGCCGCCCTCACCGTCGCCCACCCGCTCGCCGAGCACTGGAGCCTCGCACCCGGCGCCCCGGCCGACGAGGCCGCCCGCGCCGTCGAGGCCGCCGGCCCGATCGACCACCTCCTGTGGCTCGCCCCCGGCACGGAGCTCGCACCGGACGACGCCGCCGGCTTCGTCGCCGCCCAGGAGGAAGGCGTCATCGCCGCCTTCCGCATGATCAAGGCCCTGGTGCGCACCGGGCACGACGCGCGTCCCCTCGGCATCACGCTGGTGACCCACCGCGCCCTCGCCACCCACGCCCACGAGGACGTCAGCCCCGCCCACGCCGGCCTCCACGGCCTGTTCGGCTCGGTCGGCCTCGAACACACCCACTGGACGGTCCGGCGCGTCGACCTCGACGGCACCGACTGGCCCACGGACCTCACCTCGCTCCCCGCCCACTCGGGCGGCGACACCTGGGTCCGGCGCGCCGGCCAGTGGCTCGCCCGCCGGCTCGCCCCCTGCGAGGCCGGGCCCCGGCCCGCGGCCCCGTACCGCGAGGGCGGCGTCTACGTCGTGATCGGCGGCGCGGGCGGCCTCGGCACGGCGTGGACCCGGCACGTCGTCGAGCGGTACGGCGCGAAGGTCGTCTGGCTCGGCCGCCGCCCGCACGACGCCTCCATCGACGCGAAGCTGCGCGCCGTGAGCGGCCGCGGCGAGGTGAGCTATCTCTCCGCCGACGCCACGGACCCCGCCGCCCTGCGCCGCGCCCGCGTCGAGATCACGGCCCGTCACGGCCGGATCCACGGAGTCGTCCAGGCGGCGCTCGCCCTCATGGGCGCGGAGCTGCTGGCCGGCATGGACGAGGCCACGCTCCGCGAGAGCCTCGCGGCGAAGGTCGACGCGACCGTCACCATGGCCCAGGTCTTCGCGGACGAGGCACTCGACTTCGCCCTGTTCTTCTCCTCGATCCAGACGTTCATGCCCGTCGCGGGCCAGGGCAACTACGCGGCCGGCTGCGCCTTCGGCGACTCCTACGCCCACTTCCTGTCCCGGCGCATGCCCTTCCCCGCCAAGGTGATGAACTGGGGCTGGTGGGGGAGCGTCGGCACGGCCACCTCCGACTTCCACCAGGAGCGCATGACCCGGTCGGGCCTCCTCTCGATCGAGCCCCCGGAGGCCATGGCGGCCCTCGACACCCTCCTCGCCGGCCCGCAGGACCAGCTGACCTTCGTCAGGACGGCGAGGCCCGACGTGCTGGCGGCCGTCGACCCGGCCACCCGCACGACCGTGTACCCGCGCACGCCGTCCCCCGTCGAACCCGGCGTGGTCACGGCCCGTCCCCTGGAGCCGGCCGACCGGAACGCCCTGAGCGCGGCCGCCGCGTGGCGGGCCGGGGAATGGGACCCGGTCCTCGCCAGGATGCTCCGCGCCCACCTCGACGCCCTCGGCGCCACCCCCGGCCCCGGCGACACGCACACCGACGTCACGGCGCTCCGGACCCGCGCCGGCATCCACGAGCGGTACACGCCCTGGCTGGAGCACTCGCTCCGCGCCGCGCCCGCCTCTGCCCCCTCCCTCGACGAGGTCACCCGCGAGTGGGACGAGCGCCGCGCGGCCTGGTCGGCCGAACCCGGAAGGAAGGCCCGGCTGGAGCTCGTCGACACCATGCTCCGCGCGCTGCCCGGCATCCTCACCGGCGCGGTCCGGCCCACGGACGTGATGTTCCCGCGCGGCTCCGTCGAACTCGTCGAGGGCTGCTACCGGAACAACCAGGTGGCGGACACCTACAACCGCGCCATGTGCGACGCAGCCGTCGCGATCGTGACCGAGCGGCTGGACAAGGACCCCGGCGCGCGGCTGCGCATCCTGGAGATCGGCGCCGGCACCGGAGGGACCAGCGCCGGGATGTTCGCCGCGCTGCGCCCCTACCGCGAGCACATCGGGACGTACACCTACACCGACCTGTCGCAGGCGTTCCTCAACGACGCGCGCGCCTCGTACGGGACGGACGTGCCGTACCTCACGTGCGCCAGGCTGGACGCCGAACAGCCCCTCGCGGGCCAGGGGATCGACCCCGGAAGCTATGACCTCGTCATCGCCGCCAACGTCCTGCACGCCACACGCGACACCCGGAACACCCTCCGCAACGTGAAGGCGGCCCTCCGGGACGGGGGCTGGCTCCTCCTCAACGAGCTCTCCGGGTTCGACCTCTTCGGACACCTCACCTTCGGGCTGCTGGACGGCTGGTGGCTCTTCGAGGACACCTCGCTGCGCGTCCCCGGCTCGCCCGCGCTGTCGCCCGAGCGCTGGCGCGAGGTGCTGGAGGGCGAGGGCTTCCCGTCGGTCGTCATGGTCCTGCCGGAGGCGCGTGAGCTCGGCCAGCAGATCATCGCCGCCCGGAGCGACGGCATCGCCCGGCAGCGGGTCGAGGGCCGCACGGCCCGGCCGGTGTCCGGGGCGGCGGGGGAGCCGCGCGGCGGCATCACGCCGGAGCCCTCCCTCCCGGAGCCCTCCCTCCCGGAGCCCTCCCTCCCGGAGCCCGTGGCGCCGGAGCCCTCCGCCACGGCGGCGACGACGCCTGCACCCGCCGTCGTCGAAGCCCGTACGGACGGCCGCGCCACCGCGGCCATCCGCACCGAGGCCATGATCGGCTACCTCCGCGACAAGGCGGCCGCCACGCTGAAGATCCCCGCGGAGAAGATCGACCCGTCGGTGCCACTCGCCGACTACGGCATGGACTCCATCTTCATCCTCCGGCTCACCGGCACCCTGCGCGAGGACCTCGGCGAGGTGCCCACCACACTCCTCTTCGACGTGGAGACCGTCGGGGAGCTCGCCGAGCACTTCCTCGGGACCGGCACCGCCCGGGTGGAGGCGCTCCTCACGAGCCTGCTGCCCGCCCCGGCGGAGGAGGAGACGCCCGAGCCCGCCGACGAACCGGCGCCCGCGCCAGGACCCGAGCGGTCGGGCCTGTCCCAGGCCCAGCTGGGCCTCTGGCTCACCCAGCGGATCTCCCCGGACACGACGGCCTACCACGTCCCCCTCGTCTTCGAGGTCCGTGGCGAGCTCGACGAGCGCGCGCTCGAAGCGGCCGTCCGCTCCCTGACCGACAGGCACCCGGTGCTCGGCGCGGTCTTCCGCGAGGACGACGGCGTGCCGTACATGGAGACCGGCGGACCGCGCCGCGTCCCGTTCGCACGCGCCGATCTCGTCGCGGAGTCGCACGCCGTCCGGGTCGCCCGGGTCCGCGAGAAGGTGACCGTTCCCTTCGACCTCGCGGACGGGCCCCTCGCCCGCGCGCACCTCCTGACCTTCGTGACGCCGGACGGCACGGAGGAGGCGCGCCGCGTCCTGCTGATCACGGCGCACCACATCGTCCTCGACGGGATCTCGGCCGGACTCCTCGTCCGCTCGCTGACCGAGGCCTACCGCGCCGCCGTGCGGTCCGCAGGGGCCCCGGAGGCCCTCGAAGGGCCGGCCGAGAGCGCCGGGTATGCCGAGTTCACGGCCTGGGAGGCCGCGATGCTCGACAGCCCCGAGGGCGAGGCGCACCTCGCCTACTGGACCCAGGAGCTGCGCGCCCCCCGGCGGGCGCTCGACCTCCCCGGCGACCGGCCCTTCGACCCGGCGGCCACCCCGCGCGGCGAGGAGGTGACCGCGAAGCTCACGCCCGAGCTGTCCGCGGCGCTCACCGCCCGCGCACGTGAGCGCCGGGCCGGCCTGGCCGTGGTCTTCCTCGCCTCGTACATGGCGTTCCTGCGCCGGGTGACCGGGGAGTCCGACCTCGTCGTCGGCCTCCCGGCCGCCGGTCGCCCCGACGCCCGCTTCCGCGACGTCGTCGGCCACTTCGTGAACCTGCTGCCGATCCGCTGCGCCGTCGACGGCGACGACACCTACGGGGACCTCCTCACGTCGGTGCGGCGCGCGGTGCTGGGTGGCCTCGAACACGCCGCCTGCCCGTTCCCGGCGATCGTCCGTGCCCTCGACGTACGGCGCGACGGGACCCGGTCGCCACTGGTCCGCACCAGCCTCTCGTACCAGAACTTCGAAGAGGCCGCGCTGTTCACCGACGCCAGGGAGGCGGCCCCCGGCGAGCTCGGCCTCCAGGTCTTCGAAGGTGTGCGCCAGGAGAGCGAGTTCGAGCTGGAGGCGGAGATCCTCCAGGAGGCCGACGGCTTCCGCCTCTACCTCAAGTACGACGCCAACCGCTTCGACGCGACGACCGCCCAAGGGCTGCTCGACGCGTGGTGCGCGCTGCTGGAGCGCGTGGCGCACGAACCGGACGGGCGCGTCGGCGACGCGACACCGTCCGCCGGGGAGGCGGACGCGTCGGCGACGCTGTGCGCGCTCTTCGCCGAGACCCTGAAGCTCGGTCGAGTGAGACCCCACGACGACTTCTTCACCCTGGGCGGCGACTCGCTCCAGGCCGCCCGGCTCGCCGCCCGGGCCGGCCGCGCCCTCGGTGTGGAGCTGTCGACGCGGGAGGTGTTCGAGGCGCCGACCCCCGCGGCGCTGGCGGCGCTGGCGACACGGCCGGCGCGCGAGGCCGTACCCGCGCGGCCGGTGCTCCGCAGGATGTTCCGAGAAGGAGATGCTTCATGATCCCGTTGTCGTTCGCGCAGCAGCGGCTGTGGTTCCTGCACAAGCTGGAGGGACCCGGCGCCACGTACAACCTCCCCTTCGCGCTACGGCTGACGGGAGAACTGGACACCGACGCCCTGGAGGCGGCACTCCGTGACGTGATCGGCCGGCACGAGAGCCTGCGCACCGTCTTCCCCGAGACCGCGGGCGTACCCCGGCTGCTCGTCCTGGACCAGGTCGAGGCCTGGCCCGGCATGAAGATCGTGCCCGTCTCCGAGGACGCCCTGGAGGCGGAGACCGAGAACGCGGCACGGTACGCCTTCGACCTGTCCTGCGAACCGCCCCTGCGGGCGACGCTCCTGCGGCTGTCGGAGCGGCAGCACGTCCTCGTCGTCACGCTGCACCGGATCGCCGGCGACGGCTGGTCGCTGGGCCCGCTGGCCCGCGACCTGTCGACGGCCTACGCGGCCCGGCGCGAGGGCGGGGCGCCGGACTGGACGGAACTCCCCGTGCGGTACACGGACTACACCCTGTGGCAGCGCGAGCTGCTCGGCGCCGAGGACGACCCCGACGGCCTCCTGGCCCGGCAGGGCGCCTACTGGCGGCAGGCGCTGGACGGCGCGCCGGAGGAGCTGGCGCTGCCCCACGACCGGCCGCGGCCGGCCGTCGCGTCCTACCGCGGCGGACACGTGTCCTTCGCGCTCGGCCCCGAGCTGCACGCCGGTCTGCGACGGGCCGCCCGCGAGCACGGCACGACCCTGTTCCTGGTCCTCCAGGCCGGCCTCGCGGCGATGCTCTCCCGCATGGGCGCCGGTGAGGACATACCCGTCGGCTTCGACGTGACCGGGCGCCCGGACGAGGCCCTCGACGGCCTGGTCGGCCTCTTCGCCAACACCCTCGTCCTGCGCACCGACGTGTCCGGCGACCCCACGTTCACCGAGCTGCTGGGCCGGGTGCGGGAGCGCGCCCAGGAGGCCTACGGGCACCAGGACGTGCCCTACGAGCACCTGGTCGCGGCCCTCGCCCCGGCCCCCTCCGCCGCCCGCCACCCCCTCTTCCAGGTGGCGCTGCTGCTCCGGCACCAGCAGGCCGAGTTCGCCTTCCCCGGCCTGCGGACCCGGCCGGAGTGGCCGGGCACCGGCACCTCCCGCTTCGACCTGTCCTTCTCCCTCGCCGAACGGCTGGGCGCGGACGGTGCCCCGGCCGGGCTCGACGGCACCCTGGAGTACGCCGCCGAACTCTTCGACCACCCCACGGCCGTGGCGCTGGCCGCCCGCCTCACACGCGTCCTGGAGCAGGCCGTGGCCGCGCCGGGCGTGCCCGTGGGCCGCCTGGAGGTGCTGTCCGCCCGGGAGCGCCACGACGTCCTGGAAGGCTGGAACGACACCGTCCGCGAGGGCGGCGTGGGCGATGTGGTGGAGTGCGTCCGGGAACTCTCGGAGGCCCGGCCCGACCACGTCGCCGTGGTCGACGGCTCGGGCGAGGTGAGCTACGCCGCCCTGGCCGCGCGAGCCGCCGGCGTGACGGCCCGGCTGCGGGAACTCCCGGAGTGGGAGCGCGGCCGGGTGGTCGGCCTGCTGGCCGGGCCCGGCACCGGGTTCGTCGCGGGCGTCCTCGGAGTGCTGGGCGCCGCGGGCGCGTTCGTCCCGCTGGACCCGGCGGCCCCGGCCGGCCGCTCCGGGGGCGTGGTCGCCGACGGCGGCGTGCGCGTCCTGCTGGTGGAGGAGGGGCTGGAGCCCCTGGCCGCGCAGGTGGTGGCCGCCTCCGGTGCCGAGGTGCCGGTGCTGCCGCTGCGCGCCGCCGACGACGGCCGGCCGCGGCCCTGGGACGTGGCCCCGGCGTCCCCGCTGGACCTCGCCTACGTGATCTTCACGTCCGGTTCGACCGGCCGCCCGAAGGGCGCCATGGTCCACCGCGGCGGCATGGCCAACCACCTCTCCGCCAAGGTCGCCGACCTCAGGCTGACCGCCGAGGACGCCGTCGTCCAGAACGCCCCGCTCACGTTCGACGTCGCCGTCTGGCAGATGCTCGCGCCGCTGGCCATCGGCGGCCGCGCCCGCGTCGTCGACCACGCCACGGCCGCCGACCCCGAGGCCCTGTTCGGCGTCGTGGAGGACGAGGACGTCACCGTCCTGGAGGTCGTCCCCTCCCTGCTGCGCACCGCCCTCGACGCCTGGGACGCCGGGCTGCGCGCACCGGACCTCACGGGCCTCCGGTGGCTGATGGTCACCGGCGAGGAACTGCCGCCCGAGCTGTGCGACCGCTGGTTCGCCCGCTACCCGGACGTGCCCGTCGTCAACGCCTACGGGCCCACCGAGTGTTCGGACGACGTCGCCCACGCGGTGCTCACAGGCCCCGTCACCGGTGCCCGCACCCCCATCGGCAAGCCCGTGCGCAACACCCGCTTCTACGTCCTGGACGAGCGGCTGCGCCCGGTCCCCGTCGGCGTCCCCGGCGAGCTGTACGTCGCCGGGCGCGGCGTCGGCCGCGGCTACGTGGCCGACCCGGTGCGCACCGCCGCCGTGTTCGTGGCCGACCCCTACGCCCCGGCCCCCGGGGAGCGCATGTACCGCACCGGCGACCAGGTGCGGTGGCGGGCCGACGGGCAGCTGGAGTTCCTGGGCCGCCGCGACTTCCAGATCAAGGTCCGCGGCCACCGCGTCGAACTCGGCGAGATCGAGGCGGCCCTGCGCGGCGTGCCCGGCGTCACCGGCGCCGTCGCCTCCCTCGCCCACGACCCCGCCGGGCGGCCCCAGCTGTGCGGCTACGTCACCGGAGCCACCGACCCGGCGGCCGTGCGCGCCCACGTGGGCGGACTGCTGCCCGGCTACATGGTCCCCGCCGTCGTGACGGTCCTGCCCGCCCTGCCGCTGACCGCGCACGGCAAGATCGACCGCAAGGCCCTGCCCGCCCCGGACCTCTCCGCCGTCACCGCGACCGCCTCACGGCCGCCGCGCACCCCGGCCGAGGAGATGCTCTGCGGCCTCTTCGCCGAGATCCTCGGCGTCGACGCCGTCGGCGCCGAGGACAGCTTCTTCGACCTCGGCGGCCACTCGCTCCTGGCCACCCGGCTGGCCTCCCGCGTCCGCACCGCGTTCGGGGCCGAACTGCCCGTACGGGACGTCTTCGAGGCACCCACGCCCGCCGGCCTGGCCATCCGCCTGGACACCGCCGCGGCGGCGCGCCCCGCGCTGGCGCGCCGGCCCCGCCCCGAGCCGGTCCCGCTGTCGTACGCGCAGCAGCGGCTGTGGTTCCTCCACAAGCTGGAGGGCCCCGGCGCCACCTACAACATGCCCGCCGCCATGCGGATGTCGGGCGAGCTGGACGTGCCCGCCCTGGAGGCGGCCCTCCGCGACGTGATCGGCCGGCACGAGAGCCTGCGGACCGTCTTCCCCGAGACCGCGGGCGTCCCCCGGCAGCTGGTGCTCGACCCGGCCGAGGCGTGGCCCGGCCTGACCGCCGTGCCCGTCCCCGAGGAGGGCCTGGCGGCGGAGATCGAGGCCGCGGCCCGGCACGGATTCGACCTGTCCTGCGAACCCCCGGTCCGCACGACCCTGCTGCGGGTCTCCGAGCGGGAGCACGTCCTCCTGTTCGTCCTGCACCACGTCGCCGGCGACGGCTGGTCCCTCGGCCCGCTGACGCGCGACTTGTCCGAGGCCTACCGCGCCCGGCGCGCCGGACACGGCCCCGACTGGGCCGAACTGCCCGTCCAGTACGTCGACTACACGCTGTGGCAGCGCGAACTGCTGGGCGCCGAGGACGACCCGGACAGCGTGATGTCCCGCCAGGTGGCCTACTGGCGCGACGAGTTGGCCGGAGCCCCCGGGGAACTGGCCCTGCCTTACGACCGGCCCCGGCCCGCCGTCGCCTCCCACCGGGGCGGGTACGTCCCGTTCGAGGTGGGACCCGAGCTCCACGAGGGGCTGCACCGGGTGGCCCGCGAACACGGCGCCACCTCCTCCATGGTGCTCCAGGCCGGGCTGGCCGCCCTGCTGACCCGGCTCGGCGCGGGCGAGGACATCCCCATCGGCTTCGGCGTCGCCGGCCGGCTCGACGACGCCCTCGACGGACTGGTGGGCTTCTTCGTCAACACCCTCGTCCTGCGCGCCGACCTCTCCGGCGACCCGACGTTCGCCGAACTCCTCGGCCGCGTACGGCGGTCGGCGCTGGCCGCCTACGCCCACCAGGACGTGCCGTTCGAGCACCTCGTGGAGACCCTCGCCCCGGTCCGCTCGGCCGCCCGCCACCCGCTCTTCCAGGTCGCGCTCGTGCTCCAGAACAACCGGCGCGCCGAGATCGACCTGCCCGGCCTGCGCACCCACATGGAATGGGCGGGCACCGGCACCTCCCGGCTCGACCTCTTCTTCTCCCTGGACGAGCGGGAGGACGCCGAGGGCCGTCCGGTGGGCCTGGACGGAGTCGTGGAGTACGCCACCGAGCTGTTCGACCGCGCCACGGTCGAAGGGCTCGTCGGCCGCCTGCTGCGGGTCCTGGAGCAGGCCGTCGCCGACCCCGGCGCCCCCGTGGGAGAGCTGGACCCGCTCTCCGCGCGGGACCGCCACGACGTGCTCGACGGCTGGAACGACACCGCCGTGGAACTGTCCGGCCCGGCGACCCTGCCCGCCCTCTTCGAGGACCGGGCCGCCCGCACGCCCGCCGCGGTGGCGGTCGACCACGGCGGCGAGGAGACGACCTACGCCGAACTGGACGCCCGCGCCGGCCGACTGGCACGGCGCCTGACCGCCGCCGGCGTGGGCTCCGGGGACCTCGTGGCGCTCGCCCTGCCGCGCTCCGCCGAACTTCTCGTCGCGGTGCTGGGCGTGCTCAAGGCCGGCGCCGCCTACCTGCCGCTGGACCCCGGATACCCGGACGCGCGGATCCGCTTCATGCTCTCCGACGCCGCCCCGAAGCTGCTGCTGACGGACGGCCCGACCGCGAAGACGCTCCCCGGGACCGGCGTGGAGCACTGGCTCCTCGACGCCCCGGAGACCGCCGCGGCACCGGACGCGCCCGTACGGCCCCCGCGCCCGGACGACCCGGCGTACGTCATCTACACCTCCGGCTCGACCGGCCGTCCCAAGGGCGTCGTCGTCCCGCACAAGGGCCTGCCCGCCCTCGCCGCCGCCATGGCCGCGGGCCTCGCGGTCGACACCACGAGCCGGGTGCTCCAGCTCTCCTCGCCCAGCTTCGACGCCTCCGTCTGGGACCTCCTCATGGCCCTGGCCGGCGGCGGCACCCTGGTCCTGCCCGACACCGACGGGGCGCCGGTCGGCGAGGCGCTCGCCGGGACCCTCGCGGCACGCCGGATCACCCATCTGTCGATCACCCCCACGGCGCTGGAGGCCGTGCCCCCGGGCGCCGAGTCCACGCTCGGCCTCCTGCGCACCGTCGTGACCGGCGGCGAGATCTGCCCCGCGCCCCTGGTCGAACGGTGGGCCCCCGGGCGGCTGATGGTCAACGTCTACGGGCCGACCGAGGGCACGGTGTGCGCCACCATGAGCGGCGCCCTGTCGGCGGAGACCGTCGGCACCGGACCGGTGCCCATCGGCCGCCCGATCACCAACGCCCGCGTGTACGTCCTGGACGCCCGGCTGCGCCCGGTGCCGCCGGGTGTGGCCGGCGACCTGTACCTGGCGGGCCCCGGCCTCCTCGCCCACGGCTACCTGAACCGGCCGGGCCTGACGGCGGGACGCTTCGTCGCCTGCCCGTTCGGCGCCCCCGGTGAGCGGATGTACCGCACCGGCGACGTCGTGGCCTGGACGCCCGGCGGACAGCTGGTGTTCCGGGGCCGGGCGGACGAGCAGGTGAAGGTCCGCGGCCACCGGGTCGAACTCGGCGAGATCGAGGCCCGCCTCCTGGAACACCCCTCGGTGGGCCGGGCCGCGGTCGTGGCCCGCGAGGAGACCCCGGGTGACGTGCGCCTGGTCGCGTACGTCGTCCCCGCCTCCGGCGCGGACGCTCCCGGCGGGGAACTCGTCGACGAATGGCGGGACATCCACGACCAGGTGTACGCGGCCTCCGGGCCGGCGCCCTGGGGCGAGGACTTCCGCGGCTGGGACAGCACCTACGACGGTGAGCCGATCCCGCTGGAGCAGATGCGGGAGTGGCGGGACGCGACGGTGGCCCGGATCGCCGAGCTGCGGCCGCGCCGCGTGCTGGAGATCGGCGTCGGCGCCGGCCTGCTGCTGTCCCGGCTGGCCGGACACTGCGAGACGTACTGGGGCACCGACTTCTCCCCGGCCGCCGTGGCGAGGCTGACCGCCCACGTCGCCGCCGACCCGGAGCTCGCCGGGAAGGTCGAACTGCGCTGCCGGCCCGCCGACGACGTCGACGGACTGCCGGCGGACTTCTTCGACACCATCGTGATCAACTCCGTCGCGCAGTACTTCCCCGACGCCGGCTACCTCTCCGAGGTCCTCGGCAAGTGCATCGGCCTGCTCGCACCGGGCGGCACCGTGTACGTCGGCGACGTACGCAACCTGCGGACGCGGCGCGCCCTCCAGGCGGGCGTGGCGGGCCACCGGCCGGCCGCCGACACCTTCGGGCCGGACGGGACCGACGCGCTCGACCACGCGATCGACGCCGAGTCCGAACTCCTGGTGGCCCCGGAGTACTTCACCGCCCTGGCCGCCGCCGACGACCGGGTCACCGGCGTCGACATCCGCCTCAAGCGCGGCCTGCACCACAACGAGCTGACCCGCCACCGCTACGAGGCGGTGCTCCGCAAGGCATCCGGCACGGCCACGGTCCGGCCGGAGGCCGCGTTCCTGCCGGTGGACGGCCTGGAGGAACTGCCCTGGCAGCGGCTCGTCCCCGACGGTACGGGAACCGACGGCGTCGCCGCCCTCGCGGCCCGGCTGGCCACCGGCGGCACCGGACTGCGGATCACCGGCGTGCCCAACGGCCGCCTGCTGGCCGAGTTCTCCGCCCTGGCCGGACTCGGCCGCCCCGGCGACGTGCCCGCGACACCCGTCCAGGGCCCGGGAGCGGACCCGGAGGCGCTCTGCCGGCTCGGCGAGGCCCTCGGTCTGCGGCCCGTCGCCACCTGGTCGCCCGCCCGCCACGACACCTTCGACATCGCTTTCCTGCCCGCCGGCACCACCGGGCCGATGGCCGCCTGCACCCACCCGGAGGCCGACCCCGACCCCGCCGCGCACGTCAACACGCCGCTGGGCGCCCGCGGGCGCCGCGACCCAGGCGCGGACGTGCCCGCCCTGAAGCGGCACCTCGCCGAGGTCCTGCCGGCGTTCATGGTCCCGTCCGCCTACGTCACCCTCGACGAGCTTCCCATGACCGTGAACGGCAAGCTGGACCGCAGGGCCCTGCCCGAGCCCGCCCTCGCCGCCGCCCCGGCCGGACGCGCCGCGCGCACCCCCGTGGAGGAACTCCTCTGCGGCGCGTTCGCCGACGTCCTGGGCCTGGCGTCCGTGGGCGCCGACGACAACTTCTTCGACCTCGGCGGCCATTCGCTGCTCGCCACCCGGCTGGTCAGCCGGATCCGGTCGGCACTGGGCGCGGAGCTGACCCTCCGCGACCTCTTCGGCGCCCCCACCGTGGCCGAGCTGGCCGGACGGGTCGCGGAACGACGGTCCGATGCCGGGCGGCCCGCGCCGAGGCCGTACGAGCGCCCCGAGCGCGTCCCGCTCTCCCCGGCCCAGGACCGCACCTTCCGGATCGCACTGGACAACGCGGCGGCCTCCAGCACCCTGAAGAACATGCCCGTCGCCCTCCGGCTCGTCGGCGACACGGACCGGGCGGCCCTGGAAGCGGCGCTGACGGACGTCGTCGACCGGCACGAGGCGCTGCGGACGCTCTTCCCCGGCCCCGACGGCGACCGGTACCAGCGCGTGCTCCCGCCCGAGGACGCCCGCGTCACCCTGCCGGTCGTCACCACCACCGAGGCCGAACTGGCCGACCGGGTACGCGACGCCGCCCACCACGCGTTCGACCTGCGGAACGAACCGCCCTTCCGGGCCGTGCTGTTCGAGGTCGACGAGGGCGAGCACGTCCTCGTGCTGGTGTGGCACCACATCGCGGGCGACGGCTGGTCCGTCGGCGTGCTGCTCGGCGACCTCGCCGCCGCGTACGCGGCCCGGCGCGAGGGCACCGGCCCCCGCTGGGAACCGCTCGCCCTCCAGTACCCCGACTACACCCTCTGGCTGCGGGAACTGCTGGGCGACGCCTCCGACCCGGACAGCCTCGCCGCACGGGGACAAGCCTTCTGGAACGAGGCGCTGGCCGGCCTCCCGGCGGAGGTGACCCTCCCCATGGACCGGCCGCGGCCGGACAGCCCCACCCACCGGGGCGCGACCGTCCCCTTCGCGATCGCCCCGGAGGTCCACCGCGGCCTCCAGGAGCTGGCCGCCAAGCAGGACGCCACCCTGTTCATGGTGCTGCACACGGCCCTGGCCACCGCCCTGACCCTGACCGGCGCCGGCACCGACATCCCCGTCGGCACCCCGATCGCCGGCCGGGTGGACGAGGGCCTCGACGACCTCGTCGGCCTCTTCACCAACTACCTGGTCCTGCGGCTCGACACCTCGGACGACCCCGCCTTCACGGACCTCCTCCGCCGGGCCAGGGACGCCGACTTCGCCGCCTACGAGCACCAGGAGTACCCCTTCGCCGGCATGGTCGACGCCTGCGCCCCGCCCCGGCACCCGGGGCGCCACCCGCTGTTCCAGACCATGCTCGTCCTGCAGAACTACGCCGAATCCGCCCTGGAAATGCCGGGGCTGGCGATGGAGCCGTTCCCCGTGGACCACGTGTCGGCCCGCATCGACTTCTCCCTCCTGCTGACCGAGGCGCCCGGCGCCGACGGCATGAGCGGGCATGTGGAGTACGCCGACGAGCTGTTCGACCGGGAGACCGTCGAGCGCTTCTGCGCGGTCCTGACCGACGTCCTGCGGGCCGCCGGCGACCGTCCGGAGCTCCCCATCGGCCTGATGTCCCCCGCCGCCGCGACCCCCGCGCGCCCTCTGGCTGCCGCGATCCCCGAAGGAGACCAGCTGTGAACCCGTTCGACGACGCCGACGCGACGTTCCTCGTCCTGACCAACGCGGAGGGCCAGTACTCGCTCTGGCCCGCCTTCGCCGAGGTCCCGGCCGGCTGGACGGTCGCGTTCGGTGAGGACGGCCACGCGGCCTGCGTGGCCCACATCGAGGCGAACTGGACCGACATGCGGCCCAAGAGCCTGGCCGAGTCGACGGACGCGCAGTGCTGACCGGGGAACCCGGCATCCTGTCGACCATAGGCTCGACGCCCCTGGTCGAACTCGTCAGGCTCTTCCCGGACAGCCCCATCCGCGTGTTCGCGAAGCTCGAAGGGTTCAACCCGGCGGGCAGCATCAAGGACCGGCCCGCCCTGAGCATGCTGGAGGACCGCATCCGCCGCGGCGACCTCGTGCCGGGCGAGTCGGTGGTCGTGGAGTCCAGCTCCGGCAATCTCGGCATCGGCCTCGCACAGGTCTGCCGGTACCACGGCCTGCGCTTCATCTGCGTCGTCGACCCCAAGGCCAACAAGCAGAACATCGACATCATGCGCGCCCTCGGCGCCGAGGTGGAGATGGTGACCGAACCCGACCGGGAGACCGGCGACTACCTGCCCGCCCGCGTGGCCCGGGTACGCGAGCTGACCCTGACCGTCCCCGGCGCCTACTGGCCCAACCAGTACGGCAACACCCTCAACGCCCTCGCGCACCGGACCACGATGCGGGAGATCGACGAGGCGCTGCCCGGCGGCCTGGACTACCTGATCTGCTCGGCGAGCTCCTGCGGCACGCTCCGCGGCTGCGCGGACTACATCCGCGCGCACCGGCTCCCCGTGAAGATCGTGGCCGTGGACGCGCTGGGCAGCGCCATCTTCGACCCCTGCCCGCCCGCGGTCTCCCGGCTCCTCCCCGGGCACGGGGCCGCGACCCGGCCCCCGCTGCACTCACCCGACCTGGCCGACTCGGTCGTCCACGTCGGCGACCTCGACTGCGTCATCGGCTGCCGCCGGCTGGCCGCGACCGAGGCGATCCTCGCCGGCGGCTCCTCCGGCGCGGTCGTCAGCGCCCTGGACAGCCTGCGCCACGTCATCCCGGACGGCTCCACCTGCGCGCTCGTCCTGCCCGACCGCGGCGAGCGCTACCTCGGCACCATCTACAACGACGCCTGGGTCTCCGAGAACTTCGGCCGGATCCCCCGGCCGCACGACCTCACCGCGGACCTTTCGACAATGGAGAAGATCTCATGCTCGTCATAGGCAACCACACCGTCCACCGCACCCTGGACGGCAAGGAGCACGAGGTGCTCGACGCGGTCCGCGACGCCTATGTGGCACACGCGGTCGGCGACACCGCCGTACCCCACTCCGTCTTCCTCCGCTTCCCGGCCGACGACACGAACCGGATCATCGGCCTCCCCGCCTATCTCGGCGGCGACGCCCAGGTCGCCGGGATGAAGTGGATCTCCTCCTTCCCCGGCAACGTGGCGTCCGGGCGCCCGCGCGCCTCCGCCGCGATCATCCTCAACTCCCTGAGCACCGGACAGCCCGAGGCGCTGATCGAGGGCTCCACCATCTCCGCGCGCCGCACCGCGGCGAGCGCCGCGCTGGCCGCCCGGACGATGCCGGGCGAGACCCCGGACACCGGCGTCTCCCTCATCGGCTGCGGGGTCATCAACGCGGAGGTCCTGCGCTTCCTGAGGGTCGTCGCCCCCGATCTCCGCACCGTCCGCCTCTTCGACCTCGACCGCACGCGGGCGGAGGCCTTCGCCGAGGCCCACGCCACCGGCCTGACCGTCGAGTTCGCCGACTCGGTCGACGAGGCCCTGGCGGCCCACCGCCTCGTCTCCATCGCCACGACCGCGTCCACCCCGCACACCGGCCTCGACCACTGCCGGCCGGGCACGCTGGTCCTGCACCTCTCCCTCCGCGACCTCACCCCCGAGGCGATCCTCGACAGCGTGAACGTCGTCGACGACGCGGACCACGTGTGCCGCGCCTCGACCTCCCTCCACCTCGCCGAACAGCGCTCCGGCAACCGCGACTTCATCACGGCCGCCCTGGGCGACACCCTCGCCACGGGCCGCCCCGCTCCCCGCGACCCGCACAAGGTCACGGTCTTCTCCCCCTTCGGCCTGGGCATCCTGGACCTGGCCCTGGCCGACCTGGTCCGCACGGACGCCGAGAAGAACGACACGGCGGTCCGTCTGACGGACTTCCTGCCGGGGGAGTAACACCGACCGCCGGGGCCCCGCCCCGGGCCCTGGTCCTCGAACGCCGGGCGGGCTGAATACCGGCCCGCCCGGCGTTCGACGACACCGTGCCCGCGACTCCGTGACCTCGGCTCCCATATCCGAGCCCGGCGGATGTTGTCAGCCCGTAGCGTTCCGGATGCCTTTGCCGGGCAGTCGTGGCTACCTTCCACCTGCCTGTTCGCGTGAGCCCGTCGCTCGACGAACCGCACTCGTAGCCCACCTGTCCACCCTGAAATGCCCCCAAGAGGGGAGGAACGCCACGTGCTTCACGGTCTTTCCCGATGCGCGCTGCGCCTCGTTCTCGTGGCATCGGTCGCGGTACTGCCGTCGCTGGTGACCACGTCCCCGGCTTCCGCCGTCCAAGTCGCCGGATTCGCCGCCTCGTGCCCGGCGGCCGGCTTCATCTCCGATCCCTACGGCGGATCCCGCGATCACGACGGCATCGACATAGCCAACAACTACGGCACGCCGATCTATGCCGTGGGCGACGGCGAGGTCATCAACTCCGGCCCTGCCCAGGGCTACGGCCAGTGGATCCGCATCCTGCACCCCGACGGAACGGTGACCGAGTACGGGCACATGTACCAGAGGGACGTCGCCGTCGGTGATCGCGTCACGGCCGGTCAGCGCATCGCGCTCATGGGTGCCGAAGGCCAGGCCGACGGTCCCCACCTCCACCTGCGGGTGCGACGCGACACCAGCATGAATCACGGCATCAACCCCATTCCGTACCTCGAGGAACGCGGCGTGGCCATACCGTGCACGCCGGGCCGACGCCCAGGGCCCGCTCCGTTGGTGTATCCGGTGGAGTCGGGCCGGGTGGTGTCGGCACGGTCGGCGGACGGCCGTCTGGAGGTGTTCGCCGCGGGGGCTGACGGGGTGCATCATGCCTGGCAGTCGCAGGTGAACGGTGGTTGGTCGCAGTGGGAGCGGCTGGGTGGCCCCGGCAGTGCTCAGTTGGCGATCGCGCCGAATGCCGACGGTCGTCTGGAGGCGTTCGCGATCAATGGTCAGGTTGCCCAGCACCGTTATCAGCTGTCCCCGGCGGGTGCCTGGTCGAGCTGGGAGGATTTCGGTGCGGGCGGGAGCAGTGTGGCTGCCGGTGTCAATGCCGACGGTCGTATCGAGGTGTTCGCCTCGGGGCCGAAAGAGGTGTTCCACCGCTATCAGACTGCTCCCAATGGTGGGTGGTCGGGTTGGGAGCCCACGGGCGGCGGCCCCGCCGGCAGCCGCGTGAAGATGGAGAAGGCTCCTGACGGCCGGCTCGAGGCGTTCGCGCTCAACGGCAATGTGTTCCAGCACCAGTACCAGACGGTTGTGAACGGTGGCTGGTCGCAGTGGGAGGACTTCGGTGGCGGTGGCCATGACGTGACTGTCAACCACAACGCCGATGGCCGCTTGGAGGTGTTCGCTTCCGGTCCGGTGGGGGTGTTCCACCGGTATCAGACGGGCCCGGCGAGTTGGTCGGGCTGGGAGAAGACGGGCGGTCCTGCGAACTCTCAGCTCGCCGGCAACCGCACTGCCGATGGGCGGGTGGAGATCTTCGCCATCAATGGCGAAGTCGCCATGCACACCTGGCAGAAGGACCTGAACGCCCCCTACAGCGACTGGGACAAATTCGGCACCGGCGGGACCGAGATCAACGCCGCCTCCAACGCCGATGGCCGTATCGAGGTCTTCGGGAGCGGTAAGGACGGGGTCCACCACAGGTGGCAGACCGGCTTCAGCACCTGGTCCGAATGGGACTGGGTCAACGGCTCCGGTCCCCCCATCACCTGACTCACCCTTCGAAGGGGCAGCAGTTGACAAGAATTCGGCGCGTCCGGCGAGGGAGAACGACTTCGTCGGCACGACGCGCTTTCCACCGTATCGTTCTGTCGGTACTCGCTTCGCTGCTCCTCGCGGCGGGCATGGTCGTCGGCGCCTCACCGGCGCAGGCCGACGCGAGCGACCTGTGTGCCCAGGTCGGCTACAACGCCGGCTGGCGCGGCGAGGCCCTGGAACTCGCCGTCGCCGTCGCACTGGCCGAGTCCAGTTGCAACCCGTCCGCGTCCAACACGACGAACAACACACCCCCGTCGACCGACCGCGGGCTGTGGCAGATCAACAACTACTGGCACAAGGAGGTCGACGACGCCTGCGCCTACGACCCCCAGTGCAATGCGAACGCGGCGTACCGCATCTCCAACGGGGGGCGGAACTGGGACCCATGGTCCACGTACGTGCAGGGCGCTCACCTGCGGCACATGGGCGAGGCACGCGCCGCGGTGGCGCGTCTCGGGAATCCCGGCACAGGACCCGCGCCGTTGGTGTATCCGGCGAAGTCGGGCCGGGTGGTGTCGGCGAAGTCGGCCGATGGTCGTCTCGAGGTGTTCGCGGCCGGGGCTGACGGGGTGCATCACGCTTGGCAGACCCAGCTGAACGGTGGTTGGTCGCAGTGGGAGCGGCTGGGTGGCCCCGGTAACGCGCAGCTGGCGATCGCGCCGAATGCCGACGGTCGTCTGGAGGCGTTCGCGATCAATGGTCAGGTCGCCCAGCATCGCTATCAGCTGTCCCCGGCGGGTGCCTGGTCGAACTGGGAGGATTTCGGTGCGGGCGGGAGCAGCGTGGCTGCCGGTGTCAATGCCGACGGTCGTATCGAGGTGTTCGCCTCGGGGCCGAAAGAGGTGTTCCACCGGTATCAGACCGCTCCCAATGGTGGGTGGTCGGGTTGGGAGCCCACGGGCGGCGGTCCTGCCGGCAGCCGGGTGAAGGCGGAGAAGTCCGTCGACGGGCGTCTCGAGGTGTTCGCGCTCAATGGGAGCACGTTCCAGCATCTGTATCAGACGGCTGTCAACGGTGGCTGGTCGCAGTGGGAGGACTTCGGTGGCGGTGGCCATGACGTGACCGTCGATCACAATGCGGACGGGCGCCTGGAGGTGTTCGCTTCCGGTTCGGTGGGGGTGTTCCACCGGTATCAGACGAATCCGACGAGTTGGTCGGGCTGGGAGAAGACGGGCGGTCCTGCGAACTCTCAGCTCACCAGCAGCCGTAGTCCTGACGGACGTGTGGAGGTCTTCGCCATCAACGGTGATGTCGCCATGCATATCTGGCAGAAGGGCATGAACGCCCCGTACGGCGACTGGGACAAATTCGGCACCGGCGGCACCGAGGTCGCTGCCGCGACGAATGCCGATGGCCGTATCGAGGTCTTCGGGAGCGGTAAGGACGGGGTCCACCACAGGTGGCAGACCGGCTTCAGCACCTGGTCCGAATGGGACTGGGTCAACGGCTCCGGTCCCCCCATCACCTGACCCGACACCCGTGGCCGGCCGGGGCGACACCGCCCGGCCGGCCACGGCATCCCGCCCGGAGGGCTCATGCATCCGATCAGCAGACGCCGTCTGCTCCAGGGCTCCGCCGCGGCGGGCACACTCGCACTGCTGGGAGCCGGCGGCGCCGCGCCCGCCGGCGCCGCGCCGCCCCCGCCCCACCAGTGGATCGGCGCGGGTCCCTTCGCGCACGTCTACGACCCGTCCACCCCTGGCGGGCAGCGCTACCTCAACGATCACACACTGATCAAGGCAGCCGACCGGTGGCACCTGTTCGGCATCGTCGGCGCTGGCGCGCCTCCCGGCCAGGCCCCCGACAGCTCGGCCGAGGTCTCCTTCGCCCACGCTTCCGCCCCGGATCCGTACGGGCCGTGGACCACGCACACCGACGCGCTGACCGTCGACCCTGCCTACTTCGGAGAGGAACACCTGTGGGCGCCGCACGTCATCGAGGCGGGCGGCACGTACTGGATGTTCTACGCCGCCGGTGGCCGCGGTGGTGCCGCGATCAACCTCGCCACCTCGACCGACCTGTTCACCTGGACGCGGGTTCCGACCGGCCCGCTCTTCCGGGGGCGCGTGGCGCGCGACCCGATGGTGCTGCGGGTCGCCGGCCAGTGGGTGATGTACTACACCGAACTGTCCGGCCAGGACGGCCGGCATGTGGTGGCCTTCCGGCGCTCCGATGATCTGTTGCACTGGAGCGAACCGGGTATCGCGTTCACCGACGCGACCACCGCTGCGACGCTGTCGGTCACCGAGTCACCCTTCGTCGTCGAGCGCGACGGCTGGTACCACCTGTTCATCGGGCCACGCAACGGCTACGACGGCACCGATGTCTTCGCGTCCCGGAATCCGTTCGCCTTCGACCTCGACGGTTACGCGGGCCATGTGCCCGGACACGCCGTCGAGGTGGTCACCGACGGACAGCAGTGGCATGCGAGTGCCGCGGGCTGGTTCCAACAGGGGCTGTATCTGGCCCCCTTGCAGTGGCGGGACACACCACCGCCCTGGCAGAGCATCGATAATCCGGTGGCCGGGCTGGATGTCGACGGCCGGCTGACCGTGTTCGCGCTGGACGCGAGCGACCGTTCGCTGCTGCGACGCGTCCAACTCGACCAGGAGTCGGACACATGGTCGTCCTGGGAGCCGTTCGGCGGACCGGCCGGGGCGGTTCCCACGCTCGGCCGCAACACCAACGGCAGGCTGGAGGTCTTCTCCCTCGCCCCGGGCGGTGCTGCCCTGCACCACCGGGTGCAGCGTCCGGACGGCGGCTGGGGCGACTGGGAGGAGTTCGGCGGCGCGGCAGGCTCCGCCCCGGCCGTCGCCCGCAATGCCGACGGCAGGCTGGAGGTCTTCGCGCCGGGCCCGGGCGGCACCGCCGTCGCCCGGCGGCGGCAACGCTCGCCCGGATCGCTGACATGGGACGCGTGGGACGGCGGCTTCGGCGGGCCCACGGGCGCACCGCCCGTCGTCGCGGCCAACGCCGACGGACGGCTGGAGGTCTTCGCGCTCTCGCCCGGCGGCTCCGGCATCTACCACCGGTGGCAGGAGACACCCAACGGCGTCTGGGCGCAGTGGAGCCGTTTCGGCACTGCGGCCGGCACCGCGCCGCGCGTGACACGAGACGGCAGCGGCAGGCTCACTGTCGTCGCGATGGCCCCGTCCGGCCTGGCGGCGTACTACCGGCGCCAGACCGTGCCGAGCGGCGGCTGGGACGACTGGCAAGCGATGTTCGGCTGGACGGCCGCGGCCCCGGCGCTCGCCCCCGACGCCGACGGCAGGCTCGAAGCCTTTGCCCTGTCACCCGGCGGGGCCCGGCTCAGCCACCGCCGGCAGGTCACACCTGGCGGCAGCTGGGATCCCGGTGGCGAATTCGACGCGCCCGGCGTCCGGTTCGCCGCCGTGCCCACGGCAGCGGTCGACGCCACCGGACGGATCCACGTCTTCGCCGTCACCACCGAAGGCCGGATACACACCCGCGTCCAGGACCGGCCCAGTGGCGGCTGGCGCCCGTGGACCGCGTTCGGCGATCGCGCGGTCGCGCCCGTACCGGCGGGCAGTCCCGCGTACTGAGGCTGCCCTGATTTATCGGCACCCACAGGGGTATGGCTGCTGCCACCCCAATTGCCTACTGGGGCAGCTAGGGGTTGGCTCGTAGGGGGACCGCTCATAGTGTCCTCCGGAGGAGTCGGTCAATTCGGTCGACCGTTACCCGCGTGCTCAATCGAATGAGGATTGATAGCAGGTGTTAGCGAATTTGCAATCGGCTTCGATCGCTGTGTTCGGCGCAGGGGTCATGGGCCGCAGCATCACCGCGCTGGCACTGGGCCGCGGGGTGGACGTCGTACTGATCGACGTCTCGGACGATGTACTGCAGGACGCCCGAGCGGAGATCACGCAGCAAATGCGGCACGGGCAACTCATGGGCGCCTTCCCCGCCGGCCGGACCCCCGGAACGCTGACGGCGACTCTGTCGGGCGAGGCCGCCGCGGATGCCGCCGTGGTGATCGAGGCGATCACCGAGGACGCCTCGCTCAAGGCGCGGGTCATGACGGAGATCTCCCGCACGATCCCCGCCGGCGTCCCGTTGATCACCAACACCTCCGGCATCCCCGTCGCCGAACTGGCGAAGTCGGTGCGACGGCCCGCGGAACTGGCCGGGGTGCACTTCATGAATCCGGCCTATCTCATCGAGATGGTCGAGGTGGTCCGCGGCCCGCAGACCGGCGACGACGCCATGGCCGCCGTCCTTTCCTTCCTGGAACGGCTGGGGAAGAAAACGGTCGTCGTCCGCGACGCGCCGGGATTCGTCACCAGCAGGCTGCTGCATCCCATGATCAACGAAGCGGCGAGAATCGTTGCCGAGGGCACCGCGAGCGTCGAGTCCGTGGACCGGCTGATGCACGGATGCCTCGGCCATCCGACGGGCCCGCTGCGCACCGCCGATCTGATCGGACTCGACAACCTCGCGGACGCTCTCCGGCTTCTCGCCGAGCGGACCGGGAATTCCACCTTCGAGCCCTGCGAACTCCTCATGGAAAAGGTGCGCCGCGGTGATCTGGGGCGCAAGACGGGGCGCGGTTTCTATGACTACGGAGAGGTGCTTTCGTGAACCAGGACCCGGCAACCACCGCTGAGGGGATCGCGCAGGCGATCACGGCGTTCGTCTCGAAGCGGGTCGGGGCCGATGTCCCCGCCGATCAGGATCTCTTCGAGTCCGGGCTGGTGTCCTCGCTGTTCGCGATGGAGCTCGTCGTCCACCTGGAGCAGGCGTTCTCCGTGCAGATCCTGGGGGACGACCTCAAGCGGGACAACTTCCGCTCCGTGCGGGCGATGACCGCCCTTGTGCTGCGGTTGAACGGCGCCGGGCATGCCACCGGTGCCTGAACCGCTCGCGGACGCCGGTGAGTTCGTCGACGACCTGGTAGGCGACCGGGCCGCCGAGTGGGACCGGGCCGGTCTGATTCCCGGCGACGTCCTGCGCGCACTGGCGGCCCGCGGCCTGTTGTGCGCGGAGGTGCCGGAGACCTTCGGCGGCCTCGGGGCGAGCAGCGCGGCGAACGGCGAGTTCACCGCGCGCGTCGGCAGCCGCTGCAGCTCGCTGCGGAGCGTGATGACCTCGCAGGGCATGGCCGCGTGGACGATCCGGCGCCTGGGTGATCCGCGGCAGCACGCGGAGTACCTGCCGGAGCTGGCCGGTGGCCGGCTCGCCGCCGTCGCGTTCAGCGAGCCGGAGGCGGGCAGCGATCTGTCGGCGATGACCACCACCATCGAACCCGACGGTGACACCGTCGTCGTCCGCGGACAGAAGGTCTGGACGACCGCGGCCCACTACGCCGACATGATCGTCGTAGTAGGGCGGTACGGCTCCGGGGCGGCCGCTGTCGTGGTGCCGGCGTCGGCTCCGGGCGTCACCGTGACCAGGGTCCCGCGGCCGTCCGGCTGCCGGGCGGCGGGCCACGCGGACGTGAGGCTCGACGGCGTGCGGCTGCCGGCCACCGCGGTACTCGGCGGCGGGCAGCCGCTGATGCTCCTGGTGACGACCGCGCTGGCGTACGGGCGGATGTCGGTCGCCTGGGGCTGCGTGGGTATCCTCCGGGCCTGTCTCGACGCCGCCCGCCAACACGCTCGGACCCGACGGCAGTTCGGCAGAACGCTCGCCCGGCACCAGCTCGTCGGCCGTCACCTGGCGAACCTGCTGACCGGTGAGCAGATCGCCACTCGGATGTGCGAACACGCCAGCCGGTGCTGGGACAGCGGCTCTCCCGAGATGGTCGTCGCCTCCGTCCTCGCCAAGCAGGTGAGCGCCGTCCAGGCCGCGCAGGGCGCCGCCGCGGCCGTGCAGGTCCTGGGTTCGGCGGCCGCGCACGAGGGCCATGCGGTCGAGCGCGCGTACCGCGACGCGAAACTCATGGAGCTCATCGAGGGCAGTACGGAGATCTGCCAGCTGATCCTTTCCGACCACGCGGTGTCCATGCCGGCGCGATGAGACGGCGACACGAGCCAAGGAGAAGCAGTGGCTGAACAGACCTCGATCGTGAAGTGCCTGGTGTGGGACCTCGACAACACCCTCTGGCAGGGCACGCTGCTGGAGGACGGCGACGTGAGGCTCCCCGACTCCGTCCGCGAGCTCGTCACCGAGCTGGACAGCCGCGGCATCCTCCAGTCGGTCGCCAGCAAGAATGACCACGACCAGGCATGGAAGCGGCTGGAGGCGCTGGGCGTCGCCGAGTACTTCGTCCTGCCGCGCATCGGCTGGGGCCCGAAGTCGGACTCGGTGCGGGAGATCGCCGACGAGCTCGGCTTCGCGCTCGGCACCGTCGCCTTCGTGGACGACCAGCCGGCGGAGCGGGCAGAAGTCCGCTTCCATCTGCCGGAGGTCCGCTGCTACGACGCCGGGCGGTTGCCCGAGCTCGCCGCTCTGCCGGAGTTCAGCCCGGTGACGGTGACGGTGGACTCGCGCCGCCGTCGGCAGATGTACCAGGCCGGATTCCGGCGGAAGTCGGCCGAGGCGGAGTTCCAGGGGCCGAGCGACGACTTCCTGCGTTCCCTGGAACTGCAGATGCGCATCGGACGCGCCACCGAGGACGAGTTGTCCCGCGTGGAGGAGCTGACGCTGCGCACCAGCCAGATGAACGCCACGGGAGTGCACTACTCCAGCTCCGATCTGCGCGCGCTGCTCGCCGATCCACGTCACGAGGTCCTGGTGACCACGCTCACCGACCGGTTCGGGCCGCACGGCGCGGTCGGCCTCCAACTGCTGGAGAAGCACGCCGGCGTCTGGAATCTGAAGCTGCTGGCCACGTCGTGCCGCGTGGTGTCGTTCGGCGCCGGTTCTGTGCTCCTCGGCTGGCTCGTCGACCAGGCCGCACACGCGGGCGTCCACCTGGTCGCCGACTTCCGGCGCACCGAGCGCAACCGGATGATGGAGATCGCCTACCGCCTCGCCGGCTTCACCGACGAGCCCTGCGACTGCCGGGCCGGGCTGCCGGAGCCCGCTCAGGAAGACGTCCAGCGGCTGCATCTGCTTCCGGCGCCCTGCGCCCCGCCGCCCACGATGAAGCTGCACACCGTCAGCCTTGAGGGCGTCTGAGCGCGGGCGCGTACTCGACCGGTCCGATCAGAGAAGATGGATGACGCATGGCGAACCAGCTAGGTCTCCCGGCCGGGCTCTCGGAGTACATCCGGGAGTCCTCCTTGCGCGAGGACGAGGTCCTGCGGCGGCTGCGCGGGACGACGTCGGAACTTCCGGCGGGCAGCGCACTGCAGGTCATGCCCGAGGAGGGGCAGCTGCTGACCCTGCTGGCCGGTCTCACCCCGGCCCGCAGGATCCTCGAGATCGGTACGTACACCGGGTACAGCACCCTGTGCCTGGCCCGCGCGCTCGTGCCCGGCGGACGGCTGGTCACCTGCGACATCACCGACCGCTGGCCGCGGATCGGCGCCGAGTACTGGGCCGAGGCGGGCGTCGACGGGCAGATCGACCTGCGTGTCGGTGACGCGGTGGACACCCTCGAAGCACTCGTCGCGGACGAGGGCCCGGGCGCGTTCGACTTCGTCTTCATCGACGCCGACAAGCAGCACTACCCGGACTACTACGAGTCGGCGCTGACTCTCGTCGGCGACCACGGCCTGATCGTGGTCGACAACACCCTGTTCTTCGGCAAGGTCGTGGACCCCGACGCCCAGGACCCGGACACCACCGCGATCCGCGCGTTCAACACGCTGGTCCGTGACGACCCGCGGGTGGAGATGTCCCTGATCCCGATGGCGGACGGTATGACGCTGATCCGCAAGAAGCGGCAGTAGCGGCACAGTCGGACGCCGTACACCTCGGCGGGGGCGGAGCCGTCGGCCGAGGAATTCGACGACCCGCTTGAGTGCCGGCGGAAATCGACCGCGGAGACGAGCTCTCGTCGTTCGACCAACCCATTTCCGTCAGCAAAGCCGCCCCGGGTCCGCGGGCAGCGCCGCCGGGTGTTCCAGCCACGGGTCGATCGGGGTGGCGGAGGAATTCAGGATGAAGGCCAGCGTCTTGTACGTCCCGGCGAGGGCCAGCAGTTCGAGGAACTGCTCCTCGCCGTAGCGCTCGGCGAGTCGTTTCCAGGTGCCGTCCGAGATCACGGACCTGGTGTGGAGCTCGTCGACGGCCGCGAGGAGGGCGGCCTCGAAGAGCGTCCACTCGGAGGTGTCGTCCGAGGCGACCCGGGCGATCTCCGCCTCGCTCAGCCCGACGAAGAGCCCCGCGGCGTGGTGGTGGGCCCAGACGTACGGGGCCTGGGAACGCCAAGCCGTGCGCAGGATGACGAGTTCGCGCTCGCGTGCCGGGAGGAGCTCGCCGGCCACGTGCGCCATCAGCGGCTGCATCGCGGCCAGCAGTGCCGGGTGGTTGGCGATGGTCCGCGTGACGTTCGGCGGGGGCCTGTCCGCGAGGAGCCCGTTCAGCGACTCCTTCGCCGTCCGGGCATAGGCATGGCCGGCGGGTGTGACGGCGAATTCTTCCACGCCCTGCGGATGGATCCTGGGCCGCATTCCCTCTCCTTCGATTGGATTGACGATATCTCAACGATAATGCAACGGAAGGGATTTCATGCATAGGGGTCCGGAAAGCAAAAGATTGGCTCTTCGCAAGTGCCCCTGTAGTGTTGCGCTTTGTCGATACACGACGTGAACGGCAGTCCTGTGCCGCCTGATTCTTGGAGAACGGGCGTGTGGCGGTGCGTGCTCTCTCCCTGCCGAACCTGCTGAGACGAAGAGTTGGGGGAGCGGTGCCGTGAGCCGATCCGAGTCCATTTCCGCCGAACGCATCCGTGCGAGGGACAACGCCATCGCGGTGGTGGGGGTGGCCTGCCGGTTGCCGTCCGCGGAGGATCCCGAGCGGTTCTGGCGGCTGCTGACGGGCGGGGCGAGCGCGGTGGCGCAGGTGCCGCCGGGCCGGTGGGGCGAGGCCGCGGAATCCGGCACGATCGGCCGGGGTGCCTTCCTGGGTGAAGTCGACCGTTTCGACGCCGAGTTCTTCGGTATCTCCCCGCGCGAGGCGCGGTCGATGGACCCGCAGCAGCGGCTCGCGCTGGAGCTGGGCTGGGAGGTCCTGGAGGACGCGGGCGTACTGCCCGCCGCGGTACGGGGCAGCGACACCGGGGTGTTCGTCGGCGTGACCGCGGACGACTACAGCGCGCTGGACCGGCGCAGGGGACCGGAGGCGGTCGGGCACCACACCCTCACCGGCCTGAACCGCAGCGTGATCGCGAACAGGATCTCCCACTTCCTGGGATTGCGAGGGCCGAGCCTGGTGGTGGACACCGGGCAGTCGTCCTCGCTCGTGGCGGTGCACCTGGCGTGCGAGAGCCTGCGGCGCGGGGAGTCGGCGACGGCACTGGCCGGCGGCGTACAGCTCAACCTGGCACAGGACAGTGCGATGGCGGCGGACCGGCTCGGCGCCCTGTCCGCGGACGGCCGCTGCTTCACCTTCGACGAGCGGGCCAACGGGTACGTCCGCGGCGAGGGCGCGGCGATGGTGCTGCTCAAGCCGCTGGCCAGGGCGCTCGCCGACGGCGATGAGATCTACTGCGTCATCGAGGGGAGCGCGGTCAACAACGACGGCCCGGCCGAGGGTCTGACGACGCCCGATCCGCGTGGCCAGCAGGCAGTGCTCGAGGCGGCGTGCCGGCGTGCGGGCGTGGACCCGGCCGAGGTGCAGTACGTGGAGCTGCACGGGACCGGTACCCGAGTGGGCGACCCGGTGGAGGCGGCGGCGCTCGGCGCCGTCCACGGGGCGGGCCGTCGCGCGGACAGTCCGCTGCTGGTCGGTTCGGTGAAGACGAACGTGGGACATCTGGAAGGCGCCGCAGGCATCACCGGACTGGTGAAGGTCGTGCTGTCGCTGCGGAACGGCGAGCTCCCCGCGAGCCTGAACTTCGAACGGCCCAGCTCCCGGATCCGCTTCGACGAATGGCACCTGGACGTGGTGACGGCGACCCGCCCCTGGCCCTACCGCGACGGCCGGGCCCTGGCCGGGGTGTCCTCGTTCGGCATGGGCGGCACCAACTGCCACCTGATCGTGTCCGCCGCCGAGCCGGCGCCCGGGAGCGCGCCCGCGGCCGCCGATGCCGTCGACGGCACTGCGCCGTGGCCGCTGTCGGGGCGGACCCGGGACGCCCTCCGCGCGCAGGCCGCCGGCCTGGCCCGCCACATGGAGGACGACCAGCACCTCGATCCGATGGACGTGGGTCTCTCCCTGGCGACCACCCGGACCGCTTTCGACCAGCGCGCCGTCGTCCTCGCGCCGGACCGGGCGGGTGGACTGCGCGCGTTGGCGGCGCTGGCCGACGGCGAGTCCGCGCCCGGCGTGGTGCGGGGAGCCGCCGACGTCGAGGGCGGGACGGTGTTCGTCTTCCCCGGCCAGGGTTCGCAGTGGGCGGGCATGGGCGTCCAACTGATGGCGGAGTCCCCGGTGTTCGCCGAGCGGCTGGCCGAGTGCGCCGCCGCGCTGGCGCCCCATGTGGACTGGTCGCTGCAGGAGGTGTTGCAGCAGGCCGAGGGGGTGCCGTCGCTGGAGCGGGTGGACGTGGTCCAGCCCGTCTCCTGGGCGGTGATGGTGTCCCTCGCGGCGCTGTGGCAGGCGCACGGGGTGGTCCCGGACGCGGTGGTGGGCCATTCGCAGGGGGAGATCGCGGCGGCGTGCGTGTCCGGCGCGCTGTCGCTCCAGGACGCGGCGCGGGTCGTGGCGCTGCGCAGCCGGATCATCGCCCGCCGGCTGGCGGGGGAGGGCGGCATGCTGTCGGTGCCGTTGCCCCGGGCCGAGGTCGAGGCACGGCTGGACCGCCGGGACGGCCGGATCTCGGTCGCGGCGGTCAACGGGCCCGGCTCGGTCGTGGTCTCCGGTGAACCGGCGGCGCTGGAGGCGCTGTTCGAGGAACTCGCGGGCGCCGGCGTACAGGTACGCCGCGTCGCGGTGGACTACGCCTCGCACTCGGCACAGGTCGAGCAGGTGCGTGAGGAGCTGACGGCCGCGCTGGAGGGCATCGTCCCACTCCGTACGCAGGTGCCGTTCTTCTCCACGGTGACCGGCACATGGCTGGACACCACCGGTACGGACGCCGGGTACTGGTACCGCAACCTGCGCCAGACCGTCGGTTTCGAACCGGCGGTGCGGGCGTTGCTGGAGCAGGACCACCGGTTCTTCGTCGAGGTCAGCTCCCACCCCGTGCTGACCGGCGGAATCCAGGAGACCGCCGACGCCGCCGACGCCCGGGCGGTGGCCGTCGGCACGCTGCGCCGGGACCTCGGCGGGAGGGACCGGTTCCTGGCCTGCCTGGCGGAGTTGTACGTCCGTGGTGTGCCGGTCGACTGGTCACGGTCTTTCGCCGGGACCGGCGCCCGGCGGGTGGCCCTGCCGACGTACGCGTTCCAGCGGGAGCGGTACTGGCTCCCGGAGCCGGCAGGCGCGCCCGCTCCGGTGGCCGGGGCCGGGCAGGCCGTCGTCGTGGACGGGCACGCCGCAGGTCCGGAGCCGGTTCGCGCGGGATCCGACGCCACCTGGACGCGCGCCGGTCTGGCGCGGCTGGTGCGTACGGAGACGGCGGTGGTGCTCGGTCACTCCTCCGCCGACCGGATGAACCCGGCGCACTCCTTCCGGGAGCTGGGCTTCGACTCGGCCATGACGGTGGAGCTGGTGACCCGCCTGAAGGCCGCGACCGGGCTGCGGATGGCCGACACTGTGCTGTTCGACCACCCCACGCCCGACCGGTTCGCGGATCATCTGGCCGTCCGGTTCACCGGCCCGGCAACCGGCGGCGTGCCGCCGGAGCCCGGCGCCGTCGAGGCGGACGAACCGGTCGCGATCGTGGGCATGGCCTGCCGCTTCCCGGGCGGGGTGACCTCACCGGAGGAGCTGTGGGACCTGGTCTCGGACGGAACGGACGCCATCTCGGGGATGCCCACCGGCCGTGGGTGGGCACCGGAGACGGGGGCGACCGGCGGGCCGGGCGGGTTCCTGTACGACGCGGACCGTTTCGACGCCGCGCTGTTCGGGATCTCGCCGCGTGAGGCGCGGGCGATGGACCCGCAGCAGCGGCTGGCGCTGGAGGTGAGCTGGGAGGCGGTGGAGCGGGCCGAGATCGCTCCGTCGTCCCTGCACGGCAGCCGGACCGGGGTGTTCGTGGGGGCGATGGCCCAGGACTACGGTCCGCGGCTGAAGGACAGCTCGGGTGACGCGGAAGGGTATCTGCTGACCGGCACCTCGCCGAGCGTCCTCTCCGGCCGGATCGCCTACGCCCTGGGGCTGCGGGGCCCGGCGCTGACCGTGGACACGGCCTGCTCCTCGTCGCTGGTCGCGCTGCATCTCGCGGCGCGGGCGCTGCGGGCCGGCGAGTGCTCCCTGGCACTGGCCGGCGGCGTCACCGTGATGTCCGAGCCGGGCATCTTCGTGGAGTTCGCCCGGCAGGGCGGCCTGTCGCCCGACGGCCGCTGCAAGGCGTACGCGGAGGCCGCGGACGGCACCGGCTGGTCCGAGGGTGTGGGCATCCTCGTGCTGCAACGGCTCTCGGACGCGATCCGGGACGGCCACCACGTGCTGGCGGTCCTGCGTGGTTCCGCGGTCAACTCCGATGGCGCGTCGAACGGTTTGACCGCGCCGAGCGGGATCGCGCAGCAGCAGGTGATCGGCCAGGCCCTGGGCGGCGCGGGCCTGCTGCCCTCGGACGTGGACGCGGTGGAGGGGCACGGCACCGGCACCCGGCTGGGCGACCCGATCGAGGCCCAGGCGCTGCTGGCCGCCTATGGGCAGGACCGGGACCGTCCGCTGCTGCTGGGGTCGCTGAAGTCCAACATCGGGCACACCCAGGCCGCCTCCGGTGTCGCGGGTGTCATCAAGATGGTCCTGGCGATGCGGCACGGTGTGCTGCCCCGGACGCTGCACGTGGACGCGCCGTCGTCGCAGGTGGACTGGTCGGCCGGCGCGGTGGAGCTGCTCACCTCGTCCGTTCCGTGGCCGCCGGTCGAACGGCCGCGTCGCGCGGGCGTGTCGTCGTTCGGGATCAGCGGCACGAACGCGCACGTGATCGTCGAGCAGCCGCCGCGGGACCGGCCCGGCCGTCCCGCCGTGCCCGCACCGGCCGCGCCACCGGCGCAGGCCGGGCCCGCGCTGGTGCCGTGGCCGGTGTCGGCCCGTACCGAGGCGGCGCTCGAGGCCGGGCTGGACCGGCTGGCCGCTTTCGTGGCCGCGACCGGCGCGGCGGCGCAGGACGTCGGCTACTCGCTGGCGACGACACGCTCCGAACTGGAATGCCGAGCGGTTCTGCTGGCCACGACGGGCGGCGCCGCCACGGACGGCGCGGAGGACGCTGCCGGGCGGGCCGCGCGGGTGGCCGAGGGCACCGTGGCCGGCGACCCTGGCCCCGTGGCGCTGCTGTTCGCGGGCCAGGGTGCGCAGCGACCGGGCATGGGCCGCGACCTGTACGCCAGGTTCCCGGTGTTCGCGGCGGCGTGGGACGAGGCCTGCGCGCTGCTGGACGGGCAGTTGGAGCGGCCGCTGAGCGAGGTGGTGTCCGGCGACGACGCGGAGCTGCTGAACCGTACCGAGTACGCCCAGCCCGCGCTGTTCGCTCTGGAGGTGGCCCTCTTCCGGCTGGTGGAGTCCTGGGGGACGGCACCCGATGTGCTGGTCGGGCACTCCGTCGGGGAGATCGCGGCGGCACACGTGGCCGGGGTGCTGTCCCTGCCGGACGCGTGCACGCTCGTCGCCGCCCGCGGACGGCTGATGCAGGCGCTGCCGGAAGGCGGCGCCATGGTCGCGCTGCGGGCCACCGAGGACGAGGTGGCGCCGCTGCTCGCCGCTTCCGGGGGCTGTGCGGGGCTGGCCGCCGTCAACGGCCCGCAGGCGGTGGTGGTCTCCGGGGAGACCGCCGCGGTCGAGGCGATCGCGGACCGGTTCGCGGCCGACGGGCGCAAGGCGACGCGGTTGCGGGTCGGCCACGCGTTCCACTCCCCGCTGATGACGCCGATGCTGGACGACTTCCGCACGGTCGTCGAGGGCCTGGCCCTGGGCGAGCCCCGTATCCCGATCGTCTCGACCGTCACCGGGCGGGAGATCGACGGGGAGCTGATCCGCACCCCCGGCTACTGGGTGGAGCACGTCGGGCGAACCGTGCGGTTCGCCGACGCGGTCGCCGCGGCGGCCGCGGCCGGAGCCCGTACCTTCCTGGAACTGGGACCGGACGCGACGCTGTCCGCGCTGGCCCAGGACGTCCTGATCGACGTGGAGGACGTCGAGGCGGTGCCGCTGCTGGGCCGGGACCGTGGCGAGGAGTCCACGGCCGTGACGGCGGCCGCCCGGCTGTACGTCCGCGGCGTGCCGGTGCGGTGGGCCGAGCTGTTCGCCGGGACCGGCGCGCGCCGCGTCGCGCTGCCGACCTACGCCTTCCAGCGCGACCGGTACTGGATCGCATCCACCGGCACGGACCCGGCGGGGCCGGACCGTGTGGATCACCCGCTGCTGCGCCTGGACTGGCTGCCCGCCCCGGTGCCGGAAACCGGCGGGCAGGACCCCGGTGCGGCCGGGGAAGCGATGCTGATCCCGGTCGCCGCGCCTGCCGGTGTGCCGGTGCCTGAGGCGGTCCGTACCGTCACCACCGCTGTCCTCGACGTACTGCGGCAGCACCTGTCGGACGAGGGCGGCGACGGGAGCGGTGCCGGGCGGCCTTCCCGGCTGGTGTTCGTGACCCGCGGGGCAGTGGCCACCGCGCTCGGAGCGGTGCCGGATGTGGTGGCGGCCTCGGTGTGGGGGCTGGTGCGTTCGGCCCAGCAGGAGAGCCCCGGCAGTTTCGTGCTGCTCGATGTGGACCCCGCGGACGACGGGGATCTCGCATCGGCCGCCGCGGGGGTGCGACGCGCTGTGCTGGGCTGCGACGAGCCCCAGCTGGCGCTGCGCGACGGTGAGTTGCTGGTGCCGCGCCTGGCCCCCGCCGACGCTCCGGACCCGGCACCGCCGGGCCCGGTGCGGGGCGGCGAGGGCACCGTGCTGGTCACCGGTGGCCTGGGCGGCCTGGGCGCGCTGGTCGCCCGGCACCTGGTCACCGGGCACGGGGTCCGTCACCTGCTGCTGGCCGGACGCCGGGGCGCCGATACCGAGGGCGCCGCCGAGCTGGTGGCCGGGCTGACCGCGCAGGGCGCGCGGGTGACCGTCGCCGCCTGCGACGTCTCCGACCGCGCGGCCCTGGCCGCCCTGCTGACGGATATTCCGGCCGAGCACCCGCTGACCGGCATCGTCCACGCCGCCGGTGTGCTCGACGACGGACTCGTCCAGGCGCTGACCCCGGACCGGCTGGAGACGGTCTTCCGTCCGAAGCTGGACGGAGCCTGGCATCTGCACGAACTGACCCGCGATCACGACCTGACGGCGTTCGTGGTGTTCTCCTCGGTCTTCGGCGTCCTGGGCAACGCGGGACAGGCCGCGTACACCGCGGCGAACGCGTTCCTCGACGCGCTGGCACAGCGGCGTGCCGCGGAAGGTCTCGCGGGCCTGTCCATCGGGTGGGGGCCGTGGCCGCAGGGCACCGGTATGTCCGCCGGGCTGAGCGCCGCGGAGATGGCCAGGATCGCCCGGGCCGGGTTGCCGGTGTCCTCCGTCGAGCAGGGACTGGCCTGGTTCGACGCCGCGACCGCTGCGCGCGGGGCGTCGGTGGTGGCGACTCGGGTCGACCGGGCCGCTCTGCGGGCGCGCGACACGGTCCCCGCCGTCTTCCGGGGCCTGGTCCCCGCCGCACCCGCCCGTCGGACCGCCGCCACCCGGACCTCCGACCCACTGGCCGGGCTGACGGGAGATCAGGCCCGCACCCGGCTGCTGGAGTCGGTGCGCGAACAGGTGGTCGAGGTGCTGGGGCTGGCGGGTCCGGCGGCGGTCGGGGCCGGGCGGTCGTTCAAGGACCTGGGCTTCGACTCCCTGACCGCCAACCAGTTGCGCAACGCCCTGCGCGAACGCACGGGCCTGCGCCTGCCCTCGACCCTGGTCTACGACCACCCGACCCCCGAAGCGCTGGCCGCCCACCTGTGGGCCGAGCTGGACGGCGGGCCCGCCGAGCGCCACCTGAGCGCGCCGGCGGCCCCGGACACGACGCGCGGCCCGGAGGCCGGGACGTCCGGCGCCGAGCCGATCGCGATCATCGGAATGAGCTGCCGGTTCCCCGGACAGGTGCGATCGCCCGAGGAGTTGTGGGAGCTGCTGGCCGCGGGCAAGGACGCCGTCTCCCCGCTGCCCGCCGACCGCGGCTGGGACCCGGATGTGTACCACCCCGACCCGGAGCGGGCGGGCAAGACCTCCGCGAGGGCGGGAGGCTTCCTCGACGGCGCCGCTGGGTTCGACGCGGGATTCTTCGGGATCTCCCCACGTGAGGCGGCCGCGATGGACCCGCAGCAGCGGATGCTGCTGGAGCTCGCCTGGGAGGCGTTCGAACGCGCCGGGCTCGACCCGGCCTCCCTGCGGGGCAGCGCGACCGGCACGTTCGTCTCCGCTCTCTCCCAGGCCTACGGCGCGGGAGCGTCGGCGGACGCCGACGGATACCAGCTCACCGGGACGCTCCCCAGCGTGCTGTCGGGCCGCCTTGCCTATCTGTTCGACTTGGCCGGGCCGTCGGTGACGGTGGACACGGCGTGTTCCTCCTCCCTGGTCGCGCTCCACATGGCGTGCCAGTCGCTGCGCTCGGGGGAGAGCGGCCTCGCTCTGGCCGGCGGTGCGACGGTGCTGGCCGGCCCGGACGTGCTGGTCTCGTTGAGCCGGCACCGGGTCATGGCGCCGGACGGGCGGTGCAAGGCGTTCGCCGAGTCCGCGGACGGCATGGGCATCGCCGAAGGCGCCGGCCTGCTGGTGCTGGAGAGGCTCTCGGACGCCCTGCGGCACGGGCACCCGGTGCTGGCCGTCGTCCGCGGGTCGGCGGTGAACTCCGACGGCGCCTCCAACGGGCTGACCGCGCCCAGCGGTCCGGCGCAGCAGCGCGTCATCCGGCAGGCCCTGGCCAACAGCGGACTCTCAGCGTCCGAGGTCGACGCCGTCGAGGCACACGGGACCGGCACCGCGCTGGGCGATCCGATCGAGGCGCACGCGCTGCTGGCCACCTACGGCCAGGACCGGGGCGGCAACCCGCCGCTGCTGGTCGGCTCGGTCAAATCCAACATCGGGCACACCCAGACCGCCGCCGGTGTCGCGGGTGTCATCAAGATGGTGATGGCGCTGCGGCACGGCCGGCTGCCCAGGACGCTGCACGTCACCGAGCCGTCCTCGCGTATCGACTGGAACGCGGGCGCGCTCCGTCTGCTGACCGAGACCACGCCGTGGCCCGCACTCGGCCGGCCGCGGCGGTGCGCGGTCTCGGCATTCGGCATGAGCGGCACCAACGCGCACGCCGTCCTGGAACAGGCCCCCACTCCCGCCAGCGAGCCCGTGAGCGGGACCGACGCGCCGGCCTCGGCGCCCACCGGCCGACCGCTGACCGCCGCCACGGCATCGGACGGCCCGGCGGCCTGGCCGCTGTCGGGCAGGTCCCCCGCCGCGCTGCGCGCCCAGGCCCGGAAACTCCTCACCCACCTGGAGAACCACCCCGGGCTGCGGCCCGTCGACATCGGCTACTCGCTGGCGACGACCCGTACCGCCTTCGAGCACCGGGCGGTGCTGGTCGGCGACGACCGCG
Source organism: Streptoverticillium olivoreticuli subsp. olivoreticuli (assembly GCF_003391135.1). Classification (GTDB taxonomy): domain Bacteria; phylum Actinomycetota; class Actinomycetes; order Streptomycetales; family Streptomycetaceae; genus Streptomyces; species Streptomyces blastmyceticus. The sequence goes on along the minus strand of NZ_CP031455.1, from coordinate 1,651,825 downwards.
CGGCGCTGCACGAGAGCCTGACCGCCCTGGCCCAGGGCGCCGCGCACCCCGGAGTGCTGCGGGGAACCGCGCCCGAACGCGGCCCGGTGGTCTTCGTCTTCCCCGGCCAGGACGCGGCCTGGCCGGGAATGGCGGCCGGACTCCTGGACGCCTCGCCCGTCTTCGCCGCCCGCGTCGACGAGTGCCGGGCGGCCCTGGCCCCGTACATCGACTGGTCGCTCACCGGCGTGATGCGCGGTGAGCGCGGTGCGCCTCCGCTCGAGGGGCGGCCCGATGTGCAGCAGCCCGTGCTGTGGGCGGTCATGGTCTCCCTCGCCGCCGTGTGGCGTTCGCTGGGGGTCGAGCCGGCCGCGGTGGTCGGCCATTCCCAGGGCGAGGTCGCCGCCGCCTGCGTCAGCGGCGGTCTGTCCCTGGAGGACGGCGCCCGTGTGGTGGCGCTGCGCAGCCGCCTGATCCGCGAACGGCTGTCCGGGAGCGGCGCGATGATGTCGGTGATGGCCCCGCGCGAGCAGGTCCAGGCGGTGCTCGACCAGGTCTCCGGCGCGGTGTCGATCGCGGCCGTCAACGGCCCGAGGATCGTGACGATCTCCGGCGACCCGGCCGCTCTGAACGAGGTCGAGCGCGCCCTGTCCGCTGCCGGGCTCATGCGCTGGCGGCTGCCCGGGGTGGACTTCGCCGCCCACTCCGCGCACATCGACCGGATCGAGCCCGAACTGCTGGAGCTGCTGGCCGGCGTACGGCCCCGCGCGTCGGAGGTGCCGTTCCACTCCACGGTGACCGGAGGCCGCCTGGACACCAGAGAGCTGGACGCCCGCTACTGGTGCCGCAACCTGCGACAGACCGTGTCCTTCGCCGAGACGATGACAGGCCTGGTGCGCGAGGGACACGGCATCATGATCGAGGTCGGCCCGCATCCGGTGCTCGCGGTCGGCACCAGCGAGATCATCGAGGACGCGGGCAGCCCCGCGGTCACCCTGGGCACCCTGCGCCGGGACGACGGCGGATGGGACCGCGTCCTGCGCTCGCTGGGGGAGGCCCACGCCCACGGCGTGCCCGTCGACTGGCCCACGGCGCTGACCGGTGGCCGCGCGGTGGACCTGCCGACCTACGCCTTCCAGCACGAGTCCTACTGGACCGCCCCGCCCACCCCGGAGCCCCGCACGCCCGGCTCCGCCGACGGGCCGCTGTGGGAGGCGGTGGGCCAGCGGGACGCCGCCGTCCTCGCCACGCTCATCGGCCTCGAAGTCGAACACAAGGACGCCCTCGACGCGGTGCTCCCCGCGCTGTCGGCCTGGCGCGAACGGCAGGACCGGCACGCCCTGGTCGGCAACCTCCGCTACCGGACGGCCTGGACACCCCTGCGCGTCCCCGCCGCCCCGTCCCTGACCGGCACCTGGCTGGTCGTCACCACCGGCGGTGCCGACGACGCGGACGTGACGGACGCCCTGACCGCACACGGCGCCCGATTCCGCCGCGCGGTCCTCGACGGGACCTGCACCGACCCCGGGACGCTCATGGCACGACTCGGCGACCTCGACCGCACGGCCGGAGTGCTCTCGCTCCTCGCCACGGCCGAAGAAGCCGACACCGACCGGCCCGCACTGCCCGCCGGCCCGGCCCTGACCGTCTCCCTGACCCGGGCCCTCATGAGCTCCGGCACCCGGGTGCCGCTGTGGACGGTGACCCGTGGCGCGGTCTCCACCGGCCCGGCCGACCCGGTACGCGACCCGCGCCAGGCCATGACCCTCGGACTCGCACGTACCGCCGCCCTGGAAACACCCTCGCTGCGCGGCGGATCGGCCGATCTCCCCGAGCGGCTCGATGCCGAGGCGGCCGGCCGTCTCGCCGCGCTGCTCTCGCAGGGCCCGGGGGAGGAACAGGCGGCGGTACGGTCCTCGGGCGTCCTCGTCCGGCGCCTGGTGAAGGCACCCGCACGAGCCGGCTCGCCCGCCACCTGGACACCCCGCGGCACGACTTTGATCACCGGCGGCACCGGGGCCCTGGGCCGCAGGACCGCCCGCTGGCTCGCCCGGCAGGGTGCCGAACACCTGGTGCTGCTCAGCCGCCGCGGCCCCGCCGCCCCCGGCGCGGCCGAGCTGTTGGCGGAGTTGAACGCCTGGGGGACGACCGCCGAGGCGGTGCCCTGCGACCTGACCGACAAGGACGCCGTGGCCGCCGTGCTCGACGAGCTCTCGGCGAACGGCACCCCGGTGCGCTCGGTGGTCCACCTGGCCGGTACCCGCACCCTCGGCCCGCTCGCCACGGCCGGCCCCGGCCATGTCGCCGAAGCGGTGCACGCCAAGGTGACCGGTGCCGCGCACCTCGACGAACTCCTCGACGACAAAGAACTGGATGCCTTCGTCCTGCCCTCGTCGGTGGCCGGGATCTGGGGCGTGGGCGACCACGCCGCACAGGCGGCGGCCGGGGCGTACCTGGAGGCGCTGGCGGCACAGCGCCGCGCCCGCGGTGCCCGCGCGACGTCGGTCTTCTTCGGCCCCTGGGAAGAAGCCCGCGAGCAACTGGGCGAACCCGGCAGCGAGCAGCTGCTGCGCACCGGGGTGTCCTTCCTCGACGGCGACCTGGCCCTGACCGGCCTCGCCCAGGCACTCCACGAGGAGGAGAGCGCGCCGACGGTCGCCGACATCGACTGGAAGCGCTACCTCCCCGTCGTCACCACAGCCGGCCCCAACCCCTTCTTCGCCGAGCTGCCCGAGGCGCAGGATCTCGCCCGGCCCGTACCCACCACCGGCGACGGCGAGTTCACGACGCGGCTGCGGCTGCGGAGCCTCCCGGCCACCGAGCGGCGGCGGCTGCTCCTGGACCTGATACGCGGCGAGGCCGCGGCGGCGCTCGGCCACGCGTCCGGCGACGCGGTCGCCGAGCACGCGGTGTTCCGCGACAACGGCATGGATTCCCTCGCGGCGGTCGACCTGCGCAACCGGCTCGCCACGGCGACCGGCACCGCCCTGCCCAGCACCGTCGTCCTCACCCACCCCACCCCGGCCGACCTGGCCGACCACCTCCTCGACCACCTCGCCACCCCGTCGGCGCCCAACCACGGCACCGTCGGCGCCTCCCCGACGGACCTGGTCGCCCGTCTCCACCGCGAGGCCGTACGGACCGGCCGCCCGGACGGCGCCGACACCCTGCTGTCCCAACTCGCCGCCCTGAGGCCCAAGAGCACCGAACCCCTCCCGCCCGCCGTGGACCGGCTCACCGCCGGCACCTCGGGCCCCCGCCTGATCTGCGTGGCCCCGATCGTCCCCCTGACCGGACCGGACACCTACTTCGCACTCGCCCGGGCCCTCCCCGAACACTGGGACATCTCCTGCCTGACGCCCCCCGGCTTCGGTGCGGACGAGGCCCTGCCCGCCACCCTCGAAGCACTCGTGGCAGGGCTTGCACAGGCCGTGCACGCCGAAGCCGGCGGCGAGGCCGCCGAGCCGGTGATCCTCCTGGGCACCTCGTCCGGCGGCATCCTCGCCCACGCGACCGCCCGCCACCTCGCCGACCGCGGCACCCCCGTACAGGCCGTCGTCCTCCTGGACACCTACGACCTGCGAACCCCCACCGCCCGCGCGCTCCTTCCCCACCTGTGGCACGGCCTGTACGAGCGCGAACACCTCACCGACGGCTACACCGCCACCGCCCTGTCCGCCTACGCCTGGACCGAACGGCTCCTGCACACCTGGACCCCCGGCCCCGCCCCCTTCCCGACTCTGCTCCTACGAGCCTCGGAGCCCCTCCCGGTCGCGCCGGGGACGGACCCGGGACCGCACGCCTGGCAGACCACCCTTCCCCACATCACCACCACCCTCACCACGCCGGGCAACCACTTCACCCTCGTCAACCAGCACGCCCCCACCACCGCCACCCACATCACCGACTGGCTCGGCGAACGGGGGTGCACCCGCTGACCTCCGAGGCGGACTGTCAGTGCCTGCACGCAGAATGACGGGCATGATCCAGACGCTTCCGCTGGCCCTGCCGGGCACCCTGGTGGACACACATCGCATCGACTTGACCGCGCCCTACTCCAAGGGCTGGGGCGTTCGGACCTACGATGTCGCGGCCGCGCCGAACGGGGATGTGTACGCGCTGCACGGGGTGCACCGGCACACCTACGGCGTGGCCGACGGCGAACAGGACCCGGCGACAGCCGATTTCGGGTACCGGATCATCACCCGGTACTCCGCGGACGGCGAGGTGCTGGCCGGCGCGGTGTGCTGTCCGTCCCGCGATGAGGAGAACGGCTCGGCCGTGGTCGACGGCAGCGACATGACGCTGTGCGTGCTGCCGGACGGCACCCTGTCCGTCAGTGCCCACCCGGACTCCACCACCTTGATCACTCCCGATCTCGGCCGGGTCCTCGCCGCCTACGACTCGAAGGACCGGCGCCCCTTCGAGAAGTTCACGCCGGGTGACGCCTTTGCCGGCTCGATCAGCGTCACGCCCTCGGGCCGCCTGCTGTGCGTCACCACCGAGTACGGGGTCTGGAACTACGGCAACCTGCTGGCCAACGTCGTCGGCCTGGCCGACGGCGCACTGACCCCCGCCTCCAAGCCCGTGATCGAGGCGATAGCCTCGCTCGACCCCAGCCCGAACCGCCACAGCGACGACGACCTGCGCAGCCACATCCGGTACCAGGGCGGCCGGGTGGGCCTGGCCCACCGGCCCCGGCCGGCGCTGACCGAGCTGCTGGACGGCGAGGACCGTCTGTCGGGGTGGCGGGACTCCCGGCTCGGCAGGCCCGTGCCGCTGGCCGACGACCTGTTCGTCGTCCCCGTCTACGCCCGCACCTTCCGCGGCGGGAGCCGCGGCCAGCCGTTCGTCTTCGCCCTCGTCGACGACCGGGGCACCATGACAGGGCGCCTCCACGGCATGCACGCATGGCGCGACAGCCCCTTCACCGGCTTCTGCTTCAACCTGGCCGCAGACCCGCACCGAGGCCGCGCCTTCCACCTCAACCGCTATGGCCTGTACGCCTGGAACAGAGCCGGAGCACTGCGTGCCAAGCTCGACACCGGGACGAAGACGTTCAAACCGCTCACCCACTTCACCCTCGCCGCCTGCTCGCCCGCCGGAGACCTGCTGCTGGTCCACAACAAGCAGCACCTCATCCTGCGCGTGCCCGCCCCCGACGACCTCACCGACCTCGCGCCGGCCGTCGAGCAGGCACTGCGCACCTACGCCAAGCAGCGCACCGCTCTCAAAAAGCAGTGGTCGCCCGTCAACTGGCACTGGGTGCACACGTCCGCGGTCCACCACCTCTGACGACGCGCCCCGGCGGCTGGGATCCTGATCGCCGGGCGATATGCTGGCAAAGGGTGTAAATTGGGCGAAAATGCTATGGGGAGAGGAGGCGGCATGTCCTCGAAGCGACGTCGTAAGAAGAAGGCGCGTAGCCGCAAGGCGGCCAACCACGGCCGTCGGCCACAGTGCTGAGTGCGACAGGCGAAGACGAAAGACCGGCAAGAGAAGCGGAGCTCTCTTGCCGGTCCTTCATGCCGCCCTCCGTCAGGCGGCGGCGCCGGCGATCCGCTGCTCCAGCGGTGTGTCCTTGCGGCTGACCGCCAGGTAGCCGACGAGGGTGCCGATCGGCAGCAGCAACGCGAGGCTGACCGGGCCCGTACCCCAGCCGAGGCCGCCGCGGCCGGTGGAGACGCCCATCCAGTCGGCGAACGAGGCTCCGAGCGGGCGGGTGATGATGTAGGCCGCCCAGAAGGCGGTGACCGGGTCGAGGCCGGCGAAGCGGCCTGCCAGCGCCGGCACGGCGATGAGGGCGGCGAAGAGGATGCCGGAGGGCAGGTACCCCAGCTTCAGGGTGCCGGCGGTGAGATCGCCGATCGCGGTGCCGAGCGCGAAGGTGGCGAGCACCGTCGCCCAGTAGAAGGTCTCGCGGCGGCGCGTGCGCACGCTGTGGATGGACAGTGTCTTCTCGGACGCGTACCAGGCCATCAGAACGGCGGCCAGCGCGAGGGAGAAGGCGACGGCCGAGACGGCGTAGGGGATTCCGGCCACGACGTGCACGACATCGGCGGCCATGGTGCCGAAGACGCTGACCATGACGATCGTGGACCAGTAGATCCAGGGCCGGTAGCGGCTCGACCGGAATTGCAGCGTCAGCAGGGCGGCCAGCCCGAGGAGTCCGAGACTCCCGGCCGGTATCGGGCCGAGCGTCCGGCCCAGGTAGTCCGAAGCCGTCTCGCCCATGCCGGTGGTGAGTACCTTCACTCCCCAGAACAGAGCGGTGACCTCCGGCACTTTGCTCCAGAGCGGCTCGGGCCGCTCCTGGGGCGGGAGGCCGCGGCCCGGCACTCCCCATGCCTGCTCGGTCACCGCTCTGCCGCTTGGCTCTGCCATCGTCGCTCCGCTCGCTTCTCCGGCGCCGCGCGCCGTCAACTGCAGGTTGTTCCGCTGCCCGGGCATGCTTGAGCCGCCCCGGCGCGAACGAAGCGATTTCGGCCGACCCGGCCAGTGCGTAGGGCACTGTAGACCATGAACCCATGAGCGACGTGGCCGCTGCCGCGGACGGGATCCGGGCGCCGCCGATCGACTCCCTCAGGGCCGGCCCGGGGGCGGAGCCGATGTCGGCCAGGTGCCGGACGAGCAGGGCATCGCGGTCCGTGTGGGACGCCACCCCGATGTCGACCGCGATGACGGCCACGCGTACGGAACTTCTTCGATGCGGACGTCCCAGCTGACTATGTGTCAGGAGCGGTCTCGGCCGGACGGTTTGCCGCTCTTCCCGGCCATTGCCGTCCGCACGGTCACGTCCCGGACCGCGGCGCGCTAGACATGGTGACGGTCAGTCGGTCAACAGGAGGGAACTGCTGTGAACGGCTTTGTCACCAGGAGCGCAAAGGCGATGCTCGCACTCTCCGTCGCGGCCGTGCTCGGTACGGCGGGCATGGGGACGGCGCACGCGCAGACGCATGCCGGGAACGCCGGGACGGCGCGCACCGCGGCCGACGCGGTGAAGGCCATGGTGGGCGAGCGCGGAGCACAGGCGAGACCCGACAGCCGCGTGGTGTGCTACCGCGCCCACGTCGCCGGCATCGGCTGGCAGAGCCCTGTCTGCAACGGCCAGGTGGCGGGTACCACGGGGCAGAGCAGGGCCATCGAGGCCCTGGAGGTCGCGACGTCCGGTGTCGGCGGGATCTGTGTGGAGGCGCATGCCGCCGACATCGGGTGGCAGGGCATACGGTGCGGCGGCGATCTGCAGAACGTCACCGTGGGCACCACGGGCGAGGCCCGGCGCATGGAAGCTCTCTGGCTCAACCCCCGCTCCGGTTCGGTGAGCGCCCAGGCGCATGTGCAGAACTACGGCTGGACGGGCTGGTACAGCGGCAACCCGGTAACCGTCGGCACGACAGGAGCCTCGCTCCGGCTGGAGGCGGTCCAGATCACCGTCTGATGTTGTGGAGGGAGCGCCGTGCTCTGGCGAGCACGGCGCTCCAAGCGGTCGGCGAGCGATACGGACGTGCCGGCGGGGCGGCTCCCGGCGCGGTTCAACAGGCGTTGAAATAATGGTCCTTGGCGGCGTACAGTCCGAAGGGTCACCACTTGGTGAAGCTCTGTTCGCGGGCACGCGTGTGCCCGGAAGCCACCGACCATGGAGGCGCACATGCCGAACGGATCCGACGACGGGGTGGCCACCCCCGGAAACTTCGACTTCGAGGCTTTCTACCAAGGGGGAGTGCTGCCGGGGACCGACCTCGTCCTCGGCGTGGTGCCGTGGGACATCGGCGGACCGCAGCCGGTCCTGGTCGCGCTCGCGGAGGGCGGGCGGCTGTCCGGCGACATCCTCGACGCCGGCTGCGGGCTCGGCGAGAACGCGCTCTACCTCGCCGGGCGCGGTCACCGGGTGACCGGTTTCGACGCCGCGTCCGGCGCGCTGGAGCAGGCGCGGGCGCGCGCCGCCTCCCGTGGCCTCGACGTCACGTTCGTCCAGGCCGACGCCACCACCCTCGACGGTGTCCAGCAGGGATTCGACACCGTTGTCGACAGCGCGCTCTACCACTGCCTCGACGGCGCCCAGCGCGGCGCGTACTCCGCGGCGCTGCACCGCGTGACCCGCCCGGGCGCACAGCTGCACCTCTTCTGCTTCGCCGACGTCAAGTGGCCCGGATTCAGCCTGCCCGTGATGACCGTCGCCCAGGACGACCTGCGCACACACCTGGGCGAGCACTGGCGGATCAGCGGGATCGAGCTCGTGGACTATGTCACGGCCTTCACCCGTCAGTACCTCCAGGAACACCAGGGGGACCTGGAGAAGGCGGGCGTCAGCGTCGAGATCGACGCGTTGCGCACCGACGACGCGGGCAGGGTGGTGGCCCCCATGTGGCAACTGCACGCGGTACGCCGGTAGCCACCGGCCCTTTTGGCTCTCGCCCGGATCGCGGGCCGAGCCGACTTCCGTCGGCCGGCCCGCGATCACGTGTAAGGCCGCGTCGGCGGTCGTCGCACCATCCCGGTCGGCGCTCGCTTCACCCCCGCGCGGCCACATGCCGGGCCACGCACTCGGTGATGGCGGGGATCACCCCCGTCATCTCCGGGCGCCAGGCCGGGACGGCGTTGACCTCGCAGACGGTGTAGGAGTCGGCGGAGTCGAAGAGGAGGTCCACCCCCGCGATGACGAGGCCGACGCTCTTGGCGGCCTGGACCGCCAGCGTCTCGGCCTCGGGGTAGCGGCCGTGGCAGAGCTCGGCGCGGCCGCCGCGCGCGAGGTTGGAGGCGAGGGCCCCGTCCCGGGACGTGCGGACCTCCGCGGCGACGGGCTCGCCGTCCACGACGACCACGCGCAGGTCACGGCCGTGGGACGGGGCCACGTACTCCTGGAAGAGGTAGGGCACCTCGTGCGCGAGGCTCCCGGCCACGTCGTGCAGCAGGCGGGTGTCCGGGGCGAGGAACACCCCGTTGCCGCCCAGCCCGTTGACGGATTTGACCACGCACGGCATGTCGAGAGCGGCACCGCGGATGACACCCGGGAGGGGAGCGGTGGCGTAGGACAGGGAATCGGGCACGGGCAGCCCGGCCAGGGCCAGCTCCTGCAGCTGCCAGAACTTGTTGTGGCACGTGAGCTGGGCCTCCAGCGGGTTGAGGAGCGTGGCGCCCATGCGCTCCAGGTGCCGCAGGAGGGTCACCTCACGGTCGTGGTGCTGGGTGCCGGGCACCTGGCGCACGCAGACCACGCTCGGCGCGGGCACGTCCAGGCCGGCCAGCGTGCGCAGGAACAGCCGCCCCTCGCGCACGCCGAAGAGCAGCTCGTCGGTGCGCCAGACGGCGAACCGCGGCCCGTGGATCTCCCCGAGCGCGGCGGCCAGTTCCCCGGTCGAGCGCTTCAGGGGCGCCGGGTGCGCCCGCGCCAGCATCCACACATCGGCAGGATTCCGGATCACCGACTGCGCCATCTGCCTGCCTTCGTTCACGTCAACCCCAAGGACCTGCAAGAACCTCTCCCCGGACCCCCGTCCTGAAACACGCGGCCGAAAGAGGGCCGTCGGTCGGCGCCGGGGCTTCTCGGCGGCCTCGTCCCCGGCTACGGTGCCCCGCGCCCGGCCGTCGGACGACGGTGACCTTCGGACCCAGGGAGGGAGGCGGGCATGACCGACGGCACGCTCTACGAGAGTATCGGCCCGGGATACGCCCGCACGCGCCGCCCCGACCCACGCATCGCCGCACGCGTCCGCAGCGCCCTGCGGGGCGCCCGGACCCTGCTCAACGTGGGCGCGGGAACCGGAAATTACGAGCCCGACGACCGCACCGTCGTCGCGGTCGAGCCCGCCGCGGCGATGCTGGCCCAGCGGCCGCCCGGCGCCGCCCCGGCGGTACGGGCCGTGGTGGAGGCCCTGCCCTTCGGCGACACCGCCTTCGACGCGGCGCTCGCCACCTTCACCGTGCACCTGTGGCGCGACGTGGCCGCGGGCCTGGCCGAGCTGCGCAGAGTGGCCCGGCGGCAGGTCATCCTCATGACCGAACCGGAGATCGGCCACCGGTTCTGGCTGACCCGCTACTTCCCCGAGACGCTCACACTGCCCAGCGAGGCCCACGCCCCCGCCGTCGCCGACATCCGCGAGCACCTGAGCGTACGGGCGGTCGAGGCCGTACCGGTGCCCGCCGACTGCACCGACGGGTTCGTCGGCGCCTACTGGAACCGGCCGGAGGCGTTCCTCGACCCCGCCGTCCGCGCGGGGATGTCCATCCTCGCCCAGCTCCCGCCCGCGGCCGCCGCGCGCGGGGTCCGGCGGCTGCGGACCGACCTCGCGCGCGGCGCGTGGGACGCCCGGTACGGACATCTCCGCACACTGCGGACGTACGACTACGGCTACCGGCTCGTCGTGGCGGGCGAGCAGGGCTGAACCGGCTTGCCCTTGCCGTACAGCCATGTGGCGAGGGCGGGCCCCGCGTCCCTGGGGGAGACCGTACCGGCAAGGGCGGTGAACTCCTCCGTCGTGCCGTGCCCGTCGCGGTGCCGCCCCGCCCAGGCGCGCAGCAGGCGGAAGAACGCCCGGTCGCCGACGACGGTGCGGACCGCGTGCAGCGCCATCGCCCCGCGGTCGTACACCGGGGCGTCGAAGAGGTGCGAGAAGTCGCCGGGGACGGCGGGCGGGAAGGCCCATATGGGATCGCTCGCCGGCTTGGCGCAATCGGCGTCGAACGCCTGCTGGGCGCCGATCCCGCCGTGCTGCTCGGCCCACAGCCACTCCGCGTAGGTGGCGAAGCCCTCGTTGAGCCACACGTCCTGCCACCGGGCGAGGCTGACGGAGTCCCCGAACCACTGGTGCGCCGTCTCGTGCACCAGCGTGACGATCTCGGGCGCGTGGGCGTACAGCGGTCTGGTCTGCGTCTCCAGGGCCGTGTACGGGATCTGCGGCGCGTGGTCCACGATCGCGCCGGCGGCGCCGAACGGGTAGGGGCCGAAGAGCCGGCTCTCCCAGTCGACGACCTCCGGCAGCCGTTTGAGCACGGGGGCCGAGGCGGCCGCCTCGCGCGGATCCACCGCGGTGAAGACCGGCAGCCCCGAGGGCGTGCGATAGCTCTCGGTGCTGAACTTCCCGATGGTGGCCGTGGCGAGATAGCCCGCCATCGGCTCGGGGCTGTGCCAGCGGAAGGTGGTGCGGCCCTGCCGGGTGCTCTGTCCGGTGAGCGTGCCGTTGGCGACCGCGGTGTAGCCCTCGGGCACGGTGATGGTGAAGTCGAACGCGGCCTTGTCCAACGGGTGGTTGTTCAGCGGGAACCAGGTGCGGCTGCCCTGCGGCTCCCCGGCCACGAAGGCGCCGTCGTCGGTGATGTTCCAGCCGTCGTACGGATCCCCGGGCACATTGATCGCCCGCGGGGAGCCGTCGTAGTCCACCGTGACCCGGAAGACCTCGCCGCGGCGCAGCGGGGCGCGCGGGGTGACGATCAGCTCCTGGCCGACGCGGTGGAACGCGGCGGGTGCCGCGCCGACCCGCACGGACCGGACGGTGAGCCCGGACAGGTCCAGGTCGAAGCGGGAGAGGTTCTGGGTGGCGCGCGCGGTGACCACCGCCCGGCCGTCGAGATGGGTGTCGGCCGGTGTGTAGGCGAGGGTGAGGCCGTAGTGCAGGGCGTGGTAACCGCCGTTGCCGTCCAGGGGGAAGAACGGGTCGCCGAGGCCGGGGGCCCCGGCCGAGGGCGGGTCGGGCGGCGGGCCCGCCGGAGCGGCCCCTGTCGCGGCGGTCAGGGCGACCACGGTGGTGAGGGAGACGAGAGTGCCACGGAAAGCGTTCACGGACCTTCCTTCCGGTCGTCGGCGCCGACGTGACACTGCCCGTCCCGGCGCCTCAGAACGCGGAGTTGGCGAACCAGCGTGTCAGGAGGTCCTCGTTCCCGGACACCTCGAAGGCGTCCGAGGAGCGGTCCCGGCGGCCGTACAGGAGCAGCAGCAGGTCCGCCGCGGCGCCCTGAACGGTGGCGTCGGCGTGCGCGCCGGCCGCGGCGTCCGGTTCGAGCCCGAAGCCGTCGGGGCGCAGGCGGACCAGCCAGTCGCCGCCGGTGTCGGTGCTCGCGAAGCGCAGGGTCTCACCGTCGCCCCGCAGGTCGGCCACCTTGGGGGCGAAGAAGGCCGCGTACGGCAGGTTGACCAGGAACTCGTCCACGGCGTCCGTCGCGAGGCCGCTGTCGATCACGGACGGGACGCCGGCGGCGGCTTCCGCGTCCGTGCGGTGGACCAGCGTCTCGATCATCATCCGCCGCACCCAGAACCTGGCGTGCTGATCGGCGCCCCACGCCCACATCGGCGCATCCGCGTCGACGGTCGTGAACGCGCTCGCCGCCACCTCGGCGCTCGCCGTGAGCCAGTCGGCGTAACCGCTCTCCAGGTCCGGGAGCTCCAGCTCCACGTCACGGCTCCGCGGCCGCTCCTGGACGCACTGGCGCAGGAGGACGGAGAACCAGCGCTGGACGCTGCCGGTGTGCTTGACGAGGTCGGCGAGCGTCCAGCCGGGGCAGCCGGGCACCGGCGTCGCCAGGTCGGCGCCCTTGACCAGGGCCACCATCCGCGCGGTGTCCGCCGCGATCGCCTCGCGGTGGACGGCGGGGGCGGACGCCCGGCCCGAATGATTCGACATATCCATGTTTTGCCGCGCTTTCCTGAGCCTTCGACCCGGCGTTCCGACGGGCCGGGCCTCTGCGCGCAGCCTGCCACAGGCCCGGGGAGCCCTCACGCCCGGGACCGCCCGGGTCGCCTTCGCGGCGCGGTCATCCCTCCAGCACCGCGCGCGCGAGGTCGAGGCCCAGGTCGTGGGTGCGGTGGACCGGGAGGCCGACGTCGGTGTACCAGTCGTCGGTGGCCTCCGGGTGCGGCCCCACGACCCCGACGCGGCCCGCGCCGAACGGGGTGACGAGCGCGGCGACCGTGCCGTTGGTGTAGGTGGCCAGGACCGTCGCGTCCGCGCCGCTGTCGAGCAGGAACTGCGGGCCGTCCTGGAAGAACAGGGTGCGCCGCAGGCCGCGCCAGTCCACGTCGACCAGGGTGTTGCTCTCGTCGTGGACCGTGGCGCCCGGCGAGCAGATGTACTGGTCGGTGTCGCCGGGCAGCAGGCCGAACCCCGGGGTGGCCCCGGCCAGATAGCCGCCGAGGCAGAAGCCCAGATAGCGGCCGCCGCCGTGGACGTAACCGCGGATCGCGTCGCGCTGCCGCCCGAGGTGCCGGAAGGCGTGGGACAGTGTGCCGCCGCCCGGCTGGGCGTACACCCGGGCCTGGGCCAGCGATTCGGCCGACAGCGGCACCGCCTCGCGCGGGCCGGTGTAGCGGATGTCCAGGTCCCACGGCCCGGCGGCGAGCAGCTCGGCCACCGCTTCGGGGCAGCCGGGCAGGGAGGCCGGCCCGCGGTAGACCAGCGCCAGCGGGCGCTGCCCGGCGGCCAGGACGGGGGCGTCGCCGGGCGCGCGGTCGGGGGTGCTCCGGGTGCCGAAGGCCCGGCGGAGCGAGTCGAGGATGCCGTTGGGTGCCATGAGTGCCTCATCGCCCCGTGCCGAAGCGGCGGCTACCGGCGGCGGGGTGCGAGCACGCGCTCACGGCCGGCGTCCCGGTGGTTCACGCCCTGGGCCGGGATGCCGCGCCAACTCGTGCCCGGCGTGAGGTACTCGCCCTTCATCAGCAGCGACAGCGCGTCGAGCCAGACACCCTCGCCGACCACGCCGTCGTAGAGCACGATCGCCCGGGTGCCGATGCTGGTGCCCGCCTGGACGGTGACCGTCGACATCTTCATGACACGGTCTTCGAACAGGTGTGTCTGCAACGATACGCCCGTGCCCACCGCGGCGTCGTCGCCGATGTCCACCAGGTCGAACTCGGTGAGGTAGGTGGTGCTGATCCAGGTGCGCCTGCCGATGCGGGCGCCGAACCAGCGCAGCACCGGCGGCAGGAACGGGGTCCCGGTCAAGGTGCCCACCCCGGCCGGTACGGCGGCCGCCTCGAAGAGACCGGTCACGAACTCCGTACGCCGTACGAACCAGCTCCACAAAGGTTCGACCCGCGGCCGGTAGACCCCGGCGACCAGGCGCTTGACCACCGCGCAGTACGCGATCACCGCGAGCCCCGCGCTCATCAGCAGGACCGGCGAGGCGAGGACGGGAAGCGCCAGGCCCGGCAGGCGGACCACGTCGGACAGCGTCAGCACGTACAGAAAGGCGCTCGTGCCGAGCACGGAGGCGGGCATGGTGGCGCGGAAGAACTCGATGCCCAGCCGCCGGCGCACCGCCTTCCGGGTCGGCGCGAACGTCAGGTCCTCGGGGAACGAACCGCTGCTCTGGCGCACCGGCAGGTGGATCGCGGGCGACCCCAGCCACGAGGTGCCCGCGGGCACGCCGTCCCGCGGTGGCACCGTGCCCACGCCGACGAGGGAACCCGGGCCCGTCCGGGTGCCCGCCGGTACGAACGCGGCATTGCCGACGAACGCCCGCCGGCCCACCTCGGTGGGCCCGAACGAGACCCGCCCGGCCGCGAAGGAGGCGGCACCGACGCTGGCCATGTCCGCGATGAAACTGCCCTCGCCGAGGGTGAGCAGGTCCGGGTCGAGGTGCGCGGCGGTGGAGACCTCGGCGCCCCGGCCGATCCGCGCGCCGAGGAGTCGCAGCCACGGCACGGTGTAGAGCGTGGCGTAGAGCGAGTTGGTGAACGTCAGGCTGAACTCCAGCAGCTTGTCCGCCATCCACTTGCGCACGCCGAGCGCGGACCGCAGCGGGCGGACACCGACCGGGACCGTCGGCAGGACCAGGCGCTTGCCCACGGCGACCACGCAGCACACCGTCAGCACGTACACCGGGCCGGACAGCGCCGAGACGAGGAGCGCCGCCCAGCTGTCCCAGGCCAGCAGGGCCCACCAGACCAGCGCCAGGCTCGGCACGATCACCGCGGGCACGACGGCCTCCAGGGCCGCGAGACCCAGCAGCGCGGCGGCGAGGTGGCGCGGCCGCCACCGCCCCACGTCGCCGTCGGCGCGCAGCATGGCCTCCACATCGGGGGCGAGCGCGTCGGTCGGGCCCGGCGGTGACCCGGCCCAGCGCGCACCGGAGGGAATCGCCTCGCCCTGGCCGATCACCGACTGCTCGCCGAGCCCCGACCCGGCCTCCATGCGGGCGCCGGGTTCGAGGACCGCGTTGGCGCCCACGTAGCACCGCGCGCCGATCTCGATCGGCGCGACCGTCACCCAGCCGTCCGCCACCCGCCACGGACGCAGGGTGGCGCCGTAACCGACCGAGGAATCCCCGCCGATGCGCAGCAGCGCGGGCACCGCCACGGCGTTCGTGGCGATCGTGGTACGGGGCCCGACGCGCGCGCCGAGCAGGCGCAGATACGCCGCCATCATGGGCGAACCGCTCAGCACCGGCAGCGGGCTGACGCTCAGCAGCAGGCCCAGCGCCCACAGCCGGAGGTACGTCCTGCCCCACAGGCGGTAGCGGCCCGGCCGGATGCCCGCCGCCAGCGGGCGTGCGAGCACCACCGGCACGACCCAGCGCACACAGAGGTAGCTGATCAGCACGCCCAACCCGGCCTGCACGGACGACCGGAAGGAGAGCTGGCCCCCGTTCCGGTCGAGCACCCAGGCCAGCGGCAGCGTGAAGGAGAGCAGCAGCAGATAGATCACCCCCGCCTGGGCCGCCCCCGCGGCCGCGATCCGCCCGCCGCCGTGGCGGATCGGCTCCGGGCGTGGCGGCCCGGCCGGCGGCGCGGTGTCCGGCGCCGCGCCCAGCAGGGCCGCGAGGCCGCGCACCGTCGGGTTGGCGTAGAGGTCGCGCAGGGTGGGCGCGCCGACGCCCCGGCCGCGCAGCAGCGACACGACGCGCGCCGCGAGCAGGGAGTGACCGCCGAGATCGGTGAAGAAGTCCGCCTCCGCCGACAGCGACGCCGGCCCGACGCCGAACACCTCCGCCCAGGCGTCCCGCACCTGCTCCTCCAACTCGCCCCGGGGGGCCACCACTTGACCGCCGCCCACCAGGCGGCGGCCGGTCGGCGCGGGCAGCCGCCGCCGGTCCACCTTGCCGCTCGGCATGGCGGGCAGCTCGGCGAGGATGTCCAGGAAGGACGGCACCATATAAGCGGGCAGCCTGCGCCGCGCGTGCTCGTGCAGCCGGGAGACGAGCGCCTCGTCCGTGTCCGAGCCGTCCACCGAGCGCACCACGTAGGCGGACAGCTCGCCGGCGCCGCCCTCCGCGTCCGGCGCGGGCACCAGCGCGGTGGCCGCCTCGGCCACGCCGGGGTCCTCCAGCAGCACGTTGTCGATCTCGCCGAGGTCGACCCGGTGCCCCCGCACCTTCACCTCGGCGTCGGCCCGGCCCAGGTACTCGAACTCCCCGTCCGCGTCCCTGCGGCCCAGGTCGCCCGTGCGGTAGAGCCTGCCGCCCGCCGGGGCCAGCGGGTGCTCGACGAACCGGTCGGCGGTCAGCTCCGGCCGCCCGACGTAACCACGGGCGACGCCGGGGCCGCCGACACAGATCTCCCCGACCGCGCCGTCGGGCACGGGCATGCGCCGCTCGTCGAGCAGCACCACCGTGTAGGTGGGCAGCGGCCTGCCGATGGTCACGGGCCGGCCCGGCAGCAGCTCCCCGCAGGTCGCCGTGACGGTGGCCTCGGTCGGCCCGTAGGTGTTGAGGATGCGCCGCCCCGGTCTGCTCCACCGCTCGACGAGCCGGGCCGGGCACGCCTCGCCGCCGACCATGATGCCGCGCAGGCGCGGCAGGTCCCGGGGGATCGTCGCCAGCAGCGTCGGCACGCAGTACAGCACCGTGATCCCGCGCTCCTCCAGCCAGTCCGCGAGCTCGGCGCCGAACCGCCCCGAGCCGGACGGGCCCGCCACGAGGGTCGCGCCGACCGCCCACGTCGGCCAGATCTCCTCGATGGAGAAGTCGAAGGAGATCGTCATGCCCTGGTGGACCCGGTCCTCGGGCCGTACGTCGTACAGCCCGGGGACGACGCGCAGGAAGTTGCAGATGCTCGACTGGGCGATCTGCACGCCCTTGGGCCTGCCGCTCGAACCGGAGGTGTACATGATGTACGCGAGCGGGTCGTCCTCCTCCCGGCCCGGCGGCGGGCGGGTGCGGGGTGCCGTCGCGAGCTCCTGCGCGCACGCGTCGAGGTCGAGCACGCGGCGGGCGAGCCCCGCGGTTCCCTGCGCGGCATCGGACGCGGTCAGCACCAGGTCGACGTCGGCGTCCTCGGCGATGTAGGAGACCCGGTCCGGCGGGGAGTCCGGATCGATCGGCACGAACGTCGCACCGGCCTTGCCCACCCCCAGCAGGGACGCGTACATCTCCACCGACCGCGGCACCAGGATCGCGACCCTCGACCCCGGGCCGATGCCGAGGCCGCGGAGGTGGTGCGCGAGCCGATTGGCGCGGGCGTCGAGTCCGGCGTAGGTCAGCCTGTGCCGCTCGCACTCCAGCGCCGTGGCCGACGGCGAGCGGTCACAGGCGGACTCGAACACCAGGTGCAGTCGCCTCGCGCCTGTGACCGGCCTGAACGTGGCCATGTTTCCATGGCAGCGCTGATCACGGGTGATCGCATCCTTGGGCGGGGGCGGTGCGATCGGTCAGCTCATGCGAGCGGGTGCGCGAGCCGGGCGAACAGCTCGGCCACGGTGGTGTCGGCGTCGGCGCCGGGGGAGAGGTTCAGGAAGCCGGTTCCGCGCGAACACCCCCACCCCGGCCTCGCGCAGCGCCTTCGTGCAAGCCAGACTTCACCTCGGTGGCGGGCGGCGCGACCTAGTTCACCAACACCGATCTCGGTGGCTACCACATCGCCTGCAACGCCGACATCGGCGAGGTGACCGTGGAGACGGTCGACGAGGCGGACGAGGTGGTCAACCGTTCCTCAACAGTGTCCAGGAGTGGGTCTTGGATCCATGTCCTGGAACTGCGCGCATCCCGAACGGTGTTGGGTGCGCTGGTTCCTCGCGTTTTCGTTGTCCCCGCCCGGCGACGCGCATCGTGTGCACGCTCCGTGGCGGGTGGGCGGGGTTCCTCACGCTCTCGGACAACTCGGTCGGCCTGGACGGTCCGATGCCCACGAAGATCGCTCCGGTCGTCGTGGGGCGGTGCCGTCCGTCGCCGGACCGGGTACCCGAGGGCGCGTCGCCCGATGGCGATGCTCGCGGCATCGTGACGGGACATCTTCCTGGTCTTGCTGGTCAGGGGTTTGCGCCAGTACTGGTCGCCCCAGATCGACGTGTACGCCGGGTCCACGGCGACGATCGCGAGGCCGAGTTCGGCGGCCATCGACACGATGCGGGCCTTGACTTTGCCGGTCGGGATTCCGGAGATCAGCTGCCGGAACCTCTTCCGTCGGCCGTGCTTCTCACGGGTCTTTTCCTGCGCGAAGTCCAGGTTCTCGATCCCGATCGCAGCGACACCGCACCGCTTGGCCCAGTGCAGGAGCCGGGTGAGGGCGTGCCGGATCTGTGCGTCCCGGTGGTCTGCCGACCCGGACAGGTCGAAGAAGAACCGGCGCGGGTCACCGGCAGGGTTGCCGTGCCCGTCGAGGCGGTAGGCGGCGAAGTGATCAGCGTTGGTGTCGACGCCGACCATGCCCTCTGCCCGTGCGCTGGCGAGCGGGATGGTCCGCACCGCGGGCCGCTGCCAGGACGCGGTGAGGTACCAGCGGCCCCGCTCCACGTCCAGGTGGATACGGTAGGCCACCGCCCGGTTGCCGCTGATCCGTTCGCGCCACTCCTCGCCTCGGTGCGCGAACGCGACCTTCGAGGCAAGGACGTACCGGCCATGGCGGGCGTTGGACAGGTGTGCCAGCGGAGCGGGCAGCTTGATGGACACCTCGCCGTCCGGGGTGACGCGAATCGTCTCGTTGCCCCACCGCTTCCCGCTCTCGCCGTCGGCGGCGAGGAACCAGCGCCCGGCTTCCCAGCGCCTGCGCCACTGGGCCTCGGTGAGCTGCGCGGCAGCCAGGTTGTGCCGGTTCCTGGCCATCTTCCGGCCACCGCGCACCACCCGCACCCGGCCCGATTCCCAGTCGGCGCGGGCCTGCTCCAAGCGGCCTTCCAGGCAAGCGAGACGGCGCGACTTGTGAAACCACTCTCCCTTCGGCCGGTAGCCGCCCAGGGCCCGCTTCGAGCCCTTCTCGCCGATCGGCAACGACAGCCTGTGCCGCAGCGTACGGATACCGGCCTCAAGATTGTGGATATGGGCGAGCAGACACCTGCGGGCCAGCGCCCATTGATCGTGGGTGGCCTTCGTGATCGCACCAGCGATACGAGAAGAGGACTGCTCGGTCAGCGACCGTTTCCGGGCCGCCCACTGGCCGTTGCCGTGATCGTTCCCGGCCCGGCAACGGACCTTGAGATCCCGGCAGGCCAGACGGCCCTGATACTCACCCACGACACGAAGGACTTTCTCATCCTCGGGAGTGAGGTGCTTGAGGCGGCCGCGTATCGCCACGCCGGACGGGCCGGCAACAACGAACGGATCACCGATCGGGCGGAGTCGATTCTTCTCAGCCATCGGCAGCAGCCGCCACCAGTTCGACGTTCATGCGGCCCAGCCGGTCTTTATGCTCCACCACCACGGTGGTCACAGCAGGGTCTGCCGACAGCTGACGCGCCTTCGTGCGGGCACCGTTCATGCCGGATGCGATCTCCGACTCAACGCGCACCACCTGGTGACCGGCCTTCGCCGCCCACTCCGACAACCGGGCCGCCTGCCGGGCGAGATCGCTCGTCTGGACATGCGAGGAGACACGGGCATACAAGCCAACGCCGCCGGTCACGGATGGCGACGTGTACGCGTCGATGTTTACCAGGATCGTGCGCGTCCCCACTCGCTCCGCAGGGACCGGCAACGTGCCCTCACGAAACCAGCGGTAGGCAATACGCGGGGCGATCCCCTGTGCGCGTGCCCAATCCGTCAGGTTCACACACAAGACGATACAGCACCCATGACACCCAAAATACGTTCATGGACACTTAGTTGAGATGTTCGCCACCCCCTCGGAGTGAAGGGGGTGGCGAGATCGGCGTGGTCGGGACGGCGGTGGCGGTGGCGAACGCGGTGCGGCACGCGACGGGGGTACGGGTGCGCGAGCTTCCCGTGCTCGTGGACGACGTTCTGCCACCACGCTGACGCGCTGTCTCCTCACCTGCCGCCGGGGGAGCGACGGGCGCGTGCTCTCAGTCCTGCCGGCTCGACGGCACGGGGAGTCGGGTCCGCGGCCCGCCCGCCGAGCCGGTGTTGAGCACGCCCGCCGGCTCCAGCAGCAGGATGGACGTCTCCTCCTCGGCCTTCGGGCAGTGTTCCGTGCCCCGCGGCACCACGAAGAGCTCACCGGGCTCCAGGACGACGTCCCCGTCCCTGAGCCGGATCGTGAGGCGGCCGCTGACGACCAGGAACAGCTCGTCCGTGTCGTCGTGGGTGTGCCAGACGAACTCGCCCTGAACCTTCGCGAGTTTGACCTCGTAGTCGTTGAGGTCGGCCACCTTCCGCTGTCCGCTGTGCCCAGTGGTCATGGAAGGCCGCGAGCTCCGCGGCGATGTTCACGGCTCGGGTGGTCGTGGTCATGGTGGTGCCTCCTGGCTCGTGGCCGGTGCTCCGGCCGGTGCCTCGAGGGTGCCGGGGCCGGCCACTCGCGGTCTTGTACGTTCCTTGCATGACCGGAGATCGTCCCCGCACGAAGATCAGCGCTTGGCGGCCGGCCGTGCCCGGCATCGCCGAGGTGTTCCACGCCCGGTTCGTCGACCACGCCTATCCGGCCCACACCCACGACACCTGGGCGCTGATGATCATCGACGCGGGCTCGGTCGAGTTCGCGCTCGACCGCCGCCGTCACGGCGCCACCGGGACGAGCGCCGTCGCACTGTTGCCGCCCGGGGTCCCGCACGACGGGCGGACCGTCACGGCGGCCGGGTTCCGCAAGCGCGTGCTCTACCTCGATGCGACGGTCCTCCCCGAGCGGTTCACCGGACCGGCGGCCGGGGTGCCCGTCCTCGGTGACGGCCCGCTGTGGCGGCGCATCCACGGGCTGCACGCGGCCCTCTCCCACGCCGGGGACGCCTTCGAGGCGGAGTCCCGGCTCTCCTTCGTCCGCGAGCGGCTCCACGGCCACCTCGACCGGCTCGCCGTCCTGCGCCCCGCCGGGCCCGGCCGCGAAGCGGGGCGCCTGGCAGCGCAGTTGCGCGACCTGCTCGATGCGCGGATGCGCGCGGGGGTCTCGCTCCAGGAAGCGGCCGGGATCCTGCAGGCCCACCCCACGCACCTCATCCGCTGCTTCAAGCAGACGTACGGGCTGCCGCCGCACGCCTATCTGACGGGCAAGCGGGTCGAGCGGGCGCGCTCGCTCCTGCTCTCCGGGCGGCGACCGGCGGAGGTCGCCACCGCCGTCGGCTTCTACGACCAATCACACCTGAATCGCCATTTCACCCGCCATGTCGGCACAACACCGTCCCGTTTCACGGCTGTCGGGAGGGCCTGAGGATCGGAGGCGGGGCCCTGGCGGGTGACCCTCTCAGCGCCTCCGGCACCCCTTTCGGGGGAACCGGGGCGCCCCTGGGAACCGGCGCGTCACGGTCGTACGTGACAGTGAAATCCCTTGAGTACAGCGCGAGATGGCTGTTCTCGGCCATGGGCGGACGCACCTCGCCCGCGCCCGTCGGCCGCTCCGCCCACAGGACCCGCCGCCGCGCCGCGGAAGCGCATATGCCGCGTTCCTCCAACCCGCCCACCAGCGCTTCCGCCACTGCTACCGTCGCGCGGCATGGAGCAGCTCTTCAGCCACGACGAACTCGCCCTTATCACGGCGGCCGCAGACGAAGCGGGCATGCCCCCGCGGGAGTGGGTCCGCTGCGCGGTCCTCCAGCACCTCACCGAGGATCCGTACGAGGAAGCGCACACCACCGCTTCCCGTACGCCCTACCGGCAGGATCTGGAGCACGCGGTGTGGCCGGTCACCTCCCACACCCGGTCCGGCAGGACCATGCACGAAGTGCACCACGCGGGCTGCTGGGTGCCGAAGGGCGGCGAGGAGACCCTCAGCACCGCGGAGGCGCGTGACGAACTCCTCGCGAGCAAGGCCCGGCCGTGCGACGCCTGCCTGCCGGAACGGTTCCTTACTCCCGCGTCGTAAGCGGCCCGTGAGGTCCGCACCACGTGTGCGCGGCGCCTGTCGCGGCCCCGCGCGCAAACCGCACAAAACGTCCCACGCGCCGGCGAAGTCCATTCGCCGCGGAAATCCTGTGGGCCGCCCCTGCGGCGGCCCCTGATCTCCTTCCGCGCGCGGCCTGTTCCGTCCACCGGTAATGGGCCGTTTCAGGCCAATCATGGCTTGCCCGGACACCGCCGATTTTGCGGTAGGTTCTGCCGTGGCCCATGATTGTGAGCGTGCGTCAGTTGTGACGCACCGGGCTATACGAATATGCCGCGCATATCTCGTTCAGCATTCAAATAGGTGAGGGCGGCGCACAGCCTCTCGCCCCGCCGGTAACACCCTCTTCTTCTCTCTAGGCAAGGCCGCATGCCCGTCCATCAGCTTCCGGACCTCATACGTCACGCCCGTGAACACTCCCCGTTCTATGCGAATCTCTACGCGTCCTTGACGACGGATGTGGATTGCCTCACGGCCCTTCCCGTCGTGGACCAGGGAGAATTCTGGGCAGCCAACACACTCCACGACAATCGCGTGCTCACCGGCCCGCTCACCGAGGCGTCCGTCTACAAGACCGGCGGCACCACCGGCGCCCCCAAGTTCTCCTGCTACACCCGTGAGGAATGGCGGGAGTTCGTCACCGCATTCGGCAGCGGACTCGTCGACGCGGGCCTGAAGCCCGGCCACCGCGTGGCGGATCTCTTCTACGCCGGCGAGCTGTACGCCAGCTTCCTCTTCATCCTCGACTCCCTCTCCCACGCGCCGGTCGACAACGTCCGGCTGCCCATCGGCGGCGCCGCGCCGCTGGAGTCGACGGTCCCCACCCTCCGCGACTTCGCCGCGCAGGTGGTCGCGGGCACCCCCACCACGCTCTGCCGCCTCGCCGAGCACCTGGTCGCCCGGGGCGAGCAGCTGCCCGCCGTTGAGCTCCTGTTCTTCGGCGGCGAGGCGCTCTTCGACGACCAGCGGCGCCTGCTGGCCGCCGCCTTCCCCAACGCCGAGGCACGCTCCCTCGGCTACGCCAGCGTCGACGCCGGGCTGCTCGGCTGCCCCGTGCCCGGACCCGACCCGCGCGTCCACCGCGCCTTCACCCCGCACTCCGTCGTCGAGATCCTCGACGAGACGACCGGGGAGCCGATCCTCGAAGCGGGCCGTCCCGGGCGGGTCGTCGTGACCAGCCTGTTCCGCCTGCTCATGCCGATCATCCGCTACCCCGCCGGTGACCGCGCGGAGTGGACGGACACCGAAGCCGGCCACTTCCGGATCCTCGGCCGCGCCGAGGAAGGCGTGCGCGTCGGACCGGTGTCGCTGTACTCGCAGGACGCCCAGGACGCCGTCGCCGCGGCGGACGGCGAGGGCCGCATCGTCGGCATGCAGCTCGTGGTGCGCCGCTGGGACGGCCGTGACGGGCTCGTCCTGCGCCTGGCCACCGCGCCCGGCGACGACGACCCGGCCGGTCTCGACGTCCTCGCCAAGGAGGTCGTCGAGGGGCTGTGCACGGCACGCCCGCTCTACCCCGACAGCCTGCGCGCCGGATTCGTCCACCCGATGGAGGTGGAGTGGGTCCGTAACCGCGACCTCGTCGTCAACTCCCGCTCCGGCAAGCTCATCCGCGTCATCGACGAGAGGCCGACCGCATGACCGCCCCCGCAACGGACCGGTCCCGCAGGCTCCCGCTCGTCCTGCGCAACCGCGCCTTCGGCACCGTCTGGCTGGGCCAGGTGCTGACCCAGGCCGCGGTACGCATGTTCCAGGTCGGTGTCTCCTGGTGGCTCGTCGCCTACGCCGTCAGCGGCGGCAACGGCCTCGCCTCGGGGCTGTTCATGGCGGTCAGCACGCTGCCCGCCGTGGCCCTGGCGCCCGTCGTCGCCCGCGCCATCGCCCGGCTCGCCCACCGCACGCTCCTGCGCGCCGCCGCGGGCACCGCGGGCGTGGCCGCGACGGCGCTGGCCGCCTGGGCCTACGCGAGCGACCTGCCGCTCGCGGCCGCGTACGCCGCGACCCTCGCCCTGGCCACCTGCCAGGCCTTCTTCGACCCCTGCCTGACCACCTCGGTGCCCGAACTCGTCGACGACGAGGACATCGAGGCGGCCACCGGCTTCGAGTTGTCCACCCAGTCGCTGGCGAGCCTCGGCGGGGCGCTGCTCGGCGCCCTGATCGTCGACCGCGCCGGAGTGGGCGGGCTCGCCGTCGGCTGCGCGGCCGCCTATGTGACGGCCGCCGCGCTCATCGCGACCGCGCGCTTCCGCCCCGCGGACGGGGGCGCGGAGGAGGGCGCGGGCACCGAGGAGCGGCGGACGCTGCGTCAGGTCCTGTCCGGCCTGCCCTTCGTCCGCAAGATCCTCATCAGCTTCACCGCCGCCAACCTCTTCACCACCGCCGTCTTCGTCGTCATCCCGCTCTACACCAAGGGTGTGCTCCACGGTGGCGGTGGCACCGTCGCCCTGCTGGAGGCCTCGCTCGGCACGGGCACGCTGATCGGCTCGTTCACCGGCGCCCGGGTGCCCGGCCGGCCCACCGTCGTCGGCTCGCTGTGCCTGGCCACGATGGCCCTCGCCCTGGGCCTGCCCGGCATCGTCGGCGAACGGCCCGTCATCGCCGGCTGCCTGGCCGTGGCCGGCTGGTGCGTCGGAGTGATCGGCGTCCGCTTCGTGGCGCTCTTCCAGCGGCTCGTCCCCGCGGCCGACAAGCCCGCCTTCTTCGCCGTGATGCAGGCCGTGCTCGGGGCGACGTTCCCCGTCGCCTCCCTGCTCTTCGGCGCGCTCGGCGACCAGCTGTCCCCGCAGACGCTCTGCCTGATCCAGGCGGCCGGACTGGTGCCCGCAGCCTGCGCGCTGGCGATGCTCCGCGACCGCACCCCGGCCCCGGAGACCGCGCCCGCGCACGAGGCGGAAGCCGTGGGAGCGGCCCGGTGAGCGTCACCATCGAACAGGCCACGCCCGCCGACATCGCCGAGCTCCGCCAGCTCTACTACGCCGTCTACGGGCCGCACTACCCCACAGCCCTGGGCACCGACCCCGCCGAGATGTCCCGGCTCATCCAGGACCCGTTCACCCTCTGGCTCGTCGCCCGCCGCACGGGGGCCGCCAAGAGCGGCGGGCTCGTCGGCTCGGCCGCCATCCACAGCGAACCCGGCAGCCGCCTCGGCCGCCTCGAAGGGCTCGCCGTCCACCCCGACCAGCGGGGCTCGGGCCTCGCCGGACAGCTCACCGAGGAGCTGTGCGCCCGGATGCTCAACCCCGGCCGCCTCGACTCGGTCTACGCCACGGTCCGCACCGTCAGCGCCGGTCCCCAGCGCGTCGTCTCGCGCAACGGCTTCCGGCCGATGGGCATCCTGCCCAACGCGGTCGACCTCGACTGCCGTGAGAGCCTCGCGCTCTACGCGCGTCACTCGCCCGGTGTGCTGGACCGCCGAGTCCCCGTCGGCGAGGTGCCCGCGCCCCTGCTGCCGCTCCTGCGGAACGTCGAGCGCAGCCTAGGCATCAGCTACGCGGACGCCCGGCCCACCGCCCCGCTCCCGGCACCGCCCGAGGCCCCGGACGTGACGCTGGAGATGGTCGAGGCCCCCGCCTTCGTCCGCCGCCGCTTCCACGACCGCTTCCCCGACGCCGCCCAGTGGTTCTACCCCCTGCACACCCCCAATGTGCTGCTGGTGCCCGACGACGGCGACTTCGAGGTCTACGCCTACCTCAACCGCACCGGGAAGTACTGCGCCCTCGTCGCGGGCCACCCCGACCCGGCGGCCGCCGCCGGCTACCTCGAACCGATCACCCGGGCCCTCACCCGCGCGGGCGCGGGCTACGTCGAGGCACTGGTGCCGCTGGCCCACCACGGCGCGCTGTCGGCCTTCCTGGCCCAGGACTTCATCCCCAGCGCCCTCTACCCCGCGATGCGCCCCGAGGGCGACGGCTTCCACGACTACGTCGTGCTGACCCGGACCACCGAACACATCGACTTCCGCGGCGTCGTCGTCGAGAAGCCCCTCCAGCCCTACCTGGACTCCTACGTCTCGGCCTGGGCCTCGACCCATCTGCCCGCCGTGACCGCACCCGAGGTTGCCCCATGAGCCCCGTGAACCCCCATCTCGCCCCGATCGACGTCCCCGACCCGGAGCTGCTGCCCCGGGTCCAGGAACTGTGCGACCTGGCCGACCCCTACGCGACCGGCCCCGCAGAGGACGCGCTGTTCACGGCCGCCAT
Source organism: Streptoverticillium olivoreticuli subsp. olivoreticuli (assembly GCF_003391135.1). Lineage (GTDB taxonomy): Bacteria > Actinomycetota > Actinomycetes > Streptomycetales > Streptomycetaceae > Streptomyces > Streptomyces blastmyceticus. The sequence goes on along the minus strand of NZ_CP031455.1, from coordinate 1,625,518 downwards.
GGCCGAGATCAACGCCTGGCACACCGACCGGTCCCCGTTCTTCCGGAAGCTGTACGAGGCCACGGCGCCTGTCGAGCCCACCGAGCCGTACCGTGCGCCGCTGGTCCACGCCAACTTCTTCAAGCGCCACGAGGTCCTGTCCATCCCCCGGGACGACGTCGACCTGCACCTGACCTCCTCCGGCACCACCGGCCAGAAGTCCCAGATGTTCTTCGACCGGTGGACCATCCGCTCCGCCCAGCGCATGGTCGCCCGCATCTTCGACCGCAACGGCTGGATCACCCCGGAACAGGACGTCAACTACCTCCTCTACAGCTACGAACCCGCCCGCGACCTCAACCTCGGCACCTCCTTCACCGACAACTACCTCTGCGACTTCGCCCCCGCCCGCCAGGTCGAATACGCCCTGCGCAACACCGGCAACGGCCATGAGTTCGACCCCTTCGGCTGCGTCGCCGCGCTGCGCCGCTTCGCCGAGGAGGACGCGCCCGTACGGATCCTGGGCTTCCCCGCGTTCCTCTGGTTCACCCTGGAGCGGATGCGCGCCATGGGGCTGCCGCCCCTGACCCTCCCCGAGGGCTCCCTGGTGGTCCTCGGCGGCGGCTGGAAGGGCCACGCGGACCAGCGCATCGGCAAGGACGAGCTGTACGGCCGCGTCACCGAACAGCTGGGCATCCCCTCCGAGCGGATCCGGGACACCTTCGGCTCCGTCGAGCACTGCATCCCCTACATCGAGTGCGACCACCACAACCTGCACGCACCCGTGTGGTCCCGGATCGCCACCCGCTCCACGCGCACCCTCGAACCACTGCCGTACGGCGAGCCCGGCTATCTGCACCTCGTCTCGCCGTACATCACCTCCGTACCCGCCCAGAGCGTCCTGATGGGCGACCTCGCCTCCGTGCGGCCCGGCGAGGAGTGCGGCTGCGAGCTCGCCACCGACTGGTTCACCGTCCACGGCCGCGCCGGTGTCAGCCGCAACCGCAGCTGTGCCGTGGCCGCCGCCGAACTGATGAAGGGAATGTCATGACCGAAAACATGAACCACCACTACTGGCAGGGCGCCTTCATCGGTGACGACGAGGCCGGGCGACGCCTGGCCACCCTGCCCGCCGCCGTCGAGGAGGCGCTCGCCGCGCCGCTCGACACCGAGACGGTCCTCGCCGCCTGCGACCGGCTGGCCACGGCCCTGTCCGACCCGGCCCACCCCGTGTCCGTACGCCTCGCCGGGCACCTCCCCGCCGACGAGAGCGGCGACATCCTCGCCGAACTCGCCGCCTTCCTCGGCCGCGACGCGCTCACCCGCAAGCTCCGCCGCGAACTCGGCTCCACCGCACCCCAGCGGCTGGGCCGCCCCGACGCCAGGGAGACGGTCTACGAAGCCTGGGCGCCCGTCGGCCTCGTCGCCCACATCGCCCCCGGCAACGCCGCCACCGTCGCGCCCCTCAGCCTGGTCGAGGGCCTCCTCGCCGGCAACGTCAACATCCTCAAGACCAGCAGTGGCGACACCCTCCTCGCCCAGCACCTGCTCGCCGAACTCGCCGCCCTCGACCCGACCGGCGCTCTCGCCGACCGCGTCATCGTGCTGCGCTTCTCCTCCTCCCGGCAGGACTGGCTGCGCCTGATGTGCGCACCCGCCGACGCCGTCGCCGTATGGGGCGGCGAGGCCGCGGTCGAGGGCGTCGCCGCCCATGTGCCGCCCGGCTGCCGCCTGGTGGAGTGGGGGCACAAGATCTCCTTCGCCTATCTCACCCGCGACGCGTGGCAGGACCCGGCCACCCTGGCCGCCCTCGCCGCCGACGTCTGCCTCTTCGAGCAGCAGGCGTGTTCCAGCCCCCAGGTCGTCTACCTCGACACCGAGGACGCCGACGACGTCTTCGCCTTCGCCGACCGCCTCGCCGAGGCGCTCGCGGCCGTGCCCGCCCCGGAGGGCGACGTGCTCGACCCCGCCGAGGAGGCCGAGCTCACCACCACCGAGCTGATCGCCCGCCTGGAGGAACACCTCGGTCTGACCCGCGTGTTGACCGCCCCCGACGGCACCTGGCGCGTCCTGGCCGACACCCGTCCCGTCCTCACCGCCTCCCCGCTGCACCGCAGCGTGTGGATCAAGCCGCTGCCCCGCAAGCGGATCATCCCCACCCTGCGCCCCATGCGCCGCTACCTCCAGACCGCGGGCATCGCGGGCAGCCGCCCGGACATCGCCGAGCTGTCCGGCACGGTCCTGGCCGCGGGCGCCACCCGCGTCACCCCCGTCGGCGCCATGACGGCGGGCTACTCCGGCGAACCCCACGACGGCGTCTACGCCCTCCAGCGCTACAGCCGCCGCGTCGCCGTCCAGGCCGACGAGCGCTTCGCCACCACCGCCTGCCTCGACGACCTGGCCCGGCCCGTCGTCCTCCCGCCGCCCACCGGGCCGCTGCGGGACAAGACGGACGTCCAGGAGCTCAACCGCCATGTCGCCCCGCGCGACGCCGAGCTGTACTTCCGCAGCGGCGGCAGCACCGGCACCCCCGCCCTGTCCCTCTTCACCTACGACGACTACGACACCCAGATGCACGCCGCCGCCCGCGGCCTGCTCGCCGCGGGCTACGACCCGGCCCACGACCGCACCGCCAACCTCTTCTACTGCGGCGGGATGTACGGCAGCTTCATCAGCTTCTTCTCCATACTGGAGCGGCTGGGCGGCGTCCAGCTGCCCATGGCCGCGGGCACCGACCACCGGGCGACCGCCGAGACGCTGATCGCCCACCGGGCGGACACCCTCTTCGGGATGCCCTCCTACCTCTGGCAGCTGCTCCACGAGGAAGCGGACCTGCTGCGCTCGTACGGCGGCATCCGCAAGATCTTCTACGGTGGCGAGCACTTCACCGCCGAGCAGCGCCGCACCCTCACCGAGACCTTCGGCATCGAGGTGATCCACTCCATCACCTACGGCAGCACGGACCTCGGCCCGCTCGGCTACCAGTGCACCGAGAGCGACGGCAGCGTCCACCACCTGCACGCCGACCTCCACACCCTGGAGGTCCTCGACGTCGACGCCGACCGCCCGGTGGAGCCGGGGGAGACCGGACGGCTGGTCTTCACCACCCATGCCCGGCGCGGCCAGAGCATCGGCCGCTACGTCATCGGCGACCTCGGCTGCACCCTTCCCGGCCGCTGCCCCTGCGGCAGCCACTCCCCGAGGTTCGAGCTCCTCGGGCGGCTCGGCGACGTGATGCGGGTGGCGACGTACTTCCTCAACTACCGCCGGTTCGTGGCCATCGCGGAGGAGCGCCTCCACTACAGCGGTGAGCTCCAGATCGTGCTGGCCAACGGCGGCCCCCGGGAAGCGCTCACCGTCCGCATGGAGCGCGCGGGCGACGTACCGGCCGACGCGGCACGCGACGCCTTCCTCGCCGACTACCCGGAGCTCCGGTCGGCCGTGGACGAGCGGCTGCTCGACCTCACCGTGGAGACCGTGGACGGCGCCGGTCTCGAACGCGCGCCGATGAGCGGCAAGCTGCGGGCGGTCGTGGACACCAGGCAGTAGGCGGCACCGGATCGACAGGGGGGCGGGGCCTGTGCTCCGCCCCCTCGCTGTCCGAGGGCGGACGTCAGCGCACCCAGTCGGCGGCGAAGGCCCGCGCCGGATTGTCGACGAGGACCTGTCGGACGAAGTCCTCGCCCAGCTCCTCCGCCAGCGCGGGGCGCAGCGCGCGCAGCAGATACGGCATGCCCGGACCGCCGCGGGCGGCCGCGGTCGTGGTGTCCCCACCGAGCAGGACCCGGTCGGCGTGACCGGCCTCCGCGAGGGCGGTGAGCGCGTCGAAGAGCCGCCAGTCCGTGGCGTGATGGGCACGCGACGGCCCGTCGAACGCCAGGAACGCACCGGCCCGCGCCGCCCGGAGGTGCGTCCGGGTGTCGGGGCACCGGCCCAGGTGGCCGAGCACGACCTTCCCGGGCGCCACTCCCAACTCGCCGCAGAGCAGGTCGAGTACCTCCATGGCGCCGGTGCCGAGCTCCAGATGGACCGCGATCGGGGCGCCGGTGGCGTGGTGGGCCTCGGCCGCGGCGGCCATGGTCCGCCGGGCGTGGGCGTCGAGCCCGTGGAAGCCGCCGGCCACCTTGACCAGGCCCGCGCGCACCGGCGCGGTCGTCAGATCGGCGACGAACGACTCCGCGAGGCCGTCTTTCACCCGCTCCAGGACGTCCTGCCCGTAGTGCACGGCCTGGTGGAGCCCCGTGGCCGCGACGATGCGCACCCCCGTCTCCCGGGCCAGTCCCGGCAGTTCGGCGAGCCGCCGCCCCATGCCCCGGGGCGTCCACTGCACGACCGTTCCTCCGCCGAGCTCCCGGAACGCCCGCAGCTCGGCGGCCGCGGCGTCCCGGTCGTCGAGCTCCTGGCCGGGCAGCAGCGGGCTGCGCAGGAAGAGGTGGTCGTGGGCGTCGCACACCCCGAGCTCCCCGGCGGGCAGGTCGCCGAGCACCGTACGCACTGCGCTCATGACGCGCTCACCGGTCCGGACAGCAACTCCCGCAGCTCCATGTCGTTCCTCCCGCTCGACGTTCCTCATGCGTAACGCTTCACCCGTTACATGATCACTGTAACGGGTGAAGCGTTACGATGCGGAGGTGAAGGACGACGACCGACTGGCCCTCCGCTTCGACTGCGGGGCCACCTGGCTCAATCTGCTCGCGACCCGCGGCCGTTGTTTCGGCGCGGACCCCGTCGAGCGCATCGCCACGCCCGAACGGCTGGGGGAGTGGCTGGAGCGGAGCGAACTGTCCCCGGCGCGGCCGCCTTCGGCGGCCGATGTGCGGGAAGCGCAGGCGCTGCGGGAGACGCTCCGTGCGCTGGCCCTCGCGGTGGTCGCCGACGGGCCGCCACCGGCGGGCGCGGTCGCCGGGCTGACCCGCTTCCTCGACGCGACGCCGGACCCCGTGCGCCTGGTGGCCGGGGAGCGGCTGAGGCGGGAGCCTCCGCGGACGGCGGGGGCGGCGCTGGGGCGGGTGGCGCGGCAGGCGGTGGACCACCTGACGGGGCCCGAACGGGAAGCGCTGGCGATCTGCCCCGAGTCGGACTGCCGCGGCGTCTTCGCCAACCTGGGCGGGCGCCGCCGCTGGTGCCCGTCCCCGGCGTGCGCGAGCCGCGGCCGGGTCAGGGCGCACCGTGAGCGGCGCCGGACGGGCCCCGCGAACCCGTCCGGCGATCGAGCTCCGGCTAGTTGACCGGCACCGGCGCGGACAGGCGCAGCGCGGACGTCCCCAGCCCGCTCGGCGTGAACGGCGGCGGTGCGAACAGCGTCCCCGCGGGCGCCGCCTTCGTGTTGTGGCGCAGCAGATCCTCCTCCGCGTAGCGGAAGCACCCCGCGTGCCAGGTCAGGATCCCCGACAGCCAGTTCTTGAGCTCGTCCGCGTACCCTGTCAGCGCCGTACGGGCCTCCTCGTCCAGGCCGAAGTCCTCGAAGAGTACGGGCAGTTGGACCGCGACGACGTGCTGGAACTCGCGCATCCGGGACGCCATCAGATCGCTGACGATGCCGAGCGCCTCGGCCACCCCGCAGTCGAAGAAGTTCTGCACCACGAGGACCGCGTTGTGCACCTCGCCCTCGAACTCGATCTCCTTCTGGTAGGAGAAGATGTCGTTCATCAGGCAGGCGTAGTCGGCCGCCGCGGACTCCAGCGCCCTGACCGGCCGTGTCTCATAGATCTCCGGCGGTACGGAGTTGCCGTGGCCGATCCGGCAGAGGCTCATCGTGAGGTCCGAGCCGAAGGTCTTGCGCCGCATCTCGATGTAGTCGACGGGCTCGGGGATGCGGTTCTGCTTCTGGTTCGACAGCTCCCACAGCCAGCTCTCCAGCATGACCGTGACGCCCGCCCGGAACGTCCGGCGGTCGTCGGGCCCCATCGGGCCGGCCGTGCGCTGCCACAGATCGGCGAGGCCCCGCTCCAGCGGGTTCGCCGGCGCGGGCATCGTGGCGAGGTCCGACGGCATGAACAGCAGGAGCCGTTCGTGACAGGTCTTCGCCGCGGTCATGTCCGGGGTGCGTCCGAAGACCGCCGGGTAGTAGTCGTCCGCGTACGTGCCCCAGGTGAGCCAGTCCGACGCCACGTCCAGCTCCTCGGGCGTCGCGTCCGGGTGGATACCGGCCGCGCACAGGGGCAGGTCGATGTCCTTGAGCCGGGCCTCGTCCCAGACCCCGGACCCGGGCACCCCGGGCACGGCCTCCAGGATCCCCATCCGGTGGCTCCACTCGACGTTGTGCCGCCGGGCGCCCTCCAGGTGGGGGCTCAGCCGGGTCTCGTACGGCATGGCGAAGTCCGGGTGCGGCAGCGGGCCGACCTTCTGGAACGGCACGTGGGTGAAGCTCCGCAGCCTGGCGGGCACCGACGCGGCCAGGGACGACACCAGCCGGGCCGCCGAGGTGCCCAGGCCGCAGGGCCCGGCCAGCACGTCGGCCGCGACGGCGAAGGGCGCGTGCTCCGGCACACCGGTCTCCGCGGCGCCGTTCATATAACGGCTGGAGCGCATGTGCCACTCGTGCCCGCCGGACTGCCAGTCCTGGAGCCCCTTCACATACGCGAAGACATCGGCCCAGGCGTCGGGGCCCAGGCCGTGCTCCAGCAGCATGGGCTCCACCTCGGTGAGCGCGGTGTGCTCGAACTGCTGGAGCCGGGAGGTGAGGAGGTCGTTGACGGCGTCGGCCGCCTCCTGCGTGCCGCAGCCGAGGAACTTCTCCAGGACCAGGATCGCGTTGGCCAGCTCGCCCTCCTCCTGGGTCTCCCGCTGGTACGAGAAGATGTCGTTGCGCAGGTGCACGCCGTCGGAGAACGTGTCCTTCAGGACGCGCATCGGGCGGGACGCCGCCACGGCGGCCGGCACCTCGGCGCCCGCCGCGTGCTCCACCAGGTTCGCCGACCAGGGCGCGCCACCCACCTTGCGGCGCATCTCGATGTACTCGACGGGGTTGGACACCCGGCCCTCGTCGATGTTGGCGAGCTCCCACAGCGACTCCTCCAGGAGATGCCGGGTGCTCTCCTTGAAACGCCGCCGCCAGTCCTCCGACATCGCGGGGACCGTACGGGCCCAGAGGTCGGCCAGGCCCTCCTCGACCTGGTTGGTGGGCGTCCCGGCGGCGTCCTCCGGGTGGATCGGCATAAAGGCGGGCAGGCGGTCGAGATACGCCTTCGCGCCGGGCATGTCACGGGTGCGCTTGAAGATGTCCAGGAAGTGGTCGTCGAAGAAGAACACCCAGACGTACCAGTCGGTGATCAGGTCGAGCTCGGGACCCGAGACCTCGGGGTGGGTGTAGGCACACAGCAGCGCGTAGTCATGGGAGTCGAAGTCCGACTCGTCCCAGATACCGGAGCCCTCGATCATCCGCATCTCGCGGGCCCACGCCTTGGAGTGGACGCGGGCCCCCTCCAGATGGGGGCTGAGGCGCGCCGGATACGGCATGTAGAAGGAGGGGAGTTCGAAGGGCTGTGACATGGTCGACCACGCTAGTTCGCGGCGCCCGGTCGGATAGATCGGGAAGTCGTACTTCCGCCCGATCTGGTGAATGCGGATGCCGGCCCGGTTAAGGATCTTGCGCCCGGGGCTCCCTGATGCCTCGGGGTGAGCGATTGGCGATCTTGCGGACGGGGACACGCCCGCGCGCGTAATGTCGTGAGCATGGGCGATGAAACGCTTCAGAAGGACGTATTGGACGAACTCGGCGAGGACCGGATCCAGGAGCTCGCAGGGGAGCTCGGCACGGATACGGAGGGTGCGAAGGGGGTGGTGGGGGCCACGGTCGAGGCCCTGCCGGAGGAGATCACCGAGGGCGCCCCCGCGGGGGTCGCCGGCTTCGCCGGGCTGGGAGGGGGCCTGGGCGGCGGGCTGCTGTCCGGTGTGCTCGGCAAGGTCAGCGGGCCCGTCGCCAAAGCGGTCGCCAAGAAAACGGGCCTGCCGGAAGCCACGGTCGCCCGGGCGCTCGAACTGCTGCTTCCCGTGGTCATGACGACCATCGCCAAGCGGCGCAAGCGGTAGCTCGTCCGACGGGGCCGCGCCCGGCGTTCGCCGACCGCGCGAGCGGGAGCGCCGGGCGGGCCCCGCCGGTCACCAGGGGCACTCGCTTAACATCGTGGTGTACGCCGAGCCCCCGCCGGCGCCGACGGCCAGCCGTCGAACGACCTACGACCCTGGACCCAGCAGTGACCGGATCTGCCCGCCCCGCCGCCGGGAGCGGCCCGCGCCCGCGGCGACTCCTGACGGCGCTCGGGGCGGCCGCGGTGCTGACGGCCACCGTGGCCGGGTGCGGAGCCGCGGGGGAGCCGCTCAGCGCCGGTACGACGGCGCCCGTCGCGGCTCCTTCCCCGCTCTGGCCCGAGCGGACCCCGGCCCCCACCCCGACGGGTGAGCAGCACGACGACGTCACCGCCACGCGCGTCCCGGGCATCGCGGCCGTACCCTCCGGGGACATCCGGAAGGTGGACGCCTACGCCGTGGTCAAGGCCGAGGTCGCCGCCCACCGGCACGACGTCACCGGCGCCGACGGGCTGGACGAGGCGACCGCCGCCAAGATCAGCTCCTGCTCGGAGGCGGAGCGGAACTGTCCGATCCGCACCCCCGTCCTCCGGGACCTCACGGGCGACGGGCACGACGACCTGATCGTCGGCATCGAGATGGACGACCACTTCCTGGGGCTGCGCTGCTACACCCTCGTCAAGGGGGAGCTCACCCGCGTCATGGCCACCGTGGTGCGGCCCTCGTCCATCGAGGTGGCGGGCCGGGACGTGATCGTCTGGGAGCCGTCCGACACCCCCCACTACGCCGTGCGCTCGGTCTACTCCTGGGACTCCCACCGGCATTACATGGAGCTGAAGAGCGACGAGATCCGCCGCGTCGAGGCCACCGCCACCCCGCGTCCCACGGAGACCCGTCGATGACCGCCGGACCCCGCGCCGCACGGCCGCGGCTGCCCAGGATCTCCCGCTTCGGCTCGCTGTACGGGAAGTTCACGCTCTTCCTCGCTGTCATGTGCTGCGTCGTCGCCGCGGTCCTCGGCACCCTGGTGCACGTCATCGTCACCCGGCAGACCGTCCACCAGGCCCGTGTCGAAGCGCTCCAACGGCTCGACTCCGCCGCCCGCGCCTACTCCGCCGGTGACCCCGTGCACCACCAGGCCGTCCTCAACCCGCCCGGACTGCCCACGAAACTGCGGGAGATGGCGCTGCACGGCCGAAGGGGCACCGCGCTCGGCGACGACAACGGCATCGCCACGATGTGGGCCGCGACCCCCGCGGCCGGCGGGGTCCTCGCCACCCGGCTCGACTACCGGCACAGCGCCGCCACCATCGACGGCCTCGACCGCGCCATCATCGGCTCCTCGACCCTGGCCATCGGCGGCACCCTGCTCATCGGCGTCTTCGCCGTCTCCCGGGTCACCCGCCGGCTGCACCGCACCGCCGACGTGGCCCGGCGCATCAGCGCGGGCGACCTCGACGCCCGGGTCGCCGACCCGCGCAGCACCGACCCCTCCAAGCCGCAGGACGAGGTGGCCGCCGTCTCCGCGGCGCTCGACGCGATGGCGGTCACCCTCCAGGGGCGGCTCCAGAGCGAACAGCGGTTCACCGCGGATGTGGCCCACGAGCTGCGCACCCCCCTCGCCGGCCTCCAGGCGTCGGCCGACCTGCTGCCCCCGGGCCGCCCCACCGAGCTCGTGCGCGACCGGGTGCAGGCGCTGCGCCGGCTCACCGAGGACCTGCTGGAGATCTCCCGGCTGGACTCGCTCACGGAGCAGGCCGACCTCGACGCGCACCAGCTGGGGCAGCTGGCCGAACGGGCCGTACGGGCCTCCGGCCTGGACGCGGAGGTGCGCGTCGTGCGCGACGCCTGCGTGGTGACCGACCGGCGCCGCCTCGAGAGGGTCCTCAGCAATCTGCTCGCCAACGCCCACCGGCACGGGCGCCCGCCCGTCACCCTCACCGTCGACGGCCCCGTGGTCACCGTCCGCGACCACGGCGAGGGCTACCCCGACTACCTCCTCGAACACGGCCCGCAGCGGTTCCGCACGAAGCCGACGGGCTCCGGCGGCAAGGGGCACGGCCTGGGCCTGACCATCGCGGTCGGCCAGGCGAGGATCATCGACGCGGAGCTGACGTTCGCGAACGCGACGGACGGCGGCGCGGTGACGGTCCTGAGGCTGCCCGAGTACGACGACGACCCCGACTTGGAGCCGGCCCCGTAAACAGGGACGGTCCCAGAAATCAAGCCCGTGGGGGCACCTCCCAGCGGTAGCTGGGGGAGTTCGAGGGCCGGGGTCCGGGGCGGAGCCCCGGTTCGGGAAGGGGCGGGGTGGGGAGGAACCAACGCGCCAGCGCCGCATCGAGAGCGTCCAATGCCGCAGCCGTATCGGATGCGGCCCATGCGACGATCCCGTCGGGCCGTACCAGCAATCCGCCCAGCTCCTGCGGAGAGGCGCAGCGTCCGCTGACCACCGGCACATATGCCTCGCCCAGCGCTCGCGCCTCCCGCGACCCCACGAGATCCAGCAACACCCCCCGTCCGTCGTGCAGATGGTCCGCCAGCCGGCTGCCGTCCGCGAGTTCCAGGTCCGGCGCGCTGCGCCCGACCAGCGGGTGGTCGCCCGGGATGTCGTAGCGCTGCCACACCCCGGAGATCTTCTTCACGAAGTACGTGGTGGCGTCGACGGTCCCGGCCAGCTCGGCGACCACGTCGCGCAGCGCGCTCGCGTGCGACTCCGGCCGCATCAGCGCCACTTGGGCCCTCGTCCACCGCAGGACCCAGGCTCCGACGGGGTGCCGCTCGGCGGTGTAGGTGTCGAGCAGCCCCTCGGGCGCCCGTCCCCGCACCGTGGCGGCCAGCTTCCAGCCGAGGTTCACCGCGTCGCCGATGCCGAGGTTGAGCCCCTGGCCGCCGAACGGGGAGTGGACGTGCGCCGCGTCGCCCGCGAGCAGGACCCGGCCCTTGCGGTAGTCGGTCGCCTGGCGGGCGTTGTCGGTGAACCGGGTGGCGGAGTGCACCCGGGTGACGGTGACGTCGGCCACCCCGGACACGGCCCGCAGGCTCGTCTGCAGCTCCTCGGCGGTGACGGGGGCGTCCCGGTCGGCCGGGGGCCCGTCGAACTCGACGGTCAGGATGCGGCCGGGGACCGGCCCGTGCGCGTACGTCCCCGTGGGCGTCCAGTTCCAGCCGGCTCCCAGCCGCTCGGAGCCCTCCATCTCGACGACCGCCTGGTGCCCGGTGATCCCCGGGGGCGTGCCGGGGAAGTCGAACCCGGCGAGCCTGCGGACCGTGCTGCGGCCGCCGTCGCAGCCCACGAGCCAGCCGGCGCGAACCGTCTCGTCGCCGAGGCGGACGACGACGTGGTCGTCGACGGTGTCGAGACCGGTGAGCTCCACGCCGCGACGGAGCTCGACACCGAGCTCCGCCGCGCGCCGGGCGAGCAGCAGCTCCAGCGATGCCTGGGCGACGAAGCCGACCTCGCCGGCCGGTCCCGCGGCGGCGAAATCGGGGTCGGTCCCGTCGAGGAGGTCCGCGCTCAGCATGATGCCCGCGAAGTGCCCGGCGAACTTCGGTGCCCGCGCGGGCGGTTGTCCGTCGGCAGCCGTCCGCTGCCGGGTGAAGGACGCGAAGCGCTCCAGGTTCTCACGCTGGATCCCCTCCAGCTCCGGGAGGAGGCCGCGTCGGTAAAAGGCCTCGGCGGTGGGCGAGTTGATCGCCCCCGCCTTGACGGTCGTGTCCACTTCGGTGAGCCGCTCGACGACGAGCACGTCCACCCCCGCGAGCCTCAGCTCGCACGCCAGCATCAGCCCCACCGGGCCGGCTCCCGCCACCACCACGTCGTAGTCCATGGCAAAAGTGTAGTCACTAAAAATTTTGAGTGGGTATTATTTTTCCGTGGATGAGGACTTCATGGCCGAGGGCGACGAGAACCAGGCCCTCGGCCTGCGCGAACGCAAGAAGCTCCGGACGCGGCAGCGCATCTCGGACGTGGCCACCGCACTGATCGTCGAACGCGGCTTCGACAACGTGACCGTCGCGGAGGTCGCCAAGGAGGCCGGGGTCTCCACGATGACCGTCTTCAACTACTTCCCCCGCAAGGAAGACCTCTTCCTCGACCGCATCCCGGAGGCCGTCGACCTCTTCACCCGCGCCGTGCGCGACCGGCACGACGGCGAGACGCCGGTCGGCGCGGTGCACCGGCTGCTGCTCGGACTCCTCGACCAGCGGCACCCGCTGGCGGCCGTCGCCGACCGCTTCGTGTTCTTCTGGCGGATCGTCCTGGACTCTCCCGCCCTGCGGGCCCGGGCCCGCGAAGGAGTCGAGGAGGTGGAGAACGCCCTCGCCACGGCGGTCGCGGAGACCACCGGTGCCCCCATCGGCGACCAGCGGCCCCGGCTCGTCGCGGCCCTCACCGTCGCCGTCTGCCGCGCCACCTACACGGCGGCCGCCGGCCGGCTGCTCGCGGGCGAGCGCGCGGAGGACATCGCTGACAGCCACCGGAGTTACGTCGACGAGGCATTCGCCGCCCTCGACCGGGCCCTGTACGGCTGACCTCCACGGCGGCACGCCGTGCGCGTCACCCGGACGCCCCTTCCGGAAAGCCCGCCGTTGGCCCGCGAAATACCGTCCCTGACATGACGTCCGTACGCCGCCCCTCGTGCTTCAACCGTCTCCTGCGCGCCTCCAACGTGACCGTCCCCCTCGCGGCCGCCACCCTGCTCGCACCCGGAATCGCGGGCTGCACCACCTCCTCCGGCCGGGCCGCGGGAGAGCCGGACCTCTCGGCCTACTACGAGCAGCAGATCACCTGGAAGCCCTGCTCGAAGGAGACGGACAAGGCGGTCAAGGACGAGACGGAGAAGGCCGACGCCTCGGCGGAATGCGGGCGGCTCAAGGTCCCGTACACCTACGCCGACCCCCGCAAGGGCGAGATCAGCCTCGCGCTGATGCGCTACCGCGCCAGAGGCCGGGCCGACCGCGGCGGCTCGCTCGTCCTGAACTTCGGCGGCCCCGGCGAATCAGGCCTCAAACAGCTCAAGGAGTACGGGCCCGACGGCTTCAGCAAGGCCGGGACGCGCTACGACCTGGTCACCTTCGACCCCCGTGGCGTCGGCGCCAGCTCCCCGGTGCTCTGCGGCGGCGACGGCGGCATGACCGAGGCCGAGCACCTGCCCGGCCCGGACCTCTCAGGACCCGGCGGCATGGCCGACTTCATCGCCGAGCAGGAGAGGGAGCTCCAGCGGTGCAAGCGGACCGCGGGCAACATCATCCCGTACGTCGGCACCGTCAACGCGGCCCGGGACCTGGACGTGCTCCGCGCGGCGCTGGGCGAGGAGAAGCTCAACTACCTCGGCTTCTCCTACGGCACCAAGCTGGGCGCCGTCTACGCCCACCGCTTCCCCACGAAGGTCGGCCGCATGGTCATGGACGGCGTCGACGAACCCGCCCCCAACCTCAAGGACTCCACCCTCGCCCAGACGGCCGCCTACCAGCGGGCGCTGCGCCACGCCGTCGAGATGTGCACCGGCCGGGGCGAGGAGGACTGCGCGCTCGGCTCCGACACCGACAAGGCCATGACCAACGTCGCCCGGGCCTTCGACGAGCTCGACGACCAGCCGATCGACTGGCCGGGCGGCCGCAAGCTCGACCGCGAGGGCGCCATCGAGGAGACCATGGGCCTGCTCCGCTCCCGCGAGAGCCTGCCCGAGACCCCCAACCTGCTGGCCGCCATCATCTACCACGTCCACCCCGGCGAGGCCGCGGAGCTCGGCCGGGCGGCGGCCGACCGGGCGGGCGGCAAACGGGAGAACGGCTCCCACGACAAGGTCGAGGAGGCGATGACCGCGATCAACTGCGCCGACACCTCCGGCCGTTACACCACCCGGCAGGTCGTCGCCGCCTACCACGAGTTCGTCCGCGCCTCGCCCGTCTTCGGCCCCTTCATGGCCGCGGGCATGGCCGCCTGCACCGGCTGGCCCCAGGCGGGGGACGACACCTCGCACGACGTACGGGCCGCCGACGCCCCCAAGATCCTCATGCACACCACCGAGTACGACCCCGCCACCCCCGTCCAGTGGCTGCCCAAGATGGCCGCGGCGGTCGGCTCCGCCGTGACCATGACCGACACCGGCGGCGGCCACAGCGTCTACGGCACCCAGGACGCCACCTGCGTCAACGAACGGATCGACGCGTTCCTGCTGGAAGGCACGCTGCCGCCGGACCACTCCACCTGCACCTGACGCGCCCGCTGCTCCATTGGGAGGGACTGCGATCGCCCCGCGGGTGGCGTCGCATCGGCCCGGGGCAGGCATCAGACCCGAAGGGGCGTCGGCACAAGCGCCCCCGTCCAGAACCCGGCCCGCGGTGCCGAGGGGTGCCGCGGGCACACGAGGAACGGAGCAGCCAACGATGCTTATGCGACACCGGGCCGGTACCGCGGTGGTGGCCCTCGCCCTGGCGACGGCAGCGGCGGGGACGGCACTCGCCACGGAGTGCGAGCACGACGACGCCTTCCTGACAGCGGCGCACCAGGGCAACATGGCCGAGATCGCGGCCGGCAAGGACGCGGGCCGGCACGCCGTCATGCGGTGCACCAAGGAGACCGGGGAGGTGCTCGTCAGCGACCACACCCGCATGGACGAGTCGCTCAGGGCCCTGGCGAAGCGGCTGAAGGTCAACCTCCCAGCCGCGACCACGGCCGACCAGCAACAGGAGATGAAGGACATCCAGAAACGGGCGGGCACCCGTGACTACGACAAGGTCTGGCTGAAGGCGCAGGAGACCGGCCACGTCCAGGTGCTCAAGCTCATCGACGGCGAGGTGAGGACGGGGAAGGACCAGGAGGTGCAGGAAGCGGCCCGGGCGGCCCGGCCCTTCGTCGCCCACCACCTCGACCTGGTGCGCGACTGCATGCGCCGTCGCTGACCCGCCGCACACCGGACCGGCACGGGTACGGGCCCTGTCCTCGCCCGTACCCGTGCCGCCGGCTCAGCCGGCGGCGGCCAGCGGCTGTTCGGCCCAGATGGTCTTCCCCTCCGGGGTGAAGCGGGTTCCCCAGCGCTCGGTGAGCTGCGCGACCAGCAGCAGCCCCCGGCCGCCCTCGTCGAAGACCCTGGCCCGGCGCATCCGCGGCGAGGTGCTGCTGGCGTCGGAGACCTCACAGATCAGCGACGCGTGGTCACGGATCAGCCGCAGCCGGATGGGCGCGTGGGCGTGCCGGATCGCGTTGGTCACCAGCTCGCTGACGACCAGTTCGGTGGTGAAGCCCAGCTCCTCCAGCCCCCACGCCGTCAGCTGCTCCGAGGCGTGCTTGCGCGCGTCGGCGACGGTGGCCCGGTCCGCGGGCAGGCTCCAGCTGCGCACGCGGTCGTCGCCGAGCGCCCGGGTGCGGGCCAGCAGCAGCGCGACGTCGTCGGCGGGCCGCACGGTCCGGTCGGGCAGCAGAGTGTCCAGCACGTCGTCGCAGATCCGCTCCAGGGACCCGGGAGGGTCGGTCAGGATCTCGCGCAGCCGCACCGTCCCCGGACCGGTCTCGTGGTCGCGCCCCTCGACGAGCCCGTTGGTGTAGAGCGCGAGCAGGCTGCCTTCCGGCAGTTCCGTCTCGAACGACTCGAAGGGCAGGCCGCCCAGCCCGAGCGGTGGACCGCTGGGGACGTGCACGGAGCGCGCGGCGCCGTCGGGCAGCACGACGACGGGTGCGGGATGCCCCGCCCGCGCCATGGCGCAGCGCCGCGTCACCGGGTCGTAGACCACGTACAGGCAGGTCGCGCCCGTCTCCCGCACCGTGGCCGAGGGCTTCGTCCCCTGCCCCTGCGCCAGTTGGATGACGAGGTCGTCGAGGTGCGTGAGGAGCTCGTCCGGCGGCAGGTCGAGGTCGGCGAGCGTACGGACCGCCGCCCGCAGCCGGCCCATGACGGCGGACGCCTGCAGACCACGGCCGACCACGTCCCCCACCACCAGCGCCACCCGGGCGCCGGACAGCGGGATGACGTCGAACCAGTCGCCCCCGATGCCCGCCTGCGCGTCGGCCGGCAGATACCGCGAGGTGACCTCCACCGCCCCCTGGTCCGGCAGCCGGCTCGGCAGCAGACTGCGCTGGAGGGTGAGCGCGGCCGTACGCTCCTGGGCGTACCGCCGGGCGTTGTCGACACACGCGCCCGCCCGCGCCGCGATCTCCGAGGCGAGCAGCAGGTCGTCGGCGTCGTAGGTGCCGGTGGCGCGCACGAAGGTGGCCACGCCCAGTGTGGTGCCGCGCGCGCTCAGCGGCACGGCGAGCACGGAGCCGACGCCGCGCTCGCGGACGGCGGCGGGCACGGCGGAGGTGTCCGACAGCCATGCCCGGGTCCCCGGGTCGTCGCCGCTGTGCAGGGACGGCCTGCCGGAGGCGAGCGCGCGGGCCGGTGGGGAGTGCGGCGGGCAGCGGTGCGCTTCGGCCGGCCCCGGGTCCGCGCCCGGACCCTCGTCGAGGGCGGTGCGGGCGGCGACGCGGCGCAGGACGGCGGCGGGCCCGGCGGGGTCGTCCGCCCGCCCTTCCTCGCTCTCGCCGTGGAGCACCGAGTCGAAGAGGTCGACGGCGACGAAGTCGGCGAACGGCCCGGCGGTGACCTCCGCCAGCTCCCGTGCCGTACGGGCCACGTCCAGGGTCGTCCCGATCCGCGCCCCCGCCTCGTTGACCAGGACCAGCCGCTGGCGGGCCCGGTACTCCTCCGTGTGGTCGAGGGCGGCGAGGGCGAGCCCCCGCACCTGCCCGGCCGGGTCCTTCAGCGGGGTGAAGAAGGAGGCCCAGGCGCGCTCCCGGACCTCACCGGGCGCCCGGAAGAAGGCGTCCGTGCGGATAGGCTTTCCCGTCCGCATCGCCTCGGCCATCATCCTGCCGAAGGCGTCGAACGGCGGGCCGGGGTGGATATCGGCGAGGCGCATCCCCAGCATCTCCGCCTCCGGGTGGCCCGCGACGCCGAGCATTTCGTCATTGACGCTCACGAGCCGCAGCTCGCTGTCGTAGACCGACGTGGCGATGGGGGACTGGAGATAGGCCCATTCCTTGAGCGGCGCGGCTCCGTCCGGGCGGACTTCCCTTTCCCGCGCGGCCGCGGGCGCGTCCCGGGCGGCCGTCAGGACGAGCCATCCGACCCCGCCGTCACCGTCCGGACCGGGGCACGCACGGACCGGAATCCGTACCGTGGTGCCGTCCCTGTGACGGGCGGGGACGACGCCACTCCACCGTGCGGCCCTGGTCAGCGACGTGCGCGCGGAGGCGGGCAGGGGGGCGGCGAGCAGGCCGGAAGCGGGGCGGCCGACGATCTCGTCGGCGGGATAGCCGAGCAGGCGCTGGGCCAGGGGACTCCACAGGGTGACGGTGCCTCGACCGTCGACGGCGGCGACAGGAACCGCCGCCGCATCCGGGAAGGTATCGGCAAGGGCGTCCATCGGCTTTCATCTCGTTCTCGATGCGCGATACAGCGGGAATTCCCACGCCCGTCGCATCCAGGGCATGGCGCGCTGCTGCCTCGTTTCCTTACAGCTTTCCCGCACGGGCCGGTGCTCAAGCCTCCCGCGCACTCCGTACGCGCCGTGCGCGAACGACGACGTGGCGTGTTCGGCGGGCGGGTCCGGGCCGCCGCCGTGCGCGCGCACCGGATTCGGTCCCCGGCGACCCTCGTGAACGCGCCGTATCCGGATCGCCCGACATCCGCACCAGTCGGTCGGATCCGGAGAAATCCCCGCGCCGCGCGCGCCGTTTGCTACGGAATCGAGACAACCCCTGGCGTTCTCACCTGCACACCCATGACATCCTGAGCCGTCACAGTTCTGCCGGACGGGATCGGCGGACGTCCGGGGATTACGAGGATGCACCAATGAGACTCTGCTTCTTGGTGGAGGAGCAGTACCGGCGCGACGGCATGCCGGTGGACGTGATCCGCCAACTGACCTCCTGGGGACACCAGGTGGACGTGCTGCGGCCGGGCAGCTCCCTCCTCAAGCTCTCCGAGACGGTGCGCGCGGGCGCGCACGACGCGTGGGTGCTCAAGACCGTCTCCGGCGGACCGGGCCTGATGCTGCTGGAAGCGGCCGCGGCCGCCGGCCTCACCACGGTCAACGACGCCCGCGCGATACGCGGTGTGCGCGACAAGGCGCTCGCGGCCGTGACGGCCGAGCGCCACGGCCTGCCCGTCCCCGTGACCTACGCCGCCGCCCGCCCGGAGGAGTTCGCCGGGATCCCCGCCGCCGCGTACCCCCTGGTGGTCAAGCCCGCCGACGGCAGCTCCGGCCGGGCCGTCCGCCTCGTACCCTCCCCGGACCGGCTGCCCGACCCCGGCGCCGCACCCGCGGGCATGCTGATAGCCCAGCCGTATGTGCCCAATTCGGGCGTCGACCTCAAGGTGTACTGCGTCGACGGCGAGTTGTTCGCGACCGAGCGCTGCTCACCGCTGCACCCCGATCAACCCGCCCGCGAACGCCGGGTGCCGCTCTCCGCCGAGGTGGCGGACATCGTCACCCGGGTCGGTGCCGTCTTCGGCCTCGACCTGTACGGCGTGGACGTGGTGCTGGGGCCCGACGGGCCGGTGGTCGTCGACGTCAACGACTTCCCGAGCTTCCGTCAGGTGCCGGACGCGGTCGCCCGGGTGGCGTGGGCCATCCTGCGCCTCGCCGACGCCGGGCCCTCCCGGCACACCGCGGCCGCCGCCGTCCCGGCACAGCACTCCGCCCCCGCCCAGGTGGGCGGTGGCGCGTGAGGATCTGTCTGCTGACGCCCGCGCCGGACCACCCGCTGCTGGCCGCGGCCACCGCACTTCTGACGCCCTGTCATCAGGTGGAGGCGCTCGACCCCCGGCACGCCGTGCTGCCTTCCCCCGCGCGCGCCCCCGAGGCGCTCGCCGACGTCTATCTCCTCAAGGCGCGGACGCCGTGCGCCCTGGCCTTCGCCCGCTACCTCGAACAGCACGGCGCCCCCGTGCTGAACTCGGCCGACGCGACCGAGCAGTGCCAGGACCGCACCGCCATGGCCGAGGTCGCGCTGGCCGCCGGACTGCCCTTCGCCGCCACCACGGCGGCGACGACCCTCCCGCGCCTGGCCGCGCGGGGCGGCCTGACGTACCCCCTGGTCGTCAAGAGCCGCCACAGCAGACGGCACGACCTCGTGGCCCGGGTGGACGACGCCGAACAGCTGCGGGCGCTGGCCGCGCAGTGGCCGGACGAGCCGGTGGTGACACAGGCCTACACCCCCAACAGCGGCTGGGACCACAAACTGTGGGTCGTCGGCGACGAGGTCTTCGCCGCCGTACGCCGCTCGGAGCTGGCCACCCCCGCCTCCCGCCGCACCGAGTCGGTCGCGGTCGGCGAACTGCCCCCGGCCTGGCTCGACGTGGTGCGCCGCGCCGGTGAGGTCTTCGCCCTGGACGTCTATGGCGTCGACCTCCTCGACGCGCCGGGTGGGCCGCTGATCGTCGACGTCAACGCCTTCCCCGGCATCCGCGGCCAGCGGGGCGCGCCGGAGGCACTGGCGGAGCTGGCTCTGCGTGCGGCGTCGGGCAGTTATCGTCCGCGCGGTGTGACGCGCGGCGTCATCGTGAACGGCTGAGGGACGCCCGCCGCGGGCGCCGACAACCCGCGCCCAACGGCGATCACTCCGGACCGCCGGAGAACACCAGTGGCCTGCGGTCCTCCCACGGCACCGCCTGTTCCAGCTGTGCCGCCACCCGCAGCAGCAGATCCTCCCTGCCGTGGGCGGCGACGAGCTGCACCCCGATCGGCAGGCCCTCGCGGCTCTGCCCCAGCGGCAGGCTGACCGCGGGGTTCCCCGCGACGTTGAACACCGCGGTGAACGGCCCGTACTCGAGGATCCGGCGCAGCCAGGAGCGGGCCGTGTGGCCGTCACCGTCGTAGTCGAGGGTGCCGTGCGGCGCCGGGAGTTGCCCGAGCGTCGGCGTCACCAGCAGGTCGTGGCGGGTGAAGAAGTCACCGACCGGGCGCGTCACCCGGTGCTGGGCGTCGACCGCCGCCATCACATCGAGCGCGGTCGCCGCCTCCGTCTCGCCGAGCACCACCCGTGACACCGCCTCCAGCAGCGACGGATCGGGCCTGCGCGGCGCCCTGAGCATCGCGGCGCCCGTCGCGAACACGCTGAGCATCAGCGCCTCGACGACCGACTCCGGATCGACGGCCGGGCCCGCCGGGGACACCACGTGCCCGATCCACTCCAGCACCTGCCCCGCCGCCTCCGTCGCCGCGGCCACCTGCGGGTCGACCGCGACCCCCGACCACGCCTGCGTGATGACCGCGACCCGCAGCCGGCCCGGGTCCGCCCGCAGCTCCTCGGCGTACGGGCGGGCCGGCGGCGGCGCCGCGTACTTCTCGCCGACGGGCGGTGCGCCGACGGCGTCGAGCAGGTGGGCCGTGTCGCGCACGGTCCGGGTGAGCCCGAACTCCACCGTCTGCCCGAACGCGGCCTCCCCGCCGAGCGGCCCGCTCGGCGTACGGCCACGGCTCGGCTTCAGGCCGACGAGCCCGCAGCACGAGGCGGGCACCCGCAGGGAACCCGCGCCGTCGTTGCCGTGCGCGAAGGGCACCGCACCGGCGGCCACGAGCGCGGCCGCCCCGCCGCTCGACCCGCCGACACCACGGTCCCGCGCCCACGGGTTGCGCGTCGGCCCGTGGCGCACCGGCTCCGTCGAGAAGTTGAGGCCCAGCTCGGGAGCGGTGGTCTGACCGAGCGCCACCAGCCCGGCGGTGCGGAAGCGGGCCATCAGGTCGTGGTCGGCCTGTGCGACGGCGCCACGGACGGCGCGGCTGCCGAGCGCGAACGGTACGCCCCGCGCGAACGGCCCGCTGTCCTTGATCACAAAGGGCACGCCGCCGAACGGACCGTCCGGCTCGTGGTCGAGGGCGGGTTCGAACAGCGGCAGCGTCAGCGCGCCCAGCTCGGCACCGGCCACGGCCAGGGCGCGCCGCGCCACCGACTCGACCTCGGCCGCGCTCACTTCACGCGCCCGGATCAGCGCCCGCAGGCCGACCGCGTCGAGGCCCGCGTATTCGTACAGCTCCACCGGTCTCCCACTTCTCGGCTGATGGCTGGAATCAGACTGACGTACGGAGCCGCCGTACGGCCACCGAGTTTCGCCGCCGTGCTCCCGGGTGCCCGGTGACCTCGTAGATTCTGCCGTGTGCGGCAAGCGGTTTCGAACCACCCGCCCCAACAGCCCGTGGTGTCACAGTGGCCGGAACTCCCCGTAACTCCCCGGCCCCGCACGCCGTTTCCCGGGGCAGATCAGTCCTCATGCAACGGGGCCGCCGAAGGCCGCACCCACCGGACCACCCCGTCCGGAGCACCGGCGATCCGGGCCGGGCCCGCCGCGGAACCCGCGAGGCCCGGGCACGGGGCCCTTCCCGGCCCCTTTCGACCGGCGGCCGTCTCTCGGCGCGGAATCGCGCTGTGACGGCGGGAGACGGCCGCCGCACCTTCGTGAGGCACATCGAAGCCGAGGCGAGGGAGCCCTGATGAGCCTGCTGCGCAAGATCCGTGAAACCGGACGGGTGGCGGAGGACGCGCCACCCCGGCCCGCCCCCGCCGCATCCGCCGCGGCCCGCCGCCTGGGCGGCTCGGTCCAGGTGCGCTGCGTCGACGCCGGATCGTGCAACGGCTGCGAGATCGAGATCGCGGCGGCCTTCGGGCCGGTCTACGACGCAGAGCGCTACGGAGCCCGCCTCGTCGCCTCGCCCCGGCACGCGGACCTCGCGCTCGTGACCGGACCGGTGACCCGCAACATGGCCGAACCGCTGCGGCGCACCGTCGCCGCGATGCCCCGCCCCCGGCTCGTCGTGGCGGTCGGCGACTGCGCCCTGAACTGCGGGGAGTTCGCAGGCGGCTACGGCGTCGAGGGCGCCGTGGCCGACGTGGTCCCCGTCGACCTCAAGGTCGAGGGCTGCCCGCCACGACCCGACCGGATCGTGGCGGCGCTCCGCGCCGTGACCGGCCGGTGACCGCGACCGCGCCCACCGGGGGCGCGGCCCAAAGCACGGGCGCCCCGGCGGCGGGCGGCGGCGCGCGAGCGAGGGACCGCGCATGAAGGGTGCCGAAACCGCGGCGGTTCTCGCGGTCGGGCTCGCCGGCGCGGGGGCGCTGTCCGGCGCGTTGCTGCCGAGACGGGCGCGCGTCATAGCCGTCGGGCTGTGCACGGCCGGACTGGGCGGCGCCGGGCTCACCGCAGGACTCATGGCCTCCGGCGGCGGCCGGTGGTCCGCCCACCTCCCCGGCCTGCTGCCGATGGCCGGTGTCTATCTGGCCGTCGACGCCCTGTCGGGGCTGTTCATGGCGGTGGCGGGCGCCGTGGTCCTCGCGGTCGCCGTCTACGGCATCGGCTACGCCGGGGGCGACCACGCGCGCGGAGTCGCCTCGCGCGGGGTCCAGGCCGCGCTGCCCCTGTTCGCCCTCACCCTCGTGCTCGTCCCCGCGGCCGCCTCCGTCTCGACGTTCCTCCTCCTGTGGGAGGCCATGGCCCTCACCTCGCTGCTGCTCGTCCTCGCCGACCAGCGGGACCGCGCCTCCGTCCGCGAGGCCGGGGTGTGGTACGCCGTCATGACCCACCTCGGACTCGTCCTGCTGCTGGCCGGCATGGCCCTCTTCGCCGCCTGCGCCGGGGGCGAGACGTTCACCGCGCTGCGCGCCGGGGCGAGCGGGATGTCACCTGCCGCCCGTGGCACGGTCTTCGTGCTGGTCGCCGCGGCCTTCGCGTCGAAGGCCGGGATGGTGCCCCTGCACCCCTGGCTGCCCAGGGCCCACCCCGAGGCCCCCAGCAACGTCTCCGCGCTGATGAGCGCCGCCATGGTCAACCTCGGCGCCTACGGAATCGTGCGCGTGGCCTTCGACCTGCTGGGCGGTGCCCCGCGCTGGGGCTGGCTGCTCGTCCTGGCGGCGGGCGCCCTCTCCGCCGTCTACGGCATCCTCCAGGCGGCCATGGCCTCGGACCTCAAGAGGCTGCTCGCCTACTCGACGTCCGAGAACCTGGGCCTCGTCCTCATCGGCGTCGGCGCGGCCGGGCTCTTCGCCTCCTCCGGCTATCCGGTGCCCGCCGCGCTCGCCCTCGCGGCCGCGCTCCTGCACGTCGCCAACCACGCCGTCTTCAAGGCCCTGCTGTTCTGCGCCGCGGGCTCCGTCGTCCGCGCCACGGGCCTGCGCGACCTCGACCGCATGGGCGGGCTGCGTGCCCGGATGCCCGCCACCGCGGGCTTCTTCACCGTCGCCGCCCTCGGCGCGATCGCCCTCCCGCCCGGCAACGGCTTCCTCAGCGAGTGGCTGCTCCTCCAGTCCCTGATCAACGGCCTGACGGTGCCCGGCATCTCCACCGCCATCGTGCTGCCGCTCGCCGTCGCGGTCATCGCCCTCTCCGCGGGACTGGCCGCCGCCGTCTTCGTCAAGGCCCTCGGCGTGGGCTTCTTCGCCAGGCCCCGCAGCGCCGAGGCCGCCGCCGCCACGGAGAGCCCGCCCGGCATGCTCATCGGCATGGGCCTGCTCGCCGTCGGCTGCACCGGGCTCGCGCTGGTCCCCGGCATGCTGGGCGACGGGCTGTCACGGGCCGTGGCCGTCGCCGGACTCGGGAGCGGGCCCACGCTGTCCGGCGACGGCTTCGAACTGCGCCTGGACCGGCTCGCCGCCTCCATGTCCCCCCTGTGGGTGGCCGCCGCGCTGACGGCCGGACTGCTCGCCGCGGCCGCCCTGATCCGGATCACGGCCCGCCGCGGCCGCCGCGCCAACGTCAAGCTGTGGGACTGCGGCGGAGGAGCCCCCACCGCCCGGATGTCCTACACCGCGACCTCGTTCGCCGAACCCCTCCAGCGGGTCTTCGACGACGTCCTCGCCCCCGAGCAGGACGTCAACGTCACCCCGCTGCGCGAGTCCGCCTATCTGGTGGAACGGGTGCGCTTCCAGAGCCGGATCCCCGACCGGATCGAGCACCGTGTCTACCGCCCCGTCCTCGCCGCCGTCACCGGCCTCGGCCAGAGCGCGCGCCGCCTGGCCACCGGCAGCGTGCACCTCTACCTCGGCTACGGGTTCTTCGGCCTCGTCGCCGTCCTGCTGGCCCTGGCGGTGGGCTGGTGAACGGGCTGGTGAGCGGCAGCACACGGCGGGGCACGCAGGGGGAGACGCAGGAGGAGACACCGTGAAAGCCATCGGCACGGCGGCAGTGACCGCCCAGGTCGTCCTCGTCGTCGCCGGGGCGCCGCTGCTCGCCGGCACGATGCGGCAGGTGCGGGCCCGGATGGAGGGCCGGGCCGGCCCCGGCGTCGTCCAGCCCTGGCGGGACCTGCGCAAGCTGCTCCGCAAGGAGGCCATCACCCCCATCGGCACCGGACCCGCCTTCCGCGTCGCCCCCCTCCTGCTCGTCGCGACCACCGCCGTCGTCGCCGCCCTCGTCCCCCTGGCCTCCACCGTCACCCCCGTCAGCGGCAGCGCCGACCTGATCCTGGTGGTGGCGCTGCTGGCCCTCGGCACGGTCGCCCTCGCCCTCGCGGGCCTGGACACCGGCACCGCCTTCGGCGGCATGGGCGCCTCCCGCGAGATGACCGTCGCCGCCCTTGTCGAACCGACCATCCTCCTCGCCGTGTTCGCCCTGTCGATACCGACCGGTTCCACCAACCTGTCCGCGATCGTCTCCGGCGGCATCCACGACCCGGTGCGGCTGGCCTCCCCCGCGGGGCTCCTGGCCACCGCCGCACTGGCCGTCGCCGTCCTCGCCGAGACCGGCCGGCTGCCCGTGGACAACCCCTCCACCCACCTGGAGCTGACGATGGTCCACGAAGCGATGGTCCTGGAGTACGCGGGCCCCGACCTCGCCCTGGTCGAACTCGGCGCCCAGATGAGGCTCGCCGTCCTCCTCGGACTGCTCGCCTCCCTGTCCGCGCCCTGGGGCATCGCGACCACCGCCTCACCGGCCGCCCTCGCCCTCGCCCTCGTCCTGCTCACCGCCAAGGTCGCCCTGCTCGGCTCCGCCCTCGCGGCCGCCGAGGTGTTCTGGGCCAAACTGCGGCTCTTCCGCGTCCCCGAGCTGCTCGCCGGATCCTTCCTGCTGGCCCTGCTCGCGGTCACCGCCTCGTACTTCCTCACAGGAGAGTGAGTGAGGGACACATGAACGACAGCGTCTACACCCAGCTGCTCGACCTGGCGTGCGGCGCGTTCCTGCTCGCGGCCGTCGTGGTCCTGTGGCTGCGCCAACTGTCCTCGATCGTCCAGGTCTTCGCCCTCCAGGGCGTGGCCCTGGCCGCCGTCGCCGGCCTGCTGGGCGTGCACGAGGGCCGCTGGGACCTCCTCGCCGTCGCCGTCGGCATCGGCCTGCTCCGTGCCGGCGCCCTGCCCCACCTCATCCGCCGCGCCCTCGCCGCCGGCACCCCGCCCCCCACCCGCCACTACGAGGAGGACGTCAGCGAGGCCCGCGAGACCCAGCCCCTGGTCAACGTCGCGGCCTCGCTGCTCAGCGCCGCCCTCCTCACCCTCCTCGCCTACGC
Source organism: Streptoverticillium olivoreticuli subsp. olivoreticuli (assembly GCF_003391135.1). GTDB lineage: Bacteria > Actinomycetota > Actinomycetes > Streptomycetales > Streptomycetaceae > Streptomyces > Streptomyces blastmyceticus. The sequence goes on along the minus strand of NZ_CP031455.1, from coordinate 1,600,033 downwards.
CGTCGCCCGGCCCCTCGTCGAACTCGACCCCACCCCCGCGACGAGCGCCCTGCCGGTCGGCCTCGCCGTCGTCCTGATCGGCTTCTTCACCCTGGTCACCCGGCGCCGCGCCCTGGCGCAGGTGGTCGGCTTCCTGCTCCTGGACAACGGCATCACCGCGACGGCCTTCCTGGCCGCGTCCGGAGTGCCGCTGATCGTCGAACTCGGCGTCTCCTTCGACGTCCTGCTCGCCGTTCTCGTCCTGCAGATCCTCACCACCCGGATGCGGGCCGCCTTCGGCGGCACCGGCATCGACGACCTGCGGGAGCTACGCGACTGATGACGCACGCCACCACCGCACTGCTGCTGACCGCCCCCATCGCGGTGCCCCTCGCCACCTCGGCCGCCCACGCCGCCACCGGGCTGCGCGGCGTACGGCCGTACCGCCGGGCCCACGCCCCCCGGCACTCCGCCGCCCTCGCGCACCGGCCGCCGCCCCCGCGGACACCGGCCGAACCCGCGCGGACCACCGGCTCCACCGCGGCCGCCGGGGGACCGGCCACGCTCACCGGCGGACCCCCGGCCGCACCCCCCGGGCCACCGCCGTTCGCCACCGACGGACCGCCCGCCGCACCGCCGTTCGCCACCGGGACCGACACCGCGGCCCGGCCGCTCGGCACCTGGCTCGGCCTGGTGTCCCCGGCCACCATCCTCTTCTGCGGGGCCGCCCTCGCCGCCACCGTCCCGGACCGCGGACCGGTGACGGCGTACGGGCGGCTGCTGCGCGCCGACGCCCTCACCGTGTGGCTGCTGCTCGCCGTCGGCGCGGTGGCCGCCCTCGCCTGCGCCGCGAACCCCTCTCACCTCGCCCACGAGCGGGCCGACGCGGGTGCCGCCCGCCGCTACAACCTGCTCGTCCACGCCTTCCTCGCGGCCATGAGCGCGGCCGTCCTGGCCGCCAACCTCGGCGTCCTGTGGATCGCCATCGAGGCCACCACCATCGTCACCGCCTTCCTCGTCGGCCACCGCCGCACCCGGGCCTCCGTCGAGGCCGCCTGGAAGTACGTGGTGATCTGTTCCGCCGGGATCGCCCTCGCCTTCCTCGGCACCGTCCTGATCTACTACGCCGCCCGGCAGGCGGGCATCTCCGAGGCCTCCGCCCTGGACTGGCCCACCCTCGCCGCGCACGCCGACCGGCTCGACCCGGCCGTCACCCGGCTCGCCATGAGCCTCATCGTCCTCGGCTTCGGCGCCAAGGCGGGCCTCGCCCCCCTGCACGCCTGGCTGCCCGACGCCCACAGCCAGGCACCCGCGCCGGTGTCCGCGCTGATGTCCGGCGTCCTGCTCTCCGTCGCCTTCGCCGGGCTGCTGCGCTACAAGGTCATCGCGGACGCGGCCCTCGGCACCGGCTACACCCGCACCCTGCTCGCCGGAGCGGCCCTGCTCACCCTGGCCCTGGCCGCCGTCCTGCTGCTCGCCCAGCGCGACTACAAGCGGATGCTGGCCTATTCGAGCATGGAACACATGAGCCTGATCGCTCTGGGCACCGCCATCGGCACCCCGCTCGCCGTCTCCGCCGCCCTGCTGCACATCGCGGGCCACGGGCTGGCGAAGACCGTCGCGTTCTGCGCTTCGGGCCACATCCTGCGGATCCGCCGCACCGCCCGCATCGGGCGGGTGCGCGGGCTGCTGGCCGAGGCCCCCGCCCTCGGCACCACCTTCGGGCTGGCCGTGGTCGCCCTGCTCGGCCTGCCGCCGTTCAGCCTCTTCGCCTCCGAACTCGGCCTCGCCCGCGCCGGATTCACCGCCGGACACGGCAAGGTCGTCGCCGTCGCGCTGGTCCTCACCCTCGTCTCCTTCGCCGCGCTCGTCACCCGCACCGCCCGCATGGTCCTCGGTCCGCCGCCCGAACCGGAGGCCGTCGCCGACGGGCCCGTCCGGCTCGGGGCGGCCGCCGCGGCCCCCCTGGTCGCCGGGCTCGTCGCGGCCGCGGCCCTGGGGGTGGCCACCGGCCCCCTCACCCGGCTGCTCTCCGCGGCCGGCGAGATCATCGGAAGGCACTGACCCATGCCCCGGACCGTGACCGACATCGGCCCCGACGAACTGCCCGAGCGCGCCGCGGACCTGCTCGTCGACGGCCACCGCCTCGCGCTGGTCGCGGCCCACCACGACGGCCCGTCCGCCCCCGGCGGCCCCGCCGTCCGCGTCGTCTACCTCTTCGCCTCCGGCCCGCCCGACACCCGCACCGAACTGCACGTACGCCTCGACCCGAAGGCCCCGGAACTGCCCACCCTGGCCCATCTGTCCTTCCCCGCCGGGCGGTTCGAGCGGGAGATGCGCGACCTGCACGGCATCGTGCCCCTCGACCACCCCCTGCCCCACCGCCTCGTCCGCCACTTCCACTGGCCCCGCGGCTGGTACCCGATGCACCCCGACGCGGGCCCCCCGCCGCCCTTCGCCGAGCAGGAGGGCCCGTACCCCTTCCTGGAGGTCGAGGGCGAAGGGGTCTACGAGATCCCCGTCGGGCCGGTGCACGCCGGGCTCATCGAACCCGGGCACTTCCGCTTCTCCGTCGTCGGCGAGACCATCATCAAGCTCAAGGCCCGCCTGTGGTTCGTCCACAAGGGCATCGAGAAGCTCATGGAGGGCCGCACCCCCGACCGCGGACTGCCGCTCGCGGAGCGCGTCAGCGGCGACACCGCCGTCGGCCACGCCCTCGCCTACTGCCTGGCCGTCGAGGAGGCCACCGGCACCCGGGTGCCTGAGGACGCCCGGCGCGCCCGCGCGCTGCTCCTCGAACTGGAACGCCTCCACAACCACGTCGCCGACCTCGGCGCCCTGTGCAACGACGTCGGCCACGGCATCCTCAACGCCCGCGCCCAGCACGTCCGCGAACAGCTGCTGCGCCTGAACCAGGAGGTCACCGGCCACCGGCTGCTGCGCGGCGCCGTCGTCCCGGGCGGCGCGGCCCTCTGCTCGGTGCCAGGCACGGCGCGGATGCGGGTGCTCGGCCGGGAGATCGGTGACCTCGTCACCCTCGCGCTCGGGCACACCACCGTCCGCGACCGCTTCACCGGCACCGCCCGGCTCGACGTGGCCGCCGCCCGCGACCTGGGCTGCCTCGGCTATGTCGCGCGGGCCAGCGGACTGTCCGCCGACGCCAGGACCCGCCACCCGTTCCACGACTACGGGCCGGCGCTCACCGTGCCCGTCCACACCACCGGGGACGTCCTGGCCCGCTTTCTCGTGCGGGCCGAGGAGATCGACTCCTCCCTCGCCCTCGTCGAGGAACTCAACGAGCGGCTCATCACCGGCCGCTGGGTGGCGAACCTCGCGCCCGGCAGGCCCGGAGCCACCGCCGCGGGCACCGGCATCGTCGAGGGCTGGCGCGGCACGATCACGACGCGCGTCGAGCTGCGCGGCCGGGACCACACGCTGACCCGGGTGAAGACGGCCGACCCGTCCTTCTTCAACTGGCCGGCGCTGCCGGTCGCGCTGGCCGACACGATCGTCCCGGACTTCCCGCTGACCAACAAGAGCTTCAACCTGTCCTACGCGGGCAACGACCTGTGAGGCCCGGAGAGGGGGATCAGGCTCCCTCGTCACCGGGGTCGATGTCGTGCTCACGGGCCATCCGCAGCGCGTCCTCCAACTCCCCCTCCGCCACGGCGGTCCCATAGGCATCGGCCGCCGCCCGCGCTGCCACCAGCGCGGCGCGGGCTTCGCGGACCCGCTGCCGCATCGCTTCGGCGAACACGCTCACGGCGCCCCCAAGGGGAACGGTGGGAAGGATTCCTCAAGTCTAGGCTCAATCCACGGCTTTGCCCCTGCCCCTTCTCGGCTGTCCCGGTGCGCGGCGCTCCCGGCGGCGGCTACCGGCGGTTCAGCAGGCCCTTGAGCGCCGCACCCGTGGTCCTCTTCCCGGCGGGCATCCGGAGCGAATCGGTCAGCGAGGGGCTGCGCAGCAGGTCGCCGGGGGTGACGAAGTTCGGCTCGGCCTCCATGGCCCTGATCTTCTCCAGGGCCCGCGCGGGCGGGAGGGGCGCGCCGGAGCCGTCCTGACCGTCGGCGCCCTGACCGTCGGCGCGGTGCAGGGCGGTGCCGAAGGCGACCATGGACGACAGCAGTTCCTCGTCGCTCGGATCGGACGGACCGGCCGGGACGGGGACGTGCCGCGCCAGGAGATCGGCCTTGCCGAGGGCCGTGGCGTAGGCGGAGACCAGCGGGGCGAGCGCGGCCTCGGCGTCCGCCGGGGCCGGCCGTCCGGCCGCGGCCCCGGTGGGCAGCGGCAGGCGCGGGACGGCCGGGTGGGCGCGGGCCCAGCCCAGGAGGGTGCCGTCGGGGTGCGTGTCGTCGTCGGCCGTCCTCAGGACGTAGGGGGCGCGGGGCCGGGCCTCGTGGTGGCAGCGGTAGACGAACTCGGAGCAGATCATGGGCTGCCGGCCGCGTTCGGCCATCGCGTTCACCGCTGCCGCCGCCTGGTCCAGGACGGTCCGCACGAGCCGGCGGCCCCCCAGCGGCAGCGGAATGTGGCGGGTGACGCACAGGACGGCCAGCAGCACGATCTGCTGGTGCGCGTAAGAGGTGTGACCCGCCAGATAGCGGCGCGCGACGTCGAGGACGGGGGCCGTGTCCGCCGGAGCGGTCAGGGTTCGGCAGACCGTCAGGTCGTGGCCGTCCATGGCCTGGGCGAACGTGACGGTGCGCAGCCCCTCGCCGACGACCTCGGCCAGCGCGTCCTCGCCGACGGCGAGCGCGGCGTGGCTGACCTCGGAGTCGTCCATGAGGCAGATCGCGCGGGAGACGGACTCGGTCCCACGGGTCAGGACGACGTCCCCGGGCTTGATCTGTTCCGGAAGAGGCATGCGGCGTTCCCGTCTGGAGGGGAGGGGCGGGCCCCTGTCATGCCCCCTGGACGGGTACGGCAAGCGAGCGGTCGCAGACAATGCACCGGATAGGGGAACGCCCCCGAGCGCGGGGGCCGCTCCACGACGTCGGCGACCCCTGCCGGGGGGTGCGCCTCGACGACCGCCGGGCGGCCGGCCGGCGATCAGGCCGCGCCCTCGGCCGTCCACCCCGGGACCTGGAAGCGGGGCGTGAGGTCCGCGCTCGCGACCTCCTCGCCGCAGCAGCGGCAGACGACGACGGAGTCGAGGTCGGCACCGCAGGTGTGCTCCAGGACGGTCGGCGGCACGTCCGCGAGGTGGCGGTCGCCCCAGCGCATCAGCATCAGGAGCACGGGGCGCAGATCCTGCCCGGCGGGGGTGGGGCAGTACTCGAAGCGGGCGGGGCGCTCGTGGTAGGGAACCTTCTCCAGGACCCCCGCCTCCACCAGGCGGCGCAGCCGCGCGGCGAGGATGTCACGAGGGGCTCCGGTGTTGCGGGCGATCGCGTCGAAGCGCCGGACGCCGAAGAAGACCTCGCGCAGCACCAGCAGGGAGTACTTCTCGCCGACCACGCCGAGTGCGTCGGCGATCGAACATGGGCGCGCTGTCGTCATGCCCCTCATCGTAAAGCAGCCGGATTTGCTTCCCCAACCCTGCGTGGAACACGGCCGATCCGGCCTCTGCCACCGCTCTCAGGGGCGGGCGGCGGCGATGAGCTGGCGCAGGGCGCCGTGGAAGACCTCGTGATCGGTCATGGCGGGCAGGATGACGCTCATGTGGCCGGTCAGGACCGGGAATTGCTCCGGGTTGAGCGCGGCCAGGGCGGTGCGCGTGGTGGTGACGGTGGCCTTGGGGTCCCGGTGGTCGACGAAGGCCGCGCTGCCGAGCGTGAGCAGATACATCCGCCGGTAGGCGTGGAACGCCTGCTCCGGGGTCATTCCGGCGGCGATGCTGTCGGCGAGCGTGGGCTCGACCAGCCGGGCGAGCAGCTGGGGCCCGAGCCAGGGCCGGGAGCCGCGCAGCGCGACCAGCCCGGGGTGGGCGGTCAGCAGCGCGTAGAGCGCGGTGAAGCGCGCCTCGGTGGCCTCGGCCCACGGTGTGCCCGGGGGGATGTCCGGCAGCCCGGCGGCGAGGTGGTCGGTGCACAGGTCGAGCAGCCCGCCCAGATCCGTGCAGCGGCGGTGGACGGTCGCGTGGGAGACGCCCAGCCGGTCGGCGACCGAACGGAAGCTCAGGGCCGCGGGGCCTTCCTCGTCGATGACCGCGAGGGCGGTGCGGGCGATGCGGTCGGGGGTGGCCAGGCTCAGGGAAAGGGAACGTCTCGGCATGTGTGACACTGTAACGTACGCTGTAACACAGCGATCGGCCCGATGGCCGCCACGCGATTGAAGGGGGACCTTCCCGTGCACCGCCTCACCTACGACGACATCCGGCAGGCGACCAAGCGGGCCACCGGACACGTCCGGCCCGTCACCCTCGCCCCGGCGGACCCGGCCGGGGCGTACGAGCTGTGGTCGGCCATGGAGTTCATGCAGCACACCGGGTCCTTCAAGGCGCGCGGCGCGCACAACTTCCTCGCCGCCCACCGCGAGGCCGGCACCCTGCCCGCCACGGGCGTCACCATCGCCTCCGGCGGCAACGCCGGGCTGGCCTGCGCCTGGGCCGCCCGGCGGCAGGGCGTCCGGGCGACGGTCTTCCTCCCCGCCACCGCCCCGCACGTCAAGGTCGCCAGGCTCCGCGGCTACGGCGCGGACGTCCGGCTCGTCGGCACCGAATACGCCGAAGCCCTGGCCGCCTGCGAGGAGTTCGCGGCCGCCACGGGGGCCCTCGCGAGCCACGCCTACGACCATCCGCTGATCGCCGCCGGGGCCGGCACCCTGCTGGAGGAGATCGTGGAGCGGGTGCCCGGCCTCGACACCGTCGTCGTCGCGGTGGGCGGCGGCGGGCTGTTCGCCGGGGTCGCCACGGCCGCCCGGCACCACGGGGTGCGGACCGTCGCCGTCGAGCCCGAGAACTGCCGCGCCCTGCACGCCGCCCTGGAGGCCGGGCGGGTCACCGAAGTGCCGGTCGACTCCGTCGCCGCGGACGCCCTCGGCGCCCGGCGCGTCTCCGGGACGGCACTCGCCGCCGCGCAGGACGACGGCGTCACCTCGGTCCTGGTGCCGGACGCCGCGATCGTCGCCGCGCGCCGGTCCCTGTGGGACGACCGCCGCCTCGCGGTCGAACACGCGGCGGCGACGGCGCTCGCGGCGCTCTCGGGCCCCGCGCCCGCCTACGCACCGGCCGGGGGGGAGAAGGTCGCGGTGGTGCTCTGCGGGGCGAACACGGACCCCGGCGACCTGGTGGACCCCCGGTAGACGGGTTCCGGGCGACCTTGCGCTGAGCGAGCGTCAGAGCTGCTGCGCCCGCTCGTGGACCGCGCGAGCCGCCGCACCCAGCACGGGGCCGAACATGGCGGTGCTGTGCTCCAGCGCGTCACCGTGGCTGTTGACCGAAACCAGCGTGCCCAGGCCCGACTTCGCGTCGAAGTCCGCCAGCCACGGGCCGCCGCTCGCCCCGCCCGTCATGTCGCAGGGCATCCGCAGCTCGTCATCCGGGGCGGCAGTGGCCGGGCCCGTACAGGAGAGCAACTGCTGGCCACGCTGCGGGCGCGTCGCCGGATAGCCGAACGCGGTCACCCGGCCGCCCGGCTCACGGTCGAAGGCCACCTGCTGACCGCCCACCGCATCCGTCAGCCGCCTGCCCTTGACCGGGTCGACGGTCAGCGCCGCGACGTCCGCGCGCGCGTCCTGCGCCCATGAGGCGGGGGTGACCGTGGCCCGTACGGGGAAGACGCCGTAGGGCGTCTGCGCGCTCTTCGAGTAGCCGGGCACGAAGACCAGGTCCATATGGGTGTTGGCGGGGGAGGCGCCGCGCCGTACGCAGTGACCGGCGGCCAGCACGACCGAGCGGTTGCCGCTCTTGACCGCCGTGGCCGTGCACCAGGTGTCGTCACCATTGGCGTTGACGAAGAAGAGGCGGCCGACCGTCTTCACCGGCGCGCCCTTCCACTCCTTGGTCAGCGGCCCGGTCTGCCCCAGGTCCACGTTCTCGCTGACTTGCCGCATCCGCGCGGTCGTCCAGTAGGCCAGCGCCTCCTGACGCTCCTTCACCGTGTACGTCACCTCGGCCGTGGCCGGTGCGGCCGCAGTCGCCGGGGACGGTGCCGCGCCCAGGGCGACGGCGGAGGCGAGGGCGACGGCGGACAGCCGCCCGAGCGGTTTCGAAGCGCGCATGGTTCTCCTCGGAATAAAGCGGAATGATCGGGTCTGTCGCGCTGGGAGACGGTCCGTCAGCCGATGGGGTTCCCCGGCGTACGGCACCGGGCCGGACGGGACGCGCGCCTGCCTGCCAACCGGCCGGGACAGCCTCTCGCTAACGGCCCCCGGCGGTGTCATCATCGGTGCCGTGGCACTGAGCTATCAGTCGATCACCCTGCGGGCCCTGCGGGACAAGGGCCCCGACTGGACCCTCCGGGACGGCGCGACCTGGTGCATGGTCACCCCACCGCGCCACGACCGCCGCCCGCAGGGCTGGAAGCTGCACCTGTCGGCGACGCCCGCATCCGCACCCCACGTCCTGGAACGCGCGGCTCCGGTCCTGGTGGCGCACGGATGCGCCTTCAAGTTCGCCGTCTCGCCCCGGGTCGCCGCCGAACTCACCTCCGTCCGCGCCTCCCGGGCGCAATCGGGCAAGTTCCTCACCGCCTACCCCGCCGACGACGACCAACTGCGCGTGCTCGCCGAGGAACTCCACCGTGCCACCCTCGGCCTCGCCGGACCCACGATCCTTTCGGACCGGCGCTACCGGCCGGACAGCCTCGTCCACTACCGCTTCGGCTGCTTCGCCCGGCCCCACGAGCTGGGCGACGAGGGCTTCTACGAAGGGCGGCTGCAGGCCCCCGACGGCACCTTCGTCACCGACACGCGCAACCCCTGGTTCGAACCACCGCCCTGGGCCGCATCACCCTTCGACCCGCCCGCGCCCGGACGCCCGCGCGGCGGCCCCGTCCTGCTCGTCGGCCGCTACCTCGTCAGGGAAGCCGTCCGGCACTCCAACCGCGGCGGTGTCTACCGCGCCCACGACCGGCGCACCGGTGAGGACGTCCTGCTCAAGGAGGCGCGCCCGCACATCGGCGCCGGCCTCGACGGCAAGGACGCGCGGGACTGGCTGAGATACGAGGCCACCGTCCTGGCCCGGCTCGCCCCGCACCGCGTCACCCCGGCCGTGCGCGAGGTGTTCGAGGCGGCCGGGCACGTCTTCCTCGTCGAGGACCTGATCGACGGCAAGAGCCTCCAGCAGTGGGCCGCGGAGCACGCGTGGCGCGACAGCGGCCGCCTGCCGGTGCCCACGGCATGGGAGCTCGCGCGCGAACTCACCCGCCTGATGGGCGAGGTGCACACAGCGGGCTTCGTCCTCCGCGACTTCAAACCGGGCAACGTCGTCATCGGACCCGACGGCACCCCCGTCCTGGTCGACCTGGAATGCGCGGTCCGCGCCGACGCCACCGCGTACGTCGCGGGCACCCACGGCTTCACCGCACCCGAATACCTCGACGGACCCGGCCGCGACAGCGACACCCCGCCGCCCGCGCCCGGCCCCGAAGCGGACTGCTACAGCCTGGGCGCCACCCTGCTCCACGCCACCACCGGCATCAGCCCCGTGCTCGCCCCCGACACACCACCCGGCCGCACCGCCGGCGACCGCCTCGCGGCCCTCGTCGACGCGGCCGCCCCCGCCTTCCCCGCACTCCGGGCGCTCGCCCCCCTCGTCCTCGGCCTCACCGCGGACGGCCCCTCCCGCTGGCCCCTGGAGAAGGCCGCGGCCTTCCTGCGCGCCGACCCCGTCGTACGGCCCGTGACCGCCGGACCCGCGCTGACGCCCCGTCGGACCGACCGGCTCATCGGCGACGGCCTCGCCCACCTGGCGGCCACCGTGGAACCCTCCGCCGAGTACCTCTGGCCAGGGCCGCGCGCCCTGCCGTACGGCGACCCCTGCAACGTCCAACTGGGCGCCGCCGGTGTGCTGGCCGTGCTCGACCGGGCCGTCCGCACCGGCGAGATGCCCGCCGAACCCCTGCTGCGCACCACGGCGCAGTGGCTCGACGAACGGCTCACCCTGCCCAGCCGGATCCTGCCCGGCCTCTACTTCGGCCGCTCCGGCGCCGTATGGGCCCTCCACGGCGCCGCCCGCACCCTGGGCGACACCCTCCTGGCCGAGCGCGCGCGGGAGTACGCCCTGCGGATCCCCCTCGACTGGCACAACCCGGACATCTGCCACGGCCTCGCGGGCGCGGGCCTGGCACAGCTGCACCTGTGGCACACGACCGGGGACCGGCGGTTCGCGGAACGCGCCTCGGAGTGCGCGGACGGGCTGCTCCGGCTGACCGCGCACGCGGACCGCGGGGTGGACTGGGCCGCAGGCCCCGAACACCGCACCGAACTCGCCGGTTCCGCGTTCTACGGCTTCGGACACGGCGTCGCCGGGAACGCCACCTTCCTGCTCGCCGCCGGCCGGGACCTGGCCCGCCCCGAACTCGTCGACATCGCGGCCGGCGGCGGCCACGCCCTGTGCGCCGTCGCCGAACGCCACGGAGACGCCGCGCACTGGCCCAAGGGACCGGGCCGCGCCGAGCGCACCGGTCTCGACTTCTGGTGCAACGGGACCTCGGGCGTGGGGACGTTCCTGGTCCGGCTGTGGCAGGCGACGGGGGAGGCGCGCTTCCGTACGTACGCCGAGCTCGCGGCCGTCGCGGCCCACCGCGACCGCTGGCGGGTCGGCCCCGGCACCTGCCACGGCGTCGCGGGCAACGCCGAGCTGCTGCTCGACCTCGCCGAGGCGACGGGGGAGGAGCGCTACCGCACCTGGGCGGAGGAGGCCGCGACCTGCCTGTATCCGAGGGCCGTGGAACGCGACGGCCGGCTGGTCGTCCCCGACGACACCCTGCGCGAGGTCTGCGCGAGCTACAACGTCGGGATGTCCGGCGTCCTCGACTTCCTCCTGCGCCTCAAGCACGGCGGCCCCCGGTCCTGGCTGGTCGACTGCGGCCACTGACGGACCGCTCCGCCGCGAGCGGAAAGAGCCCCGGAAGGAGGTGAGAGCCATGGAGAACGAGGTACTTCAGCTTCAGGAGCTGCCGGAGACGGACGAGCGCGAGCTGGAGCCGATGATGTGCTGCGACACCGACCACACCAGCGGCCAGTGCACGGATCCGCCGCGCTGTCGCCCGTCCTGACCGCGCCCACCGGTTCCGGGTGGCCGCGCGGCCACCCGGAGCCAACCGATCCGACAGAGGAGCAGAGGAGCAGAGGAGGAGCCGTGGCCGACGGCCACTGGGCGGCGGTGCTGCACGGGTCGACGGCCGCCGCGGCCCTCGACCTCGCCACCGCCCTCGCCGGACGGCCGCGCCCCGTGCCCCGCAGGGTGCGCCCCGACCTCGCCGCCGGCGGGCCCGGACTCGCCCTGGCGTACCACCAGTTGGACCGCTGCCTGCCGGGGCGGGGATGGGGCGCCATGGCCGACGGCTACCTCGCCGCGGCTGTCCGCGGCGCCGAGCGGGAGGGGCCGGCGTTCCCGGGGCTCCACGGCGGGCTCGGCGGCATCGCCTTCGCCGCCCGGTCGCTCACGCCGCCCGGAGCGGACCCGCTCCCCGAGGTGCACGACGCGGTGCTGAGGTCGACATCCTTACGGATCAAGGCACTTGGTGACGCACCCCACGGCGTGCCCGTCCGCGTCTTCGACCTGATCTCCGGACTCACCGGCACCGGAGCGTACCTCCTGTGCCGGCACCACGAACCGGCCTCCCGCGCCGCACTGCACGCCGTGCTCACCGGGCTGGTGGCGCTGAGCGGCGAGCGGGACGGCACCCCGCACTGTCTGACCCCCGCCGAGCACATCGGCGACGCCGCCACGCGAGCCCTGTTCCCGGGCGGAGTGCTCAACTTCGGTATGGCGCACGGAATCTCCGGGCCACTCGCCCTGCTGTCGTCCGCCGTCTCCGCCGCCGTCACCGTGCCCGGTCAGCGGGAGGCCGTCGAGCGACTCGCCGCCCGGCTGGCCTCCGGCCGGACCGATGACGAGTGGGGGCCGCACTGGCCGGGCCGGGTGGGGCCGGACGGACGCCCCGCCGCGGAGGGGCGTGCCCCGGCGACATGGTGCTACGGAGGCCCCGGCATCGCACGGGCGCTGTGGCTGGCGGGGACGGCGCTCCAGGACGCGCGGCTGTGCGACCTCGCCGTACGGGCCCTGAGGGCCGTGCACCGGCGCCTCGCGGCGCGGCCGGACGCCGAGTGCGCGGCGGGGCTGTGTCATGGGACGGCCGGGTTGCTCCAGGTCACCGTGCGCTTTGTGCAAGACACGGGGGACGCGGAGCTGCGCCGTGCGGCGGCGGGGCCGGCGGGGCGGCTTCTGGGGTGCCGGGCGGCGCTTCCGGCTGCCGGGCCGGGGTTTTTGGACGGTGCCGCCGGGGTGGTGCTCGCGCTGCTCGCGGCGGCGACGGATGTGGAGCCGGTCTGGGACCGGGCATTGCTGCTGGCGTAGCCCCGCCGGACACCTCTCTCCCCGGCCCCGCCCCGTCACCGCAGCAGAACCGGCAGATCCTGGAGCCAGTTCATCGTCATGCTCGGCCGGCGGCGGATCTCCGGCACCGGCACGGCGAGCCGCAACCGCGGAAACCGGTCCAGCAGCTTGTCGAAGAGGATCTCCATCTCCGTATAGGCGAGCAGCGCCCCCACGCAGCGGTGCGCGCCGTGCCCCATGGCCAGGTGCTGATGATCGGTGCGGGTGATGTCGAAGCGGTGCGGATCGGGGAAGCGGCGCGGATCGCGGTTGGCCGCGGAGACGGCGATCAGCAGGAACTCCCCGGCGGGGATGGACACCCCGTCCTCCAGATCCACGCGCTCGGCGGTGTAGCGCGGGCCGACCGCGCGGAACGGCCCGTCGTGGCGCAGGCACTCCTCGATGGCACCGGTCAGCAGCGACCGGTCCGCGCGCAGCGCCTCGTACTGCTCGGGGTGGCTCAGCAGCGCGAACATCCCGTTGGAGATGGCGTTGGCCGTCTCGATGCCCGCGATCAGCAGCAGGAACGCGGTCGAGGCGAGCTCGGTGCGGCTGAGCGGCCGCCGCCTGTCCGGCTTCGAGCCCAGCGTGGACAGCAGGCCCCGGGCGGGGTGCGCGCGCCTGCGGTGGTCGAGCCGCTCGCTGAAGTCGGCGAGGATCAGCGAGGTCTGCCGTGCGTTCTCGGTGCCGCGCCGGCACATCAGGGTGTCGAACCAGGCCGGGAAACCGGGCTGTTCGTCCTCGCGCAGGCCCAGGAGCTCGGAGACCACGGCGACGGTGAAGGGGTAGGCGATCCGGGCGCGGAACTCGACCGGTCCCACGTCCCCGGCGGCGTCGAGCTCGCCGAGCGTCTCGTCCGCGAAGAGGTCGATGCGCGGGCGCAGGGCCTCGATCCGGCCCCGGCTGAGCGCCTGCTGGGTGCCCTGGCGCAGCCGCTGGTGCTCCGGCGGATCGGTGTTGATCATATTGGCCCGGATCCGGGTGCTCATCTCGCGGCGCCGCTCGGTCCGGACGAGGTGCTGCTCCCTCAGGTCGGGGCGCTTCCAGTCGTCCTTGCGGACCGAGGGGGAGGACAGCAGTCTGCGGGCCTCCTCGTAACGGGGGATCAGCCACAGGCGGGTGCCGCTCACCCCCGTCACCAGGGTGGCGGGCGCACGGGAGCGCAGGGTGTCGAAGACGGGGTGGGCGTCCTGGAAGAAGGCCGGGGTGAAGACCCCGGGCGGGGCGGCGGTCCGGTCGGTGGTCACGGCGAGCCTCCTCGGACAAGGGTGGACAGGGGCCGCCGGCAGGCTCTCGGTGTCGAGGAGCGTGGCTCGTTCCTTGCGCTGGACGACCCTGGGTGCGATGGGAGTTGAGGGGCGGCGGGGTGGCGCGACGCCCGGGAGCCTACCCAGGGTGTCCAGGTGATTACACATGGCGACGGTGTTTGTGGAGGTGCGGCGTACGGTCCGTGCGCGCGAAGAGGGGCGTGCCCTGGGGCGCGGTCCGCCGGAACGCCGATTCCCGCCCACCAGTGCGAGCCACCCACTAGGGTCGGTGCGGTGCGCAGTCGCCTGGCAGTTGTCGCGTTCCTGGCCGCTCTCGTGCTCACCGCGTGCGGTTCCGGCGGGGGGTCGCCGCGCCCGCCCGCTCCGTCCGACGGCCGTACGGCCCGCGGTGACGGCGCCCAGCTGCTCTACCGGGGGCAGGGGCGGGCCAGCGCCCAGAATCCCGCGTTCTCGCCCGACGGGACGTCCGTCCTCTTCACCCTCTTCCACGACGGTTACAACGAAGGGGCCGCCGCCCTGCGGGTGCTGCCGATCGGGAACGGCGCGTCGGCCCGGCCCGGGACGCTGCTCGACGAGAGCGACCGGGCCGCCGTCAACCTCCCGGGCTCCAGCTGGCACCCCTCCGCCGGGGTCGCCTTCGCCTCCGACCGCGCGGGCCGGGACGAGGTGTGGGTGCTGCCCCCGGGCGGCCACCGGCCCACCCGGGTGACCGAACACCGGGGTGACACCGGCTATTTGGAGCCCAGCTTCTCGCCGGACGGCTCCTGGATCGTCTTCCAGGAGAGCGTCGAGAAGGAGAACGGCGGAAGGGAGAGCGACGACGACCCCTCGGCCCTCGGCTCCCTCTGGAAGGTCCGGCGCGACGGCAGCGAACCCACCCGCCTCCTGGACGGCCCCGCCACCCGTACGGACAACCGCCAGCCCAACTGGTCGCCGAAGGGCGACCGGCTGGTCTTCCAGCGGCGTGCGGCGGACAGCGAGGACTGGGCGCTGTATGTGATGAACGCCGACGGCACCGGGCTGCGCCGGCTCACCGACGGCCCCGGCGAACACACCGACCCCAGCTGGTCGCCCGACGGCCGGTCCGTGGTCTTCTCCTCCACCGCGGGCGGGCTCGACACACCGCAGATCTTCGTGATCCCGGCGGACGGGGGCAAGCCCACCCGGGTGACGAGGAACGGCGGTGGCTACGACGGCGCGCCCAGCTGGTCGCCCGACGGGCGCTGGATCGCCTTCGAGGCCCGCTCGGGGGACGAGGACCGGCCCACGTCGCTGTGGCGGATCCCCGTCCCCGGGCCGGCGAAACCGTGAGGCGAGGGTGAGGCTCAGCCGGTGGTGACGGTCAGCAGCGCGTACTGATTCACCGTCAGCGTCACGTTCGCCGTGGCCCCGACGAGCCGCCAGTCGACCGGCTGCGGCGCGGGGGAGGGGCCGTCCGGCGAGCTCACCGTGGCGGCCAGCACCCGCCGACCCGCGGGGAGCGCGAGCGAGACCGTGCAACTGGTGGGCGCCGTCTTGAACGCGGCCGGGGTGTCGCCGAAGCCGGTGAAGTTCACCAGCTGGACGACGGTGTCGGCGCCGAGCCTGCGCACCTCCAGATGGATCCGCGGGTCACCGGAGAGCGTCACCTCCGGTGGCGCCGCGGCCGTGACCGGCCCGAGCAGCTGATCGGCGCTCGCCTGGTCGGTCGAGGCCAGATAGCTCTTGCCGACGAGCTTCTGCACATACCGGCAGGTGCCCGAACCGAAACGGTTCTGCTTGCTCGTGGGCAGCGGATCCGCCTTGCGGAAGCCGAGCACGTCGGCGAGGGCGTACTCGCTCCGCGCCGTGCCGAACTCGTCGAGGGCGCTGGGTGCCGGACCGGTGATCACCACTGTGCCGCCGCCCGCCACGAAGTCGCGCAGTACGCCCGCCTCGGCGTCCGACACGGCCTGGAGGTTCGGCAGCATCAGCACGCGCAGGCCCGCCAGATCGGCCGCGGCGAGGCCCGGACTGGTCACCGTGTCGAAGGGGATGTGCGCGAACACCAGCGCCTTCACCGTGCCGCGGAACTCGCCCAGCCACTGCTGATTGGTGCAGCTCTCCTCCGCGCTGCCGGAGGCCCACCACTCCTTGACCCCGGACGGCTTCCGGGTGTTCACATACATCCCCGTGCCGACGGCGGGGCTGACGAAGTCCCGCGAGGCGGAGGAGTGGTAGACACCGACGGCCGCCGTGGAAGCGGAGTTGTACAGCTTCTCCTGGTTGGCGGCCACGAAGGCGTACATCCGGGTGCGCATCGCCTTGTCGGTGGTGTCGTTCTTGAACGGGCTCTTCACCTCGTACGGATTGCAGCCCGCGGCCAGCAGTTCGGCCATCACCAGCGACGCGTCGTCGGCCTGCCAGCCGTAGGAGAACGCCCAGGCCGGCTTGGTGCCGCTGGCGGCGCGGGCGTATTTGTACATCGAGATCAGGCACGTCCAGTCGGTGGCGGTCGCGTGGCGCATCCCGTCGTAGTTGCCGAGGATGTCCACCTCCCACACATGGCTGACCCCCTCCGCCTTCCGCAGGTAGGCCCCGTCGAGGCCGACCAGCGTGGCGTACTGGTAGTCCATGCTCACGGTCTCGACGAACGTCACCAGATCCGGGTTGACGGACCGCCCGGCGGCGGCGATGTCCAGCTGCCACTGCAGGAGATTGCGGTGCCGCCACTCGACGTAGCGGCGGAACGGGAGGCTGCCGAAGTCGGCCTTGGTGGGCAGCGCGAGGCCGGTGTCGGCGCGGAACGCGTCCGCCGCCCACGTCGAGGTGTCGCACCAGCTGATCGCGCCGTCGAAGTAGATCGGGACGTCCGGCCACACCGCGTCCAGACCCGTCCCCGCGAGCGCCTTGATCCGGCCCAGGTAGAAGTCCCGCCAGGGGGAGTTGGGGCTGACCCAGCAGCTCTCGTCGCCCGGGTCGACCCAGACCACCAGGCTGCCGTAGAAGACATTGGGCTTGCCGTCGAGGCCGCGCTGCACCCAGGACTTGCCGTCACCGTTCTTGTAGAACGAACGGCCGTTCTCGCCGCCGACGCTGATGACCTCCAGCGAGGGGTAGTACATGACCACGCGGATCCCGGCACCGTGCGCCAGCTCCACAAAGCTCTTGATCTTCCCGAGGTGCTGGGTGAAGTCCGCCTCGGTGATCCAGTTCGACATGATGGTGTCGAGCTCGATGACATTGACGTTCTGCGACTTCAGCGCCGCGATCACGGGCTTCATGTCACGGGTGGGGTCGGCGTCCTCGTCGAAGGTGCCGTCCGCCAGCCGCGCGAAGCGGCTCCACTCCGGAAAGGCCCCGGACGCCCCCTGACGGGCCGCGGCCGCCGCCCAGGCGGGGCTCTCGTACAACTCGAACGGGCCGGGGAGTCGGGGTGTCAGCTGTGCCACCAGTGCGGTGGCACCGGCCCCCAGGCCCGCCCGTAACATGCCTCTGCGGCTGAATCTTCGCATTCCGCTCATGGGACTTCCCCTCGTCTGCGCGACGGTGTCTGCACGGTGCCCGCAAAGTCTGCCCGATCACTTCCGTGGCGGCGGGTGGATTCCGTATATGCACGCGGCACCGCACCCTGGAGTGGTGGCCGTGTGTCCCCGACCTCAGGAGCGAGTTGTGGTGCACCTCTGGACAGTGACCATTGTTTCCGATCGCTATCCGGCACCGGGGCGCATGGAACTGCACTGCTCCGAGCCGGGCTGCCGGCCGGACCCCGTGCCGCTGCCCGCGCCCTCGGCCGCGCGGACGGCCGCTGCGGGGCATCTCGCCTGGCACGGACGGCGGTTGGAGGCGGCACCGGCGGGGGCGCGGTGCGCGTGCCGGGCCGAGGCCGTCCACCGGGTGATCACGCACAGCGAGGCGGGGCGGGTGTGGTGCCTGACCGCGCTGTGCGCGCCCTGCGCGGAATCCTTACCGGACGCGCGCGTGCTGCGCCCGCTGAACCTCCGCGACGGGGCTCCGCCCCACGGGGCGGCACCGGGGTAACGGCCGCGGCGGGAAACCCGCACGATCGGGGCGGGTGCTGGGCCGTACGGAGCAGTGGCGGAGAGTCGTCCACCTCGCGCCGGATAAACTCCCGGAGTTGCTCGGCGAGGGAGGCCGTACTCATGGGGTGCGGCGATCCGTCATCGGCGCACCCCTCGTACCAGGTCTGTCGTGGCCCGGGTGACGGCCACTCGACAGGTACCGACAGTCTGAACACGAGGAGTGCAGTCATGGCCGAGGTAAAGCTGACCGCCGAGCTGCGTACCGAATTCGGCAAGGGCTATGCCCGTCGCATCCGCCGCGACAAAAAGGTCCCGGCGGTCGTCTACGGTCACGGCGCCGACCCCAAACACGTGGCGATCGACGGCCACGCGCTGATGATGGCCCTGAAGACGCCGAACGTGCTGATCAACCTGGACGTCGAGGGCAAGAAGGAACTGGTCATCCCCAAGGCCGTGCAGCGCGAGGCGCTCCGTGGCTTCCTCGTCCACGTCGACCTCCTCACCGTGAAGAAGGGCGAGAAGGTCACTGTCGAGGTGCCGGTGCACACCGAGGGCGAGCTCGCCCCCGGCGGCAACCTCCTCGAACACATCCTCAACGCCCTGCCGGTGGAGGCCGAGGCCACCCACATCCCCGAAGGGTTCACCATCTCCATCGAGGGCATGGAAGCCGGGCACACCATCCGCGCCAAGGACATCCCGCTGCCACGCGGCACCTCCCTGGCCATCGACGGGGAGGACGCCGTCCTCCAGGTGGTCGCGGCGCAGGCCGAGGAGCCGGCCGAGGAAGAAGAGGAGGCCGAGGAGGGCGCCGCCGCACCCGAGGCCGCGGCCGAGGGCGAGGCGGAGGAGAGCTGACGCCCTGCCGGTGTGTGGTCCCCGCCCGGGGACCACACACCGGCAGCCGCCGTCAGGCCGCGGGCGGGATGGGCTTGATGACGGCGAACGGCGCCCCGAACGGGTCCGCGAGCCAGGCGATCCGGCCGACGTCCGGCACATCCGCCGCGGGCATCAGGACCGAGCCGCCGTTCTCCTGCACCCTGGTGACGATCGCGTCGGCGTCGTCGGCCGAGAAATACGGGATCCAGCGCGTCTCGCTGTCCTCATCGGCGGCCACGAGGCCACCGAAGGACGCGTCCTGCTGGTCGCCCTCCGCCGTGGAGAGCACGGTGTACGCCATCCCCCCGGCCTCCATCTCCTGGCTCCGCCACCCGAACAGCGAGCGGTAGAAGGAGAAGGCGGCCGTCGGGTCGGCGGAGTGCAGCTCCGCCCAGCACAGGGTGTTGCTCTCCGAGGCGGCCTCCAGGCCCTTGACCGCGGCGGGCTGCCACACGGAGAACTCGGCACCGGACGGGTCGGTGAGACAGGCCATCCGCCCCGCGTCCATCACGTCGAACGGCGCGACGCGCACCGTGCCGCCGCCCTGCTCGACGGCCTTGGCGGTGGCGTCCGCGTCGGGGGTGCGGAAATACACGGTCCAGGCCGGTGACGCGCCCTCCTCGGTAAGGGGTCCGAGGGCCGCGACGGTCCTGCCGTCCTTCTGGAAGAAGCCGTAACCCCCGGCCTCCGGCCCCGCCGACTCGAAGTCCCAGCCGAACACCGGGCTGTAGAAGGCGGCGGACGCCGCGGTGTCCGGGCTGCCGAGATCGAGCCAGTTGGGCGCGCCGGTCACAAAGTCAGTGGTGAGCATGGTGGTGTGCTCCTTCGACGGATCGTCGCCGGGGCCCGGTCGCCGCGGACGCGGAGAACGCTCGTCCCCCGGCCGCCTTTCAGTCTGGCACCGGCCACTGACAATCGCGCGGTGCCCGGCCGCACCGCGCCCCCGGCGCGCGGAGTCGCGCGAGGGCGGCCGGGGGCCCGCCGAGGACGCGCCTCAGATCGTCGCGGCGTCGATCACGAAGCGGTACCGGACGTCACTGGCGAGCACCCGCTCGTACGCCTCGTTGATCCGGTCGGCGCCGATCACCTCGATGTCGGCGCCCAGGCCGTGCTCACCGCAGAAGTCCAGCATCTCCTGGGTCTCCGGGATGCCGCCGATCATCGAACCGGCGAGGGACCTGCGGCCCTGGATGAGGGCGAACGCGGCCAGCGGCAGCGGCTTCTCCGGGGCGCCCACCTGCACCAGCGTGCCGTCGGTCTTCAGCAGGGAGAGATAGGCGCCGAGGTCGAGATCGGCGGAGACCGTGTTGACGATCAGGTCGAAGGTGCCCGCCAGCGACGTGAAGGTGGCCGGGTCGGACGTCGCGTGGAAGTGGTCGGCACCCAGCCGCTCGCCGTCGTCCTTCTTGCGCAGCGACTGGCTGAGCACGGTGACCTCCGCGCCCATCGCGTGGGCGATCTTCACGCCCATGTGGCCGAGGCCGCCCAGACCCACGACGGCGACCTTCTTGCCGGGCCCGGCCTGCCAGTGGGCGAGCGGCGAGTAGAGGGTGATCCCGGCGCACAGCAGCGGCGCCGCGGCGTCCAGCGGGATGCTGTCGGGGATGCGCAGCACGTAGTTCTCGTCGACGACGATGTGCGTGGAGTAGCCGCCGTACGTGATCTCGCCGTCACGGCCCGTCGCCCCGTACGTGCCGACCATGCCGGACGCGCCGGTGCAGTACTGCTGGAGGCCGGCCTCGCAGTTGTCGCACTCGCGGCAGGAGTCCACGAAACAGCCGACGCCCACGCGGTCGCCGAGCGCGTACTTCGTGACACCCGTACCGACCGCGGTCACCACACCCGCGATCTCGTGGCCGGGGACGACCGGGAAGGTGCCCTCGCCCCACTCGGCACGCGCCGTGTGGATGTCGGAGTGGCAGATGCCCGCGTACTTGATCTCGATGAGGACGTCGTGCTCGCCCGGCTCGCGGCGCTCGATCGTGGTGCGCTCCAGCGGGGCCTTCGGCGCGGGTGCGGCGTATGCGGGAACAGTGGTGTGCTTCATGCTCACGAGCATGCGACCGTCCGGATCCGCTAACCAGCACTCCGCTTAACCTACGTTCGCTGTGCCTACCACTGGCAGTACCACCCTGGGCCTGCGGAGACCCCCGCATACTGGGAGTCATGGACCAGCGCACCGAACTGAGGAGTTCTGTCAACTTGGTATCCACGGTCTGACCAGCAGGAAGACCGATCCGAGCGCCGCGCCAGTCGCCCAGGTACGCCCCGCCCTCAAGTCGCGCCTCATGATCCTCCGCGCGACGCTGGAAGTAGGTCAGAAACCTCTGAGTCCAGGGAGGCGACGGCCATGATCACACTCATCGTGGGGTTCGTGGCCGCAGCAATCGCAATCGCGGCAATATGGCATAACGCTCTTGAAGGGCGTCGAGCTCACGTACGCCAGTCCGAGCAGTTCTATCTAGGCCGGTACTGGCGGCTGCTCGATAAATTGCCGGCAGAGGCGCTGGCAGAAGCGCTGAAGCCGCAAGACTCGCCAGAGCCTGGCCCCGAGCTGTCTCGCATCAGTCTTCTCTATCTGCGGGTCAGCGAAGACGCATGTGAGCAGCGTCAAAGAGGAGAAGTATCCGACCCCACTTGGCGCATACGGTCCGCCGCCATGCGTAATCAAATCAACCGGTGGCCAATATGCACACTTTGGGAAAAAGTGAATGACCCGAACGGTCAATTCCCGCTACTTGGCAATCTCATGAAGAATGATCCGTACGATCCGTGCACGATGAAGAAGCCCTATAAATACTTGCGTGGCCTCACCCCTGGTTTCACAAAGGGCCCGGAATAGCCATACGAGGTAAGGGGCGCTACCACATCTGCCCCAGCGTGCACCCTCGTTTGTGCGCCCCACCTGTGCGCTGTCACTCCGGTATTGCTCGTTCCGTGTTACCGATTCCCTTGAGTGGATCTCCTGACACGCCCAGACTCTGGCTTCAGGGGTCGGTGATATTGGCCGACATTCAGTGGGTGGGATGTGGGGGATCATGGACATACGGCGGGTGTGGGCAGCTGTAGCAGTGTCGACCCTCACGCTGACGGGGGCTTCGTGCACGTCGCCGGATTCCGGCCCGGCCCAAAGCGATGGATCACCGAAGCCGGTGGCGACGCCGCCGAAGGGAAGGACGCCCCATCCGTCAAAAACGTCCCCGACACCGAAGAAACCACCCAGCCCCTCCGTCACGACCGACGATGCCCCCGGCCAGGCTGGCAGCATCCGTATCAGCCCGCTCTACACGAACGGCAAGGGCCTCACCTTCGTGTCATGCGGCGACATCCACGCCGACATTACGCTCCAAGCGCACTACGGGCGGGCCCGCTGGAAAGCCGTCGCTGTTGACTTCGAGCCGCGGGGAACCGAGAACGATAACCCGATCTCCCCCGATACCAGCGCCAACATCGCGCGCGGGGTGAG
This sequence comes from Streptoverticillium olivoreticuli subsp. olivoreticuli, assembly GCF_003391135.1. Classification (GTDB taxonomy): domain Bacteria; phylum Actinomycetota; class Actinomycetes; order Streptomycetales; family Streptomycetaceae; genus Streptomyces; species Streptomyces blastmyceticus. The sequence continues at coordinate 1,577,961 of NZ_CP031455.1, read as the reverse complement.
GCTCGAACCGTCCTCGGGCGTGCTGGAGTCGGGGCAGACCCAGGTGCTCCATATACGCGGCACTTATGACCCATCCTTCCGCCCAGATTTCTGGGTCGCCATTGACTCCCGCAGCGGCAGGGTCCGGGAGTCGGGCGGCTTCGTCTGCCGGTAGCGCCAGAACTGGGCACCCCGCCCGCGCGCCTCGGGGGAGAAGCGCGCAGGCGGGGCTTCGGCTCCGCAACGAATGGGCGCTATGAGGTCCGGAACCTCTCTTCCAGCTCAGCGATTCGCTCGGCGCGGTGGGCCATGAGGTACACGTGGTTGTGGGTGCGCTGAACCTCGTGGAGCAGCGTGAACCCTTGCGGGGCTCCTGTTGGTCGAGCGTGTGGTGGACCGGTTAGTGAGGGATGCCCTCGATCAGCTCTCGGGCTCCCTGGCGCAGGAGATCAGCGCAGACGCGCACACCCAACACGGCGGGGTCGTTGTTGTCTTCGCCCCAGTGCTGGGCGTGGGCGAACGTGGCGCCTTCCCGGGTGAAGACCATGCCGCGCAGGACGAGCTGGCCGTCGGGCCCGGTGACGCAGTGGCCAGCGATCGGGCTGTTGCAGTGCCCTCGGAGGCCGTGGAGCATGACGCGCTCCGCCGTGAGTTCCTTCATGGTCTTCTCGTGGTTGAGCTGATCCATCAGCCCGGCGACCGGTTCGTTGTCACGGCGGCATTCGATACCGATGACCCCAGCACCCACGGCGGGAATCATCTCCTCAATGGACAGGATCTGTTCGGCCCTGTCCTCCAGCCCGAGGCGGCGCAGGCCGGCTAGGGAAAGGACCATAGCGCTCCAGTCCTTGTCGCCCTTGTCGAGCTTCTCGACGCGGTTGCCGACGAGGCCGCGCACGCGCTCCACCTGGAGGTGGGGCCGGTCCCGAAGGATCTGAGCCTTGCGGCGCACAGCCGAGGTGGCGACGGTCGCTCCGGGAGGCAGCTCATCGAGTGAGCTGTACTCCGAGCCCTTGGGGAAGAGCACGGCATCGTGGACTTCTTCGCGTGGCAGGTAGGCGGCAAAGATCAGGCCCTCTGGAAGCGGCTTGTCCCCGGGGACGTCCTTCATGCAGTGCACGGCGACATCGACGTCGCCACGCTGGAGCATTTGGTCGATTGCCTTGGTGAACAGGCCCTTCCCACCGAGCTTCGCGAGGTCGCCCTCCCATAAGTCGGCCTCGGTCGTATGGGTGACGATTTCGGTCCGGGTGTCGGGGGCGTGCTTGTGGATCAGTTCGGCGACCTGCTCGGCCTGGAAGACCGCCATGGGGGCGGCGCGCGTGCCGATCCGGATCAGCTCGGGTGTGTTCATGAGGCACGCCCCATCGCGTGGAGGTAGGTGACTGTGCCCTTGTCGGCGGCTTCGGCCAGCCACTGAATGCGCTGCCAGTCCGGGGGTTTCATCATCGTCTGCCAATCCGTCATGGCCCGTAGGCCCCAATCGTCGTGTTCGTCGGAGAGTGTGACGCAGGCGTCCATGTACTCCACTTCGAGTCGGCCGCCGTCGAAGAAGTAGGCGGCCCGGTTGCCGGTCCAGCCGTGCGCGGGGAGGGAGAAGTCGATGCCGATGAGTTGCAGCGGGAGGCTGCCGGGCGCGACGTTCGCTTCTTCACCCAGCTCTCGGAGAGCGGCGTCATAGGGGTACTCGCCGTGGTCGAGATGACCTCCGGGGAGCTGCCAGGCGCGGGGGCCGGCTCCGGCTTTGTGCAGCATGAGCACGCGTCCGAGGTGGTCACGTATCAGTACGGCGGCCCATGACGTAGTGCGCGGAAGAGACGCTTCGAACTGGTCGCGCGGTACGCGCTCAGCGGTCACGCCATTCCCCCTTCTCGAATACCGACAAGCAGTCGGAAAACGCTCCGACAAATAGTCGGAAAAAGGCATCGCCGAACGGGGGTAGCATGCCCAACACCCAACTCACGGAGGGAAGTTGAAATCATGGCCGCTGTGATTGTCGGATCACGCGCTAGTCGCCTCGCCAGGGCGCAGGTAAGGGAATGGATCGCCTTGATGCGCAGGCAGTTCCCCAACGTCGAGTTCAAGCAGCGCACCATCCTGGAAGGCGGCGACAAGGACCGTAAGACCCCCACACTCGCCCAGGTCGCCAGGAGCAGCGGGGGAAGCGCGTTCTCCACCCGCCAGGAAGCGGCTCTCTTGACCGGCGAAGTCGATGTCATCGTGCACTCGCTCAAGGATCTGCCGACCGCTATGCCCGAGGGCCTGGCCCTCATGCCCACCCCCGGCCGCAGACAGGACCCTCGCGACACCCTGTGTGGCAACACGTTGCAGGGGCTGCCGAAGGGTGCTCGCGTGGGTACCGGTGCTCCGCGCCGTATCGGTCAGCTCCTGGCCGTCCGGCCCGACCTTGAGATGGTCCCGATCCGAGGCAACGTCCCGCCCCGGCTCGCCCGTGCCTCGGGTCCGGGCGCGCTCGACGCCGTGGTTCTCGCCGCCGCCGGCCTCAATCGGCTCGGCTTGGATTCCCACATCAGTGAGCACCTGCCTCTCGACGTCTTCCCGCCGTCCCCTGGACAGGCCGCCCTGGGCATCCAGGTCCGGAAGGACAGCGAGATCGCCAAGCTCCTCGTGGACACCGGAAACGCGATCGTGGACGCGGAGGTGAGGGCCGAGCGGTCGATGCTGGCCGAGCTGCATGGCGGATGCTCTGTGCCCATCGGGGCCTTCGGGAAGGCCCACCCCGACGGCACCCTGACGCTCTCCGCCCAGGTTTCCGCGGTCGACGGAAGTCGGCATGTCACCGCCCACTGTTCCGGCTCGGTACGCGACCCCGAGGGACTGGGCCGCCGCGTCGCGGACGAACTCCTTACCAAGGGGGCGGAAGCCATCCTCGCGGCGATCCGACCAGAGATCATCAGATAACACGGGCGATCTCCACCGCGCCGTACGTGATGACGCGATCGGCCCCACTCCTCTTGAGCATGGTGAGTGCTTCCATCAGGGGCCGTACGTCGCGGGTGCCGTCCTCGCCGGCCGGGGCGAGGCGGTTGTACTCGCCGCTGACGGAGAAGGGCATCAGCGGGGCCGGGCATCCCGCCTCCCGCAGCCGAATCATCGTGTCGACCGTGAAAAGGGCGGGCTCCAGAAGAAGCAGGTCGGCGCCTTCGGCGACCATGTCGAGCCCGGCCCGTACGGCCTGGTCGGCTTGGCGCGGAGCGATTTGGAACGCCCGCGTCTCCGAGGCGGGTGCCGCTCCCATCGTCGCCCTGTAGCCCTCGTACAGGGACGAGTCGAAGATCAAGTGCGGCATGATGCTGACATCCAAGTGCCCGGACTCATCGAGCGCCGCCCGTACGGCCCGGATGGTGCCAGGGATCATCGAGGCAGGCCCCACGATGTCAGCGCCAGCCTCGGCCTGGGTGACGGCCTGAGCGGCCAGGGCTTCCCCCGTCGCCGCGACGTCCACCCTGTGACCGTCCGCGAGGTAGCACTCGCCGCTGTTGGTGTGGGAGCAGACGCACGTCTCCGTCATGACGGCGACCTCGGGCTCCTCGCCTTTGACGGCCTTGATCGACCGCACCATCAGGCTGTGCGGGGACGTGGCCTGAGAGGCCCGGTCGTCTCGCATGCGGCTACCGGCGAAGATCTTCACGGACCGGATGCCCAAGGACGCCATCTCCCGGACCGTCTTCGGGATTTCGCGGACGGTCACGGTCGGCAGGGGGCAGTCCGGCTGCCCGTCGTCCTCGCGCACGAGCAGGACCATCGACAGGTCTGCTGGAGTCAGGGAGGGACCGGCGAGGAAGTGCCTGACAGCGGGGCGGTGAACGGGCATGGCCTACTCCTCAGTACGTCACCAAGCCGTACCGGCGCGGGGACCCTCCCCGTGCCGTCGTGCGCTTGCTGACCCGCCCGGTCGCCGTGTCTGTCCTCCAACAGTGGGGCAACCGGGCGGGCTCTACCTACCCCTCCTCGGGGGAGCAGCGGAGGGGCAGGGGTCTACGAGGTCGAGCGAGCCGGTTTGGGGGAAGGCCGAACCGGCTGGTCCTGGCGCTCGACGGACCTCTCGTGCTCGGCGACCCGGGCGGCGACGATCGACCCCGGCGGGGGGCCGACGATCACGGAGTGCCCGAAGGTCTGCCAAAAACTGCGATGGCCGGTCATCGTCGTGTGCCTGTACATCCACGAGTCGGCGGCCTGCTGGTCGTCATTGATGTTGAACTCCGCTCCGCAGCCGGATTCGGTGCACTCGACGGAGTACTCGGCGCAAGCCTTCGGATCGGGGAGCGTCGTCCAGTCCTCGAACCGGAACGTTCGATTCATCAGCGCGTCCTCTTGTGCCGGGCGATCAAGACCAAGATGTCTGTGACCTCGGACATGTCGCGCCTGTGGCGGGCGTCCACCTTGGCCCTCTCCAGCTCGGCACATTCCGGGCAGGCCAGCATCAGCTTCCGACCCCCGACGCGGCTCGCTCGGCCTTGGTGGCCAGCCGAAGGTCGTCCGGCAGGCAGTCCCACTCACGTCCCCCGTGGGGCGGGCGGAGCCACACCCTCGAAAGCCGCTCCTCCATGACCTCTCCGAGCTTGCCCTGGCGGGTGTCCATCACCAACACCCCGGTGCGGTAAGTCATCGACGTTTCCTCCAACATCACGAAGGCTGATGTTCAGTCAACGCCTGGTATGGGCAAGTGGATAGGTGCCAGGGTGTAGGCCATCTGTATGCCTCTTGTATGCCAGGAGCCCAAAGGGGAGGCCCATGACCCTCGGCGAGAAGATCCGTGAACTGCGCGATGCGCGGCACCTCTCCCAGGCCGCGCTAGCGCGCAAACTCAACGTCGCCCGCTGGGGCGTCGGTTCAGCCAAGACGCAGGGCACGTGCACCGGCCACTACGTTTACCGATGGGAGAAGGGCATCCGGCACCCGGAGGACTGGTTGCCCTACCTCGAACAGGTGCTTGGGGCGGACCTCTCCGGTTACGGTGAATCTCCCGCGCCTGATGCGGATGTTCTTGACCTGGAAGGGCTGGTGCCTCCTGTGGACCGTAGGGCATTCCTTGGAGCCGGGACTGTCGCCGGCATCGCACTGTCCGCCCCCTCAGCCATGGCGCAAGGCCGCCGCATTGGCCGTGCTGACGTCGTCCGCGCAGGCAAGCGATTGGCAGCGCTGCGCAGGCTGGACGACTACAGCGGCGGCGTGTCCGTCTACCCGAAGGTCGTCGCCGAGATCGACACCCTTGCCGGGATGGCAGCTCACGGTTCCTACACGGAGTCCGTAGCGCGGAGCCTTCTGAGCGCGCTTGCCGAGCTGTACCAGTTCGCTTCGTGGACCGCTTTCGACGCCGGGCGCATCCCGCAGGCCCGCAAGTACGCGCTGGCCGCAGCGAGCACTGCGAATCAGGCAGGGAACGACACCTTGGGCTCGACGGCCCTCTCAGAGCTGTCGTACCTGACGGCGTCCGGGGCCGACCCGCGCGAAGGCGTCGCCATGGCCGAGGCATCTCTGGCAAACGCGCCCCGCGACGCCCTGCCTGCCGTCCGCGTGGTCCTGGCAGACCGGCTCGCATGGGCGTGTGCCCGCACGGGAGATGCCTCCGGAGTCGATCGAGCCATCGGGCTGTCGGAGCGAGCACATGATCAGCGCGATACGGATCGGGTGGAGGAGCCGGACACGGTCTATTGGATCAACAGGGACGAGTCGGAGATCATGGCCGGCCGATGCTGGGCAGAACTGCACCAGTCGAAGAAGGCCGTCCCGATCCTGGAAGGCCTGACGGCCCCGTACGACGACTCACACGCCCGCGAGGTCGGGCTTTACGCGTGCTGGCTGGCAGGTTCCTATCTGGATGCAGGAGCCCTTGACGAGGCAACAGCATCGGCTGGCCGCGCCGCGACGCTGAGCCACCACACAGCATCCCCGCGCCTGAACGACTGGGTCCGCGGGACCTTCCACCGATTCGAACCTCACCGCACGAACCCAGGAGTCCGCGAGCTTCTGGATGCCCACGCTGTGTGACATGTCGCCAGTCCCAGGTCACTCTCTGATCGTTCACGCACTGGCCGGTGGTAGCGCCGACGCGTCGTCCGTGACCCACTCGAACGCGGTCGGCTCATAGTGCCCTCCGTCGCCCAGGGCCCAGACCATCAGGGCGAGAAGTGCTCCGTCCTCGCCGGCGCGGCACAGCATCCTGTAATACGCGGGGGTTCCGAAGGGCCTGTCGGGGAGTTCGAACAGCCGCTTCACGAGTGTGCCGTAGCGCCGGAGCACCTGGCCCACTTCGTCGAGTGAGCGGGCTTCGAAGGCGAGCGCGACAGGCTCACCGTGGAGACGCCACAGCCGTGCCGTGCGCCAGCCTCCCGCGCCTTCTTGGGGGACTTGCAGCTCCAGCCAAGCGTTTGCCCCCGATATTCGAGCGCTCACCCATCCATCATTACTCGCCTCACAGGAAAAGCGAAAATGATAGTAGTTTATGGCCCTTAACCGATGTGTTCGGTTTGTTAAACAGGCAAGGAGCCCAAGAAAGCCTTATTCGCGTACCCATGAAACAAGAAAATCCCCCGACCGAACCTGGGGCTCGGCCGGGGTTGTGACACTGTCACGCTGTCATCGCGACAAGTGGGTACCGCTCAGTATCCGCCGTTGCGGTAGGCGATCTTTTCGAAGCTTCCGTAGGTGGCGTTGGCGTACCGGACGCCGGCCACGAGGTTGGCCACGGCGTCGTACGGATCATTGGCGAGGTGCTTGAGCCGGTACGCCTGGAACGTCGGGTCGATGGTCTGGATCAGGCCCTTGGACGGGGTGCCCGCCCGAGCGTTGGAGTCCGTGAGATTGATGGCCCTCGGGTTGCCGCCGGACTCGATCATCACGCGAGCCTTGATCGCAGCCGCAGACGGGACCAGGTCGCCGTTCTTACGCAGCTCCTCGCGGGCCTGCTCGATCCATCCGTCCAGGTTGTCGGCGTAGGTACGCGCCCGTTCCTTCTTCGACGCCGGCGGGGCGGCCTCGGGGGACGGCGTCGTCGGCTTCTTTTTGGGCGGTTTCGCCTTGGGGGCGGCGGCGTCCACGCGGAGCTGCTGCCCGGGGAAGATCAGGTCCGGGTCGGTGACCTTGTCACGGTTGCCTCCGTACAGGCGCCGCCAGTCCTCGGCCTTGCCCAGTTCCTCGGCGGCGATGTCCCAGAGAGTGTCGCCCTCGCGCACGGTGCGCGTGGCCTTCTTGCCGACCGGCCGGTCCTTCTGTGTGGCCTCGGTCGTGCTGGTCGTCGTCGGCGTTACCGTCCCGGAGCCGCCGGCGTAGGTCGTCGCCACAGGGGTCTGCGGTGCGGCGTGGGCGGTGCTGGTGACCGCTCCGGGTATCGCAAGGCCCGTCACCACGGCGGCCATCCGTCTGTGTTTGATCAACTATCTTCCTTCGTTGCTTACCGGTCAGCCCGGGTTGGCTCACCGGTGGCTAGGCGGCCTCGGTGAGGTATCGCGCGAGGTCGAGAACGGCGGCGTGCGTGAACGGGGTGTCTCCCTGCTGGAGGAGTTCACGGGCTCGTACGTACGCGCGCTCGGCGGAGACGGTGGTCGGCTGCGGCAGCACGGCGTCAGCGAACGTCCCGGCCGGGGCGGGGGTGGCGTCGCCCGCCGTCGAGTCCGGGTTCTGCTGTTCCTCTGTGCTCTTCGCCGTCTCGTCCTTGGGAGAGTCGGCCGGGCCGGTCAGCGTGGGGTCGTCGAGCCCGAAGATCGGGAGTGACTGCGTGTCTGCGGGGCTGACAGGGATGGTGTCCGCTTCGGCCGGGGCGGGGTCGCGCTCGATGGCCAGGCCCTCGCGGTTGAGTGCTGCCGTGATGCTGTCCACGTGCTCCTTGCCGGGTGCGGATGCGCGGTCGGCGAGGTCGGCCAGCAGCTCGGCCAGTTCGTCGGCTGCTTCCGCGCCGAGGTAGATCATGCGGGGGGTCTGCTTGAACTCGTGGACCGTGAGGGCGATATCGCCGTCGGAGTCCAGGAGCACGGTCAGGTAGTCGGAGGGGGTGGCCTTGCAGTCGAAGCGGTGTCCCACGGTGTTCTCTCTTCAGGGCAGGGGCGGTCAGCGGCGGGGGTGCCAGCGGTCAGGCGCTCGCGGATGCGGACGGTCTCTCCGCGGCTGTGACGCTCCTGGTCGGCTTCGTACATCTCGATGCGGACGGCCTTCTCGGTGAGCCAGCCGGCCAGCTTGCGCATGTCGGCCGCGGACAGCCACGCGGGGCCCTTGCCGTCGGCGACGTGGAGGCGTACCGAGGTGCGCTCGCCGTCGGCTATGAGGCCGGTGATCCGGCCGGCGCGTACCTTGAGGGTGGCCCTGGTCTCGGTCTTCTCCTGCATGTTCTCTCTCCTCGTTCTGCGTTGTGCCGGCCGCCGGGGCGGCGGGGTTCAGGTCTCGCGCTCTTCGGCGGCCGGGGCGGTTTCCTCCCAGGCCGTCCAGTCGGGGCCGTCCAGTACCGAGGCACCGGCAAGGGCTGCGTCCTCGGGGGTGAGGTGGCGGCTCAAGTGATCTCTTTCGATGGTCAGATGTGGCCCACTTCCCGGGCCTTGCGCAGCTTGGCGCGGGCCCTTTTCAAGGTCACGTTCACGGTGTTGTGGGTCTTGCCGAGCGTGTTCGCCGCGGCGTGCAGGTCCGGGGTGCCCTTGGCGGTGGCTTCGTTGTAGGCGTAGGCCGTGCCGTAGGCGACGGAGACGACTTCCCGCTCGGCCGGGGAAAGGAGGTCGGCGACGCGGCCGGCGATCACGTGACCGACGGCCACCGAGCGCTCGTGCATCTCGCGGTCGGCATCCCGGTCCACCAGGGCCCCGACTTCGCGCCAGGCGTTGCCCTTGCCCTGGCCGAGCGGCTGGCCTGTGTGGATGCGCTCGCGCCGCTTGCTGCCCTTCTGCACGCCCTTGCCGGTGGTGGCCACTCCGCGGCAGCGGACGGCGTCGCGCGAGAGGTCGAGCGGGTGGCACATGGTGTCGGGCAACTCGCCTTGGTGTTCGGCCCACTTGTCGCCGCTGGTGTATTCCGAGACGGGCGCGGGGAGGGCTGCCACCTCGCCCGCGGTGCGGGGGCTGGCGTCTATTCGCTCCGGCCCTTCGAAAGCGGTCCGGACAAGGGCGGCGTACTCCGGGGACAGCCGGCGCTCGGGATCCTCCAGCGTCGTGACGATCCGGACGGCCTCTGCGTAGTCGCCGCCGCACTGCCCCAGGGCTGCGGCGAAGGCGGCCCGCGCCACGTCGCCGATTCCGGGGACGGATGCGCGCAGGGCGGAGCGGTGGGCGTCGAGCTTCGCTCGCTGGAACGCGTACGTGGTGAACTCGGCCGCATTGTCGGTCTCGGCGTCCCAGTCCTGGATGGCGCGCCAGAACGCGAGGCGTGCGTCCTGCATGAGGTCGTCGCGCATGCAGGTACCGCCGGTTGTGCGAACGGCCCGGTCTGCTGCGATCTTCACGGCCGCACCCTCGAGTTCGTTGAGGATGTGTTCGGCAGCGGAAGCGTCACCGTTCTGTGCGGCGGTGATCTGCTCGGCCGAGATGGTGGTACGCAAGGGTCGTGCTCCTTGTTCGGTTCTCCGCCGGGCTTGAGTTCGGGTTGGGTACAAACCCGGCGAAAGCGCCCGGCGAAGGGCCGAAAAAGGGCATGACGAAGCCCCCGTACGGCGGGTTAGCCGGGCGGGGACGTGACTGGTTACAGAAAGGCCCCTGCGCTGTGGTCAGCGCAGGGGCTCAAAGGGAAGTCCTGCGCGTCAGGCGCAGGGGCAAGGGGTCGCGAGGCGGCGGTAGTTGGCGGCTGTTGATCTGCGGCGGACGGCCGCGGCCACGAGGGCGATGCGGGACGCAGCGCGCGCGGCGACCAAGCGACGGTGCACCCGCCGGCAGGCGGCCGGCACGAGGACCACAACCGCCGGCCAGAAGGCCACGGGAGGCCGGTAGACGCACACTGCGGCAGCGAACTGGAAGCCGTCGGCCACCGACGGGTACGACCTCGCCCAAAGGGCGAGGAGAACGATGAACAACAATGCGCCGTGCCAGGAAGCTGCACATTGCACGGCCCTCATCCTTTCTCTGCCGTTTTGGGTTTCAGGTACTTAAACCCGCCACGAGTGGTCTAGTCCACTTTTCAGGCGTAAATCCTGCGCGGGAATGATGGCCTACATATTTCGGCATCCCTCACCTTGCGGCCGGGCTCCGCCTCGGGCAGGAGAGTTGATCTCCCGGCGTTATCTCCGCGTGACCAGGCCACGGGTGGATTCCAGCACTGCACGCAGTCAGGGCCCTGATCAGCCGTGCACCTGGGCTCGGAGATCAGCCGTGCGCGACAGGTAGACCGCAGCCGCTTCCAGGACTGCAGGATTGTCGGCCAGCAGTCCCAGCGCCGCGTTGCACGTCGAGTGCAGCAGTCCGCGGGGCAGGCCGGACACGTGGTCGTGATCGACCACGAGCCTGCCGCCGATTGGGGGCCGGTCGCCGCAGACCAGGCAGCGCCAGCCCTGTGCGGCCCCCATCGTCCGGTAGTCCTCCCCGGTGATCCCGTACGCCCGCCACAGGCGGCGCTCACGCTCGCGTGCGGGGTCGCGGGCCCTCTTCCTGCGGGCCGCCGTGCAGGCCAGGCAGCGGGTGGTGCGGCCGTCCGCGCTGGAGCGGTGCCGGGGGAACCGGGCCAGCGGCAGCAGGTCGCCGCATTCGCGGCACGGCTTGACGCTCACCCGTTCACCTCCTCAGTAGTCGCCGCCCTTGAGGCTGCCCCAAGATCGCTTGCCGATATCCGCGCTCGCCGTGATCGGCACGCCGTAGAGATCGAAATTCATTGCTTTCTCAATGCCGCGCGCAACCCCTTCGGCTTCCCCGGCCGGCGCGGAGGCCAGTACCTCGTCATGCACCGGGAGCCGGAGGAATTCGAGGAGGCCCGCGTCGTGCATGTCGCACAGGGCTTGTCCCAGGCAGTCCCTGGCCGCTGACTGGACCTGGTAGTTCACGACGGCGTACGTGCGGTCGCGGTCGAGCGGGAGCCGGCGGCCGGTCACGGTCTTGGTGATCATGCCGTTCGCCGCCGCTTCGCGCTGCCACACGTTCGAGGCCCGCTTGATCTCCGGGAACACGCGGTCGTACATCCGCATCGCGAACCGGACGGAGTCTTCGTCCGCGCCCGTCATGCGTGCCACGCCGGACGCTCCGCCGCCGAAGATCTTCCCGAACCCGATGCCCTTGCACAGCGCCCGCAGGTGCCCGCCGGGGTCGTCCACGTCCCCGTAGACCAGCGACCGCGTGTAGCTGTGCAGGTCCTCGCCGGCGAGGATGGCGGTCTTCATGCGCTTGACGTCGGCCAGGGCTGCCATGACCCGCATTTCGACCGCGTCGAAGTCGCACGAGATCATCACGTGCCCTTCGTCGGCGAGGATGGCTCGGCGGATCATCACGTCCCGCCCCGGGAGTGTTTGCAGCGCGGGGCGGGTGATCGACATGCGGCCCGTCCGTGCGGCCAGTGAGTGGATGAACGGGTGCACACGTCCGGAGGCGTCCAGCGTTTCCAGGAACGTTTGGGCGTACGCCGACTTCCACTTGCCCGCCCGCTTGGAGCGGATCACCGCATCGGCCAGGGGGTTGGGCGTCCGGGCACCGATGCGTTCCCACGAGGAATCGAGGTCGGCCAGGGCCAGCAGGACCGGCTTGTCGACCCGGAGCGCGCCGCCGGCGGTCCGCTCGGTGAGCGCTTCGCCCATGCCGAGCAGGGCGTCCGCGACCTGCTTGGGCGAGTTGATCGACTCGACGCCGTAGCGCCGGGCCTTGTGCTCGTACTGCTCGGACTGTTCGCCCAGCCGACCGGACAAAGCCTTCGTGTACTCGGCGTCGCACACCAGGCCCGTGCGCTGCATGTGCGCGCAGATGAACGCTATTCGGTGCTCGTATTCCAGCAGCGCCGGGCGGATGCCCAGCTCGGTGTGCACGCGCTCCAGCGCTTCCAGCAGCCGCGAGGTGAGCAGAACGTCAAGTCCCGCATAGGTTTCGTAGGTTGGGTGGTCCAAGGGGATGTTGGCGAAGCCCTCGGCCTTGGTGAGCTTCAGCGACCGGAAGATGCCGGTCAGATCTTCTTGGGTGTCCGGCGCGGCCGGGTCGATGTAGTGCGCGGAGAGCGCCTTGAGCCCGGTCCCGACACCGCCCTCCTGGACCTGGCGCGGGTCCACCAGGGTGGCCATGATCTTCGTGTCCGCGGTGCGCGGGTACAGCTGCTCCAGGCGGACGCCGAGGCACCTGTCCGCCACGAGCCAGTCGAACGCGGCGTGGTGGATGACGATGCGCGGCAGGTCCCGCAGGACGCGACGCGCGGCATCAGCGAAGAGCCGGCCGCGCTCCACCGGCAGGACCCATGCGGTGCGGCTGTCGCCGAACTGCGCGAGGCGCAGCCGGTAGCCGGTGCTGTAGATGTCCAGGCCGGTGGTCTCGGTGTCGAAGGCGACTGGGCAGCCCGCCATGATCTGGCGAGCCGCCCAGTCCTCGAATTCCCGCACGTCCCGGGCGTCTTCCACCACGTGAATTTCGACCGGCTCGCCGGCCAACTGATACCCGTGCGTGCGCAAAACGTCTTTCCTTTAGTTATCGCCCCCGAAGATTCCGGAGCCCCGCTGTGCGGGTTTGGAGAGGTCCAGGAGATTGCGGAATCCGCGCTGCCCCTTGTCGGCTCCCGTGCCTTGACCTTCCGTCACGCCGGGGAATGACCGCACGGCGTCGTAGAACCGGTTGCGGGTCATGGGATGCTTGATGCCGCACTCCTCGACCCAGGTGCGATATCGCTCCCACGTCACCGGCCGGCTCGTGAAAGCGCCGGACTCCACGCTGAATTCCTCGCCGATGAATCCGGACAGCGGGTGCGAGGCATCGCGGTAGTGGGCCGTCCGCGTCTCGACGGCCGAGGGGAAGTCCAGACCCTTTCCGGCTTCATGCTTTTCGAACCAGCGGACCGCCCCGGCCACCGCCCAAGCGGCGATTCCTTCGCGCTCGCGCCGGAGCGCGGACTGAAGGTGCCGGTCCTCGCGGCCCCGGAAATCCTGCTCCCATGGGATGACCCGGACGCGCTGCCACAGCGCGGCATCGGTCGCATCCACATCCGGGCAGTAATTCGTGTCCACCTGCACCAGGCAGGTAGGGCGGAAGACGATCTCGTTGCGGGCATAGACACCGCGCGCACTGATGGTCTGGTCACCGGTGATCGCCTTCATCAGGGCTTGGTCCAGCGGCATGGACGCCGGCCACTCCGAGCTGATCACCAGCCGCTTGCCGCGCAGGCCGACGATGTCCGCGCGCGGCCCGCCCGACTCCCGCCGACGCTGGAAAAGCGAGGCATCTACGCGGTGTGCGGCAGCGCCGAAAACATCCTCAAGCGTCGCCGTGAACGTGGTCTTTCCATTGGTCGTGGGGCCCACATGCATGACAAAGCAGCGTTCTACCGAATGGCCCGAAAGCCCGTATCCGGTCAGCTCTTGCAGGAATCCCGGCATGGCCTCGCTGTCCGGGTGGCATTCCCGCAGGAACCGTTCCCACCGGGGAGCCGTGGCCTGCGGGTTGAAGTCCACATCCACGTAGAACGTGTTCATGTCCTGGGGCTGATGGTCACGCAGTTGGCCCGTTGCCAGGTCCACCATTCCGTTGCGGAAGGCGAGTTGGCGCGGGTCGGCGTCAAACTGTTCCACGCTCGCGTAGACACCAGGGATGGAGGACAGCATGTCCACCATCCCCCGCACGCGCTGTGCTCCCTGGGAAAGGCTTGTCCACTTCGCCAGCGCATCGGGGTTGGCGTGTCCGGGCTCGGCGGCCATTTCCTTGATGACGGCGCGCACATCGGCGTACAGGGCCTCGGTCGGCACCTGCGCCCACTTGCGGCCCTCCCATTTGAAAACACCCGCCCCGGGAACCATGCGGACGTGTCCGCCGAGTTTTTGGTAAAGGCGCTCGGCGTTGCCGAGGTCGGTCAGCGGAAGCGGCCGGGGGCTCTCCCCACCGGCCGGTGCGGCGGCCGGCTCGGGCTCGGCGGTCTTGACCGGCTGTGCCGCCCGTACGGCTCGGTGCAGCCTGCCTGCGAACGCTTCCGGGTCCGCTTCCCGCCACTCCGTCAGGTCCAGGCCCTCCGGGATGCCGTCGAGACGGCGAACCATCACACCGGCCCGTGCCAGGGCATGCGCGAGGTCGTCGGTGAAGGAGTCCCCCGCGCGGTCGCGGTCGCCGGCCAGGACGACGTCACGGTCACCCAGGCCCGCCGCCAGCTCGGCCACCAGAACCTCGTTGCGGGCCAGGCCCGCCCCGCGCACGGCCACCGCGTCGTAGCCGGCCGCGGCGGCCGTCAGGGCGTCCGAGGGACCTTCGGTGATGATGACGGTGTCGAAGCCGGCACCGCCCTTGAACACCCCGTACTTGGCCCAGGTGCCGCCGTCGATGTTGGCGAGCGACACCCAGCGCGCCGGGCAGCGGCCCGAGATGTCACGGCCCTGTGCCCCGCGTGCGACGCCGTCGAATCCGATGAGGGGGACGACCAGGCGAGGGAAGCGGGCGAAGGTGTCGGAGATGAACTCCGGGTACTCCGCGGCCGGTTGCCACTCGCCCAGCTCCAGCGTCTGCGCCTGCTGCGCGGTCAGCCCGAAGCGCTCGGCCACGTAGCCGTACACACGGTCGCCGGCGGCCATCATCCGCTCGTCCAGCCACACCCGAAGGCCGGCGACCTCTGCCGGGCCCACGGGGGACGGCCGCTGCGCCGCTACGGTCAGGCCCTCCCCTTCGGCGTCGAAGAGGTCGGCGAAGGTCAGGTCCGCGGCCTTCAGCACGTGCTCCGTCGGGCAGTTCGCCCGGCAGGTCATGCGGACCTTGTGGTCCTCGCCGCGCCAGATGCGCAGGGAGGGGCGGCTGTCGGGGTGGCCGGCGCACCGGGCCAGGTACCCGCCGTCTGCATGTTCCGAGACGTCCTCGAAGCGCGCCAGGATCGAACGGAACTCCACTTGCTTTCTCTCTCCTCAGTCGTCGGGGGTATCGACCCCCAGAAGCCGGGCCCGGACCCGGCGGAAAGTGCGCACGTCCATCACGGCGTAGCCGTCGCCGACGCCCTTGCGCGGTCGCTTGATCAGCGCGACACCGAACGGCATCTGGGCGTTGCGGGCCTCGCGGTTGGCCTGCTCCACGAAGTCGGCGAGGTCGTACGCCTTGACCGCCTTCGCTTCGCCGGTGAAGGGGTAGGCGTCCAGGTCGCCGATGTCGTTGACGCCTGTCTGCACGTTGCGGCGTACCTGGGCATTGCGGTCGGTCAGCCCCTCGTTGAGGTAGCCGCGCAGGGCCGATTCCCAGGCCGTGCCCTTGGCCTTGTGCGCGTTCGCCACTACCGGACGTGCCGCCAGCTCGTGCCGTCCACGATGTGGCGTGCCGCCCGCTCGGAGATCCCGAACGCGTGGCCCAGGGCTGCCAGGTGCGCGCCGGCTGCGGCGGCCGACCGGATGGCCCGCACCTTGGCCTCGTTGAGCTTGGCGGAGCTGTTGCCGGTGCCGGTGGAGGGGTGCAGGTCCGCCATGCCGGGCAGCAGGTCCTGACGGAAGGGGAACCGCATGATCTCCTCGGCCGTCAGCATGCGGCGCGGGAGCGTGGTGGTGCTCAACCTGACTTTCTCCATGAGTAACTTGAGGACTGGAGACCCGCCGCGGTCATGTCACCGGCGGGCCCAGGGGGGAATCCACCAGTGGGTGTCAGAACGGGGCCTCGTCGGCCACGGGGGCGGGCTTGTGGACGTCGATCACGGGCTTGCGGTAACGCACGTCGATGCCGCTCTTGGTCTGGAACTCGACGAGTTCGAGCCGGAGCGTGCACAGCGCGGGGCCGCCCACCTGGTCCAGCTTGTTCTCGATCTCGTGCAGGACCTTCACCAGCTCCCACGAGCCGGAGACGAACCGGAAGCGCCCGAGGTCGGGATCGGAGGCGAGGCGGAACGTGACTTCGACCGAGGGTGCCGGGCCCCGCCCGGTCTTGGCCGCTGCCTTGCGGTCCGCCAGCAGCGCGGGGCAGCCGCACGGCTGGCCCCTGTCTTCCTCGGGGCTGAGGAATTCGACGCCGTCGCACTCGTGGATGGGGCCCTGCCGGCCCCACAGCACCATGCGGGAACGGACGGTGTGCGTGCCGTCGATGATGATCTTCACGGACTCGGCTTCGGTGACGACTTCCAGGCCGTCCTCGGCGGAGGTCTCCCACGCCTCCGGGGAGCCGCCGTACGCCTTGGCGATGGCGTCGGCGACCTCGGGGTCTCCGGTCGTCACGCGCCAGGTGCTCAGCGATTCCGGGCGGTTGCCCGCCATCCGGCCCGACCGGAAGCGCCCCACCGTGTCGCTGCTGAAACGCGGCTTCGGCCGGCTCTCGGGGTCGGTCTCGAAAATGCGCAGGCTCAAGTAAGTCTCCGTGCTCTGTACTGCGTTGATTGAGAGCGGAGAAAGGCGCGGTCAACGGCTCAGCCGGGCCTGCGCGCCTCCCTCTCGGAGGACTTGAGTTCGGGCGGGGTACAGCCACTCAGCGCCGGGGCAGCAGGGCCCACAGCAGTACGGCTGCGACCAGGGCCACGACCACAGCGGGCTCGGATGTCACCGGGCCCTGCGCTGGGTACCGGTGACCAGGGTGGAGCCGCCGGACATCACGGGCTTGCCGATGACCGCCTTCGACCGCTCGCGCTCCCAGTCGAACGTCTTGCGCAGCGCCAGGAAGTGCTCGAACACCTCGTCCGAGATCTCCACCGGCTTGAGGGCCCACTGGTCGGCGGTCACGTGCAGCACCGCGCCCGCGTCGCACTGCGGCATGGGGTGCTTCTCGCCCTCGGCGTCGATGATGTGATCCGCCCGCGCGTAGGCCGTGAGCTGGAGGGACACGTCCGCGTAGGTGTCCTTCGACGTCTTGTAGTCGAGCATCACGGTCTCGCCGTCGATACGGCAGATGGCATCGAAGGAGCCGGCATAGGTGTGCCGGTCGCTCCACGCCACGTCTTCCATGCGCAGGAATTCCGGCTGCGCACGGTCAAGGAACTCCGCGAAATGCGCCCGGTACGGTTCAAGGTCGGGGTGGACTCGGCGCACCGTCTCACCGCGCGCCAGGCGCTCGAAGAGGTCGTGGGCATCCGAGCCGAGGGCCGCGCGCTGCTGCGTGTACCGCCGCGCCGCGCCCTTGAGATAGTCGATCGCCCCGTCCGCGTCGTTCAGCGCCAGGCCCACCACGGAGCCGAGGTTCTGCACGGCGCACTCGGCCGTCATCTTGGCCTGCCAGAAGGCCAGGAACGGCTTGGGGAGACACGAAATGATGCTCGTGACGCCGGGGGCCTTGATGCCGCTCTCGGGCTCCACGTAGAACCGTGAGCCGCCCCGCATGATCGTGTTCGCGCCTGCCATCCGTACCTCTCCGCCCTCCCCGCCGCGGCGGGGGTTGTCGTCTGCGGAGGGCTTGAGTTCGGGAGGGGTACAGCGTGGATGACAAGGAAGCAGAAGACCTGCTTCAGGAACCTTCTTTCCTCATGCACACGTAGGAAAAGAAGGTTCGAGAAGCCGTTTTCTAGCTTCTCCGAGCGTGATCAAGCCTCCGATCGTCACTCTGTGCTGCTCGCATGTGGACGGAAAGTGGTCGACACCCCAGGTACACGAAAGCCCCGCCCCCTGTCCTTGAGTTGGCTCTGAAGGGAGCCAACGGAGGCCAGCATGACTGACAACGGCTGGCGCAAGGGCGCTGGTTGGCGCTGGTGAACCTCAGATTGATCACGGCGCTGGCCTGTCAGTCCTCGCGGATATCCTCGCCAAGAGCAGCGTGATCAAGAGGGGGAAAGATGGCCAACCTGCGGTCTGGCGAGTTCAGCGATCACCAGATGAGGCGGTCTGGAGACTGCCTCATCTGTGGCCGCCCCATTGGGGCAGAGGGTGAGCCAAGGCCCGGCGATTGGATGCCAGAGGTCGATACCAAGCGTTCATTCGGGCTCCATAGTCGCCGTGAGGACTGCACGGACCGATGGATCGATCCCGGCAGCGTCCATACTGTGCCCTCCCGCGCTCTAACTCAGATCTGGCCACCCGTGTGTGTCTACTACTCAGGAAGCGTGTGGCGCGTCACCTCCGCGTGTGAGATGTCAGATAGCAGCACTCCTTGGCTCGGCATCGCAGTGCATCTGGAAAAGTACATCGCGGATTCGACCGTGCCCCACAAGGCCAGCAGCCCTATAAGAGTGCTGTGCCAACCCAACGATTTGTGGATCTTGGCAGGGAGAGGGAAAGGAGCAGTCGACGCCCCGCTCTACAGTCTGCGAACTGTGCGCAGCGCAAAGGATGCGGAAGAGCTCACTCCGCAGGAGTTCGAGCGTTTGGTTGCTGATCTGTGTTATCGCGACGGCCTTCGCCTAGTACAGGAGCATGGGCGGCCGGGCGACCGGGGAGCGGACGTGATCGCTGAGAGGGCAGATGGGTACCGGTTTGTCTTCGATTGCAAACGCTACGTTCGTGGATCCGTCGGTTTTGAGGATGTCGCCAAGCTCGGGGGGACCGCCCGTCAAATCCATCACGCCGACCTCCCAGCCGTCGTCACCCCCGGCAGCTTCACTAAACGTGCCTTGGAATACGCGATCCAGCAGAAGATAGCTCCCATAGGGCGGAGCGCGCTGGACGCGTGGATCCGGGGAACCTCCCTCCCAAACGTCCTTGACTGGACGTCGGTCCCAGCCGGTCCTGCCATCTTCTGATCTGACGCCGAACCTTGTCCACGTCTGGTCCACACTCGCTGATCAGCAGTGGGAATCCGACGGCACGGAGTGAGACAGACCAACAGTGCGAAAGGGTCGCCCCAACTCGGGGCACCCATTCTGACCAGCGCCTACGCTGGTCTCGGCGGAGACTGTGGGATTCGAACCCGCAGTGACATCGGTGCCCCGACGGTTTTGACAACCGCGCTCCTTCAGAGGCTGGGACGTACCAACCAGGAAACGAAAATGGCCCCCACGACCGATCCGGAGACCGGCCACGGGGGCAGGGGGAGCGTCAGCGAGCCCGATTGATGGACGGCACGCCGTCCCGGTAGCCGAGCACCTCGGCGCGTACTCGGGCGTCCGCCGCGCGCTGCTCGCGCAGCTCGCACGGTGTCACCGTGGCCTGCGGACGCTCGTCCACGGTGTTCAGTACGTTCTCGGCGGGGACCGCCCGGAGTAGCTTGATCAGTGCGTATCGCATTTGTATTCCCTCGTGCGCGCCATTGCTGCATCCACCTGGCGGTAGAGGTCGGCAAGGGTTCCGTTATTTGAAATCGTCAACTCGCCCACTTTTAGGGGTAGTTGTTCTGACTGGTGCGCCATGAAGCTGACGCCGGCTCGCTCGACAGCCCAGACGGTGAAACCTCGCGCTTCGAGGGCGCGGACCTCGTTGTCGAAGCGGACGTCCGGCACGACGACGGGGCGCCCGTCCCCTGCCAGCCGTACCGCTTCGGCCTGGTTGATCAGCGCGTCCACCCAGTGGCTGGCGCTGACGTGCTCCCGCACGCCTTCCGTGCCGAGCCGCTGCAGGAAGCAGCGGGCCTCGGGATGTCGCTCCTTGACTGTCTCCCAGCCGGATTCCCGTACCGCCTCGGCGAGGTGCACGGGGCGGTACCCGAGCTGTGCTGCCTCGTAGCAGATCACGGGGTCTACCCCGAGGGCCATGTCCTTGAGCGGGTCGGCCAGCGCCATGCGCTGAAATCCGTGCGCTTCGACCAGCCGGGCGGCCACGGTGTCCTTGCCGCTGCGCGCCCGGCCGATGATCCCGATTCCCTGCACTCCTCACCCTCCGTCGTTGGCAGAGGGGTTGAGTTCGGGAGGGGTACAGGTTCAGCCGAGCCGGCCCCGTTCCTGGTCCTTCTTCGAGAAGGCGGGCAGGAGCACCGTCTGGTCCTCGGCCGGGCGGGCCGCCTGGGCGCCCAGGATGGCCTCGGCTTCCTCGCGGAGCACAGCACGGTGGTTGGGGGTGACCCGGGCTCGTGCGCCGCGGCCCAGGAGGAGGGTCACGCCGGCGACGAGGGCCCCGACCGTGGGTTCGGTGTGCTCGATGCCGGCGAGGGCGGGAACCCACGCTCCGAGGAGCGAGAGAGCCGCCACGACGGCGGCGCGGACCATCACGGGATTGTCGCGGATGTCGTCTCTCATGGTCATGCCCTTCCGGTCACGCGGACGGCTTCGGCGACGACCGCGCCGAGGGCGGAGACGCCCGCCAGCGGGGCCGCGTACTTCCATCGTTCGATGGCCCGTAGCCGTGTCTCATGGTCGGCCAGCTCGGCGGCCGTGGTGGTCTGTGTCTGGGTCAGGCCCCGTACGTCGTCGCGCAGGCCGACGATCTGGTCGTAGATCTCGCGTGCGGAGATGCTGACGCCGAGGGAGTCGCGTTCGTTCACGCCGCCGTCACCGCCTCGGGCACGGCGCGCACCAGCTCGGCGCGGGCGGCTTCCTTCTTCGAGGCGGGCCTGACGGGGCGGAAGGTGATGGAGCCGTCCGCGTTCTTCTCCATCGTCCACAGGCCCTCGCCCATCGGGTCGGTCGGCGAGGGCCTGTCCTTCTCCGGGGGTGTGGCCGGCTTGGCGGGCTGGGGCTGATCCGGTTTGGCCGGTGCCGGGTTCACGGGCGCGGGCTTGGGCTTCGCGGGGGCCGGGGTCAGCAGCTTGTGCAGTGAGGCGGGGCCGGGGATGCCGTCGGCGTCCGTTCCGGTGTAGCCGAGGGAGCGCTGGTACTCGGCGTAGGCCAGCCGGTCCGCCTCGCTCCAGCGGGGGCCGGGCCCTTCCTTGTAGTGGCGGCCGAACCCCTTGTCCACCAGGGCCTTGCCCAGTGCGGTGATGTGCGGGCCGTACGCGCCGGGGCCGTACTCCTGGCCGTCGATGCTCACCCGGGCAGCGTCCGGCTTGGCTTTGTCGGGCTCAGTCGGCTTGGAGGTTTCGCCGGGGGTGGGCTTGGCGGTGGCCGGGATGTTCAGCTCCTGGCCCTCGTTGATCTGGTCGGCGTCCTTGACGCCGGGGTTGAGGGCAAGCAGCGCTGCAACGGTCGTGCCGCACAGTGCAGCGATCGCGCCGAGGGTCTGCCCGCGCTTCACCGTCCAGCGGCTCCCGCCGGACGGGGTGCCGGTCGTGCCGCCAGCGGTGCTGGTGAAGGCGGGGCGGCCGAAGCCGAGGATCATCGACCGCGGACGGGTGCGGTAGTAGACGCCGTCACCGTTGTTCTGCGAACCGGCGTTGCCGCTGGAGGTGTTGCCCTCCACCGTCCGTACGCTGGCCCCCGGCTCGGCGTCGGCCAGCACGATGCCGACGTGGTAGGCGATGCCGTCGCCGGTGTGGAAGAACACCACGTCGCCGGCCTTCACCGCCGACCGCGGCCCGTACCACTGGCCCCGGTTCTTGAAGAACTCGACGTGCGAGGGGCAGTAGGCGAACTTGCCGACCGCTGCCGCGTTTCCGGTCTCCTCGGCACAGTACGACACGAACATGTCGCACCACGGTTGCCAGTTCATGGGGTACCAGCGGCCGAAAACAGTGTCGTTGTTGCGGCCTTCCCTGTACTTCTGGTCGGCCCACTTCCGCGCCTCGGCGAGGAAGGCGTTACAGGAACCCAGTTCGGGCTCCTCCTTTCGAGCATGCGAAAAGCCCGCCCAGGTCACGCCCGGACGGGCCTTTCAAGCGGTGGAATCCACCGCGCTATATGAACTGCGGCGCCTTATCGACCTGCGCCAGCTCCTCGTCGCTCAGGTCGTCCTCGCCCAGGGCCGTCACGGTCGGCACCCAGAAGGAGGCGCTGGAGGTGTCGGTGGCGGGGGTGTTGCCGCGCAGGAAGAGGCGGTCCGCGCCGTCGCCTTCGGACCAGCCGGAGCGGCCGGGCCAGCGCCAGAACCATCGCAGGGTGCGGTACTTGATCGCGCCCAGGCCGGGGACGTCGTAGGACCGCATGTCGTCGGGGCGGACCACGGCGCACCGGTATCCGCCCGTGTCGTGGGTGGTCTTGCCGGTGTTCGTCTTCAGCTCGACTTGCCAGTCCCGGGCGGAGAACAGGCGGGCCTCGACGCGCAGGACGGGTTTGTTCATGCCGGAGATCGGTACCTCGGCGAGGTCCACCCAGCCGGGCCCCTGGAAGCGGTGTGCCGAGCCGGGGTAGACGGCAACCGACTGGAAGCGGTCGGTGCGCCCGCCGCGTGGCGGGGTGCGTTCCATGTCGCGCAGGCGGCGTTCGAGGTCGGCGAGCTGGTTCACCAGGTTGGGCTCACGGACCAGGGAAGCCCGTCTCATCAAACAACTCCTCTTGTACCAGGGACAGCTCGCACCGGTCGGAGCCGTCGGCGTCGATCACCACCCGCGCCTCGGTGATCACGTACCAGCCGTCGATGCGCATGAACTCGTTGCCGGAGACGAGCCGGATCTTCTGGCCCGCGTTCGGCTCGAAGTCGCGTGGGTCGAAGGTGTCGGGGTAGGTGATCACCCGGGGTGTGACGATGCCGGTCGCGCCGAAACGCAAGGCGGTGTCCCCGTGGAGGTCGAGCGTGCTCTGGTGCTTGATCGATCCCATGGTGTTGACCACGTCGCGCTGCGGGAACTGTCGGCGCAGCGCCTTGTTGTCCCGCCTGGACCACACGCCGGCGGTCTTGTCGCTGCCGCTCGCGCCGATGGTGTACGCGGTGGTGGCGATGTTCTCGCCGTTGAGGAACAGCTCTTGGATTTCGCAGGTCTGCCCGTCCACGAGGGCGGGCAGTTCCTTGCCGCTGGCGTCGACGGCCGGGCGCGGCTTGCGGTCGGCGGTGTTGCGGATGCCGTGGCGCAGCTCGGTGCCGTCCGTGCTCCGCCATGCTTCGCTGCGGAAGAAGAACCCGCCGATGTTGTCGGCGAGATCCTGCATGACGTCCAGGGAGGGCTTGAACTCGTTCTCCAGGAACGACATTTCCCGCTTGCGGGGCATGGCCGTGACGGCCGCGGTGGTGGTCTGGATGCCCCACTCGGCGCGCAGGGCCATGCGCTTGAGGATGTCGGACTGGAAGTCGCCGCCGCGTGCGGTGGACCACCCGCCGTAGGCGTGGTTGGTCTCGTAGTACGACAGGAAGTCGCGGCCGGCCAGCTCCAGCGTCCGCTCCTGAAGGTCCACGCGCATGTTCCACACGATGCCGCCCCAGACCATGACGCCGTCGCGGACGATGCCCAGCACGGTGCGGAACGGCTGGATGGCCGGGTACCGCAGCGCCGCGTCATCGAGGGCGGCCAGCGGGATGGTCACGCTGGCCTCGGAAGGCTTGTCCACGGACCTGCGCCACCCGACGCTGACGAACCGGGGCGAGGCCCGGTAGGCGGCCTTCCAGCCCCGTTGGCGGAAGCTGTCGGGGTGCCACCCGGTGCTGCCGGTGCCCCGGGTCTGGTCAAGGCCGGGGTCTCCGTCGGGTATGAATTCGTACAACCGGGCCTCGTAGCCCGATTCGGTGACCGCCAGCGCGGCCCCCTCTCATGCCGAAGGCCGGCCGCGGTGGCCGTGGACCACCGGACCGGCCCTTGTGTGTCGTGCGGGTGTCAGCGTTTGGGGTACGCCACCGCGTGGAGGTAGGTGAGCTGTCGCGTGGTGCGGATGGTGGCCTTGGTCTTGTCGCCGGCGTGCAGCGCGGCGAAGGACTGGACGACGACCGGCACCCCGGCAGGGGCCTCGACCTGCGTCGCCACGTCCGCGCCGCATCCCTTGGGCGTGCGCAGCGGGCGGGCGGGGGCTCGGAAGACGGTGGCCAGCTTGGTCTCCGCCGCTGCGCCGGTCTTCACGCGGATCTCGATGTCGGCGGAGGCCGGGGCCTGGTCGGGGAAGTCGGCCCACCACGAGGAGGTGAGTTCGATCTGGCGCGGGTACGGCTTGGCCTCGAAGCGCACCTCGCCGAACAGGACCCAGCGCACATGCCCGGTGACCACCAGGTTCGGGGCCGCGTAGTCCTCGCGGTACTGCGCTCCCGGGCCGGCGAGCGGTACCCAGGTCCCGGCGGCTGTCCGCGCGTACTCCGCCCCGCTGGCGGTGTCCAGGTAGAGGGTTCCCGGTGCCGCCATCAGTCCCCTCTCGGGTGCAGGGCCACGCGGAGGTAGTTGTCGTGCGGCCGGTTCGCGCTGATCTTGAATGTCATGCCGGAGGTGTTCTGTCCCTGCTCGGCGCGGAACGTCGCGTCCATGGCGTACGTGGCGCGCTGGCCGGCGGGGATGGTGTGCATGGTGACGGTGTCCGTGCCGCAGCCGTTCGCCCAGGCCGGGGCCCTGAACATCACGGCCAGCTCGTTGGACGCGCCCTCGCGCACCCGCAGCGACACCGATTCCGGTGTTCCGCCGGCCAGCGTCCCCCACGCCATGGCCTTGATGACCGCCACGCGGTCGTAGAGGGCCGGCTCGACGGTCAGGGAGGCCAGAGGCTTCCATGTGCCCTCATCCGCCCCGGTCAGCGTCGTGGCGGGCGGGAATGCCTCGGCATAGCCCATGCCCCGCCCCGCGCGCCGCCAGGTCCCGGAGCGGTCGGCCCAGTACCGGTCACCGGTGCGTGTGTCGGTGTACCGGGCTCCTGGTGTTGCTATGTCGTGCTCCCTTGGTCCGGGTAGGCCGTGGCCCGCAGGAAGGTGCCCGGTTCGCTGTCCTCGGCCTTGACCGTGCACACCCCCGTGGCCCGGGGTTCGATGCCGTTGCAGTGGCCCACCAGGCGGTAGGTCGCCGATGCTCCGGCCGGTAGCCGGTCGTAGGTCGAGACGTCCGCGCCTCCGCCGTCCGTCCAGCACGGTTCCCGTGTGGCCTCGCCGACTCGTCCCGTCAGGGTGCGGCCGTCCGCGAGGCGTACGTCCCGCGTGATCGTGGTGGTGGTCGAGTTGACCCTGGTGGTCGTCCCGGCGGAGTGCCACGCGATCGAGGCGTCCACCGACACGATCCGCTCGTAGGGTGCGGCCGGGATCACGAGCGCGCCCAGTTCTACATCCGGGGAGGCGTTGCCGGTGGGCGGCATCCTGAACGTGTACTTGTTGTTCTCGATCCGGGCCGCTCCGCTGACCGGTCGGCGTTCCGCGGCCTGCCAGCCACCGTTCTGCAGAGCGGTGTAGAGGGCTCCGGTGCGGGTGTCCACGTACGTGGTGCCCGGTGTGACCCGCTCAGCCACCGCCACCTCCGCCGGCGGGCTCGACGGCGGTTACGGCCGGGGAGGCGGTGAAGCCCGGGGGCGGGCCTTCGCCGGCAAGGATGAGGTCGCTGGAGCCGACCTTGAACGTCTTCCCGCCGGTGCCGGACTCCGCCACCCACAGTGCGCCGTCCAGCGAGTACAGGACCGCGCCTTCGGTCGGTTTGCCGGGCGCGGAGGTGGCCGTCCCGATGCCGACGACACCGGCCGCGGTGACCTTGAACCGCTCGGCGCTGATGTTCTGCTTCACCACCAGGTCGCCGCCGACCGTCGCGCCGGTGTTGGCCGCGACGGTGCCGGTGTCGCCCTTGGCGCCCTTGAGGCTGCCGAGGAGCGACCAGTCGCCGCCGGTCTTGTTGAACAGGCCCATGGTCGCGGTGTTGATCCACTGGTCGCCGTTCAGGCCCTCGAACTTCGAGGGGTCCACCGCGTGGGCGTAGAACTTGTTGCCGTCGCGGTGCCAGCCCTCGGCCGTGCGGACGAACCGGTTGCCGGTCGTGTAGTTCGTGTACTGCGTGCCGAGCCGGAACCGTGCCAGCTCAGCGGGCGAGGGGTCCTCGCCGCGCGCCGGGCCCGTGCGGGTGATCAGGTACTGCCCCCACCCGTAGGCGAACCGCTGGTCGTAGTCCGGGGGCAGGTCGATGGTGCCGTCCGGGTAGCGGCTGAACCTCGCGACGATCAGCCGCCGTCCGCCCTCAGCGGTCGGTGCGGGGATCTCGGGGAGCACCTGGGGGACCAGGGCGTTGCGCAGGTCGCCCCGGGTGATGTCCTCGACGTACAGGGCGATGTAGCCGGCGCGGATCGAGGAGGGCACGGGCACTTGGAGGGCGGTGTCCGACTCGATCCAGTAGACGCCGCCGGCTTCGTCGCCGTCCTTGGCCCAGGCCCGTCCCGGGGCCAGGGCGATGTAGCCGGGGCCGTTCATGGTGGACAGTGACGGCTCGAACGCCTCGCGGCTGTCGAAGCCGGCCACGAAGTCCTGCATCGAGCCGAACATGCGGCGGAAGACGTGCGCCGGGTAGTCGGCCTCTTCCTGGAATCCGACGGTGATCACACGAACCTCCCGGGCTGCCACTCGACGTGGCCGCTCGCGGCCCCGTCGTAACTCGTCTTGGTCTGCTCGATGGACACCTCCACCGTCCGGCCCGCCTCGGCCCGCACCCATTGCGTGTGCGTCGGCGGGACGGCCGTACCCGTGCTGGTGCCGTCGGCGTAGTGGGTGAGTGTCGGCGAGCCGACCGCGGGGACCTCGACCACCAGGCGCTCGCCGGCCGTCAGCCGGAACGGCGTCCCGTCCGGCCATTTCTGCACGCCCATGCGGCCCACCACTGCGCCGTTCTCACGGCAGACCAGCGTGGGCCCTTCGATGGGGCCCCGGATCTCTGCCGACAGGGCCGCGTCATCCATCGACCCGTTGGTGAGCATCGCCCTGCGGGGAGGCCCCCACCCGCCGTTACGCGGGATGTTCAGCGGCATGCGCAGGGCGCCCCGCCGCTGGAACCGGAAGCCGCCGCGCTGAAAGTCGGTGGATGCTTCCAGCTGCTTGAGGATCGGGTGTACAGCCCTGATCCATGGCTCGGCGCAGTCGAGCTGTACGTCCACCAGCGGGTGGAACTGCCCGTACGTCTCGTCGATGCTGCTGTCCCTCTTGCGGACACGTCCGTTCACCCGGGCCCACGCGCCCTGGGCGACGCCCGGCAGCGCGAACTCCAGGGGCCGCTCGTTGCGGGAGTGTGTGAAGGCCGCGGCCACCTCGCCCATGAGCAGATCGAGGTGTTCGGAGGAGTCGGCCATCACCCGGAACGTGATGCTCACGACGCGGCCGCGCATGTAGTCGCGGCCGGGCAGCAGCCCGTCATAGTTGACCAGTTCGAGGTCATGGGCCTTGATGTCCGGCATGGCGGCCAGGCCGTCTACCCGGACGGGCAACAGGGGCGAGTCTCCGCCGAGGAGCACGCCTCCGTAGCCCAGCGTCCACGGCACCCCCGCGAACGGGATACGCGCCGACTTCATCTCTTACCGTCCAATCCGCAGCTGCCATGCGACCTCGCGGCCGATCTCGCGCGGGTCCGCGTTGGTGTTGGCGTTGACCGTGATCGGCGGATTCCACCGCTGCCCCCGCGTCTCGTCCTTGCGGGTCTCGCGGCCCTGGCCGGCACTGCGCGCGGCCGTCTTCCCGAACTCGCCGACCACGCTTCGGCGCATGACCTGCTGAAGCGGCTGGAGCGCGTCGGCGAACGGGTCGCTGTACGCCACGGCCGACGGTCCGAAGTCGGCCGCCAGGGTCATCAACTGCGGCGTGGCGGCCAGCGTCATGACGTTCGACGCCGGGGCGGCCATCGGCATGGAGAAGCCCATCACCGCGTCCTTGATGCTCGACATCACGCCGCCGACGGATACGGACTTCAGGCCGCTGATGAAGCCGTTCACCGCGTCCTTGCCCTTCTGGACAAGCCACGAGCCGGCATCGCCGATGGCCCCGAGGACCTTGTCCTTCAGGCCCCGGCACCAGCTCACCAGGTCGCCGAGCTTGGAGACCGCGCCGTCCTTGGCCTGGCCGAACCAGTCCTTGAACTTCCCCGGCAGCTCGCCGAGTTTCGCGCAGTGGTCGCGCACCCAGCCGACCGCGCGGGATACCGCGTCGGAAATGGCCTGCCAGACCGTTGCAGTTACGTTTCTGCACGTGGACCAGGCGGCGGACAGCTTGTCCTGCACCCACTGGGCGCCCTGGGACGTCGAGCTGGTGATCCACTGCCAGGCTGAGCTCACCTTGTCCGAGCACCACTGCCAGGCTTCACCCGTCTTGTCCTGCACCCACTGCCAGGCGGCCGGCACCTCGGTACGGACCCAGGTCACCGCCGTGGCGATGCCCTGGCGCATGGCCTCCCAGGCTTGCGCGAAGAGGTTCAGCGCGCCCATGGTGGCCTGGAGCCCCTGTACGAACTGCATCAAGATCCACGATGCGAGATCGACCAGGAGTTGCATCGCCTCCGGGTTGTCCGACAGCGCGTTCATCACGCCGCGCAGTGCCTCGGCGAGGGTGTTCAGCGCCTGCGGCGCGAACTCCGACAGGGAGACCAGCAGATCAGCGAAAGCGCTGGTCACGACCGCCAGGAAGCTGATGAAGGCGTCGAAGACCTTCGTTAGGGTCGGCGCGTTCTGCGCGAGCTTGACGAAGAAATCGCCGGTGATGCTGCCGAGTTCGGCGAAGCCCGTCGAGACGTGCTCGACGAACTCGTTCATCCCGGACTCGTTGAGCGCGCGAGTCAGGCGCGGCAGCAGCTTGTCCGCGAATCCGGTCAGGCTCCTGACCAGGGGGTCGATGTACTGGCTTCCGGCCTCGAAGAAGGACCGGAACATCCCTCGGGATGAGCCCAGCCACCCCCGGATGTTGTCCAGCGCGGCCTTGACCGGCCGCTCCATCACCGAGGCGGCGTCCGAGAAAACGGACTTGGCCTCGGAGGCGACCCCGGAGAAGGAGTCCTTGAGCTTGTCGGTCCCCAGGGCCAGCGCCGCGATGCCGGCGGCCATCGGCAGCAGCGGGACCGCCGCCAGGGCCGCGACGGCGACCAGGCCCGCGCCCGCGACGACCGCGAGGGTCATCAGCGAGGCGACCGTGGCCATCACAGCCACCTGCACGCCGCTTCCGATCGCGCTGCCCGCGGCTCCGGCCGCGCCCGCGATGCCGCCGAACGTCTGCTGCCCTCCTTGGAGGAGGTCAGAGAATCCGGCGCGTACGGAGGTGAACGCGGTGCCGAAGCTGGCCGCGACCATCTCGCCGGCCCCCGACACGAGCTGGCGGGCGCCATCGACCGCGCGGCCGATGTTGCCGAGGAAACCCCGGTCCACCCGCGCCTGAATGCGCACGGTACGCCGCCGCGCGAGCGCCATCAGGCGCGACTCGGCGCGGCCCGCGTCCACATCGGGACGGATGACCGGGGTGATACGACGTGCACGGCGGGCCAGGTCGTCCAGCCGGCCCCGGGCCGTGGCGTCGTCGATGTCCACATGGACACGCACCCGCGCCTGCCGCTCGATGCGGTCGAGATACCGCTGGAGCGACCGGTGAAAGTCCGACGTGTCCGGGAGGACCTTTACATGGACGCGGCCCGCTTCGGACCCGCCCGGTCCCCCACCTGCCAAATGGGACTCCTTGCTAATTGACGAGGAAAGGGGGTGTCCCGGGCTGCTCCTGTGAGTTCCCTGAGTCAACCTCTATGCCGCCAGAGCCGCCTCGGGATCCTGATTGATCTTGTTGTTGGCCCGATGGGTATCGGGGTCGTAGCAGGTGCCGGTGCGCCAGCAGGCCCACATCACCCGCAGCCAGGCGCGGGCGAGGATGCGGGCGGCGTGTGGATGGCGTTTCTTGTTCGCCCGCGCGTCGTTGTAGATCTTCGGAGCCCAGTCGCTTGCGTGCCTGCTGTTGTCGGCGTAGCCGACGACGGCCAGGCGGGCGCGACGGTTGGCCGCGTAACGGAAGGTCACCACGCGGGACTTGCCGGACGCCCGGGTGACCGGGACGACGCCGGTTTCGGCGATGAACTGTTCGCTGGTCTTGGAGCGTTCCAGGATCGGACCGATCTCGCCGACGATCTGCCCGAGGTTGACCGTCCCAATGCGGGGCATGGTCGCGAACAGCTGTGCGTAGGGGTGGGCGGCGACCGCGTCGGCGATGGCCTCGTCCAGCGAGCGGATCGTGGCCCGGATGCCCTTGACCAGCTGGACCTGGACACGGACCAGCTGTGCGATCACGCTGTCGCTGAGCCGGGAGGCCGGCTTCGGCGAGGACCGGAGGCGTTCGATGAGGACGCTTCCGGGCTTCTTGCCGGAGTAGCCGCGGCGCTTGCACCATGCTTCCAGGCGCCCGGCGGTGAGCTTGGCGGCCGCGGCTGGGGTGGGGTATCGCTCCAGGAACGCCAGGGCGATGTCGCTGTCGAGGCTGGAGAAGACGGCCTTGCCTCCGGGCCAGTGCGTATCCAGCAGCGCGGCGAGCTGGTTGATCGCGGCGATGCGGGCCGCGACGTGGTCGGCCCGCTGCCGGGTGAGGGCCTGCAGTTCCATCGTGACCTGCTCGGTCGGCTCCAGCCGGGGCAGGAAGTGCCCGTCGGTGCGCAGGTAGTCGGCGAGCTTGAGACTGTCCCCGGCGTCCGTCTTGGCCTTGGAGGCGCCCCAGCGCGGACGCATCGCGTGGAAGGCGTTGGGGTGCACCGGCACCACCGGGTGCCCGGCGGCCAGCAGCCGGTCCACCACCAGGCCGCGGGTGGTCTCGATGGCGACCGGAAGATCCGCCGGACTGCCGTGCTTCGCCAGTTTGGCCAGGGTTCGGGCGATGCCCTCCTCGGTGTGCGCGAGCTCCCAACGGGCAACTCGGGCACCGGAGTTGTCCATGACAGTCACGTCGTGGGTCTCGGTCGCCCAGTCCCATCCGATGAACACGAAAGAAGTACTCCTGTGTCGTGCGCGGAGCACCTGCCCGGTGGAGAGGACGTCTGCCGGAAGCTCATTAATCGGCCCTCTGCGGGGCGTGTCCCTGATGCCGATCAGACGGCCTCGGCCCGGCGGGGCTGGCACAACTCACAGTGGCCATCGAATGGCTCGCGCCACAAGCCATGCACCCACCGGGACCGAGAGGTCACAACCCTACCGAAGAGGGCTGCAGAAGGGATGGTCCCCTAATGAGCGCTGCGCCACAACCGCCGGGATCGCGAACGACGCGCGAACCGGCGTCACCTGCGGCGGCACGGGCATCTCGCCGGCCAATGCCGAGGCGAAGGGGTTCGACCGCTGCCCGCCTGGGGCCGCCGGGCGACCGGGGCGTGGGTACGGCTTGGGCTTCTCGAGAGCCCCGGGCCGTTTCGCCTTCTGCGCGAGCAGCACGTAGGTGTTCCACTGCACCGCGTCCACCAGGTCCGCGAGGATGTGCGACTGCACGTCCCAGCCGACGGCCTGTCGGCCGCCGAGCAGTGCGGCCATCACGGCCGCGTCATCGGGAAGGTTCTCGACAAGCGCCAGGACAGCGCGGGCCGACATCTCGCCGCGGAAGTACGCCAGCAGGTCTACCGAGTAGAACCGGCGCAAGTCCGCGTAGAGGGCGGCCCCGTGCTCGTCCAGCAGCCTGACGAGACTCAGGCTTCCGGGACCTCCGCGGCCTCCGTCCACGCCTCGAAGATCCGCGACCGGCCGTCCAGCGGCAGCTCGTCCAGGGCCGCCGCCATGGCCTTCTTGTCGGTCGCGACCGCCACGAGGGCGGCGTCCATGGCGTGAATCTTGGTGACGTCGGAGACCTTGTCGGAGCCGAGGGCATCGATGTGCGCCAGCACGGCCTTGAGGTCACCGCCCGGCACGGTCGCAAGCGGGCGCAGGTGGATGGTCTCGCCGTTCGGGCCGATGAACGTCAGGCCCTCGGCCGCCTTGCTCTCGGCTTCGGCCTTGAGGTCAGCGAAATTCAGGGTGGTCAAACTCGATCTTTCTCAACTGGCGCACCCAGCGGTGGAATCCACCACTGCGGGCGACGGGGCCGCGCGAAGCCGCGCGCGGGCGTTACGAGCCGACGCGGCGGGTCAGGAGGTTAGAGTGCGTACCGCTCGGTGACGGTGCCGGTCTTGCCGTCGTAGCCGAGGACGGTTGCCTTCACGGGTACCTCGGACAGGGCTGCCGGGTCCAGGGTGATGGAGTCGCCGCCGATCAGGGCCACCTTGGGGTAGTGCCAGGCAACCGCGTGGGTGCCGTCGGTGCCGACGATCAGCAGGGCCTTTTCCGTGGCCGCCGGATTCAGGGGGATGTTGAACCCGACCGGCTTCGAGGTGACCGGGTCCGTGATGACCGAGGCGTCACCCGCGCCGTAGTAGAGCTTGTACGTCTCGACCGTGAAATCCTCAAGGTTCACGGTCAGCGCGTACGTCTTCTTCGGGTTGGTCTGCTTGAGGTTGGGGTTCTGCCAGGAACCCAGCGTCTCGGCGTCGTCGCCGTCCACGCTCATCTCGATGCCGTTGTCCAGCGACGTGTTGCCCACATCCCGCCACACGGCGGACTTGGCCCCGTTCACCTGCGGCATGCTGGCGTTGGGGTCCTTCGGCTGGATCGGGAGCGCCGGCATGGGAGTGCCGACCGGGGCCACGTACACGTACCCCTGCGAGGGGTTGATGACGGGCTCGATCTTCTCGGCCAATGGCCGCCTTTCAGGTCATGCAACAGCCCGCCCGGAACGAACTCCGGACGGGCTGTGTCGTTCACGAATTGTCGAAGTGCGGCGGCCGACCGCCCTGGGAGCCACGGTTCTTGCGGTTGCCGCCTGTGATGGCAATGCCGCGCGGAGGACTGCACCTGATCGGGTGGTTCTCGCAAGCGAACGCCGCTCACGCCTGGATGTAGGGGCAGTGATGATCTGGCGGCGTGTGGCCGCTCGTGGTCGAGACGGAGGACGAACACATGGTTGTGAACATCCCGCAGTTGATCTTCGAAGCAGCTCTCAAGCTCATGTCCAACAAGTCCATCACTCCGAAGGAAGCCGTCGCGCAGGCGAAGAAGAACATCCCGGGAGCGGCCCTCATCGACACCACAGCAGTTGAGAAGAAGCTCCAAGATCACGTTGACAAGCAGAAGAAGGAGGAAGCGGCCCTGGACGACTCCGTCGGCATGCCTGTCGGAGAGATCGACATTCCGCCCGTCGAGTCCACTGGCGACTGAGCACCGCCGCTGACCTGGGGATTTACCAGTTAGTGGCGGTGTCGCTCATGGGTCTAGCCCGCCCATTGATGGGTGATGCGCGTGGACCACGCGTCAGCGCCCTTGACGGACACGTCATACGCATAGACCTGGCCGCGCGTCGGGCTCGCCTCGGGAGCCACGTACGCCTGGAAGTAGCCGTACGGGTTGGGCGGACGGCCGCCTGTGTTCAGGGACTTGATCAGTGCGCCGTTCTTGAACACGCGGACCGAGTAGTCGTCGTAGCCGGCGATCGGCAGCCACAGCACGCGGACCTCGTTCCACGCGCCGCCGTCGCGCCAGACCTGTACGTCCTTCGGGGCCTGGGGGCGCGGCTTTGGCGAGGCCAGGACGACGGAGAAGGAGACGCGGCGCTGCATGCGGTCCTCGAACCAGCCCTCGAAGCGCGTCGCCGTCCCCGGATAGGTGTGCTGGCAGGTCACCGCTGCGCCGTCCGCGGGGACCGTCACGGCTTCAGTGGCCATCAGTCACCCCAGTTGATCAGGCCCTTGCCCACCACGGCGTTGCGGATGGTGGCCGACACCTTGCGCGGGTCGTCCTCGAAGTAACCGATCTGGACGTCCAGCTCGCGCGGGAGCCGCACGGTGACCGAGGCAGTGGCCGTGTGGCCCTCGAAGCCGTTCGCCTTCCACGAGGGCACCGTGACCGTGATGGTCCGCTTCCCCTCGGAGGTGAAGGCGTGGCGCTCGGTGAGCTTGCCGCCGGAGACGGTGGGGGTGGCAGGCTTCGAGCCGTCGCCCCAGTCCACCGTCACGCCCGGCTTGACGCCGCTCGCTGACAGCACGCCTTCGAAGTTCGAGCCGGGGTCCATCGCCCAGGAGATTTCCACCGGCAGGATCGGTTTCGTCTGCACGGTGCGGGTGTTGCCGTCCGCGTCGGTCACGGTGACCGTGTGCGGACCGAGCTTCTTGTACTCGTGCTCGACCACGTACGGGTCCGAGCCGATATCGATGTCGGCCACCTGGCCGTCTCCCCAATCAAGTCGCGCGGGGCCGGCGGCTGCGCCGGCTACCTGCGCGCGGTAGTGCCTAGAGTTCGACCCATTGACAGCCAGGGCCAGAGCGAAAGGGCGCGGCTCCGGCGCGGCGAGCAGGGGGCGGGCGTTGACCTGGTAGGTCGCGGTGAAGCGGAAGACTTCGGGGTTGCCGGTGGTCAGGCCGTCGCCCGTCATGAATGGGCCGGTCACTTCCGTGAAGTGCGCGAGATGGCCGTCCGCGCCCCGGTACTGGTCCCGGCATGCGGCCAGGAGCGCGCCCCGGGCCTGCCGCGCGAGCAGTGAGGCCGCGGCGCGGGAGCCGGCCAGGGTCTGCACGGTGAACATGCCGGAGTCGATGAACCGGGGGTCACGCGCCTTGCCGCCCACCCGGCGGGCCACCACCAGCGGCAGCAGCGCCGCCCACTGCTGCGGCATCGCCACCCGCACCTGCGTGCCGGTGGGAAGGTACGCGCGCAGCGCGTCCAGGACGAGCGCTTCAGAGTCGGGCAGGACGTACAGGGATCACCTCCGGCTCCGGGGCCCACGACCCGCGCCCACCACCTGCTCGACCGCGTGAATGCCCTCGACCCACGCGCCCTCCTTGGTGAAGTGGCCGTAGTTGATCGAGGCGCTGTTGCGGTCTTCGAGGTTCACGGCGTAGCCCTTGCGGAGCCGACGGACCTTGATGCCGTGCTCGAACGCGCCGGTCTTGCGGTGAGGTGCGGCCACAGCCTTGATCTCGCCCGCCATGACCGTGGCGTGGCTCTTGAGGTTCTGCATCACCCCGGGCAGGCCCGCCATCGTCTTATTGATGCCCGGCTTCACGTACGCCACCGCTGCCCCCTTCGATCACGGCCGACAGGTAGCGGGTACGGCGCGACGCCCCGTGAACGCGCGGTGGGTCCACGACATGCCACGGCTCACCATCCACCTCGACCCGCGCCCACACCCGCACGGCTTCACACGACCCCATGAGCACCTTCAGGCGCACCGGGGCTGCCCAGCCCGTCGCAACCCCTTCGGGGGCGTCCATGGGCTGTGCGAACGCGCGGACGGTCACCGGCTCGCCCAGGCCCGGGGCCGTGCCGCCGTACCCGTCGTCCGCCTCGGCCGGCGGGAAGATCCGCAGTTCGACGGGGGCCCGGCGATGGAAGATCACACCAGCCCCCGCTGGTCTGCCGGGTCCGGGTACGGGTAGCCAGCGGGCCGGTCCGTGAGGAGCACGGCCCGCACGGTCTCCAGCGAGCGCATCGCGTTACGGCCGGACAGTCGCTCGATGAGCAGCTGCTCACCCTTCGACAGCGAGCCGCCCACCGCGCCCTGCTCGGGCATGCGGTAGCTGTACTCACCCGCCGATTCCGATACGAAGCCTTCGGGGTTGCGGACCCGGCGTTCGGCCACGGCCAGGACGACGGCTCGCACAGCCGGCGGGACCGGACGGGGGCGGCCGTCGATGACCGCGCCCCAGCTCGGATTCCCGTATGCGCGGACGATAGCGGACGCGTCGTCCAGGGCGGCCTCGGCCTGCTGCCTGTCGGCTCCGGTGAAGGTGCCGCCGTAGCGGCGTTCGAGGTCGGCCAGTGTCGCCAGGGGCCCCGCGGACTGCGAGTCCGTCATCGGGCCGCCTTACGCCTTGGTGCCGTTGCCCTTGAGGGTGATGGGCACGTACCGGGGGAACTCCGGGGCGTTCGTGATCGGGTCGGTGCCCTGGAACAGCGCCTTGGCGCCCACGAAGACGTCGCAGATCGATAGGTCCGACAGACCGGCGGTGTCCCAATCCTGAATCCAGCGCATCGCGTAGCCCTGGTAGGACTCGGAGCCGGAAAACTTCGCGCCCATCGACGCCTGCGGGGCGCGGACAGCCAGGGCGAACGCCTCGCGGGTCATGGCCAGCGCGCCGCCCTTGAGGTAATTCGACTTGAAGACCTCGAAGTTGAGGATGTTGCCGACGCGCGCGTTGCGGATCGCCTCGGTGCTGCCGCTCTCGTTGACCTTGACGAAGATGTCGTCCTTGAGCAGCTCGCCGTAGAAGGCCGGGGAGACGACCAAGACGCGCCCGGTGTCCGGGACGTTGGCCTCGTCCATGGTGACGCCGGCCGCGATGATGGCCTCGCGCAGCGCCTTGGCCTTGGCCGGGTCCACGGTGCCGGCCTCGGGCACGGCCTTGATCGCAGCGTTCATCGGGGCCGCAATGGCCGCCTCGACACGCTCACCGATCTTGCGGACCTGCGGGGCCAGGACCTGAGCGGCGAAGCTCTCCAGGTCCAGCGACAGCTCCCGGGAGGTCACCTTGACCGGGTGAATGAAGTGGTGGTCCAGCCGGATCTGTACCGAGGACTCGCGGATATCGAGGTAGCCCTGGGTGCCGGTGCCCACCGTCGGGGTGGCGGTGCCGGCGTCGTGCGCATCCTGCGTCTGACCGGGCTTCTTGACGTTGACGACGTTGCCGACGCCGCCGGCGAACTCGGACTCGGCGCTGCGGTGGACCAGACGGCCAAGAACCAGCTCGGCGGCAAGGAGGGACAGAGCCTGCCGGGCGACCTTGCCGCCCGCGTTCTCCGTAGTGATGAAGCTATGAGCCAAGGGGTGGTGCAACTACTTTCGGGTGTGCAAAAGCCCCTGCCAACGGCAGGGGCCGGGAAAGGAGTTCGCGCGGTCAGAAGCTGACGGCGCGAATGCGGCGAGTGATCGCCTCGGGGTCGTGCTCGGCCGGGGCATCGGGGTCCAGCCCGCCCTTGCCGGTGACCGGCTTGGGGGCGACGAGCGCGGCGAGCGTGCGCGCATCGGCCGCGATCTCCTCGGGCGTCTCGCCCTGAAGGCGTGCCGCGAGGTCGGCGGGAAGGTTGACCCGCGCCGCTTCCTGCTGCCGGATCACCGACACTTCGAGGTGTGCCAGCCGGTCCTTGAGCCCTGCGGCTTCGGCGTCCGCCGTCTTGACCGCGTCCGCGAGCGTCCG
The DNA here is from genome assembly GCF_003391135.1 of Streptoverticillium olivoreticuli subsp. olivoreticuli. Taxonomy (GTDB): domain Bacteria; phylum Actinomycetota; class Actinomycetes; order Streptomycetales; family Streptomycetaceae; genus Streptomyces; species Streptomyces blastmyceticus. Next base: position 1,541,188 of record NZ_CP031455.1, on the reverse strand, counting down.
CGCCTCGGCCTGAGCCTTCTCGTACAGCGCGCGGTAGTCCACCGCGGGCTCGGCCGGCTCCCCCGTCGGGGCGGGCTCAGGAGTCGGAGGGTCGGCGGGGGCGGGCTCCTTGCCGCCGAATGCTTCGGCTGGCGTCGGGGCCTGGGTCGCCTGCGGCTGCTCGGGGGCCTCCACCGGGGTCTGCTCGCTCACGTGGTGCTGCTCTCTTTCTCAAGTTCTCGACGCCATTCGGCCAGCGTCAGGCCGTCCTTGGACTTCTCGCGCCACAGCCGCATGTAGCGCTGGTTCGCTTCGGGGAGCGTGTGGCTGCGAGAGAAGATCGGGCGCGGCTGGCAGTGGCAATCGGGGTGGTACCGCTGCCCGTCCGACATGCTGGCCGTCGCAGCCGACTTGTAGACCGCGCCCCGGCTGGCCAGCATCGCGCACCAGGCGCACGGGTCGGCGTCGGTCTCGCGGTAGTAGCCCAGCGCCTTCGGGTCTCCGCGCACGGCTTCGGCCAGGGCCTCGCGCCCGCCGTCCTCGGCGATCTGTGATCCGGTACGCGCGGCTTCCTGCCGGGCCGTGTTCATGGCCTCGGCCAGTTCCTTCTCGAACTCCGGGTCATCGAGCCGGCCCCGCCGCTCGGCCGCCCCACTCTCCTTGTCCAGGCGGGCGGTCACCTCGCGGTGGAACGCACCCTCGGCGCGCCGCTGTTCGGTGCGCTCGTCGTAGCCGGCCCACGGGGAGTCATCGACCAGCAGGTGGCCACCGCGGCTCGCGCTGCCGGCCTGCTGTCCGGTCGCGCGGTTGAACTCGCGCCACAGCCCTTCGAGGGTCGGGCCCTCGGCCGTGGCCGCGCCGGGCAGGTTGACGACCGTGCCGGTCTCCAGCGCGCGCAGCAGCCGGTAGAAGGCAACGGCCAGGCCGTAGGACTTCCGTCGGCCCCGGGCGACGCGGGCCCGGTACTCGCGGCCCAGCGGCCCCGCACCGGCTCGTACGGCCTGCCCGGAGACGCCGGCCAGCCACGCGGAGAGGTCGGTGGCGACCTCAGCGGCTATGCGCTCCTGCGCCCGCCGGTACGCGGCCGTTGCCCGTCGCGCTTGCTCGCTCGTCGCCATCGCTCACCCCCTCGCCGGGGGCCTTGGCCTGCTGGCTCGCGGCGATCTCGCGCAGCTGCGCTTCCTGCGCACGCTTCCATTCCTTGACCGACTCGTCGATGTCGGCCTGAGTGAAGCCCGGTACCTTCCGCAGGACGATGCCCAGCGGGACACCCATCTGCGACAGCTTCAAACCGGCGTCGGCGGCCTGAGCGAAGGACCGGTTGCCCCGGTCCGCCCACACGACCTCGGACTCCTCGTCCTCGAAGCCGGCCCGGTCGCCGGCCACCAGGGCGCACAGCCTCATGACCGATTCCCAGCTCTCGCCGAGGGCGGCCTGTACTTCGGCCACCTTGCGCATGAACGCGGACTCGGCCGCGGCGAGTGCATCGGCGGCCATGTTGACCATGTCCGACATCACGTAGTGCGGGGGTGTCTCCGTGACCATGCAGGCGTGCTTGACCGTCATGGCTATGGAGTCCTGAAGATCCTTCGTGGACTGCGCGGGCAGCTGCCCGAACTCCGTCTCGGCGTTCGGGGAGACCAGCAGCGTGGAGGGGTCCAGGACCGGCGGGAGGAACTTCGGCTGCCCGTCCTCGTCCCGGACCGGATCGCCGTACTCGTCCAGCACCTCCACCGGCGCAAGGCCGGTGGCGAACCGGATCGCGAACGCCCCGTAGTGCTGGGCGATGAGCATGTTCAAGGTCATCTGATTGATGCGGTCCTGCGTGGTCATGACCCGCTCGACCAGCCCCTGAGTGCGGCCCTGCAAATCGACCGCCGGCGCGAACCGCACCACCGGGCAGACGCCCAGGCCGTGCGGCTCGACCTTGACCACCTTCGGGTCGCCTGCCTCGAAATCCAGGTGATACACGGCCTGGTCGTCGACGAGTCGGCCCGTGTGCGGCTCCTGCCCGCCGTCGCCGGGGACCGCGTCCAGGTGGAGGGCGTAGAGGGGGAACTGGTCGAAGGTGGGGTCCTCGTAGACCGCCACCATCTTCACCGCGTCATACGCGCGCACCTGCGGCCGGTCCCGCTTCTCCCCTGGCCGCATGCCGGGCAGGACGGTCACGTACGAGTGGCCGACCGCGAGTGCGCCCCGGTGGACCTGGTGCTGCCGCTGGTCCAGCCGGTTGGCCTGCCACCACTTCCACTCGGGCGCGTTGGTGTCGCTGCCCGAGCGGCGGTAGCCGTCCACGCCCATGGCGTTGGTCGGCGCGTCCACGATCAGCGGGACGATGTTGTCGAAGGACCGCTTCACCAGGGCCCGGAACTCCGGGTTGGCCTTCTTCGGGATGAACGGTGCGCGGTGGTAGCCCCGGAGATACCGGTCGGCCAGGTTCAGCCGCTCGTAATCCCGCTGGATCAGGCCACGAGCATGGCGTGCGCGCTGCGTGAGCACGCTCGCGACCTCGGTCAAGCTGTCAATACCCTTCGTACGCGGTCATCTGTGCCACCGCGCGCTGTGGCTTGAGCTTGCCGGACTCGATCAGTCGCCGGCGAGCGATCCAGCACAGCAGCAGCGCTGCGTACGCATCGACCTTGTGTCGGCTCTCGCGCGACTCCTTGCGGAAGCTGATGCCGTACTGATTCGGCCGCTTCCGGGCGCTCTCCACGTGCCTGCGCAGCGTGAAGTGGCCCTGATGCAGGAGCTGGTGGGCTTCGATGGCCCCCACCATGGCCATGTTCTCCGTGGTGATCTCGCGCTGATTGGCGCGCATGTCGTACCCCACCGCGGACCGCACGTTCGAGCGGATCAGCAGCTTCGGCCCGTACTTCTCGGACCACTGGGCGGTGTAGGTCTCCCAGAACGCGACGTCCGACAGGAACGCGGTCACGTTGTAGGTGGCGAACGCGTTCGCCACGGCGTCGCTGACGACTTCCTTGTCCACCTGCCAGCCCTTGCCGGCGGGACCGTCCGGCTTCTCCCACACACCCAGCGGAACGCACATCGCATCCCGCACGCGCATGACCACCAAGGCTGTACTGTCGTCGGATTCGCCGCCATCGAGACCCATCACGATGCGGTCACCCGGCCGCAGGTCCCGGCCCTCGACCTCGCACCGGCCCCAATCCTCGGGATCGACCAGCGCGTCCTCGGCCACCGTCGTCTGATTCAGGTACTTGCGGCGGGACTCGTCCTCGGTGGTGGAGGCGGACCAGATCTCCGGCATGACGCGGTCGGGGTTGACCCAGACCGCGTCACCGCGAGCGCACAGCAGGGCGGCGTGCAACTGCTTCTCGTCGCCCAGGTCCACGCCCGAGGGCGCTTCCACGCTGTCGTAGTACAGGCCCGTGGACCGGTTCTTGCCGTCGCGCTGCTTCTGGTAGTCGTACAGCGTGTTCTCAGCAACGCTGTCCTCGCCGATGACCGGGGCGTTGGTGATCTCCATGTACCGGCCGGAGACCTTGGCGCAGTTGGCGCGGATCGTCGCTGCCAGCTTCGGCCCGTGGTTGCCGGTGACCCAGTGCCACGTCTCGTTCATCAGGGCGAAGCTCGGGCGCCCGCCTTCGGCGGCCCGGTAGCTCGAGGCCTTCGCTTCCAGCCGACACCGCCGGCCGTCCGGCAGTGTCGCGTAGCACTTCTCCTGGCCGAGATCGACCGCGTACTTGGCGATCGTCTCGTCCGTCAGCAACCCCAGCAGGGCCGACATGGTGTTGGTGTTCTGCGTTGCCGACGTGGCGAAGATCTGAACCCACGGCTCCTTCGCCGGCACACCCCGGGGCGAGCCGTCGGCACGCCAGCCGCCGAAGCGGCACGGGCCCATCAGCTCCGCCCAACAGACCGAGGCCATCTTGGGGTCCTTGCCCCACCCCTTCAGACGCCGCAGCGTCCCCGAGGTGTAGACGAACTCCCCCTCGGCGTCGATGGCGTACCACCGGGCGAGGATGCGCACCTGCTCCGGGGTGTACCGCCAGTCGGCCCGGAAATGCCGGGCCGTCCACCGCAGGATGTCCCGGGCCAGAGTCAGCTCGGGGACGGTGTCTTCGACGGTCCGCACGGGGGCGAAAACCGGCGCGGGCAAGCGCCACCCCCGTTCGGTTCAGTCGGTCATGTGCTGGTCCCCGCGTCGCGTTGGGCCTCGGCTTCCAGCCGGGCCAGGAGTGCCAGCGGCATGTCTCCCGAGCAGACGGTGAACGGCCGCGTCATGTCGTGCGCCCACAGGGCCCGCGCCTGCTCGTGCGTCACGCCGCGATCGAGGCAGGCCCCGTAATAGGCGATCGTCCGCGCGATGCGCAGCGCCTCGTTCGACGGGCCACCCGAGGCTCGCGTCTTGCGGCGGGCCATCAGCGGCGACCCGCCCACCGGGCACCCGCAGCGGAACGGGAGTTGTGCCCGCGCTCCGCCCCGTCACCTTCACCGCGGACCTTCGCCAGCAGCGCGCCGGCGGCCTGCCGGAGCTGCCGGGCCTCCGTGATGCCGGGGTGCAAGACGAACATGCCGGCGCGGTTGCCGCCGGGCACCATCTGGCCCTCGCGGCGAACGAGGTCATCCAGCGACGCGGCGCGCGCCAGCATGGACGCGGCGATGTCGATCGCCGCCAGATCCGCCGGCTCCAGCTCCAGCTCGACCTCGAAGCCGGCCACGAGGGCGGCGCGGATCTTGTCCGCATCCTTCAGCTTGGGATCGATGCGCATGGGTCACCTCGGATCTCAGTACGTGGAGAAAGCGCCTCTTGACCAAGCGGCACAAGGGCTCAAGGGGCGAAAAAGGAAGGCTCCGCGATCGCACAGAAACCGAGCTGCTGTCACGCCCCGGTCAGGAAGAATCAAGATCAGGGAGCCACCCCCCTGGGCCAGCCACGTTCGCGATCACTCAACAACATCTCGTCACACGTCGCGCGCGACAAACGATCAATCATGTTGAAGCGACAGCGAGCGAGCGTGTCGCGCCACCAGGAGCGGCAGCACCTCAGCCCCGCCCACCAAGGGCACGCCTCGCCGGGCACCACACCCAGGCACCGCCCCAGCAGGGCGACGTGGACCGCGCGGTCCAACAGCGTGTTGGCGACACAGTGAGCGTTACCCAGCCGCCCCTCCACACCCACCGCCACGCGCTCCGCGCGGGCCACCTGCCCCACCACACCCAGGGGTACGCACGGGGGCCTGATCGGGAACCACCCCACGGACGTTCCCGCAGACCACGGGGGCTACAACGCCCCAGGGTGGGCCCTTCGACTGCGGGGCACTTCTCGGGCCTCACGCACCCGCCTTCGGCCGGCCGCTGCTTCCTGCGCCGTCTTACGGGCGTGGTGCCAGCGACACAGCGACCACAGCGCCTCGGGCCGGTGGTCGTGCGGGTCGAAGCGGTGATCCACCTCGGACGCCTCCTCGAAGCACGGGAGACCTGTGTCGTACCGGACCCATTGACACAGGTGAGCGTCCCGCAGCAGGACGCCGGCACGGATGCGCGGCCAGTTGCGCGGGAGTTGGGTGCGGCGGGTGCTGGTGGACCAGCTACCGCTCAGGAGCGTCCCCCAACGGTCAGCTCAGGGCACCCGAGGACAGAACAAGGGGGGCGGGGCCTACTGGGCATGGGGGATCACCTCCTGACAGAGGGGGCATGAGGCAGAAGCCGAGGGACACTGCGGCGAGCACTCCAGTACGGAGCAGCAGGCATGGCAGGGAAGGATGCCCGGATGGATGACTGCTTGAGTTATGCCAGTTACGCCCGTCGGCAGCGCATGAAGAACAGCCCCACGCTCGGCCTGCAAGTCCCCCTGGCCGACGCATCCCGTCCCTATACAGAAACGGATTGGGAGGTGCCGGACGAAGTGACGGAAGTTATCCGCAAAGTTGAAGGTGAAGGTTGGAAGCTGGTCGAGATAGGCGACTTCTCCCCATTCGGAGTATTTGTGGGCTTCCGCCCAGCCAAACGCTAGCCAACCGTGCCCGTGCGTTCTGGTCGCCGCTGCCCAGTCACCCACGGCGCGACGGACGGATTCGGACCGCCACCACCGCCGTGTTGAGTGCCGACGACCAGCCGGGCCTAAGGCCGTCCGTGGATGAGGATAGCCGTGGGTGACTGTCCAGTGGACACGGGAATAAGGCGGTGTTTGGCTGGTGGCATCCGCTCTCACCAGATCTAGGAGTGATCATGAGCGTTGCAGACGAGTTCGGCGCGCGCGCCCAGCAGATGCGCCAGAAGGCGGAGCAACTGGAGCAGGCCGCGGAGCGTGCCTCGGACCCGGCGGAGCGTGAGCGTCTGAAAGAGAAGGCCCGCCGACTCCAGGAACAGAGCAAGCAGGCGAACGACAGCAGCGGCATCGACCCCATGTGACGGGCCTGCGCGCGTACCGGCCGGTGACTGACCACCCCGCGGAGCAAATGGGACGAGAGCGATGCCGCAGCGGGCCAAGTCCAGTCCCCCGCCCGGGGCCGAACCGTGGGAGGAGAGTCACCACGGGACCGCACCAGGCGGGGCGGAATGCTAGACCGGACTACGGGGCGTCGCTCCGTCTCACGCGCACGCGCGCGCGTAGCCCTCTCGGCCTGCACCCTGATTAAGTTCGGGTTGGGTACAGCGGCTGTACGGCGGGGCGCCCGCGCGATCACCGGCCCATCCGGGCACCTCGCAGCAAGAAAGCTGCTGCCCGAACCTTCTTCTCCTATCGTGCATATAGGAAAGGAACTACGGGCAGCAGCTTTTTGCTTCACTTGCGTGTCGACCAGGGCTCCGCGCTGGGTGAGAGCGTCACGCGGCCATCTCCTCATCCTCTTCCTCGGCCTGCGGCTGCACCCACGTGATCGCTGCCCGATCCTCTACCCAAGTGGACGCTGTGGTCCCCGGTCGGGTGCGTTCGTCCTCACGAGCCTTCCGGACCACGATCCGAGCGACGAACAGCGACACCAGTTCCCTCCGCTGCGTGAGCGTCGCGCGGCCCCACCAGGTGCCGGGTCCGATCGGGTCGCCCTCGAAGCCGTCGTCTCGATCCAGCCACGCCAAGATGGGAAGCTCTGGCGACTCGGCGGCCGACAGCTCTTCCATGCGCTCCTCGGCCTGCTTCTGTCGCTGCTGCTGAGTCTCGACGTCCTTCCGCCAGCGCTTACGCCCGACGGCGTCTCCCCGGTACAGCTCCGCGTCGTCGTAGAGCTGTTCCAGTGCCCGGGTAGCGTCGGCCAGTTCCCCGCGTAGGGCGGCGCGCTCCTGGGCTGTCTCCGGGGCTTCCACGGCTTCCCCGAAGCGCTGTTGTACGCCTCGCAGGATTAGGGCGGCCTGTTCGTCGTACTCGGCGGCCGTGATGAACGCGAAGATGCGGCGGGCCACGAGGTCATTTAGCGAACCCTGCGAGATGGACACCCCGCCCTCATGCATGCCTGGCCTCCGCACACCCGCAGGCCGACCGCACATGTACGAAGCGACGGTCCGTCTCGCCGGGGCGGACTTCATCGGGGCGTCACACTCGCAGTACAAGATCTGTTGCCCGGTGAGGACGCTCTGAGCGACGTTGGACCACTTTTTCTGTTGCCTGGAGTCATCGAGCCACGCCTGAAGCTCCCACCAGTCAGCGGGATCGAGGATCGGTTCCCACGGCTGTAGGGGGTTGCCGTTCTCGTCCCGAACGATGCGGTAGTGATCAACGCTGCTGGTCTTGGTGCCGTCCTCACGGACCTTGTAGACCGGCTCACTGGCGTACCCGGCTATCTGCGGGTCCCGCAGAATCCGCTTGACCGTGATCAGATGCCATTGGCTGTTCTTGCAGAGCTTTCCTGTGTTGGCTCCGCGCGTGGGCACTCGGTTCTCGTTGGACTTGCGAACGACCCACCCGAGCGACCCCGGGACCTCTAGGCCCTTCCTCTCGGCGCGGCAAATGGTGGGGTCATCCTTGTACCGCTTGATGTCGATCCACCATGCCTGGATGACTTCGGCTTCCTTCACCAGCGTGGAGAGGAGCTGCACAACGATGGGCTTGCCTTCGCTGTCGTACCGGGTCTCGGGTACGCACTCGCGGCCGTAGGGGGGGCGGCCACCGACGTAGCCGCCGAGCTCCCGGGCCTTCTTCTTGGCTCCGGTGACAGCGACGCTCTTGTTCTTGCTCTCGCCGTGGGCAGCGTCAAGGCGCATGATCAGGTGGATCAGGTCCATGATGTTGCCTTGGCGGAACTCGCCCTCGGTGACGCTGACGATCGTCACGCCCCGGTTCAGGAGGTCGGTAACGATCGGGATTGCGTCCAGCGGTTCCATGCGAGAGAACCGCGATATGTAGTAGACGATGATCATGTTCACGCGACCGGCGCGGCAGTCGGCGAGAAGGCGATCAAACTCGGGCCGCTCTTTCCCGGTGAACGCAGAGATACCGATGTCTTCGTAATGGCGGGTCCATGCAAGATCCACGCCGGGGAGGGCAGCGCGCCGGTCGGCCTCAGCCTTGTTGGCGCTGCGCTGAGTGGCGGGGCTGGCTTCGCTGGCGTTGGCTCGCTTCTGGGACTGTCGGCCGTAGCCTGCGGCATAGATGGTGCTGGTCACACTGATACTCCGGGTAAGACACTGGCTCTAACTAGAGTAGAGGAGGTGAAGACAGCCAAAATGACAGAACTCAGCGAGTTCCTCCGTTCCCGTCGAGCCCGGCTGAGCCCCGAGGACGTGGGCCTGACGCCGCACGGCGGCCGGCGGCGCGTGCCCGGGCTGCGCCGCGAGGAGCTCGCCCAGCTCGCCGGTGTCAGCGTCGCCTACTACACACGCCTCGAACAGGGCCGCGGGCAGAACGTGTCCAGCTCCGTGCTCGACGCCATAGCCGACGCGCTGGGCCTGAGCCGGGCCGAGCGGGACCACCTCAACCACCTGGTCCGGCCGTCCCGGGCCCGCAAGACCGGGGCGCGCCCGCAGCGCGTCCGCCCGGCGGTGCAGCAGCTGATCGACAGCATGGACAACGTCCCCGCCTACGTCGTCGGCCGGCGGCTGGACGTCATCGCCTGGAACCGGATGGCCTGCGCCCTCCTCGGCGACTACGCCGTCGCCCCCGCCCACCAGCGCAACATGGCCTGGCAGATCTTCCTCGACCCGGCCTCCCGCGAGCTCTACGTGCAGTGGGAGCGCAAGGCGGCCGACATCGTCGCCTTCCTCCGGCTCGACGCCGGCCGCTACCCCGACGATCCGCAGCTGGCCGCGCTGGTCGGCGAACTCTCGGTCAAGAGCCAGGAGTTCAGGGAGCTGTGGGCCACGCACGACGTGCAGGACAAGGGGTTCGGCGTGAAGCAGTTCCATCATCCCGTCGTGGGCCCGCTGACGCTCGCGTGCGAGACGCTGGTGCTGCCGTCGGACGCGGGTCAGCAGCTGATCACCTACCACGCGGAGCCGGGTTCGGCATCCGCGGAGTCGCTGCGCCTGCTGGCGAGTTGGACGCTTGGCGCGACCGATTCCCGGACGGATGCCGAGCGTCCCACCACGCAGGCTTGATGGCGCGTGCGGCCCGGTCAGGGGCGCGGCACGCCGATCGGATTGGGCACCGGCAGCACTCCCGTGTCGACGAGATGCCGGCTCAACGGCACGGCCAAGCCGATCGCCTCCTCGACCCCGGACTCGCCCAGGGCCGCGACCGGGTCCGCCGCGAGCCGGTCGGTGTCCTCCTCCAGCTGCCGCCGCAGCGCCTCGCCCGCGCGGGTCGGCCGCGTCGTACGGTCCAGCAGTCCGCGCGCCACCAGCCTGCGGCGGCCGTCCTCCCATTCGGCTTCCGTCCAGCCCCGGTTGGCCTGGAAGGTCTCCTGGGGGACCCCTCCGTCCGCCACCAGCGTGAGGGTGGCGTCGAGGCCCCGGAGCCCCGCGCCGACGGCGGCGAGGACGTGGCCGTCGCCGCGGTGCTCGCGCAGCACCGTCGCCGCCAGCCAGACGCGCCCGGCGGCCGACGCCGGCCTGCGCACCCCGGACCAGCCCGCCGCCAGCGGCCTGCCGTCGTAGCGGCAGCCCGCCACGGCTTGTTCGAGCAGTTCCGCGAGGCGTTCGAGACGGTCCTCCGAGCCGGGCGGCAGCGCGCGCTCCAGCGTCGCCCGCACCGCGTCGAGCCGGGCGGCCAGCACCGCTTCGGGCGACGCGTAGGCCCAGGCGTCGGGCAGTGACCGGGCCACCATGGAGGGGGCGAAGCCGAACAGCATCGCGGTCACGGGCGGGGCGTCCAGCGGCCCGAGCGGTGCGACCCGCCCGGTGAAGTAGCCCATCCACCAGCTCGGCAGGCCGAGCGCCTTGGCCGCCGCGGCGGGCTCCGGCGCGAAATACACCACGGCGTGCAGTGGCTCGACGGCCTCCCAGAGGCGTCTGGCCGGTGTCCGTTGCGGATCCATCGTGTCCTTCCGGTAGCGGGCTCCCCTTCGTGCGGGCAGCTTGCGGGCAGCGCCAGGATCGCAGCGCCCGTGGCCCCGTCGCCACTGTGCGGAGCGCCCCGGCCCGGACGCGCCTGTGCCTCCGGGGCGCCGCCGATGAGGCGTCCCGGAGGCACGGCGACCTGCCGGTGGCGTCAGCGCTTGGCGGCCGGCTTCTCCTTCGGCGTGTTGGCCTCGGTGACGTTCACCGCGGACCACGCCTTGTCGACCGTCTTGTACTCGGTGCTGTCGGCGCCGTAGATGTCCGCGGCGGCCTGGAGCGTGGCCGTACGGGCCTCGTGGAAGTCGGTGGTCGAGACCATGTACCGGGTCAGCGCCCGGTAGAAGATCTGCTCCGCCTTGTCCCGGCCGATGCCGGAGACGGTCGAGCCGTCGTGCGTCGGGGAGTTGTACTCCACGCCGTTGACGGTCTTCTTGCCGCTGCCCTCGGCCAGCAGGTAGAAGGCGTGCGAGGAGACGCCCGAGCCCGCGTGGACCTCACGGTCGTAGGAGCCGGAGTCCCAGTAGTCGACCGTGCCCTCGAGCTTGTCCTGCGACGGCTCGTCCAGGCGGCGCAGGAACTTCTGGTCCAGGCCGAGCTTCTCGCCGATCAGGTAGTTCGGGGGGTTGGCCGGGTTGTTGGTCTTGAACTCGACGGCCGTGCCGAAGATGTCGGCGAACGACTCGTTGAGCGAGCCCGCCTCGCCGAACTGGTTCTGCCGCGCGTCCACCCGCGTCGGCTGGAAGTCGGCGGTCGCCTCGACCACACCGTGGGTGAGCTCGTGACCGGTGACGTCCAGGGCGACCAGCGCCTGCTTGAACGTTTCTCCATCACCGTCGCCGTAGAGCATGCACGAGCAGTCGGGGGACCAGAAGGCGTTGCCCACCTTGTCGCCGAAGTGCACGACCGCGTTCGGGCCGGCGCCGTCGTCCTTGATGCCGTTCCGGCCGAAGGTGCTCTTGTAGAAGTCGAGCGTGCTGGTGATGCCGTACTGCGCGTCCACCGCGGCGGTGGTGGGGTCCGAGGACGTGCCGTTGCCCCAGCTGTTACCGGCGTGGACGAAGGGCTTGCCGTCCTTGAAGGACTCGATCTCCTTGCCGCCGGCGTCCCGGGTCTCGGCGCCACCGCGGCTGGGGTCCTTGAGCGTGAAGGAGTTCTCGGCGGTCTGCGTGGTCGTCAGCGGCACCTTGCCGACGAACAGGGAGGAACCGGAACCGGTCGCCGGCGCCGGGAAGCTGCCCCGGGCCTTGCCGCCCTTCGCGGGCACGGTGGCCTTCGACCCCGTCTGCGGGGTGGCCTTCTGGCCCGTGCTGCGCAGCTTGGACTTCAGCTGCGGGGATATGAAGCCGTCGGTGAGCGGGGTGCTGCTGAGCACCTTGCCCGAGGCGGCGTCGACGACGACCGAGTGGATGCCGCCGGTCTCGGTGGAGCGGCTGTCGGTGACGGTGACCCGGTAGGCCAGGACCGGCGTCCCGGCCGTCGCGTCGACGACCAGCTCGGTCCTGCCGGCCTTGCCGTCGGCCGAGGACGCGGCCTTGGCGGCCGCCTGCGGCGCGGACAGCTTGGGGGTGACGGTGGGCAGGGATATCTGGTGGTGTATCGCCCGGGTCACGCCCAGGTAGTTGTGCTTGGCGTCGAGGTGGACGACGAGGTCGCCGCCGACCACGGGCACGCCGCGGTAGACCCGGGCGAACCGGACGTGCCGCTTGCCCTCGGGGTCGATCAGGGTGTCCTTGACCGTCAGGGTCTCCGTCTTGCCGACGCCGGTCGCGGAGGCGTGGGCGGCGGCCGCGCTGCGTGCGGCCTTGACGACCTCCGCCTTGGCGGCGGCCGTGGCCGCCGTGGTGGCGGAGGCGCGGGCGGACTCACGGGCCCGGTCGGTGACGCCCGAGGACGGGGTGGCGGTGGCGGTGCCCGCCATGGTGGCCGCGGCCACCACCGCGACGGCGGTGGCGGTGAGCACTCGTCTGTGGGATGTGGGGGATGTACGCACTGTTCAGCGCCCTTTGCGGTGAGGGCGGTTCGGGACGTGCCCGGCCGCCTGCATACACGCGGTGCTGTCACTGGCGCACCGCGGGAACCTGTGGTCCCGCGGAGGACTCTGCCTGCATTGGCATGCCCACGAAAAGAGGAAAAGTCGTGATGTCCGGTGAGTTGATCAAGTCTTAACAAAGCGTCAACGCAAGGTGAGCGGACGGCGACTTGGTGTCTACCCGGAGGTGAAGACGGCATTGTGGAAGCGGGGGTTGTCGCGCGAGGGCAAGTGCTCACTATGTGAGACAGTGGGGTGCGCGGCGCGCGGTCCGGAGGATCCCGCCCGGGAAAAGCCGCGTCATCCCGGCCAGTTGCCACCCTCCACGCGTCGGCCCCGCAGGCGCAGCCGGGCCGCCAGCCGCTCCTCCGCCAGATACACCCAGGCCCGCACCGTATCGCCATCAGGCAGACGAACCGGGCGGATCACTCGGACATAATGGTTCGCCGAGCCACCCGGTTCGTAGCCCTCCAGTACGTCGAGCGACGCCAGTACCGCGTCGTAGCGGTCGGCCGGCAGCCACAGTGCCTCGCCGAGGATCTCGCCCTCCGGGTCCGCCACCGCGTACGGATAGCCCGGTCCCTCGTAGAGGGCCGCCCCGCGCATCCGTGCCGGTTTCTCCGCCACCGTGCGGCCGCGGAGGAGCCGCGCGTGGTTGCCCCGGCCGGGGCGCAGCGTTCCGTATACAAAGACGGGCAGCAGCTCACGGTCCACCACTGGGGCTCCCTTACGTCCGCGGCCGCCGCCGGAAGGCGGTGGCACCGGGCCCGCCGTAAAATACCCCTATGGGAGAGCGGCCGGTCGCGCCCTCCGCCCCCGAACTCGTCATCGAGTCCGACGGCGGCTCGCAGACGATGAGTCCGAGCCGGACCTACCACGTGGGGCGCGATCCCTCGAGCGACATCGTGCTCGACGACGCGCGGGTCTCATGGCACCACGCGGTGCTCCGGCCCGTCGAGGACCACTGGACGGTCGAGGACACCGGCAGCACCAACGGCACCTACACCGAAGGCCACCGCATCCAGGCCCTGGAGGTGGACGCGGGCACCGTCATCCGCTTCGGCAACCCCGCCGACGGCCCGGCCGCCGTGCTCAGACGGGCCGGGGCGCCGGTGTCCGTGCCCGGTGCCACCGGGACGTTCCGCAGGCCCACGTCCGTACGCCCCCTGCCGTCCCGCACCATCCGCATCGGCCGGGCCGCCGACAACGACCTGACCGTCGACGACCTGGTGGTCTCCAGGCGCCACGCCGAGCTCCGCGCCGGTGCGGACGGCACCTACGAGATCGTGGACCTCGGCAGCCACAACGGCACCTACCTCAACGGCCGCCTCGTGCGCAGCGCCCCCGTGCACCCGGGCGACATCGTCGGCATCGGCCACTCCGCGTTCTGCCTCGTCGGCGACGAACTGCAGGAGTACGTCGACACCGGCGAGGTCTCGCTCGACGTCCAGGACCTGTCCGTCCATGTGGACAAGGGCCGCAGGACGCTGCTGGACGACGTCTCGTTCCCGGTGAGCGCCAAGTGCCTGCTCGCCGTCGTCGGGCCGAGCGGCGCCGGCAAGTCGACCCTCCTCAACGCCCTCACCGGGCTGCGCCCGGCCGACCGCGGCACCGTGCTCTACGACGGCCGCGACCTCTACCACGACTACCCCGAGCTCCGGGCGCGCATCGGGCTCGTACCGCAGGAGGACATCCTGCACGCCCAGCTGAGCGTGCGCCGCGCCCTCGGCTACGCCGCGGAGCTGCGCTTCCCCGGCGACACCGCGAAGGCCGAACGGCGGGCGCGCGTCGACGAGGTGATCGGCGAACTCGGCCTCCGGCAGCGCGCGGGCCAGGCCATCCACAGCCTCTCCGGCGGCCAGCGCAAGCGCGTCAGCGTCGCCCTGGAACTCCTCACCAAGCCCTCCCTGCTCTTCCTGGACGAACCCACCTCCGGGCTCGACCCCGGCATGGACCGCTCGGTGATGACCATGCTGCGCGGCCTGGCCGACGACGGCCGCACCGTCATCGTCGTCACCCACAGCGTGCTCAGCCTCGACCTGTGCGACCGGCTGCTGGTCCTCGCGCCCGGCGGACGGACCGCGTTCTACGGGCCGCCGGGCGAGACCCTGCCCTTCTTCGGCTTCTCCCAATGGCCGGAGGCCTTCGAGGCGTTCGAGAACGACACGGGCCGCGACTGGGCGGGGGAGTACCGCGCCTCCCCGCAGTACCGCCAGTACGTCGGCGCCGCCACCGAACAGCCCCACGTACCGGGCGTCCCGGTCCGTGACCCCACCCCCGCACCGCTCAAGGCGCAGAGCTGGGGATCCCAGCTCCGTACGCTGGTCCGCCGGTACACCGCGGCGCTGACCGCCGACCGCACCTTCCTGGTCATCATGATCGCGCTGCCGTTCATCATGGGGGCGATGGCCCGGGCCCTGGCCGGCAGCAGACTCACCGCCGAGACGGCGATGAACGCCCTGCTGATCCTGTGCATCGGAGGAGTCCTGGCGGGTGCGGCCAACGCGGTCCGTGAACTGGTCAAGGAACGGGCCATCTACCAGCGGGAGCGGGCGGTCGGCCTCTCCAGATCCGCGTATCTGATGTCGAAGGTCGTGGTCCTGGGGCTGATCACCGTCTGCCAGGCAGTGGTCCTGACCCTGGTCGGCCTGCTCGGGGTCGATCTCGGCGCCCCGCACGGCAAGGGCGTGCTCCTGCAGCCGCTCGTCGAGATCACCGTGGCCGTGGCACTGCTGTCGTTCACCGCCATGATGCTCGGCCTGTTCATCTCGGCCCTGGTGCGCAAGGAGGAGGTCACCATGCCGCTGCTGGTCCTCCTCACGATCGTCCAGGTCGTCTTCTGCGGGGCGCTGGTCAAACTCCACGGAATGCCGGGTCTGGAACAGCTGGCATGGCTGGTGCCCTCGCGCTGGGCGTTCGCCGCGATGGGCGGGACGATCGACCTGCGGCGCATCGCGGTCGGGAGCAAGGTGACCGCCGACCCGCTCCTCCAGCACTCCGTCGGCACCTGGCTGCTCAACATGGGCATGATGGTCGTGCTGTCGGTCGTCCTGGGCCTCGTCGTCGTCCGGCTGCTGCGCCGCAACGAGCCCGCCGTCATGCGGAAATAGCAGGTGGAGCCGCTCCATGAACCCAGCCACCGCACCGGACGCCGCCGCGGACTTCCGGCCCACCCACGTCGTGCCCCCGGACGGCCTGCCCACCTGGACGGCCCCGGACGCGGCGGTGCCCACGGAGCCGCTGGACCCGCTGCTGCCCGTACGGCTCCTGGACCGCCGTGGCGACTGGGGGCAGGTGCTCTGCTCCAACGGCTGGACCGCCTGGACCGACTCCCGCCCGCTCGTCCCGCTGCCCCAGGGTCCGCCCGCCGCCGGCGGGCCGCTCACCCGTACGGCCGACGCCCGCCGGCTGCTCGCCAGGGCCGAGGAGACCCTGGGCGCCTACCACCGGGCGGTGGCCGACCTGGCCGCCGGGCGCACCGACGGGGAGAGCTTCCGGCGGAGCACCGAGGGGCTGCGGATCGGGGTGGTCGTCGACGGCGACGCCGTCTGGCTCTACGACCCGGACGAGGATCACTGGTGCTACTGCGACGGCACGGCCATGGCGGTCCTCGCCCCGGGCGGCCCCGCGGCCCCGCGACCCGCCTCCGGGAGCGACCCGGGCGAGGCCACCCGGATCGTCGGGCCGGGTGACGGCCGGTGACCCCCGACCGGGCCCGCCCGGACGACCCCGTGGAGCGGCCCTCCGAACTGATCGGGCGCCGCATCGCGACGTACCAGGTGGAGAGCGAGATCGGACGCGGCGGCATGGCGGTCGTCTACCGCGCCCGCGACCTGCGCCTCGGCCGCACCGTCGCCCTCAAGCTGCTCGCCCCCGAACTCGTCCGCAACGACACCTTCCGGCAGCGCTTCGGCCATGAGTCGCGGGTGGCCGCCGCCATCGACCACCCGCACATCGTGCCGGTGTTCGAGGCCGGGGAGGCCGACGGGCTGCTCTACATCGCCATGCGGTACGTGGCCGGGCAGGACCTCCGCGCGCTCCTCGACCGCGACGGACCGCTGCCCCTCGCCACCGCCTGCCGGATCGCCACCCAGGTCGCCTCCGCCCTCGACGCCGCCCACGCGCACGACCTGGTGCACCGGGACGTCAAGCCCGGCAACATCCTGGTGGCGGAGGGGACCGACAGCGACCACCCCGAGCACGTCTACCTCACCGACTTCGGGCTGACGAAGAAGTCGCTGTCGCTGACCGGTTACACCCGGGTGGGCCAGTTCGTCGGCACCTTGGACTACGTCGCTCCCGAGCAGATCTCCGGGAAACCGGTGGACGGGCGCTGCGATGTCTACAGCCTGGGCTGCGTGGTGTTCGAGATGCTGTCGGGCGCTCCGCCGTTCCGGCGCGACGACGACATCGCGCTGCTGTGGGCGCACCAGTACGATCCGCCGCCCCGGCTCTCCGACCGTCTTCCGGACCTGCCGCCCGGGGTGGACGAGGTGCTGGCCAGGGCGCTGGCCAAGTCCCCTGACGACCGGTTCGGCAGTTGCCTGCGGTTCGTGACCGAACTGCGGACGGCGGGGGCGGCTGCTCCCGCCCCGACGCACGCCCCCACCCGCGTGGACCCGGGCCTCCGCCCCGACCTCCCGCCGGCTCCACCGCGCTGGGCGGCGCCGGTCTTCCCGGAAGAGCCGCCCCTGCCCCGCCGCCTCCCGTAATCGGACCCCCGCCCGGTCACGGCAACTCGCCCCGCCGGCGCACCCGCCACGCGCAGACACCGCCCAGCGTGCCCGCGATCAGGCCCCACAGCAGTCCGAGCCCCAGCAGTGTCCACAGCCGTGGCCGCAGTGTGACCTCGCCGCCGAAGCCTCCCAGGTCGCCGACGCCGAGCAGCGACAGCCCGAACCGCGCCGAGATCCGGGTGAGCGCTCCCACGACGAGCAGCGTGACGGCCAGTGCCACCGCCAGCCGGACGCCGTGCCGCCAGGGCGCGGTGCGGGCCGGGGACCGTACGGCCGTCACGAACCCCGCGGCGAGCAGCGCGACCGCGGCCAGGGCCACCAGCAGCCAGGCGCGCCCGTCCTGCTCGGCGAGCGAGGAGACGTTCACGGCGGCGGTGCCGTGCTTCACCCGCAGCACCGCGGCCAGGGCCTTGGGCACGGGCAGTCCGATGGCGTCGGGTACCCGGCCGTCCCAGGTGCCGCCGAGGCCCGTGCCGAAGGCGAGCCAGGCGAGGTTGGGCAGCCCCAGCAGCAGTACGGCGGCGGTCTGCGCGGTGTGGCCACGCGTGCACAGGACGACCACGCCGACGACCAGCCCCAGCACCACGTACGCCAGCAGTACCACCAGCATCGCGAACGCGGCGGGCCGCACCGCGTCCTGGAAGCGCAGCAACCGTGACGGCAGCGGGGTCTTGCGGGACACCGCGACGGCCAGGGCGAGCAGCACCAGCAGCCACAGCAGTCCCAGGCCGAGCGTGGGCGCCATCGCCGCGCGGAAGCCGACGACCGGCGTCGCCCCGAGGGCCGCGCCGATGTCACCGATCAGCGAATCGCCCAGGTCGATGCGGAACGTGTGCCGGGCGGCGAGCGTGATCAGTACCAGGGCGAGCAGCCACAGTAGGGCCGTACGGGCGACCCTGCCCAGCAGTTCGCCGCCGCTCGCCACCGCCCGGTGACGCAGCGGCAGCAGGAAGACGACGGCGATCGCCACGGCACCGGCCAGGGTCACCGAGAGCGGGACGACGTCCAGGCTCGCGCCCGTACGGCCGAAGAAGCCGGCGCCGCCCGACAGCTCCACCGTGCCCCCGACGGCGGTGACCACGGTGGCCGCGACGACGGACGGGAAGGCGCCGCCGGGCAGCCCGGTCGCCCCGGCGGCCCACAGGCCGAGCGCGGCGACGACGGCCATGGCCGCCACCCCGGCGGCCACGGCCGCGAACGCGTCCCACCAGGTGCGCAGGGAACGGTGCGCGGCAGCCGGGGCGGCGGCCCTCGGTGGCTGGGTCACGCTGCCTCCGGAAACGTCGTCGGCGGTGGTCGGTGTGCGGCCCGGCCCGGTGTGCGCCGGGTGGCGCCCGGAAGTTCAACGTAAGCCCGGAGGCGCCGTGCCACCTGTCGGGCGCGCATCCGCCGGAGCCCGGCTTCCGTTTGCGGGGCGCGCCGGTTTGCGTCACACAATGAACAGCGGCGAAAGCGTGCAGAACAGGGCAGAGAAGAACAACCGGATCGCCTCCACCGTAGGAGAAGGGCCCCGTGTCGTCCGAACCACCGTCAGAGAACCGCCCCACCGGTCCACCGTCCGGCCCCCTCGCCGGGCAGGGATCCGGGTCCGGGCCGTCCAGACCTCCGGAACCGACCCGGGCCGACCTGCCGTCGGGCACCCCGGCCGCGCCCGAGGGGCCGTCAGGACCGCGGCGGCCGCCCGTGCCGCCCGCCCCGCCGACGGGCGGCACGGGCGGCCACGGCATGCCGGGTGAAGAGCCGGGCGGGGGAGGGACCCCCTGGTGGCGGTCCCTCCCCAAGGTCGCGCTCCTCGCGGGTGCGCTCGTCGCGGCCGCCGCGCTCGCCGTCTTCTTCCTCCGTTCGGACAACAGCGGCTCCGGCGAGGTCTACCTCCAGTCCGCCTCCGCCGAGGGCACCGACCCCTTCACCGCGTCGACGGCGAAGGACACCGGCGGCCGGGCGACCGCCTCGCCCACCGCCCCCGCCGCCACGGGCGGCTCCGGCTCCCGCACCGTCCAGGGCTCGACGCCCGGCCTCTACGGCGGTACCCAGAACGTGGCCAGCTGCGATGTCGAGCGGCAGATCGGCTATCTGACCGAGGACCAGACGAAGGCCCGCGCCTTCGCGACCGCGGCCGGGATCGAGCCGGGCTACGTCCCCGAATACCTGCGCGGCCTGACCCCCTTGCAGCTGCGCACCGACACCCGGGTCACCAACCACGGCTACCGCAGCGGCTCCGCCACGGCCTACCAGGCCGTCCTCCAGGCGGGCACGGCCGTGCTCGTCGACGACCGGGGTATGCCCCGCGTGCGCTGCGCCTGCGGCAACCCGCTCGGCCCGCCCGTCGCCACGAAGGGCACCCCCCAGGCCAAGGGCAAGGCGTGGCGCGCCTACCGCTCCGGCGAGGCGGTCGCCGTCGTGCCGGCCGGCGCGGCCATGAGCGTCATGGTCGTCTACGACCCGCAGAGCGGCCGGTGGTTCGAGCGCCCGGTGGGCACCCAGGGCGACAGCGACAGCTCCACCTCGCGCCCCAGCACCACGTCGCCCAGCCCCGCGCAGCCGAGCGTGCCACCGAGCGGCCCCTCGTCGCCGAAGTCGTCCCCGTCCCCCTCGCCCTCGGTGCCGACGCCCCACAGCTCACCGCCCCCGCCGTCCCCGCAGGCGCCCGGTCCGGCGTACGGGCCCGCCGCACGCACCGGGGCGCGACCGTGAGCGGCTCGGAGGCCGCGCGACGGGTGCGGCGTACGGACCCGTCCGGCCCGTACGCCCGCGAGCGCGCGAACTGAGACCCGGACCGATGCGCCGACCGCCCGCCGCGCGCGGGCCCGCCACCGCCGCCCCCACATGTGCGGGGGCGCTGCCGGGGCGGCGGGCGGTGTCCCCGCGCTCGGGGCGGTCCACCTGGCTGCTGCTCGCGGCGGCGGTCCTCTACAACGCCTGGATCCTGGAGTTCCTCCTGCCCACCGGGCTGGACGCCCGGCACTCCTATGTGAGCGAGCTCTTCGCCGCCGACCAGCGGTTGCACGTGCTCTTCGGCGGGATCGAGATCGTCACGGCGCTGCTGGTCGCGGCGGGGGCGATCCCGCGCGTGCCGCCGGGCGGCGGACGGGTCCCGGCGGACCGCTGGGCGACCGGCGGCCGCTGGGCGCTCGTCGCCTTCGCCGCGTCGTCCGTGGGCGACGTGCTGCTGCCGATGCGCTGCGCGCCGTCCGTCAACCGCGCCTGCGAGGCGGTGAATCCGTGGCACACGGGCACCAGCGCCCTCGCCCACGCCGCGCTGTTCGCCTCCATGGCGCTGCTCATCGTCGCGTCCCGGGCGCAAGGGGGGCGATGGCCACTGATCCGCCGCTGGGGGCCGTGGGTGCTCGGCGCCGCGCTGGTGACGGCGCTGGCGACGGTGGGCCCGCTGTTCGGGAGACCCGGCTGGCACGGAGTGCCGCAGCGGGCGCACTTGGTGCTGGTCGGGGTGTGGCTGGCGCTGCTCGCCGCGGCGCTGCGCGGGCGCCCGCACCACCGGTGACCCAGGACTCCCCCGTACCCGTGGTCACTCGCCGTCTTGGGAGGAATTCGGCCGAATGTGCGTGATGGTCGCGACGGTCGGGCGGGTGTGCGGAAGGCGGCCGGGGGAGGGGCTTCCGGCCCCTCGTGCCTGGTCAGACATCCGGCTGGGAGGAATGGTTCACTCCGGCGCGAATGCGGATGACCAACGAGGCAGTTAATTCAGGCCTGTTGCAAAAATATGGCCCCTTGTGAACGGAAGATGTCCAACAACATGATCGCCCTCGTTTGCGCGTGGACCGGATCGAACCGGATCACGCCCGTCTTCGAGGAGGCCTCCATGAACGACCGGCTCAGCCTGAGTACCGATGCGGCACGGCAGTTGGCGACGACCACCAAGACCACCCCGCAGATGCGCGGCATCACCCCGCGCTACCTGCTGCGCGCCCTGCCCTGGGTCGACGTCGAATCCGGCGTCTACCGCGTCAACCGCCGCCGGACGTTCATCCTGGGCGACGACCGGATCAGCAGCTACACCGACAACGGCACCCACCACGTCGTCCCCGAGGACCTGCGGGAGGTGCCGTACCTGCGGGAGGCCGACGAGGGGCTCCTGCGCGAACTCGCCGCCGCCTTCACCGAGGTCATCTTCGAGGCCGGCCAGTTACTCGCCCAGGAGGGCGAGTCCGCCGACAGGCTGTGGGTCCTCGTGCGGGGCCGCGCCGAGAAGCGGGCCACCGGCCGCTACGGCGAGGACGCCCTCGTCGAGGTCGTCGGCGACGGCCAGTTCTTCGACCTCGACTCCTGGTCCCGCAGCGGGCAGCTGCCCCACCGGGTCGTGGCCCTCACCCCCGGCACCGCGCTCTGCCTCGACCGCTCCGCGCTGGCCGCGGCCGCCGGACGCGACGAGGCGCTCCGGGCGGCGCTGGAGGCGTACACCACCGGGGACCGCATGGCACCCGGTGCCGAGGTGCCCGTCGACCTGACCGCCGGTCACATCGGCGAACCGGAGCTCCCCGGGACCTACGTCGACTACGAGGACGCCCCCCGCGAGTACCACATGAGCCTCGCCCAGACCGTGCTGCGCGTCCACTCCCGCGTCGCGGACCTCTACAACGAGCCCATGGACCAGACCCGCGCCCAGGCCAACCTCACCATCCAGGCGCTGCGCGAGCGCCAGGAGCGGGTGATGCTCAACGACCCGGACTTCGGGCTCTTCAGCAATGTCGCCGCCGGCCAGCGGGTCCAGGCGCGCACCGGATCGCCGACCCCGGACGACCTGGACGAGCTGCTCGCCAAGGTCTGGAAGCAGCCCGGCTTCTTCCTCGCCCACCCCAGGGCCATCGCCGCGTTCGGCCGGGAATGTACGCGCCGGGGTGTGCCCCCGGTGATGGACACCCGGTTCGGCAGCCCGCTGCTGAGCTGGCGCGGCGTCCCGCTGCTGCCGTCCGACAAGGTGCGGATGACCGGCCCCAACGGCGCGGAGACCACGGAGATCCTGCTGATGCGGGTCGGCGAGGCCGAGCAGGGCGTGGTGGGCCTGCGCCCGTCCAAGGTGCCGGACGAGGCCGAGCCCGGCCTGTCCATGCGCAACATGGGCGTGGACCAGAAGGGCATCACCTCGTACCTGATGACGGCCTACTTCAGCGCCGCCGTGCTGGTCGAGGACGCCGTCGCCGTGCTCCAGAACGTCGAGGTGTCCAAGTACCATGACTACTCCTGACATGACGTGGGGCGGGCCCGCCCCCGCCATGCCCCCGCTCACCGCCGCGCTGCCCGGCACGGGCGCGGCATCGCGGCTCCCGGGCACGTTCACCGGGGCACAGCCCTCCGGTGCGCGGCTTCCGACGGGCGGCGCGGCCACCCGCAGCGGGCGGTTCACGCCCGAGGCGGCCCGCCAGGACATGCCCATCCTCCAACGGCCCGTCAACGGCCGCCCCCTGATCTGGCTGGACAACGGCGCCACCACCCAGAAGCCCCGCCAGGTCATCGAGACCCTGGCCTCCTTCTACGCCACCGCCAACTCCAACATCCACCGCGGCGCCCACACCCTCGCGCGCGAGGCCACCGACCTCTACGAAGGAGGCCGCGCGGCCGTCGCGGAGTTCCTCGGCGCGCCGTCCCCGGACACCGTCGTCATCACCCGCGGCACCACCGAGGCCGTCAACCTCGTCGCCCAGAGCTGGGGGCGTGCCGACCTCGGCCCCGGCGACGAGATCCTCGTCTCCACGCTGGAGCACCACTCGAACATCGTCCCCTGGCAGATGATCGCCAAGGAACGGCGCGCCCGCGTGGTGCCGATCCCCCTGCTGCCGGACGGCAGCATCGATCAGAACGCCTACGCCGACCTGCTCTCCTGCCGCACCCGGCTCGTCGCGATCAGCCATGCGTCGAACGTGCTGGGAACCGTCCCGCCGGTGCGCGAGATGACCGCCCTCGCCCACCGCTACGGCGCCAAGGTGCTCGTGGACGGCGCCCAGGCGGTCGCCCACTTCCCGGTGGACGTCCAGGAGCTGGACGCCGACTTCTACGCCTTCTCCGGCCACAAGCTGTACGGGCCCACCGGCATCGGCGCCCTCTACGCCAAACCGGAGATCCTGGCGGCCATGCCCCCGTGGCAGGGCGGCGGCAACATGATCGACTCGGTCGACTTCGACCGCGTCACCTACGCACCCGTACCGCACTGCTTCGAAGCGGGCACCGGGCACATCTCCGGCGTCGTCGGCCTCAAGTCCGCCATCGACTGGCTGACCTCGTTCGACCGCGGCGCGGTCGCCGCGTACGAGACCGCGCTGCTCGGCTACGCCCAGCAGGCCCTCGCCACGGTCCCGGGGCTGGAGATCCTGGGCTCCGCGCCGGAGAAGATCGCCGTACTCACCTTCACCCTCGCGGGCCACGACCCGATGGACGTCGCCCGCTGGCTCGACCAGGCCGGCATCGCCGTCCGCGCGGGCCACCACTGCGCCCAGCCCTCGCTGCGCCACTACGGCCTGGAGGCCGCGGCACGCGCCTCCCTCGCCCTGTACAACACCACCGAGGAGGTGGACGAACTGGTCGCCTCCCTGCACCAGTTGCAGGCACAGAGCGGCTGAACCCGGCCCCTGCGGCCGACGCCCGCCCCGACGCGCCCGACAGTGCGCCGGGGCGGGCGCCCCGTCCCTGGCGACCGCCCTCCGACCGCCCCTGGGCAACACGCCGCGCATCCGCAGGAATTCGCGGTATTTCCCGCGACAAAGGGAACCATCAGCTACAGAACACAATCTCTGAAGCCAGAGACGTACGAGTGTGCGTACAAACCCGGACGCAGGGGGCGGTACATGACACAGAGAGTCGCACGGCGGCGGTGGCGGGGCGCGAGGAGCGCCGCCGTGGGATCCGCGGTGGCGCTGACGGCGGGACTGGCCCTCGTCACCGGGACGGCGGGGCAGGCCGCGGCCATACCGGCCGCCGGCACGAAGGCCACGGAGGGCTGCGGTGACGCCCAGGTGTCCGCCGCCCAGGCCGCCAGGGCCGCCGCGGACGCCACCCCTCCCGAGCGGCGCGCGGTCGGCTCCACCGCGGAGAAGATCTCCTACAGCCTCCCGGGTCAGGCGCCCATCGGACTGTGGACCCGCTCCGGCGTCACCCTGCGCACGCCGGTCACCAAGGGCACCGTGCGCCTCGACGTCGACAGCCGCGGCTTCGGCACCGACTCCTTGTCAGTCCAGCGCTATGTGCCGGAGACGCACCGCTGGGTCGACCTCGACACCCGCCCGAGCGGCTCCGACACCCCGCAGCACGGCGTCTTCACCTTCCCCGTCACCGCGGCGGCGAGCGCCGACCGCCCCCACACCGTGGCCCTGCGCCTCCAGGACCTCGACAAGCCGGGCACCTTCACCGTCACCGCCTCCGTCCAGGACGGCAAGGGCCACACCTACAAGAGCCCCGCCCGTACCGCCGCGGCCACCCGCCCCGCCGTCTCGGTCAGTGGCTGGCAGCAGCACACCACCCTGACCCGCGGCGGCCCCGCGAGTGACGTCACCCTCACCGTCAAGAACACCACCGACCGGGACTACCCCGCGCTGGGCGCCTCCTACTTCGCCTACGGCGCGGGCACCGGCCACGCCCTCACCCCGAAGGACCTTGTCCTCCAGCAGTACCGGTCCGGGCACTGGGAGCGCGTCGACCTCGTCGCCGGCGGCTGCGACCCGGGCATGAGCGCCGCGCTGCGCTCCACCTCGAAGAAGCCGCTCGCCCCCGGCGAGAGCGCCGTCTACCGCCTGCGGGTGGCCGTCGCCTCCTCCGCACCCCGCGATGTGACCAGCGCGGACGCGGGGGTCTCGGTGGGCAACGGCGACCTGTCGTTCTTCTCGCGGCAACTGCCCTTCGCGATCAAGGGCAAGAAGTAGCGGTACGGACAGCCGGCCGGCGGACGAACGGTCCGCCGGCCGACTGCCGCCTCAGCCGGACTCCGGGCCCGAAGGACCGAAGGCCGCCCACCGCTCGATCGCGAACTTTCCCCCCTCTCTGCGGACTTCCGCCGCACCGTGACCCGGCAGATGCCCCGGGAACACCAGCGCCCGCGTGTCCGCCGCCTCCTCCAGGATCCGGCGCCGCGACCGCGTGGCCTCCCGCTGATCCTCGCTCAGGCACGTGTCGCAGTCGGGTTCCGCGATTTGCAGGGGACTGTGCACCAGGTCACCGATGAACAGCGCCCGGTCCGTACCCGACGCGAGGCGCAGCACGGCCGAGCCCGGGGTGTGCCCGGGAGCGGGCTCCAGGCTCAGCGCGGCGTCGATCCGGTAACCGTCCTCCCAGAGCACCGCCCGACCCGCCCGGTGCACCGGCGCGACGCTGTCCTCGAACATGTCCCCGCCCGCCGCGGCGACACTGAGGTCACCGAGCATCCCGCGCCGGGGATGGTCATTGGCCGGATCGCAGAAGTCGAAGTCGGCCTTCGCGATCAAATAGGTGGCACGGGGGAAGGTGGGCACCCACTCGCCGTCCACCAGCCGGGTGTTCCAGCCGACGTGATCGGAGTGCAGGTGGGTGTTGACGACGACGTCCACGTCCTCCGGGCGGACGCCGACGGCGGCGAGCCGGTCGAGGTAGTCGGTCCGCAGCCGGGACCAGCCCGTCATGTGCGGCCGGTCCTTGTCGTTGCCGAGCCCGGTGTCGACGAGGACGGTCCGGCCCTCGCTTCGCAGCACCCACGTCTGCACGTTGACGAACATCTCGTCGTGCTCCGGCTGCCAGAAGTCCGGCGCCAGCCAGGACTCGTTCTCCTTCCACATCCGCGGGGTGGTGGAGGGGAAGACGGCGGTGGTGGGGGAGATCGGCCCGTGCCATTCCACGACGCGGGAGATCTCCACTCCGCCCAAGGTGATCGTCTGCATGGCATCGACGCTAGACAACGACGGGGTCCCGGCCAAGGGGCGGGAACGCACGGGCTGTTGGGCGATCACGGTGCCCGTGGCGCGCGGGCCCGGCTCACGGGGCGTCGCAGGTGTGGGCCAGGGCCCGGTCGAGCCCGTCGCCGTGCACCGCGTCCAGGCCCGCCGAACGGGCCGTCAGCGCCTTGTCCCGGTCCAGCACCGTCGCACACCGCGGACCCGACAGCACCGGCCCGGCCCCCCGGATCGCCTCCAGCAACTTCCCGCCCAGCCGGTCCAGGACGGGGTCGACCTGCTTGACGAGGTCGGGGCGGAGCGCGGGCAGCAGCTCGGAGTCCTCCTCCCACCGTTCGTGCAACGCCCGTTGCACCGCCTTGTTCGCCTCGATCTGGTCCTCGAACACCCGGCGTACGACCTCCCGGTCCACGCCCAGCCGCGCGGCCCGGATGTCCATGGCGTCCAGGACCGCCTTCTCCGCGACCGGGTCGTCGACCGGCTGTCCGGTGCCCCACTTCGCCGCCGCCACCGAGTCCGCCGTCGCGATCCGCTCGGCGGCGAGCCGCACCAGGGCGCGTACGGCCTGCTCCGCCGCCGGCGAGGCGCCCGCGGCGGTGCTCGGCCGCGCGGAGCCGGTGTCCTCGCGCTGGCCGGAGACACAGGCCACCACGCAGTACAGGAGGGCCAGGGCCGCGGCGGAGCGCCGCAGCGCGGCCCTGCTCCGGCCTCGTCCGTCGGAGGGATCCGGCACGCCGCTCACCCCTCCCGGCGCACGGCCAGCAGCGCGGCGTCGTCGGACAGCCCGCCGCCCGCGTACGCCAGCAGATCGGCCACCACGCGGTCCAGCAGGACATCCGGCGCCGCCCCCGGCATGAGGGCCAGCCGCTCGGCGAGCGGATAGAAGCGGCCGGACGCGTCCCGCGCCTCCGTCACCCCGTCGGTGTACAGCAGCAGCACGTCGCCCGGCTCGAAGGCGAAGCCGCGGCAGTGGTACGCGCCCCCGACCAGCCCCAGCAGCGCCAGCGGCGGCTCCGGCACCGGTGACTCGATCTCCGTCACCCGCCCCTCGCGCCACAGCAGCGGCGGCAGATGGCCGCAGTTGACCATCCGGGCCGGACCGCCGGACTCCGCCACCTCCACCAGCACGGCCGTCACGAACTCCTCACCGGCCCGCCGCCGCGTCATCGCGGCGTCCAGCCGCCCCGCCACGGCGGCCAGGTCCGCCTCGACCTGCGCGGCCTCCCGGAACGTCCCCAGCACATCGGAGGCCGTCTCGATCGCGGCCAGCCCCTTGCCCCGCACGTCCCCCAGCAGGAACCGGGTCCCGAACGGCGTCACCAGCGCCTCGTACAGATCGCCGCCGACCCGGGCCTCCGCCGCCGCGGCCAGATACCGCACCGCCGTCCGCATCCCCCCGATCCGCTCCGGCGGCGGGCGCAGCAGGGCGCGCTGCGCCGCCTCGGCGACCGAACGCGACTGCCCCAGCTCGCGCTCCCGCGTCGCCACCAGGACCACGTTCGCCGTGCTGATGGACGTGATGGCCAGGACCGTGAAGCCCGAGGTCAGATGGGCGGACAGCGGCACGTCGCGGTCGGCCAGCGCCAGCAGGGGCACGAGCACCAGCGCGGACATCCCCACCGTCAGGGGCACGCGGGCGCGCCGGGTGCCGATGCTGGCCAGCACGGGCGCGGTGGCCAGCACCGGGGACAGCGTCCACTGCGGATCGGTCGTCACGTCCAGCGTGACGGCGCTGGCGAGCAGCACATATGCGGCCACGACGAGCGTGCGAGCGCTGTGGGGGAGACGTGACATCTGGAGCGATACGTCCCGGCCTGGGTGGTGCGTCATGATTGCTGCCCACCATAGGCACGACCGGCGGCGCCTGCTACCGGATGTCGTCCCAGGTGATGACCGGACACCCGGCCCGCAGACTGAAATCGACCGCCGGATTGCGCACCGGCCACTTGAGCCGCAGCCAGCTCGGCACCGTCGCGGGAATTCCGTCGTCCCCCGCCAGATGCCAGAACGTATTGGAGTCCTGCCGGGCGAAATAGGGGCAGAACAGGGAGATCACCAAGGTGGCCCGCCGGCCGTCGGTCACCGGGGTGACCGCGTGGAAGATCCGGCTGCCGTGGAGGAACAGCGTCGCCCCGCGGTCCCCGCACGGCGCCTCGCGGATCCGGGGGTCCCCGGGCACCGCGCCCGCGAATTCATCCGTACGCCCCCGGAAATAGGTGAACCGGCCGCCCTCGTAGTCGTCGTAGCCGCTGAGCTGAATGGTGAACACATAGTCCATGCCGTCGCGGTGCCACCGTACGATCTCCGGCCGCCCCTGCCCGTTGCTGTAATTGATCTGCGCCGTGGGAATCCGCAGCGGATGCGGGATCAGAGGCACGCCCACCAGCCGGGAGCAGGCGAGCAGGAACGTCCGGTCGCGGATCATGTTGTTGAGGAAGGGGGAGAGGAGATCCGCGCCGCGCAGCCGTCGCGTCGCGATGAACCTGCTGTTCCGCGCGGCCTTTTCGAGGTTCTCGCACACCTCGGTGAGATTCTCCAGGCCCTCCTTCGTGAGGATCTGCCACGGACCGACGAGAGCGGTGTCGTCGGTCCGCCCCCGCCAGTGGCCGAGCTCGTCCGGGGCATAGCCGAATTCGCCGAGGGAAAGCCGTGGCGCGCTCGCCTCCCGGGCGACGAATTCGCTGCGCCAGGGCGGCTCCTCGGGCAGCCCCGTGCCGCGCCGTGGAGTACGGGCCCGCAAGGCGTGGAGCACCTGCGTCACCCCGGTCGGTGTTCTCGGCAGGTCGAGCGCGCTCGCTCTGCCGCTCCTCGTCGGTGCCATGGGCATGAGGGCAGCTCCTTCGACGGAGAACTCTTCGGCTGAAGCGAAGGCCGCGACCCCGAGTATCCAACGCGGGAACCCCGCCTTCACAAGAGCCGCGATCCCGCCACCCGGCGGCCGCGCTCCGCGTCGGCCCCGGACGCACGAGTTGCCGGAGAAAATGCGATATGTAGCATTCTGGATGAACGGGTGGACGGTGCGTTCACGTCCGTCCGGCCCCACACCGGGGGCCGTGGCCGCCGTGGCTCGAGGCAGCGCGACCCGTTCACCCACACTCCCCACACGGACGTGGTGCGACGCATGCGGATCGCGGCAGGCCCGCTGGACTGGTCCCTGGTGAACGGATGGATCCCGCTCACCCTGCTGGCCGTGGGGCTGTGCGCGCTGGCGGTCCTGCTCCTCTCCCGCCGGCGCACCTGGTGGACCCGC
This sequence comes from Streptoverticillium olivoreticuli subsp. olivoreticuli, assembly GCF_003391135.1. Lineage (GTDB taxonomy): Bacteria > Actinomycetota > Actinomycetes > Streptomycetales > Streptomycetaceae > Streptomyces > Streptomyces blastmyceticus. The sequence goes on along the minus strand of NZ_CP031455.1, from coordinate 1,511,932 downwards.
CTGCTCCCGGCCGCCGTCCTGCTGGCCGCGCTGCTGACCTGGCTGCTGCGCACGGCCGTCGACGACTGGCTGCAACCCTTCCCCGACCCCCTGCCCACCGATGTCGTGATCTGGACCGGCATAGCCGTCCTCGGGGTGTGCCTCGCGGTCTTCCGCATGCCGACGCTCCGCTGGAAGGGCCGCCTCGGCGCCGTACTGGCCGGCGTGTTCGTCGTGCTCCTCGGCGCCTCGGAGGTCAACAAACACTTCGACCAGTACCCCACCGCGCGTACCGCCCTCAACTCCTGGCTGACGAAGACCACTCGCCTCACCGACGCCACCGGACCCACGGAACCCGCCCTCAAGGTCCCCGCGGGCAAGACGGTCTCCGACGTCTGGAAGCCCCCACCGGACCTCCCCGAGGACGGCACCCTCTCCCGTATCGCCATCCCCGGCACGACCTCCCACTTCGACGCCCGCAGCGGATACGTCTACCTGCCGCCCGCCTACCGCGCCACTCCTCGGCCCCTGCTCCCCGTCATCGTCCTCATGGCCGGACAGCCCGGCTCGCCCGACGACTGGATCAACTCCGGGCGGCTCTTCGACATGATGAACGCCTTCGCCGCCGGCCACCGCGGCCTCGCCCCCGTGGTCGTCGTCGTGGACCCGCTCGGCTCGCAGTTCGCCAACACCCTCTGCGTCGACTCCAAGCTCGGCAACGTCCAGACCTACCTCGCCACGGACGTCCCCGACTGGATCCGCGGCCACCTCCAGGTCGCCGCCGCCCGCACCTCCTGGATCATCTCCGGCATCTCCTTCGGCGGCACCTGCTCCATCCAGCTCGGCGTCAACGCCCCCCAGGTCTACGGCGTCGTCAACGACATCTCCGGCCAGGAGGCCCCCACCCTCGGCAGCCTCCGCAAGACCATCGACAAGGCATTCGGCGGGGACGCCGCCGCCTTCGCCAAGGTCAACCCCCTCGATGTGCTCGCCCGGGAGAGATTCCCCGACACCAAGGCCGCGTTCGTCGCCGGGAGCAGCGACAACACCTACCGGCCCCAGCAGCGGAAGATGTACGAAGCCGCCGTCAAGGCCGGGATGCGCGCCGAATGGGTCCTGCTCCCCGGAGGCCACAGCTGGCAGGTCTGGCGCCCCGGCCTGGAGCGCCAACTGCCCTGGCTGGCCCGCGAGACGGGGCTGATCCCATGACGGACACCACCGCGCCGCCCCCCGACGCACCCGTCACCGGCGACGCCCGGCACCCCTGGCGCATCACCCTCGACAGGCTCCTCGCCCCCGTCCGCCACGCCCCCTTCACCCTCGCCTTCCTCGCCGTCCTGTGGATCGTCGGAGCCGTCACCCACAGCCTCGGCTCAGGACCCGGCAGGCACCGGACGGAGAGCGTCGCCGTCGGCGTCCCCGCCCTCGCCGAAGGCCGTTGGTGGACCCCGGCCAGCTCCCTGCTGTGGTGCCCCGGCCTCGGCGGCTACATCGGCTCCACCCTGATCGTCCTGCTGCTGGTGACCCCTTCCGAACGCCGCCTCGGCGTCGCCCGCACCGCCGCGGCCCTGCTCGGCGGCCAGATCCTCGGCACCCTCCTCGGCGTCGGCATCGTCAAGGCCGGCGCCCTCGCGGGGGAGTGGTGGCTGGAGGAGCTCGCCGACGACCTCGCCGTGTCCCCCAGCGTCGGCGCGCTCGCCGTCGGCGGCGTCCTCAGCTACCGCCTCACCGCCCTCTGGCGCCGCCGCACCCGCCTCGCCATCGTCGCCTTCGCCCTGGTGATGGCCCTCTACATCGGACACCTCCAGGGCGTGCTGCGGCTCGGCGGCGCGGTCGTCGGCCTCGTCGCCGGCGCCGTGCTCCACCACCACAAGGGCCCCTGGCGGCTGCGCCACTCCTCCCACACCGAGGCCCGCGTCCTGGTCGCGCTCGTCGTGGCAGCCGCCGCCATCGGACCGATGGCCGCCATCCTCTACCGCGACGCGTACGGACCCTTCAACTCCTTCCAGCTCTACGTCGCCGTCCAGCCCACCGACCAGGAGGTCACCGACGCCTGCGCCGCCTCCGCGGCGGACTGCCACTACGTGCACGCGCTGCGGGGCTTCTACGACTCGCCCGCCGCCTTCATGGCCGTGCTCGTCCCCGCCATGATGCTCGTCCTCGCCGAGGGCCTGCGCCGGGGCCTGCGGCTCGCCTGGTGGCTCGCCGTGCTCGTCCACCTCGCCTGGATGGCCCTCTTCTCCTACTGGCTGCACGACTTCCTCAGCCACCCCGCGGGCTGGGCCGCGCCCGCCGAACGGTCCACCTACGCCCAGGCGTTCGCGGAACAGATGCTGCTGCCCGTGCTCGTCCTGCTGCTGCTCGTCGTCACCCGCGCCCGCTTCGACCTGCGCCTGCCCCGCTCGGCGACGCACCGGCTCACGGCCGTCGTGGGCGGTGCGCTCCTGCTGGCCTGCGCCGCGTACATCGGCATCGGCTACACCGTGCGCGACCAGTACGACCCCGAGGCCACCCCCGTACGGCTCCTCCAGGGGCTCGCCTCGGAGTTCCTGCCGCCCACCCTCATCGACGTCTTCACCGACTGGCCCGTCCCGGTCGGCGGCACCGCCCAGGCCCTCTTCCACTACTGCGGCCTCTTCTTCTGGCTCATCACCCTGGTCGCGCTGCTCGTCACCTTCCGGCGACCCCGCCTGCACACCGACGCCGACGCCGCCGTGCGCGCCCGGGAGATCCTCGTCGCCCACGGCGGCTCCACGCTCTCCTACATCACCACGTGGGACGGGAACTTCTACTGGTTCGACGACAGCGGCCGGGCCGCCGTCGCCTACCGGGTGATCGCCACGGTCGCCCTCACCACGGGCGAGCCCTTCGGCGCGCCCGACGCACGGGCGGCCGCCGTCGCCGGCTTCGCCCGCCACTGCGACGAACGCGGCTGGACGCCCTGCTTCTACAGCGTCGGCGCCGGGACCCGCGAGGCCGCCGAACGGCTGGGCTGGCGATCGGTGCAGGTCGCCGAGGACACCGTCGTACCCCTGCCCGGCCTCGCCTTCACCGGCAAGAAGTGGCAGGACGTCCGCACCGCCCTCAACAAGGCGAAGAAGGAGGGCATCACCGCCGAGTGGTGGTCCTACCCCGACGCGCCCATCGCCCTCACCGACCAGGTCACATCGATCTCCGAGGAATGGGTCGCCGACAAGGGCCTCCCCGAAATGGGCTTCACCCTCGGCGGCCTGGACGAACTCGACGACCCTCATGTGCGCTGCCTCCTCGCCGTCGACGCCGACCGCACGGTCCACGGCATCACCAGCTGGATGCCGGTTCACGAGAACGGCCGCCCCGTCGGCTGGACCCTGGATTTCATGCGGCGCCGGTCCGGCGGATTCCGCGGCTCGATGGAATTCCTCATCGCCTCCGCCGCCCTGGGCTTCCAGGAAGAAGGCGCCCGCTTCCTCAGCCTCTCCGGCGCCCCCCTCGCCCGCAAGGCCACCGCGGAACCGCCCGCGGCCCTCCAGCGCATGCTGGACTACGCGGGAAAGGTCCTCGAACCCGTCTACGGATTCCGCTCCCTCCTCAACTTCAAGTCCAAATTCCAGCCCGAATACCACCCGCTGTACATGTCCTACCCGGACCCGGCGGCCCTCCCCGCCATCACCCGCGCCATCGGCAAGGCGTACCTGCCGCATATGACACCGACGCAAGGGGTGCGCCTGATGCGGCAGTTCTCGACGTGACGCGGGCGCAATGCCTCGCCGACCACATGCCACGGGCCCCGGGCGGGCCGCCCCCGGCGGCCGGGTGCCCGGGGCCCGTGTGGATGCGCCGCGCCGGTGAAACGGGCCCGGACCGTCGGTACGGGCCCCACCCCCGAGCATTCCCGGCGTGCGCCGTGGCCGGTGCGGCTGCCGCGCTGATGGTTCGTCACCAGCCGACAACCGAAGCCTGACAGCACGGTGCTGAAGGGAAGCTGAGGATCCCTGAAGGCACCTTCAGCCACGGCCGTCGCCGCTCCGCCATGCTGAACGCATGCGAATACTGGTGGTGGAGGACGACCGGCGGCTCGCCGAGCTGCTGCGCCGGGGGCTGGGCGCCGAAGGTTTCGTGGTCGAGCTCGCGCACGACGGGTGGCGCGGGCTGCACCTCGCGGCCGAAGGCGCGTACGACGTGATCGTGCTTGACGTCATGCTGCCGGGCCTCAACGGCTACCACGTCTGCGCCCGGCTGCGGGAGGCCGGGGTCTGGACTCCCGTGCTGATGCTCACCGCGAAGGACGGCGAGTACGACGAGGCGGAGGGCCTGGACACCGGCGCGGACGACTACGTCACCAAGCCGTTCTCGTACGTCGCCCTCGTCGCCCGGCTGCGGGCCCTCGTCCGCCGCGGCGGCCCCGAGCGCCCCTCGACGCTCCGGGTCGGCGACCTGCGGGTCGACCCGGCCACCCGCACCTGCCGCCGCGGCACCACCGAACTGTCCCTGACCGCACGGGAATTCGCGGTCCTGGAGTACCTCGCCCGGCGCGGTGGCGAAGTGGTCACCAAGCACGAGGTGCTGGCGAACGTCTGGGACGAGGCGTTCGAGGGCGACGTGAACATCGTGGAGGTGTACGTGAGCGCCCTGCGCCGCAAGATAGACGCGCCGTTCGGGCGGCACAGCATCCACACGGTGCGCGGGGCCGGCTACCGGCTGGCGGCCGAGGACACCAGGCCGTGAGGCGGCGACGGCCGCGGGGCTCGATACGCGGGCGCGTGACCCTGCTCGCCGTCATCTGCGCCTTGATCCCCCTCACGGTCGGCGCGGCGCTGGTGGCCCTGGCCACGCGTGACGAACTGGTGCGCTCGGGGCGCCAGTACCTGGACCAGGCCGTGCGCGACGCGTCCTCCCGCACCTTCGACGCCTCGTCGGACTACCGCACCGACATCCCCGAGCTGGCGAAGGTGCTCGGTCACCGCCTGGAGGTGTCCGACCAGGTCTATCCGGGGCGAGCCGCCCTGGACCCGATGACGCAGCCCCAGGCGACGGGCTCCATGCTGTCGCTGCTGCCGTGGACGGATCCCGCGAGCCGGCACCCGCTGTACGCGATGGTGAAGGGGACGAACGAGTCGTACACCAACCCGCTCATGGTCGCCTCCAACCCCCTCCGGTTCGAACAGAACCGGCTGAACATCACCATCCTGTCCCTCGTCGGCGGCGTGCTCGCGGCGACCGGGGCCGTGGCCGGCATCACCTGGTTCACGGCCGGGCGGGTGCTGCGCCCGGTGGAGGCCATCCGCACCCGGTTCGCCGAGCTCAGCGCGCAGCACCTGGACCAGCGGGTGCCCGTGCCTCCCACACGCGACGAGGTCTCCCGCCTCGCCGAGACGATGAACAGCACCCTGGAGCGGCTGCGGGCATCGGTCGACCGGCAGCGCGCGTTCGTCAGCGACGCCTCGCACGAACTCCGCAGTCCCCTGGCCGCGTTGCGCGCGGAGCTGGAGATCGCCCTCGCACACCCCGACCGGGCGGACTGGGTCGCGGTGGTACGGGCGGCGCTGGGCGACACACAGCGGCTGCAGCGGCTCACCACGGACCTGCTGCTGCTCGCGCGCCTCGACGCGCACGCCGGTACCGGCCTGGCGGGCGGCGGGCCGGTCGACGTCGTCGCCCTGGTGCGGGAGGAGACGGAGCGGCGCCGCCCGCCCGGCAGGCTGGTCCTGCGGGTGGATTCGGCGCCCGGACCACTCGTCGTGCACGGGCAGCAGACGCTGCTCGCCAGGCTGCTCGGCAACCTCCTCGACAACGCCGAGCGCCACGCGCTCCGCTCCGTCGTCGTCCACGTCGTACGGGACGACGCCCTCGGTCGGGTCGTCGTCCATGTCCAGGACGACGGCCCGGGCATCCCGCCCGCCGACCGCTGCCGGGTCTTCGAGCGCTTCACCCGGCTCGACGACGCCCGCACGCGCGCCACGGGCGGTACGGGGCTGGGGCTCGCCATCGCCCACCACATCGCGACCGCCCACGGCGGCACACTGGAGATCACGGGGGCGGAGCGGGGGGCACGATTCACCATCACGCTGCCCGTCGCGGCACAGCCGTAGACGGTACTTCCTACGAGTCCCCGCGCGGGGCGAGGACGAGGATCGCGACGTCGTCGTGCAGTGAACGGGTGTGACGGGGCAGGTCGGTGTCGAGGAAGTCGATGACGTCGACGGGTTCCGGGGCCGTCCGGCCGGCGAAACGGTGGCGGAGCCGGTCGAGGAGCGGGTAGAAGGCCCCGGCCGGGTCGCGGGCCTCGATCAGCCCGTCGGTGCACAGCAGGAGGACGTCGCCGCGCGTGAAGGGGTGGGTGTAGGCCACGGGGCGCTCCGCGTGCAGGGCACCCAGGCCGAGCGGGAGGGCGGGCGGTCCGGTGAGGGCGTGGACTTCTCCGCGGGAGATCACGACGGGCTCGATATGGCCGTGGTTGATGATCGTCACCTGCTGGGCCGAAGGGTCGTACTCGATCAGGGCGGCGGTGACGAACAGCTCGTCGTCGAGGATCGATTCGGCCTCGTGCGCCATGCGGCGCTCCATGCTCGCGGCGACCTGCTGCAGGCTGCCGGGGTCGTAGACGGCCTGACGGAAGCTGCCGAGTACGTCGACGACGGTGCGTACGGCCTGGAGGCCCTTCCCGCGGACGTCGCCGATGATGGCGCGCTCGCCCGTCCCGGTGGCGCGGATGTCGAAGAGGTCGCCGCCGACCAGGGTGCGGACCTCGGCGGGGCGGTAGAGGCTGGCCGCCAGCACATGGCCCACCTTGTGCGGGACCGGCGGCAGCAGTGTGTGCATCAGCGCCTCGGCGACCGAGTTGGCGCGGACCAGGTGGGCCTCCTGGCGCTGTCTGTGCGCGGCCAGGGCCGTGCCGAGGACGCCGACCAGGGCGGTGGAGATGTAGGCGCCCACGTAGTGGCGTTCCCACAGGTCGTTCGTGACGCGCCCGGCACAGCACGGGGTGCCGGCCAGGACGGCTTCGAAGGCGACGGCGAAGACCGTGATGCCGACGACGCTGATGGGGCTCAGAGTGTAGGCGGCGACCACGGGCAGGGCGATGAGCAGGAAGCTCACGGGCCATTGCACGGGCGTCACCGGTTCGAGCAACAGGACGGCCGCGACGTAGGCGGCCGGCATCCAGCGCATCCAGGCGGGCGGAGCAGGCACCTCCAGACCGACATTGCTCAGCCTCGCCGCGCGGCGGCCCGAGGCGCTGCCGACGTCGCCGCGGTGTTGCTGGTCCACCTGTCACTCCCAGCGGGTTGCAGCGGGCTCCTGAGACCATGGCCAAGGCTCGCAGCGTGACCCGCTCGAACAGCCCCACGTCGCCATTACGCCATCGGCGGCATGTCACACGTGGCGCTGCCACGGCCCTCTCGGACGGTGCCCTGGTCGCCGTCCCGCACCGGCCGCCCCGACCACCGCGTGCGCACCCGACAAAAAGCGTGTGCGCCGGATCTTCCGCAGTGGCACGCTGCGCCGGTGAACCGTGAACAGATTTCCGCGATCGCTCATGCCGGCCATCCCATCAAGGCACCGCTCGACGACGAATCGGTGCGTCTGCTGCTCGAGCGGGGGATCCCTCGCGACGACGCGCGCGTGCTCGACCTCGGCTGCGGTGGAGGGGAGTGGCTCCTCCGGGCCCTGGCCGCCTACCCCGAGCTGCGTGCCGAGGGCGTCGACGTCTCCGAACCCGCGCTGGAAGAGGCCCGCGAGGCCGCGGGCGGGCGTGGCGTCCGGGAGCGCCTGACACTCCATCACCAGGAGGCCGCCGGGTTCGTCTCCCCGCACGCCTTCGACCTGGTGCTCAGCGTCGGGGCCGCCCATGCCTTCGGCGGCCTGCTCCCCACCCTCGCGGCGGCGCGCGAGCACCTGGCCCCCGGCGGGCGCGTCCTGATCGGCGACGGCTTCTGGGAGAGCGAACCGACCCCGGAGGCGGTCGAGATGCTCGGCGACTTCGCCGACCTGGCGACCACCGTGGACCGCGTCACCGCCGACGGCTGGACCCCCGTCCACGGGCACGTCAGCACGCGCCGGGAGCTCGACGACTACGAATGGGCCTGCTGGGGTTCGCTCGCCTCCTGGGCCCTGGACCACCCCACCGACCCCGACAGCGCGGAGGCACTGGCAACGGCCGCGACCCGCCGCGCCGAATGGCTGCACAGCTACCGGTCGAGCTGGGGCTTCGTCTCCCTGGTCCTGCGCCGCACGTCCGACTGACCTCCGGGCCGGTCAGCCGAGGGCGTTCGCCACGAGTGCGGCGGTCCTTGCGATGAGTGGATTGTCCGCCGCCGCCTCGCGGTCGTGCTTGGTCGTCAGGACCGACAGCACGATCGGCGGCCGGTGCGGGGGCCAGGTGATGCCGACGTCGTTGTTGGTCCCGTACTTCCCGGCGCCGGTCTTGTCGGCCAGGGTCCAGTCCGCGGGGAGGCCGGCGCGGAAGCGTTCGGCGCTGGTCGTGTTGGCCAGCAGCCAACCGGTCAGCCGCTTGCGGTCCTTGGGGTCGAGCGCGTCCCCGAGGGTGAGGCGCGCGTAGGTCTGCCCGATGGCGCGCGGGGTGGTGGTGTCGGTCCGGCGTTCCGGTTCCGCCGAGTTCAGGTCGGGCTCCCAGCGGTCGAGCCGGGTCGTGCCGTCGCCGGTCGAGCGGCAGAAGCGGGTGATGGCGTTCGGGCCTCCCAGCTCGTGGAGCAGGAGGTTGGCGGCGGCGTTGTCGCTGTAACTGACGGTGGCGGAGCACAGCTGCGAGACGGTCATGCCGTGGCGAAGGTTCTCGGCCTTGCCCGTGACGGGGGCGTAGCCCGAGGCGTCGGTGTCCTTCTTGGTGTAGCGGATGCGCTTGGCGAGGAACTCGCCGTGGTGGTCGAGGTCCCGCAGGACGGCCGCGGCGAGCAGCGTCTTGAAGGTCGAACACATCGGGAAGCGCTCGTCCGCGCGGTAGAGCACCGTCCTGCCCGTGGCCGTGTCCCGGGCGTACACCCCCAGGCGGGCGGAATGCTCCCGCTCCAGCTCCTTGAGCCGCTCGGTCAGCGCGTCCTCGCCGGGCGTCGAGGCGTATGCCGTCCCGCCTGTGGACACGGCGGCGGCCAGCGCCGTTCCGGCGCCGAGGGTCAGTATCGCGCGGCGGGTCGGGCGTGCTCCTGCGGTCTCCACGTTCGCTTCCTCCTGCTCTCCTGCGGCCAGTACGTCATCCATGACGCCCCTGACGGCTCGAATGGTTTCACTTCATCATCACTCGCCTCATTTGCCGCTACCAGTCGCATAGTTCCCAGGTGCCACAAGAGCCGGAAGGTGTCACCTGGTTCCCCGAAACCCCCTTGAACACCACCCTGACCGATCGGTTAGATTACTGACCGATCGGTCAGAGATCGGTCAGGGCCGGTCGGACGGCAACGCTGAGGAGAGGCGGAAGCATGGAGCGCACGACGTGCTGCATCGTGGGGGGCGGACCGGCGGGCATGATGCTCGGCCTGCTGCTGGCCAGGGCCGGCATCGAGGTGACCGTGCTGGAGAAGCACGGGGACTTCCTGCGGGACTTCCGGGGGGACACCGTCCACCCGTCGACGCTGCACTTGCTCGACGAGCTCGGCCTCGGCGAGAAGTTCGCGGAACTGCCGTTCCCCAAGATGGAGGAGATGCGGATGCAGTTCGGCACCGCCTCCGTCGTCGCGGCGGACCTCCGCCGCATCCCCGGCAGGCACAAGTACATAGCGATGGTCCCGCAGTGGGACTTCCTCGACCTCCTCGCGGGCGCCGCCGCGGCCGAGCCGTCGTTCACCCTGCGGATGCGCACCACGGTCACGGGCCTGCGCAGGGAAGGCGGGCGGGTCACCGGCGTCCACTACACCGACGAGAACGGCGCCCCCGGAGAGCTCGCCGCCGATCTCACGGTCGCCTGCGACGGCCGCCACTCCCTCGTCCGCCGAGAGGCCGGACTCCACCCCGAGGAGTTCGAAGTGCCCATGGACGTATGGCAGGTGAGGGTCGACGGCCCGCGCGGCGGCCTCAAGGACGGCAGGGTCCTCGCCCGCTTCGGCCACGGCCAGGCAGCCGTCACCATGGACCGCGGCGACTACTACCAGACCTCCTACCTGATCAGGAAGGGCAGTGACAAGGAACTGCGGGCCAACGACATCCAGTGGTTCCGCGACCGCCTCGGCGCCCTGTGCGGCTGGGACGGCTCGGTGACGGACGGCATCCGGTCCTGGGACGACGTCAAACTGCTGGAGGTCTCCATGGGCCGCCTGCGCCGGTGGTACCGAGGCGGCCTGCTGTGCATCGGCGACGCGGCCCACACCATGTCACCGGTCGGCGGCGTCGGCGTCAACCTCGCGGTCCAGGACGCGGTCGCGGCCGCGCGCATCCTCGCCGGGCCCCTGCGCGACGGCACCGTCTGCGTCCACGACCTGGCCCGGGTGCAGAAGCGCCGCTGGCTGCCGATGGCCATGGTGCAGAAGTCCCAGACGGGCGAGCACGCGGTGCTCCGCGCCGTCCTGGAGGGCACCCTTCCGCCGGACACCGTGCCCCCGGCCCTCCGGCTGCTCCAGAAGGTGCCGCCGCTGCGCGGCGTGACCGCGTACCTCGGCGGCATCGGCATCCGCCCGGAGCACGCGCCCGACTTCGCGCGGGCATGACGGACGCGGCGGCGGCGCCGGTGTGAGCGCCCGGCTCAGCCGAGGCGGCGGATCGCGGCCAGCGTGAACGTCTCCAGTTCGTCCGCCGCCGCGTCCAGGTCGAACTCCGGGTGGGCGAGCCAGTGCGAGATCACGCCGTCGATCGCGCCGCCGATCGCCAGGGCCACGGCGTCCGGGTCGAACCGGCGCAACTGGCCGGCCTCCTGCCCCGCGGCGAGGAGGCCGGCCAGCGCCTGAAGGCGGCCGTGGGTGTCGTGGGACCCCGGGGCCTTCAGCCGGGTGCCGCTCTCGTCGTCGAGCAGCATCTCGGTGATCACCCGCACATGACGGCGGTTGGCCTGCTGGTACGACACCATCGCGCGCACGTACGCGACGACCGCGGCCAGCGGGTCCGGCTCACCCTCCACCCGCTCGGCGACGTACGCGGTGAACTGCTCCAGCACCTGGGTCAGCGCCGTACGCGTGAGGTTGTCCTTCGACGAGAAGTGGTAGAGGACGGCGGCCTTGGAGATCCCTGCCTCCTCGGCGATCGCCGACAGCGACGTCGCCGGGAAGCCCCGGGTGGAGATCAGGTCGATGGTGCACTCGACGATCTGCTGCCGGCGGGCGCGCTCCCGGAAGGTCTCTGGAGCGGGGCTCCGGGGCGGGGTCATCGGCAGGCCCTTACCTTTCTCGCACGGCGGTCGACCCCGACCGTACACCGTGCCACGTACCGCCCCTTCCGAGGGCCAGGGCCCTCAGAAGGCGATGCGCAACTGGCCCTGGCCGGTCGCGGCCGGCACACCCACCGTCGCGCAATCGGTGGGCAGCGAGGCGGGAAGCAGACTCACGTCCCGCGTCACCTCCGCCCCTTCCGCGAACCCCTCGACGACGTGCCCCGTGAGATGGACCTCGTGCGCGCCGCCGGCCCGCAGGGCCGACCCCTCGTACGAGATCACCGACTCCCGGCCGTCGGCGAAGCGCACCCGCTCCCGCGCCCGGGGCGAGTCCACCGCGAGACAGGACGCCTCCGGCGAGACCCCTTCGGTGCGCCCGGCGGCCGCCACCGACTCGCCCGGCCGCCCCGAGCAGGTGTACGCGCTCGTCGCGTGAAGAACCGTCGGCCGCGGCACGAGGGTCAGCCCCGGGTCGTACGTCGTGCTCTCCCGCCCCGCGCAGACGATCAGCCCCGCCGCCCGCGTCGCCGGAGCACCGGCGAAAGACGAAGCGGCCAACGCCGCGGAACACACCGCGACCACCACACCGCGACCACCGAACATGGACATCCTTCCGACCGGCCCCTTGCGCGCCGTGCGTGACGCGCGGACCGTCCCTACCCGCCGGACGCCGACGATCCGCGCCGCTCTTCCCCCCACCCGCAGCACGCCCGTACCGGCACGCCACCGCGCCCGCACCCCCGCGTGCGGCTGAAATCATGCCCCCTCGTCGCGCAACCGGCGCCGTCGTGCTCAAGTAGCCTTGCGGGGGCTGGTCGAGGGGAGAAACCGGTGGTCACGGTGGGTTTGCTCGCGGGGATTCCGGAGCTGACGCTGCGGTTCGGACCGGGATCGAGGGAGCGCGGGGCACAGCGCCCGGTCACCGGCGCCGTGACGGTGCCGTCAGGTACCACGGCGCCGTACGGCCCCATGGACGGCACCGGCCGCCGGGGCGGCCTCGCCGGACTGCTCGTACGGATCCCCGCCGACGGCGACTGGGCCCGCGACCGGCACCGGGCGGAGATCCACCTCGCCCACCTGGCCGCCGACGGCCCCGCGGCCCTGGTCGTACCGGCCTCGTCCGGACCGCCCGAGGCCCTGGTCGAGGCCACGGCCCGACTGGGGATACCGCTCCTGACGATGTCCGAGGACGTCCCCTGGAGCCGCGTCCAACGCGCCATCGACGACGAGCAATTGCGCCAGGCGAGAGGCCGCTCGGCACGGCTGACGGAACTGCTGGAGCTCGCCCGGACGGGGACGCACGACACCGATGCCGCCGTACGCCGCCTGACCGCCTGGCTCGGTGCCGCCGTCGACGGCACCGCGACACTGACCGGCCGGTACGGCACCCAGCCGCCGGCGGCCGACCCGCAGCTGATCGCCGAGCTCACCGAAGGGCGGCTGCACGCGGCGGCCGTCCAGGAGGACCAACGACACCTGCGGCTGGTCACGGTGGGGCGACGGAGCCCGCACCCGGTCCTCGTCGCCGCCCGGAACCGCCCGTTCGACGAGCAGAGCACCGCACTGATCGGCCACGCCGCCGACGTGCTGGCCCTGCTGATCCGGGCACGCGACGCCGAGGAACACCACCGCCGGTCGGAGGAGGCCGTGTCCGCCCTGCGGCTCGCGGTGCTCCAACTGCTCATGGGCGGCGACGTGGTCCTCGCCCAGCGCACCGCCGCCGGGCTGCACCCCGGGCTGCTCGACGCGGAGTCCGCCGACGTCTACATCCTGGAGGCCCCGGAGGGCCGGCGGGCCGCGCTGGCGCGCGAGTGCGACGCGGCCGTCGACGGCCGCGCCCTGCTCGTCCGCTGCCCGGCCTACGAGCAGCACCTGATCGCCGTCGTGCCACTGCCGGGACACGCGGCGGCACGGGACGAGCGCGCGGACGGCGTCGGACCCGCGCTGCGCCGGATCGTGGCCGCCCGCGAGGCCGTGTTCCTCGGCGGCAGCGGCCGCCACCCGCTGGCCCGGACCGCCGAGGCGTACAAAGAGGCCTCCCGTGCGCTCGCGGTGGCCCGGTTCCGGCCGGACCGGATGGCCGCGCACGCGTCACAGACCCGCCTGACCGAGATCCTCGACCTCGCCGAGGCCGGACGCTGGGCGGACGAGGCGCTGCGACCGCTGGACTCGCTGCCCTACCCCAGCAGGGGCCCGCTGCTCGCGACCGTCGGGCTGGGCCTGGAGTTCACGGCCGTCAACGCCGCCAGGATCCTGGGCGTGAGCCGCAACACCGTACGCGCGCGCATGGACCGTATGGCCGGGCTGCTGAGCCTCGATCTCACCGACGTACGGGCGCGGGCCGTGCTGCACCTCGCGCTCCACGCACACGGCCACGGCCCCGCCGAACAGGGCGGTGCCATGCCCTTGGACCGGCTCCTGGACACCGAGGGCGTGCGCGGCTGGGCGACGGAGTTCCTGGGCAGGCTGGCCGCCGACGACCGGGACCTGCACCGCACCCTGCGGGCCTGGATCGCGGAGAACACCGGGGTCGAACGGGCGGCCCACCGGCTGGGCCTGCACCCCCAGACCGTGCGCGAGCACGTCCGCAGCGCCGAACCGCTGCTGAGACGCCAGCTGTTCACCGGAGGCGGCGACCTCTACGAGGTCGTCCTCGCGCTCGCCGCCGTGGACGGGATGGAACTCCCGGCCCTGACCGGCTGTTCCACCGGCATGTCCCCGTGACGAATTCTCCCGGCCCGGGGGACGGAATTCCCACAGGTCACCCGGCCGGACCGTGCACCGGTGACAGTGCCCGGCCCGCGAGTGTGCACTCGTGAGGTATTCCCGCCCCGGCGTGCGGGCATAACGTTTTCCCACCGCCGCCGATGAGGCGGCGGTGAACGGGGGAACAACGGGGGACCGGCACCGAGGGTCCGGAAAACCGGTGCACGACTCCGGCGCCGCGTACGCGCGGCGCCGGAGTCACCGGGGAAGAACCGGCCCGGTGCGAGCACTTGGGGGTGCCCACGCACCCGGGACGGCGGAGGTCCGTACGGCGTGGGTCACGGCGAATGACACCACGCCGTGCGGCCTTTCACGGCCACGCGCCCGGGAATTCATTGGCGCGGTCACCGGCCCCCTGAGTAGCGTCGCAACGGTGACGAACGACGACGCCCGGAGCGAGACCGCCGACCACTGGCGCCAGGCCAACCACGCCCTGTGGGAGGAGCGGGTGCCCATCCACACGGGCAGCGACTTCTACGACCTGGCGGGATTCCGGGAGGGGCGGGACGACCTGCGGGGCTTCGAGCTCGACGAGGTCGGGGACGTCACCGGCAAACGCCTGCTGCACCTGCAGTGCCATATCGGCACCGACACCCTCTCCTGGGCCCGGCGGGGCGCCGTGGTGACGGGACTGGACTTCTCGGCGGCGGCGATCGCCGCGGCACGCGAACTCGCGGTGGATGTGGGCCGGGCCGACGCCCGATTCGTGGAAGCGGATGTGTACGACGCGCCGTCGGTACTGGGCGGCGAGACCTTCGACATCGTCTACACCGGATTCGGCGCCCTGTGCTGGCTGCCCGACCTCGTCGGCTGGGCCCGCGCGGTGGCCGGACTGGTGGCACCGGGCGGCTTCCTCTACCTCGCCGAATTCCACCCCGTCGGAATGTGCCTGAACGACGACGGCACCGCCTGGGCCGAGGACTATTTCGCCCGGGGGCCACTGACCTACGACGAACCGGGAACGTACGCGGACCCCGGCGCGCCGACGCGCCACAACCGCTCGGTGGAATGGCAGCACACCCTCGGGGACGTCGTCAGCGCGGTGACCGCCGCCGGGCTGCGGCCGGAATTCCTGCGGGAATACGATTTCTCGCTGTTCGAGCAGGTCAAGGGAATGGTCAGGGCACGCGACACCAGCGGCACCCGGCCCGGGTCGGCCACCGTCTACCGGATGCCCGAGGGCCGCCCCGCTCTCCCGCTGATCTATTCGCTGCGCGCGTCCAGAGCCTGAACCCGCCCCGGGCAACGCGACGGGGTGGCCGGTGGAGCGAAATTCCGCCCCACCGGCCACCCCGGCCCGATCCGCCTCGGGCGTCAGCCGCGCCGCTTGCCCGGCGTGGAGACGGCACCCGAGCCCTCGGCGAGCTTCCACTCCCGGTGCAGGGAGCCCAGCGGAATGGGCTTCTGGAAGATCGGCGTGTCGAAGATCTTCAGCTGGACCTGGAGGGCCCCCGTCAGATCCAGCCCGCCGTACGCCTTCCACTGTCCCGCCGCGGAGGCGCTGCCGTCGGTGGCCGCACTGGCCGTGCCCTCGGCCTCCGCCCGCAGATAGGGAGCGAGGTCCGCGGTGACGCCGACGGCGCCGTACAGACCCACGCTGGCCTCCGCGCCGAGCGCGGCCTTCACCTTGCCCGCGGCCGAGACCGTGGCGCGCGGTGAAGTGGCCTTCATCTCGGACGAGTTGACCGGGGTCCAGCCCTTGCCGTGGCTGTAGCTGCCGCCGACGCGGAAGTCGCCCTTGAGGTCCTGCTTGACGTCGACGTTGATCTTGCCGTCGGCGTCGACCTGGAGGTAGCAGGTCAGACCGAGGTTGACGACGACCGGCACCGGCCCGACCTGGATGACGGGCGCGGCGTGCAGCTTGGCGAAGGGCAACCGCAGCGGCTTGCCGCCCGGAGTGGTGCCCGCCGCCTGGCCCTTGAGCTCCCACTGGGACGACCAGTCGCCCGACAGTGCCAGCGAGGCGCCGCCCGGCGCACCGGCGGTGCCGGTGCCCCGGCCGTCGTACGAGAAGTCGACCTCCGGGGCCAGCTGGACGAAGCCCGCGGCCGAGGCGGCGGCGGACGCCGGGGCGTCCTTGGCCGTCGCGATCGACGTGCCGACGTCGATCCGCAGACTGCCCAGCGGCAACTGGGCGCCCTTCGGGCCGAAGTGGGCGTCCCCCGTCTTCGCCCAGGAGACCTTGGTGCCCTGGACAAGCGGTTCCACCGTCATGGTGGAGGGGTCGACCGGCACCTTGCCGTCGGCCTTGGAGTCGCCGAGCAGCGCGCCGAGAGTGGCCGGGGCCGTATTGACCTCGGTGCCTTTCTCGGTCTTGCCCAGCACCTGCGTGACCTTGGCCAGCACCCCGTCGGGGGCACCGGGCGCGGGCGCGCTGGCGATGATGTCGCCGACCGCCACCTGCGCCTTCTGCCCCGTATCGGCGGAGCCGGAAGGTGCGGGGGACGTGGGACGGGCGGCGGCCGGCGGCTTCTTCGCCGGTGTCCTGGACGCCTCGGACAGGACGGCGCGTCCGCTCTCGCGGTCGAACGAGGCGACCTTGAGGGAGGACTTCTCCGCCTGGCGTCCGCCACCGGTCGGATGGGCCACGGCACTGGGCGCGGCCGCACCGTCGGGAGCGGCCTTGACCGCGAGCTGCCGGTCCCCGGCCGACGCCGCGTCAGCAGCGGCGGCCGCGGGCTCGGCATCGGCGCGGGCCGAGGCGGGCGACGGCCCGGAGGCCGAACACCCGGCGACGAGCAGGGACGCGGCGGTCAGTGCCGGTAAAGCGATGGCCTTGGCAGTGGTTCTGCGCACGTAGGATCCTCAAAAACGTGAGGTGGGGGCGGCCCGAGGGAATCGACACCTTCGGACCGCATCACACGGCACCCTGCGAGCGGTGATTACTCGCAGGTAATGATCTGCATGATCATGCCATGCGGCCGACCGGCGCCGGAACGCTTCGCCGATGCCGAAACCATGATCTCGATCACAGCCGGGACCGCTCGACGGATCCACTCGGCACGGCCACTTGCCGCACTCACGGCACGGCGGCGCCGCCAGTGCGCGACGCCCCCGGAAAACGCCTGACCGCCCACGGTGCAGCCCGGACAGGACGGGCCGCACGGTGGGCGGTAGCCAGGGGGCGTGTGCTTCCGGCGCCGCCGGAAGCACACGTGGTTCAGGACACCGGGGCGTCCGTGAGGTCGGTGATGAACTTCCGCAGCCGGCCGCGCACCACCGGCGTCACGCCGTGGATGAGCTGCGCGCCGTACGCGACGGCGACGCCGCGGCCCGCGCGGGCGGTCCAGCGGGTCCTGGCCGCGGCCGCGAGCCACTCGGCCTCGGCGGCGTGCGGATCCGCCGCGACCTCGTGCGGCAGGCTGCGGGCCAGGGGTGTGCCGGAGACATAGCCGTCCGCCACACCCAGCAGCGTGGTGGTCCAGGGCGCGGGGTCGGCCGTGGTCTCGGTGTAGAACTGCCCGCCCTCCTCCGCCTCGGCGATCACCACACCGATCCGGCCGATCCGGCGCGGAGCCGTGCGCGGGCTGATGATGCCGTCGATGTGCGAGGGCACGCACTGACCAGCCGTCAGCTCGGTGTACCCCCATGGAGTGGCGGCCGCGATCGAGGGCATGCTGCGGCGGATCGCGGGCAGGGAGCGGACGGTCGCCAGGGCGAGGATCTCCTGCGCGAGCGCGGGCGCGGTCAGCACCTCGGCCTGGGTGCGAGGGCGCCACCCGGCGGTCTCGCTGTCCATGATCTTGATCAGCCGGGCCGTCTCCTCCGCGCTGAGGAAGTCCTCGACCGTCTGGATGGCCAGGGTTTCACTGATGTGAATCATGTTGCCCCCTTGCGCTCACTGGTCCGGTGCGCGGCGCTGACCCTTACCACCATCCCGGCCCACGCCACCCATGACCCCGGCGCACGCGGGGGCGCGCGGGTGCGCATCGACAGCGCACGCGCCCCCTTCCAGCGCCACCGCCGGGGTCGTACGGACGCAGGTCGCGGACCGTCAGCGCTTGACGGCCCGCAGGATGACGAACTTCGGGTCGCTCGCCACGACCTCGCAGTTGCCGAAGAGCCGCCGCAGCCGTACGTGATAGCCGAGGTGCCGATTGCCCACGACCCACAGCTCCCCGCCGGTGCGCAGCGCGTCGCGCGCCCCGGAGAACATGCGCCAGGCCGTGACATCGGTCGTCGCCTGGTGGGTGTGGAACGGCGGGTTGTTCAGCACCAGGTCCACCGACCCGGCCGGCACCCCCGACAGACCGTCACCCACCCGGAACGACGCGGCGGCTCCCGGCCCGGCGTTCGCCCGGAACGTGGCCTCCGCCGACGCCACCGCCTGGAAGGACTCGTCGACGAACGTCACCTCGGCCGCGGGGTTGGCCAGCGCCGCGGCCGTGCCCACCACGCCGTTGCCACAGCCGAGGTCCACGACGTGCTCGGAACCCCGGCGCCGCGGCAGGTGCCCCAGGAAGAACCGGGTGCCGATGTCCAGGCGCTCGGCGCAGAAGATCCCGGCGTGGTTGACGACGGTCCGCCCGGACATCGCCCCGACATCCTCCGGCAGCGCATAGCTGTGCGGCCAGGGGCTGGTGCCCCGCTCCAGGGCCGGATCCGGCGAGCAGAAGATGAGCCGGGACTTCTTCACCGCCAGCGACGTCCGCGTCGGACCGAGGATCTGCTCGAACAGTCTGAGCGTCGAGGTGTGGATCTCCGTGACCCGTCCCGTGCCGACGACGACGGTGCCCGCGTGCACATGCGGCGCGAGGCGGTGCAGCTGGTCCTCCAGCAGCGCCAGGCTCTTGGGCACCCGGATCAGCAACACGTCGATCCGCTCCGGCGGAGTGTCCCGCGTCGACAGCAGCCGCACCGCGTCCGGAGCGATTCCGTTGCGCTCCAGATTGACCCGGGTCGCTTCCTGGGAGAGGAAGGAGTCGGTGATCTGCGCGGGACGGTGACCGGCCAGCGAGACGGCCAGCGCACCCCACCGGTCGCCCACGACGACCACGTTGCCCGACAGGTCGGCGGCAGGCTCGCCGTCCGTGCCCTTGAGATGGCTGAGCAGGTATTCGTCGGCGGCGTCCCAGGCGCGGAGCCTGTCGCGGGGGTCCTCGGGGAAACGGGTGAGTTCGTACTCGCCCCATGACGTCATCAAACGGTTCATTGTGGGCTCAGGCTAGCCGAGCGCCGCACTCACCGTACCCGCCTGGCTGCGCAGCAGCTTCTTGTCGGGCTTCCCGGCGTCGGTCAGCGGCAGGGCGTCGACGAAGACGATGCGCGCCGGCTCGTACATCGTGCCCCGCTCCTCGCGCACCAGGGCGCGCAGCTCCTGCTCGTCGATGTCGCTGCCGGGCTTGCGGACGACGGCCGCGTGCACCTGCTCCATGAGGTTGGCGTCCGGAACGCCGAAGACCGCGCTCTGCAGCACCTGCGGATGGGAGTTGAGCACGTCCTCCAGCTCGACCGTGTACACATGGCCGCCGACCACGACGATCATGTCCTTCAGCCGGTCGACGATCGTCAGATACCCCTCGTCGTCGAGGTGGCCGACGTCGCCGGTGTGCAGCCAGCCGTCCCGCAGCACCTCGGCGGTGAGCTCGGGCTGCTTCCAGTACCCCTGCATCACGTGCGAGGAGCGCACGCAGATCTCGCCGTGCTCGCCGTGGGGCAGGTCCCGGCCCTGCTCGTCGCGGATGGCGACCTCGACCTCCTTCATGATCTTCCCGGCGGACCGCAGCCGCTCCGGACGCGCCGGGTCGTGGTCCTCGGGGTCGAGCATGCTGATCCCGCCGGCCTCGTTCTGACCGTAGAACTGGTTCAGTACGGGGCCGAAGTACCGCACCGCCGAGGCGAGCCGGGCCGGGGACGACGCGCAGCCGCCGTAGGTGAGCCGGCGCAGGCTGGAGGTGTCGGCGCGGGTCGCGTCCGGGTGGTCCATCAGCTGGTAGAGGAGCGGCGGCAGCAGGAACAGGTGGGATATGCGCTCGCGCTCGATCGTGGTCAGCACGGCGCCCGCGTCGAAGTCGTCGTGCAGGACGACGGTCCCGGCGGAGCTCAGGGCGAGGTCGGCGATCAGGCCCGCGGCGTGCGCGAGCGTGGTGCACACCAGCGCGCGGATCCCCTCCTCGTCGGGCCAGTCCGCCTGGATCGCCCGCCCCTGGGCGAAGGAGGAGCAGATGGCCTTGGGGTGACCGGTGGTGCCACCGGTGTGGCGGATGGTGCAGGTGTCCTCCGGCCGCGCCAGCCCCGCGAAGGGCTCCGCGGACTCCTCGCCGGCGAGCGCCAGCAGGTCAGCCCCCACGGTCGACGGCCCGAGCACGAGCACGTGCGGCACCGGTGTCCGTGAGGTCAGCTCGGCGGCGCGGTCGGCGTGGGCGGGGTCGACGATCAGGGCCTGGGTCTCGACGTCCCGGACGATATTGGCCTGCACCTCGGCCGACAGCTTGTTGTAGAGGTGGTTGACGGGGCAGCCGAGGAGATTGGCCGCATAACGCGCGGCGATCGTCTCCGGAAGGTTCCCGCAGAGGAGGGTGACGGTCTGTCCGCGGCGCACACCCTGGGCCTGCAGGGCCCGCGCCATGCGGTGGACGAGGTCGCGCAGTTCGCCCGCGGTCACGCGTCGGTCGTGGTGCACCACGGCGTCCCGGTCCGGTTCCTGTCCCAGCGCGTCGAGGTTCTCCTCCACATAGCTGCGGAAGTGCTCGGTGGCGACGGTCATGGGTGTTTCCCCTCCTGGTGGCGGCCGATCCGCACATAGGTTGACTTAGGCAACCAGTTGGATGGTAGTCGCTGTTGATCAACAGCTCCAAGCCGGATGGTGATATCCGGCCAGAGAGGCCGGTGAGGGGCGGGTCGCCCGCGGGGGTTGAGCCCTCGTGACGCCATGTGGGTGATTTATATGGGTGTGTTGAGTGTGATGGTTCGATGAGTGCTGTGGTGCATTGTTAGGTTTTTCGGGTGGATTGAGGTGTTCGGCCGACGGTTGGTTCGGTGGGGGGAGTGGGTGGTGGTTGTGGTGGGTGGTGTGTGGGTGCCGGGGCCGGCGGGTGTGGTGTCGGGGGGTGTGGGTGGTGTTGGGGGTGATGGGGGTGGGGGTGGTTATGACTATGTGGGTTTTAGTGAGTTGGCGGGGGTGGTGGTGGATCCGCCGGTGGGGGTGTTCCGGGTGGGGTTTCGGAGGTTGCGGGAGGGGGGTGGGGTGGGGGGTTTGTTGTTTTTGGTGTGTGGGGCGCCGTTGGTGTCGTTGGTTTTGTTGGTGTGGTTGTTGTGGCCGGTGCATTGGGTGGTGCGGGGTGGGTGGTTGGGGTGGGTGGATGGGTTGATGTTGGTGTCGGTGGGGTTGGTTGAGGTTTTTCGTGTGGTGAATGTGGTGTCGGTGGCGCATGCGTCGTGGGTGGCGCGGGATCCGGTGCCGGTGCGGGTGCAGCCGGGGTGGCGGGTGGCTTTCTGTACGAGTTTTGTGCCGGGGAAGGAGCCGTTGTCGATGGTGGAGGCGACGTTGGAGGGGGCGGTGCGGGTGGGGTATGAGGGGGTGGTGGATGTGTGGTTGCTGGATGAGGGGGATGATCCGGGGGCGCGGGCGTTGTGTGCGCGGTTGGGGGTGCGGCATTTTTCGCGTAAGGGGGTGGCGCGGTGGAATCGTCCGTCGGGTCGTTTTCGGGCGCGGACGAAGCATGGTAATTACAATGCGTGGTTGGATGCGCATGGTGATGGTTATGATTTTTTGGCGTGTGTGGATACGGATCATGTGCCGTTGCCGAATTTTCTGGAGCGGATGCTCGGGTATTTCCGGGATCCGGATGTGGCGTTTGTGGTGGGGCCGCAGGTGTACGGGAATTATGTGTCGGGGGTGACGAAGGGGGCGGAGTCGCAGCAGTTTTTGTTTCATGCGTTGGTGCAGCGGGCGGGGAATCGTTATGGGTCGGCGATGTTCGTGGGGACTTCGAATTGTGTGCGGATTAGTGTGCTGCGGCAGATCGGGGGGTTGTTCGATTCGATTACGGAGGATATGGCGACGGGGTTGGAGATTCATCGGCGGCGGAATCCGGTGACGGGTGGTCGGTGGTGTTCTGTGTATACGCCGGATGTGTTGGCGGTGGGGGAGGGGCCGTCGTCGTGGACGGATTTTTTTTCGCAGCAGTTGCGGTGGTCGCGGGGGACTTTTGAGACGTTGTTGTGTCAGTTCGGTGGGGCGGTGTGGGGGTTGTCGTGGGGGCGGTTGTGGAATTATGGGTTGTTGGTTGCGTATTACCCGATGGCTGCGTTGACGTGGGTGTTGGGTGGGGTGTCGTGTGTGTTGTTTTTGGGGTTGGGGGCTGCGGGGTTGGGGGTGTCGTGGCCGGTGTGGTTGATGTTGTATGGGGATGCTTTGGTGTTGCAGGTGGTGTTGTATGTGGTGAATCGTCGTCATAATGTGTCGCCGCATGAGCCGGTGGGGTCGTCGGGTGTGGCGGGGATGGTGATGTCGGCGGTGTCGGCTCCGTTGTATGCGCGGGCGTTGGGGCAGGCGTTGTTGCGGCGGCGGTCGGGTTTTGTGGTGACGCCGAAGGGGGGTGCGGTGTCGGGGGATTGTGTGGGGACGTTTCGGACGCATGTGGGGTGGGCGTGTGTGTTTGGTCTGTGTCTGGTGGCGTCGGTGGTGTGGGGTCATGATTTTGTGGTGATGCGGGTGTGGGCGGGGTTGGCGTTGGTGACGGCGTTGGGTCCGTTGTGTTTTTGGTGGGTGGGCCGCCTGCGGGGTGGTGTGGGGGGTGGTGCGGTGCCGGTGGTGACGGAGGGTGGTGTGGAGTCGGCGGGGGTGGGTGGCCGGGTGGGTGAGCGCAGCCCGGCGTGAGTCTTCGTGGGGTTTCGCCCTTTGTTTTCGGGGGCGTTGGCGGGTGGCGGTGTTGTTCCGCTGTCCGTCGTTTCTGTTTCCCGGAGTTTCCGCACGTGATCGTCAACGTGCCGCGTCTTCAAGCCTGTCCGGCGTTCGAGGACGCTCGCCGCTGGGGCAACTCCCAGCGGTAGCCGGGGGAGCAACCGACCCGCACCGTCCCAGCCCGCCCGGAGCAGCGAGGCCCCCGATGGGTGAGCCTTCAGTGCCCCGTCGAAGTCGTCGGCGTCGCGCCCGCGAGCCGGAGCGCGTAATCCGCCCACCAATGCCCCGCCGGCGGAGCCCCCCTGCACGCGCCGTCCGACTCCCCGGGCCGTTTGATCCACAGGAAGGCGTCGATGAGGGGGCTGCCGGTCGCCGTCGTGGGAGGAGTGCCCAGCGCGCGACCGGGAGGGTTGCACCACGGCTCGTCCCCGGAGGCACCCACCGCGCGTCCGACGGCACTTCGGACCCAGCCGTCGGCCATGCCGTCCCCGTCGTCGTCCTCCGCCTCGGCACCGTTCCCGACCGCCCCGGCCGGAGCCGGGGGAGGCGTGCCGGGCGGGGGCACGGGCGCGGGCGCCGGCGGCATGGGGTCAGGGGCGTGCTCCTTGTCCGCGGGCAGGGGGCCGTTGCCGTTGCGGCTGGTGTCCACGACGTAGTGAGCGCCGTCGAGCAGCGCGGACAGCCGGTCGCCGTAGGCGCGAGTGACCGGTGTGGTGTGGAAGTTGGAGACGTTCAGCGCGAAGCCGTCGGCGCGGGCGACCCCGGCCTGCTTGAGCGCGTCGGCCAGGTGCTTCTCGTCCGCGATCCAGCCGGGGTTGCCGGCGTCGAGGTAGACGGAAGTGCCTGGCTGGGCCTTGAAGATCTGCACGGCCTCGGCCAGCAGCGTCAGCCGCTCGGCGGCGGCCGCCCCCGGTACACAGCCGGAGGCCCATTGGGCCAGGGCGTCGGGTTCGAGGACGACCCACGCCTGCCGGGTGCCGATCCCTGCCGCCGCCCTAGCCGCCCACGCCCGGTAGTGGGCCGCGTCGGCGGCGCCTCCGGAGGAGTACTGTCCGCAGTCCCGGTGCGGGATGTTGTACGCGACCAGCACCGGGATGCGGCCCGCGCGTTCCGCCTGCCGGGTGACCTGCTCGGCCTGGTCCTTGGGGTCCTGGTCGGTCAGCCACACGGCTGTCGGCCGTTCCGCGATGCGCTCCAGGAGCGCGGCGTCCTCGTCCCGGCCCCGCTCCCGCCACACCCGCACCTGCCGGGCGGCGGGCCCCGACGGCTCCACCCAGAACGGCGACGTGGCCTTGCCGCCTTCGTCGCCGACGTCGTCTGCGAGGGCCCACCCGCCCGTCGGGAACAGCCACACCATGCCCGTGCAGGCCAGCAGGACGGCCCCGCACCGCACCAGGCCCTGCGGGGTCCGGGTGGCCGGACGTCGCGGCCGGTCCACGCGCCGACGGGCGGCTCTGTTCCGGTGGGCGCCGTGGCCGGCGCCCACACGGTGCTGTGGACCGCTGCTCTGCCGCTGCCCGTCGAGGAAGCGGGCGGTGTGTCTCCCGGGTCGGTTACCCACGCGTCCCCCTGGCTGAGTTCCAGGCCGATCTGTCTCTTCTGTCCCGTCCAGGCTGACATGTGTCGCACCGTCAGACCTCGTCGGACTGAGCCGAACGGGACGCGTGGGTTCGCTCCGTACGGTCACCGCTCCGCGCGCACCACCTCCTCGGCGCTTTCGGCACCCCGGTCGTTCTGGAGCTCCCAGAGCTCGCGGAAGAGCCCGGGGCAGCGTGTGAGCTCGCCGAACGTGCCCTCCTGGATGATCCGTCCGTGGTCGAGGACGACGATACGGTCGGCGACGGCCACATTCGCCAGCCGGTGCGTGACCAGGACGACGGCCCGGTCCTCGGCGATCTTCCGCAGCCCGGTGAAGATGCGGTGCTCCGCCCGCGCGTCGAGGGCGCTGGTGGGCTCGTCCATGACGAGCAGTCCGGCCCGCCGGTAGAAGGCGCGGGCGATGGCGATGCGCTGCCACTGCCCGCCGGACAGGTCCACCCCGCCGTACCACTCCCGTGCCAGGAGGGTGTCGAGGCCACTGCGCAGCCCGTCGACGACCTCGTCCGCCCCCGCGTGTCCTGCGGCCCGGAGCACGGCCTCGTCGTCGCCGTACGGCTGACCGAGTGTGATGTTCTCCCGTGCGGACATGGGCCAGTGCGCGAAGTCCTGCGGGACGACGGCGGTCTGCCGCCACATCGCCTGCGGGTCGAGCTCGGAGGTCTCCCTGTCGTCCCACGTCACACTGCCGTCGGTGGGGAGGTAAAGCCCCGTCAGGAGCTTGCTGAGCGTGGTCTTCCCGGAGCCGTTCTCACCCACAAGGGCCAGGACCTCGCCGCGGCGCACCTCCAGGCAGACCTTCTCCAGCGCGGGCCGGTCCGAGCCCGGGTAGCGGTACGTGAGAGCCTCGGCCCTGACGCACAGCGGTGCCTCCGGGACCCGGGAGCCGCGCCGCATCCGGTGCCCGCCCGCCTCCTCGATGAACTCCGCCCAGTCGTCCAGATACAGCCCGGTCCGGAAGAGCCTGGTGCCGTAGCCGACCATGCCCCGCAGCGACGAGCCGACCGTACGCAGGGCGAAGACCGCAGTGCCCGCCGAGGCGACCGACATGTGCCCGGATCCCAGCAGCAGGGCCAGCGCGGCCCACACCATCCCGGAAGCGATCCCTCCGGCGATGGCGCCCATCAGGGCGTACCGCGCGCCCTGGTGCACGGCGTGGTCGGTCGCGCTGTCGATGCGGTTGCCGATGGCCCGGTAGCGGTCGAGGAGGAAGGGGGCCATGGTGCAGGAGCGGAGCTGGTCGGCGTGGTCCCGGTCGGTGACGTTCCAGCGCATCAGCCCCAGGACCCGGCGGTCGCCGCTCAGGGCGCGGGAGGTCAGATAGTGGACGCGCGCCCCCTTCACACTGGCGATCCCCTGCGGGAGCGTGGCCAGGACGAGCAGGGGCAGCAGCACCGGATGCAGCAGCGTCACCACACCGGCGGCGGCGACCAGCGACGCGACGCAGGCGATGAGGTCCTGCGACTCGGTGAGCAGGTCCTGCGCGACCTCCGCACCCCGGTCCGCCGCCTCGCGCCGGTCGTTGAACCCGGGGCTGTCGTACGCCACGAGCTCCGCGTTGATCGCCGCGTCGAGCATCTGCATCTCCGCCTCGCGGGCGATGCGCGGGGAGAGCCGGCTGGAGATGTTGCTGACGGCGATGCCGAGGAGCGCGCGCAGCCCCGCCGCGCTCGCGAGCGCTACGAGGGACGGCAGCGCGTCCATCAGCCGTCCGGAGATATGGCCCGAGGCGATGAGCGCGGTGATCGTCTTCGTGGTGGCCAGCAGCCCGAAGGCCTCCGACACCCCGGACAGGACCTGACAGGCCAGCAGTGCGATCACGGCACGCCGGTCCACCCGCCAGGCCAGGGACAGGGCCTTCCGCACCAGCTGGGGCAGCCGCCTGCGCATCGCCTGGGCGGTGAGGGGGCGCCTCTCCAGGACGGCCAGGGTGCGGGAGCGGAACCTTAATTGTTCGTTGGGTCTTTCAGTGGTCTCGGTGGTCATGGGTCTCCCAGAGCGTTCGAGTCGTGGCGGTGATCCACCGCACGATGTCGCACGCCCTGGGTTAATTACTGACAAATGGCTGAGAAACCACTCGAAGGTGGAGGGTCATTCCATGAGATACGCGACCGAGAAGCTGTCCAGCTCGGGCCCGGACAGCTCGCTCACCTCGTTCTGCTGCCGACCCATGCTGCTGGCCCACAAGTTGATCGCCCCGAACGCTCCGGGAGCCGATCCGTTGAGCCTGGCCTTGGTGAAGTCGATCCGGCTGAACCTCGGGAACGTCCGGTGGTTGGACTCCACGATCACCTCCGCGCTGCTGTTGGCCGCGCTCCAGCTGTCGAGCTTCTTCTCTCTCGTCCAGCCCTGGGTCTCGTCGGTCAGGGACAGCTGATAAGTGGTCCCGGAGACATGGCGCGCCACCGCGTGGATGATGTCACCCGGCCGCACCCGGTCGTGGAAATACACCGGGGGCTCGGGATAGAACTCGTACCAGTTGTCGAAGGTCGGGGCGCCGGTCTCGCAGGTCTCCTGGATGCCGATCTGCTCGACCGTGTCATTGCTCCAGCCGTCCAGGCCGACCCACTCCGCGACGGAGTCGCTCTCCGCCGAACAGGAGATGTTCGGCACGGTCCAGGTGGCCGAGGCCGTCGTGAACGCCTGCCCACCCGCGACATAACCGCTCCAGTTGTAGCCGTTCTGCGAGCGCCGCTTGCCCGCCCGCCCGTGGACGTGGCCGTGATACGGGTCGAACCGGGCGGACGTGCCGGGTGCGGGGGAGACCGCCGTGGCAACGTCCTCAGCGGCGGACAGTGATGGGGACGTCGGCGCGGTGACGGCGAGCCCGCAGGCCAGGGCGACCGCGACGAGCACGGTCCACAGAGCCGCTCCGCTCAGCATCGGGCGTCTGCGCCGCCGCTCGGTCGACTCGGTCACCGGCCTCTCCTGTCGTCCGCGTCGTCAACGGGTGGCCAGGGAAGGTTGCCCGGCAGGACGGTGACCCCGACTGCTTACAGTGTGAAGTATCTCCGATACGCACGGTGATGAACATCCCTCATGCGGGGGACGCGGCGGCGTCGCGCGGCGGCGACCCGGGAGCTCTCCCCTCCACATCACTACACGTGTGGGTGGTCGTCCTTCGCAGATCGCGCCTCTCCCGTGCCCGTCCCCTCAGGCTTGGACAGCCGACGCGGAAGAGGCGCCCGGTGACGGGAACCCCGGACGCGTCGCGCCACGTCCCCGATTACGCCGGACGCTCCGTCGTGTCCGCGTGGAAGGAAGCAATATGAGCAGCCCGCATCTCCTCCTCGCCGGAGAACGGCTCGCCCTCGGCATCCCCCGTCAGGAGACGCTGACCGAATACCACATCTGGGAGAACGACCCGGCGACCATCCTCGGCCGCGGCAACCGCTTCCCGCAGTCGTGGGAGGTACGCGCGGAAGCCTGGGAGCGTCAGCTCGACGACCGGGACCACGCCACGTTCGAGATCGTGCGCCTGAAGGACAAACAGCCCGTCGGGATGACCACGTTGCGCATCCAGCCACGGCTGCGGGCGGCCGAGTTCACGATCGTCCTCGCCCCCGCCCAGCGCGGCAAGCGCTATGCCGAGGAGGCCACCCGGCTGACCCTGGACTGGGGTTTCCACCTGGGCGCGCTGAGCACGGCGTGGCTGAGGGTCCTGGAGCCGAACCGGGCGGGGATCGCGGCCTTCGCGAAGGCGGGCTTCCGCTTCGCCGGACGCCTGCGGAGGACCGGGCACTGGCTCGGCCAGAGTGTCGACGTCCTGCTGATGGACGCTCTGCCCGAGGACTTCCCGGGTCCGTCCGCGATGTGCGTCGCCCTCGGCAGCTGACGCCTGGGTGCGGGGCCTGGGTGCGGGGCCGCCGCCCGCTCGGGACCGGTGGCCCCGCACCCGCCACCGGCGCCGCGCCGCGGTCCCAAGTCTTCTTCAGCAGTCGAACGGCAGGGCGTTTTCCGACGTTTTCCGGCCGCTGTCCGACGGGTTTCCGTGAGTGAGGCCCTCCGGTGCCGCCGCAGGCCGGCATCCGGGCCGTCGGTCACGGCAGGGCGCCGGCAAGGACGACCATGCCCGTGCGGTGGCCGGCATCCGGCCACCAATTTGATGCGCCCCTGACAATTCACGGCTTCCGTGGGACCCTCCCTCACGCACCTCGTATCCGCACCGCTCGTCTGCCCGGACCGCACCCACGCGGTCCGGCCCCCCACCGCCCGCGCGATCCCTCGCGCGGCCAGGGCAGAAGGAGTACGCGTGAGACGTCCCCGCCGTACCGCCGCCGGAATCCTGCTGGCCGCCGGCGCCCTGCTCACCGCAGGGCTCCAGACCGCCACGGCCCATGCCGCACCGGCCACCGACCACACCGCCGCGACCCACACCGCCGCGACCACCGCCACCGCACAGCAGAAGGCCCGCGCCTTCTGGACCCCGGAGAGGATGCGCACGGCCACCCCGCTCGACCTGCCGGGCATCAACCCCGGTTCCCTCGCGCGGCCGGAGTCCCACGGCGCCCCCGCCGCCGTCGCACCCACCGCCCCCGCCGCCGACGTCAAGGACTTCCCGCAGGCAGGCGGGGCGTGGACCGGCAGCGGCGCCGTCCTGAAGACCACCGGCCGGGTGTTCTTCACCTTCCAGGGCCGTACCGCCTCCTGCTCCGGTGACGCCGTCACCAGCCAGAACGGCAGCACCGTCCTCACCGCCGGACACTGCGTCAAGTACCAGGGCACCTGGCACACCAACTGGGTATTCGCCCCCGCCTACCACGACGGGCAGGCGCCCTACGGGGCCTGGACCGCGTCCAAGACGATGTCCACACCGCAATGGGTCGCCGGCGAGGACATGAACTACGACGTCGGCGCCGCCGTCGTCGCCCCGCTCAACGGCCAGACCCTCACCCAGACCGTCGGCGCCCAGGGCCTCCAGTTCAACGGCGCCTACAACCAGTCCCTGTACGCCTTCGGCTTCCCTGCGGCTTCCCCGTACGACGGGACCAAGCTCATCTACTGCAGCGGGACGTCGTCCAAGGACTTCCTGCTCACCCACGACCACGGGCTGTCCTGCAACATGACCGGTGGGTCCAGTGGCGGACCGTGGTTCGCGAGCTTCGACGAGGCCACCGGCTCCGGGCTCCAGGCCTCCGTGAACAGCTTCGGCTACGTCTTCCTGCCGAACACGATGTTCGGCCCCTACTTCGGCGACGACATCAAGACCCTCTACGAACAGGCGCAGACGACCTGACCGTCGCGGAGAGCGGCAGGGCGGGCAGGGCGCGCACGGCCGTGTCGCGGCGGTGCCCGGCGCGTTGGGCCGGGCATGCGACTCGCTTCCATGGCCTCGAAGTCCCTGACCGTCCTGACCGCTCTCACCGCCCTGGCCCTCCTCGCGAGCGGACAGCAATCCCCCGTCACGGCCGCGGCCATGAGCACGGTGGCGCGCCCGCGGCCGCAGGCCCGTACGGAACCCGGCCCGCCGGAGCGCCTCTTCGGTTCCACGAACCGGAGGATGCGCACCACGGACCGGGTGGTCGCCCTGACGTTCAACGCGGCATGGGACGACGCCGGGGTGGACACGGTCCTCAAGGTGCTGCGCGACCGGCACGTGCCGGCCACGTTCTTCCTGACGGGGGAGTTCGCCGAGCAACAGCCCGCGGCCGCGCGGGCGATGGCGGCGGAGCACGGCATCGGCAACCACTCCTACGACCACCCCTACTTCGCCGACCTCACGCCCGCGCAGGTCGGTGACCAGGTGTTCCGGGCGGACCGCGCGATCCGGAAGGCGACCGGGAAGGCGCCCCTGCCGTTCTTCCGCTTCCCCTACAGCGCCACGACCCCGCAGGGCATCGCGGAGGTCAACGCGCTCGGCTTCGCCGACGTCGAATTCACCGTGGACACCTGGGGATACAAGGGCGACGCCGGTGGAATGACGGTCCGGCGCGCCGTCGACCGGGTGCTGGCACACCTGGTCCCGGGGGAGATCGTGCAGATGCACGTCGGCGCCGACGTGGCCGAAGGGCAGTACTCGCCGCTGGACGCCGAGGCACTGCCGCGGATCATCGACGCCGTCCGTGCCCACGGCTACCGGATCGCCGACCTCCGCACCCTCCTGCTGCCGCACCCCCGTTGAGGCCCGCGCCGCGCCGTCAGCGGCGCCCGAAGAACTCGACCTCGGCGATCGCGAGCCGCCGGTCGGGCCGGGTGCCGAAGTCGGTGCGGTCCGTCAGCCGGACGCGTACGACATCCGAACCGCGGATCCCGAACGTCTGCTGACCCGGCTGGTCCTTGAGGTTGATCTCCTTCGTGCTGCGGTGTCCGTCGGAGGAGACCAGCGTCACGGTGATCTGCGCCGGGCGCGCCGTGGTCAGGAACTCGTCCTGATTGGCCGAACTGCCCGAGGTGATCAGCAGCTCCCGCAGCCGTACGGGTTTGTCGAAGTCGGCCTCCAGATACTGCCCGGTGGCCTGTCCGGTGTCCGCGGGCGCCCAGTAACGGTTGCTGAAACCGTCGAAGGCCGACCCCGCCGGGTGACCGGGAGCCTCGCTGGAGCCGCGGACGTCGGTCGGACGCAGGGCTTCCGGCTTGCTGGTCCGGTCCTGGGTGAACGTGAACACGCCGGGAAGCCCGGAGCGCGCGAACCAGACCGCGCCGATCACGAGCAGCAGGGTCACGGGCAGCGCCAGGCGTGGCCTTCGCCAGGCCCGGCGCCGCGGCCGCGTCCCCGCCGCCAGGGGCCGCTCCGCGCGCCGGAACAGCCGCCGCCACCAAGGGACGCGCGTCCGGCCGGGCGTGGGGGCGGTGTCGAGGAGGGCACCGCAGTTCCGGCACAGGCGACGGCTGCCCGGATTGCGCTTCCGGCACCGCGGGCAGGGGCGACTGTCCGCGCGCGCCCCCTCGTCGACCGCCCGCTCGGGCCCGTCACCGGAATCCTCCGGCCCGCTGTCGGGCCCCCTCGCCGGCCGCTCCCCGGGCCGCCGCGGCCCGGCGGGTGCTCCCACAGGCGGGAAGGAGGGTAGTGGCGGTATGGCGGGTACGGGATCGGGGGTGGGCGCCGAGGCCGGTGGTGAAGCGGGGGCGTGCGGCGGGCGGGACGGTTGTGCGTCAGCGGGCCTTGCGCCGGTGATCGGCTCGGCCGGTGGCGCTCCGGCCGCTCCGGCCCCCGCAGCCGGTGCCGTGGCCGACAGGTCTCCTGTAGGCGCTGCGGGCCTCGGCGTCCCCGTCGCCCGCCGCCCGTCCCCCGATGCCCCGTCCCCCGGCCGTCGTCCGCCCCCTTCTCCCTCCCACTCCAGGAACGCCTGGCACGAGCCGCAGAACCGGGCGTCGGGCGCGTTGTGGTGGCCGCACTCGGGGCAGGTCATGGCGCGGGCTCCTCCGTGGTCGGCAGGATCTCGACCCGGTACGCGACGTGCGCGGGCACCTCGTCGGCGACGAGCTGTTCCAGCCGGGCCAGGTCGTGGCGCTCCGGGTCGCGCACCCGTAGCCGTACCGTCACCCGCGGCACCGCCGAGCCGGGCAGCGCGCCGCCCGGGGCCGGGGACCAGGACGCGCCCCCGCTCTCGTCGATCTCCGGTTCGGCGCCGGTCTCCAGCCGTACCGCCGCGGCCAGCCCCTGCAGTGTGCCGCGCAGCCGGTGCCGGGTGACGGCCTCGGCGACGACCGCGCGCCGCTGGTCCTCGGGGCGCTCGGCGTCGGCCTCCACCGCGAGCCAGCCGGCCAGCCACGCCACGAAGTCGTCGGGCGCGGTGCGCGGGTGCAGATACGCGGGCAGGTTGTCGAGAGTGAGCAGCACCGGCGCGAGCACCTCGTCGAGCGCGCCCAGGAAGCGCTGGAGGAAGTCGTGTTCGAGGTAGAGGGCGGGCAGCCGGTGCAGCAGCGGATGGGGCGTCGGCAGCCCGGGAAGCGGCCCCCGCACGTCAGGACTCCCGGACCCGGAGCCGGTGTTCGTAGCTGAACGCCAGCGCGTGCCGGTCGAGCGCGATCCTCGTGGTCGCCTCGCCGCGCTCCCCGGTCGTCGGGTCGGCGGGGAAGAGGCGTACGTCCTCCACCAGGTCGACGCCCGGCACCTGCTGGAGCACCGCGAACACCTCGCCGGAGTGGATGGGCCGCCCGAACGGCCAGCCCTCACCGGCCGGGCCGCCCGTGAGCGGGTTGAAGTAGCCGTAGAGCGCGGCCAGCGCGGCCTCCCGCAGCCGGTCGACGGCGGCGCCGCGGCCCGCCCGGACCGAGGCGACCACGGTGACGCCCTGGTAGTAGGGGGGTTCGACCACGAGCCGGGTGCCGATCGGGCGCCGCTCGTCGAGATACGAGGCGATCATCGCGAGGGTGCCCGGCGGCGGGTCGAGCTCGTCGAAGTCGATGCGGCCCTGCGCGTCGCTGCGCCCGGCGGGCACCACCAACAGCCGTACGCCGCCGCTCTGTTCGTCCGTCCCCTCGGCGTCGGAGCGCGGGTCGCCGGCCGGTACGCACTTCACGCGAGCCGCGTCCGGCGCGACCTCGCGGGCGAGCTGTTCGTAGTCGTGCGGGACGACGGCCCGGTGCAGGGTGCGCAGGGTCAGCGGGCCGCGGACGCGCGCGTTCTCCACGCTCTCGCCGTCGACGCCGCCGAGTGCCGGACGGCGGTTCTGCACCCGCGCCACGAACGGCAGGGAGCTGCGCAGGATCCGCAGCGCGCCCCGCGCCACGTTCCCCCGGCGCCCGCCCCCGGTGCGGTAGGCGCGGACCCGGACCGGGCAGCCCTTCGGCGGCACCGCGCCGTACAGCCGCAGTCCGCCGCCGTCCTCCCGCACCGCTGGGCCGAAGTCGACCTGCCCGGAGGTGGGGTCAAGGGTGACGTGGCGGTCGGTCACGGTGGAGTGGGCGAAGTCGTCCACCCTCGTCCACTCGACCCAGCCGCTCCCCTCGGCCACCTCGATCACGAACGGTTCCCCGCCCGGCACCACCGGCGGGCGGGCGACGCGGAAACCCTGCCCCGGCACCCCTTCCGACAGGCCGAGGAGCTCTTCCGCGACCGTCTCGGCATGGGCCGCCTCCACCGTGCCGCCGATGGTGAACGCGGTGACCTGCCTTACGGTCGGCGACGCGATGTACGTGGGCTGACCTGCCGTGGCCTCCCGCAGCCGGCAGCGCAGCCAGCCGCCGGAGTGCCGGGCGACGACGGACGCCGTGTGGGTGGCGGGCATGTGGAGGATGACCTCACCGGCCTTGTTGAAGCCGCCGGTGTCGTCCTTGTCGACCTCGCACCCCACCCAGGCGCCGCCGTCCCACGCCTCCCAGACGAGCGGAGGGCGGCGGGGGTCGACGCCCACACCCTCCACCCGGCAGTCCAGGCGCAGCACCAGCGCGCACCCGGGCACCGGCCGGGAAAGGCCGAGGTAGAGGCAGTCGCCGGGCACCGGGGCGGCGGCGAAGCAGGGCACGTCACGGCCGAGGGCCAGCTCCTGCGAGCGGTCCGTGGCGTCGCCGCCGACGGGCCAGGTGACGAGACGGTCGAGGGAACACGGCGGCACCGCAAGGTCCTTGCCCGTGGTGAAGACCACCGCCTCCTCCGTCTCGGTGCGCACGGTGGCGACCTCCGTCCCCCTCCTGATCCGCACCGTGTCCGGCTGCGGCGCGGAGAGCCAGAACGTCACCTCGGTGCGGGCCGCCGTCGGCGGGAAGAGCCGCACCCCGATGAGGTCGAGGAACGCCAGGTAGTTCTTGTCCGGCACCCGGTTCAGCCGGTAGACGAGCTGGTCGACCATGGTGGCGAACGCCTCGATCAGGGTGACGCCCGGATCGGAGACGTTGTGGTCGGTCCACTCCGGGCAGCGCTGTTGCACCAGCCGCTTGGCCTCGTCGACCAGCGCCTGGAACCGCCGGTCGTCCAGGTTGGGGCCGGTGAGCGTCATGCGCCCTCCTCATGCCGGGGGATCACGTAGAACGGGAAGACGAGGTTGCGCGGGTCGTTGGTGCCGCGGATCGCGTAGCCGATGTCGATGTAGAGCACGCCGTCGTCCGCCTCGTCGAAACGGACGGCCACCTCCGCGACCTCGACGCGCGGCTCCCACCGCTCCAGGGCGAGCCGCACCTCGTACGCCAGCTGACCGGCCGTCCCCGCGTCGGCCGGCGCGAAGACGTACTCGCCGAGGGCGCAGCCGAACTCCGGCCGCATCGGCCGCTCCCCGGGCGAGGTGCCCAGGACCAGCCGGATCGACTCCTCGATCTCGCGCTCCCCGCCGACCAGGGCGATGCTGCCGGTGGCGTCCGTACGGGGCGGGAACGCCCAGCCCGCGCCGATGAACTGCTGTGCCACGCTCACCCTCCGATCAGCACGGTCGGGCAGCCGGAGACGATCGGTGACCCGCAGCCCGCCGTGTCGCCGACCCGGGCCGCGGGTCTGCCGCCGATCAGCACGCTCGCGCTGCCGGGCGGAGCGATCGGGGACGCGGTGTGCGCGGCGGGCGAGGCGCACTGGTGCGGTGTGCCCACGGTGGCCGCGGGCCGCCCGCCGATCAGGACCGTGGGTTCGCCGGGCGGCCCGACGGTACCGGGATGTCCCGTGGGGTCGCCCACTCGAGCGGCTGCCGGCATGTGCGGGGTCCACCTCTCTCAATTGATCTTCACCAAGGGGGCGTTGACGGACACCGTGCGGCCGCCCTTGATCTCCGTACGCGCGGAGCCGTTCACCGACACCTGACCGCCCTGCACGTCCAGCGCGCCGGACGTCGCCAGCCGCACCTGACCGCTGCCGCCGTCCACCTGGACGCCGCTGCGGGCCGTCAGCTTCACCGAGCCGCCCGCGAGTTCCAGCGGGCCCGTGCCCGCGTCCAGGGCCACCCCGTTCCCCGCCCTGATCGACACCCGCTCCTTGGCGTCGATCTCCACCGTGCCGTCGCTGTGCAGCACGATCGTGGTGCCCTTGCGGTCGAGCGCGATCTTCAGCTTCCCGTCCCCGGTGACCAGATGGACGCCCTGCGGGCCGTTCGCCGCATCCAGCAGCTCCAGTTTGTTGCCGCTCCGGGAGCCGAAGGCCTTCTTGTTCACGGCACCGCTCGTGGGGTCGACGGCCTCCGCGCCCTGGCCTCCCGACGACGGCCTGTCCTGCCCGTTGTGCAGCGCGGCCAGCACGTACGGCCGGTCCAGGTGCCCGTGCTCGAACCCGACCAGCACCTCGTGCCCGACCTCGGGGATGAACGCCGGACCACCGCCCGTGCCGCCCGCCTGCGCCGTACGCGCCCAGTCGCTCGCGTACTCGTCCGACAGCCACGGGAAACGCACCTTGACCCGCCCCAGCCCCTCGGGGTCCTTGGTGTCCGTGACCGTGCCGTTGACCAGCCCCGAGCAGCGCGAACCGGCACCCGGCCCCTGACCGCCGGAGCCACCCCCGGTCAGCCCGAACAGCGAACGCTCCTGCTGCCCCGACACCGAGATCCACGTCTCATAGCCCCGCACCGCGTCGAAGACGTGCCGCGAGGAGGTCACCGTGTACCGGCCCTCGAACGGCTTGCCCACCCCGGTCAGCGTCACCGCGCCACCCGCCCGTACCGCCGGATTGCCCCGGACGATCGCCTCCAGCTCGGCGAACGACCCGGCGATCCGCTCCGCCAGCGCCCCCGCCGCCTGATCCACCTCCGCCTGTGTGCCGTACGGGGCGTCCGTGACCACGAAGCTCGCCTCGCCGAACGGCGCCGCCACCTGAGCCGCCGTCACCCCCAGCTCCAGCGTCCGGGACTTGCCCGCGGCCGCCCGGCCCACCAGCGGCCGCTTCGCCCGGACGTCCCAGCCGCGCACCTCCACCGACGACACCTGCTCGGCCGCCGACACCCCCGCCCGGCAGCGCAGCAGGTTGTCGCCCATCTCCAGGACGAGGGGATGCCGGTCCGCGCGGACCGACACATCGGGCGCACCGTCCGCCCCGGCCGGCTTCGTGACGTTCAGCGCGCCGTCCGCCACGTACACCTGCGCCCCCGCCTCCTCGGCGAGACCGCGCACGAACTCCCAGTCGCTGACGTTGGGCTGCGCCACATGCTCGAGCACCGGCCCGGCCACGTCGACCTTCCCCGGGCGCAGCCCCGCCCGCTGCGCGACCCGGGCGCAGATGTCGGCGAGCGTCATGTTCTGGTAACTGGCCACCCGGCGGCCGCGGAAGAGGCGGTACGACTCGTCCAGCCCCCGCACGACCGTGAAGGTGCCGGTGTCGTCGATCTCCACCTCCAGCGCGGTGACACCGCCCGTCAGCAGCGGCTGCGGGCCCGGGCCGCCGCCCGCCCTGGCCAGCAGCCGCACCTTCGTCCCGACGGCCAGCCCCGCCTTCTCCAGCAGCACCCGGGCCGGGTCGCGGAAGCGCAGCACGAACAGACCGGGCAGCGTACGGCTGTCGTCCACATAGCCCTCGACCAGGGTGTTGGTCAGGTCCGGTGGCAGCGGAC
Source organism: Streptoverticillium olivoreticuli subsp. olivoreticuli (assembly GCF_003391135.1). GTDB lineage: Bacteria > Actinomycetota > Actinomycetes > Streptomycetales > Streptomycetaceae > Streptomyces > Streptomyces blastmyceticus. Next base: position 1,475,058 of record NZ_CP031455.1, on the reverse strand, counting down.
GGCCCGCCACCTCCACCACCAGGGACTTCGCGACGCTCTGCTCGACCACGCCACCTCACCTGCCCCGGACCGTGGTGGTGTCGCGCAGGTGGTCCAGCTCGTCCAGCGCGGGGATCAGCAACTCCCGGCCGGTGGCCAGCCGCATCGGGTCGTCGATGCCGTTGGCCTCGGCGATCACCCGCCAGACCGTGGGATCCCCGTACTCCCGCCAGGCCAGGTGCGGCAGCGTGTCCCCGGTCTGCACCCGGTGCACCCGCCGCGCGTGCAGCGCCCCCGACGTCGGGTTCTGCCCCGGCGTCTCCCCGCTGATCTCCTCCATCGTCACCTGGCACACCGCCCGGATCGGCACCCCGGACGTCGTGAACAGCGTGTACTTCACCTGCACTTGGCTGACGTAGCCGGGAAAGCCTGTGAGCCCGCCCCAGTGGAACACCACCCACGGCGGTGACGACCGCTGCTGCTGACGCGTCTCACTGGTCGGCACACAGCACGCGAACAGCCGCTCCACCGACTTCACGACACTGGTGTCCTGCGTGTCGCTCGCGTCGAAGAACATCTCGACCGTGAGCTTGCTGGGCTGCGGCCCCTGGTACTCGGGCGGCCCCGCGCTCTTCGCCCCCTTGGCCGGGCTCCGCTTCCAGGCCGCCGCCTTCGTCAGGCTCAGCTCCTTGGGGTTGAACTGGAAGTCGATGCGCCCGCACGGCCCGCCGGGCGTCAGACTGCCGCCGTGCGGTGGCGTACGCAGCTCCAGATACGCGTGCTCCAGCTTGGGCCGGGCACCCCCGCTCCGGGGTGCGGCACCCCCGGTGCCCGCCGCGCTGAACGCCACAGGTGTGCTCATCGGGCCTCAGCCCTCCATCACAAAGCCGTGATGGGCGATCTCGATCGTCTCCGTGGCCACCTTGGGCGATTCCGGATTGAACGTCGGCCCGGTCCAGCGCACCGGCACCACCTCCAGCAGCCCCCACTGCGCGACCTTCCGGCCGTCGCCCGTACGGGCCTCGATGTGCGCCGTCCGCCGCCGGAAGCCCGTGGTCATCCCGGCGAACCACTTGGCCACCTTCTCCGTCTCACGGGTCAGCGGCCGGGACAGCTTCACATTGGGGTACTTCAGCCGCGTGGGCAGCTGCCACAGATGACCGTTGTTGCCGCCCTCCTCGCGCTGCTCCAGGACCACCTCGCAGCCGAGGCCCTCGCAGGTGTTGAACGAACCGAGCTCGATGCCGTCGACGGTGACGACGAAGCAGACGCTGACCGCGGGGTCGTCGGTGAGTGCCATGCCCTGACCCGCCTTTCTCTCTTCGGACTTCGGACTCTTCGGAAACGGTCAGTGCCGTGTGTCGATCAGGAATCCGGCCCGCTCGCGCTCCAGCCGCAACTCGGCCTTGAGCAGTCGGCTCAGCGGGGCGAACAGGGCACGCACCAGCTCGTCGGTCACGGCCGGCTTGCCGTCCTTGGGGGCGGTGACAGCGCTGTGGGTCGTCTCGCCGTGGCCCGCGGGCGCGGACGGCGCGGGCTCCGGTTCGGGCCGGGATTCGGGTGAGGGTTCCGGTGGCGGTGGATGTGGGGGCTCGGGCGGTGGTGGCGGGCCCGGTGTCGACGGTCCGTCCGACGCTGCTTCGCGTTGTACGGACTCGCGTTGTACGGCTTTGCGCAGTGCGGCTTCGCGTGGTGGTGGCCGGAAGACCACCGACCCGTCGGCCATCCGCTGGGCGACCCCGGCTGCGACAGCCACCGATCCTGCGTCCGGGACCGTTGTGCGCCGGAGCGGTGCGACCGGGGCCGGCGGTTCGTACGAGGATGTGGGGGCCGGAACGGGGGTCGCGACCGAACGCTGCACGGGCCGCGACCCTTGCGTACTGACCCAACGCACGGGCACGGCGCTCGGCACGGGCGGTGGTGGCGCACTCGGCGGAGGCAGTGCCACGGAGAAGAGCGGTACGGACCGCTGGGCCACCAGCGGCACCACTGGACGCGCCGTCTGCTCGGGCGGTCGCGCGATCGGTGTGCCGTCCGGAGCGGCGCGTTGCAGCGGCACCGGTGGCCTCGCTTCGGAGCCGAGTGGGGTGTCGCCGCCTTGAGGCCGGGGTGTGACCGGATCATGCTGCTCGGCGGTGCGGGGTACGAGCGGGTCGTCACCGAGCAGTGGTTGTACGGGGAGTGGGGCTGGAGTGTCGTCCGATTCCGATTCCGACAGGTGGGGTGGGTCCGGGACGGCGGGTGCCGAGCGGGGACCGTCCACGGCGCGGGCCACGGTCGGTGCGTTCGTACTGGATGTTTCGGAGGAGGCGTCGGAGGCGGCCGGGAGCTCCGCCGGAACCGGGCCGGTGCCGGTGCTCGCCGCCGGTGTGCGCTGGGCGGTCGGCGGCAGCGAGGGGAGGGGCGCGCCCAGCCCGAGTCCGCCGTGCGGCCGCGCCGGTGCGGTCGTACGTTGCACGCTCTCGCGGGGCGCCGGCTCGCCCGGCTCCCGGGAGCTCGGGTCAGGGGCTGTGGTCTCCGGCTGGGGGAGCGGGACCGGCGGGGAGATCCAGGGTTGTACGGACGTCTCCACCGGGCGGGCTGAGACCAGGGATTCGCCCGCCTCGCCGACCGCCCGCTGTACGGGCACGGCCGCGGGCACGGGCACGGCTTCCGCCTGGCTGTCGGCGGCGTGATGGTGCGCAGGTGCTCTCAGAGCCGCTCCGTCGCCGACCGGCTCGCGCACCAGTCGGCTCACGGTCGGCGGGCTGCTCGGCCCGCTGCTCGGCGTGGCCAGACCGTGTGCCAGCCCGGACGGCGCCTCCGAGCTGACCAGATGGCCGAGCGGGGTGGTGAACGAGACGCTCCGCCACGTGCTCAGGGAATCCTGGAAGCCCTCCGGCGCGGACACCAAATGCGGTGCGGCCAGGGTGCGTTGGACCGGTGGCAGCTCCTGCCAGGCGGGTACGGACACCGGTCCGGTGGGCGCGGGGGAGCGGCCGGGGTCGGCGGGCGCCCCGGCGCCCCGCCGCAGCCATGACAGCAGTCCCATCAGTCCTTCGGCCCCCTCGGCGCTCGCGCGTCACCTGCCGGTGAAGCGGGCTATCCGGTCGACGTATCCGAGACGGTCGGCGTGCTCCAGATCGAGGATCTGGTCGAGCGACCAATGGAAGTGAAAGGCGAGGTACGCGACTTCCTCGTGAATGCGGTCCGCCGCGTACGTCACGATTCCCCCAGGCGACCACCACCGGAGAGGTCCACCGCGAAATTCTCCTGGCACGACGGGCAGGTGACGGCGGCGCGGGTGTGCCCCTCGGCATTGATCCGGCGGTAGAAGTCCTGCAGAAAGGCGAGGTCCGAGGCGAAGAGGTCCTCGACGATGCCCGGGTGGATGTCCTCGATCGTGCCGAGCCGGGTGAGCACGCGCGAGATGAGGACGACGGAGAGGTACGCGGAGTTCTCCCGGACCCGGTCGTCCCGCAGCGGGACCAGTTCGTCGCGGGCCGTCGCCAGCCGCATCACACCCGTGCGGTGGACGGTGCCGGAGTCGTCCACGTACCCCCGCGGCAGTTCGAAGGGGAATTCCGTACGCAAGCCCTCCGTACGGTCCGTACCCTCCTCCGTGCGGGGAGCCGCGGCCATGGTGCGGCGCATCACTCGACTTCCAGGCTCTCGTAGGTGATGGCCAGCTTCTCGGTGAGGACGGAGGTGTCGCCCGCCTTGAGCGTGCTGATCTCCAGCGACTTCGGCCAGGCGTTGACCAGCTTGTAGCGCTTGATAGGGATTCCCTCGTAGTCGTACACGATGATCGAGCCGTTGCGGCGGGCGTTGTTCATCCGCCCGAACCGCGAATCCTTTATCCATTTCTCGAAGCTGTGGTCCTCCGTCAGCCCACGGGTGACGGTCACCTCGCCGGCCTTGGGGCGCCCCGGCAGCTTCTTGATCGCGTACTTTCCGTCGGCGGTGTTCTGCTTCAGCTCGATGACGTCCTGCTCCATCTTCAGCCCGGTGACCTCGGTGATCTGCCGGATGAGGACGCTGTCGAATTCCAGCCCGAAGGAATGCCCGACGGAGCTGTCCAGATCGGGGAGTGGCATACCGGCCTCCTTGAATCAGTTGCTTCGGTCCGCGGTCCCGCGGCTACTCGTCGACCGCGCCCGTGCCGCCGGAGAGCTGGGCGAGCCGGAACACCACGAATTCCGCGGGCTTGACGGGGGCCACACCGACCTCGCAGATGACCTGCCCCGCGTCGATGCTCTCCGGAGGGTTGGTCTCGCGGTCGCACTTCACATAGAAGGCGTCGTCCGGTGTCAGCCCGAACAGCGCGCCCCGACGCCACTCGTTGACCAGGAACGCCGAGATCGTACGCCGGACCCGCGCCCACAGCGCGTCGTCGTTCGGCTCGAACACCACCCACTGCGTCCCCGCCAGGATCGACTCCTCCAGGTAATTGAAGAGCCGCCGGACATTGAGATACCGCCAGGCCGGATCGGCGGCGAGCGTACGGGCGCCCCAGACGCGGATGCCCCGGCCCGGGAACGCCCGGATGCAATTGAGCCCGATGGGGTTGAGCAGGTCGTGCTCGCCCTTGGTGATCTGCGTCTGGAGGGCGACGGCGCCCCGTACCACCTCATTGGCCGGTGCCTTGTGCACTCCGCGCGACTCGTCGTTGCGGGCCCATACCCCGGCGATGTGCCCACTGGGCGGGATGAACGCGTTGCGCCCGGCGCCCGGGTCGAAGACCTTGATCCACGGGTAGTAGAGCGTCGCGTACTTCGAATCGAAACCGGCGCTCTCCTGCCGCCAGGAGCGCACCTGCTGCGGGCTCATTCCGGGCGGCGGATCGAGGATGGCGATCCGGTCGCCCATCGCCTCGCAGTGGGCGATCAGACCCTGCTGCACCGAGACCACCGTCTCCAGGTCCAGCACCCCGCGCTCGTAGGCGCTCATCAGGTCCGGCGCCGCCACCATCGTGATCTCCTCGACGGCCTCCAGCCCGCCGAAGCCGGTGCGCTGGTCGGGGTCGCCGACGTACGACTCGGCCGACAGGACCTCCGGCAGCGCGGACCCGGGCGGCGCCTCCTCCCCGGTGCTGCTCTGCGGCGCCGCGACCAGCGTCACCGAATGCGACACCGGCCGCGCGGGCGCGGCGCCCTTGCCCGGCTCCTCCAGCGAGATGAACCGGGAGCGGGCCGCCACCTGCGTGGCGACATTCTCCTTGCTGCGCTTGGTGGTGACGGCCGGATAGGTCTCCACGACCTCGCCGTCACGCTTCACCAGCAGGCGGAAGACGTCCTGCGGCGGATCCTCGCCCTCCGGATCGGTCACCTCGACGGAGATCTCCCCGGAGACCCCCGGCAGGGCGCGCACGACGTACGGACCGAGCTGCGCCCGCGGCGCGTCCTCCGCGTTGCCTCCTGCCGTCGGGGTATCCGTCCCGCCGCCGATCCGCACCACGTAGCAGATTCCACCGCCATTGGCGAAGAAGCCGTAGACGGAGGTGGAGAGATAGGCACCCTCGACGAAGTCGCCGAAGACGCCCACGAACTGGGTCCAGTTCGTGATCAACGTCGGCTCGTGGAACGGCCCTCTCTCGGCGAAACCGACGAAGGCGGCGACCGAGGTCCCGACTCCTTCTATCGGCCGCGACCCGGACTCCATCTCTTCGACATAGACGCCCGGGGACAGGTACGACGGCATACCACTCTCCTTGACCGGGGAAACGGAAGCGATTCTTGTCAGCCGGAAGGATCAACGGAAAGGACTTTGGGCCGCCCTGTCGTGCAGACCCCGTTGCCCTGACGGACATGCCGCCGTGCACGGCATTTCGTGCCCGGGGCCCTCCGTAGGGCCTCTCGGTGCCACGCATCCTGGCTCGCATGTCGGGGACGTACGGACAGGACGTGCGGACAGCGGGCGAGCGGGGCCACCGGGTGAGGCGGTGAAGGCCGCGCCGGAGAAGGAGCATCCCGTACGGAACACGGCGGGTGCCCCGACGCACCCCGCCGTTTCCGAGCCCTCTCCCGTTGCCGGCAGCCGGGCCCTCGACCGGCTTGGCCCGCGCGATATCCAGCGACTGCAAGGGGCGTCCGGAAACGCCGCCGTCTCCCGGTTGGTGGCACAGCGCTATGCCGAAGTGGTGCGGACACCGCCGGCGCAGGCTCCGGGGTTCCACGAGGTCACGGCGGACATCGGCGCGAAGAAGCGGACGGTGGCGCAACACCCCCCGGCGGTCGGCGAGTCGAAGTCCGCGCAGGACGCGGCAGTCGCCCCGCCGGACGACAAACAGGCCCAGGGCAAGGCCGCCCAGGCCGAGAAGATGAACGCGGCGAAGCCGGGTGAATTCGACAAGGCGGCCTTCATCAAGGCGGTCAACGACGCGATCGCCGCGCAGGCGCCGAAGAATCTCGAAGAGGCCGACAAGTTCTCGGATTCCGGCAAGGCCGAGAAGGTCAAGGAACAGGTCGACGGCAAGGTCAAGACCGGCAAGGAGTCCTCGGCCAAGGACATCGGGACCACGACCAAGGCGGCCCCCGACACTTCGGCGGCCAAGGAGAAGCAGGTCGTCCCGATGACCCCGGACCGGCCTCCGGGAAATCCGGGCGCGCCGAACGCGGCCGGGGCGGTGCCGGCGAAACAGCCGGACGCCGTGACGGACTTCTCGGAGGGCCCGAAGGAGAACGACAAGGCGCTCGCCGACGCCGACATCACCGAGCAGCAGTTGGCGAAGGGGAACGAGCCCGAGTTCGACCACGCCCTGTCGGCGAAGAAGAAGGCCGAGGCGGATTCCGCGAAGGCCCCGGCCGAGGGCAGAGCGGCGGAGAACCGCCAACTGACGGACGCGAAAACGAACGCGGCTGCCGCCGGAACCCGGGCCATGGCGACCCTGACCGCCACGCGCGTGGCCGCGGGCAAACACGTCGACGGCGGCAAGGGCGAGACGAAGTCCAAGGACGAGCAGAAGCGCGCCGAGGTGACGGCCAAGCTGCAGAAGGTCTTCGACGCGACGAAGAAGGACGTCGAAGGCACGCTCTCCGGCCTGGACAAGACCGTCGACGAGCAGTTCACCAGAGGAGAGAAGGCGGCGCGGGACGCCTTCATGGCGGACCAGTCACGCCGGATGAAGGCGTACAAGAAGAAGCGCTACTCGGGCTTCACGGGAAAGCTGCGCTGGGTCAAGGACAAGTTCAAGGGCCTGCCCGAATCCGCGAACCAGCTCTACCAGGAGTCCCGCAAGCTCTACGTCCAGCAGATGCAGGGCGTCATCTCCGGTATCGCCGACACCATCGGCACGGAACTGGGCAAGGCGAAGGCCCGGATCGCTCAGGGGCGGGCCGAGCTCAAGGCGGAGGTGGACAGACTCCCCGCCGATCTCAAGAAGTTCGGCGAGGAGGCGGCGAAGGACTTTGCGGGCAAGTTCGACGACCTCGAATCCGAGGTCAACGAGAAGTCGCAGCAGCTCGTCCAGGAACTCGCCACCAAGTACACCCAGGCCCTCAACAAGATCGACGAGGAGATCAAGAAGCTCCAGGAGGCCAACAAGGGCCTGATCGACAAGGCCAAGGACGCGATCGTCGGCGTCATCAAGACGATCATGGAGCTCAAGAACCTCCTGATGGGCATCCTGGCGAAGGCCGCCGGCGCCATCATGAAGATCCTCAAGGACCCCATCGGCTTCCTGGGCCACCTGGTGCAGGCCGTGGGCGCGGGCCTCAACCTCTTCATCGCGAACATCGCCGACCACCTCGAAAAGGGCCTGGTCTCCTGGCTCCTGGGCACCGCGATGAAGGCCGGCCTCCAACTCCCCGCGAAATTCGACCTCAAGGGCATCATCCAGATCATCGGCTCGCTGCTCGGCCTGACCTGGGACAACATCCGCGCCCGCGTCATCCGCAAGGGCGTCCCCGAAAAGGCGATGACCACGGTCGAGAGTCAGGTCCCGGTCGCCCAGGCCATGCAACGCGAGGGCCCCGCGGGCGCCGCCAAAGAAATCTCCGCCGAGACGGGCGACCTCAAGTCCTCAATCCTGACAAAGCTGAAGAGCTATCTGATCCCCACGGTCCTGATAGCCGGCATCACCTGGATCCTCTCCCTCCTGAGCCCGGCCTCGGCGTTCGTCAGAGCGGTCAAGGGAATCATCGACGTCGTCACGTTCGTGGTGACGCAGGGCGCGCAGGTCGCTGATTTCGTGAACGCGGTGCTGGATGCGGTCGTCGCGATAGCGAACGGTGGGCAGGCGGGCGTTCCGAAGATGGTGGAGGGGGCGCTGGCATCGAGCATCCCGTTGCTGATCGGGTTCTTGGCGGCGCTGGTGGGGGTCGGAGGCTTGGCGAACAAGGTCAAGCAGGTATTTCATGCGGTGTCGCGGCCGGTGAATCGGGCGATCGACAAGATCGTCGATTTCATCGCGAAGAAGGGCAAGGCCCTTTGGGTGAAGATCAAGAACAAGATTCAGGGGGGCGACGACTCCCCGACGGGCAAGCAACAGCGGCTCGACAAGGCGATGCGCGCCGCAGTGAGGGCTCTGGGGAAGTTCAAGGATCGCCCCGTCGGTCGTGCGGCGCTGCACCCCATTCTTGCGGGTATTCGGCGCAGGTACGGACTCAAGGGTCTTTCACCCGTGCCGAGTGGACGGTATTGGGCGGTCCGTGGCGAGATTAACCCGATACGGCAGCAGGGTACGTCGGCGCCGGTCGGCGAGCATTCCGACAACGAGAGCAAGAAGGAGCCACTCCCCGAGGACATTGCTCAGGCGATCCCCGAAGCGGGTCGGATATTTATTGCAAATTTCGTTCATCCGGCCTGGTCCCGCGTGATCGCGAAGCCGAGTCTGGGGTCGGGGAAGCTCTGGGATGCCGCCACTCTGAACGGAACCGAGGGAAAGGCGCTGAAGTTCCTCGAGGGTGATGCCGCCTCCCTTGCGAAGAAATTTAGGCAGGATCATCTCAATGCCAAACCGAACAGCTCCTATGATTCCATTTTCTGGCAGTATTTCTTCGGTGTGAAGGGTCGGGCTCGACAGGATGTTCTCCGTCTGGCGGGAGGGAGGGAAGGCGCCCTGCCTCGACTCAAGGCCGTGATGGATAGGGATGAGGTCAGGGCAGATACGGGCCTACTGGCCGTTCTTGACGAAATGGATTTCCACCCCGGTTCCCGCACGCACGCTCCATACGGATACTGGGATCCGTTCCCATCGGCTGAGAAGGATGCGGACGCCAATCTCGTGGAGGCGATCAATGGTCAGGGGAAACCGCGGATCATCAACTTTCTCCGGAAAATGGTTCTGCATGAGAAAGTTGGCAAAGTTGACTGGTCGAAATTCGTCGAGCTCTGGGACAACGACAGTGCGAGTCGAGATTTTGTAAAGAACCGATTCCGCAGCGTGGATGATGGGAAGCACGAGTGGATTCCGACGGACCAGATCAAGGACGTGCTTGAGAGTGCCATCACTCACCACAAGAAGTCCGCTGTGCGCGATGGCACGAACGACGCACTTGCCTGGATCGCGCTACATCATGCGCTTCGGTCGAGTACGAATCGCGTAATCTGGCGAATCGTCGATGGGCAGGGCAACCTTTCGCCCGGCGCGCACGTGGGTACGTTCTACGATGAAAAGGGTAAGGCCGCGTTCACGGACGGCACCGTCGACTTCCATGACAGTCTGCGGAAAATGCACGATGAGCATAAGAGAGGAAAAGCTTCCGACTTCGTGGCGGTTCTTATCGATATTCTTGATCAAGACAAGGAAGCTTTGCCAGGCAGTGTTCGCCTGCTGTGGTCCGGAAATATCACCGGTCTCTCCAGGGGTGAACGGATCGGGGCCCGGTTCAGGGCGGGTCGTGGGAACCTGCAGGAATTAAGCCTGGGTGAGCTTGCCGACCGGCAGGAACGGGCCTTCAATGAGATACGTGCGTCCTTTGTGGCCGTCAAATCGGAGATAGAGAAAATTGAGCAGGAGGGGTGATGGTTGCTGCTCCCGACCCTCAGATCGCGCGGGCTGTTTCGCTGGAGGTGGATTCGCAGAAATCTCCCGGAGCCGCCGATATTTCTTATCTGAAAGTAAGGCATGCGCGGGCGTACGCCGGTCTGGAAGAATGCCGGGCGCTCAGGTTCCTCATCCTGGTCGGATGTGGTGCGTCAACGATTCCCCCGCTTGAGCCGCATCGCAGCCTGATTCAGCTGGCTGTCTCCGATAGTGACCTGCGTACAGTCGGCGGAATCGAGGTGGCGCAGGAACTTCACACCCTGGATCTCCCACGGAACTTCATCGAGGATCTCTCCCCGCTGCTTGGATGCCCGCAGTTGCAGAGTCTCGATGTCAGAGGAAACCCTCTCTCGGATGAGACGTATCGAGACGTCCTGCCGGAACTTCAGCGGCGGGGTGTGAAGATGGTGGTGCCTACAGTTCAGGAGCGCGATCTGATGGTTCGCATGCGAAGCATCAGTCTCCCCTACTCCTATTACCGGATGGAGGAAAGCTACCGCTTGTCCCGGCCAGGCCTGGGCTTGACCGACATGCCGGAAGCGGACCACATTAAGATCGGTCCTGATGAACTGAGTCGGCTGGTGGCAGCCGATCGCGAAGCTCTGGCCAGCATCTTCGAGCGCAAGGACCTCATGCCTACGCTGAGGAATCCATGAAGCCGGTCACGCCACCAAGCTCCGTGCAGGCATGTGTTCAGAGCAGTAGGTTCGCGATGGCGCAGCCGCCAGCAATGCTCGACATTCGAGCCGCGCTGGCAGCGCTCCGCGTCGTGATCGCAGGCAATCAGTCCACCCGCGCCGGCGAACTGGTGCGCTCCCTGAGTCTGCCCGCCGACGCCATCGCCACCTCGGGTGAATGGGGCGTCGCCAAGCCGGACTCCGAGTTCTTCACCCGTGTGATCGAACTTGCGGCGGCAGCGCCTGATCGAACGGTCTACGTGGGGGACTACCCCACCAACGACTGTGCTCCCGCGGCCGCCGCGGGACTGCGTACGGCCCACGTGCGGCGCGGCCCGTTCGGGCACCTATGGGCGGCGAGCCCGGAGGCAGCGGCAGCCGATTGGAGAATCCACTCCCTGACGGAGCTACCCGGCCTCCTCCTCGGCTGAGGACTCCCATGTGCAGAAGCCTGCCAATGACGTCCAGTTGGGGCAGTCCAGCCGCGCGAGTACGGATCGCAGAGGACGCCTCGCAGCACACCCGCGGACGCCGAGCAGGTCCGCGAGGACGCCAGAACTCTCCGATGGCTCAAGCGCGCCGATGCAAGGAGCTCACTGCCTTCGCCTGGCAGCGTCCGACTGAACGGTCTGCGTGGGGGCCGTCCAGCCAACGATTTGTGCCCCCGCGGTGGCCTCCGGGCTGCGCACTGCCCTTCTGCGGCGCGGTCCACTCGCCACCTGTGGGCCGAGAGCCCAGAGGCAGCCGCCGCTGATTGGAGAATCTTGTCCTGATGGAACTCCCCGGCATCGGGCCGACATCCACCTTGCTGGAGCATCACGGCTGGCTGACCATGTGTTTGAAGGGATTTCCACGGCACCGCATTCGGCGCTGTTCTACGCGCATCCATGAGGCATCCATCGCGGTGAGTCTCAGTGGCGACCATGTTCATCGGGCTCCCCACGCGACGGGCCGCATATGTGTGCGACATGGAGATCGGCCCTCTTTTGTGAAAGCATTTGTTAAACTCGGCTCATGGCAGACGAGCAATCGGCACCAGGCATCGGCGAGGGCCCCGCGAAGGCCATCAGCGTCTCGCTTCCTGAAGGCACCGTGCAGGCCCTGCGGGCGAGTGCGGGTGGGCGTGGGGTGTCCGCCATAGTGGCTACGGCCGTCGAGGAACATCTGCGGAATCAGGCGACGCTCGCGTACCTCGATGAGTTCGAGCAGGAGAGCGGTGCCTTCACTGCGGGAGAGAAGCAGGCAGCCGCGGACATCTGGGCGCAGGCCGAGGAGCGGGAGGGGCAGTGGCGCGAGGCCGGCTGACGGGTGGGGGCAGTCTGGTTCTCGACAGCCAGGGACTCTCGCTCTACATCGAGCAGGACCGTGCGGTGATGAACATGGTGCGGTCGGCAGTGGACCGTGGTGCCGATCGAGTAGTCAGCGGCGCGACCCTCATCGAAGCTCAGCACGAGCGGATCAAGCGTGCTCGCTGGAGCTACGTCCTTTCTCAGCTTCGCGTGGAGCCGCTGAGCGTGGGCTGGTCCAAGGAGGCTGCGCTGTTGTTGCAGGATGTAGGGCTGCACGGACACAAGTACGCGATTGACGCGATGGTTGCGGTTACCGCCATGCATCAGCCTGGACCTGTCGTCATGCTCACCTCGGACGTGGACGACATGGCCAAGTTGTGCGGTACGCGGGTGATATTCGTAGCCGTGTGATCGGCGTCCGGCTCACGACAGCGACCCCATGACGGAGGGGGCCCGCTTGTCCGGATGCTGGAACGAAAGTCCCCACCGGCGCGGGTACTTGCCCACCCCTGCTCGGTCAGCCGCAGCCGGTACAGCCTGGTGATCAGCGCACCGCCGCAACGTCCTCGCGGCCCCGCCCCTCGATCAATGCGGGCCACCGCCCGCATCCGCAACGCTTCCTGCGTCGGCGGCGACAAGTGCCGCGCATCCCCTGCCAGATCATTCACGCAGCGATCAACGACTCAGAGCCTCAACCGTTTGATCAATAGAGAGCGCGTTTGCTTGATCAGTCATTGAGGTCGAGAACCATGGAGTCGTACACCGGCGCCTCGTCCCAAGGCTGAGTCCGTCCGATTTTTCTGTATCCCCAGTTCGCGTAGGCCACCTGCGCTGGCGCGGCCTCGGGCTCGGGTCGCATCGTCAACGTAACCCTCTCGGCTTCCAGCCCTTCCAGGAGGCGGGTGTGGAGTTCGGTGGCCATGCCGCGCCGACGCCATGGTTGCCGGACGGCTAACTCGATGATGACGAACGTCCGCTTTCCGGTTTCCTGGGTGAAGTGGTCCGGTTGCGGTTCGAAAAGCCCTTCCCACCATCTGGTGTCCGCAGGGAGGAGGTATCCGAAGGCGAATCCCAAAGTCTCCGTGCCGCCGTCGAGGGCGAGTGCCAGGCGGAATCCAGGGCGTTGGGCCTGGCGGTGGAACCGCTCGATGAACTCGGCGACGTCCCGAGGGCCCTCGCAGTACGGGGGCTCGACGTACACCTCCTCGTAGGCCGACAGAAAGCGGTCGAGCTGGTGGGCTGCCTCTGCCCCGTCCCACCTCTCGTACGTCACCTCGACCATGGTTTTCCCTTCACTGGACGTACTCGGTCAGAGCTGCGGCCGACTCCCTGGCGCTCACGGCGTCTGTGCCGTCGAGCAGATCACGGACCTCGGTGAGGCGGCGCACAACCCGGCCGGATTCGACCTCGGCGAGGTGGTCGAGGCTGGCGACGGCCTCGGCGGCTCCTTCGTCGACTTCGCCCGCCTGCACCAGGCTGCGGGACAGAGTGAGGCGGTACAGAGCGCGGTTGCGGCCGTAGGTCCGGTCCTGGTGAGCCAGAGCGGCGCGTAGGAACGGCACGGCTGCCTTGTGGTGCCCTGCCTCGGTGTAGAGGAGGCCCTGCGTGAACTCCAGCTCGGCGTGCCCGTGGAAGGCCGCCCACTCGGGCGTCGGCCGACCGCTCTGGTCGGCCAGGCGCATGGACTCCGCGAGCCTGCTCCGCGCCGCACCATGGTCCCGCATCCCGGCCAGAGCGCGCGCCTCGCGGGCTGCGATCAGAGAGAGCAGGGCCGGTGATCCCAGAGCAGCGGCGCGGTGACGGGCGGCGCGCGCCAGGTCGTAGCCATCACGCGGCCGGTCATCGTGGATGGCCTGCATACTGAGGCTGGCCAGGACCAAAATCTCCAGGCCGTCGTCGCCCAGGACAGTGGCTGTGGTCAGTGCCTCGCCCCAGTACCGGCGTGCCGTTTCCTGGTCGCCTGCGTCGTAGTACAGCCACGCACATTGCTCCGCGGTTTCCCCCGCGAGGAGTTGGAGCTGACGGCCGATGGTATCCGCGTACGTCCCGGTGTTGATGATGCGGCGGACTCGACGCAGGTGGCGGACCGCCAGAGACCGGACCGCGTCGCCTCCATAGGCGTCGTCGAGGGTGTAGAGCGAGCGCAAGCCCTTACGGAGCTCAGTGATATGCAGCGTACCGATCGCGGTCGACGGGACGAGCGCCAGACCGGCGGCGGTGCCGAGAGCATCAGCGACGAATGCGCGTCGGTCCACACCCACCACCTCCTGACTGCCCGTTGCCTCCACCCTCGCATCCGGCTCCGGCCCTGGAAAGCCCAGTGCGAGGGGGCTCATGCCGAACATCGCATGCAGCACCCGCCAGGCTCGGGCACGTGGTCGCGGTGGGCCGGGCTGACGCCATCGGCGTAATTGCCGGTCAGTGAGGGCCACCTGCTCGCCGACCATACGGGCGGTCTCCCGGAACACCCTCAGGAAGACCGCCGGCTGATCCCACCCCCGAGCCGCGCACTCGCGTGAGAACGGCGTGAGCTGTTCCGTCATCCATACCCCCGATGCGCCTGTCGGTACCGACCGTAGCGACTGAGGCCGGTCCTGGAAGTCCGCTTCGGAGGAAGCCTGTTCAAAAGTCCGGCGCAATGTCCGCCACCTCTCCCGCTCACACGGTTGTCTCGCTATGGGACCTGAGCGAGAGAAGGCGAATGCATGTCCATCACCCAGCACAACAGGGCAGCCGACCAGGTCGGCACCGCCTACCGACTCGTCGGCATTCGCCGAGTCACCGTACGGCCGCCCGGCTGGAAGCTCACGGCCCCACCACTCGGCCGCTACAGAGCCGACCGCACCTGGGTCCTACCGCCCACCGTCCTCCTCGGCGCGCCCTGGACCGCACTCACAGATACCGAGCACCCGCGTGAAGCCCTCCAAGCCACGCAAGCGACAGAGGTGCCGCGGTGTCCGTGACGCGCCCCGCTCGCCCCCACATCGAGCATCACTGCAGGGTCGGCCAGCACAGGAAATGCCCCGGCGTCACGTACATCCGCCGGGTCGGAGCGCCGCCTCACACAGCCCGGACCGAATCCCTCACCTGCACGTGCGCATGCCACCGGAAGACAGGGACGCCATGACCACCACCACTCCACCGTGCGACACGCTGAACGTCGGGGCGATCACCCGAGACATCAGCCGCGGACTCGCACCCCGGGGCGAGCCTGCCTTGCGGGAACTTGAGGATCAGCTCCGCACCCACATCGAAGCCTTGATCCCGTTTGTGGAGGAAGAAGGCAAGAAGAGGGGCGGCAGGTTCGGGGGTGCCGTACAGGAGAGCGCAGCGATGCGCGGCCGTCGGCTCCTGAGCAGTCGGACGATCGATACCGACCCTTCTCCGGCGCCGGAACGGGTCGTTTTCGCGCTTGCCCACGCTGCCCGTTCGCTCCTGCTCTTCGCAGGCCTGCGATGAAGCCCCGATCGAACTGGCCTGCCGTCGACGCGGGCGCCGCGGCCTCCGAGTGGCTGTCCCAGGGGCTGCTCGTCCCCAGCAGGAGGGAATGGCTTCGAGGCGATCCGGCGCAAGTGCTCACCGGGGTACTCTTCGACGCCGTGCAGATCCCCGTTGAGGCGATCCACTCTCAAACCGGTTCGGCCGACCGGGATGCCGTCGAGGCGGTCTTCCGGTCGGCCGCGATCGACAGCGCCGTCATCGTGTACGGCTGGTACTACGCCTTGGTGCCCGCAGGTACCGCGCGGTTCTGGACCGTGCCCTGCGAGTGCCTCGGGCTGTCGCACAGCATCGGCGTACCCGCACCCCACCGCGCGGATCCTCCCGGCGCGTATTGGCTGCTGACGCCTCCAGCCGGCGCGGAAGATCTGTGCGACCCGATCGGCTTGGCGCGGCTGATCACTTCCGCAGCGGACCCGGAAGACGACTTGAGCCCCTCTCACGAGCACGCGCGGGCGGCCGCACGCCTTCATTCCCGTGAAGTGGAGTCGACCGGGCGGGTAGCACCGATCATCAACCCGACTACGAAGGAGCATCCCATGAGCGGACAGCACGGCGGTGGCTCCGACGAGGGCGGCAACACGTCCGACGGCTCCGGCCCCTCGACGGGTAAGTAGGGACACGTGAGCACACGCACAGAAGAGGCGGGCCCTTCGGGGCTCGCCTTCGTGCTCGTTGAAGCGGGCGCGCTGAATTCCGATTGGCTGCCGACGTCCGAGGCGGTGCCACGCGAGCTGTTCGTGCCTGACCGCATCTGGCCGGGCATCGCGGACGGCACCGAGCAGACGGCGTTGGTGGATCGCGCCAAGGACCCGGACGCGTGGTTCAAGGCGGTGTACTCCGACATCCCTCTCACCACGCAGTGGGACGACGGACGGCACACCGGGGACGGGCTGGGAGCCACGCCGACAAGCTCCAGTTCCATGCCGCGCATGGTCTTCTCGACGCTCGCTGACTTGGACGTGGAGGAAGGGCACAGGGTCCTTGAAATCGGCACTGGCACCGGCTGGAACGCGGGTCTTCTCTCGTGCCGGCTCGGCGGCGCGAACGTGGTCAGTGTCGAGTACGACGAGGACGTAGCCAAGGGGGCGGGGGAGAACCTCCGGCACGTTGACCTGTCGCCTCTGGTCATCGTAGGAGATGGGCGCTCGGGCCACGTAGGCGGCGCCCCGTACGACCGGGTCATCGCAACGTGCTCGGTCGGGGAAGTGCCCCGGACCTGGATCGAGCAGACCCGCCCCGGCGGGGTCATCGTCGCCCCGTGGGGAACGGACTACGAGGGCGAGTACATCGTGCGCCTGGTCGTCGCCGACGACGGTACGGCCAACGGTCCCTTCACCCGTTCCAGTGCTTTCATGCGCCTGCGACAGCAGCGCACGGAACGACCGCCCTTCGACGCCTACCTCAAGGGACGGGAGTGGCCCGCAGACGGCACCAGGAGCACGACCGCGCTTTCCCCGGCTGACATCGGCGGGTGGCTCGAACAGTTTGTGATCGGGCTGCGGGTGTCCGGGGCGTTCTGGCGTGCCGAGCGATACGAGGACGGCTCCTACACGCTGTGGACGTACAGCACCGATACCCAGTCGTGGGCGTCGGCCGACTATGAGCCGGGGTCGAGTGAGTACGTGGTGGTCCAGTCCGGCCCGCGCAAGCTGTGGGACGAGACGGAAGCGGCCTACCGCTGGTGGGCGGAGAACGACCGACCCGGCTTCGATCGCTTCGGGCTCACCGTGGACGACGACGGCGAACGGGTCTGGCTCGATTCCCTCGACAACCCGGTACCGCTCCGGAGTGCGTAACTTCTCCCTCTACGGCCCCGGTTGGCGATCTCCCGCGAGCGAAGGGTCCAGTACGGCGGCCTCCCATAGGACCCGGCCGTCGGCGAGGGCCGGGTGAATGTCAGGTCAGGACGCCGACGCGGGCAGCGAGGCCGCGGAGTTCGGTGGTGGTGCGGCCGGAGACCAGTAGGCCCGAGACGAGGGACTTGACCGCCGGACGGGCGTGGGTCTCCTCGGGCGCGTGGTGCTCGGCGGCAAGAAGGGCGCGGATGCAGTCGTCGCGGCGGCCCCACCGTCCGTACGCGGCAGCGATGTCGGTGTAGTAGCGGGCCCGTCGTTCGACGCTGGGCAGGCTCTGCGGGGCGACGGCCCGGGCGGCCACGAGCGCGGTGGCCGGATCACCGGCGGAGTTCTCCGCGGAGATGCGGTGGAGCTGGACGGTGGTGGGGTTGAAACCCCCGCCGTGGTCCCGCAGCAAGATGGTGCCGCCGAGCTCCTTGGCGATGGCAGCGGCTTCGTCGGTCAGCTCCCGCATCCCGGCCGTGTCGCCAGCCCGGGCGGCGGTGTAGGCGGCGGACTGGATCAGCAGCCCCCGCTCAGCAGCATGGTCCGGCCCGCCCCCGCGCAGGCCAGGGTGGTCGGCGGCCGTCAACGCGATGGACATCGCCTGCTCGTGCCAGTCCGCCTTGCGGGCCAGGACCGCGAGCTGGCGGGCCGCCTCGGCGACCAGCAGGGCATCGCCCGCGGCTTCGGCACTCTGGCGTGCGCGGTCGGCGGCCATCCAGCCGAGCTGCTGCTCGTCGAGCTTGATGAGCATGCGGGTGGCCAGCAGGTAGCTCCGTGCCAGCAGCACGCAGTCGTCGCCGCTTGCCGTGCGCGCGTGGCCGGCATGGATGAGTCGGGGCAGGCGGACGGCCAGGCTGCCATAGCGGCAGGTATGGAAGTCGGTAAGCGCGCGGGAGAGATCAGTGCTCAACACGGTCCCCGAGGGGACGGCGATCTCGTGATGCAGGCCGAGCATCGCGTCCCGCAGCCGCGCGACGAGCACCTCGCCGAGCGCCGCTTCGTTCACCGGCGGCTTGCCGCTGGGCAGGATGGGGGCGCTTACGGCTGCGGCGGCCGTGACCGCCAGATTCGTCAGCAACTGCCGTCGCCGCACTGGATCCTCACCGTCCTCCCAACGGCTGCCTTCGCCAGCCTAGAGGCGGGAAGGCGAGGGTATGCGGTGGTTGGCCCGATCGTGCGCCCGTGGCGGGTGTCCGGCTGAGGTGTCAGGCCGAGCGCCTGGGGCGCGATACCGAGCGCGTCGGCGAAAGCCCGCATCACCATGACGTCGGTCAGCGGCGAGATGCCCCGCTCGTATCGGGAGACCTGGGCTGCGGAGTAGCCGGTCAGCTTTCCGAGCTGGGCCAGCGTCAGGCCCTGTTCCTTGCGCGTGCGGCGGACCAGCCCGCTGGGACTCGTCGGCATTCTGCTGCCCGCGTCCATAGCTGTCTCCGCTCGTAGCCGAGAGGCACGCCGCCCTCACCGTAGCCGTGCCCACCGGGCCTGGACAGAGTCTTTGCACCATGTGCAAACCGCTTTGCGGGCTGCGAGAGCGCTCCTTCCGCCGCCGTGGCGGCCGCGGTGTCCTTGAAGGGCAGGTGACCCGCATACGGCGGGCCACCGCCTCGCCTTCGAAGAGGTGTGATCGATGAGCGTGATCAAGAGGGCCGCCGTGGTGGGACTCGGTGGCCAGGCCCACAAGGACCACCTTCCCGGGCTGGCTGACAGCCCGCTCGCCGAGCTTGTCGCGGTCTGCGACGTCGATACAGGCAGGGCTGCCGCCGGGGCCGAGGCCTGGCAGGTGCCCGGCTACACGGACCTGACGGCACTGCTGAACGAGGTACGGCCGGACTTCGTCATCGCCGCAGTGCCGCACCACGTCGGCCGGGAGGTCATCAAGGCGTGCGCCGGGGCGAGGGTGCATGTGATGAAGGAGAAGCCGTTCGCCACCGACCCGCACGAGGCTGCCGAACTGGCCGCGTTGTGTGACAAGACGGGTATCGAGCTGATGGTCACCGTCCAGCGCCGCTTCCACCCCCTCTATGCCGTCGCCCTCCAGCTCCTGGAGCAGATTGGTACCCCGTACCTGGTGGAGGGCCGCTACACCTTCCACTGCCCGGACCCGTCCACCGGCTGGCGCGGCCGCGCGAAGCTCGCCGGGGGTGGTTGCCTGGCGGACATGGGCTACCACCTGATCGACCTGCTGATCTGGTACCTCGGTCTGCCCGACCGCATCCTCGCGGATACTTCGGCCGCCGCCGCGCCCGGTGCGGACTACGACGCCGAGGACACTGCCCTGGTCCACCTCGCCTACGACTCCGGTCTGTACGGCTCGCTGCTGATCTCGCGCTCGGCCGGGCCGAAGAGCGAGCGCCTGGCCGTCACCGGCTCGTACGGCTCCGTAGTCATCGAGCGCGGTGTCGTACGGCGCCTCGACTCATCCGGGCAAGCGGTCGAGTCGCTGGTGCGCGAGCCGGCTTGGCCGGGTAATGCGGCCGCCGCTCGGATCGACCACTTCTGTCGCGTCCTGGACGGCACCCTCCCCAACCCCTCCGGCCCGGCCGAGCACCTGCCGCACGCCGCGTTCCTCGCCGCCGCCTACTCCTCCCGGGCCAGCGCCCGTCCCGCAGATCCGAAGGAGTTCCTCGCATGAATGACTCCCCGCTCGCCCTGCTCGGCGGCGAACCCGCCATCACTGTCCCGGGGCCGCATTTCGAGTGGCCTCCCATTGCCGAGCAGGATCGCGAGGCCGTGGCTGGCCAGTTGGAGGCGGCCGTCTCGATCGCGGACCGCTCCGGCGTCGTCGCCGACCTGGAGGACGCGCTCGCCTCCTACCTCGGCGTCCGGCACGTGGTGACCACCTGCACCGGGACGGCCGCACTGCACTCGATGTACGCTGCGGCCGGGATCGGCCCGGGGGACGAAGTGATCGTGCCCGCGCTCACTTTCCACGCCACCGCCACCCCGCTCTTCCACCTCGGTGCCCACCCTGTCCTCGCCGACGTTGACGACCGCGGGCAGCTCGATCTCGATGCCGCCGCCCGCCGCATCACCGCACGCACGAAGGCCGTAGTCGCCGTCCATCTGTGGGGGCTGCCGGAGGACATGGACGCCTTGGTGTCCTTCGCCGACGAGCACGGCCTGATGCTGATGGAGGATGGATCCCATGCCCATGGCGCCACCTGGAACGGCCAGCGCACCGGCTCGTTCGGCGCCGCGGCTGCGTTCAGCCTCAACGGGCCCAAGCCGCTGTCCGCCGGCGAAGGCGGCTTCGTGGCCACCGACGACAGCGAGCTGTACTACCGGGTGCTGCTGCACGGCCAGTACAACAAGCGGTGCCGCCGCGAGATCCCCGCCACCCACCCGCTCGCGCGCTTCTCGGTCACCGGGATGGGGTTGAAACTGCGGATCCACCCGCTCGCCGCTGCCCTCGCCAATGCCCAGCTGCCTCGCCTGGACGGCTACTTGGCCGGACGTCAGGCCATCGCGGCCCGCATGTGCGCAGCCTTCGACGACGTGCCGGGCGTGCGTGTGCCGCACGTGCTGGTCTCCGCCCTGCCGTCCTGGTACGCGCTGCCGCTGCGATACGAGCCGACCGAGCTCGGCGGGCTGCCGCTCCAACGGTTCCTCGATGCCCTCCACGCCGAAGGCGCAACGGAAGTGGACCGGCCGGGCTCCACCTGCCCGCTTCACACGCATCCGCTGTTCCAGGCCCCCGGGGGCCTGCTGCCTGGCTACGCTGACCGCCAGGGCCCCGCTGCTGGCAACTTCCCGGCAGCCGAGCACGTACACGCCACTACCTTCAAACTGCCGGTCTGGCACGGCCAGGAGGACGTCCCCCTCGCCGACGCCTACGCCGCGGCCATCGCCAAAGTCGCCTCCCATGCGAAGGACATGCTGTGAGTTCCCTCGACACCGCTTTTCTGGAAGACCTCGTCCGCGCCGCCGAACGGGACGGCATCATCAAGACCGTCGTCGGTGCCGTCATCACCGACGACGACGGCAAGGTCCTGCTTCTGCACCGCGCCGCTGATGACTACCTGGGCGGGCTGTGGGAGTTGCCTTCCGGCGGCGTCGACGATGGTGAGGGCCTTATCGAGGCCCTGCGGCGGGAGGTCGCCGAGGAGACCGGGCTGACGGTCACGGCCGTCGGTGGCTACCTCGGTCATTTCGACTACCGTTCCGGCAGCGGACGGGCCACCCGTCAGTTCGACTTCGCTGCGACCGCTGTCGGCGAGACGGTCGAGCTCACTGAGCACGACGCGCACCTGTGGGCGGACCGTACCCAGCAGGGCCAGGTCTCCAGCGCTGTCCAGGCTGTCCTCGGCGCCTGGCGCGACCGGACATCCTGAACGGGCTCCGCGTCAAAACGGGTCCTGGCCGTCACGGCTCACGGAAGGCGGCCGGGGTCCGGGGTCCGGCCGTGGGCTCGCGACATCGACGTCGTACGACAGGACGGCGTCGAATTCTCTCCGGTCGATATCCGGTGGAACAGCTGGGCTGCCGCAATCGGGCAGAAGCCGTTATGGCCTTCGACCTGGCCCATGGCGTACGTTTCGGCGTGATCAACATTTCAGGAGCAAGCAATGTCTCTCTTCATCCCCGACTTCGACGAGACCGTCGTCGTACGCGCCGCTGACGCCGAATTGACAGGCACGGGCAGCCAGGTGACCAACCAGCTGCTCGTCGACAGCCCCGCTACGGGCGGCGCTCTCTCCAGCATGCGTGTCACTCTCGGCAAGGGTGCGAACGGCGCCCGTCCGCACCACCACGGCAAGTCCGCCGAGATGTTCTATGTCCTCGACGGCACCGCCCAGCTGCTGTCCGGCGATCAAGTGGTCACCGCGGAGCGCGGGGACGTGGTCGTCGTACCGCCGGGCACACAGCACGCCTTCGCCGCCGCGCCCGGCGAGATCGCGGACATGCTCGTCATCATCACGCCCGGGGTGGAGCGATTCGAGTACTTCCGCCATCTTGAGCGCATCCGCTACGGCAAGGTCCCGCCGGAGAGCCTTCTCGAAGTCCAGGAGCTGTACGACTCCTACTTCGGGACCAGCGCGGTCTGGGACGCCGCACGCGGATAGTGGTTTCGGCGCCTGACCCATACGGCGCGCGTCCGGCAGTCACGGTGCTGTGGGAGAAACGGCCGCTCTACGCCGCCGTGTCGTACCGCGCCCGTACAGCCTCGATCCACCGCGTGCGCAACTCCTCGTACTCCGCCCGCTCTTCACGCGACAGCGCGCGCCCCCGGCGGGCGACCAGGAACGCGCGGATCTCGGCGTTCAGCGCGTCGGCGTCCCGGCGCGCGGGGTCGGGAGAAGGTGTGGTGGGCATGCGGACAAGCCTAGGGCGGGGCACTGACAATCGGGTGCCCCTATGGATTGACGGAACCCATGGGGGCACCCCTGCGCAGCCGCTATCGCATCGGCTTCGACGCGACGACCAGCGCGTAGCCGATGCCGCGGGTCGCGGCGAACTGTTCCACGACGGCTCGCGCCTGCCCGAGTGCCTCGCTCGCCGCGGCGGTCCGATCGACCTCGGGGATCACGGCTTCGACGAGTCCGGCGCCGACGCATTCAAGGGTCTGGCGGACGCTGTGGCCGGAGACGTCGACGAGCTCGTCCAGGACGAGGCCGCTGTTGGTGATCAGGCCGGGGTAGTCGTCCAGCGGGGCGATCGAGGCGATGCCGGTCATCCGGAGGTACCCCGCGAGGCCCGTCTCCTCGGCTTCCGTGAGGGTGGTCCGCTGCACCAGGTTCGCGATGGCGAGGCGGCCACCGGGCCGCAGGACCGTGGCGATCTGCTTCAGTACGTGCTGCGGATCGGGCATGTGCAGCAGGGATTCGAACAGCCAGGCCGCGTCGAAGGATTCGGGGGCGAAGGGCAGGTCGGTCGCATCGCCGTGCTGGAACGTCACCTGCCCGTGCAGCCCGTCCGTCTCGGCGGCGAGGTTCGCCAGCCGGACCTGTTCGCGGCTGATGGTGACGCCGACGACCTCCGCGCCCGTGGACCGGGCGAGCTGGAGGGCCGGACGGCCGGTGCCGCAGCCGACGTCGAGCACGCGCAGGCCCCGCCGCCCCGCGAGCTTGTCGATCATGAGGTCGGTCATCCGCCCGGACGCCTCGGCCATGGAGCCGGTGTCGGCGGGGTCCTCCCAGTACCCGTAGTGCAGGCTGCCGCCCATGAGGGCGCTCAGTAACTCGGTTCCCTGGTCGTAGAGCTCCCCGACCACTTCGGGCGCGACTCCCTGGTTTTCGACCTGGTTTCCGACCTGGTTCTCGACCTGGTTCTCGACCTGGTTCTCGACAGTCATGGTCCAAGCCTTCCGTGCGGTGGATCACTGGTGCGTCAGTGCACGATCACCGTGGGCACGGGGGCGCCGCAAGTGTTCATGGGGGCGCACGGGGAGCAAGAGGGCGCGCGGCCGGAGCGAGTTGTCGGCTCAGGCCAACAGCCCCACGTACGGGCCGAATTCCGAGGCCAGCGTCAGGCGGCCCAGCTTTTGGTATTCCCTCTGTACCGCGTGTATCAGATCCGGCATCGTCACCGCCGTCCCCGACTCCGCCGCCAGGTAGGCGGCCGTGACCGCCACCGAACGGATATTGCCGCCCGCCAGCTCGAACGACTCCGCGCAGAATTCCAGGTCCAGGCCGGGGGAGCGGGGGAGCACGGGGCCGAGGCAGCGTTCCCACAGCAGCAGGCGCTGGTCCGCGTCGGGGACCGGGAAGTCGATGACCAGGTCCAGGCGGCGGGTGAACGCGTCGTCCAAGTTGGCGCGCAGGTTCGTCGCCAGGATGGCCAGGCCGTCGAAGGATTCCATGCGCTGGAGAAGGTACGCGCTCTCCACATTCGCATAGCGGTCGTGCGCGTCCTTGACCTCCGAGCGTTTGCCGAAAATGGCGTCGGCCTCGTCGAAGAGCAGGACGCCGTTGATACCGGCGGCCTCGGAGAAGATGCGCTCCAGGTTCTTCTCCGTCTCGCCGACGTATTTGTCGATGACGGTGGCCAGGTCCACCGTGTAGAGGTCCAGCCCCAGGTCCGCCGCGATGACCTCCGCCGACATCGTCTTGCCCGTGCCCGAGTCGCCCGCGAACAGTGCGCTCACGCCCCGGCCCCGGCCGCCGCCCGGCCGCATGCCCCACTCGCCCAGGACCCGGTCGCGGTGGCGGGCCCGCGCGGTCAGTTCGCGCAGCTGGGCCAGGGAGTCCGCCGGGAGGACCAGATCGGGCCAGCTCACCGTGGGCTCGATGCGGCGGGCCAGGCGGTCCAGGCCCGCCGCGTTCTGGGCGCGGGCACCGGCGCGGATGTGGTCGGGGCGTACGGGGCCGCCGTCCAGGAGCGCGGCCTGGGCTGAGCCGCGTGCCGCGCGGGCGATCTGGTCGGGGGTGAGGAGGAAGGGGGACAGGAGGCGGCCGAGGTTCACCTCCGCGGGGACGGGGGACGCCGTCGCCCACAGCTCCGCCCGGCCCGCCGGCTCCACCCGCGGCGCGTGGAGCAGCAGCGGAGGCCGCTCCGACCACATCGCGTCCCACGGCACGCGTCCCACCAGGACCACCGGCAATGGTGTGTCCGCGAGCAGCTGGATCATCTCAGGCCTGTCCCGTACGAGGGCGTCTATCGGCCCGCACACCAGCCCCGCACCCGTCAGCCGTGCCTCGCGGGCGAGGACGCGTACGGCCTCGGCCGGTTGCGGGTCGCCCGCGAGGCGTTCGAGGTCCACGCGGAGCACCCCACGGCCCGCGCGGGTGAGCGCGGAGGCGGCCAGGGACGTGCCCGCTCCGCCCTGTTCCTCCCGCAGATACGCCAGGTGGACCCCGCCGTCCAGGGCGCGGGCGAGCGGCGCGGGGTCGCCCACGCCGGCGATGTCGTGCCAGGGAGCGAGCAGGTCGGCGATCCGTGGGTCGGGGGTGTCGTCGCCGAGCAGGTGGGCGGTGACCCGGTCGGGGACGCGCAACGACCGTGCCAGGAAGGGGCGTTCCGCGTCCTCCACCAGCAGCAGGCCGCCCGCTCGCAGCGGCGAGAGGGGACTGAGCCGCGCCCGCGCGCTCGCGTCGGCCGCCGACCGCCCGCACAGCCCGAGTGCCAGCCCGATGGACGGCCGACGGCGCGTCACATCGTCGTGCAGATAGCCGTAGAACGATTCGAAGCGGTCGTCCAGGTCCGGGACGAGGGCGATCAGCAGGACCTCCACATCGAGGTCCGTCAGGCCGAACTCCCCGGCCAGGGTTCGCAGGCGTACGGGTCCCGCCGCGCGCTCCTCCGCCTCGGCCAGCAGCGCCGCCTCCGACGGCGACGGCGCCGCGATCGTCCGGCCGTGCTCCAGCAGCCGCCGCACCGCTTCGTCGCTGAGGTACAGGCCCCGGAACGCGTCGTCCGGATCCGGGTCCGTCGTCTGCCGGGCGGCAACCGCCCGCCGTACGCGCTCCTCGACGATCACCGCGCGGTCGAGGAGGTGCCGCAGGCTCGCGTCCGCGGTCATTCGGTCTCCTCAGCGACACGGGAGGAGATCCCCGGACGCCGGGCGCGTCCGCCCGTGGGCCGTGGTGGCGCACCGGGCCGTATGCCGTAGACCGGCAGCTTCCCCGGGCCGTATGTATCGGAGGGCTCCTCGGGAGCGATGCCGGAGAACCCGAGCCGTACTCCCTCCTCGCCGACCGCGGGCCCCGCCTCGTACACCGGCGACGCCGTGACCGGCACGCTGATGACCAGGTCCAGCGACGGCTTGAGTTCGCCGCCGAGCGCGCTCCACACATCCGCGAACGACCGGTCCTCGGGCGGTGGCAGGGCCACGGTCATCGGGACGGCGACCCCGATCTCCGCCAGGGAGCCGGTGAGCCGTTCGGCCGGCAGCGCCTCGTACCGCAGGAGGCAGGACAGCAGCGAGGACAGCAGACGGTGCTCGTCCTCCGGCCGTTTGGTCCAGGCGGTGATCAGATACGAGAGCTTGAAGTAGCGCGGCGGACGCCTGCGGGCCACGACCGTGCCCTGCTCGTCGTACTCGTTGTGCAGCCCGCGCTCCCGGCGCCGCATGTCCTCGCGGATGTCGTACAGGTACAGATTGACCGTCGGCGCGTTGACCTTCGCCGCCCAGTCGCGGGTGGGCGCGTCGAAGGCGACCGCGATCCGGTCGCCTTCGAGGGCGTCGGTCCGGAACAGCACGCGCAGGGACTCGTCGACCTCATGGATCACTGATGCGCTCCTGGCTCGGCGACTCGTCGGATTGTCGTCACCCGCGGCCCGCGAAGTCCGGCGGGTTCTGATTGCGCTGGACGACGAGGAACGGCCTCTGGAACGGGTCCAGGCCGTCGGCCTGCGCCCGCAGCACGCGCGGCCCCAGCCGGTCCTTGCGCAGCACCAGCACCTGGGCGTCGAACGTGCCGTCACGGCCGACCCGTACGGGGGCGCGGGCCGCGGTGATCCCCGGCTGCCAGGTCAGCCGCACCAGGACGCCGGGCGGGAAGTCCTTGCCGAGCGCCCGCACCACCTGGCCGGGGCGGCCGACCTCCGGGGTGATCGTGAGCTCCGGCCGCAGGACGCGGAGGGGCGCGGTGGCGGTGTTGTTGTCCTGCCGCGGGTCGGGCAGCGAGCCGCGCACGGAGGCCCGTACGTCACCGCCGACCGCGGTCCCGTACACCGCGGACTGCGTCACCGTCACGCGTCCGCCCACCGGGATGCGGCAGGGGTTGTCCTGGGTGCACGCCGAGAGGCGGGTGAGGGAGCGCTTGTCCGGGGTGCCGTCGGGCCACGCGGTGGTGAGGACGACGCCCTCGGCCGTCCTGGGGCCCGTGTTGGCGAGGGTGAAGCGGGCCTGGGTCGTACGGCCGGTGTAGTTCGGTACGGGTCCGACGTTCACGGCCACCGCGAGGTCGGCCATGTCCGGGACGGGGGCCGGGAGGACGGTGAAGGTGGCGGTGGCGCTGCCCTTGTTGCCCGCGGAGTCGGTGGCGGTGCAGGTGACCCGGGTGGTGCCCAGGGGGAAGAGCGAGCCCGACGCGGGGGCGCAGGCGACGGGGAGGTCGCCGTCGACGTCGTCCTTGGCGGTCGCGGTGTAGTCGATCCGCGCGCCGGACTTGTCGGTGGCCGCGACGGTGCGGTCGTCCACCGTCACCTTCGGCGCGGACGCGTCCTGGACGGTGAAGAGGGCCGTGCCGGTGCCCTTGTTGCCCGCGGAGTCGGTGGCGGTGCAGGTGACCCGGGTGGTGCCCAGAGGGAACTGCGCGCCTGACGGCGGGTCGCAGGTGACGGGGAGGTCGCCGTCGACGTTGTCGTTGGCGGTCGCGGTGTAGTCGATCTTCGCGCCGGAGCGGCCGGTGGCCTCGACGGTGCGGCCCTCCACGGTGATCTGCGGGGCGGTCACGTCACGGACCTTGATGGTGATCCGCTCCTGGTAGTCGGAGGCGGGGCCGCCCGGCAGCTTGCCGTCCATGAGGAATTGGACCGTGCACTGGACGGTCCTGCCCTGGGGTGCGTCCTTCGCCGCGGTGACGGTCTCCTTGAAGGTGGCCACGTCGCCACTGGTCACCTGGCGCCTGGGCGGGTCCAGGGCGACGGTGAGGGCGGGGTCGCAGCCGAGCGTTTGATAGCCGACCGTGGTCGGCAAGTTGGTGAGCCCTTTGACGACGTTGTCGGCGACTTGCTTGGGGTCGACGTCCTTGAGGAGGCTGCCGTTGGTGGCCTCGACTACTTTGGTGGCCTCGTTGGGTTCGTGCCGCCCTTCACCGTGATTGCCGCCGCCGCCCGTACCGTCGCCGTTGAGGTCGTCCCCCAGATAGGTCTTGATGTCGACGGCGACCACACGGACACCCTTGCTCTTCAGGGCGTCGATGGCGTCGGTGAGGGTGTGACCGAGGCTCGGGTCGTGGCTGGAGGAGTCGCCGATCAGGACGATGACCGGGTTCGCGCCCTCGCGGAACTGGCCGCTCGCCCCGTTGGCGGTCTGCCACAGGGCGTTGATCCAGTCCTCGGCGGGGCCGGGGCTGTCCAGACCGCGGTCGGAGGTGAGCGCGTTGACGCCGCGGCCCACGGCCGCCAGGTCGTACGTCAGCCCCTGGAGCACCTCGAAGGCCCGCTTGCCGTCCACGACATCGCCGTAGGTGGTCACGGCGAACCGAGAGTCGGGCTGTACGTCGCGGACCCGCTTGGTGATCGATTCGAGCGTGCCCTGGGACTTCAGCTGCTTGATGGTGCCGTCCATGCTGAACGTGCCGTCGACCATCAGCACCACGTCGGGCCGGGGCGGTACGGCGGGCGTGCGCACCTGCTTGTCCACGGGGAGGGACTTGCCCGGCTCCAGGGTCCCGTCGACCGTTTGGGGCATGACCGTCCACCAGGCGGCACTTCTGTCGGCGGCCGCGCCCGGTACGACGGCCATCAGCAGGGTGAGGGCGACGGCGAGGACGGTGATGCGGTGGGTCCTGTCCCTCCCCGTCCCTCCGGCCCAGGAGGCGGCCCGCAGGAGCGATCGTCGCACTCTTCGCACTGGCACACCCCACTCAAGATCGGACCGGGCCCCCACCCTCGCGCGCGGAGGCCCGGGGCGCAGTGGCGTGCGAGCCAACCCTTCGGGTATCGGGCGGTGCCCGAAGGGACACGCGTCAGATCAGGCCCTGGCGGAGCGCGTACGCCACGGCGTGCGAGCGGTTGCGCAGGTTGAGCCGGGTCATCACGGCGTGCAGGACGTTCTTGATCGTGCGCTCGGAGTAGGCGAGTTTCAGGGCGATGTCGGCGGTGTCGTACCCCTCGGCGACCAGGCGCAGCACCTCGATCTCGCGGGCGGACAGGCCGTTGAAGTTGATACCGCGCGGGCCGAGCACCTCGCCCTGCAGGCGGCCGACCTGTTCCAGGAGGCTGCCCAGCAGGTCGGCGGGGACGTGCCCCTGTCCTTTCGCCACGGCCTCTATCACCTGGACGAGGCGTTCGGGGGTGGCGTCGGTGCGCCGCACCACCCCGACGAAGCCGCACTCCGCCGCGCTCACCAGTTGCTGTTCGTCGATGTGGGTGGTGACCAGAACCCCCCGCGCGGTGCTGGTCCGCTGGATCTTGCGCAGGGCGCGCAAGGCCGCCTCGTCGAGCACGTCCACGACCATGACCACGACCTGGGCCGGCTCGGGCCCGTCCTGGTCGACGAGCCGGACCTCGGGGCGGGCGCGCAGCTGGCTCGCCACTCCGGCTTGCGATATCGGGTCCTGCGCTCTCAGGTCGACCATGATGCGGTCCGCTGTCGTCCGGTTCACATCGTTCCCTCCCCTTGTGGCGCCGACTGACGTGAAGTCATGCACCTGTCATATGCCGCCGGTCCGTTCCTCCGTCCCGTTCTCTTCCACTCGCTTCCTTTCCCGTCAACCGCAGTATTCACCGGGGAAACTGACGATGTCTCAGAGGGAGCCTTGATGTGCCCGAAAGTTATTCCTGTGCGGCCGCTGTGGCCCCACGGTGCCGGGACGTACCGTGCGCGCCATGAGTGTTACGGCGAGCCTGGACGATTCTTCCGTCACCGTGGAGCCCGGTGGCGAGGCGGACATCTCCGCACGCGTGCTCAACTCGGGCCCCACGGTCGAGGAGTTCCGGTTCGAGGTGGTCGGCCCGTGCGCCGGCTGGACCACCGTGGAGCCCGAGCGGCTGTCCCTCTACCCCGGCGCGTCGGGGACCGCGGTCCTCAGGCTCCGCCCGCCCCGCGATCCGGCGATCGCCCCCGGCGAGACACCGCTCGGCCTGCGCGTCGTGCCGACCGGCGACGCCGACGGGACGGTGATCCCCGAGCGCGGTGTGACGGTGCTGCCGTTCACCGAGGTCACGTCGGAACTCGTACCCCAGACCTCGCACAGTGCCTGGCGCGGCCGGCACAAGGCGGCCGTGGACAACCGGGGCAATACGCCGGTGACGGTGCTGCTGACCGCCCGGGGAGGCGCCGAGCGGGCCCGGCTTGTCATCGAGCCCGTGGAACTGACCATCCCGCCGGGGCAGGCCAGGTTCGCCCGGCTGAAGGTGCGCCCGGCCAAGTGGATCTGGCGCGGAACACCGGTCACACACACCTTCCAACTGGTCGTGGCACCACGGCCGCCGGAGGGGCGCGAGCCGCGCGAGCCGGAGGTGCTGGACGGCACCTGCGAACAACAGGCGCTCCTGCCACGCTGGCTGCCCCGCGCCCTCGTCGTCACGGCACTGCTCGCGGCGGCGGTGGTCGGCCTCTGGTACTCCGTGCTCCGGCCCACCGTCCGGTCGGCCGCGCGGCAGGCGATCACCCCGGAGGCGGTCGAGAAGGCCGTGAACCAGAAGGACAAGAACGGCACCACCGACCCCTCACAGCAGAACACCGGCGGCGCGAACGGCCAGGGCGGCACTACCGCGGGCACCGCCGGATCATCCGGCGGACCCGGCTCCAAGGACAGACCCGCGTCGGAGAACGGCGCTTCGCAAAGGCCCGGGGAACCGGGCGGGCCCGGGGCGCCGAAGAACGCCCGCGTGCAGGTCCGCGCCGGGGTCGGCGGGGGACCGGTGACCGCCACCGCGATCGAGGTCCCCGAAGGGAAGACCTTCGAACTCACCGACATCGTGCTCCAGAACCCCCAGGGCGACGCGGGCTCCGTGGTCGTCTCCAGCCAGGACCAGGACCTGCTCGAACTGTCCCTGGAGAACTTCCGCGACTCCGACTACCACTTCGTCACCCCCATCGACATTCCCCCGGGCGGCAAGGTCACCATCGCCGTGAGCTGTCGCGAAGTGGGCAGGCCGGTCAAGGCGCCGACGCCGGGCCAGTGCTCGGAATCGCTGCTCCTCGGTGGTTCCCTGCGCGCGGACAAGCAGGGGAACGGGTGAGCGGAGGGTGCACGGACCAGGGGGCCGCGTACGCCCCCTACTCCGGCGTCTCCTCCTCTTCGCCGCCCTGCTCCGCCGACCGCTGGACGAACGACCCCTGGACGTCCGCCGGTTCCTCGTCCTCGTCCGCCGCCTCCCGCTGCACCGACGGCGCCGCGGGGGCGGCGGGTGCCGCGACCGCGGCCCGTTCCACCGGGGGCTGTGCCATGACGCGCTCGGCGTTCGCGGCGGCCTCCCGCTCGAAGCGGTCGGAAGGGTCGCTGACCCGGATCCCGCCCGGAGCCTCCGTGCCCTCCACCGGACCGCTCCGCTGCTGGATGACATGGGTGAGCTCGTGGGCGAGCGTGGTCCGGCCCTCGTGGGAGGACGGGTCGTAGGCGTCGCGCTGGAAGACGACGTCGTTGCCCACGGTGTACGCGCGTGCGCCCACGTCCCGTGCGGACTCGTGCGCCGCGCCGTCCGTGTGCACCCGTACGTCGGAGAAGTCGGCGCCCAGCCGGGCCTCCATGTCGGCGCGGGTGCCGGCGTCCAGGGCCCGGCCGCCGCCCGACGAGATCACGTCGTGGACGGACGAGCGCGGTGTCCCGCCGGATTCCTCCGCTTCGCGCTGGAGCATGCCGCGGACGGCCCTGTTGCCGGCGGTGCGCTGGAGGGTGTGCGCGCCGGAGTGGTCGATCACGTCGGGGCGGTGGGTGGCCGCGGCTCTGAACAGGTACGGGAGCTCCGGTGACGCCTGCGGGGCGGTGGAGGCCTTCTCCTGCGCGTCGTCGCGGTCGTGTCCGTACTCGTGCGCGTGCGTCATGGACCCAGGCTGGCGGGCGCGCGCGGGGCGAGTCCAGACCGCGCGCGGCGGGGAGACGGGCAGGGAGGTCTGCCCTTTCGGGCACGTGGGCGTGGGCCGGGCGACATTCGCCGAGTGAGTGTGAGTGACAACCCGTCAGGACGGCTCTTCCGCGCCCTCGTGGACGATCGCGAACGCCTCGGCCTCCGGCGGCAGTCCGGGCCGGAACAGCGCCGCGCCTGCACCGCGAGGCCGTCACCCGGCCGCCGGGCCGAGGCGATAGAGCCGCCGGGCGGTCCCGGCCGAGATCATCTCGGTGACGCGCCGGGCGTCACCGGCCGTCCAGGCGCCCTCGCGCACCCAGCCGTCGAGGAGGCGGGCCAGGGCGTGGGTGAAGAGACGGGTGGCGGTGACATAGAGCTCGGGGAGACCGTACGCGTCGGTGGAGAACATCAGCTTGCCGAACGGCGCGAGTTCGAGGGTCTCCGCCAGGACTGCCCCGGCGCGGGCCCCGACGTGGGTGAGGGTGAGACCGATGTCGGTGTGGACGTGGGGGAAGGCGTGGGCGAGGTATGCGGCGCCGCGGTGGTACGGATAGGTGTGCAGCAGCACCAGCGGGCAGCCGGTGGGGGCGACGGCGCGGACGAAGTCGGTGAGCAGCAGCGGGTCGCTGCGGTGCAGGCGCAGGTCGGGGTCGCCGAACCCGGTGTGGAGCTGGAGCGGGAGCGCGGTGTCGGCGGCGGTCCACAGCAGGTGGCGCAGGAGCACGGGGTCGCGCAGCCGGTCCCCGGGCTTCCGGGTGGCCAGCCAGCCGTCGGCGGCCCGGCGGACCTCTTCCGGGGCGGGGCGGGCGGGGTCGAAGTCCAGTCCGTGGCGGTAGGCGACGACCGATTTGAACCCGACGGCCGTACGGGCGGCCTCCCGCACCGCGCCGGGCAGTTCGCGGAGGAAGTCCCGGCAGCCGCCGGTGGTGTCGGCGGTGCGCTCGGCGAGGGTCTCCAGGCGGGCGATCTCATGGGCCCGTCCTCCCGCCGCGGCCGCCGTCTCCTCCGGGGTGGTCAGGCCGTCGGACAGGCCGGTGTCCACCAGGAAGTCGGTGATGCCGGTCGAGCCCAGCAGCAGCCGGAGGGTTTCGGCGGTGCCGAGTTCGGCGCGGCGGGCGAGGTAGTCGGCGGGCGGGCAGTGGGCGGGCAGGCCGAGCAGCGGCGGGCACCAGCGGCGCAGCGCGAAGCCGAGCTGGGTGTCGAAGAAGGTGGTGCCGGGCGCCGCGGGGGCGTCGGACTCCGTCAGGTACGCGGCGAACTGCTCGGTGGTGAGCGGGGACCGGGCCACTCCGTGGCAGTGCTGGTCCACCAGGGCGACCGGTGCGGTCACCGGCTCCTCGCGCGTGGTCATCGGCTTCTCCCCGGCGGTCGGCGGTGCGGTCAGTAGCGGTTGCGGAGCGCGGCGGCGAGTGCCTGCGGGGCCAGGTCGCGGGCCAGGTCCGCCTCGCCCTGCCGGACGGCGAGGAGGGAGGCGAAGAGGGGTTCGCCCAGTTCCGTGCGGAGGAGGGACGAGCGGGCGAAGTGTTCGAGCGCGGCGGGGAGCGAGTCGGGCAGCCGGGTGGCGTCGGTGTCCGCGGGGTTGCCGGTGACGGGGGCGGGGAGGGTGCGGCCGCGGTCGAGGCCCCGGAGCCCGGCGGCGATCACGGCGCCGGTGAGGAGGTAGGGGTTGGCGGCGGCGTCGAAGCACTTGAGCTCGGCGTTGGCGGCGTCCGGACTGAGCGGCGGACCGGGGACGAAGCGGAGCGCCGCCTCACGGTTCTCCACTCCCCAGCACTGGTACGGGCCCGCCCACTGGTTGGGCCGCAGGCGCAGATAGCTGGCGGGCAGGGGCGCGCCGATGGCCAGCAGGGCGGGGAGCTCGTCGAGGGCCCCGGCGAGGAACGCCTCGCAGGCGCGGCTCATGCCGTGCGGGCCGTCGCCGCCGCGGCAGAGGTTCTTGCCGTCCCGCCACAGGCTGAGGTGGAGGTGGGCGCCGTTGCCGACGCTGCCCGCCGCGGTGACGGGTGCGAAGGAGGCGGTCAGGCCGTGGTGGAGCGAGACCGCGCGGACGGTCTCGCGGACCAGGACCGTGAGGTCCGCCGCGTGCACCGGCTCGGCGGGGGCGACGGAGACCTCGAACTGGCCCGTCGTGTACTCCGGATGGATCTGGAGCACGTCGACGTCCTGCGCGGCGAGGGCCTCGAGGATGTCGCGCAGATAGCCGGACATCCCGACCAGGCGCGTCATGCCGTACGCCGGGCCCTCGGCGGAGTCCGGCACCCGCGGCCCGGGACCGTCGGCGGACCGGGTGGTGACGGTCCATTCGGTCTCGAAGCCCATGAGGAGCCGGATGTCCTGTGCGGCCGCGCGGGCGGTCATCCGGCGTGCGAACTGCCGCTGGCAGGCGGCGTAGGGAGTGCCGTCCTGCTCGTGGCGGTCGGCCGGGGCCCAGGCCCACCCCGGCTGTGCGGCCAGGACGGTGAGGCGGTCGAGGTCGGGGATCAGGCGGAGGTCGCCGACGGGCCCGCCGATGTGGGTGCTGGTGACACTGGAGTCGTCGGAGAGGAAGACGTCGAAGACGGGGGACATGCCCACGCCCCATTGGGCGGCGTGGGCGAGGTGGGCGGTGGGCACGGCCTTGACGCGGGTCATGCCCGCGTTGTCGACCCAGGTCAGGGCGACGCCGTGGATGTCCTTCGCGGTCAGGCGGGCGGCGTGCTGCCGGGCCTGCGACCCCGCGTGTTCGCGTTCGGTGCTGTCCATGAGCTGGCTCCTCGTGGCCCGCGGCTCCGGACGACGCCACCCCCGGCCGGAGCCGCCGGGCCCCTCCGGGGGTGGGACGTCGCCTTGTGGTCGCTATTAGATCCCACGCCCGCCGGTGTCGGCGGGTGCGGACGCCGGGCGGGTCAGGCGGCTGGTCCGGGCAGGGGGTGGTGAGCGGGGGTGGAGCACTCGGGGCACCAGTAACCGTCGCCGTGGACGTAGGCCCAGCCGAGTTCCTTGATGTGGGGGGTGGCGGTATGGGCGTGGTGGAGGAGGTATCCCCACAGGTCGTCGTCGCGTGACGGGCCGGGGTCGGAGATGACGAGATCGAAGGTGGTGCGGGCGTCACAGCCGCGGTGGTCGCACGCCAGATAGAACCGGACGGGTCCGGGGGTCTTGCCTGCGGTCGTCAAACTCATGCGCTCCACTGTCGGGGAGCCGTCCGCCGGCGAGGGGGGTGATCGCGGGATGTCTCCCCCGCATCGGTGACGCTACGTGTAAGTGCGAGCGGTGCGGGGTAACGATGCGTGTTGGCCCACCGGGGCCCGCGGGGATCATTTTTGACATTCCGTCATAAATGCGAGGCCCCGGGCTCCACTGCCCACCGCGTCCGTCCGCCCGGCCGGGAGTCGTCGGCCGGGCGGACGGACGCGCCCCGACCCCCGTGCGGGGCGCGACGGGGAGCGCGGTCGAGTCTGGATGCGTACCGGGCAACTCCGAGGTCAGTCACGGCTGTTGAAATCCCGATGACAGGCGATGGCTGCGCTGGTGGCGCGGCCGGGAAGCCCGGCCGTGAGCTTCCGGCTACCCCCGGCGCCGGGCGCTCGCGGCGCGCAGCCGGAGCGCGCCGCGGTACTCCCGGGCGAGCACGGCCAGCGCCCGCGGCAGGGACGGGCGCGCGCTGCGGTGGAGGATGCCGCGGCCGCTCGCCCGCGCCGCGTCCGCCGTGAGCGACTCCAGCGCCGTCATGGCCCGTACGAGCGGACGCGCGTCCGGCACGGCCAGGGTTGCCAGGCTCCCGCTCTCCGCCAGGGACCGGCGGGCCCGCGTCAGCAGCTCGTCCAGCATGGCGCGCGTGCCGGGTGTGTCCCGCCCCGCCTCCAGTCCCGCGCGGGTCACCCCGTGCTCCCGCAAGGTCTCCTGAGGGATCGTCAGACGCCCGTCGCGCAGGTCCTCGGCGAGGTCGTTGACGAAGTCCAGCCGCTGGCTGCCGTCGATGTAGAGGCGGCAGGCCGCGCGGTAGGCCGCGGTGTCCGCGCCGTCGGGGGCGAGGAGGCCCGCGATGAGCATGAACGCGGGCAGCGAGTAGGAGTCGACGTATTCCTGATAGTCGGCCTCGGTGGCGAAGCCCGTGAAGTGCAGGTCCGTGGGCGCGGCCGCGAGGAAGTCCTCGATGTGGCCGTGCAGGGCGGGGTGGGCGGCCATGGTGTGCAGTACGGGCCGGAGCACCGGGTGGCGGCTG
Organism: Streptoverticillium olivoreticuli subsp. olivoreticuli; assembly: GCF_003391135.1. GTDB lineage: Bacteria > Actinomycetota > Actinomycetes > Streptomycetales > Streptomycetaceae > Streptomyces > Streptomyces blastmyceticus. Next base: position 1,438,984 of record NZ_CP031455.1, on the reverse strand, counting down.
TGCCCGGCGGCCAGTGCCGACCGTACGTCCTCCTCCCACCGCTTCCACACCTCGTCCCGCCCGGCCACCGGGCCGGTGTCCAGGAGGGTGTCGGTGTGGTGCATGAACGCCGTGAGGGCGATGACCGGCGCGACCAGGCGCGCGGGCAGCAGCAGTCGTACGGCCAGGTAGGCGTGGGGCCGGTAGCGGGCGACCGTGCCGCGCCGGTGGGTGAAGTCCGCGCGCAGCCGCTTGTCGCGTACGCCCGCGGCGTCCAGGACGGTCGCCCATGTGTGCACCGGTGGTCCTCTTTCTCGCGTGCCGGGGAGCGTCGAGCCTACCCGTGCCCGCGCCCCGGCCCGGGGCGGCTACTGCCGGACGGTCCAGTGGTCGTTCGCGCCCGCCTGCAGGAAGCGCAGGGCCGGGCAGAGGAAGTCGCGGCCCTGCGGGGCGGTGTCGGTCCACGGCGAGTCCGCGGGGCGGGCGGGCCGCCAGGCGCCGCCGGCGCGCAGCTGGACGGTGCTGCTGTCGAAGACGGTGGAGCGGGCCTCGGTGCAGTAGTAGCCCGTGCCGGTCGAGGGGTTGGTGCTCGCGTAGATCTCGAACATGTCCCAGCCGTGGTCGAGCCCGCTCCGGTCGCGGCCGGACTGCCGGTAGAGCAGGTCCCAGCCGGAGGTGCGGTAGTTGTAGAGGTACGCGGACCACTGGTTGGCCGACGGGCTGTCCTGGACCATCTGCACGGTGTAGGCGGGACGTCCGGTCGCCGTGGTGGTGTACGTCGCGAGGAAGTCGGCGTTGATCGTGAGCGTCTTGGCGGGGCCGCCGGGGCTGGAGCACCAGTCCCAGGCCCAGATCTCGTCGCCGGTGTTCCAGTAGGCGGTGACCATCTCCATGCAGGAGTTCTGCGCCTTGGTCGTGGGCGCGTAGGTGAAGTTCTCGGCGTCCGACACGCGATAGGCGGGGTCGACGCTGTGGGTGGCCATGATGCCGTCGTGGGTGCCCGGCTGCGGGAAGACGCCCCACCAGTTGTGGGTGAGGCCGGCGTCCTTCGTCAGCCGGCCCGCTGTTCGGGACTGCCGCGCGGCCTGTTCCCGGCGGCCCTCGGAGAAGGCGCGCACGGCCCTGTCCCGGCCCGGTGCGGGGGAGTCTGCGGGGCGGTGCGCGAGGGTGACGGTCCCGCGGTGCGGCGCGTCGGGCGACGGTGTGCGGGCGGCCGCGCGGGAGGCGGCCGGGGGAGCGGTGTGGGCGGTGGCGGAGACGGTGGTGCCCAGCACGGCGCACGCGGTGAACAGGGCCGCGGCCACAGTGGTGCGGTATCTCTTCATGGGGCTCCTCCGGAACCGGACGAAACGGGTACGGCGGGGGGTGGGAGCGCGCGGTCGGGTCCGGTGGTGGGCCGGTCCGGACCAATCGGTGAGAATGTCCATGACAAGCACTGAAGTGTCAAGAGCCACCGCCGCCCCGCGCACCCCGGGGCGTGGAGCGGGCCCTCCGACGGGGACGCGCCCCGCCGGGCGGCATGGCCGGATTGCGCCCGGCAAGGGGGTGCCCGCGGCGGCCCTCTTCCGTCGCCCCGCACGCCCCATGCGCCTCCCGCACGCCGCAAAGGCGACGTCATGCCCCCGGCGGCGCCCTTCCGTTCACCCGGAAGGGGTCCCGGGCACCCGCGCGCGACCTGCGGTTGCGGCCCTATCCTGGATGACTGTCGAGTCCTTCCCGTGGCACCAACCTCTGGGGGTCACCGATGACAGCAGAGACGGACCTCACGGCGGCGAGTCCGGACTGGGGCAAGGCCGATTTCGGCGACATCTACGACTGCCCCGACCCCAGCGCCTACTTCACCACCCTGCGCCCCCTCGGTTATCAGATCCCCCACCACGGCCAGGCCGTATTCCGGACACTGGCGGAGACGCTGCGCACCGGCCGCTGCGGCCACGAACCGCCGGCCGTGGTGGACGTGTGCTGCTCGTACGGCATCAACGCCGCACTGCTCAACCACCAGGTCACCCTCGACGACCTCTACGCCCGCTACACCGGGCGCCCCGCCGAGGCCCCGATCCCGCACCTCGTGGCCGAGGACCGGGCCTTCTTCGCCACCCGGCGGCGCCCCGAGCCCGTGACCGTGACGGGCATCGACGTGGCGCCCCGGGCCGTCGCGTACGCCAGGGCCACCGGCCTCCTCGACCACGCCTTCGCCGAGAACCTCGAGACCACCGACCCCAGCCCCGCCCTGCGCGAGGTCCTGACGGGCACCGACCTCGTCACCGTCACCGGCGGCATCGGCTATGTCTTCACCCGGACCTTCGCCAGGCTCCTCGCCTGCATGCCACGCCCCCCGTGGGTCGCGGCCTTCGTGCTGCGCACGGTGCCGTACCAGCCGGTCGCCGAACTGCTCGGCCGGTCGGGCCTGGTCACGGAGAAGCTGCCCGCCCGCACCTTCCGGCAGCGCCGCTTCGCCGATCCCGCCGAGCGGCACGCCGCGTTCGACGCCCTGGCCGCGCACGGCCTCGGCACGGCGGACAGGGAGGCCGACGGCTATTACCACGCCGACCTCTACGTCTCCCGGCCCGCCGCCGACATCGCCGCGCTGCCCCTCACCGACCTGCTGTGACGCTCTCCTCGACACCGGCCTCCACCAGCGGCTCCTTCCGGACGAAGGCCCGCCGCCGGGCGTGGTACGGCGCGCCGCGGTCGTAGAAGACGGCGCGCATCCGGGCGAGTTCCTCCTCCCGGTGGGCGGCCAGCGGCCGTTGGGCCTCGTCCCGCTCCCGCACGCTCTCCTTGGCCGCGATCCGGGGCCGGACGCCGGGCGAGGAGGCCAGGTCGACGGCCAGGTCGGTGACCCGCGCGCCGAACTCCGCGGGCGCGGCGTCCACCAGCCGGTCCACCAGTCCGAGGCGCTGCCCGGCGGCCGCGCTGACCGGTGCGGCGTCCTCCATCAGCCGCTCGGTCATCTCGGCGCCGACGCGGCGCGGCAGGGAGTACGTCCAGTACTCGGAGCCGTACAGCCCCATCAGCCGGTAGTGCGGGTTGAGCACGACGCCGGTCCTGCACCACACCTCGTCGGCGGCGAGTGCCAGCATCGCCCCGCCCGCCGCGGCGTTGCCGCCCAGCGCCGCGACCACCAGCCGGTCGGTGGTCGTCAGGACGGCCTGGACCAGGTCGTCGAGCGCGTTGACGTTCGCCCAGGACTCCGCGGCCGGATCGGCGGCGGCCTCGATCACATTGAGGTGGATCCCGTGCGAGAAGAAGCCCCGGCCCCCGCACAGGACCAGCACGGACACCGGCCGGGAGCGGGCGTAGCGGTAGGCGGCGAGCAGCCTCCGGCACTGGGTCGTGCTCATCGCGCCGCCGGGGAAGGAGAACCACAGGAAGCCCGCCCGCCCTTCCTCGCTGTAGCGGATGTCGGTCCAGGTGCTCCGGTGCCCGCCCACGTCGAGCGGCGCCTTTGCCTCCGGCAGGCGCGGCAGCAGATCGCCCAGCGCCAGCGTGGCGGGCAGTTTGACCGCCGGCGGTTCCCCCGGCCGGCGCCGTCGGCGCAGCTGCGGGATCCACACCGCGCCGTCGGCGGTCGCCCGGCAGACGGCGCCCGCCCGGGTGGCCAGCAGTTCACCCGGAGTGCCCGTCAGCCGGTCCTCGAAGTGGCCGCCGTGCAGATACCAGTCGCGGCCGAGCAGGGTGTCCAGCACACCGGGCCGGGAGTCCGCGGCGCGCAGCTTGCGCAGGACCGTCCCGGTGGAGTCCGCCTCCCAGTCGATGCGCCGCAGCTCCTGGCGGAAGTACGGGCGCGTGCGCACCAGCACGTCCTCCGCCCCGTCGATCCCGCTCTGCCGGACGGGGAGATAGGTGCCCGAGGCGAAGCGCCGCACCGCCAGCAGCACCGCGGTGAGCGCCGCGTCTGCGATCTCGTTGCGGTACAGATCGCTCTTGGCCACCGCCGGCACGGCACACGGGACCGAGGCCCACACGTCCCCGGCGTCCAGCTCGGCATCGGCCTGGAAGACCGTGACACCCCACTTCCGTACGCCCTCGTGCACCGCCCAGTCCAGCGCGGACGGGCCCCGGTCGCCCACCGGGCCCGGGCGGACGACCAGGCAGGGGCAGGCGGACCACACCTCGCGCGGGATGACCGTCGTGAGCATCGGCGCGAGGACCAGATCGGGGGAGTGGCGGCCCACGATCGCGGCGGGATCGCCCCGCCGGGGCACCCGCTCCACCGCCACCGTGTGTCCGTGGTCGCCCAGCTCGGCGTAGACGCGCTGGGTGAGGCTGTTGAACGCGTCGGCGAGCAGCAGGATGTTCATGGGCGACCTCCGGGCAGATCTCGCGTCGGGCCGAAATTCGAGGCGTGCGGCCCGGGAGCGGGCTGGCGACGGGCCGGAGCGGGGACGAAGCCGTGTGGCGGCTGGGCCTGTCGAGGCGGATGGGGACGGCAGGATGAGAGTTTGATGCGTACGCGTCCCGCCGCGCCCGAGGCGCGTCCGGGATGTCACCCGGACGACGGCTCGCCGGGGCGGATGCCACCCGGAAAAACATTCGAGCGCCGGGTGCCGACTGGCGTACGGTGATCGCATGCCCATGGGAATCCTGTACCTCTGACGCGCTCCTCGGGAGCCGTTCGCCCGCGGTGAGAACCTTCGATGTTCCACCGCCGCGCCGCCCTGCCGTCCGCGATGCCTTCGCGCGGCCCGGGCCCACGCTCCCGTATCGGTCACCTCGTTCGCACCCACACCGAGAATCGAGCCGTCAGCATGACTGCCCTGCCTTCCCACCCCGCCGCCCATGACCCTTTCGCCGATTGGCTCCGTGAGCACGCCATCCCCCTCACCGGCCTCGACCCCGACGCGCCGCTGGACGACCTCGAGCCGCTGCGCGAGCTGCTCGGCACCGCCCGGGTCGTCGCCATCGGTGAGAACTCCCACTTCATCGAGGAGTTCGAGCTCGCCCGCCGACGCCTCCTGCGCTTCCTCGCCGAGCGCTGCGGATTCACCGTCCTCGCCTTCGAGTACGGATTCAGCGAGGGCTTCGCGCTCGACGCCTGGGCCCAGGGCGCCGGCACGGACGACGACCTCGCGCGGCACCTCGACGCGGCGATACCCATGGGGATCGCCGGGCCGCTGCGCCAACTGCGCCGCCACAACCGCACCGCACCCCGGCCCGTACGGTTCGCGGGGGTCGACATCCCCGCGGCGGGCGGCTCGCTGCTGCCCGCGCTGGAGCCGCTCACCGGCTATCTCCGGGACACCGACCCCGACCTCCTGCCGCTCGTCGAGGCCGCGACCGGGATCGCCGGGCGGTTCGCCGCCACCTCCGGCGCGCTGGCCGCGCCCGCCTGGGCCCGGCTGGACACCACCGAGCAGGACGCCCTGACCGCGGCCCTGATGCGCCTGCTCACCCGCTTCCGCTCGCTCCGGCCGCTCTACATCGACCGGAGCGGGCAGTACGCCTACGACGTCGCCCTGTGGCGGGTGGAAGCGGCCTGCCACGCGGACTACACCTTCCGCGCCATGTCCGACCTCTTCGCCGGACGCGGCCTGCCCGGCGACACCTCGGCCCGCGATGTGTACATGGCCCAGTCCGTCCTCTGGCACCTGGAGCACTCCGAACCCGGCACCCGCATGGTCCTCGCCGCCCACAACGCCCACATCCAGAAGACGCCGGTCTCCTTCGACGGCCACCTCACCGGCCTGCCCATGGGCCACCACCTGCAACGCGCGCTCGGCGAGGACTACTTCGCCCTCGGTGTGACCAGCACCGCGGGCCACACCGCGGAGATGCACCTCGACGAGGCCGCCCGGTTCGGCTTCACCGTCGAGAACCGGCCCCTGGACACCCCGGAGCCGGGCAGCGTCGAGGCCGCCTTCGACGCCGCCGGGACGGGGCTGGGCGTCGTCGGTCTCCGCACGGCGCCCAGGCCCCCGTCCGGCGGCCCCGACCGGACCCGCCTGCAGGGGGCCTACCTCCACACCCCCGTGCTCGACGCCTTCGACGGGATGCTCCACGTCCCGTCGTCCACGGTGGCCGAGGACGCGGACCTCTGACGCGGACCCCGGGTCAGGGCGTGCGGTACCAGGGGCCGTCCGGGTCGTCGTAGGCGTCGGCGTACGAGGAGTTGGCCAGCGGAAGGGCCGCCAGGAACGCCTCGGGCAGGTCGAACGCCTCCACCAGCGTCGCCATGTGCGGCGCCAGGGAAGCGGTGAGGTTGTCCACGGCGTCCGGCAGTTCCCACACCTGATCCGTGGTCAGATGACCCTCCACCAGAAGCGCGCCCGTGTGCTGTCCGACCTGGCCGAGCAGGAAGAGCCGGCACAGGTCGGACAGCAGGGCGCGGGCCGTGGGGTTCGCCACGCGCCCGACGGCCGCGAGGAACGCGTCGGCCGCCCGGAGCGCCGCGTGGACGCCGACGGCCTCCAGGGCCGGGTTGACCGCGGCGTTCCAGCGGCTGAGCGAGTCCGGGTGGGGGCCACGGCGCAGCCGCGTACGGGCCCGTCGGCGCCAGGCGGTCTCCACCGCCGCCAGCAGGTCCCGCAGATGGGCCGGGTTCTCCAGCGAGGGCGCCCCGGTCGCCCGGGGCGCGGCCGCCTGATGGTCGAAGATCATTTCGGCGGCGGCCTTGACCCAGACGGCGAGGTTGTCCCCCTCGGCCGTGATCGCCTCCTCGATGTTCAGCGGGAAGTCCGCGATGCCGTTCACGGGGAACAGCCCCTGGGCGCCGCAGCGTTCACGGCACTCGACGGTGATCGCCCGGGCCTGCCAGGTGACCCACGCCTTCGTGATCGCGACGAGCCGCTCGGCCCGCTCCCGCTCGGACTCCTCGTGCGTCGCCCACCCGTGTAAGGTCTCGCGGTGCAGGAAGGTCATCGCATAAGCCGTGGCGAGCGCCTTCAACAGCGGTGCGTGGTGGCTGCGGTGGGCGGCCAGGGGCACCCGCTCGCCGCCGCGGGGGCCGGATATGTACCGGTGGTGGGCATAGCGCACGGCCACCGCCAGCGCCGCCCGGGTGACGCCCACGGCGCCCGCCGACATGCATAGCTTGCCCTGCGTCACCCGCCCGATCGCGTGCAGGAAGCGCTTGCGCCTGCTCCCCGGCCTGCCGGTGAGCAGGCCCTCGGGCGTCAGGCCCTCGTGCTCACCGGCGAGGAGCGCCTCCCACGGCAGCCGCACCCGGTCGAAGGAGGTCAGGCAGTGGTCGACCGGGCTGCCCGTGCGCTCCGGCAGCGCGCGGATGCGGACACCCGGCAGGGCCCCGTTCCCATCGGTCAGCGGTGTGAGGAAGAGGAACACCCCGTGGTCGTGGCCGTCGACCACGAGCCGGGCCGCGACGACCGCGCTCTTCGGACCGCCGGCGACGCTGGTGTTCGGCATGAACTTCTGCGCGCCGACGGCAGGCGTGTGCAGCACGAACCCGCCCCCGGCCCGGTCGAACGTGGCCGTCGTCCGCAACGCGGCCGCGTCGTTGCCGTGCCCCAACTCCGTGCACAGGAACGTGCCGATGCGCCGCAGCGCCGTGAAGTCACCTGTGTCGCACCGCCCCACGGCCCCGTGGTCCAGGAGGCTGCCCAGGAAGAGGTTGTAATGAATGCCCGCCACGGTGAAAAGGGAGCCGTCGGCGATCGCCGTCCACTCGTGCAGGCCGGCCAGCCGGTACGGATCGGCGGCCAGGGCGAAGGGGTCGTCCACCGTCGCGTCGAGCAGGGTCAGCCGCTCGTACGCCAGGCCCACGCGCTGCGCGGGCGACAGACCCGGACGGTATCGGAAGGCGTCGTCCGCGACGAGACGCCGCCAGGGCTCGTGCACCCGTGCGGCATCGCCCTCGAAGAGAGCCTGGGAAAGGGCGCCCACCATGCTGAGCGGGCCGGTCGGGCATAAGTCGGTAGTGATCACATGGTCACCACTATCAGGAACCAAGATCACCGCGCCTCCCGGCCCTCGCTCATCGGCCCAAAACGGCCATGTGGAGGATGAGTTGAACGAGGACCGGACCGGGGCAAGGGGGTGCGAAACCGGCGCGCTGCGCGGCGGTGTCGAGCCCGGCCGGGGTGTCCGCGTTCATATGGGCCGGAGAAGCGGGCGGCCCCTGTCGTGTGCACACGACAGGGGCCGCCCTTGCGTCAGGGGTCCCGTCGGTCAGGACCCGTTCGTGCCGTTGATCGGGGGCTTCACACCGTCGAGTCCGGCGCGGATCTGCTGGGAGAGCGCACCGGTCGCCGGGTCGTCACCGTCGAGGGAGTAGGCCATGACGCCGCCCAGCTTGATCTTCTTCGCATAGGCGGCCTTGTGGTAGGCGAGAGCCGGGTCGTCGTAGGTCCAGAAGACGCGGTCCGCCTTGCTGTACCGCCAGGCGGAGCTCTCCTCGCCCGTGCTGCTCTTCTCGCGGAACACGGGATAGCTCGTGGCGTCGAGCTTGGCGATCTCGCGGTAGTCGTTGACCCCGGGTTCGTACTTGCCGTCCGCCGGACCGGTCGCCGAGTTGCGCAGACCGTTGTCGTGTTCCGTTCCCACTCCCTTCCAGCCGCGGCTGTAGTACGGGATGCCGAAGGTCAGCTTCGACCGGACGCTCTCTCCCGCCGCCTTGATCCAGGCGTTGACCGCGCTCTCCACGGAGAGTCCCTGCGCCGGGGGGTACAGCGCGGACTGCTGGTCGGTGGTCCTGTCCCACGACCCGTGGAAGTCGTACCCCTGGATGTTGCCGAAGTCGAGACACTTCATCACTTCCGGCGCGTCCCAGCCGGCCTTCATGATCTCCGGATCTGCGGGGAGGAAGGCGGTCAGCAGATACTTCCCGCCTCGCGGCGGGTAGTTCTTCACCAGCTCCGGATCGTCCAGCTGCTTGCGGAACTCCTTGAGCAGCTCCACGAAGTTCGCCTTGTCGTGCTGCGGGTCGTACTTGTTCCCGGAAAGCCCCTTGTCGCATCCGGGCCATTCCCAGTCGATGTCGACCCCGTCGAAGATACCGGCCGCCGCCTTGGCGCCGCCGAACACGTTCTGCTCGGCGAGCTTGTGCGTCTGCCAGTCGCTCACCCAGATCCTCTTGGGCAGATTCCCCTTGATGAAGAGGTCGACGCACGAGGAGACCAGGTCCTCCCGCCCCTTCTTGGTCGCCACGGCGAGCGACCAGTTGCGGCTGTACGTCCAACCGCCCAGCGAGACCAGGACCTTGAGCTTCTTGTGCTTCTCCTTGAGCTGCCTGAGCTGGTTGAAGTTCCCCATGAGGGCCTGCGCGCCCCAGCCCGGGTCGTTCGCCCCGATGGGTTCCTTGCCCGAACCCTTGACGAACGGGGTGAGGTAGTCCGCTCCGGCGTCCCCGGAGTTGATCCCCGCGTCGGCACCCTGCTTCGTGTTGTCGAGGGGCCTGACCTCCTCGAAACAGCGATATCCGGTGTATCCCTCGGGATACGCCTCGGATTTCTTCACGTCGCCCGACGTGATGTTCTCGAACGCGTAGTTGAGGATCGTCAGCCGCTCCGCCGTGCCGTTGTCGTGGATGGTCTTGAGGAACTGCTTCCGGTCGTAGATCGCCCACTGCGGGAAATAGCCGATGAACTCCATGTGGACCTCCTTGAGCGCGCACGCGCGGAGCGCTCTCCTGATGGTGGGTGTGCCGACCGAGCCTGCGGTGGAAATGCCGCCCCGGACCCGGGCACGGCCATATCCCACGCTCCGCCGGAATGGCCGCACGCCGTGCCATTCGGCGGCCACCAGCATGCTGCGCGGCATCGTTTCTCCAGAAGGACGGCATCGCGCCCGAGGTGGGGAAAGGGCTGTTCTCCGCCGCCTGTTCAGCTGTCGTCCCCGGACCCGGTCAACGCATTCGCCCCACGGATACCAGGCCGTCCGGCACTCCCTCTTCTCGCGTCCGGCCGTTCACATCAGGCTCTCCCGCCAGAGTGCTCCGCTCTTCATGGGGGGCTCACATTGGCCGGGCCCGGGGTCACCCACTCGATTCCCGGCGCACGTCCGGGCCGACCGCTCACTCACACACGCCCCGGCCCCCGGTGCAGGTAGACCCACCCCACCGTGAGCGCGCACACCCCGTAGAAGCACAGGAAGGCGACGTACGCGCCGTCCCCCCGCCCCGTCGCGAGGAACGACTGGCGGAAGGCGACGTTGACCAGGACCCCGCCGAGGGCGCCGATCGCGCCCGCGAGCCCGATCAGGGCCGTGGCGCGGCGGTGCGCGGCGGCCCTCGCGGCCGACGCGGCCGCCCCGCCTTCGATCGCGTCCCGCGCCCGCGCGTCGTGGATGGCCGGGATCATGCGGTACGTGGAGCCGTTGCCGACGCCGCTGAGGACGAACAGCGCGACGAAACCGGCGAAGAACCCGGCGAGCCAGTGGCGTTGCGATGCCACCAGGATGAGCGTGGCGCACCCGCCCATGGCCACGAACGTCACCAGCGTGACCCGCGCACCGCCGAAGCGGTCCGCCCAGGCCCCGCCCAGCGGGCGCGACAGCGACCCGAGCAGCGGCCCGATGAACGTCAGGTACGCGACCTTCACCGGAGTGTCGAACTGGTCGTGGAACTGCACCTGGAGGACCTGCCCGAAGGCGAAGCCGAAGCCGATGAACGATCCGAACGTGCCGATGTAGAGCAACGACAGCGCCCACGTGTGGCCGTCGCCCGCGATCTCCCGCAGGACGGGGCGGTCGTCGCGCCCGGCCGGGAGGTTGTCCATGCGCAGCGCCGCGAGGAGGGCGGTGCCCAGGATCAGCGGCAGATAGACCAGCGGCAGCAGCCGGGGGTGGCCCTCGCCCGCCGTGGCCAGCACGAGCAGCCCGACCAACTGCACCGCGGGCACACCGAGGTTGCCGCCCCCTGCGTTGATGCCCAGCACCCGCCCCTTGAGCCGCTGCGGGTAGAAGGCGTTGATGTTGGCCATCGACGAGGCGAAGTTGCCGCCGCCGACCCCGGCCACACAGGCGGTGAGCAGCAGCGTGGTGTAGGAGACGCCCGGTTCGAGGACGGCGATGATCAGCAGGGTCGGGATCAGCAGGAGCAGGGCGCTCGCAAGCGTCCAGTTCCGGCCGCCGAAGCGGGTGACGGCCCAGGCGTACGGCAGGCGCAGCAGCGCCCCGAGAGCCGTGGGGAGGGCGGTGAGCGTGAACTTGCCGGCCGGGTCGATGCCGTACTCCGGCCCGAGGAAGAGCACGAGCACCGACCACATGCTCCACACCGAGAACCCGATGTGTTCCGTGACGACGGACAGCACCAGGTTCCGCCGCGCGACACGGGCGCCGGTGCGCTCCCAGAAGCCGGGGTCCTCCGGGTGCCACTCGGCTTGGGTACGGCCGCGCGGCCGCGCGCCGGCCGACTGCTCCTCGACCGTACGGACCTGCCAGGTGCGCAGCACGGCCGGCGCCCCGTCGACGGTGTCCCCCTCGTCGAGGCAGGCGCCGGTGCGCAGGTCGAAGGTCTGCTTGTACATCGGCGAGGTCACCACGGGCACCCCGTCCCGGCTTCCGGTGATGCCGCGCGAGATGACGTACGCGCCGCTGAACGGGTCGTGGTTGGCGAGGGCGAACAGGGCGCCGGAGTCGTCGCGGAAGAGTGCCACCTGCTCGTCCCCGACCAGGGCGGTGCGCCCCCGGCCCGGGGTGAGCTCGTCGTAGCGGCACACGGCCGTCCAGGTGGTGCCGTCGCCGATCTCCACGATCGGCGCCGGAGCGGTGACGGGCGGCTGCGGTGTGCGGGGGAGCGCGGCGTCGTTCATCGTGCGGATGCCTTCCCTGCGAGTGCGATGTCCGTGGGGGAGGGGAGGACGTGGCCGTCCTCGTCCGGGCGGGCGGGGCGGATCTGGGCGCGTTCGGGTACGAAGCGCACGGCGGGGTCGGGGGTGCCGGGGGCGTTGACGAAGGAGGAGAAGCGGCGCAGGCGTTCGGGGTCGGCGAGGGTCGCGGCCCACTCGTCCTCGTAGCACCGGATGTGACGGGCCATCAGGGAGTCGAGTTCGGCGCAGATGCCCAGGGTGTCGTCGACGATCACGGCGCGCAGGTGGTCGAGACCGCCCTCCAGCCGCTCGATCCAGGGGGCGGTGCGTTCGAGGCGGTCGGCGGTGCGGATGTAGAACATCAGGAAGCGGTCGATCGTCCGGACGAGGGTGGCGCGGTCGACGTCCTCGATCAGCAGGTCGGCGTGGCGGGGCGAGGTGCCGCCGTTGCCTCCCACGTAGAGGTTCCAGCCCGCGGCGGTCGCGATCACCCCGAAGTCCTTGCCGCGGGCCTCGGCGCACTCGCGGGCGCACCCGGACACGGCCGACTTGAGCTTGTGCGGCGCGCGCAGCCCGCGGTAGCGCAGCTCCAGCTCGATGGCGAGCGCGACGGAGTCCTGCACGCCGTACCGGCACCAGGTCCGCCCCACACAGGACTTCACGGTGCGCAGGGCCTTGCCGTAGGCGTGCCCGGACTCGAACCCGGCGTCGACCAGGCGCCGCCAGATGGCGGGCAGCTGGTCGACCGTGGCGCCGAGCATGTCGATCCGCTGTCCTCCGGTGATCTTCGTGTAGAGGCCGAAGTCGCGGGCGATGGCGCCGATGGTGATCAGGCCGTCGGGGGTGATCTCCCCGCCGGGGATGCGCGGCACCACGGAGTAGGAGCCGTTGCGCTGGATGTTGGCGAGGAAGTGGTCGTTGGTGTCCTGGAGGGCGGCCTGTTCGCCGTCCAGGATGTACGGCGTGTCGCCCAGCCCCGCCAGGACGGAGGCCACGACCGGCTTGCAGACCGCGCACCCCCGGCCGCTGCCGTGCTCGGCGACGAGCCGGGCGAAGGTGGTGATGCCCTTGACACGGACGATCTCGTACAGCTCGGCGCGCGAGTGGGCGAAGTGCTCGCACAGGCCGCGCGCGGGAGCGCCGCCCGCCGCGCCGAGCTCCTCGGCGACGATCTCGCCGAGGAGCTTCTCGCAACTCCCGCAGCCCGTACCTGCCTTGGTGCACTTCTTGACCGCGGCCACGGAGCCGCAGCCCCGCTCCCCGACGGCCGACCTGATCGCGGCTTTGCTGACGTGGTGGCAGGAGCAGACGACGGCCTCGTCGGGCAGCGCCGCCGCACCGGCCGCCTGCCGGCCGGGCGCGGCGGGCAGCACCAGCTGCTCCGGTGGTACGGGCAGCGGCTCGCCGCTCCCGGCGAGCGGGCGCAGCGAGGCGTAGGAGTCGGTGTCGCCGATGAGGATGCCGCCGAGCAGGGCGCCGTCCGCGTCGACGACGAGCTTCTTGTAGACCCCGGCCCGGCTGTTCGCGTACAGCACCTCCAGGGCGCCGTCGGCGCGGCCGTGCGCGTCCCCGAAGCTCGCCACGTCCACGCCGAGCAGCTTGAGCTTCGTCGAGGTGTCGCCGCCGGTGAAGCGGGCGTCCTGCCCGTCGAGTTCGCGGGCCGCGGCCTCGGCCATGGCGTAGCCGGGGGCCACCAGGCCGTAGACGCGGCCGTCGGCGGCCAGCGCGCACTCGCCGATCGCCCGGATACGCGGGTCGGCCGTCCGGCAGCGGGTGTCGACGACGATGCCCCCGCGCTCGCCGACGGGCAGGCCGCACTCCCCGGCCAGCCGGTCCCGGGGCCGGACCCCCGCGGCGAAGACGACGAGGTCCACCGACAGCCGGGTGCCGTCCGACAGCGTCATCGCGCGGACCCGCCCGTCCGGACCGGCCTCGATGCCCTGCGCGCCCACACCGGTGTGCACGGACACCCCCAGCGCCTCTACCTTGTGCCGCAGCAACGCACCCCCGCCCGCGTCGATCTGCACGGCCATCAGGCGGGGCGCGAACTCCACCACGTGCGTGACGAGACCCAGGGCCCGCAGCGCCCCCGCGGCCTCCAGCCCCAGCAGCCCGCCCCCGACGACGGCACCCGTCCGGGCCCCCGCCGCGCGGGCCCGGATGGCTGCCACGTCCTCCAGGGTGCGGTAGACGTGGCAGCCCTCGGCGTCGCGTCCGGGCACGGGCGGCACGAAGGGGTACGAGCCGGTGGCCAGCACCAGCTCGTCGTAGCCCACCCGGTGGCCGGATGCGGTGCGCACCGTCCGCTCCCGCCGGTCCACCCCGGTGACGGCATCCCCCAGGCGCAGCTCGATGCCGTGCGCCGCGAGGAAGCCGGGCGGGCACAGCGACAGTTCCTCGGCGGTGGTTCCGGAGAACGCCGAGGTGAGCCGCACCCGGTCGTACGCGGGCCGGGGCTCCTCCGCGAGCACGGTCACCCGCCAGCGCGTCTTCGCCTCTTCCTGCTCGAAGAGGGCTTCCAGGAACCGCTGGCCGACCATGCCGTGGCCCACGAGGACCAGACGGCGGCGGCCGGCGGCGGGGAGCGGGGATGTCACGGGCGGGCTCCTTCGGTCATGACGGGGTCCTGATGAGGTCCAAGGGGTCGGCGGTCAGCGGCTCGTCGCGCCGCCACACACGGATCAGGCCGCCCACGGCGGTGAGATCGCCGACGAGGACGGCGCCCACCAGCCGGTCGCCGCGCAGCACGAGCTTCTTGTACGTGCCGCGGGTGGCGTCGGCGACGCGGAGCACGTCCAAGGAGTCCGCGGCGCCGTCGTCGGGGGCGCCGAAGGCGGCGAGCTGCAAGGGCCCGGCGGTCAGCCGGGTCAGGGGGCGGCTGCCGGGGCAGCGGGCGTCCGGGTCGGCGCCGGACAGCCGGGCCGCCAGCGCGTCCGCCTGGGCCCAGGCCGGGCCGGACCGGCCGTGGACCGTGCCGCGGTGCTCGGCGCAGTCCCCGATCGCGTGGATCCCGGGGGCGGAGGTGGCCAGGCCGTCGTCGACGACGATGCCCTCGCGCACCGCCAGCCCGGCCGCGCGCGCCAGGCGGGTGCGCGGCCGGACCCCGCACGTGAACACCACGAGGCCGGTCGCCAGTGCCGGCCCGCCCTCCAGCTCCACGGCCGTGACCCGGTCCGTGCCGCGCAGGGCGCGCACGTGCGTGGCGGTGCGCACCGCCACGCCCAGCGCCGTGAGCCCCGCGGCCACCATTCCCGCGGCCCCGCCGTCCAATTGACGGTTCATCAGATACGGACCCCGGTGGACGAGCGTGACCGGGAGACCGCGGGCGGCCAGCGCCCGGGCGACCCCCACCCCGAGCACCCCGCCGCCCACCACGACAGCGCCATTCGCCTGCCCCGCGTCCTCGGTCAACCGACGGCAGTCGGCCAGCGTACGAAACGTGTGCACCCCGCCGAGCAGGCCGCCGTCCGGCCCGTACAGCCCCGGCACCGCGGGCAGCACCGGCTCGGCACCCGTCGCCAGCACCAGCACGTCGTAGCCGGCGGCCGAACCGTCCGCGAGGGCGATCGTCCTCGCGGCGGGGTCCACGGCGGTGACCTCGGCGCCCGTACGGACCACGGCGTCCGGCCCGCACGCCAGGCCGATGACGTCACCACCGCCGTAGCGCCCGGCGAGCACCTCGGCCAGCAGGGTGCGGTTGTACGGGCCGTCCGGCTCGGCCCCGTACAGCGTCGGCTCCACGGCGCCCGGAGACGTACGGGCCAGCAACTGCTGCGCGAAACGAGCCCCGGCCATGCCCGCGCCGGCCACCGCGATCCGCCGGGCCGTCATGACGGAGCCTCCTCGGCGGCGCGCTCCACCCGCACCGCGCACACCTTGAACTCCGGCATCCTCGACTCCGGGTCCAGCGCGGGATTGGTCAGCGTGTTGGCCCGGCCGGGACCGGGCCAGTGGAAGGGCATGAAGACCGTGTCGGGCCGGATGGCGTCGGTGATCCTGGCGGGCGCCGTGGCCCGGCCCCGCCTGCTCGTCACCGCCACCAACTGCCCCTCGCCCACCCCGAGCCGGTCCGCGAGCCACGGATGGAGCTCGACGAAGGGGCCGGGCGCGGCCGCGTTCAGCGCCGGGACGCGCCGGGTCTGCGCGCCGCTCTGGTACTGCGAACCCACCCGGCCCGTCGTGAGGTACAGCGGGAAGCGGGCGTCGGTCTCCTCGGCGGGCGGCCGGTGGACGACGCCGGCGAACCGCGCCCGGCCGTCCGGCGTCCCGAACCGGTCGAGGAACAGCCGCGGCGTGCCCGGGTGCGCCGCGTCGGGACACGGCCAGAACACCCCGTCCTCGGCCCCGATCCGGGCGTAGCTGATACCCGCGTAATCCGCGACGCCGCCCGCCGAGGCCCGCCGCAGCTCCTCGAACACCTCCTCCGGCTCGTCGGGGAACCCCCGGCCGACGCCCAGCCGCGCGGCCAGCTCCTTGAGGACGTACAGATCGCTGCGCACCCCCTCGGGAGGCGCGACCGCGGCCCGGCGCAGGATCACCCGCCCCTCCAGGCTGGTCATCGTGCCCGTCTCCTCCGCCCACTGGGCCGACGGCAGCACCACGTCCGCCAGCGCCGCGGTCTCCGACAGCACGACATCGCTGACGACCAGGAGGTCCAACGACCGCAGCCGGTCCGTGACATGAGAGGCGTGCGGGGCGGACACCACCGGATTGGAACCCATGACCAGCAGTGCCCGTACGCCGCCCGCGGTGCCCGCCCGCTCCAGCAGCTCATAACCCGGCACCCCGGGACCGGGCAGGGCGTCGGGGTCCACCCCCCAGACACCGGCCACGTGCGCGCGGGCCCGCGGATCCGTCAAGGAGCGGTAGCCGGGCAGCTGGTCGGACTTCTGGCCGTGCTCACGGCCGCCCTGGCCGTTGCCCTGGCCCGTCAGACAGCCGAAGCCACTGCCGGGGCGGCCCGCCTTGCCCGTCGCCAGACAGAGGTTGATCCAGGCCCGGACGGTGTCGGTGCCCTTGCTGTGCTGCTCCGAGCCCCGGGCGGTGAGCACCATCCCCGTCTCCGCCTCCGCGAACAGGTGCGCCGCCTCCCGCAACCGCGGCACCGGCACCCCCGTGAGCTCCTCGACCCGCTCGGGCCAGTGCGCCATGGCCGCCGCCCGTGCCTCCTCGAAGCCCGTCGTACGGTCCGCGATGAACTCCCGGTCCAGCAGCCCGTCCGCGATGACCAGGTGCAACAGCCCCGACGCCAGCGCCAGATCCGTACCCGGCGCCGGGGCGAGATGGAGGTCGGCGTGCCGGGCCGTGCGCGTACGGCGGGGATCGACGACGATCAGCCGGCCGCCGTTCTCCCGCATCCCGGTGAAGTAGCGCAGTGCGGGCGGCATCGTCTCCGCCGGGTTGCCGCCCGCCAGGATGACGCAGCCCGCCGTGGCGATGTCCTCCAGCGGGAACGGCAGCCCGCGGTCCACACCGAAGGCCGCACGGTTCGCGGCCGCGGCCGACGACATGCAGAACCGGCCGTTGTAGTCGATGTGCGGGGTGCGCAGCACCACCCGCGCGAACTTGCCCAGCAGATACGCCTTCTCGTTGGTCAGCCCGCCCCCGCCGAAGACCCCCACGGCCTCCCGGCCGTGCCGTGCCGCGACGTCGCCCAGCCCGGCCGCCACCCGGTCCAGGGCCCGCTCCCAGGACGCCTCCTCCAGCGTGCCCGTGCGCGGATCCCGCAGGAGCGGAGCCGACAGCCGTGCGGCACCCGCCAGCACGGCTGCCGCGTTCTGCCCCTTGCCGCACAGCGCCCCGCGGTTGACGGGGAAGCCGGGGCGCTCCACGACCTCCACCGCAGGCGCGCCGGGCACGCCCCCGGGAGCCACGGTGCGCAGCCCCATGCCGCACTGCAAGGCGCAGTACGGGCAGTGGGTGTCGGTCGTCGTCATGCAAGGGAGTGTTCCCTTCGCCCGTTACGCCCCCACATCACCGGTGTTGCGGCCACGGTACGAAGCCCTCACCACCGCATGACAGCGCGGTGATGCCCACGGCGCGCGCATGTAACAAGGCGGCCCCGTACGGCTCATCGGCATGACAGCGCCGCAACCCGGCCGAAACACCACGGCGAGAACCTGCCCCCATGGGCACAACCAGCACCGCGACGGGGCCGCTCACGGGCTTCACCATCGGCGTGACCGCGGCGCGCCGCCGCGAGGAACTCACCGCACTGCTGCTCCGACGGGGCGCCCGCGCCGTCGAGGCCCCCACCCTGAGCATCGTGCCCCTGAGCGACGACACCGCCCTGCGCCGCGCCACCGAACGCTGCCTCGCCGCGCCCCTGGACTACGTCGTCGCCACCACGGGCGTCGGCTGGCGCGGCTGGATGAGCGCCGCCGAAGGCTGGGGGCAGGGCGCCGCGCTCGTCCGCGCCTGCCGGGCGGCCACGGTGGTCAGCCGCGGGCCCAAGGCCATCGGGGCCGTCCGGGCCAGCGGTCTCGACGAGGTGTTCTCCCCGCCGACCGAGGCCAATCGCGAGCTGCTCGCCTGGCTGCTCTCCCACGACCTCCGCGGGCGGCGCGTCGCGGTCCAGGAACACGGCGCGCCCCTGGACGGATTCACCGCCGCCCTGCGCGAACGCGGCGCCGACGTCATCGAGGTGCCGGTCTACCGCTGGGGTCCGCCCGAGGACCCGGAGGCCGTGCGCCGCCTCGTGGACGCGGCGGCCCGCCGCGACCTCCACGCCCTGACCTTCACCAGCGCGCCGGCCGCCGTCGCCCTCCTGGAGGCCGCGGCCGCCGCGGGCCGCCGGGAGGAGCTGCTCACGGCGCTCCGCACGGACGTCGCCGCCGTCTGCGTCGGCGAGCTCTGCGCCCACCCGCTGCGCGCGGCCGGAGCCCCGGCCCACTGGCCGGAGCGCGGGCGGCTCGGCGCCCTCGTACGCACCCTCACCGACCTCCTGCAGCAACGCGGACGCCACCACATCACCGGCCCGTCCGGCCTGCTCGTGCTCCAGGGCAACGCCCTGCTCGGCGCCGGGGACCCCCTCTGGCTGCCGCCCCTCCCGGCCGCCGTGCTGCGCGCGCTCGCCGAACGCCCCGGCCACGTCCTCAGCCGCGGCGAACTCCTGCGCCGCGCCTGGCCCGGCGGCCGCGCCGACGAACACGCGGTGGAGATGTCCGTGGCCCGCCTCCGCAAGGCGCTTGGCCCGCATGCTCATCTGGTGCGGACGGTGCCGAAACGGGGATACCGGCTGGCGGGTCGATAATCCGGACATCCCGGGTCCGGAATGAGGGAACAGCTGTGCCCGTGTCCCATGCCGGTCACAGAAGGACGGGACCCTCCGGTTCCGCCTGTACGGCTGTTAGCTTGTGGATCAGGCCCCGCCCGGGGCCCCACGAGGGAGGGACAACACGTGCGCAGAGCAGCGCAGTACGCGGGGGTGGCGCTGGTCGCCACTGTGCTGATATCCGGCTGCGGGAGCAGCGGCGACAACAAGAAGGCCGACGACAAGCCGTCGACGAGCGCCGCGCCCGGCCTGCCGAGCGACGCCCCGGCCGCCAAGGGCGGGCACCTCGACGGTGTCTACGGAGCCCATTCCGCGGACGGTGTGATCGGCATGTCCGTCTACCAGGGCAAGGCCGTCGTCTACGCCAACGGCGGCAAGCGCGCCTGCACCGGCACCATCGACGAGAAGGCCGATCCGGTGAAGATCGCGCTGAAATGCGCGGACGGCAACACCGAGCGCACCGCGGGCACGGTCGAGCGCGCGGACGGCAAGACCCTCGTCGTCTCCTGGGGCGCGGGGAAGGCGGACACCTTCACCAGGACCGGCGACCCGGCCGCGCTCCCGTCACCGAAAAAACTCGGCGGCTGACGAGGCACGGGACCGCGAGCGGGGCCGCTGAGGGCGGACACGCGCACGGAACACCGGTACTCTTCACCGGAATTGGGGGGAGGCGCACGCGACAGGTGCGCCTTCCGGACCCGCTTCCGGGCTCGACGACCGTCGACAAGGAGTGTGTTCGTGTCTCGTACGAGAAAGATCCTCTTCGCAGTATTCGCCCTCTTGCTCGCCACCGCCACCGTGTCCGCGAGCGCCACCGCGGACTCCCGCAAGGCCACCGCCCCGCAGAGGCACATCGCGGGCATCACCGGCACCTGGTACAACCAGCTGGGTTCGACCCTGATCGTCACCGCTACCGAGGACGGCGGGCTCACCGGCACCTACGAATCGGCCGTGGGCAACGCCCAGAACCGCTATGTGCTCACCGGCCGTTACGACACCGCCCCCACCGACGGCAGCGGCACCGCCCTCGGCTGGACGGTCGGCTGGCGCAACGAATACCGCGACGCGCACTCGGCCACGACCTGGAGCGGTCAGTTCTTCGGCGGTGACAAGGCGCGGATCACCACGCAGTGGCTGCTGACCTCCGGCACCACCGAGGCCAATGAGTGGCAGTCCACCCTGGTCGGCCACGACCTGTTCGGCCGCGCCAAGCCCTCGGCCGCCGAGATCGACCGGGCCGGGAAGCTGGGCGGCGGCTCCACCGACCCCTTCGCCCTCGCGCGCAACCGGTCCGGCAGCTGACCGTACGGCCGGCGTCCCGAGCCGTCGTCGGCGGGTGCCGCCCGCCGGCGACGGCTCCTGCGCGCGCGGACGCCTACAGCGGCGGATGCATGGCCACGTACGCGGCGACGCTCTCCTCGGCAGGGCCGTCCGCGACCACCCGGCCCCCGTCGAACACGATCACCCGCTCGAACCCCGCCAGCAGCTCCAGGTCGTGCGAGACCACCACGACCTTCTGCTCAAGCTCCCGCACGAGCTTGCCGACCCTGCGCCTGTTCCGCAGGTCCAGCAGCGTGGTCGGCTCGTCGAACACCACGTACCGCGGGCCCGTCACCAGCACCGCGGCGATCGCCAGCAGCTGCTTCTGACCACCGCTCAGCAGATGCGCCGGATGGTCACGGAACTCGCTCAGCCCGTACTCCGCCAGCACCTCGGTCACCCGCAGGGCGATCTCCGCCTTGCTCAGCCCGTGGCGCTTCAGCCCGAACGCGAGATCCTCGGCGACCGTGGGCATCACGATCTGGATGTCCGGGTCCTGGAAGACGAAGCCGACCCGGCGCCGGACCTCCCTGCCCTTGCGGCCCGTGTCCAGCCCGTCCACGGCGACCCGGCCCTTCGAGGGCACCAGCAGACCGTTCAGCAGCCGCGCGAACGTGCTCTTGCCCGAGCCGTTGGACCCGATGACGCCGATCCGGTCCTCGGTGAGCGTCAGGCCGACGTCCCGCAGCACGTGGCGCTCGCCGAACCACTGGCTCACACCCTCGATCTCGATCACGCGCGCTCGTCCCCCGCGGGGCGCGGCGTCCCGGGCGTGATCATCGGGTAGGCCCTGCGCACGGTGACCGCCGCCAGCGAGCCGATCACCACCTTGAGCAGATCACCGGGGAGGAACACCACCGAGCCCGTGACCGCCTTCTCCATCGACAGGTGCGCGGCGACGGCCATCCACGGGATGCCGATGGCGTAGAGCACGAGCGCCCCGCCGACGAGGTTGCACAGCATGGCGGTCCACTGGTTGTACCGCTTCCACAGCCGCTCGGTCAGCAGACCCGTGACATACGCCCCGACCGGGTAGGCCAGGACGAAACCGCCCGTCGGCCCCAGGATGACGCCCAGACCGCCGCGGCCGCCCGGCAGCACCGGCAGACCGATCACCACGAGCACCACGAACAGCAGGATCGCCAGGCCGCCGCGGCGCGCGCCGATGATCGAGCCCGCCAGGATCACCCCGAGCGTCTGGGACGTGAACGGCGCCGGGACGAGCGGCAGCTCGATCAGCGGGAAGAAGCCCAGCACCACCATGATCGCGGCGAACAGCGCGATCTGCGCCATGTCCTTCGTACGCAACCCCGAACCCCCGGCCCCGAGCGTCCTTCGCTCCAGCCGATCATCATAGAGGGCGGGTGCCCTCGGTCCGCCGGGGGCCGTCGACGCCCCTGGCGTCGAGCGCCTCGCCCAGCCCGTCCGCCAGCCGCAACGTCTTGACCAGCAGCGGAGCCAGGAACGCCGTGCTCCGTTCCACCCCGCGCGCCCGCTGCGCGGCACGCACCTGATCGGCCTGCTCCTTGATCACCGGGATGAACCGGATCGTCATGGCCACCACCAGACCGACCCGTTCCGGCCTGATCCCCAGCGGCTTCAACGGCCGCAGCGCCGTCTCGATCGCCGCGATCATCGCGGTCGTCCTGGTGGTCAGCGTGACCAGATTGGCCAGCATCACCAGCACCACGATGCGCTGCCCCACCAGCACGGCGGTCTCCCAGCCGGAGAACAGCCACTGCAGGGCCAGGATCGAGACGGCGAAGGGCAGCACCGTGAGCAGCTGCCGGCCCGCCGTCCGCCAAGGAATCCGGGCCAGCGCGTAACAGAGCCCGACCCCCACCACGGCCGCACCGAGCACGGTCATCGACGTGACGAAGAACAGGGTCGTGCCCACCGCGAAGAGCACCAGCAGCTTCACCCCGGCGGGCAGGGCGTGGACCGGCGTACGCGCGTCGTGGTGCAGGCTCAGCATGGGGGTGAGTACCTCGTGATCCGGGACAGGAGGGCGGAACGCTCACGCTATCTCCCGTACGTCGGGCGCTCCCTCCAGGACCGCGCTCCGTATCCGCGCACGGTCGACCTTCCCGCTCGGCGTGTGCGGCAGCCCGGCCGTCTCGAAGACGCGCCGCGGACACTTCTGCCGGGACACATGCGCCGCCGCGCGGTCACGTATCCCCGCCAGGTCCAGCCGGGCGCCGTCACGCCACCGGACCACGGCGCACACCACCTCGCCCCAGTGCTCGTCGGGCACACCCACGACAGCCGCCTCGGCGACCTCCTCCAGCCGCAGCAGGGCCGCCTCGACCTCCTCCGGGTACACATTGAGGCCACCGCTGATCAGCATTCCCCCGTCCCGGCCGACGAGATGCAGATAGCCCCGCTCGTCCAGCCGGCCCATGTCGCCGACGCTGAACCACCCGTCCCGGTCCGGGGCCCCGGCATCGGAGCGGGAGAGGTATCCGGTGAAGAGCATGTCGCTGCGCACATACACCCGGCCGACCTCGTTCACCCCTACCTCCGCGCCCGACGGCCCGCGCAGCGACAGCTCGACGCCCGCCACCGGCCTGCCCACCGACTCCCGCGGGCCGTCGCCGTGGCCGTGCAGGAGCGAGACCAGACTGAGCTCCGTCGCCCCGTAGAACTCCACGGTGTCCGCGTGCGGGAACAGCTCCCCGGCCCGCGCGCGGCGGCCGGGCGACCACTTCGCCCCGACCGACAGCAGCGAACGCACCCCGGGGAACGAGCGGCCCGGCCGCCGCCGCGCCGCCGCGAGCAGCGCCTCGACGATCGTGGGCACCACATAGAGCCGGGTGACGGCGTGGCGGTCGAGGAGTTCGAGAGCGAGGTCCGCGTCGAACTCCGGCATCAGGTGCACCGTCGCACCCACGTGCAGACCGTTCACCGCCCCGTACAGGAAGTGCGAGTGCGCCAACGAACCCGGCAGCAGCACCCGGTCGGTGGCGTCGATGCCGAACTCCACGGCGGTGCGGTCGAAGGAGCGCAGCCAGGACCGGTGGGAGCGCACCACGCCCTTGGGGCGGCCGGTGCTCCCCGAGGTGAACGGCACATAGAACGGCGCGCCGTCCGGCACATCGGCGAACGCCGGTACCCCGTCGGCCGCCGCCCTGCCGCCGTGCCGGCCCAGCCAGTCCTCGTAGGCGGACGACTCGACCACGGACCCGGCCCGTACGCACCGGCGGACCGCCTCGGTCGCGGTCCCGCAGAACAGCCGCACCGGCGGCGCGTCCCGCAGCACCGCCGACAGCTCGGCGGGGCTCCAGGCCGGATCGAGCACCATCACCGGTATCCCGGCCAGCGCCGCGCCGTGGAAGATCTCCAGGAACTCCCCGCCGCTCCCCAGCAGCACGGCGATCCGCACCTCCGGTGGCGGCGCCACGCCGAACTCGGCCCGTAGCGCGTGCCCGACGGCGACCGCGCCACGGCGCAGCTCGTCGTACCCCCACCGCCGCTCGGGATCCCCGCAGAGAACGAGGGCGTCCCGGTGGGGCGACGTCACTGCGCGCGAGAGAAATCCGGCGGCGATGGTCACGGTCATCACTCCTGTTCCCGGTCCTGGAAGGACGGCCAGAATGCCACTCGGTCGGCGTCAGGGCAGCAGTGTTCAACTACCTGGGCGATCAAGCTGCTTGACGCACCCCCGGATGGCCGGTCGGCAAGGGCCGTGGAATGATCCCGCCCATGTCCCCTTCCGGAAGGATCCCGACGCTCGCGGCAGGCGCCTTCGCCGTCGGCACCAGTGGATACATCGTCACCGGCGTGCTCCCCGAGCTGAGCTCCGAGCTGTCCGTCCCGGTGTCCACGGCCGGGCTGCTGACCACGTCGTTCGCCGTGGCGTACGCCGTCGGCTCGCCGCTGCTGGCCGTGGCCACCAGCGGCTGGGGGCGGCGGACCCTGATCGTCGCCGCGCTGCTGGTTGCCACGCTCGGCAACGCGTTCGCGGCGCTGGCCCCGGACTTCGCGTCCCTGCTGGCCGCCAGGATCGTCACCGCCGCGGGCGCCGCCGTCTTCACCCCGGCGGCGACGGCCGTGGCGGCCGAACTCAGCGGTCCGGAGCGCAGGGCGCGGGCCGTGGCGTGGGTGTTCGGCGGGATGACGGTCGCGACGATCGTCGGGGTGCCCGCGGGCACCCTGCTCGTCGGACCGCTGGGCTACCGGGGGGTGTTCGGGCTCGTCGCCGCGTTCTGCGGGCTGGCGGCGGTGGCCGCGGCCGTCTCCCTGCCGCCGGTCGCCGCGCCCCCGAAGGTGAGCCTGCGCCGCCGCTTCGCGGTCCTGGGGGACCGCCGGGTGGTCGCCGTCCTGGGGATCACCCTGGCGGCCAGCCTCGGGGTGTTCACGGCTTATACGTATGTGGCGCCCGTGCTGGAGTCGACCGCCGGGGTCAAGGGCGGAACGCTGAGCCTGTTGTTGTTCGGCTACGGCATCGGCGGCGCGATCGGCAACGCCGCCGGTGGCATCGCCGCCGACCGCTTCGGCTACCGGATGCCGTTGCTGACGGCGGTCTCGGGGAGCGTACTGACCCTGGCGGTGCTGCCCGCCGCCGGCCATGTCGTGGCCGCCGCGGTCGTGTTGTTCCTGTGGGGCCTGTCGACCTGGGCGTTCAACCCGCCCGTGCAGCGCCGGCTGATCGAGCTGTCGCCCGGCGAGAGCGGCCTGTTGCTCGCGCTCAACGCCTCGGCGCTGTACCTCGGCATCGGTCTTTCCGGGGTCGCGGGGGGAGCGGTGATCGACCACGTCGGGGTCGGCACCGTGCCGCTGACCGGGGCCGGGCTGTGCCTGGTCGCCGTGGTCATTCACCTGACGTCGAGCCGGCGGCCCGCGGAGCTACAATGTGGCTGAATTTTCGCAGCAGGGGGTGGGTCCGTGCTGGAACCGAGAGGTGCTGTAGGAATTCTCACCGGGGCGTCCCGTGGCGTCGGCCCGTATATCGCCGAGCATTTGGCGCGGGCGGGCGTCCGGCTGGCACTGGTGGCGCGCACCGAGGACGGCCTGCGGGAAACAGCGCGGCGCGTGCGGCACCACGGCCATGAACCGCTCGTCGTCCCCGCCGACATCTCCGACGAGGACGACCAACGGCGCGTCGTGGACACGGTCCGCAGCACCCTCGGCCCGCCCTCGATCCTGGTCAACAACGCCGCGGTGGAACACATCTCCCGCTTTCAGGACGCCACGGTCGAGGACATCAAAAGGGTCATCCTTGTCAACCTGTTCGGCACGGAGGCGCTGACCCGACTGGTGCTGCCGCATCTGCTGAGCGCGGGCCGCGGCCACATCGTCACCATCGGCTCCGTCGCCGGGCGTACCGCTTATCCGTACGGCACCGTCAACTCCTCCACCAAACACGGCGTGGTGGGCTTCACCTGGTCGCTGCGCGAGGAATTGCGCGGTACGGGCGTCGGGGTCTCGGCCGTCTATCCGACGCTGATCTCCGACGTCGGGATCTCCGCGCGCTGGCAGGCGGGGCGCCGCCCGCCGCTGCTGGGCAGGGTGGGGCCGGACGAGGTGGCCCGCGCGGTGCTGAAGTGCATCCGCAAGAACAAGGTCGAGATCACCGTCTCGCCGCCCATGGAAAAGATCGCGGATGTCATGGGCGCGGTGTCACCGCGGCTGACCTCCTGGGTGGCGCGCCGCGGTGGTGTCCATTCCTATCTGCGCAAGGTCGCCGAAACGCAGGAGCGTTCGCGATAGCCCGTCGGAACAGCGCGGCCGGACGGCCGCATTGGGGGGTTCGACATGTCATCGCACTCTGGTCCACATGTTGTCGAAACCGGTGAGCTGCTCGACCGGCTGGGCGAACTGCTCGCCGGGATCAATGACGAATACGAACGGATACCGGATCCGGACGACCCGCTTTTCCTGGAATCACTGGACGCCACCGCATTCAAGTCCACGATCGACGCGACCTTCGGTACGGATGTTCCGCTGACCCTGTTCCTCGACTCCTGCACCCTGCGTACGGTCGGTGCGGCGATACGCGCGCACGGCGTGGAAGGCGGCCGCACCGGCGCGGCGAGCGGGCGCGTACTGACGGGCGAGAACAGGTACGACCCGTTTCCCCTCACCGAAGTCCAACAGGCCTATTGGCTGGGCGCCGGGGGATTCGACCTCGGCGGCCGCTCGGCGCATTTCTACGGTGAGATCGACCTGCTGGCCGCGGAGAACGAGCGCGCCGAGGAGATGTTCAACCGGCTCGTCGCCCGCCACGACATGCTGCGGGCCGTGGTACTCCCAGACGGCCGCCAGCAGGTGGCGCGGGAGGTGCCCTACCACCGCTTTCGCCACCGCGACCTGCGGGGGCTGACCGACCCCGAGACCCGATGTCGCCTCCGCAGGACCCGTGAGGAAATGGCGGGCCAGATCTTCGACGCGCATACCTGGCCCCTCTACGAGATCCGCACCCACAGCCTGGACGGCGGCCGGCTCCGGCTGCACGTCAGCATCGACCTGTTGTTCGTCGACGCGGGCAGCCTCCGGCTGCTGCTGTCCGAGTGGATCCGGCTGGTGCTCGACCCACGGTCGCTCGGCCCCGCGCCGCGGCTGACCTTCCGCGATCACCTCGAAGCCGTCGCCGAACAGCGGCGGACACCCGCCTACGACCGGGCGAGGACGTACTGGCTCGACCGCGTCGACACCCTGCCCCCGGCACCCGAACTCCCCGTCAGGGCCCTCCCCCACACCGGTGCCCCGGCGTTCGTCCGCAGGGAGAAGCAGCTGCCCGCACCTGTCTGGCGGCGGGTCAGGGAACGCGCGCACGCCCTCGGCGTCACCCCCTCGGTGCTGCTGTGCGCCGCCTACGCGGAGGTGCTCCGCACCTGGAGCGCCGCGCCCCGCTTCACCGTCAACCTCACGCTCGCCGACCGGCCGAGGTGGCACCCGGACGTCCCCCGGCTCATCGGCGACTTCACCACGACCGTCCTCCTGGAGTGCGACCTCACCGGCTCCCCGGACCTGGCGGCGACGGCGGCCCGGCTCCAGGCCCGGCTGCGGGAGGACCTGGCGCACGCCCTGGTCGGCGGCGTCGAGGTGCAGCGCGAGCTGGCCCGCCGCGGGGACGGCGCCCGGGCGCGGATGCCCGTGGTGTTCACCAGCCTGCTCCAGGAGCCGGACGGCCTCGACGCCCTGGAGGGCGTGGTCTTCGAGACCGGCCACACGGCCTCCCAGACGCCCCAGGTGCACCTGGACAACCAGGTCCTGGTGCGGGGCGGCGGCCTGGTCATCGGCTGGGACGCCGTGGACGAGGTGTTCCCCGACGGCGTGCTCGACGACATGTTCACCGCCTACACCGACCTCGTCGCGCGCCTCGCCGAGGACGGCACCCCCGCCCCCGTCACCCCGCCGCGGCACCAGCTCGCCGTGCGGGAGGCGGTCAACGACACCGCCGGTGAGCTTCCGGACGAGCTCATCCACGCCGCGCTCGACCGCCAGGTCGCCGCCCGCCCCGACGCCCCGGCGGTGATCACCGCCGACCGCACGCTGACCTTCCGTGAACTGGGCCTCGGCGCCGACCGGGTGGCCCGGAGGCTGCGCGACCTCGGCGCGGGACCGGGCACCCTCGTCGCCGTCCTGATGCACAAGGGCTGGGAACAGGCCGTCGCCGCGCTCGGCGTGGTCCGCGCCGGGGCCGCCTATCTCCCGGTGGACGCGGGCCTGCCCGAGGCGCGCATCGCGCAGCTCCTCGCCGTCGGCGGGGCCCACATCGCCGTCACCCGGCCCGGTGTGACCCCGCCGCCCGGAATCACCGCCGTGGTGGTGACGCCCCCGCCGTGGGCGGCCCCGCCGGACGGGACCGCCGGGCCTGCCGCCGCGACCCCGGCCGACCTCGCGTACGTCATCTTCACCTCGGGCTCCACCGGCGTCCCCAAGGGTGTGATGATCAGTCATCGCAGCGCGGTGAACACGCTCCACGACATCAACACCCGCTTCGCGATCGGCCCGCGGGACCGGGTGCTCGGACTGTCGTCGCTGAGCTTCGACCTGTCGGTGTACGACCTCTTCGGGGTGCTCGGCGCGGGCGGCGCCCTCGTACTGCCCGCGCCCGACGAGCACCGCGACCCCGGCCGCTGGGCCGAGCTGGCCGAAGAGCACCGGGTGACGCTGTGGAACACCGTGCCGGCGCTGCTCGAACTTCTGGTGGAACACTGCACCCGGCAGGGCACCCGCCTCCCCGGGGCGATCCGGACCGTCCTCCTCAGCGGCGACTGGATACCCGTCTCCCTGCCCGTCCGCGTCCGCTCCCTGAGCACCGGCACACCGCGGCTGATCAGCCTGGGCGGCGCCACCGAAGCGGCGATCTGGTCGATCTGCCACCCGATCGAACGGGTCGACCCGGCCCGGCGCAGCATCCCGTACGGCACACCCCTGCGGAACCAGACCTTCCAGGTGCTGGACGGCGAACTCGCCCCCAGGCCGGACCACGTCCCCGGCGAGCTGTACATCGGAGGCGCCGGACTGGCCGTCGGATACCGCTCGGACCCCGGCCACACCCGGGAGCGCTTCCTCACCCACCCGCGCACCGGCGAACGCCTCTACCGCACCGGCGACCTCGGCGCCCATCTCCCCGACGGCACGATCGAATTCCTCGGCCGGAACGACTTCCAGGTCAAGATCAACGGACACCGGATCGAACTCGGCGAGATAGAGACCGTCCTCGCCGCCCACCCCGAGGTCCGCTCCGCGGTCGTCGTCGCCCACGACGCCAAACGGCTGGTCGCCCACGTGGTCCCGCGGTGCGACGGCGGGGCCCGCCCCGACGACCTGCGCACCCACCTCGCCGCCAGGCTGCCCGCGTACATGGTGCCCTCGGCGTTCGTCACCCTCGCCGGCCTCCCGCTGGGACCCAACGGAAAGGTCGACCGGTCCGCCCTCCCGGACCCGGCGGGACCCGACCGGCGGCACGAGCCGCCCGCGACCCCTGTCGAGAAGGCACTCGCGCAAGCCTGGGCGGCCGTCCTGCCGACGCGGAACATCGGCCGCCACGACAACTTCTTCCGGGCGGGCGGCGACTCCTTGCTCGGCGTGCGCGCCGTGGCCAAGGCCGCCGAACACGGACTCCACCTGACCCTCAAGGAGTTCTACGCCGACCCCACGATCGCCGGACAGGCGGCCGTGGCCAGGAGGCTGCCGACGGCGACGGCTCCCCAGACCGCGGTCACCGGCCGCGTGGCCCTCTCGCCCGGCCAGCGCTGGTTCTTCGAGCAGGACTTCACCGAGCCCGGCCACTGGAACGGCATGTGGCCCCTCTTCGACCTGGCCCGTCCGCTCGACCCCGAACTGCTCGGCCGGGCACTCGCCGACGTCCTCACCCACCACGACGGGCTCCGCGCCCGCTTCCACCGCGACGAGCACGGCCCGTACGCCGAACTCCCCGGCCCGGAGGCCGTGGACGCCTCCCCGGTCGACGTCGTGGACCTCCACGCGGTCCCCGACGCCGCGCTTGACGCGGCCCTCGACCACCACGTCGCCCTCCGGCACGGCGCACTCGACCTCGCCACCGGCCGCACCGTCGGGCTGACCTGCCTAGACCTCGGCCCGGACCGCGGCACCAGGCTGCTCGTCAGCGCCCACTGGCTGGTGATGGACTACTACGCCTCCCGCATCTTCCACGAAGACCTGCGCGCCGCCTACACCGCCGGGGAACAGGGCAGGACCGTCACCCTGCCGGCCAAGACGGCCTCCCTGCCCCAGTGCGCCCAAGCGCTCACCGCCTATGCCACGAGCGAGGAACTCGCGGCCGAACTGCCCCACTGGGAACGGCTCGCGGACCTCGCGCCCGCACCCCTGCCCGTCGACCACCGGCTCGGCCCCAACACCCAGTCCTCCGCCGTACGCCACGTCACGGACATCACCGGCGCCACCGCGACCGCCCTCACCACCGGGCTGCCGAGGCAGCACGGCGTCGAGATCCGCGAGATCCTGCTGACCGCACTCGCCAGGGCGGTCACCGCCTGGACCGGACAGCCCGACCTGGTCGTCGAGCTGGAAGGACACGGCAGGAACGAGGCGTTCGGCAGCCTGGACGTCTCCCGCACCGTCGCCCGGTTCTCCACCCTGTCGCCCCTGGTGCTGCGCCCCGGCGATCTCACGGCGGTGCGCGACCGGATCCGGGCCGTCCCTCACCGGGGCACCGGCTACGGAGTCCTGCGCCATCTGCACCCGGACCCCGGGATCCGGGCGAGGCTCGCCGCCGTGCCGGCACCGGAGATCGGCTTCAACTTCTGGGGCGACGTCAGCGAATACTTCACCGGCGACGCCCGCCCCGTCGCAGCCGCCTTCGGCCACCACCGCAGCGCTCGCGGGCACCGTCCCAGGGTGCTCGACGTGATGGCGTTCACCTCCGGCGACGAGCTGAGGACGGTGTGGACCTACAGCGCCAACCTGCACACCGCCGCCACCGTCCAGGCCCTCGCCGACCGGTTCACCCGGGAGCTGCGCGCGCTGGCCGAGGACGCCCGGTGAACGGGGGAGAGCACACCATGGACCATCCGCGGCCCGAGGACATGTTCGGCGCGGCGACCGTCTCCCGGGCCCTGGAGCGAGCCGCGGCCGCCCCGGCCGGGATCACCGTCGTCGACCGCCACCTCGCGGAGACACCGCTGCCGTACGCATTGCTGGCCAACTCCGCGCGCCGGGTGGCAACAGGCCTGGCCAGGGCGGGCGTCGGCCCCGGCGACCGGGTAGCGCTCGTGTCCTCCACCTCACCGGGGTTCCTGCTCACCCTCTTCGGCGTCTGGCGGGCCGGTGCCGTCCCCGTGATCCTGCCGCTGCCGCACCGCGTCTCCACCCTCGCCGAGACCGTCGACGGGATCCGGCAGCGGCTCGATCACGTGGACGCCCGCTGCGCCGTCGTCGCCGACGCCTTCGCGGACCTCGTGGCCGACGGACTCGGCACGGACCGGCCGGTGCTGACCTGCGGGCAGCTCGCGGCCGAACGGGAAGCGACCACCGGGCCGGCGCCCGCCGACGCCGACGGCCTCGCGTACCTCCAGTTCACCTCCGGCACCACCGGCCCGCCGAGGGCCGTGGCGCTCACCCACCGTCAGATGCTGACCAACGCCGCCGTGTGCTGCGAACGGTTCCGGCTGGAGCGCGACCGCAGCGTCCATGTGAGCTGGCTGCCGCTCCACCACGACATGGGCCTGATCTCCGCGCTCGCCGCCATGGCCTACCGCATCCCCCTGGTGCTGATGCCACCGGAGGAGTTCCTCTCCCGGCCCGACTCCTGGGTGGACGCGCTCTCCCGCTACCGCGCCACCAGCACCGTCGCCCCGAACTTCGCATACGGGCTGGCCGCCCGCGGCATGCGTCTGCGGCCCCGCGCCCTCGACCTGTCCGCGCTCCAGGTGTGCGGCGACGGCGCGGAGCCGATCCGGGCCACCGCCGTCGAACAGTTCCTGGAGGCCGGCGCCGCCCACGGCCTCAGGCCGGAGGCCGCCACCCCGATGTACGGGCTGGCCGAGGCCACCCTCGCCGTCACCATGGGCGAGGTGCCCGAACGGATCGTCTGGGACCACGTGTCCCGCGAGGGGCTGGAGGCGGGCGGAACCGCCCGGCCGGTGCCGCCCGACGCCCCCGACGCCAGGACCCTGGCGGTGTGCGGCCACCCGGTGCCCGGCGTCCGCGTCGAGATCAGGGACCCGGACGGAAAGCCGCTCGCCGACCGCGAGGTCGGGGAGATCTGGGTCCGCAGCCCCGCCTTGATGCGCGGCTACTGGTCGGACCCCGAGGCGACGGCCGGGGCCGTACGCGACGACTGGCTGCACACGGGCGACCTGGGCTACCGCACCCCGGACGGCCTCGTCGTCTGCGGCCGCGTCAAGGACATGATCATCGTGGCCGGGCGCAACCTCTACCCGGAGGACTACGAACACGTGGCGGCCAAGGTCGAGGGCGTACGGCCCGCGTGCGCGGCGTTCGCGGTGCCGGGCACGGAACGCATGGCCGTCGCGGTGGAACCGGCGAGGGGAGTGACCGACCACGCGGCTCTCGCGGAGCGGGTCATGACCCGGCTGCGGGAACAGCTCGGCCACGCGCCCGACAAGGTCCTCGTCCTGGAGAAGGGGACGATCCCCCGCACGTCGTCGGGCAAGGTCCAGCGCGGCCGTTGCCGCGATCTGTGCCTGTCGGGCGACCCCGTGGTCCTGGCCGCCCGTGCCCGCTGAGCCGCGGGTACTTCGCGCCTGCGGCGGGCGACCCCGGACCGGGGGACTGTCCCCGGCGATGGTCAGACCCGCCGCGTCACCACAACCCGCGCCCCGCGCCCCGGCACCAGCGTCACATGATGGGCCCGCTGAACCTCCGGCTCCGGCCGCTCAGGACGGACGTCGTACCGCACGAGCGTCTCCCGCAGCGCCACCGTCGCCTCCAGCAGCGCGAAGCCTGCCCCCAGACACCGCCGCGCGCCCCCGCCGAACGGAATCCAGGTGTTCGCCGGCGGCTGCCCGTCCAGGAACCGCTCCGGGCGGAAGGAGTCCGGGTCGTCGTGGTGCGCCGGATCCGACTGCACCAGACCGATCGCGGGCATGACGGTGGCCCCCGCGGGCAGCCGGTACCCTCCGACCGTCAGCGGCTCGGTGAGCTGCCGGGCCACCTCGTGCACCACCGGCTTCAGGCGCAGCGCCTCCTTCGCGACTGCGGTGAGGTAGGCGTCGTCGCCCTCGTCGGCGGCCCGCTGGGCCCTGCGCAACTGTTCGGGCCGCCGGGCCAGTTCGTGCAGGGCCCAGGCCAGGGCGGTCGCCGTCGTCTCGTGCCCCGCGAGCAGCAGCGTGATGAGCTGGTCGCGCAGCTCCGGATCGGTGAACCCGCCGCCCGGCTCGTCCTCCGCCGCCTGCAGCAGCCGCGAGAGCACATCGGTGCGGCCGTGCAGGTCCGCGGCCCGTCGCCGGTCGGCGATCTCGGCGTACAACAGCCTGTCCACGCGCCGCTGGCAGGACACGTACCGGCGCCACGGCCCGACGCGCCGGAGCGCGGGATACGGCAGGCCCAGCAGGGTGACCGGCCCGATGTCCGCGAGACCCCGCACGAGCGGGCGCAGGGCGGCCAGCCGCGCCCGGTCGGTCACCCCGAACACCACCTGGAGGATCACCTCGAGCGTCAGGGCCCGCATCCTGCGGTGGGCGCCGAACGCCTGCCCCTCCGGCCACCGTTCGACCTCGGCCCTGGTCAGCTCCACGACCATGTCCTGGTAGCCGCGCAGCGCCGTGCCGGTGAAGGCGGGCGTCAACAGCCGTCGCGCCCTGCGGTGTTCGTGCTCGTCGGTGAGCAGAACGGAGTGGTCGCCCAGCGCCGGGCCCATGATCGCGTTGCCCTCGCCCGCGTGCAGCACTTCCACGGGGCCTGCGAACACCGTCCTGATGTCCTCCTGCCCGGCCAGGATGACCAGGTGCCGGGTCGGCGCGGTCAGCCTGAGCGTGAACACATCCCCGTACCTGCGGCGGAGCAGGGGGAACAGCCGGTGCCGGTACAGCGTGAACAACAGCGTCTGCACCACCGCCGGCAGCCGCACACCCGGTGGTCTCCGCGCCGCTCCGGCCCCGGAGATCTGCGCGACGGCCGGCCGGCCGTCGGTGTCGCTGGACATGGCGGCCCCCCCGGCATCCGGATCTTCCTGCCTGCGGCTCAGGGGCACGGCCCCGATTGTCACGGTAGCAGCGGATCATGCCGCACGGCTGTCCGTACGGCATCAGCTCTCGTCCGCCTCCGCCCGAGCGGGGCGAACGCCCGTCACCTCGCGGCCCGTGGCGCGTCTCCGTCAAGCAGTGCCCTGCCGAGCGCCGTGGGGGAGTGGTGCACGGTGTTGCCCGAGCGGCGGGTGACGATCAGGCCCGCGTGACGCAGCACCGTCGCGTGCTGGCTGGCCGACGCGTTGGAGATGCCGACGCGCTGCGCCAGCTCGCCCGTGCCGCAGCCGTGTATCACTGCGTGGAGCACCTGCGCGCGGGTGCGGCCGACCAGCGTCACCAGCGGTGCCGGGACCGTGCGGCCGAGCAGGTCGCCGTCCATCCAGCCGGTCCGGCGGGCGATGGGGTGGACGAGGACGGGGACGGCCCCCGGCTCCCTCAAAGTGATGGGCGTGCCCCAGCAGAAGAACGAGGGCACGAGCGTCACGCCCCGCCCGTCGAGGAAGAGATCCTGGGACAGCGGGTAGGCCAGCGAGAGCACCGGCGGCTCCCACCGCGCGGCTGGGTGCAGCCCGAGCAGCAGCCGCTCCGTACCCCCTTCCGCCAGCGCCGCCATGCGCTCCGCGCGGTCGGCCGCGATCTGCCGCGTCACGTGCTGCCAGTACGGGGCGAGCGCCAGCCGGTGGTACGCGCGCAGCCCCTGCCCCAGCGCGCCGAGCGCCTCCGTGTCGCCCTCGGCGAGCCGGGCGAGCCGGCTGTCCACCGGCCCCCGCGTGACGGCGAGCCGGCCGATGTCGCGCCCGAGCCGGTGACGTGGTGTGGCGAGGACGGCGTCGACGGCGGAATCGATGTCGGCCGACCCGGCCGTGGGGGTGAGGAAGTCCGCGGAATATCCGGTCGGCGGCGCCAACTTCCCCAGCAGCACGGCCCGGTGCGGTATTTCCGCGGTGAGCCGAGGACGCACCGCGGAACGCCAGAGCAGAAAATCCGCGGCGGCCGGGCCGGTCGCTCCGGCCTGCGCCATATGCATGCTCAGCAGCATCTCCCACAGCACATCCGGTTCCGTGGCGATCCGGGTCCTGGCCAGGTCCTCGCTGGTGAAGTGGATACGCAGCACCGCTTGCCCCCTCTTCCCCTCTTGCGCCCCTCGGGGAACGGCTGACTTCCCTGAGCACACGGACGCCGTGATCCGTTCCAAAGGTTGCCCGTTGAACGGCGATTGCTATTTTTTGGCCCAGATTGAAAACGTTGATCCGAACCCGAGCGGAATAAGAAGCTGCTGTTCACGGAAAACGGGGCCCATCGACGGGGACGCCGCCGACGCGTGCGAGCCCCGGCGGCGCCCCCGCCGGGGCTCTTCAATACCTCTCATGCAGAGGTACGCTGGAAGAGTGAGCGCAGACGGCCTCTCCGACGATCTCGCCGGAGTCCTGACGGGTATCCATCGACTGGTCCGGCGCAGACTGTGGGCCGGACTGACGAAGCCGCGCCTGCGCGGTGCCCAGGCCGAACTCCTGCGGGTCGTCACGGAGCGCCCCGGCATAGGGGTCTCCGCCGCCGCCAAAGAGCTCTATCTGGCGGCCAATTCCGTCAGCACCCTGGTCAACCAGTTGGTCAAGGCCGGGCTGCTGCGCCGCGAGGCCGACCCGCGCGACGGCCGCGTCGCCATGCTGTATCCGACCCCCGCCTGCCGGGAGCGGCTACGGTCCTGGGACGCCCGGCGCAGCGCGCTCTTCCACGCGCGGGTGCGGACCCTCGCGGCCGAGGACAGGGCTGCCCTGGCCGCGGCGCTGCCCGCCCTGCGAAGGCTCGCCCAGTCGCTCCGCGACACCGGGGAGGCACCATGACCGCATCCGTGAGCACCCCTGTCCCCGCGGTCCGCTGCACCGGACTGCACTACGCCTTCGGGCACGTCACCGCAGTCGACGGGCTGGACCTCTCGGTCGCCCCCGGCGAGGTCTTCGGTCTCCTCGGCCCCAACGGCGCGGGCAAGACCACGACCATGCGGGCGATCACGACCCTGCTGCCCGTGCCGCCCGGGGCCGTCGAGGTCTTCGGGCACGACGCGGCCCGCCAGAAGATGGCGGTGCGGCGCCTGCTCGGCTACGTCCCGCAGCAGCTGTCCGCCGACGGCACCCTGACCGGCCGGGAGAACGTCGCGCTCTTCGCCCGGGTCTTCGACGCGCCCCGCCGCGAACGCCCCGCCCGCGTGGCGCAGGCGCTGGAGGCGGTCGGCCTCGCCGATGTCGCGGGCCGCCTGGTGGCCACGTACTCCGGTGGCATGGTCCGCCGGCTGGAGCTGGCGCAGGCCCTGGTCAGCGCGCCCCGGCTGATGATCCTGGACGAGCCGACCGTCGGCCTGGACCCGATCGCCCGGGACAGCGTGTGGGACCGCATCAACCGAATACGCGCCGGCACCGGGATGACGGTGCTGGTCACCACCCACTCCATGGAGGAGGCCGACCGGCGCTGCGACCGCGTGGCCCTCATGCACCGGGGGCGGATCCGCGCGCTCGGCACGCCGGAGGAGCTCAAGAGCGCGCTGGTCACCCACCGCCGGGAAGCGGGCGGGGAGGACACCGGGCCCCCGACCCTGGAGGACGTCTTCCGGCACTACGCCGGGAGCGGACTGGACGAGCCCGGAGCCGACGAGCAGCGAGGGGAGTTCCGCGATGTCCGCCGCACCCGCCGCACCGCCTCCCGCGTCGGCTGACGCCACCGCCCCGTCGGAGCAGCCCTTCGCCCTGCTGCTGACGCCGCCCCGCCCGCGCGGCGGCTGGCGGGTGATACCGGCCCGCACGTGGGCCATGTGCGCGGTGGAGCTGCAGAAGCTGCGCCACGACCGCACGGAGCTCTACACCCGGGCCGTCCAGCCCGCCCTGTGGCTGCTGATCTTCGGCGAGACCTTCACCCGGATCCGCGCCATCCCCACCGGGAACGTCCCGTATCTCGACTACCTCGCGCCCGGGATCATCGCGCAGTCGGCGATGTTCATCGCCATCTTCTACGGCATCATGATCATCTGGGAGCGGGACTCCGGGGTCCTGACCAAGCTGCTGGTGACCCCCACGCCCCGGGCGGCCCTGGTCACCGGCAAGGCCTTCGCCGCGGGCCTGAAGGCGCTGATCCAGGCCGTGGTCGTCATCGCGCTCGCCGCGGTGCTGGGCGTCGCCCTGTCCTGGAACCCGCTGAAGCTGCTGGGTGTCGTCGTGGTGGTGCTGCTCGGATCGGCCTTCTTCTCCTGCCTGTCCATGTCGATCGCCGGGATCGTCCTGACCCGCGACCGCCTGATGGGCATCGGCCAGGCCATCACCATGCCGCTCTTCTTCGGCTCCAACGCGCTCTACCCCGTCGCGGTGATGCCGACCTGGCTCAAGGTCGTCAGCATGGCCAACCCGCTCAGCTACGAGGTGGACGCCCTGCGCGGCCTGCTCATCGGCACGCCCGCCCATCTCGCCGTCGACTTCGCCGTCCTCACCTTCGCGGCGCTCCTCGGCATCGCCGCCGCGGCCTCCCTGCTGGGCCGCCTGGCCCGCTGACGCCGGCCCGCCGGGCGTCCGCCCGTCTCCTCGGGAAAAAGAAATACCCCGGACCGTATTGACGGCCGGGGTATTTCTCTGCGTATATTGGAAAATTCCACGCCCCGATCAACTCGGGGCGTGGAGAAGCTTTATGAGTGCATCATATCCGGGCGGGAGTCGAATTGTCAAACGAGGAAATGCGTCGCGAGCAGGAATTCATCGATCTGCTCCACGGACGCCTCGCCGAACTGCGCGGCGAAGCCGAAGCGGCGGTCGAGGCGGCCCTGTCGCCGAGGGGGAACACCCTCCAGGCGCGCCTGGAGCGCGACGTGCTCGTGGCCGAACGGTCCGGCCTGCTCGCCGCCTTCAACGCCGGCGAGAACGGCCTATGCTTCGGCCGCCTCGCCTTCCGTGACGGCCGCGACCACCACATCGGCCGGATCGGCATGCGCCGCGACGACGCCGACCGCACCCCGCTGATCGTCGACTGGCGGGCCGAGGTCGCGCGCCCCTTCTACCTCGCCACCGGCCACACCCCGATGGGGCTGCGCCGCAGGCGCCACATCACCACCGAAGGCCCCCGGGTCACCGCCCTGCACGACGAGATCCTGGACCTCGCCGACACCCGACGCACCGGACACGAGGGCACCGACGCGGACGCCGTACTGCTCGCCGCGCTCGACGCGGCGCGCACCGGCCGGATGCACGACATCGTGCAGACCATCCAGGCCGAACAGGACCGGATCATCCGGGCGCCCCACCACGGCGTCCTCGTCGTCGAAGGCGGCCCGGGCACCGGGAAGACCGTGGTGGCCCTGCACCGAGCGGCCTTCCTGCTGTACGCCCACCGGGAGCAACTGGCCCGCCGCGCCGTGCTGATCGTCGGGCCCAACCCGGCGTTCCTCGGCTACATCGGCGAGGTGCTGCCCTCGCTCGGCGAGACGGGCGTCCTGCTCGCCACGCCCGGCGAGCTCTTCCCGGGCGTGACCGCGACCGGCACCGACACCGCCCGTGCCGCCGAGGCCAAGGGCGCCGCCGCGATGGCCGACGCCCTGGCCCGCTTCGTGACGGACCGGCAGACCCTGCCCGACCCCGTACGGGTCATCGACCACGAGGACGGCGAGCTGCGGCTGGACGCGGCCGTCGCGGACGAGGCCCGGCGCCGGGCGCGCGCCACCGGCCTGCCGCACAACCTCGCCCGCCCGTACTTCGCCTTCCGCGTCATCGACGCGCTGACCGCCCAGCTGGCCGACCGCATCGGCGCGGATCCGTACGGCGGGCCGAACCTCCTCGGCCCCGACGACATCGCCCAGCTCGGCAAGTCCGTCGCGGCCAGCGCCGAAGTCCGTGCCGCCATGGACGAGTTGTGGCCGCTCCTCACGCCTCAGGAGCTGGTCGCCGACTTCCTCGCCGACCCCGTCCACCTCCCGGACGCCGACGCGGCCGCGATCCGCCGCGCGGGCGGCCCCTGGACCCCCGCGGACGTCCCGCTCCTGGACGAGGCCGCCGAACTCCTCGGTGAGGACGACTCGGCCGCCCGCGCCGTCGCCGAGGCCGAGCGCCAGGAGCGCATCGCCTACGCACAGGGCGTGCTCGACCTCTCCTACGGCTCCCGGACCCAGGAGTTCGAGGAGCGCGAGGACGAGGACTCCGAGGTGCTCGCCGCCCACGACCTGGTCGACGCCGAACGGCTCGCCGACCGGCACGAGGAGGCGGACCACCGCAGCGCCGCCGAGCGCGCCGCCGCCGACCGCACCTGGGCGTTCGGCCACATCATCGTGGACGAGGCGCAGGAGCTGTCCGCCATGATGTGGCGGCTGCTGATGCGCCGCTGCCCGACCCGCTCGATGACCCTGGTCGGCGACCCGGCGCAGACCGCGGAGCCGGGCGGCTGCGGCGCGTGGGAGGCGATCCTCCAGCCGTTCGTCGGCGACCGCTGGGAACACGTCAGGCTCGGCGTCAACTACCGCACCCCCGCCGAGATCATGGACGTCGCGGCGGCGGTGATCCGGTCCGCGGACCCCTCCTTCGCGCCGCCGCGCTCGGTCCGCTCCACGGGCGTACGGCCCTGGGCGCACCGCACAGGGGACCTGCCCCGCGCGGTCGCCGACGCCGTCGCCCGGGAGGCCCGCGACGGAGCCCGCCTCGCGGTGATCGCCCCTCGCGCGCACCACTCGGCCCTGTCCGCCGCGCTCCCGGCCGCCTCCACCGGCCCCGCCCCGGATCTGACCAGCCCGGTCGTCCTGCTCGACCCTCGGCAGGCCAAGGGCCTGGAATTCGACACGGTGATCGTGGCGGAACCCGCGGAGCTCGGGGTGAGCGACCTCTATGTCGCGCTCACCCGGCCGACCCAGCGGCTGGGCGTCGTCCACACGACCCCGCTGCCGGGCGGTCTGGAGTCCCTGGCCGTACGGGAGGACTGACCGCACCGACCGGCAGGGCTCGCGCGGGGGGCGAGCCCTGCCGGGAGCGGCGGAAGCCACCGCGTCGAGCGCGGACGCGCGTGGCCGGTTCTCGCCCCCCGGGTGTTCGAGCGAACGCCCGAGGGGTAGGCGGCCCGTGACCTTGATCAGGTCGCACCGCACCCGTACGAAGGAGCGCACAGTGATACCCCGCATGAACGCGAAACTCGCCCTCGCCGGAGCCGCCGCCGTCGTGCTGAGCGCCGGGCTCACCACCGGAGCCGTCGCCCAGGAGGCGCCGACGGCCGCGGCCGGGCTCGCGACCTGCGCGGCCGCGGATCTGAGCGTCTCGTTCCACAACCGCCTCGGCGGCGGGATGAACCATGCAGGGGGCACGCTGGAGTTCAGGAACACCGGCGGCCGGGAGTGCGCCCTGCGGGGATACCCGGGCCTGGGACTGGAGAACGCGCGGCACGAGGAGCTGTCCGCGCACGCGATCCGGGGCAACACCTGGTACGCCGACGACCCGGGCAACAAGGTCGTACGCGTCCGACCCGGCGGCACGGCCCAGGCCGTCGTCGCCTGGACCCACTCCGGCAGCGCGGCGCGCCAGGCGGCCTATCTGCGGGTGACCCCGCCGGCGGCCACGACCTACCGCACCATCGAGCTCGGCGACCTCGTCGACAACGGCGAACTCCACGTCACGGCGGTGGCGAACACCGTGCCCGTACGCGAGTGACGCACCCGGCGGCCCGAGCGCGTCCCGGGGCGGAGCGGCTCAGGGGATGGTAGTCACGGGTTGGTGGTCACCTTGAAGCCCGCGCCGTAGACGCCGGCGGGGTCGGCGGCGTCCCGGGCGCGCAGGTCGGCGAGGATGTTCGCCGAGCTGGTGTACACGTACGGCGGAATCCCGAGGACGATCGCCTTGGTGATGCCGGCCCAGGGGCCCGAGGCATGGAAGCCGTTGGCCTGGGAGGGGTACTCGCTGCCCGGCACGTGCCAGATGGCCGGCCCGCCCGAGTCGCCGGCCTTGTGCTGCGCGTGGGACTGGTAGATGCCGTCCTTGTTGTTCGTGACGCGCCCGTACCATATGCCGAGCTGACCCGACACGACGAGCTCGTTGTTGTTGAACCAGTCGGCGCCGAGCAGACGCTCGTTGTCGAGCGCGGGGCTGAGGGCGTTCGGGCTGACGCGCCCTCCGGGAACCTCCAGCTCACCGGTCTGCTTCAGGAGCGGCCCCTGTGAGGAGGGCGTCACCCCCGCCACCAGCTCGATGATCATGTAGTCCTTGGTCGGGTGACCCGTCATCGACCCCTCGCGGTCCTTGAAGTACCGCACGTACCCGATCGGACCGAACGCGAGATCCTGCCGGTGGTAGACGGGGATGATGTCTTCGCGGATGTCACGGTCCGCGTAGCCCGGGGCGTTGACGCAGTGGCCCGCCGATATGGCTATCTTGCGCCCGTACTTGTCGCCACCCACCGCGCCGATCGTGCAGAAGGCGTCCGGCGCGGACGGGCTGAAGACGATCTGCATGGCGTTGTAGACGCGCTTCCCCGGCTCGGCCTGGGCGGTGGCGGTGCCCACGGCCATGGTCCAGATGACCGCCAGGGTCGCGACGAACGTGCACAACCGTCTGAGCATGGGTGATTCCTGTCTGTCGGGGGTGATCGGCAAGGATCAGCCGCCCATGATGGCAGTGACAACAACCACTCGTCGATGCTCAATTTACGGCGGGATCAAAGAATTTCAGCCATGTCTAGATGTCTTGCGAACGCTGCGCGCGGCGGCCCTCGATGAGGACGGCCATGCCGTCGAGCATCGACGTGAGGCCGATCTCGAAGAGCTCGTCGAGGTGCAGGTCGTAGCCGGTCTCCGTGAGCGCGGTGATGACCCGGGCGAACGTCGGGTAGTCGCCGGACGCGGCGAGTGCCGCGAGAGCGGGTGTCTGGGTGTCCATCCACTGGTCCTCGGACAGCCCCGTGACGCTCTGGGCCTGGGCTTCGCGCTCCAACTGCACGGCGAGCCCCTGGACGTGGCTGTAGAGGAGGACGTTCAGATTGAGCATGGTCGTCGGGTCGAGGCCGTGCCCGTCGAGCGCGCTCAGCATCAGCTCCGAATAGGTCATCAAGTTGGGCAGCATCAACGGGCGGGTGAGCGGGCCGATGTGCGCCAGCCAGGGATGCGCGCGGTGCACCGCCCAGAGCGACCGGGCACCCAGCTCCAGCCGGGCCCTCCAGGCGGCGGGGGCCCGGGAAGGGCGGGGCAGCCGGCCGAGCACCGTGTCGGCCATCAGCAGCACGAGGTCGTCCTTGCTGTTCACATAGCGGTAAGGCGACATGGTCGCGGCGCCCAGGCGTGCCGCGACCCCCCGCATGGACAGTGCGGCCAGCCCTTCCGTATCGGCGATCTCGATGGCGGTGCGCACGATGCGCTCACGCGTCAGCTCGCGCTCAGGGGCGGCGGTTGTACGAGGACGGGCCGGTACGGCGCGATGCTGCGGGCCCGCCACCACGGTGCCCACCCGCTCCTGCGCCCGCACCAGCCCCTCCTGGCGCAGGGTGGTCAGCGCCTTCGTGGCGGTGGCCAGTGCGACGTCCCATTCCTCGGCGATCCGGCGCGTCGAGGGAACCCGGTCGCCGGGGGCCAGCTCGCCGTCGACGATGCGGCGCCGGATCTCGGCTGCGATGCGCAGGTAGGGCGGGGTGGTGTGCGCGGCCATCTTCTGTCTCTTTCTCCCTGTCCTGGAGCTGTACTAGCGCAGAGGCTAGCAGGGGCGATGGCTGAATCAGTCGTATCTGGCCTAGTGCAGAGCGGAAAACAGCCCTTGTACCAGCCTGTGCGTACGTCGTACATTCAAGGCGTACACCGTACGAAGGAGTCCCCGTGAAGACCGTTCTCATCTCCGGCGCCGGCGTCGCCGGGCTCACCCTCGCCCACCGGCTGCGGCACCACGGCTTCGCGCCGACCGTGCTCGAACGCGCCCCCGGAATCCGCCCGGGCGGCCAGGCGATCGACGTTCGCGGCGTCGCGCTCGACGTCCTCGACCGGATGGGCCTCCTGGCGGAGGCGCGGCAGGTCCGCACCACGATGCGCGGAATGTCGATGCTCGACGGCGAAGGCAACGAACTCTGGCGCTCCACCGAGATGACGTACAGCAGCGGCCGCCTCGACAGCGACGACATCGAGCTGCTGCGCGAGGACCTCACGCACCTGCTCCACCGGCACCTGGGCGACGGCGTCGAGTTCCTCTTCGGCGACTCCCTGACCGCCCTGGAACAGGACCGGGACGGCGTCCACGCCCGCTTCGAGCACGGCCGGCCCCGGACCTTCGACCTCGTCGTCGGCGCCGACGGCCTGCACTCCAAGGTGCGGCACCTGGCCTTCGGCGAGGAGGCGCAGTTCATCCGGCACCTCGGCTCCCACCTGGCGGTCTTCACCACCGACAACTTCCTGGGCCTCGACGACTGGCAGGTGTGGCTCCAGGACACCGCCGCGACCTACTGCGTCTATCCGGCGCGCGACAACACCGAGCTCAGGGCCACCCTCGGCTTCATGTCCGACCCGATCGACCACGACCACCGCGACACCGAGCGGCAGAAGTCGCTCCTCGCCGACCGGATGGCCCACCTGGGCGGCGACACCCCGAAGCTGCTGGAGGCCATGTGGGCGGCCCCCGACTTCTACTTCGACGCGATGGCGCAGATCCACATGGACCGCTGGTCCACCGGCCGGGCGACACTGATCGGCGACGCGGCCCACTGCCCGTCCCCACTGTCCGGCCAGGGCACCAGCCTGGCCCTGGTCGGCGCGTACGTACTGGCCGACGAGCTCGCCG
The DNA here is from genome assembly GCF_003391135.1 of Streptoverticillium olivoreticuli subsp. olivoreticuli. Taxonomy (GTDB): domain Bacteria; phylum Actinomycetota; class Actinomycetes; order Streptomycetales; family Streptomycetaceae; genus Streptomyces; species Streptomyces blastmyceticus. The sequence goes on along the minus strand of NZ_CP031455.1, from coordinate 1,395,309 downwards.
GGTCGGACGGCGACCACCACACCGCGTTCGCGCGCTACGAGGAACGCATGCGCCCCTTCGCCGCCCTCAACCAGGCACTCGCCACCGAGAACCCCGGCGGGGCGGCTCCTGAGGGGGCGCTCGATCGGGCGAAGAATGCGATGTCTCTCGATCCACACCTCGAGCGTCAATCGATGCTGGGCTGACGGGCATTGCGCCATCGGGCGCCGGCCTCACCATGCTGGTGATGATCGGACTGCCATCCATCGTCATCATCTTGAGCGCTGGACTCCTTCGCGAAAAATGGGCTCAGGGGAGTTCAGGGCGCTGATGGTGGGCCTGCTCCTGCTCCCGGTGTGGCCCCTGCTGTTCGTGGGCACCCAGCTCATCCTGTACATCCAGATCGGCGTGCAAGTGGTGTTCGCCGTGGCTCTTATGCCTGTTCCGCTATTGCCGCCACCGGTCGCTGTCGGCATCGGGCGACCTCCAGCGTGGACCGACGGACGCTGAGCGAGGGGCTGTTGACAATGTCCGATGCCTACATCTCCTGGCCAGGACGAGTAGTCGCGTGGCGGTTGGCCCGAGCCATCCTGGGATACGTGTTCGTCTTCGCTGTGGGCTGGGTGTTCATAGGGCTGGTAGGGCCCAGGGCGTTGGAGCCGAAGTTCAACTCCTTCGAGAGTCTCCCGCTCTGGGAATCCTTCCTCGAACACCTCCACATGGCAGTCTTCATGTGCTTGGTGGTCGGACTTCCGACGCTGATCATCGCCATCTCTGCTGGACTCACCCGACACCGGATGGAGCCGGGGAAGTTTCGGGCGATCATGGCAGCGGTGCTCCTGCTGCCGGAGTGGCTGCTCTTGGCCGCGGACACGCCGATCTACTTGTGGGTGCAGACGACGATCCAAGTGGTGTTCGCCACCGTCGTCATGCCTGTGCCGCTGATCCCTACCCCGACCAAATCGGTGGGGGCGGCCGTAGGGCGATCTGCTGCATGAAGTAGCGCTTGCTGCCGGAGGTGTGGGCGCGGTGCCAGGCGAAGTGCTTCTCGCGGCTGGGAGCCCACCAGCCGGTGGTCCTGCCGGCCAGGTGGTCGTTTATGTGCTGAGCGACTGAAGGAGCTGAAGCGGCATGGGGTGGTCGGCGACGATTCGTCTGGCCCTGCTGGCCGGCTGCATAAAGATCTTCACCGACTCTCCCCCAGAGCCGTGTATTTGTCAGCGCGGCCACGGGCCAGGTGGGTGGGGTAGCGGCGGCGGTTGATCTCGATCTTCTCTTTCAGGGCCTCGGTGAGATCGAGGTCCAGGACGTCGGCCAGCCGGAGCAGATAGGCGAAGACGTCGGCCATCTCCGCAGCGGATCCAGGAGCCGGGCTTCTTCGATGCCTGTGCCGAGCGGTTCTCGACGACGAACGCCAGATCATCAGCCCCGGAGAGAGCGCAACTCTGCGCGAACTGTGGGACCCGGCTTCCAGCACATCGATCTGGTCACCCAATTCCGTTGCAGTGGCTCACAGGCCGATCAGTGCTGGGTCGACACCCTCTTCTCCAGCACACACAGCCCTGAGCCGTGGACCGGCAACGACTACGACCTCACCGTCGCTCCTCACCCTTGCGCCCTGGGTACCTGGGTCAACACTCATACCGAAGCCGGGAACGGTGCCCGCACAACGGCCGGCTTCTGCTGGCAGTGGGAGGCCCTTGCCCACCCGCCGCTTCCACCGGAGGTCTCTATGGGAACGGCCGTGGAACCTCCGCGCCGACCAGACCTCACCCTCCGCGCCCCGTGTTCCCGGTCGCGTGTACTGGGCGACTGGCGACGGAGGCCATGAACAGATCGGCTGCATCTACACCGCCCAGGGCCTGGAGTACGACTACGGAGCGATGATCATCGGCCCTGACCTGATCCGCACCCCGGAAGGCTGGGAAGCGCACCCGGAGGAAAGCCGCGACCCGGCCATGAGAAAGGTGGGCCCCGACGACTACCTCACCTGCGCACTCAATACCTACCGCGTTCTGGCCACTCGCGGCACCTGTTTCCACTCCACGGACCCCGTCACCATTCCTGCAGGCGCTCCATCCGGGGCAGCGCACGTGAACTTGAGGCTCTCGTCGACTGCAGGCGATCGAACGCTGTTCCACGAGCCCTGCTCCCGGCGCCCCTGCGGATGCTGGGGGTGAGTGAAAGCCGAATGCTGCGACGGAATTGTCGAAGGCTCATCCCCTCCACATGCGCGGGGACCACACCGCGAACCCGCGGGCCACGGCGTTTGCCGCGGGACCACCCCCGCATGCGCGGGGACCACCGTGTACCTGGTGTACGAGACCACGCCGGACAGGGACCACCCCCGCATGCGCGGGGACCACAGGTCAACGGAACTGCCGTACTGCGCAACGTAGGGACCACCCCCGCATGCGCGGGGACCACCAACGAAGGCGGCAGCTGATGGCCTCACGATCGGGACCACCCCCGCATGCGCGGGGACCACCTCCTCGACGACGGGGCCGTCCGGCTCGCGGTGGGACCACCCCCGCATGCGCGGGGACCACCGCTACGGCCACCTGGGGGGGGGCGTCTACGCCGGGGACCACCCCCGCATGCGCGGGGACCACGCCTCACCGAACGCGCCCTCACAGGCAACCCGCGGACCACCCCCGCATGCGCGGGGACCACCACATCACTCAGCAGGTCACTTCGAACGGCCTGGGACCACCCCCGCATGCGCGGGGACCACTCCGCTGTGGCGCTGGTCCGCCAGTCGGCACTGGGACCACCCCCGCATGCGCGGGGACCACCCCCATTGCATTCCGCTCTTCGGTGTGGCATAGGGACCACCCCCGCATGCGCGGGGACCACACAACGAACGACACCTACCAGGTAGCGGGGACGGGACCACCCCCGCATGCGCGGGGACCACACCCCCGCCAAGAGCCCGTACCCCAACATCCAGGGACCACCCCCGCATGCGCGGGGACCACTCAGGTCCCGGGAATGGGGTCCTGCTCGATGTGGGACCACCCCCGCATGCGCGGGGACCACTTTCCCTCCTTGCCGGGACTGCGGCCCGACCCGGGACCACCCCCGCATGCGCGGGGACCACGTCTCCCTCCTCTTCCCACAGCTTCGAGAAACGGGACCACCCCCGCATGCGCGGGGACCACATGGGGTCCGACAGGAAGTCCTGACGGGCGGAGGGACCACCCCCGCATGCGCGGGGACCACTGAATGGGCATGGGTTGGTTTGGGTCCCATGAGGGACCACCCCCGCATGCGCGGGGACCACGAATCACTGATCAGCGGGGTGATGACCCGCTGGGGACCACCCCCGCATGCGCGGGGACCACGATTCGTTGTAAGTGCCCGACAGAGTTCCGCCGGGACCACCCCCGCATGCGCGGGGACCACAGGAGATGACCAGCGGCTTTACTCTGCTGGAGACCAGTCTTTGCTCACCACAGCCGATTCTGACATCCCAGTCATTCAGTTCCTTTCCGGGTGAGGCGTAGCTTGTCGCGTGCCTGTACGTTGCCGCATTGCGGGGGAGGCTCAGGACCGATCAGCGTGCCATGAATCGGTCCAGTTCCCGCGACTTCGCCCGCAGCCCCGCCCTCCAAGCCTCGTCATCCACGGCGGCAGGAACGGCTGGGCCGGCCTGTACATCTCTGAGTCCCTCGCCGGGGTCGGCTTCAGGTGGTGTCCAGCGCACCTCGGCGCCCGCGCGTCCGGCCAGGGCCAGCACGGTGGCGACGAATCCCTCGGAGAGCGCGAGTATGACGGCATGGTGCGTCTTCCGGTGCCATGCAGCAGGGCGTCGGTGAAAGCCGCGAAGGCGGCCGGGTCGACCTGGCACTCGTCGGCCTCCATGGGGCCGAGGCCGGACGGGATGCCCAACTCCACTTCGAAGATCGCGACTTGGTTCAGGAACATCCGGGATGCGCCGTTGGATGGATTCCACAGGGTCTCGTCACCCACGCTGAAGTACTGGCTCACCGTGATCCCTCCCGTCCGACAGACGATCAGCGTATCTGGCGGCGCCGGGCAGAGTTCCTCTCGAAGGGGTCCTGAAGGCCCTCACACACCCCTTGCGCATCCGGTTGCTCGGGCTGCTGCGGCAGGACGGGGCGGCCACCGCGAGTGAACTCGCCGTCAGGACCGGGGAGTCGTCCGCTTCGACCAGCTATCACCTGCGAGTTCTGGCGAAGTACGCGTTCGTCGCCGAGGCGGAGCACCGTGACGGGCGGGAGCGTCGCTGGCGGGCGGTGCACGCGGTGACCTCCTGGGACAACAAGGCGATGAACACCTCACCGGACAGCCGGGCTTTTCTCGGCCTCTCCCGTGCACGCCAGGTCCAGCACCTGGAGGCATCGCTCGCCCGGTACGAGGCGGACGTCGCCGCCGGGAGGCTGGGCCCGGAATGGCTGGAGTCGGCCGGGATCAGCGACGATGCCCCGCCTGACCCCAGAGTCGCTCGCCGAACTGTGGGAGGCCCTCGACCGGAAGCTGGCGGAACTCACCACCCGCGACGAAGCCGACCCCCGTGCCGCGCACGTCGTGCTCATCACCGCCGGACTGCCCCTCGCACCCCGTGCCCCGGACCCGGTGGCGCCGGACGCCGAGGGAGCATTGTGACCGGGCCGTTGGACTTACGGGCCGCGCGCCGCCGTTACGTCACAGCCTGCGTCCTGTTCTGGCTCCCCTTGGGCCTGGCCGTCGCGGGTTTCTTCGTCGCGCACTCCCTCGCCGCCACCGCGCTGGAACTGCCCACCGGCGGGCTGTGCGACGTACTGGGGCGCCGCACCGTGCTGGCCTCCGCCGGCCTGCTGAACCTGGCCGCGTTCACCCTCCAAGGGCTGGGCACCTCCTCCTGGGCACTCACCCTCGGCATGGCCCTCATGGGCGCGGGCCGCGCCCTGTCCAGCGGCCCCGCCGAGGCCTGGTACGTCGATGCTGTCCAGGCCCACTCCGGCCCCGACGCCGAGCTGCGCACGGGCCTGGCTCGCGGGGGCACCGCGATATCCGTCGCACTCGCCACGGGTACCCTCGTCGGCGGTGCCCTTCCCTGGCTGCTCGGCCGCGGCCCCGACATCGGCGCCCGGCTGAGTGAAGCGACCTCCGGACTGATAGTCCCTCTCTCCGTCCCACCGCTGCTCGGCGCGGTGGCCGAGACCGTCTTCGTGCTGTACGTCCTCACGGCCCTGCCCGAGCCGCCCCGCCAACCCAGCACTCTGCGTGCCGTACTCCGGAGCATCCCGGTAACCGTCGCGGACGGACTGCGGCTGGGCGCACGCGACGCGCTCGTCCGCCGGATACTCCTCAGCGCGGGCGCCGCCGGCAGCGCCCTGACCACGGTCGAACTCCTTGCGCCCGGCCGTGCCGCGGCTTTCACCGGAGCGCCGGAATCGGGTGCCATGCTCTTCGCCGCGCTCGCCTGCGCCGGATTCGTCTGCTCAGGCATCGGGAGTCATCTCGCACCGCTCGCCGCCCGGTTCACGGGCAGTGGTGAGCGCGTGGTCCTGGTGAGCCTCGGCGTGAGCGCGAGCGGCCTGCTCCTCCTCGGCGCCACCGCCGTGTTCACAGGTGCGGTATCCATGGGTTTCGCCGCGGCCGGTTACGGCTTGGTCTACTTCGGGCTCGGCGCAGCGGGGCCGAGCGAGAACGAGCTTCTGCACCGACGTGTCGCCAGTACGGGACGTGCCACCGCGCTGCGCCGTTCCGGGGCCCTGCGCCATCAGGCCGCTCGCCGGAAGCGCCCGGCATCCTCCGGGATCGGTGCGGGCCGCTCCCGGGTGTTCGTGGGGATTCGAGTGGCATATGCCAGCGGTCTACTCGATATCGATGAAAGGCGAGAGTCCGAGCGCAACTCCGAAGGGCCTGGAAAATGCTGCTGAACCAGGTAATTCGGATGACCCGTTCCGTTTCGACTTGATGCTGAGTAGGGTGTGGCGTGCTGCCGAGGGGCCGGGGGAGAGTTACGGGCCGAGTTCGGCATGGGCGGTGTCGTCGGCAGGATCGGCAGGAGAGCATGACCGCTGGATTATTCGAGGGGCAGTACGTCTGGCATCCGGCGGCCGGGGACCATCGACTGGCGCGCGCCTGCGTGGACGTACAGGCAGGGCGATACCTGAGCGCACACGACGTACTGGAAGAAGCGCGGGAGGATTTCGGATTGCGGGCCCACCGGTCGTCGGTACTCGCGTCGGAGGCGGCGGATTCCGATCTGGCGGAGCGCTGGCTCGCCGAAGAGCCGGGCGCGGAAGCCGCGTTGCTCTGGGCGCGCGTGGCGGTGCTGCGGGCACTGCGCGCCGCCGACGAACGCGACCGGCGCGCCGTCGCCCTCGGGCGCATCGCGCTGGCAGCATGCGAACGCGCCGCGGAAATGTCACCGGCGGACCCCACACCCCTGGTCGCGAAGCTGACGCTGGCCCGCTATCACCGGCCCCGCGACCCCGCCCCGCGCGGCCTTCTCACCGCGCCGCCGGGGCCCTGGTCGCTGCTGGCCCGCATCCTCCGTCTCGATCCCTGGCACCGCGAGGCGCACCACCGCTTTCTGGCGTTCTTCTTCAGCCGGCACGGCGGTTCGGCGAACGCGGCGTGGGACGTGGCCGCGTTCCTCGGTCAACGGGCACCCGCGTCCTCGCCGTTGCGCCTGCTCCCGCTGGTGACCCTGGTCCAGGACCACGACCCGGCCGCTCCGCTGGCGCACCGCACATGGGAGCAACACCAGTGGCGGACAACGGCCATGGGGGTCTACGAGAACTGGTTCCCGCACGTGGCCGGCTACCGCTTCACCCCGGTGCTGGACCTCGCCTATCTGGCGCACGCGCTGTTCATGTCGCACCGTGAGAACGAGGCGCGTGCCGTCCTCACGGCCATGGGCCCGTACGCTTCGCGGATGCCCTGGAGCGCGTTCGGCGATCCCGAGGAGCAACTGACCCGCGTCAGACGCCTCTGCGGACTTCCCGTCCCCGCCGCCTGACCGTCCCGGCGACCGGATCGAGCCGTCCGGCGCGCCCCGACGGCTGTACCGTCAATCCATCAGAAAGGCTGTGGCTGTGCCCGAACCCGCATTCCTCGTCCGCATGAGAGCCCGCCGCCAAACGGCGCCCCTCGCCCTGGACGACGACGCGACGCTGCACGCCATGGGCTACCCGCGGAAACTGACCCGCCGGTTCCGGGCCTTCGACAATTTCGCGATATCCTTCACGATCATCAATATCATTTCCGGGATCTTCTCCTCCTTCGGATTCGGAATGACGGCCGGCGGCCCGCGGATTCTCGTGTTCGGCTGGATCGGCGTGTCCGTCATGGTCCTCTTCGTCGGCGCCGCCATGGGGGAAATCGCCTCCGCCTACCCGACCAGCGGCGCCCTGTATTTCTCCGCGGGCAAACTCGCCAAGCGGCACCGCGGCGCCTGGTCCTGGTACACGGGCTGGCTCAATTTCGTGGGACAGGTGGGCGGCACGGCCGCCACCAACTACGCGGCCGCCACCTTCATCCAGGCCTTCATCGCCATGCAGTGGCCGTCCTACGACCCCGATCCCCGGCACACCGTCGGCATCACCGCCGTGATCCTGCTGCTCCAGGCGCTCGCCAACACCTATACGGTCCAGCTCGTCGCCGTGGTGAACCGGATCTCCGTATGGTGGCTGCTGGTCGGCATGGTCGTGATCGTCGTGACGCTCACGGTGACCCCCGACCAGCACCAACCGGTCTCGTACGCGACCCATTTCGTCAACAACACCGGATTCGACAGCGCGATCTACGGCGGAATGCTCGGTCTGCTCGTCACCAGCTGGACCTTCACCGGATTCGACGGCAGTTTCCATATGTCGGAGGAGACCGTCAAAGCGACCGTCAACGCGCCCCGCGGCATCATGCGCGCCATCGTCTGTTCCGCGCTCACCGGACTGATCCTCATGCTGGCCCTGGTCTACGCGATCCGCGACTACGACGGGGAAGCGGACGCGTCGGCGCCCCCGGTGCAGATCCTCGTCGACGCGCTCGGCATGGGCACCGCCAGGCTGCTCCTGCTGATCGTGATCGGCGCCATGCTCTTCTGCGGCCTCGCCAACATGACCAGCAACACCCGCCAGATCTTCGCCTTCTCCCGGGACGGGGCGATGCCCGGCTCCCGCTGGTGGCACTCGGTCTCCTCGCGCACCCGCACCCCCGTCAAGGCCGTGTGGCTCGCCGCCGCCTGCCCGCTGGTGCTGGTCCTGCCCGGCTGGTGGTCCCACACCGCGTTCACCGCCGTCGTGAGCGTCAACGTCGTCGGCCTCTTCCTCGCCTACGGCGTCCCCATCTTCCTGCGCCTGCGGCTGGACGACAGCTTCGAGCCCGGCCCCTGGAACCTCGGGCGCTACGGCAAGCCCATCGCGCGCGTCGCCGTGACCTGGATCGTGATCAGCAACGTGCTGTTCATGCTGCCCCAGGCCTCCCCGCTCACCGTCACCTCCTTCAACTACGCGCCGATCGCGCTCGGTGCCGTCCTGCTGATCGCCACCGTCTGGTGGTTCGCCAGCGCCCGCCGCCGCTTCCAAGGGCCCGTCAGCTACGGACGGCCCGACGAGGTCGCCGCGATGGACCTCATCTGACCTCTCCGACCACTCCGTCACCTTTCCGGGAAGGAACGAACAACCCGCATGAACCCCCTCGGCCGACTCCCGCACCCGCGCACCTCCGACGAGACTCCCGCGCCCGGCGCCCCCGACGCCTTCACCGTCACCCGGGCCACGCCGGACGACTGGCACCTCGTCGCGGAGTGGGCCGCCGCGGAAGGCTGGAACCCCGGCACCGGCGACCTCGCCTGCTTCCACCCCACCGACCCGGCCGGCTTCTTCATCGGCCGCCTCGGCGACCGGATCGTCTCCGCGGTCTCGGTCGTCACCTACTCCCCGGACTACGCCTTCCTCGGCTACTACCTCGTCCATCCCGACCACCGCGGCCAGGGGCGCGGCCTGGCCACCTGGCGCGCCGCGTTCCCGCACGCCGGGACCCGTACGGTCGGCCTGGACGCGGTGCCCGCCCAGCAAGCCACCTACGCGCGCGCCGGGTTCGCCACCGCCTACACCACCATCCGCTACGCGGGCCGCCCCGGCGGCGCCACGGCTCCGGCGACGACGGCCGTCGTCCCCGTCACCTCGGCCCACCTCGACGCCGTCGCCACGTACGACCGGCAGTGTTTCCCCGCCGAGCGGCGCGCCTTTCTCGCCCGCTGGCTGACCGCCCCCGGCCACACCGCCTACGTCCACCTGGACGACGGGCGGGTCACCGGCTACGGAGTGATCCGGCCCGCGCGCGACGGCCGGCGGATAGGCCCGCTGTTCGCCGATACGCCCCAGGGCGCGGAAGCGCTGTTCGACGCCCTCACGGCCCACCTCGGCCCCGACGACGAGGTCTGGATCGACATCCCCGAACCCCACCGCACCGCCACGGCCCTCGCCACGTCCCGCGGCCTGACCCCCAGCTCCCACACGGTCCGCATGTACACGGGCCCCGTACCCCCGACGCGCGAGGACCGCGTCCACGGCGTCACGAGCCTCGAACTGGGCTAGACCGTTCCGTGACGGGGCGGTGTCCGCCCCGTCACGGGGCCCGTACGTGCCTGCGGCCGCAGTCGGGGCAGACACCGGCGAGTTCGACGGTGTGCCGGACGTTCGCGAACTCCGATGTCCTCGCGATCCTCTCCGCCCACTTCTCCACCGGGCCGGAGTCGACGGGCAGGCTGAGGCCGCACTCCGTGCAGATCAGGTAGTGGCGGTGGTCGGGGCCGGGGCGGTAGCGGAAGAGGCGTTCGCCGTTGGTGTCGCGGACGACATCGGCGCGATCGGCCGCGGCGAGCGCGGTCAGCGTGCGGTAGACCGTGGAGAGGCCGACGGGCGAACCGCCGTTCAGCAGCCGGTTGTACAAGGCCCGGGCGCTGACGAAGCCTTCCGCCGTGACGAGCGCGGCCAGGACTGTGGCGCGCTGCTGCGTGGAGCGTCCGATCAGCGCCACATCCTGCGGTGGTGCGACGCGCGGTCGGTCGCCTGCCATCGCCGTTCCTTCGCTCATGCGCCCACGGGGGGCGCGGTGCCGACCCGTGGGCGGGTGGTGGGTCGCCGTACCAGGAAAGTGGCCGCGTAGACCGCGGTGGCGGCGGCCATGACGGCGAAGCTGGGCGGCATCTTCGGTATGGCGTACGAGGCGAAGAGCCCAGCCCACATCTCCAGCACCGCCAGGCCGGCGGACAGGGCGAGCGCCCGGTACGGCCGGTCGGTCAGGCGGATCGCGGCCCCGGCGGGCGCGGCGAGCAGACCGAGCAGCAGCAGGGAGCCGACCGCCTGGGTGGCCTCGGCGGCGGCGGCTCCGGCCACGGCGAGGAAGCCGTGGCCGAGCAGTCGGACGGGAACCCCCCGGGCGGCGGCCACGGCCTCGTCGACGGTGGTGAACAGCAGCGGCCGGGCGATGAGCAGCATCACCAGGCAGATGCCTCCCGCGAGGAGAGCGGCGGTGGCTGTGTGGGCGGAGGAGATACCGAAGACCGATCCGAACAGGACACTGACTCCGGCACTGCCGTCGGTGGTGCTGCGGGACGTGGTGTAGAGGGTGATGAGGAAGGCGCCCAGGCCGAGGATCCAGGAGAAGACGCTTCCTATGACGACGTCGTCCGGGCGGGCCTCGCGCCCGAGGGTGCCGAAGAGCAGCGCGATGGCGATGGTTCCGGTGAACAGCCCGAGGCGCAGGTCGTAGCCGAGGGCGAGGGCGGCCATGGCGCCGGTGAAGGCGACGTGGCTGAGCGCGTCGGCGCTGAAGACCTGGGCGCGCAGGACGAGGAAGCAGCCGACCAGCCCGCACGCGACGGCGATCGACGTTCCGGCGAGCAGGGCGTGCTGGAAGAACGGCTGGGACAGCGGCGAGCCTGCCGACAGGAAGGTCATCGGGCGGCCTCCTCGGCCGGCAGGGGAACGCGGGTCCTTCCGAGCAGGCCGTGCAGCGCGCGCAGACCCAGCGCGAGGAGGTATCCGGCGAAGGCGAACGAGGTCACGAAGAAGCCCAGCGGGTAGGGCGAGTAGTAGGCGGCGACCAGCCCGAGCCAGGTGGCCGCGCAGGCCAGCAGCACGGCCAGGGCGAGGCTCGCGGCCGGGCGGGCGGTGACGGTCCGGGCCGTGGCGGCGGGGATCACCATCAGGGCGAAGACCAGCAGGGTCCCGGTGATCTGACCGGCCTCCGCCGTCGCCGCCCCGAGCAGCACCAGGAAGACCACGGACAGCGCCCGCACCGGGACGCCGCGTCCGGCGGCGACCTGCGGGTCGACGGAGGAGAACAGCAACGGCCGCCCGATCAGCGCCAGTACCGCGAGCACGACGACGCTCACGCCGAGCAGCACGCTCACCTGGTGTGCGGTGATGCCCAGGAAGGTGCCGAACAGGATCGCCTGCGGTCCGCCCAACAGCCCTTTGTACAGGGCGATGAACAGGAAGCCGCAGGCGAGCAGGAAGGCCTGCACCGTACCGGTCAGCGCGGATTCCTCGCGGTCGCCGCCGCCCCGGAGCACGGCGATGACCAGGGCGGCGGCGACGCAGAGGGTGAAGTAGCCGTAGACCGCGCCGACACCGAGCAGGACGGCCCCGGCGGCGCCGGGGAACGCGACGGTGGAAACGGTGTGGGCGGCGAAGGTCTGCCGCCGCAGGACCACGAACCATCCGACGACCGCGGAGACCACGGCCACGATCGCGCCCGCGCGAAAGGCGTTGACCATGAACGGGTACGACCACATCAGCCGGAAGTCTCCGACGAGGTCCCAGGACCAGGCCGGGGAAGCGGGGTCAGCCGACAGCATGGCCACCACCGGATGGCGCGTGCCGGCCGGTGTGCGGCGCCGGTACCTCCGGCTGGCCGACGACCACCAGCCTGCCGTCGGAGGCGGTCAGCACCTCGACCGGCGTGCCGTAGAGCCCCGTCAGGGTCCCGGAGGTGATCACCTCCCGCGGGGTCCCGGTGGCACTCCCGCCCGCGGCCAGGTACACGACGCGGTCGAGGTGGTGGAGTATCGGGTTCACGTCGTGGGCGACCATGACCACGGCCACGCCCTCGTGATGACAGATCCGCCCTATGAGCGCGGCGACCGCGCTCTGATGGGACAGGTCGAGGCTGTCCAAGGGCTCGTCCAGCAGCACCAGCCGGGGGCGGCGGACGAGAGCCTGGGCGATCAGCAGCCGCTGCTGCTCGCCACCCGAGCACTGCCCGATGGGCCGGTGCGCGTACGCCGACGCCCCCACCAGCTCGACGACTTCGGCGACACGTTCGCGGGCGGCCCGGCGCCGGGCGGTCGGGAGCGGCAGAGGGACGCCCCAGCGGTCGCCGTCCAGGCCCATGCGGACCACGTCGATGCCGCGGATGCGCATCGAGGCGTCGAAGCTACGGCGCTGCGGCAGGTAGCCGATGCGGTCGTTGGCCTGCCCGGGACGGGCCCCGAGGACCCGGACCTCGCCCTGCGCGGCGGGCAGTGCGCCGAGCAGGACCTTGATCATGGTGGACTTGCCGACCCCGTTCGGACCGAGGACGGCGGTGAACTCTCCCGCGCCGACGCGGATGTTCACACCGGACCACAGGGTGCGGCCGCCCACGCGGACGGCCACGTCGCGCAGGTCGAGCACCGGCTCGCTCCCGTCCCGCACCACCTCGGCACGGCCCGCCGTCCGGGGCCGCCGAACCCCGCTGTCGGCCCCGGCGTCGTGGAACTTCGCTGTCGTGGGCATCGCGCGGTTCACCGCCCGGTGGCCTTGGCCAGGGCCTGCTCGATTCCCTGGAGCTGGGTGGTCTGCCACTGCTGGAACGTGGCGTCGGCGGGGGCCAGGGTCTCGGTCACGGTGGCCACGGGGATGCCCGCGTCCTTGGCCGCCTTGACCTGTGCCTGCACGTCCGGCGTGGAGTTCTGGCTGTTGTAGACGTAGATCTTGATCTGCTTGTTCTTGATCTGCTCGTCGATGGCGGCCTTGTCCTCGGCCGTGGGGTCGGTGCCCTCGCTCATCGCGTCGAGGAACGTCCCGGGGGTGAGCATCTTCAGGCCCAGCCCCTCGGCGAGCGGCGTGACGATGGATTCCGAGGCGCCGATGGGCGTCCCCTGGTACTTGCTCTTGATGTCCGATATGAGCTTGTCGTACGAGGCCAGGTCCTTGGTCTCGAAGGCGGTCTTCCGCTGGTCGAAGTACGTGGCGTCGGCCGGATCGGCCTTCTTGTAGTCCGCGGTGATCCTCTCGATCACCTTGTGGACGTCGCCGGGCGCGTACCAGCGGTGCGGGTTGCCGCCCGGCTTGACCCCGACCAGGTCGCCGACCTTCAACTCGGTCCGCCCTGCGGCCGTGTTGGCGGCGAGCAGCTTGTCGGCCCAGGCGTCGTAGCCGATGCCGTTGACGATCGCGTACCGGGCGCCGGCCACCGTACGGGCGTCGGCGGAGGTCGGCTCGTAGTCGTGGGGATCGGTGGCGGGGTTGGTGATGATGCTGCTCACGTGGGCGTGGCTGCCGCCGAGCTGGGTGGCGATGCTTCCCCAGAAGTTCTCCGCGGCCACCACCTGGATCACCTTGCCGGAGCCGTCGCCTGTCGATGCGGTGTCCGCCGTCTTCGAGGAGGAGGTCGAGCAGGCGGTCGCGGTCACGGCCGTCAGGGTCGCCAGGGCGGCAGCGAACACGGTCCGTACGGACGGCCGGGGAAGGCGGGGGACTGGGGCGGCGGACATATGGTGCTCCTTCGGGTGGTACCGGACGTGCAGGGCCGCGGTGTTCCGGGTGCGACGACAGTCCACGCTAGATGGAAATGATTTTCATATCAATCATGAGTGAAAACCATTGCCATCTTTTGACTGGAGTGCGAGCGCCCGGCAGCGAGCGCGGGCGACAGGGGGAGAATCCGTTTCTGTCGCCGGATCAGTGAACGAGGAGGCCGTCGTGTCGGATCGTCAGATGACGGGTGAGGCCGTCGCGCCGCCCGTGCTCGTTCAGGAGCGCCGCTTGCACCGGGACCTCGGGTTCTGGGGCCTCACCGCGATCGGGTTCTCCAACATCGTCGGCTCCGGCTGGCTCTTCGCCGCCATGTACGCCGCCCAGACGGCCGGACCCGCGGCGCTGCTCTCCTGGGTCGGCGCGGGCCTGCTCTGCGGCCTCGTCGCCCTCGTCATGATCGAGCTCGGCGCGTCACGGCCGGAGGGCGGCGGCACGGTCCGCTGGCCGCTTTACGCGAGCGGCAGACTGGTCGGCACGCTCGTCGGCTGGTCGGTCCTGCTGTCCGTGGGCGGCACCGCGGCCGAGATCAGCGCGATCATGCAGTACGCCGACCACTACCTGCCGGACATCTACCACGGCCACTCGCTCAGCGCCTTCGGCCTGGGCATCGCCGTGGCGCTGAGCGTGGTGCTGACCGCCCTGAACTGGTTCACGGTCCGGGCGTTCGCCCGGCTGAACAACCTCGTCTCGGTCTTCAAGATCGTCGTGCCGGTGATCACCGTGATCGCCCTGTTCGCCTCCGGCCGGCACTCCGGACGCCTGACCGACCACGGCGGATTCGCCCCGTACGGCTACGCCGCCTGCCTGTCCGCGCTCGCCGGCGGCGGCATCGTCTACTCCGTCAACGGCTTCCAGGCACCGCTGGACTTCTCCGGCGAGACCCGCAACCCCCGCCGCACCATCCCCGCCTCCGTGCTCACCGGCATCGGCCTGGCGGTCCTGATGTACCTCGCCCTCCAACTCGCCTTCCTCTTCACCGTCCCCGAGCACCTCCTCGGCCACGGCTGGCAGGGCGTCAGCTTCGAGTCGCCGTTCGGTCAGCTGGCCCTGATCCTCAACCTGCACTGGCTCTCCAGCCTGCTGTACGCGGACGCGGTGGTCTCGCCCGGCGGCTCGGCGTACGTGGGCGTGGCGCTCGACGCCCGCCACACCTACGCCCTCGCCAAGAACCGCACGATCCCCCGCGCCTTCATGCAGGTCAGCCCCCGCTACGGCATCCCGCACCGGGCCCTCGCCCTGAACCTCGCCGTGATTGTGATCTTCCTGCTGCCCTTCGGCGGCTGGCAGCACATCGTCAGCGTCATGGGCGACATGTACCTCCTGATCTACGCCGCCTCCGCGGTCGCCGCCGCCGTCTTCCGGGCCGACCCGGACGGCGGTGGCCTGGCGGGCTGGGTGCCCGGCCTGCGCTGGATCGCGCCCGTCAGCTTCGTGGTGTCCAGCGAGTTCGTGTACTGGTCCGGCTGGCACGACCTGCGCCTGGCCCTGCCCCTCGTGCTGGCGGGCCTGCTGATCTTCCTGGCGATGCGGCGGTCCGTCCCCGACGACGCCCCGCTCCTGACCGAACTGCGCACGGGCGCCTGGCTGGTCGTCCATCTGACGGTCCTGACCGCCCTGTCCTGGCTCGGCACCTTCAAGGGCTCGGGCCGGCTGCCCGCGCCCTACGACTCCTTCACGGTCGCGGCCTTCGCGCTGGCCGTCTTCTTCTGGGCCGTACGCTCCGGCACGGGTCAGCTGGGCAGGTCCCGCACGGAGCTCTGAGGACGCCCCCGCCCGGCCCACTGGCACAATCCCTGTCAAGCCAGGACCGCAACCGCACCCCGGAAGGCAGCACGCCCATGAGCACCGCGCACCCCACCCGCACCGGCGGAGACCTGGTCCTCGAATCGCTCACGGCGCTCGGTGCCACCACCGTCTTCGGACTGCCCGGCCAGCACGCCCTCGGCCTCTTCGACGCGCTGCGCCGCACCGCGCTGCGCTACGTGGGCCTGCGCGTCGAGAACAACGCGGGCTTCGCGGCCGACGCCCACGCCCGTGTCACCGGCGGCGTGACCCCCTTGCTCGTCTCCACCGGCCCCGGTGCCCTGATGACGCTCGCCGCCCTCCAGGAGTCGGCCGCCGCGTCGGTGCCCGTACTCGGCATCTCCAGCCAGATCCCGGCGGCCGGGCTCGGCGGCGGCCGCAAGGGATACCTGCACGAACTCCGCGACCAGCAGGCGTCGTTCCGCGACGTCGTCAAGAGCGTGCACACCGTACGGCACGCCTCGCAGATACCCTCCGCGCTCGCCGACGCCTGGCGCTCCGCGCTGGAGGCACCCGCCGGGCCGGTCTGGGTGGAGATCCCGCAGGACGTCCTGCTCGCCCCCGCGGGCGTCCCGCCCGTCCGCGCGCTCCCCGCCGACCCCCGGCCCCTGCCGCCCCGGCCGGAGCTGATCGAGGAAGCGGCGGCGGCCCTCGACGCGGCCGAGCGGCCGGTGATCCTCGCGGGCGGCGGAGTCGTACGGGCCCGCGCCCACGTGGCCCTGCGGAGGCTGGCGGAGAAACTGGACGCCCCGGTCGCCTGCACCTTCGGAGGCAAGGGAGCCTTCCCCTGGGAGCACCCGCTGTCGCTGCGGTCGTGGCTGGAGGACCGGCACACGACCGACTTCCTGGAGCAGGCCGACGTCCTGCTCGTCGTCGGCTCGGGCCTGGGCGAACTCTCCTCCAACTACCACACGTTCCACCCGCGCGGCCGGATGATCCAGATCGAGGCG
Source organism: Streptoverticillium olivoreticuli subsp. olivoreticuli (assembly GCF_003391135.1). GTDB lineage: Bacteria > Actinomycetota > Actinomycetes > Streptomycetales > Streptomycetaceae > Streptomyces > Streptomyces blastmyceticus. The sequence goes on along the minus strand of NZ_CP031455.1, from coordinate 1,378,814 downwards.
GACCTCGGCAAACTGGAGTCCAACCACCACGCCCTGGGCCTGCACGCCGACGCGGCCCTCGCCCTGGACGCGCTCGCCGACACCGTCGCCGGCCGCACCCGCGGCACGGCCGCCGACGAGGCCCGTGCCCTGCTGGAACGGGTCCACGCCCGCATCGACGCACAGGACCTCAAGACCGAACAACGGGTGCTGGCCGCCGTGCGCGACGCGCTGCCCGACGACGCCCCGAGCTTCTGGGACATGACGATCCTCGGTTACTGGGCCTGGTCCGCCTTCGACCCCCGCACGGCGCCCTTCCACTCGGCGCAGGGCGCGGGCGGCCTGGGCTACGGCTTCCCCGCCGCCCTGGGAGCCGCGGTGGCGGACCCCGCCCGCCCGGTGCTGGCCGTCTCCGGCGACGGCGGGGCGATGTACTCCATCGCCGAACTGGCCACCGCCGGACAGTACGACCTGCCGGTCACCTGGCTGATCGTCGACGACGGCGGTTACGGCATCCTGCGGGAATACATGACCGACACCTTCGGCGAGGCCACGGCGACGGAACTGACCCGCCCCGACTTCGTCGCCCTGGCGGCCTCCTTCGGCGTCCCCGCCGTACGCACCACCCCCGACCGCCTCCACGACGACCTGGCCACGGCCCTCGCCGCCCCGGGCCCGTCCGTGGTCGTCCTCCCGGCCGTACTGCGGATGTTCGCACCGACGCATCTCTAGGCGGGGCCGGAGTTCTCCAGCGCGGTCTTGCGGTCCGCCGTCACGGCGGCGGGCCGCTGGGCGGGGGAACACCGCACCGCGATCACCCGGGCCCATGCCGCTTATGACGCGGCGGCGACGCCGATGACCTGACGCGAGTCGGCGAGCCCGATACGTCACCCAGGCGCGGGCGCTGGAGCTGTCGCGTGCGCCGCCGCCCATCGCCGCCAGGGCGTACGGCGGCCTACCCGCGTGCGATCAGCAGATGGCGGGGGCCGCGCAGGAGGGGGCTGCGGCGGTACGGGGGCGGGTCGTCGAGCAGGTGGAAGTCGTCGAGGTAGGGGAGGAGCGCGCCGAGCGCGATCTGTGTCTCCAGGCGGGCGAGCGGGGCGCCGAAGCAGTTGTGGATGCCGCTGCCGAAGCCGAAGTGCTGGTTGTCCTCGCGCTCCGGGTCGAAGCGGTCGGGGTCGTCGAACCGCAGGGGGTCCCGGTTGCCGGAGGCGAGCATGAGTATCAAGGGCGCGCCCTTGGGGACGGTGACGCCCGCGACCTCGATGTCGGCGAGCGGGGTGCGCTGCGGGAGCATGTGCACGGGTGGTTCGTAGCGCAGCAGTTCCTCGACGGCCCTCGGCATCAGCCCGGGCTCGTCGCGCAACCGCTTGTGGGCGTCCGGATGGCGCAGCAGTGTGAGCACACCGTTGGTGATGAGGTTGACCGTCGTCTCGTGCCCGGCGATGAGCAGCAGGGTGGCCGTGGCCATCAGTTCCACGTCGGTGAGCCGCCCCTCGGGACCGGCGTCGTTGACGAGGGCGGAGAGCATGTCCTCCGACGGGTGGCCGCGCCGTCCGCCGGCCAGTTCGCCCAGGTACCGCGCCATCGCGTCCCGGGCGTCCAGCCCCGCCTGCTGACGCTTTTCCTGGTCCGCCCCGGGCGTGAAGTCGAAGCTGTCGATGATCGCGTTCGTCCACGCGCGGATCCGCGGTACGTCCTCGTGGGGCACGCCCAGCAGCCGGCAGATCACGGTGACGGGGAGCGGGTAGGCGAATTCGTCGACGATGTCGATCCGGTCGGCGCCCCGGAACGCGTCGATGAGTTCCTCGGCGATGCGGGTGATGTCACCGTGCAGTTCGTCGATCCTGCCCGGGGAGTGCGGAGGGCCGAAGGGCCGCATCGCGATGCGGCGCAGCCGGTCGTGTTCGGGGTCGTCGAGGCCGATGAAGGACGGTGGCCGCTCGTTTCTCCGGATCATGGCCTCGTCGGGGTGGGTGCGGCTGCGGTAGTCCGAGCTGATCCGCGGGTCGTGGAGCAGCGCGGCTATCTCGTGGTAGGTGCCCACGAGATAGGAGCCGTCGTCCTGGCGCGTGACGCCGTTCTCGCGGAGTTCGGCGTACAGCGGATAGGGGTCGGCGCGGTTCGCGTAGTCGGTGATCCGCTGGAACAGGGTGTCGGGCTGCATGCGCGGGGCTCCTCGTCGGTGTCGGACGGTGGGTGGTCTCAGTCGCCCTGCCGCACCAGGGTCAGGCGCCGGTCCGGGAGGTGGCCGGTGAGGGCCACGGTCGGACCGTGCGAGAGGTGCTGCGGGTCCGGTACGTCGGAGGAGACGGGCGGGCCCGTATCGAGCAGGTCGGCGGCGCCGGGCCCAGGGGGGAAGGGTGCCGCAGTCTCGATCAAGTGCTGGTAGTGCTCCAGCCACTTGGCCCGGTTCACACTGACGGCGGCGGTGACCCGCCCCCGGTAGCCGTAGACGGCGATCAGCCGGCCTTCCCGCAGCGAGCCCTGCGCGATGACCACCTGGTCGGAGAAGGTCGGCACGCCGACGGACTTGATGTTGAGGCCGAACTGGCTGGACCAGAAGGCGGGCACCGTCAGGTGCGGGCGCCGGCGCGGCCCCGGGCTGACCATGTTGTGGGCCGCCACCTCGGCCTGCGCGACCGCGTTGCCCCAGTGTTCGAGGGAGAGCATCTGGTACTCGAAGAGCGGGTGCGGGAAGCGGGCCACGTCACCGGCGACGAAGACGTCGTCGGTGACGATCCCGTACATGTCGAAGGCGCGGCACCCCGCGTCGCAGGCCACGCCCCGGGGCCCGGCGGCCAGCCCAGACCCGGCCAGCCACTCGGTGTTGCGGACGGCGCCGAGGGCGACCACGGCGACATCGGCCTCGATCCGGCTGCCGTCGGAGAACTCGGCGCCGGTGAGCCGGCCGTTGCCGCCGTTCAGCGCGGTGACCGTCACCCCGCAGCGCAGGTCCACCCCGTGGGCGCGCTGCAACCTGGCGGCGAAGGCGCCGAGCGTCCCGCCGAGGGCGCCGACCAGGGGCGCGGGTCCGCGTTCGGCGACCGTCACCTCCAGACCGCGTTCCCGGCACGCGGAGGCGATCTCCGAACCGGTGAACCCGGCCCCGATCACCAGCACCCGGCGGGGCCCGGCGTCGAGCCGCTCGGCGAGCCGGTCGGCGTCGTCACGGGTGCGCAGCGTCAGCACCCCGTCCAGAGCGGCTTCGGCGGGGTCGGGCCAGGCGCGGGCCCGGGTTCCGGTGGCGATCAGCAGCCGGTCGAACGGCAGCCGCTCGCCGTCGTCGAGCAGCACCTGCTTGGCGACCGGGTCGATCCCGCGGGCGCGCACGCCGAGCTTCCACCGCGCGTCGACGTCGCGGCGGGACGGCAGCCCGACGTCCTGGGCGCTCACCCGCCCGAGCAGCACCTGTTTGGACAACGGCGGCCTGTCGTAGGGGAGATGGGGCTCCTCCCCGACCAGCGTCAGCGACCCGGCGAACCCCTCGTCGCGGAGCGTCTCGGCGGCGCGCAGCCCGGCCAGCGAGGCTCCGACGACGACGATCCGGCCGTCGTACCGCTCACCGGACACCGGGGCCCGCCCGCTCACCGACGACGATCGCCTGCACCGGGCAGGCCGCCGCCGCCCTGTGGACGCGTTCGCGCTGGTCGTCGGGGACGGCGGGGGTGAACATCAGGGCCTCCTCGCCGTGCAGCTCGAACACCTGCGGGGCGAGGAACGCGCACTGAGCGTAGCCCTGACAGCGATTGAGGTCGACAACGATCTGCATCCGGGCCCCACTCCTCCGCGCCACCGTCCTCTCCTTGTTACTCCTGACGGGGGAGCGGCGCGACCGCTGTTGCTCCGGCCGTGTGGGGCCGGAGGGCGGATCACCGTGTCCGTACCACCATCCGCTCCGGTCCGTGGAACACCAGGTCCTTCGCGTAGCGGACCGGCTCGTCGGCCGGGGCGAGGCGGGGCAGGCCGCGCAGGAGCTCCGTGAGGCCGATCTCCGCCTCTGCGCGGGCGAGCGGGGCGCCCACGCAGTAGTGGATGCCCATGCCGAAGCCGCTGTGGCGTCGCGCGTCGCGCCCGAGGTCCAGGCGGTCGGGGTCGGGGAAGCGCTCGGGGTCGCGGTTGGCCGAGCCCAGGACGAGGACGACGCGGCTGCCGCCGGGGACGGTGTGCCCGCCCAGCCGGTCGGCCTCTCCGGCATGCCTGGTGATCATCTGCACGGGGGAGTCGTAGCGGATCAGCTCCTCCACCGCGCCGGCCGTCAGCTCCGGCCGCGCCCGCAGTGCCGCGAGTTCCTCGGGGTGGGCGAACAGGGCGAGCAGCCCCTTGCACAGCAGATTGGTCGTCGTCTCGTGCCCCGCCGTCAGGAGGTGGATGCAGGTGCCCACCAGGGTGTCGTCGTCGGCGGCCGCACCGCCGTGCTCCAGCATGGCTCCGATCAGATCCGCACCGAACGCGGGCCGCGCCCTGCGCCGGGCCAGCTCCGCGCGGAAGTACGCGTCCAGGTCGCGGGCGGCGGCGTCCGCGACGGCGAAGCCGTCGGCCCTGCGGGCGACGCGTGCGCCGGTCGCCTGCTGGAGGCCCACCGCGCGCTCGCGGAACCAGGCGCGGTCCTCCCGCGGCACGCCCAGCAGTTCGCTGATGACGAGCAGCGGGAAGGGGGCGGCCAGCCGGTCCACGAGATCGGCCTCGCGCTCCTCGGCGAGCGCGGTGACGAGCTCTGCCGCCAGCCGCCGGATGCGCGGGCGCAGCGCCTCGACGATGCGCGGCGTGAAGCTCCTGGCCACCAGGGCGCGCACCTCGGTGTGGTGCGGCGGGTCCATGAAGACCATCCAGTTGACCACGGTCCGCCTCAAGTGCGGGCAGTCGGCGGGGATCCGGGAGGGCCGCGGTCCGCGGCCGTAGCGGCGGTCGGCCAGGACGTGCGCCACGTCGCGGTGGCGGAAGACGTACCAGCTGCCGTCCGGCCCGAGGTGCACCGGGTCGCTCTCGCGGTAGCGGCGGTAGTGGGGATAGGGGTCCGTGAGCGGGACGTCCGCCGTACGGAACGGCCCCGGCGCCTCGGCGGTCACCGCGCACCTCGCCTTGTGATCACGCACCGCCGGGCCGTCACGGGGTCGCCGCCCGGCCGAGGGATTCGGCGTAGAACGCCATCATTTCGGGGACCTGTCCTGGCACGGGGCCGCACTTGCGTGCCGCCGTCGCGAGATGGGCGAAGCGCAGCGCGAGGGAGCGGCGCGCGACGTCTGGGCGCGGATACGCGGCGGGCACCGCGTCGAGTTCGAACGTCGGCCCCGCCGTCCTGCCGCGCCGCCCCGAGTCCATGGTGACGAGCAGTTCGGCGAGCGGGCGCATCATGCCGGTCATCACGTCGATCGAGGCGTTCATCAGCTTCGACCGCCGCAGACTCGCGTCCGGGCTCTCACCGAAGTGCTGCGCCATCAGCTGGAGCATCAGGTGGTACGAGCGGTTGAACAGCCCCGCCACCGCCCGCGCCTCGGGATCGGTGATCGCGCTCCTCGCCCCGTCGCCCGCCTTCAGCGTCGGGTTGCGCAGCACCGGGTACGCGGGGGACCACGGCACCGGGTGCCCGTACGGGCCGGGCACCCGCTCGGTCGTGAGCAGCTCGCCGATCCGCAGGAAGGTCCGGAAGTGCGACATCTCCGACGGACCTCCGCCGACGGGGCCTGTCCCGCCCTCGCCCTGTTCGGTGATGAGGTCCACGGCGAACAGCGCGCTGGAGAGGTCGTCGACCTCCAACTGGTAGTCCGGATGGGCGGTGTTGACCGACTCCCGCAGGAACAGGTGGTGCTCGCCGCCGCCGCGCCCCTTCTCCACCAGGAACAGGTCCGGGACGCGCCGCAGCCCCTCGCGCACCCCCGCGTACAGCTCGCTGACCGACGTCCAGGTGAAGCCCCCGGCCCGCCCCGGGGCGCCGGGCCCGAGGTCGCGCCGGATCTCCGGGACGAGCGCCGCGGGCTGCTCGATGGCGATGTAGCGCTGCACGCTGCCGACGCCCAACGGCTCCAGTGCGAAGTCGAGCGGGACCGGCAGTTCGCCGCCCACCGTCGCGAAGTCGATCAGCGGAACGTGGAACGGCTCGCCCATCGCCATGATGATGTTGTTCACCAGCAGGAAGTGGATCATTTCCTCGCGGGCCACGGTCAGCAGGCTGCCGCGCATCCCGTCGTCCAGCGTCGTCCCGCCCCCGCCGCACGCGAGTTCCAGCTGCTGTGCCGTCCACCGGCCGTGGCGCACGTACGCGAGCCCCGCACCGTGCGTCGGTACGGAGAACGCCGCGTACAAGTACTGGAGCATCACCGCCAGTTCCAGTGCGGCCGCCTGCTTCAGCACCGCCCACAGCTCGCCCCGCGTGGTGATCGCGGGTTCCGCGGACAGGGGCCCCGGGGCGGTCAGGGGCGGGCGGACGCGCGCCTGGAGATTGCGCAGATACGCCAGCAGCAGCCGGGCCTTGGGGTCGGAGAGGTCGCGGGTCGGCGGCATGTAGTACGTCTTCGATTTGTTCGCCGGATCGCACATCTGCCAGACCAGCTCGGCGTACGTCTCGACCTTGCAGCGGTCGGCGAGGCTGAAGACCTCCGAGCGCATGAAGGAGGAGATGTGCTCGTAGTAGGCGAAGACCTCCCGGTGCAGCAGCTCGAAGCCGACCTCCTCGCGCGGCACGTCGTCCAGGTGCCAGTCGTCCGGCAGGACGCGTACGGCCAGGGACCCGGCGCCCGCCCAGTAGCCGAGCGCGTCCTCGTCGTCGTACGTCCTCCAGGCCGAGCCCGGCATGTTCGGGTCGACGGGCGGCAGATCGGCCGGTCCGGCGGCGAGCAGCACGCGGCAGGTGCCCGCCCGTTCGCCGCGCAGGGTGAGCAGCCCGTGCCCCTGTTCGTCGGTCTCCACCACGCACTCGGGGGCGTACGCGTCCGACCCGCGCGCCCCGAGGACGACCGCGTCCCCGCACAGCGCCGTGGACGCGCCCGCCGTGCTGTTGCCGGGCAGGGCGCGGGGGTTGAAGTATTGCCGTACGTACACCTTCCCCGCGCTCGCCGGGCGGCCGCGCACGTAAGCGCGCAGCGGCACCCGCACGGCGTGGTCGTGCCCGCGCGCCCGGTCGCGGTGGTGCAGGACCAGGAGCGCCTCGTCCGTCTGGATGTTGATCTCCCGCTCGGTCAGCAGCGTCTCGCGCCTGCCCGACGCCCCGATGCCGGTCAGATACAGCGCCTGCTCCTCCGCCTCCTGCCAGCCGTGCTCGGCGGGCACGGTGACGATCCCGCACGTCGCGTCCGAGAGGTACGCCTCCGACGGGACCCGGGCGATGAGCCGGCCCGAACCGGCCGTGCGCAGCTCCAGTTCACCGGCGTCCAGGGGCGGACCGAGCCGGTGCAGCGGGCCCGGGCCCGGCTCCGGCGCCCGGGAGGCGAGGGGCACGGCGGAGAGCATGTTGAGGACGGCGCGGCCCCGTGCCACCTCGACGGTCAGATGGTGCAGGGGGGCGTACGGGCGGGGGACGAGCAGCCGTCCCGCGGGGTAGGTGCGCAGCTCATGGGCGTGCCAGGGCGCGACCGTGCCCCGCACCCGCCACAGGCTGGGGGCGTCGGGGACTCGCGGCGAGGCCATGTCGTCCAGCGCGAGCTGCACCACCACGCCGTCCGCGCCGGCCTCCAGCGCGGCGCGCAGGGCGCTCACGGCGGGGGAGCGCCCCGCGTCCGGGAGCCAGTCGAGCTCGCCCCCGGGCACCACGAACTGGTGGACCGCGCAGTAGCGCAGCTGCGGGGCCAGGAAGTGGTCGCCGACGTCCCGGATGTGTCCGAAGTCGGCCCAGCGCGGCGGGTGGAGGCCGCTGACGCCACCGGTGAAGAGGTAGCCGTCGTCGTGCGAGCGGCCGCGCCGGCCCAGCCCGAACCGGCCGACCATCAGCGCCGTCGTCCAGCGGGAGGCCGGGTCCACGTCGAGGATCCGCGCACGGTTGACGGTGGTGCGCAGATAGGGGTTGTAGTGGCCCCAGACGTCGACGCTGCTGCCGATGACGGGGTCGGCGGGGCCGGCCCGCCCGTCCGGGATCTCGGCACGGGTGACCCGGGCGTCCAGCCAGAAGTGGCCGTTGCCGTCGAAGTTCCAGCCCTTCGCGCCGCTGAACTCCCCTTCGGCGTCCGGCCGTCCGTCGCTGCCGAAGCGGGGGCCGCGGCGGTGCAGGAAGGCGTGGTACTCGGCGGCGGGCCGGTCCGTGGGGAAGGGGCCGTCGTCGGTCAGCGCCCGGTGGGTGGCGAGGTCGATCAGCCCGCAGCGCGGGCCGGTCGGCAGCCGGGTCGTCGCGGTCCCGCCGAAGTGCAGCCGCGGCAGGTCGAACACGCTCATCACAGGGCTCCCGCCGGGTCGTGGTGGCCTGATACGCCCGCCCGGCGGCCCGCGCCGTGGGCGACGAGTCCGTCGACGGCCTCCAGTGCGGATTCGACCGCTCCCTCGATCCACGCCGGGGCCGTGGAGCAGTGCTCGCCCGCGAAGAACAGCCGGTTCACCGGCCGCGCCGCGCGGGCCCGTTCGGCCTCGCATTCGTCGGTGCTCTTGCCCCAGCGCGTGGTGCATCCGGCGCTCCAGGGCGAGCCGTCCCCCCAGGCCGTGCTCACGGCGCCCAGCACCATGCCGGGCCGCAGCAGCTCGGGGTGGACCGCGCCGAGCTCCTCCAGGACGAGCCGGTGCCGGCGGCGCGGCGACATCCGGCCGAGCCGCGCGGCCTCCTGACCGATCGTGTAGCTGGCCAGCAGCGCGGCCCCGCGCCCCGGTATGCCGTCCACGGCCGGGTAGTAGGTCTGACGGATGCTCCCGCCGGTGTACGAGGCCCCGCCCTCGATGCCGTACGCCCGCCAGAACGGCTCCCGGCAGTGGAACGCCACCTTGGTGGCCGGGCAGTACTGCACGGCGTCCAGCACCGCCAGCTTGTCGGCGTCCAGTCCGCTCAGGCGTATGCGCCGCAGGGCCGGGAACGGCAGCGCGCAGACGGCGAAGTCCGCGTGCCGCACCGTCGTCCGGCCGCCCGCGCGCACCCGGACCAGCACGTCGTTCTGCCGGACCCGCAGGCCCACGACCCGGTGGCCGAGCCGCACCGGGCCCGTGAGCCGCTCCGCCAGCCCGTACGGGAGCCGGTCCATGCCGCCGTGCAGCCGCAGCAGCGCCGGGCTGGTCTCGGTGAGGATGTCGTCGAGGAAGGTGCCGAGCCGCCCGCTGCACCCCGCGCGCAGGCCCGGGTGCGCGGCGAAGAGCGAGTGCAGGTCGACCCGGTCCCCGGCCGCGCCCCGCAGGTGCGGCAGCAGATCGACGCCCGCGACCAGGTCGAGGAGCTGGCGGCGCAGATCGTCACGGAGCGCCTCCCGCAGGTCGGGCGGCGCTATGGCGTCGACCACGGCGGTCAGCCACGCCCCGAAGACCGTGACCTCATGGGTGTGGTGCAACCCGGGCCGGTGCACCGCCAGTTCGCGCCGGAAGTCCTCGCACAGCGGCCGGGCCGCGTCGCGGATCCGCACGAAGCCGTCCGCGATCCGCAGATAGGCGTTCTCCTCCGACAGGAGTGTGGTGAACGGGCGGAGTTCTCCTTCGAGGCCCAGCAGCCTGATGTATTCCAGCGTGTGCCGGTGGTGGGTGGGAATGCGCATCGCGCCCAGTTCCACGGCGGGCGCACCGGGCCCCGGGCCGAAACGGTGGGTGTGCACGCGGCCGCCGATGCGCGGACCGCCTTCGAGTACTTCGACGCGGTAGCCGCGCCGCTCCAGCTCGTAGGCCGTCACGAGCCCGGCCATTCCGGCTCCCAGCACGAGGACCCGAGGCCCCGCAGGCCAGGCCTTTCCCGGGCCGTGAGCATGCCAATTACGCAATGTGTCGTGCATTCCCCCCGCTCCTGACAATACGCGAAAATCTCCCCCGTGGAGCCCTATAGGGATTTCACATGCTTCCGGCCGGAAGTAAGAGGGTTTCAGGGCATCTTGAATTTGACAACTGGAATTGACGGGTTCGCCGACGAATTGCGTAGACCGGGGTACGCGGATCGGTGGCGGATAGAGGTCGCACGGCCTGGCGGGTCATCAACGCCCGCGCGCCCGCTTTCTCTTTCGCAAGCCCTGCCCGTGCGCCCCCTGCGCGCCCTTCCCGGGAATTCCCGACGAGTAGCGAGATGCCGCCGGGGAAGAAAGAGATGAATGCCGTGACGCGCGGGCAATTCACTGGTTTCCCGTGTGAATCGATGAGGCAGGGGGGAAATATGTGCGCCGATGTGACCGTCCTCGGCCTGGGGCCGATGGGGGCGGCGCTGGCGGCCGCGTTCCTGGCCGCGGGCCACCGGACCACCGTCTGGAACCGAACGCCCGGCAAGGCGGACGCCTTCGCCACGCAGGACGCCGCCGAGGCGGCCACGGCCACCGCGGCCGTCACCGCGAGCCCACTGACCATGGTCTGCCTGGCGACCTACGACGCCGTCCGCGAGGTCCTGACCCCCATGGCCGGCGAGCTCGCCGGACGCACCGTCGTCAACCTCACCTCCGGCTCCCCGGAGCACGCACGGGAGACGACCGCCTGGGCCGAGCGGCACGGTGTCCGCTACCTCGACGGTGTGATCATGACGACCCCGCCGGGCATCGGCGCCCCGGACGCCCTGCTCCTCTACGGCGGTCCGCGGCCCGTCTTCGAGGACTGCCGCGGGACGCTCGCCGCCCTCGGTGACCCGGTGCACGTGGGCACCGACACCGCGCGGCCCTCCGTGTACGACACCGCGCTCCTGGCCCTGATGTGGGGCACCCTGACCGGCTGGCTCCACGGAGCGGCGCTCATCGGCGCCGACGGACCCGGCGGCAACGTGACGGCCACGGCCTACACCGAAGTGGCCGACCGCTGGACGAAGACCGTCCGCGCCTTCATGAGCGCCCACGCGCCGCACATCGACTCCGGGCACTACCCGGGCGGCGACTTCCCCCTGCGGCTCCACCTCATGACCATGGACATCCTCGCCCACGCGAGCGAGCTCCGCGGAGTGTCCTCCGGCCTCCCGGAGCTGTTCCAGGAGCTGACCGGGCGTGCGGTCGACGCGGGACACGGCGACGACAGCTTCGCGCGCCTGATCGAGTTCATGAGCAAGGGCGGCCCGGCGTGAGCGCCCCCAGGAACGTACGGGACGCCGTGGTCATCGGCGCGGGACCGACCGGGCTGACGCTGGCGATCGCCCTGCGCCGGTACGGCATGGACACCATCGTCGTCGACAAGGGACCGAGCACGAAACGCGAACCCCGCGCCAGCGTCATCTGGCAGCGCGCCCTGGAAGCCCTGCGCGACCTGGGGTGCGCGGACGTGGTCATGGGCCAGGGACTGCCCCTGAACAGGGGCGAGTTCCATGTGCGCGGACGCCGGGCGGGCGTCCAGCAGGTGCAGTTGCCGGACACCGCCTACCCCGGCCCGCTCTCCATCGAGCAGGACGTCGTCGAGCGCCTGCTGCGCGACCGCCTCCGGCAACTGGGCCCCGACGTCCAGTGGTCCACCGAAGCTGTGGCCGTACGGGTCGGCGAGGGGAGCGCCGAGGTCGACCTGCGCGGCCCCGACGGGCACACCCGCACGGTCGACTGCCGGTGGGTGATCGGCTGCGAAGGCTCCCACAGCATCGTGCGCAAGTCCCTGGGCATCCCCTTCGAGGGCGAAGAGCGCCACAACCTCCAGTGCGTGCAACTCAACGCCGAACCCGACTGGAGCCACCCCTACGACCCCGGGGTCACCCGCATCTTCATCAACCTCGGCGTCACGCTGATCACCGACCCCGTCCCCGGCCGCGGAACGCGGTTCTTCGCCTTCTGCCCGGATCCCGCCCCCCATCCCCAAGAGCCGCCGACCCCACGGGAGATGGAGTCCCTGGTAGCCCGGGCGACCGGCGAACCCGGTGTCCGCCTCGTGCCGACCGACCCCTACTGGGCGAACCGGTCCCGCTTCCACGACCGCCTCGCGGCCACCCTGCGCCAGGGCCACGCCCTGCTCGCGGGCGACAGCGGCCATCTGTGGGCGCCGATCGGCGGCCACGGACTCAACACCGGTCTGCTCGGCGCGCACAACCTCGGCTGGAAACTCGCCGCCGTGCACCACGGCTGGGCCACCGACGCCCTGCTCGACACCTACAACACCGAACAGCGGCACACGGCGCAGGAAGTCATGCGGCAGATGCGCCGGAACATCCTGGAGATCCCGCCGAACCGACCCACCCTCACCGCGATCCAATTGATCCTCCCGCAAGCCCTCCGCAGCGAACGCTTCGCACGCCAAGGAGCCCTGATCCTCAGCGACTTCGCCAGGAACCACCGCAAGAGCGCGCTGTCCACGGGCCGGGCCGGTCCGAGCCCGCTCCGCCCGGGCGACAGGCTGCCCGACCTGCGGGTGGTCAGCGATACCGGTCCCGGCCGCCTCCACGACCTGCTCTCGTACCAGCGCTGGTCGCTGCTCCTCACCGGCGACGGCAGTGGCACCTCCGAGCTCCGGAAGCTGACGGACCGGTATGTGATGCCGGTCGCGCTGTTCACGATCCGGACGGAGCCGCCAGGGCACCGCACACGGCCCGACGGCACCCTGCTGCTCGTACGCCCCGACGGCCACATCGGCCTGAGCGCCCGGGCGACCGACGACCGGGCGCTCAGGACCTACCTGGACCGGTGGTTCGTGCGGAAGACCTGACGGGCGCCTTACCGGCGATGCCGGGTGGCGCGGCCGATGGCGTGGGCCTCACGCTGCCCGGTCGCGTCCGACGGCGGCACGGAGCCCGGCGAGGAGGCCCAGTCGGTGTGCGGACGGGTGTCCAGCGCGTAGTCCAGGCTGCCGCCGCGACGGAGCGCGCCGAAGCCGATCCAGGACTTGTCCCACGCCCGGCCGTCGACCTCCAGCGCCCGCACGTACGGTGCCTCGGTCCGGGCCTGCGGAGCGCTGATGCGCAGCGTACGGCCGGTCCCCAGACTCAGTTCCGCCCGGGGGAAGAGCGGGCTGCCGAGCACCAGGATGTCCGTCCCCGGCGTCTCGGGGTACATGCCGAGCGCGGAGAAGACGTACCACGAGCTCATGGCGCCGAGGTCGTCGTTGCCGAAGGTCCCGGCGGGGGTGTTGGAGTACAGCGTCTGCTGGATCCGGCGGATCAGCGCCTGCGTCTTCCAGGGCTGTGCCAGGTAGTCGTACTGCCAGGGGATCCCCAGGCTCGGCTCGTTGCCGAGGTCGGCGTTGGTGCCGCCCGGTTTCCTGAGGTCGGTGAAGAGGCTGTCGAGGTAGCCGCCGTACGCCCGGGGGCCACCACGCGCCGCGATCAGCGCCTTGAGGTTGAAGGGGATCATCGGGGTGTACTGCGCGGAGGTGCCCTCGATGAAGCCGTAGGCGGTGGCCGGGGTGAACCCCGGGGCGAACCGGCCGTCGGCGAGCCTGGCCTGGAGGTAGCCGGTCCCCGGGTTGAAGACGTTCCGCCAGTCCTGGGCCCTGGTCGCGAAGCGCGTGTACGTGCCGTGCCTGCCCAGGGACCTGGCCATCGCGGCGAGCGCGTAGTCCGCGGTGTCGTACTCCAGCTGGGTGGAGACCGGCCCGTAGAAGTTGCAGCACCCCCACGTGGTGTGGTCGGCCGGGAGATACCCCTTCGCGTCGCGGACCGCCTCGCCCGGCCGGTCGGCGTTGGGCGCGGTCGCCTGGTGGACCATCACCTCCAGCGCGTGCGCGGTGTCGAAGCCGCGCGCCCCGAAGGCGTAGGAGCCGGCGATGATCGCGGCGGCCGGATCCCCGGCCATGACGTAGCTCTCGCCGTTGTTCTGCGCCCACTTGGGCAGCAGCCCCGTCTGGTCGTAGCCGTTGAGCATCGAGGTGACGGCGTCACCGGCGGTCCACGGCGCGACCAGGGCCATCAGCTGGGCCTGGGAGCGGTAGGTGTCCCAGCCGGAGTAGTTCGCGTACTGGGCGCGCTGCCCGGCGGCGAGCGTGTGCGTCCGCCCGTCCATGCCCGCGTACTGGCCGTTGACGTCGGAGAAGACGTTGGGGTGCAGCAGCGCGTGATAGAGCGCGGTGTAGAACTGCACCTGCTGGTCGTGGCTGCCGCCACCGATCCGCACACGCCCCAGCACGCGGTTCCACGCGTCGTGACCGCGCTGCCTGACGCCGTCGAAGCCGCGGCCCCCCACCTCCTGCTCCAGGTTCCGTACGGCGTTGGCGTCGCTGGTGTACGAGATGCCCACCGCCGCCGTGACCGTACGCGCGGTCCTCGTGTCGAAGGTCAGATACATCCCGCCCGCGCCGGGGGCCGGGGCGGCGGACGCGACGTGTCTGCCCCGGGCGAGGGCGCCGCCCTTCGGGCGGACGGCGCCGCCCGCCCACGTACCGCTGCCGGTGAACGGGCGGTCGAAGCGGATGTCGAAGTGCAGGGTGTAGCGGTTCTTGGCACCGCAGAAGTGGCCGCTGTCGACCGCGCCCACGACCTCGTGGTCACCGACCGCCCGCGCGCGGGTGCCGTCGACCTGCGTCGCCCCTCCGCCGAGCTTGAGCAGCAGACGGGAGTCGGCGCCACGGGGGAACGTGAAGCGGCCGAGCCCCGCCCGGGTCGCGGAGGTCAGCTCCGTGGTGATCCCCGCCGTGTCGGTCACCCCGTAGTAGCCGATGCCGGTGTGCTCGTGCGCGTGGCTGAAACCGGACGTGGCCTCGCCCGGATTCCCGGGCAGCCGTCCGGTGACCGGGAGGATGGGCACGTCCCCGGCGGCCCGGCAGCCGGGCCCCGACAGATGGGTGAGGCTGAAACCGGAGATCTTGCTGTCCCGGTACTCGTAGCCACCGCCGTACGCGCGGTGCGGAGTGGTGTCCGGGCCCCACTGGAGCATGCCGAACGGCATGTCCGGACCGGGAAAGGTGTTGACCGAACCCGCCGTGCCGATCAGCGGATTCACCAGCGACGCCGGGTCCTCCACCAGACCGGGGACGGCGGACGCCGACCCCGTGCCCAGCGCGTGCAACGGCACCAGCAACAGGCCCGAGACCATCGCCCCGGCCAACCGCCCCCTGCGCCGCGTCCGTCCGAGCCGTCCGCATCCCACCATGACTCACTCGCCTCCACGGTGCCGGCCGGAGCGCGCCGAGCCGCCTGCCGAGTCCTGCGGAGCGGCATCGGACCGTACGGCACGGCTGATCACATTGCCCAGAGAGATAAAAGGACCAAGAGATAAAGGCAGAGTCGCACCCGCCACCGGGGCCCGGCCGTCGGCCACGCCCGACGACTCCGTCGTTCGGCCCAATCACCCCGGGGCGCGCTCCGGTCCCCGGGCGTCAGGCGAGGTTCTTCTCCAGGGCCGCGATGTACCGGTGGATCGAGTGATCGAGGACACCGGCGGACGCCGGAGCGAGCGGATCCGCGGTCAGGCCCTTGGCGCGGTCGGCCAGCCCGCCCAGCACGGTCATGGAGTCACGGACCTTGCCCGAGGCGTCGATGTACTTCAGGGTGTCGACATGCGTATAGGCCGGCTCCGGCGGCAGCTGCGGCACGATGTCGTTGTTGTTGACGAAGCGGTACATGTGCTCCCTGAAGCCCTTGTTGTACGCCGCGGCCAGAACCCGGTCGCAGGTGCGCGGCTGCCCGAAGGTGTAGACCCCGTCCGCCCGCAGCCGTGGCTCCTCCAGGTGCAACCGGGCCGCGGCGAGCATCGCCAGCGCGCCACCGAGGCTGTGGCCGGTGAACCACACGGTCTGACCGTTGGTCCGGAACTCGTCGAGGGTGCCCAGGACCGCGGGGAAGACCGACTGCAGCGCCTCCCCGAAGCCGTAGTGGATGTACCCGGTACCGGCAGGCCCCAGCCACGGCGGCGTGGTCGCGTCCGACAGCCAGTCACGGAGCTCCTTCGGCTCGGTACCGCGGAACGCCGTGATGACCATGTGGTCACTGGCGACGGTGAACGCCTGGGTGTCCGTCAGCGGGAACGGCGGGGTGAACCGGGTCTGATGATGACGCACCCGATCGAACCCCCAGCCCCGGGCCGCTCGCTCGATGGAGGCCTCGTCCTTGTAGGCGAGATCCGACGCCTGCGCCAGCCAGTAGGCGTGCGCGAGGCTGTAACCGGTGGCGTGGTGGTCGATCGTGGACGGTACGGGCACGGGCGTATCCCTCTCGGCACGGGTCCCGCCTCACGCCGACGGAATGTGACCGCCGACGAGGGCGCTGGATCTCCGTCGTATACGCACCCACCACGCTGCACCGTCAGGACCCGCGCGCGTTCACCCGAACGACACCGCCCACGACGCGCGCGGGCTCGGGGGCGCCGACTGACGAGAGCCTTGTGCGCGATGGTCTCGGCGGCGCTGTCGGCGAAGTCCGGGTAGGCCACCGAAAATATCGGGCGCCGCGAGGCCGGTCCCCGTACCGTGGTCGCTCATGACGCCTCCCTCCCGTACCCGCCCCGCCTATGACGCCGATGAGCGGACGCAGTTGCTCGCCTGGCTCGACATGCAGCGGGCGCTCATTCACTGGAAGTGCGAGGGGCTGTCCGGCGAGGACGCCCACCGCGTCGTGATCCCGACCTCGCCCCTGATGACGGCGGCGGGGCTGGTCTCCCATATGCGGTGGGTCGAGCACTGCTGGTTCGAGGTCATGCTGATGGGGCGGCCCGCGGTCGGTCCGCAGTTCGACGAAGGCGTCGAGGACGCGGACATGCGGGTGGAGGGTGTCCCGCTGGAGCAATTGTTGCAGGAGTACCAGCAGCAGTGCGCCGTCTCGGACGAGATCATCGCGGCCCATGGTCTGGACGACGCCGGGCGGCAGAAGGACTTCCGGGCCGGGGCGGCGACCCTGCGCTGGATCCTGCTGCACATGGTCGAGGAGACCGCGCGGCACGCGGGTCACCTGGACATCGTCCGGGAACTGCTCGACGGGCAGAAGGGCTACTACTGAGCCGTGGTGCCGCGGACTCCACGAGGTGCCGGGCAGATCAGGATCCGGCCCTCCGCCGTCCCGATCAGCAACTCCCCACCCGGAGCGGCGCTCAGGCTCGACGGCGCGAAGGCGTACGCCCCGATGGCGGTCGGCTGACGGTGCATCACTTTCCCGTCCTCGGCCCGCAGCGTCAGCAGCTCCTTCGCGTCGGTCACGACGTGGACGAGACCCGCGTGCGCGTCCACCCCCGTCACCGCGGCATCCGTGCGGTACGTCCACACCACCTCGCCGTACGGGAGTGCGCGGCGCGCCAGGTAGGTGCCGCTCGCGGTGACACAGGTGTGGACGATCGCCGGACCGGGACCGTCCTCGACGTGGACACCGGGGCCTCCGCCGATCCGGCCCGTCTCCCGCCCCCGCTCCCACCACAGCGGAAACAACGGCTCGACGCCCTTGGGTGAGACCTTGACGACCCACTTCTCCGGGTGCGGCTCGTCGCCGATCCCCTGCAGGAACAGCAGGTGCGGTGAGCGGCGGATGCGGAAGTCGTACGAGCGGTCGCACTCGCCCAATGCCACGGTGGCCAGTTGACGGCCCGTCGGGGTGAACACGGGGGACTCCGACGGCGGCCACCGCGCCGGAGGGAACAGGTCGCGCGAGTCACGCGCGACCCATGCCCCGTCGGCGCGTGAGGAGAGCGCGGCGGGGAAGTCGAGCCGGTGCTCGGTAAGGAGCGAGCCGTCCGCGAGCGCGATCCGCCACAGAAGAGTCCTGCGCATGGAGCTGTCACCGACCAGCACCACGACCCACGCCGTCCGCTCGTCCGGCGCCACGTACAGCTGACAGCCGGACCGGTGGAGGAACTCGTCGGGCACGGGCACCGACCACAGCCGTGCCCCCGAAGCCGACCAGCACTCCAGCAGGCCGTCGGCGCGGGGCACACTGATCAACCGGCCGTCCCGGAGGGCCTCCACCGCCACCACCTGGTCGCGGTACGCCCACTGCTGCCCAGCCTCGGCGGCCAGCGCGGCAAGGAGGTCGCCCCGCCCGGAACCGGGCTCCACGATCCCCCAGGAGACGTCGTCGTACCCCACCGCGACCCGGGGGCCGAACCCGAGCTCCCTGTCCCCTTCCTCGACGCCGCGCCAGTCGTCCCGTTCGGCGACACACTGCGCGTAGGCGTCCTCGCCGTCCCTTTCGCCACCGCTGTCCGGCTCGGCGAGCGTCACTTCCAGCCTGCGCGCGTCGAGCCAGCGCAGCGCCGTCACCCCCACTTCGGCGAAGGGAAACGAGACGCTGCGGCGAGAGGGCGGCGCGTAGAGGACCAGTTCCCCTCGGCGCTCCCACTCGTCGCCCTGCTCGATGCCGATGGCGAGAAGGGGAAGGTCGGGGTGGAAGGCGACGGCCTCTGGCACCTGGTCCAGCTCCACGAGATCCCACAGCGAAAGGTCGCTTTTCCGGTAGACCGCGACCCGCGGTTTCCGCGCCGCCGCCGAGCAGTTGACGGCGATCCAGTCCCCGTCGGCGCTCACCACGGCCGTATAGGGGCAGCCGACTTCGGGAAAGGGCTCGTCAGGTATCGCACGCATGCGCGGCATTCTCCAGGACCGCCCGTGGGCCGGGCGGGGCCGGGCCCTGGATCGGCCTGCCACCAGGCGGAAGCTGCCGGTCGGGGCGGGCTTATCGGGCATATCGGACCTCGCGGTACCGCTTGAACGATCAAAACGGCATGGGGTTAGCATGTGAGCGCCACCTAGCTCGAAAGAGAAGCCTGTGACTGTCAACGACGACTCGTTCACAAACTGGAAGACCCGCGAGGAGATCGCGGAGTCGATGATCCCCATCATCGGGAAGCTGCACCGGGAGCGGGACGTCACCGTCCTGCTCCACAGCCGCTCCTTGGTGAACAAGTCGGTGGTCAGCATCCTCAAGACGCACCGGTTCGCCCGGCAGATCGACGGCGAGGAACTCTCGGTCACCGAGACGCTGCCGTTCCTGCAGGCTCTCACCACGCTCGATCTCGGCCCCTCCCAGATCGACATAGGCATGCTCGCCGCGACGTACAAGGCCGACGACCGCGGCCTCTCGGTGGAGGGCTTCACCGCCGAGGCCGTCGCCGGCGCCACGGGCGCCAACAAGATCGAGTGCCGTGAGGCGCGCGACGTCGTCCTCTACGGCTTCGGCCGCATCGGCCGCCTCCTCGCCCGCCTGCTCATCGAGAAGGCCGGCTCCGGCAACGGCCTGCGGCTGCGCGCCATCGTCGTCCGCAAGGGCGCGGGCCAGGACATCGTCAAGCGCGCCTCCCTGCTGCGCCGCGACTCCATCCACGGCCAGTTCCAGGGCACGATCACCGTCGACGAGGCGAACAGCACGATCATCGCCAACGGTCACGAGATCAAGGTGATCTACTCCAGCGACCCGACGTCGGTCGACTACACGGAGTACGGGATCAAGAACGCCATCCTCATCGACAACACCGGAAGGTGGCGCGACCGCGAGGGCCTGTCGAAGCACCTCCGGCCGGGCATCGCCAAGGTCGTCCTGACCGCGCCGGGCAAGGGCGACGTTCCCAACATCGTCCACGGCGTCAACCACGACACGATCAAGCCGGACGAGCAGATCCTGTCCTGCGCGTCCTGCACCACCAACGCGATCGTCCCGCCGCTGAAGGCGATGGCGGAGGAGTACGGCGTCCTGCGCGGCCACGTGGAGACCGTCCACTCGTTCACCAACGACCAGAACCTGCTGGACAACTACCACGACTCCGACCGCCGTGGCCGCTCGGCGCCGCTCAACATGGTCATCACCGAGACCGGTGCGGCCTCCGCCGTCGCCAAGGCGCTGCCCGACCTCGACGCGAGGATCACCGGCAGCTCGATCCGCGTCCCGGTGCCGGACGTCTCGATCGCGATCCTCAACCTGCGGCTCGCGCGCGAGACCACCCGCGAGGAGGTCCTCGACTACCTCCGCAACGTGTCGCTGCACTCGCCGCTCAAGCGCCAGATCGACTTCATCAGCGCCCCCGACGCAGTCTCCAGCGACTTCATCGGCTCGCGCCACGCCTCGATCGTCGACGCCGGCGCCACCAAGGTCGAGGGCGACGACGCGATCCTCTACCTCTGGTACGACAACGAGTTCGGCTACTCCTGCCAGGTCATCCGCGTCGTCCAGCACGTGTCCGGGGTGGAGTACCCGACCTACCCGGTTCCGGCGGTCTGATCCCGGCGGACCGGGCGGCGGTGGGGCGGCAACCGGTCCCGACCGGGACCGGGCCGCCCTCCCACCACCGCCCGCCGCGAGGGCTGTTCGCCGGTTCGCACGAGGAACGCCGGGGCGCGGTGCGGCTACGTACGATCGGTACCTCCTGCACGTAGTCACTCACCGGAGGTACGACCATGGCGGATCAGCGAGTTGTCATCGTGACCGGAGGCGGGACGGGCATCGGTGCCGCCACCGCCCGGCTCCTGCGTGCGGCCGGACACCAGGTGGTGGTCTCCGGGCGGCGGCCCGAACCGTTGCGGAGCATCGCCGAGGAGACCGGCGCCCTGGCGCACCCCTCCGACACCACCGACCCGGACGGCGTCCGTGGTCTCGTCGACGCGGCGCTCTCCGCCTACGGGCGGCTCGACGGGCTCGTCCTCAACGCCGGCGTCGGGCGCGGCGGGGCCGTCGGCGACATGTCGGTGGAGGACTGGGACCTGGTCATGCGCACCAACCTCACCGGCCCGTTCCTGATGCTGCGCGCGGCGCTCCCGCACCTGTTGGAGTCGCGTGGATCCGTGGTCGCCGTCGCCTCGGTCGCCGCGCTGCGCAACGGAGTGGCCAACGGGGCGTACGCGGCCTCCAAGGCGGCTCTTCTCCAGCTCTGCACGTCGGTCGCCGTCGACTACGGGCCGCGCGGGGTGCGCGCCAACACCGTGTGCCCCGGCTGGGTGCGCACCGAGATGGCCGACCGGCGGATGACGCGGTTCGCCGAGGAGGCGGGGCTGGGGGAGGGCGGCGCCGAGGCGGCGTACGAGGAGGCGACCCGGCTCAGCCCCATGCGCCGCCCGGGCCGGCCGGAGGAGGTCGCCGAGGCGATCGCGTGGCTGCTCTCCCCGGCCGCTTCCCTCGTCAACGGCGCGGCACTGACCGTCGACGGCGGCGTGACGGCCCTCGACCCCGGCACCACGGCGTTCGACTTCCGCATCCTGCCGCGCTGAACCGGCCGCATGGCTTCCGCCGCGCCTCGCGCGGCCGGCTCCGGCAAGACCGTCGATCGGCAATCAATAGGACATTTGCTGACCTATTGGGCCTCTAGCGTGGAACACGTCGCAGGGAAAACCTCTCTGCTCATCCCGTGATCAACGGCTTTGCCGGTAGAGGAAAGGAGCCAGTCGTGGCCCTGAAGGAAATGACGCAGCGATTCACCCCGATGCTGTATGTCCGCTCCAGCATGGACGCGGTCGAGTTCTATCGGAACGTCTTCGGCGTGGAGGAGATCGAGGAGCGCACCATGCTCCTGTCGCAGGTGCCGGGCATGGACGGTATCCCGGGCGCGGACCGGACGGTCGTGTACTCCAAGCTGCAGTTCGCCGACGGCAGCGGCCTGAACGTCGCGGAGCTGTCCGACGAGGGTGTCTACGCCAAGGACGGCGGCGCGGTCGTCGGCAACAACATCCACGTGGGTCTGCAGCACACCGAACCCGCCGTCCAGAAGGCGGAGTTCGACAAGCTCGCCGAGGACGGAACGGTCCTGGAGAAGCTGGAGGAGAAGTTCTGGGGGACGCAGTTCGGCATCGTCCGTGACCGGTTCGGTGTGATCTGGGAGTCCAACTGCTACCTCCGGCAGGGCTGACCCCGCGGGAAGGCGGCGGCCCCCGCCCCGGGACCGACATCGCTTCGCGCGATCGGTCCCGGGGCGGGGGCCTTCGGCCTTTCCGTCCGCAGGCCCGCCGCGGTGTTCCGTTCAGCGGCGGGCGACGTCGCGTACGTAGTCCTCCCAGCGCGGCAGGCCGTGGCGGGCCGCCCTCGCGTGGATGTGGGCGGTGACCTCGCGGACGTACTGCGGGGGCATGCCGCGGTGTGTCGCGTACCTGGCCGCCAGGCGCCGGTGCAGGTGCGGGGGGAGGTGTGCCGCGGACCGGGCGAGGAACCAGTCGCGGGCGCCGGGGCTGATGCGCATGACGTCCGGGTAGACGGTGACGGCTCCGGCCTCGGCGCAGGCGTCGACGAGGGCGTCGAGGGCGGCGGGGGAGTCGCCCGCGTACGGGATGACGGGGGCGATGAGCACGCCTGCGGGGACTCCGGCGGCGCGGAGGGCGGCGATGGTGGCCAGGCGGGCGCGCGGTGGTGCGGCGCCGGGTTCGAAGGCGTGCCGCACACGGTCGTCGAGGGAGCCGAGCGAGGTCATGACCAGGACGTTCGCGACCCGTGCGGCCTCGGCGCAAAGGGGTATGTCGCGGCGCAGGAGGGCACTCTTGGTGGTCGTGGTGAAGTTGACGCGGTGGTCGGCGAGGGTGCGCAGGATGCCGGGCATCAACCGGTAGTGGCCTTCGGCCCGTTGGTAGCAGTCGGTGGAGGTGCCGACCATGACCCAGTCGTCACCGGTCTTCCCGCCGCGCAGTTCGCGGCGCAGCACGTCCGCGACGTTGGTCTTGACGACCACCTGGGTGTTGAAGCCTTCTCCGGTGTCGAAGCCGAGGCGGGCGTGGTTGTCGCGGGCGAAGCAGTAGGTGCAGGCATGGGTGCAGCCGCGGTAGGGGTTGAGGGTCCAGGCCATGCCGCCGGGGCGGGCGCCGGGAATCCTGTTGAGCAGGGTGCGGGCCCGTCGCTCGTGGAAGGTGATGTCCCGGAAACCGGGGGCAGGGGTGGGCGGTGGGGCCACTTCGGCAGCGTCGAAGAGCCCGGGCTGACCGTTCATCCGGCGCGCCCTCCCCGCTCGGCGGTCCGGGCGGCGCGCAGGACCCGCTCGCCCAACGCCTGCAGGTGGGGCGCGAGTTCGGGCGGGTCGAGGACGTCGAAGTCGAAGCCCAGGACGGCGATGCGGTAGGCGAGGTACTCCAGGGAGTCGGCGCCGGTGAGCAGACGGCAGCTGTGCTCGTCGACCGGCTCGACGACGCCGAGGGTGGCCGGGACGCGGTCGGCGACCTGTTCCGCGGGTGCGTGGACGACGAGCAGGGCCCGATGGCCGGCGGTGCCGCTGAGGGTGGTCGAGACCCAGGTGGCGGCGTCGGCGCCACCGGGCAGTTCGCGTGGCGGCACGCGGACGCCGGTGCGCATCGGGTCGGCGAGGCGGTCGAGGCGGAAGGTGCGCCAGTCGGCGCGGTCGCAGTCGTGGGCGACGAGGTACCAGCGGCGCCCGGCGGCGACGAGCTGGTGGGGCTCGGTCAGGCGTCGCGTCTCCTCGCCGCTCGACGAGCGGTAGGTGAAGCGGAGCCTCTCGTGGGCGACGCAGGCGGCCGCGATCAGCGCCAGGTGTTCGGCGTCGGCGGTGGGTCCGCCCTGCGGCAGCGCCACCGCCGCCTCCTGAAGCACCGTCACCCGGCGGCGCAGCCGCGAGGGGAGCACCTGTTCCAGCTTCGCCAGGGCGCGTACGGAAGTCTCCTCGATGCCGGTGACCGGGCCCGCGGCAGCGGTGCGCAGGCCGATGGCGATGGCGACGGCCTCCTCGTCGTCCAGCAGGAGGGGCGGCATCGCGGTGCCGGCGGTCAGGCGGTAGCCGCCGGTGTTGCCCTGGGTGGCGTGGACGGGGTAGCCGAGTTCGCGCAGGCGGTCGATGTCGCGGCGGATGGTGCGCGGGCTGACGCCGAGGCGCTCGGCGAGCTCGTGACCGGGCCATTCGCGCGGTGACTGCAGCAGGGACAGTAGCCGCAGCAGGCGGGCGGGTGTATCACTCATGACCGGGAGCATCCCACCTCAATAGGACATTTCTCGGCCTATTGGTTGTCGGCGATCGGGTCCGGCGGCGGCCCGCCGCCGGGGCGGTGAGGGCGAGTGGCGCTCAGGCCATCGAGCGGTACGGGAGGCGCGGCTGGGGTGCCGCGAGCCATTCGGTCAGCAGCTGCTCGTACACACGGCGTTCGTTCCTGGTCAGGGCGTGGTCCTGCCGGGTCGCCAGGAAGGCGCGGATCTCGGTGTTGATCTCCTCGCGAGATCGCTCGTGGGCCGGGGTGCACAGCATGCTCCCCACACTATGAGCGGAATCGCCGCCCGGGCCCGCGCCGAGGCCGAGTTTGCAGAACGCTCATGAAATGGTCATCAAGCCGGACAAGGCTCGTGAAGGGGCCCTGGACGCACGATGCCCTCCCGCGCGCAAGGGTGCGAGGGCATGGGCGGGCTACCGCCGGGGCCGCTCCGGCCGGTGGGTGGGATCGGCTTTCGGCCGGTGGGAGGGTTTGGCCTTCGGCCGGTGGGAGGGTTCGGCTTTCGGTCGGTGGGTGGGATCGGCCTTGGGCCGGTGGGCGGGCTCGGCCTTCGGTCGCTTGACCCAGCCCTTCAGCACCAGCTGGTCGCAGTGCCACTTGGCGTAGGAGGGGCTCTCCTTGTTGTCCTTGGCGGCCTTGATGCAGTCCGCGTACGGGAAGGGCGGCCCGAGCACGCGCGCCGGGGAGTGCGGTGCGGGGGCGGCCTGGGCCGTCCCCGCCAGTGCTCCCGTTCCGCAGATCGCGGCCGCGGCCAGGGCGATGCTCAGTCGACGCACGACACTCTCCTCGTCTCCGCTCCGGAGCGGTGCGCTCCGGACGCCTGCGAGCCTTTCCGCGGCCCGCCGGGGCCGGTCGCGGAACCGGGCTCGCCCTTGCCCAACGAGCCCGGCCGCCCGGAAGAAACGCCCCTTATGTTCGGCGAACGCACGAATCCGACCCCAGTGCGCGACGACCCCGGACCGCGACCGGTCCAACCGTCCGGAAGAGAACTCACCTGCCCCGCCCGGCGCGCGCGATCGGCCCGCAGCTGGTCTGCTGGATCCCGGGGGCCGCCCGTACGCGCATGCCGGAGAGATCCAGATGAGCACCTATCGAGTCGCACAGGTCGCCGCCGCCGGTGATCCGTTCGAGATCGTCGAGCGTGAGGTGCCGCGGCCGGGCCCCGGCCATGTACGGGTGACCGTGGACGCCTGCGGGATCTGCCACAGCGACGCCCTCTTCGTCGACGCCATGGTGCCGGGTGTGCGGTTCCCGCTCGTCCCCGGGCACGAGATCGCCGGGCACATCGAGGAGCTCGGCGAGGGGGTGCCGGGCCGCTGGCAGGTGGGCGACCGGGTGGCGGTGGGCTGG
The DNA here is from genome assembly GCF_003391135.1 of Streptoverticillium olivoreticuli subsp. olivoreticuli. GTDB lineage: Bacteria > Actinomycetota > Actinomycetes > Streptomycetales > Streptomycetaceae > Streptomyces > Streptomyces blastmyceticus. Next base: position 1,353,683 of record NZ_CP031455.1, on the reverse strand, counting down.
TTCGGCGGCCACTGCGGCCACTGCACGCCGTGCAGGCGGGGCGACTTCATCGTGTGCGAGAACCTGCAGGTGCCCGGATGGGCGTACGACGGTGGATACGCCGAGTCGGTGATCGCGCCCGAGAACGCCCTGGCCCGGATCCCCGACACGCTGACGGCGGCCGACGCGGCGCCCATGGCCTGCGCGGGCGTGACCACGTACAACGGGCTGCGGCGCAGCTCCGCCCGGCCCGGTGACCGGGTCGCCGTGCTCGGCATCGGCGGCCTCGGCCACCTGGGCGTGCAGTACGCCGCCGCGATGGGCTTCGAGACCGTGGCCATCGCCCGTGGGGCGGGCAAGGCCGACTTCGCCGGGGAGCTCGGCGCGCACCACTACATCGACAGCACGGCGGGCACCCCCGTCGCCGAGGCGCTCCAGGCCCTCGGTGGCGCCAAGGTCGTCCTGGCCACCGCCGCCAACTCGGAAGCCATCACGGCGACCGTGGACGGGCTCTCGCCCCGCGGTGAGCTGGTGGTCATCGGTGCCGACACCGAACCGCTCGGAATCAACCCGGCCCAGCTGCTCATGGGGGCCAGGGTCGTCCGCGGCCACCCCTCCGGCACCGCGCAGGACGTCGAGGACACCATGGAGTTCAGCGCGCGGCACGGGATCCGTCCGATGACCGAGACCGTGCCGCTGGACCGGGCCGGCGAGGCGTACGACAAGATGCTCTCCGGCGCCGCCCGCTTCCGGATGGTCCTCACCGTCCGCTGACGCCCGGCCGCGGCCCTCGGGCTGCCGGAGGGCGCCGGGGCGTGATCAGCGGCGCCGGTGGCCGGAGCCGGACGCGCGGCCGTCCTGGCCCGCCGGGGCCGTGCCGTTCCTGCGGGCGGCACGCCGGGCGCGCAGCACCTCGATCGCCACCGGGAGCACCGAGAGCGCGACGATGCCGATCAGGATGAGTTCGATGTGGGCCCCGACGAAGGCGACCTGGCCGAGGAAGTAGCCGAGCAGGGTGACCCCGGCGCCCCACAGGGCGCCGCCGATGAGGTTGTAGAGCGTGAAGCTCCTGTAGTTCATGCGGCTCACGCCGGCCACGATCGGGGTGAAGGTGCGGACGACGGGCACGAACCGGGCCAGCACGATCGACCGCGGGCCGTAGGTCTCGAAGAACCCGTGGGCCTTTTCGACGTTCTCCCGCTTGAACAGGCGGGAGTCGGGGCGGCGGAAGAGCGCGGGGCCCGCCTTGCGGCCGAACAGATAGCCCGCCTGGTCCCCGAGGACGGCCGCCACCACCACGAGCAGGCACACCAGCCACAGCGGCTGGTGGATGTACGTGCCTCCGGCGACCAGCAGCCCGGTGGTGAACAGCAGCGAGTCGCCGGGCAGGAAGAAACCGATCAGCAGCCCGGATTCGGCGAAGACGATCGCCAGGATGCCGACCAGGCCGAAGACCGAGATCAGGTGGTTCGGATCGAGCCACTGCGGCCCGAGGGCGAGGGTGGTCACGGTGGATGCTCCTGTGGGCGGCGGGTTCTGCGGGGCGGATGAATTGTTCGGGTGACGGCTCCGGCTTCCGGGGCCGGGGTGCTGTCGGCGGGGCTGTCGATCAAATTACTACACGTTGTAGAAACTCGACCGGTTCCCTGTCGGTCGCGATCCCCGTCCGCGGTGGACGCGCCGCCGTCGCCGTATTTCTACATCATGTAGTAGCTTCCTGATGGCTCACCCTTCCGGCCGCGGGCTTCGCCGGACGGGAGCCTGTCACGCCCCGGCACTCAGGCCGCAGGCGAAACTCCCGTCGCGTTCTTTGTCCTTCAGGAGGCTGATCGGCCGTGCTCCACAGTGGCAACCCGGCGGACGGGCACACGTGTCCGCCGCCTGACGCGACGCGGTCCGGCGCCACCGCGCAGCGGATCGTCATCATCTCCGCGAGCGTGGGCGCGGGCCACGACGGCGCAGCCGCGGAGCTCGCCCGGCGCCTGGAGTCCGACGGATTCCAGGTGGACCGGCACGACTTCCTGGACCTGCTCCCGGCCCGGCTGGGACGGCTGCTGTCCGCCGCCTACCACCGCCTGCTGACCTCGGCCCCCGCGAGCTACCAACGGATCTACGCCACCACCGAACGCACCGGGCGCCCCGGGCTCATGGTGCGCGCCCTCTTCCGCTGCGCCGAGCGCCGCACCCTGCGGACGATCACCCCCGGCACCCGCGCGGTCGTCTCGACCTACCCCGGAGCCGGCCAGGTGCTCGGCGCGCTGCGCCTGCGCGGCCGGCTGACCGTGCCGGCGATCACGTATCTGACCGACTTCTCGGTCCACCCCCTGTGGGTCGCGCCGGGTGTCGACCTCCACCTCGCCGCCCACCCGGTGCCCGCCGGACAGGCCCGCGCGCAGGGCGCGACGGCCGTCACGGTGACCGGCCCGACGGTCGCCGCGCGATTCGCGCCCGCCACCGAGCCCCATCGGCGCGCGGCGCGGGCCCGGTTCGGACTGCCCGAGCGGTCCGCGCTGGCCCTCCTCGTCGCGGGCTCCTGGGGGGTGGGCCCCGTGGAGCAGGTGGCCGCGGAGATCCGGGGGAGCGGTGCCGCCGTGCCGGTCGTGGTGTGCGGGCACAACCAGGCGCTGGCCCGGCGGCTGCGCGAGGCCGGGGTCGAGCACGTGTACGGCTGGGTGGAGGACATGCCCGCCCTGATGTCCGCGGCCGATGTCCTGGTCCAGAACGCGGGCGGCCTCACCTCGCTGGAGGCGTTCGCCGCCGGTCTGCCGGTCGCCAGCTACCGCTGCATACCGGGCCACGGCCAGACCAACGCCGCCGCGCTCCAGGAAGCCGGTCTCGCCACCTGGATACGTGAGCCTGCCGACCTCCGGCCCGCGCTCACCGACCTGCTCCATGGGCCGCTCGGGCACCAACAGCGCGCCCGGGGACTGGAGTTGTTCCGGCAGGGCGGCGACGGTCCGGCGTGGGCCGTCGCCGCGGCCGCGGGCCGTACCGCCGTCCTCCCCCGGGCCGCCACGGCCCGCCGGCCGGTACGCGCCACGGCCCGCCGTCCGCTCAGGCTCGGCATCCCGGCCATGGCCGCGGCGGTGGCCGCCACGGTCGCGTTCGGCATCGGCGCCCCGCTCGCCGAGGCGTACGGCGACTCCCCGGCACACTTCGCCGCACTCACCCGTCTCCTGGACGGAGACCGGCGATGAACCCCGCCGGGCCGGCCCGCGCAGCCCTGCGCGCCGGTGCCGTGGCGCTGCCCGCACTCGCCGCCGCCCACGCCGCACCCGTCCTCTCCACCTTCGGGCCGCTGCGCAACCGCCTCCTGCCCCGCCTCGCGGGCCGGGGCCACCCCCACCACGTCGCGCTCACCTTCGACGACGGCCCCGACCACCTGTCCACCCCGCACTTCCTGCGCCTGCTCGACCGCCGCCGGATCCACGCGACCTTCTTCCTGCTCGGCTCCATGGCGGTCCGCTCACCCGGCCTCGTGAAGGAGATGACCGCGGCCGGACACGAGATCGCCCTCCACGGCTGGGAGCACCGCCCGCTGCTGCTGCGCGGCCCCCGCGCCACGTACGACGACCTCGCCCGCACGCTCGACCTCGTGACCGACATCACCGGGCAGGCGCCCACGCTGTTCCGGCCGCCGTACGGAGTCATGACGGGCGGTGCCCATCTGGCCTGCCGCCGCCTGGGCCTGACCCCCGTCCTGTGGACCGCCTGGGGCAAGGACTGGCGGGCCCGCGCCACCCCCGCCACCGTCCACCACACCGTGACGCGGGACCTGCGCGGCGGCGGAACCGTCCTGCTGCACGACTCCGACTGCACGTCCGCCACCGGTTCGTGGCGCAGCACTCTCGGCGCGCTGCCCCGGATCCTGGACACCTGCCGGGAACGGGGCCTGGCGGTCGGCCCGCTGCGCGAGCACGGCGTTCCGTCACACGACGGGCGGTGACCGGTCCCCGCCATCTACAGGACGTAGTAGTTTGAAGGCCGGTGGGACCACGGCCATGCCGGTGCCGAGGACGGACCGGCGACGAAGGAGCGGGGCGCGTGAGCGAGCAGGAGAGCCCGACGGCGGGACGGCGGGCGCCGGGCGAGCTGGAGAGCGAAGTACTGGCGGCCCTGTGGGCGGCCGGTGCGCCGGTGGGCGCGGGCGCGGTGCGCGAGCACGTCGCCGGCGACCCGGCCTACACCACCGTGCTGACGATCCTGTCCCGGCTGCACGACAAGGGGCTCGTGACCCGCGAGCGCGCCGGACGCGGCTACCTCTACGCCCCCGTGCGCGACGAGGCCGGGCACGCGGCGGCCGGGATGCGCGACCTGCTGGAGAACGGCGGTGACCGGGCCGCGGTGCTGGCCCGCTTCGTCTCCGAACTCCCCGAAGAGGACGAGAAGCTGCTGGAGCAGCTGCTGCGCGGACACACGGAGGACTAGAACGTGTGGATCAGGTGGATCATTCTGTGCCTGCCGCTGCTGGTCAGTGCGGCCCTCGCGCTGACGGCACCGGCGGCGGGCCGCAGACTGCCACCCCGCACCGCCGCCTGGATGCTCACCGTGGCCGCCGTCGTCGCCGCGGGCGCCTGGGTGACGGCCCTGGCCATGATCGGCCTCACGTTCGTCGGGCAGATACCGCAGGTGGCCGCCGAAGGACGCTGGTCGCCGCACATCCTGGCCGCCGACACCCCCGTCGACTGGCCTGTGGCCGCTGCCTGCGCACTGGCCGTACCGGCCTGCGCGGTGGCCCTGGCGGTGGCCGCCTGGCGCCGGGGACGGGCCATGGTCGACGCCTGGCGCGAATGCAGGGACCTGCCCACCGCCGGGGACCTGGCCGTCATCGACGATCCCGTCCCCACGGCCTTCGCCCTGCCCGGCGCCCCCGGCAGGATCGTGGTCTCCTCCGGCATGCTGCGGGCCCTCAGTGCCGATGAACGGCACGCCCTGCTGGCCCACGAACGCACCCACCTGCGCCACCGCCACCACCTGTTCCTGCTCGCCCTGCAACTCGCGGCCGTGGTCGACCCGCTGCTGCGCCCCCTCGCCCGAGCGGGCGCGTTCGCCCTGGAACGCTGGGCCGACGAGCAGGCGGGCGCCACCGTCGCCGACCGGCGCCTGGTGGCCCGCGCGGTCGCCCGCGCGGCGCTCGCCGCCAAACGGGTCCCGGCCGCCGCGATGGCCGCCGTCGGCGGCCCCGTGCCCCAGCGCGTCCAGGCGCTGCTCGCCCCTCCCACGCCGCTGCGCCGCAACCTGGCCTTCGCGTTCGCCGCGCTGATGGTGGTCTGCTGCGCCAGCCTGGCCCTGGCCGCCCATGACATCGACCGGCTCTTCGACGCCGCCAGGTCGCCGCGCTGACCACTCGGCCGGGCCGCTTCGCCGATTCCGGCACACGACGCCTTGGGAACTCCTGTTCGTTCATGGACTGGGAGTGCTGATCGCAGCGCTCGACGTGACCATGGGGAGGAGTCGGCGATGACCGACGACAAGGAGGGCGCGCCGGACGGGCGGGCCGCGGGCGGAGAAGCCGCGACGCTGGGGCGATCGCCGCATGACGGTCCCGGCGCCGCCGATGCCACGGCGACAGGGCCGACGGGGCGCCGGTGGCGCAGACGCGGACGGGGCGCCGGTGCGCAGCGCCCGTGGTGGAAGGAGCTCCCGCTCCTCATCGGATGCGCGCTGGTGCTCGCCCTGCTGATCAAGACGTTCCTGGTGCAGGCGTTCTCGATCCCCTCCGAATCCATGCAGAACACCTTGCAGCCGGGTGACCGGGTCCTGGTGGACAAGCTGACCCCCTGGTTCGGTTCCGAGCCCGAGCGCGGCGAGGTCGTCGTCTTCCGCGACCCGGGCGGCTGGATGGACGGCACCCCGGTCCATGGCCCGAACGCCGTGCAGAAAGTCCTCAGCTTCATCGGGCTGATGCCGTCCGGCGAGGAGCAGGACCTGATCAAACGGGTCATCGCGGTCGGCGGCGACACGGTGGAGTGCAACCGTGGCGAGCCGGTCAAGGTCAACGGCAAGGCGCTCGACGAGCCGTACATCTATCCCGGGTCCACCCCGTGCGACGACAGCCCGGTGGGAACGGTCAAGGTCCCCAAGGACCACCTGTGGGTGATGGGCGACCACCGCAACGACTCCCGGGACTCGCGCTTCCATGTCCAGGAACCGGGCGGTGGTTTCGTACCCGTGAAGAACGTGGTCGGCCGCGCCTTCACCGTGGCCTGGCCGATCTCCCGGTGGGACACGCTGCCGGCGCTCGGCACCTTCCGCCACCAGTGACCCGGCCGCCGGTCAGGCGGTGCGGCGGCGGAGGGTGGCGGCTCCGAGCGCGAGGACGAGGACGGCGCAGCCGGAGACGATGACGGCGTCGCGGACGAAGTCGCCGGTGACGGAGGTGTGCCGGAGGACCTGGTTCATGCCGTCGACCGCGTAGGACATGGGCAGGACGTCGGAGACCGCCTTCAGGACCGGCTGCATCGTGTCGCGCGGGGCGAAGAGCCCGCACAGCAGCAGCTGGGGCACGATGACGGCCGGCATGAACTGCACCGCCTGGAACTCGGAGGCGGCGAAGGCCGAGACGAAGAGGCCGAGGGCCGTGCCGAGCAGCGCGTCGAGCAGGGCGACCAGGAGCAGCAGCCAGGGGGACCCGGTGACGTCGAGGCCGAGCACCCACACCGAGAGGGCGGTGGCGAGCGCGGACTGCAGGATGGCGAGCAGGCCGAAGGCGAGCGCGTAGCCGCCGATGAGGTCGCCCTTGCCCAGCGGCATGGCGAGCAGGCGCTCCAGCGTGCCGGAGGTGCGCTCGCGCAGGGTGGCGATCGAGGTCACCAGGAACATCGTGACCAGCGGGAAGATGCCGAGCAGCGAGGCACCGGTCGCGTCGAAGGTCCTGGGGGTGGCGTCGAAGACGTACCGCAGCAGGGCGATCAGCACGCACGGGACGACGAGCATCAGCGCGATGGTACGGGGGTCGTGCCGCAGTTGCCGCAGTACGCGGACGGCGGTGGCGAGGGTGCGGGAGGCGTTCATCAGGCGGATTCCTCAGGGGAGTCGGCCCGCGTCGCGACCCGGGCCCTGGCGTCGTCGACGAGGTGGAGGAAGGCGTCCTCGACGGTCGCGGAGTCCGTACGGGCCCGGAGTTCGTCCGGCGAGCCGTCGGCGAGGATCCGCCCCTCCCGCATCAGCAGCAGCCGCGAGCATCGCTCGGCCTCGTCCATGACGTGGGAGGAGACGAGGAGGGTCGCGCCGCGCTCCGCCGCGATGCGGCCGAAGAGGGACCACAGGTCGCGGCGCAGGACGGGGTCCAGGCCGACGGTCGGCTCGTCGAGGACGAGGAGTTCGGGCGTGCCGAGCAGGGCGACCGCGAGGGAGACACGGCTGCGCTGCCCGCCGGAGAGGTTCCCGGCGAGGGCGTCGGCGTGGCCGGTGAGGTCGACGTCCTCGATGGCGCGGGTGACGTTGTCGCGGCGGTCCCGGGCGGCGGCGCGGCCGGGGGTGAGGACCGTGGCGAAGTACTCGAGATTCTGGCGGACCGTCAAGTCGTCGTAGACGGAAGGGTTCTGTGTGACGTATCCGATCCGGGAGCGGAGACCGGCGCTGCCGGCCGGTCGGCCGAGCACTTCGAGCGTGCCGGTCACCTTGGCCTGGGTGCCGACGACGGAGCGCATGAGAGTGGACTTGCCGCAGCCGGACGGCCCGAGGAGCCCGGTGATCCGGCCGCGGGGGATGTCGAAGTCGAGCCCGTCCAGAACGGTCCGGGAGCCGCGCACGACGCTCAGCCCTTGGGCCCGGACGGCCGGGGCGGCGCCCGGGGGCACCTGGCTCCGTTCGGAGCCCTGATTATTCATCATATGTTGAATAATGCTCCTGTCGGCACGTCCGGGTCAAAGGGACCGACGAAGAACGGGGCGCGGAATGCCGGGTACGGGTCAGGGTCCCTGCCCCGCCGCCCCCGTGGCGAATCGCGCCACCACGAACGGGTGACGGATCAGGGCAGCGCCGCCGCCTCGCTCACGGGCTGACCGCGAGCACGATGTAAGCCGCCAGGAGCGAGAGGTGCACGCCGCCCTGGAGCGGGGTGGCGCGGCCCGGGATCACGGTCAGGGTCCCGACGACGAGGGTGAGGGCGAGCAGCACCATGTGGGTGGCGCCGAGACCGAGGACGAGCGGGCCCTCCAGCCAGACCGTGGCCACCGCGACCGCGGGGATGGTCAGGCCGATGCTGGCCATGGCCGAGCCGAGGCCGAGGTTGAGGCTGGTCTGGACGCGGTCCCGGCGGGCGGCGCGTACGGCCGCGATCGTCTCGGGGAGGAGGACCAGCAGGGCGATGACGACGCCGACGACCGAGGCGGGCAGGCCCGCGGCGGCCACCGCGGACTCGATGGCCGGGGAGACGCCCTTGGCCAGGCCGACCACCGAGATCAGGGCCACGGCGAGCAGGCCGAGGCTGGTCAGGGCGGTCCGGGTGGAGGGCGGGTCGGCGTGGTCGTCGCCGTCGATGACCTCGCCGGCCGCCGTCACCGGGAGGAAGTAGTCGCGGTGGCGTACGGTCTGGGTTGCGACGAACAGCCCGTACAGGACGAGCGCGGCCAGGGCCGCGAACACCAGCTGTGCCGTGGAGAACCGCGGCCCCGGGGTGCTGGTGGTGAACGTCGGCAGGACCAGGCTCAGTCCGGCCAGCGTCGCCACCGTCGCGAAGGCCGCGCCGGTGCCCTCGGCGTTGAAGACCGCCACCCGGCGTCTGAGCGCGCCCACCAGCAGGGACAGGCCGACGATGCCGTTGCAGGTGATCATGACGGCGGCGAAGACGGTGTCGCGGGCCAGCGTGCTGCTCTTCTCGCCGCCGTCGGCCATCAGCGTCACGATGAGGGCCACCTCGATGATGGTCACCGCGATGGCCAGGACCAGCGATCCGAACGGTTCGCCGACCCGGTGCGCGATCACCTCCGCGTGGTGCACGGCGGAGAGCACCGCACCGGCCAGGCAGCAGCTCACCAGGGCCACCGCCCCGGCGGACAGCGACCGCCCCCAGGTCAGGGCCAGGACGAGGGCGGCCAGGGGCGGCACGATGACGGGCCAGTGCGCGGCGGACAGGCGGAGGCGACTAGTCACGCCACAAGCTTCGCAGATCACCCACTGGTGAACATTTCGGACGCCGGGCGGCAGTGGGATGGACGGTCGGCGACCCGGCGCGTCGGAGACGGACCGAAGCGGCCGTGCGAGGGGTGGGTGCCCCTCGCACGGCCGGTCGCCAGGTTAGATCCCGAAGGGTGCCGCGTAGCGGACGGTGCCGCTCGGCAGCGGGTGGGTCTCGTCCAGGGCCAGGGCCATCATGGCCTCGTCCGGGACGTCGATGGTCAGGCCGATGCCGTGCGCGGAAGCGCGGGTGAAGCCGAACCGCGGGTAGTACGCCGGGTGCCCGAGGACGGTGACGTAGCGCTCGCCCATGTCCTTGGCCGCCGCCAGGGCGGCGCGGATGGCGGCCGAGCCGGCACCGCTCTTCTGGTGCTCGGGCCGCACGGCGACGGGAGCCAGGCACAGGGCCGGGGTGTCGCCGATATGGCAGCGGGTCAGCAGCGCGTGGCCGATGACCTCGCCGTCCTCGTCGGTGCTGACGACGGACAGGCCGTCGATCCAGGAGGAGTCGGCGCGCAGCGCGTCGACGAGGTCGGCCTCCAGCGGCGTCTCGAAGGCCGCGAGGACGACGGCGCGGATGGCGGGGATGTCGGCGCCGGTCTCGGCGCGGGTGATCCAGTTGTCGCGTGTACGCATGACGGGATGAGGATCCGTTTCATGTGAGGTTCGTGCGGGAACGGCCTCGCGAGCTCACGCTCTCAGCGAGGCGAGGAGGGACGGTTCAGACCGTCGCCCGGGACGTGAGGGTGGTCCGGGCGCTGCTTGTCGCAGTGGCCTTGAGCGCGGTCATCGACCCCACCTCTCTTTCGTCCTCGATCCGGATCCGTACGAACTCGTCGAACGTAACACACGTCCCGGAAGCCGTCCTTCGAATTAAATGGCTCACTCGATGCGGAACAGCGGCCCCGTGAGCGTCAGTCCCAGATCGTGGCCGACGTACGAGAAGAACGCGAGCAGCATCAGGCACGCGCCCGCCAGCGCGATGTCCTTCTGGAAGTGGATCATCTCCAGCTGGCGCGCCTGCGGGTCGGTCTCCTGCCAGAACCGGTGCATGAGCAGCGCGGTCGGCACCAGGAACACCGCCAGCAGCAGCGCGCCCAGATCCGCCCACACCCCGAGCACCACGCTCAGCGCGCCGGCCAGGAGCAGCAGTCCGCTGGCCGCCGTCGCCGCGGTGGCGGCGGGCACGCCCTTGGACGCGGCGTACCCCGCCATCGTCCTGGTCTTGGTGAGGTGGCCGACGGCCGAACCGAGGAAGAGGAGTACGAAGAGGATTCTGCCGATGAGAACCAGGATGCCCATGGCGGCCTCCCGTCGGGGACGAGCAGACATCAGGAAGATCCGCTTCCAGCCTACGTCCGCCGTGGGGGACCGGCCTGCCGAGCGTCTGCCGCACGGCTGCGCGACACGGGCCGGGCCGCGGGCGGCGCTGACCGGGCGACCCACGGCGTGTGCGCCGGAGCTCCGAAGGGGCGGCCCCGCACAGTGAAGCGGGGCCGACCCGGGCCCCGCTTCACTCGAGGAAACGGAGACGGCGATGACGGTGACCAGCGGTGGGACGGCGCTGGCCGAGGCCATGGTGCACGGCGTGGGCAGTGAGGAGATGCGTGCGGCGACCCGGCTGCTGGGGGCCCACCGCGACGGCTACTGGCTGAGGCGGTTCGCCGAGGAGGACGGAGCCGCCTCGGGCGGTCCGTCGCTCATCGACCGCTCCGGCCCGCACGCGTCAGTCGACTGGACCGCGGTCGGGCGGCGCCTGTTCGACGTGCCGTGGGCGCTCACGGCGTCCAGGAGCGAGCTCGCGGTCCTGGAGTGCGCCACCTCCCTCGTGGGCCGGTGCGGTGTGACGCTGCAACAGATCCTGCGCGCCGTCGACGACAACGAGTTCCGGCTCATCACCCGGGCGATGACCGAGGCGGCCTACGGCGCGAAGGCCCTCGACCTGTTCCTGTGACGCGCCGCGCCGCCGCGCTTCAGAGCTCCACCACGAGCTCCTCGAGCCCGCGGATGACGTATCCCGGCTTCCACCGGGGCTCCGCGACGAGCCGGAGCCCCGGCGCCTGCCGCGCCAACTCGCCGAAGACCGCGTGGAGTTCCAGGCGGGCCAGTGACGCGCCCAGGCAGTAGTGGATGCCGGCGCCGAAGCCGAGGTGGGCGTTGTCCGTACGGGTGATGTCGAAGCGGGACGGGGACCCGAAGCGGGCGGGGTCGTGGTGGGCCGAGCCGAAGAGGAGGGCGACCTCGCTGCCGCGCGGGATGCGGGTGCCGCCCACCTCGATGTCGTCCAGCACCCAGCGCTCGAACATCTGCAGAGGGGTGTCGTAGCGGAGCGCCTCCTCCACCGCCCCGGGCACGAGCGCCGGATCGTCCCGCAGCGCGGCGAGCTGCTCCGGATGACGGAGGAGGGCGAGCCAGCCGTTGCCCGTGGTGTTGACCGTGGCCTCGTGACCGGCGTTGAGGAGCAGGACGCAGGTGGAGACCATCTCCTGCTCGCTCAGCCGGTCGCCCTCGTCGTGCGCGGCTATGAGCGCGCTGATGAGATCGGGCCCGGGCGCCGCGCGACGGGCGGCGATCAGCTCGCGCAGGTAAGCCGAGAACTCCAGGGACGCCCGTACGGCCCTCCTGGCGCTCTCCTCGGACGGATCGAGCTCGAACATGCCGCAGATGTCGGCCGACCAGGGGCGCAGGAGCGGACGGTCGCCCTCCGGGATGCCGAGCATGTCGGCGATGACGGCGACGGGCAGGGGTTCGGCGACCGCCGGGAGCAGGTCGCCGCCGCCGTCCGCGACGAACGAGGCGACGAGCTCCGACGCCAGCCGTGCGACGGACGGCGCCAGCCCGCTCACCGTACGCGGGGTGAACGCCTTCGACACCAGGCGCCGGACCCGGCCGTGGGCGGGGTCCTCCAGGTCGAGCAGCCCGTGGCCGTTCAAGGTGTGGAACGGCTCGTGCGCGGCCGGAGGCGGGGTCCGGCCGAACTCCTCGTGCGTGAAGCGGTGCAGATACGTACGGCCGAGGCGGCGGTCGCGCAGCAGGGCCTGGACATCCTGATAGCGGGGGATCAGCCACTGGCCGGTGGGAGCGAACCAGTGGGCGCGCCCCCGGTCGCGCAGCGCCGCGTAGGCCGGATACGGGTCGGCGACGAACGACGGTGACCACGGGGCGAAATCAGACGTTGCGCTCATGCCGCCGCACAGTAGCGCCACCCTCCTCCGCGGTGACCCCCGCCGTGCCCGCACCGGCCTCCCGCGGCCTCACCCCCGCGCGTCCAGCTCGCCGAGGAACTCCACGAGCGCGGAGTTGACCTCCTCCGGCCGCTCCTGCTGGGTCCAGTGCCCGCAGCCGGGCAGGGTAAGGCTGCGGTGCAGCCTCGGTACGGTCCGCTCCAGGGAGGACAGCAGCTTGTCCGCGCCGGGGAAGGCGCGGACCAGATCGCGGTCGCCCGCCACGTACAGAGCGGGAACATCGATACCCCGGCCCTGGAAGGGCGCGAGGAGTTCCCAGTTCCGGTCGAGGTTGCGGTACCAGTTCAGCCCACCGGTGAAGGCGCGCTCGCCGTGATGGGCGTACTCGCGGACGAACGTGTCGATGTCGCCCTCGTCGAGCCAGCCGGGCAGCTGCTTCGGCTCCGGCAAGGTGTCCATGAGCGTGCCGCCCTCGGGGACGACCCACGGGCGGGGCGGGTCGGTGAGCGGGCTGTCACCCGACGCACCGGTCAGGAGCGCGCGGAACGTCGCCGCCGGGTCCCGCACCAACTCGGCGTCGGCGACACCCGGTTCCTGGAAGTACTGCTGGTAGAAGCCGTCGCCGAGCAGCGAGCGCATGGCCGACAGCGGCGGGACCGGCCCGCGCGGCATCGGCGGGACGCTCAGACCGGCCACACCCCGTACGACATCCGGACGCAGCATCGCCGTCGTCCACGCGACCGGTGCGCCCCAGTCGTGTCCGACGACCACCGCGCTGCTCTCCCCGAGCGCGTGGATCAGCGCGACCACGTCCCCGGTGAGGTGCAGCATGCTGTACGCCGCGATGTCGTCGGGCTGCTCGCTCCGGGCGTAGCCGCGCTGATCCGGCGCGACCACCCGGTACCCGGCCTCCGCCAGCGGCCCGAACTGGTGCCGCCAGGAGTACCAGCACTCCGGGAAGCCGTGCAGCAACAGGACCAACGGCCCCTGCCCCTGCTCGGCGATGTGCAGCCTGACGCCGTTCACCTCGACGAACCGGTGTTCCACCGCGCTGGCCATCCGTCCTCCTGCTGCTGATCAGTGGAGCTGCCGTCATGAGCGCTTACCGCATGGCGTATTCAACCGCACGGACCGCTTCGCGGCAGGGCCTGCGGCGAACAGATGGCCGGTTACCCGCGACCGCTGCCCTCGGAAAGGGACTCGGACAGGGACCGGCGTCGTACAGAGATCAGCCAGTCCTCCACGCGCACGGTGTCGGGTGCCTGCGGCAGGGAGCTGCCGGCCAGGGCGGCGTCCAGGCGCGCGGACAGCTCGTCGCGCCAGGCGCAGGCCTCGCTCCAGGAGACCTCGCCGCGGCGTACGGCCAGGAGCCGGTCTCGGTGCGCCCCGACGCCGACCTGGACCGTGCCGCTCTCCAGGAGCGTGGCACCGCTGATCATCAGACGGAGCAGATGCACGACGTGCTTCCAGCGGGGCTCGCCCTCGCGCTGGCGACGGGCGTCGGCCTTGGCGAACTGGGACTGCGCGTAGCCCGCGAACGTCTGGTGGGCCTGGCGGGAGAGGAAGGCGGGGGAGAGCTCGCGCAGTTCGCCACCGAGCGGTGTGCTGTGTTCGACGAGCGGGCTGTGCAGGACTTCCAGAACGTTGGGATTGGCGGACAGGGCGAGTTCGCAGAACCGCTCGACCTCCCAGCTGAACTGCTCGGGCAGGGGGCCGTCGAGGTGAGTGGGCGGCTTGCTCATCCGCCAGAAATCCACGGTGGGGGCGACGTACACGCCCCGGCGATCGACATCCGAGGCGTCGGTGGCGAGCCCGAACGCGCGCGACCCGACGACCACCGACAGGATCGAGTGCTGCTCGACCAGGTATTGCGCCTTTGACATGTGACCCATCCTTGTCGAGTCCTGTGCCGTGCGGCCAGCGGATTTCCGGCGGCGGGGGAGGGCGCGGGCGGTGCGGGCGCCGGAGCCGACGGAGCGGTGCGGCGAGCCGCTGGACAACGCACCGCCTCAGCGGGACGGTTCACGGGGTGTCACCAGGGTACGTGGGCGTGAGGAAGACCCCGGGCGGGCGGCGCCTGATGCGATCAGCGGGAGAAGGGACTTCGGCCATGCCTTTGAAGCGGCCTCACGAGGACGGGCGCGGAAGCCGCGACGTCGAACTCAACCCCGTCTTCAGCCGGGAGCCCGTCACGGTTCCCCGGTACGCCCTGCCCGAGGGGGAGATGGGCGCGGACGTCGCCTATCAGCTCGTGCACGACGAGCTGATGCTGGACGGCAACGCGCGCTTGAACCTGGCGACCTTCGTCAGCACGTGGGCGGAGCCGCAGGCGCACCGGCTCATGGCCGAGTGCGCCGACAAGAACATGATCGACAAGGACGAGTACCCGCAGACGGCCGAGCTGGAGACGCGGTGCGTGCACATGCTGGCCCGGCTGTGGCACGCCGAGGACCCCCGCGAGGCGGTGGGCTGCTCGACGACCGGGTCCAGCGAGGCGGCGATGCTGGGCGGGCTCGCGCTCAAGCGGCGCTGGCAGCACCGGCGCCGCGCGGAAGGCAGGCCGGCCGACCGGCCCAACCTGGTCATGGGCGTCAATGTGCAGGTCTGCTGGGAGAAGTTCGCCGACTACTTCGAAGTGGAGCCCCGTTACGTCCCCATGGAGGGGAACCGGTACCACCTCAGCCCGGAGGCGGCGGCCGGGCTGTGCGACGAGAACACCATCGGCGTCGTCTCCGTCCTCGGCTCGACGTTCGACGGCAGCTACGAGCCGGTCGCCGCCATCGCGGCGGCTCTGGACGACCTCCAGGACCGTACCGGCGTCGATGTGCCCATCCATGTGGACGGCGCGTCCGGCGCCATGATCGCCCCCTTCCTCGACCAGGAACTGGAATGGGACTTCCGGCTTCCCAGGGTGGCCTCGATCAACACCTCCGGCCACAAATACGGCCTGGTGATGCCCGGCGTCGGCTGGGCGCTGTGGCGCGACACCGATGCCCTCCCCGACGACCTGGTCTTCCACGTCAACTATCTGGGCGGCGACATGCCCACGTTCGCGCTGAACTTCTCCCGCCCCGGCGCCCAGGTGATCGCGCAGTACTACAACTTCCTGCGGCTGGGCTTCGACGGCTACCGCAGGGTGCAGCAGACCTGCCGGGACGTCGCCGTCCGCCTCGCCGCGCAGATAGCCAAGCTCGACGAGTTCGAGCTGGTCACCGACGGCAGCGAGATACCGGTCTTCGCCTTCAAGGTGCGCGACGGCATCGAGGGCTTCTCCGTCTTCGACGTCTCCGCCGCGCTGCGCGAACGCGGCTGGCTGGTGCCCGCCTACACCTTCCCGGAGAACCGGGCCGATCTGGCGGTGCTGCGCATCGTCGTGCGCAACGGCTTCAGCCACGATCTGGCCGACCTGCTGCTGGAGGACCTCACCCGTCTCCTCCCGCGCCTGAGGAAACAGAGCCGGCCGCACCGCGACGCCGATGACGCCGGCGGCTTCGCGCACGGTGCCGAGACGAAGGAGCCGCGTCGGTCCGGCCGGCACTGACGCACCCCGTCGACGAGCGACAACAAGGAGCCCCCATGTGCCGACTGTTCGGTCTGAGCAGCGCGCCCGTACGCACGCGCGCCACCTTCTGGCTGCTGGAAGCCCCCGACAGCCTCAGCCGGCAGAGCCACCGGGATCCCGACGGCACGGGTCTCGGCTACTTCGACGCCCAGGGCGTCCCGCACGTGCACAAGGCGCCCATCGCCGCGTACCAGGACCGCTGCTTCGCCCAGGAGGCCGAACACGTCGAGTCGACCACCTTCCTCGCCCATGTGCGCTACGCCTCGACGGGAAGCCTGGAGGACCGCAACACCCACCCCTTCCTCCAGGAAGGGCGGCTCTTCGCCCACAACGGCGTCATCGAGGGGCTCGACGAACTCGACGCCGAACTGGGGGAGGACCGGGAACTGGTCGCGGGGGACACCGACTCCGAGCGGTTCTTCGCACTGATCACCCGCGAGACCAGAGCCCACGGAGGTGACGTCGCCGCCGGGATCGAGCACGCGGCCCGCTGGATCGCCCGGCACCTGCCCGTCTACGCCCTCAACCTCATTCTCGCGACGCGCGACGAACTGTGGGCCCTGCGCTACCCCGACACCCACGAGCTGTACGTCCTCGACCGCGACGCCGGAGGCCGGCACGGCGACCGGCACCTCGACCACAGCGGCACCGGGGGCCGCATGCGCGTCCACTCGCAGGACCTGGCGGACACCCCCGCGGTCGTGATCGCCAGCGAGCGCATGGACGAAAACCCCCGCTGGCGCCTGATGGAACCCGGCGAGCTCCTCCACGTCGGCCCCCGTCTCGGCATCACCGCCCGAGTGATCCTGCGCGACCCGCCCGTACACCGGCTGACCCTGGACGACCTGCGCCCGGAGGCCGCCGCTTCGCAGAAGGCGGTCTGAATCACCTGTACGCCCGGGAGCGTTCGCCGACATTCCATGATCCACAATGGGGCGTATGAACGCTGTCCGACCGCAGCCGCGGTTCACCGTATTCGTCCACCTCACGGCCTTGCCCGCGTGGCTCGCCCTGACGCGCCCCGAGCGGCAGCAGGTCATCGCCGACCATGTGCAGCCGCTGCTGGAGAAGCACGACGCCGTCCAGGTCCGGTGGTTCGACGCCGAAGCATGGGCCGCCACTCCGTCCGATGTCCTCGTGGCGACCACCGATGACCTGACCGCGTGGTCCGATCTGTTCGAGGGGCTTCGCGACAGCCCGCTGTGGAGCGTGCCCTACTTCCGGGTGGAGCTCGTGCTGCCGACGGTCGAGGACGGCTTCGCCGACTACGAGCGGCGAACGGGGCAGCGCGACTGAGCGTCGTCCGAGTGCTTGTCATGGGGCCGACAACCTGGTGCGCTGGCGGAGGGGCGCTCCAGGCGGTCGGCCGACGCTGATCCCGGCTCCGCCCGTCGCCGCCGAGGCGCGCTCCCGGATCGACTGCACCCGCGCGGCAGTTGCCTGCCGCGGCAGCGCAGAAGAGAGAGTGAGATGGGCATCTACGGCCAGGACTGGGCGAGCTACCAGCCGTCGGAACCGGACGTTTCAGGTCTGGGCTTCGCCTTCGTCAAGATCACCGAAGGTCTGTCGTACATCAACTCCAAGTGGCCGGCGCAGCGGGACCACGCCAAGGGCCATGGGCTGGTGTGGGGCGGCTACCACTACCCCCACATGGCCAACGCCCCGCGCGCCGAGGCCGATTACTTCCTCGACCAGGTCGCCTGGCTCCCCGGCGACCTGGTGGTCCTCGACTGGGAGGGCTACGACGACGCGAACCAGGGCGTGCCGCGCGCCGACCAGGCCGCGTACAAGGAGGCATGGCTGCGCTACGTCAAACGGCGCCTGCCGTACAACCCGGTCGGGATGTACGCCAACCTCGAGTACTGGCGCAACGTCGACACCACCGGCTACTGCTGCGACTTCCTGTGGATCGCCACCGCCGGACGTGCGGCCGGCAGGCCCGGCATCCAGTCCGACTGGCTGTTCCACCAGTACAGCGACTCCGGTGGCGTCGACCGCGACTACTGCCACCTCGGCAGCACCGGAGAACTCCGCACCTGGGCCCTGTCATTCCGGCCCGAACCCCCCACCGCTCGCTACACGGAGGACGACATGCTCGCCTTCTTCACCGTGCCCCCGAACACTGACTTCGACCTTCCGGTCGAACCCGCCGGGACGACCTCCACCCCGCAGGGAGCCGCCCGCAACGGCCCGGCCTGGGTCGCCCTCGCCCCGCAGGGCGCCGACGGCCAGGTGACCACGGCCCTCCACCAGGAGGGCGGCACCTGGGGCAGCCCCAGCAGGTCCGGCGTGACCGTGTCCGGCAGCAAGCACCTGATCGCCCTCCCGTCGGACGGCTCGGTCGACAAGGTCCGCATCCGCTCCACGGTGCCGCTCGTCGGCTACGTCGTGGGCCGCCAGGTCGCGTGAATCCTGCTTGCGGCTTCGCCGGTGAAACCGAGGTGCCTCGACGGGCACCGGTCGGGTAACGTGCGGGCCATGTCGAGCCCTGAGTCGGACAAGGTGGGGGCTTTCGGTCACGCCGTCAGCCCCCTGAACCACTGAGTTCGCAGCCCTGTTGTCCCGCCGCGTTCTGCGGCCGGACGAGCGTGCCCTCGGGCGCTGACCGCGGTGACGAGACGTCTCTTCTCGTGCTTCTCCTCACCCCGGATCCACTCGATGCCTCTCCCGCTCTATCTGCTCGCCATGGCGATCTTCACCATGGGCACCTCCGAATTCATGCTCGCCGGCCTCCTGCCGGACATCGCCTCCGACCTCGACGTGCCAGTCGGGACAGCGGGCACGCTCACCTCGGCCTTCGCGATCGGAATGGTCGTCGGCGCCCCACTTGTGGCCGGGCTCGCCCGCAACCGGCCGGGACGGACCAGTCTCCTCGGGTTCGTCCTCGTCTTCTCGGCAGCGCACGCCGTGGGTGCCGGCACCACAAGCTTCCCGGTCCTGTTCGCCACCCGGGTCGTCGCCGCGCTCGCCAACGCGGGGTTCCTTGCCGTGGCTCTGACGACCGCCGCCACGCTGGTCTCCCCCGACAAGAAGGGACGCGCGCTCGCCGTGCTGCTGTCGGCACGACGGTGGCCACGATCGCCGGAGTCCCAGGGGGATCCGTCCTCGGCACACTGCTCGGCTGGCGGGCCACGTTCTGGGCGGTCGCGGCTCTCTGCCTGCCCGCGGCTCTCGGCGTCCTCAAGGGAATTCCGGGGCGACCTGCGAAGGAAGGAGCGACTGGCGGGCCGGCCTTGCGAAGGGAACTCGCGCAACTCAGGAGTCCGCGGTTGATCCTGGTGATGCTGCTCGGCGCGCTGGTGAACGCGGCAACCTTCGCCGGCTTCACCTTCCTCGCTCCTGTCGTGACCGATACCGCCGGGCTGGACAAGCTGTGGATCTCAGTCGTCCTGGTGCTCTTCGGCGCCGGTTCCTTCGTCGGTGTCACCCTCGCCGGACGACTGTCCGACCAGCGCCCCGGCCCGGTCGTCGCGGTCGGCGGCCCGCTGCTGCTCCTCGGCTGGCCGGCCCTGGCCGTGCTGGCCGACGAGCCGGTAGCCCTGTTCACCCTCGTATTCGTCCAGGGCGCACTGTCGTTCGCGCTGGGCAGCACCTTGATCACGCGGGTCCTCTACGAAGCCGCGGGAGCCCCCACGATGGCCGGCTCGTACGCGACCGCGGCACTCAACGTAGGAGCCGCCGCCGGACCCGCCATCGCCGCGACCACCCTCGACTCCACAGCCGGGAACCTCGGGCCGCTGTGGGCAAGCGGGCTCCTCGTTCTGGTCGCGCTGTGTGTCGCGTTCCCTCTCCGCGGCGTGATCGCGACTGGCCGGAGCGGCGAGGTGCTCCGGTGACGCGTGTGAGCGCTCTCTTGAACGTCGAGGGACGCCGACGGCTCGTCCACGGAGGCTTGTGATCCGTGCTGCGTCCTACGAGAGGAACGGGATCACAAGCACTGCCGCGGAGCTCCCTTCCGCCCTAGGGTGACCCGTACGGCAGCACGTGAAGGGGAGGCACCCGTGGACATTCCCGAAGACCTCAGCACCGGCGAGCGCATCAAGTTGTTCCGGGAGTCCCGGGGCATGACCCGCCCTGTTCTCGCCGGCCTGTGCGGACGCGGCGTCGACTGGCTCAAGAAGATCGAGACAGGCGAGCGGGAACTGCGGTCCCACACGCTCTTCCTCCGACTGGCAGCCGCCCTCCAGATCCCGGACCTGTCGATCCTCACCGGCGGTGTCCCCGAAGTGGCGCAGCCCGTTCCGCTCGGTCGGCTCAATCACCCCGCGATGCCCGATATCTGGGCAGCCGTCATGACCCGCAGCCTCACCCCACCGGCGCAGACCCCCGCCGACGTCGCCGGCCTCCAGGGCCGGGCCGACCAGACCTGGCGGCTGTGGCACACCTCCCAGCGCAACCGCACCGAGGTGGGGGCGCTGCTTCCCGATCTCATCCGCGACGCAGAAGCCGCGGCTCGCACTCTTGACGGAGACCAGCGAAGGGCCGCGCTGGTCACCCTCTCCGATGTCTACCGGCTCACCGGGCAGGCGACCGCCTACGTCGCCCCCGCCGAACTCGCCTGGGTCGTCGCGGACCGGGCGCTCGCCTCGGCACAGCAAGCCGACAACCCGGCCGCCATTGCCGCCGCAGCCTGGAACATGGGCAACATCCTCCGTGAGACCTCCTACCCGGAGGATGCGCTCAGGGTCATCACAGAGGCTTCCGACCTCATCCGTCCGCACCTTGACGGAGCCCCGGACCACTGGCGCGGGATCTACGGGGCCTTGCAGCTGCATGCCGCTGTGACCTGCGCCCGTGAAGGGAAGGAAGGCGACGCGTGGCGGTACTGGGACCGCGGGGACCAGATCGCCAAGTCCCTGCCCGCCTCCTACGTCCACCCGAGCACCGTTTTCGGGAGGGCGAACGTCGACTTCCACGCGGTATCCGTCGCCACCGACCTGCGGGCTTCCGGCAAGGCGCTCTCGCTCGCCGACGACATCGACCCTGACACGATGCCGTCCACGGAACGGCGCGCCCGCCTGTGGGTGGAGGTCGCCCGTGGGCATCTCCAGCGCGGCGACCGTACGGCGGCGCTGCACGTGATGAAGCTGGCCCAGGAGATCGGTGCCGAGACGGTCGCGTACACTCCGTCCGCACGAAGCGTCGCCGCCGAGCTGTGGCGCAAGGCGCCACGCGCGTTGCGAGGAGAAGCGGGTCAACTCGCCGAATCGGTGGGCGTGAAGACCGCGGTCTAGCGGGACAGCTTGGGTCAGGGGGACGAACTGCCCCCCTCGCCTCCTGGTCACGGCTCTACGGTGACGGCTCCCGTGGCGCCTAGACCAGGAGTTCGTCATGACCGCTGTCGACCGGTGGCACGCATCACCCGCCCGACAAGCATCCGCGACGGCTGACAGCGGCACCGGCGAAGTCCGTGTGCCGCTCGTGCTGTTCCAGTTCGATCAGCTCAAGGGCACGGCAGAACTGGTGCTCACGCGGCTTGAGGCTGCGGAGCTGTACACCCTTCTCGCCTGCATGCTCGGCGGAACCGGCCGCGCGAGCGCTGGGCGGCTCGCATGACCCGTTCCCACGAGCAGTTCGCCCTGCCGCGTTCTGTCCGCGCCGCATGGAGCGAAGGCCGTCTCGCCGAGCCGACAAGCTCGCCGCCCGGCCGCTACAGAGCCGACCGCACCTGGGTCCTGCCGCCGACCTGGACAGCGCTCACGGACGCGGGACACCTGCGAGAAGCGCTCGAAGCAACGCGGGCGACAGAGGTGCCGCGGTGTCCGTGACGCGCCCAGTCCGCCCCCACGTCGAGCATCACTGCCGGGTAGGCCAGCACAGGAAATGCCCGGGCGTCATCGCCATCCGCCGGGTCGGAGCACCGCCTCACACGGCCCGGACCGAATCCCTCACCTGCACGTGCACATGCCACCGGAAGACGGGCACACCATGACCACCGCCACTCCACAGAACACCATCCCGGACACCGGGGTGCTCGTCAGAGACATCAGCCGCGGACTCGCGCCCCGGGGCGAACATGCCGCCTTGCAAGACCTTGAGGAGCGGCTCCGCGCTCACATCGAAGCCCTGATCCCGCTCGTGGAAGAAGACAAGGGGAGGAGCGGCAGGATCGGGGACGCCGTACGGAACAGTGCAGCGATGCGCGGCCGTCGGCTTCTGAGCAGCCGGATGATCGACGCGGACCCTTCCCCTGCACAGGAGCGGGTCGTATTCGCTCTTGCCCACGCGGCCAGGTCGCTCCTGCTGTACGCGAGCCTGCGATGAAGCCCCCGTCGAACTGGCCCGCCGTCGACGCGGGCGCCGCGGCCACCGAGTGGCTTTCCCAAGCGCTGCTCCTTCCCAGCAGGGGCGAGTGGGTACGTGGTGACTCGGCGCAGGTGCTCACCGGGGTTCTCTTCGACGCCGTGCAGATCCCCGTCGAAGTGCTCCACTTTCAAGCCGGCTCGGCCGATCGGGGCGCCGTCGAGGCCGTCTTCCGGCAGGCCGGGATCGACAGTGCGGTCATCGCCCAACCTGCGTACGGCTGGTACTACGCATTGGTGCCCCTGGGAACCGCTCGGTCATGGGATGCGCCCTGCGAATGCTTCGGGGTTTCGCACAGCATCGCCGTACCCGCACCTCACCGTGCGGATCCGCCTGGTGTCCACTGGCTGCTGACACCACCGGATGGTGCCGCATCGCTCTGTGATCCGGAGCGTGTGCGAAAGATGGTGGCCCCTCGCCGGGGTCGGCAGGAGGGCGGCACTTGAGAGCCGGGATCCGCTTGCCAGGTTGAGCGAACTCCCCTTTCCAGACCCCTACTTGCCCCAGATCTTCAGATACGCCGCACGATACCCGCGCGGGTCCCAGGCCGTGAGTCCGCCGCTGTTGGCCGCCGTGGCGATGTGTACGGGGACCACGTATCCGCTGGCGGGGGCGTCGGAGAAGGCGCGGTTGAATTCGTCGACGATCTGCCAGCCCTGCTCGGAGAGCGGCTCGGGCACGGTGGCCGCCTGGAACTGCCCGCTGTCGATGCGTTGGAAGGCGGAGGGGTCGCCGTCGCCCGCGCCGATGTTGAAGGGGGGCCCGGCGCCCTTCCTGCGGGCGGCGCGCAGGGCCGGGGCGGCGTCGGCGAAGTAGACGTCGTTGATGGCGATGGAGTGGGTCCACTTCTCCCCGAAGCGGGAGAGGAGCGAGGAGACCTCCTGGGGCGTGCGGCTGCTGGTGTCCGAGATCGGGATGTTCTCCTCCGTCAGGAGCCGCACGCCGGAGCAGGTGGCGAGTTCCTTCTTGATCAGTTCGGACTTGTTCCTGGCGAAGGGGATTGACGCATCGGTGAACATGACGACTCCGGCGTCGCCGTGGGAGTGCGTGATGATCCAGTCCGCGCTGATCCTCGCGACGTCCTGGACCTTGGTGGTGATGTTGCTGAAGAGTTCGGGGTTCCGGCTGGGGCCGGGGGAGTCGACCGCGTGCCAGCCGATGAGCGGGATGTGGTCCGCGCCCGCCTTCGCGACCTGCTGAGAGGTCAGGTGGGGGTCGAAGCCGCCGATGACGATGCCTGAAGGCCGGAGGGTGACGGCCTGGCCGAACGCCGCCTGGATCCCGGCGGGGGTGCCCTGGCCGTCGATCACCCGGACGCTCCAGCCGATGGCCTTCGCGGCTTCCCGTACGCCCTTGGCGGTGCCCGCGACGCCGGGGTTGGTCATGGTCTGCGCGACGTAGACGATGTTCTTGCCGGGGACCGCCGTGGGGCCGCTGGTGGGGCCGTTCCACGCGGAGTCGGTCTTCTCGGCCTGCTGGACGGCCCGTCCGGCCTCGGCCAGGGCGCTGGGACAGACGGTCTTTGCCGGTGCCGGAGGGAGGGGCACGGCGCCGGTCGACGCACCGCGCTCGCAGCCGGCGGTGACGGTGGCCGCCACTGCCAGGACGGCCACGGTCCCCAGGGCGGTCTTGCGGTTCGTACGCACGGGCGTTCCTCGTGGAGAGGGTGTCAGCGGGGCGCGGGGTGGCGGGTGCGGGAGGAATCCGTCCGTCGTCGGCGCAGCTGTCGGCGAGCGGCGTAGCCGGCCAGGCCGACGGCGATGAGCAGGGTGGTGCCGTTGAAGAGCGGGGTGACCCAGAACCGGGCGCCGAGCTGGCCGATGCCGGCGAGGCCGATGGCGAGGAGGGTGACGGCGACGAGGGTGCCCAGGGCGTTCGCGCGGCCGGGTCTGATCGTGGTGGAGCCGAGCAGCGCGCCGACGAAGGCGGGCAGCAGGTGGTCCATGCCGACGCTGGGGTTGCCGATCTGCTGCTGCGCGGCGAGCAGGACACCGGCGGCGCCGACGACGAGGCCCGATCCGACGAAGGCGTGGATGACGTACCTGCGGGAGGGGATGCCCACCAGCTCGGCGGCGCGGGAGTTGGACCCGATGACGTACAGGTACCGGCCCAGCGGCAGCCGTTCCAGGAGCAGCCACAGCACCGCCGTGAGGGCGAGGACGTAGAAGGCGGATACGGGCAGGCCGAGGAACCTGGAGTCGTAGAGGTCGGTGAAAGCGACGGGCAGGCCGTGCGGGCCGGGGACGATCCGGGCCCCGTCGGTGATCCAGCCGGTGAAGGCGTACATGATGCTGCCGGTGCCCAGGGTGGCGATGAAGGAGTCGATCCTCGCGAATTCGACGACGGCGCCGTTGACGGCGCCGACGAGCGCCCCGCCGAGGACCACCACGAGGCAGGCGAGGGGCCAGGGCCACCCTTCGGTGACGACGAGCCGCATCGTCGTGACGTGCGCGAGGCCGAGGCCGTAGCCGATCGACAGGTCGAACTTGCCGGTGGCGATGGGGATCGTCGCGCCGAGCGCGAGGAGGGCGGGAATCGACTGGTTGGACAGGACGGCGGAGATGTTGTCCAGGGTGGGAAACGTGTCCGGCAGTGCGATGGAGAAGGCGAGGAACAGCAGGGCGGTCAGGGCCAGGAGGCCGTAGGCGCCGATGAGGTGACCGAACCGGTGGTCCAGCAGGGAGCGGAGCGAAGGGGCCGGTGGGGGTGAGGGGGTCATCGTCCCGGCGCCCCGGTCAGGGGAGGCATGGCCGAGGCGGCACGGGTGAGTTCGGTGACGGTGAGGGCTTCGCCGCTCAGCTCCTCCGTCACGGTCCCGCGGACGAATACCAGCGCCCGGTGGCACACGTCGGCGACCTCCTCGAAGTCGGTGGAGATGAGCAGGACGGCGAGACCCGCGGCGAGTGCGTCCCTGAGCAGGCGGTAGATCGCGGCCTTGGCGCCGACGTCGACTCCGGAGGTCGGTTCCTCCAGGATGAGCAGGGTCCGGCTCGGCCCGAGCCAACGGCCGATCATGACCTTCTGCTGGTTTCCTCCGGACAGGGTGGCGATGGGCACCTCGCTGTCCCGCGGGTGCACCGAGAACCGCTCGATCAGGGCAGTGGCCTCGGCGCGCTCGCGCCCCGGGCTCATCCAGTGTGTGCCCGGCAGCCCGCCCGCCCGGGGGTTGGCCAGGAAGTTCTCCCGTACGGTCAGTTCGGGGGCACAGCCCTCCTCCTGGCGGTTGCTGGTCACGAAGCCGACTCCGGCGTCGACGGCGGCCATGACCGTGCCCGGCCGGTACGGCCGGCCCTCCAGCAGGGCCCGGCCGCCGAGGATCGGCCGGGAGCCGGCGAGGGCGCGGCCGAGCTCCATGTGTCCTGCGCCGGTGAGGCCCACCATGCCGAGGATCTCTCCGGCGCGCAGGCGCAGGCCGACCGGTCCGGTGTTCTCGGTCCGTACGCCGTCGAGGGCGAGGACGGCGGGCCCCGCGGCGGGGGCGGCCGGGCGGTGGTGGCCACCCGGGTCGTGGCCCACGATGTCGCGCACCAGCCGGGCGGGCCCGTAGCCGGCGAGTGGGCCGTGGCTGACGATGCGGCCGTCGCGCAGGACGGCGAAGGTGTCGGCGACCTTGTACACCTCGTCGAGCCGGTGGGTGACGAAGACGATGGCGCGCCCGTGGTCGCGCAGGGTGTGCAGTACGTCGAAGAGCCGGGCGCAGTCCGCCGCCGGGAGGCTGGCGGTCGGCTCGTCCAGGACGATGACTCCGGCTCGCGTGCACAGCGCGCGGGCGATGGCCACCAGGGAGCGTTCGGCTCGGGTGAGGTCGGCGACGACGGCGTCCGGGTCGAGGTGCGCGGCGACGATGCCCAGGGCCTCGGCGCACTGCCGGCGGGTCCGCCGCCAGGACACGAGACCGGCGCGGCGCGGGTATCCGGCGCCCAGGGCGATGTTCTCGGCGACCGTCATCCACCCGACCAGCCCCAGGTCCTGGTGGATGAAGGACAGGGCGTGGGAGGCCGCCTCGGTGCCGAGCGGATGTCCGGCGACGGTCACTTCGCCCTCGTCGGCGCGGTGGACGCCCGCGAGCACCTTGATGAGAGTGGACTTCCCGGCGCCGTTGGGGCCGAGCAGGGCCAGGACGCTGCCGGGGTCGATGTCGAGGTCGACCGCGTCGAGTGCGACCGTGCCGCCGAACCGCTTGCCGAGGCCGCGCACGCGGACGAGAGGTCTCGGGTCACGGCCCGGGAGAGGACTGATTTCAGGAGTGTCGCGCACAGACTTCTCCGGGACCGGTCAGGACAAGCTGGTGCATTTTCGTCATGCTACGGTCCGGTCGGCCGTGATGCCGGACGGTCCGTCAGATTGCGGGAATGTCGTCGAAGTCGAAGGCCGCCCCGACGGCGCCGGGCTTCCCTCCCGGCACCTCCAGAGCGCACTCGGCCCAGATGACCTTGCCGTCGGCGGTGTAGCGGGTGCCCCAGGACTGGGAGAGCTGTGCGACGAGGAAGAGGCCGCGGCCGCCCTCGTCGGTGGTGGCGGCGTGGCGCAGGTGCGGGGCGGTGCTGCTGGTGTCGGAGACCTCGCAGGTCAGCGTGCGGTCGTAGAGCAGGCGCACCTGAATGGGGCCGGTGCCGTACCGGATGGCGTTGGTGACCAGCTCGCTGAGCAGCAGTTCGGTCGCGAAGCCGATCTCTTCCAGCCCCCATTCGGTCAGCCGGTGGGTGACGGCGGCGCGGAGGGAGGAGACGAGCGCCGGGTCGGCGGGCAGGTCCCAGGTGGCGATCCGGTGGGCGTCCAGGGTGTGGGTGCGGGCGACGAGCAGGGCGATGTCATCGGCGGGGTGGTCGGGGACCACGGTCCGGAGAACGGCCTGGCAGGTGTCCTCGGGCGGGCGGTTCGGGTGGGCCAGGGCCCGGCGCAGCTGCTCCAGGGCCGCGTCGAAGTCGCGGTGGCGGTCCTCGATGAGCCCGTCGGTGTAGAGGACCAGCTGGCTGCCTTCGGGAAGGTCGAACTCGGCGGTTTCGAAGGGGAGGCCGCCCAGTCCCAGCGGCGGCCCGGCGGGCAGGTCGGGGAAGGTGACGGTGCCGTCGGGGCGGACCAGCGCGGGCGGCGGGTGGCCGGCCCGGGCCATGGTGCATTGCTGCGACGTGGGGTCGTAGATGGCGTACAGACAGGTGGCGCCGATGATGCCGGTGCTGCACGCGGAGGGGTCCTCGCCGCCCTCCTCCCGGTCCAGGCGCCCCACGAGGTTGTCGAGGTGGGTGAGGACCTCGTCCGGGGGCAGGTCCAGCTCGGCGAAGTTGCGCGCGGCGGTGCGCAGCCGGCCCATGGTGGCGGCGGCGTGCAGCCCGTGGCCGACGACGTCCCCGACGACGAGGGCGACGCGGGTGCTGGAGAGGGGGATGACGTCGAACCAGTCCCCGCCGACTCCGGACTCGGCCGGCATATAGCGGTGCGCGACCTCGACGGCGTTCTGCTCGGGGAAGCCCTGGGGCAGCAGACTGCGCTGCAAGGCGAGGACCATGGCGTGTTCGCGGGTGTAGCGGCGGGCGTTGTCGATGCAGATGGCGGCGCGTGTGGTGAGTTCCTGGGCCAGTGAACGGTCGTCGTCGCCGAAGGGGGCGGGGTCCCGCGAGCGGTAGAAGCTCGCTATGCCCAGGGCGATGCCGCGGGCGAGGAGCGGGACGGCGATGAGGGAGTGGACGTCGAGGGCGAGCAGGCGCTGGGCGGCCGCGGGGTCCTGGGCGATCCAGCCGGAGGCGGTCCGCAGGTCGGGCTCCAGTACGGTGTGCCCGCTGGTCAGACAGCGGAGCTGGGGCGTGATCGGCCGGAGGTCGATCCGCTCGCCCACGGGATAGAAGGGGTAGTCGTCGCGAATGCCGTGGACCACCGTGCGATGCAGGTCCTTGCAGGGGTCGGTCGGCTCGTCGCCGCGCAGCACCGCCTCGGGCAGGTCGATGGTGACGAAGTCCGCCAGGCCCGGTACGGCCATCTCGGCGAGTTCCCGGGCGGTGCGGCTCACATCCAGGGTGGTGCCGATGCGGGTGCTGGCCTCGGACAGCAGCTCCAGGCGGCGCCGGGCCGCCACGGCGTACTTCCCCACCCCCGGCTCGCCCACCAGCACCAGCCCGCTGGTGGCGCCGCCGACGGGACGTTCGGTGACGCCGGGCCGGTGAGCCGTCACGCCGGTCCGGCCGGGTGCGGTGCCGGGCGGCGGGACGACGTGGGCGAGGAGCCGGTGCTCCAGAAGGTCGTGCGGCGCGCGGGCCTCGGACGCGCGGGGTTCGGTGGGGACGGCGAGGCGCTGGTGGTCCGAGGCGAGGACCGCCTCGATGGCGATGCCCTCCACCCCGGAGGGGCTTGTCACCGGGCGGCTCAGCAGGGTGACCCGGCGGTCGCCGGGCAGGGGCACCTCGACGGCGGCCCGCTGGGCCGAGGAGATCAGCTCGGTGGCCTTCTCCTTGAGGATCATCTGGTCGTGCCAGTCCAGCCCGCTCGCGGCGAGCTCGCCCGGGTGCCCGTCGTCGGCCGGCATGCGGCGCCGCGCGTCGAGGTACGCCCGCAGCAGGGCGCGCTCCCTCGCCGAACTCTGTTCCAGCAGCCGCCGTTCGATGGCCTCGGCCGCCCTGCGGATCACGATGTCCAGCGACGCGTCCGCGTCGGTGTAGGGGTAGCCGAGGCAGAGGACTCCCTCGATGCGCCCGTTGAGCAGGTCCCGGACGGGAATCGCCGCACACGCGTTGGACTGGGAGCGTTCGGCGAAGTGCTCGGCGCCGTAGATGTTGATGAGGCGCCGCTCGGCGAGTGCCAGGCCGATGCCGTTGGTCCCGCCGAACTTCTCGGCGAACACGAAGCCCGGCACGCTCTGGATCGGGGCCAGGTGCCTGACCATCGAGGGTTCGCCGAAACGGCGTTGCAGCACCGCCCCGCGCTCATCGGCGAGGGACACGTTCATGTTCCGGCCCGCGAACATGGACTCCAGCCGGTCCAGTACGGGCCCGGCCGCGCGGAGGAGGCGGCCGTCCAGATCGAGGTCCTGGGTGTAGGGAAGCTCGCACCCGTCGGGTGAGAGCCCCAGTGACTGGCAACGCTGCCACGAACTCAGGATCGGGCTTCGCACGGCCGCCTCGACCGACCCACCGCCGAGGAACTGCTCACGGGCGAGCACGGGGCCGATGCCTTCTGCCACGTGCCCCATCCGGACCACTTCCCTCGTCGGTGCGTGCGCCCATGACCACCCGTACGTCGGAGCGGCCGCACTGTCGCTCCATTTTAGAACTTTGCCGACATAACGGTATCGATCGCCGACAGGTGACCTACCGATACCGTCCGTCTCCGGTGCCGGGCGTTTCCGCCGTCACAGCACCGCGACCGGATTGACGGGCGAGCCCGTACCGCCCGGGATGTCGAGGGGGGCCACGACGAGCAGGAACTCGTAACGGCCGGTCCCGGCTCCGGCGGCGGAGAGCGCTTCGAGGTCGAGGTTGTCCAGCAGCGGCACACCCATCGCGGCGACGGCGAGCGCGTGGACCGGGGAATGCAGGCCCTCGACCGGCGAGGGCCGTACGTCGCTGTCGCCGTCGCCGCCGAGCAGGGCGATGCCGCGCTCGGCCAGCAGCGGCACGGCGTCCACGTGGAGGCCCGCGCTCGCCGCGTCGGCGTCCCAGGCGCCCAGCTCCCGGCGGCGGCGGAACCGGCCGACCCGCAGCAGCACCGCGTCGCCCTCGCCGATCTCCACGTCGAGCGCCGCCTCCGCGGCGAGGACGTCCGCGGCGTGCACGGCCTGCCCGGGCTCCAGCCAGGGCTTCCCCAGCACGGCGGGCAGGTCGAGGAGCACCCCCTTGGTCACCAGGGGGCCGAGCGCCGAGACGTCACCGAAGCGGGCACCTCCCGCGCCGACGAGCTCCCGCGCCGCACCGCCGCCGTAGAGGCGCCCGCGGTAGGCGATGTGGGAGAGCGCGTCCAGATGGCTGACGCCCTTGCCGTGGTAGTCGGCGCCGATGAAGTCCTTGTGGGTGGACGGCTCGGGGGCCTCGACGTCGCCGAGGTCGGACATGTAGTGCAGGGCGGGCTTGCTGTTGTCCGGGGCGGGCGCGGTGTCCCACGGCCGCCCCAGCGGGACGACGGTCCCGGACCGGACCAGGGAGGCGGCCCGCCGGACGTGGTCCGCGGTCACCCGGTTCCAGGCCCCACGGCCGGCGGGCGCCCAGCGGCCCCACGTGCGGACCGTCTCGAAGAGCGCGTCGAACTCCCGCCGGGAGACGGCCGGCCCGTTGCGAGCGCCGGTCGGCGCGTCGGTGGGATTGCTGCTCATCTGCTCCTCGGCGCTCCAGGGGTGCGGGCACCCGGACCCGTGAACGGCTTCGCCGCCGGCCGGTCGACGGATCCCATGAAGCTCAGTATGCGCGTGTTGACCTGCTCCGCATGGTCGATCTGCGGGCCGTGGCCGGTGTCCGCGACGATCTCGGCGCAGGCGCCCGGTATCAGGCGCGGGACGCGCTCCGCCTGCCGCCGCGGGTGCACGAGAAGGCTCCGCTTGCCGAGCACCAGATGGACGGGGGTGCGGATGGTGCGCAGCTCGTCCTCGGTGAGGGGGAGGGGAGCGGGGCGGCGGATGCGGTAGGCGCGCACGCCGGCCCTGATCATCGCGCGCAGCTCGGGCACGACGAGGACCGGCTGCTCCAGCCAGGCCGCCAGGCGCGGGCGCAGCGCCTTGGGGGCGAAGGTCGCGAAAAGGCTGGCGAAGATCCAGACGAAGAAGCGCAGCCCCACCTTCTCCAGGCCGCCGGGGTCGAGCAGCGTCACCGAGGCGAGGCGGCCGGGCCTCAGATGCGCCTGGTTCAGGGCGAGCCACCCGCCGTAGGAGGAGCCGACGAGGTGGACGCGGTCGAGGCCGAGACCGGCGAGCGCCTCGTCCAGCCACTGCGCGGCGCGTTCGGGCCGGTGGATCGGCTCGCGCTGGACGCTGCGGCCCGGGTCGCCCGGGGTGTCGAGCGCGTAGACCGGGCGGTCGGCGCCGAGCGCGGCGGTGTTCGGGTACCACATGGCGGAACAGGAGCCCGCCCCGTGCACCAGGACGACCGGGGTGCGGGACGCGGCGGCGGGGTCCGCGGGGCCGTAGCGGTAGACGTGCGTGGTCCCGAAGCCCGTCTCCACGTCCGTCTCCTCGAGCGCGGGCGCGCCCATCGCGTATACCGCGTCGCAGGCCGCGAAGTAGCGGTCGCGCAAGGCGTCGTTCACATAGCGGCCGACATCGGTTCGGGCGCGGGTCGTGGACTTGGGCACGGTGGCCACCTCCGGGAGCATCCTTCCTTGGTGATACGACCGTACCATGATGGTGATACGGGCGTACCATGAAGACTGTCCGGCAGGGCCCGGAACAACAGGAACCGACGAGCGGAGACGCGACGATGCCCAAGCACGTGGACCACGACGTACGACGCGCCGAGATCGCCGAGGCACTCGTACGGGTCGCCGGACGGCGCGGACTGCACGCCGTGGGGATGCGCGACGTGGCAGCGGAGGCGGGGGTGTCGCTGCGCCTGGTGCAGTACTACTTCCAGACCAAGGAGAAGCTGCTCCTCCACGGGCTGCACCACCTGGCCCGCGGCTTCGGCGAGCGGGTCACCGCCCGGGTCGTGGCCATCGGGGACGACCCGGGCCCCCGCGCGGTGATCGAGGCACTGCTGATGGCCGCGCTCCCGACCGACGAGGAGAGCCGCCGCTTCCACCTCCTCTACACCTCGTACGCCGTACTGGCCGTCACGGACGAGTCGCTCGCCGCGCAGCCCTTCATCGACAACCCCAACGCCGCCGAGGACACCGTGGCCGGACTGCTCCAGAAGGCGAAGGACGCCGGGCTCACCGGCCCCGACGTGGACGCGCGCACGGAAGCGATCAGCCTGCTCGCCATGTCCGCGGGGCTCGGCACCGGCGTCCTGGTCGGCCAGCGCGGTCCGGAGTCCGCAGCCGACGTCCTCGGCCACCACCTGGACCGGATTTTCCAGGACGGGCGGGACGGCTGAGGCGCACCCCCGCATCCCCGAAACCGCCTGCCGGGCAACCGACTTCGTGTCTAGGGTGGGAACCAGCCCGATCCAGCACCCCTCAGGGCGGGAGAACAGCGATGACCGGAAACGACCGACAGTCGGGGGACGGACAGGTCGGCGGGCCCTACTCCAGCCCCGGCGACCCGGGCAATCCGATGCCCGAACCGGACGACACCGACATCGAGGACGACTAGAAGACGGCCGCACGATGGTGATGACCGCGAAGGGCCTGCGCGCGCGCTGCGCACGGGAGATGAGCCGCGGCCCCCGCGGGTTCGCGCACTGCTCCTGGCTCCACCAGGCGTTCCTCGACGTGCCCCGGGAACACTTCGTGCCGGACCGCGTGTGGTGGCCCGCCCCCGGCGACGACGGCCGCTACGCCCTGATCGACCGGAACGTGCGGCCACGGGCCTGGCTCAAGGCGGTCTACCTGCCCGGAGTCGCGCTCATCACGCAGATCGACGACGGAACGGTGGCCCCCACCGCGCCGGCCGTCGGCGCGTTCACCTCCAGCATCTCCTCACCCGGCGTCGTGGTCGAACTGCTGCGCCACCTCGCGCCCGAGCCCGGCGGGAGTGTCCTGGAGGTCGGCACCGGCACCGGCTACACCACGGCGCTCCTGGCCCACCGCGCCGGCGCCGCCTCGGTGACCACGATGGAGATCGACCCCCACCTCGCCACCCGGGCCAGGGACCGCCTGCACGCCCTCGGAACGACCCCCGGCTTCATCGTGGGCGACGGCGAGGAGGGCCACGCCGACGGCGGGCCGTACGACCGCATCGTCTCCACCGCCTCGGTACGCCGGATCCCCCCTGCCTGGCTGCGACAGCTCAAACCGGGCGGCGTGCTCGTCACCCCGCTCGACAGCCCTTACGGCCATGACCTGTTGGTGCGTCTCGTCGCGGACGGCCATGGCGGCGCGACAGGGACCGCGGTGGCGCGGGTGGAGTTCATGCGGGTACGCGGGCAACGCGCGCCACGCCCCTACGCGGAGCTCGGCTGGAGCGGGGAACCGGGCGCCGCGGGGTGGGAGGACCTGAAAGTGACGGCCGGTCAGGCCGGTCAGCGCATCACCTACGCCGTCGTGGAGCACACCTGACCGGACCGTCGTCCTTCAGCGTGCCCCGACGAAGTCGGCGCCGCACGGCGGTCGGTAGGCCAGGCCGGGGAAGTACCGGTCCCACTCGGAGCGGGTGATGGTGGGTGGTCCGGAGGCGCAGATACGTGCGGCGGCACGCGTGACGTCGGTTTCCCACAGCCGGGCGGTGTGGTCGCCGCCCGCGGTGGCAAGGGTGTGCCCGTCGGGACTGAAGGTCACCGAGAAGACCGTGTCGGTGTGGCCCGTGAGGGTGGCCACTCTGCGGGGACGGTGTGGGTCGGCGACGCCCCACAACCGGGCGGTGCCGTCCGCGCCGGCGGTGGCCAGGGTGCGCCCGTCCGGACTGAAGGCCGCCGAGAAGACGGTGTCGGTGTGGCCCGTGAGCGAGGCGAGCCTGCCGGGGTGCCGGGGATCGGTGACATCCCACAGCCGTACGACGTGATCGCGACCGGCGGTGGCCAGGGTGTGCCCGTCCGGGCTGAACACCGCCGACCACGCGGTGTCCGTATGGCCCG
The DNA here is from genome assembly GCF_003391135.1 of Streptoverticillium olivoreticuli subsp. olivoreticuli. Taxonomy (GTDB): domain Bacteria; phylum Actinomycetota; class Actinomycetes; order Streptomycetales; family Streptomycetaceae; genus Streptomyces; species Streptomyces blastmyceticus. The sequence continues at coordinate 1,319,889 of NZ_CP031455.1, read as the reverse complement.
TGAGAGTGGCCAGTCCGCGGGGGCGCCGTGGGTCGGTGACATCCCACAGCCGCACCGTGTGGTCGTCGCTGGTGGTCGCCATGCTGTGCCCGTCGGGGCTGAACGCCAGCGAATAGACCGTGTCGGTATGGCCGCTGAGTGCGGCGAGCTTGGTGGGGCGGCGCGGGTCGGTGATGTCCCACAGCCGGACGGTGGCGAAGCCGTCGCTGGCGGTGGCCACCGTCCGCCCGTCCGGGCTGAAGGCCGCCACATAGACGTTCTCGTTGACTCCGGTGAGGGTGCCGAGTCCGGCCGGATGGCGGGGATCGCTGACGTCCCACAGCCGCACGGTGCTGTCCTGACAGGTGGTGGCCAGGACGCGCCCGTCGGGGCTGAAGGCCACGAGGAGGACATTGTTGTTGGCGATCCCGGTCAGGGTGGCGAGACCGACCGGGTGGTACGGGTCGGCGACGTCCCACAGCCGCACCGTGTGATCGTCGCCGGCGGTGGCCAAGGTACGCCTGTCGGGACTGAACATCGCCGAGAGGTAGGCACTGCCGTGGCCTGTGAGAGCGGGCCCCGCGATGTCCCACAGCCGTGCGGTGCGGTCGTCGCTCCCGGTGGCCAGGCTGAGTCCATCGGGACTGAACAGCACCGAACGGACGTGGTCCGTATGGCCGGTGAGCGTGGCCAGTCTGCCGGGGCGCCGTGGATCGGTGATGTCCCACAGCCGTGCGGTGTGGTCGTCGCTCCCCGTCGCCAGGGTGTGCCCGTCGGGGCTGAAGGCCACCGAGAGCACGGCGTCGGTGTGGCCGGTGAGTGCGGTCGGCTCGCCGGGGTGGCGTGGGTCGGTGATGTCCCACAGTCGTGCGGTGTGGTCGGCGCTCGCGGTGGCCAAGGTGTGTCCGTCCGGGCTGAACGCCGCGGACCGCACGTTGTTCGCGTGGCGCCTGAGAGTGGTGAGCTCCACCGGGGCATGGGGATCGGCGACACCCCATATCTTCACGCTGTGGTCACGGCCGACAGTCGCCAGGGTGTGCCCGTCGGGGCTGAACACCACCGAGCCCACACTGCCGGTGTGGCCGGTGAGTGTGGCCGACTCACCGGGGTGGCGTGGGTCGGTGACGTCCCACAGGCGTACGGTGCGGTCGTCGCCGGAAGTCGCCAGGGTGTGTCCGTCGGGGCTGAACACCACCGAGCGGACGTCTTTGGTGTGGCCGGTGAGAGTGGCGAGGCCCGTCGGGTGGCGGGGATCGGTGATGTCCCACAGCCGTACGGTGTGGTCGTCGCTTCCGGTGGCCAGAGTGCGCCCGTTCGCGCTGTACGCAACCGCGTTGACGGCGCCGGTGTGGCCGGTGAGCGGGACCGGATTCCTCGGGTGGCGTGGGTCGGTGATGTCCCACAGCCGTGCGGTGTGGTCGTCGCTCCCCGTCGCCAGGGTGTGCCCATCGGGGCTGAACACCACTGATTCGACGATGCCGGTGTGACCGCCGAGGAGGGTGGCGGAAGGAGTGCCGGCGGTGCTGAGCACGCTGGTGCGGGCTTCGGTGGTGGGGGCGAGACGGTAGGCGGCGAGGCCGACCTGCGCCGCCAGCGCCGGATCGGCGCTCTGGAGTGCCGCGGCTTCGACGGCGGCTTGCCGGGACACGGCGATGTCACGCTGCTGCGCGGCACTCCGCTGCTCCCGGACGGCGATGACGGTGGCGGTCACCGCGAGCAGGGCGAGCGCCGTGAGGAGCGCGACGAGCCGGTGCAGACGGCGGGTGCGACGACGGGTCGAGGCATGTTCCCTCCCCTCGGCCACGATGCTCGTGTCGAGGAACTCCTGCCCCAGCGGGGAAAGCGGTGAGGCCCCGGCGGCCGCCCACTCGCGTGCGAGTGCCAGCCGGGTGCCCCGGTAGAGGTGGCTGGCGTCCCGTTCCTCGCGCTCCCATGTCGCGGCGGCGTCCAGGAGGAGCTGATGGTCGCGCAGCCCGGCGCGGTCCTCGCCGATCCAGGCGCGCAGCCGTGGCCAGGCGCGCAGCAGGGCCTCGTGGGCGAACTCGACGTGTTCGGCGTCGACCGTCAGCAGCCGGGCCCGGGCGAAGACGTCCAGGACGGCGGCGGCCGCCTGCGGCGCGGGGTCGCGTTCCAGCAGGCCGCCGCGGTCCGCGCGCCGACCGGTCTCGTTGTCGTCGCCGATGCGGACGAGTTGGAGCAGCACCCGGCGGGCCACGGCCTGCCCTTCGGGCGACAGGGAGGTATAGGCGCGCTCCGCGGTGGCGCCCACCGCCCCCGCGATGCCTCCGGTCGCCTGGTACCCGGCCACGGTCAGCAGCGCGTCCCGTCGGTGCTGCCAGGTGCCCTGGAGGGCGTGGGACAACAGGGGCAGCAGCCCGGAGGGGGCGGTGTCCGAAGCGGGTCCGGCCATGTGGGCGGGCGTGAAACCGGCGTCCCGCAGCAGGATTTCCACCAGTCCCGGCTCCAGCTCCAGGCCCGTGGCCCGGGCGGGCGCGGTGATGGCCTCGCGGAGCTGCGCGGAACTCATGGGCCCGACGGGGACGTGGCCGTGGCGCAGGCCGGCCGCCAGTTGGGGATGGGCCAGGCACGAGCCGTAGAAGTCCGCGCGCACCCCCAGGACGACCAGGGCCGTGGGGCCGTCGTCCGCGCCCTCGGGCGTCGTCGCCACGGCGTGCAGGACCTCGACGAAGGCGAGCCGCTCCGCCTCGTCCTGGCACAACGTGAACGTCTCCTCGAACTGGTCCACCACCAGGACCGGCCGCAGCGGGGACGTGGCCGGTGCTTCGGGGCCCTCGCCACGGAGCGGGTCGCCGCTGCCACGCATCACGGCGGCGAAGCGGTCCGGGCCCTCGGCCAGGGCCGCTATCAGCTCGGCCTCGGCGGCCCCGGTCGCCGCTGCCGTCTGTGTCAGCAGCTCCTTGACGGGGTGGTCGCCGGGCGTGAACAGGGCCACCGGCCAGGCGCTCGAACCGGTTGCCGGCAGTGCACCGCGGGCCAGCGCCGGTATCAGACCGGCCCGCAACAAGGACGACTTGCCCGCCCCCGAGGGGGCTATGACCAGCAGCGGCCCCGCCCCGTCCAGCCGCTCGGTCAGCTGCGCGACCAGAACGGCCGTGGCCTCGTCCCGCCCGAAGAACCAGGGGGCGTCATCCGGGCCGTAGGCGGACAGGCCGCGGTAGGGGCAGGCGCTCTCCGTGCCCGGACGGCCGGAGTCCGCCGGGCCCGCGTTCCCGTCGGGCGCGGTGGCCGACCGCTCCAGGACGCCGCCGGTCTCCAGCGCCCGGTCGCAGGCGCGCGCGACATCGACGGTCAGCGGCTTCTCGCCGTTCTCGACCTTGCTCAGGTAGCCCTTGCTGTAGAACGACAGCCGCGACAACGCGGCCAGCGACACCCCGCGCTCGTGCCGCAACCGCCGTAGATGTGCGCCGGCACCAGTGGGCGCCGCATCCCCGGATGCGGCCCCCGGCTCCGCGTGCTCCTGCTGCCCGCCCACCATTCGCCCGTCCCCTTTTGGCACTCGTGAGTACCCGTCAATGCGCCGTCGGCAACTGTTTCATCGCGCACTCACGATCTCAACCACCTTGGAGGCGTACGCATCGGCACAGCTCAGCGGGGTTTCCCTGTTTCCCCCGCACCGGAGGCAACAGGGAAACCCTTTCACCCCACAGGGAAGCTCTCCTGCGCCGGTCCGTGCTCCACCCGGGCCGGGTCTCAGTCCTCGCGGTCGGGGTCCGTCGACCTGATCCACACGTCCGTCGGGCCGACCGGTACCACGACGGGAGGGTGCCTCCGTGGCGGTCTCGCCGCCTCGCGGGCGTCCCGCGCGTCCGTCTCGTCGGGATGGACGACCATGACGGGGCCGCAGGCGTGCCTGAGGCAGTGGCGGCTGACCGAGCCGTGGAGGAACCGGTGCCACAGACCATGGCTGCCGGCCCCGAGCACCAGCATGTCCGTGTCGTGGCGGGCGCTGGCCACCAGCGCCGGTCCGGGTTCCGCGCGGATGACCCTCGGGGCCACCCTCTGGTTGAACGGCTCGGCGCCCAGTGCGCTCTCGCACGTCTTGGTCAGAGCCTTGCGGGCCCTGGCCTCCCAGTGCGCGCGGATGTCGGCCGGTGCGGGGAAGAGGGAATCCGCCGCCTCCCCTCCGGGCGGCGTCCAGGCCAGCACCGGGCACAGGGCCGCGCCATGGCGGGCCGCCTCCTGCGCGCCCTGCTTGAGCGCGGCCACGCTGCCCGCCGAGCCGTCCACGCCGACGATCACGCGCTTCACCATCCGAGACATGTCATCCACCTCTCTCAGGAATCCGCTGTACGGCAATGTGGCGACCCACGCTAGGGAGAACCCGCATTGCCGCGTATCGGCCTAATGAATGAGAAATCGGATGAAAAGCAATCCCCCGATCGGGGGGGGGGCAAGCCGCAGGAGAGCCGTCCCGCGTACGGTTCGCCGCGAGCGCGTTCCCTCAGGCACAGGAGCCGAGGCAGTGGGTCCTCAAGACCTCGTGTCCGTCGACGGTCCCGGTGAAATCGCCCCTGGTCGTGCCCTTGCCCTCGTCGTCGTTGACGGCGTCCGTGACCGACCCGGCCAGGCGCACGGCCTTGCCGTCGAGCGTCGTGGCCGTGCATTCGAACGCGAGCCAGCCCTGGTGACGGACCTGTGGGGTGGCGGTGCAGGAGAGCTTGCCCTTGAGCTCCACGCCCGCTTTCTTCAGGGTCACGTCCCCGACGCCTTCGCCGGCGAGGTTGGCCGCGACGCCGTTCATCCTGTCGGCGGTGGTCGAGCACGCGCCGCACGCCAGGATCCCGGCCACGGCGGCAGCGACGACGACGCGCAGGCGCATGCGCATTTCCTTCCGGTGGTTGTGCGGTGGCGGTACGGGCGGCTACTTGATCCCGAGGTCGTAGAGCAGCTCGTAACGGGTCGGGACATGCGGGAGCTTCCAGTGGAATCCCACCTCGAAGAAGACGGACACCACATTGGCCGCGATCAGCGCGAGGAAGAGGCCGAGGACGAGCTTGGGGACCACGCCGAGCGGGAGCTGCCGCGGGGGCGAGAGCTCGACCGCGAAGAGCATGTTGACGCCGGACCAGAGCACCACGATCGCGAAGGTGACGAACGCCCAGGTGTAGGCGTGCAGACCCAGGACCGCGCTGCCGTAACCGGGGTCGAGAGGGGCTCCGCGGTTCGTGAGCTGCCGCAGCGACATCAGCATGCCGATCACGGCCCCGATGAGGGTGTAGCCGTAGCCCCGGGCGAAATTGGTCACGGACATCTCCCCGTGCGCCGTCCGGCTGATGATGTAGACGGGCCCCATACAGGTGAAGATCATGGCCATGCGCTGCAGCATGCACAGCACGCACGGCAGCTCGGAGGAGGCGAACTGCAACAGGAACGCGCAGAGCAGCACCACGCAGAAGGCGAAGACGAAGACGACCGCACCCCAGTACCCGGCGAGGCTGAGATCCCGCTGGACCGAACGGGGAATCTGGAGACTCACAGCGTCACCTCGGTCACGCCGGGCGTGAACACCTCGTGGAACATCCACCAGCCGACGACCAGCACGAGCGAGATCCCCCAGAGGTACCAGATGTGCGGATCGCGGGGCTTCCTGATGATGAGGACGGCCATCGCGGCCATGAGGGCGATCACAATGGCGTCCATGACACCTCCGAGCCGGACGGCTTTCGAGCACCGGTCACTGAGGTACGAGGCTGTCGCGCGGGGCGGCCCGGCATGCCACCGACACGCCCCACTTCCCCCAGGTGGGGGATGGAAACATCGGATAAGGTCTGCTTGATCCGCTTCTGTGACCCTTCACCGGACCCGCACGGGGTTGTTCGGACGGTGCGCGATGGCGACTCGCTGGCGCGAGCAGCAGATGGACGGCGTGGTCGAGCTGACGACGCGCTACGCCGCCTGGCTCCGGCTGCCGACGATGATCCTGCTGGTGCTGACCGGCATCCAGTCGCCGGCCGCAGGCCACTGGTACTACGTCGTGCTCGCGCTGTACGTCGCCTGGGCCACGGCACGCCTGTCCAGTGTGTACCGGCACGCACTCGCCGGGACACACGGCGCGATGAGCGCCGCGGTCGTCGACGTGGTGGCCGTAGCGGCACTTTCGGTGCTCTCGGGAGGACCGGATTCGCAGGCCCGTTACGCCTTCTACGTCCTGCCGATGACCAGCATCCTGTGGCAGCTGCCGAAGGTGACCGCCAAGCTGGGCGGCCTGTGCCTCGTCGCCTACACGGCCAACTCCTTCGACTACCTCCACGGCGACCTCACCCCCCGGTTCTGGCAAGTCGTGGCGGACGAGGCGTTCCTCCTGTGGGACGTGGGCGTGTGCGTCCTGCTCGCCGACCTGCTGCGGCGGCGCAGCGAACGGGTCTCCGCCCTGCTGGACAACCGCGAGCTGCTCCTGCGCGACGCCCTGGCCGCCGAGGGCCGGGAGCGCGCGGAGCTCGCCGAGGCCCTGCACGACAGCGCGATCCAGAACCTGCTGGCCGCGCTGCACGACCTGGAGGACGTCGAGGCCGAGGCGGCGGCGCCCGCCCTGACCCGGGCCGAGAACGAGGTGCGCAGGACGGTCCGGGAGATCCGGGACGTCACCTTCGACCTCCACCCCCAGGTGCTCCAGGCGGCGGGGCTCGCGGCCGCGCTGGAGGCCGTCGGCGAGCGCCTCGCCCGCCGGGGCGGCTTCACCGTCCACTACGACCTGCGGCTGACCGGCCGGGTACCGGGCGAGGCCCTGCTCTACTCGACCGCGCGGGAGCTCCTGAACAACGTGGTGAAACACGCCGGGGCGAAGCACGTCTGGGTGTCCCTGGCACGCGAGGAGAACGACACCGTGCTGATCGTGCGCGACGACGGCAAGGGCTTCGACAAGGAGATCATCCAGCAGCGGCTGCGCGCCGGACACATCGGTCTGGCCAGCCACTACGTACGGGTCGAGAGCGCCGGAGGCCGCTTCTCGGTGGACAGCGCGCCGGGCCGCTCGACCACGGTGGAGGTGCGGCTGCCGTACGCCCATGTGGACCGGTGACGGCCCGCCGTCACGTCGCGGTGGAATCCTCTGCCGCCCCGCCCGTGGCTCCCCGCGTATGGCCGCCGCCGCTGCATGCCTGGTCGAACTCGGCCGTGTCGTACCTGATGCCGGTGAGCCAGGCTTCGAGGTCGGCGACGAGCAGCACGGCGGAGGCGGGGGTGTCCGTGGTGTGCCGGGTGACGGCACTCAACGGACCTGATTCATCAGCCCGGTAGGGGCCCGGGTCCCCGGGCGCGACTGCTCCGCCACGGCGGACGGACTCGGCCGAACGCCGGCAGCCTTCCGCCACGCGTTCGGCCAGGGCGGCCAGTCGGGCCGTGGCCTCCGCGGGCAGGGGAGTGGTGTCGCGGCTGTGACCGGAGAGCAGGAGTTCTCCTCCGCCGATGGTGCTGTAGCCCGGTGCCATCGCCAGTTCCCAGGGTGGTTCGGGCGTCTGCGGGGAGGCTCGCTCGGTGCGGTGCTGGGCGTAGGCCGCCTGGGCCAGCTGCATCGCGCGCCGGGCCGGGTCGAGCGTGGTGGTGCCGTCGGCGCGGCGGTGGCTCAGCCCGTCGGTGACGGCGCTGACGCCCTGCGCGCTGAGGTCCATGAAGTCGGCGACCGAGCGCCGCAGTTCGCCCTGGGCGCCCCGGGGCCAGGCGAGCAGGCTGGCGGCCGCGCCGAGGGAACCTCCGATGACGACGTCCAGGAACCGCCAGGTGGGGATCTGCAGGTCCGGCGGCTCGATCTGGGCGAAGACCACGACGAGGGTGATGGTCAGCGCGCCCTGCACCCAGGCGGGGCCGAGCACAGGGCCCACGCCGAAGCCGAGGACGAGGACGACGGGGGCCACCGCGATGTAGAAGGCGGGGACATCGCCGACGGCGACGACCAGCACTGCCGCGACGGCCGCGCCCAGGGCCGTTCCGAGGAAGGCGGGCAGGAGCGCGCCCCGTGTGTCCGACGCGGAGGTGCGCAGCAGGCTCAGGGTCGCGAGCAGTACCCAGAAGCCGTGCGGCAGGTCGAGGGCGCCGACGACCAGCCGGGCGCCGGCCAGGGCGACGGCGCTGCGCAGGGCGTTCTGCAGGAGCACCGAGCGCGGTGTCAGATGGACCCGCAACCGCCGCCACCAGCGGGCGGGCGCGCTCATCGTCGCGTACCGGAACGGTCCGCCGGGGCGGCGCCACCGGGCGCCGAGCGGCGCGCCGAAGGCGATCCGGGCGCCTTCGCCGACGAGCCGGGTGGCTTCGGCCGTGCCGATGGCGATGGCGTGCTGCCGCAGCTGCAGTGCCGAGGCGTCGGCGGCGATCCGGGTGCGCTCCGCGGCGAAGACGTCCAGTGCCTCGGCCAGGGGGTCGGCCGCGGTGGGCGCCGGGTCCTCCGTACGCAGGGTCTGCGCGGCCTGCCGCAGCGCCGTCGCGGTCCGCTCCAGCAGCCGCGCAGTGGCGGGATCCGGGCTGTGGGCTCGCGCGGCCAGCCGGTCCAGCTGGTTGCCGACGTGCCGCAGGGTCGCGCGGGTGTCGTAGAGGGCGCGGGCGCGCAGCGACGCCGCGGTTGGCCGCTCGGGCGGCGCCACGTGGGACATCCGGGTCGCGACCAGCGTTTGCGCCACCCGCTCCTGGTCGTGCGACATGTCGGCGGCATCCCCGGCGGTGAGGCGCCCCACCGCGGCGCAGTAGCCGGCCATCGCCTCCACCGCGTCGGCGAGCAGGAGCCGGTACGAGGCCGGTCGCGGGCCCGCCCACAGCAGCCGGTCGACGAGGGCGCTCAGCAGGATGCCGACGGCCAGCCCGGTCAGCCGGTGGCCGAGCGTCTCGGGGGCGTACGGCGGGAAGCAGGGGAGCAGGTAGTAGAGCTGGAAGGACGTGGCCAGTCCGCCAAGGCCCGGGCCGCCGACGCCGAGGTAGGAGGTCACGAAGGCCACGGCGAACATGCCGCAGGCGGCGCTCCAGGAGTGCGCGGCGAGCAGGGTCCCGGCGGTGACGAGGACCAGGCCGACCGGCAGCACCGCGAGGAGCGCGCGGGTGCGCTGCCGGGCGGTGCCCGGAATCTGTGAGAACAAGGTCAGGGGGATGGCGCCGAACAGGGCGTAGAGCGCCATGTCCCGCTGCCCGAACCCGTACCGCAGCGCGTAGAAGGCCCCGAGTCCGGCCAGGGTGCCCCAGAGCGCGCGCCGCAGGTATTGCGGGCCGTCGGGCTGCCGCAGCAGCCACCTCAGCGGGTTGCCGATCGTCATCACGGGATCCGGGGAGGACGCCATGCCGCACACGGTTGGGATGTGATCACTTGATCACTCTAAGTGATGTCCGGGTGGTCGCAACCCGGATCCACGACAGCGCGACGCCCCGCGGGGCACGCCGCGCGGGGCTGGGGCGAGTGGCGCTCACATGGGGCTCACCTGCTGTCGTGCTCGCGGTTCCGGCGGGCGGTCACGAGGATCGCTCCCGCCATGGCGGCGGCACCGGCCGCGCCGACACCCGCGAGGGCCACGTCCTCGTTCAATTCGCTCGTGCCGGACTCGCCGGTGCGGGGAGCTCCCTTCGGGACCGTGCCCTGGTGCTGGGAGGGTGTGGTGGCGGGGGTGTTGTCGCCCGCTGAGGCGCCTCCGCCGTGGCGGTGATGCGCCGGTGCGGCGTCCACCTTGAGTGTTGTGGCGGCCTTGCCGTTGCTGCACACCAGATTCACCTGGTACGTGCCCGCTCCCGCGGTGATGTGCAGTCGGCCCCGGATGTGCTGGGGGTCGTGGTCGGTGAGTGTCACCTCGCCCGCCTGTGAGGCGACCGACTTCACGGTCGCTCCCGGGTAGGGCGCGCAGGAGCCGCTGATCTGCACGGTCTGCCCGGTGCGTGCCTCGCTGGGGTTCACGCTGATCCGGGCTGCGCCCACGACGGGCGCCGGGCTGCTGCTGTGGGTGAGGGAGGGTGAGCCGCCCGGGCCGGGAGTGGAGGCGAAGGCGACGGGTGTCAGGGCCACGGCGCCGCACAGGGCGAGCGCGGGGCCGGCGACGAGGAGAGCGTTGCGCATGGGGATCGACATCCTTCGTTCGACATCGGGGAGTTGGTCTTCCACTTCAACCCTGGGCGAGGACGCGCGGTAACGGTGTCGGGCGGGTGGGGGACGGGTGAGGTGTCGTGCCGTCCCCCGACCGGTGGTCCGCTGTCACCGGTCGGCCCGGTGGCCGGTCAGGGCGGCGTACACGACGATGTTGTCGCGGTAGCCGTGGTCGGCGTCGCGCGGTCCACCGCAGGTGACCAGGCGCAACTCCGGTACGCCGGAGCCCCGGTAGACCTTGTCGGCCGGGAAGTCGGCCTTGGCGTACTCGCGCACCTCGCGCACGGTGAACTCCGCCGTGCTGCCGTCGGCCCGGGTCACGTCGACGTGGGCGCCGGGCTCCAGCCGGCCGGCGTCGAAGAGCACGCCCTTGCCGAACCGGCCGACGGTGGAGTGGCCGAGGACGACCGACGCGCCGGCCTCGCCGGGCGTCGGCGATCCGCTGTACCAGCCCGCCGGGGCGTCGCGTTCGATCGGCGGCACCTCGACGGTGCCGTCCGCCTCCAGGCCGAGCGACACGACGGGCGCCGAGACGCCGAGTGAGGGGATGACCAGCCGCACCGGCTCGGAGCGGCCCATGGGGGCGGCGGCCGGGCCGGGCGAGGAAGGCGCCGAGGCGGCGGAGGCGGGGCCGGGGGGTGGCGGAGAGGGCGAGGGCGTCGCGCAGGTGCCGAGCAGGATCAGGCCGATCCCGAGCAGGAAGAGGGCCAGGCAGACCCCGCCCCACGTGTTCCGCGGCAGAGGCGGGCGCCACGCACGCATCACAGGTGATGAATGCTGTGCAGGGGGCCGTCGGACCAGGCCCGCTTCAGCCACGCTCCCCGGGGTGCCGTCCTGTCGTCCGGCGAGCCGACGGAGGCGGTCGGTGCCGCGGTCCGCTCGGGGCCGTGACCGGCGGAGTCCTCCGGAGGTATGACCAGCACCGGCCCGGGGGCGTGCCGCAGGCAGTAGCGGCTCACCGAGCCCATCAGGAAGCGGTGCACCGCGCTCTGCGAGCCACCGCCCACCACGAGCAGGTCGCCGTCCTCGGCCGCGGCCTCCACCAGCAGCGGGCCCACCTGCCCACGGGCCACCACCGGGTCACAGGGCACGTCGTCCGGCAGACCGCCCGCGCGCTCGCAGGCGCACATCAGGTCGTCGTGTGCCTTGTGTGCCAGTTCCCGCGCCATCTCCGGGTCCGGCGGCCACATCATGTCGATGTAGTCACCTTGAGGGGAGGAGTAGACGAGGACCGGGCGCAGTTCGGCGTGGTGGCGGCGGGCTTCTCCCGCGGCCTGCCGCAGCGCGGAGACGCTGCCTGCCGAACCGTCGACCCCGACTACGACACGACGTACTGAGTTCTGCATTTCCTTATTCCTTTCCGATCCCGTGCGGTCCCGCCGCAGCGGGTGAGTCTGACGTTTTCCACGCTAGGCGCGCGGTTCCCCGTGGTGGATCCCTCGGTCGGTCCACCCGGTGGTGGACGGCCTGTCCACCGATCGGAGGGCCGTACGTCGTCCGCCCCTTCGGCCGTCCGGACCCGCACGCCCCCGAATCCCCGGTGCAGCATGGGATGAGAGCGGCGCCGGCGTCATCGGACCCGTCGGCGCCGCCGTGCGCCCTCTGCCGCCGCCCATCGGGCGTGAGCGGCACATCCTCCGCGCATCCGCATTCTCTGACGCAGTGTCACCTTGACTGAAATCACTGGGAGTTGTCTGTGCTCGGCTCGTACCGCGACCTCTTCGCCACGCCCGGAGCCAAGCCGCTCGCCGCGGCCGGCCTGCTCGCCCGCGCGCCCCGGGCGATGATCGGCCTGGGGATCGTGGGCATGCTCTCCCAGCGGACCGGCGACTACGCGCTCGCCGGCGCCGTCTGCGCCGTCTTCTCGGTGTCCATCGCCGTGCTCGGCCCGATGGTGGCCAGGTGCGTCGACCGCCACGGCCAGCGCCGGGCCGCGCACCCCGCCCTGGCGGTGGCGCTGCTCGGCCTCACCGGGCTCGTGGTGTGCAGCGGTACGGGCAGCACGCCGTGGGCGGACTTCCCGTGTGTGATCGCCGCCGGGGCGATACCCAACATCGGCGCCATGCTCCGCGCGCGGTGGACCGCGATGTACCGGGACGGCCCGAGGCTCCACACCGCCTTCTCCGTCGAGTCGGTGGCCGACGAGGTGACCTTCGTGATCGGTCCGATCCTCGCCCTCACCCTGGCCACGGCCGTCCTCCCCGAGGCGGGGGTGCTGTGCGCCATGGCCTTCGCCCTGGTGGGCACGGTCGCCGTTACCTCGCAGCGCCGCACCGAACCGGCCCCGGCCGAGCGGGACGACGCTCACGGCCCGTCGGTGCTCGGGAACCCGGGCCTGCGGACCCTGACCCTCACCTTCGCCGCCCTGGGCTGCGTCTTCGGCGGCTTCGACCTCACCTGCGTCGCCTTCGCCGCCGAGCACGGGCACAAGGCCGAGGCGTCCGTCGCCCTCGCCTGCCTCGCCGCCACCAGCTGCCTGGCCGGACTGGTGACGGGTGCCGTACGGCTCAACTCCCGTCTGCCGGTGCGGATGCTGGCAGGCATGGGCGCGCTGGCGCTGTGCACGGTGCCGCTGCTGTTCGTCCGCAGCCTGCTCGAACTCGCCGCCGTGCTGATGGTGGTGGGCATGTTCGTCTCACCCAGCATGATCACCGCGAACAGCCTGGTGGAGCGGCTGGTCCCGGCGGCACGGCTCAACGAGGGCTTGACATGGCTGCTGTCCGGGCTCAGCGTCGGGATGTCCTTGGGGGCCCTGCTGGCCGGGTGGGCCGTCGACCGGCTCGGTGCGCACGCCGCCTTCGTGGTGCCCGTCGGCTGCGCGGGCTGCGCCGTCCTGATCGTGCTGTCCGGCCTGCGCCGACTGGGCGCGGTGCGCCAGGAGGAACCCCACCGGGTCGGGGAGCCCGCGCTGAGCGGGGGCGCGGCGGCCGGGCGATGAGCGGTACGGCCTGCGGCCGCCGATCGCCCGAGGCCTGTTGGCCGTCGAACGGGCGCGGCCGGACGCAGCGTGTTGGTCGACAACTGCGTCCGGACCGGCTGGTGTTCCAGGGCGCGGGGTGTTCTGCTCGGGATGCGGTTCACCTCACTGCTTCTTGTTGTTCTCCTCCTGCGCGGGCGGGGTGTCGTTCGTGCCCGGGGTGGGCTTGCCCGGAGCGTCGTGAGGCGCCTTGTCCTGCTTCGGGACCTCCACCTTGGCCGGGGAGAGGAAAACCTTCCCGTTCTGGGCGCCGCACGACGCCTTTTCGGCGTCGGTCATCGGCCGGGTCTTGATGACCACGGCGCTCTTGACGCCGTCCGTGTCATTGGGCGCAGGGCTGGTGACGGTGTCGTCCCAGTACCAGTTGTAGTGGCCCCAGTGCGTGTGCTTGTACCAGAGATCCCACCGACCCTTGACGTCCTGCATGACCTGGGCCCGGGAAATCCAGCCGACCTCACCGGGCTTGACGGTCATGCCCATGTTTCCGCCGTCCGAATGCTCCGTGGTCCAGGAATGCCCGTACTTCGCGGTGACACTGAGGTCGACAAGTCCGGCGATCTTTCCGCCGGCTGTGATCGAGACCTCCGCCGAGTCGGTCGTCCCCACCTTGTCGGACCAGCTCAGGCCCTGCGTGGCATCCGAAGTACTGCAGTTGTAGAGCGTGTCCGACACCTGGTGGAAATTCCCCAGATACGCCTTCTGGATCTCCGGGTTGGTGAAATTGCAGCTGCTGACGTCGTCGCCGCTGGCGCAGGACGCCATGACATCGGCCACGGTGGGGCCGTCAGCAGCCGATGCGGGGAGGGTGGTGGCGCCTATCGCCGTGGCCGCCGCTGCGGCCACCAGCAGAACGCGCCCTCTCTTTCCCATCCGGAAGTTCGCCATATCGTCACCTCTGGCCTTTCAATCGGTCTGGAATGCGGTTCCTTATTCCGCACAGCCACAGTGCCGTGCGCGCTGCTGAAAGGAACACAAAGACCCGGCAAAGGGGTGCGGTTGGTGGTGATTTTCTACAGGGAAATAGAATTCCCCTATCCCGACGTCGGTGCCGGGGAGCAGGCGGGGCAGGTCTCCGGCCGCGTTCCGGGCAGTGATAGCTTCGGGACGTCCGACCTACTGCGTCACGCAACCCGGGTCGGGGTGGCTGTGCCTCGATTACCCCGCCGCCCACCGCCCTTCGACGGCTGTGGGACCCGGCACGACGGCCAGGGCCACCAGGTTCTCCCCGCAAGGTTCCGCATCATGGATCCCGTCCTCGACAGGACCGCGCACGCATCCCCGCCGGATCCCGGCTCCCCCTCGCACCCCGGCGGACTCCCGGTCCCGCACCGCCCGACCTTCGCGGCCCGAGTGGCCGCGTTCGTCGCGCTGACCAAACCGCGGATCATCGAGTTGCTGCTGGTGACCACCATCCCCGTGATGTTCCTGGCCGCCCAGGGCGTCCCCGACCTGGCGCTGGTACTGGCCACTTGCACCGGCGGCTACCTGTCCGCGGGCAGCGCCTGTGCGTTCAACATGTACCTCGACCGGGACATCGACGCGCGGATGGACCGCACCGCGGGCCGACCCCTGGTCACCGGGGTGGTCTCCCCGCGCGAGTGCCTGATCTTCGCCGGCTCGCTCGCCCTCGCCTCGGTCGGCTGGCTCTGGTTCCTGGTCAACCCGCTCTCGGCGCTGCTCGCGTTCGGCGCGCTGCTCTTCTACACGGTGATCTACACCATGCTGCTCAAGCGGCGCACCTCGCAGAACATCGTCTGGGGCGGCATCGCGGGTGGCATGCCGGTCCTGATCGGCTGGTCGGCCGTGACGGACTCGGTGTCCTGGACGGCGGTGGCACTCTGCCTGGTGGTCTTCTTCTGGACCCCGCCGCACTACTGGCCGCTGTCCATGAAGACCCGGGCCGACTACGAGCGCGTGGGTGTACCGATGCTGCCGGTGGTGGCCGGCACCACCGTGGTGACCCGGCAGATCGTGGTGTACAGCTGGCTGATGGTCGCCATGTCGCTCTCGCTGTGGCCGCTCGGCCGGGTGGGCTGGTTCTACACCTGCGTGGCGGTCGGGCTCGGCGGTTGCTGGCTCCGAGAAGCCCACGCGCTCCACGCCCGGGCCGAAGTCGGCCTCCGTGGCGCGAAGTTGAAGGAGATGCGCCTGTTCCACTGGTCGATCAGCTACATCTCCCTGCTGTTCACCGCCGTCGCCGTCGATCCCTTCCTCCGCTGACCGACCGGTGCCCGGCCTTCCACGCCGCGATCAACTCCTGCTGCTTCCGGAACGCCGGAGTGCTGAGAGGCGTGTGACGGCAGGGCCCCGGCGGCGAGTGCCTCGGAGCAGGCGGCCGCGTCGGCGGGCGGGTGCGGAGCGGTGTAGACCGTGATCTCCCGCAGCAGCCGCGGGACCAGAGGGACGGCCGACCGGCGCTGCTCCGCATCGAGCACGTCCCGCGGTACGAGCGCGAGCCCGACGCCCTGTGCCGCGGGTGCCACGGCGGCCTCCGCCTGTGCCACCTCCAAGGCGACCCGCGGCCGGAACCGGCGGCCGCCGCACGCGTCGGCCAGTACGTCCCCCAGGCTCCGGCCGACGCCGCCGTAGCCGATCCACCGCCGGTCGGCCAGGTCCTCCAAGCGGGCCTCGCCCTCGCGCAGCGGGTCGTCGTCGGCGCACACGAGCACGTACTCCTCGGTGCAGAGGGTGTGGATCGTCCCCGTCCAGCCGACCGGGCGCGGCCCGACCCCGAGGTCCACCGTGCCCGCGGCCACGGACTCCTGGAGCGACCGGCTGTCGCCGAACGGACGCAGGGCCAGTGATGTGCCCGGCCGGGACGCCACCCACTGGCGGACCCCCGGCAGCAGCACCCCGGGCAGCCCCGCGCGGACCGTCCCGATCCGCAGGGTCCGGCAGGTGCCCGAGGCGGCCGCGCGCGCCGCCGTGGCGGCCTCGTGGGCGCATCGCAGTGCCGACCGGGCGTACGGCAGGAACGCCTCGCCCGGTCCGGTCGGGCGGACGCCGTCCGGGTGCCGCTCCAGGAGAGGCGTGCCGATGGTCCGCTCAAGGGCCCGCAATTGCTGGGAGATGGTGGGTTCGGTCACGTGCAGCTTTTCGGCGGCCCGCGTCAACCGGCCCTCGCGGGCGACGGTCACCAGGTATTCCAGCTGGCGGAGGGACAGATTTCCCGCGCCGTGATTCGGCTCCATAGAACGTGCCTATCTCTCCTTGGACGAATTCTCCTTGAACTCGTTCTCGTACCGGGGTTGAGTCATTGAGCCAACGCGCGGCCATTTGAGGCCGCGGGCCGGATACGGCCTTTCACCGTGAGGGAAATCCATGAAGTTCTGCGCCCGACACCTGCTCGTACCTCTTCTCGTCACGGGAATCGCCGCCCCGCTGTCCGCGATACCGGCGGCGGCCGCCGGGCCGGGCCCGGCGGACCGGGTTCCACCGGCCCTGACGGCCGCGGACGGTCCGGCCGACAAGGGCGCCGTGACCGTCGTCCGCGGCGGGGCGGACGGCCCCGCCACCGCGGTACCGGTCGGCGACACCCGCCTGACGGGATACGACGAGGCGGGCGGCCACGCGGTCCTGTCCGCCGGCAAGGCGGCCAACGGCGGAGCGACCGCAGCGCAGTTGCGTCCCGGGGACGTCATCGCGAGCCCGGCCACCCCGGTGGCACCCCATGGCGCCCTGGTGAAGGTGGTGGCCACCCGGCCGGCCGCCGACGGCTCGGTGGCCGTGGACACCGCACCGGCGGACCTGGTCGACGCGCTCGGCGACGCCAAGGCCGACCTCCGCACCCCGCTGACCGCCGCCGACCTCAAGGTCAAGCCGCTCACCGAGGGCGGGAGGGCCACCGCCGGGCAAGCCGGCGGCCAGGGCATCCGGCTCGACGTGGACGTGCCTATGCCCGACGGCGTCAAGCCGACGCAGGGCAACTCCTCCGCGCTGTCCGCGTCGATGGAGCTGCACCCCGAGATGCTGTTCTCCTACGAGCGGGCCCACTGGTACGGCTACGCGCCGTCCAAGGCGGAGATCGGCGTGGCCGCGGACTACGGTGCCGGGGTCAAGGTCCACGCCGAGGGATCCGCCTCGTACGACACCGGCCACAAGCCGCTGCACATCCCGGCCGCCGAGGTCGACGTCGACAAGACCGTCTGGCTGGGACCTGTGCCGATCGTGCTCAACCTCAAGGTTGACTACTTCTACGACGTCTCGGCCGACGGGAAGATCACGGTCGACGCCGAGCAGCGCACCGACGGCCGACTGGAGGTCGGTGCCCGCTACGACGCCGACAAGGGCTGGTCCGCGCTGAAGAGCCCCGAACCGACCGCGCAGGGCACCCCGGCCCGGATCCAGGGCGCGGCCACCGCGAAGGCGGGCATCGGCAGCCACGCCCGGCTCGGCCTGTACGGCTCGGTCGGCGTGGAGGCCGACGCCATGCCCTATCTGAAGGCCACGGCCACCGGGTCCGCCGAGGGCACGCCCGGGAAGGACGTGAAGACCGACTGGGGGCTCTACGCGGGGCTGGAGTTGAACGGGTCGTTCTTCGCCCAGCTCCGCGTCTTCGGGGTCAAGGTGATCGACCACAGCTGGGCCTTTCCGGAGGTGAGATACGAGCGGAAGCTGGCGGGCGGCACCGGGCAGTGAGACCGGCGTTCTCGTCGGTCAGCGCTGGGAGTGCGCCGGGACAAGGCGAGGACGGGACTCCGTCCCGCTGTCCGGCACGGCCTCCCCGTCCGTCTCCTCGGAGTGGACGACGAGCACCGGGCAGTGGGCGTGCTTGAGGCAGTGCCGGCTCGCCGAGCCGTGGAAGAAGCGGTGTACGGGGCCGTGGCTGCCCGCCCCCATCACGAGCATGTCGTTCTCGTGGCGGGAACACGCCACCAGCGCCGGACCGGCCTCGGCGCGGACGATTCGGGGGTAGATCTTCAGGCGTCGGCGCGTGTCCGCGTCGAGCGCGTCTTCGCAGGTCTTCATCAGCCGGTTCCGGGCCGCGCGCTCCCAGTGGGCACGGACGTCCGAGGGGGCGGGGTTGACGGCGTCGGCCGCCTCACCGCCCGGCGGGGTCCAGGCGATCACCGGGCACAGGACGGCGTCGTGGCGGGCGGCCTCCTGCGCGGCCTGCCGGAGGGCCGCCACGCTGCCCGCCGAGCCGTTCACGCCGACGACGACGCGCTGCACGATCTCCGACATGTCCTTCACCTTTCTCGGGGCGCCCCTTGGGGTGCCATGGGGGTCTGTGCTCTCGACGCTACGGACCGTGTGTGCCCGTGGGGATCCGGTCGATGGGCGAGGGCCCGGGGGAAGCGCGGGAGCCGATCGGTGGAACGGTCCGGCCACGCCCGGCGGCTCGGATCCGTGCTCAGAGCCGGCTGATGTCCTGGCGTACGGCCGCGCAGGCGATCTCGTCGGCCTGCCTCCTGACCCAGCCGTTCCAGCGGCGAAGCCCCTTGCGGTACTCGCGGGCCAGCTCGGAGGGCGGCACCAGCAGGACCGGACACCGGGCGTGCCGGACGCAGTCGCGGGCCACAGAACCGCCGAACAGATGCGGGCGAAGGCCCGCTGCTCCCGTGCCGATCACCAGGACGTCGTCCTGCCGGTCGGCATGGTCCACCAGCACCCTGTCCGGCCGGCCGAGGGCCACGGCCGCGGTGAAGTCGACGCCGCCGAAGGAGTCGCCGAGGGCCGTCACACACGCCTGGTGGAGGGTGAGGGCCGCGGTCCGGCGCTCCTCGTCCGCCGCCCCGGGCCCGCCCATCCGGCATGGCCCGACGGCCGAGCCCTCGGGCACCCGGTAGGCGATCACGGCGTGCAGCTCCGCGCCGTACCGGCGGGCCTCGTCCAGGGCGCGTCGCAGCACCGGGAGGCTGTCCGGTGACCCCTTCACCCCGACGATCACTCGGCCTGCGGGATTCATCATGATGCTGCCGCCCTTCGGGTTCGGTATGTCGTGATTGCCGACAAAAACCCTAGAAACGACGGCCCTGTGGGGGAGTCCACCGGCCGGTGGACCCACCGGTGGAACGTCATCCGCCCACGGTGCACCGCTCATGTCATCGCTTGCTGACAAGCGTTCCTCCCGTGTGTCATCATTCGATGACATCAATTGATGACTTAGGAGGTGTGGCATGGGAACTCAACTGGCAGCGACCATGCGGCGGCCGCGGACACTGGTGGCCGCCCTGGTCTTCCTCGGCATGGCCGTGGCAGTGGTCAGCAGCCTCGGCGCGCCGCTGATCCCACGGATCGCCGCCGCCGACCACGTGTCGCTCTCCGACGCCCAGTGGTCGCTGACCATCACCCTGCTGGTCGGCGCCGTCGCCACGCCCACCATGGGCAGGCTCGGCGACGGACCCCGGCGGCGAGCGGTCATCCTGGGCGCCGCGGCCGTCATGCTGGCCGGCAGCGTGCTGGCCGCCCTGCCGCTCGGCTTCGGCTCCCTCATCGCGGGACGGGCGCTGCAAGGCGTGGGCGCCGGCCTCACACCGCTGGCCATCGCCACCGCCCGGGACGGCCTGCCGCCGGACCGTTCCCGGCCGGCGGTCGCACTGCTGTCGATCACCACCGTGGCCGGGGTCGGCCTCGGCTACCCACTGACCGGCCTGATAGCCCAGTCCCTCGGCCTTCACGCGGCCTTCTGGTTCGGAGCGGCCGTCAGCGCCGCCGCCCTGGCGGGCGCCGCATACGCGCTGCCGCCGACCCGCCACCTCACGCCGCACCCCCTGGACGTACTCGGCGCCGTGCTCTTCGGTGCCGCACTCGCCGGACTGCTGCTCGTGCTCGGCGAAGGGGGCGCCTGGGGCTGGACCTCGCCGCGCCTGCTCGGCCTGACCGCGGCCTCGCTCGCCGCGCTGGCCTGGTGGACGGTCCACGAACTGCGCACCGCGCACCCGTTGGTGGACCTCCGGCTCGTCAAGGACCGGACCGTACTCACCGCCGACGTGACCATCCTGATCGCCGGCATCGGGATGTACCTGCTGATGTCGCTGGTCACGCGCTTCGCCCAGACCCCCGCCACGGCCGGCTACGGTTTCGGCGCGTCGGTGGCCGTCACCGGCCTGATCCTCCTGCCCTTCTCGGCCGCCAGCATCGCCTCGAGCAAGGTGGTGCCGGTGCTCACGCGGCACACCTCCACCCGGCTCGTACTGCCACTGGGCTGCGCCGTGGCACTCGTTTCGATGCTGAGCTTCGCCTTCGCCCACAGCGGCCTCTGGGAGCTCTTCCTCGCCATGGGCATCGCCGGACTCGGCGTCGGCTGCACCTTCGCCGTCATACCCGGGCTCGTCGTCGGCTCCGTCCCCGCGCGCGAGACCGGCAGCGCCATCAGCTTCAACCAGGTCCTCCGCTGCGTCGGCTACTCCACCGGCAGCGCGCTGAGCGCGACGGTGCTCCAGGCGCACACCTCCGCCGGGCACACGCTCCCCTCCGGCGACGGTTACCTGATCGCCGCCCTCATCGGCTGCGCGATCTGGGCGACCGCGATGATGGTGGCCATCGTCCTGCCGCGACGGCGGGGCGTGGTGACGGACACCCGGACCAGGGACGAGGAGCCGATGGTGGAAGAGAGCAGCCGCGACGCGGCGGCAGCCGAGGCCGGAGCGCTCGCGCCCCGGCCGGTCCCGGGCGATCGGAGCGCACGGTGAAGGCGGAGCGGATCCCGGAGAAGACCACCGGTGCGCCGCCCGGACGCCGACGGGACGCCGGCCGCAGCCGCGAGCTGCTGCTCGACGCCGCGACCGAGCTCTTCGCCGAGCGGGGATTCGAGCGCACCACCACCCGGGACATCGGTGAACGCGCGGGCGTCGACGCGGCATTGATCGCCCGCTACTTCGGGGGCAAGACCCAGCTCTACATCGCGGTCATGCAGGCAGATTCCGGCGATAACGCGCCCGCCGACCTCCTCGACGAGGACAGGCAGCGCGCGCTGCTGGGCAGGACGCCACACCGGGGCCCCGGCCCGGTGGTCCGCGCCGCGCTGGTGCCCCACGACGACCCCGTGGTCCAGGACGCCTCCCGGGAACAGCTGTACGCGCGGCTGGTCACCCCGCTGAGCGAGCGCTTCGCCCGCGAAGGGGTGCCGAAGCCACAACTGCGGGCAGAAGTGGCGGTGGCGGCCTTCACCGGGATCCTCCTCGCACGCGGCTCCGGAGCGCTCACCGAGCTCGCGGCGGCCGACCCGGACGAACTGCTCGACGTCGTACGGGATCTGCTCGACGCCGCGGCCGCTCCCGGGTGAGGCACCGGCGGGTCCTCAGCCGGCGGCGGCCAGCGGCTGCTCGGCCCAGATGGTCTTGCCGTCCGGGGTGAACCGGGTGCCCCACCGCTCGGTGAGCTGCGCGACGAGGAGCAGGCCGCGGCCTCCCTCGTCGAGGATCCGGGCCCGCCGCATCCGCGGTGAGGTACTGCCGGCATCCGAGACCTCGCAGATCAGCGCGCCGCCGCCGCGGATCAGGCGCAGCCGGATCGGGGCGCGGCCGTACCGGATGGCGTTGGTCACCAGCTCGCTGACGACCAGCTCGGTGGTGAAGTCCAGCTCCTCCAGCCCCCAGACGGCCAGTTGCCCGGACGCGCGCCTGCGGGCGTCGGCGACCGCGGCACGGTCGGCGGGCAGTTCCCAGTCGGCGACGCGCGAGGCGTCCAGGACCCGCGTACGGGCGAGCAGCAGCGCGACATCGTCGACCGGCCGCCCGGCCCGGTCGGGCAGCAGCGCGTCGAGCACGGCGTCGCACGTCCGCCCAAGAGGCGCGGCGGGGCCCGAGAGGGCCGCGCTCAGCTTGTCCAGGCCGACGCCGATGTCGTGGTCGTCGCCGCCCTCGACGAGTCCGTCCGTGTAGAGGGCGAGGAGGCTGCCTTCCGGCAGCTCCAGCTCCGTGGCCTCGAAGGGCAGGCCGCCCACGCCGAGCGGCGGCCCGCTGGGCATGTCCAGGTAGCGGGCCGCGCCGTCGGGGGAGACGAGCACGGGGGCCGGATGCCCGGCACGGGCGAGGACACACGTCCGGGACACCGGGTCGTAGACCACGTACAGGCACGTCGCGCCCGTCTCGCGCACCGCCGCCCGCGCACCGTCCGCGCACTCGGCCGCCTGATCCTGTGCCAGCTGGATGACGAGGTCGTCGAGGTGGGTGAGGAGCTCGTCCGGCGGCAGTTCGAGGTCGGCGAGGGTGCGGACGGCCGCGCGGAGCCGGCCCATGACGGCGGACGCCTGGAGGCCGTGGCCCACGACGTCTCCGACGACGAGCGCGACCTGGGCACCGGACAGCGGGATGACGTCGAACCAGTCGCCCCCGACGCCCGCCTGGGCGCAGGCGGGCAGATACCGGGAAGTGACCTCCACCGCGTCCTGCTCCGGCAGCCTGCTGGGGAGCAGGCTGCGCTGGAGGGTGAGGGCGACCGCGCGCTCCTGTGTGTACCTCCGCGCGTTGTCGATGCACACACCGGCTCTGGCCGCGATCTCCCGGGCGGGCAACAGGTCGTTCGCGTCGAACAGCGGGGAGTCCCCCTGGCGTACGAACAGGGCCAGGCCCAGGGCGATACCGCGGGCGCTCAGCGGCACGGCGAGTACGGAGTGGACCCCGCGGGTGCGGACCCGGTCGGGGAGGGCCGGGGTGTCCTTCACCCACTGGCCGAAGCCCGGCTCGCCGATGCGGTGCAGCGACGGCACACCGGAGGCCAGGGCGCGGGCCGTCGGTGAGTGCGGCAGGTAGGAGTGCGTCCCGCCGGTTCCGTACGGCGGCCGGGGCGCGCCGTCGTGGGCGGCGGCCCGGTGGAGCGGGGCTGTGCCGTCGACCCGGCCCGGCTGCGGCTCCTCCCCCTGGACGACGCAGTCCAGCAGGTCGACGCTGACGAAGTCGGCGAACCGTCCGGCCGTGACGTCCACCAACTCCTGGGCGGTGCGGGTCATGTCCAAGGTGGTGCCTATCCGGGCCCCGGCGTCGTTCACCAGCGCCAGGCACTGCTGGGCCCGGTACTGCTCCGTGACGTCGAGAGCGGCGGTGGACACTCCCCGCACCCGCCCGTCCCGGTCCTTGAGCGGATTGAAGAAGGAGGCCCAGGCGCGTTTCCGGGCGTCGCCGGGCGACCGGAAAAAGGTGTCCGTACGCAGAGGTTCCCCGGTGCGCAGCACCTGGTCCATCAGGTCGGCGAAGGTGTCGAACGGGGGCCCGCGATGGATTTCCCCGATGCGCCGCCCCAGCATCTCTTCTTCCGTGATGCCGCCGGAGAGGCGGAGCATTTCGGCGTTGACGCTCGTCAGCCGGTTCTCGTGGTCATAGGTGGAGAGGGCGAACGGCGACTGGTCGTACGTCCATTCCTTGAGGGTCGAGCTCATCACGTCGTGCGGTCCGGCGTCGGCCGTGGCGGCACCCAGAAGAACCCACCGCACAGGGCCGTCTCCGGTCGTGCACGTCTCGATGGTGACGTGCACGGTGCTGCCGTCCTGGTGGCGGGCGGGTACGACGCCTCGCCACGGTGTGGATTCCATCAGCGAGCGCCGGGCCGGTTCGGGCAAGGGCGCGGCGAGCAGGCGGGCGGCGGGGCGTCCGACGATTTCGCCGGACGTGTAGCCGAGCAGTCGCCGGGCCGCGGGGCTCCAGAGAGCGACGGCCCCTTGCGCGTCGACGGCGGCGACAGGAACCGTCGCCGTACGGGGGAGCGTGTGGATATGCGCGTCCATCGGCGGTCATCTCATTCCGGGCGAGCGGTGCGGTGAATGCGCTCCGCCTTCGGTAATTCGGGACGTAGTAATTTTTCCCGGGCGAATTACTTCATAAGCCTTGAATTCGGGTCCTGTTGACTCCACCGATCGGTGGACCGGCCGACCGGCCGGGCAACCCCCTCGACGGGGGATGCCGCCGGCCTGCCCCGGAACCGCACCCTGGGGCGAGCACCCGCGCGCGAAGCGCGGATCCGGCCCCTGGGAGGCAGACGTGGTGAAGCACACCGAACAGCACACCGGTCGGCTCTGGACCGTGCGGATCACCTCGGACTGGTATCCGCGGCCCGGGCCCATGACGCTCCGGTGCTCCGAGCCCGGATGCCGCCCCCGACGGATCCCGCTGCCGTCACCCACGGCAGCCCGCACGGTCGCGGCGGGCCACCTCGCATCCCACGGACACGCGGCCGGGCCGGTGCCACCGGCGACCGAGTGCCGCTGCGGCGAGGAGAACTGCTCGTGGCACGCCTGGTCCATCCCCGGGTGCCAGGGGCGGGCGGTCCACCAAGTGATCACCCACACCTGCGCGGGCCGCGTATGGCGCCTCGCCGAGATGTGCGCGCACTGCGCCAAGGCCGTACCGGACGCCCGCGTGCTGCGCCCTCCGAACGGCCGGGCGGACACCCCGCCCGCCATGGAAGACACGGAGCCGGAAGCCCTGCCGGGAGTCCTGGTCCGGTCCCGGCCGACGCTGCCCACCGTACGGCTGACTCTCGGCGGCACTCCGGCCGAATACCTGCTGGAGGACCCCGAATCCTCCTTGGCGACGCCTCCTCCCGGCGCGCGGTACGACGGGCGCGTGCACGCGGCATGGGTCCTCGGCTGCGAGGGATTCTCCGCACAGTGGCTGGCCCGCACGCTGGACATGCCGTACGAGGACGCGGCTCGCATCCACAGCCGGGCGCATCCCGCACGGCCTCAATGACGCGGGGAATCCTCGGCCGGGGCGGGATCGGTTCCCGGGGCGGCCGGAGGCTCGGGGAAGAGGGCGGCCGCGCGGTCGGCTGTGCGCCGGGCCCAGGGCGTGGTGGCGCATACGCCGAGGAGGGCGACGACGGCGCCGCAGCCGGTCAGGATCCACCAGGCCGGGCGGCCGGCCTCGGCGAACGCGCCCACCGTGGTGTGGGTGGTGTGGTGCAGGCTCGCGGCCAGGACGGCACCGGTGACCGCGACGCCGAGTGACTGGCCGCAGAGACGACTGGTCATGGCGATGGCTCCGGCGACCCCCGCCCGGGCCGCCGGCATGCCGGAGACGATCATGTGGGTGATCGGCGCGGCGACCAGGCTGTAGCCGATGCCGATGAGTACGTATCCGGCGAGGAGCGGGAGGCCGGAGGAGGACTCGGCGTTCAGGACGGTGAACATCAGCCCGCCGGCCGCCGTCGCCACCCCGGCGAGCACGAGGGGCAGCCGCGGCCCGCGGCTGCCCGTGAGCCGCCCGGACAACGGGGCGAACACCATGGTCATGGCCGCCATCGGCAGCAGCCACAAGCCGGTCCGCAGGGCGGAGAACCCACGGGCGTCCTGGAGATAGAGCGTGCTGAGGAAGAGGAACCCCGCGCAGGCGCCCATCGCGCACAGGGCGATGACGGCCGCCATGCTGAAAGGCGCGCTGCGGAAGAACCGGAAGTCGAGCAGAGGCTCGGCACGGCGGCGCTCGTAGGCCACCAGCGCGAGGAGCGAGAGGGCTGCGACTGTGGCGGAGGCAAGGATCGCGGGGTCGCCCCAGCCGCGCCCCGGGGCCTCGATGATCGTGTAGACGAGCGGGGCGAGCAGCGTGACGACCAGCACCTGGCCGATCGGGTCCCCCGGCTGCGGGCGCAGGGCCCGCGACTCGGGTACGCAGCGGCTGGTGAGCACCAGGGCGGCCAGAGCGACGAGCGCGCTGAGCCAGAAGATCGACCGCCAGCCGGCACAGCCGACCAGCACACCGCCGAGCAGCGGCCCGGCGGCCAGGGCGATTCCGGCGACGCCGCTCCACACACCGATGGCACGGGCCCGTTCCCGGTCGTCGGGGAAGGTGTGCGTGATGATCGAGAGGGAGACGGGGCTCAGCACGGCCCCGCCGACGGCCTGGAGGACCCGGAAGGCCACGAGCCACTCCAGGGTGGGGGCCACCGCGCACAGCACCGATCCGACGCTGAAGATCCACAGTCCGGCCTGGAAGGTACGGCGGCGGCCGATCCGGTCACCGGT
The DNA here is from genome assembly GCF_003391135.1 of Streptoverticillium olivoreticuli subsp. olivoreticuli. Classification (GTDB taxonomy): domain Bacteria; phylum Actinomycetota; class Actinomycetes; order Streptomycetales; family Streptomycetaceae; genus Streptomyces; species Streptomyces blastmyceticus. The sequence goes on along the minus strand of NZ_CP031455.1, from coordinate 1,293,966 downwards.
GGACCCGGCGACCATCTGCAACGAGGCCAGGACGAGCCCGTAGGCGGCGAGCGTCCACTGCAGTCCGGACACCGACGCGTGCAGTTCCCGCTGGACGGTGGGCAGGGCCACGTTCAGGGCGGTGAAGTCCAGCACGACGATCAGGATGCTCATCGAGCAACTGGCCAGCACCAGCCGCCGCTGCCGCCGACCGGGCCCGGCCACGGACCCGTGAGGGGAACTCTTCGGCACCACGTGCTCCTCCAGGCCCGCCCGACGGGCGACGACGACATCAAGGCTCTTGCAGGCCGGAGCCACTTCGCGGCGGCTGTGCGGGCCTGCTGCCAGTACAGCGCGGCAGCCCCCGCTGACGCCGTCCCGCCACCGGCCCGTCCGTCGGCCGGTCCCGCATCCCCCGACCGGGGGACACGGGACCGGCCGGATGAGCAGGAGGGCTCCGAGGCGCACGGGTACCGCCCCGGATGCGTTCTGCCAGGTCCGGACCGACGATGGAGAGGTGGCAGGACATCCGCGCATCGTCGTCCACCCGCCGACACCGTCGGGCGGGCGGCGGGTGACGGTCGGCGCGGAGAATCTCGGTGTGGCGTACGGAGTCGTCGACGTGATCGAGTTCCTGCGGCGGGCGGGGTCCGACCCGGACGAGGTCCGGCTGGACGACCCGTCGGCGATCGAATGGCTCGGTGGCGGCCCCGGCGTCTGGTCGTGATGACGGCTCGCCCCATACGGGAGCCATCCGCCATGAAATGACGCGAGCGGGGATACGAACCCCGCTCGCGTGGCGTTCTCCTCGCCGAATTGCACCTGCGCGCAGGGACGCGCTCGCCCTCACCCGAACAGCCTGCGTCAATTCCTCTGTCCGCCCAGCAGGCTTTGGGATGATGAAGAGTCAGTTGTTCAGCCGGGTGCCACATATGCGGAATCCATTCCGTGGCGCTGGAGACATGCCTCCGCTCAATCCGGCTCCGTCCCTCGAAGGAGCTGCCCTCCATGAGTCACCCGGCGAAAAAGGTGATGCTCGCCGCTGCCGCAATGCTGATGATTTCCACGCTCGGTGGGCCCGCCGGGGCGGCGCCCGTCATGGTCGCCCGTCCTCGCGCCGCAACCTGCTCGACCACACAGATGAGCCACCTGCGTGCCCTCCAAGGGCAGCTCGATCGACTCGCCGTCAACCGGCAGGCCGGCCAGGCGCAGTACTGGTACATCGACCCCGGCCAGTGCAAGGTCTCCATCGCGGTACTGCGCGGCGCTGGCGATGAGTTCACCCGGCAGTTCGTCACCGTCGCGGGGGCCAGCCCCGACCTGACCGCGATCGCCGAGGTCGATCACGCGGTGTCGTCCTGGGTGGCCAGGGTCCCCGCCCCCACATCCACCCCGGAAGGCCGTGCGGCCACAACGTTCCACGGCGGCAGCCCGATTCTCAGCGGTACCGCGGGCAGCGTCTACGAATGCACGGCAGGCTTCAACAACTATCACGCCGGTACGGTGACAACCGCCGGACATTGCGGCGCAGCCGCGCCCATCTGGTACGACGCGGAAGGCACTTTGCTCGGCACCGTCAGCGATCACAGATTCCCCGGATCCGACTGGACCGTCATCACTCCAGCGCCCGGCTGGACCCTGGCCGGCGACGTGGCCGACGGCAGCGGAGGCACCATCCCGATCACCGGCTTCGCCCAACCCCAGCAGGGCCAGTCGGTCTGTGGCACCGGAGCCACCAGTGGCATGCAATGCGGGATGATCCTCGCCACCAACGTCACCGTCAACTACCCGGAAGGCGCCGTCATGGGCCTCGCCGAGAGCAGCCAGAACGGCAACGGCGGCGACTCCGGCGGCCCGGTCTACGCCCCTGCCACCACCACCTCCACCGCCACCGGCGTCGGCCTCATCAGCGGCGGCCCGGCGGGCGGCGGCTCTCCTACTTTTGTCCAGCCACTGAACTTCTGACGGCGCGCGCAGGGTCCATTCGTGACATGGACTGCCCGCTCGCTCGGGGATGCCCCCTTCCCGCTGCTGCTCCACATCGGGCACGAGTGCGACGCCGAGGCGGTGGCCGTGCTCCGGTCGGCGAAACGCGTCGTCGTTGACCTCCAGATCAACTGTGGCTGCCGCCCGACTGCTGCGCAGGCGGCACCGCCAACTGTGCGGGTACGCCGCCTGTTGGTTCACCTCCGCCTGCGCGGAGCGGACGGAGGAACACGGCGGGCGGGCGGGGCCGACGATGGTTCACCTCCGCCTGCGCGGAGCGGACGGTTCGCCACGGCTGAGGAGCTGCTGCAGCAGCGGTTCACCTCCGCCTGCGCGGAGCGGACGCCGGAGCAGTTACGGCACTGCGCCCGAACCGCGGTTCACCTCCGCCTGCGCGGAGCGGACTGTCGAAGGCGTGGCCGTACCCAACACGATCCTGGTTCACCTCCGCCTGCGCGGAGCGGACCGCTTTAGAAGGGGGAGAGCGGTAGAAATTAGCGGTTCACCTCCGCCTGCGCGGAGCGGACCTGCCCGTCGCGCACCGCAGCGCCCTGATCGTCGGTTCACCTCCGCCTGCGCGGAGCGGACGATCCAGATGGCGGCCATGCTGGAAGAGGCGGGGGTTCACCTCCGCCTGCGCGGAGCGGACCACACGTGGCCGCTGGCCGGGTTCACGATCACCGGTTCACCTCCGCCTGCGCGGAGCGGACCGTACGAACTGCACGGGAACGTGGAGGATGAACGGTTCACCTCCGCCTGCGCGGAGCGGACACCATCGTCGAGCTGGCGGCGTTGGCCTGGGCCGGTTCACCTCCGCCTGCGCGGAGCGGACCCTTCGCGACCTGCGGTGTTAGAAGGGGTTTGCCATTTCTTTATCGCTCTCGTCAGGCGGTGGTGGAGCTCTGAAAGCGACCAGGGTGAGGCCGTCGAAGTCGACAGGGGTGCGGCGGTGTCGGCCAGCAGTTCTGAGCATGAATCCTTGTTCGTTGGCTGCTGGGTAGGTGAGTACTGCCACGCCGTCGTCGATGCATGCGCGGACCGCGTCCCAGAGTTCATCGCGTACTTTCGCCGAGACTGTGCCGACGTACAGCTCCGGGGTGACTTCCAGGAGCCAGCGGGTGAGTGCCCCGCGCACGTGGTCCGGTACGGCTGTCGCGGCGAGGGTGATCATTGAGGGCACGGTGTTCCTCCGCGGTCCGTTGTCACAGTTCCCCCGCCCCGTAGTTGACTCCGCCGGGCAGGGCTCCGGAGACGGGGTCCCACAGGTCTACGAGCTGCTCCTCAAGGTCGACCTCGTCGATGTCTGCGGTGGGTTCCAGAAGCTGTTGGACGTCGTTGACGATGCGTGGCATGAGGCGGAAGAGCCGTAGTCCCTCGCGGAAGTTGCGTCTGGCCGCCTGCTCGGGGTGTGTGGAGTTATGGAGGGAGAAGGCCAGTGGGAGGGTCAGCTCTGCTTTGTAGAGGTCGGCCACGTCGTAGACGAAGGCCTGTTGGTTGCCGCTGTGGACGAAGCCGAGGGCGGGGGAGCAGCCCATGGCGAGCAGGGCTGCGTGGACGATGCCGTAAAGGCAGGTGTTGGCGGAGGAGAGGGCGAGGTTGACGGGGTCCTGGGTGTCCCAGGAGTCGGGGTCGTAGGCCCGTTTGAAGCGGCCGATGCGGTATTGCTGGGCAAGGAGTTTGTAGAGGGCTTTGACGCGTTGTCCTTCGAGGCCGCGGAGCTGGGTGAGACTGGTTCCTGGGGCGACGGTGCCCTGGCCGAAGCGTTGTTCGTACATGCGGGTGGCGACGGCGAGGCGTTCGTTGTCGTCGGCCCAGGAGCGGGCTTGGCGTTCCAGCCAGCGGGTGCTGAGGGAGTCGGGTGTCATGGCGGCGTAGGCGCGTACACCGCCGGAGCCCGCTGTGACGACGGTGGTGCCGTGGCGGGCGAGGGTGCTCATGGCGCGGGCGGTGATGCTGGTGCCGGGGCCCAGCAGGACGCAGCTGAGGGCTGCGGTGGGGAGGTAGACGAGTTCGGTGCCGCGTTTTTCGGAGGTGACGACGGCGCAGACGCCGGTGTCGTCCTGCTGGACGCGGACGATGTCCAGGTAGAGGAAGGACAGGGAGTCTCCGATGCGGGGCAGCATGGCAACGGTCGGTGCGGCGAGCTTGCGGCGGGCCGAGGAGTAGGTGCTCATGGTGCCTGCCGGGTGGCGGGCGCGATGCTGAGGAGTCCGCAGCCGTATGCCTTGCCGCGTCCTATGCCGGTCAGGAGGCAGGTTCGGAGGGCGTGGACGTCGGTGATGACGGCGGTGCCTTCGAAGCGGGTGCGGGTGTGTCTGATGCGGGTTTTGTCCTGGCCGCGTTCGCCGCGAGCGGCGTCCAGAGGGGTGGCGTGTGCGCTGATCAGTTTCAGGCCGGCTTTCTCTTCGGCCTGGCGTTGCCACCACTGGTCGGCGGCTGTGCCGGTCAGGGTGATGATGGGGCTGGCTCCCGCCGCGCGGGTGGTGGGGCCGGACTTGCGTACGGCGCTGGCCGCAATGCGGTAGTGGACGGTGAGGCCGTCGCGTAAGACGTCCAGGAGCGGGGCGAGTTCCCGGGTGACGGTGCTGCCGTATCCGGCGGGGAGGCGGTCCGTATCCGGGCGTACCTGGCTCTGGAGCAGGACCTGGGGTGTACGCGGTCCGTGGTGTGCAGCGTCCTCGAGGCGGAAGAGCACCCCCATTTCCCTGCGTGCGGCGTCTTCCGTGCTGTCGGGGAAGAGCATCATCAGCCGGTGGTGCATGCCGACCGCGCTGGCGAGGTCCCGGCGTGCGTCGCGGTGTCGCAGGTCGGGCCGGATAAGGGTGAGCCAGACGCTCATGCGGCAGCTCCTTCGGGGGTGTGGCTGGTCAGGTAGGTGGAGAGGGCGCTGAGGTAGTCGGTGCCGAGGCCGCCGCTCCGTTCCGCGGGCAGGGAGAGGGAGCGTCTGAACAGGGGGCGGGCGCGGTAGGTGCGGCGGTGTGGTGAGAGGTCGACGGGGTCGTCGGTGATCTCACTGGTCGGTGCGGCGCCGTTCATCGTGTCGGGGCCGTGCGGTTCGGGCTCGGCACCGGGGAGCCGGTCCAGGGGTGCGTCGCCGTGGAAGTCCACGCTGAGGGGGTGCGGACCATGCTTCCGCGCGAGCGGAAGGCGGACGAGGTGGTGCAGCGGGTGCGGGAGCAGCCCGATGAGCAGAGGGCCCTCGGGCGGGCAGGAGCGTCGGCCGAGGTAGGGCGGCCAGATGGGGGAGCGGAGGGCCTGGGCACACTGGGAGAGGAGTTCGTGGTCCTCTCCGGTGAGGGCGGCGGTGAAGGCGGCGTCGGCGAGGTAGTAGCGGTGGGAGAGCAGCGTGCCTTGCGCGGGCGGGCGTTTTTTGCCTTCGGCGGTGGTGACCGTGCCTTTGGCTGGTAAGCCGCCGCCGACGGTGTGCAGGTCGCGCAGGAGGGTGCCGGGCCGGTCGGTGCGGGTGGTCAGGGAGAGGCGGGCGAGGTCGTCCAGGGGTTCACCGCGGCGACGTCCGAGGCAGGCGGCGAGCAGTCCGATCACGCCGGAGCGGGTGGGGAAACGGGCGGTGTCGCGCTCGTTGAACCGGCTGTGGGTACCCCAGGACTGCAGTGGTCCGGCGAGGTGCAGCAGCAGGCCCGGTGCGGTGGTGTCGGCCGGGCTCATGCCGCGCTGCCCTCGCCCAGTGCGGTCGTGACGGCTGTGCTGATCAGGTCGTCGAAGGAGTCCATGCGCTCGCCGAGGCCGGGCAGGTCTTTGTCTTCCAGGCTCGCCCAGCCCGAGGTGAGTACGCCGCGTTCGCCCAGGAGCCGGGTCGCGGCGGTGGCGTAGCCGGACAGCGCGTGGCGTGAGGGCTGTGCGTAGCCGCCGCTGCGGTCGGCGCTGACGGGCTTCTCGAAAGCGGCCGCGTACGAGAGCGGCCGGTCGGAGCGTACGGAGAGGTGGACGAGGTCGGGGATGGTGTGGGGGGCGGTCGCGGTCTTCTTCGCCTCGGGCAGGGACAGGACGAAGGCCTCGGCGAAGCCGGTGGCCAGGGTGCGGGCCGCTGCGCGGTCGCCGCCGAGGTTGCGGAGCAGGTCGTCGAGGTCGATGGTGGCGTAGCGGTAGAAGACGCCGGCGCTGAACTCGGCACTGCCCATGTGGGCGCTGCCGGTGGTGTCCTGCCAGTTCGCGGTGATGTCGTCGACGGCGGCGAAGTAGTCGATCTCCACGTCTGTGCTGTGGGTGGTGAGTGCGTGGGCGACCTGTACGGCTCCGTCGACGCCTGCTTCGTCGATTTCGGCGAGCATGCGGCCGAAGAGGTTGATGACGCCGTTGCGTGAACGCAGGACCGCGTCGATCTGCTGCTGGGGCAGGATGCTCTTGCCGCCCTTCTTCATGTCCTTGGCGCCTTCGAGTTTCTCCCGCTGTGCCTCGGCGATGTCGGCCAGTTCCCCTACAGCGGTGGCCGGGACGTAGACCATGGCGTTGGTGCTCCACGCGGGATCGTCGTCCGAGGGCGGGTCGGCCTTGATGCTGCTGCCGGTGGCGATGTGCTGTCCAGCGCGGCGGGCCAGGTCCTGGGGCCATTCCCGCTCGGTGACCAGGAGCTTCTCGACGGCTTCGCCGATCCTGCGGGTGCGCAGTGCCTCCTGGCCGATCGTGCGCTGGAAGTAGCGGCGTACGGCGCGCTTCCAGCACTGGCTGCTGACGCGGGTGCGTTCGCGGTCGCCGTACTGGACGGTCTTCACGGAGTTGGTGTCGTCGCGGTTGAGATTGGCGTAGGGGACGCTCTGCAGGATGTGCAGGTCGATGAAGCGGCCCGGTGCCGATGCGGCGGGAGCTGTGGGTGAGGACGTCATGGCGGTGTTTCTCCTTGAACGTGCGGTGACAACGGGGGTGGTGGGCGAGGCCGGCTGGGCTCGTCAGGGCGTGGGCGTGTTCCTTGCGGGGAGCGCGGAGGCGTCGTCCGTGGCGCGTGCGGCGTCGAGTTCTGCCTGGCGTCGGGCGCGGTAGAAGTCCTGGAGCCATCGGCGGGCGATGTGTTTGCGGTCGCGTGGCCAGGCCCGCAGGTCGACCAGAAGCTTTGCCCAGTCCGGTGGGGTGTTCTTGTCGCACAGCTGCCTTACGGCGGCCGGGAGATGGCGGTGCAGGCCGGAGGCGCTCTGCCGGGTGAGGAGGTTCAGGCGGGTCTCGGCCGCGCTCTCCCGGATACCGTTGCGTGTGCCGCGTGCGACGGCAGCGGCATAGGCGAGACCCAGACTCTCGCCGTACAGGTGACGGCGCTGGGCGGCTGTTGCGGCCGGCATGGGGGAGTGGTCGTCCGTGGTGGTGTCGGCGGCCGGGGGAGTGGCGGGTTCGGGGGAGTGGCCGGTGGTGTCCGGGGGCGTGTCGTCGGGAAGGCCGGCTGTGCCGGCCCCATCCGGTGACCGGCCGGCGCCGGGCTTCTGCGAGGCGAGGAGCGCTGCCACGGTGTAGAAGGCGCGCTGTGCGTCGTCGTCTCCCAGCGCGTGCGTCGGGATCAGGGGAGCGACGATCCGGTGCATCCGGGGGATGTCGTCGAGGCCTTTGCCCAGCCCGCTGCGTAAGGCCGCCCGTGCTCCTGGGTCCCGTGTGCTGATGCGGTCGATGGTGTTCACGAAGTGACGGGCTTCGGCCAGCCAGGCTGAGGGACGTGGTGGCGCCGTGGCTTGTTCGGGAAGTGGGGCCAGGGGATTCGTCATCACTCTTCCGTCTCTGTGCTGTTGTTCCGGCCCGTGGACTTTGCCCCGGCCGGGGTTTTCCGGCGCCCGCCGTACAGTTCGATCCGGGCGTTCTCGCGGGCCCGTGCGCCGCGCATGCTCCCGGCGGCGGTGTCGGTGACCTGGTCGTAGACATGCTCGGCGAGCGTCCGGAAGGCCCGGGCGGCTCCGTCGAAGCGACGGTCCTCCAGACGCCGCCAGAACTCGACTTCCGCTGCGGGCCAGTACCGGGCGGCGGCTTCCGCCGACCAGGCACAGTCCTCGGACCTGCGGGCATTGCTGAACGACGCCCACGCCTGCTTCGTGGCCCGTGCCAGTCGCCCGCCCGCGATCTCGCCACTGAGCCGTAACAGGCCGATCAGACGGGCACGTTCGGGGTCCCGCTCCTGCGCGAGATGCAGTACGGGTGGGGTGGAGGAGGACACCAGCTGGGTGTCCTTGGCCTGGCCCTCCTGGTGGATGCCCAGCGCCTGCACCCGCAGAGGCTTCTCCGAGAGCTCCACGGCGGTGCGGAAGACCGGCGGGCGGGTGGATTCCTGGCCAGGCGGATCGTCCAGAAGCAGCGCGTCCAGGTCCCGCCACAGGGCCCGCTGGGAGTCCGCGTACCGTGCGTAGGCATTGCCCGCCTGGCTGACCTGCCAGATCAGGTAGTCGTCCTCCCGCGGGATCCGCTCCCGGAAGGCCCAAGTGATGTAGGCGTCCCGGACCATCGTTCCGGTGTCGTCGGGAACCAGGAATACCGCGTGCTGGGTACGGGCGGTCAGGCTGGAGAGCGGGCCGGTCACCACGCCCTTCACGGACAGCGGATCCGGCAGTTCGTCGCGCTCCCACGGGCAGAGGTCCGTGTCCGGGTCATAGATGCGGGACGGATCCGGTTCGGCCAGCCCTGCCAGGAGGGTCTCGAAAAGGTTCTCGCCCAGCGGGTGGTACGACAGTGCGGTGCGCAGCGGCCCCGCGGTGGAGTTCGCCTCCTTCACCCCACGGACGCTGCGGGAGGAGCAGCGGCCGGAGGGTCCGTAATAGCGCCACACCAGCAGGTGAAGGAATGCCTCGGCGGGTTCGACCGGGGCGGGGCGGGCGTCTGCCGCGTGCTGGAACCACGAGTGATTTGACCCGGAGGGCCGGGTGGTCACCAACTTGTTCACCCCGGCCGATTTGTCGCACTCGGTGGCGAGACGGGGGTCCTGGAGAAAGGGGCGGTCGGGGTCGAAGAGACGGAACCGGCCTGCCCTGCTGCCGCTGTCGAAGTACGAGCTGACGTCCTGCGGGCTGAACCGGCCCGTGTCGAGAATCGCGTAGCGGTCCTCGTGCCAGTCGTCGGACCTGTCCAGGCGGGTGATCCGCGCGGTCAGGGCGTACAGGACCCGATACAGCGCGGAGAGAGCGGGGGGTAAGGGGATGGCGAGCGCGCTGATGTCGTGGGCGCGCGCAAACAGCTCCCGTAACCCGACGGCGTCGGGCCGCGCGTCCTCGGGGACATGATCGGCCCAACGGACCGGGAAGACCGGCTGGACGAGAAGGTCGTAGGGGTCTGGAGAAGACATGGCACCTCACGGCAGAGACATGGGTAGGCTCGACGAGCGCCCCGCTGAGCGGGGGTGAGCCGAGCGGGGTGGGGGTACTTCCCGAACGGCCGGATTCCTCGCGTAGGCGAGGTACGCGTCCTTCCGCGTGCGGCAACACGCGGAAGGACGGGCTCAATGTAATGAAGAGTGGCGTGGGCGTGTCCTACAAGCGGAAGAATCCGAGGTCGGAGATCGAAATTGATTGATCCCCAACCTGGCATGACCATTCCGTGTCGCTGTCTGCGCGCATCATCCGGAGCACCACCAGCTCCGCAAGCACCGGACGGTCCGCCCAAGCCGGCCACGGCGCATGCTCATCGCCGCGTTGCGCAAGCCAACGCCCGGGCAGCGGAACGCTCTTGTGCATCACCGCCCGCACATTCGCCTCGGACATCCGGCCTTCGTCGCCGCCCGTTCCCGGTACGGGGATCGTGCCCTCAGGATCCAAGGTGACGGCCTCCGCGCCCAGGCCATCGGGACCGCACGGCTGCACGTACACGCACACCGCCCGCATCGAATCCGCACCCAGGCGCGTCGTCACCAGTGCCTCGTCCACCAGCGTGCCACCGTCGTTGCTCAGCTGGGCGAGATCCACCATCCCCACCGGGGGCTTCACCGCCACCATCCGGGCCAGCGACTCCTCCGCCATCACCGCCCCCGCACGCTCGGCATCGAAGCGCTGCAACTCCTCACGCTCGGCAGCCGTGGACAGACGCTCCCCGAAGTCCTCCGCATACACGGCATCAACCAGCCGCTGCACGTCCCCCGGAATCGCGATGCCGTCTGCCGCGCACTCGTGCAGCAGAGCACTGGTACGGCGCAGCAGAGCCGTGTCATAGACCGTCCCCCACGTCCGGGGCGGCTCGACCGCACCGTCCGTACGTACCGGCTCCAGCACCACCAGCCGCGGCTCGTCACCCACCCAGGCCGGGCGACCGCCCTCCTCGGCGGACAGCCCCTTCCGGTCATGCCGCATACAGCGGCCCGCTCGCTGAAGCAACTGCGCCAGGGGAGCCAGATCACTGATGACCAGATCGAAATCCAGGTCCAGTGACTGCTCCACCACCTGCGTCGCCACCAGCACCGACACCGGCGGCCGCGGCTTCCGCACCTCTGGTGGATCACCCGGCCGACCCGGTCTGCCGAAGTCCCGCTCGCACGCATCCGTGATCGCGGCACGCCGGTCGGCCGGATACCGCGAGTGCAGCAGCCGCAGTCCGCCCGGGGTCTCGGCCAGCTCCGGAAACGCCCGCTGCACGAAGCGGTAGGTCCGCTGCGCCTCGGCCACCGTCGTACAGCACACCAGCACGCAGCCGCCCTTGCGTACGAACGGCGCCAGGTGCTCCTTCAACGCCGCGTAACGCCCTCCCGCCTGCGGCCGCGCTCCTGTACCTGCCGGACCCTCCGACACAACAGGCACGGGCTGGACGCGTAGCGTACGTGGCCGGCCACTGGTCACGGGACGGGGGACGGAGACCTCGCCCGTCGCTCCGCTGACGAACAGCCATCCCGGATACACCGGCCGCACCGACGACGGCGCGCGGAAACCGCAGCCCCGTCGGTACGCCTCGACCAGAGAACCAGCCGTACGCCCCGTCAGCGTGGCCGACAGCAGCACCACCGGGGCTCCCATCGCCCCGAGCCACTCCAGCAGACGCACCAGAAGGCTGTGCATCCACGGCCCGTAGGCATGCGCTTCGTCCAGCACCAGAACCTTGCGGGACAGCCCCAGCAGACGCAGCACGTTGTAACGCACCGGCAGCACACCCGTCAGAGCCTGATCGATGGTTCCTGTCGACAACGGTGCCAGCAGGCCACGCTTGCTCCCACGCAGCCACCGCCCGGCCGCGGTGCTCGACACGTGGTCCGTCACCGTACGGCTCGAAGACGCGGGCCCGGCACCGGCAGCCACGCCGTAGTGCTCATTCAGCCACGCCATGCTGTGCAACAGCGTCAGCGATCTGTCGCCCTCCACATTCCGCTCCGCGAACTCCTGCACCCTCAGATGCATGGCATCAGCCGTGGCCATCGTCGGCAGCGCGAAATAGAGACCGGAAGCCCCCGCAGCCCGTGCCATGAGCCCTGCCGCGTGCAGGCCGGCCTCGGTCTTGCCGTCCCCTGTCGGGGCCGTCACCAGCAGCAGCCCCGGACCGTCCAGGAGAGCCGGTAACTCTCCAGCCAGCGACGCCTGCAGATCATTGGGCGGGAAGGGGAACTGCTCGGTGAACGGCAACGACGGGAATCGCGCCTCGCCCAGGCCTGCCTCTGCCACGATCTGCGATGCCTCGGCGACCGCCTTGTCCCAATGGCCCCGCAGCCCGGCATCATCTGCCCGCCACCCTGGCCCGGGCAGGCGAGCCTCGATGACGTGCTCCTGGCTCGCCAGCCAGTCCGCCACCACGATCAGCCCCAACAACTGAACCGCGACATGAGCGGGCAGCGGCCCGCCCGGAACCTCCACACCACCTGTCAGACGGCGTACCACCGCGGCATGGGCAGCCCGCTGAACCGCCCACCCCCGCCCACCAAGCGCCGGAACCCACCCTTCCGTATCCCTCAGCTGATTCTTCGGTAACGCACGATGGAAACACCCGTGGTGACCGCCGAGCATCTGCGCGACCTGGTGGTGCGCGGCACCCGTCCACCGACGCGACGACGGATACCCCCACTCAGCAAACAGCCCTGTCAACGCCCAGTGCCCGGCACTGTCGTGACGCAGCCGCTCCCGCTCCGCACCTGGCTGGTGCGCGTAGGCGAGATCACCGGAAATCTCCCGGTAGGCAGCTGGAAGTTGAGCCTGAAACGGCGGAGTGATCTTCCCGATGTCGTGCAACCCTGCCCACAGACCTAGCAGACGCCGACACCCCTCCAGAGACAGCCCCAGCTCCTTCGCCACCCGCTCCCGCGCTTGACCGCTCAGCATCCGGTCCCACAGCGCACCGGCGATGGCGGCGGTATCCAGGAGGTGGCAAATCACCGGGTAAGGGTGACTCAGATCCCGTTGCTTGCCCCAGAAACGTAAGTCGACAGCGTCATTACTCACGGAGCCTCCATGTGTCGGCGCGGAGATACAGATGTAGCATCCGCCACTGACAATGGGCGGTGGCGTGCCCAGTTGGCACCTTGCAGCGGCCCACCCCGCGTGCGCGGAGCGGACGCGGTAGTCCACGGGGATCAGTGCCTGTGCCGCGGCTCACCTCCGCCTGCGCGGAGCGGACGACTGGGGCGCGCTCAACCCCGTGATCGCCCACGGCTCACCTCCGCCTGCGCGGAGCGGACAGAAGCACCGGATTGCGCAGCAGCACGGAGACCGGCTTACCTCCGCCTGCGCGGAGCGGACGACTGGGGCGCGCTCAACCCCGTGTTTGTGACAGGTTTCAGTGGCCCCACTCCGACAGGTTGGTCTGGCCCCAGCTTGATCGACATTTGAATTGGCCCCACCTGTCCTGGTGAGAGGCGACGTGCCCTCGTCCGAGTGAATGGTGTGAGCTGTCTGCCCGATCCCGTCAGGGTGTGTCCGTCGTTCACGGTCATGTCGGAGGCCGTGTCGTTGGTCATGGCCGTGTCGGGAGGCCGGGGTGCGTCTGTCGCGTGTCGAGCTGTTCGAAAACATCCGTCGGGACGTACGTCTCGATCCGTCGCTCTCACATCGAGCTCTGGCAGCGAAATACGGCGTCCACCGCCGGACTGTCCGCCAGGCCATGGCCTCCGCGATCCCGCCTCAGCGCAAGGCGGTGAGACGGAAGTTCCGCGTCCTGGACCCGGCCGCGGAGTGGATCGACGCGATGCTGCGGGCCGATCTGAGGGCCCCGCGGAAGCAGAAGCACACCGTCGAACGGATCCAGAAACGCCTGGCTGAGGAGCACGGCTTCGACCAGGTTTCGTACTCCACGCTGCGGGACTACGTCCGCAAACGGCGGCCGGAGATCGTGGCGGAGGACCGTGAGGGCCGCCAGCACCTGGAGGGAATGGTGCCGCAGGACCACCTGCCCGGCGAGGAAGCCGAGGTCGACTTCGCGGATGTGTGGGTGCGGGTGGCCGGCGAGGCGGTCAAGTGCCACCTGTTCACGCTGCGGCTGTCGCATTCGGGCAAGGCCGTCCACCGCGTGTTCGCCTCGCAGGCCCAGGAGTCGTTCATGGAGGGCCACGCGGAGGCATTCCGGGTGCTGGGCGGGGTCCCGACCAGGCACATCCGATACGACAACCTCAAGCCCGCGGTCCGTCAGGTCTGCACCGGCCGCAACCGGGTGGAATCCGAGCGGTGGACCACCTTCCGCTCGCACTACGGCTTCGACGCCTTCTACTGCATCCCCGGTGAGGAAGGCGCTCACGAGAAAGGCGGGGTCGAGCAGGAAGGCGGGCGCTTCCGCCGGGCCCACCTGGTCCCTGTTCCCGACGTTCCCTCGCTGGAGGAGCTCAATGCCCGGATCGCCATCATCGATGAGGCGGAGGACGAGCGGATCCTGCGCGGGAAGCTGACCTCGATCGGCTTCAACTTCCGCATCGAAGCCGAGGCCCTGGCCCCGCTGCCGACCGAGGACTTCGAGTGCGGCCTCACCTTGACGCCGAAGGTCGACCGGACCAGCCGGATCAGCGTCCGCCAGTGCCACTACTCAGTGCCCGCCCGCTTCATCGGAGAACGCGTACGCATTCTGCTGCGAGGCAACGAGCTGCTGGTCCTCGAACGCCGGAACGTCGTCGCCCGGCACCCGCGGCTGACGAAACGATACGGATACCGCGACGTGCTCGACCACTACCTGGAGATCCTGCTGATCAAGCCCGGGGCCATGGCCGGGTCGACCGCGCTGGCCGCCGCGCGGGCCGAGGGGTCCTTCACGGCCGTCCATGAGGCGTTCTGGGCCGCTGCCCTCAAAGCCCACGGGGACGCGGCCGGCACCCGCGCGCTGATCGAGGTCCTGCTGCTGCACCGGCGAATGCCCGCCGAGGCGGTCCAGGCCGGGATGGCGGCCGCGATCAAGGCCGGGTCGATCAGCACGGATGTGGTGGCCATCGAGGCCCGCAAGGCCGAGTCCGCCGCCCGGGACCCCGAGCCGGAGGACGACGAAAACGATCCTCCGCCCTGGGTGGACATCCCCGGCGGACAGCTGCTGGCGCTGCCCGCCCGCCGGACCGAACTGCCCCAGGACAACCGTCCTCCGCCGTCGGTGGACGTCTATGACCAGCTGCTGACCCGCCATCCGAAAGGTTCCGCATGAACGACACCACCACCCTCTTCGACGTCGGTGAGCGAGTCCCGGGGCCCCGCAAGGACGCCTCGGCCGCCGGAGCCGTCGAGACCGTGATCGATGAAGCCTGCCGGGCCCTGCACCTGCCGACGATCCGTTCGCGCTTCGAGGACATCGCGGCAACCGCGCTCAAGGAGCGGGCCAGCTACAAGGATTTTCTGGCTGATCTGCTGGAAGCCGAATGCCTCCAGCGGGAGGAGCGGAAGAAGAACCGGCTGGTCAGGGAAGCGAACTTCCCCCGCCCCAAGCGGCTGGAGGACTTCGAGTTCGAGAAGAACCCGAACATCACCCCCGAGCAGGTCAGCACTCTGGCGGACCCGGCCTGGGTGAAGGCGGGCCTGCCGCTCTGCCTGATCGGCGACTCCGGCACCGGCAAGTCGCACCTGCTGATCGGCACCGCGATCGCCGAGGCCGGCATGCGGGTCCGCTACACGACCACGGCGAACCTCGTGAACGAGCTTGCCGAGGCCGCCGACGAGAAGAAGCTCAGCCGGACCCTCGCCCGCTACGGACGCGTTGACCTGCTCTGTCTGGACGAGTTCGGCTATCTCGACCTGGACAAGCCCGGCGCGAAGCTGCTGTTCCAGGTTTTCACCGAACGCGAGGAACGACGGGCGATCGCCATCGCCTCGAACGCGCCGTTCTCGGAGTGGAAGCAGACGTTCACCGATCCCCGGCTCTGCTCGGCGATCGTGGACCGGGTGACCTTCAACGCGCACATCGTCGAGACCGGCACCGACAGCTTCCGCTTCAAGAAGACCCAGGAGAAGCACCGCAAGCCCAAGCCCTGAACCATCCCCGCCTCAAGAACCGAGGCCGGCGCCCCTTACAGGGGCACCGGCCTCGGCCCGGTTGGGCCCGAACCGTTCTCCGCCGGTCGCGCCAATGCCCGCGCTCGTCGGCCACCGCGGATCGGAGAATCCAGCGGTCCCTATCGAACACGGGTCGAGATCCTGTGGTCCGGCGGGGTGTCGGGGCCCGTCGTCCAGTCCGGATCCGATGTCCTTCACGCTACCGCTCCGACCCCGCCCCCCGACCAGGGAACCCACTCGTTCGGGGTGGGGCCAAAACAACTTGTCGATGCCAGGTTGACGACCCTCACCCGAGCCCCGTCACACCCTCAGTGGGGCCAACTTCAATGTCGGAGTGGGGCCAACAGAACCTGTCACAAACAACCCCGTGATCGCCCACGGCTCACCTCCGCCTGCGCGGAGCGGACAGAAGCACCGGATTGCGCAGCAGCACGGAGACCGGCTTACCTCCGCCTGCGCGGAGCGGACCCGTCCTTCGGCGCGTGGAGCGGAGACACACGCGGCTCACCTCCGCCTGCGCGGAGCGGACGCCGCCCGCATCTGCGCGTGGACCGCCTACGACGGCTCACCTCCGCCTGCGCGGAGCGGACGACATCGAGAAGGCCGTCAAGCTCGCGTCCGTCGGCTCACCTCCGCCTGCGCGGAGCGGACCCCGACGGACGTGCACTCGCCGGAACCGTCACCGGCTCACCTCCGCCTGCGCGGAGCGGACATTTTCGCCAGGAGGTCCGTCGCCCCTTTGCCCGGCTCACCTCCGCCTGCGCGGAGCGGACACAGGAGACCTCACAGCCGATGAGCAGGAACGCGGCTCACCTCCGCCTGCGCGGAGCGGACGGCTGGGTGGCGTTCACGGGCTGTTCCTCCCCCGGCTCACCTCCGCCTGCGCGGAGCGGACGCGCTTTTGCCATGGTGGCATGGAGCGCGGATCGGCTCACCTCCGCCTGCGCGGAGCGGACGGCTGCGGGGCCGAGCGGCTCAACGAGCTCCGCGGCTCACCTCCGCCTGCGCGGAGCGGACGGGTCGGGATGCAGGGTGTTGCCCACGAGCGTCGGCTCACCTCCGCCTGCGCGGAGCGGACGGGAACGTCGTAGGCGGCGCTGCGCTCGGCCGCGGCTCACCTCCGCCTGCGCGGAGCGGACCCGCGCGCCGTCTCACCCGCCAACGCGAAGGGCGGCTCACCTCCGCCTGCGCGGAGCGGACGCCTGCCGGGTGGGGCCGTAGATCCGCCACCGCGGCTCACCTCCGCCTGCGCGGAGCGGACTGCGGCAATATGGATCAGATCGTCTGCGATGCCGGCTCACCTCCGCCTGCGCGGAGCGGACCTCTGAAGCCGCTTTTCTTCAGCCGCCTGGGTCGGCTCACCTCCGCCTGCGCGGAGCGGACGCGCGCTTCGCCCGGGGTCAGGCGGGTCACGACGGCTCACCTCCGCCTGCGCGGAGCGGACGTCCACGGTTCCGCCAGTGAAGCGGCCTATGCCGGCTCACCTCCGCCTGCGCGGAGCGGACTGCTCAAAGCGCTGCTCTGACCCGCCTATATACGGCTCACCTCCGCCTGCGCGGAGCGGACCCTTCGCGACCTGCGTCGTTTGAAAGGCTTTGCCACTTCGTTATCATCCCGGCAGCCCTGAAGGAGGGCTGTGGACAGCTCAGGCGGCAGCTGGCGCACCGGTCAGTTGATGGGCTCGACATCGATGCGGGCATCGATGCGTTTGTACGTATCCGGGTTGTGGGTCAGGACCGGCAGGCCGGAGCCGAGGGCCAGGTGTGCCGTGTGGCCGGTGGCGATGTCGGTTGCGCGCTCGTGGGCGATCTGGGCCGCTGCCCAGCACGAGGCCTCCTCCAAGGGGCGGAAGATGAAGCAAGGTGCGCTCAGTGCGTCGTGGAGCTGCTGTCCGACCTCGGAGAGTGTGCTGTCGGCGAGGCCTTGGGCGAAGGCGGTCGCGGGTACATACAGGGGCTGTACCACTTGCACGGAACGGAACACCCGGGCGGCCATGTAGATGTTGCCGTGAGCGAGAGCGCGTACCGCGGTGTGGTCCAGGACGTATCCGCTGCTCACGCGGCGTGCTTCCCCTCGGCGCGGGTGAATCCGTGGCGCTCGTCGGCTGCCTTCACGGCGGCGAGTGCCGCATCCCATTCGCCCGGGTTCTCGGTCTGCGCCCGGTCGACCAGCCAGTCCAGGGCGCGCTGGGCGCGCTCGGCCTGGGCCAGTTTGGCGGTGACGGCGTCCTCGATCCACGCGGACGTGGACGCGGCCTCGTCCCGGCTGCTCGCGGAGACGAGACGCTCGACCTCGGCGACCTTGTGTTCGTCCAGCGTGATGGTGATCTTCTTCTTCGCCATACGGCCACCATACTCATGCCATACCGGGCGGGGAGGGGCTTTGCGCAATGTCGCGTACAGGGATCTTGAGGACGTCCGGTGGCCGGGGCATTCGCCCGGCTGCACGAGGGCGGGCTGCGCTGATCGCTCGTCTCTGACCCGAGGAGGAGGAATTGGCCAACCAGTGGGTTCCGCCTGAGCAGTACGTCAAGACGCTGCCTACGCCTGCCTGTTCTTCACCGACACCGAAGGGCGCCCGCCGCAGCTGCACTCGTCGCTCGCGCAGCATCCCGGGCGGTGGCAATGGCCGGTCGCGAAGATCGGGTTCGCGTTCGACGGCGGCCGGCTCACCGCCGACGATATCGCCCGGATCACGCTGGACCCGGACGAGCACGACGAGTTCGCGGTGCGATCGATGGCCGAGTGGGCCGAGACGCTGGACAAGCGGACCTGGGAACGCCTGGTCGCCGTGAACAATGCCCGGCGACATCGCACAGTGGCCTGTCTGGAGATGAGGCCCGATGGCGTCCACTGACCAGTTCTTCGCCGGCTCTGAGGCCTCGCGGCCCCCGGCCCCGGCCGGGATTCTGGTTGGCGGGCTTGGAGTTGCCGTTGCGGCAGCTTCTACCGTCTTGGACCGGGCCGGAGACACCGGTGCCGGCGCGGGCCTGCCGACGGTCGGCGGGCATTCAAGGCGCGGTCCGGAACCCCGAACGGGGGCCGCCAAGGGCTCACTTCCCGAGGGGCTGGGTGAAGCGCAAGAGGTTGCCGGCAGGGTCGCGGAACGCGCAGTCGCGGACGCCGTAGGGCTGGTCCATCGGCTCCTGCAGCACCTCGCCGCCCGCGGTGCTGATCCGTTCGAAGGTGGCGTCGCAGTCGCCCGTCGCGAAGATGACGCCGCGCAGCAGGCCCTTGGCCATCAGCTCCGCCATGGCCTGTTTGTCGGCCGGTGAGGCGTTCGGGTCGGCGACGGGCGGTTCCAGGACGATGTTCACGTCCGGCTGCGAGGGCGCCCCGACGGTCACCCAGCGCATCCCCTCGAACCCGACGTCGTTGCGTACCTCAAGGCCGAGCACATCGCGGTAGAAGGCGATCGCCTTGTCGTGGTCGTCGACGGCGATGAAGCATTGGGAAAGGGTGATGTCCATGCAGGTCACGCTACGGCCGAGCGGCGCGGTCCGCTTCTCCGTTCCTGACCGGCCGTGTGTGGATCTTGGCCATGCACGCGGGGATGGCGGCGCCGTGGTCATGGCTCCGGGACCGGTAGGCGCTCGGGCTCTCGCCGACCAGCTGGGTGAAGCGCGAGCTGAACGACCCCAGCGACGTACAGCCGACCGCGAAGCAGACCTCGGTCACCGTGAGGTCGCCGCGCCGCAGCAGCGCCTTGGCCCGCTCGATGCGGCGGGTCATCAGATAGCTGTACGGCGTCTCGCCGAAAGCGGCGCGGAAGCTGCGGGAGAAATGGCCCGACGACATGAGGGCGTCACGCGCCAGCGCCGGGACGTCGAGCGGCTCGGCGTAGTCGCGGTCCATCCGGTCGCGGGCCCGCCGCAGCCGGACGAGGTCGTCGAGGTTCTGCCGTCTCACCCGACCAGTTTCCCACAGTGCCCGGGCCGGTGATCAGCTCGTCCTCGTCCTCGGCCGGCTCCCGGACGGTCCGCCCGGCGACGGCGGCCGCGACGGCCGCGGTCAGGTGCCGACGTAGGCCGCGAGGTGCTCGCCGGTCAGGGTGGAGCGGGCCGCGACGAGATCGCCGGGCGTGCCCTCGAAGACGATCCGGCCGCCGTCGTGGCCCGCGCCGGGGCCGAGGTCGACGATCCAGTCGGCGTGCGCCATGACCGCCTGGTGGTGCTCGATGACGATGACCGACTTGCCGGAGTCGACGAGCCGGTCGAGCAGGCCGAGCAACTGCTCGACGTCGGCGAGGTGGAGGCCGGTGGTCGGCTCGTCGAGGACGTAGACGCCGCCCTTCTCGGCCATGTGGGTGGCCAGTTTGAGCCGCTGCCGCTCGCCGCCGGACAGCGTGGTGAGCGGCTGGCCGATGGTGAGGTAGCCGAGCCCGACGTCGGCGAGCCGGGTCAGGATCTTGTGCGCGGCCGGAATGCGCGCCTCGCCGTCGGCGAAGAACTCCTCGGCCTCGGTCACCGGCATCGCGAGCACCTCGCTGATGTCGCGGCCGCCGAGACGGTACTCGAGCACCGATGCCTCGAACCGCTTCCCCTCGCAGTCCTCGCAGGTGGTCTCGGCGCCGGCCATGATCCCCAGGTCGGTGTAGACGACGCCGACGCCGTTGCAGGTGGGGCAGGCGCCCTCGGAGTTGGAGCTGAACAGCGCGGGCTTCACCCCGTTGGCCTTCGCGAACGCCTTGCGGATCGGGTCGAGCAGCCCGGTGTACGTGGCCGGGTTGCTGCGCCGCGAGCCTCGGATGGGCGCCTGGTCGACCGACACGACGCCCTCGGAGGCGGGGACGGAGCCGTGGATCAGCGAGCTCTTGCCGGAGCCGGCGACGCCGGTGACGACACAGAGGACGCCGAGCGGGATGTCGACGTCGACGCCCCGGAGGTTGTGGCGGGTGGCGCCGCGGATCGCGAGCCGGCCGGTGGGCGTCCGCACCTTCTCCTTGAGGGCGGCCCGGTCGTCGAGGTGGCGGCCGGTGAGGGTGCCGCCGGTCCGCAGCTCCTCGAAGGTGCCCTCGAAGCAGATGGTGCCGCCCCCCGTGCCCGCGCCGGGGCCGAGGTCGACGACGTGGTCGGCGATCGCGATCGTCTCCGGCTTGTGCTCCACGACGAGCACCGTGTTGCCCTTGTCCCGCAGCCGGAGAAGCAGCTCGTTCATCCGCTGGATGTCATGAGGGTGCAGGCCGATGGTGGGCTCGTCGAAGACGTAGGTGACGTCGGTGAGCGCGGAGCCCAGGTGGCGGATCATCTTGACGCGCTGCGCCTCGCCGCCCGACAGTGTGCCCGCGGGCCGCTCCAGCGACAGATATCCGAGCCCGATCTCGACGAACGAGTCGAGGGTGTGCAGGAGCCTGCCGAGCAGCGGCGCCACCGACGGCTCGTCGAGACCGCGGACCCACGCGGCGAGGTCGCTGATCTGCATCGCGCAGGCGTCGGCGATGTTGATCCTCTTGATCTTCGAGGACCGGGCCTCCTCGGCGAGCCGGCTGCCACCGCAGTCGGGGCAGGAGGTGAACGTCATCGCCCGCTCCACGAACGCGCGCACGTGCGGCTGCAGCGCGTCGATGTCCTTGGACAGCATCGACTTCCGGATCTTCGGGATCAAGCCCTCGTACGTCAGGTTGATCCCGTCGACCTTGATCTTGGTCGGCTCCTTGTGGAGGAGATCGTGCAGCTCCTTCTTGGTGAACTTGCGGATCGGCTTGTCCGGGTCGAAGAAGCCGCAGCCGCCGAAGATGCGGCCGTACCAGCCGTCCATGCTGTAGCCGGGGATCGTGAGCGCACCCTCGTTGAGCGACTTGCCGGCGTCGTAGAGCTGGGTGAGGTCGATGTCGGAGACCGTGCCCCGGCCTTCGCAGCGCGGACACATGCCGCCGTGGTAGACGGCCTTGCGAACCGTGATCCGCTCGCCCTTGCCCTTGTCGACGGTCATGGACCCGCTCGCCGTCCGCTTCGGGACATTGAACGCGAAGGCGGTGGGCGGGCCGATGTACGGCTTCCCGAGCCGGCTGAAGAGGATGCGCAGCATCGCGTTGGCGTCGGTGGCGGTGCCGACCGTGGAGCGGGGGTCGGCCCCCATCCGCTGCTGGTCGACGATGATCGCGGTGGTCAGCCCGTCGAGTACGTCGACCTCCGGCCGCGCGAGCGTCGGCATGAAGCCCTGGAGGAAGGCGCTGTAGGTCTCGTTGATCAGGCGCTGCGACTCCGCCGCGATCGTGTCGAACACCAGCGAGCTCTTGCCCGAGCCGGAGACGCCGGTGAACACCGTCAGCCGGCGCTTCGGGATCTCGATGCTGACGTCCTTGAGGTTGTTCACGCGCGCGCCGTGCACGCGGATCAGGTCGTGGCTGTCGGCGGCGTGCGGCGCAGGCGACTGCGTCTTCGTCCTCTTGACCGTGCTCATCGCGTCTCCATCTGTTGGGCGGGGCCGCCTGCGTGGCCTTCGTCGGCGTCGCCCGGCTCGATCCGACCGGCCTCGCACTGTAGTACGTCCGGTTCTCCGCTCATCGGTCCTGGAGCAGCCCGAGGACGTTGCCGTCGGGGTCGGTGACGGTGGCCACCAGGCGGCCGCCGCCCACGTCGTGCGCGGGCTCCTTCACGGTGGCGCCCGCGGCGGTCACCTCGGCCAGCTTCGCCGCGATGTCCGGCACGTGCCAGTAGGCCACCGGCGAGGTCATGCCCTGCGGTCCACCGTCCGGCACCAGCCCGATGTGCTGGCCCTCGGCCTCGAAGCCGACGTAGTAGGACTCGTCGGTCTGCGGCGGGACACCGAGCAGGGTGGCGTACACCGCCTTGGCCGTCGCCAGGTCGGAAACGGGATGCAGCACGGTCTTGATTCCCCGGGTGGAAGAGCCGGTCATGGTCACTCCTGAAGTCGTGGGTCCTGACGTGATCGCCCGGTCCATGGCAGCCACGCTAGGCGCGGCTCGGGGGCCGGCGCTTCTCGAATCCTGATCGATCTCCGCGGACCCGTCGCCCGTGCCCGCGTCGGCGTCCTCATCCGATCCCGCCAGGGCGCAGACCCGTGGTGAATGCGCCGGTGCCGGAGCGAGGTCCTGGCGCGCGCCGTCCTGTTCGCGCACGACACGACTCGTGCGCGGGTTCACGCCCTGATGGTGTTCTTCCGGTTCCCCGCAGACTGGGGCCGACGCCGGTCCGGGGAGGGCCGTGGGCGGTCTCACTGCCAAGTCTCACTGCCAAGGAGGGTTCCTTGCCGGTTCCGCTTGATCTTCCGCGCGGTGCCCGGGAGGGCAGGGATGTGCAGGTGGTGGTGGTCGGCGCGGGGTTCTCCGGCATCGGTGCCGCGATCCGGCTGCGCATGGGGGGATTCCGCGATCTGCTGGTGCTGGAGAAGGCGCCGCAGCTCGGGGGCACCTGGCGGGACAACACCTATCCGGGCTGCGCGTGTGACGTCCCGTCCTCGCTGTACTCCTATTCGTTCACCCCGAGTCCAGGGTGGAGCAGGACTTTCGCCGGACAGCGGGAGATCCACGACTACCTGCGGGCGACCGCCGACCGGTACGGGGTCGGTGCGGTGCTGCGGTGCGGTGTCGCCGTCCTGCGGGCCCGCTGGGACCGGAGCGCGGGGCGCTGGCGCCTGGAGACCACCGACGGCGAGTACACCGCCACGGCACTGATCCTGGCCACCGGGCCGTGGCACGAGCCGCGGCGGCCCGACCTGCCGGGGCTCGACGAGTTCCCCGGACCGGTGTTCCACACCGCCGAGTGGGACCACTCCGTCGACCTCGCCGGCCGACGGGTGGCGGTGATCGGCAGCGGCGCTTCCGCCGTGCAGGTCGTCCCGGCCGTCCAGGACCGTGCCGCGGCCGTGCACCTCTTCCAGCGCACCGCCCAGTGGGTGCTGCCCAAGCCCGACCTCCCGGTCCCCGCGGCACTCAACTGGTGCCTGTCCCACGCTCCGGGCGTGCAGCGCGCCATGCGGGCTGGTCAGTACACCCTGCAGGAGTGCTTCGGCTACGCGTTCCGCCACCCACGTCTCATAGGCCCGGTACAGGCCGCGGCCCGCGCCCATCTGCGCCTCGCCGTCCGTGACAAGGAGCTGCGCCGGGCACTGACGCCCCATTACCGACTGGGCTGCAAACGGCTGCTGACCTCGAGCACGTTCTACCCGGCGCTGACCTTGCCCCACGTCCGTCTCCACCCCACCGCCGTCCGCGCCGTACGCGGCCGGCACCTCATCGGTGCCGACGGCACCGGGACCGAGGCCGACGTGGTGATCACGGCCACGGGCTTCCGCATCGGTGAGCTGCCGCTGGCCCGGAGCACACACGGCACGGACGGCCGTACGCTGCACGAGACCTGGGCCAAGGACGGCCCCGAGGCCTACCTCGGCACCAGCGTCAGCGGGTTCCCCAACCTCTTCCTCCTCCTGGGGCCCAACCTCCTCGGCGGCTCCACCTCCGCCATCAGCGTCCTCGAGGCCCAGATCTCCTACGTCTGCGCCGCGCTGACCCACCTGCGCCGCCACGGCTCCACGTCCATGGACGTGCGGGCGGCCGTCCAGGCCGACCACAACGCCGCGGTGCAGGAAGCGCTCCGGAGCACCGTGTACAACTCCGGCGGCTGCTCCAGCTACTACGTCGGTCCCAGCGGACGGAACACCTTCTGCTGGCCCTGGTCCACCGGCCGCCTCGTCCGCCGGCTCAACCGCTTCGACCCCGCCGCCTACACATACCGCGCACCCTCCGCCCCCGCGCCCCGGGTGCCCGCGGACCACGGCCGACCGACGGACGAGGGAGGAACCACCACATGACGCGGCGACGCCGGCGCCCACGCCCGTACGACCGTGAGCTCCAGAGCCTGCGCCTCCACGTCGGTCACGAGCGGCAGGGACCCGTCCCCGTCGGCTGGTACTTCGCACGTTTCAGCCGCCACCTACGGTGCGGCGAGGTGGTCCCGGTGATGTACATGGCGCAGCAGTACGCGTTGTTCCGGACGCGTGGCGGACAGGTCGGCATGATCGACAGCCAGTGCTGTCACATGGGCGCCGACCTCGGCCGGTGCGGCCGGGTGAGCGAGGAGAGGCTGGTCTGTGGCTTCCACGCCTGGGAGTTCGACAAGGACGGGACGTGCCGGAAGATCCCCGGCGCCGACCGGATCCCCTCCCGGGCCGCGCAGCGCAGTGTCCCCGTGACCGAGCTGGGCGGCATCATCTGGTTCTGGCACGGCTCACCGACCCCGGAGCCCCTGGGCGAGCTGGGCTTCGCGCAGGACCGTCGCCGCCATCTGTACCTGGCCGGCGAAGTGCTCGTGTGCCACGCGGATCTGCTGCCGATCGGCGAGCATGTGACCGACGCCTCCCACTGGGCCTACACCCATAGCCCGGGACGTCCGATGACCTCCGTCCAACTGCGCGACGAGGGCCGCCACTTCTCGTTCCGGATCCAGCCCGCCGACGCGGACGGCACCCGCATCCACCACTTCCGCCCGTACACCCTGATCTCGATGGCGAGCCCGACGACGGCGGTGGCCACTCCGCAACCGGGTCCGCGGCCGGACGGGAAACCGCCCCGTATGGCCTTCATCGCCGCCGTGAGCCCCGTACGGCCCGGTGTCACCCTCGCGACATGGAGCCTGGTCGTCCGCAAGTTCGGCCCCGACTGGCTTCTCTGGCCGGTCAACCGCCTCTGGGCGGCCTTCCTGTGGCGCTTGGTCAGGCGCAATCATCATGCCGACTTCGACATCCTGCGCTGGATGCGCCCGGTGGCCAAGGACCTCTGGTCGGCCGCCGACGGACCCACGGTACGTGCCTACCGGCGCTTCTACCGGCGCAACCTTCCTCCCGCCACGGCGGAATCCACAGATGAACGTGTACCCGGGATGAGCTGACCGCCGGCGTTCACTCAGACGGACAGGCGGAAGTGCCGGTCCCCGAACGCGATCTGGTCGCCCGGCTGAACGCGCACCGTACCGGCGATACGCAGTCCGTTGACGTACGTGCCGTTGCGCGAGCCGAGGTCGGACAGGCGCCAGTGGTCGTCCACGTAGCGCAGCTCGGCGTGCCGCCGGGAGACCGTGTCGTCGTCGAGGCGCAAGTCGGACAGCGGCGAGCGCCCTATGTTCAGCGCGTCCGCTCCCGGCTCGGGAAGCCGCAGCCCCGGCAGCCGTGCCCCATGCCAGGCTCTCCGCATGCGCACGGTCAGCGTCGCCACGCGGGTCACCGTGCGCACGAGGAACTCCGAGATCCGTCCATGCGCCCGGAGGTCGGCCATGGCGTGGTCGATCTCGGCCCGGTTACGAGCCGTCAGGACGATGTTCATGCGGCGCATGAACGTGTCATGGGAGAGCCTGCCGTCACCGGCCCCGTCCCTCAGCACGACCAGCGCCTGATCCCTTTCGGCCTCGGAGGGCCGGGTCACGCGCGTACGGAAGTCAGGTGTGGTCATGAAGAGGATTCTCGGTCCGACAAGGACTCGATGTCCATGCCGAAGTCTTCCGGGGCGAGCCCTTTCCGCGAAGGGGAGCGGCGCCCTGCCCCAACTTGCGTCATGAGGCTGCTCCGTTGGCCATGAAGCGAGGGCCGGACCCCGCCGCGAGGCCCAAGATCACACGGGTGCAGAATGACCTGTATGTCGATAACGAACACGCCGAAATCAGCAACGATCGACGACGCTCCGTCGGTCGGTCGCACCTTGGCCCGCGCCTTCGACGACGACCCGATGATGCGGTGGTTCTTCCCCGACGACGCCTCGCGTGGGGCAGGGTTGGAACGCTACTTCACCACGATCTTCACCCGGCAGTACGTCCACCACAGCGTGTGTGAGCGCACCGAGGCGGCGGCCGCCTTCTGGGTGCCGCCACAGGCGCAGGCCAAGGCCGTTCCCGACGCGGAGACCATCCAGGAGCTCCAGGACATCCTCGGCGACCGGGCTCCATTGCTGAAGGACGCCGTCGAGGCGGCCGCCGGGCACGCACCCCGGGAACCGCACTGGTACCTGGCGGTGATCGGCGCCGACCCGGCCGGGCAGGGCCGGGGGCACGGGGCGGCTCTGCTGCGCTCGGGGCTGGCCAAGGCCGACGCGGCGGGCCTGCCCGCCTACCTGGAGTCCTCCAAGCCGTCCAACCTGCCCTTCTACGAGCACTTCGGCTTCACCGTGCAGGACGAGCTGCGGCTGCCGGGGGACGGGCCGACGCTGTGGCCGATGCGGCGCGAACCGCGCCGCCCGGCAGACGCTTAGAAGGCGCTGGTCGCAGTCACTCGTCGATGACCGCGACCAGCACCGTCGAACCCCACTGTCACCCCGGTGCGTCAGGGCGCGCCGACCTTCTCCAGGAAGTCGTGGAGATTGCCGCGGAGCCGCTCGATCTGCTCTTCGACGGTGAGCGATTCCTCGTAGCGCAGCCCCATCCCGGTCTTCTTCTTCCCCCGGACGTAGAGCGAGCAGGCGAGGTCCGCGCACAGGTAAGCGCCGACGGTGTTGCCCTGGCGCCCGGAGGCGCCGACCTTCGGTGCGGCGAGCAGGGCAACTCCCGTACCAGGGTGGCCGGTTGTGCATATGGTGCAGATGTTGGTCTTGGTGAAGCTGCGGCGGACACCCTGCGGGGCCCGCAGGGTGACGCCCACCAGCTTGCCGTCCCGCTCGACGACCAGATAGCCGCGGTCCGGGGCGCCCGGGTCGCGCCAGCCGAGGAAGTCGAGATCGGCCCAGTCGCGCTCGGCCAGATCCCGGGGGACGCTGATCCTGCGGGCCTCGCCCTTCGAGCAGTTGACGAAAGAGGAGCGGATGTCCTCTTCGGTGAGTGGTTCCATGATGGATGAAACTAACACCCGCTCTGCGGCGCGTCGCATGATTATTCCCGCGAGCCCGGAGGCGGCGCGCTACGCCTTGGCCTGCGCATAGCACTCCACCACGGCCGTGGTGAACGGGAACCGCGTGGGCGTGTCACCGAAGGCGATGCACCCGGCGCGATTCCCGGCCGTGCGGATGGCTTCCGCCACCGCTTCCGCCTCCTCCCGCGGGCAGTGCACCACCACCTCATCGTGCTGAAAAAATACGAGTTCGGCACGGAGGCCCTCGATCGCCTGCCGCAGGGTGGCGAGGACGATCAGCGCCCAGTCGGCGGCGCTGCCCTGGACCACGAAGTTGCGGGTGAAGCGGCCCCGGGCCCGGGCGCTCGCCGTACTGCCGCGGGTGGGGGGCTCTTCCTCCTGGGGGATGCCCGCCTCGTCGTCGACGGTGGTGGACGCGGGCGGACAGGTCCGCCCCAGCCAGGTCCGCACCAGTCGGCCTTCCTCGCCCGCGCGTGCCGCGTCGTCCACGTAGGCGACGGCCCGGGGGAAGCGGCGGCGCAGGTCGGCCATGTGCTTCAGGCCGTCCCCGGAGGTCTGCCCGTAGATCGCCCCGAGCATCGCGAGCTTGGCCCGGTCGCGGTCGCCGGAGAAGGCGCGCTCGGCCAGGTCCGCGTACAGATCGCGGCCGCTGCCCGCGACGTCCATCAGCCCCGGGTCGCGCGAGATCGCCGCCAGCACGCGGGGCTCCAGCTGGTCGGCGTCCGCCACGACCAGCCGCCACCCGGGATCGGCGATCACCGCCCGCCGGACCACCCGGGGGATCTGCAGCGCCCCGCCACCGTTGGTGGTCCACCGCCCCGAGACCGCGCCTGCGGGCAGGTACTCGGGGCGGAACCGACCGTCGTGGACCCAGGACTGCAACCACGACCAGCCGTGGGCCGTGTGCAGACGGTAGAGCTTCTTGTACTCCAGCAGGGCCGGGACGGCCGGGTGGCCGATCTTCCGGAGCTCCCAGGCCCGCGTGGACGACAGGGCGACGCCCGCGCGGGCGAAGGCCCTGATGACGTCGGCGGGCAGATCGGGCCGTACGGGCTCCCCGAACGCCTCCGACACCGTCTGCGCCAGCTCGGCCAGTCTCCGGGTCTCCTGACCGCCCGGGTACCGTTCCCCCAGCAGCTCGTCGAGCAGCTCTCGGTGCACGTCGGCACGCCACGGCACCCCGGCCCGGCGCATCTCGGCCGCGACCAGCGTGCCCGCCGACTCGGCGGCGACCAGCAGCCGCGTCCGTCCCGGGTGCTCGGTGCGTTCGGTGCGGGCCAGCTGCTCCGCGTACACCTCCAGCAGCGCCTCCAGCTCCTCGACCCCGGGCGGCAGCGGCACCGGGCCCGGTGCGAACAGCGACGGCTGTGTCTCCGCCGCCTGCAACGGCGGATCCGCCGGCACCGGCAGCCGCCGCAGCCGGGCCCACGCCGCGGCCAGCGAACGCGGCTGGCCCGACTGCCCCTCCTCGTGGCCGATCAGCAGCGCCTCGGCGGCCTCGACGTCATAGCACCGCTCCACGTGCACACCGGCCGTGAGCAGCTCGCCGTACGACCGCGCGGTGGACCGCCACACCCACCGCTCGACCTCCGGCCGCGCCCGCACGGCCTCGGCCAGGCTCGTCTCGGCCACCACCGGCCCGGCCGCCTGCCCGTCACTGTCGAGCGGACAGAGCCGAACGCCCTCGCCGCCTGTTCCCTCAGCCACTGCCCATCTCACGCCGGAAGTGTCGCACCGGGGTCTGACAACGCCCTGCCTGCGACGATGCCGAAGCCTGTGCCGGTCATGTGCGTACTGCCCACGCACCTCGGCCGGGG
This sequence comes from Streptoverticillium olivoreticuli subsp. olivoreticuli, assembly GCF_003391135.1. Lineage (GTDB taxonomy): Bacteria > Actinomycetota > Actinomycetes > Streptomycetales > Streptomycetaceae > Streptomyces > Streptomyces blastmyceticus. The sequence goes on along the minus strand of NZ_CP031455.1, from coordinate 1,265,052 downwards.
CCGGTTCCCGGTCAGGGGTTCCACACCCCCGTGGGCGCTGTCGACCTCGCGTACTCCTCGAAGGAGCGCGGAGCGCGGCCGAGTGCCTCCTGTACACCGGTGCTGACGTAGTCGTCCTCGCCGCGACGTATGCCGTCCAGGAAGGAGGCGAGTGCCTCGGCGAAGGAGAGCGCCCGGGGGCCGGACAGTTCGTAGGTCCTGCCCGCATGACCGTCGTCCGTGAGGGCGGCCACCGCCACCTCGGCGAACGGTTCACGGCCGTCCCCGGCGGGAGTCGCGAGGTCGCCCGCGAGGACCGTCGGCAGGAAGAAGTCCGGCGCGGCGAAGTCCTGCGAGAACCGGCAGGGCCGCAGCCGGACCACCCGGACAGCAGGCCACGCGTACTCGTCGACGGTGACGACCGCTGCACCCTCGTCGGCGATCCCGCGGAACCGGGGCACAACTGGCGAGTGACCGGCCGCACCGTCGGGGACGCGGCGGACAGCGCGACGGACCTTCTGGTCACCGCCGGGTACAGAGTCGGAGGCGACCTGTGCCGGCCACTGCTCGACGCGCTGCCCCCGATCGCGATCGTGCGCCCGGATCCGGGTCTGTCCGCGCTCCTCGACCTGATCGCCGCCGAGGTCGAGCACGACGAGCCGGGTCGGCAGGTCGTCCTGGATCGCTTCCTGGACCTGCTGCTCGTCCGGGCCCTGCGCGCGTGGTTCGCCCACCCGGACGCCACCCCGCCCCCCGGCTACCGGGCCCTCGCCGACCCGGACATGGGGCACGTGCTGCGCCGGCTGCACGAGGAGCCGGCCCGGCCGTGGACGGTCGCCTCGCTCGCGGACGAGGCGGGCATGTCCCGTACCGCGTTCGCCCGCGGGTTCTCGGCACTGGTCGGCAGGCCGCCCCTGGCCTACCTCACCGACTGGCGGATGACCCTGGCCGCCGACCGGCTCCGTGGGCCGGGGGCCACGGTCGCGGCAGTGGCCAAGGAGGTCGGGTACGCGGACGGCTTCGCGTTCAGCGCGGCCGTCAAACGCGTACGCGGCATCAGCCCGTCCGCCCACCGCGCCGGCACGCCGCGCCCCTGAGAGCGGCGCGGGCCCCGGCTACGGCGACTGACGGCCGTCGCAGGAGGATTCCTGGTGCGGCACCGTCTGGACGGTCGGCACGGTCGGTGGCGGAAGAGGGGTCGCCTCCTGCTGTTCGCGTGCGTAGAGCGGTGCCGGGTCGGGGAGCCGGGGGAAGGACGGGTCGCGATGGCCCAGGCGCAGTGCCGACGTCATGTCCCCCACGGTCCTGCGGCGCCAGGCGCTGATGTTGGGTTCGCGCACGCCGAACCGTCGCTCCAGGAATTTGAGGGTGGAGGTGTGGTCGAAGAGCTCGCTGCACACCCGGCCGCCACGGCTCCACGGAGAGATCACCAGGGCCGGCACCCGGAAGCCCAGTCCGACGGGGCCGGCGATACCCGACGCGCCGCTGGGCAGTGGGGAGACGGTGACCCATTCCCCGGGTGTCCCTTCCGGCGCGGTGGGCGGTGGTACGTGGTCGAAGCGGCCGTCGTTCTCGTCGTAGTTGATGACGAAGACGGTCTTGGCCCACACGTCGGGGCGGGAGCCCAGGGCGTCGAGGACGGTGTACATGTACAAGGCGCCCGCCGCGGGGAAGTTGGGGGGCTCTTCGGACGCCTCCGGGAGTCCGTAGACCGACGGGAGGTACTGGGCGTCCAGCCAGGTGACCGACGGCAGCTGGTCGCGGCGGATGATGTCGGCCACCTGGGACGGTGAGTGGGGCACCATGGCGTTCTCGTACAAGGGGTCGCCCGGCCGGGCGTCCTGGAACGCCTTGAACCAGCCGAGGTCGGTGTCCTGCGGGTTGGCGGTGCAGTAGCGCCAGCTGATCCCGGCTGCCTGGAGCCGCTCGGGGTAGGTGGTCCACCGGAACGCCGTGGAGTGGTTGTCCACGACCGGGCCGCCTCGCGTGCCGTCCGGGTCGATGGTGCCGCTGATCGCCATGACCCGGTTGGGGTGGGTCGGGCCGAGGACCGAGCAGAAGTAGTTGTCGCAGACCGTGAAGGCGTCGGCGAGCGCGTAGTGGAACGGCAGGTCGTCCCTTGTGTAGTAGCCCATCGTGAACGGGCCCTTGACGGGGCCGTCCGCCGCACGGTGCGTCGGCACCCAGTTGTCCATCCGGCCGTCGTTCCACGACAGGTGCTGCGACTGCCACGAGTGACTCGTGCCGTAGGCGCGTGCGGCGTTGGTGGTCCTGGTGTCGTTGTGGAACGGCAGCAGGTAGCCGTCGGGGTGCTGCGGGTCCGGCTGGTAGAACACCGGGCGCCCGGAGGGCAGGGTGACGGCGTCCGGGTCGTCGAAGCCGCGCACGCCCTCGAGCGTGCCGAAGTAGTGGTCGAACGACCGGTTCTCCTGCATCAGGAAGATGACGTGCTCGATCTGGTCGAGCGAGCGCAGCGTGCGCTCCGGCTCCGCGAGCGCCTTCCGCATCGAAGTGGGCAGCGCCGACAGTCCTGTCGCCCCGGCCGTCGCCGAGGCCGCGGTTCCCAGGACGCGGCGCCGGGTGATGCCGTGGACCGGGTCTTCGTGCATTGCCTCACTCCTCGGACCGTGGTGGGGCGCGTACACGGAAGCGGCGGAACCGACCCCACCGCACATCGATGGTACGGCGCGCCTGGAGAGCGCACGCAAGGCAGTTGAGGCAACGGGCAGGTTACGGGTCGGCCCCCGGGCCCTTGGAGGCGGACGTAAAAGGAAGGGGGCCGGGTGCCGATCGCGGGACCAGCTTCGCCAAAGCCGTCCTCCCGCCCGGCGCGGCCGTTTGTCGGCCTCCTGCCGGGCCGGTCATCGCTTCCTGTAGGCGAGGCGCAGATTCTGCAGCCCGCGGTGGGCCCGGAGGAGTGCGAACCCGTTGTCCCGGGCCCGGAGGGCGAGCACGGACGTGCGGCAGCGGCGCCGCATCAGGGGGCGCCACAGGAACAGCACGAGCTGCCCTCCCGGGCGCAACACCCGCTCGGCTTCCGCCAGCGCCGCGTGCTGGTCGGGCATCTCCTCCAGGCTGTAGCTGTACAACAGGGCGTCGAGGCTCGCGGACGCGAAGGGCAGGGCACAGCCGTCGCCTGCGACGTGGACGGTCGTGGCACCCGGCCCCACGCCGCGCCGGGCGCGCGGGTCGTGGGCGGCGGGGTCCAGGGCCACGAGGAGACTGCCGCGCCCCAGGCGGGCGGCCAGGGCGGCGGTGTAGTAGCCACCGCCGCTGCCGATCTCGGCACAGCGCATGCCGGGGGCCGGGGCGATCCAGCGGACGTCGTGGGGCGGCCGGTCGCCCAGGGCGGCTCTGAGGAGGCGGTGGCTGATGAAGGCGTAGCAGCACGCGGGGGTTCTGGGCATGGAGGATCTTTCCCACGCGCCACACCCTGCCGTAACGCTGAATGGGCGAACAGGGGCAGGGACTACCGGAGCCGCGATCGGGGCGCCACGGCTCCGGTGGGTCCCCACGACCCGTCGGACGCGCGCTCAGGGCCGAGTACGCGCCGTACGCCTCTCCCGCAGGACGCCCGCGATCCGTACGCACCAGTCCCGGTGGCCCTGTTCGAAGGCCAGGCCGCGCAGGCAGGTCAGGTACGGGCCGATCCGTTCGCCCCGGCGCAGGAACTCCTCCTCGTCCGCCTCGCCCCGCATCTGCCGCAGCAGCTCACCGAAGAGCTCGACCTTCGCTCCGGCCGCGGCCGCCCGCTCCTCGAGCTGCTCGATCACCGGGCCGGTGTCGATGCGGTCGGCGGCCTGCACCTTCACGAGCAGATCGTCGCGGATGAACGAGGGCTTCGAGACCGCCGCCGCGAACTGCTCCAGCTCGGCGAGGCCGGCGTCCGTCACCCGGAACAGGCGCTTGTTGGGCCGGGTCTCCTGGACCACCTGACGGCCCGATACCAGCCCTTCCCGCTCCAGCTTGGCCAGCTCGGCGTACAGCTGCTGAGGCAGGGCGTGCCAGAAGTTCGCGACGCCGACGTCGAACGCCTTGGCCAGCTGGTATCCGCTGTACTCGCCGTCCAGCAGCGCTGCCAGCACCGCATGTCGCAAGGCCATCGAAGCTGCACCTCTTCCTTTTCCCCGTCGGACCGTGCAGCATACTCAAGAAAATGACTAGTCAGATCCTTGAGTATCAGGAGAAGCCATGGAGACCGCCGCACGCTTCCGCGCCGCCATCGAGGCAGACGATCTCGCCGCGCTGGAAGACCTGTTCACCGAGGACGTCCGCTTCTACAGCCCGGTGAAGTTCACCCCCTTCGAGGGCAGGCCGATGTTGCTCGGACTCCTCAACGTCCTGCTGCGCACCTTCGAGGACTTCCGCTACGTCGGACACTTCGAGGGCGCGGCCGAGACCGGCGCCGACGGCGAGGAGGCCCCGTCGGCGATCCTCCCCTTCCGGGCCGCCGTGGACGGAAAGCAGATCTACGGCATCGACCTGCTCCAGTTCGACGAGGCGGGCCGGGTCAAGGAGTTCACCGTGATGGTCCGCCCGCAGTCCGCGGTGCACGCCCTGGGCGAGGCGGTGTTCGCCGGCCTGGTCGCCGACGGCCTCGTCCCCGAGCCGGTCGGCGACTGACCGGGGGAGCGGGCCTGTCGGCAGGACCCTTGGGGCTCGACCCCAACTGTCCTGATACCCCATGGTGTCGACCGGGGCGGGGGCATACGTTACGCCGCGTGATCCCGACCTCTGGAGGCGCACCATGAGAAGGCACATCCTCACCGGCGCGACAGCCGCCGCCTGCCTGCTCGTACCGTTCCAGGCCCACGCGGTGAGCGGGCCGGCCCCGGCGCCGCAACTGTCGGCGGCAGTGTGGGACAAGTGTGAGGCCGCGCTCGACTCGCCGCACGAGTCGCACACCAATCCGGACGTCATCAACGTCCATGCCGACCTCAAGGGCTGCAAGCAGAAGATGCCCGAATACTCGATCTCCGTCACCCTCTACAAAGAAGGCCAGCAGGTCGCGCACAACACCGGGTCCGGAAAGAACAAGTTCAAGGCGCGCGTCGTGGCCAACTGGCCGCCCCCGAAGGGGCAGTGTCACGATTACTCGGCCAGCGCGACGTTCACTGTCACGGCTGACGGGAAGGCGCACTCCACCACTCTGACGAACCATAGCCAGGGCAAGATCTGCATCAAGTAGGAGCGCACCGTGGCCGGTCCGGCCATGGGCGGCGGTCCGGCCACACCTCCTCTACCGTCAGGGTGAACAGCGTGAACCGGTACAGCATCTTTCTCGCGGTCACCGACCGGACCGACCGTCCCGACCCGGCCTTCGCCGTCACCACGTTCGTCGTGGAGACCGGACGCGTCGGGGAAGCCGACGAGCGCGCGGCATCCGCGCTGGACGGCCTCGCCCCCGATGCCACCTGGCCGGGTCTGGAGCCGGCTGTCCGGCGGGAGGTGGTCTCCCGGGTACGCGCGGTGCCCCATCACATGGCCGACCACACCGAGCACGACCGCGCACCCGCACGATCGGCCTCCCCTTTGGGCGACTGCTTGCACAGCCTCGCCACCGACGGCTCCTTCGCCGACATCGTCACGCAGCCGTACACCGTGTACGTCGCCGGCGGATACCCCATCGACGCCGCTGCCCCGATCCCCTTCTTGACCGACGCCTCGGCGGTACATCCCGATGCCGAAGCGCACTACCCCGCACTCGCCCGCCTCACCACCCTCCTCGCCTCGGCCGCGGCGTTCTCGATCGACGCTGCCGCCCCCGACGAGGAAGACCTGTACGACGCCTTCGACCGGTACACGCTCGGCGGCCTGGCCTGAGCGATTTGGGTCGCGATCCCCGCGGCAGCGGAGACGTAAAGGCATCCTGAGCTTCAGGACGTGGCCGATAGTCGTATGTCCGGCCTGGCCCGGCCGCTCTACGGTGACTGTCGGCCCCGGACCCCGGCAGTACGTGCCTCTATCCGTCGACGGAAGTCGTGCACGCAGCCGAGGTGAAGAATGCAACAGCAGGACGGGGAGCCGCCCCCCTCTGCTCATTCAGCCATGGACGGCCCTTTGGACTGGGCCATCGAACTGAAACGGAAGCCGGGCAGCGAAGACGTTGCCGTACAACTCCTTGACGGCGTCCTCGATGCCCTCGGCGCCGACCGGGCCCTCGCCGACACGGTCCGGCACATCACCGCACGGGCTTGCCGGTTCGTCGCAGAGCACAGCACCCGGCCGTACTACGCACTTCTCGTCACCCTCACGACGGCACACTGCACATTGACCTGCTCCGACCACCAGGACCCCATGCACACTCGACTCCGCCCGCAACCGTCCTTCATGGCGCCCCCCGACGAGATCGCGCTGCTCCGCGAACTGACGGCAAAAGGCCCCGGAATCGCAATTCCCGACCTCCTGATACAGAAGGCGCCATACGTAGCCGTACATGTCTCCTGCCGGACCGGTTCCCGCGCACAGCCGTCACGAGCGGTTCACGCTGCGGCAAGTTCGTGAACCACTGTCATGTCGTCGAAGGGGAGCAGGCGGTCGCCGACGATCTGGTGGGGTTCGCTGCCCTTGCCCGCGACGAGCACGATGTCGTCCGGTTCCGCGGCGGCCAGCGCGTACCGGATCGCTTCGCGGCGGTCGGCCACCCGGTGGAAGGGGGTGCCGGAGAGGGCGAGGCCCGGAGCGATCTGGTCGAGGATGGCTTCGGGGTCTTCGTCGCGCGGGTTGTCCGAGGTGACGACGCACAGGTCGGAGTAGTTCCCCGCGATCGCGCCCATCGGGGCGCGCTTGGTGGTGTCCCGGTCGCCGCCGCAGCCGAAGACGGTGATCACCCGGCCGGTCGCGAAGCCGCGGATCGTGGCGAGGACCTTCTCCAGGGAATCGGGTGAGTGCGCGTAGTCCACGATCACATGGACGCCCCGTGGAGTGCGGTGGCGCTCGAACCGGCCGGGGGCGGGCGCCATCCGGTCCAGGGCGTCGACGAGAGCCGGGAGCCCGTGGCCGAGCAGGTGGCACGCCGCGAGGGCGGCCAGCGCGTTCGCGACGGAGAAGCGGCCGGGCACCGGGATCGCCGCGGGGTATTTGCGCCCGTCGTAGTGGAGGGTGAAGCGGCATCCCGCGGCGTCCACGGTGAGGTCGGTGGCCCGGTAGTCGGCGGGCGCGTCCAGGGCGTACGTGGTCGTCGTGCCGGGCATCAGGGCCAGGATCTCGGCGCCGACGGGGTCGTCGGCATTGACCACCGCGCGGCCGCACAGCCCGTCGAAGAGCCGCAGTTTGGCGTTCTTGTAGCTCTCCATGGTTCCGTGGTCGTCGAGGTGATCCGGGGTCAGGTTGGTGAAGACGCCGACGTCGACGAACACGCGGTCCAGCCGCCGCTCCAACAGCCCCATGGACGTGGCCTCCAGGACCACCGTGCCCGTGTGCCGGTCGCGCATGTGGCCGAGCAGATATTGCAGGTCCGGCGCGTTCGGGGTGGTCAGCACCGACCGCGGCATGACGATCCGCTCCCCGCCGATCCGGCTGCCCGAGGTGCCGATGACCCCGACCCGCGCGGTTTCGGCGGTCCGCAGGATCGACTCGACCATGTACGAGACGGACGTCTTGCCGTTGGTGCCCGTGATCGCGACGACGTCCATGGCCCGGCCCGGGTCGCCGTGATAGCGGGAAGCCGCGACCGCGGTGGCCGCCCGGATGTCCGCGACCCGCACCACGCACGGACCCCCGGGCAGCCCCGGCGGTGGGACGTCGCCGGCGATGAGCACGGCCACCGCTCCTCGTCGGACCGCCTGCTCGATGCGCCCGGGGCCGCCTTCCCCATGTCCTGGGACCGCGATGTACAGGGATCCGGGCATCACCCGGTGGGCGTCGAACGTCATGTCCGCGGTGATCGGAGTCTCCGGGTCGCCCTGGAGTACGCGGTGGTCGTGCCCGTCGAGCAGTGCGCTCAGTTTCACGGCTGTCCCCTCGGAAGCGGTCGGCGGCGCACTGCGCGTGTCCCGGCCTCGCGGCAGGGGTGACGGTGAACCGGAACCGCGTTGTCGACCACGGCCCGGCGGCGCCGGGGCCGTGCTGACCGGCCGGGTGCCGTCCTCTTCTGCGCGGTGCGGGGCACGTGCGGCAAGGGGCCGGGCGGTCGGCGGCGTTGTGCGGGCGAGCGGGCCCCACAGGGGGATATCTGCGTGCGAGCCGAAGGGCCGGACCGGCCGGGCGTCGCTACCTGGCGCACCGCGCGACCGGTTCCGGGCCGGACCCCTTTCCTGGGCCGACCGGATTCCGGGTGGCCGGACCCGCTGGTCCGGCTCGGAGGCTGTGTTCAGGTGGCCGGGCGGAGCAGGGACCTGCCCGACACCCCTGCAGTGTATGTCCAGCAGCGGGGCACGGCGCCCGGCACGGCACGGCACGTACCGCCCGTACGGACGGGTGGGCGGATCTCCAGGATGGTCGCGGTGCTCGCCACCGCGTGCCGCCGTGCCTCGGACAAGGGCTTTCGCGCCTTGCCCACCCGGATCACCCGCGCGCGTCGTCCCGGTGCGAGGGCCCGGGCGGAGCGCACTGCCCGGTGGCCTCGTGCTCCTGCGCGATCTGTTCGCCCAAGAGCTCACCGATCAGTTCCGCGATCCGCAGCTCCACCGGCGTCGCCTCGGACGGAAGGCGCAGTGCCTCGTCCATGGCGGGCCAGCGGACCTCGCCCGTCTCCTCGTCGACCTCGATCGGCGCGTGGTGCTCGTCATGGTCGATCCCGGCGGCGCGCTCGGCGTCCTCCATGGCCTGATAGTGGGCGACGTACTGGGCGGCGAGATCCCCGATGCCCGGATCGTCCGGGCCCGAGAGGGCTCGGGCGGCACGGTCGAGACGGTCCTGCTCGGCGCGCAGCGCTTCGTCGGCCGAGAGGACACCGAAGCCCGCGGCCTGCATCGCTGCCTCTTCAGGGCCGAAGAACCGCTCCGTGACCAGCAGCGTGTCGAGCTCGTCCGCGCGCAGCGGACCCGCGCCGACCCGGTCCAGCACCTCGCCCACGGCGGGGGAGAGCAGCCCGACGTCGCTGTCGGCCTGGCGCAGGCGCCGCAGGACCGCGCGCTGGGAGCGGATGGCGGCCTCCTTCTCCGCGAGGTCTTCCTCGAGGCTGTCGAGGATCGCGCGCCGGCCCCGGACGTCATCGGCCGTGAGCACGGTGCGGATGCCGTCCAGGCTCAGCCCGGCCTCGGTCATCCGCCGGATCCACAGCAGACGCACGATGTCCTCGTAGCCGTAGCGGCGCCGGTCGTCGCCGCCGCGCCCGGGTTCCGGGAGCAGCCCGACCTGGTGGTAGTGCCTGATGGCACGGGGCGTGGTGCCGGCCAGGGCGGCGGCCTCGCCGATCTTGACGGTGAGGGGTGGCGTGGGGGTGCTGAATGTCATCGGAAACTCCGCCTTTCGCTCGCAGCCCCACAACAGCACATGCCGCTACGTCACGTGCAAACGATCAGCGCCGTACCCGCCGCCGTGGCATCGCGTTCACGGAACCCCGTGCCGGCCGTGCCAGCCGTGCCGGCACGCAACGAAGGCCCGACAGCCGAGCTGCCGGGCCTTCATGCGAGTAGCGGGGACAGGATTTGAACCTGCGACCTCTGGGTTATGAGCCCAGCGAGCTACCGAGCTGCTCCACCCCGCGTCGGTACGGTGAACAGTACGGCATCGAACCGGTGGGGCCGAATCGTCGTCATCGGCCGCATGCCGCGGGCCCTGGGGTCAGGACGCCTTGAGCTTGGCCCAGACCCGTTCGAGTGCCTCGATGTCCTCGTCGTCGAGGCGGTCGTCGAAGGGTTCGGCCAGCGCCGCCCGCCGTGTCGCGTCCGCCTCGGCGAAGGCGCGTCGACCGGCCTCGGTCAGGGCGATCCGTACGGAACGCGCGTCTGTCGGCGAGGGCACTCGCTCGGCCAGTCCCCGGCCGCTCAGCGAATCGACCACCCGGGAGACCTGGCTGCGGCTGAGCAGCGTCTTCGCGCCGAGCTCCGACGCAGCGACCGGCTCGTCCTGGCCGCTGAGCCAGAGCATCACCTCGAACCAGGAGAGCGGGAGGTCGTGGGCCCGTATCAGCGCCTGGTCGACCCGTGCGCTGAGAGTGGTCCCGGCCCACACCAGGCCGTAGAAGGCGTGGTCGCGGGCGGTGAGGGAGCCCAGGGTGAGTTCGTTGCGCGCCATGAGGTGAAGTTTAGTCACTTGCGTGTGTGTACACACAACTCTATTGTGTGTACACACACGCAATGCACGCACGTCAAGGAGACCTTGTGACCGACAGGACCGTTCTCATCACCGGCACATCCTCGGGCATCGGCCTCGCCACCGCCGTGGGCGCGGCGCGGGCCGGCTGGAAGGTCGTCGCGACGATGCGTGACCCGCGCAAGGCGGACGCCCTGCTGAAGGCCGCGTCCGAGGCGGGCGTCGCCGATCGGGTCCGGGTCGAACGGCTGGACGTGACCGACGCGGAGTCCGTCACCGCCTGCCTGGCGGAGGCCGTCGCCGAGCACGGCCGCCTGGACGCCGTGGTCAACAACGCGGGCGCGGGTCACCTCGGTACCGTCGAGCAGGACGACATGGCCGCTATCCGTCGTGCGATGGAGGTCAACTACTTCGGCGTCGTCGAGGTGACGCGCGCCGCGCTGCCGCACCTGCGCGCGTCGCGCGGCCGCCTCGTCACCGTGACGAGCGTCGGCGGGGTGATCGGCCAGCCCTTCAACGAGGCGTACTGCGCCGCGAAGTTCGCGGTGGAGGGCTTCATGGAGTCGCTGGCCCCGGTCGCGGCAACTGTCGGCGTGGACGTGAGCGTGGTCGAACCGGGCGCGGTCGCCAGCGAGTTCGTGGCCGCCCTGGGGGTCGACATCCCGGCGCTGGTGGCCGCGGCCGGCCCGTACGCCCCCGCGCTCCGGGCCTACATCGCCCGCACCCAGCAGTCCTTCGGCAACGCCCAGACCCCGGCCGAGGCCGCCGCCGCGGTCATCGACGCGCTGACCGCGGAGCGGCCGGCGTTCCGGGTCCAGACCTCCGACTGGGCCCGCGACTTCACGGCCACCAAGCTCGCCGACCGGGACGGCTCGGCCGTCCAGTCGCTGATGGCCACCTGGGTGGAGGCCGAGGAGCTCGGCGGCTGAGCCTGTTGCGTCGACGGCTTCGGTGGCCGCGGCTCGGGCGGGGCCACCAGCCCGGGGCAATGTGTGCGGGCCAGGCGCGTTCGGACCACTACCTCAACCATCGCGTCGGCACGCTCCCCGACGTCCAGGCCGTGGAGACAGCCCCCGTCCTCCGCGAGGTCAAACGTCTCGTCCACGGTGTCCACTCCAACAGCGATGGATCCACGGTGAAGTGGCGGAATAGAAAACGTCTATCCGGGTGAAGGGATTTTCCGGGATAAGCGGAGGGGGTTTTGCCATTCATTGGTTCTCCGCCGCCACCTCACTGCAGCAGCCTGAATCCGCGGGGGTGACCGGACCGCATATTCCCAATTCCTCAAGGATCGCAGGTAATGCTCATGGCAACGATGAAGCCCTGGAAGGCACACGGCGGGCGGACGCTGTTCGCAGGTGCCGCCGCAGCCGTCGTTCTCGGCTCCGCCGCATTTCCCGCCGCGGCCGCCGACGAGCCGACCACCGACCAGCTCATGGCCGACTGCGCCAGCGGCACCGGCAAGTGCACGTTCAACAACCCGGTGGTCAAGAAGGCCTACCTCGGCGACTACCACCAGGTGTCCGACACCCTCTACAACTGCAGCACGTCCCCCGCGACGCAGGGGCTGAGCTGGTCGGACTCCGTGGGATCGTCGGACTCGCTCGAGGTCTCCATCACGAGCGGCGGCAAGATAGCGGGCATCGTGGACCTGAGCGTCACCGCGAAATACGGGCACACCTGGAGCACCGAGCACTCGGACGGCGGCAACCTGGGCATGACGGTCCAGCCCGGCGAGGTGGGCTGGATCTCCCGGGCCCAGGTCATGCACCAGGTCGACGGCAGATGGCAGACCCACTACGACAACCCGCACTGGGGCCACTACTACTGGTTCTGGGACGACACCATCACCAGCCCCGCGCCGAATGACACCGACGGGGTCAAGAGCGCCGTGGTCGTCAAGACCCGCCCCATGACCGCCGACGAAAAGGCGTCGTGCGGGGCCCGGAACGCGAAGGTGTTCACCTCGGCCACCAAGGTGGAAGTCCCCCATCAGAAGGCGCCGGGCTCCGGCACGGGGAAGTCCACGCCCATCCCCGGCGACAACGGGACCGCCGCGGTGAATGAGGAAAAGAAGGAAGGCAAGTGAGCGTGCGCCGAGTTCGGTGAAAGGGAGTTTTGAACGGCCGTCGGCCTGCCGCATCCCATGGATGCGGCAGGCCGACGGCGCGGCAGGACCCGGAATTCCGCCGGGCTCCTCGCTCAGCCTCCGCAGATGGGTGAGACGTCTCCCCAGCCGACGAACACGGCATAGCCGTCGCAGCCACCGGGGTGGTGGGAGAAGTGGTACTGCAGGCGCCAGGGAGGCGTCCCCATCGGCTTCACGAGCGAGACATAGCGGAACGCCTCGTCGTGGTCGGCTTCCTGGAGCCGGTCGTACGCCTGGGCGGGCGTCATCGTGACCTTCTCGTCGATCGGCAGGGCACCGATCCACCTGCTGCCGTGCTTGGTGATCGACCCGAGCGTGCCGTCGAGGTCTCCGCTGATCTCCACGGAGGAGTTGTCACGGTTGTTGAAGACGAACCGCCAGTGCGTCACGTCGGCCATGTCCCGGGTCGGCCCGCTCGGCGCGTTCCCCTCCGCGACCATCAGCACCGCTTGTGGATACGAGGCGCGGACCCGGGCCGTCGCCCGGTCGATGAGACCGAGGAGGGACAGCTCGGCCGGAGCGGCCCGGACCGCCTGGCGCGTCGGCTCGTCCACCGTGAAGGTCACCTTCCACGGGATCACGATCTGCGGACAGAAGTAGCCGGGTTCCGGGATGCACCGCTGGTACGCCTCGATCTCGGCGGTACCGGGCCGTACCGCGCGGAACGTGGCCGTCGCGTTGCCGTCCCGCGACGTACCGGCCGTCGTGCGGTCGAAGACCTGGGAGCCGCTCGTCGTGGGCACGCTCCACGCCCATGTGGCGCCCTCCGAGCGGGAGCCCGTCAGCTCCACTCTGACGCCGTCATCGGTCCGGACGTTCAGCGTGCGGCCGTTGTCGGCGTTCCTGAGCGTGACGTCGACCGCCGGATGCGGGCCCGGCGCGGGGGGAGCGGCCGAGGCGGCGGGCGCCGTGGCGACGCTCAGCGCCATGCCCACCGCGAGCGGAACTGCCAGGAGCGCGGCGGACCTGAGGGGCTTCGGAGTCTTCATGGGCATCCGTCCTCGAGTTCTTCAGGAGTCTGAACCGCCCCAACGCTGCTCTTCCGGAACGGAGTTGTCCGTACCAATTCGCGTCATCCGGGGAGCCGGGAACCCTGGCCGGTCGTGGCCGGTCGGTATCAAGCCGCTGCCCGCGAGCGGTCGGCTGTGGGCGCAGCGCGTGATGGCCGGGCGGCGTGAGCGCGTGGCCGTGCGGGGTACGGACAGGGTGGGTCACTACCCGCACCCCGCAGTCACCCACGTCCCGAGGAGCCTCAGATGCAGGACCGATCCGACGCACCGCACCGCCTCGACGTGACCGGAGCCGGCCAGCACGCGGCCAACGAGCGGCTGCGCGCGCGGGGCCCGGTCGTGCCCGTGGTGCTGCCCGGCGACGTCGCCGCCGTGGCGGTCACCCGGTACGAGGAGTTGAAGGAGTTCCTCGCCCACCCCGAAGTCGCCAAGAACGCCCGCCACTTCACGGCACTGCGCGAGGGCGCCATACCGCCGGGGTGGCCGCTGGCCACCTTCGCCACCGTCGAGGGTATGACCACCGCGGACGGGGACGACCACCGGCGGCTGCGCGGGCTGGTCACCCAAGTCCTCACCCCGCGACGCATCGAAGGACTGCGGCCCCGTGTCGAGGAATTGACGGCCCGGCTGCTGGACACGCTGGGCCGGGCCGCGCCCTACGGGGGCACGGACGCCGCGGCGGCGGTCGACCTGCGCGAGCACTTCGCCCTTCCCCTGCCCATGGCCGTCATCAGCGAGCTGCTGGGCGTCGACCCGGACCTGCGGGACGGACTGCACCAGTTGTCGACTCTGATCGTGAGCACCACGACCACCCCGCAGCGGGCCCTGGCCGTCAACCGGGACATGGCCGACGTCCTCGCCCTCGTCGTCGCCCGCCGCCGGGCGGCCCCGGGCGACGACCTCACCAGCGCGCTCCTGGCCGCGCAGGCCGAGGACAGCGACCGGCTCACCGACCGCGAACTGGTCGGCACCCTGCTGCTCATGGTCGTCGCGGGACACGAGACCACGCTCAACCTGATCACCAACGCGGTACGGGCGCTGTGCGCGTACCCGGAGCAGCGAGAGCTGGTGCGCACGGGAAAGGCCGACTGGGCGGACGTGGTCGAGGAGACCCTGCGCTACGACAGCCCGGTGAGCTTCTTCCCGTTCCGCTATCCGACCCGCGACCTGACGGTCGGTGGCACGGTCATTCCCCGGGGCACCCCGGTGCTCGCCTCGTACACCGCCGCCGGCCGCGACGAGCGGGCGTACGGCCCCGACGCGGCCCGCTTCGACATCACCCGGCGCCCCGCGGCCCGCCACCTCTCCTTCGGCCACGGCCCGCACTATTGCCTGGGGGCACCGCTGGCCCGGCTGGAGGCGACGATCGCCCTGAGGGCGCTCTTCACCCGCTACCCGGACCTCGGGCTCGCCGTCCCCGACCACGATCTTCCGCCGCACCCCAGCTTCGTGGGAAACAGTGCGGAGGTGCTGCCGGTGCGGCTTCGGCCGACCGGAATCCCGGCCCACCGCTTTTGAGCCGATCGCGGCGCCACACGGCAGCCCGGGCCACGCACAGTGATCACGCGGGCACCCATGGAGCGCGGCTCATCCCGCGAAAGCCCCTGCCCGTACGGCCCGTTGATCGCTGTGCGTACATGACCGAAAGCGGAACCCTCCCCTCGTAGGCGATCGAAGCCTCTGCGAAAGTCGGGGCATCCACGGAGTCGCCGATCATGGAGGACCGCCTTGAGAGACGCCTTTCTTCCCCGTGTTCTCGGCCGAATACGCGGCCCGTTGGCCGTGGGCGCCTGCGGCGTCGTCGCCGCGGGGCTGATCTACGGAGGCCAGGCGCAGGCCGTGCAACTGCCGCGGGCCGATGTCCGGGCCGGCGCGCAGGCGGACCCGGAGGACGCACCGCTCATCGACTCCGGCTCCGCCGCCGGCCGGAAGTTCCGTTCGTCCGGCCGTCTCGTCGGGGGCGGCGGCACCACCTGCACGGCGACGCTCGTCCACGCCTCGGGCAAGCCGGACCCCGGCGCCAAGGCGCTCGTCCTGAGCAACGGGCACTGCGTCAGCGACACGATGAAGACCAATGAGGTCGTCGTCGACCAGCCCGCGGGGCCCGACTGGAGCTTCACCCCCGCGTATTTCCACGACAACACCGCCGAGCACAGGACGTTCCCCGTCGAGCGCGTCGCCTACGCGACGATGAAGGGCATCGACGTCTCGGTGCTCCGGCTCTCCGCCACCTACGGCGAGCTGGCCCGGCTGAACGTGACGCCCCGCACGCTCGCCGCCGCCCGTCCCGCTCCGGGCACCCCGCTGCAGGCGGCGCATGCCCCGACCGACGGTGTGGACCCCGACCGGCGGTATCTGCGGCTGTCCGCCTGCAAGGCGACGGCGTCCTCGGTCGCCCTGCACGAATACACC
Source organism: Streptoverticillium olivoreticuli subsp. olivoreticuli (assembly GCF_003391135.1). Lineage (GTDB taxonomy): Bacteria > Actinomycetota > Actinomycetes > Streptomycetales > Streptomycetaceae > Streptomyces > Streptomyces blastmyceticus. The sequence goes on along the minus strand of NZ_CP031455.1, from coordinate 1,249,305 downwards.
TGGCTGTGGCGGGACTTCACCCGCACCGACTGCCTCGGCATCAGCGGCGGCTCCTCCGGCGGCCCCGTCACCACCGCGAGCGGCGAGCAGATCGTGGGCATGCTCAACACCGTGTCCACGCCCGGCTACCTCGGCTGCGGCCTCGGCCGCCCCTGCGAGGGCGGCGCGTCCGGGCTGGTGGTTCCCAAGGACAACACCGTCTACGCGACACCGGTCGACGCGGTCGCCTCCTGCCTGGACGGTACGGGCCTGCGGCTGGACCGGAACGGCTGCCGGCTCGACCGGGGCGAGCAGGCCGACGTCGCCTCGTCTGGGCAGCACACGCAGAGCAACACCCCGCAGGGCCCCGCCCGCTGGGACGCCCGCGTCACACCGCGCAAGGACGCGCACCACGCGTACGCCGCCTTCAAGACCGGCCCGTTCGGCGCCGTCGACTGCACCGACCCGCGCGGCTACACCCGGCCCCGGCCCCTGCCCGCCACGGGGCTGGCGTACACCGAACTCCTGCCCGGGCACGACAACCTGTACGTGCTGTGCGCCGTCGGCGGACCGGATGCCCACCTGGGCGGCGCCGAGTGGGCGAAGTCGCTCGCGCACCCGTCGTACGCCTACGCGCGCGTCGACAACACCCCGCCGACCGTGGCTCCTCAGGCCGACATCCAGCAGTTCGGCACCGGAGCGGACTCCACGTACTGGGTGCGTCCCGTCTACATGCCGTGGGAGATCACCTCGTACAAGATCAAGTACGGGCCGAAGGCCGGCACCGACTGCTCCGACCCGGAGGGCTACCGGCCCTACCTGGGAGTGCCCGCGACCCTGAAGGGTTCCGAAGCCCCCTGGACGTACTGCGCCATCGGCTACGACAACGCCGACAACCCCACACCGCCGTCCGCCTTCACCATCGGGTAGGCGCTGCCCCCTCCACGGCTCCGGCCAAGGCGCGGGGGGCCGGATCAGCCCCCCGCGCCGACGGCCTTGTCGTAGAGGGCCTTGATGGCGTCGTTGAAATAGGGGCTGTAGGAGGTGTCGTCGGTGTCCCCGCCCGCCTGGTAGCCGCCGATGACGCCGATCACGTCACCGGTGTGGGTGGCGCGGTCGAAATTGGCCAGCCAGGGGCTGCCACTGGTGCCGCCGCTGTAGCCGGTGCAGTCCACCTTCATCTGGTCCGCCTGGAACTTCGTGGCCTTGTTGACGCACGAGATGGGGTCCTCGCCGCTCGACGGGTAGCCCGTGATCCGGACGTGCTTGTCATAACCGGCGTTGTAGCCGAAGCGGTTCGCTCCCAGCATGTCGGCGATGCGTCTGCCGCCCAGTTTGCCGACGATGACGAAGCCCACGTCGTAGTCGGGGTCGGAGGACTGCGCCCAGTGGTTGTCCACCAGCATCTTGCTGACGGGCCAGATGCCGTTGGGGGACTGCCCATTGCGGTAGCCGGGCACGAAGGCCAGATCGGTCTGGTAGCCACCGCCCTTCCCGGCATGGATGCAGTGGGCCGCCGTGATGACGATGGACTTCCCCGGGCTGTCCACGACGCTGCCGGTGCAGAAGTGGTCACCCGTCCCGTCATGACCGAACACCGCGCCCACTCGGGCGTTCGATTCGGTCGGCGGTGGCGTACGGGAGACCCCGGGCTGGCGGTGGAGCGGACGGGCGCCCTCCATCCGGCTGGCTGTCCACTCGTCCGGGTAGGACGCCGCCGGGGACGGCGAGGCCGAGGCAGCGCCTCTCTCTTCCGGCGCGCTGCCGCTGGAGCAGCCCGAGACGATGGCGAGTACGGCCAGAACGATGACTGCCACAGCGGGACGTCGACGCATGGCGGGATTTTAGGGCACCGCCCGAGGCGAACACGCTCGCCGCTCCCTGACGCCTCAAAGGGAGGGAACGAGCCGGTACGAGTCGCCTCGGGATGTCACCCGGCCGCCGGTGGGTGAGGGGAAGTGCGTGCCGAGCAGCAGGGTGTCGGTGTCGGCCAAGGAAGAGAGCAGGCGGCGCCGGGTGGATGCCGCCTGGCGGGGGTCGGTGTCCACGCAGCTGTCGATCCCGGGGTCGTGCAGTTGCACGGGATGGTGGATGCAGTCGCCGGTGATCAGGGCGGTGGCGGTGCCACTGCGGAGCTCCACGGAGATGTGGCCGGGGGTGTGCCCCGGGGTGGGGATCAGACGGACGCCGGGTGCGACCTCGGTGCCCTCCGCCGGGACGTCGACGAGGTGGAGGAGGTCGGCGTCCTTGACGGGGTGGACGGAGTCCCGGAACATCTGGCGCCGCGCATCGTCCATCTCCGCCGTCGCCCAGTGGTTCCACTCCGTCCGGGCCGTCAGGTAGCGGGCGTTGGGGAAGGTGGGCTTCCACAGGCCGCCGTCCGCGCGGGTGTTCCACCCGACATGGTCGGTGTGGAGGTGCGTGAGGATCACGAGGTCGACGGTCTCCGGTGCGAAGCCGGCGGTGGTCAGGCGCGTGAGGTAGTCGCTGTCGAGGTTGTCCCACGCGGGGTTGGCGCGCGTCTTGCCGTTGCCGATGCCGGTGTCGACGAGGACGCGCAGCCCGTCCACCGAGAAGGCGAAGCTGTGACTGGCCAGGCGCAGGGTCCCGGCGTCGTCTGCGAAGTCGGGCCGCAGCCAGGGAGCTCGGGCCACCACGTCCGGGCCGGCTGCCGGGAGCAGCCAGGAGCCGGTCTGCGAGGGCAGGGGCACTTCGTCGACGCGGTGGATGCCGAGGTCTCCCAGGCGCCAGGTCGGGGGCGCGGGGATGGGTGAGGGTGTCGGGTGGCCGTGCATCGGGCGCCTCTTTCCTTAAGGCTATGTGTTTGCTTTAGGTGACGCTAGCCCCTGGCGGCGGCTAAAGCAAACATTTCGCTTTAAGCTGGCGTCGTGAGTCCCAAGGCCATGGCCCGGCCGCGCTCAGTGTGCGGGCTGTTCGGTCAGAGCGTCGATGAGGTCTCGTACGACGGGTTCGGCGGAGTGAGGGGTGAACCGTCGCCGGTACTGGTGGGCGAGGCCGGGAGGCAGGCTGCCGACCAGGGCGAGGGCGCGGTTCCGGGAGTGCGTCGCGGATCCGGAGCTGTGGCCCAAGGCGGTGGAAGAGGTCCTGCGCTACCACCACAACGGAGTCCTCGGCATGCCCCGCATCGCCACCAGGGACGTCACACTGCACGGTGTCACGATCCGTGAGGGGGAAGGCGTCTGCTGCCCCATGCTGGGAGCCACCCACGACCCCGCGCACTACCCCGACCCCTCCCGCTTCAACATCCACCGCACCACCGACGCCTCGGCCACCTTCGGCGCAGGCCCTCACTTCTGCCTCGGCGCCCCGCTCGCCCGCCTCTTCCTGCACACCGCCTACCGGGCCCTGTTCACCCGCTTCCCCGGCCTCGTCCTCGCCGTCCCCGAGCGTGAGATCCCCTGGGAGGACAACCTCCTCTTCACCAGACCCGCGAGCCTCCCCGTCGCCTGGTGACACCCGGAGGGCGTGGGATCCGTGCTCACCACGTCACCGGAATACCGGCGGGCATGATCGCCATGCGGTTGGGGTGCCAGGGCACCTCCTCCGCCGGTACCGCGAGACGGATGTCCGGCAGGTGGTCGAGCAGGACGCGGAAGGCGGTGTCGGACTGGCTGCGCACCAGATGGGCGCCGGGGCAGTGGTGGCGGCCGTAGCCGAAGCGCATATGGGGGTTGGGGGAGCGGGTGGGGTCGAAGGTGTCGGGGTCGGTGAACGCGGCCGGGTCGTAGTTGACCGCGTCCAGGGAGAGCAGGATCAGGTCACCCTCCTTGACGGCCTCGGTGCCGAGCTTTTTGTCCTCGGTGACGAAGCGCGGGATCGCGTTGCCCAGAACGACACTGCACCGCAGCAGCTCCTCCACGCAGCCCGGCATCGTCTCCGGGCGGGCGCGCACCGCGCTCATCACATCGGGGCGCTGGAGGAGATTGAACACGGCGACCCCCAGGAAGCTGGCGAAGTCCTCGTAACCGCTGACGAAGAGCACCGACCCGATGTTCGACAACTGCTTGTCGTCGAGGCCATGTTGGACCTCGTTGAGGTCCGCGAGGCGGTCCAGCAGGCCGCGCGGCTCCCCGGGGCGGCGGGCGGCCATGTGCTCCTGCACATAGACACGGATCTCCTCCCAGTTACGGGCGAGCTCCTCGTGGGTGGGCGTCACCATCGTCAGATCGAGGTCGGCCCGCGTGGCGAGCCACTCGCGGTCCTCGAAGGGCAGGCCGAGCAGCCGGCACATGCACTGCGCGGCGACCCACTCCGCGAAGTGGCGCTGCAGATCGCCCGGGCCGCCCTCCCGGACCATCGCCTCCAAGCCCTCGCGGGTGACCTCGGCGACCCAGTCGGCGGGCAGGTCCGGCTGGTTGCGTCCGAGCGCCTTGAGCACCTCGTCGCGCAGACCGGCCCCCTGGAGGTGGTTCATGGCGTCCAGCAGCTCGGGCGCCAGGATCGGGGCGTCCTGCCCCGGGCTGTCGGGGTCGCCCAGCACCGACCGGGCGAACGTCCGCTCCCGCAGGATCTGCTGGGTCAGCTCGTAGCCGGTGACCAGCCACGCCTCGCCGCCGGAGTTGGTGCTGACCCGGGCCACCGGGCAGCGGCGCTGGAGATCGCCGAGTTCGGGGGCGAGGCGGTCGCCCCGGGTGCTGAAGGGGTAGTGCGGCAGGGCTTCTTCGGATGCGTGTACGTCCGGTGCGGTCATGTCTTCCGGGCCTCTCTCGTGTGGTGGGCGGGTGGCGGGGCAGGTCACCAGCGCACCGGCAGCCGGGCCGGGGCGCGCAACGGCGTGGACTCGTCCCAGGGGATCGACTCCGCGGGGACGGCGAGTTCGATGTCGGGCAGCCGCTCCAGCAGCACCCGCACGGCTGTGCCGAGCTGCAGCCGGGTCAGATGACCCCCGGTACAGGCGTGCGGCCCGTGCCCGAACGCGATGTGCGCGTTGGGCGTCCGGGTCAGGTCGAGGCTGTCGGGGTCGGCGAACGCCGCCGGGTCGCGGTTGGCGGAGGCGGGGACCGGGACGACCGCGTCACCGGCGCGGATCCGCTGCCCGTGCAGGGTGAAGTCCTCCTCCGCGACGAGGATGTTGATGGCGTTCATCAACGGGACGTACCGCAGCAGCTCCTCCACCGCCGTACCGATCCCCTCGGGGGCATCGCGCAGCTTGCGCATCTGTTCGGGGTGGGTGAGCAGCGCGAGCAGCGCGTTGCCGGTGTGCTGCATATTGGTCTTGTAGCCGGCCATGAGCATGGTGACGACGAAGCTGACGACGTCGTCACGGGTCAGCTCGCTGCCCGCGCGGCGGCTCTCGGCCAGCAGGAGGTGGATGTAGTCCTCGCCCTCTTCCCGCTCCTTGCGGCCGATCAGCTCGGAGGCGTAGTCCTGCAGCGCGTACAGGGCCGCGAGCACCTCCTCCATCGACAGCCCGGCTGCGCCGAGGAGGGTGAGGGTGTGCGGCAGATACACGTCACGGTCCTCGTGCGGCAGCCCGACCGTCTCGCACAGCACCCGCAGCGGCAGCGGCTCGACGTACGCGGCGATCAGGTCCGCCGTGCCGCCCTCGGCCGAGGCCGTCATCGTGTCGATCAGCTCTTCCGCCATCGTCCGGATCCGGGGCTCCATGAACTCCAGCCGGCGCCGGCCGAAGAGCGGCAGCACGGCACGGCGCACGCGCTCATGGTGCGCGCCGGTCATCTCCAGGAACGTCGGCAGACACGGCGGCGGTGCGTCCTCTCCCTCGCGGGGCGGCCAGGCCGAGAGCAGCGGCCGGACGAGCCGGGGATCGGCGAAGGCGGCACGCGCGTCCTCGTAGCGGCTGATCAGCCAGCCCGTCTCGCCGTTGGGCAACTGTGCTTTGACGACCGGTTGCTCATCGCGCAGGCGGGCGTACGCGCACGGCGGGCCCGCGGTGCCCGGTTCGACGTCCGGGACGGGGACGAGTGCTTCGGTGTCGCTCATGCGGTGTGCTCCGTTTCGGACGGGGAGCCGTGCTCCGGCACCGGCCGCCTGATGTAGCCGGAGGAGAAGAAGTACTCCAAGTACCGGTCGAGCAGGGCGGAGTCGACCGGCGGGCAGTGCAGCCCGCTGTCGGCCAGGGCCTCCTCCGCGTTGCGTCGGCCCAGCACCGGGAACGTGCCCTTGACGTACATCTCCTTGACCGACATGTCGGCGTTGCGGCTGCGGTCCACACACAGCGACACGAACGGTGCCGTCGGGCTGGTCGGGTTCCGGCTGACGTGGCGCACCAGCTCGCCCACCCACTGCGCGTACGGCAGCGTCCGCACCTCGCAGCCCGCCGCGCGCATCCGGTCGAGCACGTCCGACAGCATCGCCGGGCGCGGGTTGGTGACGTGGAAGGTCTGCCCGGTGGCCGGGCGGCGCGTGGCGATGTGGACCACGGACTCGGCGAGGTGGTCGACGGGCACGAAGTCCATCGGCAGCTCCATGTCCGGAGCGAGGCCCGTCTCGGCGATCGTCTTGAACAGCGAGCAGATGGCCGTCTCGGTGTTGCACGCACCGTGCACCCTGTCGCCCGTCACCTCGTACGGCCGGTACACGGCGACCGGCAGCCCCTGCTCCGAGGCCTCGCGCAGCACGCCCTCGGCGACCCACTTGCTCTCCGCGTAGCCCATGGTGAGCCCGTCCGCGTGGGCCAGCGGGGCGTCCTCGTCGACCTCGTGCACACCGGCCGTGCCGAAGCCGGCGACGACGGCGACGGTGGAGATGAAGTGCACGGGCACCCGCCGGGGTGCCGCGAGCCGGATGATCTCCCGGGTGCCCTCGACGTTCGCCTGCCGCAACTGCTCATAGGGATAGAGGAAGTTGACGCGGGCGGCGTTGTGCACCACCAGGTCCACACGGCGGGACAGCTCGGCGGCGTGCTCGGGGGACAGCCCGAGGCCGGGCTCCGCCAGGTCCGCGGGGAAGCACTCCACCCGCTGCCACGCGGCCTCGTCCGGGCGCAGACCGTAGCGGGCGAGAGCGTCGCGCACCCGCTGCCCGGCATGCGCACGGCTCGACGCCCGTACGGGGCAGTGGACGCGCGCGGCCGTCGCGCGCAGGAGGCGGTCCAGGAGGAACGCGCCGACGAAGCCCGAGGCGCCGGTGAGGAGCACATCGGCCGGATCGTCCGGGCGCGGGGCCGGGCCCTGCGCGGGCGGCAGCTCGAAGCCGAGCGCGCTCTCGCGGACGAAGTCGACGGTCGGCTCCGGCCGCGCCGTGCCGCCGCCGCGCAGTTCACGTACGGCCGCGGTGAAGCCCTCCAGGGTGGGCGCGGCCAGCAGGGCCCTGATCAGGGTGGAGCCCAGCGCGGCATCGAGACCGAGCACCGCGAGGGTGCGGGTGACGGCCTCCGAGGCGAGCAGGGAGTCGCCGCCGAGGAGGAAGAAGTCGTCCTGCGGGGCGGGGCGCACGCGCAACACCTGCTGCCACACCTCGGTGAGCGCGTCGAGCAGGCCCTCGACCTTCGTCTCGTCCGCTTCTTCGGGGAGCGGGGCGGCGGCCTTCAGCCGGGCGCGGTCGACCTTGCCGCCGCTGGTCACCGGTAGGTGCTCCATGGCCACGAGCGCCGGTACGGCCTGGGGCGGCAGCCAGTCCGCGCAGTACTGGCGCAGGTCGGGCAGCGGCAGGGCGTCGCCGGGGCGGGCGGCGGTGACGTAGGCGGTCAGCGCCCCCGACTCGACCTGGACGACGGCCTCGCCGACCTCGGGGTGGGCCCGCAGGCGGGCCTCGACCTCGTCGAGTTCTATGCGCGCGCCGCGCAGCTTCACCTGGTGGTCGAGCCGACCCCGGTACTCCAACAGGCCGTCGGCGCCCCGTACGACGCGGTCGCCGGTCCGGTACAGCAGCCCGTGCGGCTCGATCGCGGGCAGGCTGACGAACCGTTCGGCGGTCAGCCCCGGGTCGCCGAGGTAGCCCAGGGCCAGGCCGTCCCCGCCGACGTACAGCTCCCCTTCCTCGCCCGGCGCCGCGGGCGAGCCGTCCGGGCGCAGGACGTGGCAGGTGGACGCGCCGAAGGGGCGGCCTATGGGGACGTGCGTGGCGTCGGCGGGCAGCGCGCGCACCACATGGGCGGTGGAGACCACCGAATTCTCGGTCGGGCCATAGAAGTTGACCACCGTGGTGCCGGGGCACGCCGCCAGGACGGCGCGCGTGAGGTGGGGGTCCATCGCCTCCCCGCCGGCCGAGACGAAGCGCAGCCGGGCCAGGGCCTCGGGACGGGTCCGCGCCACGAGGTGGAAGACGCTGGTCGTGAGGTAGGCGACCGTCACACCCTGGGCCCGGAACAGCTCCTCCAGCGCGGTGGGCGAGAGCAGGTCCTCGCGGTCCGCGAGTACCAGGCAGGCGCCGGTGAGCAGCGCGCCCCAGATCTCGATCGTGGAGGCGTCGGAGGACAGGCCGTAGGCGTGCAGCACGCCGTCGCCGGGGCCGGGCGGGGGCAGCTCGCGGTCGGACAGCACCAGGCGGACCACACCGCGGTGCGGGATCGCCACCGGCTTGGGACGGCCGGACGAGCCGGAGGTGAACACCACATAGGCGCAGTCGGCGGCGGAAGCGGCGGTCGTGACCCGGGCGGGGGCCGGGCCCGCGGGAGCGGTGCCGTCGACGGCGTCGAGCTCGACGCGGACGCTCAGCCCGCGCACGCGGCCCGCGCTGCCCGGCAGGACGACGGCCGCGCGCAGCCCGGCGTCCTCCGCCATGGCCCGCAGCCGGGCGGGCGGAAGGTCCTCGTCGAGCGGTACGTAAGCGCAGCCGGCCTTGAGGATGCCCAGCAGGGCGACCAACGCCTCCAGGGAACGGCTGCCGCACACGCCCACCGGCGAACCGGGCTCGACGCCCCGCGCGAGCAGGCGCGCCGCGAGGGCGTCCGAGCGGGCACCCAACTCCCCGTAGGTCAGCGTGCGATCCCCGTGCCGGGCCGCCAGCGCCCGCGGCCGGGCAGCGGCCTGCGCCTCGAACAGCTCCGGAACGCGGTGGTCCCGCGGGTAGTCGCGTATCTCCGGGCCGTACGAAGCCGCTGGGACGGACGGGGCGGATGAGGTAACGGAAGCCGTTCGGACGAAAACGTCGATATCTGCCATGAATTCCTGCTCGCTTCGGGTGCGGGGTATGTCATGTCATCCATTGCCTGACGTGCGTCGTGCGGGGCGTCAGCCGCTCTTGCCGTCCTCGGCGAACTCGGCCGCGAAGGCGGCGAAGTTCGCGGTGCGCCAGTGCTGCGGGCGCATGCGGAAAGTGATGTCGTCCTTGAGCTGATCCGATGTCGCCGTCAGATACGCCCGGGCTTCCTCGGGGTCCAGATAGCGGCGGGCCATGGCCTCGCGCAGGACCGGGTCCACCGGGTCGGTGACCGAGGTGACGGGGCCCTCCACGCTGACGTACCGGTACGGCCGGTTCTCGTCCTGCACGCACAGGCTGAACCGGCCCGCCGCGCGCAGCAGCTGGGCCTTGATCGTCTCCCGGCCGGTCTGCACGACGACCTCCCCGCCGGGCTCGTAGTGGTACCAGACCGGCACGAGCAGGGGCGCGCGGCTGCCTCGGGTGTCGGTGACGCCCAGAACGCCGACGTGCAGGTCGGCGAGGAAGCGTTCACGTTCGTCGTGCGGCATGGTGGGCAGCATGAGTCGGTCTCCCTGTCTCGGTGGTGCTTCTCGGTGGCGCTGTACGCGGTGGAGATCTCCGGGGCCGGACCCGTGCGACGTGACCGTGATCCGACCGATCCGATGGGCGAAATACCCTATAAAACATGCCTGTTGAGGCATTTACTGCCAGTAATCTTGTTATTACGGGCTGTTCAGCTGATGAGACTGGACGTTTCCGCTCCGTCTGTCAACCACCAACATCACGGACCGGCCACCCGGCGTCACGCGAGGGATGAAAACGCCAACTGCCCGTAGCGGCCGACGGCTAGCGGTCCCGGGTCCGGCCGGGCCGGGGGAGCAGGAAGGAGGCCACGAGCGTGACCGCGAGCAGGCCGGCCTCCGCACCCAGGGTGATCTTCATGGTTCCGGCGTAGCCGAGCCTCACCGCAGCCCGGCCTGCCTCGGCGGCAGGGCCGTCCGTCAGCCGACGGCAGGAGTCGGGCGATGTCGCGGGGTCCTTGGACCCGGCGGTCTCCCGCCCGCACTCGCGCAGAGCCACGACGAGCGCGGACCGCTCCGCACCCGTCACCCCGGCCGAACCCGCCCCGGGGGCAACCGTGTCCGCGGCGCCAGCGACCTGGCCGCCGAGCACGGAGAAGAACACCGTGCCCAGCACCGCGACTCCCAGCGCGCTGCCCAACTGCTGCACCGCGGTCAGCGTCCCGGCGGCCGAGCCCGTCTCGTGCGGCTCCACCGCGGCCAGCACCGTATGGAAGAACGGGCCCATCACCAGCCCCATCCCCAGTCCGACGACGGCCAGCGCCGGTGCGCCATGCCACACCGTGACCCGCGCGCCGACGAGTTGGAGCGTGAGCGCGAACGCGCCGGTGCCCAGCGCCATCACCACCACGCCGGTCTGGACGAGCCCGCGGCCGAGCCGGTCGAGCGCCCCCGAGCCGTCCAGTATCTGCACGACGACGAAGCCGACGACGGTCCCCGCAGACCAGGGCAGTACGGCCAGACCGGCTTCGAGCGGTGTGGCGCCGAGCCCCGACTGCAGAAACAGGCTGAGCACCAGTGAGAAACCCGCCACCGCGGCGAACAGCACCGCGCCCGTCACCAATCCGGCCGAGAAGGCCCTCTTGCGGAACAGCCCCGGCACCACCAACGGATCGCCGCCGCGCCGCGCCGTGCGCGTCTCGTACCAGCCGAACAGCCCGAACAGGGCCACCCCGGCCGCCATGGAAGCGAACACCCACACCGGCCAGCCCAGTTCCCGTCCCTGCACGAGCGGGAAGACGACCGGCAGCGCGGCGGCCGAAGCGAGTACGACCCCGACGAGGTCCAGTCGCGCTGTGGCCGTACGGCCCGACTCGGGCAGGAACCGCCACCCGCCGAGCAGCGCGAGCAGCCCGAGCGGCAGGTTGATCAGGAAGACCATGCGCCAGCCGGCCCCGAAGAAGTCGGCGCTCACCAGCCATCCGGCCAGAACCGGGCCACCCACATACGACAGCCCCATCACCGGCCCGTACATCCCGAACGCCTTGCCCGCCTCCCTGCCGTGGAACATCTCCTTGATGAGGCCGAGCCCCTGCGGGATCATCACCGCGCCGAACAGCCCCTGCAGCCCGCGCGAGCCGATCAGCACCCCCGGCGACTGGGCCACCGCGCACAGCAGCGAGGCGACGGTGAACCCGGACACACCGACGAGAAACATCCGCCGACGCCCCACGACGTCCCCCAGCCGCCCGCCGGTGATCAGCCCGACCGCCATCGCCAGCGCGTACGCGGCACCGAGCCACTGCGTCACACTCGTCCCGCCGCCCAACTCGGCGCGGATCGACGGCGCCGCGATGTTGGCCACCAACGCGTCGAGCATGTCCATCGCCTCACCGGCGAGGATCACCCACAGCGCCACCCAACGCCATGTGTACGGCGGTGGCCCGAGCGGCTCGGAGGGTTGGCCGGGGGCGGTGGATACGGCGACGTCGTCAGCGTAGGAGTCGGACATGAGAAGGATCTTGCCCGGGAACATCGGGAAAGAGGCGAACTCGCGTGCTGTTGGCGGGAAAGTGTGCCAACGCATGTCGGTCGATTGGCCGGCAACTGATGGCGTGGTATCGGACTCCGTCGCAGGTGAAGGTCCGGCCATGGCCGATCGGTCACTGAGCGCGGAAACCCCTCGCCCCGCAACCGCGGGCTGCGGTGCCAGGAGGCCTCAGCTCTCTCCCAGCACCGCCCGGATCACGTGCCGGGCGGTGTGCGCCATCGCCGGATTCGTCCTCCGGTAGTACGGCAGCGCGATCAGCGCCTGCGAGAGCGTCCGTCCCCGGCCGCGGTTCCAGGTCGCGTCGTCCACGCCGAGCGCCTCGCGGAAAACCTCTCTTGCACCGGCCGGCAGCAGATTCCACGCAGGGAACAGATCGCAGGCCGGATCACCCACACCCATGCACCCGAAGTCGATCACTGAGGTCAGCCTGCCACGGTCCATCAGAAGATTGCCCGGCATGAGATCGGCATGCAGCCACACAGGCGGGCCGTCCCAGTCCGGGGCCCGCAGCGCGTCCTCCCATGCGGCGGTCGCGGCATCGCAGTCGACGCCTTCCTGCGGGATCCCGCGCAGTTCCTCGATCGCCGCGCGGGTCGACGCGTCGAGCGAGGCGATCGGTCCGCCGCGGTAGGCCTCCGGTGCCTCCGGCAGGGTGATGCTCCGCATCGCCGCCACGAACCCGGCCAGATCCCCGGCCAGCAGCACGGGCTCGCCCAGCGCCCCCGCCTCGGGGTTCTCTCCTGCCAGCCACCGGTATACCGACCACGGTCAGGGATATCCCTCGGCGGGCTCCCCGGCCCCGAGCACCTCGGGGATGGCCGCGGGCAGTCGGGGCGCGAGGCGAGGCAGCCACTGCCGCTCCATCAACGCGTCCTGCGCTCCGCTCTTCACCAGCGGCAGCCGAACGACCATGTCGTCGCCCAGCCGGTACATGCCGTTGACTGTGCCGCCGGACGGAAACCGTTCCACCGCCAGCCCCGCCCACCGGGGGAACTGCCCGGCGATGAGCCGCCGTACGAGGTCGTCGTCGATGGGGTGCTGGCCGGGATGCATCTGTCCTGTGCTCATGGTGCACAGACGACCGCTTTCATCCCCGCATTTCAACCGTATACCGGACGGGGGGACTTGCCGCAAGGCCCCCATAAGGGGCGAAAATCGCTTCTCATGCGCCGAGGGTCCGGCGCGGGACGGGAGCGAGATGCGTTTTCTGTTGTCCACGATCGGGTCGCGCGGAGAGGTCCAGCCACTCGTGGCGCTGGCCGTGCAGCTGAAGGCGATGGGGCACGACGCCGTGGTGTGCGCGCCGCCCGACTTCCATGAATGGGCCGAGTCCCTGGGGGTCGCGTACGTCTCCGTCGGACCCGAGCTGCGCGGGACCGCGAAGCGGAGCGCCGGCGCCGTCCCCACGCCCGAGCAGCGGCGTCGGATGATCGAGGGCACGGTCGCCGAGCAGTTCGAGGCGGTCGGCGCGGCCGCCGAGGGCTGCCACGCCGTCGTGGGAGGCGGAGGGCTGGCGGTCGCCGCCCGCTCGGTGGCCGAACAGCGTGGCATCGGCCACGTCCACGCCGCGTTCGCCCCCGTCACGCTGCCGTCCGCGCACCACGCACCACCCGTCTTCAAGATGCTCGGACAGGAACCGCCGGACGGGCCGGTCGACAACCGCACGCTCTGGGCCGAGGATGCCGCACGCTGGAACACCATGTGGGGCACGGCTCTTGACGCGCGGCGCGCGGCCATCGGACTGCCGCCGGTCGAGGACGTGCGCTCCCACATCCTCACCGGCTCCCCGTGGCTGGCCGCGGACCCGGTGCTGGCACCCTGGCCGGAGCCGTCCGAGCCGTCCGAGCCGTCCGAACTGGACGTGGTCCAGACCGGGGCCTGGATGCTGCCGGACGACCGGCCGCTGTCCGCCGAACTGGAGGCGTTCCTGGATGCCGGCGAGCCACCCGTCTACTGCGGGTTCGGCAGCATGCGTGCGCCCGAGGGCGTCACCAGGACGATGATCGATACGGCCCGCTCGCTCGGACGGCGCGTGATCCTCGCGAGCGGCTGGGCCGACCTGTCACCCGTGGACGACGAGCCCGACTGCCTGTCGATCGGCGAGGTGAACCAGCGGGCACTGTTCCGGCGGGTCGCCGCCGTGGTGCACCACGGCGGCGCCGGCACCACCACCGCCGCCGCGACATCCGGAACACCGCAAGTGATCGCCCCGCAGATGTTCGACCAGTTCTACTACGCCCACCGCGTCGGCCGACTCGGCATCGGCAGCGCACTCCCGCCCGGCGCCCCCACCCCCGACTCGCTGCTCACCGCTCTCCGCCACGCCCTCGATCCCAAGGTGGCGGACAGGGCCCGAACCGTCGCCGGTGACATGCGCACCGACGGCGCACTGACCGCGGCCCGACGACTGATCGAGATGCGGTAGCGGGGGCGAACGCGCCGTCCTGGTCGGACTGTTCGGCGCGGCATCCAGAGCTCTCGGGCAGACCTCCGGTGGGTGTCTTGAAGTAATTTCCGCCCATCGGAGGAATCTCGTGCGAACGCACGCCGGACGCGCGGCGGACGTGCAGGCTGTTCCGCATGACGGGGTGGCGGAGAACAGGGCACGCGGTGATGCTGGCCACGGCTGCCGTGCTCGCGGTGACGGGCGAGGCGGCGGCGGACGACGGGGGCGCGCATGCCGCGATAGGCAACACGGCGGTGGACGCCGTCCTGCACAAGCTCCCGCCTCTGCTGCCGCCACATCCGCCTTCGCATGTCGCCGTGAGGGCACTGGGCGGCACCGCGCAAGCGGAAGTGACCGACAACGGCAAGGGATGCCTGGACGTCACCGCGAAGGTTCTGAATGCGGATGCGGAGGTGTGGCTGAAGTGCCGTAAAGCGCCGCCGCCTGCTCCCGCGCCTCCGGCCCCTGTGCCTCCGGCCCCTGCGCCCCCGGCTCCCGCGCCTCCGGCCCCTGTGCCTCCGGCCCCTGCGCCCCCGGCTCCCGCCCCTCCGGCCCCTGCGCCACCTGCTCCGGCTCCGCCGGCACCAGCGCCACCCGCACCTCCCGCCCCTCCCAAGCCCGGCCCCCCGGCTCCCGCGCCGCCGCCCGGGCCGGGAGCCCCGGCCCCCGCGCCGCCGCCTCCACCGGCTCCTGCTCCACCAGCGCCCGCCCCACCGGCCCCTGCGCCTCCGCCTCCCGCCCCCGTACCTCCAGGCCCGCCCCCACCCGGTGCCCCGGCGCCCGCACCTCCCGCTCCCGCCCCACCGCCTGCTCCGGCCCCGATGCCACCTGTGCCCGCCCCGCCACCGGCCGTACCGCCCGCACCCCCATTTCCGGCTCCTCCCGCCCCCGCGCCCGTGGTCCCGCCTTCCGCGCCCGCGCCGCCCCCGGCGCCCGCACCACCCGTCCAACTTCCGCCGGGGCCCGCCCCCATCGCCAACGCGCCGTCCCGCCCCGCTCCGGCTCCCGCGGCGGTCCCGCCGGTGTCGACCCCGAAGCCGCCCACACGCCCGCACGGTTCCACGGGCCGCCACCCCATCTACCGGAACGCCGTCCCATCGATGAACAAGAAGCAGGTTCGCCGCATTTCACTGGTCACGCTCACTCTGCTGCTCACCACCCCGGCCATCCTGGCGGCCGCACTGCTGCGGCCGCGCTCGGGGGTCCGGCGAAACCGGTGATCGGCGGTTCCTGAAGGCCGGGCACCGGCGTACTGCTCCGGACGCCGTCCCCTCCGGTAGCCAGCCGTGCGCAATGCGTGATTGTGGCGGTATTCGATCACGTCTATTCCGTTATAGGGTGTTTCCTTCTCTCTGTGGTGGGCCCGCGCGACCTATGCATCCTGTGTATACATGCTGTGTATAGTCGTGTCCCGTGAGGCAGCGTGCAGTGCTCTGGCGCTGCGCGCACCCGGCACCGGAGAAAGGCAAAGCCCATGTCCATCGGCCACACCCTCCTCGGGCTCCTCGAATCGGGCCCATGCCATGGGTACGACCTGAAGCGCGCCTTCGACGAGAAGTTCGGGCACGACCGTCCGCTGCACTACGGGCAGGTCTACTCGACCATGTCCAGGCTGCTGAAGAACGGCCTCGTCGAGGTCGACGGCGTCGAGGCCGGCGGCGGTCCCGAACGGAAGCGGTACGCCATCACCGCCGCCGGGGTCACCGACGTCGAGACATGGATCAAGCAGCCCGAGAAGCCCGAGCCGTACCTCCAGTCGACCCTCTACACCAAGGTCGTCCTCGCCCTGCTGACCGGTCGCGACGCGGGCGATGTCGTCGACACCCAGCGCGCCGAGCATCTTCGCCTGATGCGTGCCCTCACCGAGCGCAAGCGGCACGGGGACCTGTCCGACCAGCTGATCTGCGACCACGCCCTGTTCCACCTCGAAGCCGACCTGCGCTGGCTCGAGCTGACCGCCGCACGCCTCGACCAGCTCGCCACGGAGGTACGTTCATGATTCCCGAAGGCTCCCTGCTCGTCGCCCGCGACCTGCACAAGGCCTATGGCCCCACACCGGCACTAGACGGCGCGGAGTTCTCCGTCCACCCGGGCGAGGTCGTCGCCGTGATGGGGCCCTCCGGCTCCGGCAAGTCGACCCTCCTGCACTGCCTCGCCGGGATCGTCACGCCCGACTCCGGCACCATCACCTACGACGGCCGTGAACTCTCCTCGATGCCGGACGCCGAACGCTCCGCCCTGCGGCGCACCGAATTCGGCTTCGTCTTCCAGTTCGGCCAGCTGGTGCCGGAGCTGACCTGCGTCGAGAACGTCGCGCTTCCCCTCCGCCTGACCGGCGTCAAGCGCAAGGAGGCCGAGCGCACGGCGCTGCACTGGATGGAGCGCCTGGAGGTCGCCGACCTCGGGCACAAGCGCCCCGGCGAGGTCTCCGGCGGTCAGGGGCAGCGCGTGGCCGTGGCCCGCTCCCTCGTGACCTCGCCGAGAGTCGTCTTCGCGGACGAGCCGACCGGCGCGCTCGACTCGCTCAACGGCGAGCGCGTGATGCAGCTCCTGACCGAGGCGGCCCGCTCGACGAACGCGGCCGTCGTCCTCGTCACGCACGAGGCGCGGGTCGCCGCCTACTCGGACCGCGAGGTCGTCGTACGCGACGGGAAGTCCCGGGACATGATGATGGAGCACACCGTATGAGCCGGCTCTCCGACCTCGCGCTCGGCACCAAGTTCGCGCTCTCCGGCGGCCGTGAGGGCTGGACCCGCACCCTGCTCACCGCGGTCGGCGTCGGCCTCGGCGTGGCGCTGCTGCTCGCGACGACCGCGATCCCCGGCGCGCTGAGCAAGCGGGACGCGCGGGACAACGCGCGCAACGACTTCGGCGCCGGCGCCGTGTCCGTGTCGTCCGCCGACCCCCTGCTCATCGGCCGCACCGACACCAAGTTCCAGGGCAAGGACATCCGCGGCCGCCTGCTGCAGCCCGAAGGCCCCAAGGCACCCGTGCCGCCCGGCCTCTCGGGGATCCCGGGCGACCGGGAGATGGTGGTCTCCCCGGAGCTCAAGTCCCTGCTGGACTCGCCCGGCGGCGCACTGCTGCGCGAGCGGCTGCCGTACAAGGTGATCGGCACGATCAAGGACACCGGACTGCTCGGCCCGCACGAGATGGCCTACTACGCGGGCAGCGACGCCCTCGCGCCCCGTCTGACGACGGAGGGCGACGGGAGCGGCGTCACCCAGGTGACGGGCTTTGTCGACAAGGGCGCGCAGGAGAAGATCGACCCGGTCCTCGCCCTGCTCATCGTGATCATCTTCGTGGTGCTCCTGATGCCCGTCGCGGTGTTCATCGCGGCCGCCGTACGCTTCGGCGGCGACCGGCGCGACCGGCGCCTCGCGGCTCTTCGCCTGGTCGGCGCGGACCGCCGCACCACCCGCTGGATCGCCGCCGGCGAGGCACTCGCCGGATCGGCGCTCGGCCTGGTCCTGGGCGCGGTGTTCTTCATGATCGCCCGCCAATTCGTCGGCGACATCTCGGTCAACGGCCTCAACGTCTTCCCGGCCGACATCGACCCCGACCCACTGCTGGCCCTGGCGGTGGCGGTGGTCGTCCCGACGGCGGCGGTCGGGGTCACCCTTCTCGCGCTGCGCGGTGTCACGATCGAGCCGCTGGGGGTCGTCCGCAACTCGGTGTCGCGCAAGCGCCGGGTGTGGTGGCGGGTGCTGCCGCCGCTGGCGGGTCTCGCGCTCCTGGTCCCGATGGCGGGGCGGGGCCGGGACAACGGCACCTTCAACCAGGTCCAGGTGGTCTCCGGCACCGTACTGCTCCTCATCGGTGTCACCGCGTTGCTGCCCTGGCTCGTGGAGGCGGTGGTACGCCGGCTCGGCGGTGGCGGGGTCGGCTGGCAGCTGGCCGTCCGCAGGCTGCAGTTGACCTCCGGTACGGCGGCCCGCCTGGTGAACGGGATCGCGGTCGCGGTGGCCGGGGCGATCGCGCTCCAGATGATGTTCAGCGCGATCGAGGGCGACTATGTGAAGCGCAGTGGTGCGGACACCGATCGCGCCCAGATGTCCGTGCCCATGGGCGAGATCGCTCCGGAACGGGCGGCCCGGCAGATCCGGGCGCTGAAGGACACCAAGGGTGTCACCGGCACGACCACCCTGGGCTACGCCAACCTGGGCGAGAAGCCGAAGGACCCGGACCACTCCACCGACATGACGGTCGGCGGCTGCGCGGAGCTGCGCGAGGTGGCCGAGCTGCCGTCCTGCAAGGACGGCGACGTCTTCCTCGCCAGGGGTGGGGAGTACAGCGGGAATCCGATCCCGGCGGGTGCCAGGCTGTACGTCGACCCCTCCTACAGCGACCGCAGAGGTGTGGCGCTCCCGTGGACCGTGCCGGCGAACGCCCAGGAGGTGCAGGCGCGACCGGACCCGTCCGGCTACCGCCGCAATGGTCTCCTCGTCACCCCGGGCGCGGTCCGCTCCGTGGCGAAGGCGCCGATGCGCTACACCACGTACGTCCGGCTCGACCCTCGCGACCGGCAGGCCGCGGACCGGGTGCTGAACACCGCGACGGCCTCCGACCCGCTGACCGCGGCCTACTCGCTCAACGCGTACGAGACCTCGAACCGTTTCGCGGGCGTCCGCAAGGGCCTGTACATCGGCGCGACGGCGGT
This sequence comes from Streptoverticillium olivoreticuli subsp. olivoreticuli, assembly GCF_003391135.1. Classification (GTDB taxonomy): domain Bacteria; phylum Actinomycetota; class Actinomycetes; order Streptomycetales; family Streptomycetaceae; genus Streptomyces; species Streptomyces blastmyceticus. The sequence goes on along the minus strand of NZ_CP031455.1, from coordinate 1,230,583 downwards.
CCTGCTGCTGATCGGCGCCAGCCTGCTGGTCTCCACCCTGGAGCAGTTGCGCGACCGCAAGAAGCTGCTCTCCGCCCTGGTCGCCTTCGGCACCCGGCGCACCACACTCAGCTGGTCGGTCCTGTGGCAGACCGCCGTCCCCGTCGCACTCGGCCTCGCCCTCGCGACCGGGGTGGGACTCGCTCTCGGGGCGGTGCTGCTGCGGATGGTCGGCAGACAGATCGTGGTGGACTGGCTGCCGGTGGGGGCCATGGTGGGAATCGGTGCCGGGGTGGTCCTGTTGGTGACCGCTCTGTCGCTGCCCTCGCTGTGGAAGCTGATGCGCCCGGACGGGCTGCGCACCGAGTAGCTTTCGGACCGCGGCCCCTTCCAAACTCTTGGCAGGGGCCGCGGTGCATGGCCCGAGGGCCGGGGGCACTCAACCGGTTCACCACTTCACCATTTGACCGGTTCACTGGTGAGCGCACCCCCGCGCGACTTACGGTGTGTGAGGCGCGCCGGCCTCCGGTCAGACCTCGGCCGTGGCCTTCTCCGCGGTTGCCGCGGGCTCGGACACCGGCGACGTGGGCACCGTCTCGGAAGCGGTGCCCGTGGGCGCGGTGTAGAACACCGACCCCTGCTTCCGCTCGCGGTCCAGACGGCCCTTGGCGACGAGCGCTTCCACCGTGTTGCGTACCACCTGGGCACTCACGGTGCGTTCCGGGTGGGCCTGACCCAGCTCGTTGACGACCTCGCTGACCATGCGCGGCTGGTGGTGCTGGGTGAGGAGACCGAGAACGAGCTCGCCCAACGTGGGTCCGTCGCTCTTCCTGGTGCGCCCTTCGGCTGCCTTCGGCGTTTCCGCGCTCTTGGCCTGCGCCGGCTTCTTCCGGCGGCCGGGTGCGTCGGCCGCCTTCTTCGCCCGCCGCGGCCGCGGAACGTTCCCCGCGGCCGCCGCGCTCGCGGCACCGTCGGCCGAACCGGCCGCGTCGCCCGGGGCATCCTTCTCCCCGGCCACCGTGCCCCGCATGCCGGACAGCCACACGTGCTCCTCCGCCAGCTGCTCAAGACGGGCGCGGAGTGATTCCTGCTCCTTCTCGTTGTTCTCCAGGTCGGCTGCGAACTGTGCCGCATACCGGGCCTGGATGTTGGCGTCGTCCATTCCGTCGGTCATGACCGCTCCCTCTGCTGGACTGGTGTGTTGCTGCGGGATGTTACTCACTCGGACAGGGTGGTAGTGACCATCTGCCGAGCAATGACCTTTTTCACCGCACATGGCAGCACCATTGATGTCGGGACATCGCAGCGCAAGGTTTGAGTACGTGCGCGGTGCCGGACATCTCCTGCGTACATGGATCGCGATGTGCGATGGTCGAACTCTTCAGCGACTTCGTACCTCTGAACCGACCGTCCCCGCAAGCCGGGTGAGGGCGGCGGCCTCCTCGCTGCCTTCCTCTGCGCTGAACACGTGCACGACCAGGCCCGTCTCGCCGGGCGCGGCCGGTACGTGCAGTGTCTCGAAGTCCAGGGTGAGCAACCCGGCCACCGGGTGCCGCAGCCGCTTGCGCCCCGCCGCACACATCTCCACCTCCCCGCTGTCCCAGATCCGCCTGAACTCGGCGCTGTGCACGGACAGTTGGGTGATGAGCGAGGCCAGTTCCGCGTCGTCGGGGTAACGTCCCGCGGCGACCTGCAACTGGCCCACGGACTCCGCCGCCCTGTCCTCCCACTCGGGGAAGAGCTGCCGGGAGGCGGGGTCGAGGAAGAGGTACCTGGCGTTGTTCCGGTCGCGGCGCTCCGGATCGTCCAGGCCACCGGTCAGCTCGGATCCCAGGCCGTTCCAGGCCACCACGTCGAGACGGTGGTTCGTCACGAAGGCCGGGAAGTGGGTCATGGAGTCCAGGACGCGCTGCAACAGGGGGCTGACCCGGGCCCTGGGCGCCGGGCCGCGCCTGGCGTCGGCCAGGGTGGCGAGGTGCCTGCGCTCCGCCGTGTCGAGGCCGAGCGCCCCGGCGAGCGCGTCGAGCACCTCGGGCGACGGCTGGGTGGCCCGGCCCTGTTCGAGGCGTACGTAGTAGTCCACGCTGATCCCGGCGAGCTGGGCCAGCTCCTCGCGGCGCAGCCCGCGCACCCTCCGTCGACGGCCACCTGCGAGCCCGACGTGCTCCGGCGCGACGCGTCCGCGGCGGGCACGCAGGAAGCCGCCGAGTGCCCGCCGGGTGTCGCCGGTCCCGTCGGTGTTCCCGACACGGTTGTCGGTGCTGTCTGTGTGCTCGATGTGGTCCACGCCGTCCATGGGCCCAAGTATGCGTGGTCCTCGCAGTACCAGGATTGACGGTCCATCGGTCGAACCGGGTGCTGGCTGCCCTGTCGCGCTCGGGAGAAAGTTGGCGCATGACCGAAACCACGCCGCAGCCGCGGAAGAAGATCCTCGTCGTCAGCGCCCACCCGGAACCCCGTTCGCTCAACGCCGTTCTGACCACCTTCGCGGTCGAGCACCTGCGCGCGGCAGGGCACGAGGTGCGGGTGTCCGACCTCCATGCGATGAAGTGGAAGGCGGCGTTGGACGCCGACGACGTCCCCGACCACCCCGCGGACCAGCGGCTGCATGTGCTGGCCGCGCATGAGCGGGCCACGTCGGCGGGCCGGCTCTCGCCCGACATCGCGGCCGAGCAGGAGAAAGTGCTCTGGTCGGACGCGGTGGTCCTGCAGTTCCCGCTGTGGTGGTTCTCCGTGCCCGCGATACTCAAGGGCTGGTTCGACCGGGTGTTCACCTACGGGTTCGCTCACGGCCCGGCAGTCGGCCCGCCCTACGGTGAAGGCGCCCTGGCGGGGCGGCGTGCGCTGCTGTCGGTGACGGTCGGGGCCCGGGAGCCGGGGTTCTCCGACCGGGGCATCCACGGGCGGCTCGCGGACGTCCTCCACCCGGTGCAGCACGGCCTGTTCTGGTTCACCGGCATGGCACCGCTCGAACCGTTCGCGGTGTACGGCTCGAACGACCTGCCCGCGGAGCGGTTCGCGGCGGCGAAGCGGGAGTACGGGCGACGGCTCGACGGCCTCTTCACGGACGAGCCGGTCCCGTTCCGGTCGCTCGTCGGCGGCGACTACGACCATGACATGCGACTGCTGCCGGGTGTGGAGGCGCCGGGGGTGAACGGGCTGGAGTTGCATGTCCGCCCGCGGGGTTGAGAGGTCGGGCGACTTGGGGACATCGGGTCGCGCCATCCGCCGTGATGGACGTATCGGTGCTGATCACTTAGCGTTCGGCACATGACAGAGCGACGCGCGATCCTCAGCGGCTCGACGTTCGAGGAGCAGATCGGCTATGCCCGCGCCGTGGTCGACGGCGACTGGGTGCATGTGTCGGGGACGACGGGTTTCGACTACTCCACCATGACGATCTCCGACGACGTGGTGGAGCAGGCCGAGCAGTGCCTGCGCAACATCGAGGCCGCGCTGACCGAGGCGGAGTGCGCCTTCGCCGATGTCGTACGGGTGCGATATCTGCTGCCCGACCGCGAGGACTTCGAGCCGTGCTGGCCGTCCCTGCGCCGCGCCTTCGGCGAGGTCAGACCGGCCGCCACGATGCTGGTGTGCGGCTTGGCCGACCCCCGCATGAAGATCGAGATCGAGGTGTACGCGCGGCGGTCCGGGGCGTAGCTCCGGGGCACCGGGGGAGTAGTCGCCCGCATCCACCATGTCGACGACCGACTCCCCCATGGGGACGCCTCTCCCGTAGGGTCTGCGCATGCTGTTATGGATCAACGGCCCCTTCGGCGGTGGCAAGACACAGAGCGCGTACGAGCTCCGGAGGCGGCTTCCCGGCAGTGTGGTCTGCGACCCCGAACACGTCGGTTTCGGCCTGCACCGGATGATGCCCCCGTCTCTGCGCGGGGACTTCCAGGATCTGTCGGCCTGGCGGCAGGGTGTGTACGAGGTCCTGGATCTGGCCCTCACCAAGCTCGGCGGAACTGTGATCGCACCCATGACAGTTGTGGAGCCGGTCTACTTCCGGGAGATCGTCGGCAGGCTACGGGAGCGCGGTCACGACGTTCGGCACTTCGCCCTGCTGGCCGATCGCGAGACGGTGCTGCGGCGGCTGCGCGAGCGGGGTTTGGGACACGCCGTGCGGTGCGTCGCCGGGAAGGAAGCTCCTTTGAGGCGGGAGAGCTTCGCCGTGTCGAAGCTCGACCTCTGTCTGGAGCGCCTGCGTGATCAGGAGTTCGCCGAGCACCTGTGGACCGATCGGCTCACGATCCCGCAGGTCGCCGACAGCATTGCCACATCGGCCGGACTGACCCTGACCTCCAACACCGACAGCGCGCTTCGTGGGCGCTTGCGCCGGGTCTGGACAGGGGCCAAACATATCCGGTTCGATTGAAGTCATAAGAGCTGACGCCGAATGCGAGGCTCCGTAGTCACCTTCACGAGACCGCAGCGAGTTGCGCCGCGTGGTCACGCCGGGGGAGCAGGAGCGGGGTTGTCAGGATGAGGAGACCGGCGAGCGCGATCGCGGTGCGGGGGCCGGTGACGGCGGCCAGCAGGCCCCATAGCCCGGTCATGGCCGCGGTCGTGGCCTTGCTGGTGACCGACCACGCGGACAGGGTGCGGGCGACCCGGTCCGCCGGGGTCCGGTCGAGCCGGTAGGTGGCGAGCACCGGGTTGAACACCGCACAGCAGGTGATCAGCCCGAGCTCGACCGCCATGACGAGCACGAGCCCGGCAGCGCCGGGGCGGACGAAGGCCAGCCCGAGCGACCAGCATGCTCGCAGTGTCCCTGCGGTGAGCATGACCTTGTGCTGACCGAAGCGCGCGACAAGTCGGCGGGCCAGCCGTGAGCCGATCAGGCCGCCGACGCAGGGCACCGCGAAGGCGAGGCAGTACTGCCAGGGGGCGAACCCGAGGCGGCCGAGCATGAGGACGGCGAGCAGCGGCGAGGTCGCCATGATGAGGCTGTTGACCAGGATCGTGTTGAAGAACAGCGGGCGCAGGGCCGGGTCGGCGAGGATGTACCGCCACCCGTCGGGCAAGTCGCGGGCCCGCAGCCGTGGCCGTGCGTCGGCTCGCGCGGGGCGCGGCTCCGTGCCGCCGATCGCGCGGATCCCCACGGCCGAGAGCAGGTAGCTGACCGCATCGGCCATCACGGTCGTCACCGGGCCGAACACCGCGATCGCAGCCCCGCCGAGCGGCGGTCCGGCCATGGTGGCGGTCCAGGTCGTGGCCTCGAACCGGCCGTTCGCGATCAGCAGGTCCCGCGGCTGCACGAGTGCCTTCAGGCACGCGCCGGCGGCCGCGTTGAAGGTGATGTCGGCTGTTGCGACGACGACCGACACGACCAGGAGCTGGACGAAGCCGAGCCGTCCGAGCGCGTACGCGGCGGGGACGCTCATCAGTGCCGCGAACCGGACCAGGTCCATCGCGACCATCACCGGTCGTTTGCGGCGGAACTCCACCCACGGGCCGAGCGGCACCGCCACCGCCGCTCCCACCGCGAGCCCCGCGGCCGCCAGCGCCGCCACCTCCGTCGGCCCGGCGTGCAGCACAAGGATCGCGATCAAGGGGAACGCGTCGAACGCGAGCCACGTGCCGAACGCGCTGACCGTATACGCGCCCCACAGCCACCCGAACTGCCGCCCCAGCGACCGCCTGACCCCCATGCCCAGCACACCCCTCGCCGCCCCGCTCGAACGTTGACCAGGGACATCAAAGCCAGTAACACGTCAGCGGATCAAACAACCGAACCGTGGAGCAGGCCACAACCACAGGTTGTGCAACTACGATGGCCGACGTGAATCTCGATGCCGTGCGCACCTTCGTCGCCGTCGCGGACGCGGGGCAGTTCCAGGAAGCCGCCGCCAACCTGTCGATCACCCAGCAGGCCGTCTCCAAGCGCATCGCCGGGCTGGAGAAGGACCTCGGTGTGCGGCTGTTCACCCGTACCGCGCGCGGAGCCCGGCTCACCATCGACGGGCAGGCGTTCCTGCCCCACGCCCGAGATCTCCTCCAGGCCGAAGAGCGGGCAGCGGCCTCCGTGCGGCCCGGCAGTCGCGCGCTGCGTGTCGATGTGATCGGCCGGCGGCTCGCGCCGGCGGATCTGCTGCGCGGCTTCCATCGCGCGCATCCCGGGACCCAACTCGACGTTGTGACTCTCTTCGACGCCGACGCGGCCATCGCCGCTGTCCGGGCGGGCACGATCGACGCGTCGTTCCGCGCCCTCACCCTGCCCGCGCGGCAGCTCCCCGACGGCATCGAGGCCGTCCGGGTCCGCGACGAGCCCATCCAGCTCCTCACGGGACCGGCCCACGAGCTGGCCGGCGCCCGCGCGGTCACACCAGCGCAGCTCGCCGGGCACAGGATCTGGATGCCCGGCATCGTCGCCGGTACCGAGTGGGCCGCGTACTACGACGACCTCGCCGCCGCGTTCGGGCTCACCATCGAGGTGACCGGCCCCGACTTCGGCACCGAGCCGCTCCTGGACACGATCGCCGGCTCCCCGGCCCTTGCGACCTTCGTCGGCGAACAGACCAGCTTCGTCCGGCCCGCCGGCCACGACTTGCGGCGCGTGCCCGTGCACGACCCGACGCCGGTCTACCCGCATTCCCTGATCTGGCGCGGCGACAACCCGCACCCCACGCTCGCCATGCTCCGCGACCACCTCGGCTCCACACGGCCCGACCACGGCGCCGCCGGGACATGGACACCGAAGTGGGCTCAGTAACCCGCCACCGCCGTCCCGCCGCTCTCCGCCGGGGCAGGAGCGGGACCGGGCCGCGGGATGCGGGTGGACAGGGCGCGCACCCCGATCGCCAACGCTGTGACCGTCGCGCCTGCGGCGACGAAGGAGCCCCGGGGTGAGACACCGATGAGCAGCGGCAGCAGGAGTATGCCCGCCATGCTGCCCAGACGGGTCGCGGTGTGCTCGACCGCCATCAACCGCAGTCGTTCCGCAGGCGGGAACCTCCCCAGGCGCGCCCGCAGGGTGACGGCCGCGACCGGAGCGACCAGCCCGGTCAGTGCCGACAGCAGCCCCAGCGCCGACACCCGCCCCACCAGTCCCATGCACGCGGTCGCCACCCCGTCCACCGCCCACGCGTAGCAGCAGACGGCGAGCCAGCTCGTGGGTCTCCAGTTGCCGACCAGCGGATTGCCGACCAGCGCACCGACGCCGACAGCCGCCGTGACCAGACCGTAGACACCCGCCTCCGCGCCGTAGCGGGTGACGAGGAGTACGGGCATCCCCACGGTGGTCGCGGCCGAGCACAGCGGCACCAGGCCGTACACCCCGATCGCCAGCCCGACGTGGGGATGGGCGCGCAGCAGCGGCTGCGCCCGTACCGACGACTTCACGGCCACGGGTCGTCGGCCGGTCACGACACTGCCGTACCGGGAGAGCAGGCCGAGCGCCACCGCCGACACGGCGAATGCCACTCCGTTGAACACGAAGAGCTCGATCTTGGAAAACACCAGAAGCAGCAGACCGGCGCTCGCCCGGCCGGTGATGAGGGCGATCCGTCCGGTCAGGTCGAACAGCCCGGTCACCTGCTGTACGTGCTCCCGGTCGGCGAGGGCCGGTACCAGCGCCTCCAGGTTCGGGTCGAAGACGGCGCTGAGGACACCGAGCAGCAGCACGCCGACGAACAGCACGCACGTACCCCGGCTGTCGGGCGTCCAGAGGAACGGCAGGGCGACCGCCACGGCCGCGCGCACGGCGTCCAGCCACGCGAGCGCGCGGCACGAGGAGAAGCGGGCGACGGCGCGCCGCCCCAGCGTGCCGAGGACGACATAGGGCGCCGACTCCAGGACCGCCACCAGCCCTATGAGAGACGCCGGGCAGAAGCAACGGCCCCGACCGTACCGGAGGCCACCTTAGAGGGCAGGGGGGGTCAGGGCTCTGTTTTCGGCTTTTCATCGCCTAATGGTGCGATTCCGGGCATGCCTGCCGGTTGGATCCGGTACATAAGTACCGCAGTGGACCCCCGGTCGTGGACAGTGCTTACTGCATGCAGTATGTCCGTATTGCGCATCGATTCGATCTGTCGTACAGTACAAATGTACTGAACGACGGAGTGGTCGATATCCGACCTCCCCTCTCAAGGAGTGATCCTCATGAAGCCTCCGGCCATCGCCCCCTGCCTCGGCGTGACCGACACCCAGGCGACCGTCGATTTCTACGAGAAGCTCGGCTTCACCGCCCTGCCCGCCGGCAACGACCCGGACGACGACCTGCGCATCCTGCTCTTCGACGGAGAGTTCGCGCTGATGGTCTACCGCGACGCGCACCTGCGGGAGTGGCTGCCGGTCCTGGGGGACACCCCCGTCGGCGCGTTCGGCATGTTCTACCTGGCCGTCGACGACTTCGACGCCTACGTCGAGCGCATCCGGCCCCTGGTCACCGTGACGAAGGACGTCCTGGAGCACCACGGCGACCGGATCTTCTACTTCACCGACCCCGACGGCTACGTCATCGGCGTCAACCAGAAGCGGACCCGGTGACCACCATGACGAAGAACACCGGCAACACGGGCGCGGTCGTGAAGTGCGCGGCCTTCTGGGGCCATGACGGCAAGGCACTCGCCGACTTCTACGCCGCCGCTCTGGGCTGGGAGGTCACCCAGACCTTCGGCGACGCCGCGGCGATGATCAGCGACGGCACGATGGCGTACGTCTTCTACACGGCCGAATCCTTCAAGGCCCCCAACTGGCCCGAGGACGAGCTCGTCTTCCATCTCGACCTCGCCTTCGACGACGTCGAGGCCGCCGAGAAGCGCCTCATCGGCCTCGGCGCCACCAAGCCCGCCCACCAGCCCGGCGGCGAGCACTGGACGGTGCTGCTGGACCCCTCCGGCCAGCCGTTCTGTATCAGCGCCATTGGATGAGAGCGTGTGATCGGGCGCCCGCTGGGACCCGAGCCGGTCCGGCCGTTCGGCGGGAGTCCACAACGTGCGCCCGCCCGGGAAGCGCCGCACGATGGATGTTGGAGCGCTTCTTTCCGGTAGGCCCGGCAGAACTGGCCGGACCCACCGCACCGCGGCCCCCGCGCGCGTAGGCGCCGCGGCGGTGCCGCGTCGTATCGGAAGGGCTCGTACTCATGCCGAACCCCCGTCTCTTGCTCCTGCGCGGCGGCACGGTCATCTCCATGGACGGCCCCGACGGCGTCCTGCCCGTGGGCGACTGGGGCGCGATGCACCGCTCCGGCATCCGCGCGGGCGGGACCGCGCTCGTCCTGGGCGGAGGCGCCGATCGCGTCCTCGACCCGATGTCGCTGCTGCTCAGCGAAGGCTCGTACACCGCCGGCAACGCCTACGGCGAAAGCGTCTACCCCGCCGTCATCGCCGCCCTCGGCCATGGCTCCCTCGGACCCGAGAAGATGATCACGAAGCGGGTGGCGCTCGACGACGCGGTCAAGGAGGCGTTCGGGGCCCTGCTGGACCCGGCGGGGGCCGCCCACCAGGTCAAGGTCCTCGTACACCCGTAGCCGAACGGGCGGGCGTTCCCGGGCGGATCCCACCTCTCAGGAGGCGTCATGAGCAATCCCTCGGCACGCATCGCCTCCGGCGCCGTACACGGCCGCCGTGCGGGCAGTCTCGCGATCTTCAAGGGCATGCCGTACGCGAGGCCTCCCGTCGGGCAGCACCGGTTCCAGGCGCCCGTCGAGGCCGAGCCCTGGGAAGGGCTGCGGGAGGCCCTCCGGTACGGGCCCCGTCCTCCGCAGGTGCCGCTCATCCCGGGAGAACCGCCCTGGACCGAGGCCGAAGGCACGGACTGGCTGAGCGCGAACGTATGGACCCCGGACCTGGGAGGCGCGGGCCTGCCGGTCATGGTGTGGATCCACGGCGGCGGATACCAGTCCGGCTCGGCCGACCAGCCGGACTACGACGCCGCACTGCTGGCCGGGCTGGGGGTCGTGGTCGTCACCTTCAACTACCGCCTCGGCCTGGAAGGGTTCGCGCAGATCACGGGCGCTCCGCCCAACCGCGGACTGCTCGATCAGATCGCGGCGCTGCACTGGGTCCAGGAGAACATCACGGCGTTCGGCGGGGACCCGGGGCAGGTGACGATCTTCGGGGAGTCGGCAGGGGGTGGATCCGTCGCGTCCCTCATGGTCGCGCCGTCGGCGAGGGGGCTGTTCCGGCGGGCGATCGTCCAGAGCGCCTCGCGGCATTTCCTCTCCGAGAGCCTTGCCCATCGCATCGGGAAGGCGATCGCCCACAGACTGGGTGCCGCCCCGACGGTGGATGGGCTGGCCTCCCGGCCCATCGAGAAGACGATCGAGGCGTGCTCGCAGTTCATCGCGGAGGACCTCGTCGGCGAACAGGTGGAACTCTGGCTCGCACGGATCGCGTTCGCACCGGTCGTCGACGGACACGTACTGCCCCAGACGCCGTGGACAGCCCTGTCCGTCGGAGCGGCCGACGGCGTCGACCTGATCGCGGGCTTCACCGCCGACGAATACCGGTTGTTCTCCACGGTGCTCGGAACGACCGAGGGCATGACCGACGAGGCGTTCTCCGCCACCGCGTCGGCCCTGGCCCCTCCCGGCGCCGATGCCGCCTACCGGCAGGCACTGCCCGGGGCCACGCCCATGGACCGGACGGCCCGGCTGCTGTCGGACGCCCTCTTCCGCATGCCCGTCGCCCACCTCGCGGACGCCCACCAGGACGCCGGCGGCACCACGTACGCCTATGAACTTGCCTGGCCCGTACCGGGATTCGACGGCGCGCTGAGGGCATGCCACGGTCTGGACATCCCCCTCACCTTCGGCACCCTCGACACACCCTTCATGGAACTGCTGCTCGGCGGATCGGCCGAGGCCCGCGCCACCGCCGAAGAACTGTCCCGCAGCATCCGCACCTCATGGACCGCCTTCGCCGCCACCGGCGACCCCGGCTGGCCGCGCTACGACCCGCGGAAGGCGGCAACCCGCGTCTACGACACCGAGATCACGGACATCGACAACCCCGAAGCGGATTCCCGACGCCTCTGGGCGAACCACACCTTCGCCCCGCTCCGATGATCCGCGGGGCGGATTGGCCGGGGAGACGGTGGCGCTGTCGGTGGCGGATTAAGGATGCTGGAGCAGCGGAAGCCGGGTTCCCGGCGACGCGAGGGCGATGCCCCGATCGTCTGAAGGGGGAGGCTCACATGGAGATCCGTCAGCTCACGCCGTTCATCGGGTCCGGGATCACCGGGGTCACTTTTGAGGACTTGCAGCACCCTGACATCTTCGGCGCCCTCCACGACACGCTGCGTCAGCGCGAGTTGATCGTGGTGCGCGACCTGACCCTCACCCCCGAACAACAGGTCGTCCTGGCTCGTAAGATCGGCAAGCCGGTCCCCTTCCCCGACGCGAGGTACGGGCATCCGTCCTTCCCCGAGGTCACCGTCATGTCGAACGTCGTCAAGGGGAACAAGCCGGTGGGCGCGGCCCGTGCCGGGAACTACTGGCACCAGGACTCCTCGTTCATGACGGATCCGCCGGCCTATTCCATGCTGTACGGCGTCGACGTCCCGCACACCAGTGGCCACACGTTGTACGCCAACGCCTGCGACGTCTACGACCGCCTGCCGGACCCCTGGAAAACGAGGATCGACGGGCGCACGGCCGTGCACACCTTCGCGGAACACTTCATCATCGGCCCGGAACATGCGGGTCTGTCCGTGGCCGAATTACGGGCCCTGATCGACATCAAACACCCTCCCGTCGAACAGCCACTGGTCAGGTGCGACGCGTTCACCGGACGCCCCTATCTCTACGGCGCCCCCGAGTACCTGCGCACAGTGAACGGCTTCGACGCCAACCAGAACGAGGAGTTCCGCACCCTGCTCGACCACCTCATCCGGGACCCGGAGCACATCTACACACACCGCTGGCTGCCGAAGGACCTCATGGTGTGGAAAACAGCGACCGCCTACCACGCGGCCACACCCGTCGAGCCGGGGGTTGACCGCACCGTCCACCGCATCAGCATCGATGCCCCTTCGTGATCAGGGTCTACGAGACGTGTGCGGACAGGCGGTCGAGGGTGGCGATCACGGTGCGGCCGGCCGGTGAGTGCGGCTCGATGGGGGTGTAGTGGCCGACCCCAGGAAGCGCGATGAGTTCGGCGTCCGGGTGTGCGGCGGCGTAGTCGGTGAACTGTTGGCGGGGGATCTCCTCGTCCACGGAGCCGTGCAGCACGACGGTCGGCACCCCGGTCGTGCCCGCGCCGCGGAGCAGCGTGAGCGGGTCCACGGAGGGGAGCCGGGCGGGTGCCTTGTCTGCTCCTCCCAGGAGTTCGAGGGCGGCGCCGGAGCTGAGGTCTTCGCGGATCGCCCCGGCGAGGTCGGTGATGGGGGCGAGGGCGAGCACCGCGGCCGGCAGGTCGGTGGAGCACCACGGTGAACGGTCCGGCAGCAGGCCGCGAGCGGCGGCCCACAGGGCGAGGTGGCCGCCGGAGCTGTGGCCGGCCAGGAGGAAGGGCCGTCCGTCCGCGATGGTGTTCATCGCCAGGGCGACGTCGTCGAACGTGACCGGGTAGCCCCCGGCTCCGCCCGGGCGGCGGAACTCCGGCAGGGCCGTGGTGAAGCCGTTCTCCGCGAGGTGGGCGGCGAACGGCGTCAGGTGCGTGCGGTCGTACCGCCAGAAGCCGCCGTGCAACAGGATGACCAGCGGGGCGTGGGGATCGTCGGCGGGCCACAGGTCGTACACCTGGTCGGAGCGGTCGCCGTACGCGCGGTGGACGGGCGGGGTGACCGGCTCCATCGACAGGACCCGGCGCTCCTCCTCGGCCGCGAAGGCGGAGATGCTCCTAGGCATGCCCGCGTGCCGTCCGGAACTCGGGGAACACGGAGCGGGCGGCTGTCGCACGGTCGTTGCGCCGACGCGGGACGAGCCCGAGCGGGAACTCCAGGTGCGGGTACATCGCCGACGGGAGGCCGGACGCCGTGCCGGACGCCTCACGGAATCCGCTGAACCGGGCCGGGGCCGGGGCCGGCGCGGCGATCGGGTGCCGGGCGGCGTCGCGGGCCTGAAGCGTGCGGTGGCCGCGGCGCAGCGAGTCCATGGCCCGATCGTAGTCGTCCTCGTGCAGGACGTCACGGGCGGTGCGCCGTGCCCGCGCGACCTCGGGCAGGCCGTCGACCTGGCGGCCCGCTCGACGCTCTCGCAGTGGACCCACCACCTGCTCGGCCTGCGCCCGGCCGACGACATCATGGCGGCCCTGACCTGGACCCCGCCCGGCCGCGCCGGGTCTCAGCCCCGTAGCCGGTCCGCCAGGGCCAGGAACAGGTAGAGGTTGGCGACTTTGCGGACGCTGGCGGCGTTCAGGAGGCTGCGTCCTCGGGCGTCGCGGATCCACACCGAGGCGTTCGACACGCTGACCTCGGTGATCTCCGTCCAGGCGGCGGACTTCCCCTTGTACGACACGCTGTTCCGGTCGAGGGAGACATGGCCGAACCTCAGCGTCTCGCCCCTGCCCAGCCGTTCGAGCGCCGTCTGCCCCTGCGTGCGCAGTATGCCCTTCTGGATCTCCGGACCCCACTGCCCCTCGTACCGGACCCAGGGGCCGCGCGTGTACGACAGCACGCCCGCGGCCGCCAGATCGCGCTTGAAGAGACCGTGCGTGCCGGGCCCGATCGTCAGCGCGGCGCCGCTCGGGTCGATCAGCGTGTACGCGGCGTCCCTGATCGAGCCGTTGACTGTGCTCAGGTTCTGGAGGACGCTGATCGACTCCCAGCGGAACACCCACTCGCCGCCCTCGGGATCGGTGACGACCAGCCCCTCCTCGTACAGGTGGAGCCGCGCATCGCCCCAGGCTTTGCCGAAGCGGCCCTTCTTGTTGGCGGCCGCCATCCGCCAGCGACCCAGCCGCGCCTGCTCCGCCAGTGCCGTCACCCGGCCGTCCGGTCCGGGTATCTGCTCGTCCATGGGAACCCCCGTGATGAGACGTCAGTTCTGGCGATCAACCTAGACCATTTGAATGCGCCCCGGCCTGGAGGCCGGGGCATCCTCCGGGTGCCATGTGATCCGCCGAGACCCCGCGGTTCGCTTCGGGAGGGCCCGCCCCGGGCCGGGCGTCGGCGGAGGTCAGCCGCAGCTGCCCGCCGGGCGGGCGCGGGTGACCAGGTCGGTGTAGCCGGTGGTGGCGTCGAGCCACACCACCTGTCGGCCGCCCGCGCCGGCGGGCCGGAGTTGCTCGCCGCGGTTGCAGGAGACCCGGCTCCTGCGCGAGCCGTCCGGCGAGAACTGCCACAGCTTGCCGAGCGCCTCGTTGCCCGGCCGGGTGTCCGGCGTCCGCGCGCCGACGGTCACCGCGTCGTCGGAGGCGGTCAGGGTGACGCCCTGCAGTGCGTCCTTGCCCGCACCGGGACTGATGTCGACGGTGCCGGTGCCGTCGAGGTTCGCGCGGCGTACCGCGGTCAGTCCGCTGTTCGGGTCGTTCCCGGCCAGCCAGTAGACGTACGTGCCGGTGATCGCGGTACGGCCGACGACGTCCGGCGTACCGAGCTGCCGCATCGTGGTGCGTTTGCCGGTGGCGGTGTCCAGGACCTCGGTGTCGTACTGCCACCCCTTGTTCCCACGGTGGAAGTGGGAGAAGGCGATCCGGCCGTTGCGGAGGGACGCGTCCGACGTACTGGCGTAGCGGCTCCAGGGGACCGGGGGCACGGCGACCGGGTCGGTCTCGCCTATCCGCAGGTACATCACACGCGGGCCGCCGCGGTGCTGGTGGGCGGTGAAGGTCACGATCTTCCCCTCGACGCTCAGCGAGGAGATACGGCCCAGGTTGGCGGAGTTGGAGAACAGTTTCCTGACGGGCCCGCCGGCGAGCGGCCGTGCCAGGACGTCGGAGGACAGGCCCCGGTACGCCTGCCACACCACGGTCCTGCCGTCCGTCGCCGGATCCGTGTGGAAACGCCCGTCGTTGGGGCTGATCAGCTTCTTCTCGCCGGTGCCGTCCAGGCGCCCGGCCCAGACCGAGTACGGTTCGGAGCCGTCGTCGTCGGACTTGGACGCGGCCCACCAGCCGCCGCCCGCGCCCATGGAGGTGTAGCCGTCCGTGTTGATCCTGCCGAGCAGTTGGTCGGAGTCCACGCCCGTGGCCTGCTCCCAGCCGGGCACGATGCCATGGGCGTCGAAGGCGCGCTCGACGGACCTGAACCCGGAGCCCGGGACCTTGAGGTCCCTGGCGGCGGCGATGACCGCGTCGCGGCCCTCGGTGAAGCCGTCGAGCGGGGTCATGTATTCCGTGAGCGCCTTGTAGACGATCCTGTCGGCGAGTGTGCGGTCCAGGTCCTTGCGGATGTCCCACAGGGCGCCCGAGAAGATCGTGGAGTTGAGGTGCACACCGCCGTTGTCGGTCGCAAACGCCACGCCGAGGAAGGACTTGGAGGTGGTCCTGCCGTCGTTCATGTCACGGGTGGCGCACTCGCGGGGGCCCTTCGTACGGCACAGCGCCTCGCCCATCAGCCCGGAGTCCGGGCTGTCCATGGGGATGCCGTACGCGTCGGTCTTGACGGCGTCGCCGAAGTAGTCGGCGACCGCCACGCCGAGCGCTCCGGACTGGCCCGCGTGGACGAGGTTCGCGCTGCTCTCGATGACGCCGTTCGTCATCTCGTGGCCCACGACGTCCAGCGCGGCGGAGGCCGGGCGGTACTGGCCGTCGCCGCTCCCGTAGATCACCTTGGCGCCGTCCCAGACGGCGTCGTCGGAGTAACCCCAGCTGATGCCCACCAGGGAGTTCACGGCCATGCCGCGGCCGTCCAGGCTGTTCCGGCCGTGCACCTGCTTGTAGTAGTCGTACACCTTGCCGGCGCTCCAGTGCGCGTCGACCGCGCCCGCCTCGGTCGCCTCCTTGCCGAAGGCCGGGTCCGGCGATCCGAACTCCTTGAGGCCGGGTGGCCAGACGCCCGACACCTCGGACAGGCTCCGGCCCCGCGCGTCCCACGTGGAGAGCCGGTTCCTGTCGCCGCCGTCCTCCGACCGGGTGCGGTCGCGCAGCACGTACGTCTTGCCCGAATCGTCATGTTCCACCTGCAGCCCGACGGCCTTCCCGTCGAGCTTGACGCCGGAGCCCTGCGTCCCACCGGCGCCTTGCGCAAGGGCGGGGCGGCCCTGCCGCTCCGGTGAACTCCCGGATCCAGCAGCCTCCTTGGTCCCGGATGCCGCCCTGTCGGATGGCTCGGCGAACGTCTTGATGCCGCTGTACTGGAGGACCGGGTACCCGGTCCGCGCTTCGATGTACACCTCGCGCAGCACCGGCGCCCCGGTGGCCGGGTCGGTGCCCCGCACGGTGACATGCCGGGTGAGCACACCGGCGCCCCTGGGCAGGACGACCAGCCCGCGGGCGGTGCCGGTCAGCGACTCCTCGGCCTCGTCCGGCCCCTCGTCCTTCCCGCCCCGGCCGGGCCGCCACGGGCCGAGCTGCGCCTCGACCGCGCCGACCGCCCGCTCGACCGCGAGCTTCTCGTCGATCCCGGGCTCGACCGCGACCTTCAGTCCGGTGAAGTACTTGCCGGAGGTGCCGGTGACGACGCGCTCGCCGCCCTTCGTCTCCATCCGGACGACGTACTGCCCGCCGAGGACGTCCACTCCCCGGTGCTTCTGCTGCAGCCGTACGGTCTCCGAGTGGCCCTCGGTGGTGATCCGTACGGGCTCCAGGTCCCGGTCCGGACGCGCGATCCGGTAGCGGCTCTCCTTGTCCGCGAGGTACCCGCGCGCCGCGTCGGCGGCGCTCCCCGCCGCCCTCACCCGCTCCCGGATACCGCTCACCAGCGCGGGTGTCGCGGTGCGCTGCCCCTGGATCACCTCTCCCGGACCGGAAGGCGGCGCCGTGGCCGCGATCGCGGGCACCGCGGAAACGACGAGTGCGGCGGCGCCGATCAGCGCCGCCGCACCGGACAGGCCATGCCGTGCTCTGGACGCTTCCGTTCTTCGTCCTGCTCCTGCCGCACGCGCCCTGGGCTTACGCACGGGTACCCCCTCCACGAGACGCCTGCCAGGGCATGCCTGACAGTCGGAACATTTCCGGGCAGGGCCATGCAATCGGTGCCGCGTCCGCCCGTTCAATGGGGGCGACGGAAATGCGTGGGCGAGTTTCGGACCGGTGGCGGACCGTCCGGCCCGGTACCGCGACCGTGCTCGTGGCGTCGACCGGCGCGCCGGAGCGTTTCGTGGGCGGAGGGCGCGCGGGGAGTGGAGCGCCCTGGTATTCGCAACCGCACCACCGGGCCGAGTGCGCCGGTCGCGGCGCGGCTGGTTTTCGTCGCCGGTGGCCGGGAATCGTCGGTGCGGCAGGGATTTCTGGGGGCAATGCACCCCATCGGCCAGGAGCGCTCCCGGGTCATCGGCCGGGGCGCGCGAGGCTCCGCCTGCCGTGGCTGATCGGAGGGGGTCCTTGGCTGTCGCGAAGAACGGGAAGCGGCCCGCGGACCGTTCCTCCACGCCACCCGGGACCGATCCCCACCAGGGCGGAGCAGCTCATGCGGGCGCCTTCGGCTGTTTCGAGCAGGGTTCTTCCGGCAGGCTCTCTCCCGACCGGCTGCTGAACGTGCTGCGCCGGACGGGCATTCTGCCCGACGACCCCAGGATCGCCGAGACCGTCGCCAACCTGGACCGCGCCCGCCCCGCCCCGCCGCCGGCCGAGCCGTGGCTGCTGGCAGCCGAGGAGTTCGCCGCCGCCACCCAGCGCAACCGCGGCATCATCGAACGGGCCGCCCGCGGCGAACTCGCGGTTCCCGACTTCCCCGCGCTCGTGGCCGACCTCCAGCGCATCTACCAGGAGGTCCGCGCCGACCGCAGGGGCGCCGTCGCCGCGTACATCCCCCAGCTCGCGCGGGTGGACGCCGACCAGTTCGCGATCTCGGTGTGCACGGTGGACGGGCAGCGCTTCTCGATCGGCGACGCGGACGTGAACTTCTGCCTGCAGTCGGTGTCGAAGACCGTCAACTACTGCCTCACCCTGGAGGAGCACGGGCCCGACACCGTCCACCGCCATGTGGGGCGGGAGCCCAGCGGGCAGGGCTTCAACGAGCTGACCTTCAACAAGGCGGGGCTGCCGCACAATCCGATGATAAATGCCGGGGCCATCATGAGCTGTTCCCTCATCCAGCGCGGCCTGGACGCCGCGGACCGCTTCGACTTCGTGGCCGACACCTGGAAACGGCTCGCGGGCGGCCGCGGCGTCGGGTTCAACAACTCCGTCTATTTATCCGAGCGCAACACCGCCGACCGCAACTTCGCTCTCGGCTACTCGATGCGCGAACGCGGCGCCTTCCCACCCGGCACCGACCTGCTGGCCACCCTGGAGTTCTACTTCCAGTGCTGTTCGATCGAGGTCGACGCACAGCAACTGGCCATCGCCGCGGCCTCCCTGGCCAACGCCGGGGTGTGCCCGCTGACGGAGGACCCCGTGTTCTCCGCCCGGACGGTGCGCCACTGCCTGTCGCTGATGTCCTCATGCGGCATGTACGACTTCTCCGGCGAGTTCGCCTTCACCATCGGTCTGCCCGCCAAGAGCGGGGTCTCCGGCGCCTTGATGCTGGTCGTGCCCCAGCTGATGGGCATCGCCATCTGGTCGCCCCGGCTGGACGCCCACGGGAATTCGGTGCGGGGGATCGAGGTCTGCCGCGGCCTGGTCGACTGCTACAACGTCCACACCTACGACCTGCTCACCGGCACCGGCGCGGGGTCCGGCAAACGCGACCCCCGCCTCAGGCGCCAGCAGAGCGCCATCGAGGGCATCGTGGGGCTGTGCTTCGCCGCCAGCCAGGGCGACCTCAACGAGATCCGCCGCCTGACCGCCTGCAACGTCCCCCTCGGCGCCGCCGACTACGACGGACGCACCGCCCTGCACCTGGCCGCGGCCGAGGGGCACCGGGACATCGTGGAATTCCTCCTGTCCATGGGAGTCGACCCGCAACCGGTGGACCGCTGGGGCGGGACACCCCTGGACGACGCCAACCGGTTCGGACACCGCGAACTGGTCCAACTGCTCGCCGACGCCACCGACACGGAAGCGGCCGGGCAGTAGCCGTGCGGCGCCATGAAACGGCCGCTGCCATGCGGTGCCACGCCGCCGCGGATGCCCGGGACGTGGCCCATGAGAAGATCCCTCGCGGTATGCGCCGGTTCAGGTCATGGAAGGTGACGATGTACGCGATATCTCTGGGCGACGACGGCGCGGAGCTGCGCCCGCTCGAACCGTGGCGGGCCGAGGAGTTCCTGGCCCACATCGACCGGGGGCGGGAGTTCATCGGTCGGCACAACGGGCTGCCCGACGTCGTCACGGACCTGGAGTCGAGCCGGGCGTTCCTCCAGGCGTACGCGGAGAAGACCACGGCCGACACCGGGCGGCTCCACGGCATCTGGGCGGACGGTGGACTGGTCGGCGCGGTCCTCTTCCGGAGGCTGGACTTCGAGCAGGGCATCGCCGAGGCGGGCTGCTGGCTGGAGCCGTCGGCGGCGGGCAGGGGCCTGGTGACCCGCGCCGTGCGCGTGATCATCGACTGGGCCGTCGAGGAGCGGGGCATCCACCGCGTGGAGTGGTGGGTCTCGGCGACGAACGAGGCCAGCATCGCCGTGGCGCGGCGGCTCGGGATGACGAAGGACGGCGTGCTGCGGGAGAGCTACCTGTACCGCGGGAAGCGGCACGACGAGGAGATCTGGTCGGTGCTCGCGCCGGAGTGGCGGGCGGGCAAGCGGGCGTCCTGAGTGCCTGATGCGGCGCGGGTCACAGACGCCGCACCGGCGCCGGCAGCCCCGACCCCCGATACCGGGCGAGACCGGCACGTAGCGGTCCGCTGTTGCGAACCCCGAGGGACGAGCGAAGGAGGGCCTGATGGATACTCGCTCCTCTTGCCCGAATGATTTACAGGGGACCACAGCAATGACCGCCACACAGGTCGACAAAGCGCCCGAACCGGAACCAGTCACCCGCCCCTGGCGGGCCTGGCTCCTGGAGGGGCTGAGCGAGCAGTCGGCCCGCCACCCCGGGCCGCACGGCACTCCGCCGGCCGAGCACAAGGGCCACCGGTGGTGGCGTGTCATGTGCCTGACCGGTGTCGACTACTTCTCGACGCTCGGCTACCAGCCGGGCATCGCCGCGCTCGCCGCCGGGCTGCTCTCGCCGCTGGCGACCCTTGTGCTGATCGCGCTCACGCTGCTCGGGGCGCTGCCCGTCTACCGGCGGGTGGCGAAGGAGAGCCCGCACGGCGAGGGCTCGATCGCCATGCTCGAGCGGCTGCTGCCCTGGTGGGCGGGGAAGCTGTTCGTGCTGGTGCTGCTCGGCTTCGCCGCCACCGACTTCATGATCACCATCACGCTGTCGGCGGCGGACGCCTCGGCGCACGCCGTGGAGAACCCCTTCGCGCCGCACTGGATGCACGGCGGCAGCATGTGGATCACCCTGGTGCTGATCGCCGCCCTCGGCGCGGTCTTCCTCAAGGGCTTCCGCGAGGCGATCGACGTGGCCGTGGTGCTGGTGTCGGTGTACCTCGTCCTCAACGTCATCGTGCTCGCCAGCGCGGTCTGGCAGATCATCGGCGAACCGGTCGTCGTCGACGACTGGTGGCACGCCGCGACCGCCGAGCACTCCTCGCCCATAGCCATGATCGGCGTGGCCCTCCTGGTCTTCCCCCGTCTCGCCCTGGGCATGTCCGGCTTCGAGACCGGCGTGGCCGTCATGCCGCAGGTCCGCGGGGACTCCACCGACGCCTACGAGAAGCCCGCCGGGCGGATCCGTGACACCCGCAAGCTGCTCACCACCGCCGCCCTGATGATGAGCGGATTCCTGCTCGTCAGCAGCCTCGCCACCACCATCCTCATCCCGGCGAAGGAGTTCGAGAAGGGCGGCGCGGCCAACGGCCGCGCACTGGCCTACCTGGCGCACCAGCACCTGGGCGAGGCCTTCGGCACGGTGTACGACATATCGACCATCGCCATCCTGTGGTTCGCCGGAGCCTCCGCACTGGCCGGGCTGCTCAACCTCGTCCCGCGGTACCTCCCGCGCTACGGGATGGCACCGGAGTGGGCCGCAGCCGTACGCCCGCTGGTGCTGCTCTTCATGGCGATCGCCTTCGCCGTCACCTACCTCTTCAACGCCGACGTCGACGCCCAGGGCGGCGCCTACGCCACCGGCGTGCTCGTGCTGATGCTGTCGGCGTCCTTCGCCGCCACCATCGCGGCCCGCCACCGGGCGCACCGCGCCGCCACCTTCGGCTTCGGCTTCATCACCCTCGTCTTCGCCTACACCTTCGTCACCAACGTCATCGAACGTCCCGACGGGCTGAAGATCGCGTCCATGTTCATCGTGGGCATCCTGATCACCTCGCTCGCCTCCCGGATCCACCGCGCCTTCGAACTGCGCGCCGCCGACGTCACCTTCGACGAGGCCGCCGCCCGCCTCATCGACGACGCCGCCCGCTCGGGCCCCCTGCGCGTCATCGCCAACGAACCGGACGAGCGCGACGCGGCCGAGTACCGCACCAAGGAGTACACCCAGCGCGAGGAGACCCACATCCCGAGCGGCGGGCCCGTCCTCTTCCTCGAAGTGACCGTGCGCGACTCCTCCGACTTCGCCGCCGATGTCACCGTCACCGGCGAAGAGCTCTACGGGGTCCAGATCCTGCGCGTACAAGGCGCCGGTGTGCCCAACACCATCGCCGCGGTCCTGCTCCAGCTGCGCGACCGCACGGGTCAGGTGCCCCACGCGTACTTCAACTGGACCGAGGGCCATCCGCTCAGCCACCTGCTGCGATTCCTCGTCTTCGGCGACGGCGAGGTCGCCCCGGTCACCCGCGAGGTCCTGCGCCGCGCGGAACCCGACCTCACCCGCCGCCCCCGCGTCCACGTCGGCTGACCCATCGCCGCCGCCCGCCGGGTCGAGCTTCCCGCGGGCGGCGGCATCGGACCGCGTGCTGCGCCGGGTCGAAGCGGGCTCCGAGCGCGGTGGGCCGTCTCGGAGCCCTTCGTACCTGTCAACGGCGCTTCTTGGTCTTCCTCTTCTGCGGAGGGGTCCACTCGCCGCGATGGAGCTGGCAGCGGGAATACCCGACCATCGCGGGATTCCCGCATGGCTTGCCCGACTTCGTTCGGGTCGAACCACACTTGGCCTGTTTACCCATGCGCCCTCCCGATCTGGCTGGCGATATATCAGATATATCGTCACCGACCGGAGGCGCATGTCGTGGCAGTTGCTGACACTCGGGGCCAATTTCTATCCATTCAAGGCCGGTTCCTGCTCTTTTGGTGCGAGCAGTGCGCCTTTGCGTCACCTGTGCCAGCCTCGTCGTGTCGCGCACCAGAAATCCTGTGCGTAACCCACGCACCGTCAACGCCCACGCGGCCCGATTCCGTTCACGAGCAGAAGGCGGGCATGCGAACTAGCCCAGTTCGGGGTAGTAGCCCTGCTGGTACGGACTCAGCTGGGAGATGACCAGCTCGCCTCCGCCGCGGCAGATCGGGCAGACGCGCTGCCTGCCGCATTCCCGGCAGTCGGCCCGTCCGTGGGGCTCGCCGGGCAGCCGGCCGCGTCCACCGCATCCGGGGCACGCGCCGAGGCCGTCACACTCGTAGCACAGCACGTATCCGGGCGTGAGGGTTTCGAGCGTTCGCACCGGCTCCGGCCACTGGAACTTCTCCGGCGTGCGCAGGGCCGACATCGGCGTCTGTGCGGTGAACAGCACGGCGGAAGTGTGGTCGCCCGCGCGGATGCTTATGCCGCTGCCGCCGTGGCGGCCGGTGATCACGCCGCTGCGTTTCGCGCCGTCGATCTCCTCCGACGCCGCGACTTCCCAGCCCGCCGAGCCGAGCAGGGCGCTCGCGCGGGATGCGATTTCGGCGGCGTCGACGCTCGCGGGGCGCTCCCCGCGGAATACGGCCGAGTAGTGATAGCGCAGCGGCTCGTGCCAGTCGGCGACCCTCGGTTCATTGAGAAACAGCAGGCCGAGGTCGCTGCCGGGGGTCAGGTCGGTGATCATTTCGACCAGTTGCGCGCGCAGGGCTCGGCCCAGCCGGTCCAGCTCCTCGCGTGCGCCCGGGATCTCGCCCATTGCGGCCCCCTTCTTGGCGGCCCCTGCTGCCGCCCGGTCGTGTGCGAGGAACGGTGTCAGAAATCGATATTCTCCTCGGCCCGCCATTCAGGGGCGAGGATCGCCCAGACCTGCTTGTCGTGGCGGGAGCCTCCGTAAGGCCAGGACTGGCGCCGCACGCCCTCGAGCGTCATGCCGAGCCGCTCGGCCACCGCCGAGCTGCGCTCGTTGTCGGCCCGGCAGTGCCACTCGGCGCGATGCAGCCCCCGGGAGGTGAAAGCCCAGTCCAGCAAGGCGCGGCACGCCTGGGTGACCAGGCCGTGACCCTCGGCGACGGGCTCCAGCCAGCAGCCGATCTCGCAGGAGCCAGAGGCGACGCTGAAGTCCGTGAACATCACGCCGCCGACCAGCGCGCCGTCGAGCCTGATGCCGTACAGGCGGGCGCCGTCCGCGGCCTGCCGCTCCGCGTACCGGCGCAGTGTGGCCCGTGCTCCGTCGAGATCGTCGGTGACGAAGGCCGGCCCGACCCACGGCCGGATGTGCTCGCGGGCCCGGTCCAGGTGGGCGGCGAACTCCTCCGCGTGCCATATCTCCAGCGGCTCAAGGCCGGCGTTGTCCCGCAGCGGGAGAGAGAACATGGTGATCCTCATTTGCATAACAAGCGTTACGGTTATGTACCGTAGCAGCATGCCACGCACCAAGGGGAACCACGAGGCCCGCCGTCGCGACGTCTCCGAGGCGGTCTGGCGGGTGCTGGCCGCGCACGGCTTCGGCGGGCTGACCCTGCGCGCCGTCGCCGCCGAACTCGGCGCCACCACCGGCCTGCTCACCCACTACTTCCCCGCCAAGCGCGACCTGGTCGCGTACGCCCTCGACCTGCTCGAACAGCGCAGCGCCTCCCGCCCCCGGCGTGCCGCCGGAGCGGGCCTGTCCGCCGTGAGAGCGGCCATGCTCGACATCCTGCCGCTGACCACCGAGGCCACCGACGCCAACCGGATCTGGGTGTCCTCCTGGGATGTCGCGCTCGCCGACCCCGCTCTGAGCGATGACCACGCCCGCAGGTACGCGCAAGGCCGCGACAGGCTGCGCGACCTGGTCGCCGCGGCCCAACAGCTCGGTGAACTGCCCGCCGGAGACCCGGCGCGCATCGCCGCCGGCGCCCAGGCCTTCGTGCTCGGACTGGTGGTGCAGGCCCTGTTCGCCCCCACGGCCTTCCCACCCCATCGCCAGGTCGAGCTTCTCGACGACTACCTGGCGTCACTGACTTCCCCGCTCACGCCGCGCGACGAGGGCGGGGTCAGGTCCTGACAACGTGGCGTCGATGAAACGCGCTTGGGAACTCGTCCCGTGGGCGCTGCGGCTGTCCCAGGCTGACCTGGACCGCCTTGAGGCGTCCTGGGCCAGGTGTCACTGTGTTGTGCTCTGGATTCCCAAGACGTCGTAGAGGTGCTGTCCATGGGCCCAATTCTTCAGTTCAGGGCGGCCCATGAGGATGAGCTCGTGGTACGCGGCGAAGTCGATCGCAGGCTGAGTGAATCCATTCAGCGCGATCATGATTGGTAGGTCCGCTCCGTGATGAGGGCGAGCTGTGCCGTTGAACTTCTGGACATGCCCTGACCCGACCGGGTTTTGGTACTGCTTGCATTGCAGGATCAGAAGGCGGTCTTCGTCGTCACGAGCGCTGACGTCCACGCCGAGGTCTCCCGCGCCTCCGACCCGCCGCGTGTTTCGGAATCCGTCACGGGCCAGGAGCTCCGCGCACGCCTGCTCGAAGCCCGTCGCGCTCATCGCGGAGAGCTGCTTCATCTTGAAGGTCAGCACATCCGGGATCGCCGATTCGCCCGGCGGAGCGGTGGATGCGTAGTCCTCGCCGTCACTGACATAGGCGTAGGTCCCAGAGTCGAGCAAGAAGGACAGCAGCTTGGCGAGCAGGAGGAGCGCAGACAGCCCGCCGGCGACGATGAGCGTGGTCCACCAGGGGTGATCGGCTATCAGGCGCCACAGGTCCACGGTGATCCATTGGCCGACGTCCTCGGTGAGCCACTTCCACAGCACCTTGCCGACAGCCAGCGCGACGACGGCGAGCAACAGGAACTTCAGCAGCGGGTCGAGTGACCCGTCTTCATCGAACACCACACCTCCGGGATATCGGTGACGGATGGGAATGCCTGTCAGGCGGCACGCTTGAACCGGCCCCGGCGGGTGCGTGCGGAAAGACCGAGGAGCTCGTGCAGCGCGGTGCCGCCTTCCGCCCAGCGTCGGAGCCTTTCCCGGTCGACCCAGTGGACGCCGTGCTGGTCGCCCCAGGCCATCGCGTCCCGGGTGAAGGTGCCGTTGGTGACGACGACGGAGTGGTCGGCCCGGTGGACGGGGCCGGCCGTTCCTTTCACCGCGTACATCACCGATGACCCCACCTTCCCTCCCACGCGAGTGTGTTTGGCCTGTACGACGATCCGGCCGCGCTGTCGATGGTCACCGATGACGTCGGCGGCCTGATCGCCACCACCGCCCACGCGGCGGGCCGGCCAGCCATCGCGGGCCAGCAGGTTCCGCAACGCGTACTCGAACTGCCGGTCGTCCATGGCGTCGAACTCGGCGAGCGTGACGCGCAGCGTGGCCAGCCGCTCGGCGTCACGCCGCCGCCCGTACATGGTCCGCGTGATCCGCCAGATCCCGAGGGCCCCCGCCGGCAGGGCGAGGGCCAGTACGAACGGCCATGCCTCCTTGAGCGCCCCGATGGCCGCGGCGGCCATCCGGACGGCCAGGAACAGGACTGCCAGCGCCACGACAGCCGCCGAGAGAACCTCGGCCGCGCCGCGCGGGCGTCGCAGACGGAACGGCTTGCGTCCCATCAGCGGGTGGCCGCAGTGGAGGCAGTCGGCTGCGGATGCGCGGGCGGCGTCGAAGTGGTCGCCTCGCCGAACCCGAACACCTGCCCCCACAGCCAGACGGCGGCCAGCAGACCGGCGACAACCCAGCCGCTCATCCGCTTCGCGCTCCGCGGCTTCGGGTTACGGCGGATGTGCGCGCGTACGACGTGGAACCCGTCCGGCACCTTCGGCATGGTGTCCCCTCCCGTCGGCGAGCCACGGTCGCGGCTCGTTCCTCGAATCGGTGTAGCAGCGGCCACTGACAGAAACTGATGGATCATCACGGCGCGGACCGCGGCCGAGCCGTCATCAAGCCACGGGCGTCACACCGCCGGGTCGCCGATGAGACCGAGAGCCTGAGCCGCTGACCTCGGCGGACGTGCTCCAACTCCCGTGCGGCCGGGCGCAGGACCTCGCGAGCTACGGCGACTGGGCATCTCCCACCTGCGGCGACAGCCGTGGCCCGCCAGGCGGTGCCCCGGTGATGAATGGCGAAAAGCAGCGGACGGTGACGGCGGAGGCCGCTCCCGTCGCACGCTGGCTCCAATGGCGCGATGGTGAAGCGCTCGCATGATCCGGTGGACAGGGTTTCGAGTCGCGTGAGTGCTCGTCCGCCGGACACGGCCGTGCGGCGCATGCATCATATGGAATCCGTACCGCGCCGCAGGCGCACCGAGCGGGGGAGTGCGCCATGAGGGCTGTTCGCCGGGAAGAACTCGACGACGTGCTGCTGTGGGTGCGCAGGAACGGGTTCCCCGGCGAGTTCCAGGACGGTGACCTCGACGACGCGCGGCGATTGCTCGCCTCCGCCCCCGGAATCCGGGCCGTGGTCGTCGCCCTCGGGGCCCAGATGTTCTGGTGGGTGGACGCAGCCGGGGACGAACCCGTGCAGCTCGTCGCCGAGTTCCCCGCCGGTCCGCGCGAGACAGCGGGCGGTTTCGCCCTCGGCACCGGCGACGGCGCCACGCTTCCCGGCCTCCCGGTGTCCTGGACGCTCCTGGAGTTCCGCTGCCCGCAGGGGGACACCACGGTGCTCGTCGCGCGCTACCCGACCACACCACTGTCGTGCCCTGAGCATCACGTGCCGCTGGAACTGCGCGAGGCCGGCACATGAGTGACGCATCCGGCATCGCGAAGGGCGTCGGCCAGTTCACCGCGTCGCGGTTCGCGGTCGTCAGCTATCTGCCGTCCTACGTCGCCGTGTTGTACGTGACGGCCCTGCTCGCGGCGCGGACGCGGACCGGCAGGATCGATCCGGGCCGCGCGCTCGACCGTCTGCACGGCCTGTCGGCCGCAGAGCTCGCCGTGCTCGCCGTCATCGTGCTGCTCGTCGCGGCCTTCCTGCAGCCGCTGCAACTGCCGCTCGTCCGACTCCTCGAGGGGTACTGGCCGCGGGGAACCGGCGCCCTGACGCGGCTCGCGGTGAAAGGACAGGAGCGCGTCCAGCGCCGCCTCGCCCTGGACGCGGAGGTTCCATCGAACCCCACGGAAGCCGAGCGGCAGCGGGCCCTCGTCGCCGCCTGGCAACTCGGCCGCCGCTACCCGCCCGATACGGTGCCGCTGCTGCCCACCGGGCTCGGCAACGCGCTGCGCGCCGGTGAGGCGAGCGCGGGATCGGCGTACGGCGCGGACGCGGTGCCGTGGTGGCCCCGGCTCTACCCGGTGCTCGGCGACCGGATGCGCGCGGTCGTCGACGACCGGCGCAACCAGCTCGACCTGGCCTGCCGCCTGAGCGTCACGGCGGGCTTCACGGGGCTGCTGAGCGTCCTCCTGCTCATCCGCAGCGGCTGGTGGCCGGTGAGTGCGGGCGTACTCCTCGCGCTGGCCTGGGTCGCCTACCGCGGTGCCGTGGCGGCGGCTCTCGGCTACGCGGAAGCACTGTCGGCAGCCTTCGACCTGCACCGTTTCGACGTCCTCACCGCCCTGCACCTGCAACTGCCCGCCGACTCGGCCGCCGAGGAGACGCTCAACCGCAGGCTGTCGCGGTTCTGGTCCCAGGGCGTGCCGCTCACCGGCGTCCGCTACGTCCACGAACCGGCCGCACCGGGCGAGGACGCCGACTGAGAGGTCCACCATGCCCGACTCCACCACCCGCCTGCTCAAATTCAGCCGGGACTGGGCAGGGCTGTGCCAGAGCGGCCGCATCCTCGTCAGCATCGACCGGATCGTCCACGGCGACACGCTCGACGAGATCCTCGCGCACGAGACCGCGCACGACGTGCTGTTGAAATCCACTCAGCTGGGCTGGGTCCTGCTGGCCCTGAGCCCGTCCGCCCTGGACCCCTACCCACCCGGACCGCTGCGTGACAGATGCGCGCGACTGCTCGAGGCCGGGATCCTCGCCTCACGCTTCACCCAGGAGGCAGTCGCGACATTCCTGCCCGGCCTCACCGTCGAGGACGCGGAGATGGCGGCCTACCGGGCCCGGCACCCACGGGACTACCTCGACGCCGCGGACGCCCTGGAGTGGCTGCGCGCCCGCGACCTGCCCCTGGAGACCAAACAGCAACTCGTCTTCACCATCGGCAAGCTCGCACTGTCCGTCCCCGTCCTGGACGCGTGGCGGCCGCAGGGGCTCCACCGGCCGGAACGTGCCGAGCGCTGGTTCCACACTCCGCGCAACCGGCCGGACCGACGCTTCCCCGCCCTGTGCCGCGCCCTGAGGGACCAGCCCGACGAGGTCCTGCGGAGCATGGCCTCCGGTGAACCGGCCGCCGCCGCCCGCATCTGCGACCATGTCCGCGTCGACGGGAAGCCGTTCCGGTACGGATGGGTGCCGACGGACGCCCCGTCGCCCGCATGGCTGGGCGGGCTCGTCCGCGACGTGATCCGCCCCCTCGTCACCGACCCATCACTGCCACAACAGGAACGCGACCGGCTCGAAACGACATGGGAGCATCCGACGGCGGCCATGCCCGGACTGCAACCGGCCATGATGTCGGTACTCCTCACCTACACCACGTCCACTCACGGCATGATCGAGGTGGACCCCCCGACCGACGGGCTGCACGGCTACCCACTCGTGGAAGTGCAGCACAACGCGCTCCCTCTCCCGGTGCCGGGCGTGGAACCGCTCGGCACCGACCCGATGTGGCTGCGCCAGGGCGAGACGGCACTGTGGTTCATCTCGCCCTGGAAGGACAACCGCGCCTGCCACCTCTCGCCCCCGTGGCTCCGCGAGTGGCTCGACGAACTCGACGACGACACCACGCTGTGCGTACGCGACGGCGCCGACCTCGCCGGGATCCTGCTCGACGACCCGCGACTGGCCAGGCGGAGGCGCGTCGTCCTCCTCCAGCACCGGACCCCCCACTGGGCCCTCTTCGTCGAACTGCCGGTCATGGGTCTCGACGAGCGGCGCGGGCCGGTGACGATGACCGTGGCGAACTCCGAACTCGAAGGAGTGGCCTACCTGATGCTGCGCCCCGAGTGCTCCTCGCCGGTCGTCATCGTCCCGACCGCCCGGACCACCGCCGAACGCGCGGCCCGGGCCCTTCAGGCCCAGCGCGGCAAGATCCGCTTCGACCTCGTCGACCTGCCCACGTTCCTCACCTCCGGCGCGATGACCCGGGACGTCATGCGGGTGCTCCACAACTTCGAGGCCAAGCCGTGGCCGGAGATCCTGAAGCCGCCCGTCCCACCGGCCCCCCGCAGGCCCACCCGGGCCGAAGCCGAGGCAGCCATGGACGCACCCGCGGCGCGGATGGCCGAAGCATGCGACGCGTTCGAGGCGGCGCCCACCGCGGAGGCATTCGCCGCCGTGGCCGAAGCCGTCGAAGCCACGCTCGCCTGCCCGTCGCTGCCATCCGTGTCGTTCGGGTGGCGGATCTGGTTCCTGGACAACGCCGTCCGGAGCTTCTGCACCGGGTACGAGAAGCTCGCCGACCCTGACGCGCTGGGGCGGGCGATCGAGATCCAGAGCGACCTGGTGGACCTGCTGCCCGCCGACTGGCCCGAACGGGCCGACTACGAGCGGACGCTGCGCCGCCTCGTGCTGCGCGGCTACGCCGAGGCGGGCGCGGTCGACAAACCTGAGAAGTGGGGCGCACTCCTGTGGCTGCTCGCGGCCGAGTTCTCCGACCGCCCGCGGTGACACGCTGCCGGGTCATACGGATGCCGAAGTGCGCGCGAGAAAGGAGAGTGCTCCCTGCTGGACGCCGAGGTGTACGGGCAGGCCGGCGACCAGTGTGCGGACAGTCCGGACTTGATCCGGTGATGTGGGCCGGACGGCCCGGTTGACGATCTGGGCCGGCAGCCTTGCCCGGAGACGCGACCCCGGCACCAGGCCTTCCGGCCGTGGTGCCAGTACCCCCTCCACGGGCGTGTGTCGTGGAAGCCCGGCCCGCCCCGGCGTCCGCTTCCCGGCCGCTGCCGGTTACCGGACCGTGAGGAACTGCAGCGTCCCACTGCCCGCCAGATAGAGCGTGCTGTCGTCGGCGCTGATCGCGGCGCCCCGGACGTCGGTGGCTTCGACGTCGGCGAACGGGTCGAGGAGCGTGCGGGTGGCCGTGTCCGCCACCGCCACCGAGGGCCCGTTGATGTCGTCGTTGACGACGTACAGCTTGGTGCCGTCGTGGCTCAGCATCGGGTTCCGCAGGTCGGCGTAACCCTGCACGACCGCGATCGTGGCCAGTGTGCCGTCGCCTGCCGTGCTGATCACTCGGACATAGCCGAGGTTGTTGACGACGTCGTAGATCCTGCTGCCGTCCGCGCTGATCGTCGCACCGCTCGTGCCGCTCTCACCGGGCGGCTGGGCAACCGTCCGCACCACGGTGGGCGGGGTGGCCGCGACGTCGAGGTGCACCAGCCCGGCGCCGCCGCTGACGTAGACGTCCTTCCCGCCCGGGTGGACGAGGACGTCGTTCACGTACTGGTTGTTGATGTCCACCGAGCCGGTGAAGGCCCCGGTCGCCGCGGCGAACACCATGACCCGGCTCGGACCGCCCTGGCGGTAGGTCCTCGCCCCGTCCTGGCTGACGTAGAGCGACGCGCCGTCCGGGCTCACCGCCACCGACTTCAGCAGGCCCGGCGCCCAGCCCGCCGGGCGCGGCTGATCGGGCACGGCGAAGGTGCGGAGCACGGTGTCGGCAACAGCGTCGATGACCGTCACCGTCTGCCCGGCCAGGGCGTAGGCCCGCTTGCCGTCCCGACCGACCGCCACCTGACCGGCCATGAGAGCGTTGCTCCTGGGCAGCGGGAGCGTGGCCTTGATGGCGCCGGTGCCGGTGTCGACAACCTTCACCAGCGCGGTGGGGCCGTCCTTGTCGCTGTCGTCGATCATTACGAACGCCTGTTTCCCGTCAGGGCTCACGGCCACCGCCTCCGGTGACCCGCCGACCGCTGTCGAGCCCACCTCGGTCGGGCGCGCCGACGGTGCGGCGACCGCTGTCCCCGCCCCGAGCGCCGACAGCACCACGGCCAGGCAGACCGCCCGACGCAGACTCGACAGTCGTCTCTTCTTCACTTGTACCCCTCCCGGTGACCGGTATCGAACATTAGGCCACCGTGACCAACTCGGCTGCGCCTTCCGGTGATTCGAGGCGGGGGAGGGCCCAAGGGGTCGGCCCGCCACGGGGCTTCGCCGGATTCGTCCGCCAGGACCGTCCCCCTCACCGCCGAGGCCGAACGGGCGCCTACGACGCCGCCGACTGTTCGCGGGGCCGATCCGCGGGTGCGGGGCCGTCGGCGGAGTTGGGTATCCACTTGGTCGTGACCGCTCATCGCCGTACGCGCGCTGCCCTGTTCCTGTTCGTCGGCCTGCTCACCTGCCCGCTGCTCACGCCGGGTGCGAGAGCCCCCCAAGTGCTCCGCGGCAGCCCTGCATCCCTTGTGTCCGCCTCCTCTGCGACGGGCCGGCCGGGGTGCGGGTCGGATCGTGCCGGGCCGGCTCGCGGGGAGAGGTTCATGGTCGCGGCTGCCAGTCCTTCGGCGGCCGCGGCCGGCTGCGGAGTGCTCCGTGACGGCGGCAGCGCCGCCGACGCGGCCGTCGCGGTACAGGCGGTCCTGGCGGTGGTGGAACCCCAGTCCTCCGGCCTGGGAGGCGGCTCACAGATCACCTACTGGGACAGCGGCAGGCATCGCGTCCGGTTCTTCGAAGGGCTGTCCCAGGCACCGGCGGTCGTCACCGAGGGGCTGGGCGTGCCCACCGCCGCCGAGCAGCAGGGTCACCACGTCCGTGCCTTCGACGAAAGCGTCGAGCACACCGGCCGGGCCGTGGGCGTGCCCGGCACCGGGCCTCCTATCGGGACGCGAGCAGGTGACGTCGACGACCTGCGCGTTCCAGTAGCGGCGAGTTGTTCCCACGGATCCGGTGTGGTTTTGGACGTGCGGCCAGGACGTCACGGTTCGGGCCGCACGTGTTGCCGGCGATTCGGTGGCCGGCCCCAGGAGGATGTGGCTCAGGAGCAGGCGACGAGGTCGCAGTCGAACTTCACTGCCAGCGCGGAAGGGGTTCCGTCCGGCTTACTCCACGCCGTGCCCCTCCCGGTTCCGGGGTCGGCCGCCACGACGGCAATTTCTCTTGTGCTGCACTGGGCGTCCTGGAAGAGGTGAGCCTTCTGGTTGGTCGCGTTGGTGACCCGGATGACCGGATAGGGGAACTTGATGCACCTGCCCGAGGGCGGGCTGTTCATCTCTCCCGTTCGGCTGACCGAGTTCTCGAAAATGAAGCGGCCGTTCGCCGCGTATGCCGGCGCTACGCCCGCTGTGGTGGTGAGCAGCGCTGCTACGGGCAGCGCGAGCAGGATGCTCATACGGTGCTTCATCCGGCCCTCCCTCCTCGCCGTGCTCATGTGTGTGTGACCTCGATTTGGGTGTGACAGTTCGGGCTGGGGCTGATGTCTCGGGTGTGGAGGACCTCGCGGGTGCCGATGTAGGCGCTGGCTGCGAACTGCCGGACGTCGGAGCAGGGGCCGAGATCGAAGCTCGCTGTGGCTCCTGACACCACGTGGCGCTGAGTCTGCAGCCGGATGGTCGGGTCGCTGAAGCGCGCGACGGCGAGGTCGACCTCGTCCAGACCGAAGCCCGAGTGGTTGACGACATCAACCCGGTAGTTCGATGCGGTTGCCTGGCGTACGGCCGAAGCCGGCGAGGCAGGTGCGACCGCCGCGACGAGTGCCAGTGATGTGGCGCAGACCGCCTTGACCGCGCTCCTCATCGGACTTTCCTGTGCATTTCGAGTGCTGCCGTGTTCCGGATGGTGACGATGTCGTCGCAGCCGACGGGATCGGCGTCGACGTCACCGGTGGTGAACTTGCGCTCGCCGCCCACGAGTCCGCTGACCGCGTACTGCTTGACGTCG
Organism: Streptoverticillium olivoreticuli subsp. olivoreticuli; assembly: GCF_003391135.1. GTDB lineage: Bacteria > Actinomycetota > Actinomycetes > Streptomycetales > Streptomycetaceae > Streptomyces > Streptomyces blastmyceticus. The sequence continues at coordinate 1,197,430 of NZ_CP031455.1, read as the reverse complement.
GAGCACGGTCCGAGATCGAAGATGATCACGCTGGAGGCCGGCACGTTGAACTGGTGGAGGATCTGGGTGACGGGCGTGCTGTTGCGAGTGAAAGCCAGCGCGATCTCGTCGAAAGCCTGGTTGGAGAAGTTGTCCACCTCGACTTGATAGTTCTTCTCCTGACGCATCATCACGTGCGGAGCCGATGCCGTTCTCGTCTCAGCCGCATGCCCGGAGGCCGGAGTCGCGGCCAAGGCCGCGAGGCAGGCCGCTGTCACGGCCATGGCGCGGTTGAGCAATGAGAATCGCATGTCTTCCCCCTGGAAGAGCCGGCGGAGGCCGGCCCACCCGACCCCCCTACGGTAAGTAGTGAAGCTATCGCCCGCCGTAGCGGACCGGCCAGAGCTCGATCGGGTGAATAGTCCGACAGTCCACGCCGGACCACACGCGTCTCGACCCCATGAGCGCCGTACGCCGCCAGCAGGGCCACCAGTTGAGGCAGCCGCTCTGGCCGCCCCGCCCGATGGGCAAGAACAACATCAGCGTGGGTGGGCCATGGGCGGCCGCGGCATCGGCCTCAAGGCCGTGGACCGTCTCAGGAAGACCGGCCTGTGCGAGATGGCCGCCGCCGACACCCTCCTTCAGGGTCCGGTCGAGACCGCCTCGCTCTGATCGTTCGTGGGCGTGTTGTTCAAGAGATCCCTGTGGCGCGCACAGTGGAGTGTTCCAAGGATTTGGAAGGGGCGTGCGCCCTGGACACCCCGTGCATCCGCGCGCCGGATGCCGCCCGCAGGGGTACGTGGTGTGCTGGCTCTGGCATGGACCGTCATGGTGGCGGTGCGCAGGTGCCGGGCGCGCGGAGGAGATCTCGATGGCGATCTTGGTGAAGGCCGAGCTGGCGGGCGTGACGACTGATCAGTATGACGCCCTGAACAGCAAACTCCAGGCGCTGCCCGGCAACCCCTTCGAGGGCTGTCTCTCGCACGTGTGCGTTCCGACGGGTTCGGGGCTGCTGGTCTACAACCTGTGGGAGTCGGAGGAGGCCATGGAGAAGTTCATGGGGATCGTGATGCCGGTGGCCCAGGAGGTGGGCCTGCCGCAGGGTTCACAGCCGGAGATCTCGCCGGTCCACGGGTACTGGACGCCGTAGCTTTCCCTACCGAACGCGTCCGGTGCGGGACCGGCGTCGCTGTGAGGGGCGCGGGGCACCGCGTGACCAGCCACGCAGCAACGCGAAGTCTTGGGGCCCATGGCCACAGAGGAATTGAAAGGCGGCGGTGAGACCATTGCTCAGGTTGTCCCGGCTGGTGAAGTCGCCGGGACGGCGGTTACTCGAACTCGCTGCTCCGGCCCGGCCCGGAGTAGCGGGATGGGAGGGGTAGATCGCCGCGTGGGTCCAGGTCGCGGCTGGGCCGGTCGGGATGCCTGTGGCCGTGGCGATCACCGCGACGCGGCCGGCCTGGGCGGGCGGCGCCCCTCAGGCCGGCCAGTCCGTGGGCGGCGAACCGTTGCAGTACATCGCGTGTGTGATCGTTCACCGTCGCGGCCGCCGCACTTCTCCCTGAGCCCTCCGTCATGGGAAGCGATCATGGCGGAGGGTGTGCCGGGCTCCCGAGGATGGGCCCGGCGTCAGGCGCTCATCCCCTGGAGACAGCGGCGCCCCAGCCCTTCTCCAGGAGGTCGAAGGCGCGTGTGACCGCCTGGCGAGGATCCTGGCCGGTGCGGGCGGTCCGGGGTGCTTCGAGGGCGAAGTGGGCGAGGGCGGCACAGGCCGGGTCGTCGGTCGGAAGTCCGCTTTCCTCGGCAATGGCGCGAGCGAGGGCGGTTTCGTGGCGCAACCACATGCGCTGGGCGTAGTCCCGCAATGCCGGGGTGTTGTCCACCAGCTCGACGAACGCGGTGAAAGCGGCGTCGTTCTCCACGGCCGCGACGCGGTAGCGCAGGGCATGCTCGCGCAGGGCCGCGGGGATGGACTCGCCTAGGGGTCGCTCGCGTACGGCGGCGAGCAGACGGGCTTCCTGGTCGGCGTCCTCGTCGAAGACGAGGGCTTCTTTGACCGGGAAGTGCTTGAACAGCGTGGTGGTGGACACGTCAGCGGCGTCCGCGATCTCACGGATGCCGACCTGCTCGTATCCCCGCTCAACGAAGAGACGCAGAGCGGCGTCGGCCAGGGCTTGGCGGGTGGCGGCCTTCTTGCGTTCGCGGCGCCCCGCCGGTGCTGTCGCCGGGGTGCCGGTCGTCGTGTCGGTCATGCCACAACCCTACACACTCGGTTGCCCAACTTCAAAAGTTGTGTCGTTGCACTTATTGAGTTGATGTGCTCTTCTGGAGTGGCGGGGCCGCGTGGCACAGCCCGGCCCGTTCCGCATGCTCCCCTCTGCCCGAAAGGCGTGACCAGCCATGCCCACCCACCGCATCGCGATCATCGGCGCCGGCCCCGGCGGCCTGACCTGCGCCCGCATCCTGCAGCAGCACGGCATCACCGCGGCCGTCTACGACCTGGACACTTCCCCTGCCGCCCGCGACCAGGGCGGCACCCTCGACATGCACCCCGGCTCCGGCCAGCACGCCCTGCGCGAGGCCGGCCTCTGGGACGACTTCCTCGCCCAGGCCCGCCCCGAAGGCCAGCAGATGCGCCTGGTCAGCCGCGACGGCCGCATCCTGTTCGACGCGATCCCGCCCGAGGCCGACACCGCCGAAGGCAACCCAGAGATCGACCGCGGACAGCTCCGCGACCTCCTCCTCGGCTCCCTCGAACCCGACACCGTGCGCTGGGGACACAAACTCACCCGCGCCGAACCCCTCGGCAACGGCACCCACCGCCTGCGCTTTGCAGGCGGCACCAGCACCGACGCCGACCTCGTCATCGGAGCCGACGGAGCCTGGTCCCAGGTCCGCCCCCTCCTGTCCGACGCGACGCCCCTCTACACAGGCGTCACCTTTGTCGAGACCGGACTCAACGACGCCGACACCCGCCACCCCCGCCTCGCCGCACTCACCGGCCACGGCACGATGATGGCCCTCCACGACAACCAGGGCTTCGTCGCCCAGCGCAACAGCGGCGGACACATCCGCGTTTACGTCGGCATGCGCACCGCACAGGACTGGCACCAGCAGGCCGGCCTCGACTTGACCGACACCACCGCCGTACGCGAGGCCCTCCTGAAAAAGTTCATCGGCTGGAGCCCCGACCTGCTCGGCTTCATCACCGCCACCGACACCGGCTACACCAACCGGCCCCTGTTCGCCCTGCCCGTCCCTCACACCTGGACCCACGCCCCCGGCGTCACCCTCCTCGGCGACGCCGCCCACCTCATGTCCCCCTTCTCCGGCATGGGTGCCAACCTCGCCATGCTCGACGGCGCCGACCTCGCCCACGCCCTCATCGAAAGCCCCACCATCGACGACGCCATCTGCGCCTACGAAACCGTCCTGCTGCCCCGCTCCATCGGGGCAGCCGAAGGAGCCGCAGAAGGCATCAACAGCGCCTTCTCCCCCGACAGCGCCGCCCAGACCCTCGCCCACATGGCCCAGCACCACTGACATCGGACAACCGCAACCTCTGCGAGCACGTGCTGCAACTGGGCGATCAGGGAGCCTGGTGGAAGGGGATGGGTATGTCGTGAGCCTTCAGAGCTGCCGTGTAGCGAGCCAGCAGCTCGTCAAGGTTGGAGAGGAGGATGACCGCAGCCTCGCGGGCTTCCAGGCGTAGCCATCACGGATGCGCGGCCAGAACCCCACAGTTGACCAACCTGAGCACGCTTGCCGGTCAGCGCGCCTGGGGCTGTCCGGGGATGACGCCGAGGTCGACGCCGGTCAGGTCACGGCTGGCGTCCCACAACCGCGCCGCTACGGAGGTGTCGGTGAGGTGGTTCCACGCCCGTTCACGGTGGGGCTTGCCGCGCAGGCTGAAGACGCGCGGTCCCCACAACTGCCCTCCGCGCACGGTGGGGTCCAGCACCGCTCGGACCGCGGGCCATGCGCCGGCGTGCTTGCCCTGGACGAGGAGGGCGGCCGGCGCACCGCAGAGCCGCGCGCCAGCGGTCCGCACATGGACTGGCGGCCGTGACGGGGTCAGGGAGTCCAGCGCGCCGCCGGGATGGACCACCACGCTTGCCACCGTGCTGTCGACAGCGCGCAGGCGGCGGTCGAGCTCGAGGCCGAAGTACATCTGCGCCAGCTTGGAGCGTCCGTAGGCGCGCTTGGGCCGGTAGTCCTTCCGGGACTGCAGGTCGTCGAGGTCGAGCCGCTCGGACTTCGCCGCGAAGCTGCCCATGGTCACGATGCGGGCCACCGATGCGGCCGACAGCAGCGGCATCAGCCAATGGGTCAGCGCGAAGTGCCCGAGGTGGTTCGTGCCGAACATGAGCTCGTGACCGTCCCCGGTCTCCCGGCGCGCCGGGGCGTCGAGCGCGACGCCGGCGTTGTGGACCACCGCGTCGAGGCATTCCACATCCAGTGATTCCACCGCTGTTCCGAGCGACGAGAAGTCGGCGAGGTCCAGCCGTACGGCCCGCACCCGCGCGCCAGGGACACGCGAGCGGATCGAGGCTGTGGCGACTTCGGCCTTCGCGGGATTCCGGCTGCCCAGTACGACAGTGGCTCCGGTCGCGGACAACTGCTCCGCGACGAAGTACCCGATGCCGGCGTTGCCGCCGGTGACCAGGAAGACGCTGCCATCGGCACGCGGCAGCCGTTGGACATCCCAGGGCGGGGTGGAGGACGTGGACGACATGGCGGCGGGGCTCCCTTGCTGTTGAAGGCGACTGCGACTGCCCTGCGGGACAGCTCGACACCCACGGTTCCAGCGGCCCCCGACACATCGCCTACAGATCACCGAAAGCCTCGCCGGACGGCCGACATCCTGCCGACGCGGTGCCGGCCCGTCGCATCAGGTGTTCGGGCCGTGTTCAGCTCGTCGGAGTGTTCTCGGCGACAGCGGCCCGGGCAACGGAGGGCGAGAGGTAGTCGGCAACGAATCCGTGAAGGCCGGCTACCTGTTCGCTCGTCAAGTGCCGGAAGCCGCGGGAGGCGCCGCGGCAGCATGCGCTGCCGCAGGAGCAGCTGGGAACGGCAATGCTCTCCCACTCGGTGGAGGAGTAGTCCCAGCAGATTTCGGTGCCGGGCGCGATATCGCGGAGGGCTATGAAGTCGTATCCTCCCGCAGCGTTGTTTCGGACCCCGGTGTTCGGTGAACAGGAGTGATTGGCCAGCCGCGCCGGGGCATCCAGCTCGACGTGGGTCTCCCAACCGACCTGGAACGAATGGTCCGTCCGCTCAGCGAGCTCCGCCAGCGGCCGCCCGGCGAGCACGACATCTCCGGCCACGAAGTCGCGCAGTGCGAACACACCCAGCCCCCTGTCGAGGGTGGGCCGAATAGCGAGATGTGAACAGGCTTCGGCTGGTGGCTGGTACATGGAGGCTTCCCTTCGTCGGGTCGAAGCACAGGATCACACGATGCCCATCCCGTCTTCAGTCGGATCGGGAATCCGGCTCCCCGCCAACCGTCAGGCATCGGGGACGCAGGTCCAGGCCTGTGCCTCGTCGGCAGCATGCCACCCGGGTTTACCCGTAAGTTCGGGCAACGTCCTGAAGTGATGTCGCCGCCGTACGCGACGCGTCGGCGCTTCGGGAGGAGCCTGTCCGTCCAGAGCGGACGACAAAAGGCAAAGGCAAGGAGTTACCCACTCCTTGCCACTCTCAATGTATAGCGCACCGGGGGCCTTGCGGCAAGGCCCGGGTCGTGCCGCAGAATGGTCTGCCAAGGCCATGACCTGCGGAAACGACAGGCGCGGAGGTGCGGCGAGCGCGCCGCCGGACCGCGCGGAGCGGCTGGCCGAAGATCAATCTCGTTAAATGGGGGACTTCATGATTGACGTGATCGTGGTCGGCGGCGGACCGACCGGTTTGATGCTGGCCTGTGAGTTGCGGCTGCACGGCGTGCACGTGGTCGTGCTGGAGAAGCTGACCGAGCCGACCAAGGAGACCCGCGGGCGCGGCCTGCACGCGCGCAGCGTCGAGCTGATGGACCAGCGTGGTCTGTTGGACCGGTTCCTCGCGGTCAGTGAGAAGTTCCAGGTCGGCGGTCTCTTCGGCGGCATCATGAAGGACTGGCCGGACCGGTTGGACACAGCTCATCCGTACGGCCTCTCCACCCTGCAGCCGGTCACCGAACGGCTGCTCGACGAGCGCGCCCTTGAACTCGGTGCCGAGATCCGGCGCGGCTGCGACGTGGTCGGGCTGAGCCAGGACGAGGACGGGGTGACCGTCGAGCTGGCGGACCGCACGCAGCTGCGCTCGCGCTACCTCGTCGGGTGTGACGGCGCCCGCAGCGCGGTGCGCAAGGGGATCGGTGTGGGTTTCCCGGGCGTGCCCGCCAAGGTCGAGACGCTGCTGGGTGACATGGAGATGACCGAGGATCCGGCGACGGTTGCCGCCGTCGTCGAGGAAGTCCGCAAGACCCAACTGCGGTTCGGCACCATCCCGAACGGGGACGGGACGTACCGCGTGGTCGTGCCCGCCGACGGTGTGGCCGAGGACCGGGCGACCGCGCCGACCTTCGAGGAGTTCAAGCAGCAGTTGCGGGCGATCGCGGGCACCGACTTCGGCGTGCACTCGCCGCGCTGGCTTTCCCGGTTCGGCGATGCCACCCGACAGGCCGAGCGCTACCGGGTCGGCCGGGTGCTGCTGGCCGGCGACGCGGCGCACGTCCACCCGCCGACCGGCGGGCAGGGGCTCAACCTCGGCGTGCAGGACGCGTTCAACCTCGGCTGGAAGCTGGCCGCCGCGGTCGACGGCTGGGCGCCGGAAGGGCTGCTGGACAGCTACCAGGCCGAACGGCACCCGGTGGGCGCTGCCGTACTGGACAACACCCGCGCGCAGATGGCGCTGCTGGGTACCGATCCGGGTGCGACCGCGCTGCGGGAGCTGTTCGCGAAGCTGATGGACTTCGAGGAGGTGAACCGGTACGTGACCGGGATGGTCACCGCGGTCGAGGTCCGCTACGACTTCGGCGAGGGCCACGAACTGCTCGGCAAGCGGCTGCGGGACGTGAAGCTGAAGGAGGGGCGCCTCTACGAGCTGATGCACGGCGGCCGCGGACTGCTGCTGGACCAGACCGGCCGGCTCTCGGTGGAGGGCTGGGCGGACCGGGTCGACCACGTCGTCGACGTCAGCGAGGAACTGGACGTGCCCGCGGTGCTGCTGCGGCCGGACGGTCACGTGGCGTGGGTCGGTGAGGATCAGCAGGATCTGCTCGGTCAGCTGCCCAAGTGGTTCGGCGCTGCCGTCGGCTGAGCGCGCGGCTGGGGCGACGGAAGCGGGGAGCCGCGCCCCCTTCCGTCGCCCGGTTTCCGCCCGTCTCGCCGGGCGCAGTATCGAGAAGGGTGGCGCAGCGGAGGGGGAGACCATGACCGTGATCGTCGGGCTCGTGCACAACGCGCGGGTGCATCTGGGCGGGGACTCGGCAGGTGTCTGTGGCCTGAGCCTCACCATCCGCCGGGATCCGAAGGTCTTCCGCAACGGCCCGTACGCCATGGGCTTCACCACCAGCTTCCGCATGGGCCAGCTGCTGCACCACGCGTTCAAAGCGCCCAAGCCCAAGGGCGACTTGGACCGGTTCATGACCACCGTCTTCGTCGACAGACTGCGCACCTGCCTCAAGAGCGGCGGCTGGTCGCGCAAGGACTCCGAACAGGAGAAGGCCGGGACGTTCCTCGTCGGCATATACGGCCGCCTGTTCGCCGTCTACGAGGACTACCAGATAGCCGAGCCCGCCGACGGATACGCGGCCGTGGGGTGCGGGGACGAGTTCGCACTCGGCGCTCTGCACGCCACCGCGGGCCTGGGCCTCACACCACATAAGCGTCTGGCCCTGGCTCTCGCGGCTGCCGGCCACCACAGTGCCGGAGTCTCCGAGCCGTTCAGTTACGTCACCGCGCGAAAGCGCCCTTCCTGATCGGGGGCCCGGTCCAAGGGCCTGGCCCCGCTCAGCGCAGTTGGTCGCCCCATCCGCCCTGGATCATCGTCTGGAACGCCCATGAACCGTCTCGCCGGATCAGGACATCGGCGTAGCGGAGCCGCTGCGTGTGCCCGTCGGCGGTCATCACCGAGTCGGTGAAGACCACGGCGATCGCGGGGCCGAGGAAGACCGGTGTGCGGGTGGACTCGAAGGTGATGTCCTCGGCGCCGTCGCCCATCACCCGGGTCATGGCGTCGATGAACCGCTGCCGGTCCCACTGGGCGCTCGCGCCCTGCCCCGCCGCGTCGTCGCTCACCAGGTTGAGCGGGAAGACCGCCAGGTCGGCCATGCGCTCGATGTCACGCCGGCCCGCGGCGGTGTCGTAGTCGGCGAACCACTTCTCGATGCTCGCCAGCTCCTCGTCGGTGGGCTGGTAGGCGGTGTCGGGCGGGATCGTCATGCTCTTTCCTCCGTGCTGTCGTGTCGTGGATCCGTGGGCGATTAATCAAATTTGACTAGCAGGAAGATAGCTCGGCGGGGCGGGTGCCGCAAGTCGCCTCCGGCCAACACCAGTTGAGTGCGCGGAAGCCGCATGGCCGCGTTGACTTCTCCGGAGTCGTTTGCCGATGTTCGGGCCATGTGGCGCGCCCCTACGGCCCGCTTCCAAACGGCGCCGGTCCATGCATACCCTCATGGAGCTCGCGAGCACGGCGAATCAGAACGTCGTAAACCGTCTACTCCATGGCAAGCCCGGTCCAGGAACGTCATGAACGGCCCGACTGGAGGAGCGATCCGTATGCCGCATGCCTACTACTGCGCCAAGTGCAAGAACGAGCAGACCGACCCCCGTGACGCCGAACGCCTCGCCGGCATCCTCGGGTTACCCCTGTGGTTGCCCAAGGACAAGGCCGGTTCGTTCGGATTCCCCGACGGCGCCCTGGCGTGCCGGCAGGCCATTGACGAAGCTGATTGCGTCATCTGCCAGCCGCCGATCGGCCATGACTGTGCCTGGGAACTCGGCTACGCCGCGGGCGCCGGGAAGAAGATCTACGTCATCGGGTCCCTGCCGGAGGACGACTGGATGACCAAAATCGACATCCACTACGTCGACCCGGCCGCCTTGGCGCCGGGCTTCCGGCAACCTCGTGCCGACAGCGGGCCGGTCGGTGTCCCGGCCCTCGTGGCACAGGACCGGACAGCCGACGGCGGCGCATCACGCCGGCGGCACGCGCTGTCCGGCCGCGCGTACACCAGGGTGGCGGCGATCGACTGCGGCACCAACTCGATCCGGCTCATCGTGGCCGATCTGCCCTCGGCGGAGCACGGCCCGGACGCGCGGATGGTCGAGGTGGTGGAACGATTCGACATCATCCGCCTGGGGCAGGACGTCGGTCGCACCGGGAGACTGGCGCGGGAGGCCGTCGGCCGAGCGCGTGCGGTCCTGGCCGACTATGCGGCGCTGATCACCGCGTTCGGTGTCGAGCGCGTCCGGATGTGTGCCACCTGGGTCTCGCGCGGCGCCGCCGACGGCGAGGAGTTTCTGGCCCTGGTGAGCGACACGCTCGGCCTGAGGAGCGAGGTGCTGTCCGGCGGACAGGAAGCCCACCTGGCCTTCGCGGGAGTCACCCGCGCCCTGACCGGTGGGGTCGAGGCCCCGTACCTGATGGCCGACATCGGCGGCGGCTCGACCCAGTTCGCCCTCGGATCCTCGGACGCCGAGCATGTCGTCTCCGCCGACCTCGGATGCGTACGGATCGCGGAACACTGTCTGCGCACCGATCCGCCGGTACCGCGGGAGATCGCCGCGGCCGAGCTGGCCATTGAGACCGGGCTCGACGAGGCGCTGGCGGCGTTGCCGGGGTGGCAGGACGCCACCTTGATCGGAGCCTCCGAAGCGGTCACCACAGTGGCGGCGATCGCCTGGGCACGGCCGTTCTCCTCGTCCGGAAGCCGCCCCGGATGGCTGACCTACCACGAGGTGGACCGAGTGGTGACCGATCTGCTGGGGACCACGGCGGCGCAGCGGTCCCGGATCCCCGGCATGCACCCGGACATGGTGGACGTGATCGTCGCGAGCGCGCTGGTGGTGCGCGCCACGATGAAGCACACCGGCAAGGAAACGATGGTCGTCAGCCGGCACGGACTCCTGCACGGCATCGCCTGGTCGCTCGGCGACCGGCCGCCGCACACCGCTTCTCCCGCGGGTGCCGCAATCGACGACGGAAAGGTACGGTCGTGAACCTCATCGTCGGCATGACCGGCGCGTCGGGTGCCATCATCGGCGTGCGCACCCTGCAGGCATTGCGGGCCCTGGACGTGGAGACCCACCTCGTACTCACCCGGTGGGGGCGTGCGCTCGTGGAATACGAGACCGATTACACCGTGCAGGATCTGCGGGCGATGGCCGACCATGTTCACGGCCCCGCGGACCAGGCAGCCGCGATAGCCAGCGGGTCCTGTCCGGCCGACGGGATGATCATCGCCCCGTGCAGCATGAAGACGCTGGCCGCGATCCGGGCGGGGTACGCCGAAGACCTCGTCGTACGAGCGGCCGATGTCACGCTCAAGGAGCGGAGGAAGCTCGTCCTCGTCCCTCGTGAGGCACCACTGAACGAGATCCACCTGGAGAACATGCTGGCCCTGGCCCGCATGGGCGCCCTGATCCTTCCGCCGATGCCGGCCTTCTACAACCACCCCAAGACCATCGACGACATCATCATGCACCTCGTCGCCCGCGTCCTCGACCACTTCGGTCTCGAACTCCCCTCCGCCTTCCGCTGGAAGGGCGGGCTCGGCAAACCCCAGGTCGAGCTCGTGAGGGACCCGGCCGCAGAAGCACACTCGGATGCGCACGCGTAGCAGGACACCCGTGCCGAGCTGATGAGGATCTCTGAAATCTGGAGTACCACGAGGAATCGGCCACGTCCGAGTCGTCGGATCCTGGCCGGTTCGTGCACCTTGCAGGCAATTTTCGGCCCGGCATAGCCTCAGCGGAGTTCCGGCACATCACGCGCATCCCATGCCGCGCGCGGTGGTCCCGCGTGCCCGAGGAGGCTGTCGTATGCCTGAGTTCCATGAGCCGATCGATGTTGCCCCTTCAGTTGCCGAGGCCAACCGGCGGATCATCGAGACGATCCCGCCGAACGCCGAGGACTTCGAGGACGCCCGGCGGGGTCTGCTCGCGCTCCCCCCGATCCCCGCGATCCCGGCCCGCCGTCAGGGGGACCGGATCGTGTGGAACTTCGTCTCCTACGACTTCCTGAGCGACGCCGAGGTGTCCGAGGCCCCGCCGACGGTCAACGCGAGCCTGTGGCGCCAGGGCCTGCTCACCGCCCAGGCAGGGCTCTTCCAGGTCGCATCCTACGAGCACGGTGCGATCTATCAGGTCCGCGGCTACGACCTGTCCAACATGACCATCATCGAAGGCGCTTCGGGCATCGTCGTCATCGACCCGCTCGCCAGCTACGAGACCGCCCAGTGGGCGCTCAAGCTCTACCGGGACACGACGGAGAGCAAGCGGCCGATCGTGGGCATCATCTACACCCACAGCCACGTCGACCACTTCGGCGGCGTCCGCGGCCTGTTCCACGAGCACAACGACGTGATCGACGCCGACATCCCGATCATCGCGCCCGACGGCTTCCTGGAGCACGCCGTCAGCGAGAACGTCTACGCCGGCCCGGCCATGGCCCGCCGCTCGGAGTACATGTACGCGGCCAAGCTCGACAAGAGCCCGCACGGGCAGGTCGGCTCCGGCCTCGGGCTGACCATCTCCACCGGCGAGGTCACGCTCGTCCCGCCGAACGTCTCCATCGGCGGAACCGGCACCGCCCCCGTCCCGCGCGACCAGTGGTCCTCCAAGGACGTCGTCCCCTGGCGGCCCGGCCTCTACCGCCAGCTCGTCGACGGCATCCGGCTGATCTTCCAGCTCACGCCCGGCACCGAGGCCCCCGCGGAGATGAACATCTACCTCCCGCAGGCCCGCGCCCTGTGCGCCGCCGAGAACGCCACCCACACCCTGCACAACCTCCTCACCCTGCGCGGTGCCCAGGTCCGCGACCCCCACGCGTGGTCGAAGTACCTCACCGAGACGATCCAGACCTTCGGCGAGCACACCGACATCGAGTTCGCCTCCCACCACTGGCCCCGCTGGGGCAAGGAGAAGATCGTCGAGTTCCTGAGCATCCAGCGGGACCTGTACGGCTACCTCAACGACCAGTCACTGCGCCTGATCAACACCGGCAAGACGGGCATCGAGATCGCCGAGGAGCTCCAGTTGCCCGAGTCCCTCGCGGCCCACTGGTACACGCGCGGCTATTACGGCTCCCTCAGCCACGACCTCAAGGCCGTCTATCAGCGCTACATCGGCTGGTTCGACGGCAACCCCGCCCACCTGTGGAACCTCCCGCCGGCCAAGGCGGGCGTGCACTACGTGGAGGCCATGGGCGGCGTCGACGCCGTTGTCGCCAAGGCGCAGGAGGCGTACGACCGCCACGAGTACCGCTGGACCGCCGAGCTCCTCAACCACGTGATCTTCGGCCACCCCGAGGACAATGCGGCAGCCAAGGAGCTCCAGCGCCAAGCCCTGACCCAGCTCGGCTACGGCTCCGAGAACGGCACCTGGCGCAACTTCTTCCTCACCGGCGCCCACGAACTGGCCCACGGCATCGACCGGCCCGCCAACCAGGAAGCCGGCGACCTGGCCCTCAGCATGTCCTTGGAGCAGTACTTCTCGACCCTGGCTCGCACCGTCGACGGCCCCGCGGCCGGCCGCGAACAGCGCGACCCGATCGTGCTCCAGTGGCTGATCGGCGGCGCGGACGAGGAGACCTGCACAACGACCCTGCGCAACGGTGTTCTCGTCTACGTACCGGGCAAGGATCACTTCGCCGGGATCCCGCAGACCGTGATCAAGCTGACCCGCGAGGTACTCAACGGTCTGATGTACGGCCCCCAGGGCTTCAAGACGGCATTCGACGTCGCCGTCCGCGACGGCATTGTCCAGATCCCCGAGGGCAAACAGGAATACGCGGACACGGTGTTCGGCTACCTGACAGCCCCCGATCCCTCCTTCCCGATCGTCGCCCCGGCCATCTCCGAGCAGCAGCCGCACCGCTCCTGACGGAGCACCGATGCCCCGCCGCCCGGGACGGACCGCAACTCGGGAAGCCGGCCGAGCAGGTGTGGGGGAGGGGCATGGTCGGTGTGCCGTGCCGACGGTGACGAAGTCCCGGATGAGGGCTGCGGTCCTCGTCGGCTCTTCGAACATGGGGGTGTGGCCGACGCCGTCGAGCCGCTCGATTCTGGCCCTGGGAACCGCCGCGTAGCTCTCGTAGGAGGCCGGCAGCCACCGCTTGTCCCTGGCGCCGTGGATCACCATGACCGGCAGGCCGAGACCGGACAGCCGCTCCGGCATGGCGCGTTCCCTCAAGTAGGCCGAGGACGCCCGGTCCGTCGAGGTGTAGCTGCGGTAGGTCATGCCGCGCACGTCGGCGATGATCTGGTCCGGGATCCTGACCGGGCGGGTGAAGGCGGTGGACAGCCCGTCCCGTATGGCCGAGTCGCGAAGGTCGCGCCGCTGCTCGGCGAGAGAAGTGGCGACCATACCGCCAAGGGAATGGCCGACCACCGCCGCGTGGCCTATGCCGAGCCGGTCGAGGACGGCGCCGATGCGGCGCGCCTGCTCCGGGACGCTGTAGCCGCTTGCCGGTTTCGCCGAACTGCCGTGCCCGAGAAGGTCGATCCGGACGACGCGGTGGACACCCAGCATCGGCATGACGGGATCCCACCAGCGGGTGGACCCGGCGGTGCCGTGGATGAGCACCAGCGCGGGCGCGGTCGGCGGCCCGTCCTCGACGATGTGGACATCCCCGCCGTCGAGCCGGACGATGCGGTCGCCGGTGGCCTCGCGAAGCGGTCCTCCCACGAGGTGGCCTCGCCCAGCCGTTCTCGAATCCGCGCCGCGTCCCGGCCCCACAGGTCGTCCAGGGCGATCACATTGCCGTCCAGCTCCGCCGGGGAGGCACCCAGCGCGGCGTGTGCGGTCACCGGGGACAGCCGCACCTGCACGCACCGGATGTTCTCGCCACGCACACGAACCGCGCCCGGCAGGAACCCGGCGGCGAGACTTCCCCGCTGCCGGCCGGCAGCGCCCTTGACGACCAGTGGGCCGTCACCGAACTCGACGACCAACGTGACAGCCGGATGCGGGATCACCCGCTGGTCAACCGGGCCGGGGCCCCGATCGTGGAACCCGGCCATGCTGATGCCCGCCACCCGGCTGGGCCGCGACGGCAGCGCGACATCCCATACAACCGCAGCATCGTGCTCGTCCACGGTGGATCGCATCGCCCCATGCTAGTGCCGTGGCGACATCACCCTGCGCGGCCCGCGCGCCGCACCACCTCAGCTGTCTCCGGGCGGGGCGCCCTCCAGCGCGCGGGCCGTACCTCGGGGCCCCGCCCGTACGCGTTGGTTACTGCTTGCCGGCGGGCAGTACGTCGAACATGTAGAGGTGGTCCGCGAATTCCGTGCCGCCGTTCGAGTTGCCGTACGTCATGATCCTGGCAGGGCCGGAGACGTGCGGCGCGAATCGCACCCGGAGGCCGGTCGTGAAAGTGTCACCCTTCTTCACGGTTCCCCAGCGCAGCCTGAAGTACCGGCCCGTTCCGAGGGCCTGGTCCCAAGTGCCGTCCTGGGTACGGTATTCGAGGTCGACCTTTCCGGTCTTCACCGCGGTCAGCCCGGTGATGTCGAGGTCCGTGACGAAGTCCTGGGTGGTCTCGCCCTGGCGATTGTCGACCGTCAGCTTCAGCTCCGCCCAATTCCCGGCGGTGAGGGTGGCGGGCCCGGTGACGGTGACATCGGGGCCGTGCCAGCCCGCCGTCCTGTGCCGATCGGCGATCTCCGTCGCCTGAGCGGTGCCGGCCGGCTTCGCGGCCGCGACGGCCGGAGTGGACAGGAGAACGGCCGGTGCTATCGCGGCCGCGGCGAGGACGGCTGCGATTCTGCGCGAATTCAAGTGAGATGACCCCTTGTTGAGCATTTTCTGGAACGAAGCACCATATTAAACAGTACGTAAACAGATGCGCTACTGAGTTCCGTGCCCGGACCGGGGAAATGCCCGGCGCGCGCATGAGGGGACGCGGGTGACAGCCGAGTGGGTCCCCGGTCCTAGGTCCAAAAGGCGAGGGCGACAGGGCCTCCTGGCAGAGGTCCGGAGAGGACCGGCCGTCTACGGTCTGAGCAGCGGAAACGTTGAACCCTTGACCACGAAGGCTGGAGCCATGACGAAGACGGACGCTGGAAACGGATGGCACGGCGACGAGTTGGACCTCGACGCCTATCTGGCCCGGATCGGCTACGAGGGGGAGCGGGCGCCGACGCTGGAGGTGCTGCGCGGGGTGCAGCGGGCACATGTCACGTCCATACCCTTCGAGAACCTCGACGTCATGCTGGGCGTGCCGATCCTGCTGGATCTGGAGTCCGTGCAGGAGAAGCTGGTGCGCGGGCGGCGCGGTGGCTACTGCTTCGAGCACGTGGTGCTGTTCGCCGCGGTGCTGGAGCGGCTGGGCTTTGAGTTCACGGGGCTGATGGGGCGGGTGACGCTGGGCGCGGAGAAGGTCCTGCCCGCCACGCACGCCCTGCTGGCGGTCACGGCCGTCGACGACGAGCGGCTGTGGCTGTGTGATGTCGGTTTCGGCAAGGGGCCGTTGGAGCCGATAGAGATCGCCGACGGGGCCGAGGCGGACCTGGACGGCTGGCGGTTCCGGATGGAGCGGCGGGACGGGGTATTCGGCATCGACCACTGGTGGCTGCACCAGTACGGAGAGGACGGCTGGCTCGACCGGCACACCTTCACGCTGACCCCGCAGTACACGATCGACTATGTGGTGGGCAGTCACTATGTGGCGACCCACGCCCGTTCCCCCTTTGTGAAGCGACCGTTTGCGCAGGGGTTCAGCGCCACCCGTCACGATCGGCTCGACGCCACCACCTGGACCACCTTCCGGCCGGACGGCTCCTCGACCGAGCGGAAGATCGACCCGGATGAGCTGGGGCGGGTGCTGGAGGAGGGATTCGGGATCGTGGTGGGTGCCGAGGAGCTCGCGCGGCTCAGGGACGGGCTCGACTCTGCCTGATCAGGCCATTCGGGGGAGCGGGCCCGGCACGCGACGGTGCGGGGCGGCGCGCGTGCGCATGGCTGGAATGAGTGGGTCCGGTTGGTGACGCCGACGCAGGCCGACGCCGACGCCGATGTCGTGGGTCTCGTCGTGCTCGACGCAGGCGAACCTTCAAGGTGGGCCCCCGACTCACACCAACCTCTTCACGGGCATCGCCCGACCCGAACAGTTCCGGCCTCCGGCCCACCGCCCCGAGGCTGGCCGGTTCCCTCACGCCGCCGTTGCCGGTTGTCCGTTCCCTCGAGATGATCACCTCTCGTGTCGAGTCGATCACTCAGACGAATGGAGAACCAGACGTGGCACCCCGCATCGTGTTCCGAGCCCTCGCCGCAACCGTCGCCGTGGCGGCCCTGAGCCTGCCGCTCACGCAGGGCGCGTACGCCGCCGCCACCCCGTCTCAGCACGCCGCCCCGGCGAGCGCCCGGGACGACGACAACCCGTTCCGGTGGATGGAACTGGACGGTCTGAAGGCCGAGTTCCGGTTCATGTGCCCGGCGGGGCACTGTGTGGGCTACTGGTCCCTGGCCCTCACCGAGGACGTGGCCGCGAAGAAGTACACGGGCGGGAAGTTCTTCGCCTACGCGCCCGCGACCGGCGACTTCGGGTTCTTCCTGGACACGGACATAGCCACGCGCACCGTCGATCACCCGGGACAGGTCCGGCTGATCGACAGCGACTTCATCCGGTCGCACCCCCGGGTCGAGGTGCGCTACGGCAACCCGGAGAAGCCTCGCAAGGCCAAGGTCGTGGCCTCCGCCACGACGCTGATGCTCTAGGCCCGTCCGGGACGGTCATGTCCGTAGCCGGATGACGATGCCGGCGACGGTGGCTGTGCCGACGTCCGGTCGGCGCAGCCCGATCCTCGCACCGGCCCCTGGCGAATGCCGGGGCCGGTGCCCTGCGGTGGTAAACCGGTGTCCTTGGTCGGCGGAGTGCCGCGATCATGAGACCGGATACCGACACGCAACCCATGAGGAATCGCTCGCCATGCCTGTGCCTGCCGACCCGACGGTGGTCCACCCGATGCCCGATCGGCCGCGGGTGGTGCTGCTCAAGCCGCTGGTGAAGTCCCCGTTGATCGAGGTCGGGGAGTACTCCTACTACGACGACCCGGATGACCCGACCGTGTTCGAGTCGCGCAACGTGCTCTATCACTACGGGCCGGAGAAGCTGGTCATCGGCAAGTTCTGCGCGCTGGGCACGGGGGTGCGGTTCATCATGAACGGCGCCAACCACCGCATGGACGGCCCCTCGACCTTCCCCTTCCCCACCGTGGGCGGCTCGTGGTCCGAGCACTTCGACCTGCTCACCGGTCTGCCGAACCGAGGGGACACGGTCGTCGGCAACGACGTCTGGTTCGGCTACGGCACGACGGTGATGCCCGGCGTACGGATCGGACACGGCGCGATCATCGCCGCCGGCTCCGTGGTCACCACGGACGTGCCCGATTACGGGATCGTCGGCGGCAACCCGGCCCGTCTCATCCGTACCCGCTACAGCGATCAGGACGTCGCCCGGCTGCTGGCGCTGGCCCGGTGGGACTGGCCCGCGGAACACATCACCGAACACGTTCGGACGATCATGTCGGGGAGCATCGGCGAACTCGAGGCCGCCGCCCCCGATACCCGCCGTATGTGACGTGGGTGCGGGAGTCCGGCTCGGTGGCGGTGCGAGCGTACAGCTTCGGCCGTGCCACACCGGAATGGCAAACTCCATCCCATCTTTCCCGGCTTCATCTTCCGTTCTGTCGCGAGCACGCCAAGCTCTCCCCGCGTCGGGCAGCATTCAGCGCCCGGTCGTAGGGAGGAGAGCGCAATGATGCGCCAACGGCATCGGCGGCGGTTCATGACCTGCACCGTCGTGGCCGCCGCGTTCGGACTGGCCGGCGCGCAGTCGTTCGCGGCGTCCGGTGACACCGGACCCCGGCCCTGGAACGCGCGCCACCAGGCCGACATCGGCCACCGGCACACCCAGGCCCTCGCATCCGGCAGGTCCGCCCTCGCGGCGCCGGGAAGCAGTGACGGTGGTTCCGACGAGGCGGAGAACTCCGCCGAGGGCACCGCCCAGTACACCGAGGCCCGTACCGCTCCCGGTGTGGTCGCGCCCGGTGCGTACGGGGCGGCCTGGTCCCAGTTGCAGTCGATGCGGCACACGAACGGAGACTGGTACCACGTCACCAAGAAGGCCTACGACTCCGACGATCCGCGCTATCGCGATGTGAACTCCAACTCCAGTGGCGGCTCCGGGAACGTGACGGGCCGGATCACCGGGATCGCCGCCGACGACCAGGGCCATGTGTACGCGGGCGGTGCCAACGGCGGTGTGTTCCGCTCGCGCACCGGCGGCGGGCACTGGGAGCCCATAGCCGACAAGCTGCCCTCACTGTCGACGGGCACTCTCGCGCTGGACGGCTCACATCGGCTCTGGTACGCCACCGGCGAGTCCAACACCGGTGCGACGTCCTTCGTCGGCACGGGCGTCTACGTTCTGCCCGACCCGCAGCACGGGCAGTTCCAGCCCGGCGGCCGGGTGGGCGGCGCCGAACTGGAGAGCACCGTCATCCACGCGCTGCGCTTCGTCGGCACCACGGTGTGGGCGGCCACCAGCCGGGGTGTGTGGTCGCACTCCACCGTCACGCTCTCGGGTCCGTGGAAGCTCGAATTCGCACCCAACCCCGACTATCTGCCGGGTGGTTCGAAGGCATCCGATCCCAGCGCCCCGTACAAGAACATCGCCAACGACATCGCGGTGGACCCGAAGGACCCGAGCAAGGTGCTGCTGGCCGTCGGCTGGCGCGGCAAGGACAGCTACAACGGCCTGTACGGCAAGCAGGGCGACAGCTGGAAGCCCGTGACCGGGATCGGCGACCTGCCGACCAACAGCGACGACGTCGGCAACGTGACGTTCGGGGCCGCCGCCGACGGTTCGCGGCTGTATGCCGTGGACCAGTCCCCGGCGCAGACGGCTTCCAATCCGGACAGTGGACTCAAAGGCGTGTACGTCTCCAAGAGCGGCTCGCCGTTCGGGCCGTGGACGCAGGTTGCCGACTACAGCAAGCTGAGAACCTCGGGCTCGGCGCTCCAGAGCGCCGGCTACATGCCGGGCATCCAGTCCTGGTACAACCAGTTCCTCCAGGTCGACCCGGCCAATGCCGACCATGTCTACCTGGGGCTGGAGGAGGTCTTCGAGACCAAGAACGGCGGTGCGAGCTGGATCACCCCCGGCCCGTACTGGAACTTCCCGTTCCCCTGCTGGAGCATCGACCCCACGAAGCAGACCGGCGACTGCTCGCCGACCACACACTCCGACCAGCACGCGGTCGCCGTCGGCAGCTACAGAGGCAAGACGTGGGCATATGTGGGGAACGACGGCGGCATCTACCGCCGCCCGCTGAACGGCGCGGTCGACTCCGGT
This sequence comes from Streptoverticillium olivoreticuli subsp. olivoreticuli, assembly GCF_003391135.1. Classification (GTDB taxonomy): domain Bacteria; phylum Actinomycetota; class Actinomycetes; order Streptomycetales; family Streptomycetaceae; genus Streptomyces; species Streptomyces blastmyceticus. The sequence continues at coordinate 1,177,894 of NZ_CP031455.1, read as the reverse complement.
GGGCACGCCAAGGACTGGCAGTCGCTGAACGACGGCACCATCGACACGCTTCAGTACTACTCGGTGGGCGTCGGCAAGGACCGCACCTATGGCGGGACCTCGGTCACCGGGGGACTGCAGGACAACGGCCAGTCGATCCTGCGCGGCCGCGACAAGGTCATGGGATCGAACTTCGGCGGCGACGGCGGTGACACCATCACCGACCCGGAAAACGGCTGCAACATCGCCCAGGAATACGTCTACCTCGACATGTGGGTCACCCAGAACTGCGGTGTGAACAAGGGATCCTGGGCCACGGACCCGTCCAAGGCCACCGAGTACGAGGTCGCACCGCCGGACAAGGACCTGGGGGGCGCGGGCGCACGTTTCATCGCACCCATCACGTCGGACACCAAGGACATCAACACCTGGGTGGCCGGCGGCCGTCACGTATGGGTGCAGAGCAAGGGCTTCGCGATCCGCTCCGGCGGGGAGTGGAAGAACAGCTACGACCTCGGCGAAGGCCATGTGGCCACGGCCGTCGCCTCCTCGGGCGGCACCGTCTACGTCGGCTGGTGCGGCCCCTGCAACAACCAGGGCTTCAGCCGCGGCATCGCGGTCGGCAACGCCGACGGAACCGGCTGGCACCAGCTCGGCCTCCCCGTCGACGGCACGATCCCGAACCGGTACATCTCCGGCTTCGAGATCGACCCGGCCGACGCCCAGCACGTGTACGTCGCCGTCAACGGCTTCTCCCGCACGTGGACCGAAGGCCCGGGCGCCGGCGTCGGCCACCTCTTCGAGTCCCGTGACGGCGGGGCGAGCTGGACGGACATCTCGGAGAACCTGCCCGACGTCCCCGCCAACACGGTCAAGCTCCTGCCGAACGGCGGCCTCGCCCTCGGCACCGACCTGGCCACCTTCTACCGCCCCGCCGGCGCGCACCAGTGGCAGGTACTCGGCAATGACCTGCCCACCACTGCCGTCCTGCAGCTGAAGCTGGGCCCCGACGGCAATCTGTACGCCGCCACTCACGGGCGCGGCATCCGGTCCTTCGACGTACGACGCCTCAAGGGTTCCGCGGGTTATCGGGTGGTGAGCCGGTAGGGAATGGTGCAGATGACGGCATCCGTGCCGGCCCGCAGTACGGTCGCCAGGAGGAGGCCTCGCTGGTTCTGGAGGATCCGGTAGCGCCATCGGCGTGGCTGGACCTCGACTATCAGGACGGCAACCTGACGGTTGCCCTGTTGCGCTCGGCGGACGTAGTCGACGATCGGGTGGACGAGGGACCGGTGCGGGCTGTTGAGGGTGTCCAGGCGTACGCCGGGGTTCCACTGCTCCCACTGGGTACGGAAGGCCGTGCCTTCTTCGGGTTCTGGGTGAACGCTGACGGCGACGACATCGCTGCCGAGGGACAGTGCCGCGCGCAGGGCGTGCTCGGCGACCTTGCTGATGCTGCCGACGGGGACGATGACCAGGCTCGCGGTCGGCCGCGGGGGATGCGGGAGCACGCCCAGGTCGAGTTCGAGCCCTACCGCCTGGTAGTAGCTTTCGATGCGGGAGAACAGCAGTATCAGGGCCGGCACGGTGAGGACCACCACCCAGGCGCCGGAGGTGAACTTGCCGGCGATGAAGACAGCGGCAGCGGTCGCGGTCAGCACGGCGCCGGTGCCGTTGAGGGCGGCGTGCAGGGCCCAGCGCGGTGAGCGTCGGCGGTACCAGTGGCGGACGAGGCCGGTCTGGCTGATGGTGAACCCGATGAACACCCCGATCGCGTACAGCGGGATGAGCCGGTCGGTGACCGCGTCGACGGCGATCAGCAGGACGGCTGCGAGCACCGCGAGGGCGATGACGCCGTAGCGGTAGACCGGCCGTTCGGCCCGCAGGCCGAAAAGGTGGGGCAGCCGGTTGTCCTTGGACAGCAGACTCATCAGCACCGGCAGGCCGCCGAAGCTGGTGTTGGCGGCCAGCGCCAGTACCAGGGTGACGATGATGTTGGAGGCGTAGTACGCCCAACCGGTGCCGAAGGAACCGGCGGTGAGCTGCGCCAGCACGGTGACTCCGCCGCGGGGTGCGACGCGGTCGCGGTTGATCAGCACCGACAGCCCGATGAGCATCGCACCGAGCAGCGCACCGAGCATCAGCTCGGTGCGCTGGGCGCGGCGCGCACGCGGTTGCCGGAAGGTGGGGACGCCGTTGGCGATGGCTTCGATGCCGGTCAAGGCCGAGCAGCCGGCGGCGAAGGCCCTGAGGATCACGACCGTTCCCAGCGCCTCGCTGATGTGAACAGGCTGCGCGCTGCCGACCACCGCGGCGGGGTGCGAGCGGAGCAGACCCACGACGATCACACCGAAGACCGCGGCGAGGAACAGCACCAGGGGCAGCATGAGCGCGCGTGCGCTCTCCGCGATGCCCCAGAGGTTGACCGTGGTGATCAGGGCCAGCCCGATCAGGCACATGCCGAGCATGTGGTGCCCCAGCGAGGGGAACGCCGATACCAGGCTGGCGGCTCCCGCGGCGAGGCTGACCGCGACGGTGAGCACGTAGTCCACCACCAGGCTCGCGGCTGCCAGCAGACTGACCGTGGCTCCCAGGTCCTTCTTGCCCACCGCGTACGCGCCACCGCCGTCCGGGTGCACCGCGATGACCTGGCAGTAGGAGACGACCAGCACGACCAGCAGGCCCACGATGGCCAGCGTGACCGGCAGGGTCAGGCGCAACGCCGACGCGCCGGCCGTCACCAGCACCAGCACGATGGCCTCAGGCCCGTACGCCACCGAGCTCAGCGCGTCGAGCGACAGCGCGGCCAGACCGCCGAAGCTGGTCAGATGCTCTTTGTCGCCCTCCCCGTGCCGCAACGGCACCCGCGGCGCGACCGTCTTCGGCGCCGTTCCAAAACTCATAGGTGCCTTCCCTGCTGACGGATCCACAGCCCGTTCTCCAGCCCAGGCAGGGCCATCATGCCGCCGGGAGGGCCCGACGCGCCCATAGCGACCCGAAGACAGGTGGCATTCCGGGCCCTGCGGGAACGCTCCCGTAAGGACGGCATCCATGAGCGAGCTTGCTCACGACATCGGCTGACCTCCGCCGCCCGGCATGGTGGCGGGCCGAAGCGCAGTGGGGCGCCTACTTCTGCGGGGCGTCGGAACCTTCGTCGGCGGGGGTGTCCTGAGCCGGTTGTTCGGTTGCCGAGGGTGTCGATGTGGCCGGCGGGGCTGCGGCGGCCACTTCGCGGGCGAGGAAGGCGCCGAGTTCGCCGATGGTGCTCATCAAGGGGGCGGGGAAGACGACGGTGGTGTTCTTGTCCACGCCGATCTCCACCAGGCTCTGCAGGTTGCGGAGCTGCAGCGCCAGCGGGTGGGCCATCATCGTGTCGGAGGCGTCGCCCAGTGCCGCGGCGGCGAGCGACTCGCCCTCGGCTCCGATGATCTTTGCGCGCTTCTCCCGCTCGGCCTCCGCCTGGCGGGCCATGGCCCGCTTCATGCTCTCGGGAAGCTGGATGTCCTTCAGCTCGACAAGGGTGACCTCCACGCCCCACTCCGCGGTGGTGACGTCGAGGATCTCGCGGATGCCGAGGTTGATACGGTCCGTCTCCGACAGTGTCTCGTCGAGAGTGTGCTGACCGACGACTTTCCGCAGGGTGGTCTGCGCGATCTGGTCGATCGCCGAGTAGACGTTCTCGATCGCGATGACCGACTTCACGGCGTCGACGATCCGGAAGTAGGCGACTGCGGACACATCGACGCTGACGTTGTCCCGGGTGATGATGCCCTGTGACTGGATCGGCATGGTGACGATCCGCAGCGACACCCGGTGCAGGACGTCGGCGAACGGGATGATGAACCGCAGCCCCGGGGCACGCTCCCCGACGAGCCGGCCGAACCGGAACAGCACCCCTTTCTCGAACTGCTTGACGACCCTGATGGCCATCGCGAGCCCGATCAGGACCAGGACGACGACCACCACCAGGACGAAGATCAAAGCTCCCATGTTCCGCTCCTCGGAATCGGGGCCCCGTCACTCGTGCACGTGGCCCTGGGCAGTACGTCGGTGACGCGGGCGATGCCCCGCATGGGTCGGTGCCGGGTCGGTCGAGTGCGCGGCCAGGCCCGCAACCGCTGATGTCCGTTGCTACGAGCTTGATGCTTCCCTGGTGCCGAGAAGCTTCTCGCCTGCGATCAGGGCGCTGGCGGTGCGGTGGTTGCGCGGGTCGGTCGCGGCGGACATCAGCCGGGCGGCCGCGTCCTCGCTGCTCTCCGGCGGTATGACCAGCAGGTCCCAGCGGCCGACGGCGTAGGAGAGCAGCAGGAGCTTGTGCGGATCCTGCTCCGCCGCGAACCAGCCCACATGCACGACATGCCCGGTGACGGGTATCTTTCGCGGGATCACCGGCCAGTAGGTGGGGTTCACCGTGATCCGGGTAATGCGCGCCCAGCGGTGGTCCAGCACATCGGTCAGGGCGGGAAGCTCGCGCGCGAGGTCGCGGGAACGAGGCCACCAGGCGCCGTCCAGGAGCCCCCGGTCCGCGCCCGCCGGTTTCAGGGCCAGGCGCGCCGGTGGCGGGCAAGTGCCCTCTTCGAGGGTCGAAGAGGGGCTGATGGTCGTCGTCATGAGGCGGACCCGATTCCGGGCGCATTTGCATGCGCCCGATATAGCCGCTCGCCGGAAACGGCACCGACATGGAGCCGGCGCACGGAGCATTCCCAGTGTCCCCAGGCTACTCCGGGGGCGGCCCGAGCGCTGGGATCCGCGGCAGTTCTCGCCTTGCCGTGCATTTCCGTGCTTCAGGCGAAATACCGCCATAACGGAAGAGTTGGAAGCGGTATCGGGCTATCTATTTCCGGTTGGGCGGAGTAGCGTCCGGGCTGGTTGTTCGTTGGCCGCCGGTGACCGCTCCTGCGGGACGTTTGAGTTTTCTTACTCAGCCACCATCGGTCTCAGTGCCATGAAAGTCCTGATGCGAAACACTCGCACAATTCTCGCACTTTCCGCGGCCGGTGCTCTTGCCGCTGGTGCCGCCATTCTTCTGCCCGGGGCCGCGCAGGCCCGGCCTGCGTCTGTCGCCTGCGACGAGACAGCCCTGGTGACCGCTGTGAACGCGGCGAACGCCGCGGGCGGCGGGACCGTCACCCTGACCCCTGGCTGTACGTACACCCTCACAGCCGGCCACGGCGACGACGGGGTGAACGGCCCGGCCGGCTTGCCGGTCATCACCACCCCCGTCACTCTCGAGGGCAACGCCAACACCATCACCCGCGCGGGAACGGCGCCCGCGTTCCGTATCGCCCAGGTCGGCCCCACGGGCGGCCTCACTCTCAAGGCAGTCACTCTCAGCGGCGGTCACGCGGCCGCAACGGGTCATGGCGACGGCGGAGGCATCCTCAGCTTCGGCGCGGTCACACTCACCGGCAGTCAGCTGTCCGGCAACACCGCCGACGGTCTCGGCGGTGCCCTCTCCAGCACCGGTACAGCGTCCGCGGCGACGCTCACCAGCAGCACCGTCAAGAGCAACACCGCTCATCAGGGTGCAGGCATCGCCAGCGTCAACGGGACGCTCACCCTGACCAGCAGCGTGGTCAACACCAATATCGCTGCTGTGAACCCCGGCGGGATCTACTACACCGCCGGCTCGGCAACACTCAACACCTCCACCGTGACCGCCAACATCGCGACCAACTGCACCGGCAGCCCCTCACCCGTCCCCGGCTGCATCGGCTGACAAGCCCCTCCGTACCAAAGACCGGCATCCGACCACGGCCGCTCCCTCCCCGGAGCGGCCGTGGCGTTTCTCCGGGCGTGGATGGCAGGGCCGGGCCCTTGCACGGACGCGGGCCCGACGCGGGCGATCCGGTGGCTCGTTCGGACGCTGGTTGCGTGACGCGGGCAGGGCTAGGGTGTCGGCTGCGGCCCCGGCCCCCGGCAGCGTGGAGACCATTTCCGCTCCGTGGAGGTGCGTGGTGCACGCAAGTGCCGGAGTCGCCCTCATGTGCCGCGACCCCGGAACTCCTCGGCATCGCCGTCATCGGTGCTCACGACGCCGCCCGCAGTCCCGAGTACGCCGCCCGACCACCGGTATCCGCGGCGCCGCGCCGCCCGACGACTTGGAGAACCAGGAAATGGCCGATGTCCACCCGGAACCCGACAGCTGTCTCGACGACGCGGAGCTGGGAGAACTCGATGCCCACTGGCGGGCCGCGAACTATCTGGCCGTGGGCCAGATCTACCTCATGACCAACCCGCTGCTGGCCGAGCCGCTGCTCCCGGAGCACATCAAGCCCAGACTGCTCGGGCACTGGGGAACCTCGCCCGGGCTGAACCTGGTCCACACCCACCTCAACCGGGTGATCAAGGCCCGTGGCCAGGACACCCTGTGCATCTGGGGCCCCGGCCACGGAGGGCCGGCCGTGCTCGCCAACTCCTGGCTGGAGGGCACCTACACCGAGACCTACCCGGACGTCGGCCGCGACACCGCGGGCATGACACGGCTCTTCCGCCAGTTCTCCTTCCCCGGCGGCGTGCCCAGCCATGTCGCCCCCCAGACGCCCGGCTCGATCCACGAGGGCGGCGAACTCGGCTACTCCCTCGCCCACGCCTACGGTGCGGCCCTGGACAACCCCGGCCTGCTGGTCGCCTGCGTCATCGGCGACGGCGAGGCCGAGACCGGGCCACTGGCCGCCTCGTGGCACTCCAACAAGTTCCTCGACCCGGTGCACGACGGAGCGGTCCTGCCGATCCTCCACCTCAACGGATACAAGATCGCCAACCCGGCGGTCCTAGCCCGGCTGCCCGAATACGAACTCGACGACTTCATCCGCGGTCTGGGCCACGACCCGATCCACGTCGGTGGCAACGACCCGCTCCAGGTGCACCGCGCCATGGCGCGTGCGATGGACACCGCGCTGGAGCGCATCGCCGACATCCAGCGCGGTGCCCGCGAACAGGGCGTCACCGAACGCCGCCGGTGGCCGGTGATCGTGCTGCGCACCCCCAAGGGCTGGACCGGCCCCGCCGAGGTCGACGGCCTGCCCGTGGAGGACACCTGGCGCGCCCACCAAGTCCCCCTCGACACGGTGCGGGAGAACCCCGAGCACTTGCGGCAACTGGAAGCGTGGATGCGCTCCTATCGGCCCGCCGAGCTGTTCGACGACCAGGGCCGCCCACGTGAGCGGGTTCTGGCATGTGTGCCCGAGGGGGAGCACAGGCTCGGCGCCGTCCCGCACGCCAACGGCGGCCGACTGCTGCGCGAGCTGCCGATCCCGCCGCTGGAGCGATACGCGATCCCGGTCGACAAACCCGGCGCCACCCTCCACGAACCCACGCGTGTCCTGGGCGGCCTGCTGGAGACCCTCATGGAGGACACCGCACAGCGCCGCGACTTCCGGCTGGTCGGCCCGGACGAAACCGCCTCCAACCGCCTCCAGGCCGTCTACCGCGCCACCGGAAAAGCCTGGCAGGCGACGACCCTGGACACCGACGAACATCTGGACCTCCACGGCCGGGTCATGGAAATCCTCTCCGAACACACCTGCCAGGGCTGGCTGGAGGGCTACCTCCTCACCGGCCGGCACGGGATGTTCTCCTGCTACGAGGCGTTCGTCCACATCGTCGACTCCATGGTCAACCAGCACATCAAATGGCTGCGCACCTCGCGTCGCATCCCCTGGCGCCGCCCCATCGCCTCCCTCAACTACCTGCTCACCTCGCACGTCTGGAGGCAGGACAGCAACGGCTTCTCGCATCAGGATCCCGGCTTCGTCGACCACGTCCTCAACAAGTCCCCCGAGGTCGTCCGCGTCTACTTCCCCCCGGACGCCAACACCCTCCTGGCCGTCGCGGATCACGTGCTGCGCAGCCGCGACCACGTCAACGTCGTCGTCGCCGGCAAACAGCCCTGCTTCGACTGGCTCGGCCTCGAGGAGGCACGTGCCCACTGCGCCCGCGGAGCCGGGATCTGGACATGGGCCGGGAGCGAGGACGGCACTGCGGAACCCGACGCGGTCCTGGCCTGCGCGGGCGACGTTCCCACGCTGGAGGTCCTGGCCGCCGCGCAATTGCTCCGCCGCCACCTGCCCGACCTCGCGGTCCGGGTCGTCAACGTCGTGGACCTGGCCCGCCTGCTCCCGAACGAAGAGCACCCGCACGGCATGTCCGACCCGGAATTCGACGCGCTGTTCACCCGCGGCAAACCGGTCGTCTTCGCCTACCACGGGTACCCGTGGCTGATCCACCGCCTTGCCTACCGCCGCGCCGGTCATACCCATCTGCACGTCCGCGGCTACAAGGAGGAAGGCACGACCACCACCCCGTTCGACATGGTCGTGCGCAACGACATGGACCGCTACCGCCTGGTCATGGACGTCATCGACCGCGTCCCCGGCCTGGCCGTACGCGCCGCCACGCTCCGGCAGGAGATGGAGGACGTCCGTACCCGCCACCGCGCCTGGATCCGTGAACACGGCACCGACCTGCCGGAAGTCACGGAATGGACCTGGACGAACTGAGCCATGCGGCGCCGGGGTCCGGGGATCCCGGAGGGCAGCAGGTGCGTCCCGGCCGCCCGGATGACCGGCCGGTTGCCGGTTCGCTGGGAGGCGGGGCGGCCGGGCGCGTCCTGCTGCGGCGACTCGATGGTCCGCAGCAGCTCAGGGGGCGGTGAAGTCATGACAGTTCACAGTTGCAGCAGCTGCTCTGTGATCTCCCGGTACTGCCGTAGCGCGAGCCGCAGTTCCTCCGTCTCCGCCTCGGAGTACTGGTCCTGCCAGCGCGCGCGGAGGACGCGTCCTCGTTCCGCCAGGGTGTCCGTCAGGTAGGTGACGGCTTTGTCGAAGGCGCCCTCGGCTTCCTCCACCGCCTGACGCGGATGGTCGACAAACGTGTTGACGGCCTGCTGGAGGAGCGTGGCCAGCTTGTCCCGGGCATCCTGCGGGAACAACTGCTCCGAGCCCGGGGTGTGGCCGGTGCTGTCGGCACCCGTGACCGGCTGGAGCGGTTGCCGGGGCGGCTCGGGGTGAGGTACGTGCGGGGCGCGTGGCTCAGCGGGGGTCCGGCTCTTGGCGGGGGGCTGCTGTGCGCGTTCTTGGTCGTACATCATCACGTTCCCCTATCCCTTCGTATGGCGTCGGCCGAGCGGCCTTGGCGCGTGGCCGCGGTCGTCGCAGGACTGCGGCCGGTGCCGGCCCGAGCCGTCCGGTCGTTGCGTGAGCAGTTCATCGAAGAGATCCCGGGCCTCGACCACGGCCTCGCGCATCTCCTCCGTGCCGGCCTGGCCGCGCACGGCCATGTGCACCTTGCGGTATCCGTGGACCTGCCCGGCGTGGTGGACGGAGAGCGCGGCCAGCTGTTCCTCGAACTCCTCACCACCGGGGAAGCCCCGGTCCTTCGCCAGCCGCGCCAGTACCGCGTCGGCCTCGGCGGCCGCCTCCCACGGTGAGTCGACGAACCACTCCTGGATCCGGGCCCACTGGGCCGCGTACTGCTCGCGGGCCCCAGGTGGCAGCGGCTGTTCCTTGAGGAAACCGTGGCGCTGCACGCGCTCGTCGAGTTCCCGCTCGGCTGTCCTGGTGTTGCCGTCGTGGCGGGCGACGGCACGGGCGTACTCGGGGCCGAAGCGCCGTTTCAGCGCGTGCTCGCCGCTCGCCCGGCCGCGTCCGGTGAAGAGGACGGCGGCCACGGCAATGACGGCCACGATGATCGAGGCAGTGATCACGACGGTGGACATGGCCGCCCTCGCCGGTTCCCGGCTCGTAAGCCGCTCAGTTTCATTCCCGTCAGCTCCTGTTGGCTCGTACCCCGCGTGGTGCCTGCCGGGTGGTGCCCACGCGGCGTGGGCACCACCCGGGGCGGTCGGGGGTCAGCGTTCGAAGGCGTCCTTGGCCTTCTCGCCGGACTGCTTCAGATTTCCCGCGACGCGATCCGTTTTCCCTTCCGTCCGCAGCCGCCTGTTCCCGGTGGCCCGGCCGATGCTCTGCTTGATCTTTCCGCTGAGCACCTGCGTCTTGTCCTTGAACTTCTTTCCCAGGCTCATGGCAGTCCTTTCGCGTCCGTTGGGGTGTACAGGCGCCGTTCTCGCAGGCGGGCCGAAGCCCGAGGCCGGTCACCGGCGGGCGCGGCCGTGGCGGCGATGCCGGTCCTTGCCGACGAATCCGCCGCGGCTGCGGCTGTGTCGGCCGAAACCGAAGATCCAGATGATCAGCACGACGGCTGCCGCGATCCACAGCAGGTGCGCGACGAAGCCGAACCCGAACAGGATCAGGGCCGACAGGAGAAGAGCGATCCAGACGGTCACGGCCGGAACTCCAATGAGCACAGGGAGAATTCCCTGAGTTCCGCGGGGTCCGGGCGAAGCTGGACGGAGGGCGCCGCCCGGAGAATGCCGGAGCGTCGTAGTCCTGCGCCGTGATGCCCAGTCAACGCCCGGCGGCCTCCCCTGTCAACGAACTGGCGATAGTGACGGGTTCCGGCTCCGGCGCCGATGCGCCCCGGTCCCCGGCAGCGTGAGACCCCTTCCGCTCCGAGGAGGCGCGTGATACGCGTAGGTGCCGGACTCTCCCGCACCGCCCTCGGGCTTCCGCTTTCCGCGAGGGCTGAACCCCGCGGCCTCCGTCTTGCGCCATCGGCCCTGGTGCTCGCCAAGAGCGTTCGCCATGGACCGGCGGCGCGAGTCTCCTGACGCGCGGAAGAATCCCGCGGACGCCACCTCGGCTCGGCGACACCGATTACCACCGCAATGTCGGCTCCTACTGCCAGCGCCCACGCGGCTGACCTCGTCGTCACACCGGGCGGGTACCGGGAACGTTCCCGGCGCCAGTCCGGTGTGCTCCTTGACCGGTCCGGGGCAGAGATATCGGGTTGGTGCGATGACGACGTCGGTGCCGGCCCGCGGATACGGCCGCCAGGAGCAGAGCCCGGCGGTCAGGCGGGGTTGCCATATGGCGCCGGCCGCTGCACTGTGCTTCACACAGGTGCCTGCGCACGCTGTGGGAGAACCGGCCGCCGCCGGGAGGAGAACCGGTACCGGCGGCGGCCGGACGCTGGAGAGCGGGGCTCCTTTCCCCGCCTCCAGCGTGGATCCGCCCTTCCTGGCCGGCAGGGTCGCGTGGGGTGATCGGAAGCCCCTGGCGGACAGGCCGGGAAGGGCGGGGCCGGGGAACGCGCGCTGAGGAACGCAATCTCCGGCCGTCCTTGTGGGCACTGCGGCCTCGGGGTCCGGGAAGCCGGGCCGGGCAGCATGCATGCTCCGGCCTTGTGGGGGAGGCTAGACGCCCTCCATGAGGGCGGACAAGGCATCAGAACCGGACACGCTCGATATCCGGACCGACCGTGTACCAGCCGTCACTGGGCACACCTCTCCGACTCCTCATCTCATCCCCGGGTCCACCCCGTCCGCTTCACGGGGCCGCTCAGTGCCTGCGTTGTGCGCCAGGCCATCCCGGTTCGCCGCGGTCCGCTCTCCGAGGGGGAGGACCAGCACCCGCAGGGCGGTTGGACCGGGCGGCCGGCGGATCTCTCCGATGTCCTGCCATCCCCAGGACCGGAAGGCGGCGCAGGTCGCGCGGTCGGCCTGATCCACCTGGGTGGCACCGAGCGACGCCTGATGGCCGGTGAGCAGCCGCTCCTGCAAGTGACCGGCGATTCCGCGGTCGCCCTCGTGCGGATGAACCACGATCTCGGTGATCGCGAAGACATGCCCGGACGCAGTGAGCCGCTCGATGTCCTGCGGGAGCGCCCCGGAGAACCCTTGCCACCAAGTGCCGTCACGCCGTACGGCGAATCCGAAGGCACATCCCACCAGGACCGACGCCTCCGCTGCCTCCGTGGCCTCCGCGATCACCATGTCGAACCCGGGGCGACGGACGTCATCGGCAAGGCGCCGCAGGAAACCCTCGCGACTGCGGTACTCCTCACCGGGTTCGGTGCCGACGGACTCCACGTAGAGATCCGCCAGGTCCTCACGCTGGCCTTCGGCCTGCCAGCGGCTCAGCCCGCGCAGATACAGCTCACCCCTCTCTGATGGCATGTCGCCCTCCAGATGCCGTGCCTGCCCCGGCCCGGAACGGGCCGTCACAGCACACCACCCACGGCAGTGGCCATGGCCGGAACGAGCCGGTGTACTGCCCCGAAGGGCTGTGGTTGCAGGGCGGGAGAGCTCCCGGCCGGATCGCCCGGGAGAGCAGGCACCATGTCACCGTCCGGGAGGGCGAGGAGGATGGAGGCGGTGCCGGTAAGGGCGAGGAGCCGGACCAGCAGCGGAGGCGGGTAGTGCAGGCGCAGGGTCCCGCCGACCTCAGCAGTGCGGCACGCGGCGGCGAGGAAGACGTTGAGACCGCTGCAGTCGCAGAAGGTGACAGGGGTGAGGTCGACGTCGATGGTGCGGATGCCCTCGCGCAGACACCGCTCCAGCGTCTCGCGCACCAAGGGAACCGAGACCAGGTCGATCTCACCGGCCAGGGTGATCAGCGCACGGTTCTTTCTGTCGTGCCGGTAGACGTTCAGCATCTGATGGGTGGGCATGGCGCCTCGGTTCAGGAGACCGGCCGGGGCAGCGCCGAGCAGTGATGCCGGGCTCCGGCACCTCCTGGGCGTACTCCCGGTTCAACTACAGGTGGCCGGGTGAATGGCCGGTCCAGCAGCCCGTGTTCCGGAGCGGAGGACTCGGCTGGTTCCCCTGGGGGTGCGCTGAGCGGCCGGACGGATGGTCCGCTCCCCACAGGCACCTTGCGTCGAACAGTAGTGAGCCGTCGGGGTCCGGGACGTCCACTCGGCAGCATAGACCCTGGCCTGGCTCAACGGGCGGGGGAAGAAGGTGACTTCTCACGGACCCGCAGTAACCGTGGGCGCGGTCCGGCTCCGCTCGTGACCCGCCGGGCAGCCCTTAGGTGCAGGCCTTGGCCGCGGCGGTGTTGGCGGCCGCGGCGGTGGTGTAGGCGGCGGCGCTGGCGGCGGCCGCGGTGGCGGCTGCCTTGGCGGCTTCGGCCGCGGTGCTGGCGTCGGCGGCGATGACGGTGGCGGGTTGGCCGACATCGTTGGCGAGGGTCTTGGCTGCGGCAGCGGCGGTGGCCGCGTTGGCGACGTTGGCCGCGGCGGCGGTGGCCGCGTCGACGTTCGCCGCGTCGGCGGCGGCCTTGGCGGTCAGGCAGGCGGTGGAGGGGTCGCGGTGTGCTGACGCCGAGTGTGCAGGGGTGGTGGCGTCGGCGGGTGCGCCCGCGCCGACCAGGCCCCCTGCGGCCAGCACGGGTACGGCCAGCAGTCCGGCGATACGGATACCGATGGCAGTGTTCATGACGGGTCTCCATAACGTTCTGCGATGCGTTACCGCCGGGGCAGAGTGCCAGAGACCTCTATGGAGTCGGTCCGCCGTCGGGCCGCACCGTTGTCCTACCAGCATGGGCGTCCACAAGGGGAAGCGGTAGTTCTCGTTCAGGTGAATTCGGGCCGTATGGCTGCGCCGGTGGAGGCCCTTGGTGTGCAAGCAGACAACTGAAGGCTCAAACGACGGGGTCCTACTCCGAATTCGGAGTAGGACCCCGCTCGACGTTGTCGAGGTGTCACGCCATGCCTGAGCCACTCACGTCTACACGCCCAAACTGCTCAAGAAGGCCAGGAGCTGAGGCGCGATGCCGGCCGCTGCGCCACTCGCGATTCCGATTACGCTGTCGATCAAACCACCCATGAACACTCCTCGTATCGGTAACTCCCATTGTCTGAGGGGGACTTCACCTGCCACGGCTGTTCGGCCGCTGGCTCACCCGCACGAGGGACAACTCGCTGTGGCATGGAGAAGACCGTGCGGATGGGGTGTCGTCATGTCGCGACATCCTGGCCGCACGGCCTTCTTGCTTGTGTCTTCGCCGGTCCGCTGTGCCCCGGTGGTCCGGGGTGGGCTGTCTCAGCAGGTGCCGCTGCCGGTTCCGGGGGTGCCGTGTGCGCCGTTGCCGACGCCGCCGAGCCCGCCGGTGCCGCCGGGGCCGCAGTGACCGATCATGCCGGTGCCGGTGGCCGCCCCGCCGTCGCCGCCGGCCCCGCCTGCACCACCCGTGCCGTTGGTGCCGCTGTTGCCACCGTTACCGCCTGTTCCGCCGGCCCCGCCATTGTTGTTGCTGCCGGTCGCCGCACCGCCGGCCCCGCCGTGACCGCCGGCCCCGCCGGTGCTGACAGTGGAGTTGCCGCCGAGCCCGCCGACACCGCCGGTCGCGCCGTTGCTGCCGGAGGCCGTCCCGGCCCCGCCGGCCCCGCCGATGCCCCCGGCGCCGCCGGCCCCGCCGCTCGGGCCGGAGTTGCCTCCGTTGCCACCGGCTCCACCGAAGCCTGTGGCGCCTGCGCCGCCGACCCCACCGTTGCCGCCGGCGCCGCCTGCTCCGCCGCCCCAGCCGGCCCCGCCGTTGCCGCCGGTCCCGCCCGCGCAGCCGGGGGCGCCGTTGCCGCCGTCGGTGCCGGGCCAGCCTGCCGGGTGGGTGGGAGTGCCGTCGGCGCCGTTTTGCCCGTTGGTGCCGGAGCAGGCTGCGACCGGCGGGGTCGTGCCCACGGCCAGGGCCGCGGTGGGCACCGCGGTGAGCATCACCGCGGCGAAGAGGGCTCGCATGCCCAGCAGGGCGGTAGGCCGTCGTTTTCCACTCATGACGCAATCTCCTTGAAGGAGGTGGGTGTCAGCTCGTGAACACCCGCTGTGGTGCAGTCTGTTGGCGCCTTCCCGGATGGCCGGGACTCAGTCGCCCATTTCCCCGTACCACCCGCGAGTCGGACAGCGGGGAGAGGTGTGTGTGGCCCCGGCCAGGGGCCGTCGCGCGCTTTCGGCCCATTCCGGATCGTCTCCGACGCTAATGCGCATACGATGAATAAGCCAGATGCAGAGCTTTTAAGCAGCTAAGTCGTTTTATCTTCTTGAGTTTTCGCTTCCGTGGCGATGTAAAGAGACGGGCTCTCGCCGTGAGGCCGCACCAATGCCCGGACCGCAGGTGAGCGATGGTCCGCACTCACGCTGCGCGACCAGTCTGGAATTCGAGAGTGAAGAACTGGGAGTCCTTCCAACGGCTGACCAATGCTACGCATTTCCGCAAGAAGGGAAAAGTTGTCCTGCGTATCGCCCTGCGGCTGAGGGGGTACGTCTGAGCTCGCTGCGTACAGACGCAGTGCCCGCATCAGCGAGGCAGTCGAGCTACTTCCAGGGGGTTTCATGAGATTCCGTCGCGCCCTTCTCGCCCTTGCCGGGGCCGCCGTTCTGGCCACCGGCACGACCGCGCTCCTGCCCGTGACCGCCCAGGCGCGGGTGATGGCCGTCGCCTGCGACGAGCCATCGCTGATCACCGCCGTGAACGCCGCGAACGCCGCGGGCGGCGGCACGGTGACCCTGACCCCGGGCTGTACGTACACCCTCACCGCCAGCCACGGCGACGACGGCGTCAACGGGCCCACCGGGCTCCCGATCATCACCACGCCCATCACCTTCGAGGGCAACGCCAACACCATCACCCGCGCCGGGGCGTCCAACTTCCGCATCGCCCAGGTCGGCACCACCGGCGGGCTTACGCTCAAGGCCGTCACTCTCAGCGGTGGTCATACGGCCACGAACGGCGGCGGCATCCTCAACTTCGGCGCGGTCACCCTCACCGGAAGCGAGCTGAACAACAACGCCGCCGACGGCACCGGCGGTGCCATCTACAGCACCGGCGGTGCGGCAGCGGCGACGTTCACCAGCAGCAACGTCAAGAACAACACCGCGCACCAGGCCGCCGGCATCGCGAGCGTGAACTCGACCCTCACCCTCACCAGCAGCGTGGTCAGCGGCAATGCCGCGGGCATCAATCCCGGTGGCATCTACTATGTCGCAGGCACCGCAACGCTCAACACTTCCTCGGTGACCGCCAACACCCCCACGAACTGCACCGGCAGCCCCTCCGTCGTCCCCGGCTGCGTCGGATAACACCGCCCCACCGCTGGAGCGCCAACCGGACCAGACCGGGCCGCCCGCAACCGTTGCGGGCGGCCCGGGCCGCTGTTCGTCCGCAGTGCGCCGCGAACACCCCTGTTGTCAGGGCTCCTTGACGGATGCCGCACCTGTCAGGGTAGCCTGACAGGTATGGGAGTTTCGGAGGAATCCCCGGCCGCCGATCTGGTCGGCCAGGTCACCGGCAAGGATCCGGCCGTCGGACTCGGCGCGGTCGTCGCACTGCGGCGGCTGCTGGAGGAACTGGAGCGCCTGCACGTCGACAGCGCGCGGGACCAGGGCTGGACCTGGCAGAGCATCGCGACGGCGCTGCAGGTGAGTCGGCAGTCGGTGCACGAGAAGCACGCGACCAGGCGCAAGGCCACGGGTAAGGAGAACTGACGTGTTCGAATACTTCACCGACCGCGCGAAGCGGTCCATCGTCGCGGCCCAGGACGAGGCGCTCTCGCTCGGCCACGACTTCATGGGTACCGAGCACCTGCTGCTCGGGCTGGTCGGCATCACCGACAGCAACGCGGGCGCGGTGCTGGCCGACCAGGGCGTCGAGGCCGACCGCGCCCGCGAGGTGACCGTGCGCCTGCTGGACGCGGCGGGCGTCCCCGCGACGGGCGGCCAGGCGGCACGCGACGCGCTCTCCTCGCTCGGCATCGACGTCGCCGAGATCCAGCGCCGCGCCGACGACAACTTCGGCCCGGGCGCGTTCCAGTTCCCGCGCCCGGCCTACACCCCGCACGCGAAGAAGGCCCTGGAACAGACGATCAGCGAGGCCCGCGAGCTCGGGCAGGAGCGTTTCGGTACGGAACACATGCTGCTCGCCCTCCTGGCCGTCGGCCCCAGCGACACCGAGGTCGCCGCCACGGACGTGCTCAACGCATTGGACGTCGACCTCTCCGCCGTCCATACGGCCATCCACGCGCGCATCGCCGACGCATAGCGGGTGGCGCAGCACGCGGTGGTTTCCGTGCCCCCGGCCTGTGGGTGCGGACGGCCCTCAAGAACAGGTGCTGTAGCAGACTGTGGTTCAT
This sequence comes from Streptoverticillium olivoreticuli subsp. olivoreticuli, assembly GCF_003391135.1. GTDB lineage: Bacteria > Actinomycetota > Actinomycetes > Streptomycetales > Streptomycetaceae > Streptomyces > Streptomyces blastmyceticus. The sequence continues at coordinate 1,160,950 of NZ_CP031455.1, read as the reverse complement.
GAACGGCCCTGTGATCAAGCATCGTGTCCCGTACTACTCCCAGTGGGAGTCCGCAGCCCTGGTGCCTGATTTCGTCACCGGCATCAGGGCGGCGGCTCAGGACCCGCTGTGGCAGCAGTCCGGAGCGGATACGGCCCAGGAGTACGACTTCTGGGCGCGCCGCATGTGCGGAATGGCGTGTCTGCGTATGGCTCTCGACTTCTGGGGCCACCCCGTACCCCCTTCGGTTCCACTCGTGCGTGACTTCCTCGAGGCAGGCGCCTACGTCCTGCAAGGGCAAGAAGTGAAGGGCCTGATCTATCAACCCTTCGCCGACCATGTGGAGAGCCGATGGGGACTGAACGCCCGCTCCGCCCCCCAGCTGTCCGTGGAGCAGGTGGCCGAGGATGTGCGGTCCGGGAACCTCGTGATGCTGTCGGTCCATCCGAGCATCCGCACCCTGGAACCGGCCCCGCCGGGCCGTGGCGGGCACCTCGTCCTCGCGGTCGGGGCCACCTCCGAGCACGTGCTGATCCACAATCCTTCCGGGCTTCCGGGACGGTCACAGGAGTTCGCTCCTGTCCCTTGGCAGGACCTGCCGCGCTTCTTCGCCGGCCGAGGGGTGGTTCTCGGGAAACACTGAGGATGTGTGCGCGATGAGCAGTGCTGCCGAAGCGAAAGGTGTTGCCCAGGCTCGGCCGGGCGCGTTGCGGTCACCGCACTCTGAAGATCACGCTCTCTGGAAAGCCAGGCCGGCTCCCGGCACGTCACGCGGTGGGAGTCACTGTGACCCCCGGCTTCCCTGCCGTTTCCGTTCGAGGGGCGGGACGCTGACCGTGGGGGTGAAGTAGCCCGGCGGGTACGGCTCGTCGACCGGGCGGCCGTCGGCCTCGACCCACGCGTGCCCGCGGAAGGGACGGGTCCGGACGCCCGCGCACCATGTGGGCCAGGTGCCTTCGAGGCGGCACAGGAGCGCGGTGGCCAGGGAGCGCTGGAGACAGCCCTGGCCCGCGCAGCGGGTGCTGACGGCGACGACCGCGGTCCGGGCGGCCAGCGCCTGCTCGTAACCGGCGGGCACGGCGCCCCGGCGCAGGAACGCGCACAGCCGGCGGAGCCGGCCGGGGGTCAGCCTCAGGAGCGGGCGGGCGGCGGCGACGGCCAGCCTCGCCCGGAGCCGGTGGCGCCACGGCACATCGCTGGGCTGATGGAGCGTCACGGACTGGCTCATCGGGATCCTCCGGCGATCGTGGTGCGCAGCCACCGCTCGGCGGCCAGCGTCGGGTCGAGGGGCCAGATCGTGCCGGTATCGCGGTGCGGCGCGACCCGGGCGGCGCGCAGCGCGGCCGCGCCCGGTCCGGCGGCCGCGACCCGTACCGCACCCGCGTGCACGACGGTCATCCCGCCGGGTGCCCACCGGCCCAGGAGCCAGGGGCGCCCGGAGGCGTGAGGGATCTCCTCCAGGGCTCCGCTGTCGCGCAGCAGACGTGCCGCGGCCCCACCCGCATCCGTATCGGGCAGAACGGCGAACCACGTGCCGTCGTCCGGGAAGTGGGCCGTGTCCGCCGTCACCAGGCCTGGTTGTCCCGCGAGTCCTCCTCGACGTATCCGTGGCCCAGCGTCACGTCCGCGAAGTCGCCCATGTCCGTCAGGGCCGGAGGGAGGTAGACCTCGGGGGCCTCGCCCACGGGTTTGTCGGCATCCATCACGGCTCTCCTTTCCGCCTCCCGCGCGGGTTGCGCCCGCGCGCCTCGGCCAAGCGTGGCAGTGAGGGCGACAAGGGGCAATGAGGCCTCGACAAACCTCAATGGGACCGGCCGGCCCCCTGGTTCTCCTCAGGGTGCCGGGTGGGGACCGGCCGCTGCGCCGAGCATGATCTCCCTGACCCGGTCGAGGTACTTCGGCACACCCGCTGTGGCCTCCGGGGTGTCCGGCATGCTGACCACAAGGTCGGCCCGGTCGGGGAACCAGTTGAGCCACAGTGATACGCCACTGGCGTTGTCGGGGCCGGTCAGGACCGTCGCGTCCGCGCGCAGGTAGTCACGGGAGCCCGGCGCGGCCCGTCCGTCCACGTAGGACGCCATCGGGGGAATGGTCGGGGCGTCGCCGTCCTCGAGGAGCAGTTCGAGCGCTCGGTGCAGCGGCACGTCGTATCCCGCGCGGGCTCGCTGGAAGCCTTGCTGTGCGGAGGCGATCGCGTCGGCGAGCGTCGGTGAGGCGGGCAGCCGGAACAGCAACGGCACGAGGTTGACCAACCAGCCGTGCACCGGGAGCAGCCGTGGGTAGGCCCTGGTCGACACGGCGGTGAGCACTCGGTAGACGTCGTTTCCGGTGAACTCCCACTGCGCGAGGGCCAGCGCGGCGAAGGCGCCCGCGCCGAACCCGCCGCCGTGCCGGGCGCAATAGGCGCGGAACGCGCGCGCCTCGGCGCCTGTGAGCACCGGGTAGTGGATTCGCGTGGCGGCGAGCAGTTCGTCGGCGTCGTTGCCCAGATGGACGGGGAAGCCGGGGAAGCCGCCGTCCTCCACTGCCAGGAACTCCGACCACGCGGCGAGCTCAGGCGAGGCTGCCGTCAGCGACGCGGAGCGTTCCCGCTCGTGGCGGTTGTGGTCCAGGTAGCCGGGTGCCGGTGCCAGGTCGAGCGGGGCGCCGCAGCAGGCCGCGTGGTACCGGGCGCGGATCTCGTCGAACAGCAGGGCCAGGGAGTGCCCGTCGGTATAGGCGTGATCGACCGCGAAGTACACGGTGGACGCCGTGTCCCGTCGGATCACTCCGGCCAGCACACCCGGCCGGCCCGTCGTGGTCTGTTCATCGATCCGCCGGTGCAGGTAGGTGCGCAGGTCGTCCGCGTCCGTGAAGTCGCCGACGCGCGCCGGGCGCACCGTGAGGGAATCAGGTGGCAGACGGAACCCGGCCAGGTTCTCGGGCTCGTACCAGGTGTGGAAAGCCTCGTGCCGCCGCACAAGTCCTCGCCACGCGTCGGCGAGCGCGTCGAGATCGGCCCGTCCCTCCAGGTCGAACGCCATGGCCACCCACGGCGACTGCCGTCGTCCGGCGGCGCGGTTGGCGGCCGTCGACCGCAGGTGCGCCTGCTGGAAGTGCGACGCGGGCACGGTGTGCGGTACGGGTGCCCGGTCGGTGGTCAGCTCGAACTCGACCACTTCACCCGGCTCGGGTCGCCAGTCGAGGATCTGGGTCATACGCACGGTGGGGTCTCCTCCTGCATCGGGCGGCGGGCTAGGCGGGCGTGGGCACGGCTTCGGTCCGGTCGTCGTCCGCGACACGGGCGGCGGCGTGCGCGGCGGCCAGAACGAAGCGTTCGACGTTCGCGCGCGCAACGGCCGTGTCAGGGAAGCGCGTTGACAAGTGCACGCCGCGCTCACTCCTGGTCAGCCACACGTACACCTCGGCCGGACCGTGGATTCGGCTGCGCAGCATCGTGTCTTCCGGCTGTGGCGGGGCGCTGCCCACCACTCGGCGTACATCGAGATAGGACACGACGAACCGGGGGTGGATCTCCCTGCGCAGCATCCGGCTGATGTGCGGCAGCGAACTGCCCGGCCCCGGTCTGCGGCGGCGCAGTTCGGCGGCGGCGAGGGCGACGGTGTCGGTGAAGGCCGCCCCGGGGGTCGTCGGGATCCGAACCGGGTGCAGACCGACGAACCAGCCCGGCGCCGCTCGCCACCGGTCGGGCCGGGTGTTGGCCAGACTCACCACGGACAAGTGCCGCTCACCCGCGACCTTCGCCGCGGCGAGCGCGAGGCAGGCGAGCAGCCCTGCGGCGGTTGTGCCTCCGCCGTCGCGTGACGCGGCGGCGAACCTGTCGGCCGCCGGCCCGTCGAGAAGCCAACGGTAGGCGCTGCACTGCGTGAGCGGTGCCTCGGACGGGCCGAGCGGCAGCGGGAAAGAGGGTGTCCTGCCGCGGGCGTTGCAGAGCAGGCTCCGCCAGTGGTCCGCGTGCTCGGATCCCGTCGACAGCCGATCGACCAGGCTCCGTTCCTCGGCACCGAAGTCCAGGAAGGTCAGCCCGGGCATGCCCGCCGCACGGCCTGCCAGGGCGCCGCGGATCTGCCCCGGGATCATGGCGAGCGTGTAGCCGTCCACGACACCGTGATCCGCCCCCGCGAACACCGTCACCCCGTCCGCGCCCTCGACCGTCGCGAAGACCACCTGCGGCCAGCCCAGTGCGCCGGTGCCGCGGTCGAAGAACGCCTCGATCTGCCGACGGACCGAGGCGCCGTCGGCGAAGACACCGATGTACTCCTGTCGCAACGTGACCATGCTCGCGGGGAGCGTGCGGCGCACACAGCGCTCGCGGGTCGGCACCAGCTTGCTGCGCAGGTGCTCATGTCCGCGCAGCCAGGCCGATATCGCGGAACCGACCTGGTGCCGGCCGACTCGGCCCACGCCGAACGACACTCCGACCCACGCCGGATCCACATGCCGCGGTCCCCTTGCGGCCGCGGCACGCACGTGGTGCTCGTGGACGAGCGCGGGTGCTCGTGGATCGTCCGCCCAGGCCGGGGCCGAGGCGGTCGGTGTCCAGAACACCAGACGGCCGGCGGGAACCGTACTGTCGCCCAATTCTGTGAACTCCAATGTCTTACCGACCCGACAAAATGTGACGCCGGCCTCGAATCACTGTCACGATGCTCTCCTTTTGATGCCTCGGTGCAGCCCGCCGAAACTATCCGGCTGCGATGAAGCCGAGATGAAACAGAGATGTGTTTGCTGGTCGCACGGATCGGGATGAGGGCATGGGAAACCAACCTCTTGTTGCTCTTCGATTGCGCTGGTAGCGTCGGCCCCCGTCATTCATTCCGTACCGCGTCGATTCGTCGACCGCACTGACGGAAGGTCAATTCATGAACGCACGAGCAGACACTGAATCCACTCAAGTCGTGGGCGGTGAAAAACCATCCATGGACTACGCCGAACTGCGTCGCGACCCGGAATACGCCGAGCTGAACCGCGCGCTGCTCGATCTGGTCCCGGTCGGCTCCGGGCCGTCCGTCCTCGACCTGGGGTGCGGAGACGGAGCCGTCAGCGAGCAACTGCTGCTGCGCGACCCGGCCATGTCCCTGGTCGGCGCCGACCCCGACCCGGCCCTGCTCGACGCGGCACAGGCCCGTCTGGGCGACCGGGCCCGTTTCGTCGTGGGCGACGCGGCCTCCGTCGCCCGCTTGTTCCCACGGGACTCCTTCGACACCGTCGTGCTGGCCAACTGCATCCATCTCGTCCCGGACCTCGCCGAGGCGCTCGACGCGATCGGGCAGGTTCTCGCCGGTGGCGGACGCCTGGTGTTCAACTCGGCCTTCTACTCGGGCGCGGAGAGCGCGGCCGACGTACCGGTGTACGCCGAGTTGGTCGGCACGGCCCGCCGCGTCGCCCGCGAACGCGGGCTCCCGCCGGCCCGGTCGGCCGCCGGACGGCCCGCGGGGCTGCGCAGGAGTGCCGGGGACTATCAGGCCGCTCTCGACGCGGGCGGTTTCACCGGCGTGGTCACCACCGAGCGGGCGTTCACCCTCGGCCGGCGCTTTCTCGCCGCATTGTGCTCGACCCCGATGTTCGCCACCGCCGCGTTACCCGGAATCGACCGGCATGTCGCCGCGGAACTGCTCACCGAGACGATGGAAAAGCAATACGAGCGCGCCCCGTTCACGATCACACGGCGCTGCGTGTACTTCTCCGCGATCCGGCCTTGAAAACAGCACGGAAGGAATTCATCATGACCGAGGTAATGAACGTGGTCACCCGGGCCATTGTCGATGTCCGGCCGGACCTGGGTGAATCCAGGACGGAAATCACCCGCGACTCGGCTCTGTTCTACGCCGCCGATCCCGACCAGCCGGTGCTGGGACTCGATTCCATGGAGGCGCTCGAGCTGATCGCCGCGCTGGAGCAGGAATTCGGGGTCGAGCTGGCGGACACCAGTATCAGGATCACCGACCTCCGCACGGTCGGAGACGTGGTCGACGCTATGTCCGGGGCGCTGTGATGTCCCAGGCGGCGCGCAACCGCGTGCTGGTGACCGGTATCGGTGTCGAGTCGTGCGCGGGCGCCACACCGGACGAGTTATGGGACGCCCTGTCCGCGGGACGGCCCGCGATCTCGGCGCTGGAACTCGAGGAACCGCTGCCGTGCCAGGTCGGTGGCGTGGTCAAGGGGTTCGACCCCCGAGAGCACATGTCCGCCCAGCAGATCCGCCGCACCTCGCGCTTTCAGCAGATGTTGTTCGCCGCGGCGATGAAGGCACGGGCGGACGCGGGGCTGCGCACGGCGCCGGGGGCGCTGTACGTCGGCACCGGCGGCGGTGGGCTCGACGAAGCCGCGCAACTCGTGACCGTCCTGCGCCAGAAGGGGTGGTCGCGGATGAACCGGCTCGGCCTGCTCCGTCTGCTGCCCAACCAGGCCGCCGGGCTCGTCGCCCAGGAACTGGACATCACGGGCCCGGTGCTCACCATCTCGACCGCCTGCGCCTCCTCGACGGACGCCATCGGAGCCGGAATGCGCGCGGTGCGTGACGGCACCGCCGACGTGGTCCTCGTCGGCGGCGTGGAGAGCTGGCTGGACCTGCCGTGCCTGGCATCGTTCTGCTTGCTGGACGCGCTCTCCCAGCGACCCGCCGCGGAGGCGGCCGGCGCCTCCCGGCCCTTCGACCGTGACCGCGACGGCATGGTGCCGGCCGAAGGAGCCGCCGTGCTCGTGCTGGAGTCCGAGCGGTCCGCGCTGCGCCGGGGCGCGACCGTGCACGGCGAGGTGCTCGGCGCCGCGTCCACCTGCGACGCCCACCACCCGGTGGCTCCCCGGGCGGACGGCGCGACAGCGGCCAGAACGATCGAGCTGGCCTGCGCCGACGCCGGTCTCGACACCGCTGCCGTGGACCTGGTCAGCGCGCACGGAACATCGACACCGCTCAACGACCGGGCCGAAACCACGGCCATCAAGCTCGCGTTCGGCTCCCACGCGCGACACGTGGCGATCACGGCACCCAAATCGGTCATCGGTCACGCCTGCGGCGCGTGCGGGATCCTGGAGAGCGTCGGCGTGCTGCTCGCCATCCGCAACAAGTATGTGCCACCCACCGCGAACCTGGAGAACCCCGACCCCGACTGCGACTTGGACTACACCCCGCTTGTGGGCCGGTTCGCACCGATCAATGTCGCCATCAAGCAGAACTTCGGGTTCGGTGGCCAGAACTCGGCTGTGGTGTTCGGCGCCGCGTGACAGTACGCACCGGTCGGTGAACCGGGCCCGGGCCGTGGCCGGTGGCTTGGGCGGCCGTGGTCAGTGGCCGCCGGTGGGGCGGTCGCAGCCGGAGTGGTCGGGGTAGCCGCCGAAGGCGTCGGCCTGTGTGGAGTCCCGGTTCATCGTGCCCTCCAGGCACAGCGGAGAGGCGTCGACGTCGATGAGGAAGCCGACCCCGGTGGGGCCGTTCTGGTACGACTGCACCTTCCCGGCAGGGTAGCCGAGGGCGGTGAGTGTGCTGCGGACGCTCTCCGGGGCGAAATCACCGCGCTTGCGCAGCGGTTCGAGCGCGCTCTTGACGCGTCCGACAGCCGCGAGTCCGTCGCAGCGCTGCCGGCCGTGCAGGGGGAAGGGGACCATGAAGCCGTGGTTCTCGGCGTAGTGGTCGGTGGGCGGCACGGCCGGATCCGGGGTGCCCGCGGTCGTCGGTGGCGCCGGTGTGGGGCTCTCGCCGGGGCATGGGGAGTCCGTCGGCGTGCCCGGCGTCGCCACGGACTTGGCCGTACCGGCGTCATCCCCTGGGCGGTGCGTCCCGCACCCCGCCGCGAACATGGCCAGCACCGCCAAAGGCAGCATTCCGAGCCGGACCCCCGTCGTCCTGGTCATTGTCATGTCCCGATTCTCCCCGGCATCGGGCCCGGGAGTTCACCCAGGGTGGGTGCAGCCCGTCGCGCGGTGGGGATCGCCGCTGTCGAGTGGGGGCGAGGATGCCCGGTAGGTGCGGGCGAGGTGGTCCTGGAGGCGGGCGTGGCGGAACTGGTAGACCGCGCCGGCCTGGCGGAGCACGCCCCGCTGGTAGGCGTCCTCGAGGAAGGTGACGACGGCCCAGGGCAGTCGGCCGGTCAGCGGCAGCCAGATCCGGGCGAAGACCACCCACTGGCCCCAGGCGGACAGGCAGAGTCCGTAGCCGAGGACGCCGCCGAGCCCGCTGATGAAGCCGAGCTTGAACCCGGCCGTGAGATTCCAGATGAACTGGCTGCCCAGGAGTGCCGAAATGGGCCGGATCATCGCCCCGGCCCAGATGCCGACGAGAAGCCCGAAGGCGGGTGCCCAGACGGCGAATTGGGCGATGACCGCTCGGTAGTTCGTACGCAGCAGGCTGACCGGGTTGACGGCGGACCGGATGTCGAGAGGGCTTTCGAGAAGGGCCAGGAGTCCGAAGGAGGGGCCGGCTGCCAGCGTCAGCACGAGCCCGAAGAACACGCCGTCGTCGAAGCCGATGCGCAGGGCGGCCGGGAGGGTGAGGTGGTTGAGGACGCCGATGAGCACTCCGTGCAGAAGGCCGTAGCCGAAGCCGAAGACGAGCCCGCACAGCGACCCGATCAGGAATCGGGTGGCGGTTCCCCGCCGGGTCCTCCCCGCCCTGCCGAATATCCTCATGCCCACGTTGGACGGCGGCACCGCCGAGTCCTTGGCCGCGACCATGAACCAGTGAGCGATCCCGAAGATGAGTCCGGCTAGGGGCCCTACCAGCAGCGCGTCCGCGAGTTGGAAGCTGAGGGGGTCGAAGAGGGCGCCGACGGCACAGTTGACGAGCCCGATGGTCAGACTGATCACCAGCGCGGTCACCAGCGTGCGGGTGGAGCGGCGCAGTCCTGAACCGAGCCGCCACCACTCCAGGTTGGGGGTGTCGAGCCGGGCCAGGTGGTGGGCGAGGTAGCCGAGCCAGTACTGGGCGCGTTCCGGGTCGAAGCCGCGGCGCGGCCCGCCGACCGGGCCGTGCTCCGGCCGAAGACGGTAGGCAGTGGCGATGAAGTTGTCGAGGAGGTGGACCTCCAGCTCCTCGGGACTGCCGAATCGCCGGGTGTCCAGCAGCGAGGCCGGGTCACGGTCGGGGGTGTCGCTGTAGACGGCGCGGGCGAGCGTGACCATCAGCGGGGTGGTCAGCACCGCGGCGAGGTTGGCGCCGCCCTGGCTGCTCGGCCGCTCGTGCAGCTCGCTCAGCACGGGGTCCCACGCGGTCGTCGCCGGGTCCCCGCCGCGGGCCTTGCGCGTGGTGCGCGGCAGGTAGTCGGCCAGGTCGCTCAGGGCGAGATCGTCGAGCTCCACCGCGGCGGCGGACGTGAGCACGTCGGTCTCCGCCACCGCGGCGGCGTACTCGGACGGACGGCTCGTCAGCAGCAGGGGAAGGGCGGTGGCGTTGAGCGCCTCCAACGCGGGACGGTTCAGTCCGTCGGCGATCTCGTCGAAGCCGTCCAGCACGGGGAGCACCCGGCCGCTCTCGACCAGCGCGGCGGCCAGGCTCGGCCCGCCGGGTGCCGGGGCGGCGAGACCGGGATGGTCGCGGGTCAGCTGTGCGGTGAGCCAGTCCCGGAACGTGATGGCGGTGGGGTCCCACGCGCCGATGCTGAAGATCACCGGTACGGCCTCGGCGCGGGCCCTCGACTTCAAGTAGTCCAGGACGAACCGCGTGGTGAGGATCGTCTTCCCGGAACCGGGCCGGCCCAGCACCACCAGCCGCCCGGACGGTATTCGCCGGTACACGCCCACGATCTCGTCCAGCCGCCCGCCGAGGTCCAGCGGGCCGTGCGTGCCTCCGGCGGGCAGGCGCCGGATGTTGGCCCAGTGGTCGGTCAGCTCTTCGGGGGCCTGCCGCCAGCGCACCGGCAGCGGGTACGGATCGTGCACCTGCCGCTGCTCCTCCTCGCGTTGCCAGCGGGCAGCCACCGCGTGGGCGAGTTGCTCGGCGACGTCGGCCAGGGTCTCGTGCAACACCGAAGCCGGCTGTGCGGTGACCGGTTCGACGCGGTCGGGCGAGTCGTCGGGCTGGATCCTCTGCCCGGTCCGGTGGACGGCGGCCGCCAGCAGTTCCTCGCGTTCGGCCGGTCCCAGTCCGAGCGCGTCGGCCAGCAGCCGCACGGTGGTCACCCTGGGGTCGGCACGCTCACCGGTCTCCAGCCCGCGGATGGTGCGCACGCCCACCCCGGCGCGCTCCGCCAGGGTCTCCTGGGTCATTCCCGCGTTGTGCCGCAGCCGCCGTAACAGCGCGCTGAACTCACTGGCCACCGATCACAACCTCCCCCTCGAATATGTGGTTTCCCCAGGTGAGGGACTCTAGCGTGGGCCACCGGCCGCATACGGCCGGTCCCCTGGCCTGTTTGTTTTCCGGCGCCGGAGCCAGCGTCGACGGCATGCGCCGCAGGGAGCGGCCCGAAGCCCGGGGAGCCACGATGCCGATCACCGCGACCACCGGCCAGCCGACCGCCACCACGCTCAGACACCAGGAGCGCGAGGTGCTCTACGCGGTCGGCTGTGGCCTCAGGGACAACGAGATCGCCGCCACCCTCGCCATCCCCGAGGACGCCGTGGCCGGACACCTCGCACGGATCCTCGTCAAACTCGGGCTGCGCGACCGGGCCGCCGCCATCGTCCACGCCTTCGACTGCGGCCTGGTCGCCCCCGGCCGCGGCCCCCGCAGACAAGTGACGAACCCGGTGCCACCGGCTGCCACCCGCCGCGCGCCCGAGCCGCGGTTACAGATCTCGATACTCGGACCACTGCGGGCATGGCGCGACGGACAGCCCCTGGACCTCGGTCATCTGCGCCAGCAGGCCGTACTGACAGCGCTGGCGCTGTGCCTGGGCCGGACGGTCAGCCAGCAGGAACTGCTCGACGGGGTGTGGGGGGAGGAGCCGCCGAACACGAACGTGGTGCCGGTGTACATCTACCGGCTGCGCAAGATCCTGCGCGTGGGCGGCAGCCCGGACCCGGCGATCGAGCGCGATCGGTGCGGTTACCGGCTGCTCCCCGGCGCGGCCACCGTGGACGTGGCGCGCGTGGAGGAACTGGTCACCGCGGCCGGTACGGCCGAGCGGGCGGGCGAGCTGACCGAGGCGGTCCGTGCCTGCTCCCAGGCGCTGGACCTGTTCCGTGGAGAGCCCCTGGCCGGCCTGCCCGGGCCGTTCGCCGAACTGGAGCGGCTGCGGCTCACCGAGCGCAGGACCGTCCTCGTGCAGCGGAAGCTCGAGTGGCAGCTGCGGCTGGGCCGGCACTCCGAGGCGATCGCCGAGCTGTCGGCCCTGGCCGTGGCGCAGCCCCTGAACGAACCGGTCGCCACCATGCTGATGCGCGCGCTGTACCTCGGCGGCCGACAGGCCGACGCATTGACCGTGTTCGACCGCACCCGCCGCCGTCTGGCCGATGACCTGGGAGTCTCTCCGGGCCGGATGCTGAGGCAGACGCACCGGATGATTCTGCGCGGGGACGAAGCCTGCCTCGGCCTCACCGGACCGACGCGGTGACCGGACCGACGCGGCGTACGCGCAGCGACGAGCTGCTGCTGGCGAGGATCTCGGCGGCGGCCGGCCGCGAGCACCTCGGCAGGCGGCGTGCCACCTACGCGGGAGCCGCGCACACGGCACACGCGAGGGCCCTGCGGGACAGGGGGATACGTGGTCTGCTGGCCTTCGTCCGGTACGGCATGCCTTCCGCGACGAACGCGCACGATGACGCGCGACTGGACCTGTACGACCACGGAATGACGGTTGCCGTCAAGGGGCGGATCCACGTCGTCCGCTACGACACCACCTCCGTATTCCAGACGAACACCCCGCACTCGCACGACGCGGCCCACGTCGGGACCGCCTACACGCTCACCGACGTCGACGGGGAGCGGATCGTACTGCGTGGCAGGCCGGAGCACGGCGACGCGGCGGAATGGCGGTCCGAGATCCAGTCGGGCGTCACCCGCGCCCAACTGCCCCGGGCACTGGCCGCGCTCGACAAGGGCGAGCGCCTGACCTTCGGCGGCATCTGGCTGACCAGGGAAGAGATCGGGTACGGAGAGGCTCGCGCGCGGTGGCCGCAGGTCCGGAACATCTGGATCCGGAAGGGCGCCGTCAAGCTCGACATCGACGGGGCGTGGCACGAACCGGGCTCCAGGGTCTCCGAGATCCCGAACCTCTTCCTGCTCCGCGCGCTCGTCGAGCTGTTTCATCGCGATGTCAACGGCAGTGTCTAACGTCGGATCGCTTCAAGGCAGTTGTGTGCTGCCCCGACTCGAGGAGGAACAGAGTGATGACTCCGGCCCGCAGATGGAAGAAGACGATCCGTGCCGTCGGCGCGGCAGCGGCGATGGTGGCCGTCACCGCCTTGGCGCCCACCGTCGCCCACGCCGATCCGGCACGTCATTACTACCTGGAGCTCGGCGGCACGGGCTCGGCGGCGCCCGCGCCCGACTGCACCAGCAGCTACATATTCGCCAACAAGCACCTCAACGGGGGCATACCGGTGCCCGTCTGCTATCCGGCGAGCGCCGGACCCTGGCTCAACGGCCACAACGTCCCCGACCTGACCGCACCGAACTTCGACGCCAGCGCGCGCGAGGGATACCGCAATCTGCTGGCCGCCGCCGAGGACACCTACCGCCGAGACCCGGGCGCCCGCCTCACGATCGTCGGCTACTCACAAGGCGCGCAAGTGGCCGACCAGGTGCTCCAGACGATAGCCAACGGCGGCACCGACATACCGCGCTCGAAGGTGAACGGCATGCTCTACGCCGACCCGATGCAGCCGGGCACCGGCATCTGGGCCCTGCTGCCCAAGGGCTGGAGCGCCCTGGGCTTCACCTCTCCCGGCGCCGGCCCGGCGAAGTTCGAGGGCGTCCCGGTGCAGCGCTTCTGCATCCGCACCGACGGGGTGTGCGACGCGACGTCGCTGACGTCCATCGGTGGCTTCCTGACCCAGCACCCCAAGTACTGGCAGGACGGCGACATCATGACGAAGACCATCGGCAACGACGGCGGCGAGGGAGTCGTCTGGTACGACTCCTGACAGCCCGCTCGCGACGCCGCCCACCGGCCGGCCTCGCCGCGCCCGATCGTGCTCACGCCGCCGGGGCGTGCGGTGCTGCCGCACGCCCCGGCCGCGCCGGCCGACGCCGACAAGGTCAGGTCCGCCGCCCTGCGGGTCAACGGCACCGACGTCGGCGAGCCGCGGCCGACCGTCCTGCGGCTGGATGAACGCCGCTATTTTCCCGGCAGCTGATGGGTAACGGCCTGGGTGCGCGGTCGTCGTACGGCGGCGCGCTGTTCATCACGGAGGTGGAGCATGGCGCAGTGCCCCGGAGCGTCCCCGTACCCGATCCCGCCCGCGGTCCAGGAAGCGTACGGCCCGGCCGATCTCGGCTCGATGCCCCTGTTCGCCGGGGGATTCATCAACTTCGGCTACTGGCAGGGCATCGACCTCGACCAGCCGCTGACCGAACACGACCGGATCAGCAGCGAGCTGGCCATGTACCGCCACGTGCTCGGCACCTTGGCGCCCACCGAAGGGCTACGGGCCCTGGAGGTCGGCTGCGGGCGGGGGATCGGTGGTGCGATGGCACTGGAGGAGTACGGCTTCGCGCACGTCACCGGCATGGACATCCATCCGCAGCAGCTCGAACGTGCTCAGCAGGCCAACTCCGCTCTGCTGGCCCGCCGCCCGGAACAGCTGCGCTTCGCCCGCGGCGCGGCTGAGAGCATGCCGTTCGACGACGGCGAGTTCGACCGCGTGCACAGCGTCGAAGCCGCCCAGCACTTCCGCGACCTCGACGCGTTCGCCCGGGAGACCGCACGCGTGCTGCGGCCCGGCGGCCGCGCCGCCGTCGCCAGCTTCTTCGTCCCCGACGCCGACCCGGCCCGAGCCGCACGGCTGGCCGAACTGCTCGACACCTTCGCCACCGGCCTGGACGTCGCGCACACCATCCCCCTGCTGACCGGCAGCCTCGAACGGGCAGGACTGACCGGAATCCGCGTCACCCCGATCGGGGCGTCGGTGTGGGCCGGCTGGGACCGCTGGCTGGCCGAGACGTGGAAGCCCGGCACGTGGCCTCGCAATTTCTTGCGGGCCTACCGTGAAGGAACCCTCGACTACTTCACGGTCACCGCGGAACGGCCCGAGGAATGACGGAGGATGAGTCCGTAGCGATGTTCTCTCCATGCTCCGGCGCGCAGAGGTCACCGTCGACCGGTCCGGCCGCCACGCGGCACTCCGTCCGGGCCGGTCGGCGCTACCGGCCGATCAGCGGGATCGCGGGAAAAGTGTGGTCCTGCCAGATGAGGCGGGAGGTTTCCTCCGGGTAGGCGGTGACGGTCGGCCGGGTGTCGAAGAGCTGCACGAGGCATTGCCCGGTGTCGTACGCGGGCCAGCCCGGGTCGCCGTGGGCGGCGAACGCCGTCCACGCGGCGCGCATGCGGGTGGACAGCGCCTCCGCCTCCGGGGACGGGCCCTCGCCGATCAGCACGGCAGGCCGGCCGCGGTCCAGGTTGCCGAAGACGAGCGGCACGTCGAGGCCGTGGCAGGCGCCGAAGGCACCGCCCATGCCCGGAGCGGGCCAGGTCAGCTCGTAGACGTGGGCACGGCCTCCGGCGGCGGTCCGGGCCCGGGCGAGATGGAGGCTCGGCATGCGGAACAGCCAGTCGGAGTGGACCAGTTCGTAGAGCTCGTCCGGGCCCGCGGCCGGGAAGCCGTCGAGGTAACGGCGTGCGCCGTCCTGGCCGGGGCCGAAGACGTGCAGGGCTCTCGCCGCCTGCTCCTGTGTCACCTGGCCGAGCAGGCCGTCGAGCGCGGTGAACAGCCGTTGTTCGTCGCGGGTGTGGCCGACGAGGAGTCCGACGTCCCGCCCGGCGCCTTCGGCCAGGGCCTGCCACGGAGTGACCGGCAGGGCGTCACCGTCGACGACCGGCGAGAACGGGATCGACCTGTGCGCGATCCGCCCCCAGCGTCCCGCCCACTGGGCCATCTTGGCGCCGACCGCATCACCGGCGGCGGACAGCCGGGCCGGGGCCACCGTGGACAGGTCGGCCACCGTGGGCCTCAGCCCCAGCTCGGAGGCGCAGGCAGTCGCGATGTCGGCGGCGAGCTCCGGCGAGAAGAACGTGCCCTGCACACTCTGCGCGACGGCCCGGCCGAAGAGCCCGGCCGCGCGTGGCATCGCCAGCAGCGCGGCGACCGATCCGGCGCCCGCCGACTGGCCGAAGACCGTGACGCGGGCCGGGTCGCCGCCGAAGGCCCGGATGTTCTCACCCACCCACTCCAGAGCGGCGACCTGGTCGAGCAGACCCCGGTTGGCGGGCGCCCCCTCGATCTGCCCGAAACCCTCCAGACCCACCCGGTAGTTGAACGTCACCACGACGACACCGCGACGCGCCAGGCGGGCGCCGTCGTACTCGGGAAGACCGGACATGCCGATCGTGTAGGCGCCGCCCTGGATCCACACCATCACCGGCAGCCCTGCGCCCGGGCCCGGCTCGGGCGACCAGACGTTGACCGTCAGCCAGTCGTCGCCCACCGCATCCCGCGACAGCGCGTCCATGCCGAAATGGCCGCCCTGAGGTGGCGGCGGTCCGTACGACACCGCCGCCCGCACCCCGTCCCACCCCCGCACCGGCCGTGGCGCGGCGAAACGCAGCGAGCCGACCGGCGGCTCGGCGAACGGGATGCCACGGAAGACCGCCACCCCCGCCTCCCGGCTGCCGCGCAGCGCCCCGGCCGCCGCGCGGACTTCGGGCCGGGACCCGGACGGTTCGGACGCGACGACGGTCATCACAACTCCCTCTCCGTCCGGGTGGAGCGCGATCACAGGGGTTCGCGTCGGCTCCGGACACTCCGGATGGTCCCGCCGCGTCACGACGCGCGCCAGCCATTTATGGATGGCCCGTGGCCTGGCCATCAGGTCGGCGCTCTGTGGGCCAGGGGAGCCGGAGCGGGTGTGGACGGGGCCCGTGGCAGCCTGCGGCACAAGGACACCCCGGCCTTCCAGGCCACTGCGCGGGAGCGGCTGTAAGTTGAACCGCATCGAGCGCGTGTGGCGCTCGGTGAAGTGCGAGGACATACCCGTCCGCGCCTACACCAGCTACCTGGAACTGCACGTCGCCGTCAACCACGCGATGACACGACACGCAACAGCCCTGGAACCGTCCACAACGCGCTCACCCGAGACCGCTCAGCCGCGCCGCAGAGTATCCTGAACGGCCTCGGCCATGCTGGCTTCGCCCTTCGCGTTGGGGTGGAAGGCCATGGCCTGGAGGGGGTTCACGGGCACCATGCCCTCGACCCAGCGGTCGTTGCGGGGCTGGCAGGCGTCGTGTCCGACGGTCGGCGTGTAGGTGTCGACGTAGGACGCGCCGGCCGCCTTCGCCTCATGGCTGAGCATCGTGTTGAGGCTGCGCATCGTGTCCCGCAGGTAGGGAATGTCGCCTACCGGCAGCCGCAGGGAGGCCTTGCAGCCTTCTGCGTCCTCGGACTTCTCCGAAAGGAACGCGGGATAGCCGACGACGAGCACGCGCGCATGCGGCGACCGCTCGCGGATCTCCTTGAGGACGTCGGCGACCTTCGGAGCCGTCTGCAGGATGCGCTCTTCGAGCTCGTCGACGCCGCCCGCGGTGTAGCGCCGCTCGCAGGGGTTGCCGTCCGGGACCGGTCGGAGCGCGTAGGTACAGTTCTTGATGATCTCGCCGAAGCCGATGTCATTGCCGCCGATACCGAGCGAGACCAGGGTGGTGTCCTTCTTGAGCGCGTCCAGCTGCGCGGGATTGTCCATCCCGGGCTGCGGCCGCCACATGTCGTTCGTCGTGGCGCTGCCGCAGCTGATGTCCCGGAAGCTTGCGGGCGTCAGCCAGCTGGAAGTCAAGGACGGGTAGTTGCTGTTGGAGCGCGCACACCAGGAGCCGTCCTGGACCGGGATGAAGGGGCCGGAGGTGAACGAGTCGCCAAGGGCGACATAGTGCTCTGCCCGCGGCCGCGGGGCCGACTGGGACGCGGCGGTCGCAGGCGCGAGGGCACCTGCGGTCAGGGCCGCTGCGGCGCCGCATGCCGCGAGAACTAATCGGGCTCTGCGCTGGCCGGCCGACGCGGTGGAAGTACGGAACATCTGTGCCTCCTCGTAGTGGAAGATCCGGGCGCCAACATTCGAGGGCGGCATGACCGGCGTCAATCGACATCCCTAAATGTCATGTAAATGTGGCTGGATACCAGGACTTCGGCGTCCAGTTGGCCGGGCTTGACGGAGTCGTCCGGGACTGGGCGCGTTCACGGGTATGTCGCCCCCCGGTACGGCGAAGATGCCGTGCCATGCGAACATCCCGTCCGAAAACGGAGGTTGACACGCCTCACCAGGCAACCTGGACGCATGTTCGTGCAATCCTCCTTGACGTCCAAAGAGACGTTTCAGGAGGCGCAGAGTGATCAAAAGACTCGTAGTGCTCATCACGGCCCTCGGGCTGACCCTCTTACCCATAGGTGCCGCCCAGGCGCAGGGCACCGGCCCGGCCCGGGCCGCCGCACCGGGTGATTCGACCCCGCCGCCCCTGACCGACGGCTACGGCCTCACCCAGGTCGGCACCGCGACCGGCACCGCCACGAACTTCGTCATCACCGTGACCACGCCCCAGGTCGCCGGCCGGCATCACATCAAGATCATCCTGCCGAGCGACTACGACGCCAATCCGGACAAGCGCTACCCGGTGTTGTACTTCCTCCACGGCGCGGGGGACGACCCGGTCAACCAGACCTACCCGGCTCTGCTCAAGTCCAAGTCGATGATCACGGTCATCCCGGACGGCGGTCTGCGGGGATGGCACGCCAACTGGCGTGACCAGAACACGGCCGCCGGCGCACAGAACTGGGAGACGTTCAATATCAACCAGGTGATCCCCTTCGTCGACGCCAACCTCCGCACCGTCGCGACCAAGCAGGGCCGGGCCGTCGCAGGCGTCTCGATGGGCGGGTTCGGTGCCTTCCACTACGGCCAGGACCACCCCGAACTGTTCAGCCAGGTCGCCTCGTTCTCCGGCGACATCGACCTGTCGGTGGACTCGATGGACCTGCGCCTGGCCGTCGTCGCCTCACTGACCAACGCCGCCGGCGCGCTCTGCGGCAACATCTTCGGCAACTGCAACGGGCCCTACGGTCCCACCGTGTCGAGTGACGCCCTCTTCGGCTCCCCCTACCCGGTGTTCAACGTCGACTGGAAGTGGAATCAGATCGACCCCTCCCGCCACATGGACAAGCTGAAGGGCATCGGCATCTCGATCTACGTCGGCAACGGCAACGGCAACCCCCTCGAAGCGGAATTCTGGCTGGAGGGAGCGTCCAAGCACGTCAGGGACAACCTGAACGCCCTGGGCATGCCCTACTACTTCGCGGACTACGGCAACGGCTCCAAATGGGGCCCGAACTGCAACGGTGGCCACAACGGCTACTGCTGGGCACAGGACCTCGAGGACTTCATCCCGCGCCTGGAGCAGGCCTTCGCCTCCTCCTGACCGGATCAGCTGGGCTTGCGAACCCGACTGATTCAGCGCGACGAAGGCCCGACAGCCGAGCTGCCGGGCCTTCGTGCGAGTAGCGGGGACAGGATTTGAACCTGCGACCTCTGGGTTATGAGCCCAGCGAGCTACCGAGCTGCTCCACCCCGCGTCGGTACGGTGAACAGTACGGCATCAAACCGGTGGAGACCACTCGCCCGCGAGGATCACGTCAGAACACGCTCGACCAGGTCATGGACCAAGGCGTCAGCGGCTTGTGCGTCACGGGCCCCGCCGAACACCTGGAAGTCGGGGCGGATCGCGACCACGGAGGCGTTGAGGCGTTTGAACCAACGCGCGTAGGCGCCCTCGGCGTCCTTGAGTCCTTCGGGCCCGAAGTGGGCGCTGCGGCCGCCCAGCCGACGCCAGGCGGCGCGCCGAGGCGGGGAGAGCAGCTCGACCGGGTCCCGGTCGCGTCCGAGGAGGAGGAAGCCGGGCGGGGCGATCACTTCGTCCAGGAGCGCCGTACGCCCTCCGCCGTCCACCGTGGCCTGCAGTCCGAGGCTGCCTCCGATCCCGTCGTCCCGCAGGGTGCCGCCCCGTAGGAGCCAGTTCTTGTGAGCGTCTTCGATCCCCGTGGTCGCGTCGCGCCTGAGCTCGGCGTCGCGCAGCGCGGTCTGCGCCGGATCGAGCATGCAGATGAGCCGGCCGACGGCCACGGTCTCCTTGACGATCTGTGCGACTTGCGTGGAACGTTCAGCGCTGTAGTCGTCGAGGAGGGATTCCTTGCCCTCTCCGTTCACCAGCAGGGCCAGGCGCCAGGCGAGGTTGGCCGCGTCGCGGATGCCGGAGTTGAAGCCCTGGCCGAGGAAAGGAGGCATCTGGTGGGCGGCGTCGCCGGCGAGGAGCACGCGCCCTTTGTGCCACCGGTCGGCCCAGCGGCCGCGGAAGGTGTAGTGCGTGTGCCGGACGAGGTCGGCGTTGCCGGGGTGGATGCCCCAGGGGGCGAGAAGGCGCCAGGCGTTCTCATCGGTGTCGATGCCGGCCGGGTCGTCGGTGGGCATGACCATGAACTCCCAGCGCCGCCGCCCCGGACCGGCCGGCACCAGGGTGGTCGGCCGCGCGGGACCGAGCCGCTGGCAGGCATA
This sequence comes from Streptoverticillium olivoreticuli subsp. olivoreticuli, assembly GCF_003391135.1. Classification (GTDB taxonomy): domain Bacteria; phylum Actinomycetota; class Actinomycetes; order Streptomycetales; family Streptomycetaceae; genus Streptomyces; species Streptomyces blastmyceticus. Next base: position 1,141,350 of record NZ_CP031455.1, on the reverse strand, counting down.
AGGAAGCCAGGTGGGCGGGGTGTGCGGAACGACGTCGACCACCACCCAGTCGCGGTCGAAGCCAAGGTCTGTCATCTCCGGTCCGAGCAGGGAGCGGACGGTGCTGTTGGCTCCGTCGCAGCCCACCACGTAGGCCGCGCGCACGGTGCGGGGAGCGCCGTCCGCCACCGGAGCGAGTCCGGTGTGCGGCACGACGGTGGCATGGACCGCGGACCCGTCGTCCGTGAGGTTGTCCAGGGCGAAGCCCCTGTACTGGTCGATCAGTGGGGCGGCCTGTACGCGCCGCTCCAGCACCTGCTCGAGGTCCGGTTGCGAGAAGCCGGACATCTGGGCGAATCCCGAATCGGATTCCATCGGGTAGCGCGACTCCACCAAGGTCTGCCCGGAGGAGTCCACGAAGCTGAAACGGTGCCCGTCCTGGCCCCAGGGCTCGAGCATGGCGGAGAGCTCCTCGCCCGGCCCGAGCTGCCGCAGGACGCGCTGGACGTCATGGCTCATCGCCACGGCACGCGGCAGCGGGTAGGGCCGCGCCCACCGTTCCACCACGCCCACGCGCAGCCGGTGCTGTGCGAGCAACAGCGCCAGTACCTGACCGACAGGACCGGCTCCCGCGATCAGTACGTCGCAGTCGAGTTCTTCGGTCTCGGCGGTCATGGCTCAGCCCAGCGGTCCCATGTAGGCCCGGTCGGCGTACGTGTCGGACAGCGGGGCGAGCGTCTTCGGCCACGGGTCGGTCACCGCGCGGCGCAGCCCGGCCGGCCTGGGCCTGCCGTCCCACCCGACCTGCTCCATGTAGGAGTACAGGCAGACCAGGTGACCGTCGGGGTCACGGAGATGCGCCGCGTAGTCGATACCCAGGTACAGCTCCGGTGGCACGCCCTCGACCAGGGTGTGCCCGGCGTTCACCAGATGCTCCACCGCGGCCCGCAGTTGGGCGTAGCTGCCCACTTCCATGCCCATGCTGAGGCACGAGGTGTGTTCGCTCAGACCGAGCCGGCCGCGCAGCGCCTTGTCCGCCAGGACGAAGGTGTGGTGCTCGGTGCCGCTGCGCAGGTACACGATGCGCTTGCCCTGGTGCTCGGCCTCTTCGACGATCTCGAAGCCGAGCAGCTCGGTGTAGAAGGCGAGCATCTCCGCCATCCGCTCGGTGAACATCGAGACCGGGCCGAGCCCGGTCACCTTGAAGGGACGCGGCAGCAGGACGCCGCCGACGTCGTGGGTCTCCTTCAGGTGCCCCTCGGACGGGCTCCAGCCGGAGTGGATGTCGATTCCCCGCTCCAGCGCTTCGCGCACCTCGGCGGCCTCCGACAGCTGGGGCAGCGGTGGCACTCCGTCGAAGCCGCGGTAGTGCATGTCGTGCGGCCTGGACCGGCGCGTCCAGCCGATCTGTTCCATGCCGTAGTACAACTCGACCGTGTTGTCGTCCGGGTCACGGAAGTAGATGTGCCAGTTGCCGCCGGGCATGTCCCGGCCGGTGCGTCCGATCTCCACTCCGTGCGCACGCAGGTACGCCCCGGCGTCCACGACTTCCCGCAGGCTGCCCACCTGCCAGGTGATCTGGCTGAGCGTGATGTCCTTCGCCTTGCGGTCGTTGCCGTTGAGGACGCCGAAGGTGCGGTGTGCCAGCAGCAGCGCGTGGTGGTCCGAGGAGTTGCTGGTGAAGATCATCCGCGGGTCGGTGACGACCTCCTCCACGATGGGGCGCACCTCCGGGGGCACCTGGTCGAAGAGGCTGACCTCGTCGGTGACGCGGAAGCCGAGCAGGTCGGCGTAGAAGGTGACCGCTTCGTCGAGGCGGTCCATGTTGAGGCCGAAGTGGCCGAAGCGCCGGATCTTGAAGGGGCGTGGCAGGAGGACTCCGCCGACGTCGTACCGCTTCGGTGCCGTGGTCGTCATGACTGCTCTCCTTCCTGGTCGGTGCCGTCGGCGTAGCCGGGGCCCGCTGTCACGGGGTTGCGCAGCTCCCCGATGCCGTTCACCCAGCTGACGAGCGTGTCGCCGGGCTTGAGGAAGAGGGGCGGCTCGCGGAAGGCTCCGACGCCGGTCGGTGTGCCGGTGAAGATCACGTCGCCGGGCAGCAGCGGGCACACCGCGGAGATGCGGGCGATCAGTTCGGCGACGGTGAAGACCATGTCGCCGGTTCGGCCCTTCTGCATGAGGCGGCCGTTGAGGCTGCAGCCGAGCTCCAGGTCGTCGGGGTCGTCGAGCTCGTCGGGTGTGACGAGTACGGGGCCCATCGGCCCGAATCCGGGGAAGGACTTCCCCATCGAGAACTGCGGTGCGGCACCGGCGAGCTGGAGGACGCGTTCGGAGATGTCCTGTCCCACGGTGAGACCCGCGACGTGGCGCCAGGCCCGCTGCTCGGAGACGCGTTCCGCCCGCCGGCCCATCACGACGACGAGTTCGACCTCCCAGTCGACGTTCCGGCTGGGCAGAGGGATGGCGTCGCAGGGGCCGGACAGACTGCTCCGGAACTTGGTGAAGACCAAGGGAGTGCCGTGCGGGGCACCCGCGGGAATGGTGTTGCCCTGTGCCCCGTGGTGGGCGGCGGCTTCCGCCACGTGGTCGAGGTAGTTGGCGCCGATACCGAAGACCTGGCGGGGTGCGGGGACGGGGTTCTGCAACCGGCCGAGGGGCAGCAGTTCCCCGCCGTGCTCGTACGTGGCCGCCCAGTCGACCAGTGCGTCCCAGCTGTCGAAAATGTGCGCGGGGTCGGCCGGGAACCGGCCGCCGCCGGCTCGTTCGATGTCAACGGCCGTATCGCCGTCGACGAGGACCAGTCGGTTTGCCATCACTCCGAGGCGCATGATGACGCCCTCCTTCCGATGGACCGTTCAGTGGGCGGTGTGCGGTTGTGTCCGCTCGCCGTCGAGGGGCACTCCAGGGGCTACATGTGGACGACGGGTGCGGCGTCGGCGTCCTGCCGGGGCACGCCGCGGCGGTAGAGCAGGCCGCTGACGATCAGGCCTGCGGCGAAGAAGCCGGCGGCCCACCAGTACGCCGTGGAGTAGCTCTCCAGGGCGGCCTGGGCGAGGACGGCGGGGTCCTTCGGGTTCTTGTCCGCGAGGTAGTGGGTGGCGGCACCGGTGGAGAGCGTCGTGAGCAGCGCGGTGCTGATGGAGCCACCGACCTGCTGCATGGTGTTGACGGCGGCCGAGGCGACGCCGGCGTCCTCGGCCGCCACGCCGGAAGTGGCCAGGCTCATCGCCGGTGCCATCACCAGGCCGATGCCGAGCCCCGTCACGATCAGTGGTGGCATGACGTCCGAGGCGTAGCCGCTGGTCAGGTCGAGGGCGGTCATCCAGGCCAGGCCGGCGGCGGCGAGGCCCATGCCCAGCGGCACGACCGGCTTCGGGCCGAATCGCGGGACGAGGACATTGGTCGCGAGGAGAGTGGTGACCATCAGAGCGGCGACCATGGGCATGAAGGCCAGGCCGGTCCTGGTCGGGGTGTAGAGCAGGCTCTCCTGCATGTAGTACGTCAGGAAGAGGAAGACGCCGAACATGCCCGCGCCACTGATCAGTACGGCGAGGAAGGAAGCGCCACGATTGCGGTCCAGCAGGACGCGCAGCGGCAGCAGAGGGTGGGCGGCCTTGGTCTGCCACCAGGCGAATGCCGCGAGCAGGGCGGCACCGGCTAGCAGGAATCCCCAAGTGGCCACCGAACTCCAGCCGTGGGTCTCGGCGTTGGAGAAGCCGTAGACCACGCTGAAGAGGCCGGCCGAGACCAGCACCGTGCCGGGGACGTCCAGGGTGGCGCTCTTGTCGCGGGCGCCGCGGGTCAGCAGCAGGGCACCGCCGGCGAAGGCCATGGCGGCGAAGGCCAGGTTGACGTACATCGTCCAGCGCCAGTCGAGATGCTCGGTGAGCACGCCGCCGAGGAGCAGTCCGATGGCGGCCCCGGCGCCCGCGATGGTGCCGTAGACGCTGAACGCCTTCGCGCGTTCCTTGGTGTCGGTGAACGTGGTCGTCAGCAACGACAGCGCGGCGGGTGCGAGCAGGGCGCCGAACAGCCCCTGTCCCGCGCGGGCGGCGACCAGCATGCCGAAGCTGTCGGCCGCGCCGCCCAGCGCGGAGGCGCCGGCGAAGCCGACCACTCCCACCAGGAATGTGATCTTGCGGCCGAACAGATCGGCTATTCGGCCGCCGAGCAGCAGCAGGCTGCCGAAGGCCAGTGCGTACGCGGTGACGACCCACTGCCGGCTGCCGTCACTGAAGCCCAGGTCGTGCTGGGCCGAGGGCAGGGCGATGTTCACGATGGTGGCATCGAGGACCACCATCAGCTGGGCGACGCAGATGACGGCGAGGATCCACCACCGGTGGCGGGGCGCCTGGCCGACCGGGGCGGGTGCGGTGTCGACGTCGGTCACGTCGGCAGTGGTGCGGGACATGGTGTGAATCTCCGGAAAGGGGGTGGGCCGGGGGAGACCGGATCAGGAGTGCAGCAGCGCGGGCAGGAGGGCGTGGTCGACGCAGCTGGTGAGGAAGTCGGCGTCGGCGAGGCCGCCCGACAGCAGCGGGCGGGTGATCGTCACGCTGAGGATCAGCTGCGGCAGGAAGTTCGCGGCGGCGGGCCGCGAGGCCAGCTCGCCACGCTCGACGGCTCGGTCGACGACCCCGATCAGGTCACCGGACCAGGGCTCCACCAGCGAGGTGCGCACCGCTGTGGCGAGCTCCTCGTCCGTGAGCACGGCGTGCCCCATCGCGGCGATCAGGGCGGTGTCCTTCGCCGCCTGTGTGGCCAGCAGCTCGACCATGGTCAGCAGATCGCCGCGGAGCGTGCCCGTGTCGATCTCCTCCGGCTTCATCGGCCGCGTGGCGTAGAGCGCGGCGGCGACAAGCTGCGGCTTGCCCGGCCACATCCGGTAGAGCGTGGCCTTGCTGCAGCGCGCCCGGGAAGCGACCAGATCCATCGAAAGGGCCTCGTAGCCGACCTCGCGCAGCACATCCAGCGCCGCGTTGAGCAGATCCATCTCCCGGTCGGGGGTCATCCGGGGGCGGCGGATGCGCGCGGCCTCGGTGTCGTCGGGCATCGGGACCTCCATTTAGTACGGAACAGTTTCGTACTATCAAGGTAGGCCGGTCTCGGGAGAAACGCAACCGTACTATCCGTGGATGTCGATGCCGGGACTCGGCGGTCACGTCACCGGAGTCTTGGTTCGACTTCGAGGCCCGTCGGCCATCCGCACCGCGCGGGCGAACTCCCGGCGAAACGACCGGACTTGCGTCAAACCGACCGGCTGAACAGGAGGGCATCGGCCGCCTTGACGCTCGGAACGCCAAGGCGGCACCTGGTCTCACGGCCAGGTGCCGCCTTGGGCGCAGGCGCAGGGCGCGCGGCTGTCGGATGCCCGGTTCAGGATGGTGCTGCCGGTGGTTACGCTGTGCCGCAGGCCGGCCAGCCGCTGGTGTCGCCGATGATGTCGGCGTCCCAGATGTAGCCGACGGTGTTGGCCCACTGGATGCCGTTCCGCCCCGGCCGCTCGATGCCGAGGATCATCCGGTTGCCCCTGTTGTCGTTGATCTGGCAGATACCGGCTATGTTGTCGCCGGCCCACGCGGTGCCGACCCGAGGGGTGCTCAGGCCGGGGCCCGAGTACATGCCGGTGTCGACGGCGGTGTGGATCTCCCACCCGATTCCCGTAATTCCGGCTGCCGCCTTCGGCGCGGTCGCGGCTGCCTTGGCGACGCCGGGCGACCGGGGGGTTTCCGTGGACGGGGCAGCGGCGCTCAGTGCCACGACCGCGCAGGCCGCGATGACGACGGACAGGGGTCTGGCTATTCGCATAGTGGTTCCCTCCCGCTTCCCCGCCTGGTCGGTCGACCGGGCGGCGTGGGAATACTCGTCCTCCTCATGGAGGTTCTGCGACGCTTCGTCCGTCATTGGCTCGAAGCCGCTCACAAGGACTTTGGGGTCTCTTCCGTCAAGCCGGTCAGGACCGGGCGATGGATCGACCAGTGGTGTCCTGGCCGACGGCTGTTCTGGACGCTCACATGCGAGCCGTCCCGGTGAGCGCCGGGAGATAGCCCTGCGCATGACCGACGGCTGTGGGGTGGTAGGACTCGCCGACGGGAAAAGTGGCGGAACGGATCCAGGGTGCCTCGGAACAGATCTCGTGCCTGGTGAAGCGCTCCCTGACATCCGCGAAGGCGAAGCCGTGACCGGCGGCGCGCTTGGCCATGACGGCGTCCAGCACATCGGCGGCATCGTCGATGGCGGCCCGCTTCGTCTCGCTCATACCGAGCACACAGAGGCCGTGCCGGGCGAAGAGCCGCGGGTAGCCGAGGACGACGACGCGGGCGGCGGGAGCCTTCCCCCTGATGGCGCGGTACATCGTGTCCAAGTCGTGGGGGAGGGTGTGCTGGATGTACGTACGCGCCTTGGCGACCCGCTCCTGGCAGGCGCTCTCACCGCCGAGCGTGCAGGTCTCCATCACCTCGCCGAACCCCGCGTCGTTGGCGCCGGCGGTGATGCTGACGAGGGCGGTGCGTCTGCCGAGCGGCCGCAGCTGACTGGTGACGACGTCTTTGGTGGTGGCCCCGGAACAGGCCGTGAACGCGAACTGCCTGCCCCGGTGAGCCGCCGCCCACAGCGCCGGGTAGGAGCTGGAGCTGCGCTTGCACTGCCCGCTGTCGTCGTCGTAGTGGCCGGCGCCGAGGCCGGAGGAGTAGGAGTCGCCGAGGGCGACGTAGCCGTCGACGGGTGGCGCGTCGGCGTGGGCGGTGGCCGCCCCGCCTCCGGTGAGCAGCAGTGCGGACAGCAGGAGGGCGAGCCGTCGGCGGCGCGGTTCGAGAGTCATGTTCCGCTGAACGAGCCGGAGCGCGGGGCGGATACGGGAGTTTCCTCCCCTCTCCCCGATAACGAACAGTGACCTGCGGGTACAACCCGTATGTGGGCGTATCCGGCGACATCCTCATGGGTGATTGGCGGTATATTACATATTGTCCACATGTGGAGGCGGCTCACGATGGGCTGAGCGATGAACACCGACACGCATGACCGTGACGCCCGCGCGATCCGGAAGGCGGCCGCGCGGTACCGGGAACTGCTCGGCTCGGAACGTCGGAGCGCGGCGCTGTACCGGGGGCTCGCGGAGAGTGCCACCGGGGAACAGCAGCGGATCTTCCTGGAGCTGGCCTCGGTGGAGGAACGGCACGCCGCCCACTGGGAGGACAAGCTCACCGCCCTCGGCGCGCGCGTACCCGGGCCCTGCCGACCGGGGCCGCGCACCAAGCTGCTGTCCTGGCTGGCCGGCCGGTTCTCCGTCGACGAGGTCCTGCCCTTCCTGGAGCGCGCCGAGCACTCCGACGCCGGGCTGTACGAGGGCGACCCGGAAGCCGCGCCGGGGATGGCCGCCGACGAGCGTTCGCATGCCCGCGTGCTGACCCGGCTGCGTGACGAGTCGCAGGGTGACACCGGCGAAGGCGGCCGGGCGATCGCCCGGCGCGAGCGCTGGCACCGCAGCGACCGTTCCGGCGCGCTGCGCGCCGCCGTGTTCGGCGTCAACGACGGCCTGGTCTCCAACGGTTCCCTGGTCATGGGATTCGCCGGCTCCGGAGCGGCGGGCACGACCATCCTGTTCGCCGGAGTCGCCGGGCTGCTCGCCGGCGCGTTCTCCATGGCCGCCGGCGAGTACATCTCCATGCGCAGCCAACGGGAAGCCTACGAACGGGAGATCGCCCTCGAGGCCGAGGAGCTGCGCGACGACCCCGAAGCCGAGGCCGAGGAGCTCGCGTTGATCTACCGGGCCAAGGGGCTGGACGGTGACGAGGCGCAGCGGGTCGCCTCGACCATCATGAAGAACAGCGACACCGCCCTGGACACCATGGCCCGAGAGGAACTCGGACTCGACCCCGACGAACTCGGCTCGCCCTGGTCGGCGGCGTTCTCCAGCCTGATCGCCTTCGCCCTCGGGGCGGTCGTGGTCGTCCTTCCCTACCTGTTCGGCTCCGGCACCGCCGCACTTGTCACCGCGATCGCCCTGGCCGCCACCGCCCTGTTCGCCGTCGGCTCCGCCCTCGGACTGCTCAACGGCAGAACGGCCCTGCGCTCCGGCGCGCGTCAGCTCCTCGTCGGCTCCGGCGCCGCTCTGGCCGTCTACTTCATCGGACACGCGCTCGGCGCCGGTCGGATCTGACCCGAGCGATCCTCGGTCCTTCGGCGGCGAACACGGCAGGAAACTCTCACGCTTGCTACCCGAATGGCACGGCGGATGAACACAACCGACATATCCGGATGAGTTATGTTCTCGCGCATCGTGCCGTGCGGCACGCTCCTGCCCAGCCCGTCGGGCGTTCCCGCCCTACGGCTCTCAAGAGGAAAGCTGTTCGTACATGCGTGATAAAAGGACCGCGGTTCCGGATCCGGCGATCGCGGTGGTCGGGGTGGCATGCCGCTTTCCGGGAGGCATCAAGGATCTCGACGGGCTGTGGGAGGTGTTGGAGCAGGGCCGTGACGTGATCGGTGAGGTGCCGGCCGACCGCTTCGAGTCGCGCCGCTTCGTGGACACCTCGATGCCGCGCACCGGGAAGAGCTACACGGCCGCGGGCGGATTCCTGGACGACGTCGCCGGATTCGACGCGGGCTATTTCGGCATCGCGCCGAAGGAAGCGGCCCGGATGGATCCCCAGCACCGGCTGCTGATGGAGCTGGCCGTCGAGGCGCTGGACGACGCCGGTATCGCCCCGGACCGGCTCGCGGGGTCGGACACGGCGGTGTACGTGGGAGTTTCGGACACCTCGTACGGCGGTCTGCAGATGACGACGCCGGAGTCGGTCAACGCGTACACGATGTCAGGGGCCGCCTCCTCGATCGCCGCGAACCGCCTGTCCCACTTCTTCGACCTGCGCGGCCCGAGCATGGCGGTCGACACCGCCTGCTCCTCGTCCCTGGTGGCGCTGGACCGGGCGTGCCGCACCCTGCGGGACGGCACCAGCCGCTCCGTGCTCTCCGCCGGTGTCAACGTACTGCTCAGCCCCTACCACTACGTGGGGTTCTCGCAGGCGGCCATGCTCTCGCCCACCGGCAGGTGCGCGTCCTTCTCGGCCCACGCCGACGGCTTCGTACGCGCGGAGGGCGGCGGCCTGGTGGTCCTCAAACGGCTCGCGGACGCCATGGCCGACGGCGACCGCGTACACGGGGTGATCCTCGGCAGCGCGTCCAACAGCGACGGCAGGACGATGGGCCTGGCGCTGCCCAACGCGGAGGCGCAGGAGGACCTGCTGCGCGCCGTGTACGCCGAGGCGGGCGTCGGCCCCGACGAACTGGTCTACCTCGAAGCGCACGGCACCGGCACCCTGGTCGGCGACCCGCTGGAGTGCCGGGCCATCGGACGGGCCATCGGCAGACACCGCACAGGCGGGGTGCTGCCGATCGGATCCGTCAAGACCAACATCGGGCACCTGGAGCCCGCTTCCGGCATGGCGGGCCTCCTCAAGGCCCTGCTGGTGCTGCGGCACAAGGTGATCCCGCCCTCCCTGCACGCCTCCCCGCCCAACCCGGACATCGATTTCGCGGCGCTCAACCTCGCACCCGTCGACACGGTCCGGCCGCTGAGCTGTGCCGAGCGCCCCGTCGTAGGAGTGAACTCCTTCGGCTTCGGGGGCTCCAACGCCCACGTCGTCGTCACCGCTTCCCCGGCACTGCCCTCCCCGCCCCGGGAGAGCGCCCCTGCCGCAACCCCCGCCGCGCAGGGCGAGACACTCCCGGTGATCGTATCCGCGCGCACTCCGCAGGCGCTGGAGGATGCCGCGGCCCGGCTGGCCGACCGGCTGGCGGACGCGACGCCGCAGGAGTTCTACGACATCGCGTACACCACGTGTCTGCGGCGCGGCAAGCACCCGCACCGTGCGGCAGTACTGGCCACCGCCGGCACCGCCGCCCAGCGGCTGCGCCGGTTCGCCGGTGAGGCCGCACCCGCCGACGGGGGAGAGGCGAGCGCGGCGGAGACCCCGGCCATTCCCTCCCCACGGGACGACGAGGCCGTCGGCGCCACCGAACAGGCGGTCGACCACGGACGCGTCGCGTTCGTCTTCTCCGGGAACGGCTCACAGTGGGCGGGCATGGGATCCGAACTGCTCGCGAACAGCGAGGTGTTCAGGGAAGCCGTCGCGGCGGTCGACGCGGCCCTTGCTCCCCACCTGGGCTGGTCGGTCACGGAGGAGCTCACCGTGCCCGCCGACCGGGCGCGCCTGGAGCTCACCGAGATCGCCCAGCCACTGCTGTTCGCCGTGCAGATCGGCGTGGCGCGGATGCTCCAGGAGCGGGGCGTCGTCCCGCACACCGTGCTGGGCCACAGCGTCGGGGAGGTCGCCGCAGCCCATGTCGCAGGTGCCCTCGACCTGGAGCAGGCCGCGCAGGTCGTCGCCGCGCGCAGCCGGACCCAGGCGGCCACCGCCCACATGGGCCGCATGGCCGCCGTCGGCCTGCCGCTGTCACGCGCCGAGGAACTCCTCACCGCCCACCCCGGGTTGGAGGTGGCGGCGGTGAACAGCGCGCGGGACGTGACCGTCGCCGGGCCCGCGGCACAGCTGAAGGACTTCGCCGAGGAAATGTCCCGGCAAGGGGTGGTCTGCAAGGAACTCGACCTGGACTACGCCTTCCACAGCGCCGCGATGGACCCGATCCAGGAGCCCCTGTCCAAGGAACTGACCGGACTGCGGCCCGGCCCGGCACACACCACGATGATTTCCTCCGTCACCGGCGCACCGGTCGACGGCACGAACCTGGACGCCGACTACTGGTGGCGCAACGTCCGCGAGCCCGTCCGGTTCGCCACGGCCGTCGAGCACGCCCTCGACGACGGCACGGACGTCCTCGTGGAGATCGGGCCGCACCCCGTGCTCCGCTCCTACCTGCGACGGATCGCAGCCTCCCGGCCCCGTACACCGATCGCGGTGACACCCACCCTGCGGCGCGGCATCGACGCACGCGCGGCCATGCGCCAGGCGGTGACGGCACTCATGGCCCAAGGCGCCCGGCTCGACTGGGGCGTGTACTTCCCCCGGCGGGGCCGGGTGACCGAGCTGCCCGCCTACCCGTGGCAGCGCGAGCACCACTGGAACGGCACCCCGCAGACATGGCTGCGCACCAGCGGCTCCGGGCTCCTGGAGCATCCGCTTCTGGGCGAGCGGCTGCCGTCCCCGCTGCCGACCTGGCAGGGCACCATCGAACCGGTGCTGGTCCCCTGGCTGGTCGACCACAAACTCGCCGGCTCGGTCGTCGTCCCGGCCACGGCCTACGTCGAGATGGCGCTGTCGGCCGGGCGCCTCACCCTCGGCACCGCCGCCGAAGTGGACTGCCTGGAGATCACCCGCCCCCTGGTCGTGCCCTGGGCGGACGCCGGCAGCGTACGGGTCCAGCTGGCCCTGACCCCGGACGACGGGCTGGTCGAGATCACCAGCACCGACGCGCAGGCCCGTCAACCGCGCCCGCACGTACGGGCACGGGTCCGCACCCTCCTCGGCCGGGCACCCGAGCCCCTGGACATCCCGGGCGTCCACTCACGCTGCGCGCGCGTGGTGACCGGTGAGGAGCACTACGAGGCCGTCGGGCGCGCCGGTCTCCAGTACGGACCCGCCTTCCAGGTGCTGAGGGAACTGCGCGCGGGCGACGGCGAAGTGCTGGCCTCCTACCGGCACGACGCCCCCGCCGAGGAGTACGAAGCCCACCCGGCCCTGCTGGACGGAGCACTCCAGGCGGGCGCGCCGCTGCTCGCCGACGCGGTCGCCGACGGCGAGGTGTATCTGCCCGCCTCCATCGGAGCCGCCCGGGTGTGGCGCACTCCGGCCGTCTCCGGATGGATCCATGTGCGGCAGCGGTCGTCCACGGCGAACGAGGCGTGCTGGGACATCGTCGTCACCGACGAAGACGGAACGGTCAGCGTCGAACTGCAGGGGTGCCGGCAGCGGCGCCTGGCCGCCAGTCACCGCACACCGCTGATCTCCCACCACACCGTGCTGCGCGCGGCACCGCACGTCCAGGAGCCGGTGGCCGACAAACCACCCGTCACCCCCTCGGACATCGCGGCAGCCGCAGCCGACCACGTGGCAGCGCTCCGCGAGGACTGGCACCAGTACCCCTACGAGCGTTTCGTGGCGATGCTCAAGGAAGCGAGCGCCCACCGGCACGCCGCGGCCATCGCGGCGCTCCTCCCCGACACCTCCGCATCCTTCGATGTCACCACCCTCCTCGCGGCAGGCATGGACCCGCGACGCACCTCCTACTTCGAAGCGATGATCCCGGAAATGCTCCGCCATGGCCTGCTGGAGCGGGAGGCGGCCGACCGGCTGAGACTGACCCGGACGACCTTCGCCGACCAGGAACTGCTGCGCCGGCTGGTACTGGAATTCCCAGGTGGTTCGACGGAGACCCGACTCGCCGTCCGCGGCTTGCGCGACGTCCTCACCGGCGACGGCACCGACCCCATGGAGCTCCTGCTGTCGGACGGCAGCCTCACGGACGTCGAGCAGCTCTACGACACCGCCGTCATCAGCCGCTTCCACAGCCGCCTCGCGCAGACATTCCTGCGCGAGGCGGTACGGGCCTGGCCCGCCGACCGGCCACTGCGCGTCCTGGAAGTGGGAGCCGGCACCGGTGGCACGGCGGCCGCTCTCCTCCCGCTGCTCCCTGCCGAACGCACCCGGTACGTCTACACCGACATCTCACTGGTGTTCCTGGCCCGTGCCGAACAGCGTTTCGCCGCGTACGACTTCGTGACGTACCGCCCCTTCGACCTGGATGCCGACCCCGACGGCCAGGGACTGCCCGAGGCGGCCTTCGACATCGTCATCGCCGCCAACGCCCTGCACACGGCCAAGGACCTCGGCGCGGCACTGCGCCGCGTCGCCACGCTGCTGGCCCCTGGCGGACTGCTCCTGGCCGCGGAGTCCCACGACCCGTACGTTCTCGCGCCGTACTTCGGCACTCTGGACAGCTTCTGGAACCGTACCGACCGCGAGGAACGGCCGGATTCGCTGCTGCTGCCCGCCCACCGGTGGCCGGACCTGCTCACACGGTGCGGATTCACCGACATCGTGCAGACCGGCGACGATGCCCCGCCTTGTCGCGACGGCTTCTCCGTCATCCTCGCCGCCGCCCCCGATCGCACTGTCGCCTCCCCGCCCCCGGTCGAAACGCCGTCGGTCCGCTGGGTCGTCGCCGCGGAGACCTCCGGCGAAATGGCGCTCGCAGAGGCGGTGGCCGGGCTCCTCCCGCGCGCCGACGGCATGGAATCCCAGGCCCGTCCGGTGGGCGAGGATCCGGCCGACTGGATGCCCGAGCACTTCGGGGACGGCACGGGCCTCTGCCTCGTCCTGGGCGACACACCCCCGCGCGACCCCGATGACCTGGTGGCGCTGACCACCCGGCGCGCGGCCCTCCTTCGCACCGTCTCGGCGGCCTGCGAGCGTCTGCCGGAGAACGCGCGAGCGCCGCTGACTGTCGTGACCCGGCCCAGCGGCGCACTCCCGGCCCCCGAGCGGCCCGCCGCCACCCAGGACGCCGCGGTGTGGGGGATCGCCCGCAGTCTGGCCAACGAGGAGTCCCGGCTGACCGTCCGGGCCGTCTCGCTCGACCGCAGCGGGGAGACGGCCACCGACGCGCACCGGCTGACCCGGGAACTCCTCGCGGACCACGCCGAGACCGAAGTCGTCCTCACAAAGAGCGGTGGCAGGTTCGTACCCCGCGAGATGTCCCTGCCCGCCGACCACCGCATGGTGACGCCCACCGCACCGGACGTGTTCGCGCTCGACGTGCGCACCCCCGGCCTCTCCTACCAACTGGCCTGGTCCGAACGGGCACCGGTCACCGCAGGCCCGGGCCAGGTCGCGATCGCCGTACGGGCTGCCGCCCTGAACTACCGCGACATGATGCAGGCGGTCGGACTCCTGCCGACCGAGGCGGTCGAAGGCACTTACACCGAGGTCGGCCTCGGCCTGGAGTGCGCCGGGGTCGTCACCGCCGTCGGCCCCGACGTGAGAGGGTTCCGACCGGGCGACCGGGTGTTCGGGCTGGCACCCGCCTCCCTCGCCTCGCACACCGTCACCGCCGCCCAGGCCGTCGGCCACATCCCCGACGGGATGCGATTCACCGAGGCCGCGACCCTGCCCGTCGTCTTCTCCACCGTCCACTACAGCCTCGACCACCTCGCCCGGCTCTCGGCGGGCGAGACGGTCCTGGTGCACGGCGGGGCGGGCGGCATCGGGCTCGCGGTCCTCCAGTACGCCCGACTGCACGGCGCCCGCGTGATCGCCACCGCGGGCACCCCCGCCAAGCGGGAACTGCTGCGCCACCTGGGGGCCGACCACGTCCTCGACTCACGCAGCCTGGACTTCGCCACCCAGGTCATGGATGTCACCGGCGGAGTCGGCGTGGACGTCGTCGTCAACTCCCTCGCGGGGGAGGCCATCACCCGCAGCCTGGAACTCCTGCGACCCGGCGGGCGCTTCATCGAGCTGGGCAAGCGGGACATCTACGAGAACAAACCACTCCTCCTGCGCCCCTTCCGCAACAACATCGCCTTCTTCGGCGTCGACCTCACGGCACTGGCCTTCGACCCCCATGCCGGCGCCAAGCTGTTCGCCGATGTCACCGAACACGTACGCAACGGTTCCTACCGCCCGCTGCCGCACCACGTGTACCCCGCCGCCCGGGTGGCCGAGGCGTTCCAGCTCATGCAGCACTCCCGCCACGTCGGCAAGGTCGTCGTCGCCCTCGACCCGCTGGACGAACCGGTGCGGGTCGAGCAGCGCGCCCAGGCACCGGACCTCGATCCCGACGGCACCTACCTCGTCACCGGCGGTCTCAGCGGCTTCGGCGCCGCCACGGCCGGCTGGCTCGCCGAGCGAGGCGTACGGCATCTGGCCCTGGTCAGCCGCCGGGGCGAGGAGGCCCCCGAAGCCGCGGACGTGCTGGCGCGGCTCGGCGAGCGTGGTGTGCGGGCCACCGCGTACGCCGCCGATGTCTCCGACCTCTCCGCGATGCGGCGCGTCCTCGACGAGATCGACGCCGGCGGGCACCCGGTGCGCGGCGTCGTCCACTGTGCGATGCACCTTGAGGACGACCTGCTGACCGAGCTCACCGACGAGCGGTTCTCGGCCACCTTGATCCCGAAGATGGCCGGTGCCATGGTGCTGGACCAACTCCTCGGTGGCCGGGAACCGGAGGTGTTCCTGATGTACTCCTCCGGCACGACGCTCCCGGGCAACGTCCGGCAGTCCAACTACGTGGCCGCCAACCTCTGGCTGGAAGCCCTCGTCCGCAGGCGCCGTGGCGACGGAGCGGCCGGACAGGCGGTCGCCTGGGGCGCCATCGGAGAGACGGGATATGTCGCCCGCAACGAACTCACCCAGCCCCTGACCTCCGCCGGCATCGAACCCCTCGCGCTCCGTGAGGCCTTCGCCGCCGCCGACCGGCTGCTCTGCCGCGACACCGACGTGGCGGGTGTCGGACGCTACAACTGGACCCGGCTGCGCGCCTTCCTCCCGGCCCTCGAAGCTCCCCGCTGCTGCCTACTCCTCCCCGGGCAGTTGGACTGCGTGGACCACACACAGGAGGAGATCCTGCGGACCCTGGCGGGCATGGACCCCGAGGAGGCGGTACGGGCCGTCGCCGACAATCTGGCACAGCTGCTGGTCGAGGTCCTGCACATGGAGCAGAAGGACCTCGACCACAACCGGCGGCTCGACGAGTACGGACTTGACTCGCTCATGCTCGCCGAGATGCTGGTCTCGCTGCGCAGGCGGTTCGACGTCGAGATCCCGCCGCTGGAACTCCTGCGCAGCGGCGGCACGATCACCGACGTCTCGCACCTGGTGCTGCTGCGCCTCGGCCTCGCGGGCGGCCCCGACAGCACCGGGGCGAGCGGCACGGGCGTTACCGAGAGGGTCGCGGCGGTAGGTGCCCAGGCCGGGGAGCGGACGACGTCACCGGTGTGAGCGCGGTGTCCCGGGGGCCCGGCACGCCCTCGGCGCCCCTGTCCCCGGACCGGTGCCACCGGTCCGGGGACAGGCGCCGGTGGAGCGCGGCGAGGGGGCGGGGTGCCCACCAGTTGGCGTGACCGGTCAGCCGCATGAAGGCGGGGACGAGCACACCCCGTACGACGGTGGCGTCGACCAGGACCGCCAACGCCAGCCCGCAGCCGAAGAGTTTGAGCAGGACGATGTTGGAGGCGACCAGGGGGAACAGCGCGGCCGCGAGAATGGTCGCCGCGACCGTGACCATCCTTCCCGTGCGGGCGATTCCGGCGACCACGGACGCCCGGTGGTCGCCCGAGATCCGGTACTCCTCCTGGATGCGCGAGATGAGGAACAGCTCGTAGTCGACCGACAGCGCGAAGGCGGCACCGAAGATCAGCACCGGCATGGAGGTGTCCAGCTCACCCGTGACCGTGAAGTTCCCGAGCAGACCCCGGAGATGCCCGTCCTGGAAGACATGGACCATGACCCCGAAACTCGCGCTCAGGCTCAGGGCTCCCATCAGCACCGCCTTGAACGGGATGAGCAACGAACCCGTGAAGAGGAACAGCAGCAGCAGGACGCTGCCGACGACGATCGCCGCCGCCCACGGCAGGGCCCGGAGGATCGCGTTCTCCGTGTCCAGCAGCCGGGCAGGACGCCCCGAGACCAGGTGCGGCCCCGGCGAGGGAAGCGCGCGCAGCTCCTCGACCAGACGCTCGTCCCCGGGCGGCGGGCCGCTGCCGGTCACGGCCAGCCAGGTCGCGCCACGGGTGATGTACAGGAGTGAGCCGACCGTGGGACCCGCCGTGAGCCGGCCCTGAGCATAGACACCGCCCGCCGTGGAGACCTCGCCCACCGCGGGGAGGGCGGAGACACGGCGCGCGTAGGCGTCCAGCTGCTCCTGCTGGTTCACGGCGTCGACGTCGGTCAGCACCACGGCCAGGGTCCGGTTCCACGGCAGGTCGAATTCGCGCTCGATCCTGGAGGCCGTCGCGTGCGACTCCACCCGCGCCGGCAGGACGCGCTCGTCGGCGACACCGAAGCGGACATGGGCGAAGGGGAACGCCAGCGTCACCAGGAAGAGGGCCGCCAGGCCGCCCGACAGCACCGGCCGCGCCGTCGCGACACGGGCCGCACGGTGCCACAGCGACACATGGCCGTCCCGCCGCGGCCGGCGCAACGGCGCGAACAGGTCGCCCCGGTCGATACGGGTCCCGATGACGGCCAGCAGGGCGGGCAGGACCAGCGCGGTGGTCGCCGCCGCCAGCGCCACCACGCTCATCCCCGCGACGGCCAGGGAGCGCAGGAAGCCCAGCGGGAAGAGCAGCAGCGTGCTCAGACAGATGACGACCGTGGCCGCGGAGTACATCACCGTCCGGCCCGCCGTGCGCATCGTGCGGGCGACGGCCTCCGCGGGACCGGTGCCGGTGGACACTTCCTCCCGGAAGCGCGTGACGACGAACAGGCCGTAGTCGATGGCCAGTCCGAAGCCGAGCGCGGTGGTGATGTTCGACGCGAACGCCGAGACGGGCATGACCGCCGTCAGCAGCCGCAGCACGGCGAACGTGCCCGCCACGGCGAGCCCCCCGACAGCCGCGGGCAGCAAGGCGGCCGTCAGCGAGCCGAAGGCGAACAGCAGGACCAGTACGGCCAACGGCGCGCCGATCAGCTCGGCCTGGAGCAGCTCCCGTCCGCTGACCTGGGTGGCCTGCGCCATCACCCAGGCCGGGCCGGTTGCCGTGACCCGAAGCGGACCGTGCCGGCCTGTCAGCCGCGGTACCAGCGCCGCCGCACGCCGCGCCGCCGCGTGCTCACCCCCGTCGAGGTCGACCGTGACAAGGGCCGCGTGCCCATCCCTGCTCAGCAGCCGGGAGTCGCCGACGGTCCAGTAGGACAGCACCCGGCGCACCCCGGGCTGCTCCGCGACCTTCTGGGCGAGCTCGCGACCCGCGCGGTCCACGGCGGGATCGGTGACGGGCGCGTCGGCCCGTACGTGCAGGACGAGGTCGGGAATGCCGGCGTCGAACCGGTCCTTGAGGATCTTCTCGGCGCGCGTCGCCTCGGTGCCGTTCGCGATGTAGCCGCCGTTGGACAGGCGGGCGGGGGAGCCGACCGCGGCGAGGGCCAGCAGCGCGCCGAGCCCCAGCGCCGCCGCCAGCACCCACCACGGATGACGTACGGACCACCGGGCCACCCGGCCCCCTCCCGCACCGTGCCTTCGTGGACGGGCTGTTGGATCGGGCACGGAACGGCGCCATCGCATGTGCGGGTCCTTTCGTCGGCGGGCCGATCATGACGAAAGGTGCCCGACTGGAGCAAATGCCCTGTAGGCCGTGTGGGCTATGAAAGCGGGGCAAATGTGGCAAGTTGTGGGTGGTTCGGCTAACTTGCGTCACCCGCGCTCGACCGAGCGACCGCATGAACCTTCAGTGGCAAGGGAAAAGACATATGCCCGACAGGGCTCACACCATCCACACCGCCGGAGCCGTCCGAGTGCGCCGCGGCATCAAGGCACTGGCAGTGACCGGAGCGGCTCTCGTGCTGCTCGTGACCGGCACCACCACCGCCCGCGCCGAGCCGCGGGTACGGGCTTCCGCGCGGGCGGCCGACACCCTCAAGTGCCACCTGCAGACCGCGCCGGGCGGCCGGATCACCTTCTCGCCCGCCGTCTCCAACGCACCCAGGCGCATCTCCGCCCACGGCACCGTCGACCTGGACGACTGCACCTCACCCAACGGCCGTCAGCCACGGATCAAGTCCGGCCGGCTGACGCTCAGCGGCAGCGGCCTCGCGACCTGCTCCGGAGCGACCGGCGTGCAGGGGAGCGGCACCGTCACCTGGTACTCCGGCCCCAACCGCACGGGCCGCACCCTCGGACGCACCACGCTCCAGCCCGCCTCCAACGGAGGCCAGGGCTACACACCGGTCGACTCCTTCCTCAGCGGCGTGGCCGCCTCCGGCCTCATGTCGGGCCGCCCCTTCTCGGGCACGGCGGTGCCCACCAACGACGTCAGGCGGTGCTTCACGGGAGGCCTCGGCTATATCGAAGGGCGCGGCAGCCTCACGGTCGGCTGACGCGAACGCCCGGCGCGTTTTGCGTTGATCAGTTCCTCAGGAGTCGGGAGAGTGCCGGTACGAGGCGGTAACGGCGGTGATCCACCCGCCGGGTGCGCAGGACCGTGCCCAGGACCCGGGCGGCGGGGAAGAACCCGGCCTGCCGGGAGTCGTAGCTGTTGTGCGCGTTGTCGCCGATCAGCACGAGCGCCCCGGGCGGTACACGTCCGCCGTCCGCGGCGGACGACGCCGGGACCCCGGGCGGGAGCGGGTCACCCGCGACCGCCGCCACGCGCTTGATGATCCACTCCCGTCCGGCCGGTACGGCGGCCTCCACGGTGGGCGGCGCCGGTCGCCGCCGTACGTCCCTCTCCCCGCCCCGTTCCACCACTCGTTCCACCACGACCACCCGTCCCACCGCGTACCGTCCTCCGCGCCGGACGAGCACCCGCTCCCCGTCGCGGAACGCCGGCTCCATGCTGACGCCCCGTACGGTCACCACGACCAGCGTGCGCCTCAGCACCACGACGGTGAGTACTGCCATGCCCAGGCCCCAGTACAGCGCCGCCGCTCCGCGCCCGGAGGACCGTACCGCCATCAGGCCACCTCCTCCGCGGTCGTCCGGGACGCGTCGGCGCTCAGCTGGTAGCCGGAGGCCTGGAGTGTGAAGAGCCGTGCGTATGCGCCGCCCGCCGCCATCAGCGAATGGTGGTCCCCGCGTTCGGCGATCTGCCCGTCCTCGAGCACGACGATGAGGTCCGCCTCCCGGACAGCGCTGAGCCGGTGCGAGATCAGCAAAGTGGTGCGCCCGTCGCGGTGGGCCCGCAGCGAGGCGTGGATCTCGTGCTCCGCCTCCGCGTCCAGTCCGGCCGACGGCTCGTCGAGGATCATCAGTTCGCGCCGCTCGCAGGTGTCGCGCAGGAAGGCCCTCGCCAGTGCCAGCCGCTGCCACTGCCCGCCCGAGAGGACCACACCCGTCTCCGGGTCGTTCTTGTCCGCTTCCATGAAGAACATGCGGGTGAGGAGGGTGTCGTAGCCGCGGGGGAGTGCCATCAGCTCCTGGTCGATCCGGGCCTGCCGGGCGGCCTCGCGCAGCAGGTCCCGTGACCGGTCCGGTTCGCTCAGCGTGCTCGGTTCGCCGAGCGCGATGTTCTCCGCAGCGGTCATGTCGTACTGCATGAAGTCCTGGAAGACGGCGCCCACGCGTCGCCGCAGCTCCGCCGGGTCCACCTCGCGGATGTCCACTCCGTCCCACAGGATCGCGCCCTGCGTCGGGTCGTAGAACCGGCACACCAGCTTCACCAGCGTGGACTTGCCCGCACCGTTCAGCCCGACGAGCGCGAGTGCCCGGCCGTGCGGGATGCGCAGGGTGACGCCGCGCAGCACCCATGGATGGTCGGCCGAGTAGCGGAACCACACGTCGCGGAACTCGATGCCGCGGCGCAATCGCGGCAGGGGGACCGGCCGCTCCGGCGCGGCGAGGTCCGGCCCGGCCGTCGTCACCGCCGTGAAGTGGTCGAACATCAGCAACGTGTGCTGTCCCTGCGCGGCGTCCCCCGCGAGTGAGACGAGGGCTCCCTGTACTCCGGCGACGGCGGCCACGAACATCGTCACGTCGCCCACCGACAGCGCCCCGTCGCGCGCGGCGAGCACCGCCCACAGCAGCCCGCCACCGGAGACGAGCGCGGCCAGCAGCCCCAGCCCCGTCTGCACGGCGATCTCGCGCAGGTTCATGACGCGCTTCGCCGTGTTGGCCGCGCGCCGCTGCGCGAGCATCCTGCCGCGCAGCAGTGAGCCGATGCCGAAGAGCCGGATCTCCTTGGCGGCCTCCACGCTGGAGAGGAGGTCGGTGTAGAAGAACTCGCGCCGCTCGATGGGGCCGATCTCCCACAGCATCCGCGCCCGCCGCCGCGCGAGCGCGACCTCGGACCACAGCACGGGAATCCCCGCGGCCAGGACCACCCCGGTCATGACCGGGGTGAGCAGGAGGAGCGAACCGAGGAAACCGGCGACGGTGATCCCCGTGCGGACCGTGCCCAGGAGGCTGTCGAGGGCCCGGGTGGCGGCCTCGTGACCGGCCTGCTGGGCCAGCCGCAGCCGGTCCAGGAAGTGCGGGTTCTCGAACCGTCCCAGCCCGGTGAACCCGTCGACCGCGACGAACAGCCGGTCCTTCATCACCAGCCCCACCCGGCGGTCGAGTTCCGCCTGCGCGAACCGCAGGCCCTGGCCCGCCGCCACCGCCAGGAGCCCCAGCCCGGCCAGCCCGGCGCCCAGCCCCACCAGCCTCCCGGTCACCCCGCGCGTCACGTCGTCGAGGACGAACTTCGTCAGCCACGCCGTGACCACGGGCACCACGCCCACGGCCACCGTCAGCGCCGCGTGGAGAGCCACCGTCCCGGGGGCGGCGCGGGCCGTGACCGCGAGGACGGCGGCGATCCGCCGCAGCGCGGCCCCGGCCCGCGCCGGACGGCCGGGGGGAGCACAAGAGGGGTCGGCCGCCTCCTGGGAGGTCTCCCGCGAGTCGCTCACGGTACCCGTACCGGCACCTCGGGCAGGGACAGGTGCGCCGAGTCGGAGGTGACGACGACCCTGCCGTCCGTGTCCGGCATGACCTTGAGGACGGTGGGGAACGCCATGATCTCGAATGCCAGGCCCACGGCCTCCTCGTTGCGCGTCTGCGCCACCACCTGTGCCACCGCGCGCAGTTCGTCGATCATCGGCCTGACCTGTTCGGCCTCGCCGACCACCGTGGCCAGTACCCGGGCCCGGCCGCCGGGCATTGTCCGCGCGTGTTCCACGAACCTCGGCAGCAACTCCTTGCACGGCCCGCAGTTCGGTGTGAAGAAGCCCACCAGCGTCTCGCCGGTCATCATGTCGCGGCCGACCGGTTCGCCGTCCACGGTGTGCGCCGTGAACTCACCCACCTGTTCGCCGAGTTGGATGGAGGAGCGCGGGCCGTTGGTCGCTTGTGAACTCAGCAGTTCACCGTGCTCACGCAGGCGTTTGACCACGCCCACGGTGAGGATCAGATCCAGCGTGCACAGTGCTCCCACGAGGACCAGGACGCTGATCAGAACCGGCATGGACACCCCTTGTCAGTTGCGTATGTGCCTGCGGTCGTGCGTGTTTCCGTGGTCGTGCATGTGCCTGCGGCCGCCTCGGCGCGCTGTCCGCGTGCGGCCCGGCCGGCGCGAAGAGCGCGGCCAGGTCGTCGAGTACGGTCACCAGAGCGCCCAGGATCAGCCCGGCCACCGCTGCCACCGCACCGCCCGCCGCCGTGGCCTTCGCCGTCCCCCCGAGCGCCGCGAGCGCGCCGCCCACGCAAACGGTGATCAGGACTACGTTGCGCACGACGTGCCGGGGGCCGAGCGGAACCGTCGTCGCGCCGAAGCAGCGACAGGACGTCCGCGCGCCCCGGTGCACCGAACGGGCGATGACGACGGCGAACGCGCTCAGCAGAACGGCCGCCAGGGACAGCCCCGCGGCCGTCGCCTCGTCCGACGGCGTCACGAGCAGCACCCAGATCGCACCCTCCGCCGCCACCACCGCTCCTGCCACCGGGGCGGCCGGCCCCGACGGTGCCACGCCGAGGGCGGCGACCGAATCCACGAAGGCGGCGAACGCTGCCCGCCCACGCGCCTTGCTCCAGAAAGAAACCAGGAAAACCGCGCCGATCAGAGCGCGGATCGCGATCACGACATACTGCACGGCGCTCCTCCGTGTCGGTGGCGCCGCGCGCGGGGCGCGGCGCCGGGAGCGGCCCCCGCGTTGTCCGGAGGGGACCGCCCGTCGGCTGCCGCCGGCGACGACGCACCCGTGCGAGGGGGCCGTCACCGGCGGTCAGCGTGGACACGAATCGATTCAGCAGCCGCGGCAGCCGGAGCAGTCGAAGCCACCGGCGCTGTTCTTGCAGCAGTAGGCGTTACAGCCACACGGCCCGCCGTACGCCTTGTTGCACTGCCAGCACTGCGGCCAGCACTGCTTGATCTGCAACGCCGAGGCGTCCACCTCGGGGACGAACAGGCCGAGCAGCTTGCTCCCCATGGATTCGAGTTTGTTTCTGAGCACGTCGACTCCTCTCACGCCGGACCCGCGCTGTCGGATGACGGGCGTGGGCTGACTGACTGATCCGTCTTGTGTGCGCAGACGAAGGTGGCAGTCGAGGGGAACCGTCCACAAGTGGCCCACAGAGCACTGTGGTTCCTTCTCGGACACCCGTCGCAGCTGTGTACGTGCGTCACTTGGCTACCGGAGCGCATCCGGCACGGGTGCCGTACGCCGGACACGGGGCGACACCGCCCGGGGGCCGGGAAACCGAAGGAGCGCTGGTGGGTGGAACCGGCGGCACCGCGCGTGTCCCCGTCCCGGGACCCGGGCCGGAGGGCGGAAAGCCATGGCCCGGGTGCCGAGTACGGTTACTGTGCGCAGTCCCCGCATGTCGGTGCCCTGATCGCGAATGACCAGAAGATGATGGGCAGTTCAACTTCCTGCCTTGGGCGTGCACTCATCTTGAGCAAGGGCGATCAGGGCAGAGTGTGGTGTCAGGAGCCCGCCGGGCGGGTATGGGGCCGACGATCGCGCGCCGCATCACCCGTCCCGGGCGGCATCGCCGCCTGGTAGGCGGCCGCCTGGAGGGTGAACATCTGGGCGTACTCGCCTGGTTCGCCCGTGGGGGAGCGCCGGGCCATGAGCGTGTGGTGATCGCCGGACTCGATGACGCGGCCGTCGCGGAAGACGTAAATGCGGTCGCACTCCGTCACGCTGCTCAGGCGGTGGGAGATCAGGACGGTGATGCGGTCCGGGCGGCGCGGGCCGTGGAGGACGGCGTTGTAGACGGCGTGTTCCGCGCGGGCGTCCATGCTGGCCGTCGGCTCGTCCAGTACGAGTACGCAGCCGTCCTGGTACAGGCCCCTCGCGACGGCCACCTTCGACCAGTTGCCCCCGGAGAGCTCCTGGCCGCCCTTGAAGCGCTTGGACAAGGGGGTGGCCCACTGCTGCGGCAGGGCCGCGATGACGCGGTCCGCCCCGGATTCGACCACCGCCTGCCGGGCCCGCGCCGGGTCGGCCTCGGTGATCGTGCCCGCGCCGATCGTGACGTTGGCCAGCGCCGTCAACGGCCACTCGACCGGGTCCTGGAGCACCATGGCGACCTGGGCCTGGATGCTCTCGGCGTCCACCTCCCCGACCTCGACCTCGTCCCAGTGGATCGTCCCACCCGTCGGCGCGTACAGCCCGGCCAGCAGCTTGGCCATCGTGGACTTGCCCGAGCCGTTGGCCCCGACGAAGGCCACGGTCGAGCCCGCCGTCAGTTTCATCGACACCCCGCACAGCGCGGGCCGGGCCGCCTCCGGGTAGGTGTACCGGACGTCCGTGACGGTGATGGTCTTGACGTGGTCGGGCAGCTGACGGCCGGTCCGGTGCGGCTGGAGGCCGCGGCACCGCTCCAGGTGCGCTTCGAGATCGTCGATCCACAAGGCGTGCTCATAGGCCATGTGCATGGCGGTCACGACGCTGACGAGCGTGCCGCGGCTGGAGCGGATCGCCAGGAACGCGCCGCCGCCCGCTGCCAGCGGCAGCCACCCCGTGGCCGTCATCCACCCCAGCGCGGCATAGGTCGCACCGACCGCCAGGCCCCCCACCGTCCTGCCGGCCAGCGAGACGTTGGCTTCCTCCTGCCCGAGGCGGGTGTCCTCCTCCTCGATCCGGCGGGCGAAGCGCTCGTGTTCCTCCAGCAGTGCCCGCTGCGCGGTGGAGGAGCGCACCTCCGGCGCGGAGTCACGGTCGAGCAGCAGCCAGGTGAAGAGCCTGATACGGCGCTGGAGGGTGCTGTAGCGGCTGTGGGAGAGGAACTTCTGGCGTGCCGAGCGGACCGCCGCGTACCCCTGCGGAACGACGGAGACCACCAGCAGCGGGAGCAGCACGGGGTGCAGGACGGTCAGGACACCGGCGGAGCCGATGAGGGCCAGCACGGCGTGCGCGAGCTGGATCAGCTGGGGAACGGCCTCGCGCATGTAGTACAGGCCGCGGTCGT
The DNA here is from genome assembly GCF_003391135.1 of Streptoverticillium olivoreticuli subsp. olivoreticuli. Lineage (GTDB taxonomy): Bacteria > Actinomycetota > Actinomycetes > Streptomycetales > Streptomycetaceae > Streptomyces > Streptomyces blastmyceticus. Next base: position 1,116,309 of record NZ_CP031455.1, on the reverse strand, counting down.
TGGCCTTGTGGGCTTCGTCGGACCAGTTGGCGTCGTCGACCGCTTCGAGACGTACGTGGGCGTTCAGCCGCAGGAACTCCTGCTCCACCGTCCGCCGGACCTTCGGGGTCAGCGCGGCCTGGCCGCGCGCGACCCCGAAGTCGAGTACCCCCTGGGCCGCCATCAGCCCCGCGACCAGTGCGAGTGAGGGCAGGGCGTTGTGGATGCGGTCGGAGGTCGCGCCCTGGGTGAAGAGCGCCGACAGGACCCGTACGGAGGCCAGCAGCCCGAACGCGCTCATCAGCGCCGACCCCAGCTGCAGCGTCACCACCATGACGGTGGCCCGCGGGTCGGCCCGGTACGCCATGCCCAGCACACGGCGGCTGATCGAGGGCAGCCGGCGGAGGATCCGCCACACGCTGGTACGCGCGGCTTCACCGTCCCACTGCGCCCAGTACGCGCTGGTCAGCTCGTCGCCGACCTCCTCGCCCTCGGGCGCCGCCGAGGCCGAGGCCGGGGGCAAGGACAGCGGCTCGTGGCGGGGACCGGGAACCGTCCCGTCTGTGGTCGCCTCGCTCATGCGCGCCTCCCCGCGTGTCGGACCGACAACAGCGTCGCATCACATAAAGCGGCTCGGTCGGGAGCCGGTCGTGGCGAGGCGGATTCGTACGGGTCATGCATGGCGGCCTCCAGGAGTGTGATCGGATGGAACGTCAGGCCAGGTCGGTGGCCGCACCGGGGCGGGTGGGCGCGGTGATGTTCGCGTAGAGGGATCCGGCGACGAAGTGCGTCAGCACGGTCCGGGTATAGGAGTGGCAGTCGGGCGGCGGGTTGCCGGGGTCCACCCAGAACAGGCCCGTGTGGGTGGGCTCGCGGTTGTACGGCTCGCCCTCCCAGCGCCGCGCGGTGAACGCCATGCCGATCCGCCGCCGCCCGCACGGGGCCAGGTAGTGCACGAGCTGGCAGAACTCGAGATCCGCCGGGGAGACCCGGACGCCCACCTCCTCGTACGCCTTGCGCAGCGTCGCCTGGTCGGCGAATTCACCGTCGCCCAAGTGCCCGCCCACGGCCGTGAGCAGACCGGGCGCGTGCGCGCAGGACGCGTCGCGGCGCACGGCCAGGACACGGCCGTCGTTCCACCGCTGGAGCAGCACGATCACATTCACCGCGCCCGGGCCGCGGCCGTGGCCGTGGCCGGTCAGCATGTGAACTCTCCGCTCGCCAGCCGCTCGAGGGTGCGGCGGCCGCGTGCGGCGCCGGGCGGTCCCGACGCCAGGCGGCTCGTGGCGTCGACGGCGGCCAGGCACCGCAGCATGCGCCGTTCCTCGGTGGTGAGTTGGCGCCCGTAGCCGGTGAAGAAGGCCGCCCGCCGGTCGGGGTGTTCGGCCCAGGTGCCGCACGTCATGGCGGTGAAGTCCTGTACCGCGGCCGCGAATCGGGAGCGTTCGAAATCGATCAGCGCAGTGTGCCGACCGGACCACAGGAGGTTCTGGGGCCGGGCGTCTCCGTGGACGAACCCGAGCGGCACGGGCCCGGCCAGCCGCAGTTCCTCCGCACTGTCACGGACGAGCTTCTGCTCCTGCGCGGACAACAGGCCGCCTCGCCCGAGGTACCGCTCGGCACCGTCCGCGGCCGTTCTGAGGGAGGCCTTGGCCTCGGCGTACGTCTCGCTGGTCCACTGGTCCACCTCGTGGAGGCGGGCCAGGAGGGCACCGGCCCGCCGGTGCGCCGTGCGGTGCTCGGCCGACGTCAGCCGCAGGCGTGGGACGGGGGCGCCCGGCAGCGCCGTCAGCAGCAGGGCGAGAAGTCCGGCGTCGCTCTCCACCAACTGCGGCGCGTGCCCGCCTCCGAGCGCGGGCACGGCGTGCCGGTAGGCGAAGGTCTCCCGGGTGAAGGACACGGCACTGGGCGAGAGCTTGAGGAAGAACCGGGCGCCATCGGACCGGGCGAGCTCCCAGAGCCGGGAGCCCGGCCGGGCGCGAGAGGCGTCGCGTGCGCAGAGGAGCGGACCGAGGAGTCGCTCGGCCCACGCGCGGGGCTCGGCGGGGATGTCGTGACGACCGGTCATGCCCCCCACCTCGGCGCCGGACTGGACGGGTCGAATGCGCGGACGAAGAAACCGTCAACCACAGCATCGCCGCCCTCCGGCCGGTCGGCAGGGAGGTTTTCGAACGCGATCCGAGGGGTGGCGGGGATGGGGACGGGATTCATGATTCCTCCGACAGGTCGTGGTCGCGCGTGGATGTCTGGAGGAACGGTGCTGATCAGCGACCCGTCACGGGGATGGATGGGCGAACTGGCGCGTGAAGGTTCGATTTTTGGTGATGGTCCAAGGCGTGCTTGGGGAGCGGCGTGGCCGTGTCCCGTTCGATCACCCCTGAGGGGGTGGCTCACTCGTAAGGGGGATTGCTTGCCCAGGTGCCACTCGCGCATCCACTCGCATCACCGGGCAGGGGAGGAGCCGGCAGGTGCGGCTTCTCCCCTGCCCGGCCGTGGGACGTATCGGGCCGTCGATAGGGTGGCGTGGCCCCGTCGACATGGCCGGGTGGCCGGAGGCGAGTGCTTCCCGGCCGCGGGTCTCCCGCACTGCCACCCCGTAAGGACCGACGTGACCGACTGGATCACCACGCCCATCGAACCGCGCATCCTGCGCGGCGCCCTCGACGTGGAACGCACCGCGCGCGGCGTGCTGCCGCACCGGCTGCCCGCCTGGGCCCGCAAGCAGTTCCCCGACGGGAACCTGGCCATGGTCGAGGCCCAGCCCTCCGGTGTACGGCTGGCCTTCCGCACCCGGGCCACCGCCGTCGAGCTGGACGTGCTGGCCACGAAGACGGTCTACCAGGGTGCCCCGACCCCTCCCGACGGCGTGTACGACCTGCTCGTCGACGGCCGTTCCGTCGGCCAAACCAGCGTGGCGGGCGGCAACGTCAACACCATCGACATGACCACCCAGTCCATGGCCACCCGTCCCGGCCCGGCAGGCACCGTCCGGTTCACCGAGCTGTCGGCCGACGAGAAGGACGTCGAGATCTGGCTGCCGCACAGGGAGGTCGTCGAACTGATCGCCCTGCGCACCGACGCCCCGGTGGAGGCCGCGCCGGACCGCGGCCGCAGGGTGTGGCTGCACCACGGCAGTTCGATCAGCCACGGCTCCAATGCCGACAGCCCGACCTCGACCTGGCCGGCGCTGGCCGCCGCCCGGGGCGGCGTGGAACTGATCAACCTGGGGCTGGGCGGCAACGCCCTGCTCGACCCGTTCGTCGCGCGCACCATGCGTGACACCCCCGCGGACCTGATCAGCCTCAAGATCGGCATCAACCTGGTCAACACCGACCTGATGCGCGTGCGCGGCTTCTCCCCGGCGGTCCACGGCTTCCTCGACACCATCCGCGAGGGGCACCCCACCACGCCGCTGCTGGTCGTGTCCCCCATCCTCTGCCCCATCCAAGAGGACACCCCGGGCCCTCTCGCCCCGGACTTCACCGCTTCGAAGCTGAGCTTCCGGGCCGTCGGCGACCCGTCGGACCGCTCGCGGCTGACGCTCACCATCATCCGGAACGAGCTCTCCCGCATCACCGCCCAGCGAGCCGCCGACGACCCGAACCTGCACTATCTCGACGGCCGCGCGCTCTACGGCGAAGCGGACTTCGCCGAACTGCCCCTGCCCGACCGGCTCCACCCGGACTCCGCCGGTCACCGCCGCATGGGCGAGCACTTCGCCGAGCAGGTCTTCGGCGAGAGCGGACCGTTCGCTGTCAAGAGCCACTGAGCCTCTTCTACTTCACACTGCCGAGTGGCGAGGCGAGTTGTAGGTTGGCTTTCGCGATCGATTCAAGTCGGAGGCAGTTGTGCCCATCAGCGCACCGGTGGATGGTTTTCGGATCGGCTATGACCGCTCGGGTTCGGGAGACGCGGTCGTCCTGCTGCACGGCTGGCCGGGCGATCGTACGGACTACCGCGACGTCGTGCCGCTGCTCGGCGGGAAGCGCGATGTCGTCGTTCCGGACCTTCGGGGATTCGGCGAATCCGACAAGCATGCCGCCGATCCCTCGGAGCAGTACGGCGCCGCCGCCCAGGCCCGCAGCGTGGCCGGGCTCATCCGGGAGCTGGGCCTGGCCCGGCCCGTGATCGCGGGCTACGACATCGGCAGCCGCATCGCGCAGGCCGTGGCACGGGATCACCCGGAACTGGTACGTGCGCTGGTCGTGACGCCGCCGCTCCCCGGGATCGGCGGGCGGATCCTCGATCCGCAGGCGCAGCGGGAGTTCTGGTACCAGTCGTTCCATCAGCTGGCGCTGGCCGAGAACCTGCTCGACGGCCACCCCGAGGCGCTGCGCGACTATCTGCGCCATTTCTGGTCCCACTGGTCGGGTCCGTCGTTCACTCCCGACGCCGATGCCCTCGACCACCTCGTTTCCGTCTACGGCCCTCCGGGCGCGTTCACGGCCTCCATCGGGTGGTACCGGGCGGGCGCCGGTGCCGTCGCGAGCGCGCTGGGCGAGACGCCACCCGCCCGTGAGGACCGGATCACCGTCCCGACGACCGTGCTGTGGCCCGAGCACGACCCGCTCTTCCCCAGGAGCTGGTCGGACCGGCTGGACGACTTCTTCCACGATGTCACCCTCGACTTCGTCGACGGCGCCGGGCACTTCGCGCCACTGGAGTATCCGGACCGCTTCGCGGCGGCCATCAGCGCCGCGATCGCGGTGTGAAGCGGCCACTTCCGCCGAGGCGGTTTCGGGATGTGAAGGTCACGACCGTCCCCTCCGAGGGGACGACCATGTCGCCGAGGAGCCGGCCGGGGCCGACCGCAGGAGTGACCAGGCTCAGGTCTTCCGCGAGCAGGAGGCTCGCCGCAATGGCCTGGAGCTCGTTCAGGGCGAAATAAGCGGCAATGCACTTGCGTGCGCCGCCGCCGAAGGGGACCCAGGTGTAGGGGGCCGGCCTTTTGTCCAGCCACCGTTCGGGACGGAAGCGGCAGGGGTCGGGATACGCCACCGCCCGGCGATGGGCACCGAAGCCGTTGACGGCGACGTGCACACCGGCGGGCAGGGAGAAGCCTGCGACGGCGAATCCGGGCCCGAGCACGCGGCGGGGCACGATCGGGTTGATCGGGTAGAGGCGCAGTGCCTCGGTGACGGCCGCCGTGAGGTAGGGGAGCCGCGGCAGATGGTCCACGCCGAGAGGGCAGCCTTCGGTCACGTCGCGCAGCTCGGCCCGGGCGCGGTCGGCCGTCTCCCGGTGGGCCAGGACGGCTTCCATGACCCACGCCAGGCTGTAAGTAACGGTCTCCGCACCGCTGCCGAGCACCACCACGAGGATGTCGCGAAGGGTGTCGTCGTCCAGCGGCGCGCCGTTGGGCCTGTCCGCCCGGAGCAGCGCGGTCACGAGGTCGCCGTCCGTCGTGCAGGGGAACGCGCGGCGTGTGGCGCAGAGCTCTCGCAGACACGTGTCCAGCCGGTCGCGGGCGCGGCCGTACCGCCGCCAGGGCCCCACGGCAACCTTGGACGGGAGCTGTGGCAGGTGGAAGGTCAGCGGCCGGTGGGCGGCGTCGATGAACGCGTGCAGGAGTTCCTTGACGTGCAGTGATTCATCCCGGTCGGCCTTGAGGAACTTCTGCGTGAGGACGTCGGTGGTGATCGACATCAGGCGGGGCACGAGAGGAAAGGGCCGGTCGGTCGGCCAGGTCGCCATGGCCTCACGCGTCGCCTCCAGCGCCAGCCGTTGCCCGTGGGTGACGTGGGAACGGTGGAACAGCGGCATGAGGAAGCGTCGTTGCCATGCCTGTTCGTCGCCGTCCCGGGTCAGCAGCGAGCGGGTCCCGTAGATCACGTCGAGTATCCCCCGGGCCCGGCCCGCGGCCAGCACGTCCGGGGGAGCGGCGACGATGTTCCGGATCCCCTCGGGGTCGCTCACCATGACGAGGGCGCCCATGCCGGCAAGACGCAGGGTGAAGGCGTCGCCGAAGCGGGTGTGTTGTGCGGCCAGCATCGCGTAGGGGTCCCGCAGGAAGCGCACCGACTGGACGGGAGTCGGTGCCGCAGGGCCCGGAGGCAGGCGACAGCGAGTGCTCTTCACGGCCCTGTCCTCCTGAACGCCCTTGGGAGCGTGCCTATATGGCCGTATGTCCCCGGCCTCCCCGCCGGAAACCGCATGGTGGAGGCGCCGGTGTATCGCCCGTGCCCTCAGGGGGCGTCCGTCCCCCGGACACCGCTCCCGTCGTCCGCCCCCGAGCGCCCTGGTGCGGCCCGGTCCTGGATGGGACCGTGAGGATGTGCCGGAGCAGCGCCCTCCGTGCGCGCATCCAGGCCCGGAAGCGAGGACGCACGTTGGCACCGACCCACCGTGAATCCCTTGCCGACCGGCTGGCGTCCGTCGTCGCCTTCGCCGTCAACCCCAACAAGTGGATCCATTGGTGGAACCCGTACATCTGGTACCTGGCCCTCCGGGGCGGGCCCGTTCCCAAGGGGTCTTTGGGCAAGGGCATGCACGCCGCCCAGGTCCGGGACTGGCAGGCCGAGCGCCGTTCCCGCAGGCCCCGCTGAGCCCGCTCCGCACCTGTCGAACCGTCGGAGACCGTCGAAGACCTTCGAGAAGGCTGGAGAGGCGAGTCATGGACATCGTCGGCAGATGTGCGTCCTTCACCCGCTCCCGCCAGGCCAAGAGTCTCGGCCTGTACCCGTTCTACTCCGCGTTCTCCGGCCGGGGCCCGGGCGCCGCCCGCACGGTGGGCGGCCGGGATGTCATCGTCTGCGGCTCCGGGGACTACCTCGGGCTCGCCGCCGACCCGCGCGTCACCGAGGCCGCCGCCGAGGCGGCCCGCCGGTACGGCACGGGTTCCTCGGGCTCCCGGCTGCTCAACGGCAACCTCGATCTGCACGAGCAACTGGAGGACGAACTCGCCCAGTTCTTCGGCAAGCCCGCCGCCCTGGTCTTCGCCACCGGCTATCAGGCGGGTCTCGGCGCCGTCGCCGGGCTGTGCCGGACCGGCGACCACGTGCTCGTCGACCAGGAGGCCCACGCCTCCCTCGTCGACGCCGCCCGGCTCAGCCGCGCCAAGGTCCACTGGTTCCCTCACAACGGCACGGACCGGCTCGCCGCAGGGCTGAAGGCCCTGCCGGGCAACGGCGGCCGCATGGTCGTCGTCGACGGCGTCTACAGCATGCGCGGCGACCTGTGTCCCCTGCCCGACCTGGTCCGCGTCTGCCACGAGCACGGCGCCACCCTGGTCGTCGACGATGCCCACGGTGCCGGAGTGCTCGCCGAAGGGCACGGCACCTGCGCGCAATACGGACTCACCGACGACGTACCGGTCATCTCCCTGACCTTCTCCAAGGCGTTCGCCTCCATCGGCGGTGCCGTCCTCGGCGACAGGGCCGTCATCGAGTATCTGCGCCACTACGCCCGTCCCCTGGTCTTCTCGGCCGGGGCCAGCCCGGCCAACACCGCCGCCGCCCTGCAGGCCCTGCGCATCGTGGGCGACGAACCCTGGCGCGGCCGGACCGCCCTCGACAACGCCCGTCGTATGCGGCGCGCGCTCTCCGCACTCGGATACCGGGTGCCGCCCGGCGACACCCCTCTCGTCCCCGTCGACGTCGGTGACGAACTGCGCACGGCCGTCGCCTGGAAGCTGCTGCTGGACCGCGGCGTGCACGTCAACGCGGTCATGCCCCCGGCCGCGCCCGCCTGTCTGCGCGCGAGCTTCTGCGCCTCGCACACCGAGGAACAACTCGACGCGGTCACAACGGCGTTCGCGGACATCCGCGAGCCGCTGGCCGCCCTCGACCTACCGGAAAATGATCTCGCCGCCTCGCACACCAGCCACCTCCGGCTCCCCGGCGCCGAGGGGTCCGCCGAGACCTGGGTCGCGGGGATCCGCCACCTGCTGCCCTGAACCGCCCGCGCCGTACCGCCCTGGAGGAACCGTGGCCACCGCCCTCGTCACCGGCGCGACCGCGGGCCTCGGCAAGGCCCTCGCCCGGGCCCTGGCAAGGGAAGGAGCCGCCCTCGTCCTCGTCGCCCGGACCCGGAAGGACCTGGAGGAGACCGCCCGGCAGTTGCGCGCCGCGGGCGCCGCACACGTGGACATCCTCCCCGCCGACCTGGCCTCGGCCATGGGCTGCGCCGCGGTCGCGGCACGGCTCGCCGACCGGGGAGCGCCGGTCGACCTGCTCGTCAACAACGCCGGTATGGGCTACGCCTCGTCCTTCCCCGCGAACACCGTCGCGGATGAGGAGTACCTCCTCGACGTCAATGTGCGCGCGACGCTGCGTCTGACCCACGCCGCCCTCGGCGCGATGATCCCGCGCCGCTCCGGAGCCGTCGTCAACGTGGCGAGCGTGGCAGGACTGGGACCCGCCTGGCTCGCCTCCACCTACCCCGCCAGCAAGGCGTGGACGGTCAACTTCACCGAGTCGCTGGCCCGTTCGCGCCAGGTCCGGGAGTCGGGGGTACGGCTGATGGCGCTGCTCCCCGGATACACCCGCACCGAGTTCCACCAGCGCGCCGGTATCGGCACGGCCTGGCCACCGGCGTGGCTGTGGCTGGACGCCGACTACGTGGCCCGTACGGCCCTGCGGCACCTCCGGCGCGGTGCCGTCCTCAGCGTCCCCAGCCTGCGGTACAAAGCCGCCGCCTGGGGGCTGCGCCACCTGCCTCGCGCCCTCATCAGGCCCTTCGCCTGGGAGGCGGCGCCCCGGTGAACCGGGCGCGCCGTCACGGCCGGGCGAACACCAGGCAGGCGTTCTGGCCGCCGAACCCGTAGGAGAAACTGGCCACGGCCTCGAGACGGCACGGCCGCGGCCCCCCGTGGACCACGTCCAGATCGATCTCCGGATCCATCCGGTCCAGATTGGCGGTGGGATGGATCAACTCCCGCTGCACTGCAAGGGCACAACACACGGCCTCGATGGCGCCCGCCCCGCCGATGGCGTGCCCCAGGGCGCCCTTGGTCGCGGTCACCGCGGGCGGAGTGCCGAACACCCGGCGCAGCATACGGGCCTCGGCCAGGTCGTTGAGCCGCGTGGCCGTCGCATGCGCGTTGACGTGCCCGATGTCCCGGGGCGCCAGACACGCGTCCGCCAGGGCGGCGCGCACCGCCCGCGCGGCACCCTCGCCGTCCGGGTGCAGCCTCGTCGAGTGGTAGGCGTCGGCCGAGGCGCCGTAACCGGCGAGCAGGGCGTGGACGCGCGCGCCGCGCGCCCGCGCGTGCTCCAGCCGCTCCAGGACCACTATCCCCGCGCCTTCACCCAGGACGAACCCGTCGCGATCGGCGTCGAAGGGACGCGACGCCGTCGCGGGATCGTCGTTGCGGACGGACAGGGCGCCCATGCGCCAGAACGCCACCGCGGCCATCGGCGAGGTCGGCGCCGATTCGCTGCCACCGGCGACCACGATGTCGCAGATCCCCGACTCCAGGAGTGACTTGGCCAGCCCGATCGCCGTCGCGCCGGACGCGCAGGCGGTGCTCACGCAGAAGTTGGGCCCCGACGCCCGCAAGTCGATGCCGACTTCGCCTGCTGCCATGTTCGGCAACGACCGTGGGAGCGCGGTGGGGGAGATCGCCTGGTAGCGGCGCTGCGCGAGGTGCGCGTAGGCCTGTGTGCAAGTGTCGTGACTGCCGGTGCCGACGCCTATGACGACTCCGACCCTGCTTCCCTCCCACGCGGTCGGATCGAGCCCCGCGTCCTGCACGGCTTCCCGCGAGGTCACCAGCGCCAGCTGGACGAACCGGTCGAGGCGCCAGCCCAGCCGGCGCCCCACCACGGCCTCCAGGGCGCCGTCCGGGACCCGGCAGGAGAACGTCACGGGCATCCCGGCGAGCCGCGGGTCGGCGGTCGCCGTCGACACGCCCGCGCAGAGGGCCTGCCACCCCGCCTCCACGCCCAGCCCGGCCGGGGTCGTCAGCCCGAGTCCGGTGACGGCCACCTGCGTCCGGCTCAACTCCCGCTCCGCGAGCCGGCGTCGCCCGCCCGCTCGCCGACGTCCGGTGCGGACGGCGACAGGGCGACGGGGCGCCCGGCCCGCTCCAGGTACTCCACGGCCTCGGCCAGCGTGGTCGACAGCCCCAGCCCACCGGCATCGTCGGGCAGCCGTACACCGAGCCTGTCCTCGACGATCACCGCGACCTCCACCAGAGCGAGGGAATCCATCTCCAGCTCCTCGAATGTGGCCTCCGGGCGCAGCTCCGACTCCTCGAAACCGAAGTGTTCCGACAACAGGCGGGCCAGGACGGGGAATGAGATCACAGAGGCATCCTCGCTCAGTACCGGCAAATGCTTCTCCCGACCATCCCCTGTCGACCACGGGGGTGAAAGAGCGCAGAGGCGCGCAGCCGGGGCGGAGCCCCCGCCCGGGTGTGACAGGGCAACCCACTGATGCGCAGGCGTGCGCTGCGGCGGACAGATCCTGGAGCGGACAACTCCCCTCACCATGCAGGGCGCGCTCCTACGAGCCGTGCTCCGCGAGTGTGACCTTCCGGCCGGTCCGTGCCGCCTCTCGGACCTTCTCCAGCATGCCGTGCCGCCGGACCGCGTGCCGGAAGTCGGGAACGCCGTCCGTGTCCGGTGCAAGGCTCCCGGTGATCTGGTCGCGCAGAAGCGCGTACTGGTGGGCGATGCCGTAGGCGGGCTCGGCGGATCGCCCGGTCCATTGCGTCAGCGACCGCTGGTAGCGGGCGGGAACCGGAAGTTCGGCCAGGACGCCGTCGCCCCGGGCACCGTACAACCGCAGCCGCCCCCACCACCACTGAGGCTGGTCGGCCTTGACGACGAGATCACCGTCCGTGCCGTTGATCTCCCAGTGGAACCCGGTGGCGCGGGACGCGCCGCCACGGAAGTGCACAGCGGCCACGGCCCCCGATGCGAGCAGACCGGTGACGGCGATCTGGTCCTCGGTGCTCTTGGCCGCGACCGCCCCGCTCGTGACGTGGGTGACCTCGGGACGCAGGTTCTCCATGAGGGCCGCCACCTCGCGGAACTCCCCGAGCACCATGGCCAGCGCGTCGACCGAGTGCCCGAAGGGGATCGACAGCAGCGTGGCGCCGCTCGTGGCGTCCAGCAGGTACGTATGGCCGTCGTCGTACGTGGCGCCCCAATAGCCGCCCGACCCGAGCATGCTGGTCGACAGCACCCGCCCGACATAGCCCCCGGTGACCAGGTCCCGCAGATACCGCAGCGGCGGAGCCGACCGGGCCTGCAGGCCCACGGCCGTCAGCACCCCCCTGCGATGCGCGAGGTTCGCCAGCACCTCGGCCTGCGCGAGGTCGGCACCCAGCGGCCACTCGCTGAACACCGTCTTCCCCGCTTCGAGCGCGGGCCGGATGAGCTCCAGGTGCTGCGGAACCCTCACCGTCACGACCACGAGATCGACTTCCTCGCTGCGGGCCAGCTCCTCCGCGCTGCCGAAGGTCAGCGGCACCGCGTACTTCTCGCCTGCCGCGCGCGCCGACTTGTCGCTGCTGGCGCTGAGCGCCCGCAGCTCGTATCCGTCGAGCCCGGCCAGCGCCGGCACATGGGCGGTGGCCGCCCACCCGCCGCTCGCGCTCAGACCTGCGACACCGACGCGAATCGGTCCCTGACGAGGGGAAACGGACGTCATATGTGCACCCCCTGGCTCTCCCGTCAACGCTCAACAGCCGTGCAGGACATGGTCCCAGGCGTACGGCGGCCCTGCGCATTCCACACGCGAGGCCGGGGTCAAATGGCGGTGCGGCCGCCGTCGACGGCGACGGTCGCGCCGGTGATGTACCCGGCCTTCGGCGAGGCGAGGAAGGCGACGACTTCGGCGATCTCCGCGGGGTCGGCCGCGCGCTTCATCGCAGTGGTCCCGGCGATCGCGTCGAACAGGTCGCGGGCCTCGGGCCGGGTGTAGACCGGGCCGGGGGCGACGGTGTTGAAGCGGACGCCACGGCCGCTGTACTCGGCCGTCCAGCTCCGCGTCAGGGATGCCAGCGCGGCCTTGGTCGCGCCGTACGCGGCGGCGTTGGCCAGTCCGAGGGTGCCGGCCATGCTGCCGATGTTGATCACGCTGCCCGATCCCTTCGCCGCCATCGCCGGGGCGAGGGCGGCCACGAGGAAGAACGGTGCGCGGACGTTGCCGGCGAACATCGCGTCGTAGTCGGAGATCTCCATCTCCTCGGTGGGTGCCCAGACGGCGTGCCCGGCGTTGTTGACCAGGATGTCGATCTCGCCGGCCGCCGCGGCGAGCCGGTCGACGCCGGCCGGGTCCGCCAGGTCCGCCGCGACGAACCGGGCGTGGCCGCCAACCGTGGTGATCTCCTCGACGGCCTCGGCGCCGCGCCGGGCGTCGCGGCCGGACAGCACGACGGAAATCCCGTCGGCGGCCAGCCGTTTGGCGACCGCCCGGCCGATGCCGGACGTGGCCCCGGTGACCAGGGCGGTCCGGGGACGCGGGTCGGGGTTCGCACGCTCCGCGGACATGGCACGCCCCTTTCGATCGGCCGGAGCGGCGCACGCCCGACGGGCAGGTCGGCCACGACGCGCCGGCCCCTGACTCCTGCCCTCCACTGTCCGTCCCGCCACGGGATCCGGCACCCCCGGCTACTCCGTCCCGGGGCGCCGCACCATCGTCGGATCACCGGCCGTCCGATTACGGTGCCGGCCGCTCACAACCGGCGGCCCGCCCGCGCACGGGCGGCCAGGTACTCCTCGAACGTCCCCGTGCCCACGGCCCGGTCCGGGGCGAGGTTGGCTCCCGCGCGCAGGCTCCGGCCGATCCTGCCCGGCAGCCGTACCGGCACGAGGCGCCGGCGCAGGCCCGCCGCACGGAGCGTGGCGTTCGCGAGGTCGCGGGCGTCCCGTACCTCGGGTCCCGCCATGTCGGGCACGCGTCCCGCCGGTGCGCCCTGGGCCAGCTCCGCCATGCGGTCGGCGACCTCCGTCACCTCGACGGACTGAAAACGCACGCCACTTGGTGTCAGCACCAGCGGCAGCCGACGCTGCACGGTGGTCAGGGTCGCCACGAGGTCGTGGAACTGCGTGGTGCGCAGGACGGTCCACGGCAGCCCCGATTCCCGGACGATCCGCTCCGCCTCCAGCTTCGACCGGTAGTAGGGGAGCGGTACCTCGTCGATACCGACGATCGAGATGTAGAGGAGGTGCGGGCCTCCGGAGCGCCGCGCGGCCTCGGTCAGCCGCCGGGTCGTCGCCACGTCGTTGCGCGCGTTGGTCGCGCAGTGCACCACTGCCCGCACATCCGTCAGGGCGGCGTCGAGGCCGGAGCCGTCGGCGAGGTCGCAGACCGCCCACTCGCACGGCCGGCCGTCGTCCGCCCGCCGCGGTCGGCGGCTCATCACGCGTACCGTCACGTCGTCGGCGAGGAGCCGCGCCACGACGGCGCGGCCGAGGGTGCCGGTGCCGCCGGTTACCAGAATCGGCCTGTCCATTGCTCTCGTACCTCCGGGTCTGGTTCCACTGTCACAGTGAAGGACGGGAGGGGACTCCGGGATGTGACATGAGGGTTCACGGTGCGGAAGAGCGGTGTACGCCACGGGCCGGCCGTCTGGAAAGACGGCCGGCCCGTAGGCGGTACAGACCCGTGTCAGGGCGTGGCCAGGGCCTCGCGCCGGGAGAGGGCGTCGGAGGTCCTGACGGTGATGTAGAGCGACGCCGCCAGTGTGAGGACCAGCGCGGCACCCACGGCGAAGATGCTCCCGTCCGAGACGGGCGGCGGGCTGCCGGCCTCGGAGCGGGCGGAACCGCTGAGGAACGGGACGACGGCCAGGACGGCGCATCCGAGGGCGACCTCCGCCCACACGACCTTGGGGAAGTGCCGCAGGGTCAGGTGCAGGAGGGAAGCCGTGGAGTCGGCGCGGCGGGCCTGAGCGATGCGGGGCATCAGCCAGAACTGGTTGAAGCCGCCGGCCGCCACCATGCCGAGGACCAACAGGATCTTGACGAGGAGGAAGAAGCCGTAGGTGGTCGTCCACAGCTGCCCGATGGAGCCGACGTGCTTCCAGCTCATCCACAGGCCGGAGGTCAGCACGGCACCGACGCAGACCAGCGCGACCAGGCTGAAGCGGCGCCAGAGGTCCGCCCACAGGACGCCGGCGTTCTCGCTCAGTCGGCCGCGGGCGCCGGCGACGGTGGCGAGCAGGGCCAGACCGCCGGTCCATACCGCGCCGCTGATGATGTGGACCTGCCCGAAGAGGAGGTCGAGCACCTTGTCCGCGTCCTTCAGCGCGGTGGCCGGTATCGCCGAGATGAGCGACACTGCGAGGGAGAGAGGAAGTGCGGTCAGCGCCAGCGTGTTCAGGTGCCGGCGCGCCCGCGGGGCGAACAGCGCGATCAGCGCGGCGGATGCCAGCACCAGAACGATGTTCTGGACCAGGTAGATCGTGCCCTGGGCCACCCAGGCCCCCTTCGCCGCGGGCGCTTGCAGGAAGTCCCAGATCCGCCCCGGTGCAAGGGCATCACCGAAGGGCATGCCCTTGCCGGCCCGGGCTACGCGGGCTGCGAGCTGGAAGTAACCGGCCACGAGCAGGACGACCCCGGCCCACGCCAGGTAACCGGAGATCCGCTGGCGCATGGCGGCGACGTCGCCGCGCTCGCTCTCCGGAGCGCGAAGCGCCGGACGGACTGCTGCCGCGTACGTCACCGTGGCACCGACGGCCCCGGACAGGCCAAGGAAATAGCCCGATTTGGTGAGAATCCTCCAGAGTGGAGGCATGCTGTAGCCGGCCGAGGCGGCCAGATGAACGAGGGTCATGGTAGGTAAGGCTAACCTAAAGTTACCGGGGGTCCGACTGTGATCCTGACGGACATCGTCCGGCTGTGAACCGTCCCTGTGCAGGGAGGGCTTCCTGTGATTCCCTGGGAGACCACCGCGCGAATCGCCGCTCTCGCCATCGTCATGATCACGATGCTCTACAACGGGCCGCTCGTCGTCATGGGCGTCCTCTTCGTCCGCCGCTCCGACGGATCGCTGGGCGGCCGGCTCGCGCCGGACGGGCAGCCGCATCGTCCGCGGCCACGGAGCCGGACTGTTCACGCTCCCGTCCGGCCCGCTGTGGATCCAAGTCCTCGGCGGCGTCGGCTGGTACGCCCTGTCCTCCGCCGGTTGTCTCGCGCTGGCTCTGCTGTACTGGCGGCGCGCTCGCGATCTGCCGGTCTGGACGGCCCTCCTCTACTCCCACGCCTTTCTGCTGTGGACCTACGTCAGCTTCATCGCCGCCTGGCGGGCCGCGTGGCGGATGGCCACCCTCCGCAGGGGCTGGATCAAGAGCGAGCGTACGGAGGAAGTTGCCGTCGCCACCGCGCGGGCGGTCGCACCGCGCGTCACGAAGGGTGCGCGCTGAACCACGCGTTCCGCGCGAGGCCGGCAAGCGCGCCATCCGCGAGAAGACCGCCGCCGACGTGCACGCCGGGCGTGCCGCGCCGGTGCCTGTCGAGTACGAACAGGGACCGGCGCGGCGCGGCGCCCTTGGCCCGCAGCGTGGCCGGGGCCGTGAACCCCGGTGTTCAGCCCGGGTGTGCGGTCGGACCGGCCCTCACGGCGAGGTGAGCGGTTCGGCCTGGTAGGCCCGGTGGAGCAACTCCAAGAAGGACGGCGCCTCGGGCAAGGGCACGGAGCCGATCCGGTGTACCGCCACGCCCGGCGTCCATGAGTTCATGACGACACCCCCGGCCAGCGCCGGCAGGTCGGCGAGCGTGATCTCTTGGACGCGCTGGGGCACACCGAGACGATCCAGCTGCCGGCGGACGATCCCCATCGTGGTTCCGCCCAGCATCTCGGCCAAGGGCCACACCACAGCGGAGCCGTCCCAGAAGGCCAGATTCCAGATCGTCCCCTCGCTGAGCCGGCCTCGACGGTCGACGAAGGCGGCGTCGTCGAAGCCTTGTCCGACGGCCTGACGGAGGAAGTACGTCTTGGCCACCTCGCCGACGTGCTTCACAGCGGGGAGGACCCGTTCGAACTCGACAGTCGCCAGTGTCAGCGGACCTTCCGGGCCGGACGCGGCCGGTCCGGTACGGACCAGTACCTCCGGCTCCACATCCCCTCCGGCCGCGGTGAATTCGCCCGCCGGTGAGTACAGCGTGGCCGTCAGCGAGAGGTCGGCCGGACCGGCCTCCAGCGCCGCGCGCAGGTAGGAGCGCATCCGATCGTCGGGCAATGCCCGGCCGAACAACTCCACGGAGGCGAACCGCAGCCGCTCCAGATGAAGGTCGAGGCCCCGGACCCGGCCCCCACGCACCTGCATGGCGGTGAAGTGGGCATAGCCGGCGAACGCGAGCGGCGCCAACTCCTCGGCGGTCGCCGCCTGTCCGTTACGGTGAACAACAAAAGTGGTCATGCTTCGGCCAACAGGCCGCGTGACGTGGTGATTCCCCCAGGGGACGGCCCGTTCGAGGACTTCGGCGTCCGCGCGCCCGCGCCAGAGCGGGGCATCGGTTCATCCGCCCGTACGATCTCTGGAATGCAGATCATGCCTGTCGCATATGACCACCCCGATGCCCTGAAGCTCAACGACCAGGTGCAGATGGAATACGTGGAGCGATACGGCGACAGTGACCTCACTCCGCTGGATCCGGCACATTTCCAGCCGCCGGGTGGCCTGTTCGTCGTCGCGTACGAGGACGACGGCACACCGGTCGCCACCGGCGGCTGGCGGTCGCAGGAGCGGAACGCGGAGGGCTTCGCGGACGGGGACGCGGAGCTGAAGCGGTTGTACGTGGTGCCGTATGCGCGCGGCCGGGGCCTGGCCCGGCGGATCCTGGCGGAGCTTGAGGAGAGCGCGCGGAAGGCGGGGCGTACGCGCATGGTCCTGGAGGCCGGGACCATGCAACCCGAGGCGATCGCTCTGTATGTCTCCTGTGGGTACGAGCCCGTGGCACCGAAGTTCGGGCTCTACCGTTTCGACGACAGCAGCCGGTGTTTCGCCAAGCCCCTGATCTGAAGGGCGTTCGGCGCGGGCGTCCTCGGGGAACCGGTTCGACGGACCGAGCCGCCGGAGCACTCCAGGCTCCCCTCCGATACTTTTACGACCGGTATTCGGAGATCAACTGCCGGATATGCGGACTGAGCCGATGGCCGGACAGCCGGCGCTCGGACAGAGAGCGGGCGCCGCAGACGCGGCCGAGGCAGACATCTTCCTGGCACAGGCAGGTGAACGGCTCCGCCATCTCCCATTCGGTCGCCGGATAGAAAAGGGTCACTTCGTCGCCGACAGCCAGGTCCCGCGCGGCCCGCAACGCGAGCACGGAGGTGTCGACGATCGCCGTGGGTGCGCAGGAGTGATTGACGTACCGCACATCCCCGATGCCCGGCCCCTCCAGGTGACGATCCACATCCACCTGCAACGACATCCTGCTCGGCCGACGCACCGACACCCCGTGTGCCAGGGACGCCAACACCTGCCCGGAAGCGAACGGCCGGACGGCCACCGCGCCGGATCCGTACCGCGAATCGGCGGCCACCCGCAGACCGGCGCCGCGCGGATACTGATCACCGTGCAATGCCATGACCACAGGCTATGACGGCCGACCTCCACGCGCCCCTCGAGCCGCCCGGCGCGCCTCCCGGTGTGCTTGTCGCGCCGCGTCAGAGGGCGCCAACCGGATCGAGGGCGGGACGGACGCGGGTGAGCAGCAGGTCGAGGAAGCGGTCGGGGTGCTTGAACGCGGCGAAGTGGCCCGCGTCGTCGATGAGCGCGAAGTCCTTGACGGGTGCGTGGACGTCGTCGAAGAAGCGGCGCGCCCGCTCGGGGGGAGTGAGCATGTCCTGGGCCCCCTGGAAGAGGAAGAACGGGACCTCGAAGCGGGTGCCGTCGGCCCAGTCGTCGAAGCCGGTGATGGAGCGGACGACCTGCTCCGACAGCTTCATGCCGCGGAAGAACGTGCCCAGGTCCCGCAGGGAGTGAAGGGGTGAGTACCACAAGGACTTCATCACCACCGACTTCAGCGCGCCGAACGTCTGGGGATCGGTGGCCGCGGCGTAGCGGTTGTAGCGGCTGTGCTGCTCCGCCGTCCAGCTCCGCGCGTCCGGCCCCATGGCCTCGACGGTGGCGAGTTCCTTCTTCTTGCCCGCTTTCCGGAGCCGCTCGATGACGCCGAAGTAGGCGGAGTTGTCGGAGTTGTCGCGTCCGGCGTCGAGGATGTTCTGGTCGGTTCCCACGTAGGCGGACAGCAGCTCGGGATGGCTGCGGGCGATGCGCAGACCGAAGACGCTGCCGAAGGAGTGCCCCAGGAGCACGACCCGCTGCACGCCCAGACGCGTGCGCACATGGTGGATGACTTCGAGGGCGTCGCGGTGGAGACGTTCGAAGCTCACCTCGCCCTGTCCCTCGGCGCCGCCGTGCCGGAGGGTCTTTCCGGCGCCGCGCATGTCCCAGCGCACCAGTGTGAAGTGCTTCTCCCACGCCCGGGTGCGGGCGGTGAAGATCGAGTTGACCGAGCCGGGGCCGCCGTGGAGTTCCAGCAGCACCGGGTTGTTGACGTCGTCGCCGCGGATGGAGAGCCACTGGTCGATCCCGCCGATCGGGGCGAGGTACCGCTCGTCGATTCCGCGGGGGTCGGCGATGCGGATCAAGCGGGCGTTGCGCGCCCGCATCAGGCCGCGCCGGCCGAGCAGACCGGCCGCGGGAGCGGCGACGACGGTGGCGGCGGTGGTGGTGATGACGGTGCCGAGCATGAGAACCCCCCAGGAACTGTGTATGTAGTACGCAGAAACTGATGTGTATCTTATGCACAGTTCTTGGGGAGGGGTAACCCCCACCCCCGACAGCACTTCGAGCAAAGGGACTTGCGATGCCGGCGAACAGGGACAAGAAGCGGGATCCGCACGCGAGCCTGGCGCTGCTGTGGGGTGAGCGGGACCAGCCCCGCCGCGGGCCGAAGCCGAAGCTGACCGTCGCCGAACTCACCGGCCAGGGCATCGCCATCGCCGACGCCGAGGGGCTGGACGCCGT
This sequence comes from Streptoverticillium olivoreticuli subsp. olivoreticuli, assembly GCF_003391135.1. Classification (GTDB taxonomy): domain Bacteria; phylum Actinomycetota; class Actinomycetes; order Streptomycetales; family Streptomycetaceae; genus Streptomyces; species Streptomyces blastmyceticus. Next base: position 1,097,405 of record NZ_CP031455.1, on the reverse strand, counting down.
CTCCATGCAGCGACTGGCCGAAGCGGTCGGCGTGACCACCATGGCGCTGTACCGCTACATCCCCGGCAAGAGCGACCTGGTCGACCTCATGGCCGACGCCGTCTTCGTGGACCCGCCCACCGTCACCGGCATCCCCGGAGGCTGGCGCCCCCAGCTCGCCGCCTGGTCCCGCGCCTGCTGGGACCGCTACCGCGAACACCCCTGGCTCCTGGCCGCCATCGGCATGCGCCGCCAGGCCATGGGACCCCACCAGGTCGCCTGGCTCGACGCGGCCCTGGCGGCCCTCGCCCCCACCGGCCTCAGCGCGAAGCAGCAGCACGACGCCGTCATCCTGATCCTCGGCCACATCCGCAGCGTCACCCAGCAGCTCCTCGACCACGACGAGGCCGGCAGCCAGGAGTGGGACCGGCTCACCGCCGACCTCCTCGACCGCAACAGCGAACGTTTCCCCGCCCTCACCCGGGCCGTCGCCGCCGGAGCCTTCGCCCCCACCGACGACGACCCCCTCGACTTCGGCCTGACCTGCATCCTGGACGGCGTCGCCGCACTCATGTGACAGGCTCTGGTTCCCGGCCGGTCTTCTGATCGTGTGCCGGGCCGGTCAGGCGGAACGGTGCCATGATGCACAGGTGAGTCGTAGCGCGAGCGCGGATGTGCAGGCACGGGTCGGCGCGGTCCTCGAAGGGCTCGTGGAGTCCGGTGAGGAGAGCGGACTACAGGTCGCGGCCTACCTGAACGGTGAGCTGATCGTCGACGCCTGTGCGGGCGTGGCCGACCGGTCCGGCGGCGAGTCGCTCCGTCCGGACACGTTGATCCACAGCTTCTCCACCGGCAAGGGCTTCACGGCCACACTGGTTCACGTGCTCGCCGAGCGCGGGCTGATCGACTACGACACCCCGATCGCGTACTACTGGCCGGAGTTCGGCGCCCACGGCAAGGAACGGGCCACGGTCCGCCATGCCCTGACCCACGCAGTCGGCGTACCGCAGCTCCCCGCCGCCATTACACCGGCGGAGCTGTGCGACTGGGACACCATGTGCGCGATCGTCGCCGAGCAGGAGCCGCTGTGGGAGCCCGGCTCCGCCAGCGGCTACCACGGCTGGACGTTCGGCTGGATCATCGGCGAGACGGTGCGCCGGATCACCGGCCTGACTCCGGGCGAAGCCCTGCGTACGTACGTCGCGGAGCCGCTCGGCGTGTCCGACGAGCTCTTCTTCGGCCTGCCCGAGAGCGAGCTGGCGCGTACGGCTCCGCTCGTGGAAGGCAACTGGGCGGCGTGGCTGGAGGCCCTTCCGCCGACGGTGCCCTTCCGTCAGCTCGTCGTGCCGAACCGCAGCGTGTGGACCACGGCCGAGCTGGCCAACCGCCGTGAGTACCTGCTCGCTGACGTGCCCGCGGGAGGCACCACGACTGCGCGGGCGGCCGCGCGCATGTATGCCGCGCTGCTGGGTGAGGTCGAGGGCGTGCGGCTGATCTCCCCGGAGCGCCTGGAGCTCGTAGCGGGCGTGGCAGTCGACGGGAAGGACCGGATGCTTCTCGGCAGGTACACCAAGGGGCTCGGCTACTTCCTGGGACTGCCCGAAATGGCCGGTGAACTGATGGCCTTCGGCCACCACGGCAGCGGTGGCAGCATCGCCTTCGCCGACCGCGAGCGCGGCCTGGCCTTTGCCTTCACCCGTACCCGGCTGGTCGGCGGCGCGGCGGACACGGCCGCGCGACTGCTGGCGGACGAGGTCCGGTCCCACGTGTCCTAGGAGCCGACCGGTGGGAGCGGTCAGTCCTGGGCGGCGTCCAGCAGGTTGTCGAATGCGGCGGCCACCGCGAGGCTCTTGGCGATGTCCTTGGGACTGGCCTCCGGGTTCGGGCCGCCGTACCAGACGTTGGCTTGGACCTGGTACTTCGCGATATAGGGGATCGCGTCGTCGGAGGCCAGGCCCGGGTAGCCGACCGCGACGTCGGTGAACATGTAGTCGATCCAGGGGGTGGCGAAGCGGATGACGTCGACGACGTAGGGCTTGAACTCGTCGCTGTAGGTCGCGCAGAACAGGACCTGCCGGCCGTCGTCGACGAGCGCGACACGTAGGTCGTGGACCGTCCCGAGACGGCTCTCCCAGTAGGGCGCCTCGATGCAGGCCTTCTCGGCGCGCTCCAGGAAGACGGCGGGCCCGGTGGGCTGGATGACCGGTGCGAGCAGGGTGAACTCGGACCGGTTCACCGCGCGCAGGCCCACACCGTCGGTCTGTGTGCGGGGGCTCTGGAAGTACTTGGCGATCTCCTCGACCGGTACATCCGGGGAGATCGGCCGGTAGGTCGACGGGTCGAAGTCGTACATCTGGGTTCCCTTTCGACAGGTTTCGACAGGCGACGTCAGGACCGGTCGGGAAGCACGTCGGCCGCCGAGGCCGGTTCGGCGCGGTGCTGGCCGTTCAGCTCGTGACGCAGTACGGACGAGCGCCGGTACGCCTCCTTGCGGACGGTCTGGATCGGGCCGATCGGCACGTGCTCCGGCGGGCAGCGCCACGGCGTGAACGAGAGCGCGTCGGCGGCGGCGAGGTTGTCCTCGCCGCCGATGTCCTGGCGGGGGAAGCGGAGTCTGGCGACCGTCACGAACGGGGACTCGTGTTCCTCCCATTCGACGGTGAGGTCGTCGACGGGCATGGTCTCCAGGGACGCGCACAGTTGCACCTGGAAGTCGAACTCGCAGTCCGACCGGGCGAGTTCGCTGACCAGGGCGGGCCGGAAGACCTCGTCCCGGCTCGTCGGGTCGAGGTCACGGGCCTGTACGCCGGCCGCCGACCTGTCCGTCGGGCGGATGCGCAGTTTGGCGATGTGGTCGCCGTGGCGCACCGCGCCCATGGAGAAGAACGAGCTGAGGAGGAGGTTCTGCCAGCGGGCCCCCGCGCCCAGCCGCAGCAGCGCGCCGAGCTCGTCCCAGGCCCACTCCTCCGGCGGCAGCGTGCCGTACCCGGTCACCCAGTCGTAGTACATCCGGTGATTGCCCCGGCGGCCGTCGAGCCGGTACTTCGGCAGGTCGATGAAGAGCTTCGACAGGAAGGTGTAGTGGGCCGCGGTATTGCAGAAGAAGACGGGCCCGTTGATCATGTTGAAGTCCATGGTGCGGCTCGCGGCCTCGTCCGGCAGGGTGGTGGTGGAGTCCACCCCGAAAACCTTGGTGGCCATGCCCACGATGTTGCCGAGCATCCGGTCGGCGCCCAGATGGGACAGCCCGTTGGAGTAGCGGACCAGCGCGTCGTGCGTCCCGGGCCTGCCGTAGACGCCCTGGGCGTATTCGGGCGGGACGCCGTCGAGGATCTCGAACGTGCCGCGCACCAGTCCGTACGCCTTCGCGTGGGCGAAGCGGACCGCGCGGTTCTCGCCCTCGCCCTCCACCGAGCCCTTCTCGAAGTCCTCGATGACGTCGATGGCCTGCTGCAGGTGGCGGTCGAAGTCCGGTTCCGGTGGCACGGCATCGGGTGAGTACCGCACGGGGGTGAAGTTCATCTTGGACGGTGTCACCTGTCGTCCTCCGGTCTCGGTGAGGGTCGCGTGGCGGACGGGTCCCCGTCCGGGTCGGGCAGCGTGGTGAGCCACTTGAGCGCGGTGAGGCCGGGCAGGAAGCAGTACTCGCCACCGCGCATGGTCACGAACCGGGGCAGCCCGTTGAGCCGGCGGCGGACCGGCTTGGCCGGGATGGTGTGCGCGCCGGTGCCGTCGTTGTTGCCGACCAGCGGGTCCCGCTCGGTGCCGAGACCGGCGAAGTCGCCACCGTTGAGCCACACCTGCTGCACGAACTCGAACTGCCGGGACAGGCTGGCGCCCATGAAGACGAAGATGATCCCGCGCTCGGCGCCGTCGTCCTCGAGCACGCCGTCGGGCAGCAGCGGGCCGTACGCGGCGCCGCGCCGCAGCACACGGTGGATGCCGGGCTCGACCACGGTGTCCGTGAGGCCGTCCCTCGGGTTGGCACGCCGGATGTGGGCGCCACGCGGTACGCGCAAGCCCCGTGGGTCGTCGTGGTAGCGGAAGTCGTTGTTGCGCATCGGGTCGGCGCCCAGCTCCGGATCGTCGTGGTCCGGCGCCAGCGCGAGCGGCGCACCGCTGCGCCAGCGACCGACGATCTTGGCCGCGAGCAGTTCCTCGTCCTCGGGTGAGCGGGCGTTGTCGCGCAGGTACCGGCGGAACCCGGCGACGTCGGCGTGCAACTGCCGGAAGGCCAGATAGCAGCCGTTGCGGCCGAGCACGTTTGGAGCAGGCCCCTTCGGCGGCGTCCCGGACTCGTCCGGGTAGCCGAAGACGAACTCGCCGGGCTGGACGGCGTCCTGACCGGGCAGCGGCTGATCGGCGCTGCCGACCAGATACGGGCTGGAGATGCCGTCCCGGAACCCGAAGTGCTCGCGCCCGGTGACCGGGACACCGACGTCGAGCCGGTAGACCAGGCTCACCCCGGCCAGACGCCCGGCCGCGTCCACCGGCTCGCGCAGCCCCTCGAGGGCCCTCGCGATGATCATCACCCCGATGTGTACGTCGGGGCCACCCAGCGGGGGGATCCAGTTGCCGGGGTCATTGGCGCCGAGGTCGCCGAGCACCTCCTTGCGAGCGGCCATGCCGACCCGGAACTCATCGGAGAAGGAGGCGAGCGAGTCCTGCGGCACGCCCAGCCGGGCCAGCCCCCGGTAGGTGAAGGCGATGTTGAGGGTGAACGGGCGGGGCCGCTCCCAGTCCACCGCGCTGGTGATCTCCGGCAGGACCTCGCGCAGCGACCGCTTCGTCGCGGCCGGGTCCTCGATCCGGTACAGCAGATAGACGCCGTGGTAGTCGTCCGGGCGACGGCGCAGCACGGTGCCCTGGATGTCGTCCAGCTCCAAGGCAGGCACCGCACCCTGGCTGAGCCCGCTCACCCCTGCGGGTCGAACTGCCGGATGGCTTCAAGCATCGGGGAACCTCCTCAATGTTATTGCAAATATGGGCATATCATGCACCTTTGGTGCGGGTATCGACGGGAATCCGCTCACCGTGTCGCGACAGCGATCCAAGGACTGTCCGGCGGGCCGCGATCGGAGCCGCGGCCGGATCGCGGCCACGGTCATGTGGTCCGGCCGGGTGCGCGGGTGCGCGCCTGGACCTATTGGTCGGCGACCGGCCGGTAGGTGCATACGTGCACGCCCGTGCCGCTGGTGACCGTCGAGACCAGCTCGAGCGTGCGCAGCGCACCGTCGTCCGGGAAGAGCGTTTTGCCGCCGCCGAGGAGCACGGGCATGATCATGAGCCGGAGCTCGTCGACCAGGCCCTCGCGCAGGAGGGTGCGAACGAGTGTGGGGCTCCCCATGACCAGCAGGTCGCCGCCTTCGGTCCCGCGCAGCTCCTCGATGCGGGCGACGGCCTGGTCGCCGGGGATGCGCGTGGTGTTGTCCCACACCAGCTCGTCGTCGCCCAGCGTCCGGGACACGACGTACTTCGGGATGGCGTTCATCCGGTCGGCGAACGGGTCGCCGGCCCGCTCGGGCCATGCCGCGGCCATCGTCTGCCACGTGCGGCGCCCGAACAGCAGGGCCTCGGCCTTGGTCAACGCGTCGCTGAAGGCGCCGCCCACCACCTCCGGATCGAAGAACGGGTGCGACCAGCCGCCGTGGGCGAAGCCACCGTCGGTGTCCTCCTCGGGTCCGCCCGGCGCCTGCACGACGCCGTCCAGGCTCATGAACTCGCTGACCACAATGTGCACGGGAATCTCCTCTTCTCACTCCGCGGTACGGCATCTCTCGCGCCGCATGAAGGGATCATCGCACCGACCACTGACAACGCTTCGGCGACGAGCGGAGGCCGGGGGAACGACGGCCCGGCCGCGGTCTGCCGGCGAGGGGCCTTGCCCCTCGCGGCGCCCCCTCAGGCGGTGCTGCCCTGCGACGGGTCCGGGTCCGGCACCTTCTGGCCGGGACTCGTCGGCCGCGCATGCCGATCCGAGCCGGGTGGGCGGCTGGGGGCAACCCTTCCGCGTTCCCGCGGGTCATACGCCATGTACCTCCCGTTAATGCCTTCAAGGATGGAAAGGGAGATAGATGATGTATCTGTCGATGCGTCGCACGGCCGCCGCGGGCGCGGCGATCCTGCTGGCCGGCTCCGGAGCGCTCCTGGCCGCCGCCCCGGCCGGAGCCCACAGCGCCCAGCCGACCCGGGGTGACGTCTCCGCGGAGCCTGCCGCCAAACCTGCCGCGCCGAAGGGCAAGGTGGTCTCCAGACTGCCCCTGTCGATCCGTGAACAGCCCAAGTCCGCCTCCACCTTCCTCGGCGCGCTCAAGCCGGGCACGGTCGTCGAACTGTCCTGCAAGAAGCACGGACAGAAGGTGGACGGCAACGACCTGTGGTATCTGCTGGCCGTCAAGCCCGGCTACGTCTCGGCGCGCTACGTCGAGAACCTGTCACAGGTCCCTCTGTGCAAGAAGTGATGGTCCGTTAGGTTTGGGGTAGTCCTGAGTGGTCGCACCTGCGGCCGTGACGGTCAGGGCTACCCGTCGGCGCCGGCCAGTGTCCCCGGCCACGCTCGGATCGCCTCCGCTGTCGTGCGTGCGTGTTCCTCGTTCATGCTCCGGTGGTTGCCGGGGACGTCCACGGTGTCGTACGGATCCAGCCAAGAGGTCCGCCAGTCCGCGTCTTCCGCCCTGCTGTCGCCGTGGAGCGGCGTCGGTTCCGTTGCGCGGACCAGCAGTGTGGGGACGCCCGTCGGTTGTGGGCACCAGCCACGGGTCATGCGGGTGTAGGCCCCCAGGGCGGCCATGGACATGTCGTCCACGGCGGTGTCGAACCGCTCGCCCATCTCAAGGGGGAGGCGGGCGGGCATGGCCAGGAGCCATGGTTCGGTCTCGCGGTCCGGGGTGACGTGATAGGTGTCGACGATGGCGAGGCCGGTCGGCGGTGTGCCGGTCCTGGCGAGCCGGGCGGCCACCGAGTGCGCGGGGTAGCCGCCCATCGAGTAGCCGACGATGGCATACGGGCGGTCGCCGAGGAGCTCTTGGACCGTAGCGGCGTGGAGGTCCACGAGGGTCTCCCAGTCACGCGCGACCGCCTCCCCGCGGTTGACGCCGGGGTGCTGGATCTCAAGGACGTCGCCGCCGAGGAAGGGGGCCATCGCCGCGTACCAGGGACTGCCGAGGCCGGGGGAGAAGCCGGGGAAGCACACCAGCGCGGGAGTGCCGGTGCCTTCGGCCAGCCTGAGCGGGGCGAGTGCGTGCCGGGCGCTGTCGGCGCGGTCGAAGGCGGGCACGGCGAGCGAGGCCGTCACCAGCAGGTGCATCGCCGAGACGACATCGCCCGTCTCGCACACCCGCCGGTAGAGGGAGGTGAGCGTCTGGGGCGGCCGTTGTCCGGACGGTGCGCCGCTCAGCTCCTCGCACAGATAGTCGGCCAGCTCCGCGGCGCTGGGCCGGTCGAACACGGCGCCGGCGGGCAGCGGCAGGCCCGTGAGCGCACTGAGACGGTTGCGCAGCAGTACCCCGGTCAGGGAGTCGAAGCCCAGCTCGGCGAAGGGTCGGCCGGGGGCCACGGCGGTCGCGTCCGGATGACCGAGCACCGTGGCGACCTCCTCGCGGACCAGCTTCAACAGGATGGGCACGCGGTCGGATACGGGCAGCGACGCGATCCGCTCCCGCCAGCCCCCGGCCGCGTTCCCGGAGGCGTCATCCTTGGCCGGGACCGCCGGGCGGGCCGGGCGCAACAGCCCTCGCAGTGGCGGCGGCACCGATGTCCCGGCGGGAACGGCCGGACCGGAGCGGTCCAGCAGCAGCGGGGCGAGCACCGGTTCGGTGCTGCCCAGCGCGGCATCGAACATCGCCAGGCCCTGCGCGGGGGAGACCGCGCGCAGCACACCGCCTCCGGCCCGGTCCGTACGGTCGGTGCGCGCGGCCATCCCGTCCTCGTCCGCCCAGGGCCCCCAGGCGAGGGAGAGCGCGGGCAGGCCGAGGGCGGCGCGGTGGTGCGCGAGCGCGTCCAGGAAGGCGTTCGCGGCAGCGTAGTCGGCCTGGCCGGGATTGCCGAGCAGCCCGGCCGCCGAGGAGAACAGCACGAAGTGTGACAAGGGCAGCTGCCGCGTCAGCTCGTGCAGATTCCAGGCCGCGTCCGCCTTCGCCCGCAGCACGTCGGCCGTCCGCTCGGGCGTCAGCGCCTCCAGTACGCCGTCGTCCAGGACCCCGGCGGCATGCACGACGGCGGTCAGGTCCTGCGCGTACTTCTCGACAACGGTGGCCAGTTGGGAGCGGTCGGCGACGTCGCACGCGAGCACATCCACGCGGGCACCGGCCTGCTCCAACGCGGCCCGCAGCCGCTCGGCACCCGCTGCACGCGGACCGCGACGGCTGACGAGGACGAGGTGCCGGATCCCGTGCCGGGCGACCAGGTGCCGGGCCAGCAGCCCGCCGAGGGCGCCGGTGCCGCCGGTGAGCAGTACGGTGCCGCCGCTCGCGAAGCCGCCACCGGAAGAGGGCACATCAGCCTCCGCCAACCGGGGGACGCGCACAGCGCCATCTGCGAGGGAGAGCTGAGGCTCGCCCGTGGCGAGGGCGGCGGGCAGCAGACGCAGCGACTCGGGCCGCCCGTCCGTGTCCACGGCCGTGAGGCGGCCGGGATACTCCGACTGCGCGGAACGCATCAGGCCCCATACCGCGGCGGCGGACAGATCCGGCACCCGCGAGGAGGCGCCACGGGTCACCACGACCAAATTCCTCCCAGGAACGGAAAGTTGGGACTGCAGCACGGACAGAGCCCGCGTGGTCAAGGCGTGCGTGTCCGCGACCGGATCGGTGGATGTCGCGGACAGCGAGACGACCACCGTCTCAGTGGCGTTCCGATTTCCGGGGGACAGGGCGGGAAGCGCGGAGCGCAGGGCCAGATCGTCCGGTGCCACCACGGTCAGGGCAGGTCCGTCGCCGCCGACCGGAACGCCGGTCCACCGCAGGTGGTACAGCCCCCCGGCCCCGGTCGCGATGTCGAGCGACTCCGGGACCGGCCGCGTGGTCAAGGACCCCAACCGGACCACCGGCCTGCCCGTGCGGTCGGCGAGGTCCACGGTGACGGTGTCCGCGCCGGCGGGGCGTATACGGACGCGCAGCGCCGTGGCGCCGGTGGCGTACAGGGCCAGGCCGCTCAGGGCGAAGGGCAGCCGGGCGGGCCCGGCGGGCGGGGCGATGAGCAGTACGACGTGCAGCGCGGCGTCCAGCAGAGCGGGGTGGATGCCGTACCGCCGGGCGTGGGCGCTCGCCGCGTCGGGCAGCCGCACCTCGGCGAACAACTCCTCATCCTGCCCCTGCCAAGCGGCCGTGACGCCCTGGAACGCGGGGCCGTACGCGTAACCGGCGGCGGCCAGGTGCTCGTAGGCACCGGTGAGGTCCACGGGCACGGCGTCCGGCGGCGGCCACACGGAAGCTTCGGCCTCATGGGCCGGATGTCCGGTGGCCGGTCCGAGCCGCCCGGTCGCGTGCCGCGTCCAGGAGCCGAGCGCACCCGACTCCTGAGGGCGGGAGTGGACGTCGACGGTGCGGCGGCCGGAGGAGTCCGGTTCGCCGAGGGCCACCTGCACCTGAACCCGGTCGCCGGAGTCCGGCAGAGCCAGTGGGGTCAGCAGCGCCAAGTCCTCCAGTACGTCCAGCCCGCACGCGTCGCCCGCGTGGATCGCCATTTCGGCGAATACGGCGGCCGGTACGAGCGCGCGTCCGGCGATGACGTGGTCGCGCAGCCATGGCTGGGCCTCGGTGGACAGGTGCCCGGTGCACAACAGGCGTTGCGTGCCGGGCACGCTGGTCGTCTGCGTCAGCAAAGGGTGGCCGTGGCCGTCCGCTGTGGAGGCAGTGTCCTCCAGCCAGTAGCGCTGCCGCTGGAAGGGATAGGTCGGCAGGTCCACCCGCCGGGCGCCGCTGCCCGCGTACACCCGGCGCCAGTCCACCGGCAGTCCGCGTACGTGCAGCCGGGCGAGCGCGGCCAGGACCGTCCCGGTCTCCGGCGCGCCGGCCCGCGCGGTGGCCGTGAGCAACAGCCCCTCGCCCTGATCGGCCAGGCCCGCCGTGGCGGCCGCGGTGAGCTGCGCGTCTGGCCCGACCTCGGCGAACGCGGTCACCCGCTCGTCCTGCGCCAGGCGGTGTACGGCGTCCGCGAAACGCACGGTCTCACGGGCGTGGCGCACCCAGTACGCGGCCGAGCGCAGGTCGTCCCCGGCGGCCTGACACCCGGTCAGCGTCGACATCACCGGTATGCGCGGCGCCCGGTACGTCAGCCGTGACGCGACGCGGCCGAATTCGGCGAGCATCGGTTGCATCAAAGGAGAGTGGAAGGCATGGCCCGCCCGCAGCCGCGTGGTGCGGCGTCCGCGCCCGGCGAAGCGGGCCGCGACGGCGAGCACTGCTTCCTCCTCCCCGGAGACGACGACCGACCGCGGACCGTTCACCGCCGCGATGGCGATCCGGTCGGCCAGGTCCGGCAGCTCCGCCAGCTGACGCACCGTCTCCTCCTCGGACGCCTCCAGGGCCACCATGGCCCCGTTCCCGGGCAGTCGACTCATCAGCCGCCCCCGGGCGGCGACCAGCTCTACCGCGTCCCCTTCCGACAGGACGCCCGCGGCGTGGGCCGCCGCCAGCTCGCCGACGGAGTGCCCGGCCAGGACGTCTGGCCGTACGCCCCAGGACATCAGCAGCCGGAACAGCGCCACCTCGAAGACGAACAGGCCCGCCTGTGCGAAGTCCGTCCGGTTCAGCAAGGCGGCGTCCTGAGTCCCCTCGTCCGCCCACAGCACGGCCCGAAGTGGCCGGCCTAGACTGCGCCCGGCGTCGAACCGGTCGCACAGGGCGTCGAAGGCGGCGGCGAAGACAGGGAAGGCAGCATGGAGATCCTGCCCCATGCCCGGCCGCTGCGCGCCCTGGCCGGCGAACAACAGGGCCAGCCGTGCGGTGGACGGCCGCGCTTCGGTGGTTCCGGTCTCCGCCAGGGCGTCGAGAGCGCTCAGCAGTGCTTCCCGGTCGTCGCCGACGGGCACGGCCGTCCGGTGCGTGAGCGCGGCCCGGGTCGTGGCCAGGGAGAACGCGACGTCCAACGAGGACAGTCGGGGCTGCTCCCGCAGCAGGGACGCAGTCTGCCGGGCCTGCGCGCGCAGGGCCTCCGGCTCCGCGCCCGACAGCAGCAGCGGGGGCACCGTCTTCCACGGCACGGCCGCGGGGGAGGGGATGCCGGGATCGGCCTCTTCCAGGATGACGTGGGCGTTCGTCCCGCCTATGCCGAACGCGGACACCCCTGCCCTGCGCGGGCTGCCCGGCGCGGGATGCCACTCCTCCGCCCTGATCGGCAGCCGTACGGAGCCCGACGACCAGTCCACGCGCGGCGAAGGCTCCTCGCAGTGCAAGACACCCGGCAGCCGTCCCCGGCGCATCGCCAGGACGGTCTTGATCACTCCGCCGACACCGGCCGCGGCCTGCGTGTGCCCGATGTTGGACTTCAGCGCGCCGAGCCACAACGGCCGGTCGGTGGGCCGCTCGCGCCCGTACACGGCCAGCAGCGCCTGAGCCTCGACGGGGTCGCCGAGCGCGGTACCGGTGCCGTGCGTCTCGACAGCATCGACGTCGGCCGGGGACAGCCCGGCGTCGGCCAGGGCCTCGCGGATCACCTGCTGCTGTGCCGGACCACTGGGCGCGGTCAGGCCGTTGGAGGCACCGTCGGAGCCGACGGCCGAGCCGCGCAGCAGGGCCAGCACCGGGTGGCCGTTGCGCAGGGCGTCGGAGAGCCGCTCCAGCAGGACCACCCCGGCGCCCTCGGCCCAGCCGGTGCCGTCGGCCGAGGCCGAGAACGGCTTGCACCGGCCGTCCGGCGCCATACCGCGCAACCTGCTGAACGCGACGAACGGCGCCGGCGTGGCCATCACGGTGACACCCCCGGCCACCGCCAGCGAGCACTCGCCGGACCGCAGGGCACGGGCGGCCCAGTGCATCGCCACCAGCGACGACGAACAGGCGGTGTCCACCGTCACGGCGGGCCCGCGCAGGCCCAGGGCGTACGCGACGCGGCCCGAGGCCACGCTGCTCGCCGAGCCCAGGGCGAGATGTGCCTCCAGTTCGTGCGGGCCGCGGTGCAGGAGGCGGCCGGCGTAGTCGTCGTGCATCACGCCGACGAACACGCCGGTGTCGCTGCCGCGCAGGGCCGTCGGGTCGATGCCCGCCCGCTCGCAGACCTCCCAGGCGGTCTCCAGCAGCAGCCGCTGCTGCGGATCGGTGGCCAGCGCCTCCCGTGGGGACATCCCGAAGAAGGCGGCGTCGAAGTCGGCCGCCCGGTGCAGGAATCCACCGCGGCGGGTGACGGTGGTGCCGAGGTGGTCCGGGTCGGGGTCGAAGAGCTCTGTCAGGTCCCAGCCGCGGTCGGCGGGGAAGTCCGACGTCGCGTCCGTCCCGTCCGCGACCAGCTGCCACAGGTCCTCGGGTGAGGCCACATCTCCCGGATACCGGCACGCCATGGCCACGATCGCCACCGGCTCCATGGAGGCCGTACGCGCGCTGGTGCCACTTGCCTCCGGCGCGGATTCCCCGAGCAGCGCGGTGTGCAGGAAACGCGCCACCGCTGCGGGCGTCGGGTGGTCGAACACCAAGGTCGCGGGCAGATCCAGCCCGGTGTCCGCGCCGAGCCGGTCACGCAGCAGCACACCTCCGAGGGACGCGAGCCCGAAGTCGGTGAAGGGCCGGTCCGGATCCAGCTCCCGCGCGGGCACGCCGCCTGTCCGCGCCACCTGGTCGAGGACGAGACGCAGCACGGCGTCGTACCGCCCGGACGGAGCCAGGGCCAGCAGACGCTCCCGCAGGGCGGACGCGGCGGCTTCGCGCGCCGCGCCCAACCGCTCGGCCAACTGCCGTGCCAGCGCCGGGCGGTCGGTCTTGCCGGACGGGGTACGGGGCACGGCGTCGGTCTCGTACACCTCATCCGGCACCTTGAAGCCCGACAGTCGCTCCCGGCACACGGCGAGCACCCGATCGGTGCCGACGCCGCGCGGGCCCGGGACCACGAAGGCGACAGGCACCTCACCCAGCACGTCGTGCGGCCGGCCGATGACAGCCGCGTCCGCCACACCGGGGCAGGTGAGCAGCACCTGCTCGACCTCGACCGGGTTGACGTTCTCGCCGCCGCGGATGATCAGTTCCTTGACACGGCCGGTGACCCGCAGGCGGCCGTGTTCATCCCGGCGGCCGAGATCTCCCGTGCGGTACCAGCCGTCCCTGAACGCCCGCGCCGTCTCGTCCGGACGACGGTGGTAACCGATCATCAGATTCGGCCCGCGAACCCAGATCTCGCCTTCCTCATCGTCCTCGCCGCTCACCGGATCGGTCAGCCGCACCTCGACGCCGGGCACCAGCGGAGCGCCGACGCCCTCCCGCTCCCCGTCGAGCAGGTCGACCGCGATCTTCCCGCAGGTCTCGGTGCTGCCGTAGCCGGAGAGCAGGGGGACACCCAGCAGCTCCTCGACATCCGCACGCAGCGTCGGCGGGCACGGCGCGCCCGCCGTGACGCACACGCGCAGGCCGGGCAGCGGCCGTCGGCCCTCCCGTACCGCGTCCACCAGCAGGTGGTACGTGGCGGGCACCCCCGCCACGACGGTGAACGACTGCTCGGCGAGGGCCTGCGCGACGCTCGCGGCCCTGTCGAGGAGATACGCGCCCGCGCCCACCGAGACCACACCCAGCAGGCACAACGAATGCGCGTAGGCGTGGAACATCGGCAGCGGCCACAGCAGTCGGTCCCGCGGCTCCAGCCCCCACAGCGGGACGTACGCCGCCGCCACCGACCACAGCGCGGCACGCTGACCGGACACCACGCCCTTGCTCCGCCCGGTGGTGCCCGAGGTGTAGTGGATCCAGGCCGGCTCGTCCAGGCCGAGGTCGTCCCGGGGCGGTACGCCCGGGTCCGTCCCGGCCAGTTCCTCGAATGCGACCGTGCCCGCGGGTGCCCCGTCCGGTACGGCGTCCGTGCCCACCACCACGACCCGTAACCGCGGCTGTCCGGCTGCCAGTCGTCCGACCCGAGGCAGCAGCGCCGCTTCGGTGACGACCGCGACCGCGCCACTGTCCTCGAGGAAGTACGCCAGCTCCGCGTCCGCCGCCCCTGGATCGAACGGAACCCCCACCGCCCCCGCTCGCAGCACCGCGAGGCAACTCTCCACCATTTCCACCCGGTTGCCCAGATGGATCCCCACCCGGTCGCCACGCCCCACGCCGAGCCGCGCCAGATGCCCCGCCAACCGCCCGGTCCGCTCCTCCAGTTGCCGGTAGGTCACGCTCCGCCGGGCATCCGCGAACGCGGTCTTTCCCCCCGACCGCACCGCGTGCTCCTTCAGCACACCCGGTAACGCACGGATCAACTCGCCATGAATCCTCGCCATTCCCACCCCTTGGTCACGCGTCGAACGAGAGAGCGCCCTGCCCGGACACCGTACCGATGAGGATGCTCCTGGAGCGGGGCTCCATGGGTCCGGCCGGATCTCCCGGGATCACAAGTGGTCGGCGAACCAGTCGGCGATCAGCTGCCGGGCGGGGTCGGGGTCGTCGGCGTTGCAGTGCTCGGAGCCGCCTTCCGCGACGGTGAAGACGCGTAGTTCCTTGTCGGCCGAGCCGGCGGCCCGGAGTGCCTTGCGGGCGTCCTCGAGCGGGATGGCTCCGTCGTGTTCGCCGTGGACGATCAGCAGCGGCTGGGTGAGGTGGGGCAGCGCGTCGAGGAGGGTCCACTGCTTGACCCGCTCCAGTGCCTGCTCCATGGTGTCGGTGCCCATCACCCAGGGCAGCTGCCAGAACGGCACCGAGGTGGTCGTCGACCGCGTGGCCCATCGTCGCTGCCAGACGGCGCCGTAGTCCCACACTCCGCCCCACGCGACGCAGGCCTTGATCCGGTGTTCGAACGAGGCGCCGCGGGGCGCGTAGTAGCCCCCGAGGCTGATGCCCAGCAGGCCGATCCGCGCGGGGTCGATGTCCGGGCGCGTCACGAGGTGGTCCACGATCGCGGAGGTGGGCACCTCGTAGTCCGGGCGGGAGGGGACACCACGGAGCCGCAGTGGCTCCCCGGTGCCGGGCGTGTCGACGACGAGACAGGCGATGCCCCGGTCGGCGAACTCCTCGCGGATGATCCCGTAGAGGAGCTCCTTGGTGACATCGAAGCCGTTGTAGAAGATCACGACCGGTGCGCGCCCCTGAGCGCGGGCGGGGATGAGATGGCCGGGCAGGATGCCGTCCGGTGAGTCGATCTCCACCCGCTCCAGGGGGCGGGGCATGTGCTCGACGGCCTTCGCGAAGGCCGCGAGGGCGCACTGGTAGCTGCGCGTCTTCGCCGGACCCGGTGCCGTCTGCCGCTCGCCGGTCAGGTAGTAGGTGGACGCCCGCAGATAGCGTGCGCTCGCGCTGCGCCGGAACCCGCGACGCACATCCTCCTCGGCGAGCTCCTCCTGCTGCGCCGCCGCGCCGTCCCACGCCTTCGTCCACGAGCCGGGATCGGGTGCGGCTTCGCGCAAGGGAGCGAGCCAGCGGTCGATCTGCCCCAGCTCCCCACCGGCCATGATCGACAACATCACCGCCGACGACCACATGTAGTTGTTCGGAAAGTAGTTGAACACCACGTCTCCTCCGTCCGAGCCTTGCCCGGTGAACGCTAACCGGGGCTTGGACCGACCCGCGCGGACCCCGCCCAGAGGTGGGTGAACACTACTCCCCGAGGATGACCGGTATGGCCACGCGGCCGATGGTGCCCGGTACCGGAGAACGAAAACGTAGGGGATGCCAGACACTGGCCCGCTCGAAGAACGAGTCCCCTCCAGTTGCCCTCGCGTGACCTCGAACGACACATGCAGAGGTAAAGATGAACATCCCCAGACACCGGCATTCCGTACGGCGCGTCACCACAACAGCCGTGATATCCGCCATGGTGTTCGCCGTCACCGGTACGGCGGTCGCCCAAGCCGCTCCACCCGTCAAGTCGGACAGCGGTGCCGGCACTTCGCAGGAACTCGCCGACGAGTACACGCACATAGTCGTCGACAAGCGCCCCCGCGGCGAAGCCGACACCGCGGAGCTGCGGGAATCACTGAACAAGAACGGGTTGCAGACCGCGAAGAGCCGCTGGACCGCCGAGGGGAAGGACGTGGAATCCGAGCTGAGGAGCGCGGGCTCGGGTTACGCGAAGAACGGGCATCACGAACATGTCTTCATGTGGGACTCGACGAAGAAGGGCATCGAGGGCAGCAATGCCATCGAGAAGAACGGGGACGCCATCAGGGTCAAGATCCGGTGGGACGCCCTGAAGAAGGACGGACGCATCTTCAGCGGCACGCTCAAGGGCGACCACGGCGGCGGCCCCCTCGGCGGGGAGTCCACCAACGGTGCCTGGGCCCACAAGGGGGACATCCCGAGGAAATACCTGTTCATCGTCGGCGTCGACGACCCCGCGCACCCCGGCATGAGCCAGTGGCTCGCGGGCAAGGGCTGGCCCGACGGCAACGGCGTCTGCTCGACCGGTGGTTCGTCGGGCCGGGCGAAGCGGTCCGTGAGCGTGTGCGAGAACGGTGAGTCGCGGACCAAGCCCTCCGAGGAGGGAACGGCGGGCAAGCCGTCCGGGGAGACATCCGGAGAGGCACTGGAGAACCTGGAGGCCAAGCAGATCGAGCAGGCCTTCGGCGAGCTCGCGGGCAAATACGGGCTGAAGGTGGTCGCGCCCGACGGCAAGCAGCTGTCACCTTCCGAGATCCATGCCCGGATCCGCGGCTACAGCAAGCTCTCACCCGAGGCGAAGTCCGCACTGCGGGCGAACCTGAAGTCGGCCGGCAGCACGGCCAAGGGCGCGCTGCTGGTCGCCGGCGGTGTGCTGTGGGCGAAGGGCGTGCACGACGCCTTCGCCAACGACACCACGAGCCTGGACAAGGCGGCCGCCATCACCGCGATCGTCCCCTTCGTGGGATGCGGTACACAGGCCGGGGCCGCCGCCGACCACGGCCGATTCGACGCCGACGACACCGCCGCTTGCTTCGGCGCCGACGCGCTGCTGGTCACCCCGCTGTGGCCCGCCGGGCTCACCCTCCACGGAGCCCGCTACTTCACCGACAAGTGGAAGGAGGCACAGATCCCCTCGATCACGGTCTTCCAGCAGGCCCGTGACGAAGCGTGGAAGAAGACCCTCGAGGATTTCCGTGCCGACGGCCTCCAGAAGCTTGTCAAATCGGCCACCGAGGTGGAGCACCAGCAGCTCGAGGCCGAAAAGGCCGTGATCCTGCACAACGCGGCCGAGAAGATGGCCGAGATAGACAAGGGCGGCGCTTCCGCCGAAGCCAAGAAGCTCCTCAAGTGGAGCACCGAGCGCACGGCGCGCGAACAGATCAAGAACCTCCCCCAGAAGCTCCGCAAGCAGTTCGACACGGCGATCCGGGACGCGCTCGTGGAACGGGCGAAGCAGTACAACGAGGAATTCATCAAGCAAGAAGTCAACATCGGCCGCTGGACCGAGGAATCGTGGCAGGCGGCACTGCACGGCCCCAGCCAGTCCCGAGAGGACCGGCAGCTCTACCTCGACAAACTGATCCAGCGGCTCCGTGACACCGACATGCTGCCCCCGGTGCCGGACGCGACCAGTCTCAACGCGGACATCGAGCAGGCACGCAAATCCCTGGCCCGGTAACCCCCGGCGGCCGGCGTCACCACACCCGGAACAGCCGGGCCGACGTCGGCCGCCGACTGGCGTATCCGGCTCACGCCCCCTGGAAGGTGCGCCGATAGGCATGGGGGCTGGTGCCGACCAGGCGTTTGAAGCGGTCGCGGAAGGCGGTGGGCGAGCCGAAGCCGACTTGGAGGGCGATGCGGTCGACGGGGTGGGTGGTGGTCTCCAGCAGGTACTGGGCCTGGCGGATCCTGGCCCGGTGCAGCCACTGGAGCGGTGAGGTGCCGGTCTGTTCGCGGAAGCGTCGGTTCAGGGTGCGGACGCTCATGCCGGCCTGCGAGGCGACGTCGTCGAGGGTGAGCTCCCGGCGGGCGTTGTCCTCCATCCACCGGAGCAGGGGCTCCAGCGCCGAGCCGCGCGGGGCGGGTGGGCGCTCGTGGACGATGAACTGCGCCTGGCCGCCCTCCCGTTCCAGCGGCATGACGGACAGGCGGGCCGCGTCGGCGGCCACCGCCGAGCCCAGGTCGCGTCGGATCATGTGCAGACACAGGTCCAGTCCGGCGGCGGCGCCGGCCGAGGTGAGCACCTGCCCGTTGTCCACGTAGAGGACGTCCGGGTCGACCTCGACGGCGGGGTGGAGGGCGGCGAGCTGTGCGGCGGCGGCCCAGTGGGTGGTGGCGCGGTGGCCGTCGAGGAGTCCGGTGGCGGCCAGGACGAAGGCGCCCGTGCAGATGGAGGCGAGCCTGGTGCCCCGGGCGGCGGCCTGCCGCAGGGCGTCGATGACTTCCTCCGGTACGGCAGCGGTGAGGTCGGCGATGCCGGGGAGGACGATCGTGTCCGCTTCGGCCAATGTGTCCAGCGGCCAGGGTGCGCGCAGGGTGAATGCCCCGGCGTCGATGTCCTCGGTGGGCGCGCACACACGGACGCGGTAGGCGGGGCGGCCATCGGGGAGCCGGGTTCGCTGGAACACCTCGATGGGGGTGGCCAGGTCGAAGGGAATGACTCCGTCGAGGGCGAGGACAGCCACGGTGTGCATGGCTCAACCATAGGCGGGCACCAGATACTGGCCGACCACAGCCGGACGCCTCCTGCCTTCTCCGCACTGATGGGAAGCCTTGCCGAATCGCGTTGGCCATAATCCGTTGGGATCTGGCATTTCAGCCACTACTGGGTCGTTCGGCCAGTGGCTAGCGTCGGTGTCCGCGCCCCACACGGGGCACCCGCACCGACAGAAAGGGACTCCTCCCGATGCTGTGCCAGATCGTGCTGTTCGACGGATTCGACCCGCTGGATGTCATCGCCCCCTACGAGGTGCTGTTCGCCGGCGGGATCGCCGCGCCGGGCGCGCTGAAGGTCGAGCTGGTCTCGGCCGAGGGCCCGCGCGAGGTGCCCAGCGGCGCGGGACTGCTCTCGCTGCGAGCCGTGGCCGCACTCGATCCGCAGCGCGCGGACCTGGTCCTCGTACCGGGAGCGGTGGGTCCTCTCGGTGACACCTCCGGCCCCGGTGCCGCGGGGAACGAGGACTCCATCCCGGCGCTGCTCGGCCGCGTGCTGCAGACCGGACTGCCGGCCCTGCTCAAGGAGGCCCTCGACCGTCCGGACCTGATCATGACCACGGTCTGCGGCGGCTCCATGCTCCTCGCCATGGCCGGGCTGATCGACGGCAGGCACGCGACCATCAACCACCTGGGACTCGACCTGCTGGACGCCACGGACGTGGTCGCGATCGAAGCCCGCGTCGTCGACGACGGTGATCTGGTGACGGCCGCAGGTGTCACCTCCGGCCTGGACCTCGGCCTGTACCTGCTGGAGCGCGAACTGGGGCCGCGCATCGCCCACGCCGTCGAGAAGCTCTTCGCCCACGAGCGTCAGGGCACCGTCTGGCGCGCCACCGGCCCGGTCCCCGCCGGCTTCTAGCGGGAGCTTCCGGCACACTCATGACGAAATTCCTTCTCGCCGTCCACGTCCTGGCGGCCATCATCACCATCGGTCCCGTGACCGTGGCAGCCAGCATGTTCCCGCCCTCCGCCCGCCGCGCCCTGGCCGCACCCGACGACGCGGCAGCGCTTGCCACGGTGCGGACCCTGCACCGGATCTGCCGGGTCTACGCCGTGATCGCGGTCGCAGTACCGGTCTTCGGCCTGGCGACCGCCAACAGCCTGCACGTGCTGGCCAGCCCCTGGCTCATGACCTCGATCGCGCTGACCGTGGCCGCCGCTGCCGTACTCGCCGCGCTCGTGCTGCCGCGGCAGAGCTCCGCCCTCGCCGCCCTCGACGGCACGGACGGAGTGCGGAAGCCCACGGACGTCGGCCGGGCCGCCCGGCAACTGGGGATGTACACAGGCGTGTTCAATCTGCTGTGGGCCGCCGTGACCGTCCTGATGATCGTCCGCCCCGGATCCACCACAGGGGTCTGAAGGCGTGCCCGAAGGCTTGGGCCGTTCGGGGGATGAGCGGTGTGCGGCGCGCGCCGCCGCCGGGTGTGGCGGGCGCGGTGTGCACGGTGGTGTGTATGAGAGAACAGGCCGGTGGGCTGAGGGAGAGGCTGCTGCGCGAGCGCGATCGGCCGCGCTGGGTGCGCGAGTCGGCGTACTCATGGCAGCTGGTGGTACTGACCGTCTGCGTCGGCGCCTTCATGGGCCAGCTCGACTCGAGCATCGTCACCATCACCTACCCCAGCCTGGAGCGGGAGTTCGGCGCTCCGCTCGCCACCGTGCAGTGGGTTTCGCTGGCCTACCTCCTGGTGACGACCGCCTTGATGGTCACCGTCGGCCATATGTCCGACCTGCTCGGCCGCAAGCTGGTCTACCTCTACGGCTTCGGTATCTTCACCCTCTCGTCCGCGGCCTGCTCCCTCGCGCCGGACCTGGCCGCGCTGGTGTGCTTCCGCGTCGTGCAGGCGCTGGGCGCGGCGATGATCTCCGCCAACAGTGTCGCCCTGGTCACCGTCGTCGCCCCGCCCGGGAAACTGCGCAGCGCGCTCGGCATCCAGGCGGCCGGCCAGGCGCTCGGCCTGGCCGTCGGGCCGACGCTCGGCGGTGTCCTGGTGGCCACGGTCGGCTGGCGCTGGGTGTTCTGGATCAATGTGCCGGTCGGTGTCGCCGCCGTGGTCATGGGCCGCTTTCTGCTGCCGCCCACGGGGCAGCGGGCCACCGGCATCCGTATGGACCTGCCCGGCATGGCCTGGCTGGGGTCAGGGGTGGCGGCGCTGCTGGGCGGGGTGTCCGTGTTCTCCGGACTGCCGGTGCCCGGCTGGGTGGGCGCTGTGCTGGTCGTCGCCTCCGCGGTGCTGTGGTGGGGCTTCGTACGGCGTGAGAGCCGCGCCCCCGCACCGCTGGTGTCCGTTCGGCTGATGCGCGAACGGCGGATCTCCTGGGGGCTGCTCGGGGCACTTGCCGGATACCTGGTGCTGTTCGGGCCGCTGGTGCTGGTACCGCTGGCACTCGTCAGGCACACCGGTGCGGACGAGATGAGGGTGGGTCTGCTGCTCAGCGCGCTGGCGGTCGGGTTCGCGCTCGCCGCCAACACGCAGGAGGCGGTGTTGCCGCCGTCGTGGTCCAGCCGCCGCCGCTCTCTGGCGGGGGCCTTGCTGGTGCTGGGCGCTCTGGCGGGGCTGGCCTTCGCCGCGCCAGGGGACCTGTGGCTCGTCGTCTGGCTCGGCGTCATCGGGCTCGGGCTCGGCCTCTTCACCCCGTCCAACAACGAGATGGTCATGGGAGCCGTCCCCAAGGAGCACTCCGGTACCGGAGGGGGGATGATCAACATGACGAGATCGCTCGGCACCTCCCTGGGCGTCGCCCTGGTGACCATGGCCTACCACATCGGCGGCGACCACACCTGGGACTCGGTGCTGCCACCGCTGCCCGTCCTCGTACTGGCCGTCGGCGCCGTGCTGATGGCACTGAGCGCGGCGGCGGGCGGGCGCCCCGGGCCCTCCCCGGACCCGGGACACCCAGGGGCCGACGCCCCGGCCTGACCGCGGTGGTTCAGATGCGGTCGGCGGCGATGAGGAGGTAGTGGAAGCTGCCTTCGCGGTACGCGGTCAGGAACGGGTCCTCGACGCCGGTGGCGAGGGAGGACTGGGCGCGCAGCTCCCAGTACGGGATCGTGGCGGCCGTCAGGTCGACGACGTTGATGGGGACGAGGCCGTTGGCGGCCATGGCCTTGAAGTAGGCGCTGCGGGGGTGGATGTTGCAGGTGTAGTGCTCGTCGATGCGGCTGACCGCCTTGGAGCGCAGGCCCGTGACGTCGTTGGAGCAGCCGGTGATGGTGACGTAGCGGCCGCCGTACGCCAGCTGGCGGGCGTGCTCGGCGAAGAGCTCGTGCAGGTCCACGTACATGGTGGACTCGTTGTTCCAGATGCCCTGGAAGGCGCCGGTGGGGAAGCCGGTGTCCAGCATGTTGCGGAAGTGGTAGCGGACCTTGTCGTCCACGCCGCGCTTGTGGGCCTGGCCGCCTGCGAAGTCGACCTGGGACTGGGAGATGGAGATGCCGTCGACCTGGCAGCCGAAGCGCGCGTTGGCCATGATGCTGGTGCCGCCGCGCCCGCAGCCGGCGTCCAGCAGGCGCTGGTCGGGGGCGATGGGACCCAGGTGGTCGAGGAGGACGTCGGCCTGAGCCGACTCCAGGCGGTGCAGCTCCTCGATGATGCGCGCGTCCCGGGTCTCCTCCGGGCCCTCCAGGACGGACGGGTCGTAGTCGCCGAGACCGTAGTGGTGGTGGTAGAGGCCGTCGACGTCGCCCAGGCGCAGGTTGACCGGGTCCTTCTCGTTGTTCCAGTACTCCGCCACGGACTTCTGGTAGGCGGTGCGCAGGACGCCGGCGGGGGCGGGCGTGGTCGTCATGGGGTGCTCCTTACGGCATGCGTGAGTACGCGTGTGGGGATGTGTGTGGTGACAAGAGAGAGGGACGCGGGTTTACGCGCCCTGGTAGCGGGGGCTGCCGCTGTGCCATTCGCGGTTGCCGCCGAGCCAGGCCCACACTCCCGCGAGGAACCGGCGCAGCTGGGGCGAGCCGGTGAGGGCGAGGGCCGCGGCCTCCGCCTCGTAGGCGCGCACCAGCTCGTCGTGGATCTCCGCACTCCGCTCGATCGCCTCGCGCGGCGAACACCGCTCCTCCTCGGCGATCACGGTGGGCAGGTTGAACTCCACGCCCGAGGAGTCGTGTTCCTTCGTCATCGAGTACAGGTCGTTGACGAGCGTGCTCGCCGTGGCGGCCGTCGTCACGGCTCGGCGCACACGCGGGTCGGAGTACTCGGTGGCGGGCAGCGCGTAGCCGCCCACCACGTCGGTGAGCGCGATGCAGGGGAGGAAGCTGTTGATCTGACGGTGGGCCAGGTATTCGTGGACGCCGGGCATGTGGCCCCGGGACCGCCAGGAGCCCTCCTGGCCGTAGCCGACGAAGAGGACGGCGACCTCGTGCCGCAGCCGGGCCACCTGGGACGGCTCCGCGTACCGGTCCAGGTGCGCGAGGCCCGCGCGCAGCGCGACGCGTACGGGGTCCTCGCGCATGTCCCTTTCCCACGCGGGCACGTACCGGGCCGGGAGGTGGGCGGGGTCGATGGCCGCGTAGGCGAGCCCGAGGTGGGAGCCGAGGAGTTCGGTCCTGGAACCCATGGTCTCGTCGTCGCAGTAGTAGTCGTCCGTGGCCCATTCCGCCAGCGCGCACTTCCCCGCCGCCAGCAGCCGGTCCGGGTCGTCGGTATCGGGGTGGGCCAGCATCATCAGACGCCCGAAGTCGGCCGCGCGGACGCGGTCGAGCCGTCCGGCGTAGATGCCGACCTCGTCGGCCCACTCGACCAGCCGGTCGTTGACCTCCTGGCCGAGTGCCGGGTCGTCGCGGAGCGCGGGCGGGCAGTAGAGCTCGGGGACGGCGGTGCCGCGCCCGTCCGAGGTGCCGCCGGCCGGTCTCCCGGCCGTGATACGGGCGGCCGAGATGCCCAGCCCCGTCGGCCCGGTGGGCACGGTGGTGCCCGTCGGGCGCGGGGCGGTGCCGGGCAGCGACTTCGGCGCGGAACGGCGGATGCCCTGGTGGTGGGTGAGCAGCGCGGCCGCGAGCCGCGCCGCGTCGTGGCGGGCCGTGGGCGCGGTGATCCGGGACAGCAGTGACACAGGTTCTTCTTTCCGTTCCGAGGGGGGTGCCCGTCAGGACGGGGTGTGGAAGACCTCGACGTTCTCGAGGACGCCGAGCGCGTCGGGGACGAGAACGGCCGCCGAGTAGTAGGTGCTCACCAGATAGGAGATGAGGGCCTGGTCGTTGATGCCCATGAACCGCACGTTCAGGCCCGGCTCGTACTCGTCGGGGATCCCGGTCTGCCGCAGGCCGACCACCCCTTGCCCGGCCTCGCCCAGGCGCATGGCGAGGATGGCGGAGGTGCCCTCCTCCGAGACGGGGATCTTGCCGCAGGGGAGGATCGGCACGCCCCGCCAGGCGGGAACCGGGTGGCCGTCCACGTCGGCGCTGTCGAAGGACAGACCCCGCTTGTTGCACTCGCGGGCGAGGGCGGAGATGGCCCGGGGGTGGGCGAAGAAGGCCTTGGTCCCCCGCCGCATGCTCAGCAGCTCGTCCATGTCGTCGGGGGTGGGCGGGCCGGAGTGGGTGGAGACGCGCTGGCTGTAGTCGGCGTTGTGCAGCAGGCCGAACTCGGGGTTGTTGACCAGCTCGGACTCCTGGCGCTCGCGCAGCGCCTCGATGGTCAGCCGCAGCTGCTGCTCGACCTGGTCCATCGGGTCGTTGTAGAGGTCGGCGACCCGGCTGTGCACCCGCAGGACCGTCTGGGCCACGCTCAGTTCGTACTCGCGGGGGGCGAGTTCGTAGTCGACGAAGGTGCCGGGCAGCACCGGCTCGCCGGTGTGGCCGGAGGCGAGGGCGATGTTCGCCTCGCCCTTCTTGTTCCGCGGGCGCCCCTTCTCGGCCTGGCGCTGCCGGACGTGGGCCCGCAGCCGTTCGTTGCGGCCCGCCACTTCCTCGTACGCGGCCCGGGGCAGGGCCAGTACGGTGCACGCCGTCATCGCGCGCGCCGTGAACTCCCACTCGCCCGGCTCCTCGGCCACCGCCTGCGCGCCGAAGAACCCGCCGTCGGCCAGTACGCCGCGCCGGATCTCCTCGCCGTACTTTCCGGTGCCGGCCTTCTCCACCTTGCCGCGCGCGATCAGGTAGACGTGGTCGACGGACCGGCCCCGTTCGGCGATCACCTGGCCGGGCTCGTACTCCTGCTGCCGGCACCGCTCGGCCAGTGCGCGCAGCGCCTCGTCGTCGTGGAACCCGCGCAGCAGCGGCAGTTCCTCCAGCTCCGCGGGGACGACCCTGACCGCGGCCCCTTCCTGGACGAAGGTGACCCGGCCGTCGCCGACCTCGTACGCCAGACGCCGGTTGACCCGGTACGCGCCACCCTTCACTTCCACCCAGGGCAGCGTGCGCAGCAGCCACCGCGAGCTGATGCCCTGCATCTGCGGGACGCTCTTGGTGGTGGTCGCCAGGTTCCGCGCAGCGGCGATGCCAAGGCCGAGCTGTGCCCGGCCTGCTTGCTGTTCGGGCTGCTCCAGCTGCTGCCGGTGCGCTGCGGTCGACATCCCGGTACCTTCCATCTGGGCGGATGCGTCAAGAGGGAGCCCCTGGAGTCACCTGATCGGGCGACTGGGAGCTCCGCCGCGCAAGTGAAGCAGCGCCTAATGATGTTGGTCGAAACGGCCGGGGAAGCACCGATGCATTTGCGCCACTGGACGGATGTGGACTCGCATGGCGCCAACGGCGATCCAGGGCGGCGATCGTGTCCGCTATGCAGCGATGACCCCTGTTTCGAGCAAGCCGGGTCAGGGGTGCTCGCGGCGGGTCCGGCGCCGCGCACTCCATGGCCGAGGTGGCCGATAATGTTCGGTCAGGGTGGGTAGACCCTGAGGGCTACGAGCCGTCGAGATCCATCCGCGAGTCGACCCAGGAGTGCACATCATGTTCGACCCCGGACAGAAACACCCATATCCCGACGCCCTTCGACCGGACGAAGCGCCTGCGCCGCACCCGCTGCTCGCGCCGCTGACCGGGTTCCTGGGCACCTGGGCCGGCCGGGGCCGCGGTGGGTACCCGACGCTCGCCGAGGAGTTCGCGTACGCGCAGGAAGTGACCTTCAGTCACGACGGGCGTCCCTTCCTCCACTACGAGGCGCGCGCCTGGCTGGTCGACGCCGACGGCACCCCGCTGCGGCCGTCGGCCCGGGAGAGCGGCTGGTGGCGGCTGCAGCCCGATGGGCGCGTGGAGGCATTGATCACCCAGCCCACGGGCATCGCGGAGATCGCGGTCGGCCGTGCCGGTGACGGGACGGCCGACCTCACCACCCACGAGGTGGCCCTCGCTCCCACCGCCAAGGAGGTCGACGCCACCCGCCGCCGCTACACCCTGACCGACGAGGACACGCTCGACTTCGTCCACGACCTCGCGGCGGTCGGCCAGCCGCTGCAGCATCACCTTTCGGCGCAGCTCCGACGCGTGGGCCGGGTGTCCTGATCCGGTGACCCGGCGACGGGCCGCCCGGCCTCGCTCTGAGGTGCGGGCGTTACCCCGTATGAATGATCAAGTCGGTTTGTACGTCCTGGATTTCGGCTGAGCAGAACCGTCCGCACGCCACCGCGCGTCGTCTGGCTGGAGAGTGGTGGTCCGACCCTGGAGGAGCGAGACGGTGAGCACGGAGATCTACTTCGCCAGCAACTACCGCGACCTGTGCGAGCAGTACGGAACCGCGGCCGGCTTCCAGTTCGAGTTCTCCTGCTGGCGCTGCCACGACACGTGGCGCTCGCCCTTCGAGCCGTACCAGGGCGGGCGGCTCGCCAGCTGGCTCAGCCGCGCCATCGGCATGGCGTCGGGCGCGCTCGGCCGGGTGGGCAGCGGGGTGTCCACCGCCGCCGACGGGCTGGCCGGTTCCGGGTGGGGCGGCGCGCGCGACGCCTCCTTCCAGCGGGCCATCGACAAGGCCACGTCCCATTTCAACCGCTGTGGGCGCTGCAGCGTCTACGTGTGCCGCCGCTGCTGGAACCCGGAACAGGGCCTCTGCCACAACTGCGCCCCCGACACCGCGGGCGAGATGATGGCGGCCCAGCAGCGCGGCCTCAACGACATGGTGGCCCAGCACGCGTACGACCAGGGCCAGAAGCAGGGCCAGGGCTTCGACGCGCGCACTCCCAGGCAGCTGGTCTGCCCGCAGTGCCGTACGGAGGCACAGGGCGGACGCTTCTGCCCGGGCTGCGGCTTCCTGCTGGCCCAGCAGACCTCGTGCAAGGGATGCCAGACCCCGCTACCGGAGGGCGCGGCGTTCTGCCCGGGCTGCGGGCAACGGCGGTAGCGGCCCGGGAACGCCGGCCGCTACGAATGCGGACCTATGTCAGGATTCGTTTATGGACCGTATTGATGTCATTCCCATGCAGCTGTCCCACTTGGACGGCGTTCTGAACCTCGGTTACCGCGCGTACGACGTGGACGCGATGCCGTACACCTCGTGGTCGCTGTCCACGGTCGCCGTGCACTGGGACGCGCAGCCGGAAGCGTGCTGGGTCGCCGTGGACGGCGAGGGGCTGATCGGGTTCGTGCTCGGCTCGCTCTCCTATGACGAGCGCGAGGACTGGGGCTATCTCGAGTGGATCGCGCTGGACGAACGGGCGCGGGGCAAGGGTGTTGCGAGCGTGCTCGTGGAGCGGTGTTGCGACGCTCTCTTCGCGGCCGGCGCCTCCCGGATCATCACCGATGTGGAATCGAGCAACCAGGCGTCGGCGGCCATGATGCGCCGCAACGGGTTCACCGAGGGCGTCACAGTGACCCTGTTCGTGCGGCCCAATCCCGACAAGTCCGCTCCTGCGGCCACCCACCCCCCGCGCGACCCGGCCCGTGCTCGGCTGCGCCGCGCCGCCCGCGCCACCGGCACACGCTGACCTCAGGGCTTCAGCACGATCTTGCCCCGGGTGTGCTGCCGTTCCAGTTCGCGGTAGGCGTCGCGTACGTCGTCCAGCGGGTAGACCTTGGCGATCGGGATCTCCAGCCGCCCCTGGTCGGCCAGTGTGGCGAGCTCCTCGAGCACCTCGGCGCTGGCGGCCAGGGCACTGCCCTCCGCCTTGGTCCCGTGCTTCTCCGCACCGGCGGAATCGATGATCGTGTCGATGCGGTCGGGCCGCACCCCGAGGTCGAGGGCGAGCTCGATGTATCCGTCGCCGAAGGTGTCGATGAAGGCGTCGACCCGGCCGCCCGAGGCGGCACGGATCCGGTCGGCGACGCCGTCGCCGTACGTGACCGGGATCGCGCCATGGGCGGTCAGCCACGCGTGGTTCGGCTCGCTCGCCAGGCCGATCACCGTGGCTCCGGACAGCCGCGCGAGCTGTACGGCCAGCGATCCGACGCCGCCCGCGGCCCCGGAGACGACCACGGTGTCGCCCGGTGCGAGAGCGACGGCCCGTACCGCCGCGTACGCCGTCGTCCCGGCCACGAACAGGGCGCCCGCCTGCTCCCACGGGACGCCCGCCGGGCGACGGATCAGCTCGGCTGCCTCGGCGAGAACGTACTCGGCGTGGCTGGCCCGCCGATTGGTGAAGCCGATCACCTCGTCTCCCGGTGCGAAGCCGTCGACGCCCTCACCGGTCTCCTCGACGGTTCCGGCGAAGTCGCTGCCCTGGCCGGAGGGGAAGGTGGCAGGCCACCGGTCGTGCAGGAGCCCTTCGCGGATCTTTGTCTCCCCCGGGTTGATCCCGGCGGTCACCACCTTGACCAGCACTTGCCCGTGCCCGGGCGAGGGACGTTCGACGTCGACGACCTTCAGCACGTCGATGCCGCCGTATTCGGTGAATCGCACTGCCTTGGGCATCGTGCTCCCCTCTCCGCGTTCCCGACAAAGACAGGAACAGGCCCGGAGCGCCGAGGATTCCCTCGGCGGGTGCTGGGCAGAGATCCCTCCGGCACGAGGCGACCCGGCGGGAGGACACAGTGGTCACGGACCGGCACGCTCACGCGATGACGTACACCGACGCCGAAGCCGTGCGGCACTACGAGAAGGCGCTCGACAGCCTGCTCTTCTTCCGCGGAGAGGTGGCCAAGGAGGCCGGGGCGGTGCTCGACGCCTCGCCCCGGTCCGCCATGGGGAACGTCTTCCGCGCCTACCTCGGCCTGCTGGGCACGGAAGAGACGGACGCGGCCGGGGCGGCCGCCGCGTTCGAGGCGTACCGCCGCGACGTGCCCGTGGCCGACCTGACCCCGCGAGAGCGCATGCATGTCGAGGCGGCCTCCTCCTGGCTGGACGGCGACATACACAAGGCGGGCAGCGTCCTCGCCGAGCTCGTCGTGGCGCACCCGAAGGACGCCCTGGCCCTCGCGGTGGGCCATCAGATCGACTTCTTCACCGGCAACGCCACGCTGCTGCGCGACCGCATCGGCGGCGCGCTGTCCGCCTGGGACCAGGACGATCCGCATTACGGCCTGCTCCAGGGGATGTACGCGTTCGGCCTGGAGGAGGCCGGCCACTACACCCGGGCCGAGCACGTGGGCCTTCAGGCCGTGGAACGCAACGCCCGCGACGTCTGGGGCGTCCACGCCGTCGTGCACGCCTACGAGATGCAGGGACGGCACGAGGACGGCATCCGTTTCCTCGACGCCCGCAGGGACGACTGGTCGACCGGCAACTACCTCAACGTGCACAACTGGTGGCACTACGCCCTGTACGTCCTGGAGACGGGCCACACGGACAAGGTCCTGGCCGTCTACGACGCCGCCGTGCACCACGACGACTCGGGCGGGGCGGCGATGGAACTCCTGGATGCCGCATCGTTGTTGTGGCGGCTGTACCTCGTCGGCGCCGACACCGGCCACCGCTGGCCCGTACTGGCCGATGCCTGGGAGCGGCGCCACGACGGCGCCTACTACGCCTTCAACGACGTCCACGCCATCATGGCCTACGTCGGGGCCGACCGCATCTCCGACGCCGAACGGCTCATCCGCGAACGGGAGGCCTGGCTGCGAGATGCCGATCCGGGTCTCTCCAACGTCCCGATGACCGCCGAGATCGGGCTGCCGGTGAGCCGCGCCCTCGTGGCGTACGGGCAGCGACGCCACACCGACACGGTCGACCTGCTGCTGCCCCTGCGACGCCGCTTCCATACCTTCGGCGGCAGCCACGCCCAACGCGACGCCCTGCAGAAGACCCTGGTCGAGGCGGCCCTGCACGCCCGGCGCCACGACCTTGCCCGCACACTGCTGAGCGAACGAATCAACCTGTGCCCCCGTCGATGAGACCGACCTCAGGAGAGCCGGCCGCCGTAGTCGGGCAGTTTGAAGCCCTTCTCGTAGTAGCCGCCCTCGAAGTCCGTGGAGCGGTTGCCGATGTTGGCGGTGATCGTGTAGCCGTCCTCGGTGAGTTCCTCCCGGCAGCGTGCCTTGCCCTCGTCCTTGCTCTCGCCGTGCTCGCGCGTGCAGACGGCGTCCACCGGGTAGCCGGCGTCCTCCAGCTGCTGCCGGGCGGAGGACGAGGAGGTGCGGGCGGTGACGAACAGCACGGCCACGTTGTGCTCGTTCGCCCACTGAGCGACCTCGAGCACCGGCTTGTCGGCCTGCCCCGGGTGGTAGTACGTCTCCAGCGCGGTGTTGTCGATGTCCAGCACGATGGCCGGCTTGCCCCCACCCCGGCCGATGCGGTCCCGCAGCCACGGGATCGCGGGGGCCACCGCCTTCTTCACGTCGGTCTGCCACGTCTGATAGCCGGGCACGGCGGCCCGGTCCGAAGCTGCCTGCGCCGTGGTGGCGGCGCCCAGCGACGCGGTCGGCAACGCGACCGCCGCCAGCGCGACGATAGCGGCGATACGGGACTTCTTGACGGACATCAGCCCTGTCCTTCCGGTGAACGACGTGTCGGTCACAAAGATCAACATTGCGGATGGACGTACAGGCAAATCACAGATGTCTCGTGAGTGAACAGCTCAGGCGCTGAGCAGGAGCCAGCCCCCGAGGCCGCCGCACATGCTCGCGTTGTAGCCTCCGGTGCGGTAGCCGGCCGGCACGGGCTGATAGGGGCACATGTACTCGCCGGCGCGGACCCGTTGCGTGTACCACGAGCCGATGTTGCCGCAGCCGGCGTTGTTGTGGCCGGTGTTCACGTACCCGGGGGTGATCGGTGAGCCCGCACAGGTCCACTGGCCGTCGCGGGCCAGCTGCATGAACCAGGAGTCGATGCCGCTGCAGCCGGTGGCATTGTGGAGGGTGAGCACATAGCCGGGGGGTATCGGCGAGGTGGCGCAGGTCCATATCCCGTCCTGCACGGGACGCATGAACCACGAGCCGGCACCGTTGCACCCGTTCGGCGCGCGGAGAGTGATCACGTAACCCGGCGGTATGGGCGTGCCGGGGCAGACCCACCCGGCGGACGCGTTGGGGGCGGCGGCGACCGGCGCCGCCAGAGGCGCCGCACTGGCTGTGCCGGCGGCCGTGCCGGTGAGGACGGCCGCCAGCAGCGCGACCACCCCCACCACCGAGGCGAGCCGGCTCCAAACCACCGCCACCGATGAACGACCGAGCAAATGGCGATACTTGATGTTCACTTCACACCGGTCCAATCGACGGGTCCACGAGGCGCCGCGCGATGGCCGTGCGGCGCCGGGCTGCAGAGCTGAAGTGACCCTAGTGGGAACCGATGCGGTTGATCATCACGGAAGGGATACATCATCAACCTGGCCGGAAACCGGTATGAGGAAGCGTCAGCTGTCGGTCCCCCCCTGCTAGGGCCTGCCCGGGCCTAGTACGGCGTCCCGTCCGTGAAGTCCTTCTCGAACGTGGCCTCGATGCCGTTCAGCACGTCCGGGCTGTTGACGATCAAGCCCAGCTCGCGGTTGTTGTTGAGCGAGTTGTCGGAGAAGTTCTCCGAACCCGCGAAGACCTTCGCCGTCGGCGTGCCGTAGTCGGCGACGATCGCCTTGGCGTGGATGTAGAGGCCTTCGGTCGAGGAGAAGGTGACGACCTTCCCGCCGGCCTCCTTGACCTGGTCGAAGTAGCTGCCGTAGCTGTCGGGGTTCATGCCGACGACCCTGACGGCCACGCCGCGGTTCTCCGCCGCCACCACCGCGTCCACCAGGGTGCTGTCGCCGAACTCCAGCTGCTGCAGGTCCAGGGAGTGCTGGGCGCCGTTGATCAGTTCCAGCAGGTGCGACTCCGAGTCGGTGGGCGACCAGACCAGGTCGTCGCCGTCGGACGGGGTGACCGCGGTCTTGGCGAAGTCCGCGTCGAAGACCTTCTCTATGGCGGCGACGTCGGCGGCGTCCGCGTCGAATACGCCGTAGTCGCGGCTGCTCGCGTAGTACGTCGAGTCCAGGTTCCCCGTCAGGATCAGCGACTTGGAGCCGTCCACGGTGATGGTCTTCTGATGGGTGAAGACGTAGTCGGGGGAGGAGTACGTCACGCCCACCCCGGCGGACTTGAGGGTGCGGTAGGCCGAGTCGTTCACCGCGGTGCGCTTGGCGTCGAGGATGACGCGGACCTTCACGCCCGCCTTCTTGCGGCTCACGAGCGCGCTGACGACCTTGGTGTCGCGGAGCTCGTACATCGTGACGTCCACCGACGTGGCGGCCGATCCGATGAAGTCGTAGATGGCGGTGCGGCCTTGGTCGGGAAAGACCAGCAGAGAGTACGTGGCGGGGGCGGCCTGGGCGGCGCCGGGGGCGGCCAGGACGGATATCGAGGACAGCAGCAGGGCGCCTGCCGAGAGGGCGGCCTGACGGGCGGCGGGGGGCAAGGGCATGCCGGACTCCGGTCGTGTGCATGGGCGGTGGGGGGCTTGCGGGGCGCCCGGGGGCGCGCAGGGCCCATGATGCGACCGCCGGAGTTTACGCGGGTAGATGCCGGAGGTTAATTCTTGGCATAGCCACGACAATCATTCCCCCTGGAGTCCCTCGACTACCCGGCCGTGCCGGGCGGCGAGTTCTCCTCGGGCGGGTCAGGCGTCGTGCTGTCGCGTGATCGCCCGGGCCGTGCGTGCCGCCCTCTCCTCCGTGTCCGCGAGGGCCTCGCTTCCCACCCCGAACAGGCCCTGGCGAAGGAATACCGCGAGGCCGTGCGCGGCACCGGCGATGCGGAGCAGCAGGTCGAATGCGTCGTCTGCGTCCGAGGCCAGCCGGCGGGCGACCGGCAACAGGAGGCCCGCCACCTCGTCGCCGGCCGAAGCCAGCTCGGCGAACCTGGATTTGTCGAGGCCCGCATGGAAGGTGATGTCGAACAGGGCCGGTTCCTCGGCGGCGAAACGGACGTAGGCGGACGCGAAGGAGGCCAGCTGCTCCGCGGGGTCCTCGCTGCTGCCCACGGCTACGGCGAAGCGGTTCCGTTGCTCGCGGTAGCCCGTCGTGGCGAGTTCGGCCAGCAGGGTCTCCCGGTCGGCGAAGTGCTTGTAGGGCGCCGCGACGCTGACTCCCGCCCGGCGGCTCGCCTCGGCCAGGGTGAAGCCGTGCGGGCCGCGTTCGGCGACCAGTTCGAGGGCTGCCCGCAGCAGGGCGTTGCGCAGGTCCCCGTGGTGCCGGCCGGTGGGTCGCCGCTTGACGGGAGAGCTCATGGCGCTAAGGTTAACACCACTTACCAGGTAAATGGCATTAACCATGGGAGTCGCCATGATCGCTGCTCGTTTCCACCACGTCAGCCTTTCGGTCGCCGACCTCGCTGCCCAGGAAGCCTGGTACGGCGGCGCTTTCGGGCTCACTCACGTGGACGAGCGCTTGGAGATGCCCGAGGCGGGCGTCCGCACCGTCGTCCTGAGCGATGCGGCCGGCCTGCGTGTGGAGTTCGTCGAGCGGCCCGGTTCGAGCCCTGTCGCGCACACCGACCCCTTCGCCGCCACCGCTGTGCAGACCTTCACCCACCTCGCTGTCCAAGTCCCGGACCTCGACGCCGCGTTCGCCCGTCTGACAGGTGAATACGACGCCGCCCCGGTGTCGCCCCCCGCCCCAGGCGTGACCAAGGGCATGCGGTACGCCTACATCGCCGACCCGGAAGGCAACCTCCTCGAACTGATCGAGACGTCACTCGAGTGACCCGGCCGGTCCCTCCAGCGGTACGGCAAGGCGCTTCCTGCGCCCAAAATGCAAGAAGAATCAGCACGTCAAGGATGCGGAGAATGTCATGGGACAGCTGGACGACAAGACCGCCCTCGTGACCGGTGCCTCCACCGGTATCGGCCTGGCCATCGCCCGCCGGTTCGCCGCCGAGGGAGCGACCGTCTATCTCACCGGCCGCCGCAAGGCCGAGCTGGAGGCCGCCGTCGAGCAGGTCGGCAGCCGCGGCATCGGCATCCAGGGAGACGTGTCGAGGCTCGATGACCTCGACCGGCTCTTCGCCGAGATCACCGAGCGCAGCGGTCGTCTCGACATCGTCGTGGCCAACGCCGGCGTCGGGGACTTCGGCCCGCTCGGCGAGATCACCGAGGAGGAGTACGACCGCACCACCTCCATCAATCTCAAGGGCACGGTCTTCACCGTCCAGAAGGCGCTCCCGCTGTTGTCGGCCGGCGCCTCGGTGATCCTGCTCTCCTCCAGCGCGGCCCTGATCGGCGCCCCGGGCCTGGGCGTCTACGCCGCCACCAAGGCCGCGATCCGCAGCCTCGCCCGCACCTGGGCCGCCGAACTCGCCGGCCGTGGCATCCGGGTCAATGCCCTCACCCCAGGCCCCGTCGAGACCCCCGGCGGGGACGAGCTGCGAGCCGCGTACCCGCAAGCTGATCAGGCCGCCGCAGCGAGCGAGTCCGCCGCGCCGACCCCGCTCGGCCGCGTCGGCCGCCCCGACGAGGTCGCCGCCACCGCCCTCTACCTGGCCGGGGAACAGAGCTCCTTCACCACCGGCGCGGAACTGCTCGTCGACGGTGGCGCCACCCAGCTGTAGACCGTGCTTCGCTCGTTGCTCCCTCGCGCGTGATCGGGCTGACGGGGTCGCATCCCCGACTTATGGCGGCTCCAGGAACAGCCGATGGCGGGAACGGAATCCCACGGTGGCGTGGGTGCTTGCCTTGTATGTCGGCTCGCGGTCGAGTTGAGGGGCGCCGGACACGGCACTGCCGCACGCCCGGGGCCCCTACTTCTCGATGCGGAGGACAACCTCATGGGTTCTCATGACCTGACCGGACGAGTGGCCCTGGTGACCGGGGCGACCAGCGGGATCGGCGCCGCGACCGCGGTGCTGCTGGCCGAGCGGGGAGCGCACGTACTGGTCGCCGGGCGGGACAGCTCCCGCGGCGAGTCCGTGGTCGCCGCCATCCGCGACCGCGGCGGCAAGGCCGACTTCGTCGCCGCCGATCTGCGGGAGGCGCAGTCGGTGCGGCAACTGGCGCGGCGCGCCGTGGACCTGGGCGGGGGCCGGGTGGACATCCTGGTGAACAACGCGGGCATCTACCCCTTCGGGCCCACCGAGCAGGCAACGGAGAGCGAGGTCGACACCGTCTACGCGCTGAACGTGAAGGCGCCGTTCCATCTGGTGGCGGCCCTCGCGCCGGCGATGGCCGAGCGGGGCGGCGGTGCGATCGTCAACGTGAGCACCATGGTGGCCGAGTACGGGGCCGCGGGCATGGCCCTGTACGGGTCGAGCAAAGCGGCCGTGGAACTGCTGACCAAGGCATGGGCGGCGGAGTACGGCCCGCGCGGGGTGCGGGTCAACGCCGTCCGCCCCGGGCCCGTGCGCACGGAGGGCACGGCCGACATGGGCGAGGATCTCGACGCCCTGGCCGCCCAGGCCCCCGCCGGACGCCCGGCCGAGCCGGAGGAGATCGCCGAGGCGATCGCCTATCTGGCCGGCGAAGCGGCGAGCTTCGTCCACGGCGCCGTACTGCCCGTGGACGGCGGCCGCACAGCCGTCTGACACGCCCGGCCTGCCGGGCCTCCCCGGCCGCATGACACCGGCCCGGGGTGAGGGCTGCCGGAACGCGGAAGCTCGGCGGTCTGCTTCACGGCCGGCCGAGCAACGCCGTTCCCGCACCCCTCAACTTCCCCTTCATTGACACCTCCACGCTACGACGGAGTGTTGACAACGCGGACTGTCAGCCCGTACATCTGACGATCCCGGCCATGTCGGCGGATGGAGTCGGCCCCGACGGGAGAGGGGAGGGGGAGGTGCACAGCATCTGCCGGATGGTCTGCGACGGTGTGCGGGTTTTTCCCCGTCTCGGTCATGAGTGGGGTGCGCGGCAGGTAGTGCACGCGCTCATCGGCCCGGGCGGCCGACCGGACGCGGTGGGCGTATGACCGGCCGGCCGGCACCCGCGCTGCTGCCCCCATCGCTGCGCGCGTGGCTCGGGCTGATCGCGGCGCTCGCCACGCTGGCGGTCGTCGTGCTCGGGGTCCTGTACGCCGGCCACAGCGAGCCCGGCACGGTGGACAGGTGGATCATCCAGCCGACGGCGGACACTGTGGGGCCGCCGTGGCGGCAAGTCGCCCTGGCCATGGACTCCTTGGGGGAGCCCGCCGGAGCGGCGACGCTGGTCGTGGCCACCGTGACGGGCTGCCTGCTGCTTCGGCGTCCTCGCGCGGCGGTGCTCGTCGTTGTCGGCGTCGGCATGACCGTGGGGACGGCGACGCTGCTCAAGCACCTGGCGGGACGCACCATCCACGGCGACAACCTGTCCTACCCGAGCGGGCACACCGCCTTCGCCACCGCGCTCGCCCTCGTGGTGGCGCTGCTCGCGACCGGCCGGCTCGGCCTCGGCAGGACGGCCGGCACGTTGCTCGTGCTCGTCGCGGCGCTGGTCGCCGGCGCCGCCATGGGCTGGGCGCAGGTCGCCCTGGGCGCGCACTACCCGACCGACGTCCTCGGCGGCTGGTGCACCGCGCTGGTGGTGATACCGGCGACCGCGTGGCTGGTCGACCGGACGGCCGACGCCGGTCGGCGGGAGCGTAACTGACGTCACGTCACATCATGCCAAGCGGCGGAATACGGGCTTCACCGGCCGCCCGGCCAGCCAGGGGGTGGGGTCGGCGGCGTCCAGTGCCTTCCGGTACACCGCACATGCCTGGGCCACCACGTCGACGGTGCGGTCGATGTCGGCGTCGCCGAGCGCGCTGCTCACC
Source organism: Streptoverticillium olivoreticuli subsp. olivoreticuli (assembly GCF_003391135.1). Classification (GTDB taxonomy): domain Bacteria; phylum Actinomycetota; class Actinomycetes; order Streptomycetales; family Streptomycetaceae; genus Streptomyces; species Streptomyces blastmyceticus. The sequence goes on along the minus strand of NZ_CP031455.1, from coordinate 1,060,722 downwards.
ACGAACGACGGGGCCAGCACCCCGCCCGCGAGGAGCCGGCGCAGGAACAGGGTGCGGTACTGCTGCGACGGCTGCCGGTTCTCGTCGAGGGTGGCGAAGACCAGGTTGCTGGCCCGGCCCCGGACGACGATGTGGTCGCCGACGCCCATGCCGGCCGCGGCCTCGCGGACACCGGCGGCCAACCGCTCGCCGAGGGCGTGCAGCCGCGCGGTGACGCCCTCCTCGACGTAGGTGGTGAGCACGGCCATCGCGGCGGCCAGCGAGTGTGTTTCCGCACCGTGCGTGGTGGACAGCAGGAACACCCGGTCGCCGGGGTGACGCAGCCCGCCACGCTCCATCAGATCGCGGCGCCCGGCCAGCGCGGAGACGGCGAACCCGTTGCCCAGCGCCTTGCCGAACGTGGAGAGGTCGGGGACGACGCCGTACAGGCCCTGGGCGCCCGCCTCGGACCAGCGGAAGCCGGTGATCATCTCATCGAAGACCAGTACGCAGCCGTGCCGGTCGGCCAGCTCGCGCAGGCCCTGGAGGTACCCGGGTGGCGGCTCGGTGTGGGAGGCGGGTTCGAGGATCAGGCAGGCGACCTCGTCCTGGTACCGGGTGAGCAGCTCCTCCGTGGCGGCCAGGTCACCATAAGGGAACGCCACGGTGAGCTCGGTGGTCGCCGCCGGAATGCCCGCGGACATCGGCGTGGTGCCGATGAACCAGTCGTCGACGGAGAAGAACGGATGGTCGCCGCAAATGGCCACCCGCGGGCGCCCGGTGGCGGCGCGGGCGAGGCGCACCGCGGCGGTGGTGGCGTCGGAGCCGTTCTTCGCGAACTTCACCATCTCGGCGGTCGGCACCGTGGCCAGGAAGCGTTCCGCGGCCTCGACCTCCACGATGGACGGCCGGACGAAGTTGCTGCCGCGGTCGAGTTCCCGCCGCACCGCCTCGATCACGCGTGGGTGGGCGTGGCCGAGGCTGACCGACCGCAGGCCGGAGCCGTACTCGATGTAGCGGTTGCCGTCGACGTCCCACACGTGGGCGCCGTGGCCGTGGCTTATCACCGGGGCCAGGTTCTCGGGGTACTGGTCGTCGCCCTTGGCGTAGGTGTGCGCGCCCCCGGGGATCAGGGCGTGCAGCCGCTCGTTCGCGGCCCGGGACCGGGGCAGCGGGAATTCATCGGTGTCCATGCCGACCTCACCTCTCCTTTTGCTTCAGGGCCTCGGCGAGGCTCGGCGCCTCCCGGTCCCGCTGGGACATCGATGTGACCGGCAGCGGCCAGGGAATGGCGAGTTCCGGGTCGTCGAAGGCGATCGTCACGTCCTCGGCCGGATCGTGCGGGCGGTCGATCCGGTACGAGGTGTCGGCGATTTCGGTCAGCGCCTGGAAGCCGTGCGCGCACCCCGCGGGGATGTACAGGGTCACCTGCGTCTCGCCGGACAGCTCGAAGAAGGCCGGGTTGCGGTAGGTCGGCGAGTCCGTCCGCAGGTCCACGACGACGTCGAAGATCCTCCCGTACGAGCACCGCACCAGCTTGGCCTCGCCGGCACCGGAGCGCAGGTGCAGGCCGCGCAGCACGCCCCGGGCCGAGCGGGACACGCTGTCCTGGATGAAGGTGTCCGGGTCGAGGCCCACCGAGCGGACCACGTCGGCGTCGAAGGTGCGGCAGAAGAAGCCGCGCTCGTCGGCGTACGGCGTCGGCTCGAACAGGTACGCGCCGGCGATCGCCGGGACTTCGGTCGCTTTCATGGAGCCTCCCGCAGGGCGTGGGCATGGGCGTGGTCGGCCGCCGGGAACAGGGCCGCGGTCAAGGCGCTGAACTGGTGCTCCAGTTGCCGGGCGGCGATCACGTTCCGCTCGGTGAGGGTCCGCCGCAGCTCCGCCGATCGCTGCTCCAGTGCCCGGAACTGCTCGAGCAGCCGGTCGGCGTCGACCTCGCGGGCCGGATGGCAGTACGCGGCAAGCCCCATCCGATCCATGAGCGCGTCGCTCTTCGCCGCATAGCTGAGTGCGAGCGTGGGCGTGCCGACCTTCAGCGCGCAGATCAGGTTGTGGTAGCGGGTCGCCACCACGGTGTCGGCAGCCGCCATCTCCTTCATCAGGTCGGCCAGCGAGGCCGCTTCGGCGGCGGTGACCAGCGGCGAGTCCACCGCGTCGAGGATCGCGGCGACCACTGGCGCATCGCACTCGTCGCCGGTGACCAGCCGGACCGGCCTGCCGTCCTCGACCAGCGCGCGGACGAAGCGGGTCGTCCCGTCGAGGTAGCGCCGGTGGATCTCCTCGGCGCGGGCGCGGTCGTCGTCGCCGCCGTGGAAGTCCATGACGCCGACGCAGACCTGGCCCGAGGGATCAGGCGGCGGCGTCGGCAGGGCGAACGCGAGGTCCGGGTAGACCTCGTCGCGCGCGGTGTCCACGCCCATCGCCCGCATCGCGTCGCGGGACAGGGTGTCCCGGTAGGAGCGGTAGGTGGCCAGCCGCGCCGACCAGCGCACCAGGGCCCGGGCCGGCCGGTTGCCGATCGCGGCGGCGCCCACGCCGACCAGCGCGACCCGGGTGCCGAACAGCCGGCCGGTCGCGCAGAGCAGGAACAGCGCGTACGGGAAGCCCCACGGCCGCAGCGGCAGCGTGGCCTCCAGGACGCCCATGCCCGGCACGATCACCACGTCGTGCCGGCGCACCCAGGCGGTGGTGCGGGCGGCGTCGACGAGTTTGCCCAGACCCTTCGCCGCGATCGCGCCCGCACGCGACGCGGTCCGGTACTCCCCGCGGTACCAGTGCAGCCGCGTCGCGGGGATTCCGTACCGGGCCGCGACGACCTCGGGTCCGCCGCACAGCGCGTCCACGACCGCCTCCGGGTGCTCGGCGCGGAGGTAGCCGAGCACGGCCTCGAGCGACCCGTCGTTGCCGAGGTTGCCGGAGCCGAGCAGGCCGAACACCCCGACGCGCACCGGGGTCTCGTCCGCGGACGTCATGCCCGCCTCTCCCCACGTCCGGCGACGAGGGCGTCGACGGAGACGGTGAGTCGGCCCGGGTCGACGGGGGCGCGGTCCTCGACCCGCTCGCCGGCGCCCGGCCGGACCCGGCTGGCCATCCATGCGCCCAGGTGGCGGTGGCACGCGCGCCGGTCGGCCGGGGACAACGGCGCCCGCCGGATCGCCGAGGCGAAGCCCCAGACGTACTCGGCGAGCAGCCGGGGCGTCGGGTGCAGCGGGCCTGCCCGGCGCGGGTCCAGGTTGACGCACCGGGAGCGTTTGGAAGGGTTCGCCCGCTCGGCGCGAGTGGGGTGGTCGCGGCGGAAGTACAGCAGCTCCGGCACCTGGTGGAAGGGCCCGTGCAGGGTGATCTCGGCGACGAACGTGCGGTCCGCGTGGTGGTAGCTGTCGTGCGGCTTCACCCGGCGCAGCACGTCGGCCCGCATCACCCCGTAGAAGTCGTCGCCGCCGGGCTCGAACAGCAGGCTGCGGAAGCGCTCCGGCGCGTACGGCGAGTCGGTGGCCAGCCCGTACTCGTACGGGACCTTGACCTGGCCGTCGCCGTCGATGACCGCCTGGCCGGAGTGCGCGAGGATCACGTCCGGCCGCTCGTCCAGCGCCTCCACACAGCGCCGTAACAGGTCCCGGGCGTACAGGTCGTCGTGCGAGGCCCACTTGAACAGCTCGCCGCGGCACTCGGTGAACACGTAGTTGTGGTTCGGCGCGGCGCCGATGTTCCGGGGCAGCCGGAGGTACCGGACGCGCGAGTCCCGCGCGGCGTACCGGCGGCAGATGCCCCGGGTCCCGTCGGTCGAGGCGTTGTCGGAGACGACCAGCTCGAAGTCCTCGTAGGTCTGGCCGAGCAGGGCGTCGAGCGATTCGGCCAGATACTCCTCGCCGTTGTAGACGGGCAGGCCGATGCTCAGCCTGGGTCGGGTGGTCATGAGGTCCTCACTTCGGGAATGGGGTGGTGGTCGCGCTCGCGCAGGGCGGACCGCAGTTGCAGCCACCACACGGCCGAGCCGCAGGCGGTCGCGGCGGCGACGCCCCAGGCCGAGCCGACCGTGCCGGCGGCGGCCGCACCGCCGATCCCGCCGCCGAGGTAGCAGGCGGAGGCGAACAACTGGCAGCGCAGGCTGCGCCGGGCCGCGGCGAGCGCGCGCAGCCCGGCCGCCGCGCCGCTGCCCAGGCCGGCGCCCGCGACGCCGAGCGTGGCGGGCAGGATGAGCCGCGAGGCGGAGTGCCAGACGTCGCCGAGGACGAACTCGCCGGCCCGGTCCGGCATCAGCAGCAGCGCCGAGCCCCACAGCAGTGCGGCGGCGGCCTGCCCGCCGCCCAGCAGGAGACAGAACCGGCCGAGCCGTTGCGGTGACTGCCTCAGCACCCGTGCCGCCTCCGCCACGGTGACCAGCGACAGCCCCATCAGCAGAGCGAGGAACGGGCCGAGCAGGAGCTCCGCGCCCCGCACCGCACCCACCGCGCCGACCCCGGCGATCGCGCCGAGCCCGTACGCCCGCAGCTGGCCGGCGCCGCTGAGGCTGACGTTCTCGACCAGGTACCGGGAACCGAGGTCGCGCTGCTCGCGGAGCCACCCGCGGGCCTGGGTCACCCGGGGCCGGATGCCGGACTGGAGGAAGCCGTACCCGGCGGCCACCGCGGCGGCGGCGCCCCAGGCCAGCAGGAACGCGGCCACGGTGCCCACCCTGGCCGCCACCACCATGGCCGGGACGAGTGCGACGCCCTGCACGAGGTCGTTGGCGAACGCCTTCCGCCCGGCGCCGGCGGCGAAGAACGCGAACCGCCGGGAGTCCTGGAGCAGCAGCGCCGGCAGGGCGACGCCGAGGCAGGCGAACGCGGGCCCCACGTCGCCGCCGAGGCCGAGGCCGATCAGCAGGCAGACCGCGCCGAGGGTGGCGCCGACGGCGAGCGCGGCGCCCGACGACCGGGCCGCCGCCGCGCGCCAGGTCGCCTCCGGCACGCCGCTGAAGCGCACCACGAGCGGGTCGGTGGCCAGCCCGCGGGCGACGTTGAGCACGACGCCGTAGGTCAGCCAGGCCAGGCTGAACACGCCGAACGCGTGCACCCCCAGCTCGCGGGCGACGTAGATGCCCACCGCGAAGTTGATCATGCTGGAGACCGCCTGGTCGGCCAGCCCCCAGGACAGCCGTCCGACGGCACCCCGCTTGGCGGTCCGCCGGGCCTCTCCGGGTGGGTCCGCCGGTGCCGTCGCCCCCTCGGTGGTCATCGGCGTCATGCCTTGATCAGCCCGGCGCCGTGCAGGGCGTCGGCTGCGACGGCGACGGTGTCGAACGGCAGCCCGGACCGCTCGGCGACGTCCAGCAGACTGTGCTCGCCGTCGGAGAGACTGAGCACCCAGAGCATGGCCATCTGGGCCTGCTTCGCGTCGCTGCGGCCGCCGAGCGAGTCGTACAACCCCCGTCGGCCCAGCTGCGGTTCGCCGTAGGGACTGAGGTTGACGTACCGCCGGTTGCGGTCCAGCACGGCGAATGCCTCGCGGCAGACGGCGAGCGTGTCCGCCATCGCCTCCGGGGAGACGAAGTCCAGGTTGTCCGCCGAGGTGTGGTACTCGGGATACCCGGCGTACGGGGTCCGGCTGAGCGAGCCCACGCCGAGGTCGAACCCGGGCGAGCAGAACTGCCGCTCGTCATAGCCGTACGGAGTGAACTCGGCGACGCGGTGCGGGCGTTCGGATGCGAGCAGCACATGCCGCATCACCCGGTCGATCTCCGCGTCGCCGCGCCTGCTCTGCTTGTACGTCAGCCGGCCCGGGTCGCCGGCGCAGGCCAGCACCAGCCCGTGCTTTACCTGCTCGATCCGCTCCGCGTTGCGGGCCAGCCAGGTGATCGCCCCGATGGTGCCGGGCGCGAACAGGAACCGGTAGGTGTACCAGGGCGTCTCCTCCGCAAGCGCCCGGGCCAGGAACGTCGCCACCGCGATGCCTGCCAGGTTGTCGTTGGCCAGCGACGGGTGGCAGACGTGGCAGGAGACGATCACCTCGTCGGGAACCTGCCCGGGGACCACGTGTTCGGCGTAGGTGAGGTGGCCGTCCGCGAGTGTGGAGTCGATGCGCACCTCGTAGTCGCCGTCCGGCAGCGCGTCCAAGGTCTCCTGGGCCAGGCAGAACCCCCATTCCGGCGTGTAGTAGCTGGTGCGGTACGGCACCCAGCCCGGGTGGTCGGGGAGGGTGTGCAGGTGTCCGCGCAGCTCGGCCAATGGCATGGTCGCCGACACCGGCACGCTGTAGCCGAGCACGTGCAGGCTGGACGCGGCGAAGTCGACGACGCGGTTGCCGGCGGTGTCGGCGATGTACGCGTCCCGGATGTTCCACTCCTGCGGCACCGTCCAGTCGAGCACCTGAGTCCCGGTCGGCACCTCGTGCACCTGCAGCGGAACGTACTCGTCGACGATCTCCAGGGTGGCGCGCACACCGTCACCGGTGATGCTCCGGCACAGCGGGTACAGCCGCTCCACCAGCGCGTGCATCTGTTCGCCGGCCGAGGTCATCGGCGCCACCGCAGGGTGTCGTCGACGGTGCCGGCGTCGGACGCCGCGCGCAGCACGGCAAGGCGGGTGAAGCGTCGCTCGAAGTCCTCCCGGGTCAGCCCGAACTTCCGGTAGGCGTCGGCGAGTTCGAGCGCGCCCTGCTTCACCGTCCACTCGCAGTCGAAGCCGGGGATGGCGGCGCGGAACCGGGAGAAGTCCACCCGGTACGACCGTGGATCGGCACCGGTCTCCCCGGTGATCACCACCCGCGCGCCGGACACCGCCTCGGCGACCTGCTCTGCGATCTCGGCGACCGTGACGTTGTTGATCTCGCTGCCGATGTTGAACGCCCGGTCGTGCACCGCTTCCCGCGGTGCGGTGAGCGCGGCCGCGAAGGCCCGTGCGATGTCGGCGGCGTGCACCAGCGGGCGCCAGGGGGTGCCGTCGGAGAGCACCAGCACCTCGCCGGACAGGAGTGCGTGGCCCACCAGGTTGTTCAGCACGATGTCGGCGCGCAGCCGGGGCGAGTAGCCGAAGGCGGTGGCGTTGCGCATGAACACCGGGCCGAAGTCGCCGTCGGCGAGCGCGTGCAGGTCGTCCTCCACCCGCACCTTGGACTCCGCGTACGGCGTCACCGGGCGCAGCGGGGCGTCCTCGGTCACCAGGTCGCCACCGCCGGCGGCGCCGTAGACGGAGCAGGTCGACGCGTACAGGAAGCGTCGCACTCCGGCGTCGCGGGCCAGCCGGGCCAGCCGCACGGAGGCGTGGTGGTTGATGTCGTAGGTGAGGTCCGGCGCCAGCGATCCCAGCGGGTCGTTGGACAGCGCGGCCAGGTGGATCACGGCGTCCACCCCGGCCACGTGGTCGGCCGTGACGTCGCGCAGGTCCACCCGATGCCCCGGCGGGTCCGCGGGCGACGGGCCCAGCAGACAGTCGGCGAACAGGCCGGAGTCCAGCCCGACGACCTCGTGCCCGGCGGCCGCGAGGACCGGGGCCATCACGGTGCCCAGGTATCCCTGGTGTCCGGTCAGTAGTACGCGCAAGGTTCAACCCCCCAGGTTGAGAGTGAGTTTGGTGGCGGCGAACGCCTCGGCGTAGCGCGCGTGGCATTCGATGCCGCGGATTCGTGCGAGACCGAGGAAGGCCTCCCGGTCGTACCAGGGCCGGTGCCGCTGCGAGGGGTAGTGCTCCTGCAGCAGCCGCACCTTCTGTTCGGCGATCTCCGGCGACAGCGGCTGGTACGCCGCCGGACGGCCGAGATCGCCGTCCCACTTGACGATCTCGTAGCCGAGCACGAGGTGGTCACGGAATGCGGTGGTCACCAGCTCCGCGAGGCCCCGGTGGTCCTGGTGCGCGTCCTCGGTACGCGGCGCCAGCATCAGATCCGGCTCGGTCTGCAGACGCAGCTCCTCGACCGCGGCCTTGGCCTCCTCCCAGTGCGCGGGCAACCGGCCGTCCGGCAGCTTGAGCACGGTCAGCCGCAGTTCGGCGCCCGGGCAGAAGGCGGCGAGCGCGGCCCGCTCCTCCTGCTCCCGCTCGCTGCCACCGCCGGAGAGCACCAGCGCGTCGATACGGATACCCGGCCGCGCGTGACACAGCGTCAGCAGCGTGCCGCCTGCGCCGATGGCGATGTCGTCGCAGTGCGCGCCCACTGCGGCGATCCGTTCCAGGGGCCCGGCCCCGAGCCGGATCACGCCCGCACTCCCACAGTGTCCCGTTCCCACACGGCCCACGGGCGGTCTCCCCGGGCGTAGGCCTCGTCGAGCGCGGCCCGCTCCTTCACGGTGTCGGTCGGCTTCCAGAAGCCGCGGTGCTGATGCGCCACCAGCCGGCCGTGCTTGGCCAGTTGGGCACATCCGTCGGCGACCAGGTCCCCGTTCTCCGGGATGTGGTCGAAGACCTCCTGGCGGAGCACGAAGTAGCCGCCGTTCTCCCACAGCGGCATGTCGCTCACCGCCGTGATGCCCCCCACCAGACCGTCCTCGCCCAGGTCCACGCAGTGGAACGAGGACTGCGGCGGCACCACCATCATCGACGCACCGGCGTCGCGCCGGGCGAACCGGTCGATCATCTCCGGCAGCGGGGCGTCGGTGAGCACGTCGGCGTAGTTGGCGAGGAACATCTCGTCGCCGTCCAGGTGGTGCCGCACCCGGCGCAGCCGCTCCCCGATCGGTGACTCGATGCCGGTCTGCGCGAACGTGATCGTCCAGTCGGCGATGTCGGTGGACAGCAGCTCGGTCTGCCCGCCCCGCAGCACGAAGTCGTTGGACGTCGTCTCTTCGTAGTTGAGGAAGAAGTTCTTGATGTGGTGGGCCCCGTAACCGAGGCACAGGATGAACTCCGTGTGCCCGAAGTGCGCGTAATAGCGCATGACGTGCCAGATCAGCGGCCGCGGGCCGACCATCGCCATCGGTTTGGGCACGTCGTCGGAGGCGCCGCTGCGCATCCGCATCCCGTAACCGCCGCAGAACAGGACGACCTTCATCGCTCGACCTCGACAATGCTCAGTTCCGGGATGGGAAAGACCAGCCGGCCGCCCCAGTCGTGCACGAAGGACAACTGCTCGACCAGCTCGGCCCGCAGGTTCCACGGGAGGACGAGGACGTAGTCCGGTCGGTCGGCGGCTATCTGCTCGGGCGGCAGGATCGGGATGCGGGTGCCCGGGGTGAACCTGCCGTGTTTGTAGGGGTTGCGGTCGACCGTGTACGGGAGCAGGTCGGGCCGGATGCCGCAGTGGTTGAGCAGGGTGTTGCCCTTGCCCGGGGCGCCGTAGCCGACGACCGTCTCGCCGCGCTCGGCCGCCTCGACGAGGAACCGCAGGAGATCCCGGCGCACCTTGGCCACCCGGGCGGAGAACTCGGTGTACCCGGACAGCTCCTGCAGCCCGGCGGCCTTCTCCCGGGCGAGCACGTCGGCCACCCGCCGGGTCGGCTCGCCGGCCACCTCGGCCGGCCGGGCCCACAGCCGGATGGAGCCGCCGTGCGTGGGCAGCAACTCGACGTCCACGAGCGCGAGTCCGCCACTCGCCAGCGCCCGGATCGCGGACGCGACCGTGTAGTACTGGAAGTGCTCGTGGTAGATCGTGTCGTACTGGTTCTCCTCGATCAGGGTCAGCAGGTGCTGCACCTCGATGGAGACCCAGCCGTCGTCGGCGACCAGGGCGCGCAGCCCCTGGGTGAACCCGACCACGTCGGGGATGTGCGCGTACACGTTGTTGGCCACGACCAGGTCCGCCGGGCCGTGCTCGGCGCGGACGGCCGAGCCGGTGGCCGGGGCCAGGAACTCCGTGAGCGTGGGCACACCCGCGTCCCGCGCCGCGGCACCGACGTTCACCGACGGCTCGATGCCGAGGCAGCGGATCCCGCGGTCCACCACGTGCCTGAGCAGGTACCCGTCGTTGCTCGCGACCTCGACCACGAAGGCGTCGGGGCCGAGACCCACCCGCTGTACGGCATCGGCGACGAACGTGCGCGCGTGCTCCACCCAGGAGGTCGAGTAGGAGGAGAAGTACGCGTACTGCGTGAACGTCTCCTCCGGCGTGATCAGCGGAGGGATCTGCGCGAGCCAGCAGTCGGTGCAGACCCGCAGGTGCAGCGGGTACGCGGGCTCCGGCTGGTCCAGTTGGTCCGCGGCGAGAAAGCTCTCGCACGGCGGGGTCGCCCCCAGATCGACGACGCTCGCCAGCGCCGCCGAGCCGCAGAGTCTGCATCGTGTCATCTACTGCCCCCATCCCTGCTCGCGCGGGTGCCCCGCCGCGAGCCGGCGTTTGTGTTCCCTACCGGCGGCGGGCTGTCCCCGCCGCCGGACCGCACCGCGATCGCGGTGCGGTACCCCTCCACCAGGCGCTCCAGCCCGACGGCCGGGCTGAACCCCTGCTCGTAACGGCGCCGGGCCGCCTGGCCCATCTCTTGGTTGCGGGCCGGCCCGGCCGCGATCCGGCGTATGCGGGCCGCGAGCGAGGCCGCCTCGCCCGGCCGGTGCAGCAGCCCGGTCACCCCGTCCTCGACGAGTTCGACGAAGGCGCCGTGACCGGCGGCGACGGCCGGGACCCCCGCCGCCATCGCCTCCACGACCACCAGGCCGAACGCCTCCAGCCACGTCGAGGGAGCCACCACGGCGACCGACCGCGCGATGGCCTGCCGGCACTGGGCCGCGTCGTACAGGCCGACGTACCGCACGTCGTCCCGGCCCGCCGCCCAGGCGGTCACCTCTGGCTCCAGCGGCCCCGCGCCGGCGACCACGAGCGGCACACCCACACCGCCGCTCGCCGCGATCTCGTCCCACGCGGCCATGAGCAGCCGCACGCCCTTGGCCTCCGCGAGCCGGCCGAGATAGAGCAGATGCTCGCCGGCGCCCGCTCGGCGGACGCCCGGTTCGGGCACGAAGTTGTGCTTCACCGCCAGCCGCTCGGGCGGCATGCCGGCCCGCACCAGGACGTCGCGCTGCGCCGCGGAGATGCAGAAGAACCGCTCCACGCCGGACCACCACCGCCGCCGGTTGACCGACAGGCTGACCGCGAGCGGCACCGTCGCCAGCCGGGAGCCCCGGTAGCAGCCGTGCCGGACGGCGGGCAGCGGCGTCGCCCCGACGCACTCGGTGCACGGCCGGCCGTCCCGCTGCAGCGTGCCGGGCGGGCAGACCTGGGTGTAGTTGTGCAGCGTGGCGACGGCGGGCACGCCGGCGTCGGCGCAGGCGGCCAGCACCGCGGGCGACAGGAGCGGGAAGACGTTGTGGACGTGGACCACGTCCGGCCGCTCGGTGCGGAGCCGGGCGGCGAGCTCCGCGCGGACCGCCGGGTTCCACGGCACCAGCAGCGGCACCGCGGCCTTGCCCAGCAGGGACCGGGCGGCGATGTCGTCGCTGCGCCGCTCGAACACCTCGACCCGGTGGCCGCCCTCGCGCAGCAGCTCCACCTCCTGGTCGACGACCTTGTTCTCCCCGCTCGGCTGTGCCGAGGAGTAGCGGTTGTGCACCACGAGGATGTGCATGCTCAGGTCACCTCCGATCTTCGGGCCCATCGTGGTACGCGTCGTTGAGGGACTTCGGGCGTCGGCGGGGGAGTGGCCGCGGCAGGTGCCGCCAGCAGCGAGGCGGCCACCGTCAGATGCAGCAGATACGGCGAGGCGTCGCCCAGCCCGGCCTCGGTGTACGACGCGATCGCGCAGTAGCTGATCAGGAAGATCGCGCAGGCCCTCGACAGCGACGGTGGCCGCAGCAACGCGACGCCGCCCAGCACGATGATGACCGCCGCCACCAGGGCGATGCCGGTCAGACCCTGCTCGTGGTAAACGGCCAGCCAGCTGTTGTCGATCGGCAGCCCGCCGAACGACTTGTCGCCCAGGCCCACGCCGAACAACTTCTCCGAGGTCGTCCGGGGCGCTGCCAGCAGGGCGTCCCAGACCTTGGCCCGACCGGTGAGGTTGGAGAAGTTCTCCTGGCTCTGTCCGCGCAGGAACCACGCCTGCAGCACGGAGCTCAACGCCACCGCGGCCACGGCGGCGCACAGCACCGCCCAGCCGAAGAACCGGCGGGCGGCGGCGCTGGTCAGGACGAGCGAGCCGATCGCCAACGCCAACCCGATGAACAGGCCGAGCGTGGCCGTCCGGGTGTGGGTCAGCGCGAGCAGGACGAGTGACGGCACGATGACCACCGCCGCGCCGGCCCTGGTGGTCCGGTGGCCCAGTACGAGCAGCACGGTGAGCCCGATGATCACCGCGGCGTACTGTCCGATCTGCGGCGGGGTGAGCGGCCACAACGCGCCGACCAGCCGCCCGCCGTAGAGATCGGGCATGGCCGCGCCCGGTGAGATGAGCAAGCCGGCGGCCACCGACGCGAGCACCGCGAAGTACATCCGGATGTGGTGCCGGACGAGCGTCTCGCTGCCGTCCCACCAGCGGCTGAGCAGCCACAGCGTGCCGACGAAGAGAGCCAGCCGGGCGCACCGGAACAGCGCGCCGAACCCGGACTCCAGGTGCGCACTGGAGATCACGCTCGACACCAGCAGCAGGGTGAGCAGGAACAGGAAGGCGCCGGCCCGGATGCGCAGCCGGAGATTGAGTGCGAGCGCCAGCGCGAACGCGGCGACCAGCGCGCCCATGGTGACCAGCTGGATGAGGGAGCGGGGCAGCGGGATGATGGTCTTCGCCCCGGCGGAGCCGAGCGTGTTGAGGATCAGCAGCCCCCAGACCGTACCGACGGCCTTCGACGTGTGGTCCTCGCCCATCTCAACCACCGTCCCGTGCGCGGAAGGTGCTGCCCGCGTCCTGCTGGTACGGCGTGCCCTGCCACTGCCCGGAGTCGAGGACCCGGCTCGGGTCGTGGGCGACGAATTCCCATGGTCCGAGGTAGACGTTGTCGTGCCAGCGGTTGTTCTGCTTGAGGGTGATCGCCTCGGCCACCCTTTCGCCCTGGTAAGGCGACCAGTTCGGATAGGTGCCGTAGTTGGCCAGCACCGCCATTCGGTCGCACTTCGCCGTGCACTTGACGATGGACTTGTCCAGCACGAAGCGGTTGTCGTGGATGTCCACCCGCTGGGTCTTCCACCGGCAGTCGGCGTAGAGCGGTGCGGTGGCGATCGTCGGCCGCGCGCAGCGGTCGGAGTGCCGCACCAGCAATGTGCAGTCGCCGGACGAGGTGTTGGCCGGGCTGTTGCAGAACCGGTCGGCGTTTTCCCACAGGGTGATTCCGGACCAGTTGTTCTCCAGCACGTTCCGGTCGATCTCGATCTTGTCCGTGCGGGCTCGGATCCGTGGTTCGCCGCCGGACTCGGACAGGTAGACGGTCGCGAACGGGAAGTTGTCGCCGCGGTCGGCGTACTTCCGGCCCTCGACCCAGTTGTTCCGCAGGATCGCGTTGTTCCGGATGACCGCGTTGTAGCTGGTCTCGTAGATCAGCGCGGCACCGTCGTTGGCCTCGAGCACGTTGTCCTCGATGCGGAAGTCGTTGTTGTTGGTGTCCGCCCACAACCCGGTTCCGCGGTTGTCGTGCACCCAGTTGCCGCGTACGTCGGCGCCGTTGACGGCCCAGAACTTGACGCCTCCGGTGCAGCCGCAGCCCGGCTGCCGCCGCTCCCAGTCCTCGGTGTTGTTGGCCACGATCTCGTTGCCCTCGACCACCAGGCCGCTGATGGGATCGCCGGTCTTGTATGCGTTCATTCCGTACTGTCCGTTGCCGCGCAGGCAGCTGGCGCGGACCTGCTGGCGGGCACCGGCCATCAGCCCGGCGCCGGAGTTGTTCTGGATCGTCGCGTGCTCGATCACCCACCCGTCGGCCGAGTCATGGTTGACCACGCCCTCGTTCTGCGGCGCGACGAACCCCTGCACGGTCAGGTAGCGGATGGAGACGTCGCGGGCGGTACCGCCGAACGCGTACTGGTTGGTCTTCCGGCCGTCGAGCACCGCGCCCGGCGCGCCGAGGTAACTGTCCCCCTCCTTGGGGATGACCTGGGCGTACCGGTCTGATTCGAGGCCGTGCGTGCCCGGTCGAAGCCAGAACGTGGTGTTCGGGGGGCTGCTCTTGGTCTTCGCGGCCAGGTCACCGACCACCGCGGGGTCGACCGTCACCGCGCCCGCCGGCGCCTTTGCCGGCCCGTCGGCGGGCTTGGCGCACACCCGGGCCACGGATCGGGCCGCGGACGTGGACGGCGCAGCGGTCGGCTCCGTCGGGGCGCCCGATGTGCTCGCACAGCCGGTCGCCAGCAGGGCCGGCGCCGCCAGCAACGCCCAGTTCCGCCACTTGATCCCCACACGTCCCCCTAGCCGCGGAACTTGAGTACGGTGGTGAACCCTTCCGCGCCGTCGGCGAAACCTGTGCCGACCAGCGTGGTGGTGGGTTCCTTGCGTCCGAAGCCGACGGAGTACCAGCCCAGCGGCGGGTCGGTCTCGCCGCGATGCGCCCGCCAGCACAGCTGCCCGGGCAGGTCGAGCACCGCGGAGCGGTCCTCGCCGTCCCGGGTCCAGGTGAGCACTGCCCGGTTCCCCACCAGGTCCGCGGCGATCGCCGGGCCGAGGTGGAACGCCAGGCGCGCGGCCCGGCGCGGGCCGCGTACCTCGTCGACCACCCGCAGCTCCTGGCTCGCGGCGGTCAGCTCCACCCGGCGGCGGTGCACGGAGCTCTGGTAACCGTCGTGCTCGGCGCACCAGCGGGCCACACCCTCGCCGCCGGATGTGTCCGCGACCAGGACCCGGCTGCGGGCATGCCGGGTCCACAGGAACGGGCCGCCGGAGACGGACTGGTCACCGCCGTCCAATTGCAGGGTGTTGTGACCGAGGGTCGACCGGAAGTACTGCCGCCACCCGGGCTGCCCGTGGTAGCAGAACGTCCCCGGGTCGGCGAGCACGTCGACCCCGTCGTGCCGGACCTCCACGGACAGCGCGTCCGCGTGTGCGTGCGCGGCGATGGACAGGAAGCCGTGCGGACCGCCGTCGCAGCGGCACCAGATCTCCGCCGGACCGCGCAGGATGGTAAGCCCTGCGTCGGCGAAGTGGCCTGGCCGGCTTGCCGGGCGGGTCACGGCCGGTGCACTGCAGTTATCAGCGCCGGCATTCCTCGGGTACGGCCGGATGAGCGCGGCCAGCAGCGGGGTGCGCACATCGGTGTCGGCCACCGTCGGCCACCAGGCGAGCCGGCCGAACACGGCGTCCCCGGTGGCCAGCAGCGAGGCCCAGCGGTCGGTGCCCGCGCCGTCCACGACCAGACCGTGCCCGTCGTCCGCGTCCCCCTGGCGCGGCGGCCGCAGCCGGCCGTCCACGATGGCCGCGAGGGCGTCGGTCATCCGCAGCAGCACCAGCCGGATCGACGCGGGGACCGGCACGCCGGCGGCATCCGCCTCGGCCACCGCGGCCAGGCCGAGCTCCAGCACCAGTCCGTGATACTCCGTGGCCAGCTCGCGGTTGAGGCCGGAGCCGAAGGTGTTGCTCCGCAGATGCCGCTCCAGCGACCGCAGCGCGCCAGCGCGCCAACGCGCCGAGGAGGGGAACCACCTGAACGCGCAGGCCGCCGCGAGCTGCCCGGCGGCCTCGGCGATGACGTGGTTGTTCGCCGAAGACCCCCGGCTGGGGAAGGCGGCCAGCCAGCGCTGGTGGTGCCAGATCTGGTTCAGCGCCACCGGGTTGTCCTCGAACAGCCCGGGCGCGCCCGGCCAGCCGTCGAGCAGCCGGCGGATCCACACCCAGGACAGCAGCCGGATCCCCAGCTCGATGCCGCTGATCCAGTGCACTCCGCGCAGCGGCGCGTTGGCCGCCCACCACGACCGCAGGTGCTCGGCCACTCGCTCGGCGTACCGCTCGTTCCCGGTGACCGCGTAGGCGGCGGCGAGCACGGTGAGGTACTGATGCCGGGACAGCTCCCAGATCTGCTTGACGTCCCCGACCGCGTCCTCGTTCCGGTACGGCACGTCGAAGGCGTACCCCCACGGAGCCCGGCGCCCGGTCTTCGGGTCGTACCACCAGTCCGGGTCGGCCAGGTCGTCGCGGTCCACCCCGAAATACCCGGCGTGCCCGGCCATCAGCCGGTCCGCCTCGGCGATGAGACGTTTCGCGGCGTCCGGCGGCACCGCGGCGATCGCCCCGGCGGGCAGTACCGCGGTGAACCGGGCGCCGGTCACGCCCGGGCAGTCCGGCAGCGCCGACCGCCACCGCCGCCTGCGCACCGCGTCGCCCACCCGGCCGCCGACCTCCTGCGGTCCCATCCGGGACAACCGCCGCAGGTACCAGCCCGCGCTCATGGTCATCGAGCCCTCGCCAACGTCACCGGCGCGCCGCCGACCAGGCCGGCCTGCACGGCGAGGGTGGCCGTCGTGGTGGCGACCAGTGACTCCAGCGGCACCGGCATCGGCCCGCCGGTCCGCACGGCCCTGATGAAAGCGGCCAGCTCGGCGTTCTGGCCCTTGTCCCGGGCCTTGGGCAGCCGCGAGCTGACCCACCGCTTGCGGCCGACTCCTCCGTCTGCGAACACCGAGGCACGGACGAAGTCGTCGAGCTTCAGCACCTTGCCGTCCGCGACAAGGTCCAGCGTCTCCTTGGGGAAGCCGGGCGCGCCGGTGGTGACGTAGCTGATGGTGGCGGTGGACCCGTCCGGGTAGCGCAGCACGACCTGCAGGTCCTCGTTGCCGGACGTGGCGACCGCGTACACCGATACCGGGTCGGCTTCGAGCAGCCAGCTCGCCGTGTCGATGAAGTGCCCGCCCTCGCCGGCGAACCGCGAGCCCTCGGTGCCCTGTTGGAGGTACCAGCTGCCGTGCGCCAGCCGGCCCGCGTTGACCAGGTAGCGGACGCTCGCCGGCCCGGTCCGGGCGCCGAACCGCTTCCTGGCCTCCTGCAGCAGCGGCGCGAACCGGCGGTTGAAGCCCACCTGCAGCCGGTCGTTGCCGGACTCCTCCACCGCCGCGAGCACACCGGCCAGCTCGTCCTCGGTGAGCGCCAACGGCTTTTCCACGAACACCGCCTTGCCGGCCAGCAGCGCCCTTCGCGTCAGTTCGGCGTGCGAGCTGTGGCGGGTGACCACGAACACCGCGTCGATGGACGGGTCGCCGAGCACGGCGTCGAGATCGGTGGTCGCCTCGGCGAAGCCGAACTTCCGCTTCGCGTTGGCCGCGGACAGCGCCGTCGTGGTGACGACCGTGGACAACTCGACGCCGTCGCGCTGTGCCAGGTGCGGCAGCAGCATCGACGTCGCGTAGTTTCCCGCGCCGGCGAACGCCAGCCGCACCGGCCCCTTGGCAGCCCGGGCCGGACTCCGCCGCACGTTCACCGTGGGCACCGTGACCGCCGGGGCCTCGGCTTCCACCTCGTGTCCGGGGTACCGGAACAGCACGGCCACGGCCTTGAGATCGCCGTCCTTCAGGCGCCGGTACGTCTCGACGGCGTCATCGAAGTCGGCGATGTGGGAGACCAGGGGTTCCACGTCCACACGGCCGCGGGCGAGGAGATCGAGGAAGCACGCCAGGTTGCGGCGCTCGGTCCAGCGCACGTAGCCGATCGGGTAGTCCCGCCCGTCGAGCTCGTACTCCGGGTCGTAGCGCCCGGGGCCGTAACTGCGGGAGAACCGTACGTCGAGCTCTTTCTCGTAGTACGCGTTCCACGGCAGGTCCAGGCGGCACTTGCCGATGTCGACGACCCGGCCGCGGTCCCGGCTCAAGCGGGCGGCCAGCTCGACGGGCTGGTTGCTGCCGCCGCCGGCGGCCAGGTACACCTGGTCCACGCCGTGACCGCCGGTGAGCTCGGTGACGGCAGCCTCCACGGCCGCGGACGCGGGATCGCCGCAGGCCGCGGCGCCCAGGCGCTCGGCGAGCTCGCAGCGCACCGGGTCGGGGTCGGCCCCGACGACGCGGACTCCCGAGGCGGTCAGCAACTGCACCACCAGCTGCCCGATCAGCCCGAGGCCGATGACCAGCGCCACGTCGCCCAGCTGTGACTCGCCGCGGCGGACGCCCTGCAACGCGATCGACCCGACGGTGCCGAAGGCCGCGTGCCGCGGCGCGAGGCCGTCCGGCACCCGGGCGTAGAGGTTCTTCGGCACCCAGTTCAGCTCGGCGTGCAGCGCGTGCTCATTGCCGGCGCAGGCCACGAGGTCGCCGACCTTCACATCGTCGATCCCGGTGCCGACCTGCTCGACCACCCCGCACAGCGAGTAGCCCAGCGGCGTGTATGAGTCCAGCTTGCCCATCACCTTGCGGTAGGTGGCGGGCACCCCGTTGGTGGCCACGCTCTGCACGACCTTGGCCACCTGGTCCGGCCGGGAGCGGGCCTTGCCGAGCATCGACATGCCGGCCTCGGAGACCTTCATGAGCTCGGTCCCGGTGGATATCAGCGAGTAGGCGCTGCGGACCAGCACACCGCCCGGCTTGCACCCCGGCACCGGCACGTCGAGCACCGCCAGCTCGCCGCTCTTGTAGTTCTGCACAACCTGTTTCACCCGAAGTCCCCTTGTTTCTTACGCCGTCAAGTGAGCGTTCTGGCCGGACCCGGAGGTCGCGCCGCGGTACCAGTACTCGAGGGTCAGCACGTGCCATAGATGCTTGGAGAAGTCCCGCTGCCCGGCGGCGTCCTCGGCGACCATGCGCGCCAGCGCGTCGCGGCGCAGGAACCCGGAATTGACGAGCACGCCGTCGTGCACCACCTCGCGCACCAGCGGTGCCAGATCCCGGCTCATCCAGGCGCGCAGCGGGGCGCTGAACAGGCCCTTGGGCCGGTACACGATCTCCCGGGGCAGGACCGAGGCGGCCGCCTCCTTGAGGACGGCCTTGCCCTGTCGTCCGACGATCTTGCGATCGCCGGGCACGGCGAACGCCGCCTTGACCACCTCGACGTCCACGTACGGCACCCGCACCTCCGTCGACGCGGCCATGCTCGACCGGTCCGTGTAAGCGAGGTTCAGGCCCGGCAGGAACATCCGGGCGTCGCCCAGGCACATGCGGTTGACGAAGTCGTCGAGGTCGTTGTCCTGGTAGATGTCCGCGTGCTCGGTCAGCACGTCCTCGACCGTCCCGGCCAGGTCCGGATTGACCAGGGCGAGCAGTTCGTCCTGGTCGTACATGGTGTAGCTGCGCCGGAACGCGGTCTCCTCCGGCAGATCGGCGAAGGAGAGGAACCGCTTCGCGAAGCGCACCGACCGGTACCCCCGGCGGGCCGTGGCGACCGGCAGCCGGTCCACGGTCGCGGACAGGCCGCGCCGCAGGGGCCGCGGGATGCGCTGGTAGCGCAGCGCGATCAGGTTGGCCAGGTGTTTGCGGTAACCGGCGAACAGCTCGTCGGCACCCATCCCCGAGAGCATCACCTTGACCCCGGCCTCCCGGGCGGCCGAGCAGATCAGGAACGTGTTGATCGCGGCGGGGTCGCCGATCGGCTCGTCCAGGTGGTACGTCATCCGCGGCAGCAGGTCGAGCACGTTCGGAGCGATCTCGATCTCGTGCAGGTCGACGCCGAACCGCTCGGCCACCCGCTGGGCATAGCGCAGGTCGTCCGGCATCGCCTCGAACTTGGCGTCCTCGGCGCGGAATCCGATCGTGTAAGCGGAGATACCGGGTCGGTGGCGGGCCGCCAGCGCGGTCAGGTAGCTGGAGTCCAGCCCGCCGGAGAGGAAGGTCGCCACGGGTACGTCGGAGAGCAGATGGCGCCGGGTCGACTCCTCGACGACGGCGGCGACATCCGGCCGCTCGCCGCTCCGGGCCCGCTCCCGGCCCTCGGCGGCGACGTCCCGGAGGTGCCAGAACCTGCCGTGCTCCACCCTGCCGTCGGGCCGGCACCGCAGCCAGCTCCCCGGCGGCAGCTTCTCCGCTTCGCGGAACGCGCACCGTGAGTCCGGCACCCAGTAGTACAGCAGCGAGGCCACCAGCGCCGCCTCGTCCACCTGCAGCGACCCGCCGGTCACGGCGGCGAGCGCCTTGAGCTCGGAGGCGAACACCAGGCCTTCACCGCGCCTGAGCAGGAACAGCGGCTTGACGCCGAGCTGGTCGCGGGCGAGCACCAGGTCACCGGTTCGCTCGTCGAAGATCGCGAACGCGAACATGCCGCGCAGCCGGGGCAGGCAGTCCGTGCCCCAGCGCCGCCAGGCCTCCAGCAGCACCTCGGTGTCGGAGGTACCGCGGAAGCGCACCCCGGCGGCCGCCAGTTCGGCACGCAGCTCGGGCGCGTTGTACAGCTCGCCGTTGTACGAGAGGGCGAGGCCGCCCGAGACCATCGGCTGGGCGCCGGTCCCGGACAGATCGATGATGGCCAGCCGGCGGTGCCCGAGGTGCACTTCGCCGTCACCGGCGGGATGGCTGTACCGGCCCGCCCCGTCCGGACCGCGGTGGGCGAGGGTATCGGTGAGCCGGTCGGTCACGGCCTTCCCGTCCGGCCACCGGTAAGTGCCTGCGATGCCACACATGTCCTACCGTGCCTCCTGGTCGCTGTCCGGGACCCGTGCGGCCCACATGGGCAGCCACTCCGTCCGCCCCCGGTCCGTCCCGTTCTGCCGGGCCGGCCGCTCGTTGTTGCCGCGCAGCGCGGTGTGCGGCCCGTCCCACAGCGTGCCGTCGGTCCGGTCACGCGGATCGGGGTCGATCAGCACCACACCGATCACCGGAATGCCCAGGTCCGCGAGTTGCCGTGCCACGGTGTGCAGCCATGCTGCGCTGCCGTGCCCGGCACGCACGACGAGCACGGTCCGGGTACCGAGGTACTGGAGGTCGGTCCACGCCGCGCCGGGCGCGACCGAGCCGACGCCGAACCGGCGCTCCTCGTGCGACACGTCCGCGGCACGCTCGCCGCTGACCACGGTCGGGCCTCCCGGCTTCCGGCCGCTGTCGGCGAGCTGCGGGCCGGGCAGACCATCGATGATCACCACTGGCCCGTCCGATGCCAGCGCCTCGGCGAGGTCCAGGGCGATCACGCTCGTGCTGCGCGCACAGCCCAGTTCCAGCAGCGACACCGGTTCGGCGGAGCCGCGCACGGTGCGGGCCAGGCTCGCGGTGAGCCTTGTCCGCGCCGCCCGGGTCCGTCGGCGCTCCCACCGCCCGGCCGGCCGGCGGGGCGCGTGGCGCAGCTCCGCGACGACCGAGGCGCCCAGGTTCGCCGCGATCTCCCGGCGCAGCACGGGGCGGTCCGCCACCACCGTGCCGACCGCGGCCAGCGCCAGCCCGAGTACGAGCCCGAGTACGAGCCCGATCGCGGCGTTGGTGGCGGCGGCCCCGGGCAGGGAGTGCCGCACCGCGCGCGGGGCGTCCACGATCTGCGTGCCGGCGATGAGTTTGGGCGTGCCGGTGCGCGCCTCCGCGGCGCGCTGGTCGAAATCGGCGATCCGCGAGGTGAGCTCGGCCCGGCGGGCGAAGAGCGACTCGATGCTCGCCGACGCTTTCGGGTCGCTCCCCGGCGACCGGTCCCCGATCGCCTTGTTGACCTGGGCGAGCTCGTCCCGCATGCGGTCACGCTGGTCGAGCAGGGCCTGGGCCTCGGCCTTCGCGGTCTCCTGCATCCGTTCCACATGGTCCGCGACGAACGCATCGGCCAGCGCCTTTGCCCGGGCCACCGCCTCCGCGTCGCTGCCACCTGTCACATCGATCTGCAGCAGGTTGTTGGTCAATCCGGTACCCCGGTAGTTCTGTATGAAGTCTTCCGGTTTTTCAGGGGACTTGAGGGACCGCAGGGCCTTGTCGGCGATCCGCGTGGTCCCCAGCAGCTGGACGTCGGTGCGGATCAGCGTTCCGGTGTCGTTCGGCTGGTCCTCCCGATGCGCGACCAGCACCTTGGTCACCGCGGCCGACGGCGGCGGCAGCAGGACCGCAAACGCCGCGCCGACCAGCAGCCCCAGCAGCGCCATGGAGCACCAGAGGCGGCGGCGCCTGCGCACTGCCACCACCAGTGCCTGCAGGTCGAGGAGCGGAGCGGCGGCCGACGACTCCGAAGTCTTGCTCGTCGTCACACAGAACCACCCCTCGCGTGGCCGCGCACCGCGAGCGCCGGAGTGGCGTTGTCCGGAGGACGGCCGGCGGTCCGCGTCGGACGGGCCCGGACCGTGCCGGCGACGACGGTGCCGACGACCTCGTGCCCTGCGTCCGCACACGCCTCGGCGATGCCGCCGAGCTCCTCCGCGGTCCAGCTGCCCGCGCTGAGCACGACCAGGGCACCGGACTCGGTGTCGCGGTCCGGCACCATCGGCCGGGACACCGAGACGTCCACCACCCGCAGCAGCGGACCGCTCTTGGCCTCGGCGACGAGCTGCCCGGCTGCCCGGCGGGCGATCTCGTCGCCGTCCGGTACGACGACCAGCAGCCGCCGGGGGGCCGGCAGCCGGTCCCGGAGGCGGGCGCACACCCGCCGGTAGCGGATCCGCCTGCCGGCCTCGTCGCCGGACATCCGCGGGGCCGGTATGTCCCACCGGGTGTCGACGCCGAGGAGCCGGCGGATCCGGGCCCGCGGGCCACGGCCTTCCGGCCGGTGCACGGGCCGTTCGCCAGGTACGTCGACGGAACCCAGCAGCACCGAGCCCAGCGCTGCGGCGATCTCCGGTTCGGTGCGCAGTCGGCGATTCACCCGTGCGGCGGCGAGATGGCCGATGACCGCGAGCAGGAAGAACACCAGCGCCCCGGCGCCGATGAGCTGCGTCCTCGTCGGCGGTGCCTCGCCGGTCGGCCGGGCCGCCGGACCCATGACGACCATGCCGGCCTTGCCGGCCGCCGGGTCGGCCTGGTCCAGCTTCTTCATGGCCTCCTGCAGCGCGGTGCGCAGCTTCTCGAGCTCGGTGCGGGCCTGCACGCTCTCCACGGTCCGCCCCGGATCGGCCACGTTGGCCAGGTCGGTGATGCGGAGGTTGGTCTCCTCCACCTTCCTCCGCAGTGCCCCGGGCCCCGTAGCCGCGTCGGATTCGGTGTTGTCGCCTGTCATCCGCGCGGCGAATGCGACGAATTGCCGGGCCATTTGGTCGGAGAGCCGCTGCGCGCGCTCCGGGGTGTCGGCCGTACCCGAGATCTTGATGATGTTCCCGTCGGCGGCCTTGGCGCTCACTCGATCCCGCAGCTCGGCGCCGCTGACGCCCGTCCAGCCGAGCGTGGCGGCCGCACGGTCGGCCACCGCCGAACTGGTCGCGATCTCCGCCTGGGTCAGCAGCTCGCGCTCCTGCCACGCCCCCGGCAGCAGTACCGATGCCGACGCCGTGTAGCGCGGCGGGAACAGCAAAGAGGTGCCGTAGCCGACGAGCGCGCCCACCACGGCGAGGATGGCGAGAATCCGCCAGCGCCGACGGAGAATCCGCCCCACCGTGACCAGGCGTATCGTGTCATCGCTCAACGGCGCGGCCTCCTCCCTGTCCTGACCGGGTCGCCCGCCGACACCGGAATGTGGTCACGGCAGGCGGCGGCGTAGGCGGCGAGCAGCGACGCTTGCGAGTTCCGCCAGGAAAGCGGCCCGCTGATCCGCTCCTGGCCGATCTTGCCCATCCGGGCCCGCTTCTCCGGATCGTCCAGCAACAGCGCGATGAGCTGGGCGAATTCGGCCTCGTCGTTGGCGGGCGCGTAGACGGCGGCGTCACCGGCGGAGACTCGCGCCTCCCGGAGGTCGAACGAGACGACCGGCCGGCCCATCGCCATGTACTCCAGGACCTTGTTCATGGTCGACACGTCGTTGAGCGGATTGCGCGGGTCGGGGGAGAGGCACACGTCCGCGGTGGACAGGTAGCGCACCAGATCGGCGTCCGGAATGCGCCCGGTGAACTGCACCTGCTCGGAGAGCCCGAGCCGCCGGGACAGCTTCACCATCGCGTCGAAGGCGTCGCCGGCGCCGATGAACACCGCATGCCAGTCGGTCCGCCCGAGCTCGTCGCGCATCTTCGCAAGGGCCCGCAAGGCGTAGTCGACGCCGTCCTGAGGGCCCATGACGCCGAGGTAGCACAGCAGATGAGGCTTGCTGTGCTTCAACTCAGGCTCGGGCGGGACCGGTTGGAACCGGTCGATCTGGGGTGCGCTGCGCACCACGAAGACGTCCGCGGGGCGCCGACCGCCACGGCGCACCGCGACGTCCCGGTAGCTCTCGTTCGTGGCGAGCACGACGTCCGCGGCCCGGTAGGTCAGCCGTTCCAGCGCGCACACGGCGCGGTAGAGCAGATCCTCGCCGCGGTCGAACCGGGAGAGGTACAGCTCGGGTACCAGGTCGTGCTGGTCGAAGACGAACCGCGCGCCGCGCCGCTTCAGCCACAGTGCCGGCAGGAACAGCAGGTCGGGCGGGTTGCAGGCGTGGACCACGTCGACCGGGCCGACCTTCCGGGCCAGCCGGACCGTATGCCACAACGCCGATCCGTACTCCCGCAGGTAGCCGGCCGGCCCTCCGGTGGCCGCGCGCAACGGGTAGCGGTGGATCAGCACTCCGTCGATCTCCGCCTCCGGCTCCGTGTCCCGTTTGTTCCCCCGGGGACAGATGACGTGCACCTTCCAGCCCGCGTCGCGCAGCGTCGTGCACTCCTGCCACACCCGCCGGTCGAACGGCACCGACAGGTTCTCCACCAGGATCAGCGCGCGGCGGTCCGACCGGTCGCCGCTGACTGTGTCACCGAACGACGTGTCACCAAGCAAGGCCCATGTACCCCGGTTCGGCCCGGCGCGCCTCGGCGTCGGGAAGGCGGATGAGGTCGACGATCACCGGACCGTCGCCATGGGGCAGCGCCGACAGCACGGCCGGGTCCATGGTCCCGACCAGGCACACCTCGGCGTGCTGGAGCACCTCGTCGACGGAGTCCGCGAGCAGCTGCGCGAGGTGCGGCAGCCGGGTCTCGATGTACTCGCGGTTCGCGCCGATCAGCCGGGAGAGGCTCACGTTGGCGTCGTGGATCCGCAGGTCGTACCCCTTGCCGAAGAGCCTCTCCGCCAGCTCGACGAGCGGGCTCTCGCGGAGGTCGTCGGTGCCGGGTTTGAAGGACAGCCCGAACAGGCCCACCCGGCGCTTGCCGGTGCGCTCGACCAGGTCCACCGCACGCTGCAGATGGTCGGAGTTGGAGGGCAGCACGTGGGCGAGGATGGGCACCGAGACGTCGGCCCGCTGCGCCGCGTGGACCAGGCTGCGCAGGTCCTTGGGCAGGCAGGAGCCACCGAAGGCGAAGCCGGGCCGCAGGTAGGCGGGGCTGATGTTCAGCTTGCGGTCGGCCAGGAACACGTCCATCACCTGGTGCGAGTCCACTCCGAGCGCCTGGCACACCGCGCCCAGCTCGTTCGCGAAGCCGATCTTGAGGCCGTGGAACGCGTTGTCCGCATACTTGATCGCCTCGGCCGCCGGGACCGGCACCCGGAACACCTCGCCGGGCAAGCCGTCGTACAGCGCCGCCACCACGTCGCCGCTAGCCGCGTCGAGCTCGCCGATGACGGTCTTGGGCGGGTCGAAGAAGTCCCGCACGCTCGTGCCCTCGCGCAGGAACTCCGGGTTGACCGCGACCCCGAAGTCCGCCCCGGCCGTGCCGCCGACGTACTTCTCCAGGATCGGTACCAGCAGGTTCAGGCAGGTGCCCGGGAGCATGGTGCTGCGGAACACGACGGTGTGCCGCCCACCCCGCTCGGCCAGCGCCGCGCCGATCTGCTCGGTGACCCGCTCCAAGTACGTCGTGCACAGGCTGCCGTTGGGCTCCGACGGTGTGCCCACGCAGACCAGCGACACCTCGCTCCCCATGATCGCCTCGCGGACGTCGCCGGTGGCGCGCAGCGCTCCGGCCCGCACGACCTCGGCGACGAGCTCGCCGATCCTCTCCTCGACCACCGGGGCCTTGCCGTCGTTGACCAGGTCGACCTTTGCCTGGTTCACGTCCACACCGATGACCTCGTGACCTTGGCCGGCCAGGCACGCGGCCGACACGCAGCCCACGTAGCCGAGCCCTAGGACACTGACTCTCATGACCTGTTCCTCCCCCCGGGCAGGCCCTTTTGGCCTGCCGTCCGCGCGCCGACCGGGCGGCGCCCCCCGCGCATCAGTAGGCCCCTTGCCCCTGGAGCACCGCACGCAGCGTCTTCCACAAGATCACTGTGTCCAGGGCGAGCGACCAGTCCTCCACGTACCGCAGGTCCAGCCGGACCGCCTCCTCCCACGGCAGGTCGCTGCGCCCGCTGATCTGCCACAGGCCGGTGAGCCCGGGCTTGACGAGCAGCCGCCGCCGGATGTCCGGGCCGTACGCAGCGGACTCCTCCGGTAACGGAGGCCGCGGACCGACGAGCGACATCGATCCGGTGAGCACATTGAAAAGCTGCGGGAGCTCGTCGATCGAGTACCGGCGCAGCACTGATCCCACCCGGGTCACCCGCGGATCCCGGTGGAGCTTGAACAGCAGGCCGGCGCCCTCGTTGCGGTCGGCCAGCTCGGCACGTGCCCCGTCGGCCCCGGCGACCATGGTGCGGAACTTGAAAATGGTGAACTCGCGGCCGTCCTTGCCGACCCTGCGCTGGCGGTAGACCGCCCCACCCCGGCTGTCCATCAGCACGAGCAGCCCGACGAGCACCATCAGCGGCGCGAACAGCATCAACAGGACCGCCGCGCCCATCCGGTCGACGACCTCTTTGACCGCCCGGCGGCCCCCGGTGAAGGTGGGCATACTGACCCGCAGCAGTGGGATCCCGAGCACCGCGTCGACGTGCAGCCGTGGGCCGGCCACCTCCATGAGCACGGGGGCCACGATCATCTCGGCATCGCTGCCTTCGAGGTTCCAGGCCAGCCGCTGCAGCCGGTCCGGTGACCAGTGCGGGTCCGGTGTGACCGCGACGACGCGGTAGCCGTTGCGGCGGACGTGGCCCGCGACGTCGGTCAGCCGGCCGACGACCGGCACTCCGTCCAGTCGGTCACCGTCGAGCCCGGGACTGTCCGTCGTGCACACCGCTTCAACCCGCCAGCCGAGGTGCGGGAACTTGCGGGTCCGGGTGATCAGGTCGCGCACGGTGGCCGGGCTCCCGGCAGCGAGCACCGGTCTCAGGCACCGTCCTTCCTTGCGCTGTTTATGCAGCCAGAGGCGCAGCAGATACCGCGCGGTCATGGTGACGAGCGCGATCGCCGGGATCGCGACGAAGATCCAGAGCTTGATGTTGCGCGAGGCGAGGGCGATCCCGCCGAGCGCCAGTACGACGGCCGCCGTGAACAGTGCGCGTCCGAGCCTGCGGAATTCCTCGGCGCCCTGGCCGAGCACGGCCGGAGCCCACGACCGGCTCACCGCGAGCGCTCCCAGCACCAGCAGCTCGGTGCCGAATGCGAGAATCCCCCACTTCTCGTGCCAGTTGGCCGAGTCCCGGGCCCCGAAGAAGATGCCGATCGCCGCCACCACGAAGGCGGTGGCCGCGGTATCGCTGGTGATCACGGCAAGGCGGTACCGCTGCTCCCAGTCGATCGCGGGCTGTCTTATTGCCCCGTTCGCCGGACGCCCGCGCGCCGGCTGAAACGGGTTGGCTAATTCCCCCTGCTGCACGGGACCCCCCAGGTCTCCAGTGGTTCGACGTGTTCGCCTCGCACTGTTTCTCCCCCCGGGAGGCACCCCCGCCCCCCGCGCCGCGCTGTTCCTCCCCTTGGGAGGCCCCCGCCCCCCGTGCATGACATCCCTGCTGTTTCAGCGCTGCTTGAACAACCCGCTCGGGCGGCAGCGGACTCGCATGTCCTGCCGGACTCTCGAGGTACGCGGGAACCCGTCGAAACCTCGGGTGCTCCCCGCACCCAAGGCCCCTGTCGGGCTCCAGGAATTGATCGCCTCGTACCCGAGCAGCTGAAGCACGGACAATCTAGAGCACCGGAGCCAATATGTAGAGGGGCTGTGTGTAATTTGTGCTCAGCTTTGAGACGGAGGTTTTTCCCATCTCGCGCCGACGCTGGTGAAGGACCATGATCGCCTTCATCGCGTCGGTGATCCGGTCCCGGCCGTGGGGCCGCGGCTACGGCATGGCGGCCCCGGATCCCGGGATCATGAAGCCGTACTCGTAGGCGAGGATCACCGCCTGGGTTCGGTTGCGGGCGCCGAGTTCGGCCAGGGGTGTGGCCGACGGAGTCGCGGCCCCACCAAGGGCTCTTGGCCTGTTGAGCCTCCCCTCTGTCCGATTACCGACTTCTGATCAGGAGTGACTCGCTGTAACGTCGGCGCGCGTCAGGAGAGAGACGAACGACCGGGCGGGAGAGATCTTGTTCACTGGGGGCGCTGCGTGATGCCTGGGCAGGACTGTCAGGGATCAGAACGCCAACGCCGATCCCCGGGCGGGTTCGCGTGCACAACGACCTCTCCATGAGGCAGACCGAGGGAAGTCGACTCCGCCATCGGCGGGCCCCTTACGGCTGAACGCCTCCATGACCCCTTCCCCTCCACGAACCGGTGTGGAGAGCAGTCGCCGGCGCTGATGCCTGCTCCCATGAGGTGCCGCAAGGCGCGGTGCGCCTTCACGCCGTCGTACTGAACCGCTGCCGCGGACGCGGAGCGAGATTTCCAGAAAGGCTCGATATGACTTCGTCCGGCGTGCGCGCTGCCCGCCTGCCCTTGTCGGCGGCGCAACGCGAAGTGTGGTTGGCGCAGCAACTGGCGCCCACAAGCCTGCGCTACCGGATTGCGGAATACCTGGACATCGCCGGTGTGATCGACGCGGCGTTATTCGAGAAGGCTCTGCGCGGTGCCGTCGAGGAGGCCGAGTTCCTTCGTGTGCGGTTCTTCGAGGAGGACGGGGAGAGCCGGCAGGTCGTCGAGCCCCGCGCCGACTGGCACTTCACGGTCCTGGACCTCAGCGGCGAAGCGGATCCGCGTGCGGCCGCCGAGGCATGGATGCGGGCCGAGACGGAACGGCCGATGGACCTGGCGCGCGACACCCTGTTCTCGTTCGCCCTGCTTCAGGTCGGCCCGCAGCATTTCCTCTGGTATCAGGGCTATCACCACATCGTCGCGGACGGGTTCAGCCTGGCGCTCTTCGCACAGAGGGTGGCCGAGTCGTACACCGCCCATGTCGACGGATCGCAGAGCGCGGGAACGCCCCTTGCGCCCCTGCGCGCACTGCTGGACCAGGACGCGGCGTACCGGGCCTCGGAACAGTACGCCGAGGACCGGCAGTACTGGGCGGAGCGCCTGGCCGACCACCCTGAACCGCCGCGCCTGGCCGACCATCCGATCCGTCCGGCAACCGCCCGGATCCGCCACTCGGCAGTTCTGCCCCAGGAGACGGAAGCGCGGCTGCGCGAGGCGGCGGACAAGGCCGGCGTCCGCATGGCAGCCGTCATGACCGCTGCCACGGCCGCCCTGACACACCGCCTGACCGGAGCACCCGAGGTCGTGCTGGCCCTGCCCGTGTCGGCCCGGCCCGGCAGCGCTCTGCGCAGGATCCCCGGCATGGCCTCCAACGTGCTGCCTCTGCGCCTCGAGGTGCATCCGCACACCACGCTCCGGGATTTGGTGAAGGAGACGGCAGACGAGATCCGGCGCATTCTGCGGCACCAGCAATACCGGATCGAGGACATGGTCCGGGACCTGGGCCGGCCCGGCGGAGCTCATGAACTGACCGGACCACAGGTCAACTTCATGTCCTTCCCCTACGACCTGTACTTCGCCGGACACCCGGCCACCGTCGGGAACGTGTCGACCGGGCTGTTCGAGGACCTGGGCATCAACGTATTCGACCACGGCGGGGGCATTCGCATCACGCTCGACGCCAATCCCGATATATATGGCGATGATGAACTTGCCGCCCATTACCGGCGGTTGTGCGCGCTGATCGAGAGTCTCATCAGCACCCCTGACCTGCCTCTGGGCGGGGTTGATGTGCTCAGTGCCGAGGAGCGGCAGGGGGTGTTGTCGGCCGGTACGGGTGTGGTGCGTGATGTGCCGGAGGCGGTGCTGCCGGAGTTGTTCGAGGCGCAGGTGTTGCGTGATGGTTCGGCTGTGGCGGTGGTGTGCGGCGAGGAGTCGTTGACGTATGCCGAGCTGGATGCTGCCGCCAATCGTCTGGCCAGGTTGCTGACGGAGCACGGCGTGGGACCGGACCGTCTGGTGGCGCTGGCTCTGCCGCGTACGCCCGAGCTGATGATCGCGATCCTGGCGGTGCTGAAGGCTGGGGCGGCGTATCTGCCGCTGGATGTGGACTACCCGGCCGAGCGGCTCACCTTCATGGTGGATGATGCCCGGCCCGCTCTCCTCCTGACCGTCGACGAACTCGCCGACAAGCTCCCCGATTTCGATGTCCGCCGGGTGGTGCTGGACGACCCGCTGACTGGTAAGCGGCTGGCCGACCTGTCCGATGTCGTGGTGACGGACGAGGGGCGGGTGGCACCCCTGTTGCCCGTGCACCCTGCCTATGTGATCTACACTTCCGGCTCGACCGGTACCCCCAAGGGCGTCATGGTCACCCACGCCGGACTGCCCCACCTCGCCGGCGCACAGATCGAGCGCTTCGATGTGAAGGCCGACAGCCGGGTGCTCCAGTTCGCCTCCACCAGCTTCGACGCCGCGGTGTCCGAGATATGCATGACACTGCTCTCGGGGGCGCGGCTGGTTCTGGCCTCTCGTGACCGGATGCTGCCGGGGGAGCCGCTCGCGGACACCTGCACCGCATTCGGCATCACCCACGCCACCTTTCCGCCGAGCTCCCTCGCGGCCACAACGCCGGGCAGCCTCCCCACCCTTACCACCTTGATCGTGGCCGGCGAGGCGTGCTCGGCCGCGCTGGTCGACGTCTGGGCGCCGGGCCGCCGGATGGTCAACGCCTACGGGCCGACAGAGACGACCGTGTGCGCGACCATGACCGACCCCCTGACCCCGGGTTCCGGTACTCCTGCGATCGGCCGCCCCAACCCCAACACCCGCGTCTATCTCCTCGATACGAGCCTCCAGCCCGTACCTCCTGGTGTGGCAGGCGAGTTGTACGTGGCCGGGCCCGGGCTCGCGCGTGGTTACCTCGGCCGTCCGGGTCTGACCGCGCAGCGCTTCGTCGCCAACCCCTTCGGTGCTCGTGGTGAGCGTATGTACCGCACCGGTGACATGGCCCGCTGGCGCGATGACGGTCAGCTCGAGTATCTCGGCCGTACCGACGACCAGGTCAAGATCCGCGGCTTCCGTATCGAGCCCGGCGAGATCGAATCCGCTCTCGCGGCCCATCCGGGCGTAGCGCAGGCCGCGGTTCTCGTACGCGAAGACCAGCCCGGCAACCACCGACTCGTCGGCTACGTCACCTCCACCGCACCCACGCCCGACCTGGCGGCCTCGGTGCGTGACTTCGTCGCCGAGCGGCTGCCTCGGCACATGGTCCCGGCGGCGGTTGTGGTGCTCCCCGAACTGCCGGTGACCGGCAGCGGAAAGCTCGACCGCCATGCCCTGCCCGCCCCCGAGCCGACGGCCGGTACCTCGCGGCGTCCGCTCACTCCCGCCGAACAAGTCCTGTGCGATCTCTACGCACAGGTACTGGGCGTCCCCGCGGTCGGTGCCGAGGACGACTTCTTCGACCTCGGCGGACACTCGCTGCTGGCCACCCGGCTGATCTCCCGGATCCGCACCGCCCTGGGAGCGGAACTACAGCTGCGCACCCTCTTCCAGGCCCCCACACCGGCCCAGCTCGCCAAGGAACTCGACCGGAGCCGCGAAGCACGCCCTGCACTGGTGCCGCAGGAGCGTCCGTCGCAGTTGCCGCTGTCTTTCGCGCAACAGCGGTTGTGGTTCCTGCACAAGCTGGAAGGCCCGTCGGCCACCTACAACATTCCGCTGGCCGCCAGGCTCTCCGGCGAACTGGACGTCGATGCGCTGCGTGCGGCGCTGGCGGATGTGGTCGAACGCCACGAAGCCCTGCGCACCGTCTTCACCGAGGTGGGTGGCGTACCCTGCCAGCGCGTTCTGGAGGGCGCGGATGCCGTCCCGCCGCTGACCGAGGTGAAGCTGGGCGAAGCGGAGCTCGACAGCGCGGTGGCCACCGCGGCGGTTCACCCCTTCGATCTCGCCGACGAGTCGCCGATACGGGCAACGCTGTTCGCGCTGGACGGCGACGATCACGTCCTGGTGCTGGTGGTCCACCACATCGCCGCCGACGGCTGGTCGATGCGCCCGCTGTGGCGTGACCTGTCCGCTGCGTACGCCGCCCGCCGTGACGGCCGGACTCCGAACTGGGCTCCGCTGCCGGTGCAGTACGCGGACTACACACTGTGGCAGCGCGGACTGCTCGGGGACGCCGCGGATCCGGACGGCCTCTGGACGAAGCAGGTGGCCTACTGGAAGGAGGCTTTGGCGGATCTGCCGGAACGCATCGAATTGCCGACCGATCGCCCTCGCCCGGCGCAGGCCTCCTACCGCGGGCAGGCGGTCTCCTTCCACTGGGACGCCGACCTCCACACAGCTCTGAAGGAGCTGGCCCACTCCTGCCGGGCCAGTGAATTCATGGTTGTCCAGGCCGCATTGGCGGCGCTGCTCTCCCGCATGGGAGCGGGCTCCGACGTCCCCGTGGGCATCGGCATCGCCGGCCGCCTGGACCAGGCCGCGGAGAGCCTGGTCGGGTTCTTCGTCAACACCCTGGTCCTGCGGGTGGACACCTCAGGATGGCCCAGCTTCAGGGAACTGGTGGGGCGGGTGCGGGAGAAGAGCCTTCAGGCCTACGCACACCAGGACATCCCCTTCGAGAGCCTGGTCGATGTCCTCAACCCTGCTCGCACCCTCTCCCACCAACCGCTGTTCCAAGTCGCACTCGCCTGGCAGAACGTGCCCCAGGGAGAGCTGGCCCTGCCCGGCCTGGAGACCACCGTCAGGCCGGTGTTCACCGGCACGGCCAAGGTCGACCTCTCCTTCCATCTGACCGAGCAGCACACCGACGACCGTGTGCCGTCAGGCATCGAGGGCTTCGTCGAATTCAGCACCGACATCTTCGACGCGGCCACCATCGAGGCGCTGACGGACCGCCTGCGGTTGCTGCTCGAGGCGGCCGTGGCCGATCCCGACCGGTCTGTGGGCGGGGTTGATGTGCTCAGTGCCGAGGAGCGGCAGGGGGTGTTGTCGGCCGGTACGGGTGTGGTGTGTGATGTGCCGGAGGCGGTGCTGCCGGAGTTGTTCGAGGCGCAGGTGTTGCGTGATGGCTCGGCTGTGGCGGTGGTGTGCGGCGAGGAGTCGTTGACGTATGCCGAGCTGGATGCTGCTGCCAATCGTCTGGCCCGGTTGCTGATCGGGCATGGCGTGGGGCCGGACCGTCTGGTGGCGCTGGCTCTGCCGCGTACGCCCGATCTGGTGATTGCGATCCTGGCCGTGCTGAAGGCTGGGGCGGCGTATCTGCCGCTGGATGTGGACTACCCGGCCGAGCGGCTCACCTTCATGGTCGGTGACGCCCGGCCTGCTCTCCTCCTGACCGTCGAGGAACTGAGCGGCAGACTTCCCGAGTTCGACGTTCATCGGGTGGTGCTGGACGACCCGCTGACCGGTAAGCGGCTGGCCGACCTGTCCGATGTCGTGGTGACGGACGAGGGGCGGGTGGCACCCCTGTTGCCCGCGCACCCTGCCTATGTGATCTACACCTCCGGCTCGACCGGTACCCCCAAGGGCGTCATGGTCACCCACGCCGGACTGCCCCACCTCGCCACCGCAGAGATCGAACGCTGGGGAGTGGGGCCCGGGAGCCGGGTACTACAGTTCGCCTCCACCAGCTTCGACGCCGCAGTGTGGGAACTGTTGATGTTGTTGTCCGGTGCGAGCCTGGTTCTGGCTTCTCGTGACCGGCTGCTGCCGGGGGAGCCGCTCGCGGACACCTGCACCGCATTCGGCATCACCCACGCCATGTTGACGCCGAGCTCGCTGGCAGCGGTGACGCCGGGCAGCCTCCCGGCCGGGATCGCCCTGGCCGTCGGTGCCGAGGCGTGCCCGGCCGGTCTGGTCGACACCTGGGCACCGGACCACAGGATGATCAACGCCTACGGGCCCACCGAAGCCACCGTGTGCGCGACCATGACCGACCCCCTGACCCCGGGTTCCGGTACTCCTGCGATCGGCCGTCCCAATCCCAACACCTGCGTCTATCTCCTCGACTCGGGCCTCCAGCCCGTGCCCCCCGGGGCGGCAGGCGAGCTCTACATCGCCGGGCCCGGGCTCGCGCGTGGTTACCTCGGCCGTCCGGGTCTGACCGCCGAGCGCTTCGTCGCCAACCCCTTCGGTGCTCGTGGTGAGCGTATGTACCGCACCGGTGACATGGCCCGCTGGCGCGATGACGGTCAGCTCGAGTATCTCGGCCGTACCGACGACCAGGTCAAGATCCGCGGCTTCCGTATCGAGCCCGGTGAGATCGAGTCCACCCTCGCCGCCCATCCGGGCGTCGCGCAGGCCGCGGTCGTCGTACGCGAAGACCAGCCCGGCAACCACCGACTCGTCGGCTACGTCACCCCCACCACACCCACAGCAGACGCCGACAACCCGCGCAGCACAGAACACGTCGACGAGTGGCGGGACATCTACAACTCGGTCTACGGCCAGGAACCCGAAGCCGTCCCGCTGGGGGAGGACTTCTCCGGATGGAACAGCAGCTATGACGGCGAGCCCATCCCACTGGACCACATGCGCGAGTGGAGGCAGGGCACCATCGAGCGCATCAGCGCACTCGAGCCGCAGCGGATTCTGGAGATCGGCATCGGCAGCGGGCTGCTCTTCGCCCATCTGGCACCGCACTGCGAGACCTACTGGGGTACGGACATCTCGTCCGCGGTGATCGAGCGCCTCGGCCGGCAGATCGCCGGCCGACCCGACCTGGCCGACCGGGTACAGCTGCGCTGCCGGGCCGCCGACGACTTCAGCGGCCTGCCCACCGGCTTCTTCGACACGATCGTCGTGAACTCGGTGATCCA
The DNA here is from genome assembly GCF_003391135.1 of Streptoverticillium olivoreticuli subsp. olivoreticuli. Taxonomy (GTDB): domain Bacteria; phylum Actinomycetota; class Actinomycetes; order Streptomycetales; family Streptomycetaceae; genus Streptomyces; species Streptomyces blastmyceticus. The sequence goes on along the minus strand of NZ_CP031455.1, from coordinate 1,026,014 downwards.
GTACTTCCCGCACGCCGACTATCTGGCCGAGGTGCTGGGCTCGGCGGTCGAGCTCCTCGCTCCGGGCGGCCGGATCTTCGTCGGCGATGTACGCAATCTGCGGCTGGCCCGCTACCTGCGCACCGCGGTGCAGCTCCACCGCACGACCGCCACCGCGCAGTCGGCCGATGTGCGCCGGGCGGCCGAGCACGATCTGCTGTTCGAGAAGGAACTGCTCATCGCGCCGGAGTTCTTCACCAGCCTGCGTTCGCAGCTGCCGGCTGTCGCTGCCGTGGACATCCGTCTCAAGCGGGGCCGGAACCACAACGAACTCACCCGGCACCGCTACGACGCCATCCTCCACAAGAGCCCCACAAGCCCGGTCTCCGCCGCCCCGGCGGACCAGGAGCCCATGACGAGCCTGCCCTGGGGCGGAGAGATGAGCAGCACAGAGGAGTTGAAGGGTTACCTGGCAACCCGGCGCCGTCCCGGTCTGCGTATATCCGCCATCCCCAATGCGCGGATCGCCGGTGAAGCAGCCGCATGGCGCGCGGTCCACGCCGCGCATCCGGTAGCGGACGCGCAGCGCGAACTCAACAGCTCCGAGCACCCGGGAAGCATCGACCCCGAGACACTGCACCAGCTGGGCGAAGAACTCGGATACCGCACCATCACGACCTGGTCCGCCGAAGCCGACCACTTCGACGTGGTGTTCCTCGATCCCGAGATCCCGGCCGGCGGGGCGCACGTCGAGGCGTACCAACCGGCGGTTGTCCCCGGGGCCGCGCTCACCAACCACCCATCGGCCACTCAGCAGTTGGCTGCTCTGGCGGCTTCGGTGCGTGACCTCGCCGCCGAGCGGCTGCCTCAGCACATGGTCCCGGCGGCCGTGGTGGTGCTCCCCGAACTGCCCGTGACCGTCAGCGGAAAGCTAGACCGACGGGCGCTGCCCGCCCCCGAACCGGCGGCCGGGACCTCACGGCCTCCGCTCACCCCCGGTGAACAAGTCCTCTGCGACCTGTACGCACAGGTACTGGGCGTCCCCGCGGTCGGTGCCGAGGACGACTTCTTCGACCTCGGCGGACACTCGCTGCTGGCCACCCGGCTGATCTCCCGGATCCGCGCCACCCTGGGAGTGGAACTGCAACTGCGCACCCTCTTCCAGGCACCCACACCGGCCCAACTCTCCAAGGAACTCAACGAGACCCAGGAAGCACGCCCCGCACTGGACACCCTGCTGCCCCTGCGCGAGCGCGGCAGTCGCCCCCCGCTGTTCTGCGTACATCCGGCCAGCGGGATCAGCTGGCCCTACGCGGGACTGCTGAGCCATCTCGGCCAGGACCGCCCGCTGTACGCCTTGCAGGCGCGGAGACTGATGGACCCGCATGCTCTCCCCGCAACCCTGGAGGAAATGGCGGCCGACTACATAGACCATCTGCGCACCGTCCAGCCGTCAGGCCCCTACCACCTGCTCGGCTGGTCCTTCGGCGGCATGGTGGCGCACGCCATGGCCACCCGACTCCGGGAGGAAGGGGAGGAGGTGGCGCTGCTGGTCATGCTCGACACCTATGTCCGCGCCGAGCAGTCCGTGCAGGGAGTGCCCGAGGGCGGTGAGCAGCAGATCTTCGGACTCCTGCTCGACGCGGCCGGTTATCGCCCCGAAGACCTCGAGGGGAAGGACCTCACCCGCGACGTCGTGGCGGACCTCCTGCGCCGGACCAATCTCCTCCCCCCGGAGATCCTGGAGGACAATGCCCTGACCGCCATGATCGACGCCTACAGCCACAACATCGGCCTGCAGCGGAAGTTCACACCGGAGCGGTTCGACGGCGATCTGCTGCTGTTCACCGCGGCAACGTCCGACACGGGCCCGACCGTTTCCGCGAAGGACTGGGAGCCGTACGTGGCCGGCACGGTCACCGCGCACCCGATCGTCGGCGAACACCACCATCTGATGCGACCGCAGTCCCTGAGCCACATCGGTCCGATTCTGCGTGCAGCACTCGACCGGACCACCCAGAACTCTTCCACTCCCAGGAGCTGAACCATGAGCAACCCCTTCGACAACGAAAGCGGCACCTACGTCGTCCTCGCCAACGAGGAAGGACAGCACTCCCTGTGGCCCGCTTTTGCCGCGATCCCCGCCGGCTGGACCATCGTTCATCCGGAAGGATCCCGCCAGTCCTGCCTCGCCTACATCGAGGAGCACTGGACCGATCAGCGGCCCAAGAGCCTGGTCGACGCCGTGAACCGGGCAGGCGTCGGCGCGTAGTGGCGTGACGTCACCAGGGGCCGCCGATGTCTGCCAAGGCTTCGGCGGCCCTGTTCGCGTTTGTCGCAGCAGTGAACCGTGGCGTCCGCGCAGCAAGCGCGGACGCCACGGCCTGTGTTCCTGGCGGGGAATCCATGGGGCGCAGGTAGCCTACGGAGCGTTGGTGACCTGGTGTGAGGCTATGTTGTTGTCAAGGGCTTGCCCCGAGCCTGCTCCGGTGCCGGCGTCGAAGGTCCAGTCCCGGAGGTCTGGTAGGGCGACCCCGTTGTAGATGCCCCGCCGGGCACCCTGGTTGTTGCTGTTGTAATGGACCCAGACGAAATCCAGGGCTCCCGGGTAGCGGTTGTTCCACACCGAGCTCGTCCAGTTCTTGCAGCTTCCCCAGTCCGCCGAGTCGCCCTGCCAGCTGCACCAGCCGGCCGCAGAGTCGTAGTTCCTGTTGACGTACGCGTACAGCCTGCCGTCCGCCTGGACCTGGGCGTGACCTTGGCCGCCCGGTCGCGGTGCGACCTCAGTGGCCTGCGCCACGAAGGGGGCGGCCGTCACGGTCAGTGCGGCGATCGCGGCACCTGTCAGAATCGTTCGCAGGGATTTCATGTATGTCCCTTCTCGTTGTTGTGCTGCTGGTGAGAGAACACGCGGCGCAGCATCCTTCGGTCACCGCTGTCCGGCTTCCTCGATGACCGACCGGGCGCGGGGCAGCGCGGCCAGCTGGAGCCGTAGCCGGGCCTCGACCTCGGTCCGGTACCGCCGGCGCAGCTCGGCGTCGTGTTTGCGGTCGAGCCGCCTGGCCGTCTCGCCCAGGCCGGAAGTCCGTGCGCAGTCGGCCTCGTCGACCGCCAGCTCGACCTCTTGGCCCCGGGGCAGGGGACGCTCAGGCGGTGGCAACGCCGCGCGCAGGGCCGCCGGGTCGGCGTAGTCATGGCCGGCTGCGCGCATGCACGTTGCCCAGGAGCGGGTGGCCTTGGCGAATTCTGGTTCGGCGGCCACCTTTTCATTGCGCATGGGCGGCAGCGCTGTCGCGGTCGTCTGAGCCTGGAACCACGCCCGAAGATCTTGGTACAGCGTGCCTTCGGCTTCCGACTGGCATCCTGCGGAGCTTCGGGTCATCGTCATGCCGTCGGGTGTTCTGGCCGTGAGCCCCTGTGGGCGGGCGCCGTTGGCCGCGGCGAGTGCCGCTGCCCTCCGCTCGGCCGGCAAGCCCTGGAAGTAGTGCTGATTGACGTCGTTCCTGCGGATCTCCTGCATGGCCCGCTCGATATCACTGCCGTATCCGTGCCGACGGGCCCAGTCGACATCGTCGATCACATAGGGGAACTCTCGGGCATCGGACACCGGGTTGCGTTCGAACGTCCGGTACTCGAAACCCTTCCGTCGCATACAGTCCCGCAACAGCAGTTGCCCGGCCTTGTGGAGCAACTCCTTCTCTTTTTCGGTCGGCTCCCGCAGCACTGATGCCGCCGGTCGGGCCGATGTCCTGCCCGGGGCGTCGGCCGGTGCCGAGGCGGCACGGAGCGCGACGGCCACTACCCCCGCGACCACGGGCGCCAGAACTGTCAGGGCCACCGCGATACGGCGGCCCCCGCCCCGGCGGCCGACCCGTCCGGCGCCTTCGGGACCGGCCGACTGATCCCCGTCGGCCGACGAGTCGGCCAGGTCCTCCCTATGACGCATCTGCCCTCCTCAAGCCCCGTGCCACTGGCCATAGCGGTACCGCCGTGCCGCTTCCGGCGAGGACTGCTCGTCGGCCACGACCACGTGACGGTAGTTCGACTCTTGGAGTGTGCTGGCAGTCGGCCCACCCAGTCGTTAGCACAGCGCGCACGGAGTCTTGCTCTGGGGCGCATCTCGTGCACCAATGCTGCCGGGATAGCGGTTCCGCGAGGACGCCGTGGATCAGTACATGCGAACCATGAACCCCGACCCTCAGGAGGCAGGGAACGGTCGAATTCGTCCCAAGTGGCGAACTCCTCCGGGGGCGGCGGTACGACGTACCCCAACACCTCGCAGGGACCTGCATGTTGACGGGAGGACGGTGCGGTAGCAGGGGCTGTGTCAGCGTTCCACGAGGCGTGCGGACGCCGCACTACGGAAGTCTCTGGCGGTGATTTCATACTCACCGCGGAAGGCCCGGCTGAACCCTGCCGCGCTTGTGAACCCCCACCGCGCCGCGATGGTGTGGATGGGGACTTCCGCCAGGCTGCCATCGGCGAGGTCGGCCCTGCAGCGCTCGAGACGCCTATGGCGGATTGCAGCCGATACGGTCCGCCTCCGGCACCGGAAGAGCCAGTGGAGAGTGCGTACGGAGATGTGGTGGCGGGCGGCGATGAACGACGGTGACAATTGAGAATCGCCGAGGTTGTCGTCGATGAATGAGTCGATACGTGCCAGCATCATCCGGTTGTGCGGCCCCTGCGGTAATCGGTCATGTTCATGCGGTCGATGCGGGAGAAATCCCGCCGGTTCGTGTGTCTTCGCGCCCAGCCGATCCGAACCGGGCTTCGCAGGCGCTGGAGTTTCCTTGACCGGGGCCTCGATGAATCCGACCAGAATCCCGCCGATACCGCTCAGGGTCGGCACGGCGGGGATCCGAGCGGGGGCTGTGCCATCCGGCGTGACGGTGATGCTGTGGAACATCATGTAAACCATGATTCTCCCACTCCTGTTGCGTATCCTCATCTGCCATATATGCGTCGCTTGCGCACTCAAGTTCAGCTGGTGTTGACCGCCGTACCGGCTGCCCGGACCCGGCTTCGCGTCGAGCTGTGCCACGGAACCTTCCAAGTTGTCCGAAGAGGCGGTGGAGAACCCACCGTGCGGGCTGGTCTGATTGGCCATCAACAGCAAGGAGTCAACTCGCAGGTGCGCAGCGGACAATCAGGGTTGGCCGCGGACAGCGACAGGGGGCAGAGGTGGCCAGGGCCGGGCGCCCGCAAGGGCAGTTCAAAGGTGAGACGGAAGAGGCCAACGCCTTGGCCCAGTTCGTGCGCGAGATGACTCCCGGCGTTACGGTCCGGGAGCTCGCACGGCGGTATCCGCTCAGCAAGACCACTTGGAGCCAGTACCGCTCAGGAGAGAAGGACATCCCCTGGCACTGGCTCGAGCGCCTCGTGCACGGCCAGCCGGCGGCTCCCCGGACTCGTCTGGCACTGCTGGGCCGCGCCAGGCATCTGCATGAGCGGGCCACTCAAGCGGCCGAGGGGCTGCGGCCGCCTGCTGACGAACGGTCGGCCGCCCGGCAGGCGCTGGACAGGGCCCGGCAGGCGCAGTGGCAGGCCGAGGCGAGCGTGGCGGAATCGGAGGAACTGATCCATGTGCTGCTGACCATCGTGGCAGAGCTGCGAGGTGAGCTCGCCAGCGGCCATCCAGGCGGCGTGGTCTCCGCTGCTGTGATGACAGTCGACGCAGACCGGACGAGCCCGCGCCGGGCGCGGCTGCAGGAGGCGACCTGTTGCCTGGCCGAGGTCCGGCGGGTCAGGGAGAGCGCTCACGTTGCACAGCAGGCAGCTCACAAGGAGCAGGAAACCTACCGGCACTTGGTCGACCAGGAGCAGCGGGATCACGTCGGCGGTGATAGCCGGCAGGGTGCCGAGCTGGCGATAGCCGACGGGGTCCAGGCGCGTCTGCCCGCGCTGTGGCGCTTGGAAGCCGACCTTGTCGGGGTGAGAGCGGCCCTGGCCGATCAGGACCAAGCGGTGGGTCGGCTGGCTCCCTCCGTTCTGGGCCCGTCCGACTCCAGGTTTGTCCGCGGCGAGGTGGTCCAGGCTCCGGACAAACGTCTGACCAGCGCGATGGCCCCGCTCGAAGGAGTGTGCATCAGCTCGCCGCGCGACGACGGCCGAAGGCCGGGAAACCGGAGCCGCGCAGCGCGGAACGGAGCGGTCGTGGCCGCAGCGGGGGTTCTGGTGGTAGCCGGTGTCCTGGTCGGCGTACACCTCAGGACGCCGGCGCCCGCCCCGGGAGCGGCGCCGCCTCAAGCAGCAGGCCCCTATGTGTCATCGGCAGCCAGTGCGCTCCCCGGCCTCTCTCCTTCAGAGCCCGGCGCCTCGGTCGTGCCCTCCGGCTCAGCCGGAGCCTCGCTGACCTCTCCGTCTTCGCCCGCAACCCCGGCAGTTGCGTCGGTTTCGCCTGACGCCTCGAGAAGCTCATGGAGGGACAACACGCAAGGCCCTTCGGCCGACGCCGCCAGTCAGGAGAGTCCCGTCGTCGTACCCTCCCCGGCCGGCGCGCTGTACGCGGTAGCCCCGGACCACCAAGCCGTCTACCAGTGGCAAGGACACGGCACGGACTGGACCCGCATAGGAGGATCCGTTCGAACGGTCCTGGCCGGAGGCGCCGGCCTGTTCGCCGTCCGTGCCGACGACAAGCAGCTGCTCGGCTATACCGGCACACCCGGAAAATGGACACCTGTCAGCGAACCAGGCGCCGAATTCGCGATCAGCGGCAACCACCTGTACCGGCTGGCCGAAGACCGCAGCGCGGTTTACCTCTGGAGCGGCACCGGAACAAGCTGGACCAAAATCGGCGGCCCGGCCGAGCACCTTTACGGCGGCGGAGCCGGCATTTTCGCCAGTCACCCACGTGACGGCCGCATTTACCGCTACGACCACAACACGGATTTCTGGAGTTACATCGGCAACGCCGGAGCCACCTTCGCCGTCAGCGGTACTCACCTGTACGGACTCGCGCCCGACCGCAGCGAGGTATTCCAATGGGACGGCGGCGCCAGCACCAGCTGGACCCGCATCGGCGGCCGAGCCACAGACCTCTATGCGGGGCCGGCCGACCTGTTCGCCACCAGCCCGGACCATGGCACCCTCCTGCGTTACACCCGAACCCCCGAGTTCTGGAGTCCTGTCAGCGAAGCAGGCGCCGAATTCGCCATCACCACCGACCACATCTACCGCCTCGCCCCCGACCACAGCGCCGTCTACCGGGCATCCAGCAACGACACCGGGACATGGACGAAAATCGGCGGACCAGCAGCGGCCCTCACCGCCAGTAAATAGCCCTCTGCCAGGAACCTGCCATCAGGACCACGCGTACCGCAGAGAAGCCCCGGAGCGGCATCCGAACCCGACTCATGGCCACTACCGCCGGTGCCACATGCGGTCTTCCCATGTGGACGCTGCTCGCGGGACACCGATCAGCAAGGCCGACAGTACGGCAGGGGTTCCGTCGAGCCCGAGGCCTGTGGTGAGTTCGTGGGCTTCACCGGAGTGGATCCGGGTCGCGAGGCCGCACGCGGCGGCGGCCAGTGCGCCTCGCTGCAAGGCGAATCCCACATCGGCCTGCAGCAGCCGGTACCAGCGTGCGCCAAACGGCGAGAAGCCCCCCAGCGGGTCACCGACGGGCAGCAGCACGGCCGCCGCCTCACCCACTGGCGTGCGTGACAGGACTGCGACGAGCGTGTGCGATATTCCGCCGATCTCGGTGAGCGTGTGCTCGGCCGGGTCGTACCGGTAGGCACCGGCGGCGATGCCGTCGACGCGTGAGGCCAGACAGTACAGCGCGGTTGCGTGCACCGATCCCGGACAGCCGGTGCCGGACGCCTCCAGCAGGCCGGCGAGCGGTGCCATGCCGATGGCGTCGGGGAGGAAGCCGTCGGGCGGGGAGCACCGGCGGTCGATCCCGTCGGCGGGACGCACCGGCACCCGTGGCAACGCGATCACCCTGCCTCCGGGACGGGGATCGAGTGGCGGCCCCGGGGACGGCCCTTGCGTATCGGTCATGCCGGCCTCGTGCAGTGCGGCGGTGACCGGCAGCCGATCCCCGATCGGCGGCACGTCGAACAACGGGTCCGGCACGGGCTGCTCGACGAGACTCTCGTACGTGACAGGGGGGCCGGCCGCCGCGTCGGCCGACGCGGCCATGTCCAGCGTGATCATGGCCATGGCCGCTTCCGCGGACGGGGTGAGCCCGAGCAGGGCGTTCACCCGTCGATCGGTGAAGTGCAGATGGGCCCGTGCGGAGAGGCCGAGCCGGTCGGCCACGGTGAGCGCCTGGGCCACCAGCACCCCGGTTTCCTGGGTCTGCAGCCGATATCCGAACTCGCGGTACTTGAAGGAGGTGCGCCTGCGGCCGGTGCACCTGCAACCCGATGTGAGTACTGCGGGCCGCCCGTACTCCATCGTGCGGGCGGCCCGTTGGACGGTCCCGTCGCGCGACACCGTTCGGAGCGGGACACCCATGCCCGCTCGAGCGGCACCCGGCCGTCGTCCGGCCTGACAAAGGCCCAGGTCAAAGACCTGGGCCGGATCTCTTCCTGTGGTCAGGGCGCCTTCCGTGTCGGGTCGTACGTGTAGCCGACGTTGCGCACGGTGGTGAGGGTGGCGCGGTGTTCCGGTCCGAATTTGCGGCGGAGACGGGCGATGTGGACGTCGATGGTGCGGGTCTCGCCGACGGGTGGCCGGCCCCATACGGCGCTGATGAGCTGGTGGCGGGTGTGGACTTGGCGGGGGCGGGAGGCCAGGTGGGCGAGGAGTTCGAACTCGACGTACGTCAGGTCGAGCTGTCGCCCGCCGATGACGGCGGTCCGTTGCAGCCGGTCGATGACGAGGGCTCCGGATCGGACGGGGAGGGTCGTGGCGAGCCGTGAGGAACGGGGGTCCGGGCCACGGGAGGGACGCATGTCCGCTGGGGCGGCGGACGGGCAGCCGCTGTGGAGGCGCTGGAGTCGGGGGTAGCTCAGGTACATGGCTGCTCCTGGCGTGCTGGGCGGAACAGGGGAGAGGGGCCGGGGCGGGTCGTCAGGGCTTGGGCTCCAGGAATTCCAGGCGGTTGCCCACCGGGTCCTGGCTGTAGAAGCGGCGGTATCCGGGGAGGTTGTCGTCCCAGACGACCTGGGCGCCGTGGGAGGCGAGCCAGGCGGCGAAGGCGTCGATGCCGGTGACGCGGAGCCCGGCGTGGGTCTTGGCCGAGGGGCGGAACGGTTCTTCGATGCCCAGGTGCAGCTGGACGCGTCCGTCGGCGGCGGTGAACCAGCACCCGCCACGGGCGGCGAGGACGGGTGGCTTGGGGACTTCCTTCATGCCGAGGGCGTCGATGTAGAAGGCGCGCAGGAGGTCCTCGCTGCCGGCGGGGGCTGCGAGCTGGATGTGATCAAGTGCGGTGAGCATGCCAGGGCCTTTGCTGGTGTGTGGGGTGATCTGGGGACTGCGGTGCCGGGCGTTGCACGGCCGTACTATTCGCCCGTGGCCCGGCGGCCGACGAGTGCGGCCTCCTCCAGCAGCCAGGGGACGTGTTCGTCCGTGGTCCGGTAGAACATACGCGTCCCCTCGCGGCGGGAGGTGACCAGGCCCACCGCACGCAGTCGCGCGAGGTGTTGGGAGACCGCGGCGTAGTGCGAGCCGACCATCTCCGCGAGTTGTCCCACCGACTGTTCCTTCTGGTTCAGCGCCCACAGCAGCCGGAGCCTGGTCGGATCCGCCACGGCTTTGAGCACCACAACCATGCGGACGGCTTCGAACGGGTCCGGCGCCGCAGTCCGGCCGGCCGCGTGGCCGGTACCCGTACGGTTCCGGTGCGGTGCTGTCGTGGTGGGGCCGATACGGGTGGGGTTCACGCGACGGCCTCCCTGCTGTGCCGGGGAGCCTGCGCGCCGTGCAGGCGCCAGTGCAGGTCACGTACGTCGCTTTCCGCGGACAGCCTGGTGATCAGCTGTTCCAGGAGGACGGCGGCGGGGCCGTCGACGGCGAGGGTGACCCACACGTGGACAGCGGAGTCATGGTCCTGGCCGGTACGCAGGCCGAGCAGGTGTATGCCGGGCTTGAGGCCGAGTACGCACAGGGCCCGCACCTTGGCCTCGTTCCGGGCGTCGCACAGCACGTGCACCGTGGCACGGGCGCCGGGGCCGTCGGCTCCGGCCCGAGTGGCGCGGGCGGGCGACCCGGTCGTCCTGTGCAGGTGTCGGGGAAGAAAGCGCATGGTGGCACCCCCTCTTGGGTACGTCCCGTCGGGTGTCGACGGGGTGGACGGATCAGTGGGCACCGTGCGTTCGCGGTGCCGCCTTCGTCGGGTCGAGTACGTATCCGGCTTGTCCCGCGCTCATGACGACGGCTCCATGACGGGGGCCGAGCTTGTGCCGCAGACTGCCGATGTGGACGTCGACCGTGCGCTTCTCGCCCACGGCGCACTGCTGCCACACCAGCTGCATCAACTGGTCGTGGCTGAAGGGCCGTTGGGGGTGGGCGAGGAGGTGGGCGAGGAGTTCGAACTCCATGCAGGTCAGCTTGACCGGACGGCCGAGGACCGAGACGGAGCGGCGTTCGAGATCGACGACGAGACCGTGCAGGCGGTGCACGGGGGCTCGTGGAAGATCCCTGTCGTCGGAGTGGGGTTGCAGGGGCAGTTGGTTCAGGTGCCAGTGCAGGTCGCTGACGGCGGGTTCGAGCCAGACCAGGGCGAGCAGCTGCGACAGGGCCGCGGTGACGGGCCCTTGGGTCGCGAAGGCCGCTTCCAGGAGCGTGAAGCCGGGCTTGTCGCTTCGGCTGGACATCTCCGTCAGACGGACGTCGTCGCCGGTCAGGGCCTGGGTGAGCCGTTCGCGTACGCGAGGTTCCCTGTCGCTGTCGCACATGACGTGCGCGACGCCGTGCAGGGGGGAGTCGGTGGTCGTGTGCTGGGCGGTGTCGATGAGCCGCTCGACGGTCTCCAGCAGCAGGCCGGCCGGGAAGGACATGTCGGCGTCTCCTCTCTGTTTCCCGGGGAGCCGGGTCGGGTCAGTGGGTCAGGTGCCAGACGGCTTCGAGGTGCCGGCGGCCGTCGGGGCCGGTGACCATGTGCCAGTGGGCGTGCGGGCGTTCGGGCTGGTCGTGTGCGGCAGCTCTGGGGGTGGGTGCCGTAACGGGGGCCGCGCGCAGGACGCTGCTGTCGAGGGGGCTGTCGGCGATGCGCCGGACGGCTGTGGCGAGGAAGGCCAGGACGGCGCCGTGGCGGTGTGCGGAGCGGTGGCGCGTGTGGATGGTGGTGAGGGCGGACATGTGAAGGTCACCTCCGTGAGGCGGCGCGCCTGCGGGGAGGCAGGCGGCGGGCAAGGGATGGCGGGACGTTTCGGCAGGGAGGGCCGTCAGGCGCGGGACAGTGCGGCGGCTCCGGCGATGCGGTACGCGGCGGGCAGCGGCAGTCCGGTGAAGCGGGCGAGCCAGTGGGCGTCGTGGCCCTGCCGGGCGAGGATGTAGGCGAGGTGCACGCGCGGGTCGTAGGCGGCGTGTGCGGCATAGGGCCGGGGGCAGGTGCTGGAGTCGTCCAGCCGGTAGTCCCGCTCGGGCCCGTCGCCCAGGACCAGGCTCACGTGCGGGCAGGCGTGTTCAGTGGGGTCGGTGTGGTGGCCGGTGGCATGCGGGCGTCGGCGGGCCGGAGCGGTGAGCTCGGTGGTGTGCGTGAGAAGGCGCACGATGCCCTCCCTTCCGCTGGGGAAGTCGGTGGCTGGTGCGGTGGCAGCGGGCGGGTAGGGCCCGCTGCCACCTGGGACGGGTCAGTGGCCGAGCGCGAGCTGCGCGATGCGGACGATCACCAGGATCATCGCGACGAGCAGGTAGGTGCGCAGGGCGGTCAGGCCGACCTTGCGGCCGGTGGAGATGACGGGCTTGGGGAGCTGGTCCAGCGGAGGCATCCGCCAGGCACCCCTGCCCGTACGGTCGATGACGTGCCCCGTGCGGGCCCAGCCCTTGCGCCGACGGCGGGTCTCGGCGTAGCCCAGGGCGAGGATGCCCGCGACGCCGCAGATGGCCATGATGTCGAGGATCGCGGCGGTGGTGATGCCGGGGAAGAGGACGGCCGCGGTCAGGATGACCGACAGGGTGACGAGGACGGCGACGACCAGCGAGGTGAAGACGTTGGTCCAGCGGCCGTTGACCCAGGGGCCGAGGACGGCCTTGTCGTTGCAGAGCAGGAGGAGGAAGACCGAGGCCGAGGGCAGCAGCACGCCGGCCAGGGTCTGGACGCCCTCGGTGAGCAGGCCGAGCGGGGAGCCGGGAATGATCACGATGATGGCGGCGGCCAGGATGACACCGGCGAAGATCGCGTAGAACCCCTTGGCGCCCCTGACCCCACGGTGCAGGGAGTGCTTGAGGCCCAGCACGTCACCGAGTGCGTAAGCGGTGGAGAGTGACACGGCGGAGGCGCCGATGATCGAGGCGTCGAGCAGGGCGATGGCGAACAGGACTCCGGCCGTCTTGCCCGCGTAGGCCTCCAGGCCGTGCGCGATCCCGGCGGCGTCGTCGAAGTTGCCGAACTCCTTGGTGCCGGTGAAGGCGGCGGCGGTGAAGCCCATCATGGCTGCGGCGCCGATGACCACGATGACGATGCCGAGCCACAGGTCGGCCTTCTCGTAGCGCATGAAGCGCGGGGTGATGCGCTTGTCGATGACGTAGGACTGCTGGAAGAACAGCTGCCACGGGGCGACGGTCGTGCCGACGATCGCGATGATCAGCAGCATCACGTCGGAGAGCTGCGAGCCGTGCGGCATACCGGGAACGACGAAGTCGTGCGCCATCTGAGAGGTGGCGGGGTGGGCGAGGAAGTAGATCGGCACCAGCAGCAGAGATCCGGCGCACAGGATGACCGCGGTGCGCTCGAAGCGGCGGAACGACCCGGTGGAAGCGGCGACGATCACGACTGCCGCCGCGACGAGCACGCTGGCCGTCTTCGGTAGCCCCAGGTAACCGACGGCAAGCGTGACGCCGATGAACTCGGTGACGATGGTCAGGGCGTTGAGGAGGAACAGGTCGATGACCGAGAACGCGCCCCAGAACTTCCCGAACCGCTCCAGGATCAGCCGCGCGTGCCCCACCCCGGTGACCGCGCCGAGGCGCAGCACCATTTCCTGGTTGACATAGAGCACAGGGACAAGAAGGAGCAGGGTCCACAGCAGGGTGGTGCCGTAGTTCTGCCCGGCCTGGCCGTAGGTGGCGAAGGCGCCGGCGTCGTTGTCGCCGACCATCACGATCAGGCCAGGGCCGATGATGGCCAGGAGCGTCTTCAACTTGGCGGGTATGCCACGGCGCGGGGCGTTGTCGCCCTGCTTGATGGTGCCCAGCGCGCCGCGGATATCTCCGACGTGGGCGTCGTCCAGCACCGCGGTACGCGGCTCCGGAGCGGCCGGACTGGTAATCGTCGTTTCGGTCATGACAGACCTCCCGGGCCCCCCGGCGGGGGGAGGCGGTGGGGCACGCGGCAGCAATCCCCCCCCTGCGAGCGCGCAGCCCGACGGCCCGGGGCGGCATCAGGCCGCACGGGTGCCAGGGCGATCACGCGAGTGCGCGCAGAGAAGGTGGTTACCGCATGCCGGGCAGAAGCGAGGACAGGCGGAGACGGGGCCGATGATGACCCGGACTACTGTGACTGCAATCCATCTCTCGCCTCCTCCCGGCCAGGGCGCACGCGGGCGCCATACGACTCGGCAAAGAGCGGACCGGCCCCTTGCGGCCGGTTCACCCCCACTCGTCAGAGCTTTGGCACTGCACGGCGTAATCCCCTTTGTGGGGAAGCCACTTGGGATCACCCCTTAGGCCGGGGAGATCTGTCCTGAACCTGGGCGTCTCTCGACGTCGTGGGGTCAGTGGCCTGTGTCCGTACAGACGCCTCACCGAACGAGGTGTCTTCCTCAAACGCCTAGCAGTCTGCCCTGTACTTGCGCATCGACGCAACTGCTTGGCTCAACCTTGACGCCGTCAGTCCGCTCCAGACGCATCGATTCGGCGTGGTTTGCCGTGCCGCCGCGTCGCTCCCACTGAGATCGACGAGTTCGGCACTACGTACTGACCGGCCGCAGATGCGAATGTGGTACGCGGCGGCATGCTCCCACCCCATGTCGTGCCGGGCCATCACAAACCGATGAGGAGCGGCTGTGGACGGGAACCGATTCGCTGACAAGGTAGTGGTCGTCACCGGCGGTGGGTCCGGCATCGGCGCCGCCACCGCGTATCGCCTCGGGCGCGAGGGTGCCACGGTGATCGCCGTCGGGCGGACCGAGGACAAGCTGAAGACGGCTGTCGCCGGTGCTCCCGCCGGTTCCACGATCGTCACACACGTCGCGGACGTCTCCGACGAGTCCGCGATCACCGCGCTGATCGCTGGGGTGGCCGAGGAATACGGCCGGCTGGACGTGCTGGTCAACAACGCGGGCATCGGCGTGCCCGGGACCGTCGAGGACACCGACACCCCCACCTGGCGCCGCGTCTTCGCAGTCGATGTCGACGGTGTTTTCTTCGCGTCCAGGGCCGCGCTGCCCCATCTGCGTCGTGTCGGGGGCTGCATCGTCAACGTCGGCTCGGTGTCCGGGCTCGGCGCGGACTGGGGCCTGGCCGCCTACAACGCCGCCAAGGGGGCACTGGTCAACCTCACCAACGCCATGGCACTCGACCACGGCCACGAGGGCGTGCGCGTCAACGCCGTACACCCGAGCCTCACCCGCACCCCGGTGGCAGCGCCCATCTTCGAGAATGCGGACATGCTCGCTGCGTTCCGCCAGCGGATCCCGATGCGGCGCCCCGCCGAACCGGCCGAAGTCGCCGATGTCATCGCCTTCCTGGCCGGCTACGACGCCCGCTTCGTCAACGGCGCCCACATTCCCGTCGACGGCGGGCTCAGTGCGTCCAATGGTCAACCGCGCATGTTCTGACGACCCGCACACGGAAGTCGATCCTGTGGCGGAAGGCCATGGGGAGCGAGTGCCCTTGTCGGTCGGGGAGTGTGGTTCAGGAGCACAGGGCCGCGTTCATGGCTTCCTCAAGGTGCTTTATGGCTTCACCGGTCCTCGGTTCAAGGGTCATCGAGACGCTCGCGGCACGGCCGTCGTCAGTGGCTGCGGCCCAGGTCCCGTAGCCGGGGATGCCGCCGTTGTGGCCCCAGGCGACGCGGCCGCCTTCGCGGCCGCACGGCAGTGGCGTGCTGAAGATTCCCAGGCCGGCGTTGTAGCCGTCTCTCCCCATGGAAACGGTGGTGCGCATCTGGTCGAGCTGCTTCTTGTCGAGGAGGCGGTTGCCGTCGCCCTTCAGCAGCTCGGAGAAGAAGCGGCTGAGGTCGGATTCGGTGGAGACCATCGCGCCTCCCGCCCAGGACGCGGAGGGGGCGATCTCGGTGACGTCGCGCAGGAGGGCGCCCGGGGATTCCTGGCGGTAGCCCTGGGGGTGGCGTTCCCGGATGGTGGTCTCGCCGGGCGCGGGGAAGTAGGTGTGGCGCAGCCCGATCTTCTGGATGACGCGCCTGTCGATCTGCTCGGCGAGGGGCCGTCCGGTGACTTTCTCCACGATCAGCCCGGCCACCAGGTAGTTCGTGCTGCTGTATCCCCACTTCCCTTTCTCTCCGGGGGCGAAGACGGCTTCGTGCCCGAGGGCGACGTCCAGGGCGTCGCGGGGGCGGAGGTAGCGGCGCTGAAGGATGTCGTCGGTGACGTCGTCCTCGTAGTCGGGAAGTCCGCTGGTGTGCTGCAGGAGCTGACGTACCGTGATGTGACGTCCGTCGATCCCTTTTCCGCGCACGAGATTCGGCAGGTAGGTCTCGACCGGTTCATCCAGGCCGATCTTGCCCTCTCCGACCAACTGCAGCACGACGACCGCGGTGAACGTCTTGGTGATGCTGCCGATCCGCACCTGGCCGTCCCGGGGCATCTTCGCGTGAGTGTCCCGGTCCCCGACCCCCGCGGTATAGGTATGGAGGTTCCCGTTATGGTCCATCACGCTCGCCAGCGCACCGGGTGCGCCATTGGAGTGCAGCAGTGTCTCCAGCCCCTGTTGCGCGGGGTCCGGCCGGGCGGGGGTCGCGGCTGCCGCCGCGCCGGCGGTGACGGCGGTGGCCAGGGCAAGGGTGGTGAGGGCGAGGCGGGTACGCATCGAGGTTCCTCCAGGGCATCGGTGACGGGGCTGTCGACAAGGTCAACTCTGCTGGGAGCAGCCGCCGTTGCCCATCAGTGATCACCCTGGCCGGACCCCTGATTCGCCCCTGAGTCATGGCCCGCCCGCACCCTGGGCTGTGTGAGGAGCCCTGTTGTCCTCGCGGACCGACCTTCGCGTGGGGGCGGGTGGTGAACACTCGCCCCCACGCGAGGCGGTTCAGACGCGCAGCATCTCCGCGACCACCGACCGCCAGTCCTCGCCCGGCCGTTCGGCCAGTGGACCGGCCAGCGTGTCGGCGCGGTAGCGGTGACGGTGCACCAGGCCGGGAGCGGTCCCGGCTGCGGGGCGGACGTCACTGGGACTGTCCAGCAGCCGTACGAGTTCGGCCGCGAACTCGGCCCAGCCGACGTGTCCCCCGATGGCGTTGGCCATCCCGTTCACCGGCCGCTCCAGGCAGTGCACCAAGGCGCGCGCCAACGCGGCGGCGTGCACCCACGGGGCGCCGGACCAGAGGTCGCCCGAGGCCGGGACGGCGCCCGCCGGAGGCAGCGCGACCGGCGCCCCGGCCAGGGCGGCCTGGTAGAGGGTGCCGGTCGCGCCCCAGCGCAGCTGGTCGCGCAGCCGGGGATGGGCGCCCCAGACGATGGGCGCGCGTACCGCGCTCGCCCCGCCCCGGTCGCCGAACGTCTCCAGGAGCATCCGTTCGCAGTCGAGCTTGGCCCGTCCGTACGAGGTGAGCGGCTCGGCGGACGGCGTGCCCTCCGTCACCTCGGCCACCGGCGGCCTGCCGTAGGCGTCCACGCTGCTGACGAAGACGAAGGAGCCCTCGCGCCGCCCGTCCAGCAGCGTCCGCATCGCCGCCACGTCCACCTCCGGCGAGGTGAAGGTGCAGGCGGCGTGGATGACGGAGTCCACCCCGGCGGTGGCCGCGCGCAGGCTGTCGGGGTCCGCGAGGTCGCCCTCGGCGATCTCGACCCCCTCGCCCGCCACCAGGTGTGCCGACTCCGGCCGCACCAGCGCCCGGACCGGGCGGCCCCGCCCGGCCAGCTCCCGCAGGACGAACGCGCCGACGCCGCCGGTGCCTCCGGTGACCAGGACGGTCCCGGTGCGGGGCGCCGACGTACGGCGGGCGGGCCGTGAGGCCGAGCGCTGCCGGGCGCGCTCGTCGAGCAGCGCACCGAGCCCCCGCGGCGTGCGGTGCTCCAGCACGTCCAGACCCGTCAGCGGCACCCCGAACTCCTCCCGCAGCCGGTCGGCCACCCGGACCGCCAGCAGGGAGTGCCCGCCCAGGAGGAAGAAGTCGTCCTCAGGGCCGGCCGGTTGGCCCAGGAGCTCGCCGAACACCGCGCCGACGGCGGACGTGGCGGCACTCGTCCGCGCATCCGCCACCACGGGGGCTTCGGGCGCCCGGCCGGTGTGCGCTCCGGCGGGGGACAGCGGCCGCCCGGGGGAGGCGAGCCGGTCGGCGAAGGCGCGCAGCAGCCCGCGGGCGGTCTCCTCGTCCAGCCGTGCCGGGTCGTACTGCACCAGGCAGCGCGGACCGGTACGGTCGGTGGCCTCCTCCAGATAGAAGCCGAGCCCGAACTTGGCCGTCCCCAGCCGGATGTCGACGGGCTCGCACTCCGCTCCGGCCGGCCGCAGGGAGACCGGCTCGCCCAGTACGTCGGCGGTCACGCCCACCAGGGGATTGCCCGCCTCGTCCCGGGCGGCCGCGCCCAGTCGCTCCACGATCAGGTCGAAGGGGACCTGGCGGTGGTCCTGCGCCGCCAGCAGTTCGTCCCGCACCCGGGACAGCACAGTGGTGAAGTCCCCGGCGCCGCGGAGGTCCGGCCGGACGGGAAGCGTATTGACGCACAGGCCGACCAGCCCCCGCGTCCCGGCCCGGTCGCGGTGCCCGCTGGCACAGCCGATGACCAGGTCCCGTTCGCCGGTCGTCTCCCACAGCGCGGCGAACGCCGCGGCGAGGACCACGGTGAAGAGGGTGGCACGGTGCGTACGCCCCGTCGCGCGCAAGCTCTCGACGGCCCCGTCCGTCAGCGGCTCGGCGACGATGCGTCCCTCACCACGGCCGTCGCCCTTGCGTGGCAGGGCCAGCGGTCGTGCGCCCGCGAGTCGTTCGGACCAGTACGCAAGCCCCGGGGCGAGCGCTGCGGAGGCCGCCCGCTCCCGCCACGCGAAGTCCGCGTAGCTCGGCGCCTCGCTCTCCGGCTCCGCCTCGCCCCCCGCCAGCGCCGCCCGGTAGCGGTCGTCCAGCTCCCGGGCGACGATTTCCAGCGACCCGCCGTCGATGGCGATGTGATGGAAGGTCAGCAGCACGGTGTGGTCGTCGGGTGCGTGCCGCAGGTGCAGGGCCCGCAGCACCGGCCCGGCCGTCAGATCGAAGGGGCGGGACGCCTCCTCGCGCAGCAGCCGGTCGGCGTCGCCCGGCGCCTCCACCGTCGGCACCGCGACGGGCCCGGCCGGGACGGCCTCCTGGTACGGCTCGCCGTCGCTCTCGCGGTAGCGCGTGCGCAGCACCTCGTGGCGGCGCACCAGGCCGGTCAGGGCCCGGGCGAATGCGTCCGGATCGAACGGGCCGCGCACCCGGGTCGCGAACGGCACGTGGTACTGGGGGCCGGTGTGGCCCAGGCGTTCCATCAGCCACATGCGGTGCTGGGCGTGCGAGAGCGGCGCGCGCCCCCGTGTCGGACGGGCAGGTTCCTTGCCGGCGTCGGCCCGGCGGGCACGGGCCAGCCGGAGCAGTGCCTCCTGGCGCGCGGTGTCCTCGGTGATGCTCATCGGCCGCCCTCGGTCTCCGCGCCGTACGCCTTGGCCAGCTCGTCCTCGATCAGCCGTGCCTGCCCGGCCACGGTGGGGGAGGAGAAGAACGCCGCGAGCGGGAGGTCCACCCCCAGGTCCTCGCGGAGGTCGTCCACGATGCCGAGTGCCAGCAGGGAATGGCCGCCCAGGGCCAGGAAGTCGGCGTCGGGGTCGGCAACTTCGCGCTCCAGGGCGCGTCCCCAGGCATCCGCCACCGCCTGCTGCATCGGCGTCAGCTCACCGCTGTCCGGGGCCTCGGGTCCGCCGGGCTGCGGGAGTTCGGCCAGGGCGCGGCGGTCGACCTTGCCGTAGGGGGTCAGCGGCAGAGCGGTGACGACCGACCACGCGTTGGGCAGCAGGTGCGGGGGAAGCCGGTCCGCCAAGTGGTCGCGCAGCTCGGCGGGGGCGGGACGGGCGCCGTCCGCGGGGACGACGAAGGCCGTCAGCCGCGCGTCCCCGGCGTCGTGCCGCACCACGGTGACCGCCGCGTCGGACACCTGCGGATGGGAGCGCAGCGCGTGCTCGATCTCGCCGGGCTCGATGCGGTAGCCGCGGACCTTCACCTGGTCGTCCAGGCGGCCGTGGAACTCCAGGACGCCGTCGGGACGCGCCGAGGCGAGGTCGCCGGTGCGGTAGAGCGGGCCCAGCGAAGGGTGCTCCACAAAGCTCTCGGCCGTGCGCTCGGGCTGGCGCAGATAGCCCCGGGCGAGCCGGGAGCCGCCGAGCCACAGTTCGCCGCGGGCGCCCGGCGGCAGTGGTTCGCCGTGCTTGTCCAGGACGTGGGCCGTCGCCCCGGCGACCGGGCGGCCGATGGGCGGTGGGCCGTCGCAGTCGGTTTCGCGCACCCGGTGGCAGGTGGCGAAGGTGGTCGCCTCGGTCGGACCGTAGCCGTTGACCAGCTCCAGCCACGGGTACTCGCGCAGCACGGCGCGCGCGTGCCGCGCCGACAGCGCCTCGCCGCCGACGAGCAGCGTGCGCAGCACGGCGAAGACCGACGAGCCGCGCTCGGCCAGGTGGTGGAAGAGCGCAGCGGTCAGCAACGCCGCGGTGGCGCCCAGCCGTTCCACGTCCCGGCCCAGGCTCTCCAGGGACTGCCGGTCGGCGGTGGACACGACCACGGCGGCCCCGTTGGCCAGCGCCACCCACACCTCGAAGGGGGAGGCGTCGAAGGTCAGCGGCGAGTGGAAGAGCATCCGGTCGCGGGCGGTGATCGTCACATAGTCCGGGTCGACGGTCAGTTCGGCCACGGCCCGCTGGGGGATCGCCACTCCCTTGGGGCGGCCGGTCGAGCCCGAGGTGTACATCACGTAGGCGAGCGCGTCCGGATCGTAGGAGCAGGGCCCCAGCAGGGGCTCATCCGGGCCGGTTTCGGGCGCTCCGCCCGCGGCGACGGCCAGGGACCGGCCGGCCGCGATGCCGGCGGTCTCCAGCAGGTCCTTCTGGCCCACGACGAGGACAGCTTCGGAGTCCGCCAGCATCGTCTCGGTGCGCGCGCGAGGGTAGGCCGCGTCCAGCGGGACGTAGTGGCCGCCCGCCCACCAGACGGCGAGCTTGGCGACGACGACGCCCACCGAGTGCGGCAGCAGGAGGCCCACGGCGGTGCCGGGGGTGACGCCGCGGTGGCGGAGGGTGGTGGCCAGGCGCTGGGCGGCGGCGGTCAGTTCGCGGTAGGTGAGCGCCTGGGTGCCGTCCCATACGGCCAGGGCCTCGGGGGTGTCGGCGGCGTGGTCGATGATCCGGCCGAGTACGCCGCCGGGCCGGTCGGTTTCGCTCGTCGGCCGCTTCTCCTGGGGGCCGGTGCCCCCGGAACCCTGCGGCGTGCTTCGGGCGTCGCTCCCGGACGCCGGACGGACCGTGTCGTCCAGCAGTGCCGCGATGGCGCGCAGATCCGGCTGGCGCAGCAGTTGCGGTGCCCGCAGCCGCACTCCGCACTCCTCCTCCAAGGCGGTCAGCAGCCGGGCCGCCGTCAGCGAATCGCCGCCCGCGCCGAGGAAGTTGTCGCCGGGGCCGATCTCCGGGTTGCCCAGCAGCTCGCGGCACAGGCCGACGACCAGCTCCTCGGTGGGGGAGCCCTCCGCCGTCCGAGCCGCGGCGGGTTCCGGGTGCCGCGCGGCGAGCAGTGCGGCACGGTCCACCTTGCCGTTCGCGTCGAGCGGGAAGGCGTCGACGCACCGGACCGCCGACGGCACGGCCTGCTCCGGCAGCCATTCGCTCGCCGATGCCAGCAGCTCGGCCTCGTCAGGGGCCTCCTGGCCGGGTGCGGTGCGGACGAACGCGATCAACAGGCTGCCTCCCCGTTCCGAGCTCTTGACCGCCACCGCCGCGCGCAGGATGCGCGGATCGCGCTCGAACACCGCCTCGATCTCGGCCGGTTCGATCCGTACGCCCCGTATCTTCAGCTGCTCGTCGAGACGGCCGAGGAACTCCAGCACGCCGTCCTCCCGCATCCGCACCCGGTCCCCGGTGCGGTAGACGCGGTCGGTGCCGGTCAGCTCCGGAGGCGGTGCCACGAAGCGCCGGGCCGTCAGCTCCTCGTCGAGGTAGCCGAGGGCCAGCCCGGCCCCGCCGACGCGCAGTTCGCCCTCCTCTCCGCGCGGCACGACCCGGCCCCCGTCGTCGGTGACACAGAGCGCCACACCCGCCACCGGCGAGCCGATCGGCGGCAGACCGTCCTCCGCGGCACCCGTCAGCTCGTGGGTGGTGACCAGGACGGTCGCCTCGGCCGGGCCGTAGGCGTTGTCGACCTGCGCGGTGACGTCCGTCCCGGGGCGGCGGCGCAGCCGGTCGCCGCCGGTCTGGAGATGGCGCAGCGGCAGATCGCGCGGCCAGGGCCGCTCCATGACGAGTTCGGCCAGGGGAGTGGGCAGGATGGTGACGGTCACGCCCGCGCTCCGCCACCAGTCGGTGAGGGTGTCCGGGTCCCAGCGGACGGCGTCCGGCGGGACGGTGAGCGTCGCCCCGGAGGTCAGGGCCGTCCACAGCTCCATGATGTGCGGGTCGAAGGAGGGGCCGACCAGCAGGCTGTGCCGGTCGCCGGGGCCGCATCCGGTGCGTCCGGCGTACCAGCGCAGCCGGTGGGCCAGGGCCGGACCGGACACCGCCACCGCCTTCGGCGTGCCGGTCGAACCCGAGGTGAGCACCGCGTAGAAGGCGCCCTCGGGTGCCGTGCGCAGGGCGGCGGAAGGCTCGGCGGGGAAGGCGGCGAGGGCCGGGCCGCCCGCGTTCGCCCCCCGCTCGGGCAGGGGCAGGGGCGTCTCGTCCGGGCGGTACGCCCGCGGCAGCACCTCGGCCGTCCCGATGAGGCAGGCCACGCGCAGCCGGTCGGTGACCGCGGCCAGCCGCCGCTCGCCGGGGCGCGGGCCGAGCGGGAGGTAGACCGCGCCGAGGCGGGCCAGTGCCACGGCCGTCGCCACCAGGGCCACGGAGCGGTCCAGGCACACGCCGACGAGGTCGCCGGGCCGTACCCGGTCGCGCAGCGCCTCGGCGGTGCGCTCGGCCAGCGCGTCCAACTCTCCGTAGGTCCAGGTCAGTTCGCCGTCCTCGACGGCGGGGGCTTTCGGGTCCTGCAGGACCCGGTCCGCGTAGCGGGCCAGGACGTCGTCCCAGCCGGGGGCGGCCGGTGCCGCGCCGTAGGCGATGGATGCAGTGGTCATGATTCCTCGGTTCGAAGAGATCGGGGTGGCGGAAGGGCGAGCGCTCAGCCCAGGCCCATGGCCCGGGCGATGATCACCTTCTGGATCTCCGAGGTGCCCTCGATGATCGTCATCATCCGGACGTACCGGTACAGGAACTCCAGCGGATGGCCGCGGACCCAGCCCGTCGCCCCGTGCACCCGCAGCGAGCGGTCGACGACGCGCACCGCCGTCTCGGAGGCGGTCAGCTTGGCCAGCGCCGCGTTCTCCGGCGCCTCCACTCCCCGGTCCACCAGCCGCGCGCAGGCGAGGGTCAGCAGCTTGGCCGCCTCCACCTCCGCCCGGCTGCTCACCAGGTGCTCCTGGACGTGCTGGTAGGAGCCGATCCGTTCGCCGAAGGACCGCCGCTCGCGGGCGTACTCCACGCCTAGGCGGAGGGCGTACTCGGCGATGCCGTTGCACATCGCGGCCACCACCAGACGGCCGCAGGAGAGGCTGTCGATGCCGTTGCCCAGTGCCGCGCCGACGCCCGCCTCGCCGCCGATGACCGCGTCGGCGGGCAGCCGCACCTCGTCCAGCACCAGCTCGAACAGCTCCTCGCCGGACATGCCGGCGTAGCGCTGGCCGATCCGCAGCCGGGGGTCGTCCATCTCCACCACGAAGGCCGTCGGACCCTCCTCGGCCCTGGCCACCACGATCGCGAAGTCCGCGTGTCCGGCGTTGCTCACGAAGGTCTTGCGGCCGGACAGCAGCCAGCCGCCGTCCTCCTGGCGGGTCGCGGTGCTGGTGAGGTGGAAGGCGTCCGAGCCCGCGTTGGGTTCGGTCAGCGCCAGGCAGCGTGTCGCCTCGCCGCGCACCAGCGGCATCAGGTAGCGCTTGATCTGCTCTTCGGTGCCCTGCCGCAGCAGCGGGCTCGGTCCGTCCGAGCCGGCCAGCGCGTACGGGGCCAGCGGGCAGCCGCTGCGGCCCGCCGCGTGGTGCAGCTGCACCACGGCGCTGAACGGCAGGTCGGAGCCGCCCAGCTCCTCGGGGTGGTCGGCCGCGTAGAAGCCCAGCCGGGCCGAGCGGGTGCGGACGTACGCGCGTAGATCGGCCGGAGGCAGCTCGCCGCTCTCCGGCAGGTCGGCGGCGAGCGGTACGAGCTCCCGGCGGACGAACGACTCGAAGGCGTCGACGATTTCCCGGTGTTCGTGCTCCAGGACGGACGAGGGGGAGGTGCTCATCGGGTCGCCTCCATGACGGCGCGGGCCTGCTCGGCGAGGACGGGGTGACGGAAGAGGACCCGCAGCGGCGGGCGGGCGCCGAGGCGGGGTTCCAGCCAGGCGGCGAGCTGGGCGGCGAGCAGCGAGTGCCCGCCGACCTGGAAGAAGTGGGACGACGGCGAGAAGTCGCCGTGGCCCAGCACCTCCTGCCAGCCCTCGCTCAGCAGCTCCACCGCCGGGTCGGCCGGGGCGGCCGTATCCGGCGCGCCGTCGCGGGCCTCGTCCCGGACGGTGGCCGCGAGGCGGGCCAGGGCGGCGCGGTCCGGCTTGCCGCCGGACAGCAGCGGCATGGCGTCCAGCCGGATCCAGCGGGACGGGACGAGCGCGGCGGGCAGCCGGGCGGACAGCGCCTTGTGCAGCAGCAGGGGGTCGGGCTCGGCTCCGCCGTCGAGGAAGCCGACCAGGCACGGGGTGCCGGCGGCCCGGCCGAGGACGACCGCGCACGACCGGCCGCCGAGCTCGGCCGAGGCGGCGGCCTCGATCTCCTCCAGCTCGATCCGGTAGCCGCGCAGTTTGACCTGGTTGTCCTGGCGGCCGAGGAAGTGCACCAGTCCGTCGTGGCCCCGGTGGCCGAGGTCGCCGGTCAGATAGACCCGCTCGCCGCCGAGCCCCGGCACGGTGACGAACCGGGCCGCGGTGGCCGCCCG
Organism: Streptoverticillium olivoreticuli subsp. olivoreticuli; assembly: GCF_003391135.1. Taxonomy (GTDB): domain Bacteria; phylum Actinomycetota; class Actinomycetes; order Streptomycetales; family Streptomycetaceae; genus Streptomyces; species Streptomyces blastmyceticus. The sequence goes on along the minus strand of NZ_CP031455.1, from coordinate 1,001,588 downwards.
CGCCTCCTCGCCGCCCAGGTAGCCCTCGGCCAGGGCGGCCCCGGACACGGCGAGTTGGCCGACCGCCCCCGAGGGCAGCGGACGCAGCCCGGCGCCCAGGACGTGCACCCCGACCCCCGGCAGCACCCGGCCCAGCGGCACCTCGGCGCACTCGTCCAGCCCCTCCCGGGTCACCTCGTGGACGGTGGAGGTGATGGTCGCCTCGGTCACCCCGTAGGCGTTGAGGACGGTGGCGTCCGTGGCCGCGAGCACCTCCCGCAGCGCGGCGGCGGGCAGCCGCTCCCCGCCGAACACCAGCAGCCGGGGCTCCCACCGGCCGTCCTCGAACGCGGCGCACAGCTCCTCGCGCACTGCCAGGAGATAGCTCGTCGGCAGATTGGCGACCGTGACCCGGCGCGAGGCCAGCACCGCGATCAGCTCCGGAGCCGTCGGCACCTCCCGTTGCGGCAGGACGAGGCAGGAACCGGCGAGCAGCGACGGCAGAACCTCCTCCAGCGCCACGTCGAACGAGGGCTGGGCGAAGAGCAGCACCCGGTCGTCGCGCGTCAGCCCGAACCGCTCCGCCGTCACCTTGGCGTGGTGGGCCAGCGCGGCCCGGCCGACCACCACGGCCTTGGGCAGGCCGGTGGAGCCCGAGGTGTGGATGATGTACGCCGCGTCCGCGAGGCAGTCCGCCGACTCGGCGCGGGGGAACGCCGCACCGTCCAGCAGGGCGAGCGGCAGGCCCTCCGCGGGCAGCGCGAGCGCGCTCTCCCGGTCCGTCACCACGAGCGCCGGGCGCAGTCGCCGCAGCAGCGTCTCCAGCCGGTCCGCCGGGTCGTTGGGGGACAGCGGGCAGTACACCGCGCCCAGCCGCAGACAGGCCAGCAGGGTCACCACGCTGTCCACGCCGCGCGGCAGCACGGCCGCCACCGGCTGGCCCGGCCGCACCCCCGAGGTGCGCAGCCGTCCGGCCAACTCACCTACCAGGCCGTCCAGTTCTCCGTAGGTGAGCTTGCGGGCACCCGCGACGACCGCGGTCGCTCCGGCTTCGGCCCGTGCCACGGGGTCGAGCACGCCGTCGCCGGCCACCGGCGCCGGCTCCGGCCGGGCGGCGGGCGGCTCGGGAGCGAGGGAGGCGAGCGCGGTGGACGGCGCGTCCAGATACGCGCGCAGCAGGCCGAGGAAGCGCTCGGAGAGCAGCCGGGTGGTCTCCTCGGCGAACAGGTCGCGGTCGTAGTCCCAGACCAGCGTCATGCCCGCCGCGCCACCGCGCGGGCCGACCGTGCGGCGGTCGTCCGGGATCAGCACCAGGTCCAGGTCGAAGCGGGTGGTGCCGGTGTTGAAGCCCTCGAACAGCGACACCTCCAGGCCCGGCACCGCGATCTCGGGCAGGGGCGCGTCATGGGCGCTGAACATCACGCTGAACAGCGGGTTGTCCGCGCCGCCGGTGTGCAGGCCCAGGGTGCGGGTCAGCACCTGCACGGGCACGTCCTGGTGGGGCAGCGCCCGGATCAGGCCGTCGGTCACCTCGTCCACCATCGCGTCGGCACCGGCCTCGGGGTCCAGCCGGAGCCGCAGCGGAATGGTGTTGACGAACATGCCCGCGGTCCCCTCGAACCCCGCCGGGCGGTTGCCGACGGCGGTGCCGACGACCAGGTCGGCGCGCCCGCTGTGGCGGCGCAGCAGCTCGGCGAAGAGGCCCAGGAGGGTGGAGAAGGGGGTGTGGCCCTGGGTGCGGCTGTGGACGCGCAGCCGCTCGGCGAGATCCGCGCCGATGGTCTGGCGCAGCTGGCCTCCCGCGTGCCTGCGCACGGCGCCGGGCCGGGTGAGGCCGGGGAGCGGCAGATCGAAGGAGGCGTCGCCCAGCTCCCGCTGCCAGTGGGCCAGCCCGGCCTCCCGGCGCTCCTGGCGCCCGGGGCCGTCGGTGGCCGCGATGTGCTCCTCGTACGAGGGGGCGTCGGGCAGAACGACGGGCTCGCCCAGCACCCGCGCCCGGTACACGGTGAACACGTCGCGCAACAGGATCGCGAACGAGTGCCCGTCGTGCACGAGATGGTGCTCCACGTGGATCAGCCGGTGGTGGTCCTCACCGAGGCGGACCAGGCACCAGCGCAGCAGGGGCGCCTCGTGGACGTCGAGCGCCGTCTCGGCCTCGGCCCGCAGCAGCCGGGCGAACGCCTCCTCGGGCTGCTCCTCCTGGCCGAGGTCGACGGTGCGCAGGCGGGGCGGACACCCTTCGCGCACCCGCTGGCCGGGCAACTCTCCCGGCTGGTCCACGAGTTCGAGGCGCAGTCCGGGGTGCCGGTCCAGGGCCGCGGCGAGCCCGGCCCGCAGGGCCTCCTCGTCGAGGGCGCCGCGCAGGTCGACGGTGGCGGTGAAGTTGTAGGCGCGGCTGCCGGGCTGCATCTGCTCGTGCAGCCACACGATCTCCTGGGATGCGGAGAGTCGGAACATGGTCAACCTTTCCGGTCGGTGTGCCGGGTGGACGGTGCGCCGGGTGCCGGTTCGGCGGTTGGCGCACCTGTGGGCGGCGGCTGGGCCTGTGGGCTCAGTTCGCCGGGTTCTGGGCGTACGCGGTGCGCAGGGTGGTGAGGAGGACGGCGAAGGCGTCCTCGGCGAGGCCGTCCGGCACGGCTGTGCGCTGCCACACCATGCGGACGAGCAGGTCGGTGCCGTAGGAGACGGACACGGCGAACGGCGCCTGGAGCGGGCGGTCGTCCACATGCGTCTCGTGGCCGGTGGCGCCGCCGAGCCGCAGCGGCGGGCGCCGGTGCAGGTCCTCGAAGGTGAGTACCCCGTCGAGGTGCCCGGACCAGGGCACGCCCGCGCCCCGGGCGGCGTGCACCACCTCGTCGAACGGGGCGTCGGCGTGGTCGAGGTCGTCCCACCAGGCCGTCGTGCGCTCGTCCGGCCCGCAGTCGGTGGCCGGGTGGACGACCGTGTTGAGGAAGCAGCCCAGCACCGGTGCCGCCGCGGCGGGCCGGCCGCCCCACGGGTAGCCGAGGGCCGGTGTGTACCCGGCGCCGTACAGGGTGCGGGCGGCGGCGGCACAGCCGTCGAGCAGCGCAGGGAAGGCCACCGCCCGGCCGCCGCCCGCCGGGAGCGGCAGCCGGTGAAGGGCGGCGCCGGTACCCGGCGCGGCGTCGCGCGGCACGGCCGGGGCGGGCGGTCGCAGGACCGCCAGGCGGCGGGCCCAGTAGGCCAGGGGGCCCGGCCCCGACGCCCGCTCCTCGGCGGCCAGCTGGAGGCGTACGGCCTCCCGGTAGCCCGTCAGCTCGGCCGCCGCCTCGTTCTCCGGAACGTCGTACGGGCCGAGGCCGTGGTCGTAGGCGTGGGTGAGGTCCTCCGTGATCCGGCCCAACGACTGCTCGTCGCAGGCCGCGTGGTCCAGGACCAGGGCGAGGAGCTCGGATCCGGCTCCGTCGCCCTGGACTTGGGGCGAGGGCTCGGGGGAAGCGAGGAAGAACCGCAGCGGCGGCCCGTCCACGGGCCAGTCGCCCAGCGCCCTCACCAGGGCCCCGGCGGCCCGCTCCCCGGGGCGCACGGCCACCCGGTGCGCCCACCCCCGCGCGGCGACGACGCGCTGCACCGGAACGCCCCGGCGCACCTCGGGCCGGGCCCGCAGGGCGGGATGCAGGGCGGCCAGGTATCCGGCGGCGGCGCGCAGCCGGTCGAGGTCGACGGCCCCGCGCGGGAAGGAGAAGAACAGCGGGACGAGCGCGGGCCGTCCGGCGGGGTCCATCCGCCGGGTGAGCAGGAAGCGGCGCTGCGCTCCGGTGACGGGCAGCAACTCGCCCGGGGTGTCCGGTGTCCGGGCCTCCTCGGTGAGGCGGCGGTATCGGGTGAGATAGGACGCGGTGATGGTACTGGACTGCACGATGACCTCCCGCGCGCTGGGGGCGCGACGGTTCGCGAGACGACAAGGGGCGGATGGGGGCGGGCCGGTTCAGCCCGCGACGGGTGCGGACTCCGGCAGATCCCGCAGCCGCCGCAGCGGCGAGAGCAGCAGCGGCACCGGAACCAGCAGGAATCCGGCCGCGCACACCCAGACGGCGGCGCGCGCCCCGGCGGCCCCCGCGATGGCCCCGCCGAGCAGGGCGCCGAAGGGCATGGTGCCCCACACCATGAAGCGCAAGGTGGCGTTCATCCGGCCCAGCAGCTCGGCGGGGCAAAGGAGTTGACGGAAGCTGACCTGGGCGACGTTGTAGACCACGGCGCCGAAGAAGACGGCCGCGGAGGCGACGGCGAACCACACGGCGGCGGCACCGTGCCCGGCCAGCGGCCACAGCAGGGCGAACGGGCCGGTGAGGAGGGGGGAGAGCCAGATGACCCGGGCCCTGCCCACGGCGCGGGCGAGGGCGCCCGCGCACAGGGCCCCGGCCAGTCCGCCGACGGCCGAGGCGGACATCATCAGGCCCATGGCACTGGGCGGCAGGTCCAACACCCGGACGAGGAAAACGGTTTGCACGGCCATCAGCATCGCCGTGAAGAAGTTGGCGATCGCCGTGGTGCAGGCGATCACCCGCAGGACCGGGTGCCGGAAGACGAAGACCAGCCCCTCCGTCACCTGGGCGCGCAGCGATTCGCCCGGAGCGGGGACCGGTGGCGGTGGCTCGGGGGTGCGGATGCCGCGCAGGAAGACGGTGGATAGCAGATAGCCGACCGCATCGGTCAGCAGGGCGAAGGGCGCCCCGATCATCTGCACCAGCGCTCCGCCCAGCCCCGGACCCGCCACCTGCGCCGAGGAGCGCACGGTCTCCAACGCGCCGTTCCCGGCCACCAACTGCTCACGGGGCAGCAGCCCCGGCAGATAGCTCTGGTGCGCCACGTCGAAGAAGACCGTGGCCACACCCGTGATCAGGGCGACCAGATAGAGCTGTGCCATGGTCAGCGCCCCGGCCCAGGCGGCGAGCGGCAGGCTCGCCATCGCCAATGCCCGTACGACATCGGCCCGGATGAGCACCGGCAGTCGGCGCATCCGGTCGATCCACGCCCCCGCGGGCAGGCCCACCAGCAGGAACGCGGCGGTCTCGGCCGCGGTGAGCACGCCCGTCTGCAGGGGAGTGGCGTCGAGCTCGACCACGGCGACCAACGGCAGTGCCACCAGGGTCACTTGGACACCGAGCTGACTGGCCGTGGCTCCGGCCAGCAGTAATCGGAAGTCGAGGTTTCGTAACGGACTGCCGACGCGAGGCGTTATTGGCAACATTTGGCAGACATTTGGCGATGCCGACCCGTTCAGTCAAAAACGACGGATATTTTCGGTCAGTCGCGTTCGCAATGCGGACAGGGGTGGGATGGATGATCGGTGAACGTGTGCGCAATGTCGTCTGAACGTCACCCCTTGTGACCTGCGGCGCGGGTGGTGGGCGAGTGGAAGACCCGGGAATGCGCCCGCGCCGGTCAAATGTCCGAATACCGGCGCCTCGGCGTTCGGGCCCTTCGTATGGCCGACCGATGGTGTCGTTCCAGCCATCGCTGACAACTGCTGTATGGGCGGGGCGGTCGATGCGGTGACGTCAGCCGTCGGGATCAGGATCGGTGTCGAGGGCGGACCGCAGGAGATGCGGAAGGGTCTCCGAAGTGTGAACGCAGTGATACATCGCAGGTAGGAGGATGGGTTCACGGGCGCTGTGCGGCGATCCGGACTCCTCTGCATGTCGGGAGGTCGGCGGGCTTACGCGCGGGCAGGCTGCTTGGTAAGGTGACCCTAAGTCGAGGGTGTCTCGTATGCCGGTTCGCACGGAATCAGCCAGCGCGTGCCCTGATTGCGTGGCGAGCGGCTCGCTCCTGTCGTGACGGATGAACTGTGCGGTGCGTCACGGCATTTGCGGGTTGTCGGGAGTCAATTCGGAGCCATAACTTCCGCATACGGCTGCTGGGCGACCCCTTGTCGCCCTTGAGTCCCATCGGCACCGTTCTCAATCACGCCTGACCGACGGTCGCCGCCGTCGGTTCGCCCCCTGGGAGTGCACCATGCGTCCGAACCCCCTCGTGAGAGCCGGCCTCGGCCTGACCACGGCCATAGCCATCGTGTCCGCGACAGCGCTGCCGGCCTGGGCCGCGAGCGCACCGGCTCCTTCCTCCTCACCGGTCGTGAAGACCGTGCAGACCGCGAAGGACTCTGTGAGCCTCGGCTGGCTGAGCACCGAGGAGCGCAAGACTCTCGCACCCTTTGTGAGTTATGACGGAGGGAGCTACCGGCTGGACGCCAAGGGCGCTCGGGCCGCGGGCGTGAGCCAGCGGGCGATCGACGCGGTCGGGACCGCAGTCGCCCGCATGGACACACTCCTGGGCAAGAAGCTCGTGGTCAGCAAGGACAGCGAGGGTGTGGTCGTCGATCCCAAGGCGGCGGGCACCGGGCCGGGTATCTCCGTGCGCGGCGCGGAGGCCCAGCTCGCGGAGGGCATCACCGTCAAGGTCACCTGGTTCGGGCTGCTGATCCACCTGGATCCCTTCGTCACCGGCAAGGTCCAGGCCGGGGTGGACATCACCAAGGACCTCGTCCAGGTCGTGACAAGCGTCGCCACCATCGCCTCCCTGGGCAGCCTCCTCCCCGCCGCCGTGCTCGCCTCCGCGCTGGCGGACCTGGGCTCCAAGACGGTCTCCTTCTGCACCACACGCAAGGGGGAGCTGTACGTCTACCTCACATGGGCGGGCATCCCGGTCTGCAACCCCCTCGCCTGAGCGAGCCTGCCGGGGCGGTGGCCGGCGCGGGATCCGGCCACCGCCTCACGCGGGCGCGAATCGCCCGACGGAAGTGAAGCGACCAACTACAGCTTTGCCAATCCTTGGTGGTTTTGACCGGACATTCGGACGAGTCTCTGTCGCGACACACGGTGACACTTCCGGAATCCCGGCTTCACCGTCCCCTCGTACTGCCGATGAGGAGGATCCGTTCATGACGGAACGCGGAAGACCCCGGTACGGCCGCCAGGCCCTGGCCCTGGTGGCGACGGCGATGGGCATAGTGATGGCAGCATCGCTGCCCGCCTCGGCCGACGACAATCTCTCCCGCAAGGAAATCCTGGCCGACTGCGCGTCCGGCACAGGCAAGTGCACCTTCAACGATCCCGAGCTCGGCCAGGCCTACCTCGGCGCACCCCGGCGGGTCTCCGACGAGCTGCACAACTGCAGCACCTCGGACGCGTCACAGTCGATGGCCTGGTCCGACACGGTGGGCTCAAGTGACACGGCCGGCGTGTCCATCACCGCGGGCGGCAAACTCGCCGGGCTCATCGACCTCAGTGTGACCGCGAACTACAGCCATACCTGGTCGAGTTCGCACACCGAATCCAGCACGCTGTCCATGACCGTCAAGCCGGGCGAGGTCGGCTGGATCGCCCGTTCCCAGGTGATGCGGACCGTCTCGGGCACCTGGCAGACCCACTACGACACACCCAGGGCGGGTCACTACTTCTGGTACGTCCCGGACGCGGTCACCGGTCCCGCCCCCAACGGCACCGACGGTGTGCACAACGCGGTCACTGTGAAGACCCGCCCCATGACGGCCTCGGAGAAAGCGTCCTGCTCCACCCGCTCGGTGAAGACGTTCCGTACCGCCCGCTGACGCGCGGCGCACCCCACCGGGCGGACGAGCCCTCCTCGCCACCCACCGACCGGCCGTACGGCGCCCCCTGAGCCGTACGGCCATCACGGCCCGGCCTGCTCCCACCTCCTCGGGAGCGGGTCGGGCCACCCCGCTCCAGGAATAATCGCAAGTAAGGCCACCCTTAGTTTGATGCGGAAGAATGAGCCGTTGAACCACTTCCTCACTCACCGCTTCACCGTCGGCTTCGACCTCGACCTCACCCTGGTCGACACCCGCCCCGGCATCCGGGCCGCCTACGTGGCCCTGGCAGCCGCCACCGGTACCCACATCGACGTCGACGTGGCCGCCGACCACGTCGACGTCCCACTGGAGCAGGAGTTGCGCAACTGGTTCCCGGAGGACCGGGTTCCCAGAGCGCGTGACATCTGCATATCCGGCTACCCACGGCACGGGATCACACTCTCGCAGGCCATGCCGGGCGCCCATGGAGCCGTCGCCGCGGTCAGGGCCCTGGGCGGTCGCGCCCTGATCGCCACCGCCAGGCACTCCCGCAACGCCCGCCTCCACCTCGACCACCTCCGCATCGAACCCGACGTCGTCGAGGGCTCGTTGTGGGCCGCGGACAGGGCCCGGGCCCTGCGGCGGTACGACACCGCCGTGCATGTCGGCGACCACGCCGACGATATGCACGGCGCCCGCACGGCGGGAGCCCTGGCCGTGGGCGTCCTCACCGGCACCTGCACCGAGGAAACCCTGCGCTCGGCCGGAGCGCAGGTCGTCCTCCCAGGCCTCGCACACTTCCCCGCATGGCTGCACCACTACCTCACGACCCCGCCACGCCGCTGACACCCCGCCGTCGTCAGAGGATTGCGAGTCCGTACGCTATTTGTCTGCGATCTCCAGCACCACAAGTCGACGGTGCCCGGGGACGGTCATCGGACGAGGTAGCGGCTGACCATGCCACTCATCATGTGTTCGTCGATGTGGCAGTGGAAGAGCCAGGTGCCCGGGTTGTCGGGACGCATGTCGGCGGTGACCACGGTCGCCGGGAGCACGGTCACCACGTCTGTGCGGTGGCCGCGCACGAGGACTGTGTTGCCGTGCCAGTGCGGGGTGTGGGTATCCCTCGCCCCGCCGAGGCCGATGCAGTACCAGCGCACCCGGGTGTCCCGGTCGATGGTGATCGCGGGCCGGGAGTCGGTGGTGCCGGCCGGGCCGTTGCCGAAGAGATAGCCGTTGACGCACGGCTTCCGGTTGCTGGTGAGGAAGGTGGTGTCCGTCGGGTCGATCTCCTGGCCACCGCCGAACCGGTCGGTGTTCTGCTCCAGATAGGGGCTGATGTTCTCGTCGAACTGGGTGAAGAGCGCGAACACCTCGCGGTCGACGTCCTTCGGGGCGGTGCAGTGCCCGGCTGAGCAACGGCGGGTCACCACCATCGGACCGACGAGCCCGGCATTGGTGCCGGGGACGCCCATCATGACGCTGTGGTCGTGGTAGAGCCACCCGATGGACGAGGGGTCATTGGGACCCGGTCCGGCCCGTTCGGGGACCTGCCACACATAGGTGTGAGTCTTGCCGGGATCCACGATGCCGCCGTCCCTGACGGAGTCCGTGGTTCCGTCGTTGACCGTCGCCCCCTCGTCGGACGTCGTGTAGAAAACGCCGTGCGGATGCATCGAGGCCTTGAACGGGGTGTTGTTCTTGAACACCACCCGGATCGTGTCGCCGACATGGGCCCGGATCACCGGACCCAGCAGGCCCATGTACGACTCCCCGGGCCGGCGTGCCAGCTTGGTGAACGTCGCGTCGGTGTACTCGCGGTACTGGGACTTGTGGAAGACCGAGCCCAGGCGGTTGAGGCCGGGGCGGGCCAGCACGCTCTCCTCGGTGGTGAATGACTTCCCGCTGATAAGACTGCGGGCCTGCGGGGCGTAGTCCCAGATCACGGTATCCGCCGCGATGTAATACACCCGGGTGAGAGGCGCATCCGGGCTGAGCCGCGGTACCGCCCGCGCGGGCGCGTGCCCGCCGACGAGAGCCCCGCTGCCCAGCGCGGCGGCGGCCCATCCCATGAAACGGCGACGCGATTGCCCCTGGCGCACAGTCACATCGGCGACCATATACCGCCGAGGCCTGCCGGCCCGGCAAGACGGCGCCCCGCGTTTCCGTGCCGCTGGTGACCGGGATCCCGAGTCGCCCCAGGCCCGGCCCCCTCCCACGGCGCTTCACGGGTCGGACTGCGAGTAGCGGGGCCCCGAGTACCAGGATGCGACGGTGTCCGCGCTCGGTCGGACATGGACCGTGGACTTCACCTCCGCACGCACACAACCGGCGCATTCTTCCGGACCCGCTGAATCCCGGCCTCGCCGGGCGATGGTGCGGATCGGGCGCAGGGTTCTACCGCACGCGGTGAGACCTGCGGGAGTGGTCCCGGGGGCGGTGGGCCGGGGTGTGTGCGACGGTGAAGCCATGAAGGTTGGAATCATTGGTGCGGGCCGTATCGGTACCGCTCTGGCCCGGCACTTCACCCGGGCCGGACACGAGGTGAAGCTGGCGAACTCACGCGGCCCCGAGACACTCGGGCCGCTGGTCAGCGAGCTGGGCGCGACGGCATCAGCCGGGACGCCGCAGGAGGCGGCCGACTTCGGCGACGTCGTCGTCCTGGCCGTGACATGGGACCAGAAGGAGAACGCGGCCTCCGCGGTCTCCTCCTGGAAGGGACGGACAGTCCTGGCCCCCATCAACCCACTGCGTGAAACACCGGACGGCATCCAGGTGGTCGACACCGGCGACCGCCACCCCACCGAGATCGTCGCCTCGCTCGTCCCGGGCTCCCGCATGGTGAAAGGCTTCAACACCTATCTCTCCACCGTCCTGGCCGAGAACCCCGCCGTGGACGGCGGGCGTCGCATCGTCCTGCTCGCCGGCGACGACGCCGGTGCCAAGCGGAAGGTGGCCGAGCTCGCTGACAGCTCGGGCTTCCAGGCCATCGACACCGGATCGCTTGCCGAAGGCGGCCCTCTGTTCGACACCGGCGGCCCGCTGAGCATGCTCGCGGGCAAGCTGATCGCTTTGTGACAACGCTCGGTCGCACATGCCGGGCAGCACGAGTAACCAGCCGACGGGCATCGCGGCCCGTGTTCACCCCGGCACCACAGCGTGCGCCCTGGGCATGCACTACTGCCGGTATCGGAACACCAGTTCGCTGTCGGTTCACCCGAACGGGCTCTTTCTGTGCTTCGACAGCTTAGGCGCTCAATGATTTGGGAACGCATGCGGAAAGCGTGTTGTATCGAGCCGCGTAGCGTGATCTTCCACGCACCCATCCTGAGCTCGCACACTCAAGAAGCCTTGCGGGATTTTTCGCGAAGTGGCCGTGCCCGCCTTCAAGGTAGACGCAAGGAGTTCGGGGATGAGCGCATGCCAGCCACATAAAAATCCAGGTCGAGCGACTTTCCTGCGACGACGAAACCTGTTGGCCATAGCCGCGCTGACACCTGCGGTCGCAAAACTGAGAGTCATCGACTCCCACGCCGAGCCCGCTCGGACGAAGCCGACAGGGCATCTACACCCCGAGCCCACGACTCAGGCAGCTTGGGCGGAGGTCGCAAAGATACTCGGACGCCCCGGCAACATGATCCAAGGTCTCTTCTATCACACACCCTTTCCTCGATGGGATCTCCGCGTCGTTTCCCGCGGGATCACGATCACACCAGGACTTGCGCTGGGCTCACACGCATCGTTCGTCCGCTACGGCGACGGAATCACCATGGTCATGGGAGACTTGGTGGTCACCGAGAGCCGAGTTCAGAAGCTCACGGATGCGCTGCAAGCCCACGGATTCATACAGACCGCGATCCATAAACATCTGTTGAATCAAACCCCGCCAGTCTGGTGGGCGCATATCCATGCGCATGGTCACGACCCTGCCGATCTGGCTCGCCGCCTGCGCGCCGTTCTGGAAGAAACCGGCACGCCACCGCCCCGACCGACCGCACCACCCGGTCGACTCGACCTGGACACGGCAGGAATCGACGCCGTTCTGGGTTCCCGCGGAACCGCCGGCGCCGGTGTCTACACCTGCACATTCATCCGGCGAGAAGCCGTCGTGGACGGCAACCGGGTCCTGCCTCCCGGCCTCGGAGCGACCACGGCCTTCAATTTTCAGCCCATAGGCGGCGGCTGCGCCGCACTCAACGGCGATTTCGTCATGATCGCTCAGGAAGTGCAAGACGCCATCGGCGCCCTGCGCCGCGGCTCGATCGACCTCGTCGAGTTGCACAACCACGGTCTCACGGAAGAGCCACGCCTGTTCTTCACCCACATCTGGGCAGTCGGGGATGCGGTCACACTCGCACGAGCCCTTCGGCCTGCGGTGTCGGCCACCAACATTGTGCCTCCATCGCCACTTTGAAGATCGGCCACTACGTCGTGCAGTTCTGTCGAATCGGTCGGCCGGTCCGGAGTCGCGGCGTCTCTGGTCATCCATTCGGCCCATCGTCGAACATGCCTGCTCCGGCAGGGCACGGTGGCCGGATCCCTGGCAGGGAACGCTGCGGCGGCGCATCATGAAGCGAGTGCCCCGGGGCGAGGAGGGCCCGGCGGTCGAGGTTCCGGCAGAAGGGGCTCGAAGATGCCGAGCGGAAGGGATGACGGCCCGACCACCATGGCCTGGGTGGTCGACCACACCGCACCGGCTGCGGAGCATCCGTTGTGCCGTGTGGAACGCTCCCTCGACCCGCTGGGGCCGACCGGCCTGCTCGTCGAGGTGCGTGCGTGCGGGGTGTGCCGCACGGATCTGCACCTCGCCGAGGGGGACCTGGCGCCCCGCGCTCCGCGATGCACCCCGGGTCATGAAGTCGTCGGCCGGGTGCTGTCCACGGGGCCCGAGGCCGAAGGCTTCAGCCAGGGCGACCGCGTCGGCGCCGCCTGGCTGGCAGGCACCTGCGGCACCTGCCGCTACTGCCGGGCGGGACGGGAGAACCTCTGTCCGAACTCGCGCTACACCGGCTGGGACATCCACGGCGGCTACGCGCAACACGCGGTGATCGACGCACGCTACGCCTATCACCTGCCAGAAGGCCCGCCCGACGAGGAACTGGCACCGTTGCTGTGCGCCGGGATCATCGGTTACCGGGCACTGGGACGCGCCGCGCTGCCACCCGGTGGCCGGCTCGGCATTTACGGCTTCGGTGCCTCCGCCCACCTGACCGCCCAGCTCGCGATCGGCCGCGGCGCCACCGTTCACGTCCTGACCCGCGCCGAGGAGGCGCGCCGCCTGGCCCTCGATCTCGGAGCCGCCTCCGCGGCCGGGGCGTACGACGGGCCGCCCGAGCCCCTCGACGCGGCGATCCTCTTCGCGCCGGTCGGCGACCTTGTCCCCGTCGCTCTCGCCGCGCTCGACCGCGGCGGCACGCTCTCCATAGCGGGCATCCACCTCTCGGACATTCCGGTCCTGAACTATCAGCGGCACCTCTTCCAGGAACGCACCCTGCGCAGTGTCACCTCCAACACCCGTTCCGACGGCCGCACTTACCTCGCCGAGGTCGCCCAGCGTCCGCCTGTTGTCCACGTCCAGCGCTATCCGATGAGCCGTGCCGACGATGCGCTCGCCGACCTGGCCGCGGACCGTGTCACGGGGGCGGCCGTGCTCCTGCCGGACTGAACGCGAAGTGAGCCGTGGTGACCGGTGGGACGGCCCTGCGCCGCTTCAACCGCGGCGGCCCCAAGCGCGGGATGTCCATCGTGCTTCGCGAGAACCATGGTCGCGTACCCATTCCGAAGCGACGGGTCTCTGTCGTGAGTGTCGTCACGGCTTCGTGAAGCTGATCAGCTTCTCGCCGCCCATTCTGGTGATCGTGGGCGGATCCGTCCCCAGTTCCTCGTTCCAGAACCGCTTGTCCTCGAACACTTCGAGGACGAGGGGAAGGTGGCCGTCCTGCGAGAAGACCCGTCCACCCGATGACACCCACGGGTAGAGGTTCTTCAGGCAGGCACGGGTGGAGGCCGCCAGGTCGACGTCGAGATACATGGCCGCGATCGGTTCACTCCATGAGGGCAGCGACTCGTCGAACCATCCGGGAACGTAATCGCATACGTCGGGGACGCCGAATCTCGCGATGCTCGCGAGAACCTCGTCCAACGATCCTGCGAAGTCTCCCTCGTTGAAGATCACCGGTCGTCCGGTGATGCTCAGATCGTGCTGCTCGTTGATACGAGGAAGCCCCTCGAAGGAGTCGCAGACGACCAGGCGCCGGCCCGCGAAACCGGCCGCGATACTGAACTTCGCCGAACTCGATCCCTTGTAGCTGCCGGCCTCCACAACACAGCCGGGAACCGACGGCGGGATCGTGAGGATCGTCCGGCAGAAGCCGAGGATCTCGCCGGTCGTGTGGGGGCTGATCAGAGATCTCGATGCCAGGTAGTGCTGCTGGAGCAGGCGTCGGCGCTGTCGAGGGGAGATTCCCAGGCTCCTGTCCTTCAGGAAATCTGCGGCGATGTGACGCTCTGGGTCGGCGAGGGCGTCGAAGCAGGCCAGCAGCCCTCCGGGGAGCACGGTCACAGCCCGGCCCGCCCATGAGCAGAAACGTTCGCGTGCTCTCATCCACACTCTCCGGTCCGGCCGTCGGTCGTCATATGCGGGCTGCCAGCAGCTCGGCGGCACGTGCGCGGACGACGTCGAGCTCCGCGGATTCCGCGAGCTCCCGAGCCCGTTCCAGCTGGACCGAGCACCATGCCTCGGCTTCCTCCATACGGTCGGCCGGGGTCAGGCGGGCGATACGCGCCACGCTTGACGCCTTGAGGAAGAACGAGCAGTTCGCCAGCGCGTACAGCTCGTTCAGCTGTTTCTTCGACACCGCCTCACACACGGTCGGCAGGCCGTAAGGGGTTTCCGTGCCGAACAGGTCCGGCCGCGGCCGTATGTTCATCCTTGTCCCTTCGTCACCGAGGGAGTTCAGCAGGGGTATCCGCTTCTTCGCCCGGCTGAACTCGGCAGTGCCGATGTCCGGGGTGAGGATGGCCGAACTCAGGAAGACGATCGGCAGTTCCAGCACCCGGTCGATGTCGGACACGATGCTGTCGACCGTGTCGTGCGGGGCGCCGATGATGAAACCGCAGACGACACCGATTCCGACGGTGTCGAGCGCCCTGACGGCGTTCTGGTTCATCTCGACCGTCGTACCTTTTCGGTAGTAGTCGAGCGTGCGCTGGTTCAGCGATTCGATGCCGAGGAAAACCTTCCGGCATCCCGCCCGGTACAGTTTCCCGGCGATCTCCGAGTCCATGAACTCGGCGCGGGCGTTGCAGCTCCAGGGCACGCCGCGCGCGCCGAGGCAATCGAGGAGGTCGTCCAGCTCGTCGTGTTGCAGCAGATCGTCGTCGTGGAACTCGATCGAGTCGTGCCCCAACTCATCGATGACATAGTCGAGATCGGCGGAGACGAGCGACACGGGGCGCGAAACCAGGTTTCCGTGGATGATGTACGTCGAGCAGAACGAGCATCGGGAGCGGCAGCTCTGTGTACAGATGTAGATCTGCGGGCGGCTGCCGAGGGATTTCCACCAGCGGACGCGGACTCGCTCGACGGAGTTGTCCGGCGACCTGGTGAGATCGTAGCGGAAGGCCGGTGCGGGGATCGTGGCGAGCGACCTGTCGAACGCCGGTGGACTCATATGGGACTCACCGCCGCGGGTGAAGCAGATGCCGCGGGCCTCGGGTCCCTGCCCGAAGGACGGTTCCAGCAGCTCGGTCAGGATGTGCCGCAGTGCGGCGCCTCCTTCCCCCCTGACCACCACATGGGCGAAGTCCGCCCGGGGAGCCATAGTGGGGTGTGCACCGCCGATGACGATGCACACCTCCGTAGGGTCCAGCATCGCCAGCATTTTCGCGGTGCGCTCGAACGCCAGCGAATACAGGCTGACCAGAACGAACCGTGCTTCCGCCGGGCGTAGCCACTCGGTGATGCCCTCGGCAAGGTGGGCGTCGTCCGCGTAGTGGTCTTCGTCGAAATACCGGAACTCGGGACGGTGCGGGATTCTCTTCGACTCGTAGTCCGCCTGCGCGGAGCGTGCCAGATTGAGGAGTCCGAGCGAGGCGTACCGGTCGGTGAAGCGGTCCTGCCGGGCGTCCGCGAACCCGATCTGATTCGCCCGGAATCCATGGTGCACCAGGGCCAGGCGGGGCGTGCCCTCGTGGAGGGAGAATCCGCTGCCGCGGCTGAGCATGTCCAGGTCGATCATCGCGGTGACCTCTCGGTTCAGGCGCACAGAGGATCGGCCGGATCCCAACGGGCGAAGGCGGGCCGCGGTTTCCCCGCGAGGGCTCGTCGGGCCGACTGCCAGGAATCCGCCCACTGTTCCGGGTCCGTCAGCTCGGTTTCCGGGTGGGCCCGGCTCCGCGCGATGAATTCCGGGTACCAGCGACGGCCGGTCGGCTGGCCGGCAGGGCTGTATCGGAGGTCGAAACTCCACCGCCCGCCGTCGCTGAGGTTCGGGAGGGAGGCATGCATGATCAGCGGGTGCAGCAGGATGACGTCCCCCGGAGACACGGGCAGGGGCACCTTGCTCTCGCCGATGAGGTGCTCCGGGATTCCCTGGAACGTCGGCGTGTCACAGTGGTGCACCAGGCCGAGCTTGTGGCTTCCCGGAACGACCAGCAGGCAGCCGTTCTCCACGGTCGCCTCGTTGAGAGGAAGCCATACGCTGACCAAGTTGGTCTGATCCGCGTCCTCCGTCACGACGGCGAGGTCCTGGTGCCAGGACGTCTTACCGGTCAACGTCAGCGTGTGCGGCTTGTTCTTCGCGGAGATGCTGCTCTGCGGAGGCTTGATCCGCATGTGCTGGACCGGGTTGGACAGGATCTCGGGGCCGATGAATGTCTCCACGGCATCCAGCAGGGCTTCGTTCCGCAGCAGATGGAAGACCGCGGGCCCCAGATGCATCGGTGTGTCCGGGAGGATGTCGTCCTCAAGTGGAAGCGTGATGTCCATGGCTTGGAAGCAGGCGCCATGGGTTTCCCGCATCAGTTGCAGCATGCGCTCGATGGGGGACTCGCTCGGGTCGTACTCGTCAGGGATCCATCGCTTCCCCAACCGGTCGGCAACGGAAGCGTATTCATCAATCACGGGCTGCAACACCGTATCCGGATCCAGGATGTTCCTGGCGATCACATATCCCTGGTCCGCGAATTCGTCGAGCAGGTTCGAGCTCAGCATGTCACCTTCCGGAGATCTTCACCCGGGTGACGCAATCGGGTGCGGCGGTGGGGAATTTATTTCTGCGACATCTCCTGGAGTTGATACAGCGACTTCGGGCGGCCGTTGGGCCGGTAGATCGTCGGCTGTGGGCCGCCGAATCGCGCGATCGGAGATCGCTCGCCCCGGATGTGGTGTGCGCAGTTCTCGACGTCCACGACATGCGGTCCGGTGTAGATGGGGAACGCATCGGCCGCCCGGTACTGGTAGATCAACGCCCGGCGCCGTTCCGTCGAGATGTTCTTCGCAGACCGGTGCGGGGCCAGCGGATGCAGGATGATCGCGCTTCCGGCCCTTCCCTCCACCGTGACCGGGGCGCCGTACTGTTCCTCGTCGAGGTCCTCCGTGATACGACCGGCGAAGGTGCCGTCCGGGAGGGAATGGTCGAGGAAACGCAGGTGCCGCCGGGGCAGTACCTCGATGCAGCCGTTCTGTTCGGTGGCGTCGTCGAGATAGATGAGGACCGCCACCAGGTCATCGTTTGTGTGCGGAAAGTAGGTCAGGTCCTGGTGCCAGTCGACCGGGGCCCCGACCCGGGCCGGTTTGAGGTTCAGCTTGCTGTGCTGCAACGCCAGGTTCGGACCGAGCAGCGAGACCATGCGGTCGGTGATGCGTTCGTCCACAGCCAGCTTCCGGAAGTTCTCGTGCTGCTCGTACGGGTTGTACAGGCGGCGGGGCACCCGTTTCCCGTCGACGGATTCGTGCTCGAACTCGAAGACGAGGGTGATCCGTTCCGTATCGGTTTCTTCGGCGAGTTCCGCTATCGAGGCATCGATGAGCCGGATGTCTTCCTCCGACAGCAAGGACGGAACTGCTACGAAGCCTTCTCTCCGGTAATGCTCGATCTGTTGCTGCGTGAGGCCGCGCATCAGGTAATCCAGACATCAGGAGGTGAAGAAGGAGGCAAGGAAAACGCTGTCCAGCCGACTCCGGGCCGGCTGGACAGCATCAAAGGGCTACACCGTCGCCGAGAGCGTCAGTGTGAAGGCCCGGATGAACTGGGTGGAGACGCCACGGCGTCCCTCCAGATCCTTGGTGTTCTGGCCGCCGAACAGCCAGGCGAGTTCGTACAGCTTGTCGGCGCTCACGTCGCCGCCCAGCGAGGTGACCACCCTGGCCGCGACCTCGGGGGAGAACATGAGGTTCCGGCAGTAGTCCGGAAGGCTGTCCATGATCCGGTCGAACAGGGGGCGCTCTTCCGCGATGAGTTTTTCCGCGTTGCCGTCGTCGACCTCGTCCAGGGCCGCGCCGAGGTCGGTGAACCCACGCAGCACCAGACAGGCGGCATCCAGGGCGTGGTAGGTGAACTCGGCGCGGTCGGGCTCGCCCGACACGTTGTGCTTGACGTACGCGATGTCGCAGACACCGTCGTACACACCGGAGACGACGTCCTCGGAGAATCCGATGACGTTGAAGAGCCTTTCGACGGTCTCGCGGTCCAGGATGAACATCGCCTGGCCCCATGAGTCCGTAAGTTCCATCGCCTTCTTGCCGAGGCCGTCTGCCTCATCCCGCAAATAGGAGAGGCATTTGGCATCGACCTGGTCGACCGTTAACCGGGACTTGGCGCTCATGGCAGTACTCACTCTTGTGACCTCCCAATTGTGGGTGGTGCTTGCACGAGTACGGGGACCGAAGGCTAGCAGCCATCCTCACGGAGAGTCAACGGTCAACTACCGGCTTGCCAAATGGATTGAGACAGTCACTCCTGATCGCCACAGCCCGTCGAGTCCCGATCATCGCGGCACAACCGATCAATCCGAGAATGAAGCACATCGCCCAAACGATATTCTTACCGAAGGCGGTTACTGCAGCGGTCCCGCAGATCGGGGCCAGCAGCGCGGCCACACCGGCCCCGAAGCCGATCACTCCGTTGTATCTGCCGCGCAGACCGGCTGGCGTGATGTCGGCTGTCAACGCCGGGAAAGCCGAGTTGAAAATGACCTCTCCGATGGTCCAGATCACGACGGTGGCGGCATAAGCGAGCACCGTGTCCGCGTAGGCGGTCAACCCGAAACCGACTCCCTGTACAACCAGCCCCACGGCGCATGCCGCCACCGTCGACCTCGCGGTCATAAAGCGCAACATCAACGGCTGCAGCACGATGATGGAGATCGGATTGACCGCCCAGATCACACCGTACGAGGCCGGTCCCAGCCCGTCCGCAACGATGGCCAGCGGCAACGTCGTCAGTTGTTGCAGGTAGATGAAGGTATTGATCAGCCCGACTGCGGCCAGCCCCATCAGGAGGCGGTCGCGCAGCGCCTCACGGTAGCCTCCGCTCTTTCGCTCGGAACGCTCCGGACGACTATCCGGTACATGACGCGCGATCAGTGCGGCGAACAGCAGGCAGGTCAACGCGTCCGCTACGAAGAGGATTTCGTAGTTGCGCTGCGCGAGGGCCCCGCCCAGCAGGCCGGCTGCGCCCATTCCGAGGTTGATCGCCCAGTAGAGCAAGCCGAAGGCGCGCGCTCGGTTCTCGGCGGGAACGAGGTCGGCGACCATCGCGGAGACCGCTGGCCGGTAGAGATCCGCGGTCAGCCCCACCATTGCCGCCGCCATGGCGATCAGCAAAAGATTTGGGGCCAGCATCAGCAGGATGACACTGAACGCCGTACCGATCATTCCGGTTACGAGAGTGAACCGTCGGCCGAATCGGTCGGCCAGATAGCCACCCAGGACTTGGGAACCCAGAGTCCCGCCTCCGTAGCAACTGACCACTATTCCTACGGTTTTCGGCGGAAACCCCTGATGTGCCAGAAACATTGCCATAAATGGCAGTACGAAGAAGCCAACCCTGTTGGCGAGGGTTCCTACCCATAGTATCCAGAACTGGCGCGGCAGTCCCCCGACCCCTAAGAAAGTCAAGTTCATTGACGAACGCTAACTCTCCGATAGCGCCGACCGGCCGTGAGCAAACGATTCTTGCCAGGCCATCGACCGGCCACCGAATCGGTGTCAGTGTGTCTGTGCGGTGAAGGCCTCGTAGGCGGCCTCGTCGAATGGCGAACCATGTTGAAGTGCGTGGTCCAAGCTTCGGACGAAAGACGAAGGCCCTGACGCGTTTGGCGTCAGGGCCCTTTTCGTCATTGCGGCCGGGTCACGGAATCGTCAGCACCTGGCCAACGTCAATCACGTCCGGGTCGGCGATGCCGCTGGCGTGGGCGATTTCTTGGTAGCGGTCGCCGTCGCCGTAGAAGCGTTCGGCGATGGCCCACAGGGTGTCGCCGGGTTCGATGGTGTAGGTGCGTGGCTCGGTGGCGGGCGGTGTCGGGGGTACCTCTTCGGCTACCGGGGTCGCGGCCGGTTCCTCGTCGGTGAGCGGGTTGTCGGTGTTGGTGTCCGACGCCCACAACGGGCCACTGTCCTTGTCGTACAGCACCACGTTGCGGTCGGCCTGCACGACCAGCCGGTCGGCGTCCTCGCCGTTGGTGTCGGTGGCCCACGCCGCGTCGTCGCCGCTGTAGAGCACGAAGTTGCCGTCCTCTTGGAGCACGGCCCGCTGGACCCCCTGCTCGTGGGTTTGGGTCGCCCACACGACGTTGCCGTCCGGTTCGGAGAGCACCAGGTTTCCGTCGTCCTGCAGTGTCAGCGTGTAGGCGCCACCCTGCAGGGACTGACCGAGACCGAGTTCATCGCCGACGTTCAGCGTGTCACCCATGGATGTTCCTTCCAGGAAAGGGGATTCGCCTCGTCGTGCACCGACGGCGAACCGCACTCGCCGTCGCCCGCGAACGTTACCGCTCGCTCCGGTGCGGCCCGCAGGCATTGCGCGCAGTTCACTGATTCGTGGAGCGCGGTCGCCGCCGATCGCCGTGCGCCATCGCGCCGTACGTACCGAACGGGCCTGGCAGGCTGGGCGCGCCGCCGCGCCCTTGGGCCGATGAAAACTGGGGATCACCGCACCACCGTGCGGCCGAGGTTCGGCGGACTCACGCGCGAAGTGCTCCGTGACGCGAACTGTCTCCATCCGTAGCCGATGTGACGCAGCGTCATTCTCATCAATGATCATCTGTGGGAGTTCTGCGACAGGCCTTGGGGTGATCGCGCTTCCGTAGGTCGCCGACGGTGCCGTCCCGTCGGCCGGTCAGTCGTGGGGCGGGAGGTCGCCGAGCCGGTGGTCGGCGGACCGGAGTGCCTCGTCGACCAAGCGCCTGATGTGTCCGTGCCGGAGGGCGTAGATCACCCGGCGGCCTTCCTTGCGGGTGGTGACCAGGTCTGCCAGGCGGAGGCGGGCCAGGTGCTGGCTCACCGAGGGCCGGGCGACCCCGCACGCTTCGGTGAGGGTGGTCACATCCGCCTCGCCCCCGGCCAGATGTTCCAGGAGGGCCAGGCGGGTGCGGTCGGCCAGCAGTCCCAGGACCTCCGCGGCCACGGCATACCGCTCTGCCTGTCCGCCTCCGTCTCGCTGTTGCGGGCCGTGCGCATCTGATAGGTGCATGCGTGCGCTCATACGCACATAATGGTGGGGTGAGCGGCCGGTGTCCAACCGGCCTGCCCTGTCGCCCCCTGATCCGGAAGGCGTGAGCTGTCGTGAGCAACCAGAGCACCCCCCACCAGCCACACCGCCACGACCACGGACACGGCGGTCACCGGCATGGCCACCAAGAGCAGCACGGTCACCATCACGACCACGACGGCCATGGTCACGGGGCGGGCCGGCGGTCGCAGTTCAGGCATCAGGTCGCGCACCTGGTCAAGCCGCACAGTCACGAGGCCGCGGACAAGGTCGACTCGGCGATGGAGACCTCCGCTGAGGGCATGCGCACGCTCTGGATATCCCTCGGCGTCCTGGGCCTGACGGCCGTTCTGCAGGCTGTCGTGGTGGTGGTGTCCGGCTCGGTCGCGCTGCTGGGGGACACCGTCCACAACGCCGCCGACGCGCTGACCGCGCTCCCGCTGGGCGTCGCGTTCGTGCTCGGGCGCCGGGCGGCCACCCGACGGTTCACCTACGGCTTCGGCCGCACCGAGGACCTGGCCGGCGTCTTCATCGTGCTCACGATCGCCGCCTCCTCCGGGCTGGCCGCTTGGACCGCGATCGACCGGCTGCTGAACCCCCGCGAGATCAGCCATCTGCCCGCGGTCGTCGCCGCCGCGCTGATCGGCTTCATCGGCAACGAGTGGGTGGCCCGCTACCGCATCACCACCGGCAAACGGATCGGCTCGGCGGCCCTGGTCGCCGACGGGCTGCACGCCCGCACCGACGGATTCACCTCCCTCGCGGTCCTGCTCGGCGCCGTCGGCGCCGCACTCGGCTGGCGCCTGGCCGACCCGATCGTCGGCCTCCTGATCACCGTCGCGATCCTCGCCGTCCTGAAGGGTGCCGTCCGTGAGGTCTTCCGCCGCCTGATGGACGCGGTCGACCCCGCCCTGGTCGACACCGCCGAAACCGCCCTGCACCAGGTCGACGGCATCCTGGAGGTCGGCGAGCTGCGGATGCGGTGGATCGGCCACCAGCTGCGGGCCGAGGTCGCCATCGTCGTGGCGGGCGACCTCAGCGTCCGCGACGCGCACCGGGTCGCCGTCGACGCCGAGCACGCCCTCCTGCACGCCGTCCCCCGGCTGACCGCCGCCCTCGTCCACGCCGACCCTGCCACCGACCACAACAACGCCGACCCGCACGCGACCCTGGCCCACCACCACGCCCACGCCTGATCACAAGCCTGACAGGCAAAGGGGACCCCGGTGGTGGTGCGGCCCGGGGTGACCGTGCTGAAACGGCTGGTCTCCGGCTCGCGCGTGCGCGCCGAGAAACACCTGTGGGCCACCCTCGCCGCCGCCCCGGACGCTGAGGCGCGGCTGCTGAGCATCGGTGGCTGTAGCTGAGTTGATGCATTCACCTGGGGTGCGCACCGCGTCGGGCGGGAATGAACCGTACGATAGTCAACAGTGTGCGCAGGCACCAGGTTTGGGAGGGGAAAGCATGGCTGACAGGGTCAGTGGCGTGGTCCGGTGGTACAACCAAGCTCGGGGCGTCGGGTACATAGACGGGGACGACGGCCGTGAGGTGAGGGTGGACAGCCGGGTCATCGAGGACGGAACCTTTGTCGTCGAGGGCTTGCGGGTGACTTACGTGCCCGTGGAAGACGAAAACGGCTGGCATGCGGAACACCTGACCATTGTCAGGCACTCCCCGGGAGCCGCCCACCAGGGGTGACCCGCACGTCCGGCAACATCCGGGGTGGGTGAGCGGACATACCCGTGCTCCCCGCATCGGCAAAGGAACTGGCGGACGGAGCCCGGGACTTGTGCGCCGATGCCGAGCAGTGACTGCTCGGCATCATTGCCTGGCGCTCGCTGCCGATCTGGACGCCCCGGGTCGGGCCACGGCCGAACTCGCCGGCGTTCAGGCGCTGCGCCGTGCATCTCAGGGCGTCGTCGATGCCCTCGGCGCAGCCATGCAGACCGAGGTATTCGACGCGGTCGCGGAGGCGTGCAACGCAGGCTCCTGTGCGGGCAGGACGCGCGCCGGATCACCGAGAGCACCCCGACACGCGGGCAGTCGAATGCATGGATCGCAACCAATGACGGTTACCTGGTTCGGGCAGCGTTTCCCGCCCTTGGCCAAGCCTTGGTGGGATCTGCGAGATCAGGCCGGCAGCAGTACCGCGGAGGGACGGGCCTTCTCCTCGGCATCGATGACGAGGACACGACGTACGGACTTGTCGGTCTCCTTTATTGCCGAAGCCATCCTGAGGGCCGCCTGTGCCCCGGGGACGTCGAAGGCCACGACATCGTCCCGGGTGTTCAAGGCGTGGGCGACGCGTGCTGACTGCCAGCGCGGTGGGAATTGGCGGAATGAGGCGATGTAGATGATGACATCGACCTCGGAGGCGTCCGCGGAGGCATCGCTCAGGGCGCGGCGTGCGGCGTGGACGGCGCGGTGCAGGGCCTCGGTGTGGTCGAGGTGGGTGGCCTTCCGGGATTCGCACGTGACGGCTCCGGGAAATGTGATGATGCCGTCCATGGCCATGTGACCCTCCCCTTTGGTCTCGTCGCGCGCGAGCTCTCTTGACCACTCTTCCCATCGTTGCCCCTGACCAGCGGCAGGGGACGGCGGTTTTGATGCGTTTCAAACGGTCGCGGAGCGGTTCTGTGCGTCCCTGTTGCGGACGTCGCCGGTGTGCTGGGCGAGCTCGAACAGTGAAGTCGACGCGCCGTCCTCACCAGCTCTCGTCGTTTCCCGGTCGTGCGGCGCTCGCCCGACGGAGGGACTCTGTCATGTCGTTCCTCGCTGCCTTCCATGCTCATCGCCCGATACAGCTGGGCACCCCGACCATCCGCACCTTCTTGCGATGCGCGATGCTCCGGCGGATCGCGGCCGGCGCCCTGGACAGCCCGGTTCTCCAGGTGCTGGGCGTCGACTCCGACGCCTGTACGAGGGTGAACCGCACCATGGCCAGGCCGGAGCGGATACCCCCGTCACATTGACCTTGGTGGTGAACTGACATCACAGGGACCGCGCGTGGCAGTCGAACTCGGCACAACGGCGCACGCTGATGCTCGCACCACCGCGTTTACGACACCCTGACGCGCCCTCCTGCACCGGATGTCCTGAAGACGCTCCTACGCTGTTACCTGTGGTCTCCGCGCCGTCGCAAACTGTCGAAAGGAGTGCCATGGCACGAGCTGACGGGCTCGCTCCAGGACCCTCTTACGATGAGCGTGCCCTGGTGCAGGGCACAGCGTGGCTGCTCGTGTTCCTGGCCCTCGGTATGGACGTATTCCACCAGTCGTGGAAGGCCCTGGCCATTACTGCGGCGGCGATTGTCCTGGTCAGCGTCGGCCTGGCGATGCGGTTGCAGAACGTCAACCTCGTCGCGTTCCTGAAGAAGACGGGAATCTGGTTCGCTCTGATCATCGGCGTCCTGGTCGTGGAGCTGGGAATCCATGATCACTGGGACATCGATGCGGCGACCAGCAGGCAGATCACGACCGCAACGGTGCTCGTCATGATCGGGGATCTGGTTGCCGAGGTCCGCGACCATGTGACCGAGAAGGTCACCGTCCATCAGCGGAACGATCGGATCCGAGATTCGGTCAATACCATCGGGCTGGTGATCGCAAAGATCCGGCACTGGTCTCCCCGGTAAAGGGCGCCGAATTCACTCCGCGCAGCGTACGGGCTGTCCGCGGTACTGGCTCGGCCAACGGTCTCGAACGCCGCTCCGGCTTGGTCGGCCAGAGTCACCGCGACCAGGCGGGCCGCGAGCGGGAGTACCGTGCCCGGGGTCGGCCGGAGCATGAACCGGCCGTGGAAATGCTCGTTGTGGAGGACCCGGAGCTCCACCTCCTCGTCCAGGAGCCCGTCGCGGGACGCGTCCCACCGCCGGTGACCCCAGCTGATCGTGCCGTCCTCTTCCAGCCGTGGTGGGTGCCCGATGAGCGTGTCGTATTCGAAGCGGCAGCCTTGCAGAGCGAGCAGCCCCACGAGTTGTTGGCACACGCGGTCGACCACGGTGTCGAGGGCGGTCTCCGCCAGGCGTGCGGTGTGGTGAATCCGCGCCAGATAGTCGTCGTCGGCGAGGCTCCGGGAACCCAGATCGTGCACTCCGCCGCCGACGTGCACCGCGCCACAGGGCCCGCCGGGCTCGTCGCCGCCGCGGCGACGGTGCTGTGGGCGGGACTCGCCATCCGGTTCTCCTGCCGGCCTCCGTCCGGCCGTAGGGATGACTCCCGCTGCCCTCCGGCAGTCGCGCATAGCGCCCACCCGGCCATGTGTGGCGACGCCGCCGAACAGTGACATACCGACGACGCGCCCCCGACCGGACACCCCGGAGCCGATCGGCTGCCGGATCGTTCGCCTGCCCGGCTCAACCCGCAGCTGCTCCCGTTCACCCTCCTCACACGGCTCGGTGCGCCGTGAGCCGGGCAAACAAATCTTTCGCGTGACAGTCCCCGCATTCGCGGGCCATTCCCGGGAGAGGAAGCGGGCGGTCCAATTCCGGCTGCACGGTTCCGCCCTTTGTGTCTGTTTCCGCTGTGGCTGCTTCCGCTCCTTACCCCATCTCTCGTTCCCGTGGACTATTCAAGTCAGCCCGCCGGGCCAGGCAAGAGCCGGGAATCAATCGACGAGAGGCATGTCATGATCAAGCTGACGACGTCCAACTCCTCCTCCTACGTAGGCGAGAAGAACGGCGTCTGCGGGCACGGGTGTTGATCCGCTAGCAGAGCAGATCTCTCGCGCGGCATGCCGCGTGGCGGCCTTTCACCTGTCCAGGCGTGACGCTGTCACGCGGTAGCAGAGCCTGTCGGGAGGACCTCATGTCGTTGCCGGAAACGGCACCAACGACCGCCCATGAACGCGTGAGCAATTACGTACGGGTGAGCGGGCGTACGTATCTGCACGACGGCACTCGGCGCATGCGCATGCTGTATGCCACCCGCACGGGCTCGATGGTCTGCGTCCCGGAAGAGGCCGCGGCACGGCTGGCCGAAGGGCGGCTCGAAGGGATCGACCCCGAACTGCTCGAGGGGCTTCGAGAGATAGAGGCGGTGGTCGCCGCAGGCCCGGACGCCGCGCCGGAACTGGACGTCGTACTCGCCCGCCAGCGCGCCGCCTCGGCGGACCGCAGCGCCCTCCGCTATGTCCTGCTTCCCACGACGTACTGCAACATGGGTTGCTCCTACTGCGGCCAGGAGCACACCCGCGGCCGGCTCTCGGGGCGGCACCGGGACGCGGTCGCCCGGCGCGTACTGGCGGGCATCGAGGCGCAGGCCACCCGTTCCGTGGCGGTCAGCTGGTTCGGCGCCGAGCCCATGATCGGCTATCCGATGATCCTGGACCTGAGCGCGCGGTTCACCGCCGCGGCGCGGGACAAGGGTGTCGAATACGTTTCCCGCATGGTGACCAACGGTACGCTGCTCACCCTGGAAAAGCTCAGGAAGCTGCGGCGGGAATGCCAAGTGGTCAAGTTCGACATCACTTTGGACGGGCCTGCCCGCGTACACGATGTCCACCGGCCGCTGCGCAACGGGAAGAAGTCCTTCGAGCGCACCACGCGACTCCTGCTCGAAGCGCTGCGGGACGACACCCTCGCCGATGTGCTGTTCATTCTCCGCACCAATATAGATGTGGAGAACATGGAATGGGTCGACGAATATCTCGACACCATGGCCGGCCTGGGATTCTCCAATGAACAGGTACTGTTCAATCTCGCTCCGGTGTATCCCTGGGGCAACGATGTGTCACGGGTCGAGATCGACCGGCGCGTATACGCACGTCATGAGGTCGACTGGATGCGGCGCATGAACCGGCTCGGCCTGCGTTTCACGGCCCTGCCGAACGAGCCGGAAGGCGTGCTGTGCGCCGCCGTATCGCAGTCCGTGGAGATCCACAGCAGCAGCGGCGCGATGTTCTCGTGCTCGGAATATCCCTTGGTGCCACAGCACGAGAAGGGCGGCGGCCTCGGCCTGATCGAGACGCTGCCCGTGGGCGCGCCACGCCCGCTCGGACCGTTCGACGACTGGCATGACGCCGTGGCGACCGGCGAAACGCCCTGCCACTCCTGCTACTTCTTCCCCGTCTGTGGCGGTGCCTGCCCCAAACAGTGGCGCGAGGGCGCAGTCCCCTGTCCACCGTACAAGTTCACGTTGGAGGAGCGCTTCGACCTTGTGGCCGAGATGAACGGGCTGACGCCCATGGCATGTTGATCAATGACATGTTGATCAACAGAAGCTTCCGGCTGCTCTGGGCAGGGCAGGCCCTCTCTCTGGTCGGCGACTACGCCTTCGGCACCGCGTTGCTGCTGTGGGTGAGCACGGAGCTGTTGCGCGGCGAGGCCTACGCTCCGACCGTGACGGCGGGGCTGCTGATGACCATGTACGTCGCGGGGATCGTGGTCGCACCGCTCGCCGGAACCCTGGTCGACCGGTGGCACAAACAGCGGACCATGCTCCGGTCCGAGCTCTTCCGGGCGGCTGTCATCACAGGCGTGGCCCTGCTGACCTTTTCACCCGCCGGGTCTCTGCCGCCCTTGGTGCTGCCGCTCTGCCTCGGCGGGGCGCTGGCACTGACCGCCGCGGCGGCACAGTTCTTCCGCGCCTCACGATTCGTCATGATCAGCGATGTGGTGCCCGCAGAACAGCACGGCCGGGCGTTCAGCTACACCCAGACGGCTTCGGCGCTGGCGGGGATGGCCGGGCCGGCGGCGGCCGCGCCGCTGGTGATGGCGTTCGGGGTGCGCTGGGTCCTCGTATTCGACGCGCTGACCTACCTGGTGTCGTACGGGGCGATCCGAGCGGTGCACTACAACGAGCCGGAGCGGGCGCACTCGCAGGCATCGGACGGGCACGCACCCACGGAGCGGCCCCGGGTGCGGGGTGAACTGCTGTCGGCGGCACGTCTGTTGTTCGGCAACCGCGTGCTGCGGACCATCCTGACCGCCGCCGTTCTGATGACCGCCGGCACCGGGGCACTCAACACCCTGGAGGTGTACTTCGTCCCGGAGAACCTGCATGCCTCGCCCAGTTGGTTCGGGACGCTCGAGGCACTCTTCGGCGCCGGTACGGCCGTTGGGGCACTGCTCGGCGGACGGCTCGGCGACCGCGCCGGACACGCCCGGGTCTTCCAGGGCAGCGTGCTGCTCTTCGGGCTGCTGCTCGTCGCCTACTCACGGGCAACCGGCATCCTGACCGCCGCGGTCGTCTCGCTGCTGTTCGGACTGGCGCTCGGCGCGCTCAACGCGGTCTCGTCGCCGTTGATCATTCAGCAAAGCCCACGCGACCATCTGGGACGCATCATGTCGGTCTTCGACCCGGTCGCCCAGCTCGCCTCGCTCACCTCTGTCGCACTGTCCGGAGTGCTCGCGGGGACCGTGCTCAACGGCTTCCACGGGCGCTGGGCGGGCATGGACTTCGGCCGTATCGACGTCATCTTCCTGGTCGGCGGCGTGTGCACCGTGGCGACCGGCCTCTACACATTGATCGCGCTCCGGCACGCGGTGGCGTCCGCCGCGCCCCCGCCTCCCGTGCCCTCGGGGAGCCCACCCGATGTGCGGGACGAGAGCTTCCCGACCCACCGGTCCGGCGATCAGGCAGGCTGACATCTCCACAGCGTCGCTGCCGGGGGAGTGTCTGCCGTGGCCTTTGCAAGATCCGGCTCGGTGCGAGCGCGGTGGTCCCGGTGACCGCTTCTTGCCTGTTGTGTGACCGATCGATGACCGCGGGGCGAACCGGCCGGGCGGGCTGATTGCCTGCAGGCATGGACAAGGACATCACTCCCCACCAGACCCACCCGTTCTCCCGCCGCCACCGCCGGACCGCGCTTGCCGCGCTCCTCGCGGCCACGGCGGTGACCGGTGCCGCGCTCACCGGCTGCGGAGCCGGGGACGAGAAGGGCAGCGGCTCGAAGACCGGCGGCACCTCGGCGGCGCAGACGGGCAAGAAGGTTCTGTGGATGGGCGACTCCATCGCCGGTGCCGAGGCCCCGCCTCTGGAGGCGGCGCTGAAGGCGAGCGGTGTGGAGTTCAAGAACGCGGCCTCCGACGGCGGCGGCACCGTCGTCGAGGGCGACAGGACGGCCGGGCAGATCGCGGAGGGGACGTGGAAGGATCTCGCGAAGAACATCGCGTCTTTCCGCCCGAACGTGATTGCGTACCAGATCACCACCTACGACTGGGGCAGCGCCGAGCAGCAGCGTGCCTCGTACGAGAAGCTCGCGAAGACCGCGCGGGACGCCGGTGCCGAGCTGGTGATCGTCTCGGCTCCGCCATTCAAGATCGACGATTTCTACAAGAAGTACACGGGCGCGATCGAGAGCGCGCCGAAGGCGGCCAAGGAAGCTGCCGACCGCAGCGGCGGCAAGGCGCGGTTCCTCGACTCCTCCGCGCTGTGGGGCACCGATGCCGGGGCCGGGAAGGCCCAGCGGTCGTCCGACGGCATCCACTCGTGCCAGCAGGGCTCCGCCGCCTTCGCCAAGTGGTTCACGCAGCAGCTCGGCACGGCGTACGGGTTCGCTCCGGCGGACCCGGCGAAGTGGGCGACCGGCTCGTGGACCGCCGACGAGCGGTACGGCAAGCTCGGCTGCCGCTGAGCCGGAGCACCGCGCACGCCCTCCCGCCACCCCACCTGGACCGCCCATGCCCGTATCTGTGCCCGCGCCCGCATCCCGCTCCCACCGCCGCCCCGGGCCCGCTCACGACCCGGCGGCCCGTACCGCCCGCATCGCCCCGCTCGACGGCCTGCGCGGACTGGCCGTGCTCGCCGTCCTGCTCTTCCACGCGGGGCACCTCGACGGGGGTTTCCTGGGCGTCGACCTCTTCTTCGTGCTGTCCGGCTTCCTGATCACCGGCCTGCTCCTGGGGGAGACGGCGAACCGCGGCCGGATCGCCCTGGCCGCGTTCTGGGGCCGACGGGCCCGCCGGCTGCTGCCCGCGCTGGGTGTCGTGGGCGTCGTCACCCTCCTGCTCACCTGGGCGTTCGGAGCGCCGTCCGTTCTGCTCTTCGCGCTCGACGACGCGCCCTGGGTCGCGGCCCAGGCGGTGAACTGGCACTTCGTCACCGAGCAGATCGGGTACTGGAACGCCTCCGGCACCCGCGTCTTCGCGCACCTGTGGAGCATCGCCGTCGAGTGGCAGTTCTACCTGGCCTGGCCGGTGGCTGTGACGCTGGCCGGGCGGGGCCGGGGCGGTCAGGGGCGGGTGGCCGTCCTCGCGGGTGCGGGGGCGCTCGTCTCGCTCGCGTTGATGGTCGTCCACGGGGACGCCGTGGACACGACGCGCGCGTACGAGGGCACCGACACCCGGGCGTTCGCGCTGCTGCTCGGCGCGCTGGCCGCCACGGCGCCGGTCCGGCGGCTGCTCGCCCGCGTCCCGGGACCGGCGTCGGACGGGGTGTGCGCCGTGCTGGCGTGCGGCCTCGGCGCCGCCTGGGTGCTGACGGACGGCCAGAACGCGCCCGGCCTCTTCCAGGGCGGCCTGTTCGCGCACTCTCTGGCCTGCGCCCTGTTGATCGGGCTGCTCGCCCAGTCCCCGGACGGCCGTGCCGGACGGCTGGCCGGGAGTACGGTCCCGCGGCGGCTCGGGGAGCTGTCGTACAGCCTGTATCTGTGGCACTGGCCGCTGTACCTGCTGCTGCCCCGGACGGTGTTCGGCGTCGGCGGGTGGGGCCGCACGGCCGTGGCGATCGGGGTGTCGCTGCTGGCCGCGTGGGCGACGAAGATCCTGGTGGAGGATCCGGTCCGGCTCCGGGCGCGGTGGGCGACCGGGCGGCGGGGCGCTCTGGCGCTCGCCGCCGCCCTCGCCGTCGCGGCGGGTGTGTGGACGGCCGTACCGCAGCCGCATCCCGGCGCCGGGACCGTGGACATCGGACGGCTGACCGCGCCGTGAGACGCGGGTGCGAGGAGTCCGGCCCGGTCCGCGGGGAGACTGGGCGCATGCCGACAAAGGCCCCTTCCAGACCGCTGCGGCGGACGGCCCGGACCGCCGGCGCGGCCCTGCTCGCGTGTTTGGCGCTCGCCGCCTGCGGTGTCCCCGACACCGGACCGACGGCGGACGGCGCTCCGGCCGGCGGGGCCCGAACGGCCGGTGCCGCTCACCCGGTGCGGGTGTACCTCGTCGCCCCGAACGGCAGCTGGCCCGCCGCACGCCCCGCGCCCGCCGGCGCCGGACCGCAGCAGGCACTGGACGAGCTGTTGGCCGGTCCGACCCGGGACGAGCGGGCGCGCGGGCTGGTCACCGCCCTGCCGGCCGGGACGCACCGGGTGCGGGCCGAGTCGACGGCACCGGGGACGGTGGACCTGTACCTGCCGTGGCTGGTGTCGGAACTGGACCGGACGGCGGTGAACCAGCTGGTGTGCACGGCCGCCGCGGCGCCGGGGATCCCGGGCGGGAAACGGCCGGCGGACGTGGTCGTCCGGATCCACGAGTCGGGGCTGTCCGGCGGACCGTGGCCGGTGATGTGCGACGAGACCGGCGCGGCCGCCCCGGTGGGAGCGCCGCGCAGGACCCGCTGACGCACCGTCCGAATGGATATGTTCAACCTGTATCCACCCTTTTGCGCCGCCCGGCGGGAGAGGGTGGCCACGCCGACGAGCGAGAGGAGAGGGCCGGTCCATGACACGCGTCCTGCTGATCGAGGACGACCCCGCCGTGCGCCGCGGCGTCACCCTGGGGCTGCGCCGCAACGGCCACGAGACGGAGGCGGTCGGCACCGGCGAGGACGGCCTGGAGTCGCTCGCCCCGTTCGCGCCGGACATCGTCCTCCTCGACCTGATGCTGCCCGGCATGAGCGGCCTGGAGGTGTGCCGGCGCATCCGGGAGGCCGGCCAGGTGCCCATCGTGATCCTCTCCGCCCGCGGCGACGACATCGACGTCGTGGTGGGCCTGGAGGCGGGAGCCGACGACTACATCGTCAAGCCCGCCGGCACCGAGGTCATCGAGGCACGCATGCGCGCGGTGCTGCGCCGCGTCGCCCCCAGACAGCCCGCCGCGGGCCACCACGACGGACCCCTGACCCACGGCGATCTGGAGGTCGACGCCTCGGCGGTGCGCGTGTGCAAGCACGGCCACGAACTCACCCTCGCTCCGTCCGAGTTGAAGCTCCTGCTGTTCCTGTCGGCCTCCCCGGGGCAGACGTTCAGCCGCCGGCAGCTCCTGGAAGAGGTCTGGGAACACAGCTACTACGGCGACGCGCGGCTCGTCGACGCGTGCGTGAAACGGCTGCGCGCCAAGATCGAGGACGACCAGCGGAACCCGCGCTACGTCCAGACCGTGCGCGGCTTCGGCTACCGCTTCGGACCGCTGTGAGACGCCGCCGCTTCCCGCGCCGCCTCGTCCCCAGAAGCTTGCGCACCCGCCTCGTCGTCGTGTTCCTCCTGGTCGCGGCGGTCAGCGCGCTCGCCGCCGCCGCTCTGACGTTCCGCCAGGCCCGGACCGCGATCCTGGACCGCGCCCGGGACGACGCCGTCCACGACCTCCGCGCCCAGGTCGGCTCCCTCGCCCCCGACCTGCCCGCCGCCCCGGCCGAGACGGACCTGCGCGCCCTGACCCTCCAGCTCGACCGGGCCGGAGGATCCCGGGACTGGCGCACCGCGGCCGCCTACCGCGACGGCGGTCCCGTCTCCGCCGGGGATCCCGCGCCCGTCCTGCCGGACCGGCTGCGCGACGCGGCCGCGGCGGCCCGTACCGCCGTCGTCCAGCGCTTCCACCACGCCGACGAGCCCTGGCTCGCCGTCGCCCTCCCGGTCACCCGCGCCGACCGGTCGGCCGAACCTTCGGGCCTGGTCGTCTACGCGTCCTTCTCCCTCGCCGGCCAGGAGCGCGACGTCGCCGCCCTCGTCGCGGCCGCGCGGGCCGGCGCCCTGCCCGTCGTCCTGCTGGCCGTCGTCCCGGCACTGCTCGCGGCCCGCCGCGTCCTGCGCCCCGTACGGCAACTGCGCTCGGCCGCCGAGAACATGGCCGCCGGCGCCCTCGACACCCGGATCGACGTCACCGGCGACGACGAACTGGCCGACCTCGGCCGCACGTTCAACACCATGGCCGCCACCCTCCAGGCCGACGCGGCCACGCTGCGCGCCATGGAGGCCCGGGCCCGCCGCTTCGCCGCGGACGTCTCCCACGAACTGCGCACACCGCTCGCCGCGATGACCGCCGTCACCGGCGTCCTCGACCAGGACGCCGCGTCCGGACGCCTGGAACCCGAGACCGCCGAGGCGCTGGAACTGGTCGCCGACGAGACGAACAAGCTCGTCCGCATGGTCGAGGACCTGATGGAGATCTCCCGGTTCGACGCCGGCGCCGCCGTCCTGGAGCTCGACGAGATCGACGTCCGCGAACTCGTCGGCAAGACACTCGCGTTGCGGCACTGGCAGGACCGGGTCGGCGCCGACGTACCGTCCGGGCTGCGCGCCCGCCTCGACCCGCGGCGCGTCGACGTCGTCCTCGCCAACCTCATCGGCAACGCCCTGCGCCACGGCGGCCCGTCCGTACCGGTGGACGTCCGGGCCCGCGCCGAGGACGACCGGCTCGTCGTCACCGTCACCGACGGCGGTCCCGGCATCCCGGCCGGCGTCCTGCCGCACGTCTTCGACCGCTTCACCAAAGGCGACGCGGCCCGGACCCGCAGCGAGGGCAGCGGCCTGGGCCTCGCCATCGCCGCGGAGAACGCCCGCCTCCACGGCGGCACCCTCACCGCGGCCAACGCCCCTGGCGGCGGCGCGGTGTTCACCCTCACGCTTCCCTGGGAGCCGGTGTGAGAGGGCAGTTGCTCGCCCTCGTCCTGGCCCTGTCGCCTCTGACCGGCTGCGGCATCGCCGACACGGGCCCCACCGGGGCCGGCGCCCCCGCCTCCGGACTGCCGCTCCCGGGCCGACGTCCGGCCGCCGTCCTCCATCTCTACTTCTCCTCCTCCGTCGGCCTCGAACGCGTCTCCCGCCCCTACGACGGCCCCGACGCGCCCCAGGCCGCCATGGACCGGCTCGCCCAGGGCCCCGACCCGGCCGAACGCACCCGTGGCCTGGTCACGTTCATCCCGCCCGGAACTCCCGCGCCGACCGCCGTCACACGGGAGCGAGGCACCGTGGACGTGCACCTCCCACCGGCCTGGACGGCCAACCGCACCGCCCTGCGACAGCTGGTCTGCACGGCGGCCGATGCCGTGACGGCACCCGGCGCCGGACCGGAGGGCATCCGCGTGCGACTGCACCGGGCGGAGGGCGGCGAACCTGCCGGGGAGACGTGCGCACAGTAGCCGAGGCGCGGTCGGTGCCGTTTCCGCTGCAATCGTCCGCCCTGACGCCGAGGCGCTCGGCGCGCATGCCGTACCCCTAGGACATTTCCCGGCCTGAAACGTGGTTTTCGGGCTGCTGACCAGCGCTTTTGATCAATAGGTCATGGATTGACCTATTGGCTTCCTATGGTCGTTCCGTACCCCGGAGAGGCCCCTTGGGCCACTACCGATTCCCGGGGATCCCCCCGACACCACCAGGAGCCCGTCATGGCCGAGCAGACCCTCTTCACCACCCCGATGATCTACTGCGACAACGCGCTCGACGCCCTCGCCTTCTACGCGGACGCCCTCGGTGCCGAAGAGCTCGCCGAGCGCCGCATGCTGGCCTCGCACCTCCCCGGGCTGGCGGACGTACCGGGCATGGACCGCACCGTCGTCTACTCCGCGCTGCGGTTCCCCGACGGCAGCGGCCTCAACGTCGCCGACCGCTTCGGTGACCCGACCGCCAAGAACGGCCCGGTCACCGGCAACAACCTCCACATCGGCCTCCAGCACACCGAACTCACCGAGCAGAAGGCGGCGTTCGACAAGCTCGCCGAGGGCGGCACCGTGTACGAGGCGCTGGAGCCGAAGCCCTGGGGTGCGGTCTACGGCATCGTCCAGGACCGCTTCGGCGTGATCTGGGAGATGAACTGCTGCACCGGCTGAGCCCGTTGACGCGCGGGGACGTGAGGTCCCCGCGCCCGCGCAGCCGTCAGCATCACCCCTTCAGGAGCACCTCGATGAATCCCCCTGCCACTTCCCACGCACCCCCTGATCCCCGCCGCTGGCTCGCCCTGACCGCCTTGCTGGCCGGCACGCTGATGGACGTCATCGACGTGACCATCGTCAATGTCGCGATCCCGCACCTCCAGGAGGACCTCGGCGCCTCCTACACCGCCGTGCAGTGGACGGTCGCCGGGTACGCGCTGACCTTCGCCCTGCTGCTGATCACGGGCGGGCGGCTCGGCGACATCTTCGGCCGCAAGCGCCTGTTCCTGCTGGGCATCGCCGGGTTCACCGCGGCCTCGCTGCTGTGCGGCCTGGCCGTCAACGCGCCCATGCTCATCGCCTCCCGCGTCGCGCAGGGCGCGATGGCGGGCCTGATGGTGCCGCAGGTCCTGGCGACCGTGCACGTAGCCTTCCCCAAGGGCGAGCGGGCCAAGGTCTTCGGCATCCACGGCGCGATCACCGCCGTCGGCACCATCCTGGGCCCGGTCCTCGGCGGCGTCCTGGTCCAGGCCGACCTGTTCGGTCTGTCCTGGCGGCCGATCTTCCTGATCAACCTGCCCATCGGCCTGGCCGCCCTGATCGTCGCCGCCCGTGCGATGGGCGAGTCGAAGGCCGAACGGCCGCCGCGCCTGGACCTTGCCGGCATGGGCCTGGCGGCGCTGGGTCTGCTGATGGTCATCTACCCGCTCACCGAAGGCCGTTCGCTGGGCTGGCCGGCATGGGGCTTCGTGATGATGGCCGCGGGCGCGGCCGTACTCGCCGTCTTCGTCGTGCACCAGCGGACCAAGACCGCGCGCGACGACAGCCCGCTGATGCCGACCGGCCTCTTCACCGCCCGCAGCTTCAGCGCCGGCATCGGCGTGCAGCTGCTGATCACGCTCAGTCTGAGCGTCTTCTTCCTGGCCTGGATGCTCTACCTCCAGATCGGCCTCGGTTACAGCGCCCTGCGCGCGGGACTCGCCGGACTGCCGTTCTCCGCCGCCGTCATGATCGGCGCCGGGCTGGCCATGGGCGCGCTGGTGCCGAGGTTCGGCCGTACGGTCCTGCAGGCCGGTGCCGTCCTGATGGCCGTGGGGCTACTGCTGTTCGCCTGGCAGACCGGCGCGGCCGGGCCGGCGATCGGCTACTGGCAGATGGCCTGGCCGATGGCCGTCTTCGGACTCGGCATGGGAATGATCGTCGCCCCGCTGACCGACACCGTCCTGACCGACGTCCCCGCCCGTGACGCGGGCTCCGCCTCCGGTGTCACCGCCACGGCCGGGCAGCTCGGCAGCGCCTTCGGCGCGGCTCTGGTCGCCGTCGTCTTCTTCGGCCTGCTCCCCGGTCATGCGGCGAACGACGACGTCACCGACCGGCTCCGTAGCGACCTGGCCGCCACCTCCCTCGCTCCCGACCAGGCCGACCGTGCGGTGACCGCGTTCTCGGTGTGCCACCGGGACCGTGCCTCCCAGACCGACCCCGCCAGCACACCGGCCAGCTGTGCGGCACTCGCCTCCGCGCAGACGGACCCGCGCGCCGCGGACGCCCTGCGGAAGGCGGGAGCGCAGGCCAACGCCCGGACCTACACCGACACGGTCGGCGAGACCGTCCTGTACGTCGCCGGGCTCGTCACCGTCGCCCTCCTGCTGATGTTCGCCCTGCCCCGCAAGGTCCGCCAGTCGGAACCCGGCCCGGACCAGGAGCGGACCTCCTCGACTTCCCTCACCACGGCCTGACATCACGAAGGGAGCTCCGTCATGAGCTTCATGTTCCCCGGATCCGTCGTCTGGTTCGAGATCGGCACCGCCGACTCCCACGCCGTACAGGACTTCTACGGTCCCGTGCTCGGCTGGGACTTCGAGGTCGACCCCGACTCCTCCACCGACGGACGTACCTACACCCGCATCATCGCCCCGGGCGCACCGTGGCCCATGGGCGCGATCGAGCAGGGCGGCACCGGCGGCGAGGTCATCAACCTCTCCGTCCTGTCCGCCGATGTCCACGATGACGTCGAGCGGCTGGAGAGGCTGGGCGCGACCGTCGTCGTCCCCCCGACCGCGGTCGGCGACGTCACCGTCTTCGCCCGGCTCCGGGACCCGCTCGGCAACGCCTTCGCCCTCTTCTCCCGCACCTCCTCGCAGAAGCTGGAGGAGCGTGCGGCCGCCACCGAGGAGCACCTCGAGCAGGCCGCCTACGCCCCCGCCCCGGGCGGCTTCGCCTGGTTCGAGATCGGCACCACCGACCCCGGGGCCACGCAGGACTTCTACCGCGAGGCGTTCGGCTGGCGGTTCGAGAAGGATGACAGCACGGGCGGCAAGCCGTACTACAACGTCTTCACCGGAAACGAGTGGCCCTCGGGCGGCATGTACGACCACTCCTGCGGCCCGGGCGGCGCCGACTACGTGATGCCGTCGTTCCTGGTCACCGACGTTCCCGCCATGGTCGCCGAGGCCACGGCCGGCGGCGCCGCCGTCGAGCACGGCCCGGACAGCAACCCCGACGGGCTCGCCTTCGCCCGGCTGAAGGACCCCAACGGCAACCGCTTCGGCCTCTTCGCCATGCCCACCGCGCCCGCACAGGGCTGACAATCGTGTGCCCGCTATCGCGCTCGTCCGCGCGATGGCGGGTCTGGTCCTCGGAACGGCGACCAACGTTGGGCAGGGGATCCTGCCCGGAGGCTTCAACCGTCCCCTGAGCCGCCTCGCAGGTCCTGCCGCAGCGCCCGGGCGGTGTGGGACGTGCGATGCTCGAGCAACTGGGCGGGGGTGCCGGTGAACAGGATCTGTCCGCCGTGCCGTCCGCCCTCCGGGCCCATGTCGACGACCCGGTCGGCCCGCTTGACGACATCGAGGTTGTGCTCGATGACGATGACGGTGTTGCCGTCGTCGACGAGCCGGTCCAGCAGCCGCTGGAGGGTGTCGATGTCCGCCATGTGCAGGCCGGTGGTGGGCTCGTCCATCACGTAGATGCCGCTGCGGCTGCCGAGATGCCCGGCGAGCTTGAGCCGTTGGCGTTCGCCTCCGGACAGGGTCGACAGGGGCTGCCCGAGCGTGAGGTAGCCGAGCCCGACCTCCACGAGCGTCTCCAGCGCCGCCCGCACACTCTTCTCGCCCCGTCCGGTGAAGAACGCGCGGGCTTCCTCGGCGGTCAGCGCGAGGACGTCGGTGACCGTCCTGCCGCGCAGGGTGTGGGCGAGGGCCTCGGCGCTGTAGCGCAGGCCGCGGCAGGCCTCGCACACCGTGGTGACGGGATCGGCGAAGGCCATGTCCGCCGTGATGCTGCCCTTCCCGCCGCACGCAGGGCACGCGCCGGTCGAGTTGAAGCTGAACAGCCCGGCGGGCACGCCGCCCGCGTCGGCGAAGAGCTTGCGCACAGTGTCCATGATCCCGAGCCAGGTGGCGGGTGTGGAGCGGGAGTTGGAACCGATGGCGCTCTGGTCGATGACGACGGCCTCCGGGTGGTGTTCGGTGAACACCTCGGAGATCAGGGTGGACTTGCCGGATCCCGCCACGCCCGTGACCGCGACCAGCACTCCGGTGGGGATGTCCACGGAGACGTCCTTGAGGTTGTGGCGGCTCGCGCCGGTGACGGCCAGGTGCCCGGTGGGAATGCGGACCTCGGTCTTCAGCGGCAGCGTGCGGCCCAGGTGCCGGCCGGTGAGCGTACCGGCCCTGCGCAGCCGGGCCACGCTCCCCTCGAAGACCACCTGCCCGCCGCGCGTCCCCGCGCCGGGCCCCATGTCGACGACGTGGTCGGCCAGGGCGATGACGTCCCGGTCGTGCTCGACGATCAGCAACGTGTTGCCCTGGTCCCGCAGCTGCGTCAGCAGCTTGCCCACCCGGTTCACGTCGCGCGGGTGCAGGCCGGTGGACGGCTCGTCGAAGATGTACGTCATGCCGGTGAGACTGGAGCCCAGGTTGCGCACGATCTTCAGCCGCTGGCCCTCGCCGCCGGACAGGGACGCCGTCTCGCGGCCCAGGTGCAGATAGCCCAGCCCGATGTCGTCGATCCGCCGCAGCCCCTCGATCGCGGCCTTCGCGATCGGGGTGCCCAGTGGGTGACCGACCTTTTCCAGGACGCCGATCAGGTCGATGATCTCCATGGCCATGTGGTCGGCGATGGTCAGCCCGTTGATCCTCGTGCGCAGGGCGGCCGCGTTCAGCCGGGCACCCCGGCAGTCGGGGCAGTCGGCGTCGGTGGTGAACTCCTCCACCGCGTCCCGGGTCCGCTTCGACAGTGTGGAAAGGTCCCGGTTGAGATAGAGGCGGTTGAACCGGTCGACGACGCCTTCGTAGGTGACGTTCTGGGTGCCCTTGCGGGTGGCGAGTTCGATCTTCACTTCGCCGTCCGCGCTGCCGTGCAGCAGGGTCTGCCACTCCTTCTTCGTGTACGAGCGCAGCGGCTTGCCGTTGTCGAAGAGCCCGGAGCGGGTGAACAGCGTCCACTGCACACCCCCGACGTTGAACAGCGGGAAGAGCAGGGCCCCGGTGTTGAGGGACTTGCTCCTGTCGAAGAAACGGTCCAGGTCGAGCTGGACGGTGCGGCCCAGCCCCTGGCAGGTCGGGCAGGCGCCGGACGGGTCGTTGAAGGAGTACGCCGTCGACATGCCCGCCGACGGTTCTCCCGCGCGGGAGAACAGCAGCCGGATCAGCGAGGCGATGTCCGTCATCGTCCCCACCGTGGAACGGGCCCCGCCGCCGAGGGGCCTCTGGTCCACCACGACGGCGGGGGAGAGGTGGCGGATGCCGTCGGCCTCGGGCTTCTCGTACTTGGGCAGGCGGTTGCGGACGAACGTGGGGAAGGTCTCGTTCAGTTGCCGCTGGGACTCCACGGCGATGGTGTCGAAGACCACCGACGACTTGCCCGACCCGGACACGCCGGTGAACACGGTGATCACCCCCTTGGGGATGGTCAGGCAGACGTCCTTGAGGTTGTGCTCGCGGGCATGGGTGATGACGATGCCGTGCTCGTCACGACGGGGATTGCTGTGCATGGCGGTGCTCCTGGCAGGCGGTGCGGGGGCGGTCAGGACTGTGTGAGGGCCTGGTCGATGTCGAGCGCGAGGCGCAGCGCCTCCGTGGCCGCACGTGGGGTGAGGAGGGTGTCCTCGGTGCCGCTGGTGAGGCAGTCCAGGACGTGGCTGATCGCGGCGGCGTAGTTGTCGGCCGGAGCGAGGTCGATGTCACGGGAGCCGGCCGGCGTGTATTCGGCCAGGCGCATCACCGGGCCGGTGCGCTCGAAGGGACGCTCGTGCAGTTCGAGGACGCCGCCGGTGAACGTGGCCTCGAAGCCGTGGGTGACACCGTAGGAGACGGGGACCATCGACGAGGCGGTGTACTCCACCACCACGTCGTCGTAGCGCAGCACCGTCTCCGCTGCGGCCCGCCCGTCGCCTGCACCGACGCCGGCGGCGTGGATCTCCCGCGGCAGGCCGAGAGCGGCGACGGTGTAGTCCAGGTCGGAGAGCATCACCTCCAGCGCGAGCCGGTCCAGCCCCAGATCCACCGGCCCCCAGACCGGGCCGGCCTTGCGGTACGAGCGCAGGGTCCGCAGCTCGCCGAGCGAGCCGTCCCGGATCACCCGGTGCAGGTGCCGCACGGCCGGATGCACCCGCATGAACATGTCGATGAACACCTGCTTGTCGCTCGCCTCCGCGGCCCGGACGATCTCCTCGGCCTCCGCGACGGTGGGGGCGATGGGCAGCTCGCACAGCACATGCTTGCCTGCGGCCAGCGCCCGCAGGATGTGCTCCTTGTGCAGGGCGGTCGGCAGGCACACATCGACCAGGTCGATCTCCGGATCGCTGTAAACGGCGTCGAGATCCGTGGTGGTGGCGAAGCCGAAGTTCCGGGCGAACACCGCGAGCTTCTCGGGGTTGCGCCCATGGACGACCACCTCGGTGTCGGGACGCGCGGCGTAGACGCCGGCATGCGCGACGGCGAATCCGGTCCCCAGCAGTCCGATCTTCATGGCGACACATCTCCTTGGCGATATACGAGGGAATGATCTGGTTCGTTCCCTCCGGCAAATCCCACGCTAGGAGCCTTTTAGGACACGACTCGTCCGCATACGGAGTCACAGTGGAGGCATGACGACCGACATGCCCGCCCGGATGCTCCGCCTGCTCTCGCTCCTCCAGACCCGCCGCGAATGGGCCGGTACGGAGCTCGCCGACCGGCTCGGCGTCACCACCCGCACCCTCCGCCGTGACATCGACCGGCTGCGCGAGCTCGGCTACCCCGTCGAGGGCACCACCGGCCGCTGCGGCGGATACCGCCTCGCCGCCGGCACCGCCATGCCACCCCTGCTCCTGGACGACGACGAAGCCGTCGCCATCGTCGTCGCCCTGCGCACCGCCACCACCGACGTCACCGGCATCGAGGAAACCGCCCTGCGCGCCCTCGCCAAGCTCGAACAGGTCCTCCCCGGCCGGCTGCGCACCCAAGTGGCGGCCCTCCAGCAGGCCACCACCGCACCCGTCACCTACGGCAGCGCATCCCGCGCCCAGGCCGACCCAGCCACCCTGGCCCTGCTGGCCGCCGCCTGCCGTGACCACGAGATCGTCACCTTCGACTACACCACCCGCCACGGCACCCCCGGCCCCCGGCGCGTCGAACCCCACAGCCTCGTCCCCGCCGCAGGCCGCTGGTACCTCGTCGCCTACGACACCCACCAGGACGACTGGCGCACCTACCGCCTCGACCGCATCACTGACCCCACCCCCACCGGCCACCGCGTCCCGCCACGCGCACTGCCCGCACCCGACCCCGCCGCCTATGTCGCCGCGAAGATCGCCACCGCGCCCGCCCGCTACCGGGCCGTCGCCACCGTCGCCGCCCCCGCAGACACCGTCCTCGCCCGCACTCAGGGCCTCCCCGAACGTGTCACCCCTCTCGATGCCGACACCTGCACCGTCGACCTCTCCGGCGACTCCCTCCACCGCATCACCCAACTCCTCGCCGCCCTCGACAAGACCACCGCCCTCGACGCCGACCCGGCGGTCCTCACCCACCTCAAGGCAGCCGCGGAGCGGACGTTGCTCCTGCTCTCCGCCGAACCCGGAACCAGTACGGGGTAAGGCGCAGAAAAGGGCCAGGTGAGACCCGACGGGCCAATGGTTACTGAATGGGACATCCCACGACCTATTGCGATCGTAATGTCGCTCCAGACCCCCGGAGATCCCGTTTGGTATTCGGCCCCGAACAGGAGCCGCGGGTCAGGTAATTGGCCAGCAATGAGGAGAGAGCCTTGTCCAATCGAGCAACCCGAAAAGCGGCCCGAATGAACAACCGCGCCGCTATCGCCCTCGGCGCCGGTGCATTCATCGCCGTACTCGGTGCCGGAGCAGCCCAGGCAGCAACCGCACCCGCGGTGAAGACACCCGCCGAGCACACCGCGCAGGCCAAGCCCGCGACGGACCGAAAGGCCCTGATCAAGCAGGCTGAAAAGCACCTGGCTCATGCCAAGGCCAACCTCGACCGCATCCAGCGCGGGATCCGTAACGGCACCCTCGACGCCGACCGCTACGCCCTCGCGCTGGAGATGTACGGCAAGGACGTCACCGGCCTGACCCGCAAGTACGACGAACTCCGCGAAGGCAAGGCATGGGACGCCTCCCAGATCCCGGACACCGAACGGAAACTGCGCTTCGCCGAGGCGAACCTGAAGAGGATTCAGCAGGGCATCCGTAACGGCACCTACAGTGCGGACGAAATGGGCCTCGCGCTGGAGATGTACGGGAACGACGTCATCGGCCTCACCTACAAGCTCGACGACATCAGGACCGGCGGGCTGAAGCGCTGACCACACCGCGCCTGCCCCCAGACTGCGAGGGTGGGCGTTGAGGCTGGGGCGGGGCGACTCCCCGCCCCAGCGGACAGTCGACGCCGAAGTGCCCACGTGAAACGGTCGGCATCGCATCGTCAGGGCGGAAAATTGGCTTGTGTATCAGCCAGTTGATCGAGATCGCCCGTAAACGCATGACGATCTTGCCTTGTTCTTCGCGAGAGGTTGCTTCGGTGGCTCAAGTTCCAGGCAGGTGCTCTCCCTGTCCAGGAGCGCAGGACAGTTGCCGACGGTTCGAGAGCGCTGAAGGTAGCGGCTTTGGACAGTCGTATGGCGTAGCTCGAGGCGGAGTTCAAGTCGGGGCAAGTTTCCGCCGTCGAGTGCGCGCGGCTTCTCGGGGAGGTGGTGCGGGATCGGGAGGAGCTGACGAAGGCATCTGCGGCCAAGTCTGTTGAGAAGTGGGTGTCCGTGCAGAGGCACGTGGTGGACTGTGCGGGCGGGGTCTGTGATTGCCCCGTCCCGACCTACGCGGAGTGGTGGGACGCTTCGACTCCGGAGGAGCGGCGCGAGAAGTTGCTGGCTTGGGTAGTGACGAGGCTCCGTCTCCCTGGGGGCCCAGGAGCCGGCGCTGGCCGTGTGAGCAGCCACGGGCCAACGCTTCCATCGATCTTCCGCTTGGTCGTCAGTGCGCCTGCGCGGTGAAGGCCTCGTAGGCGGCCTCGTCGAAGAGGACGAAACGGACCTCTTCCACGGCTGTGTCCGCGGTGCGGACCTCTTCCACGGCGATGCGTGCCGCGTCGTCCATCGGCCATCCGTAGATGCCGGTGGAGAGCGCCGGGAAAGCGACCGTCCGGGCGCCCAGTTCGTCGGCGACCCGCAGCGACTCTCGGTAGCAGGAGGCGTGGAGCTCCGAGCGGTCCTCGGTGGCGGACCACACCGGGCCCACGGTGTGAAGCGTTTACCCACTCCTGAGCCCCCGTTCTGGCCGTTTGAGCAGGTCGGGGTCATGTAGTCCACGTGCGTCGACGGTGTTGGTGAGACGCACGTGAGAGAAAGCGACAGGTGAGGAACCCCCGTCGAGTAGGCGTCGACGGGGGTTCCTGCGTTTGGGGACTGCCTGGCTCACGGTGTTCGGCGCGATCTTGCTGTGCTCCGGCTCACCGTTC
The DNA here is from genome assembly GCF_003391135.1 of Streptoverticillium olivoreticuli subsp. olivoreticuli. Classification (GTDB taxonomy): domain Bacteria; phylum Actinomycetota; class Actinomycetes; order Streptomycetales; family Streptomycetaceae; genus Streptomyces; species Streptomyces blastmyceticus. The sequence continues at coordinate 957,433 of NZ_CP031455.1, read as the reverse complement.
TCGACGCAATGGAAAGGGCGAGGCGGCGGCTGAGACAACGCGGTGCGCGTCTGCGGGCGGTCGCGCCGCTCGGGTGACTTGCCCGATTCTTGACGTTCTGGTGGTGAGGTGCGGGCACGGGAGGTGCCGACGGCCAGATGCTCAGGAATAAGGAGTTGCGGGCGGCAGATGCGGTGTGGGCGGCGGCTCGACGGCTCTGTTCGCGAAAATGTTCACGAGTTTCGACAGCGCCGGGTTTTGCAAGCAGGCCGATCGTGATCACCGTCCGTGCGGCCGCTGATCGGCGCGTAAGAAGCTGAGAGCCGGGCTTGAACCTGCCGCAGCGGAAGCCTCTACCGTCTTGAGCAGGGCCGGAGGTTCCGGCCCGGTGAAGCACGTGCGAGGGAGGCGGCGATGGCCTGGCCGATCGCGGAGGTCGCCCGGATGTCGGGTGTGACGGCCCGGACACTACGGCACTACGACGATATCGACCTGCTGCCGCCGGCCTGGATCGGGGCCAACGGCCACCGTTACTACGAGGAGCGCCAACTGCTGCGGCTGCAGCAGATTCTCGTGCTGCGGGCGCTGGGCCTGGGGCTGCCCGAGATCGGCCGGATCCTGGCCGCGCAGGTCGACGAGCTGGAGGCCCTGCGGGGCCATTACCGCCGGTTGCTCGCCGAGCGCGAACGGCTGGATGCCCTGGTCGGCACCGTCGCCCGCACGATCACCGAACTGGAGCAGTCCAGGAAGGACGGCACAGACATGATCAGCATCAGCCGGCCGGAGAATCTGTTCGAGGGCATCCGGCCTGCCCAGTGCATGAAGGTCCTACGCGATTTCCCGGAGCTGGTCGGGGCCGTCGAGCGGCGTACCGCGGCGTTGAGCAAGGCCGAGATCGAGGCCGACGAGCGCGAGCGCACGGCGCAGATGATCCGGCTGGCGGAGCTGCTGGCCACCGGCCTGCCCGCTGACGCCGACGCGGTGCAGGCCGAGATCGACATCCAGTACCGGACGTTGGCCCGGAGCCGGGCAGCCACCGCCGAGGAGTACCGCGCGATCGGGCGTTGCTGCGTGGAGAACGAGCACTGGCGCGCGGCGTACGAGTCGATCGCGCCGGGCCTGGCCGCGTACCAGCGGGCCGCCATCGAGGCGTACGCCGCAACTCGGCTGCGCTGAGCCGGGACCGGGCCGCCGCCACGGGGGTGCGGCGGCCCTGCCGGATCGGGCCACTTGCAAAGAACCTGGCCGGTTCGTGTGCCGTGTGCTGTTGTGGAGTCGAACGGTTCGGGTCACTGGGTGGTGCTGCTGTCCCAGTTCGCCCGCGGGGTGGCGAAGTCCGTGCCACGGCCGGTGAAGGACCACAGCGCGGTGCGGTTGCGGCCGTTGGCCGCGTTCCCGTAGTCGTACATCACCGCGAGGTCGGCCCTGCCGTCCCCGTTGAAGTCCCCGGCCACCGGCTCGCTCACGGTCCAGTTCCAGCTTTTCACCGGGTCGGTGGAGCTGTCCCACGCCAGGCGGGGTTTACCGAATCCGTTGCCGTTGCTGGTGAAGGTCCACAGCCCGGTGCGGTTGCCGGAGCCGGTCCTGCCGTAGTCGTACAGGACCGCGATGTCGGTCTTGCCGTCGCCGTTGAAGTCCCCGGCGACCGGCTTGGCGGCGGACCAGCTCCAACTCTCCGATCCGCTGTCCCAGACCTGCTTGGGACCGGCGAATCCGTTGCCGTTGCTGGTGAAGGTCCATAGGGCGGTGCGGTTGCCGTAGTCGTAGAGGACGCCGATGTCGGTCTTGCCGTCGCCGTTGAAGTCACCTGCGACGGGCTTGCCGGCGGTCCAGTTCCAGCTTTTCACCGGGTCGGTGGAGCTGTCCCAGACCTGCTTGGGACCGGCGAATCCGGTGCCGTTGCTGGTGAAGGTCCACAGCCCGGTGCGGTTGCCGGAGCCGGTCCTGCCGTAGTCGTAGAGGACGCCGATGTCCGCTCTGCCGTCGCCGTTGAAGTCGCCCGCGACGAGCTTGCTCGTGGACCAGTTCCAACTGGGAACGGCCGTGTCGTCGCGGCTGTCCCACACCTTGCGGGGTGCCTCGAAGCCGTTCGGTGTCCCCTTGAAGGTCCACAGCGCGGTGCGGTTGCGGTCGCCGTCCTTGCCGTAGTTGTAGAGGACGCCAAGGTCGGTCTTGCCGTCGCCGTCGAAGTCCCCGGAGGCCAGCGCGCTCGCGGACCAGTTCCAGCTGTCGGCACCGCTGTCCCAGACCTCGCGCGGCGCGGCGAATCCGGCCTCCGCTCCGGTACCGGAACCGTTGGAGATCCACAGGCTGGAGCGGTTGTGACCGTCCGGGGTCCTCCCCTGCCCGTAGAGCACTGCGAGGTCGGCCTTGCCGTCGCCGTCGAAGTCCCCGGACGTGCTCAGGTGCCGCGGCGGCTTGAGGTAGCCGATGATCGGCGCATGGTCCGAATACCCGTTGGGGGGACCGCTGTCGGGCGCGTTCTCGGTGGTGTCCATCCGGGTCCGGTCGACTTCGCAGGATGTGAACTGACTCGCCGATTCTCCCCACGAGGCGAAGATGTGGTCACGCTTGCGCCATACGTGTCCGCCCTTTTCGTCCCAGGAGTGATGGGTGGCCTCGTTGACCGTGTCACCGGCGCCGTAGGAGCGGCGGTCGCACTCGTCGAATTCGTCCGAGATCGGCTTGAGCTCGGCGGTGTCCGGGAACATGTTGAAGTCGCCGCCGAGCACCAGCTGATAGCGGTCCGGCCAGATCTCGTTCTTCACGTTCCGGATCTGCCCCGGCCTGCGAGGGTCGGCAGGGTCGGACAGGATGTGGGTGGTGCAGATCCTGGTCGACCAGCCCTCGACACGTACACAGAGGATGGGCAGGGTCTGCTGGTCGCCGCCCCCGGGCACGGTGTTCGTCGCGGTGGTCGCGGTGACGCGCCCCTTGACCGCGATCCCCACGCCCAACGTGCCGCTCAGCCCGCCCCGGCAGTTCGTGGTCCCGTCCGGGCGGGCTCCCGGGGCGTGCGCGATCGACCAACCGCTGCCCAGGGCCGCGCGCAGCCGCTCCATATGGCTTCCGGGCGCCTCGCCGCACACCTCCTGGAGCATGACGACATTGGCATTGCGCTCCGCGGCCACCTGCGCGATCTGGTCGACCTTCGCCTGGGGATCGTTGCGGTAGGGGCAGTAGCCGTCCTGGCCGCGCAGCCCGCCGGCCTCCCCGCAGATGTTCCAGGAGACGACACGCAGTTCCGGCTCGGCGAGCAGCGTCGGCGGACTTTGATCCCGTACGGCGGCTGCGGACACCGCAGAACGCCCCTGCTCCGGCCCGGCCGCCTGCGCCACCGAATGCACCGGAACGATCAGGGCGCACACGCCTGTTATGGAAGTGAGCAGCGTTCTCAGTCGGTATTTCATCCTTCCTTCTCTCTTCCGTACGACATGAATGGCTCAGCCGACCTTGCTCATGTTCCAGTTCCAGCTCTTGACGGGGTCGGTACGGCTGTCCCACGTGAGCTTGGGGCCGGCGAATCCATTGCCGTTGCTGGTGAAGTTCCACAGTCCGGTGCGGTTGCCGGAGTCGGTCTGGCCGTAGTCGTAGAGGACGCCGATATCAGTTTTGCCGTCGCCGTTGAAGTCCCCTGCGACCGGCTTGCTCGTGGCCCAGTTCCAGCTCTTCACCGCGCTGTCGTCCCGGCTGTCCCACACCTTTGTCGGCGCGTTGAGGCCGGTGCCGTTTCCCGCGAACGTGAACAGTTCGGTGCGGTTGCGGTCGTCGTTCCTGCCGAGGTCGTACAGCACCCCGATATCGGCTTTGCCGTCGCCATTGAAGTCGCCGCCGACCACCTTGGCAGCTGACCATCTCCAGCTCTCCGATCCGCTGTCCCAGGTCTGCTTGGGGCTGTTGAATCCGCTGCCCGTGCTGGTGAAGGTCCACAGTCCGGTGCGATTGCCGGAGCTGGTTTTGCCGTAGTCGTACAGCACCCCGATATCGGTCTTGCCGTCGCCGTTGAAGTCGCCGGAGACGGGCTTGCTGGCTTCCCAGTTCCAGCTCTTCACGGGGTCGTTGTTGCTGTCCCAGGTCTGCTTGGGGCTGTTGAACCCGCTGCCGTTGCTGGTGAAGTTCCATAGGGCGGTGCGGTTGCCGGAGTCGGTCTGGCCGTAGTCGTAGAGGACGCCGATGTCGGCCTTGCCGTCGCCGTTGAAGTCGCCGACAGTCAGCTTGCTGGAGGCCCAGTTCCAGCTTTTGACAGGGTCGTCGTTGCTGTCCCAGACCTTGACCGGGCTGTTGAATCCGCTGCCGTTGCTGGTGAACTCGTACAGCTTGGTGCGGTTGCGGCCGTCCTCGGTGCGGCCCATGTCGTACAGGACCGCGATGTCGGCCTTCCCGTCCCCGTTGAAGTCGCCGACGGCCAGTTTGGCGGCCGACCAGCTCCAGCTGGCCGATCCGCTGTCCCAGACTTTCTTCGGGCTGCCGAAGCCGCCACCGCTCCCGGAGAACGTCCACAGTCCGGACCGGCTGACGCCGCCCTCCTTGCCGTAGTCGTACAGCACGGCCACGTCGTCGCGTCCGTCGCCGTCGAAGTCACCGTTGACCCGGGCGGAGGCGCCGTCGTCCGGCGCGTCGGGGAAGGGGCGTGCGTCGTCGTCGGCCAGCCCCATTTCCTTTCCGCAGTGCGGCCAGGGAGCCGCGCCCTCATTGTCGAGGACCCGCTGCGCGACCCGGATCTGCTGTTCCTTGGTGGCCTGATAGGGGTATGGCGCATAGTCCGTTCCGTGGTACGCCACCCACGTACTCTCCAGGAATTGCAGGCCGCCGTAGTACGGTGCCTGGTTGTATCCCCAGTCCCCGCTGCTCTCGCACTGGGCCATCTTTTCCCAGGTGGCGAGTGATGCCGCCTGGGCGGGGGCGCCGGTGACCGACAGCGCAAGCAGCATGCCGGAGGCCGACACCGCCGCCGCGCCCGCGCGTCCGGCCTTCCTGCGGGGGGTGCGGGTCTTGCGTATCAAGGGATCCACTTCTTCCTTCCATTGAATGACGGGCCCGTCCGGCCGGGCCGCAACCGGGCCGGACGGGCGCCGACGGGTGCCGCACGTCTCACAAGGGGGGCATCAACTCACCTTGCTGGACCGCCAGTTCCAGCTCTTCACGGCATCCGTTGCGCTGTCCCAGCCCAAGAGGGGTGTACCGAATCCGGTGCCGTTGCTGGTGAAGGTCCACAGTCCGGTGCGGTTGCCGGAGTCGGTCTGGCCGTAGTCGTAGAGGACGCCGATGTCGGTCTTGCCGTCGCCGTTGAAGTCCCCGGCGACCGGCTTGCTGGCGGTCCAGTTCCAGCTTTTCACCGGGTCGGTGGAGCTGTCCCATACCTGTTTCGGGCTGTTGAATCCGTTGCCGGTGCTGGTGAAGGTCCACAGCCCGGTGCGGTTGCCTGAGTCGGTCCTGCCGTAGTCGTACAGCACGCCGATGTCGGCTTTTCCGTCGCCGTTGAAGTCGCCGCCCACTACCTTGCCGGCGTCCCAGTTCCAGCTCTTCACGGGGTCGTCGTTGCTGTCCCACACCTTGACCGGGTTGTCGAACCCGTTCGTGGTGCCGGTGAAGGTGAACAGTTTGGTGCGGTTGCGGCCGTCCTCGGTGCGGCCCATGTTGTAGAGGACGCCGATGTCGGCCTTCCCGTCGCCGTTGAAGTCGCCGGAGACAGGTTTGCTGGCGGCCCAACTCCAGCTGTCCGAGGCCGCGCTGCTGTCCCACACCAGCTTGGGGCTGGCGAAGGCGGCACCGTTGCTGGTGAAGGTCCACAGGCCGGTACGGCTGCGGTCGCCGTCCCTGCCGTAGTCGTACAGCACCCCGATGTCGGTCTTGCCGTCGCCGTTGAAGTCGCCGGAGACGGGCTTGCTGGCGTTCCAGTTCCAGCTTTTGACGGGGTCGTCGTTGCTGTCCCAGACCTTGACCGGGTTGTTGAATCCGCTGCCGTTGCTGGTGAACTCGTACAGCTTGGTGCGGTTGCGGCCGTCCTCGGTCGCGCCCATGTTGTAGAGGACGGCCAGGTCGGTCTTTCCGTCGCCGTTGAAGTCGCCGGCCGTCAGCTTGGCGGCCGACCAGCTCCAGCTGTCCGACGCCGCGGCGCTGTCCCACACCTTCTTCGGGGCGCCGAAGCCGCCGCCGGTCCCCGCGAACGTCCACAGCGCGGACCGGCTGACGCCGCTGTCCTTGCCGTAGTCGTACAGCACGGCCACGTCGTCGCGTCCGTCGCCGTCGAAGTCGCCCTTGACGCGCGACGAACCGTCTTCTCCGCCGGGTGCGGGCAGGGCCGAGGACGGGGCGACATCGACGTAGTCGCGGTCGATGGCGAGGGTGACACCGCCGTAGGTGTCGTTCACCTGGCCGCGGTACTGGTGGATGCGCCGCCCATTGGGCCAGTAGCCGGGGCCCGGAAGCCCCATCGACGCGTCCGACACATCGGCCTTGAGGTTCCAGTTCGCCGACCACAGCACGTCGGGCGACGCGTAGTTGGCGTCGTCGGCCACCGAGGCGAGGTCCGGGGTGCCGCTCGTTTCGCTTGCGTACACACCGGAGCGGTAGCCACGTTCGTGGAGGCGGCTGGTCCACCCCGACACGTAGTCGATGACCCGGGCCCGGTACGAGCGGTTGTCGTAGTGCTCCATGTCGCTGTAGATGACCGTCCCGGGGCCCAGGCCCAGGTCCGCCGCCTTGGCCACGGCGGCGTCCGCGGACTCGCGGCCCTGCGCGTCCGCGGTGGCCGGAGAGATGTCGCCGGCCTGGAGATCCACGAAGAGAGGCAGCAAGTGCCACCCGTCGGCGGTCTGCTGACGCACCCAGTCGCTGGTGAGCTGCGGCTGCGCACAGCCCCGCTTGCGACCGCCGATGTAGATGCCGACGGCCCCGTAGGGCGACGAGGCCTTCCACGCCTTCATCGCGGCGGACGAAGGGGCGGTGCAGGACTCGAAGCCCAGCCCTGTGTACCCCTTGTCGGCCGTGACGGCGGCAACCGGTGGAGCCGCGAGGCCGCTGCCCGCCTTGCCGGGCAGGGGAGTCGGCTTGGCTGTCGCGTCTGGGCGAGCCGAGCCGAGGACGGCGGCGACCGTCGTACTGGACGTGCCGTAGGAGGCCGTGACCATGACTCCGGCGCCTTCGACGGCGACCTTCGTCTCGTGGTCGTACGTCACCGGCAGCTCGTGCGGCATCGAGGTCCCGGCAGGGACGCGCAGTGCGTGGGAGACGTCCTGGCCGCCCGCTCCGGTGATCGGCTCCAATATCAGGGCGTCCGTCTTGTCCGCGACCAGATGGGAGGGGCAGGACTGTTCGGTGCCGGGGTGGCCCAAGTACACCGTGTGGCGGTCGAGCCGCACGCACGTGTCCGGGCTTTTTTCCAGGTCCACGACCGGCCAGCCGGAGGGTACGTCGAGGGTGAGGCCACGGTAGGTGATCGGAGTGGTGCCGGACCGTCCGGCGTTCGAGGGCGCGGCCTGGACCGCGGCTGTGCCGGAGGCGGCGAGGGCCATCAGGGCGGCAGCGGCGGCGAAGGCCACGCCGTTCGTTCTTCGCATTCGTATGGTTCGCATGTGTGGTGGCTCTCCCGAACAGTGAGGTGAGGAGGGGCGAAGCCGGTCAGCCGAGCTTGCTCGCGCTCCAGTTCCAGCTCTTGACGGGGTCCGTGCTGCTGTCCCAGCCGAGCTTGGGGCTGTCGCTGCCGCTACCGTTGCTGGTGAAGGTCCACAGCCCGGCGCGGTTGCCGGAGTCGGTCCTGCCGTAGTCGTAGAGGACGCCGATGTCGGTCTTGCCGTCGCCGTTGAAGTCACCTGCGACGGGCTTGCTGGCGGACGCGTTCCAGCTCTTGACGGGGTCGTCGTTGCTGTCCCACACCTTGACCGGGCTGTTGAACCCACTCGCCGTGCCGGTGAAGGTGAACAGCTTGGTGCGGTTACGGCCGTCCTCGGTGCGGCCCATGTCGTAGAGGACGCCGACGTCGGTCTTGCCGTCGCCGTTGAAGTCGCCGGAGACGGGCTTGCTGGCGTCCCAGTTCCAGCTCTTCACCGGGTCGTTGTTGCTGTCCCACACCTGCTTGGGGCTGTTGAATCCGCTGCCATTGCCGTTGAACGTCCAGAGTCCGGTGCGGCTGCCGGAGTCGGTCTTGCCGTAGTCGTAGAGGACGCCGATGTCGGCTTTTCCGTCGCCGTTGAAGTCGCCGGAGACGGGCTTGCTGGCGTCCCAGTTCCAGCTCTTCACCGGGTCGTTGTTGCTGTCCCACACCTGCTTGGGGCTGTTGAACCCGCTGCCGGTGCTGGTGAATGTCCAGAGCCCCGTCCGGTTGTGGTCGTCGTCCTTGCCGTAGTCGTACAGCACCCCGATGTCGGCCTTGCCGTCACCGTTGAAGTCCCCGACCGTCAATTTGCTGGCGTTCCAGTTCCAGCTCTTGACGGGGTCGTCGTTGCTGTCCCACACCTTGACCGGGGCGGCGAATCCGCTGCCGGTGCTGGTGAACACGAACAGTTTGGTGCGGTTGCGGCCGTCCTCGGTCGCGCCCATGTTGTAGAGGACGCCGATGTCGGCCTTGCCGTCGCCGTTGAAGTCGCCGACCGCCAACTTGCTGGAGGCCCAGTTCCAGCTCTCCGCCGTCCCGCTGTCCCACACCTGCTTGGGGCTGTTGAAGCCGTTGCCGTTGCTGTTGAACGTCCACAGGGCCGAGCGACTGCGGTCGTCCTTCCTGCCGTAGTCGTAGAGCACCGCCACGTCGTCGCGGCCGTCGCCGTCGAAGTCGCCCTGGACCCGGGCGTTGTCCTCGGCGGGCCCTGCGGCCGTGTCGTCGTCCACGATGGTGTTGAGGCGGATCGGGCGGTACTGCTCGGACCTGGAGAAGTAGGTGTACGGGATCACATGGTGGTGCAGACCGCTGCTGCTGAATTCATAACCCCAATAGGAGGACTGGGAGGAATCTGCCCACTTTTCGAACAGGACGACGTGACCGTCGTTGCCGGGCGCCTTGTTGTTGAGCGCGTCGCCGGGCTTCAGCTCGTCCTTGGAGATCTCGTGGGCGATGCCCGCGGGAATGAACGAATCGGTGGTCTCGCCCGGGCCGGGCAGCCCCCAGGCCATGGAGACGAAACCGGAGCAGTCCGTGCGCCAGCCCTGATAGGTGTTGTACCCGCTGTAGTGGAGGCCCTTGCCGAACCAGCCGGCGGCGCGTCTGAGGGTCTCGCTGCGGGTGATGGGCTTGGCCGCGAGACTCGACGAGATCAGGCCCTTGTGCTGGAGCTCCGAGGTGGGGGTGCCCTGCCCCGGGCTCGGGCGGTCGTCCTGAGCCCCGGAAGCGGCGGCCGCGCGGGAGTCGGCGACGGCCGTCGGGGCGACGGTGCCGACTGCCGTGAAAGCAAGTGCAGTTGTCACCAGGGCGGCGACGGATGACGCATGACGTATTCGAGAGATCTTCATGTGTGCTTTCTCCAGCCTTCTGTTTTCGGGCAGCCTTCGGCGTGGCGAGGTGCGTGGGTGGTGTACGCGGCGTTGCAGGGCGTCGTTAGCCGACCGCTCGAATGCGGGGGCCGCGTGGGAGGTGTGGCAAGGGGTGTTCGTGAACGGTGGGACGGACGGCTAGATCAGCGGCGGAAGGCTGATTCCTGTCGGCGTGGTCCGCCACTCCAGGGTCCGCACATGCGTAGCCATCCCATGGTCTCCTTCGGAATCGTCGGGCAACGGCTTCAACTACCGTCACTGCCCTGACGTTTCATGTGCCGAAGATGTGACAGGTTCGCGGAAAAACTTTTCGGTGGAGAGAACTTCGGCGAGGAGAAGGTGGACGCTGCCCCCGCCGGCACGCCAATCGCGCCGTAGGCCAAGCACGCCGAGCGAGGCGCCCGCGCCAGGAACAGTGCGGATGCCTTGCTGATGATGCGGACGAGGAGGAGTGAGCGTCCGGGCCCGTGGGCGGCGCCAGGGCGGGCACAGGTTCCCTGCGATCATGGAGTTGTGACCCTCTGTGATCACGGGGCCTGTGCCAGTGCCGTCATCATGGCTGGCTGACCCGCTGTGGGACCGATTCGCGGCGCTGCTGCCGAGCCGCCGGCGGTCGTCCCGTCCCATCCACTGGGGCTGCCGCCGTTCCGGCATCAGCGGCCCGGCAGTCCTCCCTGTGGCGCTGACGCAGGTCGCGAGCGACGGAGCAAAGCACTGCGGGCCGTAGCCGGTTCGCTGCCTGCTTGACCACGTCCAGGGGGCAGGTTCCAGGAGTCCTGCGTTGAGTCTCCATGCATGCGTCGGTCCTCGAGAGCGCCCGCCCGGCACCACCCGGCCGTCCCGGGACCGCGTTGCCTGGCGGGGGCCGGGGAGCGTCCGCGGAAAATGGGTTGGGCGGGATGCCGCCCGCTTGGTAGCGTGCGGAACACCGTGACAGGCCGCTAGGAGGTGAGACCCGTGAACGCTGTTCTCAAGTGGGTGCTCCCCCTTTCCCTCACGGTGCGCGAGTGACATAGGTGTCCTCGGGAGTGCCTCGACCGACAAGGCACTCTTGAAAGGCCATCACTATGAATACATCGCATCTCTCTTCGGGCGCCGGGGAGCGCCCGGTGACGATCACACGGGTCGAGGAGACGCACTGGCTCGCCGTCGAAGACGACCGGGAGGTCGGTCGCGGCGACGCAGCGTGCAGGCCCGACGGGCGGATGTTCGTCAGCATCGATGCGTGGCAGGGCGCGGTCTTCGACCGGCTCGCCGCTGCGATGGTGGCGGACCTGTCGACGCCGCTGTACGTGGTGGTCGACGAGACCGACCGCGAGGTCAGGGCCGGTTGGGAGCGGGCCGGTTTCACGACAGGACGCCGTGAGCGGGAGTACGCCGTGCCCACCGACCCGCGGGTCACCGGGCTCGACGCGGTGCGACGGCCGTCGGCTGTGACGATCGTGCCCGCCGGCGAGGCGCAGGAGGCCCTGCTGCGCGTGCTGGACCGGGCGATTCGCGACGAGGTCGAGGCCACGGTCGGCTGGCAGGCGATGCCGGCCGAGGTGTTGCCCCGCCCTGCTGGGGTCACGATCGTGGACCCGTCGAAGTACGCGGTCGCGGAACTGTCCGGTCGGTACGTGGGGCTGATCCGGGTGGCGCCGGTCACCCGAAGGCCGCGGATCGGGCTGATCTCGGTCCTGGCCGATGAGCAGCGCCGGGGCATCGCGCGGGCGCTGCTGGCCCACGCGCTGGGTTCGCTGCACCGCTCCGGGGCCGAATCGGTATGGGCCGAGGTGGACGAATCCAATGCCGCGGCCGTAGCGCTCTTCGAGGGCGTCGGCGCCCGGTGCACGGGCGGAAATCTGGAGTTGGTGCGCCTTTGAGGCGCCGCCACATCTCAGCGCGTCCCCGCGTTTTTCACAGTCATCGACTCCAGGAATGAGTGATTTGCCGAAAACATCGGGCGGTCTCGAAGTGGAGGGAACCGTCATCGAGTGCCTGCGGAACGCCACCTTCACGGTGGAGCTGCAGAACGGGCACAAGGTGCTCGCGCACATCAGCGGGAAGATCCGGAAGAACTACATCAAGATCCTCCCGTACGACCGGGTGCTCGTGGAGCTGAGCCCCTACGACCTCACCCGGGGTCGGATCCTCTACCGGTACCGGACGTGAGCGCGATCGCCCCGCGGATGAGGCTGCGAACGGTGATGATCGTGTCGGCGAGGTCGAAGAAGGCGTTGACGACTGTCGTGCGGCGTTCGTAGCAGCGGGCGAGGCGGTGGAAGGAGTTCTGTCAGGCGTGGGTGCGCTCGATGTGCCACCGCTGACTGGCCTGGACCGGTGCCTTCTCGTCCTTGTGGGCGATGCGGCCGCGCAGGTTGCGGGCGGCGAGTCCGGTGCGGGTCTTGTCCGAGTCGTAGCCGGCGTCGAGGTTGATGGTGATGTCGTCGGGAAGCGGCCCGAGAGCGTCCAGCAGGTCCAGGGTCGGTGCGAGCAGCGGGGAGTCGTGGCGGTTTGCTCCGACCAGGACACGGCCGAGCGGGATGCCGTGACCATCCGTCATATCCGAGCGCTTCAGGCCCCGTTTGCCGCGGTCGACCGGTGAGCGCCCGGTGTCCTCGCCGCCGGGGGCCCTGGTGATGCAGCCGTCGACGGCGATCTGATCGAGCACGAGCCCGACGATCCGGTCGTAGGACTCCAGCGCGATCTGCTTGAGTCGGGCGAACACCGCGCCACCGGCCTCACGCCGGACGGCAAGCAGGTCATCGACAAGCCGCTGCCCAACAGCGAGCCGAAGATGCGGGCCATGCCGGACAAGCTCATCAAGAAGTACGGCACCCTGCTCCTGGTGGTTGGCCAGCCCGCCTCGATCGGCGCTTTGCCGCCGGCCGTCGCTCGTGACGCCGGCTGCGAGGGTCCTGCGCCTGCTGGCCCAGCGCATCGAGCAGCTCACCGGACAAGTTAGGGGCCTGGAACAACGCCTGGCCCGGCTCGTCGAACGTCACTTCCCGCAGTTGCTCGCCCCGGTGGGCATCGGGCCGGACACGGCCGTCACGTTGCTGATCACGATGGGCGACAATCCGGAGTGCCTGGGTGGTGAGGCGTCCTTCGCCGCACTGCGCGGGGTAAGCCCTGTCGAGCGTTCCTCGGGCAGTCGGTAGTACCGTCGCCTCAACCGTGGCGGCGACCGGCAGGCCAACGCCGCCCTGCCCCTGATCGTGCAGACCCGGCTGCGCCTCTGCCCGCGCAGCCATGCCCCCCGTCATAGGGGCGTGAGAGGTGAGGGCCCCCGTCGGTTTGCTCCGGCGGGGGCATGTGGTGGCGGGTCGTGTCCTTGTGCTCGTGGCCGGTTGCCGGGTCCTGTGATGCCCGGACACCGATGAGGAATAGCCTGGAATTCCTCCGGACCGCGTTACCGGGATGCACTTTTGATGAGGAGTCATATGCTGTGCGTTAAGTGGGCCTGAGGGGTCGGAAGAGAACGAGGGTTGGTGTGCTCTCTTCCGGCGAAAGGTGTTCGCGTCCGGAATGGCCGGATCTCAACTGAAAGTCCACTTGATCACTTAAGTGAAGGCGTTTACCGCGAAGCCTAACGGGGCCATCCGCGTTAGCCTTCTTTCTTCACCAGTGGCATATTTTTCCCGTCAAGACGGGATATTCGGGCTCTTAGGTGCAGACAGTGCAATCACCCCGAAAGGTCATGGCGTCCAGATGCTGGAACCGCTGGAGGGCATGGCTGGTCGGGCTGGTCGCGATGTCGAAGAGCGTGGAGAACATCTCGGACCCCTTTCTTTCTCGTGATCGCCGGACGTCCTGTGGGCAATTCGGACGAAACGGCCGCCCCCGACCTGCCCGCTGCGGGAAGTCCGTAGAAGTCCGCAAGATTTCTGCGGGTCGGCCGCAGGAAATTGAACTTTTGACTGTCCGTTGCAGGAATTCCGTCAGTTGACAAGATTGGCCACTACACCGGAAGGTGAATGCATCCAATGGGGCGACAAAGCAGCCATGTTTCCCCGTGCCCGAAAAGGCTATGCAGAAGGTGGGGGGTCCCGTGCGAGTGGTCCTGGCCGAGGATCATCCGACCGTACGAGCCGGAACCCGGGCGCTCCTGGAGCCTGAGGGCTTCATCGTGGTCGGGGAGGCCGCCTGTGAACGCGAGGCGTTGGAGATCGTTTCCGAGCAGCAGCCCGATGTGCTGATGCTGGACATGAAGCTGGAGTCGGGGCTGGCGCTCAAGGCCATTCCCCAATTCCTCGCCGCGGCACCGGAGATGGGAATTCTCGTGCAGAGCTGCTACGAGGACCGGGCCATCATCTGCGGGGCACTGGCCGCGGGTGCCGCAGGCTATCTGCTGAAGAGCAGTCCAGTGTCCGAGCTGGTCCTGGCGGTACGGATGGTGGCGTCGGGAGGACGGTACGTACAGCCCTCGCTCGGTGCCGGGCTGGCCCGTGCGCAGGGCCGGGAGCCGGAACTGCAACTGCGGGAGCGGCAGGTCCTGGGCCTGCTCGCCGAGGGGCACACCAACCGTGAGGTGGCCGCGCGGCTGACGGTCAGCGTCCGCACGGTGGAGAGCGTCAGGGCTGCTCTGCGCGCCCGGCTGGGCCTGGTCACCAGGGCCGACCTCGTCGCGTACGCCCGGCAGAACCGCTCCGCCGATGTGTAGCGGAACCGCCCGGCCGGCCACCGCACGACAGCCGCTCGACCTGGGCGCACTCAGCAGCTTCTGTGTCGCGGTCAGCCTGGTCAGCCTCGTGGCCTACGTGGTCAACTTCCTCGCCCACGACCGGATGCCGCCCCGGTCGATCTCGACCCTGAGCGTCGCCCTGGCCACCGGTGTCCTCGCACTGCTGACCTGCGGGCTGCGGCGGGCCCGCCGGGTGCTGATCATGATCTGCTGCGGATTCACGGTCCTGAGCGTGGACCGGTTCGCGCACTCCACACCGATGGACCACGTGGCCATGGCGTTCCTGCTGGCGGCATCGGTGTACGCCGTCCCGGCCTGGCCCGAGATGAAGGTGGTCCTCAGCCGGGGAAGCGCCAGCGCCATGGTGGAGCGGCAGGAGCACCATGCGGGCCTGCTCGCGGGCGAGTTGCACGACGAAGTCCTCCAGCTGCTGGCACTGACCCGGCGGCGGCTCGATGCGGCCCGCGCACTGGACGACCTCAGTGCGCTGCGTGCGGCGATGGAGGACGCGTCCCGCACCCTCGACGAACAGGCCGGTACGCTGCGCCGCATCATCGCCACCGTGAGCCCGGCAGCCGTCCAAGGGCTGGGGCTCGCCGAGTCGGTCACCTCCCTCGCCGGACAGGTCGCCGCCGAGAACGGGCTCGTGGTGGACGTGGACGTCCAGGGCGACCGGCCCCATGCGTGCACAGGGGAGAACGGCGTGAATCTTGCCGTCTACCGGGTCGCCCAGGAAGCGCTCACCAACGTGGTCAAGCACGCCGACGCCCGGCGCATCACCCTTGCCCTCACATGTCGCGACGAGGGCATCAGCCTCACCGTCACCGACGACGGACGCGGCCTCGGCCCGAACCCGCCGAGAGCCACCGAGGGGTACGGCATGCAGGGCATGCGCTGGCGCTGCGAGGCGTACGGCGGCACATTCAGCGCCAGAACCGCCGACGCCACCGGCACGGTCGTCCGGGCCGTGTTCCCCCTGCGCAACTGCCGGAAAACCCGCGCGTCCTAGCCGGCCGACCGCGTCGGCACCAGCCTGCCCCTGGCCGGCACTGGTCGACCAGGGGCAGGATCCGGGGGGACAACGCGGGACTCTTCTCCGACTCCTCCGGGGCACCGCGGCACCACCGCGCGGACGGAGAGGGATTGCATCGTGGCCCGGCAGAACGTGAAGGCCGAGTTCACCCATCTACGCTCGGCGGGAGCGGACCTCGGCGAACGCTTCTTGCCCGCGTGCGCCCGCACGCCCGGCGAGGCCCGGATCGCCGGGCTCCTGGACGGGCGGGAACAAGCCCCTGGACCACTTCGACACCATCCCGGGGATCGGGCGGCTCGCTGCCGAACATCATCGCCGAAACCGGCGGGGGTCCGTTGCCCCACAGCCAGGCGCCCGGCTGCGGGCGGTATCAGGCCGAGCGGCGTCGGCGGCGCAGATGAAGGACCGCCGCGCCCGACACCGCCAGGGCTGCCGCGCCGGAGGCGGCCGGGAGCCAGGAGCGGGAAGGGGCGGAGGCGGCCTGCTCCTCGGCGAGGGCGTAGCCGCCCGCGAGACCCTTGCGGTCGTAGGCCGAGCCGGGGAGCTTGTCGCCGTAGCGCTTGGCGACGAGTTGCTGGTACGCCGCGAGCGGGACGCGGGGCTTGCCTTGCAGGGCTGTCCGGGCTTCCTTGTTGAGGGGCTCGACGGAGCCGCTGCCGGTCAGCCGGTACCAACCGTGGATCTGCGGCTCCATGAAGGTCTGCGCCTGGTCCGTGCCACGTTCGGCGGCGCTGATGTCCGCGTCGCCGTCGCGGATGCCGGCCAGTTGCCAGGCACGGCCGCCTTGCTCCGGGGCGAGCAGGACGGCGGCCTGACGGCCGTTGGCGGCCGAGACGCGGGAGGCGAGGTAGGACAGCCGCAGAGCCGCGCCGGCGGTGGCCTCGGTCCTGCCGGCGACGAACTCGGGCGACAGCTCGTAGAAGGGGACCGGCTTCTTGAGGTCGAAGCCGGGTGCGGCGGCAGGTGCCTGCGCGGGGCTGGGCGGGGCGCCGGCCGTGCCGCCGTCCGCGCCGCCGTCCGGGGTGTGGCCCGCGACGGCCGTCAGGAAGCGGGTGACGGTGTCGTGGACCTTGCCGGAGCGCAGTACCTGCTGAGCGGCGGTATAGTCGGTCGCCGCGGGGGTGGTGGGTCCGTCGGCGGCCTGCGCGGGAACGGTTCCGCAGAGGGCGGCGACGGCAGTGGCCGCGCACAGGGTGGCGGCGCGTCTGGTCGTACGGTGCATGGTCGGTGGTCTCCTCAGCCCTGGATGCCGGTACGCGTGTGGGTCCACCGGAAGGAGTTGTTTCCGGAGTAGGCGGAGTAGTTCCACCAGGTGTAGGTCTTCGTGGTGGGCCAGGGGTCGCCGACCGCGATCATGTTGCTGGTGCTGTCGTAGCCGTAGACGACGTTCATGTGGCCGCCGCCGGAGTTCCAGCCGATACGGACGGCGAACGGACGTCCGTTCGCGATCTCGGTCCGGGTCTCGCCGAAGGAAGCGTTGCGGTAGAGGTCGTTGCCACTGCTGCGGAAGCCCATGCTGCGGAGGGCGTTGGCCATGTCGCCGAGGGTGGCGGGGCGGTTGTTGCAGTCCAGCCGGTTGTTCTGGGCGGCCAGGCGGCAGAAGTCGTACTGGTCGTAGCGGGTGTAGCCCCAGAAGTTGGCTATGGTCAGACCGGTGGCGTCCCAGCACCACTGGTCCTTGACCTGCTTCTGCATGCTGATGTCGAGGGCCTTCCGGCCGGTGGGATCGCCGGTGGGCTTGTCGGTGGGCTGAGTGGAGGTGCAGACCGGCAGCGTCCCGGTGTTCTCCCGGATGAACGCGTCGGCGATGTAGTACTTGCCGGACCGGATCCAGCGGGAGTTGTTCTCGACGACGTCGCCGGTGGTACGGCAGGTCATCGGGATCTGGTCGCCGGCCCACGACTTTCCGGTGATGTCGGCCGAAAGTGACGGCTGGGACCGCTGGTTGACGGTGCTGAAGTTGCCTCGCCCGCCGGTGACCGTGCCGGTGACGCTGGCCTGGGCCTGGGGGGAGATGCTCAGCAGGAGTACGCCGGACAGGACGGCGGCGCCCGTCGTGGCCAGAAGTGCCTTTTTGCGCCTTGACGCAGGGGCGGCGTGTGTGTGCGGTGATATGCGGGTTGATCTACGGAATCTGTGCATGGGGGATTCTTCTCTTGCTGATCGGTGAGGGCGGATACGGCCTCGCCGCAGCCAGAAGGTGGTGAGGCCGTATCCGGTGAAGAATGCTCTTCGGGTACCGATCGGGCGGATCAGTACTGGATGGTGTGGTTGTAGAGGATGTTGCGGGCCTTCGCTCCGCTGTCCAGGCCGTACGCGGGCCGGTCGGTGAGGAAGTACTCACGGAAGGTGGACTGGCGCTCGCGGGACATCATGGTGTTGCTCTTCGTCCAGCCGCCGTCGACCTGGGACCACAGGTCGACCAGTGCGGTGGCGACCCGGGCCTCGCAGGCGTCGCCCCAATCGATGTCGCGTGTGGTGCGGTCGTTGGCGAGGTTCGTGGAGCTGCCGTTGCCCCACGTCATGACGGTGTCCTTGAAGGCGCGGAACGCCACGGCGTCGGCGAAGCCCTCGGTCCAGCCACAGGTGGTGGAGGAGGTGCGGTTGACGTAGTGGGGCGAGCAGTTGGTGACGTTCGGCCACCATCCGTTGTAGAGCTTGCCCATGAGGGAGTGGCCTGCCTCGTGGACGGTGGTGTGGCCGGAGTCGGGGTCGCTGTCCGCGAGGTGGACCTTGTCGTCGCGGTTCGTCCAGTACGTACCGTCCTGGGAGCCCGGGTACCACTGGACGGTGATCGGGGAGCAGCGGCCGTCCTTTTCGTTGCTCGTCCAGCATGTGCTGGTCGAACCACGGTCCCACCAGAGCTTGTTGAGGGTGTCGAAGGCGTGCCAGGCGCGGCTCTGGCCGCTGTTGGCGTAGACGGTGCCCAGGCTCTTGTTGCCCGAGACGTTGCTGAGGGCGTTCGAGGTGGTCGAGTAGCGGCGGTTGTATCCGTCGACGACCGACCACATGCTGCCGGCCTGGGTCTGGAACTCCGCCCAGACCTGGGAGGTGACGGAAGCGCTCGGCGTGTAGCAGAGGTTGAACGTGCCGTCTCCGTTGCCGGTCAGACCCGTGGCGAGCTTCTGCGTACTGCCGCCTGCGGTCGCCCTGCCCCAGAGGGTGACATTGGCGTTGCTGACCGGCAGGTCCCGGTCGGCCTTGCGGTTCCAGCTGCCGCCCTCGGAGGACTGGAAGCGGTTGCGCAGAGTGCCGTTGACGCAGACCGGGGCGTAGGGCTTGCCGGGGGCGGCGGCCTGTGGGGGAGTGCTTGGTGCGGCCGGGGCGGCGGCGCCCGGGCGTGCCGGGCGGTCGTGTGCCGTGGGCCCGTCGGCCGGAGTCGCGTCGGCCTTGGTGACGGACATGCCCTTGGCGGTGGAGCCCTTGACCTTGCCGATGGTCAGTTCCACCGAGGCGTGACCGGCGCGGCGCGGGTCGGGGCGGTCGATGTCACTGATGTCCGCCTGGATCTGGGCGGGGCCCGCGGCGACGGCCTCGACCTTGAGCCTGATGGTGCGGGTGCCCGGGGTGAGGGCCAGCGTCCGGCTGGTGCGTTGGCCGAAGGGGTCCGTCGTGGGCGCGGCGAGGGCCGGGTTCCGGTCGACGATCCGCAGGGCGGGCGGCAGTTGGAGGGAGAGGCCGGCGCGCTTGACGTCGGTCTGCGCCGTGACGGCCACGGTGAGGGTGGTCCGCTCTCCGATGGCGGGAAGGTGCTCGAGGGAGGCGGTGACGCCGAGACAGCTCAGCGGCGCTTCGGAGTTCTTGTCCGCGGGACGGACAGTGCAGCTGTCCGCCGGGGTGGGGGTGACCGCGTAGGCGGGCGGTACGGCGACGGTGGCGATGCAGGCGCTTATGCCGCCCGCTGCGATCAGCGCCGCGGGTCTCGGTATTCGTATTCGGAACATGGGCATGCCTTTCTGTGGCGTGCACGACGGGTCCGGTGCACGCCGATTCGAACCGTGGGGGGTGGGCACTGCCGCGATCGTCAATCACTGGTAAACGGCAGTGTCTTGAGCGACAACTCGCCGAGACTTTACGTCATATGGATTGCGCATGTCACATTCGGCATGCAACTGCATGACGTAGAAGGCGAATAGATGCACAGTCACCTGCGATGTTGCGGTAAACCCGCAATAAATAAAGGGCATTGGGGCGCACGCAACCGGAATGCGTCGGCCCGACGGTGGCCCGCCAGGATGGAAAAACGGGCCCCACGCTCGCACCGGCCACCCACACGGCGACGGGGTCTCACCTCCTCTGCGTTGCCGTGTGGGCTGAGCGTCGGTGTGTCAGTTGTGCCGGGGCTTGCTTCCGCCGGACTGGTCCTTGTCACCCGGTTTCGTGTCGTCCTGCGGAGTGCGTGGCTGGGGGATCTGTATGGCTCCCTTGCCGTGTGCGAGTTGCACCTCGCGCTGCACCTTGGGCATCGGCAGGCGCACCGCGAGCGCCTGTACGCCGCCGATCTTCAGATACGGCATGACCCAGCCCTCCAGGTCGACTCCCGCGAACAGCTTCCAGTCGGCGTCGGCCGCGGCCTTCCCCTCGGTCGACCCGCCGGCCCCGCCCTTGACCTCGGTGCGCACGTACGGCGCGGCGACGTCGCCCTTCACGCCCACGCTGCCGTAGAGACCGAGGTTCGCCTCGGTGCCGAACCGGACCTTCGCGTTGACCGCGGCCGAGGCGCTCGCCTTCAGTGTCGCGGGGGTGAAGTTCGCCTTGGCCTCCGGCTGCCATCCCTCCTTCAGACCGAACGCGGAGCCGAGGGCGAAGTCGCCCTTCACCGGGTCCTGTTGGACGTCCAGGCTCGCCTTTCCGTCGGCGTCGATCAGGACGTAGCAGGTGAGGTCGATGTTGACGGTGACCGGAAGTTCACCGATGTAGAAGGTCGGGTTGGCGTGCAGGACGACGAACGGTATCCGCATCGGCTTGCCGTTGGTCGTGGGGGCCGTCCGCCCCTTGAAGTGGAACCCCGAGGACCAGTCACCGCTCAGCCGCAGGCCGGCCCCCGACGGGCCGTCGCCGGAACCGCGGCCGTAGTAATTGAAGTCGACCTCGGGCGCGAGCTGGACGAAGCCCTTGAACGACGCCTTGGTGGGGCTTTCCACCCCTTCCCCCTTCGCGCCCTTCTCCGTGTCGACCGAGGTGTCGACGTCGACGCGCAGGCTGCCGAAGGGCAGCTTGAGGCCCTCGGGTCCGGCGTGGACGTTGCCGCGCTTGGCCCAGGAGAACTTCACCCCCGGGACGAGCGAATCGGCCTTGAAGCCGGACGGGTCGACGGGCAGCTTGTTCTCGACCTTGGAGTTGCCCAGCACGGTGGAGAGATCGACCGGGGCGGTACGGACCTCGGTGCCCTCCGAGGTCTTCTTCTCCACCTTCGTGACCTTGGCCAGGACGCCCTGGGGCGCGCCGGGCACGGGCTTGCTGGCGATGATGTCGCCCACGGCGACGGGCTTCTTCGCGGCAGGCGTCGCCGACGGCCCCGGTGTACCGGACGGGCTCGGGGTGGCCTGCGCGACGGTCTGGGAGATGACGGCGCGCCCGCTGTCCCGGTCGATGGAGTCGACCTTCACCGCCGACTTGTGCGCCTTGACGCCGCCGCCCGCCGGAATGGTCACCGCGCTGGGGTCGGTTCCCCGGGGGGAGGGCACGCGGAGGCTGACGTCGCCCTGAGGGGCGCCGGCTTCACTGCTGTTCTCCGCCTCGCCCAAGGCGGGGCCGCTGTCAAATGGCGTGCAGCCGGCGAGGGCAAGGGCGAGGGAGGTGAGCAGCACTGGTGCCAGTGCCGCTCTTCTGTGGGGGTTGCGCATAGTGGATCCTTGTGGGTTGGTGTGAGGGGGATCGGTGTGAGGGGGCTGTTTTCCTCGCAAGAGGGATGGCGGGAACATGCCATCCCTGGCATGGGTGGCACCTCTCATTCGGCAGGACCTGCGGGCCGGCGGGTCACTTCGCCCTCGCCGCCAGGGCTTCGAGGTGCACGGCCGCGGCCGTGGCACCCCCCGCGGCGCGGAACGACGCGCGCACCCTCCCGGCCGCCGCGCGGCAGTCGGGCTCGCGGAGGACAGTGTCCAGCGCCGCGCCCAGCACTTCGGAGGTCGCCCGGTTGAACCGGACCCGCACGCCCGCCCCGGCGTCCGTCACCTGGGCGGCGACGGCGGGCTGGTCGTCCCGGATGGGCGCGACGATCAGAGGGAGGCCGTACCACAGCGCCTCGCACACGGTGTTGTGCCCGCCGTGGCAGATCACCGCGTCGCACCGTTCCAGCAGGGCCAGTTGGGGAACGTGCGGCCGGACCAGCACCCGGTCGGCGAACTCCGGCACCGTGCCCGTCGGGTCGACGACCACCGCCTGTGCCCGGTCCGGCCGTCCGCGCACCGCCTCGGCGCACGCGGCGAGGAAGCGGGGCGCCGCCTCGGCATTGGCCGTGCCGAGGGTGATCAGCACGGTGGGGGTCCGGGGGTCGAGCCGGTGCCAGGGGAAGTCGTCCGCGGTCGGGCGGGCGGCGAGCGACGGTCCGACGAACCGGACCTGTTCGCCTGCGGACGGGACCGGCCCGGCCAGGGCCTCGGTGCTGAAGGCCAGCACCAGCCGGTCGGACAGCCGGGGGTCCGCGGTGCTCCGGGGGTCGCCGATCCGCTGCCGCAGCTCCCCGATCAGCCCGGCGATCCAGGAGTCGACCTTCGGCAGGCCGGACAGCGAGGTGAAGCCCGCCGTGGTGGTCGCCGAGGTGGCCCACACCAGCCCCAGCCGCTCGGCCACGAGGCCGCCGGCGACGGCCTGTTGGTCGGCCACCAGGACGTCCGGCAGGAACTCGCCGACGGCCGCCCGCACTCCGGGCGCCATGTGCTCGGCGAGCGGCCCGAGGAACCGCTCCCACAGGAACTTCAGCGCCGCCGGGCCGCGGAGCGAGGGCGGCCGCAGCAGGGCGGGGTCGGCAAGGTCCGGGGAGGAACACCGGAACACGGTCGCGCCGCTGCCCACCAGCGGTCCCACGACCTCCGGCAGACCGGCCCAGGCCACCTGGTGCCCGCCCCGGACCAGCTCGGCGGCGACGCCGATCGTGGGGTTGACGTGCCCGGCCAGGGGTGGCACCACGAACAGGAAGCGGCTCACCGGATCGCGTCCCCGGCCGCCGGTACGGGCGTGTGCGCCCGTATCCACTCGAGGATCAGGTCGCCGGTCGATTCCGTGGCGCCGACGAGGACCCAGTGTTCCTGGTCCGGCAGCACGACGGTGCGGCAGACGGGCAGGAGGGACCGCAACCAGCTCTCCTGAGCGGCGAGTTCGGACTCGGCGCCGTAGAGGGCGAGTACGGGGATGCCCATCGACCGGATCCCGTCCTCGTCGAGCACCTGGCTGGCGGGGACGTCCCGCACCGTGGTGGTGGAGTGCAGCAGCCGGGCGGCCGACCGGATGCGTTTGGTCACGTGCTTGCCGTGCTTCTCGACGAGTTCCTCGAAGAGGCCGTCGCGGGCGAGCTCCTCCGCCCCGCGCGCGAGGTTGGCCGCCATCTTGCGGGACCAGGCGGCGGTGGCCGGCTCCGACTCGATCATCGAGACGCTGGCCACCCGGCCGGGGTGCCGCGCCGCGTGGCCGAACGCGATGGTGCCGCCGTAGGAGTTGCCCACCAGGTGCACGGGGCCCACCGGATCCAGCCGGTCGAGCAGGGCCTCCAGGTCGTCGAGGTGGTCCTCCAGCCGGTAGCCGGCCGACGGCCGTTCGCTGAGGCCCTGCCCCCGCAGGTCGTACATGATCACGTCGAGTCCGGCGGCTGCGAACCGGGGCGCCAGGGTGAAGTAGTAGCTGATGAGGCTGTCGATGAGCATCCCGTGGACGAGCACCACGGTGGGCGGCGGGGCGGTGCCGGCCGTCGTCCGCGCGGGTATCCGTTCCACGTGCACCGCAAGGCCGTTGGCGTCGATCATGGCCATGGGTCACCGCTCCCCGGGGGCCCGCAGGCAGCCGGTGATGTGCTCGACGAGCTGTCCGACCGTCAGGCCGATGATCTCCTCCAGCCCGAGCCCGGCCAGGTACTCGGCGAAGTTCACCAGCTCCCCGTACCGCGCCTGGAGGTGGCCGCCGAGGGTGACCAGGTCGATGCTCTCCAGGTCCAGGTCGTCGTGGAACCGGGTGTCCATGGTGATCCCGGCGTTCACTACGCCCCCGTACTCGCCGAGGACGGCGTGGAGCATGCCGGTGATTTCCTCGAACACGGCCTCGGGGGTCGCGGCGGTCGGCGCCGCTTGGCTGCTGTTCACTGCTTACTCTCCTGTCGTTCGTCTTCCGGCCGGGCGTCCCCGGGGGCCGGACCCGTGGTCCACGCGACCACGTACTCCCTCTCCGGCAGGCCTTGCGGGTTGGTGATGGTGCGGCAGCGCACCGGGTACCGGCGGCCGCCCACGACCACCACCAGGGCGTCCGCCCGTGCCTCGGTCACGGCGAAGTCCTTCGGCCGTCCCCGCAGCCCGGTGCCCTCGGCCTTGGCCACCGCCTCCTTCGCCGCCCAGAACCGGGTGAACCACAGCGGCTGCGGTTCACCGGTCCGGAAGCACAGCGCGACGAGGAGCTCGCGCTCGACGGGGCCGAGGGCGGCGGCCAGGGTCCCCGGTGGCCGTTGGGCGACCTCCTCCACGTCGATGCCGACCGGCGCCGGGCGCCCGTCCGTGCCGCGCGGCCGGACCAGGGCGACCGCGGCCTCGGCCCGGTGCGCCAGCGAGACGTCGAGGGCGGGGAGAACCCGGCCGTGCGCACCGGTCACCCGCGGCCGGCCGGACGCGTCGTTGTCCACCCGGATCTCGGCGGGGAAGACCGGCCCTTCGCCGTGCTGCCACAGCCACCGGCGGACCGCGTCCTTGGCCGCGATGCGGCCGAGCAGCCACTGGCGGCGGCCGGACGGCGGGCGCCGCTCGTGGTCCTCGCGCTCGGCGGTGCCGAGGTGCCGCCGCATCACGAGGTCGCGGGACGCGAGGTCGTGGCACCCGTCGAACAGGAGCACCCAGCCGCCCGGTTGGACCGCGGAGAGGGTGTGCTGCTCGGGGAACCGTTCCTGCGCCTTGGTGTCCGTGCGGCTGTCGAACCGGTGGTCCTGCCAGCCGCGGATCTCCGCCCAGACACGACCGCCCAGGAGCAGCTGCACGTCCGCCCCCACTGTGGCGTCGGTGACCGAGACGATCCTGATGAGGCACTCGACCCGGGTGCCGGGCGACGGGTGCGGCCCGAAGAACCGGATGTGCCGCACGCGGGCGGGGAACACCAGGGTCCGTTCGGTCAGGGTGGTGAGGATCCAGTAGCCGAGCAGCTGCCCCACGCTGTCGAGCAGGGCGCCCGGCGCGGACGGGGCGGTGAGCACGCCGCGCACATGCGCGTCGCCGACCGCCGTCAACTCGGTGACGCCCTGGAACGCCGGGCCGTGGAACATCCAGCGGTCCCGGTACAGTTGCCCGGCCGTGATCCCGGGGGCCCGTTCCTCCTCGGGTGCCCACCGCCAGGGCCGGGGCGCGCCGCCGGGGTACCGGTCCGCGAGTTCCACCTCGCCGTGCGCGTACGCGCCGAGCGTCACACCGGCCCGGCCGGTCCCGGATGCCTCGACGGTCACGGGCACGTCGACGGCGGGGGCCGCGGCCACCCAGCGGTTCAGCCGCACCTCGTGCACCGCCACCGCGGTCGTCCCGGGCCGGGCCCGTTCGGCGTGCTCCATCATGTGGTGCACCACGGTCGTGGCCGGGACGACCGGCCACCGGTCGGCCTCGTCGGGCCAGCCGGGGCGCTGTGCGAAGAAGCAGTGGTCGCGCAGGTACGGCATGGTGCCCGTGGACACCCGCAGCAGGGTGCGGACCGTGGACGCCGCTGCGGCGCGGGACACCGCGACGGCCGTGTCGGCGGTGTCCTTCAGCAGGGCACGGAGCTCGGCGGCCAGCGGGGAGCCGTCCGGGACGGGCGGCACCGCGCCGGAGTCCGTTCCCTGCCGGACGGCGAGCGCCGAGCGCACCGCGGCCACCGTCTCCCGGTCCAGGGACACCAGCTTCCCGCCCAGGTCCAGCCGCGAGGGCGGCATCCGGCGGGCGTGGCTGCCACCGTCCACCGGGACCCCGGTGGACGGGTCACCGCCGGCCGTCCACAGCGCCGTGGCGACCCGCAGCAACTGCGCGGTCCCGTCCCGGTGCGGGGAGTTGGCCGACACCACCAGGTGGGGGAGACCGCGCAGGGTGTTCTCGACGAGCGAGCCCACCTGGCCCGCACCGGCCTGGACGAAGACCCGGAAGCCGGCCGCGTACATGGCCTCGATCAGCGGCCGGAAGCGGACGGGCTCCAGCAGGTGGCGTACGAAGAGCTCCCGCACCTCGTCCTCGGTGCCGGGGTACTCCGCGGCGGTGGTCGCCGACCAGACGGGCACGGTCGGCCGACGCAGCTCGAACAGGCCCGCGTAGTGCCGGATCTGGTCGAGGTAGGGGGCCAGCATCGGGGTGTGGAAGCCCGAGCGGAACGGCAGGACCTGCCCGATGACGCCGCGTTGCCGGAAGTGCCTTACCAGGTCCTTCACTTGGCCGGGCGGGCCGCAGATCATCGACTGCTCCGGGGCGTTGTCGTGCGACAGCACCACATCGGGACGGTCGGCGAGCACGGCGGTGACCTGCTCGGCCGGTGCACCCAGCGCGGCGAAGGACAGCCCGGCCACCCGCACCTGGTCCGGGTCGAAGGAGCGGGTGAACTCGTCGACCGCGTCCCCGGTGTACAGCCCGGCGGTGGCCATGGCCGTCCACTCGCCGATGCTGTGGCCCGCGACGGCGTCGGGCACGATGCCCATCCGGCGCAGCGCGGCGTCCAGCACCCGCCCCACGGCGATGACTCCGGCCCCGTGCCGTCCGACGTCCGCGACATCGGCCCCGGACCCGCCGAACCCCGCGGGCAGCAGCGCCGAGAGTCCGAACCGTTCGACGACGTCGTCGATCCGGGGTCTGAACTCGGCCTCCAGGCCGGGGAAGACGAAGGCCAGCCGCCCACCCGCAGGGCCGCCGAGCAGTGGTTCCGGGGAGAACCATATGTCGCCGCGCCCGCGCCAGGGGGCGCCCTTGGCCACTGCTTTCCGGGCCAGGGCGAGGCGCTCGGCGTCCGGGGCGACGACGCCCAGCCGGGTGCGTCCGTCGTGCGCGGGCCGTCGTGCGCGGACGACGGCGTCGTCGGCGTCCAGCAGCGCGGCGAGCTCCTCCGGGGTGTCGGCGGCCAGCCGCAGCACCTGTTCCGGTTCGCGGACCTCCACCGCCGGACGGTCCAGGCCGGGGGCGGCCTCGAGCACCACATGGGCGTTGATGCCGCCGAAGCCGAAGGCGTTGACGCCCGCCCGCCGGGTCCGCCCGTCGCCGGTCTCCCAGCCCCGCGCCGCGGCGATCGTCCGGAAGCGGGTACGGGCCAGGGCCGGGTGCGGCTCCTCGCAGTGGAGGGTCGGCGGCAGTACGCCGTGGTGCACCGCGAGCGCGGCCTTGACGAGACCGGCCACGCCGGCGGCCGGCATGGTGTGCCCGATCATCGACTTCACCGACCCGAGCACCGGCCGGTCCTTGCCATCGGACGGGCCGAACACCTCGGCCAGGGTGGCCAGTTCGGCCGCGTCGCCCGAGGGGGTGGCGGTCCCGTGTGCCTCCAGGAGTCCGACCGACCCCGGTGCGGCGGGATCCAGCCCCGCCTCGCGCCAGGCCGCCCGTACCGCCTTCACCTGGCCCGAGGGGTCGGGGTTGACGAGGCTGCCGCTGCGGCCGTCGCTGGCCACGCCGGTGCCGCGGACGACGGCGTAGACACGGTCGTCGTCGCGCAGCGCGTCGGAGAGGCGCTTGAGCGCCACCACGCCGGTGCCCTCGCCGATCAGCAGGCCGTCCGCGTCCCGGTGGAACGGGCGGATCCGCTGGCTCGGCGACATCGCACGCAGCCGGGAGAACAGGGACCACAGCGTGATGTCGTGACAGTGGTGGACCCCGCCCGCCAGCACCAGATCGCAGCGGCCCGAGGCCAGTTCGCCGACCGCCTGGTCGACCGCGACCAGCGAGGACGCGCAGGCGGCATCCACCGTGTACGCCGGGCCGCGCAGGTCGAGCCGGTTGGCCACCCGGGAGGCGGTCAGGTTGGGCACCAGGTTGATCGCCTGCTCGGGCTCGTCCGGTCCCAGCTGCTGCGTGTACGCCCGCCGGACCCGCTCCAGCAGGCCGGCGTCCAGCTCGGGCAGCAGCTCCGCCAGGGTGCGCACCAGTTGGTTGGACGTCTGGACGGACTGGGTGCCCCGCGCCATCCCGGGGGACAGATAGCCGCCCCGGCCCAGGATCACCCCGATCCGGTCCCGGTCCGGCAGTCGCGCCTCGCCGCCCGCGTCGGCGATCGCCCCGGCGGCCACGTGCAGCGCGATGAGCTGTTCCGGCTCGGTGCCGGGCACCGAGTTGGGCATGATCCCGAACCGGGTCGCCTCCACCTCGGCCAGCTCGTCGACGAATCCGCCGCGACGGCAGTACACCCGGTCCGAGCGGTCGCGGGCGGCCGCCGGGTCGTAGAAGGAGGGGTCCCAGCGCCCGGACGGGACCTCGGTGATCGCGTCGGTCCCGGCCGTCAGATTGCGCCAGTACGTCGCGAGGTCCGGCGCGCCGGGAAAGAGGACCGCCATGCCGACGATGGCGACGGCGGGTCGGCCGGACGGCGTGTGATGCGTGCTCATTCTCACCGGCCCGTTGCGGTGTAGACCACGGCGTCGACTGATTCCTCGCCCCAGGCGAGCTCGCGCAGCAGGCACAGCGCCCCCTCCTCGGGGTCGATGAGTCCGACGCCGCGCCGCGCGTACTCCCGGGCGAGCTCGGGGGTCACCATGCCCGCGTGCTCCCCGTCCGGCGCCCAGGGCCCCCAATGCACCGTCAGCGTGCGGGACGTGGACTTCTCCGCCCACCGGCTACCGAGGGACTGCAGGGCGTCGTTGGCGGCCGCGTAGTCCGCCTGGCCGCGGTTGCCGAGAACGGCCGCGACGCTGCCGAAGAACACGACGAACCGGGAAGTCTGTGGCAGCTCGTCCAGCGCCGCCAGCAGGGTGCGCGCGCCGTCGACCTTGGTGTCGTAGACCCGGCGGAAGGACTCCGGGTCCTTCTCGGCCAGGACCCGGTCCTCGATGATCCCGGCCGCGTACACCACGCCGTCCAGCCGGCCGTGTTCGGCGTGGACGTCCGCCACCAGGCGTCGCACCGCCTCGGGGTCCCGGACGTCCACCGTGTGGTAGCGCACCGGGCTGCCCAGATCCCGCAGTGTGCCGAGGGTGTGGCGGACCTCCCGGCGGGCGAGGATCTCCGAGATCGCCCGCTCGACCCTGGCCGGGGAGCGTTCTCCCCGACCGGCCAGGGCGGCCCGCAGCGCGGCCCGGTCCGGCGCCTGCCGGGTGGCCGCGTCTTCGAGGTCCTCGGGGGCGTTGTCCGGCAGGGCGGTCCGGCCGGCCAGTTCGATCCGGCAGCGGGAGGCCGCCGCCAGCGTCGCGGCGACCCGGGCGGAGATGCCCCGGGCCCCGCCGATCAGCAGCACCACCGAGTCCCGGTGCAGGCCGATGGCGGCCGCCTCGGCCGTACCGTCCCCGGCCGGGCCCGCGCCGCGGTCGCCCAGGGCGCCGAGGCCGGCGGCCGCGGTTTCGAGGCCGGACCGGACGCCGTCCGGTGACCGCAGTACCACCGGGGCCGGCTCCTCGGACGTCAACTCGCCCACCAGCGCGGTCGCCATCTCGGCGGCCGTCAGCTGCGGGGCCAGCTCGACGAACCGGGCGAGGGTGTCCGGGTACTCCCGCGCGACGGTCCGGAACATGCCCCGCAGCCCGTCCGCCCGTCCGCCGGTCCCGGCGTGGACGTCCGCGTCGGCGGCGGGCGCGGCCGCGAGCAGCCAGCGCGGCCCGCACCGCAGCGCGGCCTGGAACACCGGGAAGGAATCGGGCAGCAGCGGCCCGCCGCCGTCCTGCGACAGCGCCTCCAGGTGGAACACCCCGTCCAGCGGGCCGTCCGCGTCCGTGAGCACGTGGTCCGACGGCAGGGCGACCGCCTCCGCGCCGCGGGCGCCCAGCAGGGCGGCCAGCGCGTCCGGCACCGGTCCGGCACCGCCCAGCAGGGCGAACCGTTTCCCCTCCAGTACCGCGAAGTCCCCGTCGGGGGAAGGGAGGCGGACGCTGCGCAGCACCAGCCTGCAGGGCGCCTCGCCGGTGACGGCCGGACCGGGGTCCTCCGCAGGGGCGGGGGTCTGCTGCGCGGGAACCGTTCCCCCGCCGGGCAGCCGCTCCTCCAACAGTTCGGCGATGCCGGACGCTGTACGGGCCTTCGAGACCGCTTCCAGCTCCGTGTCGTCGAGCCGGGGCAGCTCGGTCCCGCCGGTGCCGAAGCCCAGCCGTGCGGCCAGCTCGCCGACGATCTCGACCCGCTTGATCGAGTCGATGCTCAAGTCGGCCTCCAGGTCGAGACCGGGCTCGATCATGTCAAGGGGATAGCCGGTGCGTTCGCTGATGATGTCCAGGACGGTCGCCAGCACGTCCGCCGGTGCCGTGGGTGCCGCCGCCGGGGACAGCACGGGAACGGCAGCGGGAGCGGGATCCGGCACGGCCGGCGGGAGCACACCCGGCCGGAGCACGCCTGCTGGGAGCGCAGCCGGCACCGGCGCAGGCACCGGCGTGACCGGCGGCACACCCGCCGCCCCGCCGAGATACGTCAGCAGCACGTCGCGCTGTGCCGCGACCAACTCCCTGCTGGTGCGCAGAAATTCATGGACCATTCGGTCACGGTCGTCCGCCGTGCCGCCGTCCTGGGCCCGGATCACTGTCATCTCCTCCATCGGTATGCGTCGGGCGGGTGCGAGCGAGCCGGGCAGCAGGCCGCCGTCCCGGGTGCGTGTCAGCTGCCCGTTGACGATCCAGCCGGGTGCCGCGGGGCAGGTCCCGGGGACGGCTTCGACGCTGTCGCGCCCGCGGTGCGTCCAGCCGGTGCGGACGGGGACGCCGGCGACGGCGAGCCGGGCGAGCAGGCCCAGGAAGCCGCGCAGTCCGGGGCCTTCGGGCCCCTCGCACCCCGCCGCGGTGTGCGGACGGTCGCCGAGGATCCGGCCCACCAGGCCCGTCAGCACGGAACCCGGCCCGGCCTCCACGAAGACCCGGACGCCGGCCTCGTACATCCGCTCGATCTGCTGCATGAAGCGCACGGGGGAACCGATCTGGGCCGCCAACTCGGCTCGTATCCCGTCGGGTTGACCGGGATAGATGGCGGCCGTCCGGTTCGCCCACACCGGTATCTCCGGTGCGGCCACCTGCCGGGCGGCGAGAACCTCGGCGAACCGCTCGCCGGCCGGGGCCACCAGGGGACTGTGGAAGGCGCACGCCACCGGAACGGTCTTGGCGCCCAGGCCCCGCTCGCGCAGTCGGCGCACCGCCGCCCCGACCTCCTCGACGGGACCGGAAATAACCGTCTGCTGCGGCGCGTTGTGGTTCGCGACCACCGCCCGGTCGGCCAGCCCGGCCGCCCGCAGTTCCTCGGCGACGTCCTGGTGCCCGGCCGCCACGGCGGCCATGGTCCCCGGCTCCACGCCGGTGGCGGCCAGGATCGCCTCCGCGCGCGCCGCGCTCAGTTCCAGCAGCGTCTCCGGGTCGAACGTCCCGGCCGCGCACAGCGCGACCAGTTCGCCGTAGCTGTGCCCGGCCACCGTCGCGGGCCGGACGCCGGCCCGGCCCAGCAGCTCGGACACGGCCAGCCCCATGATGCCGAGCGCGGGCTGGGCGGTCCTGGTGTCGGTGACCCGGGCGCGCCGTGCCTCCTCCGCGCCGGGGTCGAAGGCGGTCGGCGGGAAGACGGCGTCCGCCCACTCGCGGCCGGTCCGCAGATACCGCTGGACCTCCGGGAAGGCGATGAACAGCTCGGCGAGCATGTCCGGCCGTTGACTGCCCTGGCCGGGGAAGAGGAACGCCACCTCGCCGCCCGGCCCGTCCGATCCGTCCGGCCCCGCGACGAAGATCCCCGCCCGGGGATCGTGCTCTCCCTCCCGGGCCCGTCCCAGCAGCCCGGGCAGCTCGTCCAGGTCACGGGCCACGACCGCCGTCCAGGCCGGTTTCCCGGACGCGTCGGCGCGCCGGGCGGCGCTCAGCGCCAGGTCGCGCAGCCGCCAGGAACGGCCTTGCCGGTCGTTCTCCGCGACCAGCTCCAGCAGTCGGCCGATCTCCCGGGCGGTTTCCGCCCGGTCGGCGCCGTGGAAGACGAACAGCTCCGCCGGCCAGGCGTCGAGCCCGTGCCGGGGCGGAGGCCCCACCTCGTGCCCGCGCAGCACCACGTGGAAATTGGTGCCGCCGAAGCCGAACGCGCTGACCCCGGCGACCCGTTCACCGGGCGCGGCCGCCCACGGGCGGGCGACGGTGTGGAAGGCGAACGGGCTGCTCTCGGCCTCCCAGGCCTCATTGGGCCGGGTCAGCTGCGCGGTGGGCGGCCTGACCCCGGTGTGCAGGGCCAGGGCCGTCTTGATCAGGCCGGCCAGTCCGGCCGCGCACTTGGTGTGCCCGATCTGGGACTTCACCGAGCCGAGCGCGCATCCGCCCGGAGCCGCCCCGGCCTCGGTGAACACCTCGGTGAGCGTGGTGAGTTCGGTGCGGTCGCCGACCACCGTCCCGGTGCCGTGCGCCTCCAGCAGGCCCACCTCGGCCGGCGAGATCCCGGCGTGGCGGTAGGCCCGTTCCAGCGCCGCCCGCTGACCCTCCGGGCGGGGTGCCGTCAGCCCCAGGGACCTGCCGTCGCTCGAACTGCCGACGCCCTTGACGACCGCGTAGACGCGGTCGCCGTCCCGCTCCGCGTCCGCCAGCCGCTTGAGGACGACGCAGGCGACGCCCTCGCCGAGCGCGATACCGTCCGCCGCGCTGTCGAAGGTGCGGGAGCGGCCGGTCGGCGACAGCGCGTGCACCGAGGAGAACAGCAGATAGTCGTTGATCCCGTTGTGCAGGTCCGCGCCTCCGCACAGGACGAGGTCGCTGGTGCCGGCGGACAGTTCCTTGCACGCCACGTCCACCGCGGCCAGCGAGGAGGCGCAGGCCGCGTCCACGGTGAAGTTCGCGCCGCCGAGGTCGAGCCGGTTGGCGATCCGCCCGGCGATGACGTTGGACAGCATGCCCGGGAACGAGTCCTCGGTCAGCCGCGGGAGTTGCTCGTCCAGCCCGGGCGGCAGTTCCCCCACGTAGGCGGGGAGCACTGCGCGCACGGTGGTGGCGTTCGACAGGTCGCTGCCCGCCTCGGCCCCGAACACGACCGAGGCCCTGGAGCGGTCGAAGGGGCGCTCCTCGTAGCCGGCGTCGCGCAGCGCCCGCCGCGCGGCCTCCAGCGCGAGCAACTGCACCGGCTCGATGCTGCCGAGCGAGGACGGCGGGATGCCGTAGCGCAGCGGGTCGAAGGGGATGTCCGGCAGGAAGCCGCCCCACTTCGACGCCGTGCGGGCGCCGTCCGCATCGGGCATGTAGTGCAGCTCCGGGTCCCAGCGTTCCGGTGGCACTTCGCCGACCGCGTCGGTGCCCGCGACCACGTTCGCCCAGTAGGCGGCCAGGTCCGGCGCGCCGGGGAACATGCAGGCCATGCCGACCACGGCGATGTCGAGCGGGTCCGGGACGCGCTCCGGGGCGTCCTGCCGGAACCCCTCGCGCAGCTGCCGGGCACGCGCGGCGAAGAAGCCGGCGGCCTCCGCGCTGACGGCGGTGTGCAGTTCGGGGACGGTGGTGACCGCGGACCGCAGCACGGCCACCTGGCCGGCCATGAACATGCCCTCGGTCAGCTGCCGGGGCTCGTCCACCTCCGTGAGCGACTCACCGGTCCGCTCCACGCCCTTGCTGGCGATCCTCAGCCGCCCGACGTTGAGCTGTTCCAGCCGCTCCCAAGCCCGCCGCTCCGGGACGCCCCGCTCCCGCAACTCCTCCTTGGCGCCGCGGAATTCGTCCGTGAACGGGCTGCTCACGCAGCGCGTGGCATGCCCGGGCGCGGTCTCCAGCAATTCGGTCCGCCGTGCCGCCAGGACCTGCCGCTGGAACGAGGGCCGCACGGCACCCCGGTCCACCGCCTCCTCGGTGAACAGGTACGCGGTGCCCATGAGCAGTCCGACGGCCACTCCGCGGGCGGTCAGCGGTGCGGCGAGCGCGGCCACCATCGCGGCCGACCGCTTGTCGTGCACGCCGCCGGCGAAGAACACCCGCAGCTCCGCGGGGTCCGCGCCCTCGACCGTGTCCAGGAACTCCTCCAGTACATCGGCCTGCGCCTCCCACAGCGCGAAGCTGCTCCGTGGTCCGACGTGGCCGCCGCATTCCGAGCCCTCGAAGACGAACTTGCGCGCGCCCGCGTCCAGGAACTGCCGGAGCAGCCCGGGCGAGGGCACATGCAGGAAGGCATCGACACCTGCCGCCTCCAGCTCGGCCGCCTGCGCGGGCCGGCCGCCCGCGATGACGGCGCAGGAGGGCCGGATCTCCCGGACGAGCTCCAGCTGCGCCGTCTTGATCTGCACCGGTGCGAAGCCGAGGATGCCCACGCCCCAGGGGCGTCCGCCCAGTTCGTCGCGGGTCTGCTCCAGCAGGGTCCGGGTCTCCACCGGCCCGGCGAGGGCCAGCGCGAGGAACGGCAGCCCGCCGTGGCCGGCGACGGCGGCGGCGAACCCGGCCCGGTCGCTGACTCTGGTCATGGGCCCTTGGGCGACGGGCAGCGCAGTGCCCAGCGCGCGGCTCATCGGGGAGCCGCGGAGCAGCGCGTCCGCGGCGTCGTCGTCGCGCACGGCCTCCCGGATGGCGGTGGTGACACCGCGGACGGCCGTGCCCACATCGCCCCAGCGCCGCGCGAACGAGGAGGCCAGGAAGCCGTCCTGGCCCACGGGGAGCAGCCGGGCCCGGGGATCGTCCGCGCCCAGCAGCCGGGCGACTTCGCCGGGCTCGTCCGGCAGGGGCGGTGCGTTGGGTCCACGGCGGCGCAGCACCCGGTGGCCGGCGGCCACTACGGTCTCCGAGCCGTCCATGGCCCGGACGGCAGCCGCCACCTCCTCCGGGACGCCGGATTCGTCGAGCAGCGACAGCTGGGTGTCCAGGACGACCCCTGCCGCACCGCCGACGACGGCGGCCGCTGCGGTGCGCGGCCCGATGCCCCCGCAGGCCCAGACCGGCAGGCCGAGCTCCGGGTCCGCCACCAGCTGCTGAAGGAGGACGAAGGTGCTCAGCTCGCCGACCCGTCCGCCGGCCTCGTTCCCCCGGGCGACGAGACCGTGCGCCCCGGCGCGCGCGGCCGCGAGGGCCTCCTCGTAGCCGGTGACCTCGACCAGGACGCGGTGCCGGCCGGCGGCGAGGTCGCTCGGGGTCAACTTGGCGTCCGCGTCGAGCAGTACGGTGTGCACGCCCCCGTCGGCCGCCAAGTCGTCCGGCCCGAGTGCGCATCCCGCCCCGACGCGCACTCCGAAGGGGCCCGGCACCCATTGCCGCACCAGTTGGAGGGCCGCGAGGGCCGCGCGGCGCCGGCCCCTTCCGAGATCGAGCACGCCCAGACCGCCGGCCCGGCAGACCGCCGCCACCAGACGTGGATCGGGTTCGCCGAACGGGCTGACGCCCAGGATTGTTTCTGTGGACACGGGCACTCCGGGAGGCAAGAGGGTCGTTCGGAAGCACCGGGAACGCGCGGGGGCCTCGGGTACCCGAGGCCTGAGGAATGCCGCGATCGGTGCCGGTGAGGTGAGACGAGACAAGGGGCGCGCGACCTCGAAGGTCGTCGGAAACGCGGCCCGACTTCCCTGGTGGGCCTGGCTGGATCATTGCACGACAGGGTGCGAAGGGAATACCCAGTTCAGTATTGTCGCGTGAATGGTGTGCATCACATCAATGGTCGGACCGATATTCCTTGCGGGCTTCCCGCAAGGGAATTGCGGGAAGCCCGCAGCGGGTGCGGAATTACCGCAACAATAGTCCGTACCAATTGCGGTGACGGGTTCAACTCCACTGGAAACACTGCCTGTTGGCGACTCGCGGGATCGGGGATGAATTCCGTGCGGAAACTTTCTCC
Organism: Streptoverticillium olivoreticuli subsp. olivoreticuli; assembly: GCF_003391135.1. GTDB lineage: Bacteria > Actinomycetota > Actinomycetes > Streptomycetales > Streptomycetaceae > Streptomyces > Streptomyces blastmyceticus. Next base: position 922,221 of record NZ_CP031455.1, on the reverse strand, counting down.
CGCCCCGGGGTTGCCATTCTGAATCCGTGTGCGAGGATTCCTGCTACCCGGCTCGAAAAGGGCTGGATGGAGAATGGAGTCCTGTGAAATCATTGACGCTGAGAACCGCTGCCGGGGTGGTTGCCTCCCTGGCGGTGTCGGCCGCGTTGGTGCCGATATCCCCCGCGGGGGCTGCGGCCCGGCCCGGGGGCACGGACAGGGCGACGGCCGAATCCTTCGGCCGTATCGCGGGTGTCGTGCTCACCGACCGTACGGCGGCGCTCGTCGACGGGAAGGCGCAGGGGCACACCACCCCGCCGCCCACGAAGAAGGTGCACCTTTCCTCCGCGATGGCGCGTTCGGAGAAGTCCGTCGTGGCCTCGCTGCACCAGCGCAAGAAGAAGCTCAAGGCCCTGGGCGAGGCGTACTCCGCCGGCGACACCCGGGTCGTGGTGGACCGGACCAGCGTCGACGGCAAGAAGGCCACGATGCGGGTGACCGAGACCACGCGGCTGACCTACCGGAAGATCCGCGGTGACGAGCCGGACGACACCGGCTTCCAGGCCCACCACGAGCTGAGCTTCGCCGCCGCCGGGAACGGGGCGTGGGAGCTGACCGGCATCAGGGCTCTGGACGAGATGCCGCAGATCAACGCACCCGCACCGGCGGCGCCCAAGGCGAAGGCCGCCGCAGCGGGCGCGGGCGACACGCCGAACGCACCCGAGGCGAGTGTCTGGCCCTTCCCCAAGCGGCTGCCGAAGGACACGACGACCGGCCTCGACTACAAGGCGATGGCCGAATACGCCGAGAAGTACTGGAAGAACTACAACCCGGCCTACCGGGCGTATCCGCTGGGGACCGGCGGCGACTGTACGAACTTCGTCAGCCAGGCGCTGAAGGCAGGCGGCTGGAAGCACGCTCCCGGCAAGGCCGGTGACTACACGAAGTGGTGGTACGGGTCCGACACCCAGTCGGATTCCTGGACCGGCGTCAACGAGTGGTCCTGGTTCGCGCAGAACTCGAAGCGGGTGAAGCCGCTGAAGTACGCCTACCAGATGGAGGTCGGGGACGTCCTCCAGGCGGACTTCGACCGCGACGGATCCAAGGACCACACCATGCTGGTGACTTACCGCGACCGACTTGGCACTCCCTATCTGACGTACCACTCCTTCGACACCTACCGGCGGTCGATGCTGAGCCTCTCGGTGATGCTGCCGCTCACCAAGTGGTACGCCTACCGGACCTGATGCGTACGGCGCGCGGTGCGGTGGTCCTGGTGACCGGGACCGCCCTCATGCTCGGGCTGCTGTCGGGCTGCGGCTCCGGTGGGCACGAAGCCGGGAAGAGGGCAGTGTCCTCTCCCTCCACCCGTTCCTCGTCCGCCCCGCCGCCCCCCATACCGTCCGCGTCGGAGACGGCGAAGCCGGAGGAGAAGTGGGACGGAAAGGTACGGATTCTGGGAGACGGTTCGACCTCCTACACCGGCCCGCAGCCGCTCCAGCCCAAGCCGGTGAAGCTCAAACCGGGCGAGAAACCGCCGCAGTTCGTGGTGTTCTCCTGGGACGGCGCCCTCCAGGGCGACGACGAGCAGTTCTCGCACTTCCGTGAGGTCGCCAGGGAGAACAACGCGCAGATGACGTTCTTCCTCACCGGGGCCTATCTGCTGCCCAGGTCGAAGGCGTCGAAATACCGGCCGCCGCAGCACAAACGCGGTGAAATGGCGATCTCGTACGCCACCGACCAGCACATCAGGGACACCCTGGAACAGCTGCGCGGCGCCTGGCTGGAGGGCAATGAGATAGGCACGCACTTCAACGGGCACTTCTGCGGTGCCAAGGGCGGCGGCGACTGGAGCGTCGCCGAGTGGAAGAGCGAGATCGAGCAGTCCTACTCCTTCGTCGAGAACTGGAAGACCAACACCGGCTACAAAGACCTGCCCCCACTGCCCTTCGACTACCGCAAGGAGCTGGCCGGCGGCCGGGCTCCCTGCCTGGAGGGCCAGGAGAACCTGCTGAAGGCCGCCAAGTCACTCGGCTGGCGCTACGACGCCAGCTCACCGGGCGACTTCCAGATCTGGCCGTCCAAGATCGATGGCATCTGGAACTTCCCACTGCAGCTCGTCCCTTACCCCGGCACCGAGCAGCAGGTCCTCTCCATGGACTACAACTTCCTCTACAACCAGTCCGGTGACAACACCAAGGGCGACCCGGCCAAGTACGAGCAGTGGCGCAAGCTGACCAGGGACAGCTATCTCAACGGCTTCGAGCGCGCCTACAACGGCAGTCGCGCGCCGCTGTTCATCGGCAACCACTTCGAGGACTGGAACGGCGGCATCTACATGAAGGCCGTCGAGGACGTAGTGAAGTCGGTGTGCACACGCGACGGCGTGCGCTGCGTGACCTTCAAACAGCTCGCCGACTGGCTGGACGCCCAGGATCCCCGCGTCCTGGAGAAGATGCGCCAATTGGACCCGGCGCAGTCCCCGGACTGGAAGTCCCTGGTCAAGTAACTCCCCACCCCTGCCCACCCCCACCCTGTGAGGCACTCCCATGTCCCCGCACAAGAGATCCGTCCCTGTCCCCGCCCTCGCCTGCGCCGCCTCGGCGCTGGCCCTGGCCATTACGGCAGTCGCCGCCTCCGCGTCCGCCGCCCCGACCGTCGCGAAGACCGGACCGGCCGGCAAGACCGTCACCAGCGGCTGGAACAACTGGTCCTGCAAGCCGTCCGCCGCCCACCCCAACCCCGTCGTCCTCCTCCACGGCACCTGGGCCAACCAGCTGGACACCTGGTTCGTCCTGGCTCCGGAACTGGCCGCCAAGGGCTACTGCGTCTACTCCCTCGACTACGGCAAGCTGCCCTACATGCCGGGGCTAAACGGCCAGGGGCCGCTGGTCAAGTCGGCCGGAGAGGTGTCCGCCTTCGTGGACAAGGTCCTGGGGTCCACGGGCACGAAGAAGGTGGACATCGTCGGCCACTCCCAGGGCGGCGGCCCCCTGCCCCGCTACTACCTCAACTTCATGAACGGCGCCGACAAGGTCGACAAGCTCATCGGCCTGGCCCCGGACAACCACGGGTCGACCGCCTCCGGGCTGGGCACCCTCGCGCGCAAGGTTCCAGGCGTGAGCAAGGTGCTGTCTCTCTCCGTCCCCGGTGTGGAGGACCAGATCGTCGGCTCCGAGTTCATGAAGAAGCTGAACTCCAAGCCGGACACCGTGCCCGGTGTCACGTACACGGTCATCTCGACCAAGTACGACGAGATGGCCACGCCCTACAAGTCGCAGCAGCTCTCGGGTAGGAACGTGCGCAACGTGGTGGTCCAGGATCTGTGCAAGCTCGACTTCTCCGAGCACAACATGCTGGGCATGGTCGACAGGATCGCCTTCCACGAGGTGACGAACGCGCTGGATCCGGCGCACGCGACCCCCACCACCTGCGCCTCCTTCTTCAGCTGACCCCGTCGGCCGGGGCCCGAAGCCGGTTCCCTCATCCCCCACTTGCGAGGTAGCTCCATGTCCGTACGTGCAAGAACGCTCCGCGTTCTCGCTGGTGCCGTCTCGGCGCTGGCGCTGGCCCTGTCCTTCGGTTCCACCTCCGCGTCGGCGGCCCCGGCCGCTTCCCAGGCGGACAAGACCGTCACCAGCGGCTGGAACAACTGGTCCTGCAAGCCGTCCGCCGCCCACCCCAACCCCGTCGTCCTGGCACACGGTACGTTCGCCAACTCCTGGGACAACTGGCTCATGGCGGCCCCGTACCTGGTCCAGCGCGGCTACTGCGTCTACTCCCTGGACTACGGGCAGCAGGCCGGCGTGCCGCTCTTCCACGGCATCGGGCCGATCGCCAAGTCCGCCGACCAGCTCTCGGTGTTCGTGGACAAGGTCCTGGGGTCCACGGGTGCCGAGAAGGTGGACCTGGTCGGCCACTCCCAGGGCGGCGGCGCCCTGCCGCGTTACTACCTCAAGTTCCTGGGCGGCGCCGACAAGGTCGACAAGCTCGTGGGCATCGCGCCCTCGAACCACGGCACCACCGCCTCGGGGCTGTCCCGCCTCATCGACGCCGTGCCGGGCGCCCGCAATGTCGTCTCCCTCGCGATGCCCGGTGTCGAGGACCAGCTGGTGGGTTCGGAGTTCATGAAGAAGCTGAACGCCGGCGGTGACACCGTGCCCGGTGTGAAGTACACGGTCATCTCGACCAAGTACGACGAGGTGGTCACGCCTTACAAGACCCAGTTCCTGTCGGGCCCGAACGTGCGCAACATCGAGCTCCAGAATCTGTGCAAGTGGGACGTCTCCGAGCACGCCGCGATCGGCACCATCGACCGCATCGCCTTCCACGAGGTGGCCAACGCGCTCGACCCGGCGCACGCGACTCCCACCACCTGCATGTCCGCCATCAGCTGACCCACCCCCCCGTACCGGCCCGGCCGCCTCCCCCCGGCGGCCGGGCCCCTGCCCTGTTGCCGGACGGTCCAGTGATCATTCGCCCCCGCCTGTACGCACTCCTGCCCCGGACGCGGGAAGTCCCGCCCGTCGGGTCACGATTCCGACCCGCCTATCCCCGCCCGGGCCGGACGGGGTTCAGGCGCTGGATACCGTCGTGGCGCCAGACCCTGGGGCTGCTCGGCTCCGCCGTCACCATCATGGTCGGGTTGCTGACCGTCATGTACCTGCGCACCGGGATACCCGCCGACCTGAACGCCTTCGCCACTCAGCAGGACAACGTCTACTACTGGGCCGACGGCAGTGAGATGGCCCGCACCGGCGAGGTCGACCGGCAGGACACGCCGCTGGATCAGGTGCCCGAGAAGGTCCGCTGGGCGACGCTGGCCGCGGAGAACGAGACGTTCTACTCCGACAGCGGGGTCTCCCCCAGCGGCATGGTCCGCGCGGTCTCCAAGATGGTCACCGGGGGCGACACCCAGGGCGGTTCGACCATCACCCAGCAGTACGTGAAGAACGCCTACCTCAACCAGGAGCAGACCTTCTCGCGCAAGCTCACCGAGATGTTCATCGCGATCAAGCTCGACAACAGGATGAGCAAGGACGAGATCCTTGAGCAGTACCTCAACACCAGCTGGTACGGGCGCGGTACCTACGGCATCCAGCGGGCCGCCCACGCCTACTACGGCAAGGACGTCTCCCAGCTCAACGCGAGCGAGGGCGCCTTCCTTGCGTCCCTGCTCAAGGGGGCCGCGCTCTACGACCCGGCGGCCGACGCCGAGAACCACAAGCGCGCGGTGGAGCGCTGGAACTGGGTCCTGGACCGGATGGTGGCCACCGGCAAACTCTCCAAGCGGGAGCGCGCGCAGTACACGCACTTCCCCGAACCGATCGCCCCGCCCAAGGACACCGGGCTGACCGGCCAGACCGGCTACCTCGTCGACACGGCCCGCGCCTATCTGCTGGCCCACTCCCACGTCTCCGAGCGGGACTTCGCGCTCGGCGGCTACCAGATCCGCACAACATTCGAGAAGAAGCGGATGGCAGCGCTCACCCGGGCGGCCGAGCAGGCGCGGGACGGTCTGGCCCCGGACCGGCGCCCGGCCGACCGCGATGTGCGCATCGGGGCCGCGTCGGTGACCACCGACGGACGCATCGTCGCCCTGTACGGTGGGCCGGACTACCTCGAACAAGGCTTCAACGACGCCAATTCGTCCGTCGTGCCGGCGGGTAGCGCCTTCACCCCCTTCGTCTACGCGGCGGCCTTGCGCGACGGGGTACAGCGCGAGCGCGGCAAACCCCGCACACCCGTGACCCCGGCGACGCTCTACGACGGCGACAACAAAATCTCGCTGCACACCCCGGAGGGCCCCTACTGGGACCGGTCGGGGAAGATCGTCAAGGCGGTCAACGACGGCGACGAGTCCTGGGGGAAGATCTCACTCAAGGACGCGGTCGCACAGTCGGTCAACACCCCCATGATGCAGCTGGGCATGGACGTGGGGCTGGACCGGGTCGGCAAGGCGGGCGTGCAGGCAGGTCTGCTGGAGAGCAGCCTCGGAGAGAAACTGCCGTCGTTCCCGCTCGGCACCTCCACGCCCAGCGCCATCCGCATGGCCGACGCCTACGCCACATTCGCCGCCAAAGGCCGGCACACCGAGCCGTACTCGGTCGCCGGACTCCGGCGCAACGGCGACGACGTGCCCGTGGAGAGGCCGGAGCCCGAACAGGCCCTGCCGCCGCACGTGGCGGGTGCCGTGGACGACGCGCTGCGCGAGGCGGTCCGCGACGGCACAGCGAAGCCGACGCAGGCCGCCGGGCCCGGCACGGCCGGCAAGACCGGCACCGCGCAGGACAACAAGTCCGCTTGGTACGTCGGCTACCGCGACTCCCTGTCGACCGCGGTCTCGCTCGCCCGTATCGACCCCAGGACGCAGGAGCTGCTCCCATTGGACGGGATCGGCGGAACACCCAGCTGTACGGTGGGCAGTTCGCTGCCGATCGAGCTGTGGACGCGCTACATGACCGCAGCACAGGAGACTGGCTAAGCTGACCTCCCGTCGGACAGATGCCGGCGGAGGCTCCTGCGTTCGGGGACCTGGTTCGCGGTGTTCGGCGCGATCTCGCTGTGCTCCGGCTCACCGTTCTCGACGCAACGGAAGGGGCGAGGCGGCGGCCCGGCTGACCGATGCGCTTGGGACCCGTTGCCGCGTTGCAGGCCGTTAGCCTGTCGGTATGTCAGAACGTGTCATGCCCGGTTGCACGGACGGCTTGATCACCCTGGGCGCCGCGGACGCTTTGTGGGTTGAATTGACGGCCGGCAGTGCTGTGCCGACGGCTTCTGGGACATTCACCCCCTCTCCTGCCTGTGCCCGGTTGGGGTACGTCCTGCTCGGCGGCCACGTGGTGGCGACGGTGAGGGCGAGCGGCGGTCAGTGGAGTGTTGCGGAGGATGAGGTACGCCGGGCGGCCGCGGGACTGAACGCGGTGGGGATGGACCGGCAGGACTTGGTCCGCATCGGTCCGTTTCATGGGCCGCCACGGCAGGAGTGCCACGAGGAAACACCGCTGCGCTGGCGCCAGCGCATCATGCGGGAAGTGCAGGAGCTGGGCGGTCCCGAGCGGGCAGCACAAGGTGAAGTCGGCCGGCCGTACCCTTTGGCAGGCATCGACTGGCGCCAGATACTCGTGGAACGCACCCGCGACGGGGCACAGCGGACGTGGTGGCTGCCGCGTGCTGTGGTCAGGCTGCTCGATGCGGCCGAGCACGCCGAAACGCAGTGGGTGCAGGCCGCGCGGACCCGCCAGGCAAGCACAACCGTCATCGAGCCGCCCTCCCGCCCCGGCTGCCGGCAGGCGACGAGCCCCGAGGGCACCACTGCCTCACTGCGCCCGTACAGCGCAGAGCTGGAAGGCCAGCTGTACTCGGTGCTCATCAGGAAACCCGGCACCTCCCGCAGAGTGGCCGGGTGGGCATGTGCCGTCTGCCGCACCGCGCCCGCCACCGTCCTCGACCACTGCCACGAACACGGCTACGCCCGCGCTCCCGTCTGCCAGTCCTGCAACACACAAGAACGCCCCGACCACCTCTACAGCAACGACATCCGCGTGGCGAACCGCTACACACGCCTCTTCCACACCGACACCGACAACTGGCTCCGCCACTGGCACCGCTGCCCCGGCTGCCGCGCACGCACCACCCTGCCCCTGCCGCACCTCGCCGCATGGACCGCTCACGTAGCCTGCCGGCCGCTGCGCCCGACCCACCCCGCCTCCCGCGGACGCAAGCCCTGCGGCATGCTGCGCGTGTCCTGGACGGGCAGTCAGCAGGCGCCCCGTTCCTGCCTGCTCACGGTCGCCGTCGACTTCTGCCCCTCCGGCGAACACCGCGTCCTGGCACAAGTCCCCTACCGCGAAGCCGCCGAACGGTTTCGCACCTGGCTGGCTGAAACCGCCCCTGCCGTGGCCGCCGCGGCCGGCCCCGACCGCCTGGACGGCCTCCCCACCCAGCCCCGGCCAGTCATCGCGGACACCAGCGGCGAGGGCCTGGCACTGTTCTGACCGGACACCGGGAGACCCGACACCCCAACGCCACCTCGCAGCCGGCCCCCGACACGGGCACCCCGCACGCTCCATCGGAATGCGCAGCAGAGTTACCCCGGACCGCAGGCCGTTGCCGTTCCCTCAGGAGGCCCCAGGGCAGCCGCACGGCTTCGATCTCCGTATCGCCGACCAAGGCGTTGATCAGCGCCGCGGGTCCGACGATCTTGGTTTCCCACAGGTCGTAGTCGGTGTAGACGATCCACGAGCGATCCTCGGGCCACAGGTTGGACGGGCTGAAGTCGGGCCTCCGGGTGCCCGCCTCGGCCTGCCGGGCGTGGGCGGAGACCGGGGACAGCAGCTTCCAGGCGTCCCAGCCGCCGCCCGATGCCGACTGGTAGACCTCCCACGTGCGGTCCCTGTTCCACTCGCGGGCGGTCAGACGGAGCCTCCCGTCCGCGAGTTGCTCCACGGTGCTCGGCTGGCTCAGCCCTGCGTTCGGGTCCGGGACCCGCCCGGTGGATCGGACCGGGCCCCAGCCGTCGTCGGCGTTCCCGCTGGTGACGCAGCTCCATCGCGTTGCCGTTTCCCGGCCCCGAGGCGAAGGCGTCGATGCTGCCGTCCCGTTCCTTGAACAGCACGACTCCACCGTGGTACGGCGACGGTGCGAGGCCGAACGTCTCCGGGGTGCTCCAGCCTCCTTCACTGTTGTCCTCCACCACGTGGCAGAACGTGCCGAAGGTGGGGAACAGCAGTTCCAGCTCGCCCGCGGAATTCTCGATCGCGGCGACCGAGTAGTTCTTCGGGCCCACGGTCGTCGTGCCCACCCGCTGCCAGGGCCCGTACGCGCCGCCCGGCGCGTCCTGCTCACGGTGCCGGACGAAGGGTAGGCCCCTGGTCGCCGTGGCGTCGTAGATGAGCTGGAACTGGGCTATCCGGCCGTCCGCACGGGCCACAGAGACCAGGCTGCCGGAAACCGCACTGCTGGCCAGGCCCTTGGCGCCGGTGTCCGTGGAGCACGCCGTCCCGGAGACCGCTCCGGACGGTGCCGCCGGTGCGGGCGTGCTCGCCGCTGCGGGGGCGGTCACGGCCCCGGCGCAGGCGAGCGCCAGCGCGACCGCGCCATGCGACAGTGCCCCAACCCGTCCGCCTCGCAGCCTTCTTCGTCCTAAAGCCGTCCGTTTCCCACCCCTCAGACCGGCCCCATACGGCAGGGGAGCATCTTCGTAGCGCGAGGTGGCCGCCGCCAGCCTGTGATTCCGGCCAGATGTCCACCGGCCGGTCGCTGCGCGGATTCCGAGCGCGGATTCCGAAGAGGCAACCCATGTCCGAAATAAGAGGACATCGTTAGATGTGGTGGAGCCAACAAGCCCAACTCTGCCGAAAGAGAGCCCCATGAGCGCTGTCACCCAGCCCCGGCCCGCGGTCCGCGAACTGCGCTACGCCGCGGACCTCACACTTGCCGACGTGGACGCCCTGGAAGCGTTCCTCACGTCGCAGACCGACGACGTGCGGCGTGCCCACGGCTTCGGCAATGGCGTCTACTGCACCGTCGTGTCCTTCCAGCATGCTCTCTTCCTCCTGTGCCTGGAACTCCGGGACGTATTCGAGTGCGACGACGGTTCACGCAGTGCGCTGCGCGCGAAGTTCCGCCTGTGGAACCAGCTGTGCGGAATCGCCGGACCCTGGGCCGACACCATCGGTTACGACAATGCCCGTTGGCGCCGCGTCGACGGTTACGACGCGGTGGGGGAGACCGGGAGCGTGAGGTACCGGCGCAAGCGGCTGTGGTGACGCGCCCCCGGTCAGAGCCGGGGCGGGCCCAGTTCGGCGCGGCGGTCGTCGGGACGGCATCGGCGGAAGTAGGCCACCAGGTCGCGCACCTCGTCCACCGGCGGTGTGCGGCCGTGCTTCGCGGACTCGAAGGGCGGCACCGCGCCGTCCTCATGGGCGGCACGCCGCATGGGCCTGCGGGTCGGCCGGAAACCGGCGACCCACACCGGCGGGCGCGGGTGCTGCACGGGCCGGGGCGGCAGTGCCACGTCCTCCGTGTGGAAGTGGCCGCCTCGGCGGGTGACCCGCTCGCCCGTCCAGCACCGCTCCAGCAGGCCCAGCCCCTCGTCGAGACGCTCGGCCGGCACGACCTCGTCGATGGGCTCGCCGAAGCCGCCGTACTCGTCCTCGACCGGCCCGCCCAGGCCCGCGTGGGCCGCGAGGCGCTGCACCGCAATGGTTCCGCAGCCGGGCCACTGTGGGTGCGAAGTCCTCCATATACAAGGATTCCCCTATGGGCAAGATCGACATCATCCCTATGCAGCTGTCCCAGCTGAACGGCGGTAGCCAGCAGTCATGGGTGAAGGCCTCGTAGGCGGGCTCGTCGAAGAGGACGAAGCGGACCTCTTCCACGGCTGTGTCCGTGGTGCGGACCGCCTCGACGGCGATGCGGGCCGCGTCCTCCAGGGGCCAGCGGTAGATGCCGGTGGAGATCGCCGGAAAGGCCACCGTCTTGGCTCCCAGTTCGTCCGCTACCCGCAGGGATTCGCGGTAGCGGGAGGCCAGAAGGTCGGCTCGGGGTGGGGCAACGCACCACACCGGGCCCACGGTCTGAAGCGTTGACCCACTCCTGAGTCCCCGTTCATGGTCCTGCGCCCGTCGCCCCCGTGCGCTGCACATTCAGCGTCGCCGCGCCGGTCATCGGCGTCCTGCTGATCGTCTTCGGCCTCACCCTGCCGGCACTGGCCTGGCCCATCAGCCAGCTGGCCCGCAAATGCTGGGAAAACCCGCTCCTACAAGGCTCTCGCACCCCTGTGGAGCGAGCTCGTCGACGTCAGCCCCGACATCGTGCTCGCCCCCACCAGCTCCGGCGAAGTTGCCGAAGACGACGCGGACTTCTTCCTCCACCGCCGCGTCATCGAGATCAACGACGGTATCCTGACCCTGCGGGCCTACCGCTCCGGACGCGTCCAGCAGGCCACCCGACACGCCCTGACCCAGCTCGGTGAAGCCGACACCCTCCGCAGGCATGCCGCGGTGGAAGCGGCTGTGCTCAAAGACGCCGTCAGAGCCAAGCACCGCGGCCTGAAGCCCAACGCTGACATCGCCCGGCCCGCCCCCGGCACCGACGAACGCGATGGCAACCTCAAGGCCGAGACCGAGTGGCTGCCGCTCGTCGCCCAGGCATACGCCAACAGTGACGTCGTCCGCGCGACCACTCACTAGAACGCACACGCAAAGGAAGCCGTCCCTACACCATGAGCGATCCGCTGTCCTGCCCCGAGTTCCTCCAGAACCCCTACCCCATCTACGACGAACTCCGGGCGGCAGCCCCCGTCACCCCGGTGCCCACCGGTTCCGCGGGCAGGCCCAGCTACCTGGTGACCGGCTACGCCGAGGCGAAGGCGGCGTTCACGGACCCGCGACTGTCCAAGGACACCGCACGGTTCTTCGCCGACCGCCCCTCCGACCGCAACCTGCACCCCGCGGTCGCGCACACCATGCTCGCCACCGACCCACCCCAGCACACCCGGCTGCGCCGCCTGGTGACCAAGGCGTTCACCACCGGAGCCGTCGACCGCCTGCGCCCGTACATCGAGCACACTGTCGACCAGCTCCTCGACGGCATCCCGAAGACCGGCGAGGCCGACCTCGTCGCCGCTCTCGCCATCCCGCTGCCGGTCACGGTGATCTGCCAGATGCTCGGAGTACCCGAGGCCGACCGCGCGCAGGTCCGCACCTGGTCGAATGACCTCTTCTCTGCCGGACAGCCCCAACGGATCGACGCTGCCTCCCACGCTGTGGCCGACTACATGGCCGACCTCATCGCGGCCAAGCGCCGCGCCCCGGACGACAGCCTCCTGCACGACCTCATCACCGTCCACGATGAAGGAGAGCAGCTCAGCGAAGACGAACTCGTCTCCCTCGCCGTCCTCCTGCTCATCGCCGGCCACGAAACCACCACCAACTTCATCGGCAACGCCATCCTGGCGCTCCTCCAGCACCCCGAGCTCCTCGACCGCGTCCGCGCCGCCCCTGGTCAGATCAACAGCATGCTGGGCGAACTGCTGCGCTACGACTCACCGGTCGGCATCGCCACCTTCCGGTACAGCACCCAGGCACTCACCCTCGGCGAGACCGAGATCCCCGCCGGAGTCCCGGTGCTCATCTCGCCCGGAGCCGCCAACCGAGACCCCGCCCAGTACCCGGGCCCCGACCAACCCGACGCAGACCGCGACGCCAGGGGCCACCTGGCGTTCGGCCACGGCATCCACCGTTGCCTGGGCGCGCCACTGGCCTTCGCCGAGGCGGAGGCCGCCCTCCGCGCGCTCCTGGCCCGGTTCCCTGAACTTCGCCTCTCGGTGCCGTCCGGAGAGCTTCGGTGGCGGCATACGCGACTCATGCGAGGGCTGGAGTCCTTGCCGGTGTTCGCGCTGTGACCGCGATTCCTCCGTCACAGCATTGCATGCGCTCTTTTGAGGTTTTCTGGCGTGTCGATGGCGATTCCTTTATCTGACCCGGGAAGCGTTCGCACCCTGTATCCGTGCTCGATGAGCCGAATCATCTCTATGCCTTCGGCGCGCTCCACCGGCCCCTGTCTGAGCTGTCGAAACAGATCGAGTCCGTTGCGCGTGAAGCCATAGAGACCGAGCTGCCGGAAGTAAGTGGGGTGCTCATTCCGCGGGTACGGGATCGGCTGGCGGGAGAACATCAGGGCGTTGTCGTTTTCGCCGATCACGACCTTGACGACGTTGTGGTCGAGGACCGCAGCCGCGTTGTTCAGCGCTGTGTACGCGTTGACCGCCAAGGGTGTCGGCGTCAAGGTGGGTGAGCGCCTCCGATACTGTGTCGATCGCCGCAGGATTGATGAACGGCTCGTCGCCCTGAACATTGATGTAGGCGTCGGCCTGAAGGCGCTGTGCGCACTCGGCGACCCGGTCGGTCTCGGTGAGGTGTTTGCCGGTCATGATGCAGGGGATGTCGAGTCGGCGGCAGGTGGCTTCGTCTGTCGCGACGACGGCATTGGCGAGCTGATGTGCCTCCTGACAGCGTCGGTGGACGTGCCAGAGCAGTGGCATGTCGCCGAGTACGGCGAGGGGTTTTCCGGGAAATCGGGAGGCACTCCAGCGGCAGGGGGATCACCGCTACGTGGCGGCGTGTGGCCCGTGGGGGCCTTGAAGGCGTGGTGCAGCAGCTGGCCCATGCGGAAGCTGCCGGAAAAGCCCAGGGCGTAGGGGCCGTTGCGGAATACTTTCGGGTTTTTGCGGACGGTGAGCCTGCATCTGGAGATGCCGACGGAGTCTCCGCCGATGTGTACGCGGCCTTCGTCGATGAGCCCGACGATCACGGTCACGATGTGCTCTCCTGTCAGTCCTGGTCGAGTTCGTACAACTCTGCGCTGATCATTCGCCGCAGAGCATCGTGGTGAGGGCGGAGGGCGTGGTGCTCGTCCGCCCACAACATGCTGTCTCCCCTGTGTCTCTTGGCGTCAGGCGTCTGCGGGTTTCCCCTTCCTGGGTGCGGGCACGGACCCGTTCCCGTACTGGGCCGCCTGGAGTTCGTACAGCTCCCGGTAGTGGCCGCCGGTGAGGGCTGTCAGCTCGGCGTGCGATCCGGATTCGAGGAGTCGTCCCTGGTTGAGGACGTGGATCACGTCCGCGGTGGCGGTGGCGGCGAGCCGGTGGGTGATGAGCAGCACGGTGGTGATGCCGTCGTCGGTGAAGGAGCGCAGCGACTCGAACATGTCGATTTCGGCTTTTGGGTCGAGGGCGGCCGTCGGTTCGTCGATGATCAGCAGGTCGCGTTGCCGGTAGACGGCGCGTGAGACGCCGATGCGCTGCCACTGGCCTCCCGAGAGCCGTACGCCGCGTTCGAAGTCCTTGACCGCGATGGAGTTCCACCCGTGGGGGAGTTCTTCGACTACGGTGCGGATGTCGGCTCGTTCGGCTGCGGCTTCGATTTTCTCCTGGTCCAGTGGCCGGCCGACGTCGCCGATGTGGATGTTGGCCCGGACGGTCATCGGCCAGCAGTCGACGTCCTGGGGGAGCAGGGCGACCCGGTCGAAGACGCTTTCACGGTCGGCCTCGCGGACGTCGGTGCCGTTGTAGGAGACCGTCCCCGCGGTGGGGAAGTAGAGGCCGGCGATGAGGCTGGCGAGCGTGGTCTTGCCGGAGCCGTTCTCACCGACCAGGGCCACCACCTTGCCCTTCGGAAGGGTGAGCGACACCCCATGGAGTGCGTCACGTTCGGCACCCGGGTATCGGAACGTGACGTCCTGGAGGACGACGTCGACGCCTTCGCCCTCGACGCTGGCGCCGTGGTGGGGGATGGCGTGCTGGGCGCCGAGCTGGATGGCGTTGTTCGTACGACTACCCCGCGGCATCCCGGCTGCTGATCACCGCGGACGCCGGAGGCTCCAACAGCTACCGTTACCGGGTATGGAAGGCCGAACTGGCCGCGTTCGCCGCCGATGCCGGCCTGACGGTGATGGTTTGTCACTTTCCGCCGGGTACGTCGAAATGGAATAAAATCGAGCACCGGCTGTTCTCCCACATCACTATGAACTGGCGCGGACGTCCTCTCACCAGCCACGAGGTCGTCCTCAAGACAATCGCCGCGACCACGACCCGCACCGGCCTGCGCGTCGAGGCCTCCTATCCGACCGGGCTTGCGGTCAGCCGTGAGCAGGTGCAGGCCCTGCCGATCACCGCGCATGACCAGCACGGCCGGTGGAACTACAGCATCGCCCCGACCGGCACCGCCGCCCCCGCACCGCGCGCCGACGAACGGGCAAAGGCCCGCGCACAAGTCCTGCAGATGCTCGCCGACCCCCGTCTGACCGGCATGAGCACGAACGAACTGAACGCACTACGCGCCGAGTTGGCCCCGGCCCAGGCGGCAGCGGCCGAACAACACCGAGGGCGTGATGGCGGTGCGCTCGGCGGTGTTCGGCCAGGGCATCCGCCGAGCACCAGCGCCGTGTTCGTCGCGCTCTCCGAGCTTCAGGCAGGTGCATGCGGGGCAGGCCTGCGCACGAGGCCATCGCGTCCAGCAGTCACTCCGCGAGTAATTCTCTCAGCACTTCGCCCAGATCCTCCTTGTTGCGAAGGAAGTTGTGCCGCTACTTAGGACGTGGTCATGTCTGGCGATCCGCCTGGACCAGTGACGCAGAGGGGAGGAAAGGCGCTATGCATAGTCGGCAGCGAGGGTGCTGCGAGACGTCTTTACGGATTGATATATAGTCAATTCTTTAACCGGCAAGGAAGGGGATCTGGTCGGCGGATTGGTGGGGCGGCACCGTGAAACGGCGGCCCTTCCAGCCTCCACTCGATCGATGAACGCGGTAAGGGTGCACCGCTGTGCGGTCGCCATCGCCCGGCCCAGGCGTGAGGCCTGGGCAGCGAGGAGGGTGATCAGTTCGTCGCGCCGGCGGCGGACAGTGAACTCGGGCACGTTGTCGCCGCTGGCTGTATCGGCCAGATGCTGGTCGTAGCGCAGCGAGTTCGATCTTGTGTTTGTCGAAGTGCTTCTCGAACTCGCGCTACTCGCAGTCGGCGACGGGGCAGTATTTTCCTTGCGGCCGCATCGTGCGGCGGTGAGCGAGGTGGTCTTGGTAATGACGTATGACGTACTTGTCACAGACCCCTAATTGAGCAGGCGGAGGTCAAGTGTGTCTACATGACCGTCATGATCCTGATGCTAATCCCCCTAACGACTCCAGAAAAACCGTTCACTGGCCCCTGTCTCTCTTTCGGGATGCTGTTGGCGATCCTTACTTGATCAACTGCTAGTCGGGGGTGCGGTGTTCTGACGGTCCGTTGGAACGGTGTGACTGTCCGTCGCGGGTCTGAGGTGTGGTGCCGTGAGGGAAGCACTCGCTGAGACGGACGATGTTGACGCCAGCGGCGGTGAGGACGTGCTGGATGTATGTCTTCGCCAGCCCGCGATAGCAGCAATTATAGATTCTCGCTTCAGCGTCACACTGACGCCTCATTGGAATGTCCTCGGATCAATATCTCTATGGGTTGGTTAGTGCCGGTGAGTGAAATCCTGATTGCTGTCAAATGAGACCTTCCAGCGCATTGGGTTGAGAATTCCAATAGGAAGTGGCACTTGACCTGCGGGTTTGTGGTCCCCAGGTTGATCAGCCTCGTGGACTGGAGCCGGGATGCGGGTGTTGTCGTGAATCGCCGTCCACGGCCGCCCGGTCCGGGCCCCTTCCCCGAGACCGTGACCGAGCTGGGCACCACCTACACCGGGCCCCTCAGCACGATCATCTCCCGGGCCCCGCCGCCCCACGGCAGACCGGCTGAAGCAAGTCCCAGGCGCCGCCTCACCTCCGAATTCGTTCACGCCCTGTCCTACGGCTGCGACCCCTCCGCGTCGATGAAGCGGGCCCTGAAGGGCAACAGCCGTGACCTGCAGATCCACTTCGGCGAACGCAGAACCCTCGAAGAGGAAGGCTTCGAGCTGACCCTGCTGTGGACCCGGAGCGAACCCGTGGCTGCCGCCCGCGCCCGGCTCGCCGCCCTCACCCCTGATCCCGCAGCGGTTCGCGCCCCGCGCGACCATATGATCGAGGCCTTCGACGGCATCGACCGCTGGGTCCCGCGCCCGGTCCGCATCGATCTCACCGACCTGGTCGACCGTAAGGCCGCCACCATTCGGCAACTCCAGCTGGCTGACGCCCACCCGAGCCATCCCGCAGCCCTTGAGGCGCTCGCCCGCTGGAGTCACACCAGCCCGCTGCGCCGCGCCGCGGCAGCCGTCCTGGCCCATTTCGAAGCCAGTGCCCGGCCTCTCGACTCCGTCTACCTCCACGGCGAGCTGGTCATCGGCAGCCGGTACCGCGACACGGTGTGGCGGACTGGTGTCGGATTCGGCTGGCGTTACTACCGCGGCATCGTCCACCACCTGCAACAGGGCACTGACTGGTTCGAGGTCGTCCGCCCGACCCGCACTCAGGCGCTGCACATGCTCCACATCACCGTCCAGGACCGCACTGCCCTTCCCCGCTGGTGACAGGCACGTCCACTCGTGTGGTGTCCTATCCCCATCCCGGTCGCGGGTCGGGGGGTGACGTGCTTGTCGGCCGCCACTGCATTCCCCACTCTGAGCGAGCAGACGTCCTTGCGGGGTAGTGGGGACGGCCTGCGTCTTGATCCGGCCCTGGCGGAGGTTCTCGGCGGCTTTGTCGTTATCACATTCCTTACATGAATGTTTATGCGTGCTCAGTCATGAAAGGGGGCGCGAGGGCCGCAGGGTATGGTCCAGCAGGCGTTCCATGGCGTGGCGATCAGGCCCCGGGGTGAAGTGCCGCAGTGCAGCCCGTGCCTGTTCGGCGTACTGGGACGCCAAAGTTCGTGCCGTTGTGTCGCCGTGACCCTCTTTGACGAGCCGGATGACGGTCCGGATGTCTTGGTTCGTGCCGGGGCATCTGACGATCAAGGACTTCAGTCGCGTGCCGAGTTTGCTGTTGTGGTGCAGTACATGCAGGACGGGGATCCCGAAAATTCCGGATGCCAGGTCCGAGGCCAGTGTCGTGCCCAGCCGCGTTGGCTGACCGGTTGCGCTGCGGGCTTCCTCGGTGAGCTGGAAGGCCAGACCGAGGTGGCGGCCGTAGGCCTCAAGGGCGGCTGCTTCGGCTGTCGTGGCGCCGGCGAGCAGGGCGCCCAGCTTGCAGGGAAGCGCGAATAGCGTAGCGGTTTGCTGGGTCAGGATGGCGGTGTGTTCAGCCTTGGTCAGGTGGAGGTCGTGTGCATGGCGCACGTGGCGGATTTGACCTTCGGTGGCGGTTGCGAGTGATTGGCTGAACATCTGGCTCACGGCGGTGCCTGCCTGGGCCGCAAGCTCGTTGGCTTTGCCAAGCAGGAAGTCACCGACCATCAGGGCCAGCATGTTGCCCCAATTCGCCAGCCTGCCATCATGCTTGGGATCTCCGTCACGGGATTCCTCGACGACGCTGAGCCCGGCCAGGGCAGCCAGGTAACCGAGCTCCACCGAAGCCGCGGCAAGGACGGCGGAGTCCGGCGCGCGCCCGGGGGCGATGAGCTGGCCGGCGAGCAGAACGAAGAGGGCCGGGCGCAGGGGAATGGTGGGCATGCTTCGCCCCATCGCAGTGATGCGGCCGAGGAACGGCCAGTCGGTGCGTACGGCGTTCAGGAGTACCTCGCTGACGGCGAGCAGATCTGTCCGCAGCCGGGGCGACTTGTCGGCAAGGATGCCTGTGGCGTCGTCCAGGACGCGGGTCACGCGGGCCTCGTCGAAGCTGTCCGGGAAGAGGAGTGCCTGCCGGCCCAGTGTGAAAAGGGGCCGCTCGCTGTCGAAGGTGCTGTGCAGCGTCCGCCAGACCAGCAGGTGGCGGCGGGCGGATCGGTTGCCGTCCTCGAAGTGGCCGACGTAGCTGCTTTTGAGGCTGCGGATGTAGTCCGAAAGATCCGGTGCAGACGGTTCCCCGGGCCGAAGCCGGGCGTGGATGGTGAGGGCTGCCAGGCGGCCGGATTCCATCGCCGGACCGATCCCCTGGCCGGTGAAGGGGGACGTCATCCCCGCGGCATCGCCCACAAGCAGCAGGCCGGGAGCGGCACACCGTTCAGGAACGAAGTCGAAGCGCATGGGAGCGCTCTGCGGGGAGCCTTCTTGGCGCAGTCCCGTGAACCGTGGGTCGGTGTCGCGCAGCGTACGGACGAAGGTGTCCCAGAGGGTGGTCAGGTGGCTGCCCGGGTATGGTCCGAGGACTCCGACGCCGGCGTTGGCGGTGGACGATCCGGTGGGGAAGACCCACCCGTAGGAAGGGGGAAGCCCGCATCCGTAGGGGGACGTGACGGGGGTGTAGATCTCCAGCATGTCGGTGAGCCCGGTCAGGCCGGACAGATGGCCCCGGACAGCTTGTCCGCGGCCCGCTGCGGCATGGTCGGACGCGGCGGGGATCAGCGCGTCGACTGCGGCCCCGCAGGCAACCACCACGACCGGGGCCTGCAGCCGTGTCCGTCGGCCGGCCCGCGATGCCTCCACGCCCACCACCGTGCCGTTGTCCCGCAGGAGGCGGACGGCTCGTGTGCGGGGCAGCATGGCGGCTCCGGCAGCCCCCGCCTGCTGCCGGATGGCCTCGTCCAGGATGATCCGTGGCACGAGCAGCCCTGAGCGCCCGCCTTCGTGAGTGAAGGTGCGCCATCGCTGGTGCATGCGCACCCGCATACCACGGATGTGCCGCAGATCCCCGTTCTCGTTCTGCAGGCGGTGCAGCACTCCCATCTCTTGCAAGAGGCTTACGGCCGACGGGCCGAGCGCGTTCCCGCAGGTTTTGGGCCGGGGAAACTGCTGTCGGTCCAGCAGCAGCACACGCCGGCCGTAGCGCGCCAGCCAGTACGCCGTGGTGGCTCCGGCCGGTCCCGCACCCACCACGATGACGTCTGCATCCATTCCGCGACCCGCCCGTCAGCTCGATCTGATGAGGACGTGCCGGGCCAGGTTCTCCATGGACTGGCGTGGTGGCCCCTCGGGAAGGACCTGGAGAGCCTCAAGGGCCCTCATCGCATAGGAGCGGGCCACTTCGAGTACTGCTGAGCCGGCGTCGGTGCTTTCCACCAGCCGGTACACCTCGGCCACCTGCTCTACGGTCATGTCCTCCCGGCCGAGCAGGTCTTTGAGCCGCACGGCGACGGCACCTCCGGTGCGTACAGCACGCAGCACCGCCAGACAGTAGACGCCCTCGCGGACATCGGTGCCGGCCGGCTTGCCCGACCTGCGGCCTCGCCCCGGCAGGTCCAGCACGTCGTCGGTGAGCTGGAACGCCAGGCCGAGGTGCTGTCCGTAGGCCTGGAGCGCGGTCGCACACCGCCGTGGTGCCTTGCTCAGCAGGGCACCCAACACGCAGGGCAGCTCGAACAGTGTGGCGGTCTTGCGCGCAAGGATCTCCAGGTGCGCCGCTTCGGTGAGGTCAGTGTTGTAGACGTTCTCCACCTCTTGGAGTTGTCCGGTGCACAGCTCCAAGAAGGCCCGGGCCGCCACGTGATGGGGCTCGTTGCCCAAGCTCACGAGCAGGCTGTTCGCCCGGGCGAACAGGTAGGTGCCGGTGAGAGCGGCCAGCTCGTTGCCCCAGCAGGCGTTGACGCTCTGCCCGTGTCGTCGCGTGGATGCCCGGTCCATCACATCGTCGTGATAGAGGGAAGCGATGTGCACCAGTTCGAGTGCCGCTGCCGCGCGCAGCAGCCGGGTCCACTGGTACGAGCCGTAGGAGGCGGAGAGCAGCAGCAGGGCCGGTCTGAGCCGTTTGCCGCCTCGCTGCACCAGATGGCCGGCCATCATGCGCAGCAGCGCGTCGTCCGCGGCGGTCGCCTCGCGCAGGATGCTGTCGAGCCCGGTGAGGGCCGCTCGGGTGCGTGCGCAGGCGAGCCAGTCCTCGCCGGTGGTCCGGCTGGTGGTCACGGTTCGGGCTGTTGAAGGAAGTCGATCTGGGAGACCAGTTGTTTCACCTGGTTGTACACCGCGGGGGCGTTGAGCGCCTGGAGGATCTCTCCGGGCTTTAGTCCCTGGGCGCGCTTGACAAGGTCGAAGAATCCGTCCGCGACCGCGGCTTCCTCTGTGGTCATGTGCTTCTTGGCGAGTTCCAGGGCCTGCCGCGCTTCGGTGAGGTGCTCGGCCGACAGGCGCGTGTCATCGGCGTAGGGCCGGGCCATGATCCGTGTGATCAGTTCGGAATAGCGGTCGTACAGACTGCGCGCATGAGCCCGGTCCTCTTCGCTCGGCCGGGCCTGCCGCGCCCGGTTCACCAGCCGTTCCTGGTTGGAGAAGAACACGTCGATCAGGTACTTGCCGACGCGGGTCTGACTGAGGTACCGCTCCCGGAACTCCTTCTCCAGTTGCTGGTGAACAGAGAGGTCCTCACCGAGCATGCTGGACGCCATGGAGATGAGGAAGCAGCTACCGCAATGGTCTTCGTTGCCGCCCGCACCGCCCTGGCAGACGAGGGACCCCGAGTCCCCGCCGTCGCTGAGCCAGGCGGTGGCGATCTGGCCGTCGAACGTCGCTTGGCCGAAGTTGTAACCGACCTTTGTGGTCACGTCGATCTCCAGGACGGTCGAGGTGGTGTACTCGGTGGTGCGCCCGACCTTCTCGACGTTCATCCCGAGCTCGGCGGTGACGGTCGAGTCGGCGCCGGCGGGAAAGGCGATGTTGAGCTTGGCCAAGACGTCCTGGATCGGGTTGAAGAACGTACGGTTGCAGCTGCCGGCGAAGAGCAGACCCACAGCCCGGTGACGAGGGCTCGGGACGGGCATCAGGTTGTTCATCATCTGGTCCACGACGTCGCCCGGGTTCGTCACCTGGGCGATGGCGGCGTCCACTCTGTTGCCGGACATGCCGATGGAGATGAAACGCTTGAGCGTGGCGATGGTGTCGCCGGGCGTGGCCGCGTTCTCGTTGGCCAGGACGTGGTTGTTGCTGAGGATGCACAGGCTTGAGTCGGTGTTGTCCCGTACCAGGCATCCCAGGGTTCCTGCGGTGACGAGGGTGTGCCCGATGCTGATCCCGGAGGGTGCCGGCCGGGTGCGTCCCGTGAACGCCAGCGGATAGACGGGCCCGGTCTCCACCACGTCGACCTCGATGTGCTCCCCTCCCACGGGCAGGCGCTGAGGCAGCTCACGGGAAGGGGGGAGGAAACGAGAGGAGATCTTCCGGGCTACGTAGATCAAGACGGCTGGTTCGTCGGTCCGCTGCCCGCCGCTGATCCGCTGCCCGAAAGCCATGCCCACGATGTTGGGGTCTTGCTCGTAGGCGGGCCAGTACGTCCTTCTCACGGCCTGGGACAAGGACCGGGCCTTTGCATAGCGCTCGTCCACGACGGGTCTTCTCTCGTTTCCGCCCACTACTACCGGCTTAAAGTATTCTATTCAGCGCATTTCGCGACTTCTTTTGATCGGCCGTGTCAGTGACGTCCTCGCATGTCCGCTACGTCCCAGCCATCCGGGCAGCACCACAGGGCGGCCGGTACGCTCGGAAGCCACGGTCCGCACGTCCGTCGCAGGCCAGGCCAGAGAGCCCCTCATGAGCGAGCCGAACACCCTTGACCACGTCCGCCGCGTCCTCGACCGACACAAGGTGCACATCCTGGCGACCTATCGGGCCGTCGGAGTCGGGATCGGAGTCGGAACCGGACAGGCGACCTCGCCCGGCACCGCATACGTCATCACCGTGTATCTGCAGTCGAGCACTGACCTTCCCCAGGAGCCGGTGGCCCTGGACGGAGTGCCCCTGCGGTTCACGGTCACCGGCCCCATTCGTCCACTGCACCCGGGCGAGGGCTTGGGATAGCCGGTAGCGCGCGGACAACTGTCCGCGCGCCCCGGGGTAGCCGGGTCATCGGCGGACGCCGTCGCGGCAGCGGCGAAGGCCGCCGACGCGGCCCGGGAGCGCGCTGCCGAGTACCTGCTGACGGTGCGGCTGGAGCAGTTGCGCGTGCAGACGGCGGCCCGCACCGAGCAGGCCGTGCCCGCGCCGTGGGCGGACCGGCTGCCCGGACTCGCCGCCCGCTCGCTGGACGACGACGTCACCGGGGCGGTGATCGCATGACCACCGAGTCGGAGCTGAGCGGCATGGACCTCGCGCGCCAGGCCCTGGTCGCGGCCCGGGAGGCGGCGAAGAAGAACGGCACCACCAGCCCGAAGCCGAAGCGGCGCACGGGCACCGTCGTACGCCATGACGGCCGCGAGCCGCTGGGGCTCGGCGCGGCGATCGGCATGATGATGACCGACAACCGCTCCGGCAAATCGAAACGGCCCGCCGAAGAAACCGACGGACCGTCACGAAAGATCGAGATTAGCCGCAAGACCAGTGACTTAACGGTCCCAGCTTCTGGGGATTTTGGTTGGCGGGTTGGTCGGGGTGGTGCGCCAGTGGGGTGCGATGGTGACGGCCTCGGCTGGGTCGCGGGTGGGCTGGGGGCTGTGCCGGTGTTCGTCGCGTTTCACGCCGAAGTTGGACATCTTGCGTTTGACGACACGGGGGTTGGAGCGCCTGCGGCGGGCGGGTAACGGGCGTGCGGCGATCTCCCGGATGCCGTCCGCGAGGGCTGCGGCCAGGTGGTCAGGGGGAAAAGGCCGCCTGCGCGGTGACCTGTCGGCGGGCGAGGCGGATGCTGCGGATGAAGGAGAGCCGGTCGGGATCGAGGCCGACCTGGCCGGCGGTGTCGTGCATGAGGGTGCGGATGGCGTGGTGGACCAGCAGGTGTCCCCAGACCTCGCGTCACAGCCCGTCCAGCCGGTCCTGCACCCATATCGCCGTCGTGCCGCCCGGGTTGCTCGCCCGCGCGACCTGCGCGGTCAGGGGCGGGACGTGGTCACCGGAACGGGGGCGCAGGAACAACGGGCACCTCGACAGCTTCATCGGTCGGCGGAACTACCCGAGTATGCCCGTCGACCATGCTGTCGCACCGGGAAACTCCAAGATCCCCGGCAGAGTCAAGCTAGGGCGTGTACCGGAAGTGGCTTGAGTGGCTGCTGGTTCATCAGTCCCGAGGCAGGGCTGCGAGCCAGCGGTCGTCCTGGAACTCGGCAGGGACTTCGTCCTCCCACGGCTCGATCCCACGGCGTTCCAGCTCGCCGAACCATCGGTCCCGCTGTGACTCGGGGAGACGTCGTCCGCACCAAGGGCAGAAGTCGATGGTGATGCTCGATGTACCGCCGTCGTGGATGATCAACCCGTACTCCTGGAACTTGGCGCTGAAATTGATCAGCGCGTCCGGGCAGGCGAAGGGGTCGTCGTGCTGGTCGCAGCGCACGTTCACGCGGCGGCTCATCTCCACGCAGCAGTGGTTGGTCATGACCTCGGCTTCTCGTTCATCGGCACCATGCCCAGAAGTAGATCACGGTCTGTGATGATCACCGGATGGCGCGTGGAGATCTGGCGGATACGCAGTGGGCACGGCTGGAGCTGTTGGTGCAGGCGAGCGACAGCCACATCCATTCCCACGACTCCTCGCCGTGGAACTTCGCCCCCGACCAGGATTCGTGGGGGTGGCTGGTTTTGTTTGGCCGGTGAAGATCTCGTGCGAGGGCCTGTTGAGATCAAAGAATCCGCTCATCCGTATGACAATGGGGGAGTTCTGATGAGATTGAACACCTGTGGACGACGTTCGGCTGCCGTGGTCGGTGCGGTGACCGCGGCCGTGCTCGCGCTACCGGCCTCGGCGCAGGCCGCACCGGCTGGCGACCATGCCGCCACCAAGGCGGTCCTCAGCGCCTATCAGGCGGAAAGCGGTCCGGGAGCGGGCCTCTACGCTGGTGACGGCAAGGGCACATGGAGCCTCTCCGTCGGCACCGGCGCGGTCAACGCCACCCAGCCTATTCAGCCCGCCGACCGCTTCCGCATCGGTAGCCAGACCAAGGCGTTCACCGCCTCCGTGGTCATGCAGCTGGCCGATGAGGGCAAGGTCTCCCTCGGAGCACCGATCGAGCAGTACCTGCCGGGCGTGGTCGCCAGTAACGGACACGACGGCAACGCCATCACCATCAGGCAGCTCCTCCAGCACACCAGTGGCATCCCCACGAACGACAAGCCGCAGGCGAAGGCCAACCCGGACGGGACCTACGCCCTGGCCGAGGTGGTGCGTGACGGCCTCCGCCTGCCCTCTGCCTCCAAGCCCGGGGTGGAGTTCCACTACTCGAACACCAATTACCAGATCCTCAGCATGCTCGTTGAGCGGGTTACCGGCGCGCCGTTGAGCAAGGCGGTCACCGACCGGATCATCGAGCCTCTCGGCTTGACCCGGACCATCTACCCCCTCGCGGGCGACCGCTCCCTGGCCACCCCCTACGTCCACGGATACAATGGCGGCCGCCTCGGCCCGTTCTTCTTCTGGACCGATGTCACTCCGAACTTCGAACCGTCCCAGTACAGCGGCGCGGGAGCCATAATCTCCACGCAGCAGGACCTGACCACCTTCTACCAGGCGCTTATTGGCGGCAAGGTCGTATCCGCCGCGAGTCTGGCCGAGATGCAGACCACCTTCCATGCCGGGCCGGGCTTCGACTTCGGCCTCGGCCTCACCAGCCGCGCCCTGTCCTGCGGTGGCACCGCCTGGGGAATCAGTGGCTCGGTGCTGGGTTACACCTCGCTGACCATGGTCACCGCCGACGGCCGCCACGCCACCGCCGTCACTAATGCGACGTCGCCGTCACTGAAGGTGTTCGACGCAGTCGACTCGGCCCTCTGCGAATAGGCTGTGGTGTGCGACATCCCGGGAGTTTCCCTGAGAGGCCATGCAGGAACCGAAGGGCACCGCAGCTCTCATCATCAATTCGGCCGGTGAGTACCTGCTGCACTTGCGGGACAACATCGAAGGTATTTGTGATCCGGGCACGTGGTCGCTGCTCGGAGGGGGCCGGGAGGGCGAGGAGACGCCCGAGACGGCTATTGCCCGGGAGCTGAAGGAGGAGGCGGGCCTGGTCCTGCCGGAGCTGAAGAAGTACGTCGTCGTCACGGCGCGTGGTCCGGATGGGACGAGCGGCGAAATCACGGTCTTCCTGGGGCACTGGGATGGTGAGGCCGATGCGCTGACCCTCACGGAGGGGATCATGTTGCATTGGTTCGCGGCCTCAGTGATCCCGCGTCTGGTCATGTGCCCGTGGGCGAATGCCGTCATCGAGCAGCACCAGCGAGACGGGGCCGTCTGAACGGCTCGTCGGAGGATCACCGGGGACGGGTTTTCAGACGTCGGTTTACCAGTCGTCGGTTCACCGGTCCCCGGTGAACCAGGCGTGATTACTAGCTTGACTCTGCCGGGGATCTTGGTGGTTGAGGTCAGGTGCCGAGGGTTCGCCAGGACTTCGAGCGGGGGATCCCGTGTTGGTCGAGGTAGGTCTGGAAGGCGGTCGGCGGTCTTGGTACGGGGGGCCTCGGTTGCTGGTTGGCCACTGAGCCGTTCGATGTTCACGGCGATGGCCGTGAGCACGTGCTGCAGATGGGCTTTGGGCTGTCCTCGGCAGCGGCGTATTCCGTGTCTATGGGCGAACTCGTTGGCGGTGCCCTCGACTCCGGAGCGGACCGCGTAGCGGGCCTTCCACTCGGGCGTCTGCTGTTCGGCGCGGACGCGCAGTTGCAGGTCGCGGAGTTCTCGCGGAGGAAAGCCCACGTTCCTGGCCGGGGCGCTGGTGCACCGGGGCCGGTCCGGACACGGCTGGCACTGGCTCTTGGCGAACCGGGCCACGATCAGGGGTGCGCCGGCGGGCTCGGAGGTCGGGTACGGGCCGTGCCAGCCGGCGCTGACCTGGCCGTTCGGGCAGGTGACCTGCTGGCGGTCGAAGCCGATGTGAAAATCGTCCCGGCCGAAGCCCTCGCCCAGGCGGTGCTGGCGGGTGGGGTTGATCGTCAGCGGTCCGCTGACGGTGACCTGATGTTCGCGTGCGGCTCGTTCCAGGTGGACCAGCGAGGTGTAGCCGCCGTCGACCAGGTGCTCGGCGGGCAGCAGCCCACGCCGCGCCAGCCGAGTGTGGAGGCCGGGCAGCACCTGGGCGTCGCTCGTGGCGGCCGAGGTGGTGGCCACATCCGTGATCACATTGACGCTGCCGGGAGCGCACGTCTTGGTGAGGTGGGCGGCGAACCCCTTCCAGCGGATGATGTGCCCATGGCGGACGTAGCGAGCGGTGGTGTCGTAGAGAGACGATCGCTCCTGATGAGGGCGGCAGCCCGCCGTCCTCGGCGGTGCGCCAGCGCAAGCGGCCTCCCGCATCACGGTAGTAGTTCTGCACCATGATCCGACGCAGGGTCTCGGCCTGCGGGCCGGGTCGGCAGCCCAGTCCGTGCCGGTGGAGGCGCTCCAGCAGTCGGCAGGGGTCGTCGCCGGTTGCGAGGATCCTGGTCTTGGGCCGGGTGGGGTTCTTGCCCAAACGGACCGGCCGGCCGTAGCGCCGCCCCCACTCCTCGTCGGCCAAGCCGATCAGCAGATGCCCGGCCGTGCGGGCCACTTCTTCCAGCGCGGCACGAACCGCTTCAGTGACCAGCTCCAGCCGGGTCAAGTCGCGCACCGCGGCCAGAACGTGGGTGGAATCGGTGCGCTGCGTGGTGCGATCGCGTACGAGTCCGGCCTCTTTCAGGCGGGCGAGCGCGAGGTCGAGGAGGCGGTCGGCGCGGTCGTCGTGGTGAGGCGCTCACGGAAGTCGGCCAGCACGCTGTGGTGGAAGCCGGGGTCGTCCAGTTCCATGGCCAGAGCGTACGTGAAATCGATGCGGCAGCGGACCGCTTCCGCTGCCTGCCGGTCCGGCAGGCCGAGCAGGAACTGCAGCACACAGACGGTGGCCGGCTGGGCGGGCGGGAGACCGGGGCGTCCGTCGCGCGGGTACCAGCCGGCGAAGTCCTCGTCGCACCACAGCCCGTCGAGGCGGTCTCTCACCCACATCGCCGTCGTACCGCCCGGGTTGCTCGCCCGCGCGATCTGCGCGGTCAGAGACGGGACTTGCTCACCGGAACGGGGGCGGAGGGACAACGAGCACCTCGGCGGAAGAATGCGGTCGAGCTCTACCTCACCGGCGCGGGCATCGCGAAGTCCTCCGCGTGGATCTGCCGGATCTCGCTGACGACATGGGGATGGATGCTCGCCGGCGAACCCGCGCCGACCGGGCCCGCCCGCCGGGGCGCAGAGCCGCCCGTCTTCTCCGTCGCCGCGATCGACGACCCGGCACTGCTGGAGACCCTGGCCGAACTGGCGGAAGAGCGGGCGGACGAGATGGACGCCGACACCGTCAACCGCGAACTGTCCATCGCCCGCAAGGCGATCGGCTGGTGGCAGCGCCAGGGCTGGATCGACTGCGACTCGACGATCGGCATCGAACGGCGGCCGGCACCGCCCGACCGCACCAAGGCCCTTGCCGAGAACCAGATCACCGCCCTGTGGCGCCTGGACGTCGCCCTGCGGGAGAAGACGTGCTGGAAGATGCTCTACGAGTCCGCCGCACGAGCCGACGAGGTGCTGTGCCTGAACGTGGAAGACCTGTACCCGCAGGACAAACGCGGGAAGACCACCGCGAAGGGCGGGGCCACGGAGTGGATCCACTGGCAGTCCGGCACCGCCCCAACTCCTGCCTCGCCTCACCTGAGGACATCGAGGATCTGGACGGCTGGACACTCCACCGGCTACGCCACAGCGCCCTGACACACGACGCCGAGGACGGCACCTCAACCCCAATGCTGCCGGCCCGCTCCCGCCACTCCTCGGTCCGTTCCCTGGAGCGATACGCCCGTCCCGGAGTCGACGCGGTCGCCCGTCACGTCTCGGAACGCGAACCCGCCGCGCGTCGCCGCACGTGACACTCGTTGTTTGCGGCTGGTGACAGCGTTCTTACCGGCACCCCGATATCGCCGAGATCGTCCGCCAGTTGCAGGACGAAGGAGAGAAGGTCGACCCGGAGGACCTGGCGCAGGTCTCGCCGTACCTGACCGAGCACATCCGCCGCTTCGGCGAATACTCCACCCGCGAGTTCGCCGACGAATCCGACGCCTACGCCCCGCACCTGGACGTCGACTTCACCCCGATCCGCGGCGACGGCCCGCCGACCGACGGATTTAGCCAGGCCGCGTGAGCCGGCCAAGGGCCGGATGCCTGAGCCGGCCGGGTGGGTGTCGGCGGGCACGGAGCCTTGGCACCGCGTCCGAGGGCTGATCCCGGGGATCGGGTTGAGGTCACAGCAATCGGTCGACCAGCCCGTCGACGTAGTCCGGGGTGAGCGGGACCATGCCGAACAAGACACGGATATACATCGGGGCCAGGATGTGGTCCAGCACGCCGAACGCGTCGGGTGCCTGCTCGCCACGTTCGCGGGCGCGATCGAGCATGACCTGCAGTTGCCGGGTGCGTTCGGCGCGGAGGTCGTCACCCGCCTGCAGGCCCTGCTGACCATTGCTCGACAGGGCGACGGCCAGGCGCACCACCATCAGACCGTCGGGTCCGGTGATCTCGCGGGCCACGTTGGCCGCGTAAGTGCGCAGGTCGCCGGCCAGGCTCCCGGTGTCGGGCATCGGCGACTGTGCGTTGAGGCGGGTGAGCGCCACGTCGGTGAGCAGGGTTTCCAGGCTGCCCCACCGGCGGTAGATGGTGCTGTCGGCTACGCCCGCGCGGGCTGCGACCTCGCCGACGGTGAAGTTGCCGTAGCCGCGCTCGCTGATCAGTTCGGTGACGGCCTGGTGCACCTCCGCGCCGACGCGGGCGCTGCGCCCGCCGGGCCGCCGGGCTCGCTGTCGTTCGTTCATGCCCCCATCTTAATGCAGTCGTGACTTGCGTTTGTGGTGCAACCCTCCTTACAGTCTCCTAACGCAGCCACCGACTGCTTTAGAGCGCCCAGAGGCTGACCACGTCGGCCGTGGAGAGGCGCAACTAACGATTGAGAGGAATCCCCATCGCTGCATCACGTGCGACCGCAGGCAGTCGACCAAACCTGGCCGTGCTGCTCACGGTGACCTGCCTGGGCCAATTCATGATCCTGCTCGACAACACGATTGTCGGAGCAGCGCTGCCCGACATGCAGCACCGGCTGCACACGCAGCTGACCGGTCTGCAATGGATCGTCGACGCGTACGTACTGCTGGTCGCCATGCTGCTGCTGTCCGGCGGCGTCTTCGCCGACCGGTTCGGCCGCAAGCGGGTGTATCTGACCGGCGTGGCGGTGTTCACCGCCGCGTCGGTGCTGTGCAGCCTCGCGCCCTCGGTCGGCTGGCTGGTCGCCGGCCGGGCGCTGCAGGGCATCGGGGCCGCGGCGCTGAGCCCTGCCTCGCTCGCCCTGCTCGCCGCCGCCTATCCCGTGCCGCAAGAACGAATCAAGGCGATCGGGCTGTGGGCCGGATTCAGCGGAATCGGTCTGGCCGCAGGCCCCGTGGCCGGCGGCGTGCTGACAGATGCCTTCGGCTGGCCCGCCATCTTCCTGGTCAATCTGCCCATCGGCGTGGTCCTTCTGCTGGTCGGTCTGCGCAGCCTTGAAGAGACCCGCAATCCGAGCGCCCCCGCGATCGACATCCCGGGGACGGTGCTGTCCGTTCTGGGGGTGGGGGCGCTGACCTACGGTCTGATCGAGGGTGGTGCCCGCGGCTGGACATCGCCGGTGATCCTGGGCAGCTTCACCGCCGCGGTGATCCTCCTCGCCGCTTTCGCCGCTGTCGAAGCGCGTCGTTCCGCTCCGATGCTGCCGCTGAGGCTGTTCCGGCAGCGCCTGTTCACTGTGTCCAACACCGCCATGGTCGTGGTGGGGTTCGCGCTCATGGGTTCGTCGTTCTTCTTCTCCCAGTTCTTCGTGTACGTCCAGGGCAGCTCGATCCTGCGCGCCGGCCTGCAGACCCTGCCGCTATCCCTCGCCATGGTGATCGTCAGCCCGTACGCGGGCCGGCTCGCCGCCCGGTACGGCTTCCGAATCGTGGTTACCACCGGCCTGGCCCTGGCCGGCCTGGGACTGCTGGCGCTCGGTATGGTGCACGCCGACACCGGCTACGGGAACGTGTGGTGGCGGCTGGGAGCCGTCGGCATCGGCTTCGCCTTGACCCTGTCCCCACTGACGGGAGCCGCCATCCAAGCAGTCAGCCCGCAGGAAGGCGGCCTCGCATCAGGCATCATCAGCACCACCCGGCAGATCGGCGCGGTGCTCGGCGTGGCGGTACTCGGAGCCATCGTCCGCACCCGGCAGTCCGGCGGCGCCTCCTTCGAGACCGGCCTCAACAGCGCCTTCCTCGCTGCCGGCACCGTCACTTTGGCCACCGCCGTGTTCACCGGCCTGTGGCTGGCGAGGTCCAAGCCCGCAGAAGGCTCCGCGGCGCCGCAACGTTCCACCGATCCAGGTGCGGTCACCACCTCGAAAGAGACATCCGCGAACAGCCGTTGACGGCGACACCGATCTGGTGGCGCAGGAGAACGGGGCCGACTACTGCCTGTCCGTGCATGCGTTCCGCGGGACCAAGTCGGCCGGGCTGAGTGCGGCCGATGCCACCCGCGCGCCGAGGTGAGACTGATGACCCCTGGGCCGCCGCTGTCCTGGATCTGGCCGCCGTGATGGTCCGTGACCGCGGAACCGTTGCCGACGAACAGCTGGCCGCGGCCCGGTGTGCCGGCCTGTCCGACGGGCAGATCGTCGAGGTCATCGCACATGTCGCTCTCAACGTGTTCACCGACTGCCTTGCCACGGCTGCCCGTGTCGACATCGACTGGCCGCTCGTGCGCCACACCGACCGAAAGAACGCGAACGCGATGACACGGTCAGAGCTGGATCGCCTGAACCGGGTTGCCCCAGCCCCCTCCAAGCCCCCTCCGCCGCGGTGCTTCGACCGACGAGAGCACGCCCTCACGCCATCGCGAATTACGACCGACCCGACCACGAAAGCCATCACTTTGCCCACATCAGTGCAAGTCAGTCCACTCCAGCGTGCTTCGGTCGCCGAGGCCGCCGCGTGGCACCAGGTCGTCGCGGCCTCGACGGCCCACGACCTGCCCGGAGTGCCGCCGCCTGCGCCAGGGCAGATCCACGCCCAGCTCACCCAGCCCGCTCTGGACAGCCGTCGGTTGGCCTGGCTGGCCACCGGTGCGGACGGCGTCCCGGTCGCAGTCGCCGGCCTGCGGGTGTTCACCTCCCCGGGCCAGCATCACCTGGCCGAACTGGAACTCCACGTCGCCCCCGCACACCGCCGCCTGGGAACCGGCTCCCTCCTGCTGTCGGCGGCCGTGGCAGCCTGCCGCACCGAGAACCGGCGCAGCCTGATCGCCACAGCCGCGGCCGACGGTCCGGGCGAAGCCTTCAGCGCACGGTGGGGCTTCCGCCGCGCACTGACGTTGAATCACCTCACGCTGCGCCTCGACGAGATGGGGCAGGCCGACCTGCTCCAGACCGCCGATGCCGAGCACCCCGGCTACCGGCTGACCGGATGGACCGGAGCGGTTCCCGACGGACTCGCCGACGCCTTCGCCACAGCCAAGAACGCGATGAACGACATGCCCGTCGGAGACCTGGACTACGGCAGCGTGGCATGGGACGCAGACCGCGTCCGCGCCATGGCCACCGTGGTCGCCGACCGCGGAGACACCCTGCTGACCGTCGCCGCCGTCCACGACGACGGCACCATGGCCGGCTACACCGAGATCGTCCTGCCCCATGGCGCGCCGTCGCGCGCCCAGCAGTACGACACGGCGGTCGTGCCCGAACACCGCGGCCACGGCCTGGGGTTGTGGGTCAAGGCCGCCATGGTGCGCCGCCTGCGAGCCGAACACCCGGGCGTTGTCGAGATCGAGACGGACAACGCCGACGACAACGTCCACATGCTGGCGGTCAACCACCGACTGGGCTTCCGCTCCTACCGGCGCACACGCGAATTCCAGCTCGACGTGCCCGCAGCCTGACCCGCAACCTCATCCTCCTCACAGAATCGACAGCCCATGCGCAAGCTGACCTATTACATAGCCACCACTCTCGACGGCTTCATCGCGGGCCCGGACGGCAGTGACCCCACCGGTCCGAACGGCTTCTGGCCCATAACGGAGGACTACATACAGCACCTCGTGGCCCAGTACCCGGAGACGCTGCCCGTCCAGGCCCGGCAGGCCCTGTCCGTCACGGCGGAGGGCACGCACTTCGACACTGTGCTCGAAGGGCGGCGCAGCTACGAGATCGGTCTCGCGGCCGGCATCACCGACGCCTACCCCCACCTGCGTCACCTGGTGTTCTCCAGGACCCTGACCGAGGCCCCGGACCCGGCCGTCGAACTGGTCGCCGACGACCCGATGGCGACCGTGCGCGAGCTCAAGCAGCAGGACGGCAAGGACATCTGGCTCCTCGGCGGCGCCGAGCTCGCGGGCTCTCTGTACGCCGAGATCGACACGCTGATCCTCAAGGTCGGCCCGCTGACCATCGGCGACGGGCTCCCGCTGTTCTCCCACAAGGCCGTCTTCGACCCGCGCACCTGGACACTCGCAGACCACACCGTTCTCAAGAGCGGCGCGATGTTCCTCACCTACACGCGCGTCAGCAGCTGAGTGAGCGGGCGGGCGGCGCTTGTGGAGGCCGGGCGCGGGCGCGCTCGGAGCGCCACACGGGCGCAGCGCGCCTGGGACTTGCGGCACGACCCGGGTCGTGCCGCAAGATCCCCAGCTAAGGCCAGAACCTGCGGAAATGGGAGAAACGAAGTGCGTGTTGACATCGACGACCGGGACGAGTTGGAACGCGGCGAAAGGTCGCGCGAGGAGGGGCCGGTGACGGACGCCGACGTGATCATCGTGGGCGCAGGGCCGGCCGGCTTGATGCTGGCCGGTGAGTTGCGGCTGGCCGGGGTGCGGCCGCTGGTGCTGGAGAGGCATCCGCAGCCCCGGGACACACCGAAGGCCAGCGGTATCGGCGGGCGGATCCTGGACCTGCTGCGGTACCGCGGCATTCTGGACCGGTTCGAAGCAGCCAGCAGTGACCCCAACATCGCTCCCCGATTCCCGTTCGGCAGTCTGCATCTGGACCTCACACGGCTTGCAGATCCTCCGATGCGGGCGATGCCGATCTCACAAGCAGAAATCGAGCGACTCCTCGGAGAACGCGCCCGCGAACTCGGCGCCGACATCCGCCGCGGGCACGAGGTGGTCGGGGTGGGCCAGGACGATGCCACCGTGACCGCGGAGGTGCACGGGCCGGATGGGCCGTGCCGGGTGACCGCCCGATACCTGGTGGGCTGCGACGGCGCGCGCAGCCGAGTCCGCGACCTGGCCGGCATCCCGTTCCCCGGCACCACGTACCCGGAGGTCAACCGGCTCGCCGTGGTCACCGTGCCCGATTCGCTGACCGTGCACGACAACGGCGACATCGCCGTCCCCGGGCTGGGCACGATCCATGCGGGTTTCACGCGAACAGACCGCGGCGTGTTCGCGTTCGCGGTCACCGACGGGGTTCTGTCCCTCATGACCACTGAAGACGAGTCCGCCGAATACGACGATGACGAGCCGATGGCCCTGGCTGAGCTCGGCGCCAGCATTCGCCGGGTACTCGGCGGGGATATCCCCTTGGGAGAGCCGATTCGGCTGTCGCGCTTCACCTTCAAGGACCGGCAGGCCGACCGGTACCGCGACGGGCGGATCCTGCTGGCCGGCGATGCGGCCCACCTGTTCCCCGCCACCGGTACCGCGCTCAATGTCGGCATGCTCGACACGGTCAATCTTGCCTGGAAGCTGGGCGCGGACATCCACGGCTGGGCGCCGACAGACCTGCTGGACACCTATCACGACGAACGCCAATTCGCCGGCGCACGTGCACTGCTGCAGACCCGGGCCCAGGCGGCACTGCGGCGCGGACACGACGCGGCCGACGAAGCGCTTCGGCAGGTCTTCCAGGAACTGCTCGCCGACGAGCCGGCATTGCGCCGCATGGGAGCCCTTGTCGCCCACAATGACATCCGCTATCCGGTGCCCGGACCCGAGTCCCATGCCTTGACCGGCGCCTTTGTACCCGACCTCACCCTGCACACCGACCAAGGAGTCACCAGCGTCGCAGAACTTATGCGCCCCGCACGGCCCATCCTCCTCGACCTCGCCGACCGCCCGTACCTTCGCGAGGCCGCCCGGGGCTGGCAGCACCGCGTCGACATCCACACCGCGAAGACCGATCACCCACCGGCCGACATCCTCCTGATCCGCCCGGACGCCCACATCGCCTGGGCCGCGGCCGTCGACGAACCCGCCGACACCGCCGTGCCCGCGCTGCGAGAAGCACTCGCCTGCTGGTTCGGCACACCCCTGGAGCGTGTCTGAAAGATCGTGTAAGTCTGTGATGTGACAGCCTGGCCCGGGGCTCGGCCTCGGGCTCCCGGGCCAGGTGGATCGGACGAGTCACGGCAGACAAGACGGAACCGGCCGCCTCGGCGGCCGGGGACGGTCGTGGTCACGCTGGCCGGATTACGCAACGGCTTCGGAGCAGGTACGCCGGAGTCTCGCCGTGCCGCAGGGAGCCGAGCAGCTCATGAACGCCGACCGGCTCGTGGAGCTCGGCGTCGCCCGCCGTGTGGACACCGCTGACGCCATTGCCGAGCCCCTTCGCGCGGCGCTGAATGACCTGGTCGCGGATCCGGAACGCGTCGACCGGCCCAAGCAGTTGCAGGCCGCCGCCCGGGCCGAGGGCGCACCCCGCGCGCCGGTGGTGCTCGGAGAGCCTGTGCTCACGGAGGCTGAGTGGCTTCAGCTGCAGGAGGTCGTGAACCTGGTCAAAAAGACACAGGGGCCTCGGCGGGTTTCGCCAGTACGGGGCTTTCTGTTCTGCGATGGCCCGGGGGAGGCGGTGGCTCCTCATGGCCTGTTCTGGGTCAAGGGTGGGGATGGTACGGCCCGGACTCGGAGCAGGACTGCGCGTATTCGATGCAATGGGCGTAGGGCCTGGGGGGTGAAGGTCCATGCCGGTACGCGGGGCTTGCGCTTCGAGTACGGCGAGGACTTCCCCGTTCGGGTACAGCTGGGCGAGATGAGGTTCGACGGTTCTCATGCCAGGCCAGGGCCTGGCACGGTCTCGGTCGTCATGGACCCCGATACGTGGTCTGCTGAGCTGATGACCCATGAAGGGGAGGTGACCAGGTTCCCTCTCCCTGGGGGGACTCAGGAGCTAGCGCTGGCCGCGTGAGCAGTCATGGGTGAATGCTTCCACCGGCCTTCCGCTCGGTATCAGTGCGCCTGCGCGGTGAAGGCCTCGTAGGCGGCCTCGTCGAAGAGGACGAAGCGGATCTCTTCCACGGTCGTGTCCGTGGTGCGGACCGCCTCGACGGCGATGCGGGCCGCGTCCTCCAGAGGCCAGCGGTAGATGCCGGTGGAGATCGCTGGAAATGCGACCGTCTTGGCTCCCAGCTCGTCCGCCACCCGAAGGGATTCGCGGTAGCAGGAGGCGTGGAGCTCCGAGCGGTCCTCGGTCGCGGACCATACCGGGCCCACCGTGTGGATGACCCATCGGGCCGGCAGGCGGCCCGCGGTCGTGGCGACGGCTTGGCCGGTGGGGAGGCCCTTGCCGTAGTGGGAGGCGCGCAGGTCGCGGCACGCGCTGAGGATCTCGGGGCCGCCCGCGCGGTGGATGGCGCCGTCCACGCCCCCGCCGCCGAGGAGGGAGGAGTTCGCCGCGTTGACGATGGCATCCACGTGCTGTTGCGTGATGTCGCCCCGCACGAAGGTGATGGTGGTCATGAAGCCATCTTCGCCGACTCGCGTTCGCAGGCGGAGCGGCTCTCCAGAGCTGGATGTCAGTGCCTCCCGCTAAGGTCGGCGCCACAACGATCAGCATGACGGAGAGCAACGGACGTAGGCATGGATGCGACGGACAGTCAGCACGGCGTGGCGGCAGGGGACGGTGAGGTGTGCCGGGTCGCCCCGGCGGCGCTGCCGGACGAGTTGAGGCACGGGCCCAGCCGGCGTTTCCTCGTGGACGAGGGGCTGCCGGGCAGCGCCGCGGACCTCGACTTCACCGTGCTGTGGGAGGACGGTGAGCTCAAGGCCTTCGACGACGACAGACGGCTGTTCGTCATCGGAGAGACCGACTACTGCGGCACTGCCGTGGTCCTCGACGGTGTGACGGGCGAGGTGTATCTCGCTCGCCGTGAGGCGGGGGAGCTCCGCCGTGATGTGCTCGCGACCGGCCTCTCCGCCCTTGCCGGGCTGATACGGGAGATGGAATCGCTGTCGGCGGGGCGGGACGACACCGCGTACGACGGGCGGTACGGGCCGGCGGTCGTCGCCGAGGTGGTCGAGGCGGCCGAACGGCGCATGCGGGCCGTCGACCCGGGGCTGTTCGAACCCGGCACGCCCGTCGCGCACTGGGGCACGTCGCTGCTGGTTCGTTCGCTGTGTTGGGGTGCCCGGCCGGGGGAGCCGGGCGGACTGGCCTACGCGTTCGGGTCGGAGCTGATCGAGGACCTGGCGGTGCTCGCCGGAGAGGGTCGGGTGCGGCGCTTCCGGACCGAGGAGCTTCCGGCCGGGCTCACGCACGGGCCGACCCGGCGGCTGCTCACCGAGCTCGGGCTTCCGCTCGACGGTGAGATCTTCGGTGCCTGCGAAGAACCGCTTCTCACTATGGGGGAGGCGCACCCCGAGACTTTCGCCGACGAGGTGTCGCCCGGAGCGGACGCCGTCCCCGCCGACCGCGCGTACCAGCGTGACTTCTTCGCCATCGGCTGGTGGCCCCATGACCTCGTGATAGCCCTCGACGGCGCCACCGGCCGACTGGAGCTCCCGGACTGGTACGACGACGGCGAACCCGACGCCTACCTCAACCGCGACCTTTCGGCGCTGCTCTACGCGCTGTGGACCTATGAGCGGATGCGGGCCGAGTGGTACCGGTGGGAGCGCGGCGGCAGCGGCGACCGGGAGGCGTGGCAGGTGTTCGACCCTCAGGCGTTGCTGCACAGCTGTGTCGACGCGATGGTGGAGGCTGTCGATCCGCAGGCTTTCGACACTCCCGAGCACTCCTGGCGGTCGCTCGCCGAGGACGGGCACACCGGAGGTCTGCTCGCCTGAGGGTTGCGCGCCCGGCCCGCACGTACACCGATCCGGCCATGAGCCATGAGCCATGAGCCATGAGCCATGAGCCATGAGCCATGAGACCGGGCCCGGTGTGCCCGCGGACCGCGCCGCGGGCACACCCCCCGACCCACCAGCAGAACCGACCACGGCTCAACTTCCGGAAGCCGGACCGGAACTCACTCCGCCGCGCGGAGCGCCAGCGAGGCCCGCTTCACCGCCGAGGCCACCGCCTCCGTGGCTCCCGCATGGAAGACGCTGGGGATGATGTAGTTGGCGTTGAGTTCGTCTTCGGCGACGACGTCGGCGAGGGCTCCGGCGGCGGCGAGCATCATTTCGGTGTTGACGGTGCGGGACTGTGCGTCGAGCAGGCCGCGGAAGACGCCGGGGAAGACCAGGACGTTGTTGATCTGGTTGGGGAAGTCCGAGCGGCCGGTGGCGACCACGGCGGCGGACTGGCGGGCGATGGCGGGGTCGACCTCGGGGTCGGGGTTGGCGAGTGCGAAGACGATCGCGCCGTCGGCCATGCCGGCCACGTCCTGGCCGGTCAGGACGTTGGGGGCGGAGACGCCGATGAAGACGTCGGCGCCGGCCACGGCTTCCTTGAGGGTGCCCGTGATGCCGTCGGGGTTGGTGTTGTCCGCGATCCAGCGCAGCGCGGATTCGGGGCTCGCGGCGACGAGGTCCTCGCGGCCGGCGTGGACGACGCCGTGGATGTCGGCGACGACGGCGTGCTTGACGCCGGCGGCGATGAGGAGCTTGAGGATGGCGGTGCCGGCGGCGCCCGCGCCGGACATGACGACGCGTACGTCGCCGATGGCCTTGTCGACCACGCGCAGGGCGTTGGTGAGGGCGGCGAGGACGACGATGGCGGTGCCGTGCTGGTCGTCGTGGAAGACGGGGATGTCGAGGGCTTCGCGCAGGCGGGCTTCGATCTCGAAGCAGCGGGGGGCGGAGATGTCCTCGAGGTTGATGCCGGCGAAGCCGGGGGCGATGGCCTTGACGATCTCGACGATGGCGTCGGAGTCCTGGGTGTCGAGGCAGATGGGCCAGGCGTCGATGCCGGCGAAGCGCTTGAAGAGGGCGGCCTTGCCCTCCATGACGGGCAGGGCGGCCTTGGGGCCGATGTTGCCCAGGCCCAGGACGGCGGAGCCGTCGGTGACCACGGCGACGCTGTTGCGCTTGATGGTCAGGCGGCGGGCGTCCTCGGGGTTCTCGGCGATGGCCATGCAGACGCGGGCGACGCCGGGGGTGTAGATCATGGAGAGGTCGTCGCGGTTGCGGATGGGGTGCTTGGACGCCATCTCGATCTTGCCGCCGAGGTGCATCAGGAAGGTGCGGTCGGAGACCTTGCCGAGGACGACGCCTTCGATGCCGCGGAGTTTCTCCACGATCTCGTCGGCGTGGTCGGTGGAGGTCGCGGCGACGGTCACGTCGATCCGCAGCTTCTCGTGGCCGGAGGCGGTGACGTCGAGGCCGGTCACCGATCCGCCGGAGGACTCCACGGCCGTGGTGAGCTGGCTGACCGCGGTCCCGCTCGCGGGGACCTCCAGCCGGACCGTCATCGAGTACGAGACGCTTGGCGCCGTTGCCATCGGGGTGCTTCTTCTTTCTGGTGTGCGGTGCTGGATCTGCTGCTGAATGGGGGCTCCGTCAGGAGCCGTTCGTGACCGTCGCCGGGGCGTGCGGGCGGGCGAGGCTGTCCGGGTGGAGGACCTGCCGGAGCCGCTCCGGGGTGAGCAGGCCCTTGGCCAGGACGAGGTCCTGCACCGAGGCGCCCGTGGTCAGCGCCTCCTGGGCGACGGCGGTGGCCTGCTCGTAGCCGATGTGCGGGTTGAGCGCGGTGGCCAGGCCGATGGACTCTCCGACGAGCTGGGCCAGATGATCGCGATTGGCGGTGATGCCGCTGACGCACCGCTCGGCGAGGGTCAGGCAGCCTGCCCGCAGATGCGTGAGGCTCTTGAGCAGGCTGTGCGCGATGACCGGCTCGAAGGCGTTGAGCTGGAGCTGGCCGGCCTCGGCGGCGAAGGTGACGGTCACGTCGTTGCCGATGACCTCGAAGGCGATCTGGTTGACCACCTCGGGGATCACCGGGTTCACCTTGCCGGGCATGATGCTCGAACCCGCCTGCACGGGCGGCAGGTTGATCTCGGCGAGGCCGGCGCGGGGCCCGCACGAGAGCAGGCGCAGGTCGTTGCAGGTCTTGGAGAGCTTGACGGCGATCCGCTTGAGCACGCCGGAGAGCTGGACGAACGCGCCCACGTCCTGGGTGGCCTCGACGAGGTCTCCGGCGACGGTGAGCGGGATGCCGGTGATCCTGCCCAGGTGGGCGCAGGCCACCTCGGCGTACCTCGGGTGGCTGTTGAGGCCGGTGCCGATGGCGGTGCCGCCGAGGTTGATCTCGCGCAGCAGCACGCAGGCCTCGTCCAGGCGTGCCCGGTCCTCGGCCAGCATGACGGCGTACGTCGCGAACTCCTGGCCCAGCGTCATGGGCACCGCGTCCTGGAGCTGGGTGCGGCCCATCTTGAGGACGTCCGCGAACTCCTCCGCCTTGGCCGCGAACGCCTGCCGCAGCACCTCCATGGCCTCCAGCAGACGGCCGGCGGCGAGCTGCAGGGAGAGGCCGACGGCGGTGGGGTAGACGTCGTTGGTGCTCTGCCCGGCGTTGACGTCCTCCAGCGGGTGCAGGTGCCGGTAGTCGCCCTTGTCGTGGCCGAGGAGTTCCAGCGCCCGGTTGGCGACGACCTCGTTGGCGTTCATGTTGGTGGAAGTGCCCGCGCCGCCCTGGATGACGTCGACGACGAACTGGTCGTGGAGCCGCCCGGCACGGATCTCTTCGCAGGCCCGCACGATGGCGTCCGCCTTGCGGCCGTCCAGCAGCCCCAGGTCGTGGTTGGCCTGGGCGGCGGCCTGCTTGACGGAGGCCAGGGCGATGACGAGGTCGGGATAGGCGGCGATCGGGGTCCCGGTGACGGGGAAGTTCTCCACGGCCCGCAGGGTGTGCACGCCGTAGTACGCGACCGCGGGGACGTCCCGGTCACCGAGCAGGTCGTGCTCGGTACGGACCGGCGGGTGGTCGTGGGCGGGGGCGGGAACGGGTGCCGACATGGGAATCCGATCAGGTGCGGGGGAGAGGGAGAAGGAGAGGACGTCAGGCCCGTGCGCCCGGCGCGGCGGCCACAGGGCTGCCGAGCACGTGGCGCAGTATTCGGGCGCGTTCGGCCGGGTCGGTGGAGGCGAGGGCCGCCGCGAGCACGGCGATCCGGGCCTGGCTGGCGCGCAGGGTGCCGGTCAGGACCGCTCCGGCGGCGGCGAGGTCCACCGCGCCGCCGTGGGTGTAGATCTCCGCGACCGGCCCGGTGGGCACACGTGTGGTCACGGCGACGAGCACACCGCGGGAGACCGCGGCTTCGACGGCGGTGCTGATCTCGGGGGTGGCGTTTCCCGCTCCCGTGGCCACCAGGACGATGCCCTGGGCGCCCGCCTCGACGGCGGTGTCGAGGAACAGCGGGTCCGCGTCGCAGTGGTGCATGACGATGTCGACCCGGGGCAGCGGTTCGGCGGACGACGGCAGGGGGAGCGGCGCCGGGCGTTCGGGGCGGCGGTGGATGACGACTCCGTCGGCTCCCACGTCCGCGACCCGGCTGCCGGAGGGGTCGGCGAACGCGTCGGCGGCCAGCGTCTGCACCTTCACCGTGCCGCGTGCGGCGTGCACCTGCCCGTCGAAGACCACCAGGACGCCGAGGTCACGCACCGAAGCCGCGGTCAGCAGCGCGTCGTGGAGGTTGCGCGGCCCGTCACCGTCCGGCGCTTCGAGCGGGCGCTGGGCGCCGGTGAAGACCACCGGCCGGGGGTCGTCGTGATGGAGGTCGAGGAGGAAGGCGGACTCCTCCAGCGTGTCCGTGCCGTGCGTGACGACGATGCCGTCCACACCGGGATCGGCCAGCACCTCGCGCACGGTGCGCAGGAGCGCCAGCTGGTGTGCGGTGGTGAGCCGGGCGCTGTTCACGCTCATCAGGTCGACGACCCGCACGGACACGCCCTCGGGCAGGACGGCCGTGGCCATGACGTCCGTGCCCCGGGCCTCCGCGGCGAACCCCGACCCCTGCCAGCGGCTGGCGATCGTCCCGCCCGTGCTGATGACGACGATCTGTCCCACGTCTGCGCGCTCCTCTGCCAGATGATCACTGCCGTGCGCGGCAACGTGTCGCACGGCTGGGTGCCTCCGGCCCGTTGTTGCTGCGGTCCGAGGCATGCCCTCGTACGCCGGTTCCTGCGGCGGTCGGGGCGGGAGCAACCATAGGACGAATCGCGCGCAATCGGGTCGCCAGATCGGGCGCGCTGAGCGCCACAGCGTGGTGGATAATTGCGCCGTGGATCAGATCGACAGAAATATCTTGCGCGAGCTCCAGGACGACGGCCGGCTGACCATCCAGGAGCTGGCCCAGCGGGTCGGCCTCACGTCCTCACCGTGCATGCGCCGTGTCCGCCAGCTCGAACAGGACGGCGTCATCCAGGGCTACCGGGCGATCATCGACCCCGAAGCCGTCGGCAGGAGCTTCGAGGTCCTGGTCTCCATCGAGGTCAAACGCGACCGGGAGGCGGTCGAGGCCTTCGAGGCGGCGCTCCAGGACATCCCCGACGTCATCGAGGCGTACCGCCTCTTCGGCAGCCCCGGCTGTCTGCTGCGCATCGCGGTCGCCGACATCACCGCCTACGAGCGGCTGTGGATCGAGCGCCTCACCACACTGACCGGCATCACCGAGGTCAACTCGCAGATCATCATGAAACGGATCAAGGAGCCGCGGGGCCTGCCGGTCGACGACTGAGTGCCCGGGCTTCGTGCCCGTCCCGCGGGACGGGCACGAAGCCCGGGAAGGACCGGCCGGTGGCGTCAGCCGCGCAGCGGCCCCTCGCAGCTGAAGTCCGCCGTCCCCGCGGGACGGCCGGACCAGATGTCGACCTTGCCGAAGGTGCAGTTCATGTCGGCGAGGTTGTTGGAACCCGCCTTCGCGCGGTCGAGGATGAAGTAGTCGACCGTCCCGGACATGTCCTTGAAGACCAGGTCGGAGTTGCCGGGGCTGCTCAGGTTCGCGGTGATCCGGCCCGTGCAGACGAACCGCGGACGGTCGGGCGACCCTCCGGCCTTGCAGTCGGGCGTCGCGCCGGTCGCGGCGGCGAACGACGAGCGGACCGCGGAGGCCGAGGCGTCCTGGAGCCGGTTCACCGGTGTGAAGGCGGTGCTGGGCACATACAGGTCCTGGACCTTGGCGATCTGCTTGTCGAGGAAGGCGTCGTACGCGCGCTGCAGGCCCGCGTCCCGGCCGAGGCGGTCGCGCCAGGCGTCGAAGCCGGCCGGGTCGTTCGCCCGCTCGTAGCCGTACATCTCGCGCAGCAGCGAGGGGTGTTCGGCCCAGAGGAACTCGAAGAACGTGCCCGCGTAGGAGTAGAAGCGGAAGCCGTCCCTTTCGTACTGCGCGTGCAGCAGCTGGTCGATGCTCATGCGCGGCTTGCCGTCCGCCGTGTCGTTGATGATGCTCTGCACCAGCGACTTGCGGACCTTGATGCCGTCCTCGCGGGTGGCGCCGTCGAAGAACTCCGCCGTTCCCTCGTCCATCGCGGTGGTCCGGTCGCCCTGGTACCAGGGGCCCTCGCCGAAGAGTCCGGGCACCGCCCAGCGGCCGTTGAGGTAGTGGGTGTACTCGTGGCGGAACAGCTCCTCCAGCGTGAGTGTGGAGTCCTGCGGGACGCGGCGCTGGTAGGTGTAGAAGGTGGCGCCGTTCTCGATGTAGATGCCGCCGTTATTGGTGCCCATGCCCGTCAGCAGCGGGTGGTAGATCTCGTAGTCCGAGCGCGAGGCGTACAGCACGATGTTCAGCGTGGTGTTGGTGTCGTCCGCCAGCGGCTGTTCGGTGCCGAGTACGCGGTGGAACTGCGCCTTGACCTGCTTGCTCGCG
Organism: Streptoverticillium olivoreticuli subsp. olivoreticuli; assembly: GCF_003391135.1. GTDB lineage: Bacteria > Actinomycetota > Actinomycetes > Streptomycetales > Streptomycetaceae > Streptomyces > Streptomyces blastmyceticus. Next base: position 878,833 of record NZ_CP031455.1, on the reverse strand, counting down.
TAGTAGAGCTGGTCGACTGTGGCCCGGTCCAGCGCGGTGCGGACCTTGATCCCGCCGTTGTCGTATGTGTAGGTGTGCGGGAAGAGGCGGCGCTCGATGTCCGCCTTGCACACCCCGTACTGCTGACAGGCACCGAACTCGTTGAGCCAGGTGACGACCTTCGCCCACGGCTCGCTGCCCTCGCCGAAGTCGCGGGCCGTGGTGGTCAGCAGCCCGCCGAGGCCGGCGGTGATCTCGCTCTTCAACGCGTCGATCTGGCCGATCCGCCCGTACTCGCCGAGCGCGTCGCGGACCACCCAGGCGTTGGCCGTGCCCTTGAGGTGGGTGTAGCCGGCGAAGGCCTTGAAGGCGGCCCGGTAGGCGGAGTCGGCGGTGACGGCGTCGCGGAAGGCGGCGTCGTGGTTGCCGGAGTAGACGCCGAGGTAGTTCAGGGACAGCGCGGCGAATGCGGCACCGCCCCACGAGACGTCCTTCGCCGTCGCCGGGTGCGCGGCGTCCATGGTCGCGAGGACACGCTCGACCAGCGGCAGTTGATACTGGCGCAGGCCCGGGGCGCTCGCTGCGATGAGGGCCTCGCGCAGTGTCTCGGCGTTGGCGCGGGTGGCATCGAAGGTGCGGGCGGCCGTGCCGAAGGAGCTGATCGCGTGGCGCATGGCCTCGACGGTCGCCGGGTCGGTGATGTCGATCTCGCCGTGCGAGAAGTCGTGGTAGGCCACCGCGTGGAGGTAGGTGAACATCTCCAGCAGGTGGCCGCCGTTCTTCCCGTCGTGCGCGGCGGCCAGGCGCTCGATCCGCCGGGAGACGGCCTGGACGTGCGCCCTCGACATGACCGGGACCAGCCGCTGGTCCCAGGTCCACAGGACGGTGCGCAGACAGCCGTCGGCGGTGACGGCCGGGTCGGCGAGGAAGTCGGCGAGCTGCTCGGGGGCGAGCCGCGTGATGCCGTCGAGCGTGCACGGAACGGCGGTGTCGCCGAGCGTGGCGTGCGGGGCCGAGCCCTTCGTGGCCTTCGGCTTGTCCGTACGCGGGCCGGGCACGCGCCCGCCGGTCAGGCCGCCGGGCGCGGTGGGGGACTCGATCGCGGGCCGCGGGGCCTTCGCGAGCCGGGTGACCTCGTCGAAGGGGTTCGGTGTGGGGGTGTCCGGACGTACGGCGGCGGGTCCGGGGGACGAGGGGGAGTCCGCGTGAGCGGGCTGCACGGCGGTGGCGCAGAGCGCCGTCGCTATGGCGGTGGTGAGCAGGGACGCGCGCAGGGATCCGCGCAGGGTTCTGGAGCGATACACCGATGAACTCCTGTGTGGGAGGTGTGGGGTGATGCGCACATGGAGACGGCGTGCGTGTGGAAACGGTGGCGCGAGCGATGCTTCAACTGCCGTCCGGCGAGCGGTCCGTGGGGGACTGTTCCGCGCCATGTGATGTGTAACGTAGTAATGTGAAATTGCACTGACAAGGCGTCAGTCACACCGTTATCCACCTGTGTCCGAGGAGGAAGCCCCGTGGAAGAGGCCGCAGTTGCCGAGATCCGGACGGTAAGTCATGACCTGCCGGTTTCAGCGGAGTTCGAGGCGTTCATGGCGGACGGCTGGGCCGCGACGGCGCTGTCCGGCGACCTCCGGCTGCCGGTGGCCGACCTCGCCGCCGCGCGCCGGGCGAAGCTGTCCGCGCGCTTCCCCGGCGAACGCCTGATCGTGCCCGCGGGCGAGCTCAAGGTCCGCTCCAACGACTGCGATCACCGCTTCCGCCCCCACAGCGCCTACGTGTGGCTGACCGGGCTGACCGGCGAGGAGCAGGCCGGTCACGTGCTGGTCCTGGAGCCGGACGGCCCGCACCGGCACGAGGCGGTGCTGTACGTCCGGCCGCGCTCGCCGCGCACCGGTGAGGAGTTCTACCGGGACCGCCGCTACGGCGAGTTCTGGGTCGGCCGGCGCCCGGACCTCGCCGAGGCCGAGCGCATGACCGGCATCCGCTGCGCGCCCATCGACACCCGTGGTCAGCTGCCGCCCGGCCGCGACGCTTCCCGCGACGCCGAACTCGCCACCGTCCTGAGCGAGTTGCGGCTGGTCAAGGACGCCTGGGAGGTCGGTCAGCTGCAGCTGGCCGTGGACCACACGACCGTCGGCTTCGAGGACGTCGTACGGGCGCTGCCACGTGCCCTGGCCCACCCGCGCGGCGAGCGCTGGATCGAGGGCGTCTTCGGCCTGCGCGCCCGTGCGGAGGGCAACGGCACCGGCTACGAGACCATCGCCGCCTCCGGGGCGCACGCGTGCGTCCTGCACTGGATACGCAACGAAGGCCGCCTGGACGCCCGCGAACTCCTCCTGCTGGACGCCGGAGTGGAGACGGACACCCTCTACACCGCCGACATCACCCGCACCCTCCCGCTGTCGGGCCGCTTCTCACCCGTCCAGCGGCAGGTCTACGAACTCGTCCTCGCCGCCCAGGACGCGGGCATGGCCGCGCTCGAACCGGGGGCGAGCTTCCGCGACTTCCACCGGGCCGGCATGCGGGTCATCGCCGAGGGGCTCGCCGAATGGGGCGTCCTGAGGAGCGCCGAGGGCGACCTCCATCGCCGGTACACCCTGTGCAGCAGCGGCCACATGCTCGGCCTCGACGTGCACGACTGCGCGCAGGCGCGGGCGGACGCCTACCTCGACGGCGTCCTGGAGGAGGGGCAGGTGCTCACCGTGGAGCCCGGGCTCTACCTCCAGCCCGACGACGAGACGCTGCCGGCCGAACTCCGCGGCATCGGCGTGCGGATCGAGGACGACCTGGTCATCACCGCCGACGGGGCACGCCTGCTGTCGGGGGCGCTGCCGCGCACACCCGACGCGATCGAGGCGTGGATGGGTGAACTCCTCGCCGGGTAAGCGGAAGTTGGCGGCCGCCAAGTCTGGACCAGCTCTTGGCAGGCTCAGTGCAATGTGAAATATTACTGACGTGCCCATGAGTAACTCCTCGGACGTCATCGTCGTCGGAGCGGGCGTGATCGGCGCCGCCTGCGCCTACTACGCCGCCTGCTCCGGCCTCTCCGTCACCGTGGTCGACCGCGGCCCCGTCGCCGCCGGGACCACCGGCGCCGGAGAAGGCAACCTCCTGGTCTCCGACAAGGAACCCGGCCCCGAGCTCGAACTGGCCCTGCTCTCCGCGACGCTGTGGCGGGAGCTGGCCCAGGAGCTCCCGGCACGGATCGAGTACGAGGCCAAGGGCGGGCTCGTCGTCGCCTCCGACGCCACCGGCATGGCCGAGCTGCGGAAGTTCGCCGAGACCCAGGCCGGGGCCGGCGTCACGGCCGAGGAGATCCCGCCCGGCCGGCTGCACGACCTCGAACCGCACCTCGCCCCCGGCCTCGGGGGCGGCTTCCACTACCCGCAGGACGCCCAGGTCCAGCCCGCCCTCGCCACCGCACACCTGCTGCGCGCCTCCGGCGCCCGGGTGCGCACCGGCGAGGAGGTCACCGCAGTCCTCACCGGCCCGCACGGGAAGGTGCGGGGCGTCCGTACCGCGGCCGGTGACCTGCACGCCCCGTACGTGGTCAACGCGGCCGGCACCTGGGGCGGTGAAGTGGCCTGGCTCGCCGGCGCCCACCTGCCCGTGCTGCCCCGCCGCGGCTTCGTGCTCGTCACCGAACCGCTGCCACGCCTCGTGCGGCACAAGGTCTATGCCTCGGACTATGTCTCCGGCGTCGCCAGCGGCTCGGCGGCGCTGCAGACCTCCGTGGTGGTCGAGGGCACCCCGGCGGGCCCGGTGCTCATCGGCGGCAGCCGCGAACGGGTCGGCTTCGACCGCACCCTGTCGGTGGAGGCGCTCCGCCGCCTCGCCGCCCAGGCCACGATGCTGTTCCCGGTACTGGCCGGGGTGCGGGCCATGCGGACGTACGCGGGATTCCGTCCGTACCTGCCCGACCACCTGCCCGCCATCGGCACCGACCCCCGCGTGCCCGGGCTGCTGCACGCATGCGGGCACGAGGGCGCGGGCATCGGACTCGCCCCGGCCACCGGCCTCGTCGTCGCCCGGCTGCTGACGGGCGACCAACCGCCGCTCGACGTCGGCCCGTTCCGCCCCGGCCGCTTCGCCCCGGCAGCCTGACCTCCGCTTCCCGCTGCTCCCGAGAGGAGGCCCGCAGTGGCCCGTACCCCCGCCGACCTGGTCGAGGCGGAGCCCGACCCGCCCTTCGAGATCACCTTCGACGGCCGTACGGTCACCGCTCTGCCCGGCCAGTCCGTCGCCGCCGCGCTGTGGGGCGCGGGCATCCTCGCCTGGCGCACCACCCGGCACGGCGGCCGCCCGCGCGGCGCGTTCTGCGGCATCGGCCAGTGCTACGACTGCCTCGCCACCGTCAACGGTGAGCCCAACCGCCGGGCCTGCCTGGTGCCCGCCCGGCCCGGCGACGCGATCACCACCCAGGAGGGACACGGCCATGCCGACCTCGCCGTCTGAGCCGTACGACCTCGCGGTGATCGGCGCCGGACCCGCCGGGCTCGCCGGAGCCGTCACCGCCGGTGAACTCGGCCTGTCCGTCGCCCTCCTGGACGCCGCCGGGACCACCGGCGGCCAGTACTTCCGCCACCCCGCCCCCGGCCTGGGCGCCGCCCGGCCACAGGCCCTGCACCACGACTGGGCCGCCTTCGCCGCACTCCGCCGCCGCCTCGGAGCGAGCGGTGTCACGCACCTCGCCCACCACCACGTGTGGACCGTCCAGCGGCAGGACGACGGGCCGTGGACCGCGCACGCCCTCACTGGCGCCGAAGGGGACACCCCGGTCCGCGTCCGGGCCCGCGCGATCCTCCTCGCGGCCGGCGCGTACGAGCGGCAACTGCCCTTCCCCGGCTGGACCCTGCCCGGCGTCGTCGGCGCCGGCGGCGCCCAGGCCATGCTCAAGTCCGGGCTCGTCCTGCCCGGACAGCGGGTCGTCGTCGCCGGCAGCGGACCGCTCCTGCTCGCCGTCGCCTCCTCGCTCGCGACCGCCGGCGCCCACGTCCCCGCGGTGATCGAGGCGTCCGGCTACCTCGGCTACGCCCACCGGCCGCTCACCCTCGTCGCCAACCCGCACAAGCTTCTCGAAGCCGCCGTCCACGGCACCGCACTGCTGCGCCACCGCATACCGCTGCGCACCCGCAGTGCGGTCACCGAAGTGCACGGCACCGACCGCGTCGAGGCCGTCACCGTCTCCCGGCTCGACCGCGACTGGCGGCCCCTGCCCGGCACGGGCCGCCGCATCGCCTGCGACGCCCTCGCCGTCGGGCACGGACTCCTGCCCCGGACCGAGCTGGCCACCGGCCTCGGCTGTGCGACACGGCGCGCGCCCGACGGCACGCACGCCCTCGCCCTGGGCGACCTCCAGGAGACCTCGGTGCCCGGCCTGTGGGCCGCGGGCGAGACCGGTGGCATCGGTGGCTGGCAACTGGCCTGTGCCGAAGGCGAGCTGGCCGGCATCGCGGTGGCCGCCCGGCTGCGCGGGCTGCCCGCCCTCACCGGCAGCAGGCGCGTACGGGACCTGGCCCGGCGCCGCGACCGCATGCGCGCCTTCGCCGACACCATGGCCGCCGCCCACGCGCCCGGCCCCGGCTGGACCGGCTGGCTCACCGACGCCACCGACGTGTGCCGCTGCGAGGAGGTCACCGTCGGCGGCATCCGCGAGGCGGTCACCGGCCTCGGCGCCCGCGACACCCGGACCGTCAAGCTCCTCACCCGGGCCGGCATGGGCTGGTGCCAGGGCCGGATGTGCGGGACGGCCGTGGCCTGCCTCGCGGCGGCCGGTACGGAACAGGGGACCGTACCGCCGTCCGCCGAACGCCGTCCGCTCGCCGTGCCCGTACCGCTGGGGGCCCTGGCGGACCAGCCCGCAGAGAACGACCGCACGTCCTGACCCCACCGCACTGCAGAAAGGCCTACCGGAATGACCACCAACTCCTGGACCACCGACCGCCCCTGGCGCGGCATGATGGTCGCCACCGCGCTCCCGCTGCGCGAAGATCTCTCCGTCGACCACGACGCCTACGCCGAACACGTCCGCTGGCTCATCGACAACGGCTGCGACGGAATCGTCCCCAACGGCTCCCTCGGCGAGTACCAGACCCTCACCCCGCAGGAGCGCGCCCAACTGGTGCGCACCGCCGTCGAGGCGGCCGGCGACGGGGCGCGGGTGATGCCCGGCGTCTCCGCCTACGGCAGCGCCGAGGCCCGCCGCTGGGCCGAGCAGGCCGCCGAGGCCGGCTGCGGCTCCGTCCTGCTGCTGCCCCCCAACGCCTACCGCGCCGACGAGCGGTCGGTCCGCGCCCACTACGCGGAGGTCGCGCGGGCCGGGATACCTGTCGTCGCGTACAACAACCCCATCGACACCAAGGTCGACCTGACCCCCGGCCTGCTGGCCCGGCTGCACGCCGACGGCGCCATCGTCGCCGTCAAGGAGTTCAGCGGCGACGTACGGCGCGCCTACGAGATCGCCGAACTCGCCCCCGAACTCGACCTGCTGATCGGCGCCGACGACGTCCTCCTGGAGCTCGCCGCCGCCGGCGCCGTCGGCTGGGTCGCGGGCTACCCCAACGCCTTCCCCGCCACCTGCGCCGAGCTCTACCACGCCGCCGTCGCCGGGGACCTGCAGACGGCACTGCCTCTCTACCGGTCGCTGCACCCTCTGCTGCGCTGGGACTCCAAGACCGAGTTCGTGCAGTCCATCAAGCTCTCCATGGACATCGTCGGCCGCCACGGCGGACCCGCCCGCCCGCCGCGCCTCGCGCTCCTGGGCGAGACCGAGGCCGCGGTGCGCGCCGCCACCGAGAAGGCCGTCGCCGACGGACACCACTGACCACTCGACTGCACCCGCTCGACTGCACCCGCTCGACTGCACCCGCCGAGACGGCATCCGCTGAAAGGACGTCCGTGCGCACTCGTCATGTCTTCCATGCCGTCGACTCGCACACCGAGGGCATGCCCACACGCGTCATCACCGGTGGTGTCGGCGTGATACCCGGCGCCACCATGGCCGAGCGCCGGCTCCACTTCATCGAGCACCTGGACCACCTCCGCACGCTCCTGATGTACGAGCCGCGCGGCCACGCCTCCATGAGCGGCGCGATCCTCCAGCCGCCCACCCGCCCCGACGCCGACTACGGGGTCCTCTACATCGAGGTCTCCGGACTGCTGCCCATGTGCGGGCACGGCACCATCGGCGTCGCGACCGTCCTCGTGGAGACCGGCATGGTGCCGGTCACCGAGCCGGTCACCACCGTGCGCCTGGACACCCCGGCCGGTCTGATCACCGCCGACGTCCAGGTCGAGGGCGGAGCGGCCAAGTCCGTCACGCTCACCAACGTGCCCGCCTTCTGCGTCGGCCTCGACCGCAAGACCGACGTCCCCGGCCACGGCACGGTCACCTACGACCTCGCCTTCGGCGGCAACTTCTACGCCTTCGTCGAACTCGACGCCCTGGGGCTGCCCTTCGACCGGGCCCGCAAGGACGACCTGCTCGCCGCCGGGCTCGCCATCATGGACGCGATCAACGCCTCGCCCGACCGGCCAGTCCACCCCGAACACCCCGAGATCAGCGGACTCAAGCACGTCTACCTCGCCGCCCCCGGCTCCGACGCCCACCGCTCACGGCACGCCATGGCCATCCACCCCGGCTGGTTCGACCGTTCCCCCTGCGGCACGGGAACCTCCGCACGCATGGCCCAGCTGCACGCCCGCGGGGCGCTCCTGCTCGACCGCGACTTTATCAACGAGTCCTTCATCGGCACCCGGTTCACCGGCCGCCTGGTGGGGGAGACGCGGGTCGGCGGGGTGCCGGCGGTCGTACCCGCCATCACCGGACGCGCCTGGATCACCGGCACCGCCCAGTACTTCCTCGACCCGGACGACCCCTTCCCCGGAGGCTTCCTCCTGTGACCGCCGACCAGACCCCCTTCATCTCGTACAACCCGGCCGACCCGTCCGACATCGTCACCGAGGTGCCCGCGCCCGGTGCCTCCCGCGCCGTCGCGTCCGTCGAGCGGGCCCGCGCCGCCCAGCCCGGCTGGCTGCTCACCGGCGCCGCCGCCCGCTCCTCGGCGCTCTCCGCCGTCGCCACGGCCGTCGAGGCCGCGGCCGAGGAGCTCGCCGCCCTGGCCGTACGCGAGGTGGGCAAACCGCTCGCCGAGGCACGGGCCGAAGTGGCCCGCACGGCCGCGATCTGGCGGTACTACGCCCAGGCCCCCTACGAGCCGTCAGGCGCGGTCCACGAGACGGCGGGCGGCCCCGGACTGCTGCTGACCCGGCGCCGCCCGCACGGCGCCGCCGGCCTGATCACCCCCTGGAACTTCCCCTTCGCCATCCCGTCCTGGAAGGCCGCACCCGCGCTCGCGGCCGGCAATACGGTCGTCCTCAAACCCGCGCCCGAGGCCACCGCGTGCGCCGGGCGCCTCGCCGAACTCGTCCAGCAGGCCCTGCCCGCCGACGTGTTCACCGTCGTGCCCGGCGGAGCGACCGAGGGCAACGCCGTCCTCTCGGCCGCCGACGTCGTCTCCTTCACCGGCTCCACCGCCGTCGGCGGCGCGGTCGTCCGGGCCGCCACCGCCCGGGGCATCCCGGTCCAGGCTGAGACGGGCGGGCTCAACGCCGCGATCGTCCTGCCCGACGCCGACATCGAGCGGGCCGCCGCGCACATCGCCGCGGCCGTCGCCGGATACGCCGGGCAGAAGTGCACCGCCACCAGCCGCGTGATCGCCGTCGGCGGCGCCCTCGGCCCCCTGCGCGAGGCCCTCGCCGAAGCACTGCGCACCCTGCCCGTGGGCGATCCCGCCGACCCGGCCACCGTGTGCGGGCCCCTCGTCTCGGCCCGGGCCCGCGACCGGTTCGAGGAGGCCCTGGGCGGTGCCGCCGTCCTCGCCGCCGGCACCGCTCCGGAGGGACCCGGCTGGTACGCGGCCCCCACAGTGGTCGAAAAGGTGCCGACCGGTCACCGGCTGCTCACCGAGGAGGTCTTCGCCCCCGTCGCCGCCCTGGTGCCCGCGGACGACCTGCCGCACGCCGTACGGATCAGCAACGCGGTCCCGTACGGGCTGGTCACCTCGGTCCACACCGCCGGGCTGGAGGCGGCGCTGCACGGTCTCGACCGCCTCGACACCGGAATGATCCGCGTCAACGCCCCGTCCACCGGCGTCGACTTCCACCTGCCGTTCGGCGGCACCAAGGCCTCCGGCCACGGGCCGCGCGAACAGGGGCGCGCGGCACTGGACTTCTACACCTCCAGCCGGACCTACACCCTGGCTCCCTGAGAACGATGTGACATTGTACGCTCGTTGGTCCGTCCAGGTACGGACCAGCCGGGCAGCGCGGCTGCGGACGTGCCGAGGACGAGGCGGCCGGACCCGGCCGCCGCACCGGCGACGCAAAGGACACGGGACACCATGGGCCACCTCAAGCAGCGCAACCTCATCACCGCCACCGAGCGGCTGCGCGACCAGGTCGCCCACGCCCTGCGGGCCGCGCTCATCTCCGGCGAACTCCGCCCCGGCGAGGTCTACTCCGCACCGCAGCTCGCGGAGGACTTCGGCATCTCCGCGACCCCGGTGCGCGAGGCCATGCTCGACCTCGCCCGCGAGGGCCTGGTCGAACCGGTCCGCAACAAGGGATTCCGGGTGACCGAGGTCAACGAGCGCGACCTGGACCAGTACACCGAGATCCGCACACTGATCGAGGTCCCCACGACCGGCCGGGTCGCGCGCACCGCCGCCCGGGAGGATCTCGAGGCACTGCGCCCGGTCGCCGAGGAGATCGTGCGGGCCGCACGCGACCACGACCTCATCGGCTACCTCGAGGCCGACCGGCAGTTCCACCTCACCCTGCTGGCCCTCTCCGGCAACGAACGCCTCGTCGAAACCGTCGGCGACCTGCGCAAGCGCTCGCGCCTGTACGGGCTGACCGCCCTCGACCAGCGCGGCGAGCTCATCCCCTCCGCCGAGGAACACCTCGAAATCCTGGACCTGATGCTCGCGGGCGACGCCAAGGGCGCCGAGAAGTGCATGGCACGCCACCTCGGCCACGTGCGCTCCCTGTGGGCGAAGGGCGGCGAACGGAAGTCGTGACGCTGTAGGTGATCTCCTCGGACGGCAGGCGTTCCAGCCGTACCACGCGCTGCGGACGCGGTCGGCGCACCGGACGGCAGGCCATGTGTCAGGGAACTGTCAATACCGGCACGTGGAGATCAAGGACGTGTCAAGAGATCTCGCCCCGCCCGCGGATGCGGAGCACCCTGAGCCCGCGACGGCCGGTCGTGGTAACGGGGGAGAGGCAAGCGAGATGGCACATGCAGTCGTCGGCGAGGAAACCGGGACGGTGCCGCCCGCCCCCGCGGTGCCACCGGTGCCGCCGGCCGTCGGCGGTGGCGGTCGACAGGCTCGGGCGCCGCGGCCGCCCGTACGCCGGTACACGCGGCGGATCCCGCGCCCCCGCCTGCCCACGAGCACCCCGGCCCGGCTTCGCTGGTCGGCCGGCGCCGTGGTGCTCTGCGCCACGGCGCTCGCCGCGTACCTGATGGTGTCCGGCGGCGCGTTCCGCGGTGCCTGGCAGGACATCGGCCGTCACGACGCACCTCGTGTGCAGAGCGCGACCCAGCTCTACTTCGCGCTCAACGACATGGACGCACAGGTCGCCAACCAGCTGATGGACGGCTCGTCCAAGGAACAGGCCGAACACCGTGCCCAGTCCGCCGGGATCTACGACCGGCGGCGCGCGGAGGCCGGCGGCGAACTGGAACACCTGGCGGAGGCGGCCGCCGGGGACGGGGCGGCGAAGGGCGCGGTGGCCAAGATGATCACCGATGTCGGCACCTACGAGGAGCGGGCCTCGGCGGCGCTCCTGCTCGGCGAGAAGTCCGGTGCCCCCACCGGCCGGCCGACGCGTGAGGTGGTCCTCGCCCACCGCGAGGCCACCGACTTCATGGCCCAGGTGCTGCTGCCCGAGGCCGACCGGCTCGTCGAGTCCAACAACGGGGCGTTCGAGACGCGTTACACCACCGTACGGTCCGATCTGGGCGAGACCGGGATCACCGCCGCCTCCCTCGGCCTGCTCCTGCTGGGTGTGCTGATCGCCTTCCAGGTCTTCCTCGCCCGCCGCTTCCACCGCATCGTCAACGTGCCGCTCGCCGCGGCCACCGTGCTCACCGCGCTCCTCCTCGGCCTCGGCCTGTCCTTCTTCGCCGGGCAGCGTGAGGACCTGAGAGTGGCGCGCCGGGATTCCTTCGACTCGGTCTTCGCGCTGAGCCGCGCCCGTGCCCTGTCGTACGAGGCGAACGCGGACGAGTCCCGCTATCTGCTCGACGCCGACCGCCGTACCCAGTACGAGCAGAGCTTCTTCGACAAGAGCCAGCGCCTGCTCCGGCTGCCCGGATCCGGCATCCACACCTACGACCGGAGCCTCGCGGACGCCCTCGCCGCCTACGGCGCCGACCACTCCGACCTGCGTTTCACCGGCTACTACGGCGATGAATTCCGCAACATCACCTTCTCCGGCGAGCGGACCGCCGCCGAGCGCACGGTCCGCGCGTACCAGGACTACGAGCGCGACGACCGGATGATCCGCGCCCTGGTCGAGAGCGGGAAGACCGTCGAGGCGGTCCGGCTGTGCAACAGCTACCGGCCCGGCGGCTCCAACTACCATCTCGAGCTCTACGACAAGGAACTGGGCAAGCTCATCGAGGTCAACGCGGCGGTCTTCCGGGCCAGGACCCACGACGGTGCCACCGCCGCCGGATACCAGCCATGGCTGCTGGGCACGGGCGCCCTCGCCGTTGCGGGACTCGCCGTCCTGGGCGTACGCGCCCGCCTGGCCGAGTTCCGCTGACCGGGCGGCCACCAGGGCTGAACTGCGGGAAGGCGGGAGACGGGTTCCGCCCCGGCGACGACACGGAGCCATGTCCAGGCCGTAGCCGGATTTCGCCGGCGTCGGGTAAGTTCCCCAGTGGAGTGCCGGGAAGACTGGTCGGCGGCAAGGCTCCATCAGCCGCGCCTCGGCACACTCTCGGGGGAACGACCACATGACCGGCCTGACTGCTGTGCTCTTTCTCGTGGCGCTGGCCACCGCGGTGGCCACCGGGGCGCGTCACTGGCGTATCCCGGCCCCCTCACTCCTGGTCGTCGCGGGAGTTGCGGTAGGCACGCTGCCCTGGATGCCGGACGTCCACGTCGACCCCGAAGTGATCAGCGTGCTGGTGTTGCCGCCCCTGCTGTACGCCTCCGCGGAGGAGATCTCCTGGCGGGATCTGTGCAAGGTGTGGCGGCCGGTCACCGTCCTCGCCTTCGGCCTGGTGCTGGCCTCGGCGGCGGCGGTGTGCATGGTGGCCTCGCTGGTGACTCCGCTGGCCGGGCCCATGGCCTTCGTGCTCGGCGCGGTGCTCGCCAGCACCGACCCGGTCGCGGTGACCGCCCTGGGCCGCCGTCTGGCCCTGCCGCCGCGGGTGCAGGTCATGGTGCAGGCGGAGAGCCTGTTCAACGACGCCACGAGCCTGGTGCTGTTCAAGGTGGCGGTGGGGTCGGCGGTGATCGGCGGCGCGGTCTCCCCTCCGGCCGCGGTGGGGAAGTTCGTGGTGCTGGGCGGCGGTGGCGCACTCGTCGGCGCCGCCGTCGCCGGCATGGTGGTGCTGATACGGAAGCGGACCGAGGACCCGGTGCTCGAGACCGTGATCGCCCTGGTCACCCCGTACGCGGCCTACGTACTGGCCGAAGACCTGCACACGTCCGGGGTGACAGCGGTCGTCCTCGCGGGCGTACTTCTCGGGAGCACCGGCCACAAGCTGGCCAACGCCCCGATACGCCTGCAGGTGCACGCCGTATACGCCACGGTGGTGTTCCTGCTGGAGAGCGTCGTCTTCGCCCTCATAGGGCTGGAGTTGCCGTCCCTGGTCCGCGCACTCGCACCGGACGAACGAGGCTGGCCGCTCGGCGTGCTCGCGGTGGCCGCCACCGTCATCGCGGTACGGCTGCTGTGGATCTTCCCGCTCTCGGCGGTGATGCAGCACCGGCGTGGCGAGGGCCGGATCTCCTGGCGTGTTCCCGCGGTGGCCTCATGGGCCGGCACCCGTGGTGTCATGCCGCTGGCCGCCGCGCTGTCCATCCCGCTGGTGACGAACGGTGGCGAATCGCTGCCGCACCGCTCGCTGGTCCTCACCCTCACGACCGGTGTCGTCGCGCTCACCCTCGTTGTACAGGGCTTCACCCTGGCACCCCTGGTCCGCCGGTCCGGCATCGCCCTGGAGCCCGAACACACCGCACGCGAAGAGGCGCGCGCCCGTGGGAGCCTCGCCCGTGCGGCCCTGCTCCACCTCGACGACCTCGTCGACCTCGAAGCGGTCCCCACCGCGGTGGCCGACCAATTGCGCCGCGACTTGGAGAACCGCCTCTGCGCCGAAGACGAAGCGGACGCGGCCACAGGTCCGCCTTCCGCCATCGCCGACCACCGGGTCATGCGGCGCGCCCTGATCGATGTCGAGTCCAATGAACTGCAACGCCTCTACGACACCCATGAGATCAGTGACACCACCAGGCGCCGCATTCAACGAGCACTGGACCTGGAAGACCTGGGGCTGGCGGACTGAGGAGTCGCTCCCGTGGGGTGATCCGGCCGGATTCCGGGATCAGAACAAGGCATCGAATGCCATAAAGAAGGCGTCAAAGTAGTGGGACGATGCGTCAGGATCGCGCCAAGAGCCCTCACTAGCCGCGCTGTTCGCGCTTTGCTACGAACGTCGGCCAGCAGCCGGTTCAAGCCAACCCCTCACTCCCGGTCCCGCATACCCCACGTCCACCCGCCAGGGCCGGGCGAACTTGTCTCCCCACTTCCTTACCCGACGGGGTGTTCTCCTCATGGCGGATTCGCTCGGTGGCCCAGGCGCGCGTCCGGGCAGGCTCAAGGTCTTCCTCGGGGCGGCACCCGGGGTCGGCAAGACCTACCGGATGCTCGACGAAGGGCGGCGGCGCACGGCCCGGGGCAAGGAAGTGGTGGTGGCCTTCGCCGAGGGCCACAGCCGTCCGCGCACCGACGCACTGCTCGAAGGGCTCGACATCATGCCCCGCGCGACACGCACCCACCGGGGGCTTGAGCTCACCGAACTCGATCTCGACGCGGTGCTGGAGCGGCGCCCCGAGGTCGTGCTCGTCGACGAGCTCGCGCACACCAACGTCCCCGGCGGCCGCAACGCCAAGCGCTGGCAGGACGTGGAGGAACTGCTCGCCGCCGGAATCGACGTGGTCACCACCGTCAACATCCAGCATCTGGAGTCCCTCAACGACGTCGTCGAGAAGATCACCGGGGTGCAGCAGCGCGAGACCGTGCCCGACAAATTCGTGCGCAGGGCCCATGAGATCGAACTCGTCGACATGCCGCCCGAAGGCCTGCGGCGGCGCATGGCACACGGCAACATCTACCCGCCCGAGAAGATCGACGCGGCCCTCTCGCACTACTTCCGGATCGGGAACCTCACGGCGCTGCGGGAGCTGGCGCTGCTGTGGGTGGCGGGCAGGGTCGACGAGGCATTGCAGAGCTATCGGTACGAGCACGGGATAGGGGGTGTCTGGGAAACCCGCGAGCGCGTCGTGGTCGCCATCACCGGAGGCCCCGAGAGCGAGGCCCTCATCCGCCGCGCCGCCCGCATCGTGGCCCGTTCCTCCGGCGGTGACCTGCTCGCCGTCCACATCGCCCGGAGCGACGGCCTGGTCGACGCCTCACCCGCCGCCCTGGCCGGACAGCGACAGCTGGTGGAGAGTCTCGGCGGCACCTTCCACTCCGTCGTGGGGGACCATGTGCCCACCGCGCTGATGGAGTTCGCCCGCGCCGAGAACGCCACACAGCTGGTCATCGGAACCCGTGTCCGCGGCTGGCTGCTCGGCTCGCTGACCATCCGCGGAGCGGGCGAGACCATCGTCGAGCTCTCCGGCGACATCGACGTGCACATGGTCACCCACGAACGCGCCAAGCGAGGACGCGTGCCCGCCACTCCGCCCAACCGCCTGCCACTCACCCGCCGGGTGGCAGGACCCGTGGCCGGTCTTGCCCTGCCCGTGCTTCTGACAGCGCTGCTGCGCGGCCTCTCCGGCCACCTCGACCTCAACCTCACCAGCGACACCCTGCTCTTCCTGCTGACCGTGCTGGGGGTCGCCTGTATCGGCGGCGTCGTCTCCGCACTGCTCGCAGCGGTGACGGCCTCCCTGCTGATGAACTACTACTTCATCCCGCCCATCGACCGGTTCACCATCGACGAGGGCAACAACGTCCTCGCGCTGATCGCCTTCGCGATAGTGGCCGCCACCGTCGCCGCCGTCGTGGACCGCTCCCTGCGCCTGGGCCGCCAGGCCGCCGCCGCGGCAGCGGAGGCCGAAACCCTGTCCTCACTCGCGAGCAGCATCCTGCGTGGTGACAAGGCCGTGCCCGCGCTGCTGGAACGCACCCGCGAAACATTCGGTATGGAGAGCGTCGAACTCTCCTACGACAAAAGGGAAATGGGGCACCGGGCAATGGCCGACGGCGACACGGAGCCACTCTACGAGACCAGGGTTCCGATCGGTACGGACAGCGTGCTGGTGCTGCGCGGCCGCCGGCTGCCCGCCTCCGAGCACCGCGTACTCACCGCCTTCGCCGCCCATCTCACCGCCGCCGTCGAGCGCGCCAGGCTCGCCGAGGTCGCGGCCGAGGTCGAACCGGTCAAGGCGGCGGACCGGATGCGCACCGCGCTCCTCGCCGCCGTCAGCCACGACCTGCGCACCCCACTGGCAGGCTGCTGGGCCGCGGTGAGCTCACTGCGCAGCCGGGACGTCGACTTCTCGCAGGAGGACCGCGAAGAACTCCTCATCACCGCGGAGGAGTCCCTCGCCAAGCTCAACCGCCTCGTGGACAACCTGCTCGACATGAGCAGGCTCCAGGCGGGCGCGCTGAACCTGCGGCTGGAACCCACGGCGCTCGCCGAAGTGCTGCCACTCGCCCTCGACGCCCTGCCAGAACCGGCCGTACCCGTGATCACCCAGCACCTGGAGAGCACACCCCAGGTGCTCGCGGACCCGCCGCTGCTGGAACGCGTCATCGCCAACCTCGTGGCCAACGCGGTACGGAACGCGCCTCCCGGTCATCCGGTGACCGTCAGCGCCAGCACCCTGGCCCCGTACGTCGAACTGCGGGTCATCGACCGCGGCCCGGGGCTTCGGTCAGCCGACAAGGAACGCGCGTTCCTGCCCTTCCAGCGCCTCAGCGACACCGACAACACCACCGGTCTCGGACTCGGGCTCGCCCTCTCCCGCGGCCTCACCGAGGCCATGGGCGGCACCCTCACCCCCGAGGACACCCCCGGAGGCGGCCTCACCATGGTCGTCTCCCTGCCCGCGGCACCGACCCCCGCGACGGAGGCCCTCGCATGAGGTGCCTCCCGAGCCGGGGCCGGGCCGTGGGGCCCGGGTCGCGGCACGCACTCTTGCGCCGGGCCGTCGGCATGTAGTCCGCTGACGCGCATGGGGAAAAAGAGCATTGCCATGCTGATGGCCGCCCTGGTCACGGGGTCTGTGTTCACAGGCGCACCGAATCCGCGCGCGGAAACCGCTGGGACCGGCGTCGGCAGTTCACCGCCGGGGCCGGGGGTCGATCTCGACACGGTGACGATCCCGGAGCTGCAGGCGCGCATGGCGGACGGTTCGCTGACCTCCTCGGCGCTGACCGCCGCGTACCTGTGGCGGATCAGGACCATCGACCCCAAGATCAACGCGGTGCTGCGCACCGACCCGACGGCCCTGCGCCAGGCGGCCGCCAGCGACGCCAGACACCGGCACGGCCGCTCCCGTGGCCCGCTCGACGGCATCCCCGTCCTGCTCAAGGACAACGTGAACACCCGCGACATGCCGACGACGGCCGGATCGCCGGCGCTGGCCGGGAGCCCGCCGGACACCGACGCCGTCCTGGTGACCCGGCTGCGGGACGCGGGGGCGGTGATCCTCGGCAAGACCAACCTGTCCGAGTGGGCGAACTTCCGCGCGGCGAAGCCGACATCAGGATGGTCGGCGGTGGGCGGGCAGACCAGAAATCCGTACGTACTGGACCGGAATCCGTGCGGATCGTCCTCCGGTTCGGCCGCCGCGCTCGCCGCGTCGCTGTCGCAGGTGGCGATCGGCACCGAGACGGACGGCTCGATCGTGTGTCCGGCGGGGACGAACGGGGTTGTCGGCCACAAGCCCAGCCTCGGGCTGGTCAGCCGGGCCGGCGTGGTGCCGATCTCCGCCGAGCAGGACACCGCGGGACCCATGGCACGCAATGTGACCGATGCCGCGCTCACCTTCGCGGTGCTCAGCGGTGGTGACACCCCGCGCCCTGGCGGTCTGCGCGGTAGACGGATCGGCCTGTGGCGGCTGCCCTCGCTCGGGCCGGAGGTGGACGCGGTGATGACCCGTACGAAGGAGAGACTGCGCACCGCGGGAGCAGAGGTCGTCGAGGTGACACCCCCGTACCAGAAGCGGATCGCCGAACTCGAGTTTCCCGCGCTGCTGAGCGAGTTCCACCGGGACATCGACGCCTACCTCGCCACCCGCGGCGGACCGCGGAACCTCGCCGAGCTGATCGAGTTCAACCGCACCCACCCGGCGGAACGGACCTGCTTCGCAGGCCAGGAACTCTTCGAGCAGGCGCTCGCCGCGCCTCCCGTCACCGACCCGGCATACCGGGCCATGCGCGCCGAACTGAAGGACCTCTCCCGGCGTTCCATCGATGAGACCATGGCCGCCCATCACCTGGACGCCATCGCCTCGCCGACGAACCCGCCCGCGTGGAAGACCGACTGCGTGCGGGGCGACAACGACGTGATCCCGTCCTCCACCCCCGCGGCCGTGGCCGGGTACCCGTCGTTGTCGGTGCCCGCCGGTTTCGTGAACGAGCTGCCCGTCGGCCTGCTCCTGATGGCCGGTGATCACCAGGACGCCGGGCTGCTGTCGCTGGGGGCCGCGGTGGAACACCGACTGGATGGCCGGCGAGCACCGCGCTACTTGCCGTCTGTGGGGCCCGGCGTCTTCCGGTGAACGTTGCCACGGCCAGGGCGGCAGCCATCGCCGCCACTGCCGCGGCGGCCCGCCGAGGCATGGACGGTGATGTCGCACGCGGGGCGGCTCGCCGCGTCGGCCCTGCCGAGTTCTCACGGCAGGACCCCGAGTGGACGATCGGGGGACGAGGAACCCGCCGATGCGGGGGCCGATCGGGGGACGGCCTTTGCGCGGGCAGGGCTCTGTACTGGTGGGAGAACCTCTGGCAGGCACCATGAACAGGGCCGCCATCCACCGGAACGGACAGGAGCCGGACATGACCCCCGACGAACTGATGAGCCGCTCCGCCACCCCGTTGTCCTCGCCCGCGTGGCCACCGGGGCCGTTCGTGTCCTACGGCGTCGACTCCCTCGACATCGTCTACCGCTCCGACCCGGAGGTGCTGCGCCGCCTGGTCCCCGAGCCGCTGACGGTGGTCGAGCCGCTGGTGCGCTTCTCGGTGACACGGATGCCGGACACCACCGGACTGGGCGACCACGCGGCGGCCGGCCAGTCCGTCGCGGTGGAGCTCGGCGGCGAGCGCGGGTACTACCTGGAATCGATGTACCTCGACAGCTTTCCCGCGCTCGCGCTCGGACGTGAGACGGCCGGCTTCCCCAAGAAGCTTGGCTGCCCACGGCTCTACCACGACAGCGACACACTCGTCGGCATCCTCGATTACGGATCACTGCGGATCGCCGTCGCCACGATGGGCTACAAGCACGCCCCTCTCGACCTGGACGCGGCCGAAGCCGAGGTCCGTACCCCGACCTTCATGGTCAAGATGGCCCGCGGCCACGACGGCACGCTCACCGCCTGTCGGCTCGTCCGCCTTCCGGTCCAGGACGTCACGATGACAGGGGCCTGGTCCGGGCCGGCCCGGCTGCAGTTGTCGGCGCACGCCATGGCCCCCATCGCCGACCTGCCTGTCCGGGAAGTCGTCGCCGCCCGGCACCTGGCTTTCACCGGTATGTGTTACGGGAAGGCGGAAGTGGCCCACGACTACCTCACATCGTGAGGACCGGTCAGATGTCATTCGCACGGCTGCCTGAATTCCTGGAACGGGCTGGTGATCAGGGCCACCTCGCACCGAGACGGCCGGGTGAATGTTCGCGAATTCCGAGTGCCTCGGTGCGCCCCCAGGCTCCTCGCCGCTCCCTTTACGTGGGCGCTCACGCATGCCTATTCTGCGAGTAACCCTTCTCTCATCGATCCGTTTTCCCGGCTTCCTTCCGCATTGACAGGACGGGGACCCGAATGCCGTGGCACTGGTGCGGGACAGGGAAAACCTCCACGGCGGTGGTCGCGCCGTGAGTCCCGAGCCGCCCCTGTCCGCCGAGCAGGCGCGGCGCCTGCCGGACTACCCTTTTCAGGGCCGCTGGTTCAACCACGGTGCCGCGCATCAGCATTACCTGGACGAGGGTGAGGGCAAGCCCGTGCTGATGGTGCACGGCAACCCCACGTGGAGCTATATGTGGCGCAGGCTCGTCCTCGGCCTGCGGGGGCGGTATCGCTGCATCGTCCCCGACCACCTGGGCATGGGCCTGTCCGACCGGGCACGTGACCTGCCCGGTTCCCTGCTCGCCGAGAGCCGGGCACAGGACCTGGGGCGTCTGGTGGAGCACCTCGTCGCCGAGCGGCGGGCGCCCGCCCGTGGCTGGACGCTCGTGGTGCACGACTGGGGCGGCCCCGTGGCCCTGTGGTGGGCCCATCTGCGCCCTGGCGTCGTCGACCGGCTCATCGTGCTGAACACCGCCGTGTTTCCCTGGCCACCGGGGTACCGGCCGCCGCGGAGCCTGCTCGCCCTGAGGCAGCCGTCCGTCGGCCGTATCGCCCACGCATCCAACGCCGTTGTCCACATGGCCCTGTCCCGGGGTGTGTGCCGCCCCCTGCCGCCCGCGGTGCGAGCCGCCTACGCCGCCCCCTACCGGCGGCAGCGCGACCGGTCGACGCTGGTGCGCTTCGTCCAGGACATCCCCCTGAGCCCCGCCGACGCCGGCTGGCCGCACGCCCAGCGCCTGGGTGAGGCCCTGGTGTGTTTCACCCAGGTGCCGGTGTTCCTGGGGTGGGGAATGCGCGATCCCCTCTACGGCGACCTGGTCCTCGCGGAATGGACGCGGCGACTGCCCGGGGCCGCGCTTCATCTGTACCCGTACGCCGGGCATTACGTGCTCGAGGACATGGCCTGGCAACTGGTCGAGGACATCCGGGATTTCCTCGCGGTCACTGATCACGGCCCGGGCTGAGGGCTCGCCGGGCAGAAGGAACCGTATCCGCTGCGTGCTTCCGGCGTGCAGCCCGTGCAGTCGCTTCGCGCATCAGAGACGAGAACACGGGGCAGCCTCCTCACAAGGCTGGCCGGAATAGGGAGGTTCAGCCATGGCCCAAGAAGTCACCCTGGCCAATTGGTCGGATGTCGCGCGATTGTTCGCCCTCGGTCTGGTTCCCAACCTCGCTCAAGGGGTGATCATCCGCCGTCCCCTTGCGGTCCGGCTGGCGGCCGGACTGGACACCAATGCCTGGGCCTGCCGGTCCCTGGACCGGCTGCGCGAGCGCTACGGTCCGGGGCCGGTGCTGGTCGGTGTCCCCGGCAGGCAGGGCCTCGTCCTCCTCTCGGTCGAGGACGTCCGCCGGGTGCTGGGCGAGACCGGCACGTCGTTCACAGCCGCCAACAAGGAGAAATCGGCTGCCCTTTCCCACTTCGAGCCGGACGGCGTGCTGATCACTCCGGGTGCCGCCCGTGCCCGGCGGCGCAGGTTCAACGAGACCGCGCTCGACTACCCCGCGGCCGAGCACCGGTTCCACGGGATCTTCCGGGAAGCCATCCGGGAAGAGGCCCGGCCGCTGTCGGCCGGCGGCACGCTCACCTGGAAGCGGTTCCACGCCGCGTACCAACGCATCGTGCGCCGGATCGTGTTCGGTGACGCCGCCCGCGACGACGAGCGCATCACCGAGCTCCGGGACAAGCTGCGCGGCGATGGCAACTGGCTCATGCTGCACCGTAAAAGGCACTCCCTGCGCAGGGAGCTGTTCGCCCGCACGCAGCGGTATCTCGACCTGCCCGAGCCGGGCGGCCT
This sequence comes from Streptoverticillium olivoreticuli subsp. olivoreticuli, assembly GCF_003391135.1. Lineage (GTDB taxonomy): Bacteria > Actinomycetota > Actinomycetes > Streptomycetales > Streptomycetaceae > Streptomyces > Streptomyces blastmyceticus. Next base: position 857,739 of record NZ_CP031455.1, on the reverse strand, counting down.
CGCCCGCGCGGTGTGCGACACCCCGGCCACGGCCGACGTCAAGCCCGTGGCCCAGATGCAGCACTGGTTCTTCGCTTTCGATGCCGCCCCGATCGGGGCCTACCTCGCGCTCGGCCTCCTCGTCGGCCGTCCGGCGGAGGCGACCAGGGCTCGCGCCGATCGTGCGTATCTCCAGGCCTGCGTCCTGGAGTCGCAGCGGCTGTGGCCCACGTCCCTGGCCCTCCTGCGTGACACCACGGTCGAGACGCACTGGCCGGGCGGCATGACGCTCCCTGCGGGCACGGCGGTGATCTTCTGCAGCTCGTACTTCCACCGTGACGCCCGGCGCCTGTCCTACGCCGACCGGTTCGAGCCCGAAGTGTGGCTCGACGGGCGAGCCGAGGCGGACTGGGCGATCGCACCGTTCAGCCGCGGTCCCGCCGAGTGCCCGGGCAGGAACCTCGTGCTTTTCACCAGCGCCACCCTGCTGACCGAACTGCTGCGTTGCGACTGGCGACTGTCCTCGTCGCACCGGCTCGGCCCCGGCCGTCCGCTGCCCCGCACCGTCGACCACACGTCGCTGCGACTGGCGGCAGGGGGATCGCCGGTCGCAGTCCCCGCTCCGCCCGTCGCGCAGGACACGGCATGACGACCGTCGGCCCGTCCAGGGCCGCCCTCGCTGCCGTCCCCCTCGCGCGGTGGTACGCGGGCGACCGTCCCGCCGCCTGGTCACCGGAAGAGATCCTGGGGGTGGCGGCCCGCGTCAGGGAAACCGTCCACCTTGTGAGCGCCCCGGCCGCGCCGGGTGTCGGAGTCGCCGTCGGTGGTTCCACGGCCCCGGCCGTCGGCGGACAGCAGGGGCTGCCTCTGCTGGGCACCTTGCCACCGCTCTACCCGGAGTGGCTCGGCGACCGCTCCTTCGGCGAGGCGCACGGTGTGCGATTCCCCTACGTCGCAGGGGAGATGGCCAACGGCATCGCCACCGTGGCCATGGTGTCCGCCATGGCCCGGGCCGGCATGCTCGGTTTCTTCGGCGCGGCCGGACTGGATCCGGCACGCGTGGAACAGGCGGTGGCCGACCTGGCCGCCGGGCTCGCGGGGCACACCAACTGGGGCATCAACCTGATCCACTCACCGGGCGAACCCGCGCTGGAGGAACGGGTCGCCGACATCGCGTTGCGCCACCGCGTGCCGGCCGTCTCCGCCTCGGCGTTCATGGGCCTCACCCCCGCGGTGGTCCGTGTCGCCGCCAGCGGGCTGCGCCGTGGTCCGCAGGGCCGGATCCTGCGCGGGGCGCGCCTGTTCGCCAAGGTGTCGCGGCCCGAGGTCGCGGGGCCCTTCATGTCACCCGCCCCCGCCCACCTGCTGCGCGCTCTCCTGGACCGGGGACAGCTGACCGCGTCCGAGGCCGAGCTGGCGGCCCGGGTGCCGGTCGCGGAGGACGTCACCGTCGAGGCGGACAGCGGCGGGCACACCGACAACCGGCCGCTGGCGGTCCTCCTGCCGGCCATGCTGGCCCTGCGGGACGAACTCACCGTCGCGCACGGCTACGACCGCGGCATCAGGGTCGGGGCGGCGGGTGGGCTGGGCACACCCACCGCGGTGGCCGCGGCCTTCGCACTGGGCGCGGCGTACGTGGTCACCGGCTCCGTCAACCAGGCCACGCGAGAGGCGGGCCTGTCGGACGACGCCAAGCGGATGCTCGCACGGGCCGACGTCGCCGACGTGACCATGGCACCGGCCGCCGACATGTTCGAGCTGGGGGTGAAGCTCCAGGTCCTCAGCCGGGGCACGTTCTTCGCCCCGCGCTCGGCCCGGCTCTACGAGCTCTACAGGGACTACGAGAGCTGGGACGACGTCCCTCCCTCGCAACGGGCCAAGGTCGAACAGGACGTCCTGCGCACCTCTTTCGGGACCGTGTGGGACGAGACCCGGAGGTTCTGGGAAGAACGGGACCCATCCCAGGTGACACGGGCCGAGCGCGACGCCCGGCACCGCATGGCCCTGGTCTTCCGCTGGTACCTGGGCATGTCGAGCCGCTGGGCGGTCTCGGGACGGACCGAGCGCCGCGCCGACTACCAGATCTGGTGCGGGCCGGCCATGGGCGCCTTCAACCGCTGGGCGGCGCACAGCTTCCTGGCCGAACCCGGCCGACGCGACGTGGTCCAGATCGCACTGAACTTCCTCGAGGGCGCGGCCGTCATCACCCGGGCCCACCAACTGCGCAGCTACGGCGTCCCCGTCCCCGCGGCCGCCTTCGTCCCCCGGCCCCGACGGCTCGCCTAGACCTGCCCGGCGCAGCAGAGCCCGCCGTGTGCCCCGACTGTCCGCCCCGCTCCGCAACGGAAGGACGTACCATGCCAGATGAGCCACTTCCGGGCGGCAGAGTGCCTGTCGCGGTCGTCGGCCTCGGCGCCCTGCTGCCGGACGCCCGCGACGTCGAGCAGAGCTGGCGGCTGATTCTCGACCGCCGCGACCTCATGCGGGACATCCCCCCGACCCGATGGCTGATCGACGACTACTACCACCCCGTACCGGGCACACCGGAGAAGGTCTACACCCGGCGAGGAGCGTTCCTCCCCAAGGTGGACTTCGACCCCTTGGCCTATGGCATCCCACCGCAGACCCTCGCCTCGACGGACACCGCCCAACTGCTGGCGCTGCTGGTGGCCGACCAGGTCCTGCGGGATGCCGCCGACGGCCGTGCCGTCCGTCCGCCCGGCGACCGGGTCGCCGTGATCCTCGGCGCGGCCGCACTGAACCTGCTCGTGGAGTCCAACGCCCGCGCCCAGCGCCCGGTCTGGCTCAAGGCCCTGCGCGAGCACGGCCTGCCGGAGGCGGAGGCCCAGGCGGTGAGCGACCGGATCGCGGCGCACTACCGAGACCAGGACGAGGACACCTTTCCCGGCCTGCTCGGAAACGTCGTCGCCGGGCGCATCGCGAGCCACTTCGACCTGCACGGCACGAACCACACCACGGACGCGGCATGCGCCAGCTCGCTGGCCGCCCTGTCCACGGCACTGGACGAACTCTCTCTCGGCCGCGCCGACCTGGTGATCGGCGGGGGCGTCGACGTGTCGAACGACATCGGCATGTTCAGCTGCTTCACCGCGACCCCGGCACTGTCCCCGACACAGGAATGCCGCCCCTTCTCGGAGGACGCCGACGGCACCATGCTCGGCGAAGCAGTCGTGATGTTCGCGCTCAAGCGGCTGGCGGACGCCGAACGCGACAGGGATGGCGTGTACGCGGTCATCCGCGGCCTGGGCAGCTCCTCGGACGGACGCGGCGCCGCGATCTACGCACCGAGGGCGCAAGGACAGGTCATGGCCCTGCGCCGGGCCTACGAGGAGGCGGGCTACACACCCGACAGCGTGGAACTCGTCGAGGCCCACGGAACCGGCACCAAGGCGGGTGACCTGGCAGAGTTCACCGCCCTGCGGGAGGTTTTCGAGACGCCCGGCCGCGCCGACCGGCAATGGTGCGCGCTGGGATCGATCAAGTCCCAGATCGGTCATACCAAATGCGCGGCAGGGGCGGTCGGACTGCTCAAGGCCGTCCTCGCCCTGCACCACAAGGTACTGCCGCCGACCATCAAGGCCGAGCGCCCCCATTCCGGCCTGGAGATGGAGAACAGCCCGTTCTATCTCAACAGCGTCACCCGCCCCTGGGTCCGCGCGGCCGCCGGGGCGCCACGGCGTGCGGCCGTCTCCAGCTTCGGATTCGGCGGCAGCAACTTCCACGTCACGCTCGAGGAACACCTGCCGTCCGGGAACGGCCGGGACGGCGCCGAAGCCCGGCCCCGGCTGCGCACCGCCCCGACCGAACTCTTCCTCCTCGGCGCCGACACCGCCGACGGCCTGCGCGAGAGTATCGAGGAGCTGCGGCGGGCCGCGGACGCCGACAGCGCGTCCGCGGAGCGCGGATTCGCCGCCCTGGCCCGCCGCAGCCAGGAAGGCTTCCGGCCCGGCGCCGACCGGCGGCTCGCGGTGATCGCCGCCGATGCCCCGGCACTCGCCGAGCGCCTCGACCGGGCCGCGGACGCGCTGCGTGCGGGGGAGAGCCCCTCCTCGCCGCAACTGCACTTCGGCAAGGGGTCGGCCGAGCCGGGCCGTCTCGCCCTCCTGTTCCCCGGCCAGGGGTCCCAGTACGTGGGCATGGGCGGCGACTTGGCGGCACACCACCCCGAGGCACTGGCGGTCTGGGACGCGCACGGTGGCCCCGGCCATGACGGGACGCCCCTGCACCGCGTGGTCTTCCCGCCGCCCGTGCCCCGGCAACAACGCGCCGCGCAGCAGGAGCTGCTCACCGCCACTGAGTGGGCACAACCGGCCATCGCCGCGCACAGCGTCGCGCTCCTGGCCCTGCTGGACGACTTCGGCCTCCGACCGGACTGCGTCGCAGGCCACAGCCTCGGCGAGCTCACCGCCCTGCACGCGGCAGGCGCCTACGACGCGGAAACGCTCATGCACCTGGCCCGATGCCGGGGCGAGGCGATGCGCGCCGCCGCAGCGGTGACCCCAGGCGCGATGCTGATGGTCCAGGCGGGGGAGCACGAGACCCGTGACGCCCTGGAGAAGGCCGATGTGCCGGACGTGTGGATCGCCAACCTCAACACCCCCCGGCAGACGGTCGTCTCCGGCACGGCCGGAGCGATCGCGGCGGTGGCCGGCCGGATGGCCGCGTCCGGCATCGCCACCATGCCGCTGGCCACGTCAGCCGCCTTCCACAGCCCCCTCGTCGCGGCCGCCCGCGACCCCTTCGCCGGGACCCTGACCGGCATCGGTGTCACGGCGCCCCACCTGGAGGTCTTCTCCAACACCGATGCCGCCCCCTACCCCGACGACCCCGAGCGGATCCGTACCCGTCTGGCCCGTCATCTGGCCGAACCCGTGCGGTTCGTGGACCAGATCGAGGCCATGTACGCGGCAGGGGTACGGACCTTCGTCGAGACGGGACCGGACTCCACCCTCACCGGCCTCGTGAACCGGATCCTCGGCGACCGCCCCCACCTGGCCGTCCCCCTCGACCGCCGTGGCACTCACGGGGTGACGGCGTTCCAGGAGGCTCTGGCCCGCCTCGCCGTCCATGGGATCGCTCTGGACTTCGATCCCTACTGGCGGCACTACGCCCTGCCCCGGCCCCCGGAGGAGAAGCGACGGCGCGGCATGACCGTACAGATCGACGGCGGCAACCTCGGGCGGCGCTACCCGCCGCAGGCGGCAGCCGGGCTGGAGGGGGCAGCCTGGCTGACACGCCCGCACGCACCCGCCCGAGCCGACTCGGCCGCGATGTTTCCCGGGGGCGATATCACAGCCCCGCCGCGGACAGTGCCACCTGCACCGCCCGCGTCGGCGGTTCCGCCTGAACCGGCCGTACCACCCGGACCATCCGTATCCTCCGTGCCACCCACACCCCCACTGCTGATGCCACCCGCGTCACCCATGCCGCCCGCACCGACCGTGCCGCCACCCTTGATGCCCGCCCCGGCCGGGTACGGCCTCCCCGCGGACGCCGGGCAGGACGGCCGGGTGGCCGAGATCGAGGAGGCCCAGCGTCAGACCGTCGACGCCCATGCCGTCTATCTGCGGTCGGTGAGCGAGGCCCACATGGCCTTTCTGAAGATGTCCGAGATGTCCTTCGCGGCTCTCGTCGGCTCTCCCGATGCCGTGATGCCGCAACAGACCGGTGACGTCGGCCATGTGTCCGGCACCGAGGCACCAGTCCTTCGGCAGCCGGAGAACATCATGGTTCCGGCACCCTCCGCAGCCGAACTCGTGACCGCTCCCGCCGGTGCGTACGCCCCCGCACCGTCTCCGGTGGAGCTCGACCTCGCCCGGCTCGAGGAGACCTTGCTGGAGGTGGTGGCCGAACGGACGGGTTATCCGGTCGATATGCTCGATCTGGACATGGAGCTGGAGTCCGAGCTGGGCATCGACTCCATCAAACGCGTGGAAATCCTCTCTCTGCTGCGCCAGCGCGTGGGGGAGTTGCCCGAGGCTCAGGGAGATCCCGCGGAACTGGTCTCCCTACGGACGCTCCGGCAGGTCGTCGACAAACTGAGGTCCCTGGCTGACGGCCCGGAGCCGGCCCTGCCGCAGGCACAGGAGTCGGCATCCGGCCGCCCTGCCCTGACGGCAGGGCCGGCTTCCTCCACTCTCGGGCGTTACACGCTGCGCACCGTGCCCGTACCGCCGAGCGGGCTGGGAATGCCCGGGTTGGGAGAAGCGCCTCTGCAGGTGGTCGACGGAGGATCCGGTCTCGCCGCCCTCGTGGCCGAGCGTCTGAACGCGCGGGGAGTACCGGCCGAAACGGTCGATGCTCCCACTCCTCGGACGCGGGCGGTACTGCTTCTGGGCGGTCTCGCCGAGGACCTCACCCGCGATGCCATGCTGGACGTCCAGCGCAAGGCCTTCATCGCTGCGCGCCTGGTGGCCCCGTGCTTCACGGAAGAGGGCGGCGTCTTCGTCACCGTGCAGGACACCGGGGGCGACTTCGGTGTGGGGGGAAGCCACGGTGAACGGGCCTGGCTCGGCGGCCTGGTGGCCCTTGTCCGGACGCTCGCCGGGGAATGGCCCAAGGCCGTGCTCAAGGCCGTCGACTGCGCCCGTTCCGGGCGTTCACCGCAGGCCGTGGCCGATGCCGTAGTCGATGAACTGCTCCATGGGGGGCCGCTGTTGGAAGTGGGGCTGCCCGCGGACGGCAGCAGGGTGACCACGCTGGCTGTCCCGGCCGCAGCGTTCCCGGTGCCGGGCCCCGAGGCCGATGGCCCGGGCCCGGACGACGTCCTCGTCGTCACTGGCGGGGCTCGCGGTGTGACCGCCGCCGCGGTGACCGCGCTCGCCCGGGCCCGCAAGCCGCACCTCGCCCTGCTGGGCCGCACCGAACTGGCGGAAGAACCACCGGGACTGCCGTCCGAAGCGGACGAACCCGGCCTCGTACGGGCCCTCGCCGAGCGGAACACGGCCGACGCGCCTGCCGCCCTCGCACAGCAGGCCCGCCGTATTCTCGCCGTCCGTGAGATCAGGGCGACCCTCGCCGCGATCGAGGAGGCCGGCGCACCCGTGCGCTACATCCCGGCCGACACCCGCGACCCCGATGCCGTCCGCGCCGCACTGGACTCCGTCCGCACCGAGTGGGGACCGGTGACCGGCATCGTCCACGGCGCCGGCGTGCTGGCGGACAAGCGCGTCGCCGACAAGACCGACCAACAATTCGACGAGGTCTTCGGCACCAAGACAGCTGGGCTGCGCACCCTCCTGGACGCGACAATGGCCGACCCCCTGCGGTTCATCTGCCTGTTCTCGTCCGTGGCGGGCCGTTTCGGCAACCCGGGGCAGAGCGACTACGCGATGGCCAACGAGACGCTCGACCACGTGGCCGCCGCCGAGGCGGCCGCCCGCCCCGGCTGCCGGGTCAGTGCCCTGGCATGGGGCCCCTGGCAGGGCGGCATGGTCACCCCCGTACTGGCGGACCACTTCGCGTCGGCCGGAGTGCCCCTGCTGAGCATTCCGGCCGGAGCACAGGCCTTCGTCGAGGAGATGACCCACTCGGGCGAGGACAGCCGCGTTCTCCTCATGGCTGCGCCTGCTCCGGGCTCCGCACATGAGAAACACCCCACCGCACTTCCACCACCCGGCCTGCGGCACGCTCAGCCCGCCCGGGCCCGTATCACCCCGGCGATCCACCCACAGCTGGCCCACCACAGCATCCACGGCAGGACGGTCCTGCCCCTGGCCCAGACCCTGGAATGGATCCTCGCGGCCGCTCACAACTGGATCCCCGGGGCCGCTGCCCTGACGCTGCGAGACGTCCGGGTGCTGCAACCCGCCACCTGGGACGGAGCGGGGAATCAGGACAAGGAGTTCACCCTCCACGGCACGAGCCACGCACACAGGCACGACTCGCTGGACGTGGAGGTGCGCTGGGCCACGGACCGTCTGCACTGCGGCGCACGCGCCGAGGCGGACGACAACCCGGTGGGCGAAACCTGGATCGCTGCTACGGACGTGCCCATCGACCTGCCGACCTGGGAGCAGGGCGGGATCTACGGCGACCACCTGCTCTTCCACGGCCCGATGATGCGCGCGCTCGCGAGCATCGAGGGGATGGGCCCGGCCGGCGCCCGGGGCACCCTCGCCGGCGTGACCGCGCTGGGCTGGCCAGGAGACAGCTGGCAGACCGACCCGGCCGCCCTCGACGGTGCCCTGCAACTCGCCGCGCTCTGGGCACGTGAAGTCCACGGAGACGCCGCCTTCCCGATGGCCGTCGGCGCTTTTCACCGCCACCGCCGGGGCCCCGCGCAGTCCCCCCTCACCTGCACCGTCCTGCCCGTCCGTACCGAGGGCACCCGCGCTCGGTGTCATCTGCGGCTGACGTACCAGGACGGCACTCCGTTCGCCGACCTGCTCGATGTCGAGTTGATCCAACGACCGGACAAACCGCCCACGTTCCAGGGAGAGGACGAGGACGACGGGAGGCGGGACACGGATGTCCTTTGAACCCATCGCCGTCGTGGGGCGGGGCTGCGTCCTGCCCGACGCGCTGAGCCCGGAGGCGTTCTGGCGGAACGTCACCGCCCGCCGGGTCAGCCTCGGCCCGGTCCCGCAGGACCGCTGGGGGGTGCCCACGATCTCCGCGCCCGACAACCCGGGGCGCGCCAACCCCGGCATCGGCGGGGTCGTCCGCGGCTTCGAGGAAGCCTTCGACCCCACCGGATACACCCTCGCCCCCTCGGAGATCCTGAGGCTGGACCCCCTCTTCCAGTGGGTCCTGCACGCAGGACGGCAGGCCCTGGTCGAGGCCGGGCACCCCGCCACCGCAACGCCCCGTGTCGGCCTGGTGCTCGGCAATCTCTCCTACCCCTCGACCGCCGCCGCCCGCCACACCGAGCACGTGTGGCTCTCGGCCCAGGAGCCCCCGGTACGCGACGCCCTGCTGGCATCGGTTCCGCCCCGTCCGCACGCCTTCAACCGCTTCAACTCCGGACTGCCGTCCCTGCTCGCCGCCCGCGCACTGGGGCTGGAGGGCGGCGCGTACGCCCTGGACGCGGCGTGTGCCACATCGTTGTACGCCATCAAGCTCGCCTGCGACCGGCTCCACGACGGGTCGGCGGACCTGATGCTGGCGGGCGCGGTGAGCCGTTGCGATATCCCGCTCATCCACGGTGGGTTCGCGGTGATGGGCGCACTCAGCCCGACCGGGCGCAGCCGGCCGTTCCATCGGGAAGCCGACGGACTGGTCCCGGCCGAGGGCGCCGCCCTGATCGCGCTCATGCGGCTCTCCGATGCCCTGGCCCAGGGGCGGCAGGTGCTCGCGGTGGTGCGCGGCATCGGGCTCGGCAACGACGGCCGTTCCTCCGGGCTGATCGCCCCTGACGCCGACGGTCAGGAACGCGCCATGCGCGCGGCCTACGCCTCGGCGGGCGTTCCGCCGGAGTCCGTGGGGCTGCTGGAGTGCCACGCCACCGGAACGACCGTCGGCGACGCCGTCGAGGTCCGCTCGACCGGGAGGGTCTTCGCCGCCCGCCGCGCCCTGCCGGCCGGTTCGGTGAAGGCCAACGTCGGCCATCTGCTGACCGCGGCGGGTGCGGCGGCGGTGCTCAAAGCGATCGCCGCGCTCGGAGCGGGCGTGCGGCCGGCACCCCCGCACGACGGTACCCCCACGACACTCGAGGGCGGGCCCCTCCGGTTGCTCACGGAACACGAGGACTGGCCCGGACCGCGCAGGGCCGCGGTGAGCGCGTTCGGGTTCGGCGGCACCAACGCCCACCTCGTCCTCGACGCCTGGGACGCACACGCCGCGCCGCCCCCTCCCGTTCCGGCCGTGCGGGCGCAGGAGGTTCCCGTCGCCGTGGTCGCGCTCGCCGTGCGGGTCGGGCGGGACGGTGGCACCGAGGACTTCGTCACCGCGGTGTGCACGGGGCGGTCGGCTCGGGAGCAGCGCGACACCGTCGAACTCGCCCTGGAGGGACTGCGGTTCCCGCCCGTGGACCTGCGGGAGACCCTGCCCCAGCAACTGCTGATCCTCGACGCCGCGCGCGAGGCAGCCCGTGGGGTGACCCTGCCGCCGTTGCGTACGGCCGTCGTCATCGGGGCAGGTGTCGACCCGCAGGTGGGCCGACACGTCGCGCGGCGGCGCATCGACACCCTCTGGGAGCGCTCCGGACTGCCCCTGCCGCCCGGCCCGCCGACCGGGCTCTCGGACGCCTTCACCCCTCCGGGCACCGCGGCCGGGGTGTTGGGCGCGATGATGAACATCGTAGCCAACCGCATCAACAGCCAACTCGACCTGGGCGGACCAGGCTTCACCGTATCGGCCGAGGAGGATTCCGGCACCGCTGCCCTCGGCCTGGCTGCCCGCTTCCTGCGGGCGGACGAGGCGGACGCCGTGATCGTCGGAGCGGCCGACCTCGCGCACGACCCCGTGCACCGGGCAGCCCTGCGGGACCTCGGCGTGGACCGGGAACCGGGAGACGCCGCGGTCGTCCTCGTCCTCAAACGCCTGCCGGACGCACAGCGGGCGGGGGAACCGGTCCTGGCGCTCCTGGACGAAACCGGCGGTGGCCCGTCGGACCTGCGGGTGAGCACAGTTCCCCCGGACGGCGCGACGGACTGCTGCGACAACTCCGCGCTGTTCGGCACCCCCCACGCCGCCGGCGGCCTGCTGGCCGTCGCGACCGCCGTCACCGCCCTGCGTTACGACGTCCGACCACGGCCGGGGCGGTTCGCCGACCTCGCGGCAGGGCTGCGCACGGCCGAGGCCGTCGTCCCGGTCCTGGAGAGCCCGCAACGGCGCGTCCGGCTGCGCACCGCCCGCCTGGTCGCCGCGCCCGCCCGGCGCGACGGCCAGGTCGCCTTCGTGTACACCAACGGCTCGGCCGCCTACCCGAATATGGGCAGGGAGCTGACGCTCGCCCTCCCGGACCTCGCCGAAGCCGCCCGACGGCGCTGCGACACCGGTGGTACCCCCTGGCCGCCACCGGACTTCGCGGACACCGATGTGCTCGGAAGGATCTGGGCCACCACTCGGCTCGCCGCCCTGCACACGATCATCACCCGGTACGTGCTCGGCCTGCGACCCGACGCGGCCATCGGCTACTCCTCGGGGGAAACCTCCGCGCTGGTCGCCCTGGAAGCATGGCCCGACGCCGCGGCCCTGGCCGAGGACGCCCGGCGCAGCACGCTGTTCACCCACGAGGTGGCGGGTGAGTTCCGGGCGATCCGCCGGGCCTGGCAGGACAAGGGCATCACCGGGCGCCGCTGGCGCAACTACCTTGTCACCGCACAGGTGGAGCGGGTTCGGGAGGTTGTCGCCGACGAGCCGGCCGTGCACCTGATGGCGATCAACGCCCCCGGTGTCTGCGTCATCGGCGGAGAGGAGCGCGCCTGTGCCGCCGTCGTGCGGGACCACTTCCCCCACGACTCGATCCGGCTCGACTACGACATCGCCGCTCATGCCCCGGAACTTGAGATGGTCCGCGAAGCGTGGCACAGGTTGCACTGTCGGCCCACCGCGCCGGTCCCGGGCGTCCGCTTCTACCGCGGCGACACCGCCGAACCGTACCTCCCGACCCAGGAGAGCGCAGCTGACGCTGTCACCGGACAGGCCTTGGGGACCGTCGATTTCCCGGCGGTGATCGAACGGGCCTATGCCGACGGCGTCCGCGTCTTCATCGAGCACGGCCCCCGCTCCCTGTGCACCGAATGGATCAGCCGCATCCTCGACGGGCGGGAACACCTGGCGGTGGCGCTCGACGAACCCGGCGGGCGCGCCGAGCACCGCCTGCGCCGGTCGGTGGAGCGCCTGGCGGCAGCCGGGCTCTGCGACCCCGCACCGCTACTGCGCCGGCTCGGCCCGGTGGACACCGACGCGCCGTCGGTAATGCGGGTGTTGCGTGTGCCCGCACATCCCCCCGCCGTCCGGCTGCCCGTGCCGGGCCGTCTCGTCACCGTGCTGGAGCCGGCACCGGCCTTGTCTTCGGTGGGCCACGAGCCTCCCTCGACCGGGCAGCAGTCAGCCGCGCCGCTGACCGTCCCGCCGGTGGATGCCCGCGCCGCAGCCATCGCACGGCACCGGACCAGGGTCACCGTTCTCCACACGCAGTACCTCACGGAGCAGGCCACCTTGCACCAGCGCTACCTCCACGGACGGCAGCTGATGACGGGCGGCCCGACGTGCACCGCGCCCGACCAGCCCGGCACACCACCCCCGTCTCGGCAACCCGGGCTGCCCGGACCGAAGTTCGACCGGGCCCAGCTGGAACGGCTGGCGGACGGCCCCGTCTCCGCGCTCCTCGGACCGCTGTTCACGCCCCAAGACAACTACCGCCGTCAGACCAGGCTCCCGGGACCGCCGCTCCTGCTGGTCGACCGCGTCACGGGAATCGACGCCCAACCGGGGTCGATGGGAACGGGCACCATCTGGACCGAGACCGACCTCACTCCCGACCGCTGGTTCCTCGACGCCACCGGGCGCATCCCGGGCGCCCTCCTGATGGAAGCCGGACAAGCCGACCTGCTCCTGATCAGCTGGCTCGGCATCGATCTGCTCAACCGGGGCGAACGTGTCTACCGCCTGCTCGGCTGCGAAGCCACCTACCACGGCACCGCGCCCGGCCTGGGACAGACCCTGCGCTACGCGATCCATGTCGATGGCCACGCCGAACACCTCGGCACCCGGCTCTTCTTCTTCCACTACGACTGCTTCGTCGGTGACCGGCTCATCGTCAGCCTCCGCAATGGACAGGCGGGATTCTTCACCGACGCCGAGCTCGCCGCGGCCGACGGCATCCGATGGGCCCCGGGCGAGACCATTTCCCCGGACCTGCCCTTCGACCCCGTAGACCCTCCCCCCACCGCTCGGCGGTTCGACGCCGAGGCCGTCCGGGCCTTCGCCGACGGAAGGCCCTACGACTGCTTCGGGCCCGCCTGGAAGGCCACCCGCTCCCACGTGCGGACACCCCGCATCGACAGCGGCCGACTCCTGTTCATCGACGAAGTCACCGCCTTCGAACCGACCGGAGGAGCAAAAGGCCGCGGATACCTGCGAGCGGAAATCCGCATCCACCCCGACTCCTGGTACTTCGAGGGCCACTTCAAGAACGACCCCGTCCTGCCCGGCACCCTGATGATGCACGGCGCCCAGCAGGCCATGGCCTTCCACCTGGCCGCGCTCGGACTGACCATCCACCACGACGGAGCACGCTTCGAGCCGGTACCCGGCATCACCGGCCGGTCCCGCTGCCGCGGCCAGGCCACCCCCACCAGCCGGCACATGGTCTACGAGGTCCACGTCGGCGGCCTGCGCGCCGGACCCGAGCCCGAACTCCACGCCGAGGTCATGGTCAGCGTGGACGGCGTCCACGCCTTCCACGGCCAGAACCTGGCACTGCGCCTGGTGCGCGACGCCCCGCTGGAGCACTGGCAGCACCTGGGACCACACCGCGAACAGACCACCGGCGTACACCTCGAACCCCGGCAGCTCGGCGGCCTCGCAGGCCACCGCGAACCCCGCCCGGTGGCCACGGAGAACGGCTTCGCCTTCGGCTACCCCTCCCTGCTCGCCTGCGCGTGGGGAAGCCCCAGCCAGGCATTCGGTCCCCCGGCCTCCGTCCTGGACAAGGCCGCTACCGTCATCCGCCTGCCGAGCCCGCCTTACCACTTCATGAGCCGGATCGCGTCCATCGACGCGACCCTGGACGACCCACGGCCGGGCAGCACGATCGTCGCCGAGTACGACGTACCGCAGGACGTCTGGTACTTCGAGCAGAACGGCACCCCCGTGATGCCCTACGCCGTCCTGATGGAAGTGGCACTGCAGCCCTGCGGCTGGCTCGCCGTCCGCACCACCGACCGCTCCATCGCCGCCGGCCCCCGGCTCGTCTTCCGCAACCTCGACGGCACTTGCAGGCTGCACACCAACGTACGACCGGGCGTACGAACGCTGCGCACCAGAGTCGAGCTGACCGGCTCAGCACGACACGGGGACACCACGATCGTCTCCTTCACCGTCGACTGCACCGCCGACGGGGCGCCCTTGATGACCCTGACCTCGACCTTCGGCTTCTTCCCGCAGACCGCGCTCGCCCGGCAGACCGGGATTCCCTCCGAGGACGAGGAACGCGCTCAGTGGAGTCGGCCCAGTGAATACCGCGCCGACCTCACGGTGGACCGCGACCCTGGCGGCCCTCGACTGCCCGGCCGGATGCTGCGGATGCTGGACCGCGTCACCGGCTACTGGCCCGGCGCCGGCCCGGCCGGACTGGGCAGACTGCGAGCGGAGAAGCCGGTCGACCCCGGCGCGTGGTTCTTCAAGGCCCACTTCTTCATGGACCCGGTCCAGCCCGGCTCCCTGGGCGTGGAGGCCATGGCCCAGCTCCTGCAGTTCCACCTCCTGAACACGGCCTCCGACGCCCCGGCCGCGAGTGCCACCCTCGAACCGCTGACGGCGGGGGAGTTCACCTGGCGCTATCGGGGCCAGGTCGTGCCCACTGACGGCCTGGTCACCGTCGGCATCGACATCGTTGAGGAGGGCGAGGACGCACAGGGGCGGTATGCGCTGGCCGACGGCTGGCTTTGGGTGGACGACCGCCGCATCTACCGGGTACGACGGTTGGGCATGCGCCTGGGGCGTGGGCACCCGGCGTGAGCCGGGGCGCGCATGGCGGAGCACTCCCCTCCAAGCGCCCGTACAGCCCCTGGGCAGGCGTTTCGATGACCAGTCGGCCGGAGAGCCTCTCTCCGAGCATCTCCAGGTGGCAATCGCCGTCATCACTCTCAGGAGGCCCGCCATCAACAACATCCGTCGCGTCATCGCTGCAGTAGCAGCAGGCATCATGTTCTCCCTCGGGAGCGTGGTCGCGGCCGCGCCCGCCCATGCCGACAACGAACTGCCGAGCTTTGTCTGCGCGGTTGTAGGAACGATCTATGTCCCGGCAAAACCCCAAGGATGCCCATAAAGAGCTGACCGCCTTGCCCTGATGCCTGCAGCTGTGCACAGTGCGGCGGGGCCCGTCGGCCGGGAGCCGGCGGGCCCCGCCGCACTGTGCTGCCGGGACCCGGATGGGCAGACGACCGTTACGCACTCCTGTCTCCGCAGCCTTCCGAATGATCGACCGGCCTCCTCGACGTGTGCGAGTCGGGCTCTCGTACGGCTTGGCCGGAACCGCACTCCGACCGCTCGGCCCAGCGGCACAAGGATGCTTCCCAGTACAACAAAATGCGAGCGGGTGCGTTAATCGCCAAGGGAAGGGCGGTTGTTGGTCATGGGGAGATCACTGAGACGTGCTGTACGCGGCGCCGTGGTGCTGGCGTTCACATGTGCGGGAGCGCTGGTGATGTCGCCGACCGGGGCGTCGGCGGTGGCGGCGCCGAGTGGCTGCAGCATGGACTACGGGGTGCAGGGGGTGGCGAGCGTTCCGTTGGGCAGTCCGCTCTCCGTGCCCCGCGCCGATGGCCGGGTCGATCAGTTCCAGATGTTCCTCGACGCGACCGCGACACAGGGCCTGTCCTTCGTGTGGCACCGTGCGCAGGACGAGCCCGGTGGCGCCTACGGGGAATGGGAGCGGGTCAGCGCAGGGACTGTCGGCCCCAAGGCCGACTATGTCAACGCGATCGAGAACGCCGCGGGCGGGCTTGAGCTGTTCTGGCTCGATCACGGCGGATTCTGCCACTCCGTGCAGGGCCCGGAGGGTGGCGAGTGGTCCACGCCCGAGGGTTTCGGTTTGCACCCTGCCCCGTACCACGGCTTCCTGACGCTCTTCAAGAGGTCGAACGGGACGCTCATCGCCATGGCGTCCTCCACCCTGTGGGACCGCAGTATGGAATCGCGGACCCAGCTGAGCTCCGACGGCGTCTGGAAGCCCGCGGAGTCCATGGGCAAGGTGCCCGAAGCAAGCGTCGGACTGAGCCAGCCGAACACCGTCACCGAACTGGCCGACAAACGGCTGAAGGTGACCGCACACGAGTGGAATCGCAGTGACCGTACGTGGCAGACCACCGAGGTGGCGCCCAATGACGGGTTTCCGAGCGGGTGGTGGTCGGGGCGGTGGCAGCTGTGCGCCACCGCTCAGTGCGACTGACCGCGCCCATCGCGCCATGGGGACGGCCGGGGACTCGACGGAACGCCAAGTCTCCCGGCCACCGCTCCTGACCTACTGCCTGGGCAAGCCCTGAGGACCGGCTTGCCCAGGTGGTCCTACTTCCAGGGATCGGTGAACGACCGGCCGGGGACCGGCTTGGCGATGAGCGCGATGGGGATGAAGAAGTTGACCTGCCCGATCGCGATCATCAAAGTGGCGAGCGCCTTGTCGTCATAGTGCTCGGCGACCAGGGCGTACAGCTCGTCGGAAACCCTCTCGCCGTGTGCGGACGGCTGGAGCACGGCTTCCACCAGTGCCAGCGCGGCACGCTCGGCACCGGTGAAGTACGGCGCGTCCTGCCAGGACGAGACCGCCGTGATCCGGTCTTCCGTCTCCCCGGCCTTGCGCAGGAAACCCGTGTGCAGAACGGTCAGGTAGGTGCTGCCGACGATCTGGCCGGCCCGCAGTTGGACCAGGCTGATCGTGGCCCGCGGCACCGACCGGTTGCCGGTGGCCTTGAACAGTGCCGCCGACACCTCCGCCAGCTCGGGCACGAGCTCCAGCGGGTCATCGGCCATCCGCGGCGCCATCGGAATCTCAGCAGTGATCGAACGTGCTTCCATCGTCATCTCCCTATGGGCTTGCATGTTGCTGTCACTGCAATGACGGATGGCGACGCAGAAGTGTGACCGCTGCACGACAATCACTGGAAAGAGTGAGCATCGGTGCAACCGGCAGGCCTCAGGCCCGGCGGTCATGGACCGCCGGGCCTGTCCGCTACGGGCGTCAGTCGTCGAGGACTTCGAGGGTCACGGCGGCGAGCCCCCGGTCGGTGTCCGCGATCCGGCTGAACGCGCCCCTGGTCAGATCGATACAGCGGCTCGTGTCCGTCGGGCCCCGGTCGTTGACTCTCACGGTGACCGATTCCCCGTTGTCGGTGTTGGTGACGCGGACCTCGGTGCCGAACGGCAGGTCACGGCTGGCCGCGGCCATCGCCTCGGGGTCGAACGGCTCCCCGCTGGCGGTGGGCCAGTTGTCGGGGATCTCGCCGGGGGCCCCGTACCAGGAGGCGGTGCAGCTCTGCGGGTCACTGCTGCTGTTCGCGTGTGCCGGGACGGCGACGGCGGACGCCAGGCCCGCGGCGAGCGCGACGGTGGCAAGAGCGCGGCTGAGCTTCTTCTTGGAATGCATCACGGAATTCACCTATCTCGAAGTGTCGGGAAATGCGGATCGGTTGGACCGCTGTGGAGCGGCCTGATCAGCCGAGCACGGCCGGGAGATCATCGGTGTAGCCGTTGTTGGCGAGATCGGACAGGATATTGCCCATCGCCTCGACACTCTGACTGCGGTCGTTCTCCTCGGAGCCGTCGTGCATGAGGATCACGCCGCCGCCCTGGAATTCCTTCTTGTAGTTCTGGAAAATCCCGTCGACACCCGGCAGCCTCCAGTCCTCGGTGTCCACGGACCAGCCGACCGGCTGCATGCCCTGGCTCGCGGCGTACTGCGTGGCGTCCTGGGTGAAACCGCCTTCCGGCGCCCGGTAGTAGTTGATCGGCGCGCCGGGCGCCGCCGCGTGGATCGCGTCCGAGGCCTCCTGGATGGCGGCACGCTGCTGGTCCGGGCTCTGCGTGCTGGGATTCACGTGGTGCATGGAGTGGTTGCAGAGGCTGTGGCCCTCGTCGACGATCCGCTTGATCAGGTCCGGATACTGGCGCGCGTGGTCGCCGATGACACAGAACGTGGCCTTCACCTCGCGGTCCTTCAGCAGATCGAGGACCTGATTCGTCCATGTGGGACTGGGCCCGTCATCGATCGTGAGGGCGAACGTCTGGCTCCCCGCTCCCGCGGAGGTGGCCTTCACCACATCGGGCGTCGCCGCCGAGGCGGTTCCGGGCGCCGCCACGAATATGGCGCCCACGGCGGCCGCGATGCTCAGGCCCTTGAGCGCTGCACTGATCGTTCTCATGCTTTTCTCCCTTTGCGGCGTGGAATGCGGACGGGATCGCGAACCGGGTGCCGACGGAATTTCCGGCCGCGCTCTTCACGGCTCGCAACTTCCGCAGCAGGAACGCCCGTCCGACCGACAGGGAGACAATGCAAGAGGCGGATCAACGGCCCATGAACTCCGGATTGATGGGATCAATTCCCACGTCGCACCCGGGTTCAGCGGCACAAGGCGGTGTCCACAGCCTCCTCCAAGTGCTGCGCGGCCGCGCCGGTCGGGACGGTGGTCACCGCGATGTCGACGGCGCGGCCGTCCTCGGTGGCGCCTCCGCGGGTCCGGTATCCCGGAATGGTTCCGCCGTGACCCCAGTACACACCGCCGCACGACAGCGGCCTGCTCTCCAGGCCCAGGCCGTAGCGGGTGCCGTGACCCAGAGCGTCGGCGGGGACGGTGGCGCGCATCTGGGCGAGCTGCGCCGGGGCGAGGAGGCGGCCTGCGAGGAGCGCGCCGTAGAACTGGTTGAGGTCGGTGTTGGTGGAGACCATCGCACCGGCGGCCCAGGCCGAGGACGGGTCTATCTCGGTGAAATTACGCAGGGGCCCGCCGGTCTTCTCCGGGAAGTAGCCCTGGGGGTGGGGGCCTTGGATGGTCATGTCCCCGGGGGAGGGGAAGTAGGTGTGGCGCAGTCCGATGCGGTTGATGACGCGCCGGGTGATCGCCTCACCGACCGGTCGCCCCGTGACCTTCTGGATGATCAGGCCGGCGACCAGGTAGTTCGTGTTGCTGTACGCCCATTTCGTGCCCGGGGGGAACTCGGCCTTGCGCGCGAGGGCCAGGTCGAGGAGTTCGCGGGGTTCGAAGTACTGGCGTCGCGTGGCGACGAGATCGAGGGCCTCGGCGAAGTCGGGCAGGCCGCTGGTGTGCTGGAGCAGTTGGTGGACGGTGACGGTGCGCCCGTCGATGCCGTCCCCGCGCAGAAGTCCCGGCAGGTAGGTGTCGACGGGAGCCTCGAGGTCGACCTTTCCCTCGGCGACCAGTTGCAGCATGACCACGGCGGTGAACGCCTTGGTGTTGCTGCCGATGCGGACCTGTCCGTCGACGGGCACCTTGGCCTTGGTGTCCAGATCGCCCACGCCCGCCGTGTAGGTACGGGTCCGACCGTCGCGGCCCTTGACGCTCGCCAGCGCGGCGGGAAGACCGTCGTCGCGCACCAACGCGTTCAGGCTCTGCTGGACGCCATCCGGCGTGGAGCCGGCGACCGCCGGGGGCGCCGCCAGCGCACCGATCGCCACGATGCCGGCGGCCACGGCGACTGCTGTCGAGACCGCCCCGCGTCGGTAGCCCCGCCGCTTGGAGGAACGGAACTTGTCCCCTGCACGCTCGTACACGAAAGAACTCCTGTGGGGTCGGTGGGAAGCAACTGGCCTGTGGATCCAGCATCCCCGGGCAAGATCACGAAAGGGATCCCGCTGTCCGCCCACTGTGGGTGGGGCTACCCCCCTGTGCCGATTGACTGGGTGTCGCGTCCTCGGGCAGCCCGTCGCACGGAGCTGTCGGTCGATGTGAGCCGGGCGTGCGCGTCGGGATCGCCGACTACGCCGCCGTGATCTATGGCTTGCCGATCACATGGGGGTCCGCGGCGGACGGGTCGACCGGGCGTGTAGGTGTGGACGGCGGCGGTTCGCTGATGCCCGGGGTGCCGGCGGGCGGCACCGGAGCCGGGTCCCGCGGGCTGCTCGGCAGCAGCACCAGCAGACATACGGCTACCACGGCAGCAGCCACACCGAGCGCGGCGAAGGCAACCCTGCGCACCCGGTGCACGCCCCAGGTGCGTCCCTGCGGGGGTGCGTCGCGGCGCAGATCGCGGTGCGTGACGAGCGCGGCGCGGGCGGCCAGCGCGGTGCGCAGCCGGTCCTCGGTCGTAGACCGGCGGTCTTCGGTATTCGGCTTCATCGGCCCGCCCCCAGCTTCTTCTCCAGGGCGTCCAGCGCGCGGCTCGCGGTGGACTTCACCGCGCCGCGCGACAGCCCGAGCGCATGCGCGATCTGCGCCTCGGTCAGCTCCGACCAGTAGCGCAGCACCAGCACCTCGCGCTGACGCTGCGTCAATTGTGCTAGTGCGTCGAGAACTTGACGGTGCTCCTCGGCGAGCAGCAGTCCCTCGTCGACAGGTGGCCCGTAACCCTGATGGGGCGGGGTGTAGGCGCGGGCGGTGCGACGTCTGCGCAGTACGGAGCGGGACGCGTTGACCACGGCGGTGTGCAGGTAGGCCCCGGGGTCCTGGAGTCCGTCCAGCGAGGTGCCGTGTGTGCGGCAGATGGCGGCGAAGGCGTCCTGGACGACGTCCTCGGCGGTGTGCAGATCGTCCACCAGGAAGAGCGCGAGCCGCACCATGTCGAGTCGCCGTGCCCGGTACAGATCGGTCAGTGTGGGCGGCAGCTCGTCGTCGTACGGCGTACCAAGTGCCCGCAGACGATGTCCCCGTACCGGCGCACCCCCGGTCCGGGGCATGCGGAAGAGCAGACGGGACCACCAGGGCGGCGCTGCGGGAATGGCGTACTGCATGGGCCTCGATCCGTTGCGGGAGGGGCGGGCGGGCCTGCGGAAAGGCCGGCCCGCCCCGTGGTGCTGTCGCTGCTGCTACTTCTGGACCCCGCTGCCCGGCTTGATCACCCGGGGCGCGTTCTCGGCCGGGGCGGCTCCGGCGCCGGGCTTGCCCGCGTCGACGACCTTCGGGGTACCGGCGGACTTCGAGACGTCGGGCTTCGAAGCGGCCTGCGGGGCTGCCGCGTCCCCGGTCGTGATGACCTTCGGTGCGGCGGGGGCCGGCTTCGGGCTCGAATCGGCGACGGCCTGCGCGGCGAAGCCGCCGCCCAGCAGCAGCGCGACCCCGGTGACGGCACCCAGGACACGGGGGCGGGGACGGTAGTTCCACTTGGCGTGCAAAGACATGAGGTTCTCCCGAGCGAGTGACGGAAACACGGTCTGGAACAACGGTTGAAGGGCGCCTTCAACCCACCAGACGTGCGACACCCCTCGAGGTTGCGGCCGCATCCGAGAAACTTCACCGCGGCCTGCTCTTCGGGGAGAGAGCGTGCTCAGGCCGACCCTGATCTGCCGTGCGGGTGCCGGCCCGGCCGGCCCCGGCCAGGCTGGCGCCCGCAGGGACACCATCCGACTCGCCGCACCGCGGCAGTAAGCCGTGTACGGCGCCAAGCAAGAGCAGGCAGCTAGGGAGCGGCGGGCAGCCGGCGCTTGTGGTCGGTGAGGCGGTAGCGGCGGACGATCGTCTCGAAGGCGCGCTCGTCCACCGGCTTGCCCTCCAGGAAGTCGTCGATGTCGTCGTAGGTGACCCCGAGCGCGTCCTCGTCGGCCTTGCCCGGGTCGAGAGTCTCCAGGTCGGCCGTCGGGATCTTCCACACCAGCTCGGCGGGCGCGCCCAGCGCGTCCGCGACGGCGCGCACCCGGCGCTTGGTCAGACCGGTCAGCGGGACCAGGTCGGCGGCGCCGTCGCCGAACTTGGTGAAGAAGCCGGAGACCGCCTCGGCGGCGTGGTCGGTGCCGACGACCAGGCCGTCGTGCGCGCCGGCCACCGCGTACTGGGCGATCATGCGCTGCCGGGCCTTGATGTTGCCGTGCACGAAGTCCTGGTGGTGGGCGTCGCGGAAGCTCACGTCGGCGGCCAGCGAGGCCGCGAGCGCGGCGTCGCTCGCGGGCTTGATGTCCACGGTCAGCACGTGGTCGGCCCGGATGAAGGAGAGCGCGAGCTGGGCGTCGTGCTCGTCGGCCTGGACCCCGTAGGGCAGCCGCATCGCGTAGAACCGCGCCTCGTGCCCGGCGGCCCGGGCCCGCTCGACGGCGAGCTGGCACAGCCGGCCGGTGGTGGTGGAGTCGACGCCGCCGCTGATGCCGAGCACGAGGGAGCGCAGACCGGTGGAGGTCAGCCGCTCGGCCAGGAAGGCCACCCGGCGTTCGATCTCCCGCTCGGCCTCGAAGGTCTCGGCGACCTGGAGCTCCCGGGCGATCTCCTGCTGCAGGGCGATGGACGCCGACGCGCTCACGTCTGCTCCTTGTTCCGGTTCACGATGTGCTGTCGCGCCCACCTTACCTGGTGCTCGATTCGTCACACTATGGGTATATATCGGCGTTGCGGTTGGCGGGTTGGGGGGTTGGGAGGTGGGAGCTTGCCCAGCGCCCGTGGGAGGGCGAGCCGCGCTGGGAGCGCATTATGCACATGCTCCGCCTGATGATCAGCGGTATCTTGCCGCAGGGGAGCGGCGCCGTGTACATCGATGCCGGCCCGTACCGTGAACGCCTGCCGGCCGTACGCCGTGGCGAACTGCTCCGGGACGAGGTCCGCACCTGGTGCGACGAGCTGTCCGCACGTCCGGGCCGGGCGCTGGCCACGAGCCCGCTCCCGGAACACCCCGACACCACCTGCGCGGCGTCCACCTGCTGCCCCTGCGCGACGTCCTGGGGCTGACGCCGGCGCAGGAGACCCGCACCCGGGAAGACCGGCGAACTCAAACCGCTCCTCTACACGTTCCGCGTTCTGCTCACGGGCATTCACCTGATGCGCGCCCACGAGATCCAGGCGGACCTGCCGACGCTGCTGGACAGCGTGCGGGCACCGGACTACGTCCGGGACCTCGTGGCGGCGAAGGCAGCGGCCGAGCACGGCCACCTGTCCACGCTCGACGGCGCGCCCTCGCACGAACGGCTGACGGCCGATGTCGAAGCCCTCCACGCGGCTCTGGGCGAGGCCGAGCAGTCGACGACGCTGCCGAACCAAACAGATGCCGGAGACGACCTGAACAAGCTGGTGGTCCAGACCCGCCTGCGCTCAGGTGGCGTATTGGTCGGCTGAGGAGTCGGCGCCCCTTTTGAAATGGCCCTGACCGCGGTTGGGCGCTCCTGGACACGGGCGCCCGCCAAGGTCGCTCGAACGACGTTACAGGCTCACCCGGTCACCCCTTCATGCCTGCCGCGAACGCGCACGCTTGGATGCACTTCGCGCTCGATGCGCGGCATGATCTCCGGGATGTAGATCTTCTGGATGGCGTCACCGGCGTCGTGGGCCTCCCAGTGGGCGCGGCTGGCCCAGTGCTCGACCAGGACGAAGCGGCCTGGTTCCTCGTGTGACTGGTAGGCCTCCCAGCTGACGCAGCCGTCCTCTGCCAGACACAAAGGGCGCATCTGGCTCAAAGCGTCGGCAACCAGGCCGATATCTGGGGTCTTGGAGACCCGGATGATGACGATGAGATCGAACAACGTGCTCCTCAGGGTGGGTTGAGCCTCCGTCGCCGGTGCGGAGGCTCGGACAGTCGGTCAGGCTAAACGATCTTGCATCGCTGAACATCTCCTCCGGGCGCAGGAGCACCTCCGGACCCGCAGCCGGATCACCACCCGGTGGGGTCCCACCGGCCGTTCGGACAACCGGCGCCGGTACGAGCTGTGCGCCTCGTGCCGCGGGCCGGTCATTTATCGGCTGTCGAACGGATGGCGATCCCAGGCGCCTACGGTCCGGGGACCATCCGCACCCGCGCATGAAATGGAGTTTCCGTTGCGCAGACATGCCATCACCCTGACGCTCGCCGCCGCGAGTCTGGCCGTCGCTCTCCCCACCGTCCAGGCGTACGCCGCCACTCCGGCCGCTCCCGCCTCGTCCGCACCGCACACGGCGGACGGCGGCGCCTACGCCCGGGCCGGGGCCACCGACGCCCAGCAGCGTGACCTCTGGAGCCGGCACGAGAAGGACGGCACCTTCCGCGAGTTCAAGGGGAAGCTGCAGGACTGGAAGCCGAAGGCCGAGCAGCCGAAGGAGAAGGCGCCGGGCGCCGGGCAGACCGTGAAGGCACCCGCCGTCGCACCTCAGCAGAAGAAGGGCAAGAGCCGACTCGCGGCCGGCTCCCCGGGTGACACCCGGCTGCGTGCCACCAGCGGTCGCATCCGCATGGCCTGGCCCGACGAGAACAACCCCGGCATGTGGTGGACCAACGGGTGCACCGGCAACGTGATCACCAGCGACAGCAAGGACATGATTGTCACCGCGCGGCACTGCATCATCCATGACGACCAGGGCCGGATCAATCCCAAGGCGACGTACGAGTTCACCCCGGGCTACTCCAAGGACGCCGACGGCACCGAGCACGCCCCGTACGGGAAGTGGACGTTCCGGGCCCTCGGCGTCGTCGGTGACTTCACCAACGCCCCGCAGAACAGCGACACCGCGTTCCTGACGCTCAACACCCAGAACGGCACCCACGTCCAGGACGCCGTCGGCGCCTCCGGCTACCAGTTCGGCACCACCTCTCTGCCGAACCAGGTGGTGCTCGCGGGCATACCCGCCAATTCCAACCAGTTCCACACCTGTGTGAAGCAGCCCTACTGGGGCCCGGACAACCCGCCGCAGATCCTGGGCAGGGGCGGCCCCTGCACCGGTGACAGCGACCTGTCCGGCGGCGCGAGCGGCGGCCCCGTCCTCAACGGTGACACCTTCGACAGCAGCCAGACCCAGATCGGCAACTTCTCCGGAAGCCTCGGGGAGGACCCCGCAGCAGCGGTCTGGCGCGACGCGGCCCTGGCCGTGTTCCGCTCCCTGGACGGCTCCGGCAACGGCCAGCCGGCCCACGACAAGGTCACGACCCTGACCAACTGGAACAACAACCTGGCCGACCTCTACGCGTACCGGACGGACAGCGGCACGTCCGTCTACAGCTACCACGCCACCGGAACCCAGAACCAGCAGTGGCACCTGTGGGACAAGGGCAACGGCTACTTCCTCATCGAGAACCGCTACACCGAGGGGCAGGGCTTCAAGGGCGCCGACGCCCGGGTCCTGGACTACAACTTCTCCAACGGCACCGCCTGGTCGCACCAGGTGAACGGCACCGGATCCGACAACCAGCTCTGGAAGTTCCGCGCCACCCCCAGCCACCCCGGCTGGTACACGATCCGCAGCAAGCAGGGCGACCTGTGCCTGGGTGCCCCCGGCGGTGAGGGCCAGCTGACGGTGGCCTCCTGCGGCACCACGGACGGCCTCGACTCCATGCAGTGGAAGCTCCAGTAGCAGACCGGAACGCCGGGCAGGCCCGGGACGCGTCGAGGACGTCGCGATCGCCTCGCCGTGCGGTCTCCGGCCCGCCCGGGGTCACAAGTGCGGGTCCGGTTCCAGCCGGACCCGCCTCCGGCGGCCGGTCCGGACCGCGGCACGCACCCCGCCCCCGTTTCCCTGGCCGGCCCCGGCACAACACCGACCAACGCCAATGGCCTTCATCCGTGATGGAGTGCCCCGCTGAAAGGCCCATTCATGCGCATCCGCTACTCATCGATCACGATGACCGTGCTGGCAGCCGCCACCGTCCTCACCAGTGGTCTCACCGCCACGGCGGCCCACGCCGCCGAACCCCTCCCCGAATCCGGCGGCACCTACCGGATCTCCAGCTACGCAGGCGGAGCCCTGCAGTGGGACAGCCCCAACAACGGCGCAGGCGTGCGTGTCAAGGACTGGAACGAGAACCTGACCGAACAGACCTGGACCGTCACCGACGACGGCACCGGGAACTGGAGCATCAAGATCCCCCGCACCAACTACGCCGTCGACCGCGACCTGGGCAACAACTCCGTCGCCGCCTGGAACTACATAAGCAGACCCAACCAGCAGTGGTGGCTGAAGAACCTCTCCAACAGCCGCGGCTGGCTGCTCCACAACACCGACCGCTCCGGCGGCGACACCTGTTTGACCCGCCTCACCGACCTGGGCACCGCGGCCCGCCCCTGCAACGCCGCCGACCCGGCCCAGCAGTGGAACCTCGACAAGGCCACCGCCCCGACCCCCACCCCCAACGTCCCCGTCACGCTGCAGATGGTCAACGCCGGCGGCTACGACCCGAACGACCTGCGCTCCTGGTTCGACAGGAACAAGGGTGTGCTCCAGGACCAGTACGCGAAGATCCAGCAGTTCATGACCGGCGGTGCGTACCAGGTGAAGCCCGGCATCAACGTCGTCTACGACGCCGGACACGACAGCTTCAAGAACCCGGGCGTCGCGGCCGTGTTCGAGCCGAACGCCAAGCCCCAGTACAACAACGAGAAGTCGATCATTCTCCGTCCCAGCTATGTGATGAACAATCCGGGCGACATCGGATCGCTCATCCACGAACTCACCCACCAGGTCCAGGACGCCGCCAACGGAGGGTGGCTGAACGAGGGCCAGGCGGACTACTACCGCAAGTACGTCTACAACCTGAAGGAGAAGCCGGGCCTCGACCAGATCCGCGGCACCAACTACAACAACGGCTACAACTCCACCGCCTACATGCTCAACTACATCGCCCACAAGCACCCCCTGGGCGAAAGCGTCATCCAGAAGATCAACAACGAGGTGCGCCGGCAGGGCTTCGGCGCCGACGGCGACCGCGTGCTGACCGCGATCACGGGCAAGAGCGGCCAGCAGTGGTGGACCGACATGTGGAACGACATCCAGGCCACCCCGACCAAGTGGACCAACCCTGCCTTCCGCGACTAGGGAGTGCATCGCCGGCGCGGCTGGAGCAGGCCTTGTCGTCGCGGCCCGCAGGCCGGCGGGGGAGTGCTGTTCCCGGACGGGCTGCGTCACCGGCCGGGAACGGCAACCAGCCACCCGGCCGCTGAGGCGTGGCGTGGAGGGATGAACTCCCGATCAGCGCCCGGAGCCCGACCGTCCGAGCAGCCAGAGCAGATACGGCCCGCCGACCAGCGCGGTCAGGGCCCCGACCGGGATCTCCAATGGCGTGAGCAGCGTGCGGGCCGCGAGGTCGGCGGCGACCACGATGACCGACCCCGTCAACGCGGAGCACAACAGCGGGAGTTGTGGCGTGCGCGCGACGCGTTTGGCCAGTTGGGGGCTGGTGAGTGCGACGAAACCGATCGGGCCCGCGGCGCCGGTGGCGCTCGCCGCGAGGACCACGCCGAGTGCGGTCAGGCCCAGCTGCGTTCGTCGGACACGGACGCCGAGCGCGGCGGCGGTGTCCGGGTCGAGGCCGAGCGGGCGGAGTGCGCGGCTCGCCCAGAGCAGGGCGGGCAGGCAGAGCAGCAGGACGCAGCCGAGTGGTCCCGCTTGGGCCCAGCCGCGTCCGTTGAGGCTTCCTGTCAGCCACAGCTTGAGCTGCTCGGCGGCGTCCAGTTCGGAATCGGTGAGGTAGAGGTGGACGACGGCGGAGAGCGCGACGCCGATTCCCACCCCGGCCAGCACGAACCGGCTCGGCTGCATGCCGCGCCGCCAGGCCAGCGCGTACACCAGGCCCGCGGCGGCCAGCCCGCCCACCACCGACACGGCCGGCAGCGCACCCGGCGAGGCGACCGTTCCGGTGGCCAGGGCCAGTACCGTCGCGGCCGCCGCGCCGTGCCCGACGCCGATCACGTCGGGGCTGGCGAGCGGATTGCGGGTCACGCTCTGCACGAGCGCCCCGGCGGCCCCGAGTGCGGCGCCCACCAGCGCCCCGAGCACGATGCGCGGCACGCGCAGCTCACCGACGACGAGCGCGTACGGGCTGTCGCCGCCACGCAGCACATGCCAGACGTCGGACGGCGTCGCGACGGTCTGCCCGAGGCAGGCGGAAGCGAGCATGAGGGCCGCGAGCACGGCGAGGAGCACGCAGGAGACGGCAGCCGAACGTCGGTGCAGAAGGAGGGAGACGGGACGTCGGACGAGCCGGAGGCGCAGGGCGGTGAGCCCCGCCGATCGAGGGTAGGCCGTGGCGGTCATGTCGGCATCCCCTTGCGGCGTATGAGAACGATCAGTACGGGCGCTCCGACGAGCGCCGTCATCACCCCGGCCGGGACCTCCGCCGGAGCCCGGACCACCCGGCCCGCCACGTCCGCGGCGAGCAGCACGGCCGCACCGAGCAGGGCGGAGAGGGGGATCAGCCGGCGATGGGCGCCGCCTACCAGGCGGCGGGCCAGGTGCGGGGCGGCGAGGCCGATGAACGCGATCGGGCCGGCGGCGGAGACCGCCGCCGCCGTGAGCACGGTCGCGCCGAGCGCCGCGCAACCCCGTACGAGGTGGACCCGGTGGCCGAGGGCGCGGGCCGTGTCGTCGCCGAGGGCGAGCGCGTCCAGGCTGCGCGCGCAGGCCAGGACCAGGAGCGCGCCCCCGATCAGGAACGGCAGCATCCGTACGACGGTCTGCGCGTCGCGCCCGCTCAGCGAGCCCGCCTGCCAGAACCGGAACTGGTCGAGAGCCGAGGAACTCGATGTCAGGACGACAGTGGTGGCCCCGGTCGTCATCGCCGCGAACGCCGTTCCGGCGAGCGCCAGCTTGACGGGCGTGGCCCCGCCCCGGCCGCGCGAGGCGATCGCGTAGACGACGCACGCGGCGACGCAGGCCCCGGCGAAGGCGTACCAGACATAGCCGTCGAAGCTGCTCGCCAGGCCGAGGGCGATGGCGAGCACCACCCCGGCCGCCGCGCCCTGGCTGAGCCCGAGAATGCCCGGATCGGCGAGTGGATTGCGACTGACGGCCTGCAGGGCCGCCCCGGCGATGCCGAGCGCGGCGCCCGCCGCGAGGCCGGTTTCGGTGCGCGGTACGCGCAGCGACCGCACCACCATCACGTTCGGGTCCGTCGAACTCCCGCCGTGCAGCAGGGCGTCGAGGACGGCGGAGAGCGGGACGGGGCGGGTGCCGACGGTGAGGCTGAGCGCGATTGCCACCGCGGTGAGGGCGAGGGCGACGATGATCCAGCCTGCGTGTGAGGCGGCCGTACGCCGGGGTGGAGGAGCGGGCGCCGCCGACAGGGGAGCCGGGGAGGTCCGGGAGAGCATGGTCCGGAAGGTCACTTGCCGAGGTTCTCGGCCAGTTCGCCGATGACCAGGCGCGCCGCGGCCGGGCCGGCGTTGAGGTACCACGGGTCGTCGTCGACCCGCACGGCGTGCCCGGACTTGACCGCCTTCATCGACTGCCACAGCGGCCCGGTGAGCACCTTGCCGGCATCGGTCTTCGCCTCCTTCCCCTGCACCGAGTAGAAGATCCAGTCCCCGTCGGCGCCGTCGATGCTCTCCGCCCCGATGTCCTGCGAGATCGCCTTGAACTGCTGCGACTTGGGCCGCGCGAGTCCCATGTCGGCGGCGATGGACCCGGTGAACGAGGACACTCCGAACATCCGCGTGCGGTCGGGTGTGAAGCGCACCATGGACACCGTCGTGTCCGCTCCCTTGGCTTCCTTGACCTTCTTGCCGCGCGCCGTGGCGTCGCCGGTGAGGTCGTCGAGGAGCTTCTGTGCCTGCTCGCCCTTGCCGACGGCGGCGCCGACGAGGAGCAGGTCCCGCTTCCAGTTGATGCCCTGGCCCTTCGTCACGACGGTGGGCGCGATCTTCGCCAGCTTCGGGTACAGCTCGCCGAGCGAGTCGTTGGCCAGGATCAGATCCGGCTTGGCGGCGGACAAGGACTCCAGGTTGGGCGCGGTCCGCGTGCCGACGTCGGTCATCTCGGCGAGCTGCTGCTTGTACTGCGGGAAGGCGTCGCGCAGATAGTCGGGCACGAGCCCGGCGTTCTGGGCCCGGGTGGAAGCAGTGGGGACGAGCCCCAGGGACAGGAGGTCGTCCAGCTGTCCGGTGCTCAGCACGGCGATGCGTACGGGCGCGGCGTCGATCTTCGTCTTGCCCTTGTAGTGGCTGACCGTGCGGGAGAACTGTCCGTCCTTCGCGGTGCCGGCCCCCATCCCTTCGGCGAGGGCGCTCGGCGCGGCGGACGGCCCTTCGGTCGCGCCCGCCACGTGGTTCCTGGAGCCGCCGGCGGAGCGCTCGTTCTTCGGCGAGGCGCTGTCGGCCTCCGATCCGGACGAACACCCGGCCAGCAGGCCACCGACGACGGACACGGCCAGTACGGCCTTCAATCCCGACACACGCACAACGACTCCGATCACTTGCAAAGGTAAGCCTTACCTTAGTGCGTGGATTGGTGTGTGCATAAATGGGGCCTCTGACTGCTAATGGCAGCCTCTGGCCCAATCGGCGCGCAACCGCCAGGTTGCACTTCCGGAATCGACGTGCAACCCTGAAGTTGCAATCGATGCTCGGCAATGAAGGAGGCACGTCATGATGGAAGACCGGATCGAACGCGAAACGCTGATCGAGGCACCCCTGGATCGGGTCTGGTCGCTCGTGGCCGAGCCGGGGTTCTGGGTGGGCGACAAGGCAAGCCTGCCCGGCACCGTGGCCAGAGAAGGCGAATCGATGGTGGCCAGGAACCCCGAGTACGGCGACTTCCCGGTACACGTGGAGAAGGTCGAGCCGCCGACGTACCTGGCGTACCGCTGGGCCAGCGCGTTCCCCGGGCAAGAGCTGCGCGAGGACAACAGCACCCTCGTGGAGTTCACGCTGACCCCCGAAGGCGACAAGACGAGGCTCCGTGTCGTGGAGAGTGGCTTCGCGTCGCTGGCCGGATCCGAGGAACTGCGCCGCAAGGCGGTGCGGGACAACACAGGCGGTTGGCCCCAGGAGCTCGATGCCCTCAAGGTGCGCGCCGAACGGCTGTCCGTATGACAGACGAGCACCGCGACGCCACAGAGGCGGTCAACAGCGTCTTCGCCGCACTGGCCGACCCGACGCGACGTCAGCTGCTGGATCTGCTCGCCGCACAAGGCGAGGCCACCGCGACCACGCTCGCCGAAGAGCTGCCCGTCTCACGGCAGGCGGTCGTCAAACACCTCGCTGTCCTGGACGCCGCCGGACTGGTCTCCGGCAGAAAGGTCGGGCGCGAGGTGCGGTACGCGGTGCGGCCCGCGTCACTCGACGCGACCGCGCGGTGGATGGCCGCGCTCGCCTCCGACTGGGACCGGCGGCTGGCGAACATCAAGCGCGCCGCTGAGGGGCAGGGCCGTGCCGAACGCTGACCATCCGCCCGGATCCCGGATCCCAACCGGTACTCATCACGACATCGGAGTCACTCCCATGAAGAACGGCACCATCACCTACACCACCTGCATCAATGTCACACCCGAGCGCGTCTGGCAGGGTCTGACCGACCCCGAAATCACCGTCCAGTACTGGGGCACGCGCTTCGACACCGACTGGAAGCCGGGCTCGGAAATGGTGTGGGACGAGCGCGGCGGCCGCTCGGCCGACCCGGAACAGGTCGTTCTCGACAGCACCCCGCACCGGCGCCTCGCCTATACCTGGCACACCTTCACCCCGGAGTGGGCCAAGGCCCTCGGCGTCAGTGAGAACCTGCGCGCCGAACTCGCCACAGAGCCCCGCACCCGGGTCGCCTTCGACATCGAGCCGACCGGCGACATGACACGGCTGACCGTGGTACACGACGGCTTCGACCCGGACGGCGTCATGATCGGCATGTGCAGCGGCACCTGGCCCCTGCTCCTCTCCAGCCTCAAAACCCTGCTGGAGAACTCCTCCACGAGCTGACAGGCCCCCCTGTCCCAGTCGGCGGAAAGGAGGGCCCAGGATCGGCTCAGCCTTCCAGAAGCGTTCTGCCCAGCCAGTCCTTCGCATCCCTGACCCCGGGCAGGGCGAAGAAGTAGCCGCCCCCGGTCGGCGAGATGTAGTCGACGAGCGGCTCGTCCTTCAGACGTTCCTGGTTGGCCTCGAACTGCCGCTGCACATCCTGCTGGTAGCAGCAGAACACCAACCCCATGTCGAGGTTGCCGACCTGGTCGATACCGCGGTCGTAGTTGTAACCGCGGCGCAGAATACGGGAGTCGTCCGTCTTGGCCGTACGGGGATTGGCCATGCGGATATGGGCGGTGAGCGGAATGGCCTCGCCCTTGG
Organism: Streptoverticillium olivoreticuli subsp. olivoreticuli; assembly: GCF_003391135.1. Classification (GTDB taxonomy): domain Bacteria; phylum Actinomycetota; class Actinomycetes; order Streptomycetales; family Streptomycetaceae; genus Streptomyces; species Streptomyces blastmyceticus. The sequence goes on along the minus strand of NZ_CP031455.1, from coordinate 825,974 downwards.
GGTCCTTCGCGTAATTGGGGCTGTCGGTCTCCTTCGCCCCGTCGAGCGGCGCACCCGTGTCCTTGCGGCGGCCGAACATCTTCTCCTGCTCGGTGAGCGAGACCCGGTCCCAGAATTCGACGAGCATGCGGATGATGCGGATCACCTGATAGCTGCCACCGACCGTCCAGGCCGGCTCGCCCAGCTGGTCCGTCACCCACACCAGACGCTTCATCTCCCGCGCGGACTCCGTGTCCGGGTTGACGATGCCGTCCTTGAACCCGAGCAGATTGCGCTGCGCACCCGTAGGACGCGGCGCGTTCTGGAACCCGTCGATGCGCCACTTGACCTGCATCGCGCCGCGTGTGTGGCGGGCGATGTCGCGCAGCGCGTGGAGGACGACGTCCTGCCGGGCCCCGCAGATCTGCAGCGAGAGGTCGCCGTGGCACTCGGCGGCCTGCAGATCGTCGTTGGGGAAGGTACGCATCGGGGTGAGCTTGCGCGGCTTGGAGCGGGCGAGCCCGTACCGGTCGTCGAAGAGCGAGGCGCCGACGCCGAGGGTGACGGTGAGGTCGTCCGCGGGGACCGTCGGACCGAGGATGCCGCTGTCCGAAGGCGGTGCGCCGACGCCCAGGTCGGCCGGGGTGCCACCGGCGGTCAGCAGGCGGGCCCGCTCGGTGACGGTCCGGAAGAGATCCGCGAGGTCCTTGCGGTTGTCGGCTATGAGGTTGAAGGACACGAAGCTCGCGGCGGCGGGCTGCGGGGTGGTGACGCCCGCCTGGTGCACTCCGTGGAAGTCGACCTTCCGGCCTGCTCCGTCCTCGTTCCCGGCGGCGTGGGCCTGCCCGGCACCGGCCTGGCCGAGCGCGAAGCCGCCGCCCGCCAGGGCGGCTCCGGCCGCGCCCGCGCCCAGTGCCGTCCTGACGAAACCCCGGCGGCTGGCGGCGAAGCCGTCCTGTGGGCGTGCGGAGTCGGCGGTCATGTCGTGGTTCCTTTCGGGGGCGTGCAACTGCGAAGCGCGGGTCAGGCGGACTTACGGATCTCGAGGAGGTCGGGGATCGGGGCGAGGTCCTCCAGCAGTTGCCCCGTGGCCCCGTTGAGCCGGGCCCGGCCGTCCGCGTCGAGCCGGTCGACCGGCGTCCACTGGCTGTCGTGGTGCGCGCTGTCGAGGAGCTTCTGCACCCGGGCGATGTCGCTGTTCACCGTGGCGACCAGCTTCGGGTCGCGCCGGACGAGCAGGGGGTGCAGGACGTCGAGGAGCTCACGGGTGCCCGCGAGGTTGGCGTCGGCGGTGGCCAGGGTGGAGCCGCTGCCCTGGTCGGCGGCCCCGGTGAGCTCGAACTGGAGGGTGTTCTCCAGGATCTCGTGCGTACGCAGCGGAAGGTCGGCGGGGTCGAAGTCCTGGCCGGGGAACGCCTTCTGCAAGCCCTTGGCGTCCTCGGTCAGCTGCTGAGCCGGTGCGCGCAGGTCGTCGGCGGACTGGCCGTGCCACAGTCCGTACTCGACGCGGTGGAAACCCGTGAAGTCCTTGTCCCGCACCCCGTCCGGGAGTCCTGCGGTGCGCCCGTTGATCTTCTTGTCGAAGTCCTGGAAGGTGCCGTAGGCCGCGCCGAGGGAGGAATAGGTGCGGTGGGCGGTGAGCCAGTCCGTACGGGCGGCGTCGAGGTCGTTGTTGCGGATGTCCTCGTTGAGCTTGTCGGTCTGCTCGATCAGCGTGGTCAGGCCCTTGCCGACGTACTCCTTGTAGGAGCGCAGCGGGGCCTCCAGGTCCGCCTCGGAAACGGGCACGACGGCCTTGGCGTTGCCGCCGCCGCTGACCCGGACCGGCGCGGAGGTGACGGCCTTGCCGCCGGTGGGGACGCAGCGCCAGGCGTACTGGCCGCCGCCGACGGTGGCCACCAGGTCGCGGGTGGTGCCGGGGGCCAGGCCCTCGATCTCGCCGTAGACGGCGTTGGAGGCCGGGTCGACGAGATAGACCTCGGAGGCCTTGTCGCCGGTGTTGTGCATGCGGAACGTCTGGCGGCCGGGCTCGGGTGCGGAGAAGCCCTTGCCGCACTCCTTCTCGGAGACCGCGATGGTCTGCCCGTCGGAAGGCTTCGAACCGCTGAAGGCGACGACGGCACCGGCGACCACGGCGGGCACGGCGACGACGGTCGCGGGCACCACCCACGCGGGGCGGCGGCGCGGGGCCTTGCCCGGCGCGGCGGCCGGACCGTCCTGGGGGGACCCGCCCTGCTCGGTGTCGCCTTCCGCCGCGGCCGCCTTGGCCGCGCGCTTGGGCTGCACGCCTCGTACGCCCCGTACGAAGAGGGTCAGCACCACGGCCAGGTAGGCAACGTAGGCGACCACCTGCAGCCACGTCATGGCCGGGGTCAGGTTGAACACGCCCTGCACGAGGGTGCTGTACCAGGAGCCGGCGTCGATGCTCTGGCTCACGTCGAACGCGAAGGCTGCCTTGCCGGGCAGCACCCCGCCCTCCTGCAGATCGCGCAGGCCGTAGCCGAGCACGCCCGCGGCGATGACGACGAGGACGATGCCGGTGGCGGTGAAGAACTTCGTCAGGTTGATCTTCAGTACGCGACGGTAGAGCCCCCAGCAGAGGGCCGCCGCGATCACGAGCCCGGCGCCGGCGCCGATCATCGGGCCCGCCGACTCCCCGGCGGCCCGCGCGGTCGTCCACAGGAACAGAGCCGTCTCCAGCCCCTCGCGCCCCACCGCGAGGAACGAGGTGACGATCAGCATCCCGGCGCCCATGGCGAGCGCGCCGGTGACCTTCTCCCGGATCTCCCCGGAGAGATTGCGGGCCGAGCGCCGCATCCAGAAGACCATGGCGGTGACGAAGGCGACGGCGACGACACTGAGGCTGCCGCCGAAGGCTTCCTGCGCGGTCGCGGAGAGCGTGGCGGCGGTGAACGTGAGCACCGCCCCGAAACTCAGGGACAGCGCTATCGCGGCCAGCACGCCCGTCCACACCTGCGGCAACCGGGACTTCGCTCCCGCGCGCACCAGGGTGGCGACGAGAACGGAGACGATGAGCCCGGCCTCAAGCCCTTCTCTGAGACCTATCAAGAAGCTGGGAAACGCGTCGTCCCACATACCTGTCCTTCCCGGCGCGGAGCCGGTTCACTCTGGTTAGCGAAGGCATACCTTAGCCAGGCTGACCTTGGGTGATGACAAAGGAGTGGTCAAAAGGTCGTGTTATTCCAGCATGGTCGCTTGACGGTCTGATTGTTGATCATGAATTCATTACCGGGCCATGGGAAACGCCGCTGCCGCGTCCAGTGCGGCATCACCGGCCTCTCCGGGGCCGGCTGTCCCTGTGGGGAGAAAGCGCATCGGCTGCCTATCGCAAGGCTCGTCCATCAGGTCGCCAAGTCGGCCCATCCGTCAAGGTCGCCGCGGAGCGACAGGCCCAAGCGCTGTTTCGGCGGCGCGTTCGCACGCTGTACGGGACCGCCACCACGCCATACAGCCGACCGCCGATCCGAGTCCGCGTGCTCGGGACAGGCCCGCCCGGCGAGTGCTCCCCTCTGCTGGATACCCCGTCGGAGGGGCTGGCGTTGCTGTGCGCTTCCCCGGACCCCCGGCGTCGACGGAATTCGTAGTGCGCGCATGCCGCAGGCGGTTATGCTGCCGATCATGTACATCTCCGATCCGGACTGACAGATCGCCCTTCCGCTCCCCGCACTGCCCCTCATGGCGAGCAGTGACCGGTGGAGCGGTACATCGATCCGTCATGTCCGCGCGTGCCCCGGCCGAGCCATGGCCAGGTTCTGGCACGCCCAGTTCGGAGATCCTCATGCCAAGCCCCGACAGGGGCAGCGCGTCCTATCGCGCTGTCCTCATGCTTCCCCATGCCCGCAGCCTGTTCGCCGCCGCCATGCTCGCGCGGCTCTGCTACGGATTGCTCGCCCTCCCGCTGCTGCTCTCGCTGCGGGAGGGGGCCGGTTCCTATGGCGTAGCCGGCACCGTAATCGGCTTGTTCGGACTGGTCACCGCCCTGCTCGGGCCTGCCAGGGCCCGACTGGTCGAGCGGCACCATGCCGCGCTGGTGTTCTTGGCCGTCAGCTACACCCTGCTCCTGTCCGCTCTGGCCGCCGCCTGCGCCCTCCACCTGCCCGTCCCGATCCTCGCCTGTCTCGCGGTGCTGACGGGTGTGTTCCCGCCCCCCGTCGGTCCGCTCATGCGCACCCTGTGGGGAAAGCTGGCCACGGACGAGGCGCAGCGGCAGTGCGCGCTGAGCCTGGACACCGCCGCCGAGTCCACCGTCTTCGCGCTCAGTCCCGTCCTCGGCGTCTTCCTGATCGCGGTCTCCAGCGCCCCTGCCGCACTTGGGGCCATCGCAGCGCTGGTGCTGCTCGGCTTCGGCCTACTGACAGCGGCCCTGCGTCGGACGCCTGCGAGCGTGCGCCCGGCACCCCCCGCGGGGGTCCGCCTCCGAAGTCCCTTGCGTACAGCGGGGTTCGCGTCCTTGCTGCTGCCCGTGCTGGGTACGGCAGCGGCGCTGTCCATCTTCGAGATCGCGGTTGTCGCGGCTTGGGGCGCCATGACGGCAGGAGTGCTGACGACGTTCTTCTCGGTCGGTGGAATCCTGGGCGGTCTGGCGTACGGGAGATACCGCCTGCGCGGTGCCCTCGCCCGCCGACCGCTCGTACTGGTCGCTGTATCCGCCTTCTGCTACGCGGTTCCCGCGCTGGTGCACAGCGTTCCGACCGCGGGAATGGCCCTGTTGATCGCCGGCGCTTGCACCGATGTCCTCCTGATCACGGCCTACCAGCTCGTCGACGTACTTGTACCTGAGGGTTCTCGCACCGAAGCCGGAGCCTGGATCAACACCGCCTACAACTTGGGGGCTGCCCTCGGCCCGGCCGTCGGTGGCGTCCTGGTAGACCGCACTGGCCCGATGTCAGCCCTTGGCTGTACGGCCGGGTTGCTCGGTACTTGCGCGGTGATCAATATGCTGGGCGCAATTCGGCGCAACGGGAAAGATGCTGGGGAAACTTCGAGTCTGGGTCAAGAACGCGCGGGCGTAAAAGAGTTGACCGCGGTGAGGGTGCGGTGATCAGGGCGGAGGGACCGGGCCGGGCAACGGATCAGTGTCCGGGGACGGTCGCCAGAACTTTCCGTTGGGAAGGTCCTGGCGCGCGCCGAGAAAGTACTCCAGGCCCTTTTAGAAGTCGACGGATCCAAGGATGGCGTGCATCAGGCCCCAGGCGAGGTTGTTGCCGTCGGCGAAGGGATAGTCGTTGGTCATCGGACCAGCCTAGACCGGCCCCATAACGTTGGTGGGCGAGGCCAGTGAGCCCGTCAGTTCCGGCAGGGAGGTAGGCGCGCAGGTCCGTGGGGAGTGCGTCCACGCCGAGCAGTCTTGCGGATCTCTCTGTGCGGTGGGCATGGCGGATATCTCCACGACGGCGCCGTCGGCAGGTCCGTCAGTCCTTGCGGAAGCACTGGATATAGGCGGCACCGCTGGTGCCGTGGGTGTACTCGGTGGTGTCGTAGGCCACGTAAGGGTGACGTTCGACGCGGATGGTGCGGAAGTGCGTCACGTACTGCCACCGGAGTTCCGGTTTGGTGCTGAAGAAGGGGATGAAGACTCCTCCGGGCCGCAGCACTCGGACGACTTCGGGCATGGTCCTGGCCCACAGCTCTTCGTCCGTCCAGACGTCCATGTCGAGGGCGGGGTCGAAGAACATGCCGTCGTAGCTCTCGGAAGGCAGTTCGAAGACGCGCTGGAAGAAGTCGCCGCGCTCGATGGTGAGGTTGTCCGGCACCTCGGGGTGCCGGGCGCGGAAGAGCTCTTCGACCTCGTCGAAGAGCTCCAGTACGGAGTGGCTGCGGGTGGCGGGGTTCCGGGCGATGCGCAGGGCCGACAGGCCCAGGCCGAGGCCCACTTCGTAGAAGTCGTGGCCGTGCTCGCACAGCATGTCGGCGCTGGCCCACATCAGGTCGCGCTCCCATGCCTGCATGGCCTGTTCGCCGTCGATGCTCAGGGTCACTTCGCCGTCGTGCTCGATGAGTTCGATCGCGGGCCTGGTCCGGTTCTTCATGGCAACCGTCCTTCCGTCCGTCGGGTGAGCAGCTGGACCGGTGGTGCCGGGGCCGTGTCATGTGCGACGCGGTACGACCCCGAAGTGGCGTCTGGCGGTGGAGACGGCCAGATCCTGTACGGCGAAGACCGTGAAGTAGTACGCCTGCGGCGCGGTGGCGGCGGCGAACCGCACCTGGAAGTGCACGTCACGGGGTTGCCCGCCCGTCCCCTTGACCTTGACCGTGGTGGGTTCGGTGACGGTGTCCTCGCGCAGGTACGTCGGAACGAACAGGCCGAGCCGTACAGGTCCCGTCCGGGACGCCGTGAGCGAGGCACGAACCTCCAGCACGCCGCCCTGCTCGACCTCGTCGGCGGCGAACGCGAGCACCTCCGGCGCGTCCGGGACGCGGAAGGTGACGTCCCCGCAGCGCATGCAGACCGCGCAGGTGGTGTCCAGGATGTGAGGCAGCAGCCCGCGGCGGGTGAACTCCTGGGCCGGGCGGCCGCAGTGGCAGGTGACCTGGCCGACGCGCGGATCGAGGGAACTGCGGTCGCCGAAGTGCGCCGGATAGTTCATGATCTCGTCTTCCGGGTGGCGGGAGACCTGTTCGGCGATCGCGTGGTCGAGGGACTGCAGGTCCGCCGCGAGCGAGGACCTGATCTCGTCGGGTGACTGATCGGCCTGGTGGGTGGGGCGGGCCACCCACAGGTCGACCTTGCGCGCGAGCTTGGCCAGCCGGGCGTGCAGCGGGTGCCGTTCCGGCAGCAGGCCGGAGGCGAGCAGGGCGGTGAGCCGGCGGCCCGTGGTGAGGACCAGGGGATCGGGCCGGTGGTCGGACGGGCCCGGCGCCGCGGGTGTGCGGTCGGGGTCGCCCGGCATGCCGAAGCGCATGAACGCCGGATACGGGTGGGAGCCCGTCAGGCTGGCGTTGAGGGTGTCCACGGAGTCTGCACCGGTGAGCGCGGCCCGCATCCAGGCGACGTTCTCCGGCCGGTCGGAGTCGTGGACGGAGACGGCGGAGACGACGGTACGGGCGGGACCGTCGAGGGCGTTGAGGAGCAGCTGGTACTTGGGGTCGTAGAGCGCCAGATCGGCGAGCGGCCCGCTGTTGCAGGCGCTCAGCACCACCTCGACGGCCTCGACACGGTGGAGGGGGACCAGCTTGTCCTCGGGCTTGTAGCAGGGCAGCCCGTAGGCACAGCGCGGGCCGAGCAGCCCCGGTACGGCGGGCACGGCCGGATTGAGGCCGCAGATGGTGAATTCGCCGAGATTGACGCTGTCGTCCTTGCCGTGGCCCTGGAACACCACACTGCGCCACCGCGTCCCGAGGATCTCGGCCTGGATGTCGGCCTGTTCGAAGTCGCGGTCGTCGAAGACGCGCACCCCCGGCAGATGCGGCGGCCGGTCCGTGTCGGTGAACAGGCCGAGCGCCTCGACACCCGCGTCCGGGCACGCGTACTGCTTGGCCACGTGCCAGGCGACCGAGATGCCGTCACGCCCGCTCAGCAGCGTCAACGCCCGCTCGCCGCCCCGGTGGCCCGCCAGGAGCAGCGCCCGCACCGGGGAGAGGTTGAGCCGGTCGTAGCAGCCGACGATCAGCAGGGTGCCGGGGTGCCGGTGGTGGAATCCCGTGCCGTCGCCGAGCTCCTCCTCCGCCACCCACCGGCGGGCCAGTGGCCGGGCGAGGAGCGCCACGCCGTCGGGCAGCTCGTCGGCGCCCAGGACGACGCCCACGTCCAGCGGCTGTGGGGTGCGAGTGGCGTCGTACAGCTTGTTCGCGGCGGCCAGTGCGAGCAGCAGGTCCGTGCGGCCTTCGACCGGTACGGGAACGGGCGCCGTCCCGGAGGCCGCCAGGAACTCCCCGACTGCGGAGGGGAACGCGTCGAGGGCGACAGGTCGGAACGGGGCGGTGTCCGCCATGGCGGGTGGCTGTTCGTACTGCTGTCCGGTGACGGCAGGATTCATGGAGGGGTACCTCGTTGTTCGTGCGCCGGCCTGGAGTTCTGGCGGCGCTGGTGACGGTGGCGGCGGCGTTCGGCACTGATCGGCGAGCTCGGTTGCACGGATGAGTGAAGGGCAGCGGGCGGAACGGCGGGGCGCGGCCCGCCCCGGTCCCGGTCACGCCGCGCACCCGGCTGTCGCGGCCGGGCCGCGGCCCAACTGGCCGCGGCAGGCGAAGGCCAGGGCGGCCCCCGCCAGTGCCATCACCGAGGCCGCGGCGAACACCCCGCGCGGGCCGACGGGGTCCATCAGCAGCCCGCCGACCTGCTGGCCCACGGCATCGCCGACGACAGTCGCCAGGGACGCCCACGTGAATGCCTCCGTCAGCAGACGGGTGTCCACGACCATGCTCACGAGCTTCATCTCGGTCGCCGACACCAGGGCGATGGGTGCGCTGCCCACAGCCAAGGCCACTGCGAGAGCGAGCGGTGAGGAGGCGAACAGCGGCAGTGCCGTCCCCGCGGCAAAGGCGAGCACCAGCCACGGGAAGCGCCGGTGTGCTGCCACCTCGGACTGCGACCGCCCCAGCCACAGCGCTCCGGCAGCGCTGCCCACGCCCCAGCAGGCGTAGACCACGCCGGTGCTGCCGACCGTCCCGTGCTCGTCGACGAAGGCCGGGATGGCCAGCGTCATCAGACCGATGGGCATGGAGCACACGGCCATGACCGTGGCGAGCGACAGCATCGCCGGGGCCCTGAGCGGTCCCAGCAGACCGGACGGACCCGCGCCGTTCCCGTCCTGGTCTCCCTCCTCGCGAATGCCCTGCGTCCCAGGAGGCAACGGGGTGAGTGCGAGCCCCAGCGCACCGACGCCGCCGACGACGGCCACCCCCGTCAGCGCGCGCCCGGCGGATCCGGAGAGCATCAGGCCGGCCAGCATCAACGGCGCCCCGATCACCAGCACTTCGGTGAGCAGGGCCTCCCACAGATAGGCGGTCTCGCGCTCCTCGTCGGAGAGCGGCAGGCGCGCCCACAGCGACCGCATGCACGCGTTGGCCGGCGGCAGCACGGTCCCGGCGGCGAAGGCCACGGCCGGCTGCGCCCAGCTCCGCGGGCCGGTCGCCCACACCAGCGCCGCGAGCGCCGACGGGTGGAGCAGACCGGTGGCGAGGAGCACCGGACGCTGCCCCACGCGGTCGACGCACCGGGCGACGAGCGGCCCGCCCAGCGCCATGCCCGCCGTGTACAGGGCGGCCACCAGCCCTGCCCGCGCGTATCCACCGCCCTGTTCCCGGACCGCCAGCACCATCGCCAGCGACATCAGATACACAGGCAGCCGGGCGGTCACGCTCCACCAGGCCGGTCCGGCCACATGACGGCGCGTCAGCAGAGCGAGGAAGCGGCTGGGCAACCCGTTCGTCACGGTATGGGTCTCCGTTCGGTGGCCGGCGGCGGACGGGGCCGAGGCATCCTCGGATGCGGCGGGTCAGCGGTGCACGGTGCCGGCCTCCCGCGTCCGCCGGTCCGTATCCGTACCCGCCCCGGGAGCCACTTCGATCGTGAACGTATCGAGAACTTCCCGCATACGGCTCTCCACCTCGCGGATCGTCGCTCCCGCCACGTGGACGTACCCCGAGGCGTTGTGGGAGGCACGGCGCGCCGTGACCGGATCGCCCGCTTCCATCTTGAGAACGGCGTCGATGACCCCGGGGATACGCAGCAGTTCCTCACGAGGGGTGATGCGGCGGACGACACCCGACCCCGGCAGGGGCAGCAGCAGGTCGCCCACGCAGCGGCGCGTACCGTAGCGGAGCGCGGGGCGACGGCCGAGGTAGACGTCGAGCGTCGCGCCGAAGACGTCGAACCCGTAGGCGTGCCCGTGGTTGGCGGTGATCTCGCAGCCCGCCGGCCGCACGCCGATCTCGCCCGCCCGGATCTCCCCGCCGGTCTCGAAGAACTCCATGTGGAGATAGCCGTGGTCGATGCCCATGCCGGTGGTGACGCACTGGAGCAGGGCCCGCAGGTCCGCGGGAGGGCCCTCGCCGGTCGCGACGCTGATGTTGGCGTTCATCGCACCGTCGACGATGTCCAGCGGGCGGCACGGCATCGCGCTGGGCCAGGCGTCCAGGACCTCTCCCGCGTGGACGAGCCCGCACACCTCCCATTCGGTGCCGCCCAGATGCTCCTCCACCATCCACTCCCGCGCCCCGAAATCGACCTCCGTCAGGGATTCGGGCCCGGTCAGCCGGAAGGTGTCCACGCAGGCGAACGAGTCGACGGGCTTGAGCACCAGCGGCCAGCCGCACAGGGCGGCGAACCGATCGACGTCCCCCGCGTCCGCGACCCGGGCGTACCGCGCGGTACGCAGCCCGATCTCCCGGAACCGGTCCTTCATGGCGGCCTTGTCCCGCACCCACCGCACCTGCTGCTCCGTCAGGTGCGGCAGGCCGGCCAGCCGGGCGAACCGCTGGGCAACGGCCTGCCGGGGCTCGGAGGGGTTGCAGAAGCGGCCGGGCCGCTCGGGAAGCCCGTCCGCCCACGCGCGGTAGCGCGCGGCCTCGTCCTCCAGCGGCACCCCTTCGCGTACCCAGAACGCGGGCAGGTGCGCGGTCGCGCGCAGGTAGTCGTCCGACAGGTCCCGGCGGAGCCCGGCGAAGCGCAGCAGGACGAGCCGGCCGGCCAGGGCCTCGGCCGCGTACCGGGTGAAGGTGCAGGCACGGTCGTCCGCCATCAGCAGGACGGGCCCGTCGTCGCTCATGGAGGTGCTCATACGGTCTCCAGGACCTGGCGCAGGGTCTTGACGGCGAGGATCCGGTCCTGCTCGGACAGTTCGGGCGACAGCGGTACGCACAGGGTGCGGCCCAGCAGGTCGCGGGTACGGGCGAAGCCGTCGCGGCTGAGCGCCAGGGGCCCGTCGGGGGCGAGGGTCCAGGGGAAGCCGTCGGCGTAGAGGGACCGTCGTCCGGTGAGCACGGGGTGTTCCGGCAACAAGTACTTGCCGAGGGTCCAGTTGGCGATGCCGTGTGCGGTGAGCGCTGCCACTGCCGCGTCGCGCAGTTCCCGGCTCTCGCACCGGAACCGCAGGCTGATCTTCACGTCCCCCGCGGCGCGCGGCAGGACCTGCAGGTCCGTGCGGGCGGGCAGGGCGCCCATCGCGAGTTCATGGTGGCGCTCCAGTCCGTCGAGGAGTTCGTCGAGGTGGCGGAACTGCTGGAGCTGAACGGCCGCCACGCCCTCGCTGGTGACGAGGTTCTCCCCGTAGTGGGCGTCCGGGTTCCAGGTCGGGTAGCGGCCGGGGACCCGCGCCGAGCCGTGGTCGTGGTAGTCGCGCATGGTCGCCCACGCGGCGGGGTCGCCGGTGACGAGCAGTCCGCCCTCGCCGGAGGTGAGCACCTTGTTGTGGTGGAAACTGAACGTCCCCGCGTAGCCGGCGGTGCCCACGTGACGGCCGTCGGGGAGGAGCGCGCCGAGCGCCTGGGCGCAGTCCTCGACGACGTACGGAATCCCCTGCGGGACCGGCGCCGCCGCGCCCTCCATGTGCGCGACGATCACCCGCTCGGTGTCCGGGGGCAGCAGCGTGGCGTCCAGGGCGAGGGATTCGTCGACGTCGACGAGCACCGGGATCAGCCCGCTGGAGAGGACCGCGCCCGCGACGGCCACGAAGGTGACGGCCGGGATGTGGACGAGGGCTCCGGTGCGCGGGCGGCTGGAGATCAGGGCGAGGCGCAGGGCCTCCGTGCAGTTGTGCACGGCCAGGACGTGGGCGGCGCCCAGGCGTTGGGCGACGCGGCGCTCCAGCCGGGAGGCGAGGCTCTCGTCCTCCGTCTGGTAGCGGAAGAGCACGCCGTGCCCGATCGCCTCGCGCAGCTCGTGCATGTCGTGCCAGTCGAGGTAGTTGGCCCCGTAGGGCAGGAAGCGCTGTCCGAGCCTGTTGTGGAGGGTCATCGCGCATCGGTCTCCGTGATCGGGTACACGGCGGGGTCGACGGTCATCTCCCGGCCCTGGTGGTTGCGGAGCAGCAGGCCGTCGGCGGTGCGGGTGAAGTACGGCCGGGCGACGGGGATCTTGCCGAGCTTCGTGGTCAGGACGTACTGGGGCACGCCGAAGCCGGTGATGTGGCCCTGGAGGCCCTCCATGATCTCCCAGCCCTTCTCGACGGAGGTCATGAAGTGCGATACACCGGTGACGTTGTCGCAGTGGTAGAGGTAGTAGGGGCGCACCCTGATGCGCAGCAGCTCGGTCATGAGCCTGCGCATGGTGGTGACGTCGTCATTGATCCCGCGCAGCAGCACGGTCTGGTTGCCCACCGGGATGCCGTGCCGCAGCAGGCGGTCGACCGCCGCGGCGGCCTCCGGTGTGATCTCCTTGGGGTGGTTGAAGTGCGTGTTCAGCCACACCGGGTGGTACCGCTCGAGCATGGCGCACAGTTCGTCGGTGATGCGCTGCGGCAGCAGCACCGGGAACCGGCTGCCGATACGGATGATCTCCACGCTGGGAATCGCCCGCAGGGCCGAGACGATCTCCTCCAGCTTGCCGTCCCGGTACGACAGCGGGTCGCCGCCGGTGAGCAGCACGTCCCGGATCTCGGGGTGGTCGGCGATGTACCGCAGGTCCTCGTCGTACGAGCCGCCTTCGTCGTCGCGGAAGTAGGTCCCGTCGACGTCGGTGGTGTGGAACTTGCGGGTGCAGTGCCGGCAGTAGACCGGGCACGCCTCGGTGACCAGCAGGATGACGCGGTCCGGGTACTTGTGCACCACCCGGTTGGTGCGGCGGTAGTACGTGTCGCCGACCGGGTCGGTCTCGGCGCCGTGGAACTCGGTCAGTTCGCCGGGTGCGGGGACGGCCTGCAGGCGGACGGGGCAGGCGGGGTCGTCGGGGTCCATGAGGGACGCGTAGTACGGGGTGATGCTCCACCGGTACTTCCCGGCCGTCCCGGTGATGGCCTTCTCCTCTTCCGGGCTGAGCCGGATCCACTGCCGGGCCTTGAGCGCGGTGGTGATGCGCTTGCGCATGTGCCAGTGCCAGTCGTCCCACTGCGCGGCCGGCACCCGGGGGCGGAAGCCGGTGGGGTCGGGTGTCGTCTCGGGCGTCCCGGACATGGCGGCTCCAGGGTCGAAGGTGCCCGGTGGTGCCGTCGGGCACCGGGGCGGGGCGCTCACCGCGGGGCGAGCGAGAGCTGTCGCAGGGTGCGGGCGACGCGCTGGGCGCCCCGCAGATCGTCCAGGGCCGGGTCGAGCGCGGTCCATGGCCCGTCGTCGGTGTGCGCCGCCCACGCACCGGGGCCGTCCGCCGACGGCAGCGGAACCACGCGCGCGACGCGCCCGGCCAGGTCATGCTGGGCGTCCCCGAGCGGCGGGAGGAGGGTCAGGGGCGAGCGCCGGGCGTGAGCGAGCGTCAGGGCGGTCAGCGTGGGGGAGGCCAGGAACACTTCGGACGAGGCGTGCAGCGCGTCCACGTCCGCCTCGGCGGCTCGTACCGCTCGTACGACACCGTCGTGGCGGCCGTCGAGCGCACGGCGGACCGTGGCGAGCCGTGTGTCGCACACCACGGTGCAGTGCCCCGTGCGGCGGACCGCCTCCCGTACCAGTGCCTGCAGTGGTCCGCCGGTGAAAGCGGCCGTCTGCTCGTCGGGCACTCCCCACAGGGACATCAGCAGCAGGGTGCCCGAGCGGACCCGGTTCCGAGCCGACCGGGCCGGGGCGACCGTTCCCGTGGGCCGGCCGTCGTCCTGCGGCCAGGGCCCGGGCAGCCAGCCCGGACGGTGCACGCGGAACTCCCGGTGCGCGCGGAACGCAGAGTGCTCCGGCGGGCGAGGGTCCTCCGCGCCCGGATGCCCCGAACGCAACTGAACCACCACGACGCCCTTCTCCAGCAGCCGGACGGCGGTCGCCGTGTCGTCGCAGACCAGGGCGACGTCCGGTGGACCGGCGTCCGGGCACATGCCCGCCATGGACAGGTCGCCCAGGTGGGCGGCGATGCGTCTGCGGACCAGCAGCGAGTCCAGCTCGTCGTCGCGCGAGACCAGCAGCACCCGGCGGCGCGGGGCCGCGGGCGGGAGCACGCGGGCTCCCTCTCCGGGGGTCAGTACTGCCATGGCGCCACCGATCCGAGCCGGGCGACGTCGTCGCTGTACCCGGCGGCCGTCGTGGAACAGCCACTGCACATCTCGGGACCGCGTTCGCGGAAGAGGACGGCGTGCTCGCGGAACGCCGGAGTGTCCAGACGGATCGCCCCGCCCTCACGCAGCGGGGCACCGCCCGGTCCGCCGTCGCCCTCCCGGTGCGGCAGACAACTGCACGCGTACATCCGCCCGTACTTGCCGTCGACATAGATGACGTCGTCCACGACATGGCACAGCGGGCGGGATGCGCGCGGGGTCATCGAGTGGACGAAGTAGCGCTCCTGCTCCTCGGGCGTGTCCCCGTAGAACCGCTTGCCCATGGGAACCAGCAGCCGAACGGGGTCGGCGTCGTAGACCGCGTCACACACCGCCCGCACATGGCCGGGGTCGGGATAGGTGATCGACCGGTCCAGCTTCAGCGCGGACAGCTCCCACTGCCGGACGCCCGCTTCCGTCAGCACCTTCTGCAGCCGCGGCATCTCGGTGTAATTATGGGGCCCCACCACGGTGTTGACCCTGGGCAGGACACCGAGCCCGGCGGCGATGCGCAGCCCGCACAGTGCCTTGTCGAACATGCCGGGGGAGCGCCGGTAGACGTCATGGGTCGCACCCGACGCGCCGTCCAGGCTCACGATGACCTGGGCGAGCCCCGCCCCGGCCAGGGGCTCCGCCATCTTCGGCAGCATCGCCCCGTTGGTGATGAGGGACATCTTCATCCCGGCCGCGGCGCCGGCCCGTACCAGTTCGACGATCTCCCGGTGCATGAGGGGCTCCCCGCCGGTGAACCGCACGTACCCCACCCCGGCTTCCCATGCCTTGGGCAGCAGATCGGCGAAGTCCCCGACGGAGAAGCGGAAGGCGTCGCGGGAGAGCGCGAACTCGCACATGAAGCAGTCGGCGTTGCAGGCTTCCAGGATCCGGATGAAGAGATAACGAGCGCGTTCGTGCATGCGGGACGAACCCTCCGGGCCGTTCACGGGCAGGGGCGGTACGGGTCGCGGGCGGGGAGTACGCGGGCGGGGGTCAGGCGGGCAGGGACGCCCGCCGGAGTATGCCGAGCAGCTCACCGGCCACCTGGGCCGCGCCGCCCGTGCCGACGGCGGACGTGAGCGCACCCCAGTCGGCGCCCGCCTCGGACCGCCGCAAGGCGGTCAGGAGACGGCTGTTGAGGGCGGCGGTGGTCCGCGGGCCGTGCGCCTCCCCGGCCGACCGGGCGATTCCGCCGTAGATCAGCTCCAGGGCGCTGTCCTCGCCGCCCAGTGCACGCATGGCCAGGATCTGGTCCTCGCGGAAGACGTCGTCGGGCCAGGTGACGCGGACGGTGGCACCGACGGCCCGGCTGTGGAAGCGGCCGTTGAAGATCTGGCTGAGGTTCTGGGGCGGCAGACAGACCGTGGGAACCCCCATACCGCCCGCCTCCAGCAGAGTCGTGAGACCCGGAGAGGCGACGAGGACGTCGCAGTCGGCCAGCACGCCGAGAAACTCGCCGTGGGCCAGCGGCCCTGCCGTGACCCGCAGTGGCACGGGCCGTTCGGCCAGGAGCTGCGTGACCGGGCCCGCGGGCAGATTGCCCGCGACGTGCGCCTCGCGCACCCCGTACGAGGCGAGAGCCGCCAGCGCCGCGGGGAGGACGACGCGCGGGTAGACCGTCCAGTCCGCGAGCCGCGGCGCGCGCAGACCGCCCAGGCTGACCAGGGCCCTGCGGTAGGGAACGCCTTCTCCGCCCGGGCGCCGGGCGCCGGCCGCGCCGTCGTCGATGACCGCTTCCACCCAGCGCAGGGTCCGTACGTCCTTCAGGACTTTCCGGGACTCGTCCGGAAGCTCCACGCAGCGCTGGGCGCAGTAGACGCTGGCTTCCAGCGGCAGGGAGGCACGGTCGGCGTCGGTCCACAGGAAGGGCAGACTGTCCACGAAGACGGTGGGGATCCCGGACGATTCCAGAGCCTTCGCGACGTCCCCGTCGAGAACGACCACCGCGGCCCGCACCCCTTGCGAGCGGACGATGTCCCGGACAGCCCGCGGGACTTCAACGGGAGATGCCGGCAGGTCGTACCAGCGCTCTATCGCGTGCCCGGCGAGCACCGTCCGCCCGATCCCCGAGGCGAGGCCGACGAACCGCAGGGGGATGGAGGCCCGTTGCCGCAGAGCGGCCAGCACGGCACTCAGCTTTCCCGAACTTCCCCAGCCGAACTCGACTCCTGAGACTGCAACGGTCACGGGTGAGTCGTGCCCGGCATCGGATCGTGTGCCGGGAGCGGATCGCATCACGGAGGTCTCGACTTCCTGAGCTGCCGGGTGTCGCCGAACAGGCTTCACTGTCGCGGCAGTTGGGACAAGGTCGCTCACCTTCGCATTCCAGCCAGGAAATAATGATCGGTGCGGTATCAACGCATTGTATGACCATGCGACCTGTCTGGCCGGGTCGGAAAATGGGAGAAAGGTTTGTCCCGAAGGGCTGCTGTGGACCGAAAAGGGGGCGTCACGCTGCCGCGAGCAACGGGCGCGCGCCGGAGTGTGTGTCCGCCACGAAAAACGCCATGTGACGAAAAACTGATGCAGGGGCGGCGTCGGTGGGCAAGACCACCCTCCTGTGCATGGTGCTCTCCGGAGAACTCCCCTTCCGGCAGGGCTCGGTGATCCTCCGGGGTTGTGCCCAGCGCCAGGACGGTGGCTGCCGCTGCGATGGCGTTGGGGTTCGGCGTCTGGCGAAAATGATCCGGTCCGTGCGTGATTCGCACATATGATCCTCCCGCTCTGATTTTTCTTGATGTGGGGGGACTCTGCTCTGTGGGCGCATCTCCGCGCGCGGTGCGCGCATTCGTCCTGTTGGCCGGCTTCTATCTGGTTGCCCTCTGTGTGCTCGGCGTGCTCGCCGGGGCCGTCGCCGCGGCCTGGGTCTGGGCTCCGCACCTGGCCGCGATCAAGGTG
The DNA here is from genome assembly GCF_003391135.1 of Streptoverticillium olivoreticuli subsp. olivoreticuli. Lineage (GTDB taxonomy): Bacteria > Actinomycetota > Actinomycetes > Streptomycetales > Streptomycetaceae > Streptomyces > Streptomyces blastmyceticus. The sequence continues at coordinate 808,974 of NZ_CP031455.1, read as the reverse complement.
ACCGTCATCTCCGCCCTGCTGGGACTCCCGGTCCTGCGGGGCGTCTTCACGCTGGGCACGGGCGCGGGGGACAGGGAAGAGGCGCTGCCGGTCACCGAGGCCGATCAGCCCGAACTGTGGTACACCGTGCGCTCGTTGGCCGACCGCTCCGGGACCCGTGCGCCCGACGAGATCCTCCTCACCGGGGAGGTGAACGCGGCGGTCTCCGAGGACGCCCGGCTGCTGGGCATGTTGCCCGGCCGGCGTCGCCTGTACCTCGGCGTGCCGCTGCTGACCGGCCTGACCGAGCCGCAGCTGCACTCCGTCATCGCCCATGAGCTGGGTCACTACGGCAACGCGGACACCCGCCTCGCAGGCATCACCCGGCGGGGCCGCGACTGTGTGATACGGACCGTGGCGGCCTTCCAGGAGCAGGAGCGCAAGCGGATCGGCAAGGAGCGGTCCCGGCAGGAGGAGGCGGCCGCCAGGCGTCTGCGCAAGGGCCGGAAGGCCAAGCGCGTGGACACCCGGGGTGCCGGTTTCGGGTACCGGATGATGGCCAAGCCGTTCCAGGCGTACGCGCGGTTCTACCTGCGGGCCACCAGCAGCGTGGGCCGGCAGCAGGAGCTCGCCGCCGACCGGATGGCGGTCCGGGTCGCGGGCCGCGACGCCACGGCCTCGGCACTGAGGGAGATCGCGGCGCTGGACACCGCCCACGACTTCTACCAGAGCCGGTACGCCCTGCTGGGCGTCGAGGCGGGCCTCCTTCCGCCGCGCGGTGAGGTCTTCGGCGGTTTGCGCCACCTGCTCGCCGACCCGCGGCGCCGGTCCGGTCTGGCGGAGCTGCGCTACGAACTGCCGCCCGGCGAGGAGTCCCCGTACGACTCGCACCCCCCGGTGGCCGAGCGGGTACGGCTGATCGAGGCGCTGCCCGACGACGGCCTTGCGGCGGCCCCGGCGCGGCCCGCGCTGACACTGCTGCGCGATGCCCAACGGGTGCTGGCACAGCTGGAGGACGTCCTCCTCACATCGGAGGCGCTGGCCATGGAGCGGGTGGACTGGCCGGAACTGACGCACCGGGGGATGCACGCCCTGGCGGTGGCGGCCGCCGAGCCGCTGCGGACGGCACTGGCCACGGCGGGTGTTGCCCCGGGCAGCGCCTCGGGGGACCTCATTGCCCTGCTGGACCGTGCCGATGCGGGACAACTATGGCTGACCGCAGGCCACTTGCCCAAGTCGCCGGAGGCGGCGCAGGCGACCGGCCGGGCGGCGCGGGAGTTCCTGCGGCCGGCACTGGAGTCCGGGACGCGACGGCTGGCGGAGCTGGCCCTGGTGGAGAAGGCCGGGGCGTACTGGGAGCTGTCCTGGTCCGAGCAGGCGCGGCTACGGCTGCCGGGGGCCGCGTACGCCGGTGGGACGGAAGAGACGGTGGCGGCCGCGGTACGGGCGGCCGTCGCGGACGTTCCGGACACCGCGCCGCTGCGAACACTCCTCGGTCACTGAACCCCGCGAATCCACAGATCCACGAACTCACAACTGATCGGACCGTAGAAGCCCATGTCCGGGATCTTCCCGCTCGTCGTCATCGCAGCCGGCCTCTTCTTCTGGTTGCGCTCCAGGAAGCGCGCCAAGCGCACGGAGGAATTCGCGGCCGAACTCGGTGCGGGTCTGCTGCCGCCGGAGCGTCAGAACACGGACCGGGCGTACCCGGACCCCGAAGCGGAGGCCGTGCTGGCGGCCCTCTCCCGGGGCGAGTGGCAGCCCGCCGCACAGGCGCTCGCCGCTGCGGGCACCGACTGGGAACGCCGCTCCTACCTCGTCGGTGTCGTCGCGCGACAGGCGGCCGAGGACGACACCTGGCTGCGGGCCTGGCAGGCCACGCGCCCCGACGACCCGGACGCGGCCGTGGTCCACGCGGACGCGAAGGTGGCGCTGGCCTGGCGGATCCGCGGCTCGGGCTGGGCCAAGGACACCACCACCGAGCAGGCCGCCGGCTTCCACCGGGTGCTGCGGGAGGCCAGGGAGGACTTCGCCAGGGCCGTGTCCCTGGCCCAGCCGGGCGACCCCACCCCGTACCTCCTGCAGATCCCGTTGTACAAGGGCCTGAGCGCCCCGCACGAGGCGCTGCACCAGCTGTGGGCCGAGGTCACCGCCCGTGCCCCGTACCACTACGAGGCGCACTGGCACGCGCTGCAGTACTGGAGCGCGAAGTGGTGCGGCTCCGCCGAACTCGCCCGCAACTTCGCCGCGCAGGCGGCGGCGACGGCTCCGCGCGGCAGCCTGCTGACCATGTTCCCGCTGGTCAGCTGGTACGAGCACAACGACGACGAAGCGCCGCGGGAGGCCTACGGCTGGCCGGAGATGATGGCGCTGACCGATGCCGCCCTGGCGGATGTCGCCGCGGCGCGGCCGGACCACCCCAGGGTCGCGGAGGTCCGGCACCTGCTGGCCTACTGCCTGACCAAGCAGGACCGCCATGAGGCGGCCCTGGGACACTTCCGGCTGGTGGACGGCTACGTGGGAGCCCTGCCGTGGCACTACTACAGCGACCCGGCCGAGATCTACTGCCACGTCAGGGACAGCGCGCTCAAGGGTGCGGCAGCGAGGGCCGATGGCTGAGCCCGAACCGGCAGGGCGCGGCGGGACATCCGGCCAGTGCTTCACGCACGAGCCGCCCGCCGCGCTCTGCCCCTCGGGTGCACGACAGACGCGAACACCACCCCCGCTCGGGCCTGTGCCCCGGCCGGTGTGGCTGCCAGGGTGGGCTCACGACGGATTCCGAGACGTCTGGAGCGACGAACGTGCATGTCCCCTTGACCGCATTCCAACTGGAGATCTGGATATCCCAGATCCTGGAACCGAGCAGCACGGTCTACAACGTCGGTGACTACTACGAGATCACCGGTGCCGTCGACGCGGCGCTCCTGGAACGCGCCGCCCGTATCGCCGTGGACGAAGCCGGGTCGCTGGGCGCGCGGTTCGTCATGGGGTCCGACGGGGCGCCGGTCCAGGAGCTGGCGCCGGCGGAATGGGACTTCGACGTCCTCGACCTGAGTGACGCACCTGATCCCGAGGCAGCGGCCCTGGCCTGGATGCGTGCGCAATTCGACCGGCCGGTCGACCTCACCCGTGGCCCGTTGCTCACAGCGGCCCTGATCAAGGTGTCGGCCGACCGCCACTTCTGGTACCGGCGCTTCCACCACATCCTGATCGACGCCCACAGCTTCGCCGCCCTTGCCCGCAGGACGGCTGATCTGTACAACTCCTTGCAGAGCGGGGAGCCCTCGACCCCGAATCCCTTCGCGCCCGTGACGGTCGCGGTCGAGCACGATCGGGCCTACGCGGCGGGCCGCCTGTGCCGGGCCGACCGGGACTTCTGGGAGAAGGAGCTTGCCGAATGGCCGGTCACGGGGCGCCTGAAGGCGGCCGCGCCGCCCGCGCCCGTGGCCCGGCACGGCGGCCATCATCTGCCGCGGCCCGTGGTCGACGCGATCAACGAGCAGAGCGAGCGGATCGGAGTGTCCCCGGCGCACTTCCAGATCACGGCGGCCGCCCTGTACCTGGGGCAGGCCACCGGAGCGGACGAGGTGACCTTCGGTTGTTCCGTATCGGGCCGCACCACCCGCAAGCTGCGGGACGTCGTCGCGCCGATGTCGAACATCCTGCCGATGAGGGTGACCGTGGAGCCGGACCGGTCCGTACTGGACACTTTCCGGCAGGCAGACGTCCGGATCCGGCAGGCGCTGCGCCACCACCGTTACCGCTACGAGGAGTTCCGGCGCGCGCTGTCCGCCAGACCGGGCCCCCGGGAGCAGCACGGTGTCGGACCGCTGGTCAACATCTTGAATTTCGACCGTGATCTCCGCTTCGGAGCGGCCAAGGGCGTGGTGCACACACTGGTCACCGGACCCATCCCGGACCTGAGCTTCTTCTTCGACGCACGCGGCGGGAGCGAGGGTGCCGCCATCGGAGTGGAGGCCAATCCCGCCAACTACTCGGTGGAGGAGGCACAGCGCCACGCCGACGGCCTCGGCCTCCTCGTGAGGGAACTGGCCTCGGCCGAACCGGCGGCGGCCATACGCACTCTGGGCCGGGGCTGACGGGCCGGTGCCGACGGAGCACCAGGGCTCACTCCGGGTCCCGGACGGCCCCGCCGGCACGGAGCTGTCCGAGGAGGTAGCCGGCCTGGAAGCGGCTCGTGGCGCCGACGGCCTTCATGATCTCCGAGACATGGCGCTGGCAGCTGCGTACCGACATGCCCAGACGCCGTGCGATGGACTTGTCCTCCAGGCCCTCGGAGAGCATGGCGGCGATCGACTCCTGGATCTCACCGGAGATGCGCAGAGCGGACGCCGAGTCGAAGGTGACGGGGAACGGTGAGGCACGACGCCAGCAGCAGTCGAAGAAGGCCCGCATGCAGTGGATGAGATGGGGCTCGCGCACCACCAGAGCCGCGTGCGGATCGTCCGGCAGCCCCAGCAATGCCACCCGGTGGTCGAAGATCAGCATGCGGCAGAGGCCCTCGGCCTGTGTGCGGACCTCCGCTCCCAGACTCGTCGTCCGCCGCACGTGTTCCACGGTCGGCTGATGGTAGCGGGCGGTGTGCTGGTAGAGCGTGCGCATGGCGACGCCGCGCGCCAGTCCTCGGCGGTCCCGTTCCGTGGCTTCTTCCAGGGCATGGGGCGAGCGGGGGCCGCCCGGTTGTGCGGCCAGTACCTCCTCGTCGCAGGAGAGCATCAGTTCCTCGATGGTCTCCTGGACGACACAGAGGTCGGTGATCAGCTCCAACGGTTCCGCGTCGGATCGGTGTGCCCATCCCGACTCGTAGACCGGGAGCAGTGAATCGAAAGCCCATCGGAGCTGCTCGATTTCTTCGTGCTGTTCCCGGATATAGCGTTCCATCGGGCGCAGCAGCCGGTTGGCGGCGACCCGCGGCGGCACGGCGGTGAAGTGGCCGGGCTCCTTTTCGGCGCGGGACAGCAATCGCATTTCCAGAAGTTCTTTGAGCACCCGTTCCGCGGTGTCGTAGTCAAGTCCGAGAGTGTCGAGGTCGTTTGGGCCGCATACGGCCCTCTGTGCCGCGAATTCGAATACACCCAGAGCTTCCTGGCTCAGCTCGATATGGCCGAACGGCCTTGAGATATTCATGGTTCTCCTGTTGTGCCGGCGCTGTACGCCGATGAGGAGAAGCCTAGGCACGAGTGGTCAACAACGAGTCAACGTCGAGCAGAGGGGGATGTTCACGTGAAAGTGAGAGGCCGGGCAGAAAGGCAGGCCGAGGGAGGCACGGACGGCGCCGGCCGGATGGCGGGGCGGTCGGGTCGCGGCGGACTGCTGCGCCGGCACAAGGATTTCCGGATGCTGTGGTGCGGTGAGTCCGCCGGTAAATTCGGTGCCTCGGTCACGAGTGTGCTGCTGCCCCTGGCCGCGGTCTCCGTCCTGGACGCCGGCACCTTCGAGGTGAGCCTGCTCAACGCCGCCACATGGGTGCCCTGGCTGCTGATCGGACTCCCCGCCGGCGTCTGGGTGGACCGGCTGCGCCGCAGAACGGTCATGCTGGTCAGCGACGCCGTCTCCGGGACCCTGTTCCTGAGCGTACCGATCGCCGCCTGGCTCGGATTGCTCGGCTTCGGCCAGCTCCTGGTTGTCGCCCTGCTGGCCGGGTCGGCGGCGGTCTTCTTCCAGACCGCTTACACCGCCTATCTCCCCACGATCGTCAGCGCGGCCGACCAGGCGGAGGGGAACGCGAAGCTGCACGGCAGCGCCTCCGCCGCGCAGATCGCCGGATTCGGATCCGGCGGACTGATCGCCCAGTCCGCCGGAGCGGTCAACGGGATGCTGACCAACGCGGCGACCTTCCTTATCTCCCTGGTATGCGTGGCCCGTATCCGGCACCGGGAACCGCCTCCTGCGGCCGTCGCGGCCAAGCGGGCGCGCGGCGCGCTGCTCAGAGAGGTGAAGGAGGGCGTGGACCTGGTCGTACACGATCCGTACCTGCGAAGTCTCACGCTCTTCGGGGCCACCTCCAACCTCGTCCTGGGCGGCTGCAACTCGCTTCTCGTGGTGTTCCTGGTGCGGGAGGTCGGCCTGTCCTCCGGTGCGGTGGGGGCCCTGGCGGCGGTCGGCGGAGCCGGTGGGGTTCTGGGCGCGTTGCTGGTGCGACGCTGCGTGGCTCGCTTCGGGACCGCCCGCTCCCTGCTGCTGTTCGAGCTCGGAGTCCCCGCGCTCGCCCCCCTCACGGCGCTCACGACGCGGGGCGCCGGACTGCTGTTCTTCGTCGTGGGCTACGCGGCGGTCTCGCTGGGCGTGGTGGCGGGCAACGTCATCAAGGCAGGCTTCATCCAGGGTTATTGCGCTTCAGGGGTACTCGGCCGGGTCACCGCGTGTTCGGCGTTCCTCAACTACGGGACGCTGCCGCTCGGTGCTCTGGCCGCCGGAGGGCTGGGGACCTGGCTCGGGTTGCGCACGACGATGTGGCTGCTGACCGTGGGCATGCCGCTGGCCGCGCTGATCCTGTACTGCTCACCGATCCGCGCCCGCCGGGATCTCCCGGTGCGGGCGGCCGGGACGGACTGAGCGATCCGTACACCGCCGTTTCGCATACACCGCCCGCCCCTCTCGTATATGTGACAGGCGCGAATATCATCCCCGAACACCCCTGGGACGCGGCGCTTCTTGCTGACAACGTGAAACCCATCGGACCCGGCCGAGGGATCGCCATCGCATCCGGATGGGGGAGGAAGTACACCATGAATCATCCCGAGGGCTCTGCGCAGAACACGCCCCACCTTTTGACGAAGCAGTGCGACACCGGATGGGGATGAACTCTCCGGAACAGCACATGAGGAATTTCCCCAGCAACGGCACGAAAGGAAACGCACCACGATGAGTTCTGCCCAGTCCGGCAGCGTCGGCATACCCACCTGGACCGTCGAGCCCGGAAAACCGGCGATGACACAAGTACCCAGGTTCGCGCAGGCCGACGAGGCGTGCCAGTGGCTCACCTCGATCCACTCGGAGCTGCGCGCGGCACTCCACCGGTACGGCGCGCTCTACCTCCGTGGCCTCCCGGTCAACGATGTCGACGACTTCGCGAAGGTGCGGGATGCCCTGGTACCCCGCCGCACGGCCTACCGGGAGAAGGCCACCCCGCGCAGCAGCTACGGCAACGACGTCTACTCCTCCACCGACCTCCCACCGAACCAGCCCATCCGGATGCACAACGAGAACAGCTACACCCTCACCTTCCCGGGGCTGCTGCTGTTCTCCTGCCTCACCGCGCCGGAGGAGGGCGGGGCGACACCGGTCGCGGACTGCCGCGAGGTGCTGCGCCGCATTCCCGCCGACCTGGCCGCACGGATGCGCTCCGCCGGCTGGCTGCTGATGCGCACCTACTCGGAGCACATCTCCCTGGACTGGCGGACCGCCTTCGCGACCGACAGCCGGGAAGGCGTCGAGGAGTACTGCGCGGACAGCCTCATCTCCTGCGAGTGGGACGCGTCGGACGGCCTGAGCACACGGCAGCTTCGGCCCGGCATCATCCGGCACCCGGAGACGGGCGAGGAAGTCTGGTTCAACCACATGGCCTTCTGGAACTCCTGGTCCCTGGACGAGGAGCTCCGGGAGGCCCTGCTCGACGAGTTCGGGCCCGACCGGCTGCCCTTCGAGACCGCCCTCGGCGACGGAGCGCCCTTGACCCGGGAGGACATCGACACGATCAACGCCGCATACGAGGCCGCGACGGTACGTGAGACCTGGCAGCCGGGCGACGTGCTGCTCGTCGACAACATCCTGACCACCCACGGCCGTGACCCCTTCCTGGGCGACCGGCGCATCGTCGTCGCCATGGGCGACCCCGTGGAACTCGCGGACTGCCGGCCCACGGTGGCCCCCGCCGCACGAGAGGAGCAGGCCGCGTGACCGCCATTTCCGAAAGGCCCTACGACAGCGCGCCGGCCCCGGAGCCCCGCCGGGACCACCCACTTGACCTGCTGACCCGCTTTCAGCAGGCGGTGGCGGCCACACCGGACCGGACGGCGGTGCACGACGGAGCCGGCAGCCTGACCTTCGCCGAACTCGACCGACGAACGGCCCAGGTGGCCGAGGCGCTGACCGCACGAGGTGCCGCCCCCGGTGAGCGGGTCGGCGTCAGCCTTCCTCGCAGCACGGACCTCGTCGTCGCACTGCTCGCCGTATGGCGGGTCGGCGCCGCGTACGTCCCGCTCGACCCGGCGTATCCGTCGGAGCGCCTCCACACGATGGTCCGTGACGCGGGCATCAGGACCCTGCTGACGGGCGACGACGACCGGACGTGGCCGACGGACGTGCACCCCCTCTCCGTCACGGAGCTCCCCGCTCCGGCGGACGGGCACCCGGCACCGCCGGTCCGGACCTCCGCCCACGCCCCGGCGTACGTGATCTACACCTCCGGCTCGACGGGCACCCCGAAGGGCGTCGAGACCACCCGGGGCGGCGTGGCATCCCTGGTGTCCGGCCTGGAGCAGGCGGGCATGTACGCCGAGCAGCCCCGCGTCGTCGCCTGGAACGCCAGTGTCTCCTTCGACGCCTCCGTTCAGCAGTGGGCGCGGGTGTGCCGGGGCGACACCGTGATCGTGCTCGGCGAGGACGAGCGCACCGACCCCGGCCGGCTGAGCGAGGTCCTGGACAGGCACGGCGTGCACGACCTGGACCTGACCCCGTCGCACTGGCATCTGCTCCGCGACGACTTGCTGGTGCGCGCCGCCGAGGGACGGCGACTGAGGCTGTTCATGGGCGGCGAGCCGGTGCCCGAGCGCATCTGGCGGGAGCTCTCGGCCGAATGCGCCGGCGGGCGGCTCGAAGCGCTCAACCTGTACGGTCCCACCGAGTGCACGGTGGACGCCACCGCCACCTGGATCGAAGGAGACTTCCCGCACATCGGCCACCCGCTGCCGGGTGTCCGCGCCCACGTCCTGGACGCCGCACTGCTGCCGGTGGCGGAGGGCGAGGAGGGCGAACTCTACCTGGCGGGCGCCGGAGTGGCCGCGGGGTACGTGAGCCGGCCCGCGCTCACCGCGACGCGGTTCGTCGCCGACCCGTTCGCGGCCGACGGCACCCGGATGTACCGCACCGGGGACAAGGTGCGCCGCCGCGCCGACAAGGCCCTGGAGTACCTGGGACGAATCGACCGGCAGGTGAAGATTCGCGGCTACCGCGTCGAGCTGGGGGAGATCGAGGCCGCGCTGGCCACCCACCCCGGTGTGGCGACCGCCGTGGTCACGCTGCACAACAGCCCGACCGCCGGAGAGCAACTGGCCGCGTACCTCGTCGCGGCGGACGGGACCGAGGGTTGCGCAGCGGCTGCCGCGCCGACCCCGGACGCCCTGCGGGAGCACCTGGCCGGAATCCTGCCCCAGTACATGCTCCCGACCGCGTATGTCGCCCTCGACGTCCTGCCGCTGACGGTGAACGGCAAGGTCGACCTCGCCGCCCTGCCCGTCCCCGAACAGGCCGCGGACGGGGAGCCGGTCGCACAGGCGGAGGAGAGCACGGCGCAGCACCACGCCCCGGAAGGCGAGGTCGAGACGCTCATAGCGGATGTGTGGTCCGAGGTACTGGGCCGTGCGCACATCCGGGCCGACGACGACTTCTTCGCCATGGGCGGCCATTCGCTGATCGCGCTGCGCGTTGTCGCCCGGCTGAAGAAACAGCTCGGTATCGCCCTGTCCACGCGCGAGGTCTACCGGCACCCCCGGCTGAGGGACCTGGCGCAGCACGTCGAGACCGTGCGCGCCGGTCGCTGACCGGCGAACAGCAGTCCCGTCGCCCCCGGCCGGTCACCGCGGCGGCAACGCCCCGGCCGGGATCCGTTCGAGAAAGAGAGGGCCACGATGGCCGCACGACAGGACACCACCGTCATCCGGATCAAACAGCCGGACCACACCACCCGGCGCACACTCCTCTGCCTGGGCTTCTGCGGCGGAGGCACCGGGCCCTACCACGCGTGGAGCGAGAAGGTCCCCGCGGACGTGGCCCTCTCCGCCATCTGCTACCCCGGCAGGGAAGGCCGTTTCCTGGAGCCGTGCGCGACCGACTGGGAGGAGCTCGCGGCCGACACCACGGCGGCCGTGCTCTCGGCCGTCGACGGGCCGTACGTGCTGTTCGGCCACAGCATGGGCGGTTGGATGGCGTTCGACGTGGCAGCCCGTATCGAGAGCTCCGGCGGTCCACTGCCCGAGGCGCTGGTCGTCTCCTCGTGCAACGCGCCCGACCGCGGCCTGACGCCCCGTGACATGTTCCCCGCGCGCCAGGACAGCGATGCGGAACTGCTGGACTGGATGCTGAGCAACGGCTTGATGCCCGCACACGTCCTGGAGGATCCCGACCTCCAGGAGATGGCGGTCGAGCTCATGCGCGACGACATCCGCGTGCGTGACACCTTCCGCTACAGGGCGGGGACCTCCGTGAGCGTCCCGGTGCAGATGCTCTCCGCGACCGACGACGACGTCATCGAGAAGGACGCCGGAGACCAGTGGCGCAGGGTCGCGCTCGGCCCCTACCGCCACGACGTACTGCCCGGCGGGCACTTCTACACCCCGGACATCTGGCGTGAGCTGCCCGTCCGGATCACCGCGCTCACCACTCCCACGGCCCCGACCCCCGCCTGATCCCGCCTGTCCTCCCGCTCGTCCCCACCCCGCTCCTGGTCAGAAAGGACCCCTCTCGTGACGAACCCCTTCGAGAACCCTGACGGCACCTACCTGGTCCTGGTCAACGAACGCAACCAGCACTCCTTGTGGCCGTCGCACCTGGTACCCCCCATGGGCTGGACCGTGACGCGCGGCGCGGCCGATTACCAGACGTGCCTCGACCACATCGAGGCGAACTGGACCGACCTGTCGCCGAAGTCCTCCGTGGGTCAGTGAACCGTTCCCGGATCTCCAAGGAAGTGTCATGACTGAAGTGCAGAACCTGCCTGTGGAACAGACCACCGACGGGGGGTACGGCAACAGCGGCTCCGGACGCGGCCGTGGCCCGCGTTCGGTGCAGGAGGAGTTGCTGTGCGGACTGTTCGCCCAGGTGCTCAACGTTCCCAGCGTGGGGGTGGATGACAACTTCTTCGCTCTGGGCGGCCACTCACTGAGGGCCGCTCAGCTGCTGAGCCGCATCCGTTCGGTGCTGGGTGTGGAGTTGGGGGTTCGTGAGCTGTTTTCCGCGCCGACGGTGGCGGGTTTGGCGGGGCGGTTGGTGGAGGGGGCGGTTGTTCGTCCTGGGGTGGTGGTGCGGTCGCGGCCGGAGGTGTTGCCGTTGTCGTTTGCTCAGCAGCGGTTGTGGTTTCTTGATCGCCTTGAGCAGAGTCCGACGTACAATGCGCCGTTTGCTTTCCAGGTGCGGGGTGTTGTCGATGTGGGGGTGTTGCAGGCGGCGGTGGGTGATGTGGTGGCTCGTCATGAGGCGCTGCGTACGGTTTTTCCCGCGGTTGACGGTGAGCCTTTCCAGCGGGTGCTCGATGCCGACCGGGCGCATGTCGGTATCGAGGTAGTGCGGTGCTCTGCCGAAGAGTTGTCCGTGCGGCTTCATGCTGCTGCTTTCAGGTCTTTTGATCTCGCTGTTGAGTTGCCGTTCCGGGTGTTTTTGTTCTCGGTTGGCGCTGATGAGCATGTGTTGTTGTTGGCGTTGCATCACATTGCGAGTGATGGGTGGTCGGAGGCTCCGCTGTTGCGGGATCTGTCGACGGCCTATCGGGCTCGTCTTGGTGGTCAGGCGACTGTGTGGCAGCCGTTGCCGGTGCAGTATGCCGATTACGCGCTGTGGCAGCGTGAGCTTCTTGAGGGTGCAGGGGCGGAGCAGGCGGAGTTCTGGACCCGTGCTCTGGCCGGTCTTCCTCAGGAGCTTGCTCTTCCCACCGACCATCCCCGTCCCGCGCAGGCCACCCACACCGGCGGCCTCGTCCACTTCCACATCCCCACCGAACTCCACGCTCGCCTGGAGTCCGTGGCCCTCAACCATGGAGCAACCCTCTTCATGGTCCTGCAGGCCGGCCTGGCGACTCTCCTGACGCGTCTGGGTGCGGGCACGGATGTGCCACTGGGCACGGCCACGGCCGGGCGGGGAGATGAAGCACTCGACGAACTCGTGGGGTTCTTCGTCAATACGTTGGTGCTGCGTACTGATACTTCGGGAGATCCGACGTTTTCAGAGTTGCTGCAGCGGGTGCGGGAGAGTGATCTGGCGGCGTTCGCTCATCAGGATCTTCCTTTCGAGCAGTTGGTGAAGGAGCTCAACCCGGAGCGCACCGCTGCGCGGCATCCGTTGTTCCAGACCATGTTGGTCCTTCAGAACAACGCGGAGGGGACCCTCGACCTCCCGGGCGCCACCGCAACCCCTCGGCAGTTCGACGCCGCACCCACCAAATTCGACCTCGGCTGGAGCCTTGCGGAACAGCGGGATGCGGACGAGAGACCTGCGGGGATCGCGGGAATTCTCCAGTTCGCCACCGACCTGTTCGACCACTCCACGGCCGAGTCTCTGTCGCGCTGCCTTGTACGCCTCCTCGACTCCGTCACCGCCGCTCCGGACGTTGCTGTTGGTGTGCTGGAGGTTTTTGAGTCGGTTGAGCAGGAGCGGGTGTTTCTGGGGCGTGCGGGTGAGCGCCGTCGTGTGATCGAGGCTGTGGAGGAGGTGGAGGAGGAGCACGGTGATGAGCGTGGTCCGCGTTCGGTGCAGGAGGAGTTGCTGTGTGGTCTGTTCGCCGAGGTTCTGAAGGTGCCCGGTGTAGGCGTCCACGATAATTTCTTTGCTCTGGGTGGTCACTCGCTGCTCGCTACCCGGTTGCTCGGGCGTATTCGTTCGGTGCTGGGTGTGGAGTTGGGGGTTCGTGAGCTGTTTTCCGCGCCGACGGTGGCGGGTTTGGCGGGGCGGTTGGTGGAGGGGGCGGTTGTTCGTCCTGAGGTGGTGGTGCGGTCGCGGCCGGAGGTGTTGCCGTTGTCGTTTGCTCAGCAGCGGTTGTGGTTTCTTGACCGTTTGGAGCAGAGTCCGACGTACAACGCGCCGTTTGCTTTCCGGGTGCGGGGTGTTGTTGATGTGGGGGTGTTGCAGGCGGCGGTGGGTGATGTGGTGGCTCGTCATGAGGCGCTGCGTACGGTGTTCCCTGCGGTTGACGGCGAGCCTTTCCAGCGGGTGCTTGGCACCGACCGGGCGTGTGTTGATCTGAAGGTGGTGCAGTGCTCCGCCGAGGAGTTGTCGGTGCAGCTCCATGCCGCCGCTTTCAGTCCTTTTGATCTGGCCGCTGAGTTGCCGTTCCGGGTGTTTTTGTTCTCGGTTGGCGCTGATGAGCATGTGTTGTTGTTGGCGTTGCATCACATTGCAAGTGATGGGTGGTCGGAGGCTCCGCTGTTGCGGGATCTGTCGACGGCCTATCGGGCTCGTCTTGGTGGCCAGGCACCTGTGTGGCAGCCGTTGCCGGTGCAGTATGCCGACTACGCACTATGGCAGCGCGAGCTCCTGAACAACGTGGAGACAGAACAGAACAAATTCTGGACCCATGCTCTGGCCGGCCTCCCCCAGGAGCTTGCTCTTCCCACCGACCGTCCCCGTCCCGCGCAGGCCACCCACACCGGCGGCCTCGTCCACTTCCACATCCCCGCCGAACTCCACGCACAACTCGTATCGATGGCTCGCGACAACGGTGCGACGACCTTCATGGTCTTGCAGGCCGGTCTGGCGACGCTTCTGACCCGTCTCGGTGCGGGCACCGACATCCCCCTTGGCACGGCCACGGCCGGCCGCACCGACCAGGCGCTCGACGATCTCGTAGGGTTCTTTGTCAATACGTTGGTGTTGCGTACCGACATCTCGGGGGATCCGACGTTTTCGGAGTTGCTCCGGCGGGTGCGGGAGAGTGATCTGGCGGCGTTCGCTCATCAGGATTTGCCTTTCGAGCAGTTGGTGAGGGAGCTCAATCCGGAGCGTGCTGCGGCGCGGCATCCGTTGTTCCAGACCATGTTGGTCCTTCAGAACAACGCGGAGGGGACCCTCGACCTCCCGGGCGCCACCGCCACCCCCCAGCAGCTCGACACCGCACCCACCAAATTCGACCTCAGCTGGGGCTTTGTGGAGCATCACGGCGAGGACGGGGCGCCGTGCGGAATGGCCGGCTTGCTGCACTACGCCGCCGACCTCTTCGACCACTCCACGGCGGAGACCCTCGCCCAGCGCCTGCTGCATCTCTTCAGCGTCATCACCGAGAATCCGGATGCTGCTGTTGGTATGCTGGAGGTTTTTGAGTCGGTTGAGCAGGAGCGGGTGTTTCTGGGGCGTGCGGGTGAGCGCCGTCGTGCGATTGAGGCTGAGGAGGTGGTGGAGGGGGAGTGCGGTGATGAGCGTGGTCCGCGGTCGGTGCAGGAGGAGTTGCTGTGCGGATTGTTCGCCGAGGTTCTGAAGGTGCCTGGTGTAGGCGTCCACGACAACTTCTTCGCTCTGGGGGGCCATTCGCTGCTCGCTACTCGGTTGCTCGGGCGTATTCGTTCGGTGCTGGGTGTGGAGTTGGGGGTTCGGCAGTTGTTCTCCGCGCCGACGGTGGCGGGTTTGGCGGGGCGGTTGGTGGAGGGGGCGGTTGTTCGTCCTGAGGTGGTGGTCCGGTCGAGGCCGGAGGTGTTGCCGTTGTCGTTTGCTCAGCAGCGGTTGTGGTTTCTTGACCGCCTGGAGTGGAGTCCGACCTATAACGCGCCGTTCGCCTTCCGGGTGCGGGGTGCTGTCGATACGGGAGCGTTGCAGGCGGCGGTGGGTGACGTGGTGGCCCGTCATGAGGCGCTGCGTACGGTATTCCCCGCTACAGGTGGTGAGGCCTGCCAGGTGGTCCTGTCGCCTGCCGATGCGGTGGTGAAGGTGGCAGTGGTGGAGTGCGCTGCCGAGGACCTGCCTTCCATGGTCCAGGCGTCGGCGTTCGCCTCGTTTGATCTTGCTGTTGAGCTGCCGTTCCGGGTGTTTTTGTTCTCGGTTGATGCTGATGAGCATGTGTTGTTGTTGGCGTTGCATCACATTGCGAGTGATGGGTGGTCGCAGGCTCCGTTGCTGCGGGATCTGTCGACGGCCTATCGGGCTCGTCTTGGTGGCCAGGCGCCTGCGTGGCAGCCGTTGCCGGTGCAGTATGCCGACTATGCGCTGTGGCAGCGTGAGCTTCTTGAGGGTGTAGGGGCGGAGCAGGCGGAGTTCTGGACCCGTGCCCTGGCCGGTCTTCCTCAGGAGCTTGCTCTTCCCATTGACCGTCCCCGTCCCGCGCAGGCCACCCACACCGGCGGCCTCGTCCACTTCCACATACCCACCGAACTCCACGCACAACTCGATACCCTCGCCCGCAGCCACGGCGCGACCCTGTTCATGGCCCTCCAAGCCGCCCTGGCCGGACTGCTGACCCGACTCGGTGCGGGCACCGACATCCCCCTCGGCACGGCCACGGCCGGCCGCACCGACCAGGCGCTCGACGATCTCGTGGGGTTCTTCGTCAATACGTTGGTGTTGCGTACGGATACTTCGGGGGATCCGACGTTTTCGGAGTTGCTCCGGCGGGTGCGGGAGAGTGATCTGGCGGCGTTCGCTCATCAGGATTTGCCTTTTGAGCAGTTGGTGAGGGAGCTCAATCCGGAGCGTGCTGCGGCGCGGCATCCGTTGTTCCAGACCATGTTGGTCCTTCAGAACAACGCGGAGGGGACTCTCGACCTCCCGGGCGCCACCGCCACTCCCCAGCAGCTCGACACCGCACCCACCAAATTCGACCTGGACTTCACCTTCGCCGAGGGCCGCGGCGAGAAGGGCGAGCCCCGTGGCATCGACGGTCTGCTGCACTATGCCGCCGACCTCTTCGACCACTCCACCGCCGAGTCCCTGACCCGACACCTCATCCGCGTCCTCAACGCCGCCATCACGAACCCCGAGGCCACCATCGGGTCGCCGGAGCTGCTCTCTCCGCCGGAGCGGGAGCGCATCCTGGTGCAGTGGAACGACACCGCTCGCCCACTGCCCGACGACCGGTTGCTGCACGAGATCTTCGAAGAGCAGGCGCGGCGTACCCCCGATGCCACGGCGCTCGTGGACGCGCAGGGTGCGCTGACGTTCCGAGAGCTGAACAACCGGGCGAACCAGATGGCCCGGATGCTGGTAGCGCAGGGCGTGGGATCGGAACAGCACGTGGCCACCCTGCTCCCGCGTACCGGAGAGCACCTCATCGCCCTGCTGGCCGTGCTCAAGGCAGGCGCCTGCTACGTGCCGCTGGACCCGGAGTATCCGGTGGACCGGCTGGTTCTCATGCTGGAGGATGCCGCACCGGCGGTGTTGCTGACGGACGCGGACCACGCTGCCCGGCTCCAGCCGCACTGCGGGACGACACTGCCGCTGCTGGCCCTCGACGACCCCGCCCTGCGCGCCACCCTCGGCCGGTATGCGTCCGTGGATCCCGGCCCCGGCGACCGGTCCGTCCGGCCGAGCCCGGACCATCTCGCCTACGTGATCTATACATCCGGTTCGACCGGTCGGCCGAAGGGCGTGGCGGTCGAACACCGCAGCCTGGTCAACCTGTTCCACGGCCACCTCGGCGAGGTCTACGCGTCCCAGCAGGCGGACGGTCGCCGGATCCGGGCCGCACTGACCGGGCCGTTGACGTTCGACTCCTCCTGGTGCCCGGTGCTGTGGATGATGGGCGGCCATGAGCTGCACCTGATCGACGACGAGACCCGCCGCGACCCGCAGGCGCTGGTCGAGTACGTCGCTGCTCAGGCCATCGACTACCTGGAGGTGTCCCCCACGTTCTGCCGCCAGCTGATGGCGGCGGGACTGCTGTCCGACGGACAGGCGTCGCGCCCGCGCATCATCGAACTCGGCGGTGAGGGCTGTGACCAGGCCCTGTGGACCGACCTGCGCGCTGTGTCCGGCACGCGGACCGTCAACGGCTACGGCCCGACGGAGGGAACGGTGTATGTCTCGTATGCGACCATCGCGGACCACGATCGGCCGACGATCGGCCGTCCCATGGGGAACAACCGTGTGTATGTGCTCGACGAGGGACTGCGGCCGGCTCCGGTCGGGGTGATCGGCGAGCTGTACCTGGCGGGCACGGGCGTGGCACGCGGCTACGTGGGCCGTCCGGCCCTGTCGGCGCAACGGTTCGTGGCCTGCCCGTTCGGGGAGCCGGGCGAGCGGATGTACCGGACCGGGGATCTGGTCAAATGGCGCGCCGACGGGGTGCTGGAGTACGTGGGCCGCGCCGACGACCAGGTGAAGATCCGGGGGTTCCGCATCGAACCGGGCGAGGTGGAGGCGGTCCTCGCCGGGCACGGCGCGGTCGGCCAAGTGGCCGTGACCGTTCGCGAGGACCGGCCGGGCGACCGCCGCTTGGTGGCCTACGTGGTCGCCGGGCGCGACGGTGAGGCGGGCCCGGACCTGGACCCGGGCGCACTGCGCCGGTTCGCGACGGAGCGGCTGCCGCGGCACATGGTGCCGTCGGCGTTCGTCCTCCTTGACGCCTTGCCGCTGACCTCTCGTGGAAAGCTGGACCGGCGGGCACTGCCCGCGCCGGGCGACGGAGCGGCGGTGAGCCGCCGCGGTCCGCGGACGGTGCGGGAGGAGTTGCTGTGCGGGCTGTTCGGGCAGGTGCTCGGGGTGCCCGCGGTGGGTATCGACGACGACTTCTTCGCGCTCGGCGGCCACTCGATGCTCGCCACGCAGCTGATCAGCCGGGTGCGCTCGGTGCTGGGAGCCGATCTGGACATCAGGACCCTGTTCGACGCCCCCACCGTCGCCGACCTCACCGAGCGGCTCGACGAGGCCGAAGGCCGAAAAGAGGACTCCCTCGCCGTTCTGTTGCCGCTCCGCAGAGTCCGTCGGCCGTCCGGCACATCTCTCCCGGGCGATGACTCCTCGCCCCGGCCGCTCTTCTGCGTCCACCCGGCGGCGGGCGTCAGCTGGGTGTACTCCGGGCTGCTCCGTCATCTGCCCGCGGACCAGCCCTTGTACGGTCTCCAGGCGCACGGGCTCACGCGACCGGATGCCGCTCCGGCGAGCCTGGCCGAGATGGTGGAGGCGTATCTGGCACAGATCCGGTCCGTCCAGCCGGAGGGCCCGTACTTCCTGCTCGGCTGGTCCTTCGGCGGTGTCGTGGCCCACGAGATGGCGGTGCGACTCCAGGAGGAAGGGCAGCGGGTCGACTCCCTGGTGCTGATGGACGGCTACCCGTCTGCCGGCGGCATGTCGGCGGAGCGAGCCGAGGACGAGGCGGAGCTCACGCACGCCCTGTTCGCGTCACTGGGACATCAGCCGGAGTCGTCCTCCGAAGCCACCAGCCCGCTCGCTCTGCTCGGGGACCAGGGCCTCGCGGCCATGATCCGGGTGTTCGCCCACAATGCCCGCTTGCAGGATGACTTTGTGTCGAGGACGTTCCAAGGGGACGTGCTGGTCTTCGAGGCGACCGAGGACAAGGCGCCGGGCTCGGCCCGCCCGGACAGCTGGCGGCCCCATGTGACGGGCCGGATCGATGTCACCCCCGTACGGGGAGCACACGGCGAGCTGACCCGGCCGGACCAACTCGCCCAGATCGGCCCCGCACTGGCCGACTGGTTGGGCCGACACGGGCAGTGAGGCCCTCGCCGAGGTGACCAGGTCCCGTCCGGGTGCTGCGGCAGCGCACCCGGGCGGGACCTTCGCCATGACATCTCTCTGCGGCTCTGCTCAGCCTCCGGCGAGCTGGACCACGGCTTCGGAGCGAGCCGGCCGCGGCGTCTGGCAGGGCATCGCCCTCACGACGCGCCCTGTGTGCAGAGCGCGACCCCGCTCTGCTTCGCGCTCAACGACATGGACACACGCGCAGTTCGCCAGCCTGCGCGACAGACTCGCCGACGCCACCGGGACACGGTCCGCCACGATTGCCATCGCCTCCGCGGGCATCGCCCCGCTCTGTGTGTCCGAAGCCTTCGGTAATCACTGGGTCGTGTGATCTTTGAAGGTCTTTGAGTTCTGTCCGTTGTCCGATCTTCGACGGGCAACGGGGGTGCCCGTCAAACCTGGCGTCTCGACATCCGACGGTCCGCCCCGGCCGAATAGCCCGCAAGGCGGTACGGCGTCGATCTGGCCAGGCGCCCGCGGAAGGTGCTCGGCGTCACCTCGCCGACGCCCGTGTCGACGGTCACCTCTCAGTGTGGTTCAGCGGTGGGTGCTGAGGAAGTCACGTGCTCGTTCGTCGAGCTCGGCCGCACATCGGGCCCCGCGTGTCCGGAAGCGGGACAGGTCGCGGCGCATGTTCTTGACGGCTTTGCGGGTGCGGACGGAGGCGATGCCTTCCATGTGGTCCATGGCCCGGCCCCAGGTGGAGCATGCCTGCTCGATGCCCCCTTGGGCGACTTCGAGTTCGGCCTGGGCGACGAGGTCGAGGGCGATGATGCGGGCGTAGGTGCCCGGTGGGCGGTTGGCGGCGGCGCTGGCGTACTGCTGGGCGGCGTTGCGGGTGTCGCCGAGGGTGTCGAAGACTTTCGCGGTTCGGGACCGGACAGTGGCTTCGACAGGGCCCCAGGCGATTGCCCAGAACGGTGTCGGATCGCCCTTGTCCCTGGCGACGTCCACGAGCCTGCGGGCGCGCTCGACGGTGTGGACGGCTTGTTGCCGTTGGCCGGTCTTGGCGAGTGCGTGGGCGTACGTGATGTGGAAGAGCGCTTCGGTAGCGGGGTCGACGTGGCCCTTGACTCTGCCGAGTCCGGTCTCGGCCAAGCCGAGGCAGTGTTCGGCGCGATGGATCTTCATGCCCTGCTGGGACATGGTCCGCATGACGAAGCCGTCGTGGCCGGGGACGCCGGACTCGGAGGCAAGCGCGTAGGACTGAAGGTAATAGCGCTGGGCGAGGCCCTGTTCCCCCGCGTCGTAGCTCTTCCACCCGGCCAAGTGGATGCCTGATGCGGCTGCGGAGAGCATCTGGCGGCGGGCGTCTTCGGTGCGGAAGCGGCCTCGGCACAGGGTGGCGACGTCGGACATGAGGTACTGGGCGAGGGCTGAGCGGCCGTGCTGGCCGCCGTGGAGTTCGTCCATGTCTGTGAAGACGCGGACCATGTCGCGGACGGCGGCGACTTCGGCGTCTCCGACGATGGCGCCGCTGCGGGCGGCGGCGGCTCGGTCGGCGATGTCGCGGACGTAGTCGAGGGGCAGGGCGGCGGCTGCTACGGAGTAGGCGGAGGCGGCGAGGAAGCGTCGTCGGTTCACGTCTGCCTTCCCGATCAGGGTCAGGGTCTCGACCGGGTCGGGACCAAGGGACAGTCCGATGCTGTCATCCTCCCCAGCGGCCAGGGAAAGGCCCAGGTGGTCCGCAGTCACCAGGCGTCCGAGCAGCCGTGAAAGGGCTTCGGCCAGGTACCGGGGCGTGTTCCCGGCGGGCTGCGCTCCGCAGATCCAGTGCTCGACGGTGGAACGGTTGGTTCGTAAGACCTCGCCGGATTCGGCCGCGACGACTCGGACGGCGTTGGCGACAGTTTCGTACGGCAGCCGCTTTTCTTCGATGAGGGCTTTGAGCTGCAAGTTCGGTGTGCGCTTGGTCATGGCCAGCCTCGGTATACGCGATATACGTCTCCGCCAGCTCCACACGCTACCGCCCAAGCCTGCCTGCGAGTTGACTGTTTGCCGCACCCCAAGAACGCGGCTCTTCCAGGCCGTTGGAAGGGGTTCGTGCGACCCGTAGCCGTGTGCCCATTCGAGAGCGCGCGGGCGGAAAAGGAACGAAGGAGGCAACGATGGAGACGACCCAGTCCCCGGACTACACCATGCCGGTCGTGCTCGACGCCGGTGACGTGAAGCAGGTGACTCTGGGCACCAACACCTTCGACACGGCGGACGACACCGAGTACAAGGACAACTGATCCATGGTCCTGGGGCCGGGCACGGCAATCGCGCCGTGCCCGGCCCCGTGCCTTTTCCGTGTGTGGCCGAATAACGGTTTCAGGAGGATCAACGATGCGGTGGTGTGCGGGGTGGGAAGGCGGACCAGCGGCATGGCAGCCTCGGGCGGGCCGGGTGGTCGGGCAGCTGGGTGGGGTGTGGTCGGTCGGCTGGCCCGACGCCCGGGTGCAGGTGGCCGGATCTGGTGCGGTTGCCCTGGCCGTGGTCGGGGTGTGCGGGGCGAGTTCGTATCAGCTTGAGGATGCGCTTTCACTGGTCCGAGGTCGGCGGTGGCGGGAGCTGACCCGGTGGCCGGGGTCGTACCTGGTGATCGCGCGCAGTGGCCCGGTGCTGGCCGTGACCGGTGACCTGTCGGGGCAGCATCCGGTGTTCTACCGGCGCGAGGCGGCCGGGACGTGGTGGGCGACCTCCGCCACCGCCCTGGCCCGCCTGGACGGGGCGCCGGTCGACCCCGTCGCCCTGGCTGGCCATCTGGCCTTCGGGCAGCCAGACGTGCCGGCTGGTCGGTCGTTGTTCCGCGCCGTGTGCCGGGTGCAGACCGGGCACGTTCTGGAGATCACACCTGGGGCGGTCCGGACGGTGCCCTATGAGCCGGTGGAGTACGTACCGACGGGCTTACGCGAAGCGGCGCCCATGGTGCGGGCGGCGATCGCCGAGGCCGTGGCCGTTCGCATCGAGGACCGGCCCGTGAGTGCGGACCTGGCGGGTCTGGACTCCACGACGCTCGCGTGCCTGGCCGCCCGCCACGAGGCGGTGACGGCGGTGACGTTCGCCGACGAACGCCTCCGCGATGACGACCTGGCCTTCGCCCAGCGGGCGGCGCAGGCTGTTCCGCAGCTGTACCACCACGCGGTTCCCGGCAGCCCCGCGACCGTGTATTACGCGGCCGTCGAAGATCTTGCGGGGCTGCCGGTGACGGACGTCCCGAACGTGTTCGCGGTCACCGCCACGATCAAGCGGGCCGTCCTCAACACGGTCATCGACCAACAGGCCCCTGGCGTCCACTTCACCGGTGCGGGCGGCGACGCGGTGCTGTCCGCTTCCTCCCTCTACCTGGCCGACCTGATCCGGGGCCGGAACCGGCGGCGGACGTGGAGCCATGCCCAGGCTCACGCCCGGCTGCGGAACACCACCATGCGGGACGTCCTCGCCCGCAACTGGCCCGCTGCCCGTACGACCCTAGCCGGGCACTGGCGGCAGATGGCCACTGAACTCCGGGATGTGCCACGGGAGTGGGTGCCGCAGGCCCGGCGCCCGGCCGCGTGGACACCGCTGCTGGCCACGGCCGACTGGATGAGCCCCGATGTCCGTCACCAGCTTGCCGCCGCGATCACCGAGGCGGCCGACGAACTGACCGAGCCACCCGGGCACCTTGCGGCGTGGGCCGAGCAGCAGGACCTCGCCCGGGTCGGGGCGAACACGGGCGGCTGGCGGACCCTGGCCCTGGATGAGTACGGCATCGAGCTGGCCGCCCCGTTCCTCGACAACGAAGTGCGAAGGGCCTGCCTCACAGTGCCGGCCGAGGTGCGCGGAGCACCTTCGCGGTACAAGCCCTTGCTGGCCGAAGCGTTCGCCGGAACCGGGATCGTGCCCGCCTTTGTGCTCAACCGGACCACGAAAGGCGGCTTCAACGCCCTGGCCTACGCCGGGCTCGTCCAGCACGCCCCGGCCCTGCGGGACCTGTTCGGCTCCGCGTCCCGGCTGCAGGCCCTTGGGCTGGTCTCGCCTGCCCCGGTGAACGCGATGCTGGAGCGGGCGGCGGCCGGGCAGCCGACCGCACAGGGTGCAGTGCATCTGGTGGTGGCCGCCGAGATCTGGCTGCGGCAGCTCGAACGGCCCGTCACGTGGTGGGAGGAGGTTCCCGCCCATGCGGCTGCGTGAAGGTGTCCACCCGGTCCTGACGGACGAAGGCGGCGCCGTCTTGGACGAGAGCACCGGCCGGTGGACCTACCTGACCCCCACCGCCGCATCCGCGGTTCTCCTGCTGGTGGCCACCGAGGACCAGGAGCAGGCTGCCCGCCAGTACGCGGAGCACTACGGGCTGAGCCCGGATCACGCCGCTGCCGACGTCGCCACCGTCGCCACCGGGCTCGCCGCGCAGGGCTTGACCTGCACTCAGACGTCTCGCCGCCGACGGGGGTGGCGGCGATGACCAGCATGGAGTCCTACTCCACCGTCCGCGCCGGGAGCTTCGGGGACCGCTTCGCAGCCGTCCTGGGCCTCGCCCTCGCCCTGGCCGTGCTGGGCCTGTCGTTCCGCTGTGCGGTTGGGGCCGCGTGCCTGGCCCGACGCCGGGGCACGGCCCCGCTCGCACCGGAGCGGGCCGAAGCGCTGGTCGCTGCCGTACGGCACACCGGCCGCATGTGGCCCTTCAGGGTCGCGTGCGCCGAGACCAGCCTCGCCTCCGTGCTGGCTGCCGCTCTCCTCGGGCGCCGCCTCGACTGGTGCCTGGGCGTCCAGTTCTCCCCGCCGCCGACCGCCTACCACGCCTGGGCCGCCCTCCCTGAAGGCCAGCCCGTTGGCGAATACACCGAGGGCGGGTGGCACTACCGCGCCGCTCTCGTCATCTGAGCGCGTCAACATCGCGCCTCGCCTACTTGTGCCCCTCACCCACTCGGAGCAGTTGAGGAACACGCCCGACCTGTCCACCAAGGGAGTGACCGATGGCCACTGAAACGATCTCCGCAGCCGTAGCTGCCGCCGCCGAAAAAGTGCCCGAGCGGCACTACACCCACAACGAGAGCCGGGGGAACACTCCCCACCGCACGAACCCCACCTTTGTCCGCCGGGACCTGAGCTTCCTCGACGTGGGCGCGGGCATGTCCGTCGCCGAGGTCGGGACCGGGTCCGGCCTGACCGGGGGCCTCCTCGCCGAACTCGTCGGCCCCGCGGGCAAGATCACCAGTTTGG
Organism: Streptoverticillium olivoreticuli subsp. olivoreticuli; assembly: GCF_003391135.1. Lineage (GTDB taxonomy): Bacteria > Actinomycetota > Actinomycetes > Streptomycetales > Streptomycetaceae > Streptomyces > Streptomyces blastmyceticus. The sequence goes on along the minus strand of NZ_CP031455.1, from coordinate 785,181 downwards.
ACATCGACCCGTTCCTGACCGCCTGGACCAACCGCATCCACCATGAGCGCGGCGTCACCAACGTCCGCTGCTTCACCGTGGACGGCACCGCCGGATACCCCGAGCGTGCTCCCTACGACCGGCTCGGGGCCTGGTGCACGCCACCTTGCCTGCCTCGGGCATGGGTGGAGCAGATGACTGAGGGCGGCCTGATCGTCGCCACGCTGCCGATCGCGTTCCTGCCGAAGATGGTCATCGGAGCAACGATCCGGATCAACGGCGGCGAGCCGGTCGTCGAGTCCCTGTTCCCCGGCGGCTATATCGAAACCGCCGCCTCCCCCCGTAGCAACTTCGATGTCCCGGCCCGCTGGGTGGACTGGGAAGCCCGTGTTCCTTCCACATCGTGGATCTCGGTCGCCTGGCGCGAGCAGGATGACTGGCTACACACCGGTGCTCGCACCGCCCTGGACCGGCTCCGCGAGCCCGGCCACACCGAGCAGTACCAGGGTGGCGAACTCGACTGGTCCAGCTGGCGAACCTGGGCTTCGACCACCGGAACCCGGCTGACCATGACGGAACTGACCATCGACAATCTCGCGCTCGGGCACTCCACCCGCGAGACGGCGGCTGTGATCCACAAGGATGGCACGATCGTTGCGGACTCCCCCGACTCGGGTTCCCTCACGGTCCTGCGCGGCTGGCTCGCCGCCTGGGAAGACGCCGGACGCCCCGCCAATGACACCTACACCCCCACCCTCGTCCCCGCCATGGACAGCAATATCCCCGGGTGGGACCTCCGGCTCACCCGATGATTTACAACACCTGGCCGACGAAGGTGACTGCGGACACCTCCGCCGGCCGGGTGGCGGGTACCACCCGCCTACCGCTTTGCTGCGCATCGACCCCGACCTGATCGCCGCTGCGGCCCAACCGCTCCCCGGCACCGCGCCCCGGCGCACCGTGGCAGAACTCCGCGGGGCCGTCACCGACCAGGCAGCCCTGCGCACCGAGTGAGCACGCGGCGGGGAGCAGGTACTGAAAGCACAGGAACGCCGGATCGCCGCCCTCAGGCCACCACCCGCGGCTCCACGATCATGGTGAGCCCCTTCGGGTGGGTGGTGGCCGCTGCCACCTCGGGGATCGGGCGGAGGGAGCGGGAACGCAGGCGCAGGCGGGAGCAGATGACGGCCAGGGCGATGGTGATCTCGGTGGTGGCGAAGACGTCGCCTACGCACTTGTGGACTCCGGCGCCGAAGGGGACGTGGGCGCCGCGCGGACGGTCCGCGGCCCGGTCGTCCAGCCAGCGGTCGGGGTCGAACCGGCCGGGGCCGGTGAAGAACCTCGGGTCGTGCTGGAGGGCGTACGGGCTGTAGATGACCTCGGCGCCTTCGGGGAGCGTCGCCTCGCCCAGCCGCACTTCGCGCAGGGTGCGGCGGAGGATGAGCCAGGGGGCGTGCAGGCGCAGGGTCTCGCTGATGACGCGGCTGGCGTAGCGCAGCTCGCAGAGGTCCTTCCAGGTCGGGGGGCGGCCGGCGAGGACGCGGTCGAGCTCCTCGTGCAGCTGCTTCTCGACCGCGGGGTGCCGTGCGATCTCGTAGAGGGCCCAGGCGATGGTCGCGCCCGTCGTCTCCACGCCGGCGAAGAGGAAGGTGATCACCTGGTCGCGGACCTGCTTGTCGGTGAGGCCGTCGCCGTCGTCGTCCCGGGCGGCCAGCAGCAGGGACAGCATGTCGTCGCGCTCGTGGCCCGGAGTGCGGTACGTGCTGATCGTCTCGTCGATGATCCTGTTGGCCGTGGTGATGGCCCGCCGGTAGCGGTGGTTCCCGGGTGTGGGGACCTTCTCCCACGCGGTGGGCAGCAGGGTGCGCAGCACCGCGCCGTGGAAGAGGGTCAGGATGCTCTCGCGGAATTCCGCCGAGGCGCGCGGGCCCATCTCCGTGTCGAAGAGGCAGGCGGTGACGGCGGTCAAGGCCATGTCGTTCATGGCGCTGTCGACGGCGATCTCCTGGCCGGGCCGCCAGTCGGCCACCATGTTCTCGGCCGCGGTCCGCATCGTGTCGGCGTACTCCGCTATGCGGTCGCGGTGGAAGGCGGGCTGGATCAGGCGGCGCAGCTTGCGGTGCTTGCGGCCGGAGGTGGTGCCGACGCCCTCGCCCAGGAACTGGCTCAGCTTGTCGTAGACACGGCCCTGGGTGAAGTCGTGGTCGCTGGTGACGAGGACCCGCCGGACGAGCTCCGGGTCCGTGACCACGTACGCGGGCATGCGGGCGACGTCGATGCGCACCACGTCGCCGATGGCGGACAGCGAGGTCATGAACGACAGGGGGTCGCGGAGCAGCGGAAGGATGTGGCCGATGCCCGGGAGGGAGCCGGGGGCGGTGGGTGGGGAGAGGGTCTCAGTGCGAGGGGGCATGGGTTTCTCCTGCTGTCGCGGGGGCGGGGAGGGGAGCGGAGCGGGGCCGTGCGTAGCGGCGCATGAGCGGCACCTCGCAGTACCGGTGGAGCAGGTGCGCGACGGCGAGGGACGCCGCCATGATGCCGAGGACGAGCAGGGTGGCCGTACCCACGCCGAATTTCCGGTCGGTCCCGGCGACTTGACGGACTGTCATGATGATCGGGTAGTGGATGATGTACAGCGCGTAGGAGGAGTGCCCGAGGGCGACGAAGCGCCGGTGTCGGAGCGCGGACCCGCGCCGCTCGATGTCCTTGAGGGCGAGGGCCGGGATGACCAGCGCGAGGGGTACGCACAGGGCCGCGCCGAAGACGAAGGTCGGGGGCAGCACCGGGACGAGGAGGAAGGCGGCCACGGGCAGCCCGATGAGCACCGGGCGGCGCACCCTGATCCAGCGGCCCTCCTGGACCAGGCGGGCGGTGAGGATTCCCAGGGTGAATTCGAGGAGCCGCACCGGGGGGAAGGCGTAGATGAACCAGAGCCGGGTGCCGTTGAGCGGCAGCCAGTCGTAGAGCGTGGGCCCGCCGACGAGGAGGCTCACCAGCGCCATGAGCGGGATCGCCGTGGCGACGGCGATCCACCATCGCCACAGGTTCCCGGCGGCGATGCGGCGCAGGCCCCGCAGGAGGAAGGGGAAGAGCAGATAGAAGAACGCCTCGCACGAGATCGACCAGGCCGGCACGTTGGGGCCGACGAAGTAGTGCGCGTCCGGTACCCAGTTCTGGACGAGGAACAGGTTCGCCAGGGCCGGACCCAGGGGGACGTCCGTCGGAGTGGCCAGCATGGGCGACGGCGTGGTGGTCGCGAGGAGGAAGAGCACGGTGGCGGCCCAGGCGACCACGTGGTTCGGCACGATCTTCCAGAACCTGCGCCGCCAGAACCCGCGCGTGGTGTCGTTCCGGGGTGCCGACCAGGTCAGGATGAAGCCGCTGAGCATGAAGAAGGAGGCGACGGCCCCCGTGGCCAGCGGCAGGGTCAGGCCGAGGAGGTCGTGCAGCGCCTTGTCGCGGTACACGGAGGAGATGAAGGCCGCGTGGCACAAGAGCACCACGAAGGCCAGGACGAAGCGGTAGCCGGTGAGGGTCGGCAGGTCCATCGGACGGGAGTCCGGCGCTGCCGGTGCGGGGGATGCGGTGCGCACGAGGGGTTCCCTTCGGTGTCCGTCGGCCGTCATTCGCCGAAGTGCTGCGGACCGGTCACCCCGAGGTCGGGGTTGTCCACGTGGTAGCGGCCGCAGGTCAGGCTCCAGTCCTGGTTGCCACGGGTCCACGCGGCCAGCCCGTCGAGGTAGCGCGCGACCCGCGGGTCGTCGGACGTGTGCCGGAGCCGCTCGGTCAGGTCCAGGAACGCGTCGAGCTCCTGGTCGTGGTACGCGACGGCCATCCCGATCGCCTCCGTGGGAGCGCAGCCGTGGTGCTGCGCGAGGACGGTGATCAGGTTGATGGCGCCGGGCCAGTGCAGCTCGCGCAGGCCGGAGAGGATGTCGTTGATCCAGGAGTTGACGCGGCTCGCCGCGAGGGCGAGCGACTGGATCTCCGCGCTGCCCCAACGGTCGCCCGGCAGCGGGCAGTTCATACCGCTCTCCAGGAGGACGAACATCACCGAGCGCAGGGCGATGCTCGACTCGCGGAGCGCGATGTACTCCTCCAGGGACGGGATCTCCCGGTTGCAGAGGTAGATGACCTCCGCCCCGGCGCCGGTGAAGTACTCGTGCAGTCCGGCGACGAACCGCTGGAAGTGCTCGGGGCCGATCTGCCGCCTGGTCCGCGCGCATAGCTCGTGCAGGGCGAGGATGTACGGGTCCTCGCCCGGCGGGGCGTCGGGGTCGTGCAGGACCCGCAGGCAGCGGAGCGTGTGACGCGCGTAGTCCATGGGCCGGCCGGCCTCGGCGGCGCGCTCCATGTACTCGTCGTCCTGCAGGAACAGCCAGATCATCCAGTCGCAGGCCAGCTGAGCGCCCTCGGCGCTCGCGTGCGGGTAGGTCAGGGCCGCGAGTCTGCCGAACTGGGCGGCGCGTGCCGCCTCTTCCTCGACGGCGTCGCGGATGAAGCCGAACCGCCGCATCCAGGCGATCGCGGACTCCTCCAGGCGTGCGGCGGCCGGGTGGACCGCGGACGGGAACGGACAGCGCAACTGCGGTACGCGTACCGGTGCGGACTGATCGAGCATGGTGGGGGTCCTCACTGAGGGGGGCCTACGTGGGTCCTACGGGGTGCCGGACGTTGCCGGTGCCGGGCGGCCCTGCCCCGCTCCCCGTCCGGCCAGGGCGCGGAGGGCGATGCCCGGTGCGAGCAGGCTCGACGGCGGGCGCAGGGAGTGGAGAACTTCAAGAAAGGTCAGGTGGACCCGGGGGTCGCGGGTGCAGGCGGCCTGCACCCGGTCCATGTAGCGCGAGGCCAGGCGCTGGGACCAGGACGGCGGGGTGCCCTCGGTGTCGGGCAGGACGTTGTCGGCCGCCGCGGCCATGTCCCAGAAGCTGTTGGTGAGCGTGGTGAGCCGGGTGTGGTAGCGCGGTGAGATCCCGGACAGCTCCGGACGCTCGGTCAGGCACTCTCCGAGCAGGGCCGCGCCGAGGGCGGCCGCGGTCATGCCCTGTCCGTACACCGGGTTGAAGCAACACAGGGCGTCACCGGTGAGCAGGAGATTGCCGGGCATCCGTGCCGAGGGACGGATCAGCCGACGGCGGTTGCTGGTCGCGTGACTGCCCGTGATGCCGGTCAGCGGTTCCGCGTGGGCGATGGAGTCCGCGATGAGCGGGTCGGCCAGGCCGCGTGCGTACGGCAGGAAGTCCCGCTCCCGGGTGGAGGGCCGGTCGGCGCCGCTCCCGATGAGGGTGACGATCCACCGGCCGCCCTCGAGGGGCGCCAGCACACCACCTCGGTGCGGACCGGGCGGCCCGCCCTGGATGTAGCACGCCTGCCACGCGGCGCGGTGCCCCTCGGGGACGCGGTAGATACGGCTCGCGTAACCGATGTGCGGGTCGATGACCTCTTTCGGCGGCGGTACACAGCCGAGTTGCTCCAGCCAGGTGTCCACGTGGGAGCCCCGGCCGGTGGCGTCGACCACGAGGTCCGCGGTGAGTGTCGGTCTGTCGTGATCCGGGCCTTCGGCGGTGTGCAGCCGCACTCCGGTGACAGCTGATGCGTTCCCGGTGAGGTCGGTGACCCGGGTCCCCTCGTGGAACACGATGTTGGGTGCCGTGCGGACCATGCGCCGGACCGTCCACTCCACCAGGGGGCGGCTGGCACACACGAAGCCCAGCCCGGAGGGGAAGACCGCGGCCCACCCATGCGGATTGCGCATCGCGAGATCCCCGGCGAGGTCCAGCATGGGCGCCCCGGCACCGGTCAACTCACCGGTGAAACCGGGCAGCAGCCGCTCCAGCGTCCGCAGCCCACGCACCCCGAGGCCGTGCACATGAGTGGACTGCGGCACCCCGCGCCGCGGTACCGGCCCTTCCGGCAATCGGTCCTGCTCCACCACGACCACGCGCGCAACGCGCTCGGCGAGCACCCACGCCGTGAGCAGCCCGGCGAGGCCACCACCGATCACCACGGCCTGGGCATCCCCAAGGCCGGCCTTGAGAGTAGTCATGATCCTCCTTGGAGGCGGATCATTTCCCTTTCGTCACTTGAGTCACAAGGGTCACATCAGGCCACGGTTGTTTGAAGAGAAGGGCCTGGTGGGCGGGGGTTGGCGAGTGCTCGGTGTGTGCCTGGAGCCGGTGCGGGAGAAGGCGAACGGGGGTGTTGGGGAGTGAGCGGCCGCATGGGGGCTGGACGGTGGGTAACCCGGTGTTTTCGGCCAACAAGAGCGGGGCTGGGCGCCCGCCCGCGCTGAGGTTGGCCGCTTTAGGCCAACGTGCCGAAAGGTGATCGCGGTGCCGGTGGTGTCCATCGGCAGCAGGGCGGAGACCGCCCGTCGGCCTCTGGCGCTCAGTCGCGGTAGACGGCGGTCGCGATGACGACCGCCTGACGGGGGCGGTGCCGTCCGGGAGCCAGAAGCAGCGCTGGCCGGCCGGTTCCAGACGATCGCGGCGGGCCGGCGGATCGTCGGCGCGCATCACCGCGCCCACCGCGTCGACGCGCAGCTCGCGTACCGTCGGACCGGTCTCGTCGAACGGCCCGAGGGCCAGGGCGACGTCGCAGGTTGGATCGGTCAGGTTGGTCTCGCGGACGCGGACCTCGACGCCCGAGGGGCGTCGGTGGCACGCGGCCGCCAGCCGCGTCGCGCCCCGGTCGGAGCTGTCGGCCAGGATGCCGACGGTGATGGTCGCCGCACCGGCCGCCGCGGCCACGCGCTCGCGTGCTCGGCCGAGCAGGGTGCGCGCCTCGTCAGCACCTTCACGCCCGACCTGTACGTCCAGTACTTCCGCGACCTGCGGGACATGATCACCGCCGACCAGCAACTGACCGCGCAGGCGACCATTCGGACAATGAGCCGCTACGCCACCGAGTTCGCCCCGAGACCGGAAGGACGACGCCCGCCCGGGTGGCCCCTCAAGCGTTGTTCACGTCACTGGACGCAGGGCGCACTGTCCACGTCGCGCCCTGCGTCCCTCTCATCTCAGCCGTGCGTCCGGTAGTTCTTGCCGGCCGATGCCACGTATTCCGACCACGTCGCGACATCCTTGCGGTCGGGTGCCTTGATCTTGGGGTCGACGCCGTAGTCCGAGAACTCCTCGGTGATCCGCTCGTCGCCCTTGGGAGACCTGCCCTTCTCCTCCTCCTTGGCGATGAGGCCTTCCTCGTCGACCCAGACGTCGATCTGCGTCTTGTCCATGCCGGATTTCTTGGTCTGCAGCAGGTACAGGTCCCGATAGTCCTTCGTCATGGCCGGGCCTTCGTAGTGCTCCAGGTCGGCGAGGACGACCGTACCCCGGTAGTGGTCGGTGGCACGGCCACTCACCGTCTCACGGCCGTCGTGCCGGAGATCCTTGGAAGCGGCCAGCAGCGCGCTGACCCACTTCTTCATGGAGCCCTGGACGCGCCGCCCGGGGTTCTCCTCAGGCTTTTCCCCGGACTTCCCCTGGGGCGGTGCCGGCGTCTTCGGGGCGGAGTCGAGATCGTCCATGGTGTACCAGGACTTGCCCGGTACGTCGCTCGTGGCCATGTACATCACCCCGCCGATGGACAGGAGATGGGTGCCACCGGAAGCGGTGCCCTTCGACTTCTCCCCGGAGGTCTTGGTCTCGGTGGCCTCGGGCTCGTTCTGGAACGTCATCTCGGCACGGGACTCGGACTCGTTACCGGTCTTCGCCGTCTCGACGGTCCGGTACGAGTTCTGCTGCGCCATCTTCTCCAGCGCTGCCTTCAGTACGGCGGGGGCGTCGGCCCGCTTGCCGGTCGTGTCGCCGGGACGGCCGGAGGAACCGCCCTTGCCCTCCGACGACTTGGTGTCGCTGCCGCACGCCGCCAGGCCCATGATCAGAGCGGCGCTGGTCACCGCCATGGCGGTCTTCCGGATCGTCTTCACAGCTTTTGCTGTCCTTTGTCAGGCATGAAGGAAACGGATGGATGCTACACGTTTTCACCGTGCGTGTTCGATTTATTTACCCATTGGGCCGATTGACCGCGGCGCAGGGGATCGTGCCGCTCGGACGGGGACAGGGCCGGGCCGCCGCACCTATGCTCGCGGGATGGCATGCCGAATCAGTGAACTCGTCATCGACGCGGAAGACCCTGACCGACTGGCCGCATTTTGGTGCGACGTCCTCGGCTACGTCGAGCTGTCCCGAGAAAGTGACGGCAGCGTCGAAATCGGCCCGCCCGGCATCGGATTCGGCGGAGCACAGCCAACCCTCGTCTTCGGCGCGGGCCGCAACCCCCGGCTCGGGAAGCTCCCGCTGCACATCGATGTCAACGCCACCGACCGCGACCAGGAAGCCGAGCTGGCAAGGTTGCTCGCGCTGGGCGCCGTACCTGTCGACATCGGCCAGACCGGAGAAGAGAGCTGGCATGTCCTGGCCGACCCCGAGGGTAACGAGTTCTGCCTCTTGCGCACGCAGCTGAAGCCCATCTGACGTCCCGTCGCATCGAGGTAGGTGCGGCGGAGGCGGACGGGCGAGTGCTGTGTACTGCGTCAGTAGCCGGTGGTGGGAGCGTGGTTGAGACGGGGGCCGTAGGGGGCGCCGTCGAGCCATTGGCCGGCGCGTGGCCAGCGGGGGGCGAGGAGGGCCGCAGCGTACTGGCGGGCGCGGATGGCGAGTCGGTCGGCTTCGAGGTGGGCCAGGGCGGTGGCAGCGGCGGTGGAGTTGTGCAGAGCTGCGGTACGCCGCCGGTCCGCGTAGTGGCGCACGGCATCGTGGGCGGTGCGGGGAATGGGAGCGGTGAGGGCGGTGTGGATGGCGGTGGCGGCGGCGTGGGCGTCGGCGATGCCGGAGTTCATACCGCGTGCGCCGAAGGGCGGGAACTGGTGGGCGGCCTCGCCGGCCAGCAGGACACGCTGGTGGGGGTCGGTGAACTGTTCGGCGACGCGTTGGCGGAAATGGTAGGAGGAGGCCCAGGTGACGCGGTCACGGTAGGCGGGCCCGAGCAGCGCGTGGGCGAATCGGGGAGCCCGGTCGGTGAGGTGTGCCGGGTCGTCGTCGGGGCGGCACTGGATGTCCATGCGCCAGCCGCCCCGGAACGGGACGAGCAGGACATTGCGCTTGTGGGCTGCGGGATGGCGGTAGTGGAAGACCCGGGCGGGCGGGAGCGGGAGGCCGGGATCCTCGGCGACGTCGGCGATGACGAACGCCTTGCGGGAGGTGCCGCCACTCAGGCGGATGCCCAGGCTCGTGCGGATGGTGGACCGGGCGCCGTCGGCGGCGATCAGGTACGGGGTGTGCAGGACGGTGCTGTCCGCGGTGTGGAGGGTGACGGTGTCGCCGGTGATCCGTACGGCGGTGACGGGGGTGTCCCAGCGGATATCGACGCCGACGGTGCGACAGGCGTCCAGGAGATGCTGCTCGATGGCGGGTTGGGGAAGGCTCGCGAAGGGAGCGCGGCGCACCTGGTCGGCGGTGTAGGCACGTTCGAAGACTTTGCGGCCGGCCCAGAAGGTCTGTTTGACCGGCCAGACCAGGCCGTCCGCGGCGATGCGCGGACCCAGGCCGGGGTGGGCGGCATCGAGCAGGTCCAGGGTACGCCGATGGATGAAGATGGCGCGGCTGCCGCGCCGGTCGCGTCCGGCGCTCTCGGCCTCCAGGAGCAGGGGGTGGTGTCCCAGGGCCTTGGCGTGCAGGGCGGCGGCCAGACCGGCCGGGCCGGCTCCGACGATGATCAGGTCGGTCATGCGGTGGGGTCCAGTTGGGCGCGCAGGTGGGCGGGCATGCCGACCGAGCTTCCGCCGTCCAGGGGGATGACCGCGCCGGTGACGAACCGTGAGGCATTGGAGGCCAGCCACACGGTGGTGCCCAGGACGTCGCCGGGCGGGGCCCAGCCGCCGAGCGGTACGGCGGCGGCGCCGGTGGCCCGGCGGCGGGCGGGGTCGGCGGTGTAGGCGCGGTTGACGTCGGTGTCGATCCAGCCGGGGCAGATCGCGTTGACGCGGACCCCGCGCGGGGCCCAGTCCGCGGCCAGCGAGCGGGTGAGGCTGAGCAGGGCGGCCTTGGCCGCGCAGTAGTGGGAGATCTCCGGCCACTCCTGCAGTGCGCCGATGGAGGAGATGTTGATCACCGAGCCGCTCCCGCGCTCGACCATGTCGCGGCCCAGGAGCTGGGTGATGCGCACCACGCTGGTCAGGTTGAGGTCGAAGACCTTGTCCCAGCCTTCCTCGCGTACATCGAGGAACTTGGCCTGGAACAGCGGCCCGCCGGCGTTGTTGACCAGGATGTCCACGCCGCCGGTGCGCTCCAGGACCTCCCGGCAGGCCTGCGCCGCCTGGCTGCGGTCGGTCAGGTCGCAGGCCACGGGAAAGGCGGTTCCCCCGGCGGACCGGATCCGGTCGGCGACCTGCTCCAACCCCTGGGCGGAGCGGGCGATCAGGACCACCGATGCGTGGGCAGCGGCCAGTCCCTCGGCCAGGACCGCGCCGATGCCCCGGGAGGCCCCGGTGACCACGGCGGTGCGCCCGTGCAGCCCGAACAGGGAATTGATTCCCAGCTCGGCGGCAGCGTCGCGGGTGGCAGGGGTGTCGGTGAGGGTCACGGTTGCTCCAGGACGGTGGGTGCGGCCGGGGCCGCCATGACGGAAGGGGCGGCCAGCCGCCGCAGGGCGGCTCGGTCGAGCTTGCCGACCGCGGTGAGCGGCAACACGGGGACGAAGCCGATGGTGCGGGGGACTTTGTAGCGGGCGAGGACGTTGCGGCAGTGCGCGATCAGGTCGTCCACGGGCACCGGATCGGTTCCGTGCGGCACCACCAGAGCGTGGGGGGCTTCGCCGCGTTCGGGGCAGGTGCGTCCCAGCACGGCGGCGTCGTGCACCGCGGGGTGTGCGCGCAGGACATCCTCGACCTCGGCCGGCTGGACGGTGTAACCGCCGGTCATGATCACGTCCTTGCACCGGCCGGCGATGGTTACGCAGCCGTGCTCGTCCCGGGTGACCAGGTCGCCGGTGTGCAGCCACCCGTCGCCGTCCGTGGCGGGGGTGACCTGCCGGGAGTCGACCCGGTAGCCGGGGGTGACCTGTGGTCCGCGCACCCACAGCTCCCCGGTACCGCCGGAGCGCACCTCGGCGCCGGGGTCGGCCGGATCGGCCAGCCGGACCTCCAGGCCGGGCAGCGGGACCCCGACGCTGTCCAGGCACTCGGGACGGCCCGTATCGGCACACAGACCCGGCCCGGACAGTTCGGTCATGCCCCAGTTCTGCACCAGCGCCACTCCGGTGCGCCGCTGCCACTCCTCGCGCAGGACGCGCGGGGCCCCCTGTCCTCCGGTGATGCAGCTGCGCAGACCGGGCAGCGCCCCGGGGGCCAGGGCGGGCTGCCGGAGCAGGCGGGTGTACATGGTGGGTACGGCCTCGACCACCGTGACACGGCGGTCGGCCAGCAGATCCGCCCAGCGGGCCGGCCCGTTCGAGGACGACACGACCAGCGTCGCCCCGGCCAGCAGTGTCGCGGCGGCGGCCACATGGCCGTAGGTGTGCGCCAGCGGCAGCGGTACGGCCACCACATCGGTGGGCAGACGGTGCTGTTGGCGCCATTGGTCCGCCACCAGGTGCAGGGCCGTACCGGTCTGCACCACACCCTTGCAGGCCCCGGTGCTGCCCGAGGTGTGCATGATCAGACACGCGGCGCCCGGATCGCTGACGGCCTTGCCCCGCCCCTCCTGCGGCACCGTCCTCATGGACGGCTCCGTCCCATCCGCTCGTGGCGCGGGCACGGGGCCCGGGGTTTGAACGCGGGTGGCCAGGCTCAACTGTTCGCACAGCGCGGTGATCTCGTCGGCACGCTCCACCGTGGTCAGCACGGTGCGCGGACGCGCGGTCACCAGGATCCGGGCGACCTCCGCGCCGGTCAGCGCCGCGTTCAACGGCGCCACCGTGCCTCCTGTCTTCAGCACACCGAGGTAACCCGCCACCCAGGCCGCGCTGTTGGGCAGCAGCAGCACCGTGCAGTGCGGCTCGTGCCCGCAGGCCGCCACGTCGAGATCATGCGCGATGCGGTCGGACCACCGGTCCAGGTCACGGTAGGAGGCCGTGCCGTAGTCGTCGACCACAGCCGGGTGTTCTCCCGCTCCGCGTACGGCGGTCAGGAGGGTCGGGCGGAACATGGACGGCCTTCCGGGAGCAGGACGAGAGGGGTGCGCCGCCCGCCGCGATCGGCGGACTGCCCCGCCGGGGCCGGCGCGGCGGAGATGAACGAAGGGTTGAAGAGCTCCTGGATGCACAGCACTGGCACCATCGGCGTCCGCGCGGTCTGATCCACGGCCCTCTGGGCGTGACCACACGGAGGATAAGCGGACGGTGAGTGGATAGTCACATACGGCATCACCCGTTCGGGTAACGCGCCTCCTGGATCAGCTGCACGGGATGCCAGGCATCACGCCGGGCGCCGTGGAAGATCTGCTGTCGGCATGATGCCCCGGAGGCGACGATGACGGTGGAACGGGGTTCTGCCTCGATGGCGGGGAAGAGCCGGTCGTCGCCCACGGCCATGGACACGGCGTAGTGCTCGGACTCGAAGCCGAAGGATCCCGCCATGCCGCAGCATCCGGCGTCGAGTTCCTCCACCTGGGCTCCGGGGATCAGCTTGAGCAGCTCGACGGTCGCCGCGGTGCCCACCTCGGCCTTTTGATGGCAGTGGCCGTGATACAGCAGCCTGCGGCCCGCCGGCCACGAGTCCTCGCGCAGGTGCAGCCGCCCCTCTTTGACGGCCGCGTACAGCAGCTCTTCGACCTGCTGTACGCGGCCTGCGATGTCCTTCACCTTCGGATCACCGGGGAGCAGCGCCAGGTGTTCATCGCGCAGTGTCATGAGGCAGGACGGTTCACAGCCGACGATCGGTGACCCCGGTTGTGTGGTGGCGAAGAGCGAATGTGCCATGTCGCGGGCGCTCGACTTCGCCTTGTCCACCAGCCCCTTGGACAGACTGGACCTGCCGCAGCAGCCCGTACTGGCCAGCCGGACCTGCCAGCCCGCCTGTTCGAGCAGCTCGATCGCGGCCTGCCCGATGCCCGGCTCGGTGTAGGTCGTGAAGGAATCCGCGAGGAACGTGACCTGTCCCTGGGCGGCGGGGGCCGGAGCGGGATTCCCGCCTCGGCGCCGGAACCACCGTATGAGGTTGCGTCGTTCGAACCGTGGCAACGGGCGGGCCGGCGTGATGCCCAGCAGGCTGTCCGCCAGGCGCCGCAGAGGGGTGATCCGTCCTGGCAGGTTGGAAAGCGGGGCTGCGGCCGAGCCCACTTTGTTGAGGAACCTGATGGATCCGAAGATCCTGGAGCGCAGCGGCACCCCGTGGATGTCGTGGTGGTGCGAGAGCGTTTCGCTCTTGAGGGTGGCGATGTCCACCCCGAGGGGGCATTCGCTCTTGCACGCTTTGCACATCAGGCACAGGTCCAGCACCTCGTGGAGGCGCTCGTCACCGAGTGCCTCCCTTGGGTTCGGTTCCGAGAGAGCCTTGACGAGGGCATTGGCGCGCCCGCGGGTCGAGTGCTCCTCCTGCCGCGTCGCCATGTACGACGGGCACATGGCGCCGGTATCGGTCTTGCGGCAGACGCCGATGTTCATGCAGCGGTCCGCGGCACCGCGCATTCCGCCGACGACTTCGAAGTCCAGCCGGGTGCGGAACCGCTCGGCGGGTGGCAGCGCCGCGTCCCGGAGATTGTCCGTCATCGGCCGAGCGTCCACGATCTTGCCGGGGTTCATCCGGTTGTCGGGGTCGAAGAGGTGCTTCACCTGGCGCATGGCCTCGTACAGCTCGTCGCCGAACAGTTCCCGGTTGAACTCGCTGCGTGCCAGACCGTCCCCGTGCTCGCTGGAATTGGCCCCGCCGTACTCCTTGACCAGATCCTTGATCTCCTCGGCCACCGCGCGCATCTTCGTCACTTCCGCCGGGTCGCTGAGGTCCACGAAGGGCCGGATGTGCAGACAGCCGACGGAGCAGTGCCCGTAGAACCCGGCGGTGAGTTCGTGCCGGTCCAGTACTTCCTGGAAGCGCCGGGTGTATTCGGGCAGGTGGGCGGGGTCCACCGCGGTGTCCTCGACGAAGGCCAGCGGGCGCCTGGTTCCCTCGCTCGCGGCCATGAGCAGGCCCAGGCTCGACTTCCGCACCTTCATCAGAGCGCTCTGCTGCTGAGGGGTGACCGCGTGCAGTGTGTGATAGCCGTGGCCGTGTTTCCTCCACAGCGTCGTGAGCTGTTCCAACTGGCCGAGCAGGGCCGCTTCGTCGTCGCCGGAGAAGGTCACGAACAGCAGGGCGCCCGGGTTCCCGGCCAGGATCCGGCCGAGCGACGCGTACTCGATCTTCTTGCGCGACAGGTCCAGGATGGTGCGGTCCATCAGTTCGACGGCTGCCGGATCGCACGCCATGGCGTCCTCGGTGGCCGCGATCGCGGTGGCGGTCGAGGTGAAGTGCCCGACGGCGCTCACTGTCCTGTGGGGTCTGGGGACGAGGCCGACCAGAGCGCGCATGACCACCACGAGGGTGCCCTCGGACCCCACGACGAGCTTGGACAGGTCGGGCCGCTCCTCCTGGGCGATACGGTCCAACCGGTAGCCGCCGGCCCGGCGCCAGAACCGTGGGAACCCGTCGGCGATGGCGGTGGAGTTCGCCCGTACGATCTCCGGGAGCCGCCGGTGGATCTCGCCTTCCAATGTGGACAGGGACGCACGCCGTGCCCATTCGGTCGCGTCGAGCGGGCCCAGACGCGTCCGGCCGCCATCGGCCAGGACCACGTCGAGCTCGCGGACGTGGTCGATCGTCATGCCGTAACGGATCGATCCGCTGCCCGCCGAGTTGTTTCCGATCATCCCGCCGAGCGTGGCGCGATTGCTCGTCGAGGTATCGGGGCCGAACATCAGGCCCAGAGGCGCGGCCGCACGGTTCAACTGGTCCTGGACGACACCGGCTTCGACCAGTGCCGTGCACCCTCCGGGATCGATCTCCATGATGCGGTTCATATGGCGTGACAGGTCCACCACCAGGCCCGGTCCCACCGTCTGGCCGGCCAGGCTCGTGGCCGCGCCGCGGGGAGTCAGCGGGACTCCGTGCTCGGCGGCGGCCTTGACCGCGGCGGCCACATCGTCGGCGTGGCGCGGGAAGACCACACCGGCCGGGGTGATGGAGTACATGCTGGCGTCCCGCGAGAACAGGTGCCGTGTGTAGTCGTCGAAGGCGACCTCGCCTTCGAGGTCACGCCGCAGCCTGAGTTCCAGGTCCGGGTGCGATGTGCCCCTGCCGGGCAAGGACTTGCTGGTCACGCTCATGATCCGGTCTCCTTGCGGAAGGTCGGGGGAGGGGCGGGACTCGGCGAGCGGCGCGCATCACCGGGAACGCAGCACGTCCAGGGCCGCGTTGACACCGGAAGGGTCGATGGGCACCCCGGCCAGTTCGAGCCCCATCTGGACGCCCGCGAGGGTGCCGGCCAGGCTCAGGTCGTTGAGGTGGCCGAGGTGGCCGATACGGAAGACGCGGCCGGTGAACTTGCCGAGGCCGGCTCCGAGGGACATGTCGAACCGCTCCAAGATGATCTTGCGTACTTCGTCGGCGTCGTGCCCTTCCGGCATCAGCACCGCGGTGAGCGAGCCCGAATGCTCCCGTTCGTCGGCGCAGAGCACCTCCAGGCCCCACGCCCGCACGGCCGCGCGGGTCGCCCTGGCATGGCGGGCATGGCGGTGGAAGACCTGCGCAAGCCCCTCTGCCAGGAGCATCTGCAGCGCCGTGTCGAGTCCGTACAGCAGGTTCGTAGCCGGTGTGTACGGGAAGAATCCGCGCTCGTTCGCCTCGATGACGGGTTTCCAGTCCCAGAAGGACTTCGGGCGCGAGGTGGCCCTTGACGCTTCGAGTGCCTTGGCGCTGACGGCGTTGAAGCCCAGTCCCGGCGGAAGCATCAGACCCTTCTGGGATCCGGCCACCGTCACATCGACGCCCCACTCGTCATGGCGGTAGTCGATCGAGCCGAGCGAGGAGACGGTGTCGACCAGCAGCAGCGCCGGGTGACCCGCCGCGTCGATCGCCCGCCGGATGTCGGCGATGCGGCTGGTGACGCCGGTCGACGTCTCGTTGTGCACGACGCAGACGGCCTTGACGGTGTGGGAGGTATCAGCGGCGAGCCTGTCCTGGACGGACCCCGGGTCGGCCCCGTGCCGCCAGTCGCCGGGCACGAAGTCGACAGTGAGGCCGAGCGATCGGGCCATGTCCTGCCACAGGGTGGCGAAGTGGCCGGTCTCGAAGCACAGCACGCGGTCCCCCGGGTCCAGGGTGTTCACCAGAGCCGCTTCCCAGGCGCCCGTGCCTGACGCGGGATAGATCACCACGGGTCCCGTGGTCGCGAATACGGTCTTGACCGCTTCCAGCACGCGGAGCGTGAGGGCCGAGAACTCAGGTCCGCGGTGGTCGATCGTCGGCGCCGACATCGCGCGAAGTACACGGTCGGGGACGTTGGTCGGGCCGGGGATCTGTAAGAAGTGACGGCCGGTGTGTGTGGTCATGAGGGTCGACCCCCATCCTGTTGTGCCGCATCGTGGCACGGCGTACCGTGTGGCGACACGATGGAGCTTAGGCACCGGCCGGGGGAGGGGTCAACGGATGCAGAGCGTCCTCAACGCGCTGCGCGTCCTGGAGGAGGTGGCCGCGCGTCAGCCGATCGGCGTCGGGGAGCTGGCGCGGGCGCTGGAGCTCCCGAAGAGCTCGGCGCAGCGCGCGCTGGTCACCCTCCAGGCCGCCGGGTGGATCCGGCAGGCCGGCGGGGGCAACGCCCGCTGGGTGGTCACCACCAAGGCGCTGCACGTGGGCCGACGGGCCAGTGGCGAACTGGGCCTGCGCGATGTCGCCGTACCGGTGATGGAGGAGCTGCGCCGTCGCACCGACGAGACGGTTCACCTGACGGTGCCCGATGGAGCCGACGGGGTGGTCCTGATCGAACGGCTCGAGACGTCCAAACCGGTGCGCATCTTCCTGCAGCTCGGGATGCATCTGCCGCTGCACGCCTCCGCCAACGGCAAGGCGGTGCTGGCCGCCGGCCCTGCCACCGCGGTCGAGCGGTACATCGCCGAGGGCCTGGCGCGCTTCACCGGGACGACCATCGACGATCCGGGCCTGCTGCGGGCCGAGTTGATGGCCACCCAGGTCCGGGGTTTCGCGGTCAACGGCGGCGAGTGGCGTTCCGATGTCTCCGCGGTCGCGGCGGCCGTGATCGGCGAGGCCGGGCTGCCCGTGGCGAGCATCAGCGTCAACATGCCGACCAGCCGGATGACCGACGAACTCAGTGCCGAGTACGGCGCTCTCGTGCGCGGCGCCGCGCGGCAGGTCAGTGACGCGATCGGGGGCTCCGGGGCGCCGGGCGGCGCCATGAGCGGATGAACGCGGCGGAAGTCCCGCGAGCCGGCGATCTGTTGGGCGTCGGCTGCCGGACCTCTTGACGACAGGTTCCGCCACTCTCATGCTGACGACTGCTGGAATTCACCTTCCGTATCGTGAAATCCGGCGGTCGTATGCTCGCGGAGGATCGAGCGTTCTTGCCACACGGTCATCGACGACCGAGAAAGCGAGACTCATCCGTGTACCGCCAAGTCACAGACCCCCTGGGACATCCGGCTCTCACCGCCCTTGTCGCCGCCGCACCGCTCGTGGCCCTGCTCGTCCTGCTCGGCGTCCTGCGCATGAGGTCGCACCGGGCCGCACTCATCGGCCTCGCGACCGCGCTCCTGATCGCCGTCGCCGTGTACCGCATGCCACTGAGGCAGGCCGGGGGCAGCGCCCTGGAAGGAGCCGCCTTCGGACTGTTTCCCATCGCCTGGATCGTGCTCAACGCGGTATGGATCAACAAACTGCAGCGCGCCAGCGGTCACTTCGACATCATCGGACGCACCCTCACCTCCCTGTCCGGGGACAGACGAATCCAGGCCGTCCTCATCGCCTACTGTTTCGGCGCGATGATCGAATCGCTCTCCGGATTCGGCACCCCCATCGCGATCACCTCGCTCATCCTGCTCACCCTGGGGCTGAAGCCGCTCAAGGCGGCAGTCGTCGCCACATTCGCCAACACCGCCCCCGCGGCCTTCGGATCAGTGGGCAACCCCATCCAGGCGCTGGCCAAGGCGACATCGCTCCCCGAACACAGTCTCGGCATGATGGTCGGCCGCCAGTCCGCGATCATCGCCGCAATGGTCCCGCTGGTGCTGCTGCTGATACTTGACGGACGCCGCGGTCTGCGCGAAGTCTGGCCCGCCGCACTGACCGCGGGGATCGGCTTCGGCACAGGCCAGTACCTGTGCTCCAACTTCTTCGCCTACCAACTCACCGACCTCGTAGGAGCGGTTGTCTCGACCCTCGCCCTCGCCGCACTTCTGCGGTTCTGGTCACCGGACCGGCGGCGTACACCAGCCGATACCGGGGCGATTCTCGGCGGGGCCGCGCTGGAGGTGACCGTCGGCGGACCCGTACCACTTGCCACGGCATACGACGCGGGAGGTGCGGTGCCCGGCGGTACCGGCGCTCACCCCGCCGCGACAGCACAGGACACCCGCGAACCCACCGCAGGTTCGATGACCACGGACAGCGGCGGGCCGCCCGGCAGCGCCGGCGCGACGGCACCCCCGCCCAAGGCCTCCCGCTGTGACGTGCTCAAGGCATTCTCCCCGTACGTCCTGCTCACCGCGTTCTTCGGACTGGTCTCCGTCCACGGCCCGGCCCAGCGATTCGTCCGGGGCCAAGGAACCTCCTTCTCCTGGCCCGGCCTGCACGTCGCCACCGCGGCCGGGCGGCCGGTGCGAGCGGCCACTTTCGACTTCGAGTGGCTCGGCGCCGCGGGAACCGTGCTCCTGCTGACGGGGGCGCTGACCGCGCTCGTCCTGCACGTACCACCGGCGCGCGCCATACGCTGCTACGGCCAGGCGTTCCACCAGATCCGCTGGGCCATCCTCACCATCTCCTGCGTGCTGGCCCTGTCGTACGTGATGAACCTCTCCGGCATGGCCAACTCCCTGGGGGCCTGGCTCGCCGGAATCGGCAGCGCCTTCGCTCTGCTGTCCGGCTTTCTCGGCTGGTTCGGCGTCGCCCTCACCGGATCCGATACTTCCTCCAACGCCCTGTTCGGAGCCATGCAGACGGCCGCCGCGCACCGCATCGGCATCGCTCCACTGCTCATGGCCTCCAGCAACAGCACCGGCGGTGTGCAGGGCAAGGCGGTCGCCATGCAGAACCTGGCAATCGCTGCCAGCGCCGTCGGACTCCCAGGAAGAGAAGGCGACATCCTGCGCAAGGTGGTCGGCTGGAGCGTCGCGCTGCTCATCGTGTTCTGTGTCCTCGCCTGGCTCCAGACATCCGTCCTGTCCTGGATGGTGGTGTGACCCCGGCGCCACGGCCGGGATCCGTGGCGCCGGAACCTCTGACGGCGCAGGCGAAAGCCGGCACCACATGTGTGCCACCCGTGTCGGCGGTCACCACGCGCGGTGCCGGAACGCCGGTCAGTCACCCGTGACGAACGCTGAGCCGGCTTCCATCAAGCCGGCTCGCCCGACCCGTCGGACACCCCTTTCTGCCGGTTCGGTCGATCGTCGGCCTACTCGGCGTCCGCCGGGAGCTCGACGGGGTACTCCGCGCCGAAGTCGGCGGAGACGGAGACGGCCTGCCAGGCTCCGGCCTCGGCTGTCTGCTGCTGTGAGTAGTCGAGCGCCATCTGCGCCGCGTTTGCGCCCAGGAGCAGGTGGGTGGGGAGGTGGTCGCGCTTGACCACGCGTACCAGGATCCCGGCGGCGCGGTCCGGGTCGCCGGCCGTCCGGCTGCCGCGGACCCGGTCGGTGAAGGCGCCGACGGTCGCCTGGTACTCCGGCAGGACGTCCTGGATGTCCATGGAGGCGCCGGCCCAGTCGGTGGCGAAGCCGCTGGGCTCGACGACCAGGTAACGGATGCCGAACGGCGCGGTCTCGGTGGCGAGCACACGGGTGAGGCCGTCGATGGCGAACTTGGCCGCCTGGTAGGAGCCCAGGCCGGCACTGCCGCCCACCCGGCCGCCGATGGAGGAGAACTGGACGACGATGCCGCCACCCTGTGCCTTCAGCAGGGGCAGGGCCGCCTTGGAGACGTTGTACACGCCCCAGAAGTTCGTCTCGAACTGGCGGCGGAAGTCGTCCTCCGGAGCCGTCTCGACCGGGGCGACGTTCGCATAGCCGGCGTTGTTGACGATCACGTCGATGCGGCCGAAGCGGTCACGGGCGGCGTCGAGCGCGGCAGCGGCCGCGGCGGCGTCGGTCACGTCGAGCGCGACCGGGAGGACCTTGTCGCCGAACCGCTCGACCAGGTCGGTGAGCTGTTCCGGCCTGCGGGCAGTGGCGACGACCTGGTCGCCCTCCTCCAGGGCGGCGACCGCGAGGGAGCGGCCGAAGCCGCGGGAGGAACCGGTGATGAACCACGTCTGGGTTGCCATACAGATAGCGAAACACGGTTGCGGTAATAGCGCAACATGGTTGCGTTAGCATGCGTGTATGGCCAGCCGCAGTCAGTCCACAAGAGCCCGGAGCCCCGAGGCCAAGCGCGCCCGCGAGGCCACGATCCTCGCCGCGGCGGCCCGTCTGGCCACGGTGAGCGGCATCCGATCGGTGACCTTGACCGATATCGCCACGGAGGTCGGCATGCACAAGTCGGCGATGCTCCGCTATTTCGAGACCCGGGAAGAGATCTTCCTCCGCCTGGCTGCCGCCGGGTGGGTGGAGTGGTCGCAGGCGGTGCGCGGGCAGCTCGCCGACGCGGCGCCCGGCACGGACGACGAGAACTCCGCGGACGCCGTGAACGGCGTGGACCGGGAGCCTCGCCTGCAGGCGGTCGCCGGCCTGCTGGCCGAGTCGCTGGTGGCGCGGCCCCTGTTCTGCGACCTGCTCGCCCACACGCCGATGAACCTGGAGCGCAACGTCTCGCTGGAGAGCGTCCGGTCCTTCAAGCTGACCGCCATCGCCGAGGTCGCGGCCGTGGGCGAGGCGCTGCGCCGGGTTGCCGCGCTGAGCCCGGCGCAGGCCGGCGACGTCGTCGCCACGGCCACGGCGATGGCCGGAGCGCTGTGGCAGATGGCCGCCCCGGGAACCGAGCTGCGCCGCCTTTACGAGTCGGACCCGGGTCTCGCCCATGCCGTCGTCGATGTCGCCCCCCGGCTGACCGACATCCTGAGCGCACTGCTCCGGGGCTACAGCGCCGGCGGTGAAGCCGAGTAGTTCACCTCGCAGCCGAGGTCGAGGGCGGTGAGCATCTGCCGCGAAGACGAGGAAAGGTTGGTACTCGCCTGACGGGGCCGCGACCCACCGGGCAGGCCCTGCATCCGCGCGGATGCGGGTTCGGAGTGCGGACAACCGTTGTCACATGCCGCAGCTGTCGGCGCCTTGCTCCAGCCGGTAGAGGTGGAAGTCCATGTTGGCGCCGTGAGGCAGCACAGGCCGCGGTGTGATGCTGCGCAGGTGTCGGGCGCCGACGAAGGATCTGGCCAGGGAGTTGTCGGCGATCTGGTCGTTGGTCTTGATCGCGACCAGGCAGGGGCGGCCGTTTCGGGAACGGCGGATGTCGTCGAGGATCCGTGGGACGGGAGGCGCGGTGCGGGTGAGGTCGAGACCGGCGGGGGTGAAGGCCGGCCCCCAAGGGGGTTCGACGAAGTAGGTGTCGCGCGGGCCGCGGGGAAGGAGTTTGCCGAGCAGATCGCCGTAGTCGCCGAGGTGGAGGCGGGTGTCGGCTTCGATGCGCTCAAGGTTGTGCCGGGTGGCGTCGTGGACGCCCGGATCGAGTTCGGCGGCGTGCACGACGGTGCCGAGGCGGATGCCGAGGTGGTGACTGAAGTTCCCCGAACCGCAGAAGAGGTCCACGATCAGCGGCTCTTCGCCCTCGTCGGGGATGGTGGCGTGCACGTCGGCCAGGGCGTCGGCGACGGCGGAGGCATAGTCGTCGACGCAGCACTCGATCGCGGTGCGCCCCAGCAGCTGGATGCCGGCCGACTCCATTCGAGGGGCGGGGATCCCGAACAGCGAAAGCCCTTCGGCGCGGCCGTAGATGAGGCGCCCGGCCTCGCACAGCTGCTCGCCGGTCAGGACGGTGGTGCGCAGTTCGCCCAGGAGCCGGTCACGGAAGGCGAAGTAGGCGGCGTGGCTGTCGGGGATGGTGGTGGTCATGCGAGAGGTCAGCTCCTGGTAAAGGCACCTGATGGCAGAGGGAAGAGATCAGCACGGATTGACCACCGTGCGCGACGGATCGATTCCGCAGTGTAGTGTCTCGCCGGGTGCGGTGGTCACACCCGTCAGGAACAGGAGCTCTCGTACGATGACCTTGGAAGCAACAGCTCTTCCCGCTACGGTCCCGCAGCCGGGTTCGGGGCAGTGCGCGGCCCGCCCCTTCGATGTCCTGGGCAAGACCTATGAAGACACCTACGCCCACCTGCCCGAGCAACTCGCGGCGATCGACTGGCTGTTGGCCCGGCTGCCCGCGAGGGCGAAGATGATGGACATCGGCTCCGGTACCGGCCGACCGACCGCCGATCTGATCGCCGCACAAGGGCACCAGGTCACGGGGTACGACGTGTCGCAGACCATGGTCGACCTCGCCCGCACACAGGTCCCCGGGGCCCGGTTCGAGCTAGCCGATGTCCGGGAGCTGCCCGAGACGCCCGGCCAATGGGACGCGATCACCGCGTTCTTCCCGCTGCTGCAGATGCCGCGCGCCGACCTGGACGCCACTCTCGCCCGCATCGCCGACTGGCTCGCCCCCGGTGGCCTGTTCGTCCTCGCGACGGTGCCTTTCGACGCGGAGGACGAGGAGATCCAGTGGATGGGCCAGACTGTCCGCTGCACCAGCTACCCGTCCGAGACGTTCGGGCGGCTGCTGCGCACGGCCGGCCTGGACATCGCCCACGAACAACTCAGCGTATTCCACCCCGACTTCCCCGGCATGGGTCCCGAAGAGCACCTGTTCGTGTACGCCACCAAGCCCGGAGGCCCCGCCGCCCCGGCCCACACGCTGGCCGGCCCCTACCCGCTGCCCGCGTCCTACCGTGGACCGCACGAGCTGAGCGAGCAGGGCTGGCTGGGCATGGAGGCCCGCTTCGAACGCCAGGACATCAAGCTGGTCGTGGACGCACTCGCGGCCAACACCCGGGTGCTGGACGTCGGGGGCGGCACCGGCGCGGTCGTCCGCGAGATCGCCGCCCGCCTGGGGTCGGTGACCACCGTCGAGCCGCACGCGGCACGCGAGGAGAGCATGCGGCCACTGGCCGCACACGGAGTGACCGTGCTGTCGGGCCGTTCCGAACAACTCCCCCTGCCCGATGCACAGTTCGACGCCGCCGTGGCGACCTGGGTACTGCACTACACCGATGACCCCGAGGCGTCGGTCGCGGAGATGGCCCGGACCGTCGACCGCGCGCACCCCGAAGCGAAGATCGTTCTGGTCCAGGGCGCCCCCGACAACGAGCTGATCGAGCTGTGGAACCGCACTTGCGCGCCCCTGATCGGCGAGCCCCGTGACCACCAGGGTTACCTGCTCACCCTCGCTGCCCGCGTCCTGGCCGAGCACGGCTTCGACGACATCAGCTTCACCCGCGCCCGCGTGGACGTGGTCTTCCCCGAAGAGGGCCCCGAGAACAAGGCCAACGCCGCGGCGGAGGTGCTGGCCGACTTCTGGAACACCGGACACCCCCGCCTGGGACAACTGCGCGAGGCCCTGCTGCCCGCCCTGCGCGAGCACTTCGCCGGTGGCACCGACCGGTTCAACGACGACGCCGTGATGCTCACCGCCCGCCCCCGCACCGCCCGTTAGGACTCGTACGCATGACCTCCACGCCTGTCGTACCCGCCGCCCTCCTCACCTCGGCGGAGGTCGCCGCCTGGTACGAAGCCTCCGACGAGTTGTGCAAGATGATCAGCGGCGACAGCTTCCACTACGGCCTGTGGCAGCCCGGCGACCTCGACGAGCCGCTGCCTGCGCGGCAGCTCGCCACCCGGGCCCAGAACCGGATGACCGACTTCTTCTGCGACCTGCTCGCGATCGAGCCGGGCGAGCATCTGCTGGACGTGGGCTGCGGCCACGGCAGCCCCGCCCTCCACGCCGCCCACGAGCGCCGCATCCAGGTCACCGGCTGCAGCATCAGCCAAGCCCAGCTCACCGAGGCTGCCCGCCGCGCCACCGCGGCAGGGATGGCCGACCGCGTCCGCTTCGGCCTCGGCGACGCCATGGATCTGCCCCACGAGACCGGCAGCTTCGACGCCGTGTGGGCACTCGACAGCTTCCCCCACCTCAACGACCCGGTGAAGGGGCTTCGCGAACTCGCCCGGACAGCCCGGCCCGGCGCGTCGATGCTCGTCACCTTCTACACCCAGCGCGTGCCCGCCACCGACGCCGAGCTGACGATGTGTCGGGACGCCTTCGCCTTCTGCCCCCTGCCCACCCACGACCAGGTTCTCGGCCAGATCCGCGCCGCCGGGCTCACCCTCGAACAGACCCACGACCTGAGCGAGCACATCGCCCCCACCTGCCAGGCATACGGGCGGATCTACCAGGACAACCGCGCCCTGATCGCGGAGAAGTTCGGCACCCCCTACGCCGACACCATGGACACCGCCCTCGCCGACACACTCACGTTCCTCACCGACAAGACGGGCTACCTGGCCTGCCTGCTGCGCCACCCCGCCCACAGCTGACCCACCGCCCCGCCCGCTCATTGAGGAATCCGTGACCACCACCACGACCACGCACAGCGGATGCCCGGCCCACACCCCTGGCGCCATCGCCCGACACGCAGCCGACGACCTCCACGCCGCCTACGCGCACCTGCGCCGCGAGCACCCCGTCTACCACGACCCCGACCTCGATCTTTGGGTCGTATCCCGCCACCGCGACATCGACGAAGTCCTGCGCGACCGGCACCGCGCCTTCACCCCTGCCCACAGCTACGACCCCATTCAGCCCACCGACCCCGAAGCCGCCCGCATCTACACCGCCGTCCACGACGTCCCCGTCGCCGCCTCCACCGACCCCCCGACCCACACCCGCTACCGCGACGCACTCACCGCGGTATGGCCCACCAGCGCGAACCAGCTCGCCCCCTGGCACTCCCACATCGAAAAGCGCGCCCTGCAAGCCGCGCAAGCCCTCGCCGCCCGCCCCGACCACACCGGCGAACTCACCGCCCACTACGCACGCCCACTGACCGCACGCATCATGAGCGACCTCATCGGCATCGCCCCCGAGGACGAACAGTGCGTCATCGCCGGCTCGTCCGGCATGGCCGACCTCCTGTGGTCCTTCCAGCCCCTCGCCGATCAACAGCGCTGCGCCCAAGCGGTCGTGGACCTGTGGAACCTGTGCACCGGCCTCGTCGCCCAGCGGCGCAGCCGACCGCAAGACGACCTCACCACCACGTGGATCTCCTACCGCGACGACGCCGGTGCCCCCCTGACCGACGCCGAGATCGCCTCCACCCTCATGGAGGTCCTCACCACCAACGCCGAAACCCTCGCCCTGCTCACCACCACCGCCCTCCAGCACCTCCTCACCGGCGACGGCTACGGCCACCTCACCCAGCACCCCGAACAGGCCCCGGCAGCCGTCGAGGAAACCCTGCGCCTGGACCCGCCCCTGATCGGCTGGCTCCGCACCACCACCCGACCCGTCGCCCTCTCCGGCACCGACCTCCCCCAAGGCGCCCGCATCCTCCTCCTCATGCACTCCGCCGCCCACGACGAAGCCCACAGCGTCCACGCCACCCACACCTTCGACCACCGTCGCGAGGACACACCCCCTACGCTCAACTTCGGCGCCGGCATCCACTACTGCCCCGGTGCCCAGTACACCCGCCTCGTCGCTCACCACGCCCTCGCAGTCCTCACCCGAACCCTGCCCGGCCTCACCCTCACTTGCCGGACCCCGGCACCCCGCCCCGCCAACCTCATCCTGCGCCGACCCACTCAGCTCCACGTCACCTGGTAACGCCCGGGCACTATCCGGCCACCGCGCCGGGCTGGGACGCGTTCGTGGTCGCGCATGCAGCCGCGCCGTTGGTGGAGCCGGTAGCGGCAACACCGGGCGCCTGCCCCGCTACGAGGCGGGCGCCCTGGACGGGGCACTCTTGTGAGTTCGGTCAGGCCCCGGTTTCATTGGGGTTTCATCGACCGCTGCCACTGTCGTCAGGTGACCTTGGCCGATCACAGCTTCAAGCCGGTACCGCCCCGAACGTCGGCACGGTCGAGGACCCGCTGGACAACGCGCTCATGGAGAGCCCTAATCCTGATGGAGAGGTCGTTCAGTTGCTTCCGCGTGCCGAGTCAGCCCCGATGACCGTAGCCTGGATCACCGCAAGCTTTCCACCTGAGGTCAGCGGCATCTCGCTGGGAAATGTGGCGCGAGCCCAGTGGTTCGCCGCGCAGCAGGACGTACGTTTATGCCTGCTGGTCCCCGAACCCACCGACGGCAGCTCCCTGGCCGTGGCGGGCACGCCCGGTCTGGAGCTGTTCCCCTACGCCGCCAAGCCGTGGCTGCCCTATCCGATGCTGCGCGTCCCGCGTCGAGCCGCACTCGCGCAGATCGACAGCGCGCTGGAAAAGATCGCGCCGGACCTGGTCGTTGTCATCGACCCTGAACGATCCTTCGTATTCGGCTCGTGGGGGATACCGGGGCACGCCTACGCACGGCGGCACGGCGTGCCTTACGTGGCCCAGTACCAAGGTGACCACTTCAACTTCGCCCGCAGCTATCCGGTCTGGCGGCACCTGGCGACCTCGATGTTCCCGCCCATCATGCGTTACGTGTACCGGCACTTCGACACCGCCATCTGCGCGACCCCCTACGCTGAAGAAACCTTGGGCGGCCTCAGCGACGTGCGGATCGAGCAAGTTCCCTTCGACAGCGTCGACATCGACTCTTTCGGCGCCGACCGTGCCGACCCTGCCGTCCTTTACAAGCTGGCGCCTCGTTACGACGGCCGCGGCAAACGCGTGCTCTACCTGGGCCGACTTGCCCGTGAAAAGCGCCTGGACCTTGTCATCGGGGCCTTTCTCAGGCTGAGCGCCATGCCCGGCAACGAAGACCTCTCGCTCTTCATCGCCGGCGACGGCCCGTCCGACATCACCGCCCAGATCACACAACTGGCCGCGGCCTCACCCCGGATCCACCTCCTCGGCTTCGTCCGTGGCGCCGACCGCAGCGCCCTCTACGCCTCCTGCGATGCGTTCTGCACAGCCTGCCCCTACGAGACCTTCGGCTGCACCGTCGTCGAAGCGATGGCCTCCGGAATCCCTGTGGTCAACCCCTCCAGCGGAGGCATCACCAGCGTCCTCTCCAACGGCCACAACGCCTACCTCTTCCAACCCGACAACCCCGACGCACTACTCAGCGCCCTCCGCGCAGCTCTCGACGACAACGGTCACGTCACCGGCCAAGCACGCATCGACGCGGCCCAATTCACCACAGAAAAGTGCTGTACACATCTCCTCACCAGCTACCAACGCCTCACCGCCATGACCACCCGTCAACGCGAGAAGTGCGACTACTGCCGATGAGGAGGCAGGCCCGTCCGCGACGAGCTGTAGAAAAACGTGCCGTTGGCGGCGCGAACCAGGAAGCAGAAGGGGCGGTGCGCGCCCCCGCTGCGCTTCGCGCGCCTGCTCAGGCTCCCCGGCAGCGGCAGCGCGTCGCACGACTCAGGCTCAGGCGGTGCCGAGCGGGTTGAGGACGGTGAAGCGCCAGCCGCCGTCGGCGTATTGGCGGGCGATGTTGGCGGTGGTGCCGGTCGGGGCGATCCGTTCGCCGCCGGGGCCATCGATCTCCATGGTCCAGTCGGTGACCAGGAGAGCCGTTTCCGCGCCGACGAGCGTGTGCCGCCTGACGTTCGTCAGCCTGCCGCGGGCGGCAACGGTTCCACTGATCTCCGCACGCAGTGCCTCGGCGCCGGCGATGTGCTCGCCGGTCACCGTGCGCATGCCCGCATCCGGGGCGAACAGGGCCAGCACGCCGTCGACGTCGCCGGCGTTCAGGGCGTCCTGGAACAGGATCGGCAGCTTTGCGGGGTCGGTGACGACAGGGAACATGATGAGAGGTCCTTACTTCACGAAGGGAAGGTGGTGACGGCTTTCCGGCGCGGTGCCCGGTGTGGCGCCCGCCGTCCGGCCGTGACTCCACGATGCCCCCGCGGCCGCCCTCCGGACGAGGTAGGGTCAGGACCCGTGATGGTCGAAAGTGGACAGCGCGAAGTCATCGACATCGCCTACGACAACCCCGACCGGTTGCACACCGGCGTCGAGGTACTGACCTTCGACACGTTGAAGCTGCGCCTCAAGAGCTCGGTCGCGCGCCGACCGAGCCGCCTCGACTTCCACCAGGTCATGCTCGTGCGCGGCGGCGAGGGCACCACGATGGTCGATTTCGTCACGCACCCGTGCGCCCGTGGCACGCTGCTGCACCTGCGGCCCGGACAGGTGCAGCGCCTGCCTTCCGGTACGAACGGCCGCCCCGCGGACCTCGACGCCGTCCTGCTGCTGTTCACCGCGGACTTTCCGCCACCTCTGCCCGCGACGCACGAGGTGCTCCACGGATTCGGCCCGGCCGCATGGCGTCTGCCGCCCGACGAGTTCGACGCCTTCGACCGCACCGTGACGGAGATGGAAACGGAATACAGGACACTGCGAGACGGGCAGCCCCCCGACACAACAGCGCCCGCCGGCACCGACGCCGAACTGACCGGAGCGTTGCTGCGCCAACTCCTCGGCGCGCTGCTGATCCGCATGGCGCGCCTCACCGACCCGGCCGGACGCCCCGTCCCCGCCGCGCCCGGCACCGAGGTCCACCTCGCCTTCCGACGCGAGCTGGAACACTCCTTCACCACCACCCGCAACGTCGAGGACTACGCGGCGCGGCTCGGCTGCTCCCCCCGGACCCTGACACGCGCGTGCCTGGCCGCCACCGGCCGCAGCGCCAAGCAGCTCGCCGACGCCCGCGTCGCCCTGCAAGCGCAGCGGCTGCTCGCCCACACCGATCTGCCCGTGGCCGCGATCGGCCGCGCACTGGGCTTCACCGAAGCCACCAACTTCGGCAAGTTCTTCGCCCGCGAGACCGGCCGCCCCCCGGGCGACTTCCGCCGCGCCCAGCGGTGAGAGAGGACTCGAAGCAGCCTCTCCAGCGTCCCGTAGGGCCCCGGTACCGGGGGAGGAGTCCGGCGCCGGGGCCTCGTGAGGGGAGGTCAGATGCGGTCCGCCGCGATCAGGAGGTAATGGAAGCTGCCCTCCTTGTACGCCGTCAGGAAGGGGTCCTCGATCCCGGTCGCCACCGAGGACCGCGCCCGTAGCTCCCAGTACGGAATGGTCTGGGCGGTCAGATCGACGACGTTGATGGGGACGAGACCGTTGGCGGCGAGGGCCTTGAAGTAGGCGCTGCGGGGATGGACGTTGCAGGTGTAGTGCTCGTCGATGCGGCTGACGGCCTTGGAGCGGCCGCCGGTGACGTCGTTGTAGCAGCCGGTGATGCAGACGTACCGGCCGCCGTACTCCAGCAGGCGGGAGAACTCGCCGAAGAGCTCGGTGAGATCGACGTACATCGTGGTCTCGTTGGTCCAGATGGCCCGGCGGGAGCCGGTTGCGAGGCCGGTGTCGAGCATGTTGCGGAAGTGGAAGCGGACCCGGTCGGCCACTCCCCGTTCCTCGGCCTGGGAGTTGGCGAAGCCGACCTGGTGCTCGGAGATCGTCACGCCGTCCACCGCGCAGCCGAAGCGCTGGTGTGCCATGAAGCTGGTGCCGCCGCGGCCGGACCCGGCGTCGAGGAGCCGGTCCTGGGCCGTGATGCCGTCGAGGTGGTCGAGAAGGACCTCGGCCTGGGCGGTCTCCAGCCGGTGGAGTTCCTCGATGACCCGCCGGTCCCGGGTGTTCTCGGGGCCTTCGAGCACGGACGGGTCGTAGTCCCCGATGCCGTAGTGGTGGTGGTAGAGGCCGTCGACCTCGCCGAGGCGGAGGTTGACGGGGGCCCGCTCACTGTCCCAGTACGCCGCGACCGACTTCTGGTAGGAGGTGCGGAGGACCTTGGCGGTGTGTTCGATCATCGAGGCCATGGGGAACTCCTCTGTTCTGCGCGGCGATCATGCCGCGTTGTAGCGTGGGGTGGTGCTGTGCCATTCGCGGTTGCCGCCGAGCCAGGCCCAGGTGCCGGCCAGGAAGCGGCGCAGCTCGGGCGAGCCGTCGGCGGCGAGGACGGCGGCCTCGGCCTCGAAGGTGTGGACGAGCTCGTCATGGACGAGGACGCTGCGGCGTACGGCCTCTTCGAGCGCGCACTTCTCCTCGGTGGCGATCACCGTCGGGAGGTTGAACTCCAGCCCGGGGCCGGCGCTCTCGCGTGCCATGGAGTAGAGGTCGTTGACGAGTGTGGCGGCGGTGCAGGCCATGCTGAAGGCGCGGCGCACCCGGGGGGCGTAGTACTCGGCGGCGGGGACCTCGTAGCCGCCGACGGCGTCGACGAGGGTGACCATCGGCAGAAAGCTGTTGCACTGGCGGTTGACGAGGTACTCCCAGACCGGGGGCACGCGTTCGGCGGTGCGCCAGCCGGCCTCGGCGTTGAAGCCGGCGAAGAGGCCGGATATCTCGTGGGCGAGCCGCCCGAGCTGGGCGGGGGCGGCATAGCGGGCGATGTGGTCGAGGGCCGAGCGCAGGGCGGTCAGGACGGGGTCGGCGCGCATGGCGCGTTCCAGTTCCGGGGCGTAGCGGAGCGGGAGGTGGGCGGGGTCCACGGCGGCGTTGGCGACGCACAGCCGGGGGCCGAGCGCCCGCGGATCGGCTCCCGCGGATTCGTCGTCGCAGTAGTGGTCGTCGGCCGCCCATTCCGCGAGCCCGCACTTGGCGGCGGCCAGCAGCCGGTCGGGATCGTCGGTGTCGGGGTGGGTGAGCATCAGCAGGCGTCCGAAGTCGGTGGCTCGCAACTCATCCGAGCGGCCCTGGTAGATGCCCACGCCGGCGGCCCAGGAGACCAGGCGGTCGTTCACCTCCTTCGCGAGGGCGGGGTCGTCTCGGACGGCGGGTGGGCAGTACAGCGGGGGTACCGGCCCGCTCGATGCCGGTCGTACGGGCTGTGTCCGGGGCGGCTCGGCCGCCGGTGCTATTCGGGCGGCGGCCGTCCCCAGCCCGGTGGGACCGGTGGGGAAGCGGGCCGGCACCCGGCGCGGTGAGGACGGCAGGGTGGGGCTGGCGTTCCCCTGGTGGGCCAGCAGCGCGGTCACCAGGCCGGCAAGCTCGTGGGTGGCCGCAGTGGAGAAGGCGCGGGACAGCAGTGACAACCGGGTCTCCTTACGTTCTCGCTCGCCGGAACCGTGAGGCGGCGGACGGTTCAGTCGCGGTGACGGGAGACCTCGACGTTCTCGAGCAGGCCGATGGCATCGGGGACCAGGACGGCTGCCGAGTAGTAGGTGCTGACGAGGTAGGAGATGACGGCCTGGTCGTTGATGCCCATGAACCGTACGTTGAGACCGGGTTCGTACTCGTCGGGGAGCCCGGTCTTGCGGAGGCCGATGACGCCCTGGTCCTCCTCGCCGGTGCGCAGGGCGAGGATGGAGGAGATGTTGTGGCCTCCGCCGTTGATGGGGATCTTGCCGCAGGGGAAGATCGGCACGCCCCGCCAGGCGGGCAGCAGGTGTCCGTTGACCTCGACACCGTCGGGGTAGATCCCGCGCTTGTTGCACTCGCGGCCGAACGCGGCGATGGCGCGTGGGTGGGCGAGCATCATCCGGGTGCTGCGGCGCATGCACAGCAGATCGTCGAGGTCGTCAGGGGTGGGCGGGCCGGAGCGGGTGGAGATGCGCTGGTCGTAGTCGGCGTTGTGGAGCAGCCCGAACTCGCGGTTGTTGACGAGCTCGTGCTCCTGGCGCTCGCGGAGCGCCTCGATGGTGAGCCGCAGCTGTTGTTCGACCTGGTCCATCGGGTCGTTGTAGAGGTCGGCGACCCTGCTGTGAACGCGGAGCACGGTCTGCGCGACGCTCAGCTCGAACTCGCGGGGCGTGAGGTCGTAGTTGACGAAGGTGCCGGGGAGTTCGGGCTCGCCCACGTGGCCCGAGGCCAGCTCGACGTCGGCCTCGCCCTTCTTGTTGACCGACTGCTGGTGGGTGGTGAGGTAGCTGTCGATGTGGCCGCGCAGCGCCTCGGAGCGGTAGAGGAGTTGCCGGAAGGCCGCCCAGGGCAGGGCAAGGACAGTGCCGTTGGTGGTGGCCTTGACCGTGTGTCCCCAGACCGGCTCGTCCTGCCGGAGGGCCTCTTCGCCGAGGTGGTCACCGTCGGCGACGGTACCGAGCACCGTGGGTTCGCCGTACTTGCCGGAACCGATCCTGCTGAGTTTGCCGTGGGCGACGAGGAAGACCTCTTCGATCGGCTGCCCGGCCTCGACGAGTACGTCGCCCTGTTCGAAGTCCCGCTGGGTGAAACGCGAGGCCAGTTCCGTCAGGAGGCTCTCCTCCTGGAAGCCGCGCAGTGGAGGCACTTCGGTGAGCGTGGACGCCACGACGCGGACTTCTGCGCCGGTCTTGACGAAACTCACCCGTCCTCGCCCCACGGTGTAGGTCAGCCGCCGGTTGACCCGGTATGTACCGGCGGTGACTTCGTTCCAGGGCAGCATGCGGGTCACCCAGCGCGAGCTGATGCCCTGCATCTGCGGTACGGACTTGGTGGTTGTCGCCAGATTGCGGGCGGCTGCCGTGCTGAGGCTCAACTGTGCTTGCTGTTCTGCCTGTTGCTGTTCTGTTGGTGTCGTCATGGGTTTCCTTTCGCCATGAACATCTCGGCGATAAGTATGAAAACCCGATGAGGTGAGCCTCGGCTACGGCGTGCCGGAAGTGGAACACAACCCGGCAAGACAACTGCGCCTGCTGAAAACACGGTTGAGGTTGTTCGCCTGGGGGTTTGCGGCGGCGCGTGTGTCGTACCTGGGTATCCGTTGAACTTTCCGAGGAGTGGTGGAGACGAGGGATTCGAATGCGCGCTCCCGTGGAATCGTAAGCTCGATCGGTCTGTTTCCTGTCGGCGTCCGACGCGTGTTCCGGGCCGTGCGAGTGCAGCGTGGGTGACGTCTGCGTCTGCGCCTCCCGGCGCACATCGAGTTCTCGGACATTGGCCTGGCGCAGCGCAGCCCCACCCGGGAAGCTTCACTGGTTTGTTCGGCAGGTTCGAGCTCTTCTCTCCTTCAGCGCTCCTCCGTCGGCCATCCGATGGCCTGGAAGACGGCAACGGGGTTCATGTAGTCCCGCCAGTGCGTCACCTTGCGGTTCTTGACGGTGATCACGGAGACGAAGTGGTTGTCGTAGGCCCGTCCGGTGTGGACTGCCCGTCCGTGCACCGCGTACTCCAGTACGACCACGGATGTCTCGGGATCGCGGTGGACGGCCAGTTCGCCCGCGCTGTGCAGGACCATGATGTCGCCGTAGCCGCGGTACAGGTCGGCAACCGCCCGGCGTCCCTGGACCCGGTGCGGATAGCCGGGTACGGAGATCACGTATTCGACGACCACGTCCTCGGCCAGGAGGTCGAAGAAGTGCTCACCGTCGACGAGGCCCGCCAGACCCTCGCCGATGATCCGGAAGAACGGGTCCAGTGCCGCGAAGTCCTTGATGTTGTTGGTGGGCATGGTCACCGGGCCGCCGGGGAGGTCCAGGCGCGGACGTTGCGCCGGGCGAAGTCGTGGAAGGCGGCCGGTGGCCGGCCGGTGACCTTCTCGATGTCATCGTTGGGCGTGGAGCCGTTACCGGAGATGATGCTGCCGGTCAGCCAGCTGAGCATCACCGCGTAGTCGGCGGGAACGAGGCCGGCCGCGACCGCACCGCCGATCCACGCGCCGGGTTCGATGTCGTGGTGCCTGACGGGCCGGTTGGTCACGGAGGCGATGGCGTCGGCGACTTCGCCGACCGTGAGAGCCTGCGGGCCGGTGGGTGCGTACTGCGCGCCGGCGTGGGCCTCGGGGGTGAGCAGCGTCTCGACCGCGACTGCGGCGATGTCGGCCGCGTCGACGAAGGCTTCCGTGCCGCCGCCGGTCGGTACCGTGATCACCCCGTCGACGACCGGCAGATGCGGGTCGCTGAAGTTCTGCATCACCCATGCCGGGCGCAGGATGGAATGCGTGATGGCCCCTCGGACGGCGAGGCCGACTTCTACGGACTTGATGTCGACCTCCGGTGGCGCCTGGTCGCCGCCGTAGGTGCTGAGGTACGTGACGTGGTGCACCCCTGCGGCTTCGGCGAGGTCGAGGAAGGCGGCCACCCGGTCGGCGTAGGTGACCTGCAGGACGGGTGTGACGAGGTAGAGCCGGTCGACGCCGACGAGGGCACCGGGGTGGGTGGTCGGGTCGTCCCAGTCGAACAGCACGTCGGCGCCGTGGCGCGCCGCGGTGCGGGCACCCAGTCCCCGCTCGGCGAGCTTCCTCGCCACGAGCGAGCCGGTCCGCCCGGTGCCGCCGAGGACGAGTGCGGTCTGCGGTGATCCAGTCATGGATCAATCGTGAGAGCGCTCCATGAGTGAATCAATGCGCGCATCGCTCATTCTTTTACGTCAAACGCTCGGACCTGTGCCCAGCGTGGTTGTCTCGCTGATACTGATCGCGTGGACATACTGCAGGATCACCTTGCGCGGGCACGGGCCTCCGGCGCCGTCTTCGCCCGGACGGTGGCCGAGCCGCCGTGGGGGCTGCGGCTGGCCGGTTCGATCCAACTGGCCGTGCACACCGTCGTCCGGGGCAGGGGATGGCTGTGGCTCGACGACCCCGGCAGCGCGGTGGAACTCGTGCCGGGGGAGGTGACGCTCGTCCGCGGCGGCCCCGATCACCACATCGGGCACGAGCCGGGCGCCGCCTGCCTCGAACCGGAGGAATTCCGGGCCCGGCACGCCCACGACGGGGAGTCCGAGGACCCTCGGGCGACGGTCTTCCTCTGCGGTGCCTACCGGTTCTCGGGCGACATCGGCAGCGGGCTGCTGGAGGCACTGCCGCAGGTACTGACCCTGTCGGCGGCGGTCGGCGATCCGCTGCGGGACGTGATCGCGCTGCTGTCGCACGAGCTGGCCACCCCTGAACCCGGCCGGTCCATCGTGCTGGACCGGCTCCTCGACGTCCTCCTGGTGCTCGCCATCCGCAACGACTTCCGCCGCAGCCCGACCGCACCCCGCTGGTACCAGGCGTCCACGGACCCCCGGTTGAAGGCTGCTCTGCAGGCGATGCACGAGAACGCCGGCCATCCCTGGTCGGTTCCCGAACTCGCCGCGATCAGCGGCCTGTCCCGGGCGGCCTTCGCACGCACCTTCCGCGACGCCCTCGGCCGGACGCCCATGCAGTACTTGACCGACTGGCGGATGACTCTCGCCCGCGACCACCTGCGCACCGGCGACATCGGCATGACGGCCATCGCCCGCACCGTCGGCTACACGTCGCCCTACGCGTTCGCGGCCGCTTTCCGACGCCACCACGGCGAGCCGCCCGGGACCTGGCGGCAACGGCAGTCGCTCCGAGCGGAGGCACACCCCGGGAACGATCCCCACGCCCACTGACACTGCCCGACTCTCCCACGCCAGAGCCAAGGCCGGCGTAGGGTGGATGGCCTTGTCGGTGGTGAGGCGAATCAGAACACAGCTGCTGGCCCGTCTAGGGGCCCACATGGTGGGGGAACGGTCATGGTGGGAATCGATTGGCGCAGGTTATGCGGGCGTGGGCGTTGCGGGCAGGCATGCGGGTTGCTGCTCTCGCTGACAATGCTGGTGTCGATCACGGCCTGTTCACAGGAGACCGATGACCAGAAACTGCGCTTCCTGGCCGCATCGGAGAAGGCCCAGTCCAGAAGGGCGCAGGAAGAGCGGAAGATACGGGAGTCGATAGGCCGCCTGGGCTCCGTGACCGGCGTTCATCATGTGCTGACCCGCTTCATGGACACGTGTGCCGGACCTGCCTCACAAGCTCTCTGGGGCTCGGACGATCCTCAGCACACCCTCGTCTGTGACATGGAGGCCGCCGCCTACTTCGGCGTCCGGGGCGACATCGTCGAAGTGCTCCCCAGGATCCGCGCTGCTGCCATCGCGAACTGGGGTCACCAGGACGAGCATGGTGAAGACGTGCCGTATGCCGGCGGATCGGTGCGTTACGCGCTGGACTACTACCGCAACCATGGCCGGTACCCGGACGGAGCTCTGATGTCCATACCGGAACTCGAATCCCCTGGCCTGCGGATCAACTGGGACCTTGCGCCCCACCAGCTGGTCGATGAAGCACGCCCGTGCCCACCGGCCGGATACGCTTACTTCCGCTGCGAACTCACCCCAAGTCCGGCAGCGACTGTCCATGCAACGCGCACCGAGTACGGTGTCGTGCTGGTCTTCGAGATCGGCACGCGGATGGGCTCATCCGCGCACCATTACTACACCGTGCCTCGCCGCCCGTAGAGTACCGGCGGGTTCAGCGGGCGGTGAGCCCCTGGGCGTTGTGCGTTCGATCTCGGCGGCCCAGCCCGAGCTCTTTCAAGGGCCGACTCGACCTGGAGGAACACGGCGGTCGAACCTTCGGGGGTCGTCGCCATCCAGGTGGCCCAGCGGGTCCTGGCGATGGCCGCCGGGATCTGGCGCAACAACAAGACCGGTCATCCGGTAGCTGGTTGCCTGCGTCACTGATCGCATCGAGCAGCCACCAGCTCACCGGGTTGGCATGCCCCCGTGCGGGCTGTTGACCACCAACGGCACCGACCCCTCAACGAGGTAGTCGTGCCCGGGGTACTCGACGTGGAGGTGACCGCCGTCCTCGGCAGAGGCCATGCCGCGCAGATTGTCCGCGAGCACCGACCTGCCGGTGGAGTCACCGCTGATCACAAGGAACTGCCGCTCGGAGTCCAGGTGGACAAGGACCCCGGGGCCGGGAGCGTTCTTGACCTCGACCCCCGCCAGGCCATCGCCGCCCGGCGAAGAGGTGAGCAGCCCCTCGCCCTGGGCCACCGCGTCTGCCAGGCGGTTCAGTTCTTCCGCCGACGCGGAGAGATCCACTTCGTCGTATGCGGGGTCGCAGACCAGTCTCACGGGCGTCACTCCTTCAAGATCGGACTCCCATGATGCCCGCAAGATCGTCCGTCACGCGTCCGGGTCGGCAAGGCCGGCCAGCGGAGCTGACGGTCCACCACCGAACGACCTCTGACGCACCGCTCCGGTTTCTTACACGCTTTTGCCGTCGCTCTGCCGTGCCTGCGAAGTACGCCCGGCAACGTTGTGCCCGCAACCGAGGAACACCGGGGGATCCGGGAAGTCCGAGGAACCCGAGGCAGAGGAGAGGGCAATGACGTACAAGAGAACGGCGCGGCGTGCGGGGCTGGCTGTGAGCATGATGGCGGTGACGGCCTCGGTGCTGCCGACCGCGACCGCCGCCGCGGTGCCCGCGAAGGGGCCCGCGGCCACGGTGGCACCCGCCTGGTGCCCGACCGTGGGCGGGTACCAGGTCGACTGCGGCCGGCTGGACCGCCCGCTCGTCGCGGGGAAGCCGGAGCTCGGCAAGGTCAAGGTGAGTTACGCGGTCGTACGCCACAGCGCGCCCGGCCCCGCCAAGGGCACCGTCGCCGTCAATCCGGGCGGCCCGGGCGAGACCTCGATCGACAAGGCCGAGGGGTTCGCCTGGGGCCTGGAGGGCATGCTGAAGGACCACGACCTGCTGCTCGTCGACCCGCGCGGCACCGGGAAGTCGCAGCCGGTCCCGTGCGGGGTCACCGACGCCGAGTACCGCTTCGGCACGCGGGCCCAGCAGCGGGCCGCGGTCGAACGGTGCGCCAAGAACCTCGGGCCCAAGGCCGCCGGATACACCTCGGCGGCCACCGCCGACGACATCGACGCGATCCGCGCCCACCTCGGCGTACCGAAGCTCAGCCTGTACGGGCTGTCCTACGGCACGTACCTGATGCCGGTGTACGCCTCCCGCCACCCCGAGCGCGTGCGCTCCATCGTCCTGTCCGGCGCCTACCCCCTCGAGCTCGACCCGCTGGGGCGGCCCAGCGCCCAGGCGGTCTCGTCGAACCTGCACCGGGTGTGCGAGCGCAGCGTCCCCGTCGCATGTGACGGCAAGCAGGCCGTGCGGGACCTGGCCACCACGGCCGCGCGGCTGCGCGCCGAGCCCATGACGGTGCCGATCACCACCGGACACGGCGTCTACAAGAAGCGGTTCACCGAGGACAAGCTCGCCAACCTGATGTTCGAGGCGGCCAGCAGCCAGGTCGGCCTCGAGCCGGACAAGCCCTCGCTGCTCGGCCAACTGCCCCACGCCCTCGACCGCTTCGTGAAGGGCGATGCCGCGCCGCTGCGGACGTTGGTCCAGGAGGAGGGGAAGACGGGCAGCACGGTGGACCAGGCGCCGTACATCGCGGTCACCTGCAACGACTACCGCAAGGCCTGGTCGAAGGACGCGCCGCTGTCCGAGCGGTGGAGCCAGTACAACGCCGCGCTGGCCGCCGTACGCCCCGGTGAGCACGGGGCGTTCAGCGCCAAGGGCTTCACCGAGGGCACCACGGACGCCGGCGACGTGTGCATCGGCTGGCCGCGTGAGAACACCCCTGACCCGCAGCCCACGAAGCTCGAGCTGCCGGACGTCCCGGTCCTCGTCCTCTCCGGCGACCTCGACGCCAACACGCCCGAGGTGAGCGGGAAGAAGGCTGCCGAGCAGTTCCGCAACAGCCGGTACTTCTCGGTCCGCAACATGGGGCACGTGCCCGAGCTGGAGCTGAGCCGCTGCGTCACCGGGGTCTCCTCGCACTTCCTCCGCACCGGCGAGCCGGGCGACACCTCCTGCCTGCGCACCCTCCCGCCGATCGCCGTCACTCCGGTCCGCGGCTGACGGGCCGGTGCCCTGACCGCTTCCACCACCGACGAAGATGATCACATGACCGATGAAACGGGGCACCGCCGGACGGTGATGGTCGTCGAGGACGACCCGGGAGTGCGCAGCACCCTGGACCAGCTGCTGCGCTTCGAGGGCTACCGGGTGCTGATGGCCTCCGACGGCCTGGAGGCCCTCGGCCTCCTGGGACAGGAGCGGCCCGACCTGGCGGTGGTGGACGTGGTCATGCCGGGCCTCGACGGCCTCGGCCTGTGCCGGATGCTGCGCAGGCGCGGCGACCGGCTGCCCGTCCTGGTCCTGACGGCCCGGCACGAGGTGGGCGACCGGGTCGCGGGACTCGACGCGGGCGCCGACGACTACCTCGCCAAGCCGTTCGCGACCGAGGAGCTCTTCGCCCGCATACGCGCGCTGCTGCGGCGCACCGAGCCGCCCGAGGACAGCGGGGCCCTGACAGTCGGGGACCTCACCCTGGACCCCGCGTCCCGGCAGGCGTTCCGCGGGGAGCGGCAGCTGGACCTGACGAAGACCGAGTTCGACGTACTGGAACTGCTGCTGTGCCATCCGGGCGTGGTCCTCAGCCGGTCGCAGATGTACGAGCGCATCTGGGGCTTCGACTTCGACACCACGTCCCGCTCCCTCGACGTCTACATCGGCTACCTGCGCCAGAAGACCGAGCAGGGAGGCGAGCCCCGGCTGATCCACACCGTCCGCAACGTCGGCTACACGATCCGGCCCGCATGATGCTCCGTACGAAGATCACCGCCGTCGTCGCCGCGGCCGCCGCGCTCGCCATCTCCCTCGCCGCCTTCATGTCGTACCGGGGCGTGAGCAACCTGGTCGCCGACGAGCTCGAGCGAGGGCTCGACGACCGTACCAACACCGTCATCACCCTCCTGGCCGCCGGCCGGACCCCGCCCACCCGGCCGGACACGTTCGAGCAGGTCGTGTCCGCCCAGGGGGCGGTAAGACCGCTGGCACCCGGCCGGGACGCCCTGCCGGTCACGCCGGACGCGCTGCGCGTGGCCCGGACGGGGAAGGGAGAGAGCCGCGCGGACGTCGTCGTCTCCGGCACCGAGTACGGCACCCTGACCAGACCCCTGCCCGGCGGCGGGGCGGTCATGGCCGGCCAGAGCTACGAGGGCGCCGCGCGCGTCGACGACCAGTTCCTGTGGCGGATCTCCTGGACCACCGCGGCCGCCATCGGCTTCGCGGCGCTCCTCGGCTGGCTCGTCCTGGGACGGATCCTGCGGCCGGTCCGCCGACTGGCCGTCACCACCCAGCGCATCACCACCACGCAGGACCTCGCCACGCCGCTGCCGCCCGCCGGATCCGACGAGATCGGCCAACTGACGTACAGCTTCGAGCACATGCTCGCCGCGCTGCGCCGCTCCCGCGCCCAGCAGCAGCAACTGGTCCAGGACGCCAGCCACGAGCTGCGTACGCCGCTCACCTCGGTGCGCGGGAGCGCCGAGTTGCTGCAGCGGGCGCGCGGCAGGCTCGACCCCAAGGACGAGGAGCAGATCCTCACCACCCTGGTCACCGAGACCGCCGCCCTCGATGACCTGGTGCGCGAGCTCGTCGAGCTGGCCACCGACCGCTACACGGAAGAGGAGCCCGAGGCCGTCGACCTTGCCGTCGCCGCGGAGGACAGCGCGCAGCGCTTCCGCCTGCGGACCGGGCGCGTCGTCCTCGTCATCGAGGACGGTGCGAACCCGCCGGTGCCGGTGCGTGCCCGGCCGCGCGCGCTCCAGCGGTGCATCGACAACCTGCTGAGCAACGCGGTGAAGTTCAGTCCCGAGGGCACCCCGGTCGCCGTGCACATCGGCGGGGGCAAGCTGGCCGTACGGGATCAGGGCCCGGGCATCGCGCCCGGCGAGCAGCACGCCGTCTTCGACCGCTTCTACCGCGGCCCCCGGACCCAGGCGACGCCCGGTTCCGGTCTCGGTCTGGCCATCGTGTACGACATCATCGCGGCCGACGCCGGAACCGTCTTCGCCGCCACGGCGGACGGCGGCGGCGCGGAGGTCGGCTTCGACCTCCCGCCCCACGACCAGGGCGGTTCGAATGGGCCGACGGCACGGAGGCGTTCCCGGAGAACACCTTGAACCGGCGGGCGGGGCCCAGGGCTTGGCCAAGGGCCCCTGGGAGGCGACACCGCAGGCGATCGGGTACCGGCTGAGGACGTGTGAGCCATCACCGGGTCTCCGGCTCGGGTCACTGGGTGGAGATCTTGTGGACGGTGGTGTCGTCGGGGTCCAGCCGTCGCCCGTCCGAGGACAGCACTTCCAGTGCGCGGAGGCGATGTCCCTGTCGGCGGTCGACCAACTCCGAGTGTGATTCGCCGGGGGTGAAGAAGTTCTGTTCGCCCCACTGTCGCAGTGCCACGATGACGGGGAAGAGCGCCTTGCCCTTCGGAGTCAGTACGTACTCGCGGTAGGCGCTGCCGTCCGAGGCGGGGACGGATTCGAGGACACCGCCGGCGACCAGGGTGCGCAGACGTGCGGTGAGGATGTTCTTCGCCACGCCGAGGCTGCGCTGGAACTCCCCGAAGCGTCGGCTTCCGTCGAAGGCGTCCCGCACGATCAGCAGGGACCACCAGTCGCCGATCGCGTCCACCGACCGGGCGACGGGACATTCGCTGTCGTCGAAGCGAGTCCTGGCCACCATGGCGTCCCCCACTCTCACAACGGTTGCAACATGCTACCAAAGAAGTTACCGTCGCCACTGGTGGCAAGATGAAACCAGATGCGCGGGGGAGTGCTGATGCCCGGTAACTGTGAGGCTGTGACACGGCGGACCGAGGCCCGAAAGGGGGAAGTTTCCGAGTTCGTCCCGTCCCGTGGTGTCGTCATACTGTTCGCCGTCGCCTGCGGGGCCGCGGTGGCCAACGTCTACTTCTCCCAGCCGCTCCTGGTGACCATGGGCCGTGACCTCGCCATGAGCCCGGCACTTGTCGGCAGCGTGGTCACCCTCACGCACGTCGGGTACGGGCTGGGACTCTTCTTCCTCGTGCCGCTGGGTGACGTGGCCGACCGCAGACGGCTCATCGTGGCCCAGTTACTGTTCCTGGTGGTGGCGTTGGCCGTGGTGGCCACCGCCCGCACGGCGGCGATCCTGCTCGCGGGCATGGCCGCGACGGGGCTTCTCGCGGTCGTCACCCAGACGTTGGTGGCCTTCGCGGCATCGCTGGCCCCTCCCGCCGGGCGCGGCCGGGTCGTCGGTCTGGTCACCAGCGGCGTGGTCATCGGAATCCTGCTCGCCCGCACCGCATCCGGCCTCATGGCCGATCTCGCGGGCTGGCGCTCCGTCTACCTCGCCTCGGCGTCGCTCACCGCTCTGCTCGCCCTGGTCCTGTACCGAGTGCTGCCGCGTCACAGCGACGCTCCGCCGACGACCCTGCGCTACGGACAGCTCCTGCGCTCCACGATCACCCTCTTCGCACGGGAACGACTGCTGCGGCTCCGGGCCCTGTTCGGTCTGCTGATCTTCGCCGCCTTCAGCACCCTGTGGAGCAGCGTCGCGTTGCCGCTCAGCGAGGCCCCGTACTTCCTGTCCCACAGCGCGATCGGGGCGCTGGGGCTGATCGGTGCCGCCGGAGCCCTGGCCGCGACCGTGGCGGGCCGCCTGAACGACCGCGGACTCTCCCGGCGGACCACCGGCATCGCCCTGGCACTCCTCGCTGTCTCGTGGCTGCCCCTGGCCTTCACCCGCAGCTCGCTCTGGGCCCTGGTCGTCGGGGTGATCCTCCTCGACCTCGCCGTACAGGCGGTCCATGTCACCAACCAGACCCTGATCTACGCGCTGCACCCGGCCGCGGGCAGCCGGCTGATCGGCGGATACATGGTCTTCTACTCGATCGGCAGCGCCACCGGCGCCATCGCCGCGACCTCCCTCTACACGGTGGCCGGCTGGGGCGCCGTATGCGCACTGGGTGCCGCGTTCAGCTGCCTCGGGCTCGTACTGTGGGCGTTCACGCGACACAGCACCCCCGACCCCGCCGCCAAATGACCTCTCGCAGCGAAGCGTGAGCATGGACCGGGGGAACACGGTGGCCGGGGTGTTCGGGGGCGACCTGTTCGTACGGACGGCGACGCGGGTGGCCGTACGCGATCTCACCCGTCACCGGCTCGCGGTCACACGTCCCAGGTGACCGGGAGGCTCTTCACCCCGTAGATGTCCGCGGTCTCCGGGCGCAAGGCGATCTCCTCGGCCGGTACGGCCAGGCGCAGCGTGGGGAAGCGGTTGACCAGTGCGGGTAAGGCGGCCCGCATCTCGACGCGGGCAAGCTGCTGGCCCAGACACTGGTGGATGCCGTGGCCGAAGGCCAAGTGCCCGCCGTCCTGTCTGCGGAGATCGAGCACGTGGGGATCGGCGAAGCGCTCGGGATCGCGGTTGGCGGTGTGGTACGACAGGATGGCCGTCGTGCCGGCCTTGATGATCTGGCCGCCCAGCTCGACGTCCTCCAGCGCTGTCCTCATGAAGGTCTTGGCGACGCTCAGATACCGCAGCAGCTCCTCTGCGGCCTGGTCGGCGAGCGCGGGATCAGCGCGCAGCGCGGCCAGTTGCGCCGGGTTGCGCAGCAGCGCGAAGGTGCCCAGCGCCAGGGTGTTCGCGGTGGTGTCGAAACCTGCCACCAGCAGAATCAGGGCGATCCCCCTCAGCTCCTCGTCGGTCAGATCGCTGTCGGTGAGTTCGCTGAGTACGTCGTCGGTGGGGTTCGCGCGCTTGGCGGCGACCAGCTCTGCAAGGTAGCGCTGGGCCGCGGTGTAGGCCGCTATCTGGTCCTCGTCGCTTGTCTCCCCGTTGAGAAACGACTCGATCTGCTCCTGGAAGGAGCCTCGGTCCTGGTACGGCACCCCCAGCAGCTCACAGATCATGATGGCGGGGATGGGCTTGGCGAACGCGGTCACCAGGTCCGCCGGTGGCCCGGCCTTCTCCATGGCGTCCAGGTGCTCGGTGGTTATCTGCTCGACGCGCTCGGTGAGGAGCCGCATCCGCCGTGCGGTGAACTTGCCCACCAGTGGTTTCCGATAACGCCCGTGCTGTGGCTCGTCCATGAGGAGGAACTCGCCGGGCGGCGCCGGAGGGATCTCCATGCCGGTGATGTCGATGGACGGGTGGAGCATGAGCTCCTTGCGCGAGCTGAACCGCGAGTCGGCCAGGACCGACCTGACCAGGTCGTACCCGGTGATCAACCAGCCGGCCTTTCCTCCGGGGAAGGTGTAGCGGCTGATGGGGCCGTGCCGACGGGCATCGAGCAACTCTGCCGGCGGGTCGAAGGGGCAGCCGGGCTGACGCGCCGTCGGCAGCGTCGTGACGGCATGCAGGGATTCACCCATGACCATTCCTCATCTCGCGACAGTACGCGTTTGGAACGGATTAAAAGCTACGTTGCGTTCAGAGGACCGTCAATCGGTCGAGTGGTATTTTCCCAGGTGAATGGCGGTAAATTGATGCAATGACGCTGGGCTCGAATGCAATGCTGTGTTGCAATGAGTTGCGACGAAGGCAATGCTGACGGCATGCCAGGATGACGGCGCGCGTGTGCCTGGACTCGTTGCTGTCCGAGGACGGCAGGCGCACCGCGGCCGAGCCGACCCGCAGGCTGAAGGCCGGCCCGGCCTCCGTCTCCGTGGCCGTGAACTACCTGGTCCAGCACGGGTATCTCCGGCGCGACATCTACGTGGTTGACGACGGCGCCTGGTGCCGCTCGATCATGGTCAGCACGCGGCGGACGCTTGAGGCGGCGCAGGCCGCGACGGCTGCGGCGGAGACGCCCGGGCTCAACAGCCCCGTGGGGCAGCGGCCGGCCAGGGGAGGGGCGTTCCTGGGGCGGCTCAGCGCCTGCCCGGTGCCCTTGACCGCCTTGTTGAACTCCGCGTCGAACTGTTCACGCCCGGTCTTGGCCACGAGGGTACCGTCTCGTCCACG
Source organism: Streptoverticillium olivoreticuli subsp. olivoreticuli (assembly GCF_003391135.1). GTDB lineage: Bacteria > Actinomycetota > Actinomycetes > Streptomycetales > Streptomycetaceae > Streptomyces > Streptomyces blastmyceticus. The sequence goes on along the minus strand of NZ_CP031455.1, from coordinate 740,420 downwards.
TCCTCATCCCAGCCAAGTGCATGGAAACGTGCTCGGGCGGCGGGGTTCGGGGCGGCGTCATGTCGGCCCCTCGCAGAAGGGCGGGTCCGCACCTGGGATCATGAACGCATGTCCGAGGAACCGAACCTGATGTCAAGCCTGTGGCCGCTTGTGCCGTCCGGGGCCGCCGACTGGCTGCTGGAGTTGTGCGGCGACGGCATCACAGGGTTCATGCCTCCGGCGATGCCCGACGCGGTGTGGGTGCTCAATGCCATGTACGAGCAAGAGCAGGGGCCGGAGGATGTGTCATACCACGAGTACCACCAGGCACGTCTGGCAGATGGAAGCACCCTGCCCCACATCGTCGCGGGCTTCGACCTCGACGCCGTGAGCGTCGCCACGGGAGGAGGACTGGGCCGCGCCCAGCACCCGGGCCCCGGCTGGCGACGGCTGCGCTGGGCCGAGCTTGCCCAACGAACCGGCGACCCGGCCGTGCCCGACGGGCTGATGCCCTCATACCGTTGCTTTCCCTCGGCCAAAAAGGAGGGCAGCTGGCCGCTGGGCATGATCCCGCCGACCGAGGGGAGCCTGGATCGTGAGACCTGGAACCGGCTGATCGCCATCCTCACCCAGTACAGTTCCGCGGGCCCGGACACCCGCTGCCTGGCTTACTGCAACCCGCTGATGCTCGGAGCCATCGACTTCGACAACCTCCACGTGCGTGCGGGTCGACTCGGCGACGCCGAGATCCTGTATGACCAGTCCGAGGCCGACTTCAGCCCGTCCAACCTCTGGGCCGATGACCACTCATGGGTCCTGTGCACCGACTACGACCTGTGGGCCACCAAGGTCGCCGGGCCCCCAACCCTGATCAACGCGTTGCTGAACGACTTTGAAGTCGAGGCGATGCGACTGCCCTGGGCACACTGACGGGGGAGCTGCTTCGGCCCCCTGTTCAGCCCCGCAGCGCGCATGCACATGTCCGCCAACACCGGTTTCCACTCCCTGAGATTGGTTGGCATCCTACGATCCTGTGGTCGGCGGCTGCTGGGAGTACGGAGATCGGGTTACGGCCGTCTGTCCGCCGAATGGCGGCCATAAGCGGCTCCGGTCCGGTCTGTGGCCTTACACCGGTTGTATCGATGACTGTGGTGTGAGGGGAGCCGGAAGCGATGACGAACAGGTACCGGCCGGTGGTGGCGTCCAGACCTCGCGGGCCCGCTCGATCCGCGCCGCCTTCGGCGCGTTGGTCAACGACCACCTCGGCGGCCTCTTCGACGCCGAGACAAGCTCGGAACTCGACCTCTCCGCGCCGCTGACGGCTCGGTCGACGGCCGGTGCGCTGTCTACTTCTTCGCAGCCTTGGCCGCTTCGTCCCCCGCGGTGGCCGTGGCGCTGCTGCCCCCCGCCCAGCCCGCAGGGGACTTCTCGTCGCTTCCCCCCGCGCAGTTTTCGCCCGTCTTCGCCACGCTCTTGCCCCTGTACAACTCCCAGCCGCGGAGCGTCCAGGTGGGCCCCCGTTCGATCATGACTCGGGATGGCATATCGGGCCCGTCGCCTGCCGCCTCATCACAGCCGCAGACGACCCCCAGCTTCACACTGATCTCGCAACAGCTCTCGGCGGACGGCCAGGGGGTATATGACGCCGCCTTGATCATGTGACGGGGCGGAGGCGGTCCCGCTGGAGGCGTTCCATCGGTCCGTTGCTGCGCCGAGCCGGATGCACCGTCACATCCACCGGAAAATAGTAGCCATGGACATAGTGTCCATGTAATCTATTCGGCATGAGCAAGGTTTCACCGGGCCCTACGCCCGGCTTCCTGGTGTGGCGGCTCGCCAACAAGTGGCGCGTCGCGGTCGATCGCGCGGTGGCGCCGCTGGGCCTCACGCACGCGCAGTACTCGCTGGTCGCATCGCTGCACGGCATGCAGCGCGTCGGCGAGCGGCCCAGTCAGCGCCGCCTCGCCGACCACACCGGCCTGGAGGCGTTGTACGTCTCGAAGCTGGCGCGCGCCCTGGAGTCGGCCGACCTGATCGAGCGCACCCGCGATCCCCGCGACCCGCGCGCCGTACAGCTCGCCCTCACCGAGCAGGGCCAGGCCGTCACGCGGCAGGCCATCGACGTGGTCCAGGAACTGCACCAGCAGTTGCTGGAGCCGCTCGGTGGCCTCGACGCCCCGCGGACGCGCGCCTTCACCGACGAGCTGACGACCCTGCTCGACGCACCTCTCACTCCATCCCTGCCGAACGACCCAAGGGGAACGCCATGACCGCCACCGCATCCACCACTGCACCCGTCGCCGACGCTCGCGCCCTCGGCCTGGCTCACTACGCCGCCCGCGGTGTACTGGAACACGTCCTGGCCCGGCACGGCGTCACGTTCCAGCAGCAGGTCGTCCTGCGCGCCGCCATCACCGCCAACGCCCCACGGACGCCGGACGATCTCATCGCCCAGGTCCAGGGCTCCCTCAAGGCCGACCCGGCCGACATCCGTGCCACCCTCGACGAGCTGCTGGTCAGGGAGCTGCTCATCACGGACGGCACGTACCTTCGCCCCACGGACGCGGGGCGTGAGCTGCTCGCCGCCGTCGGCGCGGAGACCGCCCCCATCACCGCCCGGGTCTGGGGCGGGATACCCGCCGAGGACCTGGCCGCCGCCGGTCGCGTCCTCGCCCTGGTCACCGAGCGCGCCAACGCGGAGCTTGCGGCGCTGACCACCTGACCTCCCGACCGGTCCTGTAACTGGCTGTGATTACAGGGTGGTTCGCGTGAGGCTGCGACCGCATCGGGCCGGGTGCGGGGCCGGCCGGCCGGACCGCGGACCCGGATCTTCTTGAGCACGGGGATGAACTGGGGGCTGTCGGCAGCCTGTCCTGCGGTCAGGATGAGTGCGAGCGGGCGGCACTTGCGGTCGGCGGCGGATGCGTCTTCGCTCTTCACGTGTGGGATCGTCGCCGTCGTCCTGTCCGGCTTGTCCTTCCGGGCTGCCCCCTTTTGCCGGGCCTTCTCCTCGGCGGCGGCGGCCTTCTCCAGGGCGGTCAGGATCTCGTCGTCCACGTGCATCTCGGCGCCGTCGTGGTGGGCCCGTGCGGTGGTGGAGTCCACGCTGACCAGTGAGAGGTCCACCTCCTCCCGCTTCGCGGCTTCGGCGATCAGGCCCTCAAGCAGGGCCTCGAAAGGTACGGCTCAATGAACTCCCACTCCGCATCCGTCAGTTGCTCCCGCGTCATGGAAGACGGCCTACTGGAACACGTCATGCAACACGGAAAGTCCCACAGATCGATCACGACTCGATACGCGTTCTAGGGCGTTTCGGAAGTGAATTTGGGGCGGAGTACGCGGGGGTGTAACCCTCGGTCTTGTACGCGGTGAGCTGTGCTGGCCAAAGCTATTCCGTGTCGCTGTTGATCCAGAGGCCCAGAGCCGCAGCGGTCTCGGCGGGGCTGCGGCCGGTGGTGGTGAACTCCCGGTTCACTGCGTGCCGAAGTTCTTCCGCGTCCTTGAGTGCTTCCTCGATTTGGTCGAACTCCCACCCGCGGGCGGCAAGGCGGGTACGTCGGTCCGCGTCGGCGCAGTCGAGGCGTGCCCAGGCGACGGGCGGCGGGTCCGCGGTCGCTGCAGACGCGCTTGCCCATTCGGTCGGTGTCAGGGGGACACAGCACCAGTACGTCTCCGCCGGCCCGGAGCATCATGGCCGCGATCTTCACCCAGAGCCTGTTGTAGGCGGGCCATACGGAATCCGCCGTAGGCGAGGTGATGTCGATACCGAGCAAGCTGCCGTCCGACTCAGGGAGTTCGTCGAAGTCGACTGTGCCGAACGGGTATGCCGCCAGATATGGCAGGAGGGTGGACTTGCCGGCCCCGGGAGCACCGGTGACGACATAGAGCCTGGACATTCTGCCTCTCCTGGTACGTGGTGCTGAGTCAGCGGGTCCGCATTACTTTACCGTCGCGGGTGAAACCGCTGGTCGCAGCCATTCGTTGAGAGCCGCGACCAGGACGGTCGCCTGGCGTCGCCGGAGGCGGGCGGCTGACCGCGACCCGGGCGGCCGGGCTTCTCCATTCGTCGCCGGTCCGGTCAGGCGTCCGTTCCACCGGGCAATTGCCCCAGCGCTCCGCTGCCGGAATGGCCTGGTCAGTGGAGCACTCCGGACCATAGAGTCATGATCATGACTGAGGAAACCACGCCCGACACCGCCCTCCCGGCGACGCTGACCCGCCACGTGGATGCCGAGACCTGCGCCGACCCGAGCAGTGTGATGACCCTGCTGGCCGAATCGGACGCCGCCGGCGGCTTCACGAGCTACCGGTCCACCTTCAGCAGGGGGGCCGTGGGAGCCCCGGCGCACTTCCACACCAAGGCGACGGAGCTGTTCTTCGTGATCAGCGGGTCCCTGCAGGTGCTGGTGGGCGACGAGGTCACCGTCCTGAACGCGGGCGACTTCCTGGCGGTGCCGCCGCGCACCCCGCACGCCTTCGCCGCGGCGCCCGGCGCCGAGGCGGACGTCCTGTTCGTGTTCACCCCGGGTATGGGCCGGTTCGACTATCTGCGCCTGCTCGGCCGGGTGATGCGCGGCGAGGCCGACCCGAAGGAGATCGCCGAGTCCGCGGAACGCTTCGACAACCACTACGTCGACAGCCCCGCATGGCGTGCCGCCCTGGAGCGCTCGGCGTGATCGACTCCACGAACCACATCCGTGTGGCCCGCCCCTCACGGGACCTCGCCGCTGCGGAACGCTTCTACACGGACGGCCTCGGGCTCGAAGTCCTGTGGCGCACCACCGAGCGCACCCCGGGCGAGCACGATCTCCTCATGGTCGGCCCGCCCGGCGGGTCCTGGCACTTCGAGCTGACGCACGACCCCGAGCGTCCGCTGGAACCCACCCCGACCGTGGACGACCTGTTCGTTGTCTACCTGGGGGCCCCGGTGGACGAGGCCCTGATCACCCGGCTGGTCGCCGCTGGCGGCACCCGGGTCCCCGCGCACAACCCGTACTGGGACGAGCACGGCGCGACGATCATGGACCCGGACGGCTACCGCCTCGTCCTGTGCGCTCGCACCTGGGGCTAGTTCAACTTCGCTGACACCGAAGCAGGTTGGTCGAGACGGGACAACGCCGCTCGGCGTGGCTGTCTCTGGCCTGTGCTGCTCTATCCCGGATAAGTGAGCATATCCGGGATAGAGAAACCGGCATGACGTGGCAGCCCGGGTCCTGCGTCCACCTGCGGCCGGGGCCGCGGTCGGCGGGCACCAGGAATTCGAGTTCCTCGCGCAGCGCGGCGATGAGAACGAAGCGTGGCGTGTGCTACTTCGTCGCGGTCTTCCCGCCCGCGTGTGCCGGCAGGCGCTCCGACGGGGTACCCCACGCTTAGGGCGATCTTTGTGTTCGACCTCATTTGCTGCTTGATCGGGCGTCGGATTCACGCGATCAGCGCGCATCTCGGGGAAGGCCCGAGTTCTGAGAGGGCTTACGCGAACGGTGACCTGCGGAGACGGATCACGTCCGGGGCTCTCGCAGAACTCTCGCGGATGTCCGTTTATGAGATGAGGCGGGGCCACCGGATGCATAGGCTCAAGGCCGTGGCCGATGAGATACAGAGAATCGTGACGGAGCTGCCGGATCTGAAGGGCGTCACCGGCGTCTGGACGGTAGCCGACGACCGGGTCGCGCAGGGGGACGCCGCCTTCGCCGCAGACCTCGGCATCGCACTCGCCAGGACGTACGGCTCTGAGGGGCAGATGTGGCAGTACAAAAGTGTTTTCGACTATCTTCTTCGGCTGCTGGCCACCACTGCTGGTCCTGAGAATGTTGCCCAGGCGCTGCGGCTGGTCTCCTCGGCCGAGGTCGCCAGCAGAAAGCTGGATCGCTACACGGCCTCGCTGCTGGCTTCCAGCCACGAGGCTGCGGACCTGGTTGCGGCGTTCACCGGCCGGGCTTCGGAGGAGCTTCGGGCCTGCCTGGTCCACGAACTGGTTCTCAGGGGCGCGGTCGTCGAGGAGACGCCGGGGATCACGGATTGGGCGACGTCGTCGCATTGGGGTCATCACCCGTTGGGCTGGCTGCCTCTGACGCTGTCCGATATAGAAGGGAATGCGGACCTGCCGAGTTACGGCATCTGTGGCACCAGTCATCCGATGCCGTACGGACCATCGGAGAGCCGTGAACTGGCAGTGATCGCCGACGCGCGTGTTCCGTCGGCGCGGGAGACGACAACACAGGCCACTGCCACGGCCATGAGAAAGGCCGTGGCGAACTGGGCCGAAGAGTCCAACGGGCGTATTGAGACGCGGGTTTTCGACCTCACAGCCCCCTTGGACGTCGAGTCGGTCCCGAACGCGCTCCTGATGCTGGGGCTGCAGTGTCTGCACGGAGCAGGCAAGAAGACCGCGCTGTCGGTCGCTGTCCTTCCGCCAGCCCAGGCATGGCGAGTGCTCTTCGCCTCGGCATCGACGGGAGGGGCGTACAACTTCGGTTCCTATGGCGCCTACGGCCGCCTGTTGGCCTGGCAGTCCCTGGCCGCGCTGGCCGGAAGCCCGGAAGGCGCCACCGCCGACGAGGTCGAAGCACGTGTGCGGGACTGCATTTGGCACGGCTTCGACGCCGATACGAAGTGGTTCAGGCAAGTGGCCTGGGACATCGGTCTGGTCGCCCTTGCGCGAGACCGTCGGCGCCTGGCTGTAATGGCCGCGACTGACACTGACTGACGTGCCCGAGGCCCATGCGTTGAGCCGATAACCACCCTCACCCGACGGCTACCGGCTGCGTGCCTCCGCCGCGCACGCCCGAGGGCGAACCGGCTGCCGCCCCGGCGTGACGGGCCGGCCCAGCTGTGCCGTGGACGACGATGCCGTTCCGTACGATCGCCTTCTTGTGGGAGACCGGGCTCTCCCGTGACGGAAACTCGGATGCGGGTGCCGTACGGCCGCCCCTAGGCTGCGCTCGCGGGGAGGGCGAGGCGCGGTATCGACCGTCAGCGGATCGGAGATGAATGGGGTATGACCAGTCAACTGTTCGCGATCTGCTTCAATGCGACCCGACCGTCGGGCCTGGCACGGTTCTGGTCCGGGGTTCTGGGCTGGGAGTTGGCCGACGGTCCGGACGACGACATCGCGATCCTGCCCCCTGATACCGCCGGGTTCCGCATCCGTTTCCTGCCGAGCCAGGAGCCGAAGATCGGTCAGAACCGGGCGCACTTCGACCTGACGAGCACCTCCCCGGAGGATCAGCAGCAGACGGTGGCCAGGGCGCTGGAATTCGGCGGGAAACACATCGACGTGGGCCAACTCCCGGAAGAGGGGCATGTGGTGCTCGCCGACCCGGATGGGAACGAGTTCTGCGTAATCGAGGCGGGCAACAAGTTCCTCGCCGACACCGGCTTCATCGGAGCGCTGGCCTGCGACGGTACGCAGGAGGTCGGCTACTTCTGGAGCGAGGCGCTGCGGTGGCCGCTGGTCTGGGACCAGGACCAGGAGACCGCGATCCAATCGCCGAACGGCGGTACGAAGATCACGTGGGGTGGTCCTCCGGTGGCGCCGAAGAAGGGCAAGAACAGGCTGTACTTCGAGCTGGCGCTCCCCGCTGATGCCGACCGGGAGGCGGAGGTCGACCGCCTGATCTCGCTCGGCGCGACGCGCACCGGCATCGACGAGAGCGACGGCGGCCGAGTGCTGATGCTCGACCCCGACGGCAACGAGTTCTCCGTGCAGAGCCCCCGGTAGCGGGGCTGTTGTCGGGTGACCGCGCGTTTCATAGGCGTTCGCCTATCCCAGTCCGCCCACGCCTGGCGGGCTGCGGGCGGCAGGGGCTCGTCGACGCCTTCTCTGTAGAGCGAGCGGCCCGCCGTGGACCGCCCCTCGCGGTCGAGTACCCCGAGCATCAGGTACTCGCCCTCGCCCTCGGCGAGCGCGGACAGCATCGGTGCCCCGGGCCGGCAGCCCACCAGCGTGACCGGGATCTCCGGCGGCTCGGGCCGCTCCTCATACAGCCCGTTCACGCTCAGGCAGGTCCCGTAAAAGATGGACTCGGGCCACCCGCCGGCCAACTCGAACTGCGGAGGGTCCGGCAACCCATGCCGCCCACTGTCCGGTTCGCTCACCACGGTTGTCAGTCGCCGGTGATGGTACGGCGGGGTGTGGCTGTGACGACCCGGACCCAGCTCATCGCCGGCTCGACATCGGCGTTCTCACGGGTCGTGCAGCGTCTGCCGCTGGCCGTCATCGAGTTCGGTGGGCGACCGACCCATCCGTTGCAGCCGGACCGGGACGTTCCGCCGTAGGACGGTTCGACATAGCCGAGGACTGTGCTCTTGAGGATCCAGCGGTGGTTCTCCCGCCATTCCGGGTGGCGGATCAGCGTCGCGGCGTCCGCGGCGGCGGTCGCCTTCTTGTGGGTAAGCCCCTGGGGACGGTCCTCGATACCCTTGGGCGCCGGGGTGATCAGGGCCCCGACCGAATCATCACGTGATGCTCGAGCGGCGTCCCGGTGCGCAGCGCCGACGGTCCGTTCCGGCGTGCGGCACCGTGGGGCGCGGACGGCAGGGTCCGGAGTGGCGGGCGGACCCGGCGGCGCATGCGCAGGGGCCCGGTTGCCGACCGCGTTGGCAGCCCGAGCCGCAAGGACGACTGGGATGCGGGCCATCACCTTGGGTCCCGCGCGCCGAAGCCGTGGCGCTGGTCGTAGACGGTGCGGGAGCCACTCGCCCAGCGGCCGGCGGTGTTGTGCTCGGCCTGGCGGCGGTCAACGGCCGGTGATGGTCCAGGTCCGTTCTTGCGGGCGGTCTCCTGTCCTTCGGGGGTCGCGAACCTTCGCGCCCAGCGAGCGGTACTCGCGGGCCGCCGCCAGGGCCGCCTTCATCTCGGGGCGTTCGCGGACCCGGGTGCTGATCTGTTCCTGGAACAGCCGGTGTACGCCGGAGGCTTCGAGGGTGTCGACCTATGGCTGGATCTCCTGCGTCCGGTTCGAGACGCGGGCGTACGCGAGCCGGACCTCCATCGGCATGGCAGGCGCCGCGAGCTTCTGCACCGGCAGGGCCGTCCAGACGGAGCCGGGATGGCGTACGGCGGGGGTGGCGACGTGCAGCTCGGAGTGGAGCGAGGGGACGAGCTGGAAGCGCGCGGTGTGGTACTTGAGCGCGACCTTGCCGGAGGTGGTGCGGCAGGGCGAGCCCGTCGGGGTCTGGCAGGTGGACATCGGGCAGACGTACGACTCGACGAGCCGGTACGGGCGGCCTGTGAAACAAATCGACCTGCGGCGATGCCGCCGACGCCCGGTGTTGAAACGGGGATCACCCATGAAACGCTGCGCCGATCGTTGACGGCACCGCGGCTCACGCCGGACCCACCGCGACGTCGGAGCCGCCAGTGGAACGGATTCACTGGCGCAAGCGCTGTTGCGCCTGTTCTTCGGCGGCGTCAAATGCGGGTTCGAGTGTGGCGAGCGCGGAGCGGAGCAGGTCTGGTAGCGAGCCGGACGGCACGACGAGCCCACTGGTTGTGAGTGGTGCAGCCGGAGGCTGGAGCCACTGCCGGAGTGCGACCCGAACCGCAGCGGCCGCGCTCGCCGCGAGCACGCGAGGAGCGGGCGTGCCGGTGCAGCCGAGGCGCTGGTCGATCGCGGCGGCGAGGGGGTGTTCGATCGCTGCGGCGGCGTCGAGGAACGTGTCACGCAGCGCGGGACTGGCGGTGATCAGCAGCAACTCGTCGTGGTCACGCGGTTCGGTGTACTGCTCCAGGATCGCTTCGGCCAAGGCATCAGCGAGGCGGACGTGGGCGGGCCTGGCTGCCACGGCCGCGGCGACCCGGGATTCCCGTTCGGCGGTGACGGCGGCGACGATCGCCTGTTCGCGACTGGAGAAGTAGTTGTTGTAGGTCCTCGGCGAGACCCCGGCTGCCTCGGCGATGTCGTCGACGCGGACGTTGTCGGGCCCGTGCTCGAGGGCCAACCGAAGTGCCGCCTCACGCAGTGCCACTCGGGTGGCCTGCTTCTTCTCCTCGCGCAGCCCGGTCCGCCTTGTGGTCACCCTCGAAGTGTCCCAGCCTGAGTGCGTGTACGCAAACTTGCGTGCACGCAATATTTGCTTCTACTCTCAGGCCACCTACAGGAAGGTCAGACGCATGCGAGCCAAGGGCATCTGCTACGACACCGGCTTCCTCCGCAACGGCAGCAGCTCCCGGGAGCACTTCGACCCCGACCTGGTCAAAAGGGAGCTGACCATCATCCGCGACGATCTCCACTGCACCGCTGTCCATATCACTGGCGGCGACCCGGGCCGCCTGGAGCTCGCCGCCCGTCACGCCGCCGAGCTCGGGCTGGAGATCTGGTTCTCGCCCTACCCGCTGGAGCTGACGACCGATGAGATCCTCATCCTGATCGCTGACTGCGCAGAGCGGGCCGAGCGACTCCGGACGCAAGGAGCCGAGGTCGTGTTCGTTACCGGCGCTGAACTGAGCGTCATGAACCATGGGTTCCTCGAAGGCGACAGCACCGAAGAGCGACTCGGCTGGTTGCTGAGCGACCCGGCCCGTCGGCCCGAGAGAATCGCCGCGGTCGGCACCCGCCTCAACGCCTTCCTCCACGAAGCCGTGGCGGTGGTCCGCGAGCGCTTCCACGGCAAGGTCACCTACGCCGCCATCCAGTTCGAAGCCGTCGACTGGGACTTGTTCGACTTCACGACCTTCGAACTCATCCGATCTGCGGAAGTAGCCGCCCGATTCCGAGATGCCGTGCGCAGCCTCGTCGCACAGCCCAAACCGGTCGCTATCACCGGCTTCGGCACCGCCACCTGGCGCGGCGCGGGTGACGTCGCACCCCGCAGCATGGAGATCCTCGAAACCGACGAAGTCACCGGGGCGCCGCTCCGGCTGACCGGGGAATACGAGCGTGACGAGGCCGGCCAAGCGGCATACCTGAGCGAACTGCTGGAGATCTTCGACAGCGAGGGCGTCGACAGTGCCTTCGTATTCCTCTTCGCGCTGTACAACCTGCCCCACCGCCCCGATGGCGATCCTCGCGACGACCTCGACCTCGCCAGCCTCGGCATCGTCAAGATCCTCGAGGACCGCCACGGCGACACTTACCCCGACCTGCCCTGGGAGCCCAAGGCCGCCTTCGCCGCAATCGCCGACCACTACCGCGGCTGAGTCCGCTCAGGATCAAGACGTGGGGGACGGATAAGGCCCTGGAGGTCCTTCATCGTTTCTCCGTGCTCGATCGGTCGGCAGTGCCGCCGGGGGCCGGGGACGGGGCACAGTGGCGGCCAGCCTCAGGTCGAGGCACTTCCCGGAGCCGGGTAGACGGACCGTCGTGCCCTGTGGCTCCCACCCCGGACGCCCCGGCATCTTCGTCCCCGCTGGGGCGGCGCCGGGGCCGGCTACTACAGCCCGACTCCGGGACCGTCCGTGTCCACGGTCCGTCGCGGCCGGTGTCCGCGGTCGTCGAGCTGGGCGAGTTCGTGCTCGTAGTCGACGGTGATGGAGCGTCTACGAATCACGACCCGCGTCAGCTGCCTGACCCGGAACGAAAGGCCAGTCGGCCTCTACGGGGAAGGGCTCCTGCGCACGCGAGCATGTGGACCACAACGTCCGGCGGATCCGCCTAGCCCAGCTCCAGCTCCCCGACCTTCTGATCCCCGCTCATCTCCCCGGTCGGCCGGAATCCGAGCCCCAGGTAAAAACCTTCGGGGCCGTCCGCGCCCGGGTGCCAGGTGGTGGTCAGGCGGGTGCCGCCGCGGCGGCGGATTTCAGCGGCCACAGACTCGACCGCGAAGCGGCCGTAGCCGCGGCCCTGTTCGCCGGCCGCGATGTTGAGCCGCCACAGGCCCGAGCGGATGTCGGTGCCGCTGCCGTCGCCCGCGAAGTCGATATCGAGGAAGGCCATGAGGAAGCCGACGGGCCGGTCGCCGTCGAAGATGAGACGGGGCCAAGCCATGTCGGGGTATACGTATGCCTCGGCAAGGGACTTCACGACCGGCGCGACCAGGTGCTCCTGGTCGGGGCGGACCTTCAGGCCGATCGCGGCGTCGAAGTTGGCGGCGGTGACCTTTGCCAGTCGGAGCGTAGTCGTCATGCGGGAACCGTAAGCCAGTGGATCAAGTGGTTTTCCCGGCGCCGCATACCTCCTGCAGACGGCGACACCGCCAGCTTTCTCTCGGCTCCACACCGTTGTCCACGAGGTACGGCTACCGGCCGACCACTGCGGCCCGACACTTGACGAAAGAGATAAGGGCCCCCGCCAAGTCGTCGCCGCTTTCTGGAGACCACGAAGCCTCGTGCCCGACGGCCTCCCCGGCCAGACCCCGAATGCACTCTGCGCTCGGCCTGCAGCCAGCTGCGGGACCGGGGCGACGGCGGTAGAGGCGGGCGTACGCCGCTCGCCGGACCGTGGGTAGGCTGCCCGTCGCCAGAGTGTCGATCATCAAGGAATTGCTCCGTGACCAACCCGCCGGATCCGCGCCCGTACCCCACTCAGCCGTACGGGCAGCCGTACCCTCCCGACGCCTACCCGCCGCCGGCGGCGGTCTGGGGGCAGCATCCCCCTGTCGGAGGGGCGCTGTCCTGCGACATATGCGGGGGCATGCCGGCTGTCCGGGCCACCGTGCGGGGCCATCAGGGGATGGTCGTCCTCATGCGCTTCCTGAAGCGCTCGGGGGCGTTCTGTGGCTCGTGCGGTACGTCGTTGCACCGCAAGATGACCGCCGACACTCTCTACCAGGGCTGGTGGAGCCCTCTCTCAGTGATCTTCACCCCGATTACTGTGCTGGCCAACGTGCTGGGCCCCCGACGGGCGTTCCGCCGTCTCGGTCCGCCCTCCGGTGGCTGGCAGCGACCGCTGGACCCCGGGAAGCGGGTCTTCCTGCGTCCGGCAGCCTTGGTGTTCGCCCTCCCGGTCGCTCTGGTGGTACTGGCGGTGCCGCTGCTGGTGGTGATCGGCCTGATCGCTGGTGACGGGAAACCTGATCAGCTGTCCGTCGGCGACTGCGTACGCAACAACTCAGCCTGGCCCGCGCAGGACCTGGAAGCAGTTGTCTGCGGCTCCTCCCCGGATCAGTACCGGGTGTCACAGGAACTGACTGGCCCGGGCGATACCTGTAAGGCGGATGGCATGGAGATCCCCTACATCGGTGACCCGAAGTACAGCGCGAACGGCTACACGCTGTGCCTCAGCAGAGTTCACTGATTCGGTGATGTGACTCAGCGAAGCGGGTTCGCCATCACGACTTCCCCGGTCTCACTGTCAGGTAGAAGGTCTCCACGCTCCAGCGTGATACCGAAGCCACTTTGTCGATAGAGGGCGGCTCTCGTTGCCGGGAATCACCGAGAGCCGTGACGACCGAGTAACCCGCTGCCGAGCCCTGCCGTCATGGGGTTTTGGGGATCGTCTCCCGGTTGGCAGGTGACTGTTTCCCGGGTTCCCGTCCATTCGGTGTTCTCTACAGCTCGACATCCTGGGCGGTGTCTTCCCAAGTGATGTCACGGAGCGCGGTGTCGGCTTCGGCTGGAACGCCGGGGGCGGCCTGGAACCAGATGACGGTGAGTGCGGAGCGGTGGAGCACAGGATTGCGTGCTGGGTCGATCGGCGTGGAGGCGAAGGTGCCGATGCATGTCACGGCGGGCAGCAGTTCGACCGGGCCGAATGGGCCGGCAGTCAGGTCCGGGTATTCCCGCTGCGGGTCGATGAGGTGCACCGGGGTTCCGGGGAAGGTCTTCTCGGCGTTCTGGACCAGGCCGGTGACCTTGAGGTCGTTCAGGCGCTTGAACGGGGGTCGCGCCCGCGTGAGTGGGTGGTCACACATGTGGCCGGAGGACGACGGGCATGCCGAGGTCGGTGAGCTTCTTTGGCGTTCCCGCGTGCTTTGTCGCAGGCTTCGGCCGAGAGGGGTGCGATTCCCTTTGGCCTTGGTCAGGCTGACCTGGAGGCCTCGGACTTCGCTGAGCCGGCCGTTTATGCGGGCCTCGACGATGCGGTCGTTGAGGTTGCTGATCATCTCGACGAGAGGACGTCCGGCGAGACGAGCTGTCTGAGCTGACGGATGGACCTGGGCGTCGTTGAGCCACTGGGCGATGGCGCGGTAGCAGCCCAGGCCTTCCTCGTCGTGCCATTGGCGGGCGAGGGTCTCGATCTCCTTCTCGTCCGTCAGATCAGCGAGTTCGCAATCCGTGGCCCTTCCCCTCGATCGCGGAGTGGTTGTTGACCCCGTCAGGGCACGGAATTGCGACTGAGCCCCCGAGGCGGCGGCGCTCGCCAACTGCGCTGCTCAGCTCGGTGCGGGGCCGGGGGAGGCGGCGGTGCGCCGGGTCTCTGTGAGGTGGATGTCGATGTACCGAGCGAGGGTCAGCGGGTCCTGGGGGGCGTCGGCCTGGAAGGCGGTGCGGCGGAACAGACCGACTCCGCTGAGTGCGACGCCCTCGCGGGCGAGGACGAAAATGAGGGCGAGGAAGGCGGACCGGGCGTTGCCGTCGTCGAAGGGATGGAAGAAGCAGACGTCGAGATGTACGCGTGCGGCGCGGGCGGTCAAGGGCAGGGGCTGCCCGGTGTCGTTTGCGCTCTCGGCCAGGCAGGCATCGAGGTGGGCGCGGGTATTGGAGCTGATGCCGTAGCGTTCGCGGCCTCCCTTGGCGAAGGCGGGCGAGCTGCGGAACGGCGGCGGCTGAGGTGTGCCCAGGACATGCTGCTGCCAGCTGCGGAGCAGTTCGAAGTCGAGCGGGGCGCCGCGCGCAGCGTCGGCCCGCAGCAGCTCCAGGGCGGCAAGCAGGCCCTCCGCGCGGGCAGGGTCCACGGCGCCGTCGAAGGCGCGGATGTCCTCCGCGGCGCCGTCGCAGGATGGGATCACCGGTCCATCCGCGCCGCTGTCGGGGGCCTCCTGCCAGGGCACGGTCTCGCGCACCGTGAGCCAGCACTTCAAGTGGTCCGGCGCGGGCTTGGCGGAGGGTGTGCCGTCGTCCGGCCGCAGCGACAGCGCGAGACGCTCCGCGACGTCGTCGACCAGCACCGCGTCCGGGCCGGTCCAGCTCCGGAACCGCCCGCCGATCGCCTCGTCGACCAGGTCCTGTGCGACGTCGGGTGCCACTCCCCAGCGGCCGAGGAACCAGGTGAGCACCTGACGGCAGTGCCCGTGCCAGCCGCTGCCGCAGCCGGTGCGGTCGACGACCTGCAGAATCAGGTTCCGGGCAGCGTGCTCCCACAAGATCCGCTGGTCCTCGATGACGGCCAGCTCGAGCGGGTACGCCTCGAACCAGCCGGCGAGGCTCTCCAGCCACTCGCGCCACTCGCACAGCGCCGCGACGACACGGGCGAGCGTCTCCTCCGGAGCGGTGACCGAGTCCCGCGGGCAGCACCAGTTCCCGACCGGCCCCCCGTCGTAATCCCCTTCGTCGTGTGACCAGCGCCAGCCCACGGTCCAACGGCCGTAGCGTTCGACGAGGGCGTGTGACATGGCGTCGGCCCAGAGCTTGGCCTCGCCCCAGCTCCAGTCACTCATCGCCGGGTCGGCGAAGGGCACATCGGGGCGGCGAGGCACACGCCGGGCCGGTCCGAGCGAGTGCACCACCCGCGCTGCCGACGGGCCGTCGAACGGATGGCGGGCAGGGTCCACCTCGTCCCAGCTCAGATAGCCAGGTGCAAGCTCGGGAATCACCGCGCAATCCTGCCACGCCCACCAGGCCCCCGTTCAAGTGGATTTCCCCAGATCGGCGGCGCGAAGGAGTGCTTGTGTGACTGGCCGCGATAGTCGGACATGCTCGAGTTGATCGGGCTACCTGACACCGGCGCCGCGTCGCTTCCGCCGGTCAAGGATCTGACGCATCTCGATGCGAGCGCTCCAGTTGGCGGGACTCGCCGACTACAGCGCTCAGCGCCCTGCTCCCGTGCGGGTGACGTCTGCGGTGGTGCGAAAGCGTGCACGGTAGGCGGTCGGGGTGATCCCCAGGGTGTGCTGGAAGACGCGGCGCATGGTTTCCGAGGAGCCGAGGCCGGACTCCTGGGCTACCGTGTCGACGGAGTCGTTGCCCGCTTCGAGGAGGGCCTGGGCGGCCTCCAGCCGTACGGATTCCAGATACCGGCCAGGCGTCATCCCGGTCTCCCTGCGGAAAAGCCTGCCGAGGTGGCGGGTGCTGACGCTGGCACCACGCGCCAGGGACTCCAGGCTGTGAGGGGCAGCCGGGTCGGCTCCGACGCTGTCCATCACCTGCCGCACCACCGGATGCTTCGCTTCACGCGGTGCCAGGCGGGCACTGAACTGGGACTGTCCTCCGGGGCGGGCCATGAAGACGACCAGCTCGCGTGCCACATCCCGCGCGATGCCGGCACCATGGTCGTCCTCGACCAGGCAGAGGGCGAGGTCGATGCCCGCGGTGACACCGGCGGAGGTGATGACGTTGCCGTCCTTGACGAAGACCGGGTCCGTCTCGACGTTCACTTGGGGATAGGCGGTCGCCAGCTGCGTGGCGAGCTGCCAGTGCGTGGCGGCGCGCCGCCCGTTCAGTGCGTCCGTCTGCGCCAGGACAAAGGCTCCGGCGCACACCGAAGTAATCCGCCGTGCGCGGCTGACGAGTTCCGTGACCAGGGAGAGCAGCCTCTGGTCGGTGACGGCACGCTGCCAGTCGCGTCGGCCGGGCACGACGACCGTGTCGATCCGCGCGGGCAGACTCGTCGGCGTGGTGTCGACGCCGATGCGCACGCCCGAGGAGGTGCGCACGTCGGTGCCGGTCGGCGAGACGATCCGTACGTCGTAACGGGCGCCGAAGGCGTTGGCCGTGGTGAAGACCTCGGCGGGGCCGGTGACGTCCAGCAGCTGCACGCCGTCGAAGGCGGCCACCACGACCACCTGACTCGCTGGTGTGCGGGTGGCTACTCGGCCCATGGGGAGTCCAGGATGGTGCGGACGAAGTCCCCGCGCTCGAAGCCGGGCACGTAGTGCGCGAGCACGTCGGCCTTGACGTTGCCGAACGTCGTCTCCGGCTTGGGCCGGACCCCGTCGGCGAAGGCTTCCAGGATGCGCCGCTTGAAGCCGGGGCGGGGGTGCAGGGCGACGACCGCGGCGCGGTCCGCCTCGTCGAGGTCGTGGTAGCCGATGCCGAGGACGTCGTACTCCACGCCCGCGGTCACCAGCGCCACCTCCGGCTCCATGAACTCGGGGATGCCCGGCGTGGTGTGCAGGGCGATGGCGGTCCACACCCGTCGGATGCTGTCCTCCGGGACCCGGTGCGTCTGCAGGAAACGGCGGGCTTCATCGGCGCTGTCGACCTCGAAGCGGCGCCCGCTGCCGTGGAAGGTCTCGTTCAGGCCCAGGTCGTGGAACATGGCCGCGATGTACAGCAGCTCGGGGTCGAAGCCGAGGTCCCGGTTGCGCCCCTGGAGGCTGCCGAAGAAGTACACCCGGCGTGAGTGGTCGTAGATCAGCTCATTGGTGCTGTCCCGTACCAGCTCGGTCGCCTCCCGCGCGAGCTTCGAGTCCGGCACACGCACCCCGGCCGGTACGGAGGAGTCGTCCGTCATCGCAATCACCTGGTCCCTCGGTCCGCCGGTCCCTCCGGCAACACCTTCAGTCTCCGGATCACCAGATCGCTGCGCCATGGCTATGCGGCCGTACAACCCACAGATATGGACACCCCTGGCCAGGCGCGACGGGACGATACGACGGCATCCCGCAGCCGATTGCCGTCATCAGCAACGTCACAACCCGCCTGCCCGACGTCGCTCCCGGCCGGGTCGGGCGACTGTCCGGTCATGGTCGATCGTCGCGGCCTCGCTGCGGAACTGCTTGGCGCGGGAACGGGTGTCGGCCGCACCGTCCATGGCGAACTGGATGTCTTCCTGGACCGTCCGGCAGACCTGGCCGAGCTCGAATGCCGAGGCACCCGCCTCTGCCAGGCCCTGAAGGTGTTCGTCGAGCCCGTTCTGCAAAGCAGAAGCCCCGCGCTCGGCGGTTTGGGCCTGGCGCTCCGCGGCTCTCCTTCGCCCTGGGTGTTGGACTGGGAGGACTGGGGGACAGCACCCCGAGGTCTGGATGCAGCATCCCTGTGGGTGAGTTCCCCAGGGCCTGTCTGGTGGGTCGAGAGTGTTGAGGGTTTCTGCCGCGCCCGGGGTGTCAGATGCCTCGTTCGATCATGTCGATGACGTGCTGGCCGGCTTCGTGGGCCTGGGAGGGGAGGAGGCCGCGGAGGGGGCCGTCGATGAGCAGGACGGCGAGTCCGTGGACGGCTGACCAGGCGAGGAACTCAGCTCCGGGGCGCCGGTCCTCGGCCAGGAGACCGGCATCCACGAGGCCGTCGAGGGCCTCGCCGAGCAGCTCGAAAGGGGTCTTGCCACTGACGCCCGCAGCGGTGTCGTCGGCAGCGTGGGCCATGTCGCCGGGCACGTGGAAGGCCGTGCGGAACAGGCCGGGCTCCTCCTGGGCGAAGCGGAAGTAGCCGGTGCCGACCGCACGGAAGCAGGCCCGGGCGGCTGCCACCGGGTCGGCGGTGGGCGGCAGGGCGGCCTGCTCGGCCTCCATGGTTCGGGCAACCTGGGCCATGGCCGCCTGGGAGACGGCGTGCAGCAGGGCCCCGCGGTCGCCGAAGTGCCGGTAGGCGGCATTGGGGACGACCCCGGCCTGCCGGGTGACCGCGCGCAGCACCACGGCCTCGGGGCCGCCCTGGCGGGCGAGTTCGAGGGCGGCCTCGATCAGCGCGTTGCGGAGGTCGCCGTGGCGATAGGTGTCCCGCTTCGGCTTGCCGTTCCCGGTTGCCGCCACGGCTACCGCCTCCAATGTGGACAGTATCCACTTAGGTCGTCTAGGCTCCTGCATGATCACTCGGGGGGTGCGGATTTCCGCATCCCCCGAATGTGGACATCGTACACAAGGGCGGTCAATGGCCGTCCGGACGCCTGTCGCCAAGGGGGACCCGGTACTCATGGGCAAGATCACGCACTTCGTGCACCAGTCGCTGGACGGTTTCATCGAAGGGCCGAACGGAGAGTTCGACTGGCCGCGTATGGACGGCGAACTGTCCGCCTATTCGCAGGCCCTCACGGACAGCGCCGACATCTTCCTGTACGGCCGCGTGGTGTGGGACATGATGTCCGGCTTCTGGCCCCGCGCCGAGGAGTTCTCCACCCACGAGCACGACCTCGCGTTCGCACCCGTCTGGCGCAAGGCTGCCAAGGTAGTCGTCTCCTCGACCCTGACCGAGGCCGACTGGAACACCCGCGTCATCAACACCGACGTCGTCGAGCAGCTCACCGCCCTCAAGCAGGACGGTGCGCACCTGCTGCTGTTCGGCGGCTCCGCGCTGGCCGGCTTCCTGACCGAGCACGGGCTGATCGACGAGTACCAGATCTTCGTCCACCCCGTCGTGCTCGGCGGCGGCAAGCCCGTCTTCACCACCCCGCAGCAGCGCATCGACCTGACCCTGGCCGAGACCAGGACCTTCGACTCTCAGGTGGTCCTGCTGCGCCACGAGCGCACCGCCCGGCCCTCCTGACCCCCACCACCACGACGAAGGACGGAACCCGCGATGACCGCACCCGTGAAGGGCCCCGCGAGCTACTTCCCTGCCATCGAGAAGAAGTACGGCCGCCCGATCGCCGAGTGGAAAGACCTCATCCTCGCCTCGCCCCTGACCAAGCACATGGAACTCGTCGGCTGGCTCAAGACCGAACACGGCCTGGGCCACGGCCACGCCAACGCTCTGGTCGCCCATACCCTCGCCGAAGACAGCGGTAGATGAACCACCCGGGTGGGAACTCGTCACACAGGGACCCGACGGTCACGGACGAAGCCAGAGCCGGATCGCGGCAACGGTGGGCGTCCCGTGAAAGATGCACGCCCGCTTCTCGTATCTGGTGGCCACCGCCCGGGATCCCTTGAGCGCCACGATGGTGCGTTCAACTTCGTTCCTGCGGCGGTTGGCCCGCTGGTTCTTCGGCTCGGAGATGGTGTGCTTGATCTGCCGCCGACGCAGGTAGCGGCGATTGCGGCGTGAGCTGTAGGCCCGGTCCGCACACAAGCGGTCCGGCCGAGTACGCGGACGGCCACCGCCCAGGCGAGGAACGTGGATGCGCTTCAAGACCTCGATCATCCACGGGCATCAGACGGTGGAGTCCACGCTCACCAGAGACCAGTCGATCCGCCCCTCCGCGTTCGCGGATGCTTGGACGGCGCGCAAGATCTTCTCCCAGGTGGCGTCTGCCGCCCACCTGCGATGGCGGGAGTGGATCGTCTGCCGCTTTCCGAACCGATTCGGTAGATCCCGCCACGGGATACCCGTCCGCAGACGGAACAGAATCCCGTTGATCATGCGACGGTGACACTTCCACCGCCCGCCCCGGCCCACGTTCTTGGGCAGGTGCGGCTCCAGCCGAACCCGCGCGCACCCCAGCGACGCACGCGCCAAGCTCCTGGAACTGACCGAGCGCGGCTGGGCCGCCACCCGCGCCGCCGACCAGATAGCACAGTCGGCCGTCGCGCCGTCGCGCGAGGCGCTGGGCGAGGCCCGCTGCCTGGCCTGATGTCCGGTCTTGCGACCGTAGGCCATCGTTTTCAACCGGTGGCGCTCGGAGACGGCCAAGGCAAGAGCTGCGGCTCGGACCACAGGCATGGAGGACAACGGCCAATCCCGGAAAGGTCATTCAGGACGGTCGGGCACCCTGCGCCGCACGCTGTACGCGACGCGCTCAAGGGCGCCTGATCAGGGAGTCCGGCAGTCAGCCGAGGAAGTCGACGTGGTCGATCAGGCCGTCGCGGACCCGGTAGGCGACCAGCACGCGGAGGGGGGGCGTCCGTGATGCCGTGGGCGATCTCGTGGTCCACCACCCAGTCGCCCTCGGTGAGTCGGCCGACTATCTCGGCCCGGCAGCGGCCCTTGGCGAACATGTCGGCGTACGCCTCCCGCACGGCGTCGCGCCCGAGCAGGCGGTCGCCGCTGCGGCGGTTGATGCAGACGTCGGGGGCGTACGTCGCAGCGAAGGCTTCGAGGTCGTGGCTGTTGTAGGCGGCGAGCTGGCGTTCGACGACGGTCTCTGGGGTGGTCATCAGTTGATCATGCAGAGTGTTTCCTCGTTCGTCCAGGGAGAACCGGGACTACCTGCCGATCGGTACATTCCCACCACGCACGACCTCTCAGGGGCGGCTGCACCCCCAAGGCAGCGGCTCCGGCGGTGGCCGTGAACGTTGTGGCTGTGCGTCAGTGCGCGGTGCGTGCCGCGTCGCGCAGCCTGCGCCACGTGCGACTGACCGACGTCAGCCCGGCGCGCTTGGCGCCTGGTTCACCGGTCTCCCAGTTCCGGGCCGTCTCGGCGAATGTCTCCGCCCGCGTCGTCGCGACCGGTCGTCGCGCCTGCGCGGCCCGTGCGGCGAGCCGCAGGTCCTCTGGTTCGATCGTGTCGAGCTTGGCCCGGACGTGGCTGAGCAGCGTGGCGCAGGCGTCGGCGATCGCGGCCTCGCCCAGTGGGCGCGCCGGGAGGTCCAGCCCTTCGGTCAACCGCTGCTCCAGAGCCGTCCGCAGGTCCTGCAGGGAGATGTCGCGGATCGTCAGCGACAGGTGGGCAGACAGTCCGGCGGCGCCCACCGCGCGGTGCGCGAAGCCGCGCGGGACGTAGAGCACGTTGCCGGGCTCAAGGACGCTGTGCAGGAGCCGCGGGGAGTGCTCGTCGTCCGGGAGCTCTCCCAGCGACCAGTCCGCCACAGTCGGCGCGGAGTGGACGTACCAGGTCTTACGTCCTGCCACCTGGAGGACGAACACGTCGGCGTCGTCACGGTGCACCGCGAGCCCCTGACCGCCGGCGGGCGTGACGAAGAAGAACGCCTCCACGTGCCGGCCGATCTCCTCGGACAACCGCGCCACCAGATCGCCCGTCGGGCGGTGCCACTGGTCGACGCATCGCAGGAGCAGCGTCGCCCCGGCGTGCAGGAGTGCGACGACTTTCGCGCGGTCGGCGAACCCGTGGTGCGTTGTGCCGTTGACCACGCGTGATGTGGTGTAGGCACCGGGCGGGACGACGACCTTGTCGGAGCGGACCATCTCCAGGTAGGGGGTGCGCAGCAGCCCTCCGTCGAAGGCGGCGTCCAACTCGTCGAGGTCCAACGGCGAGGCGAGTGTCTCCGGCGTGAAGACCGCGGGTTCGCGCTGCCACTGGCGGCCGGCGAAGCTCTCGACGTCGCCGACCCAGTCGGCCAGCGTGGGCGATTCCATGGTGTTTCCCGTGGTGTCAGGGTGTTCGGTGCTCGCGGTCGGCAGCGTCCGTCCGGAACGGGGGCGTGTGCGGGCTCCGCGGAGGGAGGGGTTGTGCGTGGTGGTCACACTGCCCTCGTCGGGAACGGCCGGGCGGCGTGAGGGCGGTGCGCCAGGTCATGCCGTGGTTTCCGCGTCGAACCGCACGGAGAGCAGGGAGCGCAGGGGGACGTGCGCCTCCTGCTGCGGGCTGCGAATGACGAGTCGGTTGTCGAAGGCGACGGTCAGCAGACGCTCGGCCAGGGGCACGACCAGGTGCTTGGCCCAGCAGCGGGCGCCGTCGAAGCCGAACGGCATGAACCCGGGCACCTTCTCCGGGTCCGTCACCCCGGCCCATCGCTCGGGCCGGAACTCCAGCGGGTCGGACCAGTAATCCGGGTGACGATGCATCAGGAGCGGGAAAAGCGCGACGTTGTCCTCGGGACGGATCTCGGAGTGCAGTCCGGTGTACGCGTCCCCGCCCTTGCGGAACAGCATCCATGCGGGCGGGAGCAGTCGCAGCGTCTCCCACAGGACCGCGGTGAGGTCGTTGCGGGCTTCTTCCTGTTCCCGCGCCGGTCCCATGAGCCACAGGGCGTTGCCGGCCAGTGCGGCCACGCCGTCGCAGAGGGTGGCTGTCGCTCGCCGGTACATGGCGATGGTCTGTCTTCTGTCCTGGGTGCCGGAAGCACCGCGGATCTGCTCGGCCAGTGCGGTGGATCTGCCCTCGGTATCGGATCCCGGCCAGACGGTGACGGCGCGGTCGACGATCCGAGAGAGCGTATTGGAGCGTGTGACGCCGCGTTTCGACAACAGGGAGACCGGCAGGGGGTCGGACGAGAAGAGCCACTGGCGCAGATAGGAGGTGGCCGCGTAGGGCCAGGCGCCGGACATCCCGCGCGCAGGGGGCGGCGGAGTCCGGATGCCCGCCATGACGTCCTGCCCCAGCGCGCGGATCGTCCGTGTCGCGCTGTCGTGGTGGATGTCGGCTCCCGCGGCGGGCTTGTAGACCGAGCGCTCCGTCGCCAGCACAGGGCGCGCCGCGACGATTTCGGCGATCAGGTGGCAGTCGGAGACGCCGACCGTGGTCGCGTCGATCCGGAATACTTTCTCTTCCCTGGCCAGCAGGTCCTGAATTCGCGGGGCGTACACGACGGATTGGCCGCGCACCGCTGACGGCGCCATTTCTTCCACGGGAATCCCGCCTCCATTGGCATGTCAATGAAATGCGTTTCCCGCAGCAGGCGGAGAAATCCGGGCATGGAACGGGCAGGACCGTCGCTCCGCGCCGTGGCCCGGCCTGCGGCGGAAACCGACACGGTCATGGCCGCCGCGGACCGCGGCAACCAGGGGGCACTGTGCGGCGTCGGCGGAGGCAGCGGCATGGCCGCGTCCTCCGCCGACGGCGGTGCGTCAGATCACGTGCAGGACCCACGCGTGGTTGGCGAGGTCCTCGTCCTTCTTGAACTTGCTCACAAGCGCCTTGATCATCTTCATGGCCACTCCATTCGCAGTATTGCGGGCACGATAAAACAGGCGTGCCCGCGCCATAATCGGAATTCGACATTCCCGTCCGGAAACCGAACGGGATGTTCTAAACCCGGACCTTAACCGAAAGCGAGCGCCCCTGGCACCCCTTGACGGGCAATTATCTGATCTTGGTGCTGTGCGCAAGAATTTCGCAAGCGATGCGCAAGCAGTACGCAAGTAATGCGCAAGCCGGGGTGACTGCAGAACCTTCGCTTCGCGGGTGGACGCTTCACCCGTGCCGGCGAGGGCACCCCTCAAGAGGAGGAAACAGGTTGTCAGCCAGGAGGTGTGGCCATGCGTATCCCTGGTCCCGAGCCCCGGGTGGACGGTGGGGTGGGCGCTGTCGCGGCGGCGGGCGGACTGCACAACTACCAGTTGCGGCTGCACGCCGAGTACGGGCCTGTCGTGCAGTTCCAGCTTCCGGGCACGGAGACGGCCGTTTCCGTCGCCGACCCCGTGCTGCTGGAGGCCACGGCTCACATCGACAAGCGCCCGGAGCGGCTGTTCGAGTTCCTGGCCCCGCTGTGCGAGGCGGGCAATGTGCAGGTGATGGCGGCTGATGAGCACACCCCGTGGCGGCGCCTGCTGCTGTCGGTGCTGGCCGGGCGCCCCTCCCACGAGCGGCATTTCGCACAGTTCACCGCGCTGACGACAGCACTCGCGGACCGCTGGGCCGGGCAGGCCGGCCGCGAGCCCGTCGCGCTGCAGAAGGATCTCACCGCGCTGACACTGCGGATGATCTGTGAGTACGCGCTGGGGGGTGACGCCACGGACCCGGACAGAGTTGTCGCCGCCTTCGAGGAGGTGCTCACCGAATCCCTGGGACGGCTCTACCAGGTGCCGGTCCCGGGTACACAGGAGGAACGGGCCGAGCGGGCGGCGGAGTCCCTCGCCTACCTGCGCGCGACGGTCGACCGAGTGGTCGCCGCGCATCGCTCCGGCAGTCGAACGGACAAGAGCGATCTGATCGGGGCACTCGTCGACGCCGGTGAGCGGCCCGCGCGGATCCACGACACCGTGATGGTGACGATGCTGGCCGCCCACCACACCACCGGGGTGGCCGTCTCATGGACCCTGCATCTGCTGGGACGGCATCCCGAGGCGGCCGAACGCGTCGCCGACGAGCTGGACCGTGTGCTCGGTGACCGTGCGGCGCCCGAGTACGCCGACCTGCGACGGCTCACGTATCTGGAGATGGCCCTGAAGGAATCGATGCGGCTCTACCCGCCCGGCCCGTACGGCGCGCGGGAGACGACCGAGGCCCTCGTCCTGGGCGACTACGAGATCCCGGCCGGGGCCACGGTCTTCTATCCGTTCTGGGCCGTCCACATGAACCCCGACCACTGGCCCGAGCCCGAGAAGTTCGTACCCGAGCGGTTCACCCCGCAAGAGGCGGCCAAGCGGCCGAGGCTGGCCTACATCCCGTTCGGGATCGGGCCGCGCAACTGCGAAGGTGCCGGTCTGGCCATGATCAAGGCCGAGCTCGTCCTGGCCGTACTTCTCAAGCGCTTCCGGTTCCGGCCCGCGCCAGGACACGAGGTGAGGCCGGTCGAACGGTTCGTGCTGTGGGCGGCCGACGACATCCGAATGATCGTGAGCCCGCGTTCTCAACAGGCCGGATGACATGCGAGGTTAAAGCAAGCTCAGAAACTGACAGGGGCGTGACGATTGCGGTGATCAGCGGGCTCGCGGCGTTGGCCTACGGGCTGATCCGCGCGGGGCAGGTGGCTCGGAACCTTTGTCGGCCTTGTGCCGCCGAGCGCGCGAAACGGTGGTGGCAGGCGGGCTGCCACAGCCGCCCCACAGGCAACCGACACCCCTACGCACGCGTCGTACAACACATGCAACGCGAATGGCTCTTCTCGCTCATCCCGCTGACGATTGGCGTGGTCTCCCTCAGCTTTGGCGTGTACGGACTTCGCCGCGCCGCCGCGCTCCGTCGCACAGGTGCCACCGCACAGGGTCGGATCGTCCGCCACGATGTCAGGCGAAATGACGAAGGCGCCAGGTTTCACCACCCGGTCGCAGCCTGGACGACCCGGGACGGCCGTGAATGCGAGTACTCATCCAGGTTTGGCCGCGGTTCCGTCGGAGGCAACTTCGGCGTGGGGGCCTTTGTCGTGGTGCAATACGATCCGGAAGATCCACGCCGGTTTGCGATCCAGGGCTGGGACGTAGCGACGGTCGACCTGGTATTCACCGTGTTGGGGTCGGTGTTCACAGCGGGCACCTTGGCGGTGTTGCTCGTCCGGCTGCTCACTCTCTGATCGCAGCCGGCTCTCAGGCTCCCGAAGGCAGTCCCCTCTCCATTCGGGTTCGAGAGGGGACGCCGTCCTGACCCGCACGCCAGGGTTCCGACGGTCTCCGCTATTGCGGTGAGATGGCTTTGAGCCAGTCCTCGACGGCGACGACATCTGCCCACTGCGGGAACAGCTTTTCGGTGAGGAACCGGTGCACCTCGGCGTCGGTGTCGAGGCAGGCATCCACCAGGACGGTGAGGCTGAAGTCCAGGTCGATGGCTCCACACAGGGTGCACAGCACCACACCGCTGGTGGCGATGCCGGTGAGAACAAGGCTGTCGATATCGCGAGCCCTGAGCACCAAGTCGAGATCGCTGCCTGAGAACGCGCTCCCTCGCCTCTTGGTGACCACGACGTCCCCCTTCCGGGGCGCGATGTCGTGATGGATTTCGGTGCCGGGGTCGCCCTCAGCGAACAGGCCGGCCCGCACAGCGGTGGTGAGCACCTTATTGCGAGCGCTGACTTCCGGATGGCCCGGCCGCAACCCGATGACCACGTAGATCACGGGGATGCCCGCCGCGCGGGCACCGTCGATCGCCCTGCGCAGGCGTGGCAGATATCCGGAGCCGTCGTCGGCGATGTCCACGATGTCCCGTTGGACGTCCATCACGAGGAGCGCGCTGTTCGCCATGCTTACCGTCCTTTCGTCACTGGGGAACAAGAACAGGTCCGGGGGATCGACCGAATCGCCACCCTGAGGTCTCACCCCTTCTGGTCGCCGCAGGTCGCAGCTCTGACCTCGGACCAGGGCATTTGCGACGGAGCAGTCGCGTCGGTCAGCTGAAAGCGAGCTCGCGGAAGTGGTTGCGGATTTCGGTGAGCGGCTGACGGTCACGCGTGTAGTAGAGCTTGTTCGTCAGGAGGACGGCCCACGTGCCCTTCTTCGGCGAGAGCCACATGCCGGTACCTGTGAATCCGTAGTGCACATATGTGCGGTCCGCTGGATCCGTGCCGGGAGCGGGGTGCCAGAACAGGCCGCGTGCAGGATCCAGGTCGCCGGTCTGGACGGTCAGGGACTCCTCGACCCAGTTCGGTCCGAAGCCGGGCTGCGCAGGGGTGATGGTGGGGTCGAGCATGTACCGCAGGAAGCGGGCGAGGTCGTCGAGGACGGAGAAGGCGCCGGCGATACCGCAGACGCCGCCGAGGAGGCGGGCGGAGAAGTCGTGGACGCCGCCTTTGAGATGGCGGCCGGTGTCCTCGTCGAGCTCGGTGGGGGCGCACCGGGCCGCGAGGTCGGCAGGCAGGGGGCCGAAGCGGGTGCGGGTCATGCCCAGGGGCTGCCAGATACGGGTATGGGCGAGCTGGTCCAGGGCCTGGCCGGAGAGGTGTTCGGCGAGGTAGCCGAGGATGAGGGCGGCCCTGTCGGTGTATTCGACGGCTTTGCCGGGCGGCCTGTGCAGGGCCTCGTGGAGGACTCCCGTCCGGATGGTGGCCGGGTCGGTGCCGTAGAGGTTCTTGAGCTGGGCCCGCAGTGGTACACCGGCGGTGTGGGTCAGCAGCTGCCGGGCGGTGACCTGGCCGAGCGGGCAGCCGGTGACCTCGGTCCAGAAGCCTTCGAGGGGTTCGTCGAGCGGGAGGGCGCCGTCTTCCCAGAGGGCGCCGACGGTGGACCAGACGGCGAGGATCTTGGTGAGGCTGGCGACGTCGAAGACCGTGTCCGGCCGCATCGGGGTGCCCGGCTCGGCGGGGTCGAGGACGCCGGCGGTCGCTCCGGCCTTCATGCCCGCGGCATCGCCGATGGCCCACACCGCGCCGGGGTAGACCTTGTCGCGGGCGCCGTCCGCCACGAGTTGTTTGATCCGGTCGGTGCTGTCTGTCATGGAGCGTCTCCGATGTCGCGGTACGGGCCCGGCTCGTCAGCGTAGTGACCGCGCCGGGCCCGGCCGGGGAACTTGGCGGGACGGTCAGCAGATCCGGTGGCCGAGTTCCCCGGCCGGGGGCGGTGCGGAGGCGGTCGATGTCGCGGGCGAGGGGTTCGCAGGAGGACGGGTACTTCTGGAGCGAAGCGCTGGGATGGCCGTTGAGGCGACTCGAATCGGCACCGGCCACGGCGAGGCCGGCCGGGTGGCGATGGCCGATCCCGACGGCAACGAGTCTGCGTCTTGACGCCCCGGCAGCGCGGCCGGGATCCGCCTTCGGTCCTTGCCCGGCCGGGCGGTCAAGTCCCCGGGCCCGTACGGCGGTTCTCCGGCGCTTGGATGCGCGCGTGGGTGAAATCCGGATGATGGCGCATATTCTTGGATGTCGTGGGACGACATGATGCGGCACGGCCGATGGTGTCCGGCGCGGGGCAGTGGCGGCTCGGCGCCCTGCTCGGCGCGTGCGGAGCGGTGGCTCTGACCACCCTGCCGCTGGCGATGGGCTTCGGCCGGCGGGGCGGTGGCGCGTCGTCGAAGGCGGTTCGCCGTCAGGGGAGTGCCCGCCTGGGCTGGGGCTTCACCCACACCCAGTACAGCGCGGACCACGGCGAGCCGGAAGCCACGCGCAGGGCCGCCGGCCTGCTCTCCGCGCGGCCCCTGCCGCAGAACCAGCACATCATGGGCTGGGGCGCGGAGAACCCCGAACCGGCCCCCGGGCGCTACGACTTCGAGGCCCTCGACGAGCGCGTCGCCCTGATGCGGGCCACCGGCGCCACCCCCGTCCTCACCCTGTGCGGAGCCCCCGACTGGATGAAGGGCGGGCGTAGGGGCCGCACCGACTGGTCCCGGCTGGAGGCCGCTCCCGACCGCCGGCACTACGCGGACTTCGCCCGGCTGGCGGGCAGGATCGCCCGCCGCTACCCGGACATCCGGCACTTCCTCGTATGGAACGAGCTGAAGGGGTTCTACGACGAGGACCGGCGCCGCTGGAACTACGAGGGGTACACCGAGCTGTACAACCTCGTGTACGCGGAGCTGAAGCGGCAGAACCCGGACAGTCTGGTCGGCGGCCCCTATGTCGTCGCCGATCACGATCCGCCCGGCGACGGGGAGGGGGTGCCCGAACTCAGCGGTGTGTGGGGAGACCTCGACCAGCGCTCGGCCGATGTCGTCCGCTACTGGAACAAGCACAAGGCGGGCGCGGACTTCATCGTGGTGGACGGGGCCGGCTACACCCGTGAGGGCCACCGGACGATCCCCGACGAGTTCGCCGCCACCGAGAAGTTCGCCGACGTCACCCGCTGGCTGGGGCGTGTCACCGGACTTCCGGTGTGGTGGGCCGAGTGGTACGTCGAGCCTCCCGCAGAGGACGACGGGCCGGGCGGGCGGGACGGCTGGAGCGAG
This sequence comes from Streptoverticillium olivoreticuli subsp. olivoreticuli, assembly GCF_003391135.1. Classification (GTDB taxonomy): domain Bacteria; phylum Actinomycetota; class Actinomycetes; order Streptomycetales; family Streptomycetaceae; genus Streptomyces; species Streptomyces blastmyceticus. The sequence goes on along the minus strand of NZ_CP031455.1, from coordinate 711,162 downwards.
CAGCACCGCATCGCCGTCCATGCCGTCGCGATGATGCATCTGGCGGAGAGCGGCGCGGCGGCCGCTTTCTACTGGAACCCGCAGCAGACAGGGGACGACTGCCCGGGCTGTCTGTGGCGGAGCACCCAGCTGCACGACGGGGGCCATGAGCTGCCCATGGCACAGCTGCTGGGCCGGTTCGCCCACGAGTTCCCGCCGGGCAGCGCCTTCCGGCCGGTCGTCGCCACCGCGGGGGCCGGGGCCAGGATCCAGGCCCTCGCCGACGACGCGGCCGTGCTCGTCGTCAACACCGAGCGCCGGCCAGTAGCGGCACGGGTGGACGGGCAGGCGCTGTCCCTCGCCCCGTACGAGGTGCGCTGGCTGGCTTGCTGAGCCGTAGCACGCTCCTGCGTCGCGGCCGACATGACCTTGCCGCCGATGAGCGCCTGGTAGAACGTGGTCAGGTCCTGCTGTGTCGCGATCAGCGCCCCCACGGAGCTGAACATGGACGGGTCGATGTCCGACGTGGCGTCGAGCCAGAAGAAGAACGGGCCGAGCCTGCTGCCCTTGTAGCCGGACACGTACGGGGCGGGGACGGCCCGGTCGCCCGCCGTGGGGACGGAGGTCCGGGTCAGGCCGAGCGGCTGGATGATCCGGCTCGTGACCGCCTGGGCGAAGGGCGCGCCGGTGATCCGCCCGATGAGCATGCCGACGATGTAATAGTTCGTGTCGGAGTAGTGGAAGGCGACTCCCGGCGCGGAAGCCGGGGGTGGCTCAGTCCTTCGCGCACCAGCGCGGACAGGGTGTAGGTGCCGTCAGGGTTGACCGGGGCCTTCCCCAGTGGGTTCGTCGGGATGCCGCTGGTGTGCTGCAAGAGGTGCCGGATGGTGATGGTGTTGCCGTCATAGCCGTTCCCGTCGACCACGCCGGGCAGGTACCGCTCGATGGGTGCGTCGAGGGAGACCTTGCCCTCGTCGACCAGTTGCAGGACCACGGCCGCGACGAAGGTCTTGGTCTGGCTCTTCGTCACCGATCCTCCTCGTGGGATGTGCACGCGAATGATCGGATTCTTCGTGCTGAGCACGTCACGCACGAGAGGGTGTCCGGTGGGCCGTCAGGCGCGGCAGCGCAGCATCTCCAGTGGGGGGTTGGTGAGGAAGTCCGCCCAGAAGTCCGCACCGAACTCGCGCACGCCGGCGTCGGACACCTCCAGCGGAACCCAGGCCACCTCGCCGAATCCGGCCGCCCGCAGACACTCCTCGTAGACCTCGCGGCGCGGGAGGGTGCTGACGATCGTGATCGGCGGGTCGAGCAGCGCCGTGGTCCGGACTCGCGGTCCGGCCTCGGCCTCCTCGCCGGTCAGCTCGGTGACAAAGCCGTACTTGGCCAGGGAAGGCCCGTCGAAGTCGTAGTCGGGCGATTGGTTGAACAGGAAGAGCTCGGCGCCGGGCGCCAGGCTCCGGTGAACGTTGCGGCACATCCGTTCCATGGCGGCGACGTCGTCCGCATAGTTGAGCAGCTGGACCGCCGTGGCGACGTCGAAGCGCTGACCGAGCGGCCGCAGCTCGGACACATCGCCCACCTCGTAGCGCACACCCAGCGGATTGCGATCCTCCAACTGCTCTGCCACGGCGACCATTTCACCGGAGATGTCGATTCCGAGCACGTCCGTGGCGCCGCGCCGCTTGAACTCCCTGCTGTAGAAGCCGGTGCCGGAGGCCAGGTCGAGGACCGACTTGCCGCGCACGTCCCCGACCATGGCCAGGAAGCCGGGCACCTCCGCGTACCGCGCCAGCGGCAGGGCCTTGAAGCCCTCGAACGCCTCGCCGATCTCGTCGTACTGCTGCGCACTCACCGTGCTGTCCTCTCCTGTGCTTCGTCATGTCCTTGGCCTCGGCCCTCACCCCCCGGGGCGCGCCGCGGCCTCTGATGGGCAGTCTCTCCACATCCCGGCAGACCGTCGTACTGGCAGAAGCCACGAAGATGCCGGCATCGTCCCGGCCTCGTGTACAAGCAGGCGTGGAGATTCGAGCGAACGTTCGCAGGAATGGGCGAACGGATGGTTCGTGGGTGAGGTCTTGAGGCTTGCTGTCAAGCGGAATATGATGCGCGGGCTCTGGCAAGTCCCCGTACGTGCAACTACGCGCCGTGAACCCGGACTTGCTCCTCCGGTTGTGGCGTGAAACGGTGATCCGGAACGTCGTTCTGTGGGGAAGAAGCGACTGCGGAGGCGGGAGCGATCGCCCTTGCATGCGGCTCATCCGGCATCGTCCAGATTACGAGTCCCTGGTGGGGAGCCGCCCTCGTGGTGCAGACCGTGATCGGTGTCAGTCCGTTCGGAGAGGCCGACGCGCGGCTCGTCGCGGCCGTCTGCGGAGCCGGTGGGACCGGTGTCCTCGACCTCGGCAGCGGAGGCCGCCGCGTCCGCGAGGCCCTAGCCCTCACCCGCCGCTGGACCGGCGGCGCCTTCGGCGTGCGCGTCCCGGAGGACTGTGCGCTCCGCCCGGAGGAGCTGTACGGCCCGGACGGCACGGGGCCGCACACCGTCCTGCTGGCCCCGGGCGTCACGTGGCCAGGGGGCGAGGGTCGCGGCGTCACCGTGCTGGCCGAGGTCCGCTCACGGGCCGAGGCACGCGCCGCGGTACGGGCGGGAGCGGCCGGCCTCGTCGCGCGCGGCGGCGAGTGCGGTGGCCCGGCCGGTGAACTGTCCACTTTCGTGCTGCTCCAACAACTGCTCTCCGACCCGGAGACGGCCGTCCCCGTCTGGGCGTGCGGCGGTATCGGGCCGAACACCGCCGCGGCGGCCGTGCTCGCGGGCGCCGCCGGTGTCGTACTCGACGTACAGCTCGCGCTGCTGGAGGAAGCCGCCACCCCGCCCGCGCTCGCCCGCCTGCTGCGCGCGGCGGACGGCACCGGGACGGTCCTGGCCGACGGGCGGCGCCTGCTGGACCGCGACCGCCCCGGTGTCCCCGCCGAACTGCGCGACCGCCCCGTCCCGCTCGGACAGGACGCCTTCCTCGCCCGCCGCTTCGCCGCGGACCACCGCACGGTGGGCGCCGCCGTACGGTCGGTGCGCGAGAGCATCGACCGGGCGCTGCGGGCCCCCGGCGCGGCGGAGGCCTTGCTTCCAGGGTCGGCACTGAGCCGCTCGTTCGGCACCGCGCTCCCCGTCGCGCAGGGGCCGATGACGAGGGTCAGCGACCAGGCGCGGTTCGCCGCCGCCGTCGCCGAGGGCGGCGGCCTCCCGTTCATCGCGCTGGCCCTGGCCGGCCCGGAGCGGACCAGGTCCCTCCTGGAGGAGACCAGGGCCGTGCTCGACGGGCGGCCCTGGGGCGTCGGCATCCTGGGCTTCGCGCCGGAGGAGGTACGCGCCGCCCAGCTGGAGGCCGTGCGTGAACTCCGGCCCACTCACGCGGTCCTGGCCGGTGGCCGCCCCGCACAGGCAGCCGCGCTGGAGGCCCAGGGAATCCGCACCTTCCTGCAGGTCCCGACGCCCGGGCTGCTCGGCCAGTTCCTCGACGCGGGGGCCCAGCGGTTCGTCTTCGAGGGCGCCGAGTGCGGCGGCCACGTCGGGCCCAGCAACTCCTTCCCGCTCTGGGAGGCCCAGCTGGCCGTCCTGGCTGACTTCCTGGACGCCCGGTCGGAACGGGGCGGGCGGCCGGGGATCGAGGTGCTCTTCGCGGGCGGGGTGCACGACGAGCGCTCGGCGGCGATGGTCGCGGCCCTGTCCGCCGGGCTCACCCGGCGCGGTGGTGCGGTCGGCGTCCTGATGGGCACCGCGTACCTCTTCACCCGCGAGGCGGTGGAGTGCGGCGCGGTCCAGCCGCTCTTCCAGCGCACGGTGCTCACCGCGCAGAGCACCGTCCTGCTGGACACCGCGCCGGGGCACGTCACACGCTGCGTACCGAGCCCGTTCACCGACACCTACCGCACGCACCAGGAGGAGCTGCGCGAGCAGGGTGTTCCCAGGCGGCAGGCATGGGAACGGCTGGAGCGGCTCAACCTCGGGCGGCTGCGCATCGCCAGCAAGGGCGTCGAGCGCGTGGAAGGCGAACTCCACGAGGTCGGCGAACGGCGGCAGTTCGACGAGGGCATGTTCATGGCCGGGGAGGTCGCGGTGCTGCGCGACGCCACCACGACCGTCGCCGAACTGCACCGCGACGTCACGGACCGCGCGGCCGCCTTCTACGAGCGGCGGGCCGCGGAACTGGCCGCTGCCGAGCCGTCCGCCGCGGCACCGGCCCCCGTACCGCAGCCGCTCGGCGTCGCGATCGTCGGCATGTCCGCGATGTTCCCCGGAGCCCCCGACCTGCCCGCCTACTGGGCCCAGGTGCTCGGCGGCGCGGACGCGGTGACCGAGGTGCCCGAGGACCGCTGGGAACAGGCCCTCCACTACGGCGAAGAAGCGCCCGCACACGATGTCTCGGTCTCCCGGTGGGGCGGCTTCCTGCCGTCGATCCCCTTCGACCCGCTGCGATACGGCATCCCGCCGTCCTCGCTCGCCTCCATCGAACCCGTGCAACTGCTCGCCCTGGAAGCGGCCCGCAGAGCCCTCGCCGACGCGGGCTACGCACACCGGGACTTCCCACGCGAACGCACCGGCGTGGTCTTCGGCGCCGAAGCCGGCAGCGACACGTCCCACGCGACCACGCTGCGCACCGTCCTGCCGGCCTACCTGGGCGGGCGGCTCCCGGAGGATCTGGCGGAGCAGCTGCCCACCCTCACCGAGGACTCCTTTCCCGGGATGCTCGCCAACGTCATCTCCGGCCGGATCGCCAACCGGCTCGACCTCGGCGGAGCCAACTACACCGTGGACGCCGCCTGCGCCTCCTCCCTGGCCGCCGTCGACGTGGCCTGCAAGGAACTGGCGACGGGCGCGGCGGACCTCGTCCTGTGCGGCGGCGCCGACCTGCACAACGGCATCAACGACTACGTGCTCTTCTCGTCCGTGCACGCGCTGTCGCCCACCGGCCGCTGCAAGACCTTCGACGCCGGGGCGGACGGCATCGCGCTGGGCGAGGGCGTCGCCTGCGTGGTGCTCAAACGACTGGCCGACGCGCAGCGCGACGGGGACCGGATCTACGCCGTCATCAAGGGCGTCGGCGCCTCCAGCGACGGGCGCTCCCGCGGCCTGACCGCGCCCCGGCCGGAGGGCCAGCGCGCGGCACTGGAGCGGGCCTACGCCCAGGCCCGGATCTCACCGGCCCGGGTCGGCCTGGTCGAGGCGCACGGCACCGGTACGGTGGTCGGCGACCGCACCGAACTCGACGTGCTCACCAAGGTGTTCCAGGAGTCGGGCGCCGAGCCTGGCCGGTGTGTCATCGGCTCGGTCAAGTCGCAGATCGGCCACACCAAGTGCGCGGCCGGTCTGGCCGGTGTGATCAAGACGGCCCTGGCGCTGTACACCGGGGTGCGTCCGCCGACCCTGCACGTCCGGCGGCCCAACCCGGCGTGGCAGCCGGAGAGCAGCCCGTTCGTCTTCCACCAGCGGTCCTTGCCCTGGGCCGAGCCGTCCGGCGAACGCGTCGGCGGCGTGAGCGCCTTCGGCTTCGGCGGCACCAACTTCCATGTGGTGATGCGCGGCTGCGACGGCGAGGCACCACCGCGCCAGGCCGCCGACGCCTGGCCCGCCGAGCTGTTCCTCTTCCGCGGCCGGACGGCGATCGAGGATCTGCTGCGGCTGGCGGAGGCGAACGCGACCCACGAGCCAGGCGGAACAGCCGCCGCGGACACGCAGGACACCACCCGCTGGCGGCCGTGGCGGCTCCGTGACCTGGCACGCACGGCGGCACGCCGGGCCTCGGACCCGGCCGCCGGGCCGGTCACCGCGGCCGTGGTCGCCTCCGGCCTCGCCGAGCTGCCCGGACTGCTGCGGGCCGCACTGGCCGGCCGGGCGGCCCCGGGCGTCTTCACGGGGGTCGAGCCCACCGGCGGCAAGCTGGCCTTCCTCTTCCCGGGCCAGGGCAGCCAGCGGCCCGGCATGCTGGCGGACCTGTTCACCGCCTTCCCCGAGACGCACGGGCACCTGCGCCACGCCCCCGTCGCCGCGATGTTCCCGCCCGCCGCGTTCGACCCGGCCGGGCGGGACGCACAGCGCGCCCATCTGGCCGACACCCGCAACGCCCAGCCGGCCCTGGGTGCCGCCTGCCTGGCCGTCCATGACGTGCTGTCGGACCTGGGCATCCGTCCCGACATGGCGGCCGGCCACTCGTACGGGGAACTCGTGGCGCTGTGCGTGGCCGGAGCGTTCCCCGTCGAGGCGCTGCCGGAGCTGAGCAGGCTGCGCGCCGAGGCGATGGCGAGCACCACCGGGGACGAGCCCGGTGCCATGGCCGCCGTCACGGCGGGAGCGGCCGCGGTGGAAGCCGCGCTGGCCGAGGCCGGGCTGGCCGGGCAGGTGGTGGTCGCGGGCCACAACTCCCCGTCCCAGACGACGGTCTCGGGACCGGGCCGGGCGGTGCGGCGGGGAATGACCGCACTGGAGGACGCCGGCTTCCGCGTCCGGCCGCTCGACGTGGCGTGCGCCTTCCACAGCCCGATGATGGCCGAGGCGGCGGAGACCTTCGCCGAGGCGCTCTCCTCCCGCCCCGTGCGGGCACCGGACCTCCCGGTGTGGTCCGGTCTGACGGCGACCCGGTACCCGGCGGACACCGTCGAACTGCGGGCCCGCCTCGCCGGGCAGATCGTGGCACCGGTGCGGTTCGCCGAGCAGGTCGAGGCGATGTACCAGGACGGCGCGCGGATCTTCGTCGAGGCGGGCCCGGGCGCCGCGCTCACCGGTCTGGTGCGCGCCACCCTCGGCGACCGGCCGCACCTGGCCGTCCCCTTCGAGCCCCACCCCGAGGCGGGACTGCGCGGCCACCTGGAGGCGCTGGCCCGGCTCGCGGTCTCCGGCGGCGTCCCGGTCGACGCGGAAGCGCTGTTCGCGGGCAGGGACGCGGTGGTGGCCGAGCCCGGGCGGACGCCGGAGCGCCCCGGCTGGATCGTGGACGGGCACCTGGTCCGCACCGCGGACGGCGGGCTGCTCCCCGGCGGGCTGCGCCCGGCGCGGCGGATCGCGCCGCTGACGGGAGCCTCGGCACCAGGTGGTGTCGGGGCCGACGGGGCCGGGCGTGTGGACCGCGAGATCCTGCTCCAGGACTTCCTGCGCGGCAGCCGTGAGCTGATCGCGGCACAGAAGGACGTCCTGCTGGCGTACTTCGGCGGAGCGGTCCCACCGCAGGCCCCCGCGCCGGTGCCGGCCCCGGCCGTCATTCCGGCTCAGGCAGTGGAGACGGCCGTGACGGCGGAACCGGCTCGCCCCGCGGACACCGACGAGCCGGTGGATCTGTTGCGCACGGTGGTGTCGGTGATCAGCGAACGGACCGGCTACCCCGTGGAGATGATCGATCCCCAGCTCGACCTCGAGGCCGACCTGAGCATCGACTCGATCAAGCGGACGGAGATCGCGGGCGAACTGGTGAAACGGCTGGGAGGCACCGCGACCGGGCAGATCCCGCAGGACACGGACCTGGAGAGCCTGACCCGCGCACGGACCGCGGCATCGATCGCCGAATGGATGACATCGCGCACGGACGGTCCCGCCGGACAGGCGGCCGACGAGGACCCCGCCCGGCAAGGGAACCGGGAACCGGACGAGGCCATGCCCGCCGAGCCTGTCGGAGTCGCGCCCCGGCGGTACGTGCCGCAGAGCGTGGCACTGGACGATGCGCCCGCACCACACGGCACCGCGGCCCTGCGGGACAGGCACTTCCTCGTGCTCGGCAAGAGCGCCGATGTCGCCCAGGCCCTCCTCGCCCGGCTCCAGGAGCACGGGGCACGGGCCACCCGTGCGGACGGGAACCCCGGCACCTCCGCCGGGCCGCTCGACGGTGTGATCCTGCTGGCCGGCCCCGCCGAGGAGTCCGCCGGCCCGGTGCTGCCGGACGCCTTCCCCCTCCTGAAAGACCTCCTCGGACGCGGGTTGCGCTGGCTGCTGTACGTCCGGCCGGCCGAGGACGGTGACCGGGGCGACGGGCTGGGCGGCTTCTTCCGCACCGTCGCCCGCGAGTACCCGGACACGGTCGCCCGCCTGGTGTCCGTGCCCGGTGGGGAGGCCGACGGGGCGGCGGGCGCGATCATCGGGGAACTCCTCGCACCGGACCGGACGCCCGTCGTCGAACGCACCGAAGACGGCCGACGGCTCGGCACCGAGCCGCAGGAGGCCCCGCTGGGCCCGCTGTTCACCGACGACCAGTCCACCGGGGCCCGGGCCGCCGAGGCCCTCGGGCTCGGGCCCGAGTCCGTCCTGCTCTTCGCGGGCGGGGCCCGCGGCATCGCCGCGCGCGTCGCCGTCGCCCTCGCGGCGGCCTCCCGCTGCCGGATCGAACTGCTCGGCCGCACCGGCATGGCCGACGCCCCCGAGCCGCCCGACACCGCGGGCATCACCGAACGCGCCGCACTGCGGGCCGAGCTCGCCGCGCGCGGCGAGCTCCGTCCCACGGAGATCGAGCGGGAAGCGGGCCTCATCCTGGCCCGCCGTGAGATCGGGGCGACCCTCGCCGGGATCCGCGCGGCCGGCGGCGAGGGCGCATACCGTACCGTCGACCTGCGGGACGCGCAGGCCGTCGAGCAGGCGGTCAAGGAGACCCACGCCCGCCACGGACGCATCGACGGTCTGGTGCACGCCGCCGGAATCATCGAGGACCGGCTCATCGCCGACAAGGACCCGGCGTCCTTCACCCGGGTCCACGGCACGAAGGCGGAGAGCGCCCGCGCCCTGTTCACCGCCTTGCGCCGGCTCCCCGAACCACCGCGCTTCACCGTGCTGTTCGGCTCCGTCGCGGCCGTGCACGGCAACCGGGGCCAGGCGGACTACGCCGCCGCCAACGGCGCCCTCGCCGCACTGGGCAGACAGTGGCACCGCTCCACCGGCACCCGGGCACTCACCGTGCACTGGGGGCCGTGGGCCCCGGACGGCGTGCACGGCGGGATGGTCGGCCCGGAACTCGCCCGGGAGTACGCCCGGCGCGGCATCGGCCTGATCGACCCGGGGGAGGGGACGCTCGCCCTGCTGCGCGAACTGACCTGGGGTGACGACGACACGTGCGAGGTCGTCTACACCGCTCCGGGGCGGTGACGATGAACATGAGGTCCGCGCAGGAGCCCGTGGCCGTCATCGGCATGGCGGTCACCCTGCCCGGCGCGGACGACCTGGACCGGTACTGGCACAACCTCCGCACCGGCGTGGACGCCATCTCCGAGGTGCCGCCGGGGCGTTGGGACCAGGACGAGTACCGCTCCGGCGCCGTCTACTGCCGGCGCGGCGGATTCGTCGACGACCGGCTCCCCGGCTTCGACCCCGCCGCCTTCGGCATCATGCCGGACTCCGTCCCCGCCACCGAGCCCGACCAGCTGATCGCCCTGCGCACGGCCGCCGCCGCGATCGCCGACGCGGGCGGCCTCACCGCGGCCGATCCCGCACGGGTCGGAGTGGTACTGGGCCGCGGCGGCTATCTGACGGCCGGGCTTGCCCGGCTCGACCAACGGGTCCGCACCGCCGGCCAGCTGACCCGCACCCTGGGGGAACTGCTGCCCGAGCTCGGTGAGGAGCGGCTGGCCCAGGTCCGTACCGCCTTCGAGGAGGCCCTGGGACCGGACAGCCCCGACGCGGTCATCGGCCTGGTCCCCAACTTCACCGCCTCGCGCATCGCCAACCGGCTGGACCTGCGCGGCCCCGCCTACACGGTCGACGCGGCCTGCGCCTCCTCGCTGCTGGCGGTCGGCCAGGCGGTGGGCGAGCTGGCCGCGGGGCGCTGCGACGTGATGCTCGCCGGAGGCGTCCACCACTGCCACGACGTGACCCTGTGGTCGGTGTTCGCCCGGCTGGGGGCACTCTCCCGCACACAGCGCATCCGCCCCTTCCACCGGGATGCCGACGGCGTGCTGATGGGCGAGGGCACCGCGGTGGTCGTCCTCAAACGGCTCGCCGACGCGGTCCGCGACGGCGACCGGGTGTACGCGGTGGTGCGCGGTACCGGGGTGGCCGGCGACGGGCGGGCCGCGGCCCTGGTGAACCCGGACCCCGACGGCCAGACCCGGGCGGTCCGGCAGGCCTGGGAGGGCGCCGGGGTGGACCCCACGGCCCCGGGGTCGATCGGCCTGCTGGAAGCGCACGGCACGGGAACCCCCAACGGGGACGCGGCCGAAATCACCACACTGCTCCGTGTGTTCGGCCCCTCGCGCGAACCGGACGCGGTGATCGGCTCGGTCAAGTCGATGATCGGCCACACCATGCCGGCGGCGGGCGCGGCGGGCTTGGTCAAGGCCGCCCTGGCCCTCCACCACCAGGTGCTCCCGCCCACCCTGCACTGCGAGGACCCCCACCCCTCCCTGCTCGCCACCCGCTTCCGCCCCACCCCGGTGGCCCGCCCCTGGGAGGCGGAGGTGCGCCGGGCCGGGGTGAACGCGTTCGGCTTCGGCGGCATCAACGCCCACGTGGTCCTGGAGGAGTTCCTTCCCACGGCCGGGAAGAAGGGATCCGGGAAGAGGAGATCCGCGGCCACGGCGCTCCGGGTCGCCGAACCCGAACCCCTCCTGCGGATCGCGGCGGACACCACGGAAGAGCTGCGCGCGGCGCTCGAAGCCGAGGACGCCCACCTGCGCGCCGGAGGCGACATCGGCAACGGGGGCACCCGGCTGGCCGTGGCCGGGCCCATGGCCGAACGCCTCGCGCTGGCCCGCAAGGTGGTCGCCCGCGGCCGGGCCTGGGGCGGCCGCCGCGAGGTGTGGTTCGCCCCCCGCCCACTGCTCGGACCGGCTGGTGGCGGCCGCACCGCCTTCCTCTTCCCCGGCCTGGAAGCCGGGTTCACACCTCAGGGCGAGGACATCGCCCGCCACTTCGGACTGCCCCGGCCCACCTGGCAGCAGGCCCGGGTCGGCGACGTGGCCGAGCACGGCGCCGGTGTCGTCGACGCCGGGCGGCTCCTGGCGACCGCGCTGCGCCGAGCCGGTGTCGCCCCCGACGCCCTGGCCGGGCACAGCGTGGGGGAGTGGACCGCCATGGCCGTCGGCGGGATCTTCGCCGACAAGGAAGTGGACGCCTTCCTGAGGGACTTCGACCCCTTGGCCCTTAAGGTCCCGGACCTGGTCTTCGTGGCCTTCGGGGCACCCGCCGACCAGGTGGAGGCAGCCCTGGCCGGCATCGGCGAGGTGGTGCTCTCCCACGACAACGCCCCGCACCAGTCCGTGGCCTGCGGCCCCGCGGCCCAGGTGGAGAAGGTGACGGAACGACTGCGCCGGGACGGCGTACTCGGCCGCGCGCTGCCCTTCGAGTCCGGCTTCCACACGCCCATGCTGGCGCCCTACCTGGGGCCGATCCGGGAGGCGATGCAGCGCTTCACCCTGCACCCGCCCTCGGTGCCGGTCTGGTCGGGGACGACCTGCGCGCCGTTCCCGCACCAGGAGACGGAGGTCCGTGAACTGGCCGTGCGCCACCTTCTGGAGCCGGTCCGCTTCCGCGGACTCGTCGAATCCCTCTACGCGGCCGGGTTCCGGGCCTTCGTCCAGACCGGCCAAGGCCAGCTGCCCGCCCTGACCAGCGACATCCTCGCCGGACGCGAGCACCTGGCGGTCACGGCCGCGGCCACCGGCGGCGACGGCCTGGGCCAACTGCGGCGCGCCGTGGCCGGACTGTGGGCGTACGGGGCGGAACCCGACGTCGCCGCCCTGGCCCCCGGAGGAGGCCGCGCCGCCGGTACCGTTCCGCTGCCGCCGTCCGCGGCGCCGGCCCGGCCGGGCGTACGGCTCGGCCTGGACGCCGGGCCGGTCCACCTCGAACCCGCCACCCGCGACCGGCTCCGTACGGTACTGCGCGGCGCGCTCACCGGCGAGGGGACGGCGGCACCCGGGGCCGGACAACTCGAGGACGCCGCACGGCGGTTCCCGGCGGCGGCACAGCTGCGCGCCCTGCTGACCGAGACGGCCGACGCGGCCGTGGCCCTCTTCGCGGCACACGATGCCCCCCGGACGGCCACTGCGGTCCCGGAAGCCAGGGCCTCCCGCCCGGCGGCGCTTCGCACCGCGGCGGACCCCGCCCGGACCACCACGGTCCGGATCGCCCTCGACACCATGCCGTACCTCACCGACCACTGCTTCTACCGCCAGCGGCCGGACTGGCCCGACATCGGCGACCGCTGGCCGGTGGTCCCCGCGACCACCATGATCCAGCGCATGACCGAAGTGGTGGCCGCGCCCGGCCCCGGTGTCACCGTCGCCGTCCGCGACGCCCGCTTCCTCGCCTGGCTGGTCGCCGAACCGGCCGTCGACGTGACCATGACCGTACGGAACGTCGTCGGCTGTCCGGACCGCCACACCGTGGAGTTCGGCCGGTACGCGCGCGCCGAGACCGAGACGGCACCCCGCCACCCCGCACCACCCGCCCGCTGGCCCCTCCCACCTGACGAAGAGATGCCCACCGTCTCGGCCCGGCGGATGTACGAGGAACGCTGGATGTTCCACGGCCCGCTCTTCCAGGGCGTCACCACGATCACCGCGCTCGGCGCGCGGCACGTCCGGGGCGTGCTCACCGCACCGCCCGCCCCCGGTGCGCTCCTCGACAACGCCGGACAGCTGCTCGGCTACTGGCTGATGGCCACTCACCCCGACCGCACGGTGGTGCTCCCGGTCGGGATCCGCGAAATCCGCTTCCACGGCCCGGAACCCGCAGCAGGCCAGCGCCTCGACTGCCACATCCGCATCACCTCCCTCACCGAGACCCTGCTGGCGGCGGACATCCAGCTCAGCCACCGCGGAACCGTCTGGTGCGAGATCAACGGCTGGGAGGACCGCCGGTTCGACTCACCACCCGCCACCGACGCCATCCGGCGCCGGCCCGAGCACAGCACCCTGTCCCAGGTCCGGCCCGGTGGCTGGCACCTGGTCTTCGAGTACTGGCCCGACCCGGCCTCCCGCGAGCTGATGATGCGCAACCTGCTGGGCGGCGCCGAACGCGACGCCTACGCCGCCCGCCCGCCGCGGGGCAGACAGCAGTGGCTGCTCGGCAGGATCGCCGCCAAGGACGCCGTGCGCCACCATCTGTGGCAGCACGGCGCGGGCCCGGTCTTCCCCGCCGAGATCCGGGTGCGCAACGACGACAGCGGCCGACCGCACCCGGAAGGGGTCCACGGCCGGGAACTGCCACCCCTGGACCTGTCCCTTGCCCACTGCGCGGAAGCCGCCGTCGCCCTGGTCCGCCCGGCCGGCACAGCGCCCGCCGGCATCGACATCGAGGAGATCACCGAGCGCCCGGAAGCGACCCGCGACGCGATCCTCGCCCCCGAGGAGCTCCCGCTCTTCGACCGCCTCGGCGGCGACGCGCGCACCCTCATCCGTTTCTGGACGGCCAAGGAGGCCGCGGCCAAGGCCGAGGGCACCGGACTGCAGGGCAGACCACGCGACTTCCGCGTCACCACCACCGACGACGACCGCCTGACGGTCCGCACCCCCTCCGGCCGCACCCACCCCGTGTCCCTCGCCGAGGTCGCCAACCCCGAGGGACTGCGGCCCCGCCGCTACATCGTCGCCTGGACCGCGGACACCCACCGGCAGCACCACGAGGAGAACCCCTCATGACCACCACCCCCGCACCCGACGCCGTCACCCCCCTCCCCGGAGCCGACGAGTGCGCCGTCCTCGCCGAACTCACCGAGGCACTGCACTCCGTGCTCCCCGAGATCGGCCTCGAGGACACGGCCGTCACCATGGACACCCGCTTCGTCGAGGACCTCGACCTGGAATCCATCGACCTGATCACCCTCACCGGCGAGCTCGGGCGCCGCTACGGCGACCGGGTCGACTTCCCGGCCTTCTTCGCCTCCCTCGAACTCGCCGAGATCATCGAGCTCTCCGTCGGGCAGCTGGTCCGCTACATCGCAGGGCGTGCGGGGTGACAACGGCCCGCCGCCCGCGCCTCAACGCCGTACGCGTCGGACCGCCCGGCGGAGACACCGTCGTCCTGGTGCACGGCATCGCGATGGACAACTTGACCAGCTACTACTTCACGGTGGCCGCGGCCCTCGCGGCGGCCGGGCACGACGTGGTGATGTACGACCAGCGGGGCCACGGCCGCAGCGAACGCCCGGCCACCGGCTACCGCCTGGAGGACTTCACCAGCGACCTCGCCGTGCTCCTTGACGACGCGCACACCGCAGGCCCCGTTCACCTGGTCGGCAACTCCTTCGGCGGCACCGTCGCCCTCGACTACGCCCTGCGTCACCCCGACCGGGTTGCCAGCCTCCTGGTCGTGGAGTCCGAACCGCCCACCGCGGCTTGGGCGGCGAAGATGAGCGCCCTGCTGGCGGACACGGCACACCGGCTCCGCGACGAGCGGAGCCTGCCCTGGCTCGAGCACACCTACGGCCGGCACGAGGCCCGGCACGCCCGCCGGGCCCGCCCGCTGCTGCGCGGGACGACGATCGCCGCCGACATCGCGGCAAGCCGCATACCCGCCGAGGAACGCTGGCGGGACCTCGACCTGCCCGTCCTCGCGGTGTACGGGAGCACCTCCGACCTCGCCGACATGGCGCCCTGGCTGGAGTCCCTGCTCCCCAACTGCCGCACCCACCGGGTGGCAGGTCATGGCCACTCCGTGCTCGTGGGCGACCCGCGGACCGTCGGGTCGCTCATGCTCGACTGGATCGGGGCGGGACACCGGCACCAGGCGAAAGCCGTCCGGGTATGAGGCGGTTCCTCTTCGTGGTGCCGCCACTCGTCGGACACATCAACCCCGCCGTCGCGGTGGCCGCCGAACTCACCGGGCGCGGCCACCGGGTCGCCTGGGCCGGACTGCCGGGTCTCCTCGAAGAATTGGCGGGACCCGGCGCCGGCATCCATCCCTGCGAGACACCCCGCGACCTGCACCGGCCTCCAGAACTGCGCGGTGTCGCGGCGCTGCGCTTCCTGTGGCAGGACTTCCTCGGACCGCTCGCACTGGCAATGGCGCCCGGGGTGGAGCGAGCGGTCGACGCCTTCCACCCCGATGTGATCGTCGCCGACCAACAGGCCCTCGCCGGAGCCCTGACGGCCGAACGACTCGGCATCCCCTGCGCGACCTCCGCCACCACCTCCGCCGAGTTCTCCGCCGCGCTCGCCGGAATGCCGAAGGTGGAGGAGTGGATCCACGGCCTGCTGGCCGGGCTGCGCGGCACCCTCGGCGACCCGTCCCGCACCCACGACCCCCGCTTCTCGCCGGACCTCGTCCTCGCCTTCACCACCACCGCCCTGACAGGCGAGTGCACCGCGCCCGCGCAGACCCGCTTCGTGGGCCCTGCCCTCGACCGGCGGCCCGAACCGGCACCCTTCCCCTGGGAGCGGCTGGACCCCGGCCGGCACACCGTCCTGGTCTCCCTCGGCACCGCCAACACCGACATCGGCGACCGCTTCCTCACCGAGTGCGCGGCAGCCGTACGGGAGCGCGCACGGCACGTCCAAGCCGTCATCGCCGACCCGGGCGGGGTACTCGACGGCACCGCGGACGATGCCGTGCTGGCCGTGAAAAGGATGCCGCAACTCGCCCTGCTGCGAAGGGCGTCGGCGGTCGTCTGCCACGCAGGCCACAACACCGTCGCCGAATCCCTGCTGCGCGGGGTGCCGCTGGTCGTCGCCCCGATCCGGGACGACCAGCCCGTGATCGCCGCACAGGTCACCACGGCCGGTGCCGGAATCCGCATCCGGTTCGGCCGCAGCGACCGCCATGCGATCGGCGCCGCGCTGGACGGCGTGCTCACCGACCCCCGGTACCGCGAGGCCGCCCGACGCGTACGGGAATCCTTCCGCGCCGCGGGAGGCGCCGCCGCGGCCGCCACGCACCTCGAAGAATTCACCGCCTCCATACGACAAGGGGAACCAGGAACACCATGAACCGTACCCAGGAGGTCGCCCGGCTCCGCGTCGACTACCAGCGCGAAATCGCTCTCGGCACGGAACGCTTCCACGCGCCGAAACGCACCGAGTGCCCCTGGTGCGGCTCCTCCCGGCTGCGCACCAGGCTGCGCACCGTCGACCTGCTCCAGCACAAGCCCGGCACTTTTGTCGTCGACCAGTGCCGCGACTGCTCCCACTCCTTCCAGAATCCTCAGCTCACGCCCGAGGGGCTGGACTTCTACTACCGGGACTTCTACGACGGCCTCGGCGTCGCCCACGCGGACTGGCTCTTCGGCTCCAGGGGCAGCCGCAAGCGCTACCGCGCCAGCGCCCGCGCCCTCCTCCCGTTCGGTGCCCCCCGCCGCTGGCTGGACATCGGCACCGGGCACGGGCACTTCCCCCAGACCGCCGGGACGGTCCATCCGACCACTGTCTTCGACGGCCTCGACCTCAGCGCAGGTGTAGAGGAGGCCAAGCGCCACGGCCGGATCGACGAGGCGTACCGCGGCCTCCTCACCGAACTTGCCCCCAAGCTGGAGGGGCGGTACGACGTGGTGAGCATGTTCCACTACCTGGAACACAGCATCGACCCGCGCGCGGAACTGGCCGCCGCGAAGACACTTCTCTCCCCCGGCGGTCGCCTGATCATCGAGGTACCGGACCCCGAGAGCGCGATGAGCGGGGTCCTGGGCCGCTGGTGGATTCCGTACCTCCAGCCCCAGCACCTGCACCTCATCCCGTTCGCCAACCTCCGCCGCGAACTGGAATCAC
Source organism: Streptoverticillium olivoreticuli subsp. olivoreticuli (assembly GCF_003391135.1). Classification (GTDB taxonomy): domain Bacteria; phylum Actinomycetota; class Actinomycetes; order Streptomycetales; family Streptomycetaceae; genus Streptomyces; species Streptomyces blastmyceticus. The sequence goes on along the minus strand of NZ_CP031455.1, from coordinate 694,512 downwards.
TCGGTTTCACCGTCGTCGCCGTCGCACGGTACGAACCGCACACCGGGGTCGACCTGACGTGCGCGGCGGCTCTCATGCTCGGCCACGTTCTGCCGCCTGCCGACGACCCCTGGCACGCCCAGCCGCCCACCCGTCTGCAACTGAGGGCCCGCACGGCCCTGTTCTGGTCGGCCTTCCCCCTGCTGGCCGGTGTGTACGGCCTGGACCAGCTTCTCACCCCGCTCCTCAGCCGCACCGGGTTCTCCAACGCGTACCGGATCGTGGTACGCAGTGGAGCCGGGGCATGACCGACATGGAGTACGGAGCTCACTGACCGCGCGCTTCAGGCGAACCGCAGGAGGGTCACCGCGGGGGAGATGGACCGGAAGACCGGTATCAGGTGCTGGTACTGGATGAGCCGGCCCGTCACCCCGCGGCCGCGCTCCATGGTCAGTGCCCGCACGTCCGCGATGCGCGGGTGCGCCGAGTACAGCCGCGGGCGCTCATCGGGCGCCATCGACCAGTGCATCGGGGGGATGGTCAGCTCGCCGATCCGGATCTTGCCTTCACGGGTCAGCTTGGTGATCCAGCGGGGCATCGAGTCCAGGATCAGCGCCCCGCCCGGCAGCCGGTCGGCGCACGCGGCGATGATCTCCTTCACCTCGTGGGGCCGCAGGTACATCATCAGTGCCTGCGCGGTAACGATCGTGCCCTGTTCCGGGGCGTCGATCTCGTCGAGCCAGCTCAGGTCGGTGGCCGACTGGGCGAGCACCCGCAGCCTCGGGTGCTCCGGCAGCAAGGCGCGCCGCAACGCGACGGCTTCCGGGAGGTCGACGCTCAACCAGCGCAGCCGTCCGTTGTCGACGCGCCAGAACCCGGTCTCCAGACCTTCGCCGAGCGCGATGACGGTCGCCTCGGGGTGCCGGTCGGTGTACTGCCGTACCGCGCGGTCGAAGGTCAGGGAACGCAGCCCCTGCACCTGGGAGAAGAGAGGATGCGGAGGCCCCAGCCGTTCCACGAAGGGGTAGTCGAGCTTTCGGACCAGTGCCTCGGCCATCGGATCGTCCAGCACCGGGTCGGCGTGCCCTGCCTCACAGGCCCGGTTCCACAAGGTCCATAACAGCGTCTCCGGCAGCCCGGTCAACTCCGCCTTGACTCCGGACGGATGGGCATCGTCGTCCTGCCCGTGTTCAGCGGTCGTCGTCACATCCCGACACTACACACGCGATCGGACGGCCCGCGGGTACAAGTGCGGAACTCTGCTGTCAGCGGCTGAGGGCGTCGAGGTGTCGATGGAGAGCCCGGTGCCCGTCGGGAGTGGGGTGCAGACCGTCGGTGAGCAGCTTGGTGTTGTCGCGCAGCGGCTCCCACATGTCGAGGTAGTCGATGTGCTTCTCGGCGCACCAGGTGCGCAAGAACTCGCGCAGGGCCAGCGCTCGGGCGTGGGTGAATCGCAGACCCTCGTAGTCGCGGGTTCGCGATTCATCGAGCCATGTCGGTCCCGCGACGACGAGTCGCGCGTTGTGGTCCAGGGCCGTGGCGGCCAGCGAGCCGAGACTGTCCGCGATGTGCGTCAGCCAGTCGCTGTGAGGCTGTGCAGTGGCGAGCGGAAGGGCGGAGTCGTTGATACCGGCGGCGACAAGAAGGGTGTCGGGCAGGCGAGGAGCCAGGAGTGCGGGGGTCTGCTCGCTGACATCGGTCAGGGTGCTGCCGGGGATGGCCAGGTTGAAGACCCGGTGTTCGGCCTCGCTCCCGGCGATGTGGGCGGCCGCCAGGCGGCCGGCCCATCCACCGTCCGGATCGCAGCGGCCGTAGGCGATGCTGTCGCCCACGATGACAATGCGAGCTGCTGAGCGCAGCGGTTTGGCATCCAGGTAGGCCCAGGCGATCTCACCGGAGGAGAGGAGAACCCGTCGGCGGGCGTAGTCGTCGACCTCGTAGGCGTCGGCCGCGGCGAGTTCATGGTCGGTGAGGTGCAGGATGGCGCCCTCGACCACGGCGCCGACCTTCCGTGACAGGGTCAGGTGTACCTCGAGGCCGCTGGTGGTGATCACGGATTGGTCGGTGATCGGCAGCGGCCTGGTCGTGTAGCCCGTCAGCGACGCCGCGGAACTGGGTACGGCTTGACCGAAAAGCGCGGTCTGGACCCGCTCATCCATCAGCGTGCCGAAGGAAAACAGGGTGTGAGGGCGGGACTGGGTCACCTTGGGCGCCGTGGCCTTTCTTCCTGGAGTAACCGGGCCATCTTATTGGCCGAGTGTTCACCCATCCGCGGCGCCCTACGTGGGGTGGCTCACCCCGGCGAGGGCCCGCGTACGCACAGCGGGAGACGCCCAGTCGGCGCGGCAGCGACGTTTCATCGGATCGGCGGGGGGTGTTCGGGAGGTCTCAGCCGGCGGCTGCCTGAACGAGTTTGAGGTACCGGTTCCAGTCCCAGTGGGGTCCGGGGTCGGTGTGGTCGGTGCCGGGCACTTCGGAGTGGGCGATGATGTGCGCCCGGTTCGCCGGGATCGCGTACCGGGTGCAGATCCCGGCCGTGAGATGGGCCGACGCGGCGTACATCGCGTCCGTGAAGCCTCTGGGCCGGTCCACGTGGCCTTCGTGCTCGATCCCGATGCTGCGCTGGTTGAACTCCCGGTTCCCGCAGTGGAAGGCCACGTCCAGCTCGCGGACGGTCTGCGCGATGTGACCGTCTTGGCGCACGACATAGTGCGCGGCTGCCTTGTGCAGGGGGTCGCGGAACACCCGCAGCGCGTCGCCGTAACTGCCCTGGACCACGTGGATGACGACCAGGTCCACCGCGTAGTCGGCAGGCCGCTGAGCCCGCCGCCAGTTCGCCGACGACGCGCCGGCCCACTCCGCGCCCGCATGATCGACAACACCGTCCGTACGCGGCCTCTCCAGCCCCGCGGTGCGCCACCACCATCTCCTGAGCCCGTCCCGGCCCGCGTATCCCGTCGTGCCCATGACCGCCGCGGCGGTGCCGCCTCCGATCAGCAGCCTGCGTCTGGTGATGCCGCGCGGCCGTTTTTGTTCCCGTTCCATCCGTGTCCCCCAGGGGTTCCGGCGCGCCCGTGATTCGTTCTGACCGGACACGCGTGCGGTGTCCTCGTCGGTTCCGGGCAGCGTGCTGCGGGTGCTCTGGCAAGGACCCTACGGCCCGGCCCGAGACGGAGGCAGCAGGACGCTCGGCAGGCCGCGATGAACCGGGGACTCCGCGGACGATGCCAGGGTGCGTGGCTCCGCCATGAGTCCGGGTCGGTTCGTCGGAGAAAACGAAAAGGCAAGGAGATCTCTCTCCCTGCCACTCTTAACGTATAGCGCACTGGGGGGCTTGCCACAAGACCCGGGTGGTGGCGCAAAATCGTCGGCCGAGGCCACAACCTGCGGAAAAGGGGCACGACGTGCGTGTGTTGTCGACGTATGGGGGACGCGGTGACGTCGAACCAGTGGTGGGACCGGCAGTGAAGTCGCGGGTGGGCACGGCTGCGCCGGAGGTATCGCGATGATCGAGCAGTACGTGTGGGATCTTCAAGAGGTCGACGAGACGCAGGTCGCGGTCGTCGGCGGCAAGGGCGCGCACCTGGGCGGGCTGTCGCGGATCGAAGGCATCCGCGTGCCGGCCGGCTTCTGCGTGAAGACGGACGCCTTCCGGCGGATCATGGCGGAAGCACCGTCGATGGGCGATCGGCTCGATCAGCTGTCGCGCCTCAACCCGGACGACCGGCAGGCGATCCGCACGCTCAGCGCGGAGATCCGCCGGACCATCGAAGAAATCGCCATCCCGGGCGATCTCGCGGCGGCGATCACCCGCGCGCTCGCCCGGCTCGGCGAGCAAGCCGCCTACGCCGTGCGATCCAGCGCGACGGCGGAGGACCTGCCGACGGCCTCCTTCGCCGGCCAGCAGGACACGTACCTGAACGTCGTGGGGCCGACGGCGATCCTCCAGCACGTCAGCCGGTGCTGGGCCTCGCTGTTCACCGAGCGGGCCGTGACCTACCGCCAGCGGAACGGCATCGACCACCGTACGGTCCACATGGCCGTGGTCGTGCAGCAGATGGTCTTCCCGCATGCGGCCGGCATCCTGTTCACGGCCGACCCCGTCACGGGCAACCGGAAGGTCGCCACCGTGGACGCCGGCTTCGGCCTCGGCGAGGCCCTGGTCTCCGGCCTGGTGAACCCGGACGTCTTCAAGGTGCGACACGGCGAAGTCGTCGCCAAGGCGATCGCCGTCAAACAGCGTGCCGTTCACGCCCTGCCGACCGGCGGTACGCAGGAAGTGGCGATCGACTCGCAGCGGCAGGAGCAGCCGGCGTTGACGGATGCGCAGGTCGTGCGGCTCGTGCGGCTCGGGCGGCGGATCGAAGCGCACTTCGGCCGCCCGCAGGACATCGAATGGTGCCTGGTCGACGATGGCTTCCAGATCGTCCAGAGCCGGCCGATCACGACGCTGTTCCCCATCCCCGAGACCGGCGACCAGGAGAATCACGTCTACGTCTCCGTCGGCCATCAGCAGATGATGACCGACCCCATGAAGCCCCTGGGGCTCTCCATGTGGCAGCTGACGGCCATGGCGCCGATGCACACGGCCGGCGGGAGGCTGTTCGTCGACGTCACCCGGCGCCTGGCCTCGCCCGCGAGCCGCGCCGGCCTCCTGGACCTCATCGGGAGAGGCGATCCGCTGGTCAGGGATGCTCTGGAGACCGTCCTCGACCGCGACGACTTCGTCCCGTCGCTCCCGGACAGAGGTACCGGAGGGCCGCCGGCCGGCGGTGCGCCCGCTCCGATCGAGACCGATCCGGCCATCGTCACCGAGCTGATCGAGCGCAGCCGGGTGTCCATCGCCGCCCTGGAGAGCGGCATCCGGACGAAGACGGGACCGGCGCTGTTCGACTTCCTGCTGGAGGCCTTCGAGGAGCACAAGCGGGTCCTCAGTGATCCGCTGAGCATGCAGGCCATCATGGCGGGGATGGAGGCCACGTGGTGGCTCAACGACAAGCTGCTGGAGTGGCTGGGCGAGAAGAACGCGGCTGACACGCTCACGCTGTCCGCCCCCGACAACGTCACGTCGGAGATGGGACTGGCGCTGCTCGACGTCGCGGACGTGATCCGCCCGCAGCCGGAGGTGGTGGCGTTCCTGCAGGGCGTCGAGGACGAGGGCTTCCTGGACGAGCTGGCGAAGCTCGCGGGCGGGGCCGAAGCGCGCGACGCCATGGAGGCCTACCTCGACCGGTACGGCATGCGCTGCGTCGGCGAGATCGACATCACGAGGCCACGTTGGCGCGAGCGCCCCAGCACGCTCGTGCCCGTGATCCTCGACAATGTCAGGAACTTCGAGCCGGGTGCCGCCGGGCGGCGCTTCGAGCAAGGGCGGCAGAGGGCGCGGAAGAAGGAACAGGACGTGCTGTCACGCTTGCGGGCCCTGCCGGACGGGGACCGGAAGGCCGACGAGGCCAAGCGGATGATCGACCGGGTCAGAACCTTCATCGGGTACCGGGAGTACCCGAAGTACGGCATCGTCAGCCGCTACTTCGTCTACAAGCAGGCCCTGCTGGAGGAGGCCGAGCGCCTCGTGCAGGCCAACGTGCTTCCTGAGAAGGAGGACATCTTCTACCTCACGTTCCAGGAACTCCACGACGTCGTGCGCTCGAACCAGGTGGATGACCAGCTCGTCCAGCAGCGCAAGGACGCGTTCCGCTCGTACCACGCGCTCACACCGCCCCGGGTGCTCACATCGGATGGCGAGGCCGTCACCGGGGCGTACCGGCGCGACGACGTGCCCGCCGGCGCTCTGATCGGCCTACCGGTTTCCGCCGGGACCATCGAGGGAAGGGCCCGCGTCATCCTTGACATGGCGGAGGCCGATCTCGAAGCGGGCGACATCCTGGTCACGACCTTCACGGACCCCAGCTGGTCGCCGCTGTTCGTCGGAATCGCGGGCCTGGTGACAGAGGTGGGCGGCCTGATGACCCATGGCGCAGTGATCGCCCGGGAGTACGGCTTGCCGGCCGTCGTGGGCGTGGGGCAGGCCACCCGGCTGATCCGGGACGGGCAGCGGATCCGCGTGCACGGAACCGACGGGTATATCGAGATCCTGCCCTGACCGACCAGTCCTGGCCTTCCGTTCCTGGCGTTGTCAGAGCGTTCCCGTAGTTTGAGTCCATGGTCGAAACAGGTGAGAACGCCACCCGGTCCGGCACGCCCCGTTCCCCGATCGACTCGTACTACGCACAAAACGCCGCTTGCCTCGGGCAGCGGTATGCGAGTGTTCCTTTCGAGCGGGTGCATGGTGGGGTGTTGGACCTGCTGCCGTCGGCCCCGGTGAAGGCGGTGGACGTCGGAGCGGGCACGGGGCGGGACGCTGCTGCGCTGGCGCGGCGCGGCTACCGGGTGGTGGCGGTCGAGCCGGTGCGCGAGCTTCGGGAGGTCGCACAGCGCTTGCACCCGAGCGAGGACGTCCGTTGGGTGGAGGATTCCCTGCCCGAGCTGTCCCGACTGGCGGAGGAGAGGTTTGAGCTGGCGCTGTTGTCGGCGGTGTGGATGCACCTTCCGTCGGCCGCGCGGGGGCGGGCCATGGGACGGCTGGCCGCGCTGCTGGCACCGGCGGGGCTGCTGGTGATCTCACTGCGACGCGGAGCCCCACCGGCGGACCGGGTGATGTTCGACGTGCCCGCCGAGGAAGTCGTGCGCGACGCGGAGCGAGCGGGGCTGCGGCTGGTGCGGCTCGTGGACGAAGGCGCGGACCATCTCGGCCGTGCCGAGGTGTGGTGGCAGACCGTCGCCCTGTGCAGGGAGGCAGAGTGAGCATGCAGGAGTTCTACGCCCGGGATGCCTCGGCGCGTGCGTCGTGGCGGCTGGCAGTGCTGATGGGGGCCAACTCCCGCACGTACAAATTCGCCCTTGGTCAAGTCCTGCTTGATTTTGGGCGGCGTGGAGAGGAAACAGTCCCGCTGGCCGAGTTCGCCGCCGCCTACAGCCTGGGCATGGTGCGCCACTTGGCCCGGCTCCCGCAGGCGCCGCAGGCTGCGAAGTTGGGCGAGAAGGACTTCCTCACCGTCGCCATGCAGGAGAGCGCGGCGACGCTGGAGACCGGCCGCCCCACTGAGCGGCTGGCGGCAGCCGCGGTGCGTTCGATGCCGGCCATGGTGATGCAGAAGTTTCACAACCTGCGCGGCGACACTGCGGTACCCCACACCTTCTATGAGCTGACCGGGACAGGGCGGCAGTCCGCGGTGCGTCTGACCCCCGACCTGGTCCGGTTGGCAGGGTCGGAGCAGGCCGCAGGTTTGGCTGCCGAGTTGGGCGCGCGCTGGAGCATTGTGGAGAGTTCCTTCGCGGCGGGCATCGGTCGCAGCCTCATCGAGGAGGGCGTCACGGTCGACTGGGACACCCTCAGGATTACTGACAAGCGCCGCCGCCGCTCGGTGACCGGCATTGTCGAGGCCACGGTTGGCTTCCAGCACGGGCGCTGCCTGATCTGTGATGACGTCCTGGACCCGAGCGATGCCATAGCCGTCGACCACGTCTTCCCGTTCTCCCTGATGCGCCGCTTCGGCAGCGTCGGCTCCTGGCACGGCCCGGATCTGGACGCGCTGTGGAACCTCGCCCCTGCGCACGCCGCCTGCAACGGAGCCAAGAGCGACCGGCTGCCCGCTCAGGCCGAACTCGCCCGCCTGGCCGCCCGCAACGAGGCAATCATGCAGTCCCCGCATCCACTGCGCCGCACTCTTCAGCTCAGCCTGAAGAGTGCCTTGCCCGGCCGGAATGTGTCCTCGTGGCCGGAATTCCTGGCTGCAGTGCAGACGGCTGTCTGAAGCGGGCTCCCGTCGCGGAAGGAAATGACTCCCTGCCGGCCATCGGGGATCCTTCATGTACGGGTAGCCGCTGCTCAAGGTGCTCAGGGGCCGGTTCGCCGGGGCCGGCGCAGACGGCGCCGAGGCGACGCGCCGCTCTGTGGCACGAGCAGCGTCGCGGCCCGCTCCCCGATCCAGTGGCCGAGCGCCCGGTAGGCGTCGAACCGCCGGTTGTCGAACCACTGGTCGCTGGTGCCGTCGTGCGGGAACTCCTGGTCGGCCTGGGCGTAGGCGAGGAGCTCGTAGGGCATCTCGGGGGTCAGTGCCGCCCGGGCGACGATCAGCCGTCCCTCGGTGCCGAGCATCCGGCCCTTCTCGTCCACCAGTTCGCGCGGGTAGGTGATCGTGCCCTCGACCACCGCCGCGGCCGAGAGCCGGGTGTTGAGCGTGGCCAGCGGGTTCTGCGGCGTGAGGGGGGCCGCGCTGCCGGGGACGAGCTTCTCCCAGTCCCCGCGCGCGATCGTGACCTCGACGCCGAGCTCCTCCTGGGCCAGGGCGATGGCCTCGCCCAGAGCGGCGGCGAAGGCCCCGGAACCTCCGCTGGCGTCGACGCACACGGCGGTGGTGACGCCGTGCCGGAGCAGTTCGACCAGGCCGAGGTTCTCGTAGTGGCCGCCGTCGGTGACCAGCAGCATCCGGTCGTCCATCGGGTAGCGGCCGGAGACCTCCCGCAGCAGGTAGGGCAGGCGGCGGATGCCCGGCATCGGAGGCAGTCCCCAGTCTGGGTGCTCGCTCCAAAGGGCGCTCAGCACGCCGGGGTTGGGGAGCCAGGTGCCGAGCCGGGCGTTGGAGAGTGCGAAAAGCGTCTGGAAGGCGCGTGACTGGCGTCCCATGGCCGAGGCGAAGGCCGCGCCGGAGACGGCGACGGCGGATTCGACGGTGAGATCCTTGCGGATGACCGGCCTGGTGCGGCTGCACAGGAGGTCCGTGCGGGCGTACCCGACGTCCGGGCCGCCGACGTAGTCGTGCGAGAGCGTGAACGACGCCGCGTGCCGCCCCGGCGGCGTCCGGTCGTTGCCGGACAGGTTGGCTGCCGCGGCGAAGACGACCTGGGGGAAGCCGTCGTGCCGCCTGTCGTACCAGGGGAGCGGTGTCGGCTCGTCGAACCGGTAGGGGACCGCGATCTGTTCGCCGTCCCGGCAGATCCTGCGGCGGACGGCGAACGCGGAGGCCAGCCGGGCACGGTAGAAGGGGTGCAGGCTCATCCATGTCTGGTCGAGGCTCAGCACGACCAGCCCGAGGCCGGCGAGAAGGGCGATCTGGCAGGGCAGGGGCCAGGTCCACCCGGTGGCGGTCGCCCAGCCCAGGACGAGCAGGGAGGCCGCCGTCACCACCAGGAGGACCGCCCATACCAGCAGGTACTTGGAGAACCCGTTGGGCACGGCACGCACCAACCGGGAGCGCGCGGCGGAGCCGACCGCGTGCTGGACGGCCTCGATGCGCCGCCACGTGGTGCTGACCAGCACGGTCACATAGGTGAGCAGCGCGGCGGCACCGGCGCTCGCCCCGGTCTCCGGGGCATGCACCTTCCATACCTGCGGTGTCGCCCACGCCAGGCCGGGGATGACGACCACCACGACGCCCAGCAGCAGGACCGCCACCACGAACGTGCGGAAGACCGCCTTCAGAGTGCCCGACAGACGCTGCCTGGCGAGGCACAGGGACACCAGCCAGAGGAACCAGAGCAGGGCTGCGAGACCGGCCAGGACCAGGACGGCCCCCAGAGCGGGCCCCCGGAAGGCCAGGTGCCGGGGCAGTGGGGTCAGGCTCGTCAGCGGAACGAGGTGGTAACCCCAGCTCAGGGCGAGCCCCAGGGCCAGCAGAGTGGCGGTCAGCAGGCTCAGGGAGGCCAGCAGGCCCCGCAGCACGGCGCCCAGGGCGGCCAGCCACTGGCCGGCGCCTTCCGCGACGTACTTCGAGTGCCGGCGGGTGTGGTCCTCCTCCGGCGTGCCGGGCATGAAGACGTCATCGGGGCAGGCCCCGTACCGGTCCTTCCCGCACCGGTCCTTCCCGGCCAGCGCGAGCTGGAGGGCTCCCGTCGTGTAACCACCGCCTGAGACCGATACCAGGTAGCGGGCCCGGCACAGGTGGGGGCGGAGGGCCTGCAGAGCGCCCAGTGTGACGCAGGCCGAGCGGATGCCGCCGCCCGAGACGCAGAAGCCGAGCCCGCCCTGTTCCCGGCCGGGCGGCACCCGGCTGCCGTTCTCCCATCGCGCCTGCGGGGAGCGGGGAGGGTCCTTGCGCACCGCTGCCGGCCAGCGGCGTCCGTCCGGCTGCAGCACGGGCCAGGGCGGGACGACGTCGGGCCCCCGGGGACCGGGGCCGGCCCTGCCGCCTCCGCGTTTCCCCTCGCATCCGCACGTCTCGGCGTAGTCGTGTCCGTGCCGGGCCCAGCCGTGGAACACGGCCCGTTTGAGGACGATCGCGACCACGAGCGCCGCGACGGGCACGGTGAGGACGAGCAGCAGCCACTTGACCGTCGCCAGGCCCGTGGCCACCGCGAACGGCCAGCCCGCACCGCCGAGTCCGTGGAGAAGCAGCAGCTTCTCCGCCACGGCGCACCCGCACGCGGCAAGGACGCCGGCGATCCCGTACCGGACGAGACAGCGGTGTCTCATGCGCACCGCGATCGTGCGGCTGCTCAGCCAGAACACGAGCACCGTGCTGAGCGTGTACGCCCCGATGAGGAAGAAGTCGGCCGTCAGCGCCTTCCGGAAGTCGGCGGTGCGGTCTCCGACCAGGGCGTGTGCCGCATGCGCGCTGCCCGCCAGTTGCAGCCCCACGTCATCGACAGCGGGGGCATTGTGGCGGATCCAGAGCCCCGCGGCGAAGATGACGGCTGCCAGGCCGGCCAGCATGATGCCGCCCACGCGCGACAGACGCGGAGGGTCGTGCGTCTCCCGGCACGAGTGGTGCGTTGCTCGTCCCATCACCCACCTCCGGACTCACCGCGCGGCTCCCGCGGCGGTCCACGGGGCGAAGGCGTTGTCCACCGACCGCAGGGACGCACGCAGCCCCGGGAAGTGCCGCAGCAGCACGCTGGTCATGCTGTTGTTCTCGATCCAGTCCAGACCGGTCTGTGTGTACACCTGGGGTGTGTAGTCCCTGGTGAGGAACCGGTCGCTGTTGAGACGGCGGGATGCCATCAGGACGAAGATGCGGAAGGCCGTGTCGCTGAACGCGAAGCCCCGCGGCAGGGGTTCGGCGAACATGCCCACCGACAGGTCGACGCGCTCGATGTCCCCGTCGTAGACACGGCGCAGTTCCTCGGCCCAGACGGGATTGTCCGTGAGGGTGTCGAAGTCCTCGGCCGGGAGGAGGTGGAGCTGCCGCCGGAACTCGTTGTAGCGGGGAACGCCGACCTCGCGCGAGCGCAGGATGTCGACAGCCCCGAGGTCCATGAGCTTGCCGTCCGGACGCTGGAACTCCTGCAGGAAGCGTGGGTAGTTGTGCAGGGTGACCAGGCCCGGGTGCGAGGTGCCGAAGGAGTACAGGATGTCGGTCAGGGTGTGCTTGCCGAGGATGTCGTAGGCGTTCCGCCCCGTCAGTTCCCGGAAGGTGGTCTCCTGCAGCAGCGAGTCGTCCGAGGCCGACCGGAAGCTCCAGTCGTCGGGGATGAGGGGATGCATGCGGTAGACGGCGACGAACTCCTCGGTGAGCGAGTACGGGACGCCGAAGTGGTCGGTGTCCCCGCCCACGATGCCGCTGAGCACCTCGCTCTTGCCGATGCGTCCGAGCAGCTTGTGTACGCGCTTGCCCAGGAGGCCGTACCAGTTGGCGTGCAGGGCCGTGACGGTCGTGGGATGGCTGATGACGGCGGGGGTCCACTCCACGGTGTGGATCTTGGCGATGAGTGCCGCGTCGATCAGCCGTGCCCGCTGGAAGAGCTCCTCGTCGGACCACGCGGGGTACGTGTCGTGCAACGTGTCGCAGATGGCGTTGTGCTCGAGGAGGAACACCATGTGCATCATGGCGAGTCCCAGCCAGAAGCCGGGAACGCCCGCCGGGTCCTTGTCGGGGTCGTCCGGGAACAGCGGGCCGTTGGGGACCCGGAGCCTGCCGCCCTGGCCGGTGCGCAGCGACCGCTGCTCGTCGAGGGTGTTGCCGTACAGCTGGGAGGCGTCCCACCAGGGCGAGTTGTCGTTGAGGAACGTCTGTGGCAGGCCGTCGTCCCCGTCGGGGCGAGTGGGGTCCGGGATCGTTCGCGGCACGACCATCGGGGGTGCGGGCCACGGGTCGTCGGAAGCCAGGCCGATGTGCCAGGGACGGTTCATGGTGCCCTGCCCGTGGCTGACCCAGTCCTTGATCATGAACTGCAGCCAGGCGGCGACCAGGGTGTTGACGGACTCGGCGGGGATGAACTCGCGCCGGGTCAGCAGGGCCCTGCTGACCTCACGGGGGCTCGGGGAGAGGATCCCCGGCTCGGTTTCGGGGAAGGCCCGGTCCGGTGGCACGTTGCGGCCGAAGCGCGAACGGGCCATGCCCATGCGTGGGTCCGCCAGGTCGTTGTACGTCCCGTCGGCCGTGCGCCCGGTGAGGTCCTGCGCGTCCGGCGGAGCGACGTCCGGCAGGTTGCACGACGGGTAGGAGCCGGTGTCGAAGAGGTTCTTGCGGCGCAGGTTGTCCCGTAGCCCGATGAGGGTCAGCAGGCCGAGTGGCTTGGGCAGGTTCTGCCAGCCGACCTTCTGGTCGACGGCGACTGCCAGCCTGTCGTGCAGCTGCACGAACCACGGGGCCGTGCCGTGTGGTGCTGTGCTCATGAAGAGACTCCTTCCGGCGTCCCGTCCAGGGGAGTTCGGCAGGACGGCGCCGACGACGGCAGTCGCGCATGCGGCACGGGGGCAGGCATTCGCGGTCGGCGCAGGCGGCCGACAGGGCGTCGCTCGCGTGGCTGGGGGTGCCGGTCCGCAGCGCCTGGTCGAGCCCGTCCGCATCCGCGGGGCGCCGATGACCCCAGTGCGCACCTCGAACGTGCGCAGGCTGTTCGGGGTCCGCGCCCAGTCGGGCGGGACATCGCTCGCGGGGTCGGCAGTGCCACTGCGCCGTTCACCAGTCGGATTCCGGCCAGGGAATGACGCGCGGCTGTCCGCGCGTCCATCTCAGTGCCCCTTCCCGGGGACATCCAGGGCATATTGCGCCCTTGATTCGACGATATGGGAAGTGCTGCCGATGCGCGCGCCGGGACCGTGCGGCGGCCGCGGTTCTCGTTGGACGCAGCCCATGATCGCGTCGTTGAGCCTGCGGGCCGTTCACCGCGGTCCGCCCTCGGGTGCGGCTGTGCAGAGCCGGTGCAGCGCCCTTATGGCCATCGTATTTCGGCCCCTATCCCTCCGGCATCCCGGCCTCTCCCCGCATTCGACATCGGCGACGCGCACAGCGCACGATGGACGGGGGAAAGCCGTCAAGGGTGGCTGAATCGTGAACTACGCCATGAGACATCCCAAAGGCAAAGTCGCACCGCGGAGCGGCCCGCGCCTGGTCCGCCCATGGCGTTATGTTTCCCGCGCGGCCGATGCCGTCGGGCGGTTCTTCCGGACGCTACGGGTCCGTTCGGCGGCCCGCCCCCAGGTGGTCCTGCCCCGGCGCTGGTGGACGAAGCCGTCGACGACGGCGTTCGTGCAGCGCCTCTCCTGGCTGGCGCTCCCGATCACCGCGCTCTGGGTCGGGTCGGGGGTCTACGAGATCGTCACCAAGGAGCAGTCACCCGTCGAGAAGTGGTGCCAGCAGTCCCACAGCTCCGGTTGCGCCGTGACCTATGGGTTCCTGGCGCCGTTCCTGACCATCGGGCTGGCGACGTTCATCTTTCTGAGCGTGCAGTACCTCTCGGTCCGCAGGCCGTTGAGCAGGACGGCCAGGAAGAATCCCCGCAGTCTGGTGCCGACGGCCGGGCCGACGATCAAGGACGTGGTCGGACGGAAGGAAATGTGCCTGGTCCTTTCCCGGGCACTGCGCGACCGGCGCACCCGGCGGCCCTATCTGCTGGTCGGCGGTGTGGGGGCCGGAAAGACCTCGGTGCTCGTGGAGCTCACGCAGATGCTGGCCAAGAAGGGTGCCATCCCCGTTCCGGTCCGGCTGCGGGACGCGGACATGGACCGCTCGCGGCTGGACTTCCGCGAGTTGGGCATGAAGCGCTTCTGCGAGGAAGTGGACCACGGCGTGCTGTCCGGTCGGCAGGCCGAAAGGGTGTGGCGGCAACTGTGCATGGACGACAAGGCCGTCATCCTCGCGGACGGTCTCGAGGAGACGTTCACCGAGGGCGAGAAGCAGAAGGAACGGGACGTCCTCATCCGTAAGGCGATCGAGCGGGCGGAGCGGCAGAAGCTCCCCCTGGTGATCGCCTCCCGTCCGCATCCGCCGCTGCAGCAGACCCAGGCCGCTGTCATCGACCTGGAACCCCTCAGCGAGGAAGCGGCGCTGGAATACCTGGAGAAGGACCGCACGGATCCCGATCCCCATCGGATGTCCTGGATCGTCGAGACGGCGGCCGTGTCCGAAGCCCCGTTGTATCTGCAGATCGCGCACGAGCTGCAGGACCATCACCTCCTGGAGCACCTGACCGGCATCAGCCGCAGCGGGGAACTGGACACCCGGAGCGCCGACCGGGCGGAGCTGCATCTGCGCCTGCTCGACACCTGGCGAGAGGCCTTGATCTCAGGGCGCATCCACGGCGAGATCGCGCTGCCCTCCGACAAGCGCGAGGCGACCATCGAAGTCATCTCCGCCCTGGCCGGAATAGGGCTGCTCCAGGACCGGCTCGAAGTCGCATTCGACGCATTGATCGGAGTCGGCCCGGACGATGCCGGCCCGGACGCGGCGCGGGCATGGGGCCATGTGCCCACTGCGGCACCGGCTTTCCCCGGCATCTGGAAGCGGCTCACGGAGCGGCTGCCGGAATGCCCCGGCCTGACGGACATGCACCGTTGCCGCACGCTCCTGTCCTTGTGCGCCACCCAGGGCGAACAACTCGGCCTGGTGGAGGTCCGGGGCGAACGGGTCCGCTTCCCGCACAGCATCCTCCAGGCCTACCTCGGATCCGGCTACGTCGGCGTCTCGGTGACCGCCTCCCTCCAGGAACCCGGCCCCGGCCGTGAACTCCTCGTCGCGCTGGTCCTCAATTCCCGTAAGGAGGATTCCCGGAAGGAGGCGGAGAACCGGCATGAAGCCGTCGTCCAGCGGCTTCGCGAAGCGGCGGAGAAACGCACCGATGCCAAGGCGCTCGACCTGTACGCCGCCGCCCTCGACATCGACAGTGCCACAGGAGCATCCGCACACCAGGAGATCGTCACGTCCCTGCGCGACCGGTGGCAGTACATCGCCGGCGGCGACCGGAGAACTCTCCAGGGAGCGAAAGAGGACGTCGTGCACCGGGTCGGAGACGTCCTCCGCGCGATCGGCGCACGATCCGAGAAGCAGCCCGACGGCCCGGCCCCGGCCTACGCACCGTTCTTCGAAATCGCGGAGAACGAGCCCTCGTACCCCATCAGGCTCGCCATCGCGCAGGAGATAGGGGCGGGAGGCGACAACGCCTTCGATGTCCTGCGCACCATGTTCCCGCTCCCCGAGAATGGCCCGCCCGAGGAGAACGACCCCTGGGTGCAGTACGAGACGGCACTCCGCGAACAGCTGCATGCCGAGCACCGGACCCGCGAGGAGGACCTCCGCAGCCCGGTCTCCGGCGACCAGGCGCACAAGCAGTACAAGGAGCACAAGAAGGAGAGCGACGAGCAACGGTCGCGGATCTGGCGGCGGTTCACCATGCGCGCCTGGCTCGTCCCCATGATGGTGGGCTCGGTCGGGGACAAGCACCGGAACCAGGCGAAGGAGCGGCTCCGCCTCTGGCTCGCTCATCTGGAGCCGGAGCACTCCGCCTCGCAGCGGGCGGATCTGCCGCTCTCCCTGGAGATCGCCCTGGCCCAGGGCTTCAAGAGCGCCGCCAACCGCAGGGAGCGGCATCCGCACACCCACGAGGAGCCCCGGGAGTACCTGGTCGAAGAGGCGGAGGCCATGCTGACCCACGCCCGTTTCTGGTACTCCCAGCTGACGCTCATTCACGCCCTGTGTCTGTGGGAGCTGAGGGACGGAACGAGCCGCCCGTCGGCGAAGGCCGACCCCACGCAGTCGGTGAAGCGCTGGCTGGCGCTCGCAGGCAGCAAGCAGGATCCGGTCGCCCGGCATCCGGACGACCGGACCCGCAGGGGAGAGCGGCTGCACCCCTTCGTCGCCGAGGCGGCCGGCCTCGCGGTGCTCGCCCTGGAGAGCGGGCACCCCGAACGGTTCATCTGGATCGACGAGATGGGGGTGATGAACAACATCGGTTCCTCGCCCGCCGACCCCGGCGTCTACCGCAGGCACACACTCTGGATTCCTCCGTCGGTGGGGTGGAGCACCCTGCACCCCCGTGCTCAGCAGTTGCTCGCGGATGTGCTTCTGTTGCTGAACCTTGTGCAGCGGAGTGGCCGTCCGGAGGAGCTGGAGGCGCGTCTGGCCCGTGCGGACCGGTGTGTTCTGCCGCCGTGCCTCGACAGGGACCGGGAGCCGCTCCGTCCCCGCCGGACGGTGGGTATGGCCGAGGACGCGCCACCGGGAAGCACCTGTGCGCGGGACTGCCCCTTCGAGTTGTGCCCCTACCCCGCCATGGGAGAGCAGCCGCGAGCCGAGATGCGGGAGGCGTTCTGCCGGCAGCAGCAGGCGCTGCTGCGCCCCTATCGCCGCGTGGGCGTCATGGGACCGCTGTCCTGGATGCGGCGCAGGCGAGCACCCTGGCACCGCATGACGTGCAGCGAGCTGCACCGCTTCTGGGAGGACATGGCGGCCCGGTCGCGGACACCGTCGTCCTGATCCCCCTGGGGCCCGGGCCCGCGGCGGCATGAGTCGCGCGGCTCGATCGGGGGCCTGTTTCCGCTGATGAAGCGCCTTCTTAAAGGACTCTTAGCAGAGCTTGAGATACATGGTCGGAGATATCCCTCGGGGCTGGTCATCACCGGGATCCGCGGGATGCGCCGCATTGCCCCGCCCTCAGATACCAGCGCTATCCGGAGTACACACGATGACATATCCCAATACCGAAACTCCCCGTGCTGAGGGCCGCCGCGGTGGCTCCCGTACCAAGCGCTGGATCTTTGTGTCAGCTGTGATTGCCGTGCTCGGGCTGGCTGCGTGGCCGGTGCTCGACTACGCCGGGGTGTTCTCCGACAAGGGCGATCCCATCAGCTTCGGCCAGGAGGACAAGTCGGGCGGGACGGGCAGTGGCAAGGTGTCCCTGCCGACGGGTCCGGAGGCGAAGTTCACCGTCTCGGGAACGGTGCCGGAAGACGGCAGCAAGATCGCGGTCACCGAGTACGCGGGAAAGAAGTCCGGGTTCAAGGGAAAGGTGTGGGTCTGGGTCCCGCCGCAGTACAAGGATCCCAAGTACGCGAAGAGCGGGTTCCCTGTGATGATCGCGCTGCCCGGTGGCGCCGGGTACCCGAACAACTACTGGATGGGCACCGACCTCAAGCTCGAGGCGAGCATCTCCAAGTGGTCGCAGGAGGGCAAGAGCCTGCCGTTCATCGTGGTCATGCCGGTGCTCAACCCCGAGGACCACGACAAGGACGCCAAGGATCCCAAGGCGGGGCAGTACTGGGACGGCAGTGACATCCCCGGCCAGCCGAAAATGGGTACCTGGCTGACCGAGGACGTCCCGGACCTGGTCAAGGAGAACTTCCGCACGATCGACTCCCGCGACGGCTGGGCCTTCATGGGATCCTCCACCGGCGGTTTCGCGGGCCTGAAGTCCGTGCTGCAGAAGCCCGACAAATTCAAGGCCGTCATCGCCTCGGGGCCGGACATCGTCCCGGACTCCCGCCTGTGGGCCGGCCACGGCAAGGAGAAGGCAGCCAACAATCCGAAGGTGCTCGCCCCCGAACTGATCCAGGCCGGGCACCCGGACGTCTACCTCGCCTTCCAGGTCGGCACCAAGGAAACCTCCGCCATGCCCCCGATCGAGGACTTCGTGAAGCAGTACACCAAGGGCCCGATCCACACCAAGCTGAGTGTCATAGAGGGCGGCAGCCACAACGCGAAGACGTATGTGCCGAACATGGAGACGGGTGGCCTGATCCAATGGATCAGCGAGCACATGCAGGGCCCCGTCCCCTCCTCATGACTCTCGGTCCAAGGCTTTGGCGAGCAATACGGCGAGGTCGGCTGCCCGGTCCCGGGTGGCCGTGTCGAGCGGATCGGGGTTCGAGGCCGCCTCCAGGATCAGGGCCGCTGCCTGCACGAGGGCGGCGGGGAGCTGCACGTCCTGGACGGCGGCGATGAGTGCGGCCGCCTGGTCGGCCGGCGAGGTGGCCTCTGAGCGGATGATGGCCCCGACGCCTTTGCCCAAGGGGCGGGGACGGGCCGGTGATGCGGTTGTTGTCGTCACGGGGGAAGTGTGACGCACGCGCGTTTCCCGAGACCGGGTGAGGGCGTGTCCAGTGGTTCGGCGGCGGGTCCATCGGACCCGCCGTTGTCCGTGGTCTCCGTGTGGCCTGACGGGGTCAGGCGTGGTCGGGCTTGCGGGCTTCGACGAGGGTCCTGGAGGAGTGGGCGGTGAACGAGCCTTCGGCCTCGATCTTCTCGTGCAGCTCGCGCAGGCGGTCGCGGTACTGGTCGACGGTGAAGCCGGGCACCGTCCAGAGCACCTTGCGGAGGAAGTAGACGACGGCGCCGATGTCGAAGAACTCCATCCGCAGCCGTTCCGTGCGCATGTCCACGATCTCCAGGCCGGCGGCCTTCGCCGCGGCACTCTCTTCATCGGGGTGGCGCTTGCGGCGCGCCTCGGGCTGCGGCCCCAGGAAGTACTCCACCAGCTCCCACACACTGGCGGGCCCGACGTGCTGAGCGAAGTACGTCCCACCGGGCCGCAGCACCCGGGCGATCTCCTCCCACCACACGGTGGCGGGATGGCGGCTGGTCACCAGGTCGAAGGCCCCGTCGGCGAACGGCAGCGGCGGCTCGTCCGGGTCGGCGACGACCACCACCCCGAGCGGGTGCAGCAGCGTGGTCGCCTTGGCCACGTTGGGAGGCCAGGACTCCGTGGCGGCCATCGTGGGCGGCAGCTTCTCCGCCCCGGCCAGAACCTCACCACCGCCGGTCTGAATGTCCAGCGCCGCCGACACCGCCGCCAGTCGTCGGCTCATCGACCGCTGGTAGCCCCACGAGGGGCGTTCCTCGGTGGCCCGGCCCTCCAGCCAGGAGAAGTCCCAGCCGTCCACGGACACCGACTCGGCCCCGGCAACAAGATCTTGAAAAGAACGTGACATACCTGCATTGTTACGTCCAAGGTCATCTGAAGCGCGCGATTATTCCTGCCGCAGCGAGGCGCGGCCGCACCGTACGGGCCTACGGCCGTGGCCTGGCCGTCGGGGCGACCACGGCCCCGGGCCCCCGCGCGGCAGACGTCGTGCGGGGCGAACGCTTCCGTAAGGCGGGGGACGAGGCCCCGGGCCCGCTTCTCGGTACGCGGTTCGGCCTTCCAGCCGGGCAGGAGCATCGCAGTAGATGTGCACCGGTTCGGGAAGCGCTCGCCCGGGGCCGGAGTCGATGTGCACGAGAACGAGAATGGGAGGCACCCCGGCATCGTCCCGTCGGCCGGGCGAGGGCGGGCCTTGCGCTCGTCACCGCTCCGGACATGATCGGCCGGACAGGTCCCGGACGGGCGAGCCCCTGCCTGCGCAGGGGTGGGAGTCACAGGCGGGCAGCGAAAGTCTCGACCAGGCGTTCCAGTTCCGCGACGGCCTCCTCGGGCGGGAGGGCCCTCACCAGGGCGCCGAGACGCTGTGCCTGCGCGGTGGTGGACATGTATCCGATCAGCAGGGCCGGCAGGACCATGCGGCGGCCCAGGAGTTCGGGGGCGGAGACCGCGTGCGGGCGGCGGACGACGGCGACGTTGACGCGGATGGCGTGTTCGTTGCCCCAGGTCACGTCGGGCCTGTCGGTCTCGATCGCCGCGTAGCGGAAGCCGTCGGCCTGATCGCACGGTCCGCAGCCGACGGGGCCCCGGCCGAGTGGGTTGTGGCAGCGGGGGCATTCGAGCCGGTCCAGGGCCGCGTCGACGATCCGCCAGTCGTGCCGGTCCGGCTCGTCGGCCACCATCG
The DNA here is from genome assembly GCF_003391135.1 of Streptoverticillium olivoreticuli subsp. olivoreticuli. Classification (GTDB taxonomy): domain Bacteria; phylum Actinomycetota; class Actinomycetes; order Streptomycetales; family Streptomycetaceae; genus Streptomyces; species Streptomyces blastmyceticus. The sequence continues at coordinate 674,558 of NZ_CP031455.1, read as the reverse complement.
CCGCCAGCTCCCGCTCTTCCCGCCGGTCCTGAGCTCCATCCGGGTCCCACTCCTGGAGGAAGCGCGCCCACTGGGTCTCGATGATGCCGTCGACCAGGTACCGGCACTCCGTGCAGTCCGGTGCGCCGGAGTACTGAAACCCTGTGCACTGCGGGCAGCGGTGCAGGCGTGCTCCCACCCGCGGCCTGTCCAATGCGGGTCTGGGTCTGAGACTGTCCATGGTGTTCCCGATTCTCTCTCACACGGCAGAGGCGTCAACGGACGCCCCCGGGGGCCTGGGGCAGGTCCGGGAGTCGGTGGAGTCCGAGCCGATCGATCCGGCGTCACGTCACGGTGCCGGCGGTGGTGCGGGGGCGGTGCCGGTGAGGACCTGGTCCTGGTGCGGCAGTACCAGGTCTCTCCAGGCCGCTTCAGTGCCGGCGCGGGCGGTGTCGTCGTAGAACCCGGCGTGGGTGAGCCTCAGCCGGGTCCCTGCCGTGAGCGGGGTGAGCTCGACGGTCACCACTGTCTCCGCCCCCGCCGTGCCTCCCCGGCCGGTGACCCAGGTCAGTTCGATCAGCTGGTCGGGCTCCAGCCGCAGGAAGCGGCCGTAGTGCGGGTGGCGGGTCTTGGGGGTGCCCGGCTCCATCGCGTACTCGGTCTCGAAGAAGAACGGCACATTCACCCGGGGCGTCATCACGACCGCTCCCGGCGCGGCGAACCAGCGGTCGAACTGTTCCGTCCACGCCACATAAAGGGTGTGCGGATCTGCCCGCATCTCGCGCTCGATGACCAGATGGTGGGGACGGTCCGACAGATCCGGGACGCGGAAGGGTCTGCTGCTCATGGAGGTTCTCCACTCTGCACGAAGGGCCAGGACTGCGATCACCGTAAATGTCCAAGGCCCCAGCGGATTGCAGGCGTTCTCCCCGGCACCCGTTGATCCACCGGACAGCCCCGAGGCCGCCGCCGGCTCGGGGCCTCGTCATCGGGGATGTCCGGGAGACGAGATGGTGGGCTGTCATGCGGCGCGCGGGCGGACCCGTTCCAGTAGGGCGTCCTCCAGTTGCCGCAAGGGGAAACCGGCGTCCTCGGCGGCGAGGACGAGTCCGCCCCGGATGCCGGCCATGAGCACCAGGCGGTCGCCCTCGGGGTCGGGTGAGCCGATGCGCATCAGGGCGTCGTCCAGGGCTTGGAGCAGGTCGGCGGAGTCGATGTCCGCTCCGGCCGCGCGCAGGACGTCCCTGGCCTGCGGGTCGGCGAGCAGCGCGGAGACCGCGCGCCCTTCGTCGATTTCCTCGGGGGAGGTGTCCAGTCCCAGGAGAGCCGAGCGGACGAGCAGTCGCAGTGTGGTGTCCGGATCGTCGTCCTGGTGGGCGGCGAGTGCGGCGCGGGTGCGTTCCCGCCAGCCGTCCGCGACATCGATCAGCAGGCCGGACTTACTGCCGAAGTAGCGCGAGGGCAGTCCGTCGGCCACCCCCGCGCGGGCCGCGACCTGGCGGAGCGTGGTGGCGTGGTACCCCTGCTCGGCCATCAGCAGGACGGCGGCCCGGCGGATACGGGCCCGGGTGGCGTCCCGGACAGCGGCGGAGGCCTCGGGAGTGCGGGGCATCAGGGGTTCCTTCCTCATCGGTACGGTCCGGCCTCTCGGCAGTGGCCGATGTTTACATTGAACGGTGGTTCAATGTAAACATGCCGACGAACATACCCGCACCACTACCGCCGCCCGTTGAGGTCATCCGGTCGCAGGACTGGTACGGCCAGGACATCTCCGGCCGCCGCTACACCCGCTGCGCGTTCATCGATGTCGACATGACGGAGGTGGTGAACGAGGGCGCGGTCTTCGACCACTGCACCTTCAGGGGGGTGCGTTTCAACGTCTCGCGGCACTCAGGTGCCGCCTTCACCAACTGCACCTTCAGCCACTGCGTCTTCTTCGATGCTCAGTTCACCGACTGCAAACTCGTGGGCAGTCTGTTCCAGCAGTGCACGTTCAGTCTCTTCAAGGTCAGCGGCGGTGACTGGTCGTTCGCCGGTCTGCCGGGTGCTGATCTGCGCCGGGCCTCCTTGCGGTCCGTGCGGATGCGGGAGGCCGATCTCACTGGTGCGCGGCTGGAGGACGCCGACGTCACCGACGTCGACCTGTCGGGAGCGCAATTGCACAGCGCGAACTTCATCCGCTGTGACCTGCGAGGCAGCGACCTCTCCTCACTCGACCCCCTCACAGCCGAGCTCGGGAAAGCCACGGTCAGTCTGGAACAGGCTGCCGTCCTCGTCGCCGCACTGGGGCTCAACGTAGCCTGAGCCCGGCAGCGCGACAGCGCGGACCCGGATCCGCCCTGGTTCGTGGACGTCGATGCCTTCCCAGCGTGTGGATCCATCTCCAGTACTTGTGCCGTCGTACCACTCTCACCGCGCCGCAGCGGCCGCAGCCGAATGCCGGGGAAGAGTTCGCGCGTGGGAGCTTCGTGTACGGCGGACCACACATAGCCCGGCAGTTGCCCGCTCGTCCGGCACCAGCCCGGGACGGTGGCTGGCCGCCCATGGGGGGCCAGGGTGGGGAGGACGAGGGTGTCGCCGCTCTGGAGAAAGGCATCGCACGCCTTCAGTTGCGGGCGCAGGTCCTTACTTGCCGGACTTCTCGTCCTCTCGTCGGCGCTTTGTCATACGGCAGACCGTTTGGCGCGTGGTTCGGCAACTCACGTCAGCCGCAGGCCCCTGTTTCGCAGTAGGGCGTGAACTGAGGGACGGCTCCTCTCTGCGCGCCCCCTCCGCACGCTCCGAGCCGTTGCGCAGTAGTGGTGCGAGGTTCAGCATTTCGGGAGCGGAAGGGGCCGGGGCAAGTGTGATCGGCGCCGACGGAGTTGTCCTGACTGCCTGATGCAGGGGGGTTCATGAGCGTTTCTCTGTCGAAGGAGAACGTGTTGCCGAGCGGGTCGGCGGCCGGTCTGGCCGCGGTGACGGTCGGTCTTGGATGGGGGGTGGGTGCTACGGCGGGGGTGGACTGCGATCTGGATATCTCCGCTGTGCTGTGTGACCGGTCCGGCAGGGTGCTCTCCGACCGGCACTTCGTGTTCTACAACAACCTTCGCAGCCCTGAGGGTTCGGTCCAGCACATCGGTGACTGCATCACCGGCGGTGGTGACGGCTGCGACGACGAGCAGATCCTGATCCAGCTTTCCACGCTGCCGACCGAGGTGGACAGGATCGCGCTTCTGGTGTCCATCTATGAGGCCGATGAGTGCGGGAAAACCTTCGGGCAGGTGTCCGGAGCCTTCGTTCGTGTCGTGAATCAGGCGGGTGGTCATGAGATCGCCCGCTGCGATCTCACGCAGGCCGCCCCCACGGAAGCGGCCGTGGTGTTCGGAGAGATCTTCCGGAGCGGAACGGAGTGGGAATACCGCACTGTCGGGCGAGGGTATTCGTCGGGCCTGTCCGGAATCATCAGGGATTTCGGTGTGTGCGTCTGAGTGGTGAGAAGCCTGCCTACCGGCCGACCAGAATGCAAGCAGGGCCTCGGTCGTTCTCGGGGTCGTCGCGGGGCGGAACAACGTTGGCGCTCGTTGTCGTCGACGTCGTTCCGCCCCGCCTCCGCGTTCTCACGGCCCCATGCCGGCGAGAGGTGCGGACCTGGGCTTGCTTGCCGGCTTGAAGGGCGTGCGAAAGGCATTGGGCGCCGTTCCGTCGCAGCTCGCGCTGTGCCGCATGTCCCGTGCATTCACTGTGACTTCGATGCATTCCAGTACCTGCGGGGGGATTTCGATTCAGGCCGGGGGAGAATGTTCGACTGGATGCGGTGGAACGGGAGTCTCGGCTTCCAGTGTGGCATTTTACTTGCATGCACTGTCGGGTATTCTTATACTCTGAGCTGACCGCATTTCATCTTGCGCTGTTGCCCGGACGGCGAGCGGTAGTCGACCGCTTTCGCCCCTCTGATTCTCGAGCCCTGTCATCGCCTTGGCTCCTTCCATCACCTGAGATCTTGCCTGTCGGCAAGCGGTGGCCCGTCGGTGCGGACACAGTGCTGTGCCGCGCCCTCGAAGGCTTTTTATTCACGCCCTTTGATGGATAGCCCCGGATCTTTTGCTGCATATCCGCTGGCTCAGAGGCGATCGCAAGGAAGGACAGTGGGCCATGTCATGGGAATACCGGCGCAGGGATAAAACACCTTCCTCGCGCACGCCGGCACCCTCGTCGTCGGCCGAGATGGGCGGCAGCCTGTGGAGCTACCTCATGCACAGCCGCAGTCATCCCAGGGGAAGCACCTTCAAGGATCCCCAGCACAGCCGGCTGTCCAAGGGCCACCCGGTGGTCTCGCTCGCCGATCACGGTGCGACAGCCGGCACTCTGCGCGTGAACCTGACCTGGCAGGCGCCCTCGGCCGAATTCCTTCCGGAGCGGGCACCCCTGCTCCCGTGGCGGGCGAAGCAGCCTGCTCCCTGGCAACAGGCACAGGGTCCGGTCATGGTGACCGTGGACTTGGACCTGGCCTGTATGTATGAACTGGCCGACGGGCAGAAAGGCGTGGTCCAGCCACTCGGTGACCTCTGCGGCAACCTCCACCGCCCGCCGTACATCACGCTGGGCGACGACAACCGGTTCGGTGCCGCGTCGGGTGAAACCCTCTACATCAACCTGGACAAGGCCGACCAGTTCAAACGCCTGCTGATCTTCGCCTACATCTACAGCGGTGCACCCGCCTTCAGCCGGGTGCACGCCGCCGTCACTCTCCACCCGCCGACGGGACAACGTCTGGTGGTCGAGCTCCACGAACAAGACCCCCACGCCCGCTCCTGCGCGGTGGCGCTGATCGAGAACCGTGACGGACAACTGACCATGCGCCGCGAGGCGCGCTACGTCTACGGGTACCAGGCAGACCTCGACCGACTGTACGGGTGGGGTCTGCGGTGGGGCCGAGGCCACAAAGCGACGGACTGAACGACAGGCTGTTGCCGCCACCGGAACGCGCCGCACAGGTGGGGCGACATCACGTGAACCGCCAGAGACAGCGGGAAAAGGTGCCAGATGTCGACAGCACCCGGCTCGGAGTCCAACACCACTTCGTACCTGTCCGACGTGCAGAACCGACCTCCCCGCACGCACACATGGCGGGCCCGGCCTGTCACCTGGCGCACCTATCTGCGTGCGATCGGCCCCGGACTGGTCGCCGGTGCCTCGGATACCGATCCGACTACGGTGGCGACCATAGCCGTCATCGGAGCGGACACCGTCTACGGCATGGGCTGGTGTGTCCTGCTGCTGTTCCCGGTCATCGCTGTGATCCAGTCGGTTGCCACCCGGGTCGGAATGGCCAGCCGGCTGGATCTGCAGGAAGCGGTCACAGTGATCCATCGTCCGGCTCTCGGACGATTGCTGCTGGGGTCGATTCTGATAGTCAACATCGTCACCGTCGCTGCGGACCTGGAGGCCGGTGCCACCGCCCTCGGACTCCTCACCGGCCAGGACTGGCACTGGTTCGCGGCCCCCTTGTCCCTGGCGCTGCTGGCAGCGGTGATGCTGCTGGGGTACCACGTGCTCCAGCGGGCCATGAGGTACCTTCTGCTTGTCCTCCTCGCGTACGCCGTGGCCGCGGTACTGGCGCACCCCGACTGGGCAGCGGTGGCCCGCGGCAGTCTCATCCCGCACCTGCGGTGGAACCAGGGCTTTCTCTTCAACGTGCTGTCGTTGATCGGCACCACTGCGACGAGCTACGTCTACGTCTGGCAGACGATTTCCCAGTCCGAGGAGAAGGTCCCCTGGCGGTGGCACCGTGTCCGGCAGTTCGACGCGATGGCGGGCAGTCTCTTCGCCACGGTGGTGTTCTGGTTCATCCTCGTCGCGACGGGAGCCACTCTGGGTGTGCGCGGTCTGAGCATCAACACCGCTCAGGACGCCGCACGATCCTTGCGCCCCGTGGCCGGAGCCTGGGCCAGTGACCTGTTCGCGCTCGGCCTGCTGGCCTCCGCCCTGGTGGCCCTGCCGGTCATCATGGCCACCACGGCCTATGTCACCGGAGCTCACCTGAACTGGCGGCGCGGACTTTCCCTCCGGCCTCGGGAAGCACCGAAGTTCTTCGCCGCGATGGGGGCGTCCGTCGTGGCCGGTCTGGCTGCCACCTATGCCGATCTGTCCCCCATCCAACTCCTTTACTGGGTCGGCGTCGTCGGAGCCATCGGCACCCCCGTCGGCCTGGTGATGCTCCTGCGAGTCGCTTCGCACCCCAAACTGATGAACGGGCGAGTCGTCGGAGTCCCGATGAAGGTTGCCGGATGGGCCATCACCGTGGTGATCACGACGGTCAGCGCACTGGGGCTCTACCAGCTGATCACCACCGGGCCCTGAGAGGCGGCAGAGGCGCGCAGGTCACGGGCCCGCTGCGGCTCGTGATCCGCAGGTGTTCAAGGTGCTCCTAGGCTTCACCGAGCCGGTCGGCGAGCCGGCCCCAAGCCCGCCGATCGACTCATGGTCACGGGGTGATGACAAGACGGCCACCGGGCCTCATGGCGCCCTGTCAGTTGACGCAGGGGATGCCGCCCTCCTTCACCGAATCGCCCGCGAAGTCGCTCGAGGGCGCCGACGAGGAGGAGCTCGACGGGCTGGGGGAGGGGCTCGTGGTGGGGGTGGTGAAGGCCTGGCCCAGGGTGACCTGGACGTGTCCGGCCGGCACCGAGGAACTCGCGGACGGTGCGACGGTCGCGCCCAGCTTGGCCGCGATCTGCTGGGCGGCGGTCTGCGCGCCCTCGCCGTACACGACGGTCGTCGGCTCCTGCGGCGCGGTGTTGGACGCCTGGCCCGCCGTATAGCCCATGGTCACAAGGGCCTTGAGCTCGTCCTCGGCGGCGCCCGTCTTCTCCGAGCCGTTGAGGACGTCCACGGTCGCCGGTGCGGGCTTCGCCGGGGCGGACGACTTCTTGTCGCCCGAGCCGGGCGTGGCGGAGGCATTCTGCCCGCCCATCGTCTTCCGCACGATGGCCTGGATCTTCTCCGGGTCGACGAGCTCCACGTCCTCGCCGTTGCGCATGGCGGACCCCTCGGTCGGCAGGGTGTTGAACTCGACCTTTCCGCCGGTGAGGTTGGTGGCCTGCTGGGCGAAGTCGATGACGTTCAGCTTGCTGTCGATGACCAGGTCCTTCTTCACCACGCCGAACAGGTCCTGCAGCTTGCCCAGGCTGTCGAAGGTGCCCTGGGACTTCAGCTTGTGGGTGACCGAGGAGAGGAACGCCTGCTGACGGTGGGTGCGGTCCAGGTCGCCGCCGTCCAGCCCGTGCCGCTGACGGACGAAGGCCAGCGCCTGCTTGGGGTTCACTTCCTGGAGGCCGGCGGGGAAGTCGGCGCCGGAGTACCGGTCGTGCACCGGGTGCTTCAGACAGACCTGGATCGGCTGGAGCACCTTGGCGATGTCGTAGAAGCCGAGCAGGTTGACCTCTGCGAAGTGGTCGATCGGCACCCCGAGAAAGTTCTGGACGGTCGCCAGCGTCGCCTCCCGGCCCGCCTCCCGGCTCTGCGCCTCCAGGTCGTTGCCCCGGATGCCGTCCGCGTAGAGCTTGTCGTGCGCCGCGGTGTAGGCGTACGAGTACGCCTCCTTGATCTTGTAGTGGCCCTGCGGGGAGCCGTCGCCCTTGTACGTCTGGACGTAGTCGTCCCGCGGTATGGAGAGCGCCTGCACTTTCCCGCCGTCGGCGGGTATGTGCATCAGGATCAAGGTGTTGGTGTTGTAGTACCCGATGTCGCTCGACCCCGCGTGCAGCTGGTCCTGCACGAACTCCTTCGGGAGGTCGTTGCCGTTCATGTCCTTGCGCGAATCAAGGCCTATCAGCAGCAGGTTGACCGAGTTGTCGAGGTGCTTCGGCGCGTTCCGCTTCACCTTGTCGAGGGCGTCGGACGTGTTCAGACCGCCCGTGATCCAGTGGTACGCCGCCCAGGAGACGCCACTGGTCGCCAGCACGGTGGCGGAGGCCAGACCGGCCACGGCCCGCCCGGCGATCACCATCCGGGGCGCCCGCTTGCCGCCGCGGCGCCTGGCCGCCCTGCCACCGGACGCGGCATGGTTACCGCGCCTGCCGCCACTGCTGCGCCCTCCGGCGCCGGGTTCTTCACGCACCGCTCTTCCTCACGCTTCGCCTGGACCGGAACCACCGCACCGCCAGCACGGCGAGCACGGCGGCCTCCGCCGCCGCCATGGCCGGGAAGGCGTCGACGGCCCAGTGCACCGCCCCGGTCGTGAGCCCCTTGCCGTGGGCCCCCGTCCTGCCCGCCAACTGCTCCGAGGCGACTGTGACCGATATCACCACCAGTGGCGGCGCGTACGCCACCCACCACGCGCCCGCACGCGAGCACGTCAGGGCCGCCAGTGCCGACCCGATGACCGCCGTGACCACGAAGGTCCAGCCCAGCGACGAGCCGGCCAGCTCGTCCACGACGGCGCCGAGCACCGGCAGCGCCAGGGCGGGCACGACGGCCCGGCGGCTGCCCGCCCGCGCCTTGCTACTTCGCCGGCCGCGCGTGCCTGCCGCTCTACCTCGCTGTGTGGGCACTCGGCGTCGGGACGTGGCCGGGTCGTGCGAGGGGCCCACACCCTCGCTCGGAGCTGTGGCCCGCCGGCTTTCCGCAGGCATTCCGGGTTGCATAGTTGCGCAATGTAGCAAGCATTCGGGCTAGGCTGCTGCACGGGCGTTCGACAGGATTCCCGGGAACGCGGAAGAGGAAGGGGAGGTGCCGTGCCGGTGACGGCATCAGGGGGCGCGCACGCGGATCCCCCGGCGCAGGTGTTGGACGCGGCGGCCCTGATGTTCGGGCTCCTGGCCTCCCCGCTCCGCCTGCACATCGTGTGGGCGCTCGCCCAGGGCGAGAGCGACGTGACGCAACTGTCACTCCGCGTGGGCGCCCGCGCCCAAGCCGTCAGCCAGCATCTCGCCCGCCTCAAACTCGCCGGAGCCGTCCGCGCCCGCAGTGAGGGCCGCCACCAGATCTACGAGATGGCGGATCCCCGCCTGAGCGCGTCCGCACGGGCGATGCTGGCACTGGCCGCTCAGGATGCGGACGCCGACGGGCTGTCGGCCTGAGCGATCCGGGAGCGTTCGTGTGGGACCTGATCATTGCCGATACGGAAGCTGCCGCAGCCCAGCGTGAACGGGCCGGCCGCGCGCGGTCCGCGGATCGACTGTAAACCTGCCCAAATGCGCTCTGAGACGGGACACTTGGAGCGGGCGATAGGGATTCGGGGGAAGGGAACCGCATGCAGAGTTCGCCGGGCGTACTGCGGAAGGACCACCGCGCGGAAGTCGAGAATCTGGTGCGGCGGGCCGTGGAGGACGAAGCGCGCCGTTCGGGAGGGCGTACGGACGGTGAGGCGCTGATGCGGCGGGCTCTCCGTGAGCTGGATGGCCTGGCGGGCACCGCGGCGGAGGAGTACGCGGCGTATGTGCGGGCCCTGGACGCGGACGCGGCCTCGGTACGGCCTCTGGCCACCCGCCTCTCGCGGGCCTCACTGGGCACCCCCATGGTGGTGACCGCCGTGGCGGCGGTCACGGCCTGCGGAGCGGATCTGGGTTACGGGACCCCCGCAGCTACGGCCGCGGGGGTGGGAGCGATGGTGGCGGTAGCCGGTTCGGCCGCAGCCATCGTGAAGTTGACGGCCGGTCACTGGCCGGCCGCGCACCGGCGTGCGGGCAAACGGGGGCAGCCCGGCGGAGCGGAGCAGTTGCGGCTGCAGTGGCTGACGGCGGTCGACGTACGGGGCATCCGGCCGTACCTGGACCACCAGCGGATGGTCTCGGGCACCACCCGTGTCCGTACCCCGAGGCCGGACAAGCCGGCGGCCACCACGGGACGGGGACCGGCGATCCGCGGGGTGGACCGCAGCGCGGCGGCCCAGCGGCGCAACGCCCTGGAACGGTCCTTCGACCGGCTGCCCGAAGCCGTGGGCCCCTTTGCCGGACGCCACGCACAGCTGAACCACATCGCCCAGTGGGTGCACCAGGCGCGAGCGAATACGGAGACCAAACCGACGGTCGTGGTGCTGCACGGGCCGCCCGGGTCCGGCCGGTCCACGCTCGCGCTGCGGGCCGCCCGCCATCTGCGCGACCAGTTCCGGGGCGCGGGCGCGGTGGACCTGCGCGGGGAGAGCCCGGACGAGCAGCCGATGCCCGCCAGGGACGCGCTGATGCACCTGCTGAACCAGCTGGGCGCACCGCGCGAACAGCTGCTCTTCAGGGAGCGGTCCTCGCAGGAACAGCACTTGAGCCGGCTGTCCGAGCTCTACGAGCAGCATTTCACCGGTCTGCCGGTCATCATCGTGCTGAACGATGCCTCCGACGCCGAGCAGGTCCGCGCGCTGATCCCGCAGGGCTCCGACAGCCTGGTCCTGGTCACCACCCGCAACCCGCTGGTCCTGCCGCCCGACCTGGTGGCCTGGGTGCATGACCTGCCTGTCGGACCTCTGGATACGGCCGGCACGGAAGAACTCCTGCGGACTGTGGCCGGGGAGCCCGAACCGGGTCCCTATGACGCGCCCGCGCTGGCGCGGGTGCAGGAACTGTGCGGCGGCCTGCCGCTGGCGCTCCGGGTTGCCGGTTCGGCTCTGGGGCCGCGCACCATGCGGGTGCTGGGCGCCGAGCTGGCGGCCTCCGGGCAGAGCGACCCGGTCGAGCGGGCGCTGTGGCTTCGCTACCTCGATCAGGACGACGGCGCCCGTCGGCTCCTGCGCCGCCTGGCGCTGGTCGGACGGGCCTCGCTCGGCCCCGCCGCCGCGGCCGCGCTGCTGGCTGCGGACAAGAACGAGGCGGCCGAGGGACTGGCGACGCTGGCGCGGGCCGGCCTGATCGAGCCCGTCCGTGCCAACCGGTACCGCATGCACGACCTGGTGCGTTCCTTCGCACAAGCGCGGCTGCACGACGAGGACGAGCCCGCCGAGCGCACTGCGGCACAGGACCGGCTGATCCTCAGCTACGCGGAACTGGCGGACATCGTGATCAGGATGGTCGACGGGAAAACCTCCACACGGGCCGACATGTTCAGCAAGGGCGCCGCCGGAGTCCACGGCTTCTCCTCACTCGACGCGGCGCTGAGCTGGCTGGACGAGGAGTCGGGCTTCATCACGGCGGCCCTGCGCCATACCGAGGGCTCGGACCAGGCCGCCGTACTCCATCTGCTCGGCGCCCTGTGCGACTACTGCCTGCTGCGCGGTGACCTCCACCGGCTGGGAGAGCTGAACGAGCTGACACAGGCCATGGGCCAAGGGCTGCTGGTACGTTCGGTGCAGTGGCGCACCGGGGTCGCGGCGCGCCAGCTGGGCGAACTGGACAAGTCCCGCGCGACCCTGACCTCGGTCGTCGACCTGTATTTCGACGCCCAGAACCAGACGGGCGCGGCGCGGGCCCTGCGGGACCTGGGCATCACCCTTCACCACCAGGGCCAGCTCACCGAAGCGACAGCAAAGCTGCGTGAGGCACTGGACCTCCAGAGCCCACCCGAGCTGGGCGGAGACAGGGCCTGGACGCTGCACGCATTCGCGGCCGTCGAGCGGGACCGCGGAGAGCTCGACCAGGCCCTCACCTTGCTCAACGACGCCCTGGAACTGCACCACGAAAGCGAGAGCCTGCACGGCCAGGCATGGACACACCTCCAACTCGGCCAGGTACGGCTGTGCACGGCGCAGACAGAACTCGCGGAAAGGGAGCTCGGCCACGCCCTGGAACTGCACCGGCGCACCCAGGACACCCGCGGCCAGGCCTGGGCACTGACCCAGCTCGCCCGCACCGCCCTGATGAACGGCAACGCGACAGCAGCAGCCGACCAGCTGCGGCGGGCGGCCGCCCGGCACCGCGAACACGAGGACGCCCGCGGCGAGGCATGGACGCTGTACCACCTGGGACAAGCACTGGAAGACCTCGGCGACCTGCCGGCGGCGGTACGCGAACTGGAAAAAGCCCGCACCATGTTCAACCGCATGCACGACACCTACGGACTGGCCTGCGCCCGGCACCACTCGGGCCGCGTCAGCCGCGACCAACGGGCCACCCAGACACGATCACTGCGCAACAGCGGCTACGCCCGGCAGCTGGTGCAGGAGGCCAGGACGGACTTCCAGCACGCGGGTGCCCCGCACGGCGAGGCATGGTCCTGCGTGGAACTCGCCGTCATCGACGCGGGCAATGACCGCACCGGACCGGCGATGGACCTGGTGGATCAAGCAATCCGGCTCTTCACCCGCTACGGAGACCAGCGAGGCGCAGCCTGGGCCCGTTTCCTGCGCTGCACCTTGCTGCCGTTCACCTCACCGGGCGGATCGGTGGTCGGATCAGCAGTGGCCGAGGAAGAACTCACACAGCTGCAACAGGAACTACGCGATACCGACTGGCCGGCCGACCCATCACTGGACGAGGCCACAGGGGCGTACACCTTGCAGCTGCAACAGGGAATCGAGCCGGAGACCGGCTGGCGGTCCTGGCAGCTCGGCATGACACCAGGACGCCGGTCCCGCGAGGTCATGGCCGTACTGCCCGACGGTGCGTGAACTGCCAAGGGCACGCGCATTCCGGCGAGTTGCTCGAAGGGCTCGCTCGCCCGTGGGCGGTTGCCCGGGAGCCCGTGCTGCATGCCGGGCGCGAGCCCTGGCCGCCGAGATTCGTCATATGCGGGTCAGGTCCAACCAGCGGTCTTGAGAATGGCGGACGCAACGGCCGGGAGCGGTACGTGGGTGGTGTCGATGGTGAAGTCTGCGATGTCGGCCTGATCGAGGATCTGGTGGAGCCGGCCGGCCCGTTCCAGGTGCCAGGGCAGGGACTCGGGGTCGTTGTCGGCTTCATGGCGGCGCCTGAGCCGGTTGTGTACGACAGGAAGGTCCGCCGTGAGGCGGCACACCTTGAGCGGCATGCCGATGGCTGCCTGGTAGCCGTCGCGGTCGGCCGTGTTCTCGGCCACCCCGGCCAGGACGAGCCGCCGCACACCGGCGTCGAGGTAGTTGGCGGTCAGGGCGCGCAGGTTGCGCAGCAGCAGACCGGAGTTGAACGGGTCGTCCTCAGGGGCGGGCCACGACTGGCAGAGGCGGTCCAGGTCCATGACCGCGTGCGGCACGCCGGCGTCGGAGAGAAGATCGCCCAGCAGGTCGGCGGCCGAGGTCTTGCCGACGCCGACAGTGCCGGTGATCAGCAGCGCACTCAGCTCTGCCCCGTTTGCATGGTCGTGGTGGTTCATTACTGCTCGCTCTGCATCGTATGCCTTCAGCTGATCTGCGCATTATGGCCGGAGGGACGGATAGGAGCACCAGGTTTTCCGTACGCCCATCCCGAAGAAGACTTGGCGGCCGGTGGTCAGCGGGCGGACCACGAGGCAGTCGCCTCCGACGGTGAAGCGGGTGCCGTATGGCCGACGCACGGGCCGGTGATCCCGAGGCCCGGGGTCGATGCCTGGCCGGGGGCGGCGAGCAGGAACGGATGATCGCACGGGTGCGTTCGGTGGCGTGAGCGGGCTCATCGGCAGCGGGCCAGGTCACACGGATTCCCTTCTGGAAGGGCGGGACCCTCATGCCCGCCCCCGACCCGCACTGGTAACCCGGAAGGTAAGCCCTGCCGGATGGGCCGACGAAACGACCCGCCGGACAGGCCCTGGCCATGTCCGACAGGTCGGTGACGCACTGATGGGTGCGTCGTTCGTGGTGATGTGGGGCGGGGTGATCTCAGCGACGCGGAGTGGGCGCGGTTGCAGCCGTGCTTGCCGAGGAACGCTGGCCGGAGCGGGCGATGGCAATGTCATCGGAGGGTGATCAACGGCGTCCCGTTCCGGTTGCGCACCGGGATTCCGTGGCGCGATCTGCCGCGACGGTTCGGAAAGTGGCAGACGGTGTACGACCGTCACCGCCGGTGGTCGGCGGACGGCACGTGGGAGAGGATTCTCCGTGCCGTCCAGGCCCAGGCCGATGCCAAGGGGTGCATCGACTGGTCGCTGGTCAGCGTGGACTCCACTGTCTGTCGCGCCCATCAGCATGCCGCCGGAACCCGCAAGCGTGCTCCCCGCGTCCCTGGGAAGCGGACTCGTCCGACACGGCACCGGGACGATGAGGCGCTGGGCCGATCGCGAGGCGGCCTCACCTGCAAGATTCATCTGGCGAGCGCGGGCGGCCGACGCCCACTCGTGTTCGTCATCACCCCTTGGCAGTGGGGTGATGCCCCGCAGCTGATCGAGGTCCTGGACCGCATCCGCCGCTATCTGCGCCGTCGGCAGATCAAGCACACCATCCCCGAACCGGCCAACCAGCGGGCCAGCCGCCAACGCCGGGGCAGCGCGGGTGGCCGGCCCACCGGATTCGACAAAGGGATATACCGGCGCCGCAACGAAGCGGAGCGAACCATGAACGCGATCAAGGGTTTCCGGGCCGTGGCCACCCGCTACGAGAAGCGCGCCTATATATTTCACGGCAGCGTGCTGGTGGCCGCGATCCGGCTGTGGCTTCGCAGCTGACGCTCACCGGATGCCCCGGCCGGACCGGTATATCGCGGCTGTGGTCAGTGGACGATCGACACGATCTGGCAGACCGCTTCGGCCAGTTGACGGTCGCCTTCGATACGGACGCGGGCCAGGGCGGTGTCCGGCTGGATGCCGCGCGTGCACAGGCGCCAGGCGGTCTCCGCATCCAAGCGCACGACTGCGGCGGGACGTTCGGCCACCGGCTCGGCGAGCGACCAGCCGTCCCCGGTGGACGTCGCCGTCCAGACGTCGCCGGCCGGGCCCTCGATCCGCATCTGGACCTGCGTGCCGACCGGCGTGGTGACCTCGCGCAGGGTGTGGGGCAGGGCCCGCATGAACGTGTCCAGGACCACGGACAGGAACCGCGGATCGGCGTCGGTGTCCCGGCCGATTGCGTGGCGGATCTGCTGGCGGTGGGTCCAGAACTCGGTGAAGTCGCGCGCGCTGTCCAGCCACATGGGCGCCGGATCGACGCCGGCCCAGGACACTCCCAGCGACGGGGCATCGGGGTCGGTGGCCGCGAAGAACCGGGCGACCTGCCCGCCGATCAGGTTGAGGGTGTCGGTGAGCGCGGCTGGGCTCACCCGACGGTGGGCATCGACCCACTCATGATTGATGCGGTGGATGAACGCCTCCAGCGTCTCGCCCGGCGCGAAGGCGGGGCCGTCCTGATGGCCGTCCCGGTCCCGGGCGAGGCGTCCGTAGAAGTCGCCCAGGATGTGTGCCGCGAGATCACGGACGGTCCAGCCCGGCACCGCCTCCTTGCCCCAGTCGGCGGACGCCAGGCCGCGCAGCGTGGTCATCAGCGCGGCCTGCTCAGGGGCGAACAGAGATCGGGCATCGATCGGGGCACCGAGCCAGGAATGGCCGGGCACGTCATTGAGCTGGGAGTTCATGACTCAAGCCTGCCAACCGAATGCCCCGATGACTACCTAATATCCCATTCAGGTCGATCGTGCCGTGCTCCCGCCTGCCCCCGTCAGAGCACTACCGGACCAAGACTCATCAGACACGCCTCAGTCGGCGGCGTCCCACTGTGCCTGCACCCAGGCCAGCTGCACGTCGCTCAGCAAGGGGTCGAACCCTTCCGTGAACATCAGCATCTTCGGCTGCGGCCACATATTCTCCGGCCCGTGCTCGTCGCAGTGCAGGGCGATCAGGTGTGGCCCTTCCCCACAGGACTCGTGCCAGTAAGGGCGGTCATGCGCCTGGCAGAAGTACCCGAACCTCCAGCAGCCATCTTCTTCAGTCGGCTCGTAGAAGCCGGGATCGCGAACGATCGTGGTCACCGGCTCCTGCCGGTTGAACCGGGGGATGGGTCGGGGATCGCACCACAGCAGTCGGGGAGGTATCACGCGCCCATCCTGCCCGAGGCCGACCTGTTCGGATCATTGGGTCGTTGGTCCGGTTGTGCCGTTGACTGATGTGAAGTGGTCGCGGACTGCGCCGCTGCTTCCGGACCGGACTCCGCGACGTGGTGGGCGGTGGCGTGATCGCCGGCAGATTATCGAGGCGATCGCGTGGAAGTACCGCACGGGTTCTCCGTGGGAGGACATGCCTTCCGAGTTCGGTTCGTGGAAGGGTCTCTACAACCGATTGCAGAGGTGGGCGATCGACGGCACGTGGCAGCGGGTGTTTACCGGTCTTCTCGCCCAGGCGGACGCTGACGGGGATCTCGACTGGGTCGTCGCGGTCGACTCAACGATCGGTCCGTGCCCATCAGCACGCCGGAGGGGCCGGAACGGCCGATGCTACGGCTGCTCGGTTGCAGCTGGCAGGTTGTGCCACCCATGTCCGCAGGCGCCTTTGCAGTACGTCTCGCGGCGGCGAGTGTCGGCAATGGCGAAGACGGAGACGAGGACGCGGAACGCCTTGACGTATTCGGCGGAGGGGAGGCCCGCGAACCCGTAGCGGGGCGGGTCCATGCAGATCATTACCGAGGGGTTGGCCGTGGGCTTCACACCGGACCGCGCCACCCCCGCACGGCCGTCCGCAGTTGTAATGTGCGCCTGCATCGCATAGCCGGTGACTTCCTGCAGAACCTCCTGCTGGCGTGTCGGGGCGAGGCCGGAGAACCAGCCCACACCAACGTCCAACGTGCGGAGCCCTTGGGCGATCTCGTTGACAACCCGCTCCGTCTCGCATCGGAAGGTGCGGCCGTCGTCGCCATTCGTGTCGGTCATCGCTTGATGGTTTCACGATGCCGGTTCCGAGCGAAGGCCGGTACCCGCACCCGAGAGCCGCGCGGGCGGGAACCGGGAACAGTCCGCTCCCGCGATCCGGCTGGAGCTTGGTGCGCGCCCGGCCGACATCGGTCAGACGGGGGAGGAGCAGTGGCATGTTCTGAGCGACCCCGAAGGCAATGAGTTCTGCCTGCTTGAGGCCCGCCTCAACCCACTCTGATGCGGGTCGGAACCTCGTGAGTCGTCACGGGCCTATATGCAGGGGTTGGTGCCAGCCTTCCGGGCCCTGGGCGGGGTGCCGACGGCCCTTATCCGTTACGACAACCTCAGGTCTGCGGTCAAGCAGGTTCTCTTCGGCCGTTCGCGGACCGAGAACGCGAGGTGCGCGGCTTTCCGGTCTGGTATCAGTTCTCGGCCAGGACGGCGCCCACGAGAAGGGCGATGTCGAGCACGAGGGCAGCCGGTTTCGCCGCAAGCACCTGGTCCCACCGCCTTCTCTGAACTTGCCGGGGTGGTGCGGGCGAACGCTTCCCGATGGCGCGGACGGGGTGTTGCTCACGGGCCGTCGGGGCTGATCTCCGCGTTCAGATCCCGCAAGGCGTCGTCGTATTGGTGGCGGTCGAACTGGAACGGACCGAACTTCGTGTAGTCACGTTTCGTGCGGTAGGGCTGCTCGAAGGAGTCCCAGATCACGAGATCGGCTGTCACGGTGATGCGAGCCATGAGTGGCCAGCAACCCAGCTCGCCGCATTCACAGCCGAGCAAGGGCGTCTTCGGCCCCATTGCGTCGGTGGATCGTCCGTGGAAGTGGTCCTCCATCGGGCCGAATCGAAAGTACTGTGGGGTAAGACCGCCGTAGGCATCACCTGCAGGCTGCATCCCGGCGTTAATCTCGAACTTGTCGATCAGCTCGATGAGCGGTATTCCGTTGATGCGTGGGACGACCTCAAGCACGCCAAGATCGTCGCGATGCTGGCGGTCGAACCGGATCTCATTTCTGGCCATCCCTTGATTATCCCAGTGCACTTCTTCCCACTGGGAGCCCGGGGTCGGTGGTGACGTGGCGCCCCGCGACGTCGCGGAAGGTGGGCATACCGAGTGGTGGCCGAGACCGAGATGGTCCTTGCCTTCGAACACACCCGCCCGTCGTACACGCTCCCCGACCTCACCGATACCGACCGACTCCTCGAGTCGATCCGAACGGCAACAGCCTGACAGCTTCACTCCCTGCCTGCTTCCAGGAATCCACGCGCACCCGTCCCGCTGCGCACCCATTACAGGGCGGTATTCCTCATGTCATCCGCCCTCGTACCGCCTCCAGCAGCTCTACGCGCCCGACCCGCAGGGCGAGCGCGTCCTGCCTCGGCAGCGGCTCCCCGTACCACGGCATTCACGAACCCGCTGACAGCGTCCGTCGGCTGGTTCCAACTTGACGTGCACAATGGCTAGTTGGTGATGGAAGCAGACCGAGAATATGTCACGAAAACTTCCTCGGGCGCGATATTTTCGTGACTTGGTGCTCGCCGACGCCCGGCAGACCAGCCGCTACCGGATGCGTCGGTGGGCCTGATCGTCAACTCGCCGCCGTACTTTGCGCAGATGTCCGCTTCAGGACACCGACATGAAGGAGTGCCTTTCTTGACCACTCACCTCAGACATGGCGCCGGCCCGCGGATGGTACTGGCGTTGTTGGCGGCGCTGTGCGGGATCATCGGTGCCGCCGCGCTCGGTACGACCCCCGCGGCAGCAGCCGATCAGCGTCACGCGATCTACGCCATCGCGCACCGAGTCGACACCCTGGACGGCGTGGACGCCGCGCTCAACCACGGCGCCAACGGCATCGAGATCGACGTCTGTGCCTGGTACAACCCGAACGAATGGCGCGCCTATCACGACTGTTCCTCGGCCGGTGAAACCCGGCACGGCCCCAGCTTCGACAGCATGATCGACCGCGTTGTCTCCCATGCCAAAGCAGGGCGTCGGCTGAGCCTGGTCTGGCTGGACATCAAGGACCCGAACTACTGCGGAGAAGCTCAGAACCGTGGGTGCAGCGTCGCCGGCCTGCGCGACAAGGCGCAGCGGCTGACGGCTGCCGGGATCCAGGTGCTCTACGGTTTCTACGAGTACCACGGCGGCAGCACCCCGGACGTCGGCGGCAGGGGCTGGAAGAGTCTGGAAGGCAGGCTCGGCAAATTGGAGGGCATCACGACGACCGGGACCCGCGATCAGGTGCGAAGCGCCTTCGACCGGTCCGGTTCCGGGTTCCCGGCCGGTCGCCGGGCGATGGACTACGGCGACTCCGATATCACCAAGGGGTTCGGCAACTGCACGGAAACCGGCCACAACACGTGCGCGGAACTGAAGAAGGGCGCCGGGGACCGTGCCGCTGGACAGCTCGCGGCCACGCTGTCCTGGACGACCACCTACAACGATCCGTGGTACGTCGACAAACTGCTGGGCGACGCGCGTGTGGACGGCATCATCGCGGGCTACGGCGCCTTCACCGGAGTGCGCGAGTACGACAACAGCTGGCAGTGCGCCAACGCCATCAACCTCGTCCGTGACTGGGTGAACCGCCACAGCGCCACCCATCGCATGGCCACCAGCGGTGACCGCCTGTTCAGGTAGCGACAGCCTCGGGCCGGGTCCGCATCAGCCCTGAGCCTGATGGGCCCCCTCAAACCGTCGGCCGGGATCCCGGCCGACGGCTCTTCCTCAGGGGGCGACTGCCTGTGACGCGCGCGGGCAGGGCCGGCCAGGTATTCGCGGAAGCCCCGGCCCCGGGCCGGACCAAGCCGGTGAAGAGAACATCGAACCGCGCCGCGAATCCCTCCAGCGGTCCCGGCGTGGGTGGGACACGGCGTCGTACTCCACGAGCGGGCCCAGCCCGGCGGATGCCCGCCGCTCGTCCAGCCGGTCGGTGTCTGCGACGGGGCATGGACCAAAGCGGCCGTCCTCCTCGAAGTACTGCGTCCCGTACGTCTGCTCCTGTCGCTGGGCGACCTGGCAGCGATCGGTCAGGTAGGCGAGATGCCGCGGCAGTGCTTCTCCGGCTTCGACGGCCGCTGTCAGGAGCTGGAACGCGTGCAGCTGGAAGGGCAGGTCCCGGTCGGCGTGCTGGATCATCAGCCATGCCGCATCCGCTGCTTCTTCACCGACGAGAGTGTGTCCGGGCCAGCCGTGCTGGGCCAGCACGGTCTTGAGCCACACGATGTTGTCCGCATCCACCACGCGCATCGCTTCCCCGTCCGCCTCGACGTCGTCCTCGCTGTCGCGGGCGCCGCGGGCGTACTGGTCGACGGCTACGCGCCGGACGAGTTCGGCGGCCAGTTCGGGATTGAGACGTTCACGCGCCCGTCGTACCCGGTGTCGGCGAGGCAGCGGGTAGCGCGGTCGATGAACTCCCGGTCGATGTCGATGCTTGTCACCGTGCCGCTCTCGTCCGACGAGCTCGGCGATCAGTGCCGCGTTGTACCCGCAGGTCGTTCGCGATCTCCGTTGTGCTGCTCAAGTCCAGTCTCCTGTCTCCATGTAGGACGCGCCTCCGCCCTGCCGTGCTGCCATGACTGCTGACAGGCGCCGGAACGTCAGCGGGTCGCACTCCCGCTCCCAGTCGCCTACCGTCCGGACCTGCCATTCGGTGTGCTCGTTCGGATCGAGCCGGATCGCGGCGAGCTGGTCGTCGGTGAGGGTGCCGCCGTCGAAGATGAACCCGGCCCGGCACGCCACCCAGCCTCCGACCGGCGGCATGAAGTGGGCGCCCAGCAGGCGAGGCGGGCCGGTGAACTCGATGCCGGTCTCTTCCCGGCACTCGCGCACCGCGGTCTCCCACGGGGACTCGCCCTCGTCGGTGTTGCCACCGGGGAACTGCCACACTCCTGCGACAACGGATGACAACAGTTGGAGTGGGCGCCCGGCGGTGTCGGTGAAGAACAGCGCTCCGTACATCGTGGCCTTGGGCAGGCTCGCGCTGTACTCCTCCGGTGGCACCCATCTGTTCGTCAACGCCCGCCCCCTTCGGCGAGGTCGCGCTTGGCGACGCGGTCCAGGTGCTCGGCGAAGACCGTGCGGGCGTCCGGAGTGAGCCGCTGCAACGCGACCATGGCTGTGGTGATCACGTCGCACACCTCGGCCTGCACGTCATCCCACGTGTGGGAGAAGCCCTTGCGCGGGTTCTGCCCCATCGCGCCGATGACGGCCTCTGCGGCCTCGCCGGCTTCCTCGCTGATCTTCAGGATTTGCAGGACGCGCCGCATGTCACCGCGGTGCGTGCTGTGCCGGTCGAGCCGTTCGGTCAGGCTCGCGATGGTGTCCCAAACAGCATCCACGTGTCCCCCTTCCACCGGTCCTGGTTCACGCGTCATCGGGCTTTCCTCCTCCGTCTTGCTTGCATGATCAGTGCCGCGGCCTCGGTGACCGTACGGGCCGTGCGGTGAGGCTGCGGCCTGCAAAGATGCCCAGGTGGGGCCTCCGGACGCCCACCGCGCCGGCGATCAGGTCACTGACCAGGCCGGTCGCTCACTGTTGTCTGCTGGCGGCAGCAATACGAGCACTGGGTCCGGACGGGCGCGAGCTGGGTGTTCTTGATGGTTTATGAGCCATGCTCCGAGAGTGTGCCGCCCTCAGGCCCGCCGACCGGCGAGCCGCAGGAGGTATCCCTCTGGCGAGTGAACACCACCCTTGTCCGGTACGGCACTTGACTCGCGTATCGGCCTGTACATGTCTCGCATGCGGTGGTGGCATGGATGCCGCGCGGCAGTCCTGTGGCACAGCGGAAGAGCGACGGAAAGGGGCCTTCCTTGTTCACCCCCGTGCTGATCGCCGGTACCGCCGCGGCCCTGGTGGCCGCCGCACTGACACCCACCTCCCCGGCCATCCCCGGGGAGACGCCTCCGCAGGACAGGGTCCTCATCGAAATCAGGGTGGTCAACGGCGCCTGCTCCTCGCCGCTGATGTCGGTGTCGGTCTCACCGGACAACACCGGGTTCACTGTCTCCCACGGTGGCTTCACCGCTCAGGTGGGCGTCGGCTCGAAGCCGTACGACTCCCACAAGAACTGCCAGATCCTCCTGAGCGTGAATGCCCCGCGGGGTTACACGTACGCGATCGCCGGGACGGACTACGAGGGCTTCGGGTCCTTGGAGAAGGGGGCCAGAGGCCAGGTGAAAGCCGAAAGCCACTTCCAGGGCCTGCCGTCCGGAACCTCCGGGGTCCATCCTTTCGTCGGCCCGTTCCAGGGCGGGTGGCGGGCGTCCGACGTCACCGATGACATGGACCTCGTCTACGCCCCGTGCGGTGAGAAGGGCAGCCTCAATCTCGACATCGCGTCGCAGGTGAACGCCGGTACCTCCGACCCCTCGACGACCCACAGTTCTCTTACCTACGGCTGGACGGGCGACAGTGCCGACACTGTCTATCACCTGGCCTGGAAACACTGCCCCGCGACCTGAGGCAGGACCACTGTCGTCAGCACCCCGACGAGCAGCTGGCCTACCGCGCCGAACCGGGCGGCTGCATCCGCATCGCGGGCAGCGATCCCGCCCCCGTCGCCCCGTTCGCCCCTCGCCGTGCTTCATCCGGCAGCAGACTCGCCATCAAGGTCCTCGCCGTGGTCCCGTGCACCTTGGCCGAGCAGGCACTTGAGCCGGCGGTTGCCCCTGTTCCCGGCGCGAGGGCCAGAAGAAGCGGCCCTCGCGCCGGGAAGACAGTGAACAGAGTCAGGCGGATCGGCCGTCTCTACGGCCTTGCCTGCCCCTCGGCCGCCTCGGCCAGGGACGGCCGGTCCAGGCGGGCGACCTGTTCCCGCAGTGTCTCGACCTGCGCGGTGAGGTCTTCGATGCGGCGATGGAGGGCCTGGATGCAGACGAGGGCGACGCCGTTGGTGTCGGTGGCGGAGATGGTGACGTTGTTGTCGCCGAGCCCGAAGGCCGCGTGCCAGTCCTGTGCCATCGGGCCGAGGTGCCGGACGGTCGGCGGGTCCCAGTGGTAGCGCCAGGTGCTGACCGGCAGTCGAAGGACTTCCTCCAGGATCTGGTGGCCGTTGACGGCCTCGGCGGGGCCAGTGGTGGCCGTGGTGGCGGCAGAGGCCAGACCTGCCGGCCCGGCGAGGATCTGCGGATGGGACGGGCGATTACGGCGTGCCGCCCGCGCTTCGCGGGCGGCACGCCACCAGGCGGTGATCAACGGTCCCAGCGCACCGGGGTCACGTCGGTCTTCGCATTGCGGTCCGACAGACCGCCCAGCAGGCTGTTCAGCAGTCCGGTGACGAGCGAAAGGATCTGGGGGGATGCCTGCTCGGCGATCGGGGTGAGGGTGGCCGCGCTGCCTCCGGCCCGGGTGCCGTCAGCCTGGGTGACGGGCGTGGCACGACGGTCGGGACTGATTGGTGTCATGAGCTTCTCCTATGAAGAAGGGGCCGACCCTGCACGATCTGCCCATAGCGACTGTGGAACAAGGCGTTCCGACCTGCTGTCACCCAAACGAGTCTCAGCCCCGGGACGATTGACGGACGACGTGTCCGTCGAAGTCCCGCCGAGCCCGCAACACCACAGCCAGGAGTTGAAGAACAAGCCCAGTGCCTGTTTGCCATTTCGAGGGCAAGGCAGCCGGGTGCGCCAGAAACAGGAATGAGGCCACGGACTACTGGGGCTGCTCCCGGCCGAGCCGCGGCCTCACGACGGGAGTCCCGCTCCTGGGCGGCGAGAAGCCGCAGGACCAGGGTGTGTCTCCTTGAAGAGTTGGGGCGAGACGATTGGATCGAGGGCTGTCAGCCCTTTCGGGATCTGCCGGATCAGTTGAAACGCCGTGGCACCGGAAACCTCAGAGGATCTGGCCCCATGAGGATGGACGACGGGTGCTGTCTCAGTTGATCTGGTCCTCTTCCGTGGTGTCGGCGTCGACGGAACCGACCGCTTCGTGGTGGGTCGAGTTCAGTCGCGAGCCGGGGTCCGCGCTGTGTCTGGAACAGGTTGGCGTGATTCCAGGGTTGCGTGATCCAGCCCGTGGGCACGACGGAGGAAGCCTCAGCTGCTGCACGGCTGGGTGCCGGGACTCGACCAAGGGGAGATGTAGATGTCGTCGATGATGCAGGGAACCGTCAAGTGGTTCAACGAGAGCAAGGGGTTCGGCTTCATCACCCCTGCGGACGGCAGCAAGGACGTGTTCGTCCACTTCTCGGCGATCCAGGACAAAGGCTTCAAGACCCTTACCGAGGGCCAGAAGGTTCAGTTCTCGATTCAAGACGGAGCAAAGGGTCTGAGGGGCCTCGCGTTTCCCGGACAGTCGTCTGACGGGTTCTTTCACGCGGCGATGCGCAACTTCTGGTGCTCGGCGTGGATTTCGCAGGGAGGGCGGTATCCCACTGCCGAGTGAAGGCGTTTGTGATTGTACCAGAATTCGATGTACCGGGTGATGTCCTGCCGGGCGGCCTCGCGGGTCAAGTACGTGACCCGCGATACGAGTTCATTCTTCAGAGCTCCGAAGAATGACTCGGCCATAGCGTTATCGAAGCAGATCCCGGTACGGCCCGCGGACCTCCGGAGCTGAAGGCTGTTCAGGGTCTCCCTGAACTCGTCCGACATGTAATTGCTGCCGTGATCGGAGTGGAATATGGCTCCTTTGGAGAGCTTCCGGTTCCGTGCTGCGTTACGGATCGCCCGGGATATGAGCGGAGTTCGGTAGTGGTCGTCCATCGCGTATCCGATGACTTCTTTGGTGCAGCAGTCGATGACGGTCGCCAGATACAGCCACCCCTCGCCGGTCGGTATGTAAGTGATGTCTCCGACGAGCTTTTGCCCGGGGGCCTCGGCGGTGAAGTCGCGGCCGACGAGGTCCGGTACCAGGCCGGCCGCGGCCCGGGTGAGGCCGAAGCGTTTCGGCTTGGGCTGGCAGGGCTCCAGAGCCAGTTCACGCATCAGCCGGCGGACCAGTTCCAGTCCTGCGGTGCGGCCCCAGCGGTGCAGCTGGGCGTGGATGCGCCGGTGGCCGTAGGTACTGTCGGACATCTTGAAGGCCTTCTTGATGAGCATTTTCAGTTCTTCTCGCCGCCGCGCCGTTGCCGAATCTGGGCGGCTGCTCCAGTCGTAGTAGCCAGATCGTGAGACGCCGAGTCTGCTGCACATGAACTCAACGCTGTATGCGTACTCCGCTGTATCGAGTCGCATCTCGTCGATGAACTCGTACTTGGTCGCTACCGGGGATCCCTCGCGAAGTACGCTGCGGCTTTTTTGAGGAAGGTCACTTCCATCTCGAGCTCACGGTTACGCCGTTCGAGTTCCTTCAGGCGCGCCCGCTCGCTTGCCGTCAAGCTGGCGCCGGACGCTGGTTCCTGTTGTTTCTGATACTTCTTCACCCAGCCGCGAAGGGTCTCGGGGTTCATTTCCAGTTCTCGGCCGACTTCGGAAATCGTCTTGCTCGACCTCAGCGCGATCTGGACGGCTTCCTCACGGAACTCCGGCGAGTACTTCTTCGGTGGCGCCACTGCTTCCTCGTTTCCGGTTCAGGATGATCCTATTGGACTCCTGTCCGGAAACTTCGGGGCCCCTCAGGTCCGTCCGCCGCCAACGTCACCATTATCTGACCGGCACTGCACCGCACTGCGCCGTCCGGCCGAAGCCGAACGATCCGGAGAGGGCTCTGATGCGACAAGCGAGGCCGGAGGAGAGCCAACCCACTGGAACGGTTTAAGACAGGGCACACCAGCCACACGTACCAGTAATTCGGCCGACTGTTCCCTGCCCGGCGGTCGGCGCGAGGTGAGGCTCAATCTTCTACCCCAATTCACCCGACGGTCTGTCACCATCCGTTTCTCTCACACTTTCTGACGGCTCGCCAATCCAGACAATCTCGTGGAACGTGTCCCAGCGCCTCTTGTTGATCTTTACGCTGGCGGCCGCGTCGGCACACCGCGTGCCGAGCGGAGAGGGGAACCTGCAGTGACGGATCTGCGGACGTACCACTACTACGCCCTGCACGAGGCAGACTCGCAACGACCCGGGCGCTGGGCCGTGACGGTGGTCTCTCCGGAGTCGGGCGAGGCCCTGGGCACGGTGACCAGTGAGCTGCCGGTCCGGGGCGGGCTGGGGCGGGGCTTCCTGTGCGCGGACTCCCGGGGCACCCACCTGTACGTGGGACTGAACGACGGCATCCACCTGCTGGAGACGCAGACCCTCACCGAGGTGCGGACGGAAGCATCCAAGTCCGGGCGGCTTCTGGACGAGCCGGTGTGGGACGCGGTCATCGACCACCAGCGGGAACGGTTGTACGTCGCGGTCGGCCGCGGTGGCGTCGTCGAGATCGACACCACCACCAACACTGTGCTGCGCCGGCTGGAGACCAGCGGGCGCTACGCGGGCGTCGCGGTCTCCCCGGACGGCACCCGGCTGTACACGGGCAGCTCCGAAGGCGCCCCTATGCTGAAGGTCCTTGACCTGGCCGACGGCACGCTGACTGCCACCGTCGAGCTGGCCGGTTTCGCGTACGGTCCGGCCGGGGTCAGGGTCGCACTGAACGAGGACGGTTCGCTGTTCTACACCCTCAACAGCTACCGCGAGGACTCCCTGACCGTGGTCGACACCGCCACCTTGACGGTCGCGGCCCGCGGGAGTGGGCACACCGAGGCGGTATGGCCGGGCGGGGACGGACAGCGCGTCCACGCCGTCGTACGGGGCGACAAGGGCCACGAGGGTGCCGTCCTGGCGGCCCGGACCCTGGAGCGGCTCGGGGACTTTCCCCTGGCCCCGGAGGGGAACCGGTCGGCGCCGATGATCAATGCGATGACCGGCGGCCCCGACGGCGCGCTGTGCCTGGCGACCTTCCGCGGGTTCGTCATCGCCACCCCTGCGGGCGACGGCCGGTGGGAGCACCAGCGGGTCGAAACCAAGGGCTTCAAATGCAGGGCGGTGGTGGCGGCCGCACCGACCCGGTACAGGGCCCCGGCACCCGAGCGGCCTGCCCGCACGGTCGGCGTGATCAAGAAGAGCGCGCCCGGCTACTTCCACCGCCCCGAGTCGGGCCAGATGGTCGAGAACGCCTACAGCGCCAACTTCCAGCCCGGCGAGCGGCTACCGGAGACCACCGAGGTGGTGCAGGGCTACTACAAGCGGGGCGACCGCGTCACCTACATCTGGTACCCGATGCCGGGCTTCGCCGGCAGCTACAAGTACTTCTACTACGTGCCGTTCTGGGGCGTATACATCGACGGCGACGACATTACCTGGGACGACGCGGCCAGCGCCGCGATCCCCAGGCAGGCCGGCCTGGTCGCCCGGCACAGTGGCAAGCTCGTCGAGATCCCCGACGGCACCGAAGGACTCGCCGACGGCGCCCGGGCACAGCAGTGGGAACGCCGCGACGCCGACAACCAGCGCTTCACCCTGGAAGCGGTGGAAGACGGCTACTACCGGATCACCTCCCGGCACAGCGGCAAGGTCCTGGAAGTCACCGACGCCGAAACCGACAACGGCACCGCCGTACGGCAAGGAGAGTGGAGCGGCGGCACCCACCAGCAATGGCGCCCCGAACCGGTCGGTGACGGCTGGTACCGCCTGGTCGCCCGGCACAGCGGCCGAGTCCTGCAGATCGCCGGGGGCACCGACGGTGCGCGCAACGGAGCGCCGGTGCGCCAGCAGGAGTGGGCCAACGCCGACCACCAGAAGTTCCGCCTCGACCCCCTCATCTGAACACCCGGCCCCGGCGGGGCGCCCGGGACCCAGGCAGACACTGGACTGCCTCCCAGGTCACCTGCGGAGCCAGACCAACAGGGCCGCGAGGTGGAGTGCGGCCTGGTAGGCGACGGCGAGCTTTTTTGTTCGCACGGCCAGGCCGCGCCACTGCTTCAAACGGGCGATGCACCGCTCAAGGAGCAAGCCGCACTGCACACGTATACGAGTTTGGGGCGGGGAATGCTCCGGTTGTAGGGGTTGATGGCCTGCTGGCCGTGGCTGCTGCTGTCCGGCGGTTGCGCGAGCGGCAGGCCGGTCGTGCGGAGGGTGGTGAGCCGCAGTGGACGGACCGTGTGCCGCTGAGCTCCCCAGATCCCGGAGTGGGAGACCGTTCCGGAGCTGAACCGTCAACAGGTGGTGCGGCTGCTGGCGTTGCTGGCCGCGCGGATCGTGACCATTCCCGACCTGCCGGGCGGGGGTGATCACGGTGAGCGTGACGGCTGCGCCGTGGGACCGGATTGAGGGCAAGGTCCAGTCCTGGCATCTCGATCGTCTCGCGGTCGTCTATGTCCGTCAGTCGACTCCTCAGCAGGTCATTGACCACGCGGAGTCGACCCGGCTGCAGTACGGACTCACGCAACGTGCTGTTGATCTGGGCTGGGCGCCGTCGCGCGTCCTGGTGATTGACGAGGACCTTGGCCATTCGGCGTCCGGCCTGGTGGACAGGCCCGGATTTCAGCGGCTGGTCTCGGAGGTCGGCCTGGACCATGTGGGCCTGGTCCTCGGTGTGGAGATGTCCCGGCTGGCGCGAAGCGGCCGCGAGTGGCACCAGCTGCTGGAGCTGTGCGCGCTGGCCGGGGCCCTGCTCGCCGATCCGGACGGGGTGTATGACCCGTCCGAGCACAACGACAGGCTGCTGCTCGGGCTCAAGGGCACGATCAGCGAGGCCGAGCTGCATCTGATCAAGCAGCGGATGTGGAACGGGCGGATCGGCAAGGCTCGCCGCGGAGAGCTGGCCATGCCCCTGCCGGTGGGCTATCTCCGGCTCACGGACGGCCAGGTTGTCAAGGACCCGGACGAGCAGGTCCAGACCGTGGTCCGTCTGGTCTTCGACCTGTTCGATGAACTCGAGCTGATCAACGGGGTGCTGCGGTTCCTGGTCGATCACGGCATCCAGATGGGCATCCGTGCCCGTGAAGGGCCGGAGAAGGGACTGCTGGTCTGGCGTCGGCCCAGCCGGATCCTGATCCAGAACATGCTCCGGCATCCGGCCTATGCAGGGATCTATGTCTATGGCCGCAGCCGCACCGACCCCCGCCGCCGCGTTCCGGGCCGCCCGTGCACCGGCCGTGTCCGCAAGCCGCGCGAGGACTGGCTCGTCTGCTTGCCCGGGATGCTGCCTGCCTATATCGGCATGGAACAGCACGAACGCAACCTGACCCGGATCGAGGCGAACCGGGCCCACGCGCTGAGCATGGGAGCCCTGCGCGACGGGCCGGCACTGCTGGCCGGGCTGATCCACTGCGGCCGCTGCGGAACCCGCATGACCGTCCACTATCAACGCGGCCAGGGCGGCAAGCTGTGGCCGAAGTACGAGTGCAGCCGCCTCAAGGCCGACTACGGCGGCGAGCTGTGCCAGCAGCTGTCCGGAGCCTGCCTCGATCGCTTTGTCACCGCTCTGCTGCTGGCCGCCATCGCACCGGCCGCCATCGAGGTCTCGCTGGCCGCGGCCGAGCAGACCCAGCACCGGCGCCAGGAAGTGGACCGGATCTGGCATCAGCGTCTGGAGCGCGCGGACTATGCCGTCGACCGGGCCCGGCGCCAGTACCAGCTCGCCGAGCCCGAGAACCGCCTGGTCGTCCGCGAGCTGGAACGCAGCTGGGAGTCCGCGCTGGCCGGGCGGCAGCAGCTGAGCGAGGAGTACGACCGCTTCGCCGCCGCCCGGCCCCGCTCTCTCACCGCAGCCGAGCGCGAGCAGATCCGGGCCCTGGCCGGCGATCTCCCGGCCCTGTGGCAGGCGTCTACCACGACCGACTCGGACCGCAAGCGGCTGATGCGGCACCTGATCGAGAAGATCCGCGTCACCGTCCTCGGAGACAGCGAACGCGTCACCGTTCAGGTCACCTGGGCCGGCGGACATCAGACCGACGGCGAGGTCGTCCGCCCCGTCGGCCGACTGGACCAGCTCAGCTACTTCCCCCAGCTCGCAGCCCGCGCTCGCGAACTCGCCGCGGCCGGACATGCCGCCCCCGCCATCGCCAAGACCCTGAACGCCGAGGGCTTCCGCCCGCCCAAACGTCGCGAACATTTCGGCGCTCAAGGCGTCCGCGAACTACTGCGCGAACTGGGCTGCATCAGCCAGCAGGAACGGAGCCTCCGCCGAAAGGCCCAGCCCCTCGGCCCCGATGAATGGTGGCCGAGCGACCTTGCCCGAGAGATCGGCATGCCCCGCGTCACCCTCTTCGGCTGGATCACCCACGGCTGGGTCACCGCCCGTCAGCAGCCTGACCGGCGCCGTTCCTGGGTCATCCACGCCGACCCCGTGGAAGTCGAACGACTCCGCCGCCTCCACCGACTGCCCCGCGGCCACGGCGCACGCCAACCCTGGCTGTACCACCAGGAGATGGCGATAATCCACAACGAGAAAGGAGCCCACGGCAATGACGGCGAACCGCAGGTATGACAGCACTGCGGCTTGCTCATCTCCACCGTGTTGCGTTCCTTGTAGGCGACGCGGTCGAAGCCGGGCGGGCGCCCTCCACGTGGGCCGTGCCGCCGCCGGTGGCGGACTGGTCCACCGGCTGCGGGATGACCGCCCGGATGTGCCGTTGACGCAGGTGTGAGCGGATCGTGCGGGCCGAGTACGCGCGATCCGCGATCACCGTGCCGGGCCGGGTGCGCGGCCTCTCCCAGCCGGTGAGGGTAACGCGGATCGCGGCCATGACGGACGCGAACGCCGGGGCGTCACCGGCCTGCCCGCCCGTTACCACCAGGGCCAGTGGCCGGGCCCCTGCGTCGCCAGGTGGACCTTGGTGCTCAGGCCCCCGCGTGAGCGGCCGATGGCGTGGTCGGCGGGCTCGTCCGGCCACCACCTTCCTTTCCGGGCGCCGGCCGCGTGCTGGTGCGCTCGGCACACCGTGGAGTCCACCGACACCGTCCAGCCGATCTCACCGGCAGCGTCCGCCGTGGCAAGCACGGCGGCGAAGATCCGCTGCCATGTACCGTCGACCGCCCAACGCAGCAACCGCTTGTGCGCGGTCTGAAACGGCCAGTTCCTCGGACAGATCCCGCCACAGCGCGCCCGTGCGGTACTTCCACCTGAGTGTTCGGTGCGGGCGTTCGGCTCGTCTCGCAAGCCCCCGAACCGGACAACCGGCCGTCAACAGTTGCGAGAATGGCCGAGCGCTCGCGGAACGCCCTCTCAGCGGTCGATTCCTCCGGGGGCGGTACTCGAACCGCCGAGATACCTGGCGATGGGGAGAACATGGGCGCCGATGACCAACGGTTTACCCCCTGACGCAGTGGTTTCGAGTCTCGGCTTCCCATTGTCGAAGTCGGCCTTGTTGGTGACGCCGTCGCCAGTCGGAACGAAGAACGGCCACAGGCCGGCAGCCGCATTGGCCTTGATGACCTGCTGGTCGTCGGAAGGGAACGCGGCATCCGAGGTGACCACGCTCGAGAGCCTCTCCACGATCAGCAGTGAGCCGATCGCACGCTGGAGCCTTCCGGACTTCTCACCGAACGCCATGTCCCAGTGCAGCTGAGGATCGGAAGCCCATGGTGGACTCGAGTGCTTCGTGTACGCCTCGTGAAGCCGGCTCGAGTCGTACCAGCGGGGGTCGGGATTGACGGTCCAGACCGCATACGCACCCAGTTCGGCTTCGACGGTCACCACGCTTCGGGCAAATCTGGTGGTGGTCGCGTCAAGCCGGTCGGCACCGGCCCACAGTCCCGAGAAGTCCTTGTTCACCCCTCTGGTCCAAGTGCCGGAAACATCCCCGCTCGTTGTCGCACTGTCGAAGGAAATCGTCGTGGACAGGGAGTTGCTGAGCATGCTCAGCAACTCCCTGCTGCCGCCGAGGTACTCGGCGGGTTTCGGGGGCGATCCCTGGTAGGAGTGAAGAAGCCTCTGCAGGGCCTTCAGGCGCACGATGTCCCGCAGCGCGGACGCGCCTTCGTTTGCGACATCCGGGTGATATGTCATCGCCCAGGCGTAGAAGACATCGGGCAGCCTGTCCTCGTCCGGCTGGGGCGTCAGTCCCTTGAGGTACTTGAGCCATTCCTGATGGACTCCCGAGCCGATCGCCGTCACGAGGGTGCTCTCCGGGACGGACAGCGCCTGAATCACGGCGGCGTACTCGTCGAAGAAGAGCGCGCTCTCCACTGCCTGCCAGTTGAAGGTGAGGGATGCGGGCGGGACGGTGTTCTCACGGGCCCACAGGGCGGTGTCGGACGGTTCCAGTGGGGGTGCGGGCTGGATGAGCTGGGTGGTCGACGGAGAAGCCGGCAAGTTCTTCAATACGGCGTTGTACCAGCGGTTCTGGAGCTCGGCCATCGGGTCGGGCGGTGACGGCGGCACGGTTGGCATGGCGCTGACCTTTCGTTGGGCGCTCCTGACCGGCCAGGGGGTCGCCGGCCCCTGGCCGGTCAGGTCATCGGTGTCGCCTCTGAACCAGGGCTACTGCTCACGCGCTGCCGACGTATAGCCGAGGAAGCGGCTGATCGGCAGGACGTTGACTCCGATCAGCACCGGAACGCCGGGAGAGGATTTGGTGGTGAGCGTGGTCTCGCCCCGGTCGCCGAATTGCGTATTCGTTGTCATTCCGTGCTCTCCGCTACCGTTGTAGAACGGCCAGAGCCCGGAGCCCGAGTTGCCCCGGATTATTTGCTGGTCCTGCTGGCTGAACGAAGTTCTGGCGGTCACGCTGATGTCCATGGCGTCGGCCACCAGGAGGTTGACCGTGACCCGTTGGATATTTCCCGAGGCCCCGAACGTGCTTTCCCAGGTGATCGCACTACCGCTGCGCCACGGCGGGTCGCCCTTCTTGGCGTAGGCAGTGCCGAGGGCGGACGAGCCGTACCAGGCTCCGGCGTTCGTCTGGAAGCTCAGCACGTGCCCGAAGGAGGCTCTGATGCTGATCTCGCTCTGTGCGAAGAATTCACTCAGACGCTCGGTGCTCTCACTTCCTCTCCACAGGCCGAACAGAACGGAGCGCCGCCCGGAGGACCATGATCTGCTCACGTCCGAGCTCGTGGTCGAGCTGCGCATCTCGAAAGCCCGCTGGGGCGCTTGCGAGAGGTCCTGCACCAGAGCGTCGTAGCCCCGGGCCCAGTCCGGTGGCGCGGGCGGTTTCTGCATGTAGGGCATCAGGGCCTGCTGCGCGGAGCCGATCGGGTCGAGGATGATCGCCGCGTACGCCGACGCTCCCTGTTGCGCGACGTCGGGCGCGTTCACCATCGCCCAGTTGAAGAAGATGTCGGGGAACTGGTTCACCGGAGGTATCGGCCTCAGCGATTGCAGGTATCTCACGAAACTTTGGAAGTTCTCCTCGCCGACCTCCTGCTTGACATCGATCTTCGTCGCCGGCCGTAGCGCGGACAGGGCCCCCTTGTAGTCGGAGAAGAGCTGGTTCCCGCCGCTCTGGGTGTAGTTCTGGTCCAGCGAGAGCGGCGGGATGTTGTTGAGGAAGGACCAGAGGAATGTGTCCCCACCCTCCGCGGAAAGAGGAGCCGCCGGCTGGAGGAGCTGGAAGGTTTGATCCGACTGACCCAGCCCTTGGGTTAGTGCGTTGTAGAGCTGGTTCTGTACCGTGATGAACGACATGGGACCTCTTCCCTTCGTGGCGTGCTGGACAGGAGGTAAGCCCGGACAACTTCCTTTTGCGGGCCATGGTCAGTTCTTTGCCACCGGGAGAACCAGTTCGGACATGATGCTCGCGCGAGTGACGGATAACAACCGTTGATTTTCAGGATCGGCACGTATTGGCCACGTTCATCGGTGCTCTTTGCGCACCGTGCTCACCGGGCCGCGGTGCACGTGGGCCGCACTGATCGGGCCGGACGGCAGTCGACAAGATGGTGCGGTCGGCGCTCGGGCCGTATCGGGTGAGTGCTCGAGAGGAGGGTGTGCCGTGAGAGATGGCCGGTTGGCCCCTGGCGTGGGGCGTCAACAGCATGGAGAGCAGATGGATTTGATGCTGCGGTCCCGGAGGGCCGGGGGTCGGCGCCCAGGCAGCGGCGGCACGCGCTCAGGCCACGCCAGTGCGCAGGATATAGAGGATGCCCGCTGGCGAGAGCACACAGCCGGGCAGCTGGGCGGGGGATGTCGAAAGACGTCGGACGGCTCCGACTCCCTGTCGAGCCGCCCCGGGGCGGAACCCGACACAAGGAGCAAGGACATGAAGTACCTCCTGATCATGCAGGTCAACCAGGAGATCCTGGACGCACTCTCGGAGGACGAGCGGAAGCTCATCATGGACGGCCACGGCGAGTTCATGAAGACCGTCCAGGACTCGGGGGAATTCATCCTCACCCAGGCGCTCGCCGACCCGGCGAACTCGACCGTCGTCACCGGCACCGGCGGCACGCCTGCCGTCACCGACGGGCCGTTCATCGAGGCCAAGGAGTTCATGGGCGGCTTCTACCTGATCGACTGCGAGAGCAAGGAGCGCGCGATCGAGATCGCCAAGCTCATCCCGGACACCCGGGTCAAGGGCCTGTCGATCGAGATCCGCCCGGCGATGTTCTCCTGCGGGGCCGACCTGTGAGCGGTCGTCCGTGAGCGGTGAGATCGAGGACCTGCTGCGCAGCCTGGCGCCGCAGGTCCTCGGCACGCTCGTCCGCAGGCACAGGCAGTTCGAAGCCTGCGAGGACGCAGTCCAGGAGGCGCTGCTCGCGGCGTCGGTGCAGTGGCCGGAGCAGGGTGTGCCGGGCAGGCCCGCGGGCTGGCTGGTCACGGTCGCCGGCCGCAGGCTGACCGACCACTGGCGCAGCGAGGCGGCCCGCCGGGAACGCGAACTGACCGTCAGCATGGAGCCGCCGCCGTACGACGACCCGCACCGGCACGTCGACGACACACTGCGCCTGCTGTTCCTGTGCTGCCACCCGAAGTTGTCGGCGCCCTCGCAGGTGGCGCTGACGCTCCGGGCGGTCGGCGGCCTCACCACGGCCCAGATCGCGCACGCGTTCCTGGTGCCGGAGGCCACCATGGCGCAGCGGATCAGCCGGGCGAAGCAGACGATCAAGGGCGCCGGTTTCCCGGACGGCCCCGAGCGGCTGCCGGCGGTGCTGCAGGTGCTGTACCTGATCTTCAACGAGGGCTACACCGCCACCTCCGGGCCCGACCTGCAACGGGTCGAGCTGGCCGCGGAGGCCATCCGGCTCACCCGCGAGGTGCACCGGCTGCTGCCGGACGACGGCGAGGTCGCCGGGCTGCTCGCGCTGATGCTGCTCACCGACGCCCGGCAGGGGGCACGTAGCGCGGACGGCGTGCTGGTGCCGCTCGCCGAGCAGGACCGCGGCCTCTGGGACAGCGCGCGGATCGAGGAGGGCGTCGCGCTGGTCACCGGCACCCTGACCAAAGGGTCGGCCGGGCCGTACCTGTTGCAGGCCGCGATCGCCGCGATCCACGACGAGGCGCCGTCCACCGAGGAGACGGACTGGGCCGAGGTGCTGATCCTCTACAAGATCCTGGACCGGACCGCACCGAACCCGATGGTCACCCTGAACCGCGCGATCGCGACCGCGATGGTACACGGCCCGGTCGAGGGACTGGCCCTGCTCGCCACGCTCGACGGCGACAAGCGGGTCGCCGGCCACCACCGGCTGGAGGCGGTGCGCGGGCACCTGCTCGACCTGGCCGGTCAGCACGATCAGGCCCGCGAGCACTATCGGGAGGCCGCGAGGCTCACGTTGAGCCTGCCGGAACGGGAATACCTGCTGCGCAGGGCCTCGGGGTGACCGTCAGGCCCCGGCCCCCGCCGCGAGGGCCGCCGCGGTCTGGCACAAACAACGCACCCGGTGCCTTGTCGGATTTGGTCGTCCAGGGCGCCTGTTGCGAAAGTGCTGGCCACGCACCCGTTGACGGGGCCTGTGGATCACAGGGTTACGCTCTCGGTGGCTGACAATCGATCAGATGGGGGTGCGGCCACCGTGGTGGATCACAACAAACAGGTAGTTCTGGGCTTCTTCGAAGCGGTCAGCGACCGTCGGCTCATGGACCTTCCCGAATTCATGGCACACGACGTCGTGGACCACAACAAGATCATCCATGGCGAGGCCGACGAGCCGGGTGCGGCCTTCGAGGGTATGCGCCAGCAGTTGGCCGCTTTCGACCCGCTCACCGTCCACGTGGAGGAGCTGATCGGCGAGGGTGACCGGGTGGTCGCCCGCGTCACCCAGCGCGGTGTCCATGGTGGAACCCACCCGCGCATGCCCGAGCCGACCGGCCGGAGCTTCGAGAACGAGGCGATCTGGATCTTCACCCTGACCGGGGGCAGGATCTCCGAGATCCGTGCCGTGAGCGACCGCCTCGGCTTCTTCCTCCAGCTCGGCTGGGAGTGGCCGCAGGCTGAGTAGGCATACGGTGATCGTGCTGGTCACAGCCACTCGTCTTGCGGTTGCGTAACCCGGTCCGCCGGGACCGGGACCGTGGCCTTGATACCGCGTCTGCGCAGGCAGGCCCGACTTTTGCCGGAGTCCTTGTCGGCCCGCACGCGGTCCGCTTGTGGGAGGGCGGTGTACGACCCGTTGTCACGGTGTGGGCCGTTGCCCCTACCTGTAACTGGGTTGCCCTCCGCCGGCCGGTAGGGATTGCCGGATGAGGCGGAAGAAGTGGTCGCCACGGGTGATGACGAAGCGGTCGTCGAGCCCGCGGGCGATATCGGTGACATCGCTGGGGCCGAGTTTCCAGGCCAGCACTCCGATGGTGAGGAACAGCGGTGTCCGGCGGTTCCAGCTCTGTGCGGCCTTGGCGAGGGCCTTCTGGGCCTCGCCCTTGCTGGTGACCAGTCGGCCGGTGCTGAGCGGGATTCCCGAGACCACGGCGGTGCCGAAGTGGTCGGCCCAGTTCTGCCAGATGCCCAGTGGTGCGGCATCGCGTGCGTACGCTGCGACGGTCTGAGCGGACAGGTCACGGTCTTTGCCGTTCACGCGGTTGAGTACACAGACCGCCGACAACCCGGCGTGCTCGAGGTAGTCTCCCGTCTGCCGGGTGAAGTCGGAGAGGTGCTCGCGCGGCCAGGCGTCGGGGTAGGCGTAGCCGAGGCCGGAGGGGCCTGCCACCAGCAGGTCGTTGCCGGTGGCGGTGCGCTGGTAGTACGTCAGGAACGCCGGTGCCACGTCGACGGCCAGGGGGCTGATCGACCAGTTCAGGGGCGTGCGTCCCCGCTGGGGATCGGCCCAGAGCTTACGCATGTGGTGCTGGTTGTACTGGAGGTTGTCCCCTTCGGTGAGGGTGAAGGTCACATGGATCCGGTTGCGCAGTGTGGGTACGGCCACGGTGCGCTGGGTGACGTGTTCGCGGGGCGTTCCGGCGAACACGGTGAGGTTGTTGACGTAATCGGTGGCTGCCACATAGAGGCCATGGCGGGAGGCCAGTTCGGTCCCGGTGGTCTCCTGGTCGTTCGGCCACCAGCCCAGATAGGGGGAGTTGACCGGCATGTCGTCCATCAGCGACCGGAGCAGGTCCGCCTCCTGCGACCGGGTGGGATCGGCCCACAGGACGAAGGCGCGGTTGGCCACCGCGTAATCGCGGAGGTTCTCCAGGTTCTTGACCGGGTCCAGGGCGACGAGCATGCGATGGGTGCAGTCCGGCCACAGGTTCCGCGCCGCCCACGCATATGCCGCATAGCTGCTGGCGAACCGGCCACGCAGGTCGTCCAGCACCGGCAGACCGAGGCGGGCGGCCGTCGCGGCGGATGCGACGACGGCGTCCCTGAGCCCGGCCAGAGTGGTGGCCACGTTCCGCGTGGCGGGCAGCGCGGGGTCGGGCACGATCGCCCCCGCGAGATCGCTCCGGTACTTGCGGACCAAGGAGTCCAGCCCGGGCACGGTGGTGTGCGGTACGCCCACCTCACGCAGCCAGGTGTCCCGTCCCTCCTCGAAGACTCCGGAGAGATAGATCTGCGGTCTGCGCCTGCTGGTCACCCCTTGCAGCGTGCTCAGCAGCACCCGATCGTCCGGGGAGCACCGCTCCAGGTCGACCACGTCGAGTCGACGGGGCGCCGCCAGTGCGGGCAACGCCTGACCCCCCGGCCGGTCCACCGCCGCCCGGGCTGTATGCGCGGGGAGCAGCAGTGCGCCCGCGCCCAGGGCTGCCTTGCAGAAGCGCCGCCGCGATCCGTCCGTTGTTGTCATGCCGCCTCGCCTCGTGATGGTGCCCTCGCTAGGGGGAGCGTGACAGCACTGGGGGCCGGGAGCGGGCAACGACGCGAGGCAGCGCCCCTGTGAGGCGATACGCAGTTTCGAGGTGGGGGGACGATCGTACGGCGCGACGCATACCGCAGTGTCCGGGTGTGGAGCGAGCAGGGGTACTCAGCTGACACCACCGAGGCGCTGGTGACCGCCTGTGCGCCCGGTGTGGAGGCCCGATGGCCCGCCCCGTACGCCCAGGCCCGCGCCGACGGCGACGCCTCGGTGTGTACCGAGGCGTTCGACGCGATGGTTGGTGCTCTGACCGGAAATGTTCACCGGATCCGGTGATCAGGCTGTGGCCCTTGTGACCGCCGGCTCCAAAAACGTCAGGGAAGCGGACGCGCCGACTTCGACCTCCTCCGGCGCCGCATCCTCCTCACCCCATGAGCCAGTCACGCTCGGTCATCCCGAGATGGATGCCGTTGGTGATCTCCACTCCACCGGGTGAAGATCACCAACGGCATCCGAGATGTTGATCTCGTATCCTCCGCCAGTGCCTCACCGGGCACTGTTCCCCGGCGGCGATCCTCCCGCCCGCCACCGGAGATGTGGCCCGCGTCGCAGGCCAGTATTTTTGGGCCCCGGGGCTTCCACCCAGGAGGACGCGATGTTGCGGCACACCCGACTGCCCGGCGAGTCGGCGGAGCATCTCGCCGCCCGGGAAGAACTCCGTCTCGCCGAGATCGAGCTCATGCGCCAACGCGAGAAGGTCGCGGCCCGGCGGCGGGCGCTGCCGCAGGGGGCGCCGGTCGACGACTATGCCTTCGCCGAGGGCCCCGCCGATCTCGGCGAGGGCGACGCGCCCGTTCGTGAGGTCGCCCTGAGCGGGCTGTTCACCGCACCGGACCGGCCGTTGATCGTCTACCACTTCATGTACGGCAAGCGGCAGACCGAGCCGTGCCCGATGTGCACGATGTGGATCGACGGCTACAGCGGCGTCGCCCACCACATCGCCCGGAACGCCGACTTCGTCATCGCGGCGGCCGCCGACCCGGCCACTCTGCGGCAGTACGCCCGTCGGCGCGGCTGGTCCAGGCTGCGGCTGCTGAGCTGCGGGAAGAACAGCTTCAAGTACGACCTCGGGAGCGAGGACGCGGACGGCGGGCAGGACTCCACCGTCTCCGTCTTCACCCGGGACGCCGACGGCACGGTCCGCCACGTCTACTCCGCCCACCCGCGCCTGGCGGAGGACATCCAGGAGCGCGGCATCGACCTCCTCAGCCCCGTCTGGCACCTCCTCGACCTGACACCGGGCGGCCGTGGTGACTGGTATCCACGGGTGGACTACTGACCCGGGCCGCACGCGCCAGGAAGCCCCCTACGCCGCGTCGCGACGCGGCGTAGGGGGCTTCCATGGGCGGGGCCGGAGAGACGGGGGGCGCCCGGTCATCAGTGGGCTTTCTCCGGGGGGGCGTTGACCAGAGCCATTCCTGGTGTCCACCATCGGCTTTCGACCAGGCCCGAATGCCGTCGGCAGCCCGGGCAAACGCCGCCTGGGGCAAGACCACTGCATCGAGGTAATATTTACGGTTTTTCAGGGGCGGCTGGGCTCAAGGCCGTTACTGTTCCACAGGCCGGATCCGGGCGGTTTCCCGGCTATTCGCCTACTTTTCCCTCTTTCGCCGGTGATGTGTGCGTACGCCGGTCACCGCCCTTACGAAGGAGAAATCACCCGATGACTGTTGGCGCCAGTCCGGAAGGGCAGTTGGAGCCGCTTCGGCAGGCCGGCCCGGGCTCGTCGGCTTCCGGCGGCCTTGTCTCCGCGGCCGGGTCGGCTTCGCGGACCTGCGCGACGGCCGTGGCGGCCCGGCGCTGGCCGAGCATGCCCGGGGTCCGGGACAGTCCACCCGCGTCACCAAGGAGTCAAGGAGCTACGGATGCCCGATCCCAGGCCTGCCCCTGCGCAGTCGAGCTTGCCGACCGCCGTCGGCGCCCGGCCCGTTCTGCCTTCCTTGCCCGCCCTGCCCTTCGTCCCCGTTCCTGGCGCGGGGACCGTGACCGTACCCGACGGCGGACCGGGTGACGATCCGGTCGTCGAGGACGTGCGGGAAGGCGTTGCCGCGGTGAGGCCACCGAGCCTCGTCATGGAACGGATCCTGCGCGGTCCCAGTGGTCTGGGCACGGCGGGTCTGCACCTGGCCCGGCCCGAGGAGCCCGCGGCGCCCGGGGCACCGGCGGCGGGCAATCCGATCCCGGGTCTCTACCACCACCCGATTCCGGAGCCCGATCCCGTACGGGTGGAGGAGGTAAGTCGCAGGATCAAGGCATGGGCGCTGGACGAGGTCGAGCTGTACCCCGAGGAATGGGAGGAGCAGTTCGACGGCTTCTCCGTGGGGCGCTACATGGTCGCCTGCCATCCGGACGCTCCTACCGTTGAGCATCTGATGCTCGCCGCGCGGCTGATGGTCGCCGAGAACGCGGTTGACGACTGCTACTGCGAGGACCACGGCGGCTCGCCCATCGGCCTCGGTGGGCGCCTTCTGCTGGCGCACACCGCTCTCGATGCCCTCCACACGACGAAGGAGTACCAGCCGCAGTGGGCACAGTCGCTCGGTGCGGACGCGCCGCGGCGCGCCTACCGGTCCGCCATGGAGTACTTGCTCCGGGAGGCCAGCCCGTCCCAGGCCGACCGGTTCCGGCACGACATGGCCCGTCTGCACATGGGGTACCTCGCCGAGGCGGCTTGGGCCCAGACGGATCACGTCCCCGAGGTGTGGGAGTACCTGGCGATGCGGCAGTTCAACAACTTCCGCCCCTGCCCCACCATCACCGACACCGTCGGCGGCTACGAACTGCCGGCGGACCTCCATGCGCAGCCCGACATGCAGCGGGTCATCGCGCTCGCCGGGAACGCAACCACCCTCGTCAACGACCTGTATTCCTACACCAAGGAACTCGCCGCTCCAGGGCGGCACTTGAACCTGCCCGTGGTGATCGCCGAACGTGAAGGCGTCTCCGAGCGGGAGGCCTATCTGAAGGCGGTCGAGGTCCACAACGACCTCATGCACGACTTCGAAGCCGAAGCCGCCGCCGTGGCCACCGCCTGCCCCGCCCCCAGCGTGCTGCGCTTCCTGCGGGGAGTGGCCGTGTGGGTGGACGGCAACCACTACTGGCACCAGACCAACACCTACCGCTACAGCCTGCCCGATTTCTGGTAAGGACGGTACTCATCCGTGTCCAGCTCCAACCGCGTCGCTCCTGCCGCCCCGGTGTTCGTCCCCGCCCCGACGACGCCCTACCAGGGGGACATCGCCCGTTACTGGGACCACGAGGCCAGGCCCGTGAACCTGCGTCTCGGCGACGTCGACGGCCTCTACCACCACCACTACGGCATCGGCGACATCGATCACGCCGCCCTCGGTGACTCCGAGGACAGCGAGTACGAGAAGAAGCTGATCGCCGAGCTCCACCGCCTGGAGTCGGCGCAGGCCGAACTCCTTCTGGACCACCTCGGCGCCATCCAGCGCGAGGACACGCTCGTGGACGCCGGCTGCGGTCGCGGCGGCTCGTCGGTCATGGCCCACCAGCGCTTCGGATGCCACGTCGAGGGCGTCACCCTGTCGGCCAAGCAGGCCGACTTCGCCAACCGGCGTGCCCGCGAACTCGGCATCGAGGACCGCGTCCACGCCCGTGTCTGCAACATGCTCAGCACGCCCTTCGAGACCGGGCAGGCCGCGGCCTCGTGGAACAACGAGTCGAGCATGTACGTCGACCTGCACGACCTCTTCGCCGAGCACTGCCGCATCCTTGCCGTCGGCGGCCGCTACGTGACCATCACCGGCTGCTGGAACCCGCGTTACGGTCAGCCCTCCAAGTGGATCTCGCAGATCAACGCGCACTTCGAGTGCAACATCCACTCCCGCCGGGAGTATCTGCGTGCCATGGCCGACAACCGTCTCGTACCGCAGGCCGTCATCGACCTGACGCCTGCGACCCTGCCCTACTGGGAGCTGCGGGCCACGTCTTCCCTGGTCACCGGTATCGAAGAGGCATTCATCAACTCCTACAAGGACGGCTCCTTCCAGTATCTCCTGATCGCAGCCGACCGAGTCTGACCGACCGCCGGCCGGCTGTCTCGTGAATCCTGGGGGCGGCCGCCGGAGCCTCTCACAGCCGTTCCAAGCGGAAGCCGACAGCCGCCCGTACGGGCACGGATCCTGTGCCCGTACGGAGCGCGGGTCTCGGTCGCCGGGTTGATCGCAATGCGGCCGGGTTCCAGGACCGGCTGTGTCACACCAAGGTCAGCTTGAAGAGCCGATGTCATCAGCTTGGTCGGTAGTAGGCGTCGATGGGAGCGCGCGCCTCTTCGAACAGGGCCGGGCCGTCCTGCGCCACCGTCGGCCAGTCGCCCGACTGCGGGTTGAGTTCGACGAGTTGCTCGGTGGACAGTGCATAGACGACCCGGCCGATGCCGGAGCGGACGATGCCGCCGGCGCACATGGTGCAGGGCTGGCAGCTGGTGTACATGGTGGTGCCGGCGGCCGTGTCCGGGTCGAGTTCGCGGGCCGCCCAGCGGGCGAGCTTCAGTTCCGGGTGGGCGGTGATGTCGTTGTCGCGCCGTACCGTGTTGTGGGCTTCGGCGAGGATCGCGCCGTCCGGACCCGTCAGCAGAGAGCCGTACGGTGCGTCGCCCAGGGTGACCGCGTGGGCCGCGATGCCAATGGCGCGCCGCAGTAGGGTCTCGTCGGCGATGGTGATCACGATGAGGTTCTCCTGTGTGTGGCCACGGCGGTGAGTGCCTGCCAGGCCGCGTGTGGCCGACGGGTCTCCTCCGGATCTCCGTGGTAGGGGTCGAGTACGACGGTGTCCGCGCCGAGCAGACGGAGCTGGTCGAGATCGTCGAGGATCTGCTCGATGGTGCCGACACCGGCGGGCCGCTCGGGGTCGTCGACCGGCGTGCCGGTCATCCGCAGGGCGATGCGGGGCGCGAACGCCGGCAGCGAGTGGTTCGTCAGGATCGAGCGCATCAGGGGGAGGGGGAGCCGCAGCGGGTGCCAGGCGTCGCCGAACCTGATCGTGCGTCGGATCGCCGCCTCGCTGTGGCCGCCGACCCAGACAGGTATCGGGGCGGCGCCGTCCCCGGTCTCCGTGCGCCAGGCATCCCGCAGGGCACCCAGGTACTCGTCGGTCAGTCGACCGCGCGCGGTGAACGGCACGCCGAGTGCGTCGAACTCCTGACGCGCCCAGCCGACGCCCACCCCGAGGACGAACCGGCCGCCGCTGAGTTGGTCGAGGTTGGCAGCCATCCGAGCCACCAGCAGCGGATGCCGGTAGGGCATGACGAGCACGGTCGTGCCCAGCCGCAGCTTCGTGGTGAGGCCGGCCAGCCAGGACAGCGTGGTGAACGGCTCGTAGAACGGCTCCGGGTACCGCACGGCCACGTCCGGGGTGACGGCCACGTGGTCCGACACCATGAGGAGGTCGAAGCCGAGCCCCTCAGTGATCCGCGCCCATTCACGCAGTACGCCCGGATCGGTTCCGGGCCCGAAGTTCGGTACGTTGACGCCAAGTTGCATGAGTCGAGGCTATCCCTGTGATCACGGCATGTGGAACCGTATCTTCCCGGTGATGGCGGCATTCTTCCGTGGTTCTACCGGTAGAGTCGCGACATGGCCGTGAATCTTGACGACATTGACTGGGCGATCATCGGGCAGCTGCAGCGGGAGGCCCGCATCTCCCTCAGCGAGCTGGGTCGGCGTGTGAATCTCAGCCCGTCGGCCACTAC
This sequence comes from Streptoverticillium olivoreticuli subsp. olivoreticuli, assembly GCF_003391135.1. GTDB lineage: Bacteria > Actinomycetota > Actinomycetes > Streptomycetales > Streptomycetaceae > Streptomyces > Streptomyces blastmyceticus. The sequence continues at coordinate 631,134 of NZ_CP031455.1, read as the reverse complement.
GGAACGGGTACGGAATCTGGAGTCGCTGGGCGTCATCACCGGCTACCACGCCGTGGTCGACCTGGCCAAGGTCGGTTATCCCGTGCTCGCCGTCGTCCGGCTGAAGTACCCGGGCAACCGCCACCAGCCGTTGCGTCGGCTGCTCGCCGATCGGCGGGAGATCCTGGAGTGCCTGCGCACCACCGGCGACGACTGCTACACGCTGAAGGTGGCCGCGACCGACATGGAGCACCTGGAGACGCTCGTGGACGAGCTGGCCGGCTTTGGCAGCACGACCACGAGCGTCGTCTACAGCCAAACGCTGCCCCATCGCGCACCCAACCGGCCCCGGCCGACGGCCGACCCCGATTCAGCAGAGGTCACCCTGACAAGCCGACGTCAGTGATGGTGTGAGGGCGTTCCTGGCGGAGTGCTGGGTCTGCGCGTGGGTGGTGGCTCCCGGTGAGCGTGCTTTTGCCGGCATCAAGATCGACGTCACCGGCGACGTCAACCTGTGACAACCTCAACGCGAAGGCCGCACCCGGGGCCGGGCAACGCCCGCATGAGTGGTCACCTCTCTACGCGAGTGCCGAGAGGTAGTTCAGACCGCCGGGTGGATGGCCTCAGTACGGTTGCGGGTGAGGAGTAGTTCCCACACGAGGTCGGCGAGCTCGTCGGGGTCGACGGAGGGCAGTGTGGCGGCGAGGTCCATATCGCTGTATGTCAGGGCCTGGTGGGTCTCGCTGTGGCCGATCACTGCGCGTACGGCCAGGGTGCCCGCGTATACACCGCGGTCTGCCACCTCGTCGTGGAGTGTGTGGATGTAATTCCGGCAGGCTGCCATCGCCGGTACCGGGCCGGACAGACCGGCCGACGGCGCCACGACCGAATAGCCGAAGCCGACGAGAATGCCTCCGTCGCCGCGCTCCAGCATCTCCGGCAGCACCGCGTGGACCAGCTCGACAGGAGTCAGGAAGTACAGGTTCACCCAGTCCCGCAGCATCGCGGCATCCAGTTCGGCGGCGGGGACCAGGGGAGCCGGGCTCAGCGGCGCGTACTGCACCACGTCGATTCGCCCGAATCGCTCGCGGATCGCCGTGACCAGTGCGGAGATGTCCTCGGTACGGCTCAGGTCTGCGGTGAACGCTTCCGCCTCGATACCTTCCGCTTTCAACGCCTCGACGAGGGCGTCCAGAGCCTCCCGGCGGCGGGCGATCAGCGCCACCCGGTAGCCCTCGCGGCCGAAGCGACGGGCCACCGAGCTGCCCAGTCCGGTGCCGGCGCCGAACACAGCGATCGTCTTGTCCACAGCACGCTCCTCGATGAACTCACGGCCAAGGCCCGACACTCAATACTCGGTGAGAACGCTCAACCTTTGAGTGAGAATGCTCAACCTTCCTGAGATGGGGCACCGTGCCCCGTCCGTGTCCGTTGCCAATGAACCCAACCCGTTTGTCACCGATTCCAGCCGCTCGCCTGGTGTCGGGGCCCTCAGTCGGTCGATCCCCGGCGCTGTGCGGTGCGATGGCGGCGGTAGTAGGAGATCGTGACGGCCGCGGTCAGCGGGCCCCAGAGGATCAGCGGCTGGTAGAGAATGCCGACGAGCAGGTGTCCGGTGGGTGTCATGTCCTCATGCGGATATGTCCACCACCAGGGGACGTTGGCCCAGAGCGCGGTCAGAGCGGTTGCGCCCAGGGAAGCAGTGACGACAACGGCCATGGGGCGAACCCTGCGCGCTCCGACCAGTGGCATCCAGCGCGGGACGACCTCGCCCCAGGGCCGTACCAGGCCGATCGTCAGGAAGGCGACCAGCTCGCAGAGCACGCTGAGCGTCAGCATCCATGTCTTGGATCCGAGCGTCTCGAAGGGCCCGAATCCCGCCTCTGTGTAACCGGCGGGGTATCCGAGCACCATGGCGATGCGCCACAGACCGCTGGGCAGGACTACCAGCGCGGTCAGGTGCGCGGCCCCGACCGCCCAACGGGGAGGCGCCGCTGGGGATGTGACGGGAGAGGAGGACGGGTGAAAGCTCATGTGACTCATCCTCAGACACCCCCGACGCTCTTCGTCAGCCTGCGCGGCGCACTTGTATGAGCCGCCAGTACGAGACCTGCGCGGCGTGATCGTGCAGGCGGTGGAAGCACAGTCATCCTCCGCGACGATGTGGCCGACGGCCTCGAACTCGACCAGCGTCCCGGTGTCCCAGGCGGCGGCACGCTCGATGACCGTGTCAGCAGCTCGTCCGCCCACTCCCGTCCGCTCTCCGGCCCGTCCGCCGTGCCCGGGGGTAGCAGTTCCTCCTCCTGCCGCCCCACAGGCAGGCCCGCCACCGCGATCCTGGCGCGGTCACAGCCGAATGGCGGCGCTGGAGAACGAGCCGGAACGAGACACCTCGAGCACTCGGTACAGTCTCTTGACGCCTGCGACGGAGCCCGGCCGGATGCGCTAGTTGCCGACGGCTACGCGGGAAACGATTGGTTGGTGGTCGGAGGGAATCTCGGCCAGGGGGTCGCCTCCCTTGCGCAGCCCGTCGTAGCTCACGATTTTCTCGTCGGAGATGGAGGGCTGGGTCCCCGTCCCCTTGATGTAGCCGATGTAGTCCAGCCGGTTGCGGTACTTGGCGTAGCGGTTGTTCTCGTCGCGCAGCTTGGCGCGAGGGTTGTTCACCATGTCGTAGGTGTATCCCGAGGTGTTCGGCGTCGCGAGGACCCCGCCGAGTGCCTCGTTCGCCTTGGCGACCTCACTGCTGACGCCCCCGGGCGCGTGACCGTTCTTCGGGTCCGTGGTGTAGTACTCGACGTTGAAGTCGCCGGCGACCACGACGGGCTCGCCCTTGGCCTTCTGCGAGGCCCAGGACCTGAGTTCCTTGAGCTGCTCGAGACGGACCTTGCGCGTGTTCTCGACCGGGCTGCTCCCCGTCTCGTCCGCCTGCAGATGGGTTCCCGCGACCCAGACCGATTTCCCGCTCACGGAAAGGCGCGCGAGCGCCGCTCCCTTGTTGGACTTGTAGTCGGCGGTCTTGGAGTCGGAGTTGTTGTACACGAGCTGGTGGGACTCGAGGATCGGGTACTTGCTGAGGATCGTCACACCTCCGTTGACGACAAAGGGAGAGTTGCTGCAATTGCCCGTGAAACTCGTCCACTTGTCGGATCCGCTGCAGTATTCGCCGACCAGTTTTGTCTGGTAGGGGTAGATCTCCTTCAGTTCCATGTTGCGCATCGCCTGGGCGTACTTGTTGAACGCTTCGTCCAGCACGACGACGTCGGCGTTCTCACGCTTGATGACCGCGGCCGCGGCCTCGCGCCGCTCGGCCTTGCGATCGCTGCCCGGGGTGCCGGCGATATCGGTGATGGACGGCAGCTGTTCCACGTTGAACGCCATGACGCTCAGGGACGGGGTACTGTTCGCGGCTGCTGCCGTGTCCATGGGCAGCTGGGACAACAGCAGCGCCGCCCCGGTGACCGCGAGTGCTGTGCGAGGGAGGTTGAGTGCCACTTGCTTCTCCATTCCCGATCGGATTCGGTGAGGCTGGTGGTCTCGCCTGTGACCTTGCGGAGCGAGAACCGAGCGGATCGAGAATCCCAACGTTGTGTCCGCGCGCACATCCGGGATATGCCGCAAGATTCTTGCGGGTTTCCCGCAGCATGCTGTCGCCGGGTGCGCGATGAATTCATGGCGCGACGCTCCGACTACCGTTCGTGCGAATGGTTGACAGTGGTTGTCGCGTATCGGAGGGTGGGACGCGTCCCGTCCCCGCACAAGGAGCCGTGGTTTCCATGCGATACCCAGGACATGGTGGTTGATGACCGCTCCCGTGACCGTCGTTCTGGTCGACGATCACCTGACGGTGAGAGCCGGTACCCGGGCGCTGCTGGAACCGGAAGGTTTCGTGGTGGTGGGGGAGGCCGCGGGTGAACCCGAGGCGATCGACCTGGTGAGCACGAGTCGCCCCGATCTCCTCGTGCTGGACATGGTGCTGGAATCCGGACCGGTGCTGTCGGCAATTCCCGCACTGCTGGCGGCCGCCCCGAAGATGGGAATCCTCGTGCACAGCATGTACGAGGATGCGGCACTCGTGCGCGGGGCCCTGGCCGCAGGGGCATCGGGCTATTTGTCGAAGAGCACGTCCGTTCCCGAGCTGGTCCTGGCGGCCCGTACGGTCGCCATCGGAGGAAGCTATGTCCAGCCCCCGCTCGGGGCGGACATGGCGCATGTCCCGGTGCCCCAGAAGGCGTTGAGCCCGCGGGAGGAGCAGGTGCTGGTGCTGCTGGCCGACGGGCACACCAACCGCGAGGTCGCCGGGCGCCTGACGCTGAGCGTACGCACCGTGGAGAGCCTCAGGGCCGCGCTGCGCAACCGTCTCGGCCTGGTCACACGGGCCGACCTCGTCGCCTACGCCCGGCGCACCGGCCTGATCCACGAGGCTCAGGGGTCTCATGGGTAGCGGCTCACGCGAGCGCTCCGCGATCCATCGGCCACACGTCCTCGGCCGCGTACATGACCTGTGCCTGGCGCTGGCCCTCCTCGGAGCGGTCGCGTACGCGGTGGACGCCCTCACCCAGGAACCGCTGCCCGTCCAGCCCGTCGCGGCCCTCACCGTCGCCTCGGCCACCGGCGTCCTGGCGGTCATGGTCCGCGCGATGCCGAAGGTCCGTGTGCTGCTGGCCATGGTGGCCTGTGGTTTCGGGGCCCTGGCCGGCAGCTGGCTGTTCCGCGCGGAGGTGGGGTACGCGGCGTTGGCCTTCCTGTTGGTGGCGGTGGTGTACGCAGGGCTGGCCTGGCCCGAGGCCAGGGCGCTGTTCGGGCAGGGCAGGGCCCGCGCGCTGATCGGCAGGCAGGAACACTACGCGGGGCTGATGGCCGGAGAACTCCACGACGAGGTGCTCCAGCTTCTGGCCCTCACAAGACGGCAACTCGACGCGGCGCTCACCGAAGAAGACCCGGACGCGCTGCGGGCGTCCGCGCGAACAGCCGTGGGCCGTCTCGACGAACTGGCCTCCGTGCTCCGCAGCATCGTCGCCACCCTCCACCCCGTGGCCCTGCGCGGGCTGGACCTGGCAGAGACGGTCCGCTCGCTCGCCGCGCGGGTGGCGGCCGAGAACGGGCTGATCGTGGACGTCGACATCCAGGGCGACCGGCTCGGGGCGCCCATGGCGAACGACGAGGCGCGCCTCGCCGTCTACCGCGTGGTCCAGGAAGCCCTCAGCAACGTGGTCAAGCACGCCGACGCGGAGAGGGTGCGCGTGTCCCTGGCGTACCGCCACCACCACGTCGTGCTGTCCGTCACCGACGACGGACGCGGCCTGCCGCGCACCTCGCCGACGACCGCACCCGGGTACGGGGTGGAGGGCATGCGCTGGCGGTGCGAGGCGTACGGCGGGACGTTCTCCCTCACCTCCGGCGGCACCGGGTGCGGCACCACGGTGCGGGCCACCATCCCGATCCTCGGCGGTCGCCGCGGCGCGTGAGCGCCCGAGGCCCGGTGAGGGCGTGGTGAGCGCGGCGGCCTGGGTGCGCGGTTCGGTCAGGGCCAGGCGGAGCGAGGGCGGCCACGGCCGGGGCGACCACCTTGGTGCTGGAGGCGGCGATGGCCACCTCGCCATCCATCCATGCATGCGCCCGCTCCGCCGTCGCGCTCCTGGTCGGCTGGCCCCCCGGCCTGACCCGCGCCTTACGCGATGCGGTGCCGCGGTCAACGGCGGCGGTGCGCACCGCGGCGGAGTACGTGTTGTCGGCGTAGCGGCAGGAGTCCGCCGCTGACGTGCGTGAACTGTCCGTCCGGCTGCGGGAAACCCGCAGATTCCTTGCGGGTTAACACCGATGCCCAGCGTCGGCCGACCGGAGACGATCAATTCGACGGTTCTCGCGATGGACGAGGAACGGAGCGAGGCGGTCAAGCCGCGCTCCTCGTCTTCCGGCTTCGACGCTCATGCGGCGCAGCGGATCTGTTCAACCATGTGCTCAAGCCATGGAGGGGAAGGTAATTCCATGTCATCGGCTCATTCCGGCAAGTTCCAACCGGACGGTCGCTACGTGCGACAGCGCCTCATCTCGTTTGTCGCCGCAGGCGCGGTCACTGCGATCCTGTTCCAGGTTCAGCCTCCACCGGCGCATGCTGCCGTTCGCCAGGACGGAGGGCGCAGACCTGTCATATTCGTCCATGGATGGAGCGGTAAGCCCGCAACGTTTGACGACATGAAGAAGTATTTCCGGAGCGCCGGCTACGCCGAGGATGAACTCTTCGCCTGGGGCTACGACTCGATAAAAAAGGGGAACGAGGAGATCGCGGGCGAGCTCAAGAAGTTCGTCGAAGAAAAAGCGAAGAACTCGCCTGACGGGAAGGTGGATATCGTTGCTCATTCCATGGGCGGCTTGTCCACCCTCTGGTATCTGAGAAAAATGGGAGGAAGCTCCCAGGTCGCCCACTGGGCGGGAATCGCTGCTCCGATCCATGGAACCGCCCTGGCCGTCCAGGGTGCAGAGATGGCTGAAGGGTCCGCTTTCGTCAAGAAGCTGAACGAGGGCGAAGAGGATCCGGCCAAATCCACACCGGGCCCGACTCGGTATGCCACATTCCGCTCGAATGTGGGAGAAGGCAGGACCAACGAACTGCCCGGGTACTACTGCGATGGGATCGTCGGCGGAGTGCCGAGCAATTTCCCGGTGAGAGCCGGCAGGACCTCGGCCGTCAACGGCGCAACCAATGTCGTTACTCCCTGCCTGGGGCACAACGAGATCCACAGGGACCCATGGGTGGCGAACAAGGTCATGGATTTCCTTGCCTCCCCCTACGAAGGTGTGACTCCGCGGAGGGGGAACACGTATTGCGGTGACGGGTACGACTACGAAGGCCGGGACGGCCTGGTGGAATCGCGCGTACAGCACTGCCTGGAAACAGACGGAAATGGAAGAGCGCGCGCGACAACCCGTGTCCGGAACTGTGCCTACAAGTGGGGAGGTGTCTGGTATACCTCAAAGAGCAATTACAAGTGCCTTCCGGAGCAATCCCATGTCGTCAAATACAAGGGCGCGGTGGTGTCGACGGGGAGCGTTGCCGACAATACTGTTGAACGCGCCGGTGAATTCCATGGCGAATGGGCGAGGCTTCCGGGGAGTGGGAAGTATTCCGTATCCGTGAAGTACTCGCAAAATGGTCCGTACTGGGGTGCCGGTCCGGCACGGAGCGGTGAATTCTCACTGGATATCCCGGCGTCAGAACTGGCTGACTCTCGAACTCCATAACTGACGTCGCCCGAAGCGTGTCGCAGAAGGTCGTGAACTGGGAAAAGCCCGGGCCTGGCAGGGGTGTCGGGTGCACGGTGCGGGCGCAGCGGGGTGGCAACGGCACGATGATGGGCCGCCCCATGGAGCCTGCCGTCGGGCTGAGCGGGGGCTGGCGGTGGCGGCGTACTGCCGCCCGGCCCGTCCCCGGTCGACCGGGGACGGGCCGGCGTGATCCCCCTTTGGGGGCCCGGATGTGGGAGCTTCTACTTGCTCGCGCCCTGGTGGAGCCACGGCGAGGAGGTGGCCCAGAAGATGATGTCCGCACCCAGGTAGTCGTTGGCGAAGTCGACGAACTCCTGTCGTGTGTACGGCTTCCCTGTGACGGGACTGGTGTATTCGAAGTCGGGTTCCTGTACGGCCATCGCCACAAGACCAAGCTGCCCTCGGTACTGGTTCAAGAACCGGTACGCGTTGTTCATATGCGGCTTGTTGTACGGGAGCAGGTCGGGTCCGCCAACCCCCACCCCATGCTTCTTGGCGAACTCGAACGACCGCTTCATGTAGCCGTTCTCATCGCCCCAGCCGCACGGCCAGAAATTGATGTACTGCACCACGGTGCTGGTCTTGAACACCTTCTTGGCGTAGGCCGCGTTCTCCAGCTCCGCGTTGAAGTATGCGTCACAAGTGAAGTGAGTCTTGTCCTTCTCCGTGTCCACGGAGACCGAGCTCTCCGGAAGATTGACGCCGGCGACCCGTCCGTCGAACCGCTGTGCCAGCGCCTTCAGCAGATGCTGGAATCGGTCCTGGACGTTCTTGTTCCACTGCGCCGCGACGGAACCGGGTGGACCGGGTACAGGTCCGTCGTCGTTGAGCTGCGGGGTGACCCCTCCTGCATATTTCGGATCGGTCAGCAGATACCCGGGAACCCGTGCCGGGGGCTCGAAGAAGCGGTCCTGGATCTGGAGGAACAACTTCTTGTGCTGTGACTCGACCTGACTCACCACCCGGTCCACAGCCGAGAAGTCGTAGCGATTCTTCTCCTTCTCCAGCATCCCCCACGGGACCACTACCTGCACGCCCTTGATGTCAGGCCGCCCCAGTAGCGGCTTGGCATTGGCGTCGAACTCCCCGATGGACGTATACAAATAGTTCGCCGCATGAGCGTGAGACTGTGACGGGGCCGCTGTGGCCGTACCACAGGCCGCTACCCCGAAGCCCGTCAGTGCGGCGACGACCGCTGCAGCTCGCCTGCGACTGTCCTTCGGCAACATGCACCCCCATGATGACACCCTGTTTATCGCGGATCGCGGCGTGAGTTCCGCCGGGAGTCCGGACCACGGCAACCGATCAGAACGTTTTGAATCCGGTCTGGACATGCCGGCCAGCATGCCGAGGCGGCATAAGAGAAGTGTGAGAGCCGCCATTTGACGGCAAGTGGGTCCGAAGCCGACCTCGCGACCACCTGGCACACCCCAGCCTCACATGCTCGGCTCAGTTTGAGGTCCCTCCCGCTGGTCCCGCATACACGGGGTATGACCTCACCTGCTTGTCAAGCGGCCGGTCCAGCCCGGGCATTCGGACCGGACCGGCGGCGCGGTCCTATAGGCAGGGTGTGCCGGGAGGCAGTTCGGTGAGGAGGCTGTGCCACTGCTGGGTGGTGCTGAGGGAGCAGACCCGGCTCGCGATGGTTTCGGGGTCGAGTTCCCAGGGGCGGCTGGTGCGGTCCAAACTCGCCGTGGCCAGGGCGCGGCCGTTGGGCGCGACGGCGAGAGAGGCGATGGTGTCGTCGTGACCGATCAGGATGGCGGTGGTCCGGTGGCTGCCGGCGTCCCACAGGCGGATCGTGCGGTCGGCGCCGCCGCTGGCCAGGGTGCGGCCGTCAGGGGAGAACGCCAGGGTCTTGATGACTCCGGTGTGGCCGCTGAGGGTCTGGGTGCTGCGCTGTGTGGTGGTGTCCCAAGGCGTATGTCCCCGTCGGAGCCTGCTGTGGCGAGGAGACGGCCGTCCGGGCTGAACGCCACGGACCATGTGGTGGCCGACTGTCCGGGGAAGGTTGCGACGACGCGGCGAAGATCGGAGCAGCCGCAGCGTGACACAAACCAGAGGGGGAAACGATCAGCCAGAGCCTGTGCCTCGAGGGGCCTCGTCAGGTGTGGACGGTTGTGCGGCGAGCCGTCGGCCAGGGCAGCCCGGGACGCCTGGGCGCACTGGCTCGGTTCATTCCATGGGACGGCGTTGAGCGCGGATTCGATGCGTTCGAATGTGTGCATAAAACTCCTTGTGTGGAGCTGGAGTTGACGGCCGGGCTGGTACGTTCAGCGCGGTGGTCGACCGTGGGTCAGACTGTGGAGGCGTGATGGTGCTGTCAGCGATTCGCTCGGCTCTCGAGGTGGTGTACGTCCGCCGCCTCGCCGGGAAACTGGAGGACCTGCCCCGCCCGCAGCACGTCGGGATCATGCTCGACGGCAACCGCCGGTGGGCACGGGAGGCCGGGCACGACGACCTCTGCGAGGGATACCGGGTGGGCGGCGCGAAGGTGCAGGAGTTCCTGCGCTGGTGCGTGGCCGCGCGGATCGAGCACGTGACCCTGTTCATGCTCTCCGACGACAACCTGCACCGGCCGCCCGAGCAACTGAGGCCCCTGATCGAGATCATCGAGGAGACCGTGCGGGACATCTGCGCGCCCGGCCTGCCGTGGGAGGTCGAGGTCATCGGCTCGCTCGACCTGCTGCCCGGCGGCAGCAACCGGAGGCTGAAGGAGACCGCGGCCCGGAGCGCCGGGACGGGCGGGCTCCGGGTCGACGTCGCGGTCGGGTACGGCGGCCGCCGCGAGATCGTGGACGCGGTGAAGGCAGCGTTCGAGGCGCACATCGCCGCCGGCGGCGACCCGGCCGACCTAGTGGAGACCTTCGACATCGAGCACATCTCGAAGCACCTGTACTCCTCGGGCCCCGGCCGCGACAAGACCGACTTCATCATCCGTACCTCCGGTGAACAACGGCTGTCCGGCTTTCTGCTGTGGCAGAGCGCCTACGCCGAGATGCACTTCGTGGACTGCTTCTGGCCCGCGTTCCGCCGCCTGGACTTCCTGCGGGCGCTGCGCGCGTACGCCGCGCGTGAGCGACGCTTCGGCAAGTAACCCCCTCACACCAGGTGCGCCAGCCGCTCATGGGCGAGGAGAGAATCCAGGGCCGCTGCCACGTACTCCTCCATGCGCTCCTCCACCCGCACCACCGGGCACTCCCACTGAGCAATGCTCAGGGGAGCACGCGAAGGTCACCGGCGAGCGCAAGCGGTTCTCCTCCGACTTGCCGAGGACCGCGCGCACGCGGAGAAGGCCGGGCAGCCCGGCTGCCGCCCTGGCGATGGTGTTCAAGCCGGTCGAGTCCGCCGTACGGAGGAGGCCACCGCAGCCTGATCACACATCAACCGATCCACAACTCTTGACAACTGCTCATGTTCCCTGACAGCACTGGCACCGCACCACTCCCACAAACGGCACCGCACCCCGAAGGGAGCGATCAGCACATGACCAGGCCTGAGAGCGCGGGATACGAGTACGACGTCGTCATCAGCGGAGCCGGCCTCGCCGGCAGCGCCGCGGCGGTCTTGCTCGCTCGACGCGGCGTCCGCGTCGCACTGTTGGAACGCCGCTCGGACCCCGAAGCGTACAAGGTGCTTTGCACCCACTCCATCACGGCCAATGCCTACCCGGTGCTGGACGAACTCGGCCTGATACCCGCTCTCGAAAAGGCGGGAGCCGTCCGCAACGAGGCACGTTGGTACACCCGATGGGGATGGATCGAGCCCAGGGCGGCACCGGCGGGCCCCGAGCTGCCGTACGCGTACAACATTCGGCGCAGCACCCTCGACCCGTTGATCAGGTCCCACGCGGCAAAGACTCCTGGCGTCGATCTGCTCCTCGGTCATCATGTGACCGGGCTGGTCCGGGAAGCCGGGCGAACCTCGGGGGTGCGCGCGTCGACACCACAGGGCGAGCGCGAGATCCGGGCCCGCCTGGTGGTCGGAGCCGACGGCAAGGACTCGGCCGTAGCGGAATTCGCCGGGGTGCCTGCTCGGCTGTACGAGAACGCGCGGTTCGGCTATCTCGCGCACTTCCGTAACCTTCCGCTGCACGGCGGAATCGGTCACACATGGTTCCTCGAGCCCGACATGGCGTACGCGTTTCCCAACGATGACGGGGTGACGGTCCTCGCAGTGCTCCCGGACAAGAAACGGCTGCCGGCATTCCGGGAAGACCTGGAGGGCAGTTTCTTCGAATTCGTCCGCGCCCTGCCCGAGGCACCGCCCATCGACTCCGCCGAGCGCATCACGAAGATCACCGGCACTGTCAACTACCCGCTTCACAGCCGCAAGCCGACCGCACCGAGCGTCGCGCTCATCGGCGACGCCGCCCTGACCGGCGACCCCCTGTGGGGAGTGGGATGCGGGTGGGCTCTGCAGTCCGCGCAATGGCTGGCAGAGGCGGTCGCCTCGGCCGCAACCGGTCGGGGAGACCTCGACAGGTCGCTCGCGGTGTACGCGCGCAGACACCGGCGGCGGCTGAGCGGTCACCAACGCCTGGCCGTCGACTTCGCCAAGTCCCGTCCGTTCAATCCCGGGGAGCGGCTGATGTTCTCGGCGGCAGCGCGCGATGAATCGCTGGCGCGGCACATGCATCTGTTTGCATCCCGCCTGATCGGTCCGCTGCGTTTCTTGAACCCCGTGGCGCTGGCCAAGGCCTCGGCCGTCAATATCAGGCATCGCGGGGCGACTGTGCCAGCCGCGCACCTGTCACACACAGGGTCGTGACCGACTCCTGGCACGTCCGTTGAGGATCCCATTGAGCTGCGCGGCCGGGCGGTGCAGGTGGCCACGGAGGTGCGGCCACCGAGCCTCCGTAAAAACCTGTTGGCGGACCACGGCGACCACTGCTACTTTTCCGGAGGCCGTGCGAGAGAACGAGGAGGTGGTACCCGTGAACGCAGTATCGACATGGGTGCTCCCCTCCGGGGTCACGGTCGGGCGATAGGTCGTCCGGGAGCGCCGTCTCTGAGCACTCCCGAAAGGCATGACCATGCAATTCACTTCCGAACAGCGCCTCGACGACGGCGTCCTCGAACGCGAATTCACCCTCGGCGAGATCCCCGGCACCCTGTGGACGCCTGAATCCGCCGCACCGGCCCCGCTGATCCTGATGGCCCACAACAACGGCCTGCCCAAGGGGGAAGCCCGGCTGGTGGCCCGGGCCCGGCTGTCCGCGGCGTACGGGTACGCGGTGGCCACCATCGACGCCCCCGGGTGCGGTGACCGGCCCCGTTCCGCCGCCGCCGACCAGGCCCGCGCCGACCTCCGCCGGGCGATGCAGGCCGGCGAGCCGGTCGACGAGATCTTCGAGTCCCTCGTCGGCCCGCTGGTCGAAAAGGCGGTCCCGGAATGGCGGACCACCTTGGACGCCCTCCTTTCGCTGCCCGAGATCGGCGGCCCGGTCGGGTACTCGGGGTGGACCGCCGTCGGCATCCGCCTTGCGGTGGTCGAGCCGCGCATCGCGGCCGCCGGTCTCTTCGCCGGGGGTTACGTGCCTCGCGCCCAGCGAGAGGAGGCCCGGCAGGTCACCATTCCGCTGCTGTTCCTGCTGCAGTGGGACGACGAGGGGAACCCCCGGCAGCGGGCCCTGGACCTGTTCGACGCCTTCGGCACCAAGGAGAAGACGTTGCACGCCAATCTGGGCGGGCACCTCGGTACCCCGTGGTTCGAGAGGGAAGACGGGGACCGGTTCTTCGGCCGGCACCTGAAGTGAGGCCGGGCCGCCTGGCCGGCAGCAGACGCTAGGCGGTGTCGGCCAGGATGCCGCCATCGAGGACAGGCCCCCGGCCCTCCTCGATGGCGGTGTCCGGCAGATGCACGACCGCCCCGACCGGGCGGTACCGGCCGGTCGGGGCGGCGCTCGGCCACCATCCGTACATCGTCCACTGGACGCGGTGACGAGGCGTACGTCCAGCGGTCGGACTTCCCCTCCGCCGGCGCAAGCGCTTGTTGCAGTTGGCTGGATCATCCCCCCGCCCCGATCGCGTCGTCCCGCGCGAGGACCGGCCGCCACGCCCGCGAAATCTTCGGCGAACATACGTCCGACCATGGCGAACGCGCCTGTGCGGCAGCAGGAAAAGGACCCGAGTCCATCCGGACCTCACCCGGCGCCCGTCGGGATTTCCGTTGGCCTGAACATCCCTGCCGACTCAAGCCATGGCGCACTAGACTTGGAACGATTGATCACGGGGAGGTCGCAGTTGCTGCATGTCGCTTTAGTGAACATGCCGTTTGCCGACTGGAATCGTCCGTCATTCGCCCTGGGACAGCTGTCGACTCTTGTTCACCGGGAGTTCGGCGACCGGGCGCAAGCGCGCGTGTGCTATCTCAATCAGGACATGGCCGAGTTCTTCGGGACGCGTCTGTACGAGGCCCTCTCGGCGAGTCACGATCATGTGGACACAGGGATCGGGGACTGGCTGTTCCGGCACATCGCCTTTCCCGGCGAGGCCGACACCGACACCGAGTACTTCCAGCGCTATTACCGGGGTGCCCGGTGGGCCGATTTCCGTGAGCAGATCCTGTCGGCGCGGGACGGACTACGGGAGTTCTGCGAGGAACTGATCGACCGCTACCGGCTTGACGAGGCCGACATCGTGGGGTTCAGCTCGATGTTCGCCCAGCATGTGCCGAGTATCGCCCTGGCGCGGCTGATCAAGGAGCGCCGCCCGCGTACGCTCGTCGTGCTCGGCGGGGCGAACTGCGAGGCGCCCATGGGCTCGGTGGTCGCCGAGCATGTGCCGGCCGTCGACTTCGTCTTCTCCGGGCCCGCGCTGAACACGTTCGCCGAGTTCGTGCGGTGCGTGCTCGACGACGACTTGGAGCGCGCCGACACCGTTCCGGGAATCCTTTCCGATCGGAACTGCCGAGACCCGCGCTTCCGCAAGGCCATCGGCGCGGAACGCGATATCGACGACTTCTTCCTGCCCGACTACGATAGTTTCTTCGCGGCGCTGGAGGGCCATCCGGAACTGCGGCGCACGGGGACCAGTAAACCGATGCTGTTCTTCGAGACGTCCCGCGGCTGCTGGTGGGGGCAGCGTTCGCACTGCACCTTCTGCGGGCTGAACGGCGAAAGCATGGCTTTTCGGTCCATGGCTCCGGACCTGGCCGTCCGGCAGTTCGAGTGGCTATTCGGCTTCGCGCCCGCCTACACCTCGCTCTTCTGCACGGACAATGTCATGCCACGCAATTACTCGCGCGAGGTCTTCCCACGGCTCGACCCGCCGCCGGGGGCCGAGATCTTTTACGAGGTCAAGCTTCCGCTGAGCCGTCAGGACCTGCGCGCCATGACGGACGCGGGCGTCACCGTCGTCCAGCCCGGCATCGAGGCGCTGTCCTCCTCGACGCTCAAACTGATGGGCAAGGGCACGACGGCGTTCCAGAACCTGCAGTTCCTCAAGAACTGCGAGGAGTTCGGGATCAAGCCCGAGTGGAACCTGCTGATCGGCTTCCCGGGCGAGGATCCGGAGGTCTACCGGAAGTACGCCGAGGAGCTGCGCGACTTCGTCCATTTGATGCCGCCGCACGGCGTGTACATGGTGCGCTTCGACCGTTTCAGTCCCTACTTCAAGCGGAGCGACGAGTTCGGGCTCGTCCTGAAGCCAGTGGACTACTACTCCCTCACGTATCCCTTCGACGAGTCGGCGCTGGCCGATCTCGCGTACTTCTTCGCCGACCAGAACCTGGCGCCGTACATGCTCAACGCGGTCGAGTGGCACGACGAGTTGAGCCGGATGGTCACCCAGTGGCGTGCGGCCTGGTACGGGGAGGGCGGAGCCGTCCGTCGTGAGCTGCGGCTCGTCGTCGGCGGCGACGGCCGGCTCACCGTCCGGGACTCCCGCTCCGGGGCTCTCCGGGTGCATCCGGTCGACGCGGCTACGGGGCTGCTGCTGCGCCGGCTGTCCTCGCCGGCCAAGCCCGAGCAATTGGCCCGTGACTGGCCGGAGGGGCCGGACGACCTGCGGCGGCGCCTGGACGTGCTCACCGAGCAGCGGTTCCTCTTCGCGGAGAACGGCCGGGTGATGAGCCTGGTGCTGACCGGAGCGGACGGCGAGATCGAGGAGCCCGCCGGGGAGGAGCCCGCCATGGTCGCCGCCGGGCGGCTGTTGCCGCTGTTGCCGAAGGCGCCGCGATGACGGTCGAGAGTGCCCCGATGCTCCCGCTGGTCGTCGAGGGGCCCGGCAAGTCGGCCGTCGAACGGCTGCGCGCCGGGCGGGAGGAACTCCGGGTCGTGCTGCGCGAACGCGGTGCGCTGCTGCTGCGCGGCTTCGACGTGGGGGGCGCCGACGGCTTCGCGGATATCGTCCGCGCGCTCTCCGGCGAGCCGCTGCCGTACACCGAGCGTTCCTCCCCGCGGAGCGTGATCAAGGGGAACGTCTATACGTCCACCGACTACCCGCCCGGTGAAGAGATCTTCCTGCACAACGAGAACTCGTATCAGGCGAGTTGGCCGCTGACGCTGTACTTCCACTGTGTGCGCCCGCCGCTCACCCGGGGTGCCACCCCGCTGGCCGACACCCGCCGGGTGCTGGCCACCGTCGACGACGACGTGTGCCGGGAGTTCGTCCGGCGTGGCTGGACGGTCGTGCGCAATTACGGCGACCTGGTCGGTCTGCCGTGGCAGGAGGTGTTCGCCACCGCGGACCGCGCGGAGGTCGAGCGGTACTGCGGGGAGCGGGGCATCGAGGCGCAGTGGCTACCCGGCGGCGGGCTGCGCACCCGGGCGGTACGGGATGCCGTGCACCGGCATCCGGTGACCGGAGAGTCGGTGTGGTTCAACCACGTGACGGTCTTTCACGTCACCACGCTGCCGGAGTCGGTCCGGCTCGGGCTGCTGGAGATGCTGGGCGAGGAGAACCTCCCCAGCCAGACCTACTACGGCGACGGCGGGCCGATTCCGGACGACGTCATGGACCATCTCCGGGCCTGCTACCGAGCCGCGGCGACCCGCTTCGACTACCGTGCGGACGACGTCCTGGTGATCGACAACATGCTGGTATCGCACGGCCGCGAGCCGTTCACCGGGCCCCGCCGGATCGCGGTCGCCATGGCGGAGCCGTACACCCCCGACCGCAAGCCCTAGGACGGAAGACCTCTCGCATGTTCGCGCGTTCGCTCTGGTCCAATCGGGACTTCTCCGTCTTCTGGGCGGTCCAGGCGCTGTCCGAGGTCGGCAACGCCTTCTCGCTGGTGGCGCTTCCGCTGCTGGTGCTGCACACCACCGGGTCGGCGGCGCAGATGGGGTTGCTCACGGCCGTCGCGGGCGCCACCTCGCTGCTCACCGGTCTGGTGGGGGGTGCTTGGGCCGACCGCTTCGACCGGCGGCGTCTGCTGATGCTGTGCGATGCCGCCCGGCTGGTGCTGTACGGCGCGATCCCGGTCTGCTGGGCCCTGAGCCCGCAGATCTGGCTGCTGTACGTGG
Source organism: Streptoverticillium olivoreticuli subsp. olivoreticuli (assembly GCF_003391135.1). Taxonomy (GTDB): domain Bacteria; phylum Actinomycetota; class Actinomycetes; order Streptomycetales; family Streptomycetaceae; genus Streptomyces; species Streptomyces blastmyceticus. Next base: position 614,420 of record NZ_CP031455.1, on the reverse strand, counting down.
TCATGGCGCTGGCCTCGGTCTTCGAGATGCTGTTCAAGATCACATATGTCACCGCCGTGGCGAACCTCGTCGACAAGGAGCAGATCGTCGCGGCGAACGGCCGGCTGGAGGCGACGAACGCGATCGCGTACATCGTCGGCCCGGCCCTGGCCGGTGTGGTGGCCGGGTTCTTCGGGCCGACGGCCGCCGTCGCCATCAACGCCGGCAGCTTCGGGATCTCCCTCGTGGGTCTGGCGTTCATCAGGCTCAGGCCCACCGCGCGGCCGTCAGCCGACGAGGCCGGGAGCAAGGCGGACCGGGCGCAGGACCTGCGCTCCGGCTTCCGGGTCGGCGCCGCGTTTTTGTGGCGTACGCCGGTGCTGCGGGCGCTCACCGTGCTGCTGACCGTCACCACATTCCTCAGCCTGGGCATGACCGACGTGTTCATCTACCACCTGCGGCACGGTCTGGGGCAGGACGAACGCACGGTGGGCTACGTCCTCGCGCTGGCCGGGCTCGGCACCTGTGTGGCCGCCGCCGCGACCGCCGGGCTGCGCCGCTCCTGGGGGTTCGGCCGCTGCTGGCTCGGTTCGATGAGTCTGTGCTCGGTGTCGGTACTGGTGCTGGGCGGCACCGGGCAGGTGCCCGTGGCGGCCGTGACGATCTGTCTGTACTCCTTCGGCATGGCGCTGGCGGGCATCTGCTCGATGTCCCTGCGGCAAGAGGTCACGCCGGACCATCTGCTCGGCCGGGTCACCTCCGCGTTCTGGACGATCCACGGCAGCCTCGCGCCTCTCGGCGCGGCCCTGCTCACCGCCTTGGTCGGCCGGCTGGGGACACGAGGGCCGCTGACCGCGGTGGCCGTCGTCTTCCTGGCGGTGGTCGTGGTCGCCGCCTTCACTCCCATCAGACAGCGCCACCCGGAGCAGACCGCTGTACAGCCCCCGCAAACGCCGCCCACCGACGCGCCGGCACCACGAGAGGAGAGCTACGGGGATGACACCGAAGCCCGACGATGACGACCGGCTGTACAAGGTCGTCGTCAACCACGAGGAGCAGTACTCCATCTGGCCTGCCGGCCGGGACAACCCGGCCGGGTGGTCGGACGCGGGCAGGACCGGCCCCAAGGCCGACTGCCTCGCTCATATCGAGGACGTGTGGACCGACATGCGTCCGCTGAGTCTGCGCCGTCGCCTGCGGGCGAGTGAACAGGACGGAGCGTTGGCGGAGGGCGCCGACCCGGCGGGCTGACTCCCGGCCCGTCACCGCACCCGCCGTACCGCGAACCAGGGAAGGCCACCGTGCACGACGACCCGGAAATACGACCGACGGCCCGCTCGGCGGCGCCCCGGCTGCCGCTCTCCCACAGCCAGGAAAGATTCTGGTACCTGGAGCGGATCGCCGTCGGTGCCCCCGTCCACCATGTGTCCGCCGCCACCCTCGTCGAGGGCCCACTGGACGCCGGCCGGCTCGCGTCCGCGCTGCGGGGCTGTGTCTCCCGCCACGAGCTGCTCCGCAGTACCTTCGACGACCGCGGTGACGGGCCACGCCGTACCGTCCGTGCCACGGCCGAGGTGCCGCTGCGGCGACTGGACCTCGGGGGAGGAACCGCGCCGGGGCCGGACGTCCGAGGCGGATCCGTGCCCGAGGTGGCGTTGCACGGTGTGCTCGCCGAGGAGAGCGCCCGGCCCTTCGCCCTCGACCGCGGGCCCGCGCTGCGCGCCACCCTGGTGCGCACCGGCGAGGAGCGGCACGTGCTGCTGCTCACGGCTCACCGCATCGTCGCCGACCGGGCCTCGCTCACCGTGCTGGAGCGTGAACTTGCCCGCCATTACGCGGCGTTGAGCGCGGGCTCGGCGCAGCTCCCGCCCTCGTGCGCGGACGGGGCGGCGCTGGAGCGTGAGGGTCTGGACGAGGGGCTGTCGTACTGGAAGCGGCGGTTGGAGGCGCTCCCGCCGCTCGACCTGCCGCTCGACCGGACCCGGCCGAGGACGCCGACCCACCGGGCGACGGTCCGCAGGCTGCTCCTCGACGCCCGGCACGCCGAGGCCCTACGGCTGCTCGCCCGCGAGGAGGACGTACCCGTGTGGGCGGTGCCGGCGGCCGCCTTCGCCGTGCTGCTGGCACGCTGGACGGGCCGGAGCGACGTGGTGTTCGGCACCCCCGTGGACCGTCGCCCGCCGGCGTCCGAGCGGACGGCGTTCGGGCCGTACGAGGATCTGCTCGTGCTGCGGGCCGATCTGACGGGCCGCCCTTCCTTACGGGAAGCGGTCCGTCGCGTGGCGCGCACCCGGGACGAGGCGGAGCGGCACGCCGGAGTCCCCTTCGGGCGGCTCGTCCAACTCTGCGGTCAGGAGCGGGACGTGAGCCGCCATCCGCTCTGCCAGGCGGTCTTCGCCGTGACCGGCGCGCGGCGTACGGGCTTCACCGTGGCGGGGTTCACCACGTCCGCGCTCACCCTGGACGACGCGACGGTCCCCTACGACCTGCAGTGCACGGTGATCGATGACGGTGACGACGGGCGGGGCGGCCTCGGGGCCGAGTTGCGCCTCGCGTCCGACCTCTGGCTGCCGGAATCGGCCGACCGCATGGCGACCGCCTTCCGCACGCTGCTCACCGCCCTCGCCGAGAATCCCGACCGGCGGATCGGGGACGTCCCGGTGCTGTCACCCGAGGACCGGGCCCGGATCGACGCCTGGAACGCAACCGGCCGTCCGCTGCCCGAACCGGCCACCGTGGACGGCCTGTTCGATGCGTGGGCGGACCGCGCCCCACACGCTCTCGCCCTCACCGACCGCACCGGAACCTGGACGTACGCGCAGCTGAGGGAGCGGGCCGGCCGAGTCGGACGGACCCTGATCGCGGCCGGGGTCGCCCAGGACTCCGTCGTCGCCCTGCACATGCGACGCTCCGCCGACCTGGTCACGGGCATGCTCGGGGTGCTCCTGGCCGGCGGCGCGCCCCTCGTCCTCGACCCCGGCCACCCCGAGGAACGACTGCGGTTCATGGCCGACGACGCCGAGATCTCGGCCGTCCTCAGCCGCGCCGAACCCCCCGCCTGGCTGCACGGCCTGGGCGTGCCCGTGCTGGGACTCACCGAGGCGGAACACGACAGCGCCGAGACGGTCGCCTCCGAACGGCAGTCTGCGACACCCGACTGGGAACACGACACGCCTGCGGCAGACTCCCCGCCCGCCCAGGCGACCGCAACCGGTCCGGAGCACGTCAGCCATGACCCCGTCGGCCCGCTTCCGCGGTCCCGTTCCCACCCCGTCGGGCTGGCCGCCGTGGTGCACACCTCCGGGTCCACCGGGCGGCCCAAGGCTGTCGGTATACCCCATCGGGCCGTCGTGCGGCTGATCACCGCGACCGACTACGTGTCCATCGGCCCCGGCGACGTCCTGTTGCACCTCGGCGACCCGGCCTTCGACATCACCGCCTTCGAGGTGTGGGGGGCGCTGTGCAACGGCGCACGGGTGGATGTGCTGCCCGGCGACGAACCTCTCGGGCCCGACGAGGTGCTGGCCGCGATGCGTGAGCTGCGGCCCACGATCGTCGCCCTCACCGGCACGCTCTTCAACCGGGTGGCGGACATCGACTCGAGGGCCTTCGGCGGACTGCGCCATCTCTTTGTCGTCGGAGAGGTCATGGACCCCCGTCGCACGCGTGCGGTGCTGCGCGGCGGCGCGCCGCCCGCGCACCTGCACAACGGTTACGGCCCGAGCGAGAACGCGACGTTCTCCACGACCCACCTGGCGGACCGGCTGCCCGAGGACGCCCCGAGCGTGCCCATCGGCTCCGCCCTCACCAACACCACGCTGCACGTGCTGGACCAAGAGCTGGGCCCCGTGCCGATCGGGGTGGCCGGCGAGTTGTACGTCGGAGGGCTGGGGGTCGCCCGGGGGTATCTGGGCCGCCCGGGCCACACCGCGGAGCGCTTCCTGCCGGATCCGTTCGCCTCCCGGGCGGGTGCGGTGATGTACCGCACCGGCGACCTGGTGCGGAGGCTCCCGGACGGGGCGCTGGACTTTCTCGGCAGGGTCGACCAGCAGGTGAAGATCCGCGGCTACCGCATCGAGCCGGGGGAGGTCGAGGCAGCCCTGCTGGCCCGCGGCGATGTGCGCGAATGCGTCGTGCGGGCGGTCGACGTCGCCGGGGACCGGCGGCTCGTCGCCTATGTCGTCCCTGCGCCGGGGCGTCGGCCGACCCCGTCGGAGCTGCTGGGCCGGCTGCGGGACCGGCTGCCGTCGCACATGGTGCCCGGCCATGTCGTTCCGCTCGATGCGCTGCCCACGACGCCCAGCGGGAAGATCGACGGACGGTCGCTGCCCGGCATCGCCGAGGATGCGGCCGACCCGACGGACGCGGACACGGTGGCGCCGAGGACGGCGACGGAGCGTGCGCTGTGGGAGATCTGGGCGGATGCCCTGCGGGTGCGGTCCTTCGGGGTGTACGACAGCTTCTTCCTCATCGGCGGTCACTCGCTGCTGGCCTCGGTGGTGCGCGCCTCGGTCCGCGAACGGCTCGGCGTGGCCCTGCCGTTGCGGACCCTGTTCGATGTGCCGACCCTGGCCGGCCTCGCCGTCGAGGTCGAGCGGGCCGCCGATGAGGCGGCGGCTGCAGGAGCGTCCGCGGGAGCGGACGACGACTCGGAACAACTCGACGGCCTGGTGGCCGAACTGGGGCGGCTCGCCGAGTCCCGGCGTGCCGAGGGATGAGCGGGGGGAGCCGCATGACGCGTACCACGAAGACGGCCGACGGGATCGACGCGGACCTGTGGGGCAGGATCGAACGCCTCCCTGCCGGGCGGCGGGCCCTGCTGCGCCAGCGTCTGTGGGAGAAGGGTGTCCCGACCGGGCTGCCCGCCCTGGACGACGACGGCGAGGCCCCCGCGTCCTTCACCCAGCGGCGGATGGCGTTCCTGTCCGGGCTGGATCCGGACAGCCCGGCTTACCACAGTCCTGTCGTGCACCGCCTCACCGGACCGCTGGACGACACCGCCCTCGAAGCCGCCCTGAACGACCTGCTGCGCCATCATGCGGTCCTGCGCACCGTCCTGCCGGCCCGGGAGGGCCGTACCGTGCAGCGGGTCCTGCCGCACCGGCATCGGGGGCTGCCCGTCGTCGACCTGACCGCGCTGCCCGGCCAGGACCGGCAGGCGGAGGCCGAGCGGCTCGCCCGTGCGGACGCCGAGGTGAGGTTCGACCTGGCCGAGGGACCGCTGGTGCGGTTCCTGCTGCTGCGCCTCGCCGCCGAAGACGCGGTCCTGGTGCTCACCTTCCACCACGCGGTCGTCGACGGCTGGTCGCTGGGCGTCCTCCTGAGCGACCTGGGCACCGCGTACGGGGCGCGCCTCGACGGGCGGGCGCCAGAGCCGCCGGCCCACACGGTGCAGTACGCCGAGTACGCGCGCTGGCAGCACGAGTGGGCCGAAGGCGCCGAAGCCGCCGGCCAGCTGGACTACTGGGAGCGCCGACTGGCCGGCGCCCCGGATCCGATGCCGCTGCCTGCCGACCGTCCCCGGCCCAAGGCTCCCGAGGGGCGCGCCGGGTCCACAGTGTTCACGGTTCCCGCGTCCGTGACCGACGAGTTGCGCAAGGTGTCGGCGCGCACGGGCGGCACCCTGTTCATGGTGCTGCTCGCCGCGTTCCAGATCGTGCTCGCCCGGTACGGCGGCCACGACGACGTGGTGGTCGGCACCCCTGTCGCCAACCGGCGCTACCGCGGCTTCCACGATCTGGTCGGCTTCTTCGCCAACTCGGTCCCGCTGCGCTCGCGGGTCGTACCGGAGACGACCTTCGAGGACTTCCTCGCCGAGGTCCGCACGACGTGCCTGGAGGCTTACGACAACCAGGACGTGCCCCTCGACCTGGTCGCCCGGCGACTGGACCCGGAGCGCAGCCCCGGCCGGAACCCGATCTACCATGTCAACTTCACCCTTCATAACACGCCGCAGCGTCCGGTTCGCACCCTTCCGGGCGGGATCGGTCTCACCCCGCTGGATCACCTGGACCACGATGCCGCCCGCTTCGACCTCGACCTGAACGTCTGGGAGACCGGCGCCGGACTGGAGGGCCGGCTCATCCACGCCACGGACCTGTTCGACGCGGCGACCGGTGAGCGGCTCGCCCGATCGCTGGGTGTCCTGCTCGCCGCCGTGGCCGCCGCCTCCGACACGCGGATCGGTGAACTGCCGCTGCTGACGGCCGAGGAGCGCGAGCGGGTCCTGCGCCAGGGCCACGGCGCACCTGCCACCCGCCCCGAGGACGTGCGCGTGGAACGGCTCTTCGCCGAGCGGGCGCGCACCGCCCCCGACGCGGTGGCCGTCTCGGCGCCGGGCCGCGCCGACCTGACCTTCCGGGATCTCGACCGCTGTGCCAACGGCCTCGCCCACCGGCTGCGCGGCCTCGGTGCCGGTCACGGCCGCGTGGTCGCGGTGCTGCTGCCCCGCACGCCCGAGGCGGTGGTCGCGCTGCTCGCCGTACTGAAGAGCGGAGCCGCGTACGTGGCGCTCGACCCGGCCTATCCGCAGGCCCGGCGTGAGCACATGCTGCGCGACAGCGAGGCCGTACTGCTGGTCACCGATGCACAGCAGGACGTCCCGGACACTCCGGATGTCCCGGTCGTGGCGCTGGACCCGGACCGGGTGGCCGAGGAGGCGACCGGGGCCCCGCCGGAAGGCGACGGCGGGCCCGACGACCTGATGTACCTGATGTACACCTCCGGCTCGACCGGCGGGCCCAAGGGCGCCATGCTCTCCCACCGCCAGGTCGCCAACTACCTGCTGTGGGCGGTGGAGACGTACCTGCCGCCCGAGGCGGGCGGCGCCGTCCCCGTGCATTCCTCGCTGTCCTTCGACCTGACTGTGACGAGCCTGTTCGCCCCGCTGCTGGCCGGCCGGTGCCTGCTGCTCGCCGACGACTCCGGCGCACCGGGCGAGGCCCTGCGCGCCTCGGCCGAGGCGGACACGGGCCTCGCCTTCGTCAAGCTCACCCCCTCGCACCTGAGGATGCTGGAGGGCGCCACGGCCCCCGCGCGTGCCGGGGCGTGGACCCGCACCCTGGTCGTCGGCGGCGAGGAACTGCACGAGGAGCGGCTCGCGGCCTGGCGCACGGGTTCCGGAGCGCCCCGGATCGTCAACGAGTACGGCCCGACCGAGACCGCCGTGGCCTGCGCCGCGTACGACAGCGCGCACCCGGCCGGCGGTTTCGGCCGGGTGCCGATCGGCAGGCCCGTGCACCACGCGCGGTTGTACGTGCTCGACGAGGCGATGAACCCGGTGCCTCCGGGCGCGCCCGGAGAGCTGTACGTCGGCGGTGAGGGCGTCTGCCACGGCTACTGGAACCGCCCCGGCCTGACGGCGGAGCGCTTCGTCCCCGACCCTTTCGGCGGTGAGCCGGGCGGACGTCTGTACCGGACCGGTGACCGGGTGCGCCGGACGGCCGGCGGAGACCTCGAGTACCTCGGCCGCCTCGACGACCAGGTGAAGATCCGCGGTCACCGGGTCGAGCCGCAGGAGGTGGCCGCTGAGCTGGCCCGGGATCCGGCGGTCCGGGAGGCTGCCGTGATCGCGCACGGCTCCACCCCCGAGTCCCGGCAACTGGTCGCCTTCGTCAGCCCGGACACCGCCGTCGGCGCACTGTCGGGTGCGGAGGCCGAGACGGACTGGGTGAGCCGCTGGCGGACGCTGTACGAGGACACCTACGGCTGCGCGGAGCGCCCCGCCGACCCGTCGTTGGACCTGGCCGGTTGGAACAGCAGCTACACCGGCGAGCCGATCGGGACCGACGCGATGCGCGAGTGGCTCGACGCCACGGTCGACCGCATACGCGTGCTGCGGCCGCGCCGGGCCCTGGAGATCGGCTGCGGCATCGGCCTGATCCTCGCCCGGGTCGCCCCCGACTGCGACTTCTACCAGGGCGTCGACCTGTCCGAGCGGGCCGTCGAACGGCTGCGGCACGAGGTTGCCACCGCCGTTGACACCCCCGAGCGGATCGGGCTGCGGGCCGGCCCCGCCCATCTCGCGATCCGCCCGGGCGAGACGTACGACACGGTGATCCTGAACTCCGTGGTCCAGTACTTCCCGTCCGTGGACTACTTGTTGGCGGTCCTGGAGCGGGCGATCGACGCGCTGCCCGCCGGCGGCCATGTGTTCCTCGGCGACCTGCGCAACCTCGCTCTCCTGGACGCCTTCCACGCCTCCGTCGCCGCCCACCGCGCGAAGCCGGGCACGCCCGACGCCGTCCTGCGCGCCGAGACCACCTGGGGCGTGGAGACCGAGAGCGAACTCTGCCTCGACCCCCGGCTCTTCGGCGCGCTGACCGCACGGTGGCCGCGGGTCGGCTCGGTGAGAGTCCTGCCGAAGCGGGGAATGGCCGACAACGAACTGACCCGGTACCGCTACGACGTCGTCCTCACGGTCACCGGCGAGCGCACGGCGGACGACGGCCCCGGGCCCGGGGCGCCGCGGGAGCGGGACTGGCAGGCGGAGGGCCTGGACACGGACGGGCTGGGCGCGCTGCTCGGCGCCGAGCGTCCCGACCGGCTCGTGCTGCGCGGCATCCCCAACGCCCGGCTGGCGGGGGACCTGCGGCTGCTGGCCCGGCTCTCCGGCGCGGCGCCGGACTCCGTACGGCCGGGCGCCGACCCGGAGGAGCTGTGCCGCCTGGCCGAGCGCCATGGGTACGACGCCGAACCGAGCTGGGCCGAGGGACAGCCCGACGGCTCCTACGACCTGCTGCTGCACCGCCGGGGAACGACCCCGCCGGCGCCGGCGCCGGTCGTCACCGCCACGGAACCGCACCGGCTGGCGACTGCACCGCTGTGGCGCCCCGCGGCGCTCGCCGCACTGCCCGGGATCGAGTCCCGGCTTGCCGAACGGCTGCCCGGCCCCCTGCTCCCCTCCCGGTACGTCGTGCTGCGCCGGATCCCGCTCAACGCCAACGGCAAGGTCGATCGCGCCGTGCTCGCCGACCTGCCGCTGACACCCGAGGGCGAGGACGGCATCGGGGAACCGGGGGCGCGGCCGGAGGTCGAACTCACGTCCACGCAACGGCGGATGGCCGCCATCTGGAGCGAACTGCTCGGCCGTGACGGCATCCGTGCCCAGGACGACTTCTTCGACCTCGGCGGGCACTCCCTGCTCACCTTCCGGCTCGTGTTCCGGCTGCGGGAGGAGTTCGAGGTGGAGGTGCCGATCCGCGGGCCGTTCGACGCCTCGACACTGGGCGCACTGGCCGCCCTCGTCGACGGCCTGGTCGCGGAGAAGAACCAGCCCGTGCTGCCCGCACTGGCCCCCGTCGAGCGGGACGGGACCGTACCGGCCTCCTTCGCCCAGGAACGCCTGTGGTTCCTCCACCAGATGGATCCGGACACCGCCCAGTACAATTTCCCGGTCTTCGTCCGGCTCACGGGCGAACTCGACATCGGCCTGCTGCGCCGGTCGGTGGCGGAGATCGTACGCCGGCACGAGGTGCTCAGGACCGTGATCACCGCCCGTGACGGGCAGCCGTTCCAGACCGTACTGCCCGCCGAGCCGCCCGCGCTGCCGCTCGCCGACCTGACGTCGTACCCGCCGGAGCGGAGGGAGCAGGAGGCGCGGCGGCTGGCCAAAGAGCAGTACGCCGGGCCTTTCGACCTGGCCACCGGGCCCGTACTGCGGGCCGGGCTGCTCCGGCTCGGCCCGGCGGACCACGTGCTGCTGCTGACGGCCCATCACATGACGGTGGACGGCTGGTCGGCCGCCGTCCTGCTGGACGAACTGGCCGAGCTGTACGCGGCGGACCGCGAGCAGCGCCCGCCCCGACTGGCCGAACTGCCCGTGCAGTACGCGGACTATGCGGTCTGGCAGCGCCGGCTGGCCGAGGCCGGCCACTTCGACCGTCTGGTGGAGCACTGGACGGCACGCCTGAGGGGCATCCTCGACCTGCCGGGGCTGCCCCTTGACCGGCCGCGCCCGGCGCACCCCGAGCACCGGGGCGAGAGCCTGCGCTTCCGGATCCCGGCCACGGCCGCGGACGGGATGCGCGCGCTGTGCCGGGAGGAGGACAGCACCCTGTTCATGGCGCTGCTCGCCGCGCTGTTCGCAGTGGTGAACCGGCGGACGGGGGAGACCGACCTCGTGGTGGGCTCGGACGTCGCCGGCCGCTCCGACAGCAGGACCGAACCACTGATCGGCTTCTTCGTCAACCAGATCGTGCTGCGAGCCGATCTCACCGGCGCCCCGACCTGGCGCGACCTGCTGGGCCGCACCAAGGAAGTGGCGCTGGACGCCTACGCGCACCAGGACCTGCCGTTCGAGGAGGTCGTCAAGGCCCTCAGCCCGCCCCGTACCCGCAACCAGAGCCCGCTGTTCCAGATCAAGCTGGTGCTCAACAACAACCGGCGGGCCGCCGACGCCATGGCCGGCCTGCGGCTGAGCCCGTTCCAGGTGGACCTCATCGACACCAGCCGCTTCGACGTCACCCTCGTCCTGGAGGAGGACGACGACGGGATCGCCGGGTTCCTCAACTACGACCCCGACCTCTTCGACGCGTCGACCATGGAAGAACTGCGGGAACAGTACGTCACGCTGGTCGCGGACATGGCCGCCCGGCCGGACGCCTCGATCGCCGAAGCACCCCTGCCCACGACGGAACCCACGGCCCGCTCCGCGCCGGGGCGGGCCGGGCGGCGCGGCCCCGGGGCCCTGCGAGGGATCAGGCCCACCAAGGTCGCCGTGGCCTCGGACGACGTGGTCGTGCGGGAGCCGCTGCGGGACGGAGCCGACCTGCCGCTCGTGCTGCGGCCGGCCCGCGCCGACGTCGACCCGGTGGCCTGGGCCCGCACGCACCGCACCCGGCTCGACGCCGATCTGGAACGGCACGGCGCGCTGCTGTTCCGGGGCTTCGCCGTCACCGACCCGGACGCCCTGGAACGCTTCGCCTCCGTGTTCGTCGACGACCTCTTCGGCGAGAACGGCGAGCACCCGCGCGCCGCACTCGGCGGCAACGTCTACACGCCGGTGTTCTTCCCACCGGAGGAGAAGCTGCTCTGGCACAACGAGAACTCCTTCAACGACGAGGGCCCGACCCGCATCTGGTTCTGCTGCGCCCGCCCGGCCGACTCCGGCGGCGAGACACCCGTGGTCGACAGCCGCGCCGTCCACCGCGGGCTGGACCCGGCGCTGCGCGAGGAGTTCACCGCGAAGGGGGTCATGTACGTCCGCAACTACGGCACCGGGCTCGGGCTCGACTGGCGGGACGTCTTCCGGACCGGGGACCGGGCCGAGGCCGAGGCCCGCTGCGCCCGGCAGGGACTGCGCTACGAGTGGTACGGCAACCGGCTGCGCACCACGGCCGTACGGCCCGCCGTGCTGCGCCATCCACGCACCGGCGAGTGGTCCTGGTTCAACCAGGCGCAGCACTGGCACACCGCCTGCCTCTCCACAGAAGTACGGCAGTCGCTGCTGTCCGCCATGGCCCCGGAGGAACTCCCGCGCAGCTGCCGGTTCGGCGACGGCACCGCGATACCCGACGAGGCGATGCGCGAGATCCTGCGGATCTACCAGGAGCTGGAGGTCTCCTTCCCCTGGGAGCGCGGTGACGTACTGCTGCTGGACAACATCCTTGCCGCCCATGCCCGCAACCCGTTCCGCGGCGAGCGCGAACTCCTCGTCGCCATGGGCGGCATGGTGAGGTACCGGTGACGGCGGAGACGCAGCAGGCGCGGCAGGTGGAGGGATTCCGGATGTCCTTCCAGCAACAGCGGCTGTGGGAGCTCGCCGAGCTCGGCGAGCCGTCCTGGGCACAGGTGCTCGTCACCATCGACGGCGAACTGGACACGGACCGGCTCACGTCCGCGCTGCACGACACAGTGGACCGGCACGAGATCCTCCGCTCGGTCTACCGGCGGGTGCCGGGCGCCCGCACCGCGCTGCTCGTCGTCCACGACGCGGATCGTGCAGGCCCGCGCTGGTCCCACGAGGAGCTGGGGCACCTGGACGAAACGGCGCGCCCGCACAGGATCGACGAGGAGGTCCGCGCACGGCGGGAGCTGCCCCACGGCGGGCCGGACGACCCGGTGCTGCGGGCGGCCCTCTTCGGCCTCGGCCCCCGCAGGCACGCGCTGCTGCTCACCACCACCGCCCTGGCCGCCGACGGCCACACGCTGCGGCTGCTCGTCGACGAGCTGGCCGAGCGGTACGCGGGCACACCGCCCACCGACGAAGTGCTGCAGTACAGCCAGTTCGCCGAGTGGCAGCACCAGGAGTTCGGCGAGGAACCACCGCACCCGGCACCCGGCGGCCCCGCCCCACGGCTGTCCCTGCCGCTGCGCCGGCCGACCGGCTCCGGCCGACCGGATCGCCGCACCGTCACCGCGCCCCTGCCGGAAGGCGTCACGGCCGCCGTCCACGGCTACGCGCTGCGGCGCCGCGTGCGACCGGGGGTTGTTCTGCTCGCCTGCTGGCAGACGCTGCTGGCCAGGATCGGCGGACAGCCCGACATCACCGTCGATGTGCTGCTCAGCGGCCGGGAGTTCGAGGAGACGGCCACCGTCCTCGGCCACTTCGAGCAGTGGGCCGAGATCACCGCGCGGATCGACCCCGGTCTGGTCCTCGACGCCCTCGTGGCCCGCGCGGAACGCGCCCTGTCCGACGCCGAGGAGGCCCGGCAGGACGCCCCCTCCTCCGGTGCCGCGAAGCAGGCGGGGCGCGACATCGGCTTCGTCTGCGCGGACGCCCCGGCACCGCGGTGCGCCGACGGCGTCACCTTCGCCGTGGCCTGCGAAGACGTCGAGACCGAGCCCCACGCTCTGCGGCTGGCCTGTGCCCTGGGCGCGACGGAAGGGCGCACGACCTGGCACTACGACGGCCGTCAGTTCGACGACGCCTATGTCCGGGTGATCGCCGACCAGTACGCCGCACTGCTCGCCGAATTGCTGGCCGCGCCCGCCACCCCCGTGCGCGAGGCGAGCCTCCCTCCTGCGGCCAGTGCCGCCCGGATGCGGGACCGCCTGCCGGTCCCGGCGGAAGGCCGGTGTCTGCACGACCTCGTCGAACGGCAGGCCCGACGCTCTCCGGACGCCCTCGCCGTCGTGGCCGGAACCGATCGGCTGACCTTCCGGGAACTCGACGCGCGGGCGGCCCGGTGGAGCGGAGTGCTGCGCGCCCGGGGCGTCCGCGTCGAAACCCCGGTGGCGGTGCAGGCGGCCCCCTCGGCCGCGCTGGTCGTGGCGCTGCTGGCCGTGCTCAAAGCCGGAGGCGCGTATGTGCCGCTCGACCCGCAGCTCCCGCCCCTGCGGACACGGGAACTGCTGGAACGGGCCGGATGCCGCATGCTGCTCACCGATCGGCCGGACGAGGCGGTGACGGCCGAGGGCATCGCGTGCGTCGACCTGCGCGACCTGCCGCACGCGGGTACGGACGCGGAAGCCGAATCCGGACGGCCGTGCGAGGCAGGGCCGGACAGCCTCGCGTACATCATGTTCACCTCCGGCTCCTCCGGGACGCCGAAAGGGGTGATGCTGCCCCACCGGGCCGTGTGCGACTACCTGCTGTGGAGCGCTCGGACGTACGTCGCTTCAGGCGCCGTTCACGACGACGGTGAAGACAGCGACGAGGGTGGCGACGGTGCGGACCGCCGGGGTGGTGAGGGCGGTGCGATGGCGCACTCCTCGATCGGATTCGACCTCACTGTGACGAGTCTGTTCCTGCCCTTGGTCGCCGGTCGTCCCGTTCTGCTCGACCCCGCCTGGCGGGACGCCCTCGTCCTCTCCGCGGACCTGGCCGGCCGGACCGGCCTGGACCTGCTCAAGCTGACCCCATCACACCTGAAGGTGGTCAACCAGTCCGTGGAACCGGGGGACTTGGCCGGCACCACCGGCTGCCTCGTCCTCGGCGGTGAGGCCCTCGACAGGGGCGCGGTCGACGCCTGGACCGCCCACGCCCCGGAGACGAGGATCTTCAACGAGTACGGGCCGACCGAGACCGCCGTCGGCGTGTGCGTGCACGAGGTGAGTGCCCACGACGGCCCCGGTCCCGTGCCCATCGGCCGACCCATGGACCACGCCGAGGTCCTCGTCCTGGGCGAGGACCTCACCCCCGTGCCGGTGGGCGTGCCGGGTGAGATCCACATCGGTGGCACGAGCCTCGCCCGCGGATACCTGGGCGCCCCCGCGGCCACCGCCGAACGGTTCGTACCGCACCCTTTCTCGCCGGAACCCGGCCGCCGTCTGTACCGTTCGGGCGACCTGGCCTGCATCGGTCCGGACGGCCTGATCCGGTACCTGGGGCGGGTGGACGACCAGATCAAGGTCAACGGGGTACGGGTGGAACCCGAGGAGATCCGGGCCGCGCTGCTGCGGCACCCCGCTGTGCGGGACGCAGCGGTCGTCCTGGTCGCGGACGAGGAACGCGGCGACCACCTGGCCGCCTGTGTCGTCGCCGACGACGTCCACGCCACAACGGCGCAGGCCCTGCGCGACCACCTGGCCGAGCGGCTGCCGGCCCAACTGGTGCCGGCCACGTATGCCAGGACCGAGGCGATACCCCTCACAGCGAACGGCAAGGTGGACCGGCCCGCAGTGTGCTCACTCGTCCAGGCCGACGCCACCGGGTCCCCGGTCTCGGTGGCGGGCCGGACGGGCCCGCCACCGGCCGACCCGGTGGAGGCAGCCGTGGCCCGGGTCTTCGAGGAGCTGCTCGGCGTCGCCCCCGTCGGCGCGGAAGACGACTTCTTCGAGCTCGGCGGCCACTCCCTGCTGGCCGTCCGGCTGATCGCCCGGCTCAACGAGGAGTTCCACGCCAAGCTCCCGGTTCCCGTCCTGTTCTCGGAACCGGAACCGCGTCCGGGGACGGCCCATGAGGTGAGGCGGCCCGGAAGGGCGGCCACGCCGGGGCACCTGGCTCGGCTGCTCAAGACGGGCAACGCCGTCCCGCCCGCCCTTCCTGACGACATCGTGGCGCTGCGGCCCCGGGGTGAGGGCACCCCGCTGTTCTGCGTTCATCCGGCGGGCGGCGAGGCCACCGGCTTCCGCCACCTCGCTGCTTGCCATGAGCTGCGCGGTCCGCTGTACGCCCTCCAGACATCGACGGACGGCGCCGACCACGAGGACCGGAGCGTCGAGGTGCTGGCCGCCCGCTATCTGGCGGCCGTACGCGCGGTGGCGCCGACCGGCCCGTATCTGCTGCTGGGCTGGTCGATGGGCGGGCTGGTGGCCTTCGAAATGGCCCGGCTGCTCGAACTGCGGGGTGAGCGCGCGGAAATGGTCTTCCTCGTCGAGAGCTACCTCTCCGCACAGCTCCCGGAGTTCGACGAGGACGACGACCGGGGGAAGCCGGACGCCACAGTGGGGGAGGAGGACGTGAGCGCCGCCGAGCTGCTCCGGCTGGACCTCCGACGGCGCACCAACCGCGCCCATCTGCGGGCCGCCCGGACCTACCGCCCGTCGCGGTACGCCGGCCCGGTCGCACTCGTCCAGGCCGACAAACAGAACGGGGACTTCCGGCGCGCCGCGATCCGCTCCTGGTCCCGTGCCTGTGACCCTGCCCGGCTGACCCATCACGTCCTGGAAGGAGACCACCTAACCCTGTTCGAGCCGCCGTACGTCACCGAACTCGCCCGCCTGATAGACCGGACGACGCGGTAGTCCGTGGTTCTTGTCGGCGCCGTCGCCGTGGCCATCGGCTTCCGGTCCACGGACACTACAGCCCAGGAGTGTCAGGCGACGTTCGGGCCAGGGCCCATGAGAAAGCGCAGTACCTGTCCGGTTCCAGGGGTGTACGGAGCCGAGTACAGCAGCCACCCTTGAGCGACGCCTGAGAGGCAGCCATGGGGAGGGACTCCACATGATCGTTCGCTTGAACCGTCGGCTGGGACTCATGAGTACGCTGATCGCGAGCGCTGTGCTCGCCCTGACCGGGGCAACGGCTACGGCAGCGCCGTCAACGGCGACACAAGCCGGCCCCCTGTTCAACCTACGGAACGCGGCCGACCCGAACGGGAACAAGTGCGTGGGACTGGCGAACAACGGCAGCACCGCCAACGGGACGATCCTTGTCCTGTGGGACTGCCACCTCAACTTCGATCAGTGGTGGTACAGAGGCGACGACGGGGTCTCCCTGCGCAGTAACGCCTCCGGCTATCCGCAAGGCAAATGCATAGGGCTGGCGGACAACGGCAGCGACAGAAATGGAACGCGCCTCGTTCTGTGGGACTGTCACCTCCACCCCGACCAGTGGTGGCGGATGCAGGATCTGGGTGACGGCACCTTTGCCCTCGTGTCCGCGGCAGGCCAGAACAAGTGCGTGGGACTGGCGAACAATGGCAGCACCGCCAACGGGACCCCGCTGGTCCTGTGGGACTGTCACTTCCACCCCGACCAGCGGTGGTTCACACGTTCGTAGGCCCGGTCCCTGAGGGACTACCCGTCAGCCAGTCTCCATTGAATCATGAACAACCAATATTCTTGCTAAACTTTCACCAAGAGCTGCCCGACTTGGTTGCAAGCTGCGAAGAGTTGAGGTAAAAGCGCCGACCTCTAGGGTCGGCGCTTGTTTGTGGGCAGCCCCGGATATCCAGGGCTGCCCTGACTCTCTTCGTGCTGCAGCCGCACGTCTTGCAGTCTCGCTTCCCCGAGACACGTTTCGCCAGTCCACTGGTGCAGCTCACCGTCCTGCCCTTTTCAGGGGGATGCGGGTGGCGCCAGTGGATTGGCATGCCCAATTTGAGAAGGAAGATGAGACCGGATTTCAACAGGCCGACGCGAGTGCCGCTCGTGGGCGGGCCCGTCGCAGCCGCCTTTGCAGCACGCAGTACGAGGAGAGCCCCGCGTGATGGCCTGGCCGGGCCCCGACTCCTGGAGGAAGACGGCGTGTTGGACGCCTCCGTGCGTCGGCGCAGCCGCGCGGCGATCCAGGCCGTGCCCGCGCGGGGCCGCCGCGTTGCGGCCACTTCGGTTGTGGCCTTGGCGGCGCTGATCGCACCGCTGGCTGCTGGGCCCGCTCTCGCTGCCGACGGCGGCGCGGCCCGTGCCCGTGCGCTGACCGCCGTGCGCGGCGCGGCAGGACTCGCTCCTGCCGGGCAGGGGCCGGCCCGTGACATCGACCGTGGTTTCCGCGGCGGGGCCGTCATCGATCTCGACGAGCTGGACAAGGAAGGTTTCCAGAAGCTCATCGAGGATCTGCGTTCCTACGTCGCACCCCGAATGGCGAACGGAATCCCGGCCCTTGACGCAGCGCGGGACGGAAAGTATCTGGCGCTGCCGCTCGAGACTGAGGGCAAGACCGTCACCCTGCTGCTCAATATGGACGATCTGTACCTCGAGGCCTGGGAAAGAGGGGCGGGCAACGGAAGGGAGATATTCCCCCTCGAAGCATTCCACGGCAAGTGGGAAGCGTACGCCCAGAATGTAAACAAAAGTGCGCCGCCGAACGAAAAGATAACGGTGGTGAAGACCGGACTCCCCGAGAATTACGCCAAGTTGGGAGGGCTCGGTAAGCCGGAGTACGGGAGATATCTGCTGGCCCAGACGATCCAGAATCTCCACGACTTCAAGGTCGGCGCCGGAGGGCAGTTCGTCCACGCCGACGTAGTGCGTCTGGCGGTCACGGTATCCGAAGCCACACGTTTCAAAGCCGTGGAGAAATCCCTGGCGGGCAAATGGGAAGAAGGAGCGAAGCTCTCCCAGACGTATCAGGACCTGATCAACGAGTGGAAGAACATCACACGGCAGCTCAACGAACCGGGCGACAGGATCAAGGTCACGCTCAACGGGAAGACCAACGAAGTTGAGCGGGACAAGGTCCAGAAGTGGATAGGGGTGCAGCACAGCTGTGCCATGGACGCCACCGGCGTCCGCGCCACCGCAAGAAGCGTCGACGGCCTCGAGATGCCTGCTCTCCTCAAGGGGGCCACGGCCAACCCGTGCGGTCCCTCGCCGGATGACACCGTGGACCGGGAGAAGGCGCGTTCGGAGGCGGTGGCTGCGGGCAAGCAGCTGGAGAAGCGTCTCGGGGAGCGGGCGAAGGAGCTCTGCGCTGCGTCGGGTGAGGCGGCGTGCCTGGGGAAGGTGGACTGGGAGAAGGCCCGCAAGGAGCTGAGGGCGGACGCCGAAGAGCTGGTGGGCAAGAAGCTCCTGGCGGTGGAGAACGTCAAGGACATCAAGCTCGACAAGGACTTCGCGGCGGCGCTGGGGGATGCGTCCGGCTTCTATCTGCCGTATGACAAAACACGCGAGGCGGTCTCCGGCCACACCGGGGCGGACAGCACCCACTCCGGTATCAACGCCTCGAAGTTGGCGGATACGGCAGGCAAGGCGATGTGGGTCCAGGGCATCGCCCAGGCTTTCATGGCCGACAGCAGTGACCTGGAGAAGGCTGCGGCGATCACCGCGATGATGCCCGCGGTGGGCAACCTGATGCAGCTGTCTTCTGACGCGGTCAAGCAGGACTGGACCCACCTCGGCTTCGACGCGGCCTTCGTACTGCTGGAGGGCGCCGAGTTCCTGGGCCTGGAAGCGGCCGGCCCCGCCGGGTGGGCCGTGATGGCGGTCGAGCTCATCGTGGACCAGTTCATCAACTTCGCCAAGAAGGACGCGGAGAAGGCCGCGATGCTGGACACGATGGCCACACGGTGGCACGACGGCGTCATGCACGTCGTCTCGGACACCAGCGGCAAGGGATGGATGGCCAACGGCGGCTCCCGGACGATTGTGCAGATGGCTCTGGCCATGATGCAGACGATCGAGGTCCAGCGTGCCACCGCCAAGGGGCTCGCACGCGCCATCGAAACCGCCGATGCGTCCGGGACGGTCCCGGACGGCACAGACCTGGGCACCAAGACCTGGGCAGCCGACAAGCAGTTCGCCGACGCCGACACCAAGACCGATGCTCTTGCCACGAGGTCGGTCGCCGAGATCCGCAAGGCGGTGGCCCGCGGCCTGGCGGACAAGCTGAACAAGCTCTGGGAGGACAAGGCCACCCAGCAGAAGTTCGTGACCCCGTTCGGGGAGCGGTGGGCCGAGTTGTCCTACGACGGCCACATCGACGGCCGCGCCCGCAAGGAGATGGCCTGCGAAAAGGACGACCGCGGTAACGAAGGTCCCTGGTACGACGAGCAGGCGTGCGCGATCTGGAACTTCACCCCGAAGAAGGTCGACGCCGCTGAAGTCGAAAAAGCCCTCAAGGGAATGGGCTGGATGGACCCCGGTTTCATGCCGTTCGACACCCCTGTCCGCCTGCAGACCAAGGGCCTGTACCTCACCGCCGACGTGGCGAACAAGAAGCTGACCCACACCGACAAGGTCGCCAACGACGGGACACAGGCGTTCGCCTACCACCGTGACGGGCGCCTGACCACCGGCGACGGTCAGTGGTGTGTGGAATCCGCAGGCCGGACAATCGCTGAGCCCTACGGCGCATGGGGAGACGTCACCCTGACCGCCTGCCAGAACAAGGACACGCAGAAATGGCAGCTCTCGGACGGCAACCGATTCGCCAACTACGCCAACGGAACGTTCCTCGCAATCGAGTCGGACCTCGACCCGAACGAGGACTGTGACGGCTGGGACCACGTGTGCAGCTCCTACCTACCCAAGGAGCGCGTGGTCACCAACGATGTGGACCCAGGGCGTGTGGGTCGCAGGCCGTACGAAAACTGGACAGTGCTCAAGGCCGGGTAGGTGCTGTAACCACCTCGGCCAGAGCAACAGGCCCTCGCCCGGATCGGTCCGGGCGAGGGCCTGTCAGCAACGCCCGGTAGCCCTTGGGATCATCTGTCCCTGTGCGTGGCGTCTGGGGGAGCGGGTCTTCCGGACACCGGCGTCGTGGTTGGCCGGTTCCCTTGCTGGACGGCTCTTGCGGGGCCGTTTAGCGTCCGCATACGTCACGCCTCGTTATGTGCATGCCATTGACTGGTAGTGGGGAGCTGACGTGTCGGAAGTAGCCCGGCAACGCGTACGCACCCGGGCGGTGCGGGCGGTCGCATGTATGTCCGTCGTGGCCTTGGCCGTGATGCTGGCGCTCGTGAGCCCGTCCGCGGCCTCGGCGGGACGGCCACGGATTCCCTCCGGGAGCGACAGGGCCTGGGTCTCCCACAACGGCGGGCCGGCCCTCGGCCACGCCGTACATGCGCCTCCCGGAACGCGGGTCACGGACCGTCAGAATCCGGTGATGGCGGCTGACTACGACTACTACGGTCTGGACGAGTGCCGAAAACGTGACGACGGAACCGATGTCCAGTGGTATTACAAGAACCGGTTCGCAGTGTGCTCCATAACTCATCGGCAGTACTACATACTCGATGCGGAGAACGTAGTCATCGGGATGTACGAGTACCGGATGACTGTCCTCGGCCAAGGGTACCGTGACCACGAGGAGATGAAGTATTTTCTCTATATTGATAAATTGAACCAGATTTTTGGTCTGCCGAAGCCGGATGCGCCGCTCGTCGTATCCATGACATGTGCAGCGGGCGGGAAAACCCCGAATGCCACCTGCGAGTACAACTCGAGTTCGGTGAATGCGACGATCGGCGAGTGGCAGAGCAACCCTGACACGGCAGCCGCCTTGCATGTCTCGACCTATGGTTCGCCCGGCGGTCGTGACGGGGTTCATGACAATCAGGATCAGGTCAACTACCACCGCCTTGAGATTGCCGTTTACTCCCAGGTGGTCTCACCCCGGGCCATGGTGATTGATTTTCGCTGTGACAGGCCTCTCCTGGACTACGGCGGCAGCATGAAGGGAGGGTGCCTCTACGATCAGGTCGAGTCGACCCTGCATTACTCGTACAAGAAGTACCCGAACCTGGCCGACCACATCTACACGGCGCAGAAGCACCCTGAGAAGACCTATCCGGCAACCGAATTCCCGAGTATGAAGTGGGCCATCCCGGGGGACAAGGATGCCAAGCCTGAGAACCGGAAACCGCTGACGCGTCTCTACCCCGGATCGAGTCCGGAGGCGTTGAGCTACTATGACGCCAACCGGCAGCAGGTCCAGACCAGTTGTGTCACCGCTCCGCGGCCGCCCGTAGGTGGTCTGGAGTGCGACGAGTACCCCTTTGCCTCTACCTGGGAAGGCGCGTCGTACCACACGCGGCACAACGACCCCGCATCGCCGGACTTCAAGTGGTACTACTCCGTGCGTTACGTGCCCGGGGCGGCGGAGAACGGGCCGGCGGGCAGATACTTGGCTGACTGGTACGTCCGCGACCACCTCATCGCCAAGGACCCCTTCTGGGTCAGGATCGACGATGTGCCAGAGGAGAACAAGTGACCAGACGCTCCCTCAGGACCGCGGTGGCTGCCGCGCTGGCCGTCGGCTTCTCCGGCGTCGCTGTGCCCGCGACCGCCGGCGCGCAGACTGTCGCGGCGCCGGCTGCGTGCACGGTGTCGTGGCGGGTCGCGGAGAAGTACCACGGCTTCACCGCCGGCTACAGCTGGGCCTGGACGGACATTGTCCGCACCGGTGCCAGCGGGGACGAGGTCCGCGAGATCCAGTGCTTGGCCAAGTACTGGGGATCCGACCCCGGGCAGGTGGACGGCATCTTCGGCCAGCTCACCCAGGCTGCGGTCAAGCAGCAGCAGCGCACCTGCAACATCGCCCAGGACGGGGAAGTGGGCCCGAACACCTGGCGCTGCATCCGCGGCGGCGGACCGGACGGCACGGGCTGAACGGGCAGCCGCCAAGGAATCAGTCACCTGTCCGGCTTTTGGGTATCCCGGGATCGTCGGCCCGTCGGTTCCCGACGGGCCGACGGCTGGCAGGTGGCCTTGATTCCGGTAGACGGAGGCCAGGACGTGAGGGCGGAGCAGTCGGATCGGAGAAGCGGTAAGGCTGATAACTCCCCATAGGGGGCCGCCGCACGCGGGTCAACTGCCGCGGCCTTCATGATTCGCTCGCAGGTGCAGGCGATCGCCCGCTCGGTGAGCGGGTGCCCTGCGGGGACTGGTGGAGCGCGATCGGCCAGCATGGTGATTCCGGTAGTACCTGCATGGCAGATTGTGTGTTCCGCGGCGGGGGCAGCTGTACAGAGCCGTCGCCTCCAACGCCGCCACTGTCATCCCCGTTCCGCACACGGCGACCCCGCGCTACCGCGTATCGAGTCGTTAGGCTCAGAGACATGACTATTCAGCGGATGGACAACGTCGCCATCGTCGTCGACGATCTGGACGCGGCTGTCGCCTTCTTCACCGAGCTCGGCATGGAGCTGGAAGGCAAGGCGCAGATCGAAGGCCTTTACGCGGACCGCACTGTCGGACTCGACGGCGTCCGGAGCGACATCGCGATGATGCGAACCCCGGACGGCCACAGCAAGCTGGAGCTGACCAAATACCACACCCCCGCGGTATCCGACGCCGAGCCGCGGAACCTTCCGCCCAACACGCTGGGCCTGCATCGTGTCATGTTCGTCGTCGACGACATCGACGACACCATCGCCCGCCTGCGCGCCCACGGCGCCGAACTCCTCGGCGAGGTAGCGCAGTACGAGAACATCTTCCGGCTCTGCAACCTCCGCGGCCCCGCAGGCATCATCGTCGCCCTAGCCGAACAGATTGGCTGACGCGGGCCTGTCGCGCGGAGCATGTCGACGGTCAGCACCGCTATGACGCATCCGCGATAGGGGCGGTGCAGGCTGCTGTACGAGCCCGGGGATTCCGCCGGCGGACGGTGTCGGGCGTGGGGAGGACTTCGCGGGCCCGCACGGCAAGCGACTGCGTTACACACCGCGCCGCGCTTGGCGCACTCCCCGCGGGCTCCAGCCACACATTCCGGTTCCGGTTCGCCGTGGATCCGGACGCGTGCGAGGAAGTACCACTCAGTGGGGGCGCGTAGTAGCCCTTTCCGTGCCAGGCGTCGCGGCCTTCCTTGGCCTGATGGCCAGGGCGCTGGTGGAGTCGGCCCAGGACCAGCCCAGGGCGGCGTTGGCGAGTAGTCCGGCCAGCAGCACTGCGGACAGGTGGGTGCACAGCAGGGTCTGCTTGGAGTCGCCGACCGCCGAGCCCGGTTCCCGCCCGGTCTTGCGCTGGGCGGCGGACAGGACCGGCATCACGAGCAGGGACAGGGCGGCCAGCGCGATGCCCGGGATCGAGCGGTCTGCTTCCCCGGCGTCGGCCACGGTGCGGGCGGCGTCGACCTCGACCAGGTGCGTACCGCCGTGAACGCCCACCATCAGTGAGCCCGCGCGCGAAGGCGGCTCGCCCGAGCACGGCAGCGGGCAGCCGGGGATCCAGCGCGGGCTCGGCGACCCGTGCGCCCCCAGGCCGTTCCCGGATGCATTCGCTCGCCAGTTGAAACCAGCTGGACCGGGCTACGTGTGGGCCTGGCTGAGCGATTCAGGGAGTGCTGAGGCGAGTGTCGGTCCAGTCGACCATCAGACGTCGTTCGGCGAAGAACCACTCGCCTTCGCGCTTGACGAACTGGTCCAGGTAGCGGATGGACGCGATCATGATCGTGCGTTCGGCATCCGTGCCGTAGGAGATGTGATGGGCCAGGCAGTAGCTCTCGCCGCTTGCGCGGTCGCCGTCCAGTGTCACGGTGCTCTGGCCGTTGAAATGGGTGGTGACCTTGTAGGCGTTCAGGTTTTCGAAGACCGGCGCGAGGGCTTCGCGTCCGTGCAGTTCCTGGGTCGGCTCGGACGCGGAGGCGTCCATGAAGATCAGGAAGCGGTTGTCCTCGGTGAACAGGGCCATCTGTCCCTTGGCGTCCCGACGGTCGGCGCAGTGGGCGTAGGCGTCGATGAGCTCCCTGATGGCCAGCCGGTCGGCGGCCTCCTGGGGTGAGATCGGATCGTGAGAGGACATGGCGATTCCTTCGTGAAGTATGTGACACCTGTAGGAGAGCACCGGTGGCGGGGCTGCTCAACCGGTGGTGGAGGTCTGAAGGCGGCGGTCGGGAACCGCCGGGCCGGTTCCGTGCGAGGGGACGTGTGGGCCGGATCGCCTGCCTCCAAGGCTCCGGCAAACCGCCGTCCGGGCGCGGCGCGAAGGTTCGGGCCCGGATCAAGGCGCGTCGCAACCGCTCCGGCGTGAGCGAACCACCGCTAGCCGTTCGAGCGGAAGATGGGCCAGCCGACCTCGGTGACCCAGTCGTGCTCGTCGGCCACGTCGAGGGGGCTGCGCAGGTAGAACTCGCGCAGTGGGCCGTCGACGCCGATTTCGTGGCGTGCGGCGTAGGTGCCCAGGTCGCCGTAGGTGAGATCGATGGTCTGGAGGGGGCCGTGGTGGACCGCGACCGCGAGTTCCGCGCCGGGCACGACCACTGCATCGATCCGGCCGACCGGGCGCACATCGCCGTCGACAGGGACGAACACGAGCGCCTCACCGTGCTCGTCCTGGAGCAGCTCGCTCGCGAACAGACCGCCCATCGGGCCGGTGCGGCGCAGTCCCCGGGCCGTGACGAAGCCGTGCAGCTCGCCGAGGGCGCCCTGCCACCAGCTCACCACGTCCTGCCGGTCGACGACTTCGCGAATGCCGATCGCCGGCTGCTCACGGACCGTGCGGTACTCGATGGTCGATCCGTGCGCCGGCCGGGACAGCAGCTCGCGCAGCGACTCGACGGCGCTCTGCGCCTGCGCGAGCCGGTCCTCCAGTCGTGCGAGATGCGCGCTGATCAACTCGTTGCGGGTACTCACGTCCTCTGCGGCGAGCACCGCTTTCACGTCCGCCACGGGCATGTCCAGGTTGCGCAGGCGCAGGATCACCTGTGCGGTGGGCACCTGGTCCAGGGAGTAGTACCGGTAGCCGGTGCCCGGGTCGACGTCGGCCGGCGCGAGCAGTCCGACGTCGTGGTAGTGCCTCAGCGTCTTGATGCTCAGATGGGTCACCCGGGAGAACTCGCCGACCGTCAAGCCTGTGTGCATGGCGTCAGTATCAACCCTCCCCCTGCCGGAGGGTCCAGTAGATGACCCCCGTTTGACTCTCCTGTGGGGGCAGGGCGCAACGTTTTTGGAGAAGGCACCGCACGGTGCCGAGGTCATCGAAGGAGGGCCCCCATGAACACCGTCGGCCGGACTGCCGCTGCACTGCCCGAGGTCTTCGCCGCCCACATCAAGGCGGTCAATGCCTTCGACCTGGATGCCATCATGGCGACCTTCTGTGACGACGCCGTGGTCAACGACGCGCGCCGTGAATTCGTCGGCACCGCATCGATCCGCGCCTGGGTGCGCCGCGAACTGGTCGACGACAAAGTCACCATGGACGTGACGGAGGTCGCGCACCACGGCACCCTGACGATCGTGCGGGCGCGCTACGACGGCGAGTACGACAAGACGAACCTGCCCGAGGAGCTGGTCCTGACCAGCTACCTCACGGTCGCCGACGGCAAGATCAGCTCCCTGATCATCGTGCACAACGAGCCGTCTCCCTACTGAAGGCGGGCCCCGGCGATGGCTGGCTGCGCTGCCCTGCCCCCAAGCCCCGCTCAGCTGCTCCCCGGTGGAGGACCGGCATCGATACTGTCCGTGGAAGGAACATCCCCATGAGCACACTGGTCACCGCCGAGCTCTTCGCTCGGCCCGGCCGCGGCGACGACGTCGCGAAGCTGCTGCTGGACATCCTGGGCGAGAGCCTCGAGCACGAGGGCTGCGAGGAGATCCGCATCCTGCGCGACCAGAACGACGCCGACCACGTCGTAGGCCTGACCCAGTGGACCGAGGCGCACCACTACGCCGACTACCTCGCCTGGCGCACCGCACACGGCTTCACCGCCGCCTTCGAGGCCATGCTCACCCGCCCCTTGGTGATCCACTACTACGACGAGATCTACCAGGGCCAGGGCATCGCAGCACGCTGAGCGCCCCAGGTGCCTTATGGCAGCAGAGCTTCGTCCGGGTGTCGTCGTGGGACCGGCGGTGGTGGCGTTCGTCCACGGTCTGCCGGGGGCGTGGTGTTCGGGCGGGTCATGCCGGGGAACCCCGGTCCGTCCTCCGGTGCGGCACTTCGTCGGCCATCGTGTGGTGATCAGCCCGCCATCCAGCCGGGGTCAGCGGGCGGGGGTGTGGAGGATGCCGTTGATGAGGACGTTCAGGCTCCAGGTGTCGCGGTCGCCGGGGGAGAACAGGGCCTGGCGCAGTGAGGTGATCATCGGGTAGCGGTCGGCGGGCAGGGCGGCGTAGCGGCGGTCGGCCGCGGTGACGGTGGTCTCCTCGTCTGCGCCCTTGGTGTTGTAGGTGCTCTGTTCGGTGGCGGCTGCGGCGGTGTGGAGCCAGAGGAGGTCGACGGCCCAGGCGGCGGTGGTGTCGTCGAGGCCGCCCTGTTTGAGGAGGGCGAGCATGCGGTCGAGGACGAGCAGGGCGTTGTCGCCGGTGGGGATGGTGCCGAGGGCGACAGCAGCCAGGCCTTCGTGGCGGCTCATGGCCTCGACAGCGGCGGTGGTCAGGGCCTGGAGCTGTTCCTGCCAGGTGCCCTCCCAGGTCAGGCGGACCTGTCCGAGGGCTTCGTCGAGCATGGCGGCCATGAGGTCGTCGCGGTTGGCGACGTAGACGTAGAGCGAGGCGGGGCCGGTGTCGAGTTCCTTGGCGACGCGGCGCATGGTCAGGGCGTCCAGGCCGTCGCGGTCGAGGACGTCCAGGCCGGTGCGCACGATGGCGTCGCGGCTGAGGGGGGCCTTGGCGGGCCGCGCGCGGCGGCTGATCGGCTGCGTGCTCATGAGGAAATCCTAGCCCCGGAACGAACACTGTTTGACACGAACGCCGTTCGTTGCCTACCGTCGAAACGAACGATGTTCGCGACGAACGCGGTTCGTCTTGTTTCTGGAAGTGCCACATGACCAGCACCATCGCCCCGCCCGGCCCGGCCGGGGTGTCCTCTCCGGCGCGGCGCTGGGCGATCCTCGCCGTGATCCTGGCGGCCGAGGTCCTCGACCTGATCGACGCCACCATCACCAACCTCGCCGCGCCCACGATCACCGCCTCACTCCGTGGCGGCCCGTCCCTCGTCCAGTGGCTCGGCGCCTCCTACGCGCTGGCTCTGGGCGTGCTCCTGGTCGTCGGCGGCCGGCTCGGCGACAAGTACGGACGCCGCCGCGTCTTCCTGACG
Organism: Streptoverticillium olivoreticuli subsp. olivoreticuli; assembly: GCF_003391135.1. GTDB lineage: Bacteria > Actinomycetota > Actinomycetes > Streptomycetales > Streptomycetaceae > Streptomyces > Streptomyces blastmyceticus. The sequence goes on along the minus strand of NZ_CP031455.1, from coordinate 587,423 downwards.
GGCCTGGCCGGGTTCACCATGGCCTCCGTGGCCTGCGGCCTGGCCACCGGCCCGCAGATGCTCATCGCCGCCCGCCTGGTGCAGGGAGCATTCGGCGCCCTGCTGATCCCCCAGGGCTTCGGCATCCTCGGCGCCGTCTTCCCCCGCGACCAGATCGGCAAGGCGTTCAGCGCCTTCGGCCCCGTCCTGGGCCTGTCCGCGGTCGGCGGCCCGATCCTGGCCGCCACCCTGATCGACACCGACCCCTTCGGCCTGGGCTGGCGCTCGATGTTCCTGATCAACATCGTGCTCGGCGGCGGCGCCCTGATCGCCGCGCACCGCCTCCTGCCCCGTGACACCGGTGACCGCACCGTTACGATCGACACCCCCGGCTCACTGCTCCTGGCCGGAGCCATGTCCACCCTGCTGTACGGGCTGATCGACGGTTCCGCCCACGGCTGGCGCCCGGCCGCCTGGGCCGCGCTCGCCGCCGCGGCGGTGTTCTTCGCCCTCTTCGCCCGCCGCCAGACCACCGTCGCGAACCCGCTGATCCAGCCCTCCCTGTTCCGCAACCGCGGCTTCGTCTCAGGCCTGGTACTGGGCACCGCCTTCTTCGCCGCTGTCGCCGGCCTGCTGTACGTGGTCTCCCTGTTCCTCCAAGGCGGCCTGGGCTACACGCCCTTGCGCACCGCCCTGACCGGCAGTGCCCCCATGGCCGTCGGCATCGTCATCGCCTCGATCGCCTGCTACCAGCTCATCGGCAGGCTCGGCCGCACCCTCGTCCTGACCGGCCTGCTCACCACCCTCGCCGGCACGCTCGGCCTCTGGGCCGCCGTCCACACCACCGGCGCTGCCACCGGCCCCGCCGTCGTCGTTCCCGCCGTCCTGGTCATCGGGCTCGGCATGGGCACCTGTTTCGGCACCGTCTACGACATCACCCTCGGCGACGTCACCCCCGACGAAGCAGGATCCGGTTCCGGCTCCCTGACCGCGGTCCAGCAGCTCGCCAACGCTCTCGGCGCCGCCGCCGTCACCACCGTCTACCTCCACACCCCCGACCGCCCTGCCCACGCCATGACCACCAGCCTCCTGATCGTGGCCGCCATCACCCTCGGCTGCTGCGGCCTGGTCCGCCTGCTTCCGCGCAAGGTCCAGCCGCAGCACCACTGACCCGATCACCACCATCTGACCAACAGGAAGAACCAAGCATCATGATCCTCATCACCGGAGGCCGCGGCGCGGTCGCCACTCACCTGACCGGCCTGCTCCACCGCGACGGCCTGCCCGTCCGGCTCGGCTCCGCCCACCCCGAGGACCTCACCCCGCCCGCGGGCGTGCCCACCGTCCGCCTCGACCTCACCGACCCGGTGACCTTCCCCACCGCCCTGACCGGCGTCACCACCGTCTTCCTCTACGCCGCTTCCGACCACATCACCGACTTCATCGACCACGCCCACCGGGCCGGAGTCGGACATGTCGTGCTGCTGTCGTCCTCCAGCGTCCTCGGCCCCGACCCCGACAGCGACCCGCTCGCCAAATCCCACCTCGATGTGGAGCGGGCGCTGCTGGCCTCGCCGCTGACCACCACGATCCTGCGGCCCGGCTCCTTCGCCTCCAACGCCGGCGCCTGGGCCTGGCCCATCAAGGCAGGACGCCCCGTCAGCCTGCCCTTCCCCGGTGCCCACAACGACCCCATCCACGAGAAGGACGTCGCCGAGGCCGCTCACGCCGTCATCACCGGCCCCCGCCACCACGGCGGCCGGTTCACCCTCACCGGACCCGAGTCGATGACCTTCGCCCAGCAGATCGACCAGCTCACCACCGTCACCGGCCGGCCCATCACGGTCAACCACGTCACCCGCGAGGAATGGAAGCAGGAGATGGCCGACTACATCCCCGCCGCCTACGCCGACGCCCTGCTGAACTGGTGGGAATCCAACGACGGCAAACCCGTCACCCTCACCCGCACCGTCGAGCACCTCACCGGCCACCCCGCCCGCCCCTTCACCACCTGGGCAACCGACCACATCGCCGACTTCATCACGCCCTGACATCCCGTCGGCAAAGGACCGTCCTCGGGGTGTGTCCGGAAGAGCCGAGTCATTGACACGCCCTGGAATCGGCTACCGGGACTGTCTGAATACCTGCTGGATGATCTTGTCTGCTGCGCGGACAAGATCAGCGTTGGTCTTGGCAGGCGTGCCGTTGGGGAGCCGGAGTGTGTCTTCCAGGCCGATCCGCGTGTCCAGCCGGCGGGAGGCGGCCAGTTGGAGGATGGGCCAGGCGGCGTCGTCCGCGCCGTGGAGGAGTACCGGTGAGGTCGTGGCGGGGCGGAGCTCGTCCAGCAGGTCGGCCGCGGTATGGATCGCGGTCTGCGGGCCGGTGTCGGTGATCTCGGCCAGGACGCGCAGGACGCGGTGGGATTCCGGCCAGTTGAGGAAGTGCTGTGCTGCCGGGGTTCCGGAGAAGATGCCGGCTTCGATGCCGATGCCCTGGTCGAGGAGGGTGGTGGCGACTTCGGTGGCGCCGTCCTCGTGCCAGTTCACGGAGGCGTGGTCGGGCAGCACGGTCCAGGACCGGACCTGGGCAGCGCGCGCTTCGGGGTCCGGTGTGGCCCAGGCGCCGGTGGTGACGCCGAGGGGAATGCCCGGGACGGCGGCCCGTACCGCTGTGAGGGCCGCGGCGACGGCGGTGGATTCCAGTGTGTCCTCGCCGTCGTGGTCCTTGGGGTGGAGGTGGATGTCCTGGGCGCCGGCGGCGACAGCGTCGCGGGCTGCCGCTGCCAGTTGTTGCGGGGTCACGGGGAGGTGAGCGCATTGGGCGCGGTTTCCGGCGCCGTTGAGACAGACTTGCAGCATGGCGTGATCATCTCAGGCGGGCCTGGCATGCGAAGGCCCCCTCGCGCTCATTGCGTGGTGGTGTTGCGACGGCCAACGGCCACGTGGAGTCGCCGGCCGCGTGAGGCTGTGGTGGAATGCGAAGGCAGCCGGGACCTGGTGACGGCTGCCTTGTGGCCAGTGGGGGCGAAGGAGCCTCTGTGAAGTTTCCCCGGTTCATGTGCGCGGCGGTGCCTGTGGCTTTTGCCTTGTGCTGCACCAGTGCTCCGTCGGCCGAGGCGACGCCGTCCCCCACGTCGCGTGGCGACTCGGAGTGCACGGCCTGGGAGCGGGGATACGAGGACGCGACGGTTCCTGCCGTCGGTCAGACGTGGACCCTGGACTTCGGCGTCAACAGCCCTGTCGGTCCCGGTCCGTTCGTCGCCACGATCGCCTTCGCTTCGGCGAGCCAGGCGACGATCAAGGTGGTCCAGGGGCCGGGAACGTACCAGGGCCTGACCCAGGACATCACCTACACCAGCACGCGGTTGCGTTCCTGCCAGTACGTCCTCACCTGGCACGAGCCCAAGACCGGTCTGTTCGTCACCCAGGTGGAGGACTACTCCGAGCACCGGGCGTACGACACCGTTGTCGACCCCGCGAAGGGCACGATGATCCACTTCACCGGCACGCTCTTCCGCGCCCGGTGAATCCCGGCCGGCTCCGGCCGTATTCGCCGAGGGCGGCCCCCTGTTCCCAACGGGTGGCCCACTGAGCGGACCACGCACCGGCACTGACCGCGCTCTGAGTGGTGTCGGCCGGCTGCCGTTGTCCGGGCAGCCTGGCGTCCTGGAACTGGGTGCGCTGCATCTCGTACGGGTCCCGGAAGACTCCCGCGGTCGGTTTGTGGAGCAGTCCTCGAAGGTGCCGCTCGCGTAGCTCGCCGTTCTCGATGACGTGGATGAGGTCGGCGTGGCGGTGCCCACGCCCACAACCGAGACGGCAGGGGGAAACACGACGGCTGAGGTGCGGACGAGCGATCCGGCGTGGTCGGTGGCCTGGGACGCGCATGTCGAGCTGACTACCCGGCCGCCCTTGGCCGATCGTGGTGACGCCGCCGAGATCCCAGGCCAGTTCCTGGACGACGCCGTGCGTATCGACCAGTTGCTGTCACACGTCGCCGCACGCGCCCTGCCGCCGGACCTCGTTGCGCACGTGGTCCGCGGACGGCAGACCTTGGCCACGCTGCTGAAGCTCCGGACCCCGTTCGAGCAGTGGAAGTGCGAGCAGACCCGACCCCCGGTCGGCGAGAGCGGAGGAAGAAACCCACCAGATTCGGCGCCAATATTTCATTGGCGTTTCATCCTCTGCTGTCAGGGTCGATGGGTCAGCCTCGGGACAGCGCAAGGGAGGGGTATCCGTTGTGCTGGATGTGTCAGGGCACGTGGGGTGGACCACCAGTACGCGGCCCATTGTGTTCCGGGCACGCAGTTCTACGAACGGTTGGACCGGGTCTCCGTCACCGCCTCGGCGAGTGAGTGCCCCAGGTCACGAAGGCGAGTCCGTCAGGAATCCTCCGTTCCGGCTTCCACCGTCCTACGTTCGCCGAACGCGACAGGGAGACCACAGGGAAGTGCACATCACCACCACGAAAGTGATCATGAATAGACATATAAAAAGAGCCGCGAAACTCCTCACCGCGCCGGCCTTGACCTTGACCCTTCTCATACCCGTCGTCGCCGTGACCGCGACTCCCGCAGCCGCCGCGACCGACGCCTACACCTTCACCAACACCGACGGCACCCTCAACGCGACCGGCACCCGCGACGGAAACCAGATCTCCGTCACCCCCGACGGCACCAACTACACGGACTGGCGGCTGATCAAGCTCAGCGCCCCCGGCACGTTCAACATTGCCAGCACCTCCTCCGGGAAGTGCATCTACGCCACCCAGCCCGCCGTACAGCAGTCCTGCGGCAAGGACGGCGAGCAGTGGCACTTCCGCCCCGTGGACGGCAAGCCCAACGCCTTCGGCATCGTCCGCCGCAACGACTCCAGCGGCATCGAGTACTGCATGGACAACCGTGGTGGCCTCCACCTGTGGGGCATCCTCGCCCAGCCCAACGTCTGCAACGGCAGCGCGAGCCAGGAATGGACGATCCCCGCGTCGAAGGCGGCCGAAGCGAAAAGCCTCGCCCTCGACTACTACGCCGACCTGTGCGCGAAGAAGACCTCCACCTGCTCGTGGACCGAGAAGTCCGAAGGGCAGCCCGAAGTCCTGCCCCGTCAGCCCGCCTCGTCGGTTTGGTACAACGACACCAGTGCCACGATGAAGCAGGTCTTCACCACGATCTACCACTCCGGCTGGGCGCAGTCGTACTCCGTGGGCGTGTCGTCCTCCGTCGGTGTCTCCACCCCGGTCCAGGCGATGATCACCAGCCAGCTCACCGCGACGCAGGCCTACCAGTCCGACGAGACCACCGTGAACGGCATCGCGATCGACGTCCCGTCCAAGAACTACGGATGGGTCGACTTCGCCGCCGTCGGCAAGAAGGTCACCGGCACGTGGACCTTCGACACCGACAACCAGCCGTGGACCACTGACGCGACCGTGACCGTCCCCGTCATCAACTCGGCGGCCGGCTCCACGATGTACGTCGCCCACACCAGCGCGGACGCGCCCGGCAGCGGCACCAGCAGCACCGACGTCAAGCCTGCCGCTCTCGCGAAGACCGCAACAGGCACCATGGACGTGCCCGCAGGCGCCAGGCTGACCGCCTACAAGGGCGGTGTCCAGGTCAGTGACGCCAACGGCAGCACGATCGCAACGGTGCAGCCCGGCACCGTCACGGACACCAACGGCACGATCCACAAGGTCGATCTCGCGGTGGACGGCAACACCGTCACCCAGACCATCGAAGGCGTCACCGGCGACACCATCACCGGCACGATCACGCCCCCGACCTACTCCTTGAGCGGCGGCACCTCCGCGGCCCCCGCCGCTGCGAAGACCGTCAAGACGATAACGGCGGCGAAGTGCTTCTTGGCCGCTCCCGCTGCCAAGAACAGCGACGAGCACGACAAATGCATGGCCATGAAGATCGGCACGAGCATTGTCAAGGACGGTCTCGTCGGCACCCTGATGGGCGGCCCCGAAGGAGCCGCCATCGGCATGCTCAAGGGCGCGTTCACGGGCATCGCCAAGGGCGTCATCGAATGCCGAAACAAGTGACCTGACCACCCTGAACGACCGGGTCCCCCTGCCTACGGACTGGCAGGGGGACCCGGTGTCTTTCCGGGTATAGGGCGACGGTTCAGGCCATCTGTCCAACGGGAGCCTCGATGCGTTCGTGGCGGCCCTCGCGCACATCGCCACCACGTCGTCACCAGCAAATACCCCAGAACAGCCGGACTTTGAAACAGTCCTGGCCTCAGGCGACCGGTCGAGCTCACCTCGGACGGGCAAGGAGTGGCCGGAAGCTTCCGCATGGAGCTGCGCTCCGGCGGCGGCGAGCACCTTTGTCGGCGGATAACCTTCGGGATGCCCGCTGACGGGCGCCTGCTGGACGAACGGGTCCGACGAGTACCGCGGACAGCGTCCGCAGAGCTCGCGTAGTCCGGCTCCAGGAGGTTGGCTGACCTGGGGGTCGAGGATGCGATGCGACACGGAGGAGCTGGTTCCGCTTGGGCGGCGGAGGGAGACGGACCTGCTGGAGGCGGCTCTGGAGCAGGCTTCGGACGGCGGGGGCGGCTCGGCCGTCCTGTTGCGCGGTGAAGCCGGTATCGGCAAGAGCGCGCTGCTGGAGTGGGCCGGGCGGCGGGCGCGCGAGCGCGGCTTCACCGTGCTGCGGGCGGTCGGCGTCGAGGCGGAGACGGAGTTCGCCTTCGGCGCCCTGCACCAGGCGTTCTGGTCGCTGCTACAGCAGTCCCGTGCCCTCTTGTCCCACCATCGGGAGGCGCTGGAGAGCGCCCTGGGCGGCCGCGCGGGAACCCTGCCGAACGGCTTCGCCGTCGGGGCGGCCGCGCTCGCTCTGCTCGCCGAGACCGCGCGGAGCAGCCCGCTGCTGCTCGTCCTCGACGACCTGCACTGGGTCGACTCGTCGAGCGCGACCGTGTTTGCCTTCCTCCGGCGGCGCTGCGGGGAGCTGCCGTTGGTGATCGCCGGCGCGAGCCGCCCGGACGGCGCGGCGGCGGAGGCGTGGCCGACCGAGTCCGTGGAGGTCCGGGCGCTGACCCGCCCGGACGCGGCGGAGCTGCTGCGCCGGTGTCACCCGGAGCTGGCGGCCACTGCGGCCGACCGGGTCCTCGAAGAGGCGGCGGGCAACCCGCTGGCGCTGGTGGAGCTGCCGCGGCAGCTGCGGGACGAACAGCGGATGGGTATCGCTCCGCTGCCCGAACGGCTGCCGTTGGGGCGGCGGTTGGATCGGATGTTCGCCGACCGGCTGGCCTCGCTGGCTCCTGCGGCCGGTCGCGTTCTCCTGCTTGCGGCGCTCGCCACGAACACGGACTGCGGAAGCGGGGCGTGGCTGTGCGAGGCGGCGGGCGACGGCGCGGAGGAGGCCCTGGAGCAGATCGAGGCCGGCGGTCTCGCCCGGCTCGACGCGGCCGGGCGGCTGATTTTCCGGCACCCGCTGATCCGTACGGCCGTGATCTCGACGGCGCCGGAGTCCGCGAGGCGCGAGGCTCACCGCGTCCTCGCCCGTTGCCTCGCGCCGGACGACCCCCGGCGTCTGCTCCACGAGGCCTCGGCGGCACTGCTGCCGGACGAGGCACTCGCGAGCCGTCTGCAGGAGGTCGGCAGCAGACTCGCCCGGCGTGGCGGCGACGCGGAAGGGGCGATTCTGCTCGAACGGGCCGCCGCGCTCAGCGCGGACCCCGCCCAACGAGCCCGTCGGCTCACCTGGGCGGCCGTGATGACGGCTCGCGGCGGCCAACTGCGTCATAGCGCTGCCCTGGTGGAGGAGTTGAAGCGCGCCCCGGTGCCGCCGGACATCGCTCCGCTGTTCGCGTATGCGGTGGTGTACGTCGACCAGAGCCACCGGATCGATTTCGCGTCCTCCTCCGCTCTGCTGCCCGCGGCCCTCGACGCCCTGGCCACGCCCGGTGCCGAGTCCTTCGGTGGACTGGCCGAACAGGTCTACTTCAAGCTGCTGCTCGCCGCCACCTACACGGACGATCCCAGGGCGTGGCAGGCCCTGGAGCGGCATTCGGACAACGTTTCCGCCACGGGCCGGCTCTGCCACCGGGCCTGGACCGACCCAGCTCAGGGGGTGGCCGAGGAACTGCGTGCGGTGGCTGACAGCATGAACGCGGAGCAGGGGGCGGGGGCGGCCTGGCTCCTGCTGTGGACCGCGTCGGCCGTCGACTGTGCCGACGACGGGCTGTGGCGGCGCTTCTCCGGGCTGCACGGCTACGCCACCCAGGGCTCCGTGGCGAAGGCCAAGTGCTACCAGGACTTCCTGCGCGGCCGCTGGGACCTGGCGCCCATTTGTCTGCGCGAGGCCGAAGCGGCGGAGGAACTCGGCTACCACTGCAACGCGCTGGTGTTCCGTCACTACTACGCCCACTTCCTCGCCGGCCGGGGGGACGAGGCCGGGCTCCGTAGGATCGAACGGCTCGTCAAGCCGGTCGCCACGCGTGCTCGCATGCGGTTCGTCCTGGACCGGCTGACCCGATTGCAGGGGCTGGCAGCCCTGGCCCACGGACGCTACGAGCAGGCGTACGCGCACTTCGCCGACATCACTCCGCCCGGACGGCTGCCCAGTGGTCCGCCCTGGTTGCACACATTGATCTTCGATCTCGTGGATGCCGCCGTGCACACGGGCCGGCGCCTTGAGGCCCGCGCGCACATCGCCGCCGCGCGGACCGGGCGGTCCGCGGAGATATCCGGCCATCACGCTTTCCTCCTGGCGGCTGCCGCCGCACTGACTGCGGACGACGACGAGGCCGATGCCGCCTACCGGGCCGCGTACGCCGTGCCGGGGGCCGAGCAATGGGTCTTCGAGCTCGCCCGCCTGCGACTGGCCCACGGCTCGTGGCTTCGCCGCCGCCATCGCGCCGAGGCCCGGGAGATGCTGTGTGCGGCGCACCACGCCTTCCGCCGGCTCGACGCCACGCCGTGGGCCCGACGCTGCGAGGAGGAGCTCCGGGCCGCGGGCGAGCCGGTGGCACCGACGCCGGGCGGGGCCGGCACGGAGCTGACCGGCCAGGAGCTGCGTATCGCCCGACTCGCCGCGACCGGTCTGAGCAACAAGGAGATCGGCCACCGGCTGCGGCTGTCACCCCGCACCGTCGGGGCGCACCTCTACAAGATCTTCCCCAAGCTCGGCATCACCTCACGGGCCGCGCTCGCCCACGCCCTCGACACCCCGTGTGGCCGGAGTGGCAGTCAGATGACTTAACACACCTGCCGCCGCGCGGACCAGGCTGACTGTGCAGTGCTCCGGCCGAGAGGGAGACAGTCAGGTGAGCGTGCTGTTGACGACCGCATCGATCCCCGATGAGAGGAAGGCGGCGTTCTGGGGGGAGGCCGTGTCGCGGACGCTGGTGCCGGTGGAGGTGGTGCCGTTGGCCGGGCGGCCGTTCGAGGGCAGTCTGATATCGCACCGGCTGGGGTACGTGCAGGTGTCCACGCTGGAGGCGGAAGCAGCGCGGGTCTCGCGCACGGCCGGCCTGATCGAGCGGTTCCCGCGGACAGAAGCGCAGGTGGCGGTGGGAGTACAGATGTCCGGCCGCGCCGTGCTGGTGCAGGACGGGCGCCGGGCGGAGGTGGCCGAAGGCGGCCTCGTGCTGTACGACACGGCACGGCCGTACTCCTTCCACTACCCGGAACGCTTCCGCTCCCACGTGTTCCAGGTGCCGCGCAGGCTGCTGGGAGTACCGGAGGGCAGCATCCGGCAGGCGGCCGGGACGGCCGTCACATCCGCCGAGGGCATCGGGTCCGTCCTGCTGCCTTTCCTCGGCACACTCGCTGCCGCCGCGCACTCCTGTCCTGCCTCCGTCGGTGACCGGCTGGCCGGTAGTGTCGCTGACCTCCTCGGCACGCTCGTCGCCCAGCTCACCGGGCGGACGGCTGCCGACATCCGCACCTCGAACGGCCATTTCGTCCTGCGCATACGGGAACACATCGACCGTCACCTCGGTGATCCGGGGCTCTCGCCGGAGACCATTGCCCGCGCGCACCGCATCTCGGTGCGTTATCTGCACCGGCTCTTCGAGGGGGAAGGGGTCACCGTGGGCCGGCTCGTCCAGCAGCGTCGGCTGGAGGCCTGCGCCGGGGAGCTGGCCCGGCGCAGCCGCACCGCGCCGACGGTGTCGGCGGTCGCCCAGCGGTGGGGATTCGTCAATCCCGCGCACTTCAGCCGGGCCTTCCGTGCCGCCTACGGGATGTCCCCGCGCGAGTGGCGCGCGCTGCGTACGGCCGACGGGATTTGACGGCCTGTCGCTCCGTGCACGGTCGGGCCAGGTCTTTTGCTCTGCCCGGCAACACGTTCGGCCGATGTGTGCCTAGCGTGGTGAGGTGCTCGGCAGGCCGACGGGCGTGCACCGTGCTCCGGCTTCTCTGCGGCGACACCGTGCAGCCACCGCCCGCGTGCCATCCGACCCGACCGGCCACTACGCCAGGAGAGCAAGAGTGTCCGACACCACCCCTTCGCACGGTCGGCGCCCGGTGCTCGACGGCGCGCTCCAGGCTTTCCTGGACGCCCGCGCCCGAGGTCCAGCGGGGGAGGGAGGTGGAGACGGGCTCGTGGGGGCGACCCCGGACCTCTCGTTCCTCCTTCCCCCGGACGGGACGGACAGCCCGCAGGACACCACCGCCACGTGGTTCTCGCTGCCCGGCGGGCCGACCGGGCGGGTGCGGGTGCAGGTGGTCAGACCGATCGGGGCCGCCGAACCGACCCCGGTGGTGCTGTTCCTCCACGGGCTCGGCTGGGCTCTGGGAGACGCCACCGCATACGGCCGCCTGCTGCGAGAGTTCGCCGTGGGAACCGACGCGGCCGTGGTGTTCGTCGACTACGCGCGGGCACCCCTGGCGCGCTACCCGGTGGCCGTCGAACAGTGCTACGCCGTCGCCCGGTGGATCCACGCGCACGGCCGCGAGATGGGGCTCGACGGGCACCGGATCGCCGTCGTGGGCGACTCGGCGGGTGCCAACCTCGTCGCGGCCCTGACCCTGCTCGCCCGGCAGCGCGGCAGCGTGCGGCTGGTGCACCAGGTCCTGCTGTGTCCGGTGACCGACGCCGACTTCGACACCCCGTCGTACCGTGAATTCGCCGAAGGTTACTTCCTGCGACGCGACGACATGCGCCGGTTCTGGGATGCCTACCTGCCCGACGTGTCCCGCCGACGGGAGGCCACTGCCGCGCCCCTGCGCGCAGCCTTGGAACAACTCGCAGCTCTCCCCCCGGCGTTGGTGATCACCGCGGAGGCCGACGTCCTGCGGGACGAGGGCGAAGCCTACGCGGCCAGACTGCGCGCGGCCGGTGTTCCCGTGGTGGCCACGCGCTACCAGGGCGTCGTGCACGGCTTCCTGCTGCTCGACGCCTGCTGTCGTACCGGCACCGCCCGTGCCGCCCTCATCCAGGCCGTTGACACCCTTCACATCACCCTGCACCACCACCCCGGGTGAGACCGGGTCCGCCACTGGCGTGCAGGAGCGGGCGACGACGGAACTCGCGAGCACCGCCCTCCAGCCCCGGGCAGGCTCAGCCCACCGCGTGGGCGCCGAGGATGCTCTGTGCGTACACCACACCGATCCCGTAGGCGCCGGCGTGCTCCTTCACGATGTCCGTCACCACGCCATAGGTCTCCTGGCGGGCCCAGTCACGCTGGAGTTCCAGCAGTACCTGGAGCCAGGTCACCGGTACGGCTCCGGCGGCGGTCATCCGCTGCAACGCGTGCTCGTGCGCGGCCGGGCTCACGCCGCCGGAGGCGTCGGCGACGACGTAGACCTCGTACCCCTGGCCGAGCGCGCACAGCGCCGGCATGACGAGGCACACCTCCGTCCAGAGACCGGACAGTACGATCTTGGTCCGCCCGGTGGCCTTCACGGCCTCGACGACGGCAGCGTCCTCCCAGGCGTTCATGCTGGTCCGGTCGAGGACCTCGTGCCCGGGGAAGACCTCGGCCAGCTGAGGCAGAAGCGGCCCGGAGAACGACTCGGCGGCCACCGTGGTGAGCACGACGGGTATGTCGAAGGCGCGCGCGGCCTTGGCGAGGCCCACGGTGCTGTTGACTATCGATGTACGGTCGCCGCTGCCCACGCCGAAGAACATCTGCGGCTGGTGGTCCACGAACAGCATGACGGCGTTGTCGGGCGTCAGCAGGTCCGCGCTGGGGGCGGCCTTCACCCGGGCAAAGTCGACCATGGGGAGAGTCCTTTCGGAGACGGGGCAGTCCCGCGCACAGGGCGGGAAAGGGAGATGGCAACGGCGTCCTGCCGCATCGCGCGGGTTTCACGGTAGGCCCGCCCGTAGAGCATTCTTTCCCCGTTGCGCCCCACCGATGGTCCAGGACTGCATGGTGGAGGCGAGTTCGGCTGGTCTGTTGTTCTGTTTGATGCGAAACCGTGAAGCCGTAGGAGCGCTGATGTCCGTCGTTCTCGACACCACCCCGATACCGGTCACTGAACGCGCCGAGTACTGGCACGAGGCGATCTCCCGCACTTTCATTCCGCTGGACGTGTCCCTGCTCGAAGGCATGCCGTCGGCGGCGAGCATCACCAGCCATCGCCTGGGCTCCTTACAGATTTCCCTGGTCCAGGCCGGTCCGCAGCGGGTCGTGCGCAGCCGCAGCCTGATCGCCCGGGGCGGTGAGGACCACATCACGCTGGCTCTCCAGCACCGCGGTACGGCCAGGCTCGTCCAGGACGGCCGTCAAGTGCTCCTTCGGCCGGGGGCGTTCGCCGTATCCGACGCCGGACGCCCGTTTGCCAAGGAACTGCCGGAACCGTTCGTGTTCACGGCCTTCCACTGGCCGCGGACCGCTGTCGGCATGTCCGAGGAGGAACTGCGGGAGCTCACGGTGACGGCCTTCGAGCCGGACGGCGGTACCGCCGCGCTGGTGGCCACCTATCTGGGGCGCCTGGCCCGGTCGGCGGGCTCGCTGGAGCCGCACATCGCGAGCAGGCTCGCCGCCACGGCCCTGGACCTGCTGGCCGCCCTCGCCCACGAGCGGCGTGGGCGGTCGGCCCCGGAGGCGCCCGAGTCGGCACTCGCCGCACTGGCACGTTTCAAGGACTACATCCTCCGGCACCTGGGCGACCCCGGTCTCGGCCCGGAGCAGATCGCGGGCGCCCATCACCTGTCGGTGCGCTATCTCCACAAGGTCTTCCAGTACGAGGGCGTCACTGTGACCCGCTGGATCCAGCGTCAGCGCCTGGACATGTGCCGGCGCGACCTGGCCCGTCCGGGGGCGGGGCAGGCGACGGTGGCGGCCGTTGCCGGCCGCTGGGGGTTCGTGAGTGCCAGTCATTTCAGCCGGGTTTTCCGGGCCGCATACGGTGTTTCGCCGCGTGAGTGGCTGGCGGACACCGCCCTGCCGGCCGTGCACGCGGTGCCCGCGAGTGCATCCGATGTCCCGGGGTGATCCCGCCAGGGGCCGCCGGATGACGGGACGAAGACCGAGCCGTAGGGCGACCGTGGCGGTCATGTTGCCGTCCACGCTGTCACCGACGACAGCGATGCGGGGGTGGCGTCCAGGCCCTTGCCGGCTCCGTCGGTGACGATCCAGCGGGCGGCAGTGCAGTTCTGCTTGTTGGCGACGGGGTATCGGGCCTCGAGGGACAGGTCGTACTTGGGGAAGACGATGGCTGCCTGGGCACCCACAGCCAGTTCCCGCATGAGTCGGTCGTGGGTGTGGGCGTTGCCGAACACCCAGCCTGCGCCGTGGACGTAGACGATGACGGGCAGGGTGCCGGTGGTGCCGACGGGCTTGACGATCCGTGCCCTGACGGAGCCGGTGGGTCGGCCGGGCACGGGGGCTCTTCCTGTTGCTGAACGACCAGCTTTGCTTCGCCCACGAGCTCGGGCTCCCGTGGCGGACGTGCACCGACCGGCAAGAGGCCATGCACCGCTGACACAGCCGCCCGTCCCGGGTCGGTCTAGGTTCAGTCGTTCCGCCGGACCCGAGTCCGTACCCGCACCGACCCGCTCTCCGTCCCTCGGGGCGCCGAGCAGAAAGCGACCCGCAATGCCGAGCATGCCCGTCGCCGGGATCCGTCCTGGCACCCCGGACCAGGCCGCCGACCTGGTGATCCGCAATGCCAGGGTGTACACCGCGGACCCGCACCGACCCGAGGCGAGCGCCCTGGCCGTCCGCGACGAGGTGATCATCGCCGTGGGCGACGACGCCGAGGTGATGCCGCACATCGGCCCCGCGACCCGGGTGGTCGACGCTCTGGGCCGCCGAGCCGTACCCGGTCTGAACGACTCACACCTGCACGTCATCCGTGGCGGCCTCAACTATGTACTGGAACTGCGCTGGGACGGGGTGCCGACGCTGCGTCAGGCACTGGCCATGCTGCGCGAGCAGGTGGAGCGCACCCCGCCCGGCCAGTGGGTGCGGGTGGTGGGCGGATGGTCCGCGGATCAGTTCGCCGAACGCCGTCTGCCGACCCTCGCCGAGCTCAACGCCGCCGCCCCCGACACCCCGGTGTTCGTCCTCCACCTGTATCAGTCGGCCCTGCTCAACCGGGCCGCCCTACGAGCTGCGGGCTTCACCCGGGATACGCCGGACCCGGCGGGGGGACAGATCGTCCGCGGCCACGACGGGCAGCCCACCGGCCTGCTGCTCGCCGCCCCCGGCGCTCTGCTGCTGTACTCGACGCTGGCCAAGGCGCCCGTACTGGACGAGGCCGACCGGGTCGGTTCCACCCGGCACTTCCTGCGCGAACTCAACCGCTTCGGGCTGACCTCCGCCATCGACGCGGCCGGCGGCTTCCAGAGCTTTCCCGAGAACTACGGCACGGTCATGGAGCTCGCCCGGCGGAACGAGCTCACCCTGCGGATCGCCTACCACCTGTTCCCACAGACCGTCGGCCAGGAGCTCGACGACCTCACCCGCTGGGTGAACACCGTACGCCCCGGCGACGGCGACGCCTGGCTGCGCCTCAACGGCGCCGGAGAGAACCTCACGTGGGACGCCGCCGACTTCGAGAACTTCAGTGAACCGAGGCCGCAGCTCGGCGAGTTCGAGCCCGGCTTCGAGAAGGCCGTGCGGCTGCTGATGGAGCACGGCTGGGGCTTCAGGCTGCACGCGAGCTACGACGAGACCATCCGCCGCGACCTGGCTGTCTTCGAGCGGCTCGCCGCCGACGGGCTCTTCCCGGGCGGGAACCGCTGGCTCTTCGACCACGCCGAGACCGTCACCCCCGACAGCCTCGACCGGATCGCCGCGCTCGGTGGCGCGATCTCCGTGCAGAACCGGATGTCCTTCCAAGGCGAGGCGTTCACGGCCCGTTACGGTGCCGCGGCCGCCGCCGAGGCGCCCCCGATACGTGCCATGCTGGACCGCGGCCTGACCGTCGCCGCCGGCACCGACGCCACCCGGGTATCCTCCTACAATCCCTGGGTCTCGCTGCACTGGCTGGTCTCCGGCCGTGCGGTCAGCGGACGGCGGCTGGCCACCGACCGCAACCGGCTCAGCCGGGAGCAGGCACTGGAGCTCTACACCCTGGGCGGTGCGCGCCTGACCGGTGAACAGGACGTCAAGGGCCGACTGGCCGTCGGCTACTACGCCGACCTCGCCGTGCTGAGCGCCGACTACTTCGGCGTGCCGGAGCCGGACATCCCGCACATCGAGTCGGTCCTCACCGTGGTCGGCGGGCGCATCGTCCACAGTGCGCAGGAACATGAGGGGCTCGCCCCGGATCTGCCCGCGGTGTCCCCGGTCTGGAGCCCGGTCGCCCGCTTCGGCGGGTACCAGGCGACGGCCGCACCGAGCCGGGCCGGCCTCCTCCAGGCCGAGGGGGTCCTCGATGCCGTCTCCGCCTCGGAGGAGCAGCGGCGCTGGCGCGAGGGGCGCGGCTTCGCGGTGACGGACCGGTTCGGACCGGCGGACGACCCCTGCTTCCACTGACTTCTTCTGTCGGCCGACGGGCCGGGCCTCCGGGCAGCGCTCGCCCGGTGGCCCGGCCCGTCGAACCTTTCCCTGCAGGGGAAGTTCACCGACCGGAGTGGATCTCGGCCACATAGCCACCAGGGAACTGCACGATCGCGCTGTGCCGGTCGCCGCCGGCGACCGGTCCCCACAGCACGGATGCACCGGCTGCCTTCGCTTTGCCGAGCGTCGCGTCGAGGTCGCGCACGCCGTAACCGGTGAACTCCCGGCCGAAGGGGTACGGGAGGTGGCCGTCCGTCACCATGACCGCGGTGTCGCCGAAGCCCGAGCTGATGCGGATTAGCCGGTAGGCCGTCCCCGGCATGCCGATCCCGGCGCCGTCGGCCTTCCGGTCGTCGCGGACGACCCGCCCGCCGGTGAAGGGCAGGTAGCTGCGCAGGAAGGCGCCGACCGCGTCGGCCGACAGGTAGAGCCGGTTCTCCGGCACGCTGGCGAGGGCCGGGTACGACGGCGGTGTGGTGTGCACGTAGAGCTGGGTGTTGACGCCCCCGGGGAACTGGACGACGGCATCCCGGCCGATCGGGTCGTCGAACGGCGCCACGGTCACCGCCGCACCGCTGGACCGGGCGGCGCGGATGCCCGCGTCGAGATCCGACACCAGCCAGCCCGTTCGCTCGGCGCCGAAGGGGTACGGGACGGGCGTGGTGTAGTCGAAGACCGAGAGTGTTCCGACGGGTGACATCACCAGCTCGGAGACGGTCCGGCTGGGCGTCGGCGTCACGCTGGTGGGGGTCGGCTCGGTGTGGGTCCCGCCGAAGGTGGCCAGCCAACTCGCCACGAATTCCTGTTCCTTGACCGGCGTGACGTACACGTGGGTGGAATCGTACTGCGGGCCGACCGCCAGGTGCCGGTGAGCTGCCTGTGGCCTGGTCGTGGCGGTCTGGGCCAGCGACGAGGTGGGGACCGCCGCCAGCACGGCGATCCCAACCGCCAACGGAACCACCCGTCGAGCGATGCCCTGCATCATCAAGAACCTCCGATCGTCGTTCACTACGGCGCTCGGCGCGCCGGAGCCCGACGCTAGGTCCTTGCAGGACAAGGTGGTTGACCACCGCTGCACAGGCCGTGACCCTACGATGCAGCCGAACCGGACCGGGGGCGCCCGTTCCTGTCCGGAGGCTCAGGCCGTCGGCGCGGCCCAGTGCACGTCAGGAGCGGAGATACGGCGGGTGGTCACCGCAGTGACCAGGAGCAGCAGCCATGCCACTGCGAGAGCCGCCGCCAGCTGCCCGTGCAGGACCAGCTGGGCTCCGGCAAGAGCCCCGGTGAACATCGCCAGCACGGAGAGCATCCGTCGCCCGGGCCGCGGCGCCCCGCCCCCGGCCGGGGGAGAGTCGGCGGCGAGGCCGGTCAGGGTGAGAGTGAGAACAGTGGTGGTCAGGTCGGGGACGCCGAGGCGCCGGGCGACGGCGTTCTGCAGGCCCATGCCCAGGCCGAGCAGCACGATCAGGGTGTACTCGACGCCGGTGCCGACCCGGTCCCGCGCGAGGGCCGCGATGAGGGTGGCCGCAGCCATCAGCACCGCCTGGGTGCCGGTGGACACGGCCAGCAGCCGCCCGCGATGGGCCGCCTTCCGGACGCCGATCCGCCCCCCGGCGACTGCACCGGTCAAAAACGCCGTCAGCGAGACGACGGGTGCCACCGCCGACAGTCCCTTGGCTCCTGCCAGTGCGAAGCCGAGAAAGACCACGTTGCCGGTCATGTTGGCAACGAAGACATGCCCGAGCCCGAGGTAGCTCACCGCGTCGACCACGCCGGTGACCACGGTCAGCGTCAGCATCAGTGGCGGCAGCGGGCCGTGCCGGTCCGTGCGGGGCGGCACCAGGGTCCGGGCCGCGTCAGTCAGCAGCTTGCGCATCGGCTGCCGTCCTCCCGTCTGCGAGGGCGTCGTGGTGGAACTTGCGTACGGCTGGGGCGGATCGAGCGGTCGGGGTCACGGGCCCGGCCGACTCGAACCGCTTGACGTTAGGCAGCACCTGGGCGCCGGTATTGGCCGACAGTGCACGGCCTCCGCCCTGGCCGTGCACCGGAGCGTCTCGTGCATCCCGGAGGGTGCCGTCGTGGCCGACCCCACCAGCGCAGCGCGTCGCGGGTGTCCTTGAGTCCGGGCAGGGCGCGGGGCACCCCGCCCAGCGGGGGAAAGGGGGTGCCGTCGTCTCCGAAGATCACGGTGGAGGCGGCGGCGGTCGCGGCGAGGTAGCCGCGACGGGCGGCAGGTGGCGTCGGCTCAGGCCCAGTTCCCGCTGGACGCTCCGGTCGCCGGACAGGCCCAGGGCACCCAGGCGTTCCTGCTCGTCCTCCAGTTCGGCGACGAGGTCGGCCACCGACCACTGCGGGTGCATGACCAGACGGCCGCTCCCGGCCGCCCCGGCGACGACGAGCACACGCGACGCCCCTGCCCTGATGTCGGCGCAAGCCTCGTCGAGCCAGACCTGAGGATGCTGATGTCCAGCACACGGCGCACGATGGTGCGGGCTATTCGATCGGGGTCACACCGGAATCGGCATGAGGGCGCAGTGCACCGGCTCGGCGTGTGCGGGGTCGAGGGAGTTCAGTACCAGTTGGTTTACGTTTGGGTCGTACGGGCTGCCCAGGTGACCGGTGAGGTCCAGCGGGCACACGTCCTGCAGCAGGATGTTGTGCACGGTGGCACGGGGCCCGGCGGTGAGGAACTGGTTGGTGTACGGGGTCACGACGATGTCGGTTCTGGTGACGATATTGGTGTAGGTGACGCCGGGCTCGGTGTCACCCTTGGCGTACAGCCGCTGGAGCACTGGGGAGCCGATCGTCTGGTCCTTGGCCGCGGGACTGTCGAGGCCGAGCGGCTTGCCGGCATGCCCCGCTACGTCAAGTACCGCATCGAGGAGGTGGATCAGGCCGGTTGCGGTGGTGCCGTGACTGCTGGGGTTGATGCCCACCAGCTGGTGTACTTTCGCGGCGCCGCCGTCGAAGCGCAGGTACCACTGGGGCATCAGCCCGCCGCCTTGGGAGTGGCCCACGAGGTCGACCTTCTCCGCCCCTGTGGCGGCCAGTACCTTGTCGACATAGGCGGCCAGTTCTCCGGCCGAGGCGGGGACCGGGCCGACCGCCTTCATCAGGGCGTGAGGTTTGGTCTCGCCGTAGTTGAGAGCGAAGACGCAGTAGCCGGCGTCCCGCAGTACCGGGGCGAGCCCGCTCCAGTTGTCGAAGGCGTTCTCGAAGGTGCCGTGGACCAGTACCACCGGGTAGGGGTGGGCAGCCGTCGGCTCGCAGGTGAAGTCGTTGGCGCCGGCAGGGGAGCGGTCGGGGTCGGGCGCGGAGGCGATCAGGGCCGTGCCGAAGCTGGCCGCCCCCAGGTCGCCGGACGCGTTGGCGGACGGCGCGAGCGGGGCCGCGGCGGCGTACCTCGGCGTGGGGGTCGCGGCGGAAGCGGTCTGGACGACGGCGGCCATGCAGACTGCTGCGGCCAGGGCAACACCTGAGGTCTTCAGGAGCAGGGCGACGGCAGCGGTACGCCGCAGTCTGCGGAAGGTGGTCACGCCCTGACCAACGGGGGCGGGAGGCCCGGGGTGCGCGAAACCACCCGGTGGGGTTGCGCAGCTCCGGTGCACCTTGCTGCAGGTTGACCTCGACGCCGACCCGGTTCACGCAACGTGGTCCAGGCTGTCCTGCCGGTCCCTCTCGGCGCGACGGCTGGACCGGTTCGGCGACACCCCGTCGGTGCCGGTGAAGGCGAGCAGGCGGTAGCCGTCGTACTTCGGCTCGAGCACTGTCCCCCCTCCGTGCAGTGCGCCTGGTCCGGGTAGCCGGGTGATCGCCCGGGCGGGCATCGGCTCCACGGGAGGAGGGCATCGGCTCCACGGGAGGAGTGAGGGGCGCCCGGGGTCTATATCAACTCAAACTGGATCTTTTGCCTGATGTTCGAACGTTTGAGCGAATGGATGGGCTAGGGTGAATATCGAGCCAGGAATGGCGAGATTCGGCCAGGGGGTGGCGAGGAGCGGAAGGTAGGTGCGCGATGTCCATGGCCGTGCATCTGCACGTGGCCTCCGGCTACTCCGCCCGCTACGGCGCCTCACACCCCATTGACCTGGTGAAACGTGCCGCCGAACGCGGCATGGACACACTCGCCCTCACCGACCGCGACACCGTTGCCGGCACGGTCCGCTTCGTGAAGGCCTGCGCGGACCACGGGGTACGGCCGGTCCTCGGCGTCGACATCGCCGTCGCGCCGCACACCCCCGCTCCCGAGCAGGCCCGGCACCGGACGCCGGTCCGCGGTGGCGCCCGCGTCGTCGAGCCCCCGCTGCGCGTCACGCTGCTCGCACGGACTCGGACCGGATGGGCTCACCTGTGCCGGCTGGTCTCGGCCGGACACGCGGCAGCCGCCGGCGGGCCGCCCGTGATCTCCTGGCCCGCCCTGAACCAGTACGCGGGGGAAGACCTCACCGTCCTCCTCGGACCGCTCTCCGAACCCGTCCGCGCGCTGTCCGCCGGACGCCCCGACCTCGCCGAGCAACTCCTGGCCCCCTGGCGCGAGCTCGCCGGAACGTCCCTGCGACTGGAAGTCCTGTGGCACGGGCGCGCCGGTACCGGGCCGGGATCACTGCGGCTGGCCGCCCACACCCTCACCCTCGCCGACCGCCTCCACATCCCCGCGGTCGTCACGAACGCCGTGCGCTACGCCGACCCCGGCCAGCACCGCCTCGCCGACGTCCTGGACGCTGCCCGCCTGCTGCGCCCCATCGACCGGCGCCACCTGGATGCGGGGGAGCGCTGGCTCAAGGACCCGGCCACCTTGTCCGCGGCCGCCGAGCGCATCGCCGCGGCCGCCGGCGCCGGGAGGGGCCGGGCGCTGCGCCTGATGGCGGAGACCGTACGGACCGCCGAGCAGTGCACCCTCGATCCGGTGGCCGACCTGGGGGTGGGGGCGGGGATCCCGTACTTCCCCGAGCCCGACGTCGTGGGCGCCGACCCCGGTCCGGGCGGCGCGGCGCGGCTGCTGCGCGAGCGCTGCGAGGCCGGGATGATCCGCCGCGGCCTGGACCGCGACCCGGGCGCCGTCGCGCGCCTGGACGAGGAACTCGCCGTCATCAGCCGGCTGGGCTTCGACAGTTACTTCCTCACCGTCGCCCAGGTCGTCGCGGACATCCGGGAGATGGGGATCCGGGTGGCGGCCCGAGGCTCGGGCGCCGGCAGCATGGTCAACCACGCCCTGGACGTCGCCCGGGCCAACCCCATGCAGTTCGGGCTGCTCTTCGAACGCTTCATCAGTGAGCGACGCCGGAGCTTGCCCGACATCGACATCGACGTGGAGTCCGCCCGCCGCCTGGAGGTCTACGACCGCATCTTCGAACGGTTCGGCTCCTCGAGAGTGGCGGTCACCGGCATGCCCGAGACCTACCGCGCCCGGCACGCCCTGCGCGACACCGGCCTGGCGCTGGGCATCGCCCCACAGACGGTCGACCGGATCGCCAAGAGCTTCCCGCACATCCGGGCCTGCGACATCCCCTCCGCACTCGCCGAACTGCCGGAGCTGCGCCGGCTCGCCGCCGAGGCCCGGACCTTCGGGCCGCTGTGGGAGCTCGCCGCGGGTCTGGACGCCCTTCCCCGCGGCTACGCGATGCACCCGTGCGGGGTGATCCTCAGCGACGCCGGCCTGCTGGACCGCCTGCCCGTTCAGCCCACGCCCGGCGGCAGTTATCCCATGGTCCAGGCCGACAAGGAGGACGTGGAGGATCTCGGCCTGCTCAAGCTGGACGTGCTGGGCGTGCGCATGCAGTCCGCGATGGCGCATGCCGTTGCGGAGATCAGCCGCACCACCGGCAAGGACATCGTCCTCGACGAGGTCCTGCTGGACGACTTCTTCGCCTTCAAGATGATCCAGGCCTCCGACACCATAGGGATGTTCCAGCTCGAGAGCCCAGGCCAGCAAGATCTTCTCGGCCGGCTCCAGCCCCGCGACGTCGCCGATGTCATCGCCGACATCTCCCTCTTCCGGCCCGGCCCGGTGGCAGGCGGCATGCCCGAGCAGTACGTCGCCGCCCGCCACGGTGCCGCCCCCGCCTACCTTCACCCCGACCTCGAACCCGTGCTCCGCGACACCTACGGCGTCACCATCTGGCACGAGCAGATCATCGAAATGCTCTCGGTCCTGACCGGCTGCGACCGGGCGCTGGCCGAGGTCGCCCGCCGCGGCCTGGCCGACGCCGACCGCCTGCCGCGCCTCCACTCCTGGTTCCGGCGCAGCGCCGCCGCCCGCGGCTACGACCCCGAGACCCTGGAGAAGATCTGGGAGGTCATCGCCTCCTTCGGCGCCTATGGCTTCTGCCGGGCCCACGCGGTCGCCTTCGCCGTCCCCGCCCTGCAATCGGCCTGGCTCAAGGCCCACCACCCCGCCGCCCTCTACGCCGGCCTGCTCGAGCACGACCCGGGCATGTGGCCCAAGCGCGTGATCACTGCCGACGCCCGGCGCCACGACGTCCCCGTCCTCGGCGTCGACATCAACCGCTCCCGCGCCGCCCACATCGTCGAGAACACCCCCGACGGAACCCAGGGAGTGCGCCTGGCGCTGTCCGCGGTCAAAGGCATCCACGCCGAGGAAGTCGAACGGATCGTCACCGGCCGGCCCTACACCACCCTGCAGGACTTCTGGCAGCGCGCGCACCCCTCCCGCCCCACCGCCGAACACCTCGCGGAGATCGGTGCCTTGGACCAGCTGCGCGACGGCCGGCTCACCCGCCGCGACCTGCTCCTGCAGATAGCCGAACTCCACCGCCACGCCCACGCCCGCACCACCGACGGCCAGCTGCCCCTCGACGACACCCCCCTGACCGCCCAGCCCAGCGGACTGCCGGAGATGACCAACCGGGAAGTCCTCGGAGCCGAACTCGACGTCCTCTCCATCGACGTATCCCACCACCTCATGGAGCACCATCACCGCCTCCTGAAAGAGATCGGTGCCACCGACGCAGCCCACCTCACCACGCTGCTCCCCGGGCAGAGGGTGCTGGTCGCGGGCGTACGCGCCTCCACCCAGACACCGCCGATCCCCTCTGGCCGCCGCATCATCTTCGTCACCCTCGAAGACGGCTCCGGCTTCGTCGACCTCGCCTTCTTCGAGGACTCCCACGAAGCCTGCGCCCACACGATCTTCCATTCTGGGCTGCTGCTGGTCCGCGGCACCGTCCAGGCCCGCGGCCCGCGCCGCACCGTCGTCGGCACGATGGTCTGGGACTTGGAAGAGATCGCCGCCGCCCGCCGCGACCACGGCCCCGAAGCAGCCCTGCGCCTCCTGGGCGCCGCCCGCCTCCGGCCCACCCCGGCCCAGCAGCCACAACGGACCCTCCCCAACGGCACGGGCGGAGCCGAACTGCACCCCTGGGCCGACCTCCAGCCCGCCGGCACCCGGACCGCCGACCTCACCAAACTCGGCCACACCAGCCCCGGAAGCGCGGGGTGAGAACCATGAACCAGCCTCAGCGGACCATCCTCCACGTCCACTTCGACTCGCCCGCCGACGACTCCGACGTGTATCAGCAGCTCCTCAGCCTCCTCGAGGGCATCACCCCACGCGTCCAGGCACTGCCCCCCGACGCGGCAGATCTCGACCTGAGCGGGGCCGGCCGGTACTGGGGAAGGGACGCCCGCGGCCTCGCGCAACTGATCAAACTGCGCGTCCTCGCGCACTACGGCATCCACACCACGATGGCAGCCGCGCCCAACCGGCTCCTCGCCTCCATGGCCACCGACGCCACCGAGCCGGGCGGCATCGCAGTGATCGATCCACACCCGGACGCCATCCGCAGCTTCCTCAGACCGCGCCCCGTCGCCGCGCTCCACGGGGTGGGCCCCGCCACGGTCAAGGTCCTCACCCGCCACGGCATCCACACCATCGGCGACCTCGCCGACACCCCACCGCTCACCCTGCAACGCCTCTTCGGCACCGCCACCGGCCGCAACCTGCACGAACGCGCACACGGACGCGACGCCCGGCCCGTCGTCCCGCAAGCACCCGCCCGCACGATCAGCACCGAGCACCGCTTCGCGCACGACGAACTCGACGCGGCAGAACACCGGTGCGCCCTGCTGGCACTGGCCGAGCAGCTCGGCATCCGGCTGCGCAGCGAAGAGCAAGTGGCCGGCGCGGTGACCATCACCGTCCGGTACGCGGATCGCTCCACCACTACACGCAGCCGCACGCTGCCCGAACCCACCGCTCACTCCGCCACTCTCACCAGCACCGCATACGTCCTCTACGATTCCCTGGGCCTTCAGCGGGCGCGCGTACGGACCATCGCCGTGCGAGCCGAGGCCTTGTCACCGGCCGAACATGCCCCGCGCCAGCTGACGCTCGATCCCGCCGACGACAAGGCCCGCCGCATCGAGGCCGCCGCTGACGCCGCCCGTCGCCGCTTCGGGCCGACAGCCGTCAAACCCGCCAGCCTGGCCATCCTCGGGGGTACGGGCGGCGGCACCCCATGACGAAGGCCCCACAGGCAGCAGGGGGCGTACCTTCCATCGGTGCGTAGGCCGGGCCCACCAGCACGCCGCTGGTGCGCCGAAAGAAGGGGATCTGCAAAAGGAGCCGCCCGGCGGCATTGCGGTAGAGCCGACCGATCACGGTCCCGGACGTTCCCGGGGTGGGCTGACCACCAAGATCCACCTCGCTGTCGAGCAGGGGCAGAAGCCGCTGTCGGTGCTGATCACAGCCGGGCGGCGGGGTGATTACCCGCAGTTCGAGCCGGTCCTGGAGGCGATTCCGGTCCCCCGGCTGGGGCGCGGGCGGCCCCGCAGGCGCCCGGACCGGGTCCGGGCCGACAAGGCGTATGACTCTCGCCGCAACCGGGCCTACTTCCGCAGACGGGGGATCAGGGCAACCATCCCGGTCCCCGAGGACCGAGTCCGCAACCGCCAGAAGCTCGGCTCCCGAGGCGGTCGGCCACCGAAGTCCGGCAAGAACGAACACCGCGAGCGCCATGCCGTCGAGTGCGGGATCAATCGCCTCAAGTGCCACCGGGCCGTGGCCACGAGATACGACAAGCCTGCCGTCCGCTACGAGGCGACCGTGCTGGTCGCAGTCCTCAGCGAGTGGCTCTGACCAGCACGGATCCGATACGTCCTAAGGCGTGTCCGACAGGTCGGGCGACTGGCCGACCGTCAGCTCCGGGTCGGCCGAGATCCGACCGGAAGGGAAGGAACGGCGGCGCTATGCAGCATCCTGTTTGAGGGCCAAACGCTTGTGCTCGCGCCAGCGCCGTACATCTTGTTCGCGGCCCAGCGTCCGGTGCAGGTCCATGACGAGGTCGTAGATCCGGCCTTCGGGCAACGCGTAGAGGTAGAACAGCCGTAGAAGGCGATTCTCGGCGCCGGAGATGTCCCCGCCCTCGGCGAGCCTTCGGGCGGTGATCTTCGCCTCGGCAAGTTGATCAGCGGTGATGTCCGGAAGCTGCTCAACGTCGCCGTCGAGGAGCTCGGCAGTCGCGGCGCGGCTTCGGTAGGCGTCGTCGGCGTAGCAGTCCAGGAGCAGGTGGATGCGGTCCGGGCCGTCGAGGTTGCACACCCCGTGCTGGTGGGTCGGGGTAAGCCGCCACATGTGACCCGCGTACATGTGCACCTTCGCTCCGCGTGTCACCAGATAGGCGGACGGATTCGTATGGAGCGGGATATGCAGCCGGTGGCGTTCGGCCTCGCTGAGATTGCCGTAGTCCCGGTGCTCCCACAGGAAGGACTTGGCCTCCAGTCGCGCGAGCCGTGCCCACATATAGTGCAGTCCCAGCGATTCAAGCAACGTCCGGGTGGCAGGCATGCGTTCGAGCAAGGTCGTGGGGGCCGGGTCGCAGTCCTGAAGCGTCACATCGCGCGGGTCTCCGGAGGCGTTGAGCAGCGAGCAGGTCCACCAGCCTCCCGACTGGTGTTCGCCGGAGTCCAGCACCCAGTCCTGCGGCTGGGGCAGGGTCATGACCTCTTGGGCCACGGCCTCAGTGGGCTGTGCGCCCAGTCGGCCGATTCGGGCGACCTGGCCCTCGATGGCCTTGACGCGATTGCTTGTCTTGCCCATGGATCTTCACCTCACCAGTGACCGGGCCAGGAGTGGGCGGCTTCGGCAGGCGGGTCCGCGCGTAGCAGGGCCGCCGTTTGTTCCAACAGGTTCCGGTCGGGAGCGACGGGGTCGCTCTGTCCTGTGGCACGGACCAGGGATTCGAGGGGCACCTGGTAGGCATGTGCCACCTCGCGTGCGAGGTCAAGGCGCTCGGAGTGGAACCGGCCTTCCCCCATGGCGATGTCCAGGAACGAGACGCCACGGTCACGGAGCCTGCGCTCGGCGATGAGTTCCTCCGAGAGGCGGCACAGCGCGTCGCCGTCCACTTCGGTCAGGGAGCCGTGCTGCTGAGCAGCTTTGACCAGCACTTCCAGCTGGGCATTGCCTGCGCTGCGGCCGATGCCCCTGAGCGTTCCGTCCGCAGCGATCGCGCCGGCGTCGAGGGCCGCCAGGGAATTCGCCACCGCGAGGGCCAGGTTGTCGTGTCCGTGGAAACCGACCTGGATGCCGAGGTCGTGGAGTGCGGCCGTGCGTCGGTGCACAGTACGAGGCAGCATGGAGCCTGCGGAGTCCACCAGGTAGAAGACGTGGGCGCCTGCGGCTGTGACATCTTTGGCGATGGACAGCAACTGTTGCTGCTCGACTGCGTAGCACTTGATGGCATTGAACGTCACCGGGACGTTCCAGTCGGCGACCGCCTCGATGAGCGGCAGCGCCGTGGTCGAGTCGGTGACCGCCGCGGCAACTCTGATGAAGCCCGCCCCCGCGTCCACCACCCGGCGCAGGTCGTCGACCGTCGTCGAGGAGGCGCCGGCTATGACGCCCACTCGGGTGCCCGGGGCCGCGGCGGCGACCGTACGGATCTGGTCGATGTCGTCAACTTGCGGGTTGGTGCCCAGTCCGGTCTCGGCACCCACCTCGATATGGGTGATACCGGACTGCTGGAGCTGCTTGGCGATGATGGCCATCTCCTCGGAGCCGAATCGGCATTCATAAGGGCCTTCGCGCAAAGTGCAGTCGAGCAGGGTGGGCACGCGGCTGGTCCACTTCGGGCTCATAGCGCACGCAATCCTTTCTCCAATCGGGACAGACCTTCGATCAGGTCCGTAGTGTTCGTGGAGAACGAGATCCGCAGATGGTGCTCTCCGCCTGGGCCGTCAAAGGCACCGGCTCGCACGCATACGCCGTACCGCAGCAAATGCCGGACCATTTCCACGGATCCGATGGGGTGCGGATAATGGGGGTAGGCGTAGAACGTGCCTTCCGGGACTCGCCCGCGGAGCAACCCGGTCTGCCGCATCCAGTCCACGACCAGGTCACGACGGTGCTGGTACTCCTGGAGCATGGGCATCACCAGCGATGTCCCAGTCCGCAAAGCGAACAGCCCGGCCCGCTGAACCGCCGAGTTCACACCGCAGTTGTAGATGAGGTGGATCCGCCGAATCACCTTCGCCAGTTCGGGCGGCGCGATCAGGTATCCCAGCCGCCAGCCGGCCATGGCATAGGTCTTGGAGAAACTACGGCAGTTCACCAGGCGCGGGCGCAGTTCGGGGATACCCATGGTGGAGATGTAGGGCCGGTGGTCGTAGACGATGTCCGCGTGGGCCTCGTCGGCGAGGACGATGGTGTCGCTTCCTTCGAGCACAGCGGCGAGCCCGCGCAGATCCGCTTCGGAAAACACTGCGCCGGTGGGGTTGGACGGATGGCACAGCACGAGGAGGCGGGCGCCCACGACGGATTCCTGCAGTGCCTCCAGGTGCAGGCCGCCGTCCTCTCGGAACGGCACGCGCACCACAGTGGCACCGGCCAGCGCGGCCTGCTCGGCGTACGCGGGGTAAGTCGGGTCGAACAGTACTATCCGGTCGCCTGGCCCGGCAATGGCGTAGATGGCAGTGGCCAGACCGGCCGTCGAACCAGGTGTGATGAGGACCTGCGAGTCGTCGTATCTGTCACCCGTATACGCGCTGGCTCGCTCTGCTATGTATGCGCGGAGTTCGGGATCTCCGTTGAGGTCTCCGTAATGCGTGTAGCCGTCTCGCAGAGCCCGGTCCATGGCATCGACGATGGGGGCAGGGGTGGAAAAGTCCGGGTCCCCGCGATCCAGTGAAACCACGTCCTGGGTTGGGACGCCACCACTGATGCGCACTGGAAGCCGACCGAGCCGAGCTGCCGCCTGGGATATTCGCTCCACCTCAGTCCCACCTTCCCGGCAAACCCAAGCGCCCTACGGCGGCCGGGCCTGACTGGGGTAACGATCGACCGGTACTCTCAAATCGGATCTACTAAGCCAAACCGCTATCGCCGAAACGGGCAACCCGGCGAGGTCCGTATGAACCCTGCCTGGGAACTGTTTGGAAAGTCATGAGCGAAGCCATAGGCGAAGGGCAGCAACGATGACGGTGCTGTGGAAGATATACGCCCTTTTGTCGAAGCGGGTGGCTATGGCGCGGAAGCCCTTGAGGGCGTTGATCGTTCGCCTGGCTTCGTTGCGGCGTTTGTAGATCGTCTTGTCGAAGCCGGTGGGACGGCCGCCCGCGCTGCCGCGGCGCCGGGCGGTTGGCCCGCTGGTCCTTGCGTTCGGGGATGGTGTGCTTGATCTGTCGGCGCCGTAGGTACCGGCGGTTCTGTCGGGACGGGTACGCTTTGTCGCCGCCCAGGTGATCGGGGCGGGTGCGCGGATGACCGCCGCCGGGCCGTGGGACGCGGATGCGTTCGAGGACCGGGATCAGTTGCGGGGCGTCGCCCCACTGGCCTGGTGTGATGACGGACGCGGGCGGACGTCGGCCGCCCTCACCGGCGAGGTGGATCTTGCGGGTGAGCCCGCCACGGGAGCGGCCCGGGGCCTCGTCCGGACGATGCTGAACAGGCTGGCCGCGTTGTCCAGGGGTACGCGGCGCGCCGGTGCGGGCGCCCGCGGCGTGCTGATGGGCACGGCCCGAGGCCCCATGCTCCAGTCGATCCGGCCTTCCGCATCGGCATCGGCCTGGACAGCCCGCAGGACCCTCTCCCACGCGCCGTCCGCCGACCACCTGCGATGCCTGTCGTGCACGGCCTTCCATATCCCGAACCGTGCCGGCGGACCACGCCACGGGACACCGGTCCGCTGCCGGAAGAGAATGCCATTGATCACCCCGCGATGACTCTTCCAACGACCGCCCCGCCCCACCTTCCTCGGCAAGTACGGCTCCAGCCGAGCCCACTCCCGATCCGACAGATCGCCCGCCCCACCCTGCCCCACACCGAGCGGAACGACATGAACGCCAGCCGGTCACACGACCTATCGGACAGTGCCTAGCCGTCGATGTCGAGCGCCGTTCCGTACAGCCGGCTCACCTTCAACCGGATGACCACCCGGCGCTCGGCGACCAGCTGCTCCAGAAACGCACGTTCATCGTCAGGTTTCGCGGCCTGCGGGATCATCTCCAGCAGTTCCCGGCCAACCCCGTCGCCTGGAACCGTCGTGATCTCTGAGACTTCGGCCTCGCCTTCGGCGACAGCGAACGACCATACGTCGCCGCCCTGCACATGCAGCGTCGCACGTGGGTCGCGCCGCAGGTGCCCGACCTTGATGCGATCGGCCGTCGTCGAGAACCGCAAAATGCGGGCCTCGGGGTCCCAGTTGTACAGCATGGTCGTCAGGTGGGGGTGGCCACTGCGCTTGACGGTGGCGAGCGTGCCGAACTGCTGCTTCCCGAGCAGCCCGGAGAGGGCTTCGTCGGACAGTGGGCGAGGCGCTGGTCCTTGGGTCATGGCGTGATCAACGCCCTTGGCCGCCCAATAATTTCATGGATACCGAGTCCAACCCCCACTCTCGCAGCGGACCCTGGCCCAACCGCGTCCTTCCCGAAGCCTCCTGCGCGCGTAGGTGCTGCCGGGGGAGGGGCCGCCGGAGCCAGTCTCGCGAGGCGTCGGCGTCGACCATCGCAGCCGCTGGGTCGGCCCCGCTCCGACAGCTGGGACAAGGAGCAGCATCCGAGCAGGTGACGTGCGCTGTCAGGACTCGGAGGGGTTGTTCTCGATGTCGGAGATGAGCTTGGTGGCCAGGTCGCTCTGCACCGCCAGTTGGCTGTGCCCGGCGCCTGGGCCGGTGCCCCAGGTGAGCGTGACCGTGGTGAAAAGGTGCCCGGCACCGGAATCGTGGTAGCGGACTTCCCAGCCAGTGGGCACGTCCTGGGCGCGCAGGACGCCGTCGGCGTGGTTGGTCTCCTCCCAGGCGGCCAAACGCTGCCGGAGGTCTTCTGTGAGGTAATGGGCGCGGAGATGCTCGGCCAGGTCATCGGTGCCGTCGGAGACGGCATCGATGTAGGCCCCGTAGAAGTCGGCCACGCGGTCGACTGCGGAATCCGGGCTCCCGCTGCGAACAACTCCGTCATATACCGAGTTCGGCTGGTTGTTCGACATGAATCCCCCCTGAGGTGAATATCGTTCAGTTCACGTCCTTAGTTCCAATCTGCCCTGTCCTGCTGAAGACAGTCCTGGATCCCGACTCTCGCCACCATCCGGGACAAGGCGGCGCCGAGGGCGTCGCCAGGTCCGGGTCCCGCCGCGCCGATCTGACGTGCCGGACACGGAGGCCGGCGGTGCGTCTTT
Source organism: Streptoverticillium olivoreticuli subsp. olivoreticuli (assembly GCF_003391135.1). GTDB lineage: Bacteria > Actinomycetota > Actinomycetes > Streptomycetales > Streptomycetaceae > Streptomyces > Streptomyces blastmyceticus. The sequence goes on along the minus strand of NZ_CP031455.1, from coordinate 556,898 downwards.
GGGGCGTCCCGGGCCGGGGCGGGGCAGGGCCGGAGTGTGTATCCGCAGCTGAACTGGCCGTGTTGGTGGAGTGCGGGACGCATGTGGTGTGCGTTTCACGAGCAACAGTTGGTGCCTGGTCCGCGAGTGCGAGGGCCGCAACGCGAAACCTTCCCCCTGCGTCCTGGACTCCCAGATCATCAAGATCTCCGCCAACGTGCCGTTGTCCGGCCCGTGATGGTGCGGTCATGGCCCCATGACCGTGAGTCCACGCAATCTCCCGCGCAGTGCGCGGGGTGGGCGGGGGGTGCCGACGGCGGGGCCGGCCAGCCAGAGCAGCCAGTCGGCGAGGCCGACCAGGTGGCGTACCGAAGCGGTTGTGCCGGGAAGGGTGGGTTCCGCGCGGGCGAGATCCGTCAGCGCATTGGCCGTCACGTGTGCGACGACATCACAGAAGGCGCTCCGGCGCTCGTCCCGCATGCCCAGCAGCCCCAGGACGAGGCCCCGTTGGCCGGGGTCGCGCCGCCAGAGATCGAGGGCCGCCCGGCGCAGGAGCAGGGATGCGGGGTCGGCCCCGGTCAGGGTGCGGTGGAGTGCCGCGCCGAGGCGTTCGGCGGCCCAGGAACGGGCGGTCCGTTCGGTGGCGTAGGCGTGGATGTCCGGGCTCCGGCGGGCCAGGCACTCGCTGTCCAGCAGCGCGAGGCTCATGCCCAGCGCGGCCAGTGGGTGCCCGTGTCCGACCGCGTCACCGACCAGGGCGCAGCGTCCTCGGCCGTAGAAGGACCGCCTGCGGAACCGGGCGGCCGCCCACTGGATCTTGCCGCCGGTCAGCACGTCGGCGAAGGCCGGGCGCAGCTCGGCGGGTAGGGCGGTTGTGTAGCCGTGCAGCAAGTAGCCCCGGATTTCGGAGGGCGTGGGGCGGGGGACGGGGACGTCGAGGCAGAGGCGGACGGTGTCCGGTGCCACTTGATAGGCGAGTACCGGGCCCGGGCCGCCGAGGAAGACATGGCCGTATCCGCCCCGGGGCAGCCGGACGCCGTGCAGCAGCAGCCCGGCGGTGTGGGACAGCGGTGCGGGTGCCGGTTCGCCGGGGCGGAGCAGGCGGCGCACTGTGGAGGCGCGGCCGTCCGCGCCGACGATCAGGCCGGCGCGTATCTCTTCGCAGGTGGTGTGGGCTCGTCCGGCTGTGGCGACAGCGGTCACCCGGTCGCCTTGGCGGAGTGTGATGCCGGGATCGGCGCGGACCGTGCGGAGCAGCAGGGTGCTGAGGACGTGGTGGTACATGCTCAGGGCCACGCCGTCGGGGTACGGGCAGTGCAGCGGCGGGTTTCCGTCGCCGGTGTGCAGTTGGAAGCCGTGGTTCGTCGTGAACTCCCGGTCGGCCGGGGTGATTCCCATGCGGCGCAGTGCCGTCACCCCGGCCGGATGGAGCCACTCGCCGGCGAGCCGTCGCGTGGGTTCCGTGCCCGGTTCCACGACCAGGACCGTGGCGCCCTGCCGGGCGAAGGCCAGCGCGGTCATGCAGCCCGCCGGTCCCGCTCCCGCCACCAGCACGTCCACGGTCTGCACGGAATCCCCCTCGAGGTCCCCGTCGTTGCGTCCCTGGGCATCTACTGCTCACGTTGCGGAGCCGCTAAACTACTATATGTGCATGTGATCGCATATTCATGACGCCCGTGGGAGGGCTCATGAAGGGGGCGGAGATGATCCTTGTCACGGGCGCCACCGGGCATCTGGGAGCCAATCTCGTACGCGGGCTGCTGGCCGAAGGCCGAGAGGTGCGTGTGCTGGTCAGAGGAGAGGCCGGCCCCGCGCTCGACGGCCTGGCGGTGCACCGGGTGCCGGGCGATCTGAGGGACCCGGAAGCGGTGGGGCGCGCCGTCACCGGCTGTGAGGAGGTCTACCACTGCGCCGCACAGGTCTCGACGGCGAACGGTGGGAAGCGTGAGATCTACGAGGTCAATGTGCTGGGCAGTCATCATGTGCTGGCCGCCGCATGGCGGGCGGACGTCCGGCGGGTCGTGGTCACCGGGTCGTTGAGCGCGACCGGTTGGCGGCGCGGTGTTCCGAGCACGGAGGAGGACCTCTTCTACCCGTTCGGGCAGCACACCCCGTACACCGTCAGCAAGGTGCTGATGGAGCACGAGTGCGCCAAGGCTGCTGCCCGGGGACTCGACGTCGTCGTCGCGACGTCCACCGCGATCATCGGGCCGCACGACTATCTGCCGTCCCGGATGGGCCGGCTGTTGCTGGACTTCGCGAACGGACGGCTGCTGGCCTACGTCCCGGGTGGTTTCGAGTTCGTCTCCGCCACGGATGTCGTCGCGGGCCACCTGCTGGCCATGCGGCATGGATCCGCCGGGCGGAAGTATCTGCTGTCCACTCAGTACCACACGGTGGACGAGATGCTCGACCTCTACGGCGAGGTCTGCGACCGCCCCCGGCCACGGCTGCGGGTGCCGCCCGCGGTGATGTCGGGCGTCGCCCGGGCCGTCGCCCCCGCATTGTCCCTGCTGGTCCCGCATCATGAGCCCCGGTTGACCCCTGCGGCGGTCGGTTTCCTCCGCTCCCAGCGGCGCGCGGACTGTTCCCGGGCCGTCAGCGAGCTGGGCTACCGGCCGACGAGTGTCGCCCGCGCCGTCGAGCAGGCCTACGCCTGCTTCGCCCGGCGGGGGCTGATCGGCCGCCGCCGGGCCGTCGTTCCGCCACCGCTCCGCGCCCGGCTGCCCCGACGGCGCCCGACGGGGCCGTCATGACCGGCCCGCCCGGCTTCGGACAGGCGCGAGGCAGGCGCCAGAAGGTCCTGGCGACGGGCATGGACCCCGATTACTGGTACCCCGTCGAGTACGACAGGGGCCTGCACCCCGGGAAGGCCCTCGCCACATCCTTCTGGGGCCACCCGATCGTGGTCTGGCGTGGTCGCGACGGCTTGCTGCGCGCGCTGGAGGACCGCTGCGCGCACCGCCAGCTGCGACTGTCCGCGGGCGTGGTCAACGGCTGCCACCTCACCTGCGAGTACCACGGCTGGACCTATGGCGGGGACGGCCGCGTGGTGCACTACGCCCACGATCTCTTCGGCCGCGCCGAACCCGAAGTGAAGGTGCGCGACTACCCGGTGGCGTCCCGCCACGGCATCATCTGGGTCTTCCCGGGCGATCCTGCCCGGGCGACCGAGCGGGACGTCCCCGGCATCCCCGAACTGACGGGTCCCCGGCCCTGGCCCCGGATGGACATCTCCTACGTCTGGCACGCCCACCATTCCATGATCATGGACAACACGAACGACTTCACCCACGCCTACCTGCATCGCCGTTACCGTCCCTTCTGGGACGCCAGGCTGACCCACCACGGTATGACGGAGGACGGGGAGGGCGTGGAAATCTCCTACGACGCCTTCATCGGAGGCGGCCGCTTCGTCCGGCACCTCGTGGACCGCAGCCGGGCCGACACCACCTCCATCGACCTCGCCTACCGCTACCCCTACCAATGCTCGGACACCGGCGGCTTCATCAAGCACTGGCTTTTCCTGCTGCCCATGGACCGCCGCACCACACGGGTCTTCTTCATCTTCTACTTCAACGCCGGCGGGATCCGGATCCCCGGCATCAACCGGACCGCCCCTTACCGGCTGACGGGCCCCCTCATGCGCGCGGTCAGCGCACTCACCGCCCGCCCGACGCTGTCCCAGGACGGCGCGGCCGTGGAGGAAGAACAGCGGGGGTACGAGCGGCACTTCGCGACCACCACCGTGGAACTCAACCCGGCCGTCCGGCTCTGCCAGGATCTCACCGTCCGCAAGTGGGAGGAGCACCTTGCCCGCGACGCACACGCCCGACGAGACCCCGGCTCCCCACCCGGTCGTCAGCCCGGCACTGGCGCACCGCAAGGCCCTTGACCGGCTGCTGTCACTCCAGCACGAGGCGGGTTGCTGGGAGGGCGAGATGGTGTGGAACACCATGATCCTTTCCCAGTACGTCATCGTGTGCCGCATCGTCGGGCGGACCCTGCCGGAGCCGACCCGTGCGGCGATGACGCGGCACTACGGCTCCACGGTCACCCCCGAGGGCGGCTGGGGCCTGCACGCGGAGTCCGGCCCGTCCCCGTATTGCACGGTCCTCGCCCACATCGCGCTCCGGCTGCTCGGCAACCGCGCCGACGATCCGCTGTGCGCCGACTCGGCGGCCTGGTTGCGCTCGCAGCCGGGCGGAGCGCGGGCGGTGCCCACCTGGGGCAAGCTCTGGCTGGCCGTCGCAGGGCTCCACGACTACCGGGCCATCAATCCGCTCCCCCCGGAACTCTTCCTGCTGCCTCGCCGTCTCCCTGTCCACCCCGACCGGCTCTACTGCCACACCCGCTCCATCTACCAGGCCATGGCCTACCTCTACGGGATCCGCTTCTCCGGGGACCTCGGCCACCCGCTCACCGACGAATTGCGCCGGGACCTGCTGGGGGAGAGCCGGCCGGGAGCGCGCCCGCCGTGCCGCTCGGACCGTCGGCTGCTCGGCGCCGACGCCCAGGTGCCACCGGGCCGTGCGCTGCGTGCCGCGTTCGACGTGCTGGCGGTGTACGAGCGTCACCCCCTGCGCCGGACGCGCGCCCGCGCGCTCGCCCGATGCCTTGCACGCGTTACCCATGAGCAGGAGGTGACGCGCGAGTTCGGCCTCTCCCCGGTAAGTTCGCTGTTGAACGTCCTGGTGCTGCACGCCTCCGGGGCGGCCCCGACCGCCGTGGACCGGGCCCTGACGGCCGTCGACCACTGGCGCTGGACAGACCAGGAGCGCGGCATCCGCTACGCGGGTGCCCGGTCGCAGACCTGGGACACCGCGTTCGCCGTCGAAGCCCTGCTCGCCCACGGGCCCACCGACACCGGTGACCCCACCGACGCGGCCGTACTCACCGCTCTCCGCCGAGGCTGCGGATTTCTGCGCGACGCCCAAGTCACCGACGAGGTCCCGCACCCCGAGGTCACCGCCCGCGCCCCGGCCGCCGGAGGCTGGTGCTTCTCGGACGGCGCCCACCGCTGGCCGGTCAGCGACTGCACGGCCGAGGCGGCAGCCACGCTCCTGCACGCCCGTCACCTCCTGCCGGAAACAACCGTCCCCGACGAGGGGCGGCTGCGGCAGGCGACGGCGTTCCTGCTGCACCGGCAGAACCGGGACGGCGGATTCGGATCGTACGAACCACGCCGGGGCAGCCGCTTGCTGGAGGCGGCGAACCCCTCCGAGATGTTCTCCGACTGCATGGTGGAGGGCTCCTACACCGAATGCACCGGCTCCGCACTCGTCGCCTTCACCGCGCTCGCGCGACCGGAAGACCCGGAGCACCGCGAGGAGATGGACCGGGCCATTCGGCACGGCGCCCACTTCCTGCTTCGGAGGCAGTGCAAGGACGGCTCCTGGCCCGCCGCATGGGGAGTGAACCGTATCTACGGAACCCTCTTCGCCGTCCGGGGACTGCGCGCCACCGGAATGCCACCGACGCATCCCCGGCTGGCCCGGGCCGCACGCTGGCTGGAGTCCGTGCAGCGCGCCGACGGCGGCTGGGGCGAACACCACCAGGGCTGCACCGAGAATCGCTACGTCGAACATCCGGACAGCCAGCCCGTGATGACCGCCTGGGCGCTGCTCGCGCTGCTGGACATCACCGGTCCCGGATCGGCGTCCGTGCGCGACGGCGTCCGCTGGCTGTGCGAGCGCCAGGCCGACGACGGCTCCTGGCACCAGAAGGCGGTGACCGGCGTGTTCTTCGGCACCGCCATGCTCGACTACCGCTTCTACGCCGAGTACTTCCCCCTCTGGGCGCTCGGTGCCCACCTCGCAGCCCTCGGCCGGGCCGGCTGACGGCGATGCGGCCCCTTCACCCCGTACACCCCTGTCGCGCCAGTGCCTCGACCACACTCGCCGTCTCCTGCCCCGCGGGCACCGGCGGCAGGAAGACCCGGCCCCGCGACGCCTGGCGTTCGAGGGCCTCGGCCAGCTCCGCGGGGGTGCGGGGCCAAGGGGCGAGCCCGGCGCGGGCGAGGGTGGCGGCGTTCTCCCTGCCATGGCCCCCCAGCATCTCGTAACTGACCGCAGGCAGCCCTGCGACCAGTGCCTCGGTCATCGACAGGCCCCCCGCGTTGTGGACCAGGACATCGGCCGTGGCCATCAGGCGCGGCACGTCGTCGCGCCAGCCGAGCGCGATCACGCCCCGCTGGGCCGCGGCCCTCCGCCGCAGACGGTCGTTGCGACCGCACAGGACGACCGCGACGGTGCCGGGCACCTGCCGTACTGCCGCGATGCCCGCCATCACGTTGCCGATCCCCAGCGCACCGCCCGTCAGCAGCACCATCCGTCGACCCGGCGGCACACCCAGTTCGGTGCGTAACGCTTCGCGGGCGGCCTTGTCCACCGGTTCACGGAACGCGGCGGCCACCAGTGGCCCGCCGACCGCCATCGCGACCCCGTAACGCTCTGCGGCCTCCACCACAGTGGCCTGAGTAACCGTCAGGTACAGATCGATGCCGGGGTGCAACCACAGCCGGGTCGGCGCCGGGTCGCTCAGACAGCAGACCGCGCGCACGCCCAGAGCACCGTCCCGCCGGAGCATGCCCAGGGTCTGCGACGCGAGGGGAAAGGTGGTGACGACGACGCCGTATCCCCCCGCCGCCCACCGTGCCACCTCGCGACGAGCCACTCGGCATATGCGAAGCGTCAGCCTGCGGACGACCGAGTCGCGCTCCTCACTGCGGGCCATCCAGTCGAACACCCTGGGGGTGTGGCGGATGGTGAACGCATGCTCGGCTCTCAGCAGTTGCCGGTACGAGCGCGGCAACGCGTCGAGAAAATCACGGAAGTCGGCTCCCACTGCGCGTTCCCGCAGCTGGTGGATGAGCCCTCTCGCGGCACCGTCGTGACCCGCTCCCATACTGCCCGAGATCACCAGCACGCGCGGCGGCCCTTCGGCTGCGTCCGTCGCCATCAGGCGGCGCCGAGTGCGGCGAGGAGGTCGATTTCGTGGGCGAAGGCGTCCGCCAGGTCGCGGGCGTCACCGGGGAGACGGTGGGTAGTGACGGCGATGGCGGAAGTGTCGGCATAGCCGCTGAGGACGAAGGCGCAGCCTCCGGCGGGCTGTACGACGGGGAACGCGACGACCCGGGACAGGGGATGCCCGCCGAGAGTGAGCTGAGCACGCCCCCAGGGCAAGGCCGTGCAGCCGACGGCCACGAATGGGGGTCCCCCGGCACGGGCGAGGACGGCGTCCATGGCTCGTGGCCCCAGAAGTGACACGAGCCGGGCGAGCAGCTCGGGCACCGCCAGCGCGCGGGGGCCGAAGGCGTCCACGAGACCGCGGCACGCCATGAGGCGTGCCGCGGGTGTGTCGGTATGGAGAGGGAGGGGTACGCGGACGGTACTCGTGATGTTGCCCAGTTCATCCATGGTGTCGGCGGTGCGGAGGCTCACCGGGATATAGGTGAAGACCTGGCCCCGGCTCCGGGTATGCCTCAAGGACCGTCCGGCCGGGTCGCCGAAGCAGGAGCGCAGTGCGCCGGCTGCGGCCGCCATCACCGTTTCCGTGGTGGTCGCCGTGTGCCCGGGCAGGGCCTGGCGTGCCGCCCGGAACCTGTCGGCGTCGATCGGTGACCAGGCATGGCCCGGCTGGGCACGGTGGCCGGTAGGCAGCGGAATGGCCAGCCCGGACCCCAGGTGGCTCTCCAGAACGCGGCGCGGGTTACTGCGGTTGGGGCGTCGGCGGGACTTCGCGACCGCGGGCGACGGTCCGTCGAGGAGCAGACGTATCAGTGCGACCGCTGATTCCCCATCGAGAAGGGCGTGATGCAAGCGCAGCAGGAGCCAGTATCCCCCCTCCGCCGGAGAGGGCATGAGGTGGAGCTGCCACGGTGGCCGGTCCGATGGCAGCGGGCGCAGCAAAAGGTCGGACGCCCAGGCCTCGAGGGTGGGTTGGGGCGGATCCTGGACGACATGATGTTCCGCGGAGAAGGCGGTCTGCACCGCCCAGTGGTGCCGGCCTCCACGGGACGCCGCAGGGGGCGGTATGAGCACCCACCGAAGGCGCGCCAGATGGCCCCACCTCGCCGACACACGGTGCCGAAGGTCGTCCAAGACGGGCGGGCTGCCAGAGAGGAGGAGAGTCACGCACCCGACGGGTGGCACACGGGTCCGCCGGGCCACGAACTCATCTGTCACCGAGAGGGGGAAGGAACTGCTCATCGACCTGATACTGCCTAAGCGGCGGGCCCGCGAAACGTCGACTACCGGATACAATAAGCCGAAACTGTTAGGTTCCTGCTGGATCGTGCAACAGATGCCGCTTACCTTTGTAGTTGCAACATCCTGATTGTTCTGAGCAGCAGTGTGGCGGTTCTGCTGGTAGAGATGCGATGGGCCTTCTGCACCGCGAGGACGCCTACGAGAAGGGCTCCCCTCGCGCGGGCGAGGCGGACCTCCTCGTGACCAAACACCGCAACGGCCCCACCAGCCACCATGACCGTCGCTTTTCAAAGCCACTACAGCCGTTTCGTGGACATGGCATAGACGACGTGCAGGTCGTACCTGTGTACCTCGTTCGGATGGAAACGCCGACGTCTGGAAGGTCGGGCGGCCGTGGCGGGAACAGCCGGTCCGGCCGCAGCTGTTGCATCGACGAAGGGACCGGCGCCGCACGGGCGGGGGACACGGAGACCGTAAGGTCGTCCGCCCTGGCAGGATCCGGGCCCGGGGATCGCGGTACGCCCGCCGCGCTCCCGGACCGAGACGATTTCTGCAGGAGGACTGTTTCATGACTGACCGGCCCTTGACGCTCATGGCAGTGCACGCCCACCCCGACGACGAGGCCACCGGTACCGGAGGGATCCTCGCGCGGTACGCGGCGGAAGGCATCCGCACGGTTCTCGTGACGTGTACCGACGGCGGTTGCGGTGACGGACCGGGGGGTGTCAAGCCGGGCGATCCCGGGCACGATCCGGCGGCCGTCGCCTTGATGCGCCGTCAAGAACTCAAGGCGAGCTGTGACGTCCTGAAGGTCGGCGATCTGGAGATGCTGGACTATGCCGACTCCGGGATGACGGGCTGGCCGAGCAACGACACCCCCGGATCCTTCTGGCGGACCCCCGTGGAGGAAGGCGCCGCCCGACTCGCGCAACTCATGCGGCACTACCGGCCCGATGTGGTCGTCACTTACGACGAGAATGGTTTCTACGGCCACCCCGACCACATCCAGGCCCACCGCATCACGATGGCGGCGCTGGAGATGACCGCGCTGACACCGAAGGTGTACTGGACGACGATGCCCCGCTCGATGATGCAGCGGTTCGGTGAGGCCATGCGCGAGTTTCATGAGGACATGCCGGAGCCGGATCCTGCCGAGGCCGCCGCGATGGCCGAGATCGGCCTCCCCGACGACGAGATCACCACGTGGGTGGACACCACCGCATTCAGCGGTCAGAAGTTCGACGCGCTGGCCGCGCACGCCAGCCAGGGCGAGAGCATCTTCTTCCTCAAGATGGGCAAGGAGAGGTTCGGCGAGCTGATGGGCACGGAGACCTTCCTACGTGTCCAGGACACCACCGGCGCGGCCGTACCCGAGAACGACCTCTTCGCCGGACTGCGCTGACCCGCCCGTCCGCCTGGGGCCCGACGCCGTGAGGCTGGGGGAGAAGCCGCAGGCCACGAGGACGGTCTTCGACAGTAGCCGCGAGACCCTGCAATTCCGCCGCCGATTGATGGCGGCGGAACACAAGTCGTTCACATGCCCATCATGTAGGGATCCGTAGCTGTTTCCAGCATGACGAGGGTATTTCCGTTGCAGCTGCTGCCGATGGTGCAGTCGTAGTGCTCGCAGCCCGGCCCTTCCAGCGTGCCGCTGGACACATGGCTGCCCGGCGGGCCGCCCGTCGCGGTGAAGGTGACGGGGGTGTCGGCCATCTGGTAGCGGACTACGGCTGTGCTGGACTCCCAGGGGAAGCCGGACTCCCCGAGGAAGTGGACCGAGGTGACCCGGAAGGTGTCCGATTCCCGGGGACGGAGGACGTGTCCTTCGTCCGGGGCTTCGTCGAACGCCCCGGACACGGCCTTTGACGTCAGTACCAGCGCATGCGTCGACTGGTTGCTCACGGTGATCTCATAGTGCTCACGCCCCAGCATGGGAGTTCCGGTCGCGACGGCTGTATCCCTGGGCTCCTTGGCGAATTCCTTGTTCATGACCTCCAGCGTGCGCGCGGGAGCGTGCACGCAGGGTCACCCGACCGTCGGGATGAGCGGGGGAGCACCGGTCCCCTGATCAGTGGGTGAGTGCCCGCTTCCGGCCTGGGGAACTCCGGGTCGAAGGTCATCCGTATGGGCGTACTGCTCTGTATCCGGGGTGCCGCCGGCCTGGGGGTACGTGACGCTGTCGGAGGCATGGCCTGCGCGACAGCAGTCCCGGGATCGCGAGGCTGGCCACGCAATGCCTTCGACAGCGGCAGGAGGTCCGCCATGGTGAAGAAGGTCTACACCATCACCCGACCACTCCACGTGGAGGCAGGCACCTGGCACTACGTGAAGTGGCACTGGATTTCGGAAGACGTCGCCCACAAGGAGATCGATCAGGGCTTCGCAGATGTTTTCCAGGGCACGCCGGAGCAGCGGCGCTGGTTTGCGGCGGCTGTGGCCTCGGGGCGGAGCATTCCTTCGCTCTACGTGGCGAAGACGGGGAAGGTCTACTTCCTGCACGGCGACACGTATGTGCGGTGCACGCAGGAGACGCTGACCGTCGATGAGGGCTTCCCGAAGTCGATCGGTTCGTACTGGCCGGGGCTGAAGGCCGTGGGCTTCGACAGCGGGATCGACTCGATCCTGTCGTGGGACGAGAAGACGGTCTACCTCTTCAAGGGCCTCCAGTACGTGCGCTACAACCTCGAAACCAACAAGGTCGACGACGGCTACCCCAAAACGATCGCCGTCTACTGGCCGGGGTTCAAGGAAGCGGGCTTCGACAGCGGCATCGACGCCTTCGTCCGCTGGGACACCGACCGGGCCTACGCCTTCAAGGACGACCAGTACATCCGCTTCCACATCCCCACCAACAGGACCGACCAGGCACCCAGGAAGACGATCAGCTACTGGAACCCGCTCGCCAGCCTGGGTCCGAGCCGTCTCATGGCCATGTACCTGACGGGCGAGGTTGGGTGAGACGGTCCCGCGCCCCCTGGTGTGCGCGCCCGTCCATTCACTTGCACGGCGCTTTGAGTTTCTTGGCGAGGAAGACAACGGCCCGGCTCAGCGCCCGGCATGTACGGGCGAGAGTGTCCGGGGCGGCTCGGACGCTCTGGAGCGCGGCGAGCGTGCTGTCGAGCCCGTCCGCCAGGTCGGTGACGGCCAGGTAGGCGTCGAGGGCGCGGGCTTGCGTCGTGGGTTTCGGTGCGTTGGTCATTGCGGCGAGTCCGTGTAGGTGACCAGCGCGTCGTCGCGGGCCTGCACGACAAGCTCCTGGAAGCCGTTGAGGGCGGTCATCGCCCACATGCCGTTGTCCGCGCTGTATCGGCGGTGGTCGGCTACCAGGCGGTCATGGGCAGGGCTGAGCAGCTGGTCGGCGCGCTGTAGGTGGGAGCCGGCCGACGTTCTCCGCAAGGACCCATTTCAGGAATTCGCGGGCGAAATTGTTGTCGGCTAAACCATGCCTTTCGATGTTAAAGTCACCTTTACTAACGCTTGACCTAGCGATAATGGACGCGGGAGTGCAGTGCAGGTGCCGGCCGGTGCGGCCGGCACCTGCGCGTTGGTGTCCCCGTGTGCGGGTTGCTGCCCGGGCTTCCCTGGCAGCCTTTCCGCCCTTTTCGCGGTCTCGCATCCCCTCATGAGTATTCCCGTCACGCGGGTGATGCCGCCTCCTGTTCTGGAGAGGCAGGTGGCATTGGCTGTCGGTGTGACGGATCCGAGAGAAATAGATGAGAACGGTTTTTAAGAGATCGACGCGAGTGTCACTGGTGGCGCTCGTCACAGCCGCCCTTCTGGGAGCCGCCGCCCCCGCAACGCTGGCCGCACCACCTTCCGCGCCCCGGCCCGTAGCCGGCCTGCCGGCTGCAGGCCAGACCATTGCGGGCCATGAAGTCATCAAGGTCAGAGGGATGGGAGGGGTGGAGCTCAGAGCGGTCCGCATACCGATTCCCGGCTCGGAGGTGGCGTCCAGTATCGCGGTCGCCGTGGACCGGCACAGCCTCGAGGGGCATGCGATGCCCTACGAGAAGGAAGCCGGCGGGGCGGAGAAGGCCGAGGCGTTCGTCAGGCGGATCGAGGAAAACCTCGAAAAGCTCGCCGCCTTCCCCAAGGGAAAGGATTTGCTGAAGGGCATCAGCCGGATGCGCCCACTGGACGTAGCGACCGGAAAAGCGGGCCCGGCAACGGGACGCACGGATATCAACACTATATTCTTCCGAGGCCTTCCTGGGGACCGGAAGGCCTGGCCGGATGACATCAGGAAGGATTTCGAGAAGCGCTCCCAGAAGCAGCAGCTTGAAGACGGCTTCGCGTTTGTCATGGACGGCCCTATGGCGGTACCTATCGATACGGAAACGGACCGCAAAAGCGACGGGAACGGCTCCGAGAGCATGATCGGGATGCCGGACGACCCCATTGTGGTGATTGGCCGCCAGCCGGACACAAGCCGATTCGCTCTTGATGAATCTCTCGCGGTCGGGCACGAGCTGATCCACGCCGCCCACAACCTGCAGGGCGCGGATGCCACCTTGCCGGACGCTGGAAAACTCCCGGTGGAGGTGCCGTACAAGGATCCCAGCGGCAAGTCCAGGACCGAAACCGCCTATATCGACGCCGAAGAGGTATCGACACTGGGCGGGAAAGACCGCAAACGCTATCTCACCAGCGTGACATCCGAATCCGGCAAGGGCCGGTTCGGATACAAGCACATGAACAACTCATGGAAGCTCCTCAAGGAGGCCGAGGAGGCAGCTAAGAAGACTTCAGCAGCGGATCGGAAGGCCCTGCTGAAGGAAGTGCGGAAGGGGCGCGAGAAGACATTCGACATCACCGAAACCGACCTGGCCAAGGAGCGTGGTGTGCCGGCCCGACAACACTATGCGCTCCCCTATGAGTTCGAGAACGACTGGGGCAAGCAGCTGGGGAAGATTGAGGACCTGTTCACAGTTCCGCCGGGCCTGGCTGTCACCGACAAGGATCTCAAGAATCCAGACCGTCTCATGGAAAGGCTCCAGCAGGCGGAAACGGCCGCCCTGCACTCCTGCTCGCCGGGCAGGCGCTCGATGATATGCCGCCCCAGCGGTCGGCCTGAGGATGTGTCGGAGGAGACGAAGCAACGGATCGAGGAGGCCGGCCGGGTGCTGGAGGAGCAGCCGGACACACCGGTCTGGCTGCCCTGGGAGGAGGACGCCGCCGCGGAGCGGCAGCAGGCGCGTTCCGAGGCGGAGGCTGCGGGCAAGCAGCTGGAGAAGCGTCTCGGGGAGCGGGCGAAGGAGCTGTGCGCGGCGTCCGGTGAGGCGGCGTGCCTGGGGAAGGTGGACTGGGAGAAGGCCCGCAAGGAGCTGCGTGCGGACGCCGAGGAGCTGGTGGAGAAGAAGCTCCTGGCGGTGGAGAACGTCAAGGACATCAAGCTCGACAAGGACTTCGCGGCGGCGCTGGGGGATGCGTCCGGCTTCTATCTGCCGTATGACAAAACACGCGAGGCGGTCTCCGGGCACACCGGAGAAGGCGGCGACCACACGGGCATCAACGCCTCGAAGCTGGCGGACAAGGCGGGCAAGGCGATGTGGCTCGCCGGCATCGCCCAGGCGTTCGTGGCCGACAGCAGCAACCTGGACAAGGCTGCTGCCGTCACCGCGATGATGCCCGCGGTGGGCAACCTGATGCAGCTGTCCGCCGATGCGGTCAAGCAGGACTGGACCCACCTCGGCTTCGACGCGGCCTTCGTGCTGCTGGAAGGTGCCGAGTTCCTGGGCCTGGAAGCGGCCGGCCCCGCCGGATGGGCCGTGATGGGGATCGAGCTCATCGTGGACCAGTTCATCAACTTCGCCAAGAAGGAGGCCGAGAAGGGCGCGATGCTGGACACCATGGCCAAGCAGGCGCATGACGGCGCCCTGCGCGCCGTCTCGGACACCAGCAGTAAGGGATGGATGGCCCACGGCGGTTCCACGACGGTCCTCCAGATGGCCCTCGCCATGATGCAGACGGTCGAGGTCCAGCGGGCCAGCGTCAAGGGCGTGGCCCGTGCCATCGGCGCCGCCGACTCTTCCTCGACCGTCCCCGACGGCACGGACCTCCGCAAGGAGACCTGGGCCGCGGACAAGCAGTTCGCCGATGCCGATGCCAAGGCCGACGCTCTTGCCACGCAGTCTCTCGCCGAGATCCGCAAGGCGGTGGCCCGCCGTCTTGCGGACCAGCTGAACAAGCTCTGGGACGATGAGAAGACCCAGAAGAAATTCGTGGAGCCTTACGCGTCGAGGTACGCCGAGCTCGAGTACGGAGACGGGTACACCGGCGAATACAGCCGCGGCAGCAAGGTCCTCGCCTGCGCGGGTCGCGACTCTTCCTGGCCCAACGAGACGCTCTGCGGCATCTGGAACTTCAAGCCGAAGCCGGTCGACGCCGCCGAGGTCGAGGAAATCCTCAAGGCAATGGGCCTGCCCGGCACCGCGGCACCGCAGCGGGACACCGTACTCGCCGGCCTTCTCACCGCACAGGGAGCCTCGGGACAGGTGGACGCCGTCATGCCCGTCCCCGGAGCGGACCGGGAGTACTGGGCGTTCTCCGGCGGGCAGTACGTGAGAATGCGCCTGGACGACAAGGCCGACGGCAGGAAGCTCGCCGCGACACTCACCGGCAAGGGCGGACCCGCTCCGGTCAAGAGCAACTGGCGGTCACTGGAGGCGCTGCTTGCCGTGTCGAAGACCGGCAGGATCGATGCGGCCATGCCCGTTCCCGGTGCCGACCGGGACCTATACGTCTTCTCCGGCGACCAGTACACCCGTATTCGCCTCGACGGCGACCTCAAGGACACCGCGGTGGGCGGGTACGACAAGCCGCGGAGCCTGCCGGAGAAATGGTCTTCGCTGGAGGACCTGTTCGCCAAGTCCGGAGCCCAGCGGGTGGATGCCGTGCAGGCTGTTCCGGGCAACAACACCGAGTATTACGTGTTCTCCGGCTCCTGGTACACGACGATCCGCCTCG
Organism: Streptoverticillium olivoreticuli subsp. olivoreticuli; assembly: GCF_003391135.1. GTDB lineage: Bacteria > Actinomycetota > Actinomycetes > Streptomycetales > Streptomycetaceae > Streptomyces > Streptomyces blastmyceticus. Next base: position 541,743 of record NZ_CP031455.1, on the reverse strand, counting down.
ACGACAACCTCAAGGACTGGCAGATGGTGGGCTCCCGGCGGATCTCCAGCGGATGGCCCATGCTCGTCGGCGAATCCGGACAGGACCAGGTCCAGGGCCTGATGCCGGTCCCCGGCACCGACCGGGACTTCTACGTGTTCACCAATGGCGGCTACGCCAGGGCCAACGCCAAGACCCTCAGACTGCAGACTCCCAACGCCGCGGCCAGCGCATGGGTGATGTCGAAGCAGGCTCAGATCTTCTGGAGCAACGGCGCAGACCTCCCCGCGGACGCGAAACTGATAGCCCGGGAACAAGGCAGCGACGAGGAACACTCCTACCCGGCGCGGGATGGCAAGAGCGACTACTGGACGGCGCCGACGGTGAATCTCTGGGAGTCCGGCAAGCAACGGGTCATTGACGTCCACTACCGGTACACGCACCCGGACGGAACCGTTGAGTGGTCCCCCAGCTCGACGGTCAAATTCGAGTGCTCGCCCGCCGTGTGCAAGGGCATCCCCCAACACTGATCCCCACCCGGCCGGGTGTACCGCGCTTGCCCTGTCCTGAGCCCGGCCATCCCTGAGTGAACCCGGCAGTGGTGAACAAGGTCCTGTCCCGGTCCCGACGGACCGGGACAGGACCTTCGTTGCTCCGGGCCGGCCCGCCACCGTTCCGGCTGGCGTACCAGGCACACCGATCGGCACGCTGTGCCAGACCTGGTCGGCGTACACCGCTACGAGTACGTGATGCCTGCTTCACCAGCGTGCCGGCTTCCGACCCCACGTCGCACTGGACACGGCGGCACGGGCAGCCCGCGCCCCGGTCGAAGAGCCGAGCGGGAGGTGAGGGAGGTTTCATATTCCTGGTTTGCGTAGGATCGTCGTTATGAGTGGTGAGACGGACCTGCAGAAGCTGCTGAGTGGTATGAGCCCGGAGCTGAGGCCGGGCCGCTATGTGTTCACCGTCGTCGAGGCCGGTATCCCGCCAGGTCTCACGCCCGTCGTCACGGTCGCCGAGCAGGAGGGTCTGACTTTGGTCCTGCGGCTTGAGGACGCCGATGCGGCAGGGCTCGCTTATGACTACGTGGCGGCCTGGATCACGCTGCGCGTCCATTCCTCCCTGGATGCCGTCGGACTCACTGCCGCTGTTGCGCAGGAGCTCGCTGCGGCGGGCCTGAGCTGCAACGTCGTGGCCGGTTTCCATCACGACCACCTTTTCATTCCCTATGAGCGCGCGGCCGAGGCAGTCGTGTTGCTGGAAGACCTCACGCAACGGTCCGTCTGACCTCGGCAACCGGCCTGGCCACAGCCATTCGTTGATAGCTGAGACGAGAACGGTCGTTTTGTATCGGACGGCGAGTTTCTCGTATCGGGTGGCGACCGTCCGGTGTCTCTTGAGGCAGTTGATGCCGCACTCGACGGCATGCCGCTCGCGGTAGTCGGCCTTGTCGAACTTCGGCGGACGGCCCCAGTTCTCGGGGTGCTCACGCTGGTCGTGGGCGGCAGCCTGCGGAGTGGATCGCCTGTCAGCCGTGTCTGGTTCTTGCGTGACAACCGGCGTCGTGCCACAGCCAGGCCGGGGCGGGGACTATCTGACCTTCGGCAGTGGCCAGAAAAGGTACGTCCTGTTGCTCCGTCAGGATTCCTTCGCGATGATCATCTCCGATTTCTCGGTCATCCGACATTTCAAGGAGGCACTTCATGGCGGTCGGGATTGCTGGTACGGGCTATGCGCTCGGGTCGGACATAGTCGACAGCACCAAGCTGGCCCTTTCCCACGGCCTGGAGCCTGACTGGTTCGTGCGCCGGACCGGTACGCGGCAGCGGCGCGTCTACGCCGAGGGCGAGAGCCTGCTTTCCCTGGCGGCTGACGCGATCGGCAAGGCCTGCGCGGATGCGGGGGTTGCCCCGCAGGAGATCGGCAGCGAGACCCTGCTGATCTTCCCCCAGGTCGGCATCCCCACGTATCTGGTTCCCTCCCAGGCGGTCCTGCTGGCCGAGCGCGCAGGCATCCGGTGCGCGAAAACGATGAGTGTGGACGGCTCGTGTGCCGAGGTGATCCCCGCGCTGGAGACGGCGATCACCATGCTGGAGGCGGGCCGCTGCGAGCGTGCGATCGTCGTGGCCGGCCAGGACGCGGTCAACCTCTCGAGCCACGAGGACCTCAGCCTGGCCGGCCTCTTCGGGGCCGGCGCCGCAGCCGTCGTCCTTTCCCGCGACGCGTACCATGGGACGCGGCTGGACGTGCGCGGCAGCCACTGGGAGACCCACCCGCAGCACTGGGAACTCGGCACCCAGCCCGTCCACTCCAACCGCAGGTCCGACGAGGGCTTCGAGGTCAGCATCGGCTACTACACGATGCAGGGCACCGAGATCGTCCAGGCCTCCCGCAGGCTCGTCCCCCCGGTCGTGCACACTGTCCTCACCCAGGCCGGCTGGACCACCGATGACCTCGACGCGGTCTTCGTCCACCAGCCCAACACCCGGTTCCTGCAGATCGTCATGAAGGCCTGCAAGATCAGCATGGACATCGTCCCCAACCCGTGTGCCGACATCGGCAACCTCGGCCCCGCCAACGTCCTGGCCACCCTCGCCATGGCCCGGGAAGAAGGCACCCTGCAGCCGGGCACTCGGGCCCTGCTCTTGTCCTTTGGTGTCGGCTTCTCCTGCGGAGCCATCGCCGCCATTCTGTAGAACCGCATGCCCGCACCGGCACCGCTGGGCCACACCGCATCAGATCCTCGACACAGACACCCCTGCGGTCGCAGGCTGCGGACGACACACGCGATCGAACCGGAACAAAAGCGGCCCATCGGATGACGGGCTGACCGATGCGGTCCCGCCTCAGCCGATCTTGCCGGTAGCCGAGCCTGTGAACAGCGGTGATGCGAGGTCGGATGAGACGCGTCTTCGGCGGAGTCTCAGTTGATGTTGCCGGTCGGGTTCTAGACACGACGGCTTCTCCGGCCTGATGTGCCATGGTCGGCTCGTCGCGCCGCAGCCATGCGAGCGCTTCCTCCCGCTCCATGCGGGGTGCCCCCATGGACCACTCTTCGCGGGGCCCCCAACTCTGGTCGCCGCCCAGTCGAGCATGCGCTGTACTGGCTCCGTATCGCCCGGGTTGGGCACCGCGAGGGAGCTGATGCCTGCCTCCCAGGTCGTCCCGAGCACGACGGCGGTGCTGTCCAGGGAGAGCATCGCGAACTCCGTTCGTCCGGCGCGTGAGCCGAGCAAGTGCTCAGGGTAGCCGTGCTCGCTCATCCCCAGGCGGATCGCGCATGCGGCGCCCATGACGTCCCAGTTGTCGAGCAGGCGGACTCGGCGCCAGAGGGAACGCCGGTGTCGGGAGGCTGCCTTCGCGCTGTAGCGGTTGGCGGGCAGGGCGAGCAGGAACTCGCGGTCGGTGCCGAACAGGCCAGAGGATGTCGCCAGCTCGTACCATGCGTGGTTGGCGCGCTCGACGAGGTTCGGGGAGTCGTAGTCGAAGTAGGCGTCCCGTCGGCCCGTCTCGGGGCTGCAGCTGATTGCCGCGCCCACCGCGAACGCCGGCAACGGAGTCTCCGGAGCCCCTCCTTCGAGCACCTCCAGGCCCGCCCTCCGCAGCGGTGCATAGACCTTGCGTCGCATCTCCAGCCTTACAGCCGGGGCGCCCCGGCCTGTGGCCAGCGGACCTGCACGTTGGTGCCGGACTCCCATCTGGGCGCCAGTTTTTCGATCAACTCGCCGAGATTGCTCGAGAGAGGCCCAATCAGGGCAGGACGGGAACAGACCGCACGGGCCCAGCCAGTCTTCACAACCTGCTGAACCTGTGCGGCCGTTGCCCAGTTGCGGTCACCGCACCTGTTCCTCCCGGGGTTGCCGCCGATCGGTGTCCTCCCATGGGAACGGGATGAGGTCGGGCTCAACCCAGCCAGTCCTTGCCTGTGAGCCGGCCAGCGTCGCAGGACGGTAGAACCGGGTCAGAAGGCGCTTGTCGAGCAGGACGGGGTGGTTGTCGGCGAACGCGGTGAAGTCGTCGTCGCCGTGTTCGGCCGCGTGGTGGGCTATCAGTTCCACCCAGGCCCGGCTGACGGTCGCGTGGTACTTCTGGGGTGCGCCCGCGTAGCGGGCGGTGCGCTGGATGCCGTCGCTGACCAGGCCGACCGCTGCGGGCATGCCGAACCGTCGCACGGCCAGCCACGTCAGTTGTACGTGCTCTCGGTGGCCGAACATCCCCGAGGCCGCGGTCACTTCGGCCATCAGCGTGTTGAAGTCAGCGGGCTGGGCGGTCATCAGGACACCTCGGTCAGGGCTTGCAGCGCAGCGCGCAGGCAGGCGATTGCGTCGGTCGGCAGGCCGTGGAGTGCGCGGCGCTCCAGGTCGGTGATGGCCTGGCGGATCGTGGCGGCGGCCACGCGGCCGGAGGCGGTGAGTTCGATGAGCACCGCGCGGCGGTCTCCCGGGCGGGTGCCGCGGGTGATGTGGCCGCGTCGTTCCAGGCGGTCCAGCACGCTGGTCAGCGTGGTGGGGCGGGTGCCCACGGCCGCGCCGAGCTCGGAGACGGTCCGGCCCTGGCCGTCGGCAAGATTGGCCAGCGCGTTGATCTCGGAGGGGGTCAGGTCCAGGTCGACGAGCTCCGCGGCGAGTACTTGCAGGGTGGCGTGGGTAGCCCGCTGCAGCGCGAGCAGGGCCGACCATTCAGATGGCACGGATTCGAACTTCACGATTTGGGATTATACGAATTCGTACGACCTGCTGCAAGTCGGACCCCGGCTGCGGCCGACCTCAATCGCTCCCCACGTCGTCGGCATCGGGAAGGGGCGGTTGGGCAGGGCGCGGTAGTAGCGCTCTTCCTCGATCCAGCGGACGAGCGGGTCCGCGACACCGGTGCCCTCGTATCGGTGGGCCGGGTGCGGTTCATGTTCGGACGTCGCGGATGAATCGGCCGAAGTCCTGAGGGCTGCCGGTGAAGGGGAGGTTGCGGAGCTCGGGCGAGGCCAGGAGAGCGCTCAGAGCCACGATGTCGGGGTAGGCGTCGGCGATGAGGTGGGGGTCTTCGCGGTAGGTGCCAGCTCCTGACAGGATGAAGTGCCGCAGTCCGCGGTCGCGCTGTTTCCGGAACCTCCGGCTGTCCCACCATCGCCAGCACCAGTCGGCAGCTTGGCGCATGGCGAGCACAGCGGTCTGCCAGCTGTGTTCGCAGGCCAGGCGGTGGTGGTCGCGCTGGGCCTGGACGATCTCCGGAAGCGGCCGGATAAGGGGTGTGTTCCGTTCGTGAGAATATCCATGATCATTGAGAGCGCCTGACCACCCTCGGCAGCCGCACTGCACGCGAAGGAGCACCCATGGGCCGGGTCACCGTCGTCGAGGACCTCGCCTTCGGGGAAATCACCATCACCCTGGACACCGCCGAGGGCTTCGTTGAAGTCAACGGTGGCTGGCTGCCCCGGACGATGCTGCGCCGCGATCCCGGCAAAGAGCCCACGGCATGGCCTCCTATAGGCACCAGTGACCCTGACGCGCTCACCCTCACCCTCGACGGCGAGGGTGGGTCGCCGACCTTGGGCAGGGGGTACGTGAACCGCCGCACGTACACAGTGCGGTTCCCCGACGGCGGCCGGACGTACCGTCTCGTCCCCTACGACGAGACGCAGAGCTGCCTCATGCGGGACAAGGACCGTCTCGGTAAGCTCCTTGTCTCTCCCGGAGGCGGGCACGTCGCCCCGGCCACGTGGCGGAGCGCCTCCAAGGTCCTCCCCGTCGAGGCGGCCCTCGGCTATGCCTGGCGGTGGCCCTCAGTACGGGAGGAAAAGCGGCCCTCGGTTCGGGCGGAAAACGGTCCGAAGGCAGCGGCGGCTCAGCGGTGGAATCGGTACTCGACATACTCTCGGCCTGGCCGTAACGGCCGGACGGCGGGAGTTGAAGCAGGTTTCCTGGCTTTCGACCATGTGCTGGCGAAAGTGGCCAAGGACCCGCGGTGGCGGGAGACCTACGACATCCTCCGGGGCGTCGTCGGCCGCGTCGTACGGGACGTAGAAACCGGATATGCAATCGCGCCCCGGGGCCTCGTCCCCCGCCTTACTGAAGCGTTCGCCCGGCATGACGTGGGCAAGCAGCTGGACCTTCGAGGCCGGTGAGCGTTCCGAGCAGGGGCACAGCTCGGCCGATGGAGGCCGCGCTCAATGCGCAGGAAGCGGCGCAGGCGCTGGAGAAGCAGCGCGAGGTAGTCGGCCGCGAGTGCTGACTGCGCTCGGTATCTTCCAGCGCGCCACCCGTGGCTCTTCCTCCGGCCAAGTTCGAAGAGCCCCTTTGCCAGTCCCGGTGGTCGGCAGATGATCGACGCGGTCAACGCAGGGAGCGGATCGCTGGGCTCGCGGCGACCAGGCCGGCGCACGCCAAGACGGCGCTGCCACAGGTCAGAAACAGCGTCGTCGTGCCGTATGGGAGCATGACGCCGGCGACCACGTAGGAGAACGGATCGAGCGCCAACGTGGCCAGCACGACGAGGCTCATCACTCGGCCCAGCAGTTGCTTGGGCACTCGCTCCTGCAGAGTGGCCACGACGACCACTCCGAGAAACGCGGACCCGAGGCCGATGAGTGAGACGACCGCAGTTGCGGCGATGACATGGGTGACGGCGGCGAGTCCGGCCGTGCCTGCGCCGATCGCCGCGACCCCGCCGACCACGGTCCAGCCGCGCCGGGCGGGCGGCCGCCAGCCGGCCATGAGTGAGCCGGCCAGTGAGCCGGCACCGAAACCGGAGAGCACGATGCCCAGAGATCCCGCGCCACCGAGGCGTTGATCGGCGAGCACCGCGCCGCCCACGAGCACGGGGCCCACGACCGCAATGTTGATCAGGGCGATGGCTGCCAGCATCCCTCGCACCAGCGGGTCATGCCAGGCGTATGTCAAGCCCGCGCCGAGGGCACGCGCACTGCTGAGCTGCTCACCGTCGATGGCGTCCGGACCGGCGTCGTCCCCGGCACCTTCGCCACGTCGTACGACGCGGATGGGCGCGCTGAGGGCGACGGCGGCCAACGCGGACATCGCCGCGATCCCACCGAGCGTCGCGTCGAAGCCGACTGCGGCGATGACTCCGGCGGCCACCGCCGGGCCGACCAGATCGCCCCCCGATTCCGCGCCCTGCACCAGCGCGTTGACCCGGGGGAGCTTCTCGGCCGGCACGACGGCGGGCAGCAACGCCAGAGCCGCCGGGAAGTATGCGGCGTCGGCGGCGCCGAGCAGCCCGGCGAGCAGCGCGACCGTCGTCACCGATGGTGAGGTGAATGTGACCAGGGCGCCGAGGGCGAGCAGGACGGCGACCCGGAGCCAGGAGGCGCTGGCCGCGACACGTGCGGGACCGAGGCGGTCGACCAGTACTCCCGCAGGAAGCAGGAGCGCCGCTCGCGGCAGCGCCGCGGCCACGAGAACGAACCCTGCGATCCCGGGTTCCGACAGCTCGAGCACGAAGAGCGTGAGCCATATCAGGAACAGCGCATCGACCACGGCCGCCAACCCTTGGCCCACGATCAGGCGGCGCAGATGCGGATCGCCGAGCGGTTCGCGCGGAAGGGAACGGGCCGTCGGTTCCGTCGTCATCGCCGGCTCCCCAGGGCGCCGAGGATCTGCCCGCGGCCGACGCCTCCTGGGTCCTGCCCCCTGGAACACGGACGGGTGATCGCGTTGAGCAGTTGCAACGCCTGCGAGCCCGAGCCCGGTGATGCGGTGCACGTCCGCAGCACCGATGAAGTGAGCGCGCCTTCTGCGCCGTTGAGGGACAGCTGGGATCGGCAGGGTTCGGTATCGTCAATGTCGGCATGAGTGGCCAGGCCAACTACGCGGCATCCAAGACCGGACTTGTCGGGCTCGCTCGCACGCTGACCCACGAGTTCGGTACTCGCAATGTCACCGCCACCGTGGTTGCGCCCGGTTGCACCGAGACGGACGTGACCGCATTGCTCACTGATCATCAACATGAACACCTCCGCTCGCTGCGTGTCACTATGCGATGTGCGTGCCCCCGTCGACCGTCAGGGTGGTGCCGGTGATGTAGGACGCCGCGTCGGAGACGAGGAAGACCAAAGCCGCAGCGAGCTCCTCGGGTTGCCCGATGCGGCCTGAGAGCACCCGCGGCATCATCGCCTCGAGGTAGCCCTCGGCGTAGCCGTCGGTCATCGCGGAGGTGAAAAGGCCCGGCGCGAGGGCGTTCACGCGGATGCCCTTGCTGGGGGTCCACTGCTGAGCGAGGTCGCGGGTGAGCCCGAGGAGCCCGGCCTTCGACGCGGAGTAGGCGGCCTGCGGCAGGCCGCCCGTGACCAGCGCGAGGATGCTCGAGACGTTGACGATGGCACTGCCGGGCAGCATCACCGCGCCCGCGGCTTGGGCCATCCAATAGGAGCCGTTGAGATTGATGTCGATGACCTCGCGGAACTGCTCCGGTGTCTCCTCCGTCGCGGGTTGTTCACTGCTGATTCCGGCGTTGTTGACAAGAATGTCCACCCGCCCGAATGCGTGCACAGCCGCGTCGACCAGCGCGCGGCAGTCCTCCGGCTTGGCAACGTCGGTACGCACGGCGACGGCACGGCGGCCGAGCTTCTCGACGGCCGTGCGCGTAGCCTCCAGTCTTTCGGCGCGCCGTGCCCCGAGCACGACATCGGCGCCGGCCTCGGCTATCGCGGTGGCGAAGGCGATACCCAGACCGGAGGAGGCGCCGGTGACCACGGCGACGCGGCCGTCGAGCCGGAAGCGATCGAGGACGCTCATGGCCGCCCGACCCTACGGGGAGCGATTCTGGGCACGGTGTATCTCCCGAAGTGAGTCTTGTTCGGTGCGGGGGAACGGTCCTGTGACTGATCGAGCCCCCGTTGATCACTTATGCGCCCCGCGCATCGTGCTTCGCGGACGGCGAGGACAGGTGACCAGCCGACGACGGCCGGCACGAGCCGAGCAGTGCCACGGCTGGGCGATCCGGCAGCAGTCACCGGTGGTTGGCGATGTAGCTCACTATGTCGCCGACGGTTGTCAACTCCGCGACCCGGTCGTCGGGGATCTTCGCCTCGAACCTGTCCTCGACCGCCACGGTGATCTCCACCATCGACAGGGAGTCGATGTCGAGATCGTCGGTGAAAGACTTCTCGGTGGTCACCTCGGCGGAGTCGACGCCGGTGACCTCTTCGACAATCTTGGCAAGGGCGTTGAGGATGTCGGTGTTGCTTGCCACGGGGTTTCTCCTTATTGGGAGTTGGCGTGAGTCGGCCACCGCGCGTGTTCCGCGAGGATGCCTACCGGGGTCAGTGGGCCGGCTCGGTCGGTCATGCCGGTCGGTCATCGGTCGGTGTGGCGAGCCTCGGTGGGGATGTCAGATCCCGAGGCGCCGTCGATAGGTGAGGAGGGTGCGCAGGAAGCCGTCCATCTGCTCCTCGGTGTGGCCCGCGTGCGGGAACAGGCGCAGTAGCGCCTGGTTGCGTGAGACGGCCGGGTAGGAGAAGACGGGTACGAGGTAGCCGTCCTCGACGAACCACTCCCGCATCTGCAGGGCGGCGGCGTCGTTCCCGATCGGCACCGAGAGCATGTACGACTCGGTCGGCGTCGTCGGCGTGTCGGCCTCGTGCATCTGTCGGCGAAGGCGGGCGGCATGAGCCAAGTAGTCGTCGACGATCGCCGGATTGCAGGCGAGGGCGTCGATCGTGCGCTCGGCGGTGTAAGCGGTGGGTGGCTGGATGGCGGCCGTGAACATCGAGGTGCCGGAGAGCAGTTCGAAGGCGTCGATGGCCACCGCCGGACCGGCGATCGCGCCGCCTTCCAGACCGATGGCTTTCGACAGTGACACCATGACGAAGTCGGCCCGCTCCCGGATCGCAGCCGCCTCCCGGGCGTACGGACGGTTCTCGGGCCCGTAGACCATGAAGCCGTTCGCGTCGTCGATCATGCTGATGGCGCCGTGACGGTCGCACTCATCGAGAATCTCCACGATCGGCCCCATGGTGCCGTCGGCCGAATAGATGCTCTCGGCGATCACCACGGTCTTACGGGCCCGGACCCGGTCCAGGACGCGTGCCAGGTCGGAGACGTCGTTATGCCGGAACGCGTGGACCTTGCGGCCGTAACAAAGCCCCTCGAGGCCCTTCCAGATACTCCAGTGGACGTCACGGTCGACTACGAAAACCGTGTCGCGATTACGCACCTCGATCCCGGCGTCGAAGCGCGCGGAATTGCTCATGGCGTGGACGAACCCGATGTTGGCCAGTAGCCCCGTGGCGAAGCTGATGGCTCGCTCCTTGCCGGTGTGGCGGGCGATCGTCTCCTCCAGCACTTGGTGCGGGCGGCAAATCCCCTGGGTCATCCTGGATCCACTGGTGCTCAAGCCGTGGGCGCGCGCCCCCTCTGCGAAATGACGTCGTACCGGAATGTGGCGCTCCAGATCGAGAAAGCTGATGCTGGCGAAGTTCACCAGCTCGCGGCCGTCGCGGACGATGGTCGGCCCGACGGGACCGTCCACCACCGGCGGGCGGTACGCCGTGTCGTGAGTGTTCGCCTCGACGAAAGCGGCGAAGGCCCACGGGGCCAGACGGTCCACGGGCGGCGCAGGGGTGTGGGACGCGGTCATGGTGAGGTGTCTCCTCCACGGTGGGCGCGGGGCGGTAAGGGCTCCAGGGCTGCGGCAAGGTGGCCGAGCGAGGCCGTTCCGGCCAGTTCGTCCGACGCGATCCCGGTGAAGCCGGACCGGTGGAGCAGCGCCAGTAGACGAGGGATGGCGATCAGGGTGACTCCGTGGTCGGCGAGGCACCGGTTCATGTCCACAGCGTCAGGGCTGTCGAAGGAGCCGGTCGGCGGACCGCCGGGTCCGACAGCGGCCACGGCGGCGGCCAGAGCCCGTTCGGCGTCCGTCGCGGGCGGGCGCGATGGGACCCGCAGGGTTCCCGTGCCGCCGGTGGTGGTGCGGGACCGGTCGGACAGACGGCCGGATTCGAGGCCGGCCGGGGACAGGACGTAGCGGCCCGGGGTCAGGACACCGGGCACTTCGCCGAGGTGGTCCAGGACGTGGCGGTGCAAGTCGTCGGGGGTGACATCAGGGGCGACGCGGGCGTGCGCGACAAGGTGTGGTTCGTCGCCTTCCCCTGCGGCGTCCCCGCTGGGCGCCACCGTCACGTCGAGCACGCCGGGATGGCCGCGTAACACGTCTTCGACCTTGGTCAAGCACACCCATCCCTGCGGGGCGCGCCACCATCCGGAGGCGGCCGGTGCGAGCGAGCGTGCTGGAACCGGGCACTCGGCGCCGTCGGCGAGCGCGCGCAGGAGACCGCACAAACGGACGGGCAATGCCGCGGCCTGCCCGGCGTCGAGCAGGTGATCCCCGACGGTGACATCGAGGGTGACGACCCCCGCGTCGCGGCTGAGGTCGACGTAGAGCGTGTCGCAGGGCTCGTCGGGCGCGCTGCTGATCCAGGTGGCGGACCCGTCCGGGGGAGTGTTCTGCGCGGGGACCAGGTAGTCGCGTGGCCACGAGTAGCAGTTGTACTCGATGGTGGGTACGGTCACGACACCGCGGCGACGGTCCATGCGCGCCTGGGCGGCGACCAGCTCCGCGGGGCGCCACTGCCCGTGCCGGTAGGCGGCGGCGGAGGCGGCGGCGACCGAGGCGACCACCTCGCCGAACGCCGCGCCCGGGCGGAGATCGATCTGTACCGGAACCGTCAGGGCCCGGACGCCGATGCTGCTTTGCAGAACGGCCCGGGCCCGGTTGGAGACCACCACTGACGCGAGGAATCGGTGTTCGCCGGTGCGGGTGGCGACGTCGTGGGCCAGCGCCGCGAGCACAGCGACCTCCGGGCTGACCCGATAACGCCGGGCGACGCGGTCGAGGTCGTCGTACGCGTCCGCCGAGCGGTGCTGGAGGCGGTGGCGCCCCTCGCCGTTGTCGGTCCCGCCGAACGGGGCCAGTACGCCGGTCGGGTTGCTCGCGAGGCGCATGAGCCACTCACGCTCCGCTGCGCGGGCGCGTTCCGGGGGCTGGGCGGCGACCATGTCGAGCGGGTGCACGGATGCCTCCGCCGGTGCGTCGTCGCCGCGCAGTTGATAGTGCAGTTGGTTGATCAGTACCGCCAGCCCCCATCCGTCGATCACAACATGGTGGGCGGCCATCAGGACCGCACGCGGCTTTCCTGCCTCGATCAGAACCCTGGCGAGCCAGGGCGGATTTCGCTCGGGATCGATCGGGCGGGCGGCCAGCGCTGCTGTGGCAGCCTCCAGGGTGTCGGCATCGGTGGCGGGGACGTCGACGTAGTCGACCGGCAGCGGGGCCCAGTCCGCGCGGTGGACGTGTTGTATCGGGTGGAGCGGGTCGACAGTGGTGCGCAGCGCCTCGTGGCGGGCGGTGAGGGACGCGAGCGCCACGTGAATGTCGGCGACGGTTGCCGGGGGCGGGACGTGGCAGTGGTCGGCGAGCGGCGTCGGGTTCACCCGCCGTGGTGAGGGAATGGTGCGTTCGAACCAGTGCCACTGCTGGACCCAGGTCAGCGGCCCGCTGCGGGTGACGGTGGTGGGGCTCGGGGTCGGTTCCGGAAGGTGATTCACGGCCGGGACCTCATACTGCTCGGACCACGAGAGCGGCATTGTGGCCGCCGAAGCCGAACGAGTTGCTCAGAGCGATCCGTATACGCTCGTGGTGCTGCGTCCGGTGCGGTACGAAGTTGATGTCCGGGTCGATCGGCTCGTCGCAGTTGATGGTCGGCGGGACGTCTCCCGTGCGGAGGACCTGGATCGAAGCCACGAGCTCCACCGCTCCGGCGGCACCGATCATGTGCCCGGTCATCGACTTGGTGGAGCTGACGGGGATCCGGGTGACACGATCACCCAGCACCTTGTGCAGGACGGCCGTCTCGATGGCGTCGTTCAGCAGCGTTCCGGTGCCGTGCGCGTTGATGTAGTCCACGTCCGCCCCTGTTATCCCCGCGTCGCGCAGCGCTGCCTCGACGGCAAGGCACGCGCCCCGTCCCTCCGGGTGCGGGGCGGTCCAGTGATGGGCGTCGGAACTCGCTCCGTATCCCGTGAGTTCGGCCAGGGCCGTCGCCCCTCGCCTGTCGGCCACCTCGGCGGCCTCCAACACCATCACGGCGGCTCCCTCACTCATCACGAACCCGTCGCGATGCACATCGAACGGCCGGCACGCCGCGGTCGGATCGTCGTTGCGTTTGGACAGCGCGCGGGCGTTGCCGCTGCCTGCGAGGTCGACGGCGGTGACGCAGGCGTCGGCGCCGCCGGCGAGGACGATGTCGGCCTCCCCATTGCTGATCATGCGCATCCCCGCGCCCACCGCGTCGGCGCCGCTGGCGCACGCCGTGCTCTGGGCACGGCTGGGCCCCTGTGTGCCGAGACGCATGCTGATCTCGCCGGCAGCGCTGTCCATGGCGGTCGTGACCTGGGTGAACGGGCTGATGGCCCGTGGCCCTTTATCGCGCAGCGTGTTCGCGGCGCGGTAGATCGACCCCACCGGGCCGTAGCCACTTCCGATGATCACGGCGACCCGCGGCGCCAGGCGGTCGTCAACGACGAGTCCGGCGTGCTCGCAAGCCTCCAGTGCCGCGGCGAGGGCGTACTGCGCGTACGGGTCGGCGCGACGGCTGACCATCGGGGGCATGTAGCGGCTGGGTGTGAATCCGCGGACCTGGCCGCCGATCCGGACTCCGAGATCGGTCACGTCGATCGCGTCCACGGTGTCGATGCCGCTGCGCCCGGCCAGCATCGCCGTCCATGTCTCGTCGACACTGTGGCCCAGCGGCGTTACCGCCCCGTACCCGGTGACCATCACCCTGCGCCTGGCGTCCTCTCGCTCTCGTGCATCTGTCACTGGGGGACCACCCCGGCGTCGCGGAGGGGCGGGGCGATGTCGTCGGGGGCGACCGGCACCATGAGCACGGCTGTGCCTCCCTGTGAGCAGAACCGTCGTGCGGCAAGAACCTCATTGGTCAGCGCGGCCTTGTCGCGCAGCACCCGGTAGCGGATGTCCGACCCGTCCACTACGGGCGGCGGCGCGCCCGGGCGGGTGAAGGGGTGGCGTTCGGCGTCGAGGCCGAGGCGGGCGCGTTGGGCGTCCAGCCAGCCGTAGCCGCCGTTGCACAGCACCACGTACAGAACGCCGCCGTGGGCCGGGGCGGTGACGGCGATGTCCGCGCGGGCCGCGAGGAATGCTCCGTCCCCGATGAACGCGGTGACCTCGTGGTCCGGGGCGGCCCGCTTGACCCCGATGGCCGCGGCCGCTCCGAAGCCCAAGGGGGTTTGTTCCGACGGCACGATGGACCCGCCACCGACGTGGAAGGGGAAGCAGTAGGACCACATGTCCTGCAGCCCGTTCTCCTGGACCAGCACGCGGGGCTCGCCGGCGGTGGCGTCGAGCGCGGCGAGCAGCTCGGCGATGCGGATCCCCGGCAGCGTCGCCGCGCGGGCCAATTCCGCTTCCACCTCGAGCGACATGGCCTTACGGGCGATGGCGATCTTGTTCGCCCACACCTCGGTCGCGTCTGCGTGCTCGGCCTCGCAGTCTTCATCCAGCGCCCGCGACCAGCCGAGCACGGCGTGCCGGGCGTCCCCGAGCACGCGCGGGCCCGAGAACTCGGCCGACAGCCCGCCCGGATCGATGTTGACCTGCACCACCGCGACCGGGGGCCACGGAGTTCCGCCTTCGACGGCTGTCTCCTCGAGTCGCCCGGCGAGCGACACCACCAGGTCACAGGATGACCACAGCTCACGGGCGGGGGCCGCGGCGTAGAGGCCTGCCAGGCCGCAGAACAGCGGGTGGCGCTCGTCGACGGCACCGCGGCCGGACGCGGTGGTGAAGAGCGCCGCGCCGACGCGTTCGGCGAAGCGCTCGACCACACCATCAGCGTTGCGGTGCCGCATTCCGCCGCCCACCAGCACCACCGGACGCCGGCTCGCGCGGATCGCCGCCAGTGCCGGTCCCGGTGTCACGGGGACGGACTCAAGGACCAGTGGTTCGGGCAGAGTTGGCTGCGGTCCGGTGACGAGGATCTCCGCCGTGCGGACGTCATCGGGTATTTCCAGGTACACGGGTCCGGGCGGCGGCCCCACAGCTCGGGTCAGCGCCGTCACCGTCGCGGGGACGACCCGGTCCGGATGCCCCACCCGGTGTGCCCACCGCACGAGGGGCGCTGTCACGGCGACCTGGTCGAGTTCCTGGAATCCGCCGCTGCCCCGGCGCCGTTCGGGCACGCCGGCGGCGAGAACGAGGACCGGTGCACCGGATTCCCGTGCCTCGAGCAGCCCCGTGGCCGCGTGCGTGACAGCCGGCCCTTTGCCCAGTGCGCATACGGCGAGTCGGCCTGACTGCAGTGCGTAGCCGGTCGCCATGTACATCGCGTTGCGCTGGTCACGGCACGGCACGAGGTCCAGGCCGGCGGCGTCGAGGGCGCGAAGCAACTCCAGATCATCGCCGGGTAGCCCGAAGCAGGTGTCCACATCGTTCGCCACCAGCAAGTCGACGATCGCGGACCACGCGTCGGCATACCGTTTGCTCACCGGGGTCACTTCCCACCCACCGCGACAGGAGCAGCCGTCGGGAGATTCTGCGCCACGGCCTGCGACATGAGCAGTGGTTCGGCGTGCCGTTCGCCGCCGTAGGAGATGTAGTTCGCCATCATCCCGAATCCGCCGAACGGGCGGTTGCCGTCCTCGGCGTCGAGCAGTGTGTGGTTGACACAGGTTTGGTGACGCTTGGACAGAACGTTCACCGTCTCCGGATCGTTTCCGTAGACCATCGCTCCCAGCGCGCGTTCGCTGAAGTAGGGGTTTGACAACCGTTCACGCAACCGCCTCGCACTGGGATAGGCCACGACGTTGAACACCGGGGCGAACATCTCGTCAAGGGGGATTTTGTCGTCGAAGTCCCACAGCAGCACGGTCGGCTCGATCCTGCGGGCCGGCAGGTCGATGCGCCCGCCGTGGCGGATGCGACTCACATGACGCACCAGGTAGTCCGAGCAGTTCACCAGCGCCGAGGCGTAGTAGATCGGACCGTAGTCGACGGCAGGGTCGTTATTCTGCCCGAAACGCAGCGAAGCCAGTTTGGCGGACAACAGGTCGATGAATTCCTCGGTGCGGCCCTGCGGTACGAACACGACGTCGGGACCGAAACAGTCTTGGCCCGAATTGTAGAGCCGGATCCTCGTGACATCGTGTGCGGCGCGCGTAAGGTCGGCGTCGGGTGCGATCACGAAGGGGTTGATTCCGCAACCGAAGAAGAGGAAGAGTTGGTCTTCCGACAGCCCTTCGCGGATGGTCTCGGCATTGAGGTAATTGCCGGTGAAGACGATGAGGTCCGCCTCGCGTACCGGTCCCGTCACGAACTTGCGCTGGCTGAGTTCGGAAAGCTTGATGGGTAAGCCGTGAACCGGCGCCAGCAGGGCGTGCAAGCGTTGCATCTGGCTTTTTATCTCGGAGGACGGGCGAAAGGTGATGCTGTCGCTGTAGAGGGACGCCACGAGCGTGTAAAGCGCGTAGGAATACAGCGGGATGTTGGAGGGCATGAAGACGGCGGCCAGAGGCACGCGGCCGGGCCGGACCCGGCGGATCTCCTCCTCCGCTCCGTCGAGGGTGGTGAGGAACGAACGTATCTCCGCACTGGCGGTGTGATGGGGAGAGATTTCGGTCAGAATCCCCGTCACCGCGTCTTCGTTGTCGGCCACATACCGGCGCACTGCGCGCAGGGCATCGACGCGGTTGGCGAAGGGAATGCGGTAGTCGGTCGCACTGACGGTCGAGCCGGATGCGGTTGCGTCGGTGTTCGTGTTCTGCGACGCGGGCAGCGCGGTCATGGCGATCTTCTCCAGAACGGCCAGGTTGGGCTTTCCGGTGCTGGTGAGAGGCAACGTGGGAAGCACGACAATGTGGTCGGGCTGCTCATAGCGGGCGAGCACAGAGCGCAGTATCCGTTTCCAGTGCGCAGGCTCGTGATCGTCCGGGTCCGCGATCACGAACACCAGGCGACAGCCCAGACGTTCGTCGGGGACGGCGACGACCTCCGTCTGTGCGCCGGCCGACTCGGCCCGCTCGGCGAGGTGGTCGGGGTAGAGCGTGTGGCCGTCACGGTGCACGGCGTGCTTGCGCCCGACCGGGAAGACGCGGCCGGCGTCGTCGAGCAGGCCGATGTCGCCGGTGCGGTGAACGGGGCCCGAAACCGGAACAATCTCACCGTCATCGCCCAGATGGCCGGTCATCATGCCGTCGCTGCGTACGACGAGCTCGCCGAGTCGGCCGTTGGGAAGCGGCCTGCCGTGGTCGTCGTGGACTTCGACGACCACGCCGGGCAGCGGCGTGCCGCACCCGACCGGATCGGCATGGGACGCCAGCGCGATGTTTCCCACCTCGGTCGCCCCGTAGCCGTCGAGCAAGTGCCGGCCTGTGCGGGCGTGGAACCGGGCTGCCAGGTTGCGCCCCAGCGGCGCGCCGCCCACGCACCAGGCTCGTACCGTCTCCAGCGCGTCTGCGAGAGCGGGACGACGGTCGAGCAAGTTCAGCAGGCCGTAATAGGTCGACGGGGCCCCGTCCACGATGGAGAGGCCGTGGTCCACGCCGACCGCAAGCGCACGGTCCAGGCGCGTGGTCGGCCCGTAGACCACAAGCGTGCCTCCGCCCAGCCACCAGCAGAGGACCAGCGACAGACCATATTGGTGGGAGTACGGCAGGACGGGCAGGAAGACGTCGTCAGGCCGGTACCCCATTCGTTCCGCGCTGAGTGCGAGGTTGTCCAGAATCGAACGACCGGAGCGAACAATGCCTTTGGGGCTGCCTGTCGTACCCGACGACCACGAGATCGCGGCGTCCTGGCGCCGTGCCCAGGCCGCCACATCGGGCACGGCCGCCGTGTTCGAGGAGGGCCGTGGCGCCGCGGTGTCGCCCGTACCGTCGCTGATTTCGAGCACCACGCGCGCCCGAGCGCGGATCTGCGATCGCTGTGACGGGGTGGCTCGATGATCGGCCAAGACCACCGAAGCGTCGAGGTGAATGAGCGCGAGCAAGTCAACGACCCATTCCGGGGAATTGGCCCCGCTCATCATCACCCGCGAACCGGATTCGATGCCGCGGTGTGCAAGAAGTTCGGTGGCACCGAATATGCGGGCCGCTATTTCTTCTGTCTCCCAGATGTGCCCCTCGGGCGAGATTAAGCGCCTGGAAATGGGCAACTCGTGCTCCTTAATGCCAGGGGGTGTCTTCAACTTCCTGGACGTACACGTTTGTAAACCCGAAATCCCGCGATAGCATCTGCTTCTGTTTAACACGATACATCTAAACGACTATCCCATACCTGTAGAACGGTGTCGAGTACGGCAACGACACTCCGTGACATGTGTGGGGTCGTTGAGTATGCAGTGACGGAAGAGATATGTGACGAGTGGCCAGTTCTGATCGGTGAATTCGTGACGAGGTTGTTGTCCGCGTACAATCGAACGTCGCCCCCGGTCGAGTACGGATCTTGTGCTCCACCAAGTGCAGGCATTCGTACTCAACTTCTGTCCGGAACTGGTGCCGCCGCGGGATATCGACGTGGGCGTGGGGTTGGATTTCCCGCGAGGCTCCACCGACGCCGTCCGTGTCGCCACGATGTTCTGAAGCTCCGTGAACCGCCGCGACCTTCTGGCCGGATCCGGCTTCGCCGCCTCCGTCACCAGAGTGTGTCCGGCGGATCGTGTCGGCGGGCGACAGGGGGTGTTGCTGAGGGTCCGATTCGGACGGTGAGGGATCCTGTGACCTGAATCAGTACAGATATAGGGAGGTCACAGGTGGCGACCCCGCCGTGGTGGGAGGAACTGGTCGGTGTCAGCGAGGTTCTGTCGGGTGCCGACTGCGCCGAGGTCGAGGGCTGGCGAGGCCCTGCGGCGAACATCGTTGAGGAGGACGAGGATGACGTTCCGCCGCTGACGGTTCGGCTGGGAACTCTCGGGAGGGTCTTTGGTGAACAGTCGGCCGAGTTCACTCCGGAGCAGAGCCGGCGGGTGCTCCGACTCTTGGAGCTGATTCAGGCGGAGGGCAGTGATGAAGACGGGACGGCTGTTGCTACCGGGTTCTTCGAGGCACTTCTGAACGCCTGGGACAAGGGGTTTGACCTCCGCTCCATCTGGGCGGACGTGGGCCCGAAGTCCCGTGCCCACTGCCGTGCCTGGAATGACTTCACGGGTGTCGAAACACCTGGCTGGATGCGCTGAGCTTGTCGGGCGGTCATGCTCGGAACCAGAGCCGGGTGGCTGCGACGGTGACGGTGCTGTGGAACACATAGGCACGCTCGTCGCATCCCGTAGTCACGGCACGGAAGCCCTTGAGCTTATTTATGGTGCGTTCAACTTCATTCCGGCGTTTGTGCGCGGCGCGGTCAAAAAACAAGAGGGGCACCGATCCAGCCGTGACCAGCTGAGGCACTGTCATCAGCTGCCGCCGATACCGTTCAGGGCCGACGGTCCAGGGGCTGCACGAGTACCTCCGTGCATCGTGTTCGCCGAGGCCGGTCCCGTGAGACGGTCCGTGACGCACCTGGTCGGACGGGCAGGTGTGAGCTGCATAGGCTGTGTGCATGTCACGCACTCGCACCACCGTCCTCGCCGTTGTTCTCGGCGCCACCGCTCTGACCGCCTGTTCCTCCGGCGACTCCGATGAAGCGGGCAAGCCGATCACGAAACAACTCGAGCAGGGGGACCTCACCCAGGCCCTGCCGGGCAACAACGAGATGCCCAACGGCTGGAACCTGCGCCACGACAAGGGCGTGTCCAAGTCGGGTGAGTACTGCGCTGGAGGAGAAAGCGATAAGTCTCCCGAGGGCTGGACGCGGGGCGGCTCCACCATGTACGAGTTCAACGGGTCGACGGACAACATGATGTTCGTTGAAATCTGCCAGTTCGACAGCCCTGAGCACGCGAAGAACGCCTACGCGTCGTGGAAGCGAGGCAAGGGCGGCGACGACCAGAAGGAACAGGCCACCAAGGCCAAGGTGGGCGAGGAGTCCACTGTGGTCCTCCGCGAGCCTTCCGCCTACGCTTACAGCCGCTCCGGCACCGTCAATATCGAGGTCAAGGTCGAGGAGTCCAAGGGGGACACGACCGGCGTCGAGGACACACTCGCCGCAATCGTCAAGCGCTTGCAGCAGGTCCAGGACGGCAAGCGCGCCACGGCCACGGCCGGTGAAGAAGCGGCCAAGGCCGCTAAGAAGTAGACGACGCTCGCCCCCGGCCCACCCGCGGCCGCCGGAGCGGTTCCGCCTGCCCCTGCGAGAACTGCCGACTGGCCAGTCCAAGCCAGGAGTCGTCGGGGCCGCTGGCGCGCTGACGATGACGTGCGGCATTCTGCCGATGTCCCTTCGGTGACCGGCCTCACCCCGGGACGGCACCCCGGGAACAGGACTCCGGAGCAACGGTCGGCCCGCCCTCGGTGTGAACAGCGAGGGCGGCCAGGTTTGTTGACGGATCGCAGCCCGCCGGCCGAAGCCAGGCACCGGGTGACGGGCGGCCGTCACCTCCTACGAGCTCAAGCCTTCGGTGCTGTGGGCGACCGGCATGCTTCCCGACAGGGGGTGTGCGCCTCGCGGAGCAGGCGACAGAATGCCGGAAGCGTGACTCTGTGCCTGCACCTGGCGATGCGCAGTGCTACCGCTGAGAGGTCGGTGCCGGTCACGGTATAGCCGTCGGTGTGCAACTTCCGGTGCCCTCGCCGTACCAGTCGTCTCAGTGCGCAGCCGGCACTGGCGTGCCAGCCGTCTTCCGCGCGACATCTTCAAGGCTGGGGGAGAAGGACCTTCCCGGTGGTCGGAGCGGGTCCATGACAGCAAGCTCCTCTGCTTGACGACCAAGTGGCGTGTCCTTGGGGTCGTCCCTGGCGCGGTGCCATGCCCGTGTACGCGGTGTGTGTGGGCCGCTTACCCGCGTCAGGGACGCACGTGGTCTCGGGGGTCTCCCTCCGACCGGCGGAGCTCTCCCGGTGACGTCCGACCTGCTGCTCCGGCTGGCAGCTGCGCTCAATGTCGCGGTCGATGTTCACCTCGCACCGGCCGGGAGCGGCGGTCACCTTCGAAGCGGATGCCGCGTAATCCATGGCACGACAAACGGAGGAAGACCCTCCGGGAACTGGCCCAGCTGCCGCTCCGACTGCCTAGCTAGGCCGTCTCTTCCGGATCTTTGTTCGGAGGAGTCCGCATGCGGCCTGCCCGCACATATATTGGCGAGGTGGACGAAGTCGAAGCGAGCGGTCAGGTGTGGAGGGACGAGGTTCGCGTGCGTCCGACGGCTGAGCAGGATCGGGACGCGTTGGCACAGCTTGTCGAGGTGGACGCAGACCCTTTCGAAGTCGAGTTGTACGAGCGCGCGGCAGATCCCCAAGTGCTTTTGATCGATCGAGCTCAGAGGTCGCGGGCCGGGCAGTACGCCAGGCATGTGCAGCGGCTTCGAGAGCGTCAGCAGCGCCAAGGCCGTTGAGCAGTACCCTTCGGATCATCTGATCGTTGGTCGGGTGTGTCGTTGACTGACGCGCAGTGGGCGCGCATCGAGCCGTTACTGCCGGAGCGGACGCCGAAGCGGGGTGGTCGGTGGCGTGATCACCGGCAGGTGATCGACGCGATCGCGTTCAAGTACCGGACGGGCACGCCGTGGATGGACCTGCCCGAGCGGCTCGGGTCCTGGAAGGGCGCCCACAATCGGCTGCGGAAGTGGGCTGCCGACGGGACCTGGGAAAAGGTCTTCACCGCTCTGCTCGCTCAGGCCGACGCCGAAGGCGACCTTGAATGGGTCGTCGCGGTCGATTCCACCGTCGTCAGGGCCCACCAGCACGCCGCCGGGGCCCGTCAAAAAGGGCCCCGGCCGGCGAGCCGCACGATCATGCCCTCGGGCGCTCCCGTGGCGGACTGACCACAAAGATCCACCTCGCCGCCGACAGTCGCTGCCGGCCCCTGGCCTTCGTGATCACACCTGGACAGGCTGGTGACGCACCCGCGTTCCACCAGGTCATGGCCCGCTTACGGGTTCCGCGACCGGTCGGCGGGCCGAGAGTGACACCGGACGTGGTCCTGGCCGACAAGGCCTGTTCGTCCCGCGCGATCCGCTCGCAGCTACGCCGACGCGGGATCCGGGCGGTGATCCCACAGCCCTCCGACCAGGCTGCCCACCGCAAACGTCTCGGCAACCGTGGCGGCAGGCCACCGGCCTTCGACCGCGACGTATACAAACAACGGCACACCGTCGAGCGCTGCATAAACAAGCTCAAGCAGTGGCGCGGCCTCGCCACCCGCTACGACAAGTCCGCCACCATCTACCTCGCCGGACTCCACCTCGCCGCCATCTAGATCTGGTCAGCGAGGTGATCCAAAGGAAACGGCCTAGGTGATCCTCTGCCAAGGGAGTTGTTTCGACGATGACTTCGAGCTCAGGCCCCACCCGTCGCAAGGTGCTCGGCACGGCAGCGGCAGGTGCCCTCGGCGTTGGGCTGGCCAGTGTCCCAACCGCTGCTTCGGCTGGGCAGCGCGAGCGGGTCCGCGTGGTCATTCTGCTCTACGACGGCTTCACCGCACTGGATGCCGTCGGCCCGTACGAGGCACTGTGCCGGGTCCCGGGCGTGCGCGTGGTCATGGTCGGCCGCAAGGCCGGTCCCGTACGCACGGACACCGGGCAGCTGGCACTCACCGCCGAGCGGGCCATGGCGGATGTGCCGCACGCGGACGTCCTCCTGATACCCGGCGGCGGCAACCGCGGCACGATCGCGACGATGAACGACTCGTCCGTACTGGCCTGGGTGCGCCGCATCCACCAGCACTCGGCGTGGACCACGTCCGTCTGCACCGGCGCCCTCGTCCTCGGCTCCGCCGGCCTCCTGCGCGGCGTCCCGGCCACCACGTACTGGGCCTCGCGGCCCTACCTCGCGGAGAAGTTCGGCGCGGTCATCACGCCGGGCCGCTTCGTCGAGTCGGGCAAAATCATCACGGCGGCAGGCGTATCCGCCGGCATCGACATGGGCCTGCACCTGGCCGCTCGCCTCTCTGACGACAAGGTCGGCCAGGCCATGCAACTGGCCATCGAATACGACCCCAAGCCGCCGTATGACACGGGTAGCCCAGGAAAGGCGGACGAGGCCACCAAACGACTGGCCCTCGAGCTCGTCGCCGACGCGGCGGTCTGAGCAGGCGAGTGTGGATGTCCGGTGCGAGAACCAGACTGCCTGACGTGGCTCCCAGTTGCGCGCCTTGACCTCCAGAAGCTGAAAACGATCTCTCGCCACTGCGCTCAACCACAGGTCAGTGCAGGCTGGCCCTTCCCTCCAGAGGAGCTACACCCAAGCAGGAAAGGGGGCCAGCTGGACAGACATCCCATGAGCCGGCGTGCCAAACGGCGAGTGCGTGGTGCGCCGGGACCAGCTGGTCGCCTTGTCGCACAGCTGCCGGTCGCTCAGCCCGGACGCCACCGGCCCGTCGGTGCACAGCACCGGCTGCCTCGGCGCGAGTTGAGCGTGGCTCAAGCCCTCCTCCTGGCGGACCAGTCGGAACAGGTTCTCGGGTTGTGGGGTGCTCGGTCACGCCGGATGCGCTGTTCGGCTGCTACCACGCTATCCCGCGTTGCGCGGCGAAAGCCGCCGTGTAATCCGGTCGAACAGCTCCGTCAGCGGCTCGCCGACGTCCCGACCGAACTCGGTCAGCCCGTAGGTGACCTGGGGCGGTGTCGTCGGTTCGACCTCCCGCCAGACCAAGCCGTCCTGGACCAGCGCGCGCAGGGTCTGGGCGAGCATCTTCTCGCTGACGCCCTGGATGCTCTCGCGCAGCTCGTAGAACCGGAGGTCGTTGCTCCGCAAGGAGATCAACACCCAGATGCCCCACCTGCTGGTCACGTGGTCGACCACATCGCGCGCGGGGCAGTCGGTGTGAAACACCTCATACGGCTCTCCCGCCTCGGCCCGTATGTGCTGCACGCTTCCCGTCACGTGATGAGCTTACCTAAAGGTATGTCCTTATCAAGAGTTAGCCCGGCTCCTAGCGTGAAGGCCACAGAAGACATACGACAAGGAGCTGAACATGATTGTGGTGACCGGGGCTACCGGGAATGTGGGCCGGCCGTTGACGCGGGCGTTGGCCGAGGCGGGTCAGCAGGTGACGGCGGTGTCACGGCACGCGGCGGCGGTGCCGGACGGCGTCCGCCACCTGGCGGTCGACCTGACTGAGCCGACAGGCCTTGAGCCTGCGCTGACCGGGGCGAAAGCTCTGTTCCTGCTGCTGTCCGGCGACTTGCACGCCGCCGGAGCCGGCCCGGCCGACATCATCGGCGCAGCCAAGGCCGGCGGGGTCCGCCGGGTCGTCCTGCTCTCCACGCAGGGCGTGGCGACCAGGCCCTTCGGCGCAACGCGGATCGCGATGCGCGCGCTGGAGGATGTGCTGCGGGAGTCCGGCCTGGAGTGGGCCATCCTGCGGCCGGGCGGCTTCGCCTCCAACGCCCTGTGGTGGGCCGAGTCCGTCCGCGCGCAGCGGGTCGTCGCCGCTCCCTTCGGCGACGTCGGGGTGCCGGTCATCGACCCGGCGGACATCGCAGAGGTCGCGGCGGCCTGCCTGCTGGACGACCGGCACACCGGCGGCGTGTACGAGCTGACCGGCCCGGAGGTGATCACGCCGCGCCGGCAAGCGGAGGCCATCGCCGCCGCGTTGGGCTCGCCAGTGCGGTTCCACGACCTCACCCGCGACGAGGCCAAGGCCGCCATGGCCCGGAGTATGCCGGCGGAGCTCGCCGAGGACACCCTGACCATCCTCGGTTCCCCGAACCCGGCCGAACTGCGCGTCAGCCCGGATGTCCGGCAGGTCCTCGGCCGCGCCCCGCGCCCGTTCGCCGACTGGGCCGCCCGCAATATCGCCGCGTTCCGCTGAAACCGCTCCGCCGCCTCGGCGATCAGACCCCCGGCAGGGCCTCGAAGACACCGGTGTCCCGCCACTGCCGGAAGCGGTTGTGGACGGTCCGGACTCCTTCGGCCTCGCCCGCCGCTGCCCGCCTGCCTTGAACTGCCGGATCACGCACCCTCGAACTGCTGCCGGAGCGGCTCGGGGTACGGGCCGTACCTGCTGATCGGCAGGTACGGCCCGACGAACTCCCATTCGTTGTCTCTCAGTTGAACTCGCGTCACGCAAGAAGGTCCGGCATCCTCGCGTGAGATCTCCCCACGGCGAATGCCCCGGGTCTTGAATAGCTCTCGGAGCGGGTAAGGCCCCGGCCGCCAAGGAGAGGAGCGGCGAGCCGGGGCCCGGAGTGCGGACCGCGGTCTGCATGAGACCGTCTGCGGGCTTCAGCCTTCTGCAGCGTGTGCCGCGCCCCTTCGGATGCGCTGGCTGAGGAAGAGAGCGGCGCGATCCAGTGCCTCGTCGGCCTCGTCCAGGGTGTCGGCGAATGCCTGGAAGACATGTGGAACGTCAGCGGTGATGTCGAGGATGACGTCCACTCCGGCTTCCCTCGCGCGGGTGGCCATGCGTGTGGAGTCGTCAAGGAGCATCTCGTTGGTGCCCGCCTGCAGGAGCATCGGGGGGAAGCCGGTCAGATCGGCGAGGGTGGCGGGGCTGAGCATGGGCTGGTGCGGGTCCTGTCCCGCGAGGTACATGGCCCCGGTGTGTTCCAGGCCCTCGCGCGTGAAGAACGGGTCGGTGGCCGCCTTGGTGTCCATGCTCTCGCCTGTCCGGGTCATGTCGAGTCCGGGGGAGAACGCCACGATCGCGGCGGGCATGGGCAGGCCCGCGTCGCGGGCGGCGAGGCAGGCGGTGACAGCGAGTCCGCCGCCGGCGGAGTCCCCGGCGAACGCGATCGCCGAAGGGGCTTCACCGCTGTCGAGGAGTGCGCGGTAGGCGCTCAGACTGTCCTCGATCGCGGCCGGGAACGGGTGCTCAGGGGCGAGCCGGTAGTCCAGCGAGAACGCCCTGAACCCGGTTCTGGTCACCAGATTCCCCGTCAGCGACATCGCCGTCTCCGGTGAGCCGACCACGTAGGAGCCGCCGTGAAAGTAGAGGACCGTCCCGGCCTTCGGAGTGCCGGCTGTCTCGACCAGTACCGCGGGCCGGCCACCGAGCGTCGTAGCCCGGGTGCGGATCCCGGCCGGAACGATCATTTTGGCCATCATTGCCCTGAACCCGGCGCGGAGCTCCTCCACTGACCGAGGACCCTCGGGCCGGGGCCGCCGGATCATCGCGTCGATTTCCGTGCGCTGTTGCCTGCTCATGTGTTTCCTCCATCGAAAGTGCATGTCAAGGAACTATATGCTCAGGCATGTATATTAGGATAGATGCCATGGCATCCAAGTCAAGCGGTGGCCGGGCACATCTCCCGGGCTTCTTCGCCGATCTCGTCCGCTGCGAGACGCGCCTCTACAACGCACTGAACGACCGTCTTCGCGAACGGCACGGGATCGTCACCTCACAGTTCGAGTTCCTGTGCTTCCTGCGCGACCACCCCGGGTCCCGGGTGGCGGACCTCGCCGCCGAGTTCGCCGTCGGGATCGGCGCAACCAGCAAGGGCATCGACCGCCTGGAGAAGCAGGCATGGGTCATACGGCGAACCAACCCGTCGGATCGCCGCTCATCACTGCTCGACCTGACCGATGACGGCCTGCGACTCGTCGGGGCGGCGGAGGCGACCTTCACCGAAACGCTGACCGAGCTGACCGCGGGCACCCTCGACGGCCCCTCAGGGCTCGCCGCCGTACAGGCCCTTTCCGCACTGCGCTCCGTGCTCGAACGCGACCGGATCGGCCTGCCCACAGGCTGACCGGCATGCGCATCCATCGCGACTGACCGTTGACCGTGTGACCAGCCTTTGTTGCGAGGGTGAATCCCGCAGACTGGATCACGACTCAATACACCTGGCTGCTCAGCCAGCGCATATGAGGTGCTCGGACTTGGCGCTTGAGAACGCGCAAGTCCCGGTCTCTGGCGGCGAAATGAAGCGCAGACGCAGGCTGGGCCCCGCAGCGGTCCCTGCCGTCCGCTGTCTGTACCGACCCGAACAGTTCCGGCTGCGGTTCTGGACAATCGGGAGCTCGGACCGCTCTTCGTGCGAACTGTTCGCGCTCAGGCGGGTGCCGCGGGCAGTCGGTACTCGGTAACGGCCGCCGGAATGCGGACGCCGGTGGCCCGCAGGTGGCCGGTCCGCGTCTGGTAGGCGGCTCCGCGCATCAGGTGCCCCATCACCACCGCGACCTCGCGGCAGGCGGGCGCCGCCAGGGCCGTGCCGGTGGTCCAGGCGTTGAACGCTCCCATTGCCGGGCCGCACCAGACCTGCCAGTCCCCTGCGCGGTCCGGTGCACCGGTGGCGGCCCACCGGGAGGTCATGCCGAGGTACCAGCGGAACACCAGGGCCATACGGTGCTTCGGATCGTGCTCGGCCCGGGCCAGCCAGTCCGGATGGTGCTCCCTCAGGTAGGCGGCCGTCTCCTCCCACGTCCGGTCCAGCGATCGGCGCAGCACACGCTCCTCCAGGCGCCGCCGCTCGGCGTCCGGCAACTCGTCGAGGCCGCCGTGCTCGTGGTAGAGGCGATACAGAAGGCCGGCCCGGGCGGGAAACATTGTGCCGCGCCCCAACACCTGCACCTGGATGCCCTGTTCGAACATGTCGGCGGCAGGGGCCATGACGCAGTCGGCGATCCCCGCTTCTGCCAGCAGCCGCTTGACCGCCGCCGCCGTGTCCGCCTCCACCGCGGCCTGGTTCACGGAGCCGGTGACCACGTAGTCGGCGCCGAGGGCGAAGGCCCCCGCCACCGCGTGCGGCGAGCCGATACCGCCGGCCGCCCCCAGGTGCACCGGCGGCACCTCGTCACCGTACTCTCGCGCGACCCGCGTACGCACCCTTGCCAGCGCGGGCAACAGCACGGCCAGCGGCCTGCGGTCCGTGTGGCCTCCCGAGTCGGACTCGACCGTGACAGCGTCGGCCATCGGCACCGCACGGGCCAGCTCTGCCTGCTCGGCGGTCACCCGCCCCTGCTCCCGGAGCGCGCGGACCAGCGTCTGCGGCGCCGGCCGCAGGAACATCTCCGCCGTCTCCTCCCGGGACACCTTGCCGATGACGCGGTGCTCCGCGCACACCCCGCCCATCCGGTCGCGCCGCAGCCCGGTGAGGCGGTAGCGCACCAGCTCCGGCGTGAGCTGGATGAACGCCGACGCCTCCACGCACCGCACCCGGTGTCGCAGGCAC
This sequence comes from Streptoverticillium olivoreticuli subsp. olivoreticuli, assembly GCF_003391135.1. Taxonomy (GTDB): domain Bacteria; phylum Actinomycetota; class Actinomycetes; order Streptomycetales; family Streptomycetaceae; genus Streptomyces; species Streptomyces blastmyceticus. The sequence goes on along the minus strand of NZ_CP031455.1, from coordinate 513,596 downwards.
AGGTCCACCACGATCCGTTCCAGGTGCGGTACCGCCGGGCTGTGGATGAGGTTGCACGCGTACGGCCCGTCGCCCAGCTCCCGCGCCAGCTCGCCCAGCGCCGCGTCGATCCGCGCCTCCGGCAGTCCCGCCGCGCCGAACGCCGCGAGAGCGCCGGCCCGGGACAGGGCGGCCACCAGACGAGTACCGGCGATACCCCCGGCCATGGCCCCCGCCATGTACGGCAGGCGCACGCCGTGCCGGCGCAGGAAGCCGGGGGAGCCGAGCCGCTCGGGCGGCATCGCTCCCGCGGTGGCCAGCACCTCCGCTCCCCGCGGCGGCACATGGCACATGCCCAACCTGCCCCCGCTGCGCACCAGGTGGCAGGGCACCTCCAGCGACGACAGCACCCGGTACACGCCCTCCGGGTCGCTGTGCACGTCAGTCGTGCGGTCCATCAGGCACCGCCCTTGCGGTCCGTCGACCGGTTTCCGAGGACGATGTTCCGCACCTGGTAGATCCGCAGGTCGTCGCGCCACACGCTGCCGTCCGCGCGGATCAGCAGCCGGTCCCGCTTCCGGGTCACCTTGCGGATGTGCACCTCACCGCGGACCTGTTGGTGCTCACGCAGGATCTGCGCGCCGTAGTTCCAGCTCAGCCGCTCCCCGGCGACCAGCCCGAGCTCCGGGTCCGGCAGGTCGTCGATGAGCCCGGTGTGCAGCGCGAACGCGTGCACCGCCTGGAACAGCATCTGCACGCCGGCCGAGCCCGGCATCACCGGGTCGCGGAAGAAGTGGTGGTCGAAGTACCAGTCGTCCGGGCGCACCGGTTTGGTGCACAGCGCGTACCCCGCCCCGTGTTCACCACCGCCGGGCACCAGGACCAGGTCCTCCAGCAGCGCCAGCCGTCCGGTGCCCAGCCGTGCGTCGCCCCGCGCGTCCAGTCGGCGCAGCCCGGCCGGCGTCGCCTCCTGCCGGTCCAGCCACGGCGGGACGCAACGGCCTTTGTCCATGCCTTGCTGGAGATCCAGCACCCCTTGGGTGAGGTAGCCGTGCAGCGCCTCGCCCGCGTAGAACACCTCGCCGCCGGTGCTCAGTTCAAAGCGGTAGCGGTGCAGCGTCGCACCGGGCAGGTCGGTGACCGACAGGACGGTGATGCGTTGGGTGACGGTCGTGCCGCGGGGGTCGGCGTCGCGCAGTAGCGTCGCCTTGCCGTTGAGGTTGCGGCACACGTAGGGCTCGTCGGGATGCTGGAGCGCCACTCCCAGGGCAATGGCGCTCAGCAGGCCCGCCGGTTGCAGCGAGATCTCCATCAGCGCCAGCGCCGGTACCGACCGCGTTCCGTTCTCCCGGCAGTACCACGGGGCGTGCGGCATGTCGTACTCGGTGACCCCGCACGCACCGGTCCGGTCCGACGCCGTTCCCTCCGCCACCTCCACAGCACGGTCGATCATCAGGAAGTCGCCCCTGGGCAGGCGAGGGCGTACCGGGCACAGTGAGGCGTCGTACTTCCCACTCGCGGCGGCCAGCAGCGCCATGTCCCCCTCGGACGCGTGTGCCATGTGCAGTTCGGTGAAGTACGCCGGGCTGCCGCCGGAGGTCAGCCGGATGTCCGCGTCGTCGATGTGGAGCCGGGGGTCGAGCTCGGGCCTGCCGTACAGCGCCACGCCCACGTCCCGCAGCCGGGCCACCACCTCTCCGTCCGCGGACGTGACTTCCGCGTCGGCGGTCACGAAGGGGCGCGGGATCCAGCCCGCGCGGGTGACCTCCGCTCGCAGTCCCAGCGGTCCGCCGAACGGGCCGAGCAGCTCCACGTGGGCCGTGCCGCCCGGCAGGGGGACCGCGTGTGCTCCCGGCAGGCACAGATGGACGCCCCGGTGGAAGAGATACACCCGCAGCGTCTCGGTGACGGCCTCCAGCAGGAAGGGCCAGGTGTCCCAGTCACCGGTCGGCAGGGTGGTGGCGGTCATTAGTCCTTGCCCCCAGCGTCCGCCGCTCGGCGCGATCCCGCCCACCTCCTCCAGCAGCCGTTCGGGCCACGGTGCGGGCCGGAGCTCCGGCGCCACGTGCTGCTGGCCGAAGGAACTGCCGAGGACCGCCGCCACCTCACCGCGTGCCAGCGCGTCGAGGTCACCGGCCGACAGCCGGCTTACGGGCGTATGGGCCGGTGGCTTGAACTCCCGTGGGTGGCAGGGGACGTCGGTCTGGTCCACCGGGCCGCCGCTCACCGCGCCGGCGGACACGGTCAGGAGCGTGCGGTTGTCCCCGTCACGTACGTCGCAATGTGCCGGGCTGCCGTTCCAGCCGGGGCGGCACAACGCGCGCAGGGGCATCGGACCGGAGGGCGGCAGCCTGTGCCAGGTGACCTCCACGTGCCCGGACGTCAGGGGCCCGGCCTCGCGCAGCCGCGCCGCCGCCGCCCGCATGACGACGGCCGGTCCGCCGAGGCGGGACCAGTCGGAGGGGGACGGGGTGAGGGCGGCGTGAGGAGGGGCCACGGGTTCCGAACTCCGTGCGCTGCTGTTCGCGTTGGCCGTCCGCTCCGCCTTCAGGTCGCTCAGGACGCGGCCGAGATCCAGGCCGCCGCGGACCTGTGACGGCGGCGCGGGGTGCTTCGGTGCCTGCCGGGGCACCGCAGGCGGGAGAGCGGCCCGGGGCGGTGCCTCCTCCGGTGCCGGCTCCCGGGGCGCGGTGTACGGCGCGGGAGAGGCCACGCGTCGCACCTGCCAGGCGCTGATCGCCCGATGGGCTTCCACGACGGCCGCGTGCGCCCGCTGCACCTGCTGCGCCATGCGTACGGCGAGGGCGTCCGGGGCCACGAAGTCGCCGCTGACCCGCCCGTCCGGTTCGGGTGCCGGTGTACCGGTGTACGCGGGCGTGGCAGGGGTGATGGGCTCGGGCACGCGGCCCACGGGCGTGCCCTCGAAGCCGAGTTCGTCCATGACGGCTGCCTCACCCGGTTCCCGTACGGCCGGGCGCCGCCGGAGTGGAGGTGGAGATGTAGGTGGTGAGCAGGCGGACCGCCTGGACCTCGTTCACGTCCAGCATCCGCAGTCCGGTCCACTTCTGCAGGACCCGGCCGCCGGGTTCGCACGCGGTGACGGTGCAGTACGTGTCCAGCACGGACGTCCTGCCGGCCTCGGCGACGACCACGAACGACTCGTCGTCGGGCAGGGGTGCGTACAGGTCGACGCGCTCGGCGCTCACCGGGATTCCGCCGCAGCCCTTGATTCCGTGGGTGACCAGCGCGGCTCCCTGCAGCAGGAGGTCGGAGAGCGCGGGGCTGAACAGCTGTCCGGCATACGCCCCGGAGGCGAACGCCGGGTCGCGCAGCCGCGCGGACAGCACGAGACGTTCCGCGTCCTCGTCGAGGACGTCCCGCAACCCGGCCAGGGACGGCCCATGGAAGATGGTCCGTTCCGTGTAGCAGGGGTGGGGTGTGCCGGTGGGCTCGTAGCGGGGGAGGTCGAGGCGCGGTGCTTCCCCGGGCTCCTCGGCACACACCATGAGGGCCTCGAAGTGCGTCTGGCCCTCGTTCCCGTCCGCGTGATGCATCCGGACCCGGACGGTGTCGCCCTGTTCGTCCGGCACCAGGTGGAGGCCCACGGCTCGCGGGTGATGGCCGTCCAAGTACAGGCCGCGAGCGATGCGGAGGTTCTGGCACCGTACGACCGGCAGGCCGCTGCCCCGGGCACGCTCCACGGTGTGCAGGACCGCTCCGAGCAGACCGGTCATCGGCATCAATGGATGGCCCGCCACGCGGTGGTCGCGCAGCATCGGCTCGTCCTCCAGGCCCGTGAGCGAGCGCACGGCGGTCAGCCCCTTCGCGGGCAGGCTGTCGGTCCTGCGCAGCCAAGGAGCCACGGGGCCCACCACGGTCACCTCGCCGGCCGGGTGCTCCGGTCCCATCAGGCCGCGGAAGTAAGCCGTCCCGGCCTCGCGGGAGAGCACGGGCACGCCGGCCTCGGTGAACAGCCGGTGCACGCCCTCGGCCATGCCGCCCTCCCACGGCCCCCAGACGACGGGGGTCACCCGCAGAGCCGGGTACGCCGCCTGCGTCGCGCAGACGTGGCGGACCATGGCCTCGCTGGCGAGGGCGTAGTCGGCCTGCCGTACGTTGCCCCACAGGCCCGCCACCGAGGCGAACACCACCAGGTGCCGCAGCCGCTCCGGGCCGAGGGCGTCGAGCACATGCTGCAGGCCGGAGAGCTTCGTTGCGATCACTGGTGCCGCGGACTCGGCCGTCATCTCGGCCAGTGGCCGGTCACCCAGCACACCGGCCGCGTGCAGCACGCCCGTGATGCGGTCCGCATGCGGTGCCAGTGCCGCCCGTACGGCGGTGGCGTCCCGCACGTCGGCGCTGACGTAGTCGGCTTGGACGCCGCGCGAGCGCAGCGCCTCCAGCGCCGACCGGACACCGTCGTCCTCCCCGGGCCGTCGGCCCATGAGCACGTACCCGCACCGGTGGTCCTCTGCCAGGGCCTCCAGGCACCACGCCGTGATGCCGTTCGCGCCGCCCGTGACCAGCAGCGTGTCGTCCTCAGTGAGACGGGGCGGGCCGCCGGGGGCGTGCGGCAGGAGCCGCTGCGGGGCGTCCGACAGGGTCGGAGTGCGCCGGTGCTGTCCGTCCCGGCCCACCTCCAGTACGTCGGTGGCCACGTCCGCGATCTCCTCCAGCAGTGCCTCTCCTGCCGCGTCCGGCGGCATGTCCGGGGCGAGGTCGAGTGCACGGCAGAAGACCGGGGACGCCTCCAGGGCGAAGGACTTGATCAGGCCCGCGAGACCTCCGGCGAGTGCGGCCACGGGCTCTCTGCCTGCGCCTGCGTACCCCGAGAACCCGTCGAGCTGCGTCACCGTGACGAACGCCGCCCGGCGGCCCGTCCGTGCGGTGTCCAGCAGCAGCGCCCTGGCGCGCTTGGCGAACAGGAGGCCGTGGGTCAGTCGGCCGACAGCCTCGTCGGTGTTCGTGATGCGTGAGCGGCTCAGCGGCAGCAGGCACAGGTCGATGCGGGATGCCTTGCTGAGGGCCTCGGCGACGCGGTCGCGCAGCTCACCGTCCGACCAGCTGTCCAGTGGCTGGGTGTCCGGGCCGCCGGCGGGCACGCCGGGCACGGTCAGGCGCAGCACGCTCCAGCCGCGGCCGGTCAGGGCTTGCCCGAGGGCGGCGCAGAGTTCGCCGCCGTCGTCGAGCATCAGGGCGCGCGGCTGTTCGTGGTGGACGCCGGTGAGGACGTCCACGGGCGGCAGGGTCCGCAGCGAGACGTACGCCCGGCCGAGCGGCACTCCGCCGGTGTGCCGCAGGCCGGACCGCGGGGAGCTGAACAACTCCTTGAGCATCGTGCTGAGGTCGCCGACCGTACGGGCCTCGCTGAAGCGGAAGAGCTCCTCGCGTTTGATCACCGGGTACCGGCGCCATACCTCGGCACCGATCTCCACCTGTTTGAGGGAGTCGATGCCCAGGTCCTCCTGGATGTACATGTCCGGTTCCAGCATGCCGACGTCGTAACCGGTCTTGTCCGCGACGATCTGGCGAAGGGCCTGCTCCACTTCCATCGGGTCGATGTCCGAGAGATCCTGGACGGGGCGGTGGAGCATCCTGTCGTCGGCCATCAGCGCGGCCAGGGCCGACCGCTCGTTCTCCTCCGGGCCCGTGCCGGGCCTGCCGTCGACGGCAGGCGCCCGTTCCGCAGCATTCGTCGCATCCACGGTATCCGTGACAAGGGGCGGTGCGCCGGGGACCGGTACCGCGCCGGGGGCGGGGGCGGCATCCGCCTGGCCGTTCGTCATCGGCCGTACGGGTGGCGCCCCTGCTGCCGCGCCCGTTCCGCCCAGCAGCTCGGCCACCACCTCGCCCGCCCGGGTGTGGGCCTCGCCCACGGCCAGGCTGTGCTCGGTGATCGCGCCCACCGCCGCGGCCAGGGCCGCGTCGGGGCCCTGCCCGTTGCTCGTCCGGGAGCGCAGCAGCTCCACCAGCTCCCGCTGGGTCGCCAACTGCCCGTCGAGGTAGCGGACGTGGGCGGCGAGGTGGTCGGCGGCGGCTCGGGCCAGCGGGTCCGGGCCGTTCCCCGCGGGGGCCGGCACGCCGTCGGCTGGGGATATGAGCAGCTCGGCGGCGGGCGCGCCGGCCCGGCTCTCCCCTTGCCGGAACCGCTCCTGGCGGGCCTTGAGCGCGAAGTTCGGCCCCTCCAGCAGCCTGGCTACTGCCGACGGGGCCGGGCATTCCTCAGGCGCCGGGGCGTCGTACCGGTTGATGCCGACGACCGGCAGTCCCAGCACGGCCAGGCGCAGGGCCGCCTCCTTGAGCACGGCGGCGCTGTCGGGGCCGTTCTCGCCCCGGTCGCAGGGGACCGCCACCACCGCGTCGGCGCCGAGCGTGCGCTTCACCAGGCGGGTCAGCGTGCTGCCGGGCCCGAACTCGACGAAGACCCCGAAGCCGTCGGCCCGCATCTGCCGCAAGCGCTCGGCGAAGTCCACCGGCCGCAGCAGCTGTCCGACCAGGGTGAGCCGGTCTGCCTCCGGTCCCTGCCCGTAGCGCGCACCCGCCGCACCGGCGAACACGGGCACCTCGGGTGCGGCGAAGTCCACCTGCGCACAGGCGTCGGTGAACGGGCGGGTCGCGTGCTCGACGAGCGGCGTGTGGAACGCGGCGGCCACCGGCAGCCGCTTCGCCGGGACGCCCTCCCGCAGGCAGTGGGTCACGAAGCGTTCGACGGCATCGGTGCGACCGCCCACGACCTGCTCGTCGGGGGCGTTCCGATGACACACCGACAACTCCGGGTGGGCTGCCAGAATGCCGGCGACCGTTTCGTCCGCAGCCCGGACGACGGCCATCGCCCCCGGGTCCGACCCCGCCTCCGGCCGTTCCTCCATCGCCCGCCCCCGGGCCCGTGCCAGGGTCCGGAACGCGTCGTCGTCCAGCGCGCCGGCCGCCCACAGCGCCGTCAGCTCACCGAAACTGTGCCCCAGGACGCCGTCCGGGGCGAACCCCAGCTCCCGCAGGAACCGGTACTGCCCGACCGCCAGGGCCCCGATGGCCGGCTGGGCATAGGAGGTACGGTTCAGCCGCTCGCGGGCCGCGTGGGCGGTGTCCTTGTCGCCCGGGGGCGGGAACACCGTACGGGCCAGCGTATCCCCGGGCGGGGACAGGGCGTTGGCCTCGTCGAAGGCCGCACGCAGGGGCGGTACCGCCAGCAGCGCCCGCAGCCCCATCTCCGGGTACTGGTTGCCCTGCCCTGTGAACAGCGCCGCCACCTTGGTACCGGCCGGCAGCGCCGTACGGCGGTAATGCACGTCTTCGGGGAGCTCCCACGACTCCTCCTGCGCGCCGCCCGTGCGGAGCCGCTCGATCGCGGTGGCCAGTAGGCGCTCCCGGTGCTCCTCGTCCGCCGCGATGAATCCCAGCCGGGCGTGCTCCGGGGGTACACCGCTGCCCTCGGCGGGCTCCGTGCCGGCTTCGAGGAGCGACAGCAGCTCCCTGGGGTCCGGGGCGTGCCACAGACAGGCCCGCGGCACGGGGTGCAGCACGCGCTCCTGCGGTATGCCGGCGTGGTGTTCCTCCAGCACGGCGTGGTAGTTCACCCCGCCGAACCCGAAGGCGGACACGCCCGCGCGCCGCACCGAGCGGCCGGGGTCGCGCACCCACGGCCGGGCAGTGGTGTTGACGTAGACGGCACCGTGCGGAGTGACGGCCGGCGCGGGTGATGCCACATTGATGGTGGGCGGCAGCACCTTGTGGTGCAGGGCCAGCGCCGCCTTGATCAGTCCTGCCGCACCCGCCGCTGCCTTAGCGTGGCCCATCTGCGACTTGATGCTGCCCACGGCCACGTGCCGGCTGTCCCCGGGCACGCCCATGATCTCGTTGAGCGCCGTGACCTCCACCTCATCGCCGGTGGGGGTGCCCGTGCCGTGCGCCTCCACCAGCTCCACCGAGTCCGGCGGGCACCCGGCGTCGTCGTACGCACGCCGGAGCGCCGTCAACTGGCCGTCCTTGCTGGGCGCGTAGATGCTCTTGGCCACGCCGTCACTCGAACTTCCGAGCCCGCGCAGCACCGCGTAGACGCGATCCCCGTCGTGCCGGGCGTCGGCCAGCCTCTTGAGCGCCAGCATCCCGATGCCCTCGCCGATCAGCGTGCCGTCGGCCTCGGCGTCGAAGGGACGCACCCGGCCACTGAAGGACAACGCCGGTGTCTTGCTGAAGCACATGAACGAGATGATGGAGTTGTCGGCATCACAGCCGCCGGTGATCATCAAGTCGGCGCGGCGGCAGACCAGTTCGTCGACCGCGGCCCGGACGGCAGCCAGCGAACTGGCGCAGGCGGCGTCGACGGTGTGGTTGGCCGCCCGCAGGTCCAGGCGGTTGGCGACCCGTCCGGAGACGACGTTCCCCAGGATCCCGGGGAACGAGTCCTCCGTCCACGGCGGAAGCTCCCGCACGTAATCGCACGCGGCCTGCCGCGCATCCTCCTCAGCGGTGCCGCGGGCCCGCATCGCCTTGACCAGAAGGGGCGCGAGCAGCCGGGCCGCGAGCGGCATGAGCGTGGTGTTGGTGCCGCACACGCCCAGCACCACGCCCGTACGGCGCGGGTCGTACCAGCCGTCGCGACCTCGCGCACCGTCGCGCAGCACCTCGCGCGCCACCACAAGACTCAGCAACTGCACGAGCCCGGTGGAGTCGAGAGACTTCGGCGGCAGGCCGAACTCCATCGGGTCGAACCTCACCGGGGTGAGGAAGCCACCGCGCCGACCGTACGTCCTGTCGGGAGCGAAGGGGTCGGGGTCGTAGTGGTCCTCCAGCTCCCACCAGGCGGAGGGAACCTCCTCGGTGCAGTCACGGCCCGCCACGATGTTGCCCCAGAACGCGCGGAGGTCAGGGGCCTTGGGGAACATCCCGGCCATGCCCACGATTGCCACGGGGTCCCGGGAAAGGCGACGGTCGGGTTCCTCCAACATGACGCGATCCCCTGTCTCCCGACAGTCCCGTACTACCGCCGTAAGACTGCCCGCCCGTCAGCACGAAGAAGCCATCCCCACCCTTGTGAGTGAAGGCCCGGGCCTCCTTCGGACTGTCGAGCATCTCGGACTTCACACGGGCGCCAGAAAGCACCGTTCGTCTCAGTCGATCTCCAGGACGCGGGAGCGGCCGGCGGACTGGCCGTTGTCGAACACGAGGACTGTTCTGCCTGGGCGCGCGGAGGGCTGGTGCTGTCCGGACAGTTCCCCCCCCGGGCCCCAGAACCAGCGCACCGCGTGGCCTTGCAGGTCGAGAACGGCGATGAGGTCGAGGCTGCGGAGGGAGACAAGAACGTTGCCCTGCCTCCAGAGCCCCTGGGGGTGGCCGTTAAGAAGTTCGACGGTGTTGGCGTGGAGGACATCACAGGGGGAGCCAGGCATCTCCCGCAGCAGGCGGGAGCCCCTCCGGCCCGCGCATCGTCAGCGCGGCGGACCCGTTCCGCCGTTGAACATTGGGGGTGGAGAAGACGGATTCGTTGTTGATCGCCCGGCGCGCGTCCGCCCAGGAACGCGACGTACTGCTTGAAGATCGCCTTCCTGGGCAACGACGCCGCGTCATCAGCCGCCGAACCGGTCATCGAGTTCCTTGTGAAAGTCGAATCCCACGAGTTGGGAGAACTCGTCGTAGGTGTGCTGCGGCGGACCGCCCGCGGGGGTGCCGGCTGACCGAAGATGCGTGAAAGCGTCGGCGACGGCGCGGGTCGCGGTGAAAAGGGCCGTCACCGCGTAGAAGGCAAGGGAGAATCCCAGCTCTTGGAGGTCGGAAGCCGTCAGCGCGGTCGTCTCGTTCCCGTCCACAATGGATACCGCTTTGAGGCCTTCGACACCCGCCGCGACCGCCTCTAGTTCCTCGATCCTTTTGATGCCGTCGACGAAGACCAGGTCGGCACCGGCGTCCTGGTAGAGGCGGGCTCGTCGGATCGCCTCCGTAATACCTTCCGCAGGCAGGGCATCCGTGCGCCCGATGACCAACAGGTCGGCGGACCCACGTGCCCGGATGGCGCATCGCAGGCGCTTGACGCTGCTGTCCGTGTCCATCAGCCGCACACCACTCATCTGTCCGCACCGCTTCGGCGCGACCTGGTCCTCGAGATGGATCGCTGCCACACCGGCCTGGAGGTACTCGCGGACGGTGCGGTCGATGTTGCTCGGTCCCCCGTATCCGGTGTCGGCATCCGCGACCACCGGGATCGACACCGCGCGCGTCATATTCCGCGCATGCTCGGTCATCTCCGTCTGGCTGAGCAGACCGATGTCCGGCATGCCCAACCGGCTGGCCGTCGCACCGAATCCCGTCATATAGACAGCGGGAAAGCCCGCCGCTTCGACCAGGCGAGCAGTGACCGAATCGGCCGCGCCCGGCGCCAGGACAATCTCCGGGGCCTCGAGAAGACTCTTCAGGGAATCGCGGTGGGCCAACAACGGAACCTCCGATGACAAATGACGAGTGAGCGCTGCCAACGGTACCGAGCCTGTAAAGATCTACTCTCCACAGGCTCGGAAGTAACGCTGAATTTCCTTAGAGGCTGTCTCACGTGGTGCTACAGCTACTCGACCGTGCTCGTGAGAAACGTGTGGAACTCAGCGGCGAGGTTTCGCATCTCCTCGCCAGCCGCGTGCACGGTGGTGGTCTCGAAGTGCCACTCCTCGGACAGAGGCCGGTCGTGGATGCCCCATGTCAGGTGGACGTAGCCGCCTGGGCGGTGTTCCGCTGAGATCGTCAGGTCGCGTTCCAGGGAGCGCCAGGCGCGCGCTCCTTCCCAGCCGGGGAAGTCCTCGGCCAGCGAGGCGAGGAAGGTGTCGAGGCCGTCGCCGTCCCAGGTCCGCACCAGGGTCTCGACGTTCACCCATTGCCCGCGAGCTTTCACGAGGAAGTCGAGCATGGGGTCGTCCCCGAACGGTCTTGCCGGCTTGGAGAAGAGCAGGTGGACCGGTCGTGGTCCGGGCTCTCCCACGCGTACCGCGGGATCATCTTCGATCATTTGAGCAGGTTAGAAGTCATGAGCCTCGATGACCAACTGCCATCCTCACAGAGCCCGGGCACGGGCCGCAGGCGCCGCTTGAAGCATGTTCGTCCACTATGGCTGTGGATCTTGCGCGGAAACTGGTACCCGATGGGCTGTGGAAGGTAGCCGCGCCGCTGATACCGCCGTTCCGGCCCAGGCAGCAGGGTGGCGGGACGGCGCCGGTGGCGGACCGGAAGGTGTTCACGGCGGTGGTGTACGTGCTGACCGGCGGTTGCGCCTGGCGCTACCTGCCGCCGACGTTCGGCACCTCGCCTGCCACTGCGCACCGCCGGTTCACGACGTGGACCAAGGCCGGACTGTGGCGCCGGCTACACGGGCCGTCCTGGACGAACTCGGTGCCAAGGGCGAGCTGGACTGGACCTCAGCGATCATCGACGCCGCGTCCGTCCGTGCGAAAAGGGGGGGCGCGCTGACCGGACCGAACCCGGTCGATCGCGGCAAGAAGGGCAGCAAACTGCATGTGCTGTCCGAAGCCCAGGGCATCCCGCTTGCCGTCGCGGTCTCCGGCGCGAATGTGCACGACAGCCAGGCGTTCAAGCCGCTGCTCCTGGGCCTTCCCGCCATACGCTCTCGGCGCGGGCCACGACGACGGCGACCGGTCAAGGTCCGCGCCGACAAGGCGTACTTCTCCGCCGAACACCTCGCCTGGCTCCGCGCACGAGGGCTCATCCCGCGTATCGCGCGCCCGGGTGTCGAGTCCGGCGAGCGGCTCGGCCGACACCGCTGGAAGATCGAAAGATCGATCGCCTGGCTGTTCGGCTACCGCCGTCTCACCGTCCGCTATGAACGCAAGGGCAGCCACTTCCTCGCCTTCCTGGGCCTCGCCGCTGCTCTCGTCTGCTACAAGAAACTCGCGAAACTCACCACGTGAGACAGTCTCTTAGTACTCCAGTTGTAGTTCGCTATTCCTGCTGGTCAGGAGCCTGTTTCTGGGTGTGGTGAGCTGATTGGCCGTCATGTGGCAGGAGTTCGTGACCGGCGTAGAGTGATCGTTGTTGTACTGATCGTGGGAGATGGGGCTCTCCCCAAGGCCGGGTAGTTAGCATATTTCCGCTGGCGGCAAGGGGGTTGGTGGGGTTCTCGGGCTGCTGCATGTGGCGGGTCTGGTCTTGGTGATGAGTCCGTGTGCGGCCCACCTGTCGAGTTGGCGGTACATGGTGCTGAGGGTGATGTCGCCGAGGTGGCGGGCGAGGTCGCGGGTGTGCCACTGGCGGTCGGGATCTGCGTGGAGGAGGTCCAGGACGCGCTGTCGACGCCGGTCGGCGGGCGGTGTGTACCAGTCGTCGTAGGAGACGGTCGGCAGGTCGGGATCGGGTTCGAGGATGGTGACGTCGAGGCCGGTGACCAGGCGGCTGATGTCGGGGCGGCCGTCGTCCTGGTGTTCGGTGTAGCGGGAGACCGATGACCTGACTTTTCGGGTGCTGATGCGGGGCGCCGGTGCGGGAGGAGCCCGGCCAGGATCCGGTTGCCGATGACGCCGGTGGTGTCGACGCCCGGGGCGCCGGGCTTGATGACGTCGGCGGCCTGGATTTACGAGGTCGCGGGCAGTCTGGATGGCTATGGTGAAGCCGCAGCGGTCCGGGTCGATGCCCGGCCGGGACTCGGCGGCCTCCACCATCACGGTCCGAAGTGTCTGGTAGAGGGTGAGCAGGGACCACATTTCCTGCGCGTCCCTGCCAGGGGCCTCCGGTCACCGCCGGCCCGGGCTGTCGAACTGTGCATCGATGTGTCCGACGCGGACGGTGACCCGGCTCGGTACGACCGCTGCCACGGGGGCACCAGCCTGACCGGCGACGTCTCACCGGCAACGGCCTGACATGGACCGTACACCAAGGGGGTCGGAGACCGGAGCCGTCCTGACAGGCGTTGATGACCTCACCGTCGCTGCGTCTCCGGCGCGACCGTGATGGACGCCATCGCCCGTCGGGTGTTCCAGGAGCCGTCCGGGCCCGTCGACATGATCCGCGAGTCCGTCTAGGGCGCGCTCGCCGAGCACCAGGGCGACGTCGAAGCTGCCACCGCGGCATTGCTGAGTCACCCCAGCTCATGCCGCTGCCGGATGCTGTACCACGCATCCGCGCTCTGTACGGCCGGCCCCGCCACCGCCCTCGGCGGATCTTCGCCGACCGCGGCTGCGGCTACGGCTTCGACAAGTGTCGGCTGTTCATCCGGGTCCGCGGGATCACATCCAAGATCGCCCGCCGCGGCAAACCGCACGTCTCCGGCGCGGGCAGGACCCGCCGGGTCCTCGGGCGCATCTTTGCCTGGCTCCACCAGTTCAAACGACTCCGCATCCGCTACGGGATACGCGCCGACCTGCACCTCGTCCTGCTCCAACTCGCTTGCAGCACCATCTGCTTGAGACGAGTCCGAATCTCATTTTGAAGCGATCAGTCAGTCCCAACCGGTGGGGGTGACCCTCGGTGACCGGTCGGCGTCGTTGTCGGCTGCGAGGGGAAGGACGAGCTGATCGTGTCGAGCATGCGGAGGCGATCCGCTGAGTCGGTTCCGGGAGCAGCGCCCTGGAAGATGATGCGCTGGCCCGGGTCGTCGGACACGCGCAGGCTTTCTTCGTGCAATTCGAGGGGGCCGACGAGGGGGTGGTGGTAGTGGCGTGTGGAGTGTCCACATTCGGCGACGGGCTGGGTGGCCCATATGCGGGCGAACTCGGGACTTTTGATGCTGAGTTCGCCGACGAGGTCGGCGAGCATGGGATCGTCGGGCATGTCGCCGGTGGCCATGCGCAGGTAGGCGGCGGTGTGGACGGCCTCGGTGTGCCAGTTCGGCATCAGGTCGGCCATGGCCGGGTCCAGGAACATCAGCTTGGCCAGGTTGGTCGGCCGGCCGGGGGTGAGGCCGTAGAGCGCATAGCCGAGCCGGTTGGCGCCGAGCAGGTCGAAGTAGCGGCCCACGACGATCGCCGCCTGGTCGATGGTGCTCTCCACCAGCGCGAGCACGGACGGGCGCAGATGTTCGGGGCCGTAGGGGTGGCGTGTCTGCCGGGCCTGGGCGGGGCGGGCGAGGCGGAGCAGGTGGGCCCGCTCGTCCACAGTCAGCTGAAGCGCGGTGCCCAGCGCTTGGAGCACGGAGTCCGACACCTGGTGGCTCTCGCCCTGTTCCAGGCGCGTGTAGTAGTTCACGCTGATGCCGGCCAGGCGGGCCACCTCGTCGCGGCGCAGCCCCGGCACTCGGCGCGGCGTCCCGTACGTCGGCACGCCACTGTCCTCGGGGGCCAGCGCGGCACGGCGGGCCCGTAGGAACTCGCCCAACTCCTCAGCCATGTACTCATTGTCGCCCCGCGGGCCGACGCGCTGCCACCCCCTGCCATGGGTACCCGGCGCAGGGGCACGCGCGAGGGGAGAAAAAGTGTCAGCGTGGAGGAATGAGCGAACACAAGACCATTGCAGTGGTGGGCGCGACCGGTGCGCAGGGCGGCGGCCTGGTGCGCGCGATCCTCGACGCCCCCGACAGCGGTTTCACGGTCCGGGCCCTCACGCGGGACGCCGACTCTCCGAAGGCGCGTGCGCTGGCCGAACGCGGTGCGGAGGTGGTCCGGGCCGACCTCGACGACGAGGCCTCAGCGCACCGGGCCTTCGCGGGCGCCTACGGCGCGTTCGTGGTCACCAACTTCTGGGCGCCGCTCACACCGGAGCAGGAAGCGGCCCGCGACCGTGCCCGGATGGAGATCGACCAGGCCCACGTCGCCGCCCGTGCCGCGAAGGCGAACGGCCTGCGGCACGTGGTGTGGTCCACCCTGGAGGACACCCGGCCGTACTTCGCCCACCTCGGCCGTACGGTGCCGACGCCGCTCGGCGCGTACGCGGTGCCGCACTTCGACGCCAAAGCGGAGGCCAATGCCGCCTTCACGACGCTCGGCGTGCCGACGACCTTCCTGCAGACCACCTTCTACTACGAGGCGTTCACCCAAGGGCAGGGCCCGCACCGCGACGCCGACGGCAAACTCGTCCTGGCCACTCCCATGGCGGCCAACCCGCTGGCCATGATCGCCGCCGATGACATCGGCCGCACCGCACTGGGCGTCCTGCGACGAGGCGTGGAGTTCGTCGGCCGCACCGTCAGCATCGCCGGTGAGCATGCCACGGGCGATGAACTGGCGGCCAAGTTCACTGAGCTCCTCGGCGAGCAGGTGACCTACCGGCCGCAGACCTATACACAGGCGCGCGCCGCCGGATACCCGAGCGCGGTGGAGGTGGCGAACATGTTCGAGTTCTACTCCGAGGCGTCCGCCTACTTCACCGGCGCGCGCGACCTGGACCTGGTGCGCCGGCTCAACCCGAGCCTGGAGCCGCTGGACGGCTGGCTGGCGCGGCACCGTGCCGAGATCGTGGAGGCGATCTGAGATGAAGTTCGGTGTGCACAGCTTGATGACCGACGAGGGCATTCGCCCGGACCGGCTGGCCAAGGCGTTGGAGGAACGCGGATTCGACGCGATGTTCGTCCCCGAGCACACACATATCCCGGTGCACTCGGAGGTCGAATTTCCGCAGGGCGGCCCGCCGCCCCGGTCGCTCCTGCGGATCTACGACCCGTTCGTCGCGCTGTCGATGGCCGCGGCGGTCACCGAGAAGCTGCTGCTGGGCACCGGCATCGCCATCCTGCCGCAGCGGGACGTGTTCCAGACGGCGAAGGAGGCGGCCAGCCTCGACCGGCTGTCGGGCGGCCGGTTCCTGTTCGGCGTCGGCGCGGGCTGGCACACCGACGAGATGCGCGACCACGGCGTCGACCCCCGCACACGCGGTGCCCGTCTCACCGAGCAGCTGGCCGCGCTCAAGGAGATCTGGACCGAGGGCGAGGCCGAGTTCCACGGCGAACACATCGACTTCGCCCCGGTCTACTCCTGGCCCAAGCCCCTGCGTACGCCCCCGATCTACCACGGCGGGGAGGGGCCCCGCGTGCTGGCCAGGGTACGGACGTACGGCGATGTGTGGATGCCCACGGCCGTCGCGGACCCCGCCGACGTCCCGGCGCAACTGGCCGCCGCCGACGGCGTACCGGTGTCGGTCTACAAGGTCCCGGGAGACGACGAGCGCCTCATCGACGCCTACGTGGAAGTCGGCGTCGAACGGCTGACCCTCTTTCTCGACGAACTTCCCGAAGACCGGATCCTCACCAGACTGGACAACCTGACGAAGCTGATCGGGCGCTACCCCGACTGACCGTGAGGCCCCGCCTCCTCGACCACGGCTTCGGCCACCAGCTTGTCGGGCCAGCGATAGCAGAGCTGTCCGGCGAGCTTCAGGACCCGGCACGTCACCGTGCCACCTGGGAGATCAATGTCGACTCCACCGTCTGCCGGGGTCCACCAGCGCGCCGCCGGGGCCAGGAAAATACATCCGATGCAGCCATGCGCGAAGATGACGGCCCGGCTGATCGGGCGAGCTGCTGTACCTGGCTTCCCGGTGGCGCCTGGCCCGCAGGAAGTCGGCTTTCTCGGCCTGGTCGCCGTCCTGGTCGCCGCCCTGGTTGTCCTGGGCCCGTGACCGGCATGTGGCCCAGGCCTGCCGACGGAAGGTCACCGGTCCCCGCTCTCGTACGCCCGGCTGACTCCTGCCCGTCGGCTCGTCGTAGGCCCTGCCTGCCAGCGGTGCGCGCGTTCCGCCGCCCCTCCGGCCGTGAGGACGGAACCACCCGCCCCACCGGACCATCTGTTTGATCAACGGGGACCTCGGCAAGGCGCACCGCGCACACGCAAGGGCATCAAAGGGGCGGAATCGGCATGGCCATCGGCAGGCGCACACTTCTGGCAGCGGGTACCGGACTGGCGGCGACCGCCGCCTGGGGCATCACGACCACGACGAGCAAAGCGGGCACAGCGGGGGCAGCCGCGAAAAAGGCCGGCAACAGCGGCTGGACCGCCCTGGGCAAGGGCCTCTCCGGCGGCCTCGTACGTCCCGACGACGCCGACTACACAGCTGCCCGTCGGCTCTACAACACCCGCTTCGACGCGCTGCGCCCGGCCGCGATCGCGTACGTCGCCGGCACCCCGGACATCGCCGCGGCTCTGGCGTTCGCCCGCCGCTTCTCCATACCCGTTTCCATAAGGAACGGCGGTCACAGCTACGCCGGGTGGTCCAGCGGCAACGGCCGACTCGTCATCGACGTCTCGCGGCTGAAGAGCGTCCGCACCCCGTCGGCGTCCACCGCCGTCATCGGCGCCGGCGCCAAACTCATCGACGTCTACACCGGCCTTGCCGCGCACGGCGTGACCATCCCGGCGGGTTCTTGTCCCACCGTCGGCGTCTCCGGGCTCACTCTGGGCGGTGGGCACGGCATCCTCTCCCGTGCCTACGGCCTCACCTGCGACAGCCTCACCGGCGCCACCGTCGTCACCGCCGACGGCAGGAGCGTCGACTGTGACGCCGCCCGCAACCCCGAGCTGTTCTGGGCCCTGCGCGGTGCGGGCAACGGCAACTTCGGTGTCGTCACCGAACTCCGCTTCCGCACCCACGCCGTGGGCGAAGGGACGACCGGTTACCTCTCGTTCCCCTGGTCCAAGGCCGCGGCCGTCGTGCAGGCGTGGCAGGAGTGGGGGCCGAGCCGGCCGGACGAGATCTGGTCCGCGTGCGACCTGTCCGCCGCGACAGGCGGCACCCCCCGAATATCCGTCGCCGCGTTCTCGATCGGCTCGCGGCAAGACCTGGAGAACGCCTACGACGAACTGACCGGCAAAGTGGCCAAAGCAAGCGGCGGCAGCGCAGGCATCGGGACTGTCAGCCTGCGGCGCCACTCCTACCTCGACACCGTCCGCGCCTACGCCGGCTGCGGTCAGAAGTCCGCCGAGCAGTGCCACCTCCCCGGTAGGACACCCGGCCGCGAGCCCTCGGGACAGCTGGAGCGTGAGACGTACGCGGCCCGCTCGGACTTCTTCGACCGCCCGCTGGACGCGGCGGGCACCCGGGCCCTGCTCGACCAGCTGGAACGCTTCGGGCGGGGAGTCAAGGGCGGCGGTGCCTCGGTGCAGCTGACGGCCCTGGGCGGCGCGGTCAACCGCGTACAGCCCCTGGCGACGGCCTTCGTCCACCGGCGCCACCGCGTGCTGGCGCAGTACCTGACGTCGTGGGCGGCGGGTGGGACGGGCCAGGCGCAGACCGCCTGGCTCGAGGGCATGCACGCGGCCATGCGCGGCCACGCCTCGGGAGCCGCGTATCAGAACTACACGGACCCGGGTCTGAAGGATTGGCGCACCGCGTACTACGGGGACGCGGCCGGCCGACTGGCGAAGCTGAAGCGGCAGTACGACCCCCAGCGCGTCTTCGACTTCCCTCAGGCGCTGTGACGCCTGCCCGTCAACTTGACCCGGCCCTGAAGGGCCGAGTTTGGAGGTAGCGACCAACTGGCTGCTGGGTGGAACTCTTCCGTCCTGCCACCCCTATGGGGTGGCAGGGACGCGTGACTCACGCCCCGCGATCCACACAGCCTCGCCCTTACAGCCGATGTTATGGGACGCATTGTCGTCCGCGTGCATCATGACGCCGCAGGCGCGGCACGCGAACGTTGCCTGACCGGCACGGTTCTTCCGGTCGGTGTGACCGCACGCGGAGTATTGCCGGCTGGTGTACGCCGGATCGACGTACACCAGCGGTACTCCGGCCCGCTTCGCTTTGTACTCGGTGAAGGCGGCGAGCCGGTGAAAGCTCCACGAGTGCAAAGAGGTCCGCTGGTCCTTGCGGAGCCGTACCCGGTCACGAATCCCGCTCAGGTCTTCGAGTGCGATGCCCTGACCGGTGCATTCAGCGGTAGTGACGATCTTCTTGGAGACGATGTGGTTGACGTTGGCGGCGTGACGCTGTTCGCGCCAGCTGCGCTCCCGAGGTCGTGAATCAGCTTCCGTGCGGCGGGCAAGGGCTCCTCCGGGGCGTTCGGACGCAGAGCGATCGAGAACGACGCGTCCGGGTTGTCCAGGGTCGGAATCATTAGCCCCACCCCCACGAAGGGGGTGTCCTGCGGCAGCTGTTCAGCCAGGCGAGCTGCCCAGATATGGGGTGGCCGGATCCAGGCCATACCAGTTCGAGCCGCGTCGACGAGGAGGATTGTCGGCATGGCATGGGCTTGCCGAACCTTCTGCTCGTCGGTGAGAACCGCCAGGACCTTGGCCTCGACATCCTGGAGGTGTCCAGACAGGGTCCAGCCGCTGGAGACCTGTACCGCAGGGGTGTCGGTGAGGGCCACCCCTTTACCGTCTTCGGTCTTGAACATATCCCGCTGGTCGCTGATGCTGATCTCGACTGCTACCTGAGCCGTTGCCGCCCAGGGTTGATCCAACTGGGTGACGAAGGAACCGAACTCGCCGTTTTGGATCCGGTTGAGTATCGCCTCGACGATGGTGTCGCGAGAGGCCGCCTTGGTCGTCAAGGGGCGCTCGTCGCACGAGACGTTGACGATGGGAGGAAGCTCCAAGTCGGCCAGAGCTGATTCCAGCTGCTTCTCGAGATCGTTCAGGGCGTCCAAGCGGCGAGCCTTGACCTCGATGCCCAGGTTGGCCTCGCGGAGAATCAAGTCCGGCTGCGGAGTCGTGCCGCGCATGCCGAAGTCGAACCCAACTCTGGCCTTCGACAGCTTCGCGCCGGCCACGAGCTCCGCTCGGACGATCATCAGATCGTCCTGCGTCCTGGCCTGCTGGAAGTCCCCGCGCACGCTGTCGAGCCGGAGGGGCTGGCCTCCTTCAATACCCCGATCAAGCTCTCGAAGGCTCCGAGAGTGGTCCGGCGGAAGCTGTTGGGATCGTTGGTGTCCGCCGCTGCGGCAAGCAACCCGCGAAGGGGATGGGCCGCGTTCGCGCGGGCCATACAGCTAGCCAGGCGAGGAAAGAGACTCATAGGTTGCCCTTCGGAATCACGTCGGAGGTTGGAACCACTTCGCGACGGCTCCGCAAGACTATCTCCCGGCCCGGACGATCCCCCCCCCGTTTTCCAGCCCCGCGTGGACCACTCACTTACCCTGATCCGCCGATCCCCAGGGGTTAATTCCGTAACTTCGAATTTCCGGGCTTCCCAGTAGAGGCCATCGTTATTCCTCGCAGTTCATCGCGGCTCGTGCGAATCGAGTGTGGTTCACACCCACGCATACGTCTCGTCGGTGACAGCAGGTAGGGCCGCATCACGCACTACAGCAAGGGGGCTGGACAGCCCTGCGAGTGCCGGGCCGATCGGCGGGAAGATGGGCAGCTGGCTCGTCTTGCGGTAGTCCACCCACTCGATGACTCCGACCTCGTGGGAACCGTCTTCCAGCTCGTCGTGCTCCTCGGTGGCCAGGGTCGCCCGGACGTCCTCACGGATGTGAAGCCGGTAGAGCAGGTGGAGCTTGCGCGGGGGCGGGGTGGACCCGGGGCGGGAAACGCGCTGGTCGACAACCCACAGCAGCTCCGGCTCACTTGCCTGGACGATGTCAAGATGGAGCTCTTCGAGGAGCTCGCGCCCTAGGGCAACGACCAAGTCCTCGCCGGGCTCGACGTTGCCGCCGGGCGGGGTGTAGTGGACGGAGTCAGCGCGGTCGCGGCGGATAAGGGCAACGTCGTTGCCGCAGAAGATGATGGCGCCGGTTCGGATTTTGAGGCGGGAGAACGGTGCTGAGGTCGTCATAAGGGCAGTATTGCGGCGGGGCGGCTGGTGCCGGGCGGAAACCGGGCAGGATCCCGCCCAAGAGCGCCGACCGCCCCGCGGAGGGCTGATCAGGCTGTCGCCAGGCCGGGCAGGGCAAAGTCCTTCTGTCCCTGCTTCAGGCCGACGTGCTCGATTGTGTTGCTGGGCAGGGTGAGAACGTGGCGGCGCAGACGGCAGCCGGTTGTACGCATCACCGGGGAAAGGTGGCAGGGGTCGAGTTCTTCGACCAGCAGGCTCGGCTCCGCCGTGGCAGGGTTCTTCTTCCCCGTCACGGCGAGGGGCAGGCGGCCGTCCGGGACGAGGGGCAGCGGGGTGATGCGCCAGATGGGGCCGCGGGCCGTGGACAGGCTGACCTGCCCGAAGCCGCGCTCCTCGCGGGGGGTCATCGGCTCACCGTTGGTGGCGGCGAGCCCGCGGAAGAGCCTTTGGGCGCGACCTTGATTGACGATCTGTCCGGTGTCGATGGTGAAGCGACGAGAGAAGAACATGCATGGCGGGTATCCCGCGCGCTCCAACGCTGCCGCATAGGCGGCGACCTGCGGGTAGACGTGCCCGCGCAGGTGGGCGGTGGCCCGGCGGTCCACACGTTCCAGGGCGTCGGCCTGGTCGGTGAGCGCGCCGAGGACCGCGTCGACGTCTGCGCCGGTGGCGGTCTGGTCTTCGTCGCGTCGACCGAGGCCGCGCCGGGCTTTGTGGGCGAGCGTGACGTTGAGGAACCAGCGGGTGGCGTCGGTGTAGCCGGAGGTCTTCCGCGCGTCGGTCTTGGGGTACAGGTGCAGGGCGGTGAAGGTGCCGTCGGGGTGGAAGTCGGGGTCGGCGGCGTAGTACGGGCCGTCGGCGTTGGCGAACTGATGCAACCGCACCATACGGGCCCGGTGCGGCACCGTCAGTTCCCCGGCGAGCGCCGCTCGGGCCACCGCAGCGGTCGGCTCGGCGGCGTCTGCGGTGACGTGCAGATACGTGGCGCCGGAGCGGGAGAAGACCGGCTGTGTGTTCTCGTCCAGCCGTTCGATGACCGTTTCCGGCAACGGCACTTCGCCGTCCTGTTGGTGGGCGATGAGCAGGTGCGGGCCGCAGTGCAGGACGTGCCGGCCGTCGATGACGGTGTCCGTCAGCTCCCTGGTGCCCAGCAGCGGGGCGAAGCGCAGCTCGCAGGCGGCGCTGGCGGCGCCATGGCCGAGCCGGTCCAGCAGCGGCCGGTACGTGGCCAGCGCCGCGGCGAGATCCTCGACGTACGCCTCCCTCGACATCCCCGGCCCTTGCTCGGTGAAGCCGAGGGCGTAGGGGGTGATGGAGAAGCGGATGCCGTCGAAGACGGCGCCGTGCTCGGCGACCAGGCGCCGGTGCATGGCGGTCAGATGCGGCGAGCGGGAGGAGTAGCCGACGGTCGAGACGCGCAGCTTGACCTGCAAGACGTCGCGGGCGAGCTGGGCGTAGGTGTCCAGGTGCGGGTAGGAGCCGATGTCGTTGTCCAGGTAGGGGAAGATCACGCCCGGTCGGTGGATGCGCCCGCCCGCGATGGTCAGTCCTCGCTCGGTAGCGACGTCGGCCAGGGTGGTGAGGACGGTGACGAGCCCGGTCCGGGTCAGCTGCCACACGTCGCGGCCGGCGGACTGGGAGCAGAAGGCGCACCGGTTGAAGCAGCCGATGGCCGGGGCCAGGTATTGGAGGCGGGCGAAGGCGTCGTCGGGCAGGGCGCGCAGTTGATCGCGTAGCCCGGGGGTAACGGTGGTTGCGGGCACGGAGGGTTCACCTCGCTGTGGTGGGTTCGGTTGCAGGTTCGAGCTGGTGGCTGAGGGCGTTCAGGACGCTGCGGCCGAAGGACGACAGGGCGTGCGGTCCGGCGAACGGCGAGCCGTATCCGGTGGTCAGGGCCTCGGCGGTGCCGAGTTCGGCGCCGGGCAGGCACACCACGCGCTCGTCGGGGAGGCTGGCCAGCAGCACCTCGCCGACATCGGCGTCCGCGTCCGCCGGGTGCGCCCCGGACCGGGCCCAGGCCAGGCGCCCACTGGTGAACCGGTAGACCCCGGGGCCGTGCAGCCCGCCCACGCGGACAGGCGTGTGCCCGCGGTGGCGCAGCTTGAGGTAGTAAGGGCCCGGCACGCTCCGCCTGGCCGTGGCGATCGTCGCCGCGTTGAACTCGTCTGCGTCGGGTAGCCAGTTGGCCCGGCCGCCCAGCAGCACCGTCAGGTGTGCCACGACGAAGGGTGGCAGGCCCCGCAGCTGCTGGTTGACGCCGGAGACCTCGGTGGTGCCCTGGTTGCGCAGGTTGATCTCGTTGAACATCACGGCGCCGTCACCGGTGAGAATCGCGTCCAGGCCGAACAGACCGGCCACCCGGTGCTCACGCCAGAGGAACTCGCCGACCCGCACCGCGGCGTCCACCAGGTCGGTCGCTGCGCGGGCAGGCCACGGCCTCGACCAGTCGTTGCCCGCGCTCTTGCCCGGCCCGATCCCCGCCTCCGCCACCCCGACCGCCTTGTGCGACGGGCGGTCGACGTAGACGGCGACCCCGCGGCCGGTCGGGACGGACAGGACGGTGGTGTTCGACGACCAGCCGACCACGAACGCCGCCACCTTGTACGGGCCTGGCAGCCGCGCGGCCCTCTCCAGGTCGGCGCCGGTCGTGACGAAGGTGGTGCCGCGCCCGCCGGAGTCGGCCCCGCACTGCACGACCAGCCGCTGCGAGCCGACCATGCGCTGCAGTTCGGCGAGCGCGGGCAGCGCCCCATCGACGCGGACGGCGGGAATGCGCATACGCTGCGGCACCCCGGCGGCTGTCAGCAGCACGGTGAAAGCGGCCTTGCCCTCAACACGGGCCCGCAGCGGTCCATCGATGGCCGCCACCGTCCCGCCCAGGCCTGCCCAGGCACGGAGCTGGTCGGTGGCATACCAGGCGGAGATCACCGGCGGCCGGGCGAGTCCGGCCAGCAGCGCACGGGCCGGGCCGTCGAGCGCATCCGCCCAGAATCGGCGCTGCTCCGGGCCCCGCACGCCGGTGCGCTCCTCAGCGGCGAGCACCGAACCCGGTGCCGCTGCCGTCCACGCCGGGTAGCAGCCAATCGCCATCACGGGCCGGGCGGCCTCGACCGGGCCAGGCCCGGCGTAGGCGGTACGCAGGGAGCCGCAGAACCGTTCGGCACTCACCAGCGGCCGGCCCGCCAGCGCATCGCGCAACGCGTGGTCCGCAGCCGATACGACACCTGCCTCGATCAGGACCTGAGCGGCCATCAGGCGGCCCTGCCCCACTCGGCCGGGACCACGGTGTCCTGCGGAGACGGCGGCGTCGCGCCGAGAGCGGCCTGTACGACCTGAGTGGCCATCTCGTGGGGGGTGTGGCGGGAGGTGTCGAAGACCAGCAGGTTGTGGTGCCTGCGCCCCATGCCGCGGACCAGCATGGCGGTGAACGTGGCGGCGAAAGCCGGGTCCTCGACGCCGCGGATGTCCATCGCGTCCGGCTTCTCCCGCGTCGCCAGGCGCTCGCGGCGCACTTCGACGGGGGCGTGCAAGTAGACCGCGACGTCGAACGTGGCGAAGATGCGGGGCCAGCGCAGGGCGAGGGCGGCGCCCAGGTAAGGGCCGCCGGCCATGCCGAACGCCACGGTCCGGTCGACGTACCCGTCCTGCACGATGACCGCGTCCGCAGGCCGGGGAGGGTCGTGCTCGACCAGGGCGGCGTCCAGCACGTACCCGGCCAGCAGGTAGGCGCTGGTGACGAAGGCGCTGTCGGGCTGGCGCACCAGCGGCAGCTTCTTCAGCAGGCGCCGGGCTGGGTGATGCTCGGCGAGCAGGCCCCGGTGCCGCACCGCACGGTGACCGCGGCCAGAGAACTCTTCGACGAGCGCACCGACCAGGCTGGTCTTGCCGGACAGGTCCAAGCCGTCGACGAGAATGCGCATGGGCGTTCCCTTCTTGGTGTTCCTACGGTGCCGGACGCCCCGGCGGGCGTGCCGACCGGTCGCTCATGAGCAGACACCCGGGTTCCGTGGCGCTTCGAGCCGTTGCCTGGCGCGGTTACGGGCGGATGCCACAGACCGATCCCTGTGGCGTGCCGTGGCGTGCTGTGGCGAAGAGCGCGCATTCCTCGTGCAGTTGGCGGCCCGGCAGTAGGCTGGCTGGTGCGCCACTGTCCATCGACCGCCCACGCACCCTTGAGCGAAGGGGGCCCTGGTGACGGGACGACCGGCACGCCGCCGCAACGTCGCCCTCGCCTACTGGGTAGACGTCGCCGACGTCACCTACGAGGAACTCGGCGAGGAAGTCACCAAGACAGCACGTGCCCACGGGTTTCACGACATCGAGCCAGACCGGTCCCGCGTCGGGAAATGGATCAAATACAGCGAGCAGCCGCGCAGGCCCCTACCCGCCTTGATCGCTGAGACCCTGACTCGCTTGTGCCACCGCCCCCGGCCGCTGACCCCCGCCGACCTTGGACTGCACAGCCCCCCGGGAACAGGGCCCACCGGATCGTGGAAGGCGGAAGCCGTCGTTGCAGCCATCATCGACACCGCACGGAGCGACGCAGTGACCGACGAGACCGGCCCCTCCACCGCCCGGATGCTGACCGGCTCCGAGCTGATCAGCGCCGTCCAGCCCTGGCTGCACCTTCCCGACGAACCGCTGCCCAGCCCCATCCGGCCCGGCCGCCTGGGCATGAACGACGTCCAGAACATCATGGCCACCACCGACGCCTTCCGCGGACTCGACAGTGCCCATGGCGGCGGCCTCTCTCGCCGCGCCGTCGTCGGCCAGCTCCACGACGTCACGCTCCTGGCCACCCACGGCCGCACCAGCGACAACGTCGGGCGCGCTCTGTTCGTTGCCATCGCCGACCTCGCCTCCGTCGCCGGCTGGATGAACCACGACGTCGGCCGCCACAGCGAGGCACAGCACTACTTCCTCCTCGGACTGCAGGCCGCCAAGCAGGCGGGCCGGGACGGCGCCGGGATCGCTGGACACCTGCTCAACTGCCTGAGCCGCCAGGCCAACCACCTCGGCCGCGCCGAAGACGCCCTCGACCTCGTCCAGGCCGCCCAGTACGGCACCCGTAAACACCCGCCCGGCCAGCTGCGGGCCTTCCTCTCCACCCTCGAAGCCCGCTGCCACGCCGTGCTCGGGCACCTCCCCGAAGCCGAGCGCGCCCTGGGCACTGCCGACGACGCCCTCACCGCCGACCACGGCGAACCGGTTCCTAGCTGGGCCGCATGGTTCGACGAGGCCGAGTACCACGTCACCGCCGGAGTCTGCGAGTCCATCGCAGCCACCCACGACCCACGCCGCGCCGTCCGGGCCATCGAGCTGATCACCACGGGAACCGCCCAGCGACCGGCCGAACGGGTCCGTTCCCGTGCCTTCGACCACATCGCGCTCGCTCGCGCCCAAGTCCAGGCAGACCAGCTCGAAGCAGCCGACCACACCACCGCCACCGCGCTCGACCTGCTCGGGCGGGTGACCTCGACACGGGTCACCGACCGCCTCCGGGAACTCGACACCGAACTCGCGGCGTCATCCGCCACGGCCACAGCCGAAACCCGCGACCGCATCCGGACCGCACTCACATGACCCGGCGCCCACGAGGTAAAGGACGGGCCAGGCAGGCCCGTCGACCTCTCGGCCCAGGCGCGGTCACCATTGGGCCCGGCGCCGCGGGCCGAAACGGACGCCGGCTTGTGCCTGCTCGCCATATCCCGTCAGTGCGTGACCTCCCTGCCTACGCAGCCTGAGCCCGAGGTGCCGACCACCGGGACATCGAGCAGTCGATCAGGCTGCCGCTGCCCGAGGACCCGGAAGGCGGGGCCGCCGCCTTGGCCTGACGACTGGATCGGTCAGGGGGCCAGCAGAGGACCGAACGTCTGCTGCGCCACGTCCAGAGCCTGCCCTTGATCGATGACACGGCCAGGCACCTGTGGGTGCTCCTTCGCCCAGGTGCGGGCGGAAGCGTCGCTGGTGAAGAAGTTCAGCGCGTCGCAGCATGTCGTGGCCGCGGGGCCGCCGCCGGGGCGCTGTCCGACGAACACCACTGCGTTCTTCGGCTCCCAGATCATTGCCTTGCCCTGAACAGCGACGGTGAGCGCCTCGCGGGTCACCGGGTCCGTGGAGGAGATCACCACGTTGCGGCCGAGCATCGGGGCGATGCCGAGTGCGTCGATGGCGCACATCGACCACACCTCGGTGCCGCCCTCGATCCGTACCCGGTGCCGGGTCGGCACGGCGGAGAAGGGGTAGGCCGCGCGAATGCGTCCCTGCTCGTCCAGGGTCAGGAAGTCCTCGGCGGCGAGTTCGTCCAGCACCTCCCGGGCCGTCCGGCCCGCCTCGGCCGCGACCGGCTCCAGCACGGCGGGTTCCGGAGCGGCCCCGCTGGCGGCGAAGTGGCGCAGCACGGCCTGGTGCACCGCCCGCAGTCCCCGCTCGGCGGGCGCCCTGCGGCCCCGGCCACCCCGGCCGACCACATCGAGCGCATCGGCATCGCAGCAGCCTCCCGGCATGGCGGGCCGCGGCAGGGTCGCGCCTGCGAGCGCCTCGCGCAGGGCGGCCACGCTCGGGGCACCGGACACCGTGCCGTCCGCCTCCCGGTACAGGCGGCAGGACACGCTCGGCGCCGCGCCTTCGGGTGTGAAGGGGTCAACGCCGTCGAACAGGATCGTCGGCGAGCCGGTCATGCCCCAGCGCGCGGCCTCCGCCTCATCCCGCACCTCGACCAGCTCCACGTCGGCCGCCCGGCCCTCCAGCGCGGCGGCGATCCGTTCCTGCACGAGGGGCACGTTCGGGCAGTCAGGGACTGTCAGTACGGTGATGCGCATGTCGTGGCCTTTCAGCTCAGGGTCTGTGCACCCGACACTAGAGATTCCAGTGCACTGGAAGGTCAAGGCGTAGCCTGGAGCCATGCGCATCGGGGACCTCGCCACCGCCAGCGGACTGACCACCAAGACCATCCGCTTCTACGAGCAGGCAGGACTCCTGCCCGAGCCGCCCCGCACGCCGGCCGGATACCGCGACTACACCGGCGACGCCACGAACCGGCTCGCCTTCATCCGTGACGCCCAGGGCGCCGGCCTCACCCTCGCCGAGATCCGCTCCGTCCTGGCCCTGCGTGATGGCGGCGAATCCCCCTGCGGGCATGTCACAGAACTGATCAGCCAGCACCTCGCCGACATCGAACGGCGCCTGGCCGAACTCCGCAAAACCCGCACCGCACTGCGTGAGCTGGCCCAGCGGGCGTCCCGGACCAACCCGGACACCTGCGGAGAGAACGGAATCTGCACCATCCTGTCGCCGCACTGACGATGCCGGACGCCCGCTCGCACAAATGACCATCTGTGCGAGTTCTGCAACCGCCCTGGAGCATGATCCGTGGATCTGACGCCCGATCAAGCCGCAAACGAGGTAGAACGCAACGACTGTCCCAAGTACGAGGTCCCCGCCGGGAGCGCCTGCCGAACGTGCGGCGGGAAGACCGTGACGAAGTACCACACGCCGCGCTTCGTCCTCATCGCCGCGCTGCGCGAGGAACTTGAAGTCCTCGTCCCCGCCGACCGCTCACCCGGCCGCCCCTGGAAGCAGGGACCGGCCCCCGCCGCGGTGCCCGCGCAGCGCACCGCGAAGCCCATCCGCATCGGGTACGCGAGGACATCGACGGCTCGCCAGGAACTGGCGAGCCAGCTCGAAGCCCTCCACGCGGCCGACTGCCACAAGATCTTCTCCGAGTAGATCAGCACCCGGATCAAGGTGCGGCCCGAGCTGGAGGCCGCGCTCAAGCTGGCCCACCAGTTCAAGGAGGCCGCCGTTGAATACGAGAGCCCACCAGAGAAGGCCATGCTCTAGCAGAGGCGGGCCAGCAAGTGGGCGTCGAGGAAGCCCCGCTCGGAGGCCGGGTCGTGGAGCAGCCGGGCGAACGTGACGAGCCCGGCCTGGGTCAGCAGCTCGGCGAACCGGTCGGCCGGCCAGCTATAGGCGGGCGTCACCTTGTGGTCGAAGCGGACCGGCTCGGGCGCGTCGGTCGCGAAGAACGAGGCCAGGAGCAGGCCCCCTGGTGCCAGGACGCGCGCCTGCTCGGCGAGCAGCGCGGGGAGTTCCCCGGGAGGGGTGTGGATCATCGAGTAGTGGGCCAGCACGCCGCCGAGCGCGCCGTCCTCGACCGGGAGGGCCTCCATCCGCGCCTCGTCGAACCGCAGCGCCGGATGAGCCCGCCGGGCGTGGTCGACCATGGCCGGGGAGAGGTCGAGCCCGAAGGCGTCCAGCCCCAGGTCGTGCAGCATGGCCGTCAGATGTCCGGGCCCGCAGCCGACATCGGCTGCCTGCAGGTTCCCCGTCCCGCGCACCAGCTCGGCAAAGATGCCGATCATGTTCCGTGAGAACGGCTGCGTCTCCAGCCGATCAGCGAACATCGACGCATACAGCTCGACGACCCCGTCGTAGGCCGCCCTGGTCTCGTTCTGATGCTCCACCACGGGAAGGAAGTTAACACCCGCCGTTCGCAGCTGTTCTCCCGCCCCGTGCCGAATCCCGCGCCCATCGCCGCGGACGCTTTCGGCTACCACGACAAGACCACCACCCCGCTCCGCAACGAGGCCGGTGGGACCCGGAGCCGATACGCCGCCGGCGACCACAGTCGGTCACCGGCTGGCTGGGTTCCTCCGGGAACCGGCGACAGTTGATCAGGCGATCACACCAGTAGAGGCCGGCTCCCTGATCGGGACCATTTCCCGCACGGCGCACTGGGTGGAGCGGTGGCGGCGCCCCCGACTGACCCCCGGCCCGCCGCGAGGCCAGCGCTGGCGGGCCCCGCGGCGGTCACGGGTGATGTCATATCAGGCGGTGCGCCCGGAGATCGGCCACGTACTTGGTGATCAGGTCCGGTGACAGACGGGGGATGTCGTTGTCGTCGTCGAGGGCTGCGGCCCGGACCGCCGCGCGGAACCGGTCCGCCGGCAGGGCGGATCCGGCGAGTGGCTGTGCCGGCTTGGCGAAGGCGTGCAGCAGCGGGAGCAGCGAATGCTGCTTCCGGCGGTCGGGCAGGCCGCGCAGGGCGGTCTCGAAGCGGTCGGTCCACTCGGCGTGGCCTGGACACGTGTCAGGGGATGTCCGGCTGCCATCAGCCAGTCGACGACCGTGTCGAGTGAGATGCCGTTCTCGTGCGGGTTGACCACGTTGTAGGTTCGGTAACCCTCTCGTGCGTCGTCACCGAGCGCGGTGATGGCTCGCGCGGTGAAGTCCACCGGGAGTGCGTCGAAGTGTCCGTGGCCGTCGCCGGTGCCCCGGGCGTAAGACAGTTCGAGCTCTGCGCGGGACTGCGGCACGGACCTTCCCCAGGCGCGCTGGGCGCGGCACCCCGAGGGCATGGCGCTGTGGCAGTCCACCGGCAGGTTGTGGTCGCTGACCGAATGGGCGGCCGACGCCGAGTGGCGGTCACCGGCCATTCCGGAGCGGGTGCTGTTCTCCGTGCACCTCGCGGATCTGAACTGACGTCCGCGTTCCGAGGGGTGAGGGGTGTCGACGTGACGTGGAACGGATGTCTCTCGATACGGTCTCGCCGGCCGATCGGAATACGGATCGGCAGCGAGCGGCCTTGGCATCGGGCTCTACGCGGTGCCGGGCGGGAGCACCCGCTCCGCAGGCGTGCTCGGGGCCGGCGGTTGGCCTGATCGGTGCGCTCGGCGCGCGCCCCGTCTTCCCCTCGCAGCGCGGTCCTGACCGAATGAGAGCATCACCTCTCGCTCGTCGTCGCCTCGCCCGGAGGTCTTCTGCCATGCGGCTCGCCTGTCTGCACCACGGAAACGTTCCCGCCGTCCCTGCCGAGAGGGTGCGTGTCATACGGATGCGCGATGTCGTCGCCGCGCGCGCCGCCGCCGGGCGGCCGTGATGCGCGCGGTCGTGACCGGCGCGGCCGGCTTCATAGGCTCTCACCTGTGCGAGCACCTTCTGGCGGCCGGCGACACCGTCGTGGGCATCGACTCCTTCACCGACTTCTACGACCCGGCCCTCAAGGAACGCAACCTGCGCGGCCTCACCCGTCGGCCCGGCTTCACCCTCCACCGCGCCGACCTGCTGGAGGCGGACCCCGGCCCGCTCCTCGACGGCGCGGACGCCGTCTACCACCTCGCGGGCCAGCCCGGGGTGCGGCCCTCCTGGGGAGCGGAGTTCCCGGTCTACAACGCCCGGAACGTGCTGGCCACCCAGGCTGTGCTGGAGGCCGTACGCGCCCGGCCGGTCGGCCGTTTCGTGTATGCCTCCAGTTCCTCGGTCTACGGCGACGCGCGGAGCTGTCCCACCCCCGAGGCCGCCTGCCCGCGGCCCGTCTCCCCCTACGGGGTCACCAAACTCGCCGGCGAACACCTCTGCGAGGTCTACCGTGCCGCCTACGGCCTTCCCGTCGCGTGCCTGCGGCTGTTCACTGTCTACGGGCCCCGGCAACGCCCCGACATGGCCTTCGCCCGTCTTCTCGACGCCGCGTCCGGGGGAGCTCCCTTCCCGCTGTACGGCGACGGGGAGCAGACCCGCGACTTCACGTACGTCCTTGACGCCGTCGCCGGCATCCGGGACGCGGCGTGCTCCGGATTCACGGGCCTCGCCAACCTCGGCGGTGGCTCCCCGGTGTCCATGAAGCAGGCCATCGCCGCCGTCGAGTGCACGGTGGGGCCGGTGCGCGTCGTCCCGCGCGCCGCAAGGCCCGGCGACGCACGCCACACGGGAGCCGACATCACGGTCGCCTCGCGCGCGTTCGGCTTCCGCCCCCGCACGCCGCTGCACGATGGGATCGTGGCCATGGCCGGAGAGCGCCGGTGAACGTCCTCGACGACCGCCGCACCGGCCCGGGCGCGGCACAGCCGGTCCAAGGTGCGTGCTGTGGCCCTGAGTTCGAACGCGGTGGCCGCCCGGGATGGCCATGGGCGCGGGCAGGCGTACGGGCCAGGGTCCGTTTCTCGGCCAACCTTGCCGCCGGCCGCCCTGCCGGATGAGCTCGAAGAGAGGCTTGTGTGCCACGAGTGAGGGGGACGGCGAGAGGGGGGAGACGCCGTCACCACGATCGAGCCGGCCCTGGCTGCACCGGCCTGCTGCGACAGGCCGGAGCCAGGGGTTGCCCCACCCCCGCCCGGGAATTGAGACGCTTCGCGGAGCGCCGACGCACTGTTGAACGAGTCCCGGCGATTGGGCACGGTGGCAGCAGCCGAACCGGCCCAGGACGTGCCGGAGCCGTGTGCCTTGTTCCGTCCGCCGAGGAGATCTGACCGTGACAGCCGACGGCACAGAACGGCCTTACCCCGCACGCACCGCCGCGTCCCTCTCGCGCCGCACGAAGCCGAAAGTCTTCGGCATCGGCCTCTCGTGCACCGGCACCACCTCTCTCACCAGCGCCCTGCACACCCTGGGCTTCGACGTCGCCCGCTACCCCTCCGACCCCACCACCTACACGACGCTGCTGGCCGGCACCGCCCGCTTCCCGCTGCTCGACCGGTACGACGGGATCACCGACATCACCGCCGTACCCGGCTACCAGGAACTGGATCTCCTGTGGCCGGGCGCGAAGTTCGTCCTCACGGTCAGCGAGGAAGAGAGCCGGCTGCGCTCCTGCCGGAAGCACTGGGAGCGGCCCGTCGACAGCAAAGTCGACAGCAAAGCGGACCACGGACAGACCTGCCTGGACCTCCAGCGCTTCCTGCGGGGCGCGGTCTACGGCTACTACGCCTTCCACCCGGAACGGTTCCGCCGGATCGCCCGGCAGCACGCCGCCGAAGTCGCACGCCACTTCGCCGGCCGGGACAACCTACTGGTCCTCGATATCGCCGCCGGCCAGGGATACGAGCGGCTCGCTCCCTTCCTCGGCCTGCCCGTCCCCGGCGAGCCCTTCCCACGCCACAACCGCGGAGCCACCGCCGAGAACACCCCCTGGACATGACCGACAGGAAAGGACCACCGTGGTACTCCCCACGCCCTCCGGCGGGCCCGCGAAACCCGCCGACGCGGAAGGCGACGTCTACGTCATCTCGTTCCCCAAGTGCGGCCGCACCTGGCTGCGGGTGCTCATGGCCAAGGCCATCTCCACGGCGCGCGGAATCCCCATGGAGGTCTGCCGGGACCTGGCGCTGACCGAATTCAGCGCGGTGGACTCCACCGTCCCGCGCGTCGTCTTCTGGCACGACGACCGGGTCCCCTGGCGAACCCCGGCCGGACTGTCCTGGAACAAGGCTTTCTACCGCGACCGCAAAGTGGTCCTCCTGGTCCGCGACATCCGGGACGCCGCCGTATCCCGCTATTTCCAGGTGCGCCACCGCGGTCTCCTCCCGTACACCGCGGGAATCGGGGACTTCCTGACCGAGGAAGAAGGCAGCGTCAGGACCTGCCTGACCTTCTGGAACATCTGGCACGCCCGGCAGGACATACCCGCCTCGTTCCTGCTCACCTCGTACGAGCGGCTGACCGCCGACACTGCCGGCGAACTCGCGCGCGTGCTCGACTTCTGCGGACTGCCTCCGACCGGCCAGGAGGCGCTGCGCACCGCGGTCGACTTCGCAGACTTCAAAGCCATGCGTGTCATGGAACTCTCCGACGCGCTGGACACGGACAGGCTGCGCCCCGCCGTTCCCGGAAACCCCGACTCCTACAAGACCCGCCGCGGCGTCATCGGCGGGTTCCGCGACTACCTCACGTCCGGGCAGATCGACTACGTGAACGACGCCACGCGTCGGATCCTCGCACCGCCGTGGCAGCCCGCGGCCTTCGCGGCGGACGCCGCCCCGCACCGCCCCGACCGGACACTATGACGGGCCTGCCCAGCAGCCGTACCTCCGGCAGCAGCACCACCAATACGGCGATCAGTGCCGCGCCCAGGCCCAGCACATGGGCGGCGGGGGACGCCGCGAGATAGTCGAGCGGCAGCGTCACCGACTGGCCGAAAGCCGTATCCGCTGTCACGCGGTCCAGGGGGATCACCTCCTGCAACCACCCCGTCATCGACAGCGACACCGCGGCCCCTGTCGATGCGGTCGTCACCACGAGACCGGTCGCCCCCGTGTGCAGTGCCATCGTCGCAGGCGGAGCCGCCATCGCCCCCGTGCCCGCGCACCCCACGATCCCGACGCCGCGCGGCCGCCACCACAGCGCCGCGTCGGCACCGCTGACCAGGCCCGCCGCGAAGGCGGACATTACCGTGCCCCAGGCACTGGCGCCGCCCAGCACACGCTGCCCATACAGCGGCCCCAGGAGCTGGTGGCCGGCCATCCTCACAGGGACGGCCAGAGCGGCCTGCCGGGTCATGATCGCCAGCCGACGCCGTGATCGGAAGCCCGCCCACCCGTCGCGCAGTTGGTGCCGGAACTCCGGCTGACGTGTCACAGTGGCACCGCGGACCGTGAGCCGTGAGAGCAGCACGGCCGACCCGGCGAACGACAAGGCGTCCCAGGCGATGCCCCATGGCGGGCCGACGACCGCCACCAACGCCGCGCCGGCCGCCGGGCCGCCCACCTTCACCGCGGTCTGCCCGAACCGCAGCAGTGCGTTCGCCGCCGACCGCGTCTCCGCCGGAACGATGTCCGTAAGGATGTCCGAGGACGCCGGCATGAAGAACGTCGAGGCCGCCCCGCACACTGCGCGAGCAGCGCCAGCTGCACCGGTGAGGAGGCCGAGACCGGATCGCAAGTCCGCATCACGGCGCTGCTCGACCCGCCGATCTCGTTCGTCGCCAACCGCCCGCGCCGCGAGGTCTACGAGAAGTGTCTGCGGGCGGCCGGATTCGGCGAGGTTGCCTGGGTACTGCTGGAGGTTTCCGACGCCGGTGTACGCGAGTTCGGTACGGACTTCTACGCCCCCCGCTGGAGATGCTCCACTGCCGTATCAGGAGCGTGCCTCCGGCGGTGCGGTCCGTGGTGTCGGCTCCCGGGCCCGGACGAAGTGGATCGCCTCCATCGGGCACAGGGCCGCGGCGTCCTGTGCCCGGTCGTCGGCGGGCGGTGCGTCGGGCCGGGCGCGGGAGCGCGCGTCCATGGTCGGTTCGAAGTGGCGCGGGGCGGTGGCGAGGCAGATGCCGGAGCCGACGCAGAGCTCCGGGTCGATGTGGGCGCGGAGCGTCCCGTCCGAGGCCGTGGCGGGGTCGTCGCCGCTGGGCATGGCCGGGTCACCAGGTGACGGGCAGGGTGCGGGGGGCCCGGGTCTTGAGGCCGGTCTTCCAGCGCGGTGGTGCCGCGGCGCGCAGGTCGGGCAGGCGGTGGACGAGTCCGGCCAGGGCTTCCTGGAGCTGGACACGGGCGATTTGCGCGCCGACGCAGTGGTGGACGCCGTAGCCGAAGCTCAAGTGGGGGTTGTGGGCACGGTCGAGGTCGAGCCGTCCGGGGTCCTCGAAGACCGTTTCGTCGTGGTTGGCCGACGAGTTGACGGCCATCACGGCTTCGCCTTCGGCGATCGTGACACCGCCGAGTTCGACGTCCTCGGTGGCGACGCGGAGGTTCGCCTGCACATTGGTCTGGGCGTAGCGGAGGAGTTCCTCGGCGGCCCGGGGGATCGTGTCCGGTGCGCGGCACAGACGGCGATAGCGGCCGGGTTCGTCGAGCAGGAGGTGGACCATGCCGGCGAGGCGGTCCGCCGTGGTGCCGTACCCGCCGACGAGCAGCACGAGGCAGAAGGAGATCAGCTCTTCCTGGGTGAGCCGTTCGCCGTCGTCGTGTGCGGCGATCAGGGTGCTCACGACGTCGTCGGCGGGGTGGCGGCGTTTGGCGGCAACGAGCGCGGCGAGATAGCCCGTCATCTCGTCGACCGCGGCGGTGACCGCGGCGTCGGGGGCCGCGGTGAGGTTGCGCAGGGTGTCGCACCAGGCGTCGAGCCGGTCGCCGTCCTGCCGGGGCGTGCCGAGCAGGTCGCAGATGACCGCCAGGGGGAGGGGCCGGGTGAACAGCGGGACGAGGTCGGCCGGCCGGTCGTGCGCGGTGAGCGCGTCCAGGAGGCCGGAGACCAGTCGCGCCATGTCCCGTCGCATGGCCTGGGCGCGGCGGGCGGTGAAGGCCGGGGCGATGAGCTTGCGCAGCCGGGTGTGCTCGGGCGGGTCGGCGGCGAGGATCGAGTCGGGCAGGGTGGGCACGGAGGCCATGCGGGGTCCCGTGCCGCGGGTGGCGCGGGTGCGGCTGAAGCGCGGATCCCCCAAGACGGTGCGTACGTCCGCGTACCGGGTGACCAGCCAGGCCGGATCTCCGCTCGGCAGGCGGATCCGGGCGCAGGGTGCGTCGCGGCGGAGCGCGGTGAACTCCGGCAGGGGACCGAGCCCGTCACGGTGCGGGAGAGGGAAGCCGGTGGTGGGGCCGGGGTCGGTGTCCGTCATGACTGCTCCGGAGGCTGTGGGCGGCCGTGTGGCGGCAGGGCGGGGTCGACGTCAGCGGGGTCCGTAGACGGAGACGTGGTAAGTGCTGTCCTTGGTGAACGGCCCTCCTGCCCAGTTGCCTTGACGCTGTATCAGGCGGAGGCCGGCCCGTTCGGCCATGAGGTCGAGTTCGCCGGGTGACACGTAGTGGAAGTGGATCCGGAGGTGGCGGGTCCGGTCGGTCTCGTGGATGACGTAGTGGGACCGGTAGGTCTGGGTGGATGGGTCGATCCGGCGATGGCAGAGGACGAGGTGCTCGTCGGTCTCGGAGACGACCTCGGGTACGCCCGACGCCGCCGCGACGGCAAGGGCCTCGGGCACGTGCGAGTCGAGGACGAGGGCTCCGCCGGGCGCGAGACGGTCGGCGACCGCCGCGAGGCAGCGTTGTTTCGCCTCGCGGTCCGCGAGTTCGAAGAACGTGCCACCGGCGGCGTAGACGAGCGAGAACGTGCCGGTGAGCGGCACGTCGGCGAAGTCGCCCATCGTGACTTTGATTCGGGTCCCGCCGGGTTTCTCGCGCAGCCGCCGGATCATTGCGTGCGACGCCTCGACGCCGTGGACGTCGAGGCCGCGCTCGGCCAGGGGCAGGGCGATTCTGCCGGTGCCGACGCCGAGTTCGAGCACGGGTGCGTCGCCCGCGAGATTCGCGAGGGTGTCCACGGTCGCGCCGGTGATGCCGGGCTTGGAGAACCAGCGGTCGTAGTCGGCCGCGTGGGCGTCGGCGTATCCGGGGCCGCACGCCGCGGGGGCGGGGTGTCCGTTCCCGGTATGCGCGGCATCGGGGTTCGTCGCTGTCGCCGGGGCGGTGAGGTCCTGGGACGTGGGCATGGTCGCGTGTCTCTCCTCGTCCTGTGATGGGCCCGGTCGTCCTGCGGCCGGCCGGGCCGCGTGGCCGGGGCCGTGACCGGGCCGTGGTCTCAGCCGAAGGGGTGCGGGCCCGGCGGGACGGGCAGGCCCCGTTCGCCGTCGGGTCCGGTGGGCAGGGCACGGGCCCCGGGAGCCACCACCCGTACGACGGTCGCGCCTGCGTCCCGTGCCGGTCCGCAGGTGGTGTCCACCAGGACGAGGTCCCGGCCGGTGTGGGCGGACAGCGCGGCGATGCCGGAGCGGACCGGTTCGCCGCCCGCCGTCGCGGCGGGACGGCGGCCGTGCGCCGGTGCCCGTGCGGTCCACAGGCCCAGGCTGTCCTGCCGGTGATAGGCCCAGAGCGCGTGCTGGACAGCCGAATCGGGCGACCCGCGGCCGTGCCAACGCGCCCAGGTGCCGCGGGCCACCGGGGTGTGGACGCTCCAACGCACCATCAGGGCCTCGTAGGCGGCCTTTTCGACCAGCGGGGCGAGGTCCCCGTCGTCCGGTCCGCAGCGGGCGCCGAACGCCTGCCGCGTGCGGTCGGGTGCGTGCAGGCAGACGACGACGCACCGGGATCCGCCGGGGGAGGGGAGGCAGAGGGCGGTCGCCGTCGTCCCGATTCCGTCCAGCAGCTTCGCCAGCGGCGCGGGCAGGCCGATCGCTGCCGCTGGAAGGGCGGTGGGGGCCGGGGAGATGCCGTACCAGCTCCTGCGGACGAGGTCACGTTCCAGCGTCTCCCATGCGGCGTGGTCCGCGGCCGACCGTGGATCGGGGTGCGAGGCGACGCCGGTGGACCCGGCACCGGGGCCGGGGGCGCAGCCGACCGGCGCCCGGTGGTGGAGGAAGACGGCACCGGCGGGTACGAAGGTCTCGTCGCCGGTACGGGCCCACCGGCCGAGAACCCACAGCCGCCGGGCACTGCGGACGGTGTCCGGAGAGTCCGCGGGGGCGAGCTCGGCGGGATCCAGTGCGGGTATCCCTTTACGGCGCAGTTCCCCGTGGGCCGCCACGACCGTCGCGTTCGCTTCGGCAGCGCGGCCCGCCAGGATGTTGCCGACGCGTTCGAGGAGTTCGCCGCGCGCGCTCGCGACGACGTGTTCCGTACGGTGCCCGGCCGCGCTGCCGACGACGACGGGCTGGTCACCGGCGGCGCAGACGCCGTCGAACTGCGGCGAGCGGGCGGCGACGCGCGCGAAGACGACCTCGGGCCAGGGGGCGTACGGGGCGAAGACCTGTGGCTCCCACCGCGGCGTGGACATCAGGCGCGCACCCGGGGCAGTCCGGCGGCGTCCTCCAGGACGGACGCCCCGCGGTCGGTGAGCGCGCCGCGGTGCTCCGACAGGGCGCGCACGCCCTGAGCGGCGGCGCGGGCCACGTGGTCGTGACGTGCCCGCACGGCCGCCGACGCCGCGGCCGTCGCGTCCGTGTCGAGCATGCGCCGGTACAACAGAAGGCTCCGGGCCAGGACCACGACCTGCTGGAAGAGCCCGTTCAGCGGCCTGGGGTCGATCCGCAACGGCGTGGTGACGAGCGGTTCGCTGCCCCGCGCGGGCCGCAGGAAGGGCTCCCCGGCCACGGACGCCGCGTTGCACCGGGTGTGGGCGCCCTCGTGGACGAGTGCCTCCGCCAGGCGGACGGGGCCCGGCAGCGCGTCTCGCCCCGTCTCCAGGCGGTCGCGCCGGATGAACACGGCACCGTGCACCACGAAGTCGGTGAAACCGTCGATCGCGGGTCCGTCCAACAGGGCGATCTGGACGAGGGTTTCCCGCAGTTCGGCGTGTGCCTCGGGCCAGGCCGCCGCCAGGAGCGCGATCGTCTCGCGGAGCGTGGAGATGTCGCGCTCGCGCCATGCGACGACCGCGGAGCCATGCGGGCTCTCGAAGTCGCCGTCCCGCTTCGGTACGGACTCCAGGGCCCGGGTGACGCTGCGTTCGAGATGGGGGTGGGGCGCGGCGAGGTCGACAGGCCAGGGGAGTACGGATGGTGGTGCGGCGGCGATCCCGGCTCTGGCCCGATCGAGCATGCGGCGGAGCCCGTCGAGGCGTTCCCGGTCAGGACCGGCACGCAGGACACGCTGGGCGGCATGCGCGGTCTCGACGACGGCGGGGTGCGCCGATTCCTTCTGGGTGACCGTCAATTCGGCTCTCGTCAGGGCCGATCGGGTCATGCGCGCCAGAACCGAGCATTCCTCGGCGCTCTGATGCGCGTCGGGCGCCACTCGCACCGCGAATACCTCCGTGATCCCGGGAACAGGTGGGCGTTGGGTCGGAACGCGCCAGCCCAACGCCCGGGAGTGAAGCGGCGTCAGTCCGAGGGTATGTCGATCAT
Source organism: Streptoverticillium olivoreticuli subsp. olivoreticuli (assembly GCF_003391135.1). Lineage (GTDB taxonomy): Bacteria > Actinomycetota > Actinomycetes > Streptomycetales > Streptomycetaceae > Streptomyces > Streptomyces blastmyceticus. The sequence goes on along the minus strand of NZ_CP031455.1, from coordinate 474,445 downwards.
CAGCGCCAGCTCCGGCAGTTCTTCCTCGGGGACCTGCTCGATGTCGTTCCCCATCTCGATCTCCCTTCGATTGACCGGCTCCACCTGTCGACGGGGACACCCGGCGCCGCCAAGGTAGATACGGAATCGATTCGATCACAAGGTGTAATTAAGTCATCACTTTATGTGGAGAGCGTGGTTGTTTGCTGCTGCCGAGGGGTGTGCTGTTGTGTCAACCCCTGCCTGTGTGGGGGGCTTTGGGCGTGAATGGCGCGTAGCCGAAATCCACCTTCTCCTGCGCAGTCGCTCTTGGATGCCGATCGCTGACGCGCGATGATGCCCCACGTCAACACGCGTTCTTCAGGGTTGACCGGCGATCCGGGAAGGCGGGATCGCGAGCGGCAGTGTCCCCCGTCCGTCCCCTCCCAGACCGCTCACGGCCTATCGCGAGGAGAGCATGCGCATCGCGTATCTGCACGGCGGAAGCATCCCTTCGTTCTTCGCCAACGGCGTCCACGTCATGCGCATGTGCGACGCGTTCACCGCCGCCGGGCACGACGTCACCCTGTACGCCCTGCCCGGCTCCTGGCCGGCCAACGACCCGTACGCCTACTACGGCGTCCGCCATCGCTTCCCCATCCGCACCGTCCCCGCCCCGGACTACACCCCGGCCGGATACTGGAAACGCGCCGAGCGCATACGCGACCTGCTGATCCGTGACACCGTCCCCGACCTCGTCTACGGACGCGAGCCCTACAGCCTCACTGTCGCCTCCGACCTCGCCCCCTTCGTGTACGAGGCCCACCAGATCCGCAGGGACCTGCCACCCGGAACCGAACACGCGCTCCTCGGCCTGCCCCGGCTCGCCCGCCTCGTCGTGATCACCCACGCACTGGCGCGTGACCTCCGGAGCACCCACGGCGACCTGGGCGCGCTGCCGATCCTCGTCGCACCCGACTGCGCCGACCCGCCACCGCCCGCCGGTGCAGCCGCCGCGCCGCGGCTGCCGGGCCGCCCGGACGTCCCGCGGATCGGCTACGTCGGACACCTCTACGCCGGCCGCGGCATCGGCCTCATCCTCGACCTCGCCGACCGCCTCCCCGGCCTGGAGTTCCACCTGGTCGGCGGCACCTCCGAGGACCGGGCCCACTGGGAGGGATCCCGCCCGCTCCCCAACGCGCACTTCCACGGGCACCGGCCGCCGGCCGCCCTCCCCGCCTACTTCCCCCTCTTCGACGTGGCCCTCGCCCCGCACCAGAGAAAGGTGTACACGTGGGGCAAGCTCGACGAGATCGGGCGCTGGACCTCCCCCATGAAGCTCTTCGAGTACATGTCCCACGGCCGCCCGATCATCGCCTCGGACCTTCCCGTCCTGCGCGAAGTCCTCCAGGACCGCGTCAACTGCCTCCTGCGCCCGCCCGACGAACCGGACGCCTGGGCCGACGCCCTCACCGAGCTCGTCGGCGACGAGACGCTGCGCCGGACGCTCGGTGACGAGGCCCGACGGCAGTTCCTGGAGCGCTACACCTGGCGGCGCCGCGCCGATCTCGTCCTCGAAGGCCTTGGGGCGTGAAACTCCTATAGGTCGTCAAGTGGTTTCAGGCATCGCATGATTCTTTCTTCGTCAGCCCCTGGGTGGTCCGCCGGGCGACGTATTCCCGGGTGCAGTGGTCGAAGGACATGCGGACGAGGACGATCGTGTGCAGAGCGGAGTTCGGGTGTCGGTTGCTGCCGTGGTTGAGCCTGTGGCGGTCTGTGCGTCCGGAGGACGCGGAGACGGGAGCGGTGGCGCACGGGTGGGTGAAGGCGGCTCCGGAGACGAGGCGGTCGGGATTGTCGCCCGCGGTCTCCAGCAGCTGGCCGGCGGTCTCGGGGCCGACGCCGGGCAGCGCGACGAGTGCCGGGGCGGCCTGGGTGACGGTGACGCGGCGGACAGCCTTCACGAGAAAACCCTCCTGTTGAGACGGGGGAGGCGCCGGATGACGCACACCTCGTCCAGGAGGTTTGCCACTCCACTCAGTCAGTACCTCACATCCACCCTTGCGGCAGGGCGCACGGAGGCCAGTCAGGGGCGGCCGCCAATTGGATGCCAGGCGTGACCGGCTGAATGCCGAGCAATGGGCTGCCCTCGCCGAACTGGGCTACGCCTGGGCACTTCCCTGTCATTCGGAGCTCACGGTGAAGAGATCCACTCCGAAGCGTCGGGTGATTTCCGCGTAGTCGCGATCGTCGAGAAACCGGAAGCCCTGTTTCTCGAAGGCGGCTTCCTCTTCCGTTGTCAGCTTGCCGTAGTACCGGCGCCGGGAGTTCTCCTGCCGATGTGCTGTGATCCGGGTGCACTTGGTCAGGCCGGGCAGCACCTGCAGGAACAGCTCGATCCCCAGCACGTACAGCCTGGGCAGATGCCAGAACAGTGAACGGTTTGGCTCGACTGGCAGATGTCCGCTCGCGATGACCGGTCCGGTGTCGATGCCCTGGTCGACCACGTGCAGGGTACTGGTAAACCTGCGCTCGCCGGCAAGGAGGGTGCGGACGGGTGCCCACAGGCCCGCATACTGCGGAAGGGCCCCGGAATGGGTGTTGAGGATGCCGAAAGAAGGGAGGGAAAGGATCGGCTCTTTGAAGATCTGGCCGAACTTCACCGACAGGATCAGGTCCGGCTGGAACTCCCGTGCGACCCGGCTGCCGTGACCGGTATTGATGTTCTCGATCTCGTGGAACGGTACGCCCAGGTTGCCTGCGAGGTGGTGAAACGACATCAACTCGCCTGGTGGGTAGTCCAACCGGTCCAGCACGGGGAAGAACTCCTTGTCAGGAAGGTCCCGCAGGTGCCACCGCAGGCGGTCCAAAGAGCTGCCCGACCTCAAGTCGACCGGGGGCAGCCTCAGCAGTGCGACGGCAGTCGTATGGTCTTGGAGCGCAGGTAGCAGCCGGTTCAGTGCCACACAGGTCACCAGGTCACGTCCTGTGCAAACAAGAATACGCACCGGAACCCCGCTCACCAGACCAGGCCGGTGCTCAGGCCCGGGTGGATCAGCTGGTGTCGTGGCCTGCCCTCGCCGCGGAGCGTGAAGCGGTCGATCTGCAGGCTGCGGATGTGGCAGGCGAGGGTCTCCATCGTGCCCCGCTCGAGCAGCAGACCGTGGAACTGCTGGAGGAAGGTCCCATGAGAGGACACCAGGACCGACGTCGTGGACAGGGACAGGACGGCCATCAGGAAGCGGTGGGCCCGGGCCCGGAGCTCGGTGAGCGTCTCCCCGCCGGGCGGATTGACTGAATGCCGCGTCCCGCCCGCTTCCACATAGACGATCCGGGCTACGTATGCGGACACTTGCTCTCGGTCCAGGCCTTGCAAGGCTCCGTAATGCCGTTCATGGCAGCGTGCGTCGAGGACGATGTCCTCTTCCGGCAGCCCGGTGACGAGCCTGGCAGTGTCGATGGCTCGCCGGGCAGGGGAGGAGAGCACGACCTCGGCCGACAGTGTGCCATGGGCCCGGGCAAACCCGCTGGCAGCAGCCCGCCCCTCGGCGGACAGGGGCTCGTTGAGGCGGCCAGTGATGATGCCGGCCGTGTTGTGAGCCGTCAGCGAGTGCCGCACCGTGGTGATGGTGACGGATCCCACCACGCTGCCGGTCATGCCGCACCTGCGCGTAGCAGCTCGTTCGATCGCATCACGGAGCTGAAGTCCTGGTACGGGCCCGCCTTGAGGTAGTCCAGGCAAAGCTCCGTGGCGACGTGGCTGATCAGCGGGTTGTCGGTTTCCACGGACCGGGCCGAGGCGATCAGCGGCAGCCCGTGGTCCCTGGCCAGCGAGGCGAACTGGTACACCCCGCTCATGAGGCCGATCTGGTCGGGCTTGAGCAGAACGCCGTCGACGTGGCGCGCTTTGGCTGCCAGTTGCGTGGAGCAGGTGGAGGTGAAGTTGTCACCGAGCAGACGGCAGCCGGACGGGCGGGCGTCGTGCAGCGCGCTCCAGCCGTCCATGTCCGTCTCAGCGAGAGGATCTTCCAGCATCACCACGTCGAAGCGGATGAGCAGGTCGAGCCAGTAGTCGACGAGGCCGTCCCGGTCGAAGCGGCGGCCGCTGACCGGGAGGACGTACCGACCAGTCTCGTCGAACCAGTCGCCCGCGCTGGCATCAATCATGATGCCGAATGCTTCAGCGAGGCCGACCCGTTCCAGCAGGGTGCTCACCAGCGACAGTGCCTGCGCATTGGGATCGGGCCCCAGGTCGTGCACCGGATTACCACCGACGGCCCGCAGGGGGAGGCGCGCCACTGCCGTACGGGCCTCGCGCAGCAGGCGCCGGTAGCCGTCGATCGCCCTCACGGTGTCGATGCCCCGGGGAACGAGGAGAAACTCGGTGAAGTCCGAGGTCACCGGGAGGCTGTAGGCGTGGAGGCCGCCGTTGAGCAGGTTGAACAGCAGCCGCGGACACGCTTTCCTGCCCCCTGTGCTGCCGCGGAAGCGGTGGAGGCTGGCCTCGAAGAAGGCGGCCGACAGGGCGTAGCAGGCCGCGTGTCCCCAGCGAGAGCGACGACGGCTCAGCTCGTCGTCGAAGGACTCCTGGTCGAAAGCCCTCCCAACGAAGGCGGCCCGAGCCTCGGCCGCCACCTGATCGCTATCGCCGGCCGGGCGAGGCACTTGCTCCTCGTACATGCTGGGAGTCTCGGCCCGGGGCGCGGCCGCTTGCCCGGTCCGTCCATCCGAAAGGCGGAGCACGAATTCCGGTGTCCACTCCAGATGGGTGTTCAGGACTGATCGGTGGTCGATGTCATCCACGGCGGATTTCTCGTCCGGCGCGAGCGGCGGAAGCATGCGGTTCCCCGGTTACAGCCAGCTGAGACGGGCTCGGTCGAGCTGCTGCCAGTCCGGTGGCCGGGCGCGCGTCCCCTTCGACGCGATGTCGAGAAGGTTCCGCACCGTGGCCATGATGCCCGGCGCCGAGTCCCGGAGGTCCGCGACGTCGTCCGGCCCGACCTCGTGTGCCGCCACCCCGGCCTCGCCCAGCAGGTCCTCGGGATTCGTGAGCTTTGCCTCCAGCCATGCCAGGGGGGCCGCGGTCAGTTCCACGGTGAAGACGTCGTCCACCGGGCCCCACCCGTTGAACCGCGGATGGTAGTGGGCGCGGTCGAGGCTGCCGGGCACGCTGAACACGGACTCCAAGAGGTCCGCCCGCCAGAGCGGACGGCCTACCGTGATGGGAAACGCCCTGTACAAGGAGCCTTCGGCGTCACCCGGTTCGAACATCCGTATTTCCAGGCGAACGCCTCGTTCCGGTCCCTCCCGCCCCGCTGGAAGTGTGGGATCCACTAGGTAGAGGTCGCTCACCACGACGCCCACGCGCTCGAACCCGTAGGCGTACAGCATGACACTCCAACGGCAGGCGGCAATGGGGCGGGCGGCAACGGGACGGGGTCCGCCGTCAGGCCCACACACCACCCTGACACTGCGGTTCGACGAGGCGCTCGACAGCGTGCTCCGAACGGGTGGTGTCGCCGCGCGTTCTCGCTGTCTTCGTCATCGCGCTTGCAGTCGTCGCACAGGCACGAGCGGGTGTACCGGGAGGCCGTCGACAACACCCGCCCGCGCCCACACACGGCAGTGTCTACTGCTCGATTCCTCAAAGGCGGTACTGGAAACGGCGCCGGAGGCGGCGGGTTGGTGGTGCGGGACGGCCTCGGATCCAGGGTTTGGCGCGTGCGTTGAGCCGGGCTGTGGCGACTCTCGTCGCGTGGTCGATCTCGTCGGGGTCGGCGAAGACTGTCCAGCCAGGGCCGCCTTGCGGAAGAGGCGCCACCAGCCTTCCTGGCGGTTGAGCCAGCACGCGCCGACCGGGATGAACGTGTGGCGGATGCGCGGGTGGTCCTCCAGCCATTCACGGGTGGACTTGCTGTTGTGGGAGGAGAGGTTGTCGGTGACGACCACGATGTCGCCTGTGGGGTTGGCATCCTCCAGCAGCAGGAGGAACTGCTGGTAGTTGACGCTGTTGCGGGAGGCTGCGGTCATGGTGATCTCCTGGCCGTCGGCCGGCCGCAGGCCGCCGTGGACCCAGGTCTTCTCCGGCCCGCGGCTGTAGTCGAGCTCGGCCTTGATGCGGTGTCCGTCCGGCGACCAGCCCGGCGCCGGCGGGAACGTGCGCGGGATCACCGGGCCGGGCTCGTCCGCGCAGACCACCGTGGCACCCTCCGGCGGGTCCGTGTACAGGCCGACGATCCGGGTCCTTTTGGGGAGAACTCCGGATCGCGGCTGGTGATCCAGGACCGGGTGCGGCGCCAGCGCACTCCCTCGGCCAGCAGGATCCTGCGGACCTGGGAACGCTGGACGTCGATACCCTGGCGCCGGGCCGCCTCGGTGAGGGCGTCCAGAATCCACACGCCCGGGGCCGACTCCTCATCGGCCGCCAGGTCACCCCGCGGCTAGCACACCAGCCGGTCTGGCGGAACGCTCGCGGACCAGCTCGATGATCCGCGAGCGTTCCGCCTCGGTGATCCGCCGCTTGCGGCCACATCCTGGACGGTCGCCGAGCCCGACCAGGCCCTGGGCGTTGAACCTGTGCAGCCACTTGCGCACCGTCTTGTGATGACACCCGAGCCGGGACGCCATCACCGGAACACGGTTCCCTTCCCAGCCCAGCGTGATGATCCTGGCCCGCACGATCCAGTCCGCCGGCGCATGCCGGGCACCAGCCAGCCTGCGGACCTTCACCTCTTCGGCCATGTCCTTTCCCGGGCAGGCAGGGCAGCGTTGGCGCCGGACCTGGCGCCAACGCTGCCCTGCCTGGCGCCGCTCCCGGCCTCGGACTTCAGCGGGAGAGGAGGTCTCGAAGTGCCTTGGCGATGTCGGCGGGGGCTTCTTCGGCCATGAAGTGGCCGCAGGTGACGGTAGTGTGCCGCAGATCCGGTGCCCAGGCGCCCCACAGTGCTGCCGCGTCGAAGCCGAGGGCGGCGCCCCAGTCCTGTTGGAGCACGGTGACCGGCATCCGTAGACGGTTGCCGGCGTCCTGGTCGGCCTGGTCGTGGGCGACGTCGATGCCGGCAGAGGCGCGGTAGTCGGCCACGATCGAGGGCACCGCGTCTCGGCAGGCGTCCAGGTAGGCGGCGCGGACGTCTGCGGGAATCGCCTGCGGGTCGTTGGTCCAGATGTCGAGGAAGTGGCCGAAGAAGGCGTCCGGGCTGGCGGTGATCATCTGCTCGGGCAGGCCCGGAGGCTGGGCCATCAGGTAGAGGTGGAAGCCGACGGCGGCAGTGACACCGCGCATCACCTCCCACATGTCTACCGTCGGGAGCACATCGAGGCAGGCCAGGTGAGTGATCGTCTCGGGGTGGTCGAGCCCGGCGCGGAAGGCGACCAGGGCGCCGCGGTCGTGTCCGGCCAGCGCGAAGCGATCATGCCCCAGCGCGCGGGCCAGGGCGACGATGTCAGCGGCCATGGTGCGCTTGGCGTAGACGTTGCCATCGGTCTCGACGGGTTTGTCGCTCGCGCCGTAGCCGCGCAGGTCGGGGCAGATCACGGTGTGGTCGGCCGCGAGGTCGGCGGCGACATGCCGCCACATCAGGTGGGTCTGCGGGAAGCCGTGCAGCAGCACGATCGGACTGCCCGAGCCGGAGACGGCCGCATTGAGGGACACGCCGTCCGCGACGGGGACGCGTTGGTAGGTGAAGCCGGCGGTGGCAGGCGTCATGGTTTCGCCCTTCCTCCTATAGGTGACCAGGTGCCTCACAGCCTGCCGGGCGCGGATGAGCATCGAGTGAGCGCGTTACGGTAACCAGGGGCGATGCCCGGGAAGGGAGTGGTCGAAGATGCAGGTCGCGTTCGGGGTGCTGGGGCCGGTGGTGGCCTGGGACGGTGCCGGAGGCGCGATCGCCTTGAAAGGGCCGCGGCACCGCGCCGTGCTGGCCCGGCTGATCGTCTCCCGCCGCCGCGTCGTCCCGGTCACGCGCCTGGTCGAGGACCTGTGGGAGGACCCGCCTGCTGATGCGGTGGGCGCGGTGCGTACCTTCGTGGCTGCGCTGCGCCGCGCTCTGGAACCGCAGCGCCCACCCCGTGCTCCGGCCCGGCTGCTGGTCACCGAGGGCCCGGGGTACGCGCTGCACGCGGAGCCGGACGCGGTGGACGCCTGGCGTTTCGAGCAGGCGGTGGCCGCCGCCGCGACACTGCCACCCCAGCCTGCGCTCGCACGGCTGGAGGAGGCGCTGGGATGGTGGCGCGGTCCTGCCTACGCCGACTTCACCGAGGAGATCTGGGCCCGTGGGGAGCGCTCCCGCTTGGGTGAATTGCGGCTGCAGGCCGTCGAGCGCGGGGCCGAGGCCCGGCTGGCCCTGGGGCTTGCCGCCGAGGCAGTGCCGGATCTGGACGCGCACGTGGCGGAGCATCCCTGGCGTGAGGACGCCTGGCGGCTGCTGGCCCTCGCGCTGTACCGCACCGGCCGCCAGGGCGACGCGCTCGCGGTGCTGCGCCGGGCGCGCACGCTCCTCATCGAGCAACTGGGGGTGGATCCGGGCCCGGGTCTGCGCCGCCTGGAGGCGGACATCCTCGACCAGGCCGGCCACCTCGAGGCCGCGTCCGGGCCAATGGGTTCGGCGGGGCGGGTGTGGGCGCAGGCAGCCGCCGCCTACGACCGCACCGTGGCATCCGGCGCCCGGGCGCGACTGGAGTCGACGGTGGGTCTGCTGCGCAATCTCGCTGTGACCGGAGGCGGGGGCCTTCAGGCCGCCCGCCAGCACCGCTTGGAGGCCATCATGGCGGCGGAGGAACTGGGCGACACGGAACTCACCGCCCGCGTGATCGGCGCCTACGACGTCCCGGCGATCTGGACCCGGGTCGACGACCCGCAGCAGGCCGCGTCTGTCGTGGCAGCGGCCGAGCGCACCCTGGCCGCCCTCCGGCCGGATGCGCACCCGACGGCACGAGCCCGCCTCCTGGCCACGATCGCCCTGGAGACACGCGGCACCCGCTCAGCACTCGGGCCCCATGCCGCCCGGCAGGCAGAGCAGATCGCCCGCAGCCTGGACGACCCCGCGCTGCTGGCGTTCGCCCTTAACGGCGTGTTCATGCAGACCTTCCACCGAGCGGGTCTGGCCCCGCGCCGGGACGAGATCGGCGCCGAGCTCGTCGACCTGTCCGCCCGACACGGCATGGCCGCCTACGAAGTGCTCGGACACCTCATCCGGCTCCAGGCCCGAAGCGCGCTCGCGGACTTCGCCACAGCCGACGGGCACGCGGCCTGCGCAGACCGCCTGGCCGAGCGCCACGAGCTGCCGCTGGTCGGCGTGTTCACCCATTTGTATCGGGCGCTGCGGCTCGCCGAGAGCGGCGGGACATCAGTTGCAGAGGCGGAGGCGGCCTACCAGGACGCCGCAGCGCAACTGAACGGAGCCGGCATGCCCGGACTGGAACGCGGGCTGTTGCCACTCGCCCTGCTGTCCCTGCGCCTGCGGCACGCACAGCCCGCCCAGGCCGACGAACGCACCGACTGGGGACCCTTTGAGCCTTGGACCCGCCCCCTGGTGCTGCTGGCCCAAGACCGCGGCGCTGAGGTCACGACAGCCCTGCGCCAGCTCCCGGAACCGCCCCGCGACCTGATGTTCGAAGCCCTATGGTGCCTTGCCGCACGAGCCGCGATCGCCGTCGGCGACCGGAAGACGATGGAGCGCGCCTTCACGGAGCTCACCCCCGCAACGGCGGAGCTGGCCGGGGCAGGCAGCGGCCTGCTCACCCTGGGCCCAGTCGCGAAGCACCTCGACGACCTCGCTACCGCCCTCCAGCATCCTCGGTGAGCAGATCGCACCCATTCGTCCGGGACCCATGACGCCGAGTTCGCCACGTGCGGCGTCGTCGGCCGAACGTCGCAGGCCAGGCCGAACTCGACCACCGAGGCGCCGTGCGTGTCCTGACTCCTTGCCCTCTGCGACGACAACACACCGCGACCACCGCACAGGGCGACACGAAGCAGAATGAGCATTCCCAGCAGACGCGTTCAGCGCGCGTCAAGCCCGGATTCCAGCGTTTCCGCAGGCCTCGGTGCGCACGAAGCCACGGACCCTACAACGACGACGTGATCTTGGATAGCAGTCGGGTCGGCGAAGGCGGTCTTCCTTGCCTTCGCCGACCGTGTGATCTGAGTCAGGTGGACCGGGGGCCGTTCGGCACGGCGAGATCATCGCCGGGATCTCCGCCGGCCCGTTGAACGGCCGCTACCAGCTCGTGCCCAGCGGCAACTGGTCACCGTGGGCACCGGTCGGCGGCCCATCCTTGGCGTGAGTCCGCTCGGGCCCTGCGGGTTTCACAGGGATTTCATCGGCCGCTGCCACTGTCGTCCAGCGAACTCGGCCGACCGACCGTGCACCGCATCGGACGGCAGACGCGTAGGCCCACTACATGGGGAGAATCGAATGCGAAGAGGAAGGATCGCGGCCGCGTTGGCCGCTCTTCTGCTGACATCCGGGCTTTCACTGGCGCAGGGGTCCACAGCGCAGGCGGCAGCAGCGCGGGTGGCAGCCGCTCCGTGCGAGGGCACGTACACGATTGTTGTCGGGGGCACGTGGAGCAGGTGGAACAACGACCGCTTCACCGGCAACATCCAGCAGCACGTAGGGTACATGAGTGATGTCCCCACCGGCCTGGGCGTCCGGTCGGGCGTCAACGAGCTGAACCGGCTGGTCCGAGACCAACGTGCCGCGTGCCCGGGACAGCACGTCAAGATGGGCGGGTACTCCTTGGGCGCCGCGGTGGTGCACGTCTGGATCAGCGAGAACTGGAGGACGTTCGACAACGTCAACGCCATTCTCCTCGCGGACCCCAAGCGTCAGGGCGGGCCCGGCACCAACGGCAGCACCACGCCTTGGGGCCCCCTCGTCGGCTACCCGCTCGCAGGCGCTGACCGGAACTTCGGCAACGTGCCGGTCAAGTCGATCTGCTACTGGGACTACATCTGCGACGAGTCCGCCGGCATCGGGACCTACCCGAAGAACCACAACGACAACTACTGGCCGGACTTCAACATGGATCACCACAACGACGACGCCAACGAGCAGTGGTACAACGGCGCCTGGTATCCCTGGTAACCACGGGAAGGCTTGTGATGGTGACGCAGCAGGGCCTCTTGTCGCCGACGTGGTGATTCCAATCGCCGCACCGGCTCCAAGGGGCTCTGTTGGTTGCTACTGGCCAGGCATCGCTGCCACAACGGCCGTATCCGGTGGTGGAAGCGGGTCGGCATCATTGACCGGAGCCTGACAGGCAGTTGACTGTCCGCGCCCGCGCGTCTCCTCAACCGGGCGGATCCGTGCGCCACTTCAGACCCGTTGTCATCCTGGCCGCCGCTCTGGGCCTCTGTGCCGCAGCGGTTCCGGTGGCCTTGTCGGGCCTGGGGCGCGCCCAAGCATCCCGGCACCGTCCGCGTCAGCGTCCGCGCGGACGGCACCGAGGCCAACGGCGACTCGTTCGGTCCCCGCATCAGTGCCGACGGGCGCTTTGTCGCCGTTCGGCCCGACGGGCCGTGATCAGCTCACGAAGGTCCACTCCCGCATCCTGGGTCACCTTGATGCACCTCCTGCCCGGATCGCAGGGACACCCGCCTCGCGCACGCCGGGGAACCCGCAGACCTGTGATCGCAGGAACGGCAGGCGATCTTGAGCTACGACAAACGCCCCCGGGTCAGCACAAGTACACGAGCACCGGCTCACACCAGCCCTACGACCAGCGACTTCAAGATGGTGGATCTTCGATGCGGGAGCAGCCGTTGGTGCCGCGTTGCTTGCGTTCGTCGGCGTCGGCCAGGGCGGTGATGAGGGCGTGGGCGAGGTCGTCGAGGTCGTCCGGCTTGGCGAGCCAGCTGGCGGCGTGGGGTCCGGCGGGGACGATGGTGTGGAGCGGGCTGCCGGTGGTGGTGGCGATGGGCGGGGTACCGCAGGCCATGGCTCTGAGGCAGATCATGCCGAACGGCTTGCGCACGGCCGGTGCGACCATGAGATCGGTGCAGCCGAGGCCGGTGGGCAGTTCGTTATGTCCTCGCCCGACCCACTGCTGAACTCCCTGGGTGGATTGATGGCGGCGCCGGATGGGATCGGTGCAGGTACTCCTCTCAGCTGGCTTCGTCAGTGCCGCACCGTTGGTGCGCTGAAGGGGATCGGTCACAGGTGTCCAGGGCGGGGGTGAGTTCTTGTTCATGCTGTCGCCCGCGCGAGGCTGTGGAGCGATGCTCGTACCGCGGCCGCGCTGCGCAGCGCTGCTGCCACCGCGGCGCTGACCTGCTCGGGCTCGCCCTCAGCTTCGGCTGTCTCGCAGCGGCATTGTCGGCACAGCACTTCATCGGCCACCGGCCGGAACAACTGCGTCCGCGTGTGCGCACCCTGGCACTCCCGTGTCCCGGCCAGCCGCGACGACGGACCAGACATCTGATGCTCGTCCGCGTGCTGTTGAGGACGTGTCGGTGGGTCCGGCATCTTGCGGGTGAGGCGGTTGTGGGTCAGGCCTGCGGGGGAGTGGATCTCTGGGGGCAGTCCGGAGGTGAGGGCATCGCGGAGGTCGGTCATGTAGGCGCCGCGCTGGAACCATTGGCCCGCGATCGGTGCGAGTGCGGCGATGTCGTGGCCGGAGAGCCGGAGTTGTCGCTCGCTGTGGGAGATCGCTGCGAGGGCGAGTGCTCCCTGTGCGACCAGTGGTGCCGGAAGGGGCGGGGCGGGTGCCTGTGGTACTGCCGTCGGCTTGAGAGGGGGTTCTTCCTCCCGCTGTGCCGCAGCCTCGGCGTCTGCCTGCTTGTCCGGAGGGGAGGGTGGGGTGGGAGGGTTGGGGGTGTTCTCTTCGGTGTTCTTCTGGGAACGGCCGACGGACCGGCTTCCCGGTCCACCGGCGGCCGGGATCCCGACCGCCGGGCATCCGTCCCGCACCAGGGCCACGTTGTCCGCGGACAGCGGCACGCTGGAGAGTAACTGTGCCGGAATCAGAAGGCGGGCGCCCTCAGCACACAGGGAGCCGCCGGGGCTGAGGGGGCCAGGGCCCGCTTGACCAGTCCGATCGCACGCGGGCTGTACGACATGCTCAGATGGGCGGAGAAGTCGACGACGCAGCCCTCCTGCAAGGTGATGTTCTGTACCGTTGCTCCGGGGCCCGCCGTCATGAACGTGCTCTGCCAGGGGGTGGTGATCTCGTCGTACTTCGTGCCGATCACGGTGTAGTCGATCCCGGGAACGGTGTCCCCGTCGGCGTTGAGCTCCTTGATGAAGTCGGATTTCTCGTACTGCTGGATGCCCGCCTTCCCCAAGAGCTTCTCCCCGGGGCCCAGCATGTGGAGCTTGTCGGCGAGAGTCTCGATGCCGCTCATGGTGGTGCCGTGGTTGGTCGCGCCGAGCTGGACGACCTTCTTGACCTTGTTCTTCGAGGGGTCGGTCGGGGTCGCGCCTCCGTCGGCCTTGAGATACCAGCGGGCCAGGGTCCCGCCCTGGGAGTGGCCGACAAGGTCCACCTGGCCGGAGCCGCTGGCAGCGAGCACCTTGTCCACGAAGGCGGCCAGCTCCTTGGAGGACTTCCTGATGTCTCCGTAACCCTTGACGGTGGGAGCGAGAGCCACTCCGGCGTCGTCGGTGTCGCCGTAGTCGAGGGCGTAGACGCAGTAGCCCTGGGTCTTCAGCTCGGGGGACATCCGGGCCCAGTTGTTGTAGCGGTTCTCGTAGGTCCCGTGCACCAGGACGACCGGACGCGGGTGGGCGGCGCTGGGACGGCAGTTCCAGTCATTGGCGCCCGGCGGATCGATGTCGAGGCGGAGGATGGAATGGACCATAGCGGGAAGGAAATTGTCCTGCTCAGGGCCGGTCTCAGCGGCCGCGGACGTGGAGGTGGCCAAGACCGTCGCCGCGGCGGTGGCACAGACGGCGGTGACATATTTCGGTATGTGCAAGACGGCTCCTGAGAAGTGTGGAACTCGGGCCACGCGCGATGTTTCACATGGGTGCCGACCGAGGAGGGAACCTCGGGTGACCTCCTCCGACGTCCCACCGGATGACGCACCGTCAGACTCCGGCCCTGGTAACGCCCGAGGAGAATCCCGGACCGTCGGCCGCGTGCCCCGGGTAACTTTCCGGGCCCCCAGTATGCACGCGAGGCGGGAGGTTCTGAAGGGAGGAAACACAAATCTCGAAGGGGGTAGGTGGGGCTGCCGACAAAGCCCCTCTCCGGGGTCGTGCGGCCGCGAGTGACCTCGAGGCCCCCCGGCACGCCCCGGAGTTGAGTTCCGCGGAGAACGCCTTGGCCGTGGCCCCGCCCCTATCCGCCGAGATCTCGCGCTGGGCGAGGACGTCGCCGCGGTGTACGACTCGGACCGGCCCCGGGGCCATCATCGGATGCTGATCCGCCGGCGTAGCGAGGTCGTGTCGGACATTCAGCAAGACCGCCGTCGTCATCACCGCGAAGTCCGCCGGGCACAAGGTCTTCGGCCTCGCCACCGCAGGCGTCCGTCTCGCTTGACCTCTTGCGCGTCAGTCCGGCAGCCAGTGCAGCTCGTGCGCCAGGGTTTTGGCGACGGCACGGATGCGGTGGTGTAGCGGCGACTGCTCGCGTGGGAGGACCAGGTGGATCGTCAGGCCGGGCGCGCCCCGCAGCGGTCGCCAGGTGAGACCGGCCGGTTGTGCCGTGACCGCGGCTTCTCCGGCCGGGGCGAGGGTGACCCCGTCGCGCAGGTCGCGCTGAGACATGTCGAAAGAGACTGCGGGCGTGTGGAATCGGGGCTGTGGTCGGGTGTCTCGGAACAGTGCGGACAGCTGATCGTGGATCACGGGGTTGGCCGCACGGTCCGGGAGTCGCAGCGGATACGCGGCCGCGTCGGCGATCTCGATCTCCGGGTGTTCGGCCAGCGGATGGTGCTGCGCCAGCTGGACCCCGACGCGCTGACGCCGCAGCAGGAACCGGCGCACGCCACGGCCCGGCTGTTCACCGCGGGTGATCCCGGCATCGATGCGGCCGTCGGCGACCGCGGGGGAGATCTCCGGTGTCGCCATCGGGACCGCGCCGACCTCGAGTCCGCTGCTGTCGCGAATCAGCCTGTCCACCAGGGCCGGTGCCGTCTCGGCCCCGGCGCTGAGGCTGTATCCGATGCGCAGCGTGCCCAGTTCACCGGCCGCCGCGCTCCGGGCGGTGTCCCATGCCCGGTCCAGCGCCGCCAGCGCGGGCGGCGCGGACTCCGCCAAAGCCGCACCGGCCGTGGTCAATACGACGCTACGCGTGTTGCGGACCAGCAGGGCCGTACCGAGTTCCGCCTCCAATCGGCGCATCCGGGCGCTGAGTGCGGGCTGTGCGATACCGATCCGTGCGGCCGCGCGGGTGAAGTTCAACTCCTGCGCCAGCACCAGGAAGTACCGCAGGCTCACCGTATCCGGCGCCACGTGCCCTCCCTGCCGATTGATAACGATCCGTTCTGAGTCTATCCCGTACCGGTCTTTCCCTCGACCGCACATCAAGCCCTAACCTGCGCATATGACGATTCCACTGACCGCAGCAGTACCCGTCGCCGGGATCGACCGATCTGAGTGTGAATTCGAAGTCGGACGTGTCCGGCCGAACACAGGAGGTTTCCATGGCTAAGGGCTACTGGGTCAGTGTCTACCCCGCCATTTCTGACCCTGAGAGGCTGACTGCCTACGACAAGCTGGCCCGTCCGGCTGTCCAGGCTGGGGGCGGGCGCCTCCTGTCCCGTGGCGCTCGAGTCGTCGCCCACGAGGCCGGAATCACGCAACGCGTCGTTCTGATCGAGTTCGACAGCTTTGAACAGGCCGTCGCGGCATACGAGAGCGAGGCATACCAGAAGGCGCTGGTGGCCCTCCCCGACGGCGTCGAGCGCGACTTCCGCATCATCGAAGGCATCGACTGACCGGCGGGCCCAGCCATCGCTGAGCATCCGTCACCTGATACGCACACGGTGCTGAACGACGACTCACGAGACGAGTTCGAAGCCATGCCCTGCGTCCCAGTTCGTCGTCCACGTCCTCGACGGCCTGATCCCTGTCGGGCGGGCCGCAGGCAGCCCTCGGCCTGTGCGAGGCGGGCGGCAACCTCGGCGACGGCCCGCTCGTCGGCCTGGCGGAGCGCGGAGCGGATGATCGCCGCGACCTGATCCGGGGTCGGCGGCTCGATCAAGTCGTGGCCCATGCGCTGAAAGAGCTCGGCGCGGACCTGTTCCTCGCGCCGCTCGTCGTGCCAGATCGCATCGACCAAGTGGGAGGCGAGCTTGATCTGGTCGGTGACCGAGCACTCGTGCCAGCCGGTCAGCTCCCGGATCTCGCTGCGGTGCCGCTTGGCCGTACGGGAGGTGAAGTCGTACAGCGCCATGTCGGCAGCCGGGGCACCGACCTGGTTGGCCACGTGAGCGACCGCGTCCGCGGGCAGCTCGATGCGGGTCTTGGGGAAGCGGCCGCGGAAAAGGAGGAACTTCAGCTGGACGGCGAAGCCCAGGCGGGTGGCCCCGCTCTTGTTCCGCAGCCAGTCCACCTCGTCGCCAACGAGCGTGAAGTGCTCGACCGCCGCGTCCAGCCCCAGATCCCTGCTCACCCGCACCCGGCCCTTTCTCGACGCCCCGGGCCGGGCGACGGGCTGCCGCCAGTGGTACCGCGTGCGGCGTTCACTCGTTCAGCCCAACGACGTGATCCACTTCCAGGCAACGGCCCGTGCCGACGGGGTGAGGAAGATGGCCATGGCCATCTCGACCTCCCGGACCGGCCGTCCAGGACTTCCCGAGCGTCGTTGTGCTGGCCAGCGAGCCGAGAGCGGACTATTCCGGCGGGAGGCTGTGTCCTTCCGCAGAGGGACACAGTCTCCCGCCGGGCTCTCCGCCCGTGGTCAGGCAGTGCGCTGCTCGGCGACTTCCCGCAACTGATCGTAGAGGTGTGCGGGTGCGGCCCAGGGGAGCGTCTCTCCGGGCTTCGGCGGCGGGTACTGGACGGCCACGGCCTGGACTCCGGCCTTGAAGGTCAGCCCGTTGCTGTCGGAGACCGGGGAATGATTGACGTCATTGCGCACGGCGTGGATGGTGTGGGTCTCCGCGTACAGGGCGGTGGTGTGCCGTGCCTTCGCATCGGCCTTGACCGCGACCTCTTCCTCCCGCATGGTCGAGACCGAGTGCGAGGTCTCATACCCCATCTCGTGGGAGATTTCCGTGCTGGCGGTGGCGTGGACCTTGGCGCCGATGCCTTCGAATTCGACCCCAGCCTCGACGCCCACTTCGAAGCCCACCTTCGTGCCAGTGGACTCGTGGAAGGACTCGGACTGGGTCTTGGTGATGCCCCACCTGACGGCCTGGCTGATCTCGCCCGGGGAATCGGAGTCCTTCAGGTTCAGCGAGGCCACCAGGGTGTAGAAGCGTTTGCGCCGCAGCGTGTAGGTCGGGGAGTTCACCACGATCCACTCCGGGGTCTTCCCCCGGTCGTAGACGGCGGTGCACGGGACGATGACCTCCCGGTCGATGGCCTCCGGCGTGGTCTGCGGAACGATGTCGTAGCCCTGGAGGACCGGGGCCGACGGGCCCTGTCCCTGGCTCGCCCGGACCGGCAGGTCCAGCACGTACACATCACCCGGGTCCTTGCCGACCACCATCCCTCCCACGCGCATGCAGTTCCACGTGCACTTTCCCGGGGCGACCAGTACCCCCGGCGACTCCGGGAACACTCCCGGCGGAACCGTCTCCAGGAGCAGGGCGTACAGCTTGGCGCCCAGGGCCACGTAGCCGCGCCCGTTGATGGTCTCCTTGACGCAGCGCATCAGATGCCGGGGCACCGGGGTGAGTCCGAGCTCCGCGCTGGAGAACGCGTCACTCAGGCCCCGGTAGCCGGAGGGCGCGACCGGCCTCCAGGCTTTGATACTCCCCCAAGAGACATCTTCCCATTCCACAGGTTCTGCCAGTGCTCCCGAGCCGGGGTGGGTCTCCTTGACCCAGGTCATCGTCACCGACTCGTCCACCATGCCCGCCAGGGCGTAGTAGCCCTGCGGAGGAGCGGTCTCACCCGCACTGAAGACCAAGGTCAACTCGCCGAACTCCTGCGGTTTCGAGTACACCACTGCTCTACCTCCCGGAACGCTCCAGACCACGGAACGGCGGAGTCAGCGAGAAGGCCGCGCACGGCGCTCCCACGCTCAGCTCGCCTGCCCGAGGTACCGCTGGCCCGGCGATCCTGGCGGTCGGCAGCCAACTGCCACAAGGACACAGGAAGACAAACCGGCCAGGCCCCAGACCCCAGGAAGAGGGGTCCCGTCGATGCCGCTCTAGGGCCGCTGAGGAGTCCGTTCTGGTCAGATGCCTTCGGTCACTGCGTCCGTGGCCGTCTGCTCGTCGTGGTTGCGGAGCATGCGCATAACGGTGGCGGGTGAGGGCTCTGGCCCTTCTTGAGGCCCGGCCAGGTAAGCCGAAAAGTGCAGCGGGAGAATCCTGGCTGGGCGAGGAGCGCCGGATCAGCCCTGCGTTCCTTCGAGCTGGCGGGGCACGCGGCTGCGGCGAAGCTCCTGAAGGTCGGGGATATGGTTGTAGAGGGTGCCGACGGAGACACCGAGGATCTTGGCGATCGACGTCACGCTGTTCGCCGGGTTGGGCAGCATGTCCCGGGCGGCCCGGATGAGCTCCTCGTTGACGACGGTGGGGCGTCCTCCGACCTTGCCGCGGGCGGCGGCAAGGCCCTCGTGGGTGCCGGCGACGATGAGTTCGCGGATGAACTCGGCGAGCGCGGTGAAGACATGGAAGATCAGGCGCCCGCCGGGAGTGGTGGTGTCCAGGGCCTCGTGCAGGGACTGGAAGCCGATCCCGCGCTCACGCAGCTCGGCGACCATGTTGACGAGGTCCTGGAGCGAGCGGCCGTACCGGTCGAGCGAGGGGACGACCAGGGTGTCGCCGGGGGCGAGGAAGGCATGACACGCCTTCAGCTCCGGCCGTAGGTCGTTCTTGCCGGACTTCTTGTCGGCGAAGATCCGGCGGCAACCCGCCGCGTTGAGCGCATCGATCTGACGGTCGAGCTTCTGCCCTCCGGTCGAGACCCGCGCATACCCAATACGGATCTCGGTGAGCACCAAGGGCGAGGCAGCGAGGAGCTCGGACCGCTCCAGGGGCGCATTCATGCCGTGATCTTCTCAGAAAACGGTGTCTGGAGGCTCTTGAAGCCCTCAGGTTTCTGAAGGAGTTTTTGAAGGCTTCCCACATCTTTTCGATCTTGCTCGACCGATCTTCAGCAAACGTTTTTTTGAAGATCACTGCGCGCCTGCAGCTACCTTCCCTCCTGTACAGCGCGGGCCTGCGCATCACGCTGAGCTACTTGTCACCTGGTTCGCCGTTCGTTAACGACACCCCGTGTTCGCGGTTCTGTTGCGGGGGCTGACCATCGTAGGGTTCGATTCCCCGCGGTCGGCCCGCCACGGACCGAGGTGGTCCTGGACGGCCGGTCCGTAGTCCTTCGCCAGGTGCTCGGCGACGTCGTCGGCCCACTGCTGGTCGGTGAGGAGCCCGACCCTGGCAAGGTGGTAGGGCGGGTGGCCGTACGCGTACCGAGCGATGGCGCCTGTTGGGAGGTCGGCGAGCTGCTCGGTGGCGTGGGCACCGGTGTTGCGTCAGTTCCGGAAGAGGCCGTTCATGTCGAGGAGTAGGCCGTTGATGCTGGGCCTGGGGGACTCCTTCGGGTTGCGGGCCGGGGAGGACGCGGCCCTGGGGCAGCGCGGTGCGGCCTGGTGATAGGTGGGAACGTAGCGGTCTGCGGTCCGGCTCCAGCTGTAGGCGCTCTCGATGGGGGAGCGGCCGTTGGTGCCGCGCCGCTTGCGTTCGTCGGCGTCGGCCAGAGCGGTGATGAGGGCATGGGCGAGGTCCTCGGGGTCGTCCGGCTGGACGAGCCAACCGGTGGCGCAGGGGCCGTCGGGGACGATGACGTGGAGCTGGGTGCCAGTGGTGGTGGCGATGGGCGGGGTACCGCAAGCCATGGCTTCGAGGCAGATCATGCCGAAGGGCTCGCGCACTGCCGGCGCGACCATGAGATCGACGCAGCCGAGGCCGGTGGGCTGCTGACTCCCTGGGCGGATTGACGGCGGCGCCGGATGGGATCGGTGCAAGTACTCCTCCCAGCTGGCTTCGTCAGGGTCGCACCGTCGGTGCGCTGAAAGGGATCGGTCGCAGGCGTCAGGGCGGGGGTGAGTTCTTGTTCATGCTGTCGCCCGCGCGAGGCTGTCGAGAGATGCCCGTACCGCGGCCGCGCCGCGCAGCGCTGCTGCCACCGCAGCGCTGACCTGCTCGGGCTCGCCCTCAGCTTCGGTCGTCTCGCGGCGGCATTGTTGGCACAGGACTTCATCGGCCACGGGTCGGAACAACTGCGTTTGTACGTGCGTGCCCTGACATTCGCGTGTCCCGGCCAGCCGGGACGACGGGCCAGCCATCTGATGCCCGTCTGCGCACTGTTGAGGACGCGTCGATGGGTCCGGCATCTTGCGGGTGAGGCGGTTGTGGGTCAGGCCTGCGGGGGAGCGGACAGCTGGGGGCAGTCCGGAGGTGAGGGCGTCGCGGAGGTCGGTCATGCTGGCACCGCGTTGGAACCACTGGCCTGCTATCGGTGCGAGTGCGGCGATGTCGTGGCCGGAGAGCCGGAGTTGTCGCTCGCTGTGGGAGATCGCTGCGAGGGCGAGCGCCCCCTGCTCGACCAGCGGTGCCGGAAGGGGCGGGGCGGGTGCCTGTGGTACTGCCGTCGGCTTGAGAGGGGGTTCTTCCTCCCGCTGTGCCGCAGCCTCGGCGTCTGCCTGCTTGTCCGGAGGGGAGGGTGGTGTGGGAGGGCTGGGGGTGTTCTCTTCGGTGTTCTTCTGGGAACGGCCGACGGACCGGCTTCCCGGTCCACCGGCGGCCGGTATCCCGCCCGTCGGACAACCGTCCCGCACCAGGGCCGCGTCGTCCGCGGACAACGGCACACTGGAGAGTAACTGTGTGGTCGACCACCGGCCTGTCGAGCCCTGCAGCCGCCACTCGTGAAGGAAGCCCTCGGCCGTGAGCTCGCGTTTGGCGCACATGAAGCCGGCCCGCTTGATCCCGGCGCGCTCTGCGGTCTTCGAGAGCGGCTGATCGGCGCCTGGCGGAAGCGACAGCTGCCAGGTCAGCAGACGCACCGCGTCCGACGACAGACGCGGATGGCGAATGATCTCGTTGGACACCTGCGTGAAGAACGACGCAGGCGCGATAGCATGCCTGAGCATCCCGGGGAGTTCCTGTCTCCTCGTGGTGTAGACCCCCGTGTTGGTGCTGTAACACCGACCGGGGGTCGCTTCGTTTCCGGCACGAAGCAACCTGATGCGGGCACCGTACCCCATCCGTCAACTCCCGTGCAGGGAAAGGTTATAGAGGAGCCGTCTCTCGTGCAGGGTGCGGCGAGCCTGTCCCTGTCGGGGCGAGGCGCCCCGTCAGGCCGCGGTTCGCGGTCTGACGGGGGCCTGGTTCTACTTCGCAGGTCGTCCGAGCTGGTGGACGGTCCAGCCCGTCGCACGCCAGGGCTCGGGGTCGAGGACGGTACGGCAGTCGACGAGCAGGGGATTGGCGGGGCGGCCCACGAGGGCCTGGGGGCTGGCCTGCTGGTACTCGGGCCATTCGGTGGCCAGGACGACGAGATCGGCGCCGTCGAGGGAGGCGGGCAGATCGTCGGTGTAGTCGAACTCGGGGTTGCGGATCATGGCGGTGGCCACGGCCTGCGGGTCGTGAACGGTGACGGTGCCGCTGGCCTGCTGGAGGGCGTGGGCGAGGGCGAGAGCGGGGGATTCGCGGACGTCGTTGGTGCCCGGCTTGAAGGCGGCACCCCATACGGTGATGGCAGCGCCTTGGAGTGGTCGGCCGAGTGCTGTGGCCACCAGGCTCATCGCCGCGGCGGTCCGGCCCTCGTTGATTTTCTCGGCGGCCCGCAGGAGGGTGGCGGCGTCGTCCGCGCCGAGCTGCCGGGCGGAGGCGGTGAAGGCACGGATGTCCTTGGGCAGGCAGCCGCCGCCGTAGCCGATACCGGGCCTCATGCCGCCGCTGCCGATGCGGGGATCGATGCCGAGGATCTCCACGATCTGGGAGATGTCGCCACCGGCGGCCTCGCACATGTCGGCGACGGCGTTGATGTAACTGATCTTCAGGCCGAGGAAGGTGTTCGCCGCGCCCTTGGCGAGTTCGGCGGTCTGCGGGTCGGTGACGAATAGGGGGATGCCGGCGTCCAGGATGGGGGCGTAGACGGTACGGATCGCTTTCTCGGCCTCGGTGGTGGTGAGGCCGGCGATGATGCGGTCCGGGCGGAGGGTGTCCTGCACCGCGTGTCCTTCGCGGAGGAACTCGGGGTTCCATACGACGTTGACGCGTTCGCTGGCGGGGGCCAGGCGTTGTGCGAGGGCGGTGACCTGGCTGGTCGTGCCGACGGTGACGGTGGACTTCCCGACGATCGTGCACGGCCGATCGAGGTGGGGGGCGAGTTGACGGATGGCGCCGTACACCTGCCCGGTGTCGTAGGAGCGGCCGTCGGCGTCGATGGGGGTGCCGACGCCGATGAAGTGAACCTCGGCGAGGTCGGCGGCCTCGTGGATGTCGGTGGTGAAGCGGAGGCGCCCGCTCGTGGTGTGGCGAGCGAGGAGTTCGGGCAAGCCGGTCTCGTAGATGGGGCATTCGCCAGCGTTGAGCCGGTCGATCTTGGCCTGGTCGACGTCCACGCCGATGACCTCGTGGCCGAGTTCGGCCATCGCCGCCGCGTGCGGGATGCCGAGGTGACCACAGCCGATCACGGAAACGCGCATTGCAGGTCCTTGTCTTGTCTGGGTCTGGTCGGGGGCACACCGTGCCCGGTGTGCCCCCAGACGCTATCGGTGCGGGAGCAGGCCCGAGTTGGGCCGAATTCGCTCAGACGTTCACGTTGAGGAGTTCGGCCAGGTGGAGCAGGGCGGGGGTGGCCCCGGAGCGGACCACGACGTCGCCCTCCCGGGCGCCCTCGATGAGGTAGGGCTTGCCGACGCCGTTCTCGGTGACACCCTCGGTGTCAAGGTAGAAGACCTTCAGGCCGAGCTCGCGGGCGCGAGCCTGGACCCCGCGCCGGTCGGCGTGCAGACCGATCACGAGCACCGACTTGGCGTCGTCGGGGAACGGCATGTGCGGGATGCGCTGGTCATAGCGGCGCATGAACGCCTCCGGCAGCCCAACGCGGGCGACGAGGCGGTCGAAGTTGTGTGTGGCCACCGGACCGGTCATGTGTCCGGCGTCGTACAGGGCCTTCGGGGTCCGGTGCGCGCTGGTCGGCTCGGCGAGGAACAGGGAGCGGAACATCGCCACCATGCCGTCGACCTTCCGTACTGTGTCCGTCAGCATCTCCTTGATCAGGATGTCGGAGGCCGGGGCGAGGGTGAAGGCGTAACCCTGGGTGAGATCGTTGCCCGCGCGGGCGGTGACCCGGTAGACCTCGTGCAGCCAGTGCAGCGGTGGGATGCCGGCCTCGATGCTGGTCCCGCACCCGGCTTCCACGACGAACGGGAGGTGGTCGAGGAGACCGGACAAATCGTCGGCGTAGGCCGGGTTGCCACGCTGCTCCTCCAGCGCGTTTCGCGTGCCCGTGCCCTTGTAGGTGATCAGGCCTGGTTCCCGCAAGACCATCACGCTCATCCCCGGGCTGCTGCGCCTCAACGTCAACCGCAAGTCGGTGAGCGTCGCCGTGGGCCCGTAGGGGCTGGCCCGTATGTACTCGTCCACCGGCCGCCGCACGACCTCCGTGGACTTGCCCGGCCCGTCCTCCTGACGCACCATCAGCCCCCGCCGCAGGGCCCGCTGAGCGTCAGACTTCCCAGGAGCAATTCACAACGCGCACCGCGCACAACACCCACCCCGTCACCAGAAAGGCCCCTCTGCGCCCGAGTGCACCGACCCCGGACACCACCTCGCCGAGCACCGCCTCGCCCTCGTCCGAGCCGCCCACGACACCATCAAGGCGTTCTGCGCCGACACCGAAGCCGAAGTGGACACCGAGCACTTCATCCGTCTCGCCGCCCGGGCCGGCCTATGGTGGCCGCCATCCTCGAATCCCTGCCTCGAGGGCACGTGGTGCTGTCGGCCGTCGCCCAGGGCCCCGGCGGCACGCCCCTGGTGACCACCGCCCACATCATCACGGACTCGGACGAGCACGGGCTCTTCGACGAGATCGAGCACGCGGTGATGATCGAGATCATCGCCGTCTGCCTGGCCACCGGCGCCCCGGCGCCGTCACCGCCCGCCACACCACGACCGACGACGGCACGGTGAGCATGCGCGGCTGGGCTCTCGCGGGCGGCTTCCCTCACGCCCTGACCGCCACCGACATGCGTCAGGCGTACGGCGCTCCGGAAGGCCGTCTGACCTACGTTGACGCGTTCAGTCTCCTTGGACCCGACGAGGATGCAGGTCAGTACGGAGGGGGCCCGTGCAGTGCGGGGGCGCATTGACGGCAACCCGCCAGCCGTCATGCGGAGTGTCCCGGTGTCAGGCAGACCGCCCCCGAGGCTGACTTACCGGCTAAATGAGCCTTTGCTCAGTTCGCGGCTAAGGCCGTCGGCGATGCGTCGTAGCTGGCCCAAGCCCCTGCCCGCTGACAGCTCGTGCACATTTGAAGTGAGGCCAACGATATGCGTGGTCGTGGGGCCCGGTACCAATGCTGCGCCGCACCACCAGCCGAGGCGGACCTCTTCCCATTCCACGGCCTCTCCTGTCTCGGCCGCGCTCCGCAGCCTGTCCAGATGCCTCTGCGGACTGGTGACGGTGTACGGCGTCAGCCGGGTGAGGCTCCAGCGGGGAACTTCTCCGGTCTCGTTCGCGCGCAGCGCCATCATGAGCTGTCCGGCGGCAGTCGCCGCGATTGTTTCCAACTTCATCTTCGGTGGCCATGAGGTACCCATGATCCTTACGTGATCCCGAGCGAATGCGGTGTCGAGCATGACCAGGCAATCGTCGCTGACAGCGCCGATCCAAGCGATCTGGCCGGTGCGTCGATGGAGTTCGTGGACGAAGGACGCCGCCAACTCCGCGCTGCCGAGCTGTCGCGCGGCCATGCCACCCAGTTCCGTCACCCGCAGGCCGATGCGGTATCCGCCCAGGTGGTGGTAGAGGACCCCGTGCGCAACGAGTTGATTGGCGATCCGGCGCACGGTGGGTTTCGGGATTCCGGTCTCCTCAGTCAGCTTGGACAGTGACATCGGCACCGGCGCGGATGCAACGGCGCCGAGGATCTCCATGGCCCGGCCTATAACAGTGTGGTCGTCCATTACGCCCCCTGTGGCTCCTCCTACGATGAAGCCCCGAAACGTATGGCCAGGGCCTGTACGAACAGAGTGACCGGCGGAGATCGTGTTTTCTAGACTTGCGTGTCACTGAGTGACCCAAGAAGGTGGACGGATTCCTTACCTGCGCGGGACCGTTGGCCGCATTCCAGGATTGACCGAACGCAGGAGGCCCTTCATGGATCCGAACCAGTTCATCTGGCAGAACCAGATGAACCACCAGGCCGCCGATACGCAGCGGCGCCACACGCAGCAGCACATGGCTGACGCCGCCCATCGAACCCACATGAACCACGTCAACCACGCCGTCCACCAGTCCAGCCGATCGCACGGCACTCCCCATCACTACAGCGGTGGCAGCGGATTCTTCGCCGGACTTTTCAAGCTGGCGCTGTTCATCGTTTTCATGTACGTCGCTTTCTTCTTCGTCCTGGCCCAATGACGGATTCTCATCCTGTGCCGTAGGATGATGACGACGGCACGAAAGGGCGCGTAACGAGGCGAGGCTCCTGGGTCGTTACGGAGGTGATCTCACTCCCCAACGCCACAACAGCAGGAGCCTCGTGAACTTCCGATGTCTGTTCCCCGGCCGCAGGGCCGAACCGCCTGTGCCCCGAGGCCCCCACGGCCCTCATCAGCAGGATTGGCGAGGCGGTCCAGATCATCCCCGGCGCTAGCCGCTGTCAAGGGCCAGGAGAGCGTGACCCGACAGCGATCCTTGTCGATCACGCGTGCGCCGGGAAGTTCGCGAATCCGGTCATCGGGGGTGCCAGCCGGGTAGACGGTGA
This sequence comes from Streptoverticillium olivoreticuli subsp. olivoreticuli, assembly GCF_003391135.1. Classification (GTDB taxonomy): domain Bacteria; phylum Actinomycetota; class Actinomycetes; order Streptomycetales; family Streptomycetaceae; genus Streptomyces; species Streptomyces blastmyceticus. The sequence goes on along the minus strand of NZ_CP031455.1, from coordinate 448,427 downwards.
TGCGCGGGCCAGGCCCGCCACGGTGCTCCCGGTCCCATGTGCGCAGGTGCCCGGCGGTCTTGTCGGCGACTTCGGGGCCGTCCGGGCCGAGGGCGTGCACGCCGTATTCGAAGGACTGCTCGTCCTCGGTGAGCCGCACGGTGAGGTAGGCGAAGCTGGGTCCGTCCACGGCGGCCATGGAAAAGCGCTTGTTCCACGGGGCGACGATGCCGGTGTCGAGGTCCTTGTCCACGGACATGGTGCAGAAGCCCGGCAGCACGGTGACCATCATCGAACTGCAGAGCGATTTCATCGGTGCCGGTGACCAGCAAGAACTGGGAGTCACGCGCTCCGGAGCCCTGCATCGGCACGAAACCGCAGATCCGTACCGATGTGCTGACCAGTCGATCAGCCTCGCGTTGGAAGGCTACCGACCGCTGGAGCCCGCGAATCCGCAGCGGTACGACGAGGCGCCCGTCCTCCGTCAGGTGCTCGACCCACGCGGGCGGGATGTCCCACACCCCGACGGTCACCATGATCACGTCGTACGGGGCGTGAGCCGGAACGCCTTCCGCGGCGTCGGCGAGGACCACCCTCACGTCCGGGTAGCCAGCTTCCGCCAGCAGATAGGCAGCCCGATCGGTAACTTCGGGGTCGATGTCGACCGTTGTGACGTCGTCGGCGTCACCGACCAGCTCGGCCAGGTAGGCGGCGTTGAGGCCCCCGGAGCCGATCTCCAGTACCCGCATCCCTGGGCAAATTCCGGCCTGTTCCAGCACGAACGCCTGGATCTGCGGGGCGCTGACCGAGCTGACCGCATTCCCGTGCTCGTTCCGCTTAGTGATCACGGCGTTGTAGGTGTTGTACGCGTCCTCCAGGCTGGCCTCGGCGGCGAACTTGTGCCGTTCGACCTTCCGCATCGCGGCTTCGACTGCCTTGGAGATGATCTCGCCGCGTTCGATGAGTTCGTCGACGACCTTGCTGCGCAGCTGCGCAGCGCGCTCGGAGTCAGCGATCGCTTTGGGCACGGAGCGGTTTCTTTCCTGATCTGCAAGTGAGCTGTGCGGAGCGTGCGCGCCACCGCGTGCGCGGTGGCGCGCACCGTGTAGAACAGGCGCACTCGCTCGTTGATCACTCCAGCGCCTGGAGGTCCTCGAGGTAAGCGCAGGTTCCGCTGGCCGCAGCCTTGACCGTGGCCGTGAAGAGTGCCGCGTTTGTCGGGTCCATGAGCTTCACGCCGTCGTCAGGTGTGAACCAGTCCCAGCCCAGCAGTTCCCCGTCCGGCACCTGGATGCTGGCGTGCTGGTCGGGGTCCGTGTGGAGGGCGAAGACGAACAGCTCGTACGGGTCGGCGATGTACTTGTTGCCCCAGTGGCGGTCCGCGGTGAGGTGCTGGACGGCCAGCAGCCGACCGGGCTGGCCGTCGAGCCCGGTCTCCTCGCGGGCCTCGCGCACCGCGCACTGCCGGGGCGTCTCGCCGGGCTCCGCCTTGCCACCGGGGATCACCCAGTGGCCGGTCTTGGCGTGGTGGACGAGCAGGACGTGCCCGTCGCCTCGTTGGATGAACACGCCGGCGCCCACCAGGAAGTGGTCATCAGACGGCATCGGGCCTCAATTCCACGTGCGCCGCCGTGCCGGTTCGCTGTGCGTGGTGGACGGCCGCGAGCCGTTCCCAGCCCCGGGTGTCCAAGATCTTGGCCCACTCGTCCAGCGATTTCACCGCGAACTCGGCGTGCTCGTCGGGGTCCAGCGTGATGCGGTCGATGTCGCCGGCTGTGAGCTGGCCTCCGTCGAACGCGAAGCCGAGCTTGGCCACGGGCCACTTGCCTACCGGCTGCCAGAACACCGCGAGGACCTTCGGGCGACCGGTGAAGGTGATGCCGGTCTCCTTCCTGCACTCCCTGACCGCGGTCTCGAACGGTGCCTCGTTCACCTCGTCGGTGTTGCCGCCCGGCCACTGCCACAATTGCCCGTGCTCGGGAATGCTCGATCGCAGCTGCAACACCCGCCCAGCGGTGTCGGTGAAGAACATGCAGCCGAAGCTCGCGTGCATCGGCAGCTTCTTCACGTACTGCTCCGGCGGAATCCATGGATTCGCCAACGTGATCCCTCCCCGATGAGACGCTTGTCAGGCGCCCCGGTAGACGACGTGGAAGTGCAGGTGCTTCGATTCCTGGTACTCGCCGAGGTTCGTGGTCACCTGGGCAGCACCATGCTCCGCGGCCACCGCAGCGGCCACTTGCCGGACCACAGTCATCACTTCGGCAAGCAGCGCCGGACCTCCGTCGCCAAGATTGACGAGGGACGGCGTGTGCTGTTTCGGAACGACCACGATGTGCACCGGGTATGACGGCCGCGTGTGCTCGAAGGCGAGCACCGTGTCCGTCTCCGCGACCACAGTGACGGTCGTACGTCCGGACAGTGCCTCGTCACAGTAGAAGTCGCTCACCGCGCCACCACCTCGGGCAGCAGTTTGGCGGCCTCGGTGACTGTGCGGATGGTGTGCTGCGGGCGCGGGCCCGTAGGTGGGAGTGGCTGGCCGTCGGAGACCCACACGGTAGCCAGCCCTGTGGTGTGCGCGCCCGCCACGTCGTTCTCGAGACTGTCGCCGACCATCACCACATGCGGTCCGGGCTGGGCGCCGAGCCGGGCAAGGGCGTGACGGAAGATCCGCGCATCCGGCTTCCACACCTCCACGGCGTCGGAGATGACGACGGTGTCCACCAAGTCGTACAGCCCGGCTTGGTAGAGCTTGTTCGTCTGGTTGTCCACCAAGCCGTTGGTGACCACCCCCAGTCGCCAGCCCGCCTCCCGCAGGTGGGCGAGCATCGCGCACACCTGCGGGTCCGGCTCGACCAGCTCAGGCATCCGCCGCCGGTACTGGGAGTGCAGATCCGCCACCGCCAGCTGCACACCGAAGGTGGTCTTCACCAGCTCGAAGAATTCCACCCGGCGCGACGCATGCTCGGCGTCCGCGTTCAGGAGCCATTCCAGCGGCACATCGTGCTCGGTGGAGAACTCCGCTGCCCATTTCGCGAACAGCTCCCGGCGCGGGATCAGGGTGTCGTCGAGATCGAACAGGGCCACCCGGTCACGCATCGGCGGGCTCCTCTTCCCTCGGGGCGGGCACCTTCGCAGTCGCGTACTGGGCCGCTTCGATTTGGAGCAGTTTGCTGTGCGAGGGCGCGGTGGCGTAGGTGAAGGGCGGGCTGACGTCCGTGCCGTGGTGGCTGGCGGCGGTCAGGGCGACAGTCAGGCGTTCGCGTGGTCCCAGGTTTGCGGTTTCTGTGGCGTGGAGGGCGCCGAGGGCGAATTCGTTGCCACAGCCCACGGCCGCGTATCCGTCGGCGGGCTCGGCCACCTGATAGTCGCTGTAGACGATGAACAGGCGGCCGTAGATGCCGACGAGGAACGTCCCGCCCTGCTCCTGCTCGGACTCCTTACGCGCCCAGCCAGCCGTCTTCAGGCACGCGCGCAGCTTATTGACGAACTTCGTGGTCATGAAGCGGTCGAGGTCGCCTTTGGGAGTGGGCGCCTTGAAGGCGTGGTGCAGCAGCTGGCCCATGCGGAAGCTTCCACAAAACCCCATGGTGTAGGGGCCGTTGAGGAAAGTCTTGGGGTCCTTCCGGATGGTCATCTTGCATCCGGCGACACCGGCGGAATCCCCGCCGATGTGCACCTGGTCTTCGTGGATCAGGCCGACGATCACGGTCATGGCTTCCCCCTACGCTCGTGGCTCGTGGATGACGTGCAGGTGCTTCGGGTTCCGGCTCGCCTTCATCGGGTGACCGGCCCGTAGGCCGCGGCCGGCGCGCCCGTGACGAGCGCCCAGTAGCGGTCACGGTGCGACCAGTGCCACCACTCCGTCGGATAGGTCACGAACCCTGCGCCGGACATGGCGGCCGCGAGAACCTGGCGGCACGCTCGGTGCAGGGAGCTGATGTTCGCGGCGTCCGTGTAGCAGGCGCCCTCGCTCTCCTTCGGCGTGGAATTCGTTCGCGTCCCCAGATCCAGCTCCGCCCTGCTGGAGTCAGCGAGGGTGATGTCGACGGCTGCCCCGGCAGGGTGCGGGGCGACCTCGGGCGGCGAGACGTAGCGGCTGGCCGCCGAGTGGACCTGCTCGGCCGTCCACTGCGGGTTCTCCGCCCGCAGCTGCTCGGCGTACTCGGCGAAGTACTGCTCCTGGAGCTGGGGCGGCCGGTAACCCTCGACCAGCAGCAGCCGCAGCCCGTCAGGAAGCGCGGCCTGCGCGGACAGCAGCCGCTCGAGGACGTTCTTGCGCACGTGCGCGAAGTGCCCGGCCGCGTCCTGCCGGCTTTCGTTGACCAGCAGTCCGCTGCCGCGCGCGTCGACCAGTCGCTCGCCGCACTCGCGCACAGGTATCGCCGGGACCCTCGGGTCGGACATCAGGACGATCTCACTCATGCGACGTCTCCCGCGTAGAAGCTGTTCAGGCCGCCGGCCTGGGCGATGAGTCCGGGGAGGCTGGCCTGTACCGAGGGCGGCATGAACCGCAGACCGGTGAGTTTGTCCAGTGGGACCCACTCGGCGCCGGTCTGCACGTCGTCCGGCACGGTGGCGCCGAGCGTGGCCGGCTCCTCGACGACGTGGCACCAGAACAGGGCCACGACGCGGTGAACGTGCGGTGTGCTCGGGCTGCCCGGGTGGTTCCACGGGATGTGCTCGCGCAACTGGATCAGGGGCCCGGCGGTGACGTGAACGCCGGTTTCCTCGCGGACCTCGCGTTCGATGCAGGCGGCCAGCGTCTCACCGGGCTGTTGGCCGCCCCCGGGCAGCCAGTAGGTTCCGGGTTGCGGCCAGTCGCCCCGGCCGAGCAAGACATGGTCGTCGCGGACGACGAGGCCAGTCGTCGAGATCCTGATATAGCGGTCGTTCAAGGTTCCCCTCCTATCGGTCTTTGCTGAGTTCGTAGAGTTCCTGGAACAAGCCACCCCCGGTGACGAGCTGGTCGAAGGTGCCCTGTTCGGTGACCCGGCCGCGCTCCATCACGACGATCCGGTCCGCGATCCGCGTGTTGTCGAGCCAGTGGGTCACCACGACGGTGATGCGGTCAGCCGCGATCTTCTTGAGCTCGGTGAAAATCGCGTGTTCCCCTCGGGCGTCCATCTCCGAGGTGGGTTCGTCGAGGACCAAGACGGCTGGCTGCCGGTACAGCGCTCGCGCGCAGGCGAGCCGCTGCCACTGCCCGCCGGAAAGGGTGACGCCGCCGAACAGCTCGCGGGCGAGGAGCGTGTCGAGCTGCTGGGGAAGTTCTTGGACGACGTCGACCATGCCGACCTGCTCGAGGGTTTCCCAGACGGCTTCGTCGTCGAAGGTGCGGGGCTGGCCCAGGGTGACGTTCTCACGCACGGACAGCGGCCAGCAGGCGAAGCTCTGCGGCACCACCGCGGTCCGCTCCGCCACTTCGGTCACATCGGCGGCGGCGAGGTCGGTGCCGTCCCAGGTGACGCGTCCCTTGTCCGCCTCCGTCAAACCGAGCAACAGCCGCACGAGCGTGGACTTGCCCGAGCCGTTCTCGCCGACCAGCGCCACGACCTCCCCGCGCCGCAGCGTCAGCGACAGATCGTCCACGGCCGGGGAGGTCTTGTTCGGGTAGGAGAACGTCACCTTCTCCACCCGCACCGTCTCCACCACCGGCGGCACCGGAGCACCGCCATCGCGCGGGGCCAGCCGCTTGGCGTCGGCGATGAACAGCGCCCAGTCGCCGAGGTAGAGGCTGTTCTGGAACATGCCGACGGTGGTCTGGAGCAGATCCCGCATGTTCCCCAGCGCGGCGCGCACCGCGACGATGACGGTCGCGGAGACCGCCAGGGAGACGCGGCCCGAGACGGTCAGCCACAGCAGCACCCCGTACGCGCCGACGAGGCACAGCCCGCTCGCGGCGTAGGACAGGAGGCTGACCCGCAGCTGCCGGGGAACGTCGGCGAGGATCCGCGCGGTGACGACCTGCCCCATCCGCTCATACCAGAACCGCAGGTAGGCGATCATCGTGTTGCCGCGGATCTCGTCGCCGAAGTGGATGTTGGTGGCGTAGCCGCGCATCATCGACATCACGGTGCGCCCGGCCGCGTTGACCACGTGGGTCCGGTATTCGATCTTCGCCCGGAGCACTGTGCCCACGCCCGACGGCAGGACCGCGAGCACCAGGACGCCGAGCATCAGCGGGTGCAGTCCGGCCAGCACCCCGCCGGCTGCCACCAGCCGCACGAGCGACCCGAGGAAGGTCTGCGTATCGGTGACCATCCGGTCGTAGCGCACAGCCCCGGCCTGGGCGCGGTCGTGGTCCTGCTTGAACTGCGGGTTGTGGAACGTGGCGAGCTTGACCGTGAGCACGGCGTTCACCAGCGCGTTGTCGGCCGACAGGTACAGCTTCGGCCGCAGCCGTTGCTCTGCCCACTGCCCGAACGCGTGCGCGCCCCGCGAGAGGGCCGCCGCGATCCCGCCGACGACGAACCACGGCAGTGCCTGGTGGACGCGCTCGCCGACGCTGCCCATGCCGACGAGCGGCACCATCGCCTTCGCCGTCACCGCCAGCGCCACCGCAGCGCTCGCCCCGGCAGCGACCTCGGCCAGCAGCAGCACGATCGCCGCCGTGCGGTCCAGCTTCCATGCCCTGCGCGCGACCTGCCCGAACAGGCGCGGGATCCTCGCGCGCAGCCGCAGGAACCCGCCCTCCTCCAGCGCGTTCCGCGCGCCCGTGCCCTTGTAGCTGATCAGTCCCGGTTCCGGCATCGGCGGCCTGCCCCGCGTCCGGGCCGGTTTTTCCCCTTGTACACCCTCCATGAAGCGTCTCCTCTCCCCTTGGGCGAAAAAGCCCTGATCAAAGACACCCGGTGCCCAACGAAGGCACTCAACAGCGGGTCACGACTCAAGCGAGACCAACCCATAGACCTCCTGCGGACGCCGTCGACCATTCACGGATGCGACTCCTCCCCCGCACGGATGATCACGCTGGAAACCAACCCGCGAACAATCCCTACAAACTGCCGTAAAGCGTCTCCTTGAAGGGCAGGCGCTCCGCTAGCCTTGCCGCCCATCCTCGAAGGACCGGGAAGAAGAGGATCATGTCTGTTCTTATTGCCGGGGGAGCCGGTTACATCGGGAGTACCGTGGCGTCGGCCTGCCTGGACCAGGGGATGACCCCGGTGATCCTCGACAGCCTTGTCCGAGGCCGCAGGGAGTTCACCGGTGACCGGATCTTCTACGAGGGCGACATCTCCGACGGGGCACTGGTCGACCGGATCTTCTCCGAGCACCCGGACATCTCCGCGGTGGTGCACTGCGCGGCGTTGATCGTGGTGCCGGAGTCCGTCGAGGACCCGATCGGCTACTACGAGGCGAACGTCGCCAAGAGCCTGGCCTTCGTCGGCCATCTCCGCCGGAACGGCTGTGACCGCCTCATCTTCAGTTCCTCGGGCTCCATCTACCAGGCCGACGACGGCTCCCCTGTCGACGAAGACTCTCCGCTCGCACCTCAGAGCCCTTACTCGCGCACCAAAGCTGTGTGCGAGCGGATGTTCGCGGACATCGCCGCGGCCCGCCAGATGCGCGTGCTGTCGCTGCGTTACTTCAACCCCGTCGGGGCCGATCCCAAGATGAGGACCGGGCTTCAGCTCAAACGGCCCAGCCACGCCCTGGGCAAGATGATCCAGGCGCACAGGGAGGGCACGGCCTTCCCCGTCACCGGGACCGACTACCCCACGCGGGACGGGACGGGAATCCGGGACTACGTGCACGTCTGGGACCTGGCCGCGGCCCACGTGACGGCGATCGGCCGCTTCGACTCCCTGCTCACTGAGTCGGAGCCGTCGATGGCGATCAACCTGGGCACGGGCTCGGGTACCACCGTGCGGGAGCTGTGCGCCGCCTTCAACCAGGTCGTCGACACGCCGCTCGCCACGGTCGATGTGGAGCCGCGGCCCGGTGACGTCGCCGGCGGCTACACCAAGAGCGACCGGGCCCAGAGGCTTCTGGGGTGGGTGCCGCAGCTCTCCTTGGAGGAGGGGATCCGGTCCTCCCTGGACTGGATCCCGGTGCGCGACGCGATGCTGAAGGACTGACCGCTCGTTCGTCATCGCTTCTTCGGTCCTCCTTCTTCCGGGGCGGGAAGCAGACGGGCTTCCAGGTCGAGGAGGTGCTGCATGGCGGGAGCCAGCCATGCAGTACTCCACCGGTGGTCGGCAGGCGCATCCCGGTAGGCGAGATGCGGGATGCCGGCCGCTTCGAGTAGCTGGCGGCCGGCGGTCCAGTCGGCTTCCAGGGTGCCGATTCCTCCCAGGGCGGTCCGGCGGGCGCTGCGCAGGGCGTACGCGTGCTTGCGTAGGTTGCGGCGCACGTCGTACTCGCCCAGGCGCGCGGCGCTGCCGGCGACGTCCACGAGTTGCGGGTGCGGGGGCCGGTCGCTGAGGAGCGACGCGTCCCAGACGCTGGCGATAGCGAAGAGGCCGGGGTGCCGGGCCAGCAGATTGAGGGCTGCGAAGCCGCCCTTGCTGAACCCCAGTAGGTGTACTGGCGGCCGGGCCTGCCCGCCGAGGGCGGCGAGGACAGTCGGCACGACCACGCGGACGAGGTGGTCCTCCTGCTGGCAGTCGGCCCGGGTGGCGTGGTTGACCAGCCAGGGTGACTCGCTGAAGGTCGGCGCGGCGAAGGCGGTTCCCTCGCGAAGGTCCGCGGGAAGCCGTGCGATCTCGTCGAGGCTGTGGCCGTACTTGCGCCCGTCGTCCTTCTCGACGGGCAGGGCGAGCACGATCCTGCGCACGGGCTGCTCGGGCCAGATCACGGTGACCTGGGTGCCGGGCCGCTGGAACGGGCTCTCCAGGGGAATCCGAGTCCCCGAGGGGAAGGTGGTGGCGTCGAGGAGGTTGATCCGGCCGTATGGGTAGGCCGTGCGTTCAGGCACGGAGGGTGGCGACGGCATCGTGGTAGGTCTCCCAGTTGTCGCAGTTGAACCGGAGCTCGGCCGGCAGGAGAGGCACGGCTCGGAGTTCGTTGCCTGCGCTGATCCAGCGCCGCACCGCGTCGATGAGGTAGAGCTCGCCGTTGGGGCGCGGCGGGCATGCGCGCAGGGCCTCGAAGACGAAGGTCCCCAGGACCCAGCGGGCAGCGCAGGCGTGCACCCACCGGGCACCAGTGTGGTCCAGGGATTCTCTGCCGAAGGTGACGTCGTACGGACCGGGGTCCGTCCTGGGCGGGGCCGCCGGGCCCAGGATTGTCTCGTGCGGGGGGACGCTGCCCGCGGGGAACAGCCGGGTCAGAACTGAGCAGTCCGCCGTGCCGCCGTGAACGAGCCGCTGGAGCGGTGTCTCCCCTTCGGTGCCGGCGCGGATCAGGTTGTCGCCGAAGGCGAGGGCGAACGACTGTTCCTGGGTCCATGTCTCAGCGTCGAGGACGGGCGCCCCAGGGCCGGTGCCGTCGTCCTGTACCCGGTAGGAGAAGTCCATGCCGTACGCCGCGCCGCTGCCGAAGTAGGCCGGGATCTGGCTCTTGCGTGAGGAGATGACGAAGAGGACGTCGGTGATGTCGGCCGCGCGCAGTTCGTGGACGAGGTGTTCCAGGACCGGCGTCCGTGCGACGGGCAGCATCTCCTTGGGGATGATGCGGGTGATGGGGGCCATCTTGGTCCCGGCCCCGCCGGCGGCCACGACCGCCCGGGTGATCGTGTGCGTCATGGGTTCTCCCTCCCATCAGGCGCTCGGCTGGCCAGCCAGTGGAGCCAGGCGCCGTAGACGTCGCAGTGGGCCACGACATCGGATCGGCTCATGCCACCGTCGTGGCTGGCCATGATCATGCGGGGGGTGTTGTGGCCGAAGTGGCCGATGGAGATTTCGTGGAGCGGGCGGTGCTGGCTCAGGCTGGCGAGGGTTTCGACGAGGCGTTCCCGGCCGCCGGGCGAGCCGAAGATCTGGTAGATCGACCACGAGAAGACGAAGACCAGGTGCCGGTCGGGCGGAGTCTCGGTGACGGCGTCGGCAAGGTGGTCCTCGGCGCGGCCGGCCAGGATCGTCGGCGGGGTGCGGGCAGCTAGCGTCAGGGCCCTGTTCAGCGTGTGCATCCGCGTGGTCTGCTCGGGCCAGGTGAGACTGACCAGCCACTCGGTGGCCTCGCGGTCGGTGATGTCCACCGGGTTGAGCTCGACCCCGACCGGCCGGACGAACCGTGCGACGTCCAGGGACAACGGCGGCGTCCCGCCCTTGATCTCGCAGGACAGCACCGTGTCCGGGTCGCTGGCAGGCAGGCTGATCCGGTGGCCGCCGTAGTCGTAGGTGTAGCGGTCCCAGAGCAGGTTCAGGCCGGCGCTGGCGCCCACGTCCACGATCCTGATCAGGCGGCTGTCGTCGAGCTGCTGCTGGAGCGCGGCGAAGGCGGGGAGCAGGAGGGCGCACCTGCCCACCTCGTTGGTCTGGACGGAGCGGGTGGAGATGATCCGGCGGATCTCTTCGGCGTGGCGTCGGCAGAAGTCGGTGAGCAGGACGTCGGCGCGGGCCTCGGGCAGTTCCTCGGGGCCGGTGAAGTAGGCGGCCAGCGGGTGCCGGGAGCCGCGGCGGATGATGTGGTGGATGGCCCCGAGCAGCATGTTGGGTGCGGGCTGTCCCGGCTGGGTGTCGGCCGCGAGGTCGAGGAGCTCGGGGGTACGGGCGACCGTGCGGGACAGGGTCTCGTACAGCGGGGACTTGCCCGCCGCCTGCTGGATGGCGAACCGCTCGAAGACGTCCGCGAGATTTGCGTGCTCGGTCACGGAGGTCTCCTCAGAGGATCTCGTAGCCGGAGTCGGCGAGTTGCTGAACGGCGCCGAGACTCTGGCCCCGGCGGGCCCACCACTTCTCGGTCTCGGCGCTCATGGCGGCCTGGGTCTTGGCGATCACGGCCGCGGCCTGAGCGCGGGGGACGATCACGGTGCCGTCCTCGTCGCCGACCACGACATCCCCAGGGGTGACGCGGACGCCGTCGATGTCCACGGGGACGTTGACCGCGCCGTCCTCCCGGCCGGCGGGGTAGTCGTAGTTGAGCGGGGTGGTGCCGCGGGCGACCGTTGGGAACGCGATGCGGCGCAGCTCGGCGACGTCGCGGACCATGCCGTCGACCAGGACGCCGGTGATGCCCCGGCTCTGCATGTGCGCGGCGGTCACGCCCCCGAAGCAGGCCCGTTCCTTGCTGCCGCCGGCCGCGACTACGACGATGTCGCCGGGCTGCGCGAGGTCGATCGCCGCGCGGCGCACGGTCACATCCGGGCCGAGGGCTGTGACGGCGCTGCCGCACAGGACCAGGCCGGGAGTCTGGAGCTTCAGGCAGTACGAGAGGGTGCCGGTCTTGCCGAGGGCGTCGACGATCGCCGCGACCGGAAGACGGGACAGGGCGCTGATCTGGCTGCGCGTCGGGCGGCTGATCTCGGTGTGGATCTCGCGAACGGACACGTTACGGCCTTCCTTCTAGAGGAACTGAGGGCGTGGACAGTTCTCGACGCGGAGCGAGGTCCTGCGCCATGAGGTCACGCGGCGACAGCGCGGCCGCTTCGGGCGGCGCGGCGTCGGCCGCGAGCGCTGCCCGGGTGGTTCGGCAGACCATGTGGGCGATCGACTGCACCAGGCAGGCCATGCCGAAGTCGTCCACCGGTGGCACCCTGTAGCTGCGCTGTCCCGCTGTGGCGAGAGGATGACCGTCCCGGTGCAGAAGAAAGATGTGCGCGCCCGTCTGGAAGGCGGCGTCGGCGGCCTGCCGGATCGTCCTGCCGTCCGAGTCGTAGGCGAGGAGGAAGACCACGTCCCCGGGCGAGGCGGAGGCCAGCTGGTAGCGGACTCCATGCGCCGGGTCGGGGTGGTCGTTGTAGATCGCGCTCATGTCGGCGAGCGAGGGGGCGGATACGACGACCGGGGGCCGGACTCCTGCGACCCCCAGCGGCGCGTCCCAGTGGAGGTTGTGCGCGAAGTGCTCCGCGGCCAAGGCGAGGGGGCCGCCGTCGGGACACAACACGTAGAGCGCCCGCCTGTGGCGGATCACGTTGGTGACGGCCTGCGTGGCTGCCGCGACCCATCCGCCCAGACGCTGAGGGGCCATCGCGGCGAGAGCGTGCAGGTGCTGCTCGACCGGCAGCAGCACGCGTTCAGGCTCCTCGGTTGCGGCGGCCGCCAGCGTCAACGCGGTCAGTATGGCGTCCTCGCTGACCTGCTGGTCGGTGGTGCCGGTGGCCCAGACCATGCCGTCCACCGGCCCGAGCTGGTCCCCGCTTCCGCCCACCACAGCCAGCACGGGCACCTGGTGGTCTCGGCAGAGCCCGACCGTCTCGGTGATGTTCGCCGACATGCCGCTCACACTGGCGACGATGACCAGGTCCACGTCACCGATCTCGTCGGCGAGTGCCCGGCGAAACACCGTCCGGTAGGAGTCCCGCTGAGCCAAGTACGCCATGGCCGCTGGGCTCACCATCGACGCGTTCACGTCCAACCCGGCATGGCCGGCGCGAAGCTGCGCGAGAGCCGACCGGATGATGGCCGAGCTGCCGCCGTTGCCGAACCCGCGCACCCGACCGCGCTCGGCGACCGCCTTCCTCATCAGCGCGACTGCGGCATCGCCGCTCTCCAACATCCGGCGGACAGCGGTGCCCACCTCCGCCATGTACGTGTGGGCGAAGGCCCCGTACGCAGAAGACGACACGGCAGATCACACCCTTCCATCATGTCGATCAAGGTCAAGCAGTACGCACCCACGGGGCGACCGCCTGCGGGAACTCGTCAGCGAACGTGCGGTAGTGGTCCACGGGCCATCCGAGAGCCGCGCGGAGGTCCAGGCAGTCGAGACGGCAGTCGGCAGGCCGGTCACCGGATGCCGCGCCGGCCTTGATGTGGTCGGGCGCGATGCCGAAGTGCTGGGCGATCATCAGCCCCATCCGGTACTTCGTGAACCCGTGCTCGGCGCTCCAGTGGGCGACGGAGCCGAGGTACTGGCCCTTGGACTGGGCCGCGAGCCAGCGGCAGACCTCCGCCGCCTCGTCCACATGGGTCGGGTAGCGCACGCAGACGTCGTCCAGCTCGGCCGGCTCACCGGAGCCGACCTGGCGGGCGATCTGGGTCAGGTTCGTCTCGGCCGCGTACTCGACGGGCCCGTACAGCACTGGAAGCCGCAGGATCACGGCCTCGGGGCAGGCCCTGCGCACTGCATCCTCGGCGAGGAGTTTCCACTGGCCGTATGCAGTCATCGGGTTCCGCCGTGCATCAACCCGGTAGGGAGGTGCGGTCCCGTCGAAGACGTAGTCGCTGGATATGTGGAGCAGGCTCGCGCCGTGCTGGCGGGCAGCCTCCGCGATCAGCCGGGCCGCTTCGACATTCAGCTCGTGGGCCCGCACCGGCGCGTTCGCCCAGGCCTCGGGCCGCCGCTCGCCGACGCAGTTGATGACGACGTCCGGCTCGAAGCGGCTCAGTGCGTTCAGGACGTCGTCGGTCGATGTCGCGTCGACCGTGACCAGCCCCTGGCCCTTCCTGCGGAAGCTGGTGCCCGTCACCTTCCAGTCCTCGAAGGCCCGCATCATCGAACGTCCGAGGAGCCCGGATGCACCGAAGACCATTGCCCGCACAATTCACCCCCAAGAAGTCCTGGCCGTTGGCTTCTTCGTCGACTGCTCCCTGCCGTAGGTTCAGCCGCCTTGCCACGTCGCGGAAGCGGATCTGGTCGAGGTCTCAACTCTGTTGAGGAACCCGCAAGTTCGTTGCGTGCGCCCTGCCGCGGGCTGCGTGGCGCGGCTACCGTTGACGCGCCGTTCCCGCGAGGAGGCACCGTGAGCGTCCATCCCATGACCGCTCCGTTCGGCCTCGATCTCGGCGCGCTCATGCGCAGCCGCCGGGGCGCCCGACGGCCGAAGATGACCCAGGAGGCTCTGGCAGGCGTCCTGGGCTACTCGAAATCGTGGGTCTGCCGTGTCGAAGGCGGACAGATCGTCCCCCAGATCGAAACGCTGCTGCATATCGCAGCCGTGCTCGACATCCCACCTGATGAACTGATCAATGCGGCTCACCCGCCGGAGCGAGAGCGGGTACGTGATAAGGAAAGGCCCGGTTTCGTGGCCCCGGCGACGGCTACGGTGACCACGGGGGACGTCGAGGGCCAGCAGGAGGACGAAGTGCGGCGCAGGGGTTTTCTCAATGGGGCAATCGGGATCGGGGCCGCCGTGGTCACTGGCACCCCCGCCGCTGCGGCCGACCGGCCAGCGGCCGATCCTGGCACGTGGCTGGAGAAGGCGCTGTTCGCGCCGTCCTCCACCGGCCCTGTGCCTCTCGGCCAGCTGGAACGAGCACTGCGGCAAGCACGCGAGGACTTCCGGCGAGCCCGTTACGACACCCTCGGTGCCGAACTGCCGGTGCTCCTCGCCGCAGCCGACGCCACCCGCCAGGAACTGATCGGCCACACCGGAGAGCAAGCCTGCGAACTGGCGGCCTACGCCTACAGCCTCGCGGGCGAACTGGCCGTCAAGCAGCGCTCCGAGGTGGTCTGGGTCGCCTCCGACCGCGCCCTCGCCGCCGCCCGCGCCTCTGGACAGCCTGCTCCGCTGGGTGAGGCGACCCGCATGCTGTCGGTCGCCATGCGGCACGCCGGGCGCCACCGCCAGGCCGTGGACTTGCTCATGCAGACCGGCCGGCAACTGGTCGACGACCCTACCTCGCAGGCCCGAGCCGTCCGTGCTGCGATGTTGCTGACGTGCGCCTACACCGCTGCCCACTACGGCGACCGAACCGCCGCACTCGACATGGTGGACGAAGCCCAGGAGATCGGCGCGCGCATCCACTACGGGCCCAGCCTGAAGAAGGTCACCATCCAGGCCACCCGCGAGCAGTGCGAGACCTTCCGCCTCGGCGTCTTCAACAAGCTCGGTGTCCCCGACGAAGGCGTTGCCGTGGTCAGCCGGGTCAACCCCGGCAACTTCCCGACCGCCGAGCGCAGGGCCCGCTTCCACACGGACGCGGCCCGCATGTGGCACCAGCTCGGCAACCACGAACGCACCTTCGCTTCGCTTCGCGCGATCGAACGCGAGGCCCCCGAAGAGGTCCGGCGACCGTCGGTGAAAGCCCTCACTGCGGACCTGCTGTACTCCTCGACGAACCTGCCGGGGATGCGGGAGTTCGCGGCGCGCACGGGTGTCCACGGCTAATCACCTCTCAGCGGTCAACAACTGGTCGGGAACGGCTATGGGTGCCGTCGTTGAAGAGTTCGTCAGCCGGATTTGGGCATGCTCGACCCCATCCCCACGCGTGGGGCCGAGCGATCCGCCACTGGCTGGGCAATGCGGCCGTGATGGTTACCGGTGCCCCGGGAAATCCCCGACCAGTGGCAGACGGTTGGCCCACTCTGATCACCGAAAGAGGAGACCGCTCGCCTTGCGGCGCTGCTTCCTGTGTTTCAGGTGACGAGAGCGGGAGTTCGTGGGGTGCTCGTGTTGCGCAGGCGGTACGTCAGGGCACGCTGGGACATCCACGGGCCATGCGGCGAGCACGTATCGGCCCGTGTGGTCGGTTGTGGCCAGAACGAACGGCTCCCCGCCACGCAGCTGGTCGTACGCCGCCTGACGAGAGCAATCGTCGTTCGCCCAGTTGCGTAACTCGGTCGGCACATCCCCGAGTTGGGCAGTCGTTGCGCATTCGACCAGGCGAAGAGAACCGCGGAGAGGCGACGCGGCGTCCGGTGCGGGATCGAGCCCGTCAGCGACACGCAGCGCCTGGCCGTGAAGCCACCGCAGCGTCCGTCCGACAAACGGTGTCTGGAAGTTTCCCAGGGCCACCCGTGCCCCCTCGTCCTTACCGTAGACCGGGCCTTCCGCGATCACCTCGCACCAGTACCCCCGTGTGGGGTCCGCCGCGCCGCTCACGATCACTCCGATGCCTGATCCACGGGCGGGTGCGGGCGGGCGTCTCTTCCGAGGTTCGGGGCCTCCGGCCGCTCTCCCCCCTCGGTGTGCCACTGCTCGGCGCCCTCGTCGGCGACGGCCAGGCCGAGGAGCTGCCGGGCCGCACGGGCGGACTCCTCCGCCCACTGCCGCGCGCACTCCGGGTACTGGTGGGCGTCCGGCGGCTCGTACTGCAACCGGCGCCCGACCGACGCCACCAGCTCCGGGTGCGCCCCGGCGGCGACCGGGATAAGCAGCCCCAAGTGGCCTTTGAGGCGCTTGATGGCCTTCGCGAGGTCGTCCGAGCCGAGCCCAGGACCGGACACGGGGTCGAGGACGCTGTCGATGGTCGCCTGGATCGGGCCGGCGTCGAGCGCGGTCTTGTGGTCGTCATCGACGAGCCGCAGCCCGGAGGGTGCGAACGCTTCGGCTACGGAGGCGTGGAGGCGCTGTTGAAGCGTCGGGCGCTCCGGCTTCGGCGACAAGGGCATGGCGGTGCCAGGGAAGACGGGCATGGGGAGCTCCTGGACGAGCGGTGAAGGGGGCTGCTGCGGCGGTCCGCCGCTCTTCTCCGTCGGGGGACGACGAGCCGCCGCGCACTGATCACCGGATGAGCGCGATCGCGATGCGCATCACTTTGGCTCAGGCAGCATGCCGATTTTCCTATCGAGTTGGCAACCTTGCTGACTCAACTCGCCAAGACAATAAGCTTGTTCTATTGCCTTGAACCCCCAATTGGCTTCATGCTGCCCCCAGCAAGCCAATGTGAAGGCCCAACTGCAAGGCAAAGAAACCCTGTTGCGCGGCCAACCATCCCCGCAGGGTCAGCGCAACACCCCATCGCGACCTCGCCAGCGCACAGGAAGGCAAATCGGGAGAATGCCGACAGTGCTACCAGTCCCCACCCTACGAAGGCGCCGACTCGGCGAAGCCCTGCGACGCTTCCGCAAGGGAGCCGGCATGAGCGGCGACCAGGTCACCGACATCATGGGCTGGGACCGCAGCAAGCTCTCGAAAATCGAGAACGCCAAGGCACACATCAAGCCCACCGAGGCATCCAAGCTGCTCGGCATGTACGGCGTGGACTCGCCCGACGTCCTCATGGCCATCGAGGCCCTGGCCAGAGACGCCAGCAAGAGAGGCTGGTGGCAGACCTACGGCGATGTCGTCGCCGCCAACTACAAGGACTACCTGTCGCTGGAGTCGGACGCCGACAGCACGCGCATCTACTCCCCGAACCTGATCCCCGGCCTGCTCCAGACCGGCGCCTACGCCAGGGAGATCATTACCGCTACTGCCTTCAACCGCACACCGGACGAGGTGAACGCACTCGCGGAGGTCCGCAAGGCGCGCCAGGCTGTACTGACCGCGCGCACCGGCAGGTCACCGCTCAGCTTCTGGGCCGTCATTCACGAAGCTGTACTGCACCAGCGCTTCGCGTCCCAGCCGATGCTCATGCGGGAACAGCTCCGGCACCTGCTGGACGTGACCGGCCTGCCCAACGTCACCGTTCAGATCATGCCGCTGTCGATGGCCCCCAACCCCGGGATGATGGGCCTCTTCGAGATCGTACGGTTCCCGCACCCCTGGCCCACCGTGATCAATCTCGAAAACATGCAAGGAGGCACATTCGTCGAAGGCACCGACGAAGTGGCGGACTTCGAGACAGCCTTCGATCGCATCCTTGCCACCGCACTTCCCGTAGATGACTCACGGGAGACCATTAAGAAGATTATGGAGAAGGACGACTAGACATGAATCGCAAGGAAGACCTGTACGCCGTCGACCTGACCGGCGCCACGTGGCGCAAGTCGTCGCGCAGCAACGGCGGTAACCAGTGCGTTGAGGTCACCGACCTGCCCGGGCTCGGCCTCGCCGTCCGAGACTCCAAGGACCCGGACAGGGGCGACCTGCGCTACTACAGCCAAGGGTGGGAAGCGTTCTGCGCCAGCGTCATCAACGGCACTCTGTAACCGCCCAGGTGGGTATCATCACCGAGTGAACGCGGGACCACCCCACGCGAATTGGGGTGGTCCCGCATCCGTGTATCCGGACCGCAGCAGTGTAGGCATTCGGCCTCCCGCAACGGCAGTACGCCGCTACTATCCCGCCCATGCCGACCGTCCGTCGCGCGATACCCGATGACGCCCCCGAACTCGTCCGACTCCGCCGCGTCATGCTCGACGCCACCCACGGCGAACCCACCCCGGACGGGGACTGGCTGAAGCAGTGCGAGAACACGCTGGTCTCCATGCTCAAGACCGACCACTTCGCCATGTTCGTCCTCGACGCCCCCGACGCCGTCGGCAGACTGGCCTCGTGTGCGGGCGCCGGGCTCTCCCCACGACTGCCCGGCCACCGCTCCACGGCCCTGTGGCACGGGGAGATCCACCAGGTCGCCACCGACCCTGCATACCGTCGCCGTGGCTACGCCCGCCGCGTCCCCCGGGCCGCCCGTGACTGGCTCGCCGCCCAGGGTTGCTCCTCGGCCGCCCTCACCGCCACCGAGTCCGGCATCGGCCTGTACGAGGAGCTCGGGTTCCGGCCGATCCCCTACCAGCGCATGGTGTGGCGCCCGGAGCGGACAGGCAGCCGATAGACTCACCGGCCATCCGGTACCGGATACCCGTCCGCCGCGGTCACAGGCACCCACCAGCACCACTGGCACCTGGAGACCGCCGTGACCACCTCTACCCCGCTGCTGCTCGTCGACGGCCACAACCTGCTCTACAGGGCGTGGTACGGCTTCCCGGCCCGCATCCAGGCCCGCAGTGCGCCGCGTGACCTGACGGGCGTCTTCGGGTTCGCCGCGCTCCTGCGCAAGGCGCACCTCGCTCATGCCTCCGGATCCGAGATCTTCGTGGTCTTCGACGCGGAGAATGGCTCCGCTGCCCGCGCCGACGAGGACGCCGCTTACAAGGCCCACCGGCCAGCGCCGGAGCCCGGGCTGATCGAATCGCTGGCGGACATCAGACGGGTCCTGGACCTAGCCTCGGTCCGCTGGATCGAGCAGGACGGCTGCGAGGGCGACGACGTGATCGCCACCCTGACTGCCACTGCCCGCACCGAAGATCGTGCCGTGGACATCATGAGCGTCGACAAGGACTTCTACCAGCTGCTCGCCGACCCGCGAGTCCGCGTACTCAACACCATGCTCGCCGAGAGCCGCCGCCTCATCGACGGCGACGCGGTGCACGCCTGCTTTCAGGTCACCGCCGACCAGTGGCCCGACTACCGGGCGCTGACCGGAGACGAGTCCGACAATATCGCCGGCATCCGCGGCATCGGACCCACGACCGCCGCTCGGCTCTTGGCCAGTGGACGCCGCCTTGAACACATCCCCCACCAGCAGATCCGCCCTGCCTGGCGTGCGCAGTGGGACGATGCCGTGCGTTGGCGGGAGATGATCCGCCTGGACAGCAAGGTCGAGCTTCCCGAGGGCTTGCTGACCGGCCAGCCGACCGTTGCGATGCCACGTGTTGCCGAGCTACTCGAGATCCTGGACCTGTGGTGACAGCACCGGTCCAGAGGAATCCTCCTCCGGGCCGGTGCAAGAACTGCGAACTGCTGTCGGCGAGTTGCCGATCCCACTACCGTACGGGCGATGACGACCCAGCAGCCTGCCGATGGCTTCTATCTCCGTAACGCCGCCTCCGGCCTCGTCGTCCGCGACGGCCTCGTGCTTCTGGCGCGCGGGACCTGGCCCGACCCGAACGTGGAGAACTACTGGCTGCCCGGCGGCGGGCAGCAGCCTGGCGAGACCTTGGCCGCCTGCGCCGAGCGCGAAGTCCTTGAGGAAACCGGGGTCCGCGTCACGGCCGGCCAGATGCTCCTGCTGCGCGAGCACATTCCTGGGAACCACCCCGAGAGCAACATCCCACCGGAGACTGGCCACCACCGCGTCGAGGCCGTCTTCTGGTGCGAGATCCTGCACGAACCCGCCGCCCTCGGCGGCACCAACCACGACGACGACCAGACCGGCATCGAATGGGTCCCGCTCGACAAGGTGGCCAGCCTGTCGATGATCCCCCCATTCCTGCAACGGCTGCTCCCCGGGCTCGCCGTCCAGGCCGCAGCGGGGATGGCGCACGCCTTCTACGCCGGGGACGTCGAGTGACAACCCAGCAGTCCACGAAGCACCGTTCAGCACCCTTTGGGACCGACAATAGCCGTCTGGTCATCCTGCGGGGCAACTCTGCATCCGGTAGACCTCTGTCGCCGCCGAGCTGCGCAACCAGTACGGGCGCGGCATCGCCCTCGTCGGCCAGGACAACCTCCGCCGTATCGTGCTGCGGGAGCGCGATACGCCCGACGGCGCCAACATCGGCTTGATCAACATCACCGCCCGCTACGCGATCGAGCACGGCTTCCACGTCGTCCTCGAAGGCATCTTGTACGCCGCGCACTACGGGGAGATGATCGAGGCGCTGCGCCGCGACCACCGGGGGCACACCTACCTGTACTACCTGGACATCCCGTTCGAGGAAACCGTGCGCTGGCATGCCACCAAGCCGCAGGCCGACGAGTACGGCGAGGCGGAGATGCGGGACTGGTACCGGCCCCGCGACCTGCTGCCCAGTGGGCTGGAGACCGTGATCCCCGCAACGAGCTCCCTGGCAGAAACAGCACATCAGGTGATGCTGGAATCCGGGCTGGCCGCGGACAGCGCCCGCGTCGCCGCCCACGCGCTCCGGGACGAGTACGCCTCGGGTACATGGACACCAAGCGTCGACGAGCAAGAGTTCCCTGATGATTGAGCGTGTTCAAGCGTCAGGGTAGGCGTCTGTTGAGCACGTGGCATGTGGTGTGGGTACCGGACCCGGGGCGGTGGGGAACACCGTCGGCCGACGGTGTCCTGGGGGACAGGATCCGTCGGAGACGGTGGCCTGGACCGGGCTGCGGTCGGGAGCGGGTGACACCGATGAAGCAGCAGGTGATTGATCGGGTCATGACGTGGTGCTCGCAGGGGGGAGCCACCTCTGCAGGGGCGGCTCATGACGGCTTCAGTCGGGGTTCTGCTGGCTGGCGCCGCGGGGCTGAGTGGTGCTGCTGCGGTTTTCGTTGCTTCGATGACCGGTTCTGGTGCGGTGGGTATGAGGGCTGGCGGAGGCCAGGCCGCTGCCACGCGCGGTCCGGGACCGTGCCATCGCTGTGCATGCGGCAGGGTCCGGTCGGCTGTCATCGACCGGACCCTGCCCGGGGATTCACCGTACGGGTACGCCTATGAGGTCGGCACCCGCGCGGGAGGCTTCCCCTTTCCTGTACCGCCCGCCCCCTCGTGACCGGGCGGTGCAGGACGGATGCGACGCCACGAACAGGCTGACCGCCGGGCGTGTTTGG
Source organism: Streptoverticillium olivoreticuli subsp. olivoreticuli (assembly GCF_003391135.1). Taxonomy (GTDB): domain Bacteria; phylum Actinomycetota; class Actinomycetes; order Streptomycetales; family Streptomycetaceae; genus Streptomyces; species Streptomyces blastmyceticus. Next base: position 427,222 of record NZ_CP031455.1, on the reverse strand, counting down.
CTCTGTACGTGATCCTGGCTTGCGTTGGATCGATCACGAGGACACTCACCGGCCGGTCGAAGCAGTAGCAAGTCGAACTTCTTGCCCGGAGCGTCCACGGGCGGCGGGGTGAAAGATCTCCCCGCCGGTGGTGTGGACCACCACATGACGAGGGCGACGAGGAACCCCACCGTGAGCATCAGCACGCCGGCGGCAACGATCACCGGCCACGGGTCACCCCCGTACACGAGCCCCACCTCGCAAGACGATCCGAACGCGGCGAACGATCCGGGCACGGCGGGCGATGCGGCCCTCGTCCTCGACGGCCGGGTGCACCATCAGACCGACATGGTCGGCGAGTTCGTATGCCAGCTCGCGGGCCACCCGCTCGGGGATCTCCACGAGGGTCTTGTGGTTGAAGTGCAGCCAGTAGTCGGCATTCCGGTTCTTGCGGCCGATGCGGCACACCGTGAACTGCTGCGCCCTGATCACGTGCTCACCGCACGGTCGGTGCGCAGCTCGAACCATACGCGCTTGCCGATGAGCTGGAGACCAGGGCGGTCCCATACCCATTGGGCGCCCCAGTTGGCGGCGAGGCTGGAGACGATCATCAGGCCGCGCCCGCTTTCGTCATCCGAACTGACGTCACGGGAAAGGGGCAGGTCGGAGGTGCTGGAGTCCCGGACCGCGATCACTGTTCGGTTGGGGTGCACCGTCACCTCGACGTCGAGGTGCGGCACCTTCGCGTGCCTCACGACGTTGGTCACGGTTTCCGAGACGCACAGGCGGGCGTCCTCGGCTAAGCCCTGATCCACCGACGTGGTTTGGGGAGTGATCTTGTGACCGGTTTCGAGCCGGTTTGAGGTCGGTGGTTGGGCATGGGCAGGTTGTAGTCGCTGGTCTGCCCAGCTTTTCCACGGGTTCGGTTCCGGTTGGGCCCTGGCGGTGGGCGGGTCGGGTAGGGGCTGGTCGTGTCAGCCGGGTGGGCCGTGGACGGTGTCGAAGAGGTGTGTCCAGGCATGCTGCCAGGGCCAGTTGTGCGGCAGGTGCAGGGTGATGCGTCGTGCGGAGCGGGCGATCCGGGCCGGAACCTGGACCAGGTGGGTGCGGAGAGTGGCGGTGGTGGCCTTGGCGTGGAAGGCGGAGGCCAGTGCGCCGGCCGCCCGCAGCAGGTTGCAGGTCATCGCCCACAGGGTCAGCCAGGCGGAGTTGGCATGGAAGTGTCCCGAGGGCAGGTGGGCCAGGGCGGAGGCTTTGCTGTCGGCGATGACCTGTTCGACGACGGCGTGGTGGCGGTGTTCTTGCTCGGCCTGGAGGGTCCGGGCGGGATTGTCGGTGAAGAACGGGTGGTAGCGCCAGACGGGGAACAACTCGCCCTGCTCGCCCACGGTGGCGGGTTTGGCGAGGTCACGGACCCGGCGCACGATCAGCCGGGCCGTGACCCGCGAGGCTTTCCTGCGGCTGACGAAGGCGGCGTAGACGGGTATCTCGGCGACTTCGGCGTCCGGGATGAGGTCGCCGGTCTCCGGGTCGGGCACTGCGGTCGGGTAGGTGATCTGCTGCCAGGCGGTGTCGGGGATGCTGTGGATGGCCCGTTTGATGGAGGGGTTCATGCCGGTGGTGACCGAGAAGTGGGCGCCGGCCCGGCGGCAGGCGGCGATGACACCGGCGTTGTAGAACTGCGAGTCCGCGCGCAGGATGCGCATGCCGGTGCAGCCGGCCTCGACGGCGGTGGCCAGGGCCTCGCTGACGAGTTTCGGGGCGCCGCGGGAGTCGGCGGCTTTGCCGCGGCGCATCCGCACGGTGGCGATCACCGGCCGGGAGGCGGGGGTGCAGATCGTGGCGAGCAGGGGGTGCAGGGTGCGGATGCCTTTGAACCGGCCGTACTCGGCACCCTGCTTGGCCCGGCCGTAGACGCGTTTGTGGGTGGAATCGACATCGATGAATGCCTTCTCGTCGGAGCCGGGCAGCAGCGGGGTGTGCGCGGCCAGTTCCGCGAGGAACCTGCGGTGGACAGCGTGGAGTTGGAGGGCATGGCCATGGGTGAAGGAGCGGAGGAAGGTGCCCAGGGTGGACGGGGCACGGATCCCTCGGAACACGGTCGGCATCGCGCCGTGGCGCAGCGCGCCCAGGTCGTCGATGCTGTCGGCCCCTGCGGCCATGCCGGCCACGATGCTGGTGACCTTGGCGTCCGCCGCCGCACCCGCGCCGTTCTTCGCCCCGGTCAGCCTCACCTTCTCCGTCACCAGCCGGGGCAGACCGCACCGCCCGGCCAGTCGCATCACCGGGACCAGCCCGGCATGCGCGATCAGATTCGGGTCATCGAACACGGCGGAGACCGCCGCTGGCGTGTGGGAAACTTGCATCTCGGAAGTGCCTTGCTGATTATGCGTGCTGGAAGCCTGAAGAACTCCCATCATTGCAGGTCACAAGGCACTTTCTTGTTTTCCAAGACGTTATCCACAAGGCGTCCGGCGGTGGATCAAGGCTAAGGGCCCGGCTCCATTGGCGATCAGGAAGGCGGCGACGACGTCGCGTGCCACCCGGACGGTGGTCGGCACGGCCGGAGCGGTCATGCGGTAGGTCTGGGCGGGCTGTTCCTCGGGCTGCTGCTCGGTGGTGGTGCGGGGACTGCTGAGTGTCGCTGTACTCATCACGTCTCTCCCAACGAGGTCATGGGACCTGCGCGGAACCGCCGTCCGTGGCTTGGCCGCCTCCCGGGATGCCTCAACAGGCATGCAGGCAGCTGCACTTCGGGTCTTCCCGGCGTGCCGCTCGGTGCTGTCATGACCATAGGGCGATGCCGGGAATCCATGCAACCGTCTAGGTAAAATAGTGCACCCTCTGGACCTCCTGGAGGTCGCACGCGAGACTGTCCGCAGGGATCAGGGGAAGGAGCGGCATGCCGCCGAGAACGACACCCACCGGACGTCAGCAGCGGCTCGGTGCCGAGTTGAGGAAGATGCGCGAGCAGGCCGGGCTGACGCCCTTGGGCGCTGGTCGAGAACTGGGCGCTGATCGCACCCGCATCAGCAACACGGAGGCGGGGCGCCTCGGAATGAGTGAGGAGCGAATCAGAACCTTCGCCCAAATTTACGCATGCCCTGACAAGAAGTACGTTGACGCTCTTGTTGCCATGGCGGAAGACCGGGGTAAGGGTTGGTGGGAGGAGTACCGGGGAGCCCTCTCTCCCAGCGCACTTGACCTCGCCGAGATGGAATACAACGCTTCCAGCTTGACGGTTCTTCAATTTGCGTACATCCCTGGCCTCCTTCAGACCGAGGAGTACGCACGCAGTCTGTTCATGAACACGGTTCCACCGCTCGCCTCGATAGAAGTTGAACGCCGCGTATCACACCGGATGCAACGGAAGTGTGTCATGCAGCGTAACCCCGCCACGTCATGCACCTTCGTGATTCACGAATCAGCTTTGCGGATGCTTCATGCAGGTACGGACGGCCAACGGCGCCAGCTCGACAGATTGATCGAGGTGAGCAGCCAGGAGGGAGTCGCGATTCGAGTGATCACGTTCGCCGCCGGCTCGTTCCCCGGGGCGAACACCTCGGCTACGTACGCCGCTGGCGCGGTATCCAAACTGGATACGGTCCAGATCGATACCGCCCACGGCTCACTTTTTCTCGACGCGGAATCCCATCTAGAGAATTACCGCAGCATTCTGGGATACGCCAAGAGGACATCCCTACCTCCAAAAGAGTCGAGGGATTTTATCCGCAGCATCGCGAATCAACTGTGAAGGCCTGAAGATGTCGGAAGTCAAGTGGCAGAAGTCTTCATTCTCCGGGGATCGAGACGAGTGCGTGGAAACGGGGGCGCGTGACGGCGACATCGTGATCCGGGAAAGCGACGCTCCGGAAGTGATCGTGACCACCACGCCCGCCAAGTGGCGGGCGTTCGTCCTCGGCATCAAGGCTGGGGAGTTCGATCACCTGATCTGGTGATCGCAGAGCAGTGAAATGCCCCCATCTTCATAGATGGGGGCATTTTGGCATGCTTGGCGCGCTATCGTGCCAACGGTTTCACGGCGCTACTATCTCCCCCCTGTGCCGTGGCGCCGGACGATGGCCAGGGAAGACCGAGTCCGGCAGATGGTCAACTGACTGTCCTTTTAGTGCTGTGACCGCATAGATTCACCGGGGTCTCGTGGCCTGCGGGTGCGTGAGTCATTGCTGTTCCCCGGTTCCGGTTGGTCGAAGGGCTGAACGACCTCGTTTGCGTGGTTGTAATCAACTTGCTGTCGCCCCGGCGGGCGGGCAGGGTCTGGATCATGCTTGAACTGCGCACATTGGAATCAGACGACTGGCCCCTTTGGCGGGAGTTGTGACTGGCGGCGCTTGCTGAGGCGCCCTATGTGTTCGGATCGACGCTGGCGGAGTGGCAGGGCTCGGGCGATCGAGAGGAACGCTGGCGTGCGCGTCTGTCGATTCCTGGCGCGCACGATCTCGTCGCGCTCCTCGACGGCCTTCCGGTGGGCATGGTCAGTGGAGTGCCGGGCGAGGAAGCAGGGAACGTGGAGTTGATCTCGATGTGGGTCAACCCCAGGGCTCGGGGCCAGGGCGTGGGCGACTACCTGATCCAAGAGGTCGAGCGGTGGGGGACGGAGCGCGGTGCCACGACGCTGCGGTTGTCCGTGATGCCGGACAACCACAAGGCGGCCGCGCTCTATGAGCGGCACGGTTTCACGGACACGGGTGAGCCAGACGACCTTCTGCCCGACGGCGTTGGCAGGGAGCGGGTCATGGCGAAGAGCCTGGCCGTCGTCTGATCTCCGCACCTGGGCACGGCGGGGTCTCCCACTTGGTCAGGCTGCGGCGGCGAGAGGGCGGTCGCCCCAGCGGTTGTCCTTCTCGCTGTGGACCCGGGCGCGTTCGCGGCGCTGGGCAGCCAGGGCGTTCGGGGCGACGGGTGTTCTGGTTGCGCCGACGCAGTAGCGGTGCAACTGGTGGGTCTGGACGGTGTGGTTGGGGTGGTTCGAGTTGGCCAGCGTGAACTGTCGCAGCGGCCCGAAGTGCGCCCAGGGGCGGGTCGACCTGGCTATCCATGACGATGAATGCGGTCAGACCCAGGTGTAATTGTTGTCAGTGACGGCGTCCAGTGCGGCGTCGGTGACGGCGGCATGTGGGGTCGGTAGGGATGCGAGGGAGGGGCCGATGGGAGGAAAGATCGGCAGCTTGGCCGTTTTGCGGTAGGGAACCCATTCGATCGTGCCGATTTCGTGGCTGCTGTCGGGGAGCTCGTCGTACTCCTGGTCGGCCAGGGTGCCGCGAATCCTGGGCGAAGGTGCTCGCCCAGGGTCTGGGCGCAGGACTCGGTGTAGGTCAGGTCGGGCGCGCCGTCCCGCAGCGGGGTCGGCACGGTGATCACCGTGATGTCGAAGTCGGCCAGCGCGGCGGCGTCGGCGGTCGCGGAGTAGGCCCCGGTGTCCAGCACCGCGCCGAGCCGTGAGGAGGCCACCTCCTCCACGTGCGAATCGCCGGCGGTGAGCCGCTTGATGCGGTCCGGGTCCACGTTGTAGTCGACGACGCGGTGGCCTATCTCGGCGGCGTGCACGGCGAGTGGCAGTCCCACGTAGCCTTGGCCGGCGACGACAGCATCCATGACGACTCCATTCTGGGTAAGGAGCGGCTGTGCCCCTGGTTTCTGTGGTGATGCCGGTACACAATTCGGCGGCCACGCTCGGGCCCGCAGTTCGGTCGGTGCTGGCGCAGACGCACACCGATCTCGAACTGCTGATCACCGACGACGCGTCCTCGGACGACTCGATGGATCTGCTGAGAGAGCTGGCCCGGCAGGACGAGCGGGTCCGGCCGGAGGCGGCGGCCCGGCAGGGGGGCGCGGCCCGGGCCCGGAACCTGGCCATCGCGCGGGCCCGGGGTGACTACGTTGCTTTTCTCGACAGCGACGACATGTGGCTCCCGACGAAGCTGGAGAAGCAGCTCGCCTTCGTCGCGGCGGCCGGGACGCCGCTGACGTTCACTTCCTACTTCAAGATGGACGCCGATCACGACGGAGAGGCCGTCGACTTCGTCCCGAACGGGCGGGTGGTGTGGGCACCGGCCCGAGTGGACTACCGCGCGATGCTGGTCCATGACCACATCGGGGCCCTGACCGCCATGTACGACCGCAACGTCCTGGGGGCGAGGCTGATGCCGGACATGCCCAAGCGACAGGACTACGCGCTGTGGTTGTCGATCATGCGTGATGGTGTTGACGCCCGGGCTGTGCGGGAACCGCTGGCGGTCTACCGGGCCCAGCGGGCGGGATCGCTGTCCTCGAATAAGCTGGGCTTGGTCCCGTTCAACTGGGCCCTGTACCGGGAGCACGAACATCTCTCGGTACCGCGGTCCGCGCGTGCGCTGGCGGGTGCGGCCTGGCACTCGTTGCGGAAGTCGCGCATCTAGCGCCCGTGCGAGAGGGCGGGGCGAGCGGCGGCCCGACCGGGCCCCGCCCCGTGGCCGTGCCGCGTGCTCGGCGGCTCGACCCGGAGCAGGACTCGGTGGGTCACCGGTGCCGTCGGCCGGCTACACCGCCGAGTCGGCGCCTGCCCTCGCGCGCAGGAACAACTGGAGGAGCAGGCGCCTGTCGGTAGCGGGGACGGTCTCCTGGCCGCTGCAGAGCGCCTCCCGGCCGTGCAGGAAATGGCGCTGGTTCACGATGAGGTAGTCCCCGGGCTGGAGCATGAAGGAGACCTGACCCCGGACGAGCTCCACGGCGAGCTCCCGGGCGGCGTCGGCGTGCGCCTGGCCGAGCTGGGACCGCTTCAGCATCTTGGCGGTGAACCGGACGAACCCCTCACCCGGGTCGGAGCCGTCCAGGATCGGAAACGGCTTGTACTCCTCGCCCACGCCGAACAGGTCGAAGAAGGTCCCGTAGTGGTAGGCCGTCTCGGCCAGGAGGGCGCGGCTGTTCTTCGATAGCCGGGCCACCGCCGCCTGGGCGTCGGGGAGGATGCTGGGGCCGCCGCCGCCGAGCGGGTCGGGACGGACGCACAAAAGCGTGGTGTAGTCCGGGGGCCGGGTCGCGTTCACCAGGTCCATGTGGAACGCGTTGTACCCGATGAGGCTGGAGCGCCCGGGGTTCTTGTCGACCTTGACCCCGATGTCCTTCCACAGGGGCCACCGCGGGAAGGGTGAGAATGGGACCGCCACCTCGGCCGCGAAGGCCGTCGCCAGCTGCCGGAACCGGTCGCCGGTCCCCAGGGCCTTGGCGAGGTTTCCCAGGCGCAGCACGGCGTATCCGCCGCCCTCCCCGGTCAGCGCGTGGCGCAGGATCGCGGCAGTTTCCTCGAACCGCGCGGTGGCTGTCAGCTCGGTCCCGTACCGCTCCATGGTGGACTGCGCCAGGAACGAGTCGTCCAATCCCCAGGGCGAGAGATCGCCCGAGACGAGGACCCGGCCACGCTCTGGGTGGTCGCACCTGAAGGTGCCTGGTTCAAGTCCTCCTACAGCGGCTCGGGCAACGCCTGTGTCGAGCTCGCCGACCTGACAGGTCAGGTCGGCGTCCGCGATTCCAAGTGGAAGACGGGCCCCGCCCTCGTGCTGGCGTCCGCAGCCTGGGCTACGTTCCTCGCCGAGGTGCAGCGTGGCGGCTGGCTCGGCAACGTCTTCACCGACTGATCACCTGAACCGGGGCGGTGTCCTCCCCAATCGAAGTGGGGAGGGCGCCGCTTTGTCCGGACCGGGCCAGTTTAGGGGGCGGCGAGAAGCCCGTTACAGGTTCAGTTGGGGTTTGGCTGGCTGGCGCCGTGGCGGCTGAGCAGGGCCGCTGCGGCCTTCGTTGCTTCGATGACCGGTTCCGGTGCGGTGGGCATGATGGCTGCCGGCTTGAGGAGGAGTACGGCGCCCATGATGATTCCGTCCCATATGACGGGTGCTGCCACGGAGTTCCAGCCGGCCATGCACTCTTGTTGTCCCAGGGCGTAGCCGAGGTCTTGGACGTCGATCAGTGAGGCGGTCAGTGCGTCGTTGTCGGTGTAGACGCCGGGTCCGGCTTCGTCGGGTACGGGCTCGGCGAGGACACGCTGCTGGAGCTGTTCGGGCAGGTAGGCGAGGATCGTACGGCCCGAGGCTCCTGTGCGCAGTGAGCGGGTGACCGACAGGACGTCGCGTGGGGTCATGCCGAGTTCGGCGAGGTCGCTGTCGCCGACGGCCATGTCCACGCATTGCCGTGCGGCGCCGGTGAAGGGGGCGATCATGTAGAGGAAGGTCATGCCGCCGTCGGTGGCTACCCGCAGTTCCTGCAGGGTCTGGTGGACCAGGTCGTTGTCCAGGCGGTGGTCGAGGGCGGTGAACGCGAGTGCGGCGGCCTGGGCTCGCAGGCGGTACCGGCCGCGCCGGACCCGGTCGAACACGCCCTGGTAGATGCCGGATTGCAGGATGCGGCTGATGACGGAGTCGTCGAGGCCGGTGGTCTCGGCTATCTCGGCGGGGCTGTGGTCGGAGCCGCCGAGTTCGGCGAATGCCTGTTGTACGAGGAAGACGCGCTCCGCGTGGTCCGAACTGCTTCCGCTGACGTTGGTGACCATGGTCTGTGGTTCCTCCCCTGTGGCAGAGCCGTGCTCCTCTCGCGGTAGCACGACGTCCCCGCGTAACAGCCGTGAATAGGCAGCTCGCTCGCGGCTGTTACGGAGGGTGCTGCTGATACTACTGAGGCTGGGTGGTGTCGAGGGAGATCTTCCCGGTTTGGGTGCGGGAGGCGAGGTTCTGGTGGGCGCGGGCGGCTTCCTGCAGTGGGTAAGTGGTGCCGGGCAGCGGTTTCAGAGCACCGGAGCGGACTGCGGCGAACAGGGCTTCCACCGAGTCGGGCAGTGCACTGCGGTCTGTGTAGAGGTGGGGGAGCCAGAAGCCGGCGACCGTGATGGAGCGCTCCATCAGCGCCCTGGTGGTGACGGTGGCGATGTCACCGCTGGCGTACCCGAATACGGCGAGACGGCCGCGGGGGGCGACGGCGGCGAGGGTGGCATCGAAGGTGCGGCCGCCGGTCATCTCCATTGCGGCATGCACCGGGCCGCCTGCCGCCTCCACGATGCGTTCGGTCAGGTCCTCGGAGGTCGAGTCGACGGCCGCGTACGCCCCCAGTTTCACGGCGAGGTCGCGTTTGTCCGCCGTGCTGGCGAGCGCGATGACTTTCGCCCCGGCATGGGCGGCGAGCTGGACGGCGAGTGAGCCGAGCCCGCCAGCGGCGGCGGGGACGACGACGGTCTCGCCGTCGGCGATCCGCAGCGACGTGTGCAGCAGGTGCCAGGCGGAGTTGCCTTGCAGGGCCAGGGCGACAGCTTGGTCGTCGGTGATGTCGTCGGGCACGTCCCAGCTGACGCGTGTGTGGACCAGCGCCTTCTGCGCATAGCCGCCGCCGCGGATCAGCCCGGCGATACGGCGGCCGCCCGGACCGATGGTCCCGACGACCTCGTTGCCGGGGATGTAGGGCAGGGGTACGTCCGCGAGATAGCTGTTGTCCCTCACATGAAGGTCTGCGAAGTTCACGCCGGCGCGTGTCACGTGGACGAGGTGGTGGCCGCGACGGGGTTCGGGATCCGGGGCGTCGGCGAGTCGCAGGACTTCCGGGCCGCCGAACTCCGTCATGACGATTGCGCGCACAGGTGACTCTCCTCCAGGTAACGGGTGTTGCATGCACGCACAGCGTATTCGCTGTCCAATTCGTAGCCGCTGAAGGCCCCTTGATGCCTTGTCTTCTCGCCACCCGAGCAAGGAGTTCGCACTCCAGCCTGGTTGCTCGCCTGGCGAGAAACGGTGCGTGTTCGCGCGTATCCCCAGGGTGAAATGGTGCTTGCATTCCCCTGATCCGTGGGTTGGAATGGTGGACCTGGAAGATCTTCCGGCGGGAAGTCTCCTGATTCCAGGGCGTGTTCCGCATGTGGATTGGCGCGTCCGTCGAGAGCTCTGTGTTCCGTGCCCGTGCGTGGGAGGTCACTGCCTGATGCCGTCTGTCGGGAGAATAGCCAGACTGATTCTCAACCTTCCTGCGCCCCGCGAGGAGCAAGCCGCCCGCACTCCGGATGCCGAATCGTCCGGGACTTCGCATGTGCCGAAAGGCGCTCAAGCGTGGGTGACCGCCGGTAAGCACTTGCAACAGGAGGCGGCGCCAAAGGGATTACGGTTGCCCCGGCCCGGCCGTGCGCGGCCGCCGGATGCGGGCCGGGTTCCGTGGGCGGTTGAGGACGAGAGCAGTGGCGCGAGGTTCGCGGCCAGTTTCGGCAGGGCTGCTTTGTGGCTGGTGGTGGGGCTCGCCGTGGTCACCGGCGTACGGACGTGGTTCTGGCCCCAGGAGAACTCGTTGCCCGCGCCGACGAAGGAAAAGGCCGCACCGGCATACCCCGTCCAGGAGGCCCAGTCCGTTGCCGCCCGGTACGCGCGCACGTTCCTCACGTGGGACGAGGGCGCGCCGGAGGTAAGAGCGAAGGAGCTGGCGCGGGACCTTCCCTCGGGAACGGACGCGGCCGCGGGCTGGAACGCGAAAGGTCATCAGGACGTTCTGGTCGCTCAGCCCGGGGCCGTGGCACCCCAGCAGGACCGGAAGCGGGCCCGTGTGCACGTGGATGTCCTGGTGAGCACGCCGGCCGCGGAGCCGAAGGACAAGAAGGACAAGCCGTCGGCGCCCGAGCAGCGGTGGGTCGGGCTGGAGGTGCCGGTGGTCTCCACTGAGGGGCGCATCGTCGTGACCGGGCAGCCCGGCATCGTCGGTGTCCCCAGGAGTGCGCCGCCGGTGCCGGAGCAGGCCGTCCCGAGCGTCGATCTGCCGTTCAGTGAGTCGACCCGGGGTGTCGTGGAGGGGTTCGTCGCCGCGTATGCGAACGGCACCGCTGACTCGGTTACCGCGCCCGGCGCGTCCATTGCGCCCCTGCCCTCCGGCGTGACGCTCGGGAGCCTGCAGAACTGGTCTGCCGACAACGGCAGTAGTGACACCCGCACAGGGACAGCCGTCGTCGCGTGGAAGCTCTCCGGTGCCGAGATCACGCAGACCTACCGCATCGAGCTGACCCGCGTGTCCTCGGCATCCGCCGCGCGCTGGCAGGTCGCGCAGATCCAGGGCGGCGCGGCATGAGCCCGAACCGCCTGCAGATATCTGAGGGGGAGCACTGATGGGCAACCAGACCCTGGCCGCGCTGACCAGCGGGGTGCAACTGAAGGACTGGGTCATCACCGTCGCCGGGAACGTCTTCCTGATCATCTTGATCGTCCGGGGGATCGGGCACTACGCGAAGCGCGAGTGGGGCGGGCTGATCACCCACGTGATGGCCGGTGTCGTGGTCGCCGGATTCGTATACGCGTCAGATGTCACCAAGACCGTGCTGGTGGATGTCTGGACCAAGGTGGTCGGCACATGAGGGTCGGGCACACCTACACCCGGCATTTCGATCTGGAGACCCGGCAGCACGAACTGCTCGGCGTCGATCTGGGGGAGGGGCCTCCGCGCCGTCTGCTGGTCACCGGTTTCGTGATCTATGTGGTGTGGGTCGGTGTCCTGTTCCTGGTGTTCGGGTGGCCGTCGAGGGTCTTCTTCGTCCTCTACTTCGTGCCGCCCGCGCTGATCACCTACTACGGCGCGCAGCGCAGCAAGCGGATCGACCGCCGCTGGAATCTCACTCACTGGGCTCTGACGGTCCGCTACCTGATGGTCGGTCACCGACCGGTGATCAACGGCGGGCGCCGTGCGGCGGGGCGTGCTGAGTGGCTGCCGCTGCGGGCCCGGCTGGGGGAGAGGGCCGGGCGCCTGGCGGAGCTGCCCGGGATGGGCGGTGTGGAGGGCCTGCTGGGAGGCGACGAGCCGAAATCGGCGGCCGGGCGGGCGGTGACGCTCGATATCCGACCGCGCCTGTACGGGCCGGACGTCGTCTATCGCGCCCGTCGGCGCGGCCGCACCAAGCAGTAATAAGGGGAGGACGGGCATGAGGCTGTTGAAAGGAATGGCACGGTTGGCCGGGGTGGCAGGGGACCGCTCGGCGCCGCCGCCACGGTATGTCGCCATCGCGGACGGGCTGATCGTGACGGAGACGCACGCGCAGGCGTGGTACGTCCTGGGCAGCTCCAACACCGACCTGATGAGCGAGGGCGCGCGCGATGCCGAGCACGACCAGGCGGCACGGGCGCTGGCGCGACTGCTGGCCGGGTACGACTGCCACTTGAAGGTGGTCTGGTCGCCGCTGGACGCGAAGGACTACCGCACCGAGGCCGGCCGGCTGTTCACGGCCGGAGACTTCCCGGCGTGGGCCGATGCCCGGGTACGACGGCTGGAGGACCTGGGGCTGTCGACCCGTCACCTGCTGCTGGGAGTACGGATCGCCGAACGCTCCAGCCAGGCCACCGCCCGCGGCCGCGCCGGAGCGCAGAGCGCGTTCGGCATCGGCTCCTCCGCCGTGCCTGCGCGCGAGCTCGCGCGCCTGGACGCGCTGGCCCGGCGGCTGGGGCGCCAACTGGAGACCACGCCGTGGAAGGCGCAGCCGGCCACGGTGGAGATGCTGGCCTGGTCGATCGCCCGTGAACAGCACCGCGGCACGGTACTGCCCGCTCCCGACGGGGACGGTGTGATCAGCGGAGCGAAGATCGCGCAGTTGGTACGCGGCCGCGTCCTGCCCTACCCCGACCACGTGCGCCTGCTCGACGGCCGGGGCGAGGTCGCCGCGTGGACCGCCGTTCTGGCGATGACGGGTTTCCCGGAGCAGATGGAGTCACCGGGGGCAGGGGAGTGGCTGCGGGCCGTCTCCGAGATCACCTACGTACCCGAGTGGGAAGGCGAGGACGTCGACCCGGAGGTGACGTTCCTGCCCGTCAACCCCGAACCCTCCGTGCGGTTCAAGGTGATGCACCGCCGGGACGCACTGAAGAAGATCGACGAGGCACGCCGCCTGGCCAAGGAGCAGCGGCAGAGCGCGTCGGAGCACTCCGCGGGGGAGACGGGCCAGGAGATCCAGGAGACCGAGGAGACGATGGAGGCCCTCTCGCGCGACATGAAGCGGGAGGACGTCACACTCCTGGAGGACCACCCCCGGATCGTCGTCAGCAGCGACGCGTCGCTGGAAGACCTGCGGGCGCGGGTCGACGCAGTGATCACGCACTACGGCGGCATGGGCATCGAGGTCAGCGTCCTGGAGGAGGAACAGCGCGAAGCGTGGCTGGAGTCGCAGCCCGGCGACAGGGTCCGCATCCCCGATCTGATGCACACCCGCACCGTCGGCGCACTCGCGGGCAGCTGGTTCTGGGGCGGCGCGTCCGTCGGAGATGACGAGGGCCCGATCATCGGCTTCCTCACCGGCACGACCCCCGGAGTCGTCCGCAACGACCTCACCGGTGGCTCCGACCGAGGGGACGCGACCACGACCGCGTTCATCGGCCGGTCCGGCAGAGGCAAGACGACCGCGATGATGCTGTCACTGCTGGACGCAGCCTTCCGCGGATCGTTCGTGCTCGCCCTGGATTTCAAGGGCGACATGGGCGGCCTGGTCTCCGCAGGCCGGTACTACGGCCTGAACGCCCAACTGATCGAGACCGGAGCGCAGTTCGCCGGGATCGCCGACCTGTTCATGCTGCTGACCGGCGAGGGCGCCGAGCGCGCCCAGACGGAGGTACCCGCCCAGCTGGGCATCGCCCTGCCGCAGCACCTGCGGATGCGCGGCGCGGAGACACCGATCCAGCTGGCGGTCAACGAGGTGATCGCCGCCGGCGACCCGCGCACCTGGAAGGTGATCGAGCACCTGCGGCAGTCCCAGGACGAGCTCGCCCGCGAGGCCGGTGACGCCTTGCTGGAGCTGTCCCGCACCGCATTGGGCGCCCCCTTCATGGGCAAGCCCGCAGGTGGTGCACTGCTGTCACCGGAACCCGGACTGTGGGTCGTCCAGGTCCCCGGCATCACGCTGCCGTCCCCCGACGACGAGCGCGAGGACTGGTCCGTGCACCAGCGCCTGAGCGTGGCACTGGTCCATTCGCTCCTGGCGTACGGGATCAGCATGGCGGGCCGCAAGGACCTGCGCGGTCTGCGGAAGGTGCTGGCCGTACCCGAGGTGCACGTCCTGACCGCTACCCGCGAGGGCGCCTCCTTCCTGCAGTACGTGGCCCGGGTGGGCCGCGCGCTGCGGACGGCACTGGTCGTGGACACCCAGGACCCCGAGTCGCTGGCCGGACTGACCGGCCTGCTCGAACAGCTCACCACAGTTTTCGGATTCCAGCTGACCTCCGCGGAACAGCAGGACGCGCTCGCGGCCCTCCTCGATCTCCCCCAGGGCCCTCACACACGCGCCCTGATCCAGGCCATCGGTGTCGACACCACCCAGGAGATCCGCCATGGCCACTGCATCATGCGCGACCGCCGGTTCAGCAGCGCGACTGTGCAGTGGGACATCCCGTCCATGGAACTGATGCAGCTGCTGAGCACGACTCCCGTCTCCGACGACGGTGTGGATCTGACCAAACAACCCGAGGGAGCAGCGGTATGAAGCGCATTATGACCACGGTCGTCACAGCGGCCGCTCTGCTGACCGTCGCCGGGTGCTCCTCCCAGGAGGACACGCGCGGTAATGCGGCGTCTCCGGCAGACAGGTCCAAGGCCGTCATGGCGGTTGCTGTCACGTACCAGCAGGCGATGATGGACCACGACTGGACACATGTCTGCCAGATGCAAACCTCCCAGCAGCGCTTCGGCCGCACGGTCCAGGAGTGCGTGGCTGCCTACAGCCCTCACCACTCCGCCGCACCATCGGAATCCCCGGATGCGATCGCCTCGCCCGCACCCGAGAGCACGGTCACGGCAACGTCCAACGCCGCCGACTCCTTGGGACCGGTCACCGCGGAGCCACCCATAGACGTGCCCGGCAACAGCGAACACCCAGCTGGCACCGGCGTCATGGTGATGTTCACTGCCGAGGGGACGGAGAGTTCACGGACCTACCGGTACGCCCTTCGACTCGTCCGCAGCGGCGGTACCTGGCAGGTCGACCAGAGAGAGACGGTCTTCGACTCAGACATCGCCCACGGCGACCCGGTCAGGACCGCTCTGGGGAAGACCCAATGAGGCTGCTGAAATGGCGGATGCCACGACTGCGGAACCTGGCTGTCCCGCTGCTGGGAGTGCTCGCCACGCTCATGCTGTGCGGGTCGGTCGCCAACGCGGCCGACAGCCCGCGTAAGGAGCACAAGACATTCGAGGTGACGGGCGTCGGCGGCCTCCTGCCGTCCCCGGAGATCCCTAAGCCCGGTGGAAAGGAGGCGGGCACCTTTTTCGAGACCTACAACAACGACGGCCTCTACGAACTCGACACGGAATACGGAATGTTGGACACCGATGATTTCGTGGAGATCTTCGCCGATATCTTCATGAGTCTGACCGTGACGGTCGGCCGTGCGGCCGTGGTCTGTGTCCAGTGGGCGTTCAAGATGACTTCCCTGCCCGGTATAGAGAAGGCCATGACCAAGGCGATCTCCGCCTCGGCCGGCACGGTCACCGAAACGCTCCTGCCTTCAGCCCTGGTTGTTGGCGCGCTCGTCGCCTGGGCCGGTCACCGCAAGTCCGGGTCCTCGCTGGGCCAGCTCGGCTGGGTCTTCGCCTCCGGTGTCCTGGCTGTTTCGCTGCTGACCACACCCAACGTATGGGTGAGTGCTCTCGACTCCACCCGCACCATTGGAACTGCGGTCGCGTTCAAGGCCACTGACGCCGGACTCGGCAACGGCACGCAGGAGCCGATCGAGCTCGGCCACGAAGCCCGGTATACCAAGGATGAACGCGACACGATGCTGCGGAAGTCCGCTGATGCGGTATGGCGCACCTACGTCGCCACGCCCTGGTGCATCGCGGAGTTCGGCAGCAAAGAGGCATGCAAGGAGTACGGGAAGGAACTGCTCGACCAGGGCCCGAGCGCGAAAAAGCGTAAGGAATGGCTGAGCACGAATGTCAACGGGAACCCCGACGGCGGTCAGGACACGCTGAAGTGGCGGCAAGGCCACCGCCCTCTGGGCCGGATGATGGTGTCGTTCGCCGCGCTGCTCGGTGTGGCCCTGTTCGCGGCGCTGGCGATCATGCTGGCCTTCGCGTCCCTGGCCAGCTTGCTCGGGGCACTGATGCTGCTGGTCTGCGGGGTGTTCTTCGCCTGCCTGTGGGTGATCCCCGGACGCCCCCGGCAGTGGGGCACCAAGTGGTTCGACCTCCTGCTGGGCTTCGCTCTGCAGAGCTTCATCAGCACCATGGTGCTGGGCTCCGCGATGATCATGACGAGTGTCACGACCGGCACGATCGGTGAGTACGGGTACTTCGCCGGGGCAGGGCTGAGCATCTGCTCCGTCATCGCCGCGTTCAGGATGCGCAGGCTCATGGAATCGATCGTCGGTGTCTCCAGGGCCATGGGTCCCGGAGCCGCCATCGGTGGCCTGCTCACCGCGCGCGGCGCGATGAGGGGCGCCGGGAAGATATGGCGCGGAGCCCGCCGCCTCGGCCGCCGCATCCCGTCCAAGCCGCCGATGCGATGGCCGGCTGCCGACGACGCCGGCCCTGGTTCCGCCCCTGGCCGTGTCTCGTACTCGCCCTTCCCCGGCGGCGGGGGAGGGGGAGGCGGTCGCGGGATTGCCGGATCGGGGATGCCCAGGAGGCCTCTGCCGCCTCCGCCTTCCGCGCAAGGAGCACGCGCTCCGCTGCCTCCCGGCAGCGGCAGAGGCGAGGTGGGCCCGGCAACGAGCAGGCCGGAACTGCCCCCGGCGAGCGCACCCGTACGCGGCCGCAGCGTCGCAGACGGCCCTGGGACAGGCTCCCCGGCACCGCGCCGCGCCATCGAAGCCGCCCCGGCCCGGCCGCGCCCGGCTCTGCCCGCAGGCCCGAACTCACTCCCGCCGGCCCAGCCCGCTCCGGCCGAGGTGCCCGCCGGGCGTTCCTCGCCGACGCTGCGGCCCGAAGCCGGCGCCCCGCCTGCATTTGGGTTCCAGCGTCTGCCGCGTACCGGGGCCACCGCGCCGCGGGTGATCCGCGGCGAAGTCATCCGCAGCGCGCCGGTCCGTCCGGGCGGGCCCACCGGCCCGAACCCTTCGCGCCCCGAGCCCGCACGCCGCCGCCGTCGCATGTCCGTACCCGGTGCCCGAAACGGGGGTGGGAGCAGGTGAGCAAGGACGACGACAGCAAGGCGAGATCCCCGCTGGAGTGGCGGGAGATGCTCAAGACTGGCTACGACTACCCCGAGGAGACGCAGAGAGGCAGACGCGGCGCGCGCCGCCGCGCCCGCAAGCAGTACCGGCAGCGTGAGCGGACCGAGCTCAGGCAGGTGCTGGAGGAGGAACGCCGCCGTGAGCCGATGACCGCGGGCGGTGCCGTGCTTGTCCTCGTCGTGATCCTGGTCATCGGCTGGGCCTCCGCCCGGTGGTTCCTCCACCAGGACGAACAGGCCACGGAATCCACCACGGTCGCAGATGCGCCCGCCGAACCCGAGCTGGCGGAACCTCACGGCGCCCCGGGCATGACGACTGCGCAGCCGTCGGCCGAGCCGTCAGCGACTGTCGACCTCAGTAGCCCGGAGAAGGCTGCCGAAGGGTTCGCCCGCGCCTATCTGACGATGAACCCGCCCGTGGACAAGAGCCACGAGACGGTGATCCGCCGGGCGGCCCCGTGGATGACGGACGCCCTGGTCCGGAACCTGGTGATGAACTCCGACCGGGCCTGGAACGAACTGATCTCCAACGGAGGCATTTCCAGGATCACTTCCCTCACAGTCAAGAACGCCGAGCAGGGCATGCCGGTCGACACCCCGCTCAGGGCATGGCGGACCGTGACCGTCGAGGCCGCCATCGACGGCTACAAGCAGTACAAGCAGACGTACGTCCTGCAGACCGAGGCGACGCGCAGCAGCGACAACACCTGGCGCGTCGCCCGGGTCCTGGGGGTGTGAGCCCCGTGGACGGACGCGAGGTCATAGGCATGGCCGCAGGAGCGGCAGGGCGGGGACTGCTGATCAAGATTGCCGTTCCCGTCGCCGTCCTCGGCCTGTTCGGCCTGATCGCCATCGGACTGGTCGCCGGGATGTCCGGAGCGAAGGCCCACGCCGCATCCGGATGCGGGAAGGCCGGCCGGCCCGATACCGAGTACGACACCACTGGCGGCCCAGCGACCGGCAGCGACCACGCCCAGCAGCTGGCCAACGCCAAGACCATCGACCGCGTCGCTTCGCAGGGCGGCCTCTCCGGACGCGCCACGCTCATCGGCTTGATGACCGGCCTCGCCGAATCGTCACTGCTCAACCTCGACCACGGAGACCGGGACAGCCTGGGCGTCTTCCAGCAGCGCCCCTCATCCGGCTGGGGCACCAAGGAACAGATCATGGACGTCACCCACGCGGCCACCATGTTCTTCTTCGGCGGCGACTCCGGGGACCCGCCCGGCCTGACCGACATCAAGGGGTGGGAAAGCAAGACGCTCAACGACGCGGCCCAGGCCGTCCAGCGCAGCGGGTTCCCCGACGCGTACACCGGCCAGGAGAACGAGGCCCGCAGCATCGCCGAAGAAGCAGGCATCGACATCGACCGCACCGCCAGAAGCGGCACCGGCCGGACCCGTGACGGCGCGTCGTCCGCTCCGTCACCCGGGCAGAGACCGGGTGCGCACGAGGCAGCCCTCGCCGACTGCACGGACAGCAGCCAGAACAGCCCCGGAGAACCAGGCCAGGCATTCCACGACGGCCGGGCCTCCTGGCCCGGCAACGTCAAGAACCGCCGGTCCACCGAGGACGCCATCCGCTGGGCACGGCAGGAAGCCTCCGGCGGCAGCGACCAGTGGTACCGCATGTGCCTGGCCTTCGTCGCCACCACCTACGGCTGGACCTTCTCCGGAACCACCTACGCCCAGGACCACTACCTGGACGTGATGCCGAAAGACATGCGGCACGACAAAGACCGCAACCCCCCGGCCGGAGCACTCATGTTCTGGACAACAGGCAGCCGCGCCGGGCACGTCGCACTCTACGTCGGCGACGGAAAAATAGCCTCAAACGACATCGAAACCCCAGGTCGCATCAGCATCGTGCCCGCGACGGACATCGAGACCAAATGGGGCGCCACCTACCTGGGCTGGAGCCCGCCGTACTTCCCACAGGGCGGATAACAAAGAAAGAAGAGCACCATGCCTGCCACCGACCCCGACCAGGTACCGGCCACGCCCCTCTACACCATCACCGTCACAGCAACCGGCGACACCACCCTCGACGGAGAACCGGTACACGCCGAACCGCACCAGGAACCACGCGTCGCCGCCCTCGCAGAAATCCGCGTCAGAGCAGCCCTCTGCGACCGCACCGTCCGCGTCAACGCCAAAGAACCCGACGGCACCGTCTGGCCCCTCCTCGTCGACACCGACGGCAACGTCACCGTCCTCGAAACCCCGCACCCCACCCCACCTCGCCCCACTCCCACCCCAGCGACCGCCCCGGACTGGCAGGCCCCGCTCCCACCACACCACCAGCCGCTCTACACACACCTGCTCACCGCCGAGACAACCCACGACCTCGCCGCCGCCATCACCATCGCCACCGCACTCGAAACCGCACTCACACAGCAATACGGCCCCCACCACCCGCACACCCTCAACATCCTCACCCTGCGCACCTGGCTGACCCTGCGCCGACAACCCAACAGCCGCAACACCATCGAGCTCCTGCTCCACACCACCCAACAACGCCACGAAGCCGACGCCCAGCCGCTGCAGGACACCACGCGCTGCGCCCGCAACGCCCACGCCCTCTGGCACCGCCTGGCTCACACCGACCCGCCTGCGGCCAGAGAGCTCTCTGCGGACGTCGTACGCGTACTGGATCTCGCCGGTGAGACAAGCCGGGCGCGCGACATACGAGGCCGGACCGCTGCCCTCCCAGAGCGAAGCACCTCTGGCTCCTGACCTCACCCCTGGCCGGTGCACAGAACAGCGGGAAGACGCATCATGACGAGAAGCCAACTCGACAACCGAATAGAGGAGTTGGTCGAAGCCCTGGGCATGGGGCTGGGCCGGTTCCTGTCCGGACGCGACATGGACGGGACAGCCCGGACGGACGCCACGTTCCTCAGGCCCGGCAGCCGCGTCCTGCCCAAGACGGAAGGCAAGGTCTCCCGGGCGGCATACCGGCCGGGCTGGCAACGCCTCGGCACCCGCCTGGCCACCCTCGGCATGATCGGCGGCGGCAGCTACAGCTACTTGCAGGACCCGCAGCACACCCTCCACGCCCTGGAATACGGGGGTACGGGCGCGGCCGGCCTGACCGCAGCCAGCGCCATTGCGTACGCGCTGTGGAGCAAGGAACGACGGGAACTGATGCGTGAATGGGTCAGACCCCTGCACCTCGCGCTCGCGGGACCACTGGACATACCCGAACAGAGCGACCCCCGCCGGTATCTGCACGTTCCGCTGAACTTCTCCGACGACGACGCCAAGATCCGCATCGACCTCCCGGTGGACCTCAAGTTCAACGAGTCCGCCGTCGCCGAGCTGATTGTCAAGAAGCTCGCCCTGGAAGGCGTCTCCTTCTCCTGGAAATACGCGGGCAAGGCCCCCTACGTCCTGATCAAGAAAGCGCTCCGCCCGCCGAACAAACTCCTCTTCAAAGACCCCGCCGTACGCGAACTCCTCAGCCGGGCCCCCGAACCGGCACCGCTGATCGGCCTCGGCAGCGGCAACAGAGCCGTCTCCGTCAATCTCGACGACGACTCCCCGCACGTCCTGGTGGCCGCGGGCACCGGCGGTGGCAAGTCCGTCATCCTGCGCACCATCGCATCCCAGCTGATCCGCAACGGAGCCCTCACCTACATCCTCGACTTCAAACGGATATCGCATCCCTGGGCCCGCGGCGTGCCCGGCGTGACTTACTGCCGGGACATTTCCGAGATCCACGACGCCCTGATCCACCTCGGCGCGGAAGGCCGCCGGCGCATCCGCCTGGCCGACCAGCTCGGCATCGACGCCGACCTCTCCCAGGTCGGGCCCCGGATAGCGATCCTCCTCGAGGAGGTCAACGCCACCATGAAACAGCTCGCCCGCTACTGGGAGAAGATCAGAGAGAGGGACGACCCCAAAACCTCCCCGGCCATCGACGCCCTCGCCGAAATCCTCTTCATGGGCCGCCAAGTACGCTTGCACGTCGTCCTCGTCGCCCAGTCCGCCACCGCCCGAGCCCTCGGCGGCCCCGAAATGCGCGAGAACTTCGCCACCCGCATCCTCGCCCGCTACACCCAGAACGCCTGGCGCATGCTCGCCCCCGAAGTCCACCCCGCCCCCAAAAGCACCCGCCACACCGGCCGCGCCCAAGTCGTCCTCGGCGGCATCGCCCACGAAACACAAGTCCTCTTTATGACTCACGCCGAGGCCCATGCTTGGGCAACGGGCAACACCATCACCGCTGGCCCGGCCGTGACATTGACGAAGACCGTTCCACCGCCCGCCAGCATCCCCGCCCCAACAGCTGCCGCACCGCCCGGAGCAGTCGCCCTGACGGCGCCACCAGCCAGTGCTGGAGCACCTGCCCAGACGAAGCCTTCACCTCCGGTGAAAGCCCCAAGCGGAACGGTCCCGCCGCCTGCGACGGTCACTCCAGCCACGTCACCTGCCCCTGCCGTCCCAGCGGCAGCCACGGCTGCGTCGCCCGGCAAAGGAAGCCCGACGACCGTACCGGCGAGTCCAGCAGCATCCACCGGCACAGGGCCTCCAGCCTCTGCGGAGACACCGGCTGAAGAATTGATCGGGCTGCGCCAGGCCCAGCAGAAATACCTGCCGGACATCACCCTCACCACGCTGCGATGGGCACGGGCCAACGACCCCGACTTCCCTGACAATGCCGGCAAGCGGGGCGCGGAACTCCTCTATCGGGCATCGGACCTGCGCCGATGGGCTCGCAACCGGCCTCGGCCCGGGGCTGAGAAATCCGACACCTCTCCGTGAAGCGATCGAGCTGTTCCGGTGGACGGAAGGGCGTGCCTTGGCTGGACCGTCGTCACCAAGGTCACGTCGGAGGTTGTTGGCAGCGCCCCGAAGGGGGGAGACGTGGTCGAGCCCGAAGAGCTGGCGCTGTCCGGTCAGTTGATCGTCGAGGGAGCTACGGCGGTACAGGACCTGCCGCCCGTCGTGTGCCCGGGTCGCGAGGCCGGTGGCGTACGGCACGCGCAGGGGCTATGACACAGTGCTTGGGGGGATCCGGCGTCACCGAGACGAGTAGCTCCGATGTGCCCCGTCGTGTCTGGCCGGCCTTGCTGACCCTGACGCATGACGGACGATCTTGCAGGCATCATGGGAGTCCGACCTTGAAGGAGTGACGCCCGTGAGACTGGTCTGCGACCCCGCATACGACGAAGTGGATCTCTCCGCGTCGGCGGAAGAACTGAACCGCCTGGCAGACGCGGTGGCCCAGGGCGAGGGGCTGCTCACCTCTTCGCCGGGCAGCGATGGCCTGGCGGGGGTCGAGGCCAAGAACACTCCCGGCCCCGGGGTCCTTAGCTCGTCATTTAACCTCTGAGGCTGTCGCGCTCGATGATGCTCTCGGGGCGCCTGGTCGTTTTCCCGACGTCGTAGTGGGTCGCGGGGCGGCGATTCTTGGAGCCGAGTGGCCTTCCTGGCCCGGGTGCTGAAGCTTTCGGTGCACGGGCCGGGGTGAGCTGCGCGGGCTCGGTCGGCCTCTCCCAGGGGCGGCGGAGATCCGCTGCGGCTTCGCGGGTGAGGCGGAGTTGGGCGTGGGCGGCGATGACGAGCCACGTCCAGCGGTCGCCAGCCTCAGGGGTACGGATCTCGGGCCGGGTCCAGCCCAGGGTCTGCTTCATCAGCCGGAAGGTGTACCCCGGGTCAAACCTCGTCAGGAACGCCTGCCAGCGCACGTCGACGTCCTCGCCGGTCAGGCCAGTGGCAGAGGACCACAACCAGACAGGCAGGGGGTCTGCGCCGTCGGGCAGGCGGTCGACCTGGAGGCGGATCAGCGTGCCCTCGATGATGGGGAGTTCGCCGGTGTGGTCGATCCAGGCGGAGCGGGTGGTCAGGCGGGGGTGGATGCGGTCCCAGGCCATCGTGCGAGCGGTGCCGTACCGGTCGGTGAGCTGTGCCGTTGCAGCGTCGGGCTCGCCCAAGGTCTCGGGCGGATGCGCACGGACCGGGTCATGCGCCGGACCGGACTTCAGGGCCGTAGGTAGTGGCTGAGCTCGATGAGGTTGTCGTCGGGATCGCGGAGATAGACGCTGGTCATCGTGCCGGTGGCGCCCGCGCGTTCCACAGGCCCTTCCTCGACCGCTATGTCGTGGGCAGCGAGTTCCGCGATGATCTCGTCGATGCCCTGATCGACGATGAAGCACAGATCGCCGTTGCCAGGGGTGGGGTGTTCGGCCTTGAGCTCGAACTCCCTGCCCGCCTGATGCAGGTTGATCTTGCTGTGGCCGAAGGTGACGGAGTGCCCGCCGCCGTCGAACGTCACGGCCCGCATGCCGAGGACGGTGGTGTAGAAGGCGACGGTGGCGTCGATGTTCTTGACCGTCAGGACGAGGTGATCGAGCCGGTCGACGCGCACGTCGGCGCCTCCCTGTGGTCTCTCTCGGTAACGGCCGCTGTCAGAGGGCGATCAGCGCAGGACGGGGCCCGGCCAGTGGCCCGCCCGTCTCGAAGAGAGGGCCGCCTTCAGCGAGGGTGCCGGTGTCGACGGGCTGGAAACCGCAGCTGGTAGCCAGCTCGGCGACCATCCGCTTGGCCTGGGCGTCGTCGCCCGCGAGCAGCACGACGCGGCGTCCGCCGTCCACGGCGGGGTCCTCGGCGAGGACCTGGGCCAGGTAGGTGTTGAAGCCCTTCACCAGGCGGGCGCCCGGCACGAGGGAGGCGACGATCTCGCTGGGCCGGCGGCCTCCGGTGTCGATGACCTCGATACCGCCGGGGGTGTCGCGCAGCGGGTTGACCGGGGTCAGGACGACCTTGCCCTCCCAGGAGGAGACGGAGGCCGCCGCGCTCTCCTTCTGGCTCCACTGCACGGCCAGGACGACCACGTCACCGAAGTCCGCGGCTTCCTGGGGCGTGCCGGCCGACGCGTTCTCGCCGAGCTCGCCCACGAGGGGAGCCAAGGTCTGCGGGTCATGGGAGTTCGCCAGCCTGACCTGGTGCCCGGCCCGGGTGAAATGCCGGGCCAGGGCCGTGCCGATGCGTCCGGCACCGATGATTCCGACCTTCATGCGTTCACCGTCGCACACGGGCCGGGGCGCCGCCCGTCGGCCCGCGCCCCGGCAAGGGATGTCACCGTACGCGGGAGAGCTTGCCGGTCATGTGGAAGAACTTGGTGCCGTAGAGGATGTTGTCGTACACGCGGCGGGCGGTGAAGTCCTCCACCTGGGTGACGTACGCCCCGGTCTTCGGCTCGTGCCACGTGATGGCGTACTGGCAGGGCCGCAGCCGCGTGCTGGTGTACGTGATGTTCTGCGTGAGGCCCTGGAGCGTGCCGGGGCCCTTGGTCACCACGATGACCGCTTTCGACGTGGAATCGAACCTGATCGTCGCCACGAACGGGCCCGCGCCCAGAGGAGTGTCGACGCCGAAGTCCACCGCCCACGTCTGACCGATGGTGTCCATCTTCACGTCCCTGTACCCCGCCCCCCGCTCCTGACAGCCCCCGCCGCGATGCTGCGCAGAGGGCGGCCGCGCCTCCACCGCCGTAGCACCACCGACCGAGGCGACCAGAGCGAGCGGCAGGGCAGCGCATGCCAGACGGGAAAGCTTCATCATGGGGCTCCTTCGACTGCTCTCCCGACCACGGAACCACGCTCCGGGCCGGCTGTCCCCAGCAGTCCAGCACGCCCACCCACCACAAGCGACCCACACCACCCACCCAGGTGACCACCCAGGACCCTGTCCACAGCTGACCAGGCCGGACTACTCAGAGCGAGGATGCGGGACGGCTTTCAGTGTCCGGCGAACACCCAGGTGAGCGGCCTAGTTCGAGGAGTATTTCGACTCATCGGTAGCCTTCGTCATCATGATGCGCACTTGGATCTTGCCGATGCTGCTTGTGCTCTGCGGCTCAGCCGTCGCGACTTTGCTGATCTTCGAGGGGAACCCCGGTGCAGCCGCAGCACTCCTGCTGGTGTTCCTGGTGCTCGCAGGCATGAACTCGCCCCTGATCTTCCCGAGGTCGATCGGTGCACGGGAGGCACAACGCCGCAGCGCGGTCGACGGCCGACCGGTCGTCTTCTGGCGGCCGGGCTGCAAGTACTGCGTGCGACTGTGCATCCGGCTGGGCCGCAGCGCCCGCCAGATGCATTGGGTCAACATCTGGCGGGACCTGGCAGGAGCTGCAGCGGTGAGGGCAGCCAATGACGGCAACGAGACCGTGCCGACTGTCGTCGTGGCGGGCCAGCCACACACCAACCCCGATCCCGAATGGGTGCATGAACAGCTCTCCTGCTTTCGGCAGGGCGAACGGGAGCCACTCGGGTAATGAGAAGGAGAGCCACATTGCTCTGTTCGTGAAGGCGATGGACCACGACAAAAGTCCATGACCGGCGGCAGGAATTGGAGCCACCCCTTGCGGTGACATCTGGCCGGGCCGTGAGAGAACGGGAGTGTCCGCAGTGTCGGTGTGTGCGTGAACCGATAGCTTTGCGGGTCCGGGTCTTGCTGCCCCGTGTCCCTGATCCGGAGATAAGAGCGGTCCGGCGGGTTACGTCCCGGCCGGACCTGCTCGAGTGGTGGTGTCCCGCATGGGTATCGTGACGGCCCGTCCGAACGGGCGTCTGCCGGACACCTGCCGCGTTTCCTGGGACCTGGTCACCGAGCCGTCCCGGGCGCCGCGTGGGACCGGGTGCGGAGTGGCTGCCGGACTCGATCTATCCGGAGTGATGCGATGGAACTCGACCGCCTGCTTCCCACCTACGACCTTCGCTCCCGGTTCGCCCGGCGGATCGCGGCGGACCCGGCGACCGTGTGGCGGGCACTGACCGAGGTCACCACCGGGGAACTGCCCGTCTACCGGACGCTGATGCGGCTGCGCCTGGGTGGCCGGGGCCGGGTCGAGGGGCCGTTCGTCGACAGTTTCCCCACGCCTACCTTGGTCACCGTGGACGGCGAGGAACTGGTCAAGGGCATGATCGCCCGGTTCTGGAAGACCCGCCCCCAGCCCGTCCCGGTCACCCCGGGGGACGCGGCGGCCTTCATCGCGTTCGACGAGCCGAGCTGGGCCAAAGCGGCCCTGAGCCTGCGCGTCGTCCCCGACACCGGCGGCTCCCTCCTGTCGTTCGAGACCCGGGTGTACTCCACCGACGCCCATGCGCGACGCGCCTTCCGGGCCTACTGGCTGCTCATCCAACTGGGCGGGGCGGCATACATCAGGATCGAGGTACTGCGCGCCGTGGCCCGTCGCGCCGAACACGCCACCGCCTCAAGCCGCCCATAAACGGTGGGTGTCCGCGTACTCTCCGAACCGATCAGCCTCCAGGACCGGCCTCCGCGCGCCACTCGCTGGCCCAGGAGAATCCGGAGGCGGGCGGCAATCCGGTGCACCCGCATCCCTCGGGCCCCTGACGCGACCATGATCAACGCAGCACAGCGTGACCGGCCGAACAGCCCAAAGCCCTCAGTACACCAAAAGCGGCATGTCACAGCCCCTCAGGCAGAGTGGATCCCAAACTCGTTGCCGCAGCAGTGGCTCTCCTTCCCGTTGCCCGAGTGGCTCCTGTTCACTCTGTCGAAAACAGTTCTCCCCTTCCGCGTGATCAGAAGCCGTGCCTTATTGGAGAGGTACCCGCAGGCCCAAGCGGACGGAGGCTAAAGAACAAGGGCGGAGCAGCTCCGCCCACTCTCGGAGAACTGCCGACTGGCCAGGGCCGGTACGGAGCCCGCGTCGGGTTGATCCACGTGCTTGGCAAGTCAATGTCCAGTCACTCGGTGGCGCCTCAGACACCTCAGGTGTACCCCCGCGTGTTGTCACCTCAGGCGGGATGCGAGGCCCCCGGAGGGCGGGCGTGCCGACGGTGGTTGTCCTGAAGGTATGGCGACGCTGTGGGTATGACCGAGGATGCTGGACTTCGCGCGTGCGAGATCGGTACGAGAATGGCAGCAGAATTAAGGGAGTTGGCCATGCTCAGCTTGATCGCAGGACGCAAAGTCGCTTTGGGGCTGTCCGCTGCCGTACTGGCCGGCGGCGGAATCTTCGTGGTCTCGGCACCCGCAGGAGCGGCGGCCGCTACCGGACAGGCGGAGGTCATCGATTCGCCGACAGGGGTTCCAAGTGGCTGTATAACCTGGAAGGACTCTCGCGGTCCCGGGCACGGAGACCGTCGGCACGCCCAGTGCTTGGGGGCGGCTGTGCTGGTGGAGATCTATTGCAACACAGGCACCTCGTTGAGTGCCTCCTATCGTCCTGACTACAACAAAGCGGAATGTCCGGGATACGGTGGCAAGGAAAGGAGCTTCAATATCGACGTGCTGAGGTGAACAGTCGGCTCCGGGCATGGGCTGGAAGCGCTACGCTTTCGGGCTGCCCGGAACTTCCGCCGACAGGCCCCGCCGAGCCGCCTGTCTCAGCCCTTCCAGCACCCGCCTGAGCGCGTCCGCCCACCGGACGCTGAGCATGTGGCCGTCTCGTGCGCGAGCACCTCGGCCGCCACCGTGCCGGAGAACCTGGAATTGCGGCCTCGAGCCGGTAGATCCGCTGCCGCCCCGACCACTCCTCCGAGACGAGGCGGGCCTCCCGCAGCACCTTCAGATGCCTTGAGAGGCTGGGGCAGCGTCAGAAGCCTTCCTTGGAGCTGGTTCATGAACGTCGACCACTCCCGGTCGCTCATCTCCATGCTCATGCCTTGTCCTTCTACGTTCCTCAGGTCGAAAGACGGGTTCTTATCCACCTGGACTCCGAGCGGGAGATCCTTGTGATCAGCGGTGACTCCGCCGGCAGGGCGGTGCTCGCGGACAATCTGCGCGGCATGGCCTCTGCCGAGGACGGCGGTCACCTCGTCGAGTACCCCGGGTACGACTACCTCGTCGAGGAGTCTCGGCCGTTGGCGGTCAGCAGCCCGCACGGGGGCATGCCCCCCCGGTGAGCTGGTGGCTGCTCGACGCGAAGTTCTTCCGCCAGCAGCCGGAGGACAAGCCGCGGGCCGCCGCCGCGGTGGACGCCGGGTACCCGGACAACGAGGGCCTGGTCATCGACCTCGAGACGGGCTACCAGGGGCGGATGAGGACGGTGCCGACCTTGCCGGGCCGTACCGCGTGTTCCACGGCCTCTGCCAGGTCGCCGAGACCGTAGGTGGCGGCTACGTCGAACTGGTCCTTGAACGCCATCGCGATCAGCTTCGCGGCGGCGACGTCGGATGCCTGCCTCTCGGCGGAGGTGTCTGACATCCAGCGGCCGATGCTCCTGCCGCGCAGCGTCAGCGATTTGTGCAGCAGCGTCGACGCGGGCAGTGAGATCGGCTCCGCGGCCATCTGCCCGTAGCAGATGAGCTTTCCGCCCGGCGTCAGCAGGTCCAGAAGGCTCTTGGCGAGTTTTCCGCCGATCGGATCGAGGGCCACGCTCACCGGACGGCCGCCGGCCGCGCTGCGGACGTCATCGGCCCAGCCTGCATGCTCCGTCGCCACCACCGGCACGTCCGGGAAGCGTTGACGCAGTTCCGCGGCACCGCGTTCGCTGCGGACGGCGTTGACGATCGAGATGTTGTGGGCCAGGCACACGGCCGTCAGCAGTCGTCCGACCGACGAGCCGGCGGCGGTCTGCAGCAGAACGCCGTCGTACCCGATGGAGGCGTGTGCCTCCGCCTCGCGGCGCAGCATCACGGCGGTGATCGGGTTCACGAGCATCTGCGCGGCGGCCTCGTCCGGCACTTCTGCCGGTACGGCGGCCACCACCCGGGCGGCCGCCATGATCCACTGGGACCAGGCGCCCGGGTGCGGGAAGACCGTCACCCGCGCGCCGGGTTCGACCCCCGGTGCCACCGATGTGTCCGGGCCGATGGCCTCCACCACGCCGGTGGCCTCGATCCCGGCCGGGGCCGGTTGTCCGCTGTTCCCCGGATACGCCTCGACGGCCTGGAGATCACCAGGGTGCACGGGGAAAGCGGTGGTGCGGACGAGTACTTGACCGGTCTGCGGCGCTGCCGGCTCCGGTTCCTCGATGACGGTCAGGACATCGGCGGGCGACCCGCCGCGGCTGTAGACGACACGACGGCTCATGACGCTCCTCCTGTGTGTGCTGGGCGTGCGTGCCCGGGGCGGCCGAGGTCTGGGTCGTCAGCCAGCATCCTGAAGCAGGAAGTGCCGTGCGCTGAGCGGGCCGTCGAGCTGCATCAGCCGCCCGCCCTCTCGCAGACCACCGAGGTCCAGTGCGGCGAACCCGAACTCGTCCAGCAAAGCGGCCACGGCCGCCTTCGCGTCGGCGTCGTCACCCGCGTAGAAGACCACCTGGCGGCCTTCCTCATGCCGGGGGTCCCCGGCGATGAACGCGGCGAACAGGGTGTTGAACGCCTTTACGATCCGCGCTCCGGGAAGGCGCTCGGCGACCCACTCGCTGCCCGTGAGATCACCGACGTCGTACCGGCCCCGCCAGGGGTTGGCCGCGGCGAACTGATTCGTCGTGTCGACGACGATCTTCCCGGACCAGTCGGTAAGGCCGGTCAGGTCCGGTACGGCGAAGAATGGCACCGCGAGGAAGACGAGGTCCGGCTGCGCCGCCTCCTCGGCCGTCACCGCGTGGGCCTTCGGCCCCAGCTGTGCCACGACGGCCTCGAGTGTCTCCGGGCCCCGGCTGTTGCCAATGAGTACCTCATGTCCGTGACGGACGGCCTTGTCAGCGACGGCCCGGCCGACCTCTCCCGCGCCGAGAATGCCGATGGTGCTGTGTGCGGTCATGCTGCTCATCCTTGATCGTGTGTCGGCAGCCGTTCCGGCTGCCCTGCGGAGCGCGGGCGGCAGGGTGAACCTGGCGATGCACTACAGCGCGGGCAGGGGTGGCGCTCGACATCGTCGGCTTCGGACGCGAGGGCGGTTTGAGGGTCCGTCACGACCCCGGATGCTGTCACAAACATTTCCCAGAACATGCCTGGTTCCACTTTTGAGTGAGAAGCTGTCCCATCTCACGAGATCTTGTCTCTGTCTCACTTAACCTTGTTCAGTTCGCATTCCGGGGACAAGGTCAAGTGAGACTGTCCGTATCGGCCTCGGACTCCAAGCCGCGCGGCGCCCTGTCGGGCCGAACGGGTGAGGCCCGGAGCTCAGTTCCTCGTCGACGGTGCTGGGGTGTCCGCCGGTCCTGCCACATGCACAGGTTCCAGTACGAAGACGGGGATCACACGATCAGTCTTCTCCTGGTATTCGGCGTACGGGGGATACGCGGCCACCGCGCGCTCCCACCACTCGGCCTTCTCGTCCCCAGTGATCTCACGGGCCGTCATGTCCTGGCGTACGGCCCCGTCCTGGAGCTCCACGTGCGGGTCGGACTTGACGTTGAAGTACCAGAGCGGGTGACGGGGGAAGCCGCCCTTCGAGGCCACCGCCGCGTACTGCCCCTCGCGCTCCACGCGCATCAGCGGGATCTTGCGGATCTTGCCGCTCTTCGCGCCGCGCGTCGTGACGATGACGACGGGCAGGCCCGTGTCCCAGAGCGTCGTTCCCTGCGTGCCGCCCGAACTCTCATACAACTCGACCTGCTCGCGCACCCACTGCGCCGGACTCGGCTCGTACTCGCCCTCAAGAGGCATCGTGGTCACCCCGTCGCCGCTCACGGATTATGTTGCGCAGTCCACCACAAGCCTACTGCGGAGGCGAGACCGCCGTTCCCGCTCTGCCGCCAGACACGGACAGAGACCGGAGCCGGGTCAGGGCGCTGCTTTCCGGCGGTCGGCAGCCCCGGAAATGGGCCTGGCCGACAATTTCAAGTGAGACGGCAAGGTTCCGGTGTCTCACCCGACTTTGTCTCTCCGCAGATCAGGGCGTCGCATGGCGGCAAGATCGAATGAGACGGGACAGTGGCGAGCTACGGCCCCTGCGCGACTCGGCTGTCCCGTCTCGGTCGATCTGGTCCGATTGCTCAGGGTCTCCAACGATCTGGTCTGTCGGAGGCCGCTTCGGTCCATTCTCAGTGAGCACGGCGAATCTTCAGGAACGATGTCTTACAGGTCGACCAGCCACCCTGAAGCGCATGTTGGGCCGATGTCACCTGGAACTTCTCGAAGTTCTAACACCACATCAAGTCGCTGACGATGTTGACTAGTTGGCGTCGACAGGGCTCCTCAGATCCGTCGAGGGGTGATAGCCCAGTAACGGTTAGCCGTGGCAGGATCGGTACGGGTCGACACCGTGTCGACCGGAAGGAGGAGACATGGCCGAGGACAGCAAGGTGACGGTGTCCGCCAAGGACAAGACTCCGTCCGACAAGTACGCAGGCACCGAAATCAAGATCGACGGCGAGGAGCACATCATCATTCGCGAGGATGAGGTCCCGGTAGCCACCGACACCGAGTGATACGCCCACGCTTCGGCGCGGGCTGATCTTCGCCCGTGCTGGAACGGAGTGCTGTCCAGCTATGCGAAGGGCCCCGTCGGTCGCCTTGAGTTCTAGCGGTCGTCGCAACACCCCAGCTCGGGGAGTGCGATGGACTTCGAGGTCCGGGACCGTTCGGTTGTCCGGGGTCGTCGGTCTTTGACCGAAGAGCGGCGCGTCTACCTTCAGCTCGTGCAACAGGGCGTGAGCAGTCAGGAAGCGTGCAGGATCGTCGGGGTCAACTACCGGACGGGGAAGCGGCGGCGGGCGCGGATGCCCGAGCGGCGCGGTCTCGTCTTCGGCGATCGGCCCGCTGTTGACCGTCCGCCGAGAGGTGTCGGCGGGCTCGGGCGGTGTGTCGATGCGCACCGCCCGAGCAGCACGGTGCCTATTCGGGCAGGGGGAGGTGTCCGATCACCTTCTGGCCGACGAACGCGGACATCCGCACGGCGTGGTAGGCGTAGTCGCGCATGGTGTCCTCGTAGGTGCCGATTCCGTCGAGGAGCGGTTTGTCACCGCGGGCGATGGCGAGCAGTTGGTCGCCCAGGGTGTGTGCGTCGCGCAGCGCGGTGTTGGCGCCGATGCCCAGGGCCGGACTCATGGCGTGGATCGCGTCGCCCATGACGGTGACGTTGGAGGGCTCCCAGGCATCGACGGGTACGCAGCTGCGGCACTTGAGGGCCTGGACGGTGGCGGTGTCCCACAGCCGGACCGTGTCGACCAGGGCCGGGTGCCAGGTGGCGACGCGCTGAAGGGCGTACGCCTTCAGCGCGTCGGGGCCGGCGGTGAACAGCTCGTCGTCGGGGAGCATCCGGTCGGCGAGGGAGTTGAAGATGCTCAGCGCGTAGTCGGCGGTGGCCTCACGCTGGAAGCCGGGCTCCTGCTCCGCGATCAGCGGCGAGGTGGGGTCGGTGCGCTCCAGCGGCCCCAGGGTCAGCCCGGTGAAGTCGGCGTCGTAGGCCAGCGAGAAGGCGTTGAACATCTGCGCCGGCAGCTTGGCCTTGGCCTCGTCGGTGAGGCGGATCTTCGCGGCGATGTGCCGCGAGCCGAGATCGGCGACCCTCACCTGGGGCAGGCGCTGGGCGCGCACGGAGGAGTTGATGCCGTCCGCGGCGATGAGCACGTCGGCCTCGACCGTGGCCCCACCCTCCAGCAGCACGGTGATCGTCGAGTCGGGATTGGTGCGGTAGCCGGTGACCCGGGAGCCGAAGTGTACGGCCTTCTCCAGGCCGAGGTAGAGGATGCGGCGCAGGGTCGAGCGGCACACCACCAGGTGCTCGGGAATGTCGGTGGGCACCCCGGTGCCCTCGGTGGCCGACTTGTCCCGGCCGGGACGGAGGTTGAACTGCTCGTCGAACAGCAGCATGTCATCGCTCGGCATGCCGCAGGTCGCCAGGAACAGGTCCCACAGGCGCGGCTCCAGCGCCGCGTGCAGCGCGGAGGTGCCGGTGGAGTTGATGTGGATCCGGTACCCGGCCTCGCGCGCCGCCACGTCGGCGTCGCGCTCGTAGACGGCCACGTCCAGGCCGTTCCGGTTCAGGTAGTGGGCCAGCGTCAGCCCGGCGAGCCCGCCGCCGGCGATGACGATACGCATTCCAGACACAGTACTCCCAGTGCAGATTTCTTCTCGTACTCGGAGCACACCAGGACTCCCCTGAAGGGGAGGACGTTGACGCAGCAGAGCGGAAAACCGGTGACTGCGGTCCGGACTACCAACCGGAAAGCAATTTCGTGTGCCCTGGAAGCGTACACCGAAATCCTGTCATTAGTAGCGGATCGGGCCTGTGATATGCGAGTTTCTCGCCGACCTCGCACCTCCTGCGGCGACTGTCGAGCCAATGACGAGTCCAGCCTTGACGAATCGATGGAAGTCTGGTCAGGGAATAGGCGATTTGGCCATCCCGGGAATTTCTGCTCGCATTCGCACAATTATTTTTCGGCGCATATCGGAGAGAGTGGAAAGGTTTTCCCCGCCGGGAGCCGAGCAGGAACGGAAAGGAAAACCGGCTGCCCCGGCGCTCTGCTCGTCGAGCTCGTCAGACTCACCGGGCAGGTCACCAGGTGTCACGCCGGGGCTGCGGCTGTCTCCCCCCCCCGCGGGGTGCTTGGGCCGGGCACCGTCGCCCGGACGGACAGGTCCAGATCGAGGCGGGTGTTCATGTCCAGCCCGAACCGGCCGTACGGGTTCACATGCGTCCTGTCCCGTCGCATTCCAGGTGACAGGTGGCATCGCCCTGAACTGCGCAGTTGCCAGTTAGATGGGGAGCCCAGCCCGCCCAAATCTCAGTCGAGTTGGCTTTCGCGGAAGTGGGGATCTCCCGGTCGGCAGCAGGCGGAGGGCCGGGCTGGGTCCGTGGTCAGTGCTGACCATGTGTGTGGCGGCGTGAGCTCGAACGGGCTTGGCCGAGGGGATGCGCGTCATGACGGCCGAGCTGGTGATTTCAGCGGATAGGGGAAGCATGTGCGAGGGCGGGCTCGATGGCCGACTCGTGTCGGCGGTACGGGCAGGGGATGGCGAGGCGGTACGGGCCCTGTTGGAAGAAGGCGCGAGCCCCAACGCGGTGGACACCGACGGGCTGCCGGTGCTGTGCGCGGCTGTGGCTGCGTACGACGCCCCGGTGGCCGAGGCGTTGGTGCAGGGTGGTGCAGACCCCGACCGGACGCTGCCCGACGGGACCACCCCGCTGTGGCGTGCCGTTGACGGCGGCTCCCCGGCGGTTTTCTCGGCGGTACTGGGCGACGAGGCCCGGCTGCGGCTTCCGGAAACTGTCCGTGAACAACTCCTCGCCCTGGCTCGCAGCTGGTACGAGACGGGCGCGGCCGAACAGCTGCGGCGCCGCACCGGTGCGCCGGGCCCCGCCGTGACGACCCCGGTCCAGGATGGTGAGGACGTTTGGGAGTCGGTCGACCAGATCTCCTTGGGCGGCCTCGTCACGCGGGCCGGACACGGTGCCATCCTGACCTCGCTGGAATGGGCCTTCCGCATCCTCACCCCAGTGGACGAGCTGATCGCCCGCGCCGCCGAGCAGCCCCATGAGGACCATGTGATCTGGTGGACGGTCTCCTCAACCCTCAGTCAGCGCCGCAGTTTCGAGACTTGGTCGGCGGTGGTGGCCCATCGCCACCACCCCGACCCCGCGCACCGCCGCGTCGTCGCGCGCTACCTGTGGATGCGGGGAGTTACCGACTGGGCCTCGTCCTACGCGACGAAGGAGAGCGAAATACTGGCCGCCTGGGCGGCTGAAGAGACCGACAGCACGGTGCTCGCGGACGTACTCAACGCCTTCACCGAGTATGAGCACCCCGGCCAAGAGGCCGTCGGCCTGCGATACGCCGGCCATCTCGATCCCCGCGTACGCCGCGAAGTCCCCGTCGCCCTTTCCGGCAACGGCGCTCCCCTCACCCGTGCGGCCAGGGCCGCACTGCTTTCCCTCACCCGCGACCCGGACGCCACAGTAAGGATCAACGCGTGCCGGGCCTGCAAAGAAGACGACAGCCTCCTCCCACACGTCACCCAGGCGCTACTGCTCCTGGCCGAAGACCCGGACGCCGACCTGCGGGGTGCGGCGGCAGCTGAACTCGCCGCCTCCCCAGACCACAGCCCCGCCGTCGCGGACGCCCTGTGGGCGCTGCTCGACGAGGACAACCAAACCGTCCGTCTGGAGGCCGCCTACGGCCTCGCGCGGCGCGACGATCCGCGCACCGCCAGGGCCATCGAGCGAGTCGGTTCCTTCACCGGCCGCTTCGAGCACGATCACCGTGCCAACGCGCTCTGGGACTGGACATGGCAGAGAACGAACCCGTCCGCAGAGTGACCACCCTGGTCCCCGGCGGATACCGCAAGATCCAGATCAAAGTGGCCACCATGATCACGAAAGGGCGCGTGAACCTGCCAACTGAACTGCGACAGGACACCGATTGTCCTGTCGCAGTTCACTTGGCAGGCAGAGGGCTGCTGACCTGCTAAGGTGCCACGTCGTTTGAGAACATCGCCCCCGGCGTTCTCAAACGACATGGCTCTCGCGGAAGTCTGCTGCCGGTTCAACGACGACGGTGCGGACCCGCGGCGAGGCCCGGCCTTCTGCTGCTGTAGCCGTACTCCCCCCGCGTACTCGGTCGCGGCGCCTTGCTGCGGCGATTTATGCTCACTCGCGTGCGTCGGAGGCCCCTCACGGGGGACCTATCCTCGTTCAGCCCAGCATCCTGCCAGGAGGTGCGTCCATGATCACGGCGACCGTACGCGAGTGGTACGAGGAAGAAGGCTGGGGAGTGCTCGACTCGGCTGAAACGCCCGGGGGTTGCTTCGCGCACTTCAGCGACATCGAGATGGCCGGCTTCCGCACCCTCGACCCGGGTCGGCAGGTCCAGCTCGAATGGGAGGCCCCCGGTTTCCAGCAGGACGGCTACGATTTTCGCGCCCGCCGAGTGGTTCCCTGACACCTCGGCCGTCGGTGGTCGCAACACGAACCACCAGTCCATCGCCACAGAAACCGAGGGTGACGGGTGCAGTGAGAACGAGGCCAGCAAAGTGAGATCAAACCCTACGATCGAAGGCAAAACCTCCGCTCCGGCCGCGTGCCACTGAGAATCCGACACATCGCTTGAGACTGCGTGAGAATCCGCCAGCTTCAATGCGACAGGACACGTCCGGAACAGGGGTGCCGTTAACGAATGGCGAACCAAGTGGCAAGTAGCTGAGCGTGATGTTCTCGGGGTGGAGTCGCTGGCCGTATGGAACGGGGCGCCTGTACCCGGACACCGCCGAGGACACCGACGGCGAAGACAGAGGTCCGAGAATCCCGTGGTGCTCGCGCTTCTCCTTTGATTGCCCGGTAAATGAACCGCGCGAGGAGCGGCCGACCAGCGGAGTTCCAGGTGGCGCTCGCCGCTCGCGTTGCTCATGCTGGTGCCGGGGTCACGAGAGAGGTCTTTCATGGCTCCTGCGGATGCCCGCGCTGACGGACCGAGCGTGGCCGAGGCGGTTTTCGCGGTACTGCGCGACTTCGATGTCACACGGGTGTTCGGCAATCCGGGCTCCACCGAGATGCACATGTACCTGCATTGGCCCGACGATCTGGAGTACGTCCTGGCGCTCCAGGAGGGCAGCGCGGTGGCGATGGCCGACGGTCTGGCGCAGCGTACCGGCCGGGCCGGGGTCGCGATCGTGCACTCGGCGGCCGGTGTGGGCAACGCGCTGTCCGGCGTGATCGCCGCGTGGCGAAACCAGAGTCCGCTGGTGCTGCTGGCCGGACAGCAGACGCGGGCCATGCTGCCCACCGAGCCGTATCTGTCCGCGCTTGATGCGGACCAGTTTCCCCGCCCGTATGTGAAGTGGGCCGTCCAGCCCGCCCGTGCCGCCGATGTCCCCGGTGCCGTCGCACGTGCCCTGCTGACCGCGCTCACCCCGCCGTGCGGGCCGGTGTTCGTCTCCGTCCCCGAGGACGACTGGGCCGAGCCGGCCACGCCGGTGCCGGCCCACACGGTCGTCCCGGTGCTGGGCGCCGAACCGGCCGCCATCGCCCGTTTTGCCCGAGTCCTCGCCGACGCCCGGCATCCGGCCCTGGTGCTGGGCCCCGCTGTGGACGGCGACGGCGCCGCCCTCGACGCGGTACGGCTGGCCGAGCGCCTCGGCGCCGCCGTCTACGGTGCCCCCTGGAGCTCTCGGGCCAGCTTCCCCGAACGCCATCCCCTCTTTCAGGGCTACCTCACCGCGACCCGCGAGGAAGTGGTCCGGCGCCTCGACGGGCATGACGTCGTCCTCGTCATCGGCGCCCAGGTCTTCACCTACCACGTTCACACCGAGGGCCCCTTCCTGCCCGCCGGTGCCCAGTACCTGCACCTGACCGACAATCCCGTGCACGCGTTCTCCGCCCCGGTCGGGGAGAGCCTGATCTGCTCCGCCCGCACTGGCATCCAGGCCCTCCTCGATCAACTGCCCGACCAGCGTGCCCACCGCACACCCCTCACCGCGCCTCCGCGCCCCGAGCCCGCCCCCCTGGCCGCACCGCTTGAGGCGTCCGCCGTCCTGCACCTGCTGCGCGAGCTGGTGCCGGCCGCCAGCCCGGTGTTCGAGGAGGCGCCTTCCTAC
Organism: Streptoverticillium olivoreticuli subsp. olivoreticuli; assembly: GCF_003391135.1. Taxonomy (GTDB): domain Bacteria; phylum Actinomycetota; class Actinomycetes; order Streptomycetales; family Streptomycetaceae; genus Streptomyces; species Streptomyces blastmyceticus. The sequence goes on along the minus strand of NZ_CP031455.1, from coordinate 389,690 downwards.
CGGCAGGAGATCCGCGCCCACTTCCCGATGGAAGCCAGCCAGTACTACAACGCCTTCAGCGGGGGCCTGGGCTGGGCCCTGCCCGCCGCCGTCGGCGCCGCCCTGGCCGACCCCGGCCGCCGCACCCTGTGTCTCATCGGCGACGGCTCCCTCATGTACTCGGTCCAGGCCCTGTGGACCGCCGCCCGCCACCGGCTGCCCCTCACCGTCGTCGTCCTCAACAACAGCGAGTACGGCGCGATGAAGGAATTCACCGCCCTCTTCGGCATCGATGCCTTCCCGCCGCCGATCCAGTCCGCCCTCGACCTGCCCGCCCTCGATCTGGTGACCCTCGCCACCGGCCTCGGCGCCACCGCGAACCGCGCCGACGACCCGTACCGCCTGCCCGACACCCTCACCACCGCTCTCACCGCCCCCGGCCCCACTCTCGTCGATGTCCCGGTACAGGCCCTGCGCGGCACCGGCCCCCTGTGACCCCTTCAAGAAACGTTTAATGAAGACCGCCGGACAGGCCGTCGCGGGCCGCCCGGAGCCTTCAAAAACTCCTTCAAAAACCTGGGTGGTTCAAGAACCGCACGCGCGTCCACCGGCGGACAGAAACTCGACCGGCAGATCGACGCCCTGAAGGCGGCCGGGTGCCGGAAGATCTTTGCGGACAAGAAGTCCGGCAAGAACGACCTCCGTCCCGAACTCAAGGCATGCCACGCCTTTCTCGACGCCGGGGACACCCTCGTGGTCCCCGCCCTGGCCGCTACGGCTGGTCCCTCCAGGACCTGATCAACATGGTGGCCGAGCTCCGCCGCCGCGAGATCGGCTTCACCTCGCTGCACGAAAACCTGGACACCACCATCCCCGGCGGCCGGCTCGTCTTCCACGTCTTCGCCGGCCCTGGCGGAGTTCATCCGCGAACTCATCGTCTCCGGCACCCGCGAGGGCCTGGCCGCCGCCCGCGCCCGCGGCAAGGTCGGCGGCCGGCCCACCGTGGTCGACGAGAAGATCCTCAACATGGCCCGGGACCTGCTGCCCAACCCCGAGCACTCCATCACCGCGATCGCCAAGATGCTCGGCGTCTCCCCGGGCACGCTCTACAACCACATCCCGGACCTGCGTGAGCTGCGGGCCAGCCGCATCCCCGCGCAGCTCGAAGGCGGCAACCGGTGATCCCCGGGTACCACCGGGCCAAGGGAGGGCGCTTGCCCTGTCGGCCACGCGCTGCGACATCACCCCGTACTGCCTGGCGCGAGCCGCCTGATCTGCGCAGGTCCAGGAACCGCACGTCGTCCGGCCGACCGCAGAGACCAAGCCCTGAGCCCGGTTCCGGCTCACAGCTTGAACAGGCGTACGGCGTTGTCCCGGCCGATTTTCTGGAGGTTGGGTTCGCCGAGTTCGATGGCGTCGTACCAGTTCGCTGCTTCTTCCATGGATTCGAAGGGGTAGTCGGTGGAGAAGAGGATGCGGTCGGCGCCCATTTCGATGATGGCGTCCGCGAGTGACGGTGTGTGGAAGTTGCCGCTGGTGGTGACGTAGAAGTTGTGGTGGAGGTAGTGCGCGAACTTCTGTTTCACCGCGATCCCGCGCGGGGACATCGGGATGCGGTGGTCGGTCCGCCAGATGTTGTACGGCAGGAGTTCGCCTAGGTGGCCAAGGATGACCTGGACCTTGGGGTAGGTGTCGAACAGTCCGCTGCCCATCAGGCGCAGGGCGTGGGTGCCGGTCTCCACGGAGAAGGCCCAGGCGGAGCCGAGGAGCCAGGGGTGTCCTTCGTAGATTTTCTGCTGGTCCTCCAGCGGGTCCCGCGGGTGCAGGTAGACGGGGACGTCGAGGCGCTGGACGGTCTCCCAGAAGGGCCAGTACCGCCTGTCGTCCAGGTAGACCGCGGTGCCGGGGTCGCCGACCTGGGAGAAGCCGTTGACCAGGGCGCCGACGAAGCCGAGGTCGGTCACGCAGCGTTCCAGCTCGGCGCAGGCCGCGTCCGGGTCCTGCATCGGCAGTGCGGCAAAGCTGGAGAACCGGTCGGGGTGCTTGGCGACTTGCTTGGCGGCGTGGTCGTTGAGGCGGCCGGCCCAGTCGACGGCCTGCTTGCTGTCGTACATGCTCTGGATACCCGGCGCGAGGAGGGAGACGATGTTCCGCTCGATGCCCAGGGCATCCATCTTCCGCAGCCGGATGTCGTTGATGTCCAGCAGCTGCTTGCGGGCTTCCGGCCAGGTCTCGGGGGTGAAGTGTTCTTCGGACTGGCCCACGATGTCCGGGTCGGTGGCGCCGAAGTGCTCTTCGAGAGCGATCTTGTTCCGCATCATGACCACCTTGAGAAGCGCAACGCAGTCCCCCTCCGGACTTTCCTATGGTGTCTACAGCCGAGCGGATGCCGCAACCGATCAGTAATCGCCCCGCCCGCTGCTCGACGGCGTCCGGCACGGTAGCGCCGCCTGCACGGTGGACGGCGATCATTCGCTGTCCACGTGACAGATGACAGACTGGCCTGTCATGTCGGGCTCACAAATGGGGCACTGAATCCATGACGGTCGAGTGCGCCGGTGCCGGTGGTACCGAGAGCCGATCCGGGCGGCTGCCCGCTCGGAGGCGATCTACTGCGGCCTCTCATGTACGGGCCGGGCACGACGCGACCGGCGCCGCTGGGGCGCGGGAGCCGCGATCGGGCTGTACATGATCCTCAACGGCCCCGATGCGATCGCTGTGCGCTGCCCCGTGTGCGGCCGCCGCTTCCTGCCAGGCCGCGGACACCGCCGCGACGCCGTCTTCGACCGGCCGGCCTGCCGCATCGCCGCACACCGCGCGCGCAGGTCCCGCAAGCCCCTACGCGAAGGCGTTACACCGAACTCGCCGGTACACAGCACCGTCGGCCCACTGACCAGCACAGACACGCTCGGCTGGCAGGGGACGGCCCGGTCGCGACCGGGAAGAAGGGCCCCCTTCATCTCTGATCATGTCCGCCCGTTGCCCGGAAGTGGATCACCTCATTGAGCTGAACGAGTGAACACCGCACACGGCACACCGGCGGTAACCCGCCGCCGACCCCGGGTGCGTCGGACGGCACGGAGAAAGGGGCGGGCCCGGTGGGGCGGGATCTTGGGCTGGACGCGGTGGTCGAGCACTTCACGCTGAACGTCGACGAGCTGGACTGGCTGCGGAACAAGAGCGGGGCCACCCGCCTGGGCTTCGCCGTCCAGCTGAAGTTCCTGCCCTTCCGGTGCCGCTTCCCCAAGACCCGCATCGAGCTGCCCGCGGACGCGGTCGCCCACGCGGCCAACCAGGTCGGTGTCCCAACGGCAGACATGGCGCTGTACGACTTCACCTCCCGTACGGCCAAGCGGCACCGCAGCGAGATCAGGGAGCTGACCGGCCGGCACGAGTGCTCGGTCACCGACCAGATCAAGCTCGCCTCCCATCTGGTCGACGAGATCTGGCACGACGAGCGCCGGCCCGAGCAGGTCCGGGCCGAGCTGTACCGGCAGATGCGCCAGGCCCTGTCCACGCTGGACACGGCCCTGCCGAAGCTGCCGTGGGTGACCATCGACGGCAAGCGCAAGAGCGGGGCGATCAAGTTCACCGAGCCGGAGCCGCAAAAGGAGCCGAAGAATCTGGGGCGTCTGAAGAAGGCGATCCGCAAGCGGCCGCGATCGCCCGGTTCCAGGCATGCCAGATCCGTTCGATCTCCGCCCCCGGGAACGGCGGCATCCCGGCGCTGTTGTCGGCCGCACGCTTCCGCTTGCCCTCCAGGCCTGCTTCGCGCGCTTCGCGTCCCGTCCCAAGGCGGTTCCTCCTCGCCGATCAGCCCCCAGCCGACCAACGAACACCGCCACACCGAGAGTGTGAGCCCACCACCCGCACAGCCCAGACCCGAGCAAACCGCCCGTAACAGAGCCCTCTTCGAACCGAAGGCTACCGGCGGGTTACTTGTCGCTTGGTCGGCTGCTCGTTAACGGCACCCCAACTTGCGGTTGTCGGAGGCGCACGCGGTGCCGGTGCCCCACCACATCTCATCCCGGACGGCGAAGGTGGCGTTCACCAGCTTGCGCAAGGCCGCGCGCATGTTGGCGCGGTTGACGAACAGGTGCCGCACCCGCCGCAGCGTCGGCTCGCTCTCGCCGTGCTTGCCGGTTACCGCGACCCGCTTGATCCCCATGTTCGTGCCCAGCCCGAACAGGATCAGCAGTAGTCGGCGCCGCAGCACGTCCTTCGCCGCCTTGTCCTCTCGTGCTGCGGCCGGGCAGACGTCAGACTTGCCTTGCGCTGCTGCCTACTTCGGGCAGTGGGCCGCACCGGGCGGAAACCAGGGGGAGGTTCGGTGAAGGTCGGTTCCTGGAACGAGTGGGATCCGCTGAAGCATGTCGTCATCGGCCGGGCGGACGGCACCATGGTGCAGGCTCCCGAGCCGGCGGTCGTCCGGGACTGGCCGGAGCACGGTTTTCCGCGCGGTACGTACGGGTCGTTGCCCGAGGAGATGACGGCTGCCGCGAACGAGCAGTTGGACGGCTTTGCCCGCGTCCTCGAAGAGCGCGGGATCCGCGTCGACCGGCCCCGGCCGTTGGACTTCAGTCGGCCGGTCGCCACCCCTGAGTGGTCGCAGCAGAGCATGTTCGGTGCCATGCCGGTCCGGGACGTCCTGGTGGTGATCGGGAACGAGCTGCTTGAGGCGACCATGTCGTTTCGCAGTCGCTGGTTCGAGTACCTGGCTCACCGGCCGTTGATCGAGTCCTACTTCCGCGCCGACCCCGGCATGCGCTGGGAGGCGGCCCCCAAACCCCGGCTGACCGAGGCGTCGTACCGGCCGGGCTTCTGGGAGGAGTACGACGCCCTGCTGCACGAGGCGCAGATTGCCCGGGTCAGGGCCGGGGAGCTGGTGCTGACCGAGACCGAGCCGCTTTTCGATGCCGCCGACATCGCCCGCTGCGGCAAGGACCTGTTCGTCCAGCAGTCCCTCGCCACGAACGCGGCCGGGATCCGCTGGCTACGACAGCACCTGCCGGAGCACCGTGTGCACGGAGTGACGTTCGGCAACGCGCACCCCATGCACATCGACGCCACCTGGGTGCCGCTCCGTCCGGGACTGGTTCTGCACTGCGCCGAGCGGCCCGCCGAGGAGGAGCTGCTGCACCATCTCAAAGTCAACGACTGGCAGGTCGTCCACGCAGCCACCCCCGGCCGGGAGGCACCACCACCGCTGTCCGCATGCAGCCGCTGGCTGTCGATGAACGTGCTGGTATTGGACCCCGCAACCGTCTGCGTGGAAGCGAGCGAGACCGCACAGATGGAGCAGCTCGACCGGCTGGGCTTCGAAGTCGTCCCGATGCCGTTCTGGAACGTGGCCCCCTTCGGGGGCGGACTGCACTGCGCCACGCTCGACGTCCATCGTGAAGGCGTGCTGGAGGACTACTTTCCCCGGCGGTCCGGCAGGTTCTGAGGCCGAGGGTCAGCGGCCGTGGTGCACGTCCTCGGTGATGCAGGTGGTGTCGCTGAACACGGCGACGTTCGGGTTTCCGCAGTTGTTGCTGTGACCGGTCGCGTTCCAGGCGGCGACATTGGACAGCAGCCCACTGTCCACCCGCTCGCTGCCCGACCGGTCATGGTCGGCATGATCGTGCCTGGCCCGACAGACCGACTTCACTTCCACGCTGCCGATAGGTGCTCCACACTGATTGGCGTGCCCCGTGCTGGTGCTGCTGCCCACCACCGACAGGACACCACTGACGATGTCCTCATTGCCCGCGCCCTTGCCCCCGTCCGCATAGGCGGCGCTTCTGCCTCCGCACAGGGTCATTGCCGAAAGTGCCAGTACGGCCAGGATCCTGCCGCCACGAGCCATGGGTAACCGCCTCTTTCCTCGAGCATCCCTGAGCCAAGCGGACCGCCCTGCGCGGTCCGCTTGCACTAACCTCCGAAGATCCGAAAAGACACGCCACTGCGTGAGCTCCTTCCGCCAGCAGCGACGATCACCCACCGGTCCCCACGTCACTCACCCGGCGCGGTGGCCAGCGGTGTCCATAAGGCGCGCACTGAGCGCATCCGTCGGCTCCTGAGCGGGGAGCACAACCGGCCGCGCGGGGGCCGCAGGTGGGGAATGGGCTGCCATACGTGGGAAAAGACCTTGGCCGCCGACATTGGCTCGCCGGTTCCTGCTCGCTGTGGCCGGAGGCCTTCTACGATCCGGTGCATGCTGGATCCCGAGCTGCTGGAACGGATCACCGCGCGGCGCGCGGAACTGGACGAACTCGAAGAACAGCCGGCCAAGCGGCTGGCGGAGATGCGGGCCGAGTGGGACGAACTCGCCGTAGCCGAACGGGTCCTTGAGCGGATGAGTGAGCAGCTCGCCGACGAACGCGCCTCGGCGGAACCGATGCCCGGGCGGCAGGTGCAGGAGTTTGCCGGGTCTTCGAACTTGGGCGGTGTGTGTCGGCATGTGCGCTGACTGACTGTCACAATCCGTGACAGTCGGGGTGGTTGCCGGTCCCGGATGCAAGGCGCCCGTGGTCCTGGGTGATCATTTCTGTTCTCTACGCAGAAGGATCACTGGGGAGCCACGGGCTTGGTCAACGATACGACCTTGCTGCTGGACCTCGACGGGGTGTCCGTCATACGGGTCGAGCGGTGCGAGGACGGTGGCCACCGGGTCCACCTGGCCACAGCGGACGTCTCGGCCCGGGCCTGCCCGGCCTGCGGGGTCTTCGCGTCCCGGGTGAAAGGATCCGCCACCACCCGGCCCCGTGATCTCCCTTATGGGGAGCGCGGGTTGGAGTTCTTCTGGCACAAGCGGCGCTGGTTCTGCCGCGAGCCGACCTGTCCTCGCGCATCGTTCACCGAGCAGATTCCGCAGATCCCGGCCGGCGCCCGGCTGACCGGGAGGCTACGGAGTACGGCCGGACATCGGATACGGGATGCCGGCTCCACAGTCATCCAGGCCGCCCGCGATCTGCGTCTGTCCTGGCCGACGGTGATGGACGCCTTCCCGGCAGTTGCCCACGAGGTCGTCGAAGCGCCGCTGCCCGAGGTCGGGGTGCTGGGCATCGACGAGACCCGCCGGGAGCAGGACCTTGAAACGGGCAAGTGGCAGCTGGTCCGGGACCGGTGGCACACCGGGTTCGTCGACGCGCTCGGTGTCGGTGGCTTGCTCGGCCAGGTTGAGGGCCGCACCGTCGCCGACGTGCTGGCCTGGCTGTCCACCACGCCCCTGACCTCGCGCAACAACATCCGGCATGTGGCCATCGACATGTCGGCCACCTACCGGGCCGCGATCCGCACCGGCCTGCCGAACGCCGTCGTCGTGGTCGACCACTTCCACATCGTGCAGCTCGCGAACAAGATGCTGTCCCTGGTCCGGCGCCGTACCACCGCCGAAATCCGGGGTCGGCGCGGACGCGCCACCGACCCCGAGTGGAAGGCCCGCCGACGACTCCTGCGCAACCGCGAGGACCTCACCGACGAACAGTTCGCGAAGATGTGGAACCCGCTGCTGGCCGAAGGGAAGATCGGCCGAACCCTGCTGACCGCATGGATCGCCAAGGAGTCCCTGCGCAACCTTCTCGCCCTGGCCCGCACCGGCGCCAACCGGCACCAAGTCGACCACGCACGATGGAAGTTTCTCACCTGGTGCGCGGACGCCGACATCCCCGAAGTCCGCACCCTCGCCACCACGGTCGACCGCTGGTGGCCCGAGATCGCCGCGTTCATCGACAGCGGACACAGCAATGCCAAGAGCGAGGGCATCAACCGCGTGATCAAGCTCGTCGCCCGTGCCGCCTTCGGGTTCCGCAACGCTGCCAACCAGCGCCTACGCACACGCTGCGTCACCACCCGCCGAGCCCGCGGACACCTCCGCACCGCTCACCTACGAAGATCCGCGAACCGCGCGATCCCGGCCAGTGTTGTGGCGCCGCCGAGGACTGCGAGCAGGCGCAGAGCGAGTATGGCCCCCAGCCGGTAGCGGCGGCCCCGCACGCGTTGGGGACCGGGGATCCGGTCCAACACCTGGGCCAGCGAGGATAGGGCCGGCAGATCGGCTGGCGGGGGCGGTAGCCAGGCAGTGGCGCCGCAGGACTCTGACAAGGGAGGATGGCATGCGAACGCGCCCCTCATTCATGGGCAAAGGCTTCGACCACCTTGATCGTTGCTGGTCGTGTTCATCGTCACAGGGATCCGCCCTGTCTGCATCACCGTACACATGCGCGACCGCCCGATCTCGTCGGCCGAGAACACGTCTGTCGCGCCTCGTCCGCCAGGCCCGGTCAGGAAGGTCGAATTATGGGCTGGGTGCGTATCTGCGGGACGAGAGAGCTGTGTTGTTCTGGCCGAATCCGTTCAGCGGTAATTCCGGAAGAACTACCTCCCTGTTGACCCGGTGAGAGACTGACCTGACGATTCATGCACGCTGGGCTGACCTGGCCGGCGCGCATTTTGATCGCTTCGAGCTTTCTTGTTTCCTCACGATTGGGCATTGCCGTTCGGGCTATCTGCGAGCGTGACGAGCACCTCGCTGTCTGCTGTCCGGCCGCACCGGGTGAAGCACTGCGGTGCCTGGTGACGGCTGGGGCCACCGAGAGGAAGGGCACATCATGAAGGAACCCGTATGGGTGAAGCCGGAAATTCTTCCGATTGAATTCTCGCCGGACCAGCGGTGCTCATGCGGCTGTTCCGGCGGCGGAGGCGCCGGCTCCGGCAACGCCGAGGACGAGTCCGAGCTCGCAAGCTGACGCTTGGCTGCCTTCTGTATGCCGCAGGCGGGGTTTCGACCCGGTTCGGAACCCCGCCTTCCTTCTCATTGGGATCTTGTTGGGGTGGTCGATGAAGCTGCTGGAGCAATGGGATGAGCTGGTTGTCCCCGAAGACCTGGTGTACTTCCGTAACTCCGAAGGCCATGAAGGCCACTTGGTGACCAATCCGGAACTGGCCGCCTGGTGCCTGCTGACCGCTCCAGAACTCAAGGTCCTCCAAGCACTCGCCCAGCCCGGAGCAGGCCTGCCGCAAGGAACCGCCCCCGCCGAGGCCGAGCGGACCCTGGCCAGGGTGATACTGAAGTTCATCGTGTACCTGCCCGGCCGCCGCCCAAAGGTCCGCCCGCCCGATCCGCAGCTCAGCACGGTCTACTACGCGATCACCGACGGCTGCAACCTCCGCTGTCCGTACTGCTACGCCTCGTCGGAGAAGTGTCTGCCGGGGGAACTGTCCACGGAGGAATCCCTGGACCTCATGGACCAGATCGCCGCGATGGGCGTACGGACGGTCATCTTCACCGGCGGAGAACCGATGCTGCGCAAGGACCTCTTCCGGGTGGCCGAGTACGCGCGCGGGCTGGGACTGGCCGTCAATGTGATCTCCAACGGCACTCTGATCCGACGGCCGGAGACCGCGCGGCGGATTTCGGGGATCTTCCACACGGTCACGGTGAGCATGGACGGCGGTACCGCTGAGACGCATGAGCAAACGCGCGGCAGGGGCACTTTCGCCCGGACGGCCCGAGGGCTGCGCCTGCTGAACGATGCCGGTGTCATCCCGACCATCAATCATGTAGTGACGCCCGACAACGTCGATGTGCTGGACAAGCTCTGTGAATTCGCGGCCGATCTGAAGATCCGGCAGGTGCGGTTGATGTATCACTCCGACCTTGGCAGGGCCGCCTCGGACGAGTACGACTTCGGCTGGACCGAGTTCCAGAAGATCGAAGAGTTCATCTGGACGAACCCGATGGCCAAGAATCTGCTGCCTGACGGCCCGAAAGGGGCAAAGCCCTGTTCCATCAAAGGAAACTGCGGCATGGGCGGCAACGAAATCTACGTCAACTCACTGGGCGACGTCTATCCATGCAAGCTCGTCACCAAGCCCCTGCACAGAGCCGGCAATGTCCGGCACCAGCGGCTCGCCGACCTTTTCACCTCCCCGCTCCTGGAAAACCTGCGCGGAAGCAACGTATTCAGTGGCGAGAATCTCCGGGACTGCCGTCACTGTTACATCCGCGCCGCCTGCGGTGGCGGCTGCCGCGCCTATCACATGGCCGAGACCGGGGACATCCATCGCAACGGCCGACACCTCTGCCGGATCCTGCGCCGCTCAATGATCACCAACTGGTGGGTGGCAGCCGGGGCGACCGGACGGCAACTTGCGGAGCACCGCGATGAGATGTTCCGGCCCCTGCTGGTGCGCGACGACAGTGTCCATCCCGTCCACGAGGACTGGAAGACAGGCGGCCGCCGCCTCCTCCCGATCGTGCCGGCGTGAACTGACTGAAGGGGGATCGCTGATGCGTTACCGGATAGCCAGTGACGTTGTATGGATCCCGGACGACGGCGAGGTACGGCTGTACGACGCAGGCTCGGGCGAGTTCCAGGCTCTCAACACCACCGCGGCCGAAGTGTGGCTACTCATCTCCGAGGGCTGCCCCGCCGATGACATCGCCGGAGAGATGGCCCGCCGCTACGCCGGTACGGCTACCGAGCGACAGACCCAAATCAACCTGGACGTGAGGAAGTTCCTGGAGTCGCTCCTCAAGCAGGGGCTTGTACTGGCCGACGAGGGAACGGCATGAACCAAGCGGTCCAGGCACGGAACCTTGTCAAACGCTACAAGTCCATGCAGCGCAACGCCGTGGACGGCCTGACTTTTCACATCGCTGCCGGAGCCGTCATCGGGCTGCTCGGGCCCAACGGCGCAGGAAAGACCACACTGATCAAGCTGATCTGCGGTGTCACCGTCCCCAGCCAGGGCAGCGTCGAGGTGTTCGGCGCCAACCCTGCGGCCCACGGCGGAGCGGCCAAACGCGGCATCGGCGTCGTCCACCAGTCTGGGCCCTTCGACATGATGCTGCCCGCAATCGACAACCTGCGCATCGCCGCCCGGTTCAAGGGGCTGCGATGGCGGGACATACGTCACCGCGTGGACGAACTACTCGCCGCGTTCGGACTCGACACGGCTGTCTCCCAGCTGACCTTCACACTCTCCGGCGGCGAACTGAAACGTCTGCAGGTGATCCGGGCGCTGCTCGGCGACCCTTCACTCCTGCTGCTCGACGAGCCGTCCGCCGGGCTGGACGTCAACGGCCGCCGGCAAGTGTGGGCACTACTGGACGAATTGCGCCGACAGTATGGCACTACCGTGCTGTGGACCAGCCATTACGTCGAAGAACTTGAACGCAACTGCCAGCAGGTATTGATCGTCAACCACGGCCGACTGGTGAAGTTTGCCGCCCCACGCGACCTCGCCGAGCAGTTCGGCGGCCATGCCGCACTGCTGAGCCTGGCCCGCCCGCACGACACCAACCGCCTGGCAGCCCTGCTTGGACAGCCCGAACTGCAGGTGACCGTCAGCGGTCGACGAGTCGAGGTGAGCGGCCGCGACGTACGAGCCCTACTGCCCACACTCCTCACCGCCGCGCGGGCACTGGGCATCGGCATCGACACGATCGAATACCGCACCCCGTCCCTGGAGGACGCCTTCCTTGAACTCGTGGGGACCGGCCATGACACCTGATGCCGGCCGAAGTATTCGACGCTCCCTGCTGCACAGCGACGCCGCCGCCGTCATGTACCGCGAGTACCACTTACTCACCCGCAACCGCACCAACCTACTGCTGGCCATCACCCCAAGCGCGGTCTACCTGCTGCTCTTTGCGACCTCGCTGTCCCGGCTGATTGGGCACGTGCAGTACGGCGGGCAGGTCATCGACTACACCGAGTTCGCCGTGCCCGCCCTGCTGCTCTCCTCAATGCTTGCGGCATCCACCACCGTCGGCACCTCGCTCTTCCAGGAACGTCTGGGCCGGATGGACATCGAACTCTGGTCGCACCCACTGCGCCGCAGCAGCTACATCACCGGAAAGATCCTGGTCAGCACGGTACTGATCCTGGTTCAGAGCCTGGCAGCCCTCGGCGTGGCGCTGATGGTGTTCACCTTCCACTGGCCAGCCGGCCACTGGGCGGCGGTCCTCTGCGGAACAGCCGTGGCCTCTATGGCCTTCAACGGCCTCTACCTGCTGCTCGCCTCGCTGTTCACCGACTTCCAACGCTTCACAGTGACCATCAACGTCGTGGCCCCCGTACTGCTCTTCGCCAGCCCGTCCTTCTATCCCGCAGCCCAGATGGCACCCGTACTCCAGTGGCTGTCGTGGGCCAACCCCGTCACCTACGGCATCACCTGCATCCGCGACGGAGCCCTTTTCGGCTTCGGTGAGGCATGGCCCTGGATGTTCCTGCTCCTAAGCATCGCCGCGATCACCTATCTGCTCATCGGGCATTCCCTGATGGCCCGTTCTGCCGAACTCTGACGGACATGGGCAACCTTCGCTGAACCCTCCACACAGTCACGCACCGTGACGAGCCGTGAGGACGTGAAGTCGGGCGCACCGCTCAACTTTGAAGACCCAGTTTGCCCACCTCGTCGGCCCGTCCGCCCAGCCGCTCGTCGCCCTCAGCAAGGCGGCTCTCGCCCACGGCATCACCCAGGCGTCGATCGTGCTCGCCGCTATCACCACGGCAGGAGTGATTCTCGTGCCCCTGTGGGCTCCCGGCAGGCGTCCTCAACTGGGCAACGGGGCCTTCCTGTAGGAGATGAGGAAATTTGTCTACTCGACGAATCTGATCGAGTCGACCAACGCACGGCTGCGGAAAGCCACCCGAAACCTTAGGCACTTCCCCTCCGAGCAAGCGGTGTTGAAGGTCCTCCATCTCGCCGTCCGTGAGCAGATCCCCCCCCGAAGCGCGCGATATCAACCACGTCGCGCCACGCTGGAAGAAGGCGCTGAACCAATGATTGCAGAGTGGGGTTGACGGGTTCGAGGATGCAGCAGGTAAGGGATCGATGACTTCGTCATTGCGGGCGCTTGCATTTTCAAGATCTAGTGGTCCGGGCGAAGAGTGGACCGTTCAGACACCGCAGCACCCGTCGGCGTGGGGAGAGGAAAACCAACATTCGAGTGTTCGGCGATTAAACCCTCCGGTGTATCCATGGCTTCCAAGAGCAAGAGCGATGGGCGGACCCCTAAGAACATGGACCGTTGAAGGAGACGATTAAAGGTGGCCCGTAACGCAGCTGTGCCCATCAGTTGGTGTCTGTCTGAGGGCGAGCCGGTACTCGGCCGTTCTACGGTGCTGTCGGTGCTGTTGGGGGAGCGGGTGGCTGGCCGGGGTTGCCTCTGGAGACTGGCTGTTGCCGCCAGGCGGTGGGTCGCGGCGGCCCCCCCGCTCCCTTCAGCCAGGGCGGAGCTCCTGGTTGAGAGAGGTGGTCGGAAGGCTTTGAGTTATGAGGCTCACAGCCTGTTTTCCCTGGTAGACACATTGATTTGTGAGGCTGTGAGCTGTGAGAAGCCTCGGCTGGTGGCACTCTGGCTGCGGTATGGCCGATACCCCAGGGCGTGGCCGTGCCTGACGATCCGTCCGGGGCGGCGGCGCAGGGGGAGAATGTGGGGCTATGCATAGCCGACGGCGAGGCATCTTTGCTGTTTGACATAAAGCTAAGCCCCAAACTGGTAAGGAAGGTGATGTGGTCGGCGGATTGGAGGTGCGTCACTCCATGAAACGGTCGACCTTCCAACGTTCGCTCGATCGAGGGGCACAGTAAGGGTGCCCTGCTGGGTGGTAGTCACCACGTCCGGTGTTGTTGCTCTCGCGCATGAGGATTTGGTCGCCCGGCGGGGTGATCTCCATGCAGCTCTCTCCGCCAGTCCCGGAGAAGGAGGATTTTCGTCACTGGATCTTTGTGCTCATTCTGTGGTCTATCGCAAGTCTCGGGTTATATGGTGGATGAACTGTCTTGACTTTTCAGTGTAGAGCGCGGCCCGTTCAGTGATATCGAGCAGTTTTCGATGCCTCTGAAGCCCCATCTCGGCCAGATTCCAGGCTCGCCCGTGGGCCCGGATCTATTTGGGTCACTGAGTGTTTTTACTCTTGAGAGTGAGGGCGGTTTGGGTCTTGAACTCCGAACCCTGAACATGTCTTATACGGTTTCGATCAGTGTAGTTGAGCTTGATTCTGACGGGAATCTCGGATCGGTCGAGGTCAGCTGCCGAGGGTTCGCCAGGATTTTGTCCGGGGGCGGGGGATCCCGTGTTGGTCCAGGAAGTTCTGGAAGGCGGTCGGCGGTCGTGGTGAGCGGGGTTCCTCGACTGCTGTCAGGCCGCTGAGCCGCTCGATATTCACGGCGATTGCCGTGAATACGTGTTGCAGATGGGCTTTGGGCTGTCCCCGGAAGTGGCAGTGGCGCATGCAACCAGATCGGGGTGCCGTCCGGCCGCGCCAGGACTTGGACGTTCATGCCGTGGTGACGGTGCTTCATCGAGTAGTACGGCTCGTCGACGGCCACCCGATCCGTCCTGATCAGGGTGTCGGCTGATCATCGGCGTCGTCGTCCTGGCCGCCTCCGCACATGACAACGCCGCCGGCACCGTACTGCTCGACCAGGCCGCCGAACGGTGCGGGATGCGTCTGGAGAAAGCCCTGGACCAGGGTTTCAAGGACGAAGTGGTCATCCGCGCGGCGCGTTGTTGGACATTGTTGTCGAGGCCGTCCGCCGCAACCGGGCCGACCAGGGCGAAGACTTCGTCCCCTGCAGCCGATGCGATGGGTGGTCGAGCAGGTCAACGGCACGTTGCTGCTGCACCGGCGCCCGGCCCGCAGATACGACCACCGCCCCGACAACTCCGCCTCGCGCGTCTACCGGGCCTCCACCGCGAACATGGTCCGCCGCCTCACCACCCCTGCACCGGCCTGGCGTGACACCCTCGGGATGGCCGCGTGGACATCGCCGAACTCCTGAGGGATCTCCAGGCGCGGCGCGATGAGGCCACCACCCGGGCCGGTGAACTGCGCGACCAGATCGACTACTTCACAGCCGCTCTCTCACCGGGATCGGGGCACGTCTCGCGGATCTGGCCACCACCTGGAAGGTCATCGCCGAACTCGAGGCGACCGGGTACTCACCGGATCCGGCCGAGTCCAGCACGGCCTACCAGGCCATCGTGAACGTCTTAACCAACACCCCGACCAGGCATTCAGAGTCCGCGACCGCACGAACTTCTCGGCATGCCCACCGACGACCCCGCCCTGAACGTCAACCGCAGCCGCCTCGGATGCCCCACCAGCCAGGGCTTCCTCACTCAACCCGGATGAGGCCGCTACCAGAAACGGATTTAATGTCCTCTCATATGGCCGGAATGCTCCTCTCGATATGTCATGTACGCATTGACCCTGTAGCGCCATCGCGGTTGGATCTCTGCGGTCCTCCAGTGGGGAACTGGAGGAGAGACGTGTCCTGCCTGGGGGGAAAATGAGGAAAAACGCGAACCGGAGCACCAGCAGACGTGTGCGGGCCGCCCTGAGCATGGCGGTCGCGGTCTGTGCGGTCACGGCGCTGCTGCCCGCAGCCGCCTCGGCCGAGCCCACGGCCGTGGCGGGCGGTCTCGGAGCCGGTGTCGAGAGGGTCAGTGTCGCGGCCGACGGCACCCAGGCCGACGGCAACTCGGCCGGCGCCTCGATCACGTCCGACGGCCGCCACGTCGTCTTCTCGTCGTCGGCGAAGAACCTCACCCCCGGCGGCACGACGGGGGGCGACCGGGTGTACGTCCGCGACCAGCGGACAGGGCAGATCAAGCAGATGGGGGACCTGACCCCGCTCCAGCCCCCGGTGATCAGCGGTGACGGGGAATACGTCGCCTATTCGCTGCGGTGGATGAAAAACGTACGGGTTCGCCAGTACGAGGTGAGCACTGGAAGGACGGCTTCCGCCGACTGCTGGGCTTACAGCTGCAACCAGCCGTCGCTGAGCGCGAACGGCCACTCCATCGCCCTGGCCATCCTCATCAAGCAACCGTCGTCGCCCGAGCGCCAGCGCATCGAGGTTCAGGACTGGAACAGCGGCGGCGTCAAGGTGACCGTCGCCGAACTCGACCACACCTCCCCGTCCCAGCCGTCCATCAGCGGCGACGGCCGCTATGTCGCTTACCAGGACGGCGAGGCGGGGGACGTCTTCGTGTGGGACCGGACCAGCGGCACCACCTCCGGCCCGATCGAGGACTCGTCCGCGGGGGCGACACTGGTCCAGCTCAGCAACGACGGCAGCAAGGTCGTCTACCTCTCGGGCTCCGACACCTACGTCTACGACGTGCACTCGGGCTCCGCCCAACTGGTGCCGAATGCGCGGGGCGTGGCCATCGATCCCACCGGCCGCTATCTGCTGTACGCCCCGAACGGCACGAACGGACCGTCGCTCACGCTGCGAGACCTGCAGACAGGCACCGACGAGATCGTCTCGAACCAGCCCGCCTCGGCCGAGACCAACGCGGTCAGCGCCGGTGGGCACGACGTGGTCTTCCAGTCCACGGCCGGCGACATCGTGCCCGGCGACACCAACGGCAAGTCGCACATCTACGTCCGCCACCTCTTCTGACCGCCCCGGCACCCGCAACGGAGCAGGCGGCCGAGGAAGGTCCCACTCGGGAACCCGGCTCGGCTGAGGATGGAGCGTGATGTCCTCAAGCGATCGGTGGTCCTGTGGGTCCAGGAGGCGACTGGTGAGCGTGGCCGAACTCGTCATGCTCGGCGTCCCGCACGGGTTGGCCGAGTACGTCTCAGGGTCTGATCTGCGCCCCGAAGATGTGAGCTGAACTCCTGCTGACGCAAGGCCGGTTGTTTCCGACAGGCCCTACTGTCCCTGGTGCGCCTGCGTACGAACGAGACACTGTCGAAGCCGGAATTCGGCTGACGCCGCGTATGTCCTGCCCCTCATACCGAGAGGGGCAGGACACACCACCCCGGCGGTCCGGGACCCGGCGGTGGCTCCGCCTCAGCATTATCCAGGGCCTGGACCGGAGCGGGCCGCGGGCAATGGGTCCCGTGCAGTGGTGACCGCCACTGGTATCACCGAGGACGGCGGCCGGAAGGTCCTCGGCGTGATGGTCGGCGACAGCGAGACCGAGGCATTCTGGACCGATTTCCTGCGTCGCCTGCACGAACGCGGCCTGAGCGGAGCCGTCTGGCTCCTCGCCGGTCATGACACGGGTCTGGTTGCCGCGATCCGCAAGGTGATGATCAGCGCTGCCTACCGTCTTTCCCCGGCCGCTACGTCCCCGAAGGCGGCATGGATGAGCTCTACCCCGAACTCCCTGAAAGCGCCCCAGCTACCCAACACCACCAACACGCGCACTAGCTGATCCCCTACACCACGACAAGGGACACGATCCGTCGTCACTCTGTACTGCGTACTGCAGTTGCGTTTGAGGTGACGAAGGCGCTGGTGGATCGTTGGTCGGGGCATGACTGTGGACTCAGTGGACTCATCCGCACAGCGTTATGGCGATGTGCTGTTCTCCTCCGGATGCGACGGCGAGCGGGAGCGTCTGGGCGGCATGGCCTGCGGATTGGACCCGGTCAGCCAAGACGTGCTGCTGGGGCTCGGTGTCGGGTGCGGCTGGCACTGTCTGGACATCGGAGCGGGGACGGCACCCTCAGTCACTGGCTGAGCTGGCAGGTGGGGGCACGGGTCACTGTGGTGGACCGCGACACGGCGTTCCTCCAAGAATGCTCCGGCGAACTGGACGTGCTCCAGGCGGATATCACCGATCCTGGATTCCAGCCGGGCCAGTTCGATCTGGTGCACGCACGCCTGGTGTTGATGCATGTACATGAGCGTGAAGACCTACTGCCCCGGATGCTCTCCTGGCTCAAGCCGGGCGGACTGCTGGTGCTCACCGACGCCGTCATGCTTCCCGGAGCGCAGCTGCTGCACCCGCACTACCGCGAAGCGGTGACAGGGCACTTCCGGATGATGGCCGAGGTGATCGGCAGCGACCTGCACTTCGCGAACCGGTACCCGCAGGCGTTTGCCGGTTTGGGGCTGACTGCGACCGGGACACACGCGTACCAGCCAGTTGTCGGCGCGGACCATAGGTTCACCGAGTTCGTCGAGGGCACCCTGCGCCAGTCCCGGCACTTCCTCCTCACCAACGGCATGCGGCCGGCCGCGCTCGACGAGGTACTCGACTACGTGCGCCGGCCCGACACCCGGGAGCGATTTTTCGAACTGCGCACGGCATGGGGACGCAAGCCGCTCCCCTCGCCCCAGGGTCAGTACCCGGACCACCCCTGACGCATCCCCGACAGCCCTGACGTACGAACACCCCACCTCCCAGCGAAGGTTGCCCTCGTGCACCAGACGGCCCCCGCCGTTCCCTCACCCCTTCGTTCCCACTCGGAGAACCTGGACCCACGCATCGCACAATTCACCTCCCCGGCCACCCGCATACTGCTGGCAGGAGACGGCCTGACCACGGTGCTCCTCCAAGCCGCGTCACAAGCGCTGCTGGACATCCGCACCGACGCCATCGAGCAGACCCGCGCGAACGCCCTCGGCGACACCGAAGCGGTGTCCGCACTGCACCTGCAGGATCAAGAGCTGTGCTGGTTGCGCCACAGCCGCCTGCTCACGCCAGGCGGTGCGACGATTTCACTCAACAAGGTCGTCGCGCCGACAGCACGTGACCCCCGTTTGGACGCGGCCATGGGAGACCCGGAACGGCCCCTCGGATTCGCACTGAGCCGGGCCGGGCTCACCACAGTACGGCGACTGCACAACGTCGGCCGTGCCCGGTGGCCCGCAGGCGGCGATCAGCTCTGTGCGTTCAAGACGTACACCATGCACGGCCCCGGGGGCGTACTGGTCTTCGTACACGAGAGGTACAGTCCCGACTGGTTCTCTGCGGCCCCCGACGTCCCGGCAGGCTGATGGACTGTCAACGGACGTGCTCTGGCTCTTCGGAGCTTTCGTGAAGCGGCCTGCGGCTGGTCAGCGCGCGAGCAGGATGCGTCTCCGGAGAAGGCCGAAGCCGACCCGGGCGTTGTGCTGGCGTTTGAGGAGCTCGATTCTCGTGACGTTGCCTTCGACGGCGCCGGAGTTCAGGGGGAGGGTGAGGCCGGCGGTGACGGCGTCGAGGTCCTTTGCGGAGCCCGTTGGTGAAGGTGCAGGTTTCCTTGACCTGGGATTCGTCGGCCTGGGCGAGCCAGGCGCCCAGACGGTGCCCGTCGCGGCGGCGGATGGTTCCGTGCCTCCAGCGGCAGGCCACGCAGGAACAGGGCGATTCCGTCGACGGGATGACGGCAGATGCGGACAGGGGTTGCAACGGCATGGCAGGGCTTCTTGTGCGTCCGGATGGTTTCGTCACCCCTGGACTACCAAGAGGCCCTGCTTCTGCACGCAGCTGTCGCTGAACCGGCCCACCCGCCGAAAACTGTGGACCAGCTTGTTCACGGACACTCAGGTGGCCAGCGGGATCAGTATGAGGAGCGGGATGAACAAGGTCCATTGCGGCAGGGTGAGGACCGCTGAGCCGAAGGCGTCCAGGTCGATGGCGAAGAATACGCCGGTGAACGCGGCGGCGATGAACCAGACATAAGCCAGAAGTGGCCGCGCGGTTCGGCGGTCGGCACGTGCGGCCCAGGCCAGAGCCACGGGGAGCGAGGCCAGTAGCAGGGTGCATAGGTGCCAGAGCACGCGGAAGAGTTGTTTGACCGGGGCGTCGAGGTTTGAGTGGACCAGGGGGCCGACGAACTCCGGGGTGCCGCCGAACAGGTGGAGGGCGGCGATCGCCGCGGCGATGGTGGCCGCCGTCCAGAGCGGCCATCGGCGGGAGGTCGCGGTGCTGATGTCGGGCATGAGGGTCTCCAGAAGTGATGGGATCTGGCCGGCGTCTGTCGGCCGTGGCACTCGGCCCGGGCAGACGGGTGGCTTGCCAGGGGTAAGCCGTCGGCGTATCCGTGCGGGCAGCGGCGAGGCGGCGGCGCGAAGTCCTGCGAGATGGAGCAGTCCGGTTGTCAGCGCGAAGCCGGAGAAGGCGAGCTCTCGCAGTGGAAGAGATGTGGGGGAGAGTGCTCTGGTCGGGATCTCGGGGAGCAGGGCGAGCCCGCGGAGCAGATAGATCGCGGTGATCACCGTCAGTGCCGGCGCGAGTCCGGGCAGCAGGCGGAGCAGCCCGGCCGCCGACCACGCGTATGCCGCCGCGACGGCGAGCAGCGCGGCTATGCCGACCATGGTCACGGTCGGGATCGGTGACTGATGGTCCGCCAGGCGGGCGAGGTGTTCGCCGGCGCCGAAGTACCGGAATCCAGCGCCGCCGTAGAACGGCAGCGCGAGGTGCAGTACGCCGACGGCCAGGCTCAGTGCGCCGGCGGCTGCGAGGGCTCGGGTGCGGAGGTCGTCTCGATCGGGCTTCGTCGGTGCCGGCGGATTGGGCATGGTGTCTCTGCACCTCCTGAAAGCGAGGAAGAGTTCTAGAATCTGGATTCTAGAACATGTCGCCTACCATTGGTGGCATGGGTCGCCCGTCGAAGTTCACCGAGGATCAGTTCCTGGACGCCGCACTGCGGTTGGTCTCCGCCGGAGGGCCCGACGCGGCGACGGTCGCAGCTGTCGCCGGGGCCCTCGGGGCACCGGTAGGCTCGGTCTACCACCGGTTCGACTCCCGCGACCTGCTCCTGGCGAAGCTGTGGCTGCGAACAGTGCGACGGTTCCAGTTGGGGTTTCTGCAGGCCCTCGCGAGCGACGATCTGGACGAGGCGGCCCTGGGCGCGGCGCTGCACGTGAACACATGGGCGCGTGGGCATCTCGATGAGGCACGCGTGCTGCTGCTCTACCGTCGCGAGGACCTGGCAGCCCGTTGGCCGGCCGAACTCGGCGACGAGGTCGCCACGGTCAACGCGGCCGTCTTCGACGCACTGCACGACTACGCGTCGCGCCGGTACGGAAGCGCGGATCCGGAGCACGTCCAGCGGGTGACCTTCGCGGTGGTGGACGTGCCCTACGCGGCCGGCCGCCGCCACCTCCTCGCCGGTGAAGCGCCGCCGATCCTCATCGACGACTTGGTCGCCGTCACCTGCCGTTGCGTGCTGGCCGATCGCGATTGACCCGCTCGGCTCGGTGGCGACCTCGATTCACGCTGCCTACGCCCAACACGACAATGGCCGCAGATCTCACCACGGCCGGGCCACCCCGCCGCCGGCGTCACCGGCCACGAGTCCCGCCGCGTTCAGGGGGTCCAGCCAAGGTAAGCCGAAAAGGGGCAGCGGGATGATCTTGGAGCTCCGAGACGGCGGAGGGAGAGGCTGCCGGCGTTCTCATAAACGGGGGGGGCCTTTGCCCGAGCAAGATCAAAATGGGCCGTGTGGAGATCGCGGAACACCGGATCGGTTCGCAGAACTCGTTCTCTCGCAAAGGTGAGTTCGGGGCACTTCTGAGAATCGTTTGTGACAGCATCCGTGGGCATGACGGTCCCTCAAGAGGCTTCCCCGAGCGACGCCGACGACGTCGAGCGCCACCCCTGCCCCCGCTGCAAGGCCGACCCCGGCTCGCCAAGCTCCTGCGCGTGCCCACCCCCGCCGACCGTGGTCCCGGCCAGCCGTGGCGCCCCGGCACCCCGGTCCCGCTCGCCCTCGCGCCGGACACCCCGACCGCCGACATCCGCATCGGGTACGCGCGCTGCTCGACGCTCACCCAGGAACTCCAGTCGCAGCTCGACGCCCTCGCCAAGCACGGCATCCCGCGCGACAAGGTGTTCTCCGAGAAGATCAGCACCCGGGTCCGCGTCCGGCCCCAGTTCGAGGCCGCGCTCGCGCTGGCCCGCCAGATCAAAGCGCACGCCCCGCACTGCCGGGTCATCTTCACCGTGTACGAGATGAAGCGCCTCGGCCGCGACGCCGCCGAACTCACTGCGCTCGCCGACCACCTCACGGCCCACGGCCTAGTCCTGGAAATGCTCGCCGGGCCCCTGCCCGGGATGTACGACCCGGGCGGCCCCGGCCGTCTGCTGTTCGCGTTCTTCGCAGCGATGGCGGAGACCGAGCGGGAGAACATCCGCGAGTCGACCCTCGAAGGACTCGACGCGGCAGCCCGCAAAGGCAAGCACGGCGGCCGGCCTCCGTCATCACCGAGGACATGCTGCACACCGTGCTCCGTCGCCGCGCGAACGGAGAGTCGGTCAAACAGATCCAACCCGACCTGATCATCCCCACCGGCAAACGCAAGGGTCAGGCCCCCAGCGTCGCGAGCATCTACCGCGCGCTCGCCGAGCACGAGAAGCAGGAGGCGTACCCCGAAGCCGTCGCGGCAGCGCACGCCGACTTCGCCGGCCTCCAGGACGCCGACGGCATTCCTCGCCCCCGCCGGATCCGCATCCGACGCCCCGGCGACCCGCTCACAACCGAAGAAGCCGACCTCCGCCAGCGACTCCAGACCAGCCTCGCCCGAACTCAGAGACCGCCACCCGGGAACCATGATCGTTCTCAGCGCCAATCACTGTACTGATGTTCCCCAGCCCCGTATACGAGCGCAGCGGCACATGAAGGGGTATGGCAGGTTGCACAGCAGCACGCCCGGGACACAGCCGAGGCGCAAATGCGCCCTGTCGCTCACGGACATGACGGTTCTACGCTGCCGGTGCCGGGAGTCCTCCGAGCAGCGGACGCCCCCGGATCCGCCTGACCGCCGTCAGGATGTTCTCCCATGTGTTTCCTTGGGCTGCGAGGGAAGTGGAGCAACCTTCGTCACTGCGGCGCACCAATGTGGGATGAAAGAGGCTCACGGAAGGAAGTTTCATGACCTCTCGTAAACGTATTGAACCGTCCAGTGATGTCGGGGCATTAGCAGCACAATCTTTACCTGCCCAGGCAGTCACACACGTCACCCCCTCCACCCCAACGGAAGTAAAGATCTATCTCTGCACCGGGCCCGGCCATTGCCTCGCGGACCTTGACAGTGAAGGGAGGCCGACATACAGCGAGAGTGGAGCGGAGATTACAGCAAGAGCCAAGCCCGATGGCTCTGGAGATTTCGGCCTGACACTTCCGGACGGAAGGGTCATACACAGCGCGCTTAAGCCGGGCGTGCCCGTGTTTTCCGAGATAGGCGACCCCGCATCGTGGATGGGTTTCTCCGTGACGGACGGGAAAATCTCGTACGTTTTTCTCGAGGTGCGGGAAGTAAGTCCCTCGGACAGTCACTGGAGCGTTGACGTGAGCTCCACAGGCGCCGCGATCAATGCATACACTTCACCTAAGGGCGGGATTTGGGAGGGCTTCCAGAAGGACCACCCCGAACCTCCTCCGCCTCCGCCCCCGCCGGAGAAGCTCCCGGTCGTGTTCGTGCACGGCATGAACGACGACGCCTCCGCCTTCGATAGCATGAAGCAGGAGTTCAGGGAAGCGGGCTGGAAAGACGAAGACCTCTTCGCCTGGGCTTATGGCGAGTGGAAAGACTCCAACTTTACGAACGCTCAGCGCTTCAAGCAAGCCGTGAACGCAAAGTTCGGTACCAGCAGGCACTTCGAAATCGTCGCTCACTCCCTCGGGAGCATTCCCACCCGACTCGCTCTCGTGCAGGATCCTGAATTCCGGTCACGGGTGAGGACGTGGACCTCCATCGGCGGCCCGAACCGGGGCGCCGGCCAGAACTACTGGAAGACAATGGGGCTTCACATTGTCTGCTCCAGTGACGGAAAAGCGACACAATTCGGGAAGGATAATTTCCCGGATTATGTCAGCGACTCAACCTGTGAGCTCGAGCTTCCCCTCATGGGTGACAGTCTCATGAATACGCTGAACCACACCCCCAATGTCGGGCCGACCCCGGGTCCCACTGATTACGAAGAAATCATCTCAAGGAGCGATGGCACAATCGAGAACGACGCCAGCGAGCTGCCCGGAGCCTCCAACAATCACATCTGGTATGTCGATGGGGTTTCTCACGGGCAGCTGCCGCGGGACGCTGCCGTGATCGCTGGCGTGGTGAGGAGAATCAAGGGAGATCTGCCCCAGCCTCCGCACAACCCTCTCGCTGTCACCGGTTCCGATATCCGTAACGTGGGTGAGGGCGTGAATCTGTATTCTCTCTGGGGTACAGCTGACACGGATGCGGGGGAAGTCGAGGTGCACGTCGGCCGTGCGGAGCGCACCGTCGTCGTCAACGACGGGGAGTGGCGTGTCGACTTCGGATCAGGCGGACCGCGGAGCCTGTCCGGGAGCTTCAGCGGTACCGTCCATGAGCTGCGACGACCGCAACGCACCCAGCCGTTCAAAGTGTCATGACCTCGAAGCTGTAGTCCCGCCGACGCGGTGCGCGGGGCGATAGGGCGGAGCCGGGACCTGGGCGAATTCGGGGTCTGTCCGTCCTGACGAGGTGCCGCCGGATCAATGGGTCTGGCGGCACCTCGCACGTTCCGGGGCCCGCCATTGGGCGGGGCCTTTCGCGTCGGTTTCTCCCGGGTGCCGCCTCAGGCTCCCGCCCGGACGCCGACGTCAGCGGACCCACTCATACGACTCGTCGTCGTGCCATCCGGCGTTGCGCTCGTCGACGTTGAGCAGGTCGTTCACCTCGTCCTCGGCGAGGGCTTCGCCCTGGCCGTCGATGGCCCTCATGATGCCGGAGCCTTGAAGTTGGCCGCATCGCCTGGCGCGCTGCGCGGACCGGGTACGGCCGCGGGCAGGGGCAGTTCGAGGCGCTTGTTCATGTCGAGGCGGAAGGTGCCGTAGGGGTTGATGTTCGACCAGAACAGCGCGGTGAGCCCGCGCCGGTCCTCGGCCGTGAGCCTCGATGCCCAAGCCGGTTCGGACAGGACCTGCTGGAGCAGGAGGGTGTTGACGTGCACGAGCGCGGACTGGAGCAGGTGGAGGGCCAGCATGCTGGTCTCGGCGTGTTCCTTGTCCGGTCCCGTCAGGGCGCCGTCCTTGCCGTAGTGGATGACGGTGTTGGCGCTGTTCCAGTTCTCGACGACCTGGAGGCCGGTGTGGATCTCGCGGCGCAGGTCGGGGCTGGCGAGGTAGTCGCAGGCGAAGATGGTGCGTACGGCGCGGCCGAGTTCTTCGAGGGCGGCGTAGGCGGGGTGCTTGGGGCCGCCGCGAGTGAAGCGGCGCAGGACCTGTTCGGCCTCGGCGGTGCCAGGCGCAGGGCGGTGGCGTACTTGACCATCTGGTCGTACTGCTGGGCGATGAGGTCCCAGTGGATGGGGCGGGTGATCGAGCCGCCGAGGGCCGGCCAGCCGTGAGGGCTGTCGTCGGGCCGGTACAGGCGGATGCTGCCGATGTTCTTCAGCCTCGGGAGCAGGTGGAAGTTCAGCAGCTCGGTGAAGGCGAACCCGACCACGGACGCGCGCCCCTTTTCGCTTACCAGTTCCGGACCCCCGGTAACGGTGGAGCAGAGCGCTGCGGCGATGGCGAGGCGCGGGAAGCGCGAGCCGCTGAGGGCCAGCCGGAGCATCGGGGAATCTCTGCCGTGACGCGGACTCCCGGCCGCGAGACGTAGCCCCCGGGGCAGACGGTTCGTTGCACAGGTCATGACCGAGTATGTCGAGAGCGAGCTCTCCCTCTGGGATCCCGAGCGTGACCTGTTGGCCCTGCCCGGGGCGCCAGGGGCGTCGCATCCGCTGGGCGAACGGGTGCTGTCCGCGTTCGAAGAGGTCCGGTACCGGGTCGTGGCCGAACGGCTGTTGAAGGTGGGCAAGCCGTCCTCGGGCCGGAGTCGGGACCCGTTTCCTGCGATGCCCGCAGTCACGGTTCTCAATCCGTCGGCCGAGCCCGTCCTTCGGCAGCGTGTGCGGACGGTCGTGGAGTGCCTGGAGCGCCTGGTCCAGCGCTATCCGGGTGACGCCGAACTGCAGGACTTCCTGGACGTTCCGCCGGTGTTGAACCGGTGGATTCTTCAGCAGGCCGAGCCGGAACGACTGCGGGTGGACTTCTGCCGCCTGGACCTGCTGGGTGAAAGCCTGGGCTCGGTGCGCGTGCTGGAGTTCAACCCGAGCAGTCCCGGAGGTGTCATCTCCGCGGGCATGATCCACCGTTTCTGGCGCGAGTCGTCGTTCGGCGACCTGCTGGCACAGTGGGGTGTGCCCGAAGCCCCGATGGAACGTCCGGAGTGGTTCGCGGACTGGTTGATCGCGTACGGGCGTGAGCATGGCGTCCGCGAGGAGGACGCCCGACGCGTCGGGGTGTTCCGCTCGCATTGGAGTACCCAGTTCGAACTCGACCAGGTGTGCGCGCAGTTGCTGCGGCGCGGACGAACGCCGGTGGAGCTGGAACCCGATGACACAGAGGGGGCGAAGGCCCTGCGGTTGGGATACCTTAAGTACATTCCGGTCGACCCCGCCGAGGTCGGGCACTGGGAGACGTTCTGCTCGCGCTTGGTCGATGGGGACCTGGTGGTGCCGAACGCACTCGGCGAACGCTGGGTCGCGGAGAACAAGCTCTGTCTGGCGGCCCTGTCCGATCCCCGCTTCCGGCGGCTGTTCACCCCACGGCAGTGCGCGGCTCTCGACGCGCTCGTACCGTACAGCCGCAAGCTCGGCGACGGTCTACGCGAGGAAGAGGCTGTCACCGACCGCGAACGTCTGGTGATGAAGGCCCCTTACAGCTGTCGCGGCGAGTCCGTCGTCATCGGCGCAGACACCCCCGCGGACACCTGGGCCGGCCTGGTCCGGGACCCGGCGCACCGCGGCTGGCTGCTCCAGGAACGCGTCGTGGCATCCGAAGTCGAGACACAGGACGGCACTTACTTCCGGGACCTGGTGGTGCCGGTGCTGGCCGGCCGGGTCATCGGCTACGCGAGCCGCATGAACCAGGGCCACCTCCTGAACGGGTCGCGTGGCGGCGGGGATCCCGCAGTGTTCGCTCCGCACGAGCTCTGCGACGCAACTCCGTGCCCGCCCGCCGCGGTGCCCATCGGGAGAGTGTGACGATGAACGTCGAAACGAGCCACGGACCTCCGGACGGCGTGATACCAACTGGAGCGGGCTGCCTGACGGAACAACGACGGCGCCCGCCCGTGGATGCGCCCGGGCGGGCGCAGACGGCCGTCCCCGTCCCCGTCCAGCATGGCGAAGGCACGGCGCAGCTGCTCCAGAACTCCAGTAACAGCACCCATCGTCGCTTCTCCTCAACTTCCGCTTACCGCGGCATACAGATCACCCGATCGGGGTCACATGAAGATCATCTCGTTGCGCCCTTTTCGGCTCACCCCGGCTGCACGCGAGGCTGTACTGCGGCGGTGACGGCAACCATCAGGCGCCAAGATCAACCTCAAGTCCTCCAGGCCGACGAAATCCCCGGCCCCCGGGCCGAGACGGAGACCGTCGCAGGGTGCCGGTCTTCTGTTGGGATTACTACTCGGACCCCTGGTCACGAGATCCCGTCCGATCGATTCTGATCGGACGGGATCTTTCCGTGGTGGGGGCTTGTTCAAGGTGGTGTTCGAACTCGAGTGTGCCCGTCGGGAGTCGGTCGCCGGTCCGTGGCGCGGCGGTTCGGGGGGTGGTCCTGCGAGACGGTGGGTGGCAGAACGCACGTTGTCGTGGATCTTCCAGCGGCGTCGATGCGTACGCGACTACGAGCGGTTGCCCGAGCGCCACGAAGCCATGGTCAAGTGGTCCATGATCATGTTGATGGCGCGAAGGCTGGCCTGTACTACCAAGCACCCCTAACGATCAGTGTTCACAGGCACTGAGATGGGAAAGCACCATCCGGCACAGCACGCGCACCGACGACCTCATCGAGGACGGGTCGCCGAACGCCGGGAACCCGAAGCCTCAGACCCTCGGCTGGGTGAAGCGGATCCGGTTGCCGAAGGGGTCGCGAAGTCCGCAGTCGGTGCCGTACGGGCGGTCGGTGGGTTCCTCCGTGAACTCCACGCCCCGGCCCAGCAGCGTCTCGTACGTCTTGCGGCAGTCGTCCGTGGTGAGGATGAGCCACCCGCCCATCGCACCCTTGGTCACCAGCTCGCGGACCTGCTCCGCCGTCTCCGGGGACATCGCCGGAGCGCCCGGCTTCTCCAGCAGGATCTGGCGCTCCGGATGACCGGGAACGCTGACGGTCAGCCAGCGCATGAAGCCCAGGTCGACGTCGGCGGCGACCTCTAGGCCGAGCTTGCCGACATAGAAGTCGAGGGCCTCGTCCTGGTCCAGGACGTATATCTGCGATTGCGTGATGGCGTTGAACATGTGCATCACGCTACTGCGCGAGCGGGACGAAAACTTATCCAGAACTGCTCGGTCGACGGACGTCCCGGGCAGGACGGACGCTCAGTCGCTCGGTCGCGTCCACGCCATCGCGAAGCACGTCGGCACGCCCGCGGACACCGCTTCCTTGCGGTACGTCCTCGGCGACCGCCCGACGATGTCGCGGAACGTGCGGCTGAAGGTTCCCGGGCTGCCGAAGCCGACCTGGAAGCAGATGTCCGTCACACTGCGGTCGGTCTCCCGCAGCAGGAACATGGCACGCTCGACACGGCGGCGCTGCAGGTAACGATGCGGCGTCTCACCGAACGTGGCCCGAAAAGTACGCGCGAAGTGCGCCTCCGACACATGGGCGATCCGGGCCAGGGCAGCAACGTCCAGCGGCTGCGCGTAGGCGCGGTCCATCGCATCCCGCGCCCGGAGCATGCGGCGGTTGGTCTCTTCTGCAGCGCGACTCACGGCACCATCACATCATGGTTCTCTGTCGTCGAAGACAGCGTCAGTCCGAGGAACACCGCGCGCGGATCCTGTCGATGAACGCCGGCGCCGACGGCGGCCTGAACGGCTTTGCCGTCGGGGGCGTCATCACCGGCGAGGCCACCCCTGCGGATCAGTCTCAGAGATCGGCTGGGTGGCGACGGGACCCTGTTTCCTGGGTGACAGCGCTGCCGGGGCAGGAAATCTCTTCGAGGGCTCGTCGGAGTTGCTCGAGCTTCGGCGGCAGCAGGTGAACCAGGCCGTACTGGTGACGTCCGCGGTTGTAACTGCGAATGAGGCCGCTTTGTTGCAGCGGCATTCCCGGGACCCTGTGCGTATGCCGACCGTCGTCACCGGCGGCTCCCGCATGGTTGTGGGCCAGCGACACCCAGAGCGCAGTAGCACTTCCTTGCAAGGGCTCGGTCAGCGTGGCCCGGACGGGCAACCAATGGGCCAGGGCTTCTCTGCACAACGGCGACAAGGCAACCATTTCGTCAACTGATTCGAAACCGGTGCCGTGTTGAGGTCGGCGAACGACGCGAATTTGGCTGCGGTCGTCGGTGAGGTCGGCGAGGCGCTGGGTCACCAGTTCGCCGGTGCGTGCTCGGGTGTCGAGCACCACGGCCAGGACGGCGATGAACCGGGCATGCCCGGGGGACTGGATTATCCGAAGGTCATCGTCGAGCCGGTGTCGCAGCGCGGCCAGGTCCCCCTTTCCAGGAGTTGGCCGCAGCTCGACAGGCGCCGACCTGTCCCGAGGCATCGACGGAAATCCTGCCGCGTCCCGGATCAGATCCAAACAGTCCAGCCGTGCGCTATTGGTCGCCGAAGCGGTCGGAGGCTTTTCCCCGTTCACCAAGCGGCTGCGCAATGCGCCGGTCTCGGCGACACGAACGTAATCCCACAGCACCGCGTCATCAAGGAGATAGCTCAGATCGCGGCGGGCTCTGGTGGGCAACACGCCATCCTCCAGTGCTGCCGCAATCTCCTGGAACACCATCCCCAGTTGGCGCCGCCGTGAGCTTCCTGACCGGATGGGAAGGTTTTTGAGAGCTACTAGAGAGGGGCAGTGGTCACCACCACCGTTGTCGAAGCGCAATCGCAGCCTCCCAGCCTGTCGAATTCCCTGTGAGGATGATAGGCGTTATGCGCTCGTTACCGAGGTGTTCCGGGTGTGACGGCAGCCACGAGGTATGGCCCCGGACCGCTCGGAGCAGCAGCGAGATCGCATGGCCCATGCGCATGGCGTATTACGGGGGCTTGTCGCGGTGTCAGAGTTAATAACAGGCCCCATGCGCGCGCGCCTCCGGAGAGTGGCTGCTCCGTCACTACGTGACGGTTCGTTGAAGCGTTGCTCCGCAACGCAAAGATGGAGGAACCCTCCGGGCTCCTCCATGTGAGGACTTGCTGCTCCGTCACTACGTGACGGTCTTGTATTGATGAGGATGCACGGAGGACACCTCCCGGTACAGTCAATCGCAAGATCGCCCCATGCCGGTCAGCCCACGTGACGGCGGCCGTGACGGGCATGCCTGCCATCGCGGGTCGACCAGCCGGGGGCGCTGATGACGGCTGCGGCACAGGCGAAGCCGACAAGGCAGCCGAGCGTGTTGGACAGCAGGTCGTTGATGTCCGAGGTGCGCCCGGAACGGACGAGGTACTGCGTCGTCTCGACGGCGAGGGATCCGAGCAGTCCGAAAAGCCCTGCTGTGAGCGGACGGCATCCGAGCGTGGCGAAGAGAATTCCGCCAGGGAGAAACAGGGCCATGTTCAAGAGGAAATCCACGACGTCGGCGGGGTTGCTGACATCGAGCAGGGAGAAATTGACCGCCTGGCCGCCACCCGACTGTGTGCCGAAGGTGAGGCTGACGACGCCGGCGGCCCACAGCCATACCAGGCTCAGAAGCACTCG
Source organism: Streptoverticillium olivoreticuli subsp. olivoreticuli (assembly GCF_003391135.1). Taxonomy (GTDB): domain Bacteria; phylum Actinomycetota; class Actinomycetes; order Streptomycetales; family Streptomycetaceae; genus Streptomyces; species Streptomyces blastmyceticus. The sequence goes on along the minus strand of NZ_CP031455.1, from coordinate 359,319 downwards.
CTGCGAGGTGTGGTGGGTCCGGGTGGCCGCGTAGGTTATGGCGCCGCCGACGGTGCCAAGAGCCAGGGCAAGAACGAAGAAAGGCATACAGAACCCTACAAGGTCGGCTGAGAAGTTCGGCGAGATGTCGAGTCAGGTCGGAGCGGGGTGTGGGCGTTGTTGTCCTGTCGGAGCGCGTCCGGCAGATGCTGAATCACGATTTCCGACGCTGTCGCAGCCGGTCTCACGTCGTAAGCCGCGGGCCCGTGCTGAGGAACTTGTGCGCTGGCTCGCACGGTCGGACGCACGTACTGCTGTCCGCGCCGTGCCACAGGCCGCCAAGCCTTTCGGCCAGGCGGCCTGTACTACTTCAGTCGGCCCCGGTCAATGGGTGGCATCAGTTCTCCTGTTTCGCGCCTCCTTGGCCGGCCCAGGGGTGCAAGGACTTGCACTTCTTCGCAGCCTCCTCGAGCCCCGAGAGATTCGAGCCATCGGACTGGAGTTCCTGGCCGTCTCCGCCGGCATAGCCGTTCTCGCGCAGGCACCGCTGGTACTTCTCCAGCTTCTTCTGGACTTCCGCCTCGGACAGCCGGCTTTTGTCCTTCTCCGAGCCGCTGGAGCTATTCCCCTTGGGCTGCTGACTGCTGGTGTCGTCGCCCCCGCCCTCGTCACCGCCGTTGTCCGGACCGCAGGCCGCAAGTGCCAGGACCAGGAGCGGGGCGGCCGCCAGGAGGCGCCATGTGGTGTGCACGTTCACTTTCCTCCGGTCGTGGTGACCTGGCCCTTGCGCAGGGTCAGGATGCGGTCGGAGCGGGCGGCCAGTGTCTGGCTGTGGGTGATGACGATGACGCACTTGTTCTGCTCGTGGGCGAGGTTCTGGAAGATGCGGATGATGCCGTCGGCCGTGTCCTCGTCGAGGTTTCCGGTCGGTTCGTCGGCGAAGAGGACGTCCACGTCGCAGGCCAGGGCGCGGGCGATGGCGACGCGCTGCTGCTGGCCTCCGGAGAGCTTGAGGACGTTGCGCCGGGCCGTGTCGTCGTCCAGGCCGACCTGTGTCAGTAGTTCCATTGCGCGGGCCTTGCGGGTCCCCGTGGCGGGCCTGGTGCCGGTGATCTCCATGGCGGTGGTGACGTTCTGAAGCGCTGTCATGTACGTCAGCAGGTTGTACTGCTGGAAGATCGTCGCGGCGTGTTTGTTGCGGTAGCGGCCCAGGCCCAGCCCGGAGAGGTCCTGCCCGTCGAAGCGGATACTGCCCTCGGTAGGGCTGTCCAGCCCGCTGGCCAGGCTGAGCAGGGTCGTCTTGCCGCTGCCCGAGGGGCCGAGGATCGTGGTGAAGGTGCCGCGCTCGAAGTCGAGGTCGATCTTGCGGAGCACGGTGGTCCTGCGGCGCCGGCCCTCGTAGGTGTGGCTGACGCCGGAGAGCCTGAGGACGGGCGGCCGCGGGGTGCTCATCGCGCTGGTCACGGTGGTCACTTGCCCTTCGTGAGGATGGTGCGGGGGTTGAGCCGCAGGACGGAGGCGGCGGGTATCGCGGTGGCCAGCAGACCGATGCCCAGCCCCACACCGGCGACGGTGCCGAGGGCCATGGGATCCAGCCGTACGGTGATCTTGTCGATGGGGTCGGCGTCCTTGGTCGGCTCGTCGTCGTGGTCGATGCCCTCGTTCAGGCCCGTGGAGCCCGGGGGCGGGGGCTGCCAGGAGTCGATCTTCCGCTGTGCGGCGGCGGCTTCGCTGCTGAGCAGGGCGTCACTCGCCTTCTGCGTCAGGCTTCCGGCGAACGCCGCGCTCAGGGCGATGGCGAGCGTGGCGACGACGACGGTCTCCACGGCCTGCTGGGCGATGAGTTTCCACTTCTTCTCGCCCATCGCCAGCAGCACACCGAACTCCTTGCGGCGCTGTTTGACCGCGAGGGCGGTGAGCAGGCCGAGGACGATGGCACCGGCGACGCCGATCAGCCACATGGCCGCGTTCGCGGACGAGGTGATGCTCCGCAAGGGGCCCGTCATCTGCTGGACGGCCTTGTCGTTGATGCCGAGCTTGAATCCGTCGAGTGCTGAGCCTGCGGTCTTCTTCGCTTCCGTCTTGAAGGCGTCGAACGTCTCGGGGTCCTTGAGCCGGAAGGTCGCGCCCCCGAGCTGTGCGGGCTCCTTCTCCCCGCCGGAGTTGAGTGCGGCCAGAGCGGTGGCCGGGACGATCAGCCGGTCACCGGGGAACTGCTGGTACTCGGGGTCGGGCTCGTCGGAGGGGTCACGGTAGATGCCTTTGACGGTGAAGTCGGCCCGTCGCTTGCCCTTGGGGTCGTTTTCGCCGAGCGTGATCCTGCCGCCGACCTTCAGCCTGTTCTTCTTCGCCAGCCGCTCCTCGATGAGGATGACGTTGCGGCTCGTGTCGGCCGCGGTGATCGGCTCTCCGGACAGCAGCTCCCACTTGCCGCTGCTGAAGTCGGGCAGGAGCGAGGAGTCAAGGACGCCGTGCGCCAGGGTGAAGTCGGCATCCATGCCCGGGGTGAGGGGCTTGTCGCTCGTGGTTTCGGCCCCGTCGAGGAGCCTGGCTCCATTGAAGGACTTGTAGTTGTACTTCTCCACCAACGGGGACGTTCCGATCTTGTCCACGGCGTCCGCGCTGATCTGCGGAGCCGTGCCTGGACTTCCGCCGCTGCTCAGGCTGTCGAAGTCCATTCCCAGGCTGACCTCGGCGCCGAGTTCGCGCTTGGTCGCCTCCCCGGCTTGCGCGGTGGCGTCCCTGATGAGGACACCACCGAGGACCATGGCGGAGATGACCAGGAAGGTCCCCAGCATGATCAGGGTCTTTCCCTTGCGGGACCACAGACTCAGGCCCGCGCGTTTGATGAGGTTCATGACTGTTGGCCTCTTGCTATTCGCTGTCGGTGAGGATCGAGCGGGGGTGCAGGCGGAGAATGCCGATGCCGGGGACGACCGTGGACACCAACGAGATGCCGAGTCCGATCCCGGCGACCCTGCCGAGATCAGCGGGTTCCATCCGGACCTCCGGGGGCCCGGGGGCGTCGACGGAGTCGGTGACGTGCCGCTCCCGGGGCAGGAGCGCTTCCCCCGCCTGCTGGGCGAAGTACTGGCCGGACAGTGCCGCCATCGCCAGTGCGGGCACGGCGACGGCCGCCACTTCGACGGTGTGCTGGGCGATGAGCTTCCACTTCTTCTCGCCGAGCGAGAGCAGCATCCCCAATTCGTCGCGCCGTTCCTTGATCGTCAGCATGACGATCAAGCCAAGGATCACCGCGCCGGCCAGGGATATCAGCCACACGAGGACGCTCGCGAAAGCGCCGACGCGCTGGAGCGGGCGCACCTGGTCCCGGTAGGCCTTGTCGTTGACGTCGAATCGCAGGTCTCCGCCGCCCAGCAGGCGGGATGCCTCCGCGTGCAGCTGTCGTGCCTTCTCCGGCGAACTGATCTTGAAGACGGCCTCCTGCGGCTTCGTGCCGAAACCCAGGGAGGAGACCGCGGTGAGCGGGGCATACACCTGGTTCGCGGTGATTTCGCTGGGGGCCACCCACTGGGACGGGACCGGGTGGGGGTCCTCGTAGAGGCCGACGACCTCGAAGGACGCCTTGCGCTCGCCGCCGGGAGAGGCCAGCGAGACCGTATCGCCGACCTTCAGTTTGTTCTTCTCGGCCAGGCGCCGCTCAAGCAGGACGACCTTGCGGTCCGCGTCCTCCACGGTGATGCCCCGGCCCGAGACGACCTTGGCACGGCCGGTGGCGAAGTCCAGCAGCATCCCGGATTCGCGGATACCGCTCAAGCCCAGCCCGTCCTGGCCGGCCCCGCCCTCCGCCCCGCCCGGCTTCGGCGCATCCGACGTGACAGGAACCAGGCCCGGCGGCCTCGTCACCCCGCGCAACATCGGGTTGTACCGCTCCACCAGTGGCGAGGAGGCCACCTTGGCGACCGCGTCCGTGGTCAGCCCGCTGCCGCGGATGGTCATGTCCACACCTATACGCCGCTGCGCCTGGGCCTCCTGCCGGGCAGTCGCACCCTGCAGCAGGAAACCACCGAGCAGCAGTGTGCAGATCACCAGGAAGATCCCCAGCAGAAGGGCTGTCTTCCCCCTCCTGGCCACCAGGCTCAAAGCCGCGCGCTTGACGAAGTTCATGCCCAGAGCGAAGCAGGCCGGTCTTTGCAGTGAGATAAGGCCCGTTACGGCGGCATAAGGACACGAAGGTCGGGCAGCCCACCCCGCGGCCGGCGGGCTCCACGGTGGGGAAAGGCACTTATCCGGCCGCAACCCGGTGTCTGCTTCCATGGCGTATATGAGGATTTTGGTAGCCGAAGATCACCACGTACTCGCGCGAACCGTCGCCACGGGCCTGCGCAGGCAATCGATAGCGGTCGACCTCGCCGCATCGGGTGACGAGGCCGAGCGTATGTGCTTGCGCACCGACTACGACGTGCTGATCCTCGACCGGGACCTGCCCGTGATGACGGGCGACGAGGTGTGCAGGCGGCTGCGCGAGCTGGAGGACCCGCCACGCATCCTCATGCTGACGGCAGCCGGGGAGACCGAGGACAAGGTCTACGGACTGGAACGGCTCGGCGCCGACGACTACCTCGCCAAACCCTTCGACTTCGCCGAACTGGTCGCCAGGGTACGGGCCTTGGCCCGACGAGCCCCCAAATCGCCGCCCGTCATCCTGCGGCACGAAGGCATCGTCCTGGACCGCGCCCGATGCGAAGTCCACGTCGAGGGCGAAAAGGTCGAGCTCACCCCGAAGGAGTTCGCCGTGCTCCAGATGCTGATGGAGGCACGCGGCGACACGGTTCCCCACAAGCAACTGGTGCGCACCATCTGGGACGAGAACCTGGACCCACGCACCAGCGCGGTCCGCGCCACCGTCAGCCGACTGCGCGGAAAGCTCGGAAACCCGGACGCGATCTCGGCGGACACCGGCGAGGGGTACCGCTTGTGCGGCTGAAGCACCCTGGCCGGATACGCGTCCCGCACCCGGCCGCCTTCCTGCGCGCGCTGCCTTTCCGTACCCGGCTCGCCGCCGCTTTCGCCGGGCTCTTCCTGCTGGCCGGGGTGATACTGCTCGCGTTCGTCATCGCGCTGGCCGGCTACGGGACGGCGCAGCAGGTCCAAGGGACGGAGGTGACATCGCTGCCGGGGCTCGGCACGGACGGCGGGACACCCGCCCCGGCGAGTCCGACGGCTCCCGGGGCACCACGACCTCCCTTCGGCAACGACCTGGACGACGGCATCGCCATCAGACTGGTCGACCAGACCGTGAGCGCGGTGCAGGAAACGGCCCTGCACCAGATGCTGCTCTGGTCCGGGATCGGCCTGGTCCTCATCGCCCTGCTCGCGGGCGTCATGGGCTGGTGGCTCGCCGGGCGGGCACTGCGGCCCGTCGCCGCCGTGACGGACACCGCCCGCAGGATCAGCGAGCAGAACCTGCACGAGCGCCTCGCCCTCACCGGCCCCGACGACGAGCTCCACAAGCTCGCCGGCACCTTCGACACCATGCTCGACCGGCTGGAGAAGTCCTTCGAAAGCCAGCGCCGCTTCGTCGCCAACGCCTCGCACGAGCTGCGCACTCCGCTCGCCGCGCAGCGCGCGAGCCTGGAAGTGGGACTGGCCGATCCGCTCCCCGACGGACTGGCCGATGTACGCGAGGACCTGCTGGCCACCAACCGCGACGCGGAGAAGCTGATCGCCTCGCTGCTGCTGCTCGCCCGCAGCGACCGTGGCCTGGCGGAGACCGAGGAGACCGACCTCACGGAGGAGGCGCGACAGGCCGTCGGGGAAATGCGGATCCTGGCGGACGAGGAGGATGTGTCCCTGACCCTGACGGCCGACGACCCGCTGTCGGTTACGGGGGATCCGGTGCTGCTGCGTCATCTGGTGACGAACCTGGTGCGCAACGCCGTGCAGTACAACCGGAGCGGTGGGAGCGTGTCGGTCCGGCTCACCGGCCGTACGCTGACGGTCGCCAACACCGGACGTCCCGTCGCCCCGGACCAGGTGGCCCAACTCTTCGAACCCTTCCGCCGCCTCGGCCAGGACCGCGTCGGCACCTGTGGCCATGGCCTGGGCCTGTCCATCGTCAAGTCCATCGCGGACGCGCACGGCGCAACCGTCACCGCATGCCCCGCGGCGGACGGCGGGCTGACCGTCGCAGTCACCTTCCGCGGCAGCTGAGCCACCCGCATCGGCGAGGGCCTATACGCGCCTTTGGGCCCAGGTGGCGACGGAGGACAGGGCCATGCACAGCAGGATGTAGATCGAACCGAAGACGATCACCATCGGGATGAAGGCGTAGACGCCGTTCACGGGCGGGGTCTGCTGGGCGAATGCCTTGCCGACGAACAGCAGCTCCTCGTAGAGGATGATGAAGCCGAGCGAGGTGTCCTTGAGGGTCACCACGAGCTGGCTGATGATCGACGGCAGCATCGTACGGACGCCCTGCGGCACGAGCACGGTCGTCATCACCTGGGTCTTGCGCAGGCCGATCGCGTAGGCCGCCTCGCTCTGCCCCTTGGGTATGGCGTTGATACCGGACCGGAAGATCTCCGCCTGCACCGAGCCGTTGTAGAGCGTCAGCCCGATGACGAGCGCCCACATCGGTGCGGACGTGAAGACGGCCGCGTACAGCAGGAAGATCATGATGAGCAGCGGCATCGCCCGGAAGAACTCCACCACAGTGGTGGCGGCCCAGCGCACCGGAGCGTGGTCGGACAGCCGGGCAGTGGCCAGTACGGCTCCCAGCACGAGCGAGAGGACCGCGGCGACGGCGAACGTCTTGAGGGTGGTCAGCAGGCCGTCGACGATCCGCTGCTGGGTGTCGGCGTACTCGTAGACACTCCAAAGGCCGCCCTGGAACTGCCCGGTGTCGTTCAGCCGGTAGACGGTGAAGGCGACGAGCCCCAGGAGCGCGGCAGTGGCGATGACGCCGTAGAGGCGATTGCGTGCCCGTGCCCTGGGCCCGGGGACGTCGTACAGGACGTTGCCGCTCATCGGGCCACCGCCAGCCGGTTCTCCAGCAGCCGGAAGAGGCCGCTGATGGTGAATGTGATGATGATGTAACAGAGCGCGATCCACAGGAAGATCACGTAAATGTCGTAGCCCGCGGCGGCGTTGAGGGTCTTCTGCACCGAACCGAGCTCGACGACGTTGAAGCCCGAGGCGATCGCGGTGTTCTTGGCGAGCGCGATCAGCAGGCTGCCGACGGGCGGGATCGCGGTCCGGGAAGCCTGGGGGAGCACGATCTGCGTCAGCGTCTGACGGAACGTCATCCCGATCGAACGCGCGGCCTCCGCCTGGCCCACCGGAACGGCGTTGATGCCGGACCTGACGGCCTCACAGATGAATGCCGAGGTGTAACAGCCCAGGGCCAGCACGGCGAGCCAGAAGGAGTCCCAGCCTTTGAGGCCGAGCGCCGGCAGCCCCAGGGTGACCGCGAGGAAGAGCAGCACCAGCGGGGTGTTGCGCAGGAGCGTCACCCACGCCGTGCCGAACACACGCAGTGCGGGCACCGGAGAGACACGGAATCCTGCGACGAGGGTACCCAGCACCAGGGCGAGCAGTGCACTGAGCGCCGTCAGTTCGACGGTGCCGATGAAGCCTTCGCGGAACATCGCGAAGTTGTCCGACAAGACGTTCACATCAAGTCTCCGGGAAACGCGTGGTGGGCATCAACGGCCGCCGGGCACGGGGCACGGGGATTCCCACGGTTCTGAAGGGGCGGAACCGTCCGTACGTCAGTACCGGTCGACCGCGGGCGGAGTCGGGGCGGCGGCACCCGACAGGCCCAGGGTGGCGTCGTACGCCTTCTTCCAGTCACCGTTCTTCATGTGAGCCTCAAGGGCGTTGTTGACCGCTTCCCGCAGTACCTTGTCGTCCTTCTTCAGACCCACGCCGTACGGCTCCTCGGAGAAGGTGCTGCCCACGACCTTCAACGCGCCCTTGTTCTCCGCCGCGTAGCCCTTGAGGATCGAGTCGTCCGTGGTGACGGCGTCCACCGTGCCGTTGACCAGATCCTGCACGCACAGCTGGTAGCCCTGCTGCGCCTTGGCCTCGGCGACGCCGTACTTGGGCTCCTTGATCCGCTGGAGCGGCGTGGAGCCTGTGACCGAGCAGACCTTCTTGCCCTTGAGGTCGTCCGGGCCCTTGATGCTGCTGTCGGCCTTCACCAGCAGGTCCTGGCCGGCGACGTAGTACGGGCCGCCGAAGCCGACCTGCTTCTTGCGCTCGTCGTTGATCGTGTACGTGCCGACATACAGGTCGACGCCGCCGCTGGCGATCTGGGTCTCGCGGGCCTCCGAGGGCACCGTCTTGAACGTGATGTGGTCCTCGTCGAAGCCGAGGTCGGCCGCGATCATTTTGGCGATCTCCACGTCGAAGCCGGAGCGCTTCTTGGTGCCGGGGTTCTCGAAGCCGAGGCCGGGCTGGTCGGCCTTGGTGCCGATGGTGATCTTCTTGCCCTTGATCTTCTCGAGGACGGACGATCCCTTGACGTCGACGGACGTGTTCACCGGGTACTTCGGCAGCTCGGGCGAGGAGGTGCCGTCGCCGGCCTTGTCGGACTGGTCACCGGGGTTGCCCGACTTGCCGCAGGCGGTCGCGGTCACGGCCAGTGTCAGCGTCAGAGCAGCCGCGATGGCGGTGTTGCGAAACTTCATGGGATTTCCTTTGTCTCTGTGCGGCGACACGGAGGTCGATGCGGAGGGGAGCTGCCGGCGAACGGTTTGTCGGCTCAGTGGTGGAGGATCTTCGACAGGAAGTCCTTCGCCCGGTCGCTCCGCGGGTCGCTGAAAAACTGCTCCGGTTGTGCTTCCTCGACGATGCGGCCGTCCGCCATGAAGACGACGCGGTTGGCGGCCGAGCGGGCGAAGCCCATCTCGTGGGTGACGACGACCATCGTCATGCCGTCCCGGGCGAGCTGCTGCATGACCTCCAGCACCTCATTGATCATCTCCGGGTCGAGCGCCGACGTCGGCTCGTCGAAGAGCATCAGCTTGGGCTCCATGGCCAGCGCCCGGGCTATCGCCACCCGCTGCTGCTGACCACCGGAGAGCTGCGCGGGGTACTTGTCGGCCTGGGCGCCCACCCCGACCCGGTCGAGCAACGTCCGCGCGGTGGACTCGGCCTCCTCGCGGCCCTTCTTGCGGACCTTGACCTGACCCAGCGTCACATTCTCCAGCACCGTCTTGTGGGCGAAGAGGTTGAAGGACTGGAAGACCATGCCGACGTCGGCGCGCAGCCGCGCCAGCTCCTTGCCCTCCTGGGGCAGTGGCCGGCCGTCGATGGTGATCGAGCCGGAGTCGGTGGTCTCCAGCCGGTTGATCGTCCGGCAGAGTGTCGACTTCCCGGACCCCGACGGACCGATGACGACCACGACCTCGCCGCGCGCGATCGTCAGATCGATGTCCTGGAGCACGTGCAGGGCGCCGAAGTGCTTGTTGACCTTGTCCAGGACGACCAGTGCGTCCGTGCCGGGCCGGCTGCCACCGGCTTGGTGCGGTGGGATGCCTGGCGGCTGCAGGTGGTCTGACATCTGGACTCCCGTCCCGGTTGCTCTCGTGCTGTGTGCCTCGTGAACTGCTCGGTGCACAAGGAATCGTTGATCATCTGGAATGGTCTGCACGCTCATGCGGGAGGCATGGCGATGCGGCCCGGGTCTTCTTCAGTGGCCGCCGAAACTCGCCGTAGAACTACGGAAACGACCGTCCCGGGAAGCGTTGCGGAAGGAATTCACGTGAAACGCCTCGGCGAGGCCGTCGTGGAACCTTTCCGGCCTCCTGGCCGGTGCGGGTCGGAGCACGGGGCGCTTCATGAGAACACCCCTCCTCGCGACGGGTCAATAGGCCGCCGAAAGCAGGCCTGTTCCGTCGGCCACCCTCCGTCCGTGGCGGCGGTTCAAGGGGAGATCTGCGTGAAATTCCCGATCCGGGCTCTCGAAAATGAGGACTGCTTTCGGATTATCGTGAGGAAAGTGCGCGGTGCGACGGTCGGTAGGGTTCCCCGAACTCGGAACACTCTCGGTCACGGCATGCCGACGTGCTGTGGGCCGGAGGCGGCGTCGCCAAAAGAAAAAGTCCGTCCAGGCCGTGAGGGGAATACGGCCTGGACGGTAGCGAGGTGCCTTACCGAGCTGGGCGGCACTGACGCAGGGCTTGCCGGGACATGTTCACGGCTCGATGTGGATCGAGTAATGGACGTCGTAATCCCACGTGGAGATGCCGACACCGCCCTGCTTGAACCCCCACACCCGGCGCGTGATGCCGGCCGTGCGTCCGAGGTCGGTCACCGGGATGTCGATCGAGAGGCTGCCGAGGAGGTCGTCCGGGTCTGACGCTTCGATGATGCTGTTCAGACCCTTGTCGACGAGTCCCACGACGACCTTGGCGGCCTCGCGGGCGATGGGGACGCCCACCTTGGCGACGATGGGGACCACGATGAGACCGAGAGGCCCCGTCAGACCGACGGCGGCGGCACCCGCCAGAGTGGGCACGAGGGCGGTGGCCGCGTGCTGGGCAAGGGCATCGGCGATCGCCTTTACCGCTTGGCGGTACCCCTTCTCGTTCCAGTCCTTCCCGAAATCGCTGTCCCAGGCCGTCAGATCGATGACGAGGTTGCCGGACTCCGGGAGCTCTCCCTCGAAAATGACCCGCTGCGCCGCGTCGAACGCCAGGTCCTGGCCTTCCTTGATGTCCATCGGCTTCGTCAGGATCGCCCGAGCGCCAAGATCTGTTGCCACGGCTCCGGAGACGTAGAACTCGTCCGCGCCCACGATGTCCTCGGTGTCGCGGCAGACGACCCGATCGAGGACAACCTTCAGCTTCATACCCTGACCCCTTATCTGATTCACTTCGATGTCGCGGTACCGCGTGGCCTGCGAGAAATATGAGCGGAGAGCTGCTTACGGCTCGACATGGATGGAGTAGTGCACGTCGTAGTCCCAGGTGGAAATACCGGCGCCGCCGCCCTGCTTGAATCCCCACACCTTGGGCATGACGCGGGGCTCGCGCCCGATCTCGGTCACCGGGATGTCGATCGAGAGGGTGCCGAGGAGATCATCCGGGTCGGCCCCCTTGACGACGGACGTCAGAACCTTGTCCACGATGTCCACGACCACCTTGGCGATGTCCATGGCCATGCGAGCGTCCGCGTCATCGGCCGGTGTCTTTCCGCTGACGGCGGCAGCCGCAGTCTTCGCGGTGGTGGCCGGAGCCGCCTTCTCGCCGACGACCGGGGCCTTGCCCGTAGCGGCCGAGGCCTTTTCGGTGCCAACAGCCGGTGCCTTGTCGGCGCCAACAGGGGCCGTGCTGTCGGCCGTCGGGGCCTTGCCGGCGGTGCGGATGGCGTCGAGGGCCTCGGGCGCGCGCTCGGCAAGCTTGTCGCCGATGGACTTGACCGCCTTGTGGTACCCCTTCTCCTCCCAGTCCTTCCCGAAGTCGCTGTCCCAGGCGTTCAGGTTGATGACGAGGTTGCCGGACTCCGGGAGCTCTCCTTCGAAAACGACGCGCTGCTTCGCGTCGAATGCGAGGTCCTGGCCTTCCTTGATGTCCATCGGCTTCGTCAGAACCGGCTGCGCGCCGAAGTTCGTCGCCACGACTCCGGAGACGTAGAACTCGTCCGCGCCCACGATGTCCTCGGTGTCCCGGCAGACGACCCGATCGAGGACAACCTTCAGCTTCATACCCTGACCCCATTTCCCATCGACTTCGGCTGCGGGCAATTGGTATGGTCCGCAGCGCAACTGACTGCCTTTCGGACGCTACAGACCGCCGTATCCAGTGCGGCCATCCGTAAGTTGATCCATAGCTGTCCGTCGATGACACGTGAAATGTTCCTTCGGAACTCGAACAGCTCCGTCCGGCCCCCGGTCCTGACCGGCCCTTCCTCCCCGGCTCGGCAGTAATCAACGATCTCTCGTATCCGTCAACCATCGGAGAGGAAAGAGCAGCCGGCCGACCGGCAGTGTGGTCATGATCGGTTCGCTTCCGACCGTCACGAATTCCCTCAACGTCACGTGTCGACGGGTGTGTTCACCGCTCGCCGCCACAACCGTCGTTCACCAGACCGCCGACCGGCTCACCACGGAGGTATTCATGATGCCCGTCGGCTCCCTGCCCGTCGCCCGGGAAGCGCAGCCGAACGGTGCCGGAACCTGGGCGGCGTCCTCCGACGGCCCGCCTCCCGCCAGCGAACCGGCGGGTGTCGTCGAGGAGACGCTCAACGACCTCTTCACCCCGGTCGTCGACGTCATCTTCGGCGTCTTCTTCACCGAAGTCACTTTCCTCGACACGTCCTTCCCCTGGATCGTCGCCTGGGTCGTCCTGGCCGGCGCGGCCTTCTCCTGCTACTTCTTCGCCGTACAGATCCGCTGGTTCGGCCACGCAGTCGCACTGGTGCGGGCGAGCAAACGCCGACAGGCCGTGAATGCCGGCGATCCCGGCGAGGTCACCCCCTTCCGGGCGCTGAGCGCGGCGGTCTCGGCGACCGTCGGGCTCGGCAACATCGCCGGCGTCGCCATCGCCATCACCATCGGCGGGCCGGGCGCCGCGGTGTGGATGGTCGTGGGCGGGATGCTCAGCATGGTGGTGAAGTTCGTCGAATGCACCCTGGGCGTGAAGTACCGCGAGGAGCTGGCGGACGGCACGGTCCACGGCGGCCCCATGCAGTATCTGCGCCGCGGCCTCGCCGAGCGCGGACTACCGTTGCTGGGACGCGGCCTGGCCGGCGTCTACGCGGTCCTCATCGTGCTCTTCGCCACCCTGGGCAGCAGCATGTTCCAGATCAACCAGACGCTCGAACAGCTGCAGAGCGTCACCGGAGGCACGAGCAGCTGGCTGGCAGGTCCGGTCCCGCGGCTGAGCTTCGGCATCGTGGCGAGCATCCTCATCGCCGTGACGCTGCTGGGCGGAATGAAGTCGATCGGGGCACTCGCCGGCCGCTTGGTCCCCGCCATGACCATCGTCTACCTGGGCGCCTGCCTCACCGTCATCGCCGTCAACCTCGGGTCGGTCCCCTCCGCGCTGTCGTCGATCGTCATGGGCGCGATCAGTCCGGAAGGTGTGATCGGCGGCGTCACCGGAGTCATGGTTGTCGGGTTCCAGCGGGCGGTCTTCTCCAACGAGGCGGGCATCGGCAGCTCGCCGATGGCTCATGCGTCGGTACGGACCAACCACCCCGCCACCGAGGGGTTCGTGGCCATGCTGGGTCCGTGCATCGACACGGTGGTCGTCTGCACCGTCACCGCGGTGACCATCGTCATCGCCAATCCGTCGAGCTACGTCGAGGCACGCGAGGCGATCGAGGGCGGGCCGCACGCGCCCACGGGGGTGACGATCACTTCCGACGCCTTCGCCACCGTGCTGCCCTGGTTCCCCTTCGTACTGGCCATGGCCGTGATCCTCTTCGCCTACTCGACGATCATCACGTGGGCCCACTACGGGGAGCGGGGCTGGACCTACTTCTTCGGGCGGGGCCGCGCGAGCGTGCTGGTGTACCGGTTGCTGGCGGCCTGCTGCACCATCGCCGGCTCGCTGCTGACGCTGGGCGCGGTGCTCGAGTTCGCCGACGCCCTGCTGTTCGCGCTCGCTCTCTTCAACATCATCGGGCTCTACCTGCTGGCACCCGTCGCACGCAGGGAGTTCGACGCCTACCGCAAGCACCTGCGCTCCCTCCAGCGCAAACACAAGGACCGGCACTCCTCGTAACCGGCCAGCCGCCCGTAGACCGGGGCGCATCCCTCGGTCGCCGCGCGGTCAACTCCTGCCTCTCTCGGCAGGACTGTCCGGCTTCTAGGCTCAACTCAAAGGCCACAGCGGACGCTAGGAGAAACCGAAGGTGATCATACGGGGGTTCAGCCGGCATACCACCGGGACGGCTTTCGCGTCGTCCACGGTCGCGCTGGCCCTGCTGGTCACCTCACTGTCGGACGGGGGCCCGGAACCACGACAGACGGGCGCCGGGTTACCCGCCACCACCCCGGACTGCTCCCCTCCCGGCACTGAGGGGTGTGAAGAGGAAACGGGTCAGGAGACACCCGAGGAAACGCGACAGAAGGGAAAGCCGAGCTCCTCGCCGAGCAGCGGCAAACCACCGGGCAGCGGCAGTCGGCCCGGCAATGGCCGACCCCCTGCCTCCGGTGGCCGGGGGAGTGGAAACAACGGGAGCGGTGGTGGCAAATCCTGGGCACACCCGATAAGCGGCCGGGCCATGAGCGCCGCCTTCGGCAACGCGGGCGGGCGGTGGGCACGCGGGCACACCGGTGTGGACTTTCCCGCACCCGTTGGAACGCCTGTGTCGGCCGCGGGCGGCGGCACCGTGGTCAAGGCCGGATCCCGCGGTGCCGGGGACGGAGCGGCATACGGCAACGCCATCGTGATCAAGCATGCGTCCGGAACCTACTCGCAGTACGCACACCTTCTCAGAGTGGATGTGAGGGTGGGCGACACCGTCCGGGCCGGCCAGCGGATAGCCCTGTCGGGCAACACCGGAAACACCAGCGGACCGCATCTCCATTTCGAGATCCGCACCAGCCCGAATTACGGCAACGTGACCGACCCGGTCCATTTCCTGCGCAGCCGCGGCGTCTCCCTGTGACCGCTGTCACTTTGTGAACTCGGGTCCGTTTACCCCGGCAGGGGAGTCGCGGCCAGGGTCCTTGGCCCCTTCCGGAAATTCCCAGGACAGCGTCGAATCAGGTGGACGGTACATTAGCGATTAATTCTCATGATCAATGAGGAGTCCCCCCATGCCCGCCGTTGTCACAGACACCGTCCGCAGCGACGCGCCACCAGGTGAGGACCGCTCCTTCTTCGGCCAGCCCAGGGGGCTGGGAGCGCTGTCCGGGCTCGAGGTGTGGGAGCGGTTCTCCTTCCTCGGCATGCAGGCGATCCTGGTGCTGTACTTCGCCGACACCGTGGCCGCGGGGGGCCTCGGAATGGCACCCGGCGCGGCCGCTTCGGTCGCGGCCGCGTACGGGACCCTCGTGTATCTCGTCTCCGTCGCCGGCGGCTGGCTCGCGGACCGCATGCTCGGCACCTACCGCGCTGTGCTGTGGGGCGGCATCCTCATCGCCTGCGGGCACTACGCGATGGGCGTGCCGACCGGTGCCGCCACCTGGGCCGGGCTCGGGCTGATCAGCGCGGGCACGGGACTGCTCAAGCCCAACGTCTCCACCATGGTCGGCCAGCTCTACCGCGGCGACGACCAGCGCCGCGACGCCGGCTTCGCCATCTACTACATGGCCATCAACATCGGCGCCTT
Source organism: Streptoverticillium olivoreticuli subsp. olivoreticuli (assembly GCF_003391135.1). Taxonomy (GTDB): domain Bacteria; phylum Actinomycetota; class Actinomycetes; order Streptomycetales; family Streptomycetaceae; genus Streptomyces; species Streptomyces blastmyceticus. The sequence continues at coordinate 344,088 of NZ_CP031455.1, read as the reverse complement.
CCTCGGCCCGCTGATCGCCGGCTGGCTCGGCCAGAACAAGGGCTGGCACTGGGGCTTCTCGGCGGCCGCGGTCGGCATGACCCTGGGCCTGGTCCAGTACGTCATGGGCCGCCGCAACCTGCCCGGCCGGGGCGGTGCGCCCGTCGGCATGCTCCCGCCGCAGGCGATGCGCAGGGCCCGGCGGCTGATCGCCTACGGGCTGCTGACGGCCGCGGCCCTGGGCGTACTCCTGGGCGTTGCGGGCGTGTTGACGCTCGGGCACGCGGTCAACGCCCTCACCCTGGTCGCCGCAGCGGCACCGGTCCTCTACTTCACGGTGATGTTCAAGAGCCCGCGGGTGACCACGCAGGAGCGGGGGAGGCTGCGCCCCTACCTCGTGCTGTTCGGCGCCTCGGTCGTCTTCAACATGATTCTCTTCCAGGCGTACTCGACGATGATGCTGCTCGCGACGGACAACGCCGAGACCTCGATCCTGGGCTTCGACTTCCCCTCCACCTGGTTCGCCTCCGCGCTCGGTGCGTTCGAGGTGGCACTGGCACCGGTCGTGGCCGCGGTCTGGGTACGCCTGGGGCGCCGCCAGCCGCACGCCTCCAACAAGATCGCCCTGGGTGTGCTGCTGGGCGGCCTCTCCTTCCTCGTGATGGTGGTGCCGACCTTCGGGCGGAGCGGCGGCGACTGGAAGATGGCCGCCTGGTGGGTCGTCCTGTCCTACCTGCTGCTCGGCCTCGGCGACGTCCTGCTCCAGACCACCGGCCTGTCCGCCAGCACCAAGCTCGCCCCGGCGGCCTTCGGCAGCCAGACCATGGCCGTGTGGTTCCTGTCGATGGCCCTCGCCAACGGCATCCAGGCCCAGGCGGTCAAGCTCTACGGCGAGATCCCCACCCCCTTGTACTTCGGCCTCAACGCAGGCATCGCCATCGTCGGCGGCCTGGCCGTACTGGCCGCCGCCCCGTGGCTCAAGCGCACCATGCACCCCGTTCACTGAAGGACCCGCCCGTGAAGATCCGCACCGCGTTCCCGTACGAGACCACCTGCGAGGACGTCCGTATCCCGCTCCCGGACGGCACCCGCCTGTACGCGCGCATCTGGCGCCCGGTGACCGAAGAGCCCGTCCCCGCGCTGCTGGAGTACCTTCCCTACCGCCTCGGCGAGTGGACCGCCCCGCGCGACGCCCAGCGCCACCCCTGGTACGCGGGCCACGGCTACGCCTCCGTACGGGTCGACATCCGCGGCCACGGCAACAGCGAGGGCGCGCCCGGCGACGAGTACGACGCGACCGAGCTCGCCGACGGCGTCGCGGTCGTCAACTGGCTCGCCGCACAGCCCTGGTGCACCGGCAAGGTCGGCATGTTCGGCATCTCCTGGGGCGGCTTCAACGCCCTGCAGATCGCCGCCCTGGCCCCCGAGCCGCTGAAGGCGATCGTCACCGTCTGCTCCACCGACGACCGTTACGACAACGACGTGCACTACATGGGCGGCTCGGTCCTCGGGGTCGACATGCACGCCTGGGCAGCCACCATGCTCGCCTTCACCTGCCGCCCGCCGGACCCGGCACACCTCGGCGAGGAATGGCGCCCCCTGTGGCTGAAGCGCCTCGAAACGCTCCAGCCCCCGATCCACACCTGGCTCGCCCACCAGACCCGCGACGCCTACTGGCGCCACGGCAGCGTCTGCGAGGACTACTCCGCCGTCCAGGCGGCGGTCCTCGCGGTCGGCGGCTGGCACGACCCCTACCGGGACACGGTGCTGCGCCTGGTCGAGCACCTGCCCGGCCCGGCAGCCGGCCTGATCGGCCCCTGGTCGCACCAGTACCCTGACCGCGGGCTGCCGCCCGGCCCGGCCATCGGCTTCCTCCAGGAGACCCTGCGCTGGTGGGACCAGCACCTCAAGGGCGAGGACACCGGCATCATGGCCGAGCCCAAACTCCGCTCGTGGATCAGCGAGTCCCACCCACCGGCCACCACCTACCCCGAACTGCCCGGCCGCTGGGTGGGCGACCTCGTCTGGCCCTCACCACACGTCACACCCACCTCGTACCCCCTGCCCGGCGCCCCTGCCGAGGTGAACTCCCCGATGCACACCGGCCTGGACGCGGGCCGCTTCTTCCCCTTCGGCAACGACGCCGACCTGCCGCCGGACCAGCGCGACGAGGACGCCAAGTCGGCCTGCTTCGACTTCCCCGTCCCCAAGGACGGGCCGGTCGAGATCCTCGGCCGCCCCCGCGTACGGCTGCGCCTGCGCTCCCACGCCCCCCGCGGCCAGGTCGTCGCCCGCCTCTGCGACGTCGCACCGGACGGCTCCTCCACCCTCGTCACGCGCGGCGCGCTCAACCTCTCCGCCCGCCACGGCCGCGACCGCGTCGAACCCTGGCCCGAAGGCGCGGTGGAAGACGTGGAGTTCGAGCTCAACGCCATCGGCCACGCCTTCCCGCCCGGCCACCGCATCCGCCTGGCCGTCTCCTCCGCGTACTGGCCGTGGATCTGGCCCCAGCCCGGCAGCGCGGGCTTCACCCTGCATCCCGACGGCAGCACCCTGGAACTCCCGGTCCGCACACCGACGACCGACGCGATCGCCTTCGCCGAGCCTGAACAGTCCGCCCCGCTGAACGTCGTCCTGCCCGAGCCGGAGCAGCAGCGCCCGGAGCGCCGTATCGTGCGTGACGTCGCCGCCGGAACCTGGCATCTGGAGGTCGATCCGCACTACGGCGGCACCCGCGTCTACCCCGACGGCCTGGAGTTCACCGAGGACGCGCTGGAGACCTACACCGTCCACGAGCGCGACCCGCTCTCCGCCCGCACCCGCTCGGACTGGATGATCCGCCTGCACCGGCCAGATCTCGGCTGGGACGTGACGATCCGGACCCGCTCGGAGATCACCGCCGATGCCGAGGACTTCGTCACCGCGAACGAGGTGACCTGCTGCGAAGGCGACGTGACCGTCTTCCACCGGACCTGGGACAAACGCATTCCTCGCACGGCGGGCTGAGCGCCTTCGGGGTGGCAAACTGTCACATAACCACCATGTTCCGGTCACTGGACCGGAAAAGTATCCATCAAGGCTGATTCCATGCCGCAGTCCCCCCGTTCCACGCGCCACAGACGGCCTCCTGCCCGGCGCGGCCGAAGGCGGGCGCGGGCACGCGGGCCCCGGCGTGTCCTGCTCCTCTCTCTGCTTCCGGTCGCGGCCCTGACTTTCATGGCCAGAGAATTCGGCCCCGGCGGCGGCAAAGCGTCCTCACCCGGTGCGGCATCCCCGGAGGCGCCCGAGGAGCAGGCCGGGACGCCCGAGCCGAAAGCCACCCCGACCACCATTCCCTCCTCGGGCACAGGGGTGTTCACCCGCGCGAAGGGGCAGGGGAGCGGCAAGGGCGGCGGCGAGCAGCTGCTCCGCTATCAGGTGGAGGTCGAGAACGGCATAGGCATCACCCCGGGCGATGCCGCGTCCGAGGTCGACGACATCCTGGGGCATGAGCGGGGCTGGACCGCCGAGGGCAAGTGGAAGTTCCGGCGGACACCGGGCGACGAATTCGACTTCATCGTGCGGGTGGCGACACCGGAAACGGCCGACAGCATTTGCGGTGAATACGGACTGGACACGGGCGGGGAGGTCAACTGCCGTGTCGGCAAGAGCGTGGTGGTGAACCTCAAACGGTGGTTGCTGGCCACCGAGACCTACAAGGACGACATTCCCGCATACCGGGCGCTGATCATCAATCACGAGGTGGGGCACTTCCTCGGATACGGGCATGTGGGATGTCCGGGCAAGGGGAAACCGGCACCGGCCATGATGCAACAGATCAAAGGACTTGAGGGGTGCGCCCCCAATGTCTGGCCCTTCGACGTCCGCGGCAGACCGATCACCGGACCCGAGAGGCCCTGAGCCGCGCACCCCGGTCATCCGGGCGGCTCAGGGCTCGGGCTCCGCCGGAGCGAGCTCTCACGTCGCGGCGCGTGCCGCCCGGATGAAGGACGTGATCAGCTCCGGGTCCTTCACACCCCGCTCCCGCTCCACACCACTGGAGACATCCACGCCCCACGGGGTGGTGACACGGACCGCTTCCCCGACGTTCTCCACGGTCAGGCCGCCGGCCAACAGCCACTGCCCGGCGGGGGGCTCGAAGTCCGGGGAGGACCAGTCCCAGGGCTTGCCCGCGCCGGGGGCGGGAGCGTCGAGCAGCAGGAGATCCTCGCCGAGCTCACCGGTCCGATGCCGCTGTCCCCGCGCGGCGACCGCCCGGATGAGCGTCCGCCCCGGCCTGTGCAGGGCCGTGTAGTACTCGCCGCCTTCGTCACCGTGAAGCTGGACGGCCCGGACCCCACTGGCGTCGGCCAGGGCGCGCACCTCGTCCAGGGACTGCCCTCGGAAGACACCCACGGTCAGCACATCGTCCGGCACGGCCCGCGCCAGGTCCCGTGCGGTGACGGCATCGACGCGGCGCGGGCTCTCGGTGAGGACGAACCCCACCGCGTCGGCACCGGCCCGCACGGCGGCCTCCACATCCGGAGCCGTGCGCAGACCACAGATCTTGATGAACAGAGAGGTGCTCACCGGTCACCCCGCCCGCCCCGGCCCGCGGCGACCAGACCGGCCACCGTGAGAGCCGTTTCCTTGCCGGTCACCGCGGCTTCACCGACCAGGACCGCGTCCGCTCCGGCCGCCGCGTAGGCACGCACGTCCTGGGGGCCCCGCACACCGGACTCGGCCACCTTCAGGGCCGGTTCGGGCAGCAAGGGCGCCACGCGGGCGAAGGTGCCCCGGTCCACTTCGAGCGTCTTCAGGTCGCGGGCGTTCACGCCGATGATCCGGGCCCCGAGGGCGGCCGCCCGTACGGCTTCCTCCTCGTTGTGGACCTCGACCAGCGCCGTCATACCGAGATCCGTGGTGAGCCGGTAGAGCTCGGCGAGGTGCTCGTCGCTCAACGCCGCCACGATCAGCAGGACCATGTCGGCCCCGCATGCGCGCGCCTCCCACAGCTGGTACGAGGAGACGATGAAGTCCTTGCGCAGCACGGGAATGTCGACAGCGCCCCGTACCGCGGCCAGATCCGCCAGAGATCCCCGGAAACGCCGGCCCTCGGTGAGCACACTGATCGCCGACGCTCCGCCCTGTGCGTACTCGGCTGCCAGGCGCGCGGGAGCGGGGATGTCGGCGAGCTGCCCCTTCGAGGGGCTCGCACGCTTCACTTCGCAGATCACCGCCACGTCGGGGCCGGTCCACAAGGAGAGGACGTCGCGGGGAGCGGGGAGCCGGCCGGCCTCCTCCCGCACCACGAACAGGGGCTTGGCCTCCTGCCGCAGCTGGGCGTCCTGCCGGGCGCCTGCCACCAGTTCATCGAGCCATGTCACGAGCCATCATCCTTACCCTGTTCATCGGCGTACGCCGGGGCAGAGTACCTCCGAACCGCACCGGCCCCGCGGCGGCTCAATTCAGGTTGTCGCGGGCCCAGGCCGCCAATGCCTTGGCGCAGTCGTCGACGGACTCCCGCCATGTTCGGGCAGCGCCTTCCCCGGCCTCGTCGCTGACGTGCTTGACGAGCCGTACGGGGACATCGAGCTTCTTGGCGACAGCTGCCAGGGCATAGCCTTCCATGTCGACCAGGTCCGCGTGTGCGGCGAGCCGTTCACGTGCCGCCTCGTCGGAGATGAAGCTGTCTCCGGTGGCCAGGACCGGCCCGCTGTCACCCACCTGCAGGGGCGCTCCGTACGTCCGGCCGGTGAGCGTGTAGAGGAATGCCGTATTGAGATCGTGCTGAATCACACGGCTCACTTCGTGGGTTCCCTGCAGCCCGTCCCGAAGCGCGCCCGCGGTACCGAGATTGACCACTGCCGACGGCAGAGGTCCCCGGCCGAGGACAGCCGCGAGCGCGGCGGCGGCGTTGACCTTGCCCATGCCGGTGAGCAGCACCGGCATGGACCCGTCGAGATGGGCCGCCTCTTTCTCCACGGCCAGCACGAGCAAGGGCCGGTCGGGCTTTATCGCACCACTCAGTCGCATACGCACAGGCTAGGACAGCGATCGGCCACCGCCATGGCCGAAGGGTGATGGGGACCGGCCGAACGGAGACTGTTCAGGGGCTTGTGGGCGCACGCGCAAAATGCCGCCACGCCAGCCGGGCAATGTTGATTTTCGGCATCCAAAGTTGATGTCATCAGGAACGATGGTGGCGCATCGGTGGAGTTTTCTTTTCAGCGGCTCTTTTCGTTTGACAGGCCCAGAGCGTCATGACAATGATCCAGGTAACGGTCCTCCGCCCGTCGACGGCCCCGTCGAATGTCCTGCGATCCGTGCCGAGTTGACGGCAAGACAGGTATGGGTACACGCGGAGGGCCGCATCCACTGCTTCGGTGGATGGTCCACCCGCTTTCTTCGCTCCTGCCCGGAGGAGGGAAAGCGCGGGCTGTGAAAAAAATTCCCCGCCGAAATTCTGGAAGAAAGAGGACTGGATGGCGAACTACCTGGCCCCCGGTGTGTTCATGGAAGAGGTCGCGGGTGGCTCTCGTCCGGTGGAGGGCGTGGCCACCTCCGTGGCCGCCTTCGTCGGCTTCGCCGAACAGGGACCGTTGAACGAGCCGGTCCGGATCACCAACTGGAACCAGTTCACCAAGACTTTCGGTGAGTTCACCGACGGTTCCTACCTCGGATACTCCGTCTACGGGTATTTCGCCAATGGCGGCGGGACCTGCTACGTCGTACGCGTCGGCACTCAGGCGGCTGCTGAGGCCGGGGCCGATGGCGAGGCCGCTGTCGAGTCCGGGACCGGGACTGAGGCCGGGACCGAGGCGGATGTCACCGATGCGGATGTCGCCGGCGCCGCACCGGCGGTCCATGCGCTGGGCGGGTTCCAGGTGGCCGCACTGCCCGCCGCTGCCGGGCGTGACATCTCGGTGGACATCCAGCGCAAGCCGTCCGGTCAGGACACGGGCGTGGGGACGGGCCCCGAGACGGATTCGGACACGGGCGCGGATACCGGCACGGGGGTCAAGGCGACCCGCGTCGGTGGCGACAAGCCCAAGGCGGGCAAGGCCGCCAGGGCCGCGGACGGTGCCACCGCGGACTCGGCGGACATCTACACCCTGACGGTCAATGTGGACGGCTCTCCGGCGGAGACCTTCGAGGTATCCAGCGTGAAGACGTCGCCCCAGTACGTGGTGAGGCAGGTCCGCAAGCGCTCCAAGCTCGTCGCGTTCGAGGAGGGCGGCGCCCCCGGCGATGCGCTTGAGCTGCCCGAGCAGTCCTCCGTAGCGCTGACGCCCCCGGCTGCTGATGCCCCCGCTGCCGCGGACGCCGCCGACACCACCGACGCCGCCGATGCGACCGACACCACCGGGGACGCGGTGGGTCACTACATCGGCGAGGTGAGCAGCCGCTCCGGTCTGTCGGGCCTGGAGGCGATCGACGACGTGACCATGCTGGTCGCCCCCGACCTCATGGGCGCGTACGAGCGCGGCACGCTCGACCGCGAGCAGGTGAAGGCCATTCAGCTGGCCATGATCGACCACTGCGAGAACATGGCCAACCGCATGGCCATCCTCGACCCGCTGCCGGACATGAGCCCTGCCGAGGTCCACGAGTGGCGGCAGGACGAGGCGGGCTTCGACTCGAAGTTCGCGGCCTTGTACTACCCGTGGGTCCGGGTGGCGGACCCGTCCACCGGCAAGGGCTTCATGATGCCGCCCTCGGGCCACGTCGCGGGCCTCTGGGCCCGCAACGACGAGGCCCGCGGTGTGCACAAGGCTCCGGCGAACGAGGTGCTGCGCGGAGTGCTGGACCTCGGCATCCAGGTCACCAAGGGCGAGCAGGAGCAGCTCAACCCGGCGGGTGTGAACTGCATCCGCAGCTTCCCCGGACGTGGCATCCGGGTGTGGGGTGCCCGCACGCTCTCCAGCGACCCGGCCTGGCGCTACCTGAATGTCCGGCGCCTGTTCAATTACCTCGAGGAGTCGGTCTACCTCGGGTCGCAGTGGGTCGTCTTCGAGCCGAACGACGAGCGGCTGTGGTCCACGATCCGCCGCAATGTCACCGCGTTCCTCACCAATGAGTGGCGCCGGGGCGCGCTCTTCGGCAGCACTTCCGCCGAAGCCTTCTACGTCAAGTGCGACGAGGAGACCAACCCGCCGGAGGTCATCGAGTCCGGGCAGGTCGTCTGCGAGATCGGCGTCGCCCCGGTGAAGCCGGCCGAGTTCGTCGTGTTCCGGATCTCCCAGGAGTCGCTGGCCGGGGCAGCAGCCGGAGAGTAATGCCCTGGCCGGTTCTTTCGATTTCCGTCCGCGTGAAGACAAGGGGAAACAAGGTGCAGAACAACAAGCTTGGCAGTACGGTCCGGAACGATATTTTCAGGATCCAGATCGATGGCATCATGCTGGAGACTCTGAAGAGCGTCAGCGGGCTGAGCCTCGAGGTGGAGGTCGTCACCAGCTATCAGGTCAGGGGGGCCACCGGAGCGCACTTCGTCACCAAGACTCCGGGGAAGATCACCCCGCCCAGCATCACTCTCGTCCGGGGCATGGACCAGAGCAAGGACCTCACCGAGTGGATCGGGATGTCCCGGGCGGACAAGGTCGACGGTGCGAAGAAGAACGTCACCATCGAGCTCATGAACAGCGAGGGAACCGTCAAACGCACGGCCACGCTCTTCGACGCCTGGGTGAGCAAGTGGAGTGCCGGCGAGCTCACCGCGGCGGAGAACGGGGCCGAGGTGGACGAGACGGTCGTCATCGAGTGCGACAGGATCGCGTTCACGTGAGACGGAGGCGCGTGACCGAGGGGACTCCCGCGAGTCCGGCGGGGGAGTACTTCTCGGATCCCACGCCTCCTCCGCCTCGCACGACCGAAGCTCCGCAGGCCGGGTTCGCCGAATTCCGTACGGAATTCCCCTTCATGCTGCCCCGTGGCTATATGGACGCGCAGGGGGTCGTGCACCGTTCGGGCATGATGCGGCTGGCGACCGCGCGCGACGAGCTGCTGCCCCTCGGCGATATGCGCGTGCGGGAGAACCCGGCCTATCTGTCCGTCGTTCTGCTCGGCCGCCTGATCACCCGGCTCGGCAGCATGACCGAGGTCGACGCCAGGATCGTGGAGCAGATGTTCGCGGTGGACCTCGCGTTCCTGCAACGGTTCTACGAGAAGATCAACACCGATGGCTCGTCGCTCGCCTCGACCGTGTGCCCCGACTGCCGGCACGAATTCGAGATCGACATGGGGAGCCGCCTGGGGGAATGAAGGCGTACGCGGCCGACGATCTGCACGCCGAGATCGCGTACCTCGCCTTTCACCTGCACTGGCCCCACGCCGAGCTGCTCGATCTGGAACACATCCACCGGCGGCGCTACATCCGTCAGATCGGGGACATCAACCGGAGTCTGACAGACGGGAATTGAGACATGCTGCACTGGGTACTCGGGGCGCGCCATCCGGTCGCCGACGGGGCATCGGCCGCGCCGGAAGCCGACGGCGGCGACGCCCTGCCCACCACCGTGCGTGTCCCCGTGGTACTGCCCGGAACCGTGGGCCTCCTGGCAGCCGGCATGCGGCCCGTGACCGAGGTGCGCCGGATGACCGCGCGGTTGCCCGCGTGGCGGGACCCCCGGCTGTCCGGGAAACAGTTCACACTGATCGACCCGGAGCCACCCCTGATCTTCAGAGCGGCCACGGAGACGCGGAACACCACGGAACTTCTCCGTCGCAGGGGCACGGCGGAGCTGCTGTGGCCGGCCGACCAGCAGCCGCGGGGCGAGCCGCCGGACGGCGTGCCGCCCGGCGTTGCCGACAGCCCGGTGGCGCAGCCTCGCCACCGGGTCGTCATCCCGCTGTTCCCTGTGCGATCGACCGTCCACGCTGCCGCAGCGGGCACCGCCGGGACAGGCGCGACCGTGATCGAACTGCGGCCGCGTGCGGGGGAGTTCCGCACCACTCAGGTGTCCCGGATCACCACTTCGGTGCCCGGCCGCCTCTCCGGCACAGCGGCGATCGCCATGACGGCGGGGGCGAACGGGGGCGTCCCCGGTGGCCTCCTTGCCGAAGAAGGGATGAGCAGTGGCTGAAGAGGTACTGGCTGTACACCGATTCTCCCTGTCGATCGACAAGAACCACTGGGGGTTCTTCACCCAATGCACGGGACTGGCGTGTTCGGTCGTCCTGGACGAGTTCAGTGACGGCGGGGTCAACGACTCCCTCCGGTATCTGCCGAAACACCTCACGTACCCGCCGCTGACCCTCACCAGGCCATTGACGGCGGACGCCATGAGGACCTGTGAGTGGGTGCAGGAGACAGCGCGCAAGGCACAACGCATCACCATGGGGATCGCGTGCCTGGATTCCAGAGGGAAGACGGTCCTGCAATGGGATCTGCTGAACGCCATGCCGGTGGCGTGGCGCGGCCCGATCCTGGATGCCGGTGGAGGCGGTAAGCCGATGGAAGAGGTGGAGATCATCCACGAGGGCTTCATCAGCGGTCTGCCCGGCACCGCGAAGGGTTGATTCTTGAGTGGCGGTCCCAGGAGGGAGGAAGCATGTCGGAGGCCGGTCATGACAAAATGGTGGGCGCGGTACTCGAGTTCTACGCGCCGCCCAGCGGTGGCGGTGCGGACCCCGGCGCGCTTCTCGAGGAGATCCCGCTCCAGTTCAATCCGGCCGAGCTGGCGCTGGTGAAGGAAGCCTCTTGGGTACGTCACAGCAGCCGCTCCGCCCCGCACGCCGCCGTACCTGAGTTCACCGGCAGCAAGCCGCGCACTCTCGCGATGACCGTCATACTCGATGACCCGGATCCTCAGAACAGTTCGGTCGACGAGCGGGTCTCCAAACTGCTGGAGTTCTGCGCGCCGACCGAGGAGAGCCTGCACGCGGAGCAGCCTTCGCCGGCCTGGGTGAAGTTCCGCTGGGGTGCTTTCGAATCGGTCTCGTTCGTCTCGTTCCTCTGCGCGGTCAAGGCGACCTACACCCGCTTCTCCGCTCAAGGGAATCCGCTGAGGGCAGTGTGCGAGATCTCTCTGGAAGAGATCGGCAGCGTGGCCAAGGGGCAGAACCCCACGTCGGGATCGCCGGCGTTCCGGCAGTCCTGTGTGTTCGTCCGGGGGGACTCACTGCAGTCCGTCGCGGCCCGCAACAGCGGTCGTCCCGCGGACTGGCGCCGTATCGCGGAACTCAACGACGTGGACGACCCATCGAAAATAGAACCCGGTCGGGTACTGCTGCTGCCCGGAGGCACCGACCAGTGACCGTGCCGGAACTCCGTCGGCACACCAGAGGAAAGGGCCGTACATGGCCGAGCGCCACACCGCCGGGCTGAGCGTATGGGTCGACGGACGCCGCTTGCCGCCGACCTTCGACACCGCGCTGGCCTGGGCGTCCGTAGCGGAGAACAGCCGCACGTCGGCCGCCGCGGAAATCGGCTTCCGGGACCCCTACCGGGCCGCCTTTCTCGCCGGTTCCGGGATCGGGCTCGGAAGCGCTCTCAAACTGATCGCCGTCACCTCCGAAGGCAGCCATGACCTCTTCGAGGGCGAGGTCACGGACTGTGAGGCGCGAGCGGCGCACACCGGGGTCTTCACCGTGATCCGGGCCGAGGACCACGCGCACCGGCTCCGACGCGGCACCAGGACGCGTGCGTGGGAGAGCATGTCGGCGGGCCGGATCGCCGAGGAGATCGCGAAACTCGCGGGTCTGCGGACCGGAGAGATCGACAGCACCTCGGTGACGTACGAGTTCCTGACACAGCCCGCCATGTCCGACTGGGACTTCCTGACCCACCTCGCGCGCGAGAACGGCTGCGACGTCTTCGTCCGGGCGGGCGAGCTGCACTTCAAGAAGGCGGCGAGCGCGTCGGACGCGCCCGCGAAGGGAACACCCGCCCGACAGAGCCCGTTCGCCCTGGAATTCGGCCAGAACCTGCTCAAGATCACCTCCGCCGCGACACTGCGCGACCAGGTCACCGGGGTGTCGGTACGCGGCTGGGACCCCGAGCGCAAGGAAGAACTCGTCGCCGACCGCGCACCCACCACGACCCCCGCCCGCGACACGGCGTGGCAGGCGGACGCCCGCGCGGTGCGCGGGGAGCCGTTGCTGCTCCCGGGCCTGCCCCGCTCCACGCAGTACGAAGTCGAGCAAGTCGCCGACGCCATGGCACAGGAGATCGCCGCCGGACTCACGGAACTGCGCGCCGTGGTACGCGGGGAGCCACGCCTGCGACTGCGCTCGGCGGTGTCCGTCACCGGACTCGGCAAGCGGTTCGAAGGCTGTTACACGGTCACCTCCGTCCGGCACGACTTCCACCCGGACGACGGATACCTGACCGAGCTCACGGTGAACGAGGGCGCCGACCGCACGCCCGGCGGACGCCCCGGCGACCACGAAGCGGGTCTGCGCCGTTTCTTCGGCCTGCACACGGGCAAGGTCGTCAACACCCAGGATCCGACGAAACAGGGCCGGGTCAGAGTGAGCCTGCCCTGGCTCGCACCGGAGCAGCCCGAAGGTGACAAGCAGGCGTACGTGAGCACGTGGGCCCGCACCGTTCAGCTGGGCGGCAGCAAGGGCCACGGCGTGGTCCTGCCGGAACAGGGCGACGAAGTGCTCGTCGGTTTCGAACAGGGCAGTCTGGACCGGCCCTACGTCATCGGCGGGCTCGGCAACGGCGTCGACAAGCTCGCATCGCACAGCCTGGACCTGCACGACTCCACAGGCATCGGCAACCGCCGGTCCTTCGCCTCCAAGGAAGGGCACCGCCTCGAACTGCTGGACGCGGGTGCCAAGGGCATGGGCGCCACGCTCGTCACCGGTGACGGCAAACTGCAGATCCAGCTCGATCAGCACAGCACTCTCGTCTCCATCCAGAGCGACGGAACGGTCGAGATCACGGCCGGGCGGGGCATCACCTTGAACGCCGGACAGGCACCGCTGGAACTCCGCGGCAAGACGATCGACTTGAGCGCGACCGGGGGCATCAAGGTGTCCGGCGCCAAGGTCGAGCTGGCCGCGACCACCGACATGCAGGTGTCCGCGAACGGGGCGGTGAAGGTCAAGGGCGGTGCGCTCACGGAGATCTCCGCCACCCTCGTCAAGATCAACTGATGGCCGGGTGCTGCCGCATGAACCACGACAACGGCCGCCACGCCGGAACAGGAGAAATAACCGTGCCAGCCGCCGTGCGCGTCGGTGACGCCACCTCGCACATCCCCAACCCGACCCCGGTCCCTGTTCCCGCCGGGACGGGTGCCGTGACCGGGCCACCCATGGCCGCCGACGTCCTGATAGGCGGCCGGCCCGCCGCGGTGACCGGGGCCCTGTCGAGCTGCGCCTTCCCCGGGCACGTACCGCCGCTGCCCCCGATGCCGCTGGTAGTCCTTCCGATGCCCGGCAAAACCGTGCTGATCGGTGGCCGGCCCGCCGCTGTGACGGGAGCCAAACTGCCATGCGGCGCGGCCGTCGTCGGCGGCTGCCCCACCGTCATGATCGGCGGCTGAGGGTGCCCGACCTCTTCACCGGCCGGGGCTGGGCCTTCCCGCTGGGCGTGAGCGCCTCCGGCGGCATGGCGATGGCGGAGGGCTCGCACGACGTCGAGCAGGCGATCCGCCTCGTCCTGGCCACCGAACCGGGCGAGCGGCCCATGCGGCCGGAGTTCGGCTGCGCGATCCGGGACAAGGTCTTCGGCTCCTTCGACGCCTCCACCAGCGGGGCGATCGTCCAGGAGGTGCGGCGGGCCCTGGAGCGCTGGGAGCCCCGCATCGTCGTGGACGACGTCGGCGTCGTCGCGGCGGCCGAGTACGAGGAGGCCCTGCTCATCCACATCGGTTACCGCCTGGCGAGCACCAACAGCCGCCGGAACCTGGTCCATCCGTTCTACGTGATTCCCGCCCACGAGAGCGAGAAGCCGTCCCCCGAGCACGCTCTTGACGCCCCCCGGAGGGATTCCGATGTCTCTGCCTAGCCCCCACCTGGACGACCGCCGGTTCCAGGATCTCGTCGACGACGCCAAGCGCTTCATCCAGCGCCGCTGCCCCGAGTGGACGGACCACAACGTCTCCGACCCGGGGGTCGCGCTGATCGAGGCGTTCGCGCAGATGGTCGACCAGCTGTCGTACCGGCTCAACAGGGTGCCCGAGAAGATCCACCTCGACTTCCTGAACCTGCTGGGCGTCCAGCCGACGGCGCCCCAGGCGGCGCGCACCGAACTGACCTTCAGGCTCTCCGCCCCGCAGGACACGGTCGTGACCGTACCGGTGGGCACCGAGGTCGCCACGCCCTGCACGGGAAACGCGCCCGCCTGCGTGTTCACCGTCGACCGGGAACTCGAGATGGTGCCCTCCGCGCTGCTGCACATCGGTACCGCACCGGCCGGACAGGCCGCCGAACTGGCCACGGAGGAATTCCTGGCGGGCGAGCCGGTCACCTGCTTCGCCGAGCCGCCCGTTCCCGGCGACGGCCTGCTCATCGGCCTGACCCAGGCCGTGCCGCGCTGCGCGGTCACCCTGCGCGTGGACTGTTCGATGGCCGGCGCGGCCATGGGACCCGACAGGCCGCCGCGCATCTGGGAGGCCCTGTGCTGCGAGGGCTGGGTGACGTGCGAGATCGAGAGCGACAGCACGGCCGGACTCAGCCGGACCGGCGAGATCGTCCTGCACGTCCCGGAGGGACACGTCCTCCACCTCGTCGGGCACCGGCGCGCCGGATGGCTGCGCTGCCGGGTGACCGAGGCGGCGCCCGATCAGACGCCGTACCCCTCCTCGCCCGAGGTCAGGTCGGTGGAGGCGTACACGATCGGCGGGACCACCACCGCCGTGGCGGGCGAGACGGTCCCGCACGACGAACTCGGCATCTCCGACGGAACGCCCGGCCAGACCTTCACCGCTCATCAGACGCCCATCGTCTCCGGTTCCCTCCGAACGGTGACCGTCGACACCAAGTCCGGACCGCAGAGCTGGACGGCGGTGCCGTCATTCGCCGACTCCGCCCCGGAGGACCGGCATGTGACGGTCGACGAGGTGAGCGGCGCCGTCCGCTTCGGCCCGGCGATCCGCCAACCGGACGGCGGAGTACGCCAGTACGGCGCCATCCCCGAGATCGGCGCCCGCATCACAGCCGATGCCTACCAGCGCGGCGGCGGCCGGACGGGCAATGTCGCCACCTCCACCCTGTCCGTCCTGCGCACACCACTGGCACTCGTCGCCAGGGTGGAGAACCGCGACAGCGCGTCCGGTGGTGTGGACGCCGAGTCGGTGGACAGCGTCCGCCAGCGGGCGAGCCGATGGCTGCGCACCCAGGACCGGGCCGTGACCGCACACGACTACGAGACGATCGCGGCCACCGCGTGCCGCGAGGCGGGCCGGATCGAGTGCGTGGCCGAACCCGCGGAATCGCAGACCCCGGGCCTGGTGCGCGTCCTGGTCGTTCCCCAAGTGGAGGACATACGCGACGAGGAGAGCCGACGGAGCCTGATGCCGACACAGACGATGCTGACGTCGGTCACCAGGGCCATCGAGGCCGCACGCCCGATCGGCGTCATGGTCTCCGTCAGCGGCCCCGCCTACCAGGGCGTCACCGTCGTGGCCGAAGTCGAGGCGGTGACCGGCGCCGACAGCCGGGAAGTACAGGAGAACGTGCTGCGCGCACTGCACGAATGCCTCAGCCCCCTGCCCATCGCGCGGGACGGCCGGCCAGGCTGGCCGCTCGGCCGGGCGCTGCGGCTGAGTGACCTGTACGCCGTGACAGCGCGCAGCGAGGACGTGGAGTCGGTCATCGCGTTGGAGATGTACCCGGTGGACATCGACACCGGAGAGCGGCAGCCCGCCACGGACCACATCGACGTCGGCCCGGCCATGTTGTTCCTCTCCCACCGACACCAGGTCGCGGTGAAGAAACACCTCTGAAGGTCCCGGACCGCCTGACGACTGACGGAAGACACCATGCACGGACATCCCCGGCCCTCGGGACCGGCATCCCCGAGGCACACCCCGGCTGTGCCCCCGCTCGTACCCGGGAGCCGGTCACTGCGGGCCATCCTGCCGGAGAGCTACCGGCAGGGAGACTTCGCCGACCGCTTCATCGCCGGGTTCGACGACACCCTCGCCCCCGTGATCACCGCACTCGACTGCCTCGACTCCTACTTCGACCCGCGAACGGCACCCGATGACTTCGTCACCTGGATGCTGCGCTGGACCCATACCTCTCTCCCCGCCTGCGTCGGAGCCACCGGCAGGCGCAACGCACTCCTGCTCGGCCGGCGCCTGCACGGGCTGTGCGGCACCAGGGCAGGGCTCGAACTGTTGGTCCGCGAGGTGGTCGGAGGCCAGGTGGAGATCACCGAATCAGGCGGCACACACTGCACCGTGGTGCCCGAGCCCCCCGATACGGCGCAGGGCCGAGAGGCGTGGGCACGGGTGCGGGTCGTGCTGCCGCAGGGCATGCCGTCCGGGCACGCCGGAGTGGTCGAGGACATCCAGAACCTGGTGAGGCAGTGGATTCCGGCCCACGTCACGGCCGACATCACGGTCCAGGACGGTGCGGCCCCACCGTGGCGAGCCACCACGGGGACGACCAGGTGAGCATTGTCCAGCAAGTCGACGAGGCCCTCGAAACGGCGCTGCTGCAGGGCCCGTTGAGCGGGGGCAACGCACAGGTCGTCTTCGACACACCGGACTCCGACTGGACCGCCCGTCGCTCGGGACCGTGCGTGAACGCCTTTCTCTACGGGATCGAGGAGGACGCCGCCAGGCGTCAGTCCGGTGAGAGCAGCGTCATCGACGAGCAGGGTGTGGTGGTGGGCCATGGCAGCCCGAGCCGTTTCTTCCGCCTCGGCTACGCGCTGACCGCGTGGGGCCAGTCACCCCAGGACGAGCACCGCATGCTGGGCACGCTGCTGGAGTGGTGCGTACGCACCGAGAACCTCATGCCGTACGCGGACCGGACGACCGGGCGCAGTCTCTCCCTGAAACTGCGTGAGAACGCCGAAGGCACGGAGACGCCCGTCTCCAGGCTCTGGACCGGCCTGGGCACTCCCGCCAGGCCGGCACTCGACCTGATCGTGACAGTGCCCGTCGACAGGCCCGACAGCGCCGTGACCACCGAGCCCGTCCGCGGGCTGGCGCTGACAGCCCGTCCGATCGGCCCGCGACCCGTCCAGGGCGCCCTGCCCATGACCCGTGGCGCGGCACGGCCGCGGCGCAACGTCGAGGAGATCACGTGACCTCAACTCTCTGGGAAAGCCGGATCGCCGAGCTGGAGGACCGGCTACGGCGCCTGTATGTGGCCAGGACGTCGAACACACCCGTACAGTTCACCGACGACTGGCTCGAGGCGGCGTACGACGGCTACGAACAGCCCGCCGTCTACGGCAGGGAGGATCCCTTCTCCGAGCTGTGCCGCGAGTTCCGGTTGAGCCCGGCCGAGGCCGACCTGTTCGTCACCGCCGTACTGCCCGACGTCAGCTCCGACTGCGCCGCCGCGTTCCGGATGCTCGGTCCGTCCTCCCGGCCGACTGCCGCCATGGGACTGCGGCTCATCGGTGTCACCCCCGCTTCGGCGATCGCGAGCGGCCTGCTGCGAGAGGACGCCCCCCTGTTGTCCGGCGGACTGATCGTCTTCGACGATCCGTCAGCCCCCTTCACCGAACGCTCCCTACGGGTTCCCGACCGGGTGCTCAGCCACCTCATGGGAGGCACCGGCAAGACCGACGTGTGCAAGGGAGCACGCCTCGGGCCGCTTCCCCTCCTGCCGCACATCCCGCAGGACGCGGACATCGACGCACTCACCACACAGCTCAACGCGGATCCAGCGGCAACTCTCTACCTGCGCGAAGACATCACCGGCGCGGCACTGCCCACCGCGAGCACCGCCCTCTACGCCACCGGCCGGACACCTCTGCTCCTGGACCCCTTCGACCTGGAGCACACAGGGAAAGAACTGCTGGACGGCATCCTGCTGGAAGGACGCCTGTCGCAAGGCGGGATCATCGTTCCCGTCTACGCCGAGGCGGACGACCCCGCCGTCCCCGTCCTGAGCCGACTGATCGCGAGCCTGGCCCGCAGCCCGCTCCCGGTGCTGATGTACGGCAGCGACGTGTGGCAGGAGAGGCTGTGGAAGACGGTTCCCCGAGCCACGTTCGATCTCCGTGGTGACACCGGCCGGACACATCCCCTCAGCACGGCGGCAGGCGCGGTCGTCGACATCGCCCGACGCGACGCCGCACTCCACGGCGGGACGCTCGCGCCGCAGACCGCGCGAGCACTCGCACGCAGCCATGCCACACGCAGCCTCGAACAGTTCGCCCAGCACGTCCGACCGCAGGTGGACCGCCAGGACCTGGTCCTGCCCGATGACGTGCGAGACCGGCTCGACATGCTGGTCCTCCGCGTCCAAAAGCGCGAAGAGGTGCTCGGCGGTCTCCGGCTGCGGCGCGGCCGCGGCCGGGGGACGACCGCGCTCTTCGCCGGTGAATCCGGCACCGGAAAGTCGATGGCCGCGGAGGCGGTCGCAGGGGACCTGGGACTCGACCTCTATGTCGTCAGTCTGCCCGCCGTGATGTCGCAAAGCTTCGGCGAGACCGAGAGGAACCTCGACCGGATCTTCTCCGCGGCGGAGGCACTGGACTGCGTCATCCTCTTCGACGAAGCGGACACCCTGTTCTCCAGACGCGGCGCGGTCAAGGACGCGAACGACCGGCACGACAATCTGCGGATCGGCTACATCCTGCAACGCCTCGAAAGGTTCGACGGATTGGCCATATTGACCACGAACCTGCGAGCCAACGTGGACAGCGCGTTCATCCGCCGGTTCGACGAAGTCATCGAGTTCACACCCCCGTGGGCAGCGGTGCGCGCCGAACTCTGGCGCAGGCATCTGACCGAATTCGCGGACGCACCCTGCGACATCGACGCGATCGCCCGGGAATACCCGCTCGCGGGCGGTTCCATCAGGTCCGCCGCGGAAACGGCGGCGTTCGCGGCAGCGGCCGCCGGGCGGCCCGTCTCCGCCCCGGACGTACTCGAGGCCGTCAAGACGGAATACGGAAAGCTCGGCCGGCTCTTCTCGCCCCGAGCCGGCTCGTAGCCGCTGTCCGGACCGGTGTCACATGAGCCGCCGCGTCTTCCGCCGCCTCGCCGGGCGTGCGCCGCCGCGCCGGCTCTGACGCATGCTCAAGCCGTACCGGTCCCAGCCTCGCTCGAACGCGGTTGTCCCGCCCCATACTCCGAACCTCTCGGGCGTCTCGTCCGCGTGCCGGCGGCAGATGGCCAGCACCGGGCAGGAGGAACAAAGAGCCACGGCCTTCGCTATGTTCTGCCGCCCCGTCGTCTCCGTCGCGAAGAAGACGGCGGGGTCCGCCCCCGTGCATGCTGCGTGCCGCATCCATTCCGGGCCGGCGGGCATCGGGACACCTTCGGTGTTCGGATCTGACTTTTTCTCGGCGTACGTCATGATTGCATCGTCGTTCTCGATCAAGGCCGTTGACCTGTGGCCGCTTACGGTCATTCGGAGCCAACCGTAAGCCGGTGAATTGTGGAACGCCGCTCGCCGAAGGGCTAGGAAACAAGAAGAAGGTTTACGCGGGGTCCGGATTGCGCGGCTACCCGACCTAAGTAGTGTCGCCCGCAACATCCGGAGCGACCAGTCAACCTCTGATCTCCCGCGGGGAGCGCCCTGGTGGGTAGTTTCGTCAGCACGGCCGGTTGACCCAGATACCCGGTCCGCACTCAGCTGCACGCCCCAATATGTCGACGCGCGGAGCGCGGCTCGACTTTTTCGCGAAGAGAAAGCACGTCAGTCTCACCATACGGAGTGAAGAACATGTCAACCGGATTCCCCGGAGCACATTGCTTCGGGTCAGGGAAGTCCAACGAGCACATCACCCGGCTCGGCAAGCTTCTGATCAAGCGCGGTGGCAAGCGCTTCTACCAGCAGGCCGCCGGGCCCCGTTGGGGGAACGCGGACCTCGACGCCACACGTGCGTTTCAGCAGGCGCAGGGCTGGACCGGGAGTTCGGCGGACGGCATCCCCGGCCCCCGGACATGGGACTACCTGGTCAATGGCAAGGGCAAGGACATACCCGGCAGCTCCTCCTCTTCGTCTTCCGGGTCGGGGAGCAAGCCCTCCGGTGGCGCGGTGTCGTCCCCGGTACCCGGTCACCGGGTCAGCTACGCCTTCGGTGTGCGCAACGCCCGTTATTCGAGCGGCTATCACACGGGTGACGACTACGCGGCACCCACCGGAACCCCTGTGGTGGCCGTCCGCTCCGGCACCATCGCGTGGTCCGACGCGAACGGCAAGTCCTACGGAAGCTGGATCGGCCTCAACGCCGACAACGGCCGCACCTACGTCTACTGCCACCTCTCCGCCCGGAGCGTGTCGGCCGGCCAGGCGGTCAAGGCGGGCCAGACGCTCGGCAAGGTCGGGACGACCGGCAATGTCACCGGAGCCCACCTGCACTTCGAGGACCGCCCGCGCGGCGGGGGATACGGACAGGTCCGCAAGCCGACCTGGTGACACCGACACACTGATGCGGCCCGCCTGTCGCCCAGGCGGGCCGTCGGCGTATCCGGCGCACGGCTTTGCCTTTGCCGCGTCTTCGGTGCGCAGCCGACAAGGCGCTGTTTGCCGCGGGTTTGAGGGGGTGCCGCGGTGGGTGAGGAGGTCGCGTAGGGGCCGTGTCGGCCCTTGCTGACCTGGCCCTGAGGGCAGGTGACCTGCCGGCGGTCGAAGTCGATGCGGAAGTCGTCCGGTCGAAACCTTCGTTCCTGCGGTGTTGGCGGGTGGGGTTGCCCGGCAGCGGCCCGCTGACGGTGACTTGGTGTTCGTGCTCGGCTCGTTAAGGTGGACCAGAGGTGTAGCCGTCCTCCTCCCCGACAGAGTCAGGTCCTTACTCCTGCTCCTGCGTGACGAAGCGGGTCAGCAGATCGTGCAACTGCTGCTGTTCGGGCGCGTCGAAGACGTCCAGCAGTTCCAGCATCGACGCGCGGTACAGCCCACCCGCTTCCTGCAGGCGCTGAGCGCCTTCGGCGGTGATCGCGATCTCGTATGCCCGGCGGTCACCCGCTGCCCGCCGCCGCTCCAGCAGGTGGCGCTGCTCCAGGTCGTCGACGATCCGCACCAGTGTGGACTTGTCGATGCCGAGCGCGGCGCCCAGTTCACGCTGGCTGCGCACCGGGCCGGCCTGGACGGCGGCCAGCACGTTGGCGTGGTGCAGCTCGATGCCGGTCGGCCGGGCCGCTTCGTTGGCCTTCGCGCGGGCGAGCTGGTGGGCGCGGAACATCAGCAGTCCGAGGGCCATCGGGTCGATTGATTGAGCCATGGGCACAATGATACCGTCCTAAGACTGTCTCACATGAGATGATCTCAGGAGGGATGAAGCGTGCGTGTTCTGATCATCGGCGCCGGCCTGGCCGGCCCGTGCCTCGCCCACGGCCTGCGACGGCACGGCGTCGACGTGGAGCTCTTCGAGCGGGATCCCGCCATCGACGCCCGCGCCCAGGGATACCGGATCCACATCAACGGCGACGGGGACGCGGCGCTGCGCGCATGGCTGCCCGCCGAGGCGTACGAGCAGGGACTCGCCACGTCCTGCCGGGTCGGCGGCGGCGTCAGTGTGACCCGTCCCGACCTGCGGCACTTCACTGAAATCGACCTTCCCCCCGATGCCGGGGGCATCACCGCGGACCGGCTCACCCTGCGTCGGATCATGCTGCGGGACCTGATGGACGCGACCCGGTTCGGTGCGGGGTTCTCCCGTTACGAGCTGCTGGACGATGGAACCGTACGGATCTTCCTCACCGACGGCTCCACCGCCGAGGGCGACCTGCTGGTCGCCACGGACGGAGTCAACTCCGGCGTCCGGCGCCAACTGCTGCCCGGCTTTTCGGCCACCGTGCTGGACGACCGGCTGATCTACGGCCGCACGCCGCTGACCGCTCAGGCACGGGAACTGGCACCGTCCCCGGCGCTCGAAGGTTTCCTGGGCGTGGTCGGTGCGGACGGACGCCGCCTCGCACTGGCCGCCCAGCGGTTTCGCCGCAGCCCGACCGACTTCGGGCTGCCAGCGGCCGATGACTACATCATGTGGGGTGTGACCGCCCCGGCCGGCGTCTACGGCCCCGAACTCTTCCAGTTCGGCGCAGCGGATCTACTGGAGCTGGCGGCAAGAGCCATAGCGGACTGGGACCCCTCGCTGAGCGCGCTGGTCCGGCTGGGGGAGCCCGGGTACGTCGTGCCCGGGAGCATCTACGTCTCCGAACGCCCCGAACCGTGGACACCCACGCCGGTGACCCTGGTCGGCGACGCGGCGCATCCGATGGCCCCGGCCGGGATCAGCGCCGGAGTCGCGCTCCACGACGCGGGCCTGCTCGCCTCGAGACTGGTCTCGGGCGCACCGCTGCTCGACGCTGTCCGGTCGTACGAGACGGAAATGCTCGAATACGGCTTCGCCGCGGTCGCCACGGCCACCCGGAACTACGCGGGTGACTATTAGAGGCTGTGTCCGACGGGTCGTGTCGTAGGAACTGAAAAGTGTCATCTACTTCGTTTCGTGACGCTTTGGTCTGCGGTGGCGGGGCTGGGCGAGGATGGCTGGTTGATGGCCCTTCGAACGCGAATTCAAGGGGTAGCTCTGCTGCGGGATTACCCGGGTGGGTGGTCCCGCAGGTGAAGGCATCGACGTGAAGGAGTGGTGAGACGTGGCGGACAACCCGGTTCCCGCAGAGCGCATCCAGGAGCTGCAGGCGATCGTGGACAAGCACGGGGGCGACCGGATCCAGGGCCTGTCGTGTGACGACATCAAGGCCAAGCTCGACCAGTACTACGGGGATGCCGTGAACGACTTCGCCGCGGGCGCGAGCTACCTCTTCTACTTCTTCCTGGCGCTGATCAAGCACTGCCCTTGCCTCAGCGAGGACCCGTACCACGTCAAGGACCCGTTCACCGACCCCTTCCAGCTTCAGATGGGCGCGTTGCCCTGGGACAACCGCGGCTCCAAGGTCTACCTGGGAGAGGCGGCGAACGATCCGTACCTGTACAGCAACAACACTGCCCGCAAGGGCGCTTACGACCCGGCGAAGGACCAGCGCACCATCTTCCGCGTTTCACCCACACCCCTGCGGGTCGGGAACGCGAACCTGCAGGCATACCACCTCATCGCCCAGGACGGCCGGCACGCGGGCAAAGCCCTCTACAGCTTCGTGGGGGGATCGGGAGAGCGCGTCATCGGCGCCAGGGAGTTCGACCTCGACAATCCGGAGCCCGATCCCTCCGTCGCCGACCTGTGGACCCTCAGCGCCGAGTACACGGCCAAGAACAACAACGAATGCGTGGGGAGGGCCATCGACAACTACACCGGCGACGGCGTGCGGACAGGCGTCCTGGACGTCCCGGACAGCAAGGGCGGCCGATCCATGATCATCTGGGATCCCTGGAACGGCAACTGCAACGAGACCTGGCATTTCCGGCCCACTGGCTACACCGACTGAAGGCTGCCCGGTGGATCACTGACGGATCCACAGCCGGATCGCGGCCACGGCCACCGTGCCGCGTTCCTGCTGGGCGTGCATTCACCGAGTACTTCGCTGGTCGCGACGTTCAGGGCGGCGAACAGGTTAGTGGTCCCGTGGCGGACGTAATCGGCGGTCCGTTTCCCGCCCGCCGCGAACGCCGCCGGCAAGAGGGGCTGGGTCCGGTCCAGGGCTTGGATGCCGGACTTCTCGTCCACCGACAGCACTACCGCGCCACCCGGCGGATCGAGGTACAAGCCCGCGACGTCAACGACCTTGTCCGCGAAATCCGGATCCGCCGACAGCTTGAACGTGCCCTGCCGGTGCGGCTGGAGGTTATCCTCCCGCCAGACACGGGCGATGTACTGCCAGGACACGGTGATGCCTTCCCATCAGCGATCCACCGTCCGAGCCGAGATCCCCAGCAGTACGATCCGCACACGCAGGGCCACATCAGCCGAAAGGCCGCGTGAGTTGGCCAACTCACGCGGCCTTGCAATCTGTTCATCGGAGAGACGGCGTATCACGCCAAGCCCAACGAGACAGAGGGCATCAAGTGACGGTGCAAGGATCACGTGACGCTAGTTGTCGTCGGACTCGCTATCGGTTAGGGACTTTCCGCTTTGGCTCAGCTTGAATTTGGGCTTCTGCGACACGTCCACGTCCTCCTCTTGGAGGTTCTGGCCCACCTTCCGTGAGGCTTCCTCCTGCCGCTTCTGCTGTTCCGACCTGTCGTCGGGCCGGTCATTCTTGCCCATGGCGTAGCCCTCTCATGAGTACCGCACTTCCCCCGGAGTCAGGGTTCCACGAGCGCGCCTCCTCCGCATCTTGAGTAGCTACAGCCGCCGAGAACCCAGTACGTGTTTCCCGCGGTGGTGCTCAATGCGGCTCGATCGCCGAAAATTTGATACCCGTACACGGCCGGATAGAGACACCTCCGCGCCCGAGACCCCCAAGGAGACGCCTTTGACCACCGCCCCCGCCACGCCCTCCGCCGAGCCTGCGCGGCCTCGACTCCGATGAACCCCTGCGGAAATCCACTGAGCCTTGATTCACCGAACAACAGATGCTGTGGGGTACGGACATGAAGACGCGGATGCCTTCCGAGCTGGGACGATGAGGCCTCCTGCGGATCCGTATCCGTGGAGCGAGAGAACACCCGCGAGATGCAATCTCCCATGCCGATACGGCGGTCTGCGGGGGTCCAGGTCGGCCGTACGTCACAAACGGAGAGACCAGCGCCGGCCGGTCACCCAGCGGCTCGGCTCCTTCGAGGATGGCGCTTGCTGTAATGGCGAGTGGCAAGGCCGAGCAGAATCCCCCACACCAGGAACGACATGTCCCAGACGAAGAGATGCCACAGCAGCGCCGTCCAGTTGGGCGGTGTGTCTGGGACGACCAGATCCAGGGCCACCAATGCCTGCACAGCGATCAGGATGCCACCGTAGGCGCTCAGCGCCACCGTGCCCACCCGGCCGAGCGTCAGCAGCAGTCGCCGTGGGAGTCGGCGACCCCACCGCTGGACGAGCGCCAGCGACAGCAGTCCGCCGACGCCCTTGGCCGCTCCGGTGAGCCACACGCCCGCGATGAGCGATGAGTCCCGTTCCCGGGCGAGCTCCTCCAGCTTGCCACCGAGCGTCTCCAGCAGGGCGGTTCCTCCAGCAGCCCAGTAGAAGCTGACCAGAGCGAACCCGAAGGCAATCGCCGCGCCTGCATAGCCCGTCCAGGAGCCGGGGCCACCTGGGGAGGCATCGGCCGTCGCCTGCCCGACGGCTTCTCCGGAATCCGCCACGCCCGTCCCCTCTCTCGCCATGCCGGCCGGCTCACGGAGTCCTTGGCCGTCAGCATCCCCGGACGTAGCCTCTGCCCCTCCTTGGGTGACAAGGAGGGGCAGAGCCGTACCGGCCAGGTTGCCGACCAGTCCAAGTGTGAAGGATTGGTCTCGCGTGTCACTGTGCGGCGGCGGCCGACGGCTATGGCTGGCTCGTCGGCTGCCGCTCTCACCGTTCCGTGGTGGGGCGGCATCGCGTCAGGGCGACGCCGGAGGGTTTACCAGTGGCTGTCCTGGATGGGCTCCAGACGCCACTTCTGGTTGTCCCAGCCCACCCAGTCCCACTGCTGGACGATCGTGCCGTTGTCGTTCTTCGCGTCGCCGCCGTCGACATCCAGGACCTTGCCGCTGTGCTTGGCGATCAGGCGGTAGTAGCCGTCGCCCACTGGCTCGATGTGCCACTTCTGGTTGTCGCCGTCCACCCAGCTCCACTGGTGGACACGCGCACCGTTGCGGGTTTCGCCCGGCCCCCCGCTGACGTCCAGCACCTTGCCGCT
This sequence comes from Streptoverticillium olivoreticuli subsp. olivoreticuli, assembly GCF_003391135.1. GTDB lineage: Bacteria > Actinomycetota > Actinomycetes > Streptomycetales > Streptomycetaceae > Streptomyces > Streptomyces blastmyceticus. The sequence continues at coordinate 318,301 of NZ_CP031455.1, read as the reverse complement.
GTGCTTGGCCACCAGGCGGTAATAGCCGTCGCCCACCGGCTCGATGCTCCACTTCTGATTGTCCCAGCTCACCCAGTCCCACTGCTGGACACGCGCACCGTCGTCGTTCTTCGCGTCGCCGCCGTCGACATCCAGGACCTTGCCGCTGTGCTTCGCCACCAAGCGGGCCCTAGCGGGGATATCGGACCGCGGCCGCCCATCGGGAAGGCTTTCGTCCAGCGCCCGGGCCAGGGCGTTGAACTCGCCGAGCCAGATCCCGTCGCCGTGCGCGGCTTCCTGGGCGGAGCCACGAACAATATGCATGTAGTCGCCGTTGTAGCCGTGCGTGTTCAGCAGCATGCGGATCTCTGTCTCGATCAGATCCTGCAGTTCCGGATCTTTGACCCGATCGCATTTGTTCAGGAGAACAACGAGCGGCACGTCGGCCGCACGGGCCTGGCGCACATGCTCGCGCGTCTGGGGCATGACGCTGTCCATCGCGTCGACGACCAGAACCGCACCGTCCAGGGACTGGGTCTTCAGGAGGTCGGGGACGTCGCCGGCGGGGCAGTCGAGGTGCCTGTAACGGCGCAGGGGCGTCTCGTACTCGAAACGACGGATGCTGCTGCCGGGAATCGCCTCCCCTGCCCCTGTCCGGCGGCCCGCGGCCTTCGAGATCCTGACCAACGCGCTGGCCGTCGTAGTCTTGCCATGCCCGGCATGGCCCAAAGACGCGATGGTCGACTCGGGCTTGGCGCCCTGGAATCCGTCGGCGGCCACGGCCGCTCCTCTCTGCCGACTGCGTACACAGCAGCGGCCGCGACATGATCCCTGGCCCACATGGCACCCACAAGATCACCAGAGCCTTTCAGGCCACCTGACCGGCCTTCCGGCAGCTCGTTGACGGACGCACCTGGTGCACAGCCCTGGCCGCAACCCGCTGGAACCCGTCGGACACGCCCTAGAAGAGTTACGCGATGACCGCCTCGTCCCTAAGTGCTACGCACTGGGCGTATTCCAGCTCGGCGTGAGGCGGCCTGGTGGAGAAAGAGGATGGCTTGACCAGGGCGGTGATGCGGGCAGTGGAGCGGCGGGCTTCCGCAGCAGGCGCCGGCCCTTCAGCGCCGCCGTGGGAGACGTTCACCGCCCGCTGACCTGCGGAGAGGTCCTCCCGGATACCACGGAAGGGCACCCGGACCGCGGAGCCGACGCCTTGGCAGTGCCTGTACGTGGCGGATGTCGCCCGGAACGTGGTCATGTCGCCCCACCGTGAGGGCGGTCGGCACCTCCACGGCCTCGGCGACGTACCGGTAGACGGCGGCGATCCCGACGCCGAACCCAGCCGCCGGACGGGCGTAGGTGTCCTCACACCGCAGATGGGCCAGAAGTAGCAGGATCTGCCGACCAGCGGGCAGCCACCGCTGGCAGATGCCTTGCTCCCGGCGCCGGCCGATCAGCCGCTCGATGAGGAGGCGAAGAGGTGTTGCTGGACAGATTGACACCGGATGGGTGGACAAGCACGCAGAAGCTCCTGGCAGGACGGCTCGGATTCGACACCTGCTCGCCTGCCAGGAGCTTCTCCGCGCCCGGAGCCACTCACGGACTCAATTACCGCCCTGCACAGTCAGGTTGGAAGAGGCGGCCTGGTAGGTCACTTGAACTCCACATCGGAGCACGAGTAGAAGGCCTCCTGGCTCTGGAAGGAGCCGTCCGGCTTCTTGAGGCCGTGCCAGATCGTGTAGATCATGTGCTTGCCCTGCTTCTGGGGAAGCTGTGCATTGAAGTTGAACGCCTTTCCGCCCAGGAATCCAGGTGGCGCGGTGACGGCGGCGGTGTTGTCGGCGCTGAGGAACGGGGTGTCCTCGAGATCCGACCACTTCAGTGGCTTCGTCGGGTCGTAGCCGTCCTTGGTGAGGTACATCTCCATGCGGTACGGGTTGTGCAACGCGCTGACGTCGTACTGGAAGGTGTACTCCCGACCGCTCGGCAGCGTGGTCGAGGGGAAGTCGGCGCGTGGCAGGTCCAGGCCGGCGAACTGCTGGTTGGCGGCACTGCACAGCTTGCCGTCCGGGACGTGGGCGCGGTGCTGGGGGGAGGAGGACGGGGTGGAATGGTCCATGGCCTGGCCTTGAACGATGGACTTCCAGTCCCCGATCTGGTCGCTGCTGACCGCCAGCGCGGCCTTGCACGCGGGGTTGCCCGGTTTCCAGCCCTCCTTGGCGCACGCGACGGCACGGCTGACCGGGTTGGCCGTGGCACCGTGTGCCGAGGCCGGACCGGCGGTCAGGGTGGTCAGGGCGAGTGGGACGACTCCGAGAACGGTGAGGGACACGGCGGTGCGGCGCTTGCTCATGATGGTGGCTCCTGGTCTTCCTGGGCGTGGTCAGCTGCCGGTGGTGACGGTCTTCTCGGCGGAGAACGCGCCCCATGTGCCGTCCCCGAGCCGGGCCCGGATCTTCACCTTGTAGGTCTTGCCCGGATTGGCTCCGACGAGCACCTCACGGGACGCCGTACGCACGGGAATCGGCAGCACCGCGTCACCGGCCCCCCATATGAAGGTCTGGGCGAGCTTCCCGTTCAGATACACCTGGTAGGTGGTGATCTGGCCGTGCCCCTGCGGGACGCCCCAGCCGAGGTCCAGGTAGTGCTGCGTGACGTTCCCGTCCTGCTTGTGGCTCGTGGCCGCAGTGAAGTCGGACGGGGCGCTGCCGCCGCTTCCCCCACCGCCGGTGGTCTTGACGGAGATCTCGTCGGTCGGGTCGGACTCCTTGCCGGAAGTGCTGACCGCGGTGACCTTGAACTTGTAGGCCGTGTCCGGGCTGAGGCCGCCGACCGTCGCGGTCGTGGCGTTGCCATCCGCCTCCTGCACTTTGGTTCCGTCCCGGTAGATCCGGTATCCCGTGACCGGGACGCCGTCGCTCGCGGACTGCCAGCGCAGGGAGACCTGGTTGGGTCCCGCGGCCGTGCCCTCGAGCTTCTTCGGCATGGTCGGCTTCTCGTTCTCGTCGCCCGGCGCCGGATGCGTCCTGAGCGAGACCACCTTGCTGAACGGAGAACGGTTGCCCGCCGCGTCCACGGCACGGACCTTGAACCTGTAGGTGGTGTCCGGCTTCAGCTGCTCGATGTTCGTCATCGTGAGATCACTGCCAACAGTCTTGACCAGCTTGCCGTCCTGGAGGATCTCGTACTTGTCCACTCCGGAGCCCGAGTCGGTCGACGGCTTCCACATCACATGGACGGTCCGGTGGTCGACGACGAAGGAGCCACTCTCCACGGGAGCGGTGGGCGGCGTGGTGTCCTCCGGCCCTCCGGAGTCACTGCCGCCGAGTGTGCAGCCCGTGATGCGAGGAACAGCTTTTCCAGACGGGTTGATGCCGACACTGACGGTGCGTTCACCCCTGGCCGGGATGTTGCCCCGGTCCTCGATCGGTGTGACGGTGACGTGCTTGCCCTTCTGCCGGAGGTCGAATGCCCAGGGGTTGTCGATCGTGGCCTGCCCCTCGGACAGTTCGAACTCCAGCTTCCAGTCCTTGGCGTAGGCGTTCCCCTCGTTCCTGAGCGCGAACTTTCCCGTCGCCCACCACTTGGTCGCACCATCGGCGAGACGGCAGGTGGTGCTGAGATCGGTCTCGGATCCGGCGCTGGCGGTGAGGGGGATGGCCAGCGCGCCGAGCCCGACGGCAACGGCCGCGCACGTGAGAACAATTCTCTTACGGGACATCAGAACCTTTCCGAAGAAGCGACATGATGCGGCAGGCCGGACGCACCCGTGCTCCGTCGGAACGTGACGTGTTGTCAGGCGACTCCCGAGTCGATCCCACCAGTTGAGTCCAGGCTCCCGAAGTCGGCAAAATGTGACACCCCGTCACCGATTCTGCTGTCGGACACGACGACCGTTGACAACCAATGGCTGGAGCAGCCGTGTGAGGTGCTTCTCCGCGGCCCAGAGCGACAGCCGGTGCCGCTACCGGCTCTCCTCTTGACCGTCGGGCGGTACGGAAGGCAGCGCGAACGTGACGGTGAGGCCGCCTCCCGGGTTGGCAGTGGCGGTGACCCGGCCCTCGTGGGCCTGGGCGATGGCCTGGACGATCGACAGGCCCAGACCTTCGCCCCGGTCGCTACGGCGGTCCCGGCCTCGCCCGCGCCGAAAGGGCTCGAACAACCCCTCCACCTCGGCAGGTTCGACAACCGGACCGGTATTGGAGACGGTCAGGCGCGCCGAGCCCACCCGCACACGTACGTCGCCGCCCGGAACGTTGTACAGGACGGCGTTGCACAACAGATTGGCGACCAGTCGGCCGATCATGACGCGGTCGCCGTGCACCGGACACGGACCGCCTTCGACGACCGGGCGCACGGCGTGTTCACGGGCGTTCTCCTGGACGGCGTCGAGCTCTTCGTCGACGACCTCACGCAGGTCGAAGGTCTCGTATCTCTCGATGCCCCGCTCCCCGCGAGCGAGAGTCAGCAGACCGTCGATGATCCGCTCGCTGCGCCGGTTGGCCGCCAGCAGACCTTCGCGTACCTCCACGAGTTCGTCCGGGCTCGGATCCTCCAGCCCGATCTGGATGGCGGCACGCTGACCCGAGAGGGGGGTGCGCAGTTCGTGGGAGGCGTTGGCGATGAAACGCTGCTGACTCTTGAAGGAGGTCTCAAGGCGTGAGAGCAACGCGTCGAGGGTGTCGGCGAGTTCCTTGAGCTCGTCGCTCGGGCCCTCCAGAGCGATGCGCTCGTGCAGGTTCTGCCGCGAGATGCGGCGGGCCCTGGCGGTCATGGAGTGCACGGGCCGCAGGACGCGGCCGGCCGTCCACCAGCCGACGGCGACCGCGAGGACGGCGCTGATCAGCAGCGCCAGGGCCGACCAGATCAGGACCTGCTGGGAGGCGGCCGCGCTGAGGTCGTCGGTGAGCGCGATCACCCCGTTGGTACCGTCGGGTTCAGGACGGCCTCCTGCGCCCGTCCCCGGAGAGGGACTGGGGGAGGGGCCGTGTGGGGACGGCACGAGCGTGACGCTGCCGGCCAGACGACGGGCGGATGCCTGGGTCCCGGCGCGGGACAGCACGTACACGAGCCCCAGCAGCAGGGCTCCCAGTGCCACGAACACCGCACCGAATGCAAAGGCGATACGGCTGCGGACCGTACGGCCGCGCAGCCACCGCACCGGCCGGAACGAATTCACAGGCGGTAGCCGACGCCGTGGACGGTGGTGATGAGCGGTGGGTCGCCGAGTTTGGCGCGCAGCTTGCTCATGGTCACCTGGACCGCCGTGGTGAACGGGTCGGTGTGTTCGTCCCACGCCTGCGCCAGAAGGTCCTCCGTACTGACCGGCGCCCCCTGGGCCGTGAGGAGGATGCGCAGGACCGCGAACTCCTTCGGCGTGAGCTTCAAGGGGCGGCCGTCACGGGTGGCGGTGCGGCATATGGTGTCGAGGGCGATCCCGCCGCGGTGCAGGACAGGAGGCGTCATCGGCGTGCTGCGGCGGCTGAGGGCCTTCACCCGCGCGATCAGTTCGGGGTACTCGAAGGGCTTGGCCAGATAGTCGTCGGCTCCGAGGTTGAGCCCGTCCACCAGGTCCTGCATGCCGGACGCGGCGGTGAGCATCAAGATGCGGGTGCGCGCTCCGGACGCGGCCAGTCGGGCCGCGACCTCGTCGCCGTGTGTACCGGGCAGATCCCGGTCCAGCAGCAGGACGTCGTAGTCACCCACTCCCAGGCTGAACAGGGCGGCATCCCCGTCGTGGACGGTGTCCACGACGAAACCGTGCCGGGTCAGCCCGCGGGTGATCATGTCGGCCGTCATCGGGTCGTCCTCGGCCACGAGAACGCGCATCGTCGGTTCCTCTTTCATCCTGTGCGTTGTTCATGCTGCCCGCGGGCTGGTGCTACGTCGCGGCGAGTGCCGCCGTCGGCGCGAGGCGGGCCGCCCGTACCGCCGGGTAGAGACCGGCGACCCCGCCGATGACGAGGGTCGCGCCGATTCCTCCGGCCATCACCCAGGGCGGCACCACCGTCGGCCAGCCCTGCGAGAGCGCGTAGACGGCTGTCACACTGGGGCCGATGACGACGCCCGCACCACCGCCCAGCGCGGACAGCAGCAGCGATTCGGTCAGGAACTGCGCGCACACCTGACTCCGAGTGGCACCGAGCGAGCGGCGCAGGCCCACTTCGCCGCGCCGTTCCAGCACGGAGATGACCATGGTGTTGGCCACACCGATGCCCCCGACGAGCAGGGCGACCGAGCCGAGACCGACGAGCAGTCCGGTGAAGGCCTTGTCGCCGGCCTGCTGGGCGGCGAGCGCGTCGGAGGGGCGGGAGACCGCCACCACGCTGGGATCCTCCGGGTTCGCGGTGGCGGCGAGCAGCGGGCGCACCGCGTCCACCTCGGTCTTGACCGCCCGGGTGTAGATGGTGGTCGGATGCCCGTCGAAGTCCAGGTCCGACTTCGCGCTCTCCCAGCCGACCAGGGCGGCCGTGTCGAGCTCGGGAGCGAGCGGCGCTGGTGCCAGGACACCGGCGACGGTGAACCACCGGCCGCCCAGCCAGACCTGCTCCCCGGGCTTGGTGACGCCGAGCCGCTTCGCGGTCTCGGCTCCCAGGACGGTGGTCGGGAGCCTCGCCGTGGCGTCGTTGAACCAGGTACCGCGGGCGATCTCCGCGCCGACGGTCTTCAGCAGGTCCGGCCGGGTCGCCAAGGCACTGATGCCCCCGGACTGCTCGGAGGGGATCCTGTCATTGCGGTAGGTCTTCACGCCGCCGATCCTGCCGATGGCGGACGCGGTCTCCACGTCCTTGATCCGGCGGATCATGTCGGTGGCCTGCTGCGGTAGTTCGACCTCGCTGCCGTCCATGCTCCGACCGGGCGCCGTGGTCAGCAGATTCGTGCCGAGCGCGTCCAGCTTGCGGTCCAGTTCGGCGCGGCTGGAGCTGGAGATGCCGACCGTGGCCACCATGGCGGCGATGCCGATGGCGATGCCCAGCGCGGACAGGAAGACCCGCACCGGACGGGTGCGCAGCCCGAAGCCGCCGACACGCACGACGTCCCGGGGCGAGAGGCGCGAGGGGATCAACATGCCCCCTCCAGCCGGTTCGCGGGGGTCGCCGAGTCGTATCGCACGCGGCCGTCGAGCATGGCGACCTGCCGCGGCAGGCTCTCGGCGATGTCCTGGTCGTGAGTGATCACGACGACGGTCGTGCCCGCCGCGTTCAGCTCGTGCAGCAGCCCCATGACGGCCTTCCCGGACGTGGAGTCCAGCGCGCCCGTCGGTTCGTCGGCGAGGAGGAGAGCCGGCTCGCCGACCACGGCCCGGGCGATGGCGACGCGCTGTTTCTGGCCGCCGGACAGCTCGCCGGGCCGGTGGTCCAGCCGGTCGCCCAGCCCCACGCGGTCCAGGACGGCTGCCGCGCGCTCGCGTCGCTCCCGCAGGCCGACGCCGTTGTACAGCAGTCCGTCGGCGACGTTGTCGAGGGCGCTGACGCCTTCGGCCAGATGGAAGTTCTGGAAGATGAAGCCGATGCTCTGGGCCCGCAGTGCCGAAAGCTGCCGGTCCGACAGGCTCGCGATGTCGTGGCCGTCGACGGCCACCCGGCCGGAGGTGGGCCGGTCCAGCGTCCCGATGACATTCAGCATGGTGGACTTCCCGGAGCCGGAAGGGCCGACGATCGCCGCCGACTCGCCCCGGTGAACGGTCAGATCGACACCCGAGAGCGCGATGACCCCGGGGTACTCACGCGTCGCGCCCTCGAGCTCGACGACGGGAACGGCCGTACTCACGTCGGCACCGCCACCTTCATGCCGGGGCGCAGGTCAGTGCCCTTCACCTCGACCCGCCCGTTGCTGAACATACCGAGCTCGACGGGCACGGTGCGCGTCGTACCGCCCCCGGTGACCTCCAGGCCGTACCCGCCGCCGGTGCGTGCCACGAGCGCGGTGATCGGCACATGGAAGACGTTCTTGCGGACCTCGCTGGTGAAGTCCACGTCGACGGTGGCGTTCCGGAGATCCCCCAGCGCCTTCTGGTCCTCGATGGCGATGGACACCTTGACCTCGGACTTCTTCTTGTCATCGGCCCCGGACTCACCGCCACCGCCCGGGCCGTCGGACGCGTCGGGCGACACTGTCTCGACACCGGTGATCCGGCCCCTGACGGACTTGCCACCGGGCAGGATCACATCCACGCTGTCGCCCTTGCGAGCCAGCTTCTGGTCGGAGAGCGGCAGCATGGCGGTGACCGATCGCCCCCTGCCCGTATAGGTCAGGATCGCCTCGGCCGCCGGGCCGCCCTTCTGCGCCTTGAGCTCTCCGACGCGGATCGTGCCGGAGACGAAGACGACGAGACCTTTTTCGACCGTCCCGGTCGCCCTCAGGCTCCGGTCCTTCTGCCAGGTTCTCACCGCCGCGGTCGTCTCCCCGGTGTAGGTGTCACCGTACGGGGCCGTGTAACCGAGTGCCCGCAGGTTCTCGTTGAGTTGCTTGACGTCAGGGCCCTCGTGGCCCTGCTTCAGCTCCCGGTACATCGGTGTGTCCCCGTACAGGGCGGTGACCGGGCGGTTGTCCACCTTGTAGAGGGTCTCGCCGCGAGAGATCGTGTCACCGGGCTTCGGCAGCCAGGTCACCGTGCCCTGCAAGGTGCCGCGCAGGGGGGTCGGCGTCCCGTGGGTCAGGCTCGCGGGCATGGTCTTGGCGGCGGTCAGGTCCCCCTTGGTCACCGGGGCGGTGGCGGGCGGTGCGCTCCGCGTGCCCGTCGTTCCATCGCCGTCGCTCCCGGAGAAGATCATGGCGGCGCCGATGGCGCCGAGGACCATGACGGTCCCGACGCCTGCCGCTACGGTGCCTCGACGGCGGGGCTTGCCTCGTTCCTTGGCCGTCTTCGTCACTTCGCGGAGACATCCTGCCGTTTGACGTCCTTCATGTACTTGTGGCACTCGGCATCCGCGTCCTTGAAACGCTGGGTGTCCTGTGTACCGTCCTGCGGGAAGGCCAGGGTGCCGTTCTCGTCCGGGTCTGGGAAGTCCGGGAGCCCGTTCTCGCGCATGCACTTCGAGTAGTTGCGGGCATCCAACTCCCACTTCTTCTTCTTGGAGTCCGAGACCTGGCTTTGCGGGCGGAACTTCTCGCACTTCTTCGAGGCGGCTTCCATCTTCAACTCGTCGCCGCCTTGCATCAGTGCCGGCTCACCTGGCTTGGGGTCCTCGACCTTGACGCCCTCCTCACGCATGCACGATGCCCACTTGAGTTCCTTGCTCTGCTCGCCGTCCCCGGCCTTGTCCTGTGCGCCGCCACTACTGCACGCGGTGAGCAGCAGTGCCGCGGCCAGCGCGCTCGCTGCCGCGACTCGGGCGCGCACTTTGGTCTTGCGGACCATTCGTCCTCCTTCGGGTCGTGGGCGGCACCTCTGCCGCCTTCTGCCCTTTGAGGAGTACAGGTCCGGCCCTTTCAGCAACCTTTCGCTGTCCCGGGGAATCATCGGGAATCACGAGGGACGGACGCGGTGACGGCTCGCGAGAGGCGGTGACCCGGACCGTAACTTGCCGTTCGCCCAAGTCCGGGCCACCGCTGGGGTGTGACCGTCCCGGCCGTGTGAGGAGGCGCTCACGTGGCCGGGACGGTCTGCGCGCTGGGGGACCGACATGCCGCCGAGCGCGCTGGGCCCACTACCCAGCCTCCAACCAGCAGTGGGCCGCACGGGTACGTTACGGGCGCCGCGGCCACCGGTGCGTCAACCAAAGTATGCGAGAGGAAACGCAAGTTGATACCCGAGCGGAGATTCCCGATTTCGTAGTGCCTTGTTCCCGATCCACCTTGATTCTCTCCGTGTGACTGTTCCATGACTGCACTTCACTTTCCGGCCCGCGTGTGTTTGCCTCGACTTGAGGACCATTGCCAAGAGCGTCGTCCTCGTGAAGCGAATGGCGGGCAGCGGAGAGAGACGAGAGCGAATTCATGGGCGCACCCGAGAAGCGGAAGGATCGCCTTGTCCTGACAGCGGTGGCGGCCGCTGTGGCCATGGGCGTATTCGGGGTCTTCTCTCTCATCACCCAGGGTGCGGCGGACGGGGGCGCGGACCGGGACGACAAGGCCACCCGGAACACCAGTCATCCGGATCCAGGTGTCGATCCCGAGATATCCCGCGCGTCCGAGGGCGAAGGGAAGTCCGTCAACCTCACCCTCGACGACGGCCCGGATCCGACCTGGACCCCCAAGGCCCTGGACCTGCTGGAGCGGCACGACGTCAAGGCCACGTTCTGTGTGACGGGCCCCAACGCCCGATCGAATCCGGACCTGGTGAAGCGGATCGCGGCCGCCGGTCACCGGCTCTGCAATCATTCCGTGAGCCACGACGTCACCATGGACCGGAAAGATTTCGCCTACCAGTCACAGGAAATCCTGGATGCGAAGGACATGATCGACCAGGCGTCCGGCGGGGAGAAGATCTGGTACTACCGAGCCCCTGGTGGTGCCTTCACGCCTCAAAGCCGGAAGCTCGCCGCAGAAAACGGTATGCGGCCGCTCGGCTGGAACGTCGACCCCGGAGATTACCGACGCCCCGGTGCCGATAGAATTGTCAGCAGGATCAAGAGCCAATTGGCAATCGGGCCCACCGTTCTGCTCCACGACGGCGGCGGGAACCGCTCACAGACTCTGGAGGCCCTGGAGGAACTGCTCCCGTGGCTGAAGGAGCAGGGCTACGGATTCAGCTTCCCGAAGGCGTGATGTGCCATGAGTGACGCGCGAAGTCCTCAGGAGGCCCAGCGGAGGAGCGCGGACCGAGTGGCGGGCCCGTAGGTTCCGTCTTCGTCGTCCTTGACCTCGTCGGCGACCGCCGCCCAGGTCTGGAACCTGCGGACGGATTCCTCGGTCTTGTCGTCGAAGAGCCCGTAACGATGGCCGTGATAGAGGCCGAGCCGATGGAGCATGTGCTGCATGGCCTCCACCGCGGGTCCGCTGTCCCCCTGCTTCAGGACGCCGATGGTGTCCAGGGACGACAGCGCTGGCGAGGGCGTCGGGTGTGCGCTCTTGCGCGCCTTGTCCGCGGCAGACGGGGCGGCGGACCGTGGCGCGTTCGCCCCGGTACTGGATCCCGCGGCGGCAGTCGGACCGGCGCTCGCTCTGCCAGGACCCCTTGTGCGATCCGGCGCTGGACGAGTACGGGTGGGGCCTGCCGGCTCAAGAGTTCTCTTGTCGCCCCGCGCCGTTCCGCTCGTGTCACTGTCGGGCAATTCAGGGCGTTGCTTGCTCTGAGGGGAGAGGACGGAAGCGGACGAGCCGTCGAGCCCGCTGATCGCCCCGACGACGAGCACGGGGATGGCTATCACGCCCAAGGCGGCGAGCACCAGGACTCGTCGGCCGCTCAGCAGCGACGTCCGCCGGTGCGAAGCGGGTTCCGGCACGGTGCGGCAGAGCGGCGCGACCGGCTCGGATGCCGACATGTCGTCGTCGGGCGGGGTGTGCCGCTCGTGGTTGCTCATGAGGTGTAGCTCCCGTATCAGGCCGCCGAGGCGACGGGGACGAGCCGGCGGTGGCGCGAGGTGACCGCGACGGTGCCACGGCTGGTGATCGCCCCGGGACAGCGCTATTTTCTGCCGCGCGGAGAAGGAACTCACGTCCCCGATCGGCCCGGTGGGGAAACGAAGAATTACCGTGAGGTCAACCATCGGCCATGGACGAATCCACTTCGGTGCCAGTGGGACGGGTGATCCCGAGCAGTAGGCTCCGGCCATGTGGTGTCCGATGTGGGGAGCCTGAGCAGCTGATGACCGACGCTGCGGTGGAGATGGGCCTGCGAGCCCGTCTCGTCACGGATACGGGACACGGATTCCCGGTGGACCTGCGCCTTCAGTACCGGAGGGTCGCACCGTACGAGGTCGGCGTGGAAGTCCTCAGAAGCGGTGAGACCTACTGCCGGGCGCTATTCGCTCGTGAACTGTTGACATACGGCATCTCCCAGGACGTGGGGAAGAGCACCGTTCGGGTTCGTCCCGGCACGGGGACCAATGAAACGCGCCTCAGGATGGCCGGCGGGTTCGTACGGGAGGGGGACACGCCCCTGGCACCGGTCGTGGAAACCCACTCCCTGATCAGATTCCTGGGGCATACGTACCGGCTCGTTCCCCCGGGGACGGAGGGAATGAACTTCGATGAGGAGCTGGCCGACCTGCTGACCAGTCGGTGAGACCGAGCCGTACGCGGAACGCGGCAAAGGGCCGGTCCCTGAAATTTCCGCGTGGAGGGATCTCCATGTGTATGCATATTGCATCAATCGGAAGATCGACTTTGCGAGGGGCTCCCGGCGACTCCGGGGCCGATCGACCGGGTGATCACTGCCGTTCGGGTATCCTTCCGAGGGCGGCAGCACCGGCCATTACACGAGGTATCCGTCCCTTTGTCTCGGCCGCCCGGCTTGCTCGCTCGGGTTTTCTGTCGCACCCACGTGTCGTGAGAACTTCGCTCGACATCATGGAGACTTCCGCGATCTTCCGTGTCAGGCCCCCTGGAAGTTGCTCGGAACAATGGCATAAGGTTTGCCGTGCCTCATCTGACGGTGTGTTTGGTCAGCTGAATTTGGCTGGCCCCGGGACGGATGTCCGGGGGTGTCGCCCCTGTCGCAGTGAAGGAAGCGCCGGTGCCGATCCGCGTTCTGATTGTTGATGACCAGAGTCTGATCCGTTCCGGGCTGCGTTCGGTGCTGGAAGCGGACGAGGGTATTGAGGTCGTGGCCGAGGCGGCCGACGGCGCGGAGGCCGTCAGTGCCACCCGGGAGCACCGGCCCGACGTCGTCATCATGGACCTGCGGATGCCGCACATCGGAGGCGTGGAGGCCACGCTGCAGCTGATGCGGCTCGAAGACGTCCCACGGGTGCTGGCCCTGACCACTTTCAACACCGACGACCTGGTGATCGAGGCGCTGAAAGCGGGAGCGGCAGGGTTCCTGCTGAAGGACCTCAGGTCGGAGGAGCTGATCGCCGCGGTACGGACGGTGGCCGCCGGCGGCACCGTGCTCTCACCCGAGATCATGACCAAGCTGGTCGGCAGGGCCCAGGCGCGGATGCCGACCGGCTCCAGCGGCCTGCGGGAGAAGATTGGCTCCCTCACCGACAGCGAGCGCGAGGTCCTGGCCCTCATCGGCGCGGGCTACACCAACCAGAAGATCGCCGAAACGCTCCACCTCTCCCTCGCCAGCGTCAAGACCTACGCCTCCCGCATGCTGGCCCGCCTGGGACTCGACAATCGCACCCAGGCCGCCATCCTCGCCTACGAAGCCGGCCTCGTGGACACCGACCGCACCCCCAACACAAGGAAGTGACCGATCGCCCTGCCGGGCGGTCAACCTTTTCCGTCGGCCGATCAACCTCGGTTTGAGAATTCACCATTCGTTCACGCTCAGGTGGGCTGCTCCAGTGCGAATACTGGAGCGCGTCTCCCCTGAAAGAAGCTTCCGTATGTCTGTCCCTACCGCCGGCGGGGCCGAGCTGATGGTGAAACAAGCTCCGCTGCGCCATGGTGCCCGGCCGTTCCTGCACCGCCTGCGGTTTCCGGGGCCACGCGGGCTGGACGCCGCAGCCGCTCTGTCGGCGCTGGTCCTCACCCTGCTCGCGGTCTCCGGCGAGTACGGCACGGGGCTGGTGTCGGGCTATGCCATGTCCATGGCCGTGGCCGCGGGGTACGCCGTGACCCTTCTCGTGCGCCGTCGGGTTCCGGAAGTCGCGGGAGTCGCCAGTGTCCTGGCGACGCTGGCCACGGACGACACCACACCACTGATCTTCAGTACGTGGGCGCTGGCCCGCCATGGAAGGCACGCCCCTTTCGCGTCGGTCGGCGCCATCGCCCTGGGGTACTACCTGACCCGGCCGTTGGTAGGGGAGTCCCTCTTCTCGGGATCGGTCCTCTACCACGTAGGCGTACATGTGGTGCTCGTCGCGGTGGTGGCCCGGGTGCTGTGCGGGCAGGAGCATCGCAACATGTTCTTCCGCCAGCAGGTGCGACGCTTGCAGGGAACGGTCGATCAGGCCGCCAGATACGCGGTGCTCGAGGAGCGCACCCGACTGGCCTTCGACATGCACGACGGGATCGGCCACCAGGTCGCGGTCGTGAGCATGCAGGCAGCGGCGGTCAAGGTGAACGCGCACAAACCCGAGAAGGTGCTCGAGGGTGTGCACGTGATCGAGGACGCCTCACGGGCGGTCATGGCCGAGCTGCGGGAAATCCTCGACATGCTCCGCAACGATCCGGGCGACAGCTCCCCGCCGGTCCGCCTCGCCGAGGTGGGCTACCAGGTGTTCCTCGAATCCCTGGTACGCAATATGAAGGCCATCGGCGTAGATGCCGTGTGCTCCATCGAAGGCGCTCCTGTCCCTCTTCCCCAGCAAATCCAGTCCGCTCTCTACCGCATAGGGCAGGAAGGGCTGACCAACGCGGTCAAGCACGCGCCCGGGGCCCTCATCCAGATCTCGCTCGGTTTCCAGAAGGACTGGGTGGCCCTCTCCGTCGAGAACGGGCCGCCGACCAGCAAGAGTGCCGCGCTCGGCGGAAGCGGTACGGGACTTGAGAGCCTGTACGCGCGGGTGTGCCGTCTCGACGGCCGCTTCCAGGCGCAACCGACAGCTGCCGGAGGATTCATTCTCCGCGCCTGTCTGCCGCTGCCTCCTGGAGAAACCCGACCATCCTTGGTCTCCCCGGACGGAGCCGGCAGAGACCAAGGATGATGGCGCCCTGGGCGGAGGGCGGGACTTCCCTCAGACCTGGTAGCGGTCCGCGGCGAAGAGCCGCAGGTTGTCCCGGACCCAGTCCGACGTCCGGGCCAACCCCTCCTCCAATTCGACGCGCGGGACCCACCCCGCCCAGTCCCGCGCCCGCGAGTTGTCCGAGAGCAGCCGCTCGACCTCACTGCCCGCGGGCCGCAGTCGCGTCTCGTCGACGACGACCCGGGCCGGCCGCCCGGAAGCCCGGATCAGCGACTGGGCGAGATCGCCGATGGAGATCTCGCGGCCGGTGCCGAGGTTGACGGCGTGCCCGATCGCCCGGTCGCACTCCGCCAGCGCGAGGAATCCTTCCGCCGTGTCGGTCACATAGGTGAAGTCCCGTGTCGGTGTGGTCGATCCGAGCCGGATCTCTTCCGCGCCGGAGTGCAGCTGGGCGAGGATCGTGGGGATCACGGCGCGTGCGGACTGCCGGGGTCCGTAGGTGTTGAAGGGCCGCACGACCGTCACCGGCAGCTCGAAGGAGTGCGCGTAGGACAGCGCCAGCATGTCCGCGCCGATCTTCGACGCGGAGTACGGCGACTGCGGCTGCAGCGGGTGGTCCTCACGGATCGGCACGGTGAGCGCCGTCCCGTACACCTCGCTGGTGGAGGTGTGCACCATGCGTCGCACGCCGTGGCGGCGGCAGGCGGCGGCGACGTTCTCCGTGCCGGCCACATTGGTCTGCACGTACGCCTCCGGGGAGGCGTAGCTGTACGGGATGCCGATCAGCGCGGCGAGGTGGAAGACGGTGTCGCACCCGGCGACGGCGTCCATGACGCGTCCGGCGTCGCGGACGTCACCGGCGAGTGTCTCCACGGGCGAGCCGGGCCCGAGGTAGCGGGCGAGGTGGCCGCGCTCGGCGTACGGCTTGTAGTGCACGAGCACCCGCACGTGCGCGCCGCGCTCCACCAGCAGGTCGACGAGCGTGGACCCGATGAACCCTTCGGCCCCGGTGACGAGGACGGTACGGCCGTGCCAGCTCTGTGTGTTGGCAGTCGAGGACATGAGAAGTTCCTTTCGGATGCGGAATGTCACCCCTCGGCGATGCTGAGAGGCCGAATGACGCGGACCGTTCGGTACACCAGTCGTCCGTGCCATGGCCGCGAGATGCCCCGCAGGGAGGCCCGGCGTGTGCCGAACCGACCGCTAGGAGTTTTGGATCGGAGCTCCGCCTTCGGCGGAAGGCATGGGTGTGAAGTCCGCGAGGCGCAGCACCCAGGCCGCCATCAGGTCGGCGGCGATCGCGTGCGTGCCCGGGTCGGCCGCCGCGCTCATCGCGGCCAGCCGCGCCGGGTCGGCGAGCAGCGGCCCGATCAGCTCGGCGAGCCGGTCGCCGTCCGTCTCGCCGTCGGGGAGCAGCAGCCCGGCCCCGGCGTCGGAGAGCACACGGGCGTTGTGGGTCTGGTGGTCGTGGGGCGCGTGGGGGTACGGGACCAGCACCGCGGGCACGCCCACGCTCGCGAGTTCCGCCACCGTCGCCGAGCCCGCGCGGCACACCACGAGATCGGCCGCGGCATAGGCGAGGTCCATCCGGTCGAGGTAGCCAACGGCGGTGGCGACGCGGTCGCCGCCCTCGGCGGTCAGCCGGGCCCGGGTCGCCTCCAGGGTCTGTGGACCGGTCTTGATCACGAGATGGACGTCGGGCCGTCCGTGCCACCGCGCGGCCAGCCGTACGGCGGCCTCGGTGAGCCGTGTGGCGCCCAGGCTGCCGCCGTTGAACAGCACCATCCGTGCCTGCTCCGGTACTCCGAAGGCCCGTCGCGCCGTTTCGCGCAGCCCGGCCCGGGTTGTCCGGTTCAGCTGCGCGACCGCGCCCATCAGCGGCATCCCGACGGTTTCGGCGCGTGCGCCGGACCGTGTCGCGAGGTGTTCGCGGGTCCGGTCGAAGGCGAGCGCCACATGGGGAGTGAGGGAGGTGGCGAAGCGGTTCGCGCGCCCCGGCACCGCGTTGGATTCGTGAACGAGCGCCGGTCGGCCGGCGAGCCGTGCACCGAGGACGGCGGGTGCGCTGGGATAACCCCCCATGCCGACGACGACTTGAGCACCTTGTTTCTCGATGACACGACGTGCCTGCATGCCGGAGCGCAGCAGATCGGCGGGCAGGAGAAAACGGCGCGAGCCGAGCGAGGGGTCGAAGGGAATCATGTCGACCGTGTGCAGCTGGTATCCGGCCTGGGGTATCAGACGGGTTTCCAGGCCGCGTTCGGTCCCGATGAAGCTGATGACCGCGTTCGGCACGGCCCGGCGGACCGCATCGGCGACCGCCAGCCCGGGATAGATGTGTCCGCCGGTCCCGCCCGCTCCGACGACCACCGAAAGTCTGTCGTGTGCTGTAGCCATGGCCGCAGGGTGACAAAGCTCGCTGAGAGATATTTAAGAGAATTCCTCGTAACTCCCCATGACTGCCGGAAGATTGA
This sequence comes from Streptoverticillium olivoreticuli subsp. olivoreticuli, assembly GCF_003391135.1. GTDB lineage: Bacteria > Actinomycetota > Actinomycetes > Streptomycetales > Streptomycetaceae > Streptomyces > Streptomyces blastmyceticus. Next base: position 301,170 of record NZ_CP031455.1, on the reverse strand, counting down.
CGGTCCGCTTCCTTTGGGTGGCCCTCGGGTCGGCCCGTCAATGGAACAATGGCTATACGGAATCAACTTATGGCTGTTTCGGCCCGAGCGCATTGATGCAGTGCGGCGAAATATTCAAGGCCGAAGGCCGGACAGAGTCGGAAGTCCGCCGATGAACGTGCCCTGGACGGCTGGTTGAGACTTTTGCCACAGGCCTGGCCGGTGGGTCTGACCGGATAATGCACTGAGACGCGCGCGAAAGCGCAGGCGGCGGGGCTGGGCGGCTTCGGCGGCAATTCGGCGGCGGATTCTTAGAAGGCTCTCAGAAGCCGGAGCGCATTCTTGGCGCATGCTTCCTGTCCGGTGCGCGGTGTTGCCGGCCGGACACAGGCCGGCCGAAGGGGGACAGGGAGGGGGCGTGTCCGAATAATCAGCAGAGGACTGAGGAACGCATGGCTGATGACAGCAGGGGCGGACGCCGTCGGCGCAGTGTGCAGGGTGGCCGCCGCCGCAAGCCGCGAACCCGTGGCAGGGGATGGCGAATAGCCGCCTGGACGGGAGCGGGCGTGGTCCTCGTCGGAGGTGCGGGTGCAGGGTTCCTCTGGTACAAGTTCAACGGCAATCTGCACGCCGTCGACATCGACGCGGCGCTGGGCAAGGACCGTCCCGCCGATGTCGACAACGGTTCGCTGGACATCCTCGTCCTGGGCTCCGATTCCCGGGCGGGTGCGAACAGCAAGTACGGCGCGGACGAAGGCGCCCGCTCCGACACCGCGATGATCATCCATGTGTACGCGGAGGGCAAGAAGGCCAGCGTGGTGAGCATCCCGCGTGACACGCTGGTCCCGCGACCCGAGTGTCCGACACCGGACGGCAGGACGAGCCCGGCGGTCCAGCGCGCGATGTTCAACGAGGCGTACTCGGTGGGCGGCGCGGCCTGCGCGGTCAAGACCGTCGAGGCGATGACGAAGATCCGTATGGACCACTACATGGAGGTCGACTTCGCCGGCTTCCAGAAGCTGATCGACAAGCTCGGCGGGGTGGAGGTCACCACGACCAAGCCGATCCGTGACAAGTGGAGCCACCTGAACCTGGAGCCGGGCACTCACACCCTCGACGGCGAGCAGTCCCTGGGCCTGGTGCGTACGCGCCACGGTGTCGGCGACGGCGGTGACCTCGGGCGGATCAAGCTCCAGCAGGCGTTCATCAAGGCCCTGCTCGACCAGGTCAAGCACGTCGGCTTGTTGAGCAGCCCCTCCAAGCTCTACGGGCTCGCCGACACCGCCACCAAGTCGATCACCACGGACAAGGGGCTCGGCAGCGTGGACAAGCTCCACGGCCTCGCGAACAGGCTCAAAGGCATCGGTTCCAGCGACATGCACATGGTTACCCTGCCGACCACTGCGGACGCCAAGGACCCGAACCGGCTGGTGCCGCTCCCCGCGGCCGACGAGGTCTGGAAGGCGCTCAACGCCGACCGGCCGATCCCGGACTCGGCCCTCAAGGGCAGCGCGGGCAGCAAGACCGGTGCCGACGGTGTCGTGAAGTGACAACCTGCCCGTTTCGCCGAGGGTGCTGGGCTCCTCTTCGGCAGCAGGGTTCAGACATCGGGTATCTCCCAGCCTTTCGCCGGCTCCGGAGCCGGGGGGAGTTCCTGCTCGGTCCAGATGGTCTTCCCTGTCGCGGCCGGCCGGGTCCCCCACCGGCGGGAGAGCTGGGCGATGAGAAAGAGTCCGCGTCCGCCCTCGTCGGTGGTCCTGGCATGGCGCAGATGCGGTGCTGTGCTGCTTTCGTCGGAGGTCTCGCAGATCAATGTCTGATGGCAGATGAGCCGCAGGCGTATGCTCCCGGCGCCGTAGCGGATGGCGTTGGTGACCAGTTCACTGACGATGAGTTCAGTGGTCATCTGCAGGTCGTCGAGGCCCCACGCGTGAAGCTGCTCGGTCGCCAGAGCGCGGGCGTGGGAGACGACGGCCGGATCACGGGGCAGTTCCCACTGGACGATCCGGTCGGTGCCCAGGGCCTGGGTCCGGGCGATGAGGAGAGCCACGTCATCGCTGGGGGGCAGGAGGGGAAGGGAGTTGATGACGCCTTCGCAGATGAGGTCGAGGGGGCGATCGGCAGGGGTGAGGTCCTGGATGAGCCGGTCGACAGTCGGCTCGTCGGTGTCCGCGTCCGCGTGGAGAAGCCCATCGGTGTAAAGGGCGATCAAGGTGCCGTCCGCCAGCTCGATTTCGGTGTTCTCGAAAGGCAGGCCACCCACACCGAGCGGAGGACCGGGGGGCAGCTCGGGCACGGTCACGGCCCCGCCGGGGCCGATGAGCACCGGCGAGGGGTGGCCGGCCGAAGCCATGGTGCACCGGCGGCTCGTGGGGTCGTAGACGAGGCACAAGCACGTGGCGCCCAGACTCTCCGTGCCGGGAGGGGTGTGCTCGGCCAGACGGAGGACGAGATCGTCAAGGCGAGCGAGAAGCTCGTCGGGAGGCAGGTCCATGGCGGCGAGGGTGTGGACCGCGGTGCGCAGCCGGCCCATGGTGGCGGCGGCCTGGATACCGTGTCCGGTGACGTCACCGACGACCAGCGCGGTACGGGCTCCGGACAGCGGGATCACGTCGAACCAGTCGCCTCCGACGCCGTCGCCGGCGTCCGCCGGAAGATAACGGGAGGCGATGTCCAGGGTCGTCTCCTCGGCGAGACGGTAGGGCAGAAGGCTGCGCTGCAAGGTCACGGCGATGGAATGCTCGTGGACGTACCGGCGCGCGTTCTCCAGGCAGAGTGCGCCGCGAGCCATGATCTCCTCCGCCAGGAGGAGATCGTCGTGTTCGAACGGATCCTGCCGCTCGTGACGCATCAGGATCGCCACCCCCAGGGCCGTGCCGGAAACCCGCAGCGGGACCACCATCGCGGAACCCGTACGGCTGCCGGAGCCCGCCTCGGGGCCGCCGCCCCGGGCGAGGCCGATCTCGGATCCTGAGGTGAGCACCGCGTGGCCGGTGGTCTGGCTCTCCACGACGGGGGACGGGGACGCGTATCTGACCGTGTCGCCCGTTGGTACCACCGAGTACGGACACGGCAGCCGCACACACTGCTGACCCGCGCGGATGAGCGTGGCGGCGCCCCCGATGGGGTCCCTCACCGGATCGCGGCCATGGACCGCCCAGTCCCACAGATCGACCGTGCAGCAGTCGGCCAGACCGGGCACGATCGCATCGCAGACTTCCTGCGCGGTACGCCAGGGGTCCAAGGTGCGCCCCAGGCGGGCACCCACCTCGTTCAGCAGCGTCAGACGCCGCCTCGCCTGCCAGCGGTCGGTGACGTCCAGTGCCATGAAGCCCACGCCGACCTTGCCGCTCGTCGTGTCCTGAAGTCGGAAAGCGGACATGGAGAAAGCGCGTTCGCGAAACGGATCCCTCCGGACACGTCCGTGGTAGACGTGATCGATTTCAGGTTTTCCCGTGTCCAGCACCCGTCGCATCCGGTACCGGGCCGTCCGGAGGGCCAGCTCGGGCTGGAGTTCGCCCCAGCGGCGACCGATGGCCTGCTCACGGGGGACGCCGCCGCCGCGTTCCAGAGCGCCGTTGACCCACACGTACCGGAGGTCGTCGTCCAGCACGGCCATGGCCACGGGCGACTGGGCGAAGAAGTCCTCATGGAAGGCTGTGCTCGGCTCCTGCCGGGACCACGGCTTCACCGGGGTGCCCGTGACGAGCCAGTACGCCCGCTCCGGAGGAGCCAGCAGCCGTGCTACCCCCGCGAGCACCCGGAGCTCATGCCCGTCGCGGTGCCGGAGGGACAGCAGGCACCGCGGCGGGGCCGTCCCCTGGTGTTCCACGGCCATGGCCAGAGCCTTCGGCGCCAGTTCCGGTGCCTTGAGCAAGCTTTCCGCGTTCCGCCCCACGGCCTCGTCCGCGGAGAAGCCGAGCAAGCGCTCGGAGTCGGTGCTCCAGCCCGCCACGACACCGTGAACATCCACCATGACGACGACACCCACGTCGACGGCGTCGTCCGGCCCTTCCACGCCACGGTCATCGGCTCTGCCGGGGGTCGTCACTGCTGCTCCTCCCGTCCACGCCGTGAGGTGCCGCTTTCACTCCCTCGCCTTCCGCGGGTCTGCGTCCGCGGCCGGGGAGGGCACGGCCCGCGGTTGCCGCCGCAACCACGGGCGAGCCTCTGGCATCGGTTCCGTGAGGGCACAGCCAGTGCGGAGCAGCGCGAAAGACGCGTGGCCGACAGAAACAGTATGGCTTTGTCATCGGCACCGCGCACGCTTGCGGGCCCTGGGCCCGGGGCGAGGCATGTGGACATGAGCCGTGGCCGTCGACGTGCCAGTGCCGGTTGCTCACACTGCGTGACTGCTCGGCGCGTCGAGGAAATACGTCGCCGTACGACGGACACGCGGCGGGGCATATCGATGGCCTGGCCGGTGGGGCGGTCGGTGCATCGCCCCACCGACCAGGCCTCGGCGCGTTCGTCATGGCGCCCCGCGCAGGATGTCCCTCAGCCGAACGGCAGCCAGGAAGCGTAGTTCTTCTTGGGCTGTGTGGGCCACTGGCCGAATTCACGACCGGCCCATGCCTCGATCTCCTCCGTGCTGAAGGAGCTCAGCTCGCGGATCACATTGCGGACAGAGCCCCTGATGAAATCACGCCAGTAGGCGTCGATCTCGACAAGGGGATCCAGGGTCCAGCCCTTCCCCTTGATGAAGTCCCACATGTCAAGACCGCGAGTGGGAGCGATCTTGCCGAGGAGGAAGGAATCCCGGTTCTCGTCGAGCTGCTCGTGGACCAGGACCCGGGCCTTCTGCACGGCGCCCTTGCGGGCCGCCTTCGCCAGCTCCGGCCGCCGCGCGGCAAGCTGGGCCAGCTCTCGCGCCTGCTCCGCCTGGTATCCCTCCAGCGCCTCTCGGTACTCGGCCGAGTCAAGACTTCCTCGGCACTGCCGCTGAAGCCCCTCCAAGTACAGCTCGTACTTGGCGTTCACCCCCTCGACGGCGTCCCGGTAGGCGTTGTCCATGAAGTCGTCCACCTCGGCCACGGCCTGCCGCACCGAGGACTTGAAGGACTGGATCTGCTCATCCGGCAGCGCGGGATTGAGCATGAAGACATCCGCTGCCGTGTACAGGATCGCGGGAACGGCAATGAGGAGACCGACTGGACCGAACCCGGGAACCAGCGCTACGGCACTCCCTGCGACGGCAGAACTGTCCACGCCGACGTTGATCGCGTGAGTTCCCGGCTTGCCCTTGTGGTAGTTGATCGACGTGTTGACGAGACCGCCCACGTCCGCCGCGAGGCCCAGTGGCCCCGCGACCTTCTTGCCCAGCTTCCCGAGGAACTTGACCAGCTTCTCCGAGTCGGCACGCTGTCCCGCCCGCAGAGCCTTCTCCAGGACCTCCGAACCGGTGGACATCAGACCGGACGCCGTCGATCCCGTGCTGAGAGCGGTGGTGCCACCGCCCAGGATGACGGTCTGCCAGTCGTCCGCGGTAACGGCCTTGGAGAAGGCGTGGACGTTGGCGATGGTCCCGGTGAACTGGGTACCGAGCTTCAGCGCCCGCCCGAAGCCCTTGAAATCGATCTTTTCGAGGCCCTCGTCCGCCACCAGCTGCGCGATGGCATCGGCGGCCCGTGCGAGACCTGCCTGCGCGATGGGGTCCGTCGGCCCGCCGCCGGGAGGGAGAACGGCCGGCAGATGCTCCGGCGGGACGATCTGCACGGGGGAGGCGTCCACGTGCTCCCAAGCGGGCCTGCCGACATCAGCCTGACCGGCGCCGAGTTGGAGGTTCCCGGGCCCGCTGGCACCGCTCTTCCGCACCTCGATGAGCGCCCGGCCCTCCGGCACCTTGCCCGAAGGCGGCTGGATCGCGTACTCCTCGCCGTCTGCCAGGACGGTGTATTCCGCTACGAAACCGCCTCGCTCCGCCCGGGTCGTGACGTCGATGTCGACGGCGGCACCCGCACTGCCAGGAGAGCACCGCACCACAAGGGAGCCCTGGCTGTAGATTCCCGCGAATTCGCAGCCGACTCCGCTGTCGTTCACGACACTGTCAGCTGGGATGGTGCCGATCGGCCGGGTATTCTGCACGGTTCTCTCTCCTCATCAATGCCTGCCAAACGGGGCGCCGAACACCTGAGTTGGCGCTGGGTTTTATTGCAGCATTGAGAGAAGGGACCGGGAGCCGTCGAAATGTGATACCTCGTCACCCTGTGGTCGTTCGGGATCGCCAGGTAACCGGTGGTCGGACGCCGGGACGAAATGATGTGCGGTATGGGATCAGCTCGGGACAGGGATCGCCCGCGTTCTCGGCAAGCGTCGCCCGCTTCCACGGAACACCTCGCGCATCGGCGTCGCGCGGCAGCTGTGCACGTGGGGCGGGCCCGCCCGGGTACCGGGGCAGGGCGCCGCCGGACCCTCGCAAGCGCGGGCGACGATACGAAGCGCGGGGCTCTCCATCCTCGCCTGTACCACCAACTCCGCATCCTGCGGAGTGGCGATTCGGGAGTTTCCCTCACACGCGACCGCTGCCGGAATCGCCAGGACACTCTGTCACTCCCATCGCGAAATCTTTCGATTGCCTCTGCAATGCGCGGAGTTGCGCTCGGTTCACTCCGGCGGCAATGAATCGTGGCCGCGGGGGCGAGGTATCACCGGGGGACAGGCATTCGGCCATCGACTGCGCTCATCCGGCACGGACCAGCTGACCATCTCCGGCTCCGGGATCAGCAGATCGCCGATCTCGCAGTCGAGGACCACGCAGATGACATCCAGGTCCTTGAGCTTGAGCGAGAGGGGCTGACCGGACCACAGCCCGGACATCTTCGCGGACGAGATCACCAAGCCGTACTCGGCGAGGCTCCGCTGGAGATCGGTCGCTTTCCAGATGCCCTTCTTGGCAGCAACCAGCCGCAGATTCCAGTGCATTGCGGGAGTCCTTCCAGTCGTTTGCGGTCTGCTGCGGCCGAGCCGGGGCAGCGGCGGACCAGGGCGGGGTGTCTCGTAGGGCTCTGCACAGCCGTGCCCGGGCGCCCGGGCGGGAGGTTGGACGTAGGCGGTGGGCGACATGCCCTTCGGCTGTCCGCCGACTGCTCGCATCGCCGTCTACGCACGGCCTGTTGTTCTTTGAACGCGGCGCGAGACCGAGTCGATGACGACGGCTGCGAGCAGCACCGCGCCGGTGATCATGTATTGGATGGCGGAGGCGATGCCCAGCAGGGCCATGCCGGAGGCGATGGACTGGATGACGAGGACGCCCAGCAGGGCGGACCATGTCTTGCCCCGGCCGCCGAAGAGGCTCGTGCCGCCGATGACGGCCGCCGCGATGGCGTTCATCAGCAGGCTGCCCGCCCCGGAGGACTGGTTCGCGGCGTTGATCTGCGAGGCCAGGAACATCCCGCCGAGCGCCGCCATTGTCCCGGAGAGCGCGAACACGGAGATGCGGATCAGCGAGACGTTGATGCCCGCCCGGCGGGCCGCTTCGACGTTGCCGCCGAGTGCGAAGACTTTACGGCCGTACGAGGTGCGGCGCAGCACGAGGTCGAGGGCGACCACGACCCCGAGGAAGATCACCGCGGCCAGGGGGAGGCCCTTGTACTGGTTGAACAGCCAGGCCACCACGTAGGCGGGCACCGCCAGTGCGACCGAGCGCAGGACGATCTCGCTGAGTGGGCGGCTGGGGACGCCGACGGCCTTGCGTCTGCGCGCGTCGCGGAAGGAGAACAGGAAGAACGCGGCCACGCCCAGGGTCGCGAGTGCGTAGCCGGCGGAGATGTCGGTGAAGTAGTGGTTGGTGAGGGAAGCGATGAGCCCGGTGTCGTCGAGGTTGATGGTGCCGTTGGAGCCGAGCACCTGGAGCATCAGGCCGTTCCAGCCGAGCAGGCCGGCCAGGGTCACCACGAACGCGGGCACGCCGACGCGGGCGAAGAAGAAGCCGTGCAGCGCGCCGATCACCGCGCCGGAGCCGAGCGCGATGACGAGCGCGAGCCATTCGGGCACGCCGTGGTTGACGTTGACCACGGCGAACACGGCGGCCGCCAGGCCGCTCACGGAGCCCACGGACAGGTCGATCTCGCCGAGGATCAGGACGAAGACGATGCCGACCGCGATCAGACCCGTACCGGCCGCGGTGACGAAGAGGTTGGAGAGGTTCTCCGGGCCGAGGAAGGCGGCATCTCGCAGTTGGAAGATCAGGGCGATGATGATCAGCCCGACCACCATGGGCAGCGAACCCAGCTCGCCGCTGCGCAGCTTGCGGCGGAACGTGTTCCAGTAGCCCGCCAAGCCTTCCTCCTGGAGGAGCAGGCGCGGGTCGACAGTGAACGCGGCCGCTGCGCCGCTGGTGTCATCGGCGAGAGCCTGGCTGTTGTCGCCGGTGTCCGTGGTCGTGGGCAGGTCGGTGCTCACTTCTCCTCCAGTGCGGTCCGGGCCTTGCGGCGGGTGACAGCGTTGTCGGTGGCACCGGTGATGGCGGAGATGATCTCTTCCTGGGAGGTGGTGCGCACCTCGAAGGTGCCGTTGTTGCGGCCGAGGCGGAGCACCGCGACGCGGTCGGCTACGGCTCGCACGTCGGCCATGTTGTGGCTGATGAGGATGACGCCGAGGCCGCGCTCCCGCAGCCGTTCGACGAGGTCGAGGACCTGCGCGGTCTGCTCGACGCCCAGCGCCGCGGTGGGCTCGTCGAGGATGACGACCTTGGGCTCGCCCAGCAGCGAGCGGGCGATGGCGACGGTCTGCCGCTGCCCGCCGGAGAGCGAGGCGACAGGGATACGGACACTGGGGATCCGGATGGACAGGGTGGCGAGCAGCTCGCGGGCGCGGCGCTCCATCTCGACCTCGTCGAGCACCCCGGCGCGGACAATCTCCCGGCCGAGGAAGAGGTTGCCGACGACATCGAGGTTGTCGCACAGCGCGAGATCCTGGTAGACCGTCGCGATACCCAGCTCCTGGGCGGTGTGCGGCCGGTCGACGGTGACCGGCCGCCCTTCCCACTCGATCACACCGTCGTCGGCGGGACCGACCCCGGCAATGGTCTTGACCAGAGTCGACTTACCGGCACCGTTGTCACCGACCAGGGCGACCACCTCACCGGGACGAATCTCCAGCTCTACGTCGGTGAGCACTTGCACGGCACCGAACCGCTTGGAGATTCCACGCAGCGCCAGCACGGGCGTAGCGGACATGTGCATCATCTCCTTCACCGCCTGACCGGCGGGGATGCTCCGCCCGGAGTGGAGGAAGCGGATTGTCGCCGGGCGGAGGATGTGAACGGGGGGAGAGCAAGTGGCGCCATGGGGAAGGCGCCATGGACTACTTCAGTCCGGCCTTGTCGCACTGCGCCTTGTACTTCGCGGTGCAGATCTCGTCCAGGTTGAAGAAGCCCTCCTTGCCGACGAACTCGCCGATGCCTTCCTTGGTCAGGGCGAAGGGGGCGACGATCACGGAGGGGATCTTCTTCTGGGAGTCGCTGTCGACGGTGGTCTGGGTGATCGAGTCGACGTCCTTGCCCTGGGCGAGGGCGACGGCCATCTCGGCGGCGGCGTCGGCCTCGGGCTTGTACGGCTTGTAGACGCTCATGAACTGCTCGTCCGCCAGGATGCGCTGGACCGCGGAGAGCTCGGCGTCCTGGCCGGTCACCGGCGGCAGCTTGTCGAAGCCCGCGCTCTTGAGGGCGGTGATGATGCCGCCCGCCATGCCGTCGTTGGCGGAGTAGACACCGACGATCCTGTCCTTGCCGAGCGAGGAGATGGCGCCCTTCATGTTCTCGTTGGCGTTCTCCGGCTTCCACTCCTTGGTGTCGTACTCCTTGCCGATCGTGACCTTCCCGTCGAGCACGGAGTGGGCACCGTCCTTGTACATCTTGGCGTTGGGGTCGGTGACGGAACCGTTCATCATGACGATGTCGCCCTTGGAGGCGTTGTCGCCCAGCTCCTTCAGCAGCGATTCGCCCTGGATCTTCCCGACACGCTCGTTGTCCACGGAGGTGTACGCCTTCACCGGACCTTCTGCCAGCCGGTCGTACGCCACTACGGGAATGCCCTTGTCGTCGGCCTTCTTCACCGAGCTCGCTATCGACTTCGCGTCCACCGCGTCGATGATCAGCGCGTCGACCTTCTTCGTGATCATCGTGTCGACCTGCTGCTGTTGAACCGACGCGTCCTGCTTCGCGTTGTCGTAGAGGACGGTGACGTCCGTGCCCGCGAGCTCCTTGATCTTCTTCTCGATCAGCGGCTTGTCGAACCGCTCGTAACGGGCGGTCTGATTCTCCGGCAGCAGCAGCCCGATGGTGAGCTTCTTGCCGTCCTTGCCCTTCTCCTTGCCGCCGCCACTCGACTCCGCGGCACTGCCGCAGGCGGCAAGACCAGCTGCCATTGATACGGCTGCCATGGCCACGGTCACACGACGCAGACGCTTGTTCATTCGCTCGGTACCTCCCTTAAGGGGCCGCGTCGTTGCGGCCAAGGTGGCAGGAAGTCAACCTTGCGTTCCAAGAAAGCGTCAAGAAGTGAACGCTTAACGACATGGCAACGGTGCTGCTCGTTATCTGTGTGAATTCAAGATCGCCTGTACCGGATTCTCGAAGGCTTCCCCTCGGGTTCCCGTGAAATCGTCGGCGACGCCCGCGAAAGGCAGGCCAGGAAGCTGCTGGATGCCTGGTTTCGAATGATCCCGATCCATGCGGCGCCCGCTGCGAATAACCTCACCGGGTCATCGCGCGGGACGTGGTATCGGATATGTCACAAGACATCCGGCCGGGTGCGGATCACGGGAGTGGAGGGCGACGGCAGCAATTCTGGCTATGCCCATGGGCATAGCCAGAAGGAATGGCGCGGCCCGGCATTCGCCGGGGGGAATGGAATGCCGGGCCGCTCGTCGGCAGAGGTCGTCAACCGCAGGACGGGAACTCACCGGGAATGACGACTGCCCCCTATGCCGACGGCGCCAGCCTGGCGGAAAGACAGGGCTTCGCGGAGGGCCGAAAGGTGATGCCTGGCGCCAAAGGTTGACCCCACGAGGGACCGGGCAGCGAGAGCGCTCTCACATGTACCGCAGGCCACCTTCACGACGCGCGCATCGCATCGCCGGACCGGGGCGCGGTGATGGCGAAGACCGCGCCCTGGGGGTCACTCAGCACAGCGGAACGCCCTCGGGAGGTGTCGGCGGGGGAGCATTGCACAGTGCCCCCGCGCCCCTCGCACTTCTCGGCGGCGGCATCGCAGTCCGTGACGCCCACGTAGGTCAGCCAGCGTGCCGGTGCGCGGCTGTCCACCAGGGTCATGCCGCCGCACGGCAGACCCTGGGCATGCCACTCCGTGTACCGACTGGGTGCAGGGGGCCCGGAGGCTGTCCAGCCGAAGACCTGACCGTAGAACCTGCGAGCTCGGTCGACGTCGTGTGTCTGCAGCTCGTTCCAGCACATGGAGCCGGGCAGTCCGATGACGTCGGCGCCCAGGAGCGCCTCGGGCTGCCAGACGCCCACCATCGCGCCGTCCGGATCGGTCACGACGGCCAGGCGGCCGAGGTCGTTGATTTCCGCCGGCCCCTCGACCAGCGCCCCGCCGGACTCCAGGACCGTGAGGACTGTTTCGTCGGCGTCGGCGACACGGATGTAGGGCAGCCAGGTCGGACGAGGGATATCCGGAGTACACGGACTGATCCCGCCGACCTTTCTCCCGTCCAGCGCGAACGTGCTGTAGTCGACCGACTCCGGGCCGGTTCCGGGCGTGGTCCGCCACTGGAAGAGTTCCTCGTAAAAGGCAGCCGAAGCGGGCGGATCCATGGCCGTGACGTCTGCCCAGCACGGAAGTGACATCTGGTTGTGGGTCTTCACGTTGCGCTCCGCCGGGGTGGGTGAGGGAGGCGCTGCGGTACTTCCCCGGTATGCGGCCGCCACGCTTTGTGTCCACGCATGTTTTATTTGCAGATGCGTGACAGGAGACCTGATTCTCCATGGCCGTGGGACGGTCAGAAGATCGATCCCACTGCGCGGGTTTCGTACGGAGCTGTCATTCGGTTCCAAAGACCTGATTCCGCCGGGAACCCGTCAATCCACATCAGTGGCGAGACAGGCCGCATGCCCAGCTCGATCTCGGTGATGTTCCTCGGCTGCTCGGCCTTGCACCGAATACCGCACAGCGGAAGCCTACAGTCACGAAATGTCCATTCCGCGACGACCAAAGTTGACTCGACTGCGGCCGATGGTTGATTTAAGGGTCACTGTAGGTTTCCCGATTGATTCCGATCGGGCGACGAGAATCGCATTTTCGCGGGAGACGATGGCCCTGCCGGTTGGAGCGCCTTCGCTCGACGGGAACCCGGTGCGGTGCCGTCGGTTCGTCGGGGCGTGCCGGCCGGCGATGCTGCTGCCGCGGTCGAACGGGTGCCGAGCGGCCCTGCGAGACACGTCCGACGCTCAGCAGGGCAGAGGTCGTTGACGGCCCGATGGCACCGGTCGGACTCCGTACTCCGCCCGACGCCCTCTATGAACTGAACTGAGAAGCATGCGCGTACCGTCCTCCCCTCAGCGCACCGTCGCTGTCGTCCTGGCCGCAGGCACCGGCCGGCGTGTCGGACCGGCCATTCCCAAGCAGCTCATCAAGATCGCGGGCAGGCCGATCCTCGAACACACCTTGCGTGCCTTCGAGGATTCCCCCGACATCGACGACGTCCTCGTCCTCACGCACCGGGACTTCCTCCTCCGAGCCGAAGAGCTGGTGGACGGAGCGGCGCTGCGGAAGGTGCGCGGCGTCCACGTCGGCGGGGCGACCCGCAGTGAGACCACCCGGGAGGCGCTCGAAGCCCTTGAAGGACATCTGGCCGAGGGCGAGGACCCGAAGATCCTGCTGCACGATGCCGTGCGCCCGCTGGTGTCCCAGCGTGTGATCACCGACTGCGTGCGGGCGCTGGACACGTACCAAGCGGTGAATGTGGCGATCCCGTCCTCCGACACCGTTATCGTGACGCGAGAGCACGGCGGCGAAGGGGAGTTCGTCACCGACATCCTGCCCCGTGAGCGGCTGTCCCGGGGGCAGACGCCCCAGGCCTTCCGGTTCTTCACGCTCCGCGCGGCCCACCGGATCGCCGCGGCCGACCACAGTTTCGGGGCGACGGACGACTGCTCCGTCGTGCTGCGCTACCTGCCCGCGGTCCCCATCCATGTCGTACGCGGCGACGAGCACAACATGAAGGTGACCCACCCGGTGGACATGTTCATCGCGGACAAGCTGTTCCAGCTCTCCTGCGAAATCGCGCCGGCCCATCGGTCGGAGTCCGCCTACCGGCGGTCACTGGACGGCAAGGTCGTCGTGATCTTCGGCGCCAGTTACGGCATCGGTGCCCGCATCCGCGAGTTCGCCGAGAAGCACGGTGCCCGGGTCTTCGCCTACAGCCGTTCCGGGACCGGTACGCACGTGGAACACCCGGAAGACGTCGCGGCGGCACTGACCGAGACCCGTCACAAGGCCGGCCGCATCGACTACGTCGTCAACACCGCCGCCCTCCTCGGGCTCGGCAAGCTGGCGGACACCGACGTCACCAAGATCGCCCAGGCCACCGCCGTCAACTACCTCGCCCCCCTCCACATCGCCCGCGCAGCCCACCCCTACCTGGCCGAGACCCGGGGGCAACTGCTGCTGTACACCTCCAGCAGCTACACCCGGGGCCGGGCGGACTACAGCATCTACTCCTCCGCGAAGGCAGCGACCGTGAACCTCACTCAAGCCCTGGCCGACGAATGGGCCGTGGACGGAATACGCGTCAACTGCATCAACCCCGAGCGCACCAGCACACCGATGCGGTGGAAGGTCTTCGGGCGCGAACCCGAGGACACCTTGCTGACGGCGGAGGAGGTAGCTCAGACCTCCGTCGACGTCCTGCTCTCCGGCCTCACCGGCCAGGTGATCGATGTCCGCAGGCAGGAGCCCGCAGCGCTGCCCAACCCCCGGGTCGCCACCCCCGAGTCGTGCGTACCGCCTGTTCACCGGGCCGCCGAGTGATGCGGTCCGTCATCCGCCCGGCCCGGGTTTGCAACCGCGCCGAGTCGGCCGCCGCTCTCGTGCTGGCGCTCAGCTATCCCCTCCTGGCACTCAGCGCCCTCCTGCCCGCGCCGTTGACCTTCATGGCCGTCTGTTGTGCCTCCTACGGGTCGGATCACATCCTGCGCCGACGGGGGAGCCACCTGATCGATCGCTTCGACAAGGCCGCGTTCGGCCTGGCACATCGATTTCTGCTGCGGCAGCTGCTGCTCGTGCTCCTGGTGGCGCGGATGGGCGACCTGTCCACGGTGTACATCCTGCTGGGGTGCCTCATTCCGTTCCAAGGGCTCCAGGCGCTGCACAACACGCTGACCACCCTCATCCGGATCCGCCGCAAGCTGCCGGTCGCCACCCGGAACATCGACCTGGGCGCATTGCGAATCCCCAACGCTCCACCGGGCTTCCTGCTGAACCGCTCCAAGGCGAAGGCGGCTCACCTCGACCTGCCGCTCGTGACCGGGGCGCTGCTCGCGGCCGTCACGGGTACCGGTGGATACGCGACAGCCGGCGCGGCCGTGACAGGGGTCGCGGCCCTGGCCCGCACAGCGGCGCTCGTTCCCTGGCTGCGCCCGGACCGCCTCCCGCCGCGCCCCGAGGCAGTGCTCGCGGAGATCGACGCGTGGCTCGGCGACCACCGGCCGCAGACGGTGCTCTACTTCTCGGGCTCGAAGGACTCTGCCCACCAGGTCAACATGTGGCTCGAGACCATGGCACATCAGCACGGCCGCCTGCTGGTCCCGACCGCAGTCCAGCCCTGGGACGGCGCGCCCCGTCGCCTCCCCACGGTCCTGTACGCCCCCACATGGGGAGGCCGGGACGGCCGTTCCAGCAACACGTCCCTGATGTCTACCGGTGAGAACATCGTGCGTCGGTTGCTGGAGGCCCCGCGGCCCGTTCGGGTGTTCTACCGGCCGCACCCGTCACCAGTACCCGCAGCGCTCGGGCCGAGGCGGCCCATCTGCGCATCACGGCCATGATCGAGAAAGCGGGGGCGCAGCGCGCCGCCGACCCGGCCCGGGCGGCACGGAGGGAGGCCGAGCGTGCCGAGGCGCGGGCCGAATTGGCCTTCCTCACTATGTGCCTGGTGTCTCTGACGGACATCGCCGGACGGACCCGTGACGAAGCCGAGGCATCACGGGTCTCCGGAGAGGGCAGGGTCAGAGCGGACGTGGTTGTGCGCCTGCGAAGGCTCTGGACCGAGACGTACTGGCGTGCCGTGGGCGACTGGCGGCATCATGTGGTCACCGCCGACGGCCCACAGCCGTACGACTGCTTCAACGTGGCCGACGGCCTCGTCGGCGATGTCTCCGGCGTGGTGTCGGACTTCATGGCCAGCGGCAAGCCCTATGCCGTGACCGACTCCGCCGGGCTCGGCACCGAGCTGTTCCGGCTGCGGAACACCACGGCACGGGCCGCGACGGTGCTCACTCCCGAGGCTTCGCAGATCAGCGAACTCCTCGAAGCGATGGCGCCGGACGGCGCCGACCTGTTCGCCGCTGACCGGCAGGAGCTCAAGGAATACCTGTTCGACCCCGGCCGACCGGGCTCTCTCGACCGCTTCGACGCGGCCATCCGCAAACTCGTTGCCGCATCAGGGCGTTGGAACCGCAAGGCCGATGATGTCTTCGCCATGAATAGGGGCTGACTGTGACCACTTCCGAGCTTGTCTCCGCTTACCTGGCGGCATTGGAGCGGGCCGATGCCGATGCCGTACTGAAGCTCTTCACCTCCGATGCACTGGTCCACTCACCGCTGTACGGCCCCCAACCAGCTGCCGAGTTCTACCCTCAACTCTTCGCCGACACCAGTCGGTCGCTCCTGACTCTGCTCGGAGTGATGGACGGCAACAGTCAACAGGGCACCGCGTTGGTCTCGTTCTGGTTCCACTTCGAATGGTGCTTCCCCTCCGGCGCCGCTGCCCCATTCACCGTGATGGACATCGCCGAGCTCACCGACGACGGGCGGATCGCCACGTTGTACATCGTGTAGGGAGTGTGAATGGAACGGCCCTGTCTTAAAGATCGAACCGACGGCGGGCCTGCTCCAACCGAGTGAATGCAGTCACTCACACGAGGGTGGCCGGTCAACGAGTATGGACCGAGAACGGCGCGAGTGAGACAACGGCTGTACATGCCTTCCCGGAGCTGAGTCACCTCACCCCGCGGCTGAAAGGAGTCGACATGCGTCGTATTGCTGTCGCTGTTTCCACGGCTCTTCTCGGTATCTCCCTAGCGGGACTTGCGGGAACAGCTGTGGCCGCACCCGAAGTCGTCACGGCTAACCAGTGCAGGTTGGGGGGCGGACAGGTCGTCGTGCTCTCACCCGGCGTGAATGTCTGTGTTGGTGGCACATTCGATGGCCAGACTGTTGTTGGCTGATAGTTGTGTCGTAGATAATGCGGCGCGCTAACCCGACCTGTCGCTCCGCATTATTTATGACGCAACAGGGATGTAGTGGAGGATTCGTGCTCCTGCCTTCAGCCTCGAAGTTTCATGATGGCCCGCCGGTCCGGCGGGCCATCCGCGAAGGCGATCACCAGCATCGCCGCCACCCTCATCTGCTACCGCCGACTCACCAAGTGAGATGACCTCAAGTCGTCCCGGAAGCATGACGTCACCGCGAAGGCTTCCTCCGGAACAGCGGCATGCAGCAGATTTACCCTCACGGCCTTCGTCGTGGTCAGTGCACCTTGCTCGGAGCACGTGATCAAACGAAGGCCGCCTCAGCGTCCGGCGAATGCCCAGCCAGGCGGCCTGGAGCGTGTTCGTAGTTGCGATCACGAGTTGGTGGATTCGGCCGCGCTGTGTCCCGTGGTCTGGTAGGCCAGGGGCATGGAGCGTGGCGATCTGACGGATGATGAGTGGGCCCTGGTCGAGCCGCACCTCCCACCGCTGGGGGAGAGCGCGGAGGGGGTGGCGGTGCTGGGGCGGGTGGCGCGGCGGTCGGGGTGGCCGAGTGATTCCGGGGTTGGTGGGCCCCCGAACGGGTGAGCGGTGGTTATGGCCGCCAGATCACCGCGGTGCCCGTGGAGCTTCCCGGTGTCGGGAAGGTGATCCGGACGCCGACAGCCACGCCGGCGTTGTTGATGGACGTGGCGTAGGAGTTGCTGCCGTCCGGTGTCACGTTCAGTTCGGTCAGGCTCCCGTCGGCCTCGTAGCGGAGGGCGAAGCGGTGCTGATCGGACGGGACCTTGACCCCGGTGTACCCGACGGAGACACCGGCGTCGTTGACGGCGACGGCCGTGGTGTACTCGTACGCGGAGCCGATCACCGTGGCGGTGCCATCGGGACTCCAACTCGTGGCGGTGTAGTCGATGTTGTCCGCTCCGAGCTGCCGACCGACGACGGTGCCCGAAGCGTTGATGGCGTTCGCGCTGGAGTGCGGGCCCAGGTCCGTAACGGTGCCGTTGGCGCCCCAGGTCACGGAGCGGGACTGGTTGATCGTGCCACCGGTCGGCACGGCCCCCCGCGCGAGCACGGTGCCGGCGTCGTTGATCTGGACGACCCATGCGGTGGAGTAGGCCGAGGTCGGGTCGAGCGGGACGGGAGTGCCGTCCGGGTTCCACTTCACAGGGTGGTAGGCGTTGTAGTCCGAGAAGGACACACCGGCGACCGTGCCCGAGCTGTTGACCGAGAGGGCGAAGGTGAGGGTGTCACCCTTGAGCGGAGCGAGCTGGACGGCCTGGCCGTCCGGGCGCCACTTCACTGCGTGGTAGGTCCCGCCGAGCGCGGACTCTCCCACCGCGATACCGGTGCGGCTCATCGCACGGAAGCCGACGCTGGTGTCGCCGGGCAGCGGCTGCAGTTGGGTGACCGTGCCGTCAGGCGCCCAGCGCACCGTGTGGCTCCCCGACCAGCCAGCGGCGGTGCCGTCGTCACTGACGGCCTCGACATAGCCCATCGGGTCCCCGGGCAGCAGCGGGAGTGTCGTGGGGCTGAGGTCCGGGTTCCAACGGACCGGATACATCCGGTTGTTGGGACCATCGGTGTAGCCGACGATCACCCCGTTGTCGTTGATTGCGGCGGGGTAGCTCGAGGTGGCGCCGGGCGGGAGGGGCAGGTCGGCGGCCGCGTTGGCCGTCGGGCCGGTGTCGGCCGACGCGCTGCCGGCCGTGGCCAGCGTGAGGGTACAGGCGGTGGCCAGGGCGATGGTGGCGGCGCCCGCGGACCGCAGGGTTCTTATGCCTATGCTCATGACGTGCGTTCCTCGTCTCGTGGACTTCATCGGAATGGCACTGTGGTGATGCTGTGTCATGTTTCGTGTGGAGAGATCCTGTGCGCCACACTGTTCGATGCACAGGAACTTCACTCAATCTTCACGAAGTTCGGCGCGGGCGCAGCGGAATCCGGATGCCTGTGCGGGATCCGTCGGTGAAGCACGCATGACGCCCGATGACACCTAGAGCCAATACCGCTGTTTTAAGGGCTTTTCTGGCGTCTGCTGGTGGGTTTGGTGGGTGGGACCAGTGTGACTGTCGCGGCTGGTGGTCGGGGCGGGTTGCGATGGTGGGTGTGTTTGAGGTGCCAGTTGGACATCTTGCGTTTGATGACGCGGGGGCTGGCCCGTGGCCGTCGCGGTGGCAGGAGGCGTTCCAGCAGTTCACGGCCGGTGTGTATCAGTGCCTGCTTCAGTCGTGAGGGGGGAAAGTGCCGCCTGGCCGGTGACGTGGCGGCGGGCGGCGTTGAGGGTGCGGGTGAAGGAAATCCTGTCGGGGTCGAGTCCGGCTTGGTGGGCCGTGTGGTGCATGACATCTCTCAGCGCGTGGTGGACCAGGAGGAGTCCATAGATCTCCTGCTCGATGCCGTCCGGGTGGCGCGAGCGCAGGACGAGATGGTGCCCGCCCTGGTGGGTCTTGATCTCGTCGAGAGTGGTCTCGATCTCCCACCGCTGGTGGTACAGGGCGGCGAGCTCGGCCGCGGGGGCCTGGCCCGGGTCGTGAACGGTGGTGACGAGCCGGTAGACCGTCTCCTCACCGCCGTCGAGGGTGTATTCGATCACTCGGACCGGGACCGGGTCACGCCGTCGGAAGCGGTCATCAGTGGCGACGATCTCCGACAGGTAGGAACCGTCCTCGCAGTACTTCAGGACGGGCAGCACAATGTTCTTGCGGACCCGCCACAACAGGTCAGCGCCCGTGTCCGTGGCGGCCCGCCACAGCTCGAAGCCGGTGATGCCCCGGTCTGCGAGCACCAGCATGCCCGGCCCGAGGCGGTCCAGCAGTCCGGGGATCAGGTGCTGTTCGTGGACCGACAACGGCCCTGCCGCCGCGGCGAACACCGCGTGCGTGCCGCACTCGACCAGGGCAGCGACCCTCACCTGCGGATACGCGCTCCGCTGCTGTCCGCGGCCCGAGCCGGGCCTGCCGAAGAAATCCGCATTCGCGTCGGTGTCCGGGATATCGAAGACGGTGCCGTCCACCGCGACCAGCCGCCACTGCCGGTACCAGGCACCGGCAGTGTCCTGCCCGGCCACCGGCCGGCACACCCGCGCGAACAGCATTTTCAACGGCTCCGGCCCCAGCCGTGCCCGGGCCCGGCCGATCGCCCCGGTCGTCGGCACCCGCCACGGCTTCTCCCACCGCCGCGCGTGCTCCAGCCCCTGGGTCAGCAGCCTGGCGACCTCCTCATACCCCTGCCCGGAGAACAGGCACATCGCCAGCACGAAATACACCACCACCCGGGCCGGCAGCAGCCGCGACCGCTGTTCCACGCGCCCGCACTCAGCAACCACCTCATCCACCAACTCCGGCGGGAACACCCGCGTCAGCACCCCCAGAGCAACCCGATCCGACAGACGCTCACCCGACGACGACTTCACCTGACCAGGCCTCGGCACACCACACCCAACGACCCACGACAAGCAAAGTCACCGGTATTGCACCTAGAGCCAATGCCGTGACTCTGTTGGCGATCTTTCGGAAGGTGCTGACGGCGGGGTGGGTTGGTGCTTCGCTGGAAGGGTGCGGGGTGGCCTCGGGTTCCGGGGGTGGGTGCGATGTCGTTGCGGCCGAGGAGTTTTCAGCGGATCCCGGCCAGGACGGTGCGTACGGCGTGGGCGGCGTGTCCCAAGGGGACGCCGGTGATGCTCGTGCGGGACCGGCTGGATGTGCTCTTTGAGGATGAGGATCTCTTGGACCTCTACCCGCTCGATGGCAGGCCGGGGTTCTCGCCGGGGCAGTTGGCCCTGGTGTCGGTGCTGCAGTTTGCGGAGAACCTCTCGGACCGTGCGGCGGCGGATGCGGTGCGGACGAGGATCGACTTCAAGTACGCGCTCGGGCTGGAGCTGGAGGACCCGGGCTTCGATTACTCCGTGCTCAGCGAGTTCCGGGCCCGGCTGGCCGAGGGCGATGGTGCCGACCGGCTGCTGCGTGTGATGCTGGTGCGTCTGGTGGAGGCCGGGATGCTGAAAGCGGGAGGCCGTCAGCGTACGGATGCCACGCATGTGCTGGCGGCGGTCCGCACGCTCAGCCGGCTGGAGCTGGCCGGTGAGTCCCTGCGGGCCGCGCTGGAGGAGCTGGCGGAAGCCGACGGCAACTGGCTTCTTCCTTTGATCGGGCCGGAGTGGGACAAGCGCTACGGACGCAGGGTGGAGATCGGCAGGGTCCCTGGCGGGAAGGCCGGGGTCGCCGAGATGGCGGAGACATTCGGCCGGGACGGGCAGAGGGTCCTGGCCGCCGCCTGGGCGCCGGATGCCCCGTCCCGGCTGCGGGTGCTGCCGCAGGTGGAGATCCTGCGTCGGGTCTGGGTCCATCACTACTACTGGGACGCCGGAGGACAGTTGCGCTGGCGTGACGGCCATGCGCTGCCGCCGGCCTCCCTGCGGTTCGACTCGCCTTACGACACCGACGCGCACTACTGCGTCAAGCGGGGCACCGGCTGGAGCGGCTACCGGGTCCATCTCACAGAAACATGTGACACCGGACGGCCCGAGGTGGTGGTGCACGTGGCCACCACGATCGCCCCTGTCCAGGACGGCGAACTCACCGGGCAGATCC
Organism: Streptoverticillium olivoreticuli subsp. olivoreticuli; assembly: GCF_003391135.1. GTDB lineage: Bacteria > Actinomycetota > Actinomycetes > Streptomycetales > Streptomycetaceae > Streptomyces > Streptomyces blastmyceticus. Next base: position 280,170 of record NZ_CP031455.1, on the reverse strand, counting down.
ACGATGACCTGACGGCCGCCGCGCTGGCCCCGGGCGAGCACGTGGTCGATGCCGCCTACATCACCCCGGCCCGCGTCGAGCGCGCCCAACGGGTGCACGGCATCACCCTGCTCGGTCCCATCGTGCCCGACCACAGCCATCAGGCCAGGGACCGGGGCGGCTTCGACAAGTCCGCGTTTACCATCAACTGGGACACCCACAAGGCCATATGCCCCCAGGGCTCGGTCAGCAGGGAATGGAGGCCGCTGCGGATCAGCGGACACGACTACATCCAGGTCAAGTTCGCCAAGGCGGACTGTCTGTCCTGCCCGGTCCGCAGCCAGTGCACCAGCTCCGCTGACCGGCCCCGGGCCCTCGCGCTCCTGCCCACCCGCGAACTCCACGAGATCCAGGCCCTCAACCGGCTCGACCAGCAGAGCGAGGAATGGCAGCGACGCTATGCGATCCGGGCCGGCGCTGAGGCCACTCTCTCCCAGAACGTCCGCACCTGCGGACTGCACAGAACCCGTTACCGCGGTCTGCGCAAGACCCATGTCCAGCACGTCCTGACCGCGATGGCCTGCAACCTCACCCGCGTCGCCGACTGGATCGAGCCTCCCCCGACCACCCACCGCCGATCAACACGCTTCCACGCCCTCTGCACCACCGCAGCATGACTCCGGAAGATCACCAACAGAGTCCCGGCATTGGCTCTAGGCGGGGGTGCCGGGCCATCGGGTGGAGTTGGGATGAGTCTCCGGATCGGAGATGTTGTCCTGGTCGATGGTCGCCGCCCAGCTGGCCAGCAGGTTCAGGGCGTCGCATGTGGGTGTAGCGGGTTCGGTGCTGTAGGCCATGATGGTCAGTCCGGTGTCGGCGGGCAGTTCCAGGGCTTCGTAGCCGAGGGTGAGTTCGCCGACGACGGGGTGGTGGATTCTTTTGACGCCGCCGTGGTGCTGGAGGACGTTGTGGGTGGCCCAGCGGGTGCGGAACAGGTCGCTTTGGGTGGAGAGTTCTCCGACCAGGTCGATCAGGGCTTTGTCGTGGGGGTCGCGTCCGGCTTCGGCGCGCAGGATCGCGACGGTGCCGGCGGCCATGCGTTCCCAGTCGAGGTAGTACTCGGTGGCCGTGGGGTCCAGGAACATGAAGCGGGCTACGTTGGGCGGTTGGCGCGGGGCCGCGAGGATCGGGGCGAGGAGGGCCCTGCCGAGTTGGTTGGTGGCCAGAATGTCCAGTCGGCGGTTGCGTACGTAGGCCGGGGTGGTGGACATGGAGTCCAGGATGTGCTGGATACGGGGGCGCACATGAGGCTTGGGGGTCCGTGTGGGTGTCCGTGTGCTGGTGTTGGCGGCGGCGGCCAGGTCGAACAGGTGGGCGCGTTCGGCCTCGTCGAGTTGGAGGGCGCGGGAGAGGGCTTCCAGGACGCTGTCGGAGACGCCGCGGGCGTTGCCGCGTTCGAGCTTGATGTAGTAGTCGGCGCTGACTCCGGCCAGTAGTGCGACCTCCTCGCGACGCAGACCGGTCACCCGGCGGTTTCCCCCGTTGGCGGGTAGGCCGGCTTGTTCGGGGGTGATTTTGGCGCGGCGGGAGGTGAGGAAGTCGCGGAACTCGGTGCGGGCGTCCATGCCTACCACGATAGGTCCGTTTCTGCATGCGTGAGGGGTCCTGGCAGTACCTGTAACAGCAGGAACCCCCTGGTGGGAGGCCGTACGCGATAGTTCGTGCCACGGTGGGAGTGAGCGCAGCCGCCATCTGGAGCACGTACGGCAAGTCCACATTGTCGAGGAGGAATAGGCCATGGAGTACACGCGACTGGGAACGTCAGGACTCAAGATCAGCCGGATTGCCTTGGGCTGTATGAGCTTCGGCGACCCCGCCAAGAGGACGACCTGGGCGCTCGACGACAACGCGGCCGAGCCGATCTTCCGCCAGGCCATCGAGCTCGGCATCACGTTCTGGGACACCGCGAACATCTACAGCCTGGGCACCTCGGAGGAGATCGTCGGGCGCGCACTGCGCAAGTACGCCCAGCGTGAGGACATCGTTCTGGCCACCAAGCTGTGGGCGCCGATGCACCAGGGCCCCGGCGGGGCGGGCCTGTCCCGCAAAGCCGTCATGGAGCAGATCGACGCCTCGCTGCGGCGCCTGGACACCGACTTCGTCGACCTCTACCAGATCCACCGCTTCGACCCGCAGACACCGATCGAGGAGACGATGGAGGCGCTGCACGACGTGATCAAGGCAGGCAAGGCCCGCTATATCGGTGCCTCGTCGATGTGGGCCTGGCAGTTCGCCACGATGCAGCATGCCGCGCAGACCCACGGGTGGACCCGGTTCGTCTCCATGCAGGACCAGTACAGTCTGATCCACCGCGAGGAGGAACGCGAGATGTTCGGCCTGCTCGCTGACCAGGGTGTGGGAAGCATCCCGTGGAGCCCTCTGGGCGGGGGAACGGTCACGCGACCCTGGGACGAGCGCTCCACGCAGCGCGCGGAGCTCAACCGGACAGTCGACCAGCAGGACCGGCCAATCTTCCTCGACAGCGACCGCGCCATCGTCGAGGCCGTCCAGCGCATCGCCCTGGCCCGCGGCGTGTCGATGGCACAGGTCGCGATGGCCTGGGTGTTGAAAAACCCGGTGGTCTCCGCCCCGATCGTGGGCGCGACCAAGCCGCACCACCTCGCCGACGCCGTCGCCGCGCTCGACATCAAGCTCACCGCTGAGGAGATCGACTCCCTCGAAGACCCCTACGTCACGCGTCAGCCCACGTTCTTCTGACCCATGTTGAGGACTTCTACCAGACTCACCACATAGGACACTGTCTGAATCCTCTGGCCTGTGACGTGCGGTGAGCGCAGGCTGGGGAAGTTGCCCGGGAGGGATGCGGGCGCCGAGGCGCTCGTCGAGAGCGCACTGGATCACATCGCGGCGGTCGGTGTGTTTTTCGGAGCCGGCCCGGCGAGGGCGCCGGCGGACGCGACGGCGGTGACCGCGAGATTCGCGAGGAGTCGTGGCTGACGGCAACCACCTCGGCCACTTCGACTGCTGCTCCGGCAGTGGCCGGGTCACCCGCCGGTTCGACTTCACCGCCACCGTCGCGGGAGGGAAGAGAGACGGTCGCGCTCGCCGAGCACGACGCGCACCTATGAGGCGACCGCACTCAGCAGGACCAGGTCTCCAGTGCCATCCAGTTTGTCCTCGGCACCTGGAGCGACCAGGCAGTCTGACCAGCTGCCTGGCCATCCGCTGGGAACGACGCCTCGAACTCCACGACGGCCTCGTCTTACTCGCCTGCGGCCTCATCTGCTGGAGACGCCTCAACAACCCCAAACCATGATCGTGTTACGAGCTCTTGGGGACGTCTATCGTGGCGTCACGAGGGCTGGCCGGGCAGTCGGACGGAGTCCCGTGGGCCGGGGGAGAGGGGCAGCGCCACGAGCACCGCGGCGATCAGCACGAGGTTTTTGAGTATGTACTGCCCTTCCATGGTTCCGGTCAGCGGAGCTTTCCAGGTCAGCTCGGGGAAGAGTGCGAGCGGGGAGACGGTGCCGGCCATATGGCCGAGGAAGGCGAGCACCGTGAGCCGGGGGAACTGCCATGTCATCAGGCAGACTCCCAAGGTGACTTCGAAGGCGCCGACGGAGATGTGTGCCGCCGTTCCACTCAGCAGACCGAAGGTCAGTGCCTCCGTGGTCCTGACCACGAGTGTCTCCGCGGGGCTGAGTCCTGGCGCCAGTTTGAGAGCGCCGAACCAGATGAACACGACCCCGGTACAGCCCCGTAGCAGTGGCGCCGACCACTGGACAATGAAGGCGAGGGCGGCTTCCTCCGCCCGGTGAACGAGTGGGGTGCGCCGATGCCGCGCTCCATGCTTGACCGGAGGTTTCGGCTTATGGGAATGCCGTGCCACCCGTTGAGCATCCACCGACTTCAGGAGCCGGACCGGGGGCAAAGGTTGATGCTCCGGACCGGAAGGGGAGTTGAGGGCACTCGTTGAGCGTCACATGGTCGGGCGGGTTCTCTCGTTGGGGTGCTCTCCGGGCTGACGGGGGACCAGACCCGCTGTCCTTGCTCTCTGCGGGGGGACGGCTCCGTCGTTGTGACGGGGAGAGTCCTGCGGTGCGGGCAGCGTGATGTGCACCCTGAAGCCGCCGTCCTGGGTGGTGTGCGCCTCCAGGTGCCCTCCGGCCCGGGATGTCTGCTCCCGCATGCTGACCAGTCCGAGGCCGAGCCCCAGCCCCCCGGGGAGGCCGGCCGATGATGCGGTGCCCGGTCCGTTGACGACCTCCAGGCACACTTCCTGTTCGGTGAAGCGGAGTTGGAGGGAGATGGGCGCGCCGTGGCCGTGTTTCACGGCGTTGGTGAGTGCTTCGCGACCGCAGCTGCGGAGGACGTTGTCCGTGTCCGGCGCGAGGGGACGAGCCAGGCCGGACTGCTGGAAGGAGACGTCGATGTCGGCGGCGGTCAGGTTGGCCACGAGAGCGGCGGCGAACTGGGCGTAGGCCGGCCCCGTACGGCCCATGGGGTCGGACTGGCCGCGCAGGATGTCGAGAGTGTCGCGCAGGTCCCGGAGCATGCCCCTGGTCCCTTCTTCGACGGCCGAGGCCAGCGTGGTGGCCTTCTGCGGCATCTCCGGTGTGCGCCGCAGAGCTTCCGCCTGGAAGGTCAGGACGGTGGCCCGGTGTCCCAGGCCGTCGTGGATGTCGAAGGCGAGTCGTGTCCGTTCGTCGAGGACGGCTTGGCGCGCGGCTTGGTCGACGGCGTGCTCGACCGCCACCAGGCGTTGCTGGAGCAGCCAGTTGACCTCGCGTCGTCTACGTGTCAGCGCGCCCAGCGCGGCGGGGAAACAGACCTTCACGATCGTGTCGTACGCCATGGTGGACACGTCCGGCGAAGGTTCCACCCACTCCCGCGTGCCCACGTACAGGAAGCCGCTGAGGGCGATCCCGGCCCAGCGGCCGCTTTTGCCGTAACTGCCCACGGCGTACGCGGCGAAGATCAGTGGCGTGGCCTCGTCGGAGGCCAGTGTGCTCAGGAGGGCGGCCGCCATGGTCAGCATGGGAACCGTCCGCCGCAGCAGAAGTGCGGCGCAGGCCACGAACATGACCAGGACCGACCACCAGTAGGTGGGCACCAGGCCGCTTCGGTGGGACTGGTCCAAGGCGAGGAGCGAGGCCACACAGGCCGCGATGTAGGTGGCACCGTCGACAAGCCGGGGATGCCGGATGTCGCCGAGAGCGTTGACGGTGAAGAGGCGACGGGGATGCTCGCGTGACGCGAGAGGTCTCATGATCTGCTGCCGCTCGGGTCTCAGGTGGGTGAAGCGCGGAGGTGAAGCGCGCCTTCTGAATCCTCCATGAGCGGCGGCCGTGTGCCCCGTTCCAGCAGGATCCATTATTTTATGGCCCATAAACTGCTCGATTCCGGCACATGCCATGCCAGGATCGATGAAATCCTTCAGACGCCCGAGCTCGTGATGCATGCGGAGCGCGCCGGGACCGCCGTCGATGGTGCCGTCGGTCCGACCGTTCACTGTGTATGCGCGGGCGTGGTCGGTCCAGTGCACACATGCTCAAGATGCTGTCCAGCATGGGAATTTGGCGAGATCGCGAAGCGTATGTGACTGGGGTCACGTGAGCGTCTTCGGGGGTATTTCTCTCTTGCATCGGAAGGCGGAGAAGGGCCCGGGCTTATGGGTTCCGCCAAGAAGGCTCACCCTGGCCGAAGAATCAACCGCTGAGGTGCGGAAACGCCCCCGGGCGGCCCTTCGGGGCGCACCGTGGGCGGGACTTTAGTCCCTGGACCTCTCTTGGGGATTCCTTGACGATTCCTTGGGAAAGAGGGAGCGGTGGCACCGGCCCGTGGCCGGCACCGCGCCCGGACGTCCCGGCGGCGCCGTGAGGGCCAGCCGCCCGAGCGAGAGCCGGACCCGCCCTATGCAGCACCAGCTCACATCCGCCCATCAGATCCTCGCCTCCGAAGGCGCGGGCGGCATCGAGAAAACGATCAACGACTTCTTCAACCCCCTCACCGAGACCGTCTCGGGGGTGATCTTCGCCGAACTCACCGTGTTCGGCGTCACGTTCCCCTGGATCGTCGCGTGGCTCGTCGTCGCCGGCACGGTCTTCTCGCTGTACTTCGGCGCCGTCCAAGTCCGCGGATTCGTCCACGCCCTCAAGCTGGTACGCGCCAGCAGTCGCCGTGACGGCGACGCGGGTGACCCCGGCGAGGTGACTCCCTTCCGGGCTCTCACCGCGGCGGTCTCCGGCACCGTCGGACTCGGCAACATCGCCGGTGTCGCGGTCGCCGTCACCATCGGCGGTCCCGGAGCCACCTTCTGGATGATCCTGTGCGGCCTGCTCGGCATGGCCATCAAGTTCGTCGAGTGCACCCTGGCCGTGAAGTACCGCGAGGTCGACGAGGACGGCACCGTCCGTGGCGGGCCCATGCAGTACCTGCGCCGCGGACTCGCGGACCGCGGATTGCCCCGACTGGGCCGCTTCCTGGCCCCGCTCTTCGCCGCCATCATCGTGATCTTCGCCGTCCTCGGCGGCAACATGTTCCAGATCAACCAGACCCTCGCGCAGCTGCGTGCCGTCACCGGCGGCGAGAGCGGCTGGATGGGTGGCTCCGGCGCGGGCCTCGCCTTCGGCATCGTCACCGCGACGCTGATCGCCATCGTGCTGCTCGGCGGCATGAAGGTCATCGGCGCCGTCACCGCCCGACTGGTACCGGCCATGGCAGCCGTCTACATCGGCGCCTGTCTCATCGTCATCGGCGTCAACATCTCCTCGGTGCCCACCGCCGTGACCTCCATCGTCGAAGGTGCCTTCAACCCCTCCGGCGTCGCGGGCGGGTTCATCGGTGTCATGATCATCGGGTTCCAGCGGGCCGCGTTCTCCAACGAGGCGGGCCTGGGTTCCGCCCCGATGGCCCACGCGGCGGTGAAGACCAAGCACCCCGTCACCGAAGGATTCGTGGCCATGCTCGGCCCCTTCATCGACACCGTCATCGTCTGCACCATCACCGCGCTGACCATCATCATCGCCCGGCCCCAGAGCTGGCTCACCGCCCGCGAGGCGATCGCCAACGGCGAGGACGCGCCGGGCGGGGTGGCCCTCACCTCGGACGCGTTCGCCACCGTTCTGCCCTGGTTCCCCTACGTACTGACCGTCGCGGTCGTCCTCTTCGCCTTCTCCACCGTCATCACCTGGACGTACTACGGTGAGCAGGGCTGGGCCGACATCTTCGGCCGCGGCAAGAAGAGCCTGCTGACCTACAAGCTCGTCGTCTCCCTCTGCGCCATCGTCGGCGCGATGCTGACCCTGGGCTCGGTCCTCGACCTGGCCGACGCCCTCGTGTTCGTCCTGGCGCTCTTCAACGTCATCGGCCTCTACCTCATGGCGCCCATCGTCAAGAGGGAACTGACCTCCTACCGTGCCCATCTGCGAGCCAAGGCCGCCGCGCGCGAGGACGAGGCATCGCTGAGTGAATCCCCGGCGGAAACCGGTACCCAGACTCCCTGAGGCCCGGCGGCCGACCCCTCAGGTTCAAGAGCCAGGTTCGGCACAGCGCTTCGCCCGCCCACCCCACGTGCAGGGGCGGGCGGGCGAAGCGCTACGGTGCGAAAGGGACAGGGCGGAGAGTACGGGTGGGCCGGGCCGATTGCGCCGCACGGTGTCGCGTACGCCGGCCAGGGAGTCAGGGAGCAGGTTGTCGCCCTGGGCGGCGCGGGCCGGTTGACGGGTCGGCATGGAACGGCATACGTGACCCTGGCAGTGTTGAGCGGCGAATCCGCCGCCGTTCAGCCGGGATCGACGGACCGGGGGTGAACGAGGTCAACTGGCGACGGACACCAGATGCGGACCGCCTGCCCGGGAGCGCGGCGGCTTCTTCGCGTAGAGGGGAGCCTTGATATCGGGAAGGGCCCCTGCGGTGATGTCGCTCTGCGCCCGCAGGAACGCGCCGCGCATGGCCTCTTCCGACTCGTACTTGGCGATGAGCGGGTGGAGCCGGTGCCCCCGGCCCCTGCCACGGGGCAGCACGAGATTCCGTGATGTCAGCAGCTGCATTCCCCGGCTGACCGCCGATTCATGCAGACCGAGCTTCTCGGCGAGCTCCGCCTGGTTCAGATGTACCGCTCCGCCGAATTCCTGAAGGTGTGTCATCATGCCGAGCACTGCCAAGGAATTGGGGGTGAGGTGGAGCCGGTCGAGCATCCCCAGCAGTTTGGGGGACATGACATCCATAGAGCGTTCTCCTGCTATATCGCGTCGACGAACCCCGCCGGACCTATTCCATCGGGGAAAGTATTCTCCAGCAGTTCGGACCTTGTCGAGGTGACCACGTCGTTCTGCTTGTCCCCGTTCCCCCTGAAGCACAGACGGGGGTTGACCTGCCATCGCCCGTTCCGGACTTTTCTGACGTAGTTGAGCTCGCACAGCCGCTTCAGGGCCGCGTTCACGGTCGTCCTCGGCGCACCGATGTTGTCGGCCATCTGCTGCTGCGTCTGGTCGACGTAGCTGTCCTGCTGACAGCCCGCCAAATACAGGAAGACCGCGATCTGCGACGGGCTGATCTTGTGGGCGATGATGCAGCGCGCCATGATCTTTGCCAGGAACCAGTTGGACGTGAGTGAGTACCCGTCCGACCCGGCCATGTCGTGTGGTCGGCGAACCGACTTGTAACGAATGTTTATCTCTTCGACGGGGCGTGGGCGGGGAACCCGGGACGACACCACGGCGAGTTCGTCGGCAAGTGTTCCCACCAAGCTCTCGAACTCGGGCTCGGTGCGCGGGCCGCGGCGCTGCGCTCCCCATGCCGCCGGCATGTCACGTGCCTCGCGTGATGACACCGCATCTCCATTGCTGCTTCGGTGGACTGTGGCGGTCGGACCTTGCGGACTCCCCGAATTCGACTTGCGGGCGAGCGCAACTCGATGTCGATGATGTTGGCATGCTGTGCCGGTCTTGCTGACCGGCGAAAGTTGACTTGCATGTATCAGCAAGTTGATGTCTGGGGCCTCCGACACCCGTGAGCCGGCCCGGTCGACTTCCGGCTGCCCGTACGGGGACAGCACTTAAAGATCATGTACTTTCAGCTGTTGTGGGAGGTAATCCGCATGAGCATGCTGGAGGCGGTCGAATCCGACATCTGGCCGACCGGCTTACGGAATACAGTGCGGGAGGTTGTCCCAGTGGGCACGGAGGGGCATGGCCGCCCTTTTATCGAGATCGTCTACCGCGTGGCGAAGAGGTTCCTTCTACGTTCTCTGCGGAGAGCACTGGGGAGACCTTCGCCGGGCTGTTGACCGGTGCCGGGTGAATCGGGTCCACCGAATTTCCGCCCGGCGGACGGCAGTTCATCGGGGGAGCGGACACGAGAGGCCGGGCGGTCCGCGGGAACGGCACCGCCCGGCCTCGGCCCTCCGGGAAATCAGTGGGTGAGCAGCTTGGCCTCGAGAGTGATGACCTTGATGCCTGTCAACGCCTGACTGACAGGGCAGTTCTGCTTGGCCTCCTCGGCCGCGGCGTGGAAAACCTCCTCCGGCAGGCCCGGGACGCGGGCCTTGACCGCCAGAGTGATGCCGGTGATGCCCTCGCCGGGCTGGAAGGTCACATACGCCTTGGTGTCGACCGTGTCGACGGTGTAACCCTGCTCGGCCATGCCGTGCGTGAATGCCATGGAGTAGCAGGAGGCGTGGGCCGCGGCGATCAGCTCCTCAGGGCTGGTGGCGGCGTCGGGCCGCTCGGTGCGGGCAGGCCAGTTCACGTCGTACGTGGTTCCGGAGGACTCGAGGGTGACACTGCCCTTGCCCTTGATGAGGTTTCCTTCCCAATGGGCTTCGGCTGTTCGCATGGTTGCCATGGGCGCTGCACTCCTGTGGTTCGGCGAGAAGAGCTCTGATGTCCAAGCTAGGGAGGCCGGCCCGTCTCGTGTATCACCCTTCGGATACCCCGGCCCAACCAATGGTGATCCTGGAGAAGGGGTCACCACCCGCCACTCGTACCCTGCGCTGTTTTAGCGGGCTGTGCGGTCGGGCCTTGCGGATTCTGTGAATCCGGCTTGCCGGACACCGCAAGAAGATGTCGGTGGTGTCGGCATTGTCGGGGCCGTCTTGCCGACGAGCGGAAGTCTTCTTGTGGATACCCGCAAGAAGACGTCGGGGTTCATGGACGTCGGCGGTCGTGCAACGGGGGAACCTCGCGTTCCAGGGCCCGAGCTCAGGGAAGGGACTTGGCATCCGGATTCACCTGGACCACAGAACGGTGCGCCCCACCGGCGGGCACCGTGTCAATGAACGTGCGGAGGTACCCAGCGTTCCGGCCCCCAGGGCCGGCGCGCGGCACCGTCCACGACGCCAGGCACGCCTTCTGTTTTTGAGGGGCCGTTCTCCGGATGGCGGGTCGTGGGCCGACGAGCGTTCTTTGAGAAGAGGGTGTCGCTCAAGAAACGGCTTTGACCTGCAAGAACGCGGAGAGCCACGTCGAGGCGTCCCGACATTCCCGTCCTGAGGGTGTCACCTGATCTCCGACGATCGCGTAGGAATCTTGCGACTCGTCGCAAGTCGGGCGGGCCTCACCTTGCGGTCGGCTGCAAGAAGGGGCGCGGGCGCCGGGCGAAGAGGGACACGGAGTGGAGGGACGTGCATGGTCATCTTTCGGCAACGTTTGTAGACCTCTAGTGAGGCCTGGCGGGGGCATCCCGTTCGTAGCATCACGGAGTCCCGCGGTGTCGTCGGGGCACGAGGATCGCGGACCCGGGGCCACCACTGATCATGAAGAACAAGAAGAACCGTCCGGCAGCAGTCGGGAGAAGCCGTCTTTTCAGAATGGTGCTGCTGCCCCAGGACTGGAAGATCTCGACCCGCATGGCCATCGCGCTTCTCCTGCCCATCGCCCTGGCCCTGGCCCTGGCCGTGTCGGAGATCCGAGGTGCGCTCGAACGGGCCGAGCAGATGAGGACCGGCGAGGAATCCACGAAAATCGTCATCGCGGCGGTGCAGTTGGCACACGCCCTGGAGAACGAGCGGGACTTCGCGGCCCTCGCGGGGCAGGCCAAGGTCGATATGACACCGTATCGAGAGGAAACCGACAGGCTGCTCACCAAGTACCAGGGCCTGGGCTCGGCGGAACTGATGAACCAGGGGATGGTGCAGCGGGTCGCCGACACACAGAAGGGTCTGCAGGGCCTCGCCGAGGTACGGGTCAAGGCGTACACGAAGAACTTCGATTCGGTGGCCACCGACCTGGCGTACGCCAACATGATCACTCCGTTGCTCAGCCTGCCCATGGAGGTCGCCCGCAACGGAGGAAGCAACGCCGCCGACATCTGGGCCCTGAGCTCACTCTCCATCGGGAAGGCATCCATTTCGAGCCAGCGGGCCCTGCTGAACGCGGGCTTCTCGCGCAGGCAGGTCAAGAAGACCGAGCAGAAGGAAGCGGCGTCGCACGGCTGGCTCCAGAAGGTGACCTTCCGCGAGTTCCAGACGGCGGCCCAGCGGAAGGACCTGCAGAAGTTCAAGGAGGCCCTCGACGCCTCCTACATATCCGCGATGGTCGGCAGAGCAGGCACCATCAAGCCGCTGGAAATCGACGTGAACATCGTCAAGGACTGGAACACCTCCGCCACACGGATCATCGACAACCTGCACGAGATCGAGAAGCAGATAGCACTCCGCGTCGCGGACACCGCGGCACACGAGCGGTACGCGGCGCAGCGGACGGCATGGTGGAACGGCGGACTCGTGGCCTTCGCCCTGCTGCTCACCTTCCTGCTCGCGGTCTGGATCGTCCAGGCCACGGTCCGGCAGTTGAGCAGGCTGCGCCGTACCTCGCTGCGGGCGGCACGGCAGGAGCTGCCGGCCCTCGTCACGGCGGTGGCCGACGGCCGTGCCGCCAAGGAGGAGCTGCGCCCGGTGCCCTTGGACCTGGGGACGCGTGACGAGATCGGCGATGTGTCCCGGGCCTTCGAGCAGGTCTTCGGGGAGGCGGTCAAGCAGACCGCCGAACAGGCCGAACTCAGGGCGAGTGTGAACGCCATGCTCGCTTCGATGGCACGCCGCAACCAGGGGTTGGTCTATCGCCAGCTCGAAGTCATCACCGGGATGGAGAGTGAGGAGACGGACCCGGTCGTGCTCGGGAAACTGTTCCGCGTCGACCATCTGGCGACCCGGATGCGCCGGCACGGCGAGAACTTGCTCGTTCTTGCCGGGGAACGCCCTGGGCGAGTGCATCAGGAACCCGCGCCGCTGGTCGACATCATCCGGGCGGCCGCTTCGGAAGTGGAGCAGTTCACCAGGATCGAGATCGTGACGAGCGCCGATGTCTGGGTGAAAGCACAGGTCGTACACGATCTGACCCATCTGCTGGCCGAGTTGATGGACAACGCCACGCAGTACTCGGCCCCGTCCACTCAGGTGGCGGTGACCAGCCGTTCGACTCTGAGCGGCGATGTCCTGATCGAGGTGGAGGACAGCGGCGTGGGGATCGCGGAGGCGACGGTGGAGCGGCTCAACAAGAGCCTCACGCGGACCGCGGCCGTGGACGCCTCGGCGACGCGTCAGATGGGTCTGTACGTGGTCAGCCGGCTCGCCTCCGTCCACGGCATCAAGGCCCGCCTGAGCTCCATGGGCAGGGGCACCACCGCCTCCGTGGTGCTGCCGTCCTCCTGCGTCGCGGTCTCCCGGCCGATGCCGGACCTCGAGCCCGTCCCCGCGCCCGGCCTCGTGCCTGCCCCCGAACCCGCCGCCAAGCCCGTCCCCGCCTGGTCGCAGCAGGCTCCGGCGGCGGAACCGGAACCACGTACCCGGCCTTCCGAGGAACCGCAGGACGAGCCGGAAGCACCCGGCCCTCTTCCCCTCGAAGCGCCGCCGGCGCCGGGAGGACTCCCGCGGCGCACCCCCTTGGCAACACTGCTGGGGCGGAACACGCCGGTTCCGCCCCAGCCGGAAGAGGCGCACGCAAGGGACGCCGCCGAGCTCCGCCGCCGTCTGAGCGGCTTCTACACGGGAGCGAACCGCGCCCGACAAGACCACGACGGCAAGGAAGACCGAGCCGATGACTGACGAAGACGGGATCACGAACACCGTGAGCGGTACCCCCACCGACGTGAACTGGCTGATCGACGAATTCACCACCCGCACCCCGGGCGTGACCAGCACGATTCTTGTGTCGGCGGACGGCCTGACCCTCGCCGACTCCGGCTATCTGGCCGGGGAGAACCTCGATCGTCTCGCCGCCGTCGTCTCCGGAATCGTGGTCCTCGCCCGTGGCGCGGTGTCCATCCACGGCCGGGGCCGGATGAACCAGACGCTGGTGGACATGGACGCCGAGGGAGGGTTCCTCTGCATCATGACCGTCTCCGACGGCTCCGCGCTGGGCGTGCTGTGCGGATCCTCCTGCGACATCGGGCTGGTGGCGTACGAGGCCGCCCGCCTGGTGGACCGGGTGGGACCGGCCCTCACCCCCCAAGTGCGCGCGGGGCTGCGCCAGATGCTCCTCGACTGAGCGCCCGTGGCAAGGAGCGGAGGCCGTGGGCCCGCTCGACCGGACAGACGGAACAACACCTGGTAGTTGGACGTGCATATCTCATACTCCGGCGAGCCGGTACGGCGTCTTCACGTCGTCGCGCTCGCCTTCGCCTCCGTGCTTCTCACCGGCTGCCAGGCTTCCGGCCGGCCGACCGACGCCACAGAGCAGTCCGCCGGCTCTTCTAACCGGCAGGACGCCCCGTTGGCGGGACTGCTCCCCGACAAGTATCAGCGGACAGGTGTGATCCGCGTGGGGATCGACAGCGTTCCCCCGTTGGTCTATCCGGAAGGAGGCAGGACCGTGGGGGTGGAAGTGGACCTCACAGCAGCGCTGGGGAAACTGCTGGGAGTCACCTTCGAGTTCGAGCACGCCGACTTCTCCGAGTTGATCGGCGGGCTCCAGTCCCAGCGCTTCGACCTCGCCATGTCCGGCATCCACGACACGAGGCAGCGCCGTCAGGGAGTGGACGGCACGGGAGCCGATACCGGGCCCGGTATCGACTTCGTGCGCTACTTCACCGCCGGCACCTCGGTCGTCGTCCGCAAGGGACGTGGCCAGAGCATCGCCTCACCCTCTGACGTGTGCGGCCGGAAAGTCGCCGTCCAGCGGGGGACCACCGTCGAGGAGGCCGCCTTGAAACAGGGCCGGACATGCAAGGCCGTGGGCAAGCCGGACATCGTCATGGACAGGTACGAGACCCACAAGGAAGTACTCGAATCCCTGGAACGAGGCAGGGCCGATGCCGCGATGATGGACTACCCGAGCGCCTCTTACACCGCCAACCAGGCTCCCGGCAATGGTGCCTTCGAGGTGGCAGGCGGCCAGATGGACCCGAAACCGTACGGCATCGCCCTGCCCAAGGGTGCCGACAGGCTGCGGGAAGCCGTGCAGTCCGCCCTCAAGTCCGTCATCGACAGCGGTGAGTACACCAAGATCCTCAAGAAGTGGCGGGTCGCCGACGGCGCACTCCGGACCTCCGGCGGCTGACCCGCTCCTTTCTCCGGTCCGGTCAGCAGGAGCCGCCCTCGGGCGCATCGGACCGGACCTCACTTCTGCGGGACGGCCGCCTTCGCGAGAGCGGCCAGCACAGGCCGGAGCAGCGGGTGGGCCTCGGCGCCGCGGCGTACCGCCGCGAAGACACGGCGGGTCGGGGCCGTACCGTCGACCGGGCGGACCACCACGCCCGTGAGGTCCATCCCGCGCAGCGCCGAGCGGGGGACGAGCGCTACCCCCGCCGCGGCGGAGGCGAGGGCGACGACGGCGCGGAAGTCGTCGGAAGAATGCTCCAGAGAGGGTTCGAAGCCGGCGTACTCGCAGGCCAGCATCACCACGTCGTGACAGGGGTTGCCCGGGTACGGGCCGATCCACGGGTCCTTGACGAGGTCGGCCACCGCCACACGCGGTGAGCCGGTGAGCCGGTGGCCGACCGGGAGCACGGCGTCGAACGGCTCGGCGTAGAGGGGAACCCGGGTCAACCGCGGGTCGTCCTTGCCCGGGGCGCCCCGGTACTCGACGGCCACCGCCACGTCCACCTGCCGGTCGAGGACCATCATCAGGCTGGCATCACCCTCGGCGTCCCGGACGCGGACCCGGATGCCGGGCGAGGAGGCGGCGAGCTCCGTGATCGCGGGCGAGACGACCTGCGTGATGCCGGTCGCGAAGGCCGCGACGGTCACCGTGCCCGCCTCGCCCGCGCCGTACGCGGCCAGCTCCGACTCGGCCCGTTCCAGATGTGCCAGCACGGCGTTGGCGTGGGTGAGCAGGATCTCGCCCGCGGCGGTCAGCTGCGTGCCGCGGGCGCTGCGCTCCACCAGGCGGTGGCCGGTCTCCTGCTCGAGGGCGGCCAACTGCTGGGAGACCGCCGAAGGCGTGAGATGAAGCGCGGCGGCCGCGGCCGTGACGGTGCGGTGGTCAGCCACCGCACGCAGGATGTGCAGCCGCCGTGCTTCGATCATGGCCTCAGTTTCGCATGGCGGCCCTCGCGTCGACGAACGCGTCGACCGCGCGGTTGACGTCCTCGGTCGAGTGCGCCGCCGACAGCTGTACGCGGATCCGGGCCTGGCCCTGCGGGACCACCGGGTAGGAGAAGCCGATGACGTACACGCCGCGCTCCAGCAGCAGCTCCGCCAGGCGCGCCGCCTCCGCCGCGTCACCGATCATCACCGGCGCGATGGCGTGGTCGCCGGGGAGCACGTCGAAGCCCTCCTCGGTCATCCGGGTGCGGAACAGCGCGGTGTTGGCGTTGAGACGTTCGCGCAGGTCTCCCGCCGACTCCAGGAGGTCGAGCACCTTCAGCGAGGATGCCGCGATCACCGGGGCGAGCGAGTTGGAGAAGAGGTAGGGGCGCGAGCGCTGGCGCAGCAGGGCGACGATCTCGGCGCGGGCGGCGACATAGCCGCCGGAGGCGCCGCCGAGCGCCTTGCCGAGGGTGCCGGTGATGATGTCGACGCGGTCCATCACGCCGTGCAGCTCGGGGGTGCCCCGGCCGCCGGGGCCGACGAAGCCGACGGCGTGCGAGTCGTCGACCATCACCATGGCGCCGTAGCGCTCGGCCAGGTCGCAGATCTCCCGCAGCGGGGCGACATAGCCGTCCATGGAGAAGACGCCGTCGGTGACGATGAGCTTGCGGCGAGCCCCGTCCGCATCCTTCAGCTGCTGCTCCAGGTCCGCCATGTCGCGGTTGGCGTAGCGGAATCGGCGGGCCTTGGAGAGCCGGATGCCGTCGATGATGGAGGCGTGGTTGAGGGCATCGGAGATGACCGCGTCCTCCGCCCCGAGCAGCGTCTCGAAGACGCCTCCGTTGGCGTCGAAGCAGGAGGAGTAGAGGATCGTGTCCTCCTGGCCGAGGAAGTCGGAGATGCGCTGCTCCAGCTCCTTGTGGACCTCCTGGGTGCCGCAGATGAAGCGGACCGAGGCGAGTCCGTAGCCCCAGCGGTCGAGCGCCTCGTGGGCGGCGGCGACGATCTCGGGGTGGTCGGCGAGCCCCAGGTAGTTGTTGGCGCAGAAGTTGAGGACCTCGCCGGGGCGGCCGCCCGCGGTGACCGCGACGGAGGCGGACTGCGGGGTGCCGATCACGCGCTCGGGCTTGTGCAGCCCCGCGGCACGGATCTCGTCGAGGGTGCTGCGCAGCTCATCGCGAACGGAGTCGAACATGAAGGATTGTCTCCAGAAAACGTGGGAGGAGCGGACGGGGGTGAGGCTCAGGAGGTCCAGTCGAGGATGACCTTGCCGCCGAGGCCGCTCGCGGCGTCCTCGAAGGCGGCCTCGAAGTCCTGGTGCGCGTACCGGCCGGTGATCACCGGAGCGAGGTCGAGACCGCCTTCAAGCAGCACGGACATCGCGTACCAGGTCTCGAACATCTCCCGGCCGTAGATGCCCTTGATCGTGATCATCGAGGTGACGATCCGGGACCAGTCGACGGGGAACTCCTGGGTGGGCAGGCCGAGCATCGCGATGCGGCCGCCGTGCGTCATGTTGGCGATCATGTCGCGCATCGCCTCCGGCCGGCCGGACATCTCCAGGCCGATGTCGAAGCCCTCGCGCAGCCCCAGGAGGCGCTGGCCTTCGGCGATCGGGGTCTCGGCGACATTGAGGGCGAGGCTGACGCCGACCTTCCGGGCCAGCTCCAGGCGCGCCTCGCTGACGTCGGTGATCATCACCTTGCGGGCGCCCGCGTGCCGCGCGACGGTCGCGGCCATGATCCCGATGGGACCGGCGCCGGTGATCAGTACGTCCTCGCCGACCAGCGGGAAGGACAGGGCGGTGTGTACGGCGTTGCCGAACGGATCGAACACGGCGGCGACGTCGAGGTCGACGGGGATCCGGTGCACCCACACATTGGTGGCGGGCAGCGCCACGTACTCGGCGAACGCGCCGTCCCGCCCGACGCCGAGACCGACCGTGGCGCGGCACAGGTGGCGGCGGCCGGCCAGACAGTTGCGGCACGTCCCGCACACCAGGTGGCCCTCGCCGCTGACCAGGTCGCCTTCCTTGATGCCGGTGACGTCGCGGCCGATCTGCGCGACCTCGCCGACGAACTCGTGGCCGAGAGTCAGGGGAGTGTTGATGGTCTGCTGGGCCCAGCCGTCCCAGGCCCGGATGTGGAGGTCCGTGCCGCAGATGCCGGTGCGCAGCACCTTGATCAGGACGTCTGTCGGGCCGATGGCCGGCTCCGGTACGTCCATGAGCCACAGGCCGGGCTCGGACTTGTGCTTGACCAGTGCCTTCACGCGGCGGCTCCCGTGCCTCAAAGTGCTGTGACTTCCCGGGAGCCTCAGGCTTCCCGATCCCAGGTAGGAAGCCTTCCCTACATCGGGCCGCCCGGTCCATCGAGGATTTCTTAACAGCGGCCACAGCTTCCCTTCACGCTCCGCGAGCACCGGGTCGTCCGCCACCGTTCGCCGCCGGAGCCCGGCGCGATTCGCTCAGGGTGCGAGCCGGAGGTCCGCCAGGGCCACATGACCCCGGTCGGTGCGGTTGAAGTCGATCCGGACCTGCGCGATGTTCTTCGTGTCCACACCCTTGAACTGATCCAGCGGGACACGGATGTCATTGAGCATGAAGAGCTTCAGGCCCTCCGGGTCCGTGCTGGTCCAGGGGGCGTCAACGGCATGGCCGTACCGCGCGACGGACACCGAGGCGCTGCGGCCCTTGGTGTCGATCAGGCGCAGGGAGAAGTCCTGCTTCCCTTCTGCGGGATTGCGCGGGTCGCTGGGGTCGACGGCGGCGCGCAGCCGCAGCGTCGGGTAGGCGCTGAAGTCGCGGAACTTCGGCGGTATGTCATTGCACAGCGTTCCCCCGCGCTTGTCCCACGCGGCCTTCAGCATGGCGGGGCCTCCGCCCAGCACCGGCATGGTGTGACCGTAATGGACGTCGTACGCCGCGTCGTGCCCTCCGGCCAGGCAGCTCGGCCACTTCGACGGGTCCGGCTCCTCCTGGTCGATGTCCTCGAATCGGGGCTGCACACACATTTCGGCGTCCAGCCCGCCGGTCACCCCCACTCCGCCGCCGAACTGGTTGTCCGCCAGGCTCCGTCGGCCGGAGAACCTGTTGATGTCGCGCCGTTGCGCTTCCGGCGCCTGGTACGTGACCTGGACATCGCCTGCGGGGGCGTGGACCGGGGCCGCGCCGGTGAGTATCGCGTCCTGGCTCCTGTCGGCCTTGAGATGCCGTTCGAAGAAGGCGCCGACGTATTGGCCGGCGATTTCGCGCTGGCGGTTCTCGCTGAGCCGGATCGCCGCCCCGGGCTCGCAGCCGGATCCCGGCTCGGCGATGGACGCGTCGTCCTTGGCCCCGGGGAGCCGGCTGCTGGGGGACCACGTGGTGTTGAAGAAGTTGTGATTGCCGCCCGGCACGGTGAACACGTACTTCGGCCCGGGGCCGGACCGGTAGCGGCTCTTGTCGAAGGGCCGCATCCCGTTCAGGTCTTTGAGATCGCCGTCGCAGGTGGGCAGCATCACTGCCATGGGCTGTTCGACCGCGGCAGGTTCCCCCATGGATCCCGGCGCCATCAGGAAGAGAGCCTTGACGGGCGCCTTGATCTGCTCGATGTCCGAGCTTCCCGCCATTGCCAGGGCAACCGCCTCGCCGCCCTGGGAATGGCCGAACAGCCCGATGCGCTTCAGGTCAGCGGCACGGGCGAAGGCGCGATCGCCACTTGGGGTCTGCCACTTGCGCCACAGCGCGAGATGTTGATTGATCATCTTTCCGCCAAGTACCTCGGCCGCCCCGGTGGCCGTCAAACCGTTGATCCCGATCGACACCACCACATTGCCGCGCGCGGCCAGTTCCCTGCCCAGATAGTCGTAGCCGCGGTGGCTGGGGAGCGGCTGTGCACCCGTCGGACAGGGCCAGGCCACCGAGGACTCCTCTCCCGTCGCACAGGTGTCGTGACCGCCGTGCAGCATGACGATGACGGGAAACTTCCTGCCCGGCGCGCCTTCGGGGTAATACGCGACCCCTTGGATCTCGGCCTTGACGTCGCCTTCGAAGGCGGTCGGCCCCAGGTCGTAACTGTCCCGTGCGACGGGGTGGCGCTGGTCGGCACCAGGCCGTCCCGGGCCCGGCGCCGTAGGACCTGCCTGGCCCGCCTGGGCCGGCGCGGCGGTGCCGAGGACAGCTGTGACGCTCAGGAACGCAAGGACCGACCGGAGTGAGCGCAGAGCGGCAACGGACATGGGAACCTGCCTTTCGGACACGGGGGAGTATCGGTGGCCACACGCTGTCGCCGCCACATCGCGAGAACCTCATCGGTACTTCATGGCCGTGTAACAACCGCGTACCGAGGCCGGTTTGAGCGCCGAGGCCCGTTCTCCTCTGCCGGTGGGAGCGGCGGGGCTGTTACACGGCCATGAAGTACCGATGCGGTCGTCATGATCTGCGATGGCCAGGCTGCAGGGCATGCAGAAACTCACTCGTCCCCGGGCGGCCCGTCTGGGCGTGCTTGCCGTGCTTCCCATGATCTGCGTTGTCACCGCCTGCGGGGGTGGTGGCGCCTCCGACGACGGTGTGGCCACCGCACAGTCCTCACCGGCCAAGGGCAGCGAAAAGGACCGGCCCCGCACGGGCACCGACCAGGCGACACAGAAGAAGCTGGAGGATGCGTACCTTTCCTGCATGCGCAAGAACGGGATCAACCTGCCCGACATCAAGCCCGGGCAGGGGCTGGAAAAGCCGAGTGCGGATTCCGGGTATTACGATTCCGATGGCGAGAACGGCGTCTCCGAGCTGGGCCACAAGGCCAACAAGGCGTGCGAGCCCGATCGGGTCAAGTGGGCTGAGGCAAATGACAAGCTCGCTGCCGACCCGAAGGCACAGGCCGAGAGCAAGAAGAAGATCCAGGAGTACGCCGACTGCCTGCGCGACAAGGGCGTCAAGGTCAACGACCCCAAGGACGGCGGCGCACTGTTCGACGACGCGGGCAAGGCGCTGGAAGACCCCAAGTTCAAGGCCGCCGATCCGGTCTGCCGCCAGAAGGCATACGGCAATGACGGGGCGCAGGAATGACCAGACCTCCGCGCAAGGCGGTGCTGGGCGTGGCATCGGCGATGCTGGTGCTGGCCGCCGGGGGCGGCGCCTGTGCCGTGTACGGCACTGGTGGAGACGGGAAGCCTGCTGTGAACAACGCCCCGGTGACCACCGCGAAGGTGACGAGGTCCGATCTCGTCACCAGCACGTCGTTCTCCGGAACCCTCACCTATGCCTCGCAGCGAGATCTCAAGGCCGGTGCCGCAGGCACCGTCACCGCGCGGCCGCCGAAGGCCGGTGACACGATCCGCCGTAATCAGCCGCTGTACGAGGTGGACCGGGTGCCGGTGGTGCTCTTCTACGGCGAGGTGCCGATGTACCGGGAGTTGAAGAAGGGCGTGGACGGCATCGACGTCGTCCAGCTCACCGAGAACCTGCGGGCGCTGGGCTACGACGGCGTCTCCGGAGCGGGCAAGTTCGACGCCGGCACAGAAGCCGCTGTCAAGCGCTGGCAGAAACGACTGGGCGTCGAGCAGACCGGGGTGGTGAAGCCGGAGCACCTGGTCTTCCTGCCCGGTCAGGTTCGCGTGGCCGACGCCAAGGCACAGTCCGGCGACAGGATCGAGGCCAATGCTCCGGTGCTCACCCTGAGCTCGGCCAAGCGGGTCGTCACCGCGCAGGTCGAGGACGCGATGCGCGCCAAGCTGAAGCAGGGCTCGGCAGTGAAGGTTTCCGTTCCCGGTGCCGGCGAGAAGCCGGGCCGGATCACCAAGATCACGCTGGCTGCGGCCGAGAGCGGCGCCGACACTCCGTCCGGAGCGGCATCCGGGGGAAAGCCCAAGGCCACGGTCGAGATCACCCTCGACGGTACGGTCGGGGCGTCGGTGCAGGACCGACTGCCGGTCACGGTGGCTTTCGCCGACCAGGTGACCACGGACGCGCTGACCGTGCCGGTCGAAGCATTGGTAGCACTGAGCGAAGGCGGGTACGGCGTGCAGGTCGTCACCGGCTCGGCCAAGAAGACGGTGCAGGTCACACCCGGTACCTACGCCGACGGCAAGGTCGAGCTCACAGGCTCCGCCCTGACCGAGGGCACCCTGGTGGAGGTGCCCTCGAAATGACCCTCGAGCCGGTCATCAGCCTGTCCGACGTCGTGAAGTCCTACGGTGACCTCACCGTCCTGCACGGAGTGGATCTCCAGGTGCGACGCGGTGAGCTGGCGGCCATCGTCGGCCCCTCGGGATCGGGAAAGTCCACCCTGCTCAACTTGATCGGCACCCTGGACCGCGCCACCTCCGGCACGATCCGGGTGGCCGGGCAGGACGTGGGGGTACTCGACGACCAGCAGCTGTCCGCACTCCGTGCGCGGCACCTGGGTTTCATCTTCCAGCAGTACCACCTGGCACCGGGGCACAGCGCCCTCGACAACGTCGCCGACGGCATGCTCTACGCCGGACTCCCACAGCGTGAGCGCCGGAAACGGGCCGCGATCGCACTGGAACGCGTCGGGCTCGGCCACCGTGCCCGGCACCGGCCGTACGAACTGTCCGGTGGCGAGAAGCAGCGGGTGGCGGTGGCCAGAGCGGTGGTCGGCGAGCCCGATCTGATCCTGGCCGACGAGCCCACCGGCGCACTGGACACCAAGTCCGGGGAGTCCGTGATGGGCGTCCTGCGTGACCTGAACGCCGACGGGGCCACCATCGTGATCATCACGCATGACCAGGAGATCGCAGCCTCGCTGCCCCGTCAAGTGCGGGTCCGCGACGGTGAGATCGTCGACGACCGCGGACCGGTGATCGCGGCGTGAGTGACGTTTCGCTGCACCCCGCCCGGCTCGGCCCGCGTGACGTCCTGCGCGTCGGCGCGGTCGGGCTGCGTACCCGCCCGGTGCGCGTCTTCCTGTCGGCGCTGGGCATCGCGATCGGCATCGCCACCATGGTGGCCGTCGTCGGCATCTCCACTTCCAGCAAGGCCGACCTGATGGCCGAACTCGACCGCCTCGGCACCGACATGCTCACCGTCGAGGCGGGCGCGCCCCTGAACGGTGGCGACGGGGCACCGAAGCTGCCCAAGGAAGCGGTGGCGATGGTGTCCAGGATCGGACCCGTGCACAAGGTCAGTGCGATCGCGCTGCTCAAAGACACCACGATCCGCCGAAACGAGCTGGTTCCGCCCGAACGCAACGGCGGGATCAACGTGATGGCGACCGACCCGGACCTCCTGGGCGCGGTCAGCGGCGGCATGGCGCACGGCCGCTGGTTCACCTCCGCCACCGCCGCCTACCCCACAGTCGTCCTGGGCGCGTCGGCTGCGACGCGGCTGGGCGCCTCGCCCGGCGAACTGGTCTGGATCGGTGAGGACCGCTTCACCGTCATCGGGGTGATGCGGCCCCTCGAACTCGCCGTGGACCTCGACACGGCGGCCCTCGTCGGCTGGGGGGCGGCAGAGAAGCGCCTGAGTTTCGACGGGCATCCGACCCGGCTCTACGAACGCTCCAACGACGAGGCCGTCGCCTCGGTCCGCGCCGTCCTCACTCGCACGGTCAACCCCCAGGCACCCGAAACCGTCCAGGTCAGCCGCCCCTCCGACGCCCTCACGGCGAAGGAGGCCGCCTCCGGCTCCCTGACCGGCCTCATGCTGGGCCTGGGCGCGGTGGCGCTGCTCGTCGGTGGGGTCGGGGTCGCCAACACCATGGTCATCTCGGTACTCGAACGCCGTCAGGAAATCGGCCTCCGCCGCTCCATGGGGGCGACCCGCGGCCAGATCCGCATCCAGTTCCTCACCGAGGCCCTGCTGCTGTCCGGGCTGGGCGGGGCGGTCGGTGCCCTGCTCGGCGCCCTCGCCACCTTCGGCTTCGCGGCCGTCCAGGGCTGGCCGGCGGTGGTACCCGCCTGGGCGCTCGGAGGGGGGCTCGGTGCCACGGTCGTCATCGGCATGGCCGCCGGTCTCTATCCGGCCGTCCGGGCCTCGAGGCTCTCACCGACCGAGGCGCTAGGCTCAGGCTGACGGGCCCGGCGCGGTGGGATAGTCGGCGCAGCGGTGCGGACCGCTGCGCCGGCCACCGCCGCTGAGCGTCACCTCGATCTGGGCGATGTCCCCCCGCCGTACGGCCTCCGCGCTCCAGGCGGTGCATACCAGCTGGCCCACCGCGAGTTTCGACAACCGCGACACGTCATGAGGCAGTGTGAGGGTGAGCGGACCCTTGTCCTTCCCCTGAGCAGTCACTTCCGGGAGCTGCCCGGCCGTCATCTCGGGCAGGGCCGTATCCAGGTTGGTGGCACGTACGAGCTCGGTCGGCCCGGCGAGCAGCGACCGCACCGCCTGCTCGGCGGAGGGCTCCGAGGGCTGCTTGGCGTACTCGGCCCCCACGGAGGCGCGCAGCCGACCGTCGTGGGTGACCCAGTACAGCCGGGGGATCGCCGTCACCTCCGCGGGCGTACCGTCGAGCCTGTCGGGTCCGGCCGTACCGATTCCGCAGCCGGTCGCCAACAGGCCGCTGACCAGCGGAATCCAGAGTTTCCTCACGACCTTGACCCTTCGTCGTTCTGCTCCGGGCCCCGGGAAGGCAGCCGTACGGTGAATACCGCGCCGCCCTCCGGCCGGTTCGCGGCCGTCAGCTCGCCGCCGTGCAGCAGGACGTTCTCCCGCGCGATGGCAAGCCCCAGCCCGCTCCCCTCGGACCTCGACCGCGCGGTGTCCGCCTTGTAGAAGCGGTCGAAGAGATGCGGCAGCGCGTCCCCGGGAATACCGGGCCCGCTGTCGGCCACCTCGATCACCACGTCCTCCGCCTCGGACCGCAACGTCACCGTCACCGGCTCACCGCCGTGGCGCAGAGCGTTACCCACCAGGTTGGCCGTGATCACGTCCAGGCGGCGAGGATCCAGCCCGGCCCGTACCCCCTCCGGGAAACAGGTGCGTACGCGCTCCTGCCAGCCCCTGGACTGCACCGTGGCTGTGATCTGCCGGGCCACGTCCAGTTCCTTGCGCCGCAACTCGGCGGCCCCCGCGTCGAAGCGGGAGATCTCCATCAGATCCGAGACCAGCCGCACCAACCGCCGCGTCTCCGACCCCACCAGCCCGGCAGCCGTCGCGGCATCGCCCCGCATACTGGGCGCCTCCTCTTCCAGGACGTCCGTCACCGCGGTCATGACCGACAGCGGGGTACGCAGCTCGTGCGAGACATCGGCGGCGAACCGCCGTGCCTTGGCTTCCATGCCCCGCAGTTCCTCGACGGTGGACTCCAGTTCCCGCGCCGATTTGTTGAACGTACCTGCGAGATCGGCCAGCTCGTCCTTCCCCTTCACGGCCACCCGGGTATCCAGCCTCCCCTCGGCGAGATCCCGGGCCGCTCGTCCCAGGTCCCGCACCGGACGCAGTACCCGGCGCGCGGACAGCAGCGCGAGCAGGATCGCCGCCAGCGCCACCGGCAGCGCGCCGTTACGGGCCGCGTCCAGGACGGCTGTCGTGTCCTCCTGTTCGGTACGCAGCGATGCCGTCAGATACACCTCGACCGGCGCAGAGGCTTTCGCGCCCGTAGGCTGCTTCACCTTCACGGGCGCACCCACCACCAGCCAGGGAACACCGCCATCGACCACCCGCTGGTAGCCATAGCTGTTCTGACCGCGCACCCGGCCGCGCAGCTCATCCGGGACCGGCACCCCGGACGCCGACGCGTCA
Source organism: Streptoverticillium olivoreticuli subsp. olivoreticuli (assembly GCF_003391135.1). Lineage (GTDB taxonomy): Bacteria > Actinomycetota > Actinomycetes > Streptomycetales > Streptomycetaceae > Streptomyces > Streptomyces blastmyceticus. Next base: position 255,016 of record NZ_CP031455.1, on the reverse strand, counting down.
CCCGCCAAGTGCGTCGTGCTCTGGACGACCCGCACGCTCGCCTGCCGGGTACGGGGGACGAGCCGATCCATGAAACGAGCCAGATCGGCCTCATTGGCGGGCCAGGACAGAGTGGGCGCGAGAGCGGCCACCTGATTGCGGAAATCGCTGGTGAGCGCCGACTGCGACCGGTCCAGGATGCTGCTGCGTGCCTGCCGGTAGGTGAGGACGGCTGTCGCCGTCGTGCTGAACGCAGCCAGCAGCACGAACGCGGTCACCAGCCGGGCCCGCAACCCCCGCGGCCTTCCCCACCAGGCGGTCACAGGGGCCCGAAGCGATAGCCGAAGCCACGGACGGTCTGCACATAGCGCGGTGTACCCGGCACATCCTCGATCTTGAGCCGCAGACGTTGGACGGCCGCATCGACAAGACGGTGTTCGGAGACCCGGTCGTAGCCCCAGACCACCTCGAGCAGTTCTTCCCGGCCGAAGACCCGGCCGGGGGTCGCACTGAGTGTCAGCAGCAGCCGCAGCTCGGTCGGCGGCAGCGCCATCTCCACACCACTCTTGCTGACCACCAGCGACGCACGGTCGATGACCACCTCACCGTGCTGCTCACTGTGCTCGCGGGGCATCGGATCGCTGCGCCGCAGCACCGCGCTGATGCGTGCCGACAGGACACGTGGCTGTACGGGTTTGACGACGTAGTCGTCGGCACCCGCTTCCAGGCCTGCGACCACGTCGATGTCGTCACCGCGTGCGGTGAGCATCAACAGCGGCACGGGCCCGGCCGCCCGGATCCGGCGGCACACCTCGAAGCCGTCCATCCCGGGCAGCATCAGGTCGAGCACGACGACTTCGATGCCGCCCGCGCCGAGACGCCGCAGCCCCTCCTCACCGGTGCCGCAGGCGGCCACCTCGTGTCCCATCCGGCGAAGAGCCATCTCCAGGCCGATGCGCAGGGCGGGGTCGTCTTCGATCAGGAGCACGTGAGACATGGGGCCATTATGGATATGCCCCAAAGGTGACGTGTACGGTCAGGCCGCCGCGGGGATTGGCTTCGGCTTCGGTCCGGGCGCCGTGCGCGCGGGCGATCGAGGCGACGATGGACAGTCCCAGCCCCGCACCCTCACCAGGTCCGCTCAGGCGTTCCCGGAGGCGCCGGAAAGGCTCGAAGAGGTAGGGGACGGTTTCCGGTGGGACGTGGGGGCCGGTGTTGGTGACGGTGAGGGTGCGGTCGTGGACGTCGACCTGGACGTGGCCGCTGTCGTGGTTGTGGCGGACGGCGTTGGAGACGAGGTTGCGGACCAGGTGGGCCAGGAGCACCGGGTCGCCGTCGACGCTGAGGGGTGCCGTCCGGGCCCGGACGGTGATGTCACGTGCGCGGGCGTCCTTCGAGGCGCCGCACTCGGTCGCGACGGTGCGGGCGAGTGCGGCGAGGTCGACGGGTTCCCGGCGCTCCAGGCCCTGGTCGGAGACGGAGAGCAGCAGAAGACCCTCGATGAGGCGCTCGCTGTCGTCGGCGACCTCGATGAGCTTCCGGCGGATGCGCGCGACGGCGGCCGGATCGCCGGTGTCCAGCCCGATCTCCGCCGCCGCCCGCTGGATCGCGAGGGGTGTGCGCAGCTCGTGCGCGGCGTTGGCGGCAAAGCGCTTCTGCGCGCCGACGAGCTGCTCCATGCGGTCGAGCATGTCGTCGAAGGTATCGGCGAGCTGTTTGAGCTCGCCCGCGGGGGCGTCCAGGGCGATGCGCTCGTGAAGGTTCTCGCCTGAGAGCCGCCGGGCCGTATGGGTGATCACCCCCACCGGTCGCAGCACGCGTCCCGCCATCCACCAGGCCAGTGCCACGGAGATGACGGCGAACACACCCAGGGCGATCAGCGAGACGGTCAGCAACCGGTTCTGGGCGGCCTGCTCGGCGGCCTGGGTGAAGGTCTCGATGCTCCGCGAGCGCACTTGGTCGCTGGGGTGGAGGGGCCCGGGATAGGCGGGGGCGGGTGAGGAGGAGGCGGCCGGTGCCGGGACGCCGCTCACGGGCCTGACGGCCACGGCCGTGCTGATCGAGGAGTACAAGCCCTCGCGGACGAGGAAGTTGACCAGGCCGATGAGCATGCCTCCGGCGAGCACGAGCAGCCCGCCGTAGAGCATGGTCAGCCGGGCCCGTTCCCCGCCGGGCAGCCGGATGCGCTTCACGCCGGGCCGCCCACGCGGTAGCCGTGGCCGGGCACCGTCTCGATGACCTGGGGCTCGCCGAGTTTGGCGCGGAGTTTGCTGAGGGCGACCCGTACGACGTTGGTGCCGTGGCCCGTGTGCTCCTCCCACACCTGGTCGATCACGTCGTCGCCGCCGACGACGGCGCCCTCGGCACGCATCAGTACCTCCAGCACTCCGAACTCCTTGCGGGACAAGGAGAGGTAGCGGCCGTCCCTGAAGGCCTGCCGGCGGGCCGTGTCCAAGGTGATGCCCGCGCGTTCGATGACCGGCGGCAGCGCGGGGTGGGTGCGCCTGCCGAGCGCCAGCACACGGGCGAGCAACTCCTCGTAGGCGAACGGTTTGGCGAGATAGTCGTCCGCGCCCAGGCCCAGGCCTTCGACGCGCTCCCGTACGGAACCGGCGGCGGTGAGCATCAGTACCCGGGTCAGCAGGCGCTGCTCGACGACGCGCCGGCACACCTCATCGCCGTGCAGGCCGGGCAGATCGCGGTCGAGGACGAGGACGTCGTAGCCGCCCTGGCACAGCCGTTCCCATGCCTTCCGGCCGTCGTGTACGACGTCCGCGGTCAGGGCATCGCGACGCAGCCCCTCGGCGATCATGTCTGCCAGGAACTCCTCGTCCTCCACGATCAGTATGCGCATGACGTCAGGTGTACCTGAAGGCGACCTTTCGTCGTTGTAAACCTCTCCGTTAAGAGAAACGAAATGCGGACGTGTGCCAGCCTCCGTGCTGTCGGTCTCCCATGTTCGGACACGGAGGAAATCCATGCGGAACGGCAAGTACGGCATAGCGGCATCGGTCCTGGCAGGGCTGGCGCTGTTCGCCACGGCCTGTGTCGGCGGTACCGAGAATTCGGGCAAGGACAGCAGTTCCAAGGGCTCGGACTCGTCCGGCAAGGACAATGAGGCCGATGCGGCGTACAAGTACCGTGACTGCCTGCGCAAGAACGGCGCGAAGGTGACGGAGCCCAAGGACGAAAAGCATGCCATGGGCATCGAGGGTGACCCCGAGAAGGTGAAGAAGGCGATGAAGGCGTGCGCCGACCTGCCCGGTGGGCCGGGCAAGGGTGAGATATCCCAGGCCGACAAGGACAAGGCCCTCAAGTTCGCCCAGTGCATGCGCAAGAACGGTATCGATATGCCGGACCCGAAGTTCGACGGCGGTGCGATGACATCGCAGCGTCTCCCGGAGAACGACAAGGGCAAGTTCGAGAAGGCGAACAAGGCGTGCAGTGATCAGAATGGCGAGTGAGGGCAAGAAGTCCCGCAAGAAGCCGGTGATCGTCTCGCTGATCGTGGCGACCGCGCTGGCGGGCGGGGCCATGGCAGTCTCGGCTTCCGGCGGTGACGGCACGAGCCAGGAGAACCGCACGGACGGCCTGCCGCAGAAGACCGACTCGGTCAAGCGGCAGGACCTGAGCAGCCGCACCCAGGTGGACGGAACCCTCGGCTACTCCAAGGAGCGCAAGCTCAACGGCGGGGCGCAAGGCACTCTCACCTGGCTCCCGGACACCGGCACGGTGATCAAACGCGATGAGCCCCTCTACGAGGCCGACGGCAACAAGGTCCGGCTCATGTACGGCGAGCGCCCCATGTACCGGAAGCTGAAGGCCGGGGACAAGGGCCCGGATGTCAAGCAACTGAAGGAGAACCTCCGCGACCTCGGCTACGGACAGGGCCTGTCCGTGGACGAGCAGTTCACCTCCGGCACCGCGGACGCGGTCAAGCGCTGGCAGAAGGCGCACGACCTGAAGCAGACCGGCGAGACCGGCCCGGATCAGATCGCCTTCGCACCCAGCTCCGTGCGGGTCAAGAAGAAGGAGGCGGCCGTCGGCGACCAGACCGGCCCCGGCCGCCCCGTCCTGACCACCACCGGATCCGAGCGCGAGGTGCAGATCAAGCTCGACGTGGCCGACGCCGATCTCGCCGAGCCCGGCACGCGGGTCGACATCACCCTGCCCGGCGGCGAGAAGGCCAAGGGCAAGGTGGCCTCCGTCGACCGCAACGTCAACAACGACGACAACAAGGAACAGGGCGGGCAGGACAAGGCGAAGGTCACCGCACGGGTGACCTTCGCCGACCCGGGGCAGGCCAAGGGCTTCGACCAGGCGCCGGTCTCCGTCGACATCGAGGGCGAGGTGCGCAAGGACGTGCTGACCGTGCCGGTCAACGCCCTGCTCGCACTGCCTGTCGGAGGCTTCGGCATCCAGGTGGTGGAGAACGGCAAGACCCGCGAAATCCCGGTGAAACTCGGCATGTTCGGGGAAGGCAGGGTCGAGATCAGCGGATCCGGCCTGACGGAGGGCATGAAGGTCGGAGTGCCCAAGACATGAGCACCGTCGTCGAACTGAACCAGGTCGCCAAGGAGTACCCGGGCGGAGTCGCGGCGCTGCGCGGGGTGGACCTGCGCATCGAACGCGAGGAACTGCTCGCGATCGTCGGCCCGTCCGGGTCGGGCAAGTCCACGCTGCTGCACATCGTCGGCACCCTGGACCGGCCCACCGCCGGCTCCGTCACCATCGCGGGCCACGACGTCGCGACCCTCTCCGACCGTCGGCTGTCCGCGCTGCGCGCCCGGCACATCGGCTTCGTCTTCCAGTCCTTCCACCTCGTGCCCGGAGTCAGCGCCCAGGACAACGTCGCCGAGGGGCTGCTCTACTCCGGCCTGCCCCGCGCCCAGCGCCGTGAGCGCGCGGCCCACGCTCTGGAGCGGGTCGGCCTCGCCGACCGGATGCACCACCGCCCGCACGAGCTCTCGGGCGGGCAGAAGCAGCGCGTGGCCATCGCGCGGGCGGTCGTCGGCGAGCCGGATCTGCTGCTGGCGGACGAGCCGACCGGCGCGCTGGACTCCGCCTCCGGCGAGGCGGTCATGGAACTGCTCCATGACCTCAACGCCGAGGGCGCCACCATCGCCGTGATCACCCACGACAGCGAGATCGCCGAGGCACTGCCCCGCCAGGTACGCATCCGCGACGGCGAGGTCGTCGCGGACCTGCGGGCGGGCAGCGATGCCAGGGCGGGAGGCGATACCTCGTCGGACGGGGCCGAACGGGGTGAGGGCCGATGAGCGACGACCGGCTGTCCTCCGCGCGGCTCAGCCCCCGCGACGTCTTCCACGTCGGGTCGGCGGGTCTGCGTACCCGGCCGATGAGGGTCGTGCTGTCCGCGCTGGGCATCGCCATCGGTATTGCCACCATGATCGCGGTGGTCGGCATCTCCGCCTCCAGCAAGGCCCAACTGCTGCAAGAGCTCGACAAACTGGGCACCAACATGCTGAAGGTCACGCCCGGCGAAGATCCGTTCAGTGGTGATTCGGTGAAGCTGCCCAAGGACGCGCCCGGCATGGTCGGCCGCATGCCCGGGGTCGAGCACGTCGGCGCGACCGGAGACCTGGAGCAGACCGTCCGGCGCAGCGAGAAGATCTCCAAGGACGAGACCGGCGGCATCACGGTGAAGGCCGGCACCGAGGACCTCCTCAAGGCCCTGCGCGGCACGGTCGGTTCGGGCACCTGGTTCAACGACGCCACCGGGCGCTACCCGTCGGTGGTGCTCGGACACGTCGCCGCCGAACGCCTGGGCATCACCACACCGGGTCAGCAAGTTCTCATCGGCAGCCAGTACTTCACCGTCATCGGCATCCTCGACCCGCTCCCGCTGGCCTCCGAGATCGAGCGGGCCGCCCTGGTGGGCTGGAAGGGCGCGGGCAAGCTGCTGGGCTTCGACGGACACCCCACCCAGATCTACGAGCGGTCCACGGACGCCTCGGTCGGCACGGTCCGCGGCCTGATCCCCCGTACCGTCGACCCCGAGAACCCGAACAACGTACGGGTCACCGACCCGTCCTCCGCCCTCCAGGCGAAGGCCGCGACCGAGGGGGCCTTCACCAACCTGCTGCTGGGACTGGGCGGAGTGGCACTGCTGGTCGGCGGTGTCGGAGTCGCCAACACCATGATCATCTCGGTGCTGGAGCGACGTCACGAGATCGGACTGCGCCGCTCCCTGGGCGCCACCCGGGGGCAGATCCGCATCCAGTTCGTCACCGAGTCGCTGCTGCTCTCCGGGCTCGGCGGGCTGGCCGGAGTGGTGCTGGGTTCCGTGGCCACGTATGTGTACGCCGTCTCGGGCGGCATGCCGTGGGTGGTGCCTCCATGGGCCGTCGCCGGAGGCTTCGCCGCCACGCTGTTCATCGGCACGGTGGCCGGCCTGTACCCGGCGGTCCGGGCCGCCCGCCTCTCCCCGACACTCGCCCTCCAGGCCGGTTAGGACGTACCTGATGGGCCGGTGAGGAGACGCGGGGCTGGCAGCTCCGCACTACTGCCGGCCCATCACCGGCCCTCACGAGGGATCGCCGCGCCGCCGACGTCCGGGCCGCCGAGTGCGGTGATCCCTGGCCCGCACCCCGCACTCCATGACCTGGTGCCCGGGCGGAGGCTGTCACGCTCCCCGCCCGGGCACCAGGAGACCGCAGCCCCTGACCGCCGGTCAGAGCCGGGGCAGCGGCAGGCCGGGCAGCTGCGGGTGCCGCAGCTGCTGCCCGCCGCCGTCCACGCGCAACGTGAACGTCTCCGGACCCGGCTGGCCTGCCTTGTCGTAGGCGTCCAGCACCGTCTCGATGCGCTCCCACAGCCGCACCGGGCCACCCTCGCGTACCTCCCACCGGCCGCCCGCCGGGGTGAGGGTCGCGGCGGAGCCTGTCGTCACGTCGACCAGGTGCATCACCTCGCCGACCGTGACCAGTTGCGCGTCGGGCACCGCGCATTGGGCGAGGAACCGACGATGGAACGTCTCCTCGGTCGCCGCCGTGATCCGCTCCGGGGAATGCCGGGCCGTACGGCCCTTCTCCGGCAGGCCCGCGGCCCAGTGGGCGGGGTTGCCGAAGGCGGGGGAGGCGTGGGTGCGGGCGGACATGAAGGAGACCGTGCCGGGCAGCAGCGGTCCGTCGGCGGTGTCGTCGCTGTGTACGGTGATCAGGACGCGAGCGTAGCCGTAGAGCCAACCGGAGAGGGTGAGCAGGATCTTCCCGCCCGGTCGGGTCTGGGCGAGGAGGGCGGGCGGGACGGCCCGGAAAGAGCAGGCGGCCACGATCCGGTCGAAGGGCGCCTCCGGCCAGTACCCGTACAGACCGTCGCCTACCGCCAGGGTGGGGGTGTACCCGCAGCCGTACAGCGCGCTCGCCGCCTGCTCCAGCCGTCGGCCGTCCACCTCGATGCTGGTGACGCCGGCGGATGATCCGAGCCGTTCGCAGGCCAGCGCGGTGGAGTAGCCGGTGCCGGTGCCGATCTCCAGCAGAGTGTGCCCTTCGTGGACGTCGGCGTCGGCCCACATCCGCACCACCAGCGACGGCAGGGTGGACGACGAGGTCGGGGCCCCGCCGTGCCGCGCCTGCGGGTTCTTCCAGTCGGGTTCGTCGCCGTCGAACTGGGTGATCAGCGTGGTGTCGCAGTACGCGGCGGCCAGCCACCGGGCGTAGTCCCTCTCGGCGGTAACCGGCTCCCACGTCGTCAGCCCTTGCTCGTCGCGCCGGTCGGCGGGCAGGTAGAAACCGGGCACGAAGCGGTGCCGCGGCACGGTTGCGACCGCCTGCCGCCAGGCCGGGTCGGCGAGCACGCTGTCCTCGGCCAGGGCCTTGGCCATCGCGCCGCGCAGCCGCGCGGCGTCCGCGTCGCTGGGCATCGTCGTCATGCCCGGCCTCTTTCGGGGGTGAGGATGTCGGCGAACGCCTCCGCGATGGCGTCGGCGTCGGGCAGCCACGCCCACTGGCCATTGGGGTTGCACTCGATGAACACCCAGTCCTCCCTGCTGTCGCCGGGCCCGGTGAGGGCGAAGTCGAAGCAGCCGAAGGCCAGACCGAAGGCCGTCAGGTACTCGTGCAGCGCCGCCTGGATAATGGCGGGGACGGCGATGGGGGTGTGCTCCAGCGCCTTCCAGTCGCCGCGGCGCCAGTCCAGCGCGCCGTCGGGGGAGCTGATCTGCTGGGCGAACACATGCTGGCCGACCACGGTGACCCGCACGTCGCTGGTCTTGGGGACCTCGGCCTGGAAGAGGTGGACGGTCACCGCGAGGGAGTCGTCGAGGGTGGCGGGGTCGATGCGCTGGGTCCAGATCGCCCCGGCGTGCCCGTCTTCGTCTTGGGGCAGGCCGCGGAAGGTCTTGTAGATGACCGGGCCATACTCGGCGGTGAACTTGGCCGCGGCCTCGGCGTCGTTGGTGATCAGCGTCTCGGGCACCGCGAGGCCGAGCCGGGCGGCCCTCTGGAGCTGGGCGGGCTTGAAGTCGGCGGCCGTCACCGCAAGCGGGTGGTTGACGTAGCGGACGCCGTGCAGATGGTTCAGGACGCCGCCGAGGCCGTGCCGGGCTTCGGCGGCGGCGAAGTCCCGGGCCTGGGGCGGCAGGTACGCGAAGCGGGTGATGTACGGGGTGGGGCGGCGGTAGTACACCGCCGCCACCTCCCCGAGCTCCACCTCGCGGCTGGCCGTGCGCAGCCGCCCGCCCCACACCGGGGCCCCGGCGCCGATGCGGGCGCTGAAGGACAGATCCGGTCCGATGTCAGCCACATCGACGCGGGCGACGGGCACCTCACGCTCGTTCAGCGTCTCGATCACCCAGTCCGCGGTGACGTCCTCCAGGGACGTGATGACCAGGACGAGGGGAGCCACGGCGTCTCAGTCCGACTCGTAGTCGGTGGTGACGTCGTCCTGCGTCTGCGGCTGCGGGTCCTTGCCGTCACCGCCGCCCGACATCGAGGCGGTGCCCTTGGTCTCCGAGCTCCCGTGCTTACCCATCTCGATGGCCTGACCGGCGGCGTCGGTGTAACGGGCCATCTGCGTGGCGGTGTCCAGCACGACCGCGGTGTACGGCAGCGGGGCCGCGGGCAGCCGGTTGGTCACCAGCCGCATCGCCCACGGCATTTGAGCGGTAGGAGTCGCCATAGTGCTCACCCTTCCCCTCTCAACGAAGCGGAAGCCCTTGCCTCCGCACGGGGAAGAATCCTCCCCGCGGGCCGGGCGCGGCCAGTACGGTAGATGCCGCGAACCGTGGCGAAAAAACCACGCTCCGTCACGCAAGAGTCGGGGAGGGCGAGACGGCGATGACCGGCAGATCCAGCAATCCGCACCTGGCACTGTGGGTCGCCGCCAGCGGTCTGTCCCACGGGGAGATCGCCCGCCGGATCGCTGCTGAGGCCGTCCGCCGAGGCCACCGGCAGATCACCCCCGACGCAACCCGCATCCGCCGCTGGGTCGATGGCGAGCGCCCCCGCCCGCCGGTGCCCGCCCTGCTCGCCGCCGTGCTTTCCGAAGCGGTCGGCCAGCCCCTTACTCCCGGTGATCTCGGCTTGACGGCCGCCGGGGCGGTGCTGGATACGATCGCCCTCCCGCTGCTGACCGAGGCAGCCGCCCAGACCCTGGCCGGATGGACGCAGATGGACCTCTTCCTGGACCGCCGCGACACCCTCAAACTCGCCCTCGGAGCCCCGCTGATCCTCGCCGCCGAACGCATGCTCGGCGGCACCGCCCACGCTATGGGCCACGGCACCAAGGGCTTCGACGCCGACACCGCCGCCGCGCTGGAGGAGGTGACCGCCTTCTTCACCACGGCGGACGCCGCCAGAGGCGGCGGGCTGTACCGCTCGGCGATCGTCGCCCAGCTCGCCGAGGCCGCCCGCCGCATCGAAAACGGCGTCCCGCCCTCCCTGAAGACCCGGGTCTTCGCCGCGACCGCCGACCTTGCGGCGCTCGGCGGATGGGTCAGCCACGACAGCGGCCGCTACGCGACCGCCCAGCGGTACTGGGCCTATGGCATCTACGCCGCCGGCGAGGCCGGTCAGCGCGACCGCGGGGTGGAAATCGTCACCCGCATGTCCCACCAGATGATCTACCTCGGCCACCCTCGCGATGCCCTCGGCCTGCTCGGCGTCGCGGCGAAGAAGGCGACCCTGCCCGCCACCAGGGCGCTGGTCGCCTCTCAGACCGGGCGGGTCCACGCGGCCCTCGGCGACGAGCGCAGTGCCGAACGGCACCTCGGCGCTGCCGACGACCTGGTCGCGGACGGCCTGGGCGACGCGCCGGACTGGGTGGCGTACTTCGACGCCGCCACTTCACCGATGCCCTCGCCCTGCGCAAACCCGGCTTCGACCGGGTCAAGGTCATGGACCATATCGGCCTGGCCGCCGCCCTCTTCGACGAGGGCGAAGCCGAGCAAGGCGCCACCGCGGCCCAGCAGGCCCTCGACGAGGCCGCGCGCGTCGACTCCACCCTCGTCGCCTCCCGCCTCAACACCCTGCTGGCCGCCGCCCGCCCGTACCGCACCGCCACGGTGGAGGACGTCCGCACCCGGGCGGCAGATCTCGCAGCTTCCCGTCCGACGACGGTCGCGGCCTGAGAGCATCGCCTCCATGGGCAAGCACTCCCGGCCCGGGCCGCCGAACCAGCTCTCCCGCGCTGTCCCCCGCCTCGACGCCGACGACCAGCTCGCGGCGTACAACAAGCGGCGCCGCCCGCCGCTGGACATCTACCGCCGCCACCGGCCGTTCCACGGCGGCGCCAGCCACCTCCGCCCCGACGAACCCAGGGCCCTGGAGCAGTGGGACGGGTTTTCCTTCGCCCCCGCCGGGACCGCGGCCGACCTCGCGGCGGCCCAGCAGTGGGTGAACGAAGTCAACTTGACCCGGCCGTAACGACCGGGTTTGGGGGTAGTGCCCAGCTGGCTGCTGGGTTGGCTCCTCCGTCCAGACACCCCGCCGTTCGCACTGAGCGACGCGCAGCCCATGGTGCGGGGAAAGATCCGCGAGTACGTCTCGCTGTACCGCCGCGCCCCGGGCGTACGGTGAACACATGGCCGCTCTCCGGCGCTGAGCTGGGCCGCCGTCGACGACGATGGTCAGTGCAACGGCCAGTCCACGGTGTGGCAGCACGGCCCGCGCCGGCTATGGGACGAAGCCGAGGCCGCTTGGACCTGGCACAGCACCAACGACCGCCCTGGACCGGGCCCGTTTGATCAGCGGTTTCCATCCCGTCGCTCACAAGGGTGAGGCCAGCACATCCGTCATCCGACGGTCGGGACAATCGCTTTCCGGCCAGGAGCGCCTCGTGGGTGGCTCAGCGCTGCGGGACGAGCCTGCCCGACTTCAGCTGAAGTATCTCGTCCGACGCCCCGGCGACCTCCCGGGAGTGGGTCACCACGATCACGCACTTGCCCTGGTCGTGGGCCAGCTTCCTGAACACTTCCACGATGTCGGCCGCGGTCTCGTGATCGAGGCTCCCGGTCGGCTCGTCCGCACACAGGATGTCCACCTCGCAGGCGAGCGCGCGGGCGATGGCCACCCGCTGCTGCTGGCCGCCGGAGAGCTGAAGGGTCCGGCGGTCGTGGTCCTGGGCCTCGATGCCCAGCAGATCGAGGAGCTCCCTGGCCCGCCGCTTCCTGTGGGTGCCCTTCACACCGGTGATCTCCATCGCCGAGGTGATGTTCTGGACCGCGGTCATGTACGTGAGCAGGTTCAGGGACTGGAAGACCGTCGCCACATGCCGGTTGCGGAAGCGGCCGAGGCCGAACCCGGCGATGTCTTCACCACGGAAGCGGACGGATCCGGACGTAGGGGTGTCGAGGCCGCTGGCCAGGGAGAGCAGGGTCGTCTTGCCGCTGCCGGACGCGCCGACGACCGCGTACATACGGCCCGCCTCGAAGGAGTGGGCCACGCCCTTGAGGATGGCGCGCTTGCCGTTACGGGTCGGGTAGGAGCGGGTGAGGCCGGTGAGTTCCAGCACGGGGGGCTGTGTGGCCATGGGTCAGTCTCCCTTCACGAGGATGTCGCGCGGGTTGAGGCGCAGGACGCGGATGCCGGGGATGAGGGTGGCCAGGGCGGCGATGCCGAGGCCGGTGGCGCCCACCTTGCCGATGTCGGCCATGCCGAGCTTGACGTCGATCTTGTCGATGGGAGCGGCTTCCGGCTCGCTGCCGGACGATCCGCCCTGCGGTGCGCCTCCGGATCCGGTGACGGCACTGTGGTCGGGGCCGCTGTTCGCGTCCGCGGCGGAGTCCTTGGCCGAGGACACCTCGCTCGCGAGAAGCCGGTCGCCGATGCCCTGGGACAGGAACTGGCTGCCCGCGGCGGCCAGTCCGATCGCCAGCAGCGCGCAAGCGACCACCTCCACGAGGTGCTGGCCGAGCAGCTTCGGTTTCTTCTCGCCCAGGGAGAGCAGGATGCCGAGTTCCTTGCGGCGTTCGCGCAGGGAGGAGGCGACGATGAGGGCGAGGATGACCGTGCCGGCCACCGCGACGAGCCAGACCGTGACGGTGGCGAAACCGGCGGTCTTGGTGATCGGGCCGACGAGGGTCTTGTACTGCTTGTCGTTGACGCTCAGGGGAAAGATCTTCAGGTCGGCCCCGGCCGCCTCGGCGTCCTTCTTCAACCGGTCGGCGTCCGCGGGGTCGTTCAGGGTGAACGTCGCCTGCTTGACCGTCGCGCCGCCGGCCCCCAGATCCTTGCCGAGCAGCTTCGTGGCGCCGTCCGGGGTGAGGTAGATCTGGTTGGCGGGGTCCATGATTGCCGGTACGTATTGCCCGCTGTCACCGGCATTGCTCTTGTAGATGCCGGCGATCGTGAACTCGAATTCGCTGGTGTTCCGCTTCTCGCCGGGCCCCGGCAGCGTTCCGACCTTGAGCTTGATCCGGTCGCCGACCTTGAGCTTGTTCTGCTTGGCCAGTCGTTCCTCGACGACGACCATGTCGGCCTTCGACCGGGGCCCGATACCGGAACCATCGACGATCTTCGAATCCCCGTTCCGGAACGCGCCGACGGAATTCAGATCGCGGACGCCGTCCGCCTTGAAGAAGTCGGTGCCGGCGGTGTCCTGACCGGCCGGCGGCGGGACCGGCTGGTAGAGCCTGGCGCTCTCGGTGGGTGAGGCACCGGATTCCGTCGTGTAGTTGCACTGCGTCACGACCGGCGATGCGCAGATCTTGTCCACGAGGCTGCGGTGCAGATCACCGGCGGTACCTATGAGGCCAGGCGTGGCCCCGCCGCCTCGGGACTCCATCTTTCCGGACTCCATGAGGGCATTGATGTCCAGCTGCATGGTGGCCACGGCCCCGACGCGCTGCTTGGCGTCGGCCGCGGCGCGTGCTGCCGCCGACTGGATCAGGAAGCCCGACAGGACCAGCGTGCAGATGACGAAGAACAGGCCGATCAGCATCAGGGCCTTTCCAGGATGGCCGCTGAGGCGCCACCACGCCCGTTTGAACAGATTCATTACATCTCCCGGTGAACGGACTCTCCTGAACAGCTATGCACGCTAGGCGAAGCGGGATTTGAGCGACTTTTGCGCCGTCCCGTACCGGAGCACCGGCTCATACACGGATCTAACGCGGTATCTGGTAGAGCTTCTGGGGATACCGAAAATCCCGGCCCCGGCCGGTCCGTCCCCGGAATTCACCCGCCCCACGGATCGGGTAATTCTCATCGAGATCTCAGGAAAAGGTTGTCGCCCGTGCGTGTGCTGGTGGTCGAGGACGAGGAGTACATGGCCCGGGTCCTGGAGATGGGGCTGCGGAGAGAGGCGATCTCGGTCGACACCGTGCACGACGGGGCGACGGCCCTGGAGCGGTTGGCGGTCTACGACTACGACATGGTGCTCCTCGACCGCGACGTGCCGGGTGTCCACGGCGACGAGGCCTGCCGCCGCGTCATCGCCATGGGGCTGAACTGCCGGATCCTGATGCTGACCGCCGCGGGCCGGCTCGGTGACAAGGTCGAGGGGCTCGGCCTGGGGGCCGACGACTACCTGGCCAAACCGTTCGACTTCCCCGAGCTGGTGGCCAGGCTGCGGGCGCTGTACCGGCGCAGCCCCATGGTCCACCCGCCCGTGCTCACCTTCGCCGACGTCAGCTTCGACACCCACCGTCGCCGCGTCGCCCGCGGGGGCTCCGAGGTCCGGCTGACGCCGAAGGAACTGGCCGTCCTGGAACTCCTGATGCGTGCCGACGGAGGCGTCCTGAGCGCCGAGCACCTCCTGGACAAGGCATGGGATGCCCAGGCCGGCCCCCACACCAACGTGGTACGGCTCGTCGTCCACACACTGCGCAGAAAACTCGGTGAGCCGCAGGTGGTGCACACGGCTGTCAACGCCGGCTACTACCTGGGGACCGGGTGAAGACGGCCGGACTGCGCGCAAGGCTGTGGCCGGGGCGACGTGAGAGGCGGGCCGGGCGCGGCGCACGGCGGCGGGCGCCCGGCATCCACGGACGGCTGTTCCTGTGGTTCGCCGGTGCTCTGGGTGCCTCCGGGATCCTGATGGTCACCGTCATCTACATCGGCATCCGCTTCGTCCCGACCTACGACCTGACCACCCCCGTCAACGCTCCCTCCGGTGACCACGGGCAGGCGTACGCGCAGCCGGTCCCGCCTGGTCAGCGGTCCGGGTTCGCAGCGGCCGACCAGGGCGGGAAGGTGCGTACCAAAGAGGACGTCTGGGCGACCGTGCTCGCCGTATCGGTCACCGGAATGCTGCTCGTGATGGCCGCGGGGCTGGCCGCGGTCTGGTTCCTCTCCCGGCGGCTGCTGGCTCCCCTGCACACCATCAGCCAGGCCGCGGCGAAGGCGAAGGACGGCGACCTGCGGTACCGCATCAACGCCGACGGCCCCGACGACGAACTCAAACGACTCGCCGACACCTTCGACGCGATGCTGGTCCGCATCGAGGGATCCTTCGCCGCTCACCAGCGCTTCGCCGCGAACGCCTCGCACGAACTACTCACCCCCCTGGCCACCACCCGCGCCATCCTCCAGGTCGCGGCCAACGACAGCACCGGCGAGGAGCTCGCCGAACTCGCCCCGATGCTGGTCGAGACAAACGAACGCAACATCACCATCGTCAAGGCGCTGCTCGAACTCGCCGAGGCCGACCACGCGCAGTTCGATCCCGGACCGGTCGACCTGGCGGCCCTCGCCGCCGGCGCCGTCGGCGAACGGGCTCCCCGGGCCGAGGCGGAGGAAGTCGGGCTCGGCCTCGAGACGGAGACCGAGGGCTGCGCCGTCAGCGGCAACAGCACGCTGCTGCGGCAACTGGTGCTCAACCTGCTCGACAACGCGCTCACCCACAACGTCCCCCAAGGATCGGTGCGCCTCGCGGTCCACCGGGACACCGCCGTGGTCCTGGAGGTCGGGAACACGGGGCCCAGGGTCGACGACGATCTCGTGGACCGGCTCTTCGAGCCCTTCTACCGGGTGCGTACGCGGCTGGCCGGTGGCCGTTCCGGCCACGGCCTCGGACTGGCCATCGTGCGCTCGATCGCCGTGGCCCACCACGGCTCCGTCACGGCCACCGCCAACCTTGACGGCGGGCTCACCGTCCGGGTCGAGCTTCCGCCGTTCGCGCGGCTCCCCGACGGGCCCGCGCGGCAGTAGCCGAGCCCCCCGAAACCCAAGGTCATCCATTTGTGTCAACCTTTGGCCCCGCTTTGAAGCCGAAGGTCCCTGTTGTGTACAGGGCAGAGGGCCTCACTCTGGAGCCCAGTCAATGACCTCTTGACCAGGTCCGCCGCTCGAAGCCCGAGTGGGGGCGTGGATCCCGGACGCTGCTGCTCCGGTGCTGGTCACCCATCGGACGCGCTGTCGCTCTCAGGCGTCCCGACCGTTCAAGGAACCCCTATGGCGTCCCTCCCCACCAAGGGCGCGGCCGAGCACAGCGGGCTGGAAGCCTCTGAGCAGAGCGGCAAGACCTTCTTCGGCCACCCACGCGGGCTGGCCGTACTTTTCATGACGGAACTGTGGGAGCGCTTCAGCTTCTACGGTATGCGAGCGCTCCTCGTGCTCTACCTGATCGCCGGTGGC
Source organism: Streptoverticillium olivoreticuli subsp. olivoreticuli (assembly GCF_003391135.1). GTDB lineage: Bacteria > Actinomycetota > Actinomycetes > Streptomycetales > Streptomycetaceae > Streptomyces > Streptomyces blastmyceticus. The sequence goes on along the minus strand of NZ_CP031455.1, from coordinate 239,000 downwards.
CCGGACGCCAAGCCCGGCAGCCAGGGCGGCGGGCTGGAGATGCCCCAGGGCAGCGCCATCGCGATCTACTCCGTCTACCTGGCGATGGTCTACCTGCTGGCCCTGCCCGGTGGCTGGTTCGCCGACCGGGTCTGGGGGCCGCGCAGGACCGTGGCCGTCGGCGCGGGCGTCATCATCGCGGGCCACCTGTCGCTCGCGGTCCCCGGGCAGGCCATGTTCTTCGCGGGCCTGGCCCTGGTCGCGCTGGGCTCGGGCCTGCTCAAGGCCAACATCTCCACGATGGTCGGTCACCTCTACGACGGCCCGAAGGACCCGCGCCGCGACGGCGGCTTCACGATCTTCTACATGGGCATCAACCTCGGTGCCTTCATCGCTCCGCTGGTCATCGGCACCGTCGGCCAGACCGTCGGCTGGCACCTGGGCTTCACCCTCGCGGCGGTCGGCATGGCGCTGGGCCTGGCGGTGTTCCTGATCGGCACCCGCCACCTCAGCCCGCAGAGCAGCGTGGTCCCCACGCCGCTGCCGGCCCAGGAGCGCAACGCCTGGCTGGTCAAGGGGCTGATCTGGTTCGCGATCGCCGTCGTCTTCTACGGCGTGGTCGTGGGCACCGGGAACTTCACCCTCAACTGGGCGCTGGTGCCGATCACGCTGCTGGGCCTCATCCTCCCGGTCGCGGTCCTGGCGCGCATCAAGCGCGACAAGGAGCTGAGCGAGACCGAGCAGTCCAAGGTCAGCGGCTACCTCTGGTTCTTCGTGGCCGCGGCCGTCTTCTGGATGATCTACGACCAGGGCGGTTCGACGATGGCCGCCTTCGCCGAGACGAAGTCGGCGGACACGGTCTTCGGTCTGGGCTTCCCCTCCAGTTGGTTCCAGTCGCTCAACCCGCTGTTCGTCATGGCGCTGGCCCCGGTCTTCGCCTGGCTGTGGCTGTGGCTGTCCCGCAAGAACCGGGAACCGAACACCGTGGTCAAGTTCGCCATGGCGATGCTCCTCGTCGGCGGCTCGTTCTTCGTCTTCGTCGTCCCGATGGCCATGGCGTCCGACGGCACGAAGGTCAGCCCGATGTGGCTGGTCTCGATCTACCTGATCCAGACCGTGGGCGAGCTCTGCCTCTCCCCGGTCGGCCTCTCGGTGACCACGAAGATGGCGCCGCAGAAGTACGCGGGTCAGATGATGGGCGTGTGGTTCCTCGCGGTGACCGCGGGCGACTGCGTCACGGGTCTGCTCTCCCTGGCCGGTGTGGACCTCAGCGGCACCGGGGTCATCGCGGCCGAGGCGGCCCTCGCGGCCCTCGCCGGCTTCGCGGTCTTCATGTACCGCAAGAAGGTCACGGCTCTCATGGGCGACGTCCACTGACCTCGAGCGGGGTGTGCTCCGCACAGGCGTCGGCCGGTCCTGTCAGCGGACCGGCCGACTCCTATGCCCGGGGTGCGAATATGGCCCCGTGGACTACCTGAACGATCAGACACCTGGCGCACCGATCCGCTCCGGCATCCCCGAGCACGGACGCATCCCGAAGTACTACGCGGTGAAGGTCGAAATCGCCGCGCTGCTCGGCGAGTTGGGCGAAGGCGGGCTGCTGCCCACCGAGCGTGACCTGGCGCTGCGTTTCGAGGTCTCCCGGGAGACCGTGCGCCAAGCGCTGCGTGAACTGCTCCTGGAAGGGCGGGTGCGGAGGCTGGGGCGGGGCACGGTCGTGGCGGGCCCCAAGCTGGAGCAGCCGCTGTCGCTGGCGAGCTACACCGAGGGTGTGCGCAGGCAGGGGAAGCGGCCGGGGCGCCACCTGATCGGTCTGGACCGCTTCCCCTGCCCTCAGGCCCTCGCGAGTGAGCTGCAGCTTCATGTGGGGGATCCCGTATGGCACATGGAACGTGTACTGCTCGCCGATGACGAACGGGTCGGGCTGGAGAGCACCTATGTCGCCGTCGAGCGGGTGCCCCGGCTGGATTCCGATTTCGAGCCCAACTCGTCCTTCTACTCCTACCTCTACGAGCGGCTGGGTATCGGCTTCGGAGGTGCGGACGAGCGGCTGGAGACGGTGTTGGCCACACCGCGTGAGGCCCTGCTGATCGGGACGCCGCCCGCACTGCCGATGCTGCTGATCCACCGCAACTCGCGTGACACGCGAGGCCTGCCGCTGGAGCGGGTCAGGTCGCTGTACCGGGGCGACCGGTTCTCCTTCACCACGCAGCTGGGCGCCGCGCCCCGCTGAGGTGCCACTCGTTTGATAACGAAGCGATAACTGGTCTTTGCTGGTATTGCAGGCCTGTTCACCTTCTCGACTCCTTTGCCCCAGATCCAGTTCACGGGCTTCGTCGAGTGTCGAGGCCATGCGAGTCATAGTCGTCGGAGCCGGCGTGCTGGGAACCATGCACGCCTGGCAGGCAGTGGAACGTGGCCACGAAGTGGTCCACATCGAGCGCGAGACCGAGGCGCGAGGTGCCTCGGTCCGCAACTTCGGACAGATCTGGGTCAGCGGCCGCGCGGGCGGTGAGGAACTGGCAACGGCCCTGCGCGCCCGCGAACTGTGGGAGGACATCGGAACAAACCTCCCCGAGCTGGGCTTTCGCGCCATCGGTTCGCTCACCGTCGTCCGGAACGAGGCCGAGCGGGCCGTCGCCGAGGCCGCCACCCGGCGCCCCGACGCCACCGCCCGCGGCTGGGAACTCCTCGGCCCCGACGAGGTCCGGGAAATGAACCCCGCGCTGCGCGGCGACCATCTCGGCGCGCTGTGGTGCGAGCGGGACGCCGCCGTCGAACCGCGCACCGCCCAACGCGTCCTGAAGAAGGCGCTGTTGGCCTCCGGCCGCTACACCTACCTCGGCGGACGCGAAGTACGCGAGGTGGTGGGGGAGCGCGCCGTACGCGACGACCACGGCGAGGTCCACCACGGCGACGTGGTGGTGCTGTGCACCGGCGCATGGCTCGGCGGACTCGTCCGCGAGCTCGTCCCGGACCTGCCGGTACGACGCGTACGCCTCCAGATGATGCAGACCGACCCGCTCGGCGAGGCACTGACCACCTCCGTCGCCGACGCCGACAGCTTCCGCTACTACCCCGCCTACGCGAGCGAAGCGCTGGACACCCTGGCCGCGGCACAGGCCCAGACGCCGACCGCCGCCGAGCACAAGATGCAACTGCTGATGGTGCAGCGCACCGACGGCTCTCTCACCATCGGCGACACCCATGAATACGAGGCACCTTTCGCCTTCGACGTGGTCGAGGAGCCGTACGAGCACCTGCGCACCGTCGTCGAAGCGATCCTCGGCAGGCCCCTCCCCAGGATCCGCCACCGCTGGGCGGGCGTCTACGCGCAGTGCACCGACACCTCCCGCGTCGTCCACCGGCAGCAGGCCCGCGAAGGCGTATGGCTGGTCACCGGCCCCGGCGGCCGCGGGATGACCTGCTCCCCGGCGATAGCCGAGAAGACCGCGAACGAACTGGGATGGTGAGCGAGTTGAAGGAACGTATCTCCCTCGTGGTGCTGGACATGGCGGGCACCACCGTCGCCGACGGGGGCCTCGTCGAGCAGGCGTTCGGCGCCGCGGCCCAGCGCCTGGGCGTCGAACCGGGCAGCACCGACCACGCGGAGAAACTGGACTACGTCCGCGCCACCATGGGCGAATCCAAGATCTCCGTCTTCCGGCACCTCTTCGACGACGAGACGACGGCCCAGCGCGCCAACACCGCCTTCGAAGAGGCCTACGCGGAACTGGTCGATGGCGGCCGCATCGCCGCCATACCCGGAGCCCGTGAGGCCGTCGAGACGATGCGCGACGCCGGCCTGACCGTCGTGCTGACCACCGGCTTCGCCCGCGTCACACAGGACGCGATCCTCGACGCACTCGGCTGGCACGACCTGGCCGACCTGACCCTCTGCCCGGCCGACGCGGGCGGCCGCGGACGCCCCTACCCGGACATGGTCCTCACCGCGCTGCTGCGCACCGGCGCCGCGGACTCCGTCCGGCAGATCGCCGTCGCCGGGGACACGTCCTACGACATGCTCTCCGGAAGCCGCGCGGGATCGGGGATCGTGGCCGGAGTACTGACCGGGGCACACGCCGACCAGGCGCTGTGGCACGCCGGCGCCACCCACGTACTGGCCTCCGTGACCGAGCTTCCCTCCCTGATCGGAGGGGAGTGACATGGCCGGCGCGCCGGGAGCGGGCATCCGCTTCGAGGGCGTGTCGGTGGTCTACGGCAAGAACACCGTCCTGGACGACTTCGACCTGACCGTGGAGCCCGGCGAGGTGATGGCCCTGCTCGGGCCGTCCGGCTCGGGCAAGACCACCGCACTGCGGGCGGTCGCCGGATTCGTCCGGCCCGCCTCGGGAAGAGTCCTGATCGGCGGCCGGGACGTCACCGGACTGCCGCCGTACCAGCGCGGCATCGGCATGGTCGTCCAGCAATACGCGCTCTTCCCGCACATGCGGGTGGCCGACAACGTCGCCTTCGGACTGCGGGCCCGGAAGGCACCCCGGGGAGAGATCGCCGGACGGGTGGCCGAGGCCCTGGAGATGACCGGCATGGCCGACTACGCCAAGCGCTACCCGAGAGAGCTCTCCGGCGGACAGCAGCAGCGGGTCGCCATCGCCCGCGCCCTCGCCATCCGCCCGAAGGTCCTCCTCCTGGACGAACCGCTCTCCGCGCTCGACGCCCAGCTCCGCTCGGGCATGCTCGCCGAACTCGCCCGGCTGCACCGGGAACTGCCGGATGTGTCCATGCTGTACGTCACCCACGACCAGGTCGAGGCCCTGACACTCGCGGACCGCATCGCCGTCATGGACAAGGCGAGGCTGCGGGACTGCGGAACACCGCAGCAGCTTTACCGCAGCCCGCGCACCGAATTCACCGCGTCGTTCGTGGGCAACGCCAACCTCCTCCCCGTGACGGTGGGTTCCACGGGCACCGTGGACTTCGCGGGCACGCGGCTCTCGGTCACCACGGGCGAGGCCGCCCACGGGGCGAGCGCCACACTGTGCGTACGCCCGCACCTCGTCGGCCTCGGAGACGGCCCCAACGCCCTGCGCGGCACGATCACCGAGGTCCAGTGGCGCGGCTCCACCCACCGGCTGTACGTGGACGTGGCCGGCCGGCGTCTCAAGGCCGACCTGCGGGAACTGCGCGAGTCCCCCGCACCGGGCGACGAGGTCACCTTGAACTTCGCCGCCGAGGACGCCGTGCTGATCGGAGCGGGAGTCGCCCATGCCTAGCGCGGCGCACCCGACCCCCGCCACGGCAGAGCCGCGGTCAGCCTCCGTCCTCACCCGCGGCTCGTTGGTCCCCTTGGCGCGCGGTGGTGGGGAAGGGGCCGGCCGGGGGCCGCGGGAGACCGCCGGGACCGTACGCGCACCGGCCCGGTCGGTGCCCCGGTTCGTATGGGCGCTGCCGCCCGTCGCGGCCCTGGGACTGATCTTCCTTTATCCGCTCGCGCTGGTCGTCCAGCAGTCCTTCACCACCGCGGAGGGCGAGACCTCCCTCCAGCCCTACGGCACGGTCTTCGCCTCGGAGGCGTTCAGGGAAGCCCTCGGCACCACGGTGTGGCTGGCCGTGGGATCCACCGTCGGCTGCCTGCTGCTCGGCTTCGTCCTCGCCCTGATCATCGCCTTCGTGCCGTTCCCCGGAGGCAGGGCGGTCACCAAGTTCATCGATGTCTTCCTCTCCTTCCCCTCCTTCCTGATCACCCTCGCCCTGCTGTTCATCTACGGCACCGTGGGCATCGCCAACGGCCTGTGGACCGACGCCACGGGCGCCGCGAGCGGCCCCTTCCAGTTCCTGACCACACCGTGGGGCGTACTGCTCGCCGAGATCACGTACTTCACACCGTTCGTGATGCGGCCCTTGCTCGCCGCGTTCTCCCAGCTGGACACGGCGCAACTGGAAGCGGCGTCCTCACTCGGCGCACGGCCCGCACGGATCGTGCGCCAGGTGATCCTCCCCGAGGCGCTGCCGGCGCTGGCGGCGGGCGGAAGCCTGGTGCTCGTCCTGTGCCTGAATGAGTTCGGCATCGTGCTGTTCACCGGCGCCAAGGGCGTCACCACTCTGCCGATGCTCGTCTACAGCAAGGCCATGCTCGAATCCGACTACACGGCCGCCTGCGTCGTGGCAGTGGTCAACATCGCGATCTCCGTGGGTCTGTACGGCCTCTACAGGATGGTGAGCCGACGTGTTGGTGCATAGCCGTAGGGGCCGCTGGGCCTCCTGGGCCGTCTTCTTCGGCCTCGCCCTGCCGGTCTTCGCACTGCCCCTGGGAGTCATCGCGGCGGCGTCCTTCGCCACACACTGGTCCGGTGTCTTCCCCTCGGGGCCGACCCTGGACAACTACTCCTCCGCCACACGGGGCGAGTCGTTGCAGGCGCTGATCACGAGCCTGGTCACCGCGGCCGGCGCCAGTCTGCTGGCGCTGACGCTGGGAGGCTGGGCCGCTCTGTCGGCGGCCGCGCTCGGCAAACGAGGCCGGAGAACACTGGAGGCGCTGTTCGTGCTGCCGGTCGCCGTCCCGTCGGTGGCCGTCGGCCTGGCCGTACTGGTCGCATTCAGCAAGCCACCGATCCTGCTCAACGGCACCCCCTGGATCGTGCTCATCGCCCACACCGTGCTGGTCACCGCCTTCGCCTACCAATCCGTATCCGCCGCCGTCCGACGGCTGGACCCGGCGTACGAGCAGGCCGCGGCCAGCCTCGGGGCCCGCCCCTGGTATGTGCTGTGGCGGGTCAGGATCCCACTGCTGCTGCCCTCGCTCAACGCCGCGGCGGGCCTGTGCTTCGCCCTGTCCATGGGCGAGTTGAGCGCCACGATGATGCTCTACCCCCCGGACTGGGTCCCCCTCCCGGTCCAGATCTTCACGGCCACCGACCGGGGGGCGCTGTTCACCGGCTCCGCCGTCGCGGTCGTGCTGATGGGAACGACGATGCTCGTACTGCTCGCCGTCTCCCGCATCCGCACCAGAGCCACCTACAGATGATCACCGGGCAACTTGCCATGCGAGAGAAGGACACCGCCATGAAGCGCTCCATCAAGATCGCCGTCGCTGTCACCGGCAGCCTCGCCCTCGTCGGTACCCTCGCCGCCTGCGGAGGCGGCTCCCTGACCGGCTCCGACTCGAAGTCCGTCACCGTCTACAGCGCCGACGGACTCAAGGGCGAGAACGGCGACGGTTTCTACGACAAGGTCTTCAAGGACTTCGAGAAGCAGACCGGAATCAAGGTCAAGTACGTGGAGGGCGGCTCCGGGGAGATGGTGCAGCGCGTCGCCCGCGAGAAGACCAACACCCAGGCCGACGTGCTGGTCACCCTGCCCCCCTTCATCCAGCAGGCCGACGGCAAGGGTCTGCTGGAGAAGTACGAGCCCAAGAACGCCGACAAGGTGGACAGCTCGGGCCGGGCACCGGACGGCAAGTGGACGTCGGTCGTCAACAACTACTTCGGCTTCGTCTACAACAAGAAGGAGCTCTCGGAGGCGCCCAAGACCTGGGAGGACCTCCTGGACAAGAAGTTCAAGGGCAAGCTCCAGTACTCCACGCCGGGCGTCGCAGGTGACGGCACGGCCGTCCTCATCAAGGCCATGCACGACTTCGGCGGCAAGGAAGCGGCCATGGAGTACCTCAAGAAGCTCCAGGCCAACAACGTCGGCCCTTCCTCCTCCACCAGCAAGCTCGCGCCCAAGACCGACAAGGGCGAGCTGCTGGTCGCCAACGGCGATGTCCAGATGAACTTCGCCCAGTCCAAGTCCATGCCGAACCTCGGCATCTGGTTCCCGGCCAAGGGCGACGGCAAGCCCACCTCCTTCGCCCTCCCGTACGCGGCCGGGCTGGTCCACGGCGCCCCCAACAGCGAGAACGGCAAGAAGCTGCTGGATTACCTGCTGACGGAGGAGGTCCAGAAGCAGGCCAGCGAGGTCAGCGGCGGCTTCCCGGCCCGTACCGACGTCAAGGCGACCGACGAGAACGCCACCAAGCTCGCCGACATCATGAAGGGCGTGGACATCTTTACCCCGGACTGGTCGGACATCGACAAGAACCTCAAGTCCTACACAGACGCCTGGAAGTCCGCGACCGGCAGCTGACGATTCACCGAGACATCGGGGAAACATGGGTTCAGGTGAACTGGGCCGTATCGGAGAGGTTCGCGAGAGAGCCTCCTCCTTTACGAGAGGAACACCACGATGAAGCCCATTCGTATGCCGCGTCGGAAGTCCCTCCTTGTCGCCGTGGCCGCGGCCGCATTCGGAACAGTCGCGGCGGGCAGCACGGCCTTCGCCGCCGGGACGGACTCCGGCAGCGCTTCCAAGCCGCCGACCTGCAACGTGAAATACACCCAGGCGGACGGCAAGAGCGGCACCGGCGCTCCCGCTGCTGCCGGATCCACTGGCGAAAAGCCTGCTCACAAGGCCGGGGACAAGGTCGAGCGCAAGCCCGTCGTCTCGGACGACAAGGCCGTGGGCAAGGTCACCGCCTCGGACGGCAAGACCGAGGTCAAGACCATCACCCTGGACAGCAAGGCCGATGTGTCCTGCACCAGCGTCGACCTCACCGATGCCGAGCCCGCCAAGAAGAAGACCGGCTGACGGACCCCGGCGCAGTCGGCCGGGGAACGCGAACAACATCGCAGGCCCATCGGGGGCCGGATGGGCCCCCGGCCGACTCAGGGCCCTCACACCGGATACCAGGGCACCGCCTCACGAGCGGGTGAGCAGCGATTCGAGCAGCGGGCGGAAATGCTCGAAGCCCGGGGTCGCGAACTCCGGATCCTTCGCCTGCTCGTCCCAGCGGCGCACGGCGACCGCATCCCGGGAGCCGGGCAACGCCGCGAACTCCCGCGCCTGATCGGGCGACATGGGCCCGCCCTGCACCTTGAGCGTGTGCACGGACGCCTCCGAGAGGAGCTCGAAATAGCCGGGCTCCATCGCGCACAGGTACCGCTTGGCCGCCACGTGCAGCCGTACGGGCCCGGTCACCTCGGGGCCGAAATGCTCGTCGAGCCAGTCGGCGCCCGTATGGCTGTGCCGGTTGTCCTGACCGCCCTCCATCAGGTCCCGGCCGGTGACGGCTCCGTGGAAGTGCCCGATGTCGTGCAGCAGGGCGGCCGCGACGAGGTGCGGCGGGGCGCCGGCGGCCTCGGCGAGCGCCCCGGCCTGGAGCATGTGCTCGGCCTGAGTGACGGCTTCACCGAAGTATTCGGCGCCGCCCTCTCCGTCGAAGAGTTCGGCGAGCAGGTCGATGGGGTTCACGCGTCGGTTCCTATGCATCGAGGACGGCTGGAGCGAAGCCGGAGCCGAGAGCGGCGGGCAGATCGGTGAAGCCTGGCAGCCGGGAATGAAGCCCGGGTTACAAAAGGGTGGAATCCACTACAGGGCGCGCAGTGCGTCGACAGCGATACGGGCCGTGGTGCCGATGACGGCGTCGGCCGGGGGGAGCGTGGCGGCGGTGCTGGCGGCACGGGTGAAGACAGCGACGGCGTAGCGGCCCCCGTCGGGGTATTCGATGACGCCGACCTCGTTGCGCACGGTCGGCAGGCTTCCGGTCTTGCCCGCGACGTGGACGTCGTCGAAAGGGAAGCCCGAGGCCATGCGATGCGGCCAGACCTGCAGGCCGAGGAGGCGGCGGACCGCGGCGCAGTGTTCGGGCGCACAGGCTTCGTCACGCCAGACGGCGGCCAGCAGGCGGGTCATGTCGCGAGGGGTGCTGCGGTTGGTGCGGGCGGGGTCGAGGGCACGCAGCCGGGCGATGACGTACGGATCGGTCAGTGCCTGCGGGCCGCCGGGTCCCGCGTCCTGCCTGATGGTGGCGAGGATCCGGCCGAACGTGTGGACGGCGTGGGTATGGGTGAGGCCGAGCCGGGCGGTCGTGTCGTTGACGGCGTCGAGGCCGACGCGCTCCAGGAGGATGTCGGCGGAGGTGTTGTCGCTGACGGCCATCATCAGATAGGCGGCGTCGCGCAGGGACATGCGGACGGGGTCGAGCATGGCGGCCAGCCCGGTGGGCCCCAAGGTGCGGCCGGCCGGTGGGCACTCGATCTGTTCGGTGAGGTCGACGTGCCCTGCCGCGGCCCGCTGGTGGAGTGCGACGAGCAGACAGAGCTTGTGCACGCTGGCGGTGACGACCGGGAGATCGGCGCCCGCGTTGATCTCCGCGCCGGAGTCGATGTCGAGGGCGTGCAGCCGACCGGTGACACCGGCGGCGTCGAAGGCATCACGGATGCGGGCGAGGGTGCTGGTCACAGCCAGTACTCCGCTGCCGGGCGCAGATGGAGCGGGCGCGGGGGCGGGTCGGCACTCATGGCGGTGGTGTTCCGCAGCGCGTGCGTGGCCGCCTCGGCGAAGGCGCCGACGACCGTGTCGCTGCGCCCTTGCGGCCAGGCGACGGAGTGGCGCCAGACCAGCGGGGTCCCGGCGAGCGGGCGCCAGACGACGTCCGGATCCCGGTCGGCGGCACCCGCGGGGTGGGCGTCCCGCGGGCTGAAGGCGACGGCGTGCGCGGAGAGGATCAGGCCGCGGACGAAGCTGGCGCCCTGGCCGTGCCGGACGGCGGTGGGGGTGTAGCCGTTGCGGGCGCAGGTGGTCAGCACGTCGTCGTGCAGGGAGGGGGCGGCGGCGCGGTGGAAGAGGACCAGGTCGTATCCGGTGAGGGCGGTGAGCGGGACCTCGTCGAGCGCGGCGGCCGGGGCGTCGCGGGGGAGCAGTACCCCCACCTCGCGGTGGAGAACCGGGCCCAGCTCGAGGCCGGAGACGTCACAGGGGTGGTGGATGAGCCCGACGTCCAACTCGTGCGAGGCGAACTGGAGGAGTTGCTCGGTGGTGGACAGCTCGCGCAGCTCCAACTCCACCCCGGCATGGCGCTGCCGGAAGTCCGCCAGGATCGCGGCGACGGTCTCCCCGGGGATGTCGGGCGGCAGCGCGGCGCGCAGCAGCCCGCTCTCGCCGTCCCTGACCCGGCGGGCGGTGGCCATCAGCGCCTCGGAACGGGCGAGCAGTTCACGGGCCTCGTCCAGGAGCAGCGTCCCGGCCTTGGTGATCGTCACCTGTCGGCTGGTCCGCTCGAACAGGCGCACCCCCAGTTCGCGCTCCAGACGCTGGATGCGCTGCGACAGGGGCGGCTGGGCGATGCCCAGCCGCTCCGCGGCACGGCCGAAATGTGACTCTTCTGCAACAGCCACAAAGCACTCCAAGTGCCGCATCAGGTCCATAACCAGCAACGATATCCCAGATTAATCAATTCGAGAATGATACGGAACTTGGACACATGCCCGGGGCCGCTGCTCTTCTCCTGTTGAACACCACCAGCACGCCTCCCGATCTCTTCGCCACCCGGCAATGACGGGTGATGGATGAGCACAAGGACCAGGAATCCCCGATGCCTGAAACCCGAAAACGCACCACCTCCCGCCGCAAGCCCCGCAAAGCGGCCCGGTCGGCCACCGCGGCGGCTCTGGTGCTTGCCGTCGCCGCGGGCGGGGCGTACCTCGCCGAGCTGGGGCCCTTCGCCGCCGACTCCTCGGCCGCCGGCCCCGACCCCGCGGCCGTGGCCGAGGCACGGGCGTTCCTCGCTGACTGGGCCGGTGGCCGCATACCGAGCGCGGGCCGCCGCACCACCGACCCCGGCAAGGCCCAGGACGTGCTGCGCAATTTCACCGCCGGGCTCAGCATCGACAAACCGACCCTGACCGCGGCGAAGGCCGCGGTGTCCGGGAACGGCACCGTCAGCGTCCCCTTCACCGCCAAGATGCCCGTCACCGACCTGGGCGCCTGGACCTACGACTCGAAGCTGCCCCTGCGAAAGCAACAGGACGGCACCTGGAAGGTGGACTGGACACCGGCCCTCGTCCACCCGAAGCTGAGCAGCACCGAGAAGTTCCGTCTGGAGCGCGAGAACACCGACCGCCCCAAGATCACCGACCGCGGGGGCGCCGCCCTGTCAGGTGGAGAGCACCCTTCCCTGGCACCCGTGCTGAACCAGGTCGCCGGAGCCGCGGGAGCCGGCCCCCGTGGTGCGATCCAGCTCGTCGACCGGGCCACCGGAGAGGTCAAGGGCACGGAAGCCACCTTCGGCAAGAAGCCCGACCGCCCCACCGACCAGCCCATCCGCACCACGCTCGACTCCACCTGGCAGGCCGCCGCCGAGAAGGCCCTTGCTTCCGAGGCCAAGGGCAAGGACGCCGCACTCGTCGCCCTGCGCATCGACAACGGCGAGATCCTCGCCGTGGCGAACGCGCCTTCCTCCGGCTTCAACCGCGCCGTCTCCGGCACCTACGCGCCGGGATCCACCTGGAAGCTCGTCACCACCAGCGCACTGATGCTCAAGAACGCCGTCAAGCCGAGCGACATCGTCGACTGCCCCAAGTACCTCACCGTCGGCAAACAGTTCCACAACGTCGAGACCGGCGAACACCGCGACGCCACCTTCCTCCAGGACTTCACCGAGTCGTGCAACACCGCTTTCATCAGCCTGCGCGACAGGCTCGGTGACCGGGAGCTGGGCGACGTCGCCCGCAAGTACTTCGGAATCGGCCAGGAATGGCACACCGGCATCCCCTCGTTCGACGGCTCGGTCCCCGCGCCCCGCGACCAGACCGAGAAGGCCGCCTCGATGATCGGACAGGGCAGGGTACTGGCCAACCCGCTGCTCATGGCATCCGTCACCGCGACCGCGGTCTCCGGCACGTTCCACCAGCCCACGATCACCGGCGGAACCAAGGACACGACGACCACCGAAAAACTGCCACAGGACGTCGTCACCCAGCTGCGCGCGATGATGCGCGCCACCGTCACCGACGGCACGGCGAAGGTCCTGGCCGACCTGCCCGGCGGAGTCGGCGCGAAGACCGGCACCGCCGAGGTCACCGAGGAAGACCCCAACAACGGCTGGATCGTCGCCCACCGCGGCAATATCGCCGTGGCCTGCATCGTGGAGAAGGGGAAGACCGGCGGCGCCTCCGCGGGGCCCGTCGTCCGCAGCCTGCTGTCCGCCGTCACTGCCGACCCGTCATGACACTGCCGTTGTCGCCGGCCCTTCCCACGAAGTCGGCAACCACCGTGAGACCCCATCCGGAGAACCATGAACAAGCCACTGAGGCACATAGCCGTCTTCTGCGGGGTGCTGGTGCTGGCCCTGCTCGTGCAGGCCACATGGGTGCAGTTCGCCAGGAGCGACGAACTGGCCAGCGACCCGCACAACCGGCGGGTACGGATCGAGGCATTCTCCCAGCCCCGCGGCGACATCATCGTCGGTGGTGAATCGATCACCGGCTCCGTGCAGACCTCCGGCTCGGACTTCAAATACAAGCGCGTCTTCACGAACGGACCGATGTACGCACCGGTCACCGGCTACTTCTCCCAGGCCCAGGGCGCGACCTTCCTCGAAGGCGTCCACAGCGACGTACTCGGCGGCAAGGACAGCAGGCTCCTCAGCAGTCCCCTCTCCCTGCTGACCGGCGAGAAGCCGCATGGCGGCGATGTCGTCACCACCATCGACCCCAAGGCACAGAAAGCCGCCTACAAAGGGCTGACCGACCTCGACGCCAAGGGCGCGGTGGTCGCCCTCGACCCGCGCACCGGCAAGATCCTCGCCATGGTGAGCACGCCGTCCTACGACCCCTCCGTCTTCGCCGGTATGTCGGGCAAGGAAGGGGAGGAATTCCAGAGGCTGGACAAGAACAAGGACAAACCACTGAGCAACCGGGCGATCCGCGAGACCTACCCGCCCGGCTCGACCTTCAAGATCCTCACAGCGGCGGCCGCCCTCGAACACGGCACGGTCACCGACATCAACGCCCCCTCGGGCATTCCGGCGCCCTACCAGCTGCCGCTGAGCCGCACGAAGATCGGCAACGTCGTCCCCGACGCCCAGTGCGACAAGGTCTCGATGAAAACCGGCATGCAGTGGTCCTGCAACAACATCTTCCTCGACGCCGCCCACAAGACCGGCAAGGACCAGATGCGCGAGACCGCGGAGAAGTTCGGCTTCAACAAGGAGCAGTTCACCCCCGTCCGCACGGCCGCCAGTGGCTATCCCGGCGAACTGGACCAGCCCCAGACCGCGTTGACCGGCATGGGCCAGGGCAGCGTGACCAGCACACCGCTGCAGATGGCCATGGTCACCGCAGGGCTCGCCAACGACGGCAAGGTGATGAAGCCGTACATGGTGGACGAGCTGCGCGGCCCCGACCTGTCGACGATCGAGAAGGCCGAACCCGAGGAGCTGAACCAGGCCGTCTCCGACAGCGCCGCGAAAAAGGTGCAGGAGATGATGGAGTACACCGTGAGCGACGGCACCGGAAGCAAGGTGAAGATCGACGGCGTCACGGTCGGCGGCAAGCCCGGCACCGCCCAGCACGGCGCCAACGTCAATGACGAGCGACCGTACGCCTGGTTCGTGTCCTACGCCAAGCAGAGCGACGGCTCCTCCCCGGTCGCGGTCGCCGTCCTCGTCGACCCCAAGGACATGAACATCTCCCGCTCCGACATCGCGGGCGGCCGACTGGGCGCACCGATCGCCAAGGCGGTCATGGAAGCGGTGCTGAAGCGGTGAGCCGTCCCCGTACGAGGGATGGCCGAGCAACACGGGATCACTGGCTGGACCCGGGCCAGGCAAGCACAAGGCGGCAGCGCGACAGATGAGTGAGACACCAGCGGTGGGCGAGGAACCCGACAAGGCGGAGCAGAAGCGGCCCCCGGAGGGGACGTCGGCGAGCGGACACGATCCGCGAACCGCACCCACCCGCACACCGGAACAGCAACCGTCGGACTCGCCGGAACCCGAGAAGGATCCGGCAACCGAAAGCGGCGAGCGCGCTGCGCCCGATGAGCAGGCCGGGGTGTGTGACACCGAAGCCGGGGATCCAGCCGGGACGGAGGCCGGGGCGGCCGGACAGGACGCCGCGGCCACTGCCGGCGCCGAGGAGAGTCCTGCAACCGTCGCCCCTCACGGCGTGGACCGCTCGGGAGAGGACGAGGGCGAGGCCGCAGCAGAGAGCGACCCGAACGACGACGCCGAGGACGACAACGACGGCGAGCAGGCCGGCTCCGCCATCACCGACCACGGTAGCGAGCCGGCCCCGGAGAAACCCGGCCGCCCCGGTCAGCCTAGTGCGGCACATGAGAAAAAGACGATGGTCGCCGAGCCCGTCCAGAGGCCCGGGGGCGCCGCCGCGGCTCAGCCCAGCCCGCAGCCCGAGGCCGAGCAGCCCCCGCCGCCGACCCCCCTGGACCTGCTCGCACAGCTCACCAACACCCCGCCGCCGCCCGAGACCCCGGCCCGGACCATCGTCCGGCGGCTCAAGATCTGGACGCCGATCGCCGTGGCCCTGGCCGCCGTCCTCATGGCCGTGCAGGCGGTACGCCCCCTGCCCGACGCGACGCTCGAACTCGCCGGTGCGACCTCCTCCTACACCTTCGACGGACGGTTCGACATCCCGTGGCCCGAGAAGGGACAGGGCGCCGTCCAGGCCCAGGGCATGGGCAGCCTCGGCACCTTCGGGGAGCAGAAGCCCGTGCCGATCGCGAGTGTCGCCAAGGTGATGACGGCGTATGTGCTCCTCAAGGAGCATCCGCTCAAGAAGGACGAGGCGGGCCCGGAGATCGAGGTCGACGACAAGGCCGTGCAGGACGGCATGTCGGAGGACGAGTCACGCGTCGAAGGCCTGACGGCCGGCACGAAGTTCAGCCAGCAGGACATGCTGAAGATGCTCATGATCCCCTCGGGCAACAACATCGCCCGGCTACTGGCCCGTTGGGATACAGGAAGCGACACCGAGGCCGCGTTCGTACGGAAGATGAACGACGCGGCCAAGGCGCTCGGCATGAAGGACACCACTTACACCGACCCCAGCGGCCTCGACGCCGAAACCGTGAGCACCGCTGTCGACCAGCTCAGGCTGGCCGAGGCGATCATGAGGTTCGACGCGTTCCGGCCGATCGTCGCGCTGCCGAACACCACCATCGAGGGCCTGCCCCAGCCGATCATCAACAACAACGACAACCTCCTGCTCGCGGGCCTGAGCATCACCGGCATCAAGACCGGATCCAACACGGCGGCAGGCGGCGCCTTGATGTGGGCCGCCTACAAAACGGTCGACGACGGGACTCCGCTGGTCCTCGGCACGTTGCTCGACCAGCGCGTCGACGGCCCGGACCCCAACGGCGCCAACAGCCTCGTCCTGGTCAAGGACAACAGCAAGAAGGTCATCGAGGCCGTCCGTAGCGCACTGACCTCCTCCGTCGCCGTCGACAAGGGCCAGGTCGTCGGCCATCTCGACGACGGACTCGGCGGCCGGACCCCCCTCGTCGCGGCCAAGGACCTCAAGGTCCTCGGCGTGCCGGGCCACAAGCTGGACCTCCGCCTCGACGACGACGGCAAATCCCTCCCGCGCACAGCCAAGGCAGGAACCGAGGTCGGTGTACTGACGGCGGGCAGCGGGCCCGACACGTTGAAGGTACCGGTGGCCCTCCAGACGGATCTGGCCGAACCTTCCATCGGGTCGAAACTGACGCGATTGGGGTGACGTCCGCCCCGACGGATCCTGCTGTGTGCTTCAACCACCGGTGTTCTCAGATCAGTTGCCGCCAGGCGGTGGATCGACTGTCGGGTTGTGCGTCGGGCCGGTCGGGCCGCCCGTCGGGCGGCCCGGCGGTGTCTCCGTCGGCGGGTTCGTCGGGGGAGTCGGCGGGTTGTCCGGCAGGGTGGACGGGGTGTTCGGTGGGGGCGTGGGCGTCGGGACGCTGTCCGGCGTTCTCGACGGCAGGGGCTCCTCCGGCGTATCGGTGATCGTCGGGGTCGGTTCGGTTCCGGAGCCCTGGTCGGCCTCCAGGTCGAACTTGGCATGGTCGCCCCGCACCGCGTCGAAAGCGTAGGCCGCCCAGATCCTGGCCGGGTAGCTGCCACCGGCGATCCGGCCGTCGGCGCCCGCCGCGCCCGAGATGGTGACCTGACCACCCTTCGGGACGGTCACCATCTTGCCGTCCACCTTCATCTCACGGGGCCCGGCGGCCTGGCCCCACAGACCGACCGAGGTGACCAGGTTCGGGGTGTAGCCGACGAACCAGGCCGACTTGTTGTCGTCGGAGGTTCCGGTCTTGCCGGCCACCTGCCGGCCGCCCCGGTTGCGGGCGTCCCGCACCGACTCCTTGGCCGTGCCGTCGTTGACCACACCGGTGAGCACCGACGTGACGCCGTCCGCGGCCTCCCGGCTGATCACCTGATCGCCGATGGCACGCTGCGGGCTGTAGGAACGCGTCGGGTGCTGGGCTTCCTTGATGATGGTCGGGGTGACCTTCTCGCCGTGATTGGCGAGCGTGGCGTACACACCGGCCATCTGCATGGGGCTGGCCCCGTAGGAGCCCAGTGTGATGGCCGGGTGTGCCTTCTGCCCCTTGATGTCGGCCATGCCGAGCTCGTAAGCGTCATCCTGGACCTGGTCGAGCCCCACATCCACACCCATCTGGGCGAAGACCGTGTTGACCGACTCGTCCATGGCCTTCTGGACGGTGATGGGACCGTAGGAGATGTCGTCCTCGTTGGGCGGGGCGTAGCCGTTGCCGCCGGGACCCTTGACCGGCTGCTCGGTGTCACCGTTGTAGATGGTGTCGGCCGTGATCGGCTTGCCGTCCTGGGTCCGGGAGCCCGCGTTGAACGCGGCGGCGAGAATCGCGGGCTTGAAGGTGGAGGCGGGCTGATAGGTCGTGTTGGTCGCGTTGCTCAGCTGATGCTTGGCGAAGTCCTGACCGCCGTAGAGGGCGAGGATCTCGCCGTTGTTCGGGTCCACCGAGACCGCGCCGGCCTGAATGTCCGCGTCGACCTTGCGCTTGGCCGGGTCCAGCTTGCGGGTGAGTTCCTTGACGACCGCGTCCTCCAGCAGCTTCTGCTTCTTCCGGTCGATGTTGAGGGTGATCGTCCAGCCGCCCTGCTGCAACTCCTGATCGCTCACGCCCTGCCTGCGCATCTCGGCATTGGCCGCCTGCACCAGATAGCCGTTCTGGCCCCCGAGCCCGGCGGCGGGCTTGGCTTCGACGGGCGTCGGGAACTTCATCCCCGCGCGCTGCCCGGCGTCGAGCTCCTTCATCTTGACCATGTTGTCGAGCACATAGTTCCAGCGGTTGGTCACCAGCTTCTTGCCGGTGTCGGTGGCCACCGCCCAGTCGTACTGACTGGGGGCCTGGAGCACCGCCGCGAGATAGGCACCCTGCTCGACGGTCAGCTTGGTGGAATCGACTCCGTAGTATTCCTGCGCCGCGGCCTGGATGCCGTAGGCGCCGCGGCCGAAGTAGCTGGTGTTGATGTAGCCGGCGAGGATCTCGTCCTTGCCGAAGCGCTGGTCGACCTTGAAGGAGATCACCAGTTCCTTGAGCTTGCGGGTGACCGTCTGGTCCTGGTTCAGGTAGTAGTTCTTGACGTACTGCTGGGTGATGGTCGAGCCGCCCTGTTTGCCACGGCCGGAGAGGGTGTTCCACAGAGCGCGGGTGATCCCCTTGAGGTCGACGCCGTTGTCCTCGTAGAAGGACTTGTTCTCGGAGGCGACGAAGGTCTTCTGGACCGGTTCGGGGATCTCGTCCAGGCCGACGATGTCACGGTTGACCTGACCGGCCCGCGCGAGGACCTTGCCGTCGGCGTACCTGTAGACGTTGTTCTCACGCTTGGCCATCGCGTTCGCCTCGGGGATCGGCACCAACAGATGGAGGACGTAGAGGCCGCCCATCGCGAGCAGGCAGAGCCCGAAGAACGTGCCGAGCACCTTCTTCCAGGTGAAGAACCGCCGTATCCCCTTTTTCTTCCGCTGCCTGCCTCGGCGCACATCGCGCCGCCGGGCCCGCTGCCCTTCCACTCGCCCCATAACCTCAGTCGCTCGCCTTCACTTCGACTCGCCGGAGAACAGCTTTGACGGCCGCCCATGGAGAGTGCCCCTGGTTCGGCGGCTTTCATGTGGCGAGGGTGAATCCTCGATCAGCCGTCCCATCTATATCGCACCGGGCCTCAACTTCTCGACTTGATCAGCCAATTGGATCCGAAAGTGGATTCATGGCGCCGAAGGATGACACCTTCCCGGGATTTCCCGGGGCGAATGGCGCTGCCGCTGAGGGAAATACCGTGTGGGGAGCCGACGGGATCACCCGAGGGCGACCACCCGCAGTGCGTGTCGGTGACCCTGTTGTCACGGAATCGGGGAGCACCGGGCGATTCCCTGTGCTCCCCGAGGAGTTATGGAGTGTTCGTTGCTAAGGGGCGACCCCCTGCGATCCCGCGCCCGTGACGTCCGCGGCATTTTGGCCCTGCGGCGGCTTGGGATCAGTGGTGTGGCCGTCGGAAGTGTCCACACCACCCGTGCCGGTGCTGTCGTCCGCCCTGCCGCTGTCCGGTGTATGGCCGGGAACGCCGGGATCCGACTCGGCGTACGGGGTGGAATCGTCGCCGGGCGAGGGGGACGTCGAGGGGGACGGCGATTCGGTCCCCGTGCCGCCGTCGTGCTGTGAGGCGCTTGGGTTCGGTGTCGGGTCGTCGTTCTTCGGATTCTCCTTGCCGCTCCCGCTTTCCCGGCCGCCATCCTGGGAATGGCCCGGGGCAGGGGTCCGCTGGGGCATCGGGTCCTTCTTGTCCGGCGTCCCGCCGAAGATCCGGCTGACCGACGTACTGCCCTTGCCGCCCGACGCGTCCGAGCCCTTCGCCCACTCGACCATGGTGACCGCCCCCATGGCGACGACGAAGATCACGCCGGCGGCCAGCAGCGGGCGCTTCCATCCTCGCAACCGCGTTCCGTGCGTCGTCCTCTCCGTGAACTCATCGGAACGGCGGTCGAATTGCTCGTCAGCGCGCGTTGTGGAATACGCGCCTGAATCCCTGCCGATCCCGGACGCGGGGGAAGCGCCCGGCAACAGCCGGGTCGCGTCCTCGGCCGGGAGCACCTGCGTGGCGTCCATTCGGTGCGGCACCGTCGTCGCGGCGTCGCTCCTGCCCGCGTGGCGCGGTTTCGGCTTCGTCGCCAGGCCCGTGGCCTCACGGATCTGCTCACCCGTCCGCTTGAAAACATGCTGGAAGATCGTGCCGCCGGAGGTGGCCACGACGCTCACGACACCGGCGCCGATGACGGTGCCGTACACACCGAGTTGGCCCGCGAGCAGCGCGGCCACCACCGCGGCCAAGGCACTCCCGGAGACCTGGGCGAAGCTCAACTCCATGCGCTTGTTCTTCGGTTTTGCCTCGCTATCGGCTCTGCCGTCCATCTCCTGCCTCTGTTAGTTATTCATGATCGGACAGGAGATACGGTAGAGCGTCATGAACAGTTCCAACTCGGGCGAATGTGTGAGTCGCAACACGTGTGTCACGATGTAGTTGCCTGTGGCGAAGCCTCGCGGTGAACTTCTGGAATGCCGACCGCAGTAGAGACGTCAACTTGCGTCAATGCCAAAACGACTATAGGTGATACATCGTCAGTTCGTGGCACTTGTAGCGTTCCTGGTTCAGGCCACTGCCAATCGCAGGGGGTCTTTTCAGTGCGGCCGTCCGCCGTCGGTGCCGGCCCTGTTTTCGCGAGGGAGCAGAGAGATGAGCCAGGAAGAGTCTTACTCCTACGAGACGGATTACGACGTCTCCGTGCGCTATGACGAAGAAGGCGGTGAGCTCTACTGCCACGTCGGTGGTGTGGGCAGCGGGTACCGTTGGAAGACATCAGGGGTGGGCACACAGCACACCGTCATCATGCCGGAGCACTGCGAGCTCGGATGGGACGACCAGAAGGTCACCGTCAAGTGCGCGGAGAATGATTTCTACACGCAGGTGGAGATCACCGTCATGGCGAGTATGGGCGGCTTCAGCTTCGGTGGCAGTGGGCTGCTGGAGGCCGACGGCAGTGAGTACGCGGTGCAGCTCATCTCGGTCGACGGCGGTAGCGTATACGGCGGCCTGGACAAGGTGTTCAGCGCGTCCGAATGGCACAGCAGGATTCACTGTTTCCCCATTTCGGGTGATGTACCTTCCGGTCATTACGACCGGCAGGATGTCAAGGGATATGTCTCCGTGGCTGCCGCTTCCGCGGTTCGGGAATCAACCATCCAGGCTCCCGATGCCTCTTCGGATCTCAGCACATACGATCAGCAGGGCCGACTGGGCAAGGTCGTGCCCGTACTGGACCCGTCCGATCTGCTGGAGACGTTTGCCGAAGCCGGCAAGCAGACGATTGGCTACCTAGCCAGGAGGAACCCGGGGGCATTCACAGATGCCGCGGGCAGACCCATTCCGGCGGAGCAAGTGGTGGAGAAGCTGGAGGAGGCGTACAAGGAAGCGCTGCCGGCTCTTTCCAAGATCAAGCTGCGCACGGTCGTCATAAGGAGCGCGGGCGCGGGTGCCTCCAACGTGATCGGCGGCTGGGGCGTCTACTCGGCATTCTCCAACGACGACATGACGGCCTTGGATAAGGCGTCTGCGATAACTGGCCTACTTTCTTCGGGGCTTGATGCTGCGGCTGCGGCCGCCAAGGGGGTGGAGGCAGGTACGGTCGCCTTCAAGGGCACCGCAAAGGCTACCGGAAAGATTTTGGGCAACGTGGCCTATGGGGTCGGGGGCCTATCAGACTTTTTCGCCCTCTGGAGTGCGTACAATAAAGGCGATCAAGAGGCGATTGCGCTGGACGGGGCGTCTCTGGCGGGAAACCTCCTTTCGCGAATATTTCCCCCCGCCCTGCTGCTCAGTGTTCCGGCGTTGTACATGAGCCTTGAATCGCTCTTCTCCGACAAGGTGCCGGTAACCAAAAAAGACTTCCTTGACATGCTGGAGATCCGGGAAGAGCTGACCAAGAGCGTCATCGAGCAGGCCACCTCCCCGAAGGAGGACGTCATCACGCGGGCAACGGCGTACATGACCTACCAGAAGTTGGTGGCGTCGAAAATCATCGAGCTGCAGACGGAGCAGGAGCGTTCCGGCCTCGCCGGCGACCAGGCCGCCGTGACCGCGCTCGACAGCGAAGAGGAGCAGGCGCGGACCATCCTGGCGAGCAACGACTGGCCCGCGCAAGCTGTACGCGAGGTTGCCCGGGCTCACGTGGAGGCGGTGTGCGGCAACCACGATCTGGTCATGGAGGTCGTCTATGACGTCATGGACAAGCGGATCGATGGTTGGACCATCCCGCCCAGCATGGCTGTCCGCCTCGACATGGCGTCCCGTAAGCAGGGCCACGGGCCGGTTCCCGTCGGCGACGCGAATCGCCTCTACCGGCATCTCGTGAAGCAGGCCATTCGTCTGCACCCGGAGAAGCAGTTCAGGCCCGCGGCAACGGACCCGATGTTCACCTCCGTTGTGGAGTCCTGGGTGACCGCGGCACGGAACGGCCGGGACGACTCCGTCACTTGGCCTCTTCTGGAGGATCACACGGGTTCGTCTTGCATTCCCAAGTGAGCAAGTCTCGGTGATCGAGGGCGAGATCTGAACCAGCCACCTTTCGGTGTCCGGTGTCAACCTTCGGTCCGCTTGCTTGATCCACAAGACCACGCACAATGAAAGCGACCGGGGCGCCGGGGACTTGACCGGTAGGGGACTGTCGGCAGGTTTCCCGTTCGCCCGGGTCCTCTCGCCACCGGGTCGTGTTCCACTCCATGTACGCACACATAGGAGCACGGCCCGGTGGTCTGCCGAAACGCCTCTCAGCCGTACGTTGGACGGCCGCGGATGAAGCCGAACGCCCGGCCGCCCACTTGGTGGGACGGTCAGCGGCGTCTCGGGCGGCGAAAGGCGAGCAGCGCTCCGACGGAGAGCAGCACTGTAGCCAGGTCGAAGTACAGCGGCAGGTAGCCGTTGTCCGTCGTGGCGGGGTCTTCCGCGGGTGTGGCACCGGGCGAAGGCTCCGACGCCCTGGGGTTGCTCTGCGGCTGTGTGCTGCCAGAGCTCGTTTTCGCGCGCTCCGCATGTGAGTCCGGTTGTGACGGTCGCGCGTCGGAGCCCGAGTATCGACCGAGCGGCCCTGCCGAGACCGGTCGGCCTTCCGCTGGGTCGGCCTGTGCCGTCATGCGGAACGGACCCATCAGAAGCACACTGCTGACGATGAGCAGGGCGAAGGAAGAACGCGCGAACATATCGGGTTTCCCTGGAAGACAGAGGTTGCCGGGCCGATGGTAGGCACGTGCTCGGGCTCCCTCGGAGCGCCGATGGTCGACACTTCACTGCGAGAGTCGACCTTTGGCCCACTCCGCCGAAGACCGGCCGGCCCCAGTCTGCCCGGCTCCCGCGACGAGGCCGGGCCGTGTGGCCGGTGATCGAGCTCCTGCCCCGTCCCGCACGTCACGTCACGGGTCGGTCGGCGTCCAGCGGCGTCATCGCCGCCGGACGGACGAGGACCGTCCCGGTGCCGGTCGGCACCAGGGGCCCGCGTACCTACTGGGACGTTCCGCGCCGCTTCGCGTACCGGATGGCGAGCAGCGTACCGGCGGCGATCATCGATCCGCCCAGGCCCATGTACAGGAGCATGCTGTCCCCGCCGGTCGAGGCAAGGTTCCCCACAGGGGCGGCACTGGGGGAGTGCTGCTCGGACGGCTCAGGATCAGGGTTGTCCTCCGGGCCCGGCCTGTCCGGGCTCGGAGTGCCGGGCTTCTCGGGATCAGGCTTCTCCGGCCTTTCCGGATCAGGCGTGCCCGGCTTCTCCGGGGTCGGCGTCTCGGGATCGGGCGTTTCAGGGTCGGGCTTCCCCGGCTTCTCCGGGTCGGGTATACAGCCTCGGAACGACATGTGATGGGTCTCCGCACCGGAGATGCTGGTCATCTCCTTGGCGATGACGGACCCGTTGACATGACCGGGGCCGACCTCGCCGCCCTGACCCGTTCGGCCCAGCGCCACGGAGGTGTTCGGCGCAAGGATCGTCCCGGGCCAAGAGGTGTAGTTCTTGAGGACCTTGGTGGCTTGGGGGAAGTTCCACAGCAGCTTGCTGCGTGCGGACTTGAAGGCGTCGCTTCCCGCCTGGTAGTCGTCCTGCACGTACCGTCCCGCGGTGTGGTCCCACAGAGAGACGCCGTAGGTGGCGTTCGCATGCATGTTGTACGACGAGCCAAGGACGTTCACCAGAGCGGTGGCCCCCAGTGGAACCTTGATCTTGATGTGCCGGGCCTTTTCCAGCTCGGCGGCCTGGACGGAGAAGACGTTGAATCTCTGGTCACCCTCGAGCACCAGGGTGTCCGGCTGCTCACTGCGCACCGTCCCGGTGGCCGCCAGCTCGCCCCACGCGGAGGAGCTCGACCTGAGCTGCGAGAATTCCTTCGCGAAGTCGATGGGGGAGGGCCCGGCCTGATGCGGCCCGTCGATCGCGAAACTCGCACCGGGGGCCTCGATGAGCTTCTGGTAGACCGCCTTGCCCCGCTTGATCACGACTTGATTCGCCGTCAGCTCGCCGCCGACCACCAGGGAAGCACCACCGGGCAGCGCCGAGACCTCGCTCCCACTGAGCCGGCTGCCGATGGAGAAGCCCTCCTTGCGCTCCGGATCGCCGAGGGCCGCGTCGCCGCCGATGGCGACCGCGCCTTCCGAGTCCGAGACGCGACGTGAGGATTCGGCGACGAACTCGGCGTACTGGCCCGCCAATCCCAGAGGTGACGGCAGACAGGTGTCCGTCGGGGCGGCCTGAGCCGTTCCGCTGAGCGGGCCTGTGAGGAGCCCGCCGCCAACGGCTAGCAGGGCCAAGGATGAACGCGCGAGCATGAGGGACTTCCCGGTAGAACGGCGGTTGGCGGACCCGAGGCTACGCGCGCGCCCCGGCTCTGATGATCACCGATGGTCGACACCATGGTGGCGAGGGTTGACCGGTGAGGCACTCGACGGTCAATCACGCGGCTCACGTTCGGTGCGCCCCAGCCGATCCGGCAACTCCGTCAGGCAGAAGGGGCATTGGAACGGAGATGCTCCGGACGGCTCGGCCTGTTGCGCCCGCCATGTGTACATACCTGCCCCCTTCCTTCATATACAGGGTGAAATGGTAGGTAGCGGCTACGCTGATCCTTGATGGATTCCTCCCGTATCACTCCAATTGACCTCAGGATCCTGCATGCGCTGCAGATCTACCCCCGGGCCTCCTGGGCTCTCCTGGGGGAGGCCCTGGGGATCAGCCCTGCCACCGTGGCCCGGCGTTGGGCGCGGATGAAGGAAACAGGTCTGGCCTGGACGAGCGCCTACCCTTCCCGGGTGCGCGACGGCGCGGCCGACATCGCCGGCGCGTACGTGTTCGCGTCGTGTGCGCCCGGTACCGCGCTGGAGACGGCCAGTGCTCTGGCCCAGCACCCCGAGGCGCTGTCGGTGGAGCTGACCGTGGGCGAGCGGGACCTGTTCATCACGATCGCCGCACCCAACCGCGTCGCCCTCGGGGAGTACCTGCTCGGACCGCTGTCGACGGTTCCAGGACTGCTCTCCTTCGACACCACTCTGCTGGCCAGACTCCATCTGGAGGGCAGCCAATGGCGACTGCGTGCCCTGCCCCCGGACATCGCCCACAACCTGCGCGCGGCGGCAGGACGGCATGAACGGGTTCCGCCCCGACGCCCCGCGGACGAGGTGGACCAGCAGGTGCTGGACGTCCTCGGCGAGGACGGCCGCGCCTCGTACGCCGTGATCGCCGCCGCATGCGGGATCAGCGAGAGCATGGCCCGGCGCCGTACCGAGTCACTGCTGGCGAGCGGTGGAATAACGGTGCGCTGTGATGTGGCCTGGGAGATCGCGGGCTGGCCGGTCTCGACGACACTCGCGGCGCGCGTACCGCCCGAGCGACTGCCGGAGACGGTGCGGGCCTTCACGGTGCTCCCCGAGGCGCGGTTGGTGGCGTCCTGCGTAGGAGTGGCGGACCTGCTGGTGAGCCTGTGGCTGCCCTCGGTCCAGGACATCCCCCGGATGGCGGCCGCGATCGCCGGCCGTTTCCCCGACACCGAGACGCGCCGGTGGCTGACGGGAGTGCGCGCCGTCAAACGTGTCGGCCGCCTGCTGGACGCGCAGGGTCGGGCGACGGGTTGGGTGGCACCGTTCCAGCCCGCTGCCCCGCCCCCACAGGAGGAGATGAATGGGCGGGCCGGATGAGATGATCGCGCGGAGTGCGCGCATCGCTCGTGGAAAAACGACTGGCTCTGGTATCGGAGACTGCCCATGAAAAGGCGAACGCCCGGCCGGGGTGGTCAAGCGAGCCGGGGCCGCGCGCGAAAGGGCGGCCAGGGACCGGGAGCCACCGGCCCGTGATGTCCACGACCGTGTTCACCTCCGACCTCTCGTGGCTGAGCCCCCACCACCTGATCGGTGAGTTCGGGCTCATCGGGATCCTCGCCGTCGTCTTCACCGAATCCGGCCTGCCGATCGGCTTCCTCCTGCCCGGCGACTCGCTGCTGTTCACGACCGGTCTGCTGGTCACCACCGGTGGGATCGAGGAGCCTCTGTGGCTGGTGTGCCTGCTGGTGGTGATCGCGGCGATCCTGGGGGATCAGGCCGGATACCTCCTCGGCCGCAAGGCAGGCCCCGCCATCTTCAAACGCTCCGACTCTCGACTCTTCAGAGAGGAGAACCTCCGCAGGAGCCGCCGGTTCTTCGACAGACACGGGAAGAAATCCATCATCCTGGCCCGCTTCGTAGCGGTGATCCGTACCTTCACACCGATCGTCGCCGGCATGAGCGGGATGGACTACCGCTCCTTCCTCACCTACAACGTCATCGGCGGCATCATCTGGGGCGCCGGGCTGACTCTGCTGGGCGCCGGACTGGGCACCATCGCATTCGTTCGTGAACACCTTGAGCTGATCATTATCGCCATCGTGCTGCTCGCGGCCCTGCCGATCGTCACCGAGCTGCTCCGCTCCCGTTCGAAGAAGGGGTGACGTCCGTCAGTTGACGCGGGGGTTCATGGCGAATCCGCCGCCCTGGCCGGCCCCGGCTCTGGTCCGGCAGTCGCCTTTTCGGCCTTACGGCGATGGTCTGTGTAGCGAGCGAGGTCCCGGCTGCCGAGGTGAAAGCAGCCGGGAGCCTCAGGGGGCGATCAGTCCCGGGTGGCCTTGCGGCGCTTGCGATTGAGGAACACTGCGGTTCCCCCGCCCAGGATCAGGAAAGCGGCCAGAGCCGCCAGGGGCGTGGTGAGGCTGTTGCCGCCGGTGGCGGCCAGGCTGCCGTCCACGTCCTCCTCGTCCGAAGGACGGTCGGTCGGGCCCGTACCCGAGGTCGTGTCCGCGCTCGGCGTGGGAGAGGGCTTGCCGCCGCCGTTGCCACCACCGGATGCGCCTTCACCGGGCTTGCCCTCGGTTTCGCAGTCCAGGATGCCGCTGAACTCCTGGGTCTTGCCGCCAGGCAGGGTGACCACGATGCGGTAGGTCCGGTCCTCGCCAACCGGGACGGTCACGGTCCTGGAGCCGCCGGGCGCGACGGTGTGGCTCTTGCCCTCCACGGAGAAGGTGTACTGCACGTCACCCTTGTTCGTCGCTGTGATGTCGACGCCGCCCTTGGCGCAGTTCTTCTTCGCGGACACGGCCGGCACAGGGGTCGGCTTGTTGCCCTCGATCCAGTTCACCGTCGTCGACGCCGTGACGGTGCTGGTGGTGGAGCCCGCGAGGATCATCGTCTGGCTGCCCTTGTGCTGGCCGATGCCGGTGAACACGCATCCGATGGGCACCCTCGTGGTGGCCGTGGCCTTGATCGCGGCCGCGCCCCCGGCGGTGCCCTGGGGGATGTCGACGTACAGCCGGGAGCCGTTGGCGGCGGAGGTGACGGGCTTGCCGTCGCCGCCCACCAGGGTCACCTTGTCGCCCGCGGCGTCCGTCTCCAGTGACACGTCCACCGTGTCGGCGCTGGTCTCCACCGACACCGGTCCGAGCTTTTCACCGCTCTTGCCGGACAGCGTCCGGGGGTCCAGCGCCAGCGACGCGACGGGTTCTGTCAGCGGCTGGGCCTTCTCGTGCAGATACATGGCGAGCTTCTGCGCCACCGGATCCTTGGCCCGGGCGTCAATGTGATCGGAGTAGCGCCAGATCGCGGCCTGAGTACCGGCGGCAGCCTGCTGTGCGGTGAGAGCGGGGACGCCCGCGGCGGCGGCGAGCGCGCCCAGGTCGTTCTTCTGCGGGTAGGAGTTCTGCAGAATCCAGCGGATCTTGCCCGCGTCCGGGTTGTTGTGGAGCGAACTCTCCTTCCACGGTGTCTCCTGGTAACGGGCCCTGGGCTGGGTGGGGTTGAAGGCGTCGATGCAGTATGTCTGCAGCGTGCCCCCGCCGTCCACGGCGAGGTCGAAGAGCCCTCCCTGCACGGTGCGCCACTTGGCGCCCTCCTTCAACTCCACGTCTCCGTAGGTCTTGAGACCGCCCAGGGTCGCGGTGGCGCCGTCGTCGTCCCGTCCATCAGCCGACGCCGGGGCGGCCGTGGAGAGCAGGAGCGACGCCAGAGCGACCGCCGTCACAGCAGCGGACTTGCGAAAGCGCTGCTTTTTGTGGGCACAGAGCATGGGTTTCCCTCACAAGAAACAAATGAGCGTCAGTCGGGGGCTGAAAGGGGACGTGGACCGTGCATACGTCACCAAGAGACACCCCCGGCCGGACGGCGGGCCTGCTCGTCCGGCATCACGGACCGGGCGCACAGCCCGTCGCATCCCTGCGCGGCCCGGTCGATGGAAATGCTATGAGGGCATTCCGGAGAGCCGGTCTCCCATGGGAACAGAGCGGCGGCCAAAGGATGACAGCGTTCACGTCGATCGGTCGGCCTCGTGGCTGTCGAGGGGCGGGCCGACTTGTCTGTCCGTCAGTTCACCTCGGCATGCCGCCTGTTCGGCTCGGGTCCGGTGCCTTGGCCGGCCAGTCACACGGGGCTGTTCGCCGGATGGCCTTCATCAACCCTGCCCAGTGGCCTGCGCGGCCTGTGGTCAACGGGGTTTCTGAGCCGCCTGGTCGTGGGCGGTGCGGTTGCGGTGGATTTCGGTGGCGTGGGTTTCGGCCCATTCCTGGACGGCGAGGAACGGCTCGATCAGGCTGGCTCCGAGCGGGGTGAGGGTGTACTCGGTGCGCGGCGGGACCTCGGCGTAGACGGTGCGGGTCACCAGGCCGTCGCGCTCCAGGTCGCGGAGGTTGGCGGTCAGGACCTTGGCGGAGATGCCGACGACTTCGTCGCGCAGGGCGGAGAAACGGCGGGTGCCCGAGGCCAGCGTCAGGATGATCAGGACGCTCCACTTGCCGCCGAGACGGTCCAGCGCGTCCCGGCTCGGGCAGTCGGGGTTGCGTAGATCCCCCCTACTGGGGAGCCCTGCACCCGCTCTGACCTCATTGGTTTCCATTTGGGAACTTTAGCACTTTGAAGATATTAGTTCCCTTGAGTAACCATGCAGGAGTGGGGCCGGTTCGAACCGGCTGCGGGACCGTGTTCCGCATACCTCATCGCTCCGTTTTTCGTTCGCAAGGAGTTCTCCATGAGCACGATTACCGACCCTCGCGCTGTCGCCGCCCGCGTCTACCAGCTCTTCGACGCCGGCGACGTCGCCGGTCTCGACGAGGTCCTGGCCCCCGGCCTGGTCGATCACAACCCCGTCCCCGGGGCGGCCTCGGGCATCGAGGGCATGCGCATGCTGGTCGCGGCCGTCCGTGACGGATTCACCGGCACTCGCCACGAGGTGATCCACCAGGGCGAGACCGGAGACGGCTGGGTGGTCAGCCACTGGCGCATGACCGCCACCCACACCGGCGATTGGTTCGGCACCCCCGCCACCGGACGCCCGGTCTCCTTCACCGGTACCGACCTCATGCGCGTCACCTACGGCAAGATCACCGAGATCCGTCACGTCGAGGAACTCCTGCAGCTCCACCACCAGCTCACCGTCTGACCCACCCCGACCGCGGGGCGCCGGCGCCTGTCGGCGCCCCGCGGTTCGCACCCCCCGCCACCACCCACAGATCCGGAGAACCCATGGTGAACCCCGTCCGAGGCCATGTGACCTACGTATTCGACGCCTACTGCGGCTGGTGCCACGGCTTCACCCCATGGCTGCGCGAGGCGCTCGCCGACCGCCCGGAGGTGACAGTGGAGGTGGTGTCCGGTGGCCTGTTCACCGGCGCCCGGCGCGTACCCATCCGCGAACTCACCCACATCCCCACCGCCTGGCACCGCGTCACCCAGGTCACGGGCGCGGCTTTCGGCCCCTCCTTCCTGAAGCTCCTGGAGCAAGGGGACTTCGTCATGGACTCCCAGGACGCTGCTACCGGCCTGGCCGGGCTGCGTGCTCTGGCCCCGGCCAGGGCCCTGGACTTCGCGGCCGAGATGAGCCACGCCTTCTACATGGAGGGCCTGAGCCTGTCCGACCCCGCCACCTACGCCACCCTCGCCACTCGGCACGGCCTCGATGCCGCCACCGCGGCGGCCGCGCTGAGCGACCCGGATCACCGCCGACGAGCGCACGCCGAGTTCACCCGGGCCCGGGAACTGGGAGCCGATGCCTTCCCCACGATCTTCACCGACAACGGCACCGGGCCGCAGCGCCTGCACGGCCTGGGCGCCTCCCCGAAGGACCTCGGCCGGCACACCGACACCGCACTTGCCCCGGCGGGCGCTTGAGGGCGGCGTATTGTCTGAACGCGGCTCAGGTGCATGCCGCGAGGGTTGCTGCGCGGCCTGGAACGGACGCGCACGCTACATCCGCCGGATGTGAGCCATTCACCTGCACGTTCCGGAAGATCCCCAGGGTCATGAATTAGAGCCTTCTGAGGCGAATTCTCTATATCTACCTGATGGGTTGCAATGTCCAAAACGCTCTCTCGTCGTACCGTCCTCGCCACCACAGCCTCCGCTGCCGTCCTGGCGGCAACTGGCTCCTTCGCGGCCCCTGCCGGTGCTTCCGTGCATGGCCGCAGCCGGAACAAGGTGCTTGTCGTCGGCATGGACGGCCTGTGTCACGACCGGCTCGACCGGGCGGAGACACCGCACATCGACTTCCTGATCGCTGGTGGGACGTTCGGCACCAGTCTGTTGTACGCCCGGCCGATGGCCAATACGGATTCGGGGCCCGGCTGGTCGACAATCTCCTGCGGAGTATGGCCCGACAAACACCGTGTGACCGACAACGGCTTCGGAGGTGACTACGGCACCTACCCGCCCTTCATGACCCGTCTCGCCGAGGTGCGTCCCGAGCTGTCGACCTATGCCGGCCTGTCCTGGACCCCGCTCAAGGACCACGGCACCTTCGCCGGTGCCAAAGAGATCTACGCACCTTCCGGGGCAACCCTCGAGAAGGACAGGCTGGTCACTCAGCGCACCGTGCGACTGCTACGGGAGGAAGAACCCGACGTCCTCTTCGTGCACCTCGACAACACCGACTCGGTGGCGCACGCGTCCGGTGTCAACGGCGTCGACTACTTCCGGGCCATGGCCACCGCGGACGCACTGCTCGGCGAGATGCTGGAGGCCATTGCCTCCCGCCCCGACCGGGATCGTTGGACCGTGATCGTCGCCACCGACCACGGACACGTCCCCCAAGGCGGTCACGGCGGCAGCTCCATCGACGAACGCTCCACCTTCGTTCTGGCGAAGGGGCCGGGCATCCCGGCCGGCGCCCGCCCACGCGACACCCGGCTCGTCGATGTCGCGGCCACGGTGTTCCACCAGCTCGGCATCGTTCCGGACAGCCGGTGGGAGTTGGACGGCAAGCCCCTCCAGCAGCGTGCCGACGACGACTTCGAGGCGCTGTACGCCCGTCTGCGCGCACGCAAGGACGAAGACGGGATCCCCAAGGGCATACGTGGTTGGACTCATGCCGCACCGTCGGGCTGGTCGGTGATCAACAAGGCGATGGGCAAGGGTGGAACCGCTGAATGGCGTGGCTGGTCCTTCGCCACCGACGATTTCTGGAGCCGCACCCGGCGCGACGAGCAGCGCGAGCTGAACATCCGCGCTCGTGGCATCTTCGCTGTCGCCGATGCCTCAGGCTGGGCCTCCCGCAGCCACTCCGGCCGTTTCGATTCCACGCTGGTGAGCCCGGCCTACCCCGTGCGCGGCGAGGGACGTGTGCGTCTCGAATACACCTCGCTCTACCGGCACGTCGACGGCCAGAGCGCCGAGGTGCTCGCCTCCTTCAACGGCCGGACTCCCGTGGTGATCGACACCCTCACGGAGGACTGGCGTTCCAAGGTCCGTTCGGTGACTGTTCCCGTACCGGGGGAGGCGTCGGCCGTCAGCTTCCACTTCCGTCTCACCGGGGACAGAAGCTGGTTCTGGACGGTCGGCACGGTCGAGGTCAGCGCGGTGTGACCCCGACCGACAACGCGCGATGGGTGCGCTGCTGAGGCAGGACGGTCGGCGATCTGCCTCAGCAGCGGTGGCTACTCCGTACGCAGGCCGTCCGGTCGCATCAGGCGCCACAGCGGTGGCAGCGACAGCGCGGTGACCAGCAGGACGACTCCACCGCCCATTCCGGCTGTCGCCGCCACCGGCAGCCAGTCCACCGTGACGGGTCGGCCGGTCATCCGCAGCAGTACCGCCCCGAGGACGAGGCCGATGCCCGTTGCCAGAGCGAGGCCGAGCATTACCGGGACAGTGGTCTGCCACAGGACCGACCAGCTCAGCGTGGTGCGGCGGGTGCCGAAGGCGACCAGTGCGGAGAGCAGCTTCTTGCGGTCGCGCAGCTGCTCCAGCATGGAGACGAGCAGGCTCGCCCCGATCAGGATCAGCACGGCAGTCGCTCCGATGTACAGCCCGTCGCGCACGTTGGCGAACTGGTGCGTGGTCCCGTACTCGCGCAGCACCCGGGCCCGCTCCAGCGGGTCGTTCGCGGCGGCCGCGTTCAGCACCCGGTCTTGAGCCTGCCCGTCGTGAGGGTCGAGCTGCACGTACGTGGTGTAGAACACGGGTGTCCTCATGGCGTTCGCCACCGCACCCGGGGTGGCGAGGATGCCGCTCCGGTGTGCGCCCGCCGGGTCGGGCCGCGTCTGCGCGTCCCGAATGTTCGCCGGTACTGTCCAGGGGAGCGCGATGCCCTTGTGGTCGTCGAGCGAGGGGTCGAAGTAGAGCTTGGCTCCGGAGCGGACAGGGTTACTGGAAGACGCTCCGCCCTGTGCGAGGAAGACGTCTCCGTCCTGGCAGGAGGGCAGCTCGGCGACTTCGCTCAGCTCCGTACAGCTGCCTATGGTCATGTCGGTGGGGAGGCTCGGGTCCCTCGGCCTGTCTCCGAGCTCGGCGCTGCCCAGCGTAGTGGTGCCGGTGACGCCCTTGGTTTCCTGGAGCGTCCTGATCTGCCGGGACTTCTCGACGGGGGTTAGGTGGCCCATCGGTACTTCCATCTGGGCGCGGCTGGTGTCCGCTCCGGTGCGCTTCACGTATTCGGCCTCGAGCGCGCTGAACAGCATCTGCAGCGCGATGGCCCCCGCCACCGCGACGGCGATGCCGTTGGTCAGCCGGGCCGCTGTGCCGGAGGACATCTGGAGCCTGCGGACGGCGAGTTGCCAGCTGACACCGCCGCCGCTGCCGAGCCTTCGCACCACCGCCTCCACCAGCCATGGCAGGAGCGCGGTGACACCGATCAGGAGGAGTGCGGCGCCGGAGACCACCTGGACCTGGTTGAAGGTGCCGTGATCGCGGCCCCGACCCATCAGCGGGGCGAGCATGCCGAGTCCGGCCAGCGGCGGCAGCAGCCGCCACCACATGCGGCGTCGGCGTGGCGTCGAGGCACGCACGACACCGAGCGGCTCGATCACCACGCCGCGCAGCGCCAACAGGGTGACCCCGACCGCCGCCGAGGGGACCGCCAGCGCGACCAGCATGGCGAGCAGCGGGCTCGGGTCTACGTCGCGCGGGAAGACGTTGAGGTCGCCGACCGAGATGTCACCAACGAACTGGCGGCCCATCAAGAAGAATGCCGTGCCCAGCGCGAGGCCGAGCACCGAGCCCGCGAGGGCTTCGCCCGCCGCGATCCGGCGGGCGCCACGGCGGTCCGCGCCGACCAGGCGCAGGGCCGCCAGACGCCGGTCGCGCCGCTCGCCGCCGAAACGCACGGCCGCCGCGATGAACACCGCCACGGGCATCAACAGCACCACGAAGATGATGACGATCAGCAGCGCGAGGACGGGGTCGATCTTCTGCTGCGCGCCCTGACTGTCAAACGCCTTCACCCGGGTGATCCCGCTCCTGTCGCCGCTCGCCGCCTTGCGGGAGGCGAGGGTGTCGCTGCCCGCGTAGTAGGCCATCTCGCGTGGGCCGAGCAGTCCGGCGTCCTTGATCGTGCCGGTCACCCGGTACGGCAGCCGTTCACGCAGCAGTGCGCCACCGGGAGAGTCCAGTACGGACTTGAGCGCCGGTGAGACCACCATTTCGCTCTTGCCGGGCAGAGCGGTGACCCCTGGTGGCACGGGTGCTTCGGGGCCCTCGGGCTGCAGCAGTCGGCCGCGGATCCACTTGCCCTGGTAGGACGTTTCGGCGAGGCCGATGAGCAGGGTGTCGGCGCCGGAGCCGGCACCGACACCTGCCGTGGGGACCTCGCGGGCGGTGTTCCGGGCCGCCCGCTCGCTCAGGGCGCCGGGGATCGCGGTCGTCGCGAGCAGCAGCGCCACTCCGAGCCCGACGCCGACCGCGGTGAGCAGCGTACGGGTCCAGCCTTCGCGGCCGCCGAAGAGCGCGAACCTGGCCCCGAGCACGAGGGCGGAGAGCCGGCTCATTTGGTGCGCTCCAGCGTCATGTCACGGGCCTTTCCGTCCCGTACGACGACCTCGCGGTCCGAGTAGGCGGCCACCCGTACCTCGTGGGTGACGAGGACGACGGCCGTGTTCGAAGACCGGGCTGCTTCAGTCAGCAGCGTCATCACACGCTCGCCGTTGAACGAGTCGAGCGCGCCGGTCGGCTCGTCGGCGAAGATCACCCGCGGCGAGGTCACGAGCGAGCGGGCCACAGCCACCCGCTGGCCTTGGCCGCCGGACACCTCACCAGGGCGCTTCGGGCCGAGATCGGCGACCTCCAAGCGGTCCATCCAGTGCAGCGCCGTACGCTCGGCCTCCCTGCGCTTGACGCCGGTCAGCCGCAGCGGCAGCGCGACATTCTCCACGCACGTCAACTCCGGTACCAGTTGGCCAAATTGGAAGATGAATCCGAATTCGGTGCGGCGCAGGGCGGAGCGCTCGGCGTCCGGCATCGCGGACAACCCGCGGCCGTCGTACGTGACGGTGCCGGAGTCCGGTGTCACGATCCCGGCGAGGCAGTGCAGCAGGGTCGACTTGCCGGAGCCGGACGGACCCATCACAGCGACGACCTCACCCGTGCGGACGGAGAACTCCGCGCCGTCGAGAGCCGGCGTCGGCCCGTACGACTTGCGGAGCTCGCGGGCTACGAGCAGGGGGCCGCCGGACATCATGCGCGCACCTCCGCGGTGAGCTGGTCGAGGCGTGCGGCGGTCAGTTCGAGCCAGCGCAGGTCGGCTTCGAGGTGGAACAGGGCGTGGTCGCAGATGAGTTGGTCGGAGAGGTCCCCGTGCCGCTTGCGTTCGGTGAGGGTGCGCATCAGTCGCAGATGCTCGGCCCGCTGGGCATCGAGCAGGTCGCTCGCGCCGCGCCCGGTGAGCAGGGCGAGGACGACCTTGGTGTAGAGGGTCGACTGCAGATACGGATCGGGCTTCTCGGGTTGTTCGAGCCACTTCTCCACATCGGTGACACCGGCGGCGGTGATGGCGTACCTCTTACGCTCGGGTCCGCCTCCCGCCTCGATGCCGTCGACCTCGACCAGGCCGTTCTTCAGCAGCCGGGACATGGTCGCGTAGACCTGCCCATAGTGCAGCGGCCGGTCGTGCCCGAACCTCTCGTCGAAGGCCCGCTTGAGGTCGTACCCGTGGCGTGGGCCCGACTCGAGCAGCCCGAGGAGGGTATGGCCGATGGACATGGAGTTGAGCCTTTCCGTTGGTCGTGCCACCGATGACTTCCGTGGGCCTGCGCGGGAGTCGTTCGCGCGGAGGAGCGCCGCATCGGGTGGTTGCGCGTCCGGGTTTCGTGGCCGCCGGGGAGAGCGCGTCATGTGCCGGGGCCGTCGTGAGAGTTGCACACCCAGGGTGTACGTCGTGTGTATACCTGGAATGTATAGCACTGTATCCGGCTTCAATAGGTGGAAGTGAACGGGCAGATGCCATACGGGAAATGCGCGGTATTCGTTCCACCGTATTGAAAGGGCTGAGTCAATTAGCCATAAGTTGATTCTTCGTAGACCTTGTTGGATCGACGTGAAGCTTCTGGGCGCCGGGAGTCGCATACGTGAAATTCAAGGTCGGGGAAACTCTCGACAGTCGGTTGCACGAGTGGTTTGATCATGGCCGTCCGTGACCTTCCGGTCCGGGAATCAAGTCGAGCGGGGCACGTCCCGTACGGCCCTGCAAGGAGGTTTCATGTCCATTCGCTGCTCCGGAGCCGGGCGTCTCATATCGCTCGCCTCGATGGTGACCGCGGCCCTCGCGGTGCTCGCGGTCACGCCGGCCCAGGCCGCGACGGCTCAGGCCCCGTCGGCCGAACTGGGCATCCTGGTGTTCCACGGGGACGACATCCGCCAGTACTCCCTGGACTGCGGCCCTGACGATGGTTCGCATCCGGATCCGCGCACGGCCTGCGGCCAGTTGCGGAAGGTCGACGGTGACCTGACCACGCTCCGCCCCGGGGCCGACCCGTCCTGCAAGGCACCCGAGACCGACCCGGTGGACGTCGAGATCATGGGCACGTGGAACGGCATGATCACGGTGTTCAACGAGCGCTACCCCAACCCCGCCTGCGCACAAGCCTCCGCGGGCCTGGTCGTCCCGATCCACTAGGGAATTTCAGCGTTGCTTTCCGAGCCTGTGGGGAGTAACCCTTCACGGGCTCGGTATCACCGGCAGCGCTCACCCGGCATTCGCCACTGAAGGTTCCGTTGTCGGGAACGGCCGACTCGATCACTGCGGACGGATGCGTGGTGTGCGGCTGATGGCATCCTGGCTGGAATCCGGGCTCTGCGGTGGACCGGAAGGTCTGCGGGGGCCCGCTGTATTCCTCTACCGTGGGCGGGAGACCCGGGGAGGCAGACGTGGACGTCGTGCAGGCCAAGCACCGCTCGCCTATCGGAGATGACGGGCATCAGCCCAACCGGCCCGTCCCTCCACCTCCGCCTCCGCCGGCCCCGGAGAAGAAGTAGCCACCGCCGTGAAGACCTCCCCGGCTGCGCCCACAGCTCACGCCGACCGTCTGCTGGCCGATGTCACCGAACTCCTGGGTCGGCAGCTGCCGCCCGGATATGAGCGCGCGCTGCGCACGGTTCCACGGCACCTGTTCCTGCCCGGCCGACTGTGGCTGCGCGACGGCGAAGGCGGCTACCGGCTCTGCGACCGTTCGACGGACCCGGACGGGTGGCTCACCGCGGCCTATTTGGACATCCCGCTGGTCACCCAGTTCACCGACGGGCTCCCGTCGTCGTCGGCTTCCATGCCGTCCATGGTGCTGCGCACCCTGCTGCTCGCCGGTCTCGATGGCGGCGGGGCCGGGGCGGGGAGGGTACTGGAGCTGGGCACCGGCACCGGCTTCAACGCCGCACTGTTGTGCGCGTTCCTGGGCGAAGGCGTGGTGAGCACGGTGGAACTGGACCCTGTGCTCGCCGCACAGGGGGAGCGGAACCTGGAAGCCGCAGGTTTCGCACCAGCGGTTTCCTGCGGCGACGCGGCTGAGGGCTGGCCGCCCGGAGCGCCCTACGAGCGGGTGATCGCGACGTTCTCCGTCGACCGGGTACCTCCGGCCTGGCTGGAGCAGACCACGGCGGGCGGACGCATCGTCACCCCGTGGACATCGGCCTGGTGCCGCTACGGAACCCTCGAGCTGACAACCGGCCGGGACGGCACCGCCCACGGCCGGTTCCACGCGTTCGCCTCGTTCATGCCCATGCAACGCCCCCGGTCCTGTCAGGGCACGGGCCCTGCCGCCCCCGGGCACGCGCAGCACAGGGGGGTGACGAGCCTGTCGCCGTGGCGGGTTGCGGGCGGAGACCTCGATGCGGAGTTCCACCTCGGCCTGACGGTTCCGGGCGCGTCTTTCGCCTGGGACACCAGCGGTGAATACGCCCCCACCCGCCTGCACATCGCCGATGAGGAAAGCCCGTCCTGGGCAGCCGTCGACTACGACGGCCGCAGCGCCGACCGGTTCACGGTCACCCAAGCAGGTCCGAGGCTGCTCTGGGACGAGATCACCACCGGATACACCTGCTGGGAGATGCTTGAGCGCCCCCGCATCGGACAGTACAGACTGAGCGTGAACATGGCTGGTGATCACACAGTGACGGTGGAGACAGGACGCGGCACATCAGAGATCGCCAACCCCACATGGCGCGCCTGCATTACCTGACGAAGTCGGCCCACGCGCGCAACGCCGCACAGGACGCGGGGCTGACGGTGACCGACCGCACCTTGAAGACATGGCTGGAGGGCAGACGGTCATCATCAAAGGCCAGCCTGGGCAGGATCGACGCGGTGTACCGGGCAGTGCGCCGTCACAACGTCGCCCGCCACCTCCTCAAGCGCCTGAACCGTGACGGACGTGGCACTCGGGTGGAGATCCACCCGCTCGATCAGTCCCGGGTCGTCCGGCCGTTGCAGCGGGTGGTGGCGTACCGGACGATGGACGTGCGCCGTTGGGACAGGATCGTCGGTTCCTGGGCCGTCGGCGACTACCAGGGCCTGGACGATGTGTGGACCACCGATGTGCTACCGGATTTGGGCTCGCAGTGGGGCCAGTACGAGTTCTGTGCCGGCGTCGGCTTCGCGGCGTAGAAGCCGCTGGCGGGAGGTGATCTCCGGCGCCCGTTGTAATGGCGTGCGGTGGGGGCTGCCGGCGTGGGGTGGAGCAGCTCGGTGGCTCGCTGAGCTCATGACCCGGAGGTCTTTGAACCGGCGAACAGGCGGCCGCCCCCGGGCTGTGCGGCACGGGGGCGGAGCGCGGGCCCTTCAGCAGTTGGTGACCGACCAGACGGGACGCCAGTTGCCGTGGGTGTCGTGGGAGCCGGGGCCGTCGTCCGAGTAGACCCACTCGCCGTTCTTGCCGTACATCGAGGCGATCATCGTCCATTGTGTCTGGTTGTTGTACCAGGACCCCGACCCGCCCCAGCCGGACCCCAGCAGTGGGTGGTTCCCGCAGGGCCCCATCCGCTGTTCCTTGCCGGTGTAGTTGACGCCCGTGTAGGCGCAGAAGTCCCCGTAGGGGCAGACGTATGCCGTCACGCTGGTCACGGGGCCGCGCGTGGTCGCCAGGTCGCGTACGTACTTCTCGCCAGGCACGACCAGCCGCACCGAGACGCCGTGGCCCATGTCGATGAGGTTCGCCGCCACCTGCCGGCCTCCGGACTCTGCGATGGTGGCATCTGCCTGCCGCTGTAGCTCTGCGTTTTGCTTTTCGGTCAGTCCGGCCTGCCGGCTTTGCGCCGCGAACACGGAGTGTGTGCCGGGAGTGGCCGACGCCATGGCGGCAGGTGTGGCAAACGCGCCTATGGTCGCCACCAGGGCTGCCGCTGTGATGGAAGTGCGCAACCGAAGTCTCACTTCGGCGCTCCTCTCGTTTGCTTTCACGGGAAGCATTCGGAACGTGCCGTTCGCCGTAGGGCACTGTTGGCCACGCTTGTTGCCGCTGTCCGCCGACGACCAGACGGAGGGTAGACCTCTGGGCTGGCAGCGCAACAGGGACGTGCGAGTCAAACCAGCCACCGTGCTTACCGGGCAGTCGGTCCGTTCGCGGTCGCCGCAGATGGCGGTTGCCCGTTGTGGCCAGTTGGCCAGGGACGATGTCGAGTGCAAGGACCAGGGGATGAAGCTGGCTCAGCTCGGTGTGTTGACCGGTTTCTCCGCGGCCCGGGTCTCCCTGTACGGGCGCGGCCTCTCGCTTTGGCGGACGTCACAGTGCTGGGGGTCTTCGCCGACGTGCTCGGCATTGCCGCCCCGGGTTCTCGGCCTCGTTCCTCAGCCGGATGTTCGACATGGGTGCGAGATCGGGTCAACCGTCATATATCCCCGGCTCCTGGGTGGCGGGTATGGCTGGACGGGGAGGGTGATGAGGGCCCGGTGTGGCGACGGTAGTTGCCGGCATGCCTGGCGGCCACGGCTGCCGCAGCCGCAGGTGCTCCCGTCTTGACCAGCGGAACCAGCATGCCTGGTGGCCCTCGGACGGGTACCCCTCGCGGACATCGCCGATCACGGGCCGGCCCTCGGAGTTGTCCTCCCATGCCTCGCCGCGGCCGTAGGGCATCATGTCGAGCAGGCCGAGGGACCCTGACGGGCTCGCCGCGGTCCGTCGTGGAGTAGGTGAGGTACGCGCGGTCGCCGTCGCGTAGGAAACAGGTGGTGTGTCCCATTCCGTCGCACGACGTACGACGGTCACCGGAACGGACTCGCGACCCGGCCGGAACTTCATCGCGGCATGGGGCGCCCTCGGTCGAGCCTGCACGGACCACGTCGGGCTGACAAGTTCACAGACGCGCTCTGGCTGGGGGTGCTAGGCAGTGTCCGATGGGTCGTGTGACCAGGGCCAGCATTCATATCGTTCCGGCTGTTGTGGGGCGGGGTGATCTGTTGGATCAGGAGTGGGCGTGGCTGGAGCTGCACTTGCCGAGGAACGTGGGGCGGGGCGGGTGTTGGAAGAGTCATCGCGGGGTGATCAACGGCGTTCTCTTCCGGCAGCGGACCGGTGTCCCGTGGCGTGGTCCGCCGGCACGGTTCGGGAAGTGGAAGGCCGTGCACGACAGGCATCGCAGGTGGTCGGCGGGCGGCACGTGGGAGAGGATCCTGCGGGCCGTCCAGGCCGACGCCGATACCGAAGGCCGGATCGACCGGAGCATGGCCAGTGTGGACTCGGCCTCGGGCCGTGCCCATCAGCACGCCGCGGGCGCCCGCACCGACGCGCCGCGTACCCGTGGACGACGCGGCCGACCTGTTCAGCATCGTCCGGACGAGGCCCTGGGCCGCTCCCGTGGCGGGCTCACCTGCAAGATCCACCTGGCTGGTGAGGGCGGCCGACGTCCGCTCGCGTTCGTCATCACCCCAGGCCAGCGGGGCGACGCCCCGCAACTGATCCCGGTCCTCGAACGCATCCGCGTCCCACGCCGGGGCGGCGGTCATCCGCGCACCCGCCCCGGTCACCTGGGCGGCGGCAAAGCGCACTCGTCCCGCCGGAACCGCCGGTACCTACGGCGCCGGCAGATCAAGCACACCATCCCCGAACGCAAGGACCAGCGGGCCAACCGCCGACGCCGCGGCAGCGCGGGCGGCCGCCCCCGCCGGCTTCGACAAGACGATCTACAAACGCCGCAACGAAGCCGGGCGAACGATCAACGCCCTGAAGGGCTTCCGCGCCGTAGCCACCCGCTTCAACGAAAGGGTGTACATCTTCCACGGCACCGTGACCGTCGCTGCCATCCGCCTCTGGCTCCGACCGTGACCCGCCGGACGGTGCGGGGTATGGCGGTGAGTCAGCGAGTACGTGCCGGGGCGAAGGGGATCCCTGAAGCCATGCCGCGCCAGCCGACCATGAGGGACTCGCCGAGGAAGCTCACGCCGATGGAGAGCTGGAGGGGGCGTGCGTTCTCGTGCATGCCCATCTTCACCGCCAGGACATTGAAGCCGGCCGTGACCGCCAGGGCGCCGATCAGGGTGAGGAAGGTGCGGCCGGTGTATCGCTGCCACAGGACGCCTCCCTTGTCGCTGAGTTGGATGGTGGCGCCGCGGAGTGCGCCGAGTGCCACACCGAGGACGGCGCCCGTGATGACCCAGGTGAGGTCGGCCCCGGTCAGATCCGTCTTCTTGACGAGGGACAGGATGCCTATCCCGGTCAGGATCGCC
Source organism: Streptoverticillium olivoreticuli subsp. olivoreticuli (assembly GCF_003391135.1). Classification (GTDB taxonomy): domain Bacteria; phylum Actinomycetota; class Actinomycetes; order Streptomycetales; family Streptomycetaceae; genus Streptomyces; species Streptomyces blastmyceticus. The sequence goes on along the minus strand of NZ_CP031455.1, from coordinate 197,250 downwards.
GGGGTGATGAAGAGGTCCTTCGCATTGACCGGTTCACCGATCATTCGTTTGATCACGACCACGATCACGACCGCCGCGATGATCGCAGCGAGCAGCCAGGGGTTCACGCAGATACCATCCATCCTTGTAGCACGGTTGCGCTAAAAAAATTTAGCTCGGTCGTGCTATAAAGGCAAGGTGCCAAAGATCGTTGATCCCGTGGCCCGCCGCAGGGCGGTGGCGCAGGCCGTCCTGTCCGTCGCCGCCCGGCATGGGCTGGAGCATGCGTCGCTGCGCAACGTCGCCGATGAAGCCGGACTCGCCATCGGCTCGGTCCGCCATTACTTCGCCGACCACGACGAGTTGATGGCCTTCACGATGAGGGAGCTGAGCCGGCGCATCGGCGACCGTATCCGCACCCACGCCGAGCGGCTCCTGGCTCCCGACGGCGGCATCGACCGCCGGGCCGGAACAGAAGAGCTCCTGGCCGAGTTCCTCCCCCTGGACGAGGCCCGCCGCCAGGAGTCCGCACTCTGGCTCGCCTTCACTGCCGCAGCACACACCCGCCCCGAACTGCGGCCCTGCGCTGCCGAGATGCAAGCCGACCTGCACACCCTGATGATGCGCGTGCTGCACGAAGCCCGACGCGTCGGCGGGCTGCCAGGCAGCATGGACATCGAACTGGAAGGCACGCGACTGGCCGCCCTCCTCGACGGACTCAATCTCCAGGCAACGCTGCTGCCGGACCGCTATCCACCCAAGCTGCTCCGGCAGGTACTGCGACGGCACCTGGACGCCCTCAGGACCGGCAACTGACCTCCGGCCAACGCGTTTCGCGTGCACGCTTCGCAGGCGCCAAGGGCTCACCGATCACCCGGCCGGCACTTCCTCGCGGTTCGCCACCGTGCCGGTGTGACAGGCAGTAGCCCGCAGTCTCCACATCGACTGTCGACCAGCGCGGGCAGTACCGCGGTGCGATGCTGCCCGTCGGCTTCACTCCCTCACTGAGGACGGGCAGCGCAACCTCAGCACGCTCGGCGTCGACCATATGCGTCCGAGCCGCTTGGCATGGAGGCCGATCCCCGGTCGGCCCGTCGCCACTCGCACGACGGTCTGACCCATTGGACAGGGCCTGGTTGGGTGGGCTGATCACAGTGTTCGGCAGGATTTGGACCTGTGGCCTGGGGCCTGATCGGGGAGGCTCGTTCTTCATGGGTGGGTGGGGCGTGAGGGGGAGAGCGTGATCGAGCTCGTTTTCAGTGTGCAGGATGTGGCGCGGACCCGGTTCAGCAGTTCACCGATGGATCATTTGCTCCTGGGCGCCATCGGGGCAGGTCGGGATCATTACGTCGGTGTTTCGGGTGCCCGGGAGCGGTGGTGGCGGCGGGTACGGGCGAATGTGCCCTGGAGGGCAGCTCCGTTCATCGAGCTGGTCAATGCGAGCCGTGAGGGGATGCCGGACTTCCTCGGCGCGGACGTCCCCACCGGCCGTCGGCGCCTGGGTGACGAACTGGACCACATCGTCGCTGTCTGCGATGACAGAGTCCGAGGCGACCTGGCCAGGTACGACGACATGCCGCAGGTACCCGGAATCGTCCAGGAGCTGCGTGACGAAGGTGGCCGGGGCCTGCGCCGTGTGGCGGACGCGGCCTGGGCGCTGCACCGTGCGTGCCTGGCCCCGGACTGGCACGACATGGAGCGTGTGATTCAGGCCGATACCCAGCGGCGGGCCCGCACCATGGCCGAGCAGGGCGTCGGCAGGATGCTCGATACCCTCCACCCCCGGCTCGCCTGGCACGACCGCGGTGTGTTGGAGTACGCCGAGCCGTCCGGATTCGACGAAGGTGTCTGGTCCGTCCCCCTGGAAGGGCGCGGTCTGGAACTCCGCCCCTGCCTGTTCCTCCAGGATGGCGTCGGCTTCCTGCTCCAGGACGGCCGTCGGCCAGCCCTGTTCTATCCCGTCGCACCCGACTTCCACCAGGACCGGCCATCACCCGCGGCCGACGCCTGATCGCGCTCCTCGGTCCGGCCAAGGCCAGGGCGCTGCGAGCCGTCGGCCCCGGCGTGGGCACTGCCGAACTCGCCGCGTGTCTGGGCATCAAGCCTCCGGCGGCCTCAGCACACGCAGCGGCGCTCCGCACGGCCGGACTGGTGGCCACCGTCCGGCAGGGACGCAGCGTGCGACACACACTCACCCCACTGGGTGCCGGACTGCTCGATGCCAACCCTGGGTGAAGTCCCCTTTCCTGGCAGAACTATTCGCTGCTGATCCGAATAGATGGCCCCGTCCGCCGGCCTGCGGTGCAATGTCACCGGGCGATCTGAAAGAGCGTCACGTGGGTCCCCAGGCCCAGTCAAGGCTTCGGCGTCGTCAGGCTCTGGCCGGGCCGCCCTCATCGTTGGTTCTTCTTCGCCGGGAGGCAGATATGTGGTTCAAGCTCGGACATCGCACCGCGATAGTCGCCGCGCTCACCGCGGGCGGATTGGCACTTGCCGTCGGGAGTGCGTCGGCAACGGTTCCGGTCGTGAACATCGCCCTGACCGCAGGTCACAATGTGGGGGTCTACCAGGAGTCCACAAGCATCAGTCCCAAGACGGCCTCGGACGTCATCCAGCCCGGTTACGTCAGCGCCGACTGCTGGAAGAGAGGCCAGGACATCAACGACCTGGGCAACGTCTGGTACCACGTCTTCCAGGAGCACTACAGCAACGGCAGCACGCAATACCAGTACGGCTACGTGTACGGGGGCTACGCGGACAACAACAAGACGTTCCACGACAACGTGATTGTGGAATGCCCCTGGTAGGGCTCTTCCTCCTGCGCATCTATGGTCGGAATCCTTTCATGGCTGACAGTCGCCTCTCATCGGCTGTCCGGCCCGACGCGTCGCTTGCAAGGCCGTCCGTCTCGACGGCATCGGGGCCCGGGGCTGCCGGGGACGGCCGCAGACCAGAGGGAGTACGGCCGTCCTCCGGCACGTCGGCCGTTGGCAACGGAGGCGACGCCGTCTTCCCGGCGTCCGCCTGGCCGCGCCGGGGACACCCGCCTGGACCCCCGGTCGCTCGTTGCGCACCTCCAAAGCCCCTGGGGGCTTGGGCTTTTGCGTGCGGCTGGACCTGTCCTCCGGTCTCCGACGGCGCCTCCGACGCGTGGTCTTTCCTGCACTCCGCCCCGCCCGTACTGTGGTCTGCCTCATGCGACGGGATGAGGTGGGGCACATGGGCCGGCACGACAAGCAGGATGACAGCGGCAAGGGTGACAAGTTGCCGGGTCAGCCGTGGACACCGCCGAAGGAGCCGCCCACGACGGACGGCGGCTCCCCCGACGGTGGTGGGAAGCACGGGAAGTGACCACCACGGGCAGCTGGCGGGGGCTGGTCGCGCGCCTTGCCGCGGACGGTATGCTGGCCGCCGGGTGGCGGCCGGTGTTCGAGGGCCTGCCCCGGGCCGGGTTCCTGCCCGATGTCATCTGGCAACACCGCGTGCGGACCGGGGACGTGGAAGCCGTGGAGCGGGCCCGGGAGCCGGAGCGGTGGCGGGCGGCGGCCGAGTCCGACGATCCGCTGGTGACGCAGTGGGACGACGGCGGACACCAGGGGCTGGAGCAGGGGCGGGTGGCGTCGTCGTCGGCGTCCGCTCCGTCCGTCGTCGCCGCGATGCTCGCCGATCTCGACGTGTACCCCGGGCAGCGGGTCCTGGAGGTCGGCACTGGCACGGGGTGGAACGCCGGTCTCCTGCACCGGTTCGGGGCCGGGGCGGTGACCACGGTCGAGGTGGACCGGGCCCTCGCGGACGCCGCCCGGGCGGCCCTTGAGCGGCAGAGCCTGGGGGCGGTCACGGTGGTGTGCGGGGACGGCTTCCAGGGGCATCCTGCCGGAGCACCGTATGACCGGGTCATCGCCACCTGCGGCGTGCACACCATCCCCGGCGCCTGGCTGGAGCAGTGCCGGCCGGGGGGCCGGATCGTGGTGCCGTGGGGCACGCGCTTCACCCGCACCGAGGCGACGGTCGCGCTCACAGTCGCCGCGGACGGGCGGACCGCGAGCGGCATGCTCACCGCGCTGGTGCAGTTCATGAGCCTGCGCGCCCAGCGCCAGGACCTCCCCGCGTACGGGGACTACGTGACCGCCGAGTCCCGGGAGAAGGCCGAGCGGGGCACCACGGTGCTCACTCTGGGCGCGACGCTCGCGGGCGAGTGGGACATCTCCCGGTTCGTCCTCGGCCTCCTCGTCCCGGACTGTGCGGTCGTCTTCGACGCGCCGCAGGACGGCCGGCAGCCGGTGTGGCTGTGCAGCCTCGGCGGCGACCGGTCCTGGGCGTGCGTGCTGTTCCGCGAGGACGAGAAGTCGTCCACGGTGTACCAGTACGGCGGCCGCCGGCTGTGGGACGAGGCCGAGGCCGCTCACGCCTGGTGGGACGGGCAGGGCCGACCCGGGCTCGGCCGCCTCGGCCTGACGGTCGACGGCCATGGCCGGCAGCACATCTGGGTGGACACTCCGGACCACGTCGTGGGGCTCCCGAGCGCAGTCTGACCCTGCGGCCCGTGCCGGGGCCGGACCGGCAGGGCATGGAGGGCAGGCAGGTTACCCGAACCGCCCCGGCAACCCGGCACATCAGACGCCGGTGCAGGGCCCGGGCCTTGTGAACCCGTTATCCGCCAGACACCAGCCACCCAACGCCCCCCAGGAGACCAGCGGCCTTCACGCCCCGGCCTTCCCCTCGGCAGGACGCAAGAACGCCGGCCCGTCCCGGACAAGCGGCTCCACGAGCCTGCCCAGCTCCAGGACCCGGACTTCGTCCAGCGGTACCGGCTCACCGCCGAGCGACTGCGTACAGCGCTCGACAGCCGGCCCGTCCGCGAGCCCGTGGGCGGCGGTGGTCGGCCGCCGAACTCGTAGTGCCTGGCGGGCTCCAGGAGCCGTGCCGGAACCTGCGATTCGTAGGCTGCTGGTCGGTGCTCACGAGCTCCGGGAGGGTTGCGGTGAGCTCCTTGGGGTGACGATTGGGCTGATCAGGTGACCTCTGATCTCTTGAACCGTTTATCGCAGCGTGGGCGAGGAGTGGTTCCTCGTCATGTCTGCGAAGGAGCGAAATGTCCAACAGGACGACCTGTGTCGGCGCGTCCATGCTCGCCGTGGCTGCATTGTTCAGTGCAGCCGCCACGGCTCAGGCACATCCGGCCGGCTGGGAGGAGCGGCCTCACCCGACGCGTCTGGTGACCTACCAGGCTGCCGTCAACGTCCTGCCCCTCAGCACGGCCGGGCTCAAGGCGCTCCTCATCGACGCCCTCACCAACAAGCCGGTGGCGGGAAAGCTCGTCACGTTCACCAACAGCGGCGGCGGCGAGATCTGCCGTGACGTGACCGACACCAATGGCGAAGCCAAGTGCAACGGGCCGGCGATCCTCGGGCCTGGCGTGGTGGACACGGTTGCCAACGGCTACTGGGCCAACTTCGAGGGCAGCGAGCACTACCTGCCCTCGAAGAAGCACGGACTGATGAACCTGACCGCTGACCCGGCACTCTGACGCCATGCCCTGCCGTCTTAATCAACGCGGAGACGAGTCGGTCAGTCGGTTGGCGTTGCGGCGGGCTCCTGGCCCACACCGGTGGGCCAGGCGGGAAGACCGCGACGGTTAGGCGGCAGCATTCACGAAGAGCCCCGGGCCCTCACTTAGGTTCTAGTGGTCGTTGCAACACCCCAGCTCAGGGGATTGCGATGGACCATCAGATCCGGGAGGACCGGAGGCCGCAGGGACGGAAGAAGCTGATCGCTGAGCGGACGGCATACTTCCAGCTCATGCGGCAGGGCTACAGCAACAAAGAGGCGTGCCGGATCGTGGGTATCAACCCGCGGACCGGCAAGGTGTGGCGCAACGGCCGCCATGCTCACAAGGGCTTGTCGAAGGCGCGTCCCCCGGTCCACCGGGAGCCGTCTTCGGCAGGCCCTGGCCGCTATCTGCGGGAGTCCGAGCGCATCCATATCGCTGACCGGCGGCGGGAGAAGGCGTCCATCCGGACCATCGCGGCCGAGCTGGGCCGCAGCCCCTCAACAATCAGCCGGGAGATACGCCGCAACGGCATACCGCTGCACAGGGGCGGCTCCGGCTGGGCCTACCGGCCTCACGCCGCACAGGCCCGTGCTGATGCCCGCCGGCCCCGTCCGAAGCCCGGGAAGATCGGCCAGAACCCGGAATTGCGGGACTCCATCGGACCTGACTCGAAGTCAATGCTGTTGATCTGTAGCGAGGTTGGCTGTCACGTACAGTGCCGGCCGGCGGCTCAATCGCAGAGGGATGACAAGTTGGCGGGGGCGTTCCAGCCTTGCGGGGAGCCGCTCAGCGCGGCCCCATGCCGGCCGCCATCCACGGCTGCGGGGCCACCATCCGTCAAGGGGGGACCATGCGCAAGAGCATCAAAGCATTCGCCACCGTGGCAGCGGCCGTAGCGTCGACCAGCCTGGCCGTCGCTCCGGCATTCGCCGACTCCTACAGCCGGTATCAAGGTGGCGTCGTGGCTGGCTACACAAGCCACTGCACAGTCTTGATCGACAGTATGTACAACGACACCAAGAACTATTGGGTGGCTCGCGCCGCTTACCAGGCAACGTACGGCGGAGTCTGTCGTGGTGAGTTACTCCGGCAGAGAAGCGGAAGCGAGACCTGGGAGCAGATCGGCAGCGTGCGCGTCTTCGGTCCGGGAAAACAGTGGTCCCGCACTGACTGGATCTGGGATGGCCCCGGCGCAAAGGTCCAAGCCTGCATATGGGCAGATGGGGACCCGGGCGACAGCGCTTGCACCCTCCCTTACTAACGACCTTGTCCACGCCGTACGGGCTGCGCCATGCTGAGGCGGCGTTCCCAGATGCCGGGGAGGGGCACTGCCAGTATGCGTTCGGTCTGCGCGGTGAGGCCGGCTGCGGTGCGTGGTTCTCCCCAGTCTGCGGCGGTCTGGGACATGAGCTCGGCCGGTCCTCGTGCCCCGGCTCGGCGGCGAGCGCGCGGCGCAGGGCGGCCAGGACCTTCCACAGGGCGTCGAGCTCCCAGGCGGGTACGGCCAGTGCATACACCGTGCGCAGCGTGGTGCCATCCGGGGCGGTGTGCCTGTGGTGGATGGGGCGGCAGATCGATGTAGCTGCTGCCTGGACGCTGTGGTGGGAGGTGTCCGATGCGGATGAGGGATATTCGTGTCGGGGGTACGTACGTCGTCAATGTGCCCCAGCGGGTCCCGCCCGCGGTGGGGGACCGGGTGCGGCGCGGCCGGGAGGAGTTCGCTGCGGGCATGCGGCTGCATCTGCACCGTGGCCGGCGGTTCGAGATCACGGTCACCGAGGTGCATGCGGACACGCGCACGGTGGACGGGTTCGAGTCGGTGACCACCAGCAAGGTCGCGCTCCCGCTGACCGCCGAGCAGGCCGAGGCCCTCGGGCTGCCGGAGTCGGAGGAGGCATACAGGATCGAGGGCCTGGTCCTGGACGGCGAGGGCGCAAGCCCGGCGCCCTGCCGGGAGCGACCGCGCTCGACCAGGCCCGCTCCGCAGGCAGATTCACCCCGGTCCATGACGCCTGGTGGGCGGCAGCGGTCATGGCCCACGGCGAACGCGACGGCACCCGCGCGTTGATCGAGGTCCTCCTTCTCGGCCGCCACCTACCGCACGAACACCTGGTCACCGGGCTCGCGGCGGCCCTGAAGACGGGCGCGCTGACCGCGGACGCCGTCGCACTTGAGGCCCGCAAGGCGGCGGAGGAGGACGGCCATGCCCCGGCGGAACCTGTTCCGCCCACGGCCGGCCGGTCAAATGTCACGTCCCTGACCTCACGCCGCCTGACTCACCTGCCACCCGACAAGCGGCCGCTTTCCTCGGTTGCCCACTACGACCAGTTGCTGCGACTACGTCGGCCGGACCGCCCCACCCTCTGAAAGAGAACGACTGTGACCTTCCCCCCGTTATGTTTTCCGTGGTCCTGCAAGAGGGCCGCTGGCCTTCGGGCCCGGCATGACTGTTCCCCCCTGTCGAACGGATGACAATGCCGTTGCTTTTGACGGTTACTGCCATCTGTGGTTCACGGTGATGGTGACCGCCGGGCGGCGCTGGCTGGCGGGTTCGTCGGGGGCCTTGCTGCCGAACGGGGTGATCGACGATTTGAGCTTCCGGGGGCAGTCGCGGGAGCGTCGTCGTGGCAGCAGTGCCAGTCCGATCTCAGCGAGGCCGAGGCGGCGGTCCCGCGTGCGGGCCGAGGGGGGAAAAGCCGCACGGCGCGATCACCGAACGGCGGACAACATGCAGAGCACGAGTGAACGAGGTCCGATCAGCACTGGTCTGAGCGAGCTGTGCTGCTTCGTTGAGCAGGTCCCGGGTCGCGTGGTGGACGATCAGGTGGGCGAAGATCTCCTGCCGCACTCCGTCCGGGGTCTGCGACCGCAGGACGGGTCTGTCTCGCTGATGGGTCTTGATCTCGTCGAAGACCAGCTCAATCTCCCAGCGCCGGGCGTAGAGCACGGCGAGTTCAGCGGCCGGGTACTGCTCGTGGTCCGTCAGGCTGGTGATGAGCCGGATCACGTCCGCCTGGCCGTCGATGCGGTACTCGATCACCCGCACCAGCGCCGGCGGGGCTTTGACCGTCCCGGCCGCTTTACTGTGCTTGTTCGCCTGGATCCGGGCCAGGTAACTCCCGTCCGGCAGAACGTCCTTGACTCTGCGGGCCTTGCGCCGCTCGATCCTCCACAGCAGATGAGCGCCACGGTTGCGGAAGTAATGCCACCGGGCCAGGCCCCACAGCCCTCGATCGGCCAGCACCAGCGTCCCGGCACAGATATGGGCCTCCAGCCCGTCGGAGACGATCCGTTCCGAGTCCTTCCAGCCACCGATCACCGCGTCCAGCACTGCATGCGACGAGCACTCCGCCAGTGCGACCACCCGCGCCTGCGGGTATCCGATCGGGCTGCGCTGCGAACCGGACTTGCCGAAGGCCTCCCGGTTGCCGGGAGAATCGGGGACGGCGAGCATCATCCCGTCCATAGCCAGGACACGCAGCCCGTGGAAGAGCTCCGCGCTCCTGCCCAGCGGCCGGGCCACGCACTGGAACAGGTCACGCATCACCGGCCAGCCCAGCCGCTGCCGGGCCCGAGTCAGGGAAGACTTGTTCACCCCCGTCCATGGCCTCAGCACCGGCTCACCTGCCTTCACCAGTCGCAGCACTTCCAGGTAGTCGGCCTGCGGGAACAGGCACAGCGCGAGCACGAAGTACACCGTGAACCGGGCCGACAGGAGACGGCGGCGCTTCTCCACGCAACCCGCCTTGCCCACGACCCGGTCCACCAGTTCAGCGGGACACGACCGGGTCAGAATCCCCAGCCCTAGACGCTCCAGACGCGACACCAACACGGATGGCTCAACACCCCGTGCACCCCAAAAGCAACGGCATTGGAACGGATGACCTGGGGGGTGGTGTCACCGGGCCCGAGGGGTGCCGTCGGAGACGCTGATAAGAGGTCCGGCCACCGTCCGGTCCGGTGCAACGCCGGGCAGTCCGCGGACGGCAGGTCTGCATAACGTGGATGCGCGTGTACGACACCGACGCCAGGGCCAGCCGCACCAAAGGAGCTGAGCGCACGATGTTCGACACCGGCGACGTGGGCATCTTCCTCGGCCTGGACGTCGGCAAGACCGCCCACCACGGCCACGGGCTGACCCCGGCCGGCAAGAAGGTCTTCGACAAACCCCTGCCCAACAGCGAACCGAAACTGCGGGCCGTCTTCGACAAGCTGGCCGCGAAGTTCGGCACCGTCCTGGTGATCGTGGACCAGCCGGCTTCGATCGGCGCCCTGCCGCTGACGGTCGCGAGGGACGCGGGCTGCAAGGTCGCCTACCTGCCAGGACTTGCCATGCGGAGGATCGCCGATCTCTACCCGGGCGAGGCCAAGACCGACGCGAAAGACGCCGCGGTGATCGCGGACGCCGCCCGCACCATGCCGCACACCCTGCGCTCGCTGGAACTGACCGACGAGATCACCGCCGAACTGACCGTCCTGACCGGCTTCGACCAGGACCTCGCCGCCGAGGCCACCCGCACCAGCAACCGCATCCGCGGCCTGCTCACCCAGTTCCACCCCAGCCTCGAACGTGTCCTCGGGCCCCGGCTCGACCACCAGGCCGTCACCCGGCTCCTCGAACGCCACGGCTCCCCGGCCGCCCTGCGAAAAGTCGGACGCCGCAGGCTCGTGGAAGTCATCCGGCCCAAGGCCCCCAGGATGGCCACCCGCCTGATCGACGAGGTCTTCGACGCGCTCGACGAGCAGACTGTCGTGGTCCCGGGAACCGGCACTCTCGACGTCGTCATCCCGTCGCTGGCCCGCTCGCTCGCCGCCGTCCATGAGCAACGACGAGCCCTGGAAACCCAGATCGGCCAGCTGCTGGAGGCTCACCCTCTTTCCCCGGTCCTGACCTCGATGCCGGGGGTCGCGGTCAGGACCGCCGCCACCTTGCTGGTCACCGTCGGCGACGGTACCAGCTTCCCCACCGCCGCCCACCTCGCCTCCTACGCCGGCCTCGCCCCGACTACGAAGTCCTCCGGGGCCTCGATCCACGGCGAACACGCACCCCGCGGGGGAAACAGACAGCTCAAACGCGCGATGTTCCTGTCCGCGTTCGCTGCCCTGCACGATCCCGCCTCCCGCACCTACTACGACAAGTGCCGGGCCCGCGGAAAGACCCATACCCAGGCTCTCCTCCGCCTCGCCCGGCACCGCATCAGCGTGCTGTTCGCGATGCTCCGCGACGGCACCTTCTACGAACCGAAAACCCCACGCCTCGCTTGACGAAAGACATAGAGGCACCCCCCCGCCAGCGAGGACTCACCGAGCAGGCCGCCACCGCGGCGGTCGACCAGGCCTGCAGGATGCTGCGGCTGCCGACCATCCGTAACCAGTTCCCCGAACTCGCCGAGACCGCCAGCCGCGAGCAGATGTCCTACCTCGGCTTCCTCGCTGAACTTCTGCTGGCGGAGTGTGACGACCGGGCCCGGCGCCGCTCCGAGAGGCGCATCAAGGCCGCCGGCTTTCCCCGCGACAAGTCGCTTCGCAAGTTCGACTTCGACGCCAACCCCAACATCGACGCGGCGTTGATCCACACCCTCGCCAAGTGCGAGTGGATCAAGAAGAGCCTGCCGCTCTGTCTCATCGGCGACTCCGGCACCGGCAAGTCCCACCTGCTGATCGCGCTCGGCACCGAAGCCGCGATGGCCGGCTACCGGGTCAAGTATGTGCTGGCCACGAAGCTGGTCAACGAGCTCGTCGAGGCCGCAGACGAGAGGCAGCTGACCAAGACGATTGCCCGCTACGGCCGTGTGGATCTTTTGTGCATCGATGAGCTCGGCTACATGGAGCTCGACCGGCGCGGCGCCGAACTCCTCTTCCAGGTTTTGACCGAGCGGGAGGAAAAGAACAGCGTGGCCATCGCCTCGAACGAGTCGTTCTCCGGCTGGACCAAGACCTTCACCGACCCCCGGCTCTGCGCGGCCATCGTCGACCGCCTCACCTTCGGCGGCAACATCATCGAGACCGGCACCGACTCCTACCGCCTCGCCGCCACCCGCGCACGCGCCGAACAGCAGGCCGTCGGCTGATCCACTGCCCGCACCACTCGACGCTACCGGGCGTTGGCGTTCCCGAGTTCGACAGCCAACGCAGCCATGTCCCGCAGGTGTTTGTAGTACTCGGTCGCGCCGTCCTCATCATCGATCGAGGGCAAGAGCTTCTCAACGGCCGCGAGGCAGATGAGAAGGATCTTGCGGCGCTTCTCATCAAGGGGCCCGGACAGCGACGAGAGGACACAGCCGGCGATGTCCGCGTCGAGCAGCACCATGTCTTCGCCTTCGATCTCTCGACCGCGCATGTGTGGTGGGAATGGCGCGTGCATGTGCTCTTCCCACAGCCGTGAGAGCAGGTCCAGTTCCGATTCGCTCATGTTCGCGATCATGCCTTACAGGCCAGGCTCTGCGGGAGAGAGCTCCTGCGGGGCCGTCGGATGACCGCTCGACACGCTTCCTCGGCCTCGGCCAGGCAGCCCGGCTGCCGACGTGCCGGTGCTGCCAGATCTCGACAACATTTTCCCGGCGCCAGGTCATCGTCCGCTCTCGGAACCTGCTGACAAGTGCTCTCCGTTGTCGGATCAGGCATACATTCCGTGAGGACGATCACCGGGGTTGTCGTTGGTTACTGGCGGTGGCGGCGGCCGGAATGCGGTGAGCAGGACGCGCTTGCGAAGCAGAGGAAGCTTCGCGCGACCGAACATCTGGCGCTTGACCATCTTGATGTGGTTTACCCGGCCTTCGACTGGCCCGGAGTTCCAGTGGGTGGTCAGGCCCTGGAGGACGGCGTCCCAGTCTTTCTCCAGGCCGGTGACGAAGGTGTGCAGGCCTGGCAGGTCTTCGGCGCGGGTGGCGACGGCCCAGTCCTTGAGGTGCTGGCCGGAGCGGGTGGTGAGGATGTCGGCGAAGGCCCGGACGAGCCGGTCGGCGGCGGCCAGCTCTGGGCAGCGGGCGAGGATCACGTTGAACTGCCGGCGCTCGTCATCTCGGAGGTGGTCTGGGTGCCGCATCATCCAGCCGGTGACCTGGCGGGCTCCGGGCGGGGCCGGTCCGACGACGCGGATGCGTTGTCGGCGGCGGGGTCGCAGGTAGTCGCTGATGATCTGGTAGTTGCCCCGGTAGCCGAGCTCGGCGAGTTCGGCATGCAGACGAATGGCGTTTGTGACTCCCTCGGCCCAGCGTTTGTCCAGGTAGGCTTTGTAGGGGTCGAGTTGGCTGGGCCGGGGCTGTTGCCGTCCCGTCAGCAGTTGCTCAGGGGTTTCGGCGTGGGCCGTCCGGCGGACGGTGTTGCCGCCCATATGTAGCTCCCGGGCGATCTCGCGGATGCCGTGCCCCTGGTCCAGAAGGGAGTGCACGATCGCGTGACGTTCCCGGATGCGGGCTTCGATCGGTGACATCGCCTTCGCTATGCTCGGCGCGTCGGCGAGGGAACTGTTCGCGAGGACGCCCGGCTCGTTCTCCGCCCGTTTGAGGCACGCATGGTGCTGGCGCACGCAGCGTTCGACCGCGGTGCCGAGGTTCTGCCACAGATGAAAACGGTCTGCGACCTGCACCGCTTGAGGTGCACCGGTGCGAGCCCCGTCAGCGTAGGCGCCTGCCCGGTCACGGCAGATGATCTCAGTACCGGGGTGGTCGCGCAGCCAGGAGGCCAGCGTCTCGGCGTCCCGTCCGAGCAGCAGGTCGAGGGGCTGACCGGATTCGCAGTCAATGAGCACGGTGCCGTAGTGCTGTCCGCGACGGGTGGCGAAGTCGTCGACCCCCAGCACTTTCGGCATCGTCCAGGCCGGATCTGGCAGGGCCACCACCAGCCGCAGCAGCGTCGTCCGACTGACGAGGCTGTGCAGTACCACAGCGAAACGACTCCCGGCCCGGCCGGCGAGAGCGACGGCCACCGCCTCCAGAACCCGGCGGGAAGTTGGCGTCCGCCTGCCGTAACGGACCGTCAGCCCCTCGACCTGCTCGACGAACGTACGCCGTGGACAAGCTGCGTTCTCGCAGTACAGCCGACGCACGGTCAACCCGCACCGCCTGGCCGCCGACCGGGGTATCGGCCAGCCGCCGCTCGTAGGAGCTGTGCACCCGGTTTGACCACATCGCGCAGTCCGGGCACCGCACCACGTGATCCCGCGTTCTGGCCACAACTCTGACCGCCCCGCTCTCAAGGAACACCCGCTCCACCAGTACAGCTCTGAAGTGCGGAAACAGAACCGCTACGAAGTCATCACACCGCACCACGATCCCAGATGACGCTATGTCACGAGGACGGAACCCGGTGATCGTCCTCACGGAATGTGTGCCTGATCCCCGTTGTCACCTATGCAGCCACCCGGCCCGCACTCCGGGTCGCTCCCGCAGTCAGCGCAACCTTCCCGGCCGGCGCCTTCCCCCCCCGCCCATAGCTGTGCTCCCGCTTGTGATCCTGGTGTTGTCCTGAGAAGTCATAGCGGAAGCGTGCCCGTAATAGGACAGGAAACGTCCTAATGTCTGATCAACCAGCGACTTAGGGATATAGGACATGAATTGGCCTATATCAATGCCAGCCTGTGCATACGACTTCACGAGGCACGGAAAGGCTGGCAGTCATGAGCAGCAACGCGGACGTCAACGAGCTCGTTCACGAGTGGGTGGACGCCTGTAACCGGCAGGACTTCGACCGGTTCGGGGCGGTGCTCACCGACGACGTCGTCTGTGCCTGCGGGGCTTTCGGGCTCGCCTTCACCGGCCGGGATGCCTTCGTAGGCCACATCCGGGAGTACGCGGGCGCGGTTGCGGACCGGACCCTGACGCTCGAGCGGGTCATCGCCGAAGGGGACGCCGTCGCCGTCGAAACCGGCTTCGCGGGCGCCGGCTCCGGGGCGCACCCGGGCCTGCCCCCGGCCGGGCGGCCGGTCACCGCCGGCTTCTGCATCATCCTGCACCTGCGCGGAGGCCGGATCGCCTCGCAGGCCGACTGCCTCGGCGGGCAGTAACCCTTCCACGAGAAGGCTGCTGCGACCACACGTACACGGTCGTCGCAGCGAACCCACCCCCGCCTTCCTCGTGAGCTGGAGCGGCCATCGGAAATGCGGTCCGCTCGCCGCCCCCACACCGCGGTCCCCGTCCTGATGGCCGCGCTTGCCCGCACTACCCGGCGCCAGGCCGCGGACCGCGAGCAGGCCGGCGAAGTCACGCCCGCCCCGCTTCCTGGCCCGTCACGGCTGAAGAGCCGGGGGTAGCACGACGGAGCAAAAAGCGCCCTGCTCTTCTCCGGCGGCAACTGGCGCGGCGACACCCCCTGGCAACGCGGCCATCACGTTCGCAGGGGCCTCATCGTGCTACCGAGCCGGCGAGGGGCGCCCGCATCGCACTCCCGCCGCTGCCCAGGCTCGCGTCTGTCCCCGCCCTTGCCGCTGCGCGCCGCCCGGGCCTTCCCGCCTGCCCCGCTCCGGGGCCCACCGGCAATACCGCAAAGAAAGCATCACCATGCCCCCTTCCGCTCATGCCACCACGCCTGCCGTCCCCCGCGCACCCGCCGGTCCCATCCCGGGAGGAGCTATGGCCCAGGAGGGCCTTCTCGGCCATAGCCGGCACGCCATCCTCCCGAAGTGGCGGCCCGCCGACAGTGCGGCCAGTGGGATGGGAACGTCTCTTCTCCGCATCATTCGTACGCTGTTGCCCAGCTGGGACCGGGCGACTGTGTGGGCGTCGGCGCTGGTCGGGCTCGGTCTTGGGCTGTGGGGGATCGCGGACCCGTCCGCGTGGACCGACGAGATCGTCACCCTGGACGTGGCACATCGGTCCTGGCCGCAGCTGATGGAGCTGCTGGGGCACGTGGACGCGGTGCACGGCCTGCACTACGTACTGATGTACCTGGTCGGACAGGCCGCCGGGGTCAGCGAGTTCACGATGCGACTGCCCTCCGCAGTGGCGGTGGCCGTCGCGGCGGCCGGTCTGTCCTGGCTGGGGCGGCTGCTCGGCGGTCCGCGTCTCGGTCTGTACGCGGGGCTGCTGCTCGCTGTGCTGCCCACCGCGTCGCGGTACGCGCAAGAAGCCCGCTCGTTCGCCTTCGTCATGGCGGTGGCGGTCCTGGCCACCGGCGCCATGGTGAAGGCCCTGTCCGGCCACGCACGTTGGGTGGCCGGCTACGCCGTGCTGATCGCCCTGCTGGGCTGGTTCAACGTGATGGGACTGCTGCTGGTGGTCGCCCACGCGGTCACGGTGGCCCTGCGGCGTCCCGGCCGCCGCGTGCTCATACGCCTGCTGGCGGCCCAGGCCGTGGGCATCACCGCCGTCATCCCACTGCTGATCCTCGGCTTTTCCCAGCGCTCCGCCGTCGGCGAGGCCCCACCGGTCACCGCCACAACCCCGTACAACTACCTCACCTGGCTGCTCACCCCCGGCCAGGACACCCTCCCCACCGCCCTGAAACTCCTCCTCACCCTCACCGCCCTCACCGCCGTCGCCCTCCTCATAGCCCGCCGGCGCAAGACCCCGTCCCTGGCCCTCGCCGTCGGCGCGCCCTGGCTGGCCATCCCCCCGCTGCTCCTCCTGGGCCTCTCCCTCGACCAGCCCCTCTTCGCCTACCGCTACCTGCTCTTCTGCCTGCCCGCCCTGGCACTGCTCCTCGCCGCGGCCGCCACCGTCCTCCCACGGCCCAAGCAGCTACTGCTCGCACTCTTGCTGACGCCCCGATCGCCGTATCCCACCTCGCCATACGCCAGCAGGACAGCCGGCACTGGGACACCACCGCCGTGCTCACCACACTGCGGAGCCACGCCGCCCCCGGGGACGGAGTCCTCTTCAGCGGCGGCCGGTGCGACCTGATCCCCTCCGCCTACCCGGAAGTCTTCGCCCACCTCCCCGACCTGGGCACGACCGAGACGGCCGCCGAACGCGGCACCCTGGACAACCAGCCCGCCGACCCGGCCCTCCTGCACCAGCGCCTCGCCCACGCACCCCGCGTCTGGCACATCACCTGCCGACACCTCTCCACCGGCTCCCGCCAGACCGCCGCCCGCACAGCGGCGTCCCAGGAACACACCCTCACCCGCGCCGGCCTGTCCCCGGCCTACCACCACACCGCCCGCGACCTGGAAATCACCCTCTACCAACGCCGACCCACCGCCGGGCAGCCAGCGGGGGACCCATTCGCCGAGCCTGGGCGAAGGTGAGGGAACAACACCTCGGATCTACCTGGTGGTTTGCTTGACAGCACTGGATAACGAGCGCCGGGTCGGCGTCCGCGCGGCCGGCGACGGCGCCCCCGTCGCCCGTCTGCAGGGCCAGGACATAGTCGAAGGCATGCTCCACCTGCTCTTCGGTCAGCGGCTTGCAGGGCGGGATCAGGTACGGCATACGGATCTCCTCACAGGTGGTCGCCGCGTGGATCACGACGACGCGCTCCGAGGATCCGGGGGTGGGCCTGTGGAGAGCGGCCGGGGACGAGCAGGGCCTGGACGACGCGTGGACCACGGAGGTGCTCCCGGACCTGGGCAGTCAGTGGGGGGCTTACGAGTACTGCACCAGCGTCGGCTTCGCCGCGTAAAGACGCGGCACGGCCCACGTACCGCCATGGCCTCGGCTCCGGTGGCTGCTCTGTCCGGTGGCGCGCCGTGATGAGTGGAGAAGGCCTCCTTCCGATGGTGCGGACTGCTGGTCCGGGCGGTCTGTGCCGGGGCCTGTAGTCGGGTCTGGTGGTTTTGAAGGCGCGCCTGCGCTCTGGTGTCTGTTTTTCGAAGGCAGTCTGGTGATCTTGCTTTGTTTTCGATGGAGTGCAGAGGAGGGGGGAGGGGGCGGGTCTGCCGGCGTGTGGTCGGGTGTGGTCCGGCAGTTGGTCATGGATGATTCCGGGTCCCGGATCAGGGCGCCGTGCACCGATGAAGGAGTGCCGTTCATGCCCGGGGGCTCGTACGCCGGTGACCGGGCCGGCCGCCCGGCAGGGGGTGTGCCTGCGAAGGCGGCAAGGACGAGGGGGCTTTGCGGAAGCGACGACGGCGGTCCCTGCATGCCCGTGACGGGCGCGGGAAGCAGCGCCATGTCTCGTTTGGTGAGTCCCTCAGCGGTGGACGCGGAGTGCTGCACACTCGTGGATCGTCCTGGTCCAGGCGGCGAGCGCCGGGGTGTGGGACGTCGTCTCGCTGAGGTTCTGCCACAGATTCGCACTGCTCCAGCGGGTGAACCAGCGGTGGGCCGTAGGTACGCTGACCCCGAACGAGGAGGGCAGCTGCTGCCACGCGCAGCCGCTGGTGACCACGTAGACGACGGCGACCATGACCCTGCGCGCGTCAGCCGCGGCCCTGCCACCGCCCTGGGGCCGCAACGGCAGGGCGGGCAGGAGCGGACGAGTCGCCGCCCACATCTCGTCGGGGACCAGGCGCTGAGCGAGTGCCTCCATTCCCGTGATCGTACGCGCCCGTGATGAGTCACCCTGCTGATCCACCAAATGAGATGTGCGCACAAGAGCCATACGGGCCTATCGTCGGCCGCCCGCCGACGGGTTCGGCACCCACAAGCGAAGGGGAATCCATGACCATTCTCGTAACGGGCGCGACGGGAAGGACCGGCCGCGCCCTGGTCGACCGGCTGCTCGGGGCCGGACAGCGAGTGCGGGCCCTGACCAGGAACCCGGAAGACGCTCAACTTCCTGATGCCGTCGAGGTGGTAGCGGGCAACCTCACCGACCTCACAGGAGCCGCGACGGCACTCGACGGAGTGGATGGCGTCTACTACCTGTCCGGAGCACTCGGCCCGCAACGTGCGATACAGCAGGCCCGCGCCTTCGTGGAGCTCGCCACGGACGCGGGGGCCAGGCGCATCGTCAACCTCTCCGGCCTCGCCGTCACCGTACGGCGGCCGGGCAGCTACGAAATGCTGCGCGACGTCGAGGAGGTCATCGAAGCCTCGGGTCTGGAATGGACGCACATTCGGCCGGGCGAGTTCGCCAGTAACAAGCTGGACATGTGGGGCGCCTCGATCCGCGCGGAGAGCACGGTGCGCAGCGCCTTCCCCGACGCGCTCGGTGTCCCCGTCCACGAGGCGGACATCGCCGAGGTGGCCGCTGCCGCGCTCCTTTCGGACGGCCACGCCGGGCACGCGTACTCGCTGAGTGGGCCACAGCAGCTCACGCACCGGGAGCAGGCCGCGGCGATCGCTCAGGGCCTGGGCAGGCCGCTGAGCTTCGAGCCGGTGACGTACGGCCAGGCCCGCGCCGCATACATCACGGCCGGGATGCCGTGGGACATCGCCGAATACCTGCTGGGCTACCAGGCCGAGTACGCGCAGGAGCCGCCCGAGGTTCGGCCCGACGTCGAACGAGTCCTGGGCAGGCCGGGCCGCACGCTGGCGCAGTGGGCCGCAGATCATGCATCCGACCTCTCGGATGATCCCGTGCGGCAGGCGAAGGACCCGGCCGGCACTGTCACGGGCTGACCCGACGCGTTCTCCTCGTTCCCGGCGCCGCAGGTTCCCGGGCTGACGGCCCGTCTTCGACATTGGTCGGGTCGCCCAAGGCTGAGACGCCCCGGGCGACCCGACCGATGAAGTTGGGGGTTGGGCCGTAGAGCCTTGTGGGATGGCCGGTGCCCCGGGTGCTCGTCGTGACGCCGGGGTGTTCGCCTGTCCGGCGCAACACGACGGGCACCTGGCATGGGATGCGCCTAGCGTGAGGCGGTGGCCGTAGCTGTTCCGGCTCCCGACGCCTCGGCGGGATCGCCGAGGAGAGCGGGAGGCAGGCGCCAGGCGCACTGCACGGACGCCCACAGCACGCACTGCCGAACACCCCTCCGGCGGGCCGCTGAAGGCAATTTGCCCGCTTCACGCACAGCACCGGGTGAGAACCCGCCCGGGAGCGCTTGTGCGGCGGTACCCCTGAAACGGCACGGCATCCATGCAGTCCCCGACCCAGGAGGAACAAAATCATGAATCGCCTCGTCACGGCGCTGGCCCCGCTCGGTGCCGCGCTCTCGCTCACCGTCGCCGTGCCCTCAAGCGCCAGCGCCTCGATCCACTTCTATGTCTACAGCCACCCCAGCAACAACAGGGCGGAACTGATCAACGTCGTCAGCCGGGTCGCGGGACAGGGAGAACACCAGGCCGGTCACTGCAAGAACGTGCAGGGCGGGAGAGACTTCTACAACGACAGCGGACACACCGTCCGCATCTACACCCTCGCCGACTGCGCCCAGGGCGTCGGCCACGCCTACCGTGAAATCCCTGCCGGGGAACACCGCTCCAACATGACGCACGGATTCCAGTCGGTTCGGGTCTTCTGACGGATCCAACGCCCAGCCGCAAACCCGCCCGGGCAAGCCCCTGTTCCACGCCGGAAAAGGGGCTTGCCCGGGGGCCGGGGCGGCTTGCCGGGCGCGGGCGCTGCGGCCGGGCTTGCGTCCGCCTGCAGAGGACGGCCTTTCGTAGGGTGTTGCCCATGGACGAAGACCAGCGGATTCTCGATCTGCTCCACGCCGTGGACCGGCTGCCAGGGCCGGACCATCTCGAGTTCCCCGATGGGTACGACTACGCGCGGGCCAGGTCGCGGGCGGCCCGGCTGACCGGGCGGTTGAACACGGAGCTCGCGCGGCCTTGCGTCATCGCAGACACGGCGGAGGACGCCAGTTACTCCTTCATGGTGCGTATCCCCGCTGCGGCGACCGGGGCGGGCGTGCCGCTCGCCGTCCGGCTGAGTAACTTCGGCGACCTGGCTGTGGTGACCACGCCGGCGCCCGACAGTCACGACGACCTGGACCACGCCGTGGCTGACGGCGCGGTCTCCGAAACGGATCGCCGGCGGATCGAGTCGGCGCTGTCCGACCTGGGGTACGTACTGGTTCCCCAGCGATTGCTGCACTCTCCCTATGACGGAGTGACCTGGCTGGCCGACGAGACGGGAACGGTGATCAGCTACGGCGCACACCGTGGCCGGGCAACATGGTGGACCAGGCTCTTCGAACACCTGTGACCGGGATCGCGCCCAGGCGGTGCCTGAGGCGGCCGGACCGGGACGGCCTCGGCCGCGCCGTGAACGGACCGGCTGCCCGGGCTCGCGGCCCGCCCGCCGGGCGTCGACACGGCCGGGGCGGTGATCGCGTGAGCACCGGGTTGAGCGGGGTCGACCTCGCGCGCCGGGCTCTGGTCGCTGCCCGGGAGGCGGCGGGGAAGAACGGCGCCACCCGCAAGGAGAAGACGAAGCAGCGCACCGGCACGGCCGTACGCCGTGACAGCCACGAGCCCTCGGGCTCGGCGCGACGATCGGCATGATGATGACCGAGCGCGGCATGGCCGCCCCGGCCGTCGGCGGAAACGTCCTCGCCCGCTTCGATGGTCTGCCCTCCAACTGTGGTCTGGGTTCAGGCCGTTGACAGCCGTGTTCTGTGGCTTCTGCCGGATGATCGGGCCGGCGGTGCAGGTCGGCTGTCAGCGGGGTGCGGATGCGGTTGGTCTGTCGTTCTGGGTGCCGGACAGGGCCTGTGTGCACGGTGGCCGCAGCGTGGAGTCGTGCGGTGGGGAAGAGCGGGACGGGACTGTCCTTGGAACCGATGAGAAGCTCGATTTCGGTGCAGCCCAAAATGATGCCTTCCGCGCCGCCGGCGGCCAGGTCCGTGATGACCTCCTGGCAGGCGGCGTGTGACTCCTCCCGCACGATGCCTGGGCAGAGCTCCTCGTGGATCACGTGGTGAACGATCGTGCGCCCGTCAGTGTCCGGGATGTGCACATCGGGTCCGCCGGCTTCGGGACGGTCTCGGTGGAAATCCTGCTCCATGGTGGACGCGGTGCCCGGCAGGCCGGCTCGGTGCGGGCCCGGCGCCCGTACGGCCTCTGCGGTGGCATCGGCTGGGTGCAGCAGGGGGGTGGAGACCGTCGCCTCGATGTGGTCGGCGGCCTTGTGCATGGTGTTGGTGCAGATCAGCGCCGTCTCTGCGGCGGCACGGCATGCTGGAGAAGATCCGAGGGGCGGCACGGACCGGCCGGAAGGTTGCACTCGCGGAGCAAGGCTCGTAGAGCGTGCCCTGCACGGTGAGGTTGCGGAAGTGTTTGCAGCAGCCGAGGGCGGTCGCCGGCCCGGGAAACGTGAGGTAGTTGCCCGGGTGGCGCTCGTAGCGGTGGTTGAGCCTGCGGTGACCGTTCAGCCAGGAGATGTTGGCCCAGCGGTGTCGGCCGAGTCGTTCGCTGGGGTGGATGTCCTGAACGGTGAGTTCGCGGATGACGGCTTGAAAGCCGTACCCGGGGTCTTCTGGGCCTTACGACGGCCCGTCCAGCCCACGAAACAAGGTAGGACCGCATGACCCGGCCCGTGCCGCCGGGTGGCATCCACGGCGGACGGACACGCTCGGACGAGGTCCCCGCGATGCTGGGCGGGGATCGTGCGGACCCTCACCGTGGCCGAAAGATCAGTCGGCCACGGTGAGAACGAGTTTGCCGGCCGTACGGCGGGTCTCGCCGCGCCGGTGCGCCTCGGCGGCTTGCTCCAGTGGCAGTACGCTCTCGCTCTCGGCGCGCAGGAGGCCTTTGCCGGCCAGCGCGGCGATAGCCGTCATGCCGGCGTGGTCGGCTTCGACGGTCAGGTATTCCAGCCGGACGCCACGTTCCTCGGCCGCTGACTTCATGTATTCGACATGCGAGAAGACGATGGCGACGAGGATGCCGCCCGGGCGCAGGGTTCGCAGCGAGCGTGGGCCGTAGTCACCGCCGACCGCGTCGAGCACGACGTCGACGTCCCGCACCGCCTCGGCGAAATCGGTCCGGGTGTAGTCGATCACTTCATCGGCGCCCAGACGGCGGACGAAGTCGTGTTTGGGCGCGCTGGCGGTACCGATCACATGCGCGCCGCGGGCCTTGGCGAGTTGCACGGCGAGGTGGCCCACCCCGCCTGCCGCGGCGTGGATGAGCACGCGCTGGCCGGGCTGGACGTCAGCGGTGTCCACCAGGGCCTGCCAGGCGGTGAGTGCGGCCACCGGCAGCGCGGCGGCCTGTGTGTGGTCGATCCCGGCCGGCTTGAGGGCGAAGTTCCGGGACGGGGCGGCCACGTATTCGGCGTAGGCGCCGGCGCCTCGCGGGTAGTCGAGCATGCCGAAGACTTCCTCGCCCGGCTTGCGCAGCGTGACGCCCGCGCCGACTGCCTCGACGACGCCGGACACGTCCCAGCCCAGGACGAACGGCGGCGCGCCCAGGTAAAGCCCTGTCGCGCGGTGCAACCAGTCGGTCGGGTTGACGCCGGCGGCGTGAACCCGCACCAGGATGTCGGTGGGACCGGGCGCCGGCCGGTCGAGCTCGACGACCGTGAGGACCTCCGGGCCGCCCAGGGCCTCTTGGCTGATCGCGCGCATGGGTTTCCTTCCTCGTGGCACGTTCCATGCGTACGCCTTCCTCGCGGCATGTTCCGCGTGCGTACGACGACTGCGATCAGTGTGCTGGCGTCGGTGGACGGCAGAAAGTGGCCTGATGGCCATGATGTGCAAGGATCTGGTCATGCATCGTGTCGTCGTACTCGTCCTGGAGAACGTCTATCCGTTCGAGCTGGGGATCCCCGCGCGGATCTTCGGCGCGGCCCGGGGCCCTGCAGGTGAGCGGCTCTACGAGGTGATCACGTGTTCGCTCGACGGCGGCCCGGTCACCACCTCCGCCGATTTCGCCATCGCGGTGGAACACGGCATCGAAGCGCTCGAGACCGCCGACACCCTGATCATCCCGCCGTTCGTGTGGGAGCCCGCGGACGAGGAGGACCCGCTCGTACTGCAGCCGGGCCTGTTCGCCACGTTGCGGCCGGGCACCCGCGTGGTGTCGATCTGCACAGCGGCCGTCCTGCTCGCCGCGGCCGGCATGCTCAACGGCCGCCCCGCGACCACGCACTGGCAGGAGGCCGAGCGCTGTCGACGGCTGTTCCCCCAGGTCCGATGGGACGCGGACGTGCTGTTCGTGGACGACGGGGACGTGCTCACCTCCGCCGGGGTGGCCGCCGGTGTCGATCTGTGCATGCACATCGTCCGGCGTGACCACGGCAGCGCGGTCGCCAACCGTACGGCCCGCCACTGCGTCGTGCCGCCCTGGCGCGACGGTGGGCAGGCGCAATACATCGAACAACCGGTGCCAGGCCCGTCGACGGCCGCGACCGCGGCCACTCGGGCCTGGGCGCTGCAACGGCTGGAGCGTCCGCTGCCGCTGAGCGAACTCGCCCGGCACGCCCAGGTGAGCGTGAGGACCTTCAGCCGCCGTTTCCGGCAGGAAGTCGGGATGAGCCCCGGCGACTGGCTGATCCGGCAGCGGGTGGAGCTCGCTCGCCACCTGCTGGAGGCCAGCGATCTCCCCATCGACCAGATCGCCCGCCGCGCCGGGTTCGGCACGGCCGCCTCGCTCCGCCAGCACCTGCATGCCGCGATCGGCGTATCGCCGCTCGCTTATCGGCGGACGTTCCGCATGGCCGACGGATCCGCGGACCAGCCATGAAGCGGTTGACCTTGATCACGTGGTCGGCTGGGTCGGGTCGCCGGGTGGGGGTGGTGGTTGGTGTGCGGGGTGGGGTGTGGATCTTGGGTATCGCCAGGTCCAGGTCCCCGGCCTGCGTCGTGAGCGGCTTCTCGCGGTGCCCGTTGCGCCAGGTCGTGCGCGTCGCAGGTCAGGCTTGTGGCACTGGTGGAATGCGGGACCCACGCGGTGTTCGCCGCGGCAACGGGACCGCTGTCGGTGCACGGACAGCACCTGATCCCGGGTCTGCTGGGCCGGCTCGGGCCGGGCATGCCGGTGCTTGCCGGCCGGGGGATCACCGGCTTCGGGTTGGGCCTCGCGGCCGCGAACACGGGTGCCGGCCTGTTGTGGCGGGTCCGCAGGAACGTCGTGCTTCCTGTCGTCCGGGATCTCGGTGGTGGTTCCTGCCTGTCCGAGATCGTCGCGTCCGGTGACCGCGGCCCCCGCCGCGGTCCTGCCACGGTCCGGGTGATCGAGTACGCCCTCGACGGCGGTGAGGGGACGGTCTACCGGCTCGTCACCACGCTCCGCGACCCCTGCCGGGCTCCTGCCGCAGAGCTCGCCGCCCTCTACCACCGGCGGTGGGAAATCGAGAACACCCTGGACGAGATCAAAACGCACCAGGGCGGGCATCGGCTTGTCCTGCGCTCGCGGTATCCCGACGGCGTCGAGCAGGAGGTCTACGGGTCGTCTTCTGCGGCTCCTGCATCGCGGCCGGTCCGCATGCCGTACTCGACCGCGCCGCCTCCGTCGACGCGCCCGTAATGCTGCGCGTCGGCGCCGAGGACCACGTCGTCCCCGCCGACCAGGTCCGGGCGACCGGGACAGCCCTGCGTGCGGCCGGTGTCGGCTTCGTCCAGCACGTCTGCGAGAACGCCGGACACGCCTTCGCCGGCGGCCACCGCTCCCGGGCATACCGCCCCGGCCCCGCCGAGACCGCCTGGCAACGCACCTGGGCCTTCCTCGACCGGCACATCCCCACACCGGCCTGAGCTTGCCTGTTTGCGATCTTGAGGGAGTGCTCGGTCGCTCACACGGGGTTGAGGAGCCGCACTCGTGTATGTGTCATGCCGCGGGCTTGTGCAGCCAGTCTGCTTCGGTGGTCCAGAACATGTGGCGCGCGCCGAGGTGGTCGTGGGCGAAGTCCGTGAACCGTTCGCGGGTGTACGGCTTGCCGGTCTGGGGGTCCTTGGCGTTGATGTCGGGTTCCTGGACGGCCATCGCGACGAGGGGAAGGGCATCCTTGTATTCGTGGAGGAACTTGTAGGAGTTCTCCATCTGGTACTTCCGGTCCGGCAGGGTGTCCGGTCCTCCGATGCCGATCTTCTTGTCCCTGGCGAGGTCGAACATCTCCTTCATGCGCTTGTGGTCGTCGTCGTCCGGCAGGAAGTTGATGTACTGGATGAACTGCGTCCTGGTGAAGACCTTCTTGCCGTAGCGCATGTTGTCGATCTCGGCATCGATGTAGGACTTCGGGGTGTACTTGGTCTGATCCGTCTTGGTGTCCACCTCGACCGCGGTCTCCGGAAGGTTCACCCCGGCGAGCTTGCCGTCGAACTTCCCCGCCATCGCCTTCAGCATGGCCTGGAAGTCCGCCCGCACATCCTTGTTCCACTGCGCGGCCATGGCCCCGCGGGTGGTGGGATTGTCAGGGTTCTCATCGGTCGTCGGCGCGACCCCGCCCTCGTCCTTCACGTACTGGGGGACATTGGCGTCCTTCATGGCTATGTCGAAGAACCGGTCCTGGACCTGGACGAACAGCTTCTTGTGACGTTCCTGGAGATACTTCAGGGCATCGTCCAGCCGCGACCACTTGTATTCCCCCTTCTTCCCCTCAAGGGCCTTCCAGGGCACCACCACCTGCACGCCGCCGATGTCCGGACGGTCAATCATGGCCTTGACCTTCGGGTTCTCGCCGGACGTGGCATCCTCGAAATCACCGAGCGACATGTACAGATTGTCCGTCACCTTGCCGTGGGACACGGCGGCGGCCCTGGCGGGTGCGGGAGCCGCGGCGGCGACCCCGGCGCCGGCCGTCAGGGCGACGGCCGTGAGGACAACAGATCCGACTGCACCACGTTGCGTCATCATGAACGAGACGCTAAGGGAACGTTCTTAGCGAAAGATAAGAGCATCCATTACTGCTCGATTCCTCTTTCGGTGTACACGTATCGGCGTCGTAGTTGGCGGGTTGGGGGCGGGGGCCTGCCCCATACCCATGGTCGTGCGCGTGTGTTGAGTTGGGTGGTTGCCAGGCGGGTGGCGTGGTCGATCTCTGCTGGTCCGGCGAATGACTGGCCTGCGAGAGCGGTCTTGCGGAAGATGCGCCACCAGCTTTCCTGGAGGTTGAACCAGTAGGTGCTGACGGGGATGAAGACGTGGTGGATACGGGGGTGGTCCTCCAGCCAGGTCCGGGTGGACAGGCTGTTGTGCGAGGAGAGATTGTCCGTGATCACGTAGGGGTTGCCGGTGGGGTTGCCGGTCTCGAGCCGCTTCCGGAACTGCTGGTAGAAGGTGCTGTTGCGGGAAGGGGCGGTCATGGTGACCTGCTGTCCGTCCCGCACTCTCAGGCCGCCGTAGACCCAGGTCTTCTCCTGCCCGCGGCTGTAGTCGAGTTCGGATTTGATGCGGTGGCCGTCCGGTGACCAGCCCGGTGCCGACGGGAAGGTGCGGGGGATCACCGGCCCGAGCTCGTCGGCGCAGATGACCGTCGCGCCGTCGGGCGGGCAGGCGTAGAGGCCGGTGATCCGCGTCCTTTTCCCTCAAAGTCCGGGTCCCTCGGCCTGGTCCAGGTCAGCCGCCCCTCCGACGCCCTCGCCGCCAAGCGCGTCACCGAATCCGCCTTCTCCTCCCTGTTCCTGGGACTGGCCGGTGTGGCCCTCCTGGTCGGCGGCATCGGTGTGGCCAACACTATGGTTATCTCGGTGCTGGAACGGCGTAGGGAGATTGGTCTGCGCCGTGCGCTGGGTGCTAGCAGAGGCCAGATCCGGGGTCAGTTCATGAGTGAATCTATCGCGTTGTCAGGGCTGGGAGGCATCATGGGCGCTGCTCTGGGCATGGCTGCTACCGCAGCCTTCGCGCTGTCCCAGGACTGGCCGGCGGTGATCCCTTTCACGTCCGTCGCGGCCGGTTTCGGTGGTGCGGTGCTTGTGGGGGTGGCCGCGGGTCTCTACCCGTCCGTACGAGCCTCCTGTCTCACCCCTGTAGAGGCCCTGGCCGGCGGATGAGCGCGCCTGCAGCGCAGTGCGCCCTTTCCGGATGCCGGATACACAGGCAACCTCCTCTCACCCCCGCCGGTGAGACGGCCCGCCACTCCTGTCCCGTCGCCGGCCAGCGCGGCTCCCCGCCGGGAGACGGGGCCGCACTCACGAGACAGCCCCCACAAGCAAGTCCTCATCAGCCATTCCTCCTGGTCCCCCTGTATCAGGGCGACAGGCCGCCACCCGAAAAGGGGTTCCCCACATGCGGTGTACTGCCCGGCTCTGGACAACCGCTGCCGCCGCGATGGCCACAGCAGCGCTGGGCACTGTCCCCGCCGGCGCCGCACCGCCGGACCCGAGCACAGATGCGAGGACGTACGAGGTCGGCTCGGCTGTCTACAACCTGGGCGACTCGGCCTTCACCGCACAGGGACACAATCCTCCGCCCGTTGAGCTCGCCGGCATCGTGCACTACCCCAAACGGCCCGGCGGCAGAGCCCTGCCACTGGTGATGATGCTGCACGGCTCCTGGTACAGCTGCGCAGACAAGGACGCCGAAACCGCGGCCGCCGCAGCCGAGCTCGCCGCGAAGCAGTCCGAAGCCAGGGGCGACACCGCAGAAACGGAGAACCAGCGCGCCAAGGCCACCGCCCACAGACAAGCCCTGGGACGCTGGCCCTGCGCACCGGACGTCCAGCCGATGCGCAGCTACCGCGGGTACGACTACCTCGGGAAGGAACTGGCCAGCCGCGGCTACACAGTCGTGTCGATCAGCGCCGACAGCGTCGATGCCCAGCAGCAGCTGGAAGGCCGTGCTCTGCGTACCAGTCTGCTGAACAAGCATCTGGCAATGTGGGAAGGCCTGGCAGCCTCCGGCAGGGGAGAGCTCGCCGGGAAATTCACCGACCCGCAAACCGGCGAAGCCAAGCCGGTGGACTTCACCAACCGCATCGACATGGCCAGCGTCGGCACTCTGGGACACTCACGCGGCGGCGCCGGCGTACTCGATCACGCCTCGGACAAAAAACGCCCGGCATGGCCATCCGGAGTGCAGGTCAAGGCGGTCTTCGCCATGGAACCAGCCGCCCTGGCCGTCCCCGAACCACTTCCCGTGACCGGCCTTCCCCTCGCGACCCTCCTCGGCACCTGCGACGGCCTCTACCAAGAAGGGAAAACCGCGGCGGCGCTCGGCGACAGCCGCAACCGCTACCCCACCCACCAGTTCTCCGTCCAGGGCGCGAACCACAACTTCTTCAACACACAATGGTCCCCCGACGGCGGCCAGCCCGCCTCGAGCGACGACGCCACCCATGAAGAAGGAGGCCGCTGCCGGACAACCAGCGGCGAAGGCTCAGCAGCCGTCCAGCAGCTCACCCCCACTCAGCAACGCGAGGTGGCCAAGACCTACGTGACCGCCTTCTTCGACCGCCACCTGCGCGGCCAGGACAAAGCCGAAGCCATCCTCAACGGCACGGCCCAGCCGGCCAAGGACATCACCGAAGTAAAGATAAAGACCACCTCGCACGGCAGCAGCCCCGCACCAGAAGACACCGACACCACCACCGGCAACAGGCACCGTGCACAGCCCGGCCCGGCAGCGCTATGGGCAGCCGGCGCAGGAGCTGCTGTACTCATCATCACCGCGATCACGCGCCTGCGCCGAAACACCTGAACCGGCCCACCCACGACGATCACCCCCCAGCACCACGCCCCGACGAAATCCAGGCCCAGCCCCCAACTGCTCACAGCCCCGACTGCCAGCCGCAGGCCTGCAGACCCGCACACATCCACGAACCACCGACCCCCACATGCCGAGACACGTCCGAAGACGACCCGCCCACACAACCGATACACGCGCAGCACCACAAACCACGACCGGATATGAAGAACCCCTCAGCTCCTGCTGGACGCCCCGGCCCCGGCCCGGTTCCCAGCCTGCAGTGCCACACCTCGCCTACGATCACCCATGTGTGCGCATACATCCTCGTAGCGGAAGACGACAAGAAGCAGGCCGGACTGATCCACCGCTACCTGGAACACGAGAAACACACCGTCACCGTCGTCCACGACGGGCGGGCCGCACTCGAAGAGGTCCGCCGCCAAGAGCCCGACCTGCTCATCCTGGACGTAATGATGCCCAAAACCGACGGACTGGACGTGGTACGCATCCTTCGGCGCGAGACAGACCTGCCCGTACTGCTGCTCACCGCGCGCTCCACGGAAGACGACCTGCTCCTCGGCCTGGACCTGGGCGCCGACGACTACATGACCAAGCCCTACAGCCCGCGCGAGCTGATGGCCCGGGTACGCACGCTGCTCCGCCGGACACGGCATGCCGGCCTTCCCGACGGCTCCTTCCACGTGGGCGGCCTCACGGTAGACCCCATCCGCTACGAGGTGCGCCAAGAAGACCGGCTGATCGACTGCACACCAGGCGAATTCCAGATCCTGGCCGCCATGGCCGCCGAACCCAACAGAGTCTTCACCCGCCCCCAACTGCTGGCGGCCATCCACGGCTCCGGCCGCTACATCACCGACCGGACCGTCGACGTCCACATCATGAACCTCCGGAAAAAGATCGAAGCCGACCCGCGACAGCCCGCCCACCTGCTCACCGTCTTCGGAGTCGGCTACAAACTCACCGACAGCCCGGCCAGCACGCAAGGCCCCCACCGTGCCGGGTAGCGTACCCCCGCACAAGACCCTCCTGGCCCGGCTGCTGACCACCTCCGTCATCGTGGCCGTCTGCTCCATCGCCGCGACCACATGGCTGGCAGTACAGACCACCTCCGGCGCGTTCAACCAAGAGCGAGGACAAGCCCTCGCCGAAGACACCCGCATCTACAACACCCTCCTCGGCATCGCCGCCCGCGCCCCGGGCTGGAAAAACGCCGGCCCCACAGTCAGCGACCTGGCCCGTCAGACCGGCCGCCGCATCACGCTCACCACCCAGGACGGCAAGCCGATCGCCTCCTCCAGCACAAGGGCGCTGCCGCCCTCAGCCAAGGCAGCCGCGGTCCTCGACCCGCTGTCCGTCGATACAGCGCTGTCTCCCAAAGCCGCCGCCAGCCGCATCGACCCGCGCGCAGCAGGCCCCTACACCCTCACCGCAGCCGAACACGCGGACCTGCGCAAACTAGCCGAGCGCAGCGCCGCATGCCTGCACCGCAACGCCGTCACCGCAGACGTCAAAGAGACCCCCAGCGGCCGCCCGTACGTCCAGGCGGCCAACGACTCCCAGAACCTCAGCGCCACCCAGTGCGCCATCCCCGAGCTCGGGAAGCCCACCCCC
This sequence comes from Streptoverticillium olivoreticuli subsp. olivoreticuli, assembly GCF_003391135.1. Lineage (GTDB taxonomy): Bacteria > Actinomycetota > Actinomycetes > Streptomycetales > Streptomycetaceae > Streptomyces > Streptomyces blastmyceticus. The sequence continues at coordinate 166,758 of NZ_CP031455.1, read as the reverse complement.
ACCGAACGCAGGGCACTCGACCAGCTCGACACTCTGGTCAACGCCTGCCTGAAACGACACCAGATGGGACCGGTCAACCTCAGCCTCGACTACACCTGGACCACCCCCGCACCCCACACCGGCAGCTCCGACCCCACGACAGCCTCGTGTGTCGACTCCGGACGCCGGGAACAACTCACCCCCTACGTCTCAACTCCCGCACTCCTTTACCTCAGCAGCGCGGACGGCGCCCCGTCCGCTGGCTTCCGCCTGTCGCCAGCCGACACCGCCCGGGTCGCAGGAGCAGCAGCACTCGTCCTCACCGTCACCCTGGCCGTCACCGTCTTCGCCGCCACACGCCTGGTACGGCCACTGCGCGCGCTGACCAGCGCCGCCGAACGCATGAAAGCAGGCGACACCACCGCCAGAGTGAACGTCCCCGCGAACAGCGAGATCAGCCAACTAGCATCAGCATTCAACGACATGTCCGAAACCCGTGCCCGCCTCGAAGACCTGCGCAAAGCCATGGTCAGCGACATCGCACACGAACTGCGCACGCCTCTGAGCAACATCCGCGGCTGGCTGGAAGCAGCCCAGGACCACATCGTCCCCACCGACCCCGCACTCCTCTCCTCCCTCCTCGAAGAAGCCGTCCTCCTCCAGCACATCATCGACGACCTCCAGGACCTGGCTGCCGCCGACGCAGGCACCCTGCGACTGCGCCCCGAACCCGTATACCTGGCAGATCTCCTCAGCCAAGTGGCGGCGGCCCACCTCGCGAACGCCCGCAGAGCCAGGGTCACCCTCTCCGTATGCCGCGATGCGGATCCATTCCTGAACGTGGACCCGGTCCGGCTGCGACAGGCAGTAGGCAACCTCGTCTCCAACGCCGTACGCCACACCCCCCCGGGGGGAAGCGTGACCCTGCGCGCAGCCCAGGAGGAAGACGTCACGGTGATCGAGGTGACGGACACCGGCACCGGCATCGACGCCGACGATCTCCCACACGTTTTCGACCGCTTCTGGCGGGCGGAGAAGTCCCGCAACCGCGAGACCGGCGGCAGCGGGCTGGGCCTGACGATCGTCCGCAAGCTCACCGAAGCACACGGCGGCACGGCGACAGTGTCCAGCACCCTCAGCGGCGGGACGACATTCTCACTCCGTTTCCCCACCGACGACGTCACCCCCGGATCCTTCGAGCCATAAGAACGTGTCCTGTGTGCCGGGGGGCCTTGGCCCTGGCACGAAGGGGCCCTCCCGTCAGGCTGTCTGCTCCGAAGCCGTGATCCACCTCTGCGTGGCCGGCCTGATGGCCGGCTGCCTCACTCGCGAAACCGCACCAGCGCCTGCGGACAACAGCTGTGCGGACCCTGGAAAGCCGTGTGCCGTATACGGCGGGCAGACCGGCCCCCAGAACCGGCGGAGACACACTCAATCCATGATGATCACGAACGTGCCGCAGACCAGGATTTCGCGATCGCCGGCAGACGGGTACTCGACCAGGAATCCAGGGCACCGCTGGTTGGCTTGATCCGGTTCCAGTGCTGAAACCTTGATGCAAGGGCTGTTAAGACGGTGTCTTATGTGGTGGGTTGGTCGTTGGTTGGGTTATGGGGAGTGGGCGGTGGGGTTGGATTGTTCCTGCGGGTTTGTGGGAGCTGGTGCGGCCGTTGCTGCCGGCGGACAAGGTCCGTCCGCAGGGTGGCGGCACGGCGAACATCGACCATGAAGCTGTGTTCGCCGCGGTCGTGTACGTCTTGGTCAGCGGCTGTGCCTGGCGTGCTCTGCCGCCCTGTTCCGGGGCCTCGAGAGCGACGGTTCACCGCCGTTCCTGATCTGGTCGAGAGCGGGAGTGTGGGGCTGGCTGCACCAGACAGTCCTCGACCGGCTCGCCGCGAAGGGGCTGCTGGACTTGTCCCGTGTGGTGCTCGACTGCGCTTACGTGCGGGCCAAAAAGGGGGCGAACTTGCAGGTCCGTCGCCCGTGGACCGGGGCAGGCCGGGTTCCAGGATGCACATCCTGTCCGACCGCGGAGGGCTGCCCCTCGTCGTGGGCATCTCCGCCGGCAACACCCACGGCCTCCACGGACTGAAACCCATGGCTGGCGGACTCCGGTCACGGCACGACCCGGAACGGGGACGGCGCTACAAGCCCCGCAAACTCCACGCCGACAAGGCCTACGACACCTCCGAACTGCGTCGATGGCTCCGCGGGAAACGTATCGCCGTCCGCATTGCCCGCAAAGGCATCGACTCCAGCGAACAGCTCGGACGTCATCGCTGGGTGATCGAGCGCACCATGTCCTGGCTCACCGGATACCGCCGACTCTCACCCAGGTATGAACGCCAACCCCGCAACTACCTCGCCTTCCTCGGACACGCCGCCGCACTCCTCTGCTACAAGAGACTCCTCCAACTCACCACATAAGACATGCTGTAAGTACGCGATTTGGCCATTCAGCGGCGTACTCCGCGCCGCCGGCCTGACGGATGGCCCTGACCGGTGTGGTGCAGCGCCAAGTAATAGGTTCGATCGGCGATTCTGAAAAATCCGGCACCAGCCGAATCACGCCGTATCGGTGCCAGTCTCCGGCGACGGACTGGAGGCGGCCTCCTTAAGCCTGCCTGGTGCCACAGCGGACGCTCCTGGACGGACAGGAGACCTCTGCGTTCTTTCAGCTTCCGGACCGTCCAGCACAGAGCTGCGTTCTCCGTCTGCAGCGGTTTCTGAGGCACGGGACCGCCTCGGCAATCACCGACTGCCTGTCCCCGGGCATCATCTCCGCAGACGGGTGATCTGCTTGATCATCGTTCCGGGCCCGAGAGTGGCACACGTGACCGCGTTAGCTGTGAATTCAAGCGAGTAGCCCTTCACGGCCATGAGATATACCGTTCTCCCGGATCATCAAAATTGGAATATCCTGAGTAGCCGGAATTCGCGGTCGAGGCCTGTGGATAACCAGTCCTGCGATCATGCTCCCGAACAGGGCATCAGCCAAGCTGGCAACGCGGAGAAGCCGCCCCCTCTGCAACTAAAGTTGCATGCTCGTATACGCGGAAAGTCCAGGGTGATGGATACGATCGTGTGACGCGCCAGGGCGGATTCAGTCGGCATCATGGATGAGTAACACCACCACCCCTGATTTCACCGAAGGAATTCTTTAATGAAGCGCGCTAACTCACGCCGTGGACACCTTCTCACCGCCATCCTCGGAGGCACAGCCGTCGCCTCGCTTGCTATGACCGGAGTGGCGCAGGCCAACACCGCGAACAACAACGCCGGCGCCCACGCAGCAGCAGACCAGGTCCGTGACATCGAGGCCGATGGCTTCCGAGTGCTGATGCAGAAGCATGGCCTGACCGGCAAGTCGATTGTCAAGGACACCTTCACCGGCAGCATCGTGGCCAAGGACACCAAGACCGGCACGGAGACAGTCCTGGTCGACAGCACCAAGGGCGCCTACCAGGGATCGGACTTCCGCTACCTGGGCGAGCAGTCCACCACTGGCCTCCTGCTGTTCCAGGACGCGACGTCCAGCAAGGTCTTCAAGGTCGATGTCCGCAAGGGCTCCATCACCGAAATCACCAACAAGCGCGTGCCCGTGACGGTGAAGACTGCCGACGGCACCTACGCCACGTATGTGGTGGAAAAGGGCAAGGACGGCAGCACTACCGTCAAGGACAACAAGGGCAAGCCTGTCCACGACCTTAAGCAGCGTGAGACGAAGCCCGAGACTGAGGGCGGCGACCTGTCCTCGATCCTGGACGGCATCGAGCTGCCGGACTTCTCGGAAGAGGCTGAGATGGCCAAGTTCTGGGAGCAGCGTGCTGAGCATGTTGGCCAGGAGGCCATGGAGAAGCAGCGCGCTGAGTGGCTTGCTGAGAAGGCTGCCCAGGCGAAGGACGGGGAGAAGGGCGACCTGTCTTCGATCCTGGACGGCATTGACTTCCCGCGTATGACGGATGCGTCCAACGAGGAAGAGTTCGACAAGCAGCGTGAGGCCTACAACAAGCAGGCTGAGGCTGAGAAGGCTGCCCAGGCGAAGGACGGGGAGAAGGGCGACCTGTCTTCGATCCTGGACGGCATTGACTTCCCGCGTATGACGGATGCGTCCAACGAGGAAGAGTTCGACAAGCAGCGTGAGGCCTACAACAAGCAGGCTGAGGCTGAGAAGGCTGCCCAGGCGAAGGACGGGGAGAAGGGCGACCTGTCTTCGATCCTGGACGGCATTGACTTCCCGCGTATGACGGATGCGTCCAACGAGGAAGAGTTCGACAAGCAGCGTGAGGCCTACAACCAGGGCAAGTAGTCGGACGGCGCTGCTGACTTGCTGTTGAGGCGCGGCCGAGCGGCCTGAGACCGTGACCGGCCCCGGGATATCCCTGGCCGGGGCGGCCTCAGGCGGTCCGCCCCGGCCTTTCGCGTGAGCTGTTGTCCGGTTGGTGGCCGTACCGGCGACCAGCAATTGCCGGGACTCCGTGGGCGATCTGCTGGGGTGCTGACGGCGGGGGAGCGGATGCTGCTTCACCGGAAGGGTGCGCGGCGGCCTCGGGTCCCGGGGTGGGGCGCGAGGCCGCCGCGGCTGAGAAGCTTCCTGTGGGTCCCGGCCCGGACGGTGCACACAGCGCAGCGGCGTGTCCGCAAGGGGCTTTGAACGCTCGATGCTCACCAGACTCTGGGCGTGGCTGGCCGAAAGGCGATGTGAGCTGGCCGGTCGGTTGTGAATGGTGCCGGTCCGGCTGGTGGAGACCGGAGGTCACCAGCGTGCTGATCCCGCATGCAGCTGGCAGCGGTACGCACGCTCAGCTGCTGCGGGTCTCGCTGGAGAGACTGGTGCAGGCCGGCGGTAACTGACCGGGGGAGCCGATCGATCCGGAACTATGCGGACTGTGCAGAGTTTGCTGCTGCGGCCTGCGGAAGGTCTGCGTCCGGTGCATCCTGACCGTGATGGCCCAGTTTCTGGTACTGGCGCCGTACTGCTGCGGCCTGCGTGGTCTGCCAGTCCGCCGACGTGAAGCTCGCCACCCGGAGAGGGACTGCCTGCCGTGACTCTAATGGTGTCTGCGGTGTCCCCAGGATCACTGTCAAGCTCCGTAACAGCAGTGAGCGCATCAGTCGCAGGCGCGTCGCCTGTCTCAGGCGGTCCACCGGGCCTACCGGGCACCCTCTGTGGCGCAGGTACTGCATCACGATCACCGGTCCGGCTGCCGCGAAGGCCTCTGCACCTGATGGGACGGGACTCACCGCGGAGGCGGTGAACACGAAGCGCACCGGACGCTTTGTGATCTCCCGCTGGAAACCGGGAAGTTCTGTATCCGGCAGCCGTGACCGACATCGGTTCGCGCTGTCTGGTCGGCTGGGCTTTTGCCGATCACATCAGGCCGAGCTCGCCGTCGGCGCCCCGGCTGTGGCCGGGCGGGCTCTCGTCAGCCTCGACGACGCCATCATGCACACCGGCCACGGCGCTCAGTACACGAGGTGCGATCCAGCCGATGGGTGAGGTGGACAGCTCTGACGGCAATGCGCTCGTGGAGTCCGTCAACGTGGTTCCTGTGGAAGACGCTTCAGGGCCAGAAAGAGGCTGGTCTCGCGAGCGCGAGGCATGTCCTGGTGTGTTCCGCGTCGGCTGCTCCGCTGCAGTACGTCTGCTGCCACTCCTGCTTGCCCCGGGCATCACAGCCCGATCGCTTTGAGGCGGCACTCGGTACAGCATCAACTGTGCTGGCCTGAGCTGCATATCCCCGTGTCCAGGATTCAGGAGCCAGGTTCTGTTGCTGGTGAAGGCGGGTAGGCCGCGGTGGGCGTCCTCGCAGAGGCCGGGCAAGACTTGGTCCGGGCTGCAGCAGATGAGGGTGCGGTCCAGGACTGTGAACAGCAGTCCCTGTTGCTGGCAGCCTCCCAGGATCGCTGCGGGACCGGGAGCCTCGGATCTGGGAATCTGGGTGCCTCCGTGCAGGTAGCGGTGTCCGGTAGTTCGTGAGGTGCCGGTGTCCCAGGTGCACATGCGTGGGTACAGAAGTACCGCGGAACAGCACCGCTTTGGCGCAATGTGCCTGGAACTGCGAGAACGGTGGTGCGTGCCGGTCGCGCGGGGCAGGCTGGCGAGGATTCCGGGCCTGGGCTCGGGCGCTGAGCACGGTACGACTGAGCAGCACGTGAAGCCTCCTCGGGCGAGGGACTGCTCAAGTCTCCTCCTGCCAGGGGGTTCTTATGCTTTTAGGGGCTATGTAGGCCGGACTTCTCTTCCACGTAATCGGTTGCTGAGAAAACCTTGAATGAGCGGACCTCGAAGCTCGTCGGGAGAGTCTGCGGCCGGGTGGGTGCTGTCGCAGCCCACGGGGCACGTCGGCTTGGTCCTGGACGACGCGGCCGAGGAAGCCGTGAATTCGGCTGTCAAGGCCGCATATGTCCACCGGTATCCTCTCCGCTCCCGGCCTGCATCGGTTCCGCAGAGTTATCGGCTGGTGCAACGGCACTGGTCCCCTCCAGTCGCCCGCCTGCGGAAGAGCTGATGCAGTGTCAAGAGATTGCACATTAAGGCTAGTTGATGAACTTCCATGCTCAGGGGGGGGCTGGCGTTCGGGACTTTGGTCCCGGAGGGTGAGGACCTTGGTCCGGCACAGGGGTGCCGCGCATTTGCGATGATCTTTTTAGCGGCCTCTCGGGTGGCGAGAGCGGAGTGGAGTCAAAGCCGCGTGTATCAACTCTCTTATCAGGAAGGCGTCTTGTGAAGACGATAACGAAGAGCGTGCTGTCCGTTGCGGTGGGCGCTGTTGCGGTCACCGCCCTCGCCGCAGCTCCGGCGAGCGCTGCCGAGCAAAAGTCCCTGTGGGACCTTTCCGTTGCGATGCAGGGCGGGTCGGGTCACAGCGGTGACAATTTCACTGAAGTTGTCCTCATCAACGGCACGGACAAGACCATGCGTCTCGACTGGGAAGACCTGTACGACGGTTATTACTCCAAGAGCCTCAAGCCTCCGAAGGAGATAAAGCCGGGCCAGAGCGCCAACATCGGGACCAAGGGGACTTTCCTGAAGGGGACCGGCGCCAGGGTCCAGTACAAATTTGACGGCGGCGGGCTCGTCAATGTCGGCTGGGAGAACCCGTTCTCCGGCAAGAACAACTACACTGTGCAGTCGATGAGGCACGGTGTGTCGGGTATAGACAAGGGTGGGAACACCTGGGGGGTCCCCGCAAGCTCAGATTTTAAGTCGCATAAGGTCGACTCCAGCAAGTTCGGCGGCGGGAACCGAGCACTGGTGGGATTTGTTGTTGGCGACGGTGCAACCCTGGTCAAGGGGACCTACGACAAGGGCAGTAAGTGCGACGACTATGACAGGGCACTGTCGGGTGTGTCGCTGGGCAGCAACATCTCTGACGCCCGCGGCACATACCAGGACGGCGAGATCGGAATGATCTTTGGGGCGATCATCGGGAAGATCATAGCCAAGTGCTGATGGGTGCACCGCCGATCTCCGCAACCGGGCAGAGCCCGATCCGGAAGCCGTCCTTTTGGCAGTCTGCGGTCTGGGCGAGGCTACCGCGAGGCAGGGGCTTCCCTGCGTTGCCTGGTAGCTGATGATGAGTTTCCCCCTTTCCTTGCTGAGTTTTGGTCAGGCGCAGGAAGGAAAGGGGGGCCTGGGAAACTGGCACTCTGCTTAGGCGGGAGCTCGTATCGGGATCATGGTTTGGGGTTGGTCAGGCGTTTCCGGCAGATGAGGCCGCAGGCCAGGGAGACGGGGTGCCGTGGAGGTCGAGGTGTCGTTCCCAGCGGACGGCGCGGCGCTTGAACTGGTGCGGGAGCGGGAAGGTCTGCTCGGCGGGGTACCGGATTTTGCCCAGGTCCTCGGTGTCCGGGGCGTCTGTGGGGAGATGGCCGGCAGGATGCGGTGCTTGCCCAGTTCCCGGCGGCTGGGGCTGCTGTCATAGCCCCTTGCCGCAAGGGCACTGGGGCGTCTGCGCGTGCGTCCGTGCGTCCGGCCGCGGGCGGGATGCTGTCGGCGAGTGCGTGGGTCTGCCTGATGCCGTTGGCCGCGGTTACGTTTCCCGCGGACCCACAGGCGCAGTTCGATGTTGTCATAGGTCTTGTCGGCGCGGAGTTTGCGGGGCTTGCGGGTCCGTCGCCCGTGGACCGGGCAAAGCCGTGTTCCAAGATGCACATCCTGTCTGACGCGAGCGGACTGCCTTTACACGTCGGAGTCTCCGCGGCCAACGTCCACGACAGCCTCGGGCTGAAGCCGATGGTGACCCATTTCCATATAGGACACGAACTCCACAGCGACCGCTGCAAGCCTGAGCGACTCCATGCCGACAAAGCCTATGACCTCCCTGACCTGTGGCAATGGCTGCACAGCCAGCACGTTGACGTCCGTATCGCCCGCAAAGGCATCGACTCAAGTGAACGGCTGGGCCGTCGAACCCCGGCTTCGTCCAGACGGAACGTCTCGGCCCGTTCACAGTCGGCGCAGTCCCGGCAGCCGTGCGGGGAGCCGCCGTGCCTCTTTGCCATCCTGAGGATGCAGTCGTAGGCCGGCTCGATACCCGCCCTGTAACGGGTGCAGATGTATGGCTGTTCACTCTTGGCCTTGATGAACACTGTCTTCGGTTTGCAGCTGTTCCGTACCATCAGCTGCCGTGCCGCTTCCGGGTCCACCGGTCGTCCTGAGACTGCCTTTGCCCCGCGCTTCGCTGTGCTCATGCGGCGCACGGGTCCGCAAAGACTGTACGGGGGCAGTACAGACAACTGGGTGAGAGCGTCAACCCGGTACATCCGCCGGGGTCATGGCCGCACTCTGTACGTGCTAATCCCCGGGAACCTCAGCCTCTTGCACGCGACAGTGCTGCGTTGTCCACAGGCGGCACGTCTTGGCATGGCCAACCTGAAGACCATTCCACAAGCCTCAGCAGCCAACGTGCCGCAGCGGCCGGCTTGACAGTGCCGTCGGCACCACACCAGCAGGGCGGCGGCCAGTATGAAGGCAGCGGGTGCGCGTCATGGCGACGCCGGGTCCCGCCCGGCGGTCCCGTTGACAGGCCGTCAGCCGGATGGGCGAGTGACGTCATTCTGTGGGGTTACGGGGATGGTCCCAGAGGATGACATCTGATGCCCTGCAACACCCTTGGCCGGTGGGTGGATTCGGGTCATTTGGATGAGCTGGCAGCCGGATGGCTGAGTAAAAATGTGAGGGTACTTTCAGCGTATGTACAGGAGTTGCCGTGTTGCACCAGGTTCCGCCCGTCTGTTCTGCCCACGCCACGGATCTCACCAAGGTCTACGGACACGGCGAGACCCAGGTGGTCGCGCTGGACTCGGTCTCCGTGGAGTTCCGGCAGGCCGAGTTCACCGCGATCATGGGCCCCTCCGGCTCCGGCAAGTCCACGCTGATGCACTGCATGGCCGGCCTCGACACCGTCTCCCGCGGATCCGCCCGCATCGGTGACACCGAGCTGACCAACCTGGGCGACAAGAAGCTCACCCGCCTCCGGCGCGACAAGATCGGCTTCATCTTCCAGGCGTTCAACCTGCTGCCGACCCTGACCGCCCTGGAGAACATCACGCTCCCCATGGACATCGCCGGCCGCAGGCCCGACCAGAAGTGGCTGGACATGGTCGTCGACACCGTCGGCCTCTCCGGGCGCCTGAAGCACCGGCCGAACCAGCTCTCCGGCGGCCAGCAGCAGCGCGTGGCCGTGGCCCGCGCCCTGGCCGGCAAGCCCGAGATCATGTTCGCCGACGAGCCCACCGGAAACCTCGACTCCCGCTCCGGCGCCGAGGTCCTCGGCTTCCTGCGCAACTCCGTCCGCGAGCTGGGCCAGACCGTCGTCATGGTCACCCACGACCCCGTCGCCGCCTCCTACGCCGACCGTGTCGTCTTCCTCGCCGACGGCCGCATCGTCGACGAGCTGCACGGGCCCACCGCCGACGCCGTCCTCGACCGCATGAAGCGCTTCGACGCCAAGGGCCGTACCAGCTGACACCCCCGCCGCCGTACCCGGACTCCAGGACTGACACCTCCATCATGCTCCGTACCACCCTGCGTAACGTCCTTGCGCACAAAGCCCGCTTGCTGATGACGGCGCTTGCCATCATGCTCGGCGTCACCTTCGTCTCCGGCATCCTCGTTTTCAGCGACACCGTCGGCGCGGCCGTCAAGAATGCCTCGGCCAAGAACCTCAAGGACGTGGCCGTCTCCGTGCAGCCGTCCGTCCCTTCCGGCGAGGCGCCCTCACGCAGCGATGAGGGCAAGAACATCACCGCCCTCGACAGCAATCTGGCGGACCGCATCCGCTCGCTGCCAGGCGTTGAGTCTGTACGCTCCAACGTCAACGGCACTGCTACCGTCGTGGGCAAAGACAACCAGCCCATAGGCAACGACTGGCACATCGCGGCCAACTACCAGCCTGGCCGGGACGGCAAGGACAGCCGTTACCCGGTCAAGGAGGGCCGTGGCCCGGCTGCGTCCGACGAGATCGCACTGGAAGCCAAGACCGCCGCGACGGGCGGCCACAAGATCGGCGGCACCGTCCGCTTCGCCACCGACGGCCCGGTCATCACCAAGAAGCTCGTCGGCATCGTCGGCACCGAGGATCCCCGGGTGACAGCGGGCGGCAGCCTCGCCCTCTTCGACACCGCCACCGCGCAGGAACTGTTCCTCAGCCCCGGCCAGTTCGATGAATTCCTCGTGGCAGCCGAGCCCGGCAGCAACGACCAGGCCCTGACCTCCAAGGTCGGGGAGATCCTTCCGAAGGACCGCGCCAAGGCGACCAGTGGCACTCAGCTTGCCGCCGAGCAGTCCCAGATGATCGCCGAGGACAACAAAGCCCTGAGCAAGACTCTGCTGGTCTTCGCCGGTATCGCGCAGTTCGTCAGTGTCTTCATCATCGCCAACACCTTCACCATGCTCATCGCCCAGCGCCGCCGCGAGATCGCGCTGATGCGCACGCTCGGCGCCTCCCGCCGACAGGTCGTTCGCTCGGTACTGGCCGAGGCAGCCCTGCTCGGCCTCGCCTCTTCCGCCGTCGGCTTCCTCCTCGGCCTGGGCATCGCCCGGGGCGTGCTTGCCGTGCTCGGCGCGAACGGCCCGGGTTTCCCGGACGGCCCGCTGGTCATCAGCCCGACGGCGGTACTCTCCGCACTTACGGTCGGTGTGCTGGTAACCGTATTGTCCGCCTGGCTGCCCTCCCGCAAGGCTGCGAAGATCGCACCGATCGAGGCACTCAACAGTGCCGACCAGACGCCTGCGCCAAGCGGCCTGACGGTCCGCAACTCCATCGGCACAGCCATCACCATGCTCGGCGTGGCAATCATGCTGTACGTGTCCACGCTCCGGAACGAAAGCGGCGTATCCACTGCCATGCTGGGCTCGGCAGTGACAGTGACCGGCATGATCATCCTTGCCCCACTGCTCTCCCGGCCACTGGTGACCCTGGCCGGCAAGGTCACCACCCACCTCTTCGGCGTCAGCGGCAAGCTCGCCAAGGAGAACGCGCTGCGCAACCCGCGCCGTACCGCCGCGACCGCCTCCGCGCTGATGGTCGGCCTCACCCTGATCACGGCAGTGACGGTCGCCATGACCGGCTCGCAGCAGCTGATGGAACTCCGGAGCACCCAGGACCTGACCGCCGACTACCAGATCACCAGTTCCTCCTCCGGCGGCCTATCCTCGAAGACCGCCAGGAAAGCTGCCCAGGTGCCTGGGGTCCAGTCCGCCGTCCCCGTCCAGAGCACTGGCTTCGCCATCGGCCATGACCACGCCACCATGAAGGGCATCGACCCGGCAGCACTCCGCCATGTCACCGACCTGCTCCTCCTCGCCGGCTCACTCAACGACGTCGAGGCCGGCAGCTTCGCGATCTCCGATAAGACCGCGAAGCGCTTTGGCTGGAAAATGGGAGACACCGTACCGGTGGACTTCAACACCGGCTCCAAGGAGCGCCTCAAAGTCTCCGCTGTCTACAAGAACAACGACATCGTCTCCGACGCCTTCACCGTCCCCCAGGTCATCAGTGACCATACACGCGGGGAGGACAGGGCCAACAAAATCCTGGTGAAGGCCCAGGACGGCAAAGCCGCCGGGCTGAGCGACAAGATCCGCAGCCACCTGGACAACAACCCGCTACTGAAGATCCAGGACCACAACGAGCTGCGCAAGGAGGCCGCCGGACCGATCACCACGATCCTCTACCTGCTATACGGCCTGCTGGGCATGTCCGTGGCCATCGCGGCGATCGGCGTCGTCAATACCCTGGCCATGTCGGTCTTCGAGCGCACCCGCGAGATCGGGATGCTGCGTGCGATCGGCATGGAACGTACCGGCATCAAACAGATGATCCGCCTGGAATCCCTGGTCATCTCCTTGTTCGGCGCGATGACCGGTATCGGGCTGGGCCTCTTCCTCAGCTGGACGAGCGGACAAATGCTCCACGGCGCGTTCCCCGGCTACGAAATGTCCATCCCATGGCGCAGCGTTGGCCTGTTCCTGCTGCTCTCACTGGCTGTCGGCATCCTGGCAGCGGCCTGGCCAGCCCGCCGTGCGGCCCAGCTGAACACACTGCAGTCCATCGGGGACCAGTAGCGGGCGACGGCACAGGCGGAGCACCGTCCCACTCAGCTTTCCTGGAACGGCGACCGACCGGGATGACTCGAGACGGTGGTGAACCCGGTAGGGACCCCGGCCTGTCGAGCGAGATGTCTGACTTCTCAGCTCTTCAGCCTGGGGCCCCGATGGGCTCGTGGGGGCGACCGTCAGGCAGCGACTCGCGTATCTCGGACCCCCGCAGCATCAGCGTCCTCCTGAAGCCATGCTGATGCTCTAGCCTCGCCGTTTTGGTTAGGCTCCGGCCGGAGTGGTTAATTGTGATCGATTACTGTTCGGCCTGTTGCCTATCTGCGGGCACGCCGGGTACTGACGCGGTGGCCGGGTTCTCCTGGTCCTTCCCGGTTATGAGCGGGCAGGGGCAGCAGTGTCAGCTCTCCGGGCGGGGCAGCATGGCGAGTTGGCCGAAGGCCCTGACGAGTTCGTTTCCCCAGGGCCAGGCCGCGGGGATCTGCAGGTTCGGCGTTGTCCGCCGTGGGTGATGCGGGCGACGATATGTAGCAGCCGGTAGGGCAGTTTCTTCGGTTCGGCGGTGGCCAGTTCGCCGTCCAGCAGCAGGACGCGGGCCCGGGCGAGCAGGCCGGTCCCAACAAGGCCCAGCTCCAGCCAGGCTGCGTTGATCTGGAACCGGTGGGAGGGAAAGCGGCCGAATCCGGTGGTCTTGCCGCAGCGGATGCGCGCTCCTCGACGAGGAAGGCCTGATGGCGCATGCCCGCGTCCAGGCCGACAGGGACAGCTGGGCACCGGGGTGAGGGTGTTCGCGCCGGACGATGATCCGGGTGCCTTCGGAATGGCCGGGCAGGTCGCCCAGGCCGGTCAGCTCGGCGACCTGGGCGCCTTCGCGCAGGGCCCCGTCCTGTTCGAGGGCGGTGTGCCAGAGGCAGTCCGGGAGCTGGCGGATCGCGCGCCGGAGAGGCTCGGTGACGGAGCACCTGACGGAGAATGCGGAGAATATGGTGCGGATCCCGCGTGAGCGCAGAGCGCGGATATGGGCCGGGAAGGCTTTGGCGGATCCGGCGCTGTCGGCACGGATGAGGCTGTCGGGGCCGTGGCGGCGGGCGTCGGGGATCTGGGCGAGCGCGGCGTCCAGCACGGTGATGTGATCGCCGACGGTGTTGGCGGCGGCGTTGCCCGGTCGCAGCGGGCCGGCCAGGGTCTCGCCGGTGCTGTCGAGGAAGCACAGCAGCGGGTGGTAGCCGAACCCGTGCTTGCAGGTGAGTGCCGCCTGCTCTCAGGCGGTGGGGGCGCGAGACGATCACCAGCCAGATCCCTGCCTGCGCGGACACGCACCCAGGCGGGGACGGCGAGAACCCCCGCGAGCGGGCTCTCGCCGACGTCTGATAGCCGGGACCGACCCTGGCGCGGCCGCTGGAGCGACTGCAGGACCTGAGCGCTCAGCACCCGGCTGGCCGGGTGCTGAGCCTTTCCTGCAGACCGGCTGGCCCGCAACCGTGCCCGCCAAGTGCGGCACCGAAGCGGCCTCCAGTAACACCCCGGTGGCCGCCGCAGGCCTCCGACCCTGCTCAGCCCACGATGCCGGCATCACGAGCCAGGATCGTGGCCTGCACGCGGTTGGTGACCTCCAGCTTGGTGAGCACCCGGCTGAAGTGCGTCTTCACCGTCGACTCGCTCATGTGCAGGATCTGGGCAATCTCCAGGTTGGGAAGCCCCCGGGCTGCGGCGCCGAGAACTTCACGTTCCCTGGCCGTCAGAGTCTCCAGCCGGGCCCGTTCCTTAGCGGTGACGCCGTCCGGCCTCGTGCCTCTGAGATCCTCGAGGAGTCCCATGGTCACCTGCGGAGAGAGCATCGCGTTGCCCTCGGCCACCACCCGGACCGCCTGGATCAGCTCCTCCGGCCCCGCCCCCTTGATCAAAAACCCGACGGCCCCGTTGCGCAGCGCCGTGCGTACATAGTCCTCCTCACCGAACGTGGTCAGCACAATGACCTTCGGCGGGTCAGGGAGAGCGGAAATCTCGGCGGTCACCGCGAGACCGTCCATGCGCGGCATCCTGATGTCTGTCAGTACGACGTCGGGACGCATCGACCGGGCCAGCTCGACCCCCGCAACGCCATCCCGCCCCTCAGCGACGACCTGAATGTCCTCGGCAGCCTCCAGAATGCCGCGCAGCCCCTGAAGGATAATCGCGTCGTCGTCGACCAGAACTACCCTGATCATGCCTCTTCTTCCCCTCTGGGCGACTGGCTATGGGTTCTCGGCAGTGCGGAAAGCGTGGGGAGAGAAGCCTCCACACGAAAACCGCCGTCGGACGACGGACCATAATGAAACCTGCCGCCCAGCAGCTCGACCCGCTCGGCAAGACCGACCAGCCCCTGGCCACCACTGGGCACCCCGGAGACAGACTTTCCGGATGAAGGGCCATTGGAGACATGAACATCGAAACGGCCGGGCGCATAGCAGAGTCCCACACTGGTCGAAGAATCCGGTGCATATTTGAGTGCGTTCGTCAATGATTCCCGGACAATGCGATAGATGGTCTGCTCGAGCTGCGGCGGCAGAGGGCGTGGTGCCCCGCTGCAGGTCTCCTCGACCTGCAGGCCCACCTTCCGCGTCTCAGCAATGAGAGGCGGAATGGCGTCGATACCCGGAGGCGGGGCTAGCTGGGCCACCCCTGGCTGACCGCGCCGCAGCACTCTGAGGATGTCATGCAACTCCTCCAGGACCCTGGTGGCAGTGGTCCGGATGAGATCGGCCTGTCCGGCAATCCACTCCTGATCCCGTTTGCCGACGTTCATCTGCAACGAACCCGCATGCAGCACGATGTGAGTCACCCGGTGCGCAACCACATCATGCATTTCCCCGGTGATGCGGTTACGCTCTTCGCTGCGCCCGCGTTCCTCAGCCAGCATCTGCTCGCGCTCCATCCGGTTCGCCCGGTCGGAGAGCGCCTGTATCAATTCGTGCCGAGTTCTGATGTGCGCACCCACGACGACCGGCATGATGACGAAGACCGCCGCATAACTGAGGAACTGCAGGGTCAGGGTGTGCGTGCCGGCGGGTGAGAAGGCGTTCAGTGCCACTACTGACACTCCGACCACCCAGGTCCAGGGCGTGCGGGAGTACCGGCCGAGCGTGTACATGGCCAGGACCAGTGCCGGTACATCAACGACGAGGCAGTCGATCAACCCGACAATCGCAGCCACGGTGACGGGGAAACGGCGGCGTACCAGCAGGAGCGCACCAAGGGCGACGGATGTCAGCACAGCCGGGATGGTCGGGAACCGGAAAACCGCCCGATCGCCTACCCCGCTGAATACCTCACTGACTCCCACCAGGGCGGCCAGCGCAGCCAGCGCGATATCCGAGGCGGACGGCCGCGGACCGGAGAGCAAGGCGATCCTGCTCAGCCTCGCCAGCGACACACTCCGCCGAGCCGGATACAGCAACACTGCCAAAGGCCTGTTCGCCATGAACTACACCCCGCACAGCCTCCCGCTCGACCTTCCCGGCAGCGCTTGACCAGCAGCAACCGCTGGACTGCCCTTGAACCACCCTGCTCACCGGACCGCCCCTGCCGTGTACCAGCCTGCGCAGCCCAGAATGAAACCTCACCTTGAGAAGCTCGAAGAGCTGGCTTGGGCATGCTGCTGCAGTTCCTTCGGAGCCGGTCTCCGGCCCCGGGCTCCGACATCGCGTACGGTCTCCCTGCCGAGCAGCACAACGCCAGATCCCTTCACGCCCCGGCAGAGCAAGCCTTGCCGACACGATGCTCATGCCGGACTCCTGGCCAGTCTTCTGCCCGAGCGTATTGGAATGGAGCAAGACGGCAAGCATGGCCTCACACACAGGACATGACCCAACCGCCGGGCACGCACAGTGCACCCACACGTACACGATTCATGTTTCCACGCTTCAGGTGCCGCGCCAGTCGGCACTGCCACTTGGACGGCGCCCAGGACCGTGCAGGCCGCGGTCAGCAACACTGACACCAGAGAATGACGCTGCGGGCATGTCTGGAAGAGCCAACATCCGTACACGCCCCCTACACCCGGCTTTCCTCCGTTACAGGTCGTCGGGCAGAAGCCGGAATGCCTGGTGGCCGGTCAAGGGGCGCACCATGCGAAAGTGCCGGTCCGTGGTGAACATGAGGTCGGTTCCGTACACAGCAGCCAGGGCCACGTTCATGGCGTCGGCCAGACCGATACCTCCGCCTCCGTCAGCGTCCGCGTATCCCTGTGCCACGGCGATCGCTGCGCTCAGGTGAGGCCCGACCGGCGGTACTTCGAACCGCCGGGTGGCGGTGTTCGTCTCGATGAACCGTGCGGCCGCGATCGCCGTGTATGAGCCCTTTCTTGCTCGTGATGAGGCAGCCCAGCTCGGCCAGGACCAGCGGGGAGATGACAAGATGGCTGATCGCGGCCAAGGCTCTCCTGTGGGCCTCGTGTCCGGTGATCTTCTGGTCCAGCAGCCGGTACAGGGCGTTGGTGTCGGCGATGACGACCCGGCTCACAAACCCATTCCCCGGAGTGTGTCCTCGATCTCGTCGTTGGTGAGATCGGGAAGATCAAGCCGGGGCAGGTCGATGTCACCCATGGGGTCGGTCGGGTAGGGCGGGACCTCGTGCGCCTCAATGGGGACGAAGCGGGCGACAGGACGCCCATTCTTGATGACCGGTGATCGTGCCACCGCGTTCAGCGGCGGCGAGGACCTGGGAAGGAGCCATGACCCAAGGCCGGGTAGTTAACGTTTCCGCAGGTCATGCAAGGGGAGTTGGTGTCCATGCTGTGGCGGCGTAGAGGCCGGGGCCGAGTTTGTGGATGAGGCCGCTGTCGGCCCATCTGGAGAGCTGCCGGTACATGGTCTCCATGGTGATGTCGCCGAAATGGGAGGCGATGTCGCGGGGGCGCCAGAGGCGGGTGGGGTCTTCTTCGAGCAGTGTCAGGATCCGGTGACGGCGGCGCTCGGCGGGGACGGCATTTCGGTCGTCGCGGGAGACTGCGGGGAGCTGGGGGTGCGGTTCGGAGGGCCGGATGACGCTGATGGTGAGGTGAGTGATGGTGCGGCTGGTGTCGGGCCTGCCGTCGTCGTGCCGCGTGCTGTAACGGGACATCGGCGACTTGACCTTGCGCGTGCTGACCCGCTGCCGCCGGGGTGGGAGGAGGCGGGCCAGGATCCGGTGCCCGATCAGTCCGGTGCGAGTGGCGGCGGAGTAGTCGGTGGTGACGATGCCAGCAGCCTGGACGACCTGGTCACGAGCGGTCTGAACGGCGACGGTGAAGCAGCAGCGATCCGGGTCGGTGCCGGGCAGGGACTCCGCGGCCTCGACCATCACGGTTCGCAGGGCCTGGTAGAGCGTGAGGAGGGCCCACATCTCCTGCTCGACGCCGACCGGGTCGCCCGAGCGCAGGACGCGCCCGCTCGTGATCGTGTGGCGGAGCGCGTAGTACGCAGATTCGTGCTCCCATCGCTGGTGATAAAGGCCCGCCAGCGTGGACGCCGGGTAGCGGCGGGCGTCGGTCAGGGTCGTGACCAGCCGGTAGGACCCGGTGAAAACGGTGCCGTCCGCGCAGGTCACCGTGATGTTCACGTCGATGACACGCACCTTCTCGGCACCGATCATCGACAGGTACGAGCCGTCGGCAAGAGGCGTCAGGACCGGAGTACGGCGGTTGGCGCGGAGCCGGCCCAGCACCTGGGCACCGGTCGAGGTCACGGCGGCGAGGAAGCTGTTGCCGTCGAAGCCCTTGTCCCACAGGACCAGCATGTCGGGCCGCAGCAGATGCAGCAGCCGGGAGGCATAACCGGTCTCGCCGCCGGCAGGCGGTCCGAACACCGCGCCGAGCAAGGCCCGCGTCCCTGTCTCGACCAGCGTCATCAACTCCACCGTCGGATAGCCGTGATGAGACGTCCGACCCAGCCAGACCCGGTTCCGCTCGGAGTCTGCGACCTTCTGTGAACTACAGCCGTCGAACGACACCGTCCGGTACGGGCCGAACCGCACCCCGGGTGTCGCTGGTCGGGCCAGCGGTCCCGCCAGCACCTCGAACAACGCCCTCACCGGCGCGGTTCCCAGCCTGCGGCGCAGATCGCGCAGGGCCTTCGGTGTCGGAGCGACAACCGGCATCCCGGCCAGCCCGGCGGTCAGCTTGTCCCAGACCAGTCGGTAGCCGACCTCGGGAAAGAGGCACATCGCGAGCAGGAAGTAGACCCCGACCCGGGAAGGGAGGTCACGCAGCCGCCGCTGCACTGTCCGTGTCTCCGACAGGACCGCGTCGACCAACTCGAACGGCACGACGGCCGTCAGTTCGCCCAGGTGACCGGGCGCGAACCTCCCCGCGGCCACAGTGACCGTACGGGTGATGGCCATCACCGGAGCAGGCAGGACATGATGAGACGGCAACGGAGCTCCTCGGGAACAAGCTGTCTTGGTCGACTGCCTGTACCAACGAGCTCCGTTGTTCTGCGTCGGAAACACTTCAACGGGCTTGCATGACCTGCGGAAACGTTAACTACCCGGCCTTGAGCCATGACCCCGGATCTTGGACACCTGAGGCATATAGATCTTGAGAGTCTGAGAACGGACATGCCGTGGTCATGAAGCACTATCCGGCCGAGTCCAAGCAGGACGCGGTCGCCCTTTTCCAATCCCGTCCCGGGGCGACGATCAAGCAGGTCGCCGCCGATTTGGGGATCAATCCGGAGACGCTGCGGAACTGGACCCGGGAGGCTGGCGCGGGTCGGCCCGGAGGCCGGGGCGAGACGGCCCCGACGCCGCAGTCCCCGCTGGAGGCCGAGCTCGCCGCCGCACGCAAGCGGATCCGGGAGCCAGCGGATCGTCGTGGCTAATGCTTGGGGTATAGGTGGCGCAGTTTGGTGCGTGCATCGTGGGTGGTGAACTGCCAATTCACCTGGCGTTGGTCGGTGTTGGTGGCGTTCTGCCAGGCTGTGAGTTCGGTGTTGAGTGTGTTGAGGTCGTCGATGCGGCGGTCGAGGCATTGCCGGGTGAGTGCGGAGAGTTCGATCTCGGCGATGTTGAGCCATGAGCCGTGTTTGGGTGTGTGGTGGATCTCGAGGCGTTGGGCCAGGGTGAAGGCTTCCTGCGGTTCGAATGCCTCATACAGTGAGGCGATGTTGTGGGTGTTGAGGTTGTCCATCACCAGCACCACGGTCTGTGCGTCGGGGTAGTCCACGTTCAGCAGCTGCCTGACCTGGCCGGCCCAGTCCATGCGGGTCCGTCGGGAGAGTGCCTGGGTGCGGCGCCACCCGCGCAGGGGTTCGGTCCAGACGAAGATGGAGCAGGTGCCGCAGCGGATGTATTCATTGTCCTGGCAGGTGTCGTTCCCGGGGCGGGCGGGGAGTGGTTCGCGGACGTGGCCGAGGAGTTGGCAGGGCTTCTCGTCCATGCACACCACCGGTCGTGCCGGGTCGTAGGAGCGGGCGTAGACGGCAGGGACGTCTTCCATCCGTGCTGCGAACTGTGCGTTCGCCCGTGGCGGGATGGTCCAGCACTTTTTCAGGTGAGGGCGCAGTTCCGTTTTTTAGGATCCGCCCGATGGTGGAGTGGTCCAGGTCGGGGATGTCCTCGACCATCGCGACGTGCTTCTCCAGCAGTCGCAGTGACCATCGCGTATAGCCTTGGGGCGGCTGTGAGCACGCCATCGCGATCAGCCGGGCTTCGACCTCGCCGGTCACCGGCGAGGGCACCGGCGGCAGGTCGCGCTTCTTCCGCGCGATCGTGGCGTGAACATCCCCGCCGGCCTCGGCGAAACGCCTGGCGACCAGCCGCAGTGTCTCACCGGAAACACCGAGCCGGGCCGCGATCGCCCCCTTGGAGTCCACCTCACCCACCGAGGTGTCCAGCGCGAGCAGCACCCGCGCACGCATGATCATCGAAGCCGCGCGGACACCCGTCCTGGTCAGCCGGATCAATTCCTCACGATCTTGCGTAGCCAACCTGACTGGCCGCTTCTTCTGCGAACCCATGACAACAGTCCTGTATGGCAAGTGGGTTGGAACTCGCCAGACGCCAGTCTGTCAGACACGGCACAACTACCGGTAAGCAGCGACGATCCACTAGCAGTGCCCGCGTCCCGCACTCGACCAGCGCGACCAGATGGGCCTGGTGTCAGCGTATGCACGTTCGCCTTACGGGACCCAGTCCATCCACCCCCAGACCACGGCACACCGGCCCCCGAAATCCCGAAGCGTTCCCCGCTCCCTGGGCGGACCAGATTCAACGGCGGGAGGAAAGCAGTCACCAACAGCACGCTGGCGAAGAACCAGTAGAGCAGTGACGCGAGCAAGCAGAAGAACAAGGAACTGGGCAGCTCCGTGCGCGGCACGAGGCCGTCAGCAGCACAGGAGAACACAGGGCACCTCCGCAGGCGCAGCAGCTCGGCTACTCGCCGACCAGAGGTCTGCCCCGTATGTCACACCCCAGCCAACACACCGTCACCGCCACACCGCAGGCTGTACACCTGAGAGGCTTATGACAACGAGGGCACGGAAGGCCTGGTAGCAAATTCAACGTATACGTCCATACCACACTTGAGTGGTCCAGATTCTCTCGAGCCTCACTCTCCCACCAGGCCTGGGGGAGTGCCAGACCCGACTCTTCCCGGCATAGATACCCACGTGATAGACGGCCCGGCCGGAGTGAAAAAAGACTAGATCGCCCGCCTGGCGTGCGGCGGCGGGAATATGGAGAGCGCGGCCATACTGGCCGGCCGCCGTACGGGGGAGCCGCTTGCCCACCCTCCTGAACGCATAGCGCACCAGCCCCGAGCAGTCGAAATGATACGGACCATCAGCCCCGTACCTGTACAGAGCCCCCTTCTTCGAGGCAGCAACATGCAAGGCCCTGAGACCCATGGGCGTGGCGTGGGCTTCGGGCGGAGCAGCCCCGAACACGATGCCGACCACAAGCACCAGCACCAAGGTTCGAAAGGCCACGCCCCAGCAGGAGCGCTTGGAATTTCGGGGGCGCGATACCGTATGCCGCGGCGACTCAGTCAGCCGACTCATTCTCCCACTTTGCGGGAGGCTCTGAGGCACTTTCTGACGTGCCGGTGCCCGTTGGCCCTTCCCACAGCGGCGCACTTCACCACCCGCCAACGAGGCGCTGCGCCCATGGCGTTGGCAGCGGCCTCTCCCCGTAGATGGTGCCGCCCACCTGCAGACCGCCGCAGCTTCCCGACGGAGCGTGCCGTCGACTCTCCGGAGAACGTTCATGGACTTGGCTCCTTCTCTCAGGTTTGCCGATCCGATCTTCTCTAGGTTTGGGCGTGTAGCTGCTGGACGGGTAATACCAGGCGGAGGTGCCGATGCTGCTTGCTGTGCGCAGCCGAACAATGCGCAGGGCCGCGTAGCAGGCAACCAAGCTCGGGCTGCGCCGGTACCCCGGCTCTTCGCCAGGCTGTGGCGCTCGGGATGCCCGGTGCCTGTGGCTGCCTGATGTGTCCAGTCCTGGTATTGGCCACCGTCATGACGGGGGCTGGAGGTATGCGGCCCGTGCGCTCACGTGGGGAGGCGGGCTTGCGGGGATGTCCGGCGTGGTGTCAGTGGAGGGCGGACCGCTGTTGCCAGGCAGCCCACGACTGGTTCCAGTCCCCGTACCCGTTGCCAGGTGTCACGGTCTGTTTGCCACCGGACACCTCAAATACGTCTCCCGTTTGTGCTTGGTCGTAGAACCAGGCGGCATCGACGGACCTCATCCCGAGACAGCCGTGACTGGTGTTGGCTGTTCCGATGGTGGACTCGGCCCACTCGGCCTGATGGGCATAGGTGCCTGAAAACGTCAGCCGCATCGCATACTGCACAGTCAGGTCGTAGGCGTCGTCCATGCCGACGCTCTGGGAGTTCATACGTACCGTGCCTTCCTTCGAGATCAGCGTGAGTATGCCGCTCCAGGTAGCGTGCTCGGCAGTCCCACCGGTCACCGGGAGTATCCTGACCGGCCTGCCGTCACGGATGAGCGTCAGGGTGTGGGCGGCGAGATCTACCCGGGCGATCTGGCTCCGTCCGATGACGAAGTGGGTGGAGGACGGGCGGGGTGAGCAGTCATCCTCGGCAGGCGGGGCATTGTGAAGGTCAGTGGTCAGGATGACCTCGGTCCCGGGTCTCCAGTAGTTCTTGGGCCGCCAGTCGATACGGTCCCGTCCGGTGACTTCTTCAACCCATCCCCAAGACCCCTCAGTTCTCGGGTGGGTGATCACTTTGAGCCGTCGCTCAATGTCGGCTTTGTTCTTGACTGGGCGGTCGAAGACGAGGGAGATGGGCTGACCGACGCCGACGGCGGAGCCGGGTGCGGGCACGAGATCAAAAGAGGCGATGTCCTCATCGAAGCCCCTGATGCTGTCCGGGTCAAACGTGGTGAAGGTAATGCGCTGGTTGATTTCCTTGCCGGCATCGGTTCCCACTCTGGCGGTCACCTGGTAGGAGGTGTTCGTCGCGAGTCTCTGTCCCGGGATGAACCATCCGTCTCCTGCCCGCCCCGGCACACGCTGGCCTTCGGGACCTGTAAGAGCGATCGATTTGAGAGATCCATGCTCGACCTGCACGGTAATCGGCTCATCTGGAGCCACTCCTCGAGCTCCGTTCGCTGGGTGGAAAACGATACGCGGACTGGGGTGCGCACTCCTGGAACCCGAAAGCTGCCCCTGCGCCCCGGTACTGCACGCGACCAGCAGAGTGGCACAAACCGCGATCAGCATTGTGGAACAGGCGCCTCCGCGCAGAGCAGGAGGAAGAGTACGAGGGGAGATCATGAGGTGTTCCTGACCTGTGACTTGGAGAGTTGGGGGGAAACTCCAGACGATTTTCTACGGAGGGGCCAGCCCCGAGGAGCCGGTCCCTGTAATGATTGCAAGCATGCGGCCGCGAACTGAGCCCGTACTGCCCTGTGCTCGCGAAGTGAGTGAGAAGCAGCTGGGTCGAGAAGAAGCCGGGCCTGCGCACCCGGGCGACATCTGTCCGGCGGCAGATGTCTGCTGAGACTCCGTTCGGCTTCCCCGCATTCCCCAGCCCTGCCTCTGGAAGGATCTTGAGTCTGAGTATCAAACACACTCGGACGACAGAAGTTCATCCCCGCAACGGGAAAACTGCCTGGCCTTGTGTATCTGGATTCCCGCAGGCTGACAGTAGCTCCACAGGGAACATCCGGCGAGGGCGCGGTGTGCTGCATAAGGGAAGTCAGTATCCGGAAATATTCGATGATCACTGAATTCCCCTTGCTCTGCAGACGGGCTCAGATGAATCCACCCTGCATGCCCATCAGCGTTCTGGCAACTGGACCGCGATACGTGTGCCATCGAATGGAGGTATCACCCGGTCCCGTCTGGAGGTGTGAGATGGAGCGGTCCCGGAGGCGCTGGACCTCGCGATGCGAGGTCATGCAGAATCCGCAGCCTCCCAGTTGCTGGTGTGATGAGTGAAATCACGGACCCAACGGCGAAGGGTTCTGTCACGCCGGCACGCCCCTCAGAGCAAGGACGGAAAGAAGTCGCCGTCTGGTGCACCCGAACTCGGCGGCTCGCGTCTTTGGCCGGTCTGTGTCTCTCGCGCACAGCCGTGCCACCGCGTCGGCTGGCGGCAACCTCGCCCGTCGGAGGGTTGGGAGGATGTCGCTGCCGAGGTCGATCATTACCAGTCATGTTGAGACCGTGGACTTCAGGTAATCGATCTTGCTCTGAGAGTGCACCAGCCCTGCCTCCCCGCCTCGAGAACGGGTGCAACCTAACCAGCCGTCACCTCCGTTGACGAAGCTCCGAAGACATGTCACTATTGCTCATCACCATGGGGTTTTGAGCGCCTTTGTTCCCCTTTGGGTGAAGTTCATGGACTGGCAGGCTCAGTGGACCTCCTCCGTCCTGTCACGCGAGGGCGAAAGAGCAGGTCAGGTGGGTTACATGGCAAAGCCCCTCATCGTTGGCCGTGGTGATTTTACTGATCACGACCAATGACGGGGGCTTCGGTGGTTGCGCGTTCTGCCATGCCCGGCGTCCAGCATGAGCTGGCTGGGTGTACCTTCCGGTCGGCCTACGTTCGAAGGCATATGAATGGGGCATCAGGTGGCAGCAGCTGGGCTGTTTCAGGCAGGCTCTTCCCGCGCTGGCGTATCTGCGGAAGAACGAGACATTCGCGTATGCGAGCACCGGTTCCGGGGTCTCCGAGGCGGCAGCCTGGCAGATATATACGAGACCGTCGCGATTCTGGGCACATGGGTCCCGGATCTGCACGAGACCATGGTGGGCCCGGGCGAAGGCGACTTCGCCGTCATCGACGCCACCCTGATCACGACGGACTGCATCAAGGTGGATGAGCTGTACCTCTCCCGGAAAACACAAGCGGCACGGGATGAACGTGCAGGTCATCGCATGGCTGGACAGAACACCCCTGCGGTTGTCCTGCGCTCTGCCCGGGCGTCGGGTCAACGCTCTGACTCCCTACGACGATCACCGCGAACTGTCTGCCTGCTACCAGCAGTGCAACCGTGACCACGCACGCCCCACACCCCGGCGAGCTTCGTGCGCTGCTGAGTGACCTTGACCAGCAGCTGCCGGACATCGGGGGTTCCGGACATAACGGTGGACCGCGCAGTATTCCAGGTTCAGGTCGCGGCTGACCCGTGTATCGACCGTTATAGGTGCGGAGTTGCCCTGCTGCACGGCAGCCAGCTTGAGCATGGTGGCGACGATACGGCGCGGCCGACTGCGGGAGTGGGGCATGCCGTGCAGCATCGGCGGCATCACCTCGTCATCCGGCCCCGTCCCGGAGGTCACCTCAGGTGCCCGGAGGCATGAGTAGTGGCTGGTATCTGGCGTGTGGGCCGGTCAGCCTGATGATCTGCTCGGCGAACGTCACCGCTGGGCAGTCAGCCGCCCTGTACTCGAATCGGCGCACCAGCACCTCGATCATGACCGCGGACACCGCGGACAGGCGTATCCGCCAGCCTTCGTATATAGCGGCCCTGCATCCGGCGGCATGCTGTCCTGCACCATCGGCGACGCAACACAGCGGACCCGGGTGTCGAGCGTAGTGGCCCACCGCTCGGCCATCTCCACAACCACATCCCGTAGATGCGGCAGCACTCACCCCCAATGCCCTGAACTGCATATCTGGTTGATGCCCAGCTCGGCCCAGCACCATCGCAAGTTAGCGCCAGATCCCGTTCACGTGTACGTCGGCGTGGGGTCTCAGCAACGACCTGGCTGGCACCCGTGAGATGTTGCCTGCGGTTCACTCACACCGGTCGCGCCCGGCCAGGACACCTCAACAAGATCCAGTTACGGGGTCGGGGTATGGGACCACCCTGCCCCGCCCCCGTAACCCGCTACCGCACGGGAGTATTGCCACAGAGAGGAGGGTGCGTGCATGTTGCACCGTCGTAGGCGTCGGATTGAAGATTTGCGGTTGCAGTTGAGTAAAAGAGGAGAAAGTATCAAAAACCTTCCTGCAGGCTCCGCCGCACACCAACTTCTGGTGGAGGAGTGTGACCTCATTGCGGAGAGGATGCGCAAGCTGCGAGGGCATGATGATTTCAACAGCCTCTTCAGCGTTGTCGGAATCTTTACAGGAATGTTCTTGGTGCTTTTTTCGTCAGGGGTGCTGGAAGTCGTCGGCTGGATATTTTTTATCGTCATGTTGCGTGGTTCTCATGCTGATTGAACGGCAGCTTGTTGATCTTTCATCTGTGACGCCCTGCAGCAGGATGATTTGTTCGGATCCGAGAGTGCAGGGAAGAGGGGCATATGAAATTTTGGGCATGCCATTTATATGGAAACAGGTAAGCCTGGAAGTTGACTGAGGAGTGAGGGAGGGACTGCTCGCTTGCCGGCGAACAACGATGTACCGGACCTGTGGGCAGTGAGCACGTGAAATCACCGTCGAAAGGTCTGTTCTCCCGAGCCAGGGCTGGAGGCGGATCTGCCCACGAGCATGTCGATCTTGATTGGAAAGCAGGAAGAAGAATGAGCGACCGCGTCGGTCTGGTGAGGCTTGCGTCTCTTGGATTCGGAATCAGCTGCCTGGGCAATACCGCTTATGAGGCGATAGAATCTTTCGAACAAGGAACTCTGGACCCTAACTCGGGGCCCTGGCTTCCCACTGTCTATGCAGCGTTCGGTGGTGTGATCGGCATACTGTGCCTAGCGGCACTACTGACATCCCGCGCTCTCGTTGGGCTACTATTAGCTGCCGGATATTTCATGGCATCGGCTGCAGCGGTTGAATTTCAGGTCGAGTACTCGCCTGAGCAGAGAGTGGCAAACCTGTTTCTTTACATCGGAACGTCCTTGGCTGCCGGGGCCTGTTGGCTGGCATTCCGGAAAGGTCAATCATGAGTAATGTCTACTTAGAAATCGCTTCCCCTCTTATTGGCGTATTGACTGTCTTGCTGCTCCGCTTGGTCAATAAATACCTTCCAGAAGATCCCGTTCTGGGCGCAGTGCGTTCCTCCTCGGAAGGCGGGCCGCCGGAGTCAGGAGAGAAGCCCTCGTCCTGCGGCCACTAAGCCTTGATCCACCGCCGGACGCCTTGTGGATAACGTCTTGGAAAACAAGAAAGTGCCTTGTGACCTGCAATGATGGGAGTTCTTCAGGCTTCCAGCACGCATAATCAGCAAGGCACTTCCGAGATGCAAGTTTCCCACACGCCAGCGGCGGTCTCCGCCGTGTTCGATGACCCGAATCTGATCGCGCATGCCGGGCTGGTCCCGGTGATGCGACTGGCCGGGCGGTGCGGTCTGCCCCGGCTGGTGACGGAGAAGGTGAGGCTGACCGGGGCGAAGAACGGCGCGGGTGCGGCGGCGGACGCCAAGGTCACCAGCATCGTGGCCGGCATGGCCGCAGGGGCCGACAGCATCGACGACCTGGGCGCGCTGCGCCACGGCGCGATGCCGACCGTGTTCCGAGGGATCCGTGCCCCGTCCACCCTGGGCACCTTCCTCCGCTCCTTCACCCATGGCCATGCCCTCCAACTCCACGCTGTCCACCGCAGGTTCCTCGCGGAACTGGCCGCGCACACCCCGCTGCTGCCCGGCTCCGACGAGAAGGCATTCATCGATGTCGATTCCACCCACAAACGCGTCTACGGCCGGGCCAAGCAGGGTGCCGAGTACGGCCGGTTCAAAGGCATCCGCACCCTGCACCCCCTGCTCGCCACGATCTGCACCCCCGCCTCCCGGCCGGTGATCGCCACCGTGCGGATGCGCCGCGGCAAAGCCGCCGACTCCCGCGGCGCCCCGAAACTCGTCAGCGAGGCCCTGGCCACCGCCGTCGAGGCCGGCTGCACCGGCATGCGCATCCTGCGCGCGGACTCGCAGTTCTACAACGCCGGTGTCATCGCCGCCTGCCGCCGGGCCGGCGCCCACTTCTCGGTCACCACCGGCATGAACCCCTCCATCAAACGGGCCATCCACAGCATCCCCGACACCGCCTGGCAGCAGATCACCTACCCGACCGCAGTGCCCGACCCGGAGACCGGCGACCTCATCCCGGACGCCGAAGTCGCCGAGATACCCGTCTACGCCGCCTTCGTCAGCCGCAGGAAAGCCTCGCGGGTCACGGCCCGGCTGATCGTGCGCCGGGTCCGTGACCTCGCCAAACCCGCCACCGTGGGCGAGCAGGGCGAGTTGTTCCCCGTCTGGCGCTACCACCCGTTCTTCACCGACAATCCCGCCCGGACCCTCCAGGCCGAGCAAGAACACCGCCACCACGCCGTCGTCGAACAGGTCATCGCCGACAGCAAAGCCTCCGCCCTGGCCCACCTGCCCTCGGGACACTTCCATGCCAACTCCGCCTGGCTGACCCTGTGGGCGATGACCTGCAACCTGCTGCGGGCGGCCGGCGCACTGGCCTCCGCCTTCCACGCCAAGGCCACCACCGCCACTCTCCGCACCCACCTGGTCCAGGTTCCGGCCCGGATCGCCCGCTCCGCACGACGCATCACCCTGCACCTGCCGCACAACTGGCCCTGGCAGCATGCCTGGACACACCTCTTCGACACCGTCCACGGCCCACCCGGCTGACACGACCAGCCCCTACCCGACCCGCCCACCGCCAGGGCCCAACCGGAACCGAACCCGTGGAAAAGCTGGGCAGACCAGCGACTACAACCTGCCCATGCCCAACCACCGACCTCAAACCGGCTCGAAACCGGTCACAAGATCACTCCCCAAACCACGTCGGTGGATCAGGGCTTAGGCAACGAGGGTTTGCCATCCCTGCGTGCTTCACCGACCTCAGACTGCACACTCTCGCCCTTGACGCAGCCACTCAGCCGATCAGCTGTCAGCTGATCCTGGGTGCGGAGACACTGCTTGGCACGCTGCCCGCCGCGGTCGAACTCCGTGCGCATTTGGCCGCCGCCCATGGTGAGGCAGGCGCTTCCGGTGGCTTCACGGCCGACATGACACTTGTCCTGCCCCCGGACGAGGAGACTGACGGCGGTGTCATGCGACTGGTGACCGACCTGTCCCGCAGCGATCTCGGCACCCAGCTGACCGCACGCTGGACCGATACCCCCGGCCTTGGTCTCGACGCCGTGGCAGGCATGTTCGGGATCGACCTCGTCAACATGCCCCGTGCCCTGGTGCCCACTTTCACGGAGCTGGACCTGTCCTACACCAGCAGTACCTCCCACCTGCTGCTTGCGGCCAGAACCCCGCATAACAAGGTCGCCTTCGCATTATTGCCCCAGCCGTCCGTCCCTGCAGCGGCAGCCGTCAGCATGAGGAGTACCCCGTGACCAGCATGCCTCTCGCCACCGCGGACAAGCCGAACCAGGGCGACGCCACCCGTGACAAGCAGGGCCTCGTCCGCGCCCGAGTATTCCCATACTTACGCACACGCCCCCTGCCGCCGATGCTGTACCGATTCGACCGACGTGATCCTGACATCATCTTCCCCGAAGGGTTCACGACCACATGGACTGATCCGGAGACCGGAACCGCCACGACAGGCACAACCTATGACCTGGCTGGACACGTCCGAGGCACTCACCGAGGACGTACCGGATTCATCAGCACCAGCAGCTCAATCGTCGGTGCGCTGGAAATGCTCAAGATCATGCAGCGCAACGAAACACACGGCTGGAAAACGGAACAGGCCAAGGTCTACTCCCAGGAAATGTGGCTGTACCGCCTGGTTCCCAGCCGCTACTTCATCAGCGTTGAGGAAAACCTTCTGGAGGGCCGCCGCAAGCTGTACTGCACGGCCAAAGAACATGCCTTTGCCGCCAGCCAATGCGAATGGGTCGCACCATTCAAGATCCCATCCGGAAGTCTCGTCAGCGCATGGCGCACACAGCTCATTCTCGATCTCGATGAACAGCCCTTCCCGGTGAACGTCAAAGACGACGGGCAACTGGATCTTCCCGAGGAGCGTCTGGTCCGGCTGAGCATCAAGACCTGGCATCTCGGATTCCCCGTACTGCGGAATATCATGGAGAATCCGGAAGGGGAGTATGACCCATTCGCTGATCTCGGTTCTCGCTATGACGGCCTCATCGGCTATAAGGCCAAGAAAGCTCCTGGCTCCTCGAGATACAGCACGCCGAAAGACTGGCGAAAGAAAGAAGAATACTGGGGCAACGAGGGGAACGCGGTGGAGCCCTCGTACCCCTTCGAGCGTCCCTGAAAGGACTCTCGAAACGTCGGCACGCACTGCTGATCACGGTCCCGGGTACGCAGGGCTGATTCAAAGAGAGCGTGACGTGAAGGATACGCAGCATCCGCGACCCGCCAGGGTGGGGCTGGTTTCGGGGTGTCGGGAGGTTACGGCCTGGCGGTACGTCGACGAGACGCTCGAGGTTCTCACCGCATGGGCACCTGGTCTCCGCGAAGCCCTGGCCGGGCTGGGTGAGGGCGACTCTGTCATCGTTGACGGCACCCTGACCCCCCGACCGCATCGCCGCGGACAAGCTGTACTACAGCCAGAAACACACGAAGCACGGGATGAACGCGCAGGTCATTACCCGCCCGGACGGAACACCCCTGTGGTTCTCCCGAGCGCTGCCCGGCCGCACCCACGACCTGACCGCGGCCCGGGCCCACCGCATCGCCCAGGCCTGCCTCACGCGCCACATCCCCGTCCTGGCCGGCCGCGCCTACCCAAGCGCCGACGCCACCATCCGCACCCCCTGCTACGGACACCGCGAACTCCCCGACCACTACCAACGGTTCAACCGTGCCCATGCCCGCCTCCGGGCACCGGGCGAACATGCCTCCGCCCGACTCAAGACATGGCGCATCCTCCGCAGGACCAGATACTCGGCCAACCGCATCAGCCACACCGTCCAAACCGTCCACACGCTGACCAGTGACTATTCAGGATGAAGGAGGTTCACTCCGTCTCATCCGGCACCGCATCAGCGTGCTCTTCGCGACACTCCGTGACTGTGCCTTCTGTGAACCCCGAACCGCCTGCCTCGCTTGACGAGGCACTCATCGTCCGGGGGGCGATGAGTGCAATAACTGCCCCAACGGCGAGGGGTTCCACCATGTCACCCAACCTGACCTGCATGCTTCACCCCTACAGGGCAGGATGAAAAGGGTCACCGTTCAACTCTCTGGCTTTCCAGCAAACCCACAACTCACGGTTCTGTATGTCCGACACGCCTGGACGCTTCAACCGCGCGATGCAGCACGTACTTCACCACGTGGGTATTGCGCTGATCGGTTGAGTGCACCATGTCCTATTCCGCAACCGTATTTCGGGCGCTGTCTCGAAGCCCTTGGCAGGGGCACAAAGCGAATGGCGTGGATCAGTCGAAGTCGCTCTGCGGGATCCTCTTGTATGATCCGTTCATGACCCGTTCTATGCTCGGGCAAGCCAGCGTTGCTCGTCCTCTTCGTCTGCGAGGAGCCGGGCATGATAAATGCGTTCTGTAACGCCGAGCTCCTGGGCGATGATGCGATTAGGCAATCCAGAGTCACGTGCGACCGCGAGTTCTACTACTGTGACCAACTTACGGGCTGCCCAGATTTCTGCATCCCGTTCCTGAGCCAGAGTGGAAACTGCTGCTGCGCCGCCCCCATGTGCACAACGATGATGCCCGAGCATGATGTGTGCGACTTCGTGTGCCAGAGCACATCGTTTCTGAACTGGCCCAAGACCCATTGCGCAGTAGACCTTGTTGCTTTCGGCGTCCCAGACTGCAAGCATGTCTCGGAGTTGCATATAGTGGATAGGGATTCCGAGATTACGTAGCTCCCATTCTGGATCGTATGCGCTCATGTGATCGCACGCCTTCTCGCGGTGGACGGGAAGTCTTGCCTGCTCATGCATAATTAAAAGGGGCTGGCTGGGATGACGGGTATTGACACGCGCTGATCCGTGTTCGTTATTCACTCGACAGGCTTACAAGTGCTGAAAATCAGTTCCGCACGTACGGTGCGATCATTCTATGGTCATTCCGTCCGTCTGTATTTTAAGGAAGGTGAAAGTCGGAGTCTCCCCCTGCCTCCGATCCTTCGTTGAGGTCCTTCGTGGCGGGGTGTAATGTTAGGGGATTTCGATCTTGGTGTGCGCGCAATTGAAATATTAACGACCCCCGGGGCCCGTTAATGATGCGATAATCCACCACGCTGCAGGTGTCGGCTCTGGCGTGGCTAACTATTGCCATAACGGTGGCAGCGGGCTTCCTGGTCTCGTATGCCACGCATTCCTTGGGAAGGATGCGAATCCCTATGCCATAGGTAATGGTGGGCTGGCCGCGCAGGTGGGGGCAGTGTGCTTGGTACGGTCATTGTTGAATCGGGGCGCCTCGCTTCCCAGGCGGCGAGGCGGCGGATGGAAAGATTCAATTTTACGGCATTGAAATAGAAAATCAAGGAGCCCGAGACGGTCCTCACCCGGAAGTCCGGTATGACGCGGCCGTACGTTACACCACAGTTATCTTCCGTAATCATGGCTGGTGAGCCGATTCTGTAATCGGCCACAACGAATAAACGGATCGGGAGATCGCCCCATCCCTCGATGTGAATAAGTTACGGCGCTATTTTTCCGCCCGCCTGGGTGACCCGGCTAAAACTATAATTCCTACCAGGCCGGATCGTGGGGGAGGCGGAAAGCTGTGGATCTTGTCCGACGCGGGATGGCCCGGACGATACCTGTATCGTGCGCAGTGCCCTTTCAGAAGAGATCGGAGAGCTGATTTTTCTGCTGATGGTGACAAATTCGGCACGAAGGTGCGGGAAGTGTATTCTCGCCGCCAGGGAACCCTGGGATATTCTGATGATGATGCTGGCGGTATCCTCGGGTCCTCGTCTCTTCGTCGGCTTGCTAAAAAGTATGCGCCAGAAATTCGTGACCGAATTTCTGGCGTTCCCGGAAAATGAGTCAAAATCGGATCGATTTCTCCGGATGGGGGTGTGGGAGTCAGGGAATTCTTCTTGCGTAAACTACATCAAGGAATCCCTGTGCACTATGGGGCTTCCTGACCTGCACGGCTTCCGAGAGGTATTTCGCCCGGTCATAGCGGTGTGCGGCCACGTTCTCCGCTGCAGTATCCGCAGCCGTGGAACAGACGGGGCTGGTTGGCCCTGCCCACCAGCAGACGGCCCTCGTGCACGTCCTCCGCCGGGAATCTGGCATGCTCGGCTGAGGCAGGGAGCAGCCCCGCCGTCAGTACCACCCGCCCTGGGGCGGACGGCGCCAGCAGGGCCGCGAAGTACGTGATCCCGTTGGCCTTGTCCAGCGCGCACAACTGGGCAATCGTCTGCGCCCGGCGCTGGCAGAGGGCCATGGGCAAGGGGCATCCGAGGCGGGTCGGCAAGGCCGCCTGGGGTGGACGGCGAACAGGGCACGACGGATGACGGGGCGCTGGGCACCCGGCCGCATGCTCGAAAACCCGGCCTTATCGGGGCCCGGGGCGGGTAAGTTGCCGGGCGGTGCACTCATGGGATCCTGGCCGACAGCGGCACAGGAAACAGGAGGCTGCCAGGACCGTACAGGCTGCAGCCAGTACTGCCAGCACCAGACAATGACGCCAGCTGCATCAGCCGGCGTAGATCATCAGGGCCCCCATCCAGTCCACGGGCTCTGGAAGCTCCCGGGTGCTGACGGGCCAGCGGCCTGATCAGGCGACGGAGGCACATCGAAGCTTCGGTTCGGCAACGTAACCTGGACGCCCACCTGCCCCAGCCGGAGCTTCGTCGCGGCGCGATGGCACAGCCGGGTATCGCCGCAACACCGTGGCCCGCATGCACGTGAGCACCAGAACTCTGAGTCAGCCTTGGCGGCGGGTCCGCTTCGTGTTGCGTTTCTGCTCTTCTTTGTGCAGGCGGATAATCTCCATGTCTGCTGGGGAGATCCGCCCGCTGCCGTCCGGAGTGTGGGCTACCAGGTCGTATTCCTCGGCGCGCAGAAGGCGTCTGGGTGATGCGAGAGCGGGCTGTGCAGGTCGTGCATGTTCTGCTGCGGCGAGCAGGGCGTCAATGATGTTCAGGACTGCTTCGCGTTCACGCCGTGTCAGGCGGCTGGCACGGGGGGGCATTACAAAGGGCTCCGCGGGACGCTCACGGTAGACGCCAGCGGCTTTCTCGAGGTTTGTGCGGGGGAGATCGAGGGCGAGCGAGAGGCCATCGAGGGTTTCCTCCTCAAGGGTCCCGGTGTGTTCGCCACGGGCGATGCGGCCAATGGTGCCATGGCTGACGTGGCCCTGGCCGCGCGCGGCCGCTGCCCGGTAGCTGAGAGGACGTCTTGGGGTACCGAGTTCGACAAGGCGGGCCACGACGATTTTCTGGAGGTCGTCAGTCATGCCGGTTCTCCTGGTGTCGGTGCACGGTATGGGCGGGCTCTCTTCAGGATAGGAGTCCGCCCGGCCTTGTGGCACTTGCATAGTGGAGCGCGTGTCGTGGGCCGTTCGTGGGTAATGGATCGCGTTCCAGTTGCCGGTCTGCTGGGCGAGGTGCACGATGAAAGCGCGAAGACCCCCGCGACTCCTTGCGAGGCTGCGATGCACACGAATCCTCACGGCCTTCACCGTGCGTCAATGGAAGACAGCATGCCGAGAACCTCAGAGTTCTCCCAGGCGCGATCACAGCACGTACTAGCGGCCTGCTGCCGCCGGCCCCGCCAGGGACATGCTGCTGGATGCCGGATCAGGATCCGGGTACCACTACATCCTGAGATGGTCTTGAGGAAACCCGACCGGGGTCCTGCAGGCAGAATGCGTCGCTATGGCCCCGGCACATGACCAGGGAAAACAAACCTGTTGTTCATGCAACGCCTGGAGGGCCGGCCCCACGCGGGTACCAGCTATAGGTGCTGCAGGCACAAACTCCCTCTTCTCCGCCGAAGGGCACAAGGACTTCGCGCATTGCTGGCCTCAGGAGTCATGCGGCCGGAGATCTCAGCACGGCCCTGCCTCACGGCACTTGGCTGCTGGTTGCCTGGTCGGTGACACCGGAAAGGAAGGACAACTGTGATGGAGCTGATGGGCGTAGGGGTACTGCTCGGCGCTCTCGGGATAGTGCTGGCGGGATACATATCTCGCTCGCGCAGGAGCCATCGACGACAGCAGGCGACGTGTCACTGTCTGGGCGGTGACTGCATAGACACGCTGCTGGACATATCCCCTCCCCGCCAGGAACGGCCGGGGAAAGAATCATGATCGCCTACGTGTTCGTGTCCCTCGGCCTAGTGGGCATCATGTCGCTCTGCCTGCTGCTCCATACTTGCGACCGGTGTCCCCCGTCCCCGATGCGGTGGCTTGGAGCAGGCGGGATCCGAAGAGGGCTGTTCGGACGCTGCAGATCCCTGCCCCTGCAGTGCCGTGAAAGCCTGAGCGTGAGAATCCCCTGGGCGAAGAGAGCTCGCCCCCCGCACACAGACGCAGCCGGACAGGTCTGTGCGGTCCGTTCGCTTGCAAAACGTCTCTGCGCCGGAACTCCTGGAATCACCCGGGACGGAAAACCCGACAGCAGGTCAACGCACGTGGTGGCTCTGTCAATTCCTGCCGCCAGGTCACTGGATCGACCTGCCCTGGAGTGGGGAAGAGACACAGAAGGCGTACCAGATTTCCCCGGCCATGCGGTATTCGGGCAGGGAAAATCCAACGGCTGGATACTGCTGCTGCGCCTCCGACTGGTCATCAAAGGATGGGCCGACGAGCAGAAATCATTCTTGGACCACGACTACGACTGGCAGGCCACCCGCCAGTGGGACAACCAACTGCACGCCGCCGTGGTCCGCATCCAACTGGCCCAGGGGCTACCCGAACGGCAGGCGGACGGTATACCAACCCTCGAACTATGGAGGCAGCTGTGGACCTGACCACCTGGGAACACAACGACCAGGAAGCGCAATGGCGGCAGTTCGCCCTCTGCGCTCCAGCCGACATCAGCACATTCTTCTGCTACCCGAGATCCAAAACCGAACAGCGGGCCCTGGACCTCTGCAGCCGCTGCTCGGTGCGTACTGAATGCCTGGCGCTGGCCCTGGACCAACGCATCCCGCATGGGGTCTTCGGCGGGACAACACCCCGCCGGCGCCGGACCATACTCGAACGCAGCCCCGCTGTCCGCTCCTGGCATGAAGTCCTGACCAGGGCCCGGGAGGCGCATGCCCGCCAGTACCGCAAGCTGCTGGAAAGCCACCAGACAGAGCGATCACGGAAACACGCAACCCGCCCGCGCCCGACGCCCGCACCCAAGTCACACGCAGACCGGGCACTGTAAGCGCCCCGGAAGACATCTGGTGCATGCGGCCAGAGCGGGGCAAGTGGCGGAACGGCAGACGCGGCGGACTTAAAATCCGCTACCCCTTCCAGGGTGTGTGGGTTCGACTCCCACCTTGCCTACGTGATGAACCGATTCCTCGACCTCGCGGCCAAACAAGCTGCCCGATCCGGATGCCGGTACCTGGTCGGTGCCGTGGTAACGAAGAGCGGCAGAGTCCTGATCTCCTCCTGCAACCGCTACCGCAACTCCCCAGGCATCGACTTCCAGCACGCCACGTTTCACGCCGAAGAGATGGCGCTGCGCCGCGCGCGGCATGTACGCGGCGCGGTGATCCATGTCGCACGCATCAACGCAGCGGGAGAGCCCCGGATGGCCCGCCCTTGCCAGCGCTGCGCCACTGCGTTGGTGGCCCGGGGCATCATCCGCGCCCACTACACCACCCCGGACGGGCCCGCGGTGGTCAACCTGACCTGAATGCCGGCAACTACACAAGCTGCCACCCCGCAGGAACAGCCACCCGGCGGCTCTCCGCCCCTAGAGGAGCCATGATGTGCACCTTCTTCCCGCACCCGTTCTCCTTGCCCGTGCATCGGGACTTCCCCCTGGGCCCCGGACACCCTGATCACTGCGCCCTGACAGCCCAGAAGGACGGGAACGGACCCGTGGTGACGAAGCACCGTTCGCCGGAATCCAGAACGGTCCCAGTCCGGCACCGAGGTGACGATCAAACAGACCGTCCCCGATCTGGTGGTGACCGGGATACCGTGCGGAAAGAATCCGCGCCACTGGGGCGGACAGGCACCGGTCCGGCAGGGAGAGCCTGTCACTGCGGAGACTTCGCCGGGCTGCCGGACTCCGTGGCCGAGGCAGGACGCCTCGCCTGCCAGCGGACCGCCCGAGTCACCCGTACCAAGCACAGGGCGATCGCAGCTGCCGCACACACCGCAGGGCTGGCCGAGCGCCCACCGATCACCACGGAGAAGCTGAACGTGCCCTATCAAACCCGTCCTGGGCACAAAGGGCTTGGCCCGCAGCCCGCCCGACATCACTTCGACGACCGTACCCGGCACTGCAACCCCCGGCACGGACAACGCAGAACGACACTGATGAAGACAGAACCCACCGTTGCTGGCCAGAACGAAAGCAATCCTCTGAGACCTGATCTCGAACAGCTCCCGGCAAAATCACCGGCTACTCCCAGACTGTTCCATCATCCGGATGCGAATGCTAGCCGTCCTCGACTCAGCCACCCTGGCACCCATTGCCTCTCGGAGTGTTAGCTCAGCTGGTCAGAGCAGGGGACTCATAATCCTCCGGTCGCGGGTTCAACTCCCGCACACTCCACAGGCCCCCCTCATACCCCTACACCCACCGCAGAGAGGACCCCTCGCATGGCTCTCCTATCTCCCACCGCAGGCCTGGTCATGCCATACAGACCGTTGGGCAAAAGCGGCCTGAAAGTCTCTGCCATCACCCTGCGCCTAGGACCTGATCCTGAGGGCCGCGAAAACAGAACGGCCCGATACGACACCGTCCGCCATGCACTCCAGCGCGGTATCACCCACTACACGCTGGCGCCACAGCTGTCTCCCAGCCCCAGCGATACAACTTGCCTACTGCCGCAGCCGCTGCAGTACCGACTGCGCCGGCACCGCGACGAGATCGTTCTGTCCGCTCATCCACCCTACGGCTTCCCCTGGCCGGAGCACCTGGGACTCAACTCCCGCAAGCACCTTACGGGCGCACTCGATACCCTGCTCACTGGCCTGGGCACAGGCTACCTGGACCTCTTCTGCGCGTACCGCTACGACCCCCGCATCCCACTGACAGAAACCGCCTCTGCCCTGGCCGACGCCGTGTACCAGGGTAAAGCTCTCCATGTGGGCGTCGCGGCCTGGGCGCCTGCCCCCACCCGGACCCTGGCAGCGCTCCTGCACACCTACGGCGTGCCGCTGACCGTGCACCAATCTGCGTTTTCCCTCACCCGCCCTCAGGCCAGTGACGGGCTCCTCGACATCCTCTCCGAGACGGGCACCGGATGCATCGCCCACCTGCCGCACCACAGCGGGCCGCCGTTACCCCATCGAGTACCTTCTTCCCCCCCCGTGCCGTGCTCCCTCGACTCAGACCATCCCGCTGACCTGCCTGCTCCTTCTCAGCGCGCATTGCGCCAGGTAGCCTCGGCGCGAGGGCAGACTCTCTCCCAACTCGCTGTGACCTGGGCACTCCAACAACCCACAGTCGCCAGCACAGCCGTCACCGCCTGCCACCCCTCCTGCCTCGAACATCATCTCCAAGCCTTGGATCACCTCAGCTTCAGCCTCAGCGAACACTCCGTCATCAATAACCACACTGCCCTGCAAGCTGACCTCAACTACTGTCCACCTGTCACCGTCCCGGACGTCCTAGAAGACTGCTGATACCGGCTCTGCGCTGGCGGACAGTCCGGCGCAGGCACACTCAACTCTTCGGACAGGCCCAACGCGACGGCTGGGCACGGTTAGCAGCGAGAAGCCTTACGACTTGGACGACGGGCAGACCACAGTGACAGAGGCAGGCGGCGCATCGACTGCACAACATGGATGGGACCCGGTGCGGACCGGGTGTGGAAAACTGCCCGCTACGAGCTAT
Organism: Streptoverticillium olivoreticuli subsp. olivoreticuli; assembly: GCF_003391135.1. GTDB lineage: Bacteria > Actinomycetota > Actinomycetes > Streptomycetales > Streptomycetaceae > Streptomyces > Streptomyces blastmyceticus. Next base: position 127,913 of record NZ_CP031455.1, on the reverse strand, counting down.
GGCAACTCAGAGGTCCAGCAAAAGCTCCGTGCCCTATCTGCCCCGTTCTTCCACGACACGACCGGAAGATCCAAACCAAACCCTGCAGACGTGACTTCCACCGTGTGCTAGCGGTTCGTTCACCGACTACCGCCGCGATGCAGCCCGCATCCCAGAACAACGCTGCAGCAGCCCACCCCTGTGCCTTCTCTGCCGGCCCGCTCTGCGACCCTACCGCCTCCAACGCTCCTCTTTTCGCTGACTTCTTCTTGCCTCGCTGCTCCCACATACCCACCGCCCCACTCGGCAAGGGGCACCCTCTCGCCGTCCTGCCTGCAACCTCCTTCTTATTCCTTGGACAGACCGTGGAAGAGAACTGCCTCCTTTGCGCCTCTCCCCTCACCAGCACCATTCACCCCGGAGGGCGTTGCTGCCCGGCATGCCTGTCCAACCTCCGCGAGGCCCTCGACAACCTTCCCCACCTCTATGTACGCCTCCATCTCGAATCCCCTTCTTCCCCCTGCAAGAGTGCCGAAGTCCCGGCCACTCGTCTTCCCTGGAAATATCGCACAGCCCCTTCGCCCCTGCGACTGCCCCTCCTTACCCATGCCACTACCTGCGTTCACGCTGTCCACACCTGGGCCGCTCATACCTTGCCCGGAAGCCTTCCTCTGCACCCCCTGCGTCCCGGACCCCTCCTGCAGCACCTCTGCCAGGCTTTATCAGCCGAGCTCCCGACGACTGTCCGCACTCTCGACGACGCCACCGACGCCAGCGTGACATGGGTTGCCTATCAGCGTGCCCGCTTCCTCCTTGGTTATGACGAGCCCGCCCGCCCCCTCCCCACCCCCTGTCCTAACTGCGACCTCCGTTCCCTCATCCGCCTTTCTGACGGCGCAGTTACCTGCCGGTCCTGTGCCGCCCACTGGCCGCATCACCCACATCACGGATCAGCCAAGCCTCCGTGAACCCCTACCTTCCTTCACCGTGGCTCGAACAGTCGCTTTGTTGGAAAATGTAGTCCACAACGCCCATGCGATCTTCAGGGAAAAGCGGGTGATGAGGCGGGAGACGGTAGTTCTCTGTACAGCAAGAGGTCCGATTGGTCACTTCATTGATGGTTCCTGAGTTGTTCGGCAGGTCTCCGGTCAGGGGCCAGGTGAAATTTCAATGGGAGGTTTGCGAATATTAATTCTGGTCCGTTGCCGTCATGGGTTGCCAGAGGAGTTACTGATAATGAAGGGGAGATTTTATCAATCACTTATCGCGGCAGGGTCAACGGTTCTCCTGAAGGTCGGCAGAGAAATAACCTGCTGGTTCTGGGGCTTGACGCCCCAGGGCAGCGCGAGGCGAGCACACACTGCTCTTCAGCGGGCCCTAAAGGTCATCCCGCCATCTTGGACTGGTCTGCGCCCGTGAGACGTTGCCGAACTATGCCACTGTTTCTGGAATCCTGATCTCCTTCCGGCAGCATCAAACCGGGACGGAGTGCGCGCTAACCCCGTACCGAGTTAACGGACAGTCTTTAAGCTGTTTGGTGCGGGGCGCGAACTTAACGAGCTGGTCAGTTTCGAGAGGTTTTCATTCGCTTCTTTAGGTTTAACCGAAGTCGGTACGGTCAAGTTGTGTGACGTTCACAGTTCATTCGGCACCAGCAACTCTGAGGCGTAATCTCGAGCTGCTGCCCAAACAGCTATCAATACGACTTGCAGGCGAGGAGTTCCCATGCCTCAGTTTCCATCGTTCAGCCGTCGCCAACTCAAGAAGGCCGCCACGCTAGACAGTCCACGGCATCGCTTGCTGACCACTGCCGAAGCGGCCGAGGCCGCAGGAGTGACCGCCGCATGCATCCGCCAATGGGCCCACCGCGGCTACCTCGCCCCAGTTGCCCGGCGCGGTAAGCATAATCTCTACCTTGAAGACCATGTTCTGCGCGTTGAGCACAGTCGTCGTGTGCGGTTGAATTCCTCCGAAACTTCGGATATGTCAGCCAGGTTATCAAAATAGACCACAGACTGAGAAGATTCCTATTGCAGACCCTCAAGGGAGCAGGAATGAGTAATCGAACCATGCCGGTCTTGGAGCGAAAAGTAACCTCTGCGGCAGCCGGTGCAGGAGCCGCTGCTACTGTAGTCTCGTTTGTCCTGTGGGTTTTGGAGACGTATATCTTTCACAGGCAAGTTCCTGAACCCGTCCAGAGTATGGTCTATCTATTCATCCCTTCAGCATTCGCACTTGCTGCAGGATTCTTAGCGCAGCATACTCACCGGCCAGAATCATCTTCGCCCAGTGAGGGTGTTGTGAGAGGGCAAGAGGACGTGCCGAGTCAACCTCAATCTTCCTCAATGACGCCTGGGAGTCACGAAAACTGAGAAAACCCCCGTAAGGATTATGAATCCTCAGGGCGGCGGCTGACCGGGTGACGCGTGACGGTGCCATAAAAAGCGAGGCTCCCGGGCTGTTGAGTGAGATGTTCATATCTCATCTCTTCGGCCGGGGAGCTTTGCAATGCAGCCGGACATCTTGTGACGATGCCCGTGTGGCGTCGTTGACCGGTCGTGATGCTGGATTTGACGGGTGAGTAGATAGCCGGGTGGGCTGCTGAACTGTCTGCATTGAATAGTGCCCCGCGGTGTCTGTAGTAGTGGTGCGGGCGGTGGCGCCTGTCGGCGTACTGCCTTGGCTGGCTCTGGATAGATTTTCGTGGGCGGAGATCAATCCAGGAATGCGGCCCGGTTGGTGCAGCGGCGTCTCAAGTGTGCGATCAGGACGACGCGTTGCCGCAGTAGCGGGACGCCAGCGCGGCCACTCATGATCCGCTTCTGGAGCTTCACATCTGTGACACGGCCTTCGTTCATCCCGGAGCTGTAGGGAGTGGTGACGCCCTGGACCGCCGCGTCCTGGTCCTCGCGGATGCCCTTTGCCGGACCCGCCAGGGTCGGATGTCCGCAGGTGGCGAGCTTCCCGAGCTAGCCGGGCAGTCCGGTGGCGTCGCGCTGGTCGACCATGGTGGCGAACTGGCGGATCAGTTCGTGGACGTGTGCCAGTTCCGGGCAGTAGCTGAACAGCAGCTGGAGCTGCTCCTGGGCCTCCAGGTGCCGCCGTTCGGGTGGGGTGATGATTCCGTTCACCGGGCGACCTGGAGGGGGGGATGGTGCACGTGTCTGCGGAGCTGGCATGCCGTTCGTCCTGCGTCAGGGTGCGACGGTGGTTTTGATGCGTTGGTAGTGCCCGCGATAGCCCTTGGCGGTCAGTTGCTGGTGCAGGGTCTTGGCGTTGTGCTCGCCCTCATCCCAGCGTTGCCGCAGGCAGTCGAGGTAGGGCGCGAGGGCTGTGGGCGGGCGGAACCGGGTGCGACGGACTACTTCCTGCCAGCTCTCGGCGCGGGCGTACTTGTGCACGGTGCGCCGGTTCAGTCCGAGCTCACGGGCGATCGCGTGGATGCTGCGGCCCGTGCCGGCGCGCTCGTGGACGGCCTCGAACAGGCGTTTTGCGTGCCGCCCGGCTCGCGTCGTCTCCAGCGTCACTCCGGCGTCCGCGGAGGGCTGTGGCTCCTCGTGGTGCTCAGCCGGCGGCGGGACGGCGGTTGCCAGACAGGCGCGGTGCGCGACCGCGACGTCCTGGACCCGTCGCGAGAGCCCCAGCCAGAGGTGGAAGAGGTCGCTGACCTGCACTGCTTCCGGAGCACCGTCGGTGATCCCCTGCCGGTAGGTCAGCGAGCCGTCCCGGCACACGATCTCCACCCCGGGCGGGGTGCTCTCGTAGCCATGCGGCCAGTGCGGCGGCATCGTGCCTCTCTCACAAGGTGATCGGCAGGCGGGTGTCATCGTCGACGAGCAGGGTGCCGTACACCTCTGCGTACAGTGCGAAATCGTCCACACCCAGCACCCCGCGGCGTCACGGTGATCGGCAAAGGCACTCTCATCAGCTGGAACAGCACGCTGGTCTGCGGCAACGGCGCGCTCAGCAACCCCAGGAGCCGAGCACCGCCCCGCCCGGCAAGCAGGACACCGACCGTCTCCACCAGGTCCTGCAACAGCTGGGTACGGCGCTGGTAGCGCGCCGTGAGTCCGTCGACCTGCTCGGCAAACGTGACCTTCATGCAGGCCGGGTTCTCGCAGTACAGGCGGCGCACGCTCAGCTCGATGCGCATCGGCTGGCCACCGATCGCCCTGTCGGTGAGATGGCGTACGTAGCGGCTGTGCACCCAGTCGTTGGTGATGGCGCAGCCCGTACACCGAGCAGGGCTCTTGTCACGCGTACGAGCATGGACGATCACGGCAGGGCCTGTCGCGTCGACGGAGACAACCATCACGTCTGTTAAATGCGGCAGCAGGGAGGGAAGTTCGATGCCACACAAGAAGAGGATGCCCGGTGCCGGGGAGTTCGCGCCATACGTTTCCGGGCTGATCTCCGCCCACGAAAATCTTGCCAGGGTCACTCGGACGAGTACGGGGACAAGTACCGTCAGGTGACGTGCCCCCAGGGCCACCACAGCATCGGCTGGCGACCGCACCAGCACAGGCCCGACTACGTGCAGTCCCTCGTCACCTTCGACCGGCAGCACTGCGCACCCTGCCCAGTGCGCGCAAAGTGCACCCACGCCGCCAACTCTCCCCGCAAGCTCGCCCTGGGCCCGCGCGACGAGCACGAGGCGATCCGGCGCGTCCGCCAACTCCAGGAAACGCCCGAGTGGCAGCAGCATTACAACCGCCGCGCGGGCATCGAGGGCACGATCGGACAGGGTCTCCGCCACTGCGGCCTGCGCCGGACCCGCTACATCGGCCTGGAGAAAACCCGGTTCCAGCACGTGCTCACCGCCGCTGCCCTCAACCTCGTCCGTACCGACGCCTGGCTGACCGAAACACCCTTCGCCACAACACGCGCCTCACGCTTCACGCGCCTTCGCCCCGCATAGAGCACCGCCGAATTCGCCGACGGTGTCCCACAGGGGACATGACTGGTCAAAGTGACCCTACTGCGCACGAAACTCGATGACTGCAAGACATATCTCTACCAGCGGTACAGCGAGGGCTGCCGCAATACTTCCCAGCTCTTCCGTGAGGTCCGTGACCAGGGATTCAAAGGAGACCGCAGCACGGTCAACGCCTACATCCGACAGCTCAAGCTCGGCACTGTCCCGCCTCCATTGTCGTGGACACCGCCCAAGCCTCGGCGGGCTCTGAGGTGGATCTTGACCGACCCGGTGCTGCTGCGGCCGGGCGAGCTGCAGGGGCTGAAGGAGATCCGAGCCGCTTGCTCCGAACTGGACGCCGTCGTCCGGCACGTCCGCGACTTTGGCTGCCCTCATGCACGAGCGGCGAGGCGACGGACTTCCGGGCTGGATCGAGTAAGTTCGTCGTGACGACCTGCCTCACCTGCACCATTTCGCCGATGGCCTGGAACGCGACCGGGATGCGGTCATCGCTGGGCTCTCCAGCCACTGGAGTTCCGGCCAGGCTGAAGGTAAGTCACCCTCAAGCGTGCCGGCTACGGCCGCGCCAACCCCGAGCTCCTCCGCATCGGGATCCTTATGAGAACCTGACCGGCACCGTCACAAGATCAGCGCCAGATCAATGAGATACGCCAACAGCACTGGCACAGGGGCCCCTGACACCGTCCTGAGGCAAGGGGGCACATGAAGCGCCACACCGATGTCCCTGGGCGGAACCTGCGCAAGCCCTCCGCTATCGAGTACTTGAAGACGCTGCGGCCATCGTCGGCGTGCCTCTCTCCAGCGGCCCGCCTGCCATGCCGACTCCCGGCATATTCACCTCAACGCACGCCCAGTACACTCCCGTACTCATACCAGCGGCGCCATGCGTCACGAACGAGCGCGAGCTGCGCTGCCGTATTCCGTTGTGACCCGCATGGCGTGTCGCTCTTCATCAGACCGCCGAACCCGGACCACGTCCCGTCGACATCTGTCGGCCTTCCTGCGCGGGGCCGGCACCCCTGCCCCTCTGCTACCTCCGTGACGGTCTCCAGGCCGTCGGCAGAGAGGCAGGCCCCCGCCCCGTCGTGGGTAGCGCGAGCTAGAGGCGGCCGGGCGGGGCTCCAGCGCCCGCGTTGATGAGCCCTTTCAGATAAATCACGTCGGCGTGATAGCCCGCCCGACGGCGCTGGCACCAGCCCGATCGCCTGGGCCTCCGGCGAAAGCCGTGTCGTCGCGGCCCGCTACGTCCGCAAAGACCGGCTTGCCGATGCCCTGCAGGCCCAGGCCTTCTCCGCCCTGAGTGCTTTCCCGGCGCCCGCAGGTATGACGACAAGCAGCAGGTTGGGGAGGTCGGCTACAGCTCCCCCCCCTTTGGCAGGTCAGCAATCAACTCGTCGGCATCTCACGGATGCCTCGAAACCTGCGCCCGCTACGACGAAGTAACTGAATGGCCGCCCACCCTTCCCCGCGCCAAGGGTGTGTCCGGCTAGACCCTTTTGTTCTGCGGGACAGGATGGAATAATTTCACTGAGTAGACAAATGGGTATCGCTTACGTACAGGCCAAGGGTGTCAGGCCATCAAAAATCACGTTCTTCGTCGATTGGATATTCGACTCAGGCTTTTCATCTGCCTGCAGTCGGGCAGATGGGCCGTTTATTCTTGCGGCTGCCGCGCGAGTCCAGGGTTTCCGAAGTGCGCCAGGTGAAGTAAGTGGGCTAATCCCGGGCCGGCTCGGAGGGCTGCTGATGATCAGGGTCGGAAGAATCGAAGAACTCCAACTCGCCGAGCCTTGCCTCGATGTAAGCCCGCATTCGAACGTGGTAGAGAGATGCGAATGAATTCAGCTCTTCGATGCGTCGTTCGATTTCGGTGATGGCTTCATTATGTGCTGCCAGCCCTGTTGCGTACTCCTCCTCCGCCTGCCGGCGGGTGCCCTCAACGTCCCGCTGGGCTGCTTGCCGCATCCCTTCCGCCCTGGCCTTGGCCTTGCGCATGACTTTTTCTGCCTCGGAGTTAGCCTGCTCCACTACTTCGCGGGCTTCTTCTCGAGCGCTGCTCAGGAGACGATCGGCGGTCTCTTGGGCGGCACCGAGCAGGCGGGAGGCAGTAATTTCTTCACCCGAGACCTTCATCGATTCTTCTCCGGCCTCCAGCCCGCCCTCGAGTTCGGCTACCCTGAGCATTAGAAGAGATATGTCATTTTCTATGATATCGAGAAATCCGTCGACGTCATTCATGTCGTACCCTTCGCGCAGTCGCACGGTTTCGAACTTCTTGGCGCGAATATCCTTGGGTGTCAGCATTACCCTCGTGTATTCCCTTGAACGGTCTGGCGGGCTCTGATGGTCTGGCGATTGTCGTGAATGTGTAATGACGAACCGATCTTCCGTGTCGCGAGAGATGTGTAACCCTGGGGTGCGTCCATGGCTTGCCTTGGAGAGGGCCCGTGGCAGCGGCTACTGAGCCTGCGCTCGTAACTGTCGTCGGATCGTTCAGGTAGGGCGGCGGGCTGGCCTGGTTTTCGGTTGGGCGCCGCTTGCAGGAGTTTGCCGCATTGTTGAATCCCGCAGAGTCTGTGTCGCCGGACACATGGAAACGGTCGGGATCAGTGAAGGCTGTGCGTACATGCGATGGAAACTGGGTGATGGAGCGGCAGACTTAGCAATAGAGCTGGTACCGCCAGTCGGACAGCAGTCCGATAAGTGCGAATACGGTGCCGGCCCGGAGCGCTTTCGGAGTGCAACTTCGAACCGTGGCGAATGCTTGTGCAACATGACTGTTCAGCTTCTATGGACTTCTGGTGCCTCTGATGTGGGAGTTCCTTTTCCGGAGAGAGGGCCCACTGGATGCCCGGCAGGCGCTCCGTTCCATTCTTGGGGGTGATGGCTGGTTCCCGGATGACCTGGGGGCTGATTCTGCCCCCGCCTTACGTTGGGTGGCAGTACGACGAAAGTGGCACTGCACCCCCAGCTCTCCCAGGGAAAATGCCTGGCCCAGGCCGGACCGGCGCCGGAAGACCGCCCTGCCGCCAGACCTGTCGACGGCCGTTGCCGGGGGCGTGGATGGCCTGGAACCAGCCATTCACAGCCAGGCTGACACGCAGCTGCTCCGCAGCCCGGCGCAATATTTTCCACCAGTGAGCTACCCTTTGCGGTTCCTTGTTTTTCCGACGGTACGGTGTGAAGGGAGTCGTAGATGCCGTTCTCCCTTTCCATCGGGTCCGGCTGGAAATTCACCCATGCGGAATACCTGCCCGCACTCGGCGCGGGCGTGTATAACCTCGCCGAGGTCCTGGCCGAACCACATGCGGGCTTCCTGACCGAACACCTCGCCGTCAACGCCATCGCATCAGTGGCTATCGGCCTGCTGATGGCATTCAGACTGCGCCGACCACGCGCGACAGCCACACTGGCGGTGATCGGCGACTGGTTCGTCTATGCACCCGCCGCAGTGCTGCTGGCACTATTCACCCTGGCCCAGCGAGGCAGAGTACGCACGGCCTGGACGGTGGGCACCCTGCTGACAGTAGTGAACGCATTCACCCCCTGGATCAGGGGCTTCCCGCCCTACGACGTGCTACACATTGCCTCCTACAGCAGCGGGGCTATGGCCTTCGTCGTCGCCCCGGTCATCGTGGGCGCCTACCTACGCACCAGGCACGTACGGATCGTCTCGCTCTCGGAATACACAGACCGTCTCGAGCGGGAGCAGCAGTTGCTGGCCGAGGCGGCCCAGGCTGAGGAGCGCACCCGTATCGCCCGGGAGATGCACGATGTGGTCGCGCACCGGATCACCCACGTCGTCGTACATGCCGGCGCCCTCGAGCTCGGGGCGGACAAAGGTGCGGAGTGGGTGACCAAGCGGGCCGAGCTGATCCGCACATCAGGCACCCAGGCCCTGGATGAACTGCGCGGCATTCTCGGTTTTCTACAGCCGTCCGGACACGACTATGAGTCCGCACCACTGGAACCGCCGGAGGTCCGGGCCCTGGAGCGGCTCGTGGACGGCACCCGAGCCACCGGCACCCAGGTGAACCTGTCGAGGGAGGAGTCGGCCACCACAGTGCCCACCGCCCTACGCGCCACTGCCTACCGGGTAGTCCAGGAAGCTCTGACCAACGCCGTCAAGCACGCCCCTGGGGCGCCCATCACCGTCGAAGTGTGCTACCCCCCGGGCACCTTGCTGATCCGGGTCACCAACGGCCCCACCGCCACGCCGGCGCGCGCCATCCCTGGGGGAGGCAACGGCCTTGCCGGACTGCGCCGCCGCGTCCGCGAACACGGCGGAACCTTCACCACGGGACCCACCACCGAGGGCGGGTTCCATGTCGAGGCCCAACTTCCCCTGGGCCACGGGGCGTCCAGCCCGTTCCCCGCACAAGGAGAGAAATGATCAAAGTTCTGCTGGCCGACGACGACGTCATCGTCCGGGAAGGACTCAGCACGATCCTGGACATCGCCGACGAGATCCACCTGGTAGGCCAGGTCTCCGACGGCGCACAAGCCGTCGAAGCCGCACGTTCCCTCCAGCCGGACGTCATCCTGATGGACATCCGCATGCCCCGCGTCGACGGCCTGACCGCAACCACAGCGATCTGCTCCGAAATCCCCAATCCCCCCAAAGTCATCATGCTCACCACATTCGGCCAGGACGACTACGTACGCTGCGCCCTGCAGGCAGGCGCAGCCGGCTTTCTGCTCAAGGACTGCGGCCCCGAAGTGCTCCTCCAGGCCATCCGGGTCGTCCACGCTGGCGAGGCCATGCTCGCCCCCGCTGTCACCCAGCGCCTGATCCGCTCCTACACCGCCCTCCCGCACCTGAGCGCCGAACAACAACAGGCCCTGCACACTCTCAGCCCCCGCGAACGCCAGGTTCTCGAGGGCATCAGACAGGGCAAGTCCAACGCCGACATCGCCACCGAACTCTTCATGAGCGAAGGCACCGTGAAATCCCACGTCTCCAGCATTTTCAACAAACTCGGCGCCGCTAACCGCGTCCAGGCTGCCCTGCTCGCCTACACCGCCCGGCTCACCGAGTAGCCCGAACACCAAGGGCCGCCCACATGCAAGTGGCTGGTGGAGAAGCTGCAGCGAGTAAGGACCTTGATCCCTCCCGCAGAGGCTTCGCTACCAAGATTCACCTGAGTGCGGGCGGCCGCTGCCGCGTGTATTGCCGATTCTGGCACCGGGTTGGCGCGCCAGCTGCACCAAGCGCAACGCCTTGACACGCTCTCAAGCTGATGCACCATCAGCTGCTGGGGCAAGCTGACTGCGTACGAATGTGGTGATGTGGGCGGATGAGGCTGATTCGTTGGAGTGGAAACCCCAACGCCTTTGATCCAGAGGAACGGACGGTTCGTCAAGAAGGCTTGAGCCACGCAACGGAACCCCGGCAAATCAGTGTTCGACCGAGACCGTTGATCTGGGAGTCTCCGTCGCAGGATGAGTCCGTGCATCCCTCGTGAAGGCTGTGCGGCCGAGGGCGTGTTCGCACCGGGGCACCTCGGCGAGCTGAAGCCGACCCAAGATTTCGCGCTGATCGACTGCCGTGCCCGAGGAGATCGGGACCGTCCAGCGGCGGGCGCGGCTGCTGCCCTCGCGGGTCGTGGTGCACTTCGTGCTCGCTCTGGCGCGGTTCGAGACGGGTGCGGCTCTTTCTGAGTGAGGAACGGGGAAGCGAAGCGAGTACCTGTTTCAGCAGCGGGCCGGGCGCGCGTTAACGTGTGGGGAGATCCGAGGAGGGGCTGTGGCATTGGGGAGGAAGGGCTCGCGCCGCATTGTCGTGGACGGGGAGACCTATCGGTGGCGGCTGCGCCGCAGGCCCACTTACAGCCAGGGACTGTGCTGGACGCCCTGCACCTACGCCGTCGGACACGCCGACCGCCCGGGAACGACGCTGGTGGTCACCACCGGCCAGCCGCACTTCAGTAACTGGATCGGCAGAACGGGCGCCCCGATTCTTCCCTCAGAAGTAGCGGACCACATTCGCACCGCGCTCGCGCGAGGCTGGGCCCCGGATCGCCCGGGCTCTCCCTTCGAGCTGGACCTCTCCCACGGGTTCGCCTCCGGGTACGGCTCTTTCTGAAAGAAGTGACTGTCAGGCCGTGAGGGCGTATCTGCCCTGGTCACAGGCTGGGTAGAGGCGTTGATGCTCCCGGGCGAGATGATGCTTCCAGTAGGCGTCGAGGTCGCCGTTGGCCGCGACAGCACGGAGCTTGAGGACGGCTTCGGCGCCGTCGAGGCCCCAACGGGCACCGCTGATGTCGAGGCGGTCGGCGATGAGATGGCGGGCGGCTCCCTCGATGATCCCCGTGGCGATCGGCCAGCCGGCGGCGAGGGCCTGGTCGTAGTGGAGGAACTCGTTGTTGTTCCGCAGGTAGCGGACACATGCGTCCACGCCGCGGTGTTGCTCACTGCTCAGCTCGGTGTGGTCGGCCTGGTCCTGGATGGCGTCGGCGACCTCGATGGCATGACCTGCGAGAACAGCGAGGGCATGAGTGGCGACCCAGTTCTCGGTGGCTTTGTCGCCGGTGCGGTGGAAGCACCAGGACGCCGCCCAGATCTTTTCCAGGACGTGGATGATGTCGATGACGATGTGGACGTCGACATGGCGGAGGCGGGCTTCGGCCTGGACCAGATCGAGCTGGTGGCGGGCGCCGTCGACCAGGACCACCCATCTGCGACGATGGCGGGGGTCGCGGGCTTCAGCGTGATCGAAGACCTTCCGGACTACATGTTCCGCATCGTGGCGGACCGAACCGCACAGCCACTTGCCCCGGGCGATGGGGCCCGGCTGCGGGATGTAGTGGGCGGACCGTCCGCCGGGCGGGGTGATCACGTCGTGCGGGCAGCGCGGTGCGGAGTCGGCATCGTAGACCGCGCCAAGCGTGGCCATCCGCTTCCGGGCGCTCTTCTCTCCGATGGCCAGACGGGTGCGGAACGTTCGTTCCCGATGCGCGGCGGCCTGCCGGGTGGCTTCCCGCAGCGCCTCGGGCCGCATGACGATCCCTTTGCCGTCGACGGAAACCACCAACACCTTGGAAGCGGTGCACGGTTGAACGATCCGCGCATCATAGAAGGTGTCGATGTCCGGGGCGGCCTCGACGAGTAGGCGGGCGAGCTGCCGCTTGCCCAAGACCGGACCACACCGACGGCAGATCGCCTCCCCGGCGGCGTCGTAGGACACACGGATCGCGGTCTGGACCGCGAGGCGAGCCAGGCCGCGCGAGTGCCGGCCCCTCGACAGTGAGAGAGCCGCGTCCGGCCGGGTGCACGTTGGCCACCTCCAGACGCCGCCACGCGCAGCGGGACACCGTCACCGTTCCGAACACCGTGGCCAGCAGCCGCCCATGGCCCCTCTCCAGACGCGGCCGGAGCAGATCATCGGCGCCGACCACGTACGGCCGTCGCCTTTCCACGGCCTCTTGCTCGTGTTGCCCCCTCAGGTCCAGATGCTCCTGGAGCAGCTGTCGCAGCAGGTCACGGCCCCGGACTTCGAGGAGTTCCTCCAGCTCGTGATGCGCCAGCCCGCCCGCCTCCGGCGAGGCCAGATCCGTCACGAGCACCCTGAACAAATTCGGCGCCGCCTCAAAGCAGTCAGAACTCGACGGCACCGCTGACCGTCGTCAAGCAGTACATCGAGAACCAGCAACGCCCCGCCGGCTGAGGACAACACTGCGGACTCGTGCACACGGCGCGGGTCAGAACAGCCCTGAGATGGCCTTCACCCCCGCCGTAAACGGCGGAGCACTGGCCAAGATCAAAGGTAGAGAACACCAGCGCAACGACCAGGAGCCTCGCGTCGTCACACCCTCTGACCAGCCCGTTTCACCCTGCAGAGACAGGTTGAAAGAGGTTCAGTGAACCTCTTTCGTGCGCCCAGTAGAGCAGGAGGTGGCACCGTGACGTAGCGGTGTTCTTGCTGTTCGGAAGCTCGTCGTCGCCTGCCGGTGGAAGTCCGGTCCGGGTAGCTGCCAGGAGGCCCGGTAGCAGGCTGGCGGCGTCGGAGGGAAACGTCCGGCGTCGAAGCCCAGCGTCAAAGGCCCTGTAAAGGGGGAGCGACGATACGGTCCGTAGCATCACGCGAAGCCTGCGGCGTCGTTACTCAGCCACCCTTTCGGGTGGAACGAGGGAGTGCCGAGCCTCTCGAAATCGGGGCGAAGGCCATGGAAGCGGTGAAGATCCTGGACGGGCAGCCGTGAAGGACTCCCCGGCGTATGGGGCGCGGAACGTATCGAAGGTGGCGGCGGGAACTGGGGAGGCCCTCCCCGGCCCGATGACCTGCGGATATTCGTCATCGGAAGCGGCGCGTCCTATAACCGGCGATCCCGGGAAGTGGGCGCGGGCCGGGTGGGCGTCGGAGGTGGCCGTAGTACCGGTTGCAGCCGGGAGACAACACAACTCCCGGTGAGGGAAGGGCCACTGCTTCGTCGGTGCGTGTGGTGTGAAGGAGGGGCCCGGTGAGTGCCCAGGTGGCTATTCCCGCCGTCGGGGGACGTTCTCCCTCGGATACGGTCCGTGCCTTGCAGCATGCGCTTTACCGGGCGGCCAAGGCCGATCCCGGACGGCGGTTCCATGCGCTGGCAGACAAGATCCACCGCAGGGACGTTCTGCGGCGCGCGTGGGCTGCGGTGCGTGCGAACAATGGCGCACCAGGCATCGATAACACCACCCTGGCCCACGTTGAGGAGTATGGCATTGACCGTCTTCTCGGTGAGCTGGCTGGCGAGTTGCGGGCGGGCCGGTATCGGCCGCTGCCCACCCGGAGGGTGCTGATCCTCAAGCCGGGGACCGCGGGGGAGCGCAGGCCGCTTTCCATTCCTTCGGTTCGCGACCGGATCGTGCAGGCCGCGCTGAAGATCGTGCTTGAGCCGGTCTTCGAGGCGGACATGCTCGACTGCAGCTTCGGGTTCCGCCCGAAGCGGTCGGCGCACGATGCCCTGCAGGTGCTCGTAGACGAGCACGCGCGAGGGCGCCGGTGGGTGGTGGAGACGGACATCGCCGAGTGCTTCTCGGCGATTCCGCATGACGAGTTGATGCAAGCGGTTGAGGAGCGCGTGTGCGACCAGTCCGTCCTCAAGCTCCTGCGGCAGATCCTGCGGGCTGGAGTGCTGGAGGACGGGCGGGTGCGGCGGCCGGTGACAGGGACACCGCAGGGCGGCGTTGTTTCGCCCGTCTTGTGCAACATCTACCTGCACCGGCTCGACCGGGCCTGGGACGAGCACGACGGGATCCTGGTGCGTTACGCCGACGATGCCGTCGTGATGTGCTGGTCACGCAGCCAGGCCGAACGCGCACTCGCGCGGCTGACCGAGCTGCTGGCCCAACTCGGCCTGGAACCCAAGGCGTCCAAGACCCGCATCGTGCACCTGCAGACGGGCGGGGAAGGTTTTGACTTCCTCGGTTTTCACCATCGCCAGGTGTGTTCACGCGGGCTGCACGGGCGCCGGCGGTTCGAATTCCTCGCCCGCTGGCCCTCGGACAGGGCCATGCAGCACGCCCGCGACCGAATCCGGGAAATCACCGGACGGCGCTGGCTCCCGCTGCGAGTCGAAGCGATCGTGGAGGAGGCCAACATGTTCCTCCGGGGCTGGATGGCGTATTTCAAGTACGGCCATTCCGCCCGGCGCTTCAGCAAGATCGGCCGATACGCAGAGAAGCGGATCGCGCACTTCATCAGCAAGAAGCACCGGCGCAGCCGGGCCTTCGGATGGTGGGTACTCGCGGTCTCGTCCTCGAACCGGCTCGGCCTGATCAGCCCTTACGGAACCGTCGTTGCACCCAGGGCAGGCAAGCCCTGGCGGGAGAGACCGAATGCCGCCGGTGAACGGCGTCGGTGAGCCGTGTGCGGGAGAACCGCATGCACGGTTCGAAGCGGCGGGGGCTGGAAACGGAGCGGATGTACTCCGCCACCGCGCCAGCCCCCGACCCTACAACCTGAATAGTCGCTGGTCAGGAGGGTGCGGACTGCAGCGGTGATGGTTCCGGTCCGGTTTGGTGGAGTATCGGGTCCGGTGCAGGATGTGTCAGGTCTTCAGCCGGGCGTAGGCGCGTTCGCCGGGGGTTCGCAGTCTGGCGTGGCCGTGGGTGCGGGCGGTGGCGCCGGCTCTCTGGCAGGCGCGGGTCGGCCAGGACGAGGATCTGCCGGGTGAGGCACGCCTGGAGGGTTCTGTGTGCCCGGGCCGCGGTCAGGTCGTGCATCCTCCCGGCAGTGCGGGGGAGAGCTACAGAGGGGTCCCGTCCGGGCGAGTGATGGCCTGCATGTTGATGCTGTGCCGTCGGTGCTTCTGCGAGAAGTACGGCTCGTCCGCGGCGACCCGGTCGGTCGGGATCAGCGTCCCGTCAACGACGGCGAAGTCGCCCTTACCCAGGCCCACCAGGGCCGCCCGCGGGCCCGGGTACCCAGATCGCGAGGGCCTCAAGGGTATCGGCAGGCTGTGGACTCCGGGACACCGAAATCGGCACCGACCTGTGCGAACGTCTCGTTCTTCCGCATTGAAGACCGGGTGTCGAGCTCACGCTGACGGGCGTGGATCTGCTACGAGACATGCTCGACCAGCTGATAGGAGACGTCGAGCGTGGCTTGATGCGGGATCAAGCAGGGTTCCTTGGGACGAAGCATGGTGCGTAGAGAGCACCAGCGCAAACGACCAGGAGCCTCGCGTCGTCACACCACTCCTCTGGCCAGCCCGTTTCACCCCCCAGAACCAGGATGAAAGAATTTCAGCAAGGGGTGCTGTTGCTCGAAATCTTGAATCGACGTTTTCCCAAGCTGTCCCAGCCACGTTCTCGCGCAGTCGTACCTCCCCAAATTCCGTATGGCTCTGGGGCTTTCTGCGCATGTTCCAGGCATTCGTTTGTAACGGGACATGAACCGCATATCTTGAGAGCTATCTCGGTTTGCTCTCCTTCCCTTCTTCCTGCGATGAAAAACAGTTCAGGATCAACATCGCTACAGGCCGCTCTTTGGTACCAACTGGCGAGAGTGTGGAGCCCCATGAGGTAGCGGGGGAGTCGTCGTCTGGAGAGCGGGTCGATATCAGGAGAGCTAATTGGACGTGTCACGCTGGCTCAAGTTTTCAAGCGGGATGATTGTTTGATGCTGCGATCTGCTTCCTGAGCTAAATCCCCACTCTTGAAAGTTGGGGCCAGCTTGTGTTACGCCAGTCGTAGCGATCGATCTGGTGACTGTGCTGCCGAGGGCGGAGGTAAGAAGATGCCCGTGGCGTGAGTTGACGCGCTTCACGAAACCTACTTCGGTATGGGCAGATGCGTTTACCTGTCTATGATGCATCCTGCACTTGCCCTTGAGCCTCACACGATCGTATCCGTCGTTAAAAGCTTTATTCGTACACGTGCGTACAACTTTAGTTTAGGGACCGTCTGGCTGGTGAGTCTGCAGCAGCAGGTGAGGGCGCGGGCTGCGGCGTCCCGGGAGTCATGTCATGGTGCGTTTCGTCGGTCCATCGATGGCGGCTCAGCCGCTCAACAAGCTTTGTTGCCGCCTCACTCTGGTCCGGCAAGATCACGCAAACGAAATGACTTGCCAGCAGGTTCTTGTGGTGCGACACGACAGCGTATCCAGACCTTCTGTTGCGCCCGGGGTACAGTAAGACCAGGCGCTTCAGGAAGGAAATGAAGGGGTGCTCAATCGGCGACTGCTCTGTTCAGCACTGCCCCTGGAAAGCGTTGACTACTTCTGCATGGGCCTGTAAGTATTCCTGTGGACCCCATGGTAGTTGATCTAGAGGCGGGGCGACGAGCGTATTGCTGGTCATGGGTGACCGCGTCTATCCCTGGATCTACCTGTCCGGACTTCATGGGGTTTCCAAACTTCTAAGAGGATTCGGACCCAGCATGGTCCGGAGTGTCAGGAATAAGTGAAAGCGTAAGGCGCTGGCGCCTAATTCTATGAGCCGGGCTGGATCTCGAAATCGTATACCTAGGACTGAGGGGCGTGAATTCTTGCCTACCTACCCTTCGCTCACGCACGCGTTGACGGAAATTTCCGTCAATCTCGCCTGGTTCCTATCCTCTGCGGAGGAAGATCAACTCGACCCGACGGTTTCCATTAAAGAGCTGGAAGGGATGGCGTCCGTCTTGGAAAGGCTGTCCGAGTCTCAAATGGCTGATCTTTCGGATTCCCTCAGCTGGCTAATGGCCCAAGAGACCTCGGCGGTCCCGCGAAAATTCCTCTCATCGCTCTTGAGTATGTTTGGTGTCAGGGAATTCGAGAGTTGATTCGCGTATGTGACGCAGAATCACTACCTCCGAGAGGGCGCTAGCGCTCGGCTCCTGGACTGGACAGCAACTTCTGAGGATTTTTCTTTGGAGAGGCGGTCATGATGGAGCGAAGATCGGTTCGCGGAAGGCTTTTTCTCAGCTTTGATGCCGTGGCTCTGCCTTGACTCGTCTTCGAAGCGCAGCCACGTGCCCTGGTCCCTCAGTGTCTTTCCCTGCGCGGCCAGATTTCGGGTTCATCCGCGAGGCCCGCCCGATGGCTCCTTCGAGTGCAGAGACTCCGCACCGCCCTCCAGCTGGGCCGTATTGCCAGGCATGGGCCGGCTTCCGCGACACAGGCATCCGCCCGGCCGCCACTGGCAGAGAAGCCTCTACGGCAGGCAACCCGGCAGTCTCAAAACGGACTTGCTCTCTTACGGCCTGGTGCCCCGAGGGCACCCCCATTGGGATACCTCACCACACCGTCATGCATCCGCAGGCTGATCCGCCGTCACTCCGAAGGGAAAATCCCAGTTCATTGAGGGCTTCTGCAATCAGCGAAGACTGCGTTCCGTATTGGGTGCCAGTCTGGAAGTCTTTGACGGTGGTGACCGAGAGGCAATGCAGTCTGATGTGGCCAATTGACCGCAAGTCGGAGCCTTCGGGCATGTGTCAGACTGAGGGTCTTTTCGTTCTCTGGTCAGGAAGCTATCCGAACGCAGTCACCGTGCGGCGGCGGGGAAGTGTGAGGACACAAACCACGTCGGCAGGGCTGTCGCCACCGTTCATATCATCGAGACTGCCTGGCGCTTGAGGCGAGAAGGATTTAAGGAGACATGGGCCGTACAGAATCCTCTGCAGAACGGAGCTTTCTATTTTGTGGAAAATCAGGCGCCCTGGCCTCACATACTCTATAGTTTCCCCATGGCGCAGAAAATCATCACCATCTACACCGACGACCTCACGGGCCAGGAGTCCGCAGAGGCGGAAACTCACATCTTCTCCCTGGATGGTGTGGCATATGAAGTCGATCTCGGGCCAGACAGCTACGAGAGGTTGCTCGAAGCGGTGGCCCCCTTCGTGAAGGCCGGTCGCAAGCAGGGGAAGGGTAAGAAGTCGTCGGACCGGGGCGCTGGAACCCGGCCTGCTGAAGACACTGCCAAGATCCGTGCCTGGGCCAAGAAGAACGGGTACAACGTGAACGATCGTGGTCGCGTACCAGCTGGTATTCGTGAGGCTTACAGCAAGGCATAGCAACGGCTGACAGGATGAGTTGCCCGTCCCAACCTGATGTGAGGGGGACGGGCGGTTGGGCTGTGCGTAGTGGCGAAGCTCCCGGTAGATGGGTTGTCGACCAAGATCGACTGCCTGCACTGGGAGCTTCGTGTGCTTCTGATCCTCCGTCTCCGGGAGTGACGTCATGGGCTATTGAGGGTGAGTCCGGTTTCGGTGATGAAGCTGTTGAGGAGGCCGGGGCGGTGCTACATTTTCTGAGTCTGACCCGGGTCAAATCGGCGAGGGCGTCGATGCCGCAGGCGGCCATGTTGGCTAGGGCACATTTGAGGTGCGACCACACACCCTCAGCGGGGTTGAGGTCCGGTGCGTACGGGGAGGGATCCGGGAGGCCGCCAGTCAGGTGCTGTGTGCTGCTTCGAGTTGTCCTGTACCAGTACGAGGTTCCCGCCGAGCTGCTGGTGGGCCGTGTCGAGGGGGCGGGCGAAGCCGTCCTCGCGAAAGCCTCTCTTTCTGTGTTCCTGCGGCCAAGGTGGACGATCATCTGGTAGACCAGCCGCATGCGCTCGCCAGGCCTGCAGCAGACGAGACCGGCCATGCAGATCCGTCCGGAGACCCTGACACGGGTCCGGACCACGGGTGTGACGCCTCGGTGGGACCAGGCGCGTGCTTTTGTGGCCGCAGGCCTTGCATGGACTCGTCCCGAAGCACAGCCAGGCATCCCAGCCCCTCACTGTTTTTCCATGTGCGGCCACACCTCTTCAACCACACCGCCAAGGCCGCGTCGTCCCGTTCGGCGGCTCGGCGGCTCGGCGCACCGGGATCCGGGGCCGACGCCCAACTGCCGCAGGATGGCCCACGTCTGCGTGATGCCGAGGCGGAGCCACCCACTTCTCAGACAACTCCGCAGCCTTGAGGCACACGTGCCCGGCGCGCTGGCGGCCCGCTGATCAGGGGACAGGTCACCTCATCGGGATACCGCATCCCAGCCGGCATACCCGAATCCGCCACCTGCGTCACCCCGAAGAAGAATCAGAAGCACACCGGAACCGTCTACGAATCACATCTATGGCCCTGCACCAGGCGGGCCTCAGGGCTGACTTGCTGCCCACAGGGCGGCCATCACACGGTGGAACCAGGCTCAGCTGACCAGCACCGCTCCGAGATCACCAGACTTTTTCAGTTATTCTGGGGAGATGCGTTTTCAGGGTTTCGCGGCAAACGCCGGGTAGGCCGGGGCTACTTCAGCAGGTCGTCCGAAAGGATACCGTGGTCCGCCCGGCTGGTTGAATTCTGCCTTTCCTTCCCACTGTTCCTTCGTGAGCTTGACGAAATTCGTGGAGCCGGGGGCGTAGATGGTGGGGGTGGTCTTCGTGTCCACCGGGGCCCAGTATCCGATGAGTCCAAGATACCGGCCCTGGGATAACTCGTACGGATCGAATTGGTATTTCTCGTCGAACGACGTGTTGGTGGCGATATCGAGTCCGACATCATAGACCAGTTTGGCGATCTGTCTCGGAGCGGTCTTGATCCGGGTAAACCTGACCTTTATCGCCTGCCTGATGAGCTGCGGAGGAATATGCAGTACGGCATCCCATTCCGTAGCCTCGCGGGACAGTTTGACTGCGCGCGGCCCGGACAGCCGGCGGCGCTGCGGGTTTTGAAGATTTTCCTCGACGCTCACATAGTGCGGATCCGGCTTGATCACATACAGCCACCCCTCCACCCATCCGGCGGCCTTCCGATTCTCGGCCGCCGTCTGGGCCTTTTTGAGCGTCTCGAGCTCCTTCTTTTGGAGGTCTATAAGGATCTTGAGTCTCGCTGCCGGGTTCAGGCTCAGCTGTGCACGGAGCTCCGGATCGCTGGCCTGTTCGACGATTCGGCTGTAGTCACTCATGTACTTGGCCAGCTTCACGTCGATACCCCATGCCTTGGTCAGATCAGCCTTGCTGACCTTCCAGCTGATGAACATGTTCAAGGCAGTGGTTACGTCCGAAGCCGTGCTCACGAAGCCGCTTCGGCGCTGATACGCACTGAATCCGGCCACATGTCGGCACAGATCGAACCCGACCCCCCAGGCCCAGAACCCATCCTGAAACAGCTCCGTTGGCTCCCGCAGGTCGAAGCGGAACACATGAGGCGGCACCGGGCGCCGGAGGTAGGGGAACACGGGAATCTTGGGCAGATTACTCAGTACGGGATCGCCTAGCGTGGTTCCGCTTACTGTCGGTTCGTTCAGCATAACGTCGTCGAGCATGAGAAAAAGTCCAATCTGTGCCACTGTGTCATTGCTTTGTCGCGACCAGGCTGCAGGACGTCCAGGGGGAATTGAAACCCAGCACGAGATTCGAAGTGTCCTGCACACTGGTGTAGATTAATTTCGCCTCCTTGATCTCTGGCAGGATTTCCTCCGGGAACTCAGCCGGCAGTGACGCCCCGAAATATCGGACGAGCCGGGCCACCGGCAGCGGCGTGACGTTCTTCCAGCCAAGCTCGACCTCTACGTTCTTCTGGCTGAACGCAGAACTTCCAGTGAAGAGCAGGGGGAAGACATCGGGGGAGGAGAAGTCATCGATCAGCAGTCCGGCGTTCAGCCCCGTCCCTTGGGCAGTCTTCTCCGCAACGACGCCGAGTTCCAGGAACAGGTCCTGGAATTTCAGTGAGGCGTCACACATGGCGGTGAAGTCGCCAGAGGTGAAGGAGTAGATGACGCTCACCGCGTCGAGAGTGATCTGCGCGGGGACCGGGATGCCCATCCATTCGAGCACGGCAGGCACATCCACATCACTTACCGTGCCCTGGAATTCCCAACCGTCGGCCTTCACGAGCGTCACCGCGCAGCGCGCCCCGGCGATCTCCGCCCGCGCGCCTGCGGTAACCGTCAGGCCTGCGCCCTGGTCTGACGTCTCGACCGTGAGTCCGTCCAAACTCGTCTTCCCGGTGCTCAGCGATCCATCCCAACGGCACCCGAGCGTCCAGGACTTGCGGAGCAGATTCGCCTCGCCGTAGATACTGATGCCCGGCTTCTCGAGTGACAACCCGGTGCCGTTCCACTGCTGCTGTGCCGCCGCCGGCAAGGCCCCGGACATCGAGGCGTCCGGCAAATAGCCCACGAAGGACAGGTCCATCTGGGGCAAGGCCACCGAGACGTTCACCTCCGTTCCCGCAAGCGCGACGGTCGCGCTGAGGCCCGCCGACACCGCCGGGGGCGCCGGTGCAGGGGGAAACGCGACGGTGAAGCCGATCGCCACGTGCCTCAGCGCCAGTACGGAGACGTCTTTCGAGATCTCCCAGTCGGGCGTCAGCACCTGGATCTGCACGGATTCGAGACGGGAGCCGCGTGGGTCGACGACGAACCGCAGCGCCCCCAGACGCAGACCCGTCATGGGGATCTCTGAGGGGACAGTGAACGCACAGCTCTTCAGCTGGGGCAGCTTGATCAGCTCGTCCAGGGAGGAAAGCGGTGCCGTCTGGTCCGGCGGTGAGACGAGCACCAGCCTCTGCTCATCCTCCTCCTGGGACAGCAGCAGCACGAACGATGTGCCCCCGGAGACGGTGAGGGGCAGTTCGACACACGAGGTGTATGCACCGCCCAGAGGGGCGGTGATGACCGCCGTCGGCGTCGGCGGCGTGGCGCTGCCTTGCGGATACAGCGCTTTGCGCACCGCCGCCAGATCGTAGCTCCGCTCAGTGTCGCCGTAAGTCCAGCCGGGGCGGGGCAGGCGCAGCGTCAGCGAGGTGACAGGGTCCCCGGTGAAGAGAAAGTGAGCTTGGACGGGATCCTGCCCGGGAAGAGCGACGGTGCCCCGCACAGCCAATGTCTGGTCTCGGGGGGAGATCTCGACCTCGGTTGCCGTCACCGTGTCCGCGCCACTGAGGCAGTCCCACAGCTCCGCGAAGGAGGTGCCGAGCTCGTCGGCGGGAAGGCTGAGCACCTTGTCGGTGATGTGGTCCAGGATCTGCTGTCGCGTGGGCCCGGTCATGAGCTTCCTCCGTCATCTTCAGGGGGAGGGATCGTCAGCGTGGTTTCCGGTAGTTGCAGGATCACGGTGGCCAATGGCTGCGCTTTTGGGTCGACGGAGGCTACGGCTGTCCACCGGGCGGGAGTTCCGGGCTCGGTAGGCCGGTCGCTTGTGGCGGCCACCGGCAGCAGCAGCGGTGAGCCGACTGGTGCCTGCCACGGCCAGGCGCGTGCCGCGTCCCGGTCTGGTCGGCCGGAGACCACCGTCAGCGCCGCAGGTGCGGTGAACAGCCGCGGGCCCGTGGGCACCGCGCACAGGGCGGCGGCCGTCTGCGCCGCCGCCGCGTCGGTGTCCGAGGTCAGCACCAGGCGCAGACCCCCGGCGGACACCAGCACCATGGCACTGCCGCCCGCCGAATCGGTGCTGCTCGCCGACAGATTGGCGCCGAGTACCTGGAGAGCGGCGGGGCCCAGCGTAGCGAAGGGGCGGTCGGGGCAGCTGTACGCGGCGGGGAAGGGGCGTGCGTTGTGGGCCGTGAGCCACTGGGAGATGCTGTTGCCGGTCAGCGGCAGGGGTGCCTTGTCCCGTCCGGGCGCCCCCGCGTAGTGGACGGCTCCGATCTCGAGATCCCTGGTGACGGCGGGCAGCAGGTTGTAGCGCCGGGGCACGTCGCCGGTGAGCAGTACCAGGTCCAGTACGGGACGGTTTGTTGAACCCCTGGGCAGCCGGGCGAGCACCTTGGCCAACTTCTCTGCGTGCACCGCGGCATCGGCAGCCCCTACGCATCCGCCGTCGATCAGGGCCGTACGGGCACGTCCGCCGTCGGTCCCATGCACCTGCAGTAGGTGATAGTCGGCCTCGTCCGTGTCGGGGAGAAACAGCTCCAGCGAGACGGGCTGGGGTGTGGCTCTTCTGGAGGTACCAGCGGCCCCTTCCATACCTGCGGTTTCACAGTCGCTAGTTGACAGTTCCGGGCTTCTGGCCCGCATATCCATGATCCCGGTCGCCTGCGAGGACGCCCCCGTGGCCAATGATGGCGCAACTGATCGAACTGCCGAACCATCAGGTTGCGGTGCCCCTCCAGAGGAGCTGCCCCCGACGGACTTCGCGTCCCTGACCTCGGCCTGGTTCCGGACCGCCAAATCATCTGGCTCCCCGGCAACCACCTTCAATACCACGGGAAGGGCGGGAGCATCGGGCTCCAGATAGCGCGCCAGCTGCTCTGTGAGCGGTGCGCTCAGGGTCTTGCCGGTAGGGTCGGCATCGAGCGAGACCTTGACCAGGCCCCATATGTTCTTCTGGTAGCGGAGCGCTCCCTTTTCCTGCTCGGTCGCGCGGGATGCTTCGCAGTAGACGTTGTACTGGACTTCTCCGGCGAGGATGTTCCGTTTCTCGGTGTTTTTGAGATCGGAGCCACTGAGGCCCAACTCGACGGCCGTGATCGTGTCCGTCACCATCCGCGCGAGGGTCTCCGTGTACGCCTCGTCGACGTCCGTGCTCTCGGCTTGCAATCCGCAGCCGCGGCGGGATTGTGCATGGGTGAGTTCATGGGCCAGCAGATGCCGGCGTGCCTTGGGGTGCCGGTCGGCCTTCAGGGCGAGGTGGTACGTGATGGATTCCGGTGGTGCGTCTTCTTTGATTTCCTTGAAGACTGCCACACTCCGGGCCCGGCTCACAGCGGGGTTGTGCGATGTCTCGCCCGAACTGGGGTGCACGACGACTCCGGATTCCCGAAGCCTCTTCAGCAGCGTCTCACCTTCCGGCTGCTTGCCTAGCTGGCCGAACTCGCTTGACGGGAGGACACTGTCCCAGTTCAGCTCCGCAGACAGGACGGAATCGATTCTGAGCACCCGGTCGATTCCATCCTCCGCCAGGAAGTGGACGCGGTCCGCGATGCCTGGGAGCACCTCGGGCGCGGTCACCTTCAGTACCGCCGAGACCGCGAGTAAGACGCAGCGGAACCCCTCCGTCAGGAGATCCGCGTCCTCACTGCCGCCCGGCTTCCTGTAAGACGCAACCGCCGTGGCCACTGTCTCCCAGTACCACTCCGGCCGCGCCGACCCTACCCAGATCTCCTCGTGACCTTCCTCGGGTGCGTACCAGTAATTCTTCTGACACCACAGGATATTCGCGGGAAGTTTTACTTCGTTTTTCCCTTCATTGTCCTTCGATAGTGTATAGATCCGCCGCCCCTTAAAGTCCTTCGCGGACGTCCGCACATATCGCTCGTCGTTGGGGCGGGCCAGCTTTTCGCCCTTTTCGCGGCCGAGCCCCGGGACGCTGGCTATATCACTGAGGGTGAGCTGTCCCGGCTCTGGATTACCCATAACTGCTCCTGGGGAGTTATCGAGTTGCACGCATGGTCGGCGCCTTTGCGGATGAATGCCATTCAGGCGGACGCCTTACTGATTCCCAATGTTGGTTGTCAACCCTGGTTGGTGGCCCACTGTGAGCAGTTCAGCCCAGGGGGCGGAGTGGTTTCGAAAGTGTGGCCGTCGCGTATGAGGGCCCACAGGACGTTCAGGCGCCGTCGTGCGATGGCAATGACGGCTTGCTTATGGCTCTTCTTCTCGGCTCGTTTGCGGTCGTGGAAGGCTTTGGATGTGGGACAGCACCGGGCGGCGACCTGGGCGGAGATGTAGAAGACCTGCATCAGGCGGCGGCAGTAGTGCCGGGGCCTGCGCATGTTGCCGCTGATGCGCCCGGAGTCCTTGGGGACCGGGTGCCAGGCCGGCGACACCGCCAGGCGGTCGGGGCTGCCGAAGATACTCATGTCGCGGCCGGTGTGGGCGATGAACTCGGCGCCCAGGACCGGGCCGAGGCCAGGCATGCTCAGGATGGCCTCGGCGTGCGGGTGGTCGCGAAACCGGCCCTCGATCAGGGCGTCGGTCTCGGCGATCTCCTCATCGAGGGCCATCACCTCCTTCGCCAGCCTGGCCACCCCAGGACAGCGATGAGAAAGGTTCGCGGTGACGCCGTTCTCCCGGTAGGCGCGCTCGAACAGCACCTCGGCGGTGCGGGGTCTGGCGAACCGGCCGGTGAACTGTTTGCCGTTGTCGGTGAGGATCTCGGTTGGCACCCCGTAGGTACGCATCGCGCGCACGAACCCGTCGGCGACTGCCCGGCCGGACGGCACGGCCAGGACGGTGGTGATGACGACGAACCGGGAGTGATCACTGATCCCGGTGAGCATCTTGCACTCGCGGCCGTCGGCCAGGAAGATCCCGCCGGCCAGGTCCAGCTGCCACAGGTGCATCGGTGTCTCGCGCTGCCAACGTTTGCACTTGCGGTTCTGCTGCTTCTGGTGCCGGATGAGCCCGTTGCGTTCAAGATCGCGGTGCACCGTCGCCTGCGACGGCGCCGTGGCAGGGCTCGTCCGCGCGATCCTATAAGGCTATTCGCCGGGCACCCCAGCGCCTCGACCTCAGCCGGAAGCCGGTATCAGGCTCGTTCGCGGAAGCCAGGACTTTCTCCCGCAGCCCTTGAAACCCTCGGCTCGTACTTCGACGTCCACGTGCAGACCGCCTGGCGTGACACGCCGCACGAGATGGCCACCTCGCTGACCGGTGAGCCGCCGCGCAACTCAAGCACCGCCCGGTACCGCTGTTCAACCAGCAATACCGGGCCATGCTGCCCGGATGCGTCTCCCTCTTCTATAGCCGTTCATGATCCAGGATCAGCTGCGACGCCGTCAAGAATGTCCCGAGCCACCTTCAAGCCTCTCCCGGGACTCTTCTGCCAACTATCTCTTTGAGGCCCCACACGACACTGCAGGAACGGCATCTTGGCTGACATCCACACTACGCGGAATCCCGATGCTTTACAGCAGCTTCCCTAAGCCGCATGACATGCCTGTCGAGACTCTATCTTCTCGGCATTGTTTTTAAAATCCGCCCGAGCCGAGCGGAATCCAATAGGCGGATATACTTGAGAGTCGTTCCAGTGTGGTAATCTTGAATTCGTGATCCCTTTTTACAGGCAGGGTGCATGTGTCGTAGTAGTTCCAGTTGCTGGCAACCACATAGCCGGAAACCGACACCTCACCCGTAGTTATGGTCACGCCTCCAACTACTCCGCTTTTATAGTTAGCCTGAAATGTGACAATAACGAGACCGTCCGATGGGGCCGTAAAAGTTCCTCCTCCCCCGGATAGAGGCAGCTTCTGCCAACCCCCAAATATGTTGGACCTGGAGTCCACGTAGAGCTTTTTCATGCCCTTGAAGGACACGTCTCCGTTTGTCGTGAGTGACCCGCTTACGGTCAGGCTATTTGCTGCTGTCATGCTCCCGGTGGTGCTGAGGTTCTTGGTGATGCTTGCGTTGCCGTTGACCGTGAGGCCCGTTGCTGTAATGCTTCCCGTGTCGATTCCATTTGTGGTGAATGTGGCGTCTGCTTTGAAGCCTCCACCGGCAACATGGCTGATCGAATTGTAGTCCTTGTCGGTGCCCAGGTATAGCCTTTGTTTGGACCAAAGGTATCCTACTGCTGTAATGTTGGATTTACTCTCGATGTATCCCGCTGCTGTAATGTTGGATTTACTCTCGATGTATCCCGCTGCTGTAATGCTGGATTTACCTTCAATGACCCCTGTTGCCGTGACATTACTGCACTCAACATTTCCTGCTGTAAGTTTTTGTGTGATTTGCGCTGTTCCTATCGTTGCGGATTCGATGATAGGGTTGGTGACTCCTATGGTCGTGGTGAGATAGGCGGTGCGTTGGTGCGTGTCTTTCTGGTATGTGGCGTGGAGGGTAAAGGTGGTGTCGCGCTCAACGCCTCCCTCCACGACGTAGAAGCGGGTAGCGCTAGGGAGTGTCACCTCGCCTTTGAAGATGGCAGGGCTGTGTAGGGTGTAGTCGGTGTCGGGTCCGTCCCATTTGAGGGTGAATTTATCGCCTTTTCCGACTTGAGTGACTATTGTGTCGCCACTTTGGTCTCCTTTGACGATGCGGAGGTTGGCGAGGGGGACGAGGTCGGGCCGGGCCGGATATTTATCGAGTCTGTGGTATTCCGTCTCCCATGCGTAGTCAGTGTCACCTGGATTCCTTATATGGGTGCGGACTGCGATGGTGGCGGTGCCGACTTCACTGTTGACGCTGAAACCATCCAGGTGTAGGCGCAGTCCGTTCTCGGTAAAGGAATTGCTATCCGAAGATTTGAATATGATCTTTTTGTTTGCGCCGGGGAAGACGTATTCTTCCCCGGTGGGGATGCCTTCCAGGACACCGTCTTCAACCTCGCTGAAGCTCCAGGCTCTGGGACGGTCGTTGGCTGACGCCTGTATTTTTTCGCTGGTTTTAATGAGATCTTGAGCCAGAGTGCCTGCCGGGAGTATCACGATGATCTGGTCGCAGTAAACTTCGCGCTGTCCGCCGTTGGAGATGATGATGTCCAGCGCGGCGGGCTGGCTGATAGCGAGTGGGACGGGGTCGGTGAGGACTGCTGTGGTCAGGGCTTTACGGGGGGGTGCAGTAGTCATTTGGGCTCTCCGTATTCAGAGTGGCGCGGGGGCGCAGAGGTGGTCATGGGGTGTTGCCGGGTTCGCCGGGTGAGGCAGGGGTGAGTTTAAGGAGCCCGTTGCGTACAGCGGGCGGGGTGTCGCTGGCCCGGGGCTGTGTGTCGGCGGGTACCAGAGGCAGAGTGACGGCTGTGCCGTCAGGGGAGTGTTCGGTCCAGTTCCAGGTGCCGACGCGTAGTGATGGGCGCGGGGCTGCCAGGACGGTGTCCGGTGCCTGGCCGTGTCCGTTGTCAGTGGTGCGGGTGACTGTGAGGAGGGGACCGGCGCGGAAGAACACCTCAAGGGTGTTGAGCGGGTGCTGAGTGAAGCGGGCGGGCAGGCTCAGGCTGGCTGTGGGGACGATGCCGGTGGTTGCGTGGGCTTGTGCGGACGGGTCGAGGAGCAAGGTGAGGTAGAGAGCCTCAGGGTCGGCCAAGTTTCTGGTATGGGGATGGTGGTGGGCTTTGAGACGGGGGTAGTTGCTGGGGGTGATGGCTTTGAGGAATGCACTGTCGTCTTCTGTGGGGTGGACGGTGAAAATGGGGCCGTGTGTGTCGTGCTGGTATGCCAGCAGGCCGTCGCCGAGCCGGTCGTACTCGCCGAGCTGTACTGGCCATTCGTAGTTGGGGAATTCGGGTGCTGGGCGGTCAAGTACGTGCTGCCAGGTGGGGTCGGTGATGGGGCGCGAGTCGAGTTCGAGGGACAGTCGGCTGCGGACGAGGGCCAGTGGCCGCCCTGCGAGAACAGCGGGTGTGGTGTCGGCATGGGCGGTACCGGGGTGGATGCTGTTGAGTGTGTTGTCGATGGAGCGGAGTACCGCAGCGAGTGCAGCTGTGCCCCCGGTGCGGATGGGGTTGAGGAAACGGTGCAGGTGGGGCATCTGCTCTGACAGGCTTTCGAAGGTTCCGGCGGGAGACCCGGGCAGTGGGTACCAGGTCACGTCGGTGGTACCGGCCGTGTTGGTGACGGGGCGGAGTTCTCCTAGCGCTCTGCCGTCGGGTGTGTAGCAGGCGAGGGCTTGGTCGATATGGTTGGGTTGCAGCCATCCGCAGACTGGGTTGGCCCGGGGGTCGTGGTCTACCCGGATGCCGTCGTTGGTTGTGTCGACGAGGTCGAAGCACAGGCGTGCGCCTTGGACGAGGCGGGGCCGCAGATGCACTCCGCGTTTGTCGAGTCCAGTCACCTCGTCCTTGCTGGGGGTGGTGTCGGATGTTCTCTCCGGCGCCCACTGTTTTTCCTGGTTCTGTTCGATGATGACGTGGGCGCGCCCGAAGCGGTCGACGATCTTGAGCTCGGTGAACTCGAACTGCCCGGCTCGGATCTGCTGGAAGGGCGAAGAAGGATAGTTTTTGAACGGCTGGGGAAGCGGGCCGGGGTCGGGTGCGCTGCGCCAGCCTGGTCCGACGAGGTCGCGCAGTTCGCCGTCTGGTTGTACGTTTCGGGACTGGTCGTGGCAGGCGAGCTGGGCGGTGAAGCCCCCCAGGGACTGGGCGAGCAGGTCCCATTCCCTGGTGGAGTCGGCGAATTTTTCCAGGCGGTCGCGGACGTTGCTGTCGGGGTGGTGTTTGGCGTGCTGGCGGATGCGGGCTGCCATGTTGAACGCGGTGTGGGCGCTGAGCATGGAGCGGCCGTTGAGTGTGATGTGGATCTGGGGCTTTTCATCGCCTTCCTGTGATTTCCACTCGTAGCGTTTGCCGTTGAAGGCCCAGTTCGGTTTGCCGTTGCTCGCTGTGTGGGGGATCGGGTAATACCGCACCTGCCATTCCAGATACAGCGGCTGCCAGGGCTGGGTCCAGGGGCACAGGACGAAAGCCGGCGGAGGGATGGCCCCGTCGGGCAGTTCCGCCTTGTCCGTGTTGCCTGTCGTGTACCAGGCTGATTCGTGTGCTAATGCGCGTACGGGTGCGGGGACGTTGGCGAGCAGGCCGTCGATGGTGGCTTTGTGCTCGTCGCCTGGTCTCGGTGGGGCAATTGCTTCGACGGGGCGGCATGGCACGGTGGTGGCGGTGTCCATCGGTTCGTGCATGCCGGCGCCGCAGATGAGAACGACAGGGTCTTGCGGGGTATGGAACGGGGCCGCCGGGGCACGCCTGAGAAGCAGCCCTCCGGGAGCGGGGGGGTCGTTGGTGACAAGGGTCAGGCCAAGGCCGATCAGCCGTTCGACACGCTCCTGGACACGGAAGGCCAGGCTGTCTGCGCGGGCACTGCGAGCTTGGCCGTTGACAGAAACAGGCTCGCCGATCCTCTCGATCTCCTCGCGGACGCGCTGGGCGAGACTGCCGTCGGCCTTCGGATCGATTTTGCGGGCAAACACGCCGTAGTCCAGGTCACGGGGTAGGACGGGCAGACTGTGCAGCCACCAGGCATCGTAGAGCTGGCGGCGCAGGTCATGGAGTTCCCTCACCGCTGTGTCATAGGCGGCCTGGGCATCGTTTAGTTCAGCCAGGGCAGTACGCTGCTTTTCGTTGACCGCTGGGATGCTGTCGGCGGCCTTGGCAGCGTCAGTGATCTGCCACAGGAATCCGCCGGGCGCGTGAGTGAACCATTGCTTCTGTATCTGCTGCTCCAAGTCCAGCATGCCGTCAGGCTGGGAGATTTTGTCGAGCATCCCGTACTGGAGGGCTTCCAGCAGAGCGGATGAGGAGGCCAGTACGGAATCGGGTGAACTGTTGGACTCGACCATCGCGACCAGCGCATCCAGTGAACTGTTGCCCACGGCGACGCGAGTTTCCAGGGAGGTGCTTCCGGGCAGCTTGTCGGGGTGCCAGTCCACCAGACAGGTCATGCCCGCGTAATAGGAACGCTGGGCTGTGCCCTGGCCAGGCCGGACCTGCTCCCAGTGGAAGTCAGTGAGTATCCGGCTGAGGCCCTCCGCACTGTTAGCCGCGGCGAGCGGGTCGCAGCCAGGGGCCGAGTACCAGCCGACGACCAGGTAGCTGAATTTTTCGTCAGTATGCCTGTGGTCGTCGAGTGGGTCATGGAAGGAGAAGACGTTCTCGTTATAGGGCTGGTACTGGCTGAAGGCCGGGATGCCAGGTCCGTGCGCGGTCAGGAACGTACCGGGCTCGGGTTTCCATGCTTCGGCAGGCGGATCGGGCTCGGCCCAGGGCTGGTCGGTGGTTTCCACCTCGCGGCCGATACAGGTGATCCGGCGGACCCCGTCGCGGTCGGTGTACAGGAAAGGGGAGGTTCCGGTGATGCGGTCGAGATGGTCGCTTTCAACGACCCACATCTTGATATCGCTGCAGCGGCGGACGATCAGCCAGCGATTGGGGACCACGGGGAAGGAAGTGGTGTCCTTGTCCGCGTCGTGGGTGCCGCGGCGCAGTGCGTCGGGGATCTCCCATTGCAGGTACACGCCTTGGCGGCTGACGTCGGAGCTCATGCCGAGATCGAGGTCGCCGAAGGGGTCAGGTTCAGGGTTCAGGTGCAGGTTAAGGCGGTGGAAGTTGAGCTGCCAGCGCTGGAAGTTCCAGTGTGTCTGGACAGCTTCGTTGACGATCAGGGCTGAGAGCTTGACAGGGACGACAAGGCCGTCCTGGAGTGTGCTGGGCTGGTCCATGGCGAGTCCTCCAGTGGTCAGGGGCGTTGCAGGGTGATTTTTTCCGATGATTTGATCATCTGGAGGGCGAACTCGGAGGGCGTGAGGGAGTTGCTCCCGCCGGGCCTGAGTGCTCGGGCGATGGATTCCGCGAGGTCTGCAGCGCGGAGGGTTTCGATGCCGTCGGCAGACCGGCGGAGGAAGTCCTTCACCTCCATGGGTGCGAGCGTTGTTTCCTGGTCGCCAGCGTTGTCGGGGCTGACACTGCGTAATTCGATGGTGTTCTCAGTGGTGACGCCGAAGTGCAGTCCCTGGTGGGGCTCGGCCAGTTCGATGGTTTGAGGGACGCCGTCGAAAAGGACCAGGAGTGTGTCCTGGTCCAGGCGTTCATAGCGCAATGCCTTCAGCTGGTTGCTGTCCTGGTCGGTGGCTGTGACGGTCAGAGCGGGCCAGCCGCGTACCAGGGCGGAGCGGATGAGGATCCCGGCGGCGGGCGCCGAGGGCTCCTGAGGGGAGACCAGTTCGGAGAGGATTTTGTCAACCGGACCTTGTTCGCTGCGGTTTCTTCCGATGCTCAGGGCGCCGTCCCGCAGCACTCGCTGCCACGTCTCGTCGATGTGGAAGAAGCGCAGGCTTTCGTCCGGAAGCATGGTCGGGTCGGGGACGAGATGGGCGAACGGCACCGGCGTCAGCAGGGCCAGGCTGTTCAGCCACGGCAGGATGTGCGCGGCGGGCTGACCGAGCGTGGTCTTGGGGTCATGTGCTTCTTCGGCCAGGATGCTGTGGTGGTCCAGGACCGGCGGGGATTGACGCAGGGCTCCGCTGCTGGGCGGCGGGTGCTCGGAACCGGCACCAGGGGTGGGGGTGAAAAGCTGGCACAGTTCACCCTCGAGCCCCTCCTGGAGGAGGCTGTCCAGCATCGCGAGAGGGTCAGGTGTCCCGCCGGTGGACGGACTTTCGGCCCTGGTGGTGAGCCTGCTGCGGGCCAGGATGCCTGCAGCAGTGCCATTGACCTTGAAGCTAGCGGGGAAGGGCTCCATGTCGCCTTGGATCATTACGCTCACCCAACGGTTTTCACCCGCTGGGATCGGCGGCCAGTCCTTCGAAACCGTGCCGGTGACGTGGTTCCCATTCTGTTCAACCAAGATGTGCGTGCCATTACGAGCTGTCTGCCCCGGTGACAGGTCGAATTCCAGCGTCGTCACCTTCAAAGGGCTGGCAGTGTGGTTGTGGATGGCGAGTTTGACGGTGCCGCCGTCGTACCACCGCTCGTGAATGGTCGGCTCTACGAAGACCGTATATGCCGGTTTTACAGGTCTCATCAGGACTGGATACCTGGCGTGTTGGGCCATGAGCGCGAGGCGTTCGGCGGCAGTACGGCGGAACGCTGCCAGCTGGGTGGTGAAGTGCGGATCGGCCAGGGCCAGAGCGCGGCCGAGGCTGAAGGCGTTGGCGTAGCTGACGTCGAACACCCCGCTGTCCTTGACATAGATGAGGGCTTGCGAGGGGTGGGTGCACACCTTCGGCACAGGAGCGCTGACTGACGGGACGGGGATCAGCGGCCCGCGGTACCAGGCGAAGGTGCATGGCCCGGGGGCAGTGTGGTGGGCAAGCGGTAAGTAGCCATCACGCAGCCGTGCAACGGAGGGAGTGTCGTCCTCGGCGGGCAGGGGGCGGCGCAGTACCCCTGTGCGTCCGTCTTTATCCGGCTCGGGATGAGCGAGGTGTTCTGCCAGGGGGCCGAAGCCTCCGGTTTCGTCGGGGTGGGAGGTGAAGGCCCACGAAGCCAGGGAGAACATGCGCACCGGCCGGTCGGGGGTGGTTCCCAGGACGGTGTGGTGGCCTTCGAGGGATACCAGGTGTGCGGTGTAGGTGCCTGGGCTTTTGGCAGGGAAACGGTTGGCGATGATCACCGAGTACGGTTCCTCGCCTGGGGAAGGAGGAGAGTCCTGGGCAGGAGTGTCGTCGCGAGTGGCATCGGTGCCGCCGGAGCGGACGTGGGCCAGCAGGTTCAGATCCGCACGGGCGGGCAGCAGGGCTGCCGCCAGGGCGGGGGACAGGTCCACAGTGGTGCACGCCCCGGCTTCCTCCTGCGCGGTGAATTCAGCCTTCTCCAGGGCAGGGAGGCGAACGCTGGGATCGTCGGCAAGGGCCTCACGGACGGTCCAGGTCCGGGGCACGACCTTATCAGCGGGGGTCAGCACGAGTAACGCGAGCCACGCGGGCCCGTCGGTATCGGTGCTTCCCGGGGCCAGAGAGCGCTCCCATGGGAGCAGGGCGCGACTGAGGGCGATGTGCGGCAGGACTGAGTGGAAGGCCCCGTTCATCCCCGGTGGGGGATAGAGGGCGTGGACGCAACTGGCGTCCAGGTGGAACTGAGGGGCGCGGACCACGAAGTCATGTGTGGTTGGTTGGAGGTATTCGGTGCCGTCGACAAAGGTATTGAGATTGTCGATCTCCTGGGTAACGGTGAGGGTGTAGGTGCCGGCCCCTACTGCGGGTCGGAGGTCGTCGGTGAATTTCACCGTCTGCGAGGTCGGGCCGGGGGCGGGAGTACGGGGCATGAGGTCACCTCGGGGACATGCGAAAGAAGGGATCAGGAGGTTGCAACGAGGGGCTCATCGGCGAACAGGCGACCGGCCTGGTCAGCGAAGGGCGTCAGATCACCGTTCGAGTCCGGACCGAGGGGCATTCCCCATGCCCTCAGCCGCTCGAACAGGTCGGTACGGCTCCGGACAATATCTGCATCCATCACCTTGCTGCTGATCAGCTTGACCACACCATCCTTCCGTTCGGAGGAAAGAACTGCGGAACGGTCGTCGGCAGTACCCAGCGGGTTTATCCCATGGGTAAGTGCCGTGCTTGCCAGCTTGGCAGCCTTCACACACAGGGAGGTGCCGGGGACAGGCCCGGGCGCGGTGATACGGACGCCGGTGATCTGCCCGGCAACCAGCTGCTTGTCGGCAGACAGTACGTATGCCGTGTCGTCGGTGTACTGCCCCCACAGAGCACTTGGCACCAGGGCACGCTGGGCGCTGACGGTCCACTCGTGGCCGCGAGGGTCAAATGGGGTTCGTTCGCCGTTGTCGCCGTGTTTCACGAGAGCGATGCAGTGCCGCGATATGAGGCCCTGCCCGGCGTCGTGCATCGGCCGGATGTTCACCCGGGCCGGCTTGGGGTCCTGGAGCTCCTCTGCCAGGGGCTTTCCCCCGATGACCAGCTCGGAGGCCGGGACTGCGGTACGGGTCTCCAAGGTGAATCCGTGGCTGGAGAAGACCCAGAAGCCTGGCGCAGGGGCGGATGAACCAGCCGGGGTAGGAGGAGGAGGCATGAGGCCGTTAACCGGGAGGATCTGCAGGATCTGCTCCCGCTTGGGGAGGAGCGTGGTGAACTCTTCCCAGTCCAGTTTCGGGTCGGGTGCGGTGGCGGGTTCGCCGAAGCTGATGGTGATACCGATGCCGAGGACGTGGACGGTGACTTTGCCGCCGGTGGGTGGTCCCCATAGGTGCATGTCGGCGCCGACTTCGACGGTCCAGGTGCCGAAGATGTGGGTGTTGAGGGAGGCGCCGAGGGAGATGCCGGCGGTGAAGTCGAAGTGGAAGGGCTTCCACTGGATGAGGGCGTCGATGTGGGCGGTGAGCCAGGCGCGTACGTTTCCGGAGTGGTAGCGGATGTCCAGGCTGCTGCCGACCATGAATGCGGAGGGGGTCAGCGCGAGGTAGGAGCCGCCTTTGATGCTGACGGTGTCGCTGACGTCCCAGTTGATGCCGAGGCGGGGTGGGTTGGGGTAGTGGGAAGGGGGTTTGAACTGGGGGTGGTAGCCGCCGAGGCTGAGGACGAAGTCGCCGGGGTGTTCGCTGCCGTCGAACCAGCAGTGAAGGGCGAATCCGCCGGTGAGGTGGCAGGCGGGGTCGAGGAGGAATGACCGGGGGGTGAGCAGCGCGTCGACGGCCAGCATCGCTTTTTTGGTGCTGTAGACCGCTTCCAGTTCGAGTTCGATGTTGGCGTACTTGGGGGTTGTGACTCCGGATTCTTCGGGCGGGAAGGAAGCGTCAGCCAGGCCGAGGAGGCTGATGGTGAAACCGGAACCGAACTCTGCTGTGAGGAGCGCGCGGGCGTTGATGAGTTCGAAAAGTTTGAACGTCAGGCCTGCAGCGATCCAGATCTCGCCGTCGGCTGGTGTGACCCAGGCGTTGGTGCCGGTGGTGAGGCTGCCGAGTGTGGTGAGCAGTTCCTTCTTCTGGTCTTTGGCGCTTGTGGCGGCGGGGGTGGGGCCGCTGGAGGGCTTGCTGGAGAGGCCGGTGAGCAGGGGGAAACCGGATACTTCTTCCAGGGTGGGGATACGCAGGCTGCTGTTGTAGCCGAAGCCGCCCATCAGCCCGGTGACGATGAATGGCGGGGGTCCGCCGATCTCGGCGCCGACCTCGCCGAACAGGAACAGTGACGGGCGGCCTCCGGGCTTGTGAAGGTAGGCGCCGACAGCGCCGAAAGAGTACTTCGATGCCTTGACCATGAGCAGTCCGGAGATGTCCAGGTCGTAGCCTTCGGGCGGTATGCCCTTGAGGAATGCTCCGGCGATCTCCAGGGAAGGCGTGGAGTAGTCGATGCTCAGGCCGGACAGCCTTCCGTCGATATCAAGATCGCCCTTGAAAAGCTTGTCCAGCCGTACGCCGAGGCCGAGGCCGTCGACGCCGATGGCCAGTGGCCCGGCCTTCATGGTCGCGTCCGTCAGGACGGAAAGCTCCTGGTCGTGGTACCCGACACCGATCCGGCGCACTGTCAGCGGACCGAGTGTCTTGTTGACGTTCAGCCATGCTGCAGCCGGCGCCGCAGGAATGGGATCAGGGGCAGTCGGGGCACTGCGCCGGATCTGTGCCCTCATCGGAGGAGAGGGTATGTCAGCCTGGTCTTTGCTGCGGCCGGAGTCACCGAGGCGCAAACGGAAGGTGTGTGCCAGCTGGGGCGACACCGTGCAGGTCGTCTCGAGGGTAACCCCTTTGCCTACCTTGCCTGGCAGTAGTGGGGACGGCCGGTCTGGTCCGAGCGATTCCAGTAGCTGGTTGACCGCCTCGGCTTTCTCTGGTGGCAGGTCCTTGGAAGAGGCGATGAACCGCAGTCCAGAGAACTTGACATCTTCCGTCTCTGGGATCTCGTCACCGACGAGAGGAAGCTGGCGGAGTCCGAACTGGGCGCTGTGCTCGACCATGAGTACGTAGGTGTGGCCAGCGGGTTTCTTGGCGTCCTTGTCGTCGGTAGCGGTAAGCGGTGCGACGGGACGAGATGTCGGGTCCATGGAAATTCCTCGATCGGGGGAGAAGGAGTGATGTGGGGTTCCCTCTCGGGAGTGGGGCGCCGGAAGTCTTTTCACGTGTAGATCAGAGGGCGGGGATTGCTGCGGCGAATGACGTGAGCCTGTTCGGGCTGGTGCGGGCGCGGCGGAAGATCCCCCACTGCTTGATCCGGGAGATGGTCTGTTCGACGGATACCCGCAGGGCGGCGTGGACTTTGTTCGGCTTCTTCTGTTTGCCGGGCAGTTCGGTGTTCAGCCGGCGCTTGATCGGGGTGATGACGGTGCCGCTGGTGCCGGTGTAGTCCTTGTCGGCGAGAACCTCGAGGTCCGGCTGTGCGCAGGCCTCGACGATGCAGCGCTCACGGGCGGCCCGGACGTTGTGGGTGTATCCGAACAGGGCAGACGAGAGCCACAGAAACTTCGTTCGTCCGCTGTGATGACCTGCAGGTTCACGCCCTTGCAGCGGACCTTGCCGGAGAAACGGCCCTCGGCCTGGACCCGGTCGGTCTCTGTGACGGTGCCGTCTAACAGGACGTATCCGTCCGCGTGGTGACTGGCGAATGCTTCCATCAACAACGGCGCGAACGCGGCGAGCTGCTCGATCGTGTCATTCACGTAACGCCAGGCGGTGGCCATGTCCGATCGACACCCGGCGGCGAGTTGCCAGGCTGCAAGCCCCCGGCGAACGGGCCTTGCCCGGCTGAAGTCCTGACACATGCTCCGCCGGGCCCGGATGCTCCACCAACTGCATCAGCCGCATCGTCGCCACGATCTACACCGTCCTGACCAGCGACGGTTGAGGATGAAAGAGGTTCACTCGTCATCAACGAACCCGTGCAGGCTCCGGTCCCAGCCGGGCTGCGGCTGGGCAAGGCGCGCGGTGCACCAGGTGTTGGCGACTTCCCAGGGGACGATGATCTCGTCGCCTTCCTCTCCTTCAGCTGCGGCCATCGCGAGAATGATGCTCCGGGTACCCAGGGCATCCATGAGTCGTTGCTGCCCGGGGATCCCATAGTGCCGCTTGAGGGATTCGGCCTTCTGCGCTCCGGTCTTTTCACCGAGCGTAAAGAAGCTATCTGGTACGTAATGGAGCTCGAGCTTGGGAGCATCTTGACCGAGATGGATCTCCAGCAGCTGACAGGTCTTTGTCTCGGCCGGATCATCGGCGACCATATATCCGATACTGACGGCCCGTGTGCTGCCGATGTACATGGCTGCCCAGTCCTTGTTACCCTGTGAACTGTTATCGCTGCTTGAGTGGATCCTCTCCAGCATGCTGTCGGTTACGGCCTTCCGTCCGCCGAGAAAGCCGATCCGCCCAGGGAGGAGTGAGCTCACTGTGATCTCAGGGACTGTCATGCCCTGCCCTGGCCGTGGATTCGGTTCGGTGTCCGTGGAGACCATGGAATTCCCGACATCCTGCAGAGTCCCACGAGCTTCGTTCAGCAATGCGGCTGGAAGGGCCTCCTGTGGCACACAGTGGCCCATGGATTCCTCGTGACTTGTGCAGAGCACCTGCCGGACCACACCTGGTCCGACGGGGGCAGGGTTCTGGAGATCTGCGATATAGCGCTCGATTTCCGCCGCCGTCGTGGCATCCCCTGCCTCCTTCAATCCTTCCGCTAGTTGCGCGAGGTGATGTGCGTGTAGCGCCTGGTCAGGTACTGCGGATCTCGGCACTGTTGCGAACACGAGGCGGAGCCAGCCGGTCAGAGTGTCGTACGCGACTCTGGTCCTCAGATTCAACTCGCTGGCGATGCGGACCTCCGTGATACCACGGATGCGCAGGCGGGCATCTTTGATGGCATAGGCCAGGGAGACGGCGGCATCGATCTCGGCCGCATGCCTACCGGCCGCACGCCGGGCCGCCGCGGCAACATTGCCCAGCGCTACTTCGTCTGAGGCCAATTCACGGCGGGAGGGTTTGAGTACGATCTTCCCGTTCTTCTTCTCTGCTCCGTCGATCCATGCAAGTGCGACCTGATTGCCGTGTGTTCTGTACTCCTCATACGTGATCCCGTAGAGAAGTTCAATGCTGCCGTCCGGAGATTCGGCTACCGGTACGGGTTGTTCCTGCTTCCATGCCTGCTTGCGGAAATAAGCACGGTGGCTCTCATACTGGGCGATCGCGTTCTCCAGCTTCTTCCGCATCTCGGGAGTGACTTTTGCGTTCCTTAAAAATTTTTCGCGGTCTTGCTCGGTGCCCTTGGCCAAGCGCTTGACTATCCCGATGGGGGTCTTGGGATCCTTGACTGTGAGCGCGTGTGTTGCGTAGTCGTCTTCCTCTCCGGGTAAAGCTTTCATGTCTCCCAGACGTTGCTTGCCAGCTTCCTCCTCCAGAGTTCCCGAGAGAGCATGCGCAGCATGTATGAGCTCGTGCGCGAGGGTTAGTTCAGGGGGCAGTGCCACATCGTCGAAGAGCGTGAATTTCCTCGGATCCACGATGACCATGGAGAAAGCGCCCCTGCCGTCGCTTCTCGCGTCCTCGTCCCACGAGTGCTGCCCGGCCTTGCCCGTGGTGGACTGGACAATGAGAACATTCGTTGGCACGGATCTGCCGCGGCTGTCCCGCGCGTCCGGGCTTCTGGTGTTCATTCCGTGCATGGGGTGCGGGGGCCCGAATCCCCCGTCATCATCCGGAATCGGTCGTGCCTGGCCGAAGAACTCGAGCAGGCTTCTGCCCGACCGGCTCTGCTCGATCCGCCCCAGCAGGTCGTTGATTTCCTCGAGGAACTGCGCTTCGGGCAACGGCGGCCGGGCCGGTGAGCGTTTGCTCGGAGCATTCAATGGATGGCCCCACCGTTGCTCTGCAGTAACCGCGATACCAGGTCTTAGCTCTCGGGCGCTGATGGTCTCGCCGCCTGCCCAGGCGATGCTGACGGACCGGCCCCTTGGGCGCGGTGGACGTGCTCGTTCCACAAGGCGTTGTGCGCGGTTTGCGATGAGTTCGAAGAAGGACGCGGGGCGTTCAGCGGGCATGACGCGGATCCGTTTCGCTAGGTACCCGTGCGGTGACGGACAGGCGGGTAAAGGGCGGTGAATGGGGCAGGGAAAGGTTCAGAGCGCGGCAACCGCGGCCCGTGTGTGGCCGGTGCGGGTAAGCAGGCTGAGCATGCGACCACCGTTGCCTGGTGCGGTCCGCAGGGCGAGCTCGTTGATGTGCGCGTCGGGAAGATCGCCGACCATTACGCCGAAGGGCGAGAAGATTTCGGAGAGTGCCACGCCTCGCTCTCCGGTCCACGAGGCACTGAAGTGAGGATCTGCAGTACCGGTGGCGAGCTCTGCCAGGAAGTACGCCTGCTCAGGAGCGGCGTCCTTGGCCGGCAGATCGACGGACAGCGCCGCGGACACTTCAGTGTCCAGCGCAGCGCCGACGGCTTTGCCCTTGGTCAGGGACGCGTCCATGGAAGCGTCGACCTGCAGCGTACTGCTGAGCGGCAGGCTGCCGGTGACTCCGATGTCGAAGCGGGGACCGCTGGTGTCAAAGGACAGGAGCAGGTTCTCAACGATGAGATCCCGCACTGCGGCTGGGAGTCCGCTGCCATGGGTCTTGCGCAACCAGGCGTCCAGTGCCGTGAGGCTGATGTCACGTGCTCGGCCACTGACATGCCAGCCCTGTGCGTTGCCTCCGGCGTCCAGCCAGGCTTGGGACGAGCCGATCTCCAGCGTGCCGAGCAGGCCCGCTGTTGGGACCTGGCCACGTCCCCCGCTCAAAGTGAGAATGAGCCCGCGCAACGTGATGGGGTCGACGATGGTCCAGTCCGCCTTCAGTCCACACATGAGGACGTAGGTGCGCTGTCTGATATCGCAGCGCGCGTAGACGAAGTCCGGTGGCTCAAGGCCCTCTCCCAGGCCCGTTCCCGAGAGGTGGCGGGCAAGGAACTGATGATCGGGCACAGTCCCGAGTGTGGCCGTGAGGACCAGGTCCGGCACGCTGATCGTGGCCGCCATGTCGATGCCCATAGCGGTGAGGCGAGCCGTCAGTTCCGTACGGATCGCCCGACGGGCACTGTCGGCTCCTGGCTGGGTGCTCTTCTGGGGCGGTGGGCCGATGTGGAATTCGGCATGCAGGTCACGCAGCGTCAGATGGCCCGGGACAATGGGCCATCCGCTGGCTATGCCGACATCGACCCAGGCGCTGGTCACAGTGTGTGTTTTCGGCTGGTAGACCAACTGCAGCCCGTGGAGGGTGAGCGTGACAGCAGTGTGGGGCACTTGAGGCGGCAGGGCGAGATCGGTTGCCGTGAGATCTCGTGGAAGGCCTGGTGTTTGAGCGAGGGCTGCCAGGTCTGTCAGCGGCAGGCCTTCGCCGAACGCCCCGTTGATGATGTAGTCGCCCTCAGGCTCGCGCTGTGAAACCAGCGCAGTGAACCGCTGATCGGTCCCCGATGAACCGGCTCGCGAGAACGATACGGCCGCTTCGGCCAGGCTCACCGTCTTCCCGGACTTATCGGGCAGTAGGGACAGCACGAGATGCGGGGCAGTGAATCCGAGAAGCCGCAGGCCGCTCAGATCCACGTGCAGGAAGTCCGCGGCTACAGTCCATTGCGGAAGATCGACCGTGATGACGAGACCGGTAACGACGTCGTTTTCGGGGTCCCGGGCGAACTCCACCACCGCGGAGAGCTCCGAGGAGCTGACAGCGGGCAAGGAGAGAGTCCCCTGGAGTGTCAGGCTTTCAGAGTCGAATACTGGCTTGGCCAGCCGTAGTTCACCGCCGAGGAACCGGGCGAAGAATCGATCCTGAGTTTCGATGGCCAGCTGTTCCGCCGACAGGGTAAACGGGTCTTGTCCTTGAGAAGCGAGCCTGCGTAAAGCAGCTACTGAAAGTGTCATATCTCTCTCCGCTACTGGACGTCTCTCATCCTGTTCACCTTAAAGGAGTATCTCCGCGCTCCCGATCGCCATGGTCGCTGCGATCGCGGCATCGACCGGTATGTCGGTTTTCTTGCTGATCCGGAATTTGAAATCAGTGAGCCTGAGCGGTGACTCGCTCCGGTTCGGCCTCGGATCCGGTATGTGCAGGTCGGATTCGAGAGATTATTCGGCGGAGAACTCCTTGCTTCTGAACCCGTACTCCGCACGGAGATCGCGAAGGTGAACGCTTCCGTCTTCGAGATGCAGAGGTCCGATTTCTGTCACCTCGCGATAGCGGAGACTTTCCGGGTTGTGAGCGGTGAGCCGAAGGATGGGGTCGGGGAAGGTCGCCGAGGCGGTGAGCTCGATGTCCGCGGAGATCTTGCCGTGTGCGGTCAGGCCGCCGTGCAGCCGGTGGTCACTGCCGGCGTGAGGAGCCAGGACGAACCACAGTTGGACATCCTCGAGTGTCAGCAGGTCAGGTATGAGGGGCCAATGTCCTGTGGCCGTCACTTCCAGTTCTGGACTGGCCAGCGTCATGGACGGCAGGTCGAAGCACACCGACAGTCCGTTGATCGAAACCTGACCGATGAGTTCTGCCAGCTCTTGTGGGATGGCAGTGGAAAGATCGTGTCTGGCAGACATGAACGGAAGCTGGGACATGTCCTTGAGGCCGTTGAGAGCGGGGGTCTCGGCGAAACGTCCCGACCGTCAGTGAACTTCTTTCATCCTGAGCTCTCGCGGGTCAGCAGGGTGTGGACGGCCTGAATGATGCGGTTGGTTGAGCACCGGGCCCGGCGTAGGACACGCCAGGTCTTGAGCCGGGCGGAGGCGCGTTCGCCGGGAGTCCGGAGGCGGGCATGGGCGCGGTTGAACCTCCTGTAGTGCTTGGGGAGTTCGCGGTGGCCGTAGTGCGGGGTACGGACGGTGGCGCCGGCGCCCTGGTACGCGCGGTCGGCCAGCACCAGGATCTGCCGGGTGAGGCAGGCCTGGACGATGCCGTGGGCCCGGGCGGCGGTCAGGTCGTGGATCTGTCCCGGCAGCGCGCGGGAGAACCACAGCGGGGTTCCGTCCGGGCGGGCGACGACCTGCACGTTCATGCCATGCCGCTTGTGCTTCTGGGTGTCGTACGGTTCGTCCGCGGCGACGCGATCGGTGGGGATGAGGGTGCCGTCAATGATGACGAAGTCTCCTTCACCCAGGCCGACGAGGGCCTCGCGCAGGCCCGGGGCCCGGGCGGCCGGGGCCTCCAGTGTCTTGTCGACATACCTCCAGGCCGTAGCCTCCGAGGCATCGAAACCGCCTGCGACCTGGGCGAACGTCTCGTTCTTCCGTAGATGTGCCAGCACCAGCAGGGCCTGCTTGAAGCAGCCCAACCGCCTCCATCTGGTGACGAGTTCC
The DNA here is from genome assembly GCF_003391135.1 of Streptoverticillium olivoreticuli subsp. olivoreticuli. Classification (GTDB taxonomy): domain Bacteria; phylum Actinomycetota; class Actinomycetes; order Streptomycetales; family Streptomycetaceae; genus Streptomyces; species Streptomyces blastmyceticus. The sequence continues at coordinate 84,998 of NZ_CP031455.1, read as the reverse complement.
TGTCGGCGAGCATGGATGGGCAAGGAGACATGCTCAACGAGCTCGTACGGAACGTCGAGTGTGGAAGGATACGGGACCAACAGAGCCCCTTGGCGCCGGTGTCGAGTGAGATCAACACCCCAACGACAAGGGGCTCTGCCATTTCACCAACCATCGCCTCTGACCTGCCCGTTTCACCCCCGTGGGACAGGATGAAAGAGGTTCACTGAAGCAACCCAGCTTTTTCCACGGAGACTTCAGCTCACGTCGACGGGCTTGGGTCGGCCAGGAGGCATGCTCGACGAGCTCGTAAGGGGCGTCGAGCATGGCAGGGTACGGAACCAACAGGGCCCCCGGAAGGCGAGGCAGCCGGGTAACGGTTTTCGTGCCGTCTACGGTTCCACGGCCCGGTGCAGGGCTACGCCGGGCCGCGCACTTCGATTTCACGTGGGGAACACGTGATTTCCCCACGTGATGGTGACCTTCGCGGCGCCGGTGTTGGTCACGTCGGCGGAGACGAGGGTGGCCTTGCCCGCGTCGAAGTAGCTGTCGCCGCCGTGGCCGCCGGTACCGCCGCCTCCGCCGGCTCCGCCGCCTCCGCCGCCGCCGCCTCCGCCTCCGGCGTACCAGCCCCACAGCCCTTGCCCGGAGCCGGCTCCTCCGCCTCCTCCGCCGCCCTGGCCCGTTGCGCCGCTGCGGCCGCCACTCGCGGTCCCGGAGCCGCTGCCGTTCGCTCCGCCGCGGCCGCCTTGCCCGCCGTCGCCGCCGCTACCGCCCGTGCCGCCCCATCCCCCGCGGTTGGAACCGTCGTCGGTGACGGGCGAGCCCTGCGAGCCACCGCTTTGTCCGGAGCCGTCGCCGCCACCGCTTCCGCCTTGGCTGCCGCCGCCACCGCCGGATCCGGCCGTGGACAACGTCCCTCCTCCGCCTCCTCCTCCGCCACCGCCGCCGTTGTAGGCCCCCGAGCCGTAGCCGTTGCCGCCGCTGCCTCCCCAGTCGCCCGAGCTTCCGTCGGTCGCGTTCCTGCCCGCGGTGCCCGCGAACGTTCCGCCGACGGCGTCGGCGAGTCCGGCATCGCCCCCGGAGCCTCCCTGTCCTCCGCTGCCACCGGTGCCGCCGGATCCGCCGCCGCCCCCGGTCGTCGAGCCGCCGCCGCCGCTGTCCCCGGCGGCTCCGTCGCTGCCACGGCCGCCCGGCGAACCGGCGTCCCCGCCGCTGCCCGCGCCCGCGATCAGCGTGTCGCCGTGGAAGACCTGTGCCGAGGCCGCCCTTGCTCCGTAGCGGGCGACGCGGACGCCGATGACGTCCCCGGGAGTGACGTAGAGCAGGGTCTGGATGTCGGCGCCCTTGCCCCCGCTCACCCCGTAGGCATCATTGCCCCCGGCGCCCTGGAGATGCAGCGAGAGGATGGTGACGTGGTCGGGGACGGTGAACGTTCGCTTTTCGTCCGTGCCCTCATAGAAGAAGTCCTGGCTGCGGCCCGCCGGGTTGCGGATCTTCAGGTGGCCGTCAGTCTTGACGTTTCCCGTGGCCTTGAGGCGTCCGCCGATGGTAATTTTGCCGGTCATGTCAGCTTCCCTCGCAGTGGTGTGCCCTTGGGGTCGAGGAACTGCGCGTCGGTCGTGATGTCCCCGGTCGCTTCGACGGCGCCGGCGACGTTCATGTCCTTGCTGACGGTGAGGTCCTTCTGCGCGACCACGTCATCGCCCACGGTGAGCGTGCCCTTTCCGCCGCACACGGTTCCGAAGAAGTGGCTCTCCTTTTCGACTCTGAGGGCTCCGTCGATGGTGAGGAGCTTGCTTCCGCGCCAGTTCTCCTCGCCGTTTGCGGTGATCTTGTCGACCGTCAGATGCGGGAAGCTGGGCTCTTCGACGGCGATGGTGGTGGTGAGGTAGGAGTCTTTTTGGTGTCCTACGCTCTGGGCTGTTGCGCAGAGGGTGAAGGTGGTGTCTCGTTCCACGCCTTTTTCGATGGTGTGGTCTCGTACGGTGTCGGCCAGGTCGGTTTTTCCGTTTGGCAGGGTGGGGCTGTAGAGGGTGTAGGCCGTGTTGGGGCCGTCCCATTTGAGGGTGAATTTTTGGTTGCGTTCGGTCTGGGTGATGACGGTTTCGCTGCTGGCGCCTCCTTGGACGATGCGGAGGTTGGTGAGGGGGACGAGGTCGGGGCGGGCGGGATATTTGTCGAGGTAGTGGTGGGAGTATTCCCATGTCCAGGTGTCGTTGGTGCCGGGATGGCGGACGTGGGTGCGGACTTCGAGGCGGGCGGTGCCGACTTCTTCGTTGGTGTGGAAGTTGTCGAGGCGGAGACGGAGTCCGGCTCTGGTGAAGGCGTGGGTGGTGTTGTCGGTGTCCGGGGTAGCTTTGTAGAAGGTGTGTTCCTCGTCTGGGGGCTGGCCTTCGATGACGCCGGGCTGGATCTGGGTGAAAGTCCAGGTTCTGGTGGTGTCGTGGGCGGTGGTGTTGGGCCGTTCGCCGGGGGCGAGGAGGTCCTGGGCGAGGTGGCCGGCGGGGAGGACGATGATGATCTGGTCGCAGTGGACGGGGTGTTGACCGCCGTTGGAGATGATGATGTCCAGTGCGGCGGGCTGGCCGACCGCGAGGGGGACGGGCTGGGTCAGGACGGCTGTGGTCAAGGACTGATTTTGGATAGCAGTAGTCATGAATCTCTCCGATATGTGGCAGGGCCTGTGGCCAGGGCCAGTTGTCGTGGATCAGGAAGTGCGGTCGGCCTGGTCAGGATCGGCGGGGGTGAGCGTGAGGAATCCGTTGCGTACGACGGGCTTGCCGTCGGTGAAGCGCGGTCGGCCATCGGATGGGGTGAGGGGGAGGGAACTCTCAGCGCCTTCGCGGTCGCGCTCGGCCCAGGCCCACGTGCCGACGCGGAGTGAAGGTCGGGGGGCAACGAGGACAGTGTCGGGAATCTGGTCGCCGCTGGTGGTGCGGGAGACGGTGAGCAGTGGACCGACGCGGAAGAAGAGTTCGAGAGAGTTCAGAGGGCGCTGGGTGAATCGGCCGGGCAGGCTCAGGACTGCCGTGGGCAGGATTCCGGTGGTGGCGTGTATGAGAGCGGACGGGTCGATGAGCAGCGTGAGGTACTGGATGTCCTGGTCCGGGGTGGTCGGCCTGTGGGGGTGGTGGCGGGCTTTGAGGCGTGGGGAGTTGTCAGGGGTGATGTGACGCAGACAGTCAGTGGGGTCCTGCGGGGGGTGGATCGTGTAGATGTGGTCGGGATCGTGGTCGGGGTGAAAGGCGAGCAGGCCGTCGCCGAGCCGGTCGGGTTCGCCCAGTCGTACTGCCCAGTCGTAGTCGGGGAAGTCGGATTGCGGGCGGTTGAGCACGTGCTGCCAGCTGGGGTCGGTGATGGCGGGGCCGTCGAGTTCGAGGGACAGTCGGCTGCGGACCAGGGCCAGGGGGCGCCCGGCCAGAACAGCCGGTGCGGTGTCGGCATGAGCGTTCCCCGGATGGACGGTCTGGAGTGTGTCGTCGATGGATTTGAGGGCTGCGGTAAGTGCCGAGGTGCCTTGTCCCTGGATTCTGTTGAGGAAGTTGTACAGATGCTTCAGCCCGATGTCCTTGATCTGGCTGAGGGATTCGACGGGACTGCCGGGGGGAGCCTCCCACGAGGCTTGGAGGTCGCCGCTCGCGGAGGTGGTGGAACGGAGTTCGCCCAGGGCAACACCGTCAGGGGTGTAGCAGGCGAGGGCCTGCTCGATGCGGTTGGGAAGGATCCAGCCGCACACGGGGTTGGCCCCGGGGTCGTGGTCGATCAGCACGCTGTCGTTGGCGGAGTCGACCAGGTCGAAGCGCAGCCGGGCGCCTTGGAGGAGGCCGGGGCGCAGATGGACGCATCCGCCCGTGAGGCGGGGGTGGGTTGGCTCGTCCTTGCCGGGGGCGACGTCCTGGGCGGTTACGGCGGCGAAGGAGGCCCCTTTGCCTTCTTCGACGAGGACGTGGGCGCGCCCGAACCGGTCAATGATCTTGAGTTGGGTGAAGGCGAACTGGCCGGCGCGGATCTGTTGGAACGGTGAGGCGGGGTAGCCCTCGAACGGTGCCGGGAGCTCGCCGGGGTTGGGGGCGGCGTGCCAGCCGGGACCGACCAACTCGCGCAGTTCGCCGTCTGGCGGCACGTTGCGGGTGACGTCGTGGCAGGCGAGCTGGGCAGTGAACCCGCTGAGGGCCTGGGCCATCAGGTCCCACTCAGCGGTGGAGGCCGCGAAGGACTCCAGACGGCGGCGGGTGTCGGGATCGGGATGGGCCTGTGCGTGGTGGCGCAGGCGGGCATCCATGTTGAAGGCGGTGTGGGCGCTGAGCATGCAGCGGCCGGTCAGCATGATGGGGTCGATCTGTCGTAACTGGTCGTCGGGCGCGGTGGTCCAGTGGTAGCGGTCGTCGTGGAAGGTCCAACGGGGTGTGCCGTCCGGTTTGGCGTAGGGGACGGGGTGGTAGTCGCCCTGCCATTCCAGGTAAAGCGGTTGCCAGGGCTGGACCCAAGGGTCAGTGACGAAGGGCGGCGGGACGATGGTGCCGTCGGGTGGTTGCGGTTCGTCGGTTGCATAGCAGACGAGTTCGCCTACCAGCGCCCGTACGGGTGCTGGTACGGCGGCCAGCAGAGAGCCGGTCTTGTCGCCCGCGGTGCCCGGGTACTGGACCGCCTGGGAAGGGCGGCAAGGCAGTGGCGTGGTGGTGTCCATGGGCTCGTGCATGCCTGCGCCGCGGATGAGGACGACCGGGTCCTGGGGCGAGCGGAAGGGGGCTGTCGGGACGCGCTTGAGCAGCCGTGCCTCCGGAGCGGGCTTCTCGCCGGCCAAGGTGAGGCCACGGGCGAGGAGAGCGCGGATGGATTCCTGGATGTTGTGGGCGAGGCTTCCCTCGAGGGTGGGGCGCAGGACGCGGCCGTTGGGGGACACGGGGTCGCCCAGCGCGTTGAGCTGATCGCGGACCCGGCGGGCCAGAGACTCGGGAGCTTGTGGATCCAGCTCGCGGGCGAGTACGGCTCGGTCCAGGTCGCGGGGCAGGACAGGCAGGCTGTGCAGCCACCAGGTGTCGTAGAGCTGCCGACGAAGGTCGTGCAGTTCTCGTGCTGCGTGGTCGTAGGCGGCCTGGGCATCGTTGAGCGCGATCAGCTCGGCGCGTTCGTCGGTGTCCACGTCTGCGGCTGTGCCATCGTCCGGGCCGGTGGCGGGGTCGGTGATCTGCCAGAAGTAGCCGCCGGGGCCATGGGTGAACCAGTACTCGCGGATCTTCAGACGAAGGTCCAACATGCCGTCTGGCTGGTCGATCTTGTCCAGCATGCCGTACTGGAGTGCTTCCAGCAGGGCTGGGGCGGATTCCAGGGTCGAGTCACCTGCGTCGGTGACCATGGCGGTGAGGGCGTCCAGTGAACTGTTGCCGACTGCGACGCGGGTGTTTCTCGCGAGGTCGCTTTCGACCGGCTGGTCGGGCGTCCAGTCCACCAGGCGGGCCATGCCTGCGTAGTAGGAACGCCTGATCGTTGTGCGCGTGCTGTCCCCTGATCCGGCCTGGGTCCAATTGAGCCCCTTGAGGAGTTCCTCGAAGCCCGGTACGTCCTGGGCCTTGTCAAGAGGGTCGTACTGGGGGTCGGAGTACCAGCCGACTACTTGGTAGGTGAAGCGCTCGGGTCGTTCCTCGTAGCGGGTGAGCGGGTCGTGGAAGGAGAAGACGTTCTCGTTGTACGGCTGGTAGTGGCTGAAGGCGGGGATACCGGGGCCATTGGCGGTCAGGAAGCTACCGGGGGCCGGCTTCCAGGTATCGGTTGGGAAGGGCGGCTCGACCCATGGCTCGGTATCGGTGACGGGGCGGACGCGGCCGATCCGGGTGATGCGGCGGACTCCGTCCTTCGGGGAGGTCCAGACGAACGGAGAGGTGCCGGTGGTGCGGCTGAGGTGGTCGCTTTCGACGATCCACATGGCGGTGGCCTCGCCGGCGCGGCGTGTGATCAGCCACCGGTTGGGGACCACCGGGAACGAGGTGGTGTCGGTAGTGGCGTCGTGGGTGCCGCGACGTAGTGCGTCAGGGAGCTCCCACTGCAGGTAGATGCCCCGGTGGCAGGCATCGCCCATGTCGAGGTCAAGGTCGTCGAACGGGTCGGCCTCGGGGTTGAGGTGCAGGTTGAGGCGGTGGAAGTTGGCTTGCCACCGTTGGAAGTTGCTGCGCTCCTGGACGTCTTTGTTGATCACTAGAGCGGACAGTTTGACGGGCACGACGAGGCCGTCTGAAGGCGCGAGCGGCTGGGACATATCAGGTTCTCCGGTGGTCAGGGTGGCGGAAGGCCAGCTTTTCGGGCGACTTGATCATTTGAAGGGCGAACTGGCCCGGCAGGAGCGGCCCGGGCTGCCCGAGGGCCCCGGCGAGTGCGTGGGCGAGATCGTTTACACGGAGCACTTCCATGCCGTGGCTGTCCTGGCGCAGGAAGTTTTCTTTGACGCTCTCAAAAGGACGGTCCGGGAGCTGCGTTCCGGCGGAGTCCGGGTCCAGGCTGCGCAGCGCGAGGCCGCCGGTGTCTTCGATGCCGAAGTGAAGTCCTTGGTGCGGCTCGGCGAGTTCGAGGGTGTGGGGGACGCCGTCGAAGAGGCAGAGGAGGACGGCCTCGTCCAGCTGCGTGTGGCGCAGGGACGTCAGCTGCCGGCCGGTGTGGTCGGTGGCGGTGACGGTCAGGGCGGGCCATCCCTGGACCAGGCTGGAGCGGATGAGGATGCCGGCCACGGGTGCGGGGTGGTCCGCCGTCGACACGAGGCGCTCCAGGACGGTGTCGGCATCGGTCGTGGTGGTGCTGCTGTGGCCGATGCTGAGTGCTCCTTCTTGCAGGAAGCGCAGCCATACGGGGTCGACGTGGAAGAACCGGAGGCTTTCGTCCGGGAGCATGGCGTGGTCGGGCACCAGGTGGGTGAAGGGCACGGGCCGGAGCTCGTTCAGGGAACGGAGCCAGGACAGAAGTTGGACAGCATGCTGCCCGAGCAGGGTCTGCGGGTCGCCTGACTCCTGGACGAGCACGTCAAGGGGACTCGGTGCCGGCGCGTAGTGGCGCGGCGGGGTGGCACTGCGTGGCACCCGCCGGGGGCCGGGGCCGCCGAACAGGGCGCTGAGGCTGCGTTGCAGCCCGTCCTCCAGCAGGTTGTCCAGACGGGTCAGGGCGTCGGTAGTGCCTCCCGTACGCAAGACCGGGTGGTCGTTGCGCTGGTGCATGGCGGCACAGCGTTCGAGCACAGTGCGCCGGAACGTCACCAGGCTGGTGGCGAAATGCGGGTCGGCAAGGCCCAGGGAGCGGCCGAGGCTGAAGGCGTCGGCGTAGCTGACGTCGAACACGCCGCCGTGCTCGGTGTAGATCAGAGCCTGGGAGGGATGGTCCGTGTGTGGCCCGCGCTCTGGGGTACCGACCGCTCGTACGGGTGTCAGGGGTCCGCGGTACCAGGCGAAGGTGCGCGGGCCGGGGGCGGTGTGGTGGGCCAGCGGCAGGTAGCCGTCGCGGATGCGCTGAGTGGCCAGGGTCAGGTCGGCGGTGGGGAGTGGGCGGCGCAGCAGCCCGATGCGGCCGTCCTTGTCCGGCTCGGGGTGGGCGAGTGCCTCTGCCAGGTGGCCGAAGCCTCCTTTGAGATCGGGGTGGGAGGTGAAGGACCAGGAGGTGAGGGAGAACAAGCGCAGCGGCTTGACAGGTGAGGGCACCGGCGCGGTTTGGTGGCCTTCGAGGGAGACAAGGTGGACGGTGTACGTGCCGCCTTGGGAGGAGGGGAAGCGGTTGGCGACCACTACCGCGTAGGCGTCGTCTGCGGCCTGGAGGGTGCTTCCACCGGCTGTGGCGTCGGTGCCGCCGGTGCGGGTGTGGGCGAGCAGACCCAGCTCGTCGCGGGTGGGCAGCAGTGCTTCGGCCAGGGCCGCCGGCACGTCGATGGTGGTGCAGCTGCTGGCCAGGACCTCGCCGGGGATGTCGCCTGTGTCCAGCTGCGGCAGCTGGACGGCGGGGTCCTCGGTGAGGGCTTGGCCCACGGTCCAGTTCTGGGGTACGACCTTGTCGGCGGGGGCCAGCAGGAGCAGTGCCAGCCATGGCGGGCCCTCTGTGCCGGCGCTGGGGTCCAGAGCCCGTTCCCAGGGCAGCAGGGCACGGTTGAGGGTGATGTGCGGGAGGACAGTGTGGAACGCGCCGTTCAGTCCGGGGGGCGGGTAGAGGGCATGGACGTCGCCGGCGTCCAGGTGGAACTGGGGGGCGCGGATCTCGAAGTCATGGGAGACCGGCTGGAGGTAGTCGGTGCCGTTGACGTGGGTGTCGAGTCCGTCGACCTCTTGGGTGACAGTGACGGTGTACCGGCCGGCTTCCACTGCGGGGCGGAGGCTGTCGGTGAATTCCACTGTCTGTGGGGGCTGGCCGGTGGCGGCAGTGCGGGGCATGGGTCTACCTCGGGTGTGAGGGGTCAGTGGGTGGCGACGAACGGTGCGTCGGCGAAGAGATGGCCGACTGTGTCGGCGAACGGCCTCAGATCCTGGTCAGCTCCGGGTTCCAGGCCCCAGCGGGTGAGTTCGTCGAAGAGCGCGGTACGGGCCTGGGCGGTGGTCGCGGTGGCGATGCTGTCGCGGATGAGACCGATCGCCGTAGCCGGGGCGGTGGGAGGTGGCACGATGGCCCGATCCTTGTCGGTGCCGAGCGGGACGGCTCCACCCGGGAGTTCTGCGCTCTCCAGAACTGCGGCTTTGATATGGAGAGATGTGCCGGCGTGCGGAGCTGGTACGACGATGCGGACACCCGTGATCTGGTCGGGAACGAGCTGGCCGTCGGCAGTAGGGACTTGGTCTGCAGGGTGAGAGGCACCCCACAGGGCACTGGGCACCGCCGTGGTCAGGGGAGTGACGGTCCACTTCTCCTGGACGGGGTCGAAGTCGTGCCGTTCGTTGCCGGCGCCGTGCTTGGTGAAGACGACACTGTGCCGGGACGTGAGGTTCTGGGCCTGCGGGCCCATGGGGCGGATGTTCAGCCCGGAGCGGGTCCGGTCGGGGGCGAGGGGTTCCTTGCCCACCACCAGTTGTGATGCGGGGATGACGGTGCGGGTCTCCAAGGCAAAGCCGTGGCTGGAGACGGCCCAGGCAGCGGTCGGGTCCTGCTCCGGGGGGTGGGCGTCGATGGGGGCGGGTGGCGGCGGCAGGAGACCGCCGGCCGGGAACAGCTGCACGGCCTGTGCACGGTCGGGCAGCAGGCCGGTGAACTGTTCCCAGTCCAGGACTGGATCGGGTACGGAGGCATGCTCGCCGAAGCTGACGGTCAGTCCGATGCCCAGTACGTGAACGGTGACCTCGCCGCCAGTGGGCGGCCCCCACAGATGTATGTCGGCACCGACCTCCACGGTCCAGGTGCCAAAGATGTGGGTGTTGAGCGAAGCTCCCAGCGAGATGCCGGTGCTGAGGTCGAAGTGGAACGGCTTCCATTGGACCAGTGCATCGAAGTGGGCGGTCAGCCAGGCCCGCACATCCCCGCTGTGGTACCGGACATCCAGACCGCCGCCGACCATGAAGGCCGAGGGGGTCAGGGCCAGATAGGAGCCGCCCTTGATGCTGACCGCGTCGCTGACATCCCAGTTGATGCCGATACGCGGCGGGTTGGGGTAGTGAGCCGGCGGCTTGAACTGCGGGTGGTAGCCCCCCGCAGTGAGAACGAAATCACCAGGGTGTTCACTGCCGTCGAACCAGCAGTGGAAGGCGAACCCTCCTGTGAGGTGGCAGGCCGGGTCCAGGAGGAATGACCGGGGGGTGAGCAGTGCGTCGATGGCCAGCATGGCCTTCTCGGTGGTGTAGACGGCCTCCAGCTCGAGTTCGACGTTGGCGTACTTGGTGTCGGATTCGGGCGGAAGTGAGGCTTCGGCCCGGCCGAGCAGGCTGATCGCGAAACCGGAGCCGAACTCCACCATCAGCAGGGCCCGGGCATGGACGAGCTTGCATACCTCGAATGCCACACCTGCCGCGATCCAGACTTCCCCGTCCGCAGGTGCCACCCAGGCGTTGTCACCACTGGTCAGGCTGTTGAGCTTGGCCAGCAGATCGTCTTTGTGGGCGTTGGCGTCGCTCGGGGCGGGAGCAGAGGCGGAACCGCTGAGTCCCGCTACGAACGGGAAGTCGGCCACTTCCTCCAGAGTGGGGATACGGACACGGCTGTTGTAGCCGAAGCCGCCCATTAACCCGGTGATGATGATGGGCGGCGGGCCAGGGATCTGGCCGCCGAGCTCGCCGAAGAGGAACAGTGACGGCTGGCCGCCGATCTTGCGCAGATAGGCGCCGATGGCACCGAAGCTGAATTTGGAGGCCTTGACTACCAACAGCCCGGAGATTTCCAGGTCATATCCAACTGGCGGGTCTCCCTTGAGGAATGCACCGCCGATCTCCAATGGAGGGGAGGAGTAGTCGATGCTCAGTCCCGAGAGCTTGCCTTCGATGTCAAATTCGCCATGGACGAGCTTGTCCAGGCGTACGCCCAGCCCCAGGCCGTCGACGCCAATGGCCAGCGGTCCGGCTTTCATCGTCGCGTCGAGGAGAACAGACAGCTCTTGATCGTGGTAGCCGGCGCCGAGCCGACGTACTGTCAGCGGGCCGAGCGTCTTGTTGACATTCAGCCATGTTGCCGCAGATGCCGCTGGTGCGGTGCCCGAGGTGTTCGGTGCGGCGTGCAGCAGTGTTCTCCTGGTCTTGTCGGGGAAAGCCACCTCTGACGAGCCACTCGTCGTGCCCTTCGGGCCGGACCCACCGGCATGGAGATGGAAGGTGTGCGGCGCCATGGACGGCACTGCGCAGGTGAGGTCGAGTGAAAAGCCTTTGTTTATTTTTCCTGACGGCAGTGCAGAGGCGCCGGATCCGAATTGACGTAACTGATCGTTGATCTTCTCTACCGAATCATCCCCCAGGTCAGCAGAGGCGAAGATGCCACGAAGCTGGGAGAAGTTCACGTTCATCGAGTCCGGAATCTCATGACCGACCAGTGGCAGCTTGGCAAGGGAGAATCCGGACTCCGATTCGACGGCAAGTAGATAGGATCGACCTCCGGCCCCTTCCTTTTTTGAGCCTTTGACGACATCTTGCGGTTGGGTATTTGGGAGAGGTGACGGCTTCATGAGGGGTCCCTACTCTGTTGAGGGCGGACAAGAAGGAGAATCCTTTGGCCTGAAGTCTCGCCACATGCACCGCCAAAAGGAACATCAGCCCGTCGCTGGCCACTTGCAGCAATGAACTGTCAGCATTGAAGCCGGATCCTCAGAGCGAACGAAGGCGACGAGGCCCATCACCCTGAGGGGCATCGTGTTCTACAGGCAGACGTTGAAGGTCTATCTCACGCAACAATTCGCAACTTCCCACATTCGGCAGGGACTTCGCATGGAGGGCGTAACCTACTGCCGAATGAAGTCGCTTCTGATTGCATCAGAATCCGATGTAACGAGTCCCGGGAGATCTCTTCGCGCGACGGCACGCCCGTCATCGACCTGGCGCCGTTCTTCCAGGAGATGGGCCCCTGCGGTTCGGTTCAGCAGCCGGGCTGGCCTGGTGAGATGCTCAAGGACTATTAGAACGACCCGACTGAACACTGACGACACCGCACAACCTGCTCGCGCCCCGAAGGCTGAACAGGTCCGAAGTACCAGGGAAGCGGAACGGCGAGAGGGTGATTGGACCAACAACCACGGATATCCGAATGGGCGCGGTTCCGGGTCGGGTAGCCCGGAGGTGGGATTCCCCCGGGCTACCCGACCCGGAGCTACACCCACCTGACTTTCTCCACGGCCTCGGCCGACATGCCGACGTCTGCCATCAGGTGTCACTTCCCTTTCGAAGATCCACCGTTGATCGCGAACCCCCGGCGTCCTGATGGTGACCGCGGCCCGAGTCGTCTACTGGTGACGGTCTGGGCCGCAGCGGCCCTCGCCGCACTGTGTCAGTTGGCCTGATACCGGGAGGTGTTGATGATCAGGCAAGCAGGGCAGTGACGGTACCGTCATAGGAACACCTTGCCAGGGTTGAAGATCCCCGTCGTGTCCAATGCGTTCTTGACGGCACGATGCAGAGCGAGCGCTTGCGGGCTTAACTCCGCGGCAAGGCCACGTCTCTTGAGTAGCCCCACACCGTGTTCCCCGGTGACCGTGCCTCCCAGCGCCAGGGCTTTGTCGATGACGCATTCCAGGGCCACGTGACCACGGGCACGCGCCGCATCGTCGCCATAGGGGACCACGATCACCGGGTGCAGGTTCCCGTCCCCCGCGTGTGCGAGTCCTGCGATGCGGACTTCGTGGCGCCTGGCGATGCCTTCAATGCACGCGAGCATGTCGGGGACCTTCATGCGGGGTACGCACACGTCCTCGGTGAGCACCTGGCCGAGCCGTTCCAGCGCGGGGTACACCAGACGGCGTGCGGTGAACAGGGCGTCCGCCTCGGCTTGGTCGGAGGAGCGGGCGCTCCAGGTGGCGCCGGCGGCGTTGAACGAGGCGAGCACTGTAGCGGCCTCCTCATCGCCTGCCGCGCCGGGTGCGTCGCAGCGGGCCAGCAGCAGGACGTCCCCCGCTGCAGCGAGCCCCATCTGCTTCCGGGCGTCGACCGCTTCCAGGCAGAAGCGGTCGACGAGTTCGAGGGCACTGGGCACCACCCCCGCGGCAGCGATCGCGGCGACCGCCCGGCCTGCGGTGGACGCGTCGGGGAAGTAACCGACGACCGTGCGCTCCATCGGCCGGGGGCCCCGCAATCGCAGGGTGATCTCGGTGATGAGGCCAAGGGTGCCCTCGGAACCGACCATCAGGCCGGTCAGGTCGTATCCGGCAACGCCCTTGGCGCTGCGGCGGCCGAGCCGTACGACTTCGCCAGTCCCGACGACGGCTTCCAAGCCGAGAACGTAGTCGCGCGTCACCCCGTACTTCACGCAGCACAGCCCGCCCGCGTTGGTGGCGACGTTCCCGCCGATCGTGGACCAGGGGGAGCTCGCCGGGTCCGGGGGGTACCACAGGCCGTGCTCGGCGCATACCTCGCTGAGATGGTCGTTGATGACGCCTGGCTGGACTATGGTCAAGCGTTCTTCCGGGTCGATGCGGAGTACGGCGTTCATGGCCTCGAAGGACACGACGACGCAGCCTTCGACGGCGTTGGCGCCGCCGGACAGCCCGGTGCCCGCCCCTCGCGCCACGACCGGGACGCCGTGTGCCGCGCACCACGAGACGAGTGCGGCCACCTCCTCGGTGCACTGTGGCCGTGCCACGGCGGCAGGCAAGGTGTAGGGCGCCCGTTCCGCCTCGTCGTGCGCGTAGGAGGCCAGCACCCCCGGGTCGGACAGGATCCGGCCTTCGGGAAGTACGCCTTCGAGTTCGGCAGGAGTCGCGCTCATTGCGCCACCGTACGTGCCGTACCCAGAGGCTCAATATTGTTCTTTGGTACATGTCCCAAAGGTCAATTGAGGGGCGGCGCAAGGACATGGAAAAGTGGCCGCCGCCGGTCAGCGGGATTCTGGAATCCCTGTTCACCGGAGTTTCTGGGAAAGTGGCCGGAGGGGGTTTCTGATGGCAGCGGTAATCGCGGGACTCGGGGGCTGGCTGCCCCCGCATGTGGTGACCAACGACGATCTGTGCGCAGTCTTGGACTCCACCGACGAATGGATTCGCACCCGCACGGGGATCAGCGAGCGACGTGTGGTCTCCGGTGGACTGTCCACCAGGGACCTGGCGGTGGAAGCTGGGGCGAGGGCGCTCAAATCTGCCGGGGGGACAGCGGCGGACGCCGTGGTGCTGGCCACCACCTCGTTCGACTGTTTATGCCCAGCTGTGGCGCCGGAGGTTGCCTCGTTGCTGGGTCTGCGCACGGTGCCCGCCTACGACCTGACATCGGCGTGCAGCGGGTTCCTCTATGGGCTCGCCACTGCAGCCGGGCTCATCGCCGCCGAGGTTGCGGACAGTGTGCTGTTCATCGGCGCTGAGGCGTTCACGACCCTGGTCAACCCTGAGGACCGCACGACGGCGCCGATCTTCGGGGACGGGGCGGGGGCGGTGGTGCTGCGCCGCGGCGAGGCGGACGAGCCCGGGGCGCTCGGCCCCTTCGACCTGGGCAGTGATGGCGCACTCGCCGATTTGCTGGCCGTTCCCGCCGGCGGTTCGAGGCAGCGCTCCGGTTCAGCGGGCCTCGGCCATGGCTCCGTGCCGACGGAGGACTGGTACCTACGGATGGAGGGCAGGCCACTGTACACACAGGCCGTGGAGCGGATGTCGGCCTCATCCCGTGCCGTGCTCGACCGTGTGGGGTGGACCGTCGATGACATCGAATGGTTCGTCGGCCACCAGGCCAACGTGCGGATCGTACAGGCCGTCGCCGAGGAGTTGGAACTGCCGGAGGAGCGCGTGGCGGTCAACATCGACCGCGTCGGCAATACCTTGGCAGCGTCGATCCCACTACTGCTCAACGACATCGTGCACAGCGGCTGGCTGCGGCCGGGGCACCGCGTGCCAGGGCTTGCTCAAGTTCCGTGAGTGGCCGGGTTTTTGGTGATGCCCGGGACGGCCAGTGCTTGTTCGGGTTCGTGGCGGATGGCGCGGGTGGTTTTGGCGATGTTGTCGGCTCCGAGGATCTTCAGGACGCCGATGGCGAGGTTACGGAAGCTGGCCATGGCGCGGGGTGCGCTGTCGGTGTGGACGGTTGAGGCGTCCTCGGCGAAGGTGACATCTCGGATGTGGTGGGAGGAATTCTCGATCCCCCAGTGCCCGCGAATCGCAGCGGCGAGGTCGGCCGGGCTGGTCTGGTGGGTATCCAGCTGGTGACCGCGAACACGCTCTCGCGGCTCTCCGTCCGGCCGGTGGGCTTGCGGCGGCGGTGGACACGGATGGCGAGCCGGGCATGCGGGAAGGCGATCTCGCCGAGGTTGCCGGCGAGGGCGCACGTCTTGATCGACCGGGACTCGCGCCGTCCGTGGGCGGTGACGGAAGACGTGTGCTGAACCTTGATGCACGTCCAGGGAAGAGCGGCGGGCTGAGCGTACGTGGTGGGCTGGTTGGTCTTGATGACCGCGATGTAGTGGGCCTTCTTCGTCTCGACCAGCCAGGTGGTGTTGGCCTTCACCGAGTGCAGGGCGTCGAAGGTGACCACGGTGTCCGCCAGGTCGAGCGGCGCGAGCAAGGGCTTGAAGTGCCGCGTCTCGTTCGTCTTCGCGCCGATCTCGACCTGGGCGAGCGCGGCGACGGGGTGGTGCGTGACCGCGGAGAGCAGGTGACGGCGCGGCGTATCGAGGCGGGCCGAGCCCTTCAGTGCCTTGCCGTCCACGGCGATGACCCGCCGCGGACGAGTCGCCGACGCGTCCCCGCACGCCAACTTGCGGTGCTGGTCGGCCAGGTAGGCGCCCACGGCCTGGTCCAGGGCGTCGCCGTCGAGCGCCATCAGGACGCGCCCGATCGTGACCGGCTTCGGGCTGCGCCGCCAGCCGAGCAGATGACGCCGCATCCCGAGGGAAGCCAGCAGGGTGTTCGTGGCCCGCTCGCCGAACTCGGCGGTCTCGTCCAGGCTCTTCGCGCCGGACACGACCGCGCAGGCACACACCAGCAGGACCGACACCAGCGAGTGCCAGCGGCCCCGGCGCGAGCGCGGGTCGGGCACCGATGCGAGATAAGGACGCAGGTCAGCGATCCGGTCCGCATCCAGCGGACCCAGCTTCTCCAGCACGGAAGGGATAGGGGAAGATACAACGGCAGGCACGGGACATCCTCGTGATCATCTGGCTTAGTCACCACAATGATCACGAACCCCCGTGCCCGCACTGCTACCCGCCCCTACCCGCCCCTACCCGCCCCGATCGCCAACCACCCGCGCATCCACGGAACTTGACGGAGCCCTGCATCACACGAGCTTGCAAAGGCCCCTGGGAGCCAGGTCGCGAGTACACCAGCATTTGTCCGGTCCCCCACAACACGAACCGGGCCTTCCACCGGACAGGGCATGCCTGCTCGCATATCCCCACAGCGGATTCCAATAGTTCTCGAGCAGGTCGGCCACCGCTTCTTCGCCCTCGATGACGTAGTTGAATTCCGATAGGAACCCTGGGTACAGGTTGTCCGACCCGACCACATACACCTCGTCGTCGATCACCATCAGCTTCGCGTGATTGCCGGGTGCCGAGGGAACCGTCGTGGATGTCAATCTCAATTTAAGAAGGTCAAATCCAAAACCCTTCCCTTTCTGCGCGGCCTCATAGGCATCGCCGATCACGCCCTCCTTCGGGCGCCGCTCGCTCAGTGGCGGCTGCTTGAGCGTGGCGGTAAAACCCGCCGTGGGGAGATGCGGCCACTTGTAGGTCTTGCCCTCGACGGTGTTTCGGGATGGGACATCCGTGTAGTAGAACGGGGCAATGAACAGTCGGCTCAAAGCTTCAAGTCGCCTGTCCTGGTCAGGATACTCGGCGTCGGTCTCCACGTCGTGCAGCATGTAGTAGCGCATCAGTGAGAATGTGCGGACCGCGCCGGATCCGAACGAATACTGGTCCCCCCCCGCACCCGCCCCGGCATCTAGTGGTGACACCACCACCTGCACGGTCAAATCCTTCTTTTCCAGCAACGCCTTCAGGATCGAGTGGCAAACGACATGGTCCTTCCAATTCTTCTTCCACGCGCTGATGAGGTCCATCTGCGACATCTTGATAGTGCGCTCCGCGCCCAGGATGAGGTCTTCCTTCATTTTCCCGGAGTCGTCCTCGTACCCCCCTTTTTCTGTCTTGGACCAGTACTTACCCACCGACCCGTATCTGGTGGCGAGCTTATATTCGCCGAGCGCGTCGTATCCCGCGAACGTCTGTCGCACGGGGAAGACGTCTGTATCGAGGTCGCCGTCGAGCACCTGGTACTGGTCGCGGGGCACCGGGCTCGGTGAACCAGCCGACACCGCAGGGGCGACGCCTTGGTGCAATTCCACAATCTCTCGCTGACTTTTACGGACGTTCTCGATTACATTCGGCGATTTGAGCGGGTTGGCGGGCCGGGTCTGGGTGTTGGTATGATCCTCCCATTTCGGTTTCGCGCTTTTGAGTGCCTCGAGTCGCTCGACGGCCAGCAGGTCTTTTCCGCAAGCCCACATCTTATCCAAATAGGTGTGCGCGTCCGCCGCTGCTGGCCCATGGACCACGACCGACAGGTCGTGCACGGGCGGATAGCTCAGGAACAGGTCCATGTTCAGGTTGTGCCCGCCGGCCAGTACCTCCGTGGCGTCGGCGACAATGATCTTCGAGTGGTTCCAGGTCATCCTCTCGTCGGGTGCTTCTACAACGTCCCCGAAGAGTTTCCAGTTGATGGCAGCCGCTATTCCGCCCGCCATCTGGTAGTAACGCCCCAACCAGATTTCTGGGAGGTGCGTCCAGTGTCTGCTCCGCTCTCGGACCATGCGGATGACGGCCTGCTTCAACAGCGTGTAGTTCTCAGGGGCGCCGTATTCTTTAAGCGCCGTTGGCGTCTGGCCGAACAGGAACCGGAACTGTGTGGGCGCGGGCCGGAGGATCTTCTGGCTCAGCGCGGTGTCCATGGCACCGAGAATGATGCCGGCCCAAGCCGGATCCGGGGCGTTGAGAGACGCTATGTCGCAGCGATACCGAGATTTTTGGACGACCTCCTCCAGTGCCCGCTGGAACTCGCCCTGCCGAGCCCACGACTGCTGCATGATCGCCGGGCCGAACGGCCTTCCCCAGACCCGCGGCGTGTCCATGAGCCGGATATAGTTAGGGGCTTCGTTGGGCAGATGTTTGACTTTGACGCTTTCATCCATGGCTTGTCTCCCTTAGCGTTTCGAGTCTGAAGTAGGTTTACGTCTGGTGCCGGAGGGAATCAGGGCTTGCTCAAGTTCCGTGAGTGGCCGGGTTTTTGGTGATGCCCGGGACGGCCAGTGCTTGTTCGGGTTCGTGGCGGATGGCGCGGGTGGTTTTGGCGATGTTGTCGGCTCCGAGGATCTTCAGGACGCCGATGGCGAGGTTACGGAAGCTGGCCATGGCGCGGGGTGCGCTGTCGGTGTGGACGGTTGAGGCGTCCTCGGCGAAGGTGACATCTCGGATGTGGTGGGAGGAATTCTCGATCCCCCAGTGCCCGCGAATCGCAGCGGCGAGGTCGGCCGGGCTGGTCTGGTGGGTATCCAGCTGGTGACCGCGAACACGCTCTCGCGGCTCTCCGTCCGGCCGGTGGGCTTGCGGCGGCGGTGGACACGGATGGCGAGCCGGGCATGCGGGAAGGCGATCTCGCCGAGGTTGCCGGCGAGGGCGCACGTCTTGATCGACCGGGACTCGCGCCGTCCGTGGGCGGTGACGGAAGACGTGTGCTGAACCTTGATGCACGTCCAGGGAAGAGCGGCGGGCTGAGCGTACGTGGTGGGCTGGTTGGTCTTGATGACCGCGATGTAGTGGGCCTTCTTCGTCTCGACCAGCCAGGTGGTGTTGGCCTTCACCGAGTGCAGGGCGTCGAAGGTGACCACGGTGTCCGCCAGGTCGAGCGGCGCGAGCAAGGGCTTGAAGTGCCGCGTCTCGTTCGTCTTCGCGCCGATCTCGACCTGGGCGAGCGCGGCGACGGGGTGGTGCGTGACCGCGGAGAGCAGGTGACGGCGCGGCGTATCGAGGCGGGCCGAGCCCTTCAGTGCCTTGCCGTCCACGGCGATGACCCGCCGCGGACGAGTCGCCGACGCGTCCCCGCACGCCAACTTGCGGTGCTGGTCGGCCAGGTAGGCGCCCACGGCCTGGTCCAGGGCGTCGCCGTCGAGCGCCATCAGGACGCGCCCGATCGTGACCGGCTTCGGGCTGCGCCGCCAGCCGAGCAGATGACGCCGCATCCCGAGGGAAGCCAGCAGGGTGTTCGTGGCCCGCTCGCCGAACTCGGCGGTCTCGTCCAGGCTCTTCGCGCCGGACACGACCGCGCAGGCACACACCAGCAGGACCGACACCAGCGAGTGCCAGCGGCCCCGGCGCGAGCGCGGGTCGGGCACCGATGCGAGATAAGGACGCAGGTCAGCGATCCGGTCCGCATCCAGCGGACCCAGCTTCTCCAGCACGGAAGGGATAGGGGAAGATACAACGGCAGGCACGGGACATCCTCGTGATCATCTGGCTTAGTCACCACAATGATCACGAACCCCCGTGCCCGCACTGCTACCCGCCCCTACCCGCCCCTACCCGCCCCGATCGCCAACCACCCGCGCATCCACGGAACTTGACGGAGCCCTGCCTAAAGATAGGTCCAGTGCACCCAGCCGGCGCCGGTGCGTTTGGCGGTCACGGGATAAGGCTGGCGGTATGAAGGGTCCCCGGCCACGTCCTCGAGGTACTTCTTGTTCATGGGGTTTCTGCCGTAGGCTGACGAGACGTACCGTACGTCGCCGTCGCGTCCCGAGATCGCGGTGCGTAAATCGCCGAACACGACCTTGTCGCGCCGCGACCCACCGCCCATCTTGTCGAAGGCGCCGTGATCGAGGTTAATCCTCTGCCGCAGCTCCAGCGCACCAAGATCAACAGCCGGCTCTCGTGAAAAAACCGTTCCCCAGTCCGTGAGATAGGCCCTGGCCATCTTGTAGACCAGGTGCGGAACCCGCGCGACGCTGGTGTCGGCGTTGGTCGGGTCGTACTTCCCGTCACGGGTCGTGTTCCCGGCGACCGTCGCATGTCGTCCACGGCACGCGAACAGCCGATAGCCGTCGGGCTGAGGGGTGCCAGCGATTTTGGCGGGTTCCAGCGGGTTCGCGCGCCCGCTCAGGTAGCTGTCGGCAAGGTCTTTCCATCCCAGCTTGTTCAGCTTCCTCACATCCGGTTCGGCTGTGCTGATCCGTGCCATCTTCGCGTTGGGCTTGGGCACAAGTCCGGGGTCGAAGAGTCTGTCCAGGGATTCGCCGATGTGGTCCCAGGCGGTGATCCCAACGTAGTTGGTGACGTTCGGGGCCAGCTTGGTCATGATCGAGTACCACGTTCCGGGGCCAGGAACCGGATCGATCGCGAAAATGCGCACGGGGACGTCCTTCTTTGCCCCACCGTAGGCATACAGGAACCAGGCGGCCATCATGCATTCCACGGCGCCCCGACTGTGCCCGATGAAGTTATACGCCGTCGCATCGCTGGCGGCAGCCAGGTTCGCGCCATGCAGAGCAAGGGCGGCCGCCGACGTCCGACCGATGGCAGTGTCCATATTAACGCCAATATCAGACCGCCGATCGCCCCGCGAATACTGCTCAGTAGCCTCTTTGAGGCCCGGGGGAATCTTCAGCGGAGCATTCAAGGTAAGCGCTTCGCTGATATCTACGTTGCCCCAGTCGTTCGCTCCCACGCCGCGCACGATCACGCTGGGATTCGTGGCTTCCAAGCGGTCGCCGGAGATCTCCATGTGGATACGGACCGGGATATAGCCGGTTTCTTTGCTGTAGATCCGCTTGTCACTATCAGAGCGTGACTCCTCGCCCTCATCACGAGTGCACGATGTCCCGCTGAAGCACACGGTGTATGTTCTGTCCATTGATCGTCCTTTAATTATTCCGCGAAACGGCCAGGCGTCGGCTTCTGTTACTTCCCGCTCCTGTCGAACTGTCGAACGGATGAAAAGCGGGCTGCTTCAGGCCGGTACCAGCAGGTCGACCGCCGTTGTGGCGATTTCTTTTTCCTTGAGGGACACGTAAGCAATGTGGGTATCGGCGATGTTGAGTGCTAGGGCGTGGCCTTTGTTCGAATGGGTGAGACTGGCGGTGATATCTTTGAGGTCGATCCCGGAAAAGACGGCGGGTAAGTCGGCAACGGGGATATCGAGGGCGGTGAGGAGGGTGGCGACGGTGAGAGTGTCATCGGTGGTGGTGAAACTGCCGGTGAGTGTCCAGTAGGGATCGGCCCCGGTCCTGTATGTGAGATCGCCGACGAGGCTGAGCGTGAGGTCGGGTGTGCCCGGAAGGGCGAATTGGAGCTCGGCACCGGCTTCGAGATCGAGCTGGCTCCAGCCGGCCTCGGGCTTAGAGCGGGTTTGAGTGAGGTCGACCCGGACAGTGAGGTTCGCAGGGGTGGGCGCGCTCGTGTCGAATGCGGTGTCCAGCGTGAAACCGAATACACGTTGCAGGCTGCTGTTGGTGACGCTGATGCCGAGTGTGTTGATAGTGGTGGCGGGCAGCTGAAAGGGGAAGACTGTGAAGGAATTATTGAACCACTCGGTG
The DNA here is from genome assembly GCF_003391135.1 of Streptoverticillium olivoreticuli subsp. olivoreticuli. Lineage (GTDB taxonomy): Bacteria > Actinomycetota > Actinomycetes > Streptomycetales > Streptomycetaceae > Streptomyces > Streptomyces blastmyceticus. The sequence continues at coordinate 63,873 of NZ_CP031455.1, read as the reverse complement.
AATTCAGCCAGAGGCAGGTTTTCGAGTTCACCACTGAAGGTCCAACTGATGTCGCCGCGATGACCCATCAGGCGGACTGTGGTGTCGGCGATTTTCAGACCTCCGGAAAAACCGGTGTAGGTCAGGGTGCTGCCGCTGCCGGCGACGTTCAGCGACAGGTCGGTGACGGCGAGATTGTCGTTGAGCCGCCACACAGGGTTCGTGCCGCCGAGCAGACACTCGAGACTGTATTCCTTGGCGGCGGGGTTGATCTGGATTTCCAGGGTGTTGTCGTCGGCACCGGTGAGGTCGAGTTCAGGTGGGCAGCCGCCGGTGAAGCCCTTGCCCTTGATGGAGCCAGGCAGCTTGAAGCGGCCAGATAGCCGAGTGCCATAACCGGGGGAATACCTGCCGTCCAGGACCACGGAGTAGCCGTCGACGGCACCGCGCACGGTGATGCCTGTCTCCAGGTTCTGCGGGCCGCTGAAAGTGACTTCCACGGCGTCGATTTCGATCATGTCGGCAAGTTTGACCAGCGGAGTTCCGGCGCTTCCCACCACGCCGACCGATACGGCGATCTGGTTGACCTTTTTGGTTCTGGTGTCGTATTGCACATCGAGATCAGTCACGGAAACCGGTAGATCTTTGACCCAGCCGCCAACGCCGTCGGGCCACTTCACCGTGCCAAGTTCCGTGCCGAACACTAATTCCGACAATTCCGATAGTCCGGCGGAGATCGGAATAGGCGCGAACTTGCCACGCAGCCTGTAGTTATCCTGGCCGACTTCTATGACATGGATACGGTTCGTTGCTGCTGTGCCTGCTACACCGGTTGTGCCGCGCCCACCGGTGGTGCCAGGCGTATCGAAGTGGAAGCAGGCACCAACGATAGGATCCTCGCGCCACGGCTGGGGGGCAAGCATAATAAGAGCTTCGGGATGGTGCACTTTCGGCGCTTCGGGATCGTGCACTTCCGGCGGTTTGAACACGCTTATGTCCGGGGTGCGCATTTGGGGACCGATTGCCAACTGGTCCCAGCGGCCGGCCAGATCGGCGTAGATGACCAATCCGATCACCTTTTCGTCCCGGTCAGAAACGAACTCCACTCTCACCCCCCGCTCGGCCTTGGCGAATTGCGCTGTACCCGAGACCGATAGGGAAGATCTGTCAAATTTGGCATCCCTAACCCGCCAGGTAGTGCCGAGATTTGCATCGGAGAACACCGCTCGCGATCTCGCCCCCAGCCCCAGAACCGCGTCGGACAGTTCCAGCGTTCCGCTGGATGCCTGCTTTTCGATGTCAGCTACCAGCATCACTATCTCCTTCGAGAAACGGGTCGGGCAAATTTTGAAGGTGTCGCATATGAATTGCGTGACAATGTCAACATGGGAAACTGACGACACAGTGAGGTTTTCTCAGCGTTCATGGTCGCCAGGCGTTGTTGAGGACGAGGGCGGCTTGGGTGATGGCGCCGATTCGGTTCGGGCTGAGGGTGACGTATTGCAGGGTGCGCCAGCGTTGTTTGAGCTCGGCCATGGCTCGCTCGGCGGGGAAGCGGAGACCGCGTAGCAGCTTGTTGTACGTCTGGTTGTCCGTGCCCAGCTCGCCGGGCAGGTCGGGATGTTTCCGGAAGGGAATCTGCAGACCGCCGCCGGCGCCGATGTATCCGATGTCAGCCAGGACCGGCAGACCGTCACGGACGGCGGGGTACAGCCAGGGCTCCGTCAAGTTCCGTGGATGCGCGGGTGGTTGGCGATCGGGGCGGGTAGGGGCGGGTAGGGGCGGGTAGCAGTGCGGGCACGGGGGTTCGTGATCATTGTGGTGACTAAGCCAGATGATCACGAGGATGTCCCGTGCCTGCCGTTGTATCTTCCCCTATCCCTTCCGTGCTGGAGAAGCTGGGTCCGCTGGATGCGGACCGGATCGCTGACCTGCGTCCTTATCTCGCATCGGTGCCCGACCCGCGCTCGCGCCGGGGCCGCTGGCACTCGCTGGTGTCGGTCCTGCTGGTGTGTGCCTGCGCGGTCGTGTCCGGCGCGAAGAGCCTGGACGAGACCGCCGAGTTCGGCGAGCGGGCCACGAACACCCTGCTGGCTTCCCTCGGGATGCGGCGTCATCTGCTCGGCTGGCGGCGCAGCCCGAAGCCGGTCACGATCGGGCGCGTCCTGATGGCGCTCGACGGCGACGCCCTGGACCAGGCCGTGGGCGCCTACCTGGCCGACCAGCACCGCAAGTTGGCGTGCGGGGACGCGTCGGCGACTCGTCCGCGGCGGGTCATCGCCGTGGACGGCAAGGCACTGAAGGGCTCGGCCCGCCTCGATACGCCGCGCCGTCACCTGCTCTCCGCGGTCACGCACCACCCCGTCGCCGCGCTCGCCCAGGTCGAGATCGGCGCGAAGACGAACGAGACGCGGCACTTCAAGCCCTTGCTCGCGCCGCTCGACCTGGCGGACACCGTGGTCACCTTCGACGCCCTGCACTCGGTGAAGGCCAACACCACCTGGCTGGTCGAGACGAAGAAGGCCCACTACATCGCGGTCATCAAGACCAACCAGCCCACCACGTACGCTCAGCCCGCCGCTCTTCCCTGGACGTGCATCAAGGTTCAGCACACGTCTTCCGTCACCGCCCACGGACGGCGCGAGTCCCGGTCGATCAAGACGTGCGCCCTCGCCGGCAACCTCGGCGAGATCGCCTTCCCGCATGCCCGGCTCGCCATCCGTGTCCACCGCCGCCGCAAGCCCACCGGCCGGACGGAGAGCCGCGAGAGCGTGTTCGCGGTCACCAGCTGGATACCCACCAGACCAGCCCGGCCGACCTCGCCGCTGCGATTCGCGGGCACTGGGGGATCGAGAATTCCTCCCACCACATCCGAGATGTCACCTTCGCCGAGGACGCCTCAACCGTCCACACCGACAGCGCACCCCGCGCCATGGCCAGCTTCCGTAACCTCGCCATCGGCGTCCTGAAGATCCTCGGAGCCGACAACATCGCCAAAACCACCCGCGCCATCCGCCACGAACCCGAACAAGCACTGGCCGTCCCGGGCATCACCAAAAACCCGGCCACTCACGGAACTTGAGCAAGCCCTGCTTGCGCATACCGCATGGTGCCGTCGTACCGCGACGATCACCACACGTCACGGCCCCGCGGACAACGCCAGTTCAACCGGAGTAACGCAGCATGAGGCGGTTTGAAGCCTCCCCCCGCAGGGCGGCTTCGAAGGGCCACGAAACCTTCATCTTCCACACAGCATCACTCTTGGCTGCTGCCCTACAGTCAGCTTCCTTTCGTGTTCAGGACACAATCCCCCGCGAAATACTGGGCCGCCCGGCGCAGGATCTCCCGCTCGAGTTCCCACTCCTTCTCGGCCTTGCGCAGCCGGCCGTTCTCCGCCCGCAGTCTCGCCAGCTCCTCATCCCGGCTCTCCGCCGCGGCTGTTGTCGCGGCCGACCATCTCGTCGGCCTGGCGCACCCAACTGCGCAGGGTCTCGCCGGTCACCCCGACGTCCGCCGCGACCGCGGCATACGTGCGCTTCCCGCCCGCGGCCCGGTACAGCGCCACCGCATCGTTCCTGAACTCCGCCGGATACGGAGACCTACGTCCCACCAGGACACCCTTCCTCGGATCCACAAGATCCATTGTCAGAGTGTCCACACCACCGGGTCGCCTCAATCCAGGTAGTGAGCAAGAAGAGCAACATGAGCAAGCGGTACACGGCCGAGTTCAAGCGGGACGCGGTCGCGCTGGCGCTGTCCTCGGAGGAGACGGTGACCGAGGTCGCCCGGGACCTGGGCGTGAGTCCGGAGGGCCTGCGGGGGCTGGGTAAAGCAGGCGAAGACCGACCGGGGCGAGGGACCGGCCGGTGCGCTGTCGACAACGGGGGAACCTCACCCCAGTAGCGTAGACACCCGCTGCCCAGGTACAGGGGGGAACTTCAGTTATAGAACCCCTCCGACAGGGCAGCTGTGGATGCATGACGGCATAAGCGTCGTGACGATCAGCCAGCTGCGGGGCGCAAGGAAGGGCAGTTGCCATAGCGTAGGTGCCACCGAAAGCAAAATAGTGGCGTGTGGACCGCATCTCGGCCACACAGCACCACCATCTGAAGGCAGCGTGACACACTCCCCAGGATCCGTCAACAGCGAACCGGAAAAGGAGCGAGCGTGCATCAGGCGTTCGCTCCTTTTGCCCCACGTGGATGCTCTCGCGTTTGAGGACGGTGTGCAGCCGCGGTGAGCCGTAGATTCCGCCAGGGTCCGTGTGGATCCGCGGATCCACAGGCGGCTCCGGATCATGGTGGCGCCGCTCGCACGGCTGCCGTACCGCGCAGCACCAGTGGCAGTAGACGAAGGAGGTGATGTGCGGTTCCCAGATGCGGGTGCTCATCGCGGAACGCGGTTCCCCGAGCCGGGCTGCGCGGCAGAAAAGTCCCCGAGGCCGCCCGCAGGGCCCACGGGGGGTGCACACTCAAGCCGACGGCGTGCCGCTGGGTCTGGGTCTTGACACGGTGGTGCGGTACACCCGCACCGCATCCCCCCGCAAGTCCAGCAGGTGCGCCCTCAGTTGACATGTCCAGCTGCCACGTGCACGTAGGTGAACCCAGAGGGTCTGACTGTGACAGGGGATGGACGTAGGCAGTGGACAGCGATTGAGCACTCATGCTCGTGAAGTGTTGCCCCGGACAGAGGGTTCCTGGGCTGGGTAACTCTCCGGGAGGGGCCAAGGGCTGCGGTACAGCGCGCGTTCAGGGCTGTGTTCCAGGAGCTGTGTGCCTGCGGCGGGCGCCTTCAGGAGAGCTCTGCATGTCTGACCGCCCTGGCCAGGTGTTTCTGCCGGGAAGCGGGATGCACTGCAACTTTCGTCGTATCACGGTTCAGCGTAAGGCGGAGGCAGAATCGACCCCCGGGATGATCTTGAAACCGGCCGTAGCCCCCAAGAATGGAAGAGCACCCGCCGGGCAAATCGGCGGGGCTGGCTGGGACGGGAGGTCCTGTGTCGGGCGCCGGAAGTCTGTAATGGCTGACTGCCCGTCACCATGCGCACGGCCGCCTGCTGGAGGGCGTTTGCGGAGCGGATCGGCGGAGAGCAGGAGTCCGGTCTGGCCTCACCGGTGCAGGAGGCTCTGGCCAGCAAATCTGGTGCACCACCTGAGAGGCGGAATCATGAACCGAGTGCGCGCAGGCGCGCTATGCGTGCTCGGCGGTTTGGGCATGTCGTACGTTTTCGAGGCCGCTGCCCTGGCCGTCTTGGCCAAGTCCGCTGCCGACGGCCAAGGAGAGCTGAACTTCACTCCGGTTGTCGTGCTGGTGATCCTCGCCCTGCTCGGCTGGGCAGTGAAATTGTTCGGCGTAGCTCTGCTCGGCAAAGAGACGGTGCGCACCATCCGGGCCAAAGGGTGGAGAGCAGTACCGAAGGAGCTGTGGCAGATCATCCGGACCGGCTCCTCGTGATCTGCGCGCCCTGGGTGAAAAGCCTGCAGATCGGGCCAGAACACTAAGTAGCGGTGGGCTGAGCTCGTAGGCAGCGGTCTGTGTGGATGATCTGGCCCGACAGGCGCGCGCCGCAAGTGATTACGTGGTTGCCGACCAGGCCCCAGCCCACCGGACAACCGTCTGCGCCTGGTTCGTTGAGAACACCGGATGCGTTGAGCTGCGCCTGACCGGGCTGCCCTCGACGAGCTGCCGTGCACCCACCTCAAGAGGTCATGTCCGCGCGGCCAGCGGTACCTCGGCCGACGGCCTCACTCACGGAACGAGACGCTTCTGCGGAATCCAGAATTCCAGCTCCACATCGTGGTGCGCCAGCTTCGCTGCCCAGCACGCCCGCCACACAATTTAGGGCAGGTAGCTCATCACTCTCAGTGCTGCATGCATGTGAGGTGCCCAGGCGGTGCTTCATTAGCGAAGGCTTAGAGTTTTGTAAAGTTCGGATCCAATACTGTGCCATCCCTCTTGAACCAAGGGCCGCCGTATTCAGTCCGCTCTTTGTGCAGGCATCAGCATACGCTGATGTGTTTTACCGAAAAAAGATACGAGCGAATTAGGGTGCGATGTCTTCACCGATTCTCGATATTACGACGGATCCGTCCCGGATCGATCCTGATGAGTATGTGCGCGAGCTCATGCAGTGGCACTTCCGCCCCGAGACCGGCTGCTCGTTCTGGTTGCGCCGCGCGGCCCGACTCGGCTTTGATCCACTCACCGATGTCAACGGCGTCGCTGACCTTGCGAAGTTCCCCAATTTCATCGACGAGTTCCGCGACACTGCGATCGAGGACCTGATTCCGCGCGGTCTCGGGCAGAGTCAGCAGATCGCCGGGATCTACGAAAGCAGTGGCACCACGGGACCGCCCAAGCGGTTCGTCATGTTCGAGGAGTGGCTCGAGGGGTTCCTCTCCTGGTGGGGTGACCGGCTGGACGAGATCGTCGCGGAGACGGGACCGCTCAACTCACTGGCTATCGTGCCGTCCGGTCCTCATATGTTCGGTGAGGTGACGACACGCTGGGCCCGCCGCTGCGGGGGCGTTAAGTTCACCGTGGACCTCGATCCCCGTTGGGTGAAGGTCCTCATTTCCCAGGGACGAACGGGGGATGCGGACGCGTACGCCGAGCACATCGTCGACCAGGCGGCACACATCCTGCGAACCCAGGACGTCGGGGTCCTGGCCACCACCCCTGCACTGCTGGAGCGCCTCGCACGCCACGCGGACCTGGTGGACCTCATCAACAAGTCGGTACGAGCGATCATCTGGTCCGGGGCGCAGATGGACGCGGACACCCGGGAACTGCTCCGCTCGCAGGTTTTCCCCGGCATCCCGCTGCTCGGCATCTACGGGAGCACCACCATCCTCGGAGGCGCGAAAGAGCGCCACGACGAGGAATTCGACGGGAACCCTGTCAGTGATCCCTTCTCGCCGTACATCTTCTTCCGCGTCGTCGACCCGGAGACGGGCGAAGAGGTCGGGTTCGGCCAGCGCGGGCAGGTCGTGATGAGCCATCTCACGAAATACGCCCTGCTGCCGAACAATCTGGAGCGCGACATGGCGACCCGGATCAAGCCGCCGGAAGGTGTGATCGGCTCCTCAGTGGCCGGAGTCGGCCCCGTGTCCACATTCGGGGGCACCCCGGTGATCGAAGGGGTGTACTGATGGCAGAGCTGGTGCATGTTGACGCGCTCGGCGCCGACGGCATCTACCGCACTCGCCGGCGCATGGACCTGACCAGCGTGTCCGGTGAGAAGATCGGCGAGATCGGCCTGGTCTCCCCTCTGTACGTGCGGCGTACGGTGGCCGCCATGCGTGAAGCGCCGGTCCCGAGCGCAACCGACCGCATCGCGATGCTGGACAAGGCTGCCGACATCTATCTGACCGGCACCATCGCAGACATGAACGCGGACCAGTACGCCCACCTGGTCTCGGTTGCCTCAGGGGTGCCGCTGTCTGTCGTCCGGGGATCGATCGCCGGGGTCGCCGACGCCTTGCGAGCGCTGCGCCATACCGCCGGGCTCGCGATGCCGATGGGGGCAGCTGCCTGCTGGGACGACCCCAGGACGGAGAGCGGCTCGGCGGTATGGACCCGCAAGGGTGATGTGTTCGCGGTGCATGCCTCCGGCAATACCCCAGGCGTGCACGGGCTGTGGCCGGAGGCGCTAGCGCTGGGCTACAAGGTGGCGGTGCGGCCCTCGAACCGTGAGCCTTTCACCGCATTCCGGCTGATCTCGGCCCTGCGGGAAGCAGGTTTCAGCGATGACAGCGTTGCACTGCTGCCCACCGATTACGAGACGGCGGATGTGATCATCGCCGAGGCGGACTACGCCATGGTCTATGGCGGCCAGGACGTGGTCGACAAGTACGCCGGCAATCCGCGGGTACTGCCGCAGGGCCCCGGCCGGTCCAAGATCCTGGTCACCAAGGACGTCGACTGGCGCGACAAGGTCAGCCTGATCGCCGACGCGGTGAGCTACCTCGGCGGTACTGCATGCGTGTGCACCACCTCGGTGCTCATCGAAGGTGATCCCGCTCCGCTCGCGGAAGCACTGGCGGACAGGCTCTCCCAGATACCGAGCCTCGCAGCTGAAGATCCGGCGGCGGTCCTGACAGTCCAGCCGTGCGAACAGGCCGAAAAGATCGACCAGTATCTGCACACGGTCGCCGAGGGAACCCGCCCATGGCTCGGAGGGGACTCCATCGTCGACGAACTGCCCGCCGGCGGGGCCGTCCTGCGACCCGCCGTACACGAAGTCCGGTCGCCGGACGCCTCCCAGCTCAACGTCGAACTGCCGTTTCCCTGCGTATGGGTGGGACCGTGGGCACCGGAGGACGGGATCGCCCCGCTGAAGCGGTCCCTGGTCGTGACCGCGATGACCGAAGACCGGCAGCTGATCGAGGACCTGCTGCGCGAGCCGAGCATCACCAATGTGTACCTCGGCGACACCCCGACGACCTTGATGCTGCCCGGAGTTCCACACGACGGATACCTCGGGGAGTTCCTCATGCGGACCAAGGCAGTGATCCGGTAGCCCCGCGAGGGGCACGTGTCCGTGTGGCCGGGCCGGAGCAGGTCTCCAGCCAGCCTACGGGCAGAGCGCTGCGGCATCTGGTGCGCCGGGCGCGGGAACCGCCAGCGTACTCATCCCGCATTCCTGAAAGTGATGTCACGTTTTCGGCGTGGTCACAGACATATCCGCCCTGGTCTCGTCAGTGCGGAACAATGAAAATTTCGAGCCGAGGTAAAATTGTCAACGAATGAATTCGCCGACAGTGTCATCTTGATCACCGGAGGGACGGGGTCCCTGGGGAAAAAGTTTATCGAGCATGCGCTGGCAAAGCTGGGGCCGCGTTCGGTTATCGTATATTCCCGCGATGAGCTCAAGCAGTTCGAGCTGCGAGAACACTTCGGCCGGGATCCGCGGCTGAGGTGGATGATCGGAGACATCCGGGACCGTGAGCGGCTGTGCAAGGCCATGCACGGTGTCGACTTCGTGGTCCACGCCGCAGCGCTCAAGCAGGTCGACACGGCCGAGGTGAATGCGTACGAATACGTGCGCACCAACGTGACCGGTTCGCAGAATGTGATCGACGCAGCCGTTGGTGCTGGGGTTCGCAAGGTGGTCGCCCTGTCCACGGACAAGGCGTCCAGTCCGGTCAATCTCTACGGTGCCAGCAAGCTGTGTGCGGACAAGCTGTTCACCTCGGCCAATCTGGATTCGCGCAACCAGGCGACCAAATTCAGCGTGGTGCGTTACGGTAATGTGCTGGGCAGCCGGGGTTCAGTGATCCCGTTCTTCCGCAGGCTGGCAGCCGAGGAAAAGTCGCTGCCGATCACTGACAAGCGGATGACCAGGTTCTGGATTACGCTTGACCAGGCAGTGGAATTCATTGTCAGCTCGTTCAGCTCTATGCAGGGTTCCGAGCTCTTCGTCCCGAGAATCCCAAGCATGCGAGTCGTCGACCTGGTAGAGGCCATTGCGCCGGGAGCAGCCACTCATGAGGTGGGCCTGCGGCCGGGGGAAAAGCTCCACGAGGAGATGATTTCCACGGTCGACGCTGTCCGGACGTTCAAACGCGGCGACCGTTACATCATGCTGCCGCAGTCCGGCCTGCTCGACGGAGATATGCCGACGGACGGCCGCCTGCCGGACGGGTTCAATTACCAGTCCGACACCAACGACCAGTGGCTGTCGGTGGCAGATATCCAAGAACTCATCGCCTGACGCCCGCAACGGCGAATTTGAGCACTCATTTCGTACATCTTTTTCCGGACAAGGAGATCCGTTCAGTTGACTTGCGAAGAGATCGACATGAATCAGCGCATTGAAATCTACAAGGCAGCCTCCTCGCGGGCAGCTGACCGGCTGGCGCAGAGCCAGCGCCCCGACGGCTCGCTGCCGTCATCCCGCGAGGTGATCGAGTCCTCCTACAAGGGAATCTGGGCACTGCAGTGCGCCGGTAAGACAACCGAAGCTGCGCGGCTTGCGACCTACGTGCGCTCACATCTCGCCGCTGACGGCGATGTGCCCTCGCCCCGTCAGGAACCTTACTTCCTCGACATCCACTACCTGTACGCCAACGGCTACCTGGCTATCGGGACGCACCTGCTCGGCCAGTTCGACCTGTCCGAACGATTCATGTCCTTCATCGCCACCATGCAGAACCCGGCCCATGGCGGGTTCCGCTCGGTGGGCCCGCGGGCCAGCGACGGGCACTGCGACACCGTCTCGACCAGCATCAGCGGGCTCGCCGCGCTGTTCCACGGGAAGCAGGACGTAGCCCTGGCCGCGGCCGATTTCATTGCTGACCTGTGGAATTGCCAGCCCGGCCGCACATCGGTGTTCTACACCTCGGCTACCGCCGAGGGCGAACTGCTGACCACATACGATGCCCACCACCTGAACGTCCAGAAGCCAGGACAGGACTGGTGGTTCCTGGGAGCCCCGGCCGTGTTCCTGACTGCGCTCTACGAGAAGACCGGCGATACCAGGCACCTCGCACTGGCGCACGACCTGATGACCTACATGGTGCAGTCGTGCAACCCGGATGCACTCCTGCACCCGTCATGCGGCAAGGTAGGACTGAGCGCCGCAATGCTGTTCCGCCTCACGGGCGAGTGCCACTACGCGGAACTCGCTGTCCAGATCGCCGATCTGATTGTGCACAACCAGGACCCCCAGGGCGTATGGACGCGGGACAAGTGGTTCCACGGCACCGACTGGGACAGCACGACCGACCTGATCTGGTACGACCTGGATATGTCGCTCGAGTACGTGCTGTGGCTCGACCTCATCGCCCGCGAGCTGGCCAGCGCGGGTGCGTGACGGGCGCCATGCGAGTTGTGGTGACCGGGGCAACCGGATACCTGGGTCTCAGCGTCGTCGCCGCGTTGTCGGCTGCCGGACATGAGATCGTGGCGCTCTCCAGGACCAGCCGATCCGACTGGCCGCCTGGTGTACACGGTCATACCGCGGACCTCGCCGACCACGAATCGACGGGCCGCGCGCTGCGCGGAGCAGACGCGGTGTGCCACCTGGCGGCACTGATGCGGGTCCGCTCACCCCTCGCTGTGGGCGACTACTACCGCACCAACGTCGCCGGCACCGTACACCTGCTCGACGCGATGGTCGCAGAGCACGCCCGCACCGGTCACCCGATGCGCATGGTGTTCCTGTCCAGTGCCGCCGTCTACGGCACCGGACAGGAACGGCCCCTGCAGGAAACCGATCCGGCAACGCCGACAGGGGTGTACGGCCGCACCAAGCTCGCCGCCGAGCACGCGGTCGACAGCTATGCCCGCACCGGCGCGCTCGGCGCGGTCACCCTCAGGCTGTTCAACGCCGCCGGAGTCACCCCTGAAGGCAAGGCTCCCGGCAGCAACGCACTGATACCCCAGGTGCTGGACTGCGCAGCCTACGGCCGCACCCTGCGCGTCCACGGTGACGGCAACGCGATCCGGGACTTCGTCCACATCGCCGACGTCGTCGACGCAGTCAGCCTGGCACTGGACGCCGCAACGCCGGGCACGGCACAGACATACAACATCGGTGCCGTGCCGGCCAGCGTGAATGAAGTCATCGACACCGCACAACAGATCTCCGGCCGCAGCATCACCGTCGACCACCAGCCGGCCCACACCAACGAGGTGACCTGCTCGATCGCGGACGCACGGCAGGCCATCAAACATCTGGGATGGACCCCGAAACACTCCAGCCTCGAGGCCATGATCAGCGATCACTGGCAGCGAGTCCACGCTCAGCACGTTGCAGAGGGCGGATAATGGCAGACAGCCAAGTACTGGCCCTGCGCGCCGACGCCACACCTGATATCGGCACAGGGCACATCATGCGCTGCATCGCCCTGGCACAGGAGGCGGCCGCACGCGGAATGCGTCCGGTCCTGCTCGGGACGTGCGAGGTGCCCTGGCTGACAGAAGTCCTGGCCGCCACGCCAGTCACAGTGATGGACGCGCCGGACACCGCCGAAGGCCTCCGTATGTGCCTGAGGACGCTGGCACCCGCGGCTGTCGTGGTCGACGCCTACCACATACCCACGGCGCACTATCGCGCGGCTGCGACGGCCGCCCCGGTCATCGCAGCCTACGACGGCGAGATACGACACGCCTGCGCCGATGTGCTCTACGACCAGAACATTGGCGCCGACCGCTCCAATCCGCCCCCCACCAACGGCGGGCTGCTGCTGCGCGGACCCGCCTTCGCCGTCATCCGCGACAACATCCGGGCACTACGCCCCGCCGACCCGGTGCAACAGGTACTGAGCCGAGCGGCAACACCAACACCACGTGTGCTGCTGGTTCTCGGCGGCACCGACGTCCGCCGCGCCGCGCGGAAACTCACAAAAGCATTGCTGCAGATCCCGGCCCTGCACCTGACTGTGGTGACCGAAGACAGCGCTGGTGTGCGCGCTCTGCCAGTTGCCCCGGGGCAGCAGCTGGACGTCATCGCCCCCACACCCGTACTGCCGCAGACGATGGCAGGAATGGACCTGGTGATCAGCGCGGCCGGGACCACCACGATCGAGCTGTGCTGCCTGGGCGTGCCTGCAGCGCTGATCCAGGTCGTCGACAACCAGAAGCCGGTCTACGAAGGGGCGGTTTCCCACCGGTGCGCCGAAGGCCTCGGTTCCATCAGCGAAGTGCTCGCACACCCGGCCACCATGGCGCAGCACGTGCGTGATCTGCTCGCCCAGCCCGCCAGACGCGCGGAACTCGCCCAGCGTGCCTGGCAGATGGTCGACGGCCTCGGAAGACAGCGGATTCTCGAAACCGTGACAGGTGCCGCAGCAGCCAGGTAACGAACCTGTTCCAAGGCGGAGCCCGTGTGGCATCCCCCCGAGCCCTCGCAACACCCCGGCTCGCCAACACTCCCCGCCACAAACAGAGGCCCACCCCAAAGTGCCCTTGCCGTCGCACCCAGCCGACAGCTTCACACCAAAGGAGAGTACATTTCAGTGACCACCCCTTCCCACCCCTCCACCGGACCGGCTACGCCCAGGACGCCGCTCACCGATCCGACGATGATCGGCCATCGTTTCAACGAGCTCTGCAACGCCGGCGCACTCAACGAACTGGTCGCCCTGTACGAGCCCGACGCCGTCATCGTCGATGAGTCCGGCCAGATACACCGCGGCACCCTCGAAATCCGCGCCTTCTTCTCCGAGATGCTGGAGATGCAGCCGACCGTGCAAACCCTTGCCGCCCAGGTCATCGTGAACGCAGACCTCGCCCAGAGCAGCACCCACTGGCAGTGCGACACCACAGCACCTGACGGCACCCCCATCCGCATGGAAGCGCAAGCCTCGGAACTGTTCCGCAGGCAACCCGACGGAACATGGCGTGTACTGATCGACAACCCCTGGGGCGCACGATAGCCCCGCTCATCCGCCCCCGGAGACCCCCGGCTGTCCGGCACCTTCCGGACGGACAAGTGACACGTATTCCCCCTCACTACGCCACATGACCAGCCACCTGTCCCTACCCCGACGCGGAATGAGCACGCGACAAATGAACAACGACATCTGCTGGACCTCTGCCAGCGACCTCGCGGAGGCGATCCGCAACGGCGACCTGTCTGCCACCGAAGTGGCCAGCGCCATGGTGGCGCGGATCGAAGACGTGAACCCGGCCGTCAACGCGTTCGTGAGTTTCGATCCCGAGCAGGTCCTTGCCGACGCGCGCGCTCTCGACAAGCGGCAGGCAGACGGAGAGGAGCTCGGTCCGCTGCACGGTGTTCCGTACTCCATCAAGGAACTCACCGCGATGAAAGACCTGCCTCTCACGCTCGGCCTGGCCCCCCTGAAGGGAAACCTTGGGGCACGAGACGCGGCGTTCGTCACGCGGATGCGGGGGGCTGGCGGGCTGTTTCTCGGCAAGACCAACGCACCCGAGTGTGCCTACTACGGCGGGACCGACGGCCACCTCTACGGCCCGACGCACAATCCGTGGAAACACGGGTACAGCGCGGGCGGGTCCAGCGGCGGCGCGGCGGCAGCCGTCGCCGCAGGTATGGGTCCGCTCGCGGAAGGCAGCGACGGCGCGGGCTCGGTCCGCATCCCGGCAGCCCTGTGCGGTGTCGTAGGAATGAAACCCTCGATGGGCCGCGTTCCGCAGTCCATGCTGCCGGGCCGCTTCTACACCTGGGCCCACCACGGCCCCATCACACGGACCGTGCGCGACGCCGCACTGATGATGAACGTGGTCGCGGGACCCGACACGGAAGACCCGCTGAGCCTGCCTGCCGACGGTACCGACTACCTGACGGAAATCGGCAAGGACCTCAAGGGCTGGCGGGTCGCCTGGTCCCCGGACCTCGGGCTCGGCTACATCGACCCCGAGGTCGAGCGAATCTGCCGGGATGCAGCGGGCGCATTCGAGCAACTCGGCGCCACCGTCACGGAGGCGACCCCAGCGTGGGGGAACCCCGAAGAAGCGATGTGGCACGGCGTCTGGCTCCACGGGTACGCGTCCGTGTACGACATGCTCGACTGGGAGTCGATGCAGGGCCAGGTCGACGACAACCTGATCGCGCTGATGAAGGAAGCCAAGACACTGACCGCCATCGACATAGGCCGGGCAGATGTTCTCCGCGGCGCAACATGGGACGCATTCGCAGGATTCATGCACGAATACGACATCCTCGTTTCCCCCACCCTGTCGTCGGCCACGTTCCCCTTGGAACAGTTCGCACCCGACTGGCTGGCCGGTGAGCCACTGCGACGCCAGCTGTTGGGCTGGCTGCTCACCTACCCTTTCAACATGACCGGGACACCAGCGATCACCGTGCCCGCCGGATTCACCGCAGACGGCCGCCCCGTCGGCCTCCAGATCGCCGGACGGCTACACGCCGACGCCTCGGTACTGCGTGCAGCAGCGAACTTCGAATCGGTACGTCCCTGGGCGGCTCGTCGACCGGAAAACCATCCCGAAGCTACGCGAGACGAGAACGCTCAGAACGTCTAGCCACGGCGGCGTCAACTGCCTTCACGACACCGGCCTGAACCTGCTTGGTTTTTCAGAGCAGAGCAATCAGCAGTCCGGGCTCGCCACCGGTCAGGCTCAGGCTCCAGGTCACCTCCTCGCCGCCGGCGAGGGGAGTCAACGAGATGTCTGACGATTGAACTCCCGGCCAGAGAGCCCTGTTGGTCGCCCACCCCGACGGTACTTCGTTGTGGTTTTCCCGCGCACTGCCGGGACGGACGCACGATCTGACCGCCGCCCGCGTGCACGGGATCGTCCAGACATGTCCGACCAGGGGGATCCTGGCCGACCGGGCATACCAGGGCGCTGGCGCGACCGTCCGCACCTGCTACGGACACCGTGAACTCCCCGAGCACTGCAAGAGGTTCAACCGTGTCCATGCCCGCCTCCGGGCACCCGGCGAATGCGCCTTCGCCCGGCTGAAGACCTGGCGCGCCCTCCGCCGGATGCTCCACCAACCGGATCGGAACCATCACCCAAGCTGTCCACACCCTCCGCACCTGCGAAAACGGAGGATGAGAGAGATTCGGTCAGGAAAGTCCCAGGCTTGACTGAGGGACCGTAAGAGCCGTAAATGGTGTCCTGTAAGGGCTCGTAACGGGATCTTGTTGAGTTTGGATGGTCAGCCGTGACGTCAGGGGCGCCTCGGCAGTTTGTGACGGCGTGAGCAAGCGGCCGCGGATCGTGGACGATAAACTCTGGGCAGTGATCGAGCCGTTGCTCCACTATGGCCCGAGCGGGCTCCGGGTCCGCGGCCGGTGTCCGACAGACTGTGCCTGGAGGGCATCGTCTGCTGGAGACGCCTCAACAAGTACAGACCACGATCCTGTTACGAGCTCTTAGCTAAGCGGTATTTCCCACCAACCTGCCGGGAGTATGAGAAACCTCAGTATCCCTTCGGTGGTCGGTTCGGGTCCGCTTGTTGAACCTTGGCTGTCAGATTACTGCCGTCGCTGTTCACTTTATAGATGGTGATGATGTAGTTGATTCCGGCTGCGGCAGAGGCTACGGGATCGTAGATTTTTTCGGATGTCCCGGCCTGGTGGTATCGCGCGAAGGTCTGCGGAATTGCCTGGATCATACCGCGGGAGCACATTCCCGGATATCCATCGGGCGCCTTTCCGCCACCATATAGTTCAGGAGTGTTCCGGGCATTGCTGTCCGTAGTGTTAATCTGCCATTGTGGCGAGTTGAGCGCTGTCTCGCGCTGGGCGATGGTGAGCATGCCCGGGAGCCAATGAGTCTCCGGATGCCCCATGATCCGCAGAGCTTCTTTGATGTAGCCGGTGCATGCGGCGTGGCCGGAGTCCCATGAGCCTTTTCCGGAGAAGTCGATCTGGTCAGCCCCGATACTGCCGGAAGCGCTGGCGCTTCCACTGCGGATGTCAAACCCGTACTTCTCCGCAAGCTTGCGGAGGGATTGCTGCCCAGGTATGCCATCCGCAGCGGTTCCGCTGTATCCGAGAGATTTCTGCCAGCGGCTGTAAGCGCTCTTCGTCTTTTCGCCAAAGGCATCCCCATCATCGGAGAAGTCGATGTTGCCGAATTCCTTTATGAGGGCCTCACGTACCAGGCGTGTACTGGCTGGCCACTTCTCGGGTGAGCTCCCGACATTTGCCAGGACCCATGGCCTCTCCACAGACACAGGAGCAGTAGGCTTTCCCTCCGAATCGGTTTCGGTTCCCGGATACTCTCCTCTGACCTCGAACCCGTATTTTGCCCCCAGTGCGGTCAAGGACGTCCTCCCGGGTATGCCGTCTGCGTCGGCTCCGGAGTACCCCAAGGACTCCTGCCAGCGTGCGTACGCCTCTTTGCTCTTCTCCCGGTACTCCCCTTTATCGGAGGAGAGATCTATATCCGGGAACTCCTTCTTCAGGGCAGACTGGATCAGCCTGGTGTCATTCGGCCACTTGTGCGGAGCTGATCCAGCATCGGCCCATACCCAGGGCTTCCCTGTAACCGGGGGCGGGACATCCCCCTTACCGCCCTCCGCTGCCGCCACCCCGCCGAATTTAGGGTCTGCGGATACGAGGCCGTCCGCATATTCGGGATAGCCGTACCCGTAGGTATATACATCACGGCGGCCGCGTTTCTTAAGGTAGACGCCGTCACCTTCGGCCGAGCCGGAAGTGTTGGTATTCCCTTCGACCGTATATATGTAATCCGCGTCGTACTTATAGACGAGGCCGACATGGGAACCCCCGTTGGGGCCGTAGAAAACCATGGCCCCAACGGCCGGATAATAGCTGAATCTTCCCTTGTTCTTGTACCAGTTAACCGCCGTCATGCATGATGCAGTCACAGGCGCAAGAGGCTTCAGGCCGACCTGCTGGAACGCCCATGACTGAAACGTCTGACACCAGGCCTGGTTCTGACTCCATTCCAGGCCCGGCACGGCCGGGGAGAATTTTTGCCAGTTATTGTAGTGGCCGTTCGAGTACCCTTCTTTATATCCGACCTCGGCTTTTTGAACAAGAATTACCTGATCCGCTTGGCTCATGATGCTGCCTTCCTGCGTCCTGATTTCCGATCCTGAGCGCCTGAGATTTCCGGACTGTAGTCCGGTGCCCTGTGGTCGCATATTGGGCTGAAACTGGCGGGTTTTCTGTTCGCTGGCCAGGTGTGAGTGAACCTGTTTCATCCTGTTGTTCTCGCCGGTCAGGATGAGGGCGTGGATGGCGGCAACGATGGTTCCGATGCGGTTGGTCGAGCAGCGGGTCGGTGGGGGATCCGTCAGGTCTTGAGTCCGGGCGAAGATGCGTTCGCCCGGGGTTCGGAGTCTTGCGTGGTTGCGGTTGAACCGGTGGTAGTGGTCAGGGAGTTCGCGGTGCCCGTGGCAGGGGGTGCGGATGGTTGAGCCGGCGCTACGGTAGGCGCGGTTGGCCAGGGCAAGGATCTGCCGGGTGCGACAGGCCTGGACAATGCCGTGCGCACGGGCAGCGGTCAGGCCGTGGGTCCGGCCCGGCAGGGCACGGGAGAACCGCAGCAGCGTCCCGTCTGGGCGGGCGTTGACCTGCACGTTCATGCCGCGTCTCTTGTGCTTCTGTGAGTAGCACGGCTTGTCCGCGGCGGTCCGGTCGGCGGGAATGAGGGTGCCGCCGACGATGACGAAGTCGCCTTTGCCCAGCCCTGCCAGGGCCTCGTGCAGGCCCGGCGCCCAGTCGGCCAGGACCTTGGGTCTCGTCCACGTACCGCCACGCTGTCGTGGTCTATACCCCGAAACCACCTGCGACCTGCACGAACATCTCGTTCTTCCGTGGATGCGCCAGCACACCGCAACGACGAGGGGCTTCGCCACGTCACCCGTACCCCGCCTGACCAGCCCTTTCGACCCTTACGGCACAGGGTGAAACGGGTTCAGTAACGAAACCTGCGCGCTCGTAGGGCGGTTCGAAAGTTTCCTCACAGGTGGGAAACGTATCTTCAGCGTGTAGGCGAATAGTGACATACCGCCATGAGGTGGTCAATGGGGAGTGGAAAATCTGCGGGCGGTTGTCTGCGTGGCAGGCCGGCCCGATTGTGGGCTCAGTGGGTGCAGCGGTCGTCGATTGCTGTTGTTGGTTGGTCTTCTGGTAGCAGTCGAAAGGCTCTTGGGCGTTTCCCTGGTGTGTGGACACTCTGGACACTGGATTGGGTTGGCCAGAGGGAGCAGGAACCCCTTGTAGGGAAGACCACCCGGCTGGAATCAAAGCAGACGCGGTTGCCATGCCGGTTGCATCTTGGGGCAAGCGGCAGCGAGCCAGCCGCGGTAGGCCGGCGAAGGCATCGTTCGGCGCTGGAGATGGTTGCGGGCCAAGCCCTGAAGCGCTTCGGGGCAGCGGTGAGTGGGATGTTCTTGGCCTGGCGGGTCGGCTTGAGGCCAGTGGTCTCGGGGGTCGCGACCGCCGTGGCGAGTACCGGAAGGTCTCCCGCGTGATGGCGCGTTTGAGGAAGCAGATGATCTCCTTCTTCGTCCGCCCGGTGCCGGTTTGACGGGCGATGCCGGCACGGGTGTGCTGGTCGCGGACCATCCGGACGAGGTGCGGTCATCCGCGGTCCTGTCAAGATTCCGGCCGGAATCCTGTTGAGCCGTGCGTTCGGGGTGACTCCTACTCGTGTTGCGCTGTCGCCGTTCCCAGGGTGGGCATGGTCTTGAGGACCTGTTCCATGTCCAGTGAGGGTGTTGCGATGGGGTGGGCAGCGGTGGCACGGCATCCGTCCAGCAGGAAGGCCAGGTGCCGGCGCCAGGCGTCGGGAGCGACAGCAGCTGTGGCTTTGATGATGGAAATGCTGGACCAGATCACGAACGTCAGATCCTGCGGGGTGAAGTCGGCGCGCAGGCTGCCGTCCTGTTGTGCGCGGGCGATGATGCGGCTGGTTCGTTCGTAGCTTTGCGCGCATGCCTGGCGGAGTTCCGGGGTGTCGGGAAGACGCCGGGATAGCAGGTCGCTCAGGCCGCGGTCGCAGGCCTGCCGTTCGCAGAGCCTGGCCAGGTACCAGACGAACCCTTCCCAGGGGGCGCATTCGAGGGCCCGGTCGGCGTCCTCGATCTGCGCGGCGAATTTGGCGGGATAGAACGCTGCAATCAGGTCGTCCCGTGAGGGGAAGTGGTTGTAAAGCGTGCCGATGCTCACCCCGGCGCGCCGGGCGATCTCCTCCAGCGGCACGTCCAGTCCTCGCTCGGTGAAGACGTCCATGGTGGCGTCGATCAGCTTCTCGCGGTTGCGCTGCGCGTCTCGCCGCTTGGCGCGGGCCTTCGGTGTCGCATCAGTACTCATGCCCCTCATTCCACCCCGTCAGACCTAACTTGAGACTCCCTTCAATTTAGCGTACGGTCGCCGGGCATAGAAGTTGAGGGTTCCCTCAAGTTATTGGTGTGATCAAAGCAAGGGCAGGGAGAGAACGTATGGAAGGCCGCCGATCCGCGGGGGAGTCCCTGCAGGCACAAGGGGGAGACGGGCATCCGCGCCGCTGGTACATCCACGGCGCCGTGGTGGTCAGCCTGCTGATGGTCATCATCGACACGACCATCCTGAACGTGGCGCTCAAGACCATCGCCGACCCGGTACAAGGGCTGGGCGCGACACAGGGACAGCTTCAATGGGCGATCAACGCCTACATCCTGGTCTTCGCCGGACTCCTGTTCACTTTCGGCGTGCTCGGTGACCGCATCGGACGCAAGCGCGTACTGCTGGGCGGCATGCTGGTCTTCGGAATAGGGTCACTGCTGGCCTCGTTCGCACAGGCCCCCGGGACGCTGATGTGGACGCGCGCGTTGATGGGCATCGGCGGTGCGGCGATCATGCCGCAGACCCTGGCGATCATCACGAACGTCTTCGGCGCGCGTGAACGAGGTAAGGCCATTGCACTGTGGGGCGCGGCGATCGGCACTTCTGTGGCGATCGGCCCGGTGATCGGAGGGCTGCTGCTCGAGCACTTCTGGTGGGGCTCGGTCTTCATCGTCAATATCCCCATCGTCATCCTCGGGCTGGCAGTGGTGGCCATCCTGGTCCCCGAGATCAGGAGCGCAGCAGGCGGCTTCGACCCGATCGGTGTGGTGCTGTCCTTCGTCGGGCTGGTGGCTGTCATCTGGGGGATCGTCCATGGCGGCGAGAGTTCCGACTGGCTGAACCCGGCAGTGGCCGTCTCGATCGCGGGCGGCCTGGCTGTACTGGCGGTGTTTGCCTGGCACGAGACACGCACCCGCTTTCCGGCCTTCGACGTCCGGCTGTTCCGCGACGCCCGGCTGTCCGCAGCGGTCGGTGCGATCTCACTGGGATTCTTCGCGGTCGGCGGGGTGTATTTCTTCATCTCGATCTACCTCCAGTCCGTACGCGGGCTGACTCCGCTGCAGGCGGGCATGATGATGCTCCCGTTCGCCCTGGCCCAACTTGCCCTGGCGCCGCGCAGTGTCGCGCTCGGCCAGCGGTTCGGTGCCAAGGCTGTGGTCGTCGCAGGCCTGAGCATGACTGCTCTCGCGATCCTGCTCATGCAACTGGTGAACGTCCACTCGTCGCCGTGGCTGCTTGCGGTGGTCTTCCTCCTGTGGGGAGCAGGCATGGCCAATGTGGTGCCACCTGCTACGAACGCCATCATGGGCGTGCTGCCGTCGGCCAAGGCGGGCTCGGGCGCCGCCCTGACCAACACCGCGCAGGAGGTCTCCATCGCCCTTGGGGTCGCCGTGCTGGGCTCATTGCCGGGGGGTGTCCGCGCCGGCCCCAAGGTGTGTCCTCTGGGGGGCGGCGGGTGAAGCCTGCCTTGTCCTCGAAGCAGATGTAGCCCCCGCAGGGTCGCCCGGGCTTTTTTACCTTCGCCCAGGTCGACTCCTTCCATACCTTCACGGCCTGCTCATCACGCTCGGCCACCCGCCGTGCAGGCACCTGCGGGGAGAAACTGAGCCGGCGTATCAACCGGGTGGCGCCCGAGACGCTGCAGGAGACGTGGAACTTCTTGCCGATCAGCGTGGTCATCCGGCTGGCGGTCCAGACCTGGTCTTCCACCCAGCCGTGGGCGGCCGGACCCTGCTCGAGACACGCGGCGAGTTTGTCCAGGCGGCGCGGCGGGAGACGGCACCATGGTCTGCTCGGACCACGCGAGGCCAGAACGGCAGCTCCGCCACCCCGCCACATCTGATGCCACTGGTAGGCCGGCTTCCGGCTCACCCACAGCCGCCGCGCCACCTCCGACGGCTTGGCCTTCTGCTCGAACAACTCGGCCGCCTGCAACCGTGCGGTTTCCGGTGTGGAGGCGGGGCTGGTTGCGCTTGACGGTGAGCAGGTAGTGGGCCTCCTTCCGCTCGACCCAGGAACTTCGCGTGTGCGCGCTGGGCGTGCAGGGCGTCGGTCATCACCACGACGCTGGTGAGGCTGAGAGGATCCAGAAGGGCGGCGAAGCAGGTGATCTCGTTGCTCCTGCCCGGCACCCGCAGCTGGGTGACGGTCTGTCCGGTGCCGGTCACAGCGGCCAGCAGGTGCACTGCCGGCGCGTCATCGGTCCGTGAGCCCAGACTGGCCAGGCCCCCGGGGCACACCGCGAGCAGGACGTGGTGGATGGTCGAGGTGCTGGGCGCCCGTTGTACGGCAAGGGGTCCGGTGGCACGGACACCGAGGCGGGCCAGGGCATGCTGCGGTGCACTGCGGGCCCACTGCCCGGCCGAGAGGTAGGAGCGGGCGTCGGCGAGGGGCGGGCAGAGTCCGCAGCCGTCCCTCCAGCCCCGCGATCCGTGTTGACGCGTGGGTGACTTCACCAGGCAGATGGTGACAGAGTGACGGTACATCGGGGCTCCGGTTCAGCAGGGCGACTTGGACGGGCACCTGCTTCAAACGGAGCCCCGTTGTTGATGAGACGGCCCGACCCGCCATCGTCACAACGCTGTGACCAGCACACTCACATGACCACCACGACCATGAACCAACCCTGGCTGTAGCGCAGGTCAATATTGCAGGAGACGGCTGGTGTCGAGGGTGAAGGAGAACGGCGCCGGGATGTGGATGTCCTCCCCGAACGCAGCATCTTCCCTCTGGCGGTAGCGTCCGTTCTCGGGCTCGCTGAACAGGGCGACGGTCTTCTCGCGGGCATCCACGATCAGGTAGAGAGGGATGCCCATTAGAGGGTAGTCGCGGACCTTGCCGACCCAGTCGTTCTCAGGGTTGGAAGGGGATACGATCTCGACAGCGATCAGAGCCAGTTCAGCAGGGATCTCATTGTTCTCCCCTTCAGGGACATCTTCGGGGAGAATCGTCAGGTCAGGAGTCCGCGATTTCCCTGTCTGGGGGGATGCGAGTCCGCTGTTCTGGCTGGCAAAGTGGTCTGCAGGAACATAGCCGGCGAACTGTCGGGCCACCTGGTCAAGATTCCGCTGATGGATGGCCGACGGGGCCGCCTGCATGATGATGATTTCACCAGAGAACTCGACTTTAACGTTCTCCGGAGCGATCCTGCGGGTTTCCTCGATCAGTTCGAGGTGCTTCGGGTTCATGGTGTTCTCCAAGAGGCGGCGTTGATCAGGAGAGGCGCTTCCACCGTACAGCGGGAGGTCTACGGTGAGCGTTGTCAACTTGGCTGAAGCGCTGGGCGGGGGCAAAATTGTGGATTTGATCGTCTCTGGGAGGAACCGGCCGTGGACACGTCGTGGCGTTGCGGAACGCGTCAAGTCAAATGAGACGTGTGTGACGTTATGAGGCTTGTGGCTGTTGCAGGGCTTTGGCATGAAGGTGACTAGAGCGCGTTCACCCCAACTCGCCTTCTTTGTCGGTTTGGTGATGAGATATGGCAGGCGCGGTCACCAGGGATCATGTGAGTGCCTACGTCCCATGATCCTGCCGGAAGACCGTGCCTGCCGTTGCTGAATCATCTCCCATGCCCGCCTCGCTTGGTCAACTCGCTGCCGCGCCATCCCTGTCGGTTGAGGAGTGTCCGGGCCTGTTGACCTGCCTCGCGACAGTGATGGATCCCCGTGACCCACGGTCGGCTTCATCCCCTGGTCGGCATGCTCGCCATCTGCGCCGCCGCGGTCCTGACCGGCGCGACCTTGCTGCTGGCGATCAGGGAGTGCGGCGCTGACGCTTCGCAGCCGGTCCTGGCCCGGCTCGGTGCCCGCCGTGATCCCTTTACCGGTCGGCACCACGCTCCTGGTGAGGCCGCCATCCGCCGGGTGCTCGCCCAGATCGAGGGTGACCTGCTCGACCGGGCTGTCGGCAGCTGGCTGTCCGTCCGGTGCCTGCAGACCGGTCTGCTGTTCCCCGGCGCTGCCCAGGCCATCGAAATCAAGCGGCACAGGGTGAACCGCAGGACTGGCAAGATCAGCATCAAGACTGTGCGCGCCGTCACGAGCCTGGCCGCTGAGCAGGCCACTCCGCCCAGCTCGCATCCCTGATCTGCGGGCACTGGCCGGTGGAAGCCCTGCACCTTGTGAGAGACACGGCTTTCGCCGAGAACGTCTCCCGGCTGTGAACGGGCAACGCCCCCCCCGAGCCATGGCCACCTGGCGCAACCTCGCCATCGGAGCCCTCGGCCTGGCCGGACACCACGCGATCGCCGCAACACCCGCGACGACACCCGACCCCTCACCATCCTCATTATCCCGTGATCAAGAACAGGAAATTACGGCTTCACGACGAAGCCCTGCGACTCCGCCGAGCACTCGCAGAACACCCGCTCAGACCTCCGGGTAGGGCGAAAGTCGCGACGTTAGATGTACGCCACGGACGGGCGGAGCTGCCTATCGTGCGGGCATGAGAGCAACATTGTGGGCCTGCGACCTGTGGCGACGGCTGATTGGACCGGAGCAATGGCCCTGGCGGCGGCTGGCGGGAGAAGGTGCGATGGCCGCGGTGCTCGCCCTGCTCGCGGCAGGAACAGAGGATCTCACCGGGAGCGACTGGCCGCGGATGCTCGCGGCGGCGCTCGCCGTCGCCGCGCTGTCACTGCTACGGCGCGCACTGCCTGTGCCCGTCCTGCTCGCCACGGCGGTCCTGACCGGGGCAACCCCGGGCGGACTGCTGCTGCTGGCGCCAGTCGGCTGGTCTGCGGGGCACCGGATCGCCGGGGCGGTGCGGGCAGTGACGGCATTCGCCGTGTCCTGCGTGGTGTGCGTGGCAGCCAGCGCCGTTATTCATCGTCTGACCCCCTGGGAGCTGGCGTTCACCACCCTCGTCTTCCTGGCATCGGCGGTCGTTCCGGGACTCACCAGCCGCTATTGGTACCAGCGGCGCACCCTGATGCGTGCCCTGCAAGAACGCAACGCCCAGCTGCTGCGCGAGCGCGAGATGGTCTCGGGACAGGCGCGGATGCGTGAGCGGCAGCGGATCGCCCAGGACATGCACGACAGCCTCGGCCACCAGCTTGCCCTGATCGCCGTGCATACAGGCGCCCTCGAGGTGGACAGAAAACTGACCGGCCAGCAACGCGAGGCGGTCGCCGTGCTGCGGGAGGCGTCCGTGGCCGCGATGCACGAGCTGCGCCAGGTGGTCGGCATCCTCAAGGGCAGCGCTGCGGAGGAGACGCCGGTAGTGCAGCCCGTATCCGGGGCGGTAGCCGGGATCGAGGCGCTGGTTGAGTCGGCGGCCGCGGCGGGCACTGCGGCCCGGTTCGAGCGCTCGGGGGAGCCGCAGCCGCTGGCACCGGTGGCCGACCACGCCGCGTACCGCATCGCGCAGGAGGGGCTGACGAACGCGTACAAACACGCGCCCGGTGCGCCGATCACCGTCAGCCTGCGCTACGAGCCGGACTCGATGGTGGTGGAGGTCGCGAACGGTCCGGTGCCGGGGGACTCCGGGCCGTGGCCCGCCGCGGTCAGCGGCGGTCAAGGGCTGACCGGGCTCCGGGAGCGGGCCCGGCTGGTCGGCGGGATGGTGCACGCCGGACCGGTGGATGGCGGGGGCTTCCGGCTCGCGGGGGTGCTCCCGTACGGGACGGGGGAGAAGACCTTCGTCGACGCGGCAAACGACTTTCGACAGCAGACCCGCCCTGCAGCTCCCGGCGAGGGTGGACCGGTCACTGACTGGTCCGATCCGCGCGAGGAGTTCAAGAACATCATGGGTTCGAAGAAGAGTCGTGGTCTTCTGATCGGCTGCGGCGCAGCCCTGCTGCTGATCCTGGTGGGACTGGCGGCAGTGCTGGTGTATGGGGTGGGCAAGCTGCTCGATGAGGCCGAGAAGGCGACGATTGACCCCAGTGTCTACACCTCGGTGAAGGTCGGCGACTCCGAGGATCAGGTGCGCGAGAAGCTGCCCTCAGGCGACTCGATCCTCACCACTGGTGCAAAAGACAAGGGGCCGGCCGAGCCGGCTGGCGCGAGCTGCCTTACCCTTTTGTCCACCGATGTGTCCAAGGGGATGCTCACCGACATCGTGTACCGGTTCTGCTTCAAGGACGGGAAACTGATCGAGAAACGTGAGTTCGAAGTCAAGAATTAGCGCAACAGGAGATCAGTTGATCCGCGTCCTCATCGCCGACGACGAGCCGCTCATCCGGGCCGGGATCAGGATGATCCTCACCTCCGCCGACGACATCCAGGTCGTGGCAGAAGCGGTGGACGGGCGCGAGGCAGTCGAACTGGCGCGTCGGCACCTGGTAGACGTCGCCCTGCTCGATATCCAGATGCCTGCCCTGGACGGGTTCGCGGCACTCGCCGAACTAGGACGCACAGCCCCAGGTGTACGGGCACTGATCCTGACCACCTTCGGGGAGCGTGACAACGTACTGCGGGCTCTGCGGCACGGCGGAGCCGGCTTCCTGCTGAAGGACTCGGCACCCGCGGAACTGATCGGGGCGGTACGGGCGGCAGCTGCGGGCAACGCATACCTGTCGCCCGCAGCTGCGCGCCACGTGGCGGACTCGCTGGCGGGCGACCGCGCCACGGGCCGGGGTGAGGCGGCGCGACGGCAGGTGGCAGCGCTGAGCGAGCGGGAGCGCGAGGTACTGGCGCTGCTCGGCGAGGGGCTGTCCAACGCCGACGCGGGGCAGCGCATCCACATGAGCGAGGCCACGGTGAAGACCTATGTCAGCCGGATCCTCGCGAAGCTGGACTGCGATAACCGGGTGCAGGCGGCACTGCTGGCGCGCGACGCGGGGTTCGGGGCCTGAAGTGACGCACCCATAGGCCGACGGCGAGCCCTGTGTATCGGCCCCGCCCTGGGCACGCCGGAAGTCACCATCTCTCTTTCCTGGCGAGGCAGAGCCGTCGCCCCACCGTACTGGTGAGTGAGATGAGCGTGAGGTTTCAACTGGCTCGTTTGAAAGCCCTGTTGGCCACATGCCCTGCTGTAAATCAACCTATTGCATGTGCTCGTGGACTTGGGGTGCGATATTGATCGTCATCCGTGAGGGTGGCCGCTACTGCAGGGGCTGCTGCCGTCCTGGCGTGCTCTGGTCGCGCTGACGTACCCGCGCCAGCACAATACCGTCACCGAGGTTGTGGCCGGATTCCAGATGGGTGTCGGCACCGAGACCTGCGTACGCACCGTCACTCCTGCTCACGAGGAAGCTCGCAGAACCCTCACGACCTCCTTCAAATGCCTCTACGGCCGCGGCTTCACCGTCAGCAGGAAGCCGATCAACCGAACGCGTGCCTGCCTGAAGTTCCCGTGAGCGGGTCTTCGGCAAGGGGTGTCCTGGGCCTCATTCTGATTCGGCTGGGGTCATCGGTCTGCGCCTGGAAGTCTGGCTTTTTTCGTCAGGGTGTCAGTAAAAGCCGTCCTAGGCATCTGGTGGATTTCCTCTATGAGTCCCTCGGGGCTGGGCGTATTGGTTCGCCTTCGGCCGCCGGGGCGGGCTGTGGATATCCGAGACTAGCTGTGAAGGAGTCGTCGGCGATTACCGGGCGTGAGTTGAATGCTGTACCACTTGACGGATGTTAAGGTCGATCAGCAGGACGCAGCGAGTGATCCCGTGCTCATTCTGCCCTGCCTCGGGGCAGTTCCGCGGGGATTCTCCCCATGCCCGCACCGAGGGGCCCGTTGAGAGAGCCGGGCCACGAAGCTGCCCTCACGCTCAAGATCTCGGATATCTCTGGACCCTCAGCACGGAGATGGTCACGAACCAGGTCTCATGCTCCTTGGGGATCGGGAGATGCCCGTACAGGGGCGCTCGGAAAATATGAAGAGAAAGGTTTAAGAATGCAACTTCCCGCTAATCGCCGATGCATACGCCGCTCGCAGAAACTCACCCGGACGTTTGTGGCCTGCTCAGCAGGTGCCGGTGCCGTCATCGCCCTAGTCGTCGCAACGCCGGCCGTTGCGGCAACGGCAGTGACCGAGAAGGCGCCTTATGCCAGTCACCGTACGGAAAACCTCACTGAGCAGGCCATGGGGCGGCTGGCGAAGTTGGCTGCCGAGCGCGCGCTGACCGCCGATCAGGTCGCCGCCTCGAAGTGGCTGTCGGGCCGCTCCATCGAGGATCCGGTCCGTGAGCGGCAGGTTCTGGAAGGTATGGATGCGCAGGCACGGGAACTGGGCGTCGATCGGGCCCTGGTACAGGAATTTTTCAAGGACCAGATCGAGGCCAATAAGCTCATTCAGTACGGGCTCCACGAGTACTGGCGAAATAACCCTGCCGCGGCTCCCATGCAGGGCCCTGATCTGGACCAGGTCCGAGTGGAAATCAACCGCATCAACGCAGGGATGCTGACGGCAATTCGGGAATATCAGCCCCTCCTGTCCGAGTCCCGGTGTGCGGCCGCAGTGGCGCGGGCGCACAGTCAGGTGGCAGAGAACATGAAGCTGGATGAGCTGCACAAGAAGGGCTTGCGGCGCGCTCTGCAGGGCCTTTGTGCCACTCCTTGAGCCGTAGCTCGGCAAGACCGGAAGACCGTTCCCAGCGGCGACCGCTGCCCTCGTGAGGAGCCTCTGGCCGACTCGTTGCCAAATCTCGCCGACGGAGCGGCCCGGCAGCTGAGGATTCGTTGCTGGAGTGACGGACCTGGTGGTCCGAGATGTATACCGGTGGTGTGCGGTATCCGGCCAGGCAGGCCTCGCGCACTTTGCAGCAGACGGGCTGGTGCCCGCGCATCCCGGCACGCTGGGGTGCCGGTGCAACGATGTAGCGGTGCCGGACCTGCTGAAGAGCTCTGGCCACGCGGAAAGACGGTCAGGGACTGGGGCGCGTGGCTAGGTTTCGCCGACAAGGCGGGGCAGAGCCTGCGCCCGCCGAAGGCGCGGACCTGGTCCCGACGAGGTGTCACCCCCGTAGTCAGGGGCACCGGCCGGCTTGTGCAGGGTCGCGTTGCTGCGCCCTGGCCTGCACCAGGCGCCCCAGCCCCTCTGATCTTCCGGATGCGAGACTGCCAATCGGATAGCTCTTCCAAGGTTCCGGTGAGGACAGGCCGCCAGCCTGGTGGCAGTGTGCCGACTGTGTGACACCGGACTGCTGAAGACCGCCTCTCAGCCAGCCGCGCTGCTGGTTAGGCGTGTTGTGGTGCGGGGTTGTGTTGCCTGGACCCCAGGCAGGCCGGATGGCCTGTCTGCGCGGGAAGCTCAGCGAGCGGGCGCACGGATGCACCGGAGCCGTCTTGAGGAAGGGCCCGGCGTGATCGAGCCGACCGTGCGTTGGCCAGAGTGCCCTCGGTCGACGCTTCGGGAGCTCATCAGCACAGCGCCGGCCGAGACTGCCGCATCCCGTCTGCCGAAGATACTCGCGGTGGCAATCAGCGACACTACGATCCTGGGCCTGCACAGGGCACTGCTGTGCCCGCGTAGGAGGTGCCCGAAGTGCTGAGCTTGGACGTTCTGCCATGCGATACCGCCACCGGTGCACGGTGCTGCTGCCGGACGTGGATCCTCACGGCCGCATCGACGCACATACGTACCGGAAGACCGACAGTCTGGTGCGTAACTGCACGAGGTATCCCAGAGTCTGGGCGGTGTGCCGCGACGAGCCGGCCTGACCGGCCTTTCTGGACGGGATCGCAGCCTCTGCCAGGGTTGTGTGTTTGTGACAGGTTCTGTTGGCCCCACTCCGACATTGAAGTTGGCCCCACTGAGGGTGTGACGGGGCTCGGGTGAGGGTCGTCAACCTGGCATCGACAAGTTGTTTTGGCCCCACCCCGAACGAGTGGGTTCCCTGGTCGGGGGGCGGGGTCGGAGCGGTAGCGTGAAGGACATCGGATCCGGACTGGACGACGGGCCCCGACACCCCGCCGGACCACAGGATCTCGACCCGTGTTCGATAGGGACCGCTGGATTCTCCGATCCGCGGTGGCCGACGAGCGCGGGCATTGGCGCGACCGGCGGAGAACGGTTCGGGCCCAACCGGGCCGAGGCCGGTGCCCCTGTAAGGGGCGCCGGCCTCGGTTCTTGAGGCGGGGATGGTTCAGGGCTTGGGCTTGCGGTGCTTCTCCTGGGTCTTCTTGAAGCGGAAGCTGTCGGTGCCGGTCTCGACGATGTGCGCGTTGAAGGTCACCCGGTCCACGATCGCCGAGCAGAGCCGGGGATCGGTGAACGTCTGCTTCCACTCCGAGAACGGCGCGTTCGAGGCGATGGCGATCGCCCGTCGTTCCTCGCGTTCGGTGAAAACCTGGAACAGCAGCTTCGCGCCGGGCTTGTCCAGGTCGAGATAGCCGAACTCGTCCAGACAGAGCAGGTCAACGCGTCCGTAGCGGGCGAGGGTCCGGCTGAGCTTCTTCTCGTCGGCGGCCTCGGCAAGCTCGTTCACGAGGTTCGCCGTGGTCGTGTAGCGGACCCGCATGCCGGCCTCGGCGATCGCGGTGCCGATCAGCAGGTGCGACTTGCCGGTGCCGGAGTCGCCGATCAGGCAGAGCGGCAGGCCCGCCTTCACCCAGGCCGGGTCCGCCAGAGTGCTGACCTGCTCGGGGGTGATGTTCGGGTTCTTCTCGAACTCGAAGTCCTCCAGCCGCTTGGGGCGGGGGAAGTTCGCTTCCCTGACCAGCCGGTTCTTCTTCCGCTCCTCCCGCTGGAGGCATTCGGCTTCCAGCAGATCAGCCAGAAAATCCTTGTAGCTGGCCCGCTCCTTGAGCGCGGTTGCCGCGATGTCCTCGAAGCGCGAACGGATCGTCGGCAGGTGCAGGGCCCGGCAGGCTTCATCGATCACGGTCTCGACGGCTCCGGCGGCCGAGGCGTCCTTGCGGGGCCCCGGGACTCGCTCACCGACGTCGAAGAGGGTGGTGGTGTCGTTCATGCGGAACCTTTCGGATGGCGGGTCAGCAGCTGGTCATAGACGTCCACCGACGGCGGAGGACGGTTGTCCTGGGGCAGTTCGGTCCGGCGGGCGGGCAGCGCCAGCAGCTGTCCGCCGGGGATGTCCACCCAGGGCGGAGGATCGTTTTCGTCGTCCTCCGGCTCGGGGTCCCGGGCGGCGGACTCGGCCTTGCGGGCCTCGATGGCCACCACATCCGTGCTGATCGACCCGGCCTTGATCGCGGCCGCCATCCCGGCCTGGACCGCCTCGGCGGGCATTCGCCGGTGCAGCAGCAGGACCTCGATCAGCGCGCGGGTGCCGGCCGCGTCCCCGTGGGCTTTGAGGGCAGCGGCCCAGAACGCCTCATGGACGGCCGTGAAGGACCCCTCGGCCCGCGCGGCGGCCAGCGCGGTCGACCCGGCCATGGCCCCGGGCTTGATCAGCAGGATCTCCAGGTAGTGGTCGAGCACGTCGCGGTATCCGTATCGTTTCGTCAGCCGCGGGTGCCGGGCGACGACGTTCCGGCGTTCGAGGACCAGCAGCTCGTTGCCTCGCAGCAGAATGCGTACGCGTTCTCCGATGAAGCGGGCGGGCACTGAGTAGTGGCACTGGCGGACGCTGATCCGGCTGGTCCGGTCGACCTTCGGCGTCAAGGTGAGGCCGCACTCGAAGTCCTCGGTCGGCAGCGGGGCCAGGGCCTCGGCTTCGATGCGGAAGTTGAAGCCGATCGAGGTCAGCTTCCCGCGCAGGATCCGCTCGTCCTCCGCCTCATCGATGATGGCGATCCGGGCATTGAGCTCCTCCAGCGAGGGAACGTCGGGAACAGGGACCAGGTGGGCCCGGCGGAAGCGCCCGCCTTCCTGCTCGACCCCGCCTTTCTCGTGAGCGCCTTCCTCACCGGGGATGCAGTAGAAGGCGTCGAAGCCGTAGTGCGAGCGGAAGGTGGTCCACCGCTCGGATTCCACCCGGTTGCGGCCGGTGCAGACCTGACGGACCGCGGGCTTGAGGTTGTCGTATCGGATGTGCCTGGTCGGGACCCCGCCCAGCACCCGGAATGCCTCCGCGTGGCCCTCCATGAACGACTCCTGGGCCTGCGAGGCGAACACGCGGTGGACGGCCTTGCCCGAATGCGACAGCCGCAGCGTGAACAGGTGGCACTTGACCGCCTCGCCGGCCACCCGCACCCACACATCCGCGAAGTCGACCTCGGCTTCCTCGCCGGGCAGGTGGTCCTGCGGCACCATTCCCTCCAGGTGCTGGCGGCCCTCACGGTCCTCCGCCACGATCTCCGGCCGCCGTTTGCGGACGTAGTCCCGCAGCGTGGAGTACGAAACCTGGTCGAAGCCGTGCTCCTCAGCCAGGCGTTTCTGGATCCGTTCGACGGTGTGCTTCTGCTTCCGCGGGGCCCTCAGATCGGCCCGCAGCATCGCGTCGATCCACTCCGCGGCCGGGTCCAGGACGCGGAACTTCCGTCTCACCGCCTTGCGCTGAGGCGGGATCGCGGAGGCCATGGCCTGGCGGACAGTCCGGCGGTGGACGCCGTATTTCGCTGCCAGAGCTCGATGTGAGAGCGACGGATCGAGACGTACGTCCCGACGGATGTTTTCGAACAGCTCGACACGCGACAGACGCACCCCGGCCTCCCGACACGGCCATGACCAACGACACGGCCTCCGACATGACCGTGAACGACGGACACACCCTGACGGGATCGGGCAGACAGCTCACACCATTCACTCGGACGAGGGCACGTCGCCTCTCACCAGGACAGGTGGGGCCAATTCAAATGTCGATCAAGCTGGGGCCAGACCAACCTGTCGGAGTGGGGCCACTGAAACCTGTCACAAACAGTTGTGAGTTGTGAGGCTCGCACCCTATTCCCCCAGGTAGACAAGGTGACCTGTGAGGCTGTGAGCTGTGAGCCACCCCTCGCCAGGCATCACCGGCGCCGCGGTGTGGCCCTGCACCTCCGGTGCGGCCGCGGCGGGATCAGAGCGGGCAGAGCCACGTCGGTGAGGCTTCCCGTGGATACGGTCACGAACCCTCGGCGGCAGACGTCCGGCGCACCCACTGCACCCTGCCGTCGCGCTCTCCGAGCGTCAGGCGGTGCGTTTCGGGCAGACCCACGCGCCGTTGCTGCGTCCAGCAGCCGGTCCGCGAGCACCTCATCTACCACTTTGCCCGGCCCCTTCTCCGCCGGCCGTCCGCTGGCCTGCCGAATGCCGGCGGACACGAACTCGCGCTCGCTGGTCGCCTTCAACGCCAGCCTCGGGAGCCGGCCCTGCCACTCGACCCGCTGGATCATGCAGGCCAGCACCGGCGAACTGCCCGTTCGCACCCACGCATCGCCCCTGCCTACGGCCCGCGCCTCCTCCGTGGCCCTCCGCAGCAGGGCTTTGGGGGAGATGTGGCCGGAGACCAGCCCTCCGCGGGGACTGTCTCCAGCCATACTCCGGCCCCCACTTCATGTGTGAGGCGGAAGATGTCACGCTCGAACGCAGGAGTTCTGAATGAGGTCACGGCCCAGGACCGCCGCCATCGCGTTCCAGGGCAGCCCACGAGAGGTCTCGTCGGGGTCACGCGCGCAGTCCGTTCAGCCAAGGAGGAGCCATCACATGAAGATGCTTCGCTTGATTGCCACACTCACTGCCACTGCCGCGCTCGCCCTGACCGGCGTCGCCTCCGGCGGCACGGCGTTCGCCGCCCCGACTCCTCGCTCCGTCACGAACATCACCGATATCACCAACCCGCCGTGTGGCAATCGCACCGATTTCGTCAGGGTGTACGCCTATAGCCGAGGTGACACCTGCTACGCCAATGCCGGATACACCACTCCGAATATCACCGCTGTCTACCGGGTGTGCAGCGGAAACAACGATATCTCGATCGGATTCAACGCTGAATCCTTTGAAATCTCCCGGAACAACTGCCAGGACTTCGGGGGAGGAAAGTACCTCACACGCCTCCAGATCTGGTAGCCCAAGCCCATCGACACCCTGTTCGCTTTCATCCCCCGAGAACCGCTCAGGGGGCGGCCTCCGGCCACATTTCCTCCACGAGCACAGCATGTCCCTCTCGGCCCTGGCATGACAGCGACGGCCAGGCCAAGAGTCCCACCGCCGCCCCCCCGGACACCAACTGCGCCTTCCTCTCCACGATCAAGTCCCACCTGCCCATCGGCGCGCTGCGCCACAACCCCACCGTCATCGCTGACCTGGCCCGGTGAAGGCGGCGCCGCCTGGAGCGGGCCCGGTGATTCCAAGTCAGGCGCCGACCGGCGCCTTCCCCTCGGCAGCCTTCTCCTCCCCTGCGCCAGCTTCAGGCACTGCCGCCAGGGGCACTGTCTGGGGTGCGGAATCCGCGGCCGCGGTGGCGGTATAGAACACCGACCCCCGCTTCCGCTCGCGCTCCAACCTGCCCTTGGCAACGAGTGCTTCGACCGTGTTGCGCACCACCTGGGCGCTCACGGTGCGTTCCGGGTGGGCCTGGCCTAGTTCTGTGATGACCTCGCCGACCATACGCGGCTGGCGGTGCCCGGCGAGCAGAGCGAGAACCAGCTCACCCAAAGTGGGCCCGCCACTCTTCCTGGCACGCACCCCGGGAGCCTTCAAGGCGCCCGCGCCCTTGGCCTGCGCGGACTTCTCCTTCCGACGGCCCGGCGCGGCGACCGAATTGGTGGCCCGGCGCGGCTGCGGTACACCTCCCGCAGCCGCAGTGCCGGTGCCCTCAGCAGCGCCGCCCGTCTTATCCTGCTTCCCGGCCACCGCGTCCCGCATGCCCAGCAGCCACGCATGCTCCTTCTCCAACTGCTCAAGACGGGTCCGAAGCGCTACCTGCTCCTTCTCGTTGCCCTCCAGATCAGCGGCGAACCGCGCCGCGTACCAGGTCTGGATGCCGGCGTCGGCCATGGCCTCGCTCATGACGGCTCCCCATTTTTCAGGTATCGGGTGTTGCTGAGGGATGCTACTCACCCCAACGCGGTGCCAGTACCACCCGCCACACTCAATCCCCCCGCCCCAGAAAGCCGCGCCTCACGGTCCGGGACCCGCCCCCTGTGCCTGCCGGTCGCAGAGACGGACCGGCCACTGGGTAAGGCAGCAACTCCCGAAGAGTGCAAACCTCTCCAGGAACCTGCGCCGCCCCGGGCCCCTTCCGGCTTTTCACCCCAGCCCTCCCACCTGCCCCGCACACCACCCAGCTGCGCCCCGGGACCGACGCCTGCCGGGCCACCCGGTGCGACCCGTCACGAGAGGTGAGATGCGAGTGGAGGAGACAAACACGGGTATCAGGGACTGCCCAGGCATGGAAGAGCGAGGAGCAGTACCGGGATGCCACTGGACACCGGGCGTTTTCGCGCGCTGGACCCGGTCCCGTGCGGGTCCAGCCCGGAAAGGGGCAGCTCCGACCGAGAACCCTGCGCCTGCGAGCAGCCAAAGGGCTGATAGCAACGCTGGCATGGTGGTGGTGAAAGCCGGGTAAGGTCGCTGCGGTGGCCGTTGCGGCGTGATGGGGACGACGCGACGGCCACCAGGACTCTTCCCGCTACACCCCAGGACCGGTGCCCCAGACAGGGCATGTGACCTGGTGGACGTGATGGCACATCACAGTCCCGCCGATGGAGATACGACGGCTAGAGACGACCTTGCAGCAACTGCGCTCCCGCACCGGCAGCGGCTCCGGAAGCAGCTCCGGCACCACATCGTCAAGGAACACGGGCGGGGCGGGTACGGCATCCGGTCCGTCGGCCACACCAGCCATCATGGCGGTCAGGACAAACCGGCGGCCGCGCCGGGGCCCACTTCTCATGTCCTCCAGCATGCAGCCCGCCCTGTCCCAGCAGCAACACCCGCCCCGCGTCCCGGCACGCGCCCCCTCCCAGCGACTGCGCACACCGCTTCGCCCCCATCCCGACGGCCTGACCCGCGCGGTCGGGTAGGTGCATTGCTGCGCCGCACCCCCCTCAGAACCGTGCAGGCCCGTCGTCCGAGCACACGGCTCAAGCAGGCCCCATGGGCCCGTGGGCAGGTTGCAGTGCTGTTCTGCTGCCGGTGCTGGCGCCGCGCCAGCGGTGGCAGTGGGTGTGGATCAGGCGGAAGGATGCGGCCCCATCCGGCGTGCTGCGCCCCGGGGTGGCGGTGACCGCGTGCTTGCGGACCGCCATCCGGGTCACCTTGAGCCACTGTTCCCATTCGGATGGGCTCTGTGGCTCGCGGTCGGCGTGCAGGAGGAACCCGTCGCAGAGCGGACACCGTCCGTGCTGTTTCTGCAGCAGACCCAGCCCGGCCGGACTCAGCGGGGGTTTCCTCCTGCGCCGTCGTGCAGCCCAGTACCCGGCCAGGGCTGGGTCGTCCACCGACGCCCGGCCCGGGACCATCTGGTGCCGGACAATCTTGGTCCAGGCGAACTTGGTGAGATAGGCACCGGTCTCCCGGTCCCCGAAAACCCACCGGTCCTGCCTGGCTCGGTTGAACCGACCGAAATACCGGGACGCCACCCAGTGCTTCGACTTCTTCGGGTGGCTGTGCTTGGCCCACTTGTAAGTGAGCTTCCACATGTGGAAATCCAGCGAGGCGAATGCCTCGCTGGACACCACGCCCCGGTAGTAGGCGGCCCAGCCCCGGATGATCGGGTTCAGCTTGGCGATCACCGCCGCAGCGTTGAGCCCTCGCAGGTTCACCACCTCGGCAGAGAGCCGGTCCCGAATCCGCTGCAGGGAAGCCTTGCTCGGCTTGATCAGCAACGTGCCGTGATAGCGGCGGATGTTGAACCCCAGGAAGTCGAAGCCCTCGTCGAGGTGCGCGATGCGCGTCTTGTCCTCGTTGAAGACCAGGCCCCCGGGCAACAGCCACACGGCAAGCCGCGCCTTGATCTGTTCGGCCTCGCCACGGCTGTGGCAGAGGGCTACAAGATCGTCGGCGTATCTGATCAGAACCGGCGAGCCCGCCTCGGTTTCCCCTGCGCGAGCACCGGTCGTCCGATAGCGGATCCCTGCCGCCTCCTCCAGCCCGTGAAGGGCCACGTTCATCAACAACGGTGAAATGATCCCGCCTTGCGGGGTCCCCTCCACCGTCGGGGCGAACCTCCCTTGATCGACCACCCCGGCCCTGAGCCACTGCTCGACCAGCCCCCGCGCCGGGAACCCACCGAGCAGCCCGAGGAGCCGGTCATGATCGATTCGGTCGAATGCTGCCGTCAGGTCGGCATCCAGCACCCACTGCCGCTTGGGGGCTTTGCCCTTCGCGGTCTGGAAGATGGCCTGGATCGCGTCGTGACAGCCACGGCCGGGCCGAAATCCATAGGATCGCGGCTCGAACCGTGCCTCCCACTCGGGTTCGAGTGCACCAAGGGCCAGGGCCTGAAGGCACCGATCCAAGATCACGGGAATGCCGAGCGGTCTTTGACGCCCGTTTGCCTTCGCAATGAACACTCGCCTGACGGGCCTGGGCCTCCAGGGGGCGGCCTTGCCCTGGGGCAGCAGCACGACCATCCCGTCGATACCCGCCGTCTTACGGCCAGCGTTGACCTCCGTGACCCGCCGCACGCTCATCAGCGTGTTCGAGCGGGAACGGAGCATCAACTTCTGCAAATTGCGGACCCGCTTGAGGTCCCCTGCCTTCGATGCCGTGAAGATCCTCTGCCGCAATCGCCGTACGTTCTCCTCGGCCGCCTGCCAGTCGATCGACAGCCAGTCGGTGGAGTCGCCCTCCGGTCCGTTCACCGCAGCCCCTGCACCCGCAACGGCATCCGCCGTGGAGATCGGTGTCGCCATGGTGTCCAACTTGCCCTTCGGTTCGAGCGTTGAAGTCATCGGGTCTTCACAGGCCCACCTGATCCACGTCAGCACCCTTTCGGGTCCGGGCAGTGCCCGTATCCGGCCAGTTGTGCGGGACGGCCGACAGAGGCGCCGGCCACCAGTCCCGGTTTCCTGCTGCCTTTCGGCTGCCGGCCTTGGCTTCTTGGAACATCCTGTGCCCGCTGGGGAGTTGGGCCTTCCTTGCGGTCGGCTTACCGGAGAAAGCGCCTCCGGACCCCATCGGGGTTACCACGTTCCACGCGAGCGAGATACGACCGGGATGGGTGCCCCCTCTACTCCGGGACGGCGATGCTCTCCCGGCTGACAAAGAATCCCCAACCGGCGCCTGCCGCTTCTCAACGGCCAGTCCTGCACCCCGCTGGAACGTCCCATCTGCGAGGCCGAAAATCACGAAGCATCATCAGGGGTTCAGTCGCCTTCACCCGTCCGGTCTTCCCCTTGCCTGTGGCCTCCGGATGGAACAGAGGCCCTTGGGCTTTTCCCCCGAGCTCCGCACCGAGCCGTTACCGGCAACGCACGTCGGGGTGGGGACAGGCCCTGAGCACTGGCCCGGAACTACGCTGTCGACATCAGTCAGTCCTCCCACCAGCGAATTCGCTCGTCTCGTGCGGCCTCGTGTCGCACCACTCTATTTTTCGTGTCAGGTTGGCCAGGCTGCGTTTGATGTGGGCCCATGCGCCTTCGACCGGGTTCAGATCGGGCGAGTAGGCGGGCAGCAGGAACACCGTCAGCCACTCGCGCTGGTCGATCAACTTACGCATGGCGTGGGAGACGTGGGTGTTGAGCCGGTCCCACACCAGCACGATCGGCGCTTTGACGAGCTGGTGGGCGCCGTCGATCAGCGCGATGAAGTTGCGTTCGCCCATGCTGCGGCGCTTGCCCTTGCCCGCCGGGTGGGAGATCAACCGGTGGCACAGCCGGGTGCGCGAGCCGGGCCGCATGGCGATCAGGCCGGCGACCGACAGCCGTCCCGAGTGCCGCCCGCCGACCGTCACGACCGGCGTGTGGCCGCGTCGGCCCCAGGTGCGTCCTTTGGGCGGACGGCGGGTGAAACCTGCTTCGTCCTCGAAGCAGATGTAGCCCCCGCAGGCCGCCCGGGTTCTTATACCTCCGCCCAGGTCGCCTCCTTCCGTATGACGACGGCCTGCTCGTCGCGTTCGGCCACCCGCCGGGCGGGCACCTGCGGGGATAAGCCGAGCCGGCGCATCAGTCGCGTGGCGCCCGAGACGCTGTAGGAGACGTGGAACTTCCTGCCGATCAGCGTGGCCACCCGCGCGGCGGTCCACACCTGGTCCTCCACCCAGCCATGCGCGGCCGGACCCTGCTCGAGGTAAGCGGCGAGTTTCGCCAGGCAGCGCGGCGACAGACGGCACCGTGACCCGCTCGGGCCACGGGACATCAGCGCCCCGGACCCGCCGTCCCGCCACAGCTGGTGCCACTGGTAGGCCGATTTCCGGCTCACCCGCAGGCGCCGTGCGACCTCAGGCGGTTTGATCTTCTGCTCGAACAACTCAGCCGCCTGTGTTCGTACCGCCTCGCGGCGCTGACGTCCCGCAGCGGTCAGCCCGCTCCCATCCGCATACCTCACACACCACGGAATGCAACCAACACCCCAGCCACATCAGTGGCTTCACAAAAGATCACCCTGACGAGCCGAAGTCAGTAACGAAACCCTCCACACTCAGAGGGGATAGACACTATTTGACGAAGTCGGGTAGGAGCCGCCAGGCCGCGCGGGATGCGGGGCTGACGGTCACGGACCGGATGCTGAAGGCGTGGCTGGAGGGCAAGCGTCGCCCGTCGAAGGTGAACCTGGAGTGTATCGACGCGGCGTACCGGGCGGTGCGCCGGCAGAACGTCGCCCGGCACCTCCTCAAGCGCCTGAACCGCGAGGGACGCGGGACGCGGGTGGAGATCCACCCCCTCAACCAGTCCCAGGTCGCCCGGCCGCTCCAGCGCGTGGTGGAGTACCGGACGATGAACGTGCGCCGCTGGGACAAGATTGTCGCCTCCTGGGCGGCCGGCGACTATCAGGGCCTCGACGCAGCCTGGGACGACACGATCGTCGACCTGTGCTCGCAGTGGGGCCAGTACGAGTACGTCACCAACGTCGGCTTCGCTGCATAGAAGCCCCTCGGCAGGAGGCGGCCCGGATTCATACGGATCCAGGCCTATCCATGTGACTGGCCTTTGAGTTGGCCGGCCGCTCGCGTTCACATCTCGTGGGGGAGTATCAAGGTCATGACGGGCTTGCCCGTATCGCCGGGCTCCGTGATGGCGAGGAGCCGGTCGGCGCCGGTGGGTGCATCGCCGGAGGGAAGTTCTTGCGCGGGTACCACGAAGCACACTTCATTCGCGGGCGCCTGCTCGACAGCCTTCGCTACGGCGGACAGCACCGTGCGCAAGCGCTCTCCCCCGCCCTCCCTGTCGCCTGCCACGAATTCCTGCCACGCACTCGCGGTGATGATCAGCGGCATCTCGATGCCCACGGCTGAGCCCGCCGCAGGCACGATCGGAATGAAGGTGCCGTCCGCGAACGCCTCAGCCCGCGTATAGGCGGCGACCACGGGGCCGTAGTCCTCGTCCATTTCGCATACTCCGCTCTCTCAAGTCCCGCTCGTCGTCCTGCCTGTTGAGCCTGTCGTCTTCGTCCCCTGAACGCTGTCCCTCGAACGGGCGGGCGTTTCAGTCCGGCGCTCACCTGGCCAAGTGAAGCGCTCATGACTAGTCGAGGCGGTGGACGGTGATGCGGGCGCCGACGAACTGTCCGGCTGCGGCGGCTTCGCGCATGAGGCGGTTCTTGGCTTTCTGGTCGCTGGCGGGGATTCCGGCGAGTCCGATCTTCCCCACATAGATCACGCTCCAGCCGTACTGCTCGACCCCGGCGACCCATTGTGGCGGGGGAGCGATGGTGCCGGTGTAGAAGAGCGTCCCGTCGGGTTCCATGACAGTCAGCTGCGCGATGCGGTCCGGTCCGGCGGGAGTGCCGTAGGTGGCCAGCCACTGGTCCGCGTGCGCGGGTGCCTGGCGCATCCGTCCGACGGGGGAGAAGCCGTGGGCAAGGACGCGGGAGGCGAGGACGTCCAGGAGCTCGGAGCCCGCTCCGGCTCCGGCGTGGAGGTAGACCGGTGCCTCGGGTTCGGCGATGAGGGGGGGCAGCACAGAGCGGCCGTGTTCGACTGCGGCGGCGGTCATCCGCATCGCCATCCCGTCGTCCGCCGCGGCCGGCGGCATGGAGGAGCGGGCCTCTGGGATTTCCACCACGGCCGAGGCGTGGCAGCGGGCGTACGCGTACCGCACGTGCGCAACACGGCCCGTGGCCCGCCCGACCCCCGCGATCCGTACGACGACGTTGGCCGGCTCGCTGGGGTAGATCTTCTTTTCGCAGCCAAGGCAGATCGCGTTGTTGAGGGTGACGGCCCCGGCCTTGGCGACCCGGACCCGGCCCCAGCGCGTTCCGTACGTCAGGGCTCATACGGATGTCGGTCATCATCGCTCCCCAGAAGAAGTACCGGTGTGTGCTGCTGTCCAGCACGCCGGATCCGCAGATGCCGGAGGGGCACTTGGTGGTTTTGGGGTAGCCCGATCAACCGCCCCGCGCTGCGCCCTGTCACCCGTCGCCCGGCGCTGGCTCAGGTGGAACCGGGCAGCCGTGCCGCTGGCGGAGGCGCAGCCGGGGGTGCTGAGAGAGCCGTCGTGAACGTGCCGGCCGCCGTCACGCGCTTTCCCGGGATAACGAAGCGCCCGGCCTCCAGGACCGGGCGCGGGTGCAGTCCTCTTGGGTTCGGGGGAGGAGCGGGTCATAGCTCGGGGGCGAGGCCGGAGCGTTTGGCCATGCTCATGAGGGAGGGCTTGCTGCGCTGGTGGAGGATGACCAGGACCCGCAGTACCTCACGGGACATGGGGTGTATCTCTGTCATCTCGGGCGCGATCCGGAACGCCGCCTGTAGGGCCTGCTCGGCGCCTTCGAGGTCGTTGATGGCCAGTCGGGCCCGTGCGGTGTCGATGCACAGGCGGCCCACCCTCGACGGGCGCAGGCCCTTGGGCGGGGTGTCCATGAGGGGCTGGGCCATCTCTGACGCCTCGTGCGGGTGGTCGAGTTCGATGCTCGATCCCACCTCGTACAGGGCGAGGTTGCCCGGCCCGAAGGTGAGGTTGTGCATGATGAGGTCGCCCTGCCCGGCGGGGATGCGGGCGGCCAGTTCCCGGGCGTGCCGGGTGTGCGCGGTGGTCGCGGCCTTGTCCCTGTCCCGTGAGGCGAGCACGATACCGCGCAGGTGCAGCGAGCCCAGGGCGAGAACCTGCGTGGGGCCGTACCCGCCGAGTCGGGCTGCGCCCTCGTAGGTGGTGATGGCGCGGTCCACGACTGTCAGGCCGTCGGTGTAGTGTCCGGCGCTCTGGTGGGTGCCGGCCTCGGTCCAGGCGGCGACCGCCTCGGTCCCGGGGTTCCAGGTCTGCCGGGCGGCCCAGGTCTGCCGGGCCACGACGGTGTCGGCGAGATCAGGCTGCATCAGCCGGTGCGCGATCGTGTACGCGCAGCCGTAGACGTCTGTGACGCGTGACCAGATGCCCGCCTCCCCGGGGCTGCTCAGGGCGGCCGCGGTGACCTGTCCGAGCAGGGTGGGCAGCAGGCGCAGCAGTTCGTGTGCCGCCTGCGCCAGCTGCTCGCCGAGCAGCTCGCCGACCCGCACCTTCTCGCCCGGTACACCGCCGATCTCGACGGGCAGGCCCTCGGCCGGATGGCCCCCAGCCTCCCCCACCTGGACACCATCCCGGCCGACCCCCGGCTGCGCGTGCGGATGACCACCGCCCGCGCGGTGCTGACCACCACCGAGGACGCGGTGCACCTGGCGGCCGCCGGCAGCGTCTACGAGTTCGACCCGGCCGCAGGCCCCGCCCTCCGGGCCCTCGTGGACGGCCGCGAATGCCCCCTGGGAGAACTGGCGGACGCCGCGGGCGTCAGCGCGGGCGTCAGCGTGGCCGACATCGCCGGCCTGGTCTGCGAACTCGTCGCCGGACAGGCCGCCACGATCACCGGGACCGGCCGGTGAGCGCCGCCCTCGGTCTGGGCACCTACCGCGTGCGCGAGACGGACCTGGCGGCGCTCACCGCCATCCAGGGCGGCGCGGCGTGGGTGGACACCGCCCCCGCCTACCAGGACGGCCGGGCCCATCATCTGCTCAGACGAGTGCTCGCCGCCCACGTCGACGTTCAGGTCTCGACGAAGACCGGGTTCTTCACCGCAGCCCAGGGGCGTACGGCGGTCGCGGCCGGGGTCCTCAGCGAAGCGCAGGCCGCCCGGGGCCACGACCTCGGCCCGGCCTTTGTCCGGTGGCAGACCGGGCAGTCGCTCGACGACCTCGGCGGCTGGGCCAACGTGGTGTTCGTCCACAACCCCGAACGCGTCAGCCGGCACCCGCACGTCGTGCGCGGCGCGCTCCGCAGGGCGTTCACCGTGCTCGAAGAATTCCGCGCAGCCGGGCGGATCGGCGGGTACGGCGTCGCCACCTGGTCCGGGCTCGACGAACTGTTCAGCGTGCGCGACCTCCTCGAACTCGCCCAGCAGGCCGCAGGCTCCGCCCGCCATTCCCTCATCGCAGTGCAGCAGCCGGTGAGTCTGGTCATGGACCGGCCCATCCGCCAAGCTCTCGACGGCCGCGGGCCCCTGGTGCAGGCGCGCGCGGCCGGGCTGATGACGTTCGCCTCCGCACCACTCCAC
This sequence comes from Streptoverticillium olivoreticuli subsp. olivoreticuli, assembly GCF_003391135.1. Lineage (GTDB taxonomy): Bacteria > Actinomycetota > Actinomycetes > Streptomycetales > Streptomycetaceae > Streptomyces > Streptomyces blastmyceticus. Next base: position 20,761 of record NZ_CP031455.1, on the reverse strand, counting down.
GGCGGCGAACTCCCGGGGATGGTCTCCCCGGAGCTCGCCGGTCTCATCCGCCCCGGCCTCTCGCCGGCCGCCGCCTGCCTCCTGGCCACGGTGTCAACCCCGAGCCTGGACGTCGTCCTCCTCTCGGCCAGCGACCACCAGCACTGGACCGAAGCAGCCCAGGCCACCGCCCTATCGTTGGACGCCCGCCGACTCCGGGAGATCACCGATGTACTCGCCACCCCATGACCCTGCCACCACCCACCGCATGCGCACCCAGCACGACCACGCCGCCCGCACCCTGGGCATCACCGTCGGCAACGACGACGCATTCTGGGGCTGGGAAGGACGCACCCTCGGCCGCGCAGGCACCACCACCGACAGCCGCCACGTGTGGCTGCGCCTGACCACCGCCCCGGAGGCCAAGGCGACGGGCAAGCTCTGGGAAGGCAACGAGACCGCGCAGAAAGCCTTCGGCACGCTCAGCGGCCACCGGCCCGCGCTCCTCACCATTCACGACTGGACCGAGGACGGCACCGCCTACCGGGCTGAACTGAACGAGCACCTCGATACGCCGGTCATCTCCTCCGACCCCATCCTTCGCACCCCCGCGACCCTCTTCACCGACTGGTGGACGGACCTGCGCACCGCCCTGGACGCCGTCGTCGCCACAGAGACCGACCGTGTCGCCGTACGCCAGGAGTACATCGAGAGGGCCCTGCCCGAATTCCTCGGCCTCCCCGCTCCGGAAAACATCCTGTGGGCCACCGCCCACGGTGACCTGCACTGGGCCAACCTCACCGCACCCGGCCTGCGCATCCTCGACTGGGAGGGATGGGGCCTCGCCCCGTACGGGTACGACCAGGCCACCCTCTACGCCTACAGCCTGCTCGAACCGGCCACCGCGGACCGCGTCCGTGCGATCTTCCCGCAGCTGGGCACACCAGCGACATGGGCAGGCGAAGCGGTGATCGTCGCCGAACTCCTGCAAACCATCTCCCGGGGCCACAACCAGGACCTCGCCGAGCCCCTGCACGCTTGGGCCGGGCACCTGCGCAACCACGCCCCCCAACGGCCTTGACAGAGGCCGCTGCGCTGGTGGGGCCGGTTCCCGGGATCGGCCCCTGTTGTCCTTTACCGAGACCGTAGCGCCGGGCTGGTCCATCGCATGCCGAGTGCGTCCAGTTCCGCCCGGCGCTCCGCACTCAGCTTGTCGGCTCGCTTCCGAAGGTTGTCGAGCACCATCCCGAGCTTGATCCCCAGGCCGTCAGCGCCTCCCGAACTGTCTTCCGGCTCCAGCTGCTCCACGTGCTTTCGGGGTACGTTGAGGTGGCCTTCGCGGGCGTGGAACGCCTTCGCGGCCCGCATGTTGAGGGTCCACTTGTCGTTCTGTGTGCGTTTGACGGGCCGTTCGTGTTCTTCGGCGGGGGTGAGGCCTAGTGCTCGATTCCTCAAAGGCGGTACTCAAAACGGCGTCGGAGTGTGCGTGTTGGTGGGGCGGGGCGGCCCCAGATCCAGGGTTTGGCACGGGCGTTGAGCTGGGCGGTTGCGATTCTGGTGGCGTGGTCGATCTCGTCGGGGTCGGCGAAGGACTGCCCTGCCAGGGCCGCTTTGCGGAAGAGGCGCCACCAGCCCTCCTGGAGGTTCAGCCAGCACGCACCGACGGGGATGAAGGCGTGGGAGATCCTCGGGTGGCCCTCCAGCCACTCACGGGTGGCCTTGCTGTTGTGGGAGGAGAGATTGTCGGTGACGATCACGATTTTCCCGGCGGGGTTGGCGTCTTCGACCAGCTGCAGGAACTGCTGGTAGTTGGCGCTGTTGCGGGAGGAGGCGGCCATCGTGATCTCGTTCCCGTCGGCCGGCCGCAGGGCGCCGTAGACCCAGGTCTTCTCCGGCCCGCGGCTGTAGTCGAGCTCGGCCTTGATGCGGTGGCCGTCCGGTGACCAGCCCGGGGCGGGCGGGAACGTGCGCGGGATCACTGGTCCGAGCTCGTCCGCGCAGATCACCGTGGCGTTCTCCGGCGGGTCCGTGTACAGGCCGACGATCCTCGTCCTTTTGGGGAGAACTCCGGGTCACGGCTGGTGATCCAGGACCGGGTGCGGCGCCAGCGCACGCCCTCGGCCAGGAAAATTCTGCGGACCTGGGAGCGCTGGATATCGATGCCCTGGCGCCGGGCCGCTTCGGCGAGGGTGTCCAGGGTCCACTCGCCCGGGGCCGATTCGTCCTCGGCGGCCAGGTCGCCCCAGGGCTCCCGCACCAGCCGGCCCGGCGGGTCGCAGCGGACCAGCTCGATAATCCGCGAGCGTTCGTCCTCGGTGATCCGCCGCTTGCGCCCGCAGCCGGGGCGGTCGCCGAGTCCATCCATGCCCTGGGTGTTGAACCGGTGCAGCCACTTGCACACCGTCTTGTGATGACATCCGAGCCGGGACGCTATCACCGGAACACGGTCGCCTTCCCAGCTCAGCACGATGATCCTGGCCCGCAGGATCCAGTCCGCCGGCGCATGCCGGGCACCGGCCAGCCTGCGGACCTTCCCCTCCTCGGCCACGTCCTGGGCAGGACGGCCCGACAACAGTTTCGGCACGGCAACTCGCCCCCGAGAAGCCCGAACCGGCAACCCCACACCCCTACAACTACCCCGCCAAAGCGGAATCGAGCACTAGTACTGCAACGGTCTTTGCTGTGACGGGTGGGCAGCTGGGTCGTTGGTGGGGTTGTGGGTGGGGTACTTGTTGATGTCTGGTCGTGGGCTGGCGAGTTGAAGGCTCTGCACGAGCGGTTTGTGCACCGCTTCAGCAGGTCGGAGCCTCGTGAGTCGGCTCTGGCCTATATGCGTGGGCTGCTGGCTCCGCTGGAGCGGAAGAACGGCTGGACGCTGGCGGAGGAGGCCGGGCATGCGGGCCCGGACCGGATCCATCGGCTGCTGAACCGGATCGACTGGGATGCCGATGATGTCCTCGACGACGTCCGGGAGTACGTGGTCGAGTATCTCGGCGACCCGGAGGCGGTGCTGATCGTGGACGACACCGGCTTCCTCAAGAAAGGCACAGCCTCGGCCGGGGTGCAGCGAATGTACTCCGGCACCGCGGGCCGGACGGAGAACTGCCAGGTCGGGGTGTTCCTCGCCTATGCCACCGACCGTGGCCGCACCCTCATCGACCGCAGGCTGTATCTCCCGGTGTCGTGGACGGAGGACCGTGATCGATGCCGCCGGGCCGCCATTGATGACAGCACCGGCTTCGCGACGAAGGTGGCCATGGCCAAGGCCATGGTCCGCCGGGCGATCGAGGAGAAAGTCCCGTTCCGGTGGGTGACCGCGGATGCCGCCTACGGCTTCTCCAAGGGCTGGCGATACGAACTCGAGCAGGCGGACGTCTTCCATGTCATGGCTACCACCCGGCATGACACCGTCGTCACCCGCTGGGCTCTCGACCACCCCGTCCATGACCTGTTCGAGGGCCTGTCCCGGCAGAAATGGAGGCGCCGTTCCTGCGGCAACGGCTCCCACGGACCCCGCGTTTATGACTGGGCCCGGGTGGAGGTCCGGCCCTGGCACCGGCCGGACCGGCAGCACTGGGTCATCGCACGCCGCAGCATCCGCCGGCCCGAGGAGATCTCCTACTACATCGCCTACTGCCCGGCCGGCACCCCCCTGGATGACCTGATCCGCATCGCCGGCAGCCGCTGGGCGGTCGAGGAATGCTTCCAGAGCGCGAAACAGGAATGCGGTCTGGACGACTACCAGGTCCGCCGCTACCCCGGCTGGCACCGCCACATCACCCTGGCCATGGCCGTCCACGCCGCCCTGACCGTCCTGCGGGCCCGGGAACTCGACGCCGGGAAAGCAGAAACGGATCCCCCGGCCTCATCCCGCTCAGCCTCCCCGAACTCAGACGCCTGATCACCCGCCTCACCAACCGCCGTCCCGCACCAGCTGACCATGTCCTGCACTGGTCACACTGGCGACGCAGAAGGCAATACCAAGCCCGCATCTGCCACTACAAACGACGAGGCCACACCCCACCAGAAGCTGCACAACCGTCACAACAAAGACCGTTGCAGTACTAGGACGTTTTCGAGGAGCCATTGCTGGACGGGCAGCAGCCGGCCCCAGTCGAGTCGCTGCGCCCACGCCCAGTGGCCGAGGTCTTCGCCCTGCATGATCACCTCGCCCGCCGCCGTCGGCACTGTTCCGCCGCCTTCGACGTGGGCTTGGGTGAGGCGGAAGCAGCGTTGCCACCCGGCATCCCACACGGGGCACCAGCCCGGGTCGATCTCCTCCAGTGCCTCGCGCCGCGCCTCGGTGAGGGCTTTGGCGCTGGATTCGACAGGGAGGCCGGCCGCGCGGCGCTCCGCGATGTTCTCCGCGAGTCGGGCTGCGGTGCGCTGGTTCTTCGCCCAGGTGCCGACGGGGTAGCCGTCCCAGACGGCGGTGGCGGGCGGGAGGAAGTGTCCGTGGACGGCCGTCCAGGCGCGGGCGGCGGTGAGTCCTTCCTCGAATGCGACGTCCTGGTGGGACCAGACCATTCCCAGCCGGTCCAGTTCCTCCGCCCGGGCCCTGTCGAGGTTGCCGGCCTTGGCGAACTTCCGCTGGTCGGCCAGCCACGTCCCGAGCGGGAACCCCGCAGGCTTCCATTCCGTCGGGGTGATGTACCCGTAGGGCACCCGCAGCTGCTGCGCCCCGGTCTCGGTGATCCAGCGGGTGGCTGCCTCGATGCCGCGCCGCCAGAACGTCGTCTCGGGGTTGATCACTCGTAGCCGGATGAACTGTGCCAGGACCGCCGGGTTGTGACGGGGGTGGTGGTTCTGTGGTAGCTGGGCTGTTCTGGTCTGGTGTTTTGTTGTTGGGCTGGGGATTTGCGGGTGGGAGCAGTGGCCGGTGATGGCTGTGTCCGGGCACGGCCCTGATGTGTACCGGTGTGTCGAGTCGCGGGTCGGGGGCGGCTTGCTGGTGGCGTGGGCAGACCAGTTGGTGCCACGGCCGCACTATACGTGCGGTGTCGGTGGCGCCGTGGCTGTGGTGGCGGACGCATATCGTGCAGGCGGCTACGGCTTGCTGTCGGCGCTCGACGGGTCTCCAGCGCGCGGTGGCCGGACCCGCCGCCTTTGCGCCGTCCTGGGTCAGGCCGGGCAGGGCGCGTGCGAGGGCGTCCGGCCGGAGACGGGCCACTTCAGCCACTCGGCTTGCGGCGGTGGGGGAGAGGACCAGTGTGGCTGCAGGCGTGGTGCCGTGGCCGTTCAGGGTGATGCTGGTGCCGTCGAGGAGCCGGGGCAGTGTCAGCCGGTAGACACTGGCCAGGCGTTCCAGGTAGGAGGCGGTCGCTTCGTACGGCAGGGGCCGTACCCGGAACGCGCCCGCTGCCGGGGGCGGGATCTGCACCCGTGCCCCAACGACGGGCGCGCCGCCCCGCTCGGTGTCGGACGCGGCAGCCGCAGCGGCCGCGAGAACGCTCTGGCTCACCGGGTCCTGGTGCTGGTGCGGGGCCGGTAGTGCTGTTCGGCGAGGTGGTCCAGTCGGACAGCCTCGAGGGTGGTTTTGGTGATGCGTTCGGTGCCGTCGGCCAGCGCGGCCAGGGCCGCCTGTTTGATCAGCCGGGACAGGGATCCGATCCGGCCGGCGGTGCGCGCGTGGAGGTACGGTGCCAGCCGCACCAGGCTCCCGGGGCGGTGGTGGCGGAGGTCGAGTGCGTTCTCCATCGCCCGTACCAGGTCCTTGAACGGTTCATGCGTACCGTCGCGGGCGGGGAAGGGGTCGCAGTCGACGAGGCTGGCGCGTGCGGCGAGCTGCGCCCCGCGCACCCCCGTGAACAACGGCGTGGCAGCCACGTCGATCCCCGCGTACATGAACGTCGCGCCGATCCGCTCGGTGAGGTCTTTGATCAGGTCGGCGCTCTGGGCGCCGGTGGTGGTGCGGGGGTTGAGCCGGTGGATCTCGTCGATCATCACCAGCTTCACGTCGGCTGCCTGGTAGGTGTGGCAGACGCTGTTGACGATCTGGGCCTGGGACATGCGGGCGGTGGTGGGGATGCCGAGGTAGCGGGCGAATTCCAGGGCGAGGGTCTTGGCGCCGGCCGCGGGCGGCACCAGCACGTAGGCGACCGGGACCTGCCCGCCCGCAGCCGCGGCGACGCCGCCCTGGCGCCGGATGTGTGCCAGCTGGAAGACACGCCCGACCTGGAGCAGAGCCGTGGTCTTCCCGGCCCCGGCCGGACCGGTGACGATCAGAGACGGGCGTGCGGCGACCTGCTGGTGGCAGCCCAGGATCATCAGGGTGCGTACCTGCTTGGCCAGCATATCGATCGCCGGGGTGCGTACGGTGACGAACCGCGAGTGGTAGGCCAGGCGTTCGGCCAGGCTGCGCGGGGGTGCCCCGGGCGCGGGAGGCGCGGTCACGGGCGCGGTGGCGAAGCGGGTGAACCCGTCCCACACGGTCACTGCCCCGGGCTGCGCCTGCCCGTCGTCGCCTGGGATGTCCTCGGTGTTCGCCGAAGAGCCCGCCGGTTGGTGTGCGGGTGAAGCGGCGCCGTCCATCGACGCCTCTCCCGTGCCCGCAGGGCTGCTCACCACTGTTCGGCCTCCGCTTCGGCGTCCCACAGCTCGTATCCGTCGGTACCGACTCCAGCCGACGAAGCGCCTGCGTCCGCTTCCTCTGGCTCGTCGATGTCGGTCCTAGCCGTCGCGCGGGTGGCGGCGAGGTCGTCCAGGCTCTCGTCCCACTCCTCGCCCGGTACCGGCCCGCTCCGTGCCGTTCTTTCGTCGTCTGCCGGGTCTGCCGCGCCGTCCTCACGGCACGTGGCGCGGTTTCAGGCTCTCCGAGCTGGCCGCCATCCGGGACGGCGGCAGCCGACTGGCGTGGTGCCGGCAGACCGGCGGCGAGGCCCTCGAGCACGGCCGTGCTGCCGGGCACGATGATGGGGCTCTTGCGGCCCCGTCGCTTCCGCGGCTTCCCCGCGCTGGCACGGGTGCGGCGCAGGAGCTGGTCGAGGGCATCGGCGAGGTCGGCCTCGTGCTGTTCACGGTCGCCCCGCTGGGCGACTTCGCCCTGGATATGGCGCCACGCCTGGTCGTTGAACGGCTGGTGGACGTGGTCGCGGTGGATCCACGGGATCTCATGGAGCCTCCCGTCGCCCAGGCGCGCCCAGACCTGGCGGGCATCATGCGGGTTGTGGTGGACCTCCCATCTGCCGTCCCTGGCCATTGATGTCGGAGCGCTTGCCGCGGCAGGCATCCAGCACCTCATGGTCGTAGGCGCGGTAATCGATGCGGATGCCGCGTTCGGTGATGGGCTGCCACCGCACCGGCAGCAGCTCCAGCCAGTCGGCTCCGGTCAGCGGCACGGGCACGTACCCGCACACGGTGATGAGAGCGGCCCACATCTCGTTCGGGGTGAGCACCGTCTTCGGCAGTACGGGGTGGCGCAGGCCTTCGTGCGGCCGGTTCTGCCAGCAGACGATCCACTCGTCGAGGAAGTCCTGCAGCTGCGGGATCGTCCACTGCGCCTCCGCCATGGTCTCCCGGCCCCGGCGCAGCACACTGGATCCGGTGTGGCCGGCGACGTGCTGGCAGAGCAGGTCGTTGATCGACCCGAAGGTCCGCTCCACCACCCCTTTGGCCTGCGGCCGCCGTGGCGGGGCCGGCTACACACTCACCCCGAGTGTCTCGCACGCGGCGACGAAGCTCTCGGAGACGTAGATCTTCCAGCGGTCCACGACGATCGTCTCCGGCACGATCACCGGCCGGGCCGCCGCCCCTTCCAGCCGCGCATCCAGCGACAGCATCCGCGCATACGGCACCTGGGCCTCGCCGGATGAGGAACTGCCATCTCGGCCAGCAACAGCGCCGCGTCCACGGCCTTCGTGCCGTGCGGCCGCAGCACCACTGCCAGGATCGACCGCGTCGCCACGTCCACCGCGATCGAGAGTTCAGGGCGTCCCAGAGTGCCGTCCTCCAGGACGGCCATGATGTCCAGCCGGGTGGTGTCGATCTGCACCTGCTCCCCGGGCCGCAACGCCACCGGCACCGGCGCTCCCCGCACCGGGGCAGTGGCCGTCCGTGCCCCGTATCCCGGCCGATCTGCTGGATCCGCCAGCACGCTCACCAGCCGGTAGAACGACGACCGTGACGGCATCTCCACCACCCCGCGCCCGTGCGTCTCCTCCAGGATCTGCTTGACCAGCACCTGCAGCCCCTTCACCGTCCCCTTCGACCGGCCCCGCTGCCGGCGCAGCCCCTCCAGCACCGCGGCCACGACCCGCTCGTCGGCATAACCCGTGGGACGGCGACTGCGCATGGGTACCGTGCGTTTGTCGACCAGCCCCCACAGCCCCTGCTTGCGATACGCCAGCCGCATCTTCTGCACCGTCAAACGCGTCACCCGCGTAAAGCCGAGCGCCGTCATCTCCTTCGCCTTGGTTTCCTCCCGCTGCGCCAGCATCCACCGCCCGGGGTCGTACTCCTCCCGCATCACCTGCCCCTCCCGGCTGCCCTCAGGGTGCGGCCAGCCGGTCTCCACCTCCCGGATGTGTGGCAGCCACGCCAGTGCCCGCTGCTGGGCTGCCAGCGGTACTGTCTCGAACAGCCCCCACTGCGGCACTACGTCCGGCGCCCGCGCGCCCACCACCGCAAAGCCCGGATCGGCGAACAACCGCCCCAGCAGCAACGACGTGTCCGTGCCGTCCTCACCCAGCAGAGCCACCCGCTGCCCCTGCAGGCCGACCACCTGAAACGTCTGCCCCCGGTAGACCACGTGGCCGCCGACCTCCACCACCGGACGCCGCCCCGCCTCCTTGCTGCCGCCCACCGTGCTCACTCCCCACCCAGCATGTCGATCCCCGCTCCCGATCCGCGCTCTGGGCCACCATCGGCAGGCACCCGGACCAGCGATCCGCCATGCAGCGGCTCATCGAGTCCCGCCGCCAACTGTCCCGACCACAACGCGTGGTAGACGACGGGCAAGACCTGCAGCGGATCACCCACCGACGCCGCCCCCTCCAACAACGGCCGCGACACGGCGAACGCCTCCACCAGCGCGGCCTGCAGCCCGGACGGCCCCCGGTACCGGGGATGGCGGTAGCCGGCCAGCCACCGCAGATTCCCGGCCACCACCGCCAGCAGCGGCTCCAGCCGCTGGTACGCCCACCCCACCCGCGCACACGCCGCTTCCAGCACGGCCCCCGCCCGCTGCGCCCTGGCCCCGCCGGAGGCCGGGCTCGAGGGACAGTCCGCGAACAGCCCGGTGCCGTCGGCGTACCGGGCGAACAGCTGCGGCACCCACGAGCGCACCCGACCATCCGTCTCATCCCGCCACGCGAACCGAACAGGCCGCCCCGCCAGACCGGTCACCGCCGGATCCCGGTCCAGCAGCATCAGCTGGGTGCGCATTGCAGCCGAACCGTGCACGACATGCCGCCCTGTGGTCGCCGACCACCACCAGCCGGGCCCCCACCGACGCCCCGGCACCACCGGGAACGCCGACACCGGCGCCAGTTCCTCGAACCGCACCGATGTCACCGCCTGCTCCCACGACAGCTGCGTCACCTGTCCAGCAGGACTGCTGAAAGCGACCTCCATATCCAGCCTCACCCCGGCGTTCACGGCCGCCACCATGACCCGCAGCAGCACCTGGTCGAGCAGATCGCTCCCACGGCTCAGACCCTCCAGCATGGACCGGGCCACCTCAGCGGTGGTGCCGACCTGGGCGCCGTGCAACTGCTGCAACTGCTCCTCGGCCTCCCCAAGGAGATTGGTGATCAGGAAGCGCTGCTCCGCGGGCACCACAGCGCGCCAGTTCGTCCCGGAGCCGGGTGCCTTCTTCTCTCTGGACAAGACCCGCAGTCCGGCGGCCATCGTCGATGGCCGGTGTTCCTGCCGCACCCACCACGGGTTCTCGTCGAACCGCGCATACGGCCCGGGCCGACCCCCGGGGTGGCGACGCAGACGGATAACGCTCCCCATCCACGCGAGCAGCGGACACCCGTAGTCGACCGCGATCAGCGGCCCCAGCCACTGCTTTCCCAATCGCTCGCCGAGCCGACGGCAGAACTGCCCATCCGCGGGCAACGCCCGCGGCCGCTCACCGCCGCTGTCCGCCCACACCAGCTGCGCCATGACCGGATCCAGCAGGGCATCTGCGACCGCCACCACCTCGGGGAAGATGACCGCATCGCGCCCCACCGCCCGCCACCACTCCAGATCACTCCCCGCATCACCCCCGGCGACCTGGTGCAGGCGGCGCGGCCAGATCTCCTCCTGCTCCCACCCGTACGCCCCCTCCCACCACCGGGCCACTACCGCATACGCCAGCCCGAACACCTCACCCGCATCAACCCCCGCCCGCGCCGCCCGCCGCACCACACCCCACCACGACCGCTGCGCGACGCCCACCTCCGGAACACCCTGCACATCCAGGTACTCCAGTGGCTGATCAGCATCCGCGTCCAGGGCCCACCGCCCGTGCCGTACGCACACCCGCTCCCACCGCGCCGCGTACCGCACCACCCGGGCCGGCTCGCCCGTACGCCGTGCCGTGCACAGCCGGCACCCGAATGCCACCGGCCCCACCACCGCACCTCCCACCCGCCACAACGCCCGCTCCACGGCGTCCTGCTGCGCACCGAACTTGGGGTCTTCCCGTCCCCAGGATGCAACGCCCGCCCCAGCACCCCCTCCTCAGCACCGCCCAACCTCACCAGCGCGCGCCGGCCCGCTGCGTTCAGCAGCACCTCCGCATCCCAACGCAACGCCCCGCCCTCATGCCGAGGCCGGTGACCGACCCCCTTCCAGCAGGACAGCAACGCCTTCTCCTCAAGTCCGTAGGAGGCAGCGATCCGGCACAAGTAGGACAACGTCGTCTCTCCGGCCAGGGGAGACACGCAAAAGATCCCGGCAGACATCCGCCTCAACCTCCTGTGCTCTGTGCCCACTCCAGGATTTCTGCGGCGCCCCGACGAACGACTGCTTCCGGGTCTTGGACCAGCCTTTCGCACAGGGCCAGGAGGTTCGGTACCCCGGCCCTCCCCGCGAGCGCATCGTGCACCCCCGCCAGCATCCAGTCGCCGTGACTGACGCTGGCCCCGGCTACCGCCCGCGCAAGGACCCGGACCGAGGCCACCGTCCCCGCCCGCGCCAAGGCCTCGGCCGTCTGCCGCGTCACCGCCGTGTCCTCCACGTCCAGGAGCAGGCTCCCCAGTGCCTTTGCGGCTTCAGGAACCCCGGCGAAGGCGAAGGGGGCCAGGGTATTCCCGGCCTGCGCACGCCGTACCCACGAAGGCGACGATGCCTCCGCCAACGCCTCCAGCAACCCGTCCACTACGACCGCCCCACCCTTGCTGCTGTCCACTGCATGCCGAGTGCGGCCCGCCGTTCCGGGTTGGGCTTGTCGGTCCGTTTCCTGATGTTGTCGAGGACCATGCCGGGCTTGACTGCCAGGAGCTCCTCGGTGCTGCCCTGGCGGCCTGTCGGCTTCTGGTCCCACGTGCTCGGCGTGTTTCGCGGCGACGTTGAGGTGGCCTTCGCGGGCGGGTCTGGCAGGGGCCGGGTTCCGCCAGGTGCCGGCTGCCGCCTCCCGGCTGCCTCGTGCGGTCCGGTTCCGGACCGCTGTTGTGCCCGTGCGGGCTGTCTGCTGGTGCGGGTCCCGTGGCAGACCGGGGTCAGTAGGGCTTCAGGCCGGTGGTGTCGAGGAGGAAGGAGAAGGGGGCAGGGATGTGAACGGGTTCTCCGAAGTCGGCGTCTTCTCTCATGCGGTAGCGGTCGTTTGCAGGCTCGCTGAAGAGCGTGACGGTTTTCTGCCGGGCGTCGACGACGAGGTAGAGCGGGATGTCCATGCGGGGGTAGTCGCGGAGTTTCCCGACCCAGTCGTTCTCCGGGTTGGACGGTGAGACGATTTCCACGGCGATCAGGGCGAGTTCTGCCGGTACGCTGCTTTCGGTCGTCGTCATCGCCTCTTCGGGCAGGTACGTGAGGTCCGGGTTGCGTACGGCGGATGTCTGGGGCGAGGCCAGATCGGTGTTCCCTGTGTCGACGTATCCGGCCGGGGCGTGTCCGTCGAACTGTTTCCGGATTTTGCTCAGGTTGAGCTGGTGGAGGGCCGAGGGCGAGGCCTGCATGACGATGATGTCGCCGGACAGTTCCGTTTTGAACCCGTCAGGAAGAACGCGGCGTGCTTCCTCCAGCAGCTCGAAATGCTCAGGGTTCACGGCAGCTAGTCCTCCCTTGGCGGAATTTCCCCGGCGTCGTGGAAAGTCTTGGTAAGCGAGTCTAGTGGTCCGGCAGGCTGCCGGGCCCGGACAGGCGGCTCTCTGCGGGATCTGCGCCCGGCCTGCCGGTCCGCCCCGGCCGCTCCCGCGGGCCCGGTCCCGGCACCACGGACTGTCCCTGCCGTTGCCCGGACCAGGCCCCGGACACGCGCTGTACCGATACAGGCGCGGGGGCTGGCCTGGCCGTGGCAGACGGCGTGCAGGCACTGCCGGAGCGGGTACTGCGTCTGGGCAGCCTGCCCCAAGGAGACTGGGGCTGTTTCGAAGGCACCCCTACGCCCTGGCGTCTGTCTTTCGAAGGCAGATCTGGTGATCTTGCTTTGTTTTCGGTGGAGCGCAGAGGAAGGAGGGAAGGGGGAGGGAGAGTGGGTCTGCCGGCGCGCGGCCGGTGTGGTCTGGCAGTTGGCCATGGATGATTCCGGGTCCCGGATCAGAGCGTCGTGCACCGTTGAACGAGTACTGTTCATGCTCGCGGGGGTTCTCGTACGCCGGTGACCGGGTTGGCCGCCCGGCCGGGGTGTGCCTGCGAAGGCGGCAAGGACGATGGGGCTTTCCGGAAGCGACGACGACGGTTCCTGCATGCCTGGGCGGGCGCGGGCGCCGATGGGGGCGGCCGGTCGCTGTGGAAGAACTGCGGGGATTCCTTGACCTGGGGCACACCGGCCGGCGTCACGGGAACGTATGCGTCGGCGGTCGTCGGCGGACCAGTACGGGACGGCGTCGGCAGTGCTTTTCCAGGCCTGAGCGCCTCCAGCAGGGAAGCTACCGGGGGACCGTTGCCCGGCAGCCGGGAACGTACCGGCGATCCGCGCGGTGCGCCCCCGGTTTCACCAGCGGATTCCGGGGTGCCGAGGCCGGTGCGGAGGGCGGACAGGGGCCTGCAGGAAAGTAGCCCGGAAGCCCCACCGTCACCGTGGCTGTGGCTCCGGGGTCTGCCACTTCGCCCGGATTCATCTCATGATGTCCGCAGGGGTTTCAGAGCAGGAGTCCGATGTCGCGGGCTTGCTGGTGGTCGTTCTGTTTGGGCGCTACGGCTTGTTGTCCGGAAGGAGAGTCCTTGCTGCGTCTCGTGCTCGTGTCGGGCTTCTGTGTGGCCGCTGGTCTGTGGGCTGTGGGGTTCACGGACTGTTTCAGCAGGTAGACAGAGCGGACTGTGAGGTATGAGGCTGTGAGCCGTGGCTTCTTTGAAGGAGGGGGCCGGGCACGGTCGTTGTGGTGACGGTATGCCGTACCTGTGGTGGGCCTGGCCCTGCAGCAGTGGATCAAAAAGGGCTGTTCGCGGCCGTGCGTGGTCCGGCAGTGGTTGCTGGCGCTGGTGCGGGAGGATGAACTCTGTCGGCTGCGCCCTTGTTTGTGAGTTGAGGTCCGTCATGCCCTCCAGCCCTGAGCCCGCGGCTGAGGCTTCTGTCGCTACGGCTTTTCGCGCCTGCCCTGCTGGCCGTCGTGTGCTGCGCCCGGATCAGCAGCAGGCAGTCGATAAAGCGGTGCGTCACCTTGCCTGCCCCCACACCCGCGGGCACGTGGCCTCGGCCTGTGGTACGGGCAAGACCCTGACCGCGCTGCGTACCGCGGAGGCGCTGGACACCCGTCATCTGTTGGTCGGGTGCCATCTCTGGACCTGATCGCGCATTGGGCCCAGAGCACCCGCGCGGATGGGCGCCTGGAGCCGTTGATGGCGGTTTCCTCGTTGAAGGCGAGTAAGCATCCGGTTCTTGCGGGTGCCGTGGGGTGCACAGCACCAACAGCCCCGGGTCCCTGGCGTCGTGGCTGGCCCGGCGCGGGCGTGCGACGGTGTTCGTGACGCTCTTGACCCCAATACCATTGCCCGCACGATGGACCTGCTCGCCTGGCCCGCCGATGGGACTGCCCACTTCGCTCCCCGTCGGCCTGGCCGCCGCTACCCGCTTCCACACCGAACACCAGCAACTGCCTGTTCCCGCGGACTATGAGGATGCCTACGGCTACCACCTGGGCATCCTCATCACCGGCCAGCGCACCGCCCGTCGGCAAGGCACCCTCACCGAGGACTGGATCACCGAACTCGATGCCCTCGGCATGATCTGGGACGATCACGAGGCCACCTGGCAGGGCCACCTGACTACCGTTACCGCCTACCAGGCAGAACACGGCCACCTCGCCATCCCCGCCCAGGAACCCGGTGGCCAGTTCCTCACCGACCAGCGCGCCCTCGCCCGCAAGAACCGCCTCACCCCCGAACGCCAGCTCACTGCCCTCGACCCCCACTGGACACGCCCTCACGGCCCAGACTGGCACACCGCAGATACCACCTCCTCAAGCGCCACATCGAAGCCGGCCACGACCCGCCACGCTGCGCCGTGACGCGGTGATTGAAGGGGTTAAAGGTCGGCAGCCGACTGCACCGCCAGTTCACCACTTGGGACCGGCTCGATCCCGGCCAGCAAGACCTGCTCACCCGCCTCGGATTGACCCTCAGTCAGGTCCTGCTGCTGCACGGAAGGCGGCCGCCACGCCTGGCCCAAGGTCTCGCCGTTCCTTCGAACAGACCGTCCTGCTGCTGCGTGCCTTCGCGGAGCGTCATGGCTGCCCACTCGGCGCTCGGGAGTGGATCGAAGTCGACGGCGAACGCGTCATGATCGGCCCGTGGCTGTGCAAAGTCCGGGTGAAAGAGAACACGGTCCAGTTCACCGGCGAACAGGATCGGCTGGTGGCAGAGATCCTCCAGGCTGGCCGGCACGACAATGCTGCAGGCCCCCTGCGAACTGAGGTGCTGACGGTCACATGCTAGCGGCTGCGCAGGTGGGGTGTGGGCGGTGCCCGCGGGGGCTCAGCCCTGGCTCGGTGCAGGGCAGAGACGGTGCTGGTGGGCCGGGGCGCGGATGTCGAGTGCCGAGTGAGTGTGCTGGGGTGTGTTTCCTGCACGGTACGTCCCCTCAGAGCTTCCCTCTCGTGATTGGTGATCTCGGTGGGTTTGTCGTGGTGGGTTCGGTGCTGCTGTGTCAGTGATGTGACGGGTGTTTGTGCTGGTGGGAGTGCGGCCTGCTGCTGACGGTGGGTGCGGGGTTCGTGCTGTCGTTTTTGCGGAGTGTGCCGCCCAGTTGGGTGCCGAGTGCTACCGCGGTGGGGTGTTTGCGCAGGTCAGTGGGTGTCTGGCGGTGTGGGCCAGGCGGGGTCGCCGGTGAGTTGCTCAATGGCAGCGTGGATTCCTAACGCGGCGGCGATGCCGGTGAGTTGGTTGTGGTGGTGGAAGTTGGTGTGCTGGAACAGGTGGTGGCTGTCGTGTGGGTGGCCACTGAGGTAGTGCCAGGCCCGGGCGGCGGTCAGTAGGGGCTGTGTCCATGCGGGGGCTCGGTGCCATCGGGGTGTGCTCGTGGGGCGGTACGGGGGGTGGGGAAGAGCGAGGGCGGTGGCGTCGGGTGCCAGGTCGGCGAGTCGCACGGCGGTGAGTTGTGCGGCGGTGGCGTCCGGGGCGAGTGTCTGGGCGGCGAGGAGTCCGGCGTGGAGGGGGTGCCCGACCTGCTGTATGTCCCTGGTCTGCCTGAGCTCGGTGCTGCTCGAGTCGCGGGGGCTCTCGCCGGCGTTTCTCGGCGGACCCGGGCGTACCGGGCCCTTTTGGTGGAAGCGGGCTCGGACTGTGTCCAGGTCGTGGATCTCCTGGTGTGCGGTGCCGAGTTTGGCTGTCCGTGCCTGGAGGTGTGCGTCCGGCTTGGCGTGCCAGACGAGGGTGAGGCGGATTCCGGTGCGGGCCCGCAGCGTGCCGAGGTGTTCCCAGCGTGTGGGGGTGAGGGTGTGGGCGCGCAGCACGATGAGGTGTCCGACGCGGTGCGCGTTGATCCAGCTGGCGGCGGCGGTCCAGGCGGGTTGGACCATGTCGGCCCATGAGCTGTGGTGCCGGGGCACGTGAGGGTCATGGCCCGGGAGACGTTTGCCGAGTGCGGTCAGGACGTCCTGGGCGAGGCCGGGCGGGTGGGAGGCGCCCGGGGTGGGGTGGACGGTGATGCGTCCGCCGGTGGGGGAGTGGGCGTTGAGGGCGGCTGCTGTCACGTCGGGGTCGTCGTCGGGGTCGATGATGATCGTGGTGGGTGTGCCCGGCGCGTGATGCCGGCTCCCGGCCTGCCCGGTTCCGGCTGTCGTCGTGCTCGGGCGTTTGACGGGCGGCGCGGTCACATGCCGCCGATCTTGCTGTAGACCCAGTGGACGAGTTCCTCGTTGACGTGTTCGGTGCCCGTGCTGGCCATGCCCTCTTGGAGGAGGGCGGTGATGCTGGCCCAGTTGCGGAAGCTGCCGTGGGCGGCTTCGGCGTCGATGGCGTCGATCAGTTCAAGGTCGCAGGTGGCCCAGATGGGGTGGAAGGCCTGGACGACGGGGCGGATCTCGGTCTTGGGGATCCGGGTGAACTCCTGCCAGATGAAGATCCGTGAGGCGAGCATGGGTTCGCGCCGCAGCACTTTGTAGCAGTTGTCGCCGCCGGCGAAGATGATGGCGATGTCGGTGTTGCGGTCGTCCCACAGGTGGCGCCAGTACTCGAATCCGGTGCGGCTCATCCACTGGGCCTCGTCGCAGACCAGCACCCTGAACTGCTCGGCGAGGACCTCTTTGAGGAGGGTGTCGAACTCGATGGGCCGCCGGGGTGGTTCGCCGGGCAGGCGCAGGGCGTGGAACAGGCCGTGGCGGATGTCGCGCGGGGTGGGCCCGCCGCGCAGTTCGAGCCGGTAGGTGGTCTTCGGGGCCAGGGCGCGCAGGGCGGAGTTCACCGCCATGGTCTTGCCGTAGCCGGACGGCCCGTATGCGCACATCATCGCTTTGGCCGCGATGACCATCTCGATGTTGTCCCGGGTGGTCAGCAGGGCGTCGGTGCCCACCAGCTGTGCCGCCTTGACCAGGAAGTGGTCCTCGTGCTCGGCGGGCAGCCGCCCATAGGACAGGTCAGTCTTCGCCACCGTGATCGTCTTCCTTCCGCTGTCGGGGTGGGGGCACGCCGGGGAGCGCCCAGTGCTTGGGGGCCGGGCCGTGGGGGATGAGGCCGGGGCGGGCCAGGGCACGCCGGTCTTCGCCTGTGCGGCCGGTAAGTTCGCTGGTCGCCTCGCCGTGTGTGGGGGTGCGGCGGGGCTGTGCGGGGCCGGGGACGGTCTGCGCCTTGAACCGGTCCCGGCGCAGTTTCTCGGCCGCTTTCAGGTCGGCGCGCAGCCGGCGCGCGGCTCGGGTACGCGCGGCTCTGAGCGCGCGGATCTGCTCGGGGGTGGCGGCATCGGCCAGGTACGCGCTGCCCAGGTGGCGTCCTGTGGCGGCCTCGAAGACCTCGATGACATCGTCGTGGTGGGGCAGATGCCGTACGACGACCCGCATTCCGGTGCGGCCCACCATCCAGTCGGCGATGTAGTCGCGCCGGTGCCACCGGACGCCGTGGCTGGTGACGGTGCGCTCCCGCCCGTCGTCTTCCAGGGCGAAGTGGGCCAGCTGTTCGGCACCGGCGTCGCTGACGGGGGTGGGATCGGCCGCCCACGCCTGAAGCGGCGTCCGTCCGGCCAGCGCGTCGGGGTGGTGCTCGCTGTTCCACCAGCGCGCCCACTGGAGCAGGTCGGCGACGAAGGCCTCGAAGGCCAGTGCGGGCGCGCCTGGATCAGCGCTGCGCCCGCCGGGGAGCTTCTGGCGATGGGTGTAGCGGGGCAGGACCGCGAAGTGCATCTCCTCGACTGCGTCGTTGAGCGCCTCGACGGTGCCCTTCAGGTGCGGGGTGTAGGCGGGCAGGTCCACCACGGCCACGGCGAAGGCGCCCATGGCGGCCGTCACCGTCTGGCACAGGAACTCTTTGCCCCGGTCCACGCGGATCGCGGCGGGGATCCCTCCCGCGGGCCCGTACGGCTCGCGCCGGTCGATCGCGCTCCGCAGCGCCGCCAGGACCGCGTCCCGGCTGGGCTCGTGCGGGGTGACGGCCACCCCGACGATCACCTTGGTCGCGCAGTCGATGAACCAGGTCACCCACGGACGCTCCAGCACGCCGTCCACATCGACCTCCACCGGGACCTGCTTGTGGTCGCCCTCCCAGACCGCGTTGCGGTGGGTGGGCGGGCGTTTGGCGAACACGTCGTGTACCCGCCGCGCGGCCTCACCGCGGCGCAGTCCGGCGCGCTCGCCGGCGGTCAGGTCCCGCCTGATCGCCCGGTGCAGCGTCGCCAGCGACGGCACCGGCCCGTACGCAGGATCCGACCGGGCCCGCTCGACCAACTCGGCGTGCACCCGCGAGGCGTTGCCGCCCCACAGCGCCAGCAGCCGCCGGACCTCATCGGTCACCGCGAACCGCCCGGCCGGCACCCGCTCCAGGCGCCCCTCCGCCCGCGCGGCCGCCAGCCACCGCCACACCGTCCGCTCCGACCTGCCCAACGCGTCGGCTACCAGACGGACATGAGTTGACGCCAGCTCGCCACGGGAGTCCAGCTCCAACAGCCGCCCCACGGCCGCCATCCGGCTCACACCGGCGGGCACCACCGCCGCTCCGGGGCGGCCACGAGGGACGTCATCGCGCATACCACCGTCTTCCCATAGGCTCCTGGCCTCAGCGACGGGCTTCGGTATCGCGATGACAGCGACCGTCTGCATCTGCTACAGCACTTCCGCCCACGCGGGGGACGGACAAGCAGCTGCCATGTACAGTGCCCGCGGACCTGTACAGCGCCGAGATGTTGGCGGACACCGCCGGCACCCTGGTCGCCGGACTTCAGCCGTGCTGGACGGACTTCCTCGACCGGTGACCGCGCCCGGGCCCCACCGCGCCCGCCCCTGGATTCCCGTTTCCCGGTGGGCTGTCAGTACCCGCTTCTACCCTTTGCGTCATGGCATTAGCGAGGCCCAAACGGCCGGTCACTGAGCTCCCGGGCGATCCCGCCCGGCTTCACCTCCACTACGGTCACGGGCATCCTGCGGTGCCTTACGACTTCGAGGACACGCTGGAATCCTGGTACGTCACCGTCATCTACGGGCAGGCGGGCGACGAGGAGTGGGATGACGAAGAGGACGAGAACAGCCACGCTCCGGCTGCGGGTACTGAGGTCGGGCACCTCATCTTGTGGAGGCTGCGCGACTACACCGGCGACAACCGGTGGGAGGCGGCGGACGCCGAGTCCGGCGATCTCGAGGTCATAGCGTCCGCGGTCCTTGGCCGGTCCGGACACGACGGCTACAGCGCCGCGTTCGAGAAAGCGGTCACCCACCCCGTCGGCGACTTGCTGCTCCTCGATCGCGTCAGCCTCGACAAGGCGTGGAGGGGCTTCGGGCTGGGCCCGGCCCTGGCGGCCGAAGCGATCCGACGCCTGTCCGGCGGCTGCTGCGCGGTCGCGGTCTATCCGGCCATGGGCGAGTACCCCGAAGACCGTGAGAAGGCCACCGAGGCCTACCGCCGCCAGGCGAAGAAGAAGATCGCTGCCTTGTGGGAGAGCGTCGGCTTCCAGCCGTTTCGCCGTGGCGTGTGGCTCCTGGACACCGCCCTGCGCCAGCCAGAGGAGCTCATACGGGCTCGCCGTGCCGAACTGCACGCGCTCAGCGCGGCCTTCCATCGGTCCGGCCCGCCTGAGAACGGCCCGGCGGACGGCGTGACGACAAGGGGTCCCGGCCTGGACTGACTTCCCGTAGGCGCTGCACCGCGCGGCTGTACAGGAACACCGAAGATTCGAATCGAGGGTGCGGAGAACCATGGGGGAGAGGCAGCCGGTGGGCGAGGACATCCAGGACACGCTGGACTGGGCACGGCAGCGCCTTCGGGAGATGGGCGTCTTCGAGACGCAGGACGGACTGCGGTGGGCAGCGGCCCACGGGATCGTCCTGTCCGTCTGGCGCAACGGTCCGATCGAGGACGCGCACGCCTCCCGGCCGACCAGCCGGCGCAAGGCATTGCGCGACGGGACGATGTTCGCCCGCAACACCTGGCTCACCCGGCAGGCGTTCGATCTCCTGGGCTCTGACGCCCCGTTCCGTCTGTACGCACTGGAGGACCTGATCCTGGACCGGGAGATGGTCTGGCCGGGATGCGAGGGGACCCTGACGGACTTCGGCTGGGGATTCCTCGGAGAGATCAAGAAACAGGTGAAACAGCGCATCGACATGTTCAGGCACTTCGAGAAGCGACTGCCGCCGGATGACTTCCTCCTCTTCGCCGGCGCTCCCCGCATCGGGACTCACGATGGCCATTACGGGATGCCGAAATGGGCTGCCTGCGTGGACGCGGCGATGCGTCGGCTGCGCGATGAGGACGAGGAGTTCCTGCACGAATGGGGTGACCTGATGACCCGCATCGGCCCCGCCCCTGCTCCCGTCACCGCGGACCTCGGGGCAACCCGGAAACTGCTGCTGGAGTCCCCGTGGGAACTCGGTGAAGGAAACCTGGGCTGGTTCGCCTGGAACCCGATCATGGAACCACCTGACACGACACCCTAGGCACGGGGCAGCAGCCGCAACGACCATGCATGCCTTCTCGACACGTAGTGATGAGCCCCGTGTGGCCTTGAGTTCGCCCATGCCGCTTCGACAGCTACTCGGCTTCGCCGGGCAGGCCCGTA